>CBDBJW010000001.1:0-109902 GCA_965206505.1 Longimicrobiales bacterium
GCGGCGGTGGTTGGGGCGCGTGGGCGTCGAGATGCTCTTTATCGAGCCGGGCAGCCCGTGGGAGAACGGCTACAACGAGAGCTTCAACGGCAAGCTCAGGGACGAGCTGTTGAACGGGGAGATCTTCTACTCGTTGGCGCAGGCGGCCGTGCTGGTCGAGCAATGGAGGCGCGAGTACAATACCGTCCGACCCCACAGCGCCTGCGGCGGCTTTCCCCCGGCCCCTGAGGCGATTAAGCCGTCGCCCTGGTTCCTGAGGATGCCCGTCCTTCACGGCCCTCCACAGGTGCTGGGACTAACATAGGATGTGGTACCGCTCTTGGGGGCAGGTCATGTTTCCCTCATTAGATACCTCTTTCTGAACGGGAATCCAATCAGCTGTAGAAGAGTTCCTTGGACGAATTGTCGGGTTGGCACGGGAATCGCAGGTAACCGTTCGGCCAAGCCGTGATGGCGCCGGCTACGGAGCGGACTGGGGCAAGCTTGAGTGCGGCCTCCCGGACATGATGGTGCGGGGGAGAACGTTCGCGTTGCACCGCAACCGCCTGATCGGTCTTCCCCTGTCGAATTGCTGCAGCGGTGGGGTCGGGCCACGAACGTTCGCGCAGGATACCAAACCGCCGCTAGCTCCGACGCCATCCTCACGGCCCCGCCGAACGGTTACAATCGCGGTAATCGTCGGGAAGCCGGCTGTCACCGTTGCCACGCCGCGGTGCCGGGTATCCCGCGGCTGAACAGCACCTCGAGGCCCGGCTCGGCGGCCGCACCTGCCGCATCCCTCGCCGCCCGAGTCGGTGGCGGCTGGTCGCGCAGGATCCCCCGCACCTGTCCGCTGCGGGGATTGAGCAGGATGGCCACCGGGCGGTCGCTCTCGCCGTTCAGGCTCACGGTACCGCCCGGGCCGGTGAGCGTGATAGTCGCGAGACTGCCCTCCCATCCGGCTCGCACGGGCAGGACGAAGGCGAAGCTGGAACTACGGTCCCCGTCGGCCACCTCCGGCATGGTGAAGGCCAATGAGAAGAGCTCGACTCCGGAGTCAGACTGCCCGGTGAGTCGGTATTCACCGGCGGAGTCCGGAACCGCTGGCTGCGCCTCGATCACGAACGCCGGTTCGAGGTAAGGTTCGTTGTCGACGCGCACTCCGCCCCAGAGGAGGAGCGATTTGGTGGTGGCAGCTGCAGCGGCAGCCGTCGGTGGCCCGTCTTCGAACAGGCGATAACGCAGAGCCTTGGTGAAGTGGTAGTCGCCGATCCACTCGGGCGCGCAATACGACATAAGGTCCAATCGGCCTGGTGACACCAGCTTGCCACCGTCACGGAAGTCGTACCCCCACGCCCCGATGGATCCGCTGGGATGCGGGAAATGACGATCTACAATAAAGGGTGCCCCGCACGGCGCATGCCCCAGGCTGAGGTTGTGCCCGAGTTCGTGCGCCAGCAGGCGCCCGTGAGGGATCGAGAAGCTCGCTGTTCCGGGGAGATGTGCCTCACCAAGACCATCGGCCACCGACTTCGACATTGTTCCCATATAGTAGCCCGTTCCGCCTTCCATGGCCCGAATCGCGACGGTCTGGGCTAGCAAGTCGACAGAGTTGTTTCTCGAACTCAGCACGGGCTCGTGGGCCGTCACCTTCAACTTGCCTACCGGCAGCAGTGTTCGCGTGCGCCAAAGCAGGTCGTGGCCTAGGGGGTCGGCGGCCATGGCCTCGGTCAGGCTCACTATCGACGAATCCTGATTCTCGCTCCAGATGAACGGAATCAGCGTCAGGTCGAAGAGGGGCATCGACCGGACATCCACCGCCAAGCGGCCCGTCTGGGGAATCCGCTTCGGGACCCCCAGAGCCGAGTCCAGCGTTCCGTCCGGGTCGACCTCGATCTCCATCTCGAGCCCCGGTTGCACCACGCCACGCGGAATCTCGGCGTTGGCCGAATTCGTGAGACTGCTCTCGTCCACCGCGGTCGGGATGGGCGTCGACTTGCCGGGGATGTCCACCACGTGGATCTCCCGGCCGTCGCGATAGAAGCGGGCCCGGACCGCCGGAATGCCCGCGTCTGTGACCTGCCGGGCCGTCAGGAACACCCGCAGCAGCGCTCGCTTGTCCGCGACCAGCGGGACGGGAAATTCCCGTGCCTGCACCGCCTGGGTCAGATAAGCAATCGGTGGCATCTCTACCGTGCATAGCGCCACCCGGTGCGTTTGGATTCCTTCCAGCCAGCTCTGGAACCCCGGGTCCGCCGGCGCACACAGGCCAGTGCCCCCAGCCGCGAGCAGGTAGAGCTGGCGAAGTGTCGTCAGGTCAGTCGGAAGGGACCCGGTCAGCGCGGGGTTGTGTGAGAGGCCGAGTTCCCGCAGGCCCGACAAGTTGGCGAACTCAGGGGGTACCGGGCCTGACAGATCGTTTTCTCCGAGGTTCAGCGCCCCGAGGTTGGCGAGGTTCCCGAGTTCAGGGGGCAGCGCGCCAGACAATTTGTTGTCTCCGAGGTTCAGCGCTCTGAGGTTGGCGAGGTTCCCGAGTTCGGGAGGCAGCGCACCAGACAATTTGTTGTAGGCGAGATCCAGCGCCCTGAGGTTGGCGAGGTTGCCGATTTCAGGGGGCAGCATGCCAGACAAATTATCGGCGGCGAGAACCAGGACCCGGAGATTGGCGAGGTTCCCGAGTTCAGGGGGCAGCGCACCAGATAAATTGTTGTCTTCGAGGTTCAGCGCCCTGAGGTTGGCGAGGTTCCCGAGTTCGGACGGAATCGGGCCGCTAAGGTGGTTTCCGCCAAGGTCAAGGTCGGTCAGGTTGGCGAGGTATCCGAATTCGGAGGGGATGGGGCCTGAGAGATTGTTCCCCACGAGCGCCAGCACACTAAGGTTGGCGAGGTTCCCGAGTTCAGGCGGAATGGAGCCAGAGAGATTGTTGGAGTCTAGGGCCAGGCGGACCACGCGGCCATCGCCGTCCGTGCCGACCCCGTACCAGTCGTCCAGCGGCGCGCTGGTACGCCAGTTCTCGTTCTGAGTCCAATCCGATCCTCCTGTCGCCTCGTACAGGGCCACAAGGATGTCGTGATCCGAAGCCGGTGAGCATTGCACACCCGTGCCCTCGTGGGCGGGGATCCCGTTCAGCCATGCCTGGAACGATTCTTCGGCCGGGGCGCACAGTTCGGTTTCGGAGTAATGGAACTCGTGTAGGTTGAGCTGTGCCAAGGACAGGGGTAATCGGCCTGAAAGGGTGTTGTTGCCGATCTTCAGCTCTGTCATTTGCGCCAAGTGGCCCAGACTCGGCGGGAGCTGTCCGGCAAGTCCGTTGCGGGTAAGATCGAGGGCCGTCGCCCGGCCGAGGGAATCGGTGCTGACTCCGTACCATTCGCTTATGGGATCGTCGCCCAGCCAGCCGCCGGACTCCGTCCAGTTGGTGCCACCAGTTGCTTTGTACAATGACTTGAGTACGGCCAGGTCGGCCTCGTTGCACCAGGGTCCCGCGAAAGGGTCATCTGCCCGGAACCCTTGAACCCAAGCGACGAAAGCAGGGTCGCCGGGTACGCAGAGACCATCGTTCCATCGGATGGCGAGAGTTGTCAGCCGGTCAAGGCGGACCAAGCTCACCGGGAGCGGGCCTGTAAGTGAGTTTTGCCGGATTATCAGCCAAGTCAGGTTGGCGAGGTTCCCGAGTTCTGAGGGGACCGCGCCGGTCAGATCGTTCCTGCCAAGCCCCAGAGCAGTCAGGTTGGCGAGGCTGCCGATTTCGCGGGGGATCGGGCCGCTGAGGTGGTTTCCGCGAAGGTCAAGTTCGGTAAGGTTGGCGAGGTTCCCGAGTTCGGGCGGAATCGGGCCCGAAAGGTCGTTATCGGTCAGGTTCAACCGCGTCAGCTTGCCAAGGTTCCCAAGCTCGGGCGGGATGGGACCTGAGAGACTGTTTTTTTGGAGGTACAGTTCGGTGAGGTCGGTGAGGTCTCCGAGTTCGGGCGGAATCGGGCCGTGCAGGCCGAAGAGTATCGGATTCCCTCCTGTATCAGGGTCATCGTGTCCCTGGAGATTCAGCAGAACGACCCGGCCGGTGCCATCTGTATCCACTCCGTGCCATTCCCCCAGTGGCGCGTCGGTCAGCCAGTTGTGGTTGTTGACCCAGTTCGGTCCGTCGGTGGCCTTGTAGAGAGCCACCAGCGCCGACCGGTCCGGGTTGGGACCCACAGTGATCTCCGCCGTTCCCTGCGCGCTACCCGCCCTCGCCGTGATCGTCGCCGTTCCTTCGGCGACCCCCCGCACCAGACCCGATGTATCGACCGTTGCCACCGAGCTGGCGCTGCTCGTCCAGGTCACGGTGGCCCCAGCCATAACCCTGGCGTTTTGGTCACGCACCTCCGCTGTCAGCTGAACGGTCGCGCCCAACGCGGTCAGTTCGGCCATGGCCGGGCTCACAGTGACCGTCGTCGCACGGGCGGGCTCTGGCGTTGGAGGAACGGTAGGGCTCTCACCGTCCCCGCACCCCTTGACCAAGGCCACAACGGCTAGCACAGCGGACAGCCTGATAATGGCTCGGTGACAGCTCATTCGGATTCCTTAGTGGTCGAAAGAATGTTCAGCGTCTTCACACCTAACTCACCGCGCCACTGCCGAACCACTCGGGCCGTGAACTCCGGACCGTTGTCGGAGCGAAGCTTCGCCGGTGGACCGTGCTCGGCAAACAGCTCGCTCAGCGTCTGCAGAACATCGTCCGCCTGAAGCTTGCGAGTCACCACGATCGCCAGGCACTCCCGGCTGTACTCATCCAGCACCGTCAGCATCTTGAGCGACCGTCCGTCGTGGGTCCGATCGGACACAAAGTCATACGCCCATACGTGATGTTGGTACAAGGGCCGCAGTCGGATACACGAGCCGTCCGTCAACCACAGGCGGCCCCGTTTCGGCTGCTTGCTCGGCACCTTGAGCCCCTCCTGTCTCCAGGTGGTAGTGGTCGCGATATTTGTGTAAAAGGGGGTGAGGGGTCCGGGGAGGATGGAGAGCCCGGGAAAGAGAGAGGAAGCTCCTTGTGAATGTTCATCATCACACGAACCCGGGGAGTCCGGCCCTCGAGCCGGTCCGCCAGGGCGTACGAGGATCGATGTCCCGGCGGGGAAATCCCTATGACAACGCGCACGTCGAGAGCTTCTTCAAAACTCTGAAGCACGAGGAGATCTTCGCAAACGACTACAGCACGATTGATGACCTAGCCAACCGACTCCCCCACTTCCTTGAGGAGGTATACAATCGAAGACGCTTGCACTCCTCCCTCGGCTACAGGCCGCCTGAGGAATTCGAGAGTGTGTATGCAGCCTGAAACCCTCAACCGGTCAATCCAGCCAACCCCCACTGTCCACCCTCGGGGGTTCACTCCAACATGTGTGCAATATTGGAAGGCCGCTAACAGCAGAGCATAGCCATGTCGCCAACTATGGTGACGCTATCCGGTTGGAGTTGCTCAATTGGCACCTTGTGATGTGCCTCCATGCAACTCTCGCCTGACGGGCCATATACCTCGATAGGCACGCAGCGGGGCGACCCAGAGGACCACGAGCCAATTGACCGAAAGCGAATGGCCAGGTTGAGCAGCCAAATGTCCCGGAGCCATCACCCGGTCGAGAAGGCGATGGCCCCGGTCCCGGTTCGAGATGCCCGCCAGTCATTCCCGATGGAGTGGACGCCCCCTCCCGGCGGCATGGCAGTGTGCCAAGATGGTATTGAGCATTTCCAACCATCTGAGGGAGGAGGCATCCAATGGGGGAGGTTACCATCATCGGGATCGATCTGGCAAAGCGCAGCTTTCAGGTACACGGTGCGAGGCGGGACGGGTCGGTAGGGTACCGCAAGAAGCTGGGCCGGGGGAAGCTGCTGCGTTTTCTCGCCTCGCAGCCGCCTTGCACGGTGGCGATGGAGGCGTGCGCCAGCGCCCACTACTGGGGCCGGGAGATCGTGGCGCTCGGTCACGAGGTGAGGCTGGTTCCCCCGATCTACGTGAAGCCCTTCGTCAAGAGGCAGAAGAACGACGCGGCGGACGCGGAGGCGATCTCGGAAGCCGCACAGCGTCCGACCATGCACTTCGTGGCGGTCAAGACGGAAGCGCAGCAGGCTCAGGGGATGCTCTTTCGCACGCGTGACCTGTTGGTGCGCCAGCGCACGCAGACGATCAATGCGCTTCGGGGTCACCTGGCTGAGTACGGCGTTGTTGCTCCGCAGGGCAGGGCCCGGATCGGGCAACTGGCCCGGGTGCTCGAAGACGGGGACTGTGGCCTGCCGGAGGCGGTCGTCGAGCTGGGCTGGCTGCTGCTCGGGCGGATCGACGAGCTCGATGAGAAGATCGATGGACTCGACCGCGAGCTCCAGGCGAGCGCGCGGGAGGGCGAAGAGACGGCGCGGCTGATGACGATCCCGGGAATCGGGCCGATCACCGCGCTGGCACTGCAGGCCTTCGCGCCACCGATGGAGAGTTTCCGGCGCGGGCGCGACTTCTCGGCCTGGCTCGGCCTCGTGCCGCGGCAGCACACCACCGGCGGCAAGCCGAAGCTGGGCAGGATATCGAAGATGGGCCAGCGCGATCTCAGGCGGCTCCTGATCACGGGAGCCATGGCGGTCGTCCAACACGCGAGCCGGCGCGGCGAGATCACGGATCCGTGGCTGGCCGGGATGCTGGCACGCAAGCCGAAGATGCTGGTCGCGGTGGCGCTCGCCAACAGGACGGCGCGGAGGGTCTGGGCGCTGACCACGAAAAAGGAGATCTACCGGGTTCGCGCTGCCGCCTGAGCGGCCGGAGAAAGGAGAGAAGCGACAAGCAGAGAAGCTGCCGGGAGATGTGGGCAGCAGGACGCAGGAACGGGTAAGGGCAAACGGTCGACAAGACGGGGTCGGAAAAACCAGAAAATGGCGGAGGGCCTGCGAGCCCGCATTCCCGATTTGGATCCGATCTCACGAACACCATACGGGCCCGCGGCCGACGAGGGCTGCATCAAGAGGCCGGACATACGACAGTACCTGACCAGGCTGCCACCGACTCGGTTCTGACGCCGGGCTTGCCCACCAGGGGGCGTCCACATACGCCATTTGATGGCGTTTTCTCGCCCTTTAAGCACGGCAGCATCAGGCATGGTAGGACGGCAAGAACGGCAGATCGTGCAGTCCTAGTTGAACTTAGACGATTTCTTGCCGGGGTTCACGCCCACTGGGATGTGCCTGATGTGCACTCGCCGATCAGCACCGACGCTCGCCGATCCGCGTTCAAAATCCGCCTCCAGGGAGCCGTCTCGAGCGCCATGTCGCGAAGCCGTGGATCATCGTTCCGGGAGTCGAGGATCGGTGGAGGTCGTTCAGCTCGAGGCAGGCCTGCAGGTCGCCATACTCTTTGAGCACCCGGTCATCCTTCTTGCGGATGGCCTGCTCGATTCGGGCGATCTCGCGGCGGGCCGCACTGTCGGGTTCCGGAACAGCGGAGCCCTCTCTGCCAACGTACGTGAGACACGGAGCACGCAAAGAATTAGAGTAGGGCGAAGGCAGAGAAACCGAACATGTTGGGACTGCGAGAGAGAATGGAAGAGAATGGTAGTGCCCCTGGAACCGGGGAGGCCAAGCGAAGCGCGGCAGCTCCTGCGGACCCGGAGGTAGTAGATAGGCCGCTACGGCGGCGGTTCAGTCCGTCGTACAAGCTGCGGATCGTCGAAGAAGCGGACCGGTGCACCGAGCCCGGCGAGGTGGGTCAAGTCCTGCGGCGAGAGGGCCTGTACTCGTCGCACCTGACGACGTGGCGCAAGGCGGCGCATAGCGGGTCGCTGAAGGCCCTGTCGAAGAAACGCGGCCGCAAGCCGGAGCGAAATCCGCTGGATGAGAAGGTACGCAAGCTGGAGCGGCGAAACGCACGGCTCGAGAATGAGCTCAGGAAGGCACACCTGATCATCGACGTGCAGGGAAAAGTTGCGGGGCTGCTGGGGATAAGCCTCGACGACGGGACAAACTCTTGAAGGCGGCCGATGAGCTGGCTAAGCACGTCGGTGTAAAACCGGCGTGCGCGGCCCTCGAGGTCTCCCGATCGACGTTGTACCGTCGTCGAGGCCCATCAACCGGGCAACAGCAGCCCCGCCCGACGCCCGCCCGGGCATTGAGCGAGACGGAACGAGGCGAGGTCTTCGACACGCTGTGTTCGGAGCGGTTCGTGGACCGCTCACCCGCCGAGGTGGTGGCCACGCTGCTCGACGAAGAGGTCTACCTGTGCAGCGAACGCACGATGTATCGTGTTCTGGCCTCCGAGGTGCCGGTTCAGGAACGCCGGGCGCAGCGCACCCATCCCGAGTACAAGAAGCCCGAGTTGATGGCCACGGCGCCGAACCAGGTGTGGTCCTGGGATATCACGCGGCTGCTCGGGCCGAAGAAGTGGAGCTATTACTACCTCTACGTCATCATGGACATCTACAGCCGCTACGTCGTGGGCTGGATGGTGGCGGACCGGGAGAACTCGGCCCTGGCCGGCCGGTTGATCCAGCAGAGCTGCCTGAAGCATGGCGTCCAGCCCCGGGTCCTGACCCTGCACTCGGATCGGGGAGCTCCAATGACGAGCCAATGCACCGCTCAACTTCTCGCTGACCTCGGCGTGACCCGCTCGTTGAGCCGGCCTCAGGTGTCGGATGACAACCCGTTTTCCGAGGCTCAGTTCAAAACCTTGAAGTACCATCCCTCGTTTCCCGGACAGTTCGGGGATCAGGGCCAAGCCAAGACGTTCTGTCGATCGTTCTTCCGCTGGTACAATGCCGAGCACCGCCATGGCGGCATCTCGATGCTAACCCCCGAGCAGGTCCACTTCGGGAACGCCGATCAGGTCATTGCCGGCAGGAAATCCGTGCTCCGCGAAGCATGGGCCGCTCATCCCGACCGCTTCGTCAGAGGTGTGCCGAAGCCCAAACCGCTCCCGGAGGCCGTCTTCATCAATCCTCCCATCCCTTCCCTCACCACACAGGACATTGCTCTCTAATTAATCCCGTAGAGTGTCCCATTGTCGTTGACAGGTTCCGGATCGTTCCGGCTAGTCGTACACCCTCTCAGGTACACCTTCGAGCAAAGGTTGTCCGGGTCGCATTTTGGTCTCCCCCTCCCCATTACGGCTAGAGTGTACGGGGAAGATGCGTTCAGTCCGGTTATGGCAGGATACGTCAAATGACGTAGTAGACGAGTGCAGAGTACGTAGTAGGGGTGGGGGCCTTGCGAGGACTTCATGGGCTCAACCATGGTTACGAAGAGCAGTTTTCCCCCCTTCTCCCGAGAAGTGACGTTTGCGACTCCTCTCGTTCGTGGTCTTCCTGGTGCTCCAGATCACCTTCCTGCCCCTAGCGATGATGGGCTTTGTTATGGTCGCCTACAAGCAGATGGTCGTCAGCAAACGATTGGGAGTGTCCCAGACGATGGTCGAGGTTCTTAATGGACGCTGGACGATGCACGTTTTCGACATGCGGCAGGACGTGGCGACTCTTCGGTTGGCCGATTCCGTGCCGAACACGTCCACCCTCGGACTGTGGCTCATCTTCATCCCACTCTGGGTGAAGTACAAGCTGAGCGGCGCGTACTTCGGCTATCCCCGGGTCCCCGATGAGGGGCGGGAGGGCCTCAGTGACTTCTTGATGGCGAGGACGCTCTACATCGACCGGATCACCCGGCGTGCCGTGGGTGACATGGATCAATTCGTCTTGCTGGGCGCAGGTTACGACACCCGGGCCTACGGCGAGTTTAAGAGAGACGGGCTCGCCATCTTCGAGCTGGACCAGGCCCCTACTCAGGAGCTGAAAGTCGCCACCCTAGGCAATGCCGGCATAGACGCCACCCACGTCACATTCGTTCCAGTGGATTTCAGCCAGGACAACATCTTCGAGAACCTTCGGGCCGCCGGCTACGACCCGACGAAAAAGACCCTCTTCATCTGGGAGGGGGTGACGCTCTACTTGGCCGAGGAGGATGTGAGGAGGACCCTCCGCGACGTCGGGGAGCACGCCGCTCCGGGAAGTGTGATCGTCGCCGACTTCTACGCTGAGCGGTTCATCCGTATGGGCTCGGGGTCCCTCGCGAAGAAGACACTGGAATACACCGACGAGACATTCGGCTTCGGACTGCCGCTTGCGACCGACTACGAGCAGAACCTTCAGCGCTTCGTGAGTAACGAGGGGCTGACCGTGGGCGAGACTTTTTTCATGGGCAGTAGCGGCAAGAAGGGACCTTTCATGGTTGTTGCTGAGCTCGGTGTCAGAAGGCCGAGTTCAGCTTGAACGCCAGCATCTGGGGCGGATTGCTGCTCACCGTCAACGCGATGTACTGCTCGCCGTCGACCATGTAGGTCATGGGCGTGCCGAGTACAACCTCCGGCAGGTCGATGGCGCCGACGATTTCGCCTGTCATCTTGTTGCGCGCCACCAACTGGGGCCCATCGTCGGTCCCGCCACTCTCCATTCCCGTGATGAGCAGCGTCTTTGTGAGGACCGGTCCGCTGGGGCGTCCGACTCTATCTCCGAGAGGAGGAAGATCCAGGTCTCTGAGCGCTGGGTGATTACGGACGTCGTCTCCATTGCCGTTCGGTTGCATCCAGATATGGTCGCCCGTATTGAGATCGATTGCCGTGATCCTCGAGTAAGGCGGCTTGAACAGCGGCAGTCCGTTGGGCATGCTGGGCCTACTGCCTTGGCCGCCGTGAGTATACCGGACGGTCGCTTGGCCGGGGAACGTCTCCTGCGGCTCGTACAGGTGGATCATCTGGAACGAGTCGTGCGAGGGCACATACAAGATGCCCGTCTCGGGGTCCACAGCCGCCCCGGTCCAGCTCATGGCGCCTCCCGTGCCGGGCCGCAGGATCGTGCCTTGGGTCCCGCCTTCCTCGTGGAGCGAAATCGGCTCGAAGAGGGGACCCCACCGATAGGGCTGGATCGCCTCGATAGCCATCTGGCGAAGCTCGGGCGTGAAATCGATCAAGTCGTCGATCGACACGCCCTGATAGTCGAAAGGCGCCGGTTTCGTCGGGAAGGGTTGTGTCGGCCAGACCACCTCGCCGGGCACGTTGGTCTCCGTATCGACGGGCCGTTCCTCGATGGGCCAAACAGGTTCGCCAGTCGCCCTATCGAACACATAGGTGAAACCCTGCTTCGATACTTGGGCGATCGCCTTGATCTCGCGGCCGTCGACGTTGATGTCGATGAGGTTCGGGTGCGTGGGAAAATCGTAGTCCCACAGACCGTGATGGACCGCTTGGAAATGCCACACTCTTTCGCCCGTCTCGACGTCGATGGCGATCAGCGACTCCGAAAACAGGTTCGCCCCCAGGCGGTGACCACCATAAAAGTCGTTGGTCGCCGTACCTGTGGGGGCGTAGAGATATCCGAGTTCCTCGTCACCGCTGTACGTGTTCCAGACGTTGACGTTGCCCGAGTACTCCCACGAATCGTCCTCCCACGTGTCGACCCCGAATTCGCCTTCTAGCGGAACCGTGTGGAAAGACCAGAGCTCTTCGCCCGTGCGAACGTCCCAACCGCGTATCCAGCCAGGGATGGCTTCCTTGGTGATCCTGCGGTCCGCGATGGATACGGGCGTGACGACCACGTTTCGAATGACCAACGGAGGTGATTGCACTGAGTAAAGCAGAGCGTTGAGGTAGTCTCTATCTCCGCGTGTCGCTCTCGGAAGTGTCTCCGTCAGGTCCACACGACCGTTCTCTCCGAAGTCCGCGCAAGGCCGTCCGGTCTTGGCATCGACACATATGAGGTAGCCGTTGCCCGTTCCCCAAAAAACCCGTTCATCGTCGGCCCCGTCCGTCCAATAGGCCACACCCCGTTGGTTCCAGATCACGGTCATCGACGTGGTCCCGTCTTCGTAGCTCTTGGGATTGTAGACCCACAGCGGTTCGCCCGTTTTCGCATCCAAGGACACGCCGACCGATAGTGGCGTGTTCAAGAAAAGCCGGCCTCCCACCATCAGCGGCGTCGCTTTGAGGTTGAAGATCCGTGGATGTGCGTCGGCCCTCCACAATTCATCCGTTTGTTCCTGGAGCACATCGAAGATGTTGGCGGAACTGGAGGTCCACTCACCCCCGGATATTTCCATGCTCAGCATGGCGTCGACGGTCGTCCAACTCCAAGCCTGCCCGAGGCGGTTGAAATTGGTGGCATCGATCTGGTCCAACGGCGAGTACTTCGTTCCCCCCACATCACCGCCGTAGCTCCGCCATTCGCCGTCGACTGCACCGTATTGCGCCGCGGCGGGGGCACCGAACAACAGGAACGCTGCCAAACCTGCAGCCACTCCCCGACTGAATACCCAAGTCTTCTTCATTGATGTTCTCCTTCGGCGGGGAGTCCATCTGGCTCTCGTTTCCGGCGGGTCGTGGAATCTACTCAATCTGCCGGTATTGGAGAGAAACACAATCACACGCGCAAGGCCGACACGGTGCTCCCACCTCACGTCAGCCCCCCCGACGATTTCGCCTGTCATCTTGTTGCGCGCCAACAGCTGGGGCCCATCGTCGGTACCGCCACTTTCCATTCCCGTGATGAGCAGCGTCTTCGTGAGGACAGGTCCGCTGGGGCGTCCGACTCTATCCCCGCCGCACCGTCGCATACCAGAACTAGCGGCCCAGGTTTTCGTACCAGCGGATGACGTTTCCGCCACCTGTGCAGATGACATCCGGGCGGCCGTCATTGTTCACGTCCCCACCCACGCAGCTGTTCATGCCCGCTTCGCTCTCGATCCTGGAGTAGATCCATTCTCCGGTGGCGGGATCTTCGGGCGAGAAGAACACGTGGACGCCGGGCGTCCCGTTCGGGTTGCGGCTGTTGTCGTTGGCGACGATGTCGGCACGACCGTCGCCGTTGAGATCGAGGACGACTATCTCGTGCCCGCTCGTGATCTCGTCGTAGATCACGCGGCGTTTCCACTCTCCGCCCGTGTCGGTGTAGACGACGACTTCGTTCCCATGCCAGGGCTCGATCGACGCCACGATACGACTGGTGCCGCTGGCCCCCACGCCGACGTCGCTCGTGCCGGACCTGGGAGCCGGCTGGTCCTCCGCCACGGTTTTCGCGGGAGCCGCCTCGACGCGGCCGGGCGAGATCAGATCCTTCCGGAACGTCATGTTGGCGCCGGAGCCCACGGCTCGGTAGAGCGCGATCCCTTCGTAACTCACGACGAGGATCGCGTCACGGTTATCCCCGTCCCACTTCACCGCTCGCACGCGGTGGGGACCGGCGGCATCCCTGGAGCTGGGCTTGTGCCCGTCCGGTGATAACCTTGAGGTGACCCCGATGTCTGCGTCGGCGACGATGTGACGCCGCCAGCCGTCCTGCTGGCCGTACCAGAACACCGACGAGAAGTCTTGATCGTAGGTGGGCGCGAGCCTGCCGGCCCCGATGTACGGCGCGTTCACGAGCTCGAGTTCGCCATCGCCGTCGAGGTCGGCCCACGCGATATCGTGTGAGGTCTCCCACCTGTCGATCACCTCGGCCTTCCATTGCCCGCGCGGATCGCCCTGGCTCCTCGCGATCCAGTTGAGGCCCTCGCTGTTGGCCCGCTGCTCGGGCGAACTACTGGGCAGCGCGAACCCGCTCTGGAACGCTACCTCCGGGATGCCGTCGCCATCGATATCCATAATCGCCTGGTTCGGCACGCCGGACACGTCAGTCACGATCACGTGGCGTTCCCAGGTCGGGTTCTCGTGCCATGCGACTTCCGTAGCGCCCAAGCGAGGCCACTTGTTGGCCATGACGTCGAGTCGACCGTCATTGTTAAAGTCGGCCACCGCGACGGCGTACGCGCCTGGGAACTGTGCGATGTCGTGCGGCCGGAACTGGACGGGGGCTGTCCGCTGAGCCGCGGCGGGCACGCCAAAGAACACGAACGCGGCCAGACCCGCCGCCACCCCCTGACCGAATACCCAAGTGTTCTTCATACATGTTCTCCTTCAGCGGGGAATCCGTGTGGCTCTCGTGGCGGCTCTCTCTCGGGTGCCGTGCGATTTGCTCAATCTGTCGGGCCACTGGAGTCAAACGCAACCACGCGTGCACCGCTGTTGTCGCAGGTGCGGACGTTACCTAGCTGAGTGCGTAATCAAGAAGCCTGAGGGGGGCGGTGCGGGGCACCCCCCCCAAAGGGCCGATGCGACGGGTTCTGGAGCGCCGTGTCGCCTCGTCGAGCGGGCATCTGGGAGCGCTGGGTGGGGTCGTGCGGCCGGGCCCGCGGACAGCCGCCCCGAGATGAGGTGACACGGCGCTCCCACTTCGCGTCAGACCCCCCGAGAGCCTACCGGCAGTCGTCGACCGAATCGATATCCCGGAATCGCACGTACTCGAACTGGCCTTCGACCTCGGCACTGCCAGCCTGAAAGTCATTGATCATGACGCCGGCCGCGAGCGTGGTTCCGATGGCGTGCGTAAAGCTGTTCCGTTCGGTCCACGCCGGATCGGCGTCCAAGCGGGTGAAGACCGTGATGACGTCGTCGACCAGGCACAGTCGCACGCTACCCGAGAACTCCTGTCCAGTTGGGTACAACGTGAGCGTGGAATTGTCGTTGACGGTTGTCTTGTCTTCGAAGCCAAGCACTCCGTCTTGCAGCCCAATGTTCGTCACGACCCAATCGCTCATCCGAGTGACGTCGGGGTAGATGACCAGTCCCGCCGAATGAAACGTTTCGGTTGGCGCACCACCGGACACGGGGTCCACCACCGTGATATGGGTCCACATCATGAAACGCGGGTTATCGGCCGACTTGATGTTCTTGAAAAGGCTCAGGCCCCTGTGGTCATTCAGGAAGTAACGATCTTGCGAAGGACGAAGCAGCAGCTGGGTTCCATTCATCGAGACCGATCCGTCGGATGGGTCCCCTTCGACCTCGTCACGCACCAGCCACTTCGAGATCGAGGCCGGATTGTTGAACTCGTCGGTAAGCCCACTCAACAGCACCACCCCGTCCGTAACGAGATTCAACCCCGTGCTGGGGCCGCAGCCAGCGAGTACCATCATCAAGCCAAGTCCACGTGCCACCGTTTTGCGAAAGACCATGTGCCGCCTTTATCGGTATCAGGATTCCAGACTCTGCAGTTGCCACACTGTGGCAGACGCACGCCCCCTTAATTAACGGTGCACACATTGGCCGCTTTCCATCAAGTCGAAATGTTCTAACCGCAGATTGTTCTCCTTCCCGTTATTGGTTTGCCTATCTTTCAGATCAGGGGGGTGGTCGTCATGAAGCCAGAAATCCAACTGATCGTCGGCAAGACGATTGACTCCATCAACAGCGGTACGAATCCTGCGGGAGGTGTCATGGACGGCGGTAACACTCACTCGGTGGAGGCACGACGACCGTGTTTGACAAAACGACCAAAGGCCGGGAAGTGACAGCACGACAGCGGAATACGGCTGGGCCGGGGGCGAGCATCCTCTCAGTAATCTCGAAGGAGATGCACCTCAAGGGGAACTGTGAAACAGACGGCCAGTTGCTAATAGAGGGGAAGATCTCCGGCAACGTCACCGCACATGGCATCGAGTTGGCGGTGTCAGGCTCGGTAGACGGAGACATCATCGCAGCCGAAAAAGCCAAGTCGGACCAGGTCTTTATTATCAAGGGCCTGGTTACCGGCGCCGTCCACGCGCCTCAGGTCGAAGTACTCCGGGGCGGCAAGGTGCACGGCGGAGTCGTCGCGGAGGAGGCCGTCATCCACGGGCAGGTGCACGGCGGAGTCCTGGCGCGGAACCGGCTAACCCTCGAGGAGACGGCCGAGGTCGAGGGTGATGTCCACGCCCGTCGGCTGGCGCTCAAAGAAGGGGGACAGGTGAACGGCAACATCAGCATGGGAGCACGCGCGCAGCTCGATACCTCGCAGAAAAAGCCGGCGTCCGTCGCAGATCCGATCGAAGGTGAGGACGAGTTCCTGGTTTCGGCGGGACCCAGTAAATAGCGCCGACTCAACTCGTCGGATCTTCTCGGACACTGGCGCTGGATAGGCTCGAACATCATTGTTCGAGCCGGCTCCAAAACGTGTTCACTGCCAGCGCGGTTTCTTCGGGTTTCTTTTCGAAACATCACGTTCTCCAGCGCTCCCCTTTGTAAGGCGGCTGACGACGACGCGACTTCAGCCGGACTGATGGCTCCATGCGACGACTCTCCGCGATCATGTTCACAGACATGGTGGGCTACACGGCCCTCATGCAGGAGGACGAGTCCAGCGCCACGACGTTGCGGGATCGTCACCGGACGGTGCTACGTGAAGGCATCGGAGCGCACCAGGGCGAGATCGTCCAGTTCTACGGGGACGGAACCCTCAGTGTGTTTCCGAGCGCGGTACAAGCGGTGGACGCCGCCGTCGACATCCAGCGTCACTTCCAGGCGGACCCCCCCATCCCCGTCCGGATCGGCCTCCATATCGGCGACATCGTCCACGACCAGGACGGCGTACACGGCGACGGTGTCAACGTCGCCGCCCGGGTGCAAGGGCTTGCGATTCCGGGATCGGTGCTCATCTCGAGCGGGGTCCACGAGGAGCTCAAGAACCATCCTCGTCTTCCCACGCGAGCCCTGGGGACTTCGAGCTCAAGAACGTCCAGAGGCCTTTGAGCATTCACGCCGTGGCCACGTCCGCACTCGCAGTTCCCTCGCCGGTAGATCTGTTGTCAAGCGGCAAAGGGACCAAGAAGTCCATCGCAGTGCTCCCCTTCGTCAGCATGAGCTCGGACCCCGAGAACGAATATTTCACCGACGGAATCACCGAGGAGATTCTCAACGCCCTGGTCAAGTTCGACGACCTGATGGTGACCGCGCGTACGTCGTCCTTCGTCTTTAAGGGAAAGCACGAGGACGTCCGGGAGATCGGTCGGACGCTGAACGTCGGGGCCGTGCTCGAGGGCAGCGTCCGCAAAGCGGGGAACCGCGTGCGCATCACCGCGCAGCTCGTGGACACCGCCGACGGCTACCACCTCTTCAGCAACAGCTACGACCGGGTGCTCGAGGACGTCTTTGCCGTTCAGGACGAGATCGCCCACACCATCGCACGGGAGCTGCGCGTCCTGTTCCCGATGGCGGGGGCGCAGACGCCGACCACGGTACCGAAGCCCACCGAGAGCTCCGAGGCCTACAGCCTATACCTCCGGGGTCTGCACTGCTGGAACCAATGGACACCGAACACGACTCAGGAGGCACTCGGCCATTTCCACGATGCCCTGGCGCTGGACCCGGACTTCGCCCTCGCCCATACCGGGGTCGCTCGCTGCTACACCCACCTTGGGGCCACCGGCCGACTCCCCAGCGAAGAGGCCTACCCCGCGGCGCAGGAGGCGGCCCGGCGGGCCATCGAGCTGAATCCCGAGATCGCCGAGTCTCACATGTCGCTGGGGCTGGTGAAGCTCTTCTACGACTGGGACCTGGCGGCGGCCCGGAGCTGCCTGGAGCGTGCCATCGAACTGAACCCGGGGTCAGCGGAAGCCCGCCATTGGGCCGGCACCTGCTACATGGCCTCGGGGCACTTCGACGAGCTGCTCGAATCCGCAGAGGTCGCCGCGTCGCTCGACCCACTCTCGTTACTCGCCCTCGACGCTCTGGCTCGCGCGAACCTCGTCGCGGGAAGGCCCCGTGAGAGCCTGATCCACTACGATCGCGCGCTCGAAATCGAGCCCACCTTCCGCACCGCCATCGAGGGTCGTGCTTTCGCCTACGTCCGTTTGGGAGAACACGACCGGGCCGTCGAAGAATTCCTGCGCTACCGGGCGCTGACGCCCGGAGGCGCGGGGGGCCTGGGCTCCGGAGTGTACCTCTTCGCGCGGGCGGGCCGAACGGAGGAGGCTCTGGGCTACCTGGCGGAGCTCGAGGAGCTGGAGCGGACCAGCCCGGAACTCACCCTCCATCTCGACTTCATCACCGCCCTCGCCGCCCTCGGTCGTATCGACGAGGCGGTCGAGCGGCTGGAGCGAGCCATCGAGGCCCGTATCGGCGCCGTGGTCTTGGTCCGACACACCTTCGCCTGGGAAGACCTGCGCCCCGATCCCCGCATGGACAAGATCCTCGGCGCCGTGGGGCTGTAATGAGAACGGAAGGGGCTACGTCATAGCTATTCAGCCCAACCTATCCTATGGTGAAGTCGTGGAATTCTACGCTGATGGATATGGGAACGGCGGTTCTATAGCTGAGCCGGGAATGGGAGCAGAGTTCACCCTGGAAAGTGGTGGTAACAAGGAGGTGCTTCAATGCTGACAAAGCGGATGTCTATGGTGCTCTCCCTGGGGGCCGTCCTGATGGCCGGCTGCACCGGCACGGAGGCCGGCAGCGAGGCGGCGGTGACCGTCTTCGAGGGCGCTCGCCTCATCGTCGGGGACGGAAGCGCACCGATCGAGGACGCGGTGTTCGTGGTCGAAGGCGACCGCTTCACGGATGCCGGGCGGCGGGCGGACGTAGAGATTCCGGGAGGCGCCACCCGCGTCGATCTGAGCGGCAAGACCGTGATGCCGGCAATCGTGAACACCCACGTGCACCTGGCGTCCACGCGTGAAGATCGGGTCGATCAACTCCAGCACATGGCGTACTACGGGGCCGGCATGGTTTTGAGCCTGGGCCTGGATAGCGGCGACGTCCCGTTCGAGATGTGGGACGAGGCGGTGCCCGACGGCGCCCGGTCACGCACTGCAGGGCGCGGGATCACCGCCCCGGAGCCTGGGCGGTCGGAGGTGCCCTCCTGGGTCACGAGCGAGGCGGAGGCGCGGACCGCCGTGCAGGGGCTAGCCGCCCGGCAGGTGGACCTGATCAAGATCTGGGTCGACGAGCGCAACGGCCAGTACGAGAAGCTCTCCCCGATGCTCTACGGCGCGGTCATAGACGAGGCCCACGGGAACGGTCTCGGCGTCACGGCCCACGTGTTCACTCTGGAGGACGCGAAGGGGCTTCTTCGGGCCGGGATCGACGCGTTCGCCCACGGCGTGCGCGACCGGGACGTGGACGATGAGCTCGTCGCGCTCTGGAGAGAGCGCCCCAACGTGGTCCTGGTTCCGAACCTGCCGAATCCGGGGGTGGCGGTAGACCTCGGCTGGCTCAGCGGGACCGTCCCCGCCGAAGAGTTGCAAGAGATGCAGGAGGCGTCGAGAGATCGGCCAGCGGCCCAGGAGTCGTTCGGCATCCAGGCCCGCAACTTGGCGAGGCTCAACCAGGCGGGTATCACGGTTGCCTTTGGGACGGATGGGAGCACGCCCTGGGCCGTCCATCAAGAGATGGAGGACATGGTGAGGTCCGGAATGACCCCTGCCGAGGTCATCGTCGCGGCAACACGTAACTCGGCCGAACTGATGCAGATGACCGACATCGGCACGGTGGCGGTGGGTAAGAGCGCGGACTTCATCGTCCTGGACGCGAACCCCCTGGACGAAATCACGAATACGAGGCAGATCGCCTCGGTCTATCTCCGCGGAATGGCGGTCGACCGGGACGCGCTGGGCGCGCGCTTCAGGGGCGGGACGTCCCAGTAACGCCTAAATACGCTCCGGGGTTCCGTGTTTCGCCAACCGGTACCCCACGAACAGTTTATGCCTTTGTGCCCTATTCCATCATCGTCGCGCGCTGCAGATCCAACACCCATGGTGGGGTATCGCGCACATAGTCCCGAAGCATCCAGACCCGAACGAAATAGTACCGCGCGGTGAGGCCCTGGAAGATCCCAGTCAGTGCGATCACCGCTGCATACAACATCAGGGTCACCGACTGGAAGAGATCCTCCACGCCTTCGCCAAGTAGCAGCGTTAAGTCCGCCAGTATCGGGGGGGCAGGCGCGGCAACGGTGCGGTAGATGCTCCACAAACAGTAGGTGATGATGAGCGCCATGAAGCCGAGTTGATTGCGCCACAGCAGCTCGAGCCCGGACGGGTCGAGCTGCCGGAGCCGAGCGCGGCCGACAAACTCGTTACGCGCCACGAAGGCCAGCCCCACCCCCACCAAGAAACTGGTCAGGCTGAAGAGGCCGAACAGGATCGACATAACGGCAAAGAACGCGACCGACCAGCCATTGAAGGCGGCGACTTTGGCCGCGCCGAGGAACGAACCGGCGCGCTCCTTCGCGTCGCGCAACTCCAGCTCCAGCTCGGGGGTCAGCGCCATCAGTCGATGGACCCTGCCGTCAGCACCATCGGACTAACGGAGTGGTCTCGGATCGGACTCAACGGTTGAGGAGCGCGCGCGAGGGCGGGGCTAGCCGCCCGTCTCGCTTGACTCGCTCACGCCCGCCAATTCCGGCGCTTCGTCGTGGTCAATCGGCTGCACCGCCATAATGTGGGACCGCTTGATCGCGAGGAACGACGCTTCGAACTGCTTATCGGGACCGACGACCGATCCCGAAGTCACTGCGATGAACGGATGGGTGTCCTGGTTGAAGCGCATCATCGGGTCACCGCGGGGAGGCACGTGAACGAACCCCTCGATGTCGAACGCGCCAACCCGGAGCCGAACCGCGGCGCGTGTGAAGTCCACGAACTGCTCGCTTTGCCCGCCTTCCCGCTCTGACAGCTCCGCTAGGAACAGGATGTTGCCTTTGTTGACGGACAGCGGGCCGCCCGGAAACGACCACCCCGTGCCCTCGAGCACCGGCGAATGAACGGTGAGGAACGCCTTGGCGGCCAAGTTCAGATCGTCCAGCGTACGCAGTACCTCGCTGACCATGAGGTGGCCCTCGATGCTGCCGTGGAGAGTTTCGATCCGGACGGTCCGCTCCGTCCACCCTATCGGGGCCTGGTCCATTGCAAGTCCTTTCCGGGGGTACGACCTCAAAGCCTTTGGATATATGAAAAAGCTAGGGAAGGTCTGAACAACCCCCATCTTGGGAGGAACGCGATCGGTTGCGGTTCGAAGATCCGGTTCGAAGACCTATCGGAGCGATGAAGTGCTGGCTGGCGCGCCGGAGAAACGGTCCGAACCGTCAGGAAGTCGCTTCGATGTGTCCGGCTCCCGCCCTCGCGGGGCCCATGGGCGCATGGGCCCCGCGTTATCCGGTCGCGTAGCGGCCAGCGATGAGCAGATTCGAGAACCCGAGCAGCAACGCGATGCGCTGCGTGTTCTTCGCCAGTCCCCGGTAGCGCACCTTACCGTACCCGAAGCGCCGCTTCACATAC
Source organism: Longimicrobiales bacterium (assembly GCA_965206505.1). Classification (GTDB taxonomy): domain Bacteria; phylum Gemmatimonadota; class Gemmatimonadetes; order Longimicrobiales; family Gaopeijiaceae; genus UBA822. Next base: position 21,100 of record CBDBJW010000001.1, read on the forward strand.
AAGAACGGATGCTCCACCTTCGCCCGCACCGATGCCTTGCGCTTCTCGGCCGCCGCCTCGGCGCCGTCCCGATCGAGCAGGCGACGCTTGCCCGGCTTCATCGCCACCTGCCAGGCGACGTCGCAACCCCTGTTCTCCGGGCGCTTGTCCACACCCTGGTAGCCCGCGTCGCCCCATGCCTCCGTCTCGTCACCATGCAGCAGCACGCACGCCTGCGTCACGTCCGCCGCGTTGGCGGCCGTCGTCGCCAAGCTGTGCGCCAGACCCGATTCGGCGTCCACCCCGATATGCGCCTTCATCCCGAAGTACCACTGGTTTCCCTTCTTCGTCTGGTGCATCTCCGGATCCCGTTCTCCCCTGCGGTTCTTCGTCGACGACGGCGCGTCAATGATGCTCGCATCCACGATCGTCCCCGTCTTCAACCGATGCCCGAGAGACGCCAGATGCGTATTGATCTCCTCGAACAACCCCATCCCCAAGCCCTGCGTCTCCAGCAGGTGGCGGAAGTTCAGGATCGTCGTCTCGTCCGGCAAAGAACCGCTCAGGCGCAGACCCGCAAAGCGGCGCACTGACTCCACCTCGTAGAGCAGATCCTCCATGCCCGGATCGCTCACGTTGTAGAACAGCTGCACACAATGAACCCGCAGCATCACCCCAAGCGGATAGGGGCGGCGGCCACGGCCAGCCTTCGGATAGAACGGCTCGATCCGATCCTCCAGCTGTTGCCAGGGAATCAGCCCCTCCATCTTCTCCAGGAAAATCTCCCGGCGCGTCCGCCGCTTCTTCGAATCGTACTCCAGCTCCGCGAAACTCATCTGAAGCTCCATGGCCCGCTCACAACTCCCCGGTCGTTTCATACCATGAAACTACACCCGTCTTGTTCAGAGCTTCCTTAGTGGGTGATGTGGTCCAGTTGAAGAGAACGGCGCACGCACCAAGCACTCTGATCGTCCCCCTGAGTCGGGAACGGCAGAGACCGTTCGAGCGACGCCGCATGTGAGCCTCGTCGGGGAATAGGGGATTAGCCCGTGGGCCATCGCAACTTGAGGGCGACCCGTACGGTAAGATTTTAGCGGTGTGGCCGGGCATTCGACAACGCCCCTAGTGCGTTTTTCCTCGCCTGTGGGCCATACCCGGCCTAGATTGGCAAATGGAGGAAGCCCAGCCTGATGCACTTCAAATCGGACTCCAGTGAGCCAAGACGACCAAAGGGAACTCAGCGAGATCGGCCGCTCCATCGATTCCCTCTTCACCCAAGCAGAGGAGCTCGAGAAAGCCGCAGCTGATCCGTCGGGTTCGGCAGCCCCGCCCCAATCCGAGGTCGCAGCTACGCCTGAGCCAGGCCCTTTGTCCCAGGCGGTGGAGACGCCCGTCGAGGCCGAACCCACCCCTTTCGAGGCCGCACCGACGCCCGTCGAGCCCGAACCGACGCCCGTCGAACCGGAACCGACGCCCGTCGAGGCCGAACCCACCCCTTTCGAGGCCGCACCGACGCCCGTCGAGCCCGAACCTACGGCCGTCGAACCGGAACCGACGCCCGTCGAGGCCGAACCCACGCCTGTCGAGGCCGAACTGACACCCGTCGAGCCCGAACCTACGGCCGTCGAACCGGAACCGACGCCCGTCGAGGCCGAACCCACGCCTGTCGAGGCCGAACCGACGCCCGTCGAGCCCGAACCTACGGCCGTCGAACCGGAACCGACGCCCGTCGAGCCCGAACTGACACCCGTCGAGCCCGAACCAACGCCCGTCGAGCCCGAACCAACGGCTATCGAAGCCGAACCGACGCCCGTCGAGCCCGAACCAACGGCTATCGAAGCCGAACCGACACCCGTCGAGCCCAAACCAACGCCTATCGAAGCCGAATCGACGCCCGTCGAGCCTGAACCAACGCCTATCGAAGCCGAATCGACGCCCGTCGAGCCCGAACCGACGCCCGTCGAACCCGAACCAGCGCAGAGCGAAACAGGGAAGGTGTTGAGTGAAGCGACGTCTGACTACCTGCAGGCGCCGGTTGGCAACCGGGGAGAGGAAGAGAGCGCACTGCGCTCAGCCGTCGAAGAGGCGCGTTCGGCCCGCGCTTTGGATGAGATCGCTTCGACCGTAGACGTCCTGCTCCTCCAAGCTTCTTGGGATGAGGACGTTGAGAATCTGCTTGGTGAGTTGGTCAATGGGGATGTGTCGGCACAGATGGCGGTCCGGCTCGGGCGCGTTCAGGTCGAGGAGGAACGCGCGCGGCTCATTCAAGCCTATGCGACACTGGGCGACCCGGTGGCGGTGGCGATTGCCGACGCCCTCACCGACACGGAAGACCGCTTGGCTCGTAAGACTTATGTGGCAGCCCTCGGGGCCTTTGGTTCCGCCGGAGCACATGCGGTCGAGAAGATGTTGCAGGACTCCCGTTGGTTCGTCGTCCGAAATGGTGTTGCTGTGCTCGGTGTAGTGGGGGGACCTGACGCGATCGAGCATCTGACTGCCAGCTTGGCGAACGAACACGCCGGGGTTCGGCGAGAGACGGTGCGGTCACTCGCCAAGATCGGCGGTGAGAATGCGGGGTTGTTGGTGACGAGCATGCTGGGGGATTCCGATCCCGAGGTGCGGGCCGAGGCCGCCCGTGCGGTTTCCGCGCTCAAGGCTGAGCGAGCGTACAAACAACTCATCGAGATTCTCAAGCAGGGAGACGAGGACGAAGTGCTCGAGCAGGTCCTTCGGGCGCTAGGCGGGTTGGGCGACGCCTCGGCCGTGTCTGCGATCGAGAAGCGGGTGAAGGGCTCCATGTTCTCGAGTCCGCCGACGGGAGTGCACATCGCCGGCCTCACCGCACTGGTTGCGATAGGCACGCCCCATGCCATGGGCCTGGTCAAAAAAGCCAGGAAACATAAGGACCCGGAGGTCAGTTCGGCCGCGGTACAGCTTCTCGCGGGAAAATGAGATTGGCCTCAGCCAGCTCCGCCTCAACAGCCTTCTAGCCTCACACGGTTCCCAGTAGGCGTCCGAGCGTACGCAGCAACTTCGCGCCCTCGCTGATCTCTTTGCGTATAGAGGCCAGCCGCCCCCCCTGCTCCGAGTGATCCATAAGCGCCGTGATCGTGGTGTCGATGCGCTTGTTTTCGGGGAACGCCGCCTCCATCCGGAGCGTCTCAATGTATGGAATCAAGCGATCATTGCGTCCGTGGATGAGTTGGACAGGGGTCTCGACACGGTTCAGGAAAGGGAGCGGGTCCAAGAGGGGAGCCTTCTCCATGGCGGCGCGGGTCAGCAGCGGAATGATCCGCTCCGCTTCGGTGTCCGCCGGCTCGCGGTCCGACGGAGGTGCGAACAGATCGAAGATCTCCCTGCGATCCTCCGATACCTGTTTCTTAAGCTGCTCCTTGAGCGTGTCGTAGGAGGGATCCCATGCCAGGATCCGCCGTTCCCCGGCTTCGACCGCGAGTTGCCACAGGGCATCGGCGACGTCCTGGGCGTTCTGATATTCAGGGATCGAAGTGAGGTGGTTCCCCCCCATGATCCACCGCCCATACGGGTCGGGCCGGAGACGATGGGTGGCACCCCCCCAGTCGAACCGGCCCGTCATCTGAAACCGGACCATGCTCCCGATGTCACAATAACCGCCGAACCCGACGACCCCCGCCAACTGATCCGAAACGTCCTGGTGAGCGGCAGCGATCATCACCTGGGGCGCGCCGAAGGAAAAGCCGATCAGCCCATAGGGCCCATCCGAGGTGCCTGGCATTGACCGGAGGCCATCGAGCGCGGCCCGAACTGTTGGGAGAGTCCGTTCGGGCTCCACCCTTAGGTCGACCCACTCGGGAATCTGGGGCACGAGTACGGCGGCCTTGGAAGACGCCAGGGCACGAACAAAGCGGAGCAGGGTCGGGTGGAACCGCCCGGGTCGGGTAACCCCATGTAGAACGACCCATCCTGGGAGGTTCCTGCCTCCCCCGCCCGGGAGTATGACCGAGGCCGGAACTTCACGATCCCCTCTGGGCAAGACCGTTTCGTACTCCTCTACGGTCGATCTGCCGGTGATCCAACTCGCCAGCGCTCTGGTGGTTCTCAACACCGTCGTCATGGAGGGAGAAGCTATGAGTAGGGTGGTCGAGACCGCCAGGCTCCGGCCGCAGCACCATGGGTATTGAACGTAACGACCATTTTTTGCAAGGTTAGGAATGACCGAATACCGACCACCGTACCGGGAAGGGGCGCTGCTGGGCCTGGCGATCTTCGGCCTTTACATCCTGACCTTGTCGCCCACCACTGCTTGGTGGGACGCCAGCGAATACATCACGACGGGGCATCTCTTGGGTATTCCTCACCCGCCGGGGAATCCTCTTTTTGTCAGCCTTGCGCGGGTATGGAGCCTCTTGCTGGCTCCGTTGGGCTTGCCCGTCGCGGTGCGGATCAACCTCCTGGCTGCTGCCACGAGCTCCGTCGCTACGTTCTTTTTTTTCTTGGTGGGGCATCGGGTGCTGTCTACCGTGATCGAAGAGCGGTGGATGCTCACGATCGGCGCCGCATGCGGCGCGGTGATGGGCGCGACCGCCTACACCGTCTGGAACCAATCCACAGCGAACGAAAAGGTCTACACGGTGAGTGTGGCGGTGATCGCCGCCGTCTCGTGGCTCGCGCTGAGGTGGTATGATCAGCGCGGGAAGCCGGCGGGGCTCAGGGCCCTACTGGTCGCCCTCTACCTGATGGTATTGGGGGCGAGTAATCACCTCATGTCCGTCCTTCCCGCTCCAGCTCTGGGCTTGTTCGTGTTGCTGGCCGGCCCGGCAGTGTTGCTGAGCTCGCGCTTTTGGACTCGAGCCATTCCCCTGGTGATTCTCGGAATCTCGTTCAATCTCTTCCTCCCGATCCGTGCGGCTCAGGACCCCATCATCAATGAAGGGGAGCCAGTCTGCGAATCGGCGGCAGGTGCCGTTGTGGCGGTGTATACGAACGGTAGGGCCGGGTGCCCGGCGCTGGCCAACACCCTCTCACGCGCGCAGTATGCGAAGCCCCCGCTCAGCGAACGGCAGGCACCGCTCGGATACCAGTTTCTTCACTACTTTCAGTACTTCGACTGGCAGTGGGCACGCGGGGCTGATTTGAGCGAAGTGCCCGTCGTAGGGCGACTGCCTGCGACCACGCTGTTCGTGGCTATGGGTTTCATGGGCCTGCTCGTGTTGTGGCGCGCCGACCGGATGATCTTCACCTACCTAGCCGCGCTTACGGCCACGCTCACGGTGGGCCTAGTCGTCTACCTGAACTTCAAGTACGGATTTTCGTTGGCGCCGCACATTGCCGAACGGACGGCCCACGAAGTTCGTGAGAGAGATTATTTTTTCGTGGCGAGCTTCATCGTCTGGGGGAACCTGGCCGGGATCGGTCTGGCCGGATTCTGGGCGGCCCTCTCGGACCAATGGGGCGGGGGTGCTGCTTACCGCAAAGCGATGCCGATCCTCTTGGTCACTTTCATTCCCATGGGCTACAACTGGGAGTGGGCGAGTCGGGCGGAGGATTACGCCACGGTCGACTGGGCGTACGACCTGCTCATGAGTGTCGAGCCGTATGGGGTCCTCTTCACCAATGGGGACAATGACACCTTCCCGCTCTGGTATGCTCAAGAGATTGAAGGGGTGCGCAAGGATGTGACGGTCATCGTCCTCCAGTACCTCCATACCGACTGGTACCCACGCCAAATCAGGGACCGGACGGCGCCCGGACTGCAGAGACCCTTCGACGCGCAATTCGCCGCCGGAATCTATTCGGCCGGGGCGCCCCCGGATCGATCGGTCTCTCTGGCCACGGATGACGTCTTGAATGACGTAATAGGGGGCACACTTCCAGAGGATCTCACCTTGTTGCTCGATAGCGTTGCTGTCACCTACCCGTCCGGGCACTACATGGATCGTGCCGTCCGGATCGCCCTGAGCGTGATTCACGACTCGGCCGGACGGAGACCGATCTATTTCGCCAGTTCCGCCGGGCTCCTTCGATCGCTGGGTCTGGAGTCCTTCGGAGTCCGGCATGGCATCGCCACCAAGCTCGTGATGCGAGACCTCAACGGAGACGCCCCCGATGGCTGGGTCGAAGGGAGCGCCCGGATGGGGGGAGAGTGGTTCGATATCGAACGGAATATGACGTTGGTGCACGATGTGTATCGTTACCGCGGGCTCAAGGACCGCGAGCTCTGGCAGGATCGAAGTACGCTCACCATTCCGATACAGTATCAGTTCTTGTTTGTCCAGTTGGCGGAGGTGGCCGCTACCGATCTCCGCTCTACCGAGGAGGTTGCCGCACTCGCCGAGGACGCAGCCTCGATGCGGGTCACCGCGCTGGGGGGCTCGCGGTATCTCGAGCAGCCGTGACAGCTGTAGCTCACCCGCCCTGGGCCTCTCCGGTCTTTCCCGTTCGGGGGAACCCGGGTCCGGCGTAGGGGTGCAACTCGGTCGAGAAACGGAGCCCGTTTTCAGGGAGAGACCTGACGTTGGTCGAACGCGAGACACCCGAGCTGGATTCCTCCGAACTCAGTAGGTACGCAAGGCATCTGTCCTTGCCCGAGGTCGGCAGGGAGGGGCAGTTGCGCCTCAAGAACTCGCGGGTGCTCGTGGTGGGTGCCGGAGGGCTCGGCTCGCCCCTCGCGCTTTATCTTGCTGCGGCTGGGATTGGCACGCTGGGCCTCGTCGACTTCGATGAGGTTGATGCCACCAACCTTCAACGGCAGATTCTTCATGGCACCAAGGATGTAGGGTACGCAAAGCTGGATTCGGCCATGGAACGCTTGGCCGACGTGAACCCAAACGTGTCCGTCGTAACACACGACGTCCGGCTCGACTCCAGCAATGCGCTGGAAATCCTGGGTCGGTACGACATCGTGGCCGACGGGACCGACAACTTCCCGACCCGGTACCTCGTCAACGATGCCTGTGTGCTGCTGGCAAAGCCCAACGTCTACGGATCGGTCTTCCGCTGGGAGGGCCAGGCCTCGGTGTTCGCGAGCGATGGCGGACCATGCTACCGATGCCTCTTTCGAGAGCCTCCCCCGCCGGGCCTGGTGCCTAACTGCGCGGAGGCCGGCGTACTCGGGGTCTTGCCAGGGATCATAGGGTCGATTCAAGCCCTCGAGGTGATCAAGCTTCTACTTGGGCAGGGAAACACGCTCAGTGGGCGGTTGCTGATCTTCGACGCACTGGAAATGACGTGGAGAGAGGTTACCGTCACCAGGAACAGGAGTTGCCCGGTTTGTGGCGATGAACCGACACAGACGGGACTCATCGACTATGAAAATTTCTGTGGGCTGAAAACGCCCTCTGAAGGAAAGGAGGAGGAAATGGAAGACTCTTTTGGCGAGGTCGAGGCCGTCGAGCTCAACGAGCGCTTGTCGTCTGCGGAGCCGCCGTTTCTATTGGATGTGCGCCAACCGCACGAGTGGGACATCGTGAATTTGGAGACGGATGGGGCGGTGATGATTCCCCTCGCCGAACTTCGGGACCGCCTGGACGAGCTTCCCACCGATCGGGAGATCGTCGTGTACTGCCGCACCGGAGCCCGTAGCGCGAGCGCGGCTCGGATGTTGGCTGAAGAGGGCTTTTCCAGCGTGTTCAACTTCGTGGGTGGGATTCACGCATGGGTGGACGAGATCGACCCGAGCCTCCCGAAATACTGACCGATCCCGCGGCGAGTCGGATCGTCGTGATCGGGGCGGGATTCGGAGGACTGTGGGCCGCGCGCCGGTTCGTTTCCCATGGGATCGGCGTGACGCTGATCGACCGGAACAACTACCACACCTTCTTCCCGCTCCTGTACCAAGTCGCCGCGGCCGAGCTGGGACCAAGCGAGATCGCATATCCCATCCGGAGTCTCTTCAGGAGGCATGCGCTCGTAGACTTCCGAAGGGCCAATGTCCATAACATCGATCTCGACGCCCGAATCGTCGGGGCGGGTGAGTCTCGCCTGGAGTACGACTATCTGGTGATGGCCCCGGGAAGTGTTCCGGACTTCTTCGCGGTAGAGGGGGCGGCCCGTCATGCTTTCCCCCTTCGCACGATGGACGACGCTATCCCACTCCGCTACCACGTGTTGAACTGCTTCGAGAGGGCGGCTCAGACGTCGGACTCCTCCACGCGGGCGTCTCTGCTGCGCTTCGTGATCGTGGGCGGCGGACCCACGGGGGTTGAGTATGCCGGGGCTCTGGCGGAGCTGATTTACGGGCCGCTTCTGAAGGACTTCGGGAGTATCGCTCGAAACGAGGTGGATATACGGTTGCTGGAGGGCGGTGAAAGGCTCCTAGCCGGTATGCCCGCACGCTTGCAGGAATACGCCCGCGTTCGCCTCGAACGGCGGGGTGTGCAGGTGCTCACCGGATCACGAGTCGTGGAGGTAGCGCCCGACCGTGTGGTGACGTGCGACACCGGTGACACCGAAAGGCGCGACCTCGGTGATGTGATGAACGAGCATACCGGCCAGACCGCCACGCACACGGTGGTGTGGGCTGCAGGCGTCCAGGGCGATCCGGCCATGGGTAGTTGGGGCCTGCCCGTTGGTCCAGGTGGCCGTGTTCCCGTGGAGGGCACGCTCCAGGTGCCCGGCTACCCGGAGGTATTCGTCGTGGGCGATCTCGCCTACCTGGAGGTCGGGGGGGAGGCGCTACCGCAGATCGCCCAGGTCGTGCTGCAACAGGGGAGTACGGCGGCCGAGAACGTCGTCCTGATGATCGGGGGGGAGGCACCCGGAGAATTCACTTACAAGGATCTGGGCATGTTGGCCGTGATCGGCCGGAACGCGGCGGTTGCGCACCTGTGGGGCCGCTCATTCACCGGTTTCGCGGCCTGGATGCTGTGGCTGGTCGTTCACGTCGTAAACCTCATGGGCTTTCGCAATAGGGTGCTCGTTCTCGTGAACTGGGCCTGGAACTACGTGTTCTACCGGCGGGCGGTGCGCCTGATTCTGCCGGATGCAACTGGAGAGCCCGTTGCAGGCAAGCCCCCGATGGCCTCGGAGGGACCGTAGAGGCTCGTCACCGATTCCCGAGACGATGGATCGTCTAGATCGTCGCCTAAAAGTTCGCCAGGTCGAGGATGGCTGAGAGTACATCGGAGGGCTGGGGGAGGGTCTCGTCCTCCAAACTCGGTGCATACGCGACCCACGTGTCCAAGGACGCTACTCGGCGAACTGGCCCGTCCAGCCAGGGAAAGAGATCATCCGCGATGCGGGCCGCGATCTCGGAGCCGAGTCCCCAAGACAGCGAGTCTTCATGCGTGATGAGGACCTTGTTCGTTTTCTTCACCGAGTGTCCGATGGCGTCCATGTCGAGGGGCGAAAGCGTCCTCAGGTCGATGACGTCACACTCGATTCCATGCAGCTCAGAGGCGATCTTTGCGGCGTCCATGGAGCGTTTGACCAGTGCCCCACAGGTCACGATTGTGAGGTCGGATCCTTCCCTCACCGTCCTCGCCTTGCCCAGGGGGATCATGAAGTCCTTCCCCGGATACCGGCCCTTGTTGTGAATCTGCCGGTACAGGTGCTTATGCTCGAGGAAGATGACCGGATCCTCACAGCGGATGGCGGTTCTCAGGAGTCCGTTGGCGTCCGACGCCGTCGACGGAAGCACGACTCGAAGCCCCGGCGTATGGGTGAACAAGGTCTCCCCGGTCTGAGAGTGGTACGGTCCTCCCCCCCTCAGGTAACCACCATACGCAACCCTGATCACGACCGGTGCAGAAAACTGCCCATGGGAGCGATACCGGATCGTGGCCAACTCGTCCCGAATTTGCATTAACGCCGGCCAGATGTAATCGAAGAACTGGATTTCGACCACCGGCCGGAGGCCACGCTGCGCCATGCCGATGGCTCGCCCGACGATGTTGGCTTCGGCCAGAGGCGCGTTGAACACTCGGTGCCCACCGAAACGCTTCTGGAGCCCGTGCGTAACCTTGAACACCCCCCCTTTGCCCTTCACCTCCTCGAGCACGTGCTCTCGGGAGGCGTCGGCAATGTCCTGCCCGAAGAACACGATGCGGTGATCCCGCTCCATCTCGTCCCGAAGACAGGCGTTGAGTAGATCGACCATCGTGACGGGGCGTTCGTCCCCGAATTCGGGTGAGTCCTCGGTGTCGAAGGATTTTGAAGTCGGGTCCACCTCTTCGGAGTAGAGGTGGAGCAACACCGTCTCAGGTTCAGGTTGTGGGTGGCTGTTCGCCTCGACGGCAGCTGCTGCGACCTCGATCTCGACATCCTCCTCCAGGCGGTCGAGTTCCTCGACGGTTGCCACCCCCCGATCGATCAGGAGAGTCCGAGCCCGTGGAAGTGGGTCTCCGGCAGCCTCTTCTTCGAGCTCGGCGCGGGCCCGATACGCTCCTTGGTCATCGGACATCGAATGGGCGTAGAGACGTAGCGTGTGGGAGTGCATCAGGGCGGGACCCCTTCTTAGCCGGCAGTGACTGACTGCTTTACCGGCCGCCCGGTAGCTGTCCACCAGGTCGGTGCCGTCGCACTCCACGATGAAGAGATCGGGGAACCCAGATACGAGCTTGGAGATGCTTCCACCCGCGGTATTGACCTCGACGGGTACCGAGATCGCATATTCGTTGTCTTCGATGAGAAAAACCACGGGGAGTTTGAGATTACACGCCGTATTGAGGGCTTCCCAGAACTCACCCTCCGACGTTGCTCCCTCGCCCGAACATACCAGAACGACCTCATCCTCCTCGAAGTCTTCGATCCGGGTCTCTAACTCAGGGATGAGCAATACCTTGTATCCCGCCTCTGCCGCGCCGACCGCTTGCAGGAACTGTGTGCCCGTGGGCGACGACATCGTCACGAGGTGAAGGCCCGGATCCGAGAAGTGGGACGGCATCTGCCGCCCAGCGCTGTTCGGATCGTCGCTGGCCCCGACCGCACCGAGAAGGTGGTCCAGGGGTGTCTGCCCGAGCGCTAGCGCCAGCGCTCGATCTCTGTAGTAGGGGTAGAACCAATCGTACCCGCTCCTCAAGTGGGCGGCCATCGCCACCTGCACTGCCTCGTGCCCGGCACCAGAAACCTGGAAGAAGGTTTTGTTCTGACGTTTTAGGCTGATTTCCCGGTCATCCACCCGCCGGGAGGTGACCATCGTTCGGTACGCCTCGAGGAGCCACTCGGAGGATGGGACCTCCGAGTCCTGAGTTTGGGTGATCTCTTGCTCCTTGGTGGCCATCTAATCCGAGCGAAGTTGGGGTCCGGTGGTGTGGATCAGTAAGGTGTGGATCAGTAAGATAGCAAATCCTTCCTTCCGAAGGAGCACTACTCCCCACCAAGCTGGGCAGCCAATGCGACAGGGTCGGAGACGGGTGCCTTGCATGCATAACGCTCGCAAACGTAGGCGGCAGGCTCCGCTCCACGATCACGACCCTCGAGTACGGGAACCCTGTGCGAGAGGTCCTCACCCGGAGCGGTACCCGCAATGGTTCGGTTCGGCATGTACGGTTTTAATGCTGCTTGGAGCAGTGCGAGCGTGCGGGCATCGTCGCGCGCGCCCACGATGGCGATCTCCACGGGGTCGGCGACAGTCCGGTCGAGCACTGAGAGCAAGCGGCCAAACGCAGCCGGAAAGCGGGCCATGAATCCCGCCTCTCTGTCGAGCACTCGATGGGCGATGTCCCGATGGCGCTCCCCTCCGAACAGGTGCGCGCTCCGAATCAAGAGCTCGACGGCCAGCGAATTTCCGGACGGAGTGGCGTTGTCCATGAGATCCCGGGCCCGGACAGCCAGCGCCTCTCCATCCTTTGGGGCGTCGTGGAAAACGCCGTCCGTGTCGTCCCAGAAGAATGCGACAACGCGCTCCGTAATCCATGCGACCTCGTCTAGCCAACGAGGTTCGAGCGTCGCTTCATACAGGGTGAGAATGGCGTTGCCTACAGCGGCGTAGTCTTCCAGGAAGGCATCGATGCGTGTGGTGCCGTCCTTGTACGAGCGACGGAGCCGGCCACCCTCCCGCATGCTCCCGAGCAGAAAATCGAGCCCGCTCACGGCTGCCGCAAGAAAACGGGGCTGATTCAGGGCTCCACCCGCCTCGGCCAGCGCTCGGATCGCCATTCCGTTCCAGCTCGCGAGGATTTTCTCGTCGCGGAAGGGCGGCTCTCGGAGTTTCCGGGCCTCCAACAGGACGTGCCTCGCGTCCTGGAGCAGTCCTCGCAGAGGCTCGAGCTTCATTCCCTCGCGCTTGGCGACTGGGCCGAGGTCGTGGGCAAGGTGGAGGATGTTACTCTTCTCGAAGTTGCCATCCTCAGTGACGTCGTAACAGCGCATGAAGACATCGGCCACTTCCCTGTCGAGCAGTTCCCGTACCTCCGAAGGTGTCCACAGGTAAAACGTCCCCTCTTCCCCCTCAGAATCTGCGTCCAACGCGGAGTAGAACCCTCCCTCCGATGCGCGCATGTCCGTGAGGAGATGGTCTAGCGTGCCTTCGGCAACCCGCCGAAACTCGGGGTCGCCGCTGACCTGATAGGCGTTCAGGTACAACCGTGCGAGTAGGGCATTGTCATACAGCATTTTTTCGAAGTGTGGAACCAGCCAGCGGGCGTCGACGGAGTAGCGATGGAAGCCACCTGCCAGGTGATCGTGAATCCCGCCGCGGGCCATGGCGCGGAGCGTTCGCGTGATCATCTCCAAGGCCTCGGGGTCGCCGGTGCGCTTGTGCACTCGGAGAGCGAACTCCAGCGTCACCGGCTGTGGGAACTTGGGTGCTCCGCCGAAACCGCCATACGTGGGGTCGAAGCGCGAGGCAAGGAAGCGGAACGAGTGATCGAGCAGATCCGGGCCAGCGATCACTTCACCGTCCTGCGTTACCGGCCCCTCTGCGCGCTCCGTCGCACTCTTTTCCAGCAACTCCTTCAACTCCTCTGCGTTTCGGACGATCTCTTCCCTCCGCTCGTTGTAGGCGCCCCGGATCGACTCGAGGATTTGCCGAAAGGAGGGCATATTGGGCCGGGGCTCGGGCGGGAAGTACGTCCCTCCAAAAAAGGGCTCTCCTTCCGAGGTGAGGAACGCCGTGAGTGGCCATCCCCCCTGTCCGGTCATGGCCTGGACAGCCTTCATGTAGACAGAGTCGATGTCGGGACGCTCCTCACGGTCCACCTTGATGTTGACGAAGGATTCGTTCATGAGCTCGGCCGTCGTCGAGTCCTCGAAGGATTCCCGCTCCATGACGTGGCACCAATGGCAGGCCGAGTAACCGATCGAGAGCAGCACCGGGACATCTCTGCGCCGGGCCTCGTCGAACGCTTCGGTGCCCCAGGGGTGCCAGTCGACGGGGTTTTCGGCATGCTGGAGAAGGTATGGACTGGACTCTTCGGCTAGGCGATTGGACACGCGATCTCTCCCTTACGATCAGGTCCAGATATCATAGCTCGTGCACATCGAAGGGACCACGGAGGGGACTTATCAAGGGGCCAGGCCGAAATTTATTGAATTGACAGTGGGCGGGGACTAAATTTGGCGCATAAAGATGTTTCTGGGCGGGACGCCTGGGGACCAAACCGTGAGAAGCGGTATGGGATCGGTGTACGTAGGGCTGATGAAGGTCGCCATGCGGCGGCCCTGGCTCATTCCCGCTATGTTGGCGACGGCGTGGGCGTTCAGGGCGAACCGGTGGTACCGGCAACCGCCCTTTCTTCCTATACCCCCGAAGGCCTATATGAGATGGCGTATGGAGACCGTGTACGGAGAAGGGAGCACGGTCGTACCGTCTAGGGATCTGGAGCGTTATCTCCGCTGGGGATCCGACATGCGTAGGCGCATGAAGGGGAGTGAGAAGTGGTAACCAGGCTCATCCTGCTGATCATCCTCGGCTTCGTTGCCGCACTGTATTTTCCCGACAGCCGACAAGCGATGTGGAATCGCACGATGCCGGTGATTGAGCCCATGCTCGTCTGGAATGCCGAGCGGGAGATCGAGGAGCTGTCTCGAATCGTGCGAAGGGAGGCCCGAGAGACGTACCAGCTTCCTGAGACTCGCTCGTGGTCTTCGTGGCTGACGGTCAACTTCACGGGTAACGCCACGACCGATCCGTGGGGCAAGACTTATTCCTACGAGGCGTGGCCCGACTCCTTTTTGATTCGATCGGATGGCCCAGATCGCCTGCAAGGGAGCGAGGACGACATCAGCGCTATCAAGCGCCGCCCCTTCTAGTTTGAGCCGCGAGCCGGCTCGCCCATCATGATCGACTGGATCAGTTCGAATATCGCCATATACGGCCCGTGGCTCGTGGGTGGGATGGCCATGTTCGAAACAGCCCTGATCATAGGGTTGGTCCTCCCCACCGAGCCCACCCTCGTTATTGCGACTGCCTTCGCCCTCCAAGGACACTTCAGCTTCGGCTCGGTTGTCGGAGCGGCAGTGTTGGGAGCGGCGCTGGGTGATTCCGCCGGATTCATGATTGGGCGCTGGGGAGGTTCCCGTGTACTCGGTGGGCGTGGCCGAGTCGCACGCATGGCCCGCAGGCACCAGGACCGCGCGCTCGACCTCTTCGAGAAACACGCCGGATTGTCGGTGAGTCTGGCTCGAATGGTTCCGTTTGTGCGCACCCTCATGCCGCTCGTCGCCGGGTCCACAGGGGTCGCCTACCGGCGCTTCCTGGCCTTCGACTTCCTCGGGATCATAGGGTGGGCCTTCCTCGGATTGGGAATCGCGTACGCGGGTGCCCGGAGCTGGGAGATCGGAGTCGGTTCGGTGGGCCTGGGGTGGGCGACGCTCGGGGGCGCAATACTCATCGTGGCGTTTCTCGTGCTCAAGGGGCTTCTCTTCAGATCCAACGTCATGGACAACACCGTATCGGTGGGACTGACCGGGAACATCGCTTCTGGTAAGTCGACCGTGGCCTCTCTTTGGAGCGATGTTGGTGTCCCGGTCGCCAGTGCCGATGATCTGGCGCGCCGTGTGGTCGAGCCGGGCTCCCCTGGTCTCTCCGCAGTCGTAGAGGCCTTCGGCGAAGACATTCTGAAGGCCGATGGTTCTTTGAACCGAGGGGCGCTTTCGGCTGTCGTCTTTCAGGACGAGGATGCGCGCCATCGGCTGGAGGCCGTTGTTCACCCCCGCGTCCGGGTCCTCCGGGACCGGTGGATGCGCGAGCGTATGGCCGGCCACGACGTGATCTGCGTATCGGAAATTCCGCTACTTTTCGAGGTGGGGCTCGAGAAGGAATTCGACGCCACGGTCGTCGTCGATGCGTCCGAAAAAATTCGGCTCGACCGTCTTCGCGGCGAACGGGGCCTCAGTCCCGAGCAGGCCCAAGCGATAATGGAAACTCAGATGGATCCGGGACTCAAACGAGAACGGGCGACTCACTTGCTTGTCAACGAGGGAGACATTGAGGCGCTGGAGGACCAAGCGCTGGAGGTACTCGCCCACTTACGGAGGGGTGCGGTGGTGCGGCACCAGCCCAAGGGGGGTCGGCTCCGGATCGACATGCACATGCATACACAGGCGTCCTTCGACTGTCTTTCGGACCCCCGGAAAGTGCTCGCTGCCGCATCCGCAAGAGGGGTCCGGCGCATCGCGATCACGGACCACAACAGGGTCACCACGGCATTGGAGATGGCGGCGGCGTTCCCGGACTCGGTGATTGCCGGTGAGGAGGTCAAGACGAAGGAGGGTATCGACGTTATCGGCCTCTACATCGAGGAGGTGATCCCGAAGGGAACGCCTGCCCGGGAAGTATGCCGCCGGGTGAAGGACCAGGGAGGACTCGTGTACTTGCCGCACCCCTATGCGCGAGGGAAGGGAGCGTCCGGCCGATACGCTGAGGAGCTGGCGCCGCTGGTGGACATCATCGAAGTCTTCAACGCGAGGTTACATCCGGGGCACCTCAATGATCAAGGAGAGGAATTGGCGGATCGCTGGTCCAAGCCGAGGGGTGCGGGCTCCGATGCCCACATGTTGGGTGAAGTGGCGGGCGCCTGGGTGGAGGTTGCCCAACACCCGAACGAACCCGCTGCACTCCTCGCCGCGCTTGAACATGCGCAGGTCCGTGGGGTCACAACGCCGTGGGCGGTCCATCTCGCGTCAACGTGGGCCAAGGTCAGGAAGCGTCTGCCGTATGGACGGAAGTAGAAGGCTGGGCTGTTGAAGAAAGGGATTCATGACGCATCAAACCGGTGAGGCCAGGTTCGGGGCCATCGACTCTGTCCTGACGGCATTAAGCGGCAAGGAAACGGCGGTTCTGACCACTCATATCAATGCCGACGGCGATGGCTGTGGCTCTGAAATCGCGTTGGCAGCGTGGCTCCGGGAGCTGGGTACGGAGGCGTTCATAGTGAATCCAACGCCGGTGCCGCAGTCCTTCCGCTTCCTCGTACCGGACGAATCTTGGGTCGTGGACGCGACGTCGGCAGAGGCCCAGGAACTCTGTGACGGTGCGGATGTTGCGGTCGTCCTGGACACGGGAGAGGTATCTCGGATTGGAAGGGTGAGGCCGCTGATCGATGGTCTTCCGACGGTCGTGATCGACCATCATCCACCAGGGGACCGGCCGATCGAGGGTGTGTCTCTCCGCGACTCCAGGGCGAGCGCGACCGGGGAACTCGTATTCGACCTCATCCATCGAGCCGGAGGGCCGTGGCCCGAGATCGCCGACCTTGGGATGTACGTGGCCATCATGACCGACACGGGATCGTTTCGCTACAGCAACACGACCGCCACCAGCCTCCGGATTGCTGCCGAGTTGGTCGGCCGGGGTGTCAGTCCCGATAAAACCTACCGTCGGCTCTACGGCGCGGTCCCGCGCCGCCGGTGGCATCTGCTCGAGAGCTCTTTGGCCCTCTTGGAGGTGGACGAGGAAGCGGGGGTCGCGTGGATGACTGTACCGGCGGACCAGTTCGACGCCCTCGGCGCGATTCCGGACGATCTCGAGGGGATGGTCGACTACCCCCGCTCGGTCGAGGGTGTGGAAGTCGGTCTGCTTTTTCGGCAGATCCCCCGGAAGGGGATCAAGGTTTCATTCCGCTCCAACGGTGCGGTGAATGTGAACGCTTTGGCTCGCCGGTTTGGTGGTGGAGGGCACGTACGGGCGGCGGGGGCTCTGATCGAGGGTCGAATGGATCAGGTTCGTCAGGACGTGACCCACGCGACCCGAGAAGCTGTGGAGCTATCGCGGTCGGGGCATTAGAATGTCTCCGAGTGATTGGAGACGGCCGCAACATGGAGACATGCTCGTGAAGGATGGAGGGGACCCGGGAGTGCCGGAAGCCATTCCCAGAACGCTTCAGATGATGGCGCGCCGCCTCGGCGAGAGTGAGATCGATCGGTTGTGGGTGTTCCCGCCTGTAATCGTCGGACGTAAGGAGCGGGGCTTGGTGGCCGCGAGTTGCTTCACAGAAGATGGTGCGCGCCGGTTGTACACTGCACCCTACGCAGCCGAACGGACAGGAACGAGCCTTTCAGTCGAGAGCGGTATCGCCGAGGAAGGCCAGGCCCCCCCGGACCGTCTCGCCCGAGTGATGCAGGGGGTCGTTCGGAGGAGCGAGATGGACCTCGCGGAGCCCCGGATGGTGAAGATCGCCGGGGACCCGGAGAAACTCAGGGCGTTGTTGGACGAATTTGACGCCGACTTGTTGGAGCCCGTAGTGACGTGAAGGCGAGCCCGGACTCGGCTCCCTTCGTCCGCCTCTTCGGACGTTACCTGAGGGAACAGGGACTGCCTGTAACCCACCAGAGGGAGGCGGTGGCGGAGGTCGTGTTTGGATCGGGCGAGCACCTCTCGGTGGACGAGATCGAGCACGTGCTTAGATCTGACGGTCACCGGATTGGCAAGGCGACGATCTATCGGGCCCTGGATCTGCTCGTACAGAGTAAGCTCGTGGCTGAGCTCGACTTCGGAGAGGGCTTCAAGCGGTATGAACACCGCCTCTCTGCGCAGCCGATCCATGAGCATCTCATCTGCCTGAATTGTGGTGCGGTCATCGAGTTCCAGAGTGCGGAGGTGCACCGTATCGAGGCCAGTGTTTCGGCACAACATGGCTTTCGGCCCACGCGCCACAAGCTCGAAATCTACGGACTCTGCCGGAAGTGCACCGCGGCGGGCGTGGAGGTTACCCCGCAGGGACTCACCTGCCCAATCGAGACCGTATAAGGACCGAGATGAGTACCACCGAGAAGCAATCGGTCTCATCCGGGAGGGGAGGCTTACAGCCGGCGCCTTCCGTCGACCTCCTTCGTTCTCGCGGGGGTGCTCTCGGCGGCCTAACCAAGGAAGCACTCGAGCGAGCGACCGGGTCGCCGGAAATCAAGGGCAACTCGATTGGCCTTCAGTTCGACGGACCCGCCACGTTCGACGCCTGGCTGGAGGCGATCGCAGGAGCCAAGCGATACGTCCACTTCGAGAACTACCTCCTTAGAAACGATCCGGTGGGGCGGGCGTTCAGGGAGGTCCTCCTAGAGAAGGCTCGCCAGGGGGTCGAGGTACGGGTCCTGTATGACTGGGTGGGGTGCTGGGCCACACCGCGGCGGTACTGGCGACCGTTTCGCCGGGCAGGGGTTGAGGTGCGCGCTTTCAACCGCCCCTCCATCCGAGATCCATATGGCGTGTTCCAACGCGATCACCGGAAGCTCGTGGTCGTGGACGGGGAGGTCGCGTTCGCCGGGGGTTTCTGTATCGGGCAGGAGTGGGCTGGCACCAGCGAAGCTCCCCCGTGGCGGGACACCGGCATCGAGATTCGGGGACCGGCCGTGTCGGCGGCCAGCCGGGCCTTCGGCCGGATCTGGGACGTGATGGGTGAGCCCCTCCCGAGAAGCTTTGCGGAGGAACAGGCGAGTCCTGTGGGAGAAACGTCGGTCTGGCTCATCGAGGGCGAACCTCGGCGGAGTCGCGTCCTTCGGACCGTGGCGCTGGTTGCCGCCATGGCCCAGGAGCGCCTGTGGATCACCGACCCTTACTTCGTCGCACCCGGGGCCGTGGCCGAGGCGATGGCCGAGGCGGCACAGTCCGGGGTCGACGTCCGGGTGCTCGTACCCGCCAACAACAACTGGCCTTTGGTCGGGACACTTTCGCGAGCCGGGTATCGTTACCTCCTCGAACAGGGGGTGCGACTTTTCGAATGGCAGGGCGAGATGATTCACGCGAAGAGCTCGGTCGCAGACGGACTCTGGTGCAGGGTGGGCTCGAGCAACCTCAATGCGTGGAGTCTTCTAGGGAACTGGGAGATTGATGTGGGCGTTTTGGATGCGTCGTTGGCGGGGCAGCTCGAGGGGATCTTTCTGGCCGACCTGGCGTCCTCTTCAGAAATCGTGCTTCCGGGGCGCAACCCTCCGCATAAGATGGTACGCGCGGACCCGCTCCCGACGCTTCAAGGACTCCCGACAACGCCGTTGGAACCGGAGGGCAGGCTCACGGAGCGTTTGGAGGCGATGATGGATCGAGAAGCCGTGTTGAGACCGTGGCGGCTCGCTCAGTTGGTGCGGGCGGGTGTATCGTTCAGCGACGCCTTGGCAGGCCACCGCACGTTGGGCCGAGAGGATCGGACGATCCTCGGTACCGTCGCGATCATCGCGATCTCATCTGCGGCGGTCGTCGGCTTTTTCCCGCTCGTGTTCGGCTGGGTGTTAGCTTTGATGCTTGCCTGGCTCGGCATTGTGATGGGGTTCAGGGCTGTGTGGCACCGCGTCCGTGCTCAGGATTCGAACCCACCTCACTCAAAGGATGAAAGGGATTGAGCAAGAGATGAACGAATCTGTCGGTCTCTTGGTTGCGTTGACTGCAGGGGTGCTGTCGTTCCTGTCGCCGTGCGTCCTGCCTCTGGTGCCCAGTTATCTGTCGTTCGTCACGGGCATGAGCCTGGAGGATCTCCAGGAAGGAGTCGACCGCAAGGCGACGCTCATACACTCGCTCCTCTTCGTGACTGGTTTCAGCCTCATCTTCATCACGCTGGGCGCTTCGGCGTCTTTTCTGGGCTCATTCCTACGATACTACGAGGTCTGGATCGCCCGAATCGGGGGTGCCGTCATCATCGTGCTCGGCTTGCACCTCACGGGTGTCTTCAAGATCGCCCCGCTGATGCGGGAGCGGAGGGTCCACGTCAACGACAAGCCCGCCGGATATATAGGGACGGTTGGGGTGGGGGCCGCTTTCGGGGCCGGCTGGACGCCCTGCATCGGCCCGGTCCTCGGAGCGATCCTGACCCTGGCCGGGACCCAGGACACGGTCTGGGCCGGCGTAAGCCTGTTGAGCGTCTACTCATTGGGGCTGGCCATCCCGTTTTTGATTGCAGCGTTGGCTTTGGACTGGTTTTTGGGAGTGTTCTCCCGCTTCCGCCGGTTCTTGCCGATGGTAGAGAAGGCGTCCGGGGTGATACTCATCATTTTGGGTCTGCTTCTCGCCACCGGTCAGCTTACGATTCTAAGCCAGTACCTTACCACATTTACGCCGGACTGGATCTTGAATAGGATCTAGCGGTTGAGCTCCTAGCGGTTGGGCTTCTAGCGGTTGGGCTCGTGGCGGTTGGGCTTCTAGCGGTTAAGTGTCTAGGTTGAGCATCCAAGGTATGAGCTTCTACAGACCCCGACCGGAACCGGTGTGGAGCTCCTGGGTGTCGATTTCCAGGGCAACATCTACGCCGGTGAGGTGGGGCGTCAGCGCCTCGTTAAGTACGTGCGGGCCAGGCCTTAGCTGGTCGAAGATCGCCATGGTCGAAAAGCAGACACGGCACCTTGACCTAGCCCCCTGAAACGAGACCAGGTCCAGTGTTAGAATCTGGGCGGGTCGAGACCGGGAGGAGGTCGAGATGGCAGCACGGAAGAACTACACGGCAGCGCAGATCATCAACGGGCTACGGCGGGCGGAAGTGGGGCTCGCCAACGGGAAGTCGATGAAAGAGGTGATCCGGGATCTAGGGGTGAGCGAGCAGACGTACTACCGGTGGCGGAGGGAGTACGGGGGGATGAAGACGAGTCAGGCGAAGCGTCTGAAGGAGCTCGAGAAGGAGAACCAGCGACTGAAGCGGGCGGTGGCCGATCTGACGGTGGACAACATGATCCTGAAGGAAGCGTCAAAGGGAAACTTCTAAGCCCCGAGCGGCGGAGGCGCTGTGTGGTGCGGGTCCAGCAGCGGCTCGGGGTGAGCGAGAGGCGAGCGTGCGAGGTGTTGGGCCAGGCTCGATCGACACAACGGAGGAGTCGGAAGAGAGGGGCTGATGAAGCGGCGCTACGAGCGGACGTGGTCAAGGTGGCGGGTCGGTTCGGTCGCTACGGGTACCGGATGGTTACAGGGATGTTGAGGGCGGAGGGCTGGGTGGTGAACCACAAGCGGGTGGAGCGGATCTGGAGAGAGGAGGGCCTGAAAGTGCCCAAGAAACAGCCCAAACGGGGCGGTCAAGTCCCGAGTTGTGTGTAAAAGTGAGAGGAAGCTCCTCGATGCTTCGGTTAGGCTGCGTTGGCGACCTCCTTCGGTTCGAGAAGCGTGAGATCGAGGTAGCGGCGTTCGCTCCAGACCGCAGTAGTCCTCAGAGCAACCGCGGTGATGAGGCGGAGCGCACTGGCTCGGTCGGGGAAGGCGCCGGCGCTCCGGATCCGACGCTTGATCTCGGTGTGCAGGCGCTCGAGGCTGTTCGTGGTGCGTAGCCTGGCCCAGTGGGGCTCGGGGAACGCGTAGAACTGGGTGGCGGCCGTGAAGCCCCGCTCGAGCACCTTCATTGCCTCGGGGAGCTCCTCTTGCCAGCGCGTCGTGATCTCGGCCAGGCGCTTCTTCGCCTCAGCGAGCCCGGGGGCCCGGAAGACGGCGGCAGCCTCGCGCGCCACACGCTTGCGCAGGCGATGCGGGACCTTGGCCAGCACGTTGCGTTGCAGGTGCACGGTGCAGCGCTGGCGGCGCACCTCAGGCAAGAAGCGGCGCACCGCAGCCGCCAGGCCCGCGTGCTCGTCGGCGATCACCAGTTCGACGCCGCTGAGACCTCGCTCCAGGAGCTGCTTGAGGAGCTCGGACCAACTGTCCTCTGACTCCTCAGGGCCTAGCGTGATGGCCAGGAGCCGGCGGTGACCGTCCGGATCCACCGCGTAGGCCACGAGCGCGCTCACGTTCTCGACCTTCCTGGCCCAGCGCGCATCGAGGAACGTCGCGTCCAGATACAGATAGGGGTGAGGCCCCTCGATGGGTGCGCTCCGCAGCGCTTCTACGGCCCCATCGAGCCGCTTCGCGACCCGGCTCACCGTCGAGCGTCCCACGCGCTCACCCAGCAGTGCTTCGGTCACGTCGCCCATCTTGCGCTGCGACACACCGCTCACGTAAGCCTCCACCATCATCTCGTCCACTTCTTCACTCCTGCGCCGGTAGCGGCCCATCACGTCGGCGGGCGAGCCGCCTTCCCGGCTGCGCGGCACCATCACGTCGATCTGACCCAAGCTCGTGAGCAGGCGCCTGAGGTACGTGCCGTTCCTGTGGTCCTTCCGGCTGCCGACCCGCTCGAAACGACGCGCTCCGACCATCGCTTTCAACTCCTCCTCCAGCACCATCTCGAGCGTCACACGGATCGCGCCCTGAAACAACGACTTTAAATCCTGCCGTAACTCATCTTGCGTGGCCCGCTCAACTTCAACCATCTTTTCCATGAGGAAGCTCCTTTCCGGTTCCGGACCTGCTGGCGCAGGCCCGGACTCCCCGGGTTCATGTGATGATGAACATTCACAAGGAGCTTCCTCTCTCTTTCCCCGGCTGTCCACCCTCCCCGGACCCCTCACCCCCTTTTACACAAATATCGCGACACTACCAACGGGGCCGGCTCTGGTTGACGGACGGCTCATGCATCCGGCTTCGACCCTTGTACCGCCATCACGTCTGGGCGTATGACTTCGTGGCGGATCGGACGCACGACGGTCGGCCGCTGAAGATGCTGACGGTGTTGGATGAATACAGCCGGGAGTGTCTGGCGATCGTAGTGGCCCGAAGGCTCAGGGCGGACGATGTGTTGCAGACGCTCAGTGAGCTCTTTGTCGAGCATGGTCCACCGGCCAATCTCCGGTCCGACAACGGTCCGGAGTTCACGGCCAAGGTGGTTCGTGAGTGGCTCGAGCGGGTCGAGGTGAAGACGCTGTATATCGAGCCGGGTAGCCCGTGGGAGAATGGCTACAACGAAAGCTTCAACGGGACGCTGGGCGAAGAAGTCCTGAAGCGGGAGATCTTCTACTCGTTGGAGGAGGCGAAAGTGCTCATCGAACAGTGGCGGCGGGAGTACAACACCATCCGACCCCACAGCTCGCTCCGCTACCGACCACCGGCCCCCGAAGCGCTACGGCCCGATCCCTTCTTCTTGAATCTGCCCAAGCTTAACGGCCCTCACCCCAGGCTTCAGGAGGCCCTTGGACTAACACAGTAGGTGGTACCACTATTGGGGGCCGGTCAATCGAGAGGGCCCTTCAATTAGTCCAGTGCGATTCTGGTAGTGTTGGGGGAGGCCGGCCCCGCGGTTCCCCAACACCTCGACCCGCACCTCGCAGTGATTCCCCGTCAACACCACCCTCCACACCCGACCGTGACGACCGAAGCCAGCACCGTTAGGATGCTGTACCCATGCGCACCTACAACCGCAAGACTCGGGGCCCCGGCTTCGCACTCCTGATAGCACTTTCGGCAACCGCGATCGGCGTTCTGCCTCTCGCAGGTCAATCGGTCGAAACGACCCCCTGGAAAATCTCCTTCGGACAGGTCGCTTCCCTTTTAGGGGCCGCATCGGTAGGGCTCATTCCAACCATCTTCAACATCAATGATGGTTTGCCGACCTGTGGGTAGTGTCGCGATATTTGTGTAAAAGGGGGTGAGGGGTCCGGGGAGGGTGGACAGCCGGGGAAAGAGAGAGGAAGCTCCTTGTGAATGTTCATCATCACATGAACCCGGGGAGTCCGGGCCTGCGCCAGCAGGTCCGGAACCGGAAAGGAGCTTCCTCATGGAAAAGATGGTTGAAGTTGAGCGGGCCACGCAAGATGAGTTACGGCAGGATTTAAAGTCGTTGTTTCAGGGCGCGATCCGTGTGACGCTCGAGATGGTGCTGGAGGAGGAGTTGAAAGCGATGGTCGGAGCGCGTCGTTTCGAGCGGGTCGGCAGCCGGAAGGACCACAGGAACGGCACGTACCTCAGGCGCCTGCTCACGAGCTTGGGTCAGATCGACGTGATGGTGCCGCGCAGCCGGGAAGGCGGCTCGCCCGCCGACGTGATGGGCCGCTACCGGCGCAGGAGTGAAGAAGTGGACGAGATGATGGTGGAGGCTTACGTGAGCGGTGTGTCGCAGCGCAAGATGGGCGACGTGACCGAAGCACTGCTGGGTGAGCGCGTGGGACGCTCGACGGTGAGCCGGGTCGCGAAGCGGCTCGATGGGGCCGTAGAAGCGCTGCGGAGCGCACCCATCGAGGGGCCTCACCCCTATCTGTATCTGGACGCGACGTTCCTCGATGCGCGCTGGGCCAGGAAGGTCGAGAACGTGAGCGCGCTCGTGGCCTACGCGGTGGATCCGGACGGTCACCGCCGGCTCCTGGCCATCACGCTAGGCCCTGAGGAGTCAGAGGACAGTTGGTCCGAGCTCCTCAAGCAGCTCCTGGAGCGAGGTCTCAGCGGCGTCGAACTGGTGATCGCCGACGAGCACGCGGGCCTGGCGGCTGCGGTGCGCCGCTTCTTGCCTGAGGTGCGCCGCCAGCGCTGCACCGTGCACCTGCAACGCAACGTGCTGGCCAAGGTCCCGCATCGCCTGCGCAAGCGTGTGGCGCGCGAGGCTGCCGCCGTCTTCCGGGCCCCCGGGCTCGCTGAGGCGAAGAAGCGCCTGGCCGAGATCACGACGCGCTGGCAAGAGGAGCTCCCCGAGGCAATGAAGGTGCTCGAGCGGGGCTTCACGGCCGCCACCCAGTTCTACGCGTTCCCCGAGCCCCACTGGGCCAGGCTACGCACCACGAACAGCCTCGAGCGCCTGCACACCGAGATCAAGCGTCGGATCCGGAGCGCCGGCGCCTTCCCCGACCGAGCCAGTGCGCTCCGCCTCATCACCGCGGTTGCTCTGAGGACTACTGCGGTCTGGAGCGAACGCCACTACCTCGATCTCACGCTTCTCGAACCGAAGGAGGTCGCCAACGCAGCCTAACCGAAGCATCGAGGAGCTTCCTCTCTCTTTTACACACAACTCGGGACTTGACCGACCTGTGCGCCTTGTGATCCCGCGAGCCTTCCTGCTATCGATCGCTGGGCGGTTTCTACCGAAAAGACCGGGTGGAATGTCGCGAGCTGGCTAGCGTTACTCGGGGTGGCAGGGGGCACATGGTATGAGTTGAACAAACTGTCGAACGGGAACGAACGCGTGACGGCTTCGTTCGAGGCTACCACGTGGACGGTCGGTGTGAACCAGGTGGCCAAGGCGCTATTCAACCGAAATCGCCCGGTGCTCTACAGCGAGGATGCCATGGAGGCCCAGGGGATCGTGAACAGTCACCGATCCATGTACTCCGGTCACACGGCGGCCTCGTTCGCCCTGGGCACGTCGTATTACCTGAGTATGAGCGACAAGAAGGGTTTCGATAGGTCTTGGCCCCTCATTTCCTCCGCGGTGATCGGCGCCATGCGTTTGGCAGCGGGCAAGCACTTTCCGACCGACGTCCTCGTCGGGGCGGTCCTGGGGATTGCCACGTCCATGGTCATACACGAGATCCGCTTTTAGGCCAGGTCCCTTTGATCACCGGCTCACGCGCTCGCTTCATACCTGTTGGATTGATTTAGAAAAGTCCGGGGGTTGAGTGATTTAGAAATGTCCCCCCCGCCCAGGGCGTTAAGGTGAATCAAGAGACTCCCTCCATCGAGGGAGTCGAAGCCGACGGCCGCGAAGTGGCAGTCGTAGCGCGATGCCGAGCGATGGCGCGCGGATTTGCGATGAGCCTGCCGTGCTTACGCCAGGGGTGATCGGGTCCAGGTTTGGGCGGCGTGGGACGTGACTTCGCTGTCTTGGCCGTAGAGAGCGTCTTCTTGGTTCGGGGCGGACGAGAGTTTTGGGGTCTGGGCTTGGGCAGCTCCGCGACAGGTTCGAGATCGAGATAGCGCTTCTTGAAGCGGAAGCGGGTGGAGCCATCGATCCGGAGTTCGACGGTGATTTTGTGACGGGGCCGGATCCCTCGGGCCTGGCACTTGGAGATCTGCCATCTACGGCTGCTGTATTGAATGGTGAAGTCGTTGCCGACAGAGCGAGTGAGGGTCTCAGCGAAGAGCGCGTCGAGATCGGGCCTCTTCGAGAGGCGACGGTGTGCGTTACGGGACTCAGCGGGCTCGACCGCGAAGCGTTCGTTCCAGAACGGGAGGTAGACGTCGTCGAGGTAGCGGTTGGCGTCTTCGAGCGTCGAGATGTTTGCGACCCTCAGCTCCTTGACCAGGCGGTCCTGCGAAGTGCCGAAGTTACGCTCGACGCGACCCTTGGCCTGGGGCGAGTGTGCGAGGATCAGCTCGACGTTGAGCTCACGCAGGGCCTTGCGAATAATGGACTCGGTACGCTTGGTGTCGCGCTCTTCGAGCGGGATCGCCGAGACAGGCCGGGTCCACTGGCCAAAGTGGCCCGCCTTGTCGGTGTAGAAGGCGATGGGACGGCCATGGCGGCGCAGGTAGTCGATGGCGATCTGCCGGTTGGCTGCTCCCGTGTCGCGTGGGACGAAACGGGCCATCATGAGCTGGTTCGTGGCATCGTCATGCATCTGAATGAGCACGAAGCGGCCAGCAGCGCGGTCCTCGAACCAGGCGTGCTCGGAGCTGTCCCATTGGATGAGCTCGCCGAAGGCCGCCCTGCGCGCTCTGGCCTTGCGATGCCTCGCCCTCCTGCGCTTCGGCTTCCAGGCACCCTCCTCGATCATCCACTTGCGCAGGGTGCCGGCCTTCAGCGGCCCGATCTCAGCGTCGCGTGACAGGTGCTCAGCGAGCAGCGTCGGCCCAAAGCCCTCGAACACAGGCTCACGCGCCCGCTTCAACGCTCGGCCCCGCATCTGCGACGCCTTGGCCCGATTCGAGCGTCGGCCGCGAAGCCCATGGATCACCACTCCGTCTCCTGCTCGCTCCCATCTCCTGCGTAGCCTGCGGAAGTGGCGTGAGGTTATGCCCAGCAACTCCGCCCCTCGCCTGGCCGCTACTAGTCCCTGCTCCACCTGCTTCAGTACCGCCAGTCGGTCTCGATCTCGCTGGCTCAATGTCAGCATTTCCTCCCCCGGTTCCGTTTGCTCGCTCCACTCCGAACGAACAAACTCCGAAAGAGGACATTTCTACTTCAACCAAACCGGACATTTCTATTTCAATGCTACACGCTCGCTTCATACCTGTTGCGCCGGGCTTCGAGGGCAGTCATTCTGAGGCGCAGGTTTCTCACCATTCGACGCGGGCGGCACTCATGACCACCGTCGCGAAGCACACATTGCTTACGTTTCTTGTCTTCTCGTGCCTCATGGTTTTTCCGCTGCGGCCAGCCGCTCAGGAGTCGGACGGAAGCACTGCGGTCACGGCTGCGGGAGAGCAATACCGGGCGGGCGCCTTCCATCGCTGGGTTTTGGGACGGCACTACCGTGATCTCTGGACCACTCCGATAGAAGTCGAAGTTCTGGACCTCTCGACCTACGCTGGTGGCCTAACACCTCTTCGCCGCGGGGGCGGCCGGCAGACCAAGTCGCTGAGATTCCTCGGCGCCGATGGCCGGGAACACAGCTTTCGCTCGGTGGACAAGGATCCTTCAGCCGTCATTGATTCTATTCTTCGCGGGACCGTCGTAGACGACCTTGTCCAAGACGGAATCAGCGCGGCTCATCCTTTCGGCGCACTCGTTGCGGCGCCCCTGCTGGATGTGTCAGGTGTTCTTCATGTCGATCCAGTACTCAGGGTCATGCCGGACGATCCTGCGCTCGGAGAGTTCAGGGCCGAATTTGCCGGGATGCTCGGACTCATCGAGGAGCGCCCGGACGAGAACGACGGTGAGCGAACGGCGTTCGAAGGAACGGTGCGAGTTATCGGCGCGGAGCGGCTGACTGAGCGAACCGACGCAGGTCCGGCCGATCGGGTGGACGCGCGCGCGTTCCTCACGGCTCGCGTCATGGACATCTTCCTCGGTGATTGGGACCGGCATCGCGGCCAGTGGCGATGGGCTACCTACGACCAGGACGACGACGATGAGAGGTCTTGGCTACCGGTTCCTACCGATCGGGATCAAGCGTTTTCGAAGTTCGATGGGATGGTTCCGCGGACCATGAGCCTTTACATGCCCCAGTTCGTCCGGTTTGAAGCAGACTACCCGAGCGTTGAGAGGCTCCACTGGAACGGGAGGGCACTGGATCGGCAATTCCTCGCCGGACTGGAGAGACCCGTGTGGGATTCCATCGGGGCGTCGGTCCAGACAAACCTGACGGACGACGTGATCGAAGAAGCTGTGGGTCGCCTGCCCTCCGAGATCTTTGCCATAAACGGGCCAGAGTTGATCGGGGCGCTGAAGGCACGTCGGGACAACCTGTCCATCCCGGTGGAGAACCTGTACGAGCTGATCGCCAAAGTGGTAGATCTCCACGCGACTGACGTATCCGAGTTGGTGGTCGTCGATCGCACTGATCCCGACTTCGTGAGGGTCTCGCTGGCCGACTCCGAGTCAGCGGATGCGCCCTATCTCCAGCGTAGGTTCAGCGAGGAGGAGACCGATGAGATCCGCATCTATGTAAAGGGGGGCGACGACCAGATCTCCGTCGTTGGGGACGGCGGCGGTGCCATCACCGTGCGTGTCATGGGTGGGCCGGGCGACGACACGTTTCAAGTGAACGACTCGCGAGACGACGTCCACCTCTACGACTGGCAGGGCAACAACACCGTCTCCGGATCTGATGCGCCACGCCTCGACACCAAGGAGTTCGACCAGTGGGTTTGGAGCGAAGAGGACCGGGACCAGCCCCGCGACTGGGGGAGTGGCATCCAGCCCATCTTTTGGACCAGTTTCTCCACGGATCTGGGAGTCTTCCTGGGGGGCGGCGTCCATCTCGAGCGCTACGGTTTCCGTAAGACTCCTTTCTCCTCGGGCATCGATTTCAAGGGCGGGTTTTCCACTACGAGACTGAAGGGGCGGGCGGAGATCGACGGACGTCTGAACCGGGCGAACTCCCCCGTTTTTACCAGTTTTCAGCTCCGCTACTCCGCAATCGATGTTCTCCATTTTTTTGGATTCGGAAATGACACACCCTCGGCCGATGACGAGTCGTTCTTCAAGGTTGACCAGCGAGCGACGTCACTGGCAGCCTCTATAGGGGTCGGGTGGGACTCCGGACTGGAACTGACGACCGGACTGGTGACATCTCTATCCAACTCGGCCGAGAACGCCAACCGGTTTTTCGGCACTATCCCTCCCGGCGGTACGAGCTCGCCGCGCGACACCTTGTATGGCGCCATCGAGTTTCGGAACCTGTCAACGACAATGGGACACTCTACGGGATTAATTAGAGAGCAATGTCCTGTGTGGTGAGGGAAGGGATGGGAGGATTGATGAAGACGGCCTCCGGGAGCGGTTTGGGCTTCGGCACACCTCTGACGAAGCGTTCGGGATGAGCGGCCCATGCTTCGCGGAGCACGGATTTCCTGCCGGCAATGACCTGATCGGCGTTTCCGAAGTGGACCTGCTCGGGGGTTAGCATCGAGATGGGCAGCTCTGCTGGATCAACCGGCCGGCCAGGGCCGAGTTCTCCCGGTCCGCCACCATCCAGCCCACGACGTAGCGGCTGTAGATGTCCATGATGACGTAGAGGTAGTAATAGCTCCACTTCTTCGGCCCGAGCAGCCGCGTGATATCCCAGGACCACACCTGGTTCGGCGCCGTGGCCATCAACTCGGGCTTCTTGTACTCGGGATGGGTGCGCTGCGCCCGGCGTTCCTGAACCGGCACCTCGGAGGCCAGAACACGATACATCGTGCGTTCGCTGCACAGGTAGACCTCTTCGTCGAGCAGCGTGGCCACCACCTCGGCGGGTGAGCGGTCCACGAACCGCTCCGAACACAGCGTGTCGAAGACCTCGCCTCGTTCCGTCTCGCTCAATGCCCGGGCGGGCGTCGGGCGGGGCTGCTGTTGCCCGGTCGATGGCCTCCGACGACGATAGAACGTGGCTCGGGCGACCCTGAGCGCATCGCACGCGGGCTTTACCCCTACGTACGTGGCCAGCGCCTCGGCCGCCTTCACGAGTTCGTCCCGTCCTCGAGGCTCAATCCCAGCAGCCCTGCAACTTTTCCCTGGACGTCGATGATCAGGCGCGCCTTGTGGAGTTCCTTCTCCAGGCGAGTGTTCTCGCGCTCCAGCTTGCGCACTTTCCCCTCCAGCGGATTCCGTTCGCTCGGCTTTCGACCTCGTCTCTTCGACAGCGCTCTCAGCCACCCACTCCGCACCGCCTTGCGCCATGTCGTCAGGTGCGACGAGTACAAGCCCTCGCGTCGCAGGAGTCGCCCTACCTCTCCGGCTCCGTGCACCGGTCCGCTTCTTCGACGACCCGCAGCTTGTACGACGGACTAAACCGTCGGCGCGTCGGCTTATCTACCACCTCCGCGTCCGGAGCAGCTGCCGCGCTTCGCTTACCCTCCCAGGTTAGTGGGGCGATTCCATTCTCTTCCATTCTCTCTCGGTGTCTCAGCATCCTCGGTTTCTCTGCCTTCGCAGACTGTAGTTGCCCTCGTGGCAGGCGTACTCGTAGACGCGGGCGTGCAACTTGTTGATCGGGATCTCTCCGCCCCAAGGTTCCGTGAACCTCATCGGATCGTCGATGGTAAACTCGTAGAGGATCGTCTCTTCGTCGACCCGAGTGAAACGTTCAATCACCCTCCCATCCTCTGAAAGCGGGACCCCCCGCACACGTTGTCGCGGGCTGATGTTCGTGGTCTCGACCACGAATGTGTCGCCTTCCCAGCGACCCGAGGAGTTGCCGAAGTAAGGACGGACGTTCTTGGGCATCGGACCGGCCTCGCCGATCGGGATGATCCGCGCGTCGTGGACCATCTCCGACATGATCATCAAATGATCGGCCGTCTGTACGATGATGTAGTTGGAGTTATACGCCCCGACCGGGAGCATGGGGGGGCCGGAAGGGGAACCGAAAAAGATGCAGCGCTCGCCGAATGGTCTCATCTCCGGATGGTCGTATGGGCCAAATTGGCTTCTGAAGTCCTCGCGCTCCTGGACCAGCCGTTCGGCCTCGGGCGTGCGGGCCGGAACGAGGCCGTTCGCAGGATGGGTGACCAGAGAGGCTCTGGGCTCGCCATTGACGATGGCTACCCGCGTGCCCCGCTCCCAATAGACCTCGTTGTAAGTGCCGACTGAGCCACCCGCTGTCGGTACCGGGCGGTTCGGGTCACTCGGCGCGGTCCCGCTGATGAAGCGGTCCACTGGTCGCTGTTCGAGTCGGGCGACCTCCTCCCAGGTGTAGACCGGCCCGTCGCCATCACGGCGCTCAAACGGAGTGAGCGTCGAATTCGTCCAGTTCCCTTGAAAATCCGGACGGCCGTCGGGTGTCCTGGGGATTTCCCACTGTCCGGCGTCGGAGGCTCTGTTCTGCGCCGACGCGGTCCCCTCTCTGCCAACGTACGTGAGACACGGAGCACGCAAAGAATTAGAGTAGGGCGAAGGCAGAGAAACCGAACATGTTGGGACTGCGAGAGAGAATGGAAGAGAATGGTAGTGCCCCTGGAACCGGGGAGGCCAAGCGAAGCGCGGCAGCTCCTGCGGACCCGGAGGTAGTAGATAGGCCGCTACGGCGGCGGTTCAGTCCGTCGTACAAGCTGCGGATCGTCGAAGAAGCGGACCGGTGCACCGAGCCCGGCGAGGTGGGTCAAGTCCTGCGGCGAGAGGGCCTGTACTCGTCGCACCTGACGACGTGGCGCAAGGCGGCGCATAGCGGGTCGCTGAAGGCCCTGTCGAAGAAACGCGGCCGCAAGCCGGAGCGAAATCCGCTGGATGAGAAGGTACGCAAGCTGGAGCGGCGAAACGCACGGCTCGAGAATGAGCTCAGGAAGGCACACCTGATCATCGACGTGCAGGGAAAAGTTGCGGGGCTGCTGGGGATAAGCCTCGACGACGGGACAAACTCTTGAAGGCGGCCGATGAGCTGGCTAAGCACGTCGGTGTAAAACCGGCGTGCGCGGCCCTCGAGGTCTCCCGATCGACGTTGTACCGTCGTCGAGGCCCATCAACCGGGCAACAGCAGCCCCGCCCGACGCCCGCCCGGGCATTGAGCGAGACGGAACGAGGCGAGGTCTTCGACACGCTGTGTTCGGAGCGGTTCGTGGACCGCTCACCCGCCGAGGTGGTGGCCACGCTGCTCGACGAAGAGGTCTACCTGTGCAGCGAACGCACGATGTATCGTGTTCTGGCCTCCGAGGTGCCGGTTCAGGAACGCCGGGCGCAGCGCACCCATCCCGAGTACAAGAAGCCCGAGTTGATGGCCACGGCGCCGAACCAGGTGTGGTCCTGGGATATCACGCGGCTGCTCGGGCCGAAGAAGTGGAGCTATTACTACCTCTACGTCATCATGGACATCTACAGCCGCTACGTCGTGGGCTGGATGGTGGCGGACCGGGAGAACTCGGCCCTGGCCGGCCGGTTGATCCAGCAGAGCTGCCTGAAGCATGGCGTCCAGCCCCGGGTCCTGACCCTGCACTCGGATCGGGGAGCTCCAATGACGAGCCAATGCACCGCTCAACTTCTCGCTGACCTCGGCGTGACCCGCTCGTTGAGCCGGCCTCAGGTGTCGGATGACAACCCGTTTTCCGAGGCTCAGTTCAAAACCTTGAAGTACCATCCCTCGTTTCCCGGACGGTTCGGGGATCAGGGCCAAGCCAAGACGTTCTGTCGATCGTTCTTCCGCTGGTACAATGCCGAGCACCGCCATGGCGGCATCTCGATGCTAACCCCCGAGCAGGTCCACTTCGGAAACGCCGATCAGGTCATTGCCGGCAGGAAATCCGTGCTCCGCGAAGCATGGGCCGCTCATCCCGAACGCTTCGTCAGAGGTGTGCCGAAGCCCAAACCGCTCCCGGAGGCCGTCTTCATCAATCCTCCCATCCCTTCCCTCACCACACAGGACATTGCTCTCTAATTAATCCCGTAGAGTGTCCCATTGTCGTTGACAGGTTCCGGTCGAGACGACGCCAAGCGCCGCGGTTGCACAGAGTAGGCCGAAAAACAGAGCGGAGAAACGCATCATCTCAACCTCCATTCCAGCAGGATCCACGACGCCGACCGGCACTCTTATCAAATAGGCCTCTGACTGGTCGGAATAATGTGAAGGGCAGGACCGAAGCGGTCAACTTGCGTACCGAGTGCCCGACGCCTTGCTTCAGCGGATTCCGTCAACCACGCGGAAGACGCTCGACTCCCTCCTCAACCGGCCGGGGATAAGGAAGACGACGGAATCATCCCCGATGAAATCCGGGAAAGCAACCGGGCTGGCACCTTCAGTGTCGCTGAGCCGGGTAAGGCGCCGCTGGTCCCGGTCGAAGAGGAAGATCCCCCGGGAGCTTTCGTCGACCGCCCCCCGTCGCCGCACACGTGGCCTGGCGAACGCCAGCAGCCGACCGGTTCGATGCCACGCCACCTTGCCGGTCTGGATGCCGAGGTCAAGGACCTCGTTACAGCGTCCGGTCGTGAGCATCTGGAAGATCTTCGTCGTGCCGGTCGACTCGTCGCGCGCGGCGACCTCTGTTCCGTCCTGCGACATGATCGGGGTCGAGAGTGACGTCTCCCTACACGGCGTCACCGGCTCGCCGATCGGCCGGACCCGAGGGGAACCGGTCCGGGGATCGAGCTGGACCTCGTAGTCGCGATAGACGATCCCCTCGAACCAACTCGTGAGCACGCGGTACACGGTCCGGGACTCCTCCTGCTCGAGGATGCCCACCGACGGGTACTGGTCTCGCATTCGCCGATCTGTAAAGAACGGCGCCACCGATCCTGGCGTGTCGGCTCGCGCCGCTTCGAACACTTCGTCCGCCTCGTAGAAGCTGAGGCCGTCTCGGTCCAGACCGGGGCTCACGAAGTATCGGCCGTCCGGCGTCGGGACGAAGTCGATGTACCCGGACGCAAGACGGCTCCGCCCGTCGACCAGGTCGAGGAGGTAGATTCTGCGTCCCGACTCGTACGCGAGGGCTTGTCTTCCCGGGACCCACCGGAAGTAGGCGCCCGGAGTCCCGACCGCCTCGTACTCCACAAGAGGACGGCCTCCTTCCGCTGCAGCAGGAAGCGTGGTGGACAGTGTCGGCAAAAAACGGTTGCGGCCACTGCTCGTCGTCCCGGAGACCCGCCTCCCGATCATCCCCTCATACGTCTCCGCGGTCTTGTAACCCAGGATCGCGTGACCGACGACCTGTCCCTCGTTATGCACGACGACCGCCGGGGCGTGGGCCAAGGCCCCAGCGCCGAGCATCGCGTCAGCTATTGGAATCACACCAGCTCCGAGGTCCGGATCGGCGGAGGCGTATTCGTGCACTTCTTCGGTGCCGACCAACGTGAGCCGCATCCCCAGCTTCCGGGCCGCCCTAAAGATCTCGGCAATCCCCGAGCGGGACAGAGGCATGCGCTCAGACCAGAAGTAGACGATCCCCGAGCAGTCGTCAGCGCATTCTTCGATCCGCCTGGCGGCGTCCTCGAGGCTCGTAAGGGAGTCGAGGCCGGCTGGAAGCGGAGCCGCGTCATACGCCAGGGGAGGTTCCGACACGCCGCGCACGTTCACCAAGCTCCCGGCCACCAGCGCCGCGACTCCGAGGACGGCGATCACGACCCGAGCTCGTCCTCGTTCCTCACGCTTGATGTTCAGGCGGGTGACGGCATTGGACATGGCGAACAAGATGCCTCTGAGACGTGTGGGGCGGCAAGCGCCTTAGCCCCGGGGCCTCTTCGGCCCTGCCGGCACATGAATCGAGCACCCGGTATTCGGGTGCCGGTAAAGCGCCAAAGTGGCTATCATTTGGGCCGTTTGGCCAACCGGACAGGAGCGTTCATGACGTCGGAACTGGGGACAGCGGACCACCCGCTCAGGGTGGCTATCATCGGGTCGGGGCCGGCTGGGTTTTATACCGCCGCCCACCTTCTCAAGCAGAGCGATGTTCACGTCCAGGTCGACATGTTCGATCGTCTCCCGACTCCTTTCGGCCTCGTGCGTTTTGGTGTCGCCCCGGATCACCAGAAGATCAAGAATGTCACGCGGGTGTTCGACCGCATTGCCCAGCAAGAGACGTTCCGGTTCTTCGGCGATGTGCAGGTGGGAAAGGACATCAGCCTGACCGACCTCAGCGAGCACTTTCACCAGATCTGCTTTGCCACCGGCGCAGAGACAGATAGGCGGATGGGGATCCCCGGCGAGGATCTCCCCCGAAGCTACACCGCCACCGAATTCGTGGCGTGGTTCAACGGCCACCCTGACTACCGGGACCATCAGTTCGATTTCTCCGCCAAGCGTGTCGCCGTAGTGGGCGTCGGAAACGTCGCGGTGGACGTCGCTCGGATTTTGTGCCGCACACCCGATGAGTTGGCACTGACCGACATCGCCGACCATGCGCTCGAAGTGTTGAGCCAGAGCAAAGTGCGTGAGGTGACCATGCTTGGCCGGCGTGGGCCCCTCCAAGCCGCCTTCACGAATCCGGAAGTTCGGGAGCTAGGCGAGCTGGAAGGAGCGGACATCAACGTCTCTCCGGAGGACGTGCGCCTCGATCCCCTCAGCCAGGCCGAGCTCGAGAACACGGAGGACGACACGTTGCGCAAGAAGGTGGAGATTCTCGAAGGCTTCACCCAGCAGCCCCGTGAGGGTAAGGAGCGCTTGCTCACGTTGCGGTTCCTGGTCTCACCCACGGAGCTGATCGCCGGCGACGACGGTGGGGTCCGGGCCATAAGAATCGTGAGCAACGAGCTCGTCTCGGATGGCGGGAGGCTGCGCCCTCGCGCCACCGAGCAGACAGAAGAGCTCCCGGTGGACCTGGTCTTTCGATCGGTCGGATACCGGGGCCTCCCAATGGAGGGGCTTCCATTCCACGAGAGCTGGGGAGTGATCCCGAATGAGAGCGGCCGCGTGATCGACCCAGAGACCGGGCAACCCATGCGGGGGATGTACGTCAGCGGCTGGATCAAGCGTGGCCCGACCGGAGTGATCGGAACGAACAAGAAAGACGGGACGGAGACCGCCGGTGCCATGTTGGAAGACGCCGAGTCGTCTTCCGTCCTCGATCCGGAGCATCCCGATCCATCGACCCTCGACGCACTAGTTCGTGAGCGTCAGCCCAACGTGGTGAACTACGACGACTGGAGCCGTTTGGACGAGCTGGAGCAGTCGCGAGGGGAGGCTGGTGGGCGGCCGCGCGTGAAGTTTACGTCACGGGCCGAGATGCGAGCCGCGCTGGGGGACTAACCCCCAACCAGGAGAATGTGGACGTTCTCGAGCCCCGGGCTCGACCATTGCGGATACTTGGCGACCGCACTCGCGTGAACCGCTTCCCGCGTATCGGCCTCGGTCACGTGGCTTACGGTCTGGTCGAAGAGTCGATCGCCGATCTTCAGGCGCACCCGCGGGTCGCGCATCACATTACGGTTCCAGCCGCGCTCGTCCGGAAACACTCCGCCCTGGTAGTAGGCGGAGAACAAGTAGAGGTCGCCCTCGTAAAACGTGCAGTACGTGGTGACGGAATGTGGAATCAGGTAGGGCGTGCGGGTTTGAACGAAGATCTCCTGATGGTCTTCCGTGAACGACCAATCGGCAATCGGCTCGGCAACCCGGTCCCCAGTCAACCACAACCCAGGGCGCAGATCGCTGGGCTCGTAGCCGAGAAGGCGAAGTGAGACGAGCGTGCCTCCCACGATCAGGAGCAGGATGATTCCAGCCATCTTGGCGATTTTTTTCATCTTTGATCCTAGCGCCTCCGCGGCTGGTAGCCGTCGAAGGACGGCCCGCCGTAGAAGAACCGCCAGTCGGCGGCATCCGGACGGCCGTTGGGCCCCGTCGACGCATAACCGGCGCTGGTGGATCCCACGAACTTACCGGCCCTCAACGCCGCGTCTTTGACTTTGTCGAACATCGCGTGCCATTCCGGCGAGGTCGGCGACAGTCCGGTGAAGTTCCCCAGGTCGCCGTTCGACGCCCACAACACGTCGATCCCCGACACTCTCGCGATGTAGTAAGCGTTTTCTACCGCGATGGGCGTCTCGATCTGAGCGACCACCAGCATGTTGTCGTTGATGGTCTGTCGATAGTTGATGCCTGATCCGCCCCAGATCCGCGTCGCCTGATTGCGACCCGCGCTCCGGCGGCCGTCGGGGGGGAATCTCGCGAAATCGGCAAGCGCCGTCGCCTGCTCCACCGTGTTGACGGTTGGCCCGATCACCCCGAGCGCGCCGATATCCGTCGCCTTCTGAATCGATCCCTCCAGCACGTCCGGCAGACGAACCATCGGAATGCCGAGCCCGGGACACGCCGCGATCATCGCCTCGACGTCGGCCCAGCTCATCGTGCTGTGCTGCATCTCGAAGAAGATGAAGTCGTAGTGGAGCGCCACCTCACAATAGAATTCGGGATCCAGGCTGGCGATGGTATACGTGAAGACCTGCCCCCCATCGAGCAGCTTCTGCTTCGCCGTGTTGTACAACGGGACGTCCGGATTCGTGAGGCTTTCTCTCACGGCCCAGCCCTGTTCGCGCTGTGCCGCCGCCGGCCCGGCGACCACCAGACCGACGGCGGTGGCAACCGCACCGGCCAGAATGACTCTTCGTCCTCGCATCGGTCCTCCTTTGTGAACTGCCCGTCCCTACAGGTAGTTGCTTGGCAGCGAGGACGCTAGCCGCGATCTCCCGACACGCCATCGGGCCCTGGTGGCTCCCCCCCTATCCATGTGATCGAGTACGGGTACTCCACCCAAACGGATACCGGCTCGGCGCGCGGCGACTCGGTGGCGATCCGCTCGGCCGGCCGAAACCGGCTGAGCGAGATGCCCTCGCGGAACGCCTCGTCGAAGTTGGGGTCGCCGGACCTCTGCTCGACCCGGACGTCGGCCACCACGCCGTCCTGATTGATCAAGAGCCAGGCCACCAGTGCTCGCTCTCCCGATGGGGGCAGAAGGCCATTTTCGATCGCGGTGGAGAATCGCCTCTGCAACGGACCACGATCCACGGCCTCGGGTGGACGGTCTTTGGGCCGGAGGACCAGGGCCTCTTCGACGTCGAAGGGCGGGCGGGACGGCGCCGTTGATCCTACGGACATCCTCATTCCCTCGGGGCCCCAGCTGAAGCGGTTACAGCCAGGCAGGACGAACAGGACCGAGCCGGCCAGCACGAGCCAGCCAGAGAGCGCGTGCTTGTGCCTGTGTTTACCGGTTGATTTACCCGTTGCGACCATGGTCTGTCCTCCGGTAGGAGGGCTCGCCCTGTTCTCCACCCAGCCGTCCAACACTCGTACCCGAGAGCGAGCCTACGGTCCCATCCTGTGGCCGCACCCTCTACGCAGAGCCTATCCTACTCTTCCCAGACCCCCTCGAGACGCTCCTTCGCAAGCTCCAGCGCCTCTTTGAACGGCACCGTGAGCTCCTCGACCCTGTAACCCCTTGCGAGCACCTCGACCGTCTCGTCGTGGAAGGCCAAGAAAAAGTGGCGGAGGTCCTTCCAGTTGTCAGGATCGAATCTGTGGTGGACGCTGTTCACGGCGATCGCCGCTTCGACCCAGCGGGAGTTACGAACCTCGAAGGCATCGTAGCCGCCGCCGAAGCCATGACCCACGAGCCTGTGTCCACCGAAGACCTCGTCGTTCGGTCCTCCGAACGTGATCGCGTGGCACCACTCGAATTGGGCCAGCGCCAGGCGCCTCACGGCTGGCGAAGACGGGTCGGTCACCTGCACCGTGGTCCCGTCCCAGCCGGGTTCGATATCCAGTGCGTAGTAGAGCAGCATCGTGGCATGACCGTTGGCGAGGAGGTGCGGGAGCGGCGCCCCCCCGTCCCACGGGACCGGCCACTCGAGAAGCATCGCAGTCTCCTCCCCGCGAGCGAGCGAGAGCGCCCGTTCCGCCTGTAGCCGCTGGTCGCGCAACTGCACGTATAGAGTCAAGTCGCCCGAGCTTTCGGGGCCGAACTTGTCGAGCTCGACCTGCTCCCGAGCACCGGCGGCCTCGAGACGGCGCTCCAGATCGGCGAAGTCAGTCATCTCACTCCTATCATCATCTCACTCCCATCATCACGGCGATCCACTCCCCTGTCCATGCTGATTCGTCGGGGGCTCACCCTCGAGCCAGCCCACGACCTCGTCAAAACCGATGGGCCGGTAGTCTTCTGGGCGGACACCATCGAACGGTATCATTCTGCGGTTGGCCTCGGGGTCGCGCCGAGCCGACAGCCACCGCGCCACCGCGTCCACACCCACGTCCATTAGCCGACCCCTGGGCACCGTCAGGTCGCCATGCGAATGACCGAATAGGTGGAACGTCGAGTTCTCCGAGCGGTTGCTTCCTTGCCACGAGCGATGCGGAACCTGTCAACGACAATGGGACACTCTACGGGATTAATTAGAGAGCAATGTCCTGTGTGGTGAGGGAAGGGATGGGAGGATTGATGAAGACGGCCTCCGGGAGCGGTTTGGGCTTCGGCACACCTCTGACGAAGCGTTCGGGATGAGCGGCCCATGCTTCGCGGAGCACGGATTTCCTGCCGGCAATGACCTGATCGGCGTTCCCGAAGTGGACCTGCTCGGGGGTTAGCATCGAGATGCCGCCATGGCGGTGCTCGGCATTGTACCAGCGGAAGAACGATCGACAGAACGTCTTGGCTTGGCCCTGATCCCCGAACCGTCCGGGAAACGAGGGATGGTACTTCAAGGTTTTGAACTGAGCCTCGGAAAACGGGTTGTCATCCGACACCTGAGGCCGGCTCAACGAGCGGGTCACGCCGAGGTCAGCGAGAAGTTGAGCGGTGCATTGGCTCGTCATTGGAGCTCCCCGATCCGAGTGCAGGGTCAGGACCCGGGGCTGGACGCCATGCTTCAGGCAGCTCTGCTGGATCAACCGGCCGGCCAGGGCCGAGTTCTCCCGGTCCGCCACCATCCAGCCCACGACGTAGCGGCTGTAGATGTCCATGATGACGTAGAGGTAGTAATAGCTCCACTTCTTCGGCCCGAGCAGCCGCGTGATATCCCAGGACCACACCTGGTTCGGCGCCGTGGCCATCAACTCGGGCTTCTTGTACTCGGGATGGGTGCGCTGCGCCCGGCGTTCCTGAACCGGCACCTCGGAGGCCAGAACACGATACATCGTGCGTTCGCTGCACAGGTAGACCTCTTC
This sequence comes from Longimicrobiales bacterium, assembly GCA_965206505.1. Taxonomy (GTDB): domain Bacteria; phylum Gemmatimonadota; class Gemmatimonadetes; order Longimicrobiales; family Gaopeijiaceae; genus UBA822. The sequence continues at coordinate 61,351 of CBDBJW010000001.1, forward strand.
GTCGAGCAGCGTGGCCACCACCTCGGCGGGTGAGCGGTCCACGAACCGCTCCGAACACAGCGTGTCGAAGACCTCGCCTCGTTCCGTCTCGCTCAATGCCCGGGCGGGCGTCGGGCGGGGCTGCTGTTGCCCGGTTGATGGGCCTCGACGACGGTACAACGTCGATCGGGAGACCTCGAGGGCCGCGCACGCCGGTTTTACACCGACGTGCTTAGCCAGCTCATCGGCCGCCTTCAAGAGTTTGTCCCGTCGTCGAGGCTTATCCCCAGCAGCCCCGCAACTTTTCCCTGCACGTCGATGATCAGGTGTGCCTTCCTGAGCTCATTCTCGAGCCGTGCGTTTCGCCGCTCCAGCTTGCGTACCTTCTCATCCAGCGGATTTCGCTCCGGCTTGCGGCCGCGTTTCTTCGACAGGGCCTTCAGCGACCCGCTATGCGCCGCCTTGCGCCACGTCGTCAGGTGCGACGAGTACAGGCCCTCTCGCCGCAGGACTTGACCCACCTCGCCGGGCTCGGTGCACCGGTCCGCTTCTTCGACGATCCGCAGCTTGTACGACGGACTGAACCGCCGCCGTAGCGGCCTATCTACTACCTCCGGGTCCGCAGGAGCTGCCGCGCTTCGCTTGGCCTCCCCGGTTCCAGGGGCACTACCATTCTCTTCCATTCTCTCTCGCAGTCCCAACATGTTCGGTTTCTCTGCCTTCGCCCTACTCTAATTCTTTGCGTGCTCCGTGTCTCACGTACGTTGGCAGAGAGGGAATCGCCCCAACCGCTACCGCCTTGTCGAGATCGCGTTCGGAGTCGTGGTTACCGCGTAGGACCCAGACGTGCCCATGCAACCGCTCGAGCCAAGAAGTTGCGCCGCTGTCTGACCTGAAGTGCACGTCGCCGAGGTGCCACACGGTGTCCTTCGGGCCAACCACGGTGTTCCAGTTGTCGATAATGGCGGCGTTCATCTCGCCGACATCGTCCCATGGCCGGTCCGAATGTCGAAGCACGGCCGCATGGTCAAAATGTGTATCCGACGTAAACCAGAGCGCGCTCAGGCCGCTTCCTCGTTCTCGACGTTCATGATTTCCAACGATACGTCGCGGTCCGGCTAGATCCAACGACAAAGGCCCCTGCCTTGGGTGCATTCCTGACGGTGAGGTGGGTCCGGTGGCGTAAAGATGCTGGACGGGACGCGGGTTCTGCCCTTAGACTGCGATCCTACACTTATTCCGGACGTCATCCGACCCTGGAGGAGGCGCTACGGTTCGATGCTCAGGACAACGTACTCCGTGGCCGCCGTTGTGGCGGCCCTGGCGATTGGTTGGCTGGCCAGCGACGTCAGGGCGCAGACCGCGACGGAGTATCGCGCCTTGCTCGACGAGTACTGCGTCACCTGTCACAACCAGCGGACGGTCGACGGCCAGAATGAGCGGGCCACCGCCCTGACGTCACAGCTCCGCGCGGTCGGTCTGGCGCTCGACGCGCTCGACCTGTCCGCAGTAGCTGCCGACGCCGCCAATTGGGAGCCGGTCGTGCGCAAGCTGCGTGCCGGGCTGATGCCGCCCGCTGGTCGGCGGCGGCCCGACCGGGTGACGCTCGACCAGTTCCGCACGTGGCTCGAGACCGAGCTCGATAAAGCCGCCGCGGCCCGTCCGGACCCGGGACGGACGGCGACGTTTCACCGGCTCAACCGGGCCGAGTATCGCAACGCCATCCGCGACCTACTGGCGCTGGAGATCGACGTCGACGACTTCCTTCCGGCGGACGACGCCAGCTTCGGGTTCGACAACATCGGTGGCGTGCTGCGGATGTCGCAGTCGTTGCTGGAGCGGTATCTGGACGCATCACGCGCCATCAGCCGGCTCGCGGTCGGAAGCCCACCGCCGGTGCCGTTCTCCGAGACGTTCCGGACCGCTCAGGACGAGCAGCAGCACGACCGGGCCGCCGGGTTGCCGTTCGGGACGCGGGGCGGGATGCTGGTGTCCTACCAGTTTCCGGTCGATGCCGACTACGACCTGCTTATCCAGCTGAGCGGCGCCCGCGGGTCGCGGGAGGAGCACCGGCTCGAGGTGACGATCGATGGCGAGCCGGTCGAGCTGGGCGACCAGGAGCCCGGTTCCGCCATCGAGCTGCGGGTGCCTATCGCGACCGGACCCCGGGACATCGGGGTGGCGTTCTATCGCAATGCGCCGGTGCTGGTCGAGCAGGTCCGGGAACGCTTCCAGAATCCGCGCACGTCGGGGAACTCCGGCGGACCGGGCGGCTCGATGCCGTTCGTCACCAGCCTCACCATCGCCGGTCCGTACGACATCAGGGGTCCAGGCAGTACGCCGAGCCGCAATAGGATCTTCGCATGCCGACCGGCGACGGTCTCCGAGGAGGCGGGATGCGCCAGGACCATTCTGTCCGCCCTGGCCCGGCGCGCCTATCGTAGGCCGGTCACATCAGCCGACGTCGAGGTCCTGCTCGAGTTCTTCGAGATGGGGCGGGCGGATACCGGCGGCTCCGCCGACGGCAACGGCGGGTCTCCCTCCATCAGCCCCTTCGAGAGCGGGATTGAGCTGGCGCTAAGGCGATTGCTCGTCAGCCCGGAGTTCCTGGTCCGGATCGAGGCGGACCCACCAGGCGTCGCGCCCGATACTCCCTACGCGGTGACTGACCTCGAGCTGGCCTCCCGCCTGTCGTTCTTCCTTTGGAGCAGCATCCCGGATGACGAGCTGCTCGATGTGGCCGAGCGAGGAGGGCTCAGCCAACCGGCGGAGCTCGAGCGGCAGGTGGGGCGGATGATCGCCGACCCTCGCTCGAAGGAGCTGACCACCAACTTTGCCGGCCAGTGGTTGCAGCTGAGGAACCTCGCGACCGTGGTGCGGCCGGGCGCTCCCTACTCGGTCGCGTTCGACGAGACGCTACGTCAGGCGATGATCACCGAGACGGAGCTGTTCTTCGACCACGCGGTGCGAGAGGACCGCGGCGTCCTCGAGCTGCTGACCGCCGACTACACTTATCTGAACGGACGCCTGGCCGGGCACTACGGCATCCCCAATGTCCAGGGCGCCCACTTCCGGCGGGTGACGTTACCGCCTGACAGCCCCCGCGGGGGCCTGCTGGGACACGGCAGCATCCTGACCCTGACCTCGCACGCGATCCGGACGTCGCCGGTGCTGCGCGGCAAGTGGATCCTGAACAACATCCTCGGGACGCCGCCGCCCGATCCGCCGCCGAACGTCCCGGCGCTCGAAGACAGGCAGACCCAGGCAAGGGTTGGGACGATGCGCGAGCGCATGTCGGCCCACCGGGCCAACCCGGTCTGCGCGGCCTGTCACTCGATGATCGACCCGGCCGGGTTCGCCCTCGAGGGCTTCGACGCCATCGGCCGGTCCCGGGTGGTCGACGACTATTTCAGGGCCCTCGACACCTCCGGGGTACTCCCCGACGGCACGGCGTTCGACGGCGCCGCGGAGCTCCGGGCTGCATTGGTCGAGCACCCGGAGCGGTTCGTCGGCACCGTCACCGAGAAGCTGATGACCTACGCGCTGGGTCGGGGACTCGACTACTATGATATGCCGGCGGTCCGACGCATCGTCCACGAGGCGGAATCAGGCGGCTACGGCATGCAGTCGATCGTCGTCGGCATTGTGAACAGCTATCCGTTCCTGCACAGGAGATCCGAGTCATGAACATCGTCACCAAAAAGGCGTTGTCGCGTCGGGAGGCACTCCGCGGTATGGGGGCCATGGTGGCTCTGCCGTTCCTCGACTCGATGGTGCCCGCGATGACGCCGCTCGCCCAGACGGCGACCGCCCCGGCCATTCCGCGGCTGGGGTTCGTCTATGCGCCGAACGGGATGTTCCTGCCGAATTTCCATCCGGCCGGATCGGGCGGGAGCGACTACGCGATGACCCCGATCCTGCGTCCGCTGGAGGCCTACCGCGAGCAGATGGTGGTGGTGACCGGGCTGAGCAACAACGGGATCGTGAGCCCCAACGAGGGCGGCGGCGTGCACACCCGCGCCCACGGTGGCTGGCTGAGCGGCGTGCTGCCGAAGCGTACCGAGGGGGCCGACATCGCCGCCGGCAAGACGGTCGACCAGTATGCCGCCGACGTGCTGGGTGCCGAGACTTCGCTGCGGTCGCTGGAGCTGACCACCGACTCGAACTTCACCGTCGGCAACTGTGAGAACGGCTACAGCTGCACATATCAGAACTCCACCTCCTGGCGCTCCCCAACCACGCCGTTGCCCCACGAGCGCGACCCGCGCGTGGTGTTCCAGCGGCTCTTCGGCGACGGCGGGAGCGTGGAAGCGCGGTTGGCCCAGATGGACACCGACCGCAGCATCTTGGACTCGGTCATGGAGAGCATCAACCAGCTCGAGCGCCGGCTCGGGCAGAGTGACCGCGCCGCGGTGGAGGAGTATCTCAACGCCGTGCGGGAGATCGAACGCCGGATCCAGCGCGCCGAGCAGAACAGCGCCACGACGCCGCTTCCGACTGTCGACCAGCCGGCCGGGGTGCCCGACGCGTACGACGAGCACGTGGAGGTGCTGTTCGACATGCTGGCGCTGGCCTATCAAGCCGACGTCACCCGGGTGAGCTGCTTCCAGATGGCCCGCGAGCTGAGCGGTCGCACCTACCCGGACATCGGGGTGCCGGAGGCGCATCACAGCGTGTCCCATCACCAGCTCAACCCGCACAACATCGAGCAGTACACGAAGATCAACACCCACCACGTCACGCTTTTCAGCAAGCTGATCGAGCGGATGCACAACACGCCCGACGGCGACGGCACGTTGCTGGACCACACCATCATGCTGTATGGCACCGGCATGGGGGATGGTGATCACCACACACCCTACAACCTGCCGGTGATCCTGGTCGGTGGCGGATGCGGGAAGCTCGCCGGCGGTCGCCACATGAAGTACGAGATGGACACACCGTTCATGAACCTCGGCCTGACGCTGCTCGACAAGGTCGATGTCCACCTCGACCGGATCTCGGACAGCACGGGGCGGTTGGCCGATCTCTGATGGTGCACTCGAAGAAGTCGGAAGTCAGAAGTCAGAGGTCAGAAGGGGTCGGGGTGATGAGGACGGTCCTGGTGGCTGTGGGGGCGCTGCTGTGCGGCGGAGCCACATCAGGGACGCCGGAGCTGCCGGCGGCGCAACTGCTGCCGGAACTGCCGCTAGTGGACGCGGTGGGGCCGCCGGACGTACCGCTGGTGGACGCGGTACGTCGTGGTGACGCATCAGCAGTGCGCGCGCTGCTCGAATCAGGTGCCGACGTCGACTCGAGGACGCCGGACGGTGCCACGGCACTGCTGTGGGCGGTGCACACCGACCAGCCGGAGCTGGTGGGGCTGCTGCTCGGGGCGGGGGCCGATGTCGAGATCGCTAACCGCTACGGGGTCGGCCCGGCGTCGCTGGCGGCCGAGAACGGCAACGCGGCGATTCTCGAGCGTCTTCTCCAGGCCGGTGTAGACGCCAATCACACGCTGCCGGGTGGTGAGACGCTGCTGATGACCGCCGCGCGCACCGGCGAGCCGGAGACGGTGCGGACCCTGCTGGCCCATGGGGCCGATCCGAATCTGCGGGAGACGACCCGGGGCCAGACGGCGCTGATGTGGGCCGCCGCCAACAACAACGCTGCGGCGATCCACGTGCTCGCCCAGCAGGGCGCGGACATAAACACGAAGACCGACAACCCGTCGCGGGGCCGTGGCAGCACTTTCGCATATCCGTCCCCCACCGGCTTCTCAGCGCTGATCTTCGCGGTCCGCGCCGGGCACGTCGAGGCCACCCGGGTGCTGCTCGATGCCGATGCGGACGTGAACGACATCGTGTCGGACGGACAGAGCGCGCTGGTCGTGGCGGCGGCCAACGCCAACTGGGAGTTGGCGGCCTATCTTCTCGACCGTGGTGCCGATGCCACGCACGCCGAGGGCGGCTGGAACGCTCTGCACCAGACGGTGCGGACTCGCCGGATGAACCTCGGGTTCGGCACGCCGGGGCCGTTCTCGTCCGGGACGCTCGACAGCATCGACCTGATGAGGAAGCTCCTGGACGCCGGGGTCGACGTGAACGCCCGGATGACCCGCAACGGGATGCGGGACGGACAGCGCAACCGGTTCAACCGGCTCGGCGCCACCGCGTTCATGCTGGCAGCCAAGGTGACCGACGTCGAGGCGATGCGGCTGCTGCTCGAGTATGGCGCCGACCCGACGATCCCGACCGCCGACGGCACTACCACGTTGATGGTCGCCGCCGGTCTGGCCATCTGGAACCCGGGCGAGGATGGCGGGTCGTTTACCGGGCAGGAAGAGGAGGTCCTCGAGGCGGTCCGGATCTGTCTCGAAGGCGGCAACGACGTCAACGCTCGCAACTACCGTGGCGAGACCGCCCTCCACGGGGTCGGCTTCCGGGGCGTGAACATGGTGCTCGACTATCTCGTGGAGCAGGGTGCCGACCTGACGGCGCTGACCGTCGACGGCTGGTCGGCGCTGGCGATCGCCCGGGGGCTCAGCTACACGGACTTCTACAAGGCCCAGGTGCACACCGCGGCCCGGCTCGAGGAGCTGATGCAGGCCCGCGGTTTCGACACCGAAGGCGATGCGCACAAGGTGCCGGGATCCGTCTGCTACGACTGCCTGCAGACCCGGAGCGACCAGATCCGCGCGGTGGCGGAGCGCGACGAGTGGATGGAAGCCAACTTCGATCCCACCAGCCATACCACCCAGATGATGCCCGGGTGGAAGTCGCTACCGTTTCCGCAGCCTCCGCCGAACGCGTAGACGCCGCCACGGGTTCAATGTGCCTCGATCCACACATCCTCCATCGCGAGTTATTAGATTGGTCTCTTACTCGACAGCCTGACGAGCCGCCGCGACTTGATGTACGTCAGGGCGAACACGTTTAGGCCGACCCGGAACGGGAGTCTGCTATGGCGATCCACTGCCCGAACTGCAAACTGAAGTTCCCCCCATCACACAAAACGTACCCCCGGTGGGCGCCCTGATGGCTGATGACGGTTCGGGCCATGGCGGGCGGAAAGCCCTCGTGTTGGTGGTTTTACTCGTCGTGGTAAGCGTCTATACGATCATGACGCGAGAGACCGGCCCACCACCCGAGATCGAAGCCCTGCACTCTTCGGAGGACGCAATGGGGCAGTGCCGCGAGGGTATCGAGTCGCGACTCTCGGACCTGGGTGCGACGGTGCAGGGGGAACTCGTAGCCGAATATCTGGAGGGCGGCGAGTATGACGTGCGCGGCCGAGTGAGCGTGGTGGAGGCAGGGAGTCGCGTCATCAGGCCCGTACTCGAGGCTCAGTTCCGACCCGAGGGGGGGTGGACGATCGAGCACGTGGAGGTTGGGTCCTAGCACTCTACTTCCATCTCATCTCGGGCGGCTCCATGTTCGGATACTCGTAGTGGTAGTAGTTGAGTGAGCCTTCGTGCTCGATGTGTATGTGCACGCGCGCATTGTCGGGGTCGTTCGGGTCGCGTATCGAGAACCTCGTGAACGACACGCCCTCACTGAGCACGAAACCGGTAGCGATCAGCTGGTCCTCGTCGGGAAGCGCTAGGTTGTCGACGAGGTACTCCTCGATGGCGAATGCCACCGAGTTCAAGTCCGAGACGACGCTGCTGTTGTAGGCTTTCTGACGCACGCCGTTGAACTGTGGGATGGCGATGGACGCGAGCAGCCCAACGATCACCACGACCATCAGTAGCTCGATGAGCGTGAAGCCGCCGTCGTCGACGAGCCTCGAGCTGCCAGAAGCGAGGCCCGGAAAGCGTTCGAATGCTGTGGTCATACCTCAAGAATGCCACCGTCGGCCGGGGACTGAAAACCATTTCTTTTCTGTGGACCCCGAGGAAGGCTAGTCCGAACTAGGGAAATTCGGGTTGGGCGCCATTGAGACGAGTACCACGAGCGGCACATCCCCGCGGTTTTCCACCCCATGCGGTTCATCGGGTACGGACCAAGCCAGGTGGCCGGGCCCGAGGGTGCGCGTGGCATCCCCGACGGTGAAGGTGCCCTCACCCTCGATCACGTAGTAGAACTTCGTGGCCCCGGAGTGTGCGTGCACCCTCTGCGCCTGGCCTGGCTCGAGGCAGTACACATCACAAAACATCTGCGGCGTCTCGAACAGGCTCACCTTCTGCATCTTATCCGCCGCGAAGTGACGGAAGGCGCTCGTGTCCAGGAATCCCATGCGTGAAGTGTAGCGCTCAGAGGAAGAGGTCGCACGCGGCTCCGCCGGATTGGTCGACGCCGCGATGAGACATGAGGTCCCGGTTATGGTGGTATCCGATGAAACGAAGATCCTGCCGACCGGATTCCCTCAGCATCTCGCCGACGACCGTCCCCCTGAGGAAGTCTGGAGGGCACCAGCCGGTGTGCGCGTGTGGAATCGGTACTTCGAATCGTTCGAGCTCGAACGGGTGACGGCGGTGGTGACCGAGTCAGCCGCGCTCACCCCACTGGAAGTCGCGGAACTGCGCAAGGGTATCGTGCTGCCACCCGGCCTCCGGGCGTGGGCCGACGCCCGCGCGCGCGGTTCTTAGCGGCCGCGCTGGCGGCGTAAGAGGGGGCTGATCGCAACGGTCCAGGAGAGGGGAACCGACACCGGATTGAAGCAAATCTCGTCGTCACAGGCTTGATATTCGAGCGAGCCAGTGAGTGTCAGTGTGTCCTTTTCCTCCATTCCTGCGGCCTGGGCCTCGAGGGTGACTTCGGGAACCACTTCCTGCAACAGGGTGAACGGTTTCTGGTAAACAGGCACACGCTCGTCCAGCGGTTCGAAGTAATAGATCTCCGACTCGGGATACTGTATGGGGAGAATGCGAACGAAGGGTTGCGGATCGATTCGAAGGGTGATGACACGATAATCCTGGAGTTCGGCACCCGGGGCATACACGTGCATGTTCGGCTGAGGCATGATTTCAAGGGCCAGAGAAAACCGCTGACCCAGAGCGACCGACGCATCACTTGGATAAGTCAGGATCTCCACATGGCTTGTCGAGATCTCACTTCCCTCAACGGAGGTGCCTCCGGCGTCCAATTGCAGCAGGATGTTGGAGGCCGTGCTCCGTTCCCGGTAGGAGTCCTCGAAGAACCGGGACGTGACCACACCCTCAGGGTCAAGCATGAATGTGCCGGGATGGGCGATTCCCACGAACACTTGATTCGGGCTGGGCCCACTTGCCGTGAACAGTTCGAAGTCGGCCAGGACCCCCGGGTCGTCCGCGTTGGGACCGAGGGCCTCCTCGCCAACCGTGTTTAAGATGCCGAACTCCTCGATGGTTACCGAGCCGACGTCCGCGAGCATCGTGAAGGTGATCCCCTGCTCCTGGGCGAAGTCGGCCAGAGCCTCCTGCGAGTCGTAGCTGATGCTTACCAGTTCCAGTCCCTGTTCACGAAGCTCATCGACCCTTCCCTGCAGCTCGACCAGCTGCGACCGGCAGAAGGGTCACCAATTCGCCGATCGCACGAAGACGAGCATCGCTCCCTGCGGTCCCATGATGGACTGCCGTGTCCAGGTCTTGCCATTCTGATCCGGCAGGCTGAAGTCGGGTACTCGCTCTCCGACTTGGGGCCCCAGTTCGGAGAGATCGACCCTCGTTCGTTCCGGAGTCGACGTAGGGGCGCACGCCGTCCATGTCAGCCCCATGATCAACGTCGCCATCACAATGACCATCAGTTTTCTGGACATTCGTACCTTCTCAACGCAAACAGGATGTTCGCCTCCACGAGGTGCGAATGCCAAAGGTGAGCCATCGGCTTGATCTCGGCAAGTTCACCATCAACCCTAAATCAGGAGCTATGCACCACCGGCGAGTCACGGAACCGAACCCGCCATTCGTTACCCTTCCTTGAGCTAGTTGGGGGGCGCCGGTAGCTGGCCACCGCCAGCTTCATTGTAAATGATCGGCACGAGCTCGCTCGCATTCCACCCTGCCTGTCCCCACTTCTCGTCGTACTCCGCTGTCGGATTCGCGGCCTGCACCTCATCGAATTGCATCCCCTCGATGATCATCTCTCTGATTTTGTCCCAGAGGTCGACGAGCATCGTCTGCACCTCGATGAGTCCGTCCCGGTCGCCCAAGTCAAAGCCGTGCCCGGGAATGACCTTTGTGTTCGGTCCCGCCAGACCGATGGCGATCTCCATGGCTTCGATCATCCCCGACACACTTCCGCCGTTGTACACGTCGATGAGGGGATACTCGCCGTTGGTCCGGAACACGTCCCCGAGGTGGAGGACGTCCGAGTCCACGAAGTAGACGAAGCTGTCACCGTCGGTGTGTGCGGGGGGGGCAAGAAACACCCGAACTTCCTCCCCGTTCATATGGAAGGTCACGGCGTCATTGAAGGTCAGGATCGGGCGGGCCCGTTCCGAGGGTGCGGGCAAGATCGAGCCACCCCTTCGGGGAATCCGGAACCGCCCCAGCATCCGCAACCGAACGTTGTCGTGGGCGATGAGGGTCGCTCCCATGTCGGCCAGAACTTCGTTCCCCCCTCGGTGGTCGAAATGAAGGTGGGTATTGATGACGAACCGAATCTCCTCATCGGAGATCTCCCGGACCCCTTGGACGACGCTCTCGATCAGTCTCTCGAGCTGGTCGTCCACGAGGAGAATCCCGTCGGGGCCGGGCAAGACCCCGATGTTCCCCCCAGCGGCGGTAGGGTGCTGGAGCATGTAAACGTTTCCCTGAACGGGAATGACCTCCATTCTGACCATGTCCGCAGCCTGAGCAGTCACGGACGCGGGGACCAGGGCCTCGGCCACAAGGGCCAACAGGAGAAGGGCAAGAAGGGTGAGCGGCGAACTCAGTTTTCTGGACATTCGTACCCTCTGAGCTAGTTGGGGGGCGCCGGTAGCTGGCCGCCGCCAGCTTCATTGTAAATGATCGGCACGAGGTCGCGCGCATTCCACGATGGTACCTGTCCCCACTTCTCGTCGTACTCCGCTGTAGGATTCGCGGCCTGCATCTCATCGAATTGCATCCCCTCGATGATCATCTCTCTGATTTTGTCCCAGAGGTCGACGAGCATCGTCAGCACCTCGATGAGTCCGTCCCGGTCGGTGAAGCCAAAGCCGTGCCCGGGAATGACCTTGGTGTTCGGTCCCGCCAGACCGATGGCGATTTCCATGGCTTCGATCATCCCCGACACACTTCCGCCGTTGTACACGTCGATGTTGGGATACTCGTTGGTCCGGAACACGTCCCCGAGATGGAGGACGTCGGAGTCCACGAAGTAGACGAAGCTGTCACCGTCGGTGTGTGCGGGGGGGGCGAGAAACACCCGAACTTCCTCCCCATTCATATGGAAGGTCACGGCGTCGCTGAAGGTGAGGATCGGGCGGGCCCGTTCCGAGGGTGCGGGCGCGAGCAAGCCACCCCTTCGGGGACCCCGGAACCGCCCCAGCATCCGCAGCCGAACGTTGTCGTGGGCGATGAGGGTCGCTCCCATGTCGGCCAGAACTTCGTTCCCCCCTCGGTGGTCCCTATGGAGATGTGTGTTGACGACGAAGCGGATCTCCTCATCGGAGATCTCCCGGACCCCTTGGACGACGCTCTCGATCAGTCTCTCGACCTGGTCGTCCACGAGGAGAATCCCGTCGGGGCCGGGCAAGACCCCGATGTTCCCCCCAGCGGCAGGGGTCTGGAGCATGTAAACGTTTCCCTGAACGGGGATGACCTCCATTCTGACCATGTCCGCACCCTGAGCAGTCACGGACGCGGGGACCAGGGCCTCAGCCACAAGGGCCAACAGGAGAAGGGCAAGAGGGGTGAGCAGCGAAGCTGTTGGGTAAGGAGGTGTCTTCATCGCTCCGAGTGCAAAAAGGGGAAAGGAATAGTCGCCGTATACCTCAACCTCAGCGCGGGATCGCTCGCTGGTAATCAAGACGTTCCAGCTCGAGGGTGAAGGAGAGTGGGACAGAGGATGCTGCCACGTACTTGTGGATATCAGCGACGACGTCCGGAACCTGTCAACGACAATGGGACACTCTACGGGATTAATTAGAGAGCAATGTCCTGTGTGGTGAGGGAAGGGATGGGAGGATTGATGAAGACGGCCTCCGGGAGCGGTTTGGGCTTCGGCACACCTCTGACGAAGCGTTCGGGATGAGCGGCCCATGCTTCGCGGAGCACGGATTTCCTGCCGGCAATGACCTGATCGGCGTTCCCGAAGTGGACCTGCTCGGGGGTTAGCATCGAGATGCCGCCATGGCGGTGCTCGGCATTGTACCAGCGGAAGAACGATCGACAGAACGTCTTGGCTTGGCCCTGATCCCCGAACCGTCCGGGAAACGAGGGATGGTACTTCAAGGTTTTGAACTGAGCCTCGGAAAACGGGTTGTCATCCGACACCTGAGGCCGGCTCAACGAGCGGGTCACGCCGAGGTCAGCGAGAAGTTGAGCGGTGCATTGGCTCGTCATTGGAGCTCCCCGATCCGAGTGCAGGGTCAGGACCCGGGGCTGGACGCCATGCTTCAGGCAGCTCTGCTGGATCAACCGGCCGGCCAGGGCCGAGTTCTCCCGGTCCGCCACCATCCAGCCCACGACGTAGCGGCTGTAGATGTCCATGATGACGTAGAGGTAGTAATAGCTCCACTTCTTCGGCCCGAGCAGCCGCGTGATATCCCAGGACCACACCTGGTTCGGCGCCGTGGCCATCAACTCGGGCTTCTTGTACTCGGGATGGGTGCGCTGCGCCCGGCGTTCCTGAACCGGCACCTCGGAGGCCAGAACACGATACATCGTGCGTTCGCTGCACAGGTAGACCTCTTCGTCGAGCAGCGTGGCCACCACCTCGGCGGGTGAGCGGTCCACGAACCGCTCCGAACACAGCGTGTCGAAGACCTCGCCTCGTTCCGTCTCGCTCAATGCCCGGGCGGGCGTCGGGCGGGGCTGCTGTTGCCCGGTTGATGGGCCTCGACGACGGTACAACGTCGATCGGGAGACCTCGAGGGCCGCGCACGCCGGTTTTACACCGACGTGCTTAGCCAGCTCATCGGCCGCCTTCAAGAGTTTGTCCCGTCGTCGAGGCTTATCCCCAGCAGCCCCGCAACTTTTCCCTGCACGTCGATGATCAGGTGTGCCTTCCTGAGCTCATTCTCGAGCCGTGCGTTTCGCCGCTCCAGCTTGCGTACCTTCTCATCCAGCGGATTTCGCTCCGGCTTGCGGCCGCGTTTCTTCGACAGGGCCTTCAGCGACCCGCTATGCGCCGCCTTGCGCCACGTCGTCAGGTGCGACGAGTACAGGCCCTCTCGCCGCAGGACTTGACCCACCTCGCCGGGCTCGGTGCACCGGTCCGCTTCTTCGACGATCCGCAGCTTGTACGACGGACTGAACCGCCGCCGTAGCGGCCTATCTACTACCTCCGGGTCCGCAGGAGCTGCCGCGCTTCGCTTGGCCTCCCCGGTTCCAGGGGCACTACCATTCTCTTCCATTCTCTCTCGCAGTCCCAACATGTTCGTTTTCTCTGCCTTCGCCCTACTCTAATTCTTTGCGTGCTCCGTGTCTCACGTACGTTGGCAGAGAGGGGTCCGGGTCGTCCTGGTTGGGACCCAAACCTTCCATCACTACTGTGTTTAAAATACCGAATTCGGTGATCACGGATGAGCCATCATCCGATAGCAGTGGGAATGTGATTCCACGCTTCTCGGCAAAAGCGGCGAGCACTTCCTGTGAGTCGTAGCTGATCGCCGCGATACCAATTCCAGAACTTTCGAGTTCTTCCAAACGGTCCTGCAACTCCACGAGTTGCGCTTTACAGTAGGGTCACCAGTTGGCCGAACGGTGAAACAATAACATTGCGCCATTCGGTCCCATGATTGAAGCTAGGGTATGGAGTTGGCCATTCTGGTCTGGCAGGCTGAAGTCGGGTACTCGCTCGCCGACTTGAGGCCCCAGTTCGGAGAGATCGATCTTCGTTCGTGTCGGAGTTGACTTAGGGGCGTACACCATCCATGTCAGCCCTATGATCAACGTCGCCATCACGATGACCATCAGTCTTCTCGACATTCGTACCTCTCAACGCATACAGGATGCTCACTTCATTGATGTACGGATGCTTAAGGTGAGCCGTCGTCTCGATCTCGGCAAGGAACGCTTGGCGCCCACCACGGCGGCCGACTCGGGCTTCAAACGAGAGGCGTCTCGGCTCGTTGAAGCAGCGTGCCGAACTTGGACAAGAGCCTTCGAAGGGCCTATCCCTTGATAAGGAAAGATCTTATTCCTACCGAAGAGATGGTAATACCACAGGAAGGCGGGGAGCCCAGGTGATGCTAAATGGCTGACGCATCTTCAACGCATAAGGGGCTGGAAACCTTTATTGCGGACGAGACGATCATCGACCGCATCCTCCAAAGGAAAACCAAGAGGGAGCCTCCCGCTCGGCAGGTCGACTTAAGAGAGGTTCTCAGGGAAATTTTGCTCAAGGCGAACGAATTCGTCCCTTCCGATTCCGGCTCCATTCTCCTCGACGACCCTCTCCTCAAATGGGGCGAGGGACATAAAGGGAAGCTCTATTTTATGGCCTGCTTCGGGGTCGGCTCGTCGGGGCTTGCGGGCACCCACCTTCCTGACGACGTGGGGATCGTTGGGACCACCTATCGAAGCGGTATGCCTTATCTCAGCAAAGACATCTCGAGTGACGACAAGTTCTACGACGAAATCGACAAGAAGACCCAGTACGAATCGAAGTCGATTCTCGCCATGCCAATCAAGATCTACGACTCGGTCGTTGGTGTTATCGAACTGATCAACAGGAAGGAGAAGGTCAATTACGACGACAGGGACCTCGCCATCCTCGAAATTTTTGCGAGTTATACTTCCACACTTATCAAAAACGCGCTCGATGCGAGACGCTTTGAGGACCTGTCCAAAAGGGACAACCTGACGGGCCTCTATAACGATCGGTATTTCTATGAAAGACTGGACATGGAAACGCAGAAAGCGATCGATGGGGGGAGCGACCTCTCGTTGATATTTTTCGACCTCGATCACTTCAAAGAAGTGAACGATACACACGGGCATCTGGTAGGAAGCCGGGTGCTCAAGGAGATTGCCCTCATCATAGACGAGGTGTTCCTCGATTCAGACGCGGCGTCGGCCCGGTACGGTGGGGATGAATTCGTCATCCTCCTGCCGGGATACTCGCTCGAACAAAGTAGCAACTATGGTGAAACGCTGCGGGAGGCCATTGAAAAGAATGTTTTTGTCAGGGAAAGGCCTGGCCCGGGAGAACCGCCCCTGAATATCGAAGGGGTGATTACCTGCAGTGTGGGGATCGCTTCCTTGGAGAAAGGGGAGGGGAAAGAACTGAAGGAAATGAAGGCGGCTCTCATCCGTGGGGCAGACACCGCCATGTACCGCGCAAAAGACCTCGGGAAAAATCGGGTCTCCCTCGATAAAGACCTGGAAGCCACATGAAGACTACGCCTTCCTCGGCAGCCGGCCCGGGAACGTGCTGCTCGCCTTCGGCGTGAACTGAGGGAGCCGGCCACCTAGAGTCACCAGCCGACACGAACCTCACAGAGTCTTGAGGTACTCAATGAGCGCCCGCCGGTTCTCGTGTGTGCCGATGCGCGACCAGAAGTCATGACCAGCACTCGAACTGCCAGGGCGTGCCGTGTTGAACCAGTTGCGATCATTCCCGTACCGGCGAAGAAGCTCGACCTCACCGAGTCGCCCCTCCTCCTGTCGGCGGTACAGCGGCTGGCCGATGCGCTCGCGATCGAGGGTTCGTGCCGCCATGACCTCGAAAATCCGTGGTCGCTCCGACGTGGGTCCCAGCAAGTGATAGAGGGTGGGAACACTCCCGTTGTGCAGGTAAGGGAAGTTGGCCCAGACACCCGTGAGCGGCGTCGCCGCATAGCCGCGACTCCTGCTGAGCTCGCCCTCCTCCGCCAGCGGGCTCTGCTCGAAGGCCTCAATAAACTGCCCTGAGACCAGGTCGAGCCGCGCGGGATCGGTACCCACATCCGAATGCACGCCGGGCCAGAGGACGTTGCCCTGCCCATCGTAGAGGCCGTGGCACTCCGCGCAGCCGACTTCGCGTGAGTTGAACAACGCGCGGCCCCGTTCCGCAAGTGCTCGGTCGATGTCGTACGGGTAGGGCGGCGGCCTCAGGTCGCGAATGACCGACTCGAACTCCTCCTTGATGCGTGGGATGACAACTTCGACCAGAGCGTCGAACCCTCGGTCCTTTTCCAACTCCATCGATGACGCCATCAGCGGATAGAGACCATGGAAGCTGCCGTCGCTGTACCAGCGTTCGATTGGCATCTTGGCCACCGTGTGCCAGAGCGGTGGCGTCTTGACGTCACCGCGGCCGACGTCGCCCACTGAAGGCATCTGGTTGCCGTTGCTTCTCATGAATAGTTCGACATGCGAGGCCGAGAACGCAGTCGATCGCCCCCGGGTCATGGAGTCGATCTTGTCGTGATGATGGCTGGTCAGGATCCTGTGGGCGTCGGCCGCCATGTCGTAGTCAGCCGTGCCCCACAGCCGCCCGCGCCACGCCTGGCTCGTCAATCGCTTGAGTGATTCGCCCAGCCACAACTCGTCGAACGTTTTTGTGCCTGCGCCAAAATAGGCGACGCCATCGATCTCAGCGGTGTGACACACTAAGCAGTTCACCGTCCACATCAGGGGCTGGCCGGATCCGGCATTTGGCGCCATGCCGAACGCCAGCACGAGCGGGTTCTCGAGCCAGAGCACGAGACCCACCTTTTCGCGGATGATGGTGTTGACATCGCCCACCACGGCCTGCGTGATCACGTTGCTGTCGAACAACGACTGGGGAATCCACGCCGAAGCGTCGTAAGTCTCATACATGAAGGTGGAAAGCGACTTCAGACGCTCGTCCGCCGTCTGAGGATCGGTGGGGTCCCAGTTGATTACGAGGTTGCGGGTCGCGCTTTCGAACGTTACGGAAAGCGCCTCCTTGGTCATGGCCGTGTCTTCCTTCTCGGCCCGCGGCGCACGAAACACGAGGGCCACGAGTGAAATCACGGCGACGAAAGACAACAATGGACGAACGAGCCGGGTCATTTTATCCCCCAGACAGTGTGAGTGTGGCGTAGAGGGCCAGAGGGAGCGCCACGAGGACACCCGCGAGCACTAGACCCGACCGGAGCGCGCTCACCGGCCCACGCGGGGCCGCGGCTAGCTTGCCCCGCCTACGTTCGAGCTCGATCTCGAGACTCTCGAGGCCGCGGGCCATCGCCCAGCGATGGTTGAGCGAGAAGACGGGCTTCAAGAGGAATGAGAGATGCCTCAGTAGCGGCTTTTGGGCGCGGATGGCCCACTCGTACCGCAACTCGGTCATGTTGCGGTACTGCGTGAGCGTCCACACGCCGCTCCCAACGAAGTCTCCGGTCGCCTCGAGGGCTAACCGCGAGGGCGGTTGGTGCTCCACGACACACAACTCCCAGCGCAGGCGGTAGGGTAGCCAACCCTGCGTGTCGAGCAGCAGCCTCTTGCCGACACCACCAGGCCCGGTCGACGGTGCGATCGGCTGCACATTGCGGTAGACTGACGGCCACCAGCGTGTCAGGCTTTCGGAGTCGGTGAGTACTTCGAAGACCTCTTCACGGGGGGCTTTCACCCGCCAGTGGGTCACGAAGTGATACTCGTTCAATCCCTTGCGCATGCTCATTCGCAAGCGACACGGCGGCGGCCGGTTCGGTTGGGCCCCACGCTTCGGCAGCCCTGCCCTCTTTCCACCTCCCTTATGAGCTTCTGCTCCCACTCCTCCTTTACCTCGAGCGTCTGGTCCCACACGAACCGCTCAATCGGAGATACGATCGGCCACCGGAAGACGTGCTCCAGCTCTTGCAGGGCGAGCTCCAACCGATCGGTATCGGCGTATAAGGCAGCCAGTTGGAGGTGGTGCCCCGAGACCTCGGGGGCCTGTTGTTCCGCGAAGCTGAGATGTTCTTCCGCCGCTTTCCACGTCGCCTCCTTGAGTGCCCCTCCGCCTAGCAGATTCGTGGCGATCCAGCGTGTGAACCAATTCGACCGACGCACGCCCGCGTAGAGTCGTCCCAGCAGGTGGCGGGCTCGTGCGTGTTTGGGATCGACTTCGAGAATCGCCTCGAGCTCCCGATGAACTTCCGAGGCCGTGCGCACCTGGGTCCGGCCGCCCTCGACGTCGGCTCGGCTCGCGAGCACGACAACAAACGCGAACCGCCGCGCAGCATCGTCCGGGTGGCCTTCGAAGGCCGCACGAGCATGGGTTTCGGCCCGTTCGAGGATCTCCTTCTTTCGATCCTCGTCATCGGTTGTCCAGGACTCCTCGACGAGCATCCATACGGAGTCGGGTACACCGTCGACCACCCATGTGGGGCGTTTGTCGGGACTGATGGGGACCGTTTCTCGAGCACTGATTGGGGCCGTTTCGCGAGCACTGATCGGGATCGTTTCCTGAGCAGAGACGGCGCTCCAGAAGGGGATCACCAGTAGCCCGATCGTTCCGGCTAGTCGTACACCCTCTCGAGGTACACCTTCGAGCAAAGGTTGTCCGGGTCGCATTTTGGTCTCCCCCTCCCCATTACGGCTAGAGTGTACGGGGAAGATGCGTTCAGTCCGGTTATGGCAGGATACGTCAAATGACGTAGTAGACGAGTGCAGAGTACGTAGTAGGGGTGGGGGCCTTGCGAGGACTTCATGGGCTCAACCATGGTTACGAAGAGCAGTTTTCCCCCCTTCTCCCGAGAAGTGACGTTTGCGACTCCTCCCGTTCGTGGTCTTCCTGGTGCTCCAGATCACCTTCCTGCCCCTAGCGATGATGGGCTTTGTTATGGTCGCCTACAAGCAGATGGTCGTCAGCAAACGATTGGGAGTGTCCCAGACGATGGTCGAGGTTCTTAATGGACGCTGGACGATGCACGTTTTCGACATGCGGCAGGACGTGGCGACTCTTCGGTTGGCCGATTCCGTGCCGAACACGTCCACCCTCGGACTGTGGCTCATCTTCATCCCACTCTGGGTGAAGTACAAGCTGAGCGGCGCGTACTTCGGCTATCCCCGGGTCCCCGATGAGGGGCGGGAGGGCCTCAGTGACTTCTTGATGGCGAGGACGCTCTACATCGACCGGATCACCCGGCGTGCCGTGGGTGACATGGATCAATTCGTCTTGCTGGGCGCAGGTTACGACACCCGGGCCTACGGCGAGTTTAAGAGAGACGGGCTCGCCATCTTCGAGCTGGACCAGGCCCCTACTCAGGAGCTGAAAGTCGCCACCCTAGGCAATGCCGGCATAGACGCCACCCACGTCACATTCGTTCCAGTGGATTTCAGCCAGGACAACATCTTCGAGAACCTTCGGGCCGCCGGCTACGACCCGACGAAAAAGACCCTCTTCATCTGGGAGGGGGTGACGCTCTACTTGGCCGAGGAGGATGTGAGGAGGACCCTCCGCGACGTCGGGGAGCACGCCGCTCCGGGAAGTGTGATCGTCGCCGACTTCTACGCTGAGCGGTTCATCCGTATGGGCTCGGGGTCCCTCGCGAAGAAGACACTGGAATACACCGACGAGACATTCGGCTTCGGACTGCCGCTTGCGACCGACTACGAGCAGAACCTTCAGCGCTTCGTGAGTAACGAGGGGCTGACCGTGGGCGAGACTTTTTTCATGGGCAGTAGCGGCAAGAAGGGACCTTTCATGGTTGTTGCTGAGCTCGGTGTCAGAAGGCCGAGTTCAGCTTGAACGCCAGCATCTGGGGCGGATTGCTGCTCACCGTCAACGCGATGTACTGCTCGCCGTCGACCATGTAGGTCATGGGCGTGCCGAGTACAACCTCCGGCAGGTCGATGGCGCCGACGATTTCGCCTGTCATCTTGTTGCGCGCCACCAACTGGGGCCCATCGTCGGTCCCGCCACTCTCCATTCCCGTGATGAGCAGCGTCTTTGTGAGGACCGGTCCGCTGGGGCGTCCGACTCTATCTCCGAGAGGAGGAAGATCCAGGTCTCTGAGCGCTGGGTGATTACGGACGTCGTCTCCATTGCCGTTCGGTTGCATCCAGATATGGTCGCCCGTATTGAGATCGATTGCCGTGATCCTCGAGTAAGGCGGCTTGAACAGCGGCAGTCCGTTGGGCATGCTGGGCCTACTGCCTTGGCCGCCGTGAGTATACCGGACGGTCGCTTGGCCGGGGAACGTCTCCTGCGGCTCGTACAGGTGGATCATCTGGAACGAGTCGTGCGAGGGCACATACAAGATGCCCGTCTCGGGGTCCACAGCCGCCCCGGTCCAGCTCATGGCGCCTCCCGTGCCGGGCCGCAGGATCGTGCCTTGGGTCCCGCCTTCCTCGTGGAGCGAAATCGGCTCGAAGAGGGGACCCCACCGATAGGGCTGGATCGCCTCGATAGCCATCTGGCGAAGCTCGGGCGTGAAATCGATCAAGTCGTCGATCGACACGCCCTGATAGTCGAAAGGCGCCGGTTTCGTCGGGAAGGGTTGTGTCGGCCAGACCACCTCGCCGGGCACGTTGGTCTCCGTATCGACGGGCCGTTCCTCGATGGGCCAAACAGGTTCGCCAGTCGCCCTATCGAACACATAGGTGAAACCCTGCTTCGATACTTGGGCGATCGCCTTGATCTCGCGGCCGTCGACGTTGATGTCGATGAGGTTCGGGTGCGTGGGAAAATCGTAGTCCCACAGACCGTGATGGACCGCTTGGAAATGCCACACTCTTTCGCCCGTCTCGACGTCGATGGCGATCAGCGACTCCGAAAACAGGTTCGCCCCCAGGCGGTGACCACCATAAAAGTCGTTGGTCGCCGTACCTGTGGGGGCGTAGAGATATCCGAGTTCCTCGTCACCGCTGTACGTGTTCCAGACGTTGACGTTGCCCGAGTACTCCCACGAATCGTCCTCCCACGTGTCGACCCCGAATTCGCCTTCTAGCGGAACCGTGTGGAAAGACCAGAGCTCTTCGCCCGTGCGAACGTCCCAACCGCGTATCCAGCCAGGGATGGCTTCCTTGGTGATCCTGCGGTCCGCGATGGATACGGGCGTGACGACCACGTTTCGAATGACCAACGGAGGTGATTGCACTGAGTAAAGCAGAGCGTTGAGGTAGTCTCTATCTCCGCGTGTCGCTCTCGGAAGTGTCTCCGTCAGGTCCACACGACCGTTCTCTCCGAAGTCCGCGCAAGGCCGTCCGGTCTTGGCATCGACACATATGAGGTAGCCGTTGCCCGTTCCCCAAAAAACCCGTTCATCGTCGGCCCCGTCCGTCCAATAGGCCACACCCCGTTGGTTCCAGATCACGGTCATCGACGTGGTCCCGTCTTCGTAGCTCTTGGGATTGTAGACCCACAGCGGTTCGCCCGTTTTCGCATCCAAGGACACGCCGACCGATAGTGGCGTGTTCAAGAAAAGCCGGCCTCCCACCATCAGCGGCGTCGCTTTGAGGTTGAAGATCCGTGGATGTGCGTCGGCCCTCCACAATTCATCCGTTTGTTCCTGGAGCACATCGAAGATGTTGGCGGAACTGGAGGTCCACTCACCCCCGGATATTTCCATGCTCAGCATGGCGTCGACGGTCGTCCAACTCCAAGCCTGCCCGAGGCGGTTGAAATTGGTGGCATCGATCTGGTCCAACGGCGAGTACTTCGTTCCCCCCACATCACCGCCGTAGCTCCGCCATTCGCCGTCGACTGCACCGTATTGCGCCGCGGCGGGGGCACCGAACAACAGGAACGCTGCCAAACCTGCAGCCACTCCCCGACTGAATACCCAAGTCTTCTTCATTGATGTTCTCCTTCGGCGGGGAGTCCATCTGGCTCTCGTTTCCGGCGGGTCGTGGAATCTACTCAATCTGCCGGTATTGGAGAGAAACACAATCACACGCGCAAGGCCGACACGGTGCTCCCACCTCACGTCAGCCCCCCCCGACGATTTCGCCTGTCATCTTGTTGCGCGCCAACAACTGGGGCCCATCGTCGGTACCGCCACTTTCCATTCCCGTGATGAGCAGCGTCTTCGTGAGGACAGGTCCGCTGGGGCGTCCGACTCTATCCCCGCCGCACCGTCGCATACCAGAACTAGCGGCCCAGGTTTTCGTACCAGCGGATGACGTTTCCGCCACCTGTGCAGATGACATCCGGGCGGCCGTCATTGTTCACGTCCCCACCCACGCAGCTGTTCATGCCCGCTTCGCTCTCGATCCTGGAGTAGATCCATTCTCCGGTGGCGGGATCTTCGGGCGAGAAGAACACGTGGACGCCGGGCGTCCCGTTCGGGTTGCGGCTGTTGTCGTTGGCGACGATGTCGGCACGACCGTCGCCGTTGAGATCGAGGACGACTATCTCGTGCCCGCTCGTGATCTCGTCGTAGATCACGCGGCGTTTCCACTCTCCGCCCGTGTCGGTGTAGACGACGACTTCGTTCCCATGCCAGGGCTCGATCGACGCCACGATACGACTGGTGCCGCTGGCCCCCACGCCGACGTCGCTCGTGCCGGACCTGGGAGCCGGCTGGTCCTCCGCCACGGTTTTCGCGGGAGCCGCCTCGACGCGGCCGGGCGAGATCAGATCCTTCCGGAACGTCATGTTGGCGCCGGAGCCCACGGCTCGGTAGAGCGCGATCCCTTCGTAACTCACGACGAGGATCGCGTCACGGTTATCCCCGTCCCACTTCACCGCTCGCACGCGGTGGGGACCGGCGGCATCCCTGGAGCTGGGCTTGTGCCCGTCCGGTGATAACCTTGAGGTGACCCCGATGTCTGCGTCGGCGACGATGTGACGCCGCCAGCCGTCCTGCTGGCCGTACCAGAACACCGACGAGAAGTCTTGATCGTAGGTGGGCGCGAGCCTGCCGGCCCCGATGTACGGCGCGTTCACGAGCTCGAGTTCGCCATCGCCGTCGAGGTCGGCCCACGCGATATCGTGTGAGGTCTCCCACCTGTCGATCACCTCGGCCTTCCATTGCCCGCGCGGATCGCCCTGGCTCCTCGCGATCCAGTTGAGGCCCTCGCTGTTGGCCCGCTGCTCGGGCGAACTACTGGGCAGCGCGAACCCGCTCTGGAACGCTACCTCCGGGATGCCGTCGCCATCGATATCCATAATCGCCTGGTTCGGCACGCCGGACACGTCAGTCACGATCACGTGGCGTTCCCAGGTCGGGTTCTCGTGCCATGCGACTTCCGTAGCGCCCAAGCGAGGCCACTTGTTGGCCATGACGTCGAGTCGACCGTCATTGTTAAAGTCGGCCACCGCGACGGCGTACGCGCCTGGGAACTGTGCGATGTCGTGCGGCCGGAACTGGACGGGGGCTGTCCGCTGAGCCGCGGCGGGCACGCCAAAGAACACGAACGCGGCCAGACCCGCCGCCACCCCCTGACCGAATACCCAAGTGTTCTTCATACATGTTCTCCTTCAGCGGGGAATCCGTGTGGCTCTCGTGGCGGCTCTCTCTCGGGTGCCGTGCGATTTGCTCAATCTGTCGGGCCACTGGAGTCAAACGCAACCACGCGTGCACCGCTGTTGTCGCAGGTGCGGACGTTACCTAGCTGAGTGCGTAATCAAGAAGCCTGAGGGGGGCGGTGCGGGGCACCCCCCCCCAAAGGGCCGATGCGACGGGTTCTGGAGCGCCGTGTCGCCTCGTCGAGCGGGCATCTGGGAGCGCTGGGTGGGGTCGTGCGGCCGGGCCCGCGGACAGCCGCCCCGAGATGAGGTGACACGGCGCTCCCACTTCGCGTCAGACCCCCCGAGAGCCTACCGGCAGTCGTCGACCGAATCGATATCCCGGAATCGCACGTACTCGAACTGGCCTTCGACCTCGGCACTGCCAGCCTGAAAGTCATTGATCATGACGCCGGCCGCGAGCGTGGTTCCGATGGCGTGCGTAAAGCTGTTCCGTTCGGTCCACGCCGGATCGGCGTCCAAGCGGGTGAAGACCGTGATGACGTCGTCGACCAGGCACAGTCGCACGCTACCCGAGAACTCCTGTCCAGTTGGGTACAACGTGAGCGTGGAATTGTCGTTGACGGTTGTCTTGTCTTCGAAGCCAAGCACTCCGTCTTGCAGCCCAATGTTCGTCACGACCCAATCGCTCATCCGAGTGACGTCGGGGTAGATGACCAGTCCCGCCGAATGAAACGTTTCGGTTGGCGCACCACCGGACACGGGGTCCACCACCGTGATATGGGTCCACATCATGAAACGCGGGTTATCGGCCGACTTGATGTTCTTGAAAAGGCTCAGGCCCCTGTGGTCATTCAGGAAGTAACGATCTTGCGAAGGACGAAGCAGCAGCTGGGTTCCATTCATCGAGACCGATCCGTCGGATGGGTCCCCTTCGACCTCGTCACGCACCAGCCACTTCGAGATCGAGGCCGGATTGTTGAACTCGTCGGTAAGCCCACTCAACAGCACCACCCCGTCCGTAACGAGATTCAACCCCTCTCTGCCAACGTACGTGAGACACGGAGCACGCAAAGAATTAGAGTAGGGCGAAGGCAGAGAAAACGAACATGTTGGGACTGCGAGAGAGAATGGAAGAGAATGGTAGTGCCCCTGGAACCGGGGAGGCCAAGCGAAGCGCGGCAGCTCCTGCGGACCCGGAGGTAGTAGATAGGCCGCTACGGCGGCGGTTCAGTCCGTCGTACAAGCTGCGGATCGTCGAAGAAGCGGACCGGTGCACCGAGCCCGGCGAGGTGGGTCAAGTCCTGCGGCGAGAGGGCCTGTACTCGTCGCACCTGACGACGTGGCGCAAGGCGGCGCATAGCGGGTCGCTGAAGGCCCTGTCGAAGAAACGCGGCCGCAAGCCGGAGCGAAATCCGCTGGATGAGAAGGTACGCAAGCTGGAGCGGCGAAACGCACGGCTCGAGAATGAGCTCAGGAAGGCACACCTGATCATCGACGTGCAGGGAAAAGTTGCGGGGCTGCTGGGGATAAGCCTCGACGACGGGACAAACTCTTGAAGGCGGCCGATGAGCTGGCTAAGCACGTCGGTGTAAAACCGGCGTGCGCGGCCCTCGAGGTCTCCCGATCGACGTTGTACCGTCGTCGAGGCCCATCAACCGGGCAACAGCAGCCCCGCCCGACGCCCGCCCGGGCATTGAGCGAGACGGAACGAGGCGAGGTCTTCGACACGCTGTGTTCGGAGCGGTTCGTGGACCGCTCACCCGCCGAGGTGGTGGCCACGCTGCTCGACGAAGAGGTCTACCTGTGCAGCGAACGCACGATGTATCGTGTTCTGGCCTCCGAGGTGCCGGTTCAGGAACGCCGGGCGCAGCGCACCCATCCCGAGTACAAGAAGCCCGAGTTGATGGCCACGGCGCCGAACCAGGTGTGGTCCTGGGATATCACGCGGCTGCTCGGGCCGAAGAAGTGGAGCTATTACTACCTCTACGTCATCATGGACATCTACAGCCGCTACGTCGTGGGCTGGATGGTGGCGGACCGGGAGAACTCGGCCCTGGCCGGCCGGTTGATCCAGCAGAGCTGCCTGAAGCATGGCGTCCAGCCCCGGGTCCTGACCCTGCACTCGGATCGGGGAGCTCCAATGACGAGCCAATGCACCGCTCAACTTCTCGCTGACCTCGGCGTGACCCGCTCGTTGAGCCGGCCTCAGGTGTCGGATGACAACCCGTTTTCCGAGGCTCAGTTCAAAACCTTGAAGTACCATCCCTCGTTTCCCGGACGGTTCGGGGATCAGGGCCAAGCCAAGACGTTCTGTCGATCGTTCTTCCGCTGGTACAATGCCGAGCACCGCCATGGCGGCATCTCGATGCTAACCCCCGAGCAGGTCCACTTCGGGAACGCCGATCAGGTCATTGCCGGCAGGAAATCCGTGCTCCGCGAAGCATGGGCCGCTCATCCCGAACGCTTCGTCAGAGGTGTGCCGAAGCCCAAACCGCTCCCGGAGGCCGTCTTCATCAATCCTCCCATCCCTTCCCTCACCACACAGGACATTGCTCTCTAATTAATCCCGTAGAGTGTCCCATTGTCGTTGACAGGTTCCGGTCCAGGTAACTTGGGTCGGAAACCGCGGCGTTGGAAAACGCTTCTGCCCAGCCTTGCATGAACTCTTTGAAGCCGTTGCGTCCTGCGAAGGTGACATTACGAGCTCGATCGTGATATGTGAAGCCGTCGGCCATCTTGCTTACCACACCATCGAAGTCACGCCTGTTGAAGCCCTCGTGCGCTGCACGGAAGGTCTCCACGTTCTGTGATGCCATGACCCACCTCCTTTTTGGTTCTGATCCTGTCCAACGTCTCTGCGATTCTGCTGCACGGCTAATGTGGTGACCGCAAGCGACGCGCGCGAGCCTGATGTCTACCGCGACAGTAGCAATCG
Organism: Longimicrobiales bacterium; assembly: GCA_965206505.1. GTDB lineage: Bacteria > Gemmatimonadota > Gemmatimonadetes > Longimicrobiales > Gaopeijiaceae > UBA822. The sequence continues at coordinate 87,658 of CBDBJW010000001.1, forward strand.
CTTGATAGATGGCCCGCCCCAGCCGGCTTGAATGTCCTTATCCGCGTCCAGCGATGGGCACCTTGAAGTGGATGGAGTCCACTTGGGCAGGCGACCGATCATTGCGCTCAAGGAACCGTCGCCAGCGTGGATCGTCCTCCACTCTGCCGAACACCCATCGAACCAAGAGCAACTCGTTGAACCGTGGGTCACCGCATTGAGCCGCCTTGTCAAGCCACTCGAACGTGCGCTCGGTGTCCCCTTGCCATGCAAATGACATGGCGACGAGGAGAGGATCAGTGTGCCCGTACTCAGACATTAGCCGACCTAGGACGGCCTCCGCTTCAGAAGTGTGCCCCATTTCATGATGTACCGCCGAGAGACTCCAAAGACGGACGTTCGGATTCGTCTCCTGCTCTATTGCAGCCCGTGCTTCCTCTGGCTTGCCCATCAGGAGCAGGCTCCAGCCGACGGCGCATTGTATATCCGCGAATGTCGGGCTCAGTCTCACAGCGGTGCGAGCCGCCGCCATGGCCGCCTGCGGACGCTGAGCGGCCAGGTGCAACCAGGCCATGTAACCGTGCGGCATCGGGTTGAGTGGCTCGCGTTGCGCCAGGTGCTCATAGACCGCGATAGCCTCATCTGTCCGACCAAGCATGCCTGTGAACCAGCCAGCCTCCTGCAGGATATCGTAGCTGTTTGGGGCAAGCTCTAGGGCACGTTGATAGTGCCGTGCGGCGGCACTGAAGTCGCAGTCGTAGCCCATCGCGATCGTGCCTTGAACCGAGTGAGCGATGGCGTCCGCGCCATCATGTGCGAGGGCGTGGGTGACAGCTTCTCGGGCAAGCTGATAGGCTCGGTGGTGGTCCGAGCCGGCGAGCCATCGTTTGTTCACGTGGTTCACTGCTGAACCTGTCCACGCAGGTGCGTAGCTAGGAGCCTTCTGCAGGACCTGCTGATACAGCTCATCAGCCTCATGGGCTGCCTCAGCGGTCAGTTTGCTCGCAAGGTGACGCGCCTGCAGAAACAGCGTGTAAGCCGCCGGGTCTGTCTCCTGGATGGTCTGTCCGGGGCCAAGAAGTGAGACCTTCAGCTTGCTCACAACAGCGGCTGCGATCTCATCCTGGATGGCGAAGATGTCATCCAACGTCCGATCAAACGTCTGTGACCACAAATGCGAATCAGACGTTGCCGCGATGAGTTGGGCAGTGATGCGGACCCGGTTGCCCGCCTTGCGGACCGACCCCTCCAAGAGGTGATCCACATTCAGTTGCTGTGCGACGTGCATGGCTTGAAGGTCTTTCCCCTTGAAGGAAAACGCCGAGGACCTGGATACGACACGCAACTCCGGTATCGTCGTGAGCAGGTTGAGAAGCTCTTCCGCGATACCGTCGGCGAAGTACTCGTTTTCGGGGTCGGCGCTCATGTTGGTAAACGGGAGCACCACGATGGACTTCGGCTCCTCTGCCACATCGACGTTGTCAGCAGCCAACTGCCGTGGGGGTCCAGCTCCCTCGGCGATGGGCTCTCGTGATGACGGCCATTCGAGCCGGCGTTCGTACGCCCAGGCATAGGCAACAGCGAGCGGAAACCCAAGCAACGCGAGGACAACGATGTACGGCCGGATGGCGTCTAGACCCAACGGTTCCAAGATTAGCTCAGCCGCTCCGAGGACTCTGAGGTGGTCCTACTTCGTTGGACAGTCCGAGGGCGATCTTAAGGTGGATTCCGATGGTCTCCAAAGCCCTCGGGGTCCCGCTTGAGGCCGGGTGTTCTCCTTCGAGCCCGGTTTGAATATAACCTTCGCCTTCCCGTCGGGACTGGTTCCCGATGGGAAGACGGAGGGAAGGGCCGCGCGTAGATCCCGCGACGATCGCAGGCGTCGTTGCGCCGGTTGGGTGGCGTCGCGCCGGATCGTCCTCACCACACCTCCGCGCCTTCGCGATAGGCCTCGCCCGGCGTCCGTCCGCCCAGCGACGAGTGCGGGCGCGCTTCGTTGTAGAAGTCGATCCACGAGCCGATGATGCGTTGGGCGTCGGGCCCGTCCCGGAGCTCGTAGAGGTACACCGCCTCGTACTTCAGCGACCGCCACAGCCGCTCGATGAAGATGTTGTCGAGGAAGCGGCCCCGGCCGTCCATCGAGAAGCGCACGCCCGCACCCAGCACCCGGTCGGCGAACGCCTCGCTGGTGAACTGGGAGCCCTGATCCGTATTGAGGATCTCCGGAGCCCTCCAGCCCAGCGCGTCGTCCAGCGCCTGGACGCAGAACGACGCGTCCATCGTGTTCGACAGCCGCCAGGCGAGCACGTGCCGGGTCGCCCAGTCCATCACGGCCACCAGGTAGAAAAACCCTTGCGTCACCGGGACATAGGTGATGTCCGCGCACCACACGTGGTCCGCCCGCGAGATCGTGAGGCCCCGCAGCAGATAGGGGAAGACCCGGTGCTCCGGACTCGCCACGCTCGTGCGCGGCCGCCGGTAGGTCGCCTCCATCCCCATCAGGCGCATGAGCCGCCGGATCCGGTGCCGGCCCGCGGCAACGCCCTCGCGGCGCAGATGCCGCATCAGCTGCCGGCTCCCGTAGAACGGATACGCCGTGTGGAGCCCGTCCATGCGCCGCATGAGCGCCAGGTCCTCGGCGCTCTCCCCCTTCGGCCGGTAGTACTGCGACGACCGGCTCACGCCCAGCAGCGCGCACTGCCTCGAAAGACTCAGCGGTCCGTCCCGCTCGATCATCCGCCCCCGCTCCGCCCGGCTCAGCGCTTGAGCCCGCGCCGAAAAAAATCCCGCTCGACCGTGAGCTCCCCGATCTTGGCGTGCAGGTCCCGGATCTTCGCCTCGTGCTCCAGGGCGGCCTTGCGGCCCGCGCCCCCGGCAAACACCTCCGGCAGCCCTTCGAGCAGCTGCCGCTTCCATGTGGTCACCTGGTTCGGATGAAGCTCGTGCCGCGCCGCGATCGCCTGCACGCTGTCCCGCTCGCGCAGCGCCTCGAGCGCTACCCGTGCCTTGAACTCCGCCGTGAACCGCCGTCTCTTCCTGGCCATCTCGGTGCCTCCTCTTCCGCTCTGGAATCCACCTTAACGACCTGTCCAAAAAACCGGGACCACCTCAGATGCCGGTAGCGTACTTACCAAGGTAGATACGGTGCAGGCCGGCGAAACCCAAGAAACTGGCGCACCACAGCCCGTATCCGACTCCCTCACGATACCCGTCAGGATCTTGGACGACCGGTACCTGCGACATCATCGCGTGTGGGGTAGCTCTCTCAAGCGCGCGCGTTCCTTGTGCGTCCGCATAGCGCCGTACGGCATTCGGTGCTCCGGGTTTCGCGAACCGCTGGCCGCCGCCGTCACCGGGCGGCACGAAACAGGATAACGTCTCCGTCCTGCGACACATACTCCTTCAGCACAGACTCCTTTTCTAAGAGTCCAGTCGTTCGGCTACGGCTACTCTGCCTTGAGAAGAGCGACGGGATCCATTCGCGTCGCCCGGAGGGCGGGAAGCAGGCTCCACAAACTCGCTTGAGAAAGTGGCTGGCGGAGGGTCTAGAGGGAGGCGTTCCTGGCCAGCTCCATCAGGTGGTCCGCCGCAACCTCACCTAGGAGTGCTTGCTCGACCTCGGGGGTCGCCCATGTGATGAGCGTTGGTCCAACCATGCCACCGGAACCACTACCCGAACCGCTACCCGAGCCAAAGGTGGCGGAGGGCTCGGGGTCACGCCGTCGAGTTCCCTCCCGGGGAATCAGGTAGTGGGAGATTACCTGCCCGTCCTCGACGTACTGGATCATCGCTCCGCGCCGACCTTCTATCAAACAAATCTCGGCGCTGGTCACACGGAGCCCGGCGACGTCTAGGGGCCGGATCGGACGCCCCAACTCCCTCGTCAGGAAGCGGCTGATTTCAGCAGCATCGGAACTGACGATCCTTTCCTCCGCGACCGCCCGACGGAGGTAATCTTCCGCAAACAGTCCGCCGTCAGTCGGCGCTTCAGGCACATTTCGGAGAGACACGGCAAACCCTCCGGCCAAAAGGCCGACCACCGATGCCGCCGCGGCAAGAATCCAGCGGCGACGGGCCCGCCTCGTTGGCGGGAGACCGAGACTCCTCGACCTCTCCCGGGCCAGTGCATCGAAAACACGCTCGCGAAGGATCTGGGGCGCTCGCTCCTGGCTCGCACGGTCGTACGCCTCGAGCAGGACGCGGTCCTGGGCAAAGTATGATTCGCAGGCTGCGCACCCCTGCACGTGCCGGCGAGCCTCGAGTACCTCGGCCTCGGCGAGCCGGGGCCGTTCAGGAGGCCACAGCGCGTGCCTCGCTTCGGAGCAGTTCATGTCGTCCATTCGTCTAATACCTTCGGTCGTGATCGGTACCATTGCGGTCCACCGATCCCCGCACGACCGCCGTTAGAAGCACCTGCCGGTACCGAAGCAGATCCTTCACACCATCCACATCCGTCCCCAACACAATCGAGGCGTCGCCATAGGACCAGCGACGGAACACGACGAGCCAGATGGCGGCCCGCGCCAAAAGGGGCATCTTCGCCCCCGCCCGGAAAAGAGCCTCCGAGTCGATCTCAATGGTATCGGAAAACGGCGTGTGGCTTGACGGGACGTCCACCGAAGAGCCACCCATCTCGGTAGACGCATCGTCGCGGGAGCCCGAGGCCGCGCGCGCCAGGAAGGCCTCGACCAGCTTCGCCTCGATCCACTCCGCCGCCGCACCTGCGTCGCCGATCTGCCGAAACTCCTGAAACGCTCCGGTCAGAGTCCACAGAACGAGATCCTCCGCGGGTGGTTCCTTTCCCCCATTGAGAAAGAGCGCGCCGTGATAGAGGACGTCGATATACCGGCCCGCAAATTCTTCGAATGTCTGATTCACTTGTCCGTAGTCTCCCATAAGCCCTTAGGGACGCCAGAGATCCAGGTTCGGGAAAGTGTCTTCTACTGCCGAATTCATGCGCCCTTCAAACAGTTCCTGGACGTCTTGGAAGGCCTTGAATACGGCACCGTTCCCCGCTCCACCCGGTCGAACGAGGTCTCCGTCAGATCCCGGAGAGTTGAACCCTGAATCATTTGGTTGTAAATGATAGGCTCAACAACAAGACGTTCGGGTCATCACCGATCCACATCATGGAGCTTGTTCGATTATGAGCGATTCAAGACTTCTCTCAGTTTCAACGCTCACCGGTTTACTTGCCGTGTTGCTTTCCGGACCAGCTTCATCTCAGAATCCTGGACCGACTGGCCCCAGCCCTTACGACATCGTCGAAGGGTGGCATAAGCCGTTTGCCAAGCAAGGTTTTGCCTTCGGAGGCAACTCAGGTGTATTCGCTGAATCGCCAGATCGTATCTTCATCGCGCAGCGTGGAGAAACCAGGTTGCCGATCCCGATTCCTGCTGAATTTGCAGGGTATGCGGGATCCATCGGGATCAACACTCTACGCGCAACGGACCTGCGTAGTTGGCAGAACTGTCTGTATACGATCGATGGTGACGGTAACGTGATCGACATTTGGGAGCAGTGGGACTACTTGTGCGCGGGGTCAGAAGGACCTGGACCTCACCGGATTCGCATAAGTCCCTATGATCCTGAGCACCGTGTGTGGGTAGTCAACGAGACCTTTAATCAGATTTACGTTCTCGCCAACGACGGCAGTGAACTGCTCATGACGCTGGGTGAGAAAAACACCCCGGGGGACGACGAGACCCATTTCGGCAGACCGCAGGATGTGGCGTTCCTACCGGACGGCCGAATTCTGGTGGCCGACGGCCTGGACAATCATCGTGTCATCATCCTGGATAAGGACGCGAATTATCTGTCAGAGTTTGGAGGGCGCGGAGACGGTCCCGGTCAATTCAACGGCGTTCACGCGATAGCCGTCGGGCCCGATGGTCTGATCTTTGCCCTCGATCGCTCGGGTGGTCGGGTCAACGTGTTCAAGACCACAGACGATCCGCGGGAAGTCGAGTTCGTCGATGCTTGGGGTGGTTTGGGACTGACCCTGGACCTCATCGTCAACGACGACGCTATCTGGATCACCACCCTGGGACCGCTCAGGTTCATCAAGTTCGATTTCGAGGGTAATCGGCGATACACGTGGAGTGTCCCCAGAGAGCTACCGAGCGGATATCTCGAAGTGCACACGTTCACGGTCGACTCCGACCGCAATCTCTACGGTGGGGACAATCAGTATGGCCGGACTCAGAAGTTCGTACCCAAGCGTGGTGCAGATCCGGCGCTGATCATTGGACCGCCATGGGTTGAACGTTGATCGCCCAGAACGCTTGATCGGCCTCAAACCACGTATGATGTGAGCTGATCCATGAAGACAGACTTCTCCCAGAGGACTTCTCGTCTCGGACATGTCGTGCTGGCCGCCGGGATGGCTTGCGGGCTGGCCACGCTGGCCGCGATTCCCGCCCCGGCCAGGGGTGCCCAGACCGAGACCATGCGCCAGTACCAGTTCGACGTGGTCGACGACGAGGTCGCCCTCGTGATGAAGGAAGTGGACCGCCCCGCTCCGGGCGCCAACGAAGTCCTGGTCCGTGTGCGAGCCACGTCCCTGAATCGGCGAGACCTTTCGATCCTCGAATCGCAGTACGGAGGCGGGAATCCGCGGACCGGCCTGGTGCCCCTTTCGGACGGAGCGGGGGAGGTGATCGGCATAGGACCGGGCGTCACCCGTTTCGAGGTCGGGGATCGCGTGGCCGGAATCTTCTTCGCTCGATGGATGGACGGAAGACCGAGCGCCCTGACGAACGCATCGGCCAGAGGTGGCTCGATCGACGGCATGCTCTCGGAGATGATCGTCAGTCATGAGGACGGGCTCGTCGAGATTCCGGAACACCTTACGTTCCAGGAGGCCGCCACCCTCCCCTGTGCGGCGGTCACCGCATGGAACGCTCTGTTCAAACACGGAGAACTGGCGGAAAACGACTTCGTGCTGCTGGAAGGCACGGGCGGCGTCTCCATCTTCGGACTGCAGTTCTCGGTAGCCGCTGGAGCGAGGCCGGTCATTACGAGCTCGAGCGACGCAAAGCTGGTGCGTGCTCGTGAGCTTGGGGCGTACGGCACCGTCAACTACAGGACCAACGCCGAGTGGCAAGACGAGGTGCGGAACGTCACCGGGGGAGCGGGCGTCACCCAGGTCCTCGAAGTGGGTGGCCGGGAGACACTACCCCGGGCGATGCGGGCACTCGGATACGGCGCCCATATCGCGATAATCGGAGGCCTGTCGGGCCGCGCCAACGCCGTTCCCATCGGTTCCTTCGTCGGCCGTGGAACTCGGGTGACGGGGATCTATGTTGGATCCAGAGAGGACTTCGAGGCGATGAACGCCTTTATTACCGAACATCGGCTGCGCCCCATCATCGACAGGGTATTCACCCTGGAGGACGCGCCCGCGGCATATGACTACATGGCCAGTGGGAGCCACCTCGGGAAGATCGTGATCGCGCTTTAGGGGAGACGTCCATGAAGGAGACTACCGTAGGAATCCCGCGTTTTCGACCCTCACTGACCGCTTTCGCGGCTTCGGCGTTGGTCCTGGCACTCGCCTCCTCACCTCTCCTCGCGCAGGCGGGCCTGGCCGAGCAGGAAGGACGCACGATGAGGATCGGGATCATCGGATCGGGCACCATGGGTGGGGCCATCGGCCTTCTTTGGGCGGAGGCAGGGCACCAAATCCTGTTTTCGTCCAGGAATCCGGACCAGCTCATGGATCTCGTGCAGAGTGCCGCGCCGCAGGCCAGCGCCGGCTACCCGGATGCGGCCGCCTTCTTCGGAGATGTGGTTCTGCTCGCCGTGCCTCCCGGCGCGATCCCGCAAATCGGTGAAGATTTCGGCCACCTGATGCAGGGCAAGGTCGTGATCGACCTCAGCAACCCTCGCGCTGACCGGGACGGGCCTCTCACGGATGAGTGGCTGGAGATGGGGACGGGTCTTGCGATGGCCCAATACCTGCCCGGAGTTCGACTCGTGAAGGCGTTCAACAGTCTCGGCGTACCTATGCTCCGGAACCCGATGCGCAACGGTGAGAGAATCGCCGTACCCATCGCCGGTGACGACGAGGAGGCCCGGGACATCGTAGCCGATCTCGTCAGGGATACAGGGTTGGAGCCCGTCATCGTCGGGCAACTGGCCCGGGCGAAGGAGTTCGACCGGGGAAGCCCCGTGTGGGTGTCAGGGCAGTCGGCGCGGGAGGTTCGAGAGGCTCTGAACATACGGTAGGCGAACCACAACTCTGAACATACGGTAGGCGAACCACAACTCTGAAGTGGGAGGAAAGCGAAATGGCGATCGCGCGGCTTCGTAAGTCGGTAATGGTCCTGCTCTAGTTTTCCGTGTTCACCGCAGTGGTCGTAATCGTGGCTGCCAACAGGGAGTACGGATACGCCCAGCCAGCCGTGGGTGCCTTGCCCGCCGGTGCTCTGGCGGCGGTAGTGTCGCGATATTTGTGTAAAAGGGGGTGAGGGGTCCGGGGAGGGTGGACAGCCGGGGAAAGAGAGAGGAAGCTCCTTGTGAATGTTCATCATCACATGAACCCGGGGAGTCCGGGCCTGCGCCAGCAGGTCCGGAACCGGAAAGGAGCTTCCTCATGGAAAAGATGGTTGAAGTTGAGCGGGCCACGCAAGATGAGTTACGGCAGGATTTAAAGTCGTTGTTTGAGGGCGCGATCCGTGTGACGCTCGAGATGGTGCTGGAGGAGGAGTTGAAAGCGATGGTCGGAGCGCGTCGTTTCGAGCGGGTCGGCAGCCGGAAGGACCACAGGAACGGCACGTACCTCAGGCGCCTGCTCACGAGCTTGGGTCAGATCGACGTGATGGTGCCGCGCAGCCGGGAAGGCGGCTCGCCCGCCGACGTGATGGGCCGCTACCGGCGCAGGAGTGAAGAAGTGGACGAGATGATGGTGGAGGCTTACGTGAGCGGTGTGTCGCAGCGCAAGATGGGCGACGTGACCGAAGCACTGCTGGGTGAGCGCGTGGGACGCTCGACGGTGAGCCGGGTCGCGAAGCGGCTCGATGGGGCCGTAGAAGCGCTGCGGAGCGCACCCATCGAGGGGCCTCACCCCTATCTGTATCTGGACGCGACGTTCCTCGATGCGCGCTGGGCCAGGAAGGTCGAGAACGTGAGCGCGCTCGTGGCCTACGCGGTGGATCCGGACGGTCACCGCCGGCTCCTGGCCATCACGCTAGGCCCTGAGGAGTCAGAGGACAGTTGGTCCGAGCTCCTCAAGCAGCTCCTGGAGCGAGGTCTCAGCGGCGTCGAACTGGTGATCGCCGACGAGCACGCGGGCCTGGCGGCTGCGGTGCGCCGCTTCTTGCCTGAGGTGCGCCGCCAGCGCTGCACCGTGCACCTGCAACGCAACGTGCTGGCCAAGGTCCCGCATCGCCTGCGCAAGCGTGTGGCGCGCGAGGCTGCCGCCGTCTTCCGGGCCCCCGGGCTCGCTGAGGCGAAGAAGCGCCTGGCCGAGATCACGACGCGCTGGCAAGAGGAGCTCCCCGAGGCAATGAAGGTGCTCGAGCGGGGCTTCACGGCCGCCACCCAGTTCTACGCGTTTCCCGAGCCCCACTGGGCCAGGCTACGCACCACGAACAGCCTCGAGCGCCTGCACACCGAGATCAAGCGTCGGATCCGGAGCGCCGGCGCCTTCCCCGACCGAGCCAGTGCGCTCCGCCTCATCACCGCGGTTGCTCTGAGGACTACTGCGGTCTGGAGCGAACGCCGCTACCTCGATCTCACGCTTCTCGAACCGAAGGAGGTCGCCAACGCAGCCTAACCGAAGCATCGAGGAGCTTCCTCTCACTTTTACACACAACTCGGGACTTGACCCAGTACGGCAGGTATGGCCTGAGGCGGGCGAGCAACGGTGCTGGAACCACAAGATGAGGAACGTGCTGGACCATCTCCTGGGCCTTCTCACGAACCAGCGCTTCCAAGCACTCCCACGTCGGCGTGCTGGACTCACTCTCGGGTCCCACCATATTCTTCCTCACGAGGCGTCGTTCCTTTCCCCCGGGCGCTCACCCGGGATTCGCTGGTTAACTTCTTACTACCTAGCGGAAAGGTACGTCGCCTCTTTTTTTAGGGGATTATATCCAATCGTAACCAAGCTGGCGGGATGAGAGACGCTGTCATGGGGCCAGAATCCGGAATCCTCAGTCCCCGGGCAAGTTGGAGATGAGCCAACGGGCGGTCGCGCTCAGGTCGGTCCGGCCCCAGTTGGAGTTGCGAAGCAGGACCACCGTCAGCCCCGTCGCCGGCTCGAAGATGAAGTAGGCCCTGTAGCCGGCCGCCGTGCCCCCGTGGCTCGCGAAGATGCGGTCTCCCGCGGCCCTCAGGAAGATGCCGAAGCCGGCTCCGGTGCGGCCACCAGCGGGCGTCTGCACGGACAGCATTTCCGAGCGCACGGCATGGCTGAACAGCTCTCTCCCACCCCTTCCCATCACGCCGGCCGCGAGGCGCGCCAGATCGTCCACCGTGGAATATGCGCCGCCGCCCGGTACTCTGTACCCGCTGTTCGCATGTTGGCGGAGCGGATACTCGGTGTTCACGGGTCGGCCCGGACGGTTGTAGTAGCCGGTGGCGAGCCTCGCCCGCAGATTCGCGTCGATCAGATAGGTGCTGCTAGTCATCCCCATTGGCTCGAAGATGCGCATGCGCACCTGTTCCACGAAGTCCTGGTTCCCGGCCCGGTCCAGGGCGAGCCCGAGGAGGGCGTATCCGACGTTGGAGTAATGGTATTCCGTACCGGGCCGGGTTCGGTAGCGGAGCGTGGGGATGGAGGCCAGGAGCTTCGACTTCCAGATGCTGACATGTCCGATCGAGGCGTCCGGGAGTTCAGGCACGTCGGGGAGTCCGGAGGTGTGGTTCGCGACGTGCCGCAGCATCGGCAACGCCGGATTGGCGTCGGCTGGCCGGTCGCCAATGTCCCCAATCTCGGGCACCAGTTCCTCCAGCGGAGTACTCAGGCTGACCATGCCTTCGTCCACGAGCGTGGCCATCAGGGCCGCTGTGACCGTCTTGGAAATGGAACCCACCTTGTAGATGGTCTCGCGGGCTGCGGGGACCTGCCTTTCCCGGTCGGCCCAGCCGAACGCCCGCGACCAGAGCACTTCGCCGTCCCGCGCGATCGCGGCGGTGATCCCGGCCAGGTCGTCCTGCTGGACATCATCCGCGAGCTGGCGGGCGAACTGCGACACGACGGGGGCCGCGGTGACCACCGCGCTGTCGCTCAGGCCGCCGAACGTCGCCCGCAGGGTTCCAGTGCCGTCCGACAGCCCGGTCACCAGCCCGCCGGGTGTGACGGAGAAGACCTCGGGAGTCTCGCTGGACCATGCCACGGTCCCCGGAAGTGCCGCGCCGTGCCGGCCCGTGATCGAGGCGGAGAACGTCATCGTGTCGCCGAAGAACGGCAGCGTGCCCTCGGGGGGCGAGACCGACAGCGTGGACCCCGCGGCCGATCCGGGCTCGGTGGTGGAGTCGACCGCGCATCCCGCCAGCGCGGCCAAGAGGAGAAGACCGACCACTGCGCGGCAAGTCTGCGCCATCGCGATGCCGTTCCGCCGCCGGGGTTCGGTCCTGCCGTCAGTACGGACCGCCTGGTAGCGCGAAGTCATCGGTAGCGCGCGTCACCCGCTCGGCGCAGGTTGGCTAGCAGCGATCTCGCGGCCCCACTCAGGCTCACCCCGCTGCACGGTCTCCGAAGCAGTCACGGAGGCGTCGATCTCGTCGACTGCCCGGCGGAGCGCGCGCGGCTTCGGCTGGCCAGACGGCACACGCGGCAGCCGTGGCGTGGATTCTCCTCCTTCTTGATGAGCTTGGCGCACTCTCCGCACAACCTGTACCCTCCCGTTCCTCGAGTCCGGTGCTGTGATTTGATTCGACGGGCGAAGCGGCAGTCCCCCCGGACGTGGTGGGCACCGACGGAGGACGGAATGGAACGGGGTGCGACTTCCTGCAGTTGATCCCAAGATCGTTGTCTTTTCCATCGGGCGCGGGCGTTACGCCACCCCGAACCCTGACACGGTTGGTGCCCTTCGCAAGGGGGCTTATATCTGATCGGTGCCATTGGTATTGGCATGGCGCTGGGTGCCCGGCTGAGGATTGAGGTGGTCCTACTTCGTTGGACAGTCCGAGGGCGATCTTAAGGTGGATTCCGATGGTCTCCAAAGCCCTCGGGGTCCCGCTTGAGGCCGGGTGTTCTCCTTCGAGCCCGGTTTGAATATAACCTTCGCCTTCCCGTCGGGACTGGTTCCCGATGGGAAGACGGAGGGAAGGGCCGCGCGTAGATCCCGCGACGATCGCAGGCGTCGTCGCGCCGGTTGGGTGGCGTCGCGCCGGATCGTCCTCACCACACCTCCGCGCCTTCGCGATAGGCCTCGCCCGGCGTCCGTCCGCCCAGCGACGAGTGCGGGCGCGCTTCGTTGTAGAAGTCGATCCACGAGCCGATGATGCGTTGGGCGTCGGGCCCGTCCCGGAGCTCGTAGAGGTACACCGCCTCGTACTTCAGCGACCGCCACAGCCGCTCGATGAAGATGTTGTCGAGGAAGCGGCCCCGGCCGTCCATCGAGAAGCGCACGCCCGCACCCAGCACCCGGTCGGCGAACGCCTCGCTGGTGAACTGGGAGCCCTGATCCGTATTGAGGATCTCCGGAGCCCTCCAGCCCAGCGCGTCGTCCAGCGCCTGGACGCAGAACGACGCGTCCATCGTGTTCGACAGCCGCCAGGCGAGCACGTGCCGGGTCGCCCAGTCCATCACGGCCACCAGGTAGAAAAACCCTTGCGTCACCGGGACATAGGTGATGTCCGCGCACCACACGTGGTCCGCCCGCGAGATCGTGAGGCCCCGCAGCAGATAGGGGAAGACCCGGTGCTCCGGACTCGCCACGCTCGTGCGCGGCCGCCGGTAGGTCGCCTCCATCCCCATCAGGCGCATGAGCCGCCGGATCCGGTGCCGGCCCGCGGCAACGCCCTCGCGGCGCAGATGCCGCATCAGCTGCCGGCTCCCGTAGAACGGATACGCCGTGTGGAGCCCGTCCATGCGCCGCATGAGCGCCAGGTCCTCGGCGCTCTCCCCCTTCGGCCGGTAGTACTGCGACGACCGGCTCACGCCCAGCAGCGCGCACTGCCTCGAAAGACTCAGCGGTCCGTCCCGCTCGATCATCCGCCCCCGCTCCGCCCGGCTCAGCGCTTGAGCCCGCGCCGAAAAAAATCCCGCTCGACCGTGAGCTCCCCGATCTTGGCGTGCAGGTCCCGGATCTTCGCCTCGTGCTCCAGGGCGGCCTTGCGGCCCGCGCCCCCGGCAAACACCTCCGGCAGCCCTTCGAGCAGCTGCCGCTTCCATGTGGTCACCTGGTTCGGATGAAGCTCGTGCCGCGCCGCGATCGCCTGCACGCTGTCCCGCTCGCGCAGCGCCTCGAGCGCTACCCGTGCCTTGAACTCCGCCGTGAACCGCCGTCTCTTCCTGGCCATCTCGGTGCCTCCTCTTCCGCTCTGGAATCCACCTTAACGACCTGTCCAAAAAACCGGGATCGCCTGACCTGTCCAAAAAACCGGGACCACCTCACTGCTCCGGAGTGTGTCGCTTCCTTCCCATCCCGACCTCCTCGCTGAAAAACTTCAGACCAGGTCGATCCTAACATTGCACCTGGTCTCGTTTCAGGGGGTCAGGTCAAATCCGTTTCAAACAAGCCCGGCGTGCGCGCTCATACCTTCGAACACGTGCACGATGAACGTTCATATGGGTCGACGGGAGAAGCAAGGAATTTCGGGCTCCAATCAATCGTAGCTTTGGGGATAATGGTCAGTGAGCAAGGGGGTGCTCATCGTCTGAGATACTTGCCGCCCTCCGCGTCGCCCACCCGGCGGTGGGCCAACGTCGTGCTACATCGAGATCAGCCGATCAGAATCCCGCCCTTGATCACGATCGGGTCGGTGTCGAAATCCGGCGCACCCGTGATTTCGTCGCGCAACTCCATCGTGCCCTCGAGGAACAGAGATAGGGCAAAGTTCACCTGGACACCGATGCCGACCAGGACTCCGCTCTCATCGCTGCTAATGCCGGCTGTCTCAGACCGCCGGATCTGCCATCCGCCCAGCACGTACGGGCTGATGACCGGCGTCGGCAGACGGATCTGGGCGGCGATGGACGCGGTCCAGTCGCTACAGTCAGTAGCGCCGCAGTCCGTGAAGTAGTAGACCCCCGAGCCCACCAGCGCGAGCGGGAAGAGCGGTGGATCGAGCATGACCCGGGCTCCGGCGCCAAGCGAACCCTCCAGGATCGGGTCATCCACGCTGGTGATGGCGGCGCCCTGGATCCCGAATTTGAACTGGGCGTCGACCGGCTGCGCGAGCGCGACACAGGTGACCACCACCGAAAGGGTCAGAAGCAGACGGCGCATCGACATTTCTCCTATCTAAGTCCCGTGAAAGCATATGTTTCCATAGGAGAAGATCGCTTCCTAGGCGGAAAGCGCAACGGAAATCTACCCTCAGTCACCGTGCCACTTCAGTGACCTCAAACGAAAGAACACCGCTTTGTTGCTGCTCAAATTCATCCTCGCTTTCAACCACCACACTATGGATTCCAGGTTCGAGGTTTTCCGGCAAGTCAAATTCCCAGATGTGTGCTGAGGTTGTTGGCGCTGGAAAGGCGTCCCGAGTATCAGCAAGCTGCCTGTAGGCTTTTTCCATGAAGGGGTCGGTTCGCACCACATAGCGCATCGGCCTCAGTGGGCCACCGTCCAAGGATAATCTTACGCTGTCGCGTACACCCCCGTGACCTGCCCCCAAGAGCGGTACCACATCCTATGTTAGTCCCAGCAACCTGTGGAGGGCCGTGAAGGACGGGCATCCTCAGGAACCAGGGCGACGGCTTAATCGCCTCAGGGGCCGGGGGAAAGCCGCCGCAGGCGCCGTGGGGTCGGACGGTATTGTACTCGCGCCTCCATTGCTCGACCAGCACGGCCGCCTGCGCCAACGAGTAGAAGATCTCCCCGTTCAACAGCTCGTCCCTGAGCTTGCCGTTGAAGCTCTCGTTGTAGCCGTTCTCCCACGGGCTGCCCGGCTCGATAAAGAGCATCTCGACGCCCACGCGCCCCAACCACAGCCGACCTCGCTTCGGCTGCCGCTCCGGCACCGTCAGCCCCTCCTGCCTCCAGATCCGCTCCACCCGCTTGTGCTTCACCCCCCCAGCCCTCGATGCGGAGCATGTCCGTGACGCGTCGGTAGCCGTAGCGGCCTAATCGACTCGCGAGTCGCACGATATCACCTCGGAGCGCCCCCTCGTCACTCGCCACTTTCCTCGCCCGGCGCTGGGTCGGCTGTGTCTTATTTTTTATAAGTCGTTGTTGTTATGAGATATATGACGTGACATCAGACTACCATCCCCTCATTACACCCCTCTTTCGAAACGGGAATCCAGTGGACTGTAGCGGAGGTTCGCGGACGAGCTGTCTGCGAACGCAACCGACTTCGCTGCCTCGCGAAGCGCTATTGCACCCTGATCGGCGTAGGCCGTCGGACGAGTCCGCATTCCGCCGATGTCGACGCAAATCCCGGAGGCGGCGGAGGAGCGAAGCTTGCGGGAGGGCAGTTTGTCGATGGCCCCTGTCCTCTCTGATTGCGAACTAGGGCCTGTTAACACTAAAGGCCCATTTGTATTATATTGGGGCTATGAAAATCACAGAGTCCCAATATCGTCGGATAGAGGCTTGCTTTCCACGTCAGCGCGGCAATGTGAGCTTCTCCAATCTCGAAGTGCTTAACGCGATCCTGTATGTGGCCGAGCACGGCTGCAAGTGGCGCGGGTTGCCTGCGCGCTTCGGTAACTGGCATACGATCTACACCCGAATGAATCGCTGGGCCAGGGCAGGTGTGCTGGATCGTGTCTTTGCGGCCCTGCAGGACGAGCAGATCATCCGGATCAAGATCGAAGCGCTGTCGCTCGACAGTACGATCGTCAAAGTGCACCCTGATGGCACCGGCGCGCTAAAAAAAACGGCCCGCAGGCCATCGGGAAGTCGCGTGGAGGCTGGACCACCAAGATTCATATGGTTGCCGCAGATGCTCGAACCGCGATAACCTTCTCGCTATCGCCAGGCCACAACCACGACGCACCCGAAGGACGCGAACTGCTACGCATGTTGAAGCCGGTACACTCCACTGTGTCGATGATCATGGACCGGGCCTACGAGGGGGCCGAAACACGGCAATTGGTGTTGGAGCTGGGGTTTACGCCGGTCGTGCCACCCAAACAGGGCCGTGTTAGCCCGTGGCAGTACGATCGAATCATGTATCGCCGTCGCAACGAAATAGAGCGGTTATTTCGGCGACTCAAAGGCTTCAGAAGAATCTTCTCCCGCTTTGACAAGCTCGACGTGATGTTCACGGCCTTCATCCACTTTGCGCTCATCGTCGAGGCTCTCAGATAGTGTTAACAGGCCCTAGATAGATGGTTAATGTTTCAGATCACTCCGCACTGCCGCGGCTCGCGGCGATCTGTTCTCGGATCCACGCATCCACTTCGGACTCGATCCAACCGACGGCGCGGGCGCCTAGCCGGATCGGTTGGGGAAAGCTCCCGTCGGCCACCCGCACGTAGATCGTGCTCCGCGCCAGCCCGGTGCGGGCCTGCACTCGAGGTAACCTCAGGACACGCGCGGGCGCGTCCATGCCCTGTTCCATTGCTCTCGTCATCGGTCTGCCTCCGTTCTGTTCGGTGAAGAATTCCGGGGCGCGTTGCCCCGGGAGGGAACAGGGGCCACTTGGGCCCGGCGGCAGGCTTCGATGAACACGGGGACCTGGCAGGCCATCGCCAGCCTTGGAGAGCAGCCACGGCGTAGCTGACGCACCGGGATCGGATCGCCCACCGCTTGCCGACCGAGCGTGGATGTTCTCATGCCCGTGCGGTCGAGGGACGCAGCCACTCGCGATCGGAACGGCTTCGTCAGTGTCTCCATGGCGCCTGCCGGTCGGGACGCACCGGTACCCGGCCATGCTGGCGACTGAGGTCCGGCCGCACCGCATTTCAGACTGCCGGTCCGTCGGCGTCTACCAGCGCGCGGTGACGCGGCCGTGCAGGCTGTGCTCCGGGTCTCCCTGGCCCAGCAAGCTCTGGCGGCGTTGGGCGTCGAGGCCGAACTCGAAGTTCATGGCGCCACCCTGCAACAGGGTCAGTTTGTAGCCCAACCGGTAGTCGCGCCCGTACTCGGAGGTTGTGACGCCGAACCTCGGCGTCCCCACGAGCCGGCTCCCGACCGGCAGCGCGTAGCCGAGCTCGGCGTCGAGGCGGTTGCCCGATCCCGGGCCTGCCGCCCCGAGCCCCGTCATCGTATCGCGGCCCCAGAGCGCGTCGGCACCGCTCATCGCCTGCCCACCCCACGAGGGCGCCACCCGCGCCGTCAGCCCCAGCGGCGTCTGTGGCGTCGGATCGTAGCTGAACGACACCGACACACCCCGTTCCCTGAACCCTTCGTCCTGATGCACGAGCAGCGTCCGCACGCGCACGTCGACAGACAGCCCGGTCCACGGGTCCGATGCGATCAGGCTTGCGGCGACGTCCGCGCCCCTGCCCGTCTCGGCATCCCCACCGTCCTTCCTGAGCCCGAGCTCGAGGCTCGGCCGGAGCGCTATGCCGTGTCCGACGACGTAGCCCCTCGAGGCCTCGAGCGCCGTCCGCACGCGCGTCACCACGGCCTCGGTCGCCGCCAACCGGCCTGCCGGGCCGTCCACAGCCTCACTGCCCGTGCCCACCCACAGCGCATCCGCCTTGAACGCCAGCCCGAAGCCGCCCAGACCCGCATCCACCAAGTCGCCCCTCACGCCGCCGGCCAGCATCGACATCGAGAGCCCGCCCTTGAGAGCGATCGGAGACGCGACAGACGTGGGGACAGACAGTGCCTCGCCCGGCGTCAAGCTGAGCGAGCCCCTACCGTATCCGGTCACGCCCCAGAGGGTGACCCGCTCCGTCAGCTTGTAGCCGACCCACGGGTGCAGCCCCGTGACCGACGAGGCCACCTGGCCGACATCGGCCCCCTGGTAGCCGCCCAGGCCGCGCCGGTGCGAGAGCATCAGCCCCGCCATCAGCGGCCCCTTCGCGTAGTCGGCGCCGAACATCGTCGTGCGGACCCCGCCGTCGAGCGACAGCTCGCCGTCCCGGCCGCTGAACCGCGATTCCATCCCGCGGCTCCAGAGCGAGACGCTCGCGCCCTGGCCCGTCTCGCGGTTCAACACGAACCCCGAGCCCATCAGCAGGTCTCCGCCGCCGAGACCCATCCGCAGAAGTTCGGCGCCGCCCAGATCGGGCTGGACGCCCGTCGTGTCCCGGGCGCCCTGAACCGCCGCGGACTCGAGCCGGCTCAGGAAGTTGCGTCCCATCTCCCGCTCCATCCCGCGCCGGAGCTCACGGCCCGCGAACCGGCCCCGCAGGCCCGGAGCCCTGGGCGCGTCCAGCCGCTCCTCGACCTGTTCCATCACGTGGAGCGCCGTCGCCCGCCCGAACCGAGCCAAGAGCGCGCGTGGCAGCGGATCGGTGTTCTCGATGGTCCCGGTCGCCTCCGCGTCGGCCAGCCGGCCGCCCGACGCGTTCGACAGCCGGAGCGTCAGCGCTTCGTCGCCCTCGTCGTGCGAGTCGTCGAGCACCGGGACCTCGACTGTCTTCTCCGTGTCGCCCGCATCGAACGTGAGCGTGCCGCTCGTGGCCGTGTAGTCCACGCCCGCCTGAGCCGTGCCGTCCGACGTGGCGTAGTCGACCGTCACCGCCCCGCCCGCCGCCCGCTCGAGCGTCACCGCGAACGCCAGCACCGCGCCCGCGCCTTCCTCCACGCGGGTATCGGCTACCGAGATGCCCACCAGCCCGGCGACCGTCGCCGAGAGCGAATGCGACAGCGGCCGGCCGTCGCCGGTGCAGACCGCGCCGCTTGCACCACAGTCGGTCGTCTCCGGCAGCCGGAGTGTCACCGCGCCATCGGAGTCCGGCTCGACCGTGATCGTCCAGCCCAGGTTGCTCCCCTGCTCCCGGCGTTTGGCCCCGCGCACCGTGCCGCCCGTCACCGCGAACGCCTCGTCGCGCAACGTTCGGTAGCTGAAGTCCTTGTCGAGTTCCTCGCTGAACGTCAGCCCGAACGAGAAGTCGTCGCCGGTGTGCTCGCCCGGCATGTCGGAGAAGCTGGCTGTTAGCGACTCGACCGGGGGACCCGCCACGGTGGACGACGGACTGTTGCCGAGCGGCCGCGGGCTGTCCCCGCGGGTACAGACGGCCCCGGCCGTCCCGCACGCCCGACCGCCCGGCAGCGTGATCGTCACGGCCTCGCGGGAGTCGGGTTTGAGGGTGATCTCCCACAGGTCGTGGCGGCCATCGATCCGCCGCGCCCGCGTGATGGTGCCTCCGGTCACCGTGAACGATTCGTCGCGCAACGTCTGGTAGCTGATTCCGATGTCCTCGCTGAAGGCCACTTGGAAGCTGAAGGCGCTCTGGCCGTCGTGCGCCTCCGGCACGTTCTCGAACTGCGCCGTCAGTTCCGGACCGTCTCCTGCCGGGCCGGGCACAGTCAGCACCCCCTCATTCGACAGCCGCCTTCCGTCGGCCGTGCAGACCGCGCCCGCCGCATCGCAGGCGCGCCCCGCCGCGAGCGTGAGCGTCACCGGCTCGTCCGAGGCCGGCGCGATTGTGATCTCCCACAGGTCGCTGCGCCCATCCACGCGCCGGGCGCCCTCGACCGAGCCTCCCGCCGCCGACAAGGACTCGTCGCGCAGCGTCTGGTAGCTGATCGCGACCGGCTCGCTGAACACGAGCCGGACCGTGAACGTGCCCGCGCCGTCATGCGCCTCCGGTGCCGCCTCGAAGCGGGCCGTCAGAGCCGGGAGCTCTCCACCACCCGCATTACCCAGCGCCGCACCCGGGTGCCCGAGGTCCGCGTTCTCTCCCGACCAGCTCCGGATGGTCCCTCCGTTCAACGTGAGACTGTTCTGTGTCACCGACCCGCCGGTCACGCTCCCGTCTTCCCCGGTCAGGGTGTAGACGAAAAGCAACGTCTCCGTCTCCGTGCCGCCCGAGTAGGGTGTCTTTCTTGTCCCCGCGCCCAGCATCAGGCCGATCGTCGGTGTTCCGCCCGAGAGGTCCACCGTCACCGGCTCGCTGAACGTCACCGTCACCCGCACCGAGCTGCCCGACCCCGAGCTGCCCCTTGCCGCCACCGATCGCGTTGCGAATCCGTCCTGTCTCCCGCTCCCGGATTGCGTCGACATCAACACACCCGTCACCACTGGCCCGGACACCGCCACCGGATTGCCCGCGGCGCCGACCTCGACCACGAGGGCGCCGAGCGCGTTCCCCTGCGAGTCGGCGACCGCGGCGGCCTTTGCCGGACCCACCGAGATGACCAGCTTTCCCGGCTGCGGCGCCGGCACCATCGCGCTATAGACCAGCCCCGTCTGCTCCTCCTCGAAGCCGCGCACCACTACGCCGGGACCGCCGACATAGCCCGCCGTGAGATCGCCGTCCTCGAAGCCGGTCACCGCCTCCGAGAACGTCACCTTCACAGCAAACACGCCCTCCACCGGCGGCCCCGCACCGAGCGTGATCGACACCTCGGGCGGGTGCCCCAGCGGGTCCGGCCTGCCCCTCGCCGACACCGACCAGGGACCCTCGCCCACCTCGTTGGCCGCCTTCACCCGCAGCGAGTACGTCGTTCCGTTGACCAGGCCGGTGAGGGCTGCGGCGTGGGTCGTCTCCTCCTGCTCCCGCACCGTCCCCGACTGCCGCCACTCGACCGTGTAGCTGTCCGCGCCCTCGACCGCGTCCCAGCTCACGTCCAGGCGCCCGTCGCCCGGCATGACCACCAGATTGGCTGGCGCCGCCGGCGTCGCCGTCGGCGTGGCCGTCACCTCGGCCGACCAGAGGCTGTCCTTGCGCTTGATTCCCTCGTCCCACCAGGAGTTGCTCGCCCGCACCCGGAACCAGTGCGGCGTCTCGTTGGCCAGTCGGTGGACGGTCGTGCTCAGCCGCCCCTCGCCGCAGTCCATCGTCTCGGAGGTCTCGAACACGGTCTTCTGCCGGTCCTCGCTGTACGCCTCCGCGTCCGTCCGCCACTGGACCGTGTACTCGGTCGCGCCCACGACCTCGTCGAAGCACACCGCCACGCGCCCGTCCCAGGCCGTCACCTCCATGTTTGCCGGCACCCCGAGCGGCGTCGGCGTGCCGGTGGCCGTATCCGACCAGCCGCTCTCACCGCCCGCGTTGGCCGCCTGCACCCGCAGCGTGTAGGTGGTTCCGTTGACCAGCCCGGGCACCGTCGCGGTGTTCACCGTCACCGTCAGTTGCCGCTCGGAATCGAACGCCTCCGTTCCCGATTTCCACTGCACGGTGTACTCCGCCGCGACCGGCACCGCGTCCCAGGTCACCGCCAGGTTGGTGTCGCCCACCGTCACCTTCAGGTTCTCCGGGGTCTCGGGCGCCGGCACCTGCGGCATGCCGGTGGCGGGCTCAGACCATTTGCTGTCTCCCTGGGCGTTGCCCGCGCTCACCCGCAGCGTGTAGGTCGTCCCGTTGACGAGATCGGGCACCGTCGCCGTGTTCGTCGTCACTGTGAGCTCACGGGAGCGCGTGAACGGATCCCCGCCCGAGGTCCACTGCACCGTATACTCGGTCGCCCCCGCCACCGCGTCCCATGTCACCGACAGGCTCCCGTCGCCCCGGTCAGCCCCGACGTTCGCAGGCACCGCGGGACCCGAGCCTGTGGTGGCGATGGCGGCGTTCGATGCCCGGCCCGTGCCGGCGGAGTTGATCGCAAAAACCCGGTAGTACCGCATGTCGCCGTTCAGCAGGCGGCGGTGGGCGTACTCTGTAGCAGGGTTGCCGGTGTCGGTTTCCAGCACGGTCAGGGTCGCACCGCCATCGGTGGACACCTCGATCTTGTAGCCCTCGATCGCGAGCCCGCCGCTGTCGTCCGGCGGCTCCCAGGCGAGATCGATCTGCGTCGCGCCTCTCGCCCGCGCTTGCAGGTTCCGCGGCGCGCCGGGCGCCGTGGGCGCTACCGTCGAGTTGTTGGTGACCGGAACGTCGGTGGCCGACGGGACATCGTTGCCGGCCAGGTCCTGGATCGCGGCCGCGTCGTCTCCTGCCGTGAGATCGCGGTAGCTCACCGTCACCGTCTGTCCCTGCTTGATCGCCGGACTGAACCCCGACAGGACAACCGTGTCCGTTCCCGTCGTCGCCGTGCCCACCGCCATGGCGACGACGTCCGCGGTGACGGTAAAGGCGTGCGC
>CBDBJW010000002.1:0-28603 GCA_965206505.1 Longimicrobiales bacterium
AGCTCGCGCGCGATGGTGTCAGCCATCTCGTCCTGCACCGCAAAGATGTCCTCGAGCACGGCCCCGACGTTCAGCGTCCGACCGATCTCCCGGACGTCCCCGTGCTTTCCCTTAAAGACGAAGGACGACGTACGCGCGGTCACCTTCAGGTCGTCGAACTTGACCAGGGCGTTGAGAATCTCCTCGGTGATCCCGTCGGTGAAATATTCATTCTCGGGGTCTGAGCTCATATTGACGAAGGGGAGCACCGCTATGGACTTCTGGGTCCGGTTGCCACTGGATGACAGATCGGCGGGCGAAGGAACTGCGAGTGCGGACGCGGCCACGGCGTGGATGCTCAAAGGCCTCTGGACGTTCTTGAGCTCGAAGTCCCCCAGGGCTCGCGTGGGAAGACGAGGATGGTTCTTGAGCTCCTCGTGGACCCCGCTCGAGATGAGCACCGATCCCGGAATCGCAAGCCCTTGCACCCGGGCGGCGATGTTGACGCCGTCGCCGTGTACGCCGTCCCGGTCGTGGACGATGTCGCCGATGTGGAGGCCGATCCGGACGGGGATGGGGGGGTCCAGCCGGAAGCGACGCTGGATGTCGACGGCGGCGTCCACCGCTTGCACCGCGCTCGGAAACACACTGAGGGTGCCGTCCCCGTAGAACTGGACGATCTCACCCTGGTGCGCTTCGATGCTCTCGCGTAGCACCGTCCGGTGACGATCCCGCAACGTGGTGGCGCTGGACTCGTCCTCCTGCATGAGGGCCGTGTAGCCCACCATGTCCGTGAACATGATGGCCGTCAGTCGTCGCATGGTCTGGTCTCCTGCGCGAGCGACATGAGCGATCAGGCGGTACCCGACCTTGTAGACCGTCTCGATGATCTGGGGGTTCTTGGCGTCGTCGGAGAAAGCTCTGCGCAGATGCGAGATCGCTCGAGAGAGCACGTCCTCGGTCGCGACGCCCCAGATGTCTCTCAGGAGCTCGTCTTTCCCCACTGGATCACCGGGGTCGCGGGCGAGGCGGAGGAGCACCTTCATGACTTTGGGCTCGACGCGCGTCTCCCCACCGGGCCCGCGGATCCGATTGAGCTGCGGATCCACCTCCCAGGTGCCCACCCGGAACGGCTGCGGTTTCGGCGCGGAAGCGCCGTCTGAGGACTCTAACTCGCGGTTCATCAAGGGGTTTCCGACGCCAGAACAGCCGTTGCCGAGACGCTGAGGGGCTTCGTCAGAACTCCCTCGGTACACCCTCAGACTTCCTCCAGGGGTGCCGAGCATCCTCGCCGCTATAGTGGGGTCGCCACCGGCAATATCGCCGGTGGAACTCGGCTCTTCAAGAGCGAGGAGAGGACGATGCGCGGACACGTCACGCAGAAAACGAGCCCCGTTAGGCGAGGAGAAAGAAGATGACAGAACTGACGCAACGGACGATCACCATGAACTCCTCGGCCAGAGCCGAATGGCTCGTGATCGCCCTGTTGATCGCACTCAGCGCCCTCCCGATCAGCTTCGGCGCCGGGCGCCTGGCCGAGCTGGCCGGGGGCGCGGAAATCACGCCGGAGAATGCGCGGTTCTTCGCGGCGCCCGTGCCCGTGGTACTGCACATTTTCAGCGTCAGCGTCTACTGCGTTCTGGGTGCTTTCCAATTCTCCACTGGCATACGCCGCCGGAGACCCGGCTGGCACCGCCGTGCTGGACGGCTGCTGGTTCCCCTCGGACTTGTCGCCGCACTTTCGGGTCTGTGGCTGACCCAATTCTATCCCCCTGTCGACCACGACGGCCCGCTTCTCTATGTCATCCGGCTGGTGGTGGGCTCGGCGATGGTCTTGTTCATCTGCCTTGGTCTTGCCGCCATCCGCCGTCGGGACATCGCCCGGCACCGCGCCTGGATGATGCGTGGTTATGCGATCGGCCTCGGGGCCGGCACACAGGCGCTGACCCATCTGCCCTATTTCCTGTTCGAAGGCATACAGGGTGAGCTCAGCAGAGCGCTGGCTATGGGCGCTGGCTGGGCCATCAACCTCGCCGTGGCCGAATGGATCATCCGCAGGGGGCTGGCTCGTCCAGTGCGCGCCCTCGCTTGTCCGGGTCGACCGGGCTTAAGGCCAGCCTCCGACCTGGGGGCCTACGAGGGTTTCGGGATCGGCATCCGGTAGAGGTCGAAACTTTTGCGTGCGGTTGTTCCCGATCTCCGAGATGTAGAGGTTGCCCTCTTGGTCCACGTGTATCTGGTGTGCGCCGTCGAATTGCCCGGGAAGAGGTCCGGGGCCTCCGATGTCCAGAATGTACCGTCCGTTGAGGTCGTACTTGACGAGCCGGTTCGTTGTCCAGTCCGCGACCCATATGTGGTCATCCTCTGTGACGAAATGGGCGAGCACCGCCGATTCATGTCCGGTGGGCCACATCTCGAGGAAGTTGCCATTCTCGTCGAAGACCTGCATGCGGCTGTGCTCGCGATCCGTGACGAAAACCCGGCGGTCTCGACTGATCCCGATACTGTGGACCGACCAGAACTCGTACGGACCCGGGTTGTCTGGATCGACTGGCGGTTGCCCCCAGTCCATCAGGAAGTTGCCGGCGCCGTCGAACTTGGCGACCCGTGTTCCCGCGTAGCCATCTGCGACGAAGAACGTTCCGTCGGGCAGCCAGGCAATGTCGGTCGGCCGGTTGAAGTTGTTCGGGCCGGGCCCGGGCACCCCTCTCTCGCCGAGCGTCATCACCAACTGACCGTCGTTTGTGAACTTGTTGATTTCGTGTAGGTCGTCGTCCACGATCCAGACGTGCCGCTCGGGATCGTACGGACTGATCAGGAGCTTATGCGGCCCCCTCGCCATCCCCTCCGAAGGTGCGAGATAATCGTCGAGGTGGAGCCACTCCTCGATGGTATTGCCGTCCCGGTCCACATTGAAGATGATGTGATGCCGTCGCATGTCGTAATCTCTCGTCTGCCCAGCGTACGGACGCCTTCCCGTGTTCGTTCGACGAGGATCAAGCAGGCACGCACATATCCAGGGCTCGGCGCCGGGGGGTAGCTCGATCTCGCCGCGCTGCCCAACCCAGACCTTGTCCGGGCTTTCGGCCCAGACTCCTGAAGCGGACCCCCAGGTCCAACCATCGTGCTCCCCTGGATAGGCATCCGGCAGCCCCCGTGGCCAATTTAGGACCACCTCGTAGTTGCCCATTCTCGGAACTGTGGACTCCCGTGTTCCGGACTCCGACAGAGGTGTCGATTCCGACAGATCCGAGCCCGGGTTGTCTCCGCAACTCGTGAGACCTGAAGTCGCCAACAGTAGCAGCCACGTCCTGACCCAGACGGATGGATCTGTCGAGGGCATCAAGGGCCTCTCTTCACAGGAGGGGATTGGATGACTGGGACACCTTATTCGCGCGGCTCTTCCACGAACTCCACGGTCGATTCATGCATGTAGCCCCGGTCCTCGTTTCGGTACCATCGCATTACGATCCCGGTCTCCCTGAGCTCCGGCGAGAGTTGTACGATGAGCCATTCGCCCTGCCGACCGATGACGCGCAGGACTGTGCCCTCTGGAGCCAGCCAGAGGACTTGCTGGCCTGACGAGGAGCCCATGTGCACGTTGGCGTGGCTCGTTGGGATCCGGACGTAGCCCTCGACCTCCTGGCTGGATCCCGCGACGGATTGAGCGCCGAGCGACAGGGTCAGGAAAAGCACGCAGACCGCCGCCTGTCGGCACCAGGAGAGGGACGCATTGCTCATCATAGGTCCATGGGTGAAAAGGTGGGCATTGGAAGTGAACGGGTCGCGTGTCACGTCGATATTCGGCCCGGAGCTAGTCGGCGTCAAGAAATCCCTGTGACAATGAGGCCTATGGGGTTAAGAGTTGACTACAAACCCAACCGATCGCGCCCGATTCGAGCCAAATCCAGCTGTCGACTGAATTTTATCGAGACTGTCCGCTCGAGTAGTCCATTTGTGAGGCCCGCAAACCTCTCACTCTGCCGCTCGTTGAAGACGATGAATAGACCCGTCCCTGCCGTATCAACCCAGCCGAACCGGAGGTTTCCCGACCAAACCGCCGTCTGCGTATTGTATTGGATGAGGGACTGAATGTAGACGGTAGGGCTGAACGAGTAGCCAATCCGGCTGCTGAGCAAGGTGGCATCGAATTTCCCTCCCGGCCCCGGAAGCTCGATCCTGTTGTACTCCAGAGCGATCGCTCCGGCCAGCGCACCCCCGAGCTGAAACGACAGCGACGTGCTCCCGCCTTTGCGAGTCCCGGAGAAGAACTGTCCAAGCAGGAGATTCGTACGCCACACGACGGGCACCTGACTGCTCGTGTTGACCGAGGGACTGAACAGCCAACCGGAGTATTCCCCAGTTGGCACTTGAACGAAGGTTCGGTCGCCCGCGTCATCGACGCCCGTTGTAAGATTCAGTGGCTCGGTGAGCCCATCGAAGATCCAGTCGCCCGCGAAACTAAACTGGCCGCCGTTCTCCAGGTTCATCATATTATGCATGTGCCATGTGGCGGTCTCCTTGACTCCAGTTTCGAGTCCGTACGAAGTGGTGTAACTCGTGTGGGGACTGAACTGCCGAATCCAGTCCGACGAGGGCACCCGGATGTCGCGCCAAATCGTCCCCGAAATCTGTTGGAAGTCCGAGCGGAGGAGGAAACCTACCTCGGGATCGAAGTTCGCACCGATCCGATCGTAGGAGCTTCTGAACTGCCAGTCCGAGTCCCGGTAGTTGGCCGCGAGGATAATCGCCTCACGACCGTCGGTCGGGGTTTCCTCACCCGGAACGCTCGACGTCGTCGCTCCCAACACACCAGTGAAGTTGAAGAACTCGCCGATGCCGATGTTGGTATCGGCCGCGAAGGTACGCCCATGGTCGTTCGCGACGCCGATAGATGAGCGCTCAGTGAACATCACGCCCACTCCGGAGCGGTTCGGAAGCTCTCGGGCCAGACGAGCTACCGTGTAGCCATTGCCCGGCACCCCACCCTCGACCGCCTCCGTGCGCATATGAATCAGCCCCACGTCGAGGCCCGCCACTCGCCCGCTCAAGCGGCTCCCCCACTCGATCGGGACGGGTGCCCCACCCTCTCCGATCCCTATCCTCCGACTGAAAAACATCTGAGCCGACTGGTTATTGCCAACCGCGAATCGTCCGGCATTCTCGAGGAAGAAGGGACGCTTCTCCGGGAAGAACAGGCTGAATCGGGTCAGATCCACCTGCTCGTTGTCCACCTCGACCTGTGCGAAGTCGGTGTTCACCGTCAGATCGAGCGAAAGGGCTGGAGTAATCCCGATCTTCGCGTCGGCGCCCACCTCGAATGGATAGTCGAACGCCGAGCTGGTGGCCGGGATTTTCTGCGCTGAGCTGAGGGCATAGGGGGTAAGGGTGATCAACCGCTGGGCAGGGACGCTCAGCCCCTCCAGCACCCCCGCGTACGACACCCGGTAGAGGTTGTCCTGACGAGCGAGGGGGGCCCAGTACACCTGCTCGTTCTTTCGGCCGATATATCGGCCGAAGTTGACTCCCCACTCCTGCTCCGTTCCGGCCCCGTACCGGAGGGTGGAGAACGGAATTCGGAAAAAGGCGTACCAACCCCGCTCGTCGCGGTCCGTCCATACCGCCCAGCTGCCATCCCAGTTGATGTTGAACCCCCCCTGAGCGCCGCTCTGCTGGCGTCCGCTGCTCCCGCGAGCGCCACCCCTACTCCTTCCGGTTTGCCGACCCTCGTCGATCACCTGTCCGTCGTGCTCGATCCCCCCCGGATTCGTTGCGAAAACGAAACCGTTCTCGCGGTCGTTATAGGTGTCTAAAACGAGGAGGAACGCGTCAAAGCGACTGAGACTCGCGTCCCGACGCTGCTCTCCAACGACGATCTGACTCGGCTCCGAGTCGTAGAGCCACGCTCCGACGTAGATCGCTTCCTCGTCGAAAGCGACCCTCACTTCGGTCCGTTCCGAGGCGGGTGACCCTTCGACCGGCTCGTTCTGGATGAAGTTGCTGATGACCTCCGCTTCCCCCCAGACCAACGGATCCCGCCAGTTCTCTGCACTCGGACCCTCCGAAATGCGGCCCGCCGACATCCGCACCGCTCCGCCAACGGTCGGCGTCGGCGCTTCAGCCCCCTGGCTTTGAGCAGAAACGGGCCCGGCCACCCCAGCATAGATCACCGCAATAACCGTCATACATGAGAGGCAGTTAAGCTTTTGCGAAGCTTCGACTTTCAACTGGGAAGGGCCACTCCGATGAGGGGCAATTTCGAGGGGGTGATCAATCATGATATCCCATAAAAGCTCATTATTCGTATAGGCTTCGCCGCGTTAGGCGCGCCGCCCTCTCTCCGTCGGCGGCTCCTGAACCACTGCCGGCGCAG
This sequence comes from Longimicrobiales bacterium, assembly GCA_965206505.1. Lineage (GTDB taxonomy): Bacteria > Gemmatimonadota > Gemmatimonadetes > Longimicrobiales > Gaopeijiaceae > UBA822. The sequence goes on from CBDBJW010000002.1 coordinate 6,353, forward strand.
CGATAGTATCACGCGAGCCGTTGCGGCGCAGCCTTTCACTCCAGCAACCACTACAGCAACCCCTCGATGATCTTCGTCAAGGTGATCTTTTTCACATCACCCCTTCTCTCGTAAAGAAGGTGCGGCGCAGGTTCCTTTCCCAAGATCCCCGGGACCTCGAGTAGTACCAGGTCATTGCGGGTCTCCTCAACGGAGTGATCTTCGAACACAGATTGGCGGACCGACAGCATGGGCGGAAGCGGAACGTCGAGCAGGATTCGAAACCAGTAGGTCTCGGCCACGGGGTCGAAACCTGCGTCTACCTCGGCACCCATTCGATTTGAAAGCCAGCCCTTGAGCACTTCGACCTTCTCTGCAATATCCATCGGTGTCCCGTCCTCTTTCCATGGCCTAACCCCGCCAGTTGATCGGTCTGCTCACCTCTGGCTCAAGTATTTCGCCTGAAATAAATATAGAATGCCTAATGGTGCTTCAGTTAGGTCGAGTTCTGGGTCGGGCCGAGAAGAGGTCTACGTGCATTTCTCACTTCACGATCCGGTGTTAATCTCTCCCAGAAAATCGAGCCACACCAGCGGAGGACCAATGATGAGGCTGCTCGCCAGATCTTTCCCGGTACTACTGATTTCGGTCATCGTGTTAACCCGACCCACCTCCGGCCAACTGCAGGGTGGCAGTTCCGATAGGGATGTCACCCCCGCCCAGTATGAACAGTGGAAGCTGGAACTGTCTAATTGGGGACGTTGGGGGGAACAGGGTGAGATCGGGGCCCTGAACCTGATTACGCCAGAGAAGCGCTTGGAGGCAGTGGCTCTGGTTCAGGAGGGGTTTTCGGTGTCGCTGGCTTCGGACATAAATACGGTCCAGGCCGTCGACAATCCCAGGCCGTACGAACATGAGATGCTCAATATCAGCTCGGACCGGCTTGCCGTCCGTTACCACGGTATCACCCACACTCACATCGACGCCCTGGCTCATACAAACGACGGCGGGACTTTCTTCGACGGGTACACGCCCGACGCCGACGCCACTCTCGCAAGTGGACACGAGAAGAGCTCGATCCACAACCTCAAAGACGGCGTCCTCACCCGTGGCGTCCTGATCGACATTCCGAGGTTCTGGGGCCTACCGTATCTGGAACCGGGCACTCCCATCTACGTGGAGGATCTGGAGGCGTGGGAAGAACAAACCGGGGTGCGAATCTCCTCTGGTGACGCGCTGTTCATTCGTACAGGTGTGTGGGCTCGACGCGAGGCGGAAGGACCATGGCTTCGCGGCCGCGCGAGGGGGGCTCGGTCGGCCGGTCTCCACCCCTCCGTGATTCCCTGGTTGAAAGAACGCGATGTCGCGTTATTGGGAAGCGACCATCCTACATATGTCTCGCCTTCGAACCTGCCCGGGGCTGTGCACGATTTCGCCATCCTATATCTGGGGATCCACATGATGGATAACTGTGACCTTGAGGCGCTCGGCGCAGCGGCGGCCGAGAGAGGCCGGTGGGAGTTCCTCCTGATGATCGCGCCGCTCGCGATCCCTGGGGGCACGGGTTCGCCGTTGAACCCTATCGCCGTGTTTTGAGCTCACCTAGGGCCGCGTTGAGCCGGGTGATGGGATCGGACATGAGTGCTTCTTACAACGGTAGATTCACAGCCCGACCGGTCTGCGCGCTGCGATGCACGGCTTCCGAGAACTCCATGTAATCGACACCAATTTCAAGGGATTCCGTCGTGTTCTCGGCGGTTCCCCGAATTGTGTTGATGAACCGCTCTTCCACCCCCACGGGCCGAGGACCCGGTTCCTGCGGGGGGTCAGGAATCTCACGGAGCTCGGAGTCGCCGCGGCGTCCGCCGAGGATTCGGCCGCCCGCAACCTGGATGGTTCCCTCACTGCCGAAGAGCCAGGTCTGACTGCCGCCAGCCAGTGCCGTCGTCGTGCTCACTCTCAGGTGAACCTGCGCCCCGTTGGCGACCTCGTAGAGAACATCCACGTGGTCCGCCCCACCCTTGGAAACCATCTCTCCGTCCGCAGCACGTCTCTGCGGCGCGTGCACCTTGGACATTGCCGTCACGCGAGTCGCCCGCCCCAACAGGTGAGTCAGGCCTTCATAGGCAGCGCCCAGACCCAACGGGATGTTGAACCCGTTGAGGTCGGGGTCCACGCGCCAGTGCAGGTCCTGGCCGAACTCGACGAAGCCGCGTCGTCGGTCGGGAGAAGCACCCGCGGAGGCGTCGGATCCCAACCTGCGCACCTCGGCGGAGAGGAGCTCCCCGAGGTATCCGTCGTCGATCAGTCGCTTCAAGGCGCGCTGGTACGGGTTCACGACCAGTTGGCAGACCAGGTCCGGGTGACGAAGCGCCGCCTCCAGCATGTCTCTGGCCTCTTGTGCGTTCATGGCCATGCGAGACTGACATAGCACGTGTTTCCCGCTCTCGAGCCCCTCCAAGGTCAGGATGCGGTGCATGTAGGGCGGGGTGCCGATCATGACGGCGTGAACGCTCTCGTCCTCCAGCAATTCCTTCCAGTTGGCATAAGCCGACGGAATGTCGAACGCCTCTGCAACTCTCTGACTGGAAGCCAAGCTGCGATTCGCCACTGCAACGACTTCGCATCCCGGGATCTGTCGAAAGTTCGGAAGCTGGGCCCTTTGCACGATGCCGCCGGCACCCACGAGGCCGACGCGAACAATGGCCTGTGCAGACTGCATCGTCTTCATCTTGTGCTCCGTGCCGATACTCTTGGCACCGAAATCCTTGGCCGCCAATCCAGCCGCCAGTGGAAGCGCCCCAACGCCGAGAAACTCACGACGGTTCAATCCGGTGCTCCGGTGCCCTTCAGGTCCTTGCCTCATTCGTCTTCCTCCGAGCGATCTAGGGGATTCCTGTCTTAGGATATCCGCTGAGACTCGGGCCGGCCACCGCGACCTCTCGAGTACCCTGACACGCGCCAGGCGGATGATGGGGTTCGACGGAAAACTCCAAGAGCCACGTCCAAACGAGGTGGCCGCCTTGACCACCTCGAGACTCCGGCGTACGGTTGCCCTCCCACACTCGAGCCTGTCCAAAGGAGGGATGATCATGTCGAGCCGGAAGTCGAGTCTCGTCACGTGGATGTGCGCCGTCGCGGCGCTGGCACTCATGGTTCCCACGGAGTCGCTCACGCAGACTTCGGGCCCCAGCCCCTACCGCCTGGTGGACGACTGGGCCCAGCTGCCTGACGGAAGACGGATGGGCTCGGTCGGCAAGGTCACGATGGACCCGGACGGAGATCACCTGTGGGCGGTGATACGTTGCGACGCCCGCGGATTCGATGCGACACCGAGCCGGTTCGGCAACGAGTGCGTGGATTCCGACCTGGACCCGGTGATCAAGTTCGACCTCGACGGGAAGGTCGTGGAGAGCTTCGGCAGCGGGTTGTTCATCTGGCCACACGGCATCGATGTCGACCCTGATGGCAACGTTTGGGTTACCGACGGGGTGGCCTCGGGCCGCATCCCGGACGGTGACCAACGGGGGCACGTGGTCTACAAGTTCAGCCCCACGGGTGACGTGCTGCTGCGCCTTGGCACGCCGGGCATGGCCGGCAGCGGCCGGGACAGCTTCAACTCCCCGTCCGACGTGGTCGTGGCACCCAACGGCAACGTCTTCATCGCGGACGGCCACAACGCCAACGGAAACAACCGCGTCATGAAGTTCACGAGCGACGGTCAGTTCATCATGTCGTGGGGCCAGACGGGATACGCGCCCGGGGAATTCCGTGCTCTGCACGCCATCGAGATGGACTCCGAGGGACGGATCTTCGTCGGGGACCGGAGTAACAACCGAGTCCAGATCTTCGATCAGGAAGGAACGCACCTGGCCACTTGGACGCAGTTCGGCCGGCCGAGCGGAATCGCGTTCGACACGAACGGGCAGGTCTTTGTCACCGACTCGGAGTCGGACCCCGTCCGGAATCCAGGCTGGGAGATGGGGATCCGGATCGGAGATGCAGAGATGGGCTGGGTGACGGACTTCATCATCTACGCCTGGGGAGACCCGAGGGAAACCATTGCCACGAGTGGCCGTCAGGGCTGGAACGGGGCAGAGTTCGTCACAGTAGATCGCGACGGGAACATATACGGAGGAGAGCCCGTCTCGCGGAACCTCCAGAAGTACGTACGGGTCAGGTAGGAGACCCTTGACCACAGTCTGACCCTGGAGCGTGTCCATGACTGAGCCAGTCACTACCTGAACGCAGCCCTGGAGGGCCGCTATCGAGGGTTGCCCGGACCGACTGACCTACTACGCGGGAGGTATCTCGGAACATGAGTGAACAGGGGAAAAAGAGGTTCACGAGAACTCAGCTTGGTGCGATTGTCGCGACCGTAGCTGTAAGTCTGTCGGTCATCGCGTTTTTGGGGTGGTCGATCACCTGCCCCTGCGAGCGCACGCCCGGCGGGTTGTTGTTCGGAGACCAGGTCGACGAGGAGATTACTGACTGGTCCTTCGCCAATGATGTCTCTCTGTGTCAGATTCAGGTCAGCACCGGCCTTCTGCCCTATTCGATAAACCTCAACTGTATGGCAACGAGCGCCGGAGCACTCTATCTGAGCTGCGGCACGTGCGATTTGAAGCGCTGGGCCGGTGTGGTAGTCGGCAACGGCAGGGCCAAAATGCGACTGGACGGGACCGTGTACCCGGTCACTGCGACCCGGGTGATGGACTCGGATGAACTGGATCGCGCGTGGGTCGCCAGGGTCGCCAAGCTGCAGATTCATAGCTCGCCGATAAACCCGGCTGTACCCGTGGGCACGCCCCGTCCGGATCGTTGGTGGTCGTTCCATGTGGTTTCTCGGTAGGATCGACCCGCCCGATTCGCGCATCCGGGCCGAGAGTGACCTGAGGCCCCTTTCAGCGTTCTCCAGTTTCCAGGTATCTCATTCTGGACGTGATCCCGATTCCATTTCCCAAATAATCGGCCGTGCTGACCTCCTCCATCCAGAAAGTGCCGCGACCCCCGCCGATCGACAGGACCTGGTTGATGTGTCGAGCCCCTTCTGAAGGCGAAGCACCATGCCAGTGCTCCACCCCTGGAAGCGCGAATTCGATGCCACCGACATGGAGCTCCCGCATTCTTTCTCCGCGCTTCTGAACGCGCCCGACTCCTTCCATCACAATGACGTATTGGCCGCCGCCATGGCAGTGCCAGTAGGAGCGCGAGCCCGGACCCCAGTACCGGCCAGTAAGGGGCTCACCATGGGCTAATGCTTCCGGCGAGGGAACCCTCGATTCGGTCGTCCCCGTGACAAAGTTTTCTAGCGGGCCCCCGGGGCAGGGAGGTTCCTGCTGCACCGCGGCAGCCGCCAGGTCCCTTGGTTGCGCGTCAAAAAACCGGGCAAAAGCGAGGGAAAGTGGGAACACCAAGGTCCACAGCAGCAAGTGGAGTAAGGTACGATCGGACAGAGAGGACACGGCGAACCTCCTTCCAGAGAATCAATGCGGGAAGTCTGCACCAAGCAATTCGCGTTAGCGTATCGGGCGGCGTGCGATGAAGTCCAGGATATGCCCCGCCACTTCCTCGCCCTTGTCCTCCTGCAGGTAATGCCCCGCCCCCTCGATTAGGATGCGCGGCTCGTTGACGGAAGTGGGGATGAGGCGCCGCAGATACTCTGTGTGCGGGCCAAGCACCTGATCGCCATCGGAAACCATGACCAGGGCAGGCTTGCTCCACTGCGCCAGTACGTCCGCCGTATGCAGCATGATGGGACTCGCCGGGTCACCGGGGCGAATGGGGACGATCTGCGGGAAGGTGTTGGGACCCGCATAGTAGGACGGATCGGGAAACGGGGCGGAATAGGCACGCACGGTCTCAGGATCATTACGACCCGGGGCGTTGCCGGCTGAGAAAGTTCGCTCCTGGCCATAAGCACTCTGCTGCCGGGTACGGTCACGATAGGCAAACCACCTGGGCGTCATCATGCCGTAGCCGGTGGGCAGGGCTGTGTTCATGATCACCAGGCGAGCGATCCGCTCCGGCATGTGCGCGGCGACCGGAAGGCCGAGAAACCCACCCCAGTCCTGACCCACCAGGGTGACGTTCTGCAAGTCGAGCGCCTCGATGAAGGCAAGCAAGGCGTCGAAGTGCATCTTGAACGAGTAGTCGGATTCCCGAAAGTACTTGTCGGACTTGCCGAAGCCAATGAAGTCCGGGGCGATCACACGATGCTCCGCGGCCACGATAGGGATCATCTTGCGATACAGATAGCTCCAGGTGGGCTGACCATGCAGCATCAATACCACCTCGCCGCGGCCTTCATCGACGTAGTGCATGCGCATCGGTATACGTTCCTGTCCGCCAACGCCGCGTTCGATCGTCACTTCCACATAGTGCGGCTCGAACGGATAGTCCTTCAGGTTCTCGAAGCGCTCCTCCGGCGTGCGCAACACGCCGGGACGAAACTCATTAGCAGTCGGTGGCGTGTCTTGTGCCTGCAGCGACGCTTGACCCATGCAGATGCCCAGCATGGCGAGAACCCCGAGCCCCTTAGTCAGGCGCCGAACACCGCGCATCGTTCGGTCTGATTCCACAACTGTGAACATTGGCACTCTCCTCATCGTTGCGCCTCCCTATGCCGCTCGAATTCACCCCCGATGTCGCAACGTGTTGCCCCCGCTGACCTGGCGCAACCTGCCGGCGGGGAGCTTGCTCAATACGCGGTTCTGGGCTTCTGCACTAGCTCAGTGACAAGCGCCTGCCCATCAAAAGAAGAGGCCTCAAGTACTACAGGACAGCCCCATCCAAGGACTTGACGGCCTCAAGACTCCCGAGTACGGTTGCCCTCCCACACTCGAGCCTGTCCAAAGGAGGTACGATCATGTCGAGCCGGAGCCGGAAGTCGAGTCTCGTCACGTGGATGTGCGCCGTCGCGGCGCTGGCACTCATGGTTCCCACTGAGGCGCTCGCGCAGACTTCGGGCCCCAGCCCGTACCGCCTGGTGAACGACTGGGCCCAGCTGCCTGACGGAAGACGGATGGGCGCGGTCGGCAAGGTCACGATGGACCCAGACGGTGAGCACCTGTGGGCGGTGATACGTTGCGACGCCCGTGGATTCGATGTGACACCGAGCCGGTTCGGCAACGAGTGCGTGGATTCCAACCTGGATCCTCGACGGGAAGGTCGTGGAGAGCTTCGGCAGCGGGTTGTTCATCTGGCCACACGGCATCGATGTCGACCCTGATGGCAACGTTTGGGTTACCGACGGGGTGGCCGCGGGGAACATCCCGGACGGTGACCAGCGGGGGCACGTGGTCTACAAGTTCAGCCCCACGGGTGATGTGCTGCTGCGCCTCGGCACACCGGGCATGGCCGGTAGCGGCCGGGACAGCTTCAACTCTCCGTCCGACGTGGTCGTGGCACCCAACGGCAACGTCTTCATCGCGGACGGCCATAACGCCGACGGAAACAACCGCGTCATGAAGTTCACGAGCGACGGTCAGTTCATCATGTCGTGGGGCCAGACGGGATACGCGCCTGGGGAATTCCGTGCTCTGCACGCCATCGAGATGGACTCCGAGGGACGGATCTTCGTCGGGGACCGGAGTAACAACCGAGTCCAGATCTTCGATCAGGAAGGGACGCACCTGGCCACTTGGACGCAGTTCGGGCGGCCGAGCGGAATCGCGTTCGACACGAACGGGCAGATCTTTGTGGCCGACTCGGAGTCGGACAACGTGCAGAATCCGGGCTGGGAGATGGGGATCCGGATCGGAGACGCCGAGACGGGCTGGGTGACGGACTTCATCGTCTACCAGTGGGGAGACCCTGCGGTCGTGCTCGGAAACGGGGCAGAGTTCGTCGCGGTGGATCGCGACGGGAACATGTACGGCGGTGAGCCCGTCCCGCGGAACCTCCAGAAGTACGTACGGGTCAGGTAGGAGACCCCATTTCCCGGCGGCTCGCTCCGGTCATCCTCCGACTCGGTCGAACTTCTGCAGGCGCATTCCCGCGTCGACCTCCGTGGTGTAGAGATTACCCCGCGAGTCGATGGCCAGGTTGTGCAGTCGGTAGAACTGACCGGCGTTCTTGCCGAGCCGCCCGAAGTAATCCACTACTTCGAGCGAGGACCGGTCCAGGATCCACACCACATTGTTGGTCCCGTCCGGAATGAAGAGCCATCGCTGGTCCGCATCCTCCGAGAGGGTCACGTCGGACACTGAGCCAGTGCCGAGTGTCTCAGGTCGCACGAACGCCTCGGTCACGAACTGACCATCCTTCTGGAACACCTGCAGGCGGTTGTTCGCCCGGTCGGCTACATACACCAGACCGTCATTCGCGATGGCGACGCCGTGCACCGGGCTCCGGAAATGGCGGATCGGCTCAGTCTCCGGGTCATACGGCGGCAGGTCCGTGTCGTCCGGGCGCTCACCGTATGCCCCCCAGTGCCGCTTGTACTCTCCGGTGTCCGAGTCGAACACGATCACGCGGCGATTGCCGTAGCCGTCTGCGATGTAGACCTCGCTTGCCGCCGGGTCCACCTCGATCGAGGCCGGCCGACCCAGGTTATCCGTGTCGTTGCTGCCGCCACTCTGGCCGGCCTGCCCGATCTGCAGCAGGAACTCGCCATCGGCCGTGAACTTGAGCACGTGGGCGTCATCCGGCCTGTTTCCGCCGATCCAGACATTCCCCTGATGATCGACGTGGATGCCGTGCTCATTCTCAGGCCACTCGAAGCCGTCGCTTGGTCCGCCCCACGAGCGCGCCACGTTCCCGTCCGGGTCGAATTCGATCACCGGCGGCGCCGGCACGCAGCACATCCCTTCCTCGCCGCGCTGCCTGGCGTCGAGCGACCGCGGCCGGTGGACGATCCAGACATGGTCACGGTCGTCGACCGACACGCCGGAGACCCGTCCCAATATCCAGTTGTTCGGCAGGTCGCTTGCCCAGAACGGGTCCACTCGGAATTGAGGAATCTCTCCCTGCTCATCCGGGGCGGCGCAGGCCACTGTTAGGAGCGTCAAGAGGATCGGCCCATCCACCATACGCGAGCGCTTGCGGCTGTTTATCGACATGTCGGATCCTTTTCAGAATCGAGGTGAAACTCTTTGTGTATGATCGTTTCAATGTTGAGACCCTTGGCTGCATCTCCTATTGTTGCGCTCCTATGACGACGTGGGCGAGACTCTGCGGGTCGGGTTGGAGCTCGTCATCTCCCGTCGGCATCCCGCCGACAGTGAGCATGTAGGCGATGACATCGACATACTCCTGGTCAGTCAGAGAGTTCGGATTGTCTTCCGGCATCGTCACCCGCGTGTATTCGAACAGGGCGGCAAGCGATCTTCCCTCCCAGACGCGGAGGAACCTCGCCCGCGCCAGAGGGGGCGTTGACCGCATATCCGGATCGTCCGCAGCGCCATTCAATCTGCGGCCATGACACAGACCGCAGGCACCCGTGTACACCGCCTGGCCGCGTGTCGCCTGCGCCTCAGTGAATACGCCATCCCAGACCGATGCCATGGGGTCTGTTTTCCCGAATCCCTCCAGCACTGTCGCTACTTCTTCCGTGGTCACAGTGCTAAAGTCGTTCGCCCACGCATTGCGAATGTAGTTTGCCAGAGAGGAGATTTCCTCCGCGGTGAGGTGGGGGAATGGAGGCATGCGCCTCCCGCCCTGGTGGATGCTGCGGACAATCCGGACAGCCTCCCCAAGCCGGTCATTGTCACTCAAGGCGGGAAACCTGGGCGGATCCCCGACGCCTGAGTCCTGGTGGCAAAACGCGCAGCTCTCCCGGTAGAGTTGCTGCCCTTGCTCGAATAGGACCGGGTCGATCCGTTGTTGTGCCACGGCAGCCGGGGCGTTGACGAGCGTCAGACCCAGAACACCAACCACGAGCTTCAACATCAGAGGTTCTCTCCCACTTCGTGGCGGGGTGGAATCAGGACCAGACATCGGCATCGGAGAGTTCCAGGTCCAAAACAAGCTCCGCCCTTATCGTAACGTCCGTCTTCAATTCGCCGTCGCTGCGGAAGGGGAAATACTTCTTTCCAGAAACAAAGAGTCTGTATTGGCCTTTCGGGACCCTCACCTCCGCCACGCCACGCTCGTCTGTGAAGGTTCTGTACGGGTGAACGGAAACCTTGGCACCTTTGACCGGGGTCTGATTTTCCATGTCTATGGCGACGACCGTCAGGAGACACTCCGGTGTGGGAACGACTCTCACACCAAAAGGGGCGATAGCCTCGGCGTGCGGGAGATCCAGACCGTCCCCCGGAGCCTTGGCTTCCCATGTATAAAGCCCCTCCGTGTCAGGGGCGCTCAGCTCCACCTCCGCATAATAAAGCGCTGATGTGCCGGGCCATGGCTCGCCGCCGAGCGTGGCCGTCACCCGCTCTTTGCCGTCCTGGTCGCGGACCTCGACCGTCCAACCGTCGGGCCGGCACTCGGAGGAGCACTTGACCCCCAGCTTGACGCTGAATTTCTCGCCGCATTCGATGGTCGACGGCGCGTCCCATACGACGACATGCGTGCTGTGCGGTTTGACGGACGTCATATCGTCGTCTTCGGTCATGGACGGTGAGCCCTTCCGGTGGGGTCGGACCCCCACCGGAAATCGAGCTGACGACTAGATGGACGGCTCTTCGGCGGCATGCGTGCCGGCGATGTATCCATGGACGTGACCCTTGCCCAGGCCATGCTTGTTGAACCCCCCGGCGGCCTCGCCTCCCGCATAGAGACCGGGAATGACCTGGCCCTGCATGTCCACCACCTGCTGCCGGCCGTTGACCCGCAGACCGCCATAGGAATCGTGCCAGATCACCATGATCGAGAGCGCATAGAAGGGCGGCGTCGCGATGCGACTCATGGGGGCTTCCGCATGGCGATCGAACTCGGGATCCTCGCCGGCGTCCGCATAGCTGTTCCAGGTGGCCACCGTCTCCGCCAGGTAACTCAGCGGCACCCGCTGGAACTCATGGCCCGCCTCAATCTTCTTGGCCAAGTCCTCGATGGTATCGGCTCGGAAGAAGTAGCCGTTGTCGGACACATAGGGGTAGCGCAGCTCCCACCCGTTACGCTCGACCGCATCCTGATCGAAGACCGCCCAAAGCGGCCCTGAGTAGTAGTCGGGAGGCTCGGACCCCTCGTTCAGTGCCAGAGCGGCATCGAGGCCGTGGTCGTTGTTGTACATCTCCCGGACCCACTCCTTGCTGCAATTGCGCCAGTCGAGCGGCGTGTGCGCAAGCCCCCGGCCCGGGGCGCCACCGTCGCCCGGGTATGCGTTCAAACCAGACCTGGCGGGAAGACGGACCTCGCTGAAGAAACGCTTCCCGACCTGGTTCACGGCGATGAACTCTTCGAAGCCGGCGTTGCCGACGTTGACCCCAGCGGAGGCGCGGAAACCGAAAGTCGGGTGACCGGGCATCATGGTGGTATACGCATCCCGGGTGCCGAGGCGCGTCGAGATGTGGAACGTCAGGGTAGTGGAGAGGTTCTGTTGCATCCCCGCCAGGTTGGCGCCAACCCTCAATCCGGCAATGAGCGCGCTGGCGTCCTGACCATGGGGGCCTTGCAGGGCAAGGCCGCTTGTCGGAAAGGCGGGTTCCCGCAAAGCGGGGTAGAACATGCTGCGGACCTCGGGATTGCCCGCGTGACCGCCGCTGGCGAGGATGACGGCCTGGCGGGCCCTGACGTTCACCGTCTCCCGCCGCTCGTCGACATTACCGTTCTGCCAATAGCTCTGCAGAAGCTCGCCGGTCTCAGGGTGCTGCCGCGGCGAATATTGGGCGCTGATCCCCAGGACTTTCCCCGAGAAAGCTTGCTCACGAATGATCTCGTCAAAACGCCGATGGAGCATGAACTCGACGCCCTTCTCCCGGGCTGAGAACTCCAACGACCGGGACAGGGCCACACCGTTGCTTACGGCGTTGGGCCCGACTGAGCGGCTCGCGTTACGCATTTGCACCGGAGCGAATGCACTCGTGCGCTCGGGATCGGCGACGCCCGCATCCTCCGCCGTGATGGTTCCCGCCTTGATGTCCGTCTTGTCGCCCAGCATGAGGAAGCATTGCGCCCCTCGCGCGCGCGACAAGCCTCCGCCGGCATGGGTGCGGATGATCCGCGCGAACCGGACATAGTTGTCAACCAGGAATTGCCGGGTGGCCGGACAGTTCTCGGCCCACGCACGCACCAGCTCCCGCTCGTTGTACCTGTAAGGGCTCTGAGCTTTGGGGTCGACGACCGACCAGTCGGTGATGTCCGTGAATAGGAGGTCGACACTGTCATCGAGCTCTTCCGGGTTCTCGGACGGAGCTACCGTGATGAGCCCCTCCCGGTCGCTCTCACCCTTCATATCTCTTAGCTGTACCGGGTCGCCTCCGCCGAGCGACACCAAGGCCCCGCTGTGCAACATCCTGCCGCCAAGGTCGAAATTCTGATCGACCACCAGCACACTGGCCCCGAGATCTCTCGCGCGAATGGCTGCAGTCAGGCCTGCGCACCCGCCCCCTGCGATAACGACATCTACTTCATAGTCCCAGACGATCTCTTGGGCGCCAGTCGCTGAGGCTTGCGCTTGCGCCTCGTCTGACGCCAACAGAGCGCCGCCCGCACCCAGCCCGGCGGTAACTCCCGTCTTGACGAAATCTCGCCTATTTAGACCCTTCTCATCCTCGAGCTTCGGGTCGTTCGACGGATAGTCGTCTTTCGTTGCCATGTAATCCTCCCCCAAATTCCGGCTGACCTTTAGCGGGACCTATCTACGCTTTCTAGTGGCCGACGTGTCATGATATGACATCATCCCCCACCGGAAATCAAGCTCACGACTAGATGGACGGCTCTTCGGCGGCATGCGTGCCGGCGATGTATCCATGGACGTGACCCTTGCCCAGGCCATGCTTGTTGAACCCCCCGACGGCCTCGCCTCCCGCATAGAGACCGGGAATGACCTGGCCCTGCATGTCCACCACCTGCTGCCGGCCGTTGACCCGCAGACCGCCATAGGAATCGTGCCAAATCACTATGATGGAGAGCGCATAGAAGGGCGGGGTCGCGATGGGACTCATGGGGGCATCCTCATGGCGCTCGAACTCGGGATCCTCACCGGCCTCCACACAGCCGTTCCAGGTGGCCACGGTCTCGGCCAGGTAACTCAGCGGCACCCGCTGGAACTCATGGCCCGCCTTGATCTTCTCGGCCAGGTCCTCGATCGTATCGGCTTGGAAGAAGTAGCCGTTGTCGGACACATAGGGATAGCGTAGTTCCCACCCCGTGCGTTCGACCGCATCCTGATCGAAGACCGCCCAAAGCGGCCCCGAGTAGTAGTCGGGAGCCTCCGACCCCTCGTTCAGCGCCAGTGCGGCATCGAGGCCGTGGTCATAGTTGTACATCTCCCGGACCCACTCCTTCTGGCAATTGCGCCAGTCGAGCGGCGTGTGCGCAAGCCCCTGGCCCGGGGCGCCACCGTCGCCGGGGTACCGGTTCAAGCCAGGCCTGGCGGGAAGACGCACCTCGTTGAAGAAACGCTTCCCGACCTGGTTCACGGCGATGAACTCTTCGAAGCCGGCGTTGCCGACATTGATCCCGGCGGAGGCGCGGAAACCGAAGGTCGGGTGACCGGGCATCATGGTGGTATAGGCATCCCGGGTGCCGAGGCGCGTCGTGATGTGGAACGTCGTGCCGTACGAGAGGTTCTGTTGCATCCCCGCCAGGTTGGCGCCAACCCTCAATCCGGCAATGAGCGCTGATGCGTCCTGACCATTGGGGCCCTGCAAGGCAAGGCCACTTGTCGGGAAGGCGGGTTCCCGCAAGGCGGGGTAGAACATGCTGCGGACCTCGGGATTTCCCGCGTGACCGCCGCTGGCAAGGATGACGGCCCGGCGGGCCCTGATGTTCACCGTCTCCTGCCGCTCGTCGACATTGCCGTTCTGCCAATAGCTCTGCAGAAGCTCGCCGGTCTCGGGGTGCTGGCGCGGTGAATAGTGGGCGCTGATCCCCAGGACTTTTCCCGTGAAAGCTTGCTCACGTACGAGCGCGTCAAAACGGCGATGAAGCATGAACTCGACGCCCTTCTCCCGGGCCGAGAACTCCAGCGGTCGGGAGAGGGCCACACCGTTGGATACTGTGTTGGGTCCGACCGAGCGGCTCACGTCATTCATTTGAACCGGCGCGAATGAACTCGTGCGCTCGGGATCGGCGAGGCCCGCATCCTCCGCTGTGATGGTTCCCGCCTTCATGTCCGTCTTATTGCCCAGCCTGAGGAAGCAGCGCGCCCCCCTCGCGCGCGACAAACCTCCGCCGCCATGCGTGCCGCTGATCCGCCCGAACCGGACATAGTTGTCCATTAGGAACTGCCGGGTGGCCGGACAGTTCTCGGCCCAAGCGCGCACCAGCTCCCGGTCGTTATACCTGTAAGGGCTCTGACCTTTGGGGTCGACGACCGACCAGTCGGTGATGTCCGTGAACAGGAGCTCGATGTTGTCATCGAGCTCTTCCGGGTCCTCGGGCGGAGCTACCGTGACGAGCCCCTCATGGTCGCTCTCGCCCTTCATATCTCTTAGCTGTACCGGGTCGCCTCCGCCGAGCGACACAAAGGACCCGCTGTGCAACATCCTGCCGCCAAGGTCGAAATTCTGATCGACCACCAGCACACTGGCCCCGAGATCCCTCGCGCGAATGGCTGCAGTCAGGCCTGCGCACCCGCCCCCTGCGATAACGACATCTACTTCATAGTCCCAGACGATCTCTTGGGCCCCAGTGGGTGGGACTTGCGCTTGCGCCTTGCCTGGCTCCAACAGAGCGCCACCCGCACCCAGCCCGGCGGCAACTCCTGTCTTTACAAAATCTCGCCTGTTTAGACCCTTCTCATTCTCGAGCTTCGGGTCGTTCGACGGATGGTCGTCTTTCGTTGCCATGTCTAGTCCTCCCCCAAATTCCGGCTGACCTTTAGCGGGACCTATCTACGCTCCCTAGTGGCTGACCTGTCATGATATGACATCACGGGCTTTCGCGCACAGGGTGACTGGTTAGCAGATGCCAACCTAACCAACCGGGCCAGAGCGATGAGGCGGATCAGCCCTTTTGCGCTAGTTCCTGAATCGCCTATGCTTATTAGGGTTAACGATTCCGAGCCTGTGCGTCCCTTTTAGGAGACGACCCATGGAGCCAAGCTAACAGGAGAGGCGAGGGAGATCGTTGGGCTCATAATGTGAGTCCCATGCTCGCAACCGCATGTTACGTCTATTATGAGTCGAGGGCAGGCCTAGATTCCAGAGGCCTGATACAGTGTTAGCTGAGCTCACACCAAGCTCACAGTAATCCGCTCGGCGATGTCTGCTAGAGGCTACGCGTTAGCGCCCCAGGTTTTCGTACCAGCGGAGGACGTTTCCACTGCCTGCGCAGATGATGTCCGGGCGCCCGTCATTGTTCATGTCCCCACTCACACAGCTCATCATGGCAGCTTCGCTCTCGATCCTCGAGTAGATCCACTCACCTGTGGCCGGATCTTCGGGCGCGAAGAACATGTGGACGCCGGGCGTCCCGTTCGGGTTGCTGCTGTTGTCGTTGGCGGCGATGTCGGCACGACCGTCGCCGTTGAAATCGAGGACGATGATCTCGTGCCCGCTCGTGATTTCGTCGTAGATCACGCGGCGTCCGAACACAGCGTGTCGAAGACCTCGCCTCGTTCCGTCTCGCTCAATGCCCGGGCGGGCGTCGGGCGGGGCTTGTTGCCACTCTCCGCCCGAGTCGGTGTAGACGACCACTTCGTTCCCATGGTAGGGCTCCACCGCCGCCAAGATACGGCTGGTGCCGGTGCCGCTGGCCCCCACGCCGACGTCGCTCGTGCCGGGCCTGGGGCCGTCCTGTTGGCCAGGCGAGATCAAATCCTTCCGGAACGTCATGTTGACGCCGGATCCCACGGCTCGGTAGAGCGCGATCCCCTCGTAGCTCGCGAGGAGAATCGCGTCACGGTCACCCCCGTCCCACTTCACCGGTCGCAGGCGGTGGGGATCAGGGACGTCCGCGTCGGCGACGGCGTGACGCCGCCAGCCGTCCTGCCGACCGTACCAGAACACCGACCCGTTGTCTTGCTGAGGCGCGTTTACGAGCTCGAGTGCGCCATCGCCGTCGAGGTCGGCCCACGCACGCGGCGTTTCCACTCTCCGCCCGAGTCGGTGTAGACGACCACTTCGTTCCCATGGTAGGGCTCCACCGCCGCCAAGATACGGCTGGTGCCGGTGCCGCTGGCCCCCACGCCGACGTCGCTCGTGCCGGGCCTGGGGCCGTCCTGTTGGCCAGGCGAGATCAAATCCTTCCGGAACGTCATGTTGACGCCGGATCCCACGGCTCGGTAGAGCGCGATCCCCTCGTAGCTCGCGAGGAGAATCGCGTCACGGTCACCCCCGTCCCACTTCACCGGTCGCAGGCGGTGGGGATCAGGGACGTCCGCGTCGGCGACGGCGTGACGCCGCCAGCCGTCCTGCCGACCGTACCAGAACACCGACCCGTTGTCTTGCTGAGGCGCGTTTACGAGCTCGAGTGCGCCATCGCCGTCGAGGTCGGCCCACGCGATATGGTGTGAGGTCTCCCACCTGTCGACCACCTCGGCCTTCCATTCCCCGCGTGGATCGCCCTGGCTCCTCGCGATCCAATTGAGGCCCTCGCTTTGGGCCCGCTGCTCGGGCGAACTACTGGGCCGTGCGAACCCGCTCTGGAACGCTACCTCCGGGATGCCGTCCCCGTCGATATCCTTGATCGCCTGGCTCGGCACGCCGGATACGTCGGTCACGATCACGTGGCGTTCCCATGTCGGGTTCTCGTACCATGCCACGACCGTGCCGAGCAAGCGGGGGAACTTATTGGCCGAGACGTCGAGTCGACCGTCATTGTTGAAGTCGGCCACCTGGACGGCGTACCCACCTGGGAATTGTGCGATGTCATGCGGCCGGAACTGGACGGGGGCCGTCGACTGCGCGGCGGCGGTAGGAACGGCTACGGCGAAGGCCGCGGCGGTAACGAGCGTGAGGCTTTTCAGACGCATGACACTATCCTCTCCTCCCCTCGGGGCTGCGTTTATCGAGCGGATTCACAGTAGCCATCTTCGATGAGGAGCGCACGTTCTCTTTCCCCCGCAAGCGCTCAAAGTGACGTCTCCTCTTGCATATGAGTTGATTGGATGGCACCTTACTCGCGATTTTCATGCCGGCGGCTCAGTCCTCGTTCAAAGCGATCCGGAGCCCGTCCGAGCCGGTCCTGCAGGTTAGGGCCAGGCCCCGCGTCCGGGTTGACGGGTTTGCGTCAGATTTCGTCCCGCGATTGCGGGCGTGCCGCGGGCCCACGACGGGCTCCCGACCACGATTGCCGCTTGTACAGGGAGCCTCACATGGGCCAAGAACGCCGGGTGGTTCCACGCACGATATCGATCTGGGTCGTCGAAGATCATCGAGACATGCGAGAGACCTTGAAGGAACTGATCGACTCCGAACCGGGGATGATCTGTGCTCAGGCCTTCGAGAATGGCGAGCAGCTCTTGGCCTACTCGCAGGACCACTTCCTCCCCGAGGTGATCGTGTCCGACATCGGACTGCGCGGCATGAACGGGATCCAGCTGGTGGAGCGCTTGCGCCCGATCGCGTCGGGCACACGGGTCGTCATGCTAACCGGGCACGACGAGAAGGAGAAGATCCACGACGCGCTACGCGCCGGGGCCTCGGGCTATCTCACCAAGCCCTTGTCGGGCGATGAGCTCATCCAGGCGATTTATGACGTCATGCGGGGTGGGGCGGCGATGTCCCCGTCGGTAGCGCGCAAAGTGCTGGAGATCTTCGCGCAACAGGACGTGACCCCGTACGACTACCAGCTCACCGCGCGTGAGCAGGTAGTTCTGGAGGAGCTCGTCGCGGGAAAGACGAAGAAGAGGATCGCCAAGGATCTGTTTCTGAGCCCCAATACGGTCGATACGCACCTTCGCAGCATTTATGCCAAGCTTCACGTCAACACGCAAACGGCGGCAGTGGCGAAAGCTTTCCGGGAAGGGCTCGTCACGTAGATCAGGCACAACGCAAGAGGCGGCTTCCGCCTGGCCTCCCGCTTACGAAATCTCGATCGTCACCTGGGCCGTGGACTGCCCGTTGGCGTCGTCGACGGTGAGGGTCACCACATAATTCCTGGTGCCGGGGAACGTCACCACCGTCGGCCATCGCCGGCAGGCAGAGGTGGTGCGTGAACCAATGCTTGCACCTCGAAACGAGGAGCCTCAGTATACGTTGCGGAGGATCGACTTTTTCGGTTCGAGCGAGGTCTCACACAGGAGGAAGGTCGCGATGAACCCCTCAGGCCGTAGGGTTTGGTACCGGGCGCTCTCGAGTCTTTCGTTGATCGCCGTGATACTCAGCATCGGCGCACCATCGCTGACCGCTCAAACGTCGATCCCGGTGCGGGATGCCAGCCTCGCCAACATCGAGCCGTATCTCTACGCTGCGGAAGATTTCGGGATCGATCCAACAGGGGTGACCTACCACAAGGACATCGCCCCGATTCTCCGTGTGAACTGCGTGAAGTGCCACACGACCGAAGGCATGGCGCCGATGGCGCTGACGACGTACCAAGAGGTGCGGAGGTATGCGCGGAGGATCAAGGAGCGGACCGCCATCCGGGACCGGAGCGGGGCGATGCCGCCGTTCTACGTGGAAAGGAACATCGGGATCCAGGAATTCCGCGACTCCGAGTACCTCAGGGACGAAGAGCTGGCGAAGATCCAGGCCTGGGTGGACCACGGCACTCCCGAGGGCGATCCTGCCGACGCGCCGGACGGCGCCCTGGCCCTCGGTGAGTCGGGCGACGTGTCAGTCCGCGGCTCGTCCGGCGCCGTACCATGGGAGTACGGGGAGCCCGACCTGATAATTCCGATGGACCCGGTGACGGTGCCGATAGTCGGCCCGGACCAGTGGGGAGATTTCGGCCTGCTCCCGACCGGGCTCCTGGAAGACCGGTATGTGAAGGGCGTCCAGGTCCGAGAGGTCAGCGATCTCTCGTTCGACGACCCGGCCCTAGCAAACACGGTGGGAGGACGCTTCGTCTGGCACCACATGAACTACGGGGTCCGCGTCCTGGACGAGGATGGCAATTTTACAGGCCCGAGAATCAGCTATCCCGTTCACGAAGTAGGACGGAACGCGGACATCTTCCCGGATGAGGCCGGCTATCCCTTGCCGGCGAACTCCGTCATCCATCTGAATAACGGGCATTATCGACCGAACCAGTTTCGGGAGACCACGGCGCACCTCGAATTCGGCTTCTACTTGCATCCGAAGGGCTACGAGCCGAAATACCGGCGCCGAGGCAGCCTGTCCATGGGAAACGACGTCGACGTCTATGCAAGGCCGGGGGAAGCAAACCAGCGGTTCGAGACCTTCACGGTGCTGAATCAGCACACGAAGGTCTACGCCTGGGAGCCGCACCTCCATGCACCGGGAATGCGGTCATGCGTCGAAGCGATCTGGGGGCCCATCGTGCACACGCTCAACTGCGTGGGTTATGACCACAACTGGGTCAAGCAGTACCTGTACGCCCCGGGTCACGAACCGCTGCTGCCGAAAGGCACCGTGGTGCGCTACGTCGGCTATCTCGACACCACGGATGACAACCCGAACATGGCCGACAATAGAAACTGGCAAGGAAGCGGCCGGCGCTCAGTGGCGAACATGTTCCTCGAGCTGGGTTGGGTGGTCAGCCTAACGGAGGAGGAGTTCCAGGCCGAGATGGCCGAGCGGCGAGCGCAGATGAAGGACAGGAATGACTTCGACGTCGGCTGTCCGCTCTGTTGGGCCTTCGAGGAGGAGAAGTTCGAGGCGCCGGTGGTGACGAGTCAGGGAGGCGGCCTCCCGTGAGGACAACGAGGAAATGGCTGCTGACGGCCCCGCTGGCAGCGCTCTTCCTCTTCGACGGAGCAGCCGCCCAGACCATGCACCTGCAAGGCGAGAGGTTGTTTCCGGCCTTCGACGGGTGGGAGCAGCAGGATGACGGGTCGGTCAAGCTCTGGTTCGGCTACTTCAATGAGAACTGGGAGCAGGAGTTCGAGCTCCCGGTCGGCCCAGGCAACCACTTCGCGGTCGTCGAGATGGGGGACAACCCGGACCTACAGCCGGATGAGGCGTTCGAGGTGTCCTACGATCCCGAAGGCGCCGATCAGGGACAGCCGACCCATTTCTATCCCCGTCGCAATCCCTTCCTCTTCACCATCACGCTGCCGGAACCCGAGGAGTTTGGCGGCCCGGAAGAGAGGCAGGTGGTCTGGACGCTCACTGCCAACGGAAAGACGCAGCGAGTGTACGCTTCGCTTGCCGGGAACTACGCGATTGATGGCCAGGCGATGTCTACGGATGTGGGAGGGAACTTCGGTAGCACCCATCAGGATCTCCGGACTAACATCCCCCCGGAGCTCGAGGTCGAGGGCGGAAGCGAACGGACCGTAAGGGTAGGGGAGTCCTTGAGGCTGGTCGCGTTGGCGGACGATCCGGACAACTACCCCCCGAGAAGAGAGCGACCGCGGCCACAGTCAGTGGAGGAGCTTTACAACCCCCCGAGGGGATCGGTCGTCAGGAGCATACCTGGCATTCGGCTCTCGTGGATGGTCTACCGGGGTATCGCGGAGCACGCGACCTTCCGCCCCACTCAGATGAAAACGTGGATGGACTCCCGCATGTACGCGAATTCTCCGTGGTCGCCTCCGTTCATCATTCCCGAGCCGCCTGAGGACCGGAGATGGGTGTCTGAAGTGAGCTTCGACGAACCAGGAGAGTACGTGCTCCGGGCTGTCGCCAGCGATGGTGCCAGATTCAGCTACGAGAACGTGAAGGTCAGAGTGACGCCCTGACTCGGGCACGAGCTCAAGTGCCCCGGTAGATCACTCTCCAGATTCGGCCGGTCCTGTCGTTCGAGATGTAGACGCTACCGTCCGGTCCCACGGCGATGCCCGAAGGCCGGTACGGCGCATCGTCACGTTCCATCAAGGGCGTCTGGCCGGCGAAGCCGTCCGCGAAGATCTCGTAGTCGCCCGTGGCCGGCGTGTCGCCGTCGAACGGCACGAACACGACCTTATACCCGCCCTGGGGCAATGGCGCCCGATTCCACGAACCGTGGAACACGATGAACGCACCTCCGCGGTATCTCTCCGGAAATTGCTCGCCCGTGTAGAACTTCAACGCATTAGGTGCCCAGTGGCCCGGGAAGCCGATCAAGGGTAAATCGAACTCGCCACAGCGGCCGACCTCCATTCCGTCGCCACCGTACTCCGGCGACAACACCCGCTTGTCCTGCTGCCAATCGTGGTAGCAGTAAGGCCAGCCGAAGTTGGACCCCTCTTCCACCCTCATGAATTCCTCCGAGGGCAATTCGGCGTTCTGCTCCTCCGTGAACCCTTCCCACAGCGTGTTGAGCTGATCCCGGCCGTGCTGAACCAGGTAGAGCCCCGCCAGGAACGGATGCCAGGCCATGGCGAAGTTCTGCCGCATGCCGGTCGCGTAGCGAGTGCCCGACGCCTGCGTCTGACTCGGCCGATCCGCGTCGAACTTCCACACGCCGCCGTGATTCTCGAGCAGCGGGCACGGGTCCATGCCGGGGACTCCGGGCTCTCGATCCTCGGACTGACATGCGTTCGCGGGCGCGCCGACGTTGACGTACATCCCGCCCTCGCCGTCGAAGGCGAAGCCCTTGGACGCGTGGGACCGCTGATCCGGTAGCGTCGCGATCACCTCGGCAGGTCCGTCCGGGACGAGTTCGCCGAGCGTCATCGGGTAGCGGACGATCGCGTTGTCGCGACCGAAGTATAGATAGTCGCCGCGCAGCTGGATGCTCGTTCCGCCGTCCTCGCCGAATCGCTCCTCAAGGTCGGCCCGGCCGTCTCCGTCGGTGTCGCGCAGGGCAATGATCCCGCCTGATACGTTCGGCTGGTTACGGATTGCCACGAAAATGTCGCCGTTCGGGGCCACGTCCAAGTGTTGCGCCGCGCCGAGGGCGTCGGCGACGACGAATGCGCAGAACCCGTCTGGAAGCTGGATGCCGCCGTTGTCCGCGTTACATTCAAGGAGGGCCGCCTGCTCCGTGCAGCTCGTGGTCGTGAGCGCGACCGCCGCCGTCAGGGCGAATCGAAGCGAACCGAGAATCGAGAGTCTCATGACTCCTCCCTATCGAAGAAGAACCCAATCCTACTCGAAGGCCGCCTCTCAATCACGCCGAGAGTCACCCGATCCCTGCGCTTCCATTCTCTCCTGATAACGCGCTCCGCTCAGT
>CBDBJW010000003.1:0-201752 GCA_965206505.1 Longimicrobiales bacterium
CTCTGTCAACCGCGCGCTGTTCGCGCTGGGCGACCTCCTCGGGGGTGAAGACCGGACCTCGACCCTCTTCACGTTCGAACGGTGTGAGCGTCCCGTTGTTCCAGTTTCCCTGGAGGTCCGGATGACCATCAGGCGTCCGGGGCATCACCCACTGCTGAGCCGCGGCGGGGGAGAGAAGCCCTGCTGCCGCGGTCGCGAGGCACAGCCCCACAAGCGAAGTCGAATATCGTATGCTCATCTCCCGTCCTCCTGGCCGAGGGGATTCCTATACAGATGTCCGTTCATGGTCTCCTCACTATAGCTCTTGGCACAGGGTTTCGCTTCTCGGGTTCGCAACCGAAAATTGGAAATCCCGAAAATTTGCGAGAGCCAATCTAATGAATGGATAAGGCGAGCTTTTTGACACCCGTGATGGAGAAGCGCCAGACCACGTGCGCGGGGCCAGCTGAGGCCCCATCTTATCCGTCCCCTCTCACTGATTGCTGGAGTTGGACCCATGCGCCGTCTCGCCGCTGTTATCGCTGCTGTTATCGCTCTTGGCACCCTCGGGCTCCCCGCACCGCTCACCGCCCAGGACTTCGATGCCGTCCAGATCCGTGCCCAGTCGCTGGGTAATGGCATCTACATGCTCATGGGACAGGGCGGCAATATCGGCTTGTCGGTCGGCGAAGACGGCGTCTTTATCGTGGACGACCAGTTTGCTCCGCTCACCGACAAGATCCTCGCGGCCATCGCCGAGATCACCTCCGAATCCGTTCGCTTCGTCTTCAACACGCACTGGCACGGAGACCACACGGGCGGCAACGAGAACCTGGGACGGACGGGCGCCCTCATCGTGGCGCATGAGAACGTGCGTTATCGGCTGAGCATGGATCAGGTGCTCGAGCGAATCGGACGCCCCGTTGCCGAGAGTCCCGCGGTTCCCGAGGGAGCCCGGCCGGTGGTCACCTTCACTGAAGACGTAATCTTCCATCTGAACGGCGACGAGTTGCACGCGTTCCACGTCGAGAACGCGCATACCGACGGCGACGCAATCATGCACTTCAAGCGCGCCAACGTCCTACACATGGGGGACACGTTCTTCCGTGATCGCTTTCCGTTCATCGACACTGCGACTGGAGGATCGATCGATGGCATGATCGCAGCGTCCGGTGTGGCCCTCGCGGTGATGGACGCCGAGACCCAGGTCATCCCCGGGCATGGTGCCCTCTCGACCCGTGAGGATCTACGGGGGTACCGGGACGCGCTCAAGACCATGCGCGATGCCGTCGCGGAGCTCATGGAGCAGGGGCGCTCGCTCGAGCAGATCGTCGCGGCGCGCCCCATTCGGGCGCAGGCCGCGGCGTGGGGGCAGAACGAAGCTGCCGAAGCGAGCTTCGTCGCGACGATCCACCACGGGATTGGCGCACCATAAGTACGTTGCCCCGAATCCTTGTCGACGCGGACGACTATGCCAAGAGCAGCCGCCCACGAACACGGCGACCTGCGGGCGCGTAAGAACTTTGTCGTATGTCGGCGTGGACTAGCATCCCCTAGTTGGGCGCGCCAGCCAGGGCGCCGCCTGGATTCACCTCCGGTCGCCTTCGGCGATCCTCGGTGGTCTCGGCGATCGACTCGTGGGCCGCTATACGGAGGGCATTCCTGACGCCTCGGCTGACCTGCGGTTGCCTTCGGCAATCCTCGGTCGTCTCGGCGGTCAGCGCCTGGACCGCATTCGCGGGCCACATTTTCCCGCTTCGGCTCCAACCGACGGTTCGAATCGTGGTTCCGATGGGCGGGGGTCGTGAGGATGGGGCAACTCCACACCGCCCGGATTGACCTGCGGTTGCCTTCGGCAATCCTCGGTCGTCTCGGCGGTCGACTCGTGGGCCGCTATACGGAGGGCATTCCTGACGCCTCGGCTGACCTGCGGTTGCCTTCGGCAATCCTCGGTCGTCTCGGCGGTCAGCGCCTGGACCGCATTCGCGGGCCACATTTTCCCGCCTCGGCTCGAACCGACGGTTCAAATCGTGGTTCCGATGGGCGGGGGTCGTGAGGATGGGGCAACTCCACACCGCCTGGATTCACCTCCGGTCGCCTTCGGCGATCCTCGGTGGTCTCGGCGGTCAGCGCCTGGACCGCATTCGCGGGCCACATTTTCCCGCTTCGGCTCGAACCGACGGTTCGAATCGTGGTTCCGATGGGCGGGGGTCGTGAGGATGGGGCAACTCCACACCGCCCGGATTGACCTGCGGTTGCCTTCGGCAATCCTCGGTCGTCTCGCGGAGATCGGCTAGACCGCATGCGCGGAGACCATTTTGTCGCTCGGCTCGAACCGACGGTTCGAACCCGGGCGGCGGCAACACGTCGAACTACCTAAAGAGAGGCGCCGCCCGGATTCGAACCGGGGAATAAAGGCTTTGCAGGCCTCTGCCTTACCGCTTGGCTACGGCGCCTAAAAAAAGAGGGGCTGCACGTCCTGAGTGACGGGCTCACCCCTCTTCCAAAGCGGGAAACCGGACTCGAACCGGCGACCCCCACCTTGGCAAGGTGGTGCTCTACCAACTGAGCTATTCCCGCAAGAAAAAGGGTGTCTCGGATCCCTACCCAAACCTACACAAAACGTTTCCGAAACACCCTTCAATTGTGCGCTGGAACCTAGAAAGGGCCCATGAAATGTCAAGTTCCCACGGCCTCCCTCCCCCATTATGTTCCCCGGCCACGACCTCCGTCCTGGCGTGGGGCGGAGAAGGACCTTTAACCGAGGGGACTTGAGCGCGGAATGAAGGTGAGGATCGTCAAAAAGCTCCCAGTTCTAGTCTTGATCATGGCGCCTCTGGGCCTTGAGGGGCAAGAGTTCTCGGGACCCGTCCTCCCGGTCGGCCAATTCCGGGTCGAGATCAATTCACTCTTCCATTTCGTGGACGAGCGTTTCGGCTCGCGTATGGAGGGCGGATCGCTCATCGAGGAGGACGAACCGCTCGGGTTCGACTTTACGGACACGGCAGTCGGCACGCGCCTGTTTCCGGCTCTCGAAGATCTGGAGGCCGACCTGACAGCCGCGGCGGGTACCACCATCACGCCATTGGTGCTCGGGCGAACTCGGGCCGTTTTGACGAGGGACGCGGTCTGGCTCCCGATCCGGCTGGACGTAGGCGTGCTCGACTGGCTCACCGTTGGAACCACGGTGCCGTTCTCGAGACGCCGCGCGGAGTTCGCGACCTCCATCCAGACAGACGGGGCCGACGTGGGCATCCCGCCGGGCACGGCTGGCGACTTCCTTGGGGAGGTCTCTGCGGCCAACGGCGCTCTTACCCTCGTAGTCACAACGTTATGCACAGCGGACCCATCGAGTCCGGAGTGCTCCCAAGCCACGAGCCTTTTGGCTGAGGGCGAGAGTTTCTACGGGGCCCTGACTGATGCGTACGGGGATTACGGGGTGTTCCCGCTCGAGGGCTCCGGTACGGGGGACGCTCTCCAGTCCCGGATGACAAACCTCCTGAACGCCTATCAGGCAGTCGGCGTCCCGCTTTTCCCGACGACCATCCCGTTGGCCACTCAAGTGCTGACCGAGGCGACATACCTGGACCTGGTGTCGAATCCCGCGTTCCGAATAAGGGGTGATTCCCTTAAGACGTGGAGGAGCCCTTGGGAGCTAGGGGACGTGGAAATCCATGCCTACGCCCGCCTGTGGGGGATCGGCCAAGAGACCCCTCCAAACGAGCCGCAGCCCACCATTCGCGTGGAGATCGGCGCGGGTGCGCTCTTTCGAATCGGCTCGGGGCGAACGGACTCCCCGCGTAACTTCATCGACACCGGGAGTGGAGACGGCCAGAACGACATCGAGTTGAGCGTGTTCGGAACGCTGCACGTTGGTAACTTCCTCGGTATCGTGGGAGAGTTTCGGTATGGGATCCAGCAACCGGTCCAGGTTCTCAGACGGATCACGGCTCCCGATCGGATTTTCGCCCCACTCGACCCAACCGAACAAGAGGTGCGGTGGAGCCCGGGCGACTACAATCAGTTTCGTGTATCCCCCCGAGTGCACCTGACGGAAGAGATCGCGCTTGCGTTCGATCTCAGGTACTTCTCGAAGACGGCCGATCGCTACAGCTCGGCCGAGGCTGGGGTGGGGCTGGACCCCCGACTACTCGAGCTCGAGACCGTAGAAAGGTCGGTCGGGATCGGCGCTGGCGTCGTCTTCTCTACGGTGCAAAGCGGCCGGGGCGGCCCCTTCGAGGCCCGATTCCTCGTTCAGGAGGCGGTATCAGGGAGCGGCGGTGCCACACCGAAGACCTGGCGCGTCGAGGCCGGACTTCGCTTCTTTTGGGGCCTCTGGGGGCAGGGTTAGCGTCAGGAAACTAGTCGCCTGCTTCCAGCAACTCCTTGGCGTGGCTCTGCGAGGTCTCGGATTCGGGATCGCCACCCAGCATCCGTGCGATCTCTCGCACCCGGGCGTCGCCCGTAAGTCCCTTCACGGCCGTCGCGGCGAGTCCTTCGCCCTCGTTCTTCTCCACGAGCAGATGACTGCGCGCCCGAGAGGCGAGCTGGGGAAGATGGGTCACGACGAACACCTGATGGTAACGGGCCACGTCTTTCAACTTGGCCGCAACCAGCGAAGCCACCTGCCCCCCGATTCCGGCATCGATTTCGTCGAAAATCAGCGTCGGAACCTGATCGACCTGCGCCAGAATCGCCTTCAGGGTCAGCATGACCCTCGACAGCTCACCGCCACTGGCCACTCGAGCGAGCGCGGTGGGAGGAAAGCCTTTATTAACCGAGACCAGGAACTCGATGTTCTCGGCTCCACGGGATTTCGCCTCGGGAAGAGTTTCCATCTGGACCTCGAAGGTCCCGGCTGGTAGGCCCAGGTCTGGCAGCAGCGCCTCGACCTCCTCCTCGAGCCGGGTTGCAGCCTCACGCCTCTTTCCGCTCAAGCGGGCTGCGGCGGCAATGAGGGTGCTTCGTGTGCCCTCGACATCGGCGGCGAGCGTGTCCTCGTCCCAGCGCCCGTCCTCCACCTCGTCCAGGCTCGCGCGAACGCGGTCCCGCGATGCGATGACGTCTTCCGACGTTGGACCGTACTTCCGCTTGAGGGAGTGAATCAGGTCGAGCCGCGACCGGACTTCCTCCAGCCGCCCGGGATCGTGGCGGACGCCGCCGACATAGCTGCTCAGATCGCGGCCAACCTCCGCCAACGTGTGATAGGCCTCCTGGAGCGCTTCGTGGGATCCCTCCAGCGCCGGATCCCACTCCTTTAGCCGGGCAAGGGTCTGGGCCATAGCGGAAACCTTCTCAGTGACCGCACCTTCGGCCGCGTACAGCTCAGCATGGATCCTCGTGGCCTCACCGAGAAGCTCCTCCGAGTTTTCGAGGCGTCGACTCTCTTCCGCGAGCGCCTCCTCCTCTCCGGGCTGGACGTTCGCGTCCTCGAGCTCACTCATCTGGAAGCGGAGGAAGTCGACCCGGCTCGCGAGTTCGCGGCGGTTTTCCCGAAGTTCCTTCAACTGGGCCTCCAGCCGGCAAAGGCTCTCGAACGCCTCCCCAACCTCTGATGCGTCCTGTTCCGCTTCGCCGAAGGCGTCCAAAATGCGGCGCTGCTCGTCTTTCCTGAGGAGCGTCTGGTGGTCGTGCTGCCCATGTAAATCCACGAGCGATCGTCCCAGCTCTCCCAAGGTACGGGCCGTGGTCGGAGACTCGTTGATCCAAGCGCGGTTCCGGCCCACCGCCGCCACCTCTCGCCGGAGGATCAACAGGCCATCCTCGGCCTCGATCCCCAAGTCGTTCAGCTGAGCTCTGAGGTTCGGATAATTCGCCACGTCGAAGACCGCCTCGACCATCGCCCGCTCCGCGCCGGCCCGCACCGTGTCACTGGACGCACGTTCCCCCAACAGAAGAGAGAGCGCCCCGACGATGATCGATTTCCCCGCCCCGGTCTCCCCGGAGAGAGCGCTGAGCCCGGGCCCCAGCTCGAGGGTCAGATCATGGATGACTGCGTAGTCCCGAATGCGGAGTTCGATGAGCATGCTAGGAGCTAACTTGAGGGCCGTGCCGCCCAGTTGAGCTTTCGCTGCAGCGTTCCGAAAAAGTTCTGTCCCGCAAACCGGACCAGCGGGATCTCGATTTCGGAACGTCCGATGTGGATCTCCGCACCGGTCTCGAATTCGTGCGCGACCTGCCCGTCCGCCGTGGCCACGAGGTCCTTGGTCCGTTCGATGGGCCTCACGGCAACCTGTTGGGTGGCCGGAATCACCAGGGGCCGCATAGCCAGCGTGTGTGGACAGATAGGCGTGACGATCAAGCAGTCGACCGAGGGCACGACGATAGGGCCGCCCGCCGACAGCGAATAGGCGGTGGACCCCGTGGGGGTGGCCACGATCAGTCCATCCGCCGAGAAGCTGCCCATGTCCCGCCAGCCTCCCTCTCCTTTCGCTCCAGCCTCTCCGCCCGCGCCGTCCGTCCCTCCGGCTGGGCTTTCTTGGACCCGAAGGTCGAGCCGAGTTACACGAGCGACCCCCCGCTTATGAATCACGAAGTCGTTCCAGGCCAGAAGCAGCTCTCCCTGCGAACCGTCGGCATGGATGATGCGAGCCTCTAGAGTGGAGCGGCGATCGAGCACGTAGTCACCGCTCAACATCAAGCCCAGATGCTCCTCGAGCTCCGTGTGCGGAAGGGCCGTGAGGAAACCGAGGTGCCCGAGATTCACGCCGAGAACAGGGATGTCCCTGCCGGCGACGGATCGACCCGCCCGAAGCAGCGTGCCGTCCCCGCCCAACGCGATCAGGAGATCGATCGGGTCTGCATCGAGGTCCATGGGCTTGGCACCCTCGGGCGCCCACTCGGTGAGGTGCTCCTCAAAGGAAACATCGATCTGGTTCTCGCGGGCGAAGCCGGCCAACTGTTCGACGCACCCGGGCACATCATCGTGCTCCGGACGTCCCACGACGCCGACACGCCGCAAGCCACCCGA
This sequence comes from Longimicrobiales bacterium, assembly GCA_965206505.1. Classification (GTDB taxonomy): domain Bacteria; phylum Gemmatimonadota; class Gemmatimonadetes; order Longimicrobiales; family Gaopeijiaceae; genus UBA822. The sequence continues at coordinate 6,950 of CBDBJW010000003.1, forward strand.
TTTACCCATCCTGGCGCCGCCATCGGTCGGTGCGTATCGACCGCTTCAAGCCGACTCCTCCGCCGCCGTCACCGCGCCTCCTATCATCCGGCGGGCCTCCGTGGCGATCCCCTCGGCGTCGAGCCCGAGATCGCGTAGGAGCACTTCGCGCGCGCCGTGCTCGATGAACCGATCCGGGAGCCCCAGGGACCGCACCTCGATCGTATGCTCCGAGGCGAGTGCCGACAGCTCCCGAGTTATGTAGGCGCCGAAACCGTTGACTACGGCCCCTTCCTCGATCGTGATCACGCGCCGATGGCGCTCGGCCACATCCCTCAGGACGTCGTGATCGTACGGTTTCAGAAAACGGCAGTTCACGACCTCCGCCTGGATGCCGCGTGAGGCCAGCGCCTCGGCGGCCTCGGATGCGGCGCCCACCATCGTTCCGGTCGCGAGGAACACAACGTCGGAGCCGCGCCGAAGGATCTCCCACGTCCCGTACTCGACGTCCGGGATCTCGCTCACGTGAGGGACGGCCTCGGGCACCGCGTCTCTCGGCCAGCGCACGGAGAACGGGCCGTCCTCGTGTTGGATGCCCAGTCGCACGAGCGCCATCATCTCGGCCCCGTCCTTGGGGGCGGTCACGGTCATACCGGGAACGAGCAGCATGTACGGAATGTCGAAGGCACCGTGGTGCGTGGGCCCATCGGGACCCGCGAGTCCGGCCCGATCCATACAAAAAACGACCGGCAGATCCTGGAGCGCGACATCGTGTACGATGCTGTCGAAGGCCCTTTGCAGGAACGTTGAGTAGATGCACACGAGGGGCCGAACCCCTCCGAGCGCCGCCATTCCGGCAGCTGCGGTGACGGCGTGACCCTCCGCGATGCCCACGTCGAAAAACCGGTCCGGGAAGGCGTCGCCGAAGATGTCGGTGCTGGTACCGTCCGGCATTCCCCCGGTGAAGGCAACGACCCGGGAATCGAGCTCACCGAGTTCCTTGAGTCCATGGCCGAAAACCTTTTGGTACCGAGGCAGGCCTCCGCTTCCCTTCTTGACTTCCCCACTGATCTTGTCGAATGGGGGCGCGCGTGCCACGTGTACGCGTCCTGCTCCGCGGGGGAAAAGCCTTTGCCTTTCTGCGTGATTACGTGGACCAGCATCGGGCCCTCGAGGCGGCGGACCCTGGCCAGGGTGTCAATCAGAGAGTCGAGATCGTGCCCGTCGACCGGACCGATGTACCGGAACCCGAGCTCCTCGAAGAGCATTCCGGGAACGAAGAGGCCCTTCACACTTTCTTCTGTGCGGCTCGCAAGCCGCCTCATCACGCCCTTCGCTCCACCCGGCCCTTTCGAGAGCAAGTCCTTCACCTCGTCTCGGATCCGGTTGTAGACCGGGTTCGTCATCACGCCGGTCAAATACTTGTTCATCGCCCCCACGTTGGGCGCGATCGAATGGTCGTTGTCGTTCAGGATGACGATCAGGTCCCGGTCGGTGTGTCCGGCGTTGTTGAGGGCCTCGTAAGCCAGGCCGCATCCCATCGCGCCGTCTCCGATGATGGCCACCACGCTGAAGTCGTCGCCATTCAGGTCGCGGGCAATCGCCGTACCGAGGGCCGCCGAAATCGAAGTGGCCGCGTGGCCGGCGCCGAAGTGATCGTATTCAGACTCGTCACGCCGGAGGAACGGCGCCAACCCGTCCTTCTGTCGGATCGTCAAAAGCCGTTCGTTTCGGCCCGTAAGGATCTTGTGGATGTAGCCCTGGTGGCCGGTGTCCCAGATGAGCTTGTCGCGTGGCGTCTCGAACGTGTAGTGGAGCGCCACGGTAAGTTCCGCCACTCCGAGACTGGCCCCGAAGTGGCCCCCGACCTTGGAGATCACGTCCACGTGGCGTTCCCGGGCCTCCACGACCAATTCGTGCAGCTCTTCCCGGGAGAGTCCTCGGACGTCTTCGGGTCCGTCTATTCGGTCCAATATCGACACAGGCCGACTCCTAACTGCGTTATTGACCAAACCCTAACATAGCTTGGAAGCGAACGTGCCCCTACGCCCGACCCCAATCCATCTCGTCTATTTCCTACGTTCCACTACGTAAGAGGCGAGCGCAACCAATGCCGGAGCGTCGACCCCTGCACCTCGAAGCGCCTCCCTCGCCTCCTCCGCGTGTACCCGGGCCCTCTTCATCGCCTCCTCCAGTCCGTACAACGACACGTAGGTGCTCTTGTCGAGCAAGCCGTCACTGGGATTCTTTCCCAGGTCTGCGGCAACCTCGGTCGCGTCCAGAATGTCGTCGGTCACCTGAAATGCAAGTCCAATGCCACGGCCGAAGCTCTCGAGCCCAGCGACGGTCGTATCCGATGCGCCGGCGGCCAGCCCTCCGATCACCAGGGAAGCGGTAAGCAGAGCACCCGTCTTCATGCGGTGCAGACGATCGAGTTCGCTCGGGTCGAGGCGCTGCCCCTCGCCCAACAGATCGAGCGCCTGTCCGCCGACCATCCCACCCGCCCCCGCCGCCCGATTCAACTCGCTCACAATCCTCCGAGAAACCGCATCGCCCGCGCCCAGAGCGTCGGACGCACGAAGAGCCCAGAGGGAGGCCGCCGGAATCAGGGCAAGCCCGGCTCGAGCGGTCGCGGCCTCCCCGAAAAGCGTGTGCGGCGTCGGCTGGCCTCTCCGAAGATCAGCGTCATCCATACACGGGAGGTCGTCGTGCATGAGGGAATACGCGTGAATCAGCTCGATCGCGGCGCCGAGATCGTATACCGAGGGCCCGGTACCCCCCCCGCACGCCCGGTAGGCGACCACGCACAGGACGGGGCGAAGGCGTTTCCCACCGCTGAGCACGGCGTGGCGAGCCGGTTGGAGCAGGTCGTTGGGGAGTTCGTCGCCCAGCCACCGGCACGCCCGTTCGAGCGCCCGCTCCACCTCCGCCCTTTCGTCGCGGAGAAGCGCTTCGAGGTCGATGGCGGGACGGTCGGCGGTCACTCCGGATCTTCCTCCAGCGGCCGGATAACAGGATCCTCCTCTGGGCCGAGAAGCTCTTCCACCTTGAGTTCGGCGACACGGAGTGTCGCTTCGGCTCCACGCACATGCTCGACGCCCTCCTCGAACAGCGTCAGGGCTCCTTCCATATCGAGGTCGGCGGCCTCGAGGGATCGCACGATCTCTTCGAGGCGTTTCAGCCGCTCCTCTAGAGATGGAGCGTTTTCGGTCATGTCATCCCCCAAGGCGTCAGGCGCTTCATCTTTCTCGATCGTCACGATCCACCCTGTACTTCACACGGCACCGATCCGTCCGAGACACGGAGGGAGAACCGAGCGCCTTCTTCGAACGCTTCGACGGTTCGCAGGATCCTCCCGTCCACATCCTGAGGGAGTGCATACCCGCGGCGAAGCGTCGCCAGTGGTGAAAGTACATCCATCTTGCCGGCGATCTCGGATAGGCGGGCTCTCTTGAGTGTCGCCAGCCCCCGGATCGCAGACACCATACGGTCTCCGGCCCGATCCACCACCTCGCGCCGTGGCCGTACAAGGCCCACGCCGGTCCGCCGGAGTTGACTCAGACGCACACCGAGCACCTCCCGCCGATGAAAGGCGATGGCTCGTAGCGCCCCGCTCATTCGGGTGCGGGTGACCCCCAGCGCATCGCTCAACCCCTCGCCGTCCTTCACGGCGGTTTCCGCGCCCGCAGACGGCGTGGGAGCCCGGACGTCGGCAACCAGGTCCGAGATGGTCACGTCGACCTCGTGCCCCACGGCCGAGATCACCGGGACGGGGCACGCAACGATCGCGCGAGCAACCACTTCTTCGTTGAATGCCCACAGGTCCTCCAGCGATCCCCCACCGCGCCCGACGATCAACACGTCCACCAGGCCACTGGCCCCGAGGGCCCGAATCGCCTCTGCGACCTCGTCGCCTGAACCCTCGCCCTGCACACGCGCGCCCCGCACGATCACCCGCGTCCAAGGGGCTCGGCGGCGGACCACGGTCAAAATGTCGGCGAGCGCCGCGCCCGCCAGCGACGTGACGACACCGACGGCCTCGGGAAAGCGCGGCAGGGCACGCTTCCGCTCGGGAGCGAGTAGACCCTCGGCCTCGAGCTTCGAACGCAAGCGCTCGAACGCCTGACGCCAGAGCCCTTCGGCATCCTCCGCCTCGAGGCGCCGCACGACGAGCTGATACTCTCCCCTGGCCTCGTACAGGGTCAGCCCGCCGAAGGCCCTCACGGTCGTGCCCTCTTCCGGATCGGCAGGAAGTGTCGCCGCCTCGGTCTTGAACATCGCGCAGCGGAGTTGCGCCTGCTCGTCCTTGAGCGTGAAGTAACAGTGCCCGGACCGGGCCCGAGTCCAGTTGGCGAGCTCGCCGCTGATCCAGAGACTCTCGATCGTGTCCTCGAGCAGGCTCCGCACCGCCCGGTTGACTTGCGTGACGCTCCAGACCCGAGGTTCGGTCATTCGGCCGTCGCGGACCGGACGGCCGCCGCCACCGTATTCGAAAGCAGCATGGCGATCGTCATCGGCCCGACCCCCCCGGGAACCGGACTGATCGCGGAGGCGACTTCTTTGACTTCGTCATACGCCACGTCACCCGTCAGGCGGTAACCCCTCTCGCGCGTGTCGTCATCCACCCGGTTTACACCGACGTCGATGACCACGGCGCCGGGCTTCACCATATCACCCCGGATCAGGTCGGGCTGCCCGATTGCTACGATCAAGATGTCCGCCTCTCGGGTAACGGCACCGAGGTCGGGCGTGCGGCTGTGCGCCACGGTCACGGTCGCGTTCCCTCCCGGTGCCTTCCGCAACAGAAGCGCGGCCATCGGCCGCCCGACGACGTTGCTGCGCCCCACGACGACCGCGTGCTTGCCTGCGGGGTCGTTCCCACTTCGCAGAAGCATCTCGGTCACACCCGAGGGCGTACATGGCGCCAGAGCGTCGGGGTCGCCTGAGGCGAGCCGGCCCACGTTCACCGGATGAAAGCCATCGACGTCCTTTGTGGGGTCGATCGCCGAGAGGACCTTGGTTTCGTCGATCTGAGCCGGAAGCGGAAGCTGGACCAGGACGCCGTGGATCTCTGGATCGGCGTTGAGACCCGCCACGACCCCCAGAAGCTCCTCTTCCGGGGTGTCCTGAGGCAGGGTGATCTGCCGGGAGTAGATGCCGGCTTCAGTCGCGGCCTTGTTCTTCGATCGGACGTAGACCTGACTCGCCGGATCTTCGCCTAGGAGGACCACGGCGAGACCAGGCGTGAGCCCGGTCTCTTTGAGACCGGCGACCCGCCCTTTGACCTCCTCTCGGATCGACGCCGCCATGTCCTTCCCCGATATGAGTTCAGCGGACATTCGAATTCCTCTTACAAGTGCCCTGTTGTTGTTGGACGAGATCGACTCACCGTGCGAAATCGACCGCACGGGTCTCACGAATCACGACCACCTTGATCTGCCCCGGATATTGGAGCTCACCCTCGATTCGGCGGGCCACGATCTCGGAAATCTGAGCCATCTCCTGGTCGGTCACCTTCTCGGGCTCGACCATCACGCGGATCTCACGACCGGCCTGAATGGCGAAACAGCGCTCGACCCCCGGGTGCTCCATCGCCAACTCTTCGAGCTTTTCGAGGCGCTTGACATAACCCTCGAACATCTCTCGGCGCGCACCCGGACGGGAGCCCGAGATTGCGTCCCCGGCCGTGACCAGAAAGGTCTCCGGGAAATAGTGAGGCTCTTCGTCGTGATGGGCCTTGATGGCGTTGAGCACGATCTCGGATTCCTTGTGCTTCTTACACAGGCGATAGCCGAGCTCGACGTGCGTGCCCTCGTGCTCGTGCGTGAGCCCCTTGCCGACGTCGTGAAGCACGCCGGCACGTTTCGTGGCCTGGACGTCGAGACCCATCTCCGCGGCCATGCTCCCGGCCAGCTGAGCGACTTCCTTGGCATGCTGGAGCTGATTCTGGCCGTAAGACGTCCGAAACTTCAGACACCCGAGGGTCTTGACGATCTCTTCGTGCACGTTGTGGATACCGAGCTCGTAGAGAACCTCCTCGGCCGCCTGGGCCATGGACTCCTCGACCTCTTGCCGGCTCTTGTCGACCACCTCCTCGATGCGACCCGGATGGATACGGCCGTCCTCGATCAGCCGCCCGAGTGCGATGCGCGCCACCTCTCGGCGTACAGGGTTGAACCCGGAAAGGACCACAGCTTCGGGCGTGTCGTCGATGATGACGTCAATCCCTGTGGCCTGCTCGAAGGCGCGGATGTTCCGACCCTCCCGGCCGATAATCCGGCCCTTCATTTCGTCGGAGGGAAGGTGCACGACCGAAACGGTCATCTCGGCAGTCTGATCGGCCGCCATGCGCTGGATGGCCAAACCGAGGATCTTCTTGGCCTCGCGGTCCGCCGTGCGCTGGGCTGCTTCCTTAACTTCGCGAAGTGTATTGGCTGCTTCGGCCCGGGCTTCGTCCTGTAGGTCCGCCAGGAGCTCTTTTTTTGCCTCGGGTTGGGACATCCCCGAAACGGACTCGAGTTTTTCGCGAACCCGCTCTCGATCCTGCTCCAGGTCGCGGGTCCGGGCGGCGAGTCCCTCCTTGGCCGCCTCCAACTCCTTCGCACGTTTCTCTTGAGCGGACTCCCGCTCATTCAGGTTGTCGAAGCGGCGTTCCAAGGAACTCGAACGCTCCGAAAGGCGTTCCTCAGCCTTCTCGACTTCCTTGCGGTGCTCGGACTCCTCCTGCTCCCAGGATTCTCGAAGCCGGATGACCTCCTCTTTGCCCTCGAGCACACGGGATGTACGGAGGTTGTCGGCCTCTTCCCGGGCACGGCCCAAAATCCTGGAAGCCTCATCCGCGGCGGCTGCTACAGCCTTTTTTTGACGCGATCGCTCGACGGAACCGCGTCCGAGATATCCCACGGCTCCGAAGAGCAACGCCACAACCGCCGCCAGTCCATAAACCAGCGGGTCCATTTATCGGCTCCAAAATCGGATGCGAAGGACACGCATCCGAAGCGTGAGCGTACGTTGTCCTGGGTGACAATAGAATTCCGGCTCCCGCGGACGCAAGGAGGGGCGGCTCAGCCGCCGGAAACCGCATCCTCTAAACGAGCCGCGAGCACATTCACGCGCTCGGCCATCTGGGAGCCGCTCCTTTCCTGCGCATCCTGTGCCTGAAACAGCTCATCCGTGATCGAAAGGGCAGCGAGGATGGCCACTTTGTGGCCTTCGAGGAGCCCGACCTGCTTCTTGATTTCATGGATCCGCTGATCCACATGGGCCGCACAACGTGTCGTATACTCCGGCTCGGCGTTCGAGCGAATCGTGTGCTCCTCGCCGGCGATCCTGACGGTCACCGACTCCCTTGAATGGTTCGTCACGGCTGTTCCTCCAGAAATTTGATCTGCGCCAAGAGTCGGTTCACACCCTCCCGCCCCTCCTCCAGGCGTCTTCGAAGATCACGATTTTCCTCCTCGAGGATGTGCAGCTTGTTAATCATTTCCCTTGGCCCCCCCTCGCCTGAAGTCACCCCCTTGAGCAGGCCTTCCAGCTCCTCACCCTGCGCGTTCATCCGGACGACCTCGCCCTCGAGCAGCTCGACCTTGGTGAGCGCTGCAGTCACGGCGTTTTCCAGCCGCTCGACGGCCTTGTCCGGTGCCACGTCTTTCGACGTCCTTTGCATTTTAGAGCCGCTGCTCGACACCCAGATCCTCCCGGAGATGTTTCACGATTTTTTCGACCACCCGATCCACTTCCTTGTCCCTCAACGTACGATCCCACGCCTGAAGCCGGAGACGAAACGCCAACGAGCGATGTCCCTCAGCCACGCCGTCTCCCCGGTAGAGGTCGAAGACCGTGACCCGCTCCAGGAGCGCGCCGCCGACATCGCAGATTTCGTCAGACACAGCCGAAGTGGGGACATCATAGGGTACGAGCAGCGCCAGGTCACGATCCACACCCGGGAACGGCGAAAGCGGCCGATACATGGGTGTGGTCTTGGCAGCGGGTTCAGCGGGCAGCGTCAACTCCATGGCCCAAACCGCCCCCGCCCAAGCGGGCGCGTCGACGCGGTCGGGCCGAACCTGCCCGGCAGCCCCCGTGGGAGTGCCGTCTCCGGCCGTCAGAGCAACGACCGATGCAGGCACGAACAGACCCACGGCCGAATCTACAACCGAATCCTCGGTCGAATCCTCGGTCGATCCAGGCGCCGAGGCCGCAGCCAAAGTCCCCGCCGCGGGCACCTTCACCGCCGCTTCATCCAACCCCGATTCCGCTAACACGGTCTCTACGAGGCCTTTCACACTCCAGAAGTCGAACGCCTCACCGGTTCCGGACCAGTGTTCGGGTTCCCCGCGCCCGGTGACTGCGAAAGCGACGTGGAGGTCCTCCTTTGGTGGCTCGGCAGCCCCGGCGGCGTGGAACACGGTACCGATCTCGAACAGCCGCACGTCCCTCACCCCCCGAGCGAAATTGTACTCGACATTCCGCAGCAAACCGGGAATCAACGAGGTTCGTAACCTGCTTTCTTCCAACGATATAGGATTATTTAGTTCCACTTCTCCCTCATGAACTGGAGCGAACGCCGGATTGGCCGCTTCGAACAATCCGTCCCCCGAGAGTACGGTCCGGAGACGGTCTTCGAGCTGGAAAAGCGGGTGGTCCGGGACGGTGGTCGGGCGCGCCGGGGCGAGGTCGTCGGGAAAACGATCGTATCCATAAGCCCGGGTGATCTCCTCGATCAGGTCGATCTCGCGTGTCACATCGTTGCTGCGGTATCCGGGAACGATGACGCTCAGGTGGTCGCCGCCCTCTCCCTCTCCACGCCCGTTCTGCACCGTGAATCCGAGCGGCGTCAGCAACGCCTCCAATTCGGCGTCCTCGAACCGGACGCCAAGCACCTGCTCGACCCTCGTCGGCCGAAGCGCCAGCGTCGACGGCTCCCAGGGCCGCGGCAGAACCTCCAGGATCGGGCCATCCACTTCCCCGCCCGCAGTGGCGATGATGACCTCCAACACACGCTTGACCGCGGGAAAGTGCCCCTCCGGGTCCACGCCCCGCTCGAACCGGAAGCTGGCGTCCGTGGAGATTCCCAGTGCGCGCCGGGTCCGTCGGATCGACTTCGGCTCGAAGAGGGCGCACTCCACCAGAATGTCGGTCGTATCTGTCGTGACCGAGGAGTGCATGCCACCCATGATGCCCGCGATATCGTGCGGCACCGCCGTGTCGCCGATCAACAGCATCTCGGCATCGAATGTGTGCTCGAGTCCGTCGAGCGTCTCCATCGTCTCACCTTTGGTGGCGTTCCGCACGATCAGACTGGACCCCTCCAGCTTGCCCAGATCATACGCGTGCATGGGGTTACCCATCTCCAGCATGACGTAGTTCGTCGCATCGACCACGTTGTTGATGGCCTGCTGGCCCACGGCCCTGAGGCGGGCCGCCATCCACTGGGGCGAGGGCTCCACCTTCACTCCACGAATGATCACCCCGAGGAACCGATAACACTGCTTCGGCTCGTCGATGCGGATGGTCACACCACCATGGGACACTTCGTGCTCGCCACTCTTCACCTCGATGTCGAGCGAGCTAGCTCCGGGAATGTTTGCCAGAGCCAGGCCGGCGACTCCGCCCGGAGCCACCTCCCGGGCGATCCCGACGTGGGACAGCCAGTCTCCCCGATTCGGTGTCACCTCCACGTCCATCCGGACGTCGTCGAGGCCGAGCGCCTCGATCAGCGATTGGCCTGCCGAGACCTCTCCGGACAGGAGCATGATGCCTGATTGATCCCGGCCCAAGCCGAGCTCCTTCTCCGAACAGAGCATCCCACTGGAGTACTCGCCTCGAATCTTGGCTCTCTTGAGCTCGAGTCCTCCGGGAAGTGTCACGCCTACGGGCGCGAACGGGTAAAACCCTCCCTCCTCGACGACCGGGGCGCCACAGACGACCTGGACCACCTCCTCGCCGTTGTAGACCTCGCACAACGACAGGCGATCCACGTTGGGATGGCCCCGCACTGTCTTCACTTCGCCGATGATCACATCCTCGAGCCCGGCAAACACGGGGGTGATCTCCTCGACGGGCGCGCCCAGAAGGGCGAGGCGTTCCGCCAGATCCTCGGGGCTCTCGGTCAGACCGGGCGCGACCGATTTGAGCCAGGCGTAGGAGATGTTCACGGCGCGCTTCCCCCTGAGAACTGCGAAAGGAAGCGGACGTCGTTCTGAAAGAACATGCGAAGGTCGGGCACGCCATACTTGAGCAGAGCAATACGCGCCGGGCCCATACCGAAAGCGAAGCCCGTGTAGCGCTCCGAGTCGTAGCCAACATTCTCCAGCACGTTCGGATCCACCATGCCCGCGCCCATGATCTCGATCCAGTCGGACTCGACTCGGGTCCCGTCCTTCATCGTGATCATGCGCTTCACGTCGACCTCGGCGCTCGGCTCCGTGAACGGAAAGAACGAAGGCCGAAAACGCACCTTCGTTCCGGGACCCCAGAACTGGCGGGCGAATTCGGCCAAAGTGGCCTTGAAGTCGACAAAGGAGATCCCCTCATCCACGACCAGCCCCTCGATCTGCGCGAACGCTGGCGTGTGTGTGGCGTCGTAGCTGTCCCGACGGTAAACCATACCCGGTGCCAGGATGCGGATCGGCGGCTCATGTTTCTCCATCGTCCTTACCTGAACGGGCGACGTGTGGCTGCGAAGGAGAACCGAGTCCTTCAGGTAGAGTGTGTCCTGCTCGTCCGCGGCAGGATGGTCGAGCGGTGTATTCAACGCCAAGAAGTTGTACCACTCCGTGTCCGCCTCAGGCCCACGGGCGCGCACGAATCCCATCGACTGAAAGATCCTCCAGATCTCGTCTATAACCTGATTGACCGGATGGATCCCCCCCTTCCATCGGTGCCGCGCCGGAAGCGTCAGATCTTCGACCGGTGCGCCGGTGTCCTCGCGGGAGGTGGACATCTCGGCTTCACGAGCCTCGAGGGCCTCTTGGAGCGCCTCCTTGACCCGATTCGCTTCGGCACCCACCGGCGGTCGCTCATCCGCGGCGAGATCGCCGAGACCTCGGAGGATCCCAGAAATTCGGCCCTCCTTGCGCCCCAGATAGGAGATCCGCAAAGCCTCGAGCGTGCCGCCCTCGGCAGCCGCCCGGATCGCGGACAGTGCCTCTGTCTCCAACTCCTGCAGTGTTTGGATGAGGGAGTTCTGATGGGTCATTTAGATGCAGTTACCTCGAAGGTCGCCGCATACCGGCCGGCACCCGATCTCCTGAGGACCTGGGTGGACGGCGAGCGTCAGCCGACCCCGAGCCCCTCTTTGGCCCGGTCCGCCAACGCGGTGAAGGCCTCCGGACTGCGGACGGCCAAGTCGGCCAAGGCCTTTCGGTCGAGCTCAACCCCGGCCTGCTTGAGGCCGTTCATGAATCTGGAGTAGGACAATTCGTTCTCTCTGGCGGCGGCGTTGATCCGGGTGATCCACAGCCGACGGAAGGTGCGCTTCTTGTTCTTTCGGTCCCGATAGGCGTGTTGCCAACCCTTCTCAACAGCATCCTTCGCTGTCCGGTAGAGATTCTTACGGCCGCCGAAGTATCCCTTGGCCGCCTTCAAGATCTTTTTCTTCCGCTTGTTGCGAGCGGGAGATGACGTTGTTCTCGGCATCGAACTTTCTCCCTTTCACTACGACCCCGGAAGGAGTCGCTTCATGCGCCTCATGTCCGCCGGGCTGACCAAGGTCGCCGAGCGCAGACGGCGCTTTCTTTTTGTGGATTTCTTGGTGAGGATGTGGCTCTTGTACGCTCGCATCCTCTTGATTTTTCCTTTTCCGGTCCTGCGCAAACGTTTGGCCGCGCCCCGGTTGGTTTTCATCTTCGGCATATCGTCGTGCTCCTGAGGCCCGCACGGCCCTCGACTATATCTACTTGATCGGCGCGAGAACCATCGACATCACCCGGCCTTCAAAGCTCGGGCGGGACTCGACCATCCCCACTTCCTTGAGATCCTCCGTGACACGAAGGAGTACCTCCCGTCCCAACTCGGGGTGCGTCACCTGCCTTCCCCGAAACATCATGGTCAACTTGACCTTGTTCCCCTCTTCCAGGAACCGCCGAGCGTGACGGGTCTTGAAATTGTAGTCGTGCTCCTCTATCCCGGGGCGAAACTTCACCTCTTTGACCTGAACGTGGTGCTGTTTCTTTTTCGCCTCCCGAGCTGCCCGCTGCGCCTCGTACTTGAACTTCCCGTAGTCCATGAGTTTGACCACGGGAGGCCGAGCCTCCGGCGCCACTTCCACGAGATCCAGCCCCCGGTCATCAGCCAGGTCGCGAGCCTCTTCGATCGAGACGATGCCGACCTGCCCCCCCTCGTCGTCGATCAGACGAACCGGGCTGATCCGTATCTGCTCATTTATTCGAGTTCTGTCCTGGCTAATATTCCTCTCCTTTTTTGCGTCGAACCAAGCGCTACCCCCTATGTCTGACATCTCTCCGGAAAAAAAAACCCGGATCTATCCGGGTCACAAGGTCGGGAAGCCGCAGGCGATCACACAGGCTTTCCGCGTCGAGGACCCGGCGGTTTCCAACATCGGATGTGGAACCGAAAGGTGGAGCCGCGTTTGTGTCGACTCGCTTCCGTCTTGTCTGGGGCCCCGCATATGGGGGCCTTTGAAAATCGGCGGGAGGGGAGCATTCGTCAAGACGAAGCTATGGGAGCCTCTTTACCTTCAATTACCGGCAGCCCCAGCGCGAAGATCAGATCCCGAACGCCAGCAAGATAGAGCCGACGATCACCACGCCTTCCACGAAGACGCGAAGCCAGGGGAAATCTGGCGGGTCGATCCTAACTATCCTTATCGCGCAGGAGCTCCCCAGCGTGCGGCTTGACGCGTGCGCGTCCACTCCGATATACCTGTCCATGTGCGTTCTCCACTTCGGGTAACTTTCACGGCAGACGGTATTCGTATGTTGAGGATGACCTGCGTGCTGATGTTTCTCACCGTGGCTCCAGCTCTAGCCCAAGATTATACGATCATCGCAGTCAGCCACACTGACAACAAAGTCGGTCCGAGGTCGATCCGCTTACAGGGGAGATCCTCAGACAGGGAGTTCGTGGTACCGGGTGAGTGGTTTGGAGAGACCCATGAGGGCGCTGTCAGTCCAGATGGCAGGACAATATACGTGTCAGTGCCCTACGCGAAGCAGGTCGTCATTCTGGACCTGGATACCTGTCAGTTGAGGAAAGAGGTGCGATCGAGTCTTTGAGGAAAGAGGTGCGATCGAGTCCGAATTTTTTTCGCGGCCTCCACAAGTACGTGGGTTTGCGCGAATAGGGCGGCGCGAATCGACTTCTAGCGACCCTCATGGTCTGGCTCTCAACAGCGACGGGAGCAAGCTGTACATCACGGTCCAGTATGCGGAAGTGCCCGGCGTAGTGGTCTACGACGTCGAGGCTAAGACCGTCAAGAAAATCGACACGGTGATTGCCGGCAACTATCTGTGGGTTCATCCGCGCACTGACAAGCTCTACTTTCCGACTCGGGACGACCGCGTGGTCGTAATCGATACGAAAACTGACCGGATTCTCAACGTCATCCGGCTCCACCAGGGTAGCGGTCCCAACGGGGTCGACTTCGGAGGCCCGAATGACGAAGTGTGGGTCAATGGGGATGCAGATGGCTCGGTAACTGTCATTGACTCGACCACCGACGAGGTGATCGCAGTAATCCAACCCCGAGTCGCGGGGGCAGGACGCGTCGCCGTGTCACCAGACGGCCGGTTGGCGGCCGCGACACAGGGTAAGGAAGTGTCCATCATCGACACGCGGACGAAGGAGATCGTGGCCAGCCTGACGATCAGCCCGAATGAAAGCGGACATGGCTTCCCGTTGTTCTCACCTGATAGCAATATGCTCCACGTGATGAATGAAGTCTCAGACGATATGGTGACGTTCGATATGAGAACGATGAGGCAGGTGGGCACGCGCACCCCAATCGGTGGTGCGGTCTTCGGTGGCGGTATTCGCGTACTGGAAAGATAATCTGCGGTGAGCACGGCTCTACACGGCCGAGCACCGTCTGAGCCGCTTCCTCCATGATCTCGACCGCGCTCCCGCCCATTCGGACTGTTTCTCCGCCGCCTTTCGCCGCCTCTTGAGACACATTCGGGACACAGTCGGAGGGGTGGGAGTCCTCACCGTTGTTTTCACCGCTGTTTGCTGCTGCCTTGCATGTTGCAGAAGCCTGGAGGGACCTCTGGGTCCTCTCCCCGATTCTTCTCGGCTTGGCAGATATACGTCAGTTGGTCTGGCGTCAGCCGGGCTGACTATCGGACGACCGTGTAGGTCCTCGGGAGCCCATGCGGTGAGAGTGCGAGGCCCGAAGGCAGGAATTCCACGATTCGGGAGAGAGCAACAGCCCTGCAACCACCCGAGTGATTGCGGGGCTCTGGCGTCGTGCTCAGCAGCGTAGGCGCGAGCACTACGAGCAGATCGTCCGTCATGTAAGGGGCTTCGGAGCGGGCCGAGCGACCGGTCCTCCTGCCACAAGATCGAGGCGCGCCTCACCACAGTGCGCTGCGATCGTGTCGGCCGTCTGATCCCTGAGGTCGATCACCGACTGCCACTCCTTGCCAGGCGGCGCGAGGGCGCGACCGATCCATAGATGGAGGGGGCCCGGGCGTGGGAGCCAGATGCGATCGCGGAGCACCCGTCGCGTTCCGCGAAGCGCGAGCGGGACTAGCGGCACTCCCGTCTCCGCGGCCGCCTCGAACGCACCCAGTCGGAACGGGCGCAGCCCCGCAGCAGCCGTAAAGGTCCCTTCCGGAAAGAACAGCACCGCATCCCCTCTGCGGATCACCTGCGCAACTGCCTGAGCATCAGCCACGCTCTGCTTTACATCCCAGCGATCGACGGTGGGATGACGCTCCTTGCGCACGAAAGTACCGGCCAGCGGCCATGACCGCACTTCTCGCTTCGCCACGAACACAAAGTCCATGGGGAGCAGCGCCACGAGGGCCAAGACGTCGATGTAGGAGGTGTGATTCGAGGCCAGGATGAAGGGGCCGCTCCCTCGAAGGTTCTCGGACCCCTCGACTGACACCGCACACCCGACGACGCGGAGCATGAGCCGCGCGCCGCGGCGGCCAAGAGCGAATGCCGCACGCCGCCCGGGGAGAACGGCCACCAGGGCCCAGATCGTGAGAGCAAGAGGAGCCAGGACGAACACGAATGCGGTGCCGAGATACGTCAAGTAGAGCGCGCGACGCGCGCGCACGAGCCAGGGCCAGGTCACGGCCACCGCCGCACCCCGCCAGAGTGTAAGGTGCTGCCGCAGCGTGAGCCGCCGCTTCCTGCCGAGCCGTCCCGCGAGGTAGAGCTCCTTCGCCGTCCCGCGGCGGAGTTTCCCGCTCGAGGTTTTCGGCACCGAGCCCGCCGGAACGAGTGCCACGCGATCCGGGGGGATACCCACCTCTGCCGCGATACGCGCGATCACCGCTCCCTCCAGGCGCGACGTCTCCTCCGCACCAGTTGCTCGCGTTTCGGCCACCACGACGAGCGCTTCCGTGCCGAGCGACGGGTCGGCGACGCCAAAGGCCGCAACACATCCCTTGCGGATTCCCTCGACCGAGCCGGCGACTTCCTCGATCTCCTGGGGGATGTAGTTCCGGCCCCCTTTGATGATGAGGTCCTTCTCACGACCGGCGATGTAGATCTCGCCGCCGCTCTGGTAAGCTAAGTCACCACTCTCCAACCATCCGTCCGGGCGCTTGGCTGCCGCCGTCGCGTCGGGGCTTCGGAAGTAGCCCGACATGGCGGACGGCCCGCGAAAGACGAGATGCCCGAGCGTCCGCTCCGGAACCTCGTGTCCGGTATCATCGATGATCCGGACCTCGTGCCGCGGCAGGGGCGCCCCGACAGACAGGAACTGCAGCGCCGAACGATCCTGCGTGGCGGCAGGCTCCGCGCGGCCCTCCCGCTCACAAGGAAGGCGTGCTACGCGATCGATCAGCGGGCCGCGACCCACGGGCGGGACGCAGAGGGCCACCGAACACTCTGCCAGTCCGTAGACCGGCATGAACGCCTCGCGCCGGAACCCGTAGCGCTCGAACCTCCGGACGAACCGGTCGAGGGTATCCGGGCTCACCGGTTCGGAACCGTTCAAAGCACAGCGCCACGAGGAGAGGTCAAGGCCCTCCAGGGCCGCGTCCGAGATTTTCCGCACGCACAGCTCGTAGGCGAAGTTGGGCGCCGCAGAGAGCGTGGCGCGCCGATGATGGATGGCCCACAACCACTGCTCAGGTCGCGCGAGGAACGACAACGGCGAGAGCAGGGCAAGCGGGATGCCGTGGTAGATGCAGAACAGCCACGTGCCAATGAGGCCCATGTCATGGTAGAGCGGAAGCCAGCTCGCTCCGACATCGGTGGGCTTGAGCTCGAGGTCGGCCGCAATTGCACGGATGTTGGCGAGCAGGTTGGCGTGTGTGAGGAGTACCCCCCTGGGGTTGCCGGTGCTCCCCGAAGTGTACTGGATGAGTGCAGGATTATCCGAGGTTCCGGCCGCGCCGCTTGCAGGTCGCCCGAGTCCAGCCAGCTCATCCGCCGTGGTCAGCTCTCGCAGCGAGGGAACGGCCTTGCGGAGCACGTGCGCGACGGGCATTGCCTGAGGGACCGTGATCAGGTACCGTGCGCCCGCGTTGCTCAGAATGCCGGCTTGCCGGAGCAAGTACTCCTCGAGGCGATCGAGCCTCACCGGCGGATAGAGCGGAACGGGGACCGCCCGGGCGATCAGAATCCCCACAAAGGATCGGAGGAAGTCCACCCCTGTCGGGAGCATGAGGCCGACGGTATCGCCCGGCTCCACGCCCCGCTCGCCCAGGCCACCGGCAATGGCGGCGGCGGCCGCCCACAGACGGCCGTAGGAGATCTCCTCCACCCGGCCGTCCGGCTCGTGTAGGTAGACGTGGGGGCGGTCGCAGTCGGCGAGCGCTCGTCTCCGGAGAGCCTCGTGGATGGTGGCGACATCCTCCGGTGCGCTCGAGGCTGCACCCACCACGTTCGCCCGGTCCAGCACGCGGAGCGGCGCTGCGCCGCCGGTCTCCAGGAGCACCTGCGCGATCTCCGCTGGCGTCTCCATCGCGAGGAAGCGGTCGTCAAGCTCGCGATCCAGCGCCCGCTCAAGGCGGAGCAACAGCTCGACCCGCTCAAGGCTGCCAAGACCAATCTCGCGCTCCAACGATGCGGTAGGAGAGACAGCGTGGAACGCTCGCGGCCCGCCCACCTCCAGGGCGAGCTCGCGGAGGACTGCGAGGACACGCTCGAGGTAGACGTCAACTGACGCGCGGGCGGGAGGGGCACCGGTCATGCTAGGCTCACGACGAAGTCGTCTTTCAAGTTGAATCTCTGCCGCTCCGGTTTGCCCGTGAGTACGGTGTCGGAGGTAGGCGTCGAACCTGAATCTGGCGATGCGTCAATGGGATTCATGCCTCTCCCCGCCCCTCATCCAACAGCCGCTCGAGCTGCTCCGCGTCCGATCGATCCTCGAGCCGGTCGTCGAAGTCGATGACGACGCTGAATAGATCGTCCTCGGATGTGAACACCAGTACCGTGGGCAGGCCAGTCTGCCGGACTCTAGTGCCGGCCGTCACGCGGGTCCGTCCAGTCGCGGAGGGTCATGGGGCGTTCCTTTTCGCTGCCGCTGGGGGGGCGACCGAATTGGATGCTTACGGCGCCTGGAGCTTAGGGTGTGGCCGACGCTGGGGCAATCTGCCGCTTCTACCGCGCTGTAGCATTGAAATAGAAATGTCCGGTTTGGTTGAAGTAGAAATGTCCTCTTTCGGAGTTTGTTCGTTCGGAGTGGAGCGAGCAAACGGAACCGGGGGAGGAAATGCTGACATTGAGCCAGCGAGATCGAGACCGACTGGCGGTACTGAAGCAGGTGGAGCAGGGACTAGTAGCGGCCAGGCGAGGGGCGGAGTTGCTGGGCATAACCTCACGCCACTTCCGCAGGCTACGCAGGAGATGGGAGCGAGCAGGAGACGGAGTGGTGATCCATGGGCTTCGCGGCCGACGCTCGAATCGGGCCAAGGCGTCGCAGATGCGGGGCCGAGCGTTGAAGCGGGCGCGTGAGCCTGTGTTCGAGGGCTTTGGGCCGACGCTGCTCGCTGAGCACCTGTCACGCGACGCTGAGATCGGGCCGCTGAAGGCCGGCACCCTGCGCAAGTGGATGATCGAGGAGGGTGCCTGGAAGCCGAAGCGCAGGAGGGCGAGGCATCGCAAGGCCAGAGCGCGCAGGGCGGCCTTCGGCGAGCTCATCCAATGGGACAGCTCCGAGCACGCCTGGTTCGAGGACCGCGCTGCTGGCCGCTTCGTGCTCATTCAGATGCATGACGATGCCACGAACCAGCTCATGATGGCCCGTTTCGTCCCACGCGACACGGGAGCAGCCAACCGGCAGATCGCCATCGACTACCTGCGCCGCCATGGCCGTCCCATCGCCTTCTACACCGACAAGGCGGGCCACTTTGGCCAGTGGACCCGGCCTGTCTCGGCGATCCCGCTCGAAGAGCGCGACACCAAGCGTACCGAGTCCATTATTCGCAAGGCCCTGCGTGAGCTCAACGTCGAGCTGATCCTCGCACACTCGCCCCAGGCCAAGGGTCGCGTCGAGCGTAACTTCGGCACTTCGCAGGACCGCCTGGTCAAGGAGCTGAGGGTCGCAAACATCTCGACGCTCGAAGACGCCAACCGCTACCTCGACGACGTCTACCTCCCGTTCTGGAACGAACGCTTCGCGGTCGAGCCCGCTGAGTCCCGTAACGCACACCGTCGCCTCTCGAAGAGGCCCGATCTCGACGCGCTCTTCGCTGAGACCCTCACTCGCTCTGTCGGCAACGACTTCACCATTCAATACAGCAGCCGTAGATGGCAGATCTCCAAGTGCCAGGCCCGAGGGATCCGGCCCCGTCACAAAATCACCGTCGAACTCCGGATCGATGGCTCCACCCGCTTCCGCTTCAAGAAGCGCTATCTCGATCTCGAACCTGTCGCGGAGCTGCCCAAGCCCAGACCCCAAAACTCTCGTCCGCCCCGAACCAAGAAGACGCTCTCTACGGCCAAGACAGCGAAGTCACGTCCCACGCCGCCCAAACCTGGACCCGATCACCCCTGGCGTAAGCACGGCAGGCTCATCGCAAATCCGCGCGCCATCGCTCGGCATCGCGCTACGACTGCCACTTCGCGGCCGTCGGCTTCGACTCCCTCGATGGAGGGAGTCTCTTGATTCACCTTAACGCCCTGGGCGGGGGGGACATTTCTAAATCACTCAACCCCCGGACTTTTCTAAATCAATCCAACAGCCGCTTCTACCGCGCCCGTCCTTACTGCAGGCTCTAAAGGATCCTGGATCACACTCTCGTAGTATAAATCGTTGTTAGGTTGGCGCCGACACACGGCCCTGAGAGGGCCTTGTAACCATGAGATCGCTACGCTCGCAGTTGTCGCTTTGGCTCCGGCGCTTGGCCGACTGGCTCACACTCCGCACTCAGGCTGCCCCGCCGGACGACCCCCTATTGGATGACCTGATAGAACATGTGGCGTACGAGATGGCCGCAATGGCTGCTGCTGCCCGAAGCTATGGAAGAGCTCCGGACTCTGGAATTAAAGCACTTGAGGATTTCCTGCTCCACGCTCGTGTGCTTCGCGAGTTTTTCTGGAAGCCTTGGTACGCAGAAGACAGGCATGCCTCCAGCGCAGTCCATGCTGAACACTACTATCCCCCGTGGCGAGGTAGGAGCGGAGGGCCGCCCCCCTGCTTCCGTCTCACCAAAGACGCCGTGGATCGGCAGTTGGCGCATATCGCTCGGGAACGAGTGACGGACGCAGTCGACCTGGCGAACGAGGTAGAACCGATGACCGTCGAGCTTTGGAAGGTCTGGGTGCGATTCCTTGCAAGGCTCTCCGGCGATGCCAGGGCTAGAAAGTTTAAGTCGGCACTCAGAAGTGCATGCACAAAGCTCGGCGTATCACCTCCTCCGGGCGTCGTCTAAAACCCAACGTATCCGGATTCTTCCTAGTAGGCCGTAAGAGACAGAACCGACGATTAGTTCCCCACCCGCTCCCTCAACTCCGCGGCCCAGTTCTCGACCAGGATGAGTTCGGGGCTCGCCACCGCCTGCGGCGGGTACCACCAGATCGGTTCCGCAGTCCTCTTCTACGACCCCCGGCAATCATGCAGGCTCAGACTTCATCAACGCGCTTACATCGCCGACGGCTGCGTGCTGTTCTCGTGCTCGCAGCCGGCGCGCTCATGCTCTTGGGCGGGATGATCCTGTGGTTGCTCCGCGATCCCGGCCCCCGGTTCGCCGAGCGAAGGTCGGTGCTGGTACGGGTCGAGGAAGGGCCGAGGGATGGGTCGGCCGGTCATGTCTCGCAGCCCGTTCGACTGTGGGCCTCGAGTGGCCTCTCCGTCGACCTGCTTATCCGGGCTCCCGGGAACCCGCTTGAAGAGGACCTCGCGCCTGCCGCAGAGGTAGGCGATGACCGGACGGACGGCTCTGGCGGCCGGCCGCTGCTCCTCATCCTCGGCGGGTATCGCACCGGGGAGCAGGCGGCGATGCTCGTCGGAGACACACGGGGCGCTGTAGTCGCGGCGATGGCGTACCCGTACGACGGTCCCTTGGACATGGAAGGTCTTGCGGTCCTGAAGCACGTCCCGCGGATCCGGCGTGCCTTCCTCGATACGCCACCTGCGGTCCAGCTCGCCCTCGACCACTTGCTTTCACGTTCGGACGTAGATCCCACGCGCGTCGAGCTTGTAGGCGTGAGCTTCGGGGCGTTCTTCGCGCCGGTCGCGGCTGCACTGGACCAGCGAATCACGAGGCTCTGGCTGATTCATGGTGCCGGGCGACCATATACCCTTTTCGAGTACGGCCTCAGGCGCTTCGTACCCTACAGGGTACCGCGCGCGCTGGTTGCGGCCGCGGCCAACGTCTTGGCCGCCGGGCCGAGGCTCGCTCCGGAGCTGTGGGTACAACAGGTCGCGCCCCGGCCGGTCATCATGATCAACGCCTGGGACGACGAGCGTCTGCCGCGACAGGCGGTGGAGGCGCTCCACGCCAGCGCCCGCGAGCCGAAGGAGCAGATCTGGCTCACCGGACAGCACGTCCAACCGAACCGGCAAGAGGTCGTTCGACAGTTGGTTGACATCGTGCTGTCGCGCGCGACGGGATAGGGCGCCCCCATGCACCTGGTACTCCTGGGCGACTCTACACTAGACAATCGACCGTACACGGACGGTGGTCCGGCCGTAATCGATTATGTGGTCTCACACCTGGGCGAGGGGTCCACGGCGTCACTGCTCGCGGTCGATGGCGACATGATGCAGGATGTCGTGCGACAGCTGGCGACGTTGCCTTCCGGAGCGACCCACCTCGTCCTGAGCGTTGGCGGCAACGATGCCCTGGCCCAGATCGATGTCTTGGCGCGCCCAGCAACGAACGTGTCTGCCGCGTTGAGCGAGCTCGCCGATGTTCTCGATGAATTCGAAGAGGGTTATCGGCACTGCCTATCCAGAGTCTTGGCGTTCTCTCTGCCAACCGTAGTCTGCACGATCTACAACGGCGCCTTCGAGGACCCGTCGGAGCAAAGGATCATCTCGACGACCGTACGGTTGTTCGACGACGTGATCATGCAGTGCGCCTTTGATGCAGGGTGTTCGGTGGTCGACCTTCGGAGAGTATGTACGGAACCGACGGACTATTGGGACCCTATCGAGCCCGGCGTCGAGGGTGGGAGGAAGATCGCGTCCGTGATTCTGTCCGCACTCGAATCAGACCGGTCCTCGGTTGCCGTCGTATCTCCGAGTGGGGGAGGGCACGGTCTCTAATACGTTTCCATCCCTTCGACTGACGGACGCCTTCCACGAAGACGCGAAGCCAGGGGATCTGACGGGTCACTGGGATCCCTCGCAGCCGACGATGGGGGTGGCCGTCTCTCTGTGGCGGTGGATGGTTTCCTGTCACCGCAACCACGGACAGTACAGAGCCACCGCCTCGGCATCGGTGTCCCCGAATTCGTCGTTGGAACCAAAAGAGATGCCAATTAGGACGTTGGTGGCGTTTGATTCCGCGGCGTCCGCCCGATGAGGCTCTTGGGCGCAGTGGGTGGTCCTGACCGGCCCCCAATAGTGGTACCACCTACTGTGTTAGTCCAAGGGCCTCCTGAAGCCTGGGGTGAGGGCCGTTAAGCTTGGGCAGATTCAAGAAGAAGGGATCGGGCCGTAGCGCTTCGGGGGCCGGTGGTCGGTAGCGGAGCGAGCTGTGGGGTCGGATGGTGTTGTACTCCCGCCGCCACTGTTCGATGAGCATTTTCGCCTCCTCCAACGAGTAGAAGATCTCCCGCTTCAGGACTTCTTCGCCCAGCGTCCCGTTGAAGCTTTCGTTGTAGCCATTCTCCCACGGGCTACCCGGCTCGATATACAGCGTCTTCACCTCGACCCGCTCGAGCCACTCACGAACCACCTTGGCCGTGAACTCCGGACCGTTGTCGGACCGGAGATTGGCCGGTGGACCATGCTCGACAAAGAGCTCACTGAGCGTCTGCAACACATCGTCCGCCCTGAGCCTTCGGGCCACTACGATCGCCAGACACTCCCGGCTGTATTCATCCAACACCGTCAGCATCTTCAGCGGCCGACCGTCGTGCGTCCGATCCGCCACGAAGTCATACGCCCAGACGTGATGGCGGTACAAGGGTCGAAGCCGGATGCATGAGCCGTCCGTCAACCAGAGCCGGCCCCGTTTGGGCTGTTTCTTGGGCACTTTCAGACCCTCCTCTCTCCAGATCCGCTCCACCCGCTTGTGGTTCACCACCCAGCCCTCCGCCCTCAACATCCCTGTAACCATCCGGTACCCGTAGCGACCGAACCGACCCGCCACCTTGACCACGTCCGCTCGTAGCGCCGCTTCATCAGCCCCTCTCTTCCGACTCCTCCGTTGTGTCGATCGAGCCTGGCCCAACACCTCGCACGCTCGCCTCTCGCTCACCCCGAGCCGCTGCTGGACCCGCACCACACAGCGCCTCCGCCGCTCGGGGCTTAGAAGTTTCCCTTTGACGCTTCCTTCAGGATCATGTTGTCCACCGTCAGATCGGCCACCGCCCGCTTCAGTCGCTGGTTCTCCTTCTCGAGCTCCTTCAGACGCTTCGCCTGACTCGTCTTCATCCCCCCGTACTCCCTCCGCCACCGGTAGTACGTCTGCTCGCTCACCCCTAGATCCCGGATCACCTCTTTCATCGACTTCCCGTTGGCGAGCCCCACTTCCGCCCGCCGTAGCCCGTTGATGATCTGCGCTGCCGTGTAGTTCTTCCGTGCTGCCATCTCGACCTCCTCCCGGTCTCGACCCGCCCAGATTCTAACACTGGACCTGGTCTCGTTTCAGGGGGCTAGGTCAGGCTTCTGATGGCGGACGGTAACGCGGCGATCTGGGGCGCAGTACGGCAGGTATGGCCTGAGGCGGGCGAGCAACGGTGCTGGAACCACAAGATGAGGAACATGCTGGACCGGCCGCCAACGTGCAGGACCCGGGGCTCCTGAGCGACCATCGGGTAGGGGCTGGGGCGGTCGGGCGGGGGGCGGGCCCCGGACAGCAGGGAGCGAAGGAGCCCCCGCGCCCATAGACCGAAGAGTCTAACCCATGACCGAAGAGTCTAGCCCATCACTCCAGCACCCGACTCTCGATCTCCCCCTTCACCCGCTCAACGAACTCCGCACGACCAACGACCTCCTGCTTCTTCCCCGTCCCCCGCTTCCGAACCGCCACCGTACCCGCCTCTGCCTCGCGCTCCCCGATGACCGCCATGTAAGGGACCTTATGCATCTCCGCGTCGCGGATCCGGTAGGAGAGCGTTTCCCGATCGGCCAGGACGGCGCGCACGCCCGCAGCTAAGAGCTGCCCCACGAAGTCCGAGGCCGAATCCTGGAAGTGCTCCGAGATGGGAAGCACGCGGACCTGTTCCGGCGCGAGCCACAGCGGGAACGCCCCCGCGTAGTGCTCGACCAGTCCACCGATGAACCGCTCCATCGAGCCAACCAGGACGCGGTGGAGCATGACCGGGCGATGGCGCTCGTTGTCCTCGCCCACGTACTCCAGCTCGAAGCGATCCGGCAAGTTGAAGTCGAGCTGAACCGTCGGTCCCTGCCACTCCCGCCCGATCGCGTCGATGAGCTTGAAGTCCAGCTTGGGCCCGTAGAAGGCTCCCCCGCCCTCGTCGTACTCGAACGGTACACCCCGTGACTCCAGCGTATCGGCCAGCGTCTGGACCGCCGAGGTCCACTGCTCGTCCGTGCCCAGCGCCTTTTCCTCAGGCTTGGTCGCCAACGCAATCGAGTAGGGATAGCCGAAGGCGGTCAGGATCTCATCTACCAGATCCAACAGGCGCTCAATCTCCTCCCGGACCTGATCCGGGGTGCAGAAGACATGGGCGTCGTCCTGCGTGAATCCGCGCACGCGCAGCATCCCGTGGAGCACGCCGCTGCGCTCGTACCGGTAACAGGTGCCGAACTCGGCCATGCGGATCGGCAGATCGCGGTAGGAGCGCTGCCGAGACTGATAGATGGCGATATGGCCGGGGCAGTTCATGGGCTTCGGGCGGTAGGCACCGCCCTCCTCCATTTCGAACGCGCCGAACATACTGTCCTTGAAGTTCTCGAGGTGCCCGGAGATCTCGAAAATCCGTTCGCTCATGACGTGGGGTGTATACACCAGATCGTACCCGTGCCGGAGGATCAGCTCCTGCTCGAATTGCTCGACCTCGTTCCGAATGATGGCGCCCTTGGGGTGCCAGAGGATCAGACCGGGGCCGACGCGGGCGTCGGTCGAGAAGAGATCCAGCTCACGCCCAAGGAGACGGTGATCCCGCTTCTTGGCTTCCTCGAGACGCTCCAGGTGCTCCGTGAGATGCGACTTCTTGAAGAACGCGGTCCCGTAGATGCGCTGGAGCATCTGGCGGTTCTCGTCGCCTCGCCAGTACGCGCCGGCTCCCGAAAGGAGCTTGAAGTGCTTGAGTGTGCCCGTCGACGGCACGTGCGGGCCGCGGCAGAGGTCGAGGAAGGGTCCGTCCTGATAGACGGTGATGATCTCGTCCTCGGAAAACTCCTCCAGGCGCTCCAGCTTCAACGGATCGTCGGCGAAGAGATCCCTGGCCTCATCCACGCTTACGACGCGCCGCTCGAATCCGTAGTCCTCCTTCGCAACCTCGGCCATCTTGGCCTCGAAGGTTTCGAGGTCAGCGGGAGTGAAGGGTTCCGAGACATCGAAATCGTAATAGAACCCGTCGTCGATGGCGGGGCCGAAGCCGATGCCGGCACCAGGACGGAGCTCCCTAACCGCCGTCGCGAGCACGTGCGCGGCGGAGTGACGGAGCACGGCCAGGGCGTCCTCATCACGGTCGGTCAGAATGCGGACTGCGGCGTCCCCAGAAAGACGGGTGCCAAGGTCGACGGTCTCACCGTCGATCTGCCCCGCGACCGCAGCCTTGGCCAGGCCGGGCCCGATCGCAGCAGCCACGTCGCCGATGGAGGAATCAGAAGGGACTTCGAGGACCGTCCCGTCCGGGAGGGTCACGTTGATGATGGGGGCGGACATCGCAGACCTTCCTCGGCGTCCGGAAAAAAGAGCGCCGGCCCCCTCCCCTACCGTGGGACGAGATCGGCTCGAACGGGAAAGCTACTGATTACGTCGCGGGGGAAAAAGGGCCATCAGGTAACCCGCCCCGCCTGGCTCCACCTTCAGGGCAGAAAACGTTTGACCGCACGCCGCGTGTAGAAGAGCCCGAAGCCAGTCCCGACCATGCTGACGATAAACGCGGTAAAGATGGAAACCTGCGCACCAATCGCCCAGCCGATCCATCCGCCTACCGACATCCCAAAGAGGCTGAGGAAACCCTTCATGGAGTACCGTTCATCGAGCACCGCTCCGGGTTGAGATAAAGTCTTCCACAAGTCTCGCCCGCAAACCTTCATTCATCCAGTCTTTTCGGTCCTCAGATCAGAGTCTAGTAATTCCGAGCATCAAGGGCCTCTGTGTTGCTATACTTCAAACCAGTGGCTTCTCAAACGCCCAGACCGGCCAGTTTCGCAGGGAAGGAGTTGGCGTGCCCATATTTGCGGTGACGATCTTCACAGCAGCCTTCTTGCTGTTTCAGGTCCAGCCGATCATCGCCAAGTACATCCTGCCCTGGTTCGGCGGCGGCCCATCGGTGTGGACCACCGCGATGCTCTTCTTCCAGGCAGCCCTCCTAGGCGGATACGCGTACGCCCACTTCAGCATCCGGTACCTTCGGCCGCGTGGCCAGGCGGCGTTGCATCTCGCGTTGTTGGTGATAGGGCTCGCGCTGCTTCCGATCACGCCCGCCGCGGGCTGGAAACCAGAAGGCACGGATATCCCCACGCTGCAGATCATGCTCTTGCTTCTGGTCACCGTCGGTTGGCCGTTCGTCGTCCTCGCCTCTACATCTCCCCTGCTTCAGGCTTGGTTCAGCCGACTTCGGCCCGGCGTTTCGCCCTACCGCCTGTACGCGCTCTCCAACGTGGGGTCGCTGCTCGCCCTCGTCAGTTATCCCGTTCTCGTCGAGCCGGCGATCGGCCGCACGGCGCAGACCCAACTGTGGTCCGGGGGGTTCGGCCGAAGCTGTCCCAACCGTAGTTGAAGGTTCCTGATAGGGGAGAAAGAAAAGTGGTGGCTCCGGGGGTCCCGGGCCGATAGGCTCGGGTAGGCAAAAACCCCAACACGGAGCCACCACGATGAAGAGAACGTACGAGGTAAGGGATCGGGCGGACAAGCGCGCGATCAGGGAGTTCCTGAAGCGGGAGGGGCAGTTTCTGCTTCCGATGCTTGAGCTCGTGGAGCAGACGGAGGTCGCGATCGACGAAGTCATCCAGGTGATGGGACGAGCGACGATCGAAGCGGTGCTGGAGATGAGCGCCGAGGGTGTGGCAGGCGTGAAGCAGGCAGGTCGGTCACGAGCGGAAGACGACACGGTGTGGTATGGCCGGCAGGGTGGTGTGG
This sequence comes from Longimicrobiales bacterium, assembly GCA_965206505.1. GTDB lineage: Bacteria > Gemmatimonadota > Gemmatimonadetes > Longimicrobiales > Gaopeijiaceae > UBA822. The sequence goes on from CBDBJW010000003.1 coordinate 33,964, forward strand.
TTTACCTGTCGGACCGGAAGGTGCGTGTGGAGCGGCCACGGCTCAGGCGCCGGGGCGCTGGGGAGGGTGGCGAGGTCGAGGTGCCGGCGTACGCAGCGATGCGGAGACCGGGCGCCGTGGCGGATCGGATGCTCGAGGTCCTGATGGCGGGGGTGAGCACGCGGAAGTACGGCCGTGTGATCGGTGAGATGGCCGACACGGTCGGGGTGAGCAAGTCGGCGGTGAGCCGTGAGACGGTCGAGGCCTCGGAGCGCGTGCTGAAGGAGCTGATGGAGCGCCGGCTGGATGCGTGGGACCTGCTGGTGATCTACCTGGACGGGATCCAGATGGGCTCGCACCACGTGCTTGCTGCGGTAGGCGTGGACTCAGACGGAAAGAAGCACGTGCTGGGCGTGAGGGAAGGAGCGAGTGAGAACGCCGAGGTGACCAGCGCGCTCCTAGAGGATCTGGTCGAGCGCGGCCTGGACCCGGGCAGGCGGCGGCTGTTCGTGATCGATGGCTCGAAAGCGCTCAGGAAGGCGATCGAGAAGGTGTTCGGCCAACGTCACCCCATCCAGCGCTGCCGCAACCACAAGCTCCGCAACGTGCTGGGTCATCTGCCGAAGGATCAGCATCCTCAGGTGAAGGCGGCGTTCCGGGCGGCGATGAAGCTGGACGCGAAGCAGGGCGAGCAGAAGCTCGAGCAGCTCGCCCGATGGCTCGAGCGCGACCACCCCTCGGCCTCGGCCAGCCTACGCGAAGGCCTCAGCGAGATGTTCACGATCAACCGGCTCGGCCTCCCGCCGCGGCTGAGGAAGTGCCTGGGCTCGACCAACCTGATCGACAGCACCCACTCGGGCGTAAGACAGAAGACCCGCAGGGTGACCCACTGGAAGAACGGAGCGATGGCCTTGCGCTGGGCTGCGGCCTCGTTCGTGGAGACCGAGAAGAGCTACCGGAGGATCATCGGCTACGACCAGCTCTGGATGCTCAGGGCCCACCTCGACGACCATGAACCGGTTGCCGAAATGAGAAAGGCAGGCTAACAAGGAGACTCTCCGGAGCCACCACCTTCAACTGTCAGCGGGACACCATCCGCAACTATATGAATCCAAGCAGGCTAAGAAGGAGACCCCCGGAGCCACCACTTTCAACTGTCAGCGGGACACCATCCGCAAAGCTCAAGCAACGCCCTAGGAAGCGCCTCGACTTCCGCACCCCGAACGAGTGCCTATGACTCACACCGCGCCTAAGCCGTGTTGCACTTCAAAGTTGATCCCGAGTAGCACCCCCCTCGAACGCGATTCGCCAACGCTCCTGAGGATCGTCAAAGTGCACGTCGGTGGCAGAAAAGGCCGTTGGATCAAGCGGCCCACCGGTCCACTCGATCGAGTCTCTGTGCTCCGGATGTCCGGGGTCAGCTAGGGCAGCCAGCAAATTCGCGTAACCGTGGGGCCCGCCGCTGTCCTCGGGAGGACAGGCCCCGGCGCCTCCGACACATTCGGGGCCAGTCCTCGGGCCGCCGGCCTGCTCAAAGCCTTCAAAGATCACCGCGTGGTCCCAGTTGTCACCGAAGTCGTAGGTGTAGTGCATCGGCGGTAGGTCGCCCGCCGTAAAGTCGAGCGGAAACTCCATCCAGCCAGCGGCGACTGAGAGATCATTGGGCACGTCCGAATCTGGGATTCCGAGCAGCATTGCGGTGCCCGAACCGGGATCGAGGACACGGAATCTATGGAGGTGGCAGTCGAGCCATCCCATCGCGTCCTGGATCGCGACGTGGAGATCCCAGAAGGAATAGGTCGCGGGAACCTGGATTCGTCGCCAAACGAGCGGGTTGGTCCCGGCCAGGACCACGAGGTATTGGAGCATCAGACCCGGAGGAACCGGCCCGCCTCTAGGTTGATCCTGCGTCGACATCATCACCCTGCTTGGAGCTTAATTAGGTGCAATCTAACCGTTTGAGTTCAGCGGACGCCGGAGGTGGTCCGCTGCAACGAAGGGTTAGCCGACACTCCGGTTCAGCCTACCCTGATGGTTGACAGGTTCCTATCAACCAAGGGTTCTGAACCTAGGAGAGCCCGATGCAATGGAACCAGTCGACTATGTACGAACAGAGAGTACGCTTCATCCTCGAAGTACAGCAAGGCACGTTCAGTTTGGCCGAATCCTGTAGACGCTCCTCACCTCCTCAAGGACGTGTTTGAAGGAAGAAAGTTCGAAGACGGAAAGCCCGTCTCAACCCAACATGGGAAGAATGCCGCCTGATACGTTTACACACCTATTGACCCAACCTCATCGTTGTAAGCGCCTGCGTGTCCATCCATCCGCCTGCGGCGACTCCGTCGAGGCTTCGCAGGCGAGACAGCGGTGTTGAGTGGGACGGATCCGTCTCGTGAAGGAGGTCAAAAATGGGTAGTGGTACAGTCTGAAATTCGGGGGGGCTCTTGCGGTAACGGTGGTTTCTCTTCGTCACGCCCGTAATTTTTGAGGACCGGAACCATTTTGAGGCGCTCGTACCCCGGAGCTGTCGAACCTAGGTGTACGCCGAGTTATTGAGGCCGTTTCCCTATCAGGTCCCCTGGCTTCGCGTCTTCGTGGAAGGTGTCGTGATCGACGACTCTATCTTTGCTGGCGTTTGGTGAGGTTAGGGCATTCGGCACGGTCCGCCCCTGTAATCGCATGGTTCCTCTAAACACGAAATTCGGGGGGGCTCTTGCTAGGACTTTAGGGCAGTACTGTATACAGAACAGGTTGAAAAAAATCCCGTAAACGATTGGAGAGAATATGGCGACCGAAAGCAAATGCCCAGTGTTGGGCGGACCTCATAGACACACGGCGGTTGGGGCCACGGCGAACCAACACTGGTGGCCGAATCAGTTGAACCTGAAGATTCTCCACCAGAACTCTCCCCTGTCAGATCCAATGGGCAAGGATTTCAACTACGCCGAGGAGTTCAAAACACTTGACCTGGACGCACTGAAGAGGGACATCAATGAGTTGATGACGACGTCGCAAGACTGGTGGCCGGCCGACTACGGTCACTATGGGCCGCTCTTCATTCGGATGGCGTGGCACAGCGCAGGCACGTACCGCATCCACGACGGCCGCGGCGGCGCAGCCTCCGGCACACTCCGCTTTGCGCCCCTCAACAGTTGGCCCGACAACGTGAACCTCGACAAGGCGCGCCGGTTGCTCTGGCCGATCAAGCAGAAGTACGGCCGGAAGATCTCGTGGGCCGACCTGATGATCTTGACCGGTAACTGCGCCCTGGAGTCGATGGGATTCAAGACGTTCGGTTTCGCCGGCGGGCGCGAGGACGTCTGGGAGCCCGAAGAGGACATCTACTGGGGGCCTGAGACCACGTGGCTTGAAGACGAGCGCTACAGCGGCGACAGGGAACTCGAGAATCCTCTCGGTGCCGTCCAGATGGGCCTGATCTACGTGAATCCGGAGGGGCCGAACGGTACCCCGGATCCGCTCGCTGCAGCCAGAGACATTCGAGAGACGTTCCGTCGCATGGCGATGAATGACGAGGAGACGCTTGCGCTCATCGCCGGCGGACACACGTTCGGAAAAACGCATGGCGCTGCTCCGGAAGAGCACAAGGGTCCCGAACCCGAGGGTGCCAGCCTCGAGGAGCAAGGCCTCGGCTGGAAAAACAGCTTTGGCAGCGGCAAAGCCGGCGACACGATCGGCAGCGGGTTGGAGGGCGCATGGACCACCGAGCCGACGAAGTGGGACAACAACTACTTCGACAACCTGTTCGGCTACGAGTGGGAGCAGGTGAAGAGTCCTGCCGGTGCGACGCAGTGGACTCCCACGGATGCGTCTACAGTGGGCACCGTGCCGGATGCTCACGATCCGTCGAAGACGCACGCCCCCATGATGTTCACGACGGACCTCGCACTAAAGATGGACCCGATCTATGCGCCGATCTCGAAGCGCTTCCACGAGAACCCGGAGGAGTTTGCAGACGCCTTCGCCAGGGCGTGGTACAAGCTGACGCACCGCGACATGGGGCCCCGCACGCGGTGTCTCGGCCCGTTGGTTCCTGCAGAGCCGCAGTTGTGGCAAGACCCCGTCCCCGACGTCACTCATGAATTGATTGGAGGGCAGGATATCGCTGAACTCAAGGGCAAGATACTCGCATCAGGACTGTCCATTTCGCAACTGGTCTCGACCGCCTGGGCGTCGGCGGCAACGTTCCGTGGCACCGACAAACGTGGTGGAGCGAATGGGGCGCGCATTCGCCTCGCACCGCAGAAGGATTGGGAAGTGAACAATCCGGCCGAACTGAGGAAGGTGCTGAAGACCCTGGAGGAGATCCAGACGGACTTCAACAACTCGCAGTCCGACGGCAAGATAGTTTCGCTCGCTGACGTGATCGTTTTGGGCGGGTGCGCGGCCGTCGAGGAATCTGCGAAGAAGGCCGGGCACGACGTGCAGGTTCCGTTCTCGCCGGGGCGCACGGACGCGTTGCAGGAGCAAACCGACGTGGACTCGTTTGCCGTGCTCGAACCGACCGCAGACGGGTTCCGCAACTACGTCCGAAACGGACATAAGAGACCGGCGGAGGAGCTGGTGGTGGATCGGGCGCACACGCTGACGCTAACCGCTCCTGAGATGACGGTGCTCGTAGGCGGCATGCGCGTCCTGAATGCAAACGTCGGGCAGTCCGAGCTCGGCGTCTTTACCAATCGGCCTGAGACATTGACCAATGATTTCTTTGTGAACCTTCTCGACATGAACACCAAGTGGCAAGTGTCCTCCAAATCCGAGCACGTGTTCGAGGGACGCAATCGCGGGACGGACGAGCTCAAGTGCACCGGGACCGCCGTCGACCTCGTCTTTGGTTCGAACTCCCAGCTTCGAGCCATCGTGGAAGTCTATGCATGTGACGACTCGCAGCAGACGTTTGTGCGTGACTTTGTGGCTGCTTGGGACAAGGTGATGAATCTTGATCGCTTCGACCTTGATCCAAGTCTGCGGAATGGATCATAAGAAGACCGATCTGTTCGTCCGACACGGGCCTCCCGAGTATCTGAGGTCGGACAACGAAATCGAGACGGGTTGGGTGACGGAGTTCATTCGGTTCCCCTGGGCGAATCCTCACATTATCCCAGGGAACGGAGCAGAGTTCGTTGCGGTGGATCGGGAGGGTAACATCTACGGAGGAGAGCCCGTCCCTTTACCTCATCTTAATCGCCTAACGCTCAGGAAGTACGAGGCAACAGCCGGATCCAGATTTTCGACCAACAGGGCAATCATACTCGTTGGCGGAGGCAGCCGTGCTGATCGAGCATGTCCCCTCAAACCTGGCCACAAGTGACAGTGATTTCCAAAGGTGGTGACTAGCCTATTTTTCTCATTTCGGAAACCCGGCGATTGACCGGTAGCATTTTCGATCACATATCCGGTGCGATCGTCTCACCGTTCCAGTTCTCAGGGAACGGCTGGTACTCGGTGAACGGGTAGGTTCGCTGGTGCAGTGGACGTCCGCCATCCCGGATAGGCATGGCAGCAGGAGTGGTGCAGCATTCGATGAAGTCGAGGTTGGGTCAATAGGTGTGGTGTGCCGTGGAAAGGCACGTATTCCTGGTGGGTGCGAATCTCACCCAGTAGCTGTTGCTCCGACTGGTAGCAGCCAGGGCGGTTTACGGAGGTAACGACGTGGACTGAAGCACTCTGGCAGAAGGGCCGCCTTGGGCGGCTCAGCGACCATGCGAGCCGAAACGTGAGTGAACGCTGAGCAGGCCTCGAAACATCCAATGCGGGAGCCGACCCTCCCACACCTAGGGGAAGGCCGCCGACCGGCGGGAAGAGAGCACCGAGAGCACCGCCGGTTTCCGCCGGGGCAATGGCGTCGGCACGTATGGAAGATGGAATGCGTAGCAACACGGGAAGCGCTGTCGGTGCCGTGCACGCGGCAACCGGAACCCCGTGAGGGGAAGGCCGGGCCGGCAGGGTGGCGGAGAGGCCCGTACGACTGAAGACGCGAGGTAATGCCCGCCGAGGAAAGGGGCCTCAGGTGCGGACCGATGACGGAAGGGCGAAGGCCTGCGGGAGTGGCTCTGCCTAGAATCCCCGCGTGAAGGGCAGGGAGTCCGGAAGCATCACATGCATAAGCGAAGGAGTCGGGCCAGCCGCGCATTTTGGGAAGGCCTGATGTCGTCAGGGCGTAAACAGGCCTGGCGACGCGCTGGACAGGGTTCAATGCGGGTAAAGCCGTGCAACTTCTGAGAACTGGTGGCACGCAAACCACCGGTCCTGCGTAGGTTCCTGGTTCGGCGTTCCGTGTGCGAGACGCATGGTCCCACTGGAGAGCCCGGTGCGGGAAATCCGCACGCCGGGTTCGGTGAGCAGGGGGTGGAAACGGACCTATGGGAGCCGGACTGAGCGCCGCCGCGAAAGCGTGCGGATATCGCACCGTACCCTACGGGCACCGCGCCACCTCCTGACTCTCCTAAAAAGAGAGGCGACGCACCTTTGCGCTGAGATTTAAACCAGCGAGCCCGGGTGACAGCCCGGGGAAAGGAACGTCGCCTCATGAGAGAGGATATCGCGGGACCCCAGGGTGCGTCCAGCAGGCCGATGTGGGAGACGCTCGAGGGGATGGTTAGGGAGAAGGCGCAGGAGTTCATCCAACAGATCATGCGCGCCAGCGGTTCCGTATGTCGCTGGCTGCTTTGCGGTTGCACCCCGGCCACCGGAGCGGCGATGCCGCTCCGGAGTTTGCGGCCGTGACGGGCGCGTCCCGGACTTGGCGGCTTGGGCTGTGGCCCGAGCCATCGGGGGTACCCCGGCCTTGCTCGGTGATGCCCGGCTGCCAGACGGCCGGCCGGTCGGCGAACGGGTGATCCGCCGCCTCGAAGCGGCGCTCAAACCGCCTTCCCGCGTAGGGATTGATGGATCGGGAGCGACCCCAAGGGACGGGGGCAGGGGTGTGAAAACACACCTGCGTCCGAACCCGTACCAGGCCCTCGGACTGGGGGGTCGCTACCGCCACGGACGGTGCCGCCCGCGCGGCGCCGGACGGCATGGACCCGGAGGCGCAAGACGCTGCCGCGCCAGCGGTTGAACGGCAAGGCCCGTGTGCATCGCCGAAGCGCCGAAGTGTGAATCGCACCCCCGCTATAGTTTCACGCCGCAGTACGGCCGTAAGTCGCCCGCCACTCACCAGTAGCGCGCTCCCGCGAGGCGCTCGGCCCGCCACGTGCAGCCGCGCCGGATCAACACACGGGCGGGCTGCCGCCGGGCCTGCTTCTCGAGCGCCACGCTCCGCTTCATGGCGGCCTGGAGACCGCCGTACTCGTCGAGGATCTCGACCGCGCCATCGAGGATCGCCCGCTCGATCCGGTCGAGTTCCTCCCGGACCTCGGGGGCGGGTTCGGCGTGGCCGGAAGGCCTGGCCCAGCCTCGCATGACCTGCCGCGCCCGCTCCATCTCCCGATGCGTGCGCGCGGCGACGACGACCTCAACGGACCTGCCTTGTCTCCGGAGCGCGTACCAGAGTTGGCGGTGCGCCACGCCCCAGGAGCGGAGCGCGGTCGCGGTATCGTGGCCGGGATCGGCGTAGACGAAGACGGCGCGCTCGGCGTCCAGCGCGACCGGCAGCTTGACCGGGAAGCCGGGATCAGTCTTCCCAAGTCCCGATAGGACAACGACTTGGCAATACCTAGCGAGATACGTGTATCACCTGGTGTGTCCGAAGGTCGTAAACTGTGTGACCCTTTGGGTTTACGACAGAAACGGAGAAGGATCTAGAGGCTCGACCCTAGCATGATAGACGGCTTTGCTGTGTGGCGTTCGAGTCGGCTTCCCGGAGGTGGTTTTGACAGCCGGTCGCGGGGGCCGATGCCAATCCGCGGGTGCCCATCCGACATCGGGAGTGGGGGGACAGTACAGCCGGAACCGGCGCTTCGCCTAGCCTGGGACGGGTCAGCCGTTCCGAGCGCTATCGTCTTGGGGCCTATTCAATTCGGATTGCTCAAGGACCGTGCCTACCTGAATTCTTGGTGTATCATGCTTCCCTCAGAGATAAGGAAGACATTGTCGTACAAGAAGTTATCCCAGTTCACACGATCAAGGGTAGCCCTGGTGTATGCAGCTTGGATCACTATCGATTCTTCGCTGTTTCCGAGCAGGTCGGCCAAAGGAAATGTGCCTTGAATCTCCACCGTCTGATAGGGCAGGCCGCTTTCAGCGATGAGGCGCAGGATATTTGAGGCGTCGATTCGAGCACTTGACGACCGAGGAAAAGCGGCTTCAATTCTCGTAGGTTCTCGCGCTTCTCAAACTCTGAAGGCGGCGGCACTTGTTCTTCCGGCAATCGAGCAGATGGGACCTGCGCCGGGTGGGCATTTCGTGCATCGCCACGCTTCAGATCGGCGTTTTGGCCAGCCTGAGTCCCGCCGATGCGATCCTCGACATCGAGCGATTCGGGTCACCGGTTCATATCGAATCGCCGGAAAATGCAGATTGTGCCGTCGATCACGGGCACTTCTTCTGCCAAGTGGTGCGATCGCTCTCCAAGGCCGGGGTCTCGGAAGGGATCACGCTTTCCCAGGTAGGCGAGCCTCCCCTCCGACTACCCGAGGCGAACCGAGACGCTGACCGAGTCCCCATCGCGCGGGTCCTGGTCGGTTCGGTCTTTCCCAGGGCTCCGCCCATCGCTTGACGCGCCTCGGGGCGCCCGCGCCCCGCTCCTTCCGTCCTTTCACGGTCTGGTCACCCTATCGCGGGTGGCCCGTATCCGTGAACCATGCGTCCAAAGCGAATCCGCCATCCATTGAAGAAAACGCTGCTCGACTTGCTCCGTACCGGCGTCGTCATAACCATCGCCGGACTCGCCGCGCTATCGGCACCCGCATCATCGCAGGAGCCGGAGCACGAAGGCGAGATCGAGGGCGTGGTGCGCGACGCCGAGACGGGAGCCCCTCTCGCAGGGGCGCTCGTTTCGGTCATCGGCACGGGAACGAGGGCCGTGACACACGGCGACGGGACCTTTCACCTGACCGGGATCGCCGACGGGAGCTACTCGCTACGAGTCGACCGGTTGGGGTACCGCGGCTCTACCACCGAGGTGACGGTGGGGGACGAATCCGCGGTAGTCGTGATCGAATTGGTGACGTCTCCGATTGCACTCCAGGGAATGGTGGTCACCGCGACCCTTACCGAGCGGGGTGCCGCGGAAGCGCTGCGGCCCGTGAGCGTCATGGCTGGCGAAGAGCTGCAACGCCGGATGGAAGCGACTATCGCGGCAACCCTGGCCGCCATGCCGGGGATGGCCGTCACGAGCATGGGACCGGCAGTTTCGCAACCGGTTATCCGCGGGTTGAGCGGGGACAGGGTGCTCTTGCTGGAGGACGGGACAGCTGTGGGGGATGCCTCCAACTCCGGCTCGGACCACACTACCGGGCTCGACCCGGCGTCCGCACGACGGATCGAGGTGGTGCGGGGCCCGGGGGCCCTCCTCTACGGGGGTAACGCCCTTGGCGGGGTCATCAACGTCATCCGCGATGAGATCCCCTCGGCGGTCCCGCATCACGTGACGGGCTCGGCAACGCTTCAGACCCAGACGGTGACCGGCTCGCTGAGTGGCAGCGCGACGGCCGTTTTCGCGGTCGCCGAGCACGTGCCTTTGCGCGTGGAGGGGGCGGTGCGGACGGGTGGAGACCTCAAGACACCGCTGGGCACACTGCCCAACACCGATGGCGATCTGTGGAGTGGCGGAGTCGGCACGGCCTACGTGGCGGAGTGGGGTCACCTGGGGGCGTCTTTCCGTGGCTATCGAAACCACTACGGCATCCCGGGCGGTTTCGTGGGGGGACACGAGGAAGGGGTGCGTATCGAGATGGAGCGCGCCGCTTCGAAATTCCGGACTTTGGTCGACGATCCCGTCGGTCTCTTCCAGGACATCCGTTTCGACGCGACCCACACCTGGTATCGACACCGTGAACTGGAGCCACCGGGAATCCTCGGAACCCTCTACGAGAGGCAGACCGCCAGTGGGGAACTCCTGGGCCGACACGGAGAATTGGGACCCTTCACAGCAGGAGCGGTGGGCGGTCGTTTTTCCTGGGAGGACTTCGGGTACGGCGGAAGCCTGTACACGCCGGACACGCGTCGCAGCAAGGCGTCTCTGTACTTTCTGGAAGAGGTCGACCTGGGATCTGTCCAGATCGAATGGGGGCTACGCTACGACTGGACCGGAGCCAATCCGGTGGAGAGTGATCGGGATTCGGACATCGGCAAGATCCGTAACCGCACGTTCAATTCGTTGTCGGGTTCGCTCGGTGTGCTGTACACCGCCAGCTCGGGTCTGACGCTCGGGGTCAGTCTTACCCGTGCGTTCCGGACACCCGACATCAACGAACTCTACTCGGAGGGGCCGCATCTGGCGGCCTACTCTTTCGAAGTCGGAAACCCGTCCCTGGAGGGCGAGATCGGTAGAGGGCTCGACGTCTTTCTCCGCTTCGAGTCCGACCGGGTAAGGGCCGAAGTGACCGGCTTCTACAACGACATCGAGGACTACGTCTACGGAGAGGACACGGGCCGCCTGAGCCGGGTGCTCCTCCCCATCTATCAGTTCCGGGGCAACGACGCTGTCTTCAGCGGTTTCGAAGCCGCCGCGGACCTGGCCGTGGGGCGCGGAATGGCCCTGGAGGCGGTTGTGTCGTCGGTGAAGGGGAGTCTGAAGGCGACCGAGCAACCCCTCCCACTCGTACCTCCGCTCAAAGGGCATTTGGCTCTGAAGTACGAGCGGCCGCTGTGGTTCATCCGCGCGGAGACCGAGATGGCGAGCCGCCAGGACCGAATCGGCGAGTTCGAGATGCCGACCGGCGGCTACACGGTCCTGAATCTCTCAGCCGGTGCGAGGGTCACTCTGGGAGGTCGTCTGAATGTGCTCACGGTGAGCCTCGACAACGCCACGGACGCGGAATACCGCAACCACCTCTCCCGGGTAAAGGAGATCATGCCCGAGGCCGGGAGGGGCCTGAGTGTGACATACCGAGTCGTGTTCTAGGAATGTTCCGGCGCACGACTTCGACTGACCGACACAATGAAAAACTCAAGAGCTATCGAAGGAGAATACAGATGAACACGAAGAGCTACAGAAGCCCGCTGGCCGCATTGGCGGCCATTCTCGCCCTGACGCTTGCCGGCTGCAGCGAGTCGATGACCGAGGTCGAAGAGGAACATGCGGAACCCGAGGGAGTCGAGCTGGTCATGGGCGGCCTCGTGATCGCCACCTACGATGGGGAGACTCAGAGATGGGTCGGCGAGATGGAGGTCGATGCAGGTGAGGAGACGCCCCACATCGCGGTGCGATTTGTCGATCATGACGGCGATGCGATCACTCTCGGCCAGGAGCTCTACCTGGAGGTGGATATCGAAGATGAATCGATTGCCGAGTTCGAACAGGATACGCCGGGAGAGTTCGGTGGCCATCTACACGGCGTCGCGGAGGGTGAAACGGGAGTGACTTTCAAGCTCATGCATGGTACCATCGGGTCCGGACATCCCGACTTCGTGACGACTCCCGTCCACGCGCATGTGCATGGGTCATGAATCCTGGCAGCCCGTGGAAGAAACCCTCTCGGCATTCGACCGGCGATGCATCCGGGCCGGGACGCTGCGTTCTGCGTTGCTTTTCGGGCGAATAGCGCTGCTCCTCGCCCTTCAAAGCGCCTTGCCGGGCCGTAGGATCGCCCAAGATCGACGAACTCCCGTCCCTGAGGGGTACGGGTAGGGTGGAAAGCGGGGCGCGGGAGAGGTCGCCGCCATCGCCAAGGCGAACGGACTCGCCCTCGCCGCCCGCGAGACTGGTGGCAACGAGGCGGAGGAGCTTGCCCGCAACGGCCCGGTGGACGCTGTTCCGGGCGGTGCCCGGAGGTGCGTGACGGAGGTCCGTCAGCGCTGGCTTGAGCCACTCTAAGGTGGTCAAGCCAGCCCACGCAGTGTTGAACACTGCGGCCTGGCAAGGGGAGCGGCGCCCCCCTTCGAACCCCCAGCTTCCCGCGCCGCTGGACCCCACGACCGAACCCGTCGTCGGCGCGCTCGTAGCGAAGCGGCACCACCCCCCGCCCCACTCTCGGCGCGATGCGGACGCACCATGCCGCCGGGTTGGGGGACATGTTGTCGGTCGCAGGCGGCGTCGGATCCCGAGTTGCCGCGTCGAGGCGGGAGCCGTGCGACAGCCCGTGGACTTCCGCCGGGAGCGCGGACCTGTCGGGGGTCGAGGGGGCGGAGCCCCTCGTCAGCCCCTGCCGGGGACCCGCGAAGCGTGGCCCCAAAGGGTAAGCTGGCTCATGACCTCTAACCGGTCATGTGCCAGCGCTTCAACGGATCGGTTCGGCCTCCGGGTGTCGACGCTTGCCAGCGAGATACGCGGCCCAGGCCTGCATGACCTCGCGCCTCCGGTCCAGCAGGTCCGAGCGGGCGTAGGCGGCCTCGACCTTGTTCTTCACGACGTGGGCCAGCGCTGCCTCCGCCACCTCACGCGCCACGCCCGTCTCCGAACACCAGTCGCGGAACGAGGACCTCATCCCGTGAGGCGTTCCCTCGATGCCGAGACACCGGAGCAAGCCGCTGAACATCGAGGCGTTGATGCCTCCTCCCTTCGCGCCCCGGAAGATGATCTCGCCGTCGTCGTGGAGCTTCCGGGCTTCCTCAAGGATCTCCAAGGCCCGCCTCGACAGGGGAACCCGGTGAGCGCGCTTCGCCTTCATGCGGCTGGCGGGAATGGTCCAGACATCGTGATCGAACTCGTCCCACGTCGCGCCCCGGACCTCGTTCGAGCGTGTCGCCGTCAGGACCATGAACTCGAGCGCCAGCCGGACACCGGCATGGGACCCCGAGTTGCGGACCTTGTCCAGAGCCGCCGACACCTCGCCGTGCGGGAGCGCCTGGTGATGTCTAGTGGCATTGCCGTTGCGCGGTAGCGCGGCGGCGATGGCGTCACCCGCCGGGTTGTCCGACCGGTAGCCCTTCGCGACGGCCCACTTCATCACCGCGCCGATCCGCTGACGTACGACCCTCGCCGCTGCGGGCTTGCTTGACCAGATGGGCTTGAGGATGTCGAGCACGTCGGCCGTCGCGACCTCGCTCACGCGCTTCCGGCCGATGCGCGGATATGTGTAATCCCGCAGCGTCTGCCGCCACTGCCCGGCGATGCGGGAGGGGTCCTTCCAGGTCGGCGAGTGGATCGCCATCACCTTCTCGACGGCCGCCTCGAAGGTGGGAACCCTCGCGGCTCTCGGGTCGTGGCCCCAATGGATCGACCGCCTGTTCTCCAGCGCCTTCTCTCTCGCCTCCCTGAGCGTCACGACCGGGTACGAGCCCAGTCCGAGATTGGTGGGCTTCCCTCCCACTCGAATGCGCTGGCCCCAGGACTTGGAGACGCGCCCGGACTTCATCCGGTGGACGCGGAGGTACAGCCCGAGCCCGCCGTGCCCCCCGTCGCCGTAGCGTCCCGGCGTCTTCACCCTTGCCACGAAGGCAGCTGTAAGCGGTCGTTTACGCATGTACCATCCCGTGGTGTGTTCTTATATGTATCACTTTTCGACGGACACACAACGGTATATCATGGTACAACCCAGCACAAGAGGCAATCTGTGAACACGGCCCGTACATGCTGTATAGGATTGATATAACACGAGTTATGGCACACTATGGGACAGCATGGGATGAAATGGACGATCATACTACGCTACTTGACCGGGAAGTAGCGCCACGCGGTGCTGGCGGCTCCCCGGTACGCCCTGACGGGCAGCAGCCCCCGGTCGATGTTGAGGGCCTCGAACGCGGCGACCTTCTCGGCTTCGGTGGCAAGCCACGGCAGGCCGGGATGATCGATGACGTAGTCGAGCGAGAGCAGGCGCCGCATAAGCACCTCTGGAGAGGCGTCGCGGCGGTGGCGGATGTGCTCGGCTCCGAGCGCCCGGTAGATCCGCCGCGAGAAGATGCGGCACACGCGGCCGATCCCGCGGACGCCGGGCACGGTCTCCTCGGCGGCCAGGCCCTGCGCGATCAGGGCGTGGACGACGCGCCGCACCTGTTCGGGGTGCGCTTCAAGGAACCGCGCGCACTGGGCGCGGGTGAACGCGCCGCTGTGCAGGCAGACGAACGCGATCCACCCGGCCTTTTCTCCCGTCCAGCCGAATGGCGCGAGCGCCTGTTCGCGTCCCTGGAGGTGAACGATCGCATCGCTCGCCGCCGAGTTGAACTGCTGCTTCCGCGTCTCCATGCCTGGAACGGTGAAGAGCCGTTCGCAAGCAAGTCAACCCGTAGGGAAAGCCCTAAGTGTTCGTAGTGTTCCAAGACGTTCCATACGGTGCCCGGGCTGTCGCACACCGCCGCCAGCGGCACGGCAAACGCCCCCGCAGGGTTCAACAGAGATGACGCCGGGGGATCGAACGCGACCGGGCCTAGAGGCAGGCGGAACGGGCGCGGGATCGGCTGTGGACGACCGCCGCGTGACCTGCGCGGCCGGGGCATGAGGCATTAGTTTTGGGAATTATAAAGCATGGTTGCACAAGATGGGTAGGGGCACCTATCATCGTTTTGCCATCACCAACCAGGGAACCCCGAGTCGGGTTACCTGCTGAATACGATAGCCTTCGGGCGAATAGGCAGGACTTCCGCAGCATTCCCTGTGTGGTGGTGCTAACGACCCGGCACCACGTCGGGAAGCCACCGGGAAACAGGGAGCCTTTGCCCCCCCATGTCACGCCTTCTCATGCTGTTCCTACTCGCCAGTCTCATATTCCACCAGAACTTGGCCGCCCAGAACGATGAGCCCCCCCCCTGGGCGGCACCCTCTACAGACCGCCGGACTCGTTGCGGCGATCACGGGGATTGCATCAATGTTCGCGTCCCTGAATTACTCGTACGAGTGCCCGAAAGGGTTGGAGCACAGCGACCTTGGCTATGAGTGCTACGCTGACTACGACAAGAAGCTCCACACGGAGCTGGCCCGGCCAACCATGCTATATGCCGGATCGGCGGGCTTGTCGGGGGCGTGATTATTGCCAAGATAGGGAAGGATCGGTTGGAGAAGGGCACGTCCGTCACGATCACACCCAACGGCGTCATAGTTGCCTATCGTTGGTGAAGTTCATTACTGACCGGCCCCCAATAGTGGTACCACCTACTGTGTTAGTCCAAGGGCCTCCTGAAGCCTGGGGTGAGAGCCGTTAAGCTTGGGCAGATTCAAGAAGAAGGGATCGGGCCGTAGCGCTTCTTCTCAACGACAGCCTCGGGATCGTCGACTCGGTTGGCCTTCCGGCGCCCCAGTGCCTCGCCATAGGCACGACGTGACTGGGGCCCGAGCACATAGAAACGCCACGGCTCCGTCATGCGGTGGTTCGGGGCCTGACAGGCCGCGCTGAGCAGCTGCTCGATCTCCTCCTGCGTTACGGGACGATCGCTGAACGTCTTGATCGAGCGACGAGCGTTGATGAAATCGATGATGTTCATATGCCGGAGATCAGGGTCTGCGTGTCCGAAGCCTGTACAATTTTCGACGATCCCGCCCACCGCGCCAGAGGGAGGACGGGAGTCAGCTCGCCGAACCGACCTCCTCCGGCACCCGCCCGACGATCCGCTCGTACGCCTCCGGATCCGTCGCTCCTTCCGTGACGATCGCGAGGACCCGAGCGTCCACCCCCATCCGAAGGGCCGATCTCAGCGACGGCGCCGATGCGACCACCTCCAGGCCTGCCAGGCCGGCCACCCCCGACTCCCCGGCTACGACGGAGAGGTCGCCATCACAGCCCTCGGCCAATCGCCTCATGAGTGGCTCCACACGCTCCTCTGCGACCGTCATGAAGGCGTCTACACCTGACTTGAGGATCGTCCACGCCAGGGGCGAGATTTCTCCGCAGGAGAGACCTCCCATGATCGTGTGGAGCGATCCGGACGCGTGTGACGGCTCGCCCGCGACGGCGCTCTGATAGAGACAGTCGGCCTCCTCGGGCTCGACAACGGTGAGGATCGGGCGCTCGACGCCATCCAGCTCCCAGAGGTGGCCGCACACGGTTGCCGCCAGACCGCCCACCCCGCCCTGGAGGAAGATGTGGGTGGGTCGCCCTCCGCTGGGCATCTGCCCCAGGATCTCGTCCACCATCACGCTGTAGCCCTGCATGACCCAGCGCGGGACCTCCCGGTACCCTTCGTACGAGGTGTCCGAGACCATGTGCCACCCGTTGTGCCGAGCATCCTCGTCCGCCTGGACCACCGCCTCGTCGTAGGTCCCCTGCACCCGGACGGTCCGGGCGCCGAAGACCGCGATCTCATCCACTCGCCGCTCGGACACGTGCTCCGGCAGATAGATGACGCACTGGCAGCCGTGATTCCTAGCGCCCCACGCGACAGAGCGCCCATGGTTCCCGTCCGTCGCGGACGCAACGGTGACCGTATGGCTGAGTGCGTGATGGTCTTCGCCCAGCTCGCGCTCCAGCACCCGCAACACGCCGTACGCCCCACCCAGCGCCTTGAAGCTCGCGAGGCCGAAGCGGGTCGACTCGTCCTTGAGCCAGAGCTCGCCCACTCCGAGGTCACGGGCCAGAGCAGGGAGGGAATGGAGCGGAGTCGGGTGATAGTCCGGCCAACCCCGGATCTCTCTCGCGGCGCGCTCGTACTCGGCGAGGCTGATGACCGCCCGCTCCGAGTTTCCGTAGAGGCGCACCCGGTCCAGGTTCGGATTGAGAAGGAAGGACATGCTCAGTCCGCCGGGATCGCCGCCGGCCGTCCCGAATGCACCCGCTCTGCGTAGAGAGACGCCGAAAGATCGCCCACGACATTCAGCGCCGTCCGGCCCTTCTCAAGGAACTCTCGGCGCAGAGTGATTTGATCCTTGTCGCGGTTTACCCCCTGGCCGGAGCCTACGGACGAGCGCCACTTCGCCTCACCGAAAATCACCGTATCCGCGGTCTGAATGAGAAAATCCAGCTCGGGACCGCCCGGCACCAGCGTGTCCGGATGGGGGACGCGCCTCCAAAGACAGATCTCCACCGACCGACTCTCATCAACCATCCCCATCAGTGAGAGCAGTTCCCGAAAAAACGCCGAGCGAACATCTGCACCGGCGTGAGCCACGGGACCGAAGACATTCCACGTAATAGCGTCCTCACTGTGGACTGACTGAAGATCCGTGTAATGGCCGAAATGAGAGATCACGCAATCGAGATCCTCGCCCCGGAAAGCACGTTGTTGTCGGCTCTTGTAGAGCTTCTGAATGACTTCTGGTGCCGGCCAAGGAGCTACGCCGCCTCTTACAAGCCCAGCGGAGGGCTCCGCGAAGGCCCGGACACCACCCACACTTTCGCCTAGTTGGATCGTTAGGCCTTTCCAGTCTTGGACTGTTCTCATTTGAGCCTCGATGGAGGATGATGCCTGTGGGGCACTGTTGGACGGCAGTCTCTTCAGGCACCATCCGAGGGACTAAAGGAAATCCCTTGGTCGGCATAGGACTCCTTGGCACTAGTCATCGCCGAAAGCCAGTGCTCACCCCCCCCACATCTTGGTGAGTGTGTATGTTCTACCCTTGTAACGAATTAGCTCGTCGTCAGCTGTGAACCAACGCCCAGCATCGTGAGTCTTCCCTGCGGCCTCTCTCGCTTTGCTTACAGCGGCATTTAGCGCGGCCTCATCGAGATTTCCGTCAGCGGACCGAAACATTCGGCCTAGAGGCAGCGAGGAAATCGCTTCAGCAAGTGATTCGGGCGCCACACCGCTGGAACAGAGATGCCGAACGGCAAGTAAGATTGCCGCTCGCTTGGACTTGTGGCGGTATAACTGATCGCCGATGCGGACGTCATAGCGAGTCATATCGCGATTCTGAGACCGGGCCTGCCGCTCTCGACGTGCCTTCTCCTTGAGCTGGATCTGGAAGTCCTCTGCCTCCGGCAAAGGAATGACCTGCTGGACGTTCAGGAGAACGCGATCGCCGTCTTTGAACGGTTGAAGTCGCACACAGCGAATGTCGAGATCCCGTTGGTTCATCCAAAGGACCGCGGTGGTGAGTTCTTTACCGAAGTCGGGGGCGGCGAGCACGATACGGACATCTTGGCCGAACTCCTCGTCGTTCGGCTCTTCCCAACCGAAGAATTGGAGCAGGATCTCCTCAGGATCGTCCTCTCGATCGCGTACTTCTAGATACGTACCAAAGGCCTCCACGGCTTTGGTCCACGTCATCGCGGAAACCATCGCAGCGTACCGGAGGGCCTGGAGGTCCATATGGCCGCCGCTCTCGTCACGTTTGAGTTCGATGACAACCAAGTTGGCTTCTCGGTCCACGGCAAGCAGGTCGATACGCCGGCGAGAGTCCTCCCATAACGCGAATTCTTCGGAAATGACGAGGAGGTCAGGGTCGAGAATGTCGATCTGATCACGGAGCAAGCGTTGCAGATCGCGACGCTCGCGCACGTTCTCAGACGCCAGAGTTGTCTGGCCAAGCGGAACCAGGGAATCTGGTCCGAGTTCGTAAAGACCCATTTGCTCTAACCCGCTGGGGTTACCGAGGAAGGCGGAAACGGCGCTCTAATGATCAGCTGTATTGCGAATCCGCTGTATCTCAAACGTAGGAGAGACCGAGGGCGCCCGACAACCCTTTTCGCAGCGCCGGCGGCGGGGCCTGGACTCATGGGGAGTCGGCCGCCGGAACCCCGTCATGGACCTCCACCGAATATCCCCCACTTGCGAGGGACTTCTCGTCGCGCCACAGGCGGTCGCCGGGCCGACTCTTCAGCTCCCCCTTGATCGCGTGAGGGAGCCCGAGAGATCTCTCTCGTACCCAGGACCCACCCCTAGGGGAGAAAGGCTCCCCAACCCGCCATGAACAGAGAAGAACCCTATCTCTCGGACAGTAGGCCCGCCACGAGATCGATCCTGCATTGGCTGGATCCCGCCGCATGGATCGACCCCAAGGTCTGGCGCGAAAGCGACCTGCCAACGCATTCTGTTCAGTCGTAACGCGTTTGAACTGTCTCTCCCATCTCAAGTGAGGCGACGAACCCCTTCAACTCCTCGACCCGTGCCTCCAACTCCGTAGTAGGACCATCTCCAGGCTCGACGTCGAAGAGGAATGTCACCCGCTTATACAGAAGCAGGAACTTGAGGGGAGGTCGGGTCAATAGGTGTGTAAACGTATCAGGCGGCATTCTTCCGCTGTTGGGTTGAGACGGGCTTTCCGTCTTCGAACTTCCTTCCTTCAAACACGTCCTTGAGGAGGTGAGGAGCGTCGAGCCTTCTGAAGCGCTTGTCGGCCACCAAGAGCAGCTTCCAGATCAGCGCCGTAGCGCTCTCGACCCGCTTGAAGCGCTTCGCCGCCGTTGTCCTGAGCCGTACTGCGGCAAAGGGGCTCTCGACCACGTTCGTCGTGCGTAGATGCTTCCAGTGGTCCTCGGGGAAGTCGTAGAACGCCACCATCCGCTCCCAGTCGTCCTCGAGTACATCCACCGCCTTCGGATACCACGGTCTGTAGCGCCCTGGCGAACACTTCGCGGGCCTTCACAGCCTCGGCCCGGCTCGGTGCGTAGACCACGGTCCTGAGAAGGTCCTTCGCCTCGCTCTGCTCCCGCTGCGGCAGCCGGTCCAGCACGTTCCTCATCTTGTGGTTCCAGCACCGTTGCTCGCCCGCCTCAGGCCATACCTGCCGTACTGCGCCCCAGATCGCCGCGTTACCGTCCGCCATCAGAAGCCGGGGCGCCTCGATGCCGCGTGCCTTCAGATCCCGCAACACCTCGGACCAGGACTCGACCGACTCTCCGTAGCCCGATCTCAGGGCCAACACCTCCTTCGTCCCGTCTCGCATCGCGCCCAGCACCACCAGCAGCGCCGCCTTGTCCCGCTCGAGCCCTGCCTTCACGTAGATCCCGTCCGCCCATACGTAGACGATCTCACGGCTCTCCAGGCGACGCTGGCTCCATTCCTCGAACTCCGCCGTCCATCCCGCCCGCAGCCGCTGAATCGAAGACTTCGACAGCGGTGCCCCCTCGCCTAGCAGTCCCCGCATCGCCAGCTCGAAGTCTCCCTCTGCCAGTCCGTGCAGATACAACTCCGGAAGCAGAGCGCCCAGCTCCTTCGTCCGTCGTGCGAACAACGGCAACACCCGACTCTCGAACCGCTCCTCGACGCCCCGAACCCGAGGGCGTCGGAGCATGATCGTGCCCGAGCTCATCGCCAACCGCTTCGGCTTGCCATATCCGTTGCGTAGTAGTAGTAGCCGGTAGTGTCGCGATATTTGTGTAAAAGGGGGTGAGGGGTCCGGGGAGGGTGGACAGCCGGGGAAAGAGAGAGGAAGCTCCTTGTGAATGTTCATCATCACATGAACCCGGGGAGTCCGGGCCTGCGCCAGCAGGTCCGGAACCGGAAAGGAGCTTCCTCATGGAAAAGATGGTTGAAGTTGAGCGGGCCACGCAAGATGAGTTACGGCAGGATTTAAAGTCGTTGTTTCAGGGCGCGATCCGTGTGACGCTCGAGATGGTGCTGGAGGAGGAGTTGAAAGCGATGGTCGGAGCGCGTCGTTTCGAGCGGGTCGGCAGCCGGAAGGACCACAGGAACGGCACGTACCTCAGGCGCCTGCTCACGAGCTTGGGTCAGATCGACGTGATGGTGCCGCGCAGCCGGGAAGGCGGCTCGCCCGCCGACGTGATGGGCCGCTACCGGCGCAGGAGTGAAGAAGTGGACGAGATGATGGTGGAGGCTTACGTGAGCGGTGTGTCGCAGCGCAAGATGGGCGACGTGACCGAAGCACTGCTGGGTGAGCGCGTGGGACGCTCGACGGTGAGCCGGGTCGCGAAGCGGCTCGATGGGGCCGTAGAAGCGCTGCGGAGCGCACCCATCGAGGGGCCTCACCCCTATCTGTATCTGGACGCGACGTTCCTCGATGCGCGCTGGGCCAGGAAGGTCGAGAACGTGAGCGCGCTCGTGGCCTACGCGGTGGATCCGGACGGTCACCGCCGGCTCCTGGCCATCACGCTAGGCCCTGAGGAGTCAGAGGACAGTTGGTCCGAGCTCCTCAAGCAGCTCCTGGAGCGAGGTCTCAGCGGCGTCGAACTGGTGATCGCCGACGAGCACGCGGGCCTGGCGGCTGCGGTGCGCCGCTTCTTGCCTGAGGTGCGCCGCCAGCGCTGCACCGTGCACCTGCAACGCAACGTGCTGGCCAAGGTCCCGCATCGCCTGCGCAAGCGTGTGGCGCGCGAGGCTGCCGCCGTCTTCCGGGCCCCCGGGCTCGCTGAGGCGAAGAAGCGCCTGGCCGAGATCACGACGCGCTGGCAAGAGGAGCTCCCCGAGGCAATGAAGGTGCTCGAGCGGGGCTTCACGGCCGCCACCCAGTTCTACGCGTTCCCCGAGCCCCACTGGGCCAGGCTACGCACCACGAACAGCCTCGAGCGCCTGCACACCGAGATCAAGCGTCGAATCCGGAGCGCCGGCGCCTTCCCCGACCGAGCCAGTGCGCTCCGCCTCATCACCGCGGTTGCTCTGAGGACTACTGCGGTCTGGAGCGAACGCCGCTACCTCGATCTCACGCTTCTCGAACCGAAGGAGGTCGCCAACGCAGCCTAACCGAAGCATCGAGGAGCTTCCTCTCACTTTTACACACAACTCGGGACTTGACCCGGTAGCCCTCGGCCGAGTCCACCGTACTCCTGCCCTCTGACTTCTCCCGGCCTTGTATGACGACGAATAGGTAGTTTCGTTGGGTACACAGGGTCGGTAGCCCGTCCCGCCTAGGGTCCTAGAGACCGATTGTTAGCGTGGGCGCCGTCCCTTCTAGATCGTGATGAGTCCGAACAGTTGTTGGGGCCGAGGGAGCCCGGATCTGCAAGGTAGGACGATGCACGATCATCCTCCCGAGTCTGGAGAGAGGGATGTCTGAGGCCGAGGCGTACGTAGGGATCGATGTCTCAAAGGCGGAGCTCGAGGTGGCGGTAGAAGACTCAGGGTGGGGAGGGGTGCGCTCGCAGGGTCCGCATCGCAGTCCGGAAGACGTTCACAGCCGTCGCGTTCTCCGCTCTGGAGCGGGAACCATCCTTCTATCTGGGACTCTGTGGCCCATCGCTTCGTTCGGCTCTCCAGGGGTGCATAGCCTTTGAGTGGGGGCTTGGGCTCTCTGCCCCGGCCCACGGTGTGTATGGATGCTGTCCCCTGTAACCGGTTCGCTTCCGTTTCGTCGGACCCCATGTTGTGACCGCTTTCGACCCCACGCTCGCCGATCCCGGCCCGGTTTACTCCGTCGCTTCCAGTCTCTTGGGGTCGTACGCTTCGCCCGTGCGCCACACCGCTAGCACGATCGAGGCGAGCTGACGCGCGATCGTACGCTTCGCCAGATTCGGCTTCGTGCCCCCCTCCAGGAGTCGCTCGTAGTGGCGGTACAAGGGTTCGTTTTCGGCCCGACCGATCACCGTCGTCGCCGCGCCCTTGAACACACGCTTCAGCGTGTGGTTGAAGTTCCGATTCAGCCCCCGCGTCTGCTGTACCGGTTCCCTTACCCACCGCCCACCCGGACCCCGCACCCAGTCCGACGAGCTCCGCATCACCACGCCCAGTCCGCAGTACGCCCAGAATCTGCTCCGGCTCTGGAACCGGTACGGCGTCACCACCACCGGCAGGAGCTCCGCCGTCCGGATCGGACCCAGACCCGGGCACGTCTTCAGCACATGCCACTCTCGATGCTTGCGTGCTTCCGCCAGCAACGCCTTCTCGGCCTTCGCCCTCAATGCCACGAGTGCGTCGTGCTCCTCGTACAGCAACCCGGCCGTCGTCCTGCTCGCTTCGGTAGTGTCGCGATATTTGTGTAAAAGGGGGTGAGGGGTCCGGGGAGGGTGGACAGCCGGGGAAAGAGAGAGGAAGCTCCTTGTGAATGTTCATCATCACATGAACCCGGGGAGTCCGGGCCTGCGCCAGCAGGTCCGGAACCGGAAAGGAGCTTCCTCATGGAAAAGATGGTTGAAGTTGAGCGGGCCACGCAAGATGAGTTACGGCAGGATTTAAAGTCGTTGTTTCAGGGCGCGATCCGTGTGACGCTCGAGATGGTGCTGGAGGAGGAGTTGAAAGCGATGGTCGGAGCGCGTCGTTTCGAGCGGGTCGGCAGCCGGAAGGACCACAGGAACGGCACGTACCTCAGGCGCCTGCTCACGAGCTTGGGTCAGATCGACGTGATGGTGCCGCGCAGCCGGGAAGGCGGCTCGCCCGCCGACGTGATGGGCCGCTACCGGCGCAGGAGTGAAGAAGTGGACGAGATGATGGTGGAGGCTTACGTGAGCGGTGTGTCGCAGCGCAAGATGGGCGACGTGACCGAAGCACTGCTGGGTGAGCGCGTGGGACGCTCGACGGTGAGCCGGGTCGCGAAGCGGCTCGATGGGGCCGTAGAAGCGCTGCGGAGCGCACCCATCGAGGGGCCTCACCCCTATCTGTATCTGGACGCGACGTTCCTCGATGCGCGCTGGGCCAGGAAGGTCGAGAACGTGAGCGCGCTCGTGGCCTACGCGGTGGATCCGGACGGTCACCGCCGGCTCCTGGCCATCACGCTAGGCCCTGAGGAGTCAGAGGACAGTTGGTCCGAGCTCCTCAAGCAGCTCCTGGAGCGAGGTCTCAGCGGCGTCGAACTGGTGATCGCCGACGAGCACGCGGGCCTGGCGGCTGCGGTGCGCCGCTTCTTGCCTGAGGTGCGCCGCCAGCGCTGCACCGTGCACCTGCAACGCAACGTGCTGGCCAAGGTCCCGCATCGCCTGCGCAAGCGTGTGGCGCGCGAGGCTGCCGCCGTCTTCCGGGCCCCCGGGCTCGCTGAGGCGAAGAAGCGCCTGGCCGAGATCACGACGCGCTGGCAAGAGGAGCTCCCCGAGGCAATGAAGGTGCTCGAGCGGGGCTTCACGGCCGCCACCCAGTTCTACGCGTTTCCCGAGCCCCACTGGGCCAGGCTACGCACCACGAACAGCCTCGAGCGCCTGCACACCGAGATCAAGCGTCGGATCCGGAGCGCCGGCGCCTTCCCCGACCGAGCCAGTGCGCTCCGCCTCATCACCGCGGTTGCTCTGAGGACTACTGCGGTCTGGAGCGAACGCCGCTACCTCGATCTCACGCTTCTCGAACCGAAGGAGGTCGCCAACGCAGCCTAACCGAAGCATCGAGGAGCTTCCTCTCACTTTTACACACAACTCGGGACTTGACCCTCGCTTCCGGCAGCTTGGCCAACCACTCCTCCCGGTCGCGCTTCAAGTAGACCGAGCGCCCCGCGCCGTAGGCCACTCCTCTCGAGCGCAGCACGCTCTTGAGCCGGTTCTTCACCCGCACCGTGTCGCCGACCAGGAAGTCGTAGCTCTTCGCCCGTTCCCCCAGCCGCCTGAACTGGCCCCGGTTCTTGTAGACCCTCGTCTCCAGTGATCCGATCCGCAGCTTCTCCGCCAGGGCAAACGCGTCCAGCTTGTCGGTCTTCGGGCCCCG
Organism: Longimicrobiales bacterium; assembly: GCA_965206505.1. Lineage (GTDB taxonomy): Bacteria > Gemmatimonadota > Gemmatimonadetes > Longimicrobiales > Gaopeijiaceae > UBA822. The sequence goes on from CBDBJW010000003.1 coordinate 58,390, forward strand.
GCTCTTGCCGACCCCCGCCACCGTTAGCTCCTCCACGTGCGGCTCCAGCACCTCGTACAGCCACCCCGACAGCGTCCCTTCTTCCAGGCACAAGTGCCGGTTCCTCGGAATCCCTCGCAGCACCTCGATCAGCGCCCGCGCGTTCGTTTCCACCACCTGCGAGCCCAAACGTTTTCCGCTGGGTCCTACGATCCCCAGCGTGCAGCTCGACGCGTGTGCGTCGAGTCCGATATATCTCTCCATCGGCGTTCTCCTCTTGGATAGGTGGGTTGCTTCCTTGCGCGAACAATGATGAACGCGCACCCGTTCCCGGAGGAGAACGCCTCTTCGTCTTCGGGCTGCTTAGCTGCTGATCGGTACCGGTAGCGGTCGCCATGCCCCTATGATGCCTTTGATCCTAGCTCAACCGAGGGGACGCTCGCCGTATGGATCTGAGACACCCCTAGACCGCCGGGCAACTCCAATACGTCTGCTCGCTACCTGTGACGTGCCCCCTAGACTACCGAGAACCCAAGTGAGACAACGGCTTGAGCCCACCGCCTACCCCCTAGAAACTGCTGGGTCTAGGGTCACCTCTCTCGGCTGGTCTCACCAGCGGTTTGATCTTGTACAAAAGCGACGGTTAAGAATTTGACACTCCTGTAGGGCGATGGCCAAGTCCTCGTCGGAGCGACACTCACGAGGATCAGCGGCGCCCGCCGGCATCATCGGTCTCAGAGGTCCGTCACGCCAGAGTTGAGCAGCGGCGGAAGCCCCTGGCCCCGAAGCTCGTTACGTGCCTACCAAGTTGCCGAGACCTACGTTGCTGAGTTCTCTCACTCATCAAACAGCTGACGCGGCTGGTGGCCAGCTGCGCGAGAGTGACCACTAACGTGAGGGTGACCGCTAATGAGATACTTACACCTACTCGTGACCGTGCTTCTCGCGACACCATTGGCGGCTCAAGACCTTCCCGCACCCGGCGACTACAGGCAGGCCGTCACGCGTGCTACCGAACTCTACATTGACGCGATGGCCACGGTGTCGGAGTCCATTGAGGCTGTCCGGGCAGACGACTTCTTCAGGTTTCAGGATGCCGTGGGACGGTATCGCCGCGTGATGACCTACCTGACACTTTGGCATGGACGCGCGTGCTGGAAAGCCGACTACGACGGAGCAAACGTCGCCTACCCGCAACAGGCCGTCATGGGAGAACTGCTCGCCACATGGGGCGCGGCCCGAACAACCGCAACCGACGTGGAAGCTCTGCGAGCAGCCTTCGTCGTGTCCCTACAGGGCCACGGCCGGATGCTGGTCGAGACGAGTCAAGAAATGCTGAATGAATGTACCCCATAGCAACTCTGGATAGATCCGGGATCTGGAGTTACCCCGGCGGGGCAGCTCCAGCTTGGTAGCCGGCTGAGGATTGGGCCTTGTTGGTCGCCGGCTGGACCTGCCCCGCTTTCGCAGACGGTTAGTTTTGGGGGGTGATGGTGTCTGATGTGGGCACAGCACCACAATTCCCAGATAGCCTGTGGGAAGAGCCTCCCAACCCAAGGAGCGGAAACCGAACCATTGATTGCCGCGAACTACTGTTCAAACATTGCGAAGGCACGTTGGCCCGGACGCCGCAGTAGGCTGGGAGGACTGAACTGAGGAGCGCCGCCACCAGCGCATCCGCTCGGTCATGGAGTGGCCGGTGGCGATGGGCCTCAGGCCCGACAACCCGTGCGACCGGATCGGCCCGATGCTCGGTTCGCAGGGGGCTCGATCTCCTCCTCGAGGTCGCGTCCCGCCCCGATCCGGAGGCGGAATTCAAGCTCGGAGTGTTTCAGGTGTGAGAAGCTCCCGCCGCGATGAGGAGGTCTCGATGACATATTATGCGGTTCGTCCGGCGTAATCGGGTGGAAGTCATGTCGGGCAAGGTCCAGTCGCTTATCGATATCTCAACGCCGTTGCCGAGATGATCAAGGGGCAGGAGACCGAGATCGACACGATTGTCGCCGTGTGCGATGACGGAGTCCTTGCGCCTTGTGGCCGCTGTCGAGAATTGATCGTGCAGGTGAATCCCAAAAACTTTGCCGCCCAGGTTGCTTTGCCGGGCGGTAGGGTCTTGCCGCTTCGCGAACTCCTGCCGGACCATTGGATCAACGCGTGGAGCTGACCGGGTGGTTCGGACCATCCAGAAATGCTCATTGCACTGACTCGACTCCTCGAATGCGGGAGATCCTCGAAGGAGGCGCGGGTGCTCGATCGCGGCAGTCCGCTCGTGTTTGCAAGCGTACGCGGCAAGCCCATGGCGACCACGGCGCTGTCGGAACTGCTCAGGGAGCTCGAGATCGCTGCCGTGCCCCACGGTTTCCGGTCATCGTTCCGCGACTGGGCGGCCGACGAGACGGATCATCCCCGAGAAGTCGTGGAGGCGGCACTAGCACACAAGGTCCGCAACCAGATCGAGGCGGCCTACAGGCGCACGGATCTGTTCGAGCGCGGGCGCGAAGGCTGGCTCATGACCCGTTAGCAGTCATGAGCCAGCCTACCCTTTGGGGCCACGCTTCGCGGGTCCCCAGGGGCTGGCGAGGGGTGGCTCCGCCCCCATTCGATCCCCCTCGGAGCCCGCGCTCCGGCGGAGTTCGCGGTCGGGGCTCGCGCCCCGTCTGCCGCTGTCGGCCCTTCTTTAGGCTGTCAACGCCGGTTGAAAAAGTTACAAACGTGGCGGGTGAAAATGTTACACCCGGCGGAGGTGACGAGCCCATGGGGCGGACCCCAGGATGACCACGCGCAGCGGGCACCCTGTCCGGCGGTCGGCGTCCCAAAGGCCCTTAACGATGCTGGACCAGTTCCGAATGCGCTGGACCTCGTCAAGGGCCAGTATCAGACCACGGGGGGAACGGTCCGCGGCCGTGCGAGCCCGGTTCCAGGTCGAAACGAGCCATTCCGATCCGGGGGCACGCCCGGGAAGCAGGGTCTCCGCTTCCGGGGGCGCAGTGTCGAAGGGTGGCTTGCCCGGCGTGGGATCGTCGACGGCGACATACCAGCATGGAAGACCACTCCGCTTGAGTTCGTCGCGGGCCTGGAGGACCATGGTCGTCTTCCCCGTCTGCCGGGGACCGGTGACGGCGACCAGACGCATGGGACCGTCCTCGGTCAGGAGGTCGATCAGGCGGGGTACGAGGGGGCGGCGGTAGGTCGGTAGGTCGGTCATGGGGTGAATGATAGATCATTGAGCAATAATGCTCAATGATCTATCATTCTGCCGACCAAAGAAGGCGGCTGCTCCCGCTGGTCAACGTCTTCGCGCTGGCGGAGGCGCATTGGATTACATCATCAAGGTGATCGGGCGCGCGGCCATTGAGGCGGTGCTGGACATCAGCGCCGCAGAGGTCACCAGCGAGAAGCAGCCGGGGAAGGAGCGGAAGGGCGTGGACGTGGCGTATCATGGATGGCAGCGGGGCAGGGTGTACCTGCCGGACCGGGCCGTCCGGGTCGAGAAGCCGCGGCTGCGCAACCCCGGCGCTGGCAAGGTCGTGATCCCGGCCTACGAGGCGCTCAGGCGGCCGTCGGGGCTGGGGGAGCGGATGCTGGCGGCAAGGCAGTCGGGGACATCCAGTTCGGCGGCCACGATGTCCTCGCGGCGCTCGGTGTGGACGACAAGGGCAACAAGCGGATCCTGGGCCTCCAGTGCGGGACCGCCTCGAACGTGATATAACCCCAGTGGAGATCAGCCGTGCGACGGACCTGGCTCGCGCCTGCATGGAAGCAGACTACCGGGACTGCGATCCGTAGATAAGGACCGACTACGTCACCGAGCGAACCACCACCCCTCCCACGCGGGGCCGCTCTCAAGGTCACGCAAGAATTCGTGCCAATGAATTCCCCCCTCGCTCTCGTCCTGGCGGCCGCGGCCGGACTCTGTCTCCTGGTGGGCGGATGGTACGTGACGGCCCCCATCAGAGAACCAGGGAGGCCGCAGAGCCTGGCCCTTAACGTCTTCGGAGCCGCGTGCCTCCTTATTGCCGCCCAGGAGTACGCCGCGCTCGGTGTCTATAGGGCGGTCGACATCGACACCTACGTCGGAGCCGTACGCCTGCATACTGTGTTCGCAATCACGGCACCCGTCGCGGTCGTATGGTTTGTCGCACTCTACACCGATATGGCGGCCCGTTGGCCCTTGTGGATCTTCACCGCCATTACGGCAGCCGTGACGGTATTGCATCTGGCTTCCCCCGCCACGATGCACTTCAGCGACGTGCTCGAGGTCGCGGGGGTCGTGCTTCCATGGGGAGAGCGGCTCGCCCAGGCGGTCGCGATTCCCTCCAGGTGGCCACCGCTAGCGGACTATCTGATCGTCCTGTTCTGTGGCCTGTCCGCTTATGCCCTTTGGTTGGATCCGGAGCGAAACGCGGACCGGTCGAGAAAACCACTCGAGGCCGGCATCGGCGTACTCGTCGCCACCATCGTGGTAGAACTCCTCGATCCGCGGAGGGTGTCGGCCCTGCCCGTGGACGAATTTGGGTTTCTGGCGTTCGTGATCGTGGTGGGATTCGGGCTGCGCCGCAGCCCGGCGTCGGTGATCGTCTCTGGCGGTGACGGAACCGGTGATGCTACGAACTCATAATATACCAGCCGACCAACACGGCGAGCGTCAAGCTGAGTATCAGCCCCAAAGCCTGAAGGACGTAAAGCTTGGTCCGAGCCGGGCCCGAGATCTCCGAGTGGGTTCTGTGGATCCCCCTCGAGCTGATATCGAACATCCAAGAAAGAACGAGAATCACCGGAAAGCCCCCCAGCGTGAGGGCCACCAGGATGTCCGTCGCGCGACCGGGATCGTCGAACAGTGACCCAAATGCAGCATCTGCAAACGCCAGAAGACCCGCGGTGACCAAAATGTAGAATACTGCCACATTGAACACATGCCGGCGCTTCAGCTCCGCCACGAAACGCTCAAGGGCCGGAACGCTTGCTACCGCATCCCAGAGCGTCTGGCTGGCAAACGAGTCCGGCCGACCGTGTGCACCGGTGGTGTGCGGCGCCTCCTTGACCTGCTCCAACGCCTTGGCGACCTCGGACGCCCGGGGCCGGTGCCTAGGATTCTTGGAAAGGCACCGTTCCAACAGGTCGGCAAGAGCAGAATCTGCGTCGGGCCGGAGGCGGGCCAACGGAATCGGCTCCCTCTTAAGGTGCGCCGTGACCAGCTGGACGCTCGTGGTGCCTTCGTACGGAGTCTTCAGCGTAAGAATCTCGTAGCCCATGATGCCCAGGCTGTACACATCCGATTCATCCGTGATGGATTCACCGAGCAACTGTTCGGGACTCATGTACCGTGGATCGCCAAGCAACAGTCCCTGTTGCGTGAGGCGGGTGATTGTCTCGTTGCCCGTCTCCAGGATCCCGGAGATTCCGAAGTCCGTGAGCACCACGCGGTCCGAATCCTCCTCTCCCACTACGTTGTCCGGCCTTACATCCCGGTGGACGATTCCATTCTCGTGTGCGGCCGCCAGCGCTAAGGCCACCTGGCTCAGAGTGTGGCAGGCCTGCTCAATCGTCATGACCCCCTCTGCCTGGAGTAGGTCTGCGAGGTTCCGGCCCTCGATGTACTCCATGATGATAAACGGCGTCTCGTCCTCGAGGGAGCCAACCCGATGCACGGTCGCGACGTTGTGATGGTGGATCTTCGCGGCGGATCGGGACTCCCGCTCGAATCGCTTCCGCGCGGTTTCATCCTCGGCCAACTCCGACTTCATGAGCTTGATGGCGACCAGCCGCTGGAGCGCCCGCTCACGAGCCAGGTACACCTGTGCCACGGAGCCCTCGCCCAATAGGCGGAGGATGTCAAACTCGGAGTCTAACTCGGCTTGAAGCTGGAGCTGAAGATCCGGTGCAGGCATGGGGTCAACCGTCGGAGCTCGGGGCGACGATGTTGCCGAGCCGAATCTGTGGCCCTAGACGGGGTCATGGCAAATCCCGAAAGACACCATCCCCTGGATATGGCCGAAACGCTGCTACTCCAACCCCTTCTTCCCCGCTTTTCGGTACCAGGTGAAGGATGCGATCACGAGTACGACTACGGTGCCGATCAGGACGCCGGTGGCCAGTACCATGTTGAACATCAGGTCCGGCGGTGCCCCAGCTACGCTCTACATCTGTCCGGAGGACCCTGAACGCGCGTAGGGCTTCTCCCCACCGGAGCCCCACCCGCCGGGCCACCGGTGTCGATCCGATACAGCCCTCGGCTACGAGTGGCTGCTATCCTGAGATAGCCCCATCGCTTCTCGAGGATCGGCGGGCAGCCAGCCAGTCCGTTACCGCAATCGTGATGGGCGCGGCCACCAGTCCATAGAAGACATCCAGGATCACGTCGATCAAGTAATGGTGGTTCAGGTAGACCGCCGAGAAGCCCACGAGGCCCGAGAACACCATCGTGAACCCACGAAACCTGTTGAGCCTCATCGCGAAGACGACGGACATCACGGGGTAGGAAATATGGAGGGAGGGAATGGCCCCGAACGGGTTGGACCCCGCATCGTACATCCCGGTGAAGAAGCTCGTCCCGAACAATGCGTCGAAGCGGAGGGTGCGAGCCGGGTTCATGGGTACATCGAGAAGGATGGTGTCCAGCCCGTATGCATCCACGTACCAGGGAGGGGCAGCCGGGTAGAGAAACCACGTCGCAAACCCCAGAATGTTGACGACGAGAAAAGACCACGCGGGGGCACGCGCCGACCATAGCCTACGGAAATGTGTCGACTCGGAGTCGGGGTCGAAGTGGATCCGGCGCGTGAAATATGCCGCCAGCAGGATGAAGATGCCGATGAACGTCAGGTAGGCCCCACCCGCGATGAAATCGAGAACAGGGTGGAGATGGAGACCGAACCACTCGTTCAGCGTCAGGGTGCCATTCGGCGAGGGGACCCCGAACAACGCCTTTTCAAGCAAGTACGGCTCGGCGATGTGCGGCACACCGCGCACGGCCTTCCCCCAATACCGTTGGCTGTCGTAGAGCATTCCCGTGAGGACAAACGGCAGAACAAAGTCCAGAGGCCGCGCTCCCAGCGGCCGGAACGGTTGCTTGATCTGACTGATGACGACAATCGCGCCACCATACATCAATGGGTTGATCGTGATCTCACCGGCGAACGCGGCGAGAAGGCCCCAATAGAGTCCTACTGCCAACACAGGGAGAGCCCAGGAGGTGGGTGTTTCGAGCTTCAAGTGATGCGAGTCCTATGGGCGAGAGCGCTAGAGTGGGCGAGAGCGTGAGAGGCCTATTGAAGAAGTGGGACGAGCCGCGTCAGGAGCGCCCCGGGGAGCGGGGTTGAATACTGCCCCCTGACGTGTCTGCCAACAAGAGACCCGATGGACCCCCCGGCTCGAAAGCGATGGAGTCCCCGGTTGACGCCGCCCCCTGCAGTGAGCACCGTTGCGGCAGGGCTCCCCCTCTCGCAAAGGAACCCGTAAAGTCGGGCGGTTTGATCCGTGGAAACTCAGGTCACCACATACTACCTGGAGCTTCGCAGCGTAGATGAGCTCGTACCGTCTACATCGGACGTGCCGAATCTCGAGATCCGGGAAGCCAGAATCGCGAGTCCGGAGTTGGGGCGCTTCCTCTACACGGCGGTGGGACGTGCGTGGGGCTGGACCGACCGGTTGAGTTGGTCGCACTCGAGGTGGTTGGCGCACCTCGAGCGGCCTGAGGTGGAGGTATGGATCGCCCATCTGGACGGATTGATCGCGGGCTACGCCGAGCTCGAGCGGCAGCCTGAAGAATCCGTCGAGATCGCGTATTTTGGATTACTCAGCCAATTCATGGGCAAGGGGATCGGCGGGTTTCTATTGTCCGACACGGTCCAGCGGGCGTTTCGCGCCGGGGCGCAACGGGTTTGGCTACACACCTGCTCGCTCGACAGCCCCCGGGCGATCAAGAACTACCGGGCTCGGGGCTTCAAGCTCTTCAAGGAGGAAACCGGCCTCAAGAACATCCCGTCCACTCCGCACGCGGAGGCTGGATGGTAGGAAGACGACACTAGGTCAGGCGGGGCTGGGCCAAGGGTCGGTACAGCCTACCCTGATCCTTTACACAATGGCCTACACTGATGGTTGACAGGTTCCTATCAACCAGGGTTCTGCAACAAGGAGAGCCCGATGGACTGGAACCAGTCGACTATGTACGAGCAAAGAGTACGCTTCATCCTAAGAAGTGCAACAACCCACGTTCAGTTTCACCGAGTCCTGTAGACGTTACGGCATCAGCAGGACCGCGGGATACACGTGGTGGAATCGTTTTCTCGTGGAGGGATTCGAAGGACTCCATGACCGATCTCACCGGCCGCATCCCTCTCTGCCAACGTACGTGAGACACGGAGCACGCAAAGAATTAGAGTAGGGCGAAGGCAGAGAAAACGAACATGTTGGGACTGCGAGAGAGAATGGAAGAGAATGGTAGTGCCCCTGGAACCGGGGAGGCCAAGCGAAGCGCGGCAGCTCCTGCGGACCCGGAGGTAGTAGATAGGCCGCTACGGCGGCGGTTCAGTCCGTCGTACAAGCTGCGGATCGTCGAAGAAGCGGACCGGTGCACCGAGCCCGGCGAGGTGGGTCAAGTCCTGCGGCGAGAGGGCCTGTACTCGTCGCACCTGACGACGTGGCGCAAGGCGGCGCATAGCGGGTCGCTGAAGGCCCTGTCGAAGAAACGCGGCCGCAAGCCGGAGCGAAATCCGCTGGATGAGAAGGTACGCAAGCTGGAGCGGCGAAACGCACGGCTCGAGAATGAGCTCAGGAAGGCACACCTGATCATCGACGTGCAGGGAAAAGTTGCGGGGCTGCTGGGGATAAGCCTCGACGACGGGACAAACTCTTGAAGGCGGCCGATGAGCTGGCTAAGCACGTCGGTGTAAAACCGGCGTGCGCGGCCCTCGAGGTCTCCCGATCGACGTTGTACCGTCGTCGAGGCCCATCAACCGGGCAACAGCAGCCCCGCCCGACGCCCGCCCGGGCATTGAGCGAGACGGAACGAGGCGAGGTCTTCGACACGCTGTGTTCGGAGCGGTTCGTGGACCGCTCACCCGCCGAGGTGGTGGCCACGCTGCTCGACGAAGAGGTCTACCTGTGCAGCGAACGCACGATGTATCGTGTTCTGGCCTCCGAGGTGCCGGTTCAGGAACGCCGGGCGCAGCGCACCCATCCCGAGTACAAGAAGCCCGAGTTGATGGCCACGGCGCCGAACCAGGTGTGGTCCTGGGATATCACGCGGCTGCTCGGGCCGAAGAAGTGGAGCTATTACTACCTCTACGTCATCATGGACATCTACAGCCGCTACGTCGTGGGCTGGATGGTGGCGGACCGGGAGAACTCGGCCCTGGCCGGCCGGTTGATCCAGCAGAGCTGCCTGAAGCATGGCGTCCAGCCCCGGGTCCTGACCCTGCACTCGGATCGGGGAGCTCCAATGACGAGCCAATGCACCGCTCAACTTCTCGCTGACCTCGGCGTGACCCGCTCGTTGAGCCGGCCTCAGGTGTCGGATGACAACCCGTTTTCCGAGGCTCAGTTCAAAACCTTGAAGTACCATCCCTCGTTTCCCGGACGGTTCGGGGATCAGGGCCAAGCCAAGACGTTCTGTCGATCGTTCTTCCGCTGGTACAATGCCGAGCACCGCCATGGCGGCATCTCGATGCTAACCCCCGAGCAGGTCCACTTCGGAAACGCCGATCAGGTCATTGCCGGCAGGAAATCCGTGCTCCGCGAAGCATGGGCCGCTCATCCCGAACGCTTCGTCAGAGGTGTGCCGAAGCCCAAACCGCTCCCGGAGGCCGTCTTCATCAATCCTCCCATCCCTTCCCTCACCACACAGGACATTGCTCTCTAATTAATCCCGTAGAGTGTCCCATTGTCGTTGACAGGTTCCGCATCACTGCCCGCACGCCATCGCGGAACCGATCGTGGAACACATCGTTGATCTGCGTCAGCGCTACGGATGGGGATCACGCAAGATCCGTAAACTCACCGCAGAGAAGTTCGGCTCGGCACCAGCTCGCAGGACGATCGACCGCATCTTCGAGCGTCACGACCTGATCACGAAGAAGCGTAGACGCTCCGGCAAGCCGGGCCATCCCGGTAAGCCACTCACGACCATGGATGAGCCCAATGCGGTCTGGACGGTCGACTTCAAAGGCCAGTTCAAAATGCTCAACGGCCGCTACTGTTATCCCCTCACCATCCAGGACGGCTTCAGTCGATTCCTGCTCGAGTGCAGGGGGCTGTATTCCACGTCCATCGAGCTCGCTAAGCCTGTATTCATCAAAGTTTTCCGCGAGTTCGGCCTGCCCGCTGTCATCCGCTCCGACAACGGTACGCCCTTCGCTTCCATTGGCCTCGCTCGCCTCACACGGCTCAGCGCTTGGTGGATCCGTCTCGGTATCCGTCCCGAGACCATCGAACCTGGTAAGCCACAGCAGAATGGCCGTCACGAACGAATGCATAGAACGCTCAAGCGCGAAGCCACTCGGTCGCCGAAGGCCAACCTCAGTGCACAGCAGCGCCACTTCAACGACTTCCGCCGCACCTTTAACCAGATCCGGCCGCATGAGGCGCTCGACGATGCGACGCCCGATTCAGCCTACCGATCGGCCCTTAGAGCCTACCCCGACGTCCTCCCTCCTCTCGTGTACCCCGAGCACTTCGAGGTCCGTAAGGTCTCTACAAACGGAGGCATTCGCTGGCACTCGCGTTGGATCAACATCAGCTCGGCGCACACGAGACCGACCTCTTCATCCAGAACACCGTTAACGCCTCACTCGGCCCCGACACGCTGACCGCGTTCAACCTCGGCAGTAACCGGCAGCGCGACGTCGGTCTCAACGCCGACTTCTCCTACGCCGCGACCGACATGGTGAACATCGCGGCCGGGGCGGAATGGCGGAACGAGCAGTACCAGACCACCGTGGGCGATCCGGCATCGTGGACGGTCGGCCCCTACAGCCGGGGACAGGGTTTCTCGGCCGGATCCAACGGATTCTTCGGTTACGGGCCGATGGCCGCCGGGACCTGGGGCCGCAGCAACGTCGCGCTCTACGGCGACATCGAGTTGAATGGGATCGAGCGCGACTGGACCGTCGGCTCCGCCGTTCGCATCGAGCACTTCGATGACTTCGGCACGACGATGAACAGCAAGCTCTCCGGCCGCTTCCACTTCGTGCGCGCCAGCGTGAGCAGCGGGTTCCGCGCCCCGACACCGGGACAGCAGAACGGCTTCAACATCTCGACCATCTTTGACCCGGCGCTCGGGGATCTGGTGAACAACGGCTCCATCCCGTCGATCTCGCCGTTGGCGGCACTGCGCGGCGGCCAGCCGCTCGCCCCAGAGAAGTCAATCAACTACACCGCCGGCGTCGTCTTCGATAACGGCCAGTTCACCTTCACGGCCGACTACTTCCGCATCAACGTATCGGACCGGATCGGGATCACGAGCAACTTCACCCTGACCGCCGACGAGATCGACACCCTGCTGGCCGAAGGCGTCGACGCCGCTCGCGACCTACGGCAGTTCCGGTTCTTCACCAACGCGTTCGCGACGGCGTCGCAAGGTATCGATCTGGTATCGACCTTCACACCGCTCGCGCTGCGCGGCAACACCGTGATCAGCGCCATCTTCAACTACACCGACACCGAGGTGACCGACAACGAGAAGGGGCTGCTCAACGACCGGCGGATGGCCGAGTTCGCCTACGCCTTGCCGCGCATCCGCTGGAACGTCGGTCTGACCCAGCAGGTCGGGCGGGTGAGCATTATCGGCCGGCTGAACTACTTCGGCGGCTGGTACGACTACGACAGCGGCTTCGCCGAGGTCTACCTGCCGTCGGGAGGCATCGAGCAGGGCTTCTTCGATGGCAAGCCGATCGTCGACTTGGAAGGGAGCATCGACCTCGTCGGCGGCGCAACGTTGGCCGTCGGCACGCAGAATGCGTTCAACACCTACCCGGACGAGAGCGCGCGGGCGATGTCCGTCGGCGAGAAGTACAGCGAGTACACGCCGTGGGGCTTCAACGGGGCCTTCTACTACGGGAAATTGACCTATCGATGGTAGGTTGATCGGAGCTTCCTGGGGAAAGTGACCCTGAACTCAGGGAGATTTGATCGAGAGATCCCGCCCCGGTCCGGCCAGTCCTGGGAGTAGCGAACCGCGAGAAATTCGCCGAGTTCGTTGAACGTTACGACACCATCGTTTCGGAAGCGCGGTTGCTGTTCCGGGTCTAGCTGCTTGCAACAGAATGACGATTAGGAAGCCGGTACGGGAACCGAGCCGTCGAAGCCGCGCAGGGAATTTATCTGGCTCGCCCGTGATATGCGCGAAGCGCGCGCGCGGAGCTTCAACGGAACGCTCGGCGACGAGGTGCTGAAGCGCGAGATCTTCTATTCTCTGGAGGAGGCACAGGTGCTCATCGAGCAGTGGCGGCGGGAGTACAACACCATCCGACCGCATAGCTCTCTGGCCTATCAGCCGCCGGCCCCGGAGGCGATCCGGCCTGAGCTGGCCTTCCTCAATCTCCCCAGACTCCGAGGCCCTCTCCCCAGGCTCCAGGAGGCGGTCGGACTAACACAGTAGGTGGTACCACTGGTCAAGTCCCGAGTTGTGTGTAAAAGTGAGAGGAAGCTCCTCGATGCTTCGGTTAGGCTGCGTTGGCGACCTCCTTCGGTTCGAGAAGCGTGAGATCGAGGTAGCGGCGTTCGCTCCAGACCGCAGTAGTCCTCAGAGCAACCGCGGTGATGAGGCGGAGCGCACTGGCTCGGTCGGGGAAGGCGCCGGCGCTCCGGATTCGACGCTTGATCTCGGTGTGCAGGCGCTCGAGGCTGTTCGTGGTGCGTAGCCTGGCCCAGTGGGGCTCGGGGAACGCGTAGAACTGGGTGGCGGCCGTGAAGCCCCGCTCGAGCACCTTCATTGCCTCGGGGAGCTCCTCTTGCCAGCGCGTCGTGATCTCGGCCAGGCGCTTCTTCGCCTCAGCGAGCCCGGGGGCCCGGAAGACGGCGGCAGCCTCGCGCGCCACACGCTTGCGCAGGCGATGCGGGACCTTGGCCAGCACGTTGCGTTGCAGGTGCACGGTGCAGCGCTGGCGGCGCACCTCAGGCAAGAAGCGGCGCACCGCAGCCGCCAGGCCCGCGTGCTCGTCGGCGATCACCAGTTCGACGCCGCTGAGACCTCGCTCCAGGAGCTGCTTGAGGAGCTCGGACCAACTGTCCTCTGACTCCTCAGGGCCTAGCGTGATGGCCAGGAGCCGGCGGTGACCGTCCGGATCCACCGCGTAGGCCACGAGCGCGCTCACGTTCTCGACCTTCCTGGCCCAGCGCGCATCGAGGAACGTCGCGTCCAGATACAGATAGGGGTGAGGCCCCTCGATGGGTGCGCTCCGCAGCGCTTCTACGGCCCCATCGAGCCGCTTCGCGACCCGGCTCACCGTCGAGCGTCCCACGCGCTCACCCAGCAGTGCTTCGGTCACGTCGCCCATCTTGCGCTGCGACACACCGCTCACGTAAGCCTCCACCATCATCTCGTCCACTTCTTCACTCCTGCGCCGGTAGCGGCCCATCACGTCGGCGGGCGAGCCGCCTTCCCGGCTGCGCGGCACCATCACGTCGATCTGACCCAAGCTCGTGAGCAGGCGCCTGAGGTACGTGCCGTTCCTGTGGTCCTTCCGGCTGCCGACCCGCTCGAAACGACGCGCTCCGACCATCGCTTTCAACTCCTCCTCCAGCACCATCTCGAGCGTCACACGGATCGCGCCCTGAAACAACGACTTTAAATCCTGCCGTAACTCATCTTGCGTGGCCCGCTCAACTTCAACCATCTTTTCCATGAGGAAGCTCCTTTCCGGTTCCGGACCTGCTGGCGCAGGCCCGGACTCCCCGGGTTCATGTGATGATGAACATTCACAAGGAGCTTCCTCTCTCTTTCCCCGGCTGTCCACCCTCCCCGGACCCCTCACCCCCTTTTACACAAATATCGCGACACTACCGTACCACTCTTGGGGGCTGGTCAACCCGGGCGTTCTCCGTTTCCGTCTGCACGAATCCCGCAAACACCTTGTCTCCCCCCCATCGTCACCTCTTTTATATAGATGTAGTAGTATGGCTAGTGGTGGTGGGTGGCCGAAGGAGTGGAAGGACGAAGTAGCCAGGCGGGGCGGATCATCGTCACAGCAGTGCAATCTACAGTTTGTGAGTTGCACCGGCCAGGTAGTCAGCCTATTGCTGGATCAGCTATCGGCAGGGCTCGAAGAGGTTCGAACGGGCGGAGGTCGGGCCTGGACTTGTTTCTTATGCATGTGCGGGAGCGGCAGATACGTGAGTTGGGGCGGACACGTTGCTGCGCGGGCGTGTTCCGGGCGGCAGCTGGATTCCAAGTATATGGCGCGCCGCACCGATGGCCTACTTGTTGAGCAGGGGGAGTAGCGGTGGAAGGCGAAAGCGCCTAGGGGTGGATGCAGCTACACGTTTGGGGCAACTCTGGGGGCACTGTTAGATGCGCCGAAGCCAATGATCTAATAGCCACAACAATTTACGGGCTATTTAGATAGGCGAGATCGACGCGGCGTCCCAGGTCGGCGAGTCCGGCGGCTCGCGCAACGGCGTAGAGGGCGGCCAAGACGGCGGCCAGCGCCAATGCCAGGTGCAAGGATCGAAGTCGTCGCTGTGGCCCGGACCTGGCAGGAGCGGAGCCGGGCGGAGACGGTGCTCGCCAACTGGGCGCGAGATCCCCACCCCTCCGAATTCGACCACGAAATCGGCCGCGAGATCGCCCGAATCGAGCAAGCCATCCGCGACAAGGATGACCGGGTGCTCAAAGAGTATGGCGACCTGCAGGCCTGCCTCAAGCGGATCGTCGAGCTGAAGGACCTCCACCGATCCTCGAGTCCAGGAACGATGATCCACGGCTTCGCGACATGGCGCTCGAGACGGCTCCCTGGAGGCGGATTTTGAACGCGGATCGGCGAGCGTCGGTGCTGATCGGCGAGTGCACATCAGACAACGGGGTGCATGTGCACCGAAACGCCATTTCCATGTGCGCGCCAGCGCTCCCTTATGTGGCTGCCTGTCTTACAGTTGCGGCACGGCCGCCGGAGCGGCGACGCCGCTCCGGAGCTTTCGGCCGAAGAAGGGAGCGACCCCCGCTGCCTCGAGGTTTGATCGTGCCCAATTTTACTCCAGAATGGCGACTGCTAGAGCCACGCATCGATCTCCAAGCGCTCGGACTGTACCTGGACACGGTCGAGGAGCAACTTGACTTTCTCCGGGACCAATGGCGGGTGCAGCTCAATGCTGACCTGCGGGCCGCGACTGAGGACGAGAGCGGCTGGCTCCAGCAAGAGTCGCAGATAAGGGAGGCACACGTGACCAGGTCGCTGCGGGGCGGATTCATCATAAGTCTTTGGGCTTCGTATGAGTCAGGCGTCTCGGAAGTCGCGAACTTGCTCGAGGACGCGAAGCGCCTTGCCAGAAAATTTCCGAAGGTTTCCGGGAAAAAAGTTTCCGGGGAAACTTGGGTTGACAAGGCCAAGACTTATTTCGCCAGCGTACTAGAATTCCCTCTCCATCCCGACCCAGACGATTGGGACCGGCTCCAGGTGTTGTATGCTGTTCGTAACACATACGCTCATGGCAATGGTCGGCTTCGGCTCATGGGGAAACACGTTCGCAAAACGCTCAAACCCGTCATCGATGCTGGTAAGGGCATTACGTATGAGTGGGACGGCCTGCACGTGGACAGGCCGTACGTGCGTAGAAGCTATGAACTCGTCGAGCCCTTAATGAAAGACCTCATTAGTAGAGCACTCGAGTGGGCAGACCGTGAGGATCGCAGGCCTGCCGAGGCTGCCCGTTGAGGTAGGCAGCCCAATCCTCCATCAGCCGACGTCGGCGCTCGGCGCCTCCGAGACCAGCATCTCGCCAATGCGCGGGAAGGTGAACCGCCTCAGCCTCGACATCCAGTCGTGGCCTTACCTCGGATTGCGCCAACCGGCCTGCTTCTGCTGCACCACGCGCGCGGCGGCTTCGGCCAAGCTCGGCATGCCCTGCATCCGACGTTTCTCTGCGAGCGGTTCGCCCGCCCTCGCGGGCCAGCTTGCGGTTCGCCCGCGTCTTCTCCCGGGCCTCGGCCAGCGAGACGCTGCCGAGTCCGAGCTCACGCTGGCTACCACGGATGACGAGGTGCTGGACCCAGCTCCGGGGTTCCGCTAGGCAGCCCTCGAACAGCCGCTGGCGGCCCTCGAACAGCTCCGTGCCCCGATCAGCCATCAGCGCACCGGCAAGGGGGTTCGGGGGGCGAGCCCCCCACCCGCGAACTCCGCCGGAGCGCGGGCCTCCCTGGGGGATCGAAGGGGCGGAGTCCCTCGCCAGCCCCTGCCGGGGACCCGCGAAGCGTGGCCCCAAAGGGTAGGCTGGCTCATGACAGGTAACGGGTCATGAGCCGGCACCTCAGCGGATCGGTTCGGCCTCCGGGTCTCGACGCTTGCCAGCGAGATACGCGGCCCAGGCCTGCATGACCTCGCGCCTCCGGTCCAGCAGGTCCGAGCGGGCGTAGGCGGCCTCGGCCTGACTGCGGACCTTGTGTGCGAGCGCCGCCTCCGCCACCTCGCGCGCCACGCCCGTCTCCGAGCACCAGTCGTGGAACGAGGACCTCATCCCGTGGGGCGTTCCTGCGATGCCGAGACGCCGGAGCGACTTGCTGAACATCGAGGCGTGGATCCTTCCTCCCTTCGCGCCCCGGAACACGATCCCGCCATCGCCGTGGAGCTTCCGGGCTTCCTCGAGGATCTCCAAGGCCCGCCCCGACAGGGGAACCCGGTGCTCGCGCTTCGCCTTCATGCGGTCGGCGGGAATGGTCCAGACATCGTGCTCGACCTCGTCGCACGCCGCGCCCCGGACCTCGTTCGAGCGTGTCGCGGTCAGGACCATGAACTCGAACGCCAGCCGGACACCGGCATGGGACTCCGAGTCGCGGACCTCGGCCAGAGCCGCCGCCACCTCGCCGTGCGGGAGCGCCTTGTGATGCCGGGTGGCGTTGCCGTTGCGCGGCAGCGCGGCGGCGATGGTGTCCCCCGCCGGGTTATCCGGCCGGTAGCCCTTCGCGACGGTCCACTTCATCACCGCGCCGATCCGCTGGTGCACGGCCCTCGCGGTCGCGGGCTTGCTCGACCAGATGGGCTTGAGGATGGCGAGCACGTCGGCCGTCGCGACCTCGCTCACGCGCTTCCGGCCGATGCGCGGATGGGCGTAGTCCCGCAGCGTCTGCCGCCACTGCCCGGCCATGCGGGATGGGTTCTTCCAGGTCGGCGAGTGGATCGCGATCACCTTCTCGACGGCCGCCTCGAAGGTGGGAACCCCCGCGTCTCTCGGGTCGTGGCCCCAATGGACCGCCCGCCTGTTCTCCAGCGCCTTCTCTCTCGCCTCCCTGAGCGTCACGACCGGGTACGAGCCCAGTCCGAGATTGGTGGGCTTGCCTCCCACTCGAATGCGCTGGCCCCAGGACTTGGAGACGCGCCCGGACTTCATCCGGTGGACGCGGAGGTACAGGCCGAGCCCGCCGAGCCCGCCGTCGCCGTAGCGTCCCGGCGTCTTCACCCGCGCCACGAAGGCGGTCGTAAGGGGTCGTTTGCGCATGTGTCGTATCCTACCTGTGTATCACATATCGACGGATACACAATGGTACAATACGGTATCACCCGGCACAAGAGGGAGCCTGTGAACACGGCCAGGATACGCCGTATCACATTGTAATAAAACGCTTTATGGAATACTATGGGACCGCATGGGACGATGTTCGCGATCATATTGTTGTACTTGTTGTAGAAGTCGATCCACGAGCCGATGATGCGTTGGGCGTCGGGCCCGTCCCGGAGCTCGTAGAGGTACACCGCCTCGTACTTCAGCGACCGCCACAGCCGCTCGATGAAGATGTTGTCGAGGAAGCGGCCCCGGCCGTCCATCGAGAAGCGCACGCCCGCACCCAGCACCCGGTCGGCGAACGCCTCGCTGGTGAACTGGGAGCCCTGATCCGTATTGAGGATCTCCGGAGCCCTCCAGCCCAGCGCGTCGTCCAGCGCCTGGACGCAGAACGACGCGTCCATCGTGTTCGACAGCCGCCAGGCGAGCACGTGCCGGGTCGCCCAGTCCATCACGGCCACCAGGTAGAAAAACCCTTGCGTCACCGGGACATAGGTGATGTCCGCGCACCACACGTGGTCCGCCCGCGAGATCGTGAGGCCCCGCAGCAGATAGGGGAAGACCCGGTGCTCCGGACTCGCCACGCTCGTGCGCGGCCGCCGGTAGGTCGCCTCCATCCCCATCAGGCGCATGAGCCGCCGGATCCGGTGCCGGCCCGCGGCAACGCCCTCGCGGCGCAGATGCCGCATCAGCTGCCGGCTCCCGTAGAACGGATACGCCATGTGGAGCCCGTCCATGCGCCGCATGAGCGCCAGGTCCTCGGCGCTCTCCCCCTTCGGCCGGTAGTACTGCGACGACCGGCTCACGCCCAGCAGCGCGCACTGCCTCGAAAGACTCAGCGGTCCGTCCCGCTCGATCATCCGCCCCCGCTCCGCCCGGCTCAGCGCTTGAGCCCGCGCCGAAAAAAATCCCGCTCGACCGTGAGCTCCCCGATCTTGGCGTGCAGGTCCCGGATCTTCGCCTCGTGCTCCAGGGCGGCCTTGCGGCCCGCGCCCCCGGCAAACACCTCCGGCAGCCCTTCGAGCAGCTGCCGCTTCCATGTGGTCACCTGGTTCGGATGAAGCTCGCGCCGCGCCGCGATCGCCTGCACGCTGTCCCGCTCGCGCAGCGCCTCGAGCGCTACCCGTGCCTTGAACTCCGCCGTGAACCGCCGTCTCTTCCTGGCCATCTCGGTGCCTCCTCTTCCGCTCTGGAATCCACCTTAACGACCTGTCCAAAAAACCGGGACCACCTCAGTTGGCGGCTATGAACAAGGGTATCGAGCAATACCACACGGACCCGGCAACCCAGGATCAAAGCATGAAAGATTGGGCTTCATGGAACAATTATCCTCATGTCAGATTGGCCAACGGCAATGTCAGCGTGTGGGAAAGTGCTGAAGTATGGGCAATGGGTAGAAACTTTGAAGCGATTGTGAGGAGAGGTCAGGATCATGGCCACTGGCTCAGTCGTGAAGTGACTTTGGCTTCACCCGAGAAAGTACATGTAGAAACTGTTTTTCAGCGTTGGAACGATAGAAACGAGATGATTGGCGAGTGGCAATCGCTTTACATGGTTACTCTGGTTGATGGTCATTGGGGAGTCCAGGCGCGTTCAAGTCTGTGCTGTTAGTTCGACGATCACCACCCCTTCCACGAAGACGTGAAGCTCCAGGAAGAACGACTGACCTACTAAAGGGAGATAGGGCACCATGGATAGACGAGGCTTTGTGAAACTCGCTGCGGCGAGCCCCGCGTTGGTCAGCCCCATTTACGCGGGATGTTCGGACGGTAACCCTGGCGGCGACGCGAGTGGGACCCTCATCGGCACACCGTCACTCGACTCCCAGACCGGTTTCACCTTCTATTCCCCTCTCGCCGAGGAATGGTACCGCGGCGGACAGTACTTCGAGTGGACCTCGACGACTCGCAACAACCAGGGCCGCTCAGTGAACGTCTTCTACCGGACCTTTGGAAACCGCTCAACCCCGGCCCTGCTGATACTCCACGGCTATCCCACGTCGAGTTACGACTTCCGGGATATGATCCCCTTCTTGGAAGAGGATTACTTCGTGGCCGTCCTCGACTTCCCCGGGTTCGGCTTCTCAGACAAGCCTCAGGACGGCTATTCGTACATGCTGGAGGACGACGCGAAGCTCGTCGACTACTTCGTCCGGGAGGTCGTGGGTCTGTCTCGGTTCCATCTCCTGACCCACGATCGTGGTGGGAGCGTCGGCTTCGCGTTTCTGGGCAACTACCTAGCCAACGAGGAGAAGGAATACGAGATCACCTACCACTTCATATCCAACGGCGGGCTTTTTCTTCCCCTGGCCAACCTCAGCCAGGGCCAGTACGACACCCAGCACGCGGTGCGGGGTCCCGAGCTGACCCGGGAGCGGCAGGCCCAGCCCCGACGGACGGAAGGCACGCCCCAGCAGCTCGCCGGCGCTGACATCCAGGCGTTCAACGACGGGATCGGCGCCCGTCTCTACGTTGGAAAGTACCTGCTGGAGCGGGCAGCTAATGAGTACCGCTGGCTGGACAACCTCCGCGAGAGCCCAATTCCGACAGCGCTGATCTGGGGACTTCAGGACACGGTGAACCCGGTCCGTATCGGCAATCACATCTGGTACAACTACCTCGACAAGAGGTCGGTGGAGAGCAGCTACTGGATCCTGCCGACGGCCAACCACTACCTCCAACGGGACGAGCCCGAAGAGATGGCCGGAATCGTCCGCCACTGCCTGGAGGTGGGGATCCCCGCTCCGGAGGACGAGAACGCGTTCATGCGGGAACTGGCTCGGAACAGGACCGCGACATCCCCCATCTACATGGGTCGCTCCATCATCGAGAACATCTACTTCCCAGGGGCCGTTGTGTACTCGCCGGACGGGTACAGTTTTTGAGCCTCCTGGCGCGGGCGTCCCGCCACGCTGGCGGCCTTGCTGATCCGGTTGGGCTCGGTTATGACTCCCGTTCTTCGCGGCCTGTCTCCCTAACCCTCCATCTTATGAAAATGACGGAGAAATGGACGCTTGTTCAGCGAGCTGCGTTCCTGTTCGCCGTCGTCTTCACTGCCTCCTCGGCCATACAGGCGGAGGCACAGCAGCCGGGTGCGAGCTTCCGGCCGGTGACGCAGGCCATGCTCAACGACCCGGACCCCGCCGATTGGCTGATGTGGCGCGGCGGATACCGGAACTGGGGCTACAGCGAGCTCGATCAAATAAGCCGCGAGAACGTGCGTGAGCTCGGCCTCGCCTGGTCGGTCTCGGTGATGGCCGGGACGGCCGGCGGACGGGGCTCGGGAGGGATGCAGGTCGAGCCCACCGTGTACGACGGCGTGATGTATATCCGTCACCCGGACGCGAAATACACGGCGCACGACGCGATCACGGGAGACCTGATCTGGGAGTACTACCGGCCGCCCACAGAACAGATGATAGGACCCGACGGCCGGCCTCCCAACGGGATCACGTTGTTCCGGGGGAGGGGCGTGTCCCTGTACGAGGACAAGCTCTTCAGTACCACGACGGACGGGAAGCTCTTCGCGCTGGACGCACGGACCGGCGACTTGCTCTGGGAGTCGCCGATGATGGACCTCCGAAGCGGCCAACAGCCGAGTGGGGCACCGGTGGTATACAACGGCGTTATCGCCGTGCCCTACAACTGTACTGCGTGGGCCGCGCCGGGTCCGTGCCACATGTCGGGCTACGATGTGGAGGAAGGTCAGCTGAGGTGGCGCTGGTTCACCAGTCCGACCCCCGACGATCCGCTACATGAGACGTGGGGTGACGACCCCCAGGTCTACCCGCTCGAGTCGAGGCGGAACATGTCGCCGTGGGTGACCCCAGCTGTGGACGCGGAACGCGGGCTGTTCATCTTCGGCATCGGCTCGAGCGCGCCGCAGCAGCCCGAGCTCGCAGGGACGGACGGCCAGTGGCCCGATCGCCTGTACCACGGATCGACCGTCGCTTTGGACCACCGCACCGGGGAGCTCGTGTGGTGGGCGCAGCACCACACCGACATGTGGAACAACGATGCGGTATTCGACCGCATCCTCGTCGATTCGCCGGTGGACCCGAACCCACCCGACGCCCTCGGTGTGAATCCGGACCTCACGCCCGGCCAGAGCCGGGACCTCGTCGTGGGCTCGTTCTCGAAGGACGCCATTTTTTACGCCTACGATAGGAGCGACGGAACGTTCGTGTACGCGCGACCGACCGCTTACCAGAACGTCATCCAGGGCTACGACGGCCGGACGGGCGCCTACGTTACGAATCCCGAGGCGGTCATGATCGCCGACGCCGACCGTGAGGTGACCATCTGCCGGGAGAACAGGGCGGTCCCGCAAGGTGCCTATAGCCCGCTCACGAACGCGTATTACGTGCCGGCCTACAACGGCCGTTGCGCCGTGAACAAGGTCGCCTCGCTGACGCCCAACCTCGAGACCGGCTACAACACGACGACCGTGGCCACGGTCGACAGCCCGGCAGGGCCTTTGGGGCAACCCGAGGCGATCGACGTCGCCACGGGCGAGACACTTTGGCGTCTCAATCTCGACGCGCCGTTATACGGGATGCTGACGACGGGGGGTGGCCTCCTTTTCGCCGGCGACACGAATCGGCGCTTCTACGCGCTCGACCAGTGGACCGGGGAAATCCTTTGGCAGACGGCCCTCCCGGGCGTGACCGACATGGCGCCCATCAGTTACGCCGTGGACGGCAGGCAGTACGTGGCCGTGTTCTCGCCCGGCGGCTCGATCGGAGCCTCGAGGCACACGCGGGAGCTTGGCATCACGGTCCCGACCGGCCGGGGACTGGAAGGCCACACGTTGTTCGTGTTCGCGCTGCCCGAAAGGTAGTCCCAACGTTTCTCGAACCGTAGGAGCTAACGCCGATGAAGCCGAACGTTCAGAGCCACCCCGTTGTCCGGGTCATGCTTCTCCTCGTGTTCTCCATGTCGGCCCCCCGCCAGCTGGTTTCGCAGGAGCCCGTGTATAGGGCCCATCCGTCAACTCAGTCGCCCGCCCACTTGGTCACGCCGGAAAGGCTCGAGGAGATCAAGAAGGAGGTCAGCAATTGGGGCCGTTGGACGGACCAGCGAGGCACGCTGAACCTCATCACCCCACAGAAGATCGCCGAGGCGGCGAGCCTCGTCCGGGACGGAATAATCGTATCGCTCGAGATGACCCCCTGGGGCAGGGGCGGCATGGATGCGGGAGCGTTCGGAGAAACCTCGCACAGAATGTCGCGTGTCAACCCGGACGGGACCATACCGGTCGCGCTCGATTGGGTCGGGTTCGCCACACACGATGGCCTGCACTCCCATATGGACGCCTTGTGCCACTACGCCACGGAAGTCGACGGCGAGCGAGTGCTTCTCAACGGCACGCCACAGAACCTGACCGGAGCCGGGTGCGGCAACTTCGGGATAGACAGGATGGGTCCAGGCGTCGTGACCCGCGCGGTCCTGTTCGACATGCCCCGGCTGAGGGGAGTCGAATGGCTCGATCCGAGCACGCCGATCTACGTGGAAGACCTCGAAGCGTGGGAGGAATTCGCCGGGGTGAAGATCGGCTCCGGAGACGCGATGATCCTGCGCACGGGCCGCTGGGCTAAGCGTGATGCAGAGGGACCATGGATGTTCTCGCGAGGGGGCGCTGGCCTCCATGCGTCGGTGATACCGTGGCTGAAGGAGCGGGGTGTGGCCCTGATGGTGGCCGACGCGATAACCGATGTTAAGCCTTCAGGTGTTGCGGGGGTCAACCAACCCTTTCACGACGTAGTGATTCCGTTCATGGGCCTTCCGCTGGTGGACAACGGTTACACCGAAGATGTTGCCGAGACGGCGGCCAGGCTCAACCGGTGGGAATTCATGATGAGCTACGGGATCATGTCCATTTTCCAGGGAACCGCTTCTCCTTTCACCGCCCTTGCGATTTTCTGAGCGAGGATCACAGAAGCAGACGGCCCCGAATGACTTGGGCCGCGGCGATCCAGGAACGGGCGTTCTCGTCGCCAATCTGGTACACGCCGTAACCGAACCGGGCCGCATGCCCACAGGGGCAATCGCATGGGTGCGGGATTCCCTCGTCCCATGGGTTGCCCGGACCAACTGACCTACTACCTACTACCCTACTACCTACTACCGGGAGGTAACGTACCATGGATAGACGAGGATTCGTGAAGCTCGCGGCCGCGAGCCCGGCGCTGGTGAGCCCCGTTTGCGCAGGATGTTCCGACGGTAACCCGGACGACAACGCGAGTGGGACCCTCATCGGCACACCCTCACTCGACTCCCAGACCGGTTTCACCTTCTATTCCCCTCTCGCCGAGCAATGGTACCGCGGCGGACAGTACTTCGAGTGGACCTCGACGACTCCCAACAACCAGGGCCGTCGGGTCAACATCTTCTACCGGACCTTTGGGAACCGCTCCAACCCGGCCCTGGTGATATTTCACGGTTATCCCAACTCGAGTTTCGACTTCCGGCAGCTGATTCCCCTGTTGGAGGAGGACTACTTCGTGGCCGTCCTCGACTTCCCCGGTTTCGGCTTCTCGGACAAACCTCAGGACGGCTATTCGTACATGCTGGAGGACGACGCGAACCTCGTCGATTACTTCGTTCGGGAGATCGTGGGGCTGTCTCAGGTCCATATCCTGACCCACAGTCGCGGCGGGAGCGTCGGCTTGGCCTTTCTGGGCAACTACCTAGCCAGCGAGGAGAAAGAATACGAGATCACCTACCACTTCATATCCGGCAGTGGGTTCCTTCCCCTGGTCAATTTCGGCCCGGGCCAGTGGGACATCCTAAACCCGGTGCTGGGTCCCGAGCTGACCCGCGAGCGCCAGGCCCGGCCCCGGGTGACACAAGGCACGCCCGACCAAGTCGCCCGCGCTGACATCCAGGCCTTCAACGACGGGGTCGGCGCGCAGCTTTACGTTTCAAGATACCAGCTGGAGCGGGCAGCAAATGAGTACCGCTGGCTGGACAACCTGCGCGCGAGCCCGGTTCCGACCGCGCTGATCTGGGGGCTTCAGGACACGGTGAACCCGCCGCGCACCTCCAATCACATCTGGTTGAACTACCTCGACAAGAGGGCGGTGGAGAGCAGCTACTGGATCCTGCCGACGGTCAACCACTACCCTCACCGCGAGGAGCCCGAGGAGATGGCCGGAGTCATCCGCTCCTGCCTCGAGGGGGAGATTCCCGCTCCGGAGGACGAAAACGCGTTTATGCGGGCCCTGGCCCCGAACAGGACCGCGACGTCCCCCGTCTACATAGGTCGCTCCATCATCGAGAACGTCGTCTTCCCGGGGGCCGTTGTGTACAGGCCGGAGGGGTACAGTATGTGAGCCCCTTCGCATGCGTGCCTTGATCAGGTGTGCCCTCATCTCCACCTGGCGGCGCCCCGAGAGAGCCATAAATTGCTGCTTCTGGAGACCACGATGAAGGATACCACGATGAAGATGACCTGGACGCGAGGGTTGCTGGCTTCGGTCACACTTATGATATGTGCCTCCGCCCGACCCGTAACGGGACAGGAGAGGAACGTCTACTGGGGGGATACGCACCTTCATACGTCCTATTCCTTTGATGCTTATCGCTTTGGGAACGTCACCGTGGATCCCGAGACGGCGTATCGTTTTGCCAAAGGGCTTCCCGTGGTCGACCCGGGTCTCGGGCACCGAGTGCGTCTCGAGCGGCCGCTCGACTTCCTCGTGGTGTCAGACCACACTCCGATGGGACGAGAGGGAGAGGCGGTCCCCTTCGACGGGGATAAGAACACACCCGAGTTCCAGGAGCTCGTATGGTCGCTTTCCGTGGACGCGGCCGAACGACACAACGACCCGGGCACCTTCACGACGATGATGGGGTGGGAGTGGACGTCCACGCCGGGCGGAGCAATGATGCATCGCGTGGTGTTCACTCCAGCCGATGGTGAGACTGCGAAGAGGTTCATCCCGCTTTCGGCCGGAGACGGCCCGCGGCCGGAGGACCTGTGGAGCTGGCTCGAGGAGACCAGTGATCGCCTCGGGATCGACTTCGTCGCCATCCCCCACAACTCGAACCTCTCCATGGGACTGATGTTCGACATGGTGGACAGCGAGGGCCGTCCCATCAGCGCCGAGTACGCGAGGACCCGCATGAGGTGGGAGCCAGTCGTCGAGGTGCTCCAGGTCAAGGGCAACTCCGAGACCCATCCGTTCCTCTCGCCGGAGGACGAGTTCGCGAACTACGAGCTCTATCAGTTCCTCCTCCGCGGAGGCCTCTCCGTCCCCGATCCCGGCGACTACGTACGTACGGCTCTACTCCGGGGGCTTCGGATCGAGGAAGGGGTGGGCGTGAATCCGTACAAATTGGGATTCCAGGGTGCGACCGACTCCCACAATGGCCTGGCCGATGGGAATGAGACCAGCTACGCGGGCAGGATGGCGGTCCTCTCCGGTCCAGCGGGAGGTCTCACATCGCCGCCGTCCTTCACCGCCGGTGGCCCGCCCCGAGAAGGGGTGGGGTGGGACTCTCCGGCCCAGGGAATCACCGGAGCGTGGAGCACGGCCAACACCCGTGAGGCTTTGACCGCGGCCTTCAAGCGGAAGGAGGTCTACGCCACGAGCGGCCCACGAATTCAGCTCCGGGTGTTCGGAGGTTTCGAGTTCGAAGCTGAGGATGCCAACGCTCGTGACATCGCGGCCGTGGGATACGGAGGGGGCGTTCCGATGGGAGGGGACCTCGCTCAGGCGCCCAACGACACTCCCGTGTCCCTGCTGATTCACGCTGTAAAGGACCCCACGGGCGCGAATCTGGATCGGGCGCAGGTGATCAAGGGATGGCTCGACGACGACGGCGAGACCCACGAACGTGTGTACGACGTGGCGTGGGCGGGCCGGCGCACCGCCGCGAACGGGAAGGTGCCCGCGATCGGCAGCACGGTTGACGTGGCCCGGGCGACGTATGACAACTCGATCGGGAGCGCGGAGCTCTCCACCGTGTGGATGGACCCCGACTTCGATCCGGACGAGCGTGCGTTCTACTAC
This sequence comes from Longimicrobiales bacterium, assembly GCA_965206505.1. Taxonomy (GTDB): domain Bacteria; phylum Gemmatimonadota; class Gemmatimonadetes; order Longimicrobiales; family Gaopeijiaceae; genus UBA822. The sequence continues at coordinate 85,091 of CBDBJW010000003.1, forward strand.
GTCCGGGTTCTGGAGATTCCCACGCCGCGATATTCGACGTATGACGCGGTGGCGCTTGGGCTCGACCCCGAACAGGCTACGGACCGGCCCACGGCGATCCAGGAGCGGGCTTTCTCATCGCCAATCTGGTACACGCCGTGAGCGAGGGGGAAACCACGATGAAGATGACCTGGAAGAGAGGGTCGCTGGTTTCGCTCACACTTGTGGTGTGTGCTTCCGCCCGACCCGTAACGGCACAGGAGAGGAACGTCTATTGGGGTGATACGCACCTCCATACATCGTATTCGGTCGACGCATACAACTGGGGGAACGCGAGTGCGGGTCCGGGAACCGCATACCGCTTTGCCAAGGGACTCCCGGTGACTCATCCGACGCTCCGCAATCGGGTGCGTCTGGACCGTCCTCTGGATTTTCTCGTCGTCGCGGATCACTCCGGAGGCTCATTCGGGCGAGGTGCACCTATCGAAGGGCAGAGGAATACGCCGGCATTCCGGCAGGCGGGGTGGTCGCTTTACGTGGATGCGGCCGAGCGCCATTACGATCCGGGCACATTTACGACCTTCGTCGGGTGGGAGTGGACGTCGATGACGCCCGAAAACCTTCACCGCGTCGTGTTCACTCCGGCCGACGGAGAGACGGCCAAGAGGTTTCTTCCGGCATCGCCCGCCAGTACCGGCGCCCGACCGGAAGATCTCTGGAACTGGTTGGAGATGACGAGCGACCGCCTGGGGATCGATTTCGTGGCCATTCCTCACAACTCGAACCTGTCCTTGGGCCTCATGTTCGACATGGTCGACAGCGAGGGACGCCCGATCAGCGCCGAATACGCGAGGACACGCATGCGCTGGGAGCCGGTGGTGGAGGTGCTGCAGATCAAGGGCGCCTCTGAGACCCACCCCCTGCTCTCACCGATTGACGAGTTCGCAAGTTTTGAGATCTACGAGATCCTCCTCCGCAGCGGAGTCAGGGACGCCGACCCCGCCGCCGGCAGCTACGCGCGCACAGGCTTGCTTCGCGGTCTCGACATCGAGGACCGGGTTGGGATGAACCCATACAAGTTCGGGCTTCAAGCGGCGACCGACTCGCACACGAGTCTCAGCACACCGGACGAGGACAACTTCTGGGGCAAGAACGTCCTCGACTCCTCTCCCGAAGGGGGCGCGACGCCGACTCCCAGTCCGTTCGGCGGCAACTGGGATATGGTCGGCTGGGACTATGCCGCGCAAGGGCTTACCGGAGCGTGGGCGAGCGAGAACACCCGTGAGGCTCTGACCGAGGCGTTCAAGCGGAAGGAGGTGTACGCGACGAGCGGTCCGCGAATTCAGCTGCGGATGTTCGGAGGCTTCGAGTTCGATGCGGAGGATGCCAACGCTCGAGACATCGCGGCCGTGGGGTATGGGGGTGGCGTTTCGATGGGAGGGGACCTCGGCCAGGCGCCGAACGACCGTCGCGTGTCCCTGTTGATTCACGCCGTAAAGGACCCTGTGGGGGCCAATCTGGATCGGGTGCAAGTGATCAAGGGATGGCTCGATGAGGACGGCGAAACCCACGAACACGTGTACGACGTAGCGTGGGCGGGCCGGCGCACCCCTGGCGCGAACGGGAAGGTGCCCGCGATCGGAAGCACAGTCGACGTGGAGGGGTTGACTTACGACAACGCCATCGGGAGCGCGGAGCTCTCAACCGTGTGGGTGGACCCTGACTTCGATCCGGACGAGCGCGCGTTCTACTACGTTCGAGTGCTCGAGATACCAACTCTAAGACACTCAACGTACGACGCGGTGGCGCTCGGTCAGGACCCGGCCGAAGCTACCGCGCGACCCTCGGTGATCCAGGAGCGAGCCCTCTCGTCACCAATCTGGTACACGCCGTGACCGAGAGGGAGACCACGATGAAGGAGACCACGATGAAGATGACCGGGAGGAGATGGTTCCTGGTTTCGCTCACACTTGTGATGTGTGCTTCAGCCCGATCCGTAACGGCACAGGAGAGGAACGTCTACTGGGGGGATACGCACATTCATACGTCCTATTCTTCGGATTCTTATCGCTTCGGGAACCTCACCGCGGATCCCGAGACGGCGTATCGTTTTGCCAAGGGGCTTCCCGTGGTCCACCCGGCTCTCGGGAGCCGGATACGTCTCCATCGGCCGCTCGACTTCCTAGCGGTGTCAGACCACTCGCCTATCGGGCGAGGGGCTCTCATCGAAGGGGATCAGAACACACCCGAGTTCCGGGAGGCAGCGTGGTCGCTGTACGTGGACGCGGCCGAACGAAACAACGACCCGGGCACCTTCACGGCGATCATTGGGTGGGAGTGGACGTCCACGCCAAATAGGGCAAACCTGCATCGCGTGGTGTTCACTCCGACCGATGCTGAGACGGCGAAGAGGTTCCTCCCGCTTGCGGCCGGAGACGGGCCGCGGCCGGAGGACCTGTGGAGCTGGCTCGAGGAGACCAGTGATCGCCTCGGGATCGACTTCGTCGCCATGCCTCACAACTCGAACCTTTCCAGGGGACTGATGTTCGACATGGTGGACAGCGAGGGCCGTCCCATCAGCGCCGAGTACGCGAGGACCCGCATGAGGTGGGAGCCGGTCGTCGAGGCGCTCCAGATGAAGGGCACGTCCGAGACGCATCCGTTCCTCTCGCCGGAGGACGAGTTCGCGAACTTCGAGATCTTCCCGGTCCTCTTCGGTGGAGACACCCCCGTCCCCTACGCCGGCGACTACATACGTACGGCTCTTCTCCGGGGGCTCCAGTTCGAGGAAGAGGTGGGTGTGAATCCGTACAAGTTCGGACTCCAGGGTGCGACCGACTCCCATACGAGCCTGAGCGATGCGGATGAGGACCTGTACTCGGGCAGGACGGCAGCCCTCGCCGGTCCAGCGGGGGGCTTCGCGGAGTCGGTCGTAGGGGTAGGGTGGAACAGTGCGGCCGGGGGAATCACCGGAGCGTGGAGCACGGCCAACACCCGTGAGGCTCTGACCGCGGCATTCAAGCGAAAGGAGGTTTACTCCACGAGCGGCCCACGAATTCAGCTCCGGGTGTTCGGAGGGTTCGACTTCGATCCCGAAGACGCCCAATCTCGAGACATCGCGGCCGTAGGGTATGGCGGTGGCGTTCCGATGGGAGGGGACCTCGCCCAGGCGCCCAACGACACGCCCGTGTCCTTGTTGATTCACGCCGTAAAGGACCCGACGGGCGCGAATCTGGATCGGGTGCAGGTGATTAAGGGATGGCTCGACGAGGACGGCGAGACCCACGAACGTGTGTACGACGTGGCGTGGGCGGGCCGGCGCACCGCAGCCAACGGGAAGGTGCCCGCGATCGGCAACACCGTTGACCTGGCCCGGGCGACGTATGACAACTCGATCGGGAGCGCGGAGCTCGCGACCGTGTGGGTGGACCCCGACTTCGATGCGGACGAGCGCGCGTTCTACTACGTCCGGGTTCTGGAGATTCCTACGCCACGATGGTCGACGTATGACGCGGCGGCGCTCGGGCTCGACCCCGAACAGGATTTGGACCGGCCCACGACGATCCAGGAGCGGGCGTTCTCGTCGCCCATCTGGTACACGCCGTGACCGAGTGGGAAACCACGACGAAGGAGACCACGATGAAGGAGACCACGATGAAGATGACCTGGAAGAGAGGGTCGCTGGTTTCGCTCACACTTGTGGTGTGTGCGTCCGCCCGACCCGTAACGGGACAGGAGAGGAACGTCTACTGGGGGGATACGCACGTTCATACGTCCTATTCCAATGATGCTTATGGCTTCGGGAACGTCACCGTGGATCCCGAGATGGCGTATCGTTTTGCCAAGGGGCTTCCCGTGGTCCACCCGGCTACCGGGAATCGGGTGCGTCTCGATCGGCCACTCGACTTTCTAGCGGTGTCAGACCACTCGCCAGTCGGACGAGGGGCTCCCATCGAAGGGGATAGGAACACGCCCGAGTTCCAGGCGGCCGCGTGGTCGCTGTACGTGGACGCGGCCGAACGAAACAACGACCCGGGCACCTTCACGGCGATCATTGGGTGGGAGTGGACGTCCATGCCAAATAGAGCAAACCTGCATCGCGTGGTGTTCACTCCGACCGATGCTGAGACGGCGAAGAGGTTCCTCCCGCTCTCCTCCCAGGACAGCCCGCGGCCGGAGGAGCTGTGGAGCTGGCTCGAGGAGACCAGTGATCGCCTCGGGATCGACTTCGTCGCCATTCCCCACAACTCGAACCTCTCCATGGGACTGATGTTCGACATGGTGGACAGCGAGGGCCGTCCCATCACCGCCGAATACGCGAGGACCCGCATGAGGTGGGAGCCGGTCGCCGAGGCGCTCCAGGCGAAGGGTAACTCCGAGACCCATCCATTCCTCTCGCCGGAGGACGAGTTCGCGGACTTCGAGTTCTTTCGGTACCTCTTCACTGCGGAGACCCCCATCCCCTACGCCGGCGACTACATGCGTACGGCTCTCCTCCGGGGGCTCGGGATCGAGGAAGGGGTGGGCGTGAATCCGTACAAATTCGGACTCCAGGGTGCGACCGACAACCACAACGGCCTGAGCGATGTGAATGAGGACCTGTTCGCGGGCAGGATGGTTACCCACGCCGGTCCAGCGGGGGGCCTCGAGGCGACGTCGGGCGGCAGAGGGGTGGGGTGGGACTCTGCGGCCCAGGGAATCACCGGAGCCTGGAGCACAGCCAACACCCGTGAGGCTTTGACCGCGGCCTTCAAGCGGAAGGAGGTCTACGCCACGAGCGGCCCGCGAATTCAGCTCCGGATGTTCGGAGGTTTCGAGTTCGAAGTGGAGGATGCCAACGCCCGTGACATCGCGGCCGTGGGATACGGAGGGGGCGTTCCGATGGGAGGGGACCTCGCTCAGGCGCCGAACGACACGCCCGTGTCCCTGCTGATTCAAGCTGTAAAGGACCCCACGGGCGCGAATCTGGATCGGGTGCAGGTGATCAAGGGATGGCTCGACGACGACGACGAGACCCACGAACGTGTGTACGACGTGGCGTGGGCGGGCCGGCGCACCGCCGCGAACGGGAAAGTGCCCGCGATCGGCAGCACCGTTGACCTGGCCCGGGCGACGTATGACAACTCGATCGGGAGCGCGGAGCTCTCCACCGTGTGGGTGGACCCCGACTTCGATGCGGACGAGCGCGCGTTCTACTACGTCCGGGTTCTGGAGATTCCTACGCCGCGATATTCGACGTATGACGCGGTGGCACTCGGGCTCGATCCCGAGTCCGATATGGATTGGGCCGCGGTGATCCAGGAGCGGGCCTACTCGTCGCCCATCTGGTACACACCCTGACCGGACCGCATGGCTGCACCACAAGGTTGCCCGAACAGACTGACCTGCTACCGGGAGGTAAGGTATCATGGATAGACGAGGATTCGTGAAGCTCGCGGCTGCGAGCCCGGCGTTAGCAAGCCCGATCTACGCGGGAGGTTCAGACGGTAACCTCGACGGCGACGCGAATGGGACCGTCATCGGCTCGCCGTCACGCGACTCCCAAACCGCTTTCACCTTCTATTCCCCTCTCGCCGAGCAATGGTACCGCGGCGGACAGTACTTCGAGTGGACCTCGACGACTCGCAACAACGAGGGCCGTCGAGTGAATGTCTTCTACCAGACCTTTGGGAACCGCTCCAACCCGGCCCTGGTGATGCTCCACGGCGGGTGGCCAGGCGGGAGCTTCGACTACCGGCAGATCATCTCCCGCCTGGAAGACGACTACTTCATCGCCGCTCTCGACTTCCCAGGCTACGGCTTCTCCGACAAGCCTCAGGACGGGTACTCGTACATGGTGGAGGACGACGCGAAGCTGGTCGACCACTTCGTCCGGGAGGTCGTGGGGCTGTCTCAGGTCCATATCCTGACCCACAGTCGCGGGAGCAGCGTCGGCTTGTCCTTACTCGGCCACCACTTCGACGACGAGGCGAGCCCGTACGAGATCACCTACCACTTCATCTCCAATGCCAACATCTTCCTGCCCCTGGGCAACAACTCTCAAGGCCAGTACGACCTCCTGGACCCTGAGCTGGGCCCCGAGCTGATCCGCCAGCAGCGGGCCGAGCCTCGGGTGACGGAAGGGACGCCCGAGCAGGTCGCGTGGGCTGACATCCTGGCGTTCAACGACGGGATCGGGGCACGCTTCTACATTGGGAGGCACCTGCTGGAGCGGGCCGAGAACGACTTCGACTGGCTGGACAACCTTCGCAGGAGCCCGATCCCGACGGCCCTGATCTGGGGGCTCCAGGACACGGTGAGTCCCATAAGGATCGCGAACCACGTCTGGTTGGAGTACCTGGAGAAGCGGGCGGTGGAGGGCAGCTACTGGATCCTCCCGACCGTCGTCCACACTCCGCACGAGGAGGTCCCCGACGACCTGGAGACCATCATTCGCGCCTGCCTGGAAGAGGGGATCCCGGACCCGGAGGACGAGGACGCTTACATGTGGGAGCTGCGGCGGAACCGGAGCCGGAGCGCGACCGCCCCGATCTACGTGGGCCGCTCCATCATCCGGAACGTCCACTTCCCCTCTGCCAGCGAGTACACCCCGGATGGATACATCTATTGAGCCGGCCTCGGGTCGGATGCCTTCTCCGAGGGTTCGCGAAGATCGAAGACCCGGAAGATCCAATATGGACTGGGGTTGCCGGGACCAACTGACGTACTACCGGAGGTGAGATACCATGGATAGAAAAGCATTCGTGAAGCTCGCTGCTGCGAGCCCGGCGTTAGCAAGCCCCATCTACGCGGGATGTTCAGACGGTAGCCTGGACGGCGACGCGAGTGGAACCGTCATCGGCACACCGTCACTCGATTCCCAGACCGGTTTCACCTTCTATTCCCCTCTCGCCGAGCAATGGTACCGCGGCGGACAGTACTTCGAGTGGACCTCGACGACTCGCAACAACGAGGGCCGTCGAGTGAACGTCTTCTACCGGACCTCTGGGAGCCGCTCCAACCCGGCGCTGGTGATATTCCACGGCTATTACAGGCACAGTTTCGACTGGCGGGAGTTTATCCCCTTCCTGGAAGACGACTACTTCGTTGCCATTCTCGACTTCCCCGGCTTCGGCTTCTCGGACAAGCCCCTGGATGGCTATTCGTACATGATAGAGGACGACGCGAAGCTCATGGACTACTTCGTCCGGGAGATTTTGGGGCTGTCTCGATTCCAATTCCTGACTCACGATCGCGGCGGGAGCGTCGGCTTCGCCTTTCTGGGCAACTACATAGCCAGCGAGGAGAAAGAATACGAGATCACCTACCACTTCATAACCAACGGTGGGCTCTATCAGCCCCTGCTCAATTTCGAGCCAGGTCGAATTCCCTTCGACTTCGCACACCCGGTGAGGGGTCCCGAGGTGACCCGCGAGCGGCTGGCCCGGCCCCGGGTGACGGAAGGCACGCCGGAACAGGTCGCCGAAGCCGACATTCGGGCGTTCAACGACGGGATCAGCGCGCAGCTTCACGTTGGAAAGTACCAGCTGGAGCGGACAGTGAAGCAGTACCGCTGGCTGGACAACCTTCGCAAGAGCCCGGTCCCGACCGCGCTGATGTGGGGGTTTCAGGACACGCCGAACCCGGTACGCATCGCCAATCACATCTGGTACAACTACCTCGACAGGAGGGCGGTGGAGAGCAGCTTCTGGCTCCTGCCTGCGGGTCACTCCCCCCATCGGGACACGGCCGAGGAGATGGCCGGGATCGTCCGCACCTGCCTGGAGGTGGGGATCCCCGCTCCGGAGGACGAGAACGCGTTTATGCGGGAGCTGGCTCGGAACAGGACCGCGACGTCACCCGTTTACGTGGGTCGCACCATCATCGAGGACCTCTACTACGAGAGCAACACGCGGATCGATTTCCCAGGGTCCATTGAATACTCGCCGGACGGGTACCCTTTCTGAGCCCCTTGGCACGCTCCGTCGCACCTATCTCACGTTACTCGAGTTGCCTGCTACCAAAACGCGGTGACGCGCTCGGCACACCAAAACGCCGCAACCGATCCAATGCCGTATCCTAACATCTGCCACGACCACGCGGGCCACGCGAACCTCGAACGCTTGATCAGACCGACCACGACGAGTGCCGCTACCACGAACAGGAGTTGGCCCACTTCTACACCGACGTTGAAGAACAGCAACGCAAGCGGGATGGCGGTTTCCGGCAGGCCTACCTCGGCCAGGGCTCCCGCGAAGCCGAGACCATGCAGGAGACCGAATGTGAAGGCGACCACCCAGGGGTAACGCGCCGTCAGACCGATTTGACCTCCGTGCGTCCGAACGATCTCGCACGCAAGAAACAAAATGCTGAGGGCGATGACCGCCTCGACAGGCGCTCCAGGCACGTTGAGTACGCCCAGCGCGGCGAGCGCCAGCGTCAGGCTGTGGGCGACCGTGAAGGCCGTGATCGTTTTGAAGAGCAACGTGGAGCCACGAACCAGCAGCAGTAGCGCCAGGACGAACAGCAAGTGGTCGACGCCGCCGAGAATGTGGTCGACACCGAGAGTGAGATATATCCCGGCCACCTCCCACGCGGATGCCTCCTCGGGCACGACGAACGAGGAGCGGCTCGGGACCAACCGGTGAGTCAGGGCGGCACCTTCCAGCGGCTCGATCCGGACGAGCACGTCCGTGAAGAGCACCTCGAGCCCTTCGATGCCGAGGGTTTGTCCGATCAACCCTTGCGCACATGTCACTGTCGTCCGCTCGAGGAACGCGGTCGGCGTGATATACGTCGCGGTCGACCTCAGCGGTGAGCAGCTCTCCGGGAACACGGCGTACATCTCTAGCCGGTCGCTGCCATACCTCGGCACCTTGAAGAGGACGTCGTACTGGTTCGGCTCGGTTTCTTTGATCTCGAGATAGCCGGGGCGGGTCTCGTGCGCGTGCGCCGTCATCGGTACCGTTACCAACAGGCAGAGCAGCCCGCCGGCGAAGAACGGCGACGATAGCCAGTTGCCAAGAGCCGGGCGTGTTAGCTGTCTCATGCGTTCGTCCTACCGGGCTGTGTCCGGCGGAGCTTGTGCCGCGTCCGGGCGTGCTTGTCGCGCGGGGTTGATGGTAATCTTGACGGTGTAGCGCTCGCGTAAGGCGTCGTAGAAGTCCTCGTTCATCGCGAGGCGCCGATCGTTGACGAAGTCAAGGTGCACACGCTCGCCAACTTCCTCGAACGGAGGTAGGTAACCTTCCTCGCGCACATCGATCCGGACGAGATGGAGGCCGTAGCCCGACGTTATCGGACCGGACCAAGTGCCGACGCCGAGACTGGATAGCCGCTCGCCAAAGTCCGGCCCAAAGAGCCGCCCGATCTCCTCTGGCGTGACCGACTCGTAGTCGTGTTCGAGTATAAATCGGTCACCTCGATCGGGCGCCCGTACCGGCGGCTCGGGCAGAGCATTCAGCGCCACTCGGATCCGTTCCGCATCTCGTGTCACCTCCTCGCCTCTTTGGTCGGAACTGAAGTAGATGTGGCTGAAGGTCAGGCGCGGGGGCAGGCGGTAGTCCTCCAAGTGCTCTTCGTAGAACGCGCGGACCACCTCGTCCGACGAATCACTCAACATCGCGATATCCTCAGAGAGGAATTGCATCTTCTGCACAAGCCAACGGCGGATAACCTGGTCGTCGGTATCGAGACCGAGGGCGAGCGCCTCCCTGAAGTAGACCTCTTCGCGGATGTGCTCCTCGATGAGGTGATCGAGCTCGGTGGCGGAGGGCTGCCGGTCCCACGTGCGAGCGAAGTTCTGAATCAACCACTCGGCGTCCGAGTCGGTGACGACAATCCGGGTATCCGTCTCCGAGGGCTGTGAGTCGTTGACGAGGGCGAAAACAGAAAAGAGCCCGATGCCAATGGCTAGGAAGTGGACAAGCGGCTCTCGAAGGAACGTCCTCATGTGGTCTAGGGCGTGTACCAAATCGGGGAAGTATAAACCCGTTCTTGCGAGACCATCGGCACCTCGTCGGGAATGTCGGTCAGGTCCACACCGAAGTACTTGGCGTCGTACGCGGGCCAACGAGGGGTCGGGATTTCCAGTGTGCGCACGTAGTAGAAGGCCGGCTCCTCGGGATCGAAGTCCGGGTCCTGCCAGAAGGCGGTGAGTTGCGCGTCGCCGATCGTGTTGGTGTAAGAGGCGTCGGCGACATCAACCGTGGATCCGACCGGCTCGACCGAGCCGTCCCGGCCCACCCTGCGGCCTTCGGAGACGGCCACGTTATAGATCTGCTCGTGGAGCTCACCATCGTCGTCTCGCCAGCCCTTGATGACTTGCACACGATCCAGATTGGCCCCGTCCGGATCCTTGAGCACGGCGATCATGAACCTCGGCGCACTGCCCGCGGGTGCCGCGCTCAGATCACCTCCCATGGGCACGCCCTCGCTGTATCCGATCCGCACGAAGTCGGGTCGATGTACGTCGTCGGACGAAAACTCCCAACCGCCGAAGAACCGCACCGTAATACGAGGGCCTGTGCTCGCATAGACCTCCTTCCGCCTCATCGCCTCGAAGATCGACTCACGTGTGTTCTCTTCGGCCCAGACGGCCGCGTATCCCGCTGCCCCGGATTCCCAGCTCGTGACCCCGCCCGACCTGAACATCCTCGTGGCACTTGGCAACATCCCCGAGAGCGCTCCCCAGAAGTTGTCGTCGTCAGCGGTCGCCAGCGACGTGTGCGCGTCGGTGCTCCCGATCATCCCGAACTTGAAGGGGTTCACCCCAAGCGTTTCTCCCAGTGCCAACCCTCGCTTGAGAGCCGATCTCGCATACTCAGCCTTCTTCAGCTCAGGCTGGGTCGCCGGATCCCAGTTCGCACAACAGCCGCGACCCGTCGGATCGGACGTGCCCCCCGCCCAGCTGCTGAAGGTTTGGAAGTCGGCGAACTCATCGGTCGGCGAGAGAATAGGATGTGTCTCGCTGTCGCCCTTGATCTGCGTTACTTCGAACAGCGGTTCCCAGCGGCTCCGGGTGCGCGCGTACTCCGTGGTCAACGGCCGTTCGTCAAAGGTTGTGAGCTCGAACATCTCACCGCCTGAAAGGTTCGCGTTGTGTGGAATGGCCAGGACATCCCCGCCGGTCGCCTCCTCATACCTCGCGAGGAATCGCCACAGATCTTCCGGATCGTTGCTGTCCTCTAGGCTGAACGGAACGATTGTGTTCGTCTTGTCAGGACCGTCCTTGAAGACCACCACGCGGTGGAGATTTCCGGTGAGCCCCGGCCCGCCGCCGCCGGCGAGCCCGCCGCTGGTAAACAGGTCGCTGGCAGACAGGCCAGACAGGCCGCCTCGGCCGACGGACGACCATTCGTACCCGGCAAAGGTAGTGAACGTCCCGGGGTCGTTGAACTCCTCCGCCCTGGCAACCGCTCTATTCCAGACCGTCTGGTAAAACGCTCCCCCGATGTCGCGCCACACGAGATCCGCCTCCCCGCGTAAGCGGCTGCGCTCGGCGGGATCGGGATCGTTGGCGAGCGCATAGAGCCTGCGCCCAGCCGCGCTCTGCAGCAGCACCGGGTCACCTGCCCGCACGCTGGCAAAGACACCGAGCTGGTAGGCATGGTCGGCAATGACCAGGAAGTCGAGCGGACGGCGAATCCGCGCCGGCATGCCGTTCGACGCCTCAACGACATCGCCCCGAGCGAATCGATACGCCAGGCTCGGCGAGGATCGGTTTCCAAACGCGTTCGCGTCCATCGACAGCGAGGTGTGGACGTGCGTATCGCCCCAGTACACGTTCGTCGGATACGACCGGTTGGCGGCCGGCGAGTAGGAATCCTGCTGTTGTGCCGACAAGAAGCCTGGTGCCAGCGCCAGAACAGCTAAGCCACAGGTACGAGTCGTCCACTTCATGACGCTCTCCGTTATCAGACTCTTATGCCAACGCCTTCGGAATCCGGGTATCGGTCCCCGCGGGCTGCTGGTCTAGGGCGTGTACCAAATCGGGGATGTATAAACCCGTTCTTGCGAGACCATCGGTACCTCGTCAGGGATGTCGGCGGGGTCCACACCGAAGTACCTGGCGTCGTACGTGGTCCATCGAGGAGTCGGAATTTCCAGTGTGCGCACGTAGTAGAAGGCCGGCTCCTCGGGATCGAAGTCGGGGTCCTGCCAGAAGGTCATGAACTGCGCGTCGCCGATGGTGTTGGTGTAAGAGGCGTCGGCGACATCGACCGTGGAGCCGACCGGCTCGACCGAGCCGTCCCGGCCCACCCTACGGCCCTCAGAGACGGCCACGTTATAGATCTGCTCGTGGAGCTCACCATTGGCGTCTTGCCAGCCCTTGATGACTTGCACGCGATCCAGATTCGCACCGTCCGGATCCTTGAGCGCGGCGATCATGAACCTCGGCGTACCGCCTGTGGGTGCCGTGCTCAGATCACCTCCCATGGGCACGCCCTCGCTGTATCCGATCCGCACGAAATCAGGTCGATGTACGTCGTCGGATGAAAACTCCCAACCGCCGAAGAACCGCACCGTGATACGAGGGCCTGTGCTTGCATAGACCTCTCTTCGCTTCATCGCCGCGAAGATCGACTCACGCGTGTTCTCTTCGGACCAAACGGCCGCGTATCCCGCCGCCGAGGCCTGCCAGCTCCCCGTGGCGGACCGCCCGAGCATCCTTGTGGCACTTGGCGAGGACCGCTGGAATTTTCCCCAGAAGTTGTCGTTGTCGGCCGTCGACATCGCCGTGTGCGAGTCGGTGCTCCCGATCAGACCGAACTTGAAGGGGTTGACCCCTAACGTTTCCCCCAGTGCCAACCCTCGCTTCAGAGCCGATCTCGCATACTCAGCCTTCTTCAGCTCAGGCTGGGTCGCCGGATCCCAGTCCGGACAACAGCTATGACCCGTCGGATCGGTCGTCGTCCCCGCCCAGCTGTTCCAGGTCTCGAAGTCGGCGAACTCATCGACCGGCGAGAGAACCGGATGTGTCTCGCTGTCGCCCTTGATCTGCGTTACTTCGTACAGCGGTTCCCAGCGGGCCCGCGTGCTCGCGTACTCCGTCGTCAACGGCTGTTCGTCAAGGGTCGTGAGCGCGAACATCTCACCGTTCGATGTGTTCCCATTATGCGGAATGGCCAGGACCTCACCGCCGGTCGTCTCCTCATACCGCGCGAGGAATCGCCACAGATCTTCCGGGTCCTTGCTGTCGTATCGGCTGAACGGAACTATCGTGTTGGTCTTGTCGGGACCGTCCTTGAAAATCACCACGCGGTGGAGATTGCCGGTTAAGGCCGTTCCGGGGAGCAGCGCCGGGTCGATGGAAGCCAGGTCGTCGCTGCCGCGCGAACTCCATTCGTACCCGGCAAGGGTAGTGAACCTGCCGGGGTCGTTGAACTCCTCCGCCGCGGCGACCACACGGTTCCAGATCGTCTGGTGAAACGCTCCGCCGATGTCGCGCCAGACGATACCCACCTCGGAGCGGACGCGCCCGCGAGTGTCGGGGGACTGATACGCCTCATAGAGCCTGCGCCCAACCTCGCTCTGTAGCAACACCGGGTCACCTGCCTGCACGCCGGCCATGACACCGAGTTGGTGGCCATGGTCGGCAATGACCAGAAAATCGAGCGGACGGCGAATCCGCACCGGCCTACCGTCAAACGCCTCGACGATATCGCCGCGAGCGAATCGATACGGAAGGCTCGGCGAGGACTCGTTCCCACTAGAGTTGGCGTCCCATGAAAGGCTGGTGTGGACGTGCGTATCCCCCCAGTAGACGTTGGTGGGATACGACCGGTTGGCCGCCGGCGAGTAGGAATCCTGCTGTTGTGCCGACAAGAAGGCAGGTGCCAGCAGAAGAACAGCTAAGCCACAGGTATTGGCCCTCCACTTCATTACGTTCTCCCGGTCCGCGGCGGATTCGTCTGGCCTATTGGGACCACCCGACGAGCCGGCTCAAAACCTCTCCTTGGATGAACCCCTGAACCCCCGGAACGAACAGAACAGTGAGCACGACGATGATCACTACACCACCCACGATCCCCCAGTATAGCCGGGTCACCTTGGGGCCCCAGTCATGTCTGAGCTCGGTGGGGCCAGTTCGAAAAGCCACATCTCCCCTGCCTCTACGTTAGCGCGTGTTGCTCCAGATCCATTGCGGCGGAGTGCTGCGGTTATACCCTCCAGTCTCGCACCAGTCGTGATGCGCACGGCCGTGCGCTGATACCTCTTGCCTCCAACACGTATGACAGCCCGTCCATCTCGCTCCGCTTCCAACGGCCATCGTTTCCACAGGCGTCCGATCGTGCTGCCCATGTATCCGGACACGACATAGATTCTGCCTTCATGCTCGGCCATCCCCATCAATCGGGACCGGGGAGGGTCGAGGAGCTGCACTTCGACGAGTCCGGGGACACCCCGTGTATTACTCCAGTCCGGCTCTGCACCCGTTACCAACTCACCGGCGACGAGCGCCCCACCAGCGAAAACCCCAGACGGTCCGTCGGAATTACGAGCCGAGATCGCCAAAGTAACAATTGCGACGACCGGAATGAGGACCAGGATTCCGATCACCGCTAGGAGTCTTCGGGCGATCTTCATCGTTAGTTCCCGATCGATTTTCATTCTTCACACGCCTCTGGTGACCTGTTCGTCGAAATACCTGTTCGTCCGAGCTTACGGACCGTTCCCAGGCGTGTCAATTGAGCTCCGACGGGCTGCGTTCAGGAGAGTGATGGCATCGGACATGGGCACCTCCTGGCTACATCAGCTTGGGCGAACGTAGCGGGTTGTCCGTTCAGGGCGTGTACCAAATCGGCGAAGTATAAACTCGTTCTTGCGAGACCATCCGCACCTCGTCAGGGATGTCGGCTGGGTTCACGCCGAAGTACTTGGCGTCGTACGCGGGCCAACGAGGGGTTGGGATTTCCAGCGCGCGCACGTAATAGAAAGCCGGCTCCTCGGGATCGAAATCGGGGTCCTGCCAGAAAGCCATGAGCTGCGCGTCGCCGATGGTGTTGGCATAGGATGCGTCGGCGACATCAACCGTGGAGCCGACCGGGTCGACCGAGCCATCCCGGCCGACCCTACGGCCCTCAGAGACGGCCACGTTATAGATCTGCTCGTGGAGCTCACCATCGGCGTCCCGCCAGCCCTTGATAACTTGCATGCGATCCAGATTGGCACCGTCCGGATCCTTGAGCGCGGCGATCATGAACCTCGGCGCACTGCCCGCCGGTGCCGCGCTCAGATCACCTCCCATGGGCACGCCCTTCTCATACCCGATCCGCACGAAGTCAGGTCGATGTACGTCGTCGGATAAAAACTCCCAACCGCCGAAGAACCGCACCGTGATACGAGGGCCTGTGCTTGCATAGACCTCTCTTCGCTTCATCGCCGCGAAGATCGACTCACGCGTGTTCTCTTCGGACCAAACGGCCGCGTATCCCGCCGCCGAGGCCTGCCAGCCCCGCGGGAACTGCCCGAGCATCCTTGTGGCACTTGGCACGACCGGCGAGAATTTTCCCCAGAAGTTGTCGTTGTCGGCCGTCGGCAGCGCCGCGTGTGAGTCGGTGCTCCCGATCAGCCCGAACTTGAAGGGGTTGACCCCTAACGTTTCCCCCAGTCCCAACCCTCGTTTCAGAGCCGATCTCGCATACTCGGCCTTCTTCAGCTCGATCCGGCGACCCAGCCTGCCGCTCCAGGTCTCGAAGTCGGCGAACTCATCGACCGGCGAGAGAACCGGATGTGTCTCGCTGTCACCCTTGATCTGCGTTACTTCGTACAGCGGTTCCCAGCGGCTACGGGTGCGCGCATATTCTGTGGTGAAGGGCTGTCCGTCCAGGGTCGTGAGCGCGAACATCTCACCGTTCGATAGGTTCCCATTGTGCGGAATGGCCATGACCTCACCGCCGGTCGCCGCCTCATACCGCGCGAGGAATCGCCACAGATCTTCCGGATCGAAGCTGTCCTCTCGGCTGAACGGAACGATCGTGTTGGTCTTGTCAGGGCCGTCCTTGAAGATCACCACTCGGTGGAGAGTGCTGCTGATCCCATCGGGGACCGCCGGGTCGCGGTGACGGGAGCCAACAGGGTTGGCATTCGGGTCGCTGCCGAGGGACGTCCATTCGTACCCGGCAAAGGTAGTGAACGTACCGGGGTCGTTGAACTCCTCCGCCGCGGCGACCACACGGTTCCAGATCGTCTGGTGAAACGCTCCGCCGATGTCGCGCCAGACGAGAGACACCTCGGAGCGGACGCGCCCGCGCCGCCCCAGCGCGTCGGGGGACTGATACGCCTCATAGAGCGCCTCAATGAGCCTGCGTCCAACCTCGCTCTGCAACAACACCGGGTCACCTGTCTGCACGCTGGCCAAGACACCGAGCGCGTAGGCATGGTCGGAAATTACCAGAAAGTCGAGCGGACGGCGAATCCGCACCGGCATACCGTTAAATGCCTCGACGACATCGCCGCGAGCGAATCGATACGGAAGGCTCGGCGAGGACTCGTTCCCATTAGAGTTGGCGTCATACGAGAGGCTGGTGTGGACGTGCGTATCGCCCCAGTAGACGTTGGTCGGATAGGACCGGTTGGCCGCCGGCGAGTAGGAATCCTGCTGTTGTGCCGACAAGAAGGCAGGTGCCAGCGCCAGAACAGCTAAGCCACAGGTATTAGTCCTCCACTTCATGATGCTCAGCCAAGGTCGAGCGCCAAGGGACTTTCACCGCGGCCTGCTGGTTCAGGGCGTGTACCAAATCGGCGAAGTATAGACTCGTTCTTGCGAGACCATCCGTACTTCGTCAGGGATGTCGGCGGGGTTCACACCGAAGTACTTGGCGTCGTACGCGGTCCATCGAGGGGTCGGAATTTCCAGTGTGCGCACGTAATAGAAGGCGGGCTCCTCGGGATCGAAGTCGGGGTCTTGCCAGAAGGCCATGAGCTGCGCGTCGCCGATGGTGTTGCTGTAAGAGGCGTCGGCGACATCAACCGTGGAGCCGACCGGATCGACCGAGCCGTCCCGGCCGACCCTACGGCCCTCGGAGACGGCCACGTTGTAGATCTGCTCGTGGAGCTCACCATCGGCGTCTTGCCAGCCCTTGATGACTTGCACGCGATCCAGATTGGCACCGTCCGGATCCTTGAGCGCGGCGATCATGAACCTCGGCGCACTGCCTGCGGGTGCCGCGCTCAGATCACCTCCCATGGGCACGCCCTTCTCATACCCGATCCGCACGAAGTCGGGTCGATGTACGTCGTCGGATGAAAACTCCCAACCGCCGAAGAAACGCACCGTGATACGAGGGCCTGTGCTCGCATAGACCTCCTTTCGCTTCATCGCCGCGAAGATCGACTCACGTGTGTTCTCTTCGGACCAAACGGCCGCGTATCCCGCTGCCGAGGCCTGCCAGCCCGAGATGGGGGTCTGCCCGAATAACCTCGTGGCACTTGGCCCGGTCGACGATAATTTTCCCCAGAAGTTGTCGTTGTCGGCCGTCGACAGCCCCGCGTGTGAGTCGGTGCTCCCGATCAGCCCGAACTTGAAGGGGTTGACCCCCAGCGTTTCCCCCAGTCCCAACCCTCGTTTCAGAGCCGATCTCGCATACTCGGCCTTCTTCAGCTCGGGCTGGGTCGCCAGATCCCAGTTCGGACAACAGTTATGACCCGTCGGATCGGACGTCCCCCCCGCCCAGCTGCTCCAGGTCTCGAAGTCGGCGAACTCATCGATCGGCGAGAGAACCGGATGTGTCTCGCTGTCACCCTTCATCTGCGTTACTTCGTACAGTGGTTCCCAGCGGATCCGGGTGCGCGCATATTCTGTAGTGAAGGGCTGTCCGTCCATGGTCGTGAGCCCGAACATCTCACCGTTCGATGTGTTCCCATTGTGCGGGATGGCCATGACCTCACCACCGGTCGCCGCCTCATACCGCGCGAGGAATCGCCACAGATCTTCCGGATCGAAGCTGTCCTCTCGGCTGAACGGAACGATCGTGTTGGTCTTGTCAGGGCCGTCCTTGAAGATCACCACTCGGTGGAGATTGCCGAAGATCCCTGGGGGGGGCCGCCGGGTCGCGGTGACGGGAGCCAACAGGGTTGCCATCCGGGTCGCTGCCGCGCGACGTCCATTCGTACCCGGCAAAGGTAGTGAACGTACCGGGATCGTTGAACTCCTCCGCCGAGGCAACCACACGTTGCCAGATCGTCTGGTGCAACGCTCCGCCAATGTCGCGCCAGAGGTGATCCACCTGGCTGCGGACGTCGCGCTCGTCGGCGAGATACGCCTCATAGAGCCTGCGTCCAACCTCGCTCTGCCGCAAAACCGGGTCACCTGTCTGCACGCTGGCCATGACACCGAGCGCGTAGGCATGGTCGGAAATGACCAGAAAGTCGAGCGGACGGCGAATCCGCACCGGCATACCGTTAAATGCCTCAACGACATCGCCGCGAGCGAATCGATACGGAAGGCTCGGCGAGGATGCGTTCCCAGCAGAGTTGGCGTCATACGAGAGGCTGGTGTGGAGGTGCGTATCGCCCCAGTAGACGTTGGTCGGATACGACCGGTCGGCATCGGGTGAGTAGGAATCCTGCTGCTGTGCCGACAAGAAGGCAGGTGCCAATAACAGAACAGCTACGTTACAGGCACGAATCATCCACTTCATGACGCTCTCCTTCAACTGGGATCTTCGTTTCGCCGCTCCCGGTGTTTTCCGTGGGTGAACCCTCAGCAAAAGTCGAGCGCCAAGGGACTTTCACCGCGGTCTGCTAGTTCAGGGCGTGTACCAAATCGGCGAAGTATAAACTCGTTCTTGCGAGACCATCCGTACCTCGTCAGGGATGTCGGCGGGGTTCACACCGAAGTACTTGGCGTCGTACGCGGTCCATCGAGGGGTCGGAATTTCCAGTGTGCGCACGTAGTAGAAGGCCGGCTCCTCGGGATCGAAGTCGGGGTCCTGCCAGAAGGCCATGAGCTGCGCGTCGCCGATGGTGTTGGCATAAGATGCGTCGGCGATATCAACCGTGGTGCCGACCGGATCGACCGAGCCGTCCCGGCCGACCCTACGGCCCTCGGAGACGGCCACGTTATAGACCTGCTCGTGGAGCTCACCATCGGCGTCTCGCCAGCCCTTGATAACTTGCACACGATCCAGATTGGCACCGTCCGGATCCTTGAGCGCGGCGATCATGAACCTCGGCGCACCGCCTGTGGATGCCGCACTCAGATCACCTCCCATGGGCACGCCCTTCTCATACCCGATCCGTACGAAGTCGGGTCGATGTACGTCGTCGGATGAAAACTCCCAACCGCCGAAGAACCGCACCGTGATGCGAGGACCTGTGCTTGCATAGACCTCTCTTCGCTTCATCGCCGCGAAGATAGACTCACGTGTGTTCTCTTCGGACCAGACGGCCGCGTATCCCGCTGCCCCGGCCTGCCAGCCCGACGTGGGAGACTGCCCGAACAACCTTGTGGCATTTGGCCCGGTCGGCGAGAATTTTCCCCAGAAGTTGTCGTTGTCGGCCGTCGGCAGCGCCGCGTGTGAGTCGGTGCTCCCGATCAGACCGAACTTGAAGGGGTTGACCCCTAACGTTTCCCCCAGTCCCAACCCTCGTTTCAGAGCCGATCTCGCATACTCGGCCTTCTTCAGCTCGGGCTGGGTCGCCGGATCCCAGTTCGGACAACAGTTATGACCCGTCGGATCGGACGCCCCCCCCGCCCAGCTGTGCCAGGTCTCGAAGTCGGCGAACTCATCGGTCGGCGAGAGAACCGGATGTGTCTCGCTGTCACCCTTGATCTGCGTTACTTCGTACAGCGATTCCCAGCGGCTGCGGGTGCGCGCATATTCTGTGGTGAAGGGCTGTCCGTCCATGGTCGTGAGCCCGAACATCTCACCGTTCGATGTGTTCCCATTGTGCGGGATGGACATGACCTCACCGCCGGTCGACGCCTCATACCGCGCGAAGAATCGCCACAGATCTTCCGGATCGAAGCTGTCCTCTCGGCTGAACGGAACGATCGTGTTGGTCTTGTCAGGGCCGTCCTTGAAGATCACCACTCGGTGGAGATTGCCGAAGATCCCTGCGGGAACCGCCGGGTCGCGGTGACGGGAGCCAACAGGGTTGCCATTCGGGTCGCTGCCGCGCGACGTCCATTCGTACCCGGCAAAGGTAGTGAACGTACCGGGGTCGTTGAACTCCTCCGCCGAGGCAACCACACGTTGCCAGATCGTCTGGTGAAATGCTCCGCCAATGTCGCGCCAGAGGTGATCCACCTGGTTGCGGACGTCGCGGTCGTCGGCGAGATACATCTCATAGAGCCTGCGTCCAACCTCGCTCTGCCGCAACACCGGGTCACCTGTCTGCACGCTGGCCATGACACCGAGCGCGTAGGCATGGTCGGAAATGACCAGAAAGTCGAGCGGGCGGCGAATCCGCACCGGCATACCGTTAAATGCCTCAACGACATCGCCGCGAGCGAATCGATACGGAAGGCTCGGCGAGGCGGCGTTCCCATTACGGTTGGCGTCATACGAGAGGCTGGTGTGGATGTGCGTATCACCCCAGAAGACGTTGGTCGGATACGACCGGTCGGCGTCGGGGGAGTAGGAATCCTGCTGCTGTGCCGATAAGAAGGCAGGTGCCAATAACAGAACAGCTACGTTACAGGTTCGAATCATCCACTTCATGATGTGCCTCCGATCGAGCGAAACGGTTCCGATCGCATCATACGGGTCCAGGGGCCTCGTGCACCAGGTCCTCAGCGATAAAACAGGTCCACAGGCCACATGGGAATCGCGGGAACGTAGGTGACCATCAGAAGCATGGCCACGAGCACGGCCACGAAGTAGACGTTGACCTTGCTCACCTCCCAGATATCCGCCTTGGCGACGGAGCAGGCGGTCACCAGTACACTGGCCACAGGCGGCGTCTGCTGCCCGATCCCGAGGTTGAGCGTGACGACGAGTCCGAAGTGCACCGGATCGATCCCGGCAGCCAGAACCAGCGGCATCACGATGGGCACGACAAGGATGATTGCCGCGGCAGAGTGTAGGAACAGCCCCACCATCAGAAAGAACACATTGAGGAGCGCGAGGATCGCGAGACGGTTGTCGGTGAGGCCCATGATCCCTTGAGCGACACGCTGGGGAACCTGGGCCCCGGTCAAGTAGTCCCCGAGCAGGGCCGACGTGGCCACGAGCAGCATGACCACCGCGGTTTGAACCCCACCCTCGAGGGTGGCTTTTCGAAGAGCCGCCATGTTCAGCTCGCGGTAGATACCGCCCCCGATGACGATGGCCGCCACCACCGCCAATCCCGCACCCTCGGTGGCGGTGACCCAGCCGGAAAAAATGCCGCCCAATATGATCACCGGAAGAAAGAGAGCCCAACCGGCCTCTCGCAGTGCGACGCCGACCCGCCGGAGCTCGAACGCCGACTCCACCGGAAACCCGTTCTTCAGTGCCAGGAGATACACAACCCCCATCATGAGCAGGCCGCCGAGCACCCCGGGAACGATGCCGGCGACGAAGAGCTCCACGACCGAGCTCCCCGACATGACGCCGTAGAGGATCATCGGGATCGAGGGAGGGATGATAACGGCGAGGGTTGCCGAGGACGACGTTACAGCGGCCGCGAATGGGGTCGGGTAACCCCGGCGTTTCATGGCGGGGATGAGAATGGAGCCCAGGGCCGCGACATCGGCCACGGCGGACCCGGACATCTCCGCGAAGAAGAGAGACGCGCTCACCGTCACCATCGCGAGCCCCCCTCGGATGAATCCCACGAGCGCGCTGGCGAGATTGATCAAGCGCCGGGAGATCCCCGACGCGTTCATGATGGCCCCGGCCAGGATGAAGAGAGGGATCGCGATCAGCGCGAACTTCATGGATCCGGAGTAGAGAACCAGCGCGACGTTTGGCAGTCCCGCGATCCCGGAGGTGGCCGCTATAGCGAAGATGGCCACCACACCGAGCGAGACCGCAATCGGGACGTTGAGGAGGACGAGCCCCAACAGAGCCAGGAACATGATGAGTAGGATCATGAAGGACTCCCGAGGCCTGTGGCCTCGCCCTCGCCCGGCTCGAACCCGCCGTCACCCGTTCCCTTATCTCCCGTTCCGTCGCCACCGACGGGCCCTTCGGATCCGCCCAGAGTGGAGCTCGCCGGACCCGCCCACACCTCCGGCAAGGTGACGAGTTCCGCAGTGATGAACAGGAACGCACCGATGGGGATGACGGACTGGGTGAGGCGTTGCGGCACCCAGGGAAGGCTAACGAGCATCTCGCCTCCGAGAATTCCGAAGACCCGCCAACCAGCCCACGCGGTCACCAGAAAAAACGAAAGTACGAAGGCCTCTCCGAGGAGGATGAGCGGGCGACGGAGGGTGGGCTCGAGTCCGTCCACCAACTTCGGGAAGCCGATGTGAGCACGGTGGAGCGCGGCCAGGGCAGCCCCGTAGAAGGTGAGCCAGGCCAGAAGGATGGAAGCCACCTCGTCGTACCAAACGAGTGCCGCCCCGAGCTTTCTGAAGGCGACACCGAGTACCACCACCAGCGCCAGCGCCACCATCAGAACCACGACGGTAAACTCGAGGGCACGTTGGAGGCCCTTTCGGAATCGTCGGCGCATTCGGAATCTCAGCCGATCACGGATCGATCTCGGAGGTGGCTTCCTCCGTCAGCGGCCTTAAAGGGCCAGCGCCTCGGCAAGCAGGGCCTCCCCACCCTCCACCGTGTTTCCGAATTCCTCGAAGATCTCCGCGCTCGCCCGGAGGAAGGCCTCGCGGTCCGCTTCATTTACCTCGACACCCGATTCCCGGAGCTCCTCGAGGAAGTCGGCATCCATCCGTGCCGCCGTCTCGTAAACGAAAGACTGGGATTCAGCGGCGACCCGTCGAAGGGTCGCCCGCACATCCTCGGGCAGGCGGTCCCAACTCGCTCCGACGGTGACATACGCTGGCGTGTACACATGGCCGGTGAGCGAGAGATACGTCTGGACTTCCTGGAACTTGGAGGCGTGGATCTGCGCCAAGGGATTCTCCTGGCCGTCCATGACACCGGTCTGGAGCGCCACGAACACCTCGGAAAGCGGCATCGGCGAGGGATTCGCCCCGAAGGCCTGAAAGAGCTTCACCCGCCATATCCCTCTCGGGGTCCGGAGCTTGATCCCCGACAGATCCGAGGGTGTGACCACCGGCCTGGTGTTGTTCGTCACATGGCGGAACCCGTTTTCCCACACGGCCAGGATCGTGTACCCCCGCTCCTCCGCCTGAGGGACGAGCACGGGCCAGACGATCTCCTCTTCGATGCGCGTCATGTGAGCCCGGTCCTGGACCAAATACGGCATCTCGAAGAGGCCGAACGCGTCCACCGTGGATGACATGATGGTGGAAGGAAGAGCGAAGTCGAGCGTCCCCAGCTTGAGCTTCTGGAGCATGACCTCGTCCCCGCCCAACTGGCTCGATCCGAAAACGTTCACTTGCACCCGACCGGCCAGCTCCGCGTTCGCACTCCGAGCGAACTCCTCGGCGGAAGCGGCAAAGAGCGACCCAGGCGCACCCACGTGACCGAAGCTGAGCTCGATGACACCCCCCTCCCCCGACTCGCCCCCACAACCGGTGACGAGGAAGGCGGTCAGGAGAGCGAACTCGATGCCGCGACGACTCCTCAATGCTCCACCTCGATTCCTCACGCTCCACCTCCTTGTCCTCACACCCCACTTCCCTTCCCTCACGCTCCACCTCCTTCGGTAGAAAAGACCTCCAGAGCCACCCGAACACCCCCGGGCCGATGTGGCACCCCCGAAAGCTCCAGACCCATCTCCACGCCGCACAACGTGCCTGCGACCGTCAGCTCGTTGATATCCCCAAGGTGACCGATCCGGAAGACCTCACCCTTGAGCTTGCCCAGCCCACTGCCGAGCGACATGTCGAAGCGCTCGAGGATGATCTTGCGGAGCGCGTCGGCGTCCGTCCCGTTCGGCATCTTCACGGTCGTCTGGGCGGAGCTGAACCCCGATTCCTCGAGGCAGAAGTTCTCGAGTCCCCACGCCGCCACAGCGGCCCGGGTCGCCTTCGCCAAGCGGGCGTGCCGCTTCAAGGTGTTCTCCCGGCCTTCCTCTCGGAGCATAATAAGTGACTCGTCGAGGCCGTACAGCAGGTTCGTAGCGGGCGTGTACGGAAAGAAGCCCGTCTCGTTGGAGGTCAGCATCGCGCTCCAGTCCCAGTAGGACCGCGGCAGCCCAGCGTTCTGGTGAGCCTCCAGCGCTTTCGAGCTCACGGCGGTGAAGCTCAGGCCCGGAGGTAGCATGAGACCCTTCTGAGAGCCCGAGTTGGTCACGTCGACGCCCCAATCGTCATGGAGCAGCTCCATCGCACAGAGGGACGACACCGCGTCGACCATGAGAAGAGCGGGATGATCGGCTCGATCAATCGCCGCCCGAATGCCCGGAATATCGCTCATCACCCCCGTGGAGGTCTCGTTCTGCACTACGAGAACCGCCTTGATCTCGTGACCCCCATCACCACCGAGGTGTCCTTCCAGGGCGGCGGGGTCGACCGGCTTCCTCCAATCCGAGGGCAGAACGTCGACCGTGAGCCCCACGGCGCTGGCCACTCCCCCCCAGGTCTCGATGAAGTGACCGTTGTCGTAGCGCACGACCCTGTCGCCGGGCGACAACGTGTTCACAAGCGCCGCCTCCCACGATCCGCTTCCCGACGCCGGATACACAAAAACGTGCTCGGAGGCCTGGAAGACATCCTTCAATCCCGTGAGGATCCGCTGGCCCAGCTCTGCGAATTCCGGTCCCCGGTGGTCGATCGGGGGCCGGTCCATCGCTCGCAGGATCCGGTCCGGAACGTTGGTGGGTCCGGGGAGCTGTAGGAAGTGTCGTCCGGACCGGAACCTCATGGTCGGCAATCTCGGGTAAGGGTGACTCGGTGCGGCGAAAATCGACCGTTGGGCGGAAATAATGGCACGGCGCTACCTTTCCCGCCATGACGAGCCGCACACGCCCCTCGCCCGACTCCTCCATCGCCAACCGCCTCGAGGGCGAGCTGGAAGGGGAACTGCTCTTCGATTCGTTCAGTAGAGGGCTCTACTCGACCGACGCATCCATCTACCAGATCGAGCCGGTGGGCGTTGTCGTTCCGAAGACCACTGCGGATGTGTTCCATACACTCGAGATCGCAAACGAAGCCGGCCTGTCAGTGATACCCCGCGGTGCCGGCACCTCGCAGTCCGGTCAGGCCATCGGCGAAGGCCTGGTGATGGATACGAGCAAATACCTGACCGAAATTGGGGAGCTCGACCGGGACGCCCGTACGATTCGTGTACAGCCGGGTGTCGTCCTGGATCGCCTCAACCAGGAGCTCGAACCCCACGGGCTCTTTTTCCCGGTCGACGTAGCCACGGCAAGCCGGGCCACTCTAGGCGGGATGACAGCCAACAACAGCGCGGGCGCACGCTCGATCCGTTACGGGATGATGGTCGACAACGTGCGGCGTGTGAGTGGGTCCCTCGTCGACGGGACGCCCGTGAGCTTCGGCCTGGAGGTCCCGCCGGGGGGAGTGGAGGCGGAGCTCGCCTCGACCCTCGCCACGCTCCGGAGACGCGAAGACGCCGAGCTCGAACTCAGGATCCCGAAGGTCATGCGTAGGGTGGCCGGCTACAACCTCGATCGAATCTCGCCGGACGGCGCTGAGGTCGTGCGCCTTCTGGTGGGGTCCGAGGGCACCCTGGCGTTCTTCACCGAGCTGGAGCTCCAGCTCGCGCCCCTCCCGTCGAAAAGGGTTCTCGGGGTCTGTGCGTTCTCCGATCTGGGGTCGGCTCTGAACGCGGTCCCCTCGATCATGGAGCTCGACCCTTCCGCCGTCGAGCTGGTGGACGGAACGCTGCTCGATCTGGCCCGCAAGATTCCGACCCTGAGCAGCGCGGTTCGGGAATTCGTCCGTGGTGAGCCTCGCGCCCTACTCATTGTCGAGTTCTCGGGAACGCACGGAGACCAGGTAACCGACGAGCTTCATCGGCTCGAGGAATTGATGGCGGATCTCGGACACCCACACGCCCTCGTTCGTGCCGAAGCCGAGGACTTTCAGCGACGGATCTGGGCGGTGCGTAAGGCAGCCATGAACATCGTCATGTCGATGAAGGGAGACCGAAAGCCCGTCTCCTTCATCGAGGACTGCACGGTGCCCCTCGAGCACCTCTCCGAGTATGGGGCGCGCCTCGAGGACGTGTTCCGCCGTCATGGCACCTCGGGCACATGGTATGCCCACGCCTCGGTCGGATGCCTCCACGTTCGCCCCATCCTGAATCTCAAGCAGGACCAGGACCTGCGGGCCATGCGCGCCATCGCGGAGGAGGCGCATGAGCTGGTCCGGACCTTCGGAGGAACACACTCGGGCGAGCACGGTGACGGTCTGGTTCGTTCCGAGTTCCTGGAGCCGATGTTGGGGAGCCGACTCGTGGGGGCCTTCAGCGAGATCAAGTCGGCGTTCGATCCGTCCGGTACACTCAACCCGGGGAAGATCGTGAACCCCACCCGCATGGACGACCGCTCCATGATGCGCTACCACGATGGGTATGGTCCCCTGCCCGTGACCACCGCGCTGGACTGGTCCGCCTTGGGAGGCTGGGTGGGCGCCACCGAGATGTGCAACAACAACGGGGCCTGTCGGAAGATGGACCCAGGCCTCATGTGTCCCTCTTTCCGTGCCACCGGAGACGAGCGCCACACGACACGCGGAAGGGCCAACACACTGCGGCTGGCCCTCACCGGACAGCTCGGCGCCGACGCCCTTACATCCTCCGAGATGTACGACACACTCTCGCTCTGCGTGGGGTGCAAAGCGTGCGGAAAGGAGTGCCCCACCGGCGTCGACATGGCCCGCATGAAGATCGAATTTCTGCACCACTACCACCGCCGCCGGGGACTCCCCCTTCGTGAGCGTCTCGTCGCGTGGCTGCCCCGGTACGCGCCGTGGGCGGCGCATCTCTCGGCACTGATGAACGCGGGCCGACCGGACGGGTTACTGGCGCGTGCAGGGGAACGGCTGCTCGGCCTCACTGCCCGCCGCGAACGGCCGCGGTGGCGGCGGGACGTATACCGCGGGCCCGCAGGCTCCTACGGCGGGGCCGCCAAGGCCGCCCGCCCGAGTGCAGAGGAGGAGGACCACAGGCCGGAAGTCCTACTCTGGGTCGATACCTTCAACACCTATTTCGAGCCCGAGAACGCGCGCGCTGCGTATCGAGTCCTCCAAGCGGCGGGATACAGGGTGTGCCTTCCCACCCCGTCGGGTCGACCCGTGTGCTGTGGCCGCACATTCTTGAATGCCGGCTTGGTCGAAGAGGCCCGTCATGAGGGGCGACGTCTTCTGAGCGCCCTCTCGCCCTGGGTCGTGCGCGGCGTCCCGATCGTGGGACTGGAACCGTCCTGCCTCCTCACCCTTCGCGATGAGCTCCCGGCGGTCCTACCCGGTGAGGAAAGCGCCGGGCCACTCGCGGAGGGATCATTCCTTCTCGACGAATTCTTGGCGGGGGAGGCCGCGGCGGGCCGAGCCCGGCTCGATCTCCGCCCGGTGGACGCGCAAAAGGCGCTCGTGCATACACACTGCCATCAAAAGGCTCTCGGCCGGGAAGGGGCGACGGAGAGTGTGCTTCGGCGGATCCCCGGCCTGGAGGTCCACACCCTCCCCTCGGGATGTTGCGGAATGGCGGGGGCGTTCGGCTACGAGGCCGAACACTACGACATATCGATGGCCATGGGCGAGCTCGATCTACTTCCCGCCGTACGAAACGCTTCTCCCGACACTTGGGTGCTCGCAGCCGGTGTGAGTTGTGGCCATCAGATCACGCATGGGGCCGGGCGCACACCCCTCACACTGGCACAGGCGCTCGAGGCTTCACTGGGAGGAGTCAGCAGAGGCCCCTGACCCTTGCGCACCGCCTCAAAATCGCTCGAGGGGTCCGGTTGCTGAGCGAATCCTTGCGAGCCCTACATCCCCCCCGCCCCGTCCGCCAGCCGCTCGTAAACCATCCGAGCCTCCTGAAACTGGGCCAGTACGTGATCGATCTCGGCCTGTGAACGCCAGCCGGGCCACTCCAGCGCCATTTCTGTAAGCTTGTCGACCCACCGAATGCCGTATTCGGCCGAGGCTCGGTCTCGGATGGGCGCACCGTCTACGATGATCCACACGGGGTTCGTGAACCCTTGAGCAAAGCGGGCGTCCAAGGGGAAGTGCTCCTCGGGCTCACCCACCGCCCTCAGGTGGATCCAGCCGCTCCCGGCGATCTCCACTTCGCCCCGGAATTCACCGCTCTGGCGGTTCTCGGAGAGCGAGACCTCGGCCACCTCCTGCCCATTGTGGACCAGGAACGCCCGTGTGAGTGGGGTGATGGATCGGACTCGAGCCGAGACCAAGACGGTTCCGGTTCCGGCGGCCAGCTCCAAGGTCTCCCCGGCGCTACTTCCGTTGACCGTCATCTCGACCAGGGGCCCATTGGTGACGAACGCGTGACCGTCCCGTAGCCCATTGAGCCAGCCGTCCATGGTTCGCCGACCGTCGTCGGGCCGGACGTATGTGCGCATGGCGCCGAGGGTAGCCGTCATGTGCAGGCTACTTATCGCGTCCTCACCCCCCACGGCAGTGATTCGGATGTCGTTATTCCAAGCGGCGTAAACGGGATAGAATCCGCCCGAGCCCGCGCTCGACCATTCCAGCGCGTCGATCGTCTCCAAAGCGGCGTCCACGAGAAACCCCTTGGCTCCACCGAGATCCCCCTCGAGCGGGTCGCCGCTCCCGCCGAAGGCGTGCACGTAACCTGTTGTCGCACCCTGCGCCTTTGCCTTCCTGAACATGTCGGTGTTGGAGGGATACAGGCTCTCGATGGCCGTACCCTCGTATCCGGTCGTGAACGGGGAGATCAGGTGGTCCTCCAAGCCCAACATAAACACGTGACCGTAAAAAGGCGGCCGGTACTCCTCTCCCACGATCAGGACACGGTCCGGCGTGGAGAACGGATGTGCCTCACCCCCCGGGATGAAGAACTGGTAGTCGAGAACTCGGTTATCCTTGTTTGCGATCAGCTCGATGACAATGTCTTGATCTTCAGCGTCGGACATCATCATCATGTTCTCCAGCGTATTGTGGAGGTTGCCCGCGTAGTTGGTGTGGAGGTGGGTAGACCCGTTATGCCAGCCGTCGCCCGAGAGGTCGGCCATGCGCCGAAGGGTCACCTCCACCTCAGTGATTTCTCCGGCTCGCACCTCAACCCGACTGCGCTCCGGGTAGAGCTCGAAACCCTTCGTGACGGTGAGGTCCGTAGGACCGGGGGGAAGCTCGACGGTGAAGCTCCCAGTCGTGTGGAACATGTGAAACCTGCCCTGCTGAGCAATGCGGGCATAAGCGTCGGTTGGGGCGTAAGACTTTCCGTCCGCTGCCGTCAGCGAAACACGGGCGGCCGTGGGCGCACCGTCGGCTCGAACCGTCACCCGGAGGGTTCCCATCGGCTCCTTGAACCGACGCTCCGTAATGTCGATCCGACGGTGGGCCCCACCGTACGTCTCCAAGAGCTCGAGTTGAGGCAACCCGCCCTCGTTCGAGATGAACGCAATCCATTCGCCATCTGGAGACCAGCGGGGGTGGAAGGCGTCGTGTTGAAAGAAGGTGAGCTTGTAGGGTGCACCCCCCACCGTCGGCTGGACATAAAGGTTGTTGAACTGGTCGGCCGTCCCGGACGTCGAGGAATAAACGAACCGTCTGCCGTCGAGAGACACGTCAGGCTGCGTCCGGTAGAGGGTTTGCTCGGCGAGCACGGTCTGGCTCTGCGCCATGCCGTTGGCTTCGGCAGGAACACGGATCACGTTGCCGGAGCCCAAGGCCACATCCCGGTTCGAGACCAACAATAGCTCGTTCCCGTTCGGCAGCCACGACGGGGTGATGTGCATGTCCTGGTCGCCGAAGTAGAGGCGAGAGCGGCCGAAGTTGTTGTCCGAAGAGACCGCAACCTCCTCTCCACTCCACTGGCCGTCGCGGATCGATCGAATGTAGAGGTTGAAGTAGCCGCTTGGTGCGGTTGAGACATAGGCGACCCGGCTTCCGTCGGGGGAGAACACGGGGTCCACGTAGACGAATTCGTCGTCTGTCAGGGGTCGGGTCTCACCGGACCCGACGTTGAGGATCTCCAGTTGAATCGTATTCCCACCGTCGTCGGCCGTGTAGACGATCCAGCGACCGTCCGGCGACCAGGTTGGCGAGGAGTGGTACTTGGCGCCACCGGTGAGCTCTGTGGCAACGCTCGTCTCAGGGTCGATCGACCAAATTGAGCCGCTCATGCCGACCGCGATCGCTGCCCCGTCCGGGGACCATGCCGGTGCCCAGGGCGTCGAGCTGGGGGCCGGCGGTAAGTAGAAATTGTACATGTAGTTGCCCCCGTGGCGAGCCCACGGGTAATTGCCGAACGGCCGAGGGGGTGGGACGTCCAACACGGTGGAACGCTCTTGGTCCGGGGGTGTGGTCTCGACGCCACCACAGGCGGCAAGGCCCAGGCTGAGGAGAAGAGACGTACGTAGGAGTCTGCGTGTCATGTTCAGCTGGCGACCTTCCATTAAGTGACCCGGCCAGTTCCTACCGCGAAATCGGACTCGCGCGCAAAGCCTCGATGTCCGCGATCTCGCGTGGCGCGTCCGATAGACGCACAAGCCCCTCCGGCGTGAGGACGTAGTTGTCCTCGACACGCACGCCGAGGTTCCGATATCTACGGGTAGCGTCCCTGGTGCGTGCGATGAGCCTACGGTTCCTGTCCGTATCGGGGAGTCCGTCGAAGACGTTGTCACGGACATAGATACCGGGCTCGATCGTAAATACGTCGCCCGCTTGGTAGCGGTATGGAGCGACGTCACCGAAGTGGGAGGGGTCGTGGACATCGAGTCCGATGCCGTGGAAGAACCCGTGGTAGATGTAGAGGTACCACTGCGGACACGACCCGCCGGAGTTCGACCACGAGCCCGGGCACAGCCCAGGGGGTGGGTCGAAGGTGGCGTCCACCGATTCGATGAGGCCGAGTCGCTCGAGGCCGGCCCAAAGCACCACGTTCGCTGCCTGAGCAGGTAATCCGCCGGACACCCCCGGCTTGATCTGAGCCTCTGCGGCCTTCTGGGCCTCGAGCACGATTTGGTAGACCTCTCGCTGCTCAGGCGAGAACGTCGGGTCGACGGGGACGGTACGCGTGATGTCGGCGGTGTACCCCTCGTAGTAGGCCGAGACGTCCATGAGCACCACTTCGCCAGACCTCGCTTCGCGAGTGCCCGCCGGATAGTGGAGAATCGTCGAGTTGGGCCCAGATCCGACGATGGACGAATAGCCCGGAGAATCGGCGCCCAGCTTACGATACTCCGCCTCCATCACGGCCTGGATCTCGTTCTCTCGAATCCCAGGACGAATGGCACGCATCGCCGCCTCATGGGCTCTGGACGATATCTCGACCGCCGTCCGGAGGAGTGCCACCTCCGCCTCGCTCTTCCTCGCCCGTAGCTCGTCGATCAGCCGGTTGATCTCCGGTACCCGAAGGCCCGATCGCCTGGATTGTACTCTACGGACGAACGCCCGTCCCACCGTCAAGGAGTCGCTAGCGCTGTATTCGTCTGATTGGAAATCACCCACCGAATACAGAGGAAGTCCGGTCGCAAGGAGAGAGTCGACGAAGGCGGGCAGCTCATCCGCGTAGCGGGCGGAGAGTCCTATGCTCTCACTCACGCTCTCCGCCGTCACCCGCTCACCGTTGTAGAGAGCCGTGCGTGCATTCGGGCGCGCGACGAAGAGTGTCGACGTCACGTTTTCGCCCCTTACAGCCATGACGAAGGCGGCGTCGGACTCGAGGAAGCCGGTGAGGTAGCGAAAAGCGGGCAACTGATAGAAGGGTGGCCAGTGGCGGACCGGTTCCCGACCTCCAAAGGCGACCACGACCCCATCACCGAGACGGGAAGCGAGTGCGCCGCGCCGAGCGGCGTACTCTGCGAGGGTGATCTGGCCGGCCAGCGGGGACGCCAACGCCAGCAAGAAAACGGCCGTCAAGGCACGGCATGATCTCATGATGATCCCCTCTGTCATGGATAGTGACCAGAATTCACTGGCCGACTTGACGTTCCTGCATCTCGGTCCCCTGCCCCAGCTCCTCTTTGACCGCCTCCACCAATGCGCCGTAATCATCGGGCTTGCGCAGGTAGCGGCGTACACCCAACGCGTAGGCTCTTCGTTCGTGCTCAGGATCTTCAGAACCCGTGAAGACGATGACCGGGATCTTCGCCAGCCATTCCCACTCGGCCATCCACTCGAGAATCTCGAACCCGGTGATGTCCGGCAGCCCGAGGTCGAGGACGATGAGCGACGGAGCTGGACACCGTTCCCAGTCGTGGTGCGGCGACTCTCTAGCAAGGTACACCCGAGCCTCCCAGCCACTGAGCACCAAATGTGTCTTCGCGTGGGCCAGGCTCTTCTTGAACGCCGCCTCGATCAGCGCAGAGTGGTCTGGATCGTCCTCGACAATGAGGATGAACGGGTCGGTCGATGGGGACATGGACATCCTCGCTGACGCCGCTTGGGGCGTGACGGCTTGGTGGGTTGTCAACGTACTGACGCTGATTCTAGCGCTGGGTGCAGGTTACGGGCAAGCGTCGGGGGGAACTGTTCAGGCGGGGTATGAGTTCGGCAACAGATCGGCACTTCCTGCATCAAGCCGCTGCGCGGTGGGTTTGAAAGAGGATGCCGTCTGGGCGGGCTCAGGAGGGTCGAAACATGGAAGAAAAAAGGTTCGAAAGAGTTTCCTTCCTCTGCTCCGGCCTGGCCTTGGCCACGGTAGCCGTAGCGGCATGCTCAGATGCGGTTCGACCGTCTGGGGGTCTCTATTTAGGGTCCGATCTTACCGCGCTGTGCCAGGAACTTCAGCGGGATCTCATCACGGGGACTTTTAAGGACGCAATTCAAGCGCTTTCGGACCCCAGTATGATCCCCGCGGATCATAGGGATGCCGACTACCTGCTCCCCACCGACCGTGTGATCGGGATCGAAATCGACGGCGAGTACTTGGCCTTTCCGCACAACATCCTCTGGTGGCATGAGATCGTGAATATGAACGCGCTCGGTCTGGCGGTCACCTACTGCCCGCTCACCGGGTCCAGCATGGTCTTTCGTCGCGAGGTGGTAGCCGGTGTCGAATTCGGGGTATCTGGGCTTCTGTTCAAGAACAACCTGGTGATGTACGACCGCACCGGTGGGGGGGCTGACTTTTCTGGTGACGGTCTCGACGTAGGGGAGTCCCTATGGCCGCAGATGCTGGCAGGAGGGCGCTGCGGCCCCTCGGAGGGTGCGGACCTTCAGATGTACCCAGCTCTGGAGATCGAGTGGGCCGACTGGGTGGCGCTCCATCCGGACACGCGGGTCGTGAGCGGGTTCACCGGGTTCACGAGGGACTACACAGTCTATCCGTATGGGGACTATGAAGTGGAGGACAATATGTTAACCCTAGCCCCCCGGGACGAGTTCGATGACCGCAGACCTCCGAAGGAGCGGGTGCTGGGGATCCCGTTGGAGCATGGGGGCGGGCTCGTCTTCCCCTTCGGCGCCCTCCGCAGCGTCGGTGACCTCGCGGCGATCCAAGAAACCGCTCCGCTGTCGATCGTCGTGTTCTGGGATGGCGAAGCGGCTGCGGCGATGGCGTATGAAACCTTTATCGCCGGCCAGTCACTGACCTTCGAGGTAAGGAACGGCGCCTTCGTGGATCTAGAGACGGGGAGTCAGTGGAGCATCGATGGGAAGGCGCTCTCCGGCCCGTTGGTCGGTAATAGCCTTCTTAAGGTTACCGAGGCCTATGTGTCGTTCTGGTTCGCCTTCTCGCAATTCTACCCGAATCTCCGTCTGTGGCTGCCGTAAGAGTCCGAAGTGCTGCGGTCGCCTCGCGGTAGACCGAAAAGCTCGCTAATGCGGGTACCTCTCTGACCGCTCGGCTCGAACCCACGAGTCCTCCGGTGGGGTCTGGACACTGGCCCTGGCTCTCGGATGGTCGCTCCTCCGCCCCGAGCCGCCACAGCCAGAGCCCGTACCTCTTCGTGCGGGCCTCACAAACTTCGACGTGAGCCTCGGAGGGGCTGTGAGGTTCCCCATCTCCCGCGACGGCTCCCTGATTGTCGCCAGGAGGCAGCGTGACGGGCTTCTGCTTGCGCCTACCGGCCCACTATCGGATGTTGACCTTGGTCTGATCCTCTGATACTGAGGACCGCACAATGTCCGACCCCGTCACCCGTCTCAACGCAGCCCTCTCGGGCCGCTACGCCATCGAGCGTGAACTCGGTGAGGGCGGCATGGCCACCGTCTACCTGGCCGATGATCTCAAACACGAGCGCAAAGTCGCGCTGAAGGTTCTCAAGCCCGAGTTAGCCGCAGTCGTCGGTGCCGAACGGTTCCTGGCGGAGATCAAGACGACAGCGAACCTGACCCACCCGCATATTCTGCCGCTCCACGATTCAGGCGAAGCGGACAGCTTCCTCTTTTACGTGATGCCCCACATCGAAGGGGAATCACTCAGGGAGCGCATCGACCGCGAGAAGCAACTCGGTGTGGATGACGCGGTCGGCATCACGCAGAAGGTCGCCAACGCTCTCGACTACGCACACGAGAACGGCGTCGTGCACCGCGACATCAAGCCGGGCAACATCCTGCTGAGTGCTCAGGGCGAGCCGCTCGTGGCCGACTTCGGGATCGCGCTGGCGGTGGCCCAGGCAGGCGCTGGGCGCATCACAGAGACGGGACTCAGCCTTGGCACGCCGCACTATATGAGCCCAGAGCAGGCGACGGGTGACCGTGACGTGGACCCACGCTCGGATGTGTACGCGCTCGGATGTGTGCTGTACGAGATGCTCGCTGGGCAGCCACCCTTTTTAGCCGCTACCGCCCAAGCGGTGCTGGTCAAGATTCTCACGGCGGATGCGCCGTCGATCACGAGTGAGCGTAGGACTGTGCCGCCTCACGTCGGCCATGCACTCGCGAGGGCTCTGGAGAAGCTGCCTGCCGACCGCTTCACGAGCGCGGCGGAGTTTGCTGCTGCACTAGGGGACCCGAGCTTCACGTATGAGGCGCGGGCTCGGACATCCAGCGTCCTCGACCCCGGAGCCGGTAGCCACGCAGGCGCCCGCCACGATGCCTGGCCCCTGGAAGCGGCTGACGATAGCGTTCGGGGCCCTCGCTGCCGTCACCACGCTTGGCTTCGGTTGGTTGCTCCTCCGCCCCGAACCACCTCGGCCGGTCTCGCGCCAGGTTCTGAGCACGGAAGGCTGGGCCGGTCTGGAGGTACCACTCGGACGTTACGCGGCGATTGCTCCCGATGGATCGAGCATGGTTCTTCCAGTCGGATCGTCAGAAAGCGACTTACAGCTGACGCTCAAGATGCTAGGCTCGACCGAGATCACGCCGATCCCTGGAACCGAAGGGGCTCGGGACGTCGTGTACTCACCCGACGGCGAGTGGATCGCGTATTCGGTGGGAGGAGACCTCTTCAAACGGCCGCTCGTGGGGGGCTCTCCCGTGAGGATTGCCGAGGACGCGCCGACCACCAGCGGCGTCGTAGGTCTGGCCTGGCTCGACGGCGGTACCATCCTCTATGAGCAGTTTAATCCTACTGAGAGTCGGGTGCGGCGGCTCGTGCGGATCTCCGAAGACGGGGGCGAGCCACTCGAGGTGGTCTTCGGGCTCGAGGAAGAGGTGGCAATCGTTTGGGTGCACGGTCTCCCCGGTGCACGGGGGGCGCTCGTAGTTGCCTGTCCGGGAACAGTCTGTCCTGCAGAGGCGACCCAGCTCCACATCGTGGATCTGCAGGATCTCTCCTCGGAGATGGTCTTCGAGCAGGTCCTGAGAGCGTGGTATGCACCCACCGGGCACATCGTCTACGTCCGGAGCGACGGGGCCGTCCTTGCCCAGCCCTTCGACCTCGACGCGTTGGAGCTTACCGGTTCTGCGATCCCACTCTTCGAGGGTGTGCGCGGTTCCGGCCCAGCCACCTCGCGGTTACCGGATATGGTCCTTGGCGCCGACGGGACGCTCCTCTATGTGGAAGGAGAGGGGGGTGCCTTGGCTTTCGGTAACTCCGCCCCCTCCTGGGTGGAGCGTGACGGAACCGCCCGCGAGATCGACCCCGGATGGAGGACCCAGGGACTCCCTGCAAATTCCAGCCTCTCTCTCTCCCCGAATGAGGATCGACTTGCGATCTCGATAGGGGACTCCGAGGGAACGTTTGACCTGTGGGTGAAACAGTTGGACACGGGGCCGCTGTCACGGCTCACCTTCGAGGGAACGATCAACCGCAGGGTTACCTGGTCTCCAGACGGTCAGTCGCTCACCTTCATCTCGAATCGTGCCGGACAAGACGATCTCTGGACCAAACGAGCGGACGGGAGCGGCTCGACTGACGTTGTGCTTGATAGGGAGTCTCGCACGCCAGAGGCGTTCTACTCCACTGATAGCACGTGGCTGGTCTTCCGTGAGGGAGGGGGCGGCTCTGCGGTCGGTGACATTTTCGCCATTCGACCCGGCGTGGACAGCATAGCGGTTCCGCTGGTGGCGACCGACTTCGGTACACGTTCTCCGGCTCTCTCACCGGACGGGCGATGGCTGGCATACGTCTTGAACGAGACAGGCCGACAAGAGATTTACGTCCGTCCCTTCCCGGACGCGGACTCGGGCCGATGGCTGGTGTCCCCGGATGGCGGAGTCGAGCCGGTGTGGGCGCACAGCGGTCAGGAGCTGTTCTACCGGAACGGAGCCAACGAGTTAGTCGCCGTCCAGGTGAGTGTGGGTTCTTCGTTCGCCTGGGACCAGCAAGTCGTGCTGTTCTCCATGGCCGACTACCTGCTCGGTAGTGGTCACCCGATGTACGACGTGAGTCCCGACGATCAGCGATTCGTGATGCTGCGGATCGGTGACGAAGAGCGCGCCGCGGCCTCCGAACTCATTCTGGTTACGAACTGGTTCGAGGAGCTTCGCCAGCGGATGGGTAATTGAAGGCTCAGTTCCCCTGGCTTCGCGTCTTCGTGGAAGGCGTCGTGATCGTCGGCTCGATCCTACTGGCGTTCGCGGGAGATGCTTGGTGGGGTGAGCGGACAACGTGAGCAAGTCTGCGCACCGGAAGACATGAGAATCACACTGATCGTCATCTCAGTGCTTCTCCTCCTCACGGGGGCTGTCTGGATTCTGCAGGGGATCAACATCCTGCCCGGCTCGTTCATGACCGGTCAGATTAGATGGGCTTATGCCGGGATCGTAACGGCTCTAATCGGGGGCAGCCTGTTGTGGATCGCGCTGCGGGTCGGACGAGGCTAGATGGCCCTCTAAGCCACGAGAGCACTACACCCTACCCCCTTCGTACATAGCCCGGATCGAACTGCCGCACTGCACGTGTGAGACGCTTGCCGCCCCACAGGTCTTAGACGCATTTTGTCCGCCATGTCTGACGCTGTCGCCAAGCGGGCTACTTCTTGGGAGTTCAGATGCGCACTCACATTCTGGTGTTGGTTGGCGCCCTCAGCCTCGGTGGCGCGGCGCCCGCAGCGCCGCAGTTGTTGGTTCGTGACCAGGCACCGACGGATCGGGCGGCCGACATTGCGGTCCAGGTCCTCGTGAACGAAATGGACATGATGGAGGCCGAGGGGGTGTCGACAGTCCGGCTGCTCGAGGGCGTGACGCACAACGTGAACATCCGGCACGACGAGAACGTAACGCGGGAGACGTCGACGATGCGATCTCATCCGGAGACGGTCGACGTCTGGGTCGTGCAGAGGGGCTCGGGCGTCCTGGCGACCGGGGGCGAGATGGTCAACGGCGAGCATGTCGGCGGAGTCGAACGGGTGATCGCGGCGGGCGATGTGATCTTCATCCCGGCCGGAACGCTCCACGGTATGAGGGAGACTCAATCGATCACCTGGCTGAACATCCGGTACGATATGGTCAACTAGGTTACAGAGCCGCTTTCCGCACTTTGGTGCGCATGCTTCACTGTTCGACTGGTAGTACGGCCTCCAGTAGCAACTCGAATGCTCGGTTCAGTGCCTGGCCACCAGCTCGTGCGCCCGTGTACTTACCTAGCCTCACCACAACGAGTTGATGCGTTGGGATCATGGTGACGCTCTGCCCTCCCGCCCCTCTCATGCCGTAGGCGCTCTCGGGCAGAGGCCAGCCGCCGTCGCCGTTCACCCACATGAAGGCTCCGCCATACTGGGGGCGCCCATCGGCGACCCAGGCTGGCGCGAGTGTCGTCGCGTATTCGATATACCCCTCGGGCAAAATCCGCTCTCCGTTCCACATACCATCTTGGAGATAGAGATTTCCCAGCCTCGCCCAATCTCGGGCTGGAAGAAACTCGTACCCTTGGGCCAAGAAATTTCCGTATGGGTCGGTCTCGATGATGGCGTCGCGAATCCCGATCTTGTCGAACAGGTTCCTCTGCGGGAACGAGTGATAGTCCTCCCCTCTCCCTTCCACCGCCAATCGGATGAGATAGTTGCCAAGCACCGGATCGCTGTTCCGGTACCTGCCCACGGTGTTCGGCTCCCACTCCTGGGGCCGAGTCGCCGCCCACTCGAATGAGTTCACACTGCCCGTGTAGAGATAGAGATGGTCCGGGTACCCGATTGAAGGATCGAAATCGGGGTCCTGTGGAGCACGGATCCGGATCCCACTCGACATCCTCATGATGTCGCCGATGCGGATCGCCTGCCGGGGGTCTCCAGCCGACTGCCACTCGGGAATCGGCGCCGGCTGCCAGAGCTCGTACGCACCCTGCTCAATGAGCACTCCGATGAGTGCGCCCGTCAGGCTCTTTGCCATGGACCAACCCTCTAGCGGCGAATGCATGTCGATCTCCGACCCATAACGTTCGCCCAAGATTCTTCCTTTGTACGTAACGACCAGGGCGAGAGTACGAGCTTCCGGCGGACCGAATCCAGCGTCGAGCGCCTCCTCGACCTTGGTCATAAGGGACCGAAGGGCAGCCCATAACGCCCCGCTAAGCCACGAGAACACTCCAACCTAGGGCTTCTGCTTGCGCCTACCGGCCCGCTCACGGATATTGAGCACGGACTGATGCACCGGTGCCGGGGACCCCTCAATGTCCGACCCTATCACCCGCCTGAACGCCGCCCTGGAAGGCCGCTACGCCATCGAGCGTGCGCTGGGCGCAGATCCACGAGGCTTCAGACAATGATGAACCGGCGCCAGTTCGTCTACGCAAGCGCCGCAGGCGCCGTGACATTCGCCCGTGGTTCAGAGCTGCTCGCAGCCGACTATGACCTGATCGTCAAGGGTGGGCGCGTTATCGATCCCTCACTGCGGGTCAACGCAATCCGCGACGTGGCGATCACGGGCGGCCGGATCGCGGCGATCGAGGCCGACATCGCGGGCGATGCCACGGAGGTCATCGATGCGACGGGGAAGGTTGTCGTCCCGGGACTGCTCGACATCCATACGCACTATGCCCGAGACGAAGAAGGCCCTTTGGTGGGCCTGGCCGACGGTGTGACCGGATGGGTCGACGCCGGATCAGAGGGCGCGGATCAGATCGACGACATGGTGGCCATTGCGAAGTCGGCGCCGCAGCCGGGGCGCGTGCTTATCAACATCGGGCGCGCCGGTGTCCTGCCCGATGGCGACACGATGGATCTGCGTCTCGCTGATGTCGCTGCGGCGAAGGAGGCCATTGCGCGCAACCGCGATGTCGTCGTGGGCGTCAAGGCGCGACTGACGAGGGGGGTCGCCGCCGCCGCCGTCGAGGTGTTGCGCCGCGCGCAGGAGGTGGCCACGTCCTTTGACCTGCCGGTGATGATCCACATGGGCCAAACGGCCTCGCCACTGCCCAGGCTGCTCAGCCAGCTCAAGCGCGGCGACATCGTCACCCACATGTTTGCACCGCCGCCGAACAGCATCATGTACGACGACGATCACATGCTGCCGGAGGTGCTCGCCGCTCGCCGCCGTGGCGTGTGGTTCGACGTCGCCAACGGACGGTTCGGCCATCTGCGGTGGGACACTTTCGACCGGATCATCCAGGCGGGTTTTTGGCCAGATACGATCTCCACCGACGGGAACACGACGAGCCGGACCGCAGAAAGCGTCATCGATTTCCCCAACGTTCTGTCCAAGTTCCTGAACTTCGGGATGACGTTGGATCAGGTCGTCGCCCGCGCGACCATTAATGCTTCGCGCATCTTCCCGCTGTTCCATGATCGTGGCACGCTCAACGTGGGCGCGCCGGCCGACGTGGCGGTGCTCGAACTGCGAGAAGGCACGTTCGAATTCGTCGACAACTACGGGAACACGCGGACCGGCCGCCAAAGACTCTTCCCGAGCGAGACTGTGCTCGGCGGCAAGCGGGTGCCCCGCGCATGACGCGGTCTGGTCGAGAACTGGGGCCGAGGAGTTGAGGGAGCGGGTGAAGAACTCGCGGCCTGGCGTCAGTTCCATCCAGCCATCGCACCGCCGATCATCAGTCTTAGTTTGAACGCACGGGCATGCTCTCGTGGGATCTCGAACGCATAACCACGAGAGTTGAAATGTCAAACGCCCGGCACAACTGGTTGCGGGGAGGCATGAGTAGCGGACTGGTGATCTTCTTGTGGGTGCTGCTCGCTCCAAAAGGTCTGGGAGCTCAAGAACCGAAGGTCACTCGCACTCCAAAGCTGAGCGCACTGGTTAGAGTAGTCGCGCCTAAGCTGGGTCCCGACTGGAAGGTGGGCATGTTCAACCGTGTTCGAGTCGAGCCGCCCTGCTACGTGGTCCTCCTGTTCTCAACGGATGGCGAATACCGCTTGTCCGAAACTCTGCCGCTGGCAGACCTTGAGCGTCTGCAAGTCCACCGCGTCTACGACGACCAGTTTCCGCTGAGCGAGACTTGGACCGAGGTCGCTGGTCCGGAATACTGGATCAACGCACCGCTCGACTCCTTGCAGCGAGTGAACGAACGGCAGTGCCCGGAGACGCTCGGTGGGTAGGACGCGCGCCGGGAAAGGCAGAACTCTACAAAGCATGGCAGCCCTGGGTGTCTAACCGCATGCGTTCTAGTCGCGGTAGGCTTGGAGGGTCGCGCGCTTCGCTTGCGGTCGGCACATTGATCGCGCAGCAGAATCGCAGATCCGTTAGTCAGCGATCCCCGATAATCTAATAACGCTTGACGTTATTAACGTCATGCGTTATGCTTTAGGGTGATTAAGAGCTTCGGGGATCGAAACGCTGAGCGCCTCTTTCATCGACAGTCGGTCAAGCGACTGGGCGCGAACGTGCAACGCGTTGCCCTCCGAAAGCTCCGAATGCTGGATGCGGCGACGACACTTGACGACCTCCGCGTTCCGCCTGCGAACCGACTCGAGAAGCTGAAAGGTGATCGTGCTGGACAGCACAGCATTCGCATCAACCGACAATGGCGAATCTGTTTTCGATGGCGGGCCGGCGACGCGCATGACGTCGAGATCGTCGACTACCACTAGGGGGAGCAATGGCTACTAGGACTCTAACACCGGTCCACCCGGGCGAAATCCTGCTTGAGGAGTTCCTCGAGCCGATGGGAATTAGCCAGTATCGGCTAGCGAAGGACATCAGCGTGCCTCCACGTCGCATCAACGAGATCGTTCACGGAAAGCGATCCGTAACGGCCGACACGGCTCTTCGACTTTCTAGGTATTTCGGAACCTCCGAGAGGTTCTGGCTGAATCTCCAGACGGGCTATGATCTGGACATCGAACGCGATCGGCTCGGGGATCGACTCGAGCCCGAGGTGCTGCAGCGCGCTGCTTCGGATCAACTTTGAAGTGCAACACGAGCTAGATCTGTACATAGCATTCCTCGGGGGTGCGATAGCCTAAACCCTCTCTGCCAACGTACGTGAGACACGGAGCACGCAAAGAATTAGAGTAGGGCGAAGGCAGAGAAACCGAACATGTTGGGACTGCGAGAGAGAATGGAAGAGAATGGTAGTGCCCCTGGAACCGGGGAGGCCAAGCGAAGCGCGGCAGCTCCTGCGGACCCGGAGGTAGTAGATAGGCCGCTACGGCGGCGGTTCAGTCCGTCGTACAAGCTGCGGATCGTCGAAGAAGCGGACCGGTGCACCGAGCCCGGCGAGGTGGGTCAAGTCCTGCGGCGAGAGGGCCTGTACTCGTCGCACCTGACGACGTGGCGCAAGGCGGCGCATAGCGGGTCGCTGAAGGCCCTGTCGAAGAAACGCGGCCGCAAGCCGGAGCGAAATCCGCTGGATGAGAAGGTACGCAAGCTGGAGCGGCGAAACGCACGGCTCGAGAATGAGCTCAGGAAGGCACACCTGATCATCGACGTGCAGGGAAAAGTTGCGGGGCTGCTGGGGATAAGCCTCGACGACGGGACAAACTCTTGAAGGCGGCCGATGAGCTGGCTAAGCACGTCGGTGTAAAACCGGCGTGCGCGGCCCTCGAGGTCTCCCGATCGACGTTGTACCGTCGTCGAGGCCCATCAACCGGGCAACAGCAGCCCCGCCCGACGCCCGCCCGGGCATTGAGCGAGACGGAACGAGGCGAGGTCTTCGACACGCTGTGTTCGGAGCGGTTCGTGGACCGCTCACCCGCCGAGGTGGTGGCCACGCTGCTCGACGAAGAGGTCTACCTGTGCAGCGAACGCACGATGTATCGTGTTCTGGCCTCCGAGGTGCCGGTTCAGGAACGCCGGGCGCAGCGCACCCATCCCGAGTACAAGAAGCCCGAGTTGATGGCCACGGCGCCGAACCAGGTGTGGTCCTGGGATATCACGCGGCTGCTCGGGCCGAAGAAGTGGAGCTATTACTACCTCTACGTCATCATGGACATCTACAGCCGCTACGTCGTGGGCTGGATGGTGGCGGACCGGGAGAACTCGGCC
Organism: Longimicrobiales bacterium; assembly: GCA_965206505.1. GTDB lineage: Bacteria > Gemmatimonadota > Gemmatimonadetes > Longimicrobiales > Gaopeijiaceae > UBA822. The sequence continues at coordinate 127,944 of CBDBJW010000003.1, forward strand.
CTGGCCGGCCGGTTGATCCAGCAGAGCTGCCTGAAGCATGGCGTCCAGCCCCGGGTCCTGACCCTGCACTCGGATCGGGGAGCTCCAATGACGAGCCAATGCACCGCTCAACTTCTCGCTGACCTCGGCGTGACCCGCTCGTTGAGCCGGCCTCAGGTGTCGGATGACAACCCGTTTTCCGAGGCTCAGTTCAAAACCTTGAAGTACCATCCCTCGTTTCCCGGACGGTTCGGGGATCAGGGCCAAGCCAAGACGTTCTGTCGATCGTTCTTCCGCTGGTACAATGCCGAGCACCGCCATGGCGGCATCTCGATGCTAACCCCCGAGCAGGTCCACTTCGGAAACGCCGATCAGGTCATTGCCGGCAGGAAATCCGTGCTCCGCGAAGCATGGGCCGCTCATCCCGAACGCTTCGTCAGAGGTGTGCCGAAGCCCAAACCGCTCCCGGAGGCCGTCTTCATCAATCCTCCCATCCCTTCCCTCACCACACAGGACATTGCTCTCTAATTAATCCCGTAGAGTGTCCCATTGTCGTTGACAGGTTCCGAAACGCTTCCTGGGTCGGTTGTTGAGTTTGTGAGCGATGCGGTTGCAAGCATGCTGGGTGATGTGAGCCATGCTGGTACGCTTCGGTAGGTACTGACGAATCAGACCGTTGGTGTTCTCGCTGGTCCCCCTTTCCCAAGAGTGGTAGGGCGCGGCGAAGTAGAATTTCGATCCGGTTTCTGCTTCGATCGCCCCATAGCCGTGGAACTCAGTTCCGTTGTCGGCCGTGATGGTGTGAGTGGGGCGAGCGGCAGTCTTGATCAGACGAACGGCTCGACGGTTCGTAGCCTCGACGGTACGAGCCTCGAGCTTGCCGATCATCACGTAGCCCGTCTTACGATCGACGAAGGTGAGGACGCAGTGCTTGTCGGAGCTGGTACCGATCACGGTATCGGCTTCGAGGTGGCCGACTCGGCTTCGGTTCTGTGCGCCAGCTGGGCGCTCAGATATCGGCCGTTTGCCGGCCAACCGACCTCGGGAATCATAGGATCCGTACCGTTTTCGGCGTTGCTTGGGCGAACAGCGCAGATGCAGATACAGGCGGCCACCGCGCTTTCGGTCGCGCCAGATGTGGCGGTAGATGGTCTCGTGGCTGATCGAGAGCCGAGCCTTGCGCCGTAACCAGCCTGCGGCTTGCTCAGGGCTCCACTGTTGCCTGAGGCACGCCTCCACCATTCGCCAGTCCGATGCACCGAAGCGCTCATTGCGGCGCGATCTGCCTCGTCTCCACCGGGCGTAGTCATCGGCCAGGTCCGGTCGATAGGCCCGGCCCTGACGATCCTTCGAGTTGCGGCGCACCTCACGGCTGATCGTACTTCGATGTCGGCCCAGTGCTCGAGCGATCGCAGCTTGGTTGCATCCTTGTTTTCTGAGCGCAGAGAGCGCATATCGCTCACCAGAGGTGAGCTGGCGATACCTGTTCATGAACTTCCTCCTTTTCGTCGAGAAGGAAGGTCTAGGGCGTCCCAGCTCGCCTCAACTTCTTTGTGCAGTTCGGTCGGGTGGTTTGTTGCACTTACTATATGAATCCAAGCTGTCTCCTGAGAAACTACCTGGATTATCACGGGGTTGTCGGGGTGAGGAGCGGTGATTCGAGGATGAGACCAGAGTCGATTTGAACGAGGTCGAAGCCGAGGGACTGAGCACGTTTGCGCAGGCCGAGGAGGGCGCGCTTTCGGTGGCGCTCGTCATAGACCGCGGCGGGCTGATCGCGGTATGGCGAGCGGTCGCGGAGCATGCGGAAGATAATGATGGCGAGCTTACGGGCGGTGGCAGTGATGGCCTTGGCTTTGCCGATGCGTCCAGCGAGGCGGCGGTAGAAGGCAGCGAGGGCGTGATCACTGCGGGTGAAGCTCATGACGGCGATGCGGAGGGTCTTGGCGGCGCGACTAGAGGAGGGTTGGGTGGCGGAACCGAGGAATTTGCCACCGGAGATTTTGTTGTGGGGCGCGAGGGTGAGCCAGGAAGCGAAGTGGTCGGGAGAGGGCCAACGACTCATGTCGAGTCCGGTCTCGGAGATGAGCTGTAGCGCACTGTGGGGCCCGATCCCGGGCACCTCGGTGATATCGACGCCGCCGGAGAGCACGAAGAGCGGCGAGCGGATGTCGAAGAGGGGCTCGTTCTTGCGGGGTCTCTTGCTCTTCGGCCGAGCGGTGAGTTCGCCCTCGGGGGTCGGGCACTGGGCCACGAGGTCGCGAATGAGGGCTTCGATCTGTTCGTCACAGGCTCGGATCTTGTCTTGGTAGACGTCGAAGAGCTCGATGGACTGGCCGAGCGCGAAGACGAGTTCGGCTCGGTAGTGGCCGGTGAGGGACGCGACGAATTCGTCGGTCGTGGCCTTGCAGCGGTGGTCGCGATGGCGGGCGAGCAGGGAGGGGTCGGTGTGGCCGGCGACGATGTCGCGGAGGATGGCCATGCCGGTGACGCCGGTGACGTCCGTGAGGACGTTGTGGAGCTGGAGGTTCATCAAGGTCATCGACTTGTGCATGCGCTGGATGTGGGCCGCGGCTTCCTGCACGAGGGTGCTTCGGTGACGCACGAGTGTGCGGATGGCGGTGATCTCGGCATCGGGTCGGAAGCTGCCGCGCAGGAGCCCGAAGGTGTGCAGCTGCTGGATCCACTGGCAATCGACGACATCGCTCTTGCGACCCGGTACGCCTTTGACGTGACGTGCGTTGACGAGCAGGACTTCGAAGTCACGCTCCTGGAGGATCTCGAAGAGCGGGATCCAGTAGACGCCAGTCGACTCCATGGCGACGGTGTCGATGCCGCAGACGTCGAGCCAGTCGACGAGCGCGTGGAGGTCCGGGGTGAAGCTCTTGAACTCGCGCACAGGTTGATCGTCGCGATCCTCGGGCACGGCAACCCAGTGGCTGGCCGAGCCTATATCGATGCCTGCCGCGTCGAGGTGGACCCTCTCGAGGAACTTCGCCACTCGGTTCCGTCGGTTCCGACGATTCTTCTTCGAGGCTTTGGGCCTGCGCTTCATGGCTCGCTCCTTGGCTCTGTGATATCGAAGGAGCATCGAAGGGCAGGGATGCGTCTCGTGAACACTCTCCTGAACGGGATCACGCCATGCGCGTCACCAATGATGTGTTCGCTACAACCCATGGACCATGCTAACAAACGGGGACATGCCACCAGTGGCGGATCGGCCTCGGCCCTCGGATGCGATCCGCCACAGGGTAACAGATCCTCGGCCCAGGGCCATGGCACAGTTTCTCTCTCATGTCGCCGGCCCCTCCGGGGGTCGGTGCGTTGCTAACAAGCGATTGCTACTGTCGCGGTAGACGTGAGGGTCGCGCGCTTCGCTTGCGGTCACCACATTAGCCGCGCAGCAGAATCGCAGAGACGTTAGATGGCTTCTCTTCGTTTCCGGGAGGGCTTGACTAGAACGATCGATCTAATCACTGTATTACAGTATGCCTATCGATGATAGAGGTGACATGTGACCGTTGTAACGGTATCTCCGAAGTACCAGGTCGTCATCCCCAAGGCTGTACGGGAAAAGCTCAAGATTAGGCCCGGCCAGAAGGTAGAGGTGTTCGCCATCGGCTCACGGATCGAACTCGTCCCGGTTGAGCCCATCGAACGGTTTCGCGGTCGCTACCCGACACTACCACCCCTTGAGCGCGAGTCTGACCGTTTGTGAACGTTGTCGATTCGAGTGGCTGGATCGAATACCTGTCCGGTGGTGGCAACGCAGCCTTCTTCCGCAGACCCATCGAGAGTGACGAACCGCTCCTTGTTCCGTCCCTCAGTCTTTTCGAGGTCTATCGCCATATGCTTCGGCACATCGGCCGAGAGGAAGCCCTGAACGTGGTTGCGGCAATGCGGAGTGGTGTCCTCGTTGAACTCGACGATCGCCTCGCGCTCGAAGCCGCTGAGCTCAGTATCGAGACCAAGCTGGCGCTGGCCGACAGCATCATCCTGGCTACGGCGCATGCCCATGACGCCGAGCTGTGGACCCAAGACTCTGACTTCAAGGGCCTGGAAGGCGTCCGATACCGCGCCGCGAAGTAACGTCTCGGCGAAAGCGAGCTAACAAGCGATTGCTACCGACGCGGTAGACAGCAGGGCTCGCGCGCTACGCCCGCGGTCACCACATTAGCCGCGCAGCAGGATCGCAGAGACGTTAGAACGCCTCTTCGAACATCTTCTATAACAACGAGGTGATTATGGGTGTCGTGGACTCGGGGGTTTTTCACCATCTCTGTTTTGTCGTACGTGACATTGACGCAGCGGCCCGGCGGCTGTCGGAGTCGCTCTCTATTGGGCCGTGGGGAGTTTGGACTATTGAGCCGACCGAGTCATCGGTTCATGGCGAGCCGCGCGATTTCACCTTTCGGGTTGCGTTGGCCGAGGCGGGCGGAGTTAACTACGAGTTGCTCATGCCGGTGTCCGGGGACACGATCTACGAGGAGCATCTGCGTGAACATGGAGATGGCTACCATCACGCCTGCGTCTTGTATTCCACTCTCGATGCGATGCGGACGGCCAAGCAGGAGCTATTGGACCAGGGGCGGGAGTTGCTCCAAGGAGGAAGCGTCTGACCGGCCCCCAATAGTGGTACCACCTACTGTGTTAGTCCAAGGGCCTCCTGAGGTGCCCCCAGTTGCGGTACCACTTCCTATGTTAGACCCCGAGCCATCGGTGGTCCCTGGAGTTGGGGCATCCTGAGGAACCAGGGCGATGGTTTTATCGTCTCTGGGGCGGGGGGTAGTCCGCCGTGGGCACGATGGGGTCGGACGGTATTGTACAGCCGCCTCCACTGCTCGACGAGTACCGTTGCCTCGGGCAGTGTGTAGAAGATCTCTCCGTTCAAGAACTCGTCTCTCAGTTTGCCGTTGAAGCTCTCGTTGTAGCCGTTCTCCCACGGACTGCCCGGCGCGATGTAGAGGGTCTGGACCCGCAGCCTGGCCAGCCATCTCCGCACCAGTTTCGCCGTGAACTCTGGCCCGTTGTCCGAGCGCAGATGCTCGGGCGGACCGTGCCGAGCGAAGAGATCGGTGAGCACCTCGAGAACGTCGTGAGCTCGAGTCTTTCGATCGACCTTGATCGCCAGACACTGCCGCGTGTACTCGTCGAGCACGGTCAGAAGCTTCAGCGCACGGCCGTCATGGGTCCTCGTGCTTACGAAGTCGTAGGACCACACGTGATTCTTGTGCAGTGGCCTGAGCCGGATGCACGAGCCATCGTTGAGCCACAACCGACCCCGTTTCGGTTGCCGTCTGGGCACTTTCAGCCCCTCCTGCCTCCAGATACGCTCCACACGCTTGTGGTTCACCTCCCAGCCCTCGATACGCAGCAGGTTCGTGATCTGGCGATACCCGTACCTGCCGAACCGGCTCGCCAACCGTATCACGTCCGTGCGTAGCGCCTCCTCGTCGCCAGGTAGCTTCTTCACCCGGCGCTGCGTCGAGCGCGGCTGACCCAGTACGTGACACGCGTGACGTTCACTCGCCCCGAGTCGCTGACGTACATGCATCACGCACCTGCGTCGGCGCTCGGGGCTCAGAAGTTTCCCTTGGTCGCTTCCTCCAGGATCAGCTTGTCCACCGTCAGGTTCGCCACCGCTCGCTTTAACCGTGCGTTCTCCTTCTCCAGCTCCTTGAAGCGTCGAGCTTGATCCACCTTCATCCCCCCGAACTCCTGCCTCCACCGGTAGTACGTCTGCTCGCTGATCCCCAACTCCCGGCTCACCATCGCCACCGTTTTGCCGTTCGCCAGACCCACCTCCGCCTCTCTCAATGCCGTGATGATCTGCTCCGGCGTGTGTCGTCTCCTACTCATTCTGACCTCCTCCCTGATAGCTGCGACCAAAGCCGCATCCTAACATCAACTTTGGTCTCGTTTCAGGGGGCTAGGTCAGTGTGGTATGGCCGGCAGGGTGGTGTGGTTTACCTGTCGGACCGGAAGGTGCGTGTGGAGCGGCCACGGCTCAGGCGCCGGGGCGCTGGGGAGGGTGGCGAGGTCGAGGTGCCGGCGTACGCAGCGATGCGGAGACCGGGCGCCGTGGCGGATCGGATGCTCGAGGTCCTGATGGCGGGGGTGAGCACGCGGAAGTACGGCCGTGTGATCGGTGAGATGGCCGACACGGTCGGGGTGAGCAAGTCGGCGGTGAGCCGTGAGACGGTCGAGGCCTCGGAGCGCGTGCTGAAGGAGCTGATGGAGCGCCGGCTGGATGCGTGGGACCTGCTGGTGATCTACCTGGACGGGATCCAGATGGGCTCGCACCACGTGCTTGCTGCGGTAGGCGTGGACTCAGACGGAAAGAAGCACGTGCTGGGCGTGAGGGAAGGAGCGAGTGAGAACGCCGAGGTGACCAGCGCGCTCCTAGAGGATCTGGTCGAGCGCGGCCTGGACCCGGGCAGGCGGCGGCTGTTCGTGATCGATGGCTCGAAAGCGAGCGCCCCCTCGTCACTCGCCACTTTCCTCGCCCGGCGCTGGGTCGTGTGTGGCTTATTTTTTATAAGTCATTGTTGTTATGATCTATACGAGTCATACCCGTACTACCGTCCCCTCATTACACCCCTCTTTCTGAACGGGAATCCAGTGGACCGTAGCGGAGGTTCCCGGAGGAGGCGAAGGAGCGAACCTTGCGGGAGGGCAGTTTGTCGATGGCCCCTGTTCTCTCTCATTGCGGACTATTGATGGTTAGTGTTTCAGATCACTTCGCGTTGCCGCGGCTCGCGGCGATCTGTTCTCGGATCCACGCATCCACTTCGGACTCGATCCAGCCGACGGCGCGGGCGCCTAGCCGGATCGGTTGGGGAAAGCTCCCGTCGGCCACCCGCACGTAGATCGTGCTCCGCGCCAGCCCGGTGCGGGCCTGCACTCGAGGTAACCGCAGGACGCGCGCGGGCGCGTCCATGCCCTGTTCCATTGCTCTCGTCATCGGTCTGCCTCCGTTCTGTTCGGGGAAGAATTCCGGGGCGCGTTGCCCCGGGGGAGGGAACAGGGGCCACTTGGGCCCGGCTGCAGGCTTCGATGAACACGGGGACCTGGTAGGCCACCGCCAGCCTCGGGGAGCGGCCAGGACGGAGCTGACGCACCGGGAGTGTTGGACCGCACGAGTGGAGGATGCCGCGTTCCAGATGCCGGACGGCCATCGCGGCAGCAGGCGAACCGATGCGGGATTCTGTTCCGGACGCGACCGCGAGCGTCACCTCGGTGGCCCTCGGTGAAGTCGTCGTCCGTGAAGCTGATGGCGGTGTTGCGCCGGTGGTTGCCGAATGCTGCGACTGCAGCCCGGGATGATGTCGCTGTCTAGGGATTCTCCCGGGCGTCAGGGCGACATTCGGGATCTTGAGCTCGGCGTGGTCGAGGGCCGACTCGGCGAAGGCGAGCCCGCCGCCGGCCACGAGCGCCGGGGCGGGGGCCACGTGCACGAACCCCGCCATACCGTAGACGCCGGCACGGACGCATCCCTCGAGAGCGGTGTTCCCGGAGTCGCCGTCCCGGAAGGCTGCGAGCGCGGCCGCCCGGGTCTCGAGCGCGTTCACTTCGGAGAACGCCGGCCGCTAGAACCTGAGCTCCCCCCGGAGGAGCATCGCGTCCTCCGGCCCAAGGTCCACACTCTCCCTTCGCCCGAACTCGAGGCCGACGCCCATCGTCCGGCCCGAGCTGAGCTTCAGGCCGTACCGCGTTTGGCCGGAATCGTCGGCGACGAAGTAGGGATACCAGAGCGTTCCGCTCCCGATCCCGTAGCCGACCTCTGCGTCGAAGCGTTGCGCGAAGGGCACGGCGCCCCCGCGCACGAGGCCGCTCGCGTTCTCCAGCGCCCACAGGTTCCGGATGCCGCTCGCCGCCGACCCGGCGCTCGATCCGACCCGCATCTGGAGACCCAGGCCATCGGCGCCCGGCTCGTAGACGAGCGAGCCGCTGTAGCCCCACTCCTCGTAGGACTCGTCAGCGTGGGCGATGAGCATCCTCCCGTTGACCTGGAGCGTCAGCGATCCCCGGGCCCAGTCGAGTCCGCCGCCCACCTCGAATCCCCGTCCGGTCTCCGCGTCCCCGCCGTCGTAGCGCACACCGCCCTCGACCTTGGGACGCACGACGCCTCCGAGCCCTTGGATCTGGCCCGCGCCCTCGAGCATCAGCCGCCCGCGGCTCGCCGTGCCCACCGCCTCCGCCAGCGCGACGGTCCCGTCCGAGGACGTCTCCGTCCATAGGAAGTCGGAACGCAGCGCGATCTCGAGCGCACCGGCACCCATGAGCACCGCCCGGGCACCCGCCGCCGCCATCGAGTTCCTCAGGTCCGCCTCGAGCGCGGCCCCGCTCTCCGGCGTGATCTCGAGTCCGCCACGGCCCCAGCCCGCCGCGCCCCACACCTGCGCGCGCTCCCCAAGCCGGACTTGCACGTACGGATGCACACTCGTGAGCGTGCTCGCGATCGTCCCCGCACCCGTGCCATACCCTCCCTCACCGCTGCTTCTCGAGAGCGCGAGCCCGACGAGCACCGCCCTCCACTGCCGGTCCAGCCCCGCAGTGCCCGTCACCACGTCGCCGTCGAGCGCGAGTCCTCCCGCGTCCCCCTCGAAGCGCGTCGCCGCCACGTCGCCCCACGCCGCCCACGTGCCGCCGCCCACGTCCTGCTGCGCTCCGCGCTCGACGTAGAACGAGGTGCCCATGAGCGCTTCCTCCGCGCCCGGCAGCCGGAACCCGAAGTCGGGTAGAACGGCACGGCGCAGCGTCTCCTTGGCATCTGCGAAAGGCTCCCGGTCCAACGCGCCCGGAGCCCCACCCCACGTGCCGGCACCCAGGCCAGGGGTGCCGGGATCCGCGTCCACGCCGCCGAACGGCGCGCGCGAAGCCGCCAGAGCGGGCGCCGCCAGCCTGGTCGCCATGTCCTCAACAGCCGAAGCCGGCCTCCATCCGCCCGACGGCAGCGCCCCCAACAGCAGGCCGTCCACCGACAGGCCGTCCACACGCCGGCCCGCCACCGTCACCTGTGTCTCCCGCTGCCCGGCTTCGAGGCGCCTCGCGATCGCCTGCGCCGCGTGGTCCGACGCCGTCCGCCCGAACCGCGCCAGCCACGCCTTGGGCAGCTCCGATTCGCGAACGATCACGCCCGTCGCCACCCCGTCGTCGATCACCGCGCTCACGGCATTCGACAGCCTCAGGGTGAGCGTCCGTTCGCCCGTCACGTGCAGCGCCGGCAGCACCGGCACCTCCACCGTGCGCTCCCGCCCGCGCCGCGCCGTCCTCCGTGGCGTAGTCCACCCGCACCGCAACGTCCCGCGTGCGGTCAAGGCTCACCGTGAACGCCAGCACCGAGCTCTTGCCCTCGACCCGGGCATCGGCCACCGACAGCCCGGCGTCCCCCTCCGTCACCGGAACAACCAGTGTCGGCGTGACGAGTTCATAGGGCCGCCTTACGCCGTCGACCTCCAGTTCCGCGGAATCGAGCGTCGCCGTGAGCACCCGGTCCTGCCGACGCTCGCCGTCGAAGGCCACCGTGACCGTCACTGTCGCCTCGGCTGCGCCAGCCGCGAACTCCAGCCGGTGGCGGCCGAGCCCGTCGTCGCGCCCCTCTTCCGTTGCCGTCACGCCAGGCAACGCGCTGTCCGTCACGCCGATGTAGGCGTGGGCCGGAAACGCGAGCCTCCCGCTCCGGCGCACCCCAACCACGAGCGCCTCGCCTTCCGCCGCCGCCGAGCTGAACAGCTCCGCCCGCAGCCGAAGCGGCAGGGCCGTCGTCCCCGATATCTCCCCGGGGCCCACACGGTTCCGCGCCCGCACCTCGAACGTGTAGCGCGTCTCGTTCTCCAGCCCCGAGACCGTCGCCGTGAGCTCGGTGCCCGCGTCCCGCCAGGTGACGTCTTCCGGCACAGCCTGGCCTGCGGCGTAGCGGTACTCGTAGCCCGTCACAGGCGAGCCGCCATCGTCCGCGGGCTCGGTCCACTCCAGGACGACCTCGCCGTCGCCCCTAGTGGCCGTGAGCGACTCGGGCACACTCGGCATGCCGAGCGGCGTGGCCGCCGTCCTCGCCGGCGCACCGGGGCCGGCGCTGTTCACCGCCCGCACCTCGAACGCGTATTCCCGGCCGTTCGTCAGGCCCGGCACCGTTTCCTCCAGATCGAGGCCCGCGTCGATCCAAGTCCCGCTGTCGTCGATCGCATACTCGTAGCGGAGGATCGCGGACCCGCCATCGCTCGACGGGGCATCCCAGGTCAGCGTCACCTGTGCGTCGCCCGGCTCCCCCCGCAGGTGCTGCGGCGCGCCGGGCGTGGTGAAGGGCGTCCCCGTCACCTCCGCCGACGGCGGGCCGTCGGTGGCGCCCGTCCGGGTCGCGATCACCCGCACCGTGTAGGGGGTGCCGTTGGTGAGGCTGGGAATCGTGTAGCGCGTGGTCGACCCCGTCGTGACCGTGGCCTGCCGGTCGCCGATGTTGTAGCCCTGTCCGCTCGACATCCACTGCACCGTGTAGCCCGTGGCGGTGGACACCGCCGTCCAGGTCACCACCAGCTGCGCGTTGCCCGGGACGACCCCCACCCCCAGCACCTGCTCAAGGTCCGTCACCGGCGGCGGTGGCGGCGGCGGCACTCTCGGCGTCCCCGTCATCTCGTCCGAGGGCGGGCCGTCGTCGGCGCCGGTTCGGGTCGCGATGACCCGCACCGTGTATTCCGTGCCGTTGGTGAGGCTGGGAATCGTGTAGCGCGTGGTCGACCCCGACGTGACCGTGGCCTGCCGGTCGCCGATGTTGTAGCCCTGTCCGCTCGACATCCACTGCACCGTGTAGCCCGTGGCGGTGGACACCGCCGTCCAGGTCACCACCAGCTGCGCGTTGCCCGGGACGACCCCCACCCCCATCACCTGCGCAAGGTCCGTCACCGGCGGCGGCACTCTCGGCGTCCCCGTCATCTCGTCCGAGGGCGGGCCGTCGTCGGCGCCGGTTCGGGTCGCGATCACCCGCACCGTGTATTCCGTGCCGTTGGTGAGGCCGGGAATCGTGTAGCGCGTGGTCGACCCCGACGTGACCGTGGCCTGCCGGTCGCCGATGTTGTAGCCCTGTCCGCTCGACGTCCACTGCACCGTGTAGCCCGTGGCGTTGGACACCGCCGTCCAGGTCACCACCAGCTGCGCGTTGCCCGGGACGACCCCCACCCCCATCACCTGCTCAAGGTCCGGCGGCGGCGGCGGGCCCAGCCTCACCGACTGGCCGCTGAACGCCGGCGCATCGTTGCCCGCCTCGTCCTGCACCGGGTTCGACGCCGGCGGCGCGTACGCCAGCGTCACCGTCGCGCCCGCAGCCGGCGCCGCGTCCAGTGTCAGCGTCACCCAGATGCCGTATATCGACACTTCCGACACCGCCGGGTTCGTGGTGGTGGCTCCGACCGTCGCCGTCACCGTATACGCGCCCGTCGCCGGCATCGAGGCCGGATCGAGCGCCTCGTCGTAGACCAGCACCAGCGACATCCCATGCACCGACGCCGATACCTGCATCGGCGGGGCGGCGTCCACCCGGTGCCCCTCCAGCGGCGCCTGCTCGGCGTGGGTCAGGCGCGCGGCCGTCGTCGCGCCCGTCTGCGTGATGGTCCCGCCGTCGAGGGCGAGCGCGATCGCATTCCACGAGATGCCGTTGCGATCGACCTCGCCTGCCTGCACCGTCCGGGCGAACACCAACGCCGCGCTGGCCGAGCCGCTCGCGTAAGCGGCCTGCCGCGTCGCCGCGCCCAGCCTGAACGCGAACTTCGGTGTGGCGGTCACCGTCACCGGGGCGCTGAACGTCACGGTGAATTCGATGACCTCGCCCGCGAGGTAGTAGGTGGTGCCCGAGGCCGGCGTTGACGTGACCGCCACATCGTTCACCGTCGGGGGGCCGGTCGCTACCGCGCCCACCGTCGCCGTCGCCGCGCTGGTGAGCGTCTCGGTATGGCCGAGGTCGTCGGCGAAGGTCACCCGCACCTTGAGGGTCGTGCCCAGGTCGGCGTCGCCCAGGGTGTAGGTGCTCGAATTCGCGGCCGCAATGTCCGCCTCGTCCGTGCCGTCCACCCGGATCCACTGGTACGTGTAGGTGGGGCTGGTCAGCCCGTTGGCGTCGGCAATGCCCGTGGTCGAGGCCGTCAGCGTCTCGCCCACCTGCGCCGTGCCCGTGATGGTCGGCGCGCCCGTCGCGGCAGTGTTCGGCGTTCCCGCGAGCGTCGCCGTCGGCGCGCTGGTGCGTGTCTCCTCGCCGCCCAGGATGTCGACGAAGCGCACCGCGACCTTTGACCTTCTTGCCCCGCTCGTCGGCGGTCAGGGTGTAGGTGGCGTCGGTCGCGTCGGTGATGTCCGCCTCGTTCGACGTGCCGTCGGCGTCCACTCGCACCCACTGGTAGGTGTATTCGACGTCGTGCAGCCCGTCCTCGTCCTCGATGCCGGTGACGTCGACGGCGAGCACCTGCCCGACCGTGGCCGGGCCGGTAATCACCGGCGCCCCGGTCGCCGGGCGGTTCGGCGGCAGGCTCAGCCGCAGCGTGCGCTCGATGCCGGGCAGCCAGATGGAGCCAACGTTCCACTGATAGCCACTAGAAGCTGCAAACGGGTCTGGCTCTAGTGCATTGCTGAGGTCGTAGGACGTGTTGCAGACATGGAACCTCAATGCGTCGACCACCTCGTCTCGTGGGTACCAGTCCGTGTCTTGGTCGCGTAGGAGAACGGTGAGAAAATCGTCGTATGTCCGTATGTAGACGGAATAACTGGTTGAACGGAAGGTGAACGCATCAGGTGTCAGGGTTCCAGGCTGTACCCCTCCAGTCCCATACCCTGTCTGTATATTTCCAGCGGGAGGAATTTCGAGTATCCCTGCTGTCAGTTGGCCCTGCCAGAGCAGGCGCCGGTCGCCTAACTCGTCGATGGTGCAGGACGGCTGTGATAGTGGTGTCACGGTCACGGTCGCCGGCGCGCTTCCGCCTTGAGCGTTTTCCGCACGAACCTGGAGGGTATGGGTCGTGCCGTTCGTCAGACCCTTCACCACCTGGTAATACGCCTGATTTGGCCTAGTGTCGGTGTTCTGGACTTGTTGCCACATCGCGTCCGGCGCAATCATGTCCCCCGCCGAAGAGCGGTATTCGTAGTGGGTATGAGTTCCCCCCGCCCCCGTCGGCAGCTCCCACACCAGCACGACCTGTCCGACCCCTACCGTTGCGGACAAGTTGCTCGGCGGATTAGGGGCACCGGCCGCGGGGGTCACCGTCGCCGTCGCGTCGCTGGTCAGCGTCTCGGTATTGCCGCCGTCGTCGTCGAAGCTCACCCGCACCTTGAGGGCCGTGCCCTGGTCGGCGTCGACCAGGGTGTAGGTCGCGTCGGTCGCGTCGGTGATGTCCGCCGGGTTCGACAGGCCGTCCGCGTCCACCCGCACCCACTGGTAGCTGTAGCTGACATTGGTCAGGCCGTCCGCGTCCTCGATGCCCGTGAGGTCAACGGCCAGCGGCTGCCCGACCGCCGCCGTGCCGGTAATCGTGGGCGCACCCGTCGCCGCGGTGCCGGCCAGCGTGCTGAATGCCGTCGCCGACTGGGTCCACTGGCTGTTTCCAATCGCATTGGTGGAATGGACCCGTACGTCGTACGCCGTCGCCGCCGCAAGATTCGTGATGACCGTGCGCGTCACCTGCGTTGGCGTTTCGCCCCGGTACCAGTTCGTCCAGTCGGTCGTGCCCTCCACCCGGTACTCGATGAAGTTGCGAGTGAGCGGCGAGCCGCCGTCACCCGGGTGCGTCCACTCGATGGTGAGCGTCGTGGCGGTGGCCGACACCAGGGTCGGCGCCGTGGGATCCGGCGGGACGGTCGGCGCCCCCAGGGATCCGTTCACCTTGTGGCCGGCCAGCGTGCCCTTCTCGGGATGGCTGCGGTCGATGTCGATCTGCTGCGAGGCCGTGCGGATGCGGTCGTTCACGTCCAGCATGAAGGTGCTGCTGCCGCTGCCGATCCAGATGCCGTCGCTGTCCTCGTCGCCCGCCTGCACCGTGTAGGCGAATGCCATCGCCATCGCGGTGCTGCGCGTGCGATCGTAGGTGGCCAGCTTGGGATTGGAGGACTCGCCCGGGTTGTTCATCGAGAACTCGAACTCCGGATCGCCCTCCACCTCCACCGCCTCGCTGGCGGTGACCGTGATCACGATCGTCTCGCCGAAACCGTAGGTGTCCGCCAGCGACGTCGGCGTCGAGGTCACCGCCACGGTGACCGTGGCGGGCGTGACGGCCGTCGTCCGGCCGTCGACCTTGTGCGCCGCCAGGTTCGACTGGGCGACGTGGGTCAGGATCGCCGCCACCGCGTTGTCTGTCCCCGCAATGGTGCCGCCGTTGAGCGCGATCGCGTTCGCGGCCCAGGAAATCCCGTTCGTGTCCCGGTCGCCGCTTGTCCCGCCCGTCACGGCGTGGGAGAACCGCAGCGTGGTGGTGCCAGAGCCCGCGTACCAGGTCGCCGTCGATGCGCCGCCGAGGTCGAAGGCGAAGGTCGGCGCGCCGGTCACCGTCACCGGCGCGTCGAAGGTCATCGAGAACTCGATGTGCTCGCGCGCGCCGTAGGTGTCCGTCGTCTTGTGCGGCGTCGAGGTCACCGTGACGCTGAGCAGCGCGGGCGCGGTGGTGCTGGCGGCGGTGGTGACCGTGCCGGACGAGGGATACGCCGCGCTGGTGCGCTCCTCCTCGCCGCTCAGCTCGTCGGTGAAGCTCACCTGCACCTTGATCTTCTTGCCCGCGTCGGCGGCGGTCAGGGTGTAGGTCTCGGCGGTCTCCCCGGAAATAGCCTCCTCGTTGGAGGTGCCGTCCGCGTCCACCCGCACCCACTGGTAGCTGTAGCTGACACTGGCCAGCCCGTCGGTGTCCATGATGGGGCTCGCGTCGGCGGTCAGCTCCTGGCCGGCCTGCGCCGTGCCGGAAATCGTGGGCTCGCCCGTCGCGGCGTTGTTCGCCGGCAGGCTGAGATACACCGTGCGGGTCACCACCGGGGGCGACCAGTCGAGGCTTGAGGTGGTCCAGTGGAAAGTGACCATATTACCTGGTGGACGCGTGGCTGTGCTGAAGTCGTAGTCCCCGTCGCAGACATGCAGCCGAAGCGCGGCGGTTTCTGTTGCCGTCAATGAGGCTGCGTTTCCGTCCAAGGACAAAAAGAGTCCCCCCCCGAAGGCACTGACCCCGATCGCGTAGATTGTGTAGTTATTCGAACCGATGTCGAATTCCTTGAGAGCCAGCTCGCCCACGGACGCCGTTTCATCAAATCCGTAGCCCTGGGTGACACCGAGCACAGTCACCGCTCCCACCGTCACCGTGCTGCTCCAGATCTGGCGCCGGCCGGCGCCTGCGATACCGGGCACCCCGCAGACGGGGGCGGGGGCGTCCGTCACGTCGATGGTCATCGTGTAGGCGATGGCGCTGTCGTCCGTGCCGTCGTTCACCGTGAAGGTGAAGGTCGTATAGGGGTCGCCGTGCGCATCGCGCGCGGGCGTGAAGGTGAGCATGTCTGCGTCGATCTGGGCCGTGGTGACGACGTCGTCCGCCATGACCGCCGTGCCGTCGAGCGCCAGGGTGCCCGCCGACGGCACGGTCACGATCGTCACGCTCGCCAGCGTGGCGCCGTCGTCGTCATCGTCGAAGCCGAAGTCGTCCGCCGTGAAGGCGTACGCCCTGTCCTCGCCCGTCGTCACCGTCTTGTCTTCCGCCGTCGGGGCGGTGTTGGTGGGGGCGGTGCCCACCGTAATCTGCAAACCGCCCGACCGGGGGCCGCCGAAGGCGTCAACCAGCCCCAGAGTGACGGTCGTGCCCGTGGGTGTCCCGGTCGCGACATTCAGCGTAAGCACATGAGGCGAGGTGTCTTCCAATCTTCTCCCCGCGAAACGCACGCCGCTTACGGTGAATTCCTCATAGGTGTCTACTGAATTGGAGATCGTGAAACAGAAATAGTTTGTGCCGGTGCAGTCCGAGGTATCGTCCTTGAACCTCTCCTCTTCAAGAGTATTGCTGGTGAATCCGAAATACTCGTTTTCCGGCAAGCTGCCTGACGTCCGCGTGAGCGTATAGGTATAGGTCTGGCCTGCCGCGACCGTGTTCTCTCCAACCAGCGACCAGGTGGCGCCGTCGCCGGACTGGGTGACCGTCGTGGTCTGGGCCTGCGCTGGCGCGGCCAGGGCCAGCAGCGCGGTGGCGGCCAGCAGGGCCAGGCAGGCCCGCGTGCCGGGGCCGTGCGTTCGCTTCCCGGCCTCGCAACGGCGCCGGGCTCTCGGAAGAGCCCCTGCCCCGGCGACGATGACGCCCGGTTCTGAAGAACAATCCATACTGCGTGCTGTGATGACCGGGAAGCGGCGCTGGCAGCCCGCTCCTTCCTGGCCCCGACCCGGCCTGCGGCCGTCGTGCGGCGCCGCGTCCGCCCGGCAGGTCCGCGGTTGCTGCTTCCCGGCGATGTCGCCAGGATCCGACCCGACCAAAGACTCGCTGCTGTCTCCGATTCCCCTGACTTCCCGGTGGTCTTCCGTGCCGCGCGCACCGCGCCGGCCGTCGCGGTCCCCGAAGCCCTCCACGCTGCCTGCGCGACTTCCGTGGGTGAGGTACATGGCCTGATCGCTCCCGCTGATTCCTCCGTCGCCACAGCGCCTCGTGGAGCAGCGCCGCGCACGGCCTGTTCCGTTGGGTGCTCGGGTGAGCGCGTGTGGATGTCCCTTCGTTTTTACGCGCGATAACTGTAGTTATCGCGCGTAAAAAGTCGGGACGTATGTCATTAGTCAGGAAGCACTTATGCCGATATCAGCCCTGGAAGGTGTGTCCGGGCTTCGCGACCCCTCTACTGAAAAGTCACAAACCGGCGAGCGCCTGACCGCCTATCTGGACGACGCCCGCGGGGACCTCAGCGGCAATACCGTGCGAGCGATGAGAGCGGACCTGGAACGGTTCACGGCGTGGTGCGCGGAGCGGGGGCTCTGTTCGCTTCCCGCGCGTGCGGCCACGGTGGTGGCCCACATCGAGGCGATGGCGAGCGGCCGTGCGCCGGCCACCGTGCGCCGCTACGTCTCGAGCGTCGCCGCTGTGCACAGGGTGGCCGGGGAGCAGAGCCCGTTCGAGCACGTCACTGTGCGGCGGGCCCTCAAGCGCATATACCGGCACAGGGGGTGCCGGCAGACGCAGGTGCAGGGGCTGACCTGGGCGCTTCGCCGGCGCCTGCTGGCGGCCGCCGGCAATCGAATGATCGACGTGCGGAACCGCGCAATCCTGGCTGTGGCCTACGACGCCATGCTCCGCCGCTCGGAGCTGGTTGCGCTGCAAGTCGTTGATGTGACGATAGAAAGGGGCGGCTCGGCCTCGCTTCTGGTGCGCCGCGCGAAGAACGATCCGGAGGCCGCAGGCGCCATGCTGTACCTGCACCGCGACAGCGTGAAGCTGCTCCGGGAATGGCTGAGCGCGAGCGGGATCGACGGCGGGCCGCTCTTCCGTTCGCTCCGAAAGGACGGCACGGTGGGCGGGAGGCTCCCTGCGGGCCAGGTGCCGCGCATCTACAAGGCGATGGCCGGACGCGCCGGGTTCTCGGCGCAGATGGTGCGGCGGATCTCCGGGCACAGCCCCCGGGTGGGGGCGGCTCAGGACATGATCGCCTCGGGGATCGGGACCCCGGCGATCATGCAGGCCGGACGCTGGAAGAGCGCCGCGATGGTGCAACGCTACGGCGAGCGGCTGCTCGCCAAGCGCAACGGCGCCGCACAGCTGGCACGGCTCCAGAAGCGCAGATGAGCCCCGAAAACCCCGCGAGGTTGCCTCAGGGCTCTCCGGTCACAATACTCCCCTCGGATAGCGCTCGATAACTACAGTTATCGTGCGCTATCGGTAAAGCTAAGCAATATTCTGTGATCGTGTTGTGACCCACGGGCGAGGTTCGTGTCCTGTGCGTGACTTGGCGCCCGAAGCGCGCTATCTTCCACTCCCCTGCGGCGCGGCGGAGTCCGGCCGGATTCAGCGAACCCCTTCGGCGGGAGTGGAGCATTGAACGATCGAGGCCGGACCGGCCCTTCCGATGAGCGCATCTCCCGGCTGAGCGCGGCGATTCTCCGCATCAGCCAGAGCCTCGACCTGGCCACCGTGCTCGAGGAGGTGGTGGAGGGCGCGCGCGCGCTGACCGGCGCCCGCTCCGGCGTGATCACGACGATTGACGAGCGGGGGCAGGTGCAGGATTTCGTCACCTCCGGGCTTCCTCCCGAAGAGCGGCGGATGATGCTGGAGTGGCCCGACGGACCACGGCTCTTCGAGCACCTGCGCGACCTTGCGACGCCGCTCCGGGTGGCCGATCTACCCGGCTACCTCGGCTCGCTCGGCCTCTCCTCGAATCCGTGGGGGGCGAAGACGCTGCAGGGGACGCCGATGCACCACGGGGGCGAGCACCTCGGGCACTTCTTTCTCGCCGACAAGGAGGACGGCGAGGCGTTCACTGCCGAGGACGAGGAGATCCTGGTCCTGTTCGCCTCGCAGGCGGCGACAGCGATCGCCAACGCGCGCACGCACCTCGACGTCGAGCGGGCACGGGCCAGCCTCGAGGCCCTGGTCGAGACCTCACCGGTCGGGGTCGTCGTCTTCGACGCCAGAACAGGCCGCCCGGTGTCGTTCAACCGCGAGGCCCAGCGCATCGTCGAGGAGATTCGGACTCCGGGCCACCCGACCGAGCAGCTCCTCGAGGTGATGACGTTCCGGCACGCCGACGGGCCGGAGATCTCGCTAGAGGAGTTTCCCCTGGCCCGACAGCTCGAGGACGCCACGACGATGCGCGCCGAGGAGATCGAGCTGTCGGTGCCCGACGGTCGGAGCGTCCGGACGCTCATCAACGTCACGCCGATCCATTCGGAGGAGGGGGAACTCGTATCGGTCGTCGTCACCATGCAGGATCTTGAGCCGCTCGAGGAGCTGGAGCGGCAGCGGGCGGAGTTCCTCGGAATGGTGAGCCACGAGCTCCGCGCGCCACTCACCTCGATCAAGGGCTCGACCGCGACCGTGCTCGGCGCCGCGCCGCCGCCGCCCCAGGCCGAGATGCTCCAGTTCTTCCGCATCATCGACGGGCAGGCCGACCACATGAGCGGCCTCATCGCGAATCTGCTAGATGCCGGGAGCATCGAGGCCGGCACGCTCACGGTCGCGCCCGAGCCTTCCAGCGTCGCCGTGCTGGTGGACCGGGCCCGGAACACGTTCCTGAGCGGCGGAGGCCGCCACCCCGTCCTCGTCGACCTGCCGCCCGACCTGCCGCGTGCGATGGCCGACCCCGAGCGCATCGCCCAGGTGCTCGGCAACCTGCTCTCGAACGCGGCACGGCAAGCTCCCCCGTCGTCGCCGATCCGCGTCGAGGCGGAGCCCGAAGGCAGCTACATCGCGCTCTCGGTCTCGGACGAGGGCCGGGGCATCGCGCCCGACCGGCTCCCGCATCTCTTCAGGAAGCGCGCCGGCCCCGCCGGAGGCACCGGGCTCGGGCTCGCGATCTCGAAGGGCCTCGTCGAGGCACACGGCGGCCGCATCCGGGCCGAGAGCGGAGGGACGGGCCAGGGCGCGCGCTTCACCTTCACGATCCCGGCGGCCGGAGACGCCCCCGAGGCGGCCTCGCCCGGCGGCCGGCCGCGCCCGCCCGGGGGGAGGGGGGAGAAGACGCGTGTCCTCGTGGTGGACGACGACCCGCAGACGCTCCGCTACGTCCGGGAAGTCCTCTCCGATGCGGGCTACGCCCCGCTCGTGACGGGCGATCCGGACGGGCTGGCCGGCCTCATCCGCGCCGAGAAGCCCCGCCTCGTCCTCCTCGACCTGATGCTCCCCGGTACGGACGGGATCGAGCTGATGAAGCAGGTCCCCCAGTTGGCCGATCTCCCGGTCATCTTCATCTCCGGCTACGGCCGGGACGAGACCATCGCAAGGGCGTTCGAGAGCGGCGCGGTCGACTACATCGTCAAGCCGTTCTCGCCAACCGAGCTCGTGGCGCGCGTCCAGGCGGCGCTCCGGAGCCGGGCCGAGCCCGAGGCTTTCGTCCACGGGGAGCTCGCCGTCGACTACGGCCTGCGCCGCGTCAGCGTGGCCGGCCGCGAGGTCGCGCTCACGGCCACGGAATTCGACCTCCTCTGGACCCTCTCGGTCAACGCAGGCAGGGTGATGACTACGGAGGTACTACTGCGCCAGGTGTGGGGGCGCCGCGGCTCGGACGACACCGATCGCGTGCGCACCGTCGTCAAGAAGCTCCGGGCAAAGCTCGGCGACACCGCCGCCAATCCGACCTACATCTTTACCGAGCACGGGGTCGGCTACCGCATGGCGACGCCGGGCGAGGCGTAGAAGGCCCCCTGGCGTGTGGAACCGGGCAGTTGTCCCACCAGTCAGTCCCAGTCGCCCTCGGCGAGATCGACGCGACGTCCCAGGTCGGCGAGCCCTGCGCCGCGCGCGATGGCGTAGAGGGCGGCCAAGACGGCGGCCAGCGCCAATGCCAGGTGTGAGGCAATTGGAACGCCGTGGTCCGCCAGGATCACGGACCAGAACGGCGCCAGGTACTCGAGCCGGGATCCGGCGAGCAGGACGGTTAATCCGGCCAGGGCCGCGGTCAGTCCGGCGCTGATCTTCCAGGGTTGCATGGGGGTGTGCTAGAGCTCGATCGCGGCCGGGTCCCGCTCGGCCGGACCCCGTAGGGAGGAGCCATGGTCCTCGCAGCCGAGCGCTCTAAGCACCCGCGCTCCGGCCGGCCCGTTCGCGTGCATCCTGAACCCGGCCGCGGCCTTGGCCCGGACAGATCCCTGGCGGTAGTGGCCCGACGCGACCTCGATGTTGACGCGGCCGCTCCGCCCCTCGGCGTCGGTGTACTCGATCTGCGCATCGGGGTAGAGCACGCGTCCCTGCGCGTCGATGGGGAGGCCGAGCTCTCCGGCGGCACGGTGCCGCTCGGCGTCCGCGGCCCGGCGACCGTCTCTCGCACGCGCGGACTCGCTCTTGCGTGCTACGGCGCTCTTGAGCTCGCCGTCGAGCCGTACGCGCCGGATGGCGGCGCTCCGCTCGAGCAAGCGTTGGCGTTCGCGGCCGCAGGCCCGGTAGATGGCCGTGTCGTGCGCGAGCTGGGCGTGTTGGAGGAGGCGAGCGGCGGACCTTATGTGCTGTCCGGGGTCCAGGCCGTGCCCGGCGTCCAGGTCGCGGATGGCGGCCGCTCCCTTGCGCGTGAGCGTCAGGACCTTGAACGGCCTGCCCTTTGGTCCCTTGGCCGTGGACTCCTTGGCGAGCCCTTCGCGGGTCCAGGCGTTCACGGCCCGCCGCGTGGTGTAGGGATGTCCGCCGAAGTGGGTCTCGGCGAGGTCGCGGACGGAGACGGCGCCGTAGATGCCGATGTCGGCGAGCGCCCCACGGCACCGTTCTCTGAAGGAGGTGGACCCGCGGTCCCGGCTCGCGTCGTATTCTCGGCGATGGCCGTCCCGCATGCGGTAGCTAGCGCGGCTTTGCGGCGCGGCGGGACGCGGGTCCGGTTCGATCGTGCGGTCGAACATCTCCTAGGGCTCCGTCCTTGGCCTCAGCGGCTGGGGCCTAAGCTCCGGTTCGGAACCGGCAGCGGACGCTCCGGCCTTGCGGCGTGCTGCGCGGCAGGAGCGCGGGTGGCGGCCACGGCCGCCGGCTCGCGCTCGGGCTCACGCTCCCGGGTTCGGGCGAGCACGAAGTCGGAGATCTTCTGCGCGTCGGCCGCGGCTCGGCGGATCTCGCGGGGGTCCTCCTCTAGGGCCGCGACCCACCCCTCGACGTAGGCGGCCCCCCGGCTCGGGTCGTGGCCGACGCCCACGCGCTCGCCCGTCATCATGGCGCTGATCTCCGCGCGGAGCTCCTCCTTCGCATAGGCCGGCGAGCCGAACCCGTCGGCGATCCCTTCGATCAGCGTAGCGCGGTTCATCCGTTCGGGATGGCCGGTGCTGTGCCCCAGCTCGTGGAGCGCGGTCTTACCTATATGTATAGATGGGGACTCATCCGATTCCGGAGGCGGCGGACAGAAGACTCCGGCCACGCCGGGCTGATCGAACAGCGACAGGAAGACCGAGATGCCCTCGACGATCGAGGTGCGGAGCTTGGCATCGAGCGCCATCCAATCGTTCAGGTACCAGCGCTCGATCGCCTCGACCTGGTCCCTGAGTTCGCTGCCTGCGCCGCTCTCGCCTTCCTCGGTCTCGAACGGGATCTCAAGCTCGGCGAGCCGATCCCGGAGGACCGGGTCGAGCCGGCACGTCACCGTGTCCTCACCGGAGGTATATATCCAGACCCAGTCATTCAGCGCTTCCGGATGGCCGATCATGTCGTCGTGGGAGATGACGACGCGCGCCGGGCACGCCTCAGCCACCAGGTCCTTGGCCTCGCGGATTCTCTCGGCGAATAGTTCCGCGTCGATCGTGCAGCGGTAGACATCCTGCAGCGTGACCCAGCCCCCCGGCAGGAGCCGGTACAGTTCGATGATCCAGCGCACGAGGTTCGTATAGGCTTGCTGCCAGAACGGTTCGCGACTCTTGCCGAAGAGCTGGTTGATCAGGGAGGCGACGCTGTATGCGAGCGAGTAAGTGTCGAGCAGCGGATCGTCGAGCGGGTTCCACTGCCAGGATCCGTCCAGCCCGATTTCCAGGTAGTCGTCCGCGCGGCCGGCCTCCTCGAGGATCCCCCGCACGTCGTGGCAGAAGTCGCCCTTGACCTCTAGCACCAAGGCGCTGGCCCGTCGTGCGGGCCAGTCGGCCTGCCAGGAGAGGAGCTGCTGGGCGAACGGATACATGCAGGCCGAGGTCTTGCCGGAGCCGACGGCCCCGACGATCAGGATACCGGTGTAGAGGCCCGTCTCTGGGATCACGAGCCAGGAGGGTCGCTCGCTCTCTCGCGGAACGGTCGGGTGGTGCAGCTCGCCGACCACGAGCGAGGGCGCCTCGTCCTCGGGCGACACGGGCCAAGCAGGCAGCTTGCCCCGGCCGCCGCCACCCGCTCGTGGCTGGAGCCAGACTCTCCAGACCGAGAGGCCGAGGCTGCCGAAGAGCAGCACGGCGACGGCGGGCGCCACGTAGTACCAGACGCGGATCACCGTGTGGAAGCCCGGATCGTGGTAGGCGATCAAGTCCAGCACGGGGTTGCCGCCGCTGGCGGGAAAGGGCGCCCACAAGGCGTGGGCGATCGCGGCCGCCGAAGCGAGGCCCATGAGGACGAGCGTCGCCGGCCTCAGCATCGCTCTGACAACCTTCCCGTAGGGCAGCCATGTTGGGAATAGCCATCTCGTCCAGCCAAGTCCCATAACGCATATAACTGACTTGTTTATATTGACTTATCACGATGTATAAGGATCTCTCCTGTCCCATACCGATCCGCTTCGACCCCTTGCATCCGCTAATCTGTGGTGGATATATTGGTATGTATGACACTCCCCAAGCGACCCCCGCAACGCAAGCCGCGCAGCCGGCATCCCAACAACGCCCTGACGCCTGCCTTCGTGCGCAACGTGAGCCAGGCCGGACGCTATTGTGACGGCCAGGGCCTCTATCTCGATGTGCGGCCCTCGGGCAGCCGGGGCTGGATCCAGCGCCTCACGATCCGCGGCCGCCGAACCGAGCTCGGGCTCGGCGGATTCCCCCTCGTCTCGCTGAAGGAAGCGCGCGAGAAGGCGTTCGCGAACCGGAAGCTGGCCCGCGACGGTGGCGACCTCCTGGCCGAGAAGCGGCGGGCCGAGTCGATGCCGACCTTCGCCGAGGCGGCGCGGCAGGTCTGGAACCAGCTGCGGCCGGGCTGGCGCTCCCCCCAGCATGCGCAGCTCTGGCTGAAGAGCCTGGAGCGCTACGCCATCCCCCGCATCGGGAAGATGCCGATTTCGGAGGTGACGAGCGCCGACGTGATCGGGATTCTCGCTCCGATCTGGCACGACGTGCCGCCCACCGCCCGGAAGTTGCGCCAGCGCATCCGCGCGGTCATGGAGTGGGCCGTGGCGATGGATCTCAGGCCCGACAACCCGTGCGACCGGATCGGCCCGGTGCTCGGAACGCAGGGGGGGCGTGTTCGGCACATGCGGGCATTGCCGCACCGCGAGGTGGCGTCCGCGATCGAGACGGTGCGGGCGTCGAACGCGCGGCCGGTCGTGAAGCTGGCGTTCGAGTTTCTGGTGCTGACGGCGGTGCGCTCCGGCGAGGTCCGCGGGGCGGCGTGGGCGGAGATCGAGCGGGACGCGGGCGTGTGGACCATCCCGGCGCTGCGCACGAAGGGGAACCGCGAGCACCGGGTGCCGCTGTGCGGGCGTGCTTTGCAGATCCTCGAGGAAGCGCGGATGCTCGGTCGCGGCAGCCCGCTCGTGTTTCCGGGCGTGCGCAGAAAGCCATTCGCGAGCACGGCGCTGTCGGAACTGCTCGGGGAGTTGAAGATCACCGCCGTGCCGCACGGGTTCCGGTCGAGCTTTCGGGACTGGGCAGCCGAGGAAACGGATCATCCTCGGGAGGTGGCCGAGGCTGCGCTGGCGCACAAGGTCCGCAACCCGATCGAGGCGGCGTACCGGCGCACGGACCTGTTCGAGCGGCGGCGTCGGTTGATGGACGATTGGGCGCGTTACCTCGCTGGCGAGGGGTGAGACCCGGAGGCCGAACCGGTCCGCTGAGGCGCTGGCTCATGACCCTTACCTGTCATGAGCCAGCCTACCCTTTGGGGCCACGCTTCGCGGGTCCCCGGCAGGGGCTGGCGGGGGGCTGTGCCCCCTCTGACCCCCCCAACGGCAACGGCACATCATGGACGCTGGACCGGGCGGGGGGCTCGTCCCCCCTCCGTCTCGCCGGCCCGTCCTGATGGCTGATCGCCGCACCGTCGCCGCCGGCCGATTCGCTGCCGCGAACCATCAGCGGCTCGGACCATGATCGCGCTCTCGACCACGCTGGCGCATCAGGTCCAGCGCCCGCGCAACGTCTCGGCGAGCGTCCTGTAGTCCCGGGCCAAGTGCGTCACTTGCCCGCTGAGCTGCGCGACATGCCGCTCCAAGGCTTCGACCTGCGCGGCGTGCTGCTGCTGCGCCTGCTCGTACTGCGCGGACAACGCCCGCAAGGCGGAGTAGCGGTGGCGTGAATCACGGCAAGGAATCGTCTAAGTTCAACCAGGACTGCACGATCTGCCGCACTTGCCGTCCTACCATACCTGATGCTGCCGTGCTTAAAGGGCGAGAAAATGGCATCAAATGGCGTATGTGGACGCCCCCTGGTGGGCAAGTCCGTATGTGGACGCCCCCTGGTGGACAAGTCCGGCTTCAGAACCGAGTCCGTGGCAGCCTGGTCAGGTACTGTCGTATGTCCGGCCTCTTGATGCAGCCCTCGTTGGCCGCGGGCCCGTATGGTGTTCGTAAGATCGGATCCAAATCGGGAATGCGGGCTCGCAGGCCCTCCGCCATTTCCTGGTTTTTCCGATCCCGTCTTGCCGACCGTTTGCCCTTACCCGTTCTTGCGTCCTTGCTGCCCACATCTCCCGGCAGCTTCTTCGCCTTTCACCGCCCGGTCAGGCGGCATTGCGAACCCGATAGTCCTCCTTTCTCGTGGCCAGCGCCCAGACCCTCCGCCCCGTCCTGTTGGCGAGGGCCACCGCGACCAGCATCTTCGGCTTGCGTGCCACCATCCTGGCCAGCCACGGATCCGTGATCTCGCCGCGTCGAATCGCGTTTTGGACGACCGCCATGGCTCCCATGATCAAGAGCCGTCTGAGATCGCGCTGGCCCATCTTCGATATCCTGCCCAGCCTCGGCTTGCCGCCGGTGGTGTGCTGTCGCGGCACAAGGCCGAGCCACGCCGAGAAGTCGCGCCCGCGCCGGAAGCTCTCCATCGGCGGTGCGAAGGCCTGCAGTGCCATCGCGGTGATCGGTCCGATTCCCGGGATCGTCATCAGCCGCGCCGTCTCTTCGCCCTCCCGCGCGCTCGCCCGGATCTCGCGGTCCAGTCCGTCGATCTTCTCATCGAGCTCGTCGATCCGCTCGAGCAATAGCCTGCCCAGCTCGACGACCGCCTCCGGCAGCCCACAGTCCCCGTCTTCGAGCACCCCGGCCAGTTGCCTGATCCGGGCCCTGCCCTGCGGGGCGACAACGCCGTACTCGGCCAGGTGACCCCGAAGCGCGTTGATCGTCTGCGTGCGCTGGCGCACCAGCAGGTCACGGGTGCGAAAGAGCATCCCCTGCGCCTGCTGCGCCTCGGTCTTGACCGCCACGAAGTGCATGGTCGGTCGCTGTGCAGCTTCGGTGATCGCCTCGGCGTCCGCCGCGTCGTTCTTCTGCCTCTTGACGAAGGGCTTCACGTAGATCGGTGGAACCAGCCTCACTTCGTGACCGAGCGCCGCGATCTCCCGGCCCCAGTAATGGGCGCTGGCACACGCCTCCATCGCCACCGAGCAGGGCGGCTGCGAGGCGAAAAAACTCAGCAGCTTCCCTCGGCTCAGCTTCCTGCGGTACGCCACCGACCCGTCCGCCTTCGCCCCGTGTACCTGAAAGCTGCGCTTTGCCAGATCAATCCCGATGATGCGAACCTCCTCCATTGGATGCCTCCTCCCTCAGATGGTCGACTAACGCTCAGTACCATCTTGGCACATCGCGATGCCGCCGGGTGGGGGCGTCCACTCCATCGGGAATCCGGGTCGCATTAGGTCCCATCCGAGGAACGCATAAATAGAAGCCGTTCGAAGGCCGCCGCGGGGCGCAGAAACGCGGAACTCGCCCATGGCCTCGCAGCTCATGCCTTGCGGTTTCTGCCGATTAGGTAGACCCACGTTGCGGAGCCGGTCGGCTGCGTAACGGGCGGTTGAGAGCACGGCCGGACGGGCTACCCATTGAGACCCGGCAGCTCTCCGCGTTCTAGTTGGTGGAAGGCGCGCCGTACATAGCGCTGCGTGCGGTACTCTCCGAATTCCTTCAGGTAGTGTCCCGGGATTTGTGTAAAAGCGGTAGGCTGGACGGCGGGGATTGGGCTCGGCACGGTTACGGTGGCGTTGTCGCTGGTGGCGGGGCTGCTCGGCCCGGTGGCGATCGCGGTCTATAGCGGTGGTGCTCATCATGCCGGTGTGGGTGGCATGGTACTAGCTCGCGCGGCGAGGATGAAGGCGGCGGATGGCGGGCCGGCTACGCAGCAGCGCCGCCGGCGCGACCGGTGACGCGAGGGTGGCGTCAGTCGATCTCACTTGCCGCGATGCGCAGCTTCCCGCGTGTGGCCGAGCGCGGCTGGCGGATGACGATGTCGATATCGCGGCCGAGCGCGGTCAGCAGGCGGAACAGGCGCTCCAGGGAATACTCGTGGAAGTCGCCCCTGAGCAGCCGCGACACGTCGGGCTGGGTGAGGCCGACCACGCGCCCGGGCTCTTGACAACGACGGCCGCGCACGCCTCGACGATGCCGTTGACATCGTCACGCGCCGTCGGCAGGCTCCGTTCACCGAGGGCGTCAAATCAATCGGAGTACACTTTATTTCCGCCCTCGGACTGTCCAACGAAGTAGGACCACCTCAGAGGCAGCCTATCGGCGCACGGACCTGTTCGAGCGCCGACGTCGGCTGATGATCGACTGGGAGACCTACTTGGTCAACGCACCTGAAACGATCACGGGGCGTCGCTCATGGCCTCGCTCGCGTCCGCTTTCGAAAACGTCGTCGTCAGGGTGCCCATGTAATCTCAACGGAGCATTCGAATGGTGAAAGTGGTTTGCTGGAACACCAACCATCAGAAGGAGCCATGGCGCTGGCTGCATAGAATGGACGCGGATGTCGCCCTCGTGCAGGAGGCATGCGATCCGCCGTCCGACGCGCGGGATCGTGTCGACATCGGCCCCAAAGAACATTGGGATGCAGCCGTATGGAATTCCGAGTGGTGGAACGGTCGCTTCCCCAAGCTGTCCGATCGCCAGACGATGGTCGTGAAGCTGTCTGACCGGGTTCGGATTGAATGGTTCAAGCAGGTCGGACCTGTCTCCACCATACAGGGCGACAAAATTGCAGTTAGCGGCATCGGCACGATCGCGGCGTAACGCGTGATTCCGCTGGGCGGCACCGCGGAGTTGTTCATCGCGTATTCATGTATGCGCGATGGATAGCGCCGCATCCGTCCACCCGGAGCAAGTGGAGTGTCGGCTACTCCGACGGCACAGCGCACCGAATCATCTCTGATCTGTCCGCGTTCATCGGTAATGCGGACCCTTCGACCCACCGCATACTGGCGGCTGGCGATCTCAACCTGATCTATGGCTCCAAGACCGGCGATCCGCAGGCGCTAGACGAGCGAGGGAGCAGCGTCTTCGAGAGAATGGAGACTATCGGTCTCGAACTGGTTGGACCCAGGTATCCGGCCGGCAGAAAGGCCGCTCTCCCACCACGCTATCTGCCGCCCGACACCAGAAACGTGCCTACCTACCGCACTGTAAAGGAGCGCCCAGCGAGTGGTAGTCGGCAACTCGACTACGTGTTCGCGTCGCGGGGCTTCCACGAGCGGGTCCGAGCTCGCGCCCTCAATGAAGTGGACGAATGGGGACCAAGCGACCACTGCCGTCTCGTGATCGAGGTAGAGTGACGCCACGCATTCGGTCCCGAACCGTGTGCACCACGTGGGTCGGCGTCCGCGAGCCGCCACAATTGTTCCAGCCTCAAGACTGACAAGGTCAGCACATCCATTTCACGGGTGCGCCGGGGTCTCGCGGGAGGAGTCGACCACCAATCGGTGGCCGTGAACGGACGCGTTGCCTCCAGATCGCCACGCGCCTGAACGCCCGACAGACCGCTCGGGCCACCGTCGGCTTGGCCGTCACGCCTCGTGGTCGCCGTCGACCGGGTGGTCTTGCTCGTGAGATCCGAGCACTAGAGCACGGTTCAGGGAATAACTCCCGGGAACCCATAAGCCCTCGCCATCTGGGCCGGCGATCCTCTTCCCGAAGTTCTGCGCGCGCTGAATGGAGGCTTCCTCCCTGTTGTAGTACGCCCTTTCCCCGGCCTCTCGGTCCCGGCGTTCATCCTCCGTCTCACCTTCGACCCGGAAGAACATTGGGCTGGACAGTCGATCCGCCGCGGCCAGGCGTTCCCCCACCCATCGCAGGAGAAGGGCGCGCGGGTCTGTGTCGGCCGACTCTCCCTGCAGCTCATGCGCCATGACAGACTCTGCCCAGGCTCTGGCGCTCTGCGGGTTTCGGTCGTGAGCAGCCAGAACCGCGTCCTTGAGGGAACCGTGCTCGTATCGGACCGGCCACCCCGACCTCCCGGACATGAGGCCGACGAGGAACCCTACCATCAGGGAGTAGCGGACGGCGTCACTCTCTTCCCGCGCCGTGCGCGCCTCGCTCAAGACGGCAAGCATCTGTAGAACTCCGGCCGCCCAGTCGAGACCGCCCTTGCCGGGGGAAGGTTCGTCCAGCGGGTGGTCCGACCTCAGCCTGGCTACAACCGTCCGCCGGATCTCGCCAACCTGGTCCAGATCCCGCTTCTCGGCGGCATCGGAGATGTCATCGAAGAGGGCCTCCGACTTGATCCCCGGCAGGCGACCGGAAAACGCGAGTCCACCCGCCGTCCCGAGGTGGAACATCCCCGACCGCTGAGCGTCGTGCACACCCGGATCCTCGGCGGGAGGCCGTTCCAGCCGGAAGAGGGCTTCCTCAAGCGCGTTCAGGACTTTCCCGTACATGGATCCCAGCCGCTCGTCACGGTCCATCCGGAGACTCCTCTGCCGCCCTTACGCCGGGGCCGTGGTTTCAGCCTTCGCCATCGCAGATCCTCACTTGCTCAGTCAGCGACCCAGATCGTCCAGAACAATCGACCGGCCCGCACCGATTCCCGGGCAGCCATCAAGCATTTCCTCTTCGATTCTACCATCCTCGGCAGGGGATCGCCTGCGGTCAAAGTGCGGTGACTGTTGACACTGCGGCTCTGCCTGCGATTCTAAATTGGGGAACCCGGTGCGGACCGCTATCAGCCGGGGATCCTGACGGCGGCGCCGTGCCGCGTGACGGTGAAGTGCTGAACGAGGTCAACATTGGCTGGTAGCTCATTGTCAGGGCGCTGAACTCGGAGACTTGGACGATGTCAAAACACGCTCGGTGAATGAGGAAGCGTCCTGCACTTCTTGCTAGGCCAAGTCAGTTGCTCCAAGAGAAGTTCACTGTCCCCCCGTCCACCGCACGGCGACAGCCCCACGCCTCTGTAGCAATCGTGAGGAGTTTCCAGGGCCGGGCAGTTCGGCCTCATCTCTCGTCCACATGTCTTTTGCGCTCGTGACGTTACCGCGAACCCCCGCCATGGATCGCGCGGGATTTCGGTTCGGTGCCCGAGGAACGCACAGCAGCAGGACCATGATGTTGCGGGAGTTCACGGAACTCATGGCGGCGGTACCGCGCAACGCAGTCCGTGACGACTACACGACCGCTATTGTAGATGAGAACGTTCTCGGTAAGCGGACTCATGCCACCAGGAAGAGTTCGCGTCAGCGCCTGAGCGAGTTGTACGGCCTCGACCCTGGGATCCCTCTCTTCCGGGTCCTCCGGCATCTATGGAGTATCGACGCGCCCGGTCACCCGCTTCTCGCCTTTCTGTGCGCGCTTGCCCGGGATCCATTGCTCCGCGCGACCTCGGCGCCTGTGCTGGCCCTGAGTGTTGAGGAAGAGCTGGTCCGCTCCGAACTCTTCGACACCCTGAGGGAGGCCGTAGGGCCCCGGATGAACGACTCGATCCTCGACAAGGTAGTCCGCAACGTCGCGAGCTCTTGGACGCAGGCGGGACATTTGAGCGGTCACGTCCGGAAGGTCCGCCGGCGAGTGGCCCCCACCGCCGGTGTCACCGCGCTGGCCCTTTGGCTAGGAGAGATCGAAGGGCGCGGAGGCCTCTCGTTGCTGAACTCCGGCTGGACCAGTGTGCTCGATGTCCGTGGAGAGGCGCTTCTCCCCCTGGTCTTCGATGCCAAGCGCTTGGGGTTGGTCCAGGCACGGGCGGCCGGTAGCGTGATCGATATCAGTGCTCGACTTCTCGATCCCGAAGAGAGACATTGACGACTGGTGCCGGGAGCTTTGGTGCTGGTCGGCTTGGGGGAACCAGTCAGGCAAACAGGGGCAGTGAGGGAGGTTGCTGTTGAACCAGATAAGTAAGCTCGCCGCGAACTATCAGCGACACGTTAGCGCGCCGTGGCGGCGCACCATGGCTGGCGCGCAGCGGGTGATGATCGTCGTGTACGCCAAGGAACGGGAGCGGGTGCTCAGAGCCCGTATCGGCGAGTTCGAGGAGGTGACACGAAACGCCGGACACGACTGGGTCCTGGTCGATGCCACCCGGTGGTTCGCTGAGTGGATGGCCGCAGATGAGTACCGGGACGCTTATTTCGAAGAGCCGGAGCTCCTGGGCATGAAGCTAGAGGGAGAGTTCAAGAGCGAGGCATCCAAACGGCTGGCTACGGCCTTGGAAGCCGCGGACGACAACACCGTAGTCGGGCTACTTGGCGCCGCCTCCCTCTATGGCTTCTTTCGTGTATCCGAACTGATCCAATCGGTGGAGCCCTCAATCCTGGGGCGGCTAGCCGTCTTCTTCCCAGGCACGAAGAACGACAACAACTACCGACTGCTCGATGCACGTGACGGCTGGAACTACCTAGCGCAGCCGATCACGCTCGATGAGGCATGGGCACCATGAGGGCCATGAAGATCCACGAACTGCTCGACCGCGATCCGCTTCAAGTCAGACTCGCCAACAACGGTCAGGCCCGGATCACCGGCGGGGAGGACCCGAAGGTAATGCAGGAGCTGCGAGAAGAGCTGGAGACCTTTGTCTGCCGGGGCAAGTTTGCCGACGCGCTCCAGCGCATCCTAGAGCGGTATCTCGCCAACCTAGACGCCTCCCGTCAGGACGCTGTGTGGGTGAGCGGGTTCTTCGGCAGCGGAAAGTCGCACCTCCTCAAGATGCTGGCTCACCTATGGGTGAACACGAGATTCGAAGACGGCGTGACCGCCCGGGGTCTCGTGGGCGCGCGGCTCCCCCCTGAGGTGCGGGATGCACTGCGCGAGCTCGACACTCGGGCACGTCGCATCGGAAAGCCGCCCGTCGCCGCAGCCGGCTCGCTACTCGGAGGCAATGTCGGACACGTCCGCCTCTCGGTGCTTGGCATTCTTTTCCGGGCTTGTGGACTGCCGGAACAGTATCCGCAGGCCAGGTTCTGCCTGTGGCTGCGAGACAACGACCTTCTGGAACGCGTGCGCGGGGCGGTCGAAGCTGCGGGAAGACCCTGGGAGAGCGAGCTGAACAACCTCTACGTGAGCCCGGCGATCGCGAAGGCACTGATGCAAGCGGATCCAACCCTTGCCGAGGACGTCAAAGGGGTTAGGCAGTTGCTCGCCAGCCAATATCCGCCGCGCAAGGCCGATATCAGCACCGATGAGTTCGTCGATGCTGCGAGACAGGCGCTCGCTCCCGATGGCGAAGTGCCGCCGACGATCCTCGTGCTCGACGAGGTGCAGCAGTACATCAACGAGGCGCCGGACAGATCGGCGACGATCACAGAGCTCGCTGAGGCGGTTCAGACCCGTTTCGAGAGCCGGGTGCTACTCGTAGCCGCCGGTCAATCAGCGCTCTCGGCCGGGACGAAGGCGCTCCAGTGGTTGAGCGACCGGTTCCGGATTGCGGTCCAGCTCTCCGATGCCGAGGTGGAGGCGGTCACTCGGGAGGTGCTGCTCCAAAAGAAGCCGGCCGCGATCCCCGCCATAGAGAAGCTGTTCGAAACGCATGCCGGGGAAGTGGCGCGGCACCTTCAGGGAACGCGTCTGGCCGTGCGCCCCGAAGACCGAGACAACGATGTCGGCGACTACCCCCTGCTGCGCACCCGCAGACGTTTCTGGGAGCAGTGTTTCCAGACTGCGGACCCATCTGGCACGCATAGCCAGCTTCGCTCCCAGCTCAGGATCCTGCACGACTCGTTACAGGCGGTCGCGGTGCGGCCCCTGGGTACGGTAATTCCCGCAAGCGATTTATTCCACGCTCTTGCTCCCGATCTGGTCGGCTCTGATGTGCTTCTGAACGAGATCAACACGCGCATCGCAAAGCTCGACGACGGAACTTCGGAGGGTCGCCTACGGGCTGATCTGTGCGGCGTGGTGTTCCTGATCGGCAAGCTACCACGCGAGGAAGGCGTAGACCTCGGGATTCGAGCCAACTCCGACACGCTGTCCGACCTCCTCGTGGACGACGTGACGATCGGCTCCGGCCCCTTCCGCAACCGCGTGACGAGCGAGTTGGAAAAACTCGCTACCGAAGGCGTGCTCATGAAGGTTGCGGACGAGTATCGGATCCAGACGACCGAGGGAGCCGACTGGGAGCGAGCGTTCCGCGAGCAGCGGACCGCAGTGACCGGCAATGAGGTTGAGGTTGCGGCTCACCGCGAGCGGCTCCTGAGTGGTGCGGTGCAGGAGATTGTCACGCAGGTGCGCTTGGTCCAGGGCGAGGCCAAGCTCCCGCGCAAGGTGGCGCTGCAGATCGGCCCGGAGCCGGTGGCCGGCCAGGGTGACGCCGTTCCCGTCTGGCTCCGCGATGAATGGTCGTCGTCGTGGGTCGAAGTGCAGGGCGAGGCACGGCAGCGTGGGATCGAAGATCCCGTGCTCCATGTCCACCTACCCAAGAAGAGCGCCGACCAGCTCCGGGAGTATGTCGTGAGCGCGGAGGCCGCGCGACGGGTCTTGGAGCGTCGAGGCACCCCCGCATCCGGGGAGGGGCAGGAAGCACGCGAGAGCATGAAGAGCAGGCTCGGTCGTGTCGAGGCTTCCCGGGACGACATCGTGCGACAGATCGTCCGCTCGGCCAAAGTGCTCCAAGGGGGGGGCACTGAGATACACGGGGACGATCTCCTGACGAAGCTGAGGCAGGGCGCGGAGGCGTCCGTGGCCCGTATCTTTCCCGACTTCAACGAGGGTGACCACCGGGCCTGGGGGGTCGCGTTCAAGCGGGCACGGGAGGGGTCAGGGCACGCGTTCGACGCGGTCGACTGGGACCGTCCGGTAGCTGAGCACCCCGTATCGAAAATGGTGTTGGACACCGTGGGCTCGGGATCGCGCGGCTCCGACGTGCGGCGGCAACTCGAGGCCGCCCCGTACGGTTGGCCCCGCGACGCGGTCGACGCCGCGCTCGCGGCTCTCCATGGGGAGGGGCACCTCAAGGCCGAGCGCAACGGGCAGCCGGTGGCCACGCGGCAGCTCGACCAGACGGCGATCGCGAAGGCGACCTTCCGGCCCGAGAGGGTGCGCCTGACTACCCAGCAGCGCCTCGCGCTCCGGGGACTGTTTGGCCGACTGCAGGTGCCAGCCCGGGGCGGCGAGGAGGAGATGAGCGCTCCGGACTTCCTCGCCGCTTTGACGGCACTGGCGTGTGCAGCGGGCGGTGAACCGCCCCTACCGGCAGTCCCGGACACGCGGTTCGTAGAAGAACTCTCCCGACTGTCGGGCACCGAGCAGCTGGCAGCGATCCTGGAAGCCCAAGGCCGGATCGAAGCCGCCATCCATGAATGGAAACGGCTGGCCGAACGAGCTGAACCGCGACAGACCGCATGGGAGCTGGCGGTGGCGCTCTGCCGCCATGCCGAAGGTGAGCTGGGTGTCGCCGAAGAGATCGGGACTGACCTGGAGGCTATCAAGGAACAGCGGACCCTCCTCGACGACACAGACCACCTCTCGCCGTGCGTGGCAAGGCTGGCGGACGCATTGCGTGCTGAGGTAGCCGAGCGCCACCGGACGCTCGGCCGCGCCGTGGAACAGGAGATCGAGCGCCTTATCGGTGACGCCACGTGGTTGAAGCTGGACGAACCGGCCTGGGAAGCGATCCTTGACGAAGTGGGCCTCGTGTTGCCCCGGCCACTGGCGGTCGAGACCAACGAAGCGCTAAGGGAGTCGCTTGACGGCCGGAGCCTTGAGGCTTGGGGGTCAGAGATCGATGCCGTGTCCGAACGGGCCGCCAGGGCGTTGGAGGTGGCAGCAAGGCGGCTGCCCGATGATGAGCCATCGGCGAGTTGCGTCACCGTGCGGCGCGGAACACTGACGAGTCCCGAGGAGGTCCGGTCGTGGCTAGCTGAGCACGAGACGAAGCTGACAGAGGCGGTCCGGGAAGGGCCGGTGATCGTGAGGTGAGGCGCCGTTGATGAGTTCCCCGCTCTCCTCCGAGCTCCGCGCCCGCTTGGGTGCCGCTGTCCAGGAGGCCCGGCGCACAGCAGAGTCCGGTGCCCGTCAAGCGCTCCAGTCTCTTGCCGTCGACCGCGGCGAACCCTTCGACACCATGTCACTCACCGACAAGGCCTTCCGAAACCGCCTACTCAGCCGCGGACGGCAGGCGGGTGACAAGGCGAGCCGGGACAGAGGCACCCAAGAGATCGGTCGCCTCGCCCACGAGGTCGCGTACGAGCACTGGCACCGAATGCTCTTCGCACGCTTCCTTGCCGAGAACAACCTGCTCATAGCGCCGCGATACGGGGTGGCCGTGTCGCTCGAGGAGTGCCGAGAGCTGGCCCGCGAAGAGGGCGCCAGTCCGTGGCAGTTGGCGGGAGAGTGGGCAGAGAAGATGCTGCCGGAGATCTTCGGCCAGGATGATCCGGTCCTCGAGGTGGCGTTGCTCCCCGAGACCCGGCAGAAGCTCGAAACACTTCTCGAGTCGCTGCCCGAGTCGGTCTTCACGGCGCAGGATTCGCTCGGTTGGACCTACCAGTACTGGAGAGCCGACGAGAAGGACCAGGTCAACAGCAGCGGCAAGAAGATCGGCGCGGACGAGCTTCCTGCAGTGACCCAGCTCTTCACCGAGCGCTACATAGTGCTGTTCCTCCTGCACAACACCATAGGCGCGTGGCGTGCGGGCAAGGTGTTGGGGGAGGACCCGGAACTTGCGGTCGCGGCCGTGAGCGAAGATGCGCTTCGCGAGCGGATGCGCCTCGAGGCCAGCGGCGGATACGACTTCACCTACTTGCGCTTCACCCGTGGCAAGGCTCCCGAAGACCCGGACGGCGAGCGCCCGGGACCCTGGTGCCCGGCGGCGGGCTCGTTTCCGGACTGGCCCCGAGCAGTGCGTGACCTTCGCGTTCTCGATCCCTGCTGCGGGAGCGGCCACTTCCTGGTCGAAGCCTTCGATCTTCTGGTGCGGCTGCGGATGGAAGACGAGGCGCTGTCCGTGCCCGATGCCATTCGCGCGGTCCTGACGGACAACCTCTTCGGACTGGAGATCGATCCGCGTTGCACCCAGATCGCCGCGTTCAACGTGGCGCTTGCGGCATGGCGGATGGCGGGTGGGTGGATCCGGCTGCCGCCGCTAAACATCGCGTGCTCGGGAATCGCACCAGAGGCCTCCGAGGCCGAATGGGTTGCGTTGGCGGACCGCCTGGAAGGGTTCACCGGGCTGGCGGAAGACCCGGATCTCTTCGGTAGCAAGGCATCTCTCGCGCGGGGACCGCTACAGGAGGGGATGGCCCGGCTGCACCGTCTCTTCGGGCAGGCCCGCGAGCTGGGGTCTCTGATCGACCCGGGTGCCGTGGGAGATGATCTACTCGGGGCAGAGTATGAATCCCTTCGGGAGCCGCTCGATGCCGCGATCCGGCGGGAAGGGGGAGCCGCAGGCCGCGATGAACGGGCCGTGGCGGCGGCGGGCATGGCGCGCGCGGCAGAGATCCTGACGGGCCGCTACACGCTTGTAGTCACCAACGTGCCGTTCCTGGCTAGGGGAAAGCAGAGCGGCCGACTTCGGAAGTTCGCAGAAGAGCACCATGGGCACGCCAAGGGCGACATCGCGACGGTCTTTGTGTCCCGAATCTTTCGGTGGCTAGACAAGCACGGCACCCAGGCGGTGGTGACGCCCCAGAACTGGCTCTTCCTGACGACGTATCGGAAGCTGCGCGAGCGGCTGCTCAAAGAGCGGACATGGAATGTGGTAGCACGGTTGGGGACCAAAGCGTTTGATACACCGATGTGGGATTTCAACGTCATGCTGGCCATTCTGTCGGCCGACCGTCCCGGTCCGGAGTGGGAGATGGTGGGGGTGGACGTGTCGTCTCCGTGGGGGCAGCGCCCGATCAAGGCGTCCGAGAAGGCAGAGCTCTTGCGCGGAGAAGCGGTAGTGATAGGGTCGAGGCAGGCCGAGCAAGCGCGTAATCCGGACGCGGTCGTCCTCATGCGTCCTGTGGGGGGGCGGAAGTCGTTGGCGCGGGTGGCGCGGAGCTTTGTGGGCCTCCAAACCGGAGACGATCCACGGTACTGCTTGGCGCACTGGGAACTACAGGATATCGACCAACACAAGTGGGAACTCCTCCAAAACACACCGGACGCCCAAGCTGACTATTGCGGCCTGGATGGGCTGATTCGATGGGAGCAAGGGCAAGGTGCGTTGCACGTCAGTCCCGGCGCCTACCCTACCAAAGGCTCGGCTGCAATCGGTCGGCCCGGAGTAGCAATGCACAGGATGGGACAGCTATTTGCATATGCCTACTCGAGGCATCGATTTCACCAAAATGTGGCAGTACTCATCCCAATCGATTCTGCCAACCTGCCCGCCGTCTGGGCCTTCTGCTCCTCACCCGAGTATGCCCAAGCGGTTCGCGAATTCGACCAGAAGCTGAATGTCACCAACGCCACTCTCGTCAAAGTCCCCTTCGACCTCGACCACTGGACCAAGGTCGCCGCCGAACGCTACCCCAACGGTCTCCCCGAACCCTATTCCGACGACCCCACACAGTGGGTCTTCCACGGCGACCCCTGCCGGAGCGCCATTTGGGACGAAGACGCCAAGCTCACCGCACACGGCCCAGTCCGTTTCGACAGCACCGTTCTCCAAGTCGCCGTCGCCCGCCTGCTCGGCTACCGCTGGCCCGCCGAGCGGGACCCGGAGATGCGACTCGCCTTCGAGCAGCGCGCCATCGCGGATCGCTGTGGCGCCTACGACCGATTCGCCGACAGGGATGGCATCGTCTGCCTCTCTGCCGCCCGGGGTGAGCCCAGCGCTGCCGACCGTCTTCGTGCGCTTCTTGCACATGCTTATGGCGGGGAATGGTCCTCCGCCACCGAACGCCGGCTTCTTGCCGCCTCCGCGCTAGGCGGACAACCGCCTCAGTCCCTCGAAGACTGGCTCCGCGACCGATTTTTTGAGGAGCACTGCCAGCTATTCCATAACCGTCCCTTCCTCTGGCACATCTGGGACGGCCGCAAGGACGGATTCCACGCGCTCGTCAACTACCACCACCTTGCCGGGCCGGACGGCACGGGCCGACGGACGCTCGAATCGCTTGCCTACGCCTACCTGAACGATTGGATCCAGCGGCAGCGGGCGGAACAGCGTGACGACACCCCCGGAGCCGACGACCGCCTCGCTCACGCGCTGGATCTTCAGGCGCAGCTCAAGCGCATCCTTGAAGGCGAGCCTCCGTGCGATGTCTTTGTCCGCTGGAAGCCGCTCCACGCCCAGGCCATCGGCTGGGACACGGACCTCGACGACGGCGTCCGCCTGAACATCCGCCCCTTCATGCGCGCCGACCTGCGGAAGGGCGGGCGCGCCGGTGCCGGAATCCTCCGATGGAAGCCCAACATCAGGCGGTGCAAGGACCGGGGGAACGAACCCGGAGAGCCGCGTCCCCGGGAGGCCTTCCCATGGTTCTGGGGGTGTCCGGGCACGGAGAGCCAGGAGGCGCGGACAGACTTCAGAGCTCCGGCCGGAGCCGCGTTCGACGGCAAGCGCTGGAACGATCTGCACTATACGGGGGCTTCGAAAGTGGCGGCTCGGCAGAAAGAGCACCGAGGGCTACCACAGTGACACCGTCGTCTTTTGCCCCGATCGATCCTGTGCCTTCGCGGGTCCACCTTGGAGATCCGGGCGAGGTGTCAGCCACGGCTATTCCGGCTCGGAAGCCGCCCGACGATCCGGAAATTCCGCTGATGCCGAGTAATCCCTAGTGACGGCAGCTCATATGGCGGCACGCGGTAGCACGGGAAAGGGTCCTTCCCGGCCCATGGATTACCTCATCGAGAGCTTGCGGGGTCGGGCCTCAGTCCGGAGCGGCGAAGACGAGCCCGTCGCTGTTCTCTGGACGGACCCGAAAGAGGAATGGCGACGGCTCTTGTCGGTCGAGCGGGCCGAGATTCCTGAACTGCTAGTGCTCGGCGACTACCGTCCTGAGGAACGCACAGGGCCGGCAATTTGGCTCCGCTGCGTGATCGACGGAACGATCGATTTTCCTGGCTTCGCTAGAGATCACACCCCGATCATCTACCTCCCCGGAGTAGAACGCGATCAACTGAGGGCTGGCGAGGATTGTCCCGACGAGCTCAAACCGCTCGTGGAGCTCCTCTACCGAGGCATCGTTTGGCACCACCCCAATGGTCGCGACTGGAGTGCAACGGCCTTCCTCAGCTCACCCAAAGGAGCGGGTCTCGACATTGCGACCGATCAGGGTACGACGGCCGCGTTGCTGGGAGTTCTTGACCAAGTGCTCCTGGCCCCGATGGACCAACTCCGAGGCCGTCGGCTGGACGCCGCCGACTTCAACCGCATGGCTGGGGTTGACGTGATGCGCGACGTCCTCCGGTGGATGGCCGACCCGGAGGGCGCGCGTGCCCAATTGGGGGCCAGCGGTTGGAAGGCATTCCGCGCAGAGTGCCGTCAGGAACTTAAGTTCGATCCGGCAACGGAAGCGGACGTATCGGCTGCCGCCAAACTGGGCGAGGGCGCGGGTCGGTGGGCTGATGTCTGGACCCGGTTTTCTGAGGCACCGAATAGCTTTCCCAAGGTGGGTGAGGTGCTTGTGCGGGCCCGGCCAGTTGGCGAACTCGTTCTCCATCGTGAACGGTGGCCGGATCAGAACGACGAGGACGAGGAGACCGTACGGAATGCCTTGGCTGATCTCCAGTCACAGTTGCACGGAGACGCTTGCGAAACGGTCGTCCGACTCGAGGCCGAACACCGTGACCGCCGGGACTGGGTGTGGGCGAAGCTTGGGTGCTCGCCATTCGCCCGGGTCCTTGAACCACTGGCCCGGCTCGCGGAGTCGGCGCGCACCAGGCTCGGCGGTGCGACACCGGACGATGTTGCCCGAGCGTACGCAGATCGCGGTTGGCTCGCGGACGCGAGTGCCCGGGAGGCCCTCGCCCTGGCCCCTGACAAGTATGAGCAAACGGTCGCCGATGCCGTCCGGCATCTGCTTGAGTCCTGGCTGGATGATTCTGCTCGCGCTTTTCAAGCGTCACTGGACCGGCAGCCGCTCCCCTCCGCCGGCGACCAACCCGTCGTCGTTGCGGGCGAAGGCGAGTGCGTCGTCTTCGTCGACGGACTCAGGTACGAGCTTGGGCGCCGCTTGGTCGAGCGCCTGGAGGGATCGGGTTGTAGGACCACCACCGGACACCGTTGGGCTGCGATCCCGACGGTGACCGCCACCGCCAAGCCAGCCGTCACTCCCGCCGCTCGTGACATCGCCGGTGACGGCCTGGGTCCGGACTTCCGTCCCGTGATGCGGGGCACGGGCCGGGCGGCGGACCAGAAGGAGCTCCGGGGAGCCATGGAGGGTCGCGGCTATCAGATCGTCGGCGATACCCTCGAGTTTCCGATGGACGCCGGACCACGCGGCTGGATGGAGACCGGCGAAATCGACAAGCACGGCCACCACGCCGATGGGGTGCTATTCGCCCGCCTGCTGGACGACGAACTGCGGTGCCTGGCCCGCCGCATCAACGACCTGCTCAAGGCCGGCTGGCGAGCGGTTCGCGTCATTACCGACCACGGCTGGCTCCTGCTCCCCGGCGGATTGCCCATGGTCAGCCTCCCGACGCACCTCACCGCGTCCAAGTGGGCGCGCTGCGCCGTCATCTCCGGCGATTCCAGGCCCGACGCTCCCCTCCACTCTTGGCACTGGGACCCGAACGAGTCGTTCGCGACACCGCCCGGTATCGCCTGTTTCAGCAAGAGGGACGAGTACGCTCACGGTGGGCTCAGCGTCCAAGAGTGCCTCATACCGGACATTCGCGTGGAAAGTGCGGGTGAGGGCGGAGCCGCTGCCACAATCCGGGACGTCTCCTGGCTTCGGTTCCGCTGCAACGTCAACGTCGAGGTACGGGGCGGCCCGCTTAGCGCCGACCTGCGGCTCGGTAGCCCCGCGGGGCAATCTGTGGCTTCCTCACCTAAGCGAATCGACGAAGACGGGCTCGTCAGCCTGGTTCTCTCCGACGACCAGCACGCTGACGCCGCTCTGGTCGTGGTCGTAACCGATCCGGATGGCCGCATTCTCGCCCAGAAGCCGACCCGCGCGGGAGACACCACATGAGCGCACCGGAGTTTCAAATGGACGCATTGGACCGCAAGGCCAACGAAGCGTTCCCGGGCTACCTGGTGCGCAAAGATCTCGTGCGGCGCTACGCTCGGCAGTACCCCGTCCCTACCTACGTCGTCGAATTCCTGCTGGGCCGCTACTGCGCTAGCGTCGATCAGGACGAGATCGACGAAGGTCTCGCGATCGTGAAGACACAGCTCGAAGGCCGCACGGTCCGGTCCGCCGAGCAGGAAGTGTTCAAGTCGCGCGCCCGCGAGCAGGGCTCGGTGCGCCTGATCGACATCGTGCGTGCCCGCCTCGATGCCAAGAACGACTGTTACATCGCCGAATTGCCCAGCCTCGGCCTTCGGGACATCCGGATCGCCAGCGAAGTCGTTACCGAGAACGAACGGATACTGGCCGACGGATTCTACGCCGAGGTGACGTTGGCGTACGACGCGGTGATCGCACAGGAGAAGAACGGTCGGCCGTTCAGTGTCGCTGACATGCGGCCCATCCAGATGTCGAACCCATCGGTCCTCGAAGTATTGGCGAAGGGGCGGCGCTCCTTCACCACGGCCGAGTGGATGGATTTTCTCGTCCGCTCCACGGGCCTCGAGCCCTCGGCGCTGGACGAACGAGCCAAGCGAGTCGTTCTCTTGCGCCTCATCCCCTTCGTCGAACGCAACTACAACTTCGTTGAGTTCGGGCCGCGAGGGACCGGCAAGAGCCACGTCTACCAGCAGCTGTCTCCGTACTCCCACTTGCTGTCGGGCGGGAAAGCCACCGTGGCCAAGATGTTCGTGAACATGGCGAACGGACAGCGTGGCCTGGTCTGCCAGTACGATGTGCTGTGCTTCGACGAGGTCGCCGGCATCTCCTTCGATCAGAAGGACGGCGTCAATATCATGAAGGGCTACATGGCGTCGGGCGAGTTCAGCCGGGGCAAGGAGAGCATCCGTGCGGAAGGTTCTCTGGTCCTCGTCGGCAATTTCGATGTCTCGGTAGAGCAGCAGCAGCGCATCGGACACCTGCTGAGCCCGCTCCCTACGCAGATGCGAGACGACACGGCCTTCCACGACCGGATCCACTCCTACGCTCCCGGCTGGGACTTCCCCAAACTCAACCCAAACGAGCACCTCACCGACCACTTCGGTCTGGTCAATGACTTCCTGAGCGCGTGCTGGACCAAGCTTCGCGACACCACGCGCCTCCCCATTCTCCAGAATCGGGTGTTCTGGGGTGGCGCGCTGTCTGGACGGGACATCGAGGCGGTGCACAAGACAATCTCTGGTCTCATCAAGCTCCTCTTGCCGGACCCGGAGATGGAGGTGGAGGACGCCGACCTCGAATGGATGGTGCGAGTCGCCCTGGAGTCCCGCCGCCGCGTGAAGGAGCAACAGAAACGGTGCCTCAAGGCGGAGTTCCGAAGCACCCATTTCTCGTACACTCTGGGAGTTGACGGTACGGAGCAGTTTGTGGCTACGCCGGAGCTCCGGAGCGACGAGGCGATTGACGGAGACCCGCTGCCTCCTGGGCAGGTGTGGGCGATCGGGCCCGGAGTAGAAGGTACCGGGCCGGGGCTCTACCGCATCGAAGTGGCTGTCGGACCAGGTCCCGGATCCGCGAAGATCCTGAACCAGCCGATCCCTCCGGCGTTTCGGGAGAGCGTGAACGTAGGCCACCAGAACCTCTACGCATCAGGAAAGACGTTGGTAGGCGACCGCGATGCACGTGCGCACCAGTACACGGTTCAGATGCAGCCTCGGGACAACGACAAGTCTGGCCGGGGGCTCGGGCTGCCAGTGCTCGCGGCCATGGTTAGCGGATTACTGGAGCGGAAGACCCGCGGCGCAACGATCGTCGTCGGCCCGCTGAACTTGGGAGGGTCGCTCGAGCAAGTCCCGGACCCGGTTGCGATGGCGGAGCTGGCAGTCGACAAGCAGGCGGCCGTGCTCCTGATGCC
The DNA here is from genome assembly GCA_965206505.1 of Longimicrobiales bacterium. GTDB lineage: Bacteria > Gemmatimonadota > Gemmatimonadetes > Longimicrobiales > Gaopeijiaceae > UBA822. Next base: position 171,138 of record CBDBJW010000003.1, read on the forward strand.
TGTCGGGGCACGTCGCGAGTTGATGAACCTGCAGGACGATGTATGGACCAAGGTCAACATCGAGTTCTACAGGGACGCGGAAGACGGAGTGTTCAAGTTGCTGGAGTAACCGCTCGTGGAGACTACAAAGCCACGGCTGGCCCAAGTGTCTTTACTGCATGGATAAGAATGAACACTTGGTGTGTCTGGGTGAAAGACTCGGCGATGCACTCATGCCGATCTCCATTCCGATCAATGAGTACGACTTCGCGTTTCCCGGATGATTTGCGTTTGCCAATCGGCACTAGGCACCCAAGTTGGTCATCTGGCGTGTAGGCTGACGGCCAGGGATAATCACCGAATGCCTTCGTAAAGGCATTCGAGGCAATGACGCGTCGAAGCGTTGCCCGGAATCCATCGCCTTCAGCAAGTTTGGGCGGGTTTAGTACAAGGACAACGCAGCGCCGGTCGTTCTTTGAGACATATTGGCGGATAGACGAATAGAGGGAGGCGTCGAACTTCTTCGCAAGTCGTATCGGCGTCCAGATTTCGAACTTCTCGTCCGCAGCCAAGTCGTAGAAGGTATCGTTCTGAAAGAGCACTTCCGAGGCGAACATGTTCGCTTCACGGTCAAAAAGATCTGCCGCTTCAGGATCGAGTGTCTGAGCACAATCCTCAACGATCTTGTACATCGCGCGTTGCCACGGCATGAATCCGTGGCCCGCTTCGTGTAACGTCACGAATCGCTTCTTTACCGGCAGCAGAAGCTGGTCGACAAAGACGAGGCCAGCGACGGCGTCGAAAACTCCCATGACCTTGGATAAAGCTCGCTTGAGTGCACCACCACCTGCCTTCGTGCGCATTTTGGTAAGGAAGCCTTCATCAAGCACATTGTCCTTTACCTCCTCTACCTTCGCTACAGCGAGGATGTGGTCGATAGGTGTCGGCAGGACGCCGAGCACATCTGCTTCCCGTAGAGAGCGCTCGGCCTCTTTGCGGACCTTCGCCAGTTGAGCCAAGCTCAAGGAGCAGTCGTCCGGTCGACGACTCATTTGTTGCTTTGCCACCGAATGTAGGAGAGATGTTCAAGCAACGCTTTTTCCTCGTCGGAGGTTAGGTCCTCGATCGCGAAGGTCGCTGCACTCCCATGTTTTGAGCCTTCGGGTCTCCCGCGGTTCGGTGCGATATAGCCTGCACGCTCCATGAGATCCTCGTAAGGGACGGCGAGTGCTGTAGACAGAGCGTAGAGAATATGTGGCGAAGGCTTCCGGATCTTGCCAGTTTCGAGCTGGCTCAAATAGGCATTGCTGACTTCCTTTCCCGTCGTTTCTTCGACGTCCCTGAGTGAAAGATCAAGACCGCGTCGGACGCTATTGAGATATTGGCCTAGCCTATTTGGCTTTCCCGCACCTACGTCTGGCGTATCGCTCATGTGGCCTCCTCTCTGAGAATCGGATGCAGAATCGGAACTATATTCCTTCGAGCTGTCCCTTTTGAGTGGACAGGTAAGAACTGGGATTGTCACTCCTCCCCTAGCTGTGGGAAGTGAGGAGCTTCCCCCGCGCGGCGGGGGAGTAGAAGGCGGCCTCACTCCGCCGTTCGAAGTGGATCGGCGACTCGTAGTCGAGGGCCGAGTGTCTGTGTCGCGGGTTATACCAGCCCTCGATGAAGTCGAACACAGCCATCTTTGCCTCAGTCTGGCTCCGCAACCGCTTCCGCTCGATCAGCTCGCATTCGAGCGTGGCGAAGAAGCTCTCGCACATCGCGTTGTCGTAGGCATCGCCCACCGAGGCCATTGAGGGCCTCACACCCGCCTCCTTGCAGTGCAGCCCGAAGGCGGTCGACGTGTACTGGCCAGGTCTCTGTGGTGGGCCACCGCTTCGGGCCGTCGCTGCCAGATCGCCATGTTCAGCGCCCCGAGCATGAGCTCCGTCCTCAGGTGCGTCTCCATCGACCGGCCCACCACCCGCCGACTCCAGGCATCCATCACCACCGCCAGGTACAGGAACCCGCTCGAGGTGGGCACGGTAGGTCACATCCGCCACCCAGAGCCGGTCCGGACCTCTCACCAGAAAGTCTCGCTCGACCAGATCCGGGGCGGGCCGTACGTCCTTGGCCCGCTTCGTCGTACGCCACTTTCTGCGACGGCTCGCACCCTCGAGGCCCTCGAGCTTCATCAGACGGGCCACACGCTTGTGATTGACCCCCCAGCCCGCGTCACGAAGCTCCGCCTGCATCCGAGGCCGCCCGTACGTCTCGTGGCTCTACCGGTGGATCTCCCGCATCCGCTCACGCAGTCGCCCGTTGGTGACCGCTCTCGGCGAAGGCCCTCGACGGCGCCACGCACAGTACCCGCTTGGGGGAGACGCCCAGCACTTGGCACATCAGCCGCACCGGGAAGCTCGCCTGATTGGCTCTCACGAACTCTTACGCTGATCCGGCGCCGGAGCTCCTCGCGCTCCTGGGTCGTCAACCCATCAGTTCTTCGCCCTTCATCCAGATCAGCTTGGACCACCCAGTTGCGGATCGACTGGGCCGAAGGCTCAAACTCCCGAGCCAGCTCCTCCGGCCTCCTCCCCGCCCGCACCAACGCCACCATCTGCTCCCGAAACTCCGGTGGGTATGCCGGTCTCGTTCTTCCCATGCTGAACTCCTTTCTCCCAAGAGACCTAGGGGTCCACCACACGGAGGCAATTCATCTTATATCCCATTGCTAAACGCAGCAAGCTTGCGAAGAGGCTGCTTGACGTACTTGGCAAGCTATTCTAATTTAGCATCACCGGCAATGGAGCCGGCGACACTTAGGAGGATTTATGTCCGACATTGCAGACACCGCGCTTGGCTGCGGTAAAGACCATCGTAGCATCGCCATCGCCGACGAGACGCTGGCCTACCGAGCCGTCAAGATCGATGATCTGACACCAACAGGTGCGCAGCTCGCGCGGGCCGCTGGCTTCAAGTCCCCCGATACCGCGATCATCCTCCAGGTGCTCGCGGACGGCGCGCTCGAGACCATCCGTCTCGAGGAGGTCGTCGACCTGCGTCACCATGACGGTCGCTTCGTGATCGTCGCCAGCGATCGCGTTTATCTCCTGTCAATCGACGGGCAACGCTTCGACTGGTCCTGCCGCGTTGTGAGCGGCGGGCTGCTTCGCAAGCTCGCTTGGATCTCGGCAGACAAGTTGCTGTATCTGGAGCGGGTAGACTATCCCGATCAGCTCATTGGCGCCGATGACCTTGTCGATCTAGACATGGACGGCATCGAATCGTTCATCACCCGCAAGGCCGCGTGGAAGCTCAACGTCCACGGCGTGGTGATTGAAGTGACGACGCGCACCATTACCGTGAGCGCCGCCATGGAACAGGCCGGCTTCGACACCAGCAAGCCGTGGCACATCTTCTTCAAGGTGGCGGGCAAGACGAAGCGCGAGGTGAGCCTCACGGATGTTCTCGACCTTGAGACGCCTGGCATTGAGAAGCTTCGGCTCACACCACGCAATGTCGACAATGGCGAGGCGCCTCCGGCGTCTCGCCGCGACTTCGGTTTGCTGGACATTGATACCGCCTATCTCGACCGCCTCCAGCTCAAGTGGGAGACGATCGTTGATGCTAATCGGCGATGGCTGCTCATCCGGCACTTTCCGGTGCCAGCAGGCTACACCCTCGCGCACACCATGCTGGCGCTGGAGATTCCACCGGCCTATCCGGGGGCGGCGATCTATGGCTTCTACGTGTATCCGCCGCTGGCGCTGGCATCGGGCCGCACTATCCCCAGGACTCAGCTTCGCGGTACGCTGCTCGGCTTCGAATTTCATGGCTGGTCGCGCCATCGAGGGCCAACTGCGCCGTGGGATCCCGCAACCGACAACGTCGTGTCCCAGATCGGCTTGGTCGAGGCGGCTCTCACCAAGGAGGTGGGAGAATGATTTCGACGACTCTCGCGCTGGCCGGGACGACTCATACACAGGCGCATTGCCACCTCTTTCCGGGCGATGGTTGTGAGGCCGCCACGATCCTTCTGTGCGCCCGGACACCGGGCCCGCGTCTGCGGCTGCTCGTGCGCGAAATCATTCCCATTCCCTACGATGCCTGCGCCCATCGGGGGCATGATGCCATCACTTGGCCCGGCCGGTTTCTTGAAGAAGCGATCGATCGTGGCGAGGCCGAAGGGCTCTGCCTCATCCTGCTGCATTCGCATCCCGGCGGGCTGTTCGCCTTTTCTGAAGCCGACGACAAGAGCGACCTCATAACCATCGAATCGCTGTTTCAGGCTTATGGTGATTGGCATGGCTCCGCGATCATGATTCCCAGCGGTGCCATGCGCGCTCGGCTTTACGACTCGGATATGGCTCCGCGTCCCGTCGACCTCGTAACCAGCGCGGGCGATGATATCCACTTTTGGTGGAACGACGAGTGTTTGTCGGTGGAGACAGGCGCACGCCCGGTGGCCTTCACGAGCGGTATGACCGCCGAACTCGGGCGGCTGACTGCCATCATCATCGGCGTTTCCGGCACGGGATCGATCCAAGCCGAACAGGCCGCCCGGCTCGGCTTCGGTGGCGTGACGCTGATCGATTTCGATCGCATAAAGCAGCGCAATCTCAACCGCATCCTTAACGCTACGCTGGCGGACGTCGTAGCCCGACGGTTCAAGTCCGACGCTTTCGCCGAGGCCATCACCACCTATCGAGGACCGGGCATCGCCACCCCGGTCATCGCACCGATCAATACACGGGACGCTGTGCTCGCCGCTAGCCAAGGCGATGTAATGTTCTGCTGTGTCGATACGCTGGAGGCCCGACATTTAGCCGATCTGATCGCTGCTGCCTTCGTGTTGCCGTTGTTCGATGTCGGCGTCGTCATTCCGGTCCGAAATGCGGAGTCCGCCATCGCCATCATCGACGCGGTCGGACGTATCGACTATGTCCAGCCCGGCGGCGCCACCCTCGGCGATCGCAAGGTCTATACCCCGGAGAGGTTGCGCGCCGAATATCTCCGATCCGTGGCGCCTGATGCTCACGCTCAAGAAGTCGAAGCGGGCTATATCAAGGGGGCGATTGAAGAGGCGCCAGCCGTAATCTCCCTAAACATGCGGGCGGCGGCAGCCTGCATGAATGAGTTCATCCTGCGAGCCTACCCCTTTCGCCTCGACCCCAATCGCAACTATGCGCGTACGCAGTTTAGTCTGGCAGCTGGCGACGAAGATTTTTTCAGCGAGGATGCTTTCGAGATAAGTCCCAATCCGCTTCTGGGCTGCGGGGCCCGTGAACCTCTTCTTGGACTGCCCGCGCTCGCTAACCCCGGTGTCAAGGTGCCGTCATGATACTGCGCCGGTGGTGGCGCAATGCCAAGGAAGGGATCCTTCCGCGATGGCGCATGCGGGTTATCGACGGCGATATGCTGCCATCCATCCTGCCACGTCGCGATCTCATCGTCACGTGCGAAGATCAGGAGGATTGGAGCATAGGCATGGGCTGCCCATGCGGATGCGGCGAAACGATTGAACTGCTGGTCGCGCCCGAAGCGCGGCCAAGATGGTCACTCTCTATCGATCATCGCGGTCGTCCCAGCCTTTTGCCATCGGTGTGGCGGCGTACCGGCTGTCGGTCGCACTTCTGGCTCCGGGAGGGCAGAGTGGTCTGGTGCGGTTGACCGATGTCTCCGCCCTCAAGCGCTAGTCGGCGCCACCAAGTTCATTAACGTGTAGCTCTCCCGTACCACAGCATCCTTGCGAAATACCCGCTTCACCACAATCCGGGCATGCGCGTCAACATCTACCCATTTGCGGCCAAGGTGGGCGAGCACATGGGCGGTAAGCGCACTGTCGACCTTCCCGTTGATAACTCCACGGGCATCACGGGTGCGGAACTCGAATCGACGGGCGGTAGGCAACACGCCGGCCAATTGGCCTACGATAATCTCCTCGGCCTCTTCTGTCGTCGTGAACTTCGCCCGCTCAGCCGCACGCATGACGGCCTCTGAGCCGAGGCTGCATTCCGACTCGTTCGCGACGAGACGCAACGTCGCCCCGCATTCGCGCATTAGTTCAAAAAAATCTCGTGTGGTGCCAAGCACGCGCTGATTCATCGCTTCGACGGCGTGATGAAATTGCACTTCGTCTGCCTCGCCGTAGGCATCGAGTAACTGCATTGCCTCATTCACCGAAGTTTTAAGCGGCGCGCCGATGTGCTGCGTCTGGGGTTGCACTTCCTCCAGAACAAACCCGATTGACCCGCGGGTTATGTTCGTGATGTGCAGCGTCGAAAAGCCTTTATTCGGCACCACGCCCCGTTGACCAAGAGTGCCGGCTTTCTGCGCTGTCATCTTTGCGACGAGATCTTGAAATTTGCTCACCGCCAGACACGCGAACTCGCTCTCGATCCCGCGGGTTCCGGTCACAGGCCGGCCCCCGAAGAAGAGAATTGCGGACGCGGTTGCTTCCTCCGGCTCCGCCTCCGACGCCGAGATTAAGTCGCGCAGCTCGTCGCGACGGGCCTCCAGACCGAAGCGCGTCATCACATCTTCCTCATCGAGCTGGTCCAGCAACGTGTTAACAGCGGCCATATCTGCATGGAGGAGGTCGCGCTCCAACTTACGCTGGCTGGTCATTGGGGATTCCTTTCTTGCTCCGCTGGGCTTGAATCGAGTGCTCCCAACGCTGCGGTGTCGTCGTTGGGATCCTCAAGTCGCACCTGAATCGTGCCCTTCCAACGGTTGTCGGCACGCCGATGGGAGAATAATCCAAGAAAGTAACATGATGTTGCGACAATGCCTTCGGGCGATCCATCTAGGTCGATCGGGAATGAGTCGAGGCTGTACCTTTGACGAACGCGCGGTCTTAGAAAAAGGTCTGGATTTGCGGACATCACAGCCGTAAGCGCGGCAGGGTCGTGGACCTTCCGCGGACGGTAGAGGAAGGTTACGAGATCAAGATCACGCGGTTCCTTGTCCTCGACGAAGCTGCCGTCTAGCCACTGAAAGCCCCGGTCAAATCCAGCCGCACGCATCGCGGCTCGATGGCCAAGCCACCCACGCAATATGGTCCGGCGCCCTGCAGTGCCTCCAAAGCCACTGGCGACCTCCAATGCCGTGGCGACGTAGGGAGACATATCTGTAGGTACGCCACCTGGCCCTTGCACACCTACAAAGGGCGGGAGAACGCCGTCAAAGTCAAAAGCTGGAATCGGCATTCAACGACCCAATCCACAGGCACGGGTGAAGACCACAGGCTTCATGCGTTCGACCTGCTCTGATCCGACGGCGCGAGGGGACCACGAGATCCAGAGGATCAACAAGGAAATGTGATCACCTTCCCGCGAGCTCCGACAGCCGCACCATGGGTGGCCTCGTACGCTACGGCCGAGGCCTCTCGATAACAACCCGGCCGGAGATGGTCCGCGATCGCCTGAACCGTCAGGGCGCGGTTGGTGCCCGTATCCCCATCCGGGACCGGGAACACGTTGATTCGGTTGAGCTCGGCCCGCTGATACCGCGCGTAGTCGCACACCGCCGGGCGCGCACCGCTACCGTGGTCCATCGACGTATCTGACCTGCATGAGGATGGTGTCCTGCTGACAGTTGAAGGTGGTGGCTCGGGAGCGTGTACTTGTTTAGTCTGCCTTTCTGATTTGGGCAACCGGTTCATGGTCATCGAGGTGGGCCCTGAGGATTCAGCCACCGCCCGGAACGTTCGATCGCGAGCGCTGAATATCGTAACACCAATCTTGCTCTGTCTGGTTTCCGGCATCTCTATTCTCCTTCCGCCCGCCAACTCTGAAAGCGGAGCAACTCGACGACGAGTGCGACGACCTCGCCAACGTTGGCGCACAGCTGATCACGGTACTTGCGTGGCACCCGGCCCCGTCCCGCGCCATCCGTGATCTGGCTTCGCCTCCCCTTCAGCCCACCGGCGCCCAGGGCGCTTTCGAGGAACACGGGAGGCTTCCTCTCTCGAACAAGGCTGGGGGGAACGCGGACCGTGCAGACGAAGCCTGAATGAGCCTTGCAGACTTCCGAGGACTACCGTCGAAGGAGGATTCATCCCCGCGTTCAGTCCCAGTGGCCCTCGGCGTCTCTCTTGAGAGCGCGGGCGAGCTCGGGATCGCCCTCGCCGCGCCGGACGGAGCGCTCGACGAGATCGACGCGCCGCCCCAGGTCGGCGAGTCCGGCGGCTCGCGCGACACCGTAGATGGCGGCTAGAGCGGCCGTCAGTGCCAACCCCAGGTGCAGGGCGATGAGAACGCCATAGTCCGAGAGGATCAGTGGCCAGAACGGCGCCAGATACTTGAAACGAGCCCCAGCGAGTAGGACGGCCGAGCCTGCTAGGGCAGCGGTCAGCCCCGCGCTGATCTTCCAGGGTTGCATGGGGGCGGGCTAGAGCTCGAGCGCGGCCGGGTCCCGGTCGGTCGGCCCTCGCAGGGAGGAGCGATCTCCGCCGTCGCCCACGCCGAGTGAGCGGAGCAGGCAGGCGCCGTGCCCCTGGCTCACCTTCATCCCGCCGTACTCCCGCCTCCACCGGTAGTACGTCTGCTCGGTGATGCCCAGCTCCCGGCTCATCAGCTTCACGGATTTGCCGCGGGCCAGACCCACCTCTGCCTCCCGCAGTGCAGTGATGATCTGCTCCGGAGTGTGTCGCTTCCTTCCCATCCTGACCTCCTCGCTGAAAAGCTTCACACCAGGTCGATCCTAACATTGCACCTGGTCTCGTTTCAGGGGGTCAGGTCACTCGCAAGAGGAGGAGAACATCGAAGGAGACGACGACGACTTAGAGGCCCGTCACCTCCCCCCGATGTGTGACATTTTCAACCGGCGTTGAGAGTCATGGAAGGATTCGCGTAACGGTACAAGGGCCAGCTCAGAGTTTTCAGGAGGGGACTGGTCAAATGATGCGGGGGGGCACGAGAGAGCCGCAACCCTCGTCACAGATCCGCATGAGCCGGCCTGAACGGGCCAGGCGGGAGAGGGCCTGACCCACCGCGGCCCTTTTGGCCGAGGTGAAGCAGGGCCGCCGGGCAGATCGGCGTGGCCTCCGGCGTGGCGTCGGCGTGCTCCATGATGCGCTCGGGCAGGCTCTTCATGGCTTTCTCTCTCCGCGTCACAAATCGAGCAACCAATATCGCGGGGTTCTCACCGGAGCAATCGAGCCGCCTGCGGGTCAGTGCCCTCCGATGCACACCGCCGCGCTCGGGTTCCGCCGGGCGCGACGCTTTGCCCAGACCGGCCTCCCGGTCGCGCTACGTCCCGTGCCCAAGCTTCCAGCGAGCCATGTGGGGGCGGGGGCGGGGGCGCTGGCGGCGGTGTCCAACAGCTCGCGTACCGTACTGGCTATCTCTAGCCGCTACGAGCAATTGGGAGATTTCCCAATGGTTGACTTTCTTGCAAACGGCTCTTCACTGTTCCGGGCATGGAGACGCGGAAGCAGCAGTTCAACTCGGCGGTGAGCGATGCGATCGTTCACCTCCAGGGAAGCGAAGAGGCGCTCGCGCCATTCGGCTGGACGGGAGAAAAGGCCGGGTGGATCGCGTTCGTCTGCCTCCACAGCGGCGCGTTCACCCGCGTCCAGTGCGCGCGATTCCTCGATGCACACCCGGAACAGGTGCGGCGCGTCGTCCACGCGCTGATCGCGCAGGGCCTGGCCGCCGAGGACACCGTGCCCGGCATCCGGGGGATCGGCCGCGTGTGCCGCATCTTCTCCCGGCGGATCTACCGGGCGCTCGGAGCCGAGCACATCCGCCACCGCCGCGACGCCTCGCCCGCCGTACTCATGCGGCGCCTGCTCTCGCTCGACTACGTGATCGAGCATCCCGGCTTGCCTTGGCTGGCCACCGAATCCGAGAAAGTCGCCGCGTTCGAGGCCCTCGGCATCGAACACGGGCTGCTGCCCGTCCGGGTTTACCGGGGTGGCGCCGGTGCGACTCGGCGCTACTTCCCGGTAAAGCTGCCCGTCGCTCTGGACGCCGAGAGCGCCGTCTTCGTCTACGCCGATCCCGGCCACGCGACCGCGACCGCGCTTCACTCCTGGGGTGCGGCGCACCGCGGGCTCTGGCACGCGCTTGGGAGACGAGGCCGATCCGTCGAGGTTGTCGCGGTCGGTGGCACCTCGAGAGAGCTTGAGCGGGCACGGCGAGTCATGCGCCACTGGGTCGAGCCCTCCGGTCCAGCCGAACTCGACCCCCAGGTTCGCAAGGAGCTCGCCCGGATCGAGGAGGCCATTCTCGCGGGCGCGGTCCCGATCCTGGAGGAGTACGGCGGTCTCCAGGCCGCCATGAAGCGCAGCGTGGCGCTGGAGAAACAGGCCCGACGGCAGGCCGCCCGCGCCTCAATCCGCCGCGGCAGCACATGGCGGACCGCGCGCCTCGCCGGGGCTCGCTACCGATGAGCGGCGCGCGACTTACGGCCGCACTGGAGTGCGCAAACGACGCGGGGGTACGATTCACACTTCGGCGCCCCGGCGATTCACACGGAGCTTCCCGCCTATCCGCTGGCGCGGCAGCGTCTTGCGCTTCCGCGGACAGGCCGGCCAGCGCTGTACGGGCGGCACCGTCCGAGGCGGGAGCGACCCCCCAGTCCGAGGGCCTGGTACGGGTTCGGAGGCAGGTGTGTTTACGCACCCCTGCCCCCGTCCCCTCGGGGTCGCTCCCGGCCAATTATCCCTACGCGGGAAGGCGGTTCAGCGCCGCTTCGAGGCGGCGGAGCACCAGTTCGCCGGCCCCCTGTCCGTCGGGCTATCGGACATCGCCGAGCAAGGCCGGGGCCGCGATGGGCGGGGCCGCAGCCCACGCCGCCAAGCCTGGGATACGCCCGTCCTGGGCACCCAAAAGGCCTTCCCGCATGGGATACCTGGACCGGAGCGGCATCGCCGCTCCGGCGACCGTGGTGCAACCGCAAAGCAGCCAGCGACATACGGAACCGCTGGCGCGCACATCGCAACGGTGGTTCCGTGCACATGCACCTCGATGTCGATGTGCACGCGCGGTACGCCACCGACCCCCGGTGATCGGCGGTCAAGATCGGCCCCCCGAGCCGCTCTCGACACGTCTGCAAAACAACCTTCCCATCATAGCGCCGGACTCGTGAATCGGGAAGCGCCAGCGCGGCGGGTCATCGGCTCGGAGCGGCCTGAACGCCGGAAGGCCCGGCGCACGCGGAATCGCCCGTCTGGCGAAGATGCCTTTTCAGCGCGAAGTTTCAGGCGCGCAGATCGTGCAGTCCATCATCGAGGAGGAATCGAATGATGGCACGCACGAAACGAAGCCGGCACAGTTACGGCGCCGGCGAATGGGGCCGGAACCGGGTCCGGGTCTTTCCCGATCCCAAGACCGGCCTGCTCCAGATCGAGTGGCGCGAGAACGGGCGCAGGTTGAGCAAATCGCTCAAGCACCGCGACTGGGCACGGGCGAAGAGGCAGGCGGACGAGTTCGCCGCAGGCTTCGCCGGGCCGGAGATCGGGGGCGGAGCGGAAGCCGAGCCCGAGCCGCCCACGCTGGAGACGCTTTTTGACATCTACGGTGAAGAGGTGACGCCCACTAAGGGCAGGCAATCGCGGCGGCACGACAGGGCCGCGATGCGGATGTTCCTCGGGTTTCTCGGACGGAACCGCAGCCCGGCAACGCTCTCGCAGCGCGACTGGGACAGGTTCATCAGGGAACGACGGGCGGGCCGGGTCGGCCCGAGCGGAAGGCCCGTATCGGATCGAACAATCCAACAGGACCTGAAGCTACTGCTGGCGATCCTCAACTGGGCCGCGAAGTCGAGGGACGAGCAGGGCCGCCTGCTCCTCGATTCGAACCCGCTGCAGGGTCTGAAGACGCCCAAGGAGAAGAACCCGACCCGGGTCGTCCTCGTGGAGGGGGAATACCAGGCGCTTCTCGAGGTGTCCCGCCAGGTCGACTGGCGGTTTCGTGTCGCGCTCGTGCTCGCGCACGAGACGGGTCACCGCATCGGTGCCATCCGCCAGCTTCGGTGGTCGGACATCGACTTCGAAGAAAGAGTGGTGCGGTGGCGCGCGGAGCACGAGAAGTCGGGCTACGAACACCGGACGCCGGTGACCATCGAGGCGATCGTCGTCTTGGAAGAGGCGCGAAAGAGGAACCCTGGGATCGCCGACGCGCTTGTGTTACCCGCGCCCGGGAATCCTTCGACGTGCGTGCGCTCCGGGCGGGCGCGCTCCTGGTGGAAGAGAGCGGAGAGGCTCGCGGGGCTGGAGCCGAAGCACCGCAGAGGCTGGCACTCGCTGAGGCGGAAGTTCGCTTCGGACCTCATGGACCAGCCGCTCAAGGTGCTGTGCGAGCTTGGGGGCTGGAAGACGGCCAGAACAGTGCTCCAGTGCTACCAGCACGCCGACGAGGACCAGCTCAGGAACGCGCTCGACAACCGCCGCAGAGTTCGGGCCTGAACCCAATTAGCGGGAATCAATTGGCGGGAATCTGGCACGTCACGCTCGTAAGTTCAATGCGAGCAAAAGGATGCACATCTGCCACCGCATGCCCGCAAGGCCTTCGTCAACTGCTGTTCTAACGATGGAGTGGACGCCCCCTCCCGGCGGCATCGCAATGTGCCAAGATGGTACTTCGCACTTACCGACCATCTGAGGGAGGAGGCATCCAATGGACGAGGTTAGCATCATCGGGATCGATCTGGCAAAGCGTAGCTTTCAGGTACACGGGGCGAGTGCGGACGGGTCGATAGCGTACCGCAGGAAGCTGAGCCGCGGGAAGCTGCTGAGCTTTCTCGCCTCGCAACCGCCGTGCACGGTGGCGATGGAGGCGTGCGCCAGCGCCCACTACTGGGGCCGGGAGATCGAGGCGCTCGGTCACGAGGTGAGGCTGGTTCCGCCGATCTACGTGAAGCCCTTCGTCAAGAGGCACAAGAACGACACGGCGGACGCGGAGGCGATCACGGAAGCCGCGCAGCGTCCGACCATGCACTTCGTGGCGGTCAAGACGGAAGCGCAGCAGGCTCAGGGGATGCTCTTTCGCACGCGTGACCTGCTGGTGCGCCAGCGCACGCAGACGATCAATGCGCTTCGGGGTCACCTCGCCGAGTTCGGAGTTGTTGCTCCGCAGGGCAGGGCCCGGATCGGGCAACTGGCCCGGGTGCTGGAAGACGGGGACGCCGGCCTGCCGGAGGCGGTCGTCGAACTGGGCTGGCTGCTGCTCGGGCGGATCGACGAGCTCGATGAGAAGATCGATGGATTCGACAGGAAGCTCCGGGCGAGCGCGCGGGAGAACGAAGAGACGGCGCGCCTGATGACGATCCCCGGAATCGGACCGATCACCGCGATGGCACTGGAGGCCTTCGCACCGCCGATGGAGAGCTTCCGGCGCGGGCGCGACTTCTCGGCTTGGCTCGGCCTCGTGCCGCGGCAGCACACCACCGGCGGCAAGCCAAGGCTGGGCAGGATATCGAAGATGGGCCAGCGCGATCTCAGGCGACTCTTGATCACCGGAGCCATGGCGGTCGTCCAACACGCGATCCGGCGTGGCGAGATCACGGATCCGTGGCTGGCCAGGATGCTGGCACGCAAGCCGAAGATGCTGGTCGCGGTGGCGCTCGCCAACAGGACAGCGCGGATGGTCTGGGCGCTGACCACGAAGAAGGAGATCCATCGGGTTCGCGCTGCCGCCTGACGGGCCAACGAAAGGAGAGAAGCGCAAACAGAGAGAGCTGCTGGGAGATGCGGGCGGCAGGACGCAAGGAACGGGTAAGGGCAAACGGTCTGGAAGACGGGATCGGAAACACCAGAATGACCGCTAGGGCCACCGAGCCCGATCTAACGATTTGGATCCGATCTCAACGAACACCATACGGGCCCGCAGCCAACGAGGGCTGCATCAAGAGGCCGGACATACGACAGTACCTGACCACGCTGCCCCCGACTCGGTCCTAAAGCCGGGCTTGCCCACCAGGCGGCGTCCACATACGCGGTCATAGAGCTCCTTCACTCGTTCGACAGCTTCACGGCCGGCCGGGTGCCCACGGTCCGGGGCAGATAGGCCAGTGCGCCGGCCGGCAGCACCACGAACCGCTCCCCCTCGATCTCCCGGAGCGTGATCCCCCAGGTGGCCGCCTCGAGCCGCGCCAGGGTCTGGCGGGTCTCCTCGATGCCCAGGTCGAGGGCGGCGGCTATCTGGATCCGGGCCTGGATGCAGCCATGACCCTGGCGTTTTGGTCCCGCACCTCGGCGCTCAGTTGAACGGTCGCACCCAATGCGGTCAGCCCGTGCGTGGCCGGGCACGTGCTCGAGGTGCTGGCCGATCTGTTCGTCCGACACGGGCCTCCCGAGTATCTGAGGTCGGACAACGGACCGGAGTTCAGCGCGAAGCTCGTGCGGCGGTGGTTGGGGCGCGTGGGCGTCGAGATGCTCTTTATCGAGCCGGGCAGCCCGTGGGAGAACGGCTACAACGAGAGCTTCAACGGCAAGCTCAGGGACGAGCTGTTGAACGGGGAGATCTTCTGCTCGTTGGCGGAGGCGGCCGTGCTGGTCGAGCAATGGAGGCGCGAGTACAATACCGTCCGACCCCACAGCGCCTGCGGCGGCTTTCCCCCGGCCCCTGAGGCGATTAAGCCGTCGCCCTGGTTCCTGAGGATGCCCGTCCTTCACGGCCCTCCACAGGTGCTGGGACTAACCTAGGATGTGGTACCACTCTTGGGGGCAGGTCACGGGTAGCCCGTGGGAGAATGGCTACAACGAAAGCTTCAACGGGACGCTGGGCGAAGAAGTCCTGAAGCGGGAGTTGGGGCGCCACCGGCCTGTCATCCATCGCGCAGCCCCAGCTGCCCGCGGCGAGCGTGACGAGAAGCGCGCCCCGCACCCGTCGAGATGCGGAAGGCCGCCGCCGTGCAGCCTGGGACGGGAGGCGTCGCCGAGCCCCCCCGGCCGGAGGCCTCCCCCGGCGCCGGCCCGCGCCGGAACCACCCGCCCGCCGGCTCCGGCCCTGGCTGCCACTCTGCGGCGGCGGGGCCACCGGAGGCGGGGTTGTCGGCGAGCCCGCGTCGCTCGCCGGGCCCCCGCCGCCGCAGCCCGCTTCGCCGCTCCGGCTGCGCTCGAGCCAGGCGATCAGGTCGCCGAGGTCGTAGCTCCCGCTCCCGTTGCCCAGGCGGTCCGGGGCGTCCAACTGCTCGGCGCTCAGGACCGTCCCGTCGGACAGCGCCGCGGCTGCCCGCTCCGGCGTCACGTCCTCCACGAGCGCCAGCAGGGTGTCGCGCCCGTCCCGGGTTTGCTCCCGATCATAGGAATGGTTCGGCCTCGCTCCTCGTGCGCCGCGCGAAGAACGATCCGGAGGCGTAGCGCGGCCGAGCCGATCGGCCGGAGCCAAAGTCACCGCGTTCAATGGCGAAGGGTTCGAACTCCTGCAAGCAATGAAGTATCAGGGCATCGAGTCAATGCGCCAGTCCAGCGTGTCGTCAATGTTGCTGGCCGAAAAACCGCCCTTGGTGACCTCATTGTTGCTGCACATCTGGATCAAGCCGCCGGGTTCGATGAGACACCCGAAGCCGTCCGACATGACTTCGAAGGTGTCTGTCCCCACGGAGCATTCCTGTCCGGGACCAAGCACCTGCCCTACGGCGCATGTATCGCCCGGTCCCATCATGTCGTCCATGTCGTCGCCGCCACAGGCGGCAAGGTACCACACGGCGACCAACGCGAGGACGCCACACGCCAAGCTCCTGAATAGCAAACTCGCTGGGGATCGATTGCTCGACATCACTGACTCCTTCTTCGTTTGGGAATCCTGTGTTCAACACATGGTCCTGCGGGGGACGGGCCGGCAGCCCGGAAACGGGGAACAGCCCCTCCCCGACCGCATCGCAGCGCACCGACCCCGAAGGCGACAACGCCCTTCGCGGTCGTGGTCATTGGACTCAGCACGGTTCTCTCTCTCTCTCTCTCTCATTTTTCTCTCTTTTCAGAACGTCAGAACAGCGATTTCAACGGAAATCTTGGGCCCGCTGAAACCGTCTTGTCAATAACAAAACTGTCTTGTGTCAATATTGTGTCAATGCCCTGTTTGTATTGTGTCTGTGCCCTAATTGTATTGTGTCAAAAGACTCGGATCCGGACGGCCATGAACTGCCCTTTTCGTGTGTGCGCGCACAGCGAAACCGCCTCCTGATCCACACGCACCACCACGGGCTCCGGCAACGCGTCGCCCGTCAATCCGCTCTGGCCGTCTCCTGACACCACCTCGATCGCCGATACGACTTGGGCAACCGTCACTGTCGCTGTCGCTGTCGCGCTCAGGCTCCCGAGGCTGGCCCGGACCGTACCCGACCCGTTCGACACCGCCGTGACGACCCCCCCACCGTTCACCGTGAAGACCTCCGGTTGCTCGCTTGACCACGCCACCGCTCCGGCAAACGCCGCTCCATTCTGGTCGGTGATCGTCGCCGTGAACGTCTCCGTGGCCCCGATGAACTCAAGCGTGACCGATGGCGGTGAGATCGAGATCGCCGTGGCCCGCGGAGGCTCCGGTGCGGTGCTGCTATCACCGCCGCAGCTGGCTAGCGCGACCAACCCGGCCGTGAGGACCATCGTCCGGCAGGCGCTCTTATGGATCCGAGTCATTGTCGCTCCACGCTTTCACATGAGTTCGTCTTCACTCATCCCGCCGTAACAGCCCGCATCTCCTCAACTGACCCCCACCGTCAGCCACCACCGTACGCTCTCGGCGCGTCGGGCCGCGAGCCTAGTCGATTCGGCGATGAAGAAGACGCGCTGCAGAAGGGCCCGCGGACTTCGTCAATACTCTGCAGCCAAGTGACAAACTCGGTCGTGTTCGGTGCGCATAGGCCGGCGTTGTCTTCGAAGCGGAACCAGGTCAGCATATCGAGCGCGAGAAAACTTTGCGGGACCGGGCCCGTCAGTTCGTTGTGTTCGAGCTCCAGCTCCGTCAGGTTCGTGAGGTTGCCGAGTTCAGGCGGGACCGGGCCCGTCAGTTCGTTTCTGCTGAGAGCCAGGTCCGTCAGGTTCGTGAGGTTGCCGAGTTCGGGCGGGACCGGGCCCGAAAGGTTGTTCGAGCTGAGCCACAGGTCCGTCAGGCTGCTCAGGTTGCCGAGCTCGGGAGGGATCGGGCCCGAGAGCCAGGTAAAGGCGAGCCACAGCTCGATCAGGTTCGTGAGCTTGCCGAGTTCAGGCGGGATCGGGCCCGAAATGAGACTTCCGACGATGGACAGGCCCCTAAGGTTGGTGAGAGTGCCGAGTTCGGGCGGGATCGGGCCCGTCAGGGGGTTGCCGCCGAGATTCAGTATCTCCAAGCGAGTGAGGTTGGTGAGTTCAGGCGGGATCGGGCCTGAAAGGGCGTTTTGGCCGAGATTCAATTCCTTCAGGCTGGTGAGCCTGGTGAGTTCAGGCGGAATCGGGCCTGAAAGCCCAGTGCCGCCCAGAAGAGACCCGCCGCTGAGATTCAGTATTTCCAGGCTAGTGAGGTTGGCGAGTTCCGTGGGGATCGGGCCGGAAAGTTGGTTGGAGCTAAGATCCAGTTCCGTCAGGCTAGTGAGATTGGTGACTCCAAGCGGGATTGGGCCTGAAAGTTCGTTGAAGCCGAGATCCAAATGCTCCAAGCTCGACAGGTTGCCAAGCTCCACAGGCAGCGAGCCCGAAAGGCCGTTCGAGCTGAGATCCAGGTCCGTCAGGTTCGTGAGCTTGCCGAGTTCAGGTGGGATCGGGCCCGAGAGTTCGTTGAAGCTGAGATCCGAGTGCTCCAAGCTCGACAGGTTGCCGAACACGGCGGGGATCGGGCCCGAGAGTTCGTTGAATTCGAGCCGGAGCGTCGTCAGGCTGGCGAGGTTGCCGAACTCCGCAGGAATCGAGCCCGAGAGGTCGTTGAAGGGGAGACTTAATTCCGTGACCCGGCCCAAGGCGTTGGTCTCGACTCCAGACCAGTCCCCGAGCGGCGCGTCGGTGAGCCAGTTGAAAGCGTGACCCCAATTCGGTCCATCCGTTGCGTTGTAGAGCGCCACCAGGATCTCGCGGTCCCGGCTGGCCACCGGGTTGACCACCGCAATGTGCGCCCTTCCCTGCACGCTGCCTGCACTCGCGAAAATCGTCGCCGACCCCTCGGCGACCCCTGTCACCAGACCCGTCGCATCCACCGTCGCCACCGAGGCGTTGCTCGACTCCCACGAAAACTCCACACCCGCTACTGCCTGTCCGTTTTCGTCGAATGCTTCCGCCGACAACTGTAGCGTCCCGCCCAAAGGGATCGTTTCCGCGGACGGTGATACCTCTACCGAGACCACCGGCTGCGTCGCACTCACGACCGTGACCTCCACCGTTGCCTGCACGTCGCCCGCACTCGCGGTGATCGTCGCCGTCCCTGCGGCGACCGCCGTCACCAGACCCGACGCATCTACCGTCGCCACCGACGTGTTGCTCGACTCCCACGAGAACTCCACACCCGCTACCGCCTGTCCGTTCTCGTCGAGTGCTTCCACCGACAACTGCACCGCCTCACCCAAGGCGATCGGTTCTGCAGGCGACGATACCTCCACCGAGACCACCGGCGCCGTCACGCTCACGACCGTGATCTGTGCGGTTCCCTGTGCGCTGCCCGAACGCGCGGTGATCGTCGCCGTCCCTCCGGCAACCCCCGTCACCAGACCCGATGCGTTCACCGTCGCAACCGTGCCGGCGCCACTCATCCAGGTCACCGAGGCCCCCGCCATCACGTTGGAGTTCTGGTCACGCACTACTGCCGTCAGCTGAACGGTTTCCCCCACATCCAACTCGGCCGTAGCAGGGCTCACCATGACCGTCGTCGCGCGCGGCGGATCAACCGTCGGGGGTGCCGTGGGGCCACCGCTGTCGCCGCCCCCGCACGCCGCGGCCACGGCCACACCCGCTAGCACTGTCCACACCCGGATCGTTCGGCTACAGCTCATGGGATCACCTCATATGGGTTCGTGTTGTCCGCAGTCCCAATCGGAATCGCGACGCCCGCCCGTCAATGACCCCGTTCGTGACCGTTACAGGCAGCGAGATCTCGAACAGCGCACCGGCTCTGGCACTCGATCGATCTCCTCCTAGCCCGTTAGGTCCCGCCAGCTTGATGATGATCCCTCCGGCTGCCCCATCGGCTGTGGCCACCTTCCGCGCGCTGCTACTCCCCCCCTATACGAGAAGAAGGCCAGTCGGTCAGGGCTGAGATGGCCGTCTTCCGGTTAGGGCTCCTGCGCTCTCGGATTGGCCGCCACTGAAAACTGCTATCCGAGCTCGGTTGCTAGCCTATGGGGAACGTGACGCCCGCTAGAATCGAAAACGCGCGATTCTTCGTATCTTCCGATTCGGAGATGGAGGAAAGGCCAAAGTTGTAAAGGAGATCCAACGACACAGACAGGGACCCGGACGTTGCGATGTCTATACCGGCACCGGCCATTGCCCCAAAGTCCATCGACTTCGCACCGGGATCTCCAAATTCATCGCAGTCGCCTCAAAGCTCGAGCCCTCCTGCTGATCCAGACACGCTGCACTTGAGTCGAAAAGAGAGTGCCGGGCCGACAGTGAAGTGCGGCGATATGGTGCCATCGACGGAAGGGCTAAGCCTCAGAAGCAGTGGTATCTCGAAGTAGTCGATCTCAGCCGCTACATCTACACCAAGCTCCTGCTCCGTCACACCCTTGGCTACATAGGCAGCCCCGAACTGCAGATCCAGGTTGGCCGAAAACGGGAAGATGGCCGATGCCCCAACTCTCATGCCGATCCGGGAGTCAGCACTTGCTACGTCGCTCCCTCCCAGCGTCGCGAGGCTAGCGCCGGCCTGGAGTGAAAGGCTCGTCTGCCCGTAAACGCTTCCCGGTACGAATAGGCTGACAGAAAGCGCGAGTGCGAGAAGTGGAGGAAGCTTCTGGAAGAGCTGACGTGCGATACGCATCGTATGACCTCTATTCGTCAGGTGGAGAACGCCGGAGTCTGGGCAGCGGCGGAACGAGTATGTAGAAGGGGTCATACACCCTGTCAAGCGGTGCGGAGCAATTCGGTTAGATTTCCGGATAGCTCAAAATATCACTAAAGAAACACGCCGATCTCCCGAAAACTCACAATCAACTCATAAGGGTGAACCGAAGCCGGCCCGGCCAAACTGCGGTCCGGCGGAACCCGGTTTGCTTGCCCAGAGAGCTATCCGAATGAGCTTTCACCGCACCATCATCCGGCTGTCAGCGCTGCTGGCGAGCCTAGCCTTGGGGTGGGCCTGCGGCGGCGACAGCGCCACCGCGCCAGAGCCCGCTCGCCCGACGACGGTCACGGTGAGCCCGGCCACGCGCGAGCTGACTGCGTTGGGCACAACGGTTCAATTGAGTGCGGAGGTGCGGGACCAAAACGCCAGGGTCATGGCTGGGGCCACCGTGACCTGGACGAGTAGCGCCAACTCGGTGGCGACGGTCGATGCGTCGGGCCTCGTTACAGTGGCGGGCAATGGGACGGCGACGATCACGGCGAGTGTCGGGTCGGCGTCAGGCTCCGCGGTGGTGACGGTGATGCAGTCGGTGGCTTCGGTCGAGGTGTCGCCGTCCGTGTACGAGCTGACCGCGTTGGGTCAGACCGTTCAGCTGACGGCAGAGGCGTTCGACGAGAACGGCCATGCGGTGGCAGGAGCGGAGTTCTCGTGGGAGTCCAGTGATGCTGCGGTGGCAACGGTTGACGCTGGGGGTCTGGTGACGGCGGTCGCCGAAGGAGTGGCCACGATTACGGCGAGCGGGGGCGAGGCATCAGGGTCGGCGGTAGTGCCAGTGATGCAGCCGGTGGCCTCGGTGCAGGTGTCGCCGTCTGCGGAGACGATTGAGTTGGGCAGTACGCTGCAGCTGACGGCGGAGGCGTTCGACGAGAACGGCCATGCGGTGGCGGGAGCGGAGTTATCGTGGGAGTCCAGTGATGCTGCGGTGGCAACGGTTGACGCTGGGGGTCTGGTGACGGCGGTCGCCGAAGGAGTGGCGACGATCACGGCGAGTGCGGGTAGCGTCCAGGGAACGGCGGAGATCACTGTGGGTCCCGACCTGGAACGGGCGGCGCTGGTGGCGCTCTACGAGATTCTGGACGGACCCAACTGGAGGAACAACGACAACTGGCTGACCGACGCACCTCTGGGGGAATGGTATGGGGTCGATGTCGATCATGACGGCCGTGTGGTGGCCCTGCGGCTTGTCCACACCTCGCAAGTGACCGAGACCGGTGTCCGCACGAGCTCAAACCATTTGCGGGGCCCGATTCCGGCGGGAGTCCTGGTCCGCTTCAACAGGCTGACGGAGCTAACGCTGTTCGGTGATCTAACGGGCCCGATCCCGCCGGAGCTGGGAAGCCTCGCCAGCCTTCGGACACTGAGCCTCACTGGCAATATGGTTGGCCTGATCCCATCGGAACTGGGACGGCTGGTCGATCTCCGGAACCTCAGGCTTCGGTCACGCACGTTGGAGGGACCAATCCCGCGCTCGCTCCTGCAAATCAGTGCACTCAGGACCTTGAGCTTGGACCCGACGGGGGGTCTCTGCTGGCCGGGAACCGTCGAATTCGTCGCATGGATGAACGATACTCGTCCCGGGTTGCCATGGTGCAATCAGACGGACATGAGTGTGCTGGAATCGCTGTACGAGGCCACCGGGGGGACGAGCTGGACCGGGTCGGACGGCTGGCTAGGCGATGCAGCGCTGGCCGAATGGCACGGAGTCCGCGCGGACGCGCTCGGGCGGGTGACGGCACTTAATCTAACAGGGAACGGCCTGAACGGGAGTCTTCCTCCAAGTCTCGGTCTGCTCGCGCACATGACTGAACTGCGGATCGGCAGCAACGCGCTGCACGGTCGGCTACCGGCGTCCCTCGTACGCCTCCGCCTACTCGAGCTTCGTTATACGGATACGCAACTGTGTGTCTCGGACGACGATGCGATCCGCCGATGGCTGAACGCGATCCCGTCACGTGAGGGCCCGGAAACACGGTGCGCGCCGCTCACGGATCGAGGTATTCTCGAAGTCTTCTACGGTAATGCGGGCGGCTCGAACTGGACGAACAGTCGAGGCTGGCTCACCGACGCGCCCCTCGAAAACTGGTACGGAGTTGACATCGATCGCGAGGGGCGACTTTCCCTTAGGCTCCGTTTCAACAACTTGTCCGGCTCTATTGCGCCGGAACTGGGGGACCTGGCTGGCCTGTGGTCACTTGATCTCAGTGGTAACGACCTGTCTGGCCCCATTCCGTCTCAGTTGGGGGATCTGGCAGGCCTACGGTGGCTTGATCTAAGCGATAACAGACTGTCCGGTGCCATTCCGCCGGAGCTGGGCAATCTTTCAGACCTGCGCTCCGTGCGGCTCGCCAAAAACGATCTGTCTGGCCCGATTCCGCGGGAATTGGGTCGGCTCCGCGACCTGGAGGCGTTGGACCTGCAAACAAACGCCCTTTCCGGCTCGATTCCGCCGGACCTCGGCGACCTCGACTCGGTTCAGGACATGAGGCTCAACCAGAACGATCTGTCTGGCCCGATCCCGCCCGGATTGGGGCGTCTCAGCAGCCTGAGTGGGCTCTATCTCAATCAAAACAAGTTGACTGGCCCGGTCCCCGAAGAGTTCGGCGCCCTCACCAGACTAACCCGACTCGTCCTGGCGAGTAACCCCGGTATGTCGGGTGCACTTCCGACGACTCTGGCGTCTCTAGGTCGGCTCGAGGTGCTCATAGCCAGTGGCACAGATCTGTGCGCCCCCTCCGAGCCCGCTTTTGACGAATGGCTAGAGAGCATCGAAGATCTGCATGTGGCGCGATGCGCTGAGACCGGCGGGTCGATGGCCTACCTGACCCAGGCCGTGCAATCGGCGAAGATCCCCGTTCCGCAGGTGGCTGAAGAAGCTGCCCTGCTGAGGGTGTTCGTGACAACCATGCGTGCTACGGATCTGGGTATGCCGCCGGTTCGGGCCAGCTTCCATCTGAATGGCGAGGACGCGTATGAGGTGACGATACCGGGCACATCAACCTCCATCCCCAGCAAGATCGAGGAGGGGCTTCTGTCGAAATCGGCGAACGCGCAGGTCCCGGACTGGCTGATTCGGCCGGGGTTGGAGATGGTCATCGACATCGACCCGGACGGGACGCTGGATCCGGGACTCGGGGTCACGAAACGGATCCCGGAGATGGGCCGCATCAAGGTCGAGGTACACGAGATGCCCCTGCTCGACCTCACGGTGATTCCCTTCCTTTGGAGCGTCGACGACCCCAACTGGGCCGACCTCAACAGGGCAGTTGTGGAAGCGGCCGAGGGCATGGCGGCAGACCCGGAGGGCCATGTACTGCTCTGGGAGACCCGAACGCTGATGCCTGTCGGTGATCTGGTGGTGAAGGCACATGTACCGGTTTTGAGTTCAGGTGCCTCCGTTTACGATGTGCTCGCTCAGACCGAAGCAATCCGAGTTGTGGAAGGCGGAAGTGGCCACTATCTGGGTCTAATTGGGGAACCTTCAGGCATTGTTGGGCTTGCGCGCCTGGGCGGCCGGGTCGCTGCTTCCGAACCCGACGGGGGCGTTATCGCACATGAACTCGGCCACAATTTTAGCTTGGGACATGCCCGTTGCGACAACGGCGACGGCGACCTTTCCTACCCTCATCCCAACGGCACAATCGGCGCATGGGGATACGACTCCCGCGACGACAGGCTGGTACCACCGACGAGCATCGACATAATGACGGGTTGCGTGGTAGGGCGGCGGGGTTGGATCAGCGACTACCACTTCACCAAAGCCTTCCGCTACCGTGTGGCCGACGAAGGTGCGTCCGGCGCGGCGGCCGGGGGAGCCTCGGCCAGATCGCTTCTCTTGTGGGGCGGCGTCGGTGCCGATGGCGTGCTTTTTCTGGAACCCACCTTCGTGGTGGACGCGCCGCCCGCGCTGCCTGATTCCCCCGGTGAGCACCGCCTCACAGGATGGACCGCAGGCGGCGTTGAACTCTTCTCTCTCAGGTTGGCCATGCCCGAGATGGCCGATGGCGACGGGAGTTCATCCTTCGCGTTCGTTCTCCCGGTTCAGCCTGGCTGGGTCGACAACCTGGCAAGCATCACACTCTCCGGACCCGGCGGGTCGACGACGCTGGACAGCAACACCGACCTTCCTATGACCATCCTGCTCGATCCGAGGAGCGGCCAGGTCCGAGGCATCCTGCGTGACCCGCCGCAGGCGGATGCGGCAGCGGCCCTCGCTCATCAAGCGGGTCTCGACGGTCTCGATGTGCTCTTCAGCCGCGGGATCCCCGATGCTGCGGCCTGGAGACGATGAACGCCGCGGGCGCGGGCGCCAACCGCGGGACTCACTCCCGACCGGTCGCTGGTCAGGACCGAGTCTGGCGATCACGTCGCCTGCGTTGAGCCGCCGTCATGGTCCTCATCGCTCCGCAGAGAGCAACGTTGGGTGCGCGGGTCGGTCGGCCACGAGGCCCCCGGAGCCTCCATTGATCGCTCGAACTCGTCCGTCAACAACCCTCTCCCCGGACGCGCACGGCCGCGCCGTACTTCCAGATTGCCTCATTGCCCGCCGCCAGTACGTTCGTTCACGCCCTCGCTGTGGCGACGAAATGCAACATTCGGCATTGCCGGATCGTCATTTGCGTGGTCTTTCTTAGCCCCTCGCGACGCCTGCGGCGCCCAAGGTCTCACCTGTCACGGGTTCCGCCAACGTACCGTAAGCTCCCATGTGATCGCGCTAGAAATATACGGGATAATATACGGCAGCGACGAGTCGGCTCAAGACCTAGGACATCTATAACTTACTACGAGTCATCCAGTTACGACGACGCAAGACCATCGTATATAGCCGATGATCCGTCTCCTCGGCCGCCCAGTCGCGGAAGCTCGAACGAAACCCGTGCGGCACAGCCGCGATCTTGTGCTTCCCGAGCATCCGGCGCAGTTGCTTCTCCTCGAGTTACTTGCCGACCCGATTGGGAAACAGATACGGACTGGTTCCCCTTACGAGCGTCCGTGCCTCGTCCAAAATCTCCATGGCGCGGCCACACAGCGGAACCCGGTGCTCCCGCCTGCGGGGTCCAGAATTTGTTCGAGAAGCTGAAGTGCAGTGGGTTGATGCCTAACTAACGCTCATGCCGATTCCCGAAGCTCAACTTGAGACTTGGTCCCGCCAGGGCTCCACCGTGACCTCTGCAAGAACACACAAGTCTATCCGCGTCGCTCTCGACGCCCATGAGTGGCCCGAGAGCATGCAGTTTGACGTCTATCTTCAGGGATCCTACGCGAATGCCACCAACATCCGGGGTAACAGCGACGTTGACTTAGTAGTGGAGGCCACGTCCGTCCAGTACTCGAACCTTACGGCTCAGGAAAATAGGGAGCTCGGGTTGGGGAAGGGCTCGTACAGCTGGTCCGAATTCCGCGCGGAGGTGGTCCAAGCATTGCGATCGTACTACGGTAGTTCGTCGGTGGACCTGAGTGGTGGAAAGTCCGTGAAGGTCCTCTCTGAATCTGGTCGACTGCCCGCCGACGTGGTCCCGGCGGTCCGATACAAGCGCTACAAGGACAAGAAGGTTCAGGCGTCCGCATCACCTTTTGGAGCCATCCGGAAAATGAGCAAGTGATCAACTACCCGAAGATGCACATCAAGTACGGCGCTGCGAAGAACGGCTCAGACCGGACGAACGGCTGGTACAAGCCTGTGGTTCGCGTTTTCAAGAATGCCAGAGAGAGCGTGATAAACGGCAGCGACACCCTTCGGAACCGCTATCCGTCCTACTTCATCGAGTGTCTTATACACGAGGCGCCAGACAGGTGCTTTGGCGGTTCCTATCAAGAAACCTTCGTCGCGATCGTGAACGACATTGACGCTCGGCTCTCCGATGATGGAGTAAAGTTCATCTGTCAGAACCGACATCAATGGCTGTTCGGGAGTTCGTCTATTACCTGGACCAGGGACCACGCCATTGATTTCATTGGAGCTGTGGCATCCCTCTGGAACAACTGGTAGCCATGCACCCCTACGCCGCTGAAGCGCGATCTCGGAGAGGAGTCTACTTGGCTCTGGCAGTGACGGCCGTGCTGTCTGCGTGGGGCCTTCAGCGTGTGATCGAATGCCTCGATCTGCCGGTACCGTGGTGGGTAGAGATGCCTTCGGTCCTTGGCTTTTTCGGATTGTACTGGAAGTGGTTCGACGTACGACTTTGGCGAACTGAATTCCTAAAGCGTCGAGGCTGGCTGGGTATTCCCGACCTTCGAGGCTCGTGGAATGCACGGGTAAGCTCCTCCCACGAAAGCGCTCCTGTGGAGATCCTAGGAGAGGTTCGGATTGAACAGACGTGGTCGCGGCTTAGCGTAACTGCGCGGTGGCCAGACTCAGAGTCGTACAGCTTGTCGGCGGTGTTACAGGAGGGACCGGGGATGCGCCCGGAGCTCGTGTACACGTTCGTGAATGAGCCCAGAGCAAACGCAGCGCCGACGATGGAGATGCACCGAGGGACCACGTGGCTACGACTCGGTGAATCGGGCAGGGTAATGGAGGGCCACTACTACAGCGGCCGCGGCCGCCAGTTGTATGGGGACATCGCACTAGAACGATCCTGAGTGCTCCAAGAGGGCTGCCTCTTGACAAGGAATTGCTGCTGACCGGCTTGGCTGTATGGATCCTGAGCCCCTGGGATCGCGATCCGATCCGCAATTTGAAATACTTGCGCTCCTGATGGACCAGATTTCGGGTGAGGAGCACCGCCGATACGTTCGGGCCAGCAGACCACCCCCCGCAGAGACTCTTGCACGGGAACGGCGAGGTGCAGGACGGCGTCCGCGGCGACGCCCAGCAGCGTCAGGGGTCACCCGCCGAGTCCTTGGCGCGACAGCGGTCCCGCTAAGGGACATTGGGACGGGAGCCCTGAAGCGGCACCGCGTCCGCCAGAGCCGCGCCGAAAATGCAAGCCAGCCAGCCTTTGAAGGACACGCTGGCGCGCGCATGGAAACGGCGCTTCGATGCACATGCGCCCCGTTGTCGGTGTGCACTCGCTGATCTGCGGCGCCCCCCTCGCCGATCCACGTTCAAGATCCGCCTAAGAGCCATCTCGCGCCGCGCCGTCGGGTTCCGTCGCGGCGAGGAAGTCGGATGTGACGAGCACGGCGAATCAACGGGTCGGCCCGCCCATCGCGTCTCGGCTCTCGCCGGCTAGATAGCTCGCCCAGTCGTCCATGAGCCGACGTCGGCGGTCGAACAGGTCCGTACGCCGATAGGCCGCCTCAACCCTGTTCTGGACGACGTGCGCCAAGGCCGCCTCGATGACCTCGCGCGGATGGTTCGTCTCTTCGGCCGCCCAGTCGCGGAAGCTCGAGCGAAACCCGTGCGGCACGGCCGCGATGTTGTGCTTCTGGAACATCCGGCGCAGTTGCTTCTCCTCGAGCTGCTTGCCGACCCGATTGGGAAACAGGAACGGGCTGGTTCCCTCCACGAGCTTCCGTGCCTCGTCAAGCATCTCCACGGCCCGGCCACACAGCGGCACCCGGTGCTCCCGGTTCGACTTCATCCGCTTAGCCGGTACGGTCCACACGCCATTCTCCCGATCGATCTCAGTCCACTCGGCCCACCGCACCTCACCCCATCGTGCCGCGGTCAGCACCAGGAACTCGAACGCCAGCCGGACGGCCAGCGGCACCGTTGATGCCCGCGCGGTCTGGATGGCCGCGGCCACCTCTCGATGCGGCAAGGCCCGCATGTGCTGCACAACGTTATGCTGTGGACCCAGGACCGGGCCAATCCGGTCGCACGGGTTGTCGATCCGGAACTCCATCGCCACCGCCCACTCCAACACCGCGCGGATGCGCTGCCGCAACCGCCGGGCGGTGTCCGCCTTCGTGTGCCAGATGGGAGCGAGGATCTCCAGCACGTCGGCGCTAGTGACCTCCGAGACCGGCATCTTCCCGATGCGCGGGAAGGCGTACCGCTCGAAGGTCAAGATCCACTCGCGGCCGTGCGTCCGACTTCGCCAGCCGGCTTGCTTCTGTTCTACCACACGCGCGGTGGCTTCGGCGAAGCTCGGTACGCCCTGCCTACGACGCTTCTCGGCAAGCGGGTCGCCGCCCTCGCGGGCCAGCTTACGGTTGGCCAGCGCCTTTTCCCGGGCCTCGGCGAGGGAGACCAGCGCGACGCTGCCGAGCCCGAGCTCGTGGCGCCGACCCCGGATGACCAGGCGCTGAATCCAGCTGCGGGTTCCGCTCGGCTGGACGAAGAGGTAGAGCCCGTTGCCGTCCGCGTGTCTTCCAGGCGGGGCAGTGCGCACGAAGGCGGCCGACAGGACCTTGTCTGGATGGCGGCCCTTGGGCTTGGTTTTCCGGGGCGGCTTGGCCTTGTTCGTTACAGTAACCATCCCCACATAATATACGGGATGGAGGTGGATATCAATGGATGTTGTGAGCGGCGTGCGTTGCTAGTCTATGCTCGTAACTTACTGGTATCACAGTCATTTATGGACTTAACTGGACAATACTGGACACCGGTCCAGATAGTCTGCCCATTCCTGGGTCGTGCGTGGCTGCCCGAGCACCCGGCACGCTCTCCTCTCCGACGCCCCGAGCTGCTGACGTACACGCACCACACAACGTCGTCGGCGCTCGGGGCTCAGAAGTTTCCCTTGGCCGCTTCCTCCACGATCAGCTTGTCCAGTGTCAAGTCCGCCACTGCTCGCTTCAGGCGCCCGTTCTCGCGCTCGAGCTCCTTCAGGCGCCGTGCCTGGCTCACCTTCATCCCGCCGTACTCCCGCCTCCACCGGTAGTACGTCTGCTCGGTGATGCCCAGCTCCCGGCTGATCAGCTTCACGGATTTGCCGCAGGCCAGACCGACCCCTGCCTCCCGCAGTGCAGTGATGATCTGCTCCGGAGTGTGTCGCTTCCTTCCCATCCTGACCTCCTCGCTGAAAAGCTTCAGACCAGCTCGATCCTAACATTGCACCTGGTCTCGTTTCAGGGGGCTAGGTCAGATCAGTACGTGGCCGCCGCGCCAAGCCGTGGCTCAGAAGATCGATCATTATGGAGTCGGCCAGATCTGGCCGACTCCAGGCCTTGTGGGGAGAGACACCGACGCGATCGTCTCAAGGTTGGCGCAACGTTCGTGGCGGTCACCGCCACCTTCTTTGGCTGGCTGGCGGTGCGGGTATGTGCCGAGGGGTCCGATAGGGTGCGCGCCCATGTGTCGAGATAAATGGCCGTCTTGTTCGACGCTCTCTGCCCACACAACACACTGACCTACGGGAGGCGCTCACGGTCGTAAATAGACAGGATTGCGCCTTGTCGTGGACACATCCGTGAAAACCATCGCCTACCTCCGTGTTTCCACGTGGTCGCAAGACGGCACCTGGCTCAGCCACGAACCCAGGAGACCAAATGTGCCTGCGGCAGAGTGACTTCAGTCTCTCGCGACCGCGAACAGACTCTTCACCGCGACGACCAAGACCGCGCCCCCCAGGAAGAGCACGAGGTTCGCGATGATCTGGGTCATCCCCTCCCCGATGTAGGGGATCGCTCCGACGGCGCTGGTCGCTACGATCAGCGCGATCGCCGCTAAGAGGAAGGTCTGACTCTCCTTGTCGCTGATATTCAAGAATCCAACGACCAGGCCGAGCACGGCGAGTACCCAGCCAAACCACGCTTGTTCAAAGCCTAAGCCTCCGGCCACCGCGATCACCAGTCCAACGAGAAAAGCGTACTTCCCCACGAGTGCCATTGTTCCTCCTTGCTAGGAAACGGCAGTGCGGATACATGAAACTGTCCCGGGTTTGAGGCTGGGTCAATAGGTGTGTAAACGTTTCAGGCGGCTGCTTTGCGCTGATGAGCTGAGACAGGCTTACCGTCCCTGAACTTCCTTTCTTCAAACACGTCCTTGAGCAGGTGAGGAGCGTCGAGCCTTCGGAACCGCTTCTCGGCCACCAAGAGCAACTTCCAGATCAGCGCCGTAGCGCTCTCGACCCGCTTGAATCGCTTCGCCGCCGTCGTCCTGAGCCGTAGCGCAGCGAACGGGCTCTCGACCACGTTCGTCGTGCGTAGATGCTTCCAGTGATCCTCGGGGAAGTCGTAGAACGCCACCATCCGCTCCCAGTCGTCCTCGAGTACGTCCACCGCCTTCGGATACCACGGTCTGTAGCGCCTGGCGAACACTTCGCGGGCCTTCACAGCCTCGGACCGGCTCGGTGCGTAGACCACGGCCCTGAGAAGATCCTTCGCCTCGCTCTGCTCCCGCTGCGGCAGCCAGCGGCTCCACGCCGGCCACATCGCGGACGGAAGCGAGCTTGCCAAGACGCTCAGCGTCCGCCGTTCCGGCTCCAACGCGTAGAGGTCCTCGATCCGGGCCCGGATCTCGCTCGTGTCCGCACCCTTTGCCTCCCAGCCGCCGAGCTTCAGCAGCCGGAGTACCCAGCCCGTCAGGAACTGGAACGTCCGCGTGCCCGCCGGGAGCGCGAACGGCTGCAGCCGGAGCGTCGGCTCCGCCTCCCCGGGCGACAGCTCGAGGTAGCGGCCCCCGAGGAACCGGGTCAGCCAGCGGTACGAGCCGCCCAGGTCCAGGATCAGGACGCGCGGGTCGTACCTGAGAGCTTCGACCAGGAGGAAGTTCAGCGTGAAGCTCTTGCCCGAGCCGGTCGCGCCGAGCATCAGCGTGTGGCCGACGTCCCCGGCGAAGAGGTCGTAGTGGTAC
>CBDBJW010000004.1:0-212829 GCA_965206505.1 Longimicrobiales bacterium
TCCGAATGACGTCCGAGCTGGGCCACAGGTCCCGAAGGTAGACCGGCCCGTCGGTGCCCTGGCCCAGCGGCTCGGTCGGCCAGTCTATGTCGACTCGACCCGCCAGGGCGTACGCCACCACGAGCATGGGAGACGCCAAGTAGTTGGCGCGGATCTCAGGGTGAATACGCGCCTCGAAGTTCCGATTCCCGGAGAGCACGGCGGCGACCACCAGACCCTGGTCTCGAATGGCCTCACTGATCGGCTCGGCGAGGGGACCCGAATTCCCGATACAGGTCGTACACCCGTACCCGACCACACCGAACCGGAGTTGATCGAGATACTCCATGAGGCCGGACGCCTCTAGGTAGTCCGTGACGACCTTCGAGCCCGGCGCCATGCTCGACTTGACCCATGGCTTGACCTGGAGCCCGAGTTCCACGGCCTTCTTGGCCAATAACCCCGCGCCCACCATGACAGAAGGGTTCGATGT
This sequence comes from Longimicrobiales bacterium, assembly GCA_965206505.1. Lineage (GTDB taxonomy): Bacteria > Gemmatimonadota > Gemmatimonadetes > Longimicrobiales > Gaopeijiaceae > UBA822. The sequence continues at coordinate 473 of CBDBJW010000004.1, forward strand.
GTTCGTGCAGCTCGTGATCGCCGCGATCACGATACTTCCGTCTTCGACCTCACACGTCTCCCCGTCGAGGTCCACCTGAACGGTACGCGCGCCATCTCCGTTTACCGAAAACCCGGAGGGTAACAAAGCCGGTAGGTCTCTCGCGAATGCCTGCGGCAGATCACCCAGCGCGATCCGATCCTGAGGCCGTTTGGGGCCCGCCACACTGGGCTCGACCGTGCCGAGATCCATGTGGAGGACGTCGGTGTACTCGGGATCCGGAGTCTGGTCCGTACGGAAAAGACGCTGTTCCTTGCTGATCCGCTCGACCCGCTCCACCAGCTCCGCACTTCGGCCCGAACCGCTCAAGTAGGCCAGGGTCTCGTCATCCACGGGGAAAAAACCGATGGTCGCACCGTATTCAGGAGACATGTTCGCCAGTGTGGCTCGGTCCGGCAGCGTCAGATTCGAAAGTCCCGGCCCAAAGTATTCGACGAAACGGCCGACCACACCGTGGGCACGCAGCATCTGAACTACATGAAGCACCAAGTCCGTAGCAGTGGCGCCCTCGGGCAGCTGTCCGGTGAACTTCACACCCACGACCTCGGGGAGGAGCATGTAGTAGGGCTGACCGGTGAGAACCGCTTCTGCCTCGATTCCTCCCACCCCCCACCCCACCACCCCGAGTCCGTTGATCATCGTGGTGTGGGAGTCCGTGCCCACCAACGTGTCAGGGTAAGCGACGGAGAGGCCGTCTTCCGTCCTGCGGTGCACCACGGAGGCCAAGTACTCGAGGTTGACCTGGTGGACGATGCCGGTGCCTGGCGGAACTACCCGGAAATCCTCGAAGGCGTGCTGGGCCCAGCGCAGAAGGGCGTAGCGCTCCCTGTTGCGCTCGAATTCACGCTCCACGTTCTGCCGGTACGCCTCGGGGGTGCCGAAGAAGTCCACCTGCACGGAATGATCAATGACGAGGTCGGCCGGCACCACTGGGTTGATCCGGTCGGGATCACCACCCAGCGCTTTGAGTCCATCCCGCATGGCCGCCAGGTCGACGACCGCCGGAACACCTGTGAAGTCCTGGAGAACGACGCGGGAAGGCATGAACGGCACGTCCGCGCCCGCGTTGGTGGGGCTCCACGAGGCTACGGCCTTCACGTGATTTTCCCCCACGTACTGTCCACCGGAATGCCGGAGGGCGTTCTCGAGGAGGATGCGTATCGAAAACGGCAGGCGGTCCAAGTCGGCTACGCCGGACGCCTCGAGCGCCGCCAGGCTGTAGAACGATGTCGAGCCCTCCATCAAGTCGATGCTGGAGAGTGTGCCAAAAGGATCGCTACTCATGGGGCCTCGTGTTTCTATGTGCGCACGTTGACAAGAACACAATATCAAAGGCGCTGCATCGGAAACACCCCGGCACCTGCTTGAGCCGCCCCACGCCAGGATGCCTCACGACCGGCCGCCCAACGCGGGGTATGCCCACGGGGGGGAGCGTTAAGTCAGAAAACCGACCCTGGGCAGCAGCTTCAGCACTCCCCATCCCGCCACCGCCGCCACGATCACACCGATTAGTCCCCAGGCCACATTTCCGTACAACAGGAAGCCTGTGCCGAAAAGTGCCGCGTATACCATCACGCAACCCAGGAACCAAGAGAGAAGGCCGGCGGCGAACTCGCCGCCCGAGCCCGAGTCGCTTTCACCCGTCCCATCCGCTCCGGCCCCGTCGGTATGGGGCACCACGGCGTCCCATCCCTTTCCAAGCGGCCGGATCTTGGCGTGGAAGTCCCGGAGGGTCTCGGTATCCACCGGGGATGTCAGGAAGGTGACCACGAGCCAACCCACCGTCGTCACGGCGACACCCACCACGAGTTCCGCCGAAGGGTCCCACCTCGCGAAACCGAGCCGCGTGTGGAAAAATCCGAAGTACACGGCGACCACGAACGAGATCACCATCGCGGAGATCTCGCTCCAGGTGTTGATGCGCCACCAGAACCAGCGGAGTAAAAACACCAGCCCTGTTCCGGCGCCGATCTGAAGGAGGATCTGAAACGCCTGCATCGCCGTCTCCAGCTGAAGGCCGACGAATGAGGAAAGTACGATGAGCGCGACCGTCGAGACGCGGGCCACCCTCACGTAATCTTTCTCCCCCCGATCCGGAGCCACGAAGCGGCGGTATACGTCATCCACGACGTAGGACGCCCCCCAGTTCAGGTGCGTGCTGATCGTCGACATATACGCGGCTGCGAGGGAGGCCACGACCAGACCGAGAAGTCCGTGGGGGAGGAACACGAGCATCGCTGGATAGGCCAGGTCGTTGCCGATGACGGAGGGATCGACGTTCGGAAACGCGGCGGTGAGGTCACTCAGGGTCGGATACACGATCAGCGAGGCCAGTGCGACCAGAATCCACGGCCATGGCCGAATCGAGTAGTGCGCCACATTGAACCACAGTGTGGCCTGCATTGCGTTCTTCTCGTCCTTCGCTGCCAACATGCGCTGTGCAGTGTATCCACCGCCTCCGGGCTCGGCTCCCGGGTACCAGGTGCTCCACCACTGTACAGCGATCGGTACGATGAAGACCGCGGCCGCCGTCGTAGGGTCCGAGAAGTCAGGGAGAAACGAGAGTTTGTCGACGACGTTGGGGTGGCCCATCAGTCCTGATAGCCCTCCCACCTCAGGGAGCCGGAGGGTGTAGACCGCAGCTCCCACGGAACCAATCATCGAGACGGTGAAAAGGAGCAGGTCCGTGACCAGGACACCCCACAGGCCCGAAGTGGCGGAGTAAATGACCGTGGCGGTGCCGGCCACCAGAACCACCGTGTACTTGTCGACGCCAAGTAGAACCCCGCCGATCTTGATGGCCGCCAACGTCACGGTGGCCATGATCATGACGTTGAAGAACACGCCCAGGTAGACGGCACGGAAGGCCCTCAGGAAGGCAGCCGAGCGCCCGGCGTACCGCACTTCGTAGAATCCAATGTCGGTCAACACTCCCGAGCGCCGCCAGAGCTTGGCATAGAAGAAAACGGTGCACATTCCGGTGATGACGAATGCCCACCAAACCCAGTTTTGGCTGACACCCCCAGAGCGGACGAGGTCGGTGACCAGGTTGGGCGTATCGGCCGAGAAGGTCGTGGCCACCATGGAGGTCCCGATCAACCACCAGGGCATGGTGCGACCCGCGAGGAAGTAGTCCTCCCTCCCGCCTCCCGCCCGACGGGCGAAGGCCAACCCCACGGCGATAATCGTGACTCCGTAGAGCGCCAGAACCCACCAGTCGAGTGTCGAGAGTTGCATTAATCTTCCATGCCGAATTCTTCCGTGCTCATCACAAGTCCCATCCCGCGCGCGCGAGCATCCAGAGATTGATAACCACGACGACCAGCGCCGTGAGATAAAATGCCGGGGGCGTCATGGCGTCGGGCGAGGGGAAGAAGGCGCCCGCGATCAAAGGAGGCGTGCGCACGCCATTCAAACCCCACAGGATCCGGGCGAACCAGACGTTGCGCCAGTGGTAGAGGCCGACAAATCCGAACGCCGCCACCGCGGCGCCGCCGATGAGCCACGCCACCGGCGGGCCGAAGCGCGTGGGCAGAGTGCCCGCCTCGAGCATCGCGTACACTGCCGCTTCGTAGAGGATGGCTACATGAAGGTAAACGAAGCCCGCTTGCCGGAACTTACCCACACGGACTGGTGACCAATCTTGCCTTAGCACAATTCCCCTGAATACAGTCTAATCGCCCCTGTCGGCGGTCACGCCCTCCGCAGAGCCGGAAATACCGTCGGGATTCTACCCGTTTTCGACGGAGTCGGACACGGTCAAGTCCCGAGTTGTGTGTAAAAGTGAGAGGAAGCTCCTCGATGCTTCGGTTAGGCTGCGTTGGCGACCTCCTTCGGTTCGAGAAGCGTGAGATCGAGGTAGCGGCGTTCGCTCCAGACCGCAGTAGTCCTCAGAGCAACCGCGGTGATGAGGCGGAGCGCACTGGCTCGGTCGGGGAAGGCGCCGGCGCTCCGGATCCGACGCTTGATCTCGGTGTGCAGGCGCTCGAGGCTGTTCGTGGTGCGTAGCCTGGCCCAGTGGGGCTCGGGGAACGCGTAGAACTGGGTGGCGGCCGTGAAGCCCCGCTCGAGCACCTTCATTGCCTCGGGGAGCTCCTCTTGCCAGCGCGTCGTGATCTCGGCCAGGCGCTTCTTCGCCTCAGCGAGCCCGGGGGCCCGGAAGACGGCGGCAGCCTCGCGCGCCACACGCTTGCGCAGGCGATGCGGGACCTTGGCCAGCACGTTGCGTTGCAGGTGCACGGTGCAGCGCTGGCGGCGCACCTCAGGCAAGAAGCGGCGCACCGCAGCCGCCAGGCCCGCGTGCTCGTCGGCGATCACCAGTTCGACGCCGCTGAGACCTCGCTCCAGGAGCTGCTTGAGGAGCTCGGACCAACTGTCCTCTGACTCCTCAGGGCCTAGCGTGATGGCCAGGAGCCGGCGGTGACCGTCCGGATCCACCGCGTAGGCCACGAGCGCGCTCACGTTCTCGACCTTCCTGGCCCAGCGCGCATCGAGGAACGTCGCGTCCAGATACAGATAGGGGTGAGGCCCCTCGATGGGTGCGCTCCGCAGCGCTTCTACGGCCCCATCGAGCCGCTTCGCGACCCGGCTCACCGTCGAGCGTCCCACGCGCTCACCCAGCAGTGCTTCGGTCACGTCGCCCATCTTGCGCTGCGACACACCGCTCACGTAAGCCTCCACCATCATCTCGTCCACTTCTTCACTCCTGCGCCGGTAGCGGCCCATCACGTCGGCGGGCGAGCCGCCTTCCCGGCTGCGCGGCACCATCACGTCGATCTGACCCAAGCTCGTGAGCAGGCGCCTGAGGTACGTGCCGTTCCTGTGGTCCTTCCGGCTGCCGACCCGCTCGAAACGACGCGCTCCGACCATCGCTTTCAACTCCTCCTCCAGCACCATCTCGAGCGTCACACGGATCGCGCCCTGAAACAACGACTTTAAATCCTGCCGTAACTCATCTTGCGTGGCCCGCTCAACTTCAACCATCTTTTCCATGAGGAAGCTCCTTTCCGGTTCCGGACCTGCTGGCGCAGGCCCGGACTCCCCGGGTTCATGTGATGATGAACATTCACAAGGAGCTTCCTCTCTCTTTCCCCGGCTGTCCACCCTCCCCGGACCCCTCACCCCCTTTTACACAAATATCGCGACACTACCCTCGGACACCGCCATACTTGACAAGACCCAATCCGAGATCGGTTATGAGGTACGTACTGGTAGTCACATCCGAGAGTAGGAGCTGTCCATGACTTCGCGCGGCTGTACATGCCTCGTTCTAGCCTTCGTCCTTTCCGCCTGTGCTTCGTCTACTGGCACGCCCTTCGCCGAGGGTGGCGGAACGGCGACACGGGCCGCCAGGGGGAACTCGACCTTGATCGTCCGAGCCCAGCTCGAAGAACTCACGGGCTTGAGCGCCTGGGACGCGGTCGAACGATTTAACCGGCGCTGGCTAAACGCCGCGCGAGGAGGCGGATATGCGCGGGTCGTGATCGATGGAACGTCCCGCCGAGACCTCTATATACTTCGCCAATTGGGTACTGATGGTGTCGAAAGCCTGCGCTTCCTCCGCGCCAGCGACGCGACTACCAAGTACGGCACCGGCTTTGCTGGCGGGGCCATCGAAGTGACGTCGAGAGGCCGCTGACTGGAGGAAGTCCGTCGCTGTAAACTGGAGAAAGTCCGTCGGTGGATGGTGGAATTGGTAGGCGCACCGGGAGACATATGTGTTGTTGAAGGTCACATTCTAGAGTGGAGGCCGTCCATGTCTTTCTGCCGTTTCTTATCGCTCGTCCTGGTCCTCGTCCTAGCCCCCGTCGTCTCCGCCTGTGCCTCGTCCTCAGACGCGCCTTTATCCGAGGATGCCGAAAGGGCGACACGGGCTGCCGGGGGGAACTCAACCCTGATCGTCCGAGCCCAGCTCGAGTTACTCACGGACCGGAGTGCGTGGGACGCGGTCGAAACCCTTAACCGGCGCTGGATACAAGCCCGGCGAAGCAGCAGCTTTGCCACCGGACCCGCGTATGCGCGAGTTGTGGTCGATGGAGTTGTCCGTGGCGAACTCGATGTACTCCGCCAACTGAATACTGCTAACATCGAGACCATGCGGTACCTCTCCGCCTCGGACGCCACCACAAAGTACGGCACCGGCTTTCTTGGCGGGGCCATCGAAGTGGACACGAGGAGGGGCAGCTGACTCGCAGCGTTCGTGATCCAAAGAGCAGAAGGCCCCACACGAAGGAAGCGATGACGTGGCGCACTGGCAGAAGAGCTATTGCGGCGGCTTCAACACTCATCACCCATAGCTCCCCCGCATGGGCATCATGTCGTGGGACCTAGATGGATTCAGCACTGCTCCACTTGTACGCACTATGACGGTGGCTATCCCCGTAATCCCCCATTCGGGCCTTTTGGTACTTTTGGGTCGAACCTGGAAACGTTAGGTTCTACGCCGCTAATCCCCTTATTCGAGGTTTGCCGGGATGGTGGAATTGGTAGACGCACCGGACTCAAAATCCGGCGGGCTTAGGCCCTTGGGGGTTCGAGTCCCCCTCCCGGCACTGGCTTCCCAGCGGTTTTCCACAATCGCAGTCACCGATTTGGACAAGATTTGGACAAATCTGCCAGGGGGGGGTTGACCGAATGGCCGGATTGGGTGGTGGTGGAGTAGCGCCAAAAGCCCCGAACGCCGCTGGGATGCTTGGAGCCTGACGCCGAAGTCAGGATGAAAAAGCGGCGGTCCCCGAAGGAACCGCCCCTCTTGTGCCAACTCTGGCACGCCCTCTTGCCACCCTAGTTCTGGTCGATGATCATGACGATTTTGTCGCGTAGGGGGCACCACAATCGCGGATGGTCCTTGGGGCTGCCAGAGAGCTGCTTTATGGTGACAATGCCAAAACCTGCCTTGTATGTGACTGTACTCTTGCCGGCGCTAGGAGTCTCCGGCTGCAGCATTATTTCGGGATTCTTGCCGCCGGGAGGTACTGTCATCTTCTTGACCAAGCCTCCTATCTTGAAGAAAAGGCTCCCGCTGACAAGGGGCTGTAGCTGTACCCAGGTGTGCGAGATCTCATTGAATCCGCCGGTAAAATCGATCTTGTCAATGTTCGCAAAGAAACTGCGGCTTCGAGGGTTAGTTTTGACCAGGTCCAGCAGCGCTTGCTGGGTTAATCCTTCGTCAAAGACGCCGGCTTGCGTGCACGCTATCACGCCCGCGGTGTGGGTCGCGCTCAGATCGATCTGGCTCGTGAATACGTCGCGCGTAACCCGGAGGCTGGATCCGTTATCCCTCCTAACCTGCACGTCTTGTGCGGCCGACGTTATCAGCCCCCCGGTGAGCACAACCGTGGCGTCCGCTTCTGTTGGTTCACCCCCACCGTCCTTGCACGACGGGTGCGGGGGGTCCTGAGGGGGGTCGCAGGCACCCGGCTTCGCAAACTGCGGCCCCGGACCATCCGACGCCACCATACCCGTTCCCACATCCTGGCAGCCCAACACGAACGCCACCCCGAGTAGGGCAGCAAGAGGAACGAATCGACGCATGACAGCCTCCTTGTGACGAGATGTGCCATTTCACTGTCAGTGAGTCAGGCGGTCTCGTCGTCGGGGCGGGCGTCCGACATGGGCGTCTACGGCGGCGGCGGGACCACAAGGCCCCATTTGCTCAAGCACTGTTAGCGGCGGGTGAAAATTTCCCATTTGTGGCGGACGAAAAGGTTACAGCTCGGCGTCCGAGAACCGGACGTGGAGGGTAGGCTGCCGATGACCGAGTAGCTGCTCTTACGTCCTATCGGCCACCTTGGCACCTCCACTTGAAGAAGCGGAGGTGTCCGTGATCGGATGGGAGCGGCGCGTGTTGCTGAGACACTACCTAGAGCAGGGCATGACGAAGACGGAGCTGGCCGAACGGTTCGGCATCAGCCGTCAGACGATTTATCGCTGGATCCGCAGTGGAGAGCTGGACCGAGATCTGAGCGCCGCTGGGGTGCATTATTCGGCCCGGGCGCCGGTTGCCACCAAGCTTGATCGGTACCGAGACATCCTCGTCAGCCGACTGGGTGAGTACCCGGATCTGACAGCGGTGCGGCTCTTTGAGGAGATCAAGGCGGCCGGATACGCCGGCGGTTACACGCAAGTGAAGGAGTACGTTCGGAAGGTCCGGCCTCGAGCGCCCGAGGAGCCCGTAGTCCGTTTCGAGACGCCACCCGGCCACCAGGGTCAGGTCGACTTTGCAGATTTTCGGCTGCCTTGGGGCAAGCGGTATGCGTTTTTGGTTGTTCTTGGCTTCTCCCGCGTGCTGTGGCTGCAGTTCTTCACACGACAGACGATGCTGCATGTGTTCGAGGGCCTGGAGGCGGCCTTCACCTTCTTTGGTGGTGTGCCTCGTGAGCTGCTGTTCGACCAGATGAAGGCGGTCGTCACTAAGGATGAGCGAGCGGCCGGAGGTCGCGTCACTGAGAACGCCGAGTTCCTACGCTTTGCGCATCACTGGGACTTCCGCGTCCGAGCGTGTCGTCCCTACCGGGCGAAGACCAAGGGCAAGGTCGAGCGACCGGTGAGCTACGTGCGTTCGAGCTTCTTCTATGGCCGAACCTTCACGTCGGACGAGGACCTGAACGATCAGGCCCGCCACTGGCTCGATCACGTGGCCAACGTCCGTACGCATGGCACCCTGAAGGAGCGGCCCGTCGATCGCTTCGAGCACGAGCGAGACCTGCTGCGGCCCTTGGCCTCGCGCCCATACCGATCCTTGGTACTGCCGCCCGAGGTGACGAAGCAGGCCAAGGCTGTACTTCCCCGTATCGACGTGGAACGTCGGCCGCTGGAAGCGTATGCCCAGGTGGCCGGAGGTGTTCGGTGAAGGCCGCGGGCTCGCGCCGTGACCGGATCCGGGCCCAGCTCGCCGATCTGAAGATGCCCGGTGCGCTGGAGGCCGTCGACGACGTCCTTACCAGGGTCGATGGCGGAGGCGTGACGGCCTCAGAAGCCATCGAGCAACTCCTCGGTGCTCAGATCATGCTGCGCAATAATCGGCGCCTTCAGGCTGCCATGCGCTCGAGCCGGCTCCCGGCCATCAAGACCCTCGACGACTTCGACTTCAGCTTCCAGCCCTCGATCAAGCGCGAGCAGATCGACTCGCTCCACGAGCTCGGCTTCTTGGAGCGTAAGGAGAACGTCATCTTCCTCGGCCCGCCGGGCGTCGGCAAGACGCATCTGGCGATCAGCCTTGCCATTGCGGCGGCGCAGAGCGGGCGCAGAGTCTACTACGGCGCTCTGGCCGATCTCATCACCTCGCTCGAAGAAGCCAAGACCGCCGGTCAGCTCGGACGCCGCCTCAAGATCCTCACCTATCCCTCGCTCCTGGTCATCGACGAGATCGGCTACCTGCCGGTCAGCCAGACCGGCGCCATGCTCTTCTTCCAACTCATCAACCGGCGCTACGAGCGCGCATCCACTGTGCTGACCTCCAATAAAGGCTTCGAAGAGTGGGGTCAGATCTGGGGCGACGAGGTCATGGCCGCTGCACTCATCGATCGCTTGCTGCATCACTGTCATATCGTCAACATACGCGGCAGCAGCTACCGCATGCGCAAGCACATCGACCTTTCCAAGATCCTACACTCGCCTCCTGCGGAGCCGAGCCCTTTACCCCCCAAGAGAAAGAGAGCAAGAGCAAAGGAGAAGTCGACGAACTAGAGGCTCGTCACCTCCGCCGGGTGTAACATTTTCACCCGCCACGTTTGTAACTTTTTCAACCGGCGTTGACAAGCACCATAACGACCACGAGGGGAGTGCGCCATAAGAGACAGAACGGCCACCCCCATCGTTCGGAGGTGGCCGTCTTCTCGTTCAGGAGTCGCGAGCGAGACGCAGCCAGAAGCCCCGAACGCCGCTGGGACGCTCGGGGCATTACGCCGAAGTCAGGATCAAAAGGGGCGGCCCACGAAGGGACCGCCCCCCATCTTCAAGGTGCCTCTACCGTTCTTCTACGGACCCGTTCCTTCTCCCTCGTCGTCCGGTTGATCACCCCCGTCGTCCGGCGCTTCACACTCTCCTGAGACATCACCATGCGCCAAGTGAGCCGCTACAGCAGGTGCGCCTACTGTGATTGTCCGTCCTTTGTGGCAGATGGTGACCTTCGTAGCCCCCTTGGCTAGGCCGAAGAGGGGACTGACTTCGATGTCTGTTGGCAGAGGCTCCTGGCAAGCGAATGTCACCACGACCGCTGCGGCGAGTGCAAGTATCCAGATTCTGCTGTTCATGATTTCTCCTAAGTAACTAGGCTCGTGAAGAAGTCGCATCGGGGGGTGGCCGTCTCCCCGAGTAGGGCAGCAAGAGGAACGAATCGACGCATGACAGCCTCCTCGTGACGAGATGTGCCAACTCCGGGCAAGGTAGCAACCGCTCCGGCAAGGTAGTAACCACCGCTCTTATTGGAGAAATAAGCCTTCGACTCGGAGCTTCGTGCCCGCACGAGCGCCGACAGGTTCCAGATAGAGAGAGCGGCCACGCCCATTATATGAGTCGAGGACGACCCCGATTCGTGACCGGCCACACCCATCGTTCGGAGGTGGCCACGCCTACGTAATCAGCACTCGCCTGCTACGTAATTCGACGTATAAAGAACCCTCCCCGTTCGCAGCATCTTGCCGTTGAGCATGTTGCCGAGTGACAAGCACCCTGGACAGGAGGACCACCATGAGCAGGAGGACCCCAATAACGCCACGCCTCGTAGCCTTGCTCATCCTGCCGAGCTTCTTGGCCGCTTGCACGAGTTGGCATCCGCTGAGGATGAGCAATCTGCGAGCCACTATGACGGAGTATGAACCGGATCGGATACAGTTGCTTCTCCGGACCGAGTCTCTTGAAAGGGAGATCGTGCTTTCGAACCCGCAGGTGTCCGGCGATGCGCCAATGGACACGATCAGGGGAATCTTACGAGACGTGGGGCAGGTGGGAATCCCCTTTTCTGATGTGGTTGGAGCTAACTTCCCGACTAAAGAATGGGAGCCGCTGGCCATCCTGGCGATCGGAGGTGCTGTGGTCGCCCTACTTGTTATAAACCCCAAGGTCTGCCGTTGAATGAGCCTAGCGGCCTCGTCACGAAAGAAACGCCTACCCCCATCGTTCGGAGGTGGCCGTCTCCGCGTTCGGGAGGTGTGGGTATGATGGCACGAACGGTGCGTGCCATCTATGATTAGAGCTTGAACAAAATGGGCCGTCAGGAGGGCTCAGGAATGAACCGCCGTGTACTGCCGCTCATTATCGGCTCGCTTCTTCTCCCGCTGGGCTGCGGCAACGACGAGCCTACGGGTCCGAGCTTCTCGACGCTGGCGGTTACTACGGCGTCCCTACGGAACGCCGCACCGTCTGTTGCCTACAGTGAGACGCTCGCGGCCACCGGCGGGGACAGCGACTATACCTGGTCGGTCACGGGCGGATCGCTACCGACGGGCCTGAGCCTGGCCACCCCGACCGGGCTGATCTCAGGTGCGGCGACCGGCGCAAGCAGCACGTTCACAGTGCAGGTCGCGAGCGGGGACGGGCAGACCGCTGAGCAGGCGCTCTCGATCACCGTGACGCTCGCGGTTACGACGACGTCGCTACCGAACGCCGCAGAGACTGTAACCTACAATGAGATCCTCGCGGCCACCGGCGGAGACGGGAGTTACACGTGGGCGTTATCGGGTGGCACGTTGCTACCGACGGGTCTGAGCCTTGCGACGAACGGCACGATCACGGGCACGCCGACGGGTGCGTCGAGCACGTTCACGGTCGAGGCGACGAGCGGTGATGGTCAGACGGCGACCCAGCAGCTGACGATCACGATCAACGTGGCGATTACTACGACGTCCCTACCGGACGGTGTCGAAAACGTGGACTACGGCACCGAGACGCTGACTGCCACAGGTGGAGATGGCAGCTACACGTGGGCACCGGCGTCGGGCTCGGGGCCGTTGCCGACGGGTCTAAGCCTGGCGACGAACGGTGACGTCTCGGGCAAGCCGACGGTGGTCGGGAGCTCGGTGTTCACCGTCGAGGTCACGAGCGGCGACGGTCAGACGTCTCAGCAGGGGCTCTCCGTCACCGTGAACCAGCTTGTCCTTGAGCCCAGCGAGTTGTGTAGCGACAATCCTGCAACGGCTATCGCGACGTTCGAGGATGACAAGCTGCGGGAGGTGATTATGGGGTTGTTGGGGGTTGGTGGGCCTGGGGATCTCACCTGCGGCCTGATATCTGGGCTGACGGATTTATCTAACAACTGTGGTTACCGAGGTTGTTCTACCATCAAGAGCATAGTGGGGATCCAGAATCTCACCGGCCTGACCCGCCTCGAGCTCCGTCGAAACTCCATCACCGACTTCAGCGCCTTGAGTGGGCTCACGAGCCTGATACAGCTGCGACTGGAGCTAAACTCCATCACCGACCTCAGCGCGCTGAGCGGGCTCACGAGCCTGACGGAGCTCGACCTCAACAGCAACTCCATCACCGACCTCAGCGCGCTGAGCGGGCTCACGAGCCTGACGGAGCTCGACCTCAACAGCAACTCCATCACCGACATCAGAGCGTTGAGTGGGCTCACGAGCCTGACGGAGCTCGTCCTCTCCAACAACTCCATCACCGACATCAGCGGGTTGAGTGGGCTCACGAGCCTGACGGAGCTCGTCCTCTCGGGCACCTTGTTCACCGACCTCAGCGCGCTGAGCGGGCTCACGAGGCTGACGGACCTCACCATCAGTGGCAACCCGATCACCGACATCAGCGCGCTGAGCGGGCTCACGAGCCTGACGAGCCTCGACCTTAAACGCAACAAGATCACCGACATCAGCGCTTTGAGTGGGCTCCCGAGCCTGACGGACCTCAACCTTGGCTTCAACCGGATCACCGACATCAGAGCGTTGAGCAGGCTCCCGAGCCTGACGAACCTCGACCTCAACAACAACTCCATCACCCGCATCAAAGCGTTGATTGGGCTCCCGAGCCTGACGGACCTCGACCTCCGCTACAACTCGATCACCGACATCGGCGGGTTGAGTGGGCTCCCGAGCCTGACGAGGCTCGACCTCCGCCATAACCGGAACCTGAGCAATATCCAGCCTCTGCTCGACAACACAGGGCTCGGAGCGGGCGACAGGGTTAGCCTCGGTGACACGAACGTGAGTTGTACGGACGTGGCTGCGCTGCAAGCCAAAGGAGTGAGCGTAAGCACCGACTACTGTCGATGAAGCGGCGTCAGATCCCCTGGCTTCGCGTCTTCGTGGAAGGCGTGGTGATCGTCGGCAAAGGCTGTCCCGCGAGTGGATAGAGACGCATCCTCCGGACGGGGGCAACTGAGCTCGTGAAGCTGGCCGAGGAGTTGGAGGGGTAGCGTGTACATTGACGCCGGTTCGATAGCGGTCGGTTTTGTGGGGATTGTGATGGTGGCGGCTTTCTCCACCTACGCCGATCGTGACGAGGACGGTTCTCTAACCCTGGGCCGTTGGATCAACCTAGAAGGGCTGTTCGGTCTGCACTGGAAGACGGGCGACCGTGTTTCAAGGTGGGCTACGCGGTTCGGCTGGGTGCTCATCGCCATAGCCGCCTTCGTCCAGATCGTGCGGGTCTCCCAAGCCGAAAACTAGTGTGGGCTACCATACCAGTTTTGTTCGGCGCCGAACAAATCTGCCTTGGTCACAGCAATGGTCACGGCATGGTCATAGATCCGGTCATAGCAAAAAGCTAGTAACGACGCGGCTGGTCATAGTGGTCATAGCAAGGTTGATGTATATGAGAGGGTGACGAGCTGGGTGAATTCAAGCGGTCGTCGCAACACCTCGAGGAGGAGTTGCGATGGAGGCAATCAGGCGCCGAGGAGCGGATCGAGTTCTACGTCGACGGATGCGTTCACCAGGCCGTCCGCCGGTGGGACGCCGCGAGCATCGGCAGAGGTTCTGGGAAGAGGTAGCTCGAGGTCAGTCGAGCGAGGAGGCCGCCGTGGCGGCGGGTGTGTCCCCCGCTGTCGGGGCGCGCTGGTTTCGCGAATGTGGTGGCATGTCACCCCTCAATCTTCGTCCCCAGTCGCGGCGCTATCTCACGTTCATTGAGCGAGAAGAGATCGCCGTTCTTCGAGCCCGTGGTCGTGGCGTACGCGAGATCGCCCGGCAGTTGGGCCGCTCACCCTCGACGATCTCGCGAGAACTGCGGCGGAACGCAGCTACAGGAGGAAGGAACCTCGAGTATCGGGCCACGACCGCTCAATGGCACGCCGATCGGCGAGCGAAACGTCCAAAGCTTGCGAAGCTCGCTACGAACGGCGAACTGAGGCAGTATGTACAGGATCGCCTCGGAGGCGTGATCCGAGCTCTGGACGGTGCCGCTCTGGCAGGCCCCGATGTGCGCTGGATCGGACGGCGTCACGGTCGCCGACAAGACCGGCGGTGGGCGGTCTCGTGGAGTCCCGAGCAGATCGCCAACAGGCTACGGGTCGACTTCCCCGGCGATGAGTCCATGCGTATATCGCACGAAGCCATCTACCAGGCGCTTTACGTTCAGGGCCGCGGTGCGCTGCGACGGGAGCTGACAGCGTGCCTTCGGACGGGACGCGCGCTACGGGTGCCTCGAGCACGCACCCGCAGACGGGGCAAGGCGTTCGTTCACCCCGAGATCATGCTCAGCGAGCGGCCGGCCGAGGCAGACGACCGCGCCGTTCCCGGGCACTGGGAAGGCGACCTGATCTTGGGGCTGGGCAGTTCGGCGATCGGAACGCTGGTCGAGCGGACCTCCAGGTTCACGACGCTGCTCCACCTCCCCCGCCTTGACAAACACGACGAGCCCAGGACCAAGAACGGTCCAGCGTTGGCTGGACACGGTGCCGAAGCCGTCCGGGACGCGATCGCTTCGTCGATCACGACCCTGCCCGAGCAACTCCGCCGGTCTCTGACATGGGACCAGGGAGCAGAGATGGCTCAGCACGCACGGCTGCGCATCGACACTGGCCTGGCCGTCTACTTCTGCGACCCGCAGAGCCCGTGGCAGCGCGGCACGAACGAAAACACCAACGGCCTGTTGAGACAGTACTTCCCAAAGGGCACTGACCTCAGCAGACATACCGCTGACGACCTCGCCGCCGTCGCAGCCGCTCTCAACAGTCGCCCCCGCAAGACCCTCGGTTGGAGAACTCCGGCGGAAACCTTGGAAGATCTGTTATCATCAAAGAACCAGACCTCAACCTTGCGTTGAAATGCTCTACCGCTCCCGTATCTACAGCCTTCAACGACCTTCGGTCGCTTCTGACTCCCTCGGGTTGGGGACATCAAGAACCCACTTCTTTCTTTCTGGACCCCGTCGCTCTCACCAGCCTAGTGTCCAGCAAAACGGGGGCTTATGAAAACCCTTCAACACGGTACTGTTGCGACGACCCCTTGAACCTAGGCTGTGTCTGACTGTGCGACGTGTGTCGCACAAGTGGATGTGCGCCAATCTGGCCGACTATGCCCAAACTATGACGGTGGCTATCCCCGTTATCCCCTATTTCGGACTTTCGGTACTTTTCGGCCGAACCCCTAAACGTTAGGTTCTACGCCGCTAATCCCCTTATTCGAGGTTTGCCGGGATGGTGGAATTGGTAGACGCACCGGACTCAAAATCCGGCGGGCTTAGGCCCTTGGGGGTTCGAGTCCCCCCTCCCGGCACTGGGCATCGCTCCCGAAGACCACATCCGAGCCTGGGAAACCTTCTCTCCAGCCCGTCGATTAGAGGAGAAGAAGGGATACTTCTTGCTTCGGGGGTGAAGATGAATACACGACTGTCCAGTCTGTCGGGGATCGCACTGGCCGTGCTTTTTCCACTTTCCCTTGCGGGGCAAGCCATTTGCTCTGCTCCCCATTCATCGCCAACTCTTTCACAGGGCGGATCGATCAGTACCCTCGCCCCCGGCGGCGGCTGGTTCCAGGTCTCTCTGTATCGTCAACGGTCCGTCAGCAGTTTCAACCGGAACGGTGACCGCCAGGACTTTCTGGCCCGGAGTGAGTTCCTCACCCGCTCGGTTTTTTTGACCGCTTCGATGGGCGTAGTCGAGGGCCTCGATGTCTGGGCGCAGATGCCGATCCATAACCTGGATGTGGTAAGTGATGGTGGGAACAGTGCGAGTTCGGGGGCTGGCGACGTGCGATTCGCGGCTCGCGTAAGTTCTGAAATGTTCGGGTTTGAGTCGCCGGTGGGGCTCAGGTTCAGTGCCAAAGTTCCGACCGGCACTTTCCCCGTGGACGCGACGGTTCTGCCGCTCACGGAGGGGCAGCGCGACTTCGAAATCACCCTCGAATCCGGCCGGGCCTTCGATTTCCTTCCCATCTACGTCGTGGGGTGGGCGGGATACCGGTGGAGGGGCCGAAATGGGGAGACCAGTTACGTGCCTGGCGACGAGCGCTTTGGCCATCTGGCCGTCGGCGGCTCGGTGGGGGCCCTGGCGTTGGAGGTCGGCGCTGATGGCCTCTGGGGTGGCGCTCCGGAAGTGAACGGCCTCCTTTTGGCTGATGAGGAGGCGCGCCGCTTTTTCCAGATCGTGCCCACGGTCGGGTACGGCGTGGGTCCTGGTACGGTCGAGGTGTCTGTACAGATTCCGCTGGCGGGCCGTAACCTCCCCACTGGAGCCGGGATTGGGGTAGGCTACCGGACTACGTGGGGACTGTTTTGAGGCGAATTCCTGGTGGGGTCATTCGGGTCTTGCTGCTGGTGGGGCTGGGAGTGGCCGTGCCAGGAGCCTCTGCCGCCCAGGATGTCGACCTCGACGAAATCGGCTATGAACTGGGATCCCCCGAAGCGAAGGTCACCGTCGTGGAGCTGGGGGACTTCGGCTGTTGGGCCTGTGCGCTTTTCCACGAGACCACCTGGCCCGCCGTCCAGCTGGAATTCGTCCAGACGGGCCGCGTGAAATGGAGACACGTCCCCTTCCTTTTTGGGCTTCGCCACGGTGACGATGGAGCCAAAGCGGCGGAATGTGCGGCCGACCAAGGACAGTATTGGGAGATGCACGACTTGCTCTACACTAGGCATGAGGAGTGGACGAAGCCGCGGAATCCCAAGGACTTCCTACATTCGTACGCGAACGAACTCGGGCTGGAGGCCACAGCCTTCGAAACCTGCTACAAAGAAAACCACGGGAAGGACCGCACCAGGCGAGCCACGCGGGCTGCGGACGATCTGGATGTGAGCGGTACCCCGACCTTTTTCATCAACGGATCCCGGGCCCTCGGGGCGTTGACGATGGAGGTGTTCCGTGGTTTACTCGAGGAAGCCGAACGCGGTGCTACGGCGGGCCGGTGAATCCTTCCCCTGGGGAGTGATGTAGGTTTCCTCCTTCATCGGCGACCGCGAATCCCCTAAGTTAAGCCCAATCTAACCTCGGGAGCACGCCCATTTCAGGCCCGGCCCAATGTCGGGTTCATGGGGTGCATGGGCTGCGTGACCGGTAACGGAGAGGAAATGACTGCAAAGGGGAGTGGAGGGAAGGACAGCCTGACGATTCGCGATAACCGGACTGGGCGCGAGTACGAAGTCGACATCCACGAGGGCGATGTCATCCGCGCCATGGATCTCCGGCAGATCAAAGTCGACGACGGCGACTTCGGCATGATGTCGTACGATCCCGGGTTCAAGAACACGGCCTCGACCCGAAGCACTATCACCGACATCGATGGGGGAAAGGGGATTCTCCGGTACCGGGGATATCCGATCGAACAACTCGCGGAGCGCAGCACGTTCCTCGAAGTTGCGTATCTGCTGCTGAATGGAGAGCTGCCGACCCAGTCCGAACTGGACGAATTCGTGCACGAAATCACGTACCATACCTACGTTCACGAAAACATCCGCACGGTCATGAACGGGTTCCGGTACGACGCTCACGCCATGAGCATGTTGATCAGCAGTGTGGCCGCGCTCGGGACGTTCTATCCCGAAGCGCGTGATGTGCGTGACGCGGACAACCGGCGGCTTCAAATCCACCGACTGGTGGCGAAGATGCCGACGCTCGCGGCATTCACGTACCGGCACCATCAAGGCCTTCCGCCGGCGAATCCGGAGAACGAACTCTCGTTCACGGCCAACTTTCTCAACATGCTTTTCCGCATCGGGGGAGGGGAGTACAAGGCGAACCCGGTCGTAGAGCGTGCGCTGGACGTGCTGTTCATCCTCCATGCGGACCATGAGCAGAATTGCTCGACCACGGCGATGCGGGTCATCGGGAGCAGTGAGGCGGACCCGTATTCGGCTCTAGCCGGAGCGATGGGAGGACTCTTCGGGCCGCTCCACGGCGGCGCGAACGAGGCGGTCTTGAGAATGCTCCAGAGGATCGGGACAATGGACAACATTCCCACGTTCATGGAGGGGGTGAAGCGCAAGGAGGAGCGCCTGATGGGCTTCGGGCATCGCGTGTACAAGGCGTACGATCCCCGTGCGAGCATCATCAAGCGGGCCGCCGATGAGGTCTTTGAGGTCACGGGGCGAAACCCTTTTCTCGACATCGCCCTCGAGTTGGAGAGGATCGCACTCGAGGACGACTTCTTCGTCTCGCGAAACCTGTATCCGAATGTCGATTTCTATTCAGGCCTCATCTACGAGGCGCTGCGCTTTCCGGTGGAGATGTTCCCTGTGCTCTTTGCGATTCCGAGGACGGTCGGGTGGCTGGCGCAGTGGGACGAGCTCCTCGAAGACCAGGAGCAGAGCATCGCACGCCCCAGGCAGATCTTCAGGGGGAGCCCACAGCGCGATTTTGTTCCGGTGGAAGAACGATAGAAGGCTGTTGAAGAAGTCCAGCGCGTTCCACCGCCACAACACCGAGTTGCACGGATGACCGTTTTGCCGATCGACGTCGTCCACCTCGGTCTTCGCGGGGTGATCTCGTCTTATTGGATCGACGGTCCCGAACCCGCGATCGTAGACCCGGGCCCCTCCACGTCGCTTGGCGGCCTCGAGGACGGGTTGGCCGAACTGGGCGTAGGACTCCCCGACATCCGGCACGTCCTACTCACGCATGTACACCTCGATCATGCCGGCGGGACCGGCCACCTCGTTTCCCGCCTCCCTCACCTCCAGGTGCATGTTCACGCCGATGGCGCGCCCCATATGGCCGATCCCGAGCGCCTCGTCGCCAGCACCCGGAGGACGTTCGGCGAGGCGCATGATCGCCTATGGGGAGACGTCGTACCGGTTCCGGCAGAGCGTATTCGACCTTGGGAGCCGGCGGGGCATTGGCCGGTTTCTGGGGTTCGGGTCTTCGCCACGCCGGGGCACATTTCGCACCATGTTTCCTACTTGGCCGAAGCCGACGGGACCTTCGTGGCGGGAGATGCTTTGGGCGTGATCCTCGCGCCGGGTGCCCCGACCTTTCCGCCGACACCACCCCCTTCTGTTGATGTACCCGTTTGGCTGGAGACTCTCCACAACCTTGAGTCGGTTGACCCGGACGCCTTTGGCGTCTCGCATTTCGGTATACACGACGACTTCGCGGGGCGCCTGTCCGAGGTGCGGGAGCGACTGTCGGTGCTCCGTGACAGGGTCGAAGCGGCCTTGGCATCGGGGAACGACTCCGATCGCGACGTCTATGAGCGCGAGGTTCGGGAGGCGATCTCGGTGTTTCGGCCTAGGGACGAGGTGGATGGGTACTTCAACGCTTTCAGGGCCGCGGTCGATTGGGATGGGATGCGGCTTTACCTCGAGCGTGCGGCCCGCGCCTAATGATGGGACAACTCCGCTCCGTGGCCCCTGTCCTGCTTGTTTTCGCCACCCTGTTTCTCACCAATGCCGCCACCGGCGATCCCACCGCGCCGGAGAGCCCGTCGTCCGAGATCACCGAGGTCCCGCGAAGCCTGACACTGGCCGAGACGGAGGCGCTTCGGGCGGGCAACAACTTCGGCCTGAAGCTGCTCCGGCGGCTGTACGCGGAACGGGCGGATGAAAGAGCCAATGTTTTCATCTCACCGCTAAGCGTGTCCATGTCGCTGGGGATGCTGATGAACGGGGCGGGCGGCGAGACCTTCAACGCCATGGGGGACGCGCTCGGCCTGAACGGCCTCATGATGGCGGAGGCCAACGAAGTGTACAAGGACTTGACGGAGTTGCTGGTACACCTGGACCCCAACGTCGAGTTTCGGGTCGCCAACAACTCGTGGCTGGAAGAGGGCTTTCGGATCCGGCGGGACTACCTGAGCCGACTGGAGGAGGCCTTCGACGCCCGGATCGAGAACGTGCGCTTCGAGGAGTCCCGCATGGCCGGTGCGGTCAACGGCTGGGTGGGCGAGACCACGGAGGGGCGAATTACGGACCTCGTCACGCCCGAGGAGTTCGCCGGTTTGGTCGCCCTGCTGGTCAACACGGTTTACTTCAAAGGGGAATGGACCGACCCGTTCGACCCTGCTCAGACCGTGACCGTAGAGTTCCGGCGGGCCGACGGCTCCACGGTGAGCGTGCCGTTGATGGGTCAGGCCCTGGACGCGCGGGTTGGCGGCGGTGAGGAATACGGTGAGGACTTCGTGGCAGTGGACCTACCCTACGGTGGGGACCTCTTCTCGATGGTGGTGGTGGTTCCCACCGGTGACGCCACGCTGGCCGAACTCGTGGAAGAGATGGACGGGGCACGGTGGCAGGAGGTGGTGGACGTGCTACACGGCGAAGCGCGAACGGAGGTCCGGCTGCCCCGCTTCGAGTTGACCTACGAGAAGGTACTCAACGATGTCCTGAAGGCGATGGGCATGGAAGTGGCGTTCGATGCATCGAAGGCGGACTTCAGCTGGATGGTGGGGAACGCGGGGCTCAGCGTCAGACCCCACATCGGTTGGGTGAAGCAGAAGAGCTTTCTGAAAGTAGATGAGGAGGGTACGGAGACCGCCGCCGCCACGGGCACGGCTTTCGCCACCTCGGGGAATCCAGTCCTCCAGGGCGACCGGCCGTTTCTGTTCGCCATCCGTGAACGGCTGTATGGTACAATCCTCTTCGTTGGAACCGTGTCTGACCCGACCGGTTGAGTAGGCCGCGAGGGTGTTCAAAGTCCTTCTGATGTAATGAGGAACAAAATGGAGATATCCAGAAATAGCCCACCGAGGCTCAGACCGAGTGCGAAGGGATTGAGTCTTACCCTGGCGCTCGGCCTCCTGGTGGTGCCACCGGTTCCCCTCGTCGCGCAGGGTGGACCTGGGACTGAAAACGGGGAGTGGCGCTATCTGGGGGGCGACGCGGCCCATACGCGCTATTCACCGCTGGACCAGATCGACGCTCGCAACTTCGAGGACCTGGAGGTCGCCTGGATCTGGCGGGCGGACAACTTTGGCCCCACGGTCGACTACGCCTTCAAGTCTACGCCAAGCTTCGTCGACGGCATGCTTTACACCGTGGCCAGCGAGCGGAGGCAAGTGGTCGCCATCGATCCCGCCACGGGGGAAACCGTTTGGATCTTCCGGGAGCCCAACACACTACGGTTTGAGCGCTCCATGCGGCAGAACTATGGAAAGGGAGTCACGTACGCGGAGGTCGAGGGCCGCGGGGTGGTCTACATCACGACTCCCGGCTTCTTCCTCCACGCGCTGGATGCCAAGACCGGCCGGCCATTGGAGGAGTTCGGAAGGACCGTACCGGTGGAGGGCTTTCCCGAAACCGGAGTCGTGGATGCCTTGGAAGATCTTGTGAGGGACTGGCTTCCGTTCGAGGAGCTTGGTCAGCCGTTCGACCATTACGCGGGAATCCCCCGCGAAATCGGGATGATCACCAGCTCGGCGCCGCCCATCGTCGTAAACGACGTGATCGTGGTCGGCAATTCCCATGAACAGGGTTACAACCAGACACGAGTCGAGAACGTGCCCGGGGACATCATGGGCTACGACGCCCGAACCGGTGAGTTCCTGTGGAAATTCCACGTCATCCCGAGGCCGGGCGAATTCGGGCACGACACCTGGGAGAACGGCTCTTGGCTGACCGCCGGGGACGTCTCGTCGTGGGCCCCCATGTCGGCCGACCCCGAACGGGGCATCGTGTACATTCCCACCAACCCGCCCACGATCGACTTTTATGGTGGCTTCCGTCCAGGAGACAACCTCTTCGGCACGAGTGTCATCGCCCTCGACGTGCAGACCGGAGAGCGGGTGTGGCATTTCCAGACGGTTCATCACGACATCTGGAATTTCGACAATCCCACGGCCCCGATCCTGCTGGACGTCACGGTGGACGGAGAGGAGACGCCGATCGTGGTTCAGACCACGAAGCAAGGCTGGGCGTTCACGTTCAACCGGGAAACCGGGGAGCCGATTTGGCCCATTGAGGAACGTCCGGTGCCCCAGTCCGAGGTGCCCGGCGAACAATTGTCTCTCACCCAGCCTTTCCCCACATGGCCTCTGGCGTACGAAGAGCAAGGGCTTACTGAGAACGATCTGATCGATTTCACCCCGGAGCTCCGTCGGCAGGCTCTGGAAATCATTCAGAACTACCGGATCGGACCCATCTTTAACGCGCCGATCCAGATGGGCCATCCGTCCGGCCTACGCTCGTTCGTCAGTTGCCCCTCGGGGGCGACCAATATCACGGGTCCGACGTCTGCGGATCCGGAGACTGGAATCCTCTATGTGTCGTCCAACAAGGGGTGCAGATCCGAGAGGCTCGTCCCGGGCCGAGACATCGACGATCCCGACGACATCATGACCACGGGCACTACACACTCGCAGTATGCCGTGCTCGATCGTGGAGACTTCAGAGGCCCACAGGGCCTTCCGATCCACAAGCCCCCCTACGGACGGATCACGGCCATCGACATGAACACGGGGGAGCATCTCTGGTGGATCCCCAACGGCGACACGCCGTCGCGAATCAGGAACCATCCCGCGCTGCAAGGAGTGGACCTGCCCAATACCGGCCAGACGTCGAAAGCGATCACGATGGTCACGGGGACGTTGCTCGTCACTGCCGAGGGCAGCGGTGGTGAGCCGCGTCTTCATGCGGTGGACAAGCAGACCGGTGAGCGCCTGGCGACCATCGACCTTCCCGCCGCAGGCCAGTACGGGATGATGACCTACATGCACGAAGGGGATCAGTACATTGTGGTGCAGACAGGTGGAAGGACCCCAGGCGCATTGGTGGCACTGCGGCTTCCGTAATCGGGAGCAGTTCCTCAAACGATCCGCGCGTTCGAATACAGAAGGTCCTGTGATGGGTAGTGGGAATCTTAGGCGTTCTTTAGCTAAAGTGGTGCCCCCGTTGGTCTGGGCTCTGATCCTGACAGCATGTGGCTCCGTCCAGCAGCCGGAGACCACTGCCCCTTCTCCCAGTTCGTCACGGCCGGGGACTGCGACGCCGGCCGGAGGCTCCGTATTAGAGGGGGTATTCACGGCGCGGCAGGCGTCTCGGGGCGAGACCAGGTTTCGGCAAGTGTGCGCGGCATGCCACGGAATCAGCGAGTTCACAGGTGGCAGATTCAGACTCGTGTGGGTGGGCCGCACGGTAGGGGACCTCTTTGAGTCGATGTCGACGCTGATGCCCGAAGACGACCCGGGCAGTCTGAGCCCCGAGGAGTATTCGGCCATCATCGGCTACATGCTCAGGGAGAACGGCTACCCTGCGGGGGAGGAGGACCTGGCGGCCGACGTATCCGCGCTCCGGGACATACGCATCGTGGTGGCCGCCGCGTAGCGCCGATTCTCTTCAGCTAACCGAAGTTCTTAACTCCCGGTGGAGATTGTCTGAGTGCCGTCAAGTAACGGAAGGGAGCGCGCGGGCTCCGCTCCGGCTCGGCCCACGATTCCAGGGTCCCCGGCAGGGCAGGGTGGAGAGCCTCCGGCTGCATCACTTCACGGACCCGAACCGCCTTCACCTCATGGGCGATCACGTTCGTGGTCAGCCCATCCTTTTGAAGGCGCCCACGAACCACGAGGAATGGTTCCATCCGCACCGTCGTCCGGCATTTTTCATAGATCTTGGGCTTAACAATCACGTTTATAGGACCGGACTCATCTTCCATAAGTACAAACACATAGCCTTTTGCAGTCGAAGGACGTTGGCGGGCCACGACAATCCCGGCCACCGTCACGGTGGAGTGATTGGCAAGATCCAAAAAACGATCTCCGGTCACGGTTTCGGTGGGGAGTTCATCCCGAAATAGGGAGAGGGGATGGAGGTCCGTGGAGAAGCGCAGCATACGGTATTCCGCCACCATCCGCTCCGAATCATCGAGGTCGGAAAATCTGATCTGCGCGTACGAGTCCTCCAACCCGAGCTCGGTCTGGGGATGGTCGTCCCGGCCGCCGCTCCGCTCAGAGTCTTCTTCGGGGCCCAGCCAGAGCCCGGCTTGCCACAACAGCTCTCTCCTCGTCAGGCCGAAACTCTCGAATCCACCCACCCAGATCAGGTTCTCGACCGCGGGCCTCTTCAGGGACGCTGGCGTTCTGCGGAGGAAGTCCGAGAGGGAGACGAACAGCCCATGCCGCTCTCTCTCCTCCACCACGTGCTCGGCGATGTCGGATCCCCAGCCCCGGACGAACCCCAGACCGACCCGGAGGTCGGACTCCTCGGGCGTACATTTCACCTGGCTCCGGTTTACGTCGGGCAGTCGGGTTCCGATGCCGTGACGGCGGGCATCCCGGCCCAGGGCGTCCAGGGAGTAGAAGCCCATCAGTTGGTTGTTGAAGAGCGCCACGTAGTACTCGGTACCGTGGTAGTAACGTAGCCAGGCGGATTGGTAGGCCAGGAGGCCGAAGGCGGCGGCATGGGACTTTGGGAAACCGAACTCGCTGAAGGCGGTCACTTGCTGAAAGACCTTTTGAGCCGTGGTCTCGTCGACGCCCCGCTCCCGGGCGCCGTCGCGGAAGGCCTCCCAGTGGGCGTCCATGGCCTCCTTGGAGCGTTTTCGGCTCATGGAGCGCCGGAGGCTTTCTGCCTGACCGTCCGAGAACCCTGCGAGGGCCTGGCATACCTGGAGCACCTGATCCTGGAAGATGATGACGCCCAGTGTCTCTCCCAGAGCCTCCTCCAGGAGGGGATGGTCGTACGGGACCCGGAAGTTCGGATCCTCGCGGAGGAGCTCGCGCCGGCGCACGTATGGATTGACCGCGCCCCCCACGATGGGGCCAGGCCGGACGATGGCCACCTGGACCGCCAGATCCTCCAGATTCCGGGGCTGCACGCGGCGAAGCATCTGGATCTGGGCGCGGCTCTCCACTTGGAACATGCCGATCGTGTCGCCCGTGCAGATGTGCTCGTAAAGCACCTCATCGGCAAAGTTGATGCGGGAGAGATCCGGCGCCCGGCCGTGTCGCTCCGAGATCAGGTCCACGGCCTCCTCCACCAAGGAAAGCATACCCAGCGCGAGAAAGTCGATCTTGATGAACCCCGCGTCGTCACAGGAGTCTTTATCCCACTGGCACAACACCCGGCCCTCCCAAGCTGCGGGCTCCAGGGGCACGATCTCCACCAGGGGACGGCTCGAGACGATCATGCCGCCCACGTGCTGGGAGATGTGGCGGGGAAGGCCCTTGATGTCATCGGCCAGCTCGCAGAGTGCTCGCCACAGTGGTGAACCGGCCTTCTCACGGAACTCGGGCAGACGCTCGAGCTCGGAAAGCAGGCCTCCCCCCGAGCGCCGCTCCGCCAGCTTGGAGAGCTTCTCCAGGTCTCCCATCGGAAGGTCGAGGGCCTTCCCGATTTCACGGAGCGTCGATTTCAGACGGTACGTGGGAAACGTACACACGAGCCCCGTGTGCTCACTTCCGTAGCGCTCGTAGATCCGAAGGATCAATTTTTCCCGGATGTCCCGTGGGAAGTCGAGGTCGATGTCCGGGACGCTTCGCATGGCTTCATTCAGGAATCGGCCCAGGAAGAGGTTCGTTTTGACGGGATCGACGTGGGACAGGCCGATCAGGTAGCAGATGATCGACGACACGGAGGAGCCCCGCCCCCGTCCTGGAGGCAGGCCGGCGTGGGCCCTCGGGGCGCCGCCCCGGATCTCGGCCGCCACATCCCGGGCCAGCTCCATGATGTCCCGGTAGACCAGGAAAAAACCGGCCAGGCCGTGCCGGTCCACCAGCCCGAGTTCCTGGCTGAGGCGCTCGCGGGCTTCGGCTTCCAGCTTGGAGTCCCGGTAGCGTTCGTCCAGCTTTCCGAGACAGACGGCTTTCAGCGTTTCGATC
Source organism: Longimicrobiales bacterium (assembly GCA_965206505.1). Lineage (GTDB taxonomy): Bacteria > Gemmatimonadota > Gemmatimonadetes > Longimicrobiales > Gaopeijiaceae > UBA822. Next base: position 26,638 of record CBDBJW010000004.1, read on the forward strand.
GCTCCGCCGCGGTCGCTCCCGTCGAAGTCCGGAAATGTGTAGCCCAGGTCCTGGGTCAAGTCGAAAGCGGCGCACCGTTCGGCGATCTCCAGGGTGTGGGCGAGGGCATCCGGGCGGTTCCGGAAGCGATGGGCCATTTCCTCGGGCGCAGCCAGGTAGAATCGCGCGTTGGCACGGCGTTGCTCATGTGAGCCGTTCAGCGTCGTCCGATTCCGGATGGCCACCATGACGTCTTGAAGCCGATGCCGTTCGGGGCGGTGATAGTGGACGTTTCCCGTAGCCACCACGGGGATTCCGAGCCGATCGGCGAGCCGGCCGAGGCTCCGGTTCCGGTAGCCGTCCCCCTTCTGCTCGTTGTCCTGGAGCTCGACGAAAAGGCCTCGGGAGCCGAAGGCAGCGTGCAGGCACCGGGCCAGGAACTCGGCGATGGCCGTGCTGTCTTCCAGCGCCCTCGACAACGGGCCTCGCTGGCACCCGGTGAGTACAATGAGACCCTCCGTGCGTGCGAGGAGAGACGAGAGGCGAAGGGTGGGCTGTCTGCGTTCACTCTGGAGGTGCGCCTCACTCAGGAGTCGGCAGAGGTTGGCGTAACCGGTCGGGGTCTCGGCCAGGAGGGTCATGTGGCAGCCCCGGGCCATTGGGTCGCCATCGGGGCCGCTGCTCAGGTCGCTCCGTGTACCGCCGGATGAATCGCCCACGCCCAATCCGTCCAGGCCCTCGGGGATCCCCGGAATATCTAGAGCCACCGTGACCTCGGCGCCGGTAATGGGCTGGAGTCCTTCGGCGCGGGCCGCCTGGGCGAATTCCATGGACCCGTACAAGCCGTTGTGATCGGTGAGCGCCATGGCCGGATAGCCCAATTCTAGGGCCCGAAAGACCAGTTCTTCCGGATGCGAGGCGCCGTCCAGGAAGGAGAATCCGGAGTGGCAGTGGAGTTCGATGTAAGGAGGTGTGGGCACGATATTCGGTTTTTGTTCGGGCGGAGACGTATTATAGACCTATAATCGGTGAGTCGCAACGAGGTAGTCGCAACGAAGTAGTCGCAACGAGGTGAGTCACACAGGGGAGTCACACGAGGGGAGCTGCAACGAAGGCAGCCGCACGAAATGGCTTGCTCTTCGCGTCAATGTTGCTTCATTCTACGTTTCTTCCCATGGAAATCGGTATCTACACCTTCGCAGAGACGCTCTTCGATCCCACGACGGGCCGACAGTTCGACGTGGGCGGACGACTGCGAGATCTTCTGGAAGAGATCGAGCTTGCCGACGAGGTGGGGTTGGACGTTTTCGGCGTGGGAGAGCACCATCGGCCCGACTACGCGGTTTCGGCGCCCGCCGTCGTCTTGGCCGCGGCCGCGACTCGCACCAAGAGAATCCGCCTCACGAGCGCGGTCTCCGTGCTGAGCTCCGACGAGCCGGTGCGTGTGTTCCAGGACTTCGCCACTCTGGACCAGATCTCGGGGGGACGGGCCGAGATCATGGTGGGGCGGGGGTCGTTCACCGAGTCGTTCCCCCTCTTCGGTCAGGATCTTTCGGATTACGACGACCTGTTTTCCGAAAAGCTAGACCTGCTCCTGAGGCTGCGGGAAGAAGAGCGGATCACCTGGTCGGGCCAGCATCGGACGTCCATCGACGATCGCGCCGTGTATCCACGCCCGCTCCAGGATCCGATTCCGGTCTGGGTTGCCGTGGGCGGGACTCCTCAGTCGGTTGTACGGGCCGCCAAGCTGGGCCTTCCCATGGCGCTGGCCATCATCGGCGGTGCGCCGACCCGCTTCAGGCACGTGGTGGATCTGTATCGCGAGACTGCAGTCCAGGCTGGACACGATCCGGCTGCACTTCCGGTGAGCATCAACTCCCACGGTTTCCTTGCCGATGACGCTGCGGACGCGGCGGAGATGGCGTTCCCTCCGTTCGCGGAGACGATGACACGGATTGGGCGAGAGCGCGGCTGGCCGCCCACGAGCCGAAGTCAATTCGACGCCGAAACCACCCTCCGGGGGGCAATCTTCGTAGGGAGTCCGCAAGAGGTTATCGATAAGATCCTCTACCAGTACGAGATCTTCCGGCACCAGCGCTTCCTGATCCAGTTGACCGTGGGCCCCATGCCGCACCCCGAGGTGATGCGGGCCATCGAACTTCTGGGGACCGAAGTCGCGCCTGTCGTCAGGAGGGAGGTTGGAGCAGCCGCTGGTTATTCCCCCTGAGCGGTCCGGTGGATTAGCTTCCTCGTCACGGACACACCGGCTCGCGGGGACACGTCCTCCGGGGATACGCCCTCACGGAGACATACCGGACCGAGGTGCTTTCATGGACATCAGTGTGGGAGACAGAGCAACGCGCAGCTTGACGCTCACCGCTGAACACGTGGCGGGATTCGCCGAACTCAGCGGCGATCGCAATCCTCTTCATTTCGACGAGGACTTCGTCGCAGCCACACCCTTTGGCCGGCTCGTCGTCCAGGGCGGACTCACCACCGGTCTCCTGCACGCGCTGGTGGCCATGGACATGCCCGGCCCGGGCACCGTCTTCATGAGCCAGGAATGGAAGTTCACGGCGCCGGTGTTTGTCGATGACACGATCACCGCTGAGGCGGAGGTCTTGAAGACGCACGAGACGAAGCCCGTCACACAGTTGGGGTTTACCGTCCGGCGTCAGGACGGGGAGACGGTGCTGGAGGGAGAGGCGTGGTGCTACACATTCGAGGGGCCCCAGTGATCCCGGGGCCACTTCGGACCCTGGGTGGACTCCGGGGTTCCGGCAGGCACCGGATACCGGGCAGGTTTCGGGTCCGAGTGGGCCTTGTGATCCCGCTGGGCCTCCTGGGATGCCTCTTTTCGCCGCTTACCGCGAATGCCCAAAGCGCTCGTGAAATTATCGACCTTGTGGACCAGCTCTGGAGGGGGGAGTCGAGCATCGCCCGTATCACGATGGACATTCGGACCGAAAATTGGGACCGGTCCTTGACCTTGCGCGCATGGTCCCTCGGCACCGAGCACACGCTCATCCGGGTCGAGGCACCGCAGAAAGAGGCCGGAACGGCCACGCTCAGGGCCGATCAGGAGGTCTGGAACTACCTCCCTCGTGTGGACCGCACGCTCAAGTTGCCGTCTTCGATGATGGCGGGTTCTTGGATGGGCTCCCACTTCACGAATGACGATCTCGTAAAGGAGAGCCGGCTCGTCGACGACTACGAGATCGAACTCGAGTTCAACGGTACCCGTGACGGCGTCGACATATGGGAACTCCTGCTGGTGCCTCTCCCCGAGGCTCCGGTCGTTTGGGGGAAGATCCGTTACCAGGTGTCGAAGGAAAATCTCTTGCCGACTTGGACTCGATACTACGACGAGTCCGATGAGCTCATCCGGACGATGACCTTCAGCGAAATTCGTCTCATGGGCTCGCGGCTCGTGCCGACCGTCATGACCATTGAGCCCACCGACAAGCCCGGGGAGAGCACGGTGATACGCTATCACGAGCTCGACTTCGACGTCGACCTCGAGGAGGACTACTTCTCGCTCAGAAATCTGCGCAGCGGGAGATAGGCGGTGGACGTTCGACGGATCTGGTGGCGCCTGGCCTGGCGCAATCTCTGGCGTAATCGGCGACGCACTTTTATCACGGCCTCTGCGCTCACCTTCGGCTACCTGGCCTCCGTGACCATGATCGGGCTCTGGAACGGCATGCTGACCGAGATGATCGAGACGGGCACCAATCTGGTCACGGGCCAGCTTCAGATTCACGCCCTCGACTACTATCCCGAACGGAGCATGTACGAGACCCTGGGTGGCCGAGACGGAATCGACGTGGATGAGCTCGTCCGCATCACCCGTGAAACCCCTGGGATCGTCGCGGCTTCCCCTCGGGTCTACGGAGGGGGGCTCGTCAGCACCGGTGACGAGACCGCGGCCGGCATCTTCATAGGTGTGGATCCCGATCACGAGGTGGAAGTAACACGGCTACTCCAGACGCCGGCGGAGGGTCGCGCCCCGCAAGCGGGTGAAAGAGAGATCCTCATCGGGAGGGACATGGCCGACCTCCTCGACGTGGGGCCCGGCGCGGAAGTCGTCTTGGTGGCCTCCGCGAGCGACGGCTCGCTCGGAAACGACCTGTACCGGGTGAGCGGCGTATTCGAGACCGGGATGGCGGGCCTCGACGGATCATTCGGCATCCTTCCCATCCGGTCGCTTCAGGAACTCATGGCCATGCCGGAAAACCGGATTCACGAGGTCGCTGCCGCCGTAGAGGACCCGTTTGCCGCTCCGGCTCTGGGAGACTCCTTGGCGGTAGCGCTCGGTGCTCGTGGACTCGATTATCCGGTACTGCCGCGGCCCTGGACCGTTTTTCGCGCGGAACTAGCGGAGTACGCCAGCCTCGCGGGTGCGGTCAACGGAATCGTGGTAGGCATCATTTTTGTCATGGCGGTTTTCGGCGTCGCGAACACCATGCTGCTCGGGACGTTCGAGCGCCGCCGCGAATTCGCCGTCGTGAGAGCCCTGGGTACCGAGTCCCGAAGCGTGGCGCTTACGGTGGTGTATGAAGGGCTCATCCTGGGGGTCATCGCACTCGCCGCGGGTGCCTTGATCTCCGTACCCGTCCTGTATTGGCTGCACAACTACCCGCCCGATCTCTCCAACATGTTCGGCGACTTCACCATGTCCGGGACCGTCGTGCGCCCGGTCCTTCGTGCCGAGTACAGCTTGGATGGCCCAATTTATAGCGCAGTCGCCCTGCTCATCACTTCGATTCTGTCCGCCCTCTATCCGGCGTACCGGGCGGTGAAGATTCTGCCGGCCGACGCGCTCGCCGACACATGAGGCGAGCTCCTACGCTCTTTCGACTCGCTGCCCGTGGTGTGCTGCGGGAGGCGAGGAGAAGCCTGCTCACGGCCTCGGCCATGGCGCTGGGCCTGGCGCTCCTCATGTTCACCCGCTCATTGGCCGATGGGGGTCACGAGGACTGGATCAACGCGGGCGTGCGGATGGGTGCGGGACACGTCCTTTTCCAGGCTCCAGGCTTCAGGGAGAGTAGGAGCCTGGACGACCGACTTTCAGGGAAACAGACAGGTACGGCGGTGGCGGCCTTGGCCATGCTGGAGGGACCCTTGGCCCCCTTGGCCACAACCGTGCGTCTTTCGACGAACGGGCTTGCCAGTTCTGCGTCCTCGGCGCTCCCCGTGGTGATCGACGGTGTGGACCCTGAGACCGAGGGCGGCTTCTCTCATGCGGCGGAGCGAATCACGGAGGGCCGATACCTCGAACCCGGTGATCGCCTAGCGGCCTACGTGGGTCAGGGTTTGGCCGAGCGCCTCGGCCTTTCGCTCGGGTCGCGATTCGTTCTTACGGCTCAGTCGACGGACGGCGAGATTCAGGGTCAGCTCGTTCGCGTGGTCGGGGTCTTCCGTACAGGCCTACCCGAGGTGGACGAAGGTTTGGTCCACATCCCCATCTCCACGGCCCGGTCTTGGCTGGGGGCGGGCGATGCCTCAACCACGGTGGGGGCGATCCTACCCGCCAGTAGCGTGGTCCCTGAGGTGGTGCAGGCCGTCCGGTCCGATGTCGGGACGGACGACATTCAGGTGTTGGGCTGGCGGGAGGCCTATCCGGAGCTCGACGCGGCGTTGCGCATCGACGACTATGGAGACTACGTCTTCCTCGGAATCCTGTTCGCAATCGTGGCGTTGGCCGTGCTCAATACTGTGCTCATGGCCGTGCTTCATCGGAAGCGGGAGTTCGGCGTGCTCCAGGCTCTGGGCCTCACGCCCGCGGAGACCGGTCTCGTGGTTTTCACCGAGGGACTCTTGCTCACGGCGCTCGCGGGCGTGGTCGGCATGATCGCCGGGGCCGCGTTGACCTGGATCTTCTTCCGTAACGGCTTGGACTTCTCCGCCCTCATGAGCGAAGAAATGTCGTTTGGGGGTATCGTCATCGATCCCGTAATTGTGCCCGAGTTTCGCATGGTGCAAGTGTTGCAGAGCTTTCTCTCCATCGCCGTCGTGGGAATCGCGGCGTCCATTTATCCCGCCTATTACGCTACCAGGATCGATGTTGGGGAGGCACTGAAATTCGAATGAGTACCGAGACTCTCACAGACGTCGCTGTGCGGACCCAAGACGTTTGGAAGATCTACGCCCAAGAGCCGGAAGATGTGGAGGCCGTCCGCGGGGTGTCCCTCGAGGTTCGTGAGGGAGACTTCATGACCATGGCGGGTCCGTCCGGCTCTGGGAAGACCACCTTGCTCAACATGTTGGGAGGCCTGACGCGCCCGACGCGTGGACGCATCTGGGTGCGCGATCTGGAGATCACGACCCTCTCCAATAAGGAGCTTGCCCGCCTCCGCCTCGAGAGCATCGGCTTCGTCTTCCAGGCCTTCAACCTCCTGCCCGTGCTGTCGGCCCTCGAGAACGCCGAGTTTTCGCTTCTCTTGCGGGGTGTGCCGGCCGAGGAGCGTCACCGACGGGTGCGCGCGCTCTTCGATGAGATCGGGCTCGAGGGCCTGGAGGATCGAAAGCCCGGGAAGCTCTCGGGGGGCCAACAGCAGCGTGTCGCCGTTGCACGGGCCGTGGTCGGCCAGCCCACGCTGGTCCTCGCGGACGAGCCCACGGCCAACCTCGACTCCCATACGAGCGACGCGCTTCTGGATGTCATGGAGCGTCTGAACGAGGAGCACGGCACGACCTTCCTGTTCTCGACTCACGACCCCCGCGTAGTGGAACGCGCCCGCCGCCGGGTGAGCCTCGTGGACGGGCGGATCGAATCGGACGAGAGGTGGTGACGGCGCCCGTCCTTGACCGCTCGTCGAACCGCCGCCGGGAGCCGTAACATATTGCGGGCGCTGGTCGCGTCGGTGATTTGTGTTGCTCTCGGTGCTGCGGATCTGCGGGGGCAGTTCCTCGACGTTTCGGCCTATTATTTCAATCTGGTGAGCGGATCGGGTGAGAGCCCGGTCGGTGATGCGGGCGCCTCGGACTTTCAGCGCCTCCGCGTCATGTGGGCGCCAGCGGTGGGTCCACTGACGCTGGACGTCGCCTATGAGCACACGCTTCTCCTGCAGAGCAGGGACGTCCAGGGCACAGGTGGTGTGGTTCTGGTCCCCGAGGCCGGCGGGAATTGGTTAACCCTGGATTGGACACTGGACAAAGGGGACCACTTCCTCTGGCGGCATCGCTTCGACCGTATCGGTCTGACCGTCCCTCTGGGTGGGGCGGCCGAACTGTCCGTGGGCCGGCAGGTCATTTCATGGGCGAGCACATTCATCCTCACGCCTGCGGATCCCTTCACACCGTTCGATCCAGCCGACCCGTTCCGGGAGTACCGTGCCGGTGTCGATGCCGTCCGGTTTCAGGCCTATCCCGGTCCGTTCAGTGAGATCGACATCGTGTTCCGACCCATCTCCGCGATCGACGGCGATCAGATCACGGCACTGGCCCGGGCGAAGACGAACTGGGGAGGGTGGGACCTCGGCGCCTGGGGTGGAGTCCTGTTCGACGAGCCGGCTGGCGCCCTGAGCCTGGTCGGAGCGGTCGGACCATGGGCTGTCCGTAGCGAGGTGGCCGTCCGATCGGAGACGGACGACGTGATCGTGCGAGGTACGGTCGGTGTCGACCGACGGTTCTCCGTCTGGAGACGGGATTTTTACCTGATCGCGGAGTATCAGCACGACGGATTTGGGGCTGTGAGCTCAGATGATCTCTTCGACGTCCTGATGTCGGCCCCGTTCCAGCGGGGAGAGCTTCAGGTGCTCGGCCGGGACGCGCTCGCCGTCCAGGCGTCCTACCAAATCCACCCGCTCTGGGGCATCGATCTTCTGACCATCACGAGCTTGGTGGACGGGAGCGTGCTCCTGTCAGGCGGCGGGAGTTGGTCTGTCGGATCCGATTCGAGTCTTCGCGGCGGGTTCTTCATTGGCATCGGAGACGACACCGTCGATCCCGATGCCGAGTTCGGGTCGGAGTTCGGAGGGCGGGCGAGCGTGGCGTACCTTTCGATTTCGCATTTTTTCTGATCGGGGTGGGGGCGCTGGTCAGCCGGTGTTTTTTTCGCGCGGCGTTCTTGGTGCGGAGCCCGAAGGCCAACTCGCGTCCCCTACCGGGACGTTCCGCCCTCTCTCGGCCGGATCTCGCCAGTGACCTCGACGTCGACTCTGAAACCGAGAAAGGTCTCCGGAATCTGCTCCACCACGGTCTCATCCCTGCGAGTCAGGAAGACCTTGATGCACACCGTCTCGCCGCAGAGCCCGACAGCGGTCCCTGTGACGGCGGGCAGCGCCATCACCGTCCTGGTGAGATCTTCTTGAGCGGCGATGATGGCACTGTCGGGCATGATGGCCTCCGTGGGCCTGGTGCTGGCGGTCTCTCCGGTCGCCGACTCATCACCCTGCGCAGGGCCGGCTCCGGGCCTCCCACACGATGCGGCGCTCCAGAGTAGCAGTGCCGTCAGGCACGCTGTCCCAGCTGTGGGCCTCCACTGCTTCGCCATCGAAGCTCCGAGCGGGCCTGAGTCCCGCCTAGTTCCCGTCGATCGTCACACCGAAGCGGGTGAGGATCGCATCGATCGGGCTGATGATCGTAAGTGAAGTTGCAGGGACATCGCAAATTGAGCACCCCTTACTCCACGCATTCCCTTGCTGTAGGCTGGCGAATACAGGGCATCTTCCCGCTGTACCAATAGGTGCAGGCAGCCGGCAAGAAACGAGGGGCACGGCGTCGAGCGTCAGGCCGGTGCGTCTCTCTGTTCCACTGCTTCCCTCGCACCGGTTTCCGCTTCCTCGAGCCCAAGGCGAATGACGTCCGGCCCAAATCCGCGGCGGCTCAAGAATGCGTGGAGCCGCCGGCGGGCACGCTCACGTTCCCTCGAGCCATCCGTGACGGCCAGGCTCTCGGTAAGCGTCGAGCCTTGGCGGGCAAGCCAACCCCGAGCCGCCGCACAAGCCAAGTCTTGCTCCGAGGTCTCTTCGTTGCTGAAGGCCTGGTCGATGGCTTGTTCCGCTACTTCGGCCGACACGCCCTTTTTCTGTAGCTCCTGGGACAAACGAAAGCGCCCCCGCGGCCTGAGGCGGATTCTACTGCGCACATAGGCCGACGCGAAGGCCTGGTCATCGATGAGGCCCTGTTCCTCGAGGAGACGTAGACACCACTCCACGAGCGCGTGCGGAAAGCCCTTGGAACGGAGATGGACACGAAGCTCCTGCTCGGCCCTCGATCTGTACGAGAGAAGGTGAAGGGCGGCCTGGCGGGTACGCCACTTGGTATCGTCTTCCTGGAGCTGCACGAGATCCTTCGCGGCCACAGTGTCTCCGACGTGGATGCCCGAGCGCTCCATGACGTCCAGGGCGATCTCGAGAGGCGCTATGTCCTGCAGGCCGTCCAGGTGCACGAGGACTCGGTTCTTCTTGCGCGGCATGAGTTGGATGCGGAGAACCTTCACTGCCCGTACCATCCTCCGGCTACGAGGTCCCGGAAGAGGATGACGGGCCGTCCGTCTTCCAGAACCAGGGCGTAGTACTCTCTGGAAATCGGATCGCGCCACCATTCATCGTCGATCCTCCATCGCTCTCGAACCACCACTACCCGGAGTCGCTTTCCTTTTTGATGAAGCTCGGCCGGAAGACCTTCGTCGTCGGTGCGAACTCGGACCGGGGAAGGGGACTTCAAGGGCCGCAGCCTCTGCGGCTGGAGCTTACTATGGTGCCCGTGTCCGGCGTGGTTCGCTTGTCGAGTGCTGGGGTTCATGAATCGGGTTGCCAGGATTTAGTACCCGAAGATAAACCGAATATTGGGGCGATGCAATCCCGAATCAGGACGCTGCAGAGGGGTATTGAGACCAAAAAAAAAGGGAGAACTCAATCCAAAACTCAGAAGCCGGATCCGGTTTGTCGGAGAAGGCCCCCGGCTCGGTACCGTTCGCGCATAGGAGAATACTCGTAGAGCAGCGCGTTGGGGTCCGACCACAGTCCCTTCTGCAGATCCAGAGCCGGCTCCCGCGGTGGGAAGCTTCCTGTCAGGGCAGGGAAGGCAGGTTCGGGAGGCGGGGGACCCGAGACGACGATGGGTGCCAGGTCCACTTGGACCGTAGAGGGCTTGAACGTCGGAGACCACGCGACAATTGCCAGGACGATGGCGAGGCCCACGGCGGTGAGCACTGGAATGGCCGAAGCTCCTGCGGCCCGGGCGAGGGCATTCTCGTCTTCCAGGTGGAACAAGCGGTGTTCCAAGGTGGGCCGGAAGCTCTCAGACAGTTCTACACGGGGCAACGTTTGCAGCAGTGCGGCCCCACTCGCGACCGCCCGTTCGTAACGCGCGCACTTCTCACACTGCACGAGGTGCGCCTCTACTTGCCGCCGAAGCCGTGATTCCGGTGGCGCATCATAGAAGTCGGAAAACCGGCTCAGAAATTCCGAACATTCCACGTCTGACATCACTCCTGTTCCGTGTTACCTGCCCCCACTCCGTGTGTCGGCGAGTTCGAGTATTACGTGGTTCGGCCGGGCAGTGTTCCCGTGGACCGCGCCCTACTTCAGAACGGCAAGATCCGGGTGATGTTGAAGCCTAAGCGCCACTCGTCCGGCTCGAAGTCGAAGGATGTGCCCCCGAGGACCTGAGTGGGGTTCAGCCTCGTCTGATTCGTGAGGACGATTTTAAAGAAGTGGCCCCGCGTCTCCAGCTCGACTCCGAAGGTGCCGCCGTCGTTGGCGTTCTCTGCTTGCTCTTCGCTCACGATCCACTCTGCCAGGAAGCTGACGGATGGAGACACGTAGACCTGACCGTGGAGCCCCAGGGCGAACGTGTTCTCCGCATCGAAGTCCCGAATACGGGGATTCCTCAAGTACGTTGGGACGAGCCCGATGGCTAAGCGGTCTCCGACCAGCACGTTGATCAAGAGCTGGCCGTACAGCTGCGCTTCGTTGTCCTCGGCGCCCTCGACCAGGGACGGATCCGTGTTCAACGCCACACCCGCCATCACCCCGAGCTTGAACGGAAGAGCTTCGGATCCCCCTTCATACGCACCAAACTTGGCGTTGAACTCGAGATTGTCATCCGAGTTGGTCCGCAGCATGCTTAGCAGGGCGCGGTCACTGACCGCATAAGTGAGTCCGAATCGAATGTTCCCCCCCCCATCCAGGCCCCACAGCGCACTCGCACCATCCGAAACCGGTGGGAGAAACCGGTGAGAGATCTCAAAGAGCCAGGTGCCCTCGGCGAGGGTCTCGGCCGTAGGGAGGTTTGCCGATTGTACGGAGTGGAAGACCTGTTGGGCCTGCGCCTGCCACGGAAGAGAGACGAGGAGCGCCGCTCTCGCGCAGACGATCAATTGCTTTTTTTCCATATGCACCATCCAGGTCGAGAAGGTCCCGCTCGACAACCGGCGGGACATAGTTGTCCGGCGCACCACTGTCTATTCAGTAGTGTCCTACCTCGGGTAGTGTCCCTACCTCAGGTCGTAGGGCGCCTCTCCGCTACTGAACCAATACCGAGCCGTCCATCCCGGAATGGATGGTGCACCGGTACGGGTACGTACCACTCATAGTCGGCATTGTGGTCTCATACGTGCCGCCACCCTGGTCGCCGGAGTCGGAGATCGCGTTGTCGGCAAACGTCACGTTGTGTACGCGGTTACTGGACCACGTCCATGTTACCAGCGCGCCAGGCGAGACCTGGATATCTACCGGATTGAAGAAATCATCCCCGACTGTCACCGCCATCGTCACAGTGGGGTTGCTGCCGCCATTGCCACCATTGCCGTTGTCGTCGTCGTTACCTGTGCCAGAATCTCCGCCACACCCGGTAACTGCGAGGAAGAGAGAAATTGCGATCCAGTGGGCCCCTCGTCTGACATGAAAACCTTTCATCTCGGTTCCTCCTTGTTGTGGGATGCTCTTACGGTATCGAGCCGACCAGTGTCACCGTCTGAAAGTAATCCCACAAGAGGGCTCAAAAGTTCCCGAGCACGAAGGCCGCCGGGATCCCGATCTGGATGACCCGAAGGAAGCGGCTTCCAGCCTTCGTCACGGATCGAAATTCAGCAACGCATGTCGTCGCTCCGGGATCCTGGACCAGGGATCGATCTCCACGACGCGGTAAAGCGGAGAGAACCCCAGCTTCAGCTTCAACTCCGTCACGGCTTCTCGAAGCGAGGCGGGGACGGCTCCCTCGGATAACTCCCGTCCGTTCTCCTCTCTGCCGCCCGTTTCCGCTCGATCGAAGAGGTCGTTCTGAGATGTCGCGGGACCGAACTCGAAGAACTCCACCATGAGGGCCTCGACCGCCCGCAGGGGAGGGGACAGGGCCATCCGAGTTCGGACGGTGAAGGCGATTCGGTCCCGCTGGGACGTGGGCTCTCGCAGGATTGTCTCCAGGGCCCACGAGCCCTCATTCTCCAGACGCGCCCCGAGGCGCACCCCCTGTATGCTCCGGCCTTTGCGCTCCAGGCGGGCGAGCGCCCGTTCCAGGAGCCGATCGAGAGCGCCGTGGAGCGTGTCCACTTGGCCCACGGGGGTGTGGAATTCCATAGAGGCACGGATCGGCTGAGGGCGGTAGTACGGTTGGACGGGGTCGATGCGCTCGCCCGTGGCCCACGCCCGGGCCCTCCGCCCGTCGGGGCCGAACTGTCCGACCAGGGCAGGACTCGGAAGTTTGATCAGGTCGCCCAGGGTCTCGATGCCGAGTCGCTCGAGTCGCTCGGTCATGACCGCATCCACCGGGAGTACGGAGACAGGACACGGGTTCAGGAATACCGGCAACTCCTGGTCCGGGACGATCACGGGCCGGCCCAGGCCCGCTCCGGCTGCGGCCACCCAGGCCCCGAATTTTCCAGGGGCCCATCCGATTCTGGTGGCGGCCACCAACGGGCGAGGGAAAATCTTCAGGAGCGTGTGCAGAACTCTCTCCACCTGGCGCGATGGTGAGCCGTACAGCCGGCCTAGCCCATCCATACCGACAAAGATCCGCCCACAACCGGCCGGCTCCACGATGGGACTCAGGCCCGACAGGGTTTCCAGAAGCTCTTCCTGCGTAGCGTCGTAGTGAGCCGGATCGGGTTCCAGAAGGGTGAGGGAAGGGCAGAGAGCGACGGCCTGCGAGATGAGTTGCCCCGGCCGTACGCCTGCGATCGAAGCGCGCTCGGAGACCTGCCATAGGGTTCTCCGGGTGTTCTCCCCTGGGGAGAGAAGGGCTACGGACGTGCTGTCCAACTCCGGGGTTCGAACCAGTTCCAGCCGAAGCTCGAACGTGGGTAACCAGGCACACAACGCTTGGCGGCTTCCACGCTGCCGGGTGGTTATGGCGCCTCTGTTTTCCCACCCACGAACGGTGGGGTGGGTGGGATCACCATACATGCGTGAACGGGGCTTCGACATGGTCGGATGAGCCATCGGATGAGGCGGAATGGATACCGAATAAAAACCGAAAGTCGAAGATACGCCGAAACACGCAAGAGAGCAAGCGCGTAGGTGGCTGCCTCGGTTCAACCGACTCTCTGAAGCCGATCGTCTTCTCACGCAGGCTGAAGTGATTGGGCTGAGGGCCTCGGCGAGAATCTGAGGGCCTCGACGAAATCTGTCCCATCCAGCCATGGACGGATTTGGGCGAGGGTAGTCGGCCCCTCTCTGCCAACGTACGTGAGACACGGAGCACGCAAAGAATTAGAGTAGGGCGAAGGCAGAGAAACCGAACATGTTGGGACTGCGAGAGAGAATGGAAGAGAATGGTAGTGCCCCTGGAACCGGGGAGGCCAAGCGAAGCGCGGCAGCTCCTGCGGACCCGGAGGTAGTAGATAGGCCGCTACGGCGGCGGTTCAGTCCGTCGTACAAGCTGCGGATCGTCGAAGAAGCGGACCGGTGCACCGAGCCCGGCGAGGTGGGTCAAGTCCTGCGGCGAGAGGGCCTGTACTCGTCGCACCTGACGACGTGGCGCAAGGCGGCGCATAGCGGGTCGCTGAAGGCCCTGTCGAAGAAACGCGGCCGCAAGCCGGAGCGAAATCCGCTGGATGAGAAGGTACGCAAGCTGGAGCGGCGAAACGCACGGCTCGAGAATGAGCTCAGGAAGGCACACCTGATCATCGACGTGCAGGGAAAAGTTGCGGGGCTGCTGGGGATAAGCCTCGACGACGGGACAAACTCTTGAAGGCGGCCGATGAGCTGGCTAAGCACGTCGGTGTAAAACCGGCGTGCGCGGCCCTCGAGGTCTCCCGATCGACGTTGTACCGTCGTCGAGGCCCATCAACCGGGCAACAGCAGCCCCGCCCGACGCCCGCCCGGGCATTGAGCGAGACGGAACGAGGCGAGGTCTTCGACACGCTGTGTTCGGAGCGGTTCGTGGACCGCTCACCCGCCGAGGTGGTGGCCACGCTGCTCGACGAAGAGGTCTACCTGTGCAGCGAACGCACGATGTATCGTGTTCTGGCCTCCGAGGTGCCGGTTCAGGAACGCCGGGCGCAGCGCACCCATCCCGAGTACAAGAAGCCCGAGTTGATGGCCACGGCGCCGAACCAGGTGTGGTCCTGGGATATCACGCGGCTGCTCGGGCCGAAGAAGTGGAGCTATTACTACCTCTACGTCATCATGGACATCTACAGCCGCTACGTCGTGGGCTGGATGGTGGCGGACCGGGAGAACTCGGCCCTGGCCGGCCGGTTGATCCAGCAGAGCTGCCTGAAGCATGGCGTCCAGCCCCGGGTCCTGACCCTGCACTCGGATCGGGGAGCTCCAATGACGAGCCAATGCACCGCTCAACTTCTCGCTGACCTCGGCGTGACCCGCTCGTTGAGCCGGCCTCAGGTGTCGGATGACAACCCGTTTTCCGAGGCTCAGTTCAAAACCTTGAAGTACCATCCCTCGTTTCCCGGACGGTTCGGGGATCAGGGCCAAGCCAAGACGTTCTGTCGATCGTTCTTCCGCTGGTACAATGCCGAGCACCGCCATGGCGGCATCTCGATGCTAACCCCCGAGCAGGTCCACTTCGGGAACGCCGATCAGGTCATTGCCGGCAGGAAATCCGTGCTCCGCGAAGCATGGGCCGCTCATCCCGAACGCTTCGTCAGAGGTGTGCCGAAGCCCAAACCGCTCCCGGAGGCCGTCTTCATCAATCCTCCCATCCCTTCCCTCACCACACAGGACATTGCTCTCTAATTAATCCCGTAGAGTGTCCCATTGTCGTTGACAGGTTCCGGGCGGCATCCGGGACGTTAGCGTGGCGTCCCCTCTGAACGTCCCCCCGATGCCTCTGAGCTCCGTGGCGCTGAAAGGCCTAGGCACAAAGCCCCTCGACCCCCGCTCGGCGCTCTCGAGGCCCATGAGAGCCTCTCGAAACCCACCCTTATATTATGGCATAACTCGTTGTCATAATTGACTTTGGGAGGGATCATGGGGAAGAGTGAAGCGACGTCTGAGTCTGATGCTCACTTGGCGCTGGAGTCCGACGATCGCCTAGCGCTGGAATCCGATGCTCGGTTCGAGCGTATGGAGCGAGTCGCTGTATTGTTCGGTGAGATCACGGCCGCGACCCGCGAGTTTCTGGCAGCTCTCGCCCAGTCGGATCGACACAAGGACTGGGCTGAAGAGGGCTTCGGGTCGTGTGCCGAGTGGCTAGCCTGGCAGATCGGCATCACGAAGGGCACGGCCAACGAGAAGGTCAGGGCCGCTCGTGCGCTCGAGCATCTTCCGCTCATCTCGGAGGCGATGGCCAAGGGCGAGTTGTCGTTCAGCAAGGTACGAGCGCTTACTCGAGCAGCCGTGCCCGAGAACGAAGCGGAGCTGCTTGAGTTCGCCCGTGCGGGTTCTGCCGCCAACCTGGAGCGGCTGGTGCGGGGATGGAAGACGCTGAGCCGGTTCGATGAAGCGCAACAGGAACGGATCCGGCATGGCAGGAGGTGCTTCTCCGTGCTCCCGGACGAAGACGGAATGTACGTGGTGAAGGGTCGGCTGGACCCGGAGGTTGGGGCGGCGTTAATGCGTGCCGTGGAGGCAGCGAGTGACGCTCTGTTTGCGGGGGCGAACAAGGGGGACTGTGAAGTGGGGTTCAGCGGTCAGAGGTTCACTGGTCAAGCGAGGCCGGGGAACCAAGACACGCCGGAGCCCGCTCAGCTGCGAGCGGATGCGGTCGGTCTCGTCGCCGAGCGTGCGCTAGCGGCTGGGTTTGGGGACACCGCACCCGTCAGCGGCTCCAGGGCTGAGCGTTACCAGGTCGTGCTACACGTCGAATCTGCCACCCTCAGCGAGGCGGGTGAGCCCGGCCTCTCCGAGCTCGAGGACGGCACCCGACTTTCCGCGGAAACTGCCCGCAGGCTGGCGTGTGACGCGAGCCGGGTTGAGGTGCGCTACGCGGACCTAGGATCAGGCAACGGCTCGGCCTCAAGCTCAGCCCTAGGCTCACCTCTTGGCTCAGCCCCAAGCTCACCTCTTGGCTCAGCCCCAAGCTCACCTCTTGGCTCAGCCCCAAGCTCACCTCTTGGCTCAGCCCCAGGCTCACCTCTTGGCTCAGCCCCAGGCTCGCCCGACAGCTCCGTGCTCGACGTGGGTCGCAAGACCCGCACGATTCCTCCGGCGCTCCGCCGTGCGCTCGACGTTAGAGACCGTGGCTGTCGCTTCCCAGGTTGTGGGCTCCGCTTCACCGACGCCCACCACATCGTGCACTGGGCGGACGGCGGAGAGACGAAGCTGGACAACACCCTGCTCTTGTGTCGTCGCCATCACCGGACGGTGCACGAGGGCGGCTATCAGGTCTGCAGCGACCGCAACGGGCAGGTCGTGTTCTTCACACCGAAGGGGAGCGTACTGTTCGAGGCGCCACCGATGCCCGAGCTGCCGGCGGATCCGGTCGGGGCGTTGTTGCGTCGGAACCACGAACGGGGCATCACGCCCAACTCCTGGAGTGGAGCACCGAGGTGGAAAAAGGACTGGGATATCCTGTGGGCCATCGAGGCTGCGGCCAGGGAGGCGGTCGATCGGTGGGATAAGCCGGCTGTCGGCGAGCTGTCGGTCAAGGAGCTGTCCGTCCAAGAACGGTCCACCTCCCCGTCGTCCTCAATCTCAGTTTCCGCGGAAATCGGAACGGGCTGTTTGGTTCCCTGACCGACATTCCGCTCATGCAGCGTGAGGTCCTCGATCGCCGACGGATTAGAGCAGCGTACGTACGATTGTGATGTAATCGTACGTGTGAGAGCGGAAGGTTCCGCGTCTTGGCTCCATTGACCGTTATCGGACATGGGCTTCGGCAATGGAGTCAGCATGGGAATTTCCAGCGTGGCCCGGCGGTATCGCCAGAGAAGGCATCTATGAAGACCATCCTACACGTTCTGCTGGTGGGACTTGCCCTTCCGGTCTTTTGGATAGTCGGCGGCCTTGTCGTCAACCCGCTGATCGCCCCCGACTTCGAGCCGATCGACCTCGTAGATCCACCTGTGGACCTCGCCGTCCTGGGCGTCTGGGAAACCGCAGACGGGAGACTGGGCTGCCGGGCATTCTATTATCGGGACCTGACCGGACACTCAGAATCGTTGCCGCTGCTCCGGTTCAGCGTTTCGACCGAGGAGTTGGAGCGGTGCGCTACCGCTTTCCGCGAATTCAGCATCGAGGGGCGATGGGCAGAAGAATTCGAGTGGGACCAGCGTGGATTTCTTGCCGCGGTACGGCGCCCCGACGACGATAATCCGAACCTTTTCGTTGTCACGTATCGATCGGATGTGGACCGCGTCGCTGTTAGTCGATATCGAATAGATCCGGTCAGTGGTCAGCCTATCGAGTTCGAATTCCGCGGGTCCTTTGGCCCAGCTCAGGGTCTTGGCATGTTGCTATTTGGCGGGGCCGGAGGAACGGCGGCGTGGCTCCTGTTGGTTACTTACCTCATCCTCAGGTGGGTCAAACAAAGACGGGCAGCGCCGAGTGTAACGTCACCCTAAGCGCTGCAAGAGCGACGGCTACAGACCGGAGCCGATCGGTAGACTCCTACGAAGTCCGAACCGCAACTACGTCCGATAACGCCAGACTCACGCTCTCGCCTCGGATGGTTTGCTACGTGCTTCGCGCTTCGGCTCGATGAGTAGAGGCGTGGACACAGTCGGCTCAGGTAGCGACCTCAGTTAACGCCCCGCTCCCGCACGGGCCCCTTGGTGGCTTTGTTGCTGACGCCGGGTTCAATCGACAGGACAACCGACAGGATGGGGTAGAGGCCGCTTATAGGCGCCATGCCGATGCGGTAGCCTACGTCACGGCGTGGGGCTTTGGAACCTTTCAGAGGTGGGCGTTTCTTCAATACAATGCTTCACGGGTAGCTGACTCGCCGACAACCGGAAGCCAAATGCAGACCCTCCTCCAGGACCTGAAACACGCGCTCAAAATATTCCAGGACAGCCCGGGCTTCACCATTACCGCGGTTGCGGCGCTGACGCTCGGCATCGGGGCCAATACGGCGATCTTTTCGGTCGTAAATGCCGTCGTCCTCAAGCCCATCCCGTTTGCTCAGCCGGACCGCATGGTCCGATTGATGAACAGCAATAGAGTGACCGGCAATGCGGGCGGGGGAGCTTCACCGGCGAAGTTCATGCATTGGCGCGCCCAGAGCGAGGTGCTCGAGGACGTCGCGGCCTACCGGAACAACTCGCTGAACTACACGGCCGGCGACGTACCCGAGCGGGTCACCGCGAACCAAGTGTCGGAAGCCTACTTCCGAGCGTTCCGCGTGCCGATCATACAAGGTCGCGGGTTTGCTCCGGAGGAAGATCTGCCCGGCGCACCGAGAACCGCGGTTCTCAGCTACGACTTCTGGAACCGTCGGCTGTCGGCCGATCCGGACATTATCGGCAAGAGCCTGTCTTTGAGCGGGGACCTGTACACCGTCATCGGCATCGTCGCGGAGGGCTTCGATCTGCGTGAGTTCGGCGATCCCGAGCTCTTTGTTCCATTCCAATTCGATCCGAACACGACCGATCAGGGCCATTACTTTAACACGGTGGCGAGAATCAGGCCGGGGGTCACGCTCGAGCAGGCGCAAGAGCGCTTGGACGTCTCAGCTGACGAGTATCGCGAGCGCTTTCCCGAGGTGTTGGGCGAAAACGCTGGGTTCACCGTTCGGACCTTGCAGGAAACGATGGTCGGCCCCGGCGCGCGAAGAACACTGTGGATCTTGTTCGGCGCGGTTGGTTTCGTGCTGTTGATCGCTTGCGCGAACGTCGCGAACCTGCTCCTCGTCCGCGCCACCGGACGGGGCCGTGAAATCGCGATTCGCTCGGCGCTCGGCGCCGGGCGCGGGCGGATCTTGCGGCAACTGCTGACGGAAAGTGTCTTGTTGTCCATGGTGGGCGGTGTGCTGGGCCTGGTCGTCGGTTTCCTCGGCATACGCGCGCTGTTGTCCGTGAATACGGCGGGGTTGCCGCAGCTTGGAGACGAAGGCTCGCTGATGGGGATGGATTGGCACATCGTGAGCTTCACGGTCGCCCTGTCGCTGATCACCGGCATTCTGTTCGGTCTGGTGCCGGCTCTGGTGACCTCGCGCAGGGACCTCAATGCCGTCATCAAGGATGCGAGCAGCCGCTCGGGCAGCGGCTTTCGTCAAAACAAGACCCGCTCGATGCTGGTCATCGTCGAATTGGGACTGTGCGTCGTGTTGCTGATCGGCGCCGGGCTGCTGATCCGGACGTCGCTCGCCATCGGCCAGGTCGATCCCGGCTTCACGGCCACGAACGTGCTGACCATGCGGACTTCGCTCAGTGGCCCGAGGTTTCTGACCTCCGACGGCGTCGAGCAGACGGCGCGGCTTGCGCTGGAACGCATCCGCTCCATCCCCGGTGTGGCCGAAGCGACCGCCACGTGTTGCGTTCCCCTCCAGGGCGGGTACGGCCTGGGGTTCAACATCCTGGGGCGGACCAACGAGGGCCCCTACACCGGTGGAGCGGGCGTCATGATGAGCTCGTCCGGCTATTTCGAGACCTTCGAGATTCCCATCCTCCGGGGGCGCGACTTCACTGATCTGGACGATGGCAACGCTCCAGCCGTAGTGATTATCAATCAGGCTCTGGTGGACGAGCATTGGACGGACGGTGCCGACCCGCTGCAAGACCAGATGTGGATCGGTGGCGGCCTCGGCAGAATGAGCGAGCTCGCCGAGGAGCCGGTTCGTCAGATTATCGGCATCGCGGGCGATGTACGCGTCGCTGGTCTAGCCATCGACCCTCCCCCGATCATGTACATTCCGCAGGCCCAAGTGCCCGACGCTTTGAATGCCCTCAATGTCGGGATTACGCCGATGGCGTGGGTGGTACGAACCGAAGTGGACCCGGCAACCGTTTCGGCGACCATCCAGGAGGAGCTGCGCTCGGTGACCGGACTCCCAGTGACCGATGTTGAGTCGATGGAAGACATCGTGTCGATCTCCAACTCACGCCGGCGGGTCAACATGTTGCTGATGAGCGTGTTCGGCGGCTCGGCGCTTCTCCTGGCGGCGATAGGGATCTACGGTCTGATGGCGTACTCGGTGCAACAACGCACTCAGGAGATCGGCATTCGTATGGCGATGGGCGCCGAGTCGGGCAAGGTCAGGACCATGGTCATCCGGCAGGGCATGACGCTCGTGATCGTGGGTGTGGTGGTTGGGCTGGGGGCGGCTTACTTCCTCGCGAACGTCCTGGCGTCGGTCCTGTTCGAAGTCGAACCGCGTGACCTTACCGTCTTCGTAAGCGTGCCCGTCGTCTTGACATTGATCGCGCTTACGGCTGTGTGGATACCCGCTAGCCGCGCTAGCCGCGTAGATCCGCTCGAGGCGCTACGCGTCGAGTAGGTGGGCGCCGACGGTAACACATTCACCCAGACCCGGCCCACTGAAGCACCATCAAGTTCACTGACACGTTCGAAGGATGATGTAGTCGGAATGCAGTGCGTCAGGTCACATAACACCCGACTTCCCGCACGGGCCAAGAAACATCCGAGACTGTCGAACCCACCGGTATCGCGAACACTCGGGATTGTTGCTAACGTGTGCCAGCTTTTCTGACCCGAGCCTAGCTGGCCTCGCTGCTTCCGTGAATCCGCTTCGTGAGCGCGGGTACGAGACCCATCGAGCGGGCATAGGTGGCGAGCTGACCACAGTGGTACTGCTCGTGCGCGCCCGCATAGAAGACGTATGTCAAGCGCGTCCAGGTCTGCCCGTCGAAACGCTTGATGTGGGTCGACCAGTGGTGCTCTCCCACTGTACGGATGCGCTCGTTGCAGGTCTCCAAAGAAGATGAGAGCGCCTCGACGAGCTCGCTCGGTGTCAAAGTGTCGGGGAGGTGTCCAGCGTGATCCGCCACGTGGTCGTCCGGCGAGCGGCGTGTAAAGTCACCATCTGGATCCGCTGCCTCTCCGACGAGCATCAGGCTCGCGTCGATAATGTGGCGCACCAATTCCGAAACGCTCTTGGCATCCGGGTGCGGTCGAAAGTCCCATCGCTCGAGTGGGATGTT
The DNA here is from genome assembly GCA_965206505.1 of Longimicrobiales bacterium. Lineage (GTDB taxonomy): Bacteria > Gemmatimonadota > Gemmatimonadetes > Longimicrobiales > Gaopeijiaceae > UBA822. The sequence continues at coordinate 48,065 of CBDBJW010000004.1, forward strand.
GGTGGCTTCCCCGATGGTACCCTGTCGGGCGTAGCCGAACGCCTCGATCGCGTCCGACAAGACTCCGTCGCTCATTTCGATCTCCTTCCAGGTTAGTGGGACGGCAGATACTCGCGGGGCACCATACGACGGACTCGGCGCGAACCCACGGCTCCCATAAGCAGTTCGCACATCCTGATGGTCGCCGCACGACGGTTTCCGTTCATGGTAGCCTACCGTGGTCCGATCGACTCTCCGCTACCGCCCCTAGCTCTCGATCACAAACAGGGGATCGCCCCCCCCGATCTCCTCACCGGCAGAGATATAGACCTCTTTGATCGTGCCGCTCGCCGGGGCCATGATAGGCATCTCCATCTTCAAGGCCTCGATGTCGCACATGCGGTCCCTCTCCTCGACTTGGCTCCCCTTCTCGACATGAACCCGGAGCACCCTTCCCCTCATGGGGGCCTTCACAATCTGTTCAGCCATCCCCTCTCACACGATTAGCATCACCCGCCAAACGAAGACGCCTAGCCTAGAACACTCAAAAAGATCCCAGCGACAACAGCAGAACCTACAACACCAGCCACATTTGGTCCCATGGCATTCATCAGCAGGAAGTTGCTCGGGTTGGCTTCCTGCCCCATTCCCTGCACTACCCTGGCTGACATTGGCACGGCCGAGACACCACAGGCACCTATCATCGGATTGAAGGGTTCTTTGCTAACTAGCTTCATCAGCTTCCCCATAAGCACACCCCCGGCTGTCCCACAAGCAAAGGCGAAAAGACCCAAAGCCAGAACCATAAGGGTTTCCGGGCGCATTACTAGCTCGGCAGGCATACTTGCTCCGATAGAAAGCATGAGGAGTATAGTGATTGAGTTGATAAAGGCATTCTGTGCCGTGTCAGAAAGCCTGTCTACTGCACCGCTTACCCGGAGTAAGTTTCCAAACATAAACATTCCCACGATGGGTGCGCTGCGAGGTACCAGCAATATGATCAGAATGAGGCATACTATGGGGAACAAGATCTCTTCTGTTTTTGACACCTCGCGTAACTCTGGCTCCATATAGATCTCTCTCTCCTTTTTTGATGTGAGAGCTCTAATTATGGGAGGTTGAATGATAGCTACCATTGCCATGTAAGAATATGCGGCCACCGCCGTGATCCCCATTATCTCAGGCGCAAGCCGGGAGGTGACGTAGATCGTTGTGGGACCGTCAGCACCGCCAATGATTGCGATGGCAGCCGCTTCCTCCAATCCAAACTCGGCGATACCAAAGTGCCCCAAAGCCAAAGCGCCGAGGAAGGCAACAATTATTCCTACTTGTGCCGCTGCCCCAAGCAAAAAGAGCCGCGGACGGGCTATGAGTGGTACGAAGTCCGTCAACGCACCAAGACCAACGAAGATTAGCAGAGGCAGAACTGTATATCTGAGGAGACCAAATTCAATCAATATTCCCAAGAGACCGGCAGTCCCAATTTCGCCTCCCGCGTCCTGAGGCTGAACCAAGAGTCCAGTGCCAGGGAGATTAGCCAAGATCAATCCCATCCCGATAGGGAGGAGTTCATAGGGCTCGAAGTCCTTGACAATAGCGAGATAGATGAAGGTGAGCCCCACACATATTAAGACGACATGCCCCCAGGTAAGGTCGGCAAAGCCGGTTTGAAGGAATCCTAGCATCTTGTTCCAGTCAATTCCTAAGTTCGTTCTCTTTCTTGCCCGCCTTCAGCCTTGCTGGCAGCGACTCTGCCAACGATCACCCCGACGAGCCAGATAGCTAGAGCCAGCATGATTAGGACGGCAAAGACTAGAACAAAGCCAAAGCCACTAATCTGCGCAGCGAGCCCCCAGTCTATTCCCATCCCATATCTCTAACTCAATAACTCGATCAGGTTATGAGCGGAGGTCGCTCTTTTCTCTGAGGGTCAGAAAGTCCTTGGCCTGCATGGGGTAGAGTATCCCCATGAGGATATCCTCGTCGCTCTTTGCCAGAGGGCCGAGTTCTTTCACCGCTCTGTCCCAGTCCTCCGGGTCGGCGAGGTCCCCTGCCCTTGCCGAGTAATCAGGAGACTTGTCGCCCATTATCTTAGTCACGAGCTCCTCGCTCACCGGGCCCGGTGGCCGGCCGTATTTACCCGCGACATAATCCATGACCTCTTGCGTGATGATTTGGTATCGCTCTCCCATCAGCACGTTGAATACCGCTTGGGAGCCGACGATCTGGCTCGTGGGAGTCAGGAGCGGCGGATAGCCCAGGTCCTTCTCCACATTTGGACTTTCTTTCAGGGCCGCCTCCATCAGATCCATCCGGCCAGCCTCTTTCAACTGCGCGACCATGTTGGAGATCATCCCGCCGGGCATCTTGTGCTTGAGCACCTCGGTGTTGACACCACCGTACTTCGTTGCGTGTTCCGAATACTTCTCCCCGATGTCCCGTGTGATCCTGGTAGGCTCCTCGAGTAGCTTCAGGTCTAAGCCCGTGTCGAAGGGTGTGTCCTTGAGTGCAGAGATCATCGTTTCGGTCGCGGGGTGTGAAGAGCCGAAAGCCAGCGGGCTCAGCACCGTATCGATCATATCCACCCCGGCGAGTAGGGCCATCACGTGGCACATGCTGGAGGCCCCGGTCATATCGTGAGTGTGGAGGAGGACCGGCAGTTCCTTGGCACGGTCCTTCATGCCCTTGATGATCCTGTAGGCATCGAAGGGCATGATGATACCCGTTGCGTCCTTCAGCGATAGCCAGTCTGCCCCGATCTCCAACACTTGCTCCGCATACTCCATCCACTTTTCAAGGGTGTGCACCGGGCTGATGGTGTAGTTCACCTCCACGTGGGCCTCTCCCCCGAACTCCTTGACCGCCTTGGCGGCCACCTCGACGTTCCGGAAGTCGTTGGTGGCCTCGAACACCCGGAAGACGGTAATGCCGTTCTTCACCGCCTTCTCGACGAACTTGCGGACGATTCGGTCCGGATAGGGTTTATAGGCGAGGATGTGCTGGCCCCTCAAGAGCATCTGAAGTTTGGTGTTGGGCATGACCTCCTTGATTCGTTTGAGTCTCTCCCAAGGATCTTCCTTCAGGTATCTCAAGGAGGCGTCGAAGCTGGCCCCTCCCCATACCTCCACCGCATAGAAGCCACACTTGTCCAGGGCCGCGCAGAGAGGGAGAAGGTCATCCGTGGAAACCCTGGTGGCGAGTTTGCATTGCTGGCCATCCCTCGGGGTCAGATCGGTAATCTTGATCCTTTTAGAGCCGACCGGTGCGCTGAGCAGTGTTCGAAGATCTTGATCCAGTCTCTCGAAGGATTCATTCAGATCCATGGGTCGCCTCCTCCCTACGCTGACGTGACGGTTCCTTTCAAGGAACCGACTTCGTACTCACAGGTTATGGGGGCCACCCGACTCGCCATAACGGCAATGCTGCAGGTGCGGGTCAGCGCTTCGTGAATGGCGTCCCGGACATCCTTGTCGGTGAGGTCTGGCCCTTTCATGCGGAACTTCAGCATGATCTTCGTATAGACCTTTGGATAATCTGGCCGGCGCTCCCCGTCCGTTTCCACCTCAACATCTTCCACGTGTTTGCCGGCCTGGTGGAGTGCCTCATAGGCATGGATTCCCATGCACGCTGCGATAGAGTACATAAGAAGGGCTGGTGGCCTGAATCCCCTGCCTTTCCCACCCACATGCGCGGCGGCGTCAATCGGCAACTCTAGGTCAAGGTCTTCACCTTTGCCGATAAAATGGAAATCCGTCTTCTGGTTGACTCTTACCTTCATGGTCTAACCCTCTCTTGATTTAGGAAGCACTCACTTAGGAAGCACCACAGAAAGCGGGGGCTCACCCGTCGCCACACGCCGGATGTTCTCCCACGCAAAACGGGACCGGCGGAACCAGCCCTCGTATCCATGCCCCGCGACATGGGGTGAAAGGACGACATTGTCCTGCTGCACGAAAGGATGATCGGCGGGGAAGGGTTCCGTGCAAAAGACATCCAGCCCCGCTCCGGCGATGCGATTCTCCCTCAAGGCCTCGACCAGGGCCTCCTCGTCCACTGCGGGCCCGCGGCTGGTGTTGAGTAGGACGGTGGTGGGCTTCATCATGCCCATGGCTTCCCGCCCGATGATCCCCTCGGTCTCCGGGGTGGCGGGGACATGCAGGCTGATGATGTCTGCCTCCCGCAGTAACTCCTCCAGAGAGACTCGGCGGGCCCCTAGATCTTTCTCTATCTCGGGGGCGGACACGACGTCGTAGTATATGACCCGGGCCTCGAACGCCGCCAAGCGCCGGGCTACTTTCCGGCCGATGTTCCCCGCCCCAACCAGGCCCAGGGTTTTGCCCGCCACCTCAAAAGTGTTGAACCCCGAAATCGGCTCCCGCCACCGTCCCTCCCGCATCGCCCGGTCACACTGGATGAGACGCTTGTAAAGAGCCAAGAGGAGGGCAACAGTGTGCTCGGCCACCGACCAAGCGTTGGCCCCGCCGTTGGTAGCCACCGGGATACCCAACTCGGCGGTAAGGCCCAGGTCTATCTTGTCATAGCCGGCGGTCAAGAGTTGGATCAGGCGCAGCGTCTTGGCCGCTCGCAGGAGGTCCTCAGAGATCTGGGCCGGGTGGAGGACCAGGAAGCCCGCCTCCCGCATCAAGGGGAGTTTCTCCTCGTCGCTGACACGACGGGGCAGCCAGGTCAGCTCAAACCCCTCGCGAGGCGCCTCCTCCGAGAAGATCTCCGCCACCCGCTCACTTTGACCATTGATGAAAAACACCCTGGACATCTTCATGCCTCCTCGAAATCGCCGACCCTTTATGGTTCCTCCCACGAATCGGCGTGCCGTGACCTAGGCGGATTCCCGGGCGCATGTCAAGGGCTCGTGCATCCGGCTCAGGCCGCAAAACATACGTATATCGCCGAAACGATCTTCCTCACCCTACTTCCCCTTAAGACGACTCCCTCTCACCGCCCCCGATCAGCCTGTTCAGCAGGATCACGGGCACGAGCCCGACGACGATGATGAGGAGCGCCGGCACCGCAGACCGGGCCAATTGCTCGTCTGTCGCGAGTTGAAACGCGCGCGTCGCCAGCGTGTCGAAGTTGAAGGGGCGGAGAATCAGCGTGAGGGGAAGCTCCTTGAGGACGTCGACGAAGACCAGGAGCGCCGCACTGATCAGGGTGCCGCGGAGCAGGGGTAGATCCACCTTCCAAAGCGTTTTCAGCGGGGCGACACCCAACGATCTCGACGTGTCGTCGAGGTTGCCACAAAGACGTTTGAAGCCGGAATCGATCGGGTTCAGGGCCACGGCCAGGAAGCGCACGACATAGGCGAAAATCAGTGCCACCAACGTTCCACTCAACAGGAGTCCGGTGGGAGCATCGAAGGCCGCCGTCATGAACGTGTTCAACCGCCGGTCCATCCACACGAAGGGGACAAAGACGCCCACGGCGACCACCGCACCCGGAATTGAATAGCCGAGAACGGAGACCCTCGACGCCAGCCGGAGCAGCGGGGTGGGACTCAGCCGTGCGGCATATCCGATCAGGAGTGCGCCCAACACCGCGATGAGTGCGGCGGCGAGTGCCAGGGAGAAGCTGTTCAGGATGAGTCCCATGAATCGTGCATCGAGGGCTCCCGATCCGGCACGTCCGGCCCACGTCACCAACTGGGTGACCGGCACCAGAAACCCCAACGCCAGCGGCAGGAGGCATACGCTCGCCGCGAGCCAACGGCCCCGTCCGCCCAGCTCTCGCCTTACGGCGGGCCGATACCCGCGTGCGCCGTCATCGAAGCGCGCCCGCCCGCGCTGCATACGCTCGAAGACGATGAGCGTGAAGACGAACAGGAGCAGGATTCCGGACAGACGCATCGCCGCGATCGGGTCGTTGAGTGGGAACCACGCTCGGAAGATGCCTGTCGTGAATGTCGGTATGCCGAAATATTTTACGGCTCCATAGTCGTTGAGCACCTCCATCAGAACCAGAGTCAAGCCGCCGGCCACGGCCGGCCTCGACATTGGGAGGGCGACTCGAAAAAACGTGTCCCAGGGGCCGCGCCCGAGGCTACGAGCCATCTCCAGAACCGTACTCGATTGCCGGAGGAAGGATGCTCGGGCGATGACGTACACGTACGGGTAGAGCACGAGTGCCATCATGACCATGGCTCCCTCCCGGGACATGACAGCGACGCGAATACGCCACACTTCCATGCCGGGCCATACGGCGCTCAGTGCGCTCGGCAACAGACTGTCGTACTCGAAGACCCCAGCGTACGTGTAGGCGATGATGTACGTGGGGATCGCCAGGGGTAGTACCAAGGCCCACTCGAAGATCCGCCGTCCCGGAAAGTCGTACGCCGATACCAGCCAGGCCGGCGCGAGCCCGATCACGAGCGACAAGGCACCCACGCCGAGCATGAGGATGAAGGAGTTCCCCACGTACACGGGCAGGACCGTATCGACCAGATGCCCCCACATTTCGCTCCCGCGTCCGAACACGCCGAGCGAGATCACGACGAGTGGCAGAGTCGTCAGGGCGACCGCAACCAGGGCGGAGGTGCTCCACCAGGTGAGACCCCCCCGGAAATCACCACGCCACTGATGACGAAAAGCCCGGAGCGTGTTGGAAACGCTCCGGGCCTTCGCGCCTATTTCAACGACCCCTCTTAACGCCATCCGGCCCGGTCGAAGACCATGACGGCCCGCGCGTTGAGCTCACCCAAAATGGAAAGATTCAAGGTATCAGGACGAAATTCTCCCCATTCGGTGAGCGTCTCCGCCCAGGCGATGCCCGGCTTGACCGGATACTCGTAGTTGGCCTCGGCGTAGCCGGTTTGCGCCTCGGTGTCGGTCAGAAACTCCAAGAGCCGCAACGCGTTGTCCGGGTTGGGTGAGTACGCAGTCACACCGGCGCCACTCACGTTCATGTGTGCGCCGCGATCTTTCTGGTTGGGAAAGAAGACCCCTACTTGGTCGGCGAGGGCACGGTCTCTTTCGTCTTCACCGTTGAACAGGAGTCCGAGGTAATAGGTGTTCACGATCGCGAGGTCACCCACGCCGGCCGCGACGTCCCGGACCTGATCGCGATCTGAGCCTTGCGGCCTACGAGCCATGTTCTGGACGACGCCCTCCGCCCAGCGTTCGGCTTCGTCGTCGCCGCGAACGGCGATGATCGAGGCGAGAAGCGACTGGTTGTAAATGTTCTCGGAGCTGCGTACAAGGATCTTGCCCCGCCACTTGGGGTCGGCAAGGTCTTCGTAGCTCGAAAGATCCTCGGGTGAAACGCGATCCTTGGAGTAGACGATCACCCGACCACGCTGGGTCAGGCCGTACCAATAACCTTCCGGATCTCGCAGATGGTCCGGGACATTAGCGATGAGCGTCTCTGACGACACCGCGCGAAGGAGTCCGTGTGCTCTGGCTCGCTGGAGGCGCCCCGCGTCCACCGTGACCAGGACGTCCGCCTCCGTGTCGGCGCCTTCGGTTTCGAGTCGGGTGATCAACTCGTCGGCCGAGGCCGTCTGCACGTTGACCCGAATACCCGTCGACTCGGTGAAGCGTCGAAAGAGCTCCTGATCCGTGTCGTAATGCCGGTGGCTATAGACGTTTACGACGCCGGCGTCCGCGGAGGCGCCGTCGCCGCCGCCATCCCCTGAACAAGCCGCCAAGAAGACGACGCCCATGGCCATCAAAGGGCGAGCCCCGGTCAAACACTTCATCACGAACCCTCCTGTATCGGTGGTGCGGCACCGCTCGCTCGGTGCCGCTCTAAAAAGAATCACGAAAAAAATCACGCACGAAAATCATGGCCGAGAGGTTGTATTGATCGAGCGGCCCGCTAGTTGAGAACCAATCTCATCTAGCGACAAGGAAGATCGGGTGGACGGACGATCCATGCAAGTCAGGCCCCTGTCGAAATCCTCGCGAGAGTTCCCCGGGGATCTCTTTAAGCCATTGGCGCCCACTTCCGCCGGGCGTATCTTTCGTGGCTTACCAGCCCTTTCCCATCGCGGCGGGGCGCGGGGCCTTCTAGACAATCCGAACATCTACAGCAACTCCCTGGAGTGCTCATTGGCCGACTACACGCACGCGGTGATACCGACGGACGGAGACAAGATCACCATGGAGGGCGGTAAGTGCGTGGTGCCGGACCGGCCGATCATCCCCTTCATCGAAGGAGACGGCATCGGTCCCGACATCTGGCGTGCCACGCAGGCCGTTGTCGATGCGTCCGTCGAGCACGCCTACCAGGGCGCACGGCAGATCGTCTGGATGGAGATCTACGCCGGCGAGAAGGCCAATGCCAAGACCGGCGAGTGGATCCCGGAAGAGACGTTCGAGGCACTTCGAGAGTTCAAAGTGGGCATCAAAGGGCCGCTCACAACGCCGGTCGGCGGGGGGATTCGCTCGCTGAACGTGGCGTTGAGGCAGGTTCTCGATCTCTATTCCTGCATCCGTCCGGTGCGCTGGATCGAGGGCGTCCCGTCTCCCATGAGGGAGCCTGAGAGGCTCGACGTCATCATCTTTCGTGAGAACACGGAGGGTTTATACACAGGGATCGAGTGGGCTTCGGGCACCCCCGAGGCGGACAAGGTACGCGCCTTCTTGGTGGAGGAACTGGGTACGAACATCCGCGAAAAGAGCGGAATCGGGATCAAGCCGATCAGCGCCTTCGGCACGAAGCGCCATATGGCAGCGGCGATTCGTTATGGGCTGGCCCGGAACCGGCGCTCGGCCACGCTCGTCCACAAGGGCAACATCATGAAGTTCACCGACGGCGCCTTCCGTGACTGGGGGTACGAGGTAGCCGCGGACGAATTCGGAGACCGCACGATCCCCGAATCGGCCGTTTGGGACGGGGCCGATCCGACGGGTAAACTTCTGATCAACGACCGCATCGCCGACGCTATGTTCCAGCAGGTTCTGCTGCGCCCCGACGAGTACGACGTACTCGTCACGCCGAACCTGAACGGCGACTACCTGTCGGATGCCTGCGCGGCCCAGGTGGGCGGATTGGGGATGGCGCCCGGCGCCAACGTGGGGGACGCAGGCGCGCTCTTCGAGGCGACCCATGGGACGGCGCCCAAGTACACGGACCAGGACAAGGTGAATCCGGGGTCGTTGATCCTATCGGCGCTCATGATGCTGGAACACATGGGCTGGGACGAGGCCGCCGAGGCCGTGTTGCACGGCATGGAGGGTGCGGTGTGCGCCAAGACGGTGACCTACGATCTCGCACGGCAGATGGACGGCGCCCGGATTTTGAAGACGTCCGAGTTCGGCCAGGCCGTGATCGAGCACATGTAGGTGGGAGGGAACCCCATGAACGTTCGGCACGTTTCGTCGGCCGACGCGGTCAGCCACGACACGCCGCTCCTGGTCCTTCCCGTTCATGAGTCCGAGGAGGAGGCCGAGGTCCACAAGGCCGAGGTCCTTGCACCAGCCGGTCTCTCAGAAGTGATTTCCGGTGCTTGTCCAGCGGAGGATCTAAAGCACAAGCCCGGTGAGAGCGCCTTCGTCTATCTGAAGGAGGGCAGCGGCCCACGGCGTGTGCTTCTTCTCGGGGCCGGGAAGCCGTCGGAGTTCGACCTGGAGGCGACACGACGTTTTGTGGGCCACGCGGTTCGGGCGGCGGAGTCCGTCGGGGTCTCGGTTCTTACCGCATATCTCGGATCGCATGTGTCCGAGGACGCGGTGCAGGCCGCCACCGAAGGCGCCGTCTTGGCGGCGTGGCGATTCACGGAAATGAAGAGCCCGGACGAGGACGACGATCCCGTCGACGTGTCGGACTTCGAGGTTATGGTCGACCCCGCGGATCTGGACGCGGGGGAGGCCGGGGTCCACGCGGGCGGCGCTGTGGGCCGGGCCGCCAACTTTGCACGGACCCTGCAGTCGCGACCGGGAAACGTCGCGACGCCTTCGCATCTGGCCGATGAAGCGTCGAGAATGGCCGGTGAGCGTGGCCTGGAGGTCACGGTCCTGGGGCCTGAAGAACTCGAGGCCGAGCGCATGTATGCGCTCCTGTCCGTTGCTCAGGGATCGGATCAAGAGCCGCGCCTGATCGTGCTGCGCCACACCGGGGGACCCGACGGCGAGGCGCCCTTGGTCCTGGTCGGGAAGGGGCTCACGTTCGATGCGGGGGGGATCTCGATCAAACCGGCCAGCGGCATGCAGGACATGATCTTCGACATGTCCGGGGGCGCCGCCGTCATCGGAGCGATGCAGGCCGTTGCCGAGTTGAACGTTCCCCTCAATGTGGTGGGGATCGTGCCCTCGTCCGAGAACCTCATCAGCGGCCGGGCCATGAAGCCGGGCGACATCATCGGATCACGCGAAGGTAAAACCATCGAGGTGGTTAATACCGATGCCGAGGGGCGCTTGATTCTCGCGGATGCGCTCTCCTACGCGCAGACCTTCAACCCGTCTACGATTGTCGACTGTGCTACGCTCACGGGGTCCGTCGTCGTCGCATTGGGTCACCACGCGGCGGGTGTCTTCAGCACGGATGACGATCTGGTCGACGAGTTGAGGGACGCTGGAGACCGTTCCGGGGAGCGCTGTTGGCCTCTCCCGCTGTGGGACGACTATCGGCGGCAGATCGATAGCCGGGTCGCGGACCTCGTAAACGTCGGAGGTCGGGCGGGCGGGAGTATTACGGCGGCTTGTTTCCTGAAGGAATTCGTGGGGGAATGCCGTTGGGCGCATCTCGATATCGCGGGTACGGCCTATGGGGAGGGCAAACTCTCGTACCAACGGAAGGGGGCCGCCGGATTCCCCACCAGGCTTCTTGTCGATTGGGTCCGGAGTCGAGCGCGGTGAACCGATCGCTCCGACGACTTCTCTCGCCCCGGGCTTACAAGGCCGGGGCGTTCTACGTTGGAACACCAGCCAGGACCACGATCTCATTCTTGGCCGCAGCGTTGGTGGCCGTGCCGGTTGCCCTGACGGCAGCGATATTTTCGGCGGCCTTTGTCCCCTCCGCTGCGGTGGCGCAAATCCCGGGCATCGCGGGCCCACCCCCGGATACGGTTCTGGCCGGAGCCGACTCCACCGGGCGGGCACCCGGACTGGCCGAGGCCGATTCCAGCGCGATCCTCGCCGATTCCAGTGCGATCCTCGCCGATTCCAGTGCGATCCTCGCCGATTCCAGTGCGACTCTCGCCGATTCCAGCGCGATCCTCGCCGATTCGGGCAGGGTGGCGCCCATGGGGTTGCCGGTGATCTCCTTCGGTCCGGGGCCCTCGAATGGCTTGGCCGTCTGGTCCTGGGATCGCGGCGCACTCCTGTCGACGAGAGCGGTCACGTTGGCCGAGCTCGTCGCCCTCATTCCCGGCGTGATCACCCTGAAAGGGGGTGACTACGGGACCCCGGTCACTGTGATGTCGTTCGGGGCGGGAGGCGGCCGCGTCCGGGTCTTGTGGGATGGCTTCGAGTGGGTACCGCTCGATGGTGGGGTGCCCGACCTGTCCCGAATTGGCCTCGCGGGCTTGGATGAGGTCCGCGTGGAGCGACACCCGGGAGAGTTACGCATCGAGCTCAGAACCAGAGAGCCGACGGCGCCGGACCCTGCCACCCTAGTGCACGTGGGGACCGGAGATCTGGGGACCAATCTCCTCAGTGGGGTTTTCGTCCATCCCAACGTTTACCGGGGGGCGTTCACCCTCGCCTTCGACCGTCTGGAGACACGAGGACCCGGCCTGGCTGCGGGCGGCACATTGAGCGGTGTCGCGCTCCGATACTCGATCTCCCGTGGGGATCGCGGTGGCATCGTGGCGGAGATGAGGCGATTCGCTCCCCGCACGGACGTCGCCGGCCTCGTCACAGGCCTGACGCGCAACGACTGGAACGTTCGAGCGCGGTGGCGCCTCGCCGAGGGGTTGATCGGGGAGGGCTATTGGGGTGCTTCGTCGTTGGCCGGAGGCCCAGAGGACCCGGTTTACGGTGGTCTCGATACCCGTCGTACCCAACTCGGACTCCGGACCAAGTACACCGTCGGAAACCTCTGGGCTCAAGGCACTGCGCGACGATTCTCTGGCCACGGGGTGCCGGGTGCGAATTATGAACTAGCGGCGGGAGGCACCCGAGCATCGGTGGTATCACTGGATGGATCGCTGCGAATCGAACGGTGGGACGGCCGGTACGCCACGTCCTGGAGGGCGAGGATCGAAACGGTACCCCTCAGAGGGTTTTCCCTATTTGCCTCCTATGAGGATGGGGAAACCGGAGCGCCTTTCGTGTCCGAATACGAAACCTACCTCCGGTCTCTCAGGCTCGGCCCACCGACTCAGCCGGACCCTTTCGAAGAACCGCGACCACGCTTCACGAACCGCACGGGAATCCGAGCCGGCGGCAGGCTCTCTTGGCGAGGCCTGAATCTCTCCGGAGCCTGGCTGTGGATGGAGGCGGATTCACTTCGCCCCCTCGGGCTCGCTCTCGACCCCGACGGGATCTCTTCGCCAGGAGGTGACCGAAGGGGCTTCGAGGCGACGGCCAGCATACCGATACCCTTTCCCATGTCGGGGTTCGCGCTCCAAGGCGCGGTGCAAGCGTGGGATGACGATCTCGCGTACCTTCCGATGCGTCTCTGGGACGGGGCGCTCATGTATCATGGGATTTTCAAGGAATCGCGAAATCTGGAATTATGGGGCGGACTAGGTGTGACTAGCCGAGATCCCATGCCAATCGGGATTCTGGCGTCCGGTGGGGATCCCACCGTCCCGGATCTCATCGTGGTACCGCGTTCGGAGGAGTGGTACATCCATGTTCAGGTGCGGATCGTCACGCTCAACCTCTTCGTCCGTTGGGAAAACGTCAGGCGCAAGGCCGACAACATCGACTTCCCTGACCGTCGCCAGCCTCAGGGCCGGACGCTTTACGGTGTACGCTGGCTTCTGAACAACTGATGGGGATCGTGAAGCGAAGAGCCGAGAAACACAGATGATCAGAAGCATGACAGGCTTCGGAGAGGCCGAGGAGGTGACTGAGACAGGCCTCGTGCGCGTCGAGATCAAGACCGTTAACCATCGCTTCTTCAACACAAACATTCGAACTCCCACCGGGTTCGATCGCCTCGAGGGCGACATCCAGTCCTGGCTCAGGCCGTTTCTGAGTCGGGGTCACGTCACGTACATGCTGTCCATCAATCGGGAAACGACGGAGGCGCATGACACGCTCCCGGAGCTGGATCTGGAGCGTGCAAAGCGGTACGGCGAGCTGCTTGAGACACTTCGGCGCGAACTCGGCGTCGAGGCTCCGGTAGATCTGTCCCATATCTCCCGTTTCGGTGAGATTTTCCGGGCTCCGGAGTTGGGAAACACGTCGGCCCAAGTGGAGGGGGAGGTGATCCGCAGTCTGACCGAAGCGGCGGCCGCCGAGGTGGTGGAGTTGAGGGAAGCCGAGGGGGCCCGGCTCCAACGAGACCTGGAAGAACATCTAAAAGCCATCGACGAGGCACTCGTCCGGGTCGAGGGACATGCCCCGGAGCGCCTGGTCGCGGAGCGCGACCGGTTACGGGCCGCGGTGGCCGAACTCACCGAGACTTACTCTGTCGACGAGGATCGCCTGGCGAGGGAGATCGCGTACCTTGCCGAGAAGTGGGATCTCAATGAAGAAATCGTACGATTCCGCTCCCACCTCGAACTGTTCCGCGAGACGTTACAAGCCGACGCCAGTGAGCCCGTCGGGAAGAGGCTCGGCTTCCTAATCCAGGAGATGAACCGGGAGGCCAACACGATCGGGTCCAAAGCCAACGACGCACAGATTGCACAGACGGCCGTCGCTCTCAAGGAGGACGTCGAACGTCTTCGGGAGCAGGTTGAGAACGTCGAATGAGTTCTCTCGCGCACACGACCAACCCCGTCGTGCTCTCGGCGCCCAGCGGGGCTGGAAAGACCACCATCGCGAAAGCGTTGGTAGACGGCCGCGAGGATGTCGTCTTCTCGGTCTCAGCGACGACACGGCCCTCCCGGGACAATGAGGTGGACGGCGTCGACTATCACTTCCTTTCCCTGCCGGATTTCCGCGCGATGATCAAGGCGGACGAATTTGTGGAATGGGCCGAGGTGCATGGCCACTTGTACGGGACGCCCCGGCAGGCGCTCCAGGACGCTCAAGACCAGGGGCGTTTTCTGGTTCTGGACGTCGACGTTCAGGGTGCGATGCAGGTGCGCCAGCGTGTCCCGGATGCGGTTCTGGTGTTCGTTCTTCCGCCCTCGGCGGACGCGCTGGTGGAGCGGCTCACCGAGCGGGGCACCGAGGAAGAAGACATCCTGACCCGGCGAATCGAGAACGCCCGGGACGAGCTTGAGCAGGCGTCCCAATTCGATTACATCGTGGTCAACGAGAACCTTGATCAGGCCATCGAAGAGGTGCAGAGCATCGTGTTGGCCCACGGCCGTCGGACCGATCGAGCCATCGACTTATCGCACGTGATTCGCCAACTTCAACGCCGGATTGATGAAATTCTCGCGGAAGACTTCGACTCCACGAGAAAGTGACACGACGCAAGCATCTGTAATAGAACCATATAGAGGGGGAGCTTCATCATGCGCGTATTCACGCCCGACGAGTCCGCCCGACACACGCAGAGCAAGTATCTCGGTGTGCTCGTGGCGGCGAAATACGCTCGGGAGCTCCATTCCTTGCCGAGAGAGACCCTCCCCCTCGGGGAGGAGAAGAAACTCACTACGAAGTCCCTCGAGGCCCTCACTTCAGGTCGGATCGAATTCCGCCTGGTCGCTCGTAGGCGCCGGGAGGACTAAGAGTCTCGGTAAGCGGGCCACTCACTGCGGAAACGGGTGGCCGGATGCGGGCCCAGCCAGGAGCGAGTGTGTTGCCCGGACGTGTACTTCATCCCCGGCGCCCGTGGGAGGGACGGAGGATCGTGCTCGGCGTCACCGGGGGCGTCGCCGCCTATAAGGCGGTTCAGCTCGCCCGGGACTTGACGCGGCTCGGCGCGGAGGTGGACACGGTTCTTACCGGCGGGGCGCAACGGTTCGTCCGGGCTCTTTCGTTCGATGGGGTTACGGGCCGATCCACCGCGACCGAGTTGTTCTCCACCGAGGGAGCTGCTCTGCACATCAAGCTCGGGTCCGAGGCCGACGTCGTGTGTGTGGCGCCCGCGACGGCCGACCTCATTGCCCGGGCGGCTCAGGGGCGGGCCGACGACCTGCTCACCACGACGCTACTGGCGACGAGGGCTCCGGTGCTTATCTGTCCAGCGATGAACGACCGGATGTTTTCCCACCCGCAGACTCAGGCCAACCTCCGCCACCTACATGAGGTGCTGTCGTACGGCGTAGCGGGCCCCGGAACTGGCCCGCTGGCCGCGGGTGAAGGAAGCGGCCCTGGGCGGATGCTCGAGCCGCACGAGATCGTCGAAGAGATCGGCCGGGCGCTGTCAGAGGCGGCGTCTCCCTTGCGGGGGAAGAAGGTGCTCATCACGGCCGGCCCTACCCGTGAAGCGATTGATCCCGTGAGGTTCATCGGCAATCGCTCCTCGGGCCGGATGGGTTTCGCTTTAGCCGCCGCGGCGTGGCGACGGGGAGCGGACGTGAAGGTTGTGGCGGGCCCAGTGCCCCTGCCGGTTCCGTACGGTGTGGAGGTGCTCAATGTCGAGACCGCCCGGGAGATGCTCGAATGCGTTTCGGAGCACCTTGCGGAGGCGGACGTATCACTTTTTGCTTCGGCGGTGGCGGACTACCGCCCGGCGAACCCCTCGGAAGACAAGCTGAAGCGGGCCGACGTGGGACCGGAGATGACCGTCACACTTGCCGAGAATCCAGACGTGGCGGGGGAGACTCGCACCGTGCGGAAGGCCGGATCGGTTTCGGTCGGGTTCGCCCTCGAGACGAGATCCCTCGTGGAAAATGCTCGGGCGAAACTCGAGGCCAAGGGTTTCGATATGATCGTCGCCAATGAGGCGGAGGAGGAGGGCGCCGGATTCGACGCGGACACGAACCACGTGGTGCTGCTCTGGGCGGACGGGGAGACTGAGGAGCTTCCTCTCTTGGCCAAGAATGAGGTCGCGGAGGTGATTCTCGACCGCGTTTCGGAGATCGTGGAGTCCAGCGGGTGAGTGCCGAACCGAGAAATATTCAAGATGTCGCACGCCTTCTGCGCCAGCGGGAGGATTTGGGCCTCGACGAAATTTTCCTGGAGGGGCTCACGCGGGAGCAAGTACTCCGGGCCGCTGGTGAGGCCCGTAGGAGTGGCCAGCGGGAGCGGACGGGTGCCCCCGAACACGGGACTGCCCGCGCCGATCCGAGCGAGGCTGATGGCGTGGAGGTCTCAGCACCGGAGGTCGATCTCGCGCACCTTGAATACGCCGAGCTCAAGGCGGTGGCCGAGTCCTGCCAACGGTGCCGGCTGGCCAAAGGCCGGACTCAGGTCGTCTTCTCCGACGGAAATCCACAGGCGCGCCTCATGGTGGTAGGGGAGGCGCCCGGCGCCAACGAAGATCGTACCGGTCTGCCTTTCGTCGGCCAGGCGGGCAAGTTCTTGGATCTGTTGCTCGCAGCCGTGGATCTCTCGAGGAAGGACTCGGTCTACATCTGCAACGTCCTCAAGTGCCGGCCGCCCGGAAACCGTGACCCCATGGGGGACGAAATCGAGCTCTGCTCACCCTTTTTGAAACGTCAGATTGCCCTGGTTGCGCCAGAGGTTATTCTGGCTGTCGGTACCTTCGCAGCGCAGTTGCTCACGGGGACGAACCGCCCGCTCGGAAAGCTCCGAGGCTCCGTGTACGCCTATGAGGGCGTGCCATTGGTCGTCACGTATCACCCTGCTGCGCTGCTGAGAAATGCGGGCTGGACCCGTTCGACATGGGACGATTTCCAGCTCCTTCGAGAGGTCATGGACGGAAGCTGATGGAGACTGCGTCAATCCCTGCCGCGCTGCCCGAATACGATCGGCAGGCGCCGTACTCGTTGGAGGCCGAGTTCTCGGTCCTCGGCGGCATGCTCATCGACAACGATGCGGTCGCAAAAGCGATCGAGGTCGTCGACGATTCCATGTTCTACCGGGAGGCCAACCGCCGTCTCTTCCGAGGCATGGTGCGTCTTTTTGAGCGCGGGGACGTGGTCGACGTCATCACGCTCAACGAAGAGCTCAAGAACACGGATGAGGTCGAATCTGCGGGCGGGGCGCCTTACCTCGCCGAACTTCTCGACGCGGTCCCGACGGCGGCTAACATCGATTACCATGCCCGGATCGTCCGTGACAAGGCGCTGCTTAGGCGGCTCATCGACGCCGCGTCCGACATCATCCGGGACGTGCACGACCAGGGAGAGCGTTCCGTTGAGCAGGTCATGGATCAGGCGGAGCAGAGGGTATTCCGGGTTGCCGAGAGCCAGAGCCGACAGGGCTTCGTCTGGATCAAGGAGATCCTCTGGCCGACGTTCGAACAGATCGAGCGTCTTCAGGAATCCGCCGGTGGGATCACGGGGGTCCCGACAGGCTTCAAGGACCTCGACCGGATGACAACCGGCCTCCAAAAGGGAGATTTGGTGATCGTCGCGGGGCGGCCCTCGATGGGAAAAACGTCCTGGGTATTAAACGTGGCTCAGAGCGCCGCCATCGAACACAAGGTTACGGTGGCCATCTTTTCTCTGGAGATGTCCAAGGAGCAACTGGTGCAGCGCTTTCTTTGCGCTGAGGGCCGGGTCGACGCGCAGAAGCTCCGGCGTGGAAAGATGAGTGCCGAAGAGTACCAGCGGCTCGCCGCATCCGCCGGGCATTTGAACACAGCGCCTCTCTGGATCGATGATTCGCCGGGGAGCACGGTCCTCGAGATGAGGGCGAAGGCGCGGCGGCTCAAGGCCGAGACCGATCTGGGGCTCTTGATCATCGACTATATGCAGCTCATGTCGGGTAGTACGCGTGTGGAGAACAGGGTACAGGAAGTGAGCGAGATCTCGAGGGGCCTCAAGGCGCTTGCGAGAGAGCTGGAGGTTCCGGTCGTCGCGCTCAGCCAGCTCAGCCGGGCGCCGGAGCAGCGAACGGACCGACGGCCGCAGCTTTCGGATCTCAGGGACAGCGGATCCATCGAGCAGGATGCCGATCTGGTCATGTTTCTGTACCGTCCCGAGTACTATTTTGGACCGGTGGACAAGGATGGGAACTCGCTCGACGGGAAGGCGGAGCTGATCGTCAGCAAGCAGCGGAACGGCCCCACCGGCCTGGTCGACCTTTACTTCCACAAGGCGTACACGCGCTTCGATTCGGTGGCCCGCAGGGCGTCCGGGGATGAGGGGCCGGGGCTCGGCCGGCACGAAGGGCCGTGAGCCGGCCTACTGGCGATCCATCGAATTCAGAGGAGGGGGAGTTCACCGTCGGCGTAGTGGTACCGGCCGCGGGGTCCGGGCAGCGTATGGGCGGGCTGGCCAAACCGTTTCTCGAGCTTTCCGGTGAGCCGATCTTGATACGAGCGTTGCGGCCCTTCCTCGAACACTCTGGGGTTCGGGAAGTGGTCGTGTCTCTTCCGACCGCCCATGTGGAGTCCCCTCCCGAGTGGCTGATTGCCGCCGATGACAGAATCCGAGTGGTTGCCGGTGGCGAGACCCGGAGAGATTCCGTGTGGGCCGGCCTTCAGGCATTGTCGGACGCCCTCGACGTGGCTGTGGTCCACGACGGCGCCCGCCCGCTCGTCTCTCGAGATGTCGTCGGCCAGTGTATCAACTTGGCGGGACGCGGGGTGGGGGGAGTCGCTGGAGTTCCGGTGGTCGACACGATAAAGGAGGTCGACGACGGGAGGCGTGTGGTGGCCACACCGGATCGGTCGCGTCTCTGGCACGCCCAGACGCCCCAGGCGTTTCCGCTCGGTGTGATCATGGACGCCTATCGCCGGGCCTTCACCGAGGATTTTTCAGCGACCGATGACGCGTTTCTCGTGGAGAGGGTAGGAGGCCGGGTGGTGATGGTGGAGTCGTCGGGGGAGAACTTGAAGATCACCCGGCCAGAGGATCTCGAAATGGCCGAGTTGATGTTGGCCCACCCCCCTTTCCGATCACCCTCCTTAGAAGGCTGTTGAAGAAGGACCGCGTTATGACCGGTCCTCGAGTCATTGATGTCCGAGACACCAGACGAGCGGCAGATACCCTAGACTCCGTTCTGGAACACCTGAATGCAGGGGGATTGCTGGCGTATCCGACGGAAACGGTGTACGGATTCGGTGGCCTTCCGACCCGCTCGGCCATTGAGGGGCTCGTGGCACTCAAGAAGCGTGACCCGGCGAAGCCCATGCTGCTCTTGGTGCAGGACAGGGAAGCGGTAAGTCATCTGAGGTGGACGCCCGAGGCGATCGAGCTGGCAGACGTCTTTTGGCCAGGCTCGGTCACGCTTGTGTTGTCGGACCCGGGAGCCCGGTATCCGGAGGGAGTCCGAGGATCGGCCGGGAGCGTCGCGATCCGCGTGAGCTCCCACCCATTGGTTCGGGAGTTGGTCCGCGGACTCCGTGGCCCCATTTTATCAACGAGCGCGAATCGGCCCGGGGAGACTCCAGCCTTGGATGCTCAGGGTGCCCTCGGCGCTGCTGTCGCGGCGGGGGCGGGAGAGGAGTTTTGGGTTCTCGACGGGGGAGTTCTAGAGCCCTCTCGGCCGTCCACGATCATCGACTGCTCGGGGCCGGTGCCCGTGGTTCTACGCCAGGGCACGGTACCCCTGGGGCGGGTTCGCTGTGTACTTCCCGGTGTCCAAGCCGCTGGCACACAGGAGCGGTATGGCGAATGAGCGCATATGAGGGGAATGGCGCATGAATGAGGCCATGACCGGAAAATCCAGGAATGATCAGGCCAACTTCCGGCTCCTGTTCGTCTGCACGGGCAACACGTGCCGGAGTCCAATGGCTCAGGCGATCGCCCGACGTTCGGTGGAGCGTCGGGGGTGGGACGGCGTGGAGATCCGGTCGGCCGGCGTCTCGGCATTACTTGGTGGTGAGGCGAGCGAGGGGGCTCGGGTCGCGGCCGAGTGGGGCGGGCTCAGCCTGGCGGGACACGTGACCACGCCGTTGGACACGGAGTTGGTGGCCTGGGCCAGCCTTGTTCTGACCATGGGACCGCACCACGCAGATAGGGCAGAGGCACTCGGGGGCCATGGCAAGGTGTGGATGCTGACCACCTTCTCAGACCGAGGTGAGGATACACGCGGGCCTGGGGTGCCCGACCCGTTCGGTGGAGACGCTCAAGACTACCTGGAGTGCCTTCACGCGCTCGAGGGTTTGGTGGAAGGCGCGCTCGGACGTGTCGACGCCGAGTTCCGTACTCCGAAAAAAGAGGCCGCTCCATGAGCGAGCTCACGGCCCGTACTCGGGTATTCACGATACTGGGAAATCCGGTTGAGCACTCGCTTTCCCCCTTGATTCAGAACGCTGCGTTTCGGGAGGCCGGGGTCGACGGAGTCTACGTGGCACTTCGCTGCGATGCCGAACGGATGGTCGGATTCATGTCGGGGCTCGGCCGAAGCGGGGGGGCAGGGAACGTCACGCTTCCGCATAAGGAGAAGGCCGCTTCCGTCCTCGACAAACCGTCGGAGGCGGTTCGTCGGACCGGGGCATGCAACACCTTTTGGGGCGAGGACGGAGAACTCTGTGGGGACAACACCGACGTCGAGGGCTTCAGGCGAGCTCTGCGGCACTTTCTGGGTGGCGCCCCCAGCGGTTACCGGGTGCTACTACTCGGAGCGGGAGGCGCGGCCCGTGCGGCGTTGCTCAGCTTGATAGACGATCAGGCCCAGGACGTATTGATTCTGAATCGCACGGTTGAGCGGGCTCGAGCAGTGGCGCGCAGAATCGGAGGCGATCGCGTACGCGTTGCGGAAAGTGATGCCGATGTCGATGACGGCGACTTCGACCTGGTTGTGAACACGACCCGCCTCGGGCTGGCCAGTGAAGACGAACTCCCACTGGATATCGAGCGCCTTTCACGGGCGGGTGCGGTAATGGACCTGGTGTATGGTCCCAGCGCGACCGCGTTTGTGGCAGCGTCCAAGCGCCTTGGGATTCCGGCTGTAGATGGTGGGGAGATGCTGGTGCACCAGGGAGCTGTGTCCTTCGAACGCTGGTGGGGTGAGACTGCCCCGATCGAGGCGATGAGGCGGGCCCTGGAAGCCGCTCGGTCTACGCACGCCGGCGTGTGAACGGCCGGGCGCTGGCCGCTGAGCTCCTGGATTTTTTCCTCCCGGCCGTTTGCGTCGGCTGCCGAGACCACCGTCCACTCGAGTGTTCGGCAGAGCTGGTCTGCAGTCCTTGCCGAACTCGGCTTCGTGCCCCTCCGTGGCCGCGGTGTCGCCGATGCGGATTTCCGTTGGGATCAGGGGTTCCTGCTGCCGACACTTGCTTCGAATGTGCGGGATGGGACCCCGAGCTTTCAGGCGCGGGCTTCGCAGTCATTTTGCGGCCTCCGGCGAACGCTCTTGTGCACGGTTTGAAATATGGTGGCTGGAGCGGTCTGGCGATGCTCATGGGTGAGCGCATGGCCCAGTCCGCCATTCCTCGAGAGTTGGAGTCCGAGGGGTACCTGATTACGCCGATACCGACCACCCGCCGCCGAGCCCGTGCGCGTGGATACAACCAAGCGCGCTTGCTCGCGGAGACCGTCGCTGAACGGGTCGATATGCCCCTGATCGATGTTCTGGAACGGCGCCAAGACGGGTCGACGCAGGTCGGGTTGCACCCGGCAGAGCGTCGGGCTAACGTCAAGCGAGCATTTACGGTTCGGGCCGATGCGCGAGCCACACTCACGGGTGCCCGAGTCCTACTGGTCGATGATGTGCTGACAACCGGATCCACCGCGATGGAGGCAGCTCGACCACTTGTCCGGGCGGGGGCGACGCAGGTCTTCCTCAGTACCTTTGCCCGTGCCTTACCCTATGTGAAATAATCCCATCAAGCGAAATACCAAGAGGAGGCGAGTGGATGCCAATCCGCGTTGCCATTAACGGATTCGGCCGTATCGGCCGTAATGTCCTTCGAGCCGTGCATGCATCGGGCGATTCGGAGATCGAGATCGTCGCTCTGAACGACCTCACAGACAATGATATGCTCGGCCACCTGCTAAAATACGACTCGGTGCATGGGGCTTTTCCAGGGGAAGTGACCGTGCATACGGTTGGCTTGAAGGTCAATGGCCGTACAATCGAGGTTTTTTCCGAGCGTGATCCGGCCCACCTGGCGTGGGGCGATCTGGGTGTCGATATCGTCGTAGAGTCGACAGGCCTGTTCCGGGCCAGAGACCAGGCGGCCAAACACCTCGACGCAGGAGCGAAAAAGGTCATCATCAGTGCTCCGGGCAAGAACGAGGACATCACCATCGTTCTCGGGGTCAACCATGCCAAGTACGATCCGGCGGAGCATCACATCATTTCAAACGCCAGTTGCACGACGAACTGTCTTGCGCCGGTAGTAAAGGTCCTGATGGAGGAGTTCGGGTTTCGTCGAGGATTGATGAACACGGTGCACGCCTACACGAACGACCAGGCCCTCCTCGACGTGCCTCACGCGGACAAGCGGCGTGCCCGGGCGGCGGCCCTGTCGATGATACCGACGACGACCGGTGCGGCGAAGGCCACCGCCCTCGTGATCCCCGAGGTCGAAGGCAAACTGGACGGGATGGCCCTGCGTGTTCCGACGCCGGACGTGTCGGTGGTGGACCTCGTTGCTGAGCTCGAGACGGACACGACGGAAGAAGCTGTCAACGAAGCGTTCCGGCAGGCCGCCTCCGGGTCGCTGGCCGGAATCCTCGACCTTTGTGACGAGCCGCTCGTGTCGGTCGACTTCACGGGGAACCCTCACAGCTCGATCGTGGATGGTCCGAGTACGAAAATCATCGATGGGGGATTGGTGAAGGTACTCTCCTGGTACGACAACGAATGGGGCTACTCGCAGCGGGTGGTGGACCTGACACTCTACGTTGGCGAGCGGCTGGGGTAGTCGGGTGGCCAGAAAGACGCTCGAAGACTGTCCCCCGGAGACCCTCGCCGACGAGGTTGTTGTCGTTCGGGTAGATTACAACCTGCCGCTCGACAAAGATGGCGAAGTCGTCGACGACACGCGTCTCGTCCGCACCTTGCCCACGATCCAGTATCTTGTCGAGGCGCGGGCGAAAGCGGTTCTGCTGTCTCATCTGGGCCGGCCCGGGGGTCGGCCGGACCAAGCCCTCTCCCTCCGTCCAGTTGCCGGAAAGCTCGAGGAATTTCTCGGATCTCCCGTTGGTTTTTGCCCCGTGACGACCGGCCCCATCGCACTCGAAGCGGTGCAGGGGATGAAGAGTGGAGATGTTCTGCTTCTCGAAAACACCCGCTTCTGCCCCGAGGACACCCGAAATGACCCGGAGTGGGCGGAGGAGATCCGTTATGGGACGAAGCTCTTCGTCAATGACGCCTTTGGAACCGCGCACCGCGCCCATGCATCTACGCAGGGCATCGCCGACGCCGTACGCAGAAACGGAGGAGACGCAGTGGCCGGGTTTCTGTTGGAACGGGAGCTCCGATTCCTCTGTGATGTAATGGCCGATCCGGAGCATCCCTTCGTTGCGGTCATCGGCGGGGCGAAGATTTCGAGCAAGATAGACGTGATCGAGGCGTTGCTTCCCACCGTGGACCGGCTGCTCATCGGTGGGGCGATGGCCAACACCTTTTTCAGAGCGCATGGTTGGGCCACAGGCGATTCTCTCGTGGAAGAGGACCGGATCGATACGGCGCGCTTACTGATGGATTTGGCCGGAGACAAGCTTCTGTTGCCGGTGGACGTGGTCACGGCACCGTGCATCAAGTCCGACGCTGCCACGCGTATGTCCACGTGCGACGAAGTGAGGGAGGGCGAACACATTGGAGATATCGGGCCACGGTCGGCGAAACTTTTCGCCCACGTCGTGGGTGGTGCCCGCACCGTACTATGGAGCGGGCCGATGGGCGTTTTCGAGCTGGCGCCCTTCCAGTCGGGCACATTCGAGGTCGCACGCGCCGCGGCGTCGACGGCCGATCGGGGCGCCACGGTGATCGTCGGGGGCGGCGACTCGGCAGCCGCCGTGGTGGTGGCAGGCGTCGTCGATCGCATCACGCACATCTCGACGGGTGGGAGCGCTTCTCTCGAGCTCCTCTCAGGCAAGGAAATGCCTGGTATCGCGGCTCTGTCGAACCGTTAGCACGCCACACTTCACTTCGTTTCGTATCGTGCACGTCGATCGTGTGCGTCAGGAGGCAATGACGTGAGACCAAAGGTGATCGCCGGCAACTGGAAGATGCATCACGGGCCCAGCGCCACCCGCAAGTTTTTCAGCGAGTTTTCCCCCCGGCTTTCCGGTGCCGAGCCGACGATCTTGATTTTCCCTCCTGCGATCTCGCTACTCGCGGCAGCCGAGTCGAGGGGGGGGCGTCCGGAGATCAGCCTTGGAATCCAGAATATCCACTGGGAGCCCAAGGGTGCGTTTACGGGAGAACACTCGGCCGGAATGGCGTTGGCGGCCGGTGCCCGGTTCGCTCTTGTCGGACACTCTGAACGGCGACACGTGTTCGGTGAAACCGACCCGCAGGTCGAGAGCAAGGTTGCGGCCGCGATGCGTGAAGGTCTGGCCCCTGTGGTGTGTGTTGGAGAAACGCTGGACGAGCGCCGGGATTCACGGGTCGAAGAAGTGATCGTCCGCCAGTTGGATGCCGCCTTACTCGGTGTGCCTGAGGATGTGAAAAAATCGATTCTGATCGCGTACGAGCCGGTCTGGGCGATCGGCACTGGAGAAACCGCGACCGTGGACGATGTTGCCGACGCCCACGGCATCCTTCGCCGTCGCTTGAGAGAGGTACGGGGCGACGGCTTTGCACAGGAGGTGCCCATCCTTTACGGTGGGAGCGTGAAGCCTGGTAACGCGGCCGAACTCCTTGTGGTAACCGACGTCGATGGTGTCCTCGTGGGCGGAGCGAGCCTCGATCCTGAGAGCTTCGCGAGAATCGCGGAATCCGGTTGACTGCAAGGGTTTGCGGGTTGACACCCCTTAAGGACACGGCGACGTTTAGCCATTATTCCAACCCCTGAGCGATGGGCCATTCATGTTGTACGGTATCTTGCTGACAGTCCTCATTCTCGACGGCATTTTTCTGAGTGTCGTGGTCCTTCTGCAGTCTGGGAAGGGTGGGGGGCTAGCCGCGATGGGCGGCGGCGCCGCCGCCACGGACGGAATCCTGGGTGGACGCCAGGCCACGACGATGCTCACGAGGGCGACGTGGACGACCGGATCGGTCTTCATGGTATTGGCCCTGGTCCTTTCCATCATGTCGTCGCGTGCGCAACTGCCGCAGTCGATTCTGCGCCAGGACGCGGTGCCCACTGCGCCGGTCGCTCAGCCGATTCTGCCCTTGCTCGATCAGACAGGAGATGCGGGTGACGGATCTGGCGAGCCGAACGAGGCTCCAGCAGGCGACGACGGGAACGACTGACCGGGCTGCATCCGACGCAGGGCGCTTCCGGCGCTCGGCAATGACGTCCTTCGAATCGGTTCTCTGACGTGGCCCGCATCGAGGTTCCCATGCCCCAGATGGGTGAGTCGATCGCCGAGGGTACGGTAACGAAGTGGTTGAAGCAGGTCGGTGACCCGGTCGAGAGAGACGAGCCGATTCTGGAGATTTCAACGGACAAGGTCGACGCTGAGATCCCGTCCCCAGAGTCGGGCACCCTCGTGGAAGTTCGTATCCAGGAGGGTGACACCGTCGAAGTTGGCACGGTCGTCGCATATGTCGATACCGAGGCGGGTGCGGCCATCACCCCCACTTCGGGCGAGGTAGGTGCCCCTGTTGCCGACGCGGATGATCCGGTCGGTGCCCCCGAGGCACTGGTGCCGGACGCTGGACCGGCGTCCGCGTCCGCGGAGCCGGTGGGCATCGAAGTTGCGTCGTCCGATGGCTTCGCTGCTGAGGCCGCCTCCCAGGGAAGCGTCCCGGCGACGGCAGAGGAGCGAACTCAAACCCGATCGACTCCGGTGGTGAGGAAGATCGCTGCGGAGCATGGTATCTCGATCGCAGACGTTCCAGGTAGTGGCCACGCCGGCCGAGTGACGAAACGAGACATCCTCGACTTCATCGAAAATGGCGCGTCGAAGGTGGCCACGGCCGCATCGGAGTCGGACCGCGTGGCAGAAATACCGCCCGCGGTTCCTGTGGGCTCTGGGTCATCGTCGGAGCTGTGGGCGGCCTTCTATGGGGAGGTGCAGCACCCGGAGTTCCCGGTGCGGGAGGGGGACCACGTCGAGCCCATGGACAAGATCCGTCGCCTCACCGCGGAGCACATGGTTCTGGCGAAGAGGGTGGCTCCCCATGTGCACTCCTTCATCGAGATCGATTTTTCCCTTGTGGACCACCACCGGGTGTCCCACAAGGGCCAGTGGGCAGCCCAGGGAGTGAGGGTGAGCTTTACCGCGTTCGTCGTGTGGGCATGCTCGCGGCTACTACGCGAGTATCCACCGATCAACGGCACCGTCTCAGGTAACAACATCATCCATCGAGGCAGTGTGAATATCGGGATAGCCGTGGACCTCGATCCCGGCCTAATCGTGCCTGTCATGCACGACACGGACGAGCTCAGCCTTGTAGGGATCGGTAAGAAGATCAGTGACCTCGCCGATCGCGCCCGGTCCCGGAAGCTGGCCCCCGCGGAGGTCCAAGGAGCGACGTTCTCTATCACCAATCCGGGGGTCCTCGGTACGCTGGTCGGTATGCCCATCATTCCGAAAGGCACGGCTGCGATCCTCGGCACCGGGGCGATCGAGAAGCGGGCCGTGGTCGTCGAGGATCCGCTCACTGGTACTGATGCCGTCGCGATTCGAAAGCGGGCGCTCTTTTCTCTCGCGTACGACCATCGGCTCGTCGACGGTGCCGACGCCGCCCGGTTCCTCTCAGACCTGAAGGCTCTTCTGGAGGACTTCCCCGAGGACGCCTAGAGGCCTCTGGAAGACGTCGATTGGATCGGCTCGTGGCGCATGAATGACACGATAGCGATGGAAGTACGGGATCTGGGCTTGATTCCGTACGCAGAGGCGCTGGCCCTACAGTCGGACCTGGTTGGGCGCCGGCGAACCGGCGACATACCGGACCAGCTGCTGCTCCTCCAACACCCACACGTGATCACCCTCGGCACGGCGGCGTCCCGCTCGCACGTTCTCGCTGACGAATCGAGGCGCCGGGAGCTAGGAATCGATCTCGTAGACGTGGGGAGGGGGGGCGATGTTACCTATCATGGACCCGGGCAACTCGTGGGGTATCCGATCCTCGATCTGAAGCCGGACCGGAAGGACGTTCACCAGTACTTGCGGGATCTCGAGGCCGTGCTCGTTCACACACTCGACGAGATGGGTATCCGTGGCGAGCCCCTTCCCAACCTCACGGGCGTATGGGTGGATGGTCGAAAGATCGCAGCGATCGGTGTGCGAATATCGAGTGGTTGGATCACGTCTCACGGGTTCGCGTTGAATGTGTCGAACGATCTTTCATTTTTCGAGACCATCGTTCCCTGTGGCATCCAGGATGTGTCGGTAACGTCGGTTTCCCAGGAGCTGGGGCGGCCGTTTGCCGTCCCTGATATCCTGGGGATGGTCTCGGAGGCGTTCTCGGAAATTTTCGGACGCTCCAGCCTTCTAGAAGGGCGATCACCCTTCTAGAGGGTGATCGCTGGAACCCTCGACCGATGTTGGCGGGCCAACAAATAGACACCACGTCGGGGTGGGATCGGCACTTTTTTCCCCCCGATATTTTCCAAGATTCTGCCTCCAGAACTCCGCGTTTTTCCTCGTACGTACCCATCGAAACAATCTGTTTCTGAACGTACATCAATATGTATAAAATACATTAAGTAAACATTATAACTACATATTACTAAACGATATACGTCTTAATCAAGAAAACGCGATCACTCCTGTCTCTCAAGCTTGACGGTGCTCCTCGTGGTCGCCATATTGGTCGTGCGTTTCCGATGTGGTTCGCTGATTCGATGGCGTTGGTCATCCCTTCATGCGATTCGCGAAACGTGATCCACCGGGCGGGACGTCGCAGCGGTGGAAGCATGCCGAGGAATTGGAACTCGGTACGCCGATGGAGGAGTCGTTGGTCTCCGTCGGACCCTCCGGAGCTCGGAGGACTCAGGATCGCTACCACGCGAAATCGGGTTAAAAGGGGAGCTGAGTAAGCTGCCTGAAGGAAAGTGAGCCGCGAGGTGAGCTTGAACTCAGGTAGGAGTCCAAACACAGCGAAGCTTCTACCAACGAAACTGAAGCCCTCGGGGCGGCTTGCCGCGCCGGGGGCTTCTTTTTTTCTGATCGGTCCTAACGTGGCGGTGCAGCTTCCAAATAGTCGCGGTACCGGCCGTGGAGGTTCCGCTGTGCGTCCAGCCAAGCGCCGAACCCGCTCTCGACCAGCCCGTCCGAGGAGGTGCCCTCTTTCGCGGCTGTTGTCGCGAGATGATCGGCGTATTCGTTCTTGGGATGCTCGGCGTGACCGCGCACCCAGGTCCACTCGACACGATGCCTGTCCCTCACCCGATCCAACTCTTTCCATAGCTCGAGGTTCTGGATCTTGCCGCCCTTCCGTGTCCAGTCTCGAGCCTTCCACCTCTTAACCCATTCGTTCATGCCGTTGACCAGGTACTCGCTGTCCGACACGAGCTGAACTTTACAGGGGTTCTTACGGAGTAAGCCGAGTCCCACGATCGCGCTACGCAGGGCCATGCGGTTGTTGGTCGTGTCCGGTTCGGATACCCAATAATCCCGCCGCGTCCAGCGGTCCCCCGTCCAGTACTCCATCATTCCGGCGGCGCCGCCAGGGTTGGCCCGTCCCTGGAACTGGTTCCCCAGACACGATTCGTCCGCGAAGATGGCCACATCGAGGGATTCGATCATGGATTCAGTCATGATTCAAGCTTCTAAGCTCGCGCATGAGCACTGTCCGTCTTCGCGTTCCGGGGGTGTAGAACGTTCGTTCACCATAGGGAAACCATTTCCGGGATTTCGGGAAATGTAGGTTCGTGGGGAGATCGATGGAACGTCTGGTCTCGCTTGCTTGACTCGATCCCTCTCGATTCTAGATTCTGCGGGCCGAAGCCGATTCGTTCTTCTGATCGAAAAACGGATTCTCTCGTACTCCTTCAACAGCCTTCTAACTGGTGGCTCGTATTCACAAGCGTGACCCCGCGTACCTTCTCCTCGAGGACGGCCGCCGTTTCGACGGCTACCGCTTCGGGGCTCCAGGGCCGTCGCTGGGAGAGGTCGTCTTCAATACCTCGATGACCGGGTATCAGGAGATCCTCACCGATCCGTCCTACGCAGGGCAACACGTCGTGATGACGTATCCTCTGATCGGCAACTACGGCGTCAACGACGAAGATCGGGAGTCGGAGGGTCCGCACGTGACGGGGTTTGTCGTCCGTGAGGCTCCGCCTCTCCATTCCTCGTGGAGGGCCACCGGGTCCCTGGAGGACTACCTCATCGACTGCGGAGTGGTCGGAATCGCGGGTGTTGATACCAGGGCGCTCACTCTCCATATCCGATCGGAGGGAGCCAAACGGGGTGCCATCGCCCCCGCCGGCGCAGACGAAGCGGACTTGCTTGAGCGTGTGCTTGTACATCCCCTCATGGAGGGCCTCGACTTGGCGTGTGGCGTCTCCACCGAAGAGCCCTATGAGGTGGCGGCCGTCGGTGAGGAGCGGTTCCACGTCCTCGCGTACGACTTCGGTGTGAAGGCCCACTCGCCTCGCCTTCTGGCCGAACGTGGTTGCCGGGTCACGGTTATTCCGGCCGAGACACCGGTCGACCAGATCCTCTCGGGTGAACCCGACGGGCTTTTTGTGTCCAACGGTCCTGGTGATCCCTCGGCGGTGGAAAAGGCGCAGGAGGCCATCCTCGGATTGTCCGAACGAGGCGTTCCCGTCTTCGGAATCTGTCTGGGCCACCAGTTGATCGCCCGGGCTTTCGGAGCGCAGACTTATAAGCTTCCGTTCGGGCACCACGGCGGGAACCATCCGGTCCGCAACCTCGATCGGAACACGGTCGAGATCACGTCGCAGAACCACGGGTTCGCCGTCGTTGCGGGGGAGGAACAGGAGATACCAGGGGCTCCAGACCTCCGCCTGACCCACCTCAATCTGTACGACGGAACGGTGGAGGGTTTGGTCCACCGGGAGCGTCCCGTCTTCTGCGTTCAGTACCATCCGGAGGCTGCCCCCGGGCCCCACGACAGCGTATATCTCTTCGATCAATTCATCGAATTGATCGAAGCCAAGCTTTCGTAGGTCCAAGCCTCCCTTGACGTTCCACGCTCGACACCGTTACCGTGGCTTCCCTGCCACCGCAACTGATCACATCTCGGAGGAAATTGTATGACCAAGGCCGACCTCGTCGAACAGGTCACAGAGGCCATAGGTCCTGGTATTACGAAAAAGGACTGCGCTTTGGTCGTCGACGGTCTCCTGAACGCGGTCAAGCGTGCTCTCGCGAACGGGGAAAATATCGAGATACGTGGGTTCGGGACGTTCAAGGTGAGGAAGCGAAAGAGCCGCATGGCCCGGAACCCTCGCACGGGTGAGGGCGTCGAGGTTCCTTCGCGAAGTGTTCCGGTCTTCAAGCCCTCGAAACATCTTCGGACTCGAGTCAGTCAACTCGACGGGCAGGGCCCCGAGTAGTTCGCGTCGATCCGCTCCAGAGTCCCACCACGACCACCACCACCGCCCGGTCCTTTCGTTCCATTCTTCCCCTCCCCCCGTCACCTTCCGTTCAGACTCAAAGCCTATTGCTTAACGTTCTCCTGACTAGGGACGTCTGATTTACGATGGCCGAGGACTCACGCCTGGAATCGCCCACGGACGAAGAGCTGGTCCAACGAGTCCGAGAAGGCGAGGAACGGGCGATGAATGTTCTCGTGGATCGCCATCATGGTGTGGTGTTTCGGAGTTGTGCGGCCATCCTTAGTGACGAGGATCTAGCGGCGGATGCGAGCCAGAACAGTTTTCTCAAGGCCTTCAGGGCGATCGACCGCTTCCGTGGAGAGGCAGCGTTTCGGATGTGGCTGTTGGCTATCGCGGGCAACGAGGCCCGGGGTCTACTCCGCAAAGTTAAGCAGAGAAGGGAAGACACGCTTGAGGATGTGGGCACCCTGCCGGCCGAGGGGAACGATCCTTCGGCGGAGGTTGTTCTTCGATCCGAAGTCGCACGGGTACGAGCGGTACTGGCGGACCTTCCTGAGAAGCAGAAATTGTCTGTGAGCTTGAGAATCTTTGAGGGCTTGAGCTTTCGTGAGATCGGTGAGATCATCGATTCGACGGAGGGGTCGGCCCGGGTGAATTATCACCATGGGATACGGCGGTTGAAGGAGTTGCTGGGGCCATGACGAAAATCGGATGCGCAGACGTGAAAGACCTCCTGCCGGAGTGGACCCGGCGGGAGCTCGGAGAGGGTGATCGCGCCGTGGTCACCGCGCATGTGTCTTCGTGTGCGTCGTGTTCGGAGGAAGTCGAGTTGCTCGAAAGGATCCGGGGCGCCGCCTTCAGCACGCCTGCGTCGCTTGCTTCCGAGATCAAGTCTGCGGTGGCTACGGAGATGGAGTCGGACGCCGGCTTCGAATACAGCCAGGCGGCGCGCTTCCAGCGTTGGCGACTTCCCGCGGCGGCGACCGTGGTCTTGGCGATGGGGACGGCCCTGATTTGGCAGCGCACCCAGGCGTTGCCCGAGGTGGGGCCCCTCGGTCAAGATCCTTTCGCGGTCGTTTGGCCGAGTGATGACCAGGACGTGGCTGGTGTGCCGATGTTGGCGGATCTCTCCGACGAGGACCTGGCACTCCTACTGGAGGAGCTTGGAGGATGAAGGGAGGAGCTCGGATGAAAATGAAGGGAGGAGCTCAGGTGAAAATGAAGGGAGGAGCTCAGGTGATGAAGAGATCCTTGGGGATCTTGATGACCGTCCTGCTGATGGGAGGTGCCGAGGAGCTCGTCGCGCAGCGTCGGGGCTCCCCCCAGCCCCGCGGTGGTCAGCGTGCAGAGATGGAGCTGAGAGTCCAAGCGCGCTTCGACAATCTGGTTCGGGAGGAGCTCGAACTCAGCGATGATCAAACGCGGCAACTCCAGGAGATGGTGGAGGACTTCCGCAGCCGGCGACTCGAATTCTCACGAAGTGAGCTAAACACCCGCGCCCGGGTCGGACGTTTGGGCGCCGCAGGCGGGGGACAGGAGCTCACCGAGGAGGAAGCTTCCGAGATCCTCGCGGAGATGCTCGAGCTGAGCGGCGCAGAGGCGACCCTTTTTCGAGAGGAACAGGAGGCGTTCCTCCGAATCCTTAGCGCCCCACAGGTCGTGCGTTACATCGTGATGCGCGAGCAGCTCGGCAATAGGATTCGAACCTTACGTGGAGGGGGGGGGCCAGGCCGTGGGCGCCAAGGTGGCCGGGGTCCGGGGCAGCTCCGGCCCTGAGGTTGATGTCGCAATCCTGACCCCGACCCGTGACGGGAGCGGCGGGGTTCCTTTAGTTGAGGAACTGTTCTGTTCAACTGCCCGGTCCTTCGCATGTACGGTCACATGGAAATCCGCACCCTTTTCTTTGCTTCCTATAAAGAACTCCTCGGCACTGGGGAGCTGCAAGTCGATCTTCCCGAGGGAGCGACCGTCTCGGATCTCGTGTCGGTACTACGTTCCCGAGGAGGCGCTTTTACGGTTCTTCCCGCCGCGCCTGCCGTAGCCGTCAACCTGACCTATACGGACCCGACGTCGTTGCTGAGCGACGGCGACGAGGTGGCGTTGATTCCGCCGGTTGCAGGGGGATGACGTGACGTTTGCCGCGATCGTTCGCGAGCCCATCGACCCGGCTCACGTCTTGACCTTGATCGGCGCCGACCAGGATGGAGCGAGTCTGCTCTTTCTGGGCGTGGTTCGAGACCACAATGATGGCCGTTCGGTGGGTGGTGTACGGTACGATACCTATGAAGAGATGGCCGCTGAGGTGCTCTCGGATATCGTGGACGAGGCCGCACGATCGGCGGGCACCGATCGGGTCGCCGCCGTCCATCGGATCGGCGAGTTGGAGGTGGGCGAGGTCAGCGTGGCGATCGCGGTGTCCAGCCCTCATCGGGCTCAGGCGTACGACACCTCGCGCTATATCATCGAGGAAATCAAGAAGCGCCTTCCAGTCTGGAAAAAAGAGCGTTATAGCGACGGTGCCGAAGAGTGGGTCGAGGGCCGGATCCCCGATGCGGCTCCGGCGCCTCAGGCGGACGGGTCATGATCGATCAGTTCGGCCGCCGCGTGGAGTACGTTCGCGTGTCCGTCACGGACAAGTGCAACTTGCGGTGTGTCTATTGCATGCCCCTCGACGGCCTGGACTGGCTCAAGCGTGAGAGTCTCCTCAGTTATGAGGAGATCGCCTCTGTACTCCGCACGTTGGCGGGGATGGGTCTCGAGAAAGTGCGTATTACGGGGGGAGAGCCTCTGGTCCGAAAGGATCTTCCACGCCTGGTGGGCATGGTGGCCGAGATCCCCGGCATCGTCGACATCTCATTGTCCACGAACGCGGTGCTCCTGGCCGATCAGGCCCGGGCGCTCCGCGATGCTGGGATCCGGCGGGTCAACGTGTCGCTCGACTCACTCCAAGAGGAGCGCGTGGATGCCATTGCCCGGCGGCCCGGTTCTTTCGGGCGCATCATGGAGGGACTCGAGGCGGCGGAGGTGGTGGGGTTCGATCCGATCAAGATCAACGTCGTCCTCATCGGAGGCCAAAACGATGATGAAATCGAGGATTTCGCGCTCATCACCCGCGATCGGCCGTGGCACGTGCGCTTCATCGAACTCATGCCGACGGGATCCAACCTGGACCTGAGCGCCGACAACTTCGTATCCTGCCAAGAGGCGCTGGCCAGGATCCGGCGGATGGGGAGCATCGAGCCGGTGGACGGTCCCGCCGGAAACGGTCCGGCGACGTACTTCCGTTTCCCCGGCGCCGCCGGTACGGTGGGCGTGATCACCCCCATGAGCCACAACTATTGCGATCGCTGTAACCGGATGCGGCTGACCGCGGATGGCCAACTCCGACCCTGCCTGTTCGGGTCCATCCAGACCAACCTTCGCGACCCGCTTCGGGCGGGTGCCGACCTCGTCCCGCTCATCGAAGAGACGCTCCGCATCAAGCCCGAGCGGCACTACCTGATCCAGGGAAGTGACGAGGGCTCAGGGGGGCTGGTGGCCCTCTCTCAGACGGGTGGCTGAGCCGGGGCCGCTTAGGTAGACCTCAAGAAATCCAGTAATAGGTACAGGAACCCGAACAAATTCAGCCACTCAACAACACGTCACGAAGGGTCTCATGAGCGCGAGTAAAATTACGGTGGTGGGTGCGGGTCACGTGGGCGCGACCTGCGCACAGCGTCTAGCGGAGAGGGAGCTTGCCCGAGAAGTCGTCCTGATCGACATCGTCGAAGGCATCCCGCAGGGTAAGGGGCTCGATCAGTGGGAGAGTGCCCCCATCGAGGGCTTCGACTCGCATGTGATCGGCGGAAACGACTACGAAGAGGCGGCGGACTCCGAGCTTTTTATTGTCACCGCCGGGATCGCACGGAAGCCGGGAATGAGCAGGGACGATCTGCTCAAGACGAATGCCGGCATCGTGGAATCGGTCTCGAAAGAGATCGCCCGGGTAGCTCCGGACTCCATCATCATCATGGTGTCCAATCCGTTGGACGTGATGGCGTACGTGGCGATGAAGACCACAGGCTTCCCCCGGGAGCGGGTGATCGGCATGGCCGGCGTCCTCGATACGGCGCGATACCGTTCGTTCATCTCGCTGGAACTCGGCGTCAGCGTCGAGGACATCCAGGCTCTGGTTCTCGGTGGACACGGTGATACCATGGTCCCGCTGGTTTCCTACACGACGATCTCGGGCATCCCCCTTACTCAATTCCTCGAGAACGAGCGTATCGAAGTACTCCTCGAGCGCACGCGAAAGGGTGGTGCCGAGATCGTCGGCCACTTGAAAACCGGCAGCGCCTACTACGCACCCTCGGCAGCGGCCGCCCAGATGGCCGAGGCCATCGTCAAGGACAAGCGCCGCATTCTTCCGTGTGCCGCCTACCTGGAGGGCGAATACGGGCACGAGGGGATCTTCCTGGGTGTGCCGTGTCAGCTCGGCGAAGGTGGGCTCCAGAGGATCATCGAAGTAGAACTCACGGAGAGTGAGGCCGAAGCGCTGGAGAACAGTGCTAAAGCCGTGCGCGAAACGATCGGCGCGCTCTGAACGAGGTCCCCAGGGTCACCTCGAGCAGCCGAAGACCCCACCAAAGACCGGTACTGTACGTCTCGGGGAACCGAGGACCGGGTGCCGTGTGCTAGAAGAATGGGAACTACGAAAATTGAGCAGAGGCTATTTCATATGATCAAGAGAAGTTCGAGGAGGACCAAGAGAAGTTCGAGAAGGACGTTGGGCGCGGCTGCCGCTGTGACCCTGGCGATCGCCGCTTGCGGCGACGACCTACTCGACCCTGGCGACGACCCGCTCGGCCCTCTCCCTAGTGACGTGGAGTTTGATGCCTCGCTCGGGATCGATCTAGCCTCAATGACTGAGACCGCGAGTGGGCTGTTTGTCCTCGATGTCGTGCCTGGGACCGGTGAAATTGCGGTGGCCGGCGACAGTGCCACGGTAGCTTACGAACTTTGGTTGGTGAATGGGATAGAGATCGACAGCGGGACGGGATTCAAGTTCCTAGTTGGAAACGTTGGACCGGGGGGGGTGATCGCGGGCTTTGATGAGGGTGTGACCGGCATGAGCGTAGGAGGCCAACGGACTATCGTCATTCCCGCCTCTCTCGGGTACGGAAGCTTTGGCACTCCGGGTATCCCCGGCGACGCCGTGCTCGTCTACGAGTTGAACCTGACGGCGCTTCGTAAGCCTCCCTTCTAGGAGAGCCGTACCAGAAGGACGTGCGGCGGCGCCGATGAACTGCCGGTGATGTGCCGGCATGAGCAAGCCAGGGAAGCCCCCGATGCCCACTGTGGGGCTCGGGGGCTTTTTCTTGTCTTGTGGGGTCCCCATCGAACGCGGACGGCCACGATATTCGCGTGGTTTCCCGCCTCTCCGAGCAATGAACTATATTCACACGACTACATGCACCATCCGGCACAATGCGCTGTTGACGTGACTTGCTGATTTGTTTACACTGTTAACATGTCTACACAAAGAGACGAAATTCTGGGCGCGGCGTGTGATCTCCTCGTATCCGGCGGACTCGACGGATTGTCGATGAGAAAGCTTGCAGCCCAGCTGGGCGTTACGGCGCCTGCGCTCTACAGGCACTATGACAGCAAGGAAGCGGTGCTCGTGGACGTGGTGGGCGAGGCCTTCAAGGTTTTTGCCGAGTACCTGTACCGCGCACTGAAGGGACGCACGCCGGTCGAGCGGTTCAGCTTGACGGGCCGTTCGTACCTGGCCTTCGCCCTCGAGCACCCGCAGTACTACGCAATGTTGCACGCGGCGCGTGCGATCATGGGGCGCGACGCGCTTCCGCATGAGGCGACGGATCATGCCTGTGCGGTAGGCCAGTTCATGGTGGATCGGGTCCGGGAGGGCATGGAGTGCGGAATGCTGAAGCCGGGACCGCCCAAGACCGTGGCCCACACGATCTGGGCTCACGCGCACGGATTGGTATCGATCTATCACAGGGGTCTGTTCCGAATCGACGAAGCCGAGTTTCGTCAGCTCTTTCTAGAGTCGAGCTGGCGCCTCATGGAGGGCCTGGCGGAGTCCGAATTCGCCGAGGCCATGGGTGAGACGGTGCGGGCCTCCGTCGAGGCAGCAGGGCGGGCTCAAACGGGGGACGTCGAGGCGGAGAAACCGACCGCCGAGGCCAGAAGTTGATGGGTAGCCGAGGCCAGAAGTCGATGGACAGAGCAACGACAGGACAAGAGGGGATGACGATGCGCGTTTATGGCTGGGTAGCGTTGATGCTGGTGGCGTTGGTGGGAGGCGAGGGTGTCGCGGCGCAGGAGATCTTCACGCTCGAGACCGCCGTACGAATGGCCTTGGAGCAGAATGAGGATCTTCACGGAGCTCGCTATGGTCTGGAAGTGGCTCAAGAGCAGGCGTCCGAAGCCCGTAGTGACCTCTTTCCGACGATCGACCTGAACGCCTCCTACGCACGGAACCTGATGGTGGCAGAGAACTTCCTTCCGGCGTTTATCTTCGATCCCAACGCCGACCCGAATGAGCTTATCCCGGTTCGTTTTGGGGCGGACAACGTCTGGACTACCAACATCACCGTCGAGCAGGCCCTGTTCAAGCCGTCGGTGTTCGTCGCGCTTGGCGCGGCCAGCCGCTTTGAAAACTTCGAGCGGGAAACCCTGCGGGGCCGCACACAAGGGATCGTCACACAGGTGCGGGTGCTCTATTACGGCCTCCTCTTGGCCCAGGAGCAGGCTCGATTGGTGGAAAACTCCGTTCAGCGGGTGCGGGAGTCCCTCCACGACACCCGGGCGCTCAACAAGGCCGGCCTCGCGGCCGATTACGATGTGCTCCGCCTCGAGGTCGAGTTGGGCAACCTGGAACCTAATCTCTTCAGAGCCCAGAACTCCGTTGCTCAGGCTCGGCGGGAACTCGGCATCGAGCTCGCGCTTGACGATCTCGACGGCGTCCGCGTCGCTGGCTCTCTCGCGGAAATCGATCTTGATGATTTCGAAGCCAACTCGCCCGAGAATCGGGAAATTTTGGGATTCTCAAACTGGGCCACGGAGCCGCTGACCGAGGACGTTGTACACGCGGCCCGAGAGGGCCGGTCGGATCTTCGGCAACTTCTCTTTTCGGAGCAGCTCCGGCAGTCGGAGTTGAGCTTGGAGCGGGTGCAGTACCTGCCCGAAATCGTGCTCTTTGGATCCTATGGAGTCTTGGCTCAGCAAAACGGGAACCCCGCGTTCTTCGGGGAGTCCAACCAACGAACGTATTCGAGTCAGCTCGGCGTTCGGGTCACCTGGCCGATTTTCAGCGGCTTCTCGAAGGATGCTCGGATCGATCAGAGGCGGGCATCCCTACGACAAGCCGAGACCGTGAGTCGGGTCGCCCAGGCCCGGGCCGAGAGTGAAGTGGAGACCGTTTGGGATCAGATGGTGGAGGCCAAGGCGCGTGCCGATGCCCAACACCTGGCGGTCCAGCAGGCGAGCCGGGGTTTCGAGATCGCGAGCGCTCAATACCGAGAGGGCTTGGGGAGTCAGCTGGAGCTCACCGACTCCGAAGTGGCCCTACGACAGAGTGAGTTCAATTACGCGCAGGCTGCATACGACTTCTTGGTGGCACAGGCCAATCTCGATCTGGCGGTGGGTTCGGTGCCCATGGTGGATTCGGGACCGCTGGCCAGCCGCCTTCAGTGATAGACGAAGGAAGAAGATCATGACGATTCACGCTCGATTGAAGGCAGGCTTGCTAACCCTCGTTGTCAGTGCTCTGGCCTGCGGCGGAGACGCCGAGGCGGGTGGGGCCAGCGAGGCCGGAGTGCTCGTCGAGGGGGCCTCACGGGTTATCAACGTCGAGATCTCCACGGTGGAGACCCGTGACTTCGTGGAGCGCATCAGTCTGACCGGCACAGTCGTGGCCGGTCAGGACGTCACAATTTCGGCACAGGAGTCGGGCGTCATCCGCCGTGTCATCGTCGAGAAGGGCGCTACCGTCACCGTGGGCCAAGCGCTGTTGGAGATCGATGATGCCGTGCTTCGGAGTCAGGTGGACGAAGCCACGGCGCAGGCCTCCCTAGCGACCGAAACCTGGGCGCGACGCAAACGCCTATACGAAGAGGACCAGGTGGGTTCGGAGCTGGCTTATCTCGAAGCCAAGTACACCGCTGAACAGGCGTCGGCCCGTCTGGCAACACTTCAGACTCGTATCGAGCGCACGGTGATCCGTGCTCCCATAGACGGCATCTTGGAGACCCGTTTGGTGGAAGTCGGGGCCATGGTGAATGTCGGGACGGATGTGGCACGTATCGTCTCGCTCGACCCGGTAAAGGTCAGGGCGGGTGTGCCGGAGCGTTATGCAAGGGACGTGACCGTCGGGGCGTCGGTCACAACCGTTTTCGATGTCCTGGATATTTCCTCCGAGGGTAGGATCAGCTATGTCGGTGCAACGGTGAATGCCCGTAATCGAACCTTCTTGGTCGAACTCGAGATGCCCAATCCGGAAGGCCTGATCAAGCCACAGATGGTGGCCAACTTGGGATTGGTCCGGCAGACGGTCGAGAGGGCGATAGTCATCCCCCAGGAGGCGCTCGTGAGGGTTGAGGACGGCTACGTCGCCTTCGTGGTCGAGGGAGGGGGGAGTGATGCCGTCGTTCTGTCTCGAGCCGTCGAGCTCGGCTCCAGCCAGCGCAACGAGGTCGTCATCGAGACTGGCTTGACTTCTGGAGAGCAACTCATTGTGGTCGGCCAGCAGCAAGTGACGGCCGGTGACCGAGTCAACGTGGTCGGGACGAGGTGAGGGCCATATGACCAAGCCCACCCACGAGAGTTCGGATTCGAACGAGAGTTCGGATTCGAACGGGAGCTCCCCCGACCAAGCGCCGGACTCCGAAGGCCGAGCTCGTATGGGGC
This sequence comes from Longimicrobiales bacterium, assembly GCA_965206505.1. Taxonomy (GTDB): domain Bacteria; phylum Gemmatimonadota; class Gemmatimonadetes; order Longimicrobiales; family Gaopeijiaceae; genus UBA822. The sequence goes on from CBDBJW010000004.1 coordinate 87,593, forward strand.
CTGGCCACGAACCCGGATTCCTAGCGCGCTTCAAGGAGTTTCGCGCGACCAGCGTGGCGATCGACCATCAGACCAGCGTATTGGTCCTCTTCGCGTTCATCTTGGTGGCGGGCTTGTTGGCGTACCGGGTGATCCCCCGGGAGTCGTTCCCGGAAGTCGAAATCCCGATGATCGCCATCAACACGATCTATCCGGGTGTGACACCTGCCGACATCGAGACTCTGATCACCCGTCCCCTGGAAGATGAGCTCTCGAGCATTTCCGACGTCAAAGAACTGACGTCGACCTCGGTCGAGGGCTACTCGAGCATCGTGGCCGAATTCGAAGCCACGGTGGACCTTGAGGGAGCCCTCCAAAAGGTGCGCGAGAAGGTCGACCTGGCGAAGGCTGAATTACCGGCCGAAGCCGAGGACCCGTCGATCATCGAGTTCGATTTCTCCGAGATGCCCATCATGCAGGTGAACCTCTCGGGGCAGTACGGTCTCGTGCGGCTCAAGGAGCTCGGAGAGGATATACAGGAGCGTGTCGAGCAGATCCCGGGCGTGTTGAGAGTGGACGTCCGGGGAGGGCTGGAGCGGGAGGTCAAGGTGGACGTCCACCTCGACCGAATACAGTTCTACGGTCTCGAGATCCAGGACGTGATCGAGGTGATTCGTAACGAGAACGTGAACATCCCCGGGGGGTCGATCGACGTAGGGTCGCTGCAGTATCTGGTACGGGTCGCTGGCGAGTTCGAAGATCCGATGCTCATTCAGGACCTCGTGGTCGCCACCGAGGACGGCCGCCCGATCTACGTCCGGGACATCGCCGACGTGGATTTCGGCTTCCAGGAAAGAACGAGCTACGCACGCCTCGACGATGCCCCGGTCGTGACACTGAACGTCGTGAAGCGTTCCGGCGAAAACATCATCGGGACCGCCGAATTGGTGAAGGCCGCGATTCGGGAGATGGAGCCGCTCCTTCCGCCGACCACAGTGGTAAAGATCACCTCAGACCAGTCGGTACAGATCAGTGATATGGTGAGCAGCCTCGAGAACAACATCATCTCGGGGCTCATCCTGATCATCGGAGTGCTTCTCTTCTTCTTGGGCGCCACGAATTCGGTTTTCGTGGCCATATCGATCCCCACGTCCATGCTGCTTTCCTTCGTGATCCTACAGCTTCTCGGGATCACGCTGAATATGGTCGTACTCTTCTCGCTGATCCTGGCTCTGGGGATGCTTGTCGACAACGCCATCGTCGTGGTCGAGAACATCTACCGGTACGTTGAGGAGGGATGGGACCGGCGCACGGCCGCGAAAAAAGCCACAGGCGAAGTGGCCATGCCAGTGATCGCCGCAACGGCGACCACACTTGCCGCCTTCGCTCCGCTCCTCTTCTGGCCGGGCCAGGTGGGCGAGTTCATGAAGTTCATGCCATTGACGCTCATCATCGCGCTCTCGAGCTCACTGTTCGTGGCTCTGGTGATCGTTCCGACACTGTGCGCGATGTTCCTCCGGCTCGAGGATGATCCGGCGCCCCCCCTGCGGCCTGCGGCTCGCTGGACCATGATTGGGGCCGTCGTGTTGGCAGGGGTCGGGATCGGGATACGGAATCCGCTCATGGTGGTGCTCCTCGCCGGAACGGTCGCTGGGCTTTATGGGCTCCATTCAGCGCTCTTAAGGGGGATGGCGAGCCGTTTCCAGAGCTTTTGGCTTCCGCGGATTCTGACCGTCTATGGGCGGCAACTCCAATGGGCTCTGAATCACAGGGCGCTGTTACTCCTTGGATCCTTACTGGGCTTCGTCGCGACGGGTGGTCTCTTTTACCAGTTCAACGCCGGTGTCGAGTTCTTCGCCGAGGACATGCCGCCTAAGCAGATCCTCGTGGACATAGATTTACCCGTCGGCAGCCGCCCGGAGGCGACGGACGCTATCTCGCTGCGGCTCGAAGAGGAGCTCCGGGGGATTCAGGGCATGTCGGAGGCGGAGTCGGTGGTAGCGACGGTAGGTGGTTCCGGGGGTGGCGGAAACCCGATGGAGGGGGGCGCTTCGGGTCCCAACGCGGGGCGGGTGATCGTCAGTATGATCGAATTCGGGAGTCAGAAGCTGGATGCTAAAGACCTCCTGGCTGCCATGCAGGCCACTCTTGGCCGCGACATTGCCGGAGCAGAGATCACGGTAGAGCAGCCCGCGGAGGGACCGGCCCAAGGTAGTCCCGTAAACATCGAGCTCGTGGGAGAAGACCCGGCGACGCTACAAAATCTGTCCGATCGTGTGCTCACCATCTTGGAGGGCGACCCGGTCTACGGAAAGCTCGTGGGGTTGGAGAGCGATCTGGACGCGGCCCGGCCCGAGTTGTCCGTGTCCGTGGACCGAGAGAGGGCGGCGCTCTACGGGGTGTCCAGCCGAGACGTTGGGATGGCTATCCGCGGTGCCATCCAGGGGATCGAGGCGGCGAAGTACAGGACGGGCAACGATGAGTACGACATCGTTGTGCGTCTCGCCGAAGAGTACCGCGGTGAGTTGGAAAGCCTGCGAGACCTGACCGTGATGTACGAGGGGACCCAGATCCCACTTCTCTCGGTAGCGAATTGGGATGTCCGGGAGGGATACGGCAGTATCCGCCGGAAGGACCAGACGCGAATGGCGACGATCAGTTCCGACGTGCGGGCCGGCCTGAACAACAACAGCGTCCTAGTGGAGGTGCAGGAGGCCCTGGGGGATTTCGCGGCGAACGAACTGCCGGTCGGCTACCAAATACACTACACTGGGCAATCCGAGGAGCAGGCGGAAGCCCAGGCGTTCCTGCAGACGGCGTTCCTCGGGGCGGTCATGCTGATCGGACTCATTCTGGTGAGCCAGTTCAACTCCGTCGTCACACCGGTCATTATTCTGACGTCGGTGTTCATGTCCACGGGGGGCGTGCTTCTCGGCCTGCTGGTGTTCCGGATGCCCTTCGGCATCATCATGACAGGGGTGGGCATCATCTCGCTCGCGGGCATTGTGGTAAACAACGCCATCGTGCTGCTCGACTACGTCGGCATCCTGCGAACGCGAGACGGACTAGGGCGCCGCGAGGCGCTGGTGCAAGCCGGGCAGGTACGCTTCCGGCCGGTGATCCTGACGGCGGTCACGACCGCGCTCGGCCTGATCCCACTCGCCGTCGGCCTGAACTTCGACTTCTTCGGCCTCTATACACGGCTCGAGCCGGAGTTGTACTGGGGAGGCGAGCAGGCCGCCTGGTGGGGTCCGATGGCCATCGCAGTGATCATCGGCATTCTGTTTGCGACCTTCCTCACACTCATCTTGGTGCCAGTGCTCTACTCCGTCGTGGACGATGCGTCGAACTTCTTCAAGCGGAACTTCACGCAGGGTGTTCCCGCGCCGGCAGAAGAAACGGGTTCTGGAACGACGTCGGCCGATATTTGGAGCCCGGAGTCCGAGAGCACCGCCAAGCCGGGCCCAGTCGAGCCGAATACCGGCCCGACCGAAGGAGCACCCGTGGCAAGCCCTTCGGGCCTCGTGCCGCAGCCCGAGTAAGACCGCAACCCTTGGCAGCGTGATGGCTTCCCCCGAGGAGGTATGTGTCTTGACTGCTACTGGACGGTGGACTGCGATCGGCGCGACAGCCGGTGGGGGCATGTTCTTGGTCTTGAGTCTGTACCGGTCCATAGCGTCCGGCGGACCCTCGATGAGTCATCTCAACCCCATCGGGGTGATGACCGTGATCGGGGTGACGGTCGGAGCCTTGATCGGGCCTCTCGCTGGAGCCATCGTCGGTCGTCTAAGACACCCGCCGGAGTGAGACGGATCATGGGTCGACTCGATCGGCGTGGGTCAGCCGAGGATTGTGCGCCGCATTGAGGTGCGATTGACGGACTCTCCATCTGGAAATGAAGCGCGCCTCCGGGCGGTAAACGAACGCGTCGTGGAATGCGTTCAGTGTCCGCGCCTGGTGGAGTGGCGCTCGACCGTGGCTCGCGAAAAACGGGCCGCCTACGCTGCAGACCGCTATTGGGGACGTCCCGTCCCATCGTTCGGGGACCCGGACGCAGAGCTTCTGATCGTGGGTCTCGCGCCAGGTGCGCACGGCGCCAATCGGACGGGGCGTATGTTCACCGGGGATCGCTCCGGGGACTGGTTGTATCGGGCCCTGCACCGGGCGGGGTTTGCCAACCAACCTGACGGACGTACGGCCGACGATGGATTATGTCTGTCGCGAGCCTACATCACGGCGGCCGTCCGTTGTGCACCGCCTTCGAACCGCCCCACCGCTGTCGAGCGGGACCACTGCAGGCCGTATCTCGAAGAGGAGTTGGAGATCTTTCAGTCGGCCGGCGTCGTCGTGGCACTCGGCGGGTTCGCCTTCGATCAGGTGCTTCGAATCCTCCAGAGATCGGGTGCGGGCGTCCCCCGTCCCCGGCCGAAGTTCTCGCACGGCGTCGAGGTGGACCTGGGAAGCAGAATGGTGCTCGGCTGCTACCATCCGAGCCAGCAGAATACGTTTACAGGCCGGCTCACCGAGTCGATGTTCGATGCCGTATGGGAGAGGGCGGGGAGCCTGATTTCGCCCTAGTTTCGGTTTCTCTAGCGCCGGTATTGCGGATCGATGATCATTGTACATGGCGAATCCAGTACCCGAGGCCGGTCAGTCAGGGCCTCTCGTGGCCCAAGCGGTTGAGCGCATGGCGGCCGCAAGAATTGCGGTGGGCCTCCGTCCGTTAGCCCTTTTGGGCCTATACGGCCTGGTACAGTCCCTTCGGCACGGACTCCAGCCGGCCGAGTACGTGGTGATGACGATTGGCGCGGTTCTCTCGATGGCGGCAATGGTTTTCTACGGGCTGCAGGCGGTCTCGAGAGTTCTGGAAAAGACGAGCCGCTGGGACGGCTTGGTATCCGTAGGAAGCTTTGTGCCCTTACTCTTCGCGGGATACGTGATCCTGACCCAAGTCCTAAACCTGTGGCGGCCCGGCGTCACGCCGGGTCTCGGGCCGGTTGTAGTCAACGTCGTCCTATTGGTGCTCGCGGCCATGTGCGTGCGTGCGCAGTGGAAGCTGATCGAGGTTCATCTGTTGGCCAGAGAGATGGCCGGGTTGGGCAGGATGGGCCTGGATCGGAGCGTTCCTTGAGGCTTGCCGCCTCCCTCCAAGGCTGGCCCCCAAGGGCCGCGGCGCGGGTCGCGTTTGGTCTGGTTGTCGCTGTCGGTACGGCCGAGGCCTTGTCGGGATTCGAGGTTTCGTTGCTCTTGTTATATGCTGTGCCGGTCGCACTTGCCGCCTGGGCGATCACGCCCCGGACGGCGTATACTCTGGCGGCCGTGGCAGTGATACTTCCAACGCCGTTTGCCGCGCTCGCGGGCGAACCCATCGGTTGGGCGGTCATCTGGAGTGTGTTGTCGAACTTCGTCCTCCTCGGGATCATCGTGATGTTGCTCACCACGCTGAGGCGTCGGTTCTCCGACGAGGCGGCGTTCGTGGCGACGGATACGCTGACCGGGCTCCTCAATCGCGGGTCGTTCATCGCACAACTCGACGCCGAATTGACCCGGGCTGCGCGTTACGGTCGGGCGTTTACGCTCGCCTACGTAGACCTCGACAACTTCAAGGCGGTCAACGACCTGGAGGGGCACGACGCCGGCGACGAACTCCTACGCCGAATCGCGGATGCACTCCGGTCTAGCACACGACAGACAGATGTCCTCGGGCGCTTGGGAGGAGACGAATTTGCGGCGGTCCTGCCTGAGATCACGGGCGGTGCCACCGGATCGGTGCTCGAGAATCTGCGAAAGCAACTCATCCGGGCCATGGAAAAAGGTGGGTGGCCGGTGACGTTCAGCATCGGCGCCGTGACGTTCGAGACGCCGATCGACACGAGCCGAGAGGCACTCCGCGTCGCGGATGAAGCGATGTACGCAGTGAAACGTTCCGGTAAGGATGGGATCCACCATTTGGTGTGGGACGGCGATCCGGTAGTGTTGGACGGCAACCCGGTTCCATCGTGAGGCTCCGCTGTCCGTAGGCCTCATCGTCGGGGCCCCGTCGCCCCCTGGCTCGGGTTTCTCTGCTGGGCCGCGGTCGCTACAATAACCGACTATCGAGGCCCCCGTCTGGGACCTCAGTCCGTGACCCCTACGACTTTGGAGTGATACGTATGCGTTGGACTTGCGCCGAAATCGTGGGAGGCTTGCTGCTCTTGGTGGGAACGCTCCCGCCGGGGCCAGCAAAGCCGGTCGCCGGCCAGGGCGTCACCGTGGACGAGTACGAGCCTCGTAATACGTTGGTCGTTCCCGAGCACATCATAACAAGCGCTCGCTTTCCCTTCGTGGACATTCACGGCCACCAGGGTGGTACCCGAATGTCGTCTGAGGCCGTCGACCAGCTAGTGGGGGAGATGGACGAACTCAACCTGGCGGTCATGGTCAACCTGTCGGGCGGAAGCGGGGCCAACCTCGTCACGGGGCTCGAAAACATGACCCGTGACCACCCGGGGCGCTTTGTCTTCTTCGCCAACGTCAACTTCCGAGGTGTCGGCGATCCCGGATGGGGTGAGCGGGCTGCGGCCCAACTGGAAGCGGATGTCGCCGCCGGGGCCGCCGGTCTGAAGATCTTCAAGGGCCTGGGGTTGAGCGCACGCGACACCGATGGGAATCGGATCCCCGTGGACGATCCCCGTCTCGACCCGGTTTGGGAAAAGGCCGGCGAACTGGGGATCACCGTGTTGATCCACTCAGCCGACCCTGCGGAGTTTTGGCAGCCCTACGACCGCTTCAATGAGCGCTGGCTCGAGTTGACGCTTCGGCCACGGCGGATACAGCCGCCGGGTAGGAGCGCCCCCTTCGAGCAGATCATCGGGGAGCAGCACAACCTCTTCCGGAGGCATCGGAACACGAAGTTCATCTCGGCTCATCTCGGATGGCTGGGCCACGACCTGACTCGGCTCGGGAGCCTTCTGGACGAGTTGCCCAACATGTACGTGGGCCTCGGCGCGGTCATCTACGAGTTGGGAAGGCAGCCCCGATTCGCGATGGAATGGCTTGTCGAATACCAAGACCGGGTCGTGATGGGCAAGGACTCCTACGACCAAGAGGAATTCCACACATACTTCCGGATCTTCGAGACCGCCGACGACTATTTCGACTACTACCGGAGATACCACGCGTTCTGGCAGATGTATGGGTTGGACCTCCCGGACGAGGTGCTCCGGAAGATCTACTACGAGAATGCCCTCGACCTCGTCCCCAAGATCGATCGGTCGCTATTTCCGAGTTGAGCGGGGCGTTCATGGTGAGGGCGCAGTGAGGGCACAGTTGTGAGCCGTGACCGCATCGCAACCGCGGTCGTGGCACGTTTCCATTATCGCCACGAAGCGGAACTGGCTCACGGGTACTTGGAGAGCGCGGGTGTGGACGCGGCCCTCCATATCGACGATGCGGGGGGTATGGACGTGGGCCTGGCGTTCGTGAACCCTGCGCGGATCGTCGTTCGGGCCGAGGACGAGGAGCGAGCACGCCAGGTGTTGGTGGACGCGGGGATGTTGGAGGGTCGGTAGGTCTGGAGGTTGGGGATGCGAGACCTGGCTGGGCGGGGAGACCAGATGAAGTGAAGCACCCCTTGCCTGCCACCAGCGTGAACCGACAGCTTGCCCCATATGAGCAAACCGATCCTTCTCGTTGTCGATGACGACCCGGATGTCCTGAATGCGATCGCCCGAGATCTGCGCACGAAATATGGACGGGACTACCGGGTTCTGCGTGCCGAATCGGGCACGGCTGCCCTGGACCTTCTCCGTGAATTGAAGGAGAGGGACACCCCGGTGGCCCTACTTCTGTCGGATCAAAGAATGCCTGGGATGGATGGGGTGACCTTCCTCTCCCAGACGATGGAAGACTTTCCAAAAGCGAAGCGGGCGGTGATCACGGCCTACGCCGACACCGAGGCGGCGATCAAGGCGATCAACGAATCGCAGGTTCACTATTACTTGGTGAAGCCGTGGGATCCGCCGGAAGAAAAGCTCTTCCCGGTCCTCGACGACATGTTGGAGGAATGGCAGGCCTCCTATCGGCCGGGTTATGGAGGCGTACGCATCGTCGGAGATCGGTGGTCGGCGGGTTGTCATGCCGTGAGAGATTTCCTGGCCCGAAATCAGGTTCCCTATCAATTCCTCGACATCGAAGCCTCGGACGAGGCCCGTGAGCTCGGCGACTCGGTCGACTCGTCCGAATTGCCCCTGGTCATCCTTCCGGACGGGGCGAGGCTCTTCAACCCCGATCCGACGACCCTCGCCGAGCATATCGGGCTCGAGACGAAAGCGAAGCAGGACTTCTACGATCTGGTGATCGTAGGAGCGGGTCCGGGCGGACTCGCCTCGGCCGTGTACGGTGGATCGGAGGGCCTTCGCACCGTGCTCATCGAGAGGGAGGCGCCAGGCGGGCAGGCTGGTACGAGCAGTTACATCGAGAACTATCTAGGATTCCCTTCGGGGCTGTCGGGGGGTGACCTCGCCAGGCGCGGGGTGGCGCAGGCCCGCAGGTTCGGCGTCGAGATCCTCACGCCCCAGGAGGCTGTCGGACTCCGCATTGACGGTCCCTACAAGTATGTGGCGTTGAGCGATGGATCCGAGCTCTCGTGCCACGTCCTCATGCTCTCCGTGGGCGTGTCCTGGACGCTGCTCGCAGCGGAGAACGCCGATCGTTTCGTCGGGTCGGGAATCTACTACGGCGCGGCCATGACAGAAGCGATGCACGCGAGCGGAAAGACGGTATTCATGGTGGGCGCGGGGAACTCGGCTGGTCAGGCAGCGATGTATTTCAAGGATCACGCGAGCAAGGTGATCATGCTGGTCCGCGGTGATTCGCTCAACGCCAAGATGTCACACTACCTGGTGCGTCGTATCGAGTCCACGGAAAACATCGAGGTGCGCCTCAACACGGAAATCGTAGAGTGTGAGGGATTGACCCGCCTCGAGGGTCTGGGCCTCCGCTCGAAGGGAAATGAGGCCATCGAGTCTGTTCCGGCGGAGTATCTCTTCGCCTTCCTTGGAGCGGCGCCGCACACGCAGTGGCTCAACGGGCTTGTCGCATGCGACGAGAGGGGCTTTGTCCTCACGGGGCCGGACCTCGATCCCAAGGTCCACCTTCGGGACTGGCCCCTCGAGCGAGAGCCCTTCATGCTGGAGACCAACGTGCCGGGGGTGTTCGCGTGCGGGGATGCCCGCCACGATTCCGTGAAGAGGGTCGCCTCGGCTGTGGGGGAGGGCTCGGTGTCCGTGTCGTTCATGCATCAGATTCTCGCCGAACGGTGAACATCGAGTACAGTCCGATACGCTCGAGGGCCCGCACATGAGCTTCACGAGAGACGAGCTGCGGCCCCTGGACATTCTCGAGGGTCTCCCTGACGAGCAACTGGATTGGCTCCGCGAGCACGGCGAGAGAATTACGCTCGAGCCCGGCGAACACATGTTCGATCGTGGACAGGTCGCGGACGCACTCTGGATCGTGGTCAAGGGAGTGATCCAGGGTTTCGAGGAGATCGGAGGCCAGTGGCTGCTCGTGGCGACCACGGTCAGGGGGCAAGTGACGGGCATGCTCCCATTCTCGAGGATGACCCACTATCCTCGGCACACCGCAGCGGCGGAGCCATCCGAGGTTCTGCGACTCGACGCCTCGCTGTTCAAGGAGTTGCTCGACGTCAGTCAAGAAGTCGGCCGCAGGCTCGTGGCGCAGATGTCGGATCGAGTGCGCGGAGACGTGAGGCTGGAGCAGCAGGGCGAAAAGATGATGGCGCTCGGACGGCTGTCAGCCGGCCTTGCACACGAGCTGAACAATCCGGCCGCTGCGGTCCGCCGCGCGGCGGCGTTGCTCTCCGAACACCGAGCGAAACTTCCCGCGCTCGTGATAGGGCTTGTGCGCCACCACGTGAGCGAACAGGGGTTGGAGAAGCTAGAACAACTCCGGAGCCTAGGAGGGCAAGGTGACGGGTCCTCCACGGGTACCGAGCTCGAGCGCAGCGAGCGCGAAGACGATCTGTTGGAATGGTTGGAGGATCATAACTTTGCCGAGCCATGGGAGGCGGCGGCAACCTTTAGCGAGGCGAATCTTAGGGTGGAGGACCTCGAGGACCTTTCCCGGAACGTACCCGAAGCGGCCCTCACGGACGTGCTGGCGTGGTTGGGTGGGGGGATCGACTCCGACCGGATTGTGGAGGAAATCAAGACGGCTGCCGGCCGCATCTCGGAGTTGGTTGCGTCCATCAAGACTTACTCCCACATGGACAGATCCAGCGAGCACAAACCCACCGATGTGCGCCTGGGCGTCGACAACACCCTCAAGATGCTTGGCCACAAGCTCAAGGCGAAGGAAATCCGGCTGGTACGCGAGTATCAGGACGACCTACCCATGATTCCGGCGAACGCTGGCGAACTGAACCAGGTATGGACCAACCTCCTCGACAACGCGATCGACGCTGTGGATCAGGGTGGCGAGCTCATCCTCAGAGCCAGGCTCAACGACCTTTGGGTCGAGGTCGAGATCGTCGATGATGGTCCCGGTATTCCGGACGAGATCCTCTCGCACATCTTCGAGCCGTTCTTCACAACCAAGGACGTCGGCGTCGGCACGGGGCTCGGCCTCGGGATCGCGATGCGCATTGTGGATACGCACCAGGGTCACATCGAAGTAAAGTCGAGGCCGGGAGAGACCTGCATGTGCGTACGACTACCCGTCGAAAGAACCTCACCCGAGCCCGGCTAGAGGTCCCTGCAAGCCGACGAACCGAGGGCCGGCGGGGAGTCCCCACCGGCCCTCGGGTCACCACGCTCTCTCTAATGCTCAGCCGGAGGCGGCCTGCGTCTGATCGCTGACTTTGGCAATCGCCTCTTCGGTCGTGAGGACCGCGCTTGCGATCATACGGAAGTTGAGCAACGCCGCCTGGTAGAAGTCACCGCCCGGAAGCTTGGCGCCGGCCGTGGCATCCTTCACGACGCAGACCTCGAACCCTTGTTCGGTCAGCTCGCGGAGATGGGCTTCGACGCACAAGTTGGCCGACATGCCGGCGAGCACCACCTTGTCGATGCCCCTCTTCCTGAGTTGCAGCACGAGGTCGTTCGACTCCGGCCCATAGACCTTGTGAGGGCTCGTAACGACGACGTCGTCGCGTTCGATCAGGTCCTTGAGCGGCTCGTGCCAGTCGGCCCCCGAGCCGTCGAAATCGTCGGTGGAAAGCGCGCCGCTCCGGTCGAACATTCCGACGGCGTGCATCATCTTCTCGAGCGCTCCACCGAAGTTCCAGGAGTGGTCGTGGGGATAGTAGTAATGGGGAGAGATGAATATTGGAATCCCCACCTCGTGGGCCGTGGTCATGAGCTGCCGCAGGTTCTCGACCGTGTTGTTCTCTTGGACGCTTTCTCCAACGACGGCCCACACGACCCCATCCTCCGAAAGGAAATCGCGCTGTGGATCCGTGATCACCAACGCTGTCCTGTCCTTAGTCTATGTCCAACCCGGGGTTCGGGAGCATGTCATCGTAGGTTTGTTCGCTCATTTTGTCCTCTCTCTCTGCTGGTTTCTGGGTATCAATCCACCGTTTCTTCGCCCGGACCTGTTCACCGAGGTTTTGCCAGGGGCGACTGGCGAGGTGCAGGGAGGGGCCCTGGGCTCGGGAGGGGACGCCTCCGGGGTGTTAGATCGACTACGCTGCGGGGGAGTCGGATGACTGGGCATACACGCGCTCGTGCTGACGAGACCGGCATTCTTAAGTAGTGGATCAATCCCCAGCCGGTCCAATGGGTTCCCGGTGCTCCGGAGCCGTCAAACTGGTGTCGCGCCCTGCGCACGGTCCGGAAGGGCGATGAGCGGAAGGCGAACAATGAAACAAGTACGTCCGGGCACGGATTCGACGTCGATCGTCCCGCCGTGTTTCTTCACCACCACATTATAGCTCGTATTCAGCCCGAGGCCAGATCCCTCGCCGGGCGGTTTGGTCGTGAAGAAGGCGTCGAAGATCTGCGTCTGGATTCTGGCCGGGATGCCCGGACCATCGTCCTCGATCTCGACCACAACACGTTCGTCCTCGGTCCGGGTCCGGATGGTGATGTGGCCTTCCCCTCCCATGGCGTCAGCAGCGTTGTCCAGCAGGTTGGTCCAGACTTGGTTGAGTTCACTGCCGTATGCCTCGATGAGCGGCAGCTCGGGATCGAACTCCCGGGTGACCGTGATCCCCTTCTTCAATTTGTTATCGAGAATGATGAGCGTGTTCTTGATTCCCTCATTCACTGTGACGTCCTGCAACGGCGCCTGGCCTAGGTAGGCGTACGCCTTCATCGCCCCTACGATCTCGACGAGTCTGCTCGATCCGTGGCGGATCTCTTCGGCCAGCCGATACACACGGTATGCTTGCGCTTGCCAGGCCACGATGAGACTCACATGGTCCCCCGCGCCGCGGCTCGTGAGCTCATCGAGACCCATGACCGTATGCCCCATGTCGACGAGCGCCGTCGCGAATTTCCAGGGCTCATCGAATCCCTGATCCTCGAGCCACTCCTCCAACTCGGCTTCGTGGTCCGAACGCTCGAGAGCTCCGAGCTCTGACGGATTCGCAGCCAACTCGCGGGCCTGGTCGTTGAGCTCGTTGAGCAGTTGCCCCACGTCCGAGTCGTGCCTCAACACTCGTAGGGCGAGCTGTGCCTCCTGCAGATCCGCAAAGGCGATTTCGAGATGCTCCGAGGCGCGCTGAGCGGCGGCGGCCGGGTTGTTGAGTTCGTGAGCCATGCCGGCCGTGAGGGTGCCCAGGGTCGCCATTTTCTCACTCTGACGGAGCGCACTCTCGGCGTTTTTCTGGTCCGTGAGATCGGACCCGAATACGAAGACGAAGGCACCCTCAGGTCCCCTGGCATGGTGCAACATGAAATGGCGCCCGCCGAGCTTCGCTTCGAAAGGCACAGGCTCCGATGCTTCGCAGACCAGATCCCAGAAGATCTCATCGACCCCGGGGCACAGCTCCAGCCACGAGTGGCCGGTGAGGTCGTCGGTGTCGAAGACCCGGCGAGCGGCACGGTTGGCCAGAACGACGATCCCGGTGCGATCGAGTCGTAAGACGGGTCCGGGGTTCATATCCGGGAAGCGAGCCAGCTCCGCGAGGGCCCTCTCTGCGGCCTTCAACTCGGTCACGTCCGATCCGTAGGCGAACACCTGATTGCTCTCCGGTTCGTGCACCAGCGTGAATGACAGCCACAGGGTGCCGATCTCTGCCTCATGGTGGATCGGCTCTCCCGAGGTCAGCACACGGTTCCAGAGTTCGTCCGGGATCCCGCCGCAGAGCTCGCGAAAGGACGCCCCCTGGATGTCTTCTCGGCCGAGCACACGGCGCGCCGCGGGGTTCGCCCGAATTACGGTTCCGTCCGAGTGGAGACGTGCGACGGGCCCGGGGTTCATCAGCGGGAATCGGGCCCTCTCGCTCAACTCCTGCTCGGCCGCCTTGCGGGCACCGATGTCCGTCCCGTACACGAAGATCTGCTGGCTTCCCGCCTCGTAGGCTAGCGTGAGCGCAAGCCAAATATCGCCGATGCGAACGTCTTGGGTGACGGGGGCTCCGTCCTCGAGCACACGCGTTCTCACTGCTTCGTCCAGATCGGGAAGGAGATCCCAGAGGCATTCGCCTTCGAGAGACTCGAGCTCGAAGATCGCGCTCGCGGCCTCGTTGGCTCGGAGAACGGTTCCATTAAGGGCGAGTCGCGCCACGGGTCCCGGATTCATCTCCGGGAAACGGGCCATCTCGTGGATCTCCGCCGTCGTGACCGCGAGCTCCTGTTCCACTTCCCTCGTCCGCCCGATGTCGTAGAGCGTGGTCATGAATACGGCCTCGCCTCGGTACTCGAAGGCTGAGACGTCCGCCTGTGCCCAGCGGCACTCCCCGTCAGCGGTTCGTATCCGAACCTCGACCGAGTCGAGGTTGCCGCTCGCTTGCAGCTCCAGCCTCTGGTCCCTGTCCTCTTGAACCCAGTGGAGCTCACGGAATGGGCGGCCTGTGGCGTCCTCGTCCTTCAGTCCATACGTGGCGGTGTACTCGCGGTTGATGCGGACGACCACATCGTCGACCCTACGGGTGAGCACGACGGGCATCGGGAGGCCGTCCACAACGTGCGGGGGGAGATCACCCGGCGCCTCGAGTGCGGATTTCGCGTCAGCCGGCATCGATTATCTTCCTTCCCGAATGGGAACCATTCTTAATCTTGGGGAACCTCACGAGGATACCAGGGCTTTAACCGCGACGGCCTGAGTCGGCTCGACCAGAGCGACGCTGTGAGGACTACCAATACTGGGAGTTGGCGGATGGTGCCAGTGACGGAGGTGGAGCGGCGTACACCACGTCCGACGACGTTCACCGAGTGGTGCAGCCTCGTCTGTCGGGTCTCGGTTGTGATGCGTGGTCTGAAGTTCTGCGTGATCGTGGGGATCATTCTCATCGCCATCAACCACGGGGACGTGATCCTGCGGGGAGAGCTGCAGCCGATCAACTACCTCAAGATGGGCCTCACCGTGATCGTTCCCTATATGGTTTCAGTGTTCTCCAGCGTGGGGGCCATCATCGAACAAGGTGGCTACCAGCCCAAGGCTCGGGACGAAGGAGTGGTGCGGGGCTCCTGACCTTCACCAGGCTGACGTTCTCGTGGCTCGGTGACTAGCCGACCGGTCAGTCCACCGCTCGTTCGTACGCAATCCGCCCCGCCAACCACCGGTAACTCGATGGAGGTTCCCGCCAACTCTTGGCATTTCACCGGTGCCGACGCATCGTCATCATTCCCACCCCCCCGAGGCATGCAAACGAAAGGACGCAACCCATGAAAGCCGCCGAGCTCTTCGTCCGATGCCTTGAAAACGAGAACGTCGACTACATCTTCGGCATCCCGGGCGAGGAAAACATCGACGTGATGGACATCCTCCTCGACAGCTCGATCCATTTCATCACGACGCGCCATGAGCAGGGCGCGGCGTTCATGGCCGACGTGTACGGACGGCTGACGGGTAGAGTGGGTGTTTGCCTGTCGACCCTCGGTCCCGGCGCCACGAATCTGGTGACGGGCGTAGCGGACGCGAACATGGACCGGGCGCCGGTGGTGGCCATCGCGGGCCAGGCGGCCACGACCCGGATGCACAAGGAGAGCCACCAGCACCTCGATTTGGTCAGCCTCTTCGCTCCGATATCCAAATACAGCACGCAGATCCGGGAGCCGGAGATCATTCCGGAGGTGGTGCGCAAGGCGTTCAAGCGGGCCATCGCGGAGAAACCCGGGGTCAGCTTCATCGACTTTCCCGAAAACATCGCCGGCGCCGATGTCGAGGGGAAGGAGCCACTCAGGGTGCAGGCGGCCGCTACTCCGGAGCCCCCCGCCGCCAAGGCCGAGCAGGCCGCCGAGATCATCTCGAGCGCCAGGCACCCGATCATCATGGCAGGGAACGGGATCATCCGCTCCGGAGCGACGGAGCAACTACAGGCGTTCGCCGAGAAGCTTCAGATTCCGGTGGCGACCACGTTCATGGCCAAGGGCACAATCCCATTTTCGCACCCCTTGAGCCTCGGCACGGTGGGCCTACAGGCGCACGACTACGTCGACTGCGGCTTTGACCGGGCCGATGTGATCATCTGCGTGGGCTACGACATGATCGAGTACCATCCCTACCTGTGGCACCCCGAAAAACACGCCCAGCTGCTACACATCGACGAGACGCCCGCCGAAGTGGATGAGCACTACATTCTGGCGGCCGGCGTTATTGGCGATGTCGGTGAGTCCTTGCAGCGGATCGGTGAGCTGACCCGGCCTCAGCACGAGCCGGACCTTGGAACGTTACGGGACTTCATTCTCCGAGAGCACTCCGAGCACGCGGAGAACCCGGCGTTCCCCATGGTGCCCCAGCGTATTCTCCGGGACCTTCGGCAGGTGCTGGAGCCTGAGGATATCGTCATAAGCGACGTGGGCGCCCACAAGATGTGGACCGCCCGGCTTTACGAGGCCGAGCGCCCCAACACCTGCATCATTTCGAACGGCTTCGCCAGCATGGGGATCGGCGTGCCCGGTGCCATCGCGGCGAAGCTGGCTCATCCGGAGCGTACCGCGGTAACCGTGACGGGCGATGCAGGATTCCTAATGAACTGCCAGGAGATCGAGACCGCGCTCCGTATCGGGACCCCGATCATCGTTCTCATCTGGACCGACAACGAGTATGGCCTGATCCATTGGCATCAGCTGCGTCACTTCGGACGACCCAGCCACATCACGTTCAACAATCCCGACTTCGTGAAGTTCGCGGAGAGCTTCGGGGCCAAAGGTTATAGAGTGCAAGCCGCGGACGAGTTGGTGCCCACGCTGAAGCAGGCCATCGCCGACAACACCGTCGTGATCATAGACTGCCCGGTCGATTACTCGGAGAACATGAAGCTGACCGAGAAGCTGGGGAACCTGGTCTGTCCCATATAGGGCGAGGCTCCACAATCGGCTCGATCCATTCTCGAAGAAACCGCTAGGGATTCTTCGTGTCGGTGGCTGGGAGTCCCGCGGAGCGCGCCGCCTCGGAGAAACGATGGACGATCGAGGCGACCGGCTCCACGATCCGAATTCCCGACACGCTTTTGCCGGCTTGCCAGTAGTCTGCTCGAAGGCTCGTCGCATGAAGAGACCGGCGAAGCTGCCGAAAGGACTTCAGGGCGTAGATCGTGCGCATCCAGTGCTTGGTACGGCGACCGCGGATCATCCAGCGGGCCAGGGGCCCGGCACGCAGGCCCAGTCGCTGGACTGAAGGAGTGTTGATCACCGCTACCGGCACGCCGGTGAGACGCTCGCTGTGCACGATATCGTCTTCTTCAGCGTCCGCGATAGTCTGCTTGTATTCGGCACTGGCGGTGCATTCCTCTGTCGCGATGAAGCGTGTACCCATCTGCACTCCGGCGTATCCCATTCTCAGAGCCGCGATGAACTCGTCCTCGCCTCCGACGCCTCCCGCGCACACGACGGGTAGCCCGAGGTTGCCGACGTCGTCCAAGAGAGCACGGGCGTCGAGGGGTCCTGGATGTCCACCGGCCCGGCTGTTTACGCCGATGAGGCCATGGACTCCACTGTCGACCCCTTTTTGCGCCCACTTCCGTTCGGTCACGTCATGATAGACACAACCGCCTACTGGCTCGACCCGTTGAACCACCCAGTCTGGCTTGCCCAACGATGTTACGAAGAACCGCACTCCCTCCTCGAGCGCAGTTTCGATCCACCCTTCCATCCGGCGCCGGTATATCTTCGAAGACTGCTCGATGAGTGCGTTCATGCCGATCGGTCGGTCCGTGAGGGAACGGATCTTCCGGATACCGGCCCGGAAGTTGTACCCATGTACGTACGTAAGAGAGATCGGCTGGAGCACGCCCAGACCGCCCGCTTGTGAGGCTGCAGCCACCAGCTCCGGATTGGAGCAGGGGTACATGGCTCCACAGACGATCGGCACGGCGATCCCCGCGTCTCGGGTCAGCGGTGTTGGGGGGAGGGGTTTGGCGCCATCGTCCGTCATCGCTGGCGCTCGGCCCCGGCTTGTGTTCGGTCACGATCTGCGCCCTGTCCCGGTTTGGGTCCAAGCCGCCACAAGACCACAACGCGAGCCACGACGTCTCCAGCTTGATCCCGGACTTCGGCGGTGACTGTGTAGTCGGTAGGCTCCAGTACAGTCGGAGGATTACACCTGCATTCGGCGATGAGACGGCCGCGGGCTTTCTTCACGAACTCTGTGGTTATTTTGGTCGGAATGCTGCGGACGGTGGGCGGTTGGCTCAAAAGCATTGCGAGACCGCTGGTCAACTCACCGAGATTGATGAGCGCCACGGCATGGACGGACCGAAGGTGGTTCCGAACCCGGCGGCGATCCCTAAGGGATAGGCGGGCGTATCCAGGCTCGAGTGCTTCGATCCGGGCGCCGATGGTTCCGCTATAGGGGACCGTGAAGCGTAGGATCTGACTGAAGACCCACTTCCCCCCTGGGACGACGGAGAGTCGCCTCCACAGTCCGCCGAGAGCGGCTCCTGGTGATTCGGCGGCTCCAACCATGTGTGATGTGTTCCCCCGAGCTATGAGGCGTTCCCCGACCGGTGTTCGATCGGCCGGCGACGGCTCGATGCCGCGTGGCCAAGATACGGGTTCGGCACGACTCCCGTCACGCATCTATCGTCATGCGGCGATCCAATAACGGATGGTCGGGTATGCCTTGGGAGCCCGGCGGCGCGAGTTCTCGACGCGGACTATGACCCGGAACTGCGACGCGGAGCTACGACGCGGACCAGGCCTAGCACTCAGATGGGGGAGCGGAGGGGCCGATGCTGGGATGGATTCTCTATTTACTCGCCGTGATCACCGCCAACGTCAGCTATGTGTCGTACGTCCGCGACGGCGGGCGGGGCTTGAAGCGCTTTGCGGCTTTCTACGTGGGATTTCCCTACACCCTTGTGTCCTACTTTGTCATCAAGCCCACGAGGCGAGTGGCCGAGCCCAAAGCTGACGCCCGCTACCAAGCTCAACTCGAGTTTGAAGAGGAGCGGGACCTCCTATTGGAAATTCGGCGCGACCGGGCTCTCCGAGTCTCTCGAGCTCAAGGGGAGGACGAACGGGCAGTGGACGAGGAAGCCTGATCCTTCTCGGTCGGTGCGAGAAAATGTATTATTCTTCCAGGCCGCGCCGGACCCCTTCGGGGCCCGGCGCGGTCCTCTTATGTGCTCCTAGGATCGTTTGCAACAATGCATGTTATCCGCCAGATGGTTCCGTCGAGCGACCACCTCGCCTCGCTGCTCCGCTTGGCGTTGCCGGTGGCTGCCGTCCAGGTCGGCTTCATCTTCATGGGGGCGGTGGATACGGTCATGGTGGGGCACTTCTCGGCGAGGGACCTTGCCGCGGTTGCGCTGGGGAACCTCTACTTTTTTCTGACAACGAGCTTCGGGTTGGGCACCCTGTTTGCCTTGGATCCCCTCGTTTCTCAGGCCTTCGGCGCGGCCGACCGCGTCGGGATCGCACGAGCCATTCAACGTGGATTCGTGATCGCGCTCGGCTTGGCGGTCTTCAGCTCGCTCCTTCTGACGCCCGGACGTCCTTTGCTGACCTTTTTCCGGCAACCGGCGGACGTGATCCCGGTGGCCGCCGACTACGCGTTGGTTTCCATCCCGGGCGTGTTACCCTTTTACCTGTTCGTTGTACTACGGCAGAGTCTGCAGTCGATGGGTCGGGTGCGACCGATCGTCGTGGTGATCGTTCTAGCGAACCTCGCCAATGTTCTCTTCAACTGGGTGCTTATCTTCGGGCACTTGGGTGCTCCCGCCCTGGGGGCCGTCGGATCGGGTTGGGCGACGACCCTCAGCCGATGGTTCATGCTCCTTGCCTTATTGGGCATCGCCTGGCCGCTTATTCGATCCTATATGCGGCCGCTCCGGACCGATGCGCTCGATATCGAGCCGCTCAAACGGATGTGCCGGCTCGGGTTCCCAATCGGGATTCAGTTTTTTCTCGAGTTCGGGGTCTTCGGCGCGATCGGGATTCTGATGGGAATGCTTGGGACCATACCAATGGCGAGCCATCAGGTCGCGATCAACCTGGCGAGCATAACCTTCATGATGGCGGTTGGTGTAACCCAAGCGACAACGGTTCTCGTGGGGCAGGCCGTTGGTTCCGGGGATCCCGACCGGGCGAGGCGTTCGGCTGGGGCAGGGTTGGTGATCGCCGCTACCTTGATGTCGTTCACCGGAGCCGTGTTCTTGACCATCCCGGGGCTCTTGGCGCGCCTCTACACGCCGGACTTGGAGGTCCTGGGGCTCGCCACTACACTCATTCCCGTCGCTGGAATCTTCCAGATCTTCGACGGACTCCAGGCCGTGGGGTCGGGCGTTCTCAGAGGAGTCGGAGATACGCTTGCGCCGATGATCGTCAACTTGGTCGGGTTCTGGATGATCGGGCTGCCCGTCAGCCTTTACTTGGCCTTTCCGGGAGGGCTCGGACCGCTGGGGCTTTGGTGGGGGATGGCGGCGGGGCTGGCCGCGGTGGCGCTCTTCCTGCTCATGCGTGTGCGCATCCGTTTCGGGAGAGATCTGACGCGCATCCCGCTTTAGGAGTCCGGTCTGCGGGGAGGTCCTTTACCCGCCCCCCTTCCGATCACCCTCTTAACCGCCGGGGCCGCCCGGGTCCGGCATATAGAGGTCTCTTAGCAACTCTTTCATCTCCCCTTCTTCCAACCCGGTGGTGGCGTGCTCAATCGAGACCGAGCTCTGGGCGCCGACGCTCCACCCGCTGAGAAGTGTGATCAGCTCCTGGTTGTTGCGGGTTCGGAAAAAGTAGGTCCTTCCGCTCCATGGACGCAGGTATATACCGGGGCCGACTAGCCCAAACGTGAGCGGGATGCACCGGAGCAGCCCCATCGTGAGCCAAACCTGAGGAAATCGGTGTGCCGAAATTTCCGCTAAGTCGAGGGGCTCGAGGAAGCGAGAACGAAACGCGAGCGACTTGATGAGGAGATGATCGGAAAATACCAGGACCTTACGTGGAATTCGAGAGAGGTACAGGATGAACAGTACGACGGCGGTGACGAGCATGAGTGCAAACCCCGTCATCTGGCTTGTGTAACTGTCAAGGGTCAGGAGGAAGTCGAGTCCCACGGACTGAACAGCGAACACGATCAGCCGGGCCAGGATCAATCCGGCTCCGCCATAGAGAACGACCGCGGCGACCTGCAAGACGATGGGCACACGAAACCGGGCCACATACCGTATATCCCGCATCGTCACCTTGCGCGTGAGCATCAAGGCGACTAGGCGAACGGTGACAAACACGAGCACCAACCCGACGGCGGCGAGGATTCCTTGACTCACCGGCTGGACCCGGACGAGTGTGACCACCTCACGTTCCCGCACCAGGCTACGGGTGACGAACGACGCCACTTCCTCTTGGGTCACGCCCTCGAAGAAAGAGAGAAGATCCGGGAAGTCCGCATGCTTGGACGAGTCGTAGAAGTTGTTGTACACCCAGAAGTTCAGGGCCTGCGCCGTCAAGGTCTCCCCACGAAGGCCTTCCACCAGGGCGGTTCGGTCCACCTCGAATTCGTCGCGGGGCACGGTTCCCCTCCGGAGTGCCCCGATCTCTTCCTGGATGGTTGCCTCGGCGAAATCGTATTCGTTTTCGTCAATGGAGCCCTGAATCTGCAGGAATCCGCCCGACCCACGTTGCGTCGTGCTGACCCGTAGTCCATAGACGGCCTTTTGCTCTCCGTACCGAAGGCGTTGATTCAGACGGCGGCTCAACAGCTCCCGGACGAACAGCATCATCAGGTCATCTTCCGCGCTGCTGTTGAAGAATTTATACCGGGCCGAGTAGCGCACGTTGGGGCCGAAGCCCCAGTACGAGGTGGCCCGCCGTCGGGCGGGGTCTTCGACGACCACGTCCCTCTCGGGCACCGGCCTCTGGGGGAGGGACCCGAACGTGCGCTCCGAGATCTCCAGGACCTCGCTTCGATTCAGGTCGCCGATCACGGTGAGCGTCATCGCCCCCGGCACGTAATAGCGGTCATAGAAATCGGCGACGTCCTGCGGGGTGATGGCTTGGAGGCTGGCCCAACGGTCATAGTGACGCGCATTTCGGGTTTCCATTCCGAACTCACGCTGCCAAAAGTCGGGTGGCAGGAGCCAGAAAGGGTTGAGCAGGGCCCACGCCTGTTCGAAGAACTCGCGTGGCTGTGCGTTGATCTCCAGGGCGACCGGCCCGCGGTTACGCTCCACGACGTCGGCGTCCATCGAGTGGGGGGACATCAGCCGGGCCAGCCATTCGATGGCGAATCCGCCGTGCTGCTTCGCGACGGTCACGTAATACCACGTACGGTCCGGGGCCGTGAGTCCGTTGCGGCGGCCGCCGATGCCGTCGATCGCCTCCTCGATCGCCTCCTTGATCTCCTGCTCCGTCTGTCCGTCGTGATCGGAGAAGAGGATGTGCTCCGTCAGGTGTGCGAGCTCCTCTTTCCCCTCGGGATCGGCATCCCACCCGTACGGCAAGCCGACGCTGATGGAGACCTCAGGAGCGTCCGGCAGTCGCTTGAACCAAACCCTCAGCCCGTTCGACAGGAAGTGGGTTTCGAAGCCAGCGAAGGGATTGGCCTTGGCTTCACCCGGGGGAGGGGCCTGCGAGTCCCGTGTCTGTGACCGGCCGCTCTGTGGTACGACCGACCCGAAGAGGATCAGCCCGCAGATGGCCAGCAACTGAAGAACGCTGGGCCGGATCCCGGGAACGATGTAGGTCATGGTACTCCCTCCAAACCGACCGCGAGTTGCCACCGCCGTCGACCCAACGGTTGCCCCAACGGTTGCCGGCCAAGCGGCCCGCACTCAACTTTCTGCGCAGTTCGCTCGCTCGTCCGAGCAGCGCAAGGCTCATACACCAATATGACGACCTCATCCAGCATTTTCATGTCCTTTAATTTCGAGCCTCTCTTAATCCCGGACGTCATCCGGATCACGCCGGCCCGGCACGGCGATCATCGGGGCTTCTTCTCGGAGACCTACCGTGCCTCTGCGTTCGAAGATGCGGGGATCCGGGACGTCTTTCTTCAGGACAATCATGCTCGCTCAACCTGTGGTGTACTGCGCGGGCTACACTACCAAGCGCCTCCCCGGGCACAGGCGAAACTCGTTCGAGTCGTCCAGGGAGAGGTCTTCGACGTCGCGGTGGACCTCCGTGTTGGCTCTCCCACGTTTGGTCAGTGGGCCGGTGGAGCTCTCTCCGGGGAAGACGGGGTGATCCTGTACATTCCCGAGGGTTTTGCTCACGGGTACGTGTGCCTCAGTGAGCAGGCCGACTTGGTTTACAAGGTCTCGAACGAGTTCGACGCCACACTTGATGGTGGGATCGTTTGGGATGATCCGGTGATCGGGATTCCATGGCCTTTGGAGAATCCTACTCTGTCTGAGAGGGACCTCTCGTTACCGGGCCTCGAATCGGCGACCAGCCCGTTCCAATACGGGCAGTGAAGGAGCGGCATATTCGGGTTGCCCGAACGGCGCGCTACTACACCCTCGGGTCGGCGGGCCGGCATCTCCGTGAAGTCTGGCTCGTATGCCATGGATACCGGCAGCTCGCACGCCGCTTCTTGCGTCGGTTCGCGGGGCTGGATGACGGAACGCGGCTGATCGTGGCGCCCGAGGGCCTCTCGCGCTTTTACCTCCATGACCCTGAGTCCGGCCACGGAAAAGAAGTCCCGGTCGGCGCGACATGGATGACTCGAGAAGATCGCGAGAACGAGATCACGGACTATGAGGGATTTCTCGATGGGGTTCTCGACGAGGTTATCGACGAGGTGTCCGAAAAGTCGGGCGGAGAGATCGCGCCTCTTACGGTGTTGGGGTTCTCGCAGGGTGCCCACACGGTGTGTCGATGGGTGGCGGCGGGAGAAGCTGCCGTCGCACGGCTCATCCTTTGGGGAGCGTATCTTCCCGACGATTTCGATCTGGACCGGGGGCCCGCCCGGTTGGGATCAGCCCAGCTTACTCTGGTGCGGGGACTTCTCGATCACTTCATCTCCGAAGAGGCCCACGCCTCCCAGGAGGCGAGGCTCGAAGAGCTGGGGATCCCCTTTAGGACGATCACACATGCCGGGGGCCATGAACTCGATCCGGCCCTGCTTCGAGAGATCGCGGGCGTGGTGGATTAGAATTCTCCGACGAATGTGATTTCCGGCACCAATTCGTATCCGAGCTCGTCGGCGACTCGCGTCTGAGCGAGGTCGATCAGCGTGCGGACGTCGGCGGCCGTCGCACCCCCCCGGTTTACGATGATGTTGGCGTGCTTCGTGAAGATCTGAGCTCCTCCCTGGGTGTGCCCCTTGAGCCCGCACTGGTCGATGAGCCGTCCGGCGCCGATTCCCTCGATTTTCTGGAAGATCGAGCCCGCGCTTGCTAGGACGTTCAGGTCTGGATGCCGCCCCCTCCGCCAGACGAGGTTTTCCGCCATCACCCGGCGAAGTTCCTCCGGGGGAGCAGGGGTCAACTGAAAATCCACCGAGAGGACGACGTCAGCCCTTTCGTGCAGGATGCTGTAGTCATAGCCGAACTGGAAGTATTCCCGATTCACGGTGCGTCGCTCTCCTTCTTCCGAGAGGATCTCGGCGGATTCGACCACCTCTTCGATGAAGACCGTGCGGGCTCTCTCAGGCGCGGGTGAGAGAAAGTGCAGGTTCTGCCACATGGCCCCACCCACAGTGCTCGGAATCCCGACAAAGTGGTGTAGTCCACCGAGTCCGCGGGATACGGTCGCCTCGATGAGATCGGGATAGGTCTCCACGCCTGCCCCTGCGCGGACGCGGTCGTCGTCCAAAAAATCCGTGCCGCCCACCTCGCAGCGGATCACCAGGCCGCGAAAGCCCCGGTCCCCGACGAGCACGTTGGCACCCTTACCGAGCAGGAAGTGTGTGATGCCCAGGTCCCGGGCCGCCAGGATTGACTCTGCCAGATCGTCCGCGGTGCGGGCGTGGAAGAGTCTGTCGGCCGGGCCTCCGATGCGAAACGTAGTCAGCGGCGCGAGTGGTGCATCGACCTCCATCCGGGCCGATCCGAGGCGCTGATCGAGCTCGAGAAGGGTTTCCTCCGTGACCATCGTCCTGGATTCGCTCCGGGTTGGGGTGGCATGCCGCGCCAAGATAGAAGCCTCAAAGGATTGCAGGAAGTGTGCCCCGCTCTTCCGCGGGAATGGTGCTGCGGAGATCTCCCGTCGCCACTCTCGGGGAGGCTAGTCGAAACCGGTTCCTAGCGCCCTCGTAGGGATCTCCGTCCGCCACCGAGGGCCTGAGGAGGGTGTCCGATATTGGGAATCGAGGTCTCGCAGGTGGGCACGGCGGGCCGGGAGAGACAGGATGACGTGCAGTGTAACCACAATGAGGATAAGGGGTTATGTCGATATTTCGTGTTTGGCACGAACCTTTCCTAGAGAATGGGCATGACCAAAGAGCACGAACACGAATGTTGCGGGGTCCGATCGGAGGGTGCGGAGCACAGTGGTCGTGGATGGGTTGGCTCCTGGGCTGCTCCCGTCGGACCTCGCTTCACATGGATGGGCATATCGACATTCCGCGGAGATCGAGGGTGACGCGCATGAGATCGAGGATGACACAAATGGTGGATTGGGAGGCAGGACACGCGAAGAGAGCACTCACCATGACCGCGGCTGCATTGTTGGCCACGGCGGCGATGGCGCGTGGGCAGGAGCCGGGGCGACTGACCTTGGAGGAAGCGATTGAGCTCGCTCGTGAGAACAACCCCACGTTCCTCAAGACACAGAACAACGAGGCCGCGGCCGATTGGGGCGTGAGGGAGGCGGTGAGTAACCTCTTTGTTCCGTCCCTCGCGGCGAACGGGTTTGCAACCTACCGAGCTCCGGGAGAGTCGCGGATTGGGACCATCAACACGGGTCAGCTCGAGCAGGGGGCGCTCTACTATTCTAATTATGCACTTCGAGCGACGTACGACCTGAACGGAAACACCCTGTTCGGCCTCAGCAGTGCCAAGGCGGAGCAGAACGCCGCGCACGCGTTTACCCGGGCGGCGGAGTTCACGATGGAATCCCTGGTAACACTCCAGTACATGACGGCGTTGCGTGCGCGGGATCAGGTCGATGTGGCCCTCAGACAGGTCGAGCGGTCGATCGAGAATCTCGAAATCGCACAAGCGCGTGTCGATGCCCAAGCGGCCATCATCACGGATGCCAAGCAGGCGCAAGTCCAGTTGGGGAGGGACTCCGTTGCCCTGATACGGGCGGAGTCGGCTCAACGTGTAGGGACCCTCGGGCTCTTGGAGACCGTCGGCCTTGATCTCGGCGCCGAGGTGGAACTGGTGAGCCAGTTCGAAGTCTTCCGCCCCTTGTGGACGAGTAGGGAGTTGATCTCGATCGCGCTGGAGTCACACCCTGGGCTTAACGCGTTCGTGGCCAGCGAAGGGGCTCGGCGCGCCGACCTCCGGCAGGCTCGCGGGCAATATTTCCCCAGCGTTACCCTTTCTGGCAGCTGGTCAGGTTTTACGCAGGAAATCCAGAACGGGGACTTCCTCATCGTGAGTGCCGAGCGTGGCGCCGCTGGGTCCGTCGCGAACTGCCAGACGTTCAACAACATTTCAGCGGGCTTGACGACGCCGCTGGTGGGATTTCCCCAGGATTGTGGCTCGCCGGGAATCACCGACGAGGTCCGCCAGGCGATTCTGGCCGAAAACAATGTCTTTCCCTTCAACTTCAAGCGTCAGCCATTCCAGGCAACGTTGAGTGTGAGCATTCCGATTTTCAACGGGTTCAGCAGGGAGCGGCAGGTGTCTCAGGCCGCCAATCTGCTCGAGGATGCCGAGTATTCCCGCCGGGCGGAAGAGTTGCGTCTCCGGACGGCCGTGACGGCCGCGTACGACGCTCTGACGACGGCGTTCGAGGTGGTACAGGTGGAGGAGCGGAACCGGGAGGTGGCCGCCGAACAACTGGAGTTGTCCCGCACGCGGTACACTTTGGGTGCGGACAATTTCCTTGTCTTGCTCGACGCGGAACGTACGACGGCGGATGGGGAGCGCGCTTACCTGGATGGTCTATACGCGTTCCATGTCGAGCTGGCGAACCTTGAAAACGCCGTGGGCCAGCAGCTCCGACCAGAAGAGTAGGGAAGCGAATCGGATGCCGGGCGGCTATAGTCGTTCCGGCCTAGAATTCTAGAGAGTGAGGTTATCGTGGACATTGCCCGCGATCCGAAGCCAAGAACAAGAAAAAGAATCATCCAGTGGTCGGTCGGGGCCCTGGCCCTGATTGGGGTTACCATGGCGTTGAGGAATCTCGAACCCGCGGCGCCCGGTGTGGATGCAGCGACCGTATGGATGGACACGGTCATGCATGGTACCATGGTGCGACAGGTGCGTGGGCCGGGTACACTCGTGCCGGAGCAAATGCGCTGGATCACCGCTCTGACGGCAGGACGTGTGGAGCAAATCATCGTTTTGCCCGGAACCGAGATCGAGGAAAATACGGTGATCATCCGGATGAGCAATCCGGACATAGACATCCAACTGCTCCAAGCCCAACAAGCGCTCAACACGGCCGAGGCGACCCTTATTCAAACACGCTCGAACCTGGAGACGCAGCGCCTCACCCAGTTGGCGCTCCTGGCCCAGTTGCGCAACCAATTGCAGAATGCGCAACGGGACCAGGCCACCAACCAGCGTCTCTACGACACGAATCCCGAGTTGGTCGCCGCGACCGAGTTGGCAAGAACCCGAGACGCAGTGGATGATCTACAGCAGCGGGTGCGGCTCGAAGAGGAGCAGACGGAGTTGCTCGCGGCCTCGGCCATCGATCAGGTGAATGCTCAGCGGATTAATATCGATAGTCTCACCGAGATCGTCGACTTCAACCGTAATCGAGTGGCTTCCATGGAGGTGACGGCAGGCGTCTCCGGTGTTTTAGCGGAGCTGCCGCTCGACGAGGGCCAATGGGTTCAGTCTGGCGAGACGCTTGCCCGGGTGGTGCAGCCGGGACGTCTGAAGGCCGAAGTCCGGATTCCGCAGACACAAGCCCAGGACATCGCCCCGGGCCAGGTCGCGTATATCGATACACGAAACGACACGATCATAGGACAGGTTGTGCGTATCGATCCTTCGGTGCAGAACGGCACCGTGACGATCGACGTGGCGCTTCCCCGCGACCTTCCGCGGAGCGCTCGTCCGGACCTGAGTATCGACGGCAACGTGGTGATCCAGCGGCTGGACGACGTCACGCATGTGGGACGTCCCGCATATGGCCAGGCGAATCAGCGGGTGGGAATGTTCAAGCTGGTCGATGACGGTCAGTACGCGGAACGCGTCAACGTGATGTTGGGGGCCAGCTCGGTCAACGAGATCGAAGTGATCGAGGGATTAGAAGAGGGGGATATCGTGATCCTGTCGGACATGTCCAATTGGGACGGATTCGATCGGGTCCGCTTGAGGAATTAATGTTGTGTCTGCGAGACAACACACGAGGCTGGCCGGCGTACCGGCCATTCACATTCGTCGTAAAATTTGTGGGGAGGGATGATGGAAAACACGCTAGAGCAAGCCAACACATCCACGCTGATCGATCTTCAGAGCCTCACTAAGGTGTTTTACACCGAAGAGGTGGAAACCCACGCGTTGTCCGACATCCACTTGGACATCAAAGCGGGCGAGTTCGTGTCGATCGCAGGCCCGTCTGGTTGCGGCAAGACAACGCTGCTGTCGATCCTCGGGCTGCTGGACTCTCCAACGAGTGGGGATTATCTGCTCGACGGCGAGCCGGTGGCCAGCCTCACAGCCTCGCAGCGGGCGAAGATCCGCAACCAGGCGATCGGATTCATCTTCCAAGCGTTCAACCTGATCGGAGACCTCACGGTCTACGAGAATGTGGAGCTTCCGCTCACGTACCGTGGGATGCCCGGTAGCGAACGTAAGGAGCGTGTGCATACTTCTCTCGAAAGGGTGGGCATGGCGCATCGCATGAACCACTATCCGAGTCAGCTCTCGGGTGGTCAGCAACAGCGTGTGGCGGTGGCCAGGGCGATCGTTGGCAAGCCACTCATCCTGCTGGCAGACGAGCCGACAGGAAACCTCGACTCGAAGAACGGGAATGCGGTCATGGACCTCATGAAGGAATTACACGATGAGGGGGCGACGATCTGCATGGTGACCCACGATCCGCGTTACGCGACAGTAGCCGACCGTTCGGTGCACCTCTTCGACGGCCAGGTGGTGGACGAAGAGGACGCCCACCGGGCCGAACATGCGCTTGAGTTAGAGGAGAGTGGCTTCGACGTCTGAAGCGATGGCGTGCGGTTGCGCGAAGGCGGGCCGCAGGCGGAGCGCGTTATCGAGGGGGCGGCCTTCGGGCCGCCCCCTTCGTGTTCGGCGACGTTTCGTGGTCCGTTGACGGGAGTCACTGAGTGTCCGATTTTGGGACACCTGTCGCGGTGAGAAACATGTTGAGTATCAAGTGACTTCGTAAATGAATATCACTAAGACATTTATTAGCAATTATATACATGTATTCAGCAAGATCGGCCGTCGCATGTCATCGGTGGCGTGCGATCGTTAATCGAGAGCCGCACCCAACCCGTTGAAACCATGGCGCTGATCCGGACGAAGAGCATCGAGAAGTCCTACAGGACTGGTGCGGGCGAGACCTTCGTGCTCCGGCGGATCGATCTCGACATCGAAGCCGGTGATTTTATCACGATCATGGGACCCTCCGGTGCGGGAAAATCGACCCTGCTGTCGATCCTGGGCATGCTGGACGGGGATTGGCGGGGCGAATATTGGCTCGCAGGTCAGCCGGCACATGCCATGAAGCCTCGAGCACGCATCGAACTCAACAAACGTTATGTCGGGTTCGTCTTCCAGCAATACCATCTGCTCGACGATCTCACGGTCTACGAAAACCTGGAAATTCCTCTCTCGTACCGGAACGTGAGGCGGAAGGAGCGCCAGGCCATGGTCGCCGACTCCCTCGACCGGTTTCAGATCGTCGCCAAGAAGGATCTTTATCCATCACAGCTCTCCGGGGGCCAACAGCAGCTCGTGGCTGTGGCCCGGGCGGTAATCGCTGAGCCTGAGGTCATCCTGGCCGACGAGCCGACCGGAAGCCTGCATTCGAGCCAGGGCCGCATGATCATGGATCTACTCCGCCAGCTGAACCGTGAGGGGACCACGATCATTCAGGTCACGCACAACGAGGAATACGCGGCTTACGGGACGCGTATCATTCAGCTCAAGGACGGCTGGGTCGTCGACGAGTAGCCGGCGAGGACGAAGGCTGTTGAAGGAGTACAGCGGGTCGCGCACATGGCGCTTGTGCGCGTTCAGACAAGGAACGACGACGAGGCGTAGCAGCGCTACGGCGAGGAGGAGAGACGCCGGATCAACCGCACAACCGCCATGTGCCCACGAACATGAATGGCATGACCTTACACGTTGAAGGGTTGCGTTGGCACGGCCCCATCTCCGTTGTTGGAGCTCCTAGCCGTAGCGAATGCTATGGCGTCGTCGCTCCGCCTAGGAGCTGGGACCGTGGCATCCGCAACGCGGCCCACTGTACTCCTTCAACAGCCTTCCAGGGTCGGCGAATGAGAGGCGGTAGACGATGAGCACGACGGACAGTGGGCGTGTCCTGGTCGCGGACGACCAGGCGGATGTCCTGGAAGCGCTTCGGATTCTCCTCAAGGCCGAGGGCTTCGAGATCGCGACTGCGAACTCGCCGCCGCACATCCTTTCCAGCATCGAGCAGGCGGATTTTGACGCGGTTCTGATGGACCTCAACTATGCGCGCGATACGACCTCCGGCGTAGAGGGGATGGACCTCCTCACTCAGATTCGGAGCCTCGATTCCACCCTCCCGGTCTTGGTCATGACGGCGTGGGGAAGTGTGGAGGGGGCGGTGGAGGCAATGCGGCGGGGCGCTCGGGACTACGTCGAGAAGCCGTGGGACAATGAGCGGCTCCTGAAGACCTTGAGGACCCAGGTCGAGTTGGGCAGGGCTCTCCGACGGGGCCAGCACCTCGAGGACGAGAATCGTCGGCTTCGTGGCACGGAGGCCCCGGACTTCATCGCGGAATCCAAGGTCATGAACCCGGTTCTGAGGATGATGGAGCGGGTGGGGCCCTCGGAGGCCAATGTGTTGATCACCGGCGAGCATGGCACGGGAAAGGAAG
Organism: Longimicrobiales bacterium; assembly: GCA_965206505.1. GTDB lineage: Bacteria > Gemmatimonadota > Gemmatimonadetes > Longimicrobiales > Gaopeijiaceae > UBA822. Next base: position 118,292 of record CBDBJW010000004.1, read on the forward strand.
TCGTAGCGCGTTGGCTCCATGCCGTGTCGGAGCGTGCGAAGCACACACTCGTGGCGGTCAACGCGGGAGGTTTTTCCGAGGGCGTGTTCGAGAGCGAGCTCTTCGGGCACGTGAAGGGGGCGTTCACGGACGCCAAGGCCGATCGAATTGGATGTTTCGAGTTGGCGCACCAGGGGACGCTCTTCCTCGATGAGATCGCGAATATCTCGCTGCAACGGCAAGCGAAACTTCTGCGCGTACTGGAGGCCGGGGAGATCCAGCGTGTCGGCTCGTCCAAGATCAGGAAGGTGGACGTCCGCGTTTTTGCCGCTACCAACGCGGATCTCACTGAGATCGTGGCCACTGGCGAGTTCCGGGAGGATCTGCTGTATCGCTTGAATACAGTCGAGATCCGTCTGCCTCCGCTTAGAGAGCGGAGCGACGACATTCTGACGCTCGCCCTGTATTTTCTCGAACTTCATCGCTCTCGGTACAGAAATGCGGTCGAGGGCTTCGCAGACGATGCGATACAGGCCCTGCTCGGGCACTCGTGGCCGGGGAACGTCCGCGAGCTTGAACATTCCGTGGAGCGCGCTGTCCTTATGGCGCAGGGGGACCGCATCCATTCGGAGGACCTGGGGCTGACTCGGCGAGCCGACGGGGTTGCCCAGATGGAACAACTTACGCTGGACGAGGCAGAGAGGGTTCTGATCGAGAAGGCGATAGACCGAAATGACGGCAATGTCTCCCGAGCTGCGGACGAGCTGGGCCTAAGCCGTAGCGCGTTGTACCGCCGGCTCCAGAAGTATGTGGCCCGTTGAAGGAGTACAGCGGGTCCAGGAGTCGGCCGGAGTGATCTGGAGGTGAGAAAGACCAAATGAACGGATGGTGGGAGCGGATGCCCCACGACCATCGCGTCGTCGTGTTGGCCCTCTTGGCGGGGCTCCCGGGAGTCGCTCTCTCCCTCGGGTTCGTGTGGATTGGTCCGTACTCCGCCACACTTCAGTGGGCCGTTACGGTCCTTCTCCTCGGAAGCTGGTTCGGTTTCATTTTCGCGCTACGGGAGAGGGTGGTCCGCCCCCTACAGACCCTTTCCAACATGCTTGCAGCGTTGCGCGAAGGGGACTTCTCGATTCGGGTCCGAGGCGCGGGATCGAGAGGTCCTCTCGCGGTCACGTATCTCGAGGCCAATGCCCTCGAGGAGGTCCTTCGCGAGCAGCGTTTAGGCGCGGTGGAGGCCACGGCTCTTCTCCGAAAGGTGCTGGAGGAAGTCGACCTGGCGGTATTCGCCTTCGATGAAGACGAAACCCTCCGGCTCCTGAACCGAGCGGGTGAAGCGCTGCTTGGTCAGTCGAGTAAGCGACTAATCGGCAGGCAGGCCGCCGAACTTCGGCTCCAGGAAACGCTCCGCGGAATCGCACCGCGCACCCTCGAGCTGAATCATGCTGGGGGGACGGGCCGATGGGAGCTCCGGCGTACGGTGGTACGGCAAGAGGGCCATCCCTTGCGACTGATCGTGCTTTCGGACCTCAGCCGGGCACTCCGGGAAGAAGAGCGACAGGCCTGGAAGCGCATCATCCGGGTGCTGAGTCATGAGATCAACAACTCCTTGGCGCCAATCAAGTCGATCGCCGGTAGCCTCCAGAGTCTGAGGCGGCGCGGGTCCCTTCCTCCCGATCTCGACGAGGACATGGAGAGCGGCCTCAAGGTGATCTCGAGTCGGGCCGAGTCGTTGGGTCGTTTTATGGCTTCGTACGCGCAACTCGCCCGGCTGCCCGAACCCAATCTCGGTACCGTAGAGGTGGACGCACTCGTGCGACGGATCGTGGCGCTCGAAACCCGAGTGGCGGTCGGCGTAAAACCCGGGCCGGCTCTCACCATCCAGGCGGACGCGGACCAGCTCGAGCAACTCCTGATCAACTTGGTGAGAAACGCGGTCGATGCTGCCCTCGAAACGAAGGGCCAGGTAGAGCTGTCCTGGTCCGTCATCCGCAATCAACTGCATGTGGTGGTCGCGGACGAGGGTCCGGGCCTGCCGGTCGACACTGGGAATCTGTTCGTACCGTTTTACACAACCAAACCCGGTGGGAGCGGGATCGGCCTGGCCCTCTGCCGGCAGATCGCAGAAGGCCACGGGGGTACGCTGATGCTCGAAAATTCTCCCGAAGGGAAGGGTGCCAGGGCCCGGCTCACCATCCCTCTGGACCTTACTCCCGCCGAGCCCGTGGCATCGCTGGCCCTGCCACCGAATTTCTCGGGGTGAGATGGAGCGGCCCTCTGTACTGCTTCAACTGCATTCTAGAATAAAACGTGGCAGGGGTGTCAGGGTTCTTCTATGTTTGGCGTAGGTATCGTGGTCCAATTTCTCCCCCGATGGGCAACACCAAAGGGACCGTGGAATTGGGTCGAATGTCGGCCCCATAGGCGCGTCCCCGGTGCGGGCGCGAAGCCGTGAGTTGCCTTAACGATGAGCGAATCCGTACACCGACCCACGACCCTACTTGTCGTAGAGGCTGAGCCGATGCGTCTGGACGCCCTTCGAGAGCATCTCCAGAGCACGAATGGCGACACCGTGCTGCACGGAGCGGGCGAGCTGTCAGGGGCGTTGGAGCGGCTTTCCGGCGGCGGAGTCGACGCCGTGATCCTCGACCCGGATTTACCCGACAGCCAGGGCATCGTGACCTTCGAACGCATGTACGCCTTTGCCCCCGACGTTCCAGTCATCGTACTGACGAATAATGGAGAGGATGATCTCGCGGTCCGCGCGGTCCAGGGTGGCGCGCAGGATTGTATGCTCAAAGATGAAGCGGATCCATCGGTCCTTCTTCGATCCGTCCGTTACGCCATCGAACGTCACCGTTTACTCACCGCCCTTCGAAGCTTGTCTCTGATCGATGGCCTCACCGATTTGTATAACCGTCGCGGATTCCACGAACTCGGCGAGCAATACCTCAAGCTTGCCGGCCGCTCCGCTCGGTCGGCTTCCCTCATCTTCCTCGACATCGACCGCTTCAAGACCATCAACGATACACTTGGCCATCACGTCGGTGATCGTGCCCTGCTGTCCATGGCCGACGTGCTTCGGGATACGTTCCGCCGGTCCGACATCATAGCCCGAACGAGCGGAGATGGGTTCGCCGTTCTGGCGTTCGAAACCTCGGAGGAGAACGCCGAGGTGCTCGTCGAGCGGCTCAGGGCGGAGTTGACGGAGGTGAACGAGACCACGAGAGAACGGTTCCAGCTTTCCGTCAGCATCGGGTTGGCCCGGTACGATGGTGATGACGCCGTGTCCCTCGAGGATTTGCTCGGGCAGGCCGGCACCGCGATGCACCAGGAAAAACGAAAGAAAAGAAGGACGGTGCTGCGGTGACACGGGACGAAACTGCGACCGATTCCGAACCCGGTGCCGAGAGCCTGCCGAGCCCGGAGGATTCCGGGCCCGAAGCCTCGGATTCAGGGACGAGCATAGAGGCCCCAGGGGCGGCGGGTGCCACGGCGGTACACTGGCTGGTGCGAGTTGCGGAAAGGGCAGGGCTCGAGGGAGAGCGTCCGGACGTCCCCCCCGAGACGCCGGCGAAAGAAGCATGGCCGGTGGTGACCCGAACGTACAAAATAGGGGACCCCCGTTTGTGCCTGTTGGTGGCGACCTATTTCCGGCTGGAGGTAGCTGATTTCGCGATGCGTGACCCGAATGCGCATCTACTCGTGCCGGAGGCGATGTCGCGAAGGCACCACGTTTTCCCCCTTTACGAGACGGATCGTCACCTCTTGGTCGCCACATGTGACCCCACCCAAGTGGAGGCGGAGCGCGCACTGGGTTTCAGTACGGGAAGATCCATCGTATTCCAGGTGGCCTCTCCCGATGCCATCCAGGACGTCCTCGATGACCGCTTTTCGCCTGAGCAGGCCATCGAAACCCTCCTCGACGACTTCGAGGTCGATGTCGACGTCGACGCGGTCGAGCTCGTGGAAGAGATGGGACCCGAGGCCATCTCTTCGGCAGACGCTGCTGCGACCCCGGTCGTGAAGCTCACGAATCTCATCATCCGTGACGCCATTGCGCAGGCCGCTTCCGACATCCACGTCGAACCCGGCCGCCGGATTGGCGTGGTTCGATATCGGGTCGACGGGGTCCTCAGAAAGCACATGGACCTCCCGATGACGGCGATGAATCGGGTGATTTCACGGATCAAGATCTTGGCCAGGCTCGATATAGCGGACCGGCTCCGACCCCAGGACGGCAAGGCCCATGTCCGAGTACAGAAGCTGTCCTACGACCTGCGCGTGTCCACGATCCCGGCGGGGAGTGCCAACGAGAAATGTGTCATCCGCATTCTGGATTCAAACGCTCAGGAGACACTCGAGGACTTGTCACTGCCACCCTACGAGTTAGAGCGCTTACGGGAACTTCTCAACCTGAGGGAGGGGATCGTGCTCGTGACGGGCCCCACGGGGTCGGGGAAGACGACGACCCTTTACGGCGCGTTACGCGAATTGGCCGACGGTAAGGTCAACATCATGACTGTCGAGGATCCGATCGAATACGAGCTCGCCCAGATTACCCAGACCCAGGTAGAAACGAAGCAAGGAGTCACTTTTGGCACGGCCCTCCGAGCCATCCTGAGGCAGGATCCCGATGTCATCCTGATCGGAGAGATTCGAGACGCCGAGACCGCTGAGACGGCGTCACACGCCGCTATGACGGGCCACCTCGTGCTCGCTACCGTACACGCGAACGACGCCGTGAGCGCCGTGGCGCGGATGGCCGACATGGGCCTGCCCTACGCCACCATCGGCACGACCTTGAGAGGCGCGATCGCTCAACGCCTCCTGCGGCGCGTCTGCGCATCCTGCGCCGAGCCGGTGCGCGGAGATTTGACGCCCGAGGAGCAACGCCTGACCGACCAGCATGAGGTCGAACCGATGGTCCGGGCGGTGGGTTGTAAGGAGTGTGGGTTCACCGGGTATAAGGGTCGCATCCCGGTGAATGAAGTCATGCTTTCCGGGCCACGCTTTCAGGCCGCGGTGGAGGCCCGCAAGGGCTGGCAGACCCTTCACCGTGTCGCGATTCAGGGTGGGATGCGCCCGATCCATCAGGTGGCACTGGACTGGGTGACCCAAGGGAAAACTACCCTCGTCGAGGTCGAGAGGGCGCTCGGGAGGCAGGCGACGGCAGACGAAGTCGAAGAGGACGTGGGCCCGACCCGGATCCTCGTGGTGGACGACGATGAGGAAGCCCGTCTCATGGCGGGGGGTATTCTCGAAGCGGAAGGGTACGAAGTATCGATGGCCAAGGACGGGTACGAAGCGGTGGAGCGCCTCGATGCGGACCCGGACTTCAGCCTGGTGATCTTGGATTTGACCATGCCCGGTATGGATGGTCGCAAAGTGCTCGACCGAATTCGTGGGTCGAAGGACACAGCGGCTCTCCCGGTGCTGGTCAGCACTGCGTTCGGGGGGGAGGAAGTAGAGACCGAACTTCTCGAAGCCGGTGCGGACGATTTTCTCGAGAAGACCGGTGATGCCAAACGGTTCCTCGCGAGGGTCAAGGCCGTCCTCCGCCGTGCAGTGATGTAGGGAACGTTGGGACCCCTCGGGCGACCCCAGCGCTTCTCCCACTCCAGTCAGTTACCATGCCGGAAACCCCAACGCTCCGGCACAGTCCCTTTACAATGGCTCTATCCATCAGACTATCCATTGTCCGGCTAGACCGTTCACGTCACATCGGCATCTTGTCTTCTTGAATTCAGATTTCAAAAAAGAGCAGCGTGTGAGATTCAATCGGACTCGTAGCACTCTTGCCGTCGTTGTGAACGGATTGTTGATGCTGACTGCACCAGAGCGGGCCACCGCACAGTCGACCTACGATGATATCTGGAAGCTTGCCGAGTGGTATCACAACGACCAGAACGAGGCGGTTCAGAGCGTGCTCTTCAGCGGAAGGTTTCAGTACGAGTTTGCGGCCGTCGATGCGGACCAGGGAACGCACGATGAATGGAATGTCCGACGTATGCGGCTTGGTGTGAAGTCGGAGTTGTTCTCTCGGGTCACCGTTCACGTCGAGGCCGGCTTCAATCCTCAGGAACGAGCCCCGTTCTACAAGAGGCTCACAGATGTTTATGTTGAATGGGAGGCGAGTGATATCTTCGCGCTGACGGTCGGTAAGAAAGGAGTTCCGTTCACCATGGACGGGTCGACCTCGTCGAAAGAGCTTCTGGCCATAGATCGCAGCAATCTCGCCAACAACATGTGGTTTCCCGAGGAGTACATGCCCGGCGTAGGCGCGTCGGGCGGGCGCTCGAACTGGGTCTACCAGTTGGGCGTTTACTCTGGAGGTAGTAAGAATCGGGAGTTTGGTGAGTTCGACGGGAGTGCCTTCGGGCTTCTGTCCCTTGGCTACGACTTCTCCGAGGCTCTCGGAGCTGAAGACGCGCTGCTGACAGGAAACTACCTATACCAAGACCCTGATTCGAACAACACTTTCACCCGGCAGCTTCAAAACATGGCTTCCGTGAACTTCAGGTTTGAGGTCGATCGCGGGGGTTTCCGCTTTGATTTTTCGTTGGCGTCTGGTTACATGGGCCAGAGCGACTTGTGGGGTGTGATGACAATGCCGTTCTTTAACCTTACGTCTCGTTTCCAGATTGTTGGCCGCCACACCTACCTTCGGAGTCAAGATGTCAACGGTGTCCGCTTAGCGCGGTACGAGAATCAGGTGACGGCTGGTCGTGGGGATCGCTACAACGAGTTCTATGCAGGGGTTAATTATTACTTCTACGGCCACAAGCTGAAATTGCAGAGCGGTGTACAGTTCGCAGATATGAACGACGGCGCCGCGGATGGTGGGGCATACTCCGGCATCGCTTCGACTACCGGTCTGCGTGTGAGCTGGTGAAGACGATCTCAGCGTCGCGTGGAGCTGACGACGGAGTCGGCGTCATGGCGTCTGCCTGTGTTCTCCCGATGATTGCGCGGAACCTGACCGCGCTCGCGCTGGCGCTCGCCTCTGGCGCCACACACGAAGTTAATGATGATGGTACACTTCACGCTTAGAGGCTATCGTCCTGGGAGATTCACCTAAAAAAAAGAGATAAGATGCACCAACACCGCGCTGTAAAACTATTCGGTCTAGCGGGATCACTGCTCGCTGTGATGGTGATAACAGGGCTGACGCTCGCAGCCACCGATCAGACTACTGAGTTTACGGGCCAGGTGTTGAGCGCTTCTGGCGCTTTGGTTGTCGGCGGCGAGGCCACCAATCCCGGCCATCCCGTTGTTGGCGCAACGGTTTATCTGGTTCCAACAACGGCGATCGACGTCACCACGCAAATGACTGCCAGTGCCATCTACGCTTCACCATACCCCGCAGAGGTTTATGACGAACCGCTGGAGGACGCCATTCGACTAGGAGGAGCAGATTTTCCGCAGTCCACGACGGACTCACAAGGCGAGTTCGTCATAGCGAATGTGCCCGATGGCAAGTTCTTTATACATGTAACACCCGGCGCAGAAGATACCGAACACCTGCCCGGTGGAGACCAGAGCAGAAGAAGTTATCCAGCCGAGTTGTTGCGCGGTGAATCGAGGACCATCAGGATTTCAAGCAGTCCTTCTCCGGCTGCAGTAGCCGTCGGCAGCTCGAGTTGTATGACCTGCCATCAGGATGAACGACACTGGCAAGAAACCGCCCACAAGATCGGATGGACCGTACCGGGAGTTCCGGGGCCGATGCAGGATTTTTCGAAACACACGGACTATTTCGATGCGCTCGAATGGTTCCCCGAGACCAACGATTACGAGAACGGAACGCACCTCGAGCTGGGGGATTACGATTCACAGAGGAATAATGACAAATTCAGGTTAAGAGGGGTCGGCGATTCTCGGCTGCCGATCGAGACGACCTATGCCGACGTTTATTTGTGGAAGAACATTGACGACGACAAGTACTACATCACGATGGTCAACAGCCTTAACCCGGCGGACCCCAATAGCCCAGCCCACCTGGAGATAAAGCTCCTATACGGGGGGGCGGTTCACGACCAGCGGTACATCGTCTCCGTTCCACCGGGCCTGGGATCTCGGCCGGGATGGTATACGCTGCTTCGGTATAACATGACCGGGCGCGACAACAGGTTGAACAGAGTGCGGCGAGTTTGGCACGACTACAAGTTCTACCTCTGGTGGGCCCCTGGCGGGGACGTCCAATACGGGACCTCCGACGATTTGATCAAGGCTCCGCCGATCAACACGAATACCGTACAGACCATGTGCGCCAGCTGTCATCTAACGGGCTGGGAACGGTATGAAGACGAGGCCACTGGGCAGTTTCTGGTACGAGCCGTCAATGATCCTGCCGGCGCAATGAACATAGACGATGACCCCGAGATGGATGAGATCAATATCGGCTGCGAAAATTGCCACGGTCCCGGGTCAGAGCATGTGGCCAACCAAGGAAGATCCCGCTTTATCGTCAACCCCAAGTATCTTTCCGCAGAGCGGTCCAGTGTGGTCTGTGGCAGGTGCCACGACAGACGACAAGGGTATGGCGGAGAAACCGTCGGTTATACACAAGCTCTCAGCGTGGAAGGAGAGCTCGCGAGGCCGGGAATAAGCCGCCACGAACTGATTACGGAGTATACGGACCCAATCAAGAAGGGGCCTACCATGCAAGGTCCTGGAAGGGGGAACAACATCTGGCCTGACGATATCCACTCGAGGCAACCCCACCAGCAGTATTCGGATTTCCTGAAGTCGAAGATGTATCGAAACGATCGATTGCAGGTCACCTGCTCGGACTGCCATGACATGCATGGTGGCACACCCTACACACGTTCGCTCATTCACGACCCCGATGACTCTAGCTCTCCCCTTTGCCAGAGATGTCACCAGGTAGACCTTCTGCCTCACATGGAAAGGGAACTGAACGCGAACATGAAGGGTGAGCTGACGCGCTGTATCGACTGTCACATGCCTGGGACAGCCAATACCGGCGGCATTGCAGGTAATTTCGGCAGGATGATAGAGACGCCTCCCTATGCCAATGCGGCGGAAGAAGAGATTAACGCCTACTGGGAAGGCGCCATAAAGTCCCATGTATTTGATGTGCCTTTGAAAACAAATGTTGGGGTCAGTGGGGTGTCGCCGGGCAGGGCGATGCCCATCCCTTACACGGGCTCCTGCGGGACATGCCATGTCGTGAACGAGTTACCGTTTAGATAATGGGCTACCTCCTCCACGGGCGGGCATCCGCTAACCCTCGACACAACGGGTCAGAGGCTTGATCAAGCACGTCTGCAAGCTCACTGTACTCGTTAGCTTCGCGTCTATTCTGCTAATGCCGGCGCTCGGAGTGGCCCAGGAGGGCGGATCGTGCGCGTTCCTGTGTATGCCGGAGCTGAAGATCGAGCCTACGATCACTTTTGAAAACCTCGGAAACCGGGCGCGAGTCGAGGTCGGTGGGGTTGTCGAGGAGACTAAGCGTGAGACGGTCTTCGAGTTGATCTTTGCGGTCGACGTGCCCACCGAGATCCCACGGGTGGGGCTGACATTCGAGGTAGGCTTTGCCCCGTTCGGGAGTACCTCAGAGCACCCCTTCACGGGTGTGGCGGCGGCGGATCTGGGTCGCAACGACATCCGCGACAATGTGGTGGAGATCGAAAGCGAGCTTAATCTGGATCTGATCGACTCGGATCAGACGGGGGGTTGGCTCTCGTCCCACTTCGACATCATCGACAAGTTCAGTCCCGGCGAGCGGCCGGACGCTGTGAGCGTTTATACGCACAAGCTCAATTTCGAGTTGGACACTGCCCTCCATCTGTTTAATTGGCTCCCCGAGGGCCGCTGGCTCAGGAACGCCGAAGCTGAACTCTCTATCGACTACGTCGCGACGGGTCTCCCGAGGGCAGGTGACGTGATCGGGGACGAGCGCTTTCTGGATGACGCGAGTCCATGGTCGCTCTCCCTCGTCCTCGTGCTTCCACTGGCGCCGCTCAATCCGTGAGGACGGGCTCAGAAACCTGCCGCCCCGGGCCCTTAACCGGTCTGTGTCTGGAACCTTTCGAGGCCCTGAAACCGTAGATTGACAGGCGTGCCCTGGCCCTGCGAGGTTACTGGGCTTTGAAGCGGCCATAACCCGAGGCGGACCCTCCTGATGTTTAACTCCATACGAGGCCGGATCATCGTCATTCTCGTGCTGGTCGGCGTCAGCATGGGATACCTGTGGAACAACGGGCTTAAGCTGGGTCTGGATCTCCAGGGTGGCATGCACCTCGTCCTCGAGGTGGACGACCCCGAGGGTACGATGGCGCCCGAGGCCCTTGCCGACGCCATCGACCGGTCCGAGCGGATTATGCGCACCCGCATCGATGAATTCGGTGTCGAGGAGCCACTCATCCAGAGGGCGGGTGCCTACCGCCTCATCGTGGAGCTACCCGGAATCGGCCCCGACGACGAGAGTCGGGCGAAGAATCTCATTCAGCAGTCTGCATTCCTCGAGTTCAAGCTCGTGCTTCCCGTCACGGAGTTCGAGTCGGGGCTTGCCCTGATCGACCGCCAGATTGTAGGGGTGTTGGGTGTGGATTCCATTCGGGCGCTCGGTCGAGATACCGAGGGACCTAATCAGGACATTCAGAACCTCATCTTCGGTGGGGAGACAGCGGATTCCGCCCAGGCGGACAGCACTGGGGTCGATGAGGAGTCCGAACAAGAAGATCAGTCGGACAGCTTCAGGCCCTTCACCTCGCTCCTGGCTTCGGGAGACATCGAGGGCGCTTATCTCGTAGCGACGGAAGACGTGGAGGTGGCCACCCTTTTCCTCGCGCTGTCCGAGGTGCAGCGGGCTGTGCCGAGGAACGTATCCGTCCACTGGGAAGCGGACCCGATCGGTCTCGGGCAGAGAACGTACCGCCGCCTGTACGTCACGGAAGAAGATGCGTTCGTAACCGGAGACATGCTTGAGGATGCGACGGCGCAGCGGGATCCGCAGTTCAACCAGGCCCAGGTGAACTTCCAGTTCAATCGGGCGGGTGGTCGGCGCTTCTCCAACTTCACGACCCAACACATTGGCGACTTCATCGCGATCGTGCTCGACGATGAGATCGTAAGTGCGCCGGTGGTACAAGACCGCATCGGAGCCAGCGGCGTCATCAACATGGGTAACGCCGACATGACCGAAGCGGCCGACCTCGCCTTGGTGCTCCGAGCGGGTGCGTTGCCGGCCCCCCTGGCGATTATGGAGGAGCGGACGGTCGGACCCTCCCTCGGGCAGGATTCCATCGATCGGGGCCAGATCGCCGGCCTCATCGGGATGGTCGCCGTGGTCCTGATCATGGCCCTCTACTACCGCGGAGCGGGGGTTTTGGCCGTGATGGCTCTGGGTGTGTACCTGACGTTGGTCCTGGGAGGCCTTGCGGCGTTCAACGCCGTGCTGACACTTCCGGGGATCGCGGGCCTGATTCTGTCCGTCGGAATGGCTGTGGATGCCAACGTACTCATTTTCGAGCGCATCCGAGAGGAGTTGATTCTCGGGCGGGCTACGCGGACGGCGGTGGATGAGGGGTTCGCGCACGCCTTGTCCGCGATCGTCGATGCGAATATCACGACGCTCATCACCGCCCTCATTCTCTTCCAGTTTGGGACGGGACCCGTGAAGGGCTTCGCGGTGACCCTATCCATTGGGATCGTGGCCTCGTTCTTCTCTGCCTTGTACGTGACACGAACCTTCTTCCTCATCTACTTGTCGGGGAAGAAGGCATCAGACCCGATCAGCATCTGAGACGGACTCCATGAGACTGTTCGACCAAGCCAAATACGCGTTCATCGATAAGCGACAACGGGCGTACGCCTTCTCTGTGGCCCTGATTCTCGTAGGCATCGGCGCGATGATCTACAACGTGTTCAGCATCGGAAGCTGGCAAGAATACGGCGTGGACTTCACGGGCGGTTCGCTGATCCAGGTCCAGTTCCACCAGCCCGCTACAGCCGCCCAGCTCCGGGCGGCGCTCGGTGGTCCACAGGCGCCGCCCATCACGCGTTTCGGTGAAGAGAACGAATTCACGATCCGTGCGCCGCTCGGGGATGACGACGTGGAGACCATTCGGGTGGGCATCCAGAACCAACTCCAGACCGCGTTCGGGGATGACGTGTTCACCATCTTGCGGACCGAGACCGTGGGGCCGAAGATCGGAGCCGAACTGGAGCGGAATGCGGCACTGGCCATTCTGTTCTCCTTTGTCTTGACCCTGATCTATGTCGCCTTTCGGTTCGAGCTTCGTTTTGGCTTGGCTGCGGTGATTGCGACGGCGCACGACATTCTGATCACACTGGGCTTCCTGGCAATATTCAGGGTCGAGATTGCGCTGCCCACGGTGGCGGCCATTCTGACGATCGTCGGGTATTCACTGAACGACACGATCGTAGTCTTCGATCGCGTTCGGGAGAATCTCAACGCCAAGGGCGGCCGGCGGGAAGATCCGAAGGGACTCGTGAACCGTTCGATCAACGAGACACTTCCTCGGACGGTGCTCACATCCGGGACGACGCTCGCGGTTCTGGGCGCTCTCCTGGTCGTGGGTGGTGCAGTGATCCGCGACTTTACGGCGGTGCTGATCCTGGGCGTCGCGATCGGGACGTATTCTTCCATCTTCGTGGCGTCGCCAGCCCTGCTCGAGATCCAGAAGCGGTTCGGCGATGGTATTGCGAGCCGCGAGCGGCGAAAGAAGCGCGGGGCCCACGCGACCGCGTAACGTGAAGGCTGTTGCCTTTTAGGGCCGTGTTCGATAGTCACTGCCATCTCACAGACGGCCGCTTCGACGAGGATCGGGCGGCCGTCCTCGATGCGGCGTTGGATGCGGGCGTCACCCGCATGGTCACGGTTGCTTCCAATCTCCAGGATGCCCGGGCCGCTGCGGAGTTGGCGGGGAATCATGCGGACCTAGCGGGGAGTCATGCGGAACTCTGGTCGACAGCCGGGATCCATCCCCATGAGGTCTCTGAAACAGAAGACGCCGACCTCGCTGCGGTCCGAGAGCTGGCTGCTGGGCATCCCCGAGTTGTGGCCATCGGCGAGACCGGCCTGGACTACTTCTACGATCACTCCCCTCGGGAGCTTCAGCGGCGATGGTTCGAGGCACAACTGGAGGTCGCCGCCGACCTCGATCTTCCGATCGTGATTCACACGCGCGATGCTGAAGACGATACGATCGCGGTTCTACGGAACGCCTCCGGAAGGGTCCGCAAGGTGCTCCACTGCTTTACAGGGAGCATGAAGTTGTTGGAGGTGGGGCTGGAGGAGGGTTGTTACGTGTCGTTTGCGGGGATCATTACATTCTCCAAATTCGACGGTCAGGAGGTCGTACGGGCGGTCCCGGAAAGTCGCTTGCTCGCCGAGACGGACGCGCCGTACCTGGCGCCGGTTCCGTGTCGGGGAAAACGAAATGAGCCGGCTTTCGTTGCACACGTGGTGGCGGCACTCGCCGACATCCGGGGCCAAAGCGTTCGAGCGGTCGCCGAGGCCACGGCGGAGAACGCCGAACGGTTTTACGCACTGAGTGAATATGCCGCGAACGATTGAGGTCCTTCCGGATTTGGTGGCGAACCAGATTGCCGCCGGCGAGGTGGTGGAACGGCCCGCGTCTGTCGTAAAGGAACTGGTCGAGAACGCCCTGGACGCCCGGGCGACACGTATCGACATCGACATCGAGCGTGGAGGGAAGCGACACATCCGGGTGACGGACGATGGGGTCGGCATGGGCCGGGAGGACGCGCTTGCCTCGCTCGACAGGCACGCCACCAGCAAGATCCGGGCTGCCGTCGATCTCCAAGCGGTGGAAACCTTCGGTTTCCGCGGAGAAGCGCTCCCCTCCATCGCTGCGGTGGCGCGCATGACGCTCGAGACGAAGGAGGAGTCCGACCCACTTGGCACCCGCGTTCGCGTGAACGGTGGAACGATCACGGGGTTCGATGACGCTCCTCGGAGGCGGGGCACGACCGTCGAGGTATCCACCCTGTTCTTCAACGCACCGGCCCGGTCGAAGTTCCTGAAGGCGGTCGGGGCGGAGACCCGGGCCGTGAGCGACGTCGTGAGTGTGCTCGCCCTCGCTAATGCCTCGGTCGGCTTCGGGCTCACCTCCGGCGGACGGGTCCTTCTCGACCTGCCCCCCGCCTCGGATCTGACCGCCCGTGTGGCTGCTCTTTGGGGGAGGGAAGCGGCCACCACGCTGATCGCTCTTTCCAGCGAGTCCGACGGTATTGAGGTCCGAGGTCTGATCCAACGGCCAGATGCGGCCAAGAGCGGATTTCGGCGTGCTCACCTCTTCGCGAACGGGAGACCTTTTCGGAGTCGTCCACTACTGGCAGCCGTCGATCGCGGGTATCGCACCACGATTTCCGAGAGGGTCCGGCCTTGGGCATTCCTGTACTTGCGGATGCCATCAGGAACTGTGGACATGAACGTTCATCCCGCCAAAGCCGAGGTGCGTTTCCGGGATGCCGGGGCGGTGGAGTCCTTCATCGAAGAAGCCGTGCGGGCCATTCTTACCTCGGATTCCAGTGCGGCCACCTTGGGCACACAACGGGCGGCCCCCCAGCTCCTGGTCCGCGAGCCGCGTCCTCCACGTGCCGGCGGGGAATCCGAGGTGGAGAGCCAGACCGCCTTGTTCCTTTCAGCGGACTCGGCGGTTCCTTCCGGCTCGGCGGTTCCTTTAGACTCGGCGGTCCCTTCGGGCTCGGCGGTCCCTTCGGACTCGGCAGCTTCTTCGGGGGTGGCAGAGGGTACCGCAGGTGGAGCCCCCCAACAGGGCCTTGAGGGCGACGACGGCGTCGAGCCCATCCCGGTGGTCGAGGAGCATCCTCGCCTTTGGCAGGTCCTGAACACCTACGTCCTTGCGGAGACCCGCGAAGGTCTGATCATCATCGACCAGCACTCGGCACACGAGCGAATCCTCTTCGAGCGGCTGAGCCGTGCATTCGAGGAGAGCGGGCAGACCGCCCAAAGGCTTCTTTTTCCGCTCACCATTCGCCTCTCCAAAGCCGAATACGAACAGGTGGAGGCCCTGACCGGCATCCTGAACCGTGTGGGCTTTGAGGTGGAGGGCTTCGGCGGCAACACAATCATCGTACACGCGGTTCCGGATCCACATCCTTACTTCGACGCCGAACGCTGCCTGCGCGAGATGATCGACGACCTGGTCGCGGGATCGGATCTCACGCGCTCGGCAAAAAACCAGCACGAGAAGATTGCCATGACGTTCGCCTGCAAGGGGGCGATCAAGGCCGGGCAGACGTTGAGCGAGAGTGAAATGCAGGAGCTGTTCGACCAGTTATTCGCCACCGAGCTGCCATACCACGACGTCCACGGACGCCCGACCATCGTCCGTCTGAGCAAAAGCGAGCTGGAGAGGAAATTCGGGCGGTGAGGGATTTCCTGGCGATCACGGGGCCGACGACTTCCGGGAAGACACAGCTCTCGATCGCGGTCGCGGAGCCCCTGAACGGCGAAATCATCTGCATGGACTCCCGGCAGGTCTACCGGGGGATGGACATCGGCACGGACAAGGTCTCGGCGGAAAATCAGAACCGGGTGCACCATCACGGCCTCGATCTCCGGGACCCCGATGAGTTCTATAGCGCCGGTCAGTTCGGTCGGGACGCCCGCCGCTGCATCGAAGAGATCTCCGGGCGAGGGCACGTTCCCCTTTTGGTTGGGGGCACGGGACTTTTCTTGCGGTCCTTGACGCACCCGATCTTCAAGCAGCCAGACATCGATGCGGCGCGACTGGAGGCCCTTCGCGGCTTCATGGCCAAGCGGCCCGCGGCCGAGCTGGAGCGCTGGGTCGGGGCGCTGGACTCCGGCCGCACGGAGTTTGCCCGCGAGGGAGGTCCCCAGCGCCTGGGACGGACCATTGAGGTGGCGATCCTCACGGGTCGTGCCCTCTCGTGGTGGCACTCGCAGGGCACCCCCGACCAGGAGCCGCTCAGCGGGCTGATCGTTGTTCTCGACAGGGATCGCGAAGAACTGGACCGGCGTATCGACGCCCGGGTAACCCGGATGGCGGCCGAAGGGCTGGTCGAGGAGGTGAAGGGTTTGCTGGAGAAGGGTTATGGACCGGAGGATCCGGGGATGAGCGGCACGGGGTACCGGGAAATCGCGGAGTACCTCGGCGGGGACATGACGCTGGAGGAAGCCCTCGACCGGATGCGGTCTCAAACGAGACAGTATGCGCGCCGGCAGCTCACCTGGTTCCGGCACCAACTACCGGAAGAGGCGATGCACATCGATACTTCGCAGCCTCTGGACATGCAGGTGGCGGAGGTGGTAACGGCTTGGCGGCACTCGATCGAGCGATACGCGGATCACGACGGGAAGGGTGACTGATCGTATGAAAATCGGGGTGACGTGTTATCCGACCTACGGTGGGTCCGGGGCCGTGGCCACCGCGCTCGGGATCGAGCTCGCTGAGCGGGGTCACGAGGTCCACTTCGTATCGTACGCCCAGCCCTTCCGCCTGGGACGTTTTCACGAGCGCGTGTTCTTCCACGAAGTGGAGATGGAGCAGTATCCCCTCTTCGAGCATCCTCCGTACACGTTGGCTCTTGCGGTCGCGCTGCACGACGCTGCCCGCAGTCATGATCTGGACCTGATCCACGTTCATTACGCTATTCCTCACGCCACGTCGGCGTGGATCGCGCAACAGATGCTCGGCGACGAGGGTCCGCCCGTAGTGACCACCCTTCACGGCACGGACATCACCCTGGTGGGGATCCACCCGTCTTTCCAGGCGATCACCAGTTTTTCGATCCTCCAATCGGAGGGGGTCACCACGGTGTCCCAGTTTCTCAAGGATGAAACCGTTCGAGACTTCGGTGTCGCGGCGGAGGACATCGAGGTGATTCCGAATTTTCTCGACACCGACGTATACGGGCCCGGCAAAGAGCCTTGCCACCGGGATACATTAGCCCGGCCGGGGGAGAAAATCTTAATGCACGTGTCGAACTTCCGGCCTGTGAAGCGCGTGGGGGATGTGGTGAACGTGTTCGCCGGCGTGGCCGAACGTATGCCCGCCCGCTTGATCATGATCGGCGACGGGCCCGAACGGCCTCGTGCGATCGAGGCGGCTCAGGCCCTGGGTGTGGAGGATCGTGTGGTCTTCCTCGGCAAGCACGGTGCGGTGGAGGAGCTCCTGCCCTGTGCCGACCTGTTTCTTTTGCCGAGCCAGTCCGAATCCTTCGGCCTGGCCGCGCTCGAAGCGATGGCCTCCGGCGCTCCGGTCGTGGCCTCGAACGTGGGAGGTTTGCCCGAGGTCGTGCCACACGGAGAGGCCGGATATCTACTCGAGCCCGGTGACGTGGACGCAATGACGGCCGGGGCCATAGAGATCCTGAGTGATCCGGACCGGTGGAAGGCGTTCAGCGAGGCGGGCCGCGCGGTGGCCGTCGAGCGCTTTTCGGCGGACCTCGTGGTTCCCAGGTACGAAGACTATTGCTTGCGCGTGATCGAGACACACCGGCGCAATACGGAATCGGCCGTGGAGAATAGCGGGTGAACGTTTGGGAGGCGGTCTTCCTCGGGGTTCTCCAAGGGGCGACCGAATTCTTCCCCGTGTCCAGTTCCGGACACCTTGTGGTCGGCCAGACGCTGCTCGGGTTGGAAATTCGGGGCGTGCAGTTCGAGGTTGCGGTACATGTGGCCACGCTGATTTCCGTGGTCGTGATTTATCGGCGCCGTCTCATCGATCTGCTGTCCGGCACGCTGCGGGGAGACGGAGACGCTTGGCGGTACGTGGGGCTGCTCGCCTTGGCAACGCTCCCTGCCGGGATCATCGGTGTCTTCTTCGGGGACCCGATCGAGGCGCTCTTCGAGAGCCCGTTCGTAGCGGCCGCCGGTTTTCTGGTGACGGGGGCGATTCTGTGGAGCACACGCCGGGCGCTCGGGCGAGAGGAATGGAAGAAACCAGGGTGGGGGGCGGCCCTGTTGATCGGCTTCGCACAGGCGTTCGCCCTGGTACCGGGCATCTCGCGTTCGGGGACGACAGTGGCGATGGCGCTCTGGCTCGGGGTGGCCGCCGAAGAGGCCGCCGCGTTTTCGTTCCTCTTGGCGATTCCGGCGATCGCAGGAGCCGCGTTGCTCCAGATTCCGGAACTCGCTTCGGAGGGACTGACCCTCACGGGGACGGCCTTGGCCGCTGGCTCCATCGTGGCTGCCGTCACCGGAATCCTGGCGATCAGAGCCTTCGTGATTCTGCTGGCACGGAAGACCTTCCACCGCTTTGCTATTTATTGCTGGGCGCTCGGTGCGGGCTTCCTCCTCTATCTTTTCGCGTTCGGGTAGTGAGACGGTGAGTGGAGCGCCCGAGGCACTCGATCGCTGGGAGGGCAGGCCGGTCGACGAGTGGGCGCGGCGCTGGAGCGTTCCTCACGTGGAGGCCTACAACGAGCTTCCCTCCACGAACGATCACCTCCGCCTTCTAGCCGAGGCCGGCGCCGCCCACTTCACTGTGGTGACTGCAGACTCCCAGACCGCGGGGAAGGGACGGGGCGGAAAGCGTTGGGAATCCCCCAGCGGAATGGGCCTGTGGATGTCGTTTCTGGTGCGAAGTGACTCGGAGGTCCCGTCTGCGCTCGTCCCGATCCTCGTGGGGTTGGCGGTTACCCGTGCCCTCGAGCGGCTCTGTCCCTCGCTGAGGACCGGGATCAAGTGGCCGAACGACATCGAGGTGGAGGGCCGAAAGCTTGGGGGTATCCTCTGCGAAGGTGCCGGGCCCGGAGAGGTCGTGGTGGGGGTCGGTCTCAACCTTCACCAGGGGATCGAGGACTTCGATCCCGGGTTGAAGGAACGAGCCGCGTCGATGGAAATGGCCGGGTGCCGGGACGTGAGTCGATCGAGAGTCGCCGGTGAACTCCTGTCGGCTGCCCATTCCCTGGTGAATCCACCCCCCGCGTTGCTCGACGAGCCGATGAGGCAGGAGGTCATGGACCACGATATCTTAAACGGCCGAACGGTGCGTACCGACGTGGGGGTCACAGGAATAGCCATGGGCATCGCAGCCGACGGGGCGCTCCTGGTGGAGGTCGACGGCCGAGTCGAGGAGATTCGAGCGGGGGGTGTGACAGCGGTCGAGAGAGGAGTCGAGGTGAACCGAGTCGAGGGAACATGAATCGACGTGGAGGAGCGTGAGATGGAGCTCGTCATCGATGTGGGAAACAGCGAGACCGTCCTCGGCATCGTGGATCCCGGAACGCTCGATCTACGGGAGCACTGGCGGTTGAGCACGCCGATTCCCCGCACGCCCGATGAATACGGACTGCTGCTTCGGTCATTGTTGAGCGACAGCGGAATTTCGCACGACGACCTGACCATGGCGGTTCTGGGTTCGGTCGTGCCCTCCGCGACCCGAATTCTCACGCATACGCTCGAGCAAATTGTAGGAGAGGCACCCATCGTGGTGGACGCGCGGAGTCCGCTGCCGATTCGGCTTGATGTCGATGAGCCGCTCACGGTCGGCGCCGACCGTATCGTGAACACACTTGCGGCCAAGGAGATGTACGGACGGGACACGATCGCCGTCGATCTCGGGACTGCCACCACATTCGACTGCATCACGGCCGAAGGTGTCTTCGTCGGGGGTGTGATCGCCCAGGGTCTCGAGTCGGGGCTTGAGTGGCTCGGAAGGAAGACCGCCAAACTTCCCCGGGTCGAGCTGACCCCGCCTGAGCGTGTGATCGGGCGGCGCACGGAGGCGTGCATCCAAAGCGGCGTGTTCTTCTCGGCGGTCGACGCCGTGGACGGCATCGTACGGCGGATCTTGGAAGAGTGGCAGCGAGAGGAGGTCTATGTGGTCGCGACCGGAGGACACGCCACCGTCGTTGGCCCCCACGCCCAGACCGTAGACCACATCGAACCCTTCCTCACGCTCTTCGGCCTCGCCCTCGCGGGGAGGTCGATTCGGGGTTAGAAGGCCCCCTGTGCCAACCCATTGACATGACTTCGCCGACAGCTAGATTTACCGCCTTAGCACTCACTCAAGCAGAGTGCTAGTAATTCTCTAAGTTCAATAGTATCAACTAGTTAGTAGGAGGTGTTTCGGATGGCAAACAAAACTGCGGTCAACGTCGAGCCGTTGGCGGATCGCGTGGTGGTGTCGCCCCTCGAGGAAGAGGAGCAAATGCGTGGAGGCCTGTACATCCCGGATACAGCCAAGGAGAAACCCCAGTCCGGCAAGATCGTCGCCGTGGGGCCGGGCAAGCTCTCCGAGGAGGGTGTGAGAATCGAGCCCGACGTCGAGGTCGGCCAGACGGTTCTCTACGGGAGGTACAGTGGGACGGAAGTCACCGTAGAGGGTGAGGATTACCTCATCCTGCGCGAGTCGGACATCCTGGCCGTCCTCGGCTAACCTCCGTCCGTTTCAAAGAAACGAAAGAATTCTCAAGCATCATACACAGGAGTAGATAGACGATGGCTGCCAAAGAACTCGGTTTCGATGTTGATGCCCGTGCTCGGTTGAAGGCGGGGGTCGACAAATTGGCCAAGGCCGTAAAGATCACGTTGGGTCCCAAGGGCCGGAACGTGGTTGTCGATCGGAAGTTTGGCTCCCCGACGGTCACAAAGGACGGTGTGTCCGTGGCCAAAGAGGTGGAGTTGGAGGATGCCGTGGAGAACATGGGCGCCCAGATGGTCAAGGAAGTTGCCACGAAGACGTCGGACGTTGCCGGCGACGGCACGACGACCGCCACGATTTTGGCCCAAGCGATCTTCGGCGAGGGGCTGAAGAACGTCACCGCCGGGACGAACCCCATGGGCATCCGCCGTGGCGTTGACAAGGCGGTAGATCAGGTCGTGGAGTTTCTCGAGGGCCTCTCCACGGAAACCAAGGGCAAGAGCGAGATCGCCCAGGTAGGCACCATTTCGGCCAACAGTAACGCCGAGATCGGTGACTTGATCGCCGACGCCATGGAGAAGGTCGGCAAGGACGGCGTGATCACCGTCGAAGAGGCACGTGGTCTCGAGACCACGCTCGAAACGGTCGAGGGCATGCAGTTCGATCGTGGCTACCTGTCGCCGTACTTCGTCACGGACCCGGAACGCATGGAAGCCGTGCTGGATGATCCCATGATCCTCATCCACGACAAGAAGGTCTCTTCGATGAAAGATCTTCTTCCGATCCTCGAGAAGGTCGCCCAGCTGGGTAAGCCACTCGTGATTCTGGCAGAGGACATCGAGGGGGAGGCGCTCGCGACGCTCGTCGTGAACAAGCTTCGCGGCACGCTCAAGGTCTGCGCCGTCAAGGCTCCCGGTTTCGGGGACCGGCGTAAGGCCATGCTCCAGGACATCGCCGTTCTTACGGGCGGCCAGGTGATCTCGGAGGAAGTCGGCTTCAAGCTCGAGAACACCGTCGTGAGTGACCTTGGCTCGGCCAAACGCATCGTCATCGACAAGGACGACACGACCATCGTCGACGGCGCCGGCGAGAAGGACAAGATTTCAGGCCGGATCGAGGAGATCAAAGTCGCCGTCGACAAGTCCACCTCGGACTACGATAGCGAGAAGCTCCAGGAGCGGCTGGCCAAACTGTCCGGGGGTGTCGCTGTGGTCAACGTGGGAGCCGCGACCGAGACCGAGATGAAAGAAAAGAAGGCTCTGGTCGAGGACGCGCTGCACGCGACGCGCGCCGCAGTGGAGGAGGGTATTGTGCCGGGTGGTGGCGTAGCCCTGATTCGGGCGCAGCAGGAGTTAGGGGACTTGAGCGCCGACGAGCACGACGAGCAGGTCGGGATCGACATCCTCCGACGGGCTCTCGAAGCTCCGATTCGTCAGATTGCGATCAACGCGGGGGCCGATGGCTCCATCGTGGTGGCCAAGGTCCGTGACGGTAAGGGCGCCTTCGGGTTCAACGCGCTGACGGAGGATTACGAGGACTTGATCGAGGCCGGTATCATCGATCCGACCAAGGTCACCCGGTCGGCGCTGCAGAACGCCGCGTCGATCGCGGGCCTGCTTCTCACGACCGAAGCGGTCATCGTGGAGCAGCCCGAGGAGACCCCGGCCGCACCGCCTATGCCGGGCGGCGGTGGTATGGAGGGGATGTACTAAAAAGTCGCCCTTGCCTCGACACCCGCTTGTCGAAGGGTGTTACAGTGGGTACACGAGCCCCCGGTGTCGCGTAGCGATGCCGGGGGCGCTGTAGTGTTAGGGGTATCGGCCGGTCCGATGGACAGGTCCGATGGGCAGGGTGCGGTGAGGACGCGGACTTAGAACTTCAATACCTGGAAGAGGTTGCTGTAGTCGTCGGTCCACATACGAATCCGCTTGTCGCTCCGTGGCTTGCGCCAGGCAGCTTCGGTGACCAAGTCTGTATTGAGAAACTCCTCGTTCGTCGTGAGGAGCATCCAATCGGCACTATACATCGCTGCTGGACCCACGGGACTGTAGATGGACGCAGCTTCCACGTCGAAGTGCCGTGCCACCTGCTGCAAGACCGGCTCGAGGTCGAAATGGCGGCTCGTGAAATGGACGGCGATCACGCCGTTGGGCTTGAGATGGCGCCGGTAGATCTGGAACGCCTCTAATGTCAGGAGATGGACCGGTATCGCATCGCTCGAGAACGCATCGAGAACCAGGATGTCGAACTCCTGCGGCGTCTCTCGTTCCATCGAAAGCCGGGCGTCCCCCAGAACCACCTCCACTTGTGCCTCGGAGTCGTCCAAGAACGTGAAGTAGTCCGTCGCCATGCGCAGCACGTCGGGGTTGATCTCGTAGATGCGCATGTAATCGCCTGGCAGGCCGTAGGTGGCGAGGGTACCAACGCCTAGTCCGACCAGCCCCACTCGCAGTTCGGAGCCCGGGAAGGCCTCGAATGTCCGGCCGATGCCACTGGGCGGGGCGTAGTAGGTCGTCGGAAAACGCCGCTTGTTCGAGTCGGTGTATTGCAACCCGTGCACGATGCGTCCGTCTAGCAGAGCGAGCGTTTCAGAGTCAGTGCCAATCTCTTCTTCGTACGTACGCAGCACCCCGTAAAAACTACGCGAGCTGGCTATGGCGAAACTTGTGGATTGACTCGCTTGGGTGCCCAGAGCCACCGCGAGGCCTACGTAGCTGACGCCAATGACGCCCCACGCCCACCGAGGCCGGCCGCGGTACAACGCCGCTCGTTTGTCCCTGCTGATGGCGAAAAGTACCAGGGCACAACAAGCCAACAGGCCAAGATGCAACTCGAAGAAGAGAGTAAAAACAAGCGGAGCAACGACGCCCACAAGAAGGCCACCCAGGACACCGCCAGCGGCGATCCCCAGAAAATAGCTCGTCAAATATCTCGGATGGGGTTTCAGACGTGCAAGTTCTCCGTGACAAGCCATGCAACAGATGAACAGTGCGACCGAATACACACCGATCTGTAGCAGGGCCGAAGCATCGGCGTCGTAGAATAGAAGCCACACGACCCCCGCCATAGCCGGGACGAGGGCGATGGTGAACATGGTCCGGTTGTACCACCTGTCATGATCGAAGGCGATGATGAACGACAAGAGATACAGACTCAGCGGCAGCACCCATAGAAACGGGATCACAGCCACATCGAGCGACATTTGATTCGTAACCGCCAAAAGCAAGACTGACGCGACCGCGGGCAGTGCCAGCCAGAGCAGGAGTGTGGTCCGGTTGGAGCGAGGGGGCTCGTCGCCAGAGGTAGCGTCGGTGGTCTCGGCGGCGCTGGTGGCGTCGGGTGTCGCAAGGGCGGGTCGCCGTTGCCAGATCCACAAAGCGCAGGTGGCACTGAGCAGAGCGAAGAGGCCGAACGATGGTGTCCCGCTGACAGTTGAAGGTGGTGGCTCCGGAGAGTCTCCTTGTTAGCCTGCCTTTCTCATTTCGGCAACCGGTTCATGGTCGTCGAGGTGGGCCCTGAGCATCCAGAGCTGGTCGTAGCCGATGATCCTCCGGTAGCTCTTCTCGGTCTCCACGAACGAGGCCGCAGCCCAGCGCAAGGCCATCGCTCCGTTCTTCCAGTGGGTCACCCTGCGGGTCTTCTGTCTTACGCCCGAGTGGGTGCTGTCGATCAGGTTGGTCGAGCCCAGGCACTTCCTCAGCCGCGGCGGGAGGCCGAGCCGGTTGATCGTGAACATCTCGCTGAGGCCTTCGCGTAGGCTGGCCGAGGCCGAGGGGTGGTCGCGCTCGAGCCATCGGGCGAGCTGCTCGAGCTTCTGCTCGCCCTGCTTCGCGTCCAGCTTCATCGCCGCCCGGAACGCCGCCTTCACCTGAGGATGCTGATCCTTCGGCAGATGACCCAGCACGTTGCGGAGCTTGTGGTTGCGGCAGCGCTGGATGGGGTGACGTTGGCCGAACACCTTCTCGATCGCCTTCCTGAGCGCTTTCGAGCCATCGATCACGAACAGCCGCCGCCTGCCCGGGTCCAGGCCGCGCTCGACCAGATCCTCTAGGAGCGCGCTGGTCACCTCGGCGTTCTCACTCGCTCCTTCCCTCACGCCCAGCACGTGCTTCTTTCCGTCTGAGTCCACGCCTACCGCAGCAAGCACGTGGTGCGAGCCCATCTGGATCCCGTCCAGGTAGATCACCAGCAGGTCCCACGCATCCAGCCGGCGCTCCATCAGCTCCTTCAGCACGCGCTCCGAGGCCTCGACCGTCTCACGGCTCACCGCCGACTTGCTCACCCCGACCGTGTCGGCCATCTCACCGATCACACGGCCGTACTTCCGCGTGCTCACCCCCGCCATCAGGACCTCGAGCATCCGATCCGCCACGGCGCCCGGTCTCCGCATCGCTGCGTACGCCGGCACCTCGACCTCGCCACCCTCCCCAGCGCCCCGGCGCCTGAGCCGTGGCCGCTCCACACGCACCTTCCGGTCCGACAGGTAAACCACACCACCCTGCCGGCCATACCACACCGTGTCGTCTTCCGCTCGTGACCGACCTGCCTGCTTCACGCCTGCCACACCCTCGGCGCTCATCTCCAGCACCGCTTCGATCGTCGCTCGTCCCATCACCTGGATGACTTCGTCGATCGCGACCTCCGTCTGCTCCACGAGCTCAAGCATCGGAAGCAGAAACTGCCCCTCCCGCTTCAGGAACTCCCTGATCGCGCGCTTGTCCGCCCGATCCCTTACCTCGTACGTTCTCTTCATCGTGGTGGCTCCGTGTTGGGGTTTTTGCCTACCCGAGCCTATCGGCCCGGGACCCCCGGAGCCACCACTTTTCTTTCTCCCCTATCAGGAACCTTCAACTACGGTTGGGACAGCTTCCCCCGACCCCTTGGGACGGTGCTGTGTGTTTCCAGGTGACCCCATGCCTTGCGTGACCGTCGTTGACGTCTGCGTAATTCGTCCGAATCGGCACAAGGTCGACAACAGGTATCTGATGCATGTCATCAACGCACCCCACGGTCGACGGGGTATCGCGAGGCACATAACGGGAACGACCCGGCAGCGGGTCTCGCGTAGGAATCTGGGCAAGGTCAAAATCCCCCTCCCGCCCCTCGATCAGCAGAAGCGGATTGCCGGGATTCTGGATGTGGCGGACGCCTTGCGGGCCAAGCGCAGCGAGGCCCTCGCCCAGCCCGACATTCTCCTCCAATCCACCTTCCCTCTCTGCCAACGTACGTGAGACACGGAGCACGCAAAGAATTAGAGTAGGGCGAAGGCAGAGAAACCGAACATGTTGGGACTGCGAGAGAGAATGGAAGAGAATGGTAGTGCCCCTGGAACCGGGGAGGCCAAGCGAAGCGCGGCAGCTCCTGCGGACCCGGAGGTAGTAGATAGGCCGCTACGGCGGCGGTTCAGTCCGTCGTACAAGCTGCGGATCGTCGAAGAAGCGGACCGGTGCACCGAGCCCGGCGAGGTGGGTCAAGTCCTGCGGCGAGAGGGCCTGTACTCGTCGCACCTGACGACGTGGCGCAAGGCGGCGCATAGCGGGTCGCTGAAGGCCCTGTCGAAGAAACGCGGCCGCAAGCCGGAGCGAAATCCGCTGGATGAGAAGGTACGCAAGCTGGAGCGGCGAAACGCACGGCTCGAGAATGAGCTCAGGAAGGCACACCTGATCATCGACGTGCAGGGAAAAGTTGCGGGGCTGCTGGGGATAAGCCTCGACGACGGGACAAACTCTTGAAGGCGGCCGATGAGCTGGCTAAGCACGTCGGTGTAAAACCGGCGTGCGCGGCCCTCGAGGTCTCCCGATCGACGTTGTACCGTCGTCGAGGCCCATCAACCGGGCAACAGCAGCCCCGCCCGACGCCCGCCCGGGCATTGAGCGAGACGGAACGAGGCGAGGTCTTCGACACGCTGTGTTCGGAGCGGTTCGTGGACCGCTCACCCGCCGAGGTGGTGGCCACGCTGCTCGACGAAGAGGTCTACCTGTGCAGCGAACGCACGATGTATCGTGTTCTGGCCTCCGAGGTGCCGGTTCAGGAACGCCGGGCGCAGCGCACCCATCCCGAGTACAAGAAGCCCGAGTTGATGGCCACGGCGCCGAACCAGGTGTGGTCCTGGGATATCACGCGGCTGCTCGGGCCGAAGAAGTGGAGCTATTACTACCTCTACGTCATCATGGACATCTACAGCCGCTACGTCGTGGGCTGGATGGTGGCGGACCGGGAGAACTCGGCCCTGGCCGGCCGGTTGATCCAGCAGAGCTGCCTGAAGCATGGCGTCCAGCCCCGGGTCCTGACCCTGCACTCGGATCGGGGAGCTCCAATGACGAGCCAATGCACCGCTCAACTTCTCGCTGACCTCGGCGTGACCCGCTCGTTGAGCCGGCCTCAGGTGTCGGATGACAACCCGTTTTCCGAGGCTCAGTTCAAAACCTTGAAGTACCATCCCTCGTTTCCCGGACGGTTCGGGGATCAGGGCCAAGCCAAGACGTTCTGTCGATCGTTCTTCCGCTGGTACAATGCCGAGCACCGCCATGGCGGCATCTCGATGCTAACCCCCGAGCAGGTCCACTTCGGAAACGCCGATCAGGTCATTGCCGGCAGGAAATCCGTGCTCCGCGAAGCATGGGCCGCTCATCCCGAACGCTTCGTCAGAGGTGTGCCGAAGCCCAAACCGCTCCCGGAGGCCGTCTTCATCAATCCTCCCATCCCTTCCCTCACCACACAGGACATTGCTCTCTAATTAATCCCGTAGAGTGTCCCATTGTCGTTGACAGGTTCCGCTTCCTCGACATGTTCGGCGACCCCGTCACCAATCCGATGGGGTGGGAGGAAAGGCACCTTCCAGATCTAGTGTCCAAACGAAAGCATGCACTAAAGCGAGGCCCATTCGGTGGAGCCTTGAAGAAGGAGATATTCGTCCCTGAAGGGTTCAAGGTCTAAGTGCAGAATCACCGAGTAGACAGACCCCAATGGGAGCAATTTCAGTGAGTAACAAAAGCAAGTGGAAGCGAGCACGGCTCATTCCGGTCGTAGGAATCAAAGGTGACCGGGAAGCTGAACAGCGGGCCACGTCTGCACTCCTTGCTGTGCTCTCCATCGTCCGCGACCTCTCCCACGAGCTGCTTACTCCGCTGGGAGCCTCTTCGGCAGGCAAAGCGACCGTGGATACGTACACTGAGGTTACGCTGGACTCGCACGGCAAGTCGGTGCGGCCCGACGGCGTCATTCGCGTGACCTATGGCAAACGGTCCTTCACCGCGCTTGTCGAGGTCAAGACTGGCGATAACAGGCTCGACAAGAATCAGATCAATGAATACTGGCAGTCAGCGCGACAGGCCGGATATGACCACATAATTACGATTTCAAATGAGATCGCGCCGTCCGGCGCTCACCCAGTCGACGGACTACAAGTGCAGAAGAACTCGCCGGTGCAGGTCAGCCACTTGTCGTGGATTCGCATCCTCGCGACAGCTCTTCGACTCAAGAACCACACCGGCGTAGACGACCCAGAGCAGGCCTGGATTCTGGAGGAGCTTGTTCGGTATCTGCAGCATGATGCGTCCGGGGTTCTTCCTTTGGCCGACATGGGTAGCTCCTGGACAGCGATCAGGGACGCTTCGCGTGCCGGCGCCGTCAACCGCCGAACCGTAGGACTGCAAGATGTAGCTCGGAAGATTGACGAGATGCACACGTTCGCGGCCCTAATGCTCTCGACCGAGATTGGGGATGTCGTCGATGTGATCCACCCCAAAGCAATCCGAGATCGACCGGCTCGCATCGACAGCTTCGTGAAGGCGATGATTGATGGAGATCCGGTCACTGGACGACTCCGTATCCCGCATACGGCCGGGGACCTCTATACTGAGATTGACCTCAGGGCTCAGCAGATGATGGCTAGCGTCGAGGTGAAGGCGCCGGATGACAAGGGTGCGAGAGGACGTATCGGATGGATTGTCAGCCAACTCGCCGATGCGGATGGGGAGGTGGTTGTCGAGGCGTATGCGAAGAACGCGCGAGTACCTACCTCCGCCACCCTCGACTCCGTCCGCGGGGAACGAGGCGTCCTTCTCGGTGGGGAGAGGACGGAGCCGTATCGGTTCGTAATCAAGCGCCGTGTGGCGATGCCCCACGGTCGCAAGTCTACATCCCGCAAGCCGGGCTTCGTGGACGGATACATGGCGCTGCTTGCCGAGTTTTATGAGGAGGTAGTGCAGGACCTCACCTCTTGGCAGCCATCTGCACCCATGAGGAAAGCGCCGGCCGAAGCAAAAGAGCTGGAGCCGACGTCAGACGACTGGGCTTGGTCGCCGACGGAGTAGGCGCTTCATCTGACGGCGTTTCCGAAGGATGGGGAGACAGCCCAGTGATCCTTACTTTACTGGTGTTTGGCTTCGCGCTCTGGCTAACTGGCTATCAGGTTGAGAAGGTCAAGTGAGGTTGGGTCAGTAGGTGTGTAAAAGTGAGAGGAGGGGCTAAAAGTGCCCCGAAGGCAGCCGAAACGGGGTCGGCTGTGGCTGAATGATGGCTCGTGCATCCGGCTGAGACCGCTGCATAAGAATCATGTCTGGTCCTACGACTTCGTGAACACGCGGACGCACGACGGTCGGCCTCTGAAGCTGCTGACCGTACTCGACGAGTCCACGAGGCAGTGTATGGCGATCAAGGTGGCTCGGAAGATCCGAGCCCATGACGTGCTCGAGGTGCTGGCCGATCTCTTCGCACGGCACGGGCCGCCCGAGCATCTACGTTCGGACAACGGTCCGGAGTTCACGGCCAAGCTCGTGCGGCAGTGGCTAGCCAGGCTCGGCGTCCAGACGCTCTTTATCGAGCCCGGCAGTCCCGTGGGAGAACGGCTACAACGAGAGCTTCAACGGCAAGCTCAGGGACGAGCTGTTGAACGGGGAGATCTTCTGCTCGTTGGCGGAGGTGGCCGTGCTGGTCGAGCAATGGAGGCGCGAGTACAATACCGTCCGACCCCACAGCGCCTGCGGCGGCTTTCCCCCGGCCCCTGAGGCGATTAAGCCGTCGCCCTGGTTCCTGAGGATGCCCGTCCTTCACGGCCCTCCACAGGTGCTGGAACTAACATAGGATGTGGTACCACTCTTGGGGGCAGGTCAGGTAGGTGACGAGAGAATTGCCTCCGTAAGCTACCCGGAATGGGGTGTGGAAAATATTTCATCGACCCTCGATAAGGATTACCATTATGACTCTTCGAAAGAAGAAGTTCGAGATTCTCTTCGAACGAAGCTGGCCCGCAACAGGTCTGGCGGAAAAAATCTCCAGGATCGATCGCAAGCGCCTTACTTGGGAGTATAGGGAATTGAGACTTCGTGCACCGAAACGCTGGAGCATAGGGAAGAGATACTTCACCGGACACGATGGATGTCTAGTAGGGAAAAGCAACCGCTTTGAGGAACACTTGGCGATTGCGCTCTGGCGCATGGAAGGCTCGTGGCCGCGTTCGGGTAAGGGCAGGCTCCGTCTGCTTGACTATCAACTTCCTTTGAAGGCTCAACAACGCGACCCAGGAATCGGGAAGGTTGATCTGAT
Organism: Longimicrobiales bacterium; assembly: GCA_965206505.1. Taxonomy (GTDB): domain Bacteria; phylum Gemmatimonadota; class Gemmatimonadetes; order Longimicrobiales; family Gaopeijiaceae; genus UBA822. The sequence continues at coordinate 148,189 of CBDBJW010000004.1, forward strand.
CGGCGTCACCGACGGCATATTAGTCGGGCACTGAAACCGACAGCCCCGCAGATCAACACCCCGATGGAGGGCCTATGAGCAAAGTCCCGTTGTGCCTCGTGGTGCTCTCGCTTGTTTTCACATCATCAGTTCGTGCCCAAGTGATTCGCAGCCACGAAGGTCTTGACCGCAACGCTGTGGATAGTTTGTTCATCCAGGCGGAGCTCTCGTTGGACGGTGGAGCCGGCAATGCGGATTATCTGGATTTACGTTTAACCGGAGGCTTGTCATACCGCGTGCCTGCACCGGGCCACTGGCTCCGATTCTATCCCTCTTATCGGATCAAGCGCTCAGAGGAAAAGAACGTCGTGCATGAGCGGTCGGCGCACATCAGGCACTCATATGTATTCTCAGACGCGATGCGAACCTACGCGTTCGTTCAGATCCAGGCGGATCAGTCGATCGACCTCGACCGCAGGTTGCTGGTCGGGGGCGGGCTTCGTCGGCAAGTCGTGCGGCTGGAAGATGGTGGTCTGGACGTCGGCGTCGGTCTCATGCTGGAAGACGAGCTCTTGGTGTCCGGAGAGGCTCGGACAGACTTGAGGGGCGCGAATCTGCTTTCTGCATGCGGCGGAGCCGGTGCCGTCCGGCTCTTGACCACGGGTTTCTATCAGCCGGTGATGTCGGACCTCGGCGACTATCGCGTGTCCGTCGACACGGAGGTTGAGATTCCGGCTTCCGATCAGGTCCATTTTGTCGTTTCTGGGAGTTGGCGTCGAGACTCGCGGCCGCCCCCGGGCATCGAGGCGAACGACGCCGGATTCGGATTCTCCATACGGGTCGGTTACCCAACCCCGAGGCGCTTCAGGCTCTGCTGAGCGGAGGCGAAATTTGGGAGCGGAAGTAGACCCACCGAAGGTCGTCGGGATCTAGTGCCCAATGAGTCCGCGTGCGCATTGGCGCCGAAACCGATGGCGATACCGATGATTCCAGCCGAGGCTACCCACGTAGTGACGTCCCAGCCCCAAACTAGGGCCTGTTAACACTATCTGAGGGCTTCGACGATGAGCGCGAAGTGGATGAAGGCGGTAAACATCACGTCGAGCTTGTCAAAGCGTCGGGCGGAGCACGATCTACGTGCGGCTGGCCGAGGGTTCCTTCCCCAGACCCGTCCAGCTAGGCGCGCGCGCTGTCGGCTGGATCGAGGAGGAGGTGGACGAGTGGATCCGCAAGCAGATCGCGTTGAGCCGCGGCGAGGCCGAGTGAGCGGCGCATCCCAGCGAGAGACCAAGGAGCAGACGATGCAACCTTTGTTAAGGACGGTACGAGCGGCGGCCTGGGCCACGCTCACGCTGTGGTTGCTGTTCCCCGGCCTGCTCTGGGCTCAGGGGACGAGCCCGTGGGTGGAGGCGGTGAACGAGCTGCAGGCGCAGTTCACGGGTCCGATCGCTCGGGGGCTATCGCTGATTGCGATCGTGGTGGGCGGGCTGATGTTCGCGTTCGGCGAGGGCGGTAGCAAGCGCACGCTGGCCGGGATCATCTTCGGTCTCGGGATGGCGATGGGCGCGGCCAACTTCCTGGCCTGGCTGTTCTGATGCGGGGTCTGAGGCGCTGGGCCGGTTATGCGGCGCTGAACCGTCCGCTCACGATCCTGGGTGTGGAGCGTAGGGGGTTTCTCCTCGTCGCGACGCTCGGTCTCGCGATGTGGAACGCGACGGCTTCGCTGGTGACGGGCGGCGTGGTGTTCGCGGTCGGCTACGGGGCCGGATGGCTGGCTGGCCGCAAGGACCCCGACATGCTTGGCGTGCTACGGGCCGGGACGCGCTACCCGGCGCGCTTCGACCCGGGCCAGTGGGCCGACGAGCCGTGGCATCTCGTGATTCGGAGCGGGCGATGAGGATCTCCGCGGAGCTCCGGGACCACGAGGCGGCCGGCTCGCTGGCCGAGGAGCTGCCCTACTGGGGCTGGCTCGAGGACGACCGCACGTGCCTGACCCGCACGGGCGAGCTGATCACGGCCGGCCGGCTGGAGCCTGCGGTGGTGGATGGGCGTTCGCCCGAACAGATCGACCGCGTGCTGGGCCGCTGGCAGCGGTTACTGTCGGGGTTGGACGCCGACACGCGCCTCTACTTCTATCTGCTCCGTCGGCCGAGTGTGCCCGAGGCGGAGGACGCCGACGGCTCCGGCATCGTAGCGGTGTCCCAGCGGAAGCGCGGCGCGTTTCTCTCGGGCCGCGTGCAGCAGCTCGAAGCCTATCTGGTCTGGTCGCACGATCCCCGTCTACGCACGGTGGCCGACGGGCCCAGAACAGGAAGCGCCTCCCGGCTCATGCAGTGGTGGAAGCGCCGCCGAGGGGGCGCGCCCACCTACCTCGGTTCCGAGATCGAGGCCGCCGCCCGCTTTCGCTCGACGGTGGACGCGGGCCGGGCGCTCGTAGCGGAGCACACGCCGATCGAGATGCTCGAGCCCGCCGAAGCCTCGCGACTCCTCTCCGAGCTGATCAACCGTCTGCTACACATAGATTCCAATACAATCCATATGTGTCTGATAAGATTCTATAACTAGAGCTATGACAGTAAGTTATGTAGGACACTTCCGGTTGCACTGTCGCTGTAAGTCCACTATGTTCCCGTATACAACATACGATACTTTATACGGGGACTCTCGAATTGGATTTGCCCAAACACCGAGGCAGGCGACCGCATAACGCACTCAGCGCGGCCTTCGTGCGCAGCGCCAAGCCCGGATACTACTGCGATGGGAACGGCCTCTATCTGCGCGTGGACCGATCGGGCGCGCGCCGATGGGAGCAGCGTCTGCGGATCCAGGGTCGAAACCGCACGCTGGGGCTCGGGGGCTACCAGCTGGTATCGCTGGCCGAGGCGCGCGAGAAGGCATTCATGAACCGCAAGATCGCGCGCTCGGGCGGTGATCCGCGTACCGAGCGGCACAAGGTCCGGGACATGCCCACGTTCGCCGAGGCGGCCGCCCGTGTTATGGAGCAGCTGCGGCCGGGCTGGCGCAGCGCCAGGCATGCGAACGACTGGGTCTCCAGCCTGCGCGTCTATGCGTTCCCACAGCTGGGCCATCGACCGGTCGGCGAGATAACGACAGCCGACGTTCTGGCGGTGCTGACACCGATCTGGCACGACAAGCAGGTGACTGCCCGGCGGGTGCGCCAGCGCATCGGGGCGGTGATGAAGTGGGCGGTGGCGATGGGGCTTCGGCCGGACAACCCCGCCAGCGATGTGCTCGGTCAAGCGCTCGGCCGACAGCGAGCCGTAGTCCAGCACATGCGCGCGTTGCCTCACGCGGAGGTCGTGGGCGCGATGGAAACGGTGCGGAAGTCGCACGCTTACCCGGCCACGAAACTCGCCTTCGAGTTCCTGGTGTTGACGGCGGCCCGCTCGGGAGAGGTTCGCCTGGCACAGTGGGATGAAATCGACCTGGAGGCTCGGGAGTGGACGGTTCCCGCCGAACGCACGAAAGCCCATCGCCCCCACAGGGTGCCGCTGTCCGGGCGCGCTGTGGAGATACTGAGCGAGGCGCGGACGCTCGGGGGCGGCAGCGGTCTCGTTTTCCCGTCGCCGGAGGGCCGCGCATCTGCCCACAGCAGACTCTCCACGCTGCTTCGAGACCTGGGTATCGCGGCCGTGCCGCACGGCTTCCGGTCGAGCTTCAGGGACTGGTGCGGCGAGTGTTCCAACGCACCGCGTGAAGTCGCCGAGGCCGCGTTGGCGCATGCGGTTCGTAACAAGGTGGAAGCTGCCTATGCGCGTTCAGACCTCTTCGAGCGCAGGCGCGTCCTGATGGACAATTGGGCTGCGTATCTCGCGGGCGAGCGTCGGGACCCGGAGGCCGAACCGGCTCGCTGATCCGCCGCGCTCGCAGTGTCGGCGGACGAGTCCGTCAGGCGCTGAAGAGCGGGGGCGCGAAGGCTGGCTCACGACCCGTTAGCAGTCATGAGCCAGCTTACCCTTTGGGGCCACGCTTCGCGCGTCCCCGGCAGGGGCTGGCGGGGGGCTGTGCCCCCTCTGACCCCCCCAACGGCAACGGCACATCATGGACGCTGGACGCGACGTGTGGGTGAAGATTCGCGCCAGCGAGGCGGAGCGTGCCGAGTGGCACGCTCCGCAGGGTTGACGCTGTCGGATCTGGTGCGCCTTCGAGGCGCTGATCAGCCGAGCGACACCAGTATGTACTGCATCTTATCCTGGGTTGTCTGGTACCCCACCTCGAGGGCAATCACCGCCCCGGTGTCAGCATGCAGATGTCCTTGGGTTCACCCCTCACAGTTCTCGTAGTCCGAGTCCATGCACGTGCGGGCCAGTTCCGTTGCACGCGCGATTTGGGTGGCGGTCATGTCGTCTTCGATTGTGTCCCGCCGTCCCCTCGCGAGATCTAACCCATTGGCACCCGCAATGTTGTACCACATGTGTGCTAGCCTGGCGTCCTCGAGGACGCCCTCACCGGATTCGTACATGAGCCCAAGTCTGAACTGCGCACTCGCCTCGCCCTGCTCGGCGGCCATCCGGTGCCAGCGCACCGCCTCGGCAAAGTCCTTGAGGGCGCCTTCGCCCAAGGCATAGGCGTTCCCGAGGGCGGCCTGTGCGTCGACGTTGCCTTTTTCGGCAGCTAGGCGGTACCAGCGTACCGCTTCCCCACGATCCTCAGGGGCACCCTCGCCCAACCAGTAGGCGACCCCGAGATTGTACTGTGCGTCGGCGTGGCCCTGTTCGGCGGCTTGGAGCCACCAGCGTACCGTCTCGGCACGGTCCTGGGCGACGCCTTCTCCACTCCTGTAGGCCTCCCCGAGCAAGTACTGCGCACCGGCGAGGCCCTGCTCGGCGGCTTGGAGCCACCAGCGTACCGCCTCGGCATGATCCTGGTCGACGCCTTCCCCAACTCTATAGGCGAGCCCGAGGGCGGCCTGTGCGGCGGCCTCGTCCTGTTCAGCGGATTGGAGCCACCAGTGTACCGCCTCGGCATGGTCCTGGTCGACGCCTTCCCCAACTCTATAGGCGAGCCCGAGGGCGGCCTGTGCGGCGGCGTTGCCTTTTTCGGCAGCTAGGCGGTACCAGCGTACCGCTTCCCCACGATCCTCAGGGGCACCCTCGCCCAACCAGTAGGCGACCCCGAGGGCGTACTGCGCGTCGGCGTGGCCCTGTTCGGCGGCCATGCGCACCGCCGAGATGTCGTCCTCGACAGTACTACAGCCGACCTGGAGGACGGTGAGTGCGAACATTGCCAGGGTGTGAGAGCGGCATAGGATCGAGGTGCTCATTGGGGTGCTCCTGTCAAACCAGAAGGCGCTCTGCCGACTGCCAATAATGATAGCTTCACGCCCCTGTAGTAGCGAGCGACGGCCATGTGTCGGGCAAGCTCGCCACGAGCAGAGTTAGAGGCGTCAGATCCCTCAAGGAGGCGGGGCCCTCCCGGGCGTCAGCCCGTTGGTGTTCGCCACTGGGAACAGGAAGCCGTCAGAAGGCAAACGGCTGCACAGGCTGATCCGAAGCATGGGTCGCCGTCGTGCCGCACGGCTTCCACTCGAGCTTACGCGACTGGGCGGTGCAGGAGACGAGGCTGCGAGCGGCACGGCGGCGGCCGCGGTCTTGGGCCTTGGCCCACCAGTCGGCGGTGCCGCACGCGAGCTGGTGGTCGTGGCCGGAGCGACCCCCCTCTTTCGATGCCTGGTACGGCATCGGGGAGGGTTGGGATGTGCACGCCCATCCACCCTCCGTCGGGAGGTCGCTCCGGTCCAGCAATCCCGTGCGGGAAGGCCATCGGTCACCTGGGACGGGCACGTCCCGGACTTGGCGGCTTGGGCTGTGGCCCAAGCCATCGGGGGCTACCCCGGACTTGCTCGTCGATGCCCGAACCCCTGAACCGGCGGCCGGCAAACGGGGTGATCCGCCGCCTCGAACGCGGCGCTCAAACCGCCTTCCCGCGTAGGGATCATTGGAACGGGAGCGACCCCTGGAGGGCGGGGGCTGGGTGTGAAAACACACCTGGCCCCGCGCCCGTACCAGGCCCTCGGACTGGGGGGTCGCTCCCTTCTTCGGCCGAAAGCTCCGGAGCGGCGTCGCCGCTCCGGCGGCCGTGCCGCAACTGTAAGACAGGCAGCCACATACGGGAGCGCTGGCGCGCACATGGAAATGGCGTTTCGGTGCACATGCACCCCGTTGTCTGATGTGCACTCGCCGATCAGCACCGACGCTCGCCGATCCGCGTTCAAAATCCGCCTCCAGGGAGCCGTCTCGAGCGCCATGTCGCGAAGCCGTGGATCATCGTTCCTGGACTCGAGGATCGGTGGAGGTCCTTCAGCTCGACGATCCGCTTGAGGCAGGCCTGCAGGTCGCCATACTCTTTGAGCACCCGGTCATCCTTGTCGCGGATGGCTTGCTCGATTCGGACGATCTCGCGGCCGATTTCGTGGTCGAATTCGGAGGGGTGGGGATCTCGCGCCCAGTTGGCGAGCACCGTCTCCGCCCGGCTCCGCTCGTCCGTTGTCCGGACGAGGACCACGACTTCGATCCCGCGGCCGCGATCCCAAAGCGCCTCCCAGAGTTCGCGGTGCGCGGCACCCCAGGAGCGGAGCGCCGTCGCGGTCTCGTGGCCCGGATCGACGTAGACGAAGACGGCGCGCTCGGCGTCAAGCGCGACCGGGAGCCGGAGCGGGAAGCAGGGATCAATCTTCGCAAGTCCCGATGGGACAACGACTTGGCTACACGCTACGGGCTGCGTGTATCACCTGGTGTGTCCGAAGGTCGTAAGTCGCGTTACCCGCTGGGTTTATGGGAGAAACACGCAGAAACGGAGAGGTCTGGAGGCTCGGCCGCAGCCCGCTCCCGCGCCGAAACGTAGCCGCGTCAGGCTCAGGAATGCGGTAGGCAGTCTCCAAGCTGTCCGACAAGGGTGTTCATTGCGCCCGGCCACGTTGGATTTAGGTGTCTCGGAAGCATGCGTTATAGGCGAGCATCCCCCGCGAAGCCCACATGGATGGTGACTACAGAGTGTCAACATCGGTTGAAAATGTCCCACGCCGGAGCCGGTTCTGTTCGAGACGATGGAAGCGATCCACCGCAGAAGATCGATGAGCTTCAGCTCCGTCGGCCTACAAGGCCATTGAGGGCCGCACCCCGGCTGGGTGTTGCGAACACCTGGAGGCGGTCAGTGTGGATAGGAACCTAGGGGTACATGTAATCGGTCGACGACCCGCCCCTTAGCGGTTCCGAAACCACGTGGCGCGTCGCCGACCGGCACAGACGGCCTGGCCTTCCCTCACCACGACATCGTGGCGGTCAAGAAGATCGTGCGCCCCCGACCCGAGTCCAGACTCACGTCCGCAGCATCGGGGTCCGTGGGATCGATGGCAGGGCCGCGGTCCGCGATATTGAGTACGCCCCCGGTGAGGTCCATCCTGCTCAGGCCGAAGGGGTCGCGCCAGCGGACGGTGATGTCGTGGCCCATCCAGCCGTCGAAGCGGCCGGTCCGGCGCATATTCCAGTAGCCCGAGACTGAATATACGCTCCAGCTCGTAGTGAGGCGGCCTCGGCTCGCGCGAAGCGATCCATGAACGCGGGCGCGCGGGTAGTCGCCTGGCTGAAGCTCGCCAGCCACCCGGGTCTCTTGCTGGGTCATGCGCAACCAGCGGGTATCCAGCACCAGGTCTGCCCAAGGGGCGTTCCAGTCGAGCCGCGCCCGCACATCGACACCCGACGCATCCGTCTCCCCGCTGTTGACGATCGGGCTATCGATCCGCTCGATCTTACCTTCTTGTGTGCGTATCACCGCCACACCGGGCGGTAACGCTCCCCTGGCCTCGAGGTCAATGATCGATTGCGGGGACAATCGATCCGGCACATCGGAAAGCGCGACCCGGAACCAGTCTGCACTCAGGGATAGCAGCCCCAGTCCGATCACGGCGCCGAGGCTGACGCTCTCGGCTTCGTCCGGCTCTAGGTTCGAATTGCCGCTACTCACCCGCACGACCTGCTCTACGGGGCAGGTCTCTAGCGCCCCCCTATGAGTATTCCTGTCGCAGACCCACGGAAAATCGTTCGAGCTGCGCAGATGCAGTTCGTACAGACTGGGCGGCCTGGAGCCTCTGTCCCAGGAGCCCCGCAGCATCAGGGCATCGTGCAGGCGGAACCGGCTCGCAAGTTGGTGGGAATAGGTAGCGCCGACATCGTCATGACCGTCGCCCCGCCCTGCGAGCGTGACATCCCAATCGTGACGCACCGGCAGCGCTACCTCCCCGAAACCCGACCAGCGCTGCCGCTCGCCAGACACCTGGATCCCACCGGCCCCGAGCACGTCTCTCGCGTCATAGGAACGGCCGGAACGGTCCCGATAGGCGTGGACATCGCGCCAGTCCTCGGCGACCAACTCGGCGCCTGCCGCCCATCGCGCCTCGCCGCCGGCGAGCGCGAACATTGGTCCGTCCACGGAGGCGCGGACCGTCCTGTGGTCCGTCACCCGATCGCGGGTCAGGCGCAGTGCAGTCTCTCGGATCGCGTCAAGGTTGGCCGGAGAGAGCGGGTTAACGAGGTCATAACGCCCCTCGTCGATGACCTGCTGAATGGCGCTCCCGCTCACGAAGGTAGTGCCGTCGATGACGGCGTCGTGGCGGTAGTAGCGCAGGTGCACGTCATAGCCGATGCCGTCCGCGAACTGCCCCTTCAGGCCGAGCGCGACGTCATATTCGTCCAGCGTCGTAAGCCACTCGCGGTTGCCGTGGCCGAGGAAGCGATGGGACACGCGAAGGGTCTCGGGAAGCGAGTCGATCTCGGGGTCGGGCAGCAGATGGTCCGTGAGTGTCTCCGACGAAACGGAGAAGGTGCCGACCGAAGGAGCATAGCGCTCCAGCGTTTCGTCCCTTGCAGCCCGGATATCGAGATAGGCGTCGGCGCCGTCGCCGAGCGGATGATCGAGGGTGAGGAATAGGCTTTCCCGCCCATAGCGTGCCATGGCCCACGAAATGTCGGCGTAGGCGAAGCCACAACCTGTGCCTGGACTGCCGAGGGGATCAGCGAGCGCGCCGGTGTACATGCGACCGGGACAGTCGCCGAGGGGGCGCGCGATCGAACGGCTCACGACGCCGGGAACGTGAGTGGCGGTGACGTCGCCGTTATCGTCATAGCTCCTGGTCGCGATGAAGACGGTGTTGCCGCCCACGGAAACGCCGGACGCATCGGCGAACGTGCCACCCAGCGTCCACTTGGCGCGGCTGTGCTCTCGCGCCGCGTCGGGAATTTCCTCACGTCGGAAGACGTCCACGGCGACGGTCATGTGGCCTTGGCCGACCCCGCCTCCCCACGAGGCGCTGCCCTCCTCCGTATCGCCGCCCGCGTCCGTTGGCCGGCCGGCGAACGCCGAAGCCTCGACACCCTCCTCGCCGCGCCTGAGCACGATGTTGATCGCACCGGCGATGGCGTGCCCACCGTGCAGTGCGGCGGCGCTGCCGCTCAGGATCTCGATGCGCTCCACCGCCGATGTCGGCAGGGTGGAGAGATCGAGGGTGGAATCGGAGATGCGGCGGCCATTGATCAGATAAGCGACCCGGCTGCCCAAGAACAGCACCCGATGAAGGCCGAAGCTGTTGAAACGTTGTCGGCTCACCAGCAGGTCCGAGACAGTGCGCATGCCCGACAGCGCGATCTCCTCGCGATCGATCGTGGCCACGGGGCGTACCGGATCCACCCCCGCCTCGGGGATATGGCTGGCTACCGATGCCTTCCTTTGGACGGCGGTGCCCTGCGCAGGGGCCACAAACAGCGCCGCAGCAATCGTTACGGCGGCGGCAAGCCGGAATAGTGCGGGCGTGCAGCGGCCGTAGGGCGGCATGTGCGAAAACTGCGCGCATGACGACAAATCCATCTCTACGTTTCTCCGTGTGCACCGGTTGCAGCGCTGTCGGGGTTTCTTACAGCGCCGAGACTTCGGCGCCCCACTGGCGGTCACTGGCGCCGACACCATCGACTGACCAGAGTATGGCCGCGTGATGCACCCACCTGCAATGCCGGGTGCCGCAACGTAGCCGACACGCCTCCCACTGTCATCGACTTCGACGGCAGTTTGCCCGTCGGCCTCGGACGCCGCGGGCGCATCTCCCGTAAGCCACCCATCTCTGGCGAACCGCCGGCCCGATTCCGGTTCTGCGCGGAGACGCCGGGTCCTCGCCGCTGTTCCCGACCACCGACACGATGGAGACGGCACCATGACTCCAGCCATGGTGACTCCCGGCAACACAGCGTCCACGTTCCTGACGTGCTTCTTCGGCCACGGCCTTGAAGACGAGTGGTATATGTTCGAAAGGCTTCAGGCGATGGCGGACGGACGGCACCGGATCATGGACGACTGGGCTGGCTACTTGGCCGGTGGGGTACGAGACCCGGCGGCCGGACTGCTCCGGTGATCCGCACGCGCCCCTCAACATCGGCGGACGAGCTTGTCAGGCGCACAGCTAGAGCGGGAGAGGCAGCCTACTCAATGTGACACATTGGGTAGGCTGCTTCCGCCAAATGCGACCACGGGTAAACGTTCGGGTGCTACGTGGCGGGCCGCCAGCGGTTCGGCCTTCGCGGTTCAAAGCCGATCTATGCTACGGATTCTACGATTACTGCGCCGTCCCATGAAGATCGTGTTGAGCCGCAAGGGATTCGACTCAAGCAGCGGCCGGGTTCCGAGTCCTGTCTTGCGGGATGGCACGGCAGTGCCCTTGCCCGTTTCCGCGCGCTGCGGTCCGGCGCGGTTTCAAGACGTTCCATGGCCCAACGGCTCGCTCGCAACCCTCTTCAAGGCTGGGATCCCCACGAGGCCCAAGGCCCGGAACGCCCCAGCCACGAAGGAGGTCAAGACCGCAGCGTAGAGCTGACCTCGGCGAGGCCGGGTGTCAGGTGATTATCGTATTGGTACAGCCCATTAACAACGAGCCGCTTCATGCCCGTCCAACCTCCGGCACCGGCCTGCCTCTATCTCCCTGTTCCCCTTCTACAGCCTTTGTGGACGGGTTGGGTATTGTAAACTCTTTCATGCCTTCCCCCGTTCTCCAATCTCTGCCAGCAAATCCCCGATACCCGCAAGTGCCGGATGATCCCCACTGATCGACCGCGCCGCTTCATTCGCAACACGTAGCGTTTGGACAGCTGATCTGAAGCTTCCCGCGTCGACCAGCCGCATGCCGTAGTGAAACCCAATGTTCACCTCTGCTTCTCGGTTACTTTCGTATTCGTTCATCAACTCCCGAACGAGCTCGCGTAATGCACCATCGTACCTGTCACTTCCATATATCTCCAGTATATCTTGCATCACTCGCGGGTTTTCCGGATCTAACCGAAACAACGCTTTCGCGCACTCCGCAGCAGCATCGGTACGCGACCTCCCGAGTTCCGCATCCATCAGTGGTTTGAAATTCCTATAAACCGTCGGCGAGGTACGGAAGCTACGCCTGAAATACCGCGTTGCCTTCTCATGGTCGTTCATTTCTGCGTACCATATTGCGATTTGCGTGTACCCGTTGGCCCTTTCGACAGCGTCATCTACGGATTCAATGGACTCCTTCAGAGCGTCAATCACTTTCTCATTGCGAAACTCTATGTCACAATGCATTGAATACTTCAGTACGTGCATCAGCTTGCGTGTGTTTGTAGCTTCCAACTCCGGGATGGTGAATAGCACGAAGAAAGCCACTAGGCCTTCACCATCAATGTAGCCGGTGATTTCCTTGAACGGCATGTCATCGTATGTCGCCACACGAACCCATGTAGCTCGGCCATCGTCTCTAACAGGACCGTCATAGTCACTAGTTTCGAGCACGTCGTACTGTTTTGCCATATTCCGTGCTTGCATCTTCAACACTTCGGCCAGGTTTGACGCGTCCTTATCCTTGTGCCAATAATTGACATACATCCACTCGTGTACCCGCCTGGCCTCCTCTAGAGTTCGGCCTCTCTGGTAGAGCGTGGCAAGAAACCCGTCGTTTCGACTGTTATCCATAATCCAACCAAACGGAGCATTCACCCACATTGCTCTCTGGCCCGAGTATGGAATTCCGGTAAAGTTCTGGTTTTCCCGCAACTCCGATAGATTCAGGACATCGAGCAGTATGTTCTTCGGGTGATTGTGGGCACGTCGCATCGCGGCTTTGCTATAGCCGTGTGGTGTAACCAGGAGTCCGTGTGTGGCACAGACATCCTCAAGCAATCCAATGAAGCGCTCCACGTGTGTCACATCGACACGCCGGGCGAAGTACTTGGCGTCTACGACGATTCTAGTTCTGAACCCAGCAATCTCGTCCTCTATCAACACATCGATCTGCCTGCTTTCTTCCGAATACTGACCGAGTAGTTGAACATCCCGTCTGATCGAAGCACCTGGATACAGGATCGATAGATGTTCGTGAATCTCCTTCTCATAAGTATGCCAGTCCATCGCAGCGTCTCGGTTGAGTTGTGAGTGTCGGTGTCAACCAGTATCTGGAAGATGCACTGTGCATGGCGAGTCGCTGAGGTCGGCACCGCTCGTCCCGCTCGGGTGGCTGCCGCCCGGACCCCTTCCGGGCGCCCGTTCGCGGCCCCGGCGGGAATCCCGTGCCGGTGGACCTCGTCGCCACCGTGCGTTCTGGGCCTCCACGCGACGATCTGAATTGGTACTATCCCTGGAGAGGTGTTCTCGGCGATTCCAGTTCGCAAGGTTGCCGCTCACCTGCTCGTTTTGAGTTTCGAGTCCGCAGGGTCGCGGGGGGCACGGGCCCACGGCCTCCTCGGTATGGAGGTCTGTCGGGGACGTGGAGATGTTCTTAGGCCATTGCATTCCATGCGCACGGACTTGTTCGAGCGCCGACGCCGACTGATGGCGGACTGGGAAGCCTATCTGGGCGGAGAGAGCCTAGACCGGGAGGTCGGACCCATCCGTTGATCCGTCGTGGTTGTCCAGTACGCGACAGGCTTGCCGATATCTCAAGCCCGGAGTGGCCATCAAGGGCTTCGCGACGTGGCGTTCGGGACGGCTCCTGGGAGGCGGATGGGTGCCGGTCGGTGCCGATCCGCGAGTGCACATGAGACATCGGGGTGCATGTGCATCGAAAGGCCGCTTTCATGTGCAGGCCACGGTGTCCGTATCTAGCTGGCGTCCTTGCGCTTCCGGCACGGCCGCCGGAACGGTGTTGCCGCTCCGGAGCTTGCGGCCGGTGACGGGAGCGACCCCCCGGATTCGATGCCTCGATCGGCATCGCGGAGGGTTGGCATGTGCACACCCATGCCACCCTCCGCCGGGGGTCGCTCCCCTCCAGCAATCCCTAGCGGGAAGGCCATCAAGCGCCGCTGCGAGCGCGGCGTATCAACGAATCCGGTCGCCGGTCGCGGCTTTTCACCAGCTAGGTGGCTCGGCAAGTCGTCCTAGTGAGGTCGGCGTCGGCGCTCGACCAAGCCCGAAACTGCCCCGAGGTGGTTGAGGTTGCCGCCGATGCGCGCGACCTGCCGGCCGCGCTCGCACGCAAAGCGGGGCCGCCGGGGCGGTCCAGTGTCCGCGTGCGCGCCATGGCCTGCCGGAGCGCGGGCGTCCAGGGGATCGAAGGGGGTGGAGCCACCCTCGCCAGCCCCTGCCGGGGACCCGCGAAGCGTGGCCCCAAGGGGTATGCTGGCTCTCCCGCCTCAAGTGCGCCAGACACGCCACGACGCCACGAAACCTGGGCCGTCAGAATCTCCATGCCCGTACATTGAGGAGCCCGCTCTGAGCGGTGTCAACAACCGGCAAAGAGGCGATGTCCTGGGCGTTCCAGCGACGTACGAGAGGCGAATCGGGCTCTGCCAGAGACCACCCGAGTTCTTTGGCCGAAAGCCTGGAGAGAGCATTGATCTCACTTGTCCGAAGGGCCTTGGTTCCTGCTCTGTGGCATGCCCCGGATCCAATCCGTCGGTCGCGATCTGACCCCAGTGTGGTTCTGGCTATTCGCGGTGCCGCCTCTGTTGGTCTTATTTGCCCGATTTCGTGGACGTTTCGGCGAGCGCGGCCCTGGCGGAAAAACATCTAGGACGAAGCCACCGATGCCCTCCCGCTCGAGAGGCTGGGATCCGGTACGGACGCCGGAGTATCTTGCGGCGAGTTCGGCCCGGTTCGAGATTCACACGGTGCCGCGGTCGATTTCGTTGCCAGCGTGAGGCGGTCGACTGCGGAGCTTCCCGCGTAGTCGACACGCCGAGCCGTGCGACCTTCGGTCCCTCAGGGAAAATGAGACTTCAAGAACTCTCATGCATGATGGAAGGGCACACACGATGAGACACATTTGCCGGGTCGCCGCGCTCACCTACTTCGCCGTCGCATCTGGAAGCTGTCAACCGGACGCGGCCAACGTCGAACGCACCCAGGCCACCGCAGGCGCCCAGTATGCGGAGGCCATCGTGCGCCGCGATTCCGTGGGAGCACTCCGAGCTGCTTTCTCGGATTCCGCGCTCCAAACCCTCGGATTCCAGAACCTCGATTCGCTCTTGGTTCGAATGGAAGAGGTCATCGAAGAGTTCGGCGTAACGCTTAGGGACCAGCCATCGGAAGCAGACAGCCCGGACCCGTCTGACCCCCGTTCTAGGCTCCGGGAACTCCTCAACCAACGCCGGCGCGCGACAGCGCTCCGGGACGCCTTATCGGATTCCGGTGATGACCTGCTTCCGCCTCCCCGGCGTGATTCGGTCCGTGTGGAGTTCGAGCGGCGCTTTGCCGGCGCGATTGTCCGATTCGACGCGTGGACCGAGTGGAGACGGATTGAATTCGGCGATGACCAGACTCCCTCCCGGTCGAGCCGCTATGCGCTGTTTACCGAGTGCGCGCCGGTGAAGCTGTCCCGTTTCGGAGAGACCGGAACAGGTGGGAATGCCGGAGTGATTCCCGAATCCCGCCTGCGGGCCGCGCGGATTTGGGGTGGGCCAGAACCCGACGACGGCGAGTATTATCCTTTGGTGCTCGGGATCGACCAAGGGGCCAGGAGGGCGATGTTCCGCAAGGAGGTGTGGGACCCTCTATCGGGTGAGTTTCGCGTTACGGAAGTGTGGGTAAGCTCGCTATTCGGAGCGGAATCAGAGGCGGACCTGCCCCAGAGAGTATCAACCCTGATCGACCGCTTCATCCTCGAGTACATGCGTGTCAACGAGGGGTACTGCCAGTGACGGGCCCGCGGAGGCACGACAAGGTCGTGGGCTATCCCGACGCGAGAGGTATGTCTGGAGAAGGCTCGGCGATCCGTTGAGCGTTAACCCGCTCACGGGTTGGGAGCGAGAACGTCCACCGCGGCTCTAATCGTCTCAGTCGTCCATCGGTTAGATGCAAATCTACACGAGTGCCTCGATCTCGGACGGGCCAGCCCTCGCACACGTCCCAGACCTCGTAGCCCGCCATGGCACGAATAACTGAACTCAGGACTCCGATCGCACTGTGATGGGAAAGTCAGCAAGTCTTGATACGCTGTCCGCAGAGGGGCGAGGCAGGCGCATGCATCGGGTGAGATCGAAGGACACCGGGCCGGAGATGCGTACCGACATCGGAAATCCCCGATCGACAGGTTCTCCGCCGCCTTGATCGACGCAACATGCTGCCCGATCCGTTGACGCAGCATCAACGGGATCGATCTGGCAAAGCACAGCTTTCAGGTACACGGGTTTCTGGGTCGCCACACCGAAAAGCTGCACCGTGCCGTGCATGCCCTCCTCCTTTCACCTGCACACGGACCCGGCGACGGCGACGTCCGTGAGCATGGCGAGAACCAGGATCACCACGCCCATGATCGCAACGGCGGCGTTCTTTCGCCGATCCGTAATGGTCAGGTTACTATCAGGAGGAAGCAGCCGTAGCCATACGGCCACCCTGACCCACCGCTGATTGGCAGGAGACGGCTGACCTCCATAGGTACCTTCTCCAAAACCTCCTTCGCCATACGGTCGTGCTACGGCTAGGTCAGCGAAGCTCTCGCGCAGAACGCCGTACGCACCAAGGACTACGCCCAAGAGCTCGGCTACGGCAACGGTGTAGTACAAGATTTCACAGACCACGCTTCAACCCCCTGGAGTTATCGTTGGACTGTAACATGCGCTAGCTGGTTGCGCGGTGGAAAATAGGTGGCTCGGAGGCAGGTCAGCCGGGGGCTGATCCACCGCACCACCACATGGCAGACCGTTTGGCTCGCGGGGGACGCGGTTTCGATGAGAAGCCGACGTGGTCTTGCACATCGTAGTCCTGCCGTGGCCCGTCGGGCCACGGCGACCTGTGGACATTCACAGCGTCTGGATCCGGACACCAAGCTGATAGTGGCTTGGGCGGTGAACCAGCACGGGCCGGCCACGGGTTTCTGTCTGTGGACGGGTCGGGGAAAGCGAGGCTCTGAGGCGGACTGACTTACTCGATATGGGCGGACTCAAGCTTGATCAGTTGATGTCCCCACAGATCCCAGGACCGGCCGTCGCCGTCTTCGTCATCGGGATGATCGTCGTCGTGAGCGGACCGATCAGCTGGCGGCCCGCTGCCCGCCGAACAGAATGGGCCCCAGGACCTTGTAGAGAAGCTGCTGATGGTCTAGCTCCTCGCCGCAAACCGCATCGAGCGCCTTGACTTGCTCGGGGGGGGTCTCGCCGGATCTCGGAAAGGAATCATCCATCTCCAGCACTAGCACGCAGGGGCTATTGCGCCCAGAACGCACGTGGATGCACCACTCGAACGTCTCTGCTCCGTCAGGCGGACTCACGTACATCTTCAGACCTCCGCTCTCTGGAAAAAACCTCAGCGAGAAGGACACAAAGCCTCCGCCCTCCCGCTTGACGTGGAAGCCCGGTTCCTCGCGATGCCCGTCGCACTCCGGTAGGGGCTCCCCGGAACCCTCCAACTGCTCGGCCCGTGTCTGGACAATGAGGTGAGCATCCTGCTCCAGGTCTATTAGGACCTTCACCTCGCAGCAGTTGTGTCGCTTGTCAACCCAGTCTGGTCGTCTCGCCTTGGCACGCGCATCCGCCTCTTCCAGCGCTTTCTCCCTCCTGATGTCAGAACGCCTGTCAGCAAGCTTTAATAACAAAACAATCCCCACGAAAGCCGCCAGAATTAGCCACTCGGGCATTTGGTAAATCTCCTCTTGAGGAATGAGAATAGCCCCTGGAGGCCCGGCGCGATCTCCCCAAGCACCCCTATACACCCGGAGCCGACCCGTGCATCCAACGTCGGAACCAACTCCAGCCAGGCGTTGCAGGAGCGTGACAGCGTGCAGATGATCGGCTCGCTGGCGCGAATCTTCAACCACACGTCGCGTCCAGCGGCCCTCATGTGCCGTTGCCGTTGGGAGGGTCAGAGGGGGCACAGCCCCCCGCCAGCCCCTGCCGGGGACCCGCGAAGCGTGGCCCCAAAGGGTAGGCTGGCTCCCGTGCGCTAAACCAACTCGTCCCCCGACGCTCGGAACACTGGGCCGTCAAAATCACCGTACCCGTACATTGAGGATGCCGCTCTGAGCGGTGTCAACAATGGGCAAAGAGGCGATGTCCCAAGGGTTCCAGTTACGTGCGGGAGCCGGACCAGGCGCCGCCAGCTGATGCTCGAGCTGCTCCCGGGGAGCCTGAGAAGAACCCCGGTCGCGGTCGGTCGAGACACCCCCGTATTCTGCACCAGTTCATTCACCGTTGACAGAAAGGCGAGTCTTGGCACAGTCCGGCCCCTGGGATAGGATGGGTGATCCCTCTATGGCCCCTTGCGAAATCCGATGACTCGTCACCGAACCATGATCCGGCTCTCCGCAGCGCTGGCGAGTCTCGCCTTGGCGTGGGCGTGCGGGGACGGTGACAGCCCATCCGCGCCAACGTCGCCAGACCCCGCCCGCCCGACGACGGTCACGGTCAGCCCCGCCACGGCCGAGCTGACCGCCCTGGGCGCAACCGTACAACTGAGGGCAGAAGTACGTGACCAGGACTCCAGCGTGATGGCTGGAGTCACCGTGACCTGGACGACTAGTGCCAGCTCCGTGACGACCGTGGATGCGGCCGGCCTGGTGACTGCCCAAGGCAACGGACAGGCCACGATCACTGCGACGGCGGCAGGGGCTTCGGGGTCCGCGGTGGTGACGGTGATGCAGACGGTGGCCTCGGTGGAGGTGTCGCCGGGCACGGCCGAGCTGGCCGCATTGGGCGCGAGCGTTCAGCTGACGGTGGAGGCGTTCGACCCGAACGGGCATGCGGTGGCTGGAGCCGAGTTCTCGTGGGAGTCCAGTGACCCGTCGGTGGCGACGGTGGACGCGTCCGGCCTGGTGACGGCGGCGGGCAACGGGGAAGCGACGATCACGGCGAACGCGGGCACTGCGTCAGGGTCCGCGATAGTGACGGTTACACCCACGTTCATTCTATCTGGGACGGTAAGCGACAGCCGGAGAAACGGGCCAGTGCTTGCCGGCGCGGTCGCGCGGCTCGACAACGGCAGACAGGAAGCCACCGGTCCCGACGGGCGCTACCGCTTCCTGAACGTCCGGGGGACAGTCACGGTTACGGTCACCGCCGAGCCCAGCTATGTAACCGAGACCGTCGAGATTACGGTGGACGAAGACCGCACGCTGGACTTCGATCTCAAACACACGGGAACGCCTCCGTACGGGGGGACTGTGTCCATTTCGCCGCGGGTCATCGAGCCTTCCGATCCCACGACGCTCGGGAGCATCACGTACGCGGGTCGCGGCCCGCGCTATGTGTACGATCGACGGCCCGACATGTGGATTACGATCGATGCCTACCTGTTCGATGTACGGTACGGTGGACACGAGGTGGAATTCCGCGTCAATCCCGAATTCGGCAGCAAGGAGGCCGCACAGGCGGAGGTCGAGACGTACGCTCCTGCCCAGGGGCGCCTGCCGGCAGTTCTGCTGTCCGCGATGCCGCACCGGGGGATTACCATCAACGCCGGCTACGAATCCTGGGGAGGCGGCCTGATTCACACGGACAAGGGGAAGGATTACATTCGCCGCGGTCTCGTGGAGGAAGTGTTTGTCCATGAAGCCGCGCATGTCGCGCTCGATCCGGAGCATCGTGACTCCTCCGGCTGGCGCGCAGCGCAGCGGGCGGACGGCGTCTTTATATCCGACTACGCCCGTGACCATCCAGACCGCGAGGATATCGCAGAGAGCTTTCTTACGTACCTTGCCGTGCGGTATCGGCCAGAGCGGCTGACCGACGCCGAACGAGCTGCGATTCTGACGGCTATTCCGAATCGCCTGATCTACTTTGACGAACAGGGATTCGACATGTCGCCCTACGAACGGCGCGGAAGCGATCGTCGAGGCGGCTCAAACGGGCGATGATGCCGTTCGTGGCCGTCAAGACCCGAGGAGAGTTCGGACTCGTCGCTCCGCTGGGGGTGCGTTGGGGATCGCGCTCCAGGGCAGGATCAGGAACCGGGGTTGCCGCCCCCCGCAGGGGGAAGGTTTTCCTTGCGCAACCGGGGCGTCCATCCGATGAGCAGTCGCGCGGGCTCGACGATGGCGCATGACGGATCGCGTTACCAGTCCCCTTGCGAATTCACGCCGACGGCGGATGAAACCGCAGCACGCCGCTCCACTGCCCCACCACGGCACGACTGAACGGTAACTCCGCGGACATCCTCTACGGTTCAATGGATTCCCGTTCGGCAAAAGGGATATAAAGAGGTAACGGTATCCATGTGAGTGACGCTAACTATCTGAATAACCACAACTTAGAGTACTATAGCGGTAGCGGAACGCGAAGACACCATTGGGTAGGCTGGCTCCCGCTCCCGTGCGCTAAACAAACTCGCAACGGAGCCGATGACGAGTGCGGCGGGATCAACGGACCGGACTGGCCTCCGGGTCTCGACGCTTGCCAGCGAGATACGCGGCCCAAGCCTGCATGACCTCGCGCCTCCGGTCCAGCAGGTCCGAGCGGGCGTAGGCGGCCTCGGCCTGACTGCGGAGCTTGTGTGCAAGCGCCGCCTCCGCCACCTCGCGCGCCACGCCCGTCTCCGAGCACCAGTCGCGGAACGAAGACCTCATCCCGTGGGACGTTCCTGCGATGCCGAGACGCCGGAGCAACTTGCTGAACATCGAGGCGTGGATCCTTCCTCCCTTCGCGCCCCGGAACACGATCCCGCCGCCGTGGAGCTTCCGGGCTTCCTCGAGGATCTCCAAGGCGCGCCCCGACAGGGGAACCCGGTGCTCGCGCTTCGCCTTCATGCGGTCGGCGGGAATGGTCCAGACATCGTGCTCGACCTCGTCCGACGCCGCGCCCCGGACCTCGTTCGAGCGTGTCGCGGTCAGGACCATGAACTCGAACGCCAGCCGGACACCGGCATGGGACTCCGAGTCGCGGACCTCGGCCAGAGCCGCCGCCACCTCGCCGTGCGGGAGCGCCTTGTGATGCCGGATGGCGTTGCCGTTGCGCGGCAGCGCGGCGGCGATGGCGTCCCCCGCCGGGTTGTCCGGCCGGTAGCCCCGTGGTCTCTCGCGAGGGACCTTGACACTATGCTACAGGTCGGCAATCCCGCCGCCCTGTGATCCTGCCCGGCGTCCCGCCTTCGACCACGAAGCCTCTCCCGCCCGGCTCGCTTGGGCCCTAGCGCCGGAGATGGGAAGCTGGATGCAGGCCTGAGAGAAGGCGGGCGTCAGTCAGCGCGGTGGGTCAATTTTTCTTCGGCCCACCTCTATGGTCGGACCGCACCGCCCGGACAACGTCCTCGACGAGGGATGGCGCCACGGCTTGCGGCTTGCCTGCCGGCCGCGTCTTCGTCCTGTCTACCGTGTAGCCCGCGTCCGCCAGAGCCGCGAGCGATACCCCGATCTTGTCGCCTCCGCGCAAAAGCCAGTCGTTGACGCCCCGGCCCCAATGGACCCCGTCCAATGGCACTCCGGGGAGGCTGGCGTCACCGCCGGCCGCCCTGTACGCCTCCACGGCGCGCGAGCCGATGAAGTACTTCCGGTCCTCCGTCCTCAAGTGCGATGGCCATATGCCGACGAGTCCGAGATGGTGGCCGATCTCATGCGCAATGATCTGGCGGAAGTGGCCGAAACCGTACGCGGTCCCCAAGCCACCGCCGATGGGAAAGCCGGATTGGGGGCGACACGAGGCGGCGTAGCCCGTGGTCGTTCTTGAGGCACTACGGTAGAAGGTGGAGGCATGGATCAGCATATCATCCGCCAGCGCTTTCACCCCCTCTAAGCAATTGAATGGGCGATCCGGCCACTCGGTTCCGTCGAGCACCGAGGACCACCAGTCGGCGATCGTCACAAGGGTTTCTCCGTAACCCGTCGGGGAGGGCTGCTCCAACACTATGTCGATGCCGAACGTGCCGATGGCCGCGCGCACCGTGACTTCCGCGATCGCCGGGTCTCCCCCGCCGGAGGGCATCACCTTCACTTCGGCAGAGCGGGGCGACGAGCTAGGATCAAAGGCATCATAGGGGCATGGCGACCGCTACCGGTTCGAGCCAGCCGCCAACGGCGGACGCCACCACGACCGACGGATCTGATACCGTCACCGCCGTCGGGTTGCGCAGATCGTCCGGCAAAGCGAGAGAAAGGCCGTTCCCATCCTCCCGCATCAACGCGCTTGGGAGCACTCGTCCGCCCGAAGGCTCACAAGGGAAGAAGCTGAAGGAGAACCTCTCGGCCAGCCACGCCAGGAACTGCGGATCCGCAGGCAAGCAAAGCCCGCGGTTGCCCCGCAACGTCAGAACCCTCAAGCGCACTAGTCTGCCCAGCTCCGGCGGGATCGGGCCCGTCAAAGCGTTGTGGCTGAGGCGCAGCTCCTCCAGGTTGGCCAGGTTGCCCAGCTCCGGCGGGATCGAGCCTGAGAGGTTGTTGGCGGCGAGTTCGAGCTCCGTCAGGTTGGCGAGGTTGCCCAGTTCGGGGGGGATCGGGCCGGAGAGATCGTTATTGTAAAGCCAGAGGCCGGTTACCCCATCTTGTGCAACAGTTTGCACCCCGTACCACTCTCTCAGCGGCGCGTCGGTCAGCCACTTCTCGCTGTTGACCCAGTTCGGGCCGTCCGTGGCCTCGTAGAGAGCCACCAACGCCGCCCGGTCCGGGTTGTTGACCGTGATCTTTGCGGTTCCCTGGGCCTGCCCCGCGCTCGCCGTGATCGTCGCCACCCCTTCGGCGACCCCCGTCACCAGACCCGATTCGTCGACCGTCGCTATCGCAGCATCACTGGACTCCCACGAGAACTCCACTCCCGCCACCGCCTCCCCATTCTCGTCGAACGCCTCCGCCGTCAGCTGTAGCGTACTGCCCAACCCAATCGTCTCCGCGGACGGCGACACCTCGACCGAGGCCACCGGCTGCATCACCGTCACTACCGCGGAGCCTGACGCCTCGCCCGCGCTCGCCGTAATCGTGGCCACTCCTTCGGCGACCGCCGTCACCAGACCCCCAGCGTCAACCGTTGCCACCGCAGCATCACTGGACTCCCACGAGAACTCCGCTCCTGCCACCGCATGGCCGTTCTCGTCGAACGCCTCCGCCGTCAGCTGAACGGTCTGACCCAACGCGGTCAGCTCGTCCACGGACGGCGACACCTCCACCGAGGCCACCGACTGCGTCACCGTCACCACCGCGGAGCCTGAGGCCGGCCCGGCGGACGCCGTGATCGTCGCCGTCCCATTGCCCGCCGCGGTAACGAGGCCCGACGCATCGACCGTCGCCACCGAGTTGGCGCTACTCGTCCAGGTCACGGTGGCTCCAGCCATGACCCTGGCGTTTTGGTCCCGCACCTCGGCGCTCAGTTGAACGGTCGCGCCCAACGCGGTCAGCTCGTGCGTGGACGGGCTCACCGTGACCGTCGTCGGGCGGGCGGGCTCTGGCGTTGGAGGCGCGGCAGGGCTCTCACCGTCCCCGCACCCCTTGGCCAAGGCCACAACCGCTAGCACGGCGGACAGCCGGATGATGGTTCGGTGAGAGCTCATTCGGATCTCTCAATGGCCCAGAGGAGTTGCGAGCCGAAGGGTATGCGAATGAACGCAAGTATAGCGATGTCAGATAACTTCCAATACCGGCATATCAGTCATCGCTGTCAACCGTTGCCGTGTACCCAACAATGGTGTCCAGGAGGGTCTCGCGTTCGTCTTCGGCGGCGGAAATCCTCGTCTCCAGTGCGCCGACGCTGTCGCGCAGCTGCTCCAGCGCGGCCGCCTCACCCGGAGTGAGCGGCGGTCCCGGCCGCAGTTCGCTCTTCTCCCTCTTCTCCGTCAGCTCGCGGACCTCTTCGGCGCTGGCTTTCTGCGAGCCTCAGCCCCTCAAGCTCGGCCAGCCGCCTGCGCTCTGCCTCCGAGAGCTCCGGTCCGGGCTCCACTTCCGAGAGCTTCCGCTTCTCCAGCAGCGGAGCCATGCTGCGCCGGAGTTCGGCGGATTCTTTCCGCCAGCCGTCCATCCGATCGGCGAGTTCGTGAACCTTGCGCAGGACGGGAGGATCCCGGCGCTGTATCTCCACCCGGTAGTCCGGCCGCGAGAACGTGTCGCCCCCGCCCGCTCCCACGGTGACTTGGCCAACCGACACTGCGTACCCACGCTCCTGTGCGAACTCCCCCGACTTCCGCGCGTCCCACAAGCTCGACCCCGATCCTGCGGTCACCACGCTCGCCGACACGGTTTGTAGTGCGGCGGGTGTTCGGCCGGGCACGGGCACGGGCTCCGCACCGCCCCAACCGACGATCCAAGGGAACAGCGGGACTACGGCAAGCACGGGCAAAGGCGTCCGCCGTTCCCCGCGCTGCCTTGGTGTCGGCGTCCCGGGACTCGGTGCCGCGAGCGAACTCCGCCCGTGCTGAAAGATGACGCGCCACCACCTCATGGTATGTACTCGTCGATTTCCCAGATGCCTCCACCTTGATGACTCGCCACAAAGTGATACTTGACTCCATTGATGGTGCCCGTCGCGGTAATGCCGGTCCCGCCAGTGATGAGGCCGAGCCTCGCCCTCCCGTCGGACAGGACCGTGAAGGTCAAGTTGGAACTACTACCCGTACCGTAAACATCACAGCTTTCTCCCACCGCATACGTAGCCCCTAGCACACACTCTCCGTCTCTGCCGGCACCGCCACCGGAAACTTCGACCTCCACGCCGTCTGAACAGTTGTTGTCCGTGGTGGATTCGCCATCCACCGAGTCGACGCAGGCACCGAAGTAGTACGTGCCTTCCTGCGACGGCGCCGTCAGACTGATCGACTCGGCGCTGGTTGCGGACGCCGCCAGGGCGCCCACCGCGTCCGTGCCCACCTGCGTGTCGGTGCCCGAGATCGTCGCGTCCGCCGACCGGTAGTAGCGCAGCGTCGTCGCCGCCGAGCCCCCGTCCCCATCGTTGCTGACCGTCGCCGACAGCGTGAACGATCCTCCCGTCTCCGGGCTGCTGTTGGAGACCGAAGGCGAGCCCACGACTAGGTCGGGAGCGGGCGGAACGCCGACCGCTATGGTCACCGCGCTGGAACAGTTGTTGGAGGTATCGCTCTCGCCCGTGACATCGTCCACGCAGGCGCCGTAGTAGTACGTGCCGGGGCTCGAGGGGGCGGTCAAATCGATCGACTCGTCGCTGGTTGCGGATGCCGCCAGGGCGCTCACCGCGTCCGTGTCCACCTGCGTGTCGGTGCCCGAGATCGTCGCGTCGGTCGAGCGGTAGTAGCGCAGCGTCGTCGCTGCCGACGGCCCGCTGCCCTGGTTGCGCACGGTGGCCGAGAGCGTGAACGACGCGCCGGTAACCGGGCTGCTGTTGGAGACCGAAGGCGAGCCCACGACCAGATCGGATGCGCCAATGGTGTTGACCACCGTTACGCTCAGAAAGGTTCCACAGTTGTTGGAGGTATCGCTCTCGCCCGTCACCGCGTCCACGCAGGCGGCGTAGTAGTACGTGCCGACGCTCGCGGGGGCGGTCAAATCGATCGACTCGTCGCTGGTTGCAGATGCCGCCAGGGCGCCCACCGCGTCCGTGCCCACCTCCGTTTCGGTGCCGAATGGCGTCGCGGTGCGGTAGTAGCGCAGCGTCGTCGAGGGCGACGGCCCGCTGCCCTGATTGCGCACGGTGGCGCCCAGCGTGAAGGACGCGCCGGCAACCACCGGGATGTCGGGGACCGATGGCGATTCGACGACCAGATCGGGTGCGGGACCAACAATCGTTACCGTTACGGTCACCGCGCTGGAGCAGTTGTTGGAGGTATCGCTCTCGTCCGACTGCCAGTTCACGCAGGCGCCGTAGTAGTACGTGCCGACGCTCGAGGGGGCGGTCAAATCGATCGACTCGTCGCTGGTTGCGGACGCCGCCAGGGCGCCCACCGCGTCCGTGCCCACCTGCGTGTCGGTGCCCGAGATCGTCGCGTCCGCCGACCGGTAGTAGCGCAGCGTCGTCGCCACCGCTTGCACGTCACCGCTGTTGCGCACCGTCGCCGACAGCGTGAACGATCCTCCCGGCTCCGGGCTGTCGTCGTCGACCGAAGGCGATTCGACGACCAGATCAGGCCGACCGACCGTTACGGTCACCGCGTCCGAGCAGTTGTTGGAGGTATCGCTCTCGCCCGTCACCGCGTCCACGCAGGCGCCGTAGTAGTACGTGCCGGGGCTCGAGGGGGCGGTCAAATCGATCGACTCGGCGCTGTTTCCGGATCTCGACAGGGCGCCCACCGCGTCCGTGCCCACCTGCGTGTCGGTGCCCGAGATCGTCGCGTCCGCCGAGCGGTAGTAGCGCAGCGTCGTCGCGGCCGACGAAGCAGTGCCCCAGTTGCGTACGGTGGCGGAGAGCGTGAAGGAGGCGCCGGCGATCGGGAAGTGGTCGCTCACCGATGGCGAGCTAACGACCAGATCGGGTGCGGTACTAACCGTTACGGTCACCGCGTCCGAGCAGTTGTTGGAGGTATCGCTCTCGCCCGTCACCTCGCCCACGCAGGCGCTGTAGTAGTACGTGCCGGCACTCGGAGCTGTCAGATCGATCGACTCGTCGCTGGTACCGGACGCCGCCAGGGGGTCCACCGCGTCCGTGCCCAGCTGCCCGAAGGGAATCTCGTTCGGGCGGAGCGAGAAGTAGTAGCGCAGCGTCGTCGCTGCCGACGGCCCGCTGCCCTGGTTGCGTACGGTGGCGGAGAACGTGAAGGAGGCGCCGACAAACGGGCTGCTGTCGCTCACCGAAGGCGATTCGACGACCAGATCAGGCCGACGGCCGACCGTTACGGTCACCGAGCTGGAGCAGTTGTTGGAGGTATCGCTCTCGCCCGTCACCGCGTCCACGCAGGCGCCGTAGTAGTACGTGCCGGGGCTCGAGGGGGCGGTCACGATAGTCCACTCGTCGCTGGTTCCGGATGCCGACAGGGTGCCCACCGCGTCCGTGCCCACCTGCGTGTCGCCGGTCGTGATCGTCGCGTCGGTAGAGCGGTAGTAGCGCAGCGTCGTCGCTGCCGACGGCCCGTAGCCCCGGTTGCCTACGGTGGCGTAGAGCGTGAACTCCGCGCCGGTAACCGGGCTGCTGTTGGAGACCCCAGGCAAGCCCACGACCAGATCGGGTGCGCTAGCGACGCCAACCGTTACGGTCACCGCGCTGGAACAGTTGTTGGAGGTATCGCTCTCGCCCGTGACATCGTCCACGCAGGTGTCGTAGTAGTACGTACCCGCGCTCGAGGGGGCGGTCAAATCGATCGACTCATCGCTGGTACCGGATGCGGCCAGGGTGCCCACCGCGTCCGTGCCTACCACCTGCGTTGTGATGATGCCCGAGATCCTGGTGCGGTAGTAGTAGCGCAGCGTCGTCGCTGCCGACGGCCCGCTGCCCTGGTTGCGCACTGTGGCCGAGAGCGTGAAGGACTCGCCGGTAACCGGGCTGCTGTTGGAGACCGAAGGCGAGCCCACGACCAGATCGGGAGCGGGCGGAACGCCGACCGCTATGGTCACCGCGCTGGAACAGTTGTTGGAGGTATCGCTCTCGCCCGTGACATCGTCCACGCAGGCGCCGTAGTAGTACGTGCCGGGGCTCGAGGGGGCGGTCAAATCGATCGACTCGGCGCTGGTTCCGGATGCCGACAGGGCGCTCACCGCGTCCGTGTCCACCTGCGTGTCGGTGCCCGAGATCGTCGCATCGGTCGAGCGGTAGTAGCGCAGCGTTGTCGCGGCCGACGAACCGTCGCCCTGGTTGCGTACGGTGGCGTTCAAGGTGAAGGACGCGCCGGCGATCGGGCTGTTGTCGCTCACCGATGGGGATTCGACGACCAGATCGGGTGCGCTAGCGACGCCGACCGTTACGGTCACCGCGCTGAAACAGTTGTTGGAGGTATCGCTCTCGCCCGTGACATCGTCCACGCAGGCGCCGTAGTAGTACGTGCCCCGGCTCGAGGGGGCGGTCAAATCGATCGACTCATCGCTGGTACCGGATGCGGCCAGGGCGCTCACCGCGTCCGTGCCTACCTCCGTGTCGCCGGTCGTGATCGTCGCGTCGGTCGAGCGGTAGTAGCGCAGCGTCGTCGCTGCCGACGGCCCGCTGCCCTGGTTGCGCACTGTGGCCGAGAGCGTGAAGGACTCGCCGGTAACCGGGCTCCTGTTGGAGACCGAAGGCGAGCCCACGACCAGATCGGGAGCGGGCGGAACGCCGACCGCTATGGTCACCGCGCTGGAACAGCTGTTGGAGGTATCGCTCTCGCCCGTGACATCGTCCACGCAGGCGCCGTAGTAGTACGTGCCCCGGCTCGGGGGGGCGGTCAAATCGATCGACTCATCGCTGGTACCGGATGCGGCCAGGGTGCCCACCGCGTCCGTGCCTACCTCCGTGTCGCCGGTCGTGATCGTCGCGTCGGTCGAGCGGTAGTAGCGCAGCGTCGTCGCTGCCGACGGCCCGCTGCCCTGGTTGCGTACGGTGGCGCTCAAGGTGAAGGACGCGCCGGCGATCGGGCTGCTGTCGCTCACCGATGGGGATTCGACGACCAGATCGGGTGCGCTAGCGACGCCAACCGTTACGGTCACCGCGCTGGAACAGTTGTTGGAGGTATCGCTCTCGCCCGTGACATCGTCCACGCAGGCGCCGTAGTAGTACGTGCCCGCGCTCGAGGGGGCGGTCAAATCGATCGACTCATCGCTGGTACCGGATGCGGCCAGGGTGCCCACCGCGTCCGTGCCTACCTCCGTGTCGCCGGTCGTGATCGTCGCGTCGGTCGAGCGGTAGTAGCGCAGCGTCGTCGCCGCCGAGCCTCCGTCCCCATCGTTGCTGACCGTCGCCGAGAGCGTGAACGACGCGCCGGTAACCGGGCTGCTGTTGGAGACCGAAGGCGAGCCCACGACCAGATCGGGAGCGGGAGGAACGCCAACCGCTACGGTCACCGCAGCCGACCCTGATGCCGACCCGGCGGACGCCGTAATCGTCGCCCTCCCGTTGCCCACAGCCCTCACCAGACCTGCCGCATCCACCGTCGCCACCGAGCTGGCGCTACTCGTCCAGGTCACGGTGGCCCCAGCCATCACCCTGGCGTTCTGGTCACGCACCTCGGCGCTCAGTTGAACGGTCGCGCCCAACACGGTCAGCTCGGTCGTGGCCGGGCTCACCGTGACCGTCGTCGGACGGGCGGGCTCTGGCGGAGGAACGCCAACCGCTACGGTCACCGCAGCCGACCCTGATGCTGACCCGGCGGACGCCGTAATCGTCGCCGTCCCGTTGCCCACAGCCCTCACCAGACCTGCCGCATCCACCGTCGCCACCGAGCTGGCGCTACTCGTCCAGGTCACGGTGGCCCCAGCCATCACCCTGGCGTTCTGGTCACGCACCTCGGCGCTCAGTTGAACGGTCGCGCCCAACACGGTCAGCTCGGTCGTGGCCGGGCTCACCGTGACCGTCGTCGGACGGGCGGGCGCTGGCGTTGGAGGCGCGGAAGGGCTCTCGCCGTCCCCGCACCCCTTGGCCAAGGCCACAACCGCCAGCAGCGCTGACAGCCGGATAAGGGTTCGGTGAAAGCTCATTCGGATAGCTCTCTGGGCAAGCAAACCGGGTTCCGCCGGACCGCAGTTTGGCCGGGCCGGCTTCGGTTCACCATTATGACTTGATTGTGAGTTTTCTGGAGATCGGCGTGTCTCTTTAGTGATATTTTGAACTATCCGGAAATCTAACGAATTGATTCGGCGGGAGGAAGCTGTCCCAACCGTAGTTGAAGGTTCCTGATAGGGGAGAAAGAAAAGTGGTGGCTCCGGGGGTCGCGGGCCGATAGGCTCGGGTAGGCAAAAACCCCAACACGGAGCCACCACGATGAAGAGAACGTACGAGGTAAGGGATCGGGCGGACAAGCGCGCGATCAGGGAGTTCCTGAAGCGGGAGGGGCAGTTTCTGCTTCTGATGCTTGAGCTCGTGGAGCAGACGGAGGTCGCGATCGACGAAGTCATCCAGGTGATGGGACGAGCGACAATCGAAGCGGTGCTGGAGATGAGCGCCGAGGGTGTGGCAGGCGTGAAGCAGGCAGGTCGGTCACGAGCGGAAGACGACACGGTGTGGTATGGCCGGCAGGGTGGTGTGGTTTACCTGTCGGACCGGAAGGTGCGTGTGGAGCGGCCATGGCTCAGGCGCCGGGGCGCCGGGGAGGGTGGCGAGGTCGAGGTGCCGGCGTACGCAGCGATGCGGAGACCGGGCGCCGTGGCGGATCGGATGCTCGAGGTCCTGATGGCGGGGGTGAGCACGCGGAAGTACGGCCGTGTGATCGGTGAGATGGCCGACACGGTCGGGGTGAGCAAGTCGGCGGTGAGCCGTGAGACGGTCGAGGCCTCGGAGCGCGTGCTGAAGGAGCTGATGGAGCGCCGGCTGGATGCGTGGGACCTGCTGGTGATCTACCTGGACGGGATCCAGATGGGCTCGCACCACGTGCTTGCTGCGGTAGGCGTGGACTCAGACGGAAAGAAGCACGTGCTGGGCGTGAGGGAAGGAGCGAGTGAGAACGCCGAGGTGACCAGCGCGCTCCTAGAGGATCTGGTCGAGCGCGGCCTGGACCCGGGCAGGCGGCGGCTGTTCGTGATCGATGGCTCGAAAGCGCTCAGGAAGGCGATCGAGAAGGTGTTCGGCCAACGTCACCCCATCCAGCGCTGCCGCAACCACAAGCTCCGCAACGTGCTGGGTCATCTGCCGAAGGATCAGCATCCTCAGGTGAAGGCGGCGTTCCGGGCGGCGATGAAGCTGGACGCGAAGCAGGGCGAGCAGAAGCTCGAGCAGCTCGCCCGATGGCTCGAGCGCGACCACCCCTCGGCCTCGGCCAGCCTACGCGAAGGCCTCAGCGAGATGTTCACGATCAACCGGCTCGGCCTCCCGCCACGGCTGAGGAAGTGCCTGGGCTCGACCAACCTGATCGACAGCACCCACTCGGGCGTAAGACAGAAGACCCGCAGGGTGACCAACTGGAAGAACGGAGCGATGGCCTTGCGCTGGGCTGCGGCCTCGTTCGTGGAGACCGAGAAGAGCTACCGGAGGATCATCGGCTACGACCAGCTCTGGATGCTCAGGGCCCACCTCGACGACCATGAACCGGTTGCCGAAATGAGAAAGGCAGGCTAACAAGGAGACTCTCCGGAGCCACCACCTTCAACTGTCAGCGGGACACCATCGATTCTCCTTCGGTGAGACGCTTGCCGCCGCACACGCCTTTGCAGGCGTCTGACGGGCTCCTGCTTGCGCCTACCGGCCTGCTCTCGGATGTTGACAGCGGCCTCATCCCGGAGTGCGCCCGTGTCCGATCCTGTCTCCCGCCTGAACGCCGCCCTCGAAGGCCGCTACGCCATCGAGCGTGAGCTGGGCGAGGGTGGCATGGCTACCGTGTACCTGGCCGACGACCTAAAACACGAACGCAAGGTTGCGCTGAAGGTCCTCAAGCCCGAGTTAGCGGCAGTCGTCGGTGCCGAGCGGTTCCTGGCCGAGATCAAGACGACGGCCAACCTCCAGCACCCGCATATTCTGCCCCTCTTCGACTCCGGCGAGGCAGACTCGTTCCTGTTCTACGTGATGCCCCACATCGAATGGGAATCACTCAGGGAGCGGATCGACCGCGAGAAGCAACTCGGTGTGGATGATGCAGTGGCGATCAGTCAGAAGGTCGCCGACGCACTCGACTACGCGCACGGGAACGGTGTGGTCGACCGCGATATCAAGCCGGGCCGGGCATCCTCGCTGAGGGTGTCGCCATCAACAGCACCCTTCGGGAGTGAGGGCGCCATTCACGGCGTCACCGCGGCTAGTTCCCTCTCACCCAGTAGAGGCAGCCGGGGCCGTCGCCGTCGCCCATCGGGATCTCGTGGGTGACCTCGAGCGTATTCAGATCCACGACGGCCACCCGGTCCGCGGCCCGTAGCCCCAGATAGGCGTGTCTGCCGTCTGGGGCCACCAACACAGCGCCGTCCCCCAGGTCGCCGGAGCCGAGGGGCACTCGGGTGATCTCCGTGCGAGACGCCGCGTCCATGACGACGAGGGTTGCCGCCTCACCGTCGATGATCAGTACCCGGCCGTCCGGCGTGAACTTAAGGCGATTCGCGTCTTCGAGGCCCAGATCGAGCGTCTCGACGACGGCTCGGCTGGCGACATCGATGATCGACACTCCACCGTCGTTCCGGGTCGCGGTCCAGATTTCTCGGCGATCCGGTGACAGATCGATGCCTTCAGGCCGTTCACCCGGCACCGGAATCACGGTTAGCCTCGACGCGGCGGGGCCTGCCGAGATGCCCTCGACCATGGTTACGGAATTCGAGCCAATGTTCGGCATGAACATGGTGTCGGTGTCGCGGTCGAGGACGAGCATATGGGTGCCGTCCTGGCCAATCTCAAGCGTCCACTCGATCACGTCGGTCGATGGATTGTAGCGCCCGATCGACTTGTAGCCTTCGATGGTGAAGTACACCTTGCCGTCGGCAAAGAGCACATCGTGCGTCCGGCTGCCGGGGCCAGGGTCGACTCGCCGGACTTCCGTTTGCGCGGTCAGGTCAATGACTGAAATCCCGTCCACCATGCTGGCCACGAACGCCCACCGGCCGTCGGCGGATGCGGTGACCTCGTGCGGATCTCGGCCCGTCGGCACGCGTCCCAGCTCCGTCCCGCTGGCCGGATCGACAATCGCCAGCGCGCTGGCGTCTCGGAGCAACACGAGAAGTCGTCCGGATGTCGGTGACTGGGCGCTGACCGCGGCATGCCCAAGGACCAGCGCGCCGAGCGCTACCAACCCGACCCGTCGGAGCCCCGTGCTCACTGAGTGCATCTGATACCTCCGTGTGTGCTGAGGTGGCTCTGTGGTGACGCCGACCACACGACTGCTGACAATATAGCCTACCACCGCATCCGGCCCGCGGGTCCAATGCCGTATGTGCGGGCCGTGCACGTTTCTGCGAAGAGGATCCAGCGGGTCCTCCTCTCCGCCTCCTCCTGCGCATGAACAACGCCGTTGCTTTTTGTGGAAGGCCGATCATGGGCCTGGTCCCAGCGTCCCACCTGCCGCCGTGGTGTCTATTCGATGTTGACGTTTGCCGCCACCCAGCCAAGCAAATGGGGCTGACGCTCCCGAAGCGGCAGAGCGCGGCTGTGTCGCACGGCTTCCCGGTCGAGCTTCCGGGACTCGCCGGCCTATGTAGACGCATGCCCCGGAGGTGGCCGATGCGGCGCTGTCGCACGGAAGTTCGCTATGTGTAAGAGTTCACCGGACGACACAATGTCCGGAAGCTCGACGCGATTGCGGCGATCTCTTGCCGTCTTCTATTCCTGCTCTATCCTGGCCTTCTCTTTCCCCACATCCGCGATCCCTTGTCCGAGAATGTATGCCAGCACAGGGGAGAGAATCGCAGTTAACTCCTCGGGAGGAAGGTCGAGCCCGTACTTCCCTCCCAAGCCGACGAGGAGGCCGACGATCATAGCGGTCGCCTTCTTCGATCCGAGCATGTCTTTCAGTGCTTGCTTCATTGCATAATCCCTTTCTGTGAGGCTGCCACGCACCCGAAGATACCCCGAATCCTATCACTACATGTGCCATCTAACCAGGGGGACCTCAAGGACCTGATGTCCCGGTCGCTTGCTGCGGTGGCATTGAAATCCGCGCAATATTCCTCGATGAAGCGCCGTTGCTTGTCGGTGAGCCTGGAGGTCTCATCACTCATTCAGCTATCTCCTTCGCCTACCCGTCCAGCTCTACTGATGAGGCGGGAAGGTTAGGCTAAACTCGAATTCCGAAACTGGAATCCCGAGCCACCGGAGTTCGCCCTGAAACTGGTGGGCCGTGTACTGCGGGCCCCAGTCAGGTCGTAGCCCGAGTCCGAGCGCGATCTTCGGCGCGTAGCCTGCTATATGGGCTCGTACGCCCTGGCGGACCGGCTCGAGGGCCGCCCAGCGGTCTCCCTTCTTGGCCACATGCCACCCCACGACGTCGCTGACGCAGTGATCGACGGCCACGAACAACCAGCACCAGCCATCCGCCTTCGTGTAGAACCGTGTCGCATCGGTGCCCCACAGCTCGTTGGGCGCATCGGTGTTGAAGGTCCCTGAGAAGGAAAAGAAAGTGGTGGCTCCGAGGGTACCGAGACGATAGGCTCGGGTAGGCAGAACCCCCCACCATGATGAACAAAACTTACGCGGGTGGGTTCGTGAGACGACCCAACTCCTTCCTCAGCTTTCCGAGCTGCTACTGCATCGAATACTACGTTCAACGGCACTGAACAGGCGGATGTTGCCCTGGCTGCCGCCTTCAACCTGAAAATCCTGTCCCTGCTCGCAGGCCGATCTGGTGGCGTTGTCAAGCCCAAGTTGTGAGCAGGCAGCGCGATAGGCTTGATCCAGTGCGGCCTGTCTGGTGTCTCCGGTTCCTGAACCACTGCCGCTGCCAGATGGAGAGCTTACCGAGCCGATGGTGGACGGAACCAGCGTCAACGTCACGTCGCACTGCGACATAGCCGTAGCAACGCCATTATCTCCGCAGGCTGCAAGGATCAGGACCAACAAAGCGAATCGTTTCACTTTCTTCTCCCCCTTCCTACAGGTGATCGAACATCCCTGACCGGGTGACTTACTCCTACCGCCAGCGGCCGGTCAAGGTGCTCATCGGCAACAACCTCGCTCCACGCTTTCACATGAGTTCGTCTTCACTCATCCCGCCGTAACAGCCCGCATCTCCTCAACTCACCCCCACCGTCAGCCACCACCGTACGCTCTTGGCGCGTCGGGCCGCGAGCCTAGTCGATTCGGCGATGAAGAGGACGCGGTGCAGAAGGGCCCGGAGGTCTCGTCAAACCTCTGCAGCCAGGCGACAAACTCGGCCGTGTTCGGTGCGCATAGGCCGGCGTTCCATCCGAAGTAGAACGACTCCAGCATATCGAGCGCGAGAAAACTTTGCGGGATCAAGCCCGTCAGTTCGTTTCTGCTGAGAGCCAGCTCCGTCAGGTTCGTGAGGTTGCCGAGTTCAGGCGGGACCGGGCCCGTAAGTTCGTTCGATTGGAGCGCCAAGGCCGTCAGGTTCGTGAGGTTGCCGAGTTCAGGCGGGATCGGGCCCGTAAGCTCGGTGCCGTCCCGAAACAACCCACCGCTGAGATCCAGGATTTCCAGGTTCGTGAGGTTACCGATTTCGGGCGGGATCGGGCCCGTAAGTTCGTTGGTGCCGAGAGTCAGCGTTGTCAGGTTAGTCAGGCCGGCGAGTTCCGTGGGGATCGGGCCCGAGAGATCGTTGAATTCGAGTCTCAGCGTCGTCAGGTTCGTGAGGTTGCCGAGTTCAGGCGGGATCGGGCCCGTAAGGAGGTTTCCGGCGAGATTCAGTATCTCTAGGCGAACGAGGCCGGCGAGGGCAGTGGGGATCGGGCCGGAAAGATCGTTGGCGCTGAGGTCCAGTTCCGTCAGGCTCGTGAGGTTGGTGACTCCAAGCGGGAACGGGCCCGTAAGCCCCCCGCTGAGGTCCCTGTTGCTGAGGTCCAAGACCGTCAGGTTCGTGAGGTTGCCGAGTTCAGGCGGGATCGGGCCCGTAAGCCGATTTCCGCCGAGATTCAGTATTTCTAGGCGAGTGAGGTCGGTGAGTTCAGGCGGGACTGGGCCCGAAAGCTCGTTCCAGCTGAGATCCAGTTCCGTCAGGTTCGTGAGCTTGCCGAGTTCAGGTGGGATCGGGCCCGAGAGTTCGTTGAAGCTGAGATCCGAGTGCTCCAAGCTCGACAGGTTGCCGAGCTCCACAGGCAGCGAACCCGAGAGGTCGTTGAAGTCGAGATTTAATTCCGTGACCCGGCCCAAGGCGTTGGTCTCGACTCCAGACCAGTCCCCGAGCGGCGCGTCGGTGAGCCAGTTGAAAGCGTAACCCCAATTCGGTCCATCCGTTGCGTTGTAGAGCGCCACCAGGATCTCGCGGTCCGGGCTGGCCAGCGGGTTCTGCACCGTGATCTCCGCCGTTCCCCGCGCGCCGCCTACACTCGCGGTGATCGTCGCCGTCCCTGCGGCGACCGCCGTCACCAGACCCGTCGCATCCACCGTCGTCACCGAGGCGTTGCTCGACTCCCACGAAAACTCCGCACCCGATACCGCCTGTCCGTTCTCGTCGAATGCTGCCGCCGACAACTGTAGCGTCCCGCCCAAAGGGATCGTTTCCGCGGACGGTGATACCTCCACCGAGACCACCGGCTGCGTCGCACTCACCACCGTGATCTCCACCGATGTCCGCACGTCGCCCGCACTCGCGGTGATCGTCGCCGTCCCTGCGGCGACCGCCGTCACCAGACCCGTCGCATCCACCGTCGCCACCGACGTGTTGCTCGACTCCCACGAGAACTCCACACCCGGTATCGGCCGTCCGTTCTCGTCGAGGGCTTCCGCCGACAACTGCAGCGCCTCACCCAACTGCAGCGGCTCACCCAAGGCGTTCGGTTCCGCAGGCGACGATACCTCCACCGAGACCACCGGCGCCGTCACGCTCACCACCGTGATCTGTGCGGTTCCCTGTGCGCTGCCCGAACGCGCGGTGATCGTCGCCGTCCCTCCGGCAACCCCCGTCACCAGACCCGATGCGTTCACCGTCGCAACCGTGCCGGCGCCACTCATCCAGGTCACCGAGGCCCCCGCCATCACGTTGGAGTTCTGGTCACGCACTACTGCCGTCAGCTGAACGGTTTCCCCCACATCCAACTCGGCCGTAGCAGGGCTCACCATGACCGTCGTCGCGCGCGGCGGATCAACCGTCGGGGGTGCCGTGGGGCCACCGCTGTCGCCGCCCCCGCACGCCGCGGCCACGGCCACACCCGCTAGCACTGTCCACACCCGGATCGTTCGGCTACAGCTCATGGGATCACCTCATATGGGTTCGTGTTGTCCGCAGTCCCAATTGGAATCGCGACGCCCGTCCGTCAATGACGCCGTTCGTGACCATTACAGGCAGCGAGATCTCGAACAGCGCACCGGCTCTGGCACTCGATCGATCTCCTCCTAGCCCGTTAGGTCCCGCCAGCTTGATGATGATCCCTCCGGCTGCCCCATCGGCTGTGGCCACCTTCCGCGCGCTGCTACTCCCCCCTATACGAGAAGAAGGCCAGTCGGTCAGGGCTGAGATGGCCGTCTTCCGGTTAGGGCTCCTGCGCTCTCGGATTGGCCGCCACTGAAAACTGCTATCCGAGCTCGGTTGCTAGCCTATGGGGAACGTGACGCCCGCTAGAATCGAAAACGCGCGATTCTTCGTATCGTCCGATTCGGAGATGGAGGAAAGGCCAAAGTTGTAAAGGAGATCCAACGACACAGACAGGGACCCGGACGTTGCGATGTCTATACCGGCACCGGCCATTGCCCCAAAGTCCATCGACTTCACATCGAGATCTCCAAATTCATCGCAGTCGCCTGAAATCTCGAACCCTTCTGCTGATCCAGACCAGCTGCACTTGAGTCGAAAAGAGAGTGCCGGTCCGACAGTGAAGTGGGGCGATATGGTGCCATCGGCGATATGGTGCCATCGACGGAAGGGCTAAGCCTTAAAAGCAGTGGTATCTCAAAGTAGTCGAGCTCAAACGCCACATCGACACCAAGCTCCTGCTCCGTCGCACCCTTGGCTGCATAGGCAGCCCCGAACTGCAAATCCAGGTTGGCCGAAAACGGGAAGATGGCCGATGCCCCAACTCTCATGCCGATCCGGGAGTCAGCACTTGCTACATCGCTCCCTCCCAGCGTCGCGAGGCTAGCGCCGGCCTGGAGTGAAAGGCTCGTCTGCCCGTAAACGCTTCCCGGTACGAATAGGCTGACAGAAAGCGCGAGTGCGAGAAGTGGAGAAAGCTTCTGGAAGAGCTGACGTGCGATACGCATCGTATGACCTCTATTCGTCAGGTGGAGAACGCCGGAGTCGGGGCAGCGGCGGAACGAGTATGTAGAGGGGTCATACACCCTGTCAAGCGGTGCGGAGCAATTCGGTTAGATTTCCGGATAGCTCAAAATATCACTAAAGAAACACGCCGATCTTCTGAAAACTCACAATCAACTCATAAGGGTGAACCGAAGCCGGCCCGGCCAAACTGCGGTCCGGTGGAACCCGGTTTGCTTGCCCAGGGAGCTATCCGAATGAGCTTTCACCGCACCATCATCCGGCTGTCAGCGGTACTGGCGAGCCTAGCCTTGGGGTGGGCCTGCGGCGGCGACAGCGCCACCGCGCCAGAGCCCGCCCGCCCGACGACGGTCACGGTGAGCCCGGCCACGCGCGAGCTGACTGCGTTGGGCACAACGGTTCAATTGAGTGCGGAGGTGCGGGACCAAAACGCCAGGGTCATGGCTGGGGCCACCGTGACCTGGATGAGTGGCGCCAACTCGGTGGCGACGGTGAACGCATCGGGCCTCGTTACAGTGGCGGGCAATGGGACGGCGACGATCACGGCGAGTGTCGGGTCGGCGTCAGGCTCCGCGGTGGTGACGGTGATGCAGTCGGTGGCTTCGGTCGAGGTGTCGCCGTCTGCGGAGACGATTGAGTTGGGCAGTACGCTGCAGCTGACGGCGGAGGCATTCGACGAGAGCGGGCACGCGGTGGCGGAGGTCGAGTTCGCGTGGGAGACCAGTGATGCTGCGGTGGCAACGGTTGACGCTGGGGGTCTGGTGACGGCGGTCGCCGAAGGAGTGGCCACGATTACGGCGAGCGCGGGCGAGGCATCAGGGTCGGCGGTAGTGCCAGTGATGCAGCCGGTGGCCTCGGTGCAGGTACACACTTTTTGCCCCAACCAGGGATGAATTTTAATGCAGAAACGCGACCGTATCCTGACGCACCCCTTTGCGCTGATCGCGCTGGCAGTCGTCACCGTGTCAACCCCGCTGGGAGCCCAGATTGTTGGAGACAGCGTGCAAGTGTTCTCTGCGGATACCACGATCATCGGCCAAATCACCGGCTTGAGCGACGAAGGGTTTGAGTTCGCAAACGGTCGATCCTTCGCGTATCGAGACGTGGACCGCTTGGAAGTGAGTTATAACGGGGTCGCAACTTTCGGGCACCAAGGGGCCGTTATCGGCAGTGTTGCAGGGTTACTTTTCGGTTTCGGGGAGGGGGTGAATGCATTTGAGGGAAGCCTATTGGGGAGTTTGTTAGGCCTCGGGGTGGGCGTTCTTAGCCCCGTCTTTAATCCCGACGAGGATGAGCGAGCATGGAGACCCATCTCGGTTCGCGACTATTTCGTCCCGCTTCTCGGCGATGAGTTCCCTTATGGAGGGCGTGTTCGCGTTTCCGTCAATGGTAACGAGATCATTGGCCGGGCCACCGCTATGAGCGACGAAGGGTTCGAGTTGGTTCAGGGTGGGATGCCCCGATCCTTCGCCTACCGGGACATCGATGGCCTGGAATGGAGTGGCGGGATGCGATCTCGTTGGAAGACGGGGTGGGGCCTCGGCCTCCTTGGCGGGTTCATCGCCTTCCCGACCTTCAACGGGGCGTGGGGATGCGTGGCTAACGACTGGGAGGGACCGTCCTGTGAAGACAAGGGACGGGACATGTTTGCCTGGATCGGAGGAGGAGGTCTCATTGGGCTGCTAGCAGGCACTTTCGTGTGGAGGCATGAATCATGGCAACCTTTCGCTCTTCAAGACAACAGGCCTGGTATCAATCCCACTGTCGCGCCGCGGCTCCTTGGCACCGGGGACCGTGTTCGCGTGACCATCGCCGGCGAGAGGACGATCGGCGAGTTGGTTGCTCGGATGGGCCCGGATGGGTACGAGATCGATATCGAGGGCTCCGGGCTCGCGTCGTTTACGCTCAGCGAAATGGAGCAGCTGCAGCGCAGCATCGGCGTAGGGACTCGATGGATGGAGGGACTCGTGATCGGCGGAATTGTCGGTTTGGCAACAGGGGTTGCCGTAGGGGACGCCCGCGAAGCCGATGGCGGAGACATCGACCTTGAGGAGATCATTGCGGGGGTTCCAACCGGGTCGCCGGAGAGGACGGCAGACGACGGCGGTTTCTTGATAGAAGTCATCTCGACCGCCGTAGGGGTTGTCGCCGGGATCGGCGTCGGCTCGTTGCTCAAGGAAGAACAATGGGTGACCGTATGGGATCCTCCGGATCGCGGGACGGACATGACGTTCAACCCCGTGATCGACCTGCGACTTGGCCCAGGGGGACGCCCCGCTGCGGTTCTGGGGGGCCGCATCCGGTTCTGACCGGGGGAATCCCGAAAAATATCCCACTTCGGGGGAGGGCGGCCCAGGGGCCCAGCGACGGTCATGAGGCGGTCGATCCGGGCGGGGAGACGTCGCGGGCTGCGCTGGGGTGGATGGCCTTGGAGAGGTCGGCGATGCGGTAGCTGCTGCCGCGGATGTTGACGATATGGCAGTGATGCAGCAGGCGATCGATGAGCGCAGCGGCCATGACCTCGTCGCCCAAGATCTGGCCCCACTCCTCGAAGCCTTTATTGGAGGTCAGCACAGTGGATGCGCGCTCATAGCGCCGGTTGATGAGTTGGAAGAAGAGCATGGCGTCGGTCTGGCTGACCGGCAGGTAGCCGATCTCGTCGATGACTAGGAGCGAAGGATAGGTGAGGATCTTGAGGCGGCGTCCCAGCTGGCCGGTGGTCTTGGCTTCCTCGAGCGAGGTGATGAGGTCGGCGAGGGCCCCGTAGTAGACCCTGCGTCCGCTCTGCGCTGCAGCGATCGCAAGGCTGATCGCCAAGTGTGTCTTGCCGACACCGGGTGGGCCGAGGAGGATCACGTTCTCCTTACGCTCCAAGAAGCCGAGCTCGTGGAGTGAGTCGATCTGCTCGCGCTTGATCGAGGGTTGGAAGCTGAAGTCGAAGTCGGTCAGTGTCTTGATGGCGGGGAGCCGGGACGAGCGCATCGCAGCTTGGAGCCTGCGGTTGTTGCGTAGCGTGATCTGAGCCCCGAGGAGTTGCTCGATGGCCTCCGAAGCCGTCACGCCTCCGCCATCGACCCCGGTGAGGACGTCGTCAATGGCCTCCAGCGCACCGGGCATCTTGAGATCGGCGAGCTGGGCTCGGATCCGGTCACGGCGAGAGCGAGCGGCAGCCTTCATCGGTCCCCTCCCGCGATCTGGGCATAGGCCGTGAGGGGACGTCGCTCGACGTGGATGGCCGGCAAGGACGTCGTGCCGGGTGAGGAGTGATCCGGAGGCAGGACGAGGCGGTGATACGGGCGAGTCGCCCTGGTTCCTGAGGATGCCCGTCCTTCACGGCCCTCCACAGGTGCTGGGACTAACATAGGATGTGGTACCACTCTTGGGGGCAGGTCAGTACCGACCGTGGCCCCCGTGACCGGCTCGCCGATCCCATCTCGAACCTGAACTGAGAACTCCGTGAAGAGGCCACCGGCCTCGTCGAAGGCATCGACGTCCGCCCGGATGTCGAGTGTTCCGGTCCCACTTCCGGGGTCATTCCGCTCGACCGCGGGGTCGGTCAGGCTGTCGCCACCGGCCGCGAACGCCAACGCTTGCTCGAGCGGGGCGCCGCCATCCGGCGCGTACGGCTCGACGGCGAACTCAAGAGCGCTGTCGCGCGCCGGAGCGAGTCCGCGCGTGCGAGAGACGGTCGCCGGGCCGCCGACGCCGAGCGGCACCGTGCCGCCGGAGAGCTCGGCCTCCCCATCGACGCGCAGGGATGCGTGCTCTACCCGGATGCGCAGATCGAGTACACCGACTCCGAGGGGCGGAGCGGCCGCGTCAACGTCGAGGTCGCGTCGGGCCACTACCGCCAGGGATCTGTCCGGGCCAAGGCCGCGGCCGGGTTCCGGATGCACGCAAACGGGCCGGCCGGAGCGCGGGTGCTTAGAGCGCTCGGCTGCGAGGACCATGGCTCCTCCCTACGGGGTCCGGCCGAGCGGGACCCGGCCGCGATCGAGCTCTAGCACACCCCCATGCAACCCTGGAAGATCAGCGCCGGACTGACCGCGGCCCTGGCCGGATTAACCGTCCTCCTCGCCGGATCCCGGCTCGAGTACCTGGCGCCGTTCTGGTCCGTGATCCTGGCGGACCACGGCGTTCCAATTGCCTCACACCTGGCATTGGCGCTGGCCGCCGTCTTGGCCGCCCTCTACGCCATCGCTCGCGCCGCAGGGCTCGCCGACCTGGGACGTCGCGTCGATCTCGCCGAGCGCTCCGTCCGGCGCGGCGAGGGCGATCCCGAACTCGCCCGCGCCCTCACGAGGGATGCCGAGGGCGACTGGGAGTGACTGGTGGGACAACTGCCCGGTTCCACACGCCCGGGGGCCTTCTACGCCTCGCCCGGCGTCGCCATGCGGTAGCCGACCCCGTGCTCGGTAAAGATGTAGGTTGGCGCGGCGGCGGTGTCGCCGAGCTTTGCGCGGAGCTTCTTGACGACGGTGCGCACGCGATCGGTGTCGTCCGAGCCGCGGCGCCCCCACACCTGGCGCAGTAGTACCTCCGTAGTCATCACCCTGCCTGCGTTGACCGAGAGGGTCCAGAGGAGGTCGAATTCCGTGGCCGTGAGAGCGACCTCGCGGCCGGCCACGCTGACGCGGCGCAGGCCGTAGTCGACGGCGAGCTCCCCGTGGACGAAAGCCTCGGGCTCGGCCCGGCTCCGGAGCGCCGCCTGGACGCGCGCCACGAGCTCGGTTGGCGAGAACGGCTTGACGATGTAGTCGGCCGCGCCGCTCTCGAACGCCCTTGCGATGGTCTCGTCCCGGCCGTAGCCGGAGATGAAGATGACCGGGAGATCGGCCAACTGGGGGACCTGCTTCATCAGCTCGATCCCGTCCGTCCCGGGGAGCATGAGGTCGAGGAGGACGAGGCGGGGCTTCTCGGCGCGGATGAGGCCGGCCAGCCCGTCCGGATCGCCCGTCACGAGCGGGGCGTAGCCCGCATCGGAGAGGACTTCCCGGACGTAGCGGAGCGTATGCGGGTCGTCGTCCACCACGAGGACACGCGTCTTCTCCCCCCTCCCCCCGGGCGGGCTCGGCCGGCCGCCGGGCGAGGCCGCCTCGGGGGCGTCTCCGGCCGCCGGGATCGTGAAGGTGAAGCGCGCGCCCTGGCCTGTCCCTCCGCTCTCGGCCCGGATGCGGCCGCCGTGTGCCTCGACGAGGCCCTTCGAGATCGCGAGCCCGAGCCCGGTGCCTCCGGCGGGGCCGGCGCGCTTCCTGAAGAGATGCGGGAGCCGCTCGGGCGCGATGCCCCGGCCCTCGTCCGAGACCGAGAGCGCGATGTAGCTGCCTTCGGGCTCCGCCTCGACGCGGATCGGCGACGACGGCGGCGAGTGCCGTGCCGCGTTCGCGAGCAGGTTGCCGAGCACCTGGGCGATGCGCTCGGGGTCGGCCATCGCACG
This sequence comes from Longimicrobiales bacterium, assembly GCA_965206505.1. Lineage (GTDB taxonomy): Bacteria > Gemmatimonadota > Gemmatimonadetes > Longimicrobiales > Gaopeijiaceae > UBA822. The sequence goes on from CBDBJW010000004.1 coordinate 190,850, forward strand.
CGGCAGGTCGGGCGGCAGGTCGACGAGGACGGGGTGGCGGCCTCCGCCGCTCAGGAACGTGTTCCGGGCCCGGTCCACCAGCACGGCGACGCTGGAAGGCTCGGGCGCGACCGTGAGCGTGCCGGCCTCGATGCTCCCGGCATCTAGCAGGTTCGCGATGAGGCCGCGCATGTGGTCGGCCTGCCCGTCGATGATGCGGAAGAACTGGAGCATCTCGGCCTGGGGCGGCGGCGGCGCGGCGGCGAGCACGGTCGCGGTCGAGCCCTTGATCGAGGTGAGCGGCGCGCGGAGCTCGTGGCTCACCATTCCGAGGAACTCCGACCGCTGCCGCTCCAGCTCCTCGAGCGGCCCAAGATCCTGCATGGTGACGACGACCGATACGAGCTCCCCCTCCTCCGAATGGATCGGCGTGACGTTGATGAGCGTCCGGACGCTCCGACCGTCGGGCACCGACAGCTCGATCTCCTCGGCGCGCATCGTCGTGGCGTCCTCGAGCTGTCGGGCCAGGGGAAACTCCTCGAGCGAGATCTCCTGCCCGTCGGCGTGCCGGAACGTCATCACCTCGAGGAGCTGCTCGGTCGGGTGGCCCGGAGTCCGAATCTCCTCGACGATGCGCTGGGCCTCGCGGTTGAACGACACCGGGCGGCCTGTTCTGGCGTCGAAGACGACGACCCCGACCGGTGAGGTCTCGACCAGGGCCTCGAGGCTGGCCCGTGCCCGCTCGACGTCGAGGTGCGTGCGCGCGTTGGCGATCGCTGTCGCCGCCTGCGAGGCGAACAGGACCAGGATCTCCTCGTCCTCGGCAGTGAACGCCTCGCCGTCCTCCTTGTCGGCGAGAAAGAAGTGCCCGAGGTGCTCGCCCCCGTGGTGCATCGGCGTCCCCTGCAGCGTCTTCGCCCCCCACGGATTCGAGGAGAGGCCGAGCGAGCCGAGGTAGCCGGGGAGATCGGCCACCCGGAGCGGCGTCGCAAGGTCGCGCAGGTGCTCGAAGAGCCGTGGTCCGTCGGGCCACTCCAGCATCATCCGCCGCTCTTCGGGAGGAAGCCCGGAGGTGACGAAATCCTGCACCTGCCCCCGCTCGTCAATCGTCGTGATCACGCCGGAGCGGGCGCCGGTCAGCGCGCGCGCGCCCTCTACCACCTCCTCGAGCACGGTGGCCAGGTCGAGGCTCTGGCTGATGCGGAGAATCGCCGCGCTCAGCCGGGAGATGCGCTCATCGGAAGGGCCGGTCCGGCCTCGATCGTTCAATGCTCCACTCCCGCCGAAGGGGTTCGCTGAATCCGGCCGGACTCCGCCGCGCCGCAGGGGAGTGGAAGATAGCGCGCTGCAGGCGCCAAGTCACGCACAGGACACGAACCTCGCCCGTGGGTCACAACACGATCACAGACTATTGCTTAGCTTTACCGATAACGCAGGATAACTGTAGTTATCGCGCGCTATCCGAGGGGAGTATTGTGACCGGAGAGCCCTGAGGCAACCTCGCGGGGTTTTCGGGGCTCATCTGCGCTTCTGAAGCCGTGCCAGCTGTGCGGCGCCGTTGCGCTTGGCGAGCAGCCGCTCGCCGTAGCGTTGCACCATCGCGGCGCTCTTCCAGCGTCCGGCCTGCATGATCGCCGGGGTCCCGATCCCCGAGGCGATCATGTCCTGAGCCGCCCCCACCCGGGGGCTATGCCCGGAGATCCGCCGCACCATCTGCGCCGAGAACCCGGCGCGTCCGGCCATCGCCTTGAAGATGCGCGGCACCTGGCCCGCAGGGAGCCTCCCGCCCACCGTGCCGTCCTTTCGGAGCGAACGGAAGAGCGGCCCGCCGTCGATCCCGCTCGCGCTCAGCGCAACTCGATGCCCACGCGCCCCAACCACCGCCGCACGAGCTTCGCGCTGAACTCCGGTCCGTTGTCCGACCTCAGATACTCGGGAGGCCCGTGTCGGACGAACAGATCGGCCAGCACCTCGAGCACGTCGTGCGTCCTCGAGGCCACGAAGTCGTACGACCAGACGTGGCCCCGATACAGCGGCCTCAGCCGGATGCACGATCCGTCGTTGAGCCACAGCCGACCTCGCTTCGGCTGCCGCTCCGGCACCTTCAGCCCCTCCTGCCTCCAGATCCGCTCCACCCGCTTGTGCTTCACCCCCCAGCCCTCGATGCGGAGCATGTCCGTGACGCGTCGGTAGCCGTAGCGGCCGAATCGACTCGCGAGTCGCACGATATCACCTCGGAGCGCCCCCTCGTCACTCGCCACTTTCCTCGCCCGGCGCTGGGTCGTGCGTGGCTGCCCGAGCACCCGGCACGCTCTCCTCTCCGACGCCCCGAGCTGCTGACGTACACGCGCCACACAACGTCGTCGGCGCTCGGGGCTCAGAAGTTTCCCTCGGCCGCTTCCTCCAGGATCAGCTTGTCCAGTGTCAAGTCCGCCACTGCTCGCTTCAGGCGCCCGTTCTCGCGCTCGAGCTCCTTCAGGCGCCGTGCCTGGCTCACCTTCATCCCGCCCTACTCCCGCCTCCACCGGTAGTACGTCTGCTCGGTGATGCCCAGCTCCCGGCTGATCAGCTTCACGGATTTGCCGCGGGCCAGACCGACCTCTGCCTCCCGCAGTGCAGTGATGATCCGCTCCGGAGTGTGTCGCTTCCTTCCCATCCTGACCTCCTCGCTGTAAAGCTTCAGACCAGGTCGATCCTAACATTGCACCTGGTCTCGTTTCAGGGGGTCAGGTCAGGGCCACTCGGCTACCGCGTTCACCGTTTGGAACCTCCGGGGTAGCGCAACTGGCGGTCCTGTTCGCGCCGCCGCACCGACTGCCACGCGTAGTCTTCGCTCGGGAAGCCCACCTCGTCGTCCTCCGGGCAGCGCGGTGCGAATACGTCCGGTAGGTTCAGCAGGGGTTCGAGGGCGTTGATATCGCGCTCGTCCTCGTCCGTCAGCGTATAAACGTCCATCTCTGACAGAACTTGCTTGACGAGCAGGGGAACAATGAAGGAGGTCAACAGCAGGTGTTGGCGAACCGTCCACTGCGACTGCAGTGCGTCCTCGGGGTGTCCATGCGCCAAGTTTCCGCGGCAGATCTTCAGGTCCGACGCCCAAGAAGCCCGCAGGGTGTCTTTCGTCCAAGGCTTGTTCGTCGGGTGTGGTCGCCATTCTCTCCGGGGCACATCCCGGTCCGGACCTTCACTTGCAGCCCACCCTCAGCGTCCAAATCTCGGACGCCGAGGTGTAACATTTTCGTCCGCCACGAATGGAAAATTTACGGCCGCCGCCGACACGGGGGGCGCGGATTGAAACTCACCCGCTCGGAGCGGATAGGCACCGGACCTCATGCTGACACCCGCTGGCGAGTTCCCCACGCTGAACAGCGCGGAGCCGGGACTCCCGCCTTTTTGATACCGTTTCCCCGCTATTTCAGTGCGGCGGAATCAGATGTCCTCAAGCGGCAAGTGCGGCAGATCGTGCAGTCCCAGTTGAACTTAGACGATTACTTGCCGTGATTCACACCATCTGTACTCTGCCGAGGTGGCTGGCGATGAGCTCGGGCACGATCACCCTCCGACGGCCTCGGGTTCGGGGCGTTGAGGAGCGTTTCGAGAGCCGGGTGCTGCCGTTATTCGCGAGGCGGACGAAGGAGCTGGGCGCTTTGCTTCCGGAGCTATATCTGCACGGGCTGGCGGAGGGAGACTTCGAGCTGGCGATGCGGGGCCTGCTGGGCGAGGGGGCACCGCTGTCGAAGTCATCGATCCGGAGACTGCGGGCAGGCTGGACGGCAGAGTTCGAGGCCTGGTCGAGGCGATCTCTGGCCGACCGTGAGGTGGTCTACGTGTGGGCCGATGGGATCTACGTGAAGGCTGGGCTCGAGCGGGACAAGGCGGCGCTGCTGGTGGTGATGGGCGCCATGCGTGACGGGACGAAAGAGGTACTGGCCATCGCACCAGGCTACCGCGAGTCCACCGAATCCTGGTCGGAAGTGTTCCGGGACCTGAAGGCCCGAGGACTCGGATCGCCCCGGCTGCTGATGGCCGACGGGAACGCAGCGATCTGGGGCGCGGCAAGGCAGGTTTGGCCCGAGGCGGCTGAGCAACGGTGCTGGAACCACAAGATGAGGAACGTGCTGGACCGACTACCTCAGCGGGAGCAGGGCGAGGCGAAGGATCTTCTCAGGGCTGTGGTCTACGCACCGAGCCGGGCCGAGGCCGTGAAGGCCCGCGAGGTGTTCGCTAGACGCTACAGGCCGTGGTATCCGAAAGCGGTGGATGTGCTCGAGGACGACTGGGAGCGGATGGTGGCGTTCTATGACTTCCCCGAGGACCACTGGAAGCATCTACGCACGACGAACGTGGTCGAGAGCCCCTTCGCTGCGGTACGGCTCAGGACCAGCGCGGCGAAGCGGTTCAAGCGGGTCGAGAGCGCTACGGCCCTGATCTGGAAGTTGCTCTTGGTGGCCGAGAAGCGGTTCCGTAGGCTCGACGCTCCTCACCTCCTCAAGGACGTATTTGAAGGAAGAAAGTTCGAAGACGGAAAGCCCGTCTCAACCCAACAGCGGAAGAACGCCGCCTGATACGTTTACACACCTATTGACCCAACCTCTCGTTCCGTCCGATGTGCGCGACGTGCTGGGAATCGTCAAACGCGGTGTTAACGTCTTGAGTGTCTGTCCGCCCTGCACCGGGTTCAGCCGAACCAACCCGCAGAACCATCTTCGCGACGATGCCCGCAACGGGCTCGTATCCAAGGCGGCAGACTTTGCCATAGCCTTGGACGCAGACCTTGTAGTGATGGAGAATGCGCGCGAACTCATCCGCGGCAATTTCCTGCATCACTATCGTGCCTTCCGGGAGCGGCTAGAGGACAACGGCTATAGCGTGTTTGGGCGGAACTACATGCTAAACCGGTTTGGGCTGCCGCAAATCCGTGAACGCGCCATCATAATCGCTGCCAAGGAAGAATTGCCGCTCTACACGCTGGAAAGTATGTGCGGCCACCCGATGGGGATCCCCCCGGAGGACCTCAACGCCTTCGCGCGGCTGCCCGGCCGCGTCCCGCGCCCCGAGGAGGTACTCGGCCGCCGCCCGGGCCGAGCCTGTGCAGCGGGCCAGGAACTTAAGGTGCATCGCGGTCGGAGCTCCCAACGTGCGCCAGCGCCGCCAGCACCCGCTCGATGGCGACCAGGTGGGCGACGAACCTCGACGGCCTCGACGGCCGAGGCGTAGGTATTGGCCCAGCGGGCGATCTGGTTGAGGTTGTTGCCGATGCGCGCGACGTGCCGGGTGCGCTCGCGCTCAACCTCAGCCGCCGGGGCGGTCCATGTCCGGGTGCGCTCCATGGCCTGCCGTATCAGCGCCGACAGCGGCACGCCCGCAGCTGCGGCCTTGGCCCGCCAAGCGCCGAACAAACTGGCTTCCGTGCCTCCCGTGCGCCGAGCAAACTCGTCCACCGGCGCTTGCAGCCCTGGGCCGTCCAAATCTCCATACCACTACATTGAGGAGGCGGCTTTTTGCCCTGTCAACCATGCAAAGCGGGAGGATATCCCAAGAGGTCCCGCGAGGTACCAGAGTCCTGCCCGGCCCCGCCGCCGGACTCTTGAGCCGCCCCCGGAGGACCGCTTGAACCAGCGGGTGGCCTCGGTCGCGATCGGCTGTGGCGGCGACCGCGTACTCCCCTGCAAGGCTTGGACTCCGGCACGCACTCTCCAGCGCTCTGACTGCCCAGCCGGTGTGTCTGCGCGGTCACAGAGGGACCACGCTCGGCGGCGCGGATTCAGCTACCGGGAACGAGAGCCTGGAGTTGGTGCTTCGGATCCCCGGCGACGTTGAGAAGCCCCGGTCCCGCGAGTCCGGGTCCGTAGCAGGGTGCTCATGGGCCACCTACCCGTCCGGAGATGGGGCTTCCCCGGGTGCCACTAGGTATGCCATACGCTCGCACAGGTCAGGCACGGTCCGGTGAGGGCGACCTGTTCGACGTCGGCCTCGGTATTGGTTGCAATTCCGCCTAGTCCATGACACGGTGATCGCGAGTATGATCATGATCCCCACAATATGCGCTGTCACCCCTCGCCTTCTGGGACGACAATTCCCTGTTCTAGCTTGTATTGATCAACCACGGTTGTGATTGTCTCCTTAATCGCATCGACGGGAACCACTATGGCAAGGCCTGAGTTCTCTGCCGAAGCTAATATCGGAAGACCTGTCTGGTCACTTCGAGCGATATCTTGGTACGGCACGTATGCAGAAACCATGCCTATTAGCTTGGCGGAAGTGATAGCATTTCCATAGGTGTGAAGAGTTGGCTTAGCGAGTACCGGACCACCGCTGTTCCCCGGGAATATCGAGGAATCGATCAAGAAGGACTTGGCAGCGTCCTCATACCAATCTTGCATGCGAGCAACAATCCCTTGTCGGACAATGACGTAATTCTTGTACCCCCCCACCATTGCCAAAGGGAATCCCAATACGAAAATCTCGTTCCCCTCGCGGAACTCCGTCTCTATCATCCGACTGCGCAACATGGTGTCCGTGTCATAGAACGATAGAGGACCGGTGGCAGTTTCGCCTGAGTTGGCGATGTGGAACGGGTACACTGCCACGTCGATATCAGGGTCTGGGTGAACGGTCCATTCCCTTCTGGGAGCATCTCCTACCACCCTTACTCCAGAATGATGGTTCTGGCGGGTGACCAGTTCGTGCGAACCTTCAATCACATGGCGATTCGTCACAATGAAGGTGGCGTACAGCTGGTGTCCCTCGGCGTCTTGGTCAACAGCAACACGGTAAACGAAACCAGTGGCAGTGTACTCGATCGAGGAGTCCGGCTGACGAAGCCCTATTGCAACAACAGTATCCAAGAACCGTGACGGGATCAGAGACATCGTGCGATTTTCCTTGCACGATGCGGTGATTCTTTCAAGTGCACTCTTCCGGAGAGCAACTGAGGGAGCAGCGTCTCACGGAGAGCAGCCGGTGAGTGAGATTCACGTTCGTTGGCGGCGATGCGCCTATGGAGAGGCCGGGCCTGCTGATCGAACGCGTCCATGACTGCTTCATCCGCTATTCGCATTGGGATACGCCGAAAGTCTCTCTTGCAAGCCTGTGCTCACGTTCGGCTGCGAAAGCCAGCACTGCTCGGATGTCCTCGAGCTCTAGGTCCGGGAAGTCTACCAATATCTGGTCTTCCGTCATTCCAGAAGCCAGGTACTCGAGGATGTCGTACACCGTGATTCTGAGCCCGCGGATACACGGCTTACGCCCTCTCTTTTCGGCCTCAAGGGTGATGCGGTCCATGTAGTTCATGTCTCAGAATACCCTTAAGCCGGATCGGGGGTCAATCTCCGCCGGTGGCATGGGTACTTGTGACCTCCGCCGGGCCTGAGGGATTGTCACCGGCCCTGAGCCGGTCCAGATAGTCGGCCCAGGCCTGCATCATCACGCGTCGCTCGGGCAGGAACGCCGTGCGGTTGTAGGCCCGGCCGTTGGGATCCCTGACCGCGTGTGCCAGCTGGTGCTCGATGAAGTCGGGCCGGAAGCCCAGCACCTCGTCCAGAATGGTCCGCGCCATCGCGCGGAACCCGTGCAGGGTCATCCGGTCCCTCGGAATGTCCAACGCCCGGAACGTGCTCCACAGGGTGGCGTGGCTCATCGGCCGCTCCCGGTGGGGATAGCGTGCGTTCGGGAAGACGTAGCGGCCGTGTCCGGTCAGAGAATGAACCTCGCGAAGAATCGCGACCGCCTGACGCGCCAGGAGCACGACGTGCGGCGTTCCGGTCTTCGTCACCGTGTAGCGCCACTCGGCCCACTCGGCCTTGCGCAGCTCGCCGGGCCGCACGAAGGGCAGCGGTGCCAGACGCAGGGCGCACCGCAACGGCAGGGTCCCCCGGTAGCCGTCCAGGAGCCGGAGCAAGGGGCCGACCTCCTTGGGATCGGTGATCGCGGCGTAATGCTGCTTGCCCGATCCCCCGGCGTTGCGCGCGGCTGCCGACGCAGCGGGCGGGCGGGGCGTCTCCCGAACCCGTCGCCGGTGCGCCCCCCGCGGACCGCCGCACCGTCATGGTTACCGCCCGCGTCAACGCCCGGCGGAGCATGCCGCCTACAAGGTTGCGGCGGCAGTCGGTGGCGCGGACGCGAACGTGGACCGCGTCCGGCACGGGCATTGGGCGCGAGCGGAGCCGCCAAGCCGCGCGCGATCGGCAACGATCGGAACCAGACCGCCGCTGGGCGAACACGCACGCCGCAGCGGAGCGCGGGCCTCCCTGGGGGATCGAAGGGGCACAGCCCCTCGCCAGCCCCTGCCGGGGACCCGCGAAGCGTGGCCCCAAAGGGTAAGCTGGCTCTCCCGCCGTAGCGGCCAAACTCGCCCGCCGACGGTCGGAACACTGGGCCGTCAAAATCGCCATACCCGTATATTGAGGAGCCCGCCTTATGCGGTGTCAACAACGGGCAAAAAGGCGATGTCCCAGGTGTTCCAGCGACGTACTAGAGGCGGACTTGCCGCCGCCAGCGGCCGCCCTCGAGCTGCTCCCGGAGCGCCTGTGGAGAACCTCGATCGCGGTCGGTCGAAGTGCGTGCTATCCGGGGCAGTTCATCCACCGCGCCCGCTCCGGATCAGGAGGGGGTTTTGCTGTGCGCGCGTGCACAAAAAAAGGGCAGTTCATGGCCGTCCGGGTCCGAGCTTTTTGACACAGTACAATATAGGGCATTACAAACAGAGGATGGTGTCCCGCTGACAGTTGAAGGTGGTGGCTCCGGAGAGTCTCCTTGTTAGCCTGCCTTTCTCATTTCGGCAACCGGTTCATGGTCGTCGAGGTGGGCCCTGAGCATCCAGAGCTGGTCGTAGCCGATGATCCTCCGGTAGCTCTTCTGGGTCTCCACGAACGAGGCCGCAGCCCAGCGCAAGGCCATCGCTCCGTTCTTCCAGTGGGTCACCCTGCGGGTCTTCTGTCTTACGCCCGAGTGGGTGCTGTCGATCAGGTTGGTCGAGCCCAGGCACTTCCTCAGCCGCGGCGGGAGGCCGAGCCGGTTGATCGTGAACATCTCGCTGAGGCCTTCGCGTAGGCTGGCCGAGGCCGAGGGGTGGTCGCGCTCGAGCCATCGGGCGAGCTGCTCGAGCTTCTGCTCGCCCTGCTTCGCGTCCAGCTTCATCGCCGCCCGGAACGCCGCCTTCACCTGAGGATGCTGATCCTTTGGCAGATGACCCAGCACGTTGCGGAGCTTGTGGTTGCGGCAGCGCTGGATGGGGTGACGTTGGCCGAACACCTTCTCGATCGCCTTCCTGAGCGCTTTCGAGCCATCGATCACGAACAGCCGCCGCCTGCCCGGGTCCAGGCCGCGCTCGACCAGATCCTCTAGGAGCGCGCTGGTCACCTCGGCGTTCTCACTCGCTCCTTCCCTCACGCCCAGCACGTGCTTCTTTCCGTCTGAGTCCACGCCTACCGCAGCAAGCACGTGGTGCGAGCCCATCTGGATCCCGTCCAGGTAGATCACCAGGAGGTCCCACGCATCCAGCCGGCGCTCCATCAGCTCCTTCAGCACGCGCTCCGAGGCCTCGACCGTCTCACGGCTCACCGCCGACTTGCTCACCCCGACCGTGTCGGCCATCTCACCGATCACACGGCCGTACTTCCGCGTGCTCACCCCCGCCATCAGGACCTCGAGCATCCGATCCGCCACGGCGCCCGGTCTCCGCATCGCTGCGTACGCCGGCACCTCGACCTCGCCACCCTCCCCGGCGCCCCGGCGCCTGAGCCGTGGCCGCTCCACACGCACCTTCCGGTCCGACAGGTAAACCACACCACCCTGCCGGCCATACCACACCGTGTCGTCTTCCGCTCGTGACCGACCTGCCTGCTTCACGCCTGCCACACCCTCGGCGCTCATCTCCAGCACCGCTTCGATCGTCGCTCGTCCCATCACCTGGATGACTTCGTCGATCGCGACCTCCGTCTGCTCCACGAGCTCAAGCATCGGAAGCAGAAACTGCCCCTCCCGCTTCAGGAACTCCCTGATCGCGCGCTTGTCCGCCCGATCCCTTACCTCGTACGTTCTCTTCATCGTGGTGGCTCCGTGTTGGGGTTTTTGCCTACCCGAGCCTATCGGCCCGGGACCCCCGGAGCCACCACTTTTCTTTCTCCCCTATCAGGAACCTTCAACTACGGTTGGGACAGCTTCCTCCCGCCGAATCAATTCGTTAGATTTCCGGATAGCTCAAAATATCACTAAAGAGACACGCAGATCTCCCGAAAACTCACAATCAACTCATAATGGTGAACCGAAGCCGGCCCGGCCAAACTGCGGTCCGGCGGAACCCGGTTTGCTTGCCCAGAGAGCTATCCGAATGAGCTTTCACCGCACCATCATCCGGCTGTCAGCGCTGCTGGCGGTTGTGGCCTTGGCCAAGGGGTGCGGGGGCGGCGAGAGCCCTTCCGCGCCTCCAATGCCAGAGCCCGCCCGCCCGAGGACGGTCACGGTGAGCCCGGCCACGCACGAGCTGACTGCGTTGGGCACAACGGTTCAATTGAGCGCGGAGGTGCGGGACCAAAACGCCAGGGTCATGGCTGGGGCCTTCGTGTGGGCCTGCGGGGACGACGGCACAACGGGGCCGACACCAGAACCCAACCGGGCGCCGCTGGCCGCAGGCACGATCCCGGCACAAACCGTCGCGGTCGGCCAGACGGCCACGCGCGGACAATACGAACCCATTGAGGTGATCCTATGAGCTGTAGCCGAACGTTCCGGGTGTGGACAGTGCTAGCGGGTGTGGCCGTGGCCGCGGCGTGCGGGGGCGGCGACAGCGGTGGCCCCACGGCACCCCCGACGGTTGATCCGCCGCGCGCGACGACGGTCACGGTGAGCCCTGCTACGGCCGAGTTGGATGTGGGGGAAACCGTTCAGCTGACGGCAGTAGTGCGTGACCAGAACTCCAACGTGATGGCGGGGGCCTCGGTGACCTGGATGAGTGGCGCCGGCACGGTTGCGACGGTGAACGCATCGGGTCTGGTGACGGGGGTTGCCGGAGGGACGGCGACGATCACCGCGCGTTCGGGCAGTGCACAGGGAACCGCACAGATCACGGTCGTGAGCGTGACGGCGCCGGTGGTCTCGGTGGAGGTATCGTCACCTGCAGAACCGATCGCCTTGGGTGAGCCGCTGCAATTGGGTGAGGCGCTGCAGTTGTCGGTGGAAGCACTCGACGAGAACGGACGGCCGATACCGGGTGTGGAGTTCTCGTGGGAGTCGAGCAACACGTCGGTGGCGACGGTGGATGCGACGGGTCTGGTGACGGCGGTCGCCGCAGGGACGGCGACGATCACCGCGAGTGCGGGCGACGTGCAGGCAACGGTGGAGATCACGGTCGTGAGTGCGACGCAGCCGGTGGTCTCGGTGGAGGTATCACCGTCCGCGGAAACGATCACTTTGGGCGGGATGCTACAGTTGTCGGCGGCAGCATTCGACGAGAACGGACAGGCGGTATCGGGTGCGGAGTTTTCGTGGGAGTCGAGCAACGCCTCGGTGGCGACGGTGGATGCGACGGGTCTGGTGACGGCGGTCGCCGCAGGGACGGCGACGATCACCGCGAGTGTAGGCGGCGCGCGGGGAACGGCGGAGATCACGGTTGCGGACGCGGGGGCAGGCTTCCGGGATGATTTCGTGCCAGGCAGTTTGTCTGACTGGGAGATCGAGGAAGGTACCAGAGCAGAGATATCGGAAGGGGTATTGCGAATGACCAAGGTGACGGATTCTGGAGCAGGGGTCTTCCGTCTTCTCGATTCGCCGATCACTTCTTGGGAGGCACGCGTCAGCTTGGCCCGGGCCGAAGCGGGTGGTGATGTCTGTGTAGCTCTCGGCGTCTCGGACCAGAGGTATCGTTCGTACCTCCTCGACATTGGACCCGCCTTCACGGATGGCGGAGAGCGATTCAACTACTTTTTCGGCCTACTTGATGACCGCAGCAACTTCCATGATGACATAGCGGCGTTCGGCCATTCCGAAGCCATTCGCGGCGGGGCCGGTGAATTCACGGAAATCACGATCGCGCTCAAAGATGGAAGGCTGTCCGGGCACGCCGGGGCAGCGGAGTTGTTCACCTTCGAACTATCTGACAGGCTTCCAACCGATTTGAACGCTGTCGCATTCGGCATGAATTGTGCGGGAATCTGGGAGGCTCGCCCCGGTCGCACGGCGCTGTTCGACTGGATCGAGGTAAGGGGTGAGCGTTCGAACCGCTCGAACCACCCGCCGGAGGCGGTCGGCTCTTGACCGGCCCCCAATAGTGGTACCACCTACTGTGTTAGTCCAAGGGCCTCCTGAAGCCTGGGGTGAGGGCCGTTAAGCTTGGGCAGATTCAAGAAGAAGGGATCGGGCCGTAGCGCTTCGGGGGCCGGTGGTCGGTAGCGGAGCGAGCTGTGGGGTCGGATGGTGTTGTACTCCCGCCGCCACTGTTCGATGAGCACTTTCGCCTCCTCCAACGAGTAGAAGATCTCCCGCTTCAGGACTTCTTCGCCCAGCGTCCCGTTGAAGCTTTCGTTGTAGCCATTCTCCCACGGGCTACCCGGCTCGATATACAGCGTCTTCACCTCGACCCGCTCGAGCCACTCACGAACCACCTTGGCCGTGAACTCCGGACCGTTGTCGGACCGGAGATTGGCCGGTGGACCATGCTCGACAAAGAGCTCACTGAGCGTCTGCAACACATCGTCCGCCCTGAGCCTTCGGGCCACTACGATCGCCAGACACTCCCGGCTGTATTCATCCAACACCGTCAGCATCTTCAGCGGCCGACCGTCGTGCGTCCGATCCGCCACGAAGTCATACGCCCATACGTGATGGCGGTACAAGGGTCGAAGCCGGATGCATGAGCCGTCCGTCAACCAGAGCCGGCCCCGTTTGGGCTGTTTCTTGGGCACTTTCAGGCCCTCCTCTCTCCAGATCCGCTCCACCCGCTTGTGGTTCACCACCCAGCCCTCCGCCCTCAACATCCCTGTAACCATCCGGTACCCGTAGCGACCGAACCGACCCGCCACCTTGACCACGTCCGCTCGTAGCGCCGCTTCATCAGCCCCTCTCTTCCGACTCCTCCGTTGTGTCGATCGAGCCTGGCCCAACACCTCGCACGCTCGCCTCTCGCTCACCCCGAGCCGCTGCTGGACCCGCACCACACAGCGCCTCCGCCGCTCGGGGCTTAGAAGTTTCCCTTTGACGCTTCCTTCAGGATCATGTTGTCCACCGTCAGATCGGCCACCGCCCGCTTCAGTCGCTGGTTCTCCTTCTCGAGCTCCTTCAGACGCTTCGCCTGACTCGTCTTCATCCCCCCGTACTCCCTCCGCCACCGGTAGTACGTCTGCTCGCTCACCCCTAGATCCCGGATCACCTCTTTCATCGACTTCCCGTTGGCGAGCCCCACTTCCGCCCCGCCGTAGCCCGTTGATGATCTGCGCTGCCGTGTAGTTCTTCCGTGCTGCCATCTCGACCTCCTCCCGGTCTCGACCCGCCCAGATTCTAACACTGGACCTGGTCTCGTTTCAGGGGGCTAGGTCAACCTGGCCAAGCGTCAGACAGGCGGTCAGATGGCGTTAGCGCGCGGGCGCGTGGCGATCCGGGGCCGACACGTCCGTTCAGTAAGCGTTCGGCGGGGTGACTAGAGGCGCCTCGCCAGTACGTTCCCGAACGCCCTCGCCGTCGCGACGAGATTCCAACCTTCGGGATCGCCACGTCGTCATCTGCCGGGTCTTCCTCAGCCCCGCGCGACGCCCGCGACGCCCAAGGGAGCACCCGTCACGGGTTCCGCGAACGTACCGTAAGCTCCCGTGTAATCGCCCGCCACTTATACGGGATCATATACGATAGAAACGAGTCGGACCAGAAACTACTACATCCATAACTAACTACAGGTCATATACTTATGATGACCTAGGGACAGGATAGACAGACTGATCAACCGTCCGGGCATGGTGTGGGACGGCGCGACGGGGAGCGGCATGAACTGGCGGCTCGCCCTCTCGGAGCTCGAGGCGGAGCGCAGTCACCTGCGCCTCGACGGCGAGCCGGTGATCCTGTACTCGCTCCTGTCCCCGCCCGGCCAAGCCTACGCGAACCTGCTCCGGGAGCTCTACTGCCTGGACGCGGCGATGACGGTGTCGCTCGAGTGGCGGCCCGTGGGCGATGGAGGCGGCGAGGCGCCGGATCCGTGGTGCGCAGCGGCACTACTTCGCCAGGCGCTACTCGATGATGGCGCACGTGCAGGAGACGGAGGGCACGGCCGCCGCGATGGTCGACTCGGCCGCGGCGACGGAGTCGGACCGGCTGGGCGAGGCGCTGGTCGAGCTGGAAGCGGACGGCGTGAGCTACGGCGAGGCCACGCTGACCGTGGCGCTCCACGGCGAGCTGGGGAGCATCGAACGGCTGGACGGCGACCTCCGTCGTCTCTTCGCCGCGCACGACGCGAAGGTGATCCGGGAGGGCTACGGCCAGCTGCCGGCCTGGTTCTCGCGGCTCCCGGCCCAGCCGCGTGGGCGGCAGGTGCGGAAGGTGTTCGTGTCGGCCGGAGTGGCGGCGTGCCTGGCGCCGCTGTTCGGGCCGCCCGGGGCACCGGGCTAAGAGCAAGCACCTTGGCCGCGAGTCGCTCGCGGTCTTCGAGACCCCGTGGCGCACGGCGTACCACTACGACCTGTTCGCCGGCGACGTGGGCCACACGCTGATGCTCGGCGCGACCGGCTCGGGCAAGAGCTTCACGCTGAACTTCCTCCTGGTCGAGGCTCTCAGGTACGACCCGCGCGTCCTGATCCTGGACCTGGGCGGCTCCTACCGCTGGCTGACCCGGTTCCTCGGGGGCCGCTACCTCGAGCTGTCGCCAGGCGAGGCGGAGCCGACGCTCCGGCTGCAGCCGTTCGCGCTCCCGGCGGGCACGCGGACGTTCCAGTTCCTGACGGGCTGGGTGCTCCGGCTGCTGAAGCTCGGCGGTTGGGAGGCGAGTGGCGCGGACACGAGCGAGATCCGGGCCCGGATCGAGGACCTGTATGCGTTCGAGCCGGAGCGGCGGACGCTGAGCGTCTTGGCAAGCTCGCTTCCGTCCGCGACGTGGCCGGCGTGGAGCCGCTGGATCGAAGGCGGCGCCTGGGGCGCGTACTTCGATAACCCGGCCGGCGGAGCGCCGGATCTCGAGTTCGCCGACTGGCAGGTGATCGACCTGGCCGGCGCGGTCGAGCATCCGGATCTCTGCGACGCGGCGCTCTCCTACCTGCTCGAGCGGATGCGCCTCGAGGTGGAGGATCCGTCCGAGGCGGCGCGGCTGAAGCTGATGGTCGTGGACGAGGCCTGGCGCTACCTGCAGGACCCGGCCGTGCTGAGCTACCTGGCCGAGGCGGCGAAGACGTGGCGCAAGAAGAACGCCGCGCTGATCCTCGCCACGCAGTCCGCCGTGGACGTGACCTCCACGCCGGGCGCTGCGGCGCTCCTCGAGTCGATCCCGACGAAGCTGTTCCTCGCGAACCCCGAGCTCCCCGACGCGGTCGGGGCGCTGTTCCGGCTGAGCGAGTCGGAGCTGGCCCAGGTCCGGGGCCTGATCCCCAAACGCGAGCTCTATCTGCGCCGCCCGGACGGGGCGGCGGTGCTCCGGCTCGAGGTCGATCCGGAGAGCTACTGGCTCTACACCTCGTCCGCATTGGATGCCGAGGAGAGGGCCCGGGCCGTCGAGCGTCACGGGCTCGCCCGGGCCCTCGAGGTGCTCGCGAGCCGAGACGATCCCACCCCCACCCCCAACGCAAGGAGCTGATACGCCATGCGATCCACCGACGACACCCCTCGTTCTAACCGCGCTTCTCTTGGCTGCCCTCCCTGCCGGGGCCACCGCCCAGCAGGAGGACGACGACGCCTTCCTCCGGGTGCCGGTCCCGGAGGAGGGCGAGGACCGGATCCACCGGCTCCGCACCCAGGTCCGTCACACGACGGTGATCGTGCTCCCCGCCGATGAGAACATCCTGGATTTCGTGGTCGGCGACTCGGAGTACTGGCATCTGACGGGCGCGGCGAACGTCGCGTTCCTGAAGCCCCTGCGGCCGGACGCGGCGACGAATATCGCGCTCGTATGCGAGTCGGGGCGGATCTACTCGTTCCTGGTGGCCGAGCACAGCGACGGGCCGCCCCATCTGGTCGTGCGCTTCGAGTCCGGAGCGGAGGCGGCGCGGCTCTCCGGCGGCGGCGGCCGTCCCGCGTTCGTCGCGCGGAGCGAGGTCGCGGCCTATCAGCAGATGGCCGCCGAGGCGGCCGCGGCGGCTCGCAGCGCCCGGGAAGCGGCCGAGGCCGGCATCCTGGAGGCCCGGTCGCAGGCTGAGTCGGCGATCGAGGAGTTCCGTGCCGGCTATCCGGAGCGTCTCGCGTTCGAGTACCGGCTCGACGGGGACGCGGCCGACCGGCCGTTCCTGGTCGAAGCGATGTGGCACGACGGGCAGTTCACCTACCTCCGGTCCCACGCCCAGGAGTCGCCCGCGCTCTATGAGCTCCGGGACGGGGAGCCTGCGCTCGTCGCCTACGACCTCTCAGAGGACGGCCTCTACGTCGCCCGCCATGTGCTGGCCGACGGGTGGCTCCAGATCGGCGACAAGCGGGCCTGCTGGCGGTTCACGCCCAGGGACGGGCTCCGATGAGCCGCTGGAAGCAGTGGGTCTCGGCCCCCGGAAGGCGCGCTGCCGGGCGGCATCGTGACGAAGGCGGGCGTGGTGTTGATCGCCGTGCTCGTCGGTGGACTCCTGTTCTCGTGGGCGATGACGGGTCCCCAGGAAGCCGACACTCTCGTAGCCCTGCCCGACGCGCAGGCGGTCGACGACGGGATGGGGAGGTCGCTCCAGGCGCGCATTCGGCAAGAGGCCGAGCGGCAGACTCTGGAGGCCGCCGCCCGGGCGCGCGCCGAGCTCGAGCGCCGGCAGGCTGCGGCCGCCGGGGAGATGGCTCGGCTCCAGACCGAGTCGGAGACGCCGAACACCGCAGCCTTGATCCCAGGCGTGAGCGCGGCCGAGTCGGAGCTTAGGGAGGCGCTTCGGCTGGAGGAGCTGGAGCGAAGAACCCGCTCGCTCCGTGCCCTTCCCGTGGCTCAGTCGTACAGGGATCCGAACGCGACCGCGGAGTCGTCCGAAGCCGGCACCGGCGATGCGGCCGACGCGGATGTGGCCCTCCTCGAGAACACGGTCCAAGCGGCTCTCGCCTCATTCGAGCAGTCGGTCGGGGCGCTCGAGAACGAATTGCAAGCTGGGCTGGCTGGCGACCAGCTTCTCCTCGGGTCCCCTGGCATCGCCGCTGCTGCGGCGCCCGCGTCCGGGCAGCAAGCCTCCCGTCCGGCACCGAGCACGATTCAGCCAGGGCGTAGCGTCCGGCCTGCCGACCCGCCGGGTTGGGAGCGGATCTACGAGGGCTCGTTCCTCGAGGCGGTGCTCCTCACGCAGCTCACGGGCGATTTCCCCGGACCGGTGCTCGCGATGGTCTCGGTCCCGTTCTATTCGGCCGACCGCCAGCGGGTCCTGATCCCGCGCGGCGCGCGCGTCGTCGGCACGGCCCGGGCCGTCCAGGACCCGGACCAGAGCCGGCTCGCCGTCGCCTTCCACCGGCTGCTCCTGCCCGACGGCAGCTGGATCGACCTCGAGTTCACCGGTCTGAACCAGGCGGGCGAGGGCGCCCTTCAGGACCAGGTCGACCGCCACTACTTCAGCACGTTCGCGGCCGCCGGAGCCATCGGCGTCGTGAGCGGGCTCGCCTTGGCCGGCGGTTCGCCGTTCGGCCTGAGGGCGGGCGTCGGCCAGGGCCTCGGCCAGAGCGCGACCTCGGTTCTCGACCGGTTCCTGAACCGGCTACCCACGATCACGATCCGCGCGGGCCATCGCCTGCGCATCTGGTTCACCTCCGACGTCCTGGTCCCGAGGGCCGGGACACGGCAATGACAAACAAGGAGCTCATCATGCGTCACCGCAGCCTTACCACCGTCCTCTTGGTCTCGGTCCTGATGCTCGCGAGCGCTGGGCCGGCCAACGCCCTCTTCGACATCGGCGGCGTGATCCAGCGAGCCCAGATGATCGTGAACCAAGCGACCCAGATCGCGAACCAGATCCGCCAGATGCGGACGATGACCCGCCAGCTCACCGAGCTCGAGGAGCAGCTCGACTACATGAAGGAGGTCGCGCGGGGCGAGGTGGACGCGCTGATCGAACCGTTCGCGGAGCTGGCGGCCGGATCCATCGGCCTCGTCGGCGACGGCCTCGACTGGGGTTCCGACTTCAGCGGCGCAGCCGGCGAGCTGGTCGACGCGGTGCGTGACATGGGTAGCGGCGACTCGTTCACCGATGTCTGGCGGAGCGCCCAAGGTGTGGCCGACCAGGTCAGCGAGGCGGACATCCTCGAGCTGTTCCGCAACCGCCCGCCCGAGGCATCGTCGCGCGCGGTTGAGGACTACCGCCAGGCCCGTGAGGCCGCCGACCGCCAGCGCGTGCTCGACTACGCGATGATGGACGCTGCGGCCTCGCTCGCCGCGACCGTCGAGAGCGCGCAGGACTCGTTCGACGAGCTCACCGCGAACGGCAATCTGTCGAATACGGCGCTCCAGCAGGCGCAAGTGGCGGCAGCGCTGACCCAGGGCCGGATCAACGCCGCCGTGGCGCAGGTGCTCGCCTATCAGGCGGTCGAGCAGGCGAACCGGATGCAGCAGGCCGAGATCGACCGGCTCGAGCGGCTCGCCGAGTGGAGGGACGCGCGGCTCCGTACGAACGCGATGGCCGATGCGATGCGCACGGCCGCGTTCCAGAACCGCGACCGGCTCCGGGAAGGGCTCCTCTTCAAGATCCCGTCGTTCTACATGGGCGGCCAGGCATAGGCCCCGGGAGCGACTGTCATGCAACTCCTGCCACCGCAGTCGATCGATCCGAACGTCCCGGCCCAGATCCCGGCGGATCAGCTCCAGGACTTCAAGGGGTTCCTGGACGTCGTGCTCGATACCGTGGTCGGCGGCGCCGCGCCCGACGTGCTGACGCTCGGCCACCAGCTGTGGGGCGGTCTCGCGGCGATCGTCGTCGCCTGGAGCGGGCTCAAGATCGCGTTCAGCGGCACGCTCGAGCCGTGGGCGCTCGTGCGTGTCGTGCTCGGGATCGCGATTCCCCGGACGCTGCTCCATTACTACAGCGTCCCGATCCCGGGCGTGGGCTTCACGTTTCCGGCCATGGTCGCGGCCGGAGGGATCTGGCTCCAGAACCTGTTCATCTCCGATGTCGTGTCCGTCGGCTACACGGAGATGACCGCGCTGGTGCAGGCGTTCGCCGCACGGCTCGGCGCGGCATGGTCGGGCGGGAGCCTGATGACCCTCATGACCGAGGGCGTGAACGTGTTCTTCTCGTCCCTCGTCGCGCTGATGATGGGCGTGCCGCTCGTGCTCGGCCTCGTCGCGCTCTTCTGCCTGACCTACGCGCAGGTGATCTGGGCGCAGGTGGCGCTCGCGATCGTGATCCTGCTCGGCCCCGTGTTCATCCCCTGGCTGCTGTTCGAGCCGCTCGCGTTCCTGTTCTGGGGATGGTTCCGCACGCTCATGGTCTACACGCTCTACGGCGTCGTGGCCGGAGCCATCCTCCGCGTCTTCATGGGCGTGGGCATGGGCTACGTCACGACCTATACCGGCGCCTTGATGGGCACCGGCTCCTCCGACCCGGCCGAGCTAGGGCTGTGGGTCGTCGTCCTCCTCCCGCTCGTCGTCTCCGGCCTGATGGCCGGCATGAAGGTGGGCGAGCTCGCCGCGATGCTCGTCTCCGGCTCCGGATCCGTCGGATCGGGATTCATGGCGCTCGCGGTGCGCGGCGGCGGGACGCCTCAGCGCTGCCGCGAACCCGGCCCGCCCCCCAATCCCCGGAGGCTGAAGGAGACGTCCATGAACCGAGAACACGATGCCGGCCGCGAGTACGCGGAGATCTGGGGCGAGACCGTCGAGGCGAACCGGAAGCTCCGGACGCTGGCGACCATCCTCGCCGCGGCGTGCCTCGCGCTCGGCGTGCTCCTGCTCCGGGTCGCGACCGTCGAGCCGCCTCGCCCGATCGTCGTCCGGGTCGACGAGGTCGGCCGCGCCGAGGCCGTGGCCTACGAGGCCGCAACGGCGCAGGCGGATCCGCTCGATCCCACGACCAAGTACTTCCTGAACCGGTTCATCTCCGACTTCTACTCGCAGGCGCCGCGCCACGGTCGAGGAGCACTGGACCCGGAGCCTGCGCTTCCTCTCGACCGAGCTGGCGAACGCCGCGTTCACGCGCGACGGCGCCGAGGTCGCCGCGATGGCGGCCGGCACCGCCGACACCGAGCATCCAGGTCGAGCAGGTCGTGCTCCGCATCCACCCCGCACCGGAGGCGCCGCACGGCGCGACCGCCGACTTCGACCTGGTCCACCTCCGGCAGGGGCAGGAGACCCGGCGCGAGCGCTGGTCGATCACGCTCCGGTTCACGTTCCTCACCGTCATCCCCTCCGAGCTCGTCGTCTACAACCCGATGGGCATCCTCATCACCTACCTCCAGGCCGACCGTGCCCTGGTCACGGAAGCCCCGCGATGATCGCCCATCTGCGGGGACGCGAAGCGGCGCTCGAGCCGTTCGGTTGGACGGGACGCCAGGCCGAATGGATCGCGCTCGTCTGCCTGCACAGCGGCGTGTTCACCCGCGCCCAGCTCTCTGCCTATCTACGGATCGATCGCTGGCAGGCTCTTCGGTTCGTCCGGGCCATGTCGGAGCGAAGGCTGGCGGCCGACGAGACACTGGAAGGCCGGAAAGTCTGCCGGATCTGCGGGCGCGGGATCTACCGCGCGCTCGGCGCCGAGGACATCCGCCACCGCCGGGCTGCTTCCGATGAAGTGCTCCTGCGGCGCCTGCTCTCGCTCGATTACGTGCTCGAGCACACCGGCTTGCCCGTGGCTCCCGACCGAGCTGGAGAAGGTCGGCGCGTTCGAGGCGCTCGGCATCGAGCGCCGGCTCCTGCCCTCGCGGCTCTACCGGGGAGCCGCCGGGAACACCCGGCGCTATTTCCCGCTCAAACTGCCGGTCGCGCTGGACGCCGAGCGCGCACTGTTCGTCTACGTCGATCCCGGGCACGATACCACGACGGCGCTACGCTCGTGGGCCGTGGCACATCGCGGCCTCTGGGAAGCGCTGCGGGAGCGCGGCCGATCCATCGAGGTCGTGGCCGTCGTCCGCACCGTGAGGGAGCTGCAGCGGGCCCTGACGATCCTCGAGGGCTGGACCAACACATCTACAGCATCCGGCCCCTCCGCCGCTCCGGAACCCGACAGTGCGGCCCGCCGCGAGATCGCCCGAATCGAGCAGGCCATCCGCAAGAAGGATGACCGGGTGCTCAAAGAGTATGGCGACCTGCAGGCCTGCCTCAAACGGATCGTCGAGCTGAACGACCTCCACCGATCCTCGACTCCCGGAACGATGATCCACGGCTTCGCGACATGGCGCTCGAGACGGCTCCCTGGAGGCCGATTTTGAACGCGGATCGGCGAGGGTCGGTGCTGATCGGCGCGTGCACATCAGACAACGGGGTGCATGTGCACCGAAACGCCATTTTCATGTGCGCGCCAGCGCTCCCTTATGTGGCTGGCTGTCTTACAGTTGCGGCACGGCCGGCGGAGCTGCGACGCCGCTCCGGAGCTTTCGGCCGTAGAAGGGAGCGACCCCCCCTTTCGGGATGCCTCGATCGGCATCGGGGAGGGTGCGCATGTGCACACCCATGCCACCCTCCGCCGGAGGGTCGCTCCCAGCCATGGATCCCTACGGGAAGGTTGTCAGAGCGATGCTGAGGCCGGCGACGCTCGTCCTCATGGGCCTCGCTTCGGCGGCCGCGATCGCCCACGCCTTCTGGGCGCCCTTTCCCGCCAGCGGCGGCAACCCCGTGCTGGACTTGATCGCCTACCACGATCCGGGCTTCCACACGGTGATCCGCGTCTGGTACTACGTGGCGCCCGCCGTCGCCGTGGTGCTCGCCGGGAGCCTTTGCCTCT
>CBDBJW010000005.1:0-664244 GCA_965206505.1 Longimicrobiales bacterium
CAGATGACGCGAGCACGCGTGCGATCTCCATGACCAGGGCGGTGCCGGATCCGTCGTCGTTCGCCGCCTCACCACCACCGCGCCCATCCATATGTGCTGCGATGATATACATCTCGCCCGGTACCTCAGCACCGACTTTGGTGGCATAGACTTCCTCGCGCGGCTCTGCTTCGGAGCTGTCCCTGGGGGTGTACTCGTAGTGGACCCGGGCGGTCTCCAGGCCCCCATCCCCGGAGCTGCTCCTCGATCCAGTCAATGGCGCGCGCGTTCCGCTCCGTCCCCTGCTCCCGGTCGCCGAACTGGGTGAGGCCGCGAAGGATTTCCTTGTAGCTCTCGAAATTCAGGCGATCAACAACGGTCTGGATCACACTGTCCGCAGCTGTCATTTCCACACCCCCGAGCACGCCGTTCAGCTTGCGATCATCGGGGCGGGCCTGCTGTCCGATTCCTACACCTTGCGCCCACAGGGATGCGGTGAATAAGCTGCATGTAGAACGATAAGTACGAAAAGCATGGCTCCACGCATCGTCCTCTCCTCTGGATTCTAGAGGGCCCTGAGGCGTCCAGGTCACTATGCCTAAGGGACACCGAGACAGTGCCGGCGCGCCGATTGCACGTCAACACGCCGGCCTTGGCGTCGCCGACGTACGTCTCGCGCAGTTCTGGTGAGGGCTACGCTCGATCAATCGAGGCGGCACTGTCCGCTCACATCGACTTTGTCACGTCCCTGTAGAGTCCGACGTAGCGACGGGCGATCTCTTCCCAGTCGTATTCGGCACGGACGAGCGCCAGTGCGTTCGAGCCTCGCTTTTTCGCTCCCCTTCCTTCAGTACTGCGTCACGCAGCGCTGCGGCCAAGGACTCCACGTCGTCGACCTCGCAGAGCCAGCCGTTCGCGCTTGGACCCGAATCCACCACGAAGTCGAGGGGTCCCCCGCTGCGGGTCGCGATCACCGGCACTCCAGCCGCCATCGCCTCCAGGTATACTTGGCCGAACGGTTCGTTGTGGGACGGTGCAACGAGAACGTCGGCGACGTTGAGTCCTTGGGAAAGGACGTCGTGCGGCAGCCAACCACAGAAGAACACGTTCGGCAAATCGAGGGAACGAGCCACCGTATGAGGATGTTTACCTTCCCATTCGCCGGGCATGCCTCCCCAGACTAGAAGGTTGAAGGGGGAATCGGCGTCGCCGCCGAATGACTCATTGAGTCGCGAGACGGCCTGGAGCAACAAGGGGACACGCTTGAAATCCAGAAAGCGACCGACGAACATGGCCAGCGGCTTCATATCGCCTGATTCGTTCTTGAACCGTGCGATCTCGGAAGGGCCGTAGCGCACGCTTCCCGGGGCACCGTTTTCGTTCCACCCCTGCGGATTCTCTACCAGAATCTCTTGGAGAAAAATCCATTTGTCGTCCGTGGACCAATCCAATGGTTGGAACAGAGAAGTGTCCACTCCGTTCAGGATCGTGGTGATGTCTTCTGGGTCGATCGTGAACCGCGCGATCGCCCGCTGACGGATGTCCCGGCTGATCGCCGCGAACTGGTTCGTCAACTTCACCGCGTCCATGAGGACGCCTTGACCGACGGAATCCTTACGCCGGTCGGCTGTCAGGCCATCGAAATTCTCCAGCATCTTGATCTCAGTCCCATGGAGATGGGTCAGCGTGGGCACCCCGGGGAAAACCCGCGCTGCGGCACGATGCGCATGGGTGAGATGGTGGAGGTGCAGAAGATCCGGTTGGAAGCGGTATCTCACGTCTTCGAACACTCCGGTCCAGCACCGTAATAATCCTTCATACTCAGGTCCCGTGACATTATAGAAGACTCGATCGGGGACACCGGATTTGTCTTCGTAACTCGGATGGAGGGGGACATCCCACTTTGGGGACAGTGAGTCCTCACCCCGCTCGTAGCCGCGCCAAGCGTCGGTGTAGTCGACCAGAGTCATGGGTAGGTCACCGAAAAACACTTCCGCGTCGTGTTGTGGGTCGCCGTCGCGCAGCGTGCCCGTGACGAGATGCACGTCGTGGCCCGACTCGAGCAGTGCGCGCGAGAGATAGCGCGCCACTTGGGCGCTCCCGCCGCGGGGGTAGAAAATGAGGCTCATCAAAATTTTCATGACGGCCTCATTGGCGAGCCTTCAGCTTTCACGGGGAAACTTTGGCGACAACTCCCTTAGGGTATCGGGATCTCCCGAACTTATGTAGGCCAAGCCCGCGCCACCCCTGGGCGGGGGACCATCCTCAGGGGGATTAGCTCGCGATCTAAGGTCCTAACCTGCATCTTGGGCGCTTGCACACCCAGGATCACCATCAGTAGACCTCTTAAGGACGGGGTTATGCGTACGGTTCTAGACTCCGCCGCTCTCCCCGCCGGAAGAAACATGCGCATCGTCCTCTCGTCCGTCCTCCTGTCGCTGGCTCTCTCTGGCTGCGCCAGCGCCGTGTAGCCAGCTCCGGAGGCAGAGGGAGGGACCCGAACCTGATCAGCGGCGAGGAGCTCAGGGAGGCCGAGTCGGACGGCGTCAGTGTCTTCCAGTTGATCGAGCGCCTTCGGTCCCGGTGGCTTCAGACCAGAGGGGCCACGTCTCTGAGCACCCCCACTAGTTCAAGAACTTCCAGTCCGAGATTCAGGATCGCTGTGAGGTAGCCCCCAGCGCGACCACGGTCGAACTCGTGGGCAGCTATCGAGTCTTCAACTAGGCGGGCGTCCAGCAAATCCTCGAGGTCTACGTCATCTAAACGCTCTCCTACGTACTATGTCGTATACATAGGGATCACGACCCGTGGCATCCTCCGTTGAGGTCGGAACAGTCCGCCGCCATCAACTCTCAAGGAGGACACCATGAGATCGCTACCTACCATCGCAGCCGTCGCTCTTCTTGCCCTCGTCGCGACAGCCTGTGATCGCAGTCCGGTCGAAATCGAGGACGACGACGTTTCGGTGGGGACAGAACCCGTCGATCCGGAACCCACACCTCCCCTGACGCGAGCCATCACGGTGATGACCCGTAACCTCTATCTCGGCGCAGATCTTACGCCGGTCATGGGCGCGGCTTCGCCAGAGCAGATTCCTGGCGCGGTGGGTGACGCATGGAACAGGATCGTGCTGAACGACTTTCCCGCCCGTGCAGACGCCATCGCTAGAGAAATCCAAAGCACACGGCCTGACGTGGTCGGGCTTCAGGAAGTGGCGAAGTTCAGGATCCAGAGCCCGGGAGATTTCCTGGTCGGAAACCCCCAGGCGGCGACGGCGGTCGAGTACGACTATCTGGCGCTGCTCCTGGATGCCCTCCAGGCGCGGGGTCTCAGCTATAGGATCGCTTCGGTGGTCCAAAACGCCGACATCGAGCTTCCCGCGGCCACGAGCACTGGCCTGATCGACGTGCGCTGGACCGACCATGACGTGATCCTCGTTCGGGACGGGATCCAGATCACCGGAGAAACTTCGAACAACTTTGCTCTCAACGTCGCCATCCCGGTCGGCGGCGGGGCGCCTATCACAATCCGGCGCGGCTGGAACCGCATAGACCTGATGATAGACGACCAGCCGTTCCATCTGGTCAACGCCCACCTCGAGACCGACGAGACGGGCCCCACGATCCAAGAGGCCCAGGCCAGCGAGCTGATCGGCATGCTTTCAGGAGTCTCGGTTCCGACCATCATAATGGGCGACTTGAACGCGCTGCGGGACGCCGCTAGCACTGCCACGTATCCCATGCTTCTCAACGCCGACTTCGAGGACGCGCAGACGAGCGCGATGGCGCGGGGCTCCCTGCCGGGCTACACCTGCTGCTTCGCCCCTGACCTACGGGAGGGCGGGCTTTTCGAGCGGATCGACTACCTGATGGTGCGTGGGACGCGAAACCAGACCATGAACGTGGTCAACTTCGCGATCACGGGGAATCTGGAAGCGGACGAGACCGTAACAGGTCTTAAATCTTCCGACCATGTGGGCGTGTTCGCTCGCGTGGAGGTGGTTGGGAACTGAACCCGATCGGAGGATTCATGCCCTCGGCCTCGCCAAACCGCCTGGCCCGGCGGACGGGAGCTACTCCCTCTCCGCTCGGGCCAGGTCGCTTTTGGAGAAAAATGGCGCGAAACTAGGGGCATTCTGACGAACCAGGGACCACTACCGTACTCGCTTACGAAGCCATTGATACGCGCCCCCCGCAAGAGCTCCCGAAACGTTCGTGCACTAGCCGTGGTGCTCGCCTTGGTATGCATTTCCTCTTGCGGCGGCGAGGCGCCGCCCGAGGGGGCTCCTGATGCCGCGCTGCGCCTCCTGCGAGTTGCCACCTCCTCGGAAGCGAGCGGTCAGCCGGTCGCCCTCGAAGTTTTCGCCGAACAGCTCGATCCTCGCGCTCCGGAGTGGCCCGTCGATGCGTTCCTCTTGGCCGAGGCCTACTTGGCGAGAGACGATGTCGAGCGGGCGATGGCGCTCTACAGAGAGTTGATCGTCTGGGGGGATGCGGACCTCTATGGAGATCAATGGGGCGGCAGCGGTCTGACGGCGGTCGCGCTGTGGCGTTACGTCGACCTGGTCAGCGGCTTGCCCGAGTTGAACCTGGCGGACGCAGGATGGCTGCTCGATCTCGATCTGTCGCGATTCAGGGGTCGCCGACTAGGTGGCGCCATGTTCCGGTTCGGCTTTCTCGATGCGATCCCACAGCTAGAAGAAGACCTTCTACGGAAGTTGGCACCTCTTGCAGATCGCATGGGACGATCTGGCCGGGCACAGAGTTTGTTCTTGGATTACTTGGATATCGCCCGCGACGCCGAGTTGAGCGCGGAGGATGAACGGCTCTACGGAGCGATCATCGACGCGGGGCTGGCGTCGAGAGCAGGGTTGGCCGAGCGACGTGCCACTCGTCTTGAGGCTCTGGTGCAACTCGGCGCGGCAGAGGACGTGTGGGTGGGTCTTCTTGATGCTCCCGACGCACCCGACCGCGCGGTTGCGGCTGCCAACCTTGCGGGACTCACCTCGCGCCTTGACCGATCGGCCGAGGGCATGGCGCGAGTCGCCGATCTCGTCGATCTAGCCCTGGCAAACACCAACAACGCCGACGTCGCCCAGCAGGCCTTGCTCGTGCGAGCCGCAACGTTCATTCGGCCGGGACCGCGCAGGGATCCCGCGGTTTTCGTGAGAGATCTCGAGGAGTTGATCGATCGGTATCCCAGTGGTAGCAGGGCAGACGACGCGCTTTTCCAGTTAGCGGCTTTCTATCACGAAGAGTCTGCCAGACGCGATGGGGGGGATGTGGCCGACCTCGACCGATCCCTGGAATACTTTGCTCAGCTACGTAACTTCACCGGCCAGAACGATTGGCTCAATTTCGCTCACTTCCGGCCTGCGCTCGCCCTATTTGCCCGACGTGGTCCAGGCGATCTCGGTCGAGCCGCGGCACTGCTCGACTCGCTCGATCAGCGAGTGCCCAACGGTCCACTGAGTCGCGCGGCCGCGTTCTGGAGAGCACGGATCCACGCGACTGCGGGACGCCAGGAGCGGGCTGCCGCGACGTTCTCAGAGATCCGGGACGCGAATGGCCACGACTACTACGG
This sequence comes from Longimicrobiales bacterium, assembly GCA_965206505.1. Classification (GTDB taxonomy): domain Bacteria; phylum Gemmatimonadota; class Gemmatimonadetes; order Longimicrobiales; family Gaopeijiaceae; genus UBA822. The sequence goes on from CBDBJW010000005.1 coordinate 5,563, forward strand.
CATCCGGTCACGCATGCACTTGCAGCGGCCTGAGTCGGCGTCAGGAGCTGCGTGGCCCTCGGCGGTGATATCTGCGGAGATTCGTGAGGAGTACGAAAGGGGAGTAGTCCCGACCAGTGTGGCGGGCGATTCGCCATACCACGATCGGCTTCGACGCATCGCCGGGTCCGGCATGTACGCGGAGTTGCTGGAGATCCGCCGCCAGATCGCGCGGTCACATAGAGGCACACCGCTGCGGGCCCTCACGATCACGACGCTGGACACGGAGCGCTTGCTCGCGCCTCTCGCGGTCCTCCTGGCTCTGCGACAGGACGCGTTGGCCGCGAGGGACATGAGCACGGGGTCCGAAGGTGAACTGGAGATTCAGGCCCTGGTGTCATATAACGGCGATACGTCTTTGGCGACCTGTATGTCGGTCGCTACGTTCTGCCGATCGGCGGTCGTTAAGGTGGGTGAGAACCCCAACGCTCTGAAGGTTCACTATCCGCCGGTCTTCGAGGCGCCATTACGTAGTTCCTGGGAGCAGGTCGGTGTTCCGGTCGAGCTCCTTTACGGGGTGATGCGGCGCGAGAGCTCCTTCGATCCAGCGGCCCATTCCAATGCGGACGCCCTGGGGCTTTTCCAATTTATTCCGACCACCTTCGACGCGCTCGATCGCGCCTGGAATCTTCTTGAGGGAAGTGGGGTCGACTCGAGGGAGCAGTTCCTCATGACGCCGGACTTGAACATCGGTCTCGGTGCCCGATGGTTCGGTGAAGAACTCCTCCCTCACCAGAACCGCCTGATGGAGAGCGTCGCGGGTGTCGACACGAACCCGTTGGTGCTTCACACGCCCTGGTTCGAAGAGGATATGGGGGTCCTCGAGCAACGTGTCCTTCTGTTTCTGCTGTTGGAGCACCTCGGAGGATACGCACGCCTCGAGGCATGGCTGGGGATATGGGAGGGATGGGGCACGGAGAAGGACATCGAGTTCATGATCGAGACCAGCTCGCCCGGCAGAGCATGGCTACAGGGCATACTCACAGATATAGCGATCACCAATGCCGCGGGTATTTTCGGAGACCTGCGATGAGCGCAGCCGGATAGTCGACAACACCGCTCAGAACTCCCATGTGAAACCGAGCGTGGGAAGAAGGGGCAGTAGAGTCTCCCCAGTGTTGGGTATCACCGTTCCCTCAGGCAGAGCCACCTTGTAGTCGAATGAGCGCAGATTCTGCCGATTGTAGAGATTAAACACGTCGAGGAAGAACGCTGAGTTGCCCACTCCCCACGTTGAACGTGCGCGTCGCGCGCAGGTCCATCCGATGGTAGGCCGGGAGCCGCCGAGAGTTGATCGCGCCGGGCCGCTCGGTGACCAGGGCGCTCCAGGTCAGCGGGCGCGGTTGACCTCAGATGGACCGAAGGACAGCCACGTGCCCTGATAGTCCTCGATCTCTTCACTATAGAGTTGAAGAAACGGACAAACGGTTCCCGGAACGAAAGCGGGACGCGGATCCGGCACTCCACCGAGGTATGGACCGTGCGACGGACTTCACTCTCCACGCTTCTCGCGCACGCGCTGCTGCTGGCAGGATGCGAGAGTGCTGGCCCGCCCGTGGCCTCTATTACGAACCTCACGCCGAGCCTCGCAGCTCCCGTCGGCTCCACCGTCCCCGTACAGGTCCGCGTAGATGATGAGTTCGGAAGTCCCATCGAGGGCGTCCCCGTCGAGTTTTCTCCCTCAAGCGGTGAAGGAAGCGCAAGCCCTCGGTCTGCAATATCCGACATCGCGGGTGTGGCTTCGACCCTATGGACCCTGGGCACCACATCCGGTAGCCAATCCCTCGGGGTCAGCGGTGGGGTGAAGTCCATAACCGTACAGGCTGAGGCCGCGCCTGGTCCGCCTGCTACGCTTACGCTTGCAGCCGGCGGTGGGCAATCTGGGTCTGTAGGCCAAGCCCTCCCTGCACCCGTTTCCGTCAAGGTAGAGGACGAGTTCGGCAACAGCGTGCCTCAGGTCTCAGTCGCGCTCGAAGTGAGCGAAGGAGGCGGGTCAGTCTCGCCAGAGGAGGCGGTATCCAACGAATCCGGGCTGGTGATAACGACGTGGACGATGGGCACGGTGACCGGACCGAATACGCTGGCGGTGGGCTCTGATGGACTCGCGTCGATCCAAGTTGCCGCCACCGCCACTCCTGGCCCACCTGCCCAAATCGCCATCGTATCGGGCGACGGCCAGAGCGGTGAAGTAGGCCTGGCGCTCCAGTTTCCGATCGTCGTCGAGCTGCGCGATCAGTTCGACAACCTGGTACCTGGCAGCTCTGTCACGTTCGAGGGAGACGGATCGGCAGATCCTACTCCCGCGACCGCGGACGGGAGCGGACAAGCCTCGACCACGTGGAGCCTCGGGACATCCTCTGGCCCACAATCCATGGAGGCCAGTGTCGGAGACCAGTCGGTGACTTTCTCCGCTTCTGCTAACCCTGGACCGCCGACCGCCATGAGCGTGACGCGCGGCAACGACCAGCGGGGGTTTGCGGGAGTCGAGCTGCCTGATCCACCGACCGTGATGGTGGCTGACAGCTTCGGGAACGGAGTGCCCGAGATCGATGTCGGCTTTCAGGTCACGGGCGGAGGCGGTTCGGTTGGCTCCGCCTCGGTGAAGACCGATCCAGCCGGGATAGCGAGCACTTCCTGGACGCTCGGACCGAGCATCGGGGACAACGCGCTTGAGGTTAGCGTCGAGGGCATCGACCCTATTCAGTTCACCGCTACGGCCACTTCCGGCCCAGGTCGGTACCTTGCTGCCTGAGCCCTTAGTTTTTCGGGTGGAGGATCTGTTCGGCAACCTGGTAGAGGGCGCTGTGCTGCAGGCCGTGGTGGTGAGCGGAGGTGGCACGACAGACCCTTCGTCACCGACTACGGACTCTGCAGGTCTCGCTGAGGTGCGATGGACGTTGGGGGGATCCGCGGGGACCCAGGTCCTCGAGATTCGAGTGGGTAGCATCACACCGGCCTCGTTTACGGCGGTGGGTCAGCCGGGACCTCCCACATCGATGACCAAGGCCGCTGGGGACAGTCAGACGTCAGCAGTGGGCACTCAGGTACCGGTCCAGCCGACGGTTCGTGTGTCGGATAGCTTCGGCAACCCCGTCCCCGGAGTCGACGTCTCCTTCAACGTCGTGACCGGCGGGGGCTCCATAACTGGAGCTGTCCCGATTTGGTGGACGGGTAAACACTGAGGTTTTGATACTGTCCCACTCCCAGGGGAGAGGAAAGCTTCCCCCGCGCAGCGGGGGAGTAGAACGCGGGCTCACGCGGCGGCCTCGCGGCGTCGCTCGAAGTTGACCGGCGAGATCTGGCCGAGGGCGGAGTGTCTTCGGCGCGGGTTGTAGAAGCCCTCGATGAAGTCGAAGACGGCCATCTTGGCCTCGGCCTGCGTTCGGTATCGGGTCGGATCGAGAAGCTCGCACTCCAGCGTCGCGAAGAAGCTCTCGCACAGCGCATTATCGTACGCATCGCCCACCGAACCCATGGACGGCCGAACGCCGACCTCTCTGCACCGTAGGCCGAACGCGATCGAGGTGTACTGCGTGCCCTGATCGCTGTGGTGGATGACCCGCTCGGGCCGCCGCTGCCAGGTGGCCATGTTCAGGGCATCGAGCACGAGCTCGGTGCGCAGATGCGTCGCCATCGACCAGCCGACCACCCGTCGGCTCCAGGCGTCCAGCACCACGGCCAGGTAGAGAAAGTCGGCCCAGGTGGGAATATAGGTGATGTCGGCAACCCAAAGCTGGTCAGGGCCATCGGCGGTGAAGTCCCGCTCGACTAGGTCTGGGACCGGTCGGGCATCGTCGTTACGGCGTGTCGTTTTCGGGCCTCGCCGTCTGCGGCTCGCACCCACGATTCCGGCCTGCTTCATCAGCCGCCCGACCCGTTTCTGACCGACCTTCTCGCCGTCCTCCTTGAGGTCGGCGTAGATCCGAGGCCTCCCATAGACCTGACGGTTCTGCCTCCAGATCGTCACGATCTTCTGCGTGAGCTCCCAATCTCGCTGCGCTCGAGCCGACGGCTCGCGAGCCAACCACGGCATAATAGCCGCTGGGGGAGAGACCCAGCACACGGCAGACCACACGCACGGGAAAGTCGGCCTGATTCGTCTTCATGAATTCGAACCCCGCTCGGGGATCGAGTCGCTCTCCCGAGCAAACCAGGCGGCGGCTTTTTTTAGGATCTCCCGCTCCATGCGGAGCTGTCTGACTTCGCGCTTCAATCGCCGCAGCTCCGCTCGCTCTTCGTCGTCAGCCCATCGCTGCGACGTCCCTCGTCCAGATCAGCCCGCTTGACCCAGTTTCGTATCGCCCCCGCTGAGGGCTCGAACTCCCCAGCCAACCCTTCCACAGACCGGCCCGATCGGACCAACTCGACCATCTGCCGCCGAAACTCCGGCGCGTACGCTGGATGCGTCCTTGGCATTGTGGACTCCTCCTTTCTGCCTCACTCTTGAGGTGTCCACCAAACCGGGTCAACTCCACACCGGGGCTTTCCAAACCACCGGCGGTGATGGCCACGCCGCGGTCGGGAGTTGGACACTCGGTCTCGGCACGGGTGAGAATCTGCTAGCGGCCAACTCGGCGGGGTTGGCCAGCTTGGTGTTCGCCGCTACGGGTCAACTCCCTTCGTACGACATCGACCTTCGCTACGTCGGAACACCGCCCTCTTCCAGCCAGCAAAGCGCATTCAGTCAGGCGGCGAGTCGTTGGGAATCAGTGATCACGAGCGAACTTGCCAACCACCTCATGGTTGTCCCGGCGGGATGGTGCGCTGGAATTCCCCACGCCGCGCTGAACGAGACCATCGACGATCTCCTGATCTTTGTTGAGATAACTACCATAGATGGAGCTGGGGGTGTTCTGGGTCAGGCTGGGCCATGCGGATTTCGACCCTCAGACGGCCAGCCCGTTCTCGGGTTCATGGAGCTCGACGTCGCGGATCTCAACAGTTTGGAGGCGTCCGGGGACCTAGGCACCGTGATTCGGCACGAGATCGGGCACGTGGTCGGGATCGGCACGAACCTCTGGCTTTCCGTTCTCGTGGGCTCAGGGGACGGCAGACCCATATTTTCCCAGGCCCGGCTGCTGTGGCCTCCTACTACGCGGCCAGCGGCACAGCAGCGAACGCCGTGCCAGCTGCGAACACTGGGGGTAGCGGTAGCCGCGACGTGCATTGGCGTGAGTCCGACATGGACCGTGAACTGATGACCCCTTTTGTTGACTTGGGAGCTGTCAATCCGCTAAGCGCGATCACGCTCGGGGCGCTGCAGGATCTCGGATACTCAGTCGACTTCGGTGCCGCGGACGGATACATCGTTGGACCCGCCCTGCGTCTGGGAAGGGAGAGCGACAAGCTGCTTCTCAAGGAAATTCCTCCGCCACCACCAAGGCCGGCGCCCTGATGCTGGTAGATCGCGCAGGAATTTTTCTGATGGCTTGATCACTTTCTATGCGATTCTTCGAGACGGCCACTCCTTGATGGAGGTAGAATGGTGGGTTGCTACGACGCGACGTTGATCAATGCTTCGCCCGAGAAAGTGTGGGGCGCTCTGAGGGATTTCCACGACCTTTCGTGGTCTAAGAACGTGGTAGAGGACGTGAGCCCTGTGGGCGCCATCCCCGGTACGGAAGTAGGGGCAAAGCGCATTCTCAACAACGTCTTTCACGAAACGCTACACGAACTGGACGACGACTCGCGCTCCTTCAGGTACAGCATCGATGACGGGCCCGGGCCAGCGGCTAATGACGCTGTGGCTGGATACTTCGGTGAGGTCGAAGTTCTACCCATCTCGGTCCCTGCGGCCCCGGACCAATGTCTCGTGGTGTGGACTTCGACTTGGGCATCAGAAAAGGGAGGGGTTAGTGAGTTTTGCGACCCTATCTACACGGCGCTTCTCACCGATATGAAGAATCATTTCGGATGAGGTAGAGCGATATCAAACCCTACTTCGGCAGGAAGGCCTTCGCGTTCTTGAGAGAGCTGAAGGTCGACAACGAGCGACGCTTGGTTCGAGGATAACCGAGCCCGGTATGAGGACCACGTGAAGGGTCCGGCCTTGAGGCTGATCCAGGATGTGGCGCCCCACTTGGCCGCGCTGTCACCCCACTTCCACGCGGGCCCCCGGTCGCTGTTTCGGATCCACCGCGACGTTCGGTTCAGCAAGGACAAGAGCCCTTATAAGACCTCCGTCGGCGTGCAGTTCCGTCACGACGCCGGGCGGGACGCGCACGCTCCGGGCTTCTACCTCCACGTAGAACCGGGCAAATCGTTCGTGGGTCTCGGGATGTGGCACCCCAACGGGCCAGCCCTCCGAAAGGTGCGGGAGCGGATCGTCGAGAAGCCTGGCAGCTGGCGCGCGGCCGTGGGCGATCGGGGGTTCCGGGACGCGTTCGAACTTGAAGGAGACCGGCTCAAGCGCCCTCCCCGAGGCTTCGACCCCGAGCACCCCCTCATCGAGGCCCTGAAGTGGAAAGACTACATAGGCGTACGGCCGGTGACAGAGGCCTTCGTCACCGATTCGGAACTCCCAGATCAACTCGCAAGCTTATTCAGGGCGGGCACGCCCTTCATGCGCTTCCTATGCAAGGCGGTGGGCGTTTCGTTCTGACGGGAACCCCCTTATCATGGCGAGGCACAATGTGTCCTGAAGGTGCTCTGCGCCTAGGGGGTCTCCCTGAGCCTGAACACCGAACGTTCACAGGAGCCCCAGGTGTCATCGTCCCCGAAAGATCTTGCGGCCGCTGCTCTGGCATTGTCGATCACCGTGAGCCTGACCGCCGCTCCCGCCGCAGCCCAGTCGTTCTCTCCAGTCGGCGTCTGGGATGTCGTCGAGTGGGTAAACTGGAGTCCGGAAGGTGAACGAAGAGAAGCGTTGGGCTCTGACCCGAACGCAATGTTTGTCTACACGCCCGACGGAAATCTCATCTTGCACGCTACTACAAATCCTCTTCTCGCTCCTCAGGCGACGCCCCCGAGCACAAGAGATCTTGCTCTTCGAGCGAGCTCGACGGTCGCTTATTATGGCACCTACACGGTCGATCTCGAGAAATCTGAGATCGTGCACCACATCCAAGGTGACCTGCTACCTAATCGCGCAGGAACGTCGGTAGCGCGGGCGTTCAGAATCGAAGACGGTGAACTGATTCTCGACTGGATGAATCAGGACGGTGGTCGCTTCTACCGACGGCTCCGCCGTCTTGAGGTGTTCTGAATCGAGGGTTCCAGAGCTTGCGAACATGCTAACAGGGAGGATCGTCATGAGGACCTGGACGACTGCACAGCTCTCCCGCACCGCCGGCCGCTCGGCGGCGGTTGTGGTGGCCACGCTGACCGCGCTCACTGCCTGCGCGCCCACCGCGGAGGACGACGACATCGCTGGTGTCGTGACGAGGGCAGGCGAACCGGAGGCCGGCGTCTGGGTGATCGCGGAAACTGCCGATCTTTCGACCCGCTTCGCACGAATCGTCGTGACCGACGATCAAGGCCGGTACGTGATCCCAGACCTGCCCGAAGCGAGCTACGACGTGTGGGTACGCGGCTACGGACTGGTGGATTCCGAGAAGCTTGAGACCTCACCGGGCACTGTTCGCGACCTGACCGCGGTGGCGGCACCCGACGCACGGGCAGCGGCGGAGTACTATCCGGCGGGGTACTGGCTGTCGCTGCTCCATGTGCCGGAAGATCACGAGTTTCCCGGGACCGGAGACGAGGGCAACGGTATCTCGCCGAACATCCGGAACCAGGCCCAGCTTCTAAGACTCGTGAAGTCGGGGAGCTGCACGGCCTGCCATCAGCTCGGCACCACCGGTACGAGGAGGATCCCGGAGGCGCTGGGTGAGTTTGAGTCCTCAGTGGCCGCATGGGACCGCCGTATCCGATCGGGCCAGGCCGGGGCGGGGATGAGCGCGGGCCTTGACCGGATCGGCCGGCCGGCGATGCTGGAGATGTTCGCGGACTGGACCGACCGAATCGCAGCGGGCGAGACGCCACCGCAGCCTCCCCGCCCGACGGGCATGGAGCGCAACGTGGTCGTCACGCTGTGGGATTGGGCGGACCCGAAGGTGTACCTCCACGACGAGGCGTCTACAGACCGGCGTAACCCCACGGTTAACGCGAACGGGCCCATCTACGGAGCGCTGGAACTCAGCGCAGACTACGTGCCCGTTCTGGATCCGATGAGCCACACCGCGAGCCAGGTCCCTCTGACCGTTCGCGACCCGAACACTCGGCCCGCGTCGGGTCCGGGCATGCTCGAGCCCTCTCCCTACTGGGGCGACGAGGCTATCTGGACGAGCAAGAACAACGTGCACAACCCCATGCTCGACGGGAGGGGCCGGGTCTGGCTCACGTCCACCGTGCGTCCCCCGGACAATCCTGATTTTTGCCGCGAGGGTTCGGACCATCCTTCGGCGAAGCTATTCCCGACCACTCGGGCCCGGCGCCATCTGGCGCTCTACGATCCGGAGACGGAGGAGCTCACTCACATCAGCACCTGCTTCAGCACGCACCACCTCATGTTCGCGGAGGACGAAAACAACACGCTCTGGACGAGCGGCGGCGGACAGGTTGTGGGCTGGCTGAACACCAGGATGTTCGACGAGACCGGTGACGAGGAGGCTTCGCAGGGCTGGACCGCCCTCATACTCGACACCAACGGTAATGGCACTAGGGACGCCTACGTGGAGCCCGACCAAGCGCTTGACCCCACCAGGGACAAGAGGATCGTGGCGGGTTTCTACTCGGTCGCGCCCGCCCCCGATGGTTCGGTGTGGGCAACGTCGTTGGGGGTATCCGGGAGCGGTCGTCAGGTTGGATCCAGGTTCGAACCCGCCCGAGACGGCGCTGACCGAGCTGTACGAGCTGCCACTGGACGCCTCGGGCGCACCCGTTGAAGGGTTTTCGCCGCGTGGCGGAGACGTCGACCGGAACGGGGTGATGTGGGCAGCGCTCGCCAGTGGACACATGGTCAGCTTCGACCGTAGCAAGTGCACCGGACCGCTCAACGGACCCACGGCCACGGGCCAGCACTGTCCCGAGGGTTGGACCTTCTATCAGGAGCCGCTGCCACAGATCCAAGGCGTGACCACGCCGGGAAGCGCCGAGGCGAGTTACTACACTTGGGTTGATCAGTTCAACACGTTGGGGCTCGGCGAGAACGTGCCGATCAACACCGGGAACGCCTCCGAAGGTCTGTTGGCCCTCGTGGACGGGGACTGGGTGGTTATGCGGGTGCCTTATCCGCTCGGCTTTTACACCAAGTGGATGGACGCCCGCGTCGACGACCCCGAAGCGGGTTGGAAGGGGAGGGGCCTGTGGGCGACCGTGAGCACGCGGGCGCCGTTCCACATGGAAGGCGGTAAGGGCACGTCCAGCAAGGTCGTGAAGTTCCAGCTCCGACCTGACCCGCTAGCGAGGTGAGGCGCACACGTCGCTGACTTCGGGATGGCCCTCACGGTCAGCGGTGGAAGTTGGCGATCGGGAGCACGCTGAAGGAGGATTTGTTGCGGGCGATGTTCACGAGCCCCAGCTGAAGGCCGTGCAGCTCCTGAGCGATGTTGACGATCCCGATGGTGAGGCCGCGCACGTCGCCGCCGGCGCCCGCGCCGACGCCCCCGAGGATGAGCCCGCTGACGTCGCCGCCGGCGCCCACCCCTACGCCGCCGACCGCCAATCCCTGCAAGTCACCGCCGGCGCCGGCTCCGATCCCGCCGACCGCGACGCCGCGGATGCTGCCGCCGGTGCCGAGACCGACGCCGCTGATCATGATCCCCTCGAGGTCGCCCTGAGCGCCCAAGCCGAGGCCTCCGATGCCGACCCCCCGGAACGGACCTCCCTCAACGCCCAGCCCCAAGGCTGCTACCGCAACGCCCTCGAAGGACTCCCCGGCAAGAAATCCCGCCCCAACCGCTAAGCCCCTCACGCGGCTGCCGCCGGTGAGGGGGAGGCCGAGGGCGATCCCGATCACACTGCCCTCACTCCCGTCGTGCGGAGCCCAGAGGGTGGCGTTGAGCCCCCGGATCCTCTCCAGGCGCCGGTCCCGGAAGTTGAAGCGCAGTCCATCCAGCCGGCGCACGTCACCGATGCCGACGTCGCCCACCGCGAGCTTCAAGCCGCCGTCCTGGGCCAGGGCCACGGTGGGAAGGAGAATGTATACCAGCAGGCAGGCGAGCAGTGTGGCGAGTCGGACGCTCACTGGATCCGGTCCTGTTGAAGTCGAGCCTCCGGGGACGCCGCACACTACGCGCCCCGATTGGCACAGGTTTCCGCTATCCGCCGCTCATCCACCGGTACATGCCCCGTACGTTCAAGGGGAACCAAGCGTCGTACTGACCCCAATCCCCGTACTCGGGAAGCCTGACCTCCGCGGCTGCGCGATCCTCAGTCCAACCCGCCTCTACAGCCCTCCGCACTACAGTCCTGAGGGCGTCGTAGTAGCTGATCTGCCGGTGGATCGTGTCACGGTCTCCGGCCGGTCCGTGCCCGAAGACGATGGTCTCGAAGTCGAGGTCGAGGAGGCGTGCGACCGACGCGAATACGTCGGGAAAATGCCAGCTGGGGAGTGCCTGGAAGGGGACCCGATCGTTCGACACAAAATCCACCGCGAAGGCCACCTTGACATCGGGCACATATACGATCGAAGAGTTGTCGCTGTGATTGGCTCCGAGGTAGTGCAGCTCGATCACGCGGCCACCCACCGTAAGGCTCATAAAGTCCTGGTAGGTGACTGTCGGCACTGGAAGATCAGGGTTCGCCGCCCTAGCTAGGTTCGGAGCGGCGTTGCGCTGGGCGATGATGGGCACGTTCACACCCATGGCACTCATGAGAGCTGGTGCGCCTGTCGCGTGATCGGCGTCCTCGTGGCTGTAGACGATGGCCCGGAGCGGAGCATTCGGGGCGACTTTCCTGATCTCCTCGGCGTACTGTGCTGCGGCTTCCACAGAGATGGGGTCGACAGCCAGTACCCCCGTGGGTGCCACCACGAAAAATCCGTTGTGGTTCTGCCACCGGAACTGATACACGCCTTCGGCGATGCGTGTCGTCTCGTAGTTGGCCTGTGCTTCCAACGTCTGTCCACTCGATAGCCAGAGACCCGCCGTCACCAGAATGCATACAGCTCGGACCATGATATCTCCTCGGTCGGAGTTGCTATCGAAGCTGTCCCAACCGTAGTTGAAGGTTCCTGATAGGGGAGAAAGAAAAGTGGTGGCTCCGGGGGTCCCGGGCCGATAGGCTCGGGTAGGCAAAAACCCCAACACGGAGCCACCACGATGAAGAGAACGTACGAGGTAAGGGATCGGGCGGACAAGCGCGCGATCAGGGAGTTCCTGAAGCGGGAGGGGCAGTTTCTGCTTCCGATGCTTGAGCTCGTGGAGCAGACGGAGGTCGCGATCGACGAAGTCATCCAGGTGATGGGACGAGCGACGATCGAAGCGGTGCTGGAGATGAGCGCCGAGGGTGTGGCAGGCGTGAAGCAGGCAGGTCGGTCACGAGCGGAAGACGACACGGTGTGGTATGGCCGGCAGGGTGGTGTGGTTTACCTGTCGGACCGGAAGGTGCGTGTGGAGCGGCCACGGCTCAGGCGCCGGGGCGCCGGGGAGGGTGGCGAGGTCGAGGTGCCGGCGTACGCAGCGATGCGGAGACCGGGCGCCGTGGCGGATCGGATGCTCGAGGTCCTGATGGCGGGGGTGAGCACGCGGAAGTACGGCCGTGTGATCGGTGAGATGGCCGACACGGTCGGGGTGAGCAAGTCGGCGGTGAGCCGTGAGACGGTCGAGGCCTCGGAGCGCGTGCTGAAGGAGCTGATGGAGCGCCGGCTGGATGCGTGGGACCTCCTGGTGATCTACCTGGACGGGATCCAGATGGGCTCGCACCACGTGCTTGCTGCGGTAGGCGTGGACTCAGACGGAAAGAAGCACGTGCTGGGCGTGAGGGAAGGAGCGAGTGAGAACGCCGAGGTGAGCAGCGCGCTCCTAGAGGATCTGGTCGAGCGCGGCCTGGACCCGGGCAGGCGGCGGCTGTTCGTGATCGATGGCTCGAAAGCGCTCAGGAAGGCGATCGAGAAGGTGTTCGGCCAACGTCACCCCATCCAGCGCTGCCGCAACCACAAGCTCCGCAACGTGCTGGGTCATCTGCCGAAGGATCAGCATCCTCAGGTGAAGGCGGCGTTCCGGGCGGCGATGAAGCTGGACGCGAAGCAGGGCGAGCAGAAGCTCGAGCAGCTCGCCCGATGGCTCGAGCGCGACCACCCCTCGGCCTCGGCCAGCCTACGCGAAGGCCTCAGCGAGATGTTCACGATCAACCGGCTCGGCCTCCCGCCGCGGCTGAGGAAGTGCCTGGGCTCGACCAACCTGATCGACAGCACCCACTCGGGCGTAAGACAGAAGACCCGCAGGGTGACTAACTGGAAGAACGGAGCGATGGCCTTGCGCTGGGCTGCGGCCTCGTTCGTGGAGACCGAGAAGAGCTACCGGAGGATCATCGGCTACGACCAGCTCTGGATGCTCAGGGCCCACCTCGACGACCATGAACCGGTTGCCGAAATGAGAAAGACAGGCTAACAAGGAGACTCTCCGGAGCCACCACCTTCAACTGTCAGCGGGACACCATCTTGCTATCACACGCGACCCGCTACGAACACCGTATGGGATGTGCGTTGAAGTTGCAATTCGGGGCCCTTGTGTATTCTAGAATGGATAATTATCGTAGATCGACGATAAACGATAAGAGGCTCATATGAACCCCGCCGGCATTTCCGACAGCGGCATGGCGCGCATGGCGAAGGCGCTCGGGCACCCGGCTCGGCTCGCCATCCTTCGAACCTTGGCGCAGCGAACCTGCGTGTGCGGGGAAATCGTGGACGGAATGCCGCTGGCGCAGTCGACAGTATCCCAGCACCTCAAAGTGCTGAAGGACGCCGGTTGGATTACTGGAGCGATTGATGGCCCACGCACGTGTTATGCGCTGAACGCAGAGGCCGTCGCCAAGCTCCGTCTCGTGCTGGGCCCGTTACTTGAGCAGTGGGAGGGTGCCGGTAACTGCTCGGGGGGTTCCAGCTGCTCTTGAAACCCTTCAACCCAGGGGGCCACCATGCTCTACGGGACCAGCTGTTATCGTGACGACTGCGGCTGCGGTTGCGGCGGCGGTTGCTGCTGACCAATCCCCAAGAGGGGGCGGCCGGGACGCCGGTCGCCCTCTGCGCTGTCGGCCGAGGTTTTGAATCTCACCGTCCGGCAATCCGACTGCGCAGCCTTGCCAGGCGACGACTTCGTGGCGGCTGTCTACGCGGGCTTCCCTGTGTCTCCCTGACGGCGCGGCGCGTCTTCATTGAAGGAGTGGTGATCGTCGGCTGAGGTCCATCATTAGAGTCCGATCCCGCCACCATACCTACTGACTACGCGGAACTCGACGGAATTGGAAAAGATTGGGGTGTCAGTAGTAACTGTGTACTCAGGCGGGACTTCGGATGACGTCATCGTGGAGGGAAGTGGGGGCAGGGCGCATGCCGGCCGACATTCGCAGCGGCCGAGGGGGCCGCGTGCTCGCCGTTCTGGCGCTGGGCCTCCTCGCGGCGTGCAGCAGCACCGCTCCCGAGGTCCCTCCCGGTGCACCGGGCGCGGTGACCGCGGTTACGGCATCGGAGCAAGGGATAACGGTTGCCTGGGCGCTCCCGACCGCGGAGGTCACGACCATAGAGCTGGAGCGGTCGCAGAATGGCGGCCCGTTTACCCCGCTCACCATCCTGACCGGTGACGTGACGTCGCACACCGATACAGATCTCGCCCCCGGTACGACTTACCGCTATCGCCTACGCGCCTGCAACGTGGGCGGCTGCTCCCCGTTCAGCGCTGAGGCTTCGACCACGACCTCGGGCGCCCTCAACGGCCTGGCTGTCCGGACTACACTTCTTCCCCCGGGGGTAGCGGGTCTGCCATACGGGCCAGCGCTCAGTGCGAGTGGCGGAAGCGGTGCCCCGATCACCTGGACGGTGGAGTCCGGTACACTGCCGCCCGGGGTGACACTGGAGCCGGGGGGTGGCTTCTCTGGACTACCCACGGCGACCGGAACGTTCACGTTCACCGTGGGGGTCCAAGGCTACGAAAGCACACATGCCACCTTTTCGGTGCACATCGCCCCGAGCGACGATTCCCGTTTCAACATAACGCGCTTCGACGTTGTGCCCGTGCCGGTTGCGGCTGAACCGCACGTGCTAGCGGCGATCACCCGCTGGGAGTCGGTCATAGTCGGGAATCTGAGCGAGGACTCGATTCCACGCGGGTTCTTTAGGTCGCGACACTGCGCAGGCTTCGGGGGTGACATCAATTGCGGTGCCGTCGACGACGTGCTGATCGTAGTGAACGTCGATTCCATTGACGGCCAAGGTGGAGGACTAGCACAGGCTGGGCCGTGCGGACTCCGCGACGATGGTCTGCCGGTGGTCGGGGTGCTCACGCTTGACCGGGACGACATGGAGTCCCACATCGGGTCGCAACAGCTAACCGACATCGTCTTCCATGAAATAGGACACATCCTTGGTTTCGGTCCGCTGTGGGGCGGAGTCTCATGTACGCCGGGTGCAACGAACTGCTTCGACTACCTCCAGGGCGAGGGTGGCTCGGCTCCGATCTTCACCGGGCCTGAGGCCGTGCGGGAATGGCACGCACTGGGAGGCTCAGGCGGCGTCCCGATCGAGAACAGCGGCGGACCGGGCACTGCGCTGTCGCACTGGAGTGAAGCTACCTTCGGCGCGGAGATCATGACCGGGTTCATCGAGCGCGAGGGGATCCCCGCTCCACTCAGCCGGTTGACCATCGCATCGTTCTCCGACCTCGGGTATGAGGTGAGCCACGCCGGTGCCGACAGTTATGCCCTACGCAGGGCGCCGTCGCTCCGAGATGCCAGCGGTGAAGACGTCAGCTGGGAGCTGCCACTGTCCGGTCCAGTCCGAACCCTCCCCCGGCGCTAAGGCTCGATCCCCCTTCCTCCGAACCTCAACAGTCTGAGATCCAGCTATACCATATGCCGGATTCTTTCACTTGCTAGCGAGTGAGAGAATGGGGCACCTTGTTACAACTTCGCCGCTCTTAATCTCCTTCTACGGTCAGGGAGAGGCGCACTGACCACACGGACCAGGGAGATGACGATGAACGTCCGCCGCGTAGGGAGGCTCGCAGCCGTCCTGGTTGCTCTCTTGCTGTGTATGCCAGTCGAGGGAGTGCGTGCTCAGTCGGTCGATGGCCTGGATATACCCTTCGAAAAATTCGTGCTTGACAATGGGCTCACGCTCATCGTGCACGAAGACCACAAGGCGCCCATCGTGGCGGTCAATGTCTGGTATCACGTCGGGTCGAAGAATGAGCGCCCCGGAAAGACCGGCTTCGCTCACCTCTTTGAGCACCTGATGTT
The DNA here is from genome assembly GCA_965206505.1 of Longimicrobiales bacterium. Classification (GTDB taxonomy): domain Bacteria; phylum Gemmatimonadota; class Gemmatimonadetes; order Longimicrobiales; family Gaopeijiaceae; genus UBA822. The sequence goes on from CBDBJW010000005.1 coordinate 20,998, forward strand.
CAACGGAAGTGAGAACTACGACGACGATTACTTCAACGTTCTCCAGCCACTCGGCGCCACCGACCTGAACGGAACCACGAGCAACGACCGCACCAACTACTTTCAGACCGTTCCTACGTCGGCTCTGGACGTTGCGCTCTGGATGGAGTCCGACCGCATGGGCCATCTTACCGGAGTAATAGACCAGGAAAAGCTCGATGAGCAGCGTGGTGTCGTCCAGAACGAAAAACGCCAGCGCGAGAACCAGCCGTACGGACAGGCATTCAACCGAATTCCCGAGAACACGTACCCCGTGGGGCACCCGTACTCGTGGAATGTGATCGGATCCATGGAGGACCTGGACGCAGCCTCGCTAGAGGATGTGCACGAGTGGTTCGGCGCCTACTACGGCGCAGCGAACGCGGTCATCGTCCTTGCAGGCGACATCGATGGTGAGACGTCGCGGTGGAAAGTGGAACGGTACTTCGGTGACATTCCGGCCGGACCGCCTGTCACGAAGCAGGATGTCTGGGTCGCCCCGCGTACCGGTTCCCGCAGGATGAGCATGGAGGACCGGGTCCCGCAGGCCCGAGTCTACAAGGTATGGAACGTGCCGGAGTGGGGATCTGAGGCGGCGATTGAGCTGGGTCTGTTCGGCCGTGTGCTCGCCTCCGGGAAGAATTCGCGACTCAATGAGCGGCTCGTCTACAACGAGCAGGTGGCGTCGCGCGTCAGTGCGAGGGTGCAGGAGCGCGAGCTCGGAAGCCTCTTCACGGTCACGGTGACGGCGATGCCCGGTGAGGACCTTCAGGCCATCGAAGTCGCATTGGACGAAGAACTGGAGCGCCTGCTCCATGAGGGCCCGACGCAGGATGAATTGGCCATCGCTCAGACGCAGTATCGAGCGAACTTCATCCGCGCGGCCGAGCGGATCGGTGGTTTTGGCGGCAAGTCCGACGTCCTGGCCAGGAACGAGGTGTTCGCAGGTGATCCTGGGTACTATGAGACACGACTCCGGGTGAGCGCAGAAGCGCGACCGGAGGACGTCCGCCAGACCGGCGTCGATTGGCTCAGCGATGGCGCGTTCGTGCTCGAGGTGCATCCGTATCCCGAGGGTCAGGTCACGGTGTCTGACGTCGACCGTTCGCGCGTGCCTGAGGCCGGGACGCCGCCAGTTGCCGATTTTCCTGAGATCAAACGTGCCAGGCTGAGTAACGGACTCGAAGTCGTATTCGCGCGTCGAGATGCCGTCCCCGTAGTGGATTTCCGGATGATGGTGGACGCTGGATCGGCGTCCGATGCCTGGAGTGCCGCAGGTACTGCCAGCCTTGCGATGAGAATGCTCGACGAGGGCACCGATTCACGCACGGCGCTCGAGATTAGCGACGAACTCCAGCGGCTTGGGGCTAGCCTCGGAGCGGGCACGGGCCTCGATGTATCGAACGTGGCCTTGTCGGCGCTACGGGAGAACCTCGACCGGGCCGTGGATCTCTTTGCCGACGTGATTCTGAATCCGTCCTTTCCCCGGGGCGACTTTGAGCGGCTGCAACGGCAGGCGCTTGCCGGTATTCAGCAGGAGTCGATTAGGCCCGGGGCGATGGTCCGTCGGGTGTTGCCCAAGCTCATGTATGGCGACGGCCATCCGTACGCGATGTCGCTCACGGGATCGGGAACCTCCGAAAGCGTGAGCGCGCTGACAACGGGCGACCTGCAGCGTTTTCACGGCACTTGGTTCAAGCCCAACAACGCGCGGTTGCTCGTCGTGGGCGACGCGACTATGGATGAGGTCATGGCGCTCGCTGAGGGCGCGTTCGGCGGTTGGGAGCCAGGCGATGTGCCGGACCAGATACTGCCTACGGTGGGGCGACAGTCCGGTCAAACTGTCTACATCATGGACCGGCCCGATGCCATTCAGTCGGAGATCTTCGCCGGGTTCGTCATACCGCCTAAGTCTGATCCCGACGACCTGGCGATCTCCACGATGAATACCGTCCTCGGCGGTAATTTTACTGCGCGCGTTAACATGAACCTGCGAGAGGACAAACATTGGTCGTACGGTGCCCGCACACAGATCATAGCTGCGCGCGGCCAACGGCCCTTCCTTGTCCAGGCTCCGGTGCAGAGTGACAAGACCACGGAGTCCGTGCAGGAGGTGGTCGGCGAACTGCGAGGCATCGTTGGCGATCGGCCCGTGACGTCCGAGGAACGCGACCGGGTGATTCGCAGTCGCACGCTCACGTTACCCGGGATGTGGGAGACCAATCGTGCGGTTCTCGCATCCATCGCCGAGATGGAGCAGTTCGGGCTGCCGGACGATCATTTCGACACGCTGGCCGACCGGATCAGAGGCATGACGGTCGAGCAGCTCAACGCTGCGGCTCAGAGGGTGATCCAACCGGAGGGGGTGATTTGGGTAATCGTGGGTGACAAGGCCTCGATCGAAGAGGGTCTGCGTGGACTCAACCTAGGGCCGGTCTACGAGATCGACGCCGACGGCAACGTTACGGAACAGTTGGTGAGATAGGGCTCCATCCGCGCTCGTGATGGGAACCGTTCTCCTCCTGACCTTGCTCGGCCTGCCGATCTGGGCAATGTGGACCTGGAACCGGCTGATCGCGTTGCGCGCCGCGATGCGGGCCGCATGGGCATCGACCGACGCGCTGCTCAAGCGCCGCGCCGACCTGATCCCCAACCTCGTGGCTGTCGTAAAGGACGCAGATTGGTGGTCCCTATCCGGGCAGGATCAACCATTGGGATCCGGCCACGGGCGTGTTCGAGACGTTTACGCCGCCTTACGGCAGCGGGCCCAGGGGCATCACGGTTGACTCGAACGGGATCGTGTGGACGGCGCTGTCGGGGAGCGGTCACCTGGCTCGGTTCGATCGCAGCAAGTGCTCCCAGACATGGGGACTAGGCGATCAGTGCCCCGAGGGTTGGACGCTCTGGAAAGTTCCCGGGCCGAATTTCCAGGGGTTCGAGCCGGATCGGGCCGAGGATAACGCTAGCTCGACCATGCTGTATTACATCTGGGTAGATCGATACAACGCGTCCGGGTTCGGCGAGAACACGGTGGTCGTGAATGGCACCGGGGCGGACGCGCTGTTCCTCTTCAGTCAGGAAACCGAAGAGTTCACGACGATCCGGGTGCCTTATCCGCTGCAGTACAACTCACGCGGATCCGACGCCCGTATCGACGATCCCGACGCCGGATGGAAGGGCCAGGGATTGTGGTCAATGTATAGCTCGACGAGCAGTATGCTGACCGAGACGAAGCGACCGTCGCTGGTGCGTATGCAGATGCGCCCTGACCCGCTGGCCTTCTAGGAGGCGCTCGGTATCGAAAACACCCCCCGCCCGATCACGGGCGGGGGGTGTTTTCCTTGGGGGGGCCTCAACCTCTTATTGTGACGCGCCCCATGCGCGAAGTGCCGCCTCATCGGCAATGCGGTCGGCGTCTTCTTGGAGCAGCAATCGATCCTGCACCTGGGCGTTGGCGGCTTTGGCCACAGCGTCTAGGTACTCGGCCCGGTCGCGGTAGCGCTCCTCGAGCGACAGCCTCTCGTCACCGCTGGCCATGCGCTCTGCCCGCGTCTCAGCGAACGGCAGATAGGCCCCGTTCAGACCTGCCAGCGCCCCCTTCGCAAAGCCCTCGCTACGCAGGCTCCAGCCAGTGTGCGTGGCGATGGGCACCTCCAGGAACGGGTGCCTCACGCCGGCGGCGTTGTTGCCGTCGGCGTCCTTCGCGACCACGAAGACCGGATAGGAAGCGCCCTCCGTGGGCGGCTGGACGCTATGGTCCAGGAGTCGCAGCTCGTTTACGAGACCGGTATAGCTGTGCCCCGGGATCGCCGGGAACTGCGCCTCGGGAGCGTTGGGCATCACGAGCGTACCGTCCTCGACTGTCGGGAAGCGCGTGTCCGGGGGCGGCGTCCCATCGGTCACCCACTCGTTGAGGGCTGTGAGCAGTGCGCGGAAGTACAGGTCGAACTGCAGCGGATTGCGAAGGAGCTGCGTCTGCGGGGACACGGTAGCCTCTGCCGCCGGACCGTGCTGTGAGCCGGCCAGGAAGTAGGCACGAACGTTTTCGGGCAGGGCGAGCGGCGCACCCGTCGGGGTGGTGACCACCAGTGACGCACGCGCCTGGAAGACCTCGGTGTCCGAGTCCACGTGGAACGTTTTCGGGCAAGTATCATCGGCCCGGCAGCGCGCGAATATGCCGTCGGTGCGGCCGCTGATCGGGTCGAACAGGACCTCGTAGGTGAACGGGAACTGGTCGCCGGGCGAGGTGTGTGTCTCGTGCTGCCTGGAGTAGTCGCCCGTAATGCCGAACTGGCGATTGACGCTGGACCTGCGCGATCCGGCGATCACCGGTATCGCACCGTCGAAAACTATGCGGCCGTCTTCGTCAGCGTTGAAGCCTTCCCCGATGAAATCGCGCAGGACCCGGCCGGGCTGGGAGAAGCCCATCGCGAACGCCCTCTCGATGGCTCCGGCCAGTGGATTATCCGGGCTGTCGTCATGGCGCAGCTTGGATACAGTGTTGCTCACCGACGCCAGGCCGATGCCCAGCACTATCGGATCTTTGGCACGGTATACGAACTCATAGATCGCGGCGGCGTCGAACCCGTCGGGCCGGTCGATGCGGATGTGCCGGTCGTCGACGTACTCCCAATCGTCCACTGGCTGGCGCGGGTCGCTCGTGTACTGGCGCACGGTAAGCGTAGCCTGGGACTTGTCTTGGGACATCGCCGGGTAGGACAGCGTGGCCGTGGCCGGGCTGTCTAGGTTGTTGAAGATGAACTCCTTGCTGGTAAGGGCAGTGATCGGCGACCCATCAGAGTGTCTGGCCACGGGGAAGTCCGCCGTCAGGCGCCCGTTGCCCGGTGCCGCGAGCGCCTCCCAGGAGACCCACACGACCGTGTATCCCTTCCTCATGAGGAAGCCGGTGCCGACATCCTCGGCGAGGACCGGATCGTTTAATACCGATCCCCCGTTGACGGTGCGGGTGACCCGCTTGTTACCACGGTTGGGCACGTCGAAGACGAGGGCACCGTTGCCACGGGACAGATCCACCGGCTTGAGTATCTGGATGTCCGCCCGATATTCGACGTTGCCGTTAGAGTTGCGCGGGGCGCGGTCCAGGTTGACGATCCTGGCGTTGCGGGGGTGGTCGGGGTCCAGCTCGCCTTCGACGTAGCCAAACAGGTGCTCGTATGGTCCGACGTCGCCGTAAGACATCCCCTCGAAAGTTGGCGACCTGGTATCGGTGATCACGATGTTCGTCACCGACCCACTCGCCGTGGCGTCGGGCCACGCTGCGGTGCCAGCGGCCCCTGCTGTGGCCAGACAGAGGATCAGCGCTGCGGCTAGTAGCGGGGAGCGCGACGCGTATCTGGCAGAGGGAGGAGCAATTTCTGCGTCGGAACCGCTGGGCCGAGTGGGAGGGCGGTTTCCTTGCATCGGGAGCCTCCTTGTGGATACCTGCGCCTAACCGCTCAATACTTGGAGGCTATAGATGTACGGGTGCCGGTCGAGGCCGTCAACAGTCCATGGAGATGGAGTGCGCTATCACGCCATAGATGCCCGCGGCTGCCAACAGGATACAGCATATCTCTTGCTCGACGATGCTCGGGGGGATTACAAGTTGGAGGACATGCTGAGCCGATCTTCATCAACTCCCCTGGTGCTCGAGAACAGGCATACGGGGGAGCGCCTCGAGCTGCGACGAGTTTCCAGGCAGGGGGAGGTTTGTCTGGAGTTGAGGGGCACACTGCCCCCCCATCGGGAAGGACCTCCACTACACATCCATTTTGAGGAGGATGAGCAGGGCACGGTCCAGTCGGGCGTACTCTCCGCGGTGGTGGATGGGAGGCGGGTTGACGCTGGCCAGGGCGACTCGATTCAGCTGCCTCGTGGGTCAGCGCACCGGTGGTGGAACGAAGGTGACGAGCCACTGGAGTTCATCGGTTATGCCTGTCCCGTGGTCGATCTCGATCGCTATCTGCAGGCCGTGTTCGATGTAGTGAACGCGGGCCCTCCGAAGCGTCCTTCGCTCGTCTATATGGCTCATGCCTTACGGCGACATCGTAAGACACAAGAGGTACTTATAATGCCTCGTCATATCCAGGCCGTGGTCTTGAGACTAGCGATCCTTCTGGGCACTGTGCTGCGTAGATATCGGGGGACCGACTGGCCGGGCTGTCCGGATCGATGCGCCGGTGCGCCCTTGGTGGACGAGGCGTCCTGAGGGATCAAGCTTTGGCACGAATCACCCTCACTTCCCTATAGTGCGCGCCGGAGGTGGAACTGATGGCAACCGTTTTCGGGGATTGGGGCTCGCGCACGCGACAGCTCGGGGGGTTCGCGGCGGTCGTCGTGGCTGCCGCCTACCAATGGCCTGTAACTCCCCATGCAGCGCCCGAAGCCGTTGATCGGGCGTTCGCCCGGTTCTGGGCGGCTGAGGACCCCAAGGCGGCGGCTAGCCAGGTCGACGCTGTCGTAGCGTCAGGCGTGGCCTTCGATGATGCGGTCGCACGTTTGCGAGAAGGGCGCCCGTACTCGGGGGATGTACAGCGCGGACGGCGGAATCTGACGCACCGAATGGGGACGATGGTCGGGGCAGGGTTCTACGGCGAGGGCGACCAGCATAATCATGCTCGTGATCTTTGCTTCGGTGAATCTCGCTCTGCGGCAGGTAAAGAAGAGGGATCCTGACCCGGACGGAGTGGGCCCCCGAATCCCGCGCTGGCTACCCTTGGTTGGCACGTGCGCCTGCGTCTTCGCGCTCTTGTTCCAAACCATCCTCTAGGCGCATACAGCGATAAGACTCAATCCCTTCTGAAGAATTCCCACGTCTCGAGTTCTGGAGTGACTCGAGCATGGCCTACTATTTCGTAGCCAGCATGGAGGTAGAAGGGAAGGTTATTCGCGTCCTCGGTGGTCAGAGTCACGCCCTCGGAGTCCAGCGTTTCACGAGATATCGCGTTTACGCGATCGAGGAGTAGCCCGGCGTAGCCCTTCCCCTGCGACGAAGTACGAACACCGATCATGTTCAGGTGGACGTGTGGCTCCGCGACTTCAAGCTGATGCCACACCTCGCCACACGCCTCGTACCGAGATCGTGCATCGGCACCTAGCTTCCGCCAGGTAAATTTCCGAACTGAGTCTAACTCCTGGGGACTCTCAGGACCGCCCGGAAACGAAACCGTAGCTGCAGCGACAACAACGTCCTGCTGGACTATGCCAAGAAGTGGCTCGCCCCGAAGAGATCGCGCCGCAACGAAGAAGTGGATAAGGGTTCGGAGTCGGGCGGCATGGTCCTCGCATTCGCCTATGACAAAGCGCATGACCGGGTATTCTCGGAACGCATCACATAAGGCGTCGACTACCCTTGGGACGTCCTCAGGTGCGAACCGTACGATCTGACCATCGCTTCGCAAACGGCCTACCATTGCAGCTCGGAGGGGCTCCTAGCGTTCGCGCATGTGCTGAACGGCCTCAGTGGTAGTCCACGTCGCATTGGCGATGAAGCGGAAGTTGGTTTGGGCGGCCGCGTTGCCGTCGAGTCCAGGGAGGATGGCGGCGGCCGTGGCGTCCGTCACGACGGCGACCTCGAAGCCCATTTCCAGCAGCTCGCGCATGTGCGACTCGACACAGAGGTTGCCCGACATGCCCGCCAGGATCACCCGGTCGATTCCAAATTTGCGAAGCTGAAGCGCCAGATCATTCTGCTCGGGCCCGAAGACCTTGTGAGGGCTGGTGACGACCGTCATTCCGTCCTCGATGTAAGGTTTGTAGCGCTCCAGCCAGTCGGCACCAGAGCCCTCGAAGCCGTCGAGATCGGTGGGGCCCGTGCGGTCGAACATGTCGATGTTGTGCATCAGTGCCTCGAGCGCGCCCTCGAACTGCCACCCGTTATCCGTCGGGTAGTAGTAGTGGGGCGACACGAAGACCCCGATGCCGCTCTGTTTGGCGGCTTGGATTCATATAGTAAGTGCAACAAACCTTCTAACCGGTCCCTCTAGACGGGGCGAGGCGAGCTGGCGACCTCAGAACCTTCCTTATCGACCAAGAGAAGGGAGGGATTCATGAGGACGTACCGCCAGCTCACCTCTGGAGAGAGGTATGCACTTTCCGCGCTCCGTAAACAAGGCTGTTCGCAGGCCCAGATCGCTCGAACGCTCAATCGGCACCCGAGCACGATCAGCCGTGAGATCCGCCGTAACTCGAAGGACCGCACCGGTCGAGTCTACCGGCCTACCCTGGCCGACGACTACGCCCGTTGGCGTCGATCACGATCTCGACGTAACCAACGCTTCACCCCCGACTACTGGGCTGTAGTAGTCGCCCACCTCAAGAAAGAATGGAGTCCTGAGCAGATCTCCGGCTGGCTGCGGCGAAAGCGACGGCTGTCCATCAGCCATGAGACGATCTATCGCTACATCTGGGAGGATCGACGAAGGGGCGGAGCTCTGTATCAGCACCTTCGCGGGTCACAAAAGCAAAGACGTAAACGCTACGGTCGCTATGACAGTCGAGGCCGTCTCGCGGGCAAGCGGCTGATCTCTGAGCGTCCCGCCGCCGCCCATAATCGAAGCCGAGTCGGACACCTCGAAGCCGATACCGTGATCGGCAACCTCTCCGACAAGCACTGCGTCCTCACGCTCGTCGATCGCAAGACAGGCTACGTCATGATCGGTAAGCTCGAGGCTAGAACCGTCGAGGCTACCAGCCGCCGTGCAGTCCGCTTAATCAACGACGCAGCTCGCCACACCCACACCGTCACCGCCGACAACGGAACCGAGTTCCACGGCTACGACGAGATCGAAGCTGCTACCGGATCCATATTCTACTTCGCGACGCCCTATCACTCTTGGGAACGGGGGACCAGCGAAAACACCAACGGACTCATTCGCCAGTATCTGCCTAAGCGCCAGAGCATGGTCCGCATCACCCAACGTCACTGCTCTCGTATCGCTCAAAAACTCAACAACAGACCTCGCAAACGACTCGGCTTCCTCACCCCTAAGGAGTGTTATGAAAACAGCTCAATTACCTAGCCCGTGTTGCACTTCAAAGTTGATGCCGAGCGGTCTGCAGCAGCGTCTCGATGTTCGCGACCGTGTTGTTGGCTGTCACGCTTTCGCCTACGACGCCCCAGGTCACGCCATCCGGTGATAGAAAATCATTTTGCGGATCGGTGAGCACGAGGGCAGTCCGGTCGTCAACAACCATGCCGGGATCGGGGCGCTGTGCTGCGGCAGAACTGGCGGACATCGCGAGGGAAGCCGAGACAACGGCGACGGTAACGAGAGTGCGTGTGAGTGAGAGAGGCATCATAATCTCCCTTCGGGTTGTGGTTGTTGTTCTACTCACGAGTGGCACCTTACGACAGGGAAAGCTTGTGCTTGTTCTTGGCGAGCCACTGATCAAAATTCTGCATCGACGGATTGAGCGATCGTGCGACCTCGACGCTTCGTGCACCGAGGACCTCCTTCTCGGAGTCCCTATAGATCTGGAACATGTTCCCCATTTCGTCGGCGCCGGAAAATCGAAACCACGATATGTGTCCGGTTCGACAGCGTGATATTTGACGACGATGCCGAAGCCCTTGGAGAGTTTCTCGCTCATCTGATCGAGGGTCAAATTTTCGCCGGTGATACCGACGGTTTCTCCGACCTATCGTTGTCCGGCCGCGAAAATGCCGTAGGCGACCTTGCCGATGTCCTGGACGGCTAGGCCAGCCATCCGCTTGTCGCCCATCGGGAACGACCAGCTGTAGACACCGTCCAGCCCCTTAGTGGGTGCTAAGCCAAAGGCGTACAAGTTGTCCCAGTAGAAACAGGTCGATAGGTACGTGACGGGAAGCTCTGCAAAATACGCGTTCGCTTCATCCTTCGCGTCGAAGTGAGGAACGCGGTACTTCTCTTGAAGCATCGGCATCCGTGTATCATTCGGATCCATCAGTTTTCGTGTGTCTTCGAGATCGACCATATCACGTGCTCGAGCTCTGCTGTCCTCGCCGCTTCCGCCAAATTCTTGGCCTGAGCCTTCTCCTTCTCTGCTGGGAAGTGCTCCCAGAAGTTGGTAACACAGAAGGCGCCGTGGGCGCCCGCAAACGCCTCGTTGAGGCTGTCTATGTCATCGAAATCAGCCTTCACAACGTCTGCACCCGCGCCGGCAAGAGCCCTTGCCGAATCTTTACTGGGATCACGTGTGATGGCTCGGCATGCGAAAGGGCCATCGGGGTCCGCGAGAATGGCGCGGGCCATGCCGCCTCCCTGCGCGCCCGTCGCTCCGACCACCGCGATCACCTTCTTGTCAGCCATGGAGACTCTCTCCTTGTGCCGATGTTGTAACGGAAACTCAATGTCGTACGTTGTGCGGTTGTGCGATAGCTGTAGGTCAGCCGTGCCGGGACTGACGGAGCCACGCCCTGCGCTACCTGGGCGCGTCCTAAGATACCAAGCTGCGCCCAGACCCATCGCTTGCAGCTTACGGCCCGGGAGAGCATCCTACTCGTGTAGCGGTTGTGAGAGGTGTTGGACCACGGGTATTAGGCCAGATTTGCGGTGGCCAGGGAGGCAACCAGACGATGAGCACCATGGGTCAAGACTTCGCAAACATCTACGGGCGTGAACTCGACCGGTTGGCCGAAGAGGTCGCCGCTTACGAGAACGATTCTGACCTCTGGTCGACCTCGGGTGGGCAAAAGAATCCGCCGGGTAACCTTGCGCTACACACAGCGGGCACGCTGATGCACTTCGTCGGCGCCGGGTTGGGCGCGTCGGGATACGTCAGGGATCGCGATCGGGAGTTCGGTGAGCGTGACGTGCCGCGTACCGAGATCGTGCGCCGGATTCGTGAGTGTCGCGACACCGTCGTCCCGGTCCTCGAGGGGTTGGAGGACGATGCCATGGACAGAGCTCATCCGGGCGAGGTGCCAGCCCGTTTGCAGGGAATCACGATGCGAGCCTTCCTGTTGCACCTTCTGTGGCACGTCGGATGGCATCAAGGGCACATTTACTACCATCGCCTCGGGCTCGCCGATACCGGATCAGCCTAGCTGTCTCTTCGAGGACTACATGAGTTGGGAGACCTCGGACACCACGTCCTGGAACGCCTGGGGCATGAGGTCCGTCGTTCCCTGAACTGACGACTCCTGCGCCCCGTCGATGTACTCGAGGGTCGCGTGGAAGCGGTCGCAGCATCCACTCCCGTAGTCCCGCCTGTCTTCCTGGACGATCCCGCCCTCTACGAGTCGCTCGGCCCACTCTCTGATGCGGGAGTCGGTGACCACCGCCAAGGTATCTCCCGACAAGAAGTCGCAGCCGGCCACGCAAGATTCGCCCACGACCGTGCTCGATGCGCCGTCCACCAGGACTGTGTAATCCACGCCCGCGATCCCACCAGTCAGCCGGATGCGAATCTGTAGATCGGAGGTGGGCCCGGGACCTACCGTATTCGACGTACAGCCGGCCAAAAGGAATACCGCCAAGGCGACAGTCCTAGATTTGCTTGATTTTTTCAGCGAGCGCCACCGATCCTGGGTCCACCGCTCCACGATATTGTCCTTTGGGCTAGGGTTCTAGCCGGATCTACGGGCGCCTCGCCCCGCCGGTTTCAGTGGGACCTCAACACAAGCTGGTCCATCCCCGTAATCCTCATGGCGCGGAAGTCTTCGCGATCCCCCTCGGTTTCCTAACTGACAAAGTCGAACGTCATACGATTCGAGAAAATACATGTTCGCCGAGGTGGGGGTCGACATGACAATGGATAGCCTGTGGAATCGCAGAAGGTTCCTAGGCACAACCGCAGGGTCGCTTGCAGGCCTAGGAATGATTCGGGGGGACGCCTGGCTTGCAGATCTAGGCACCGGTGTGATGGGTGATAACAAGCATGCCGACCTGCCGCCTAGGGTGGTGGGTCTCCGGACCTCGGGAGGGGACTTTCGGTTCGATCCAGTTGGACTTCGAATCGAGCCGGGCACAAGCTTGATATGGCTGAACATGGGTGATTTTCACACGGCTACGGCGTTTCACCCAGACAACGGTCACCTCCTCGCTGGGGGCGTACCACTTCGCATCCCAGATGGGGCGGAGTCGTGGCACTCGGGGATGCTCGGTCTTACAGACGGGACGCAGTACGAGCATGCCTTCAAGGTTGAAGGGGTCCACGACTACTTCTGCCAACCTCATTACGGGTTCGGCATGGTTGGTCGCGTCATCGTGGCCGCAGCGGACGGTAGGGCGCCAGAGGCGCGCCCCTTGTCCGAGCTTCCCGAAGCGGCGCAGGCTCAAATGCCGACGGTCGAGGCCGTCATGGGTCCCCATGGGCGTTCATTCGAGTGGGCTTCTCGACTGAATGGAGTGCTGTATCTCATCGCGAACTCCATCGATGCAGGCCCTGCAGCGGCGGGTGTCATCGAGGTCATGGACTCAGACGAGATGCTCCGTGAACTCGTGAACGCGGCCGGAAGGCAGCAATCATTAGCCGATGCCCTGGGCCGCACGAGAAGAACAAGACAAGGAGCCGTACCTCAACGACCTTAACCAGGCCATCCAGGATCACCTCGAAAGGTCCGGAGAGGTCTTCGTATCTAATGTGATTGTCCGTGGCAGGTACGCCCTGCGCGCCTGCATCGTGAACATCAACACGACGCTCGAGGACGTGGAAGCGCTGCCCGAGGTCATCGTTCGCATCGGGAGGCAAGTTCACGAGGAGTCCCCCTGACCAGTTTCGGTGTTACTATAGTGGCTGGTTTTCGCCTGCTGGGGGTTGAGCCGGTGAACTTCCCTACGGCCCCCATTAGCATTCTCCCCGCAGACACGGGCGCAGGATGGTGACACCTTCGAGTTCCCTTGAGCCATTTCTTCCTGAACCACGACTTCGAATGACCGACAGGTCTGTCCAGAGGCGCGCCACCCTGTTTTTGGCGTTCATCACGGCAGGTGTCCCTCTTGCGGCGTTACCGCTCGCCGCTCAACAAGGGGACCCCGATGTCCCGGCAGCCGTGTTGACCGGGAGTCTGAACGACGCCCCCCGTCCCCATGCGCAGGCTGTCCGCGCCACGGGTAGCATCCGAATCGACGGCTTACTGGATGAGGCGACTTGGGATGAGGCGTTCGTGATCGACCGGTTCGTCCAGTTGCGCCCCTCCCCGGGAGCGCCCGTATCGGAGCGCACCGAAGTGAGGATTCTCTACGACGACGAGAACCTCTACGTCGGCGCCGAACTCTACGACTCTAACCCCTCCGGGATCGTTCGTAGCGGCCTCCAGCGTGACAACACCACTGGCCAGGGGGCCACCTTCGCTATCTCGCTCGACACCTTCTTGGACGGGAGGAACGGGGCGGTATTCTTCTTCAATGCCGGGGGCGTCATCCGAGATGCCCAGACGGCGGAAGACGGCCGGGTGAGAAACATCGCCTGGAACAGCGCAGCGAATGTGAAGACGCGTGTCCACGATCGCGGGTGGACGGTGGAGTTGTTGATCCCCTGGACCTCCCTCCGCTTCGATGGCAGCCGCGAGGAGCAGATATGGGGGATGCACCTTTTCCGGCGCATCCGGCGCAAGAACGAGGAGGCCATGTGGGCCCCCGTGGACCGGGGGTGGTCCACGTACAACGTATCTCGGGCGGGAACGCTGGGGGGGCTCGATGGCATACAGCCGGGCCGGAACCTGTCGGTGAAGCCCTACGTGGTCTCCTCCCGGTCGACTGGATTCCTCCGACCGGAGACGGAGTCGAATTTCGATGGCGGGGCCGATATCAAGTACGGGATCACCACCGGCGTGACCCTCGACCTGACGCTGAACACAGACTTCTCGCAGGTGGAGGCGGACCGACCGCAGGTGAACCTGACCCGCTTCTCGCTTTTCTTCCCGGAGCAGCGCGAATTCTTCCTGGAGAACCAGTCCCTGTTCCAGTTCGGCGATCGGGGGAGTAGCGGCGCTTCCGAACGGGATTTCACGTTGTTCCACTCGCGCCGCATCGGCCTCTCGCCCGCGCGCGCGCCGCTGCCCATCCTCGGGGGCGGCCGGGTCAGCGGCACGGCCGGACCCCTCAGGGTCGGGCTGCTGAACATGCAGACCCGCAGCGAAGGTGCTGTCGAGGCTGAGAACTTCACCGTGGCTCGGGTTCGTGGTGAGCTCCACCCCAACCTCACAGTCGGTGCGATGGTGGTAAATCGGACAACGACCACGGGTGCGAATGCGGACAACCGAAGCTATGGGGTCGACGCCGACTTCACTGCTCTCAACGACTACCTCTTGGTGCAATCCTATCTGGCCGCCACCGAAGGGACCGAGTCGGACGGGACCTCTGTCGATCGGGCCTACGCCGGTCGTCTTTCGGTTTCGTGGGAGGATCCGCTCTGGGACATCAGCGCGATGTACAGGAAGATCGACGAGGATTTTTCACCGGGGGTAGGGTTCGTCAGACGCCGGGGTTTATGGCACGCCTACACGAAGGTAGGCATAAGTCCGCAGGTCTTCTGGGGGGTCGTAGAGGAGCTCAGTCCCTCCTTCGAGACGCACCACTTCACAGCGCTGGGTGGAGAGCTGGAGACACGCGAGATGGGCGGCGGTCTACGAGTCGGTCTCCGTGACGGATCTAATGCATCCTTCAACTTCACCGACCGGTTCGAGCGTGTGCACGAACCTTTCTCGGTCGGTGGAGCCACGGTGCCTGCCGGGGAACACAGCTTCCGCGAGGGCACCGTCTCCTACGGTTCCAGCGGGGGCCGTGCTTTTTCCGGGCGTGTGAACGTGGGAGGAGGCGGGTTTTACAATGGGAACCGCTTCACGATCGGCGGGAGCGCTTCGGCTCGGTTGGGTGGCGACCGTGCGGTGATCGACATCTCAGCAGATAACAACCGCATCGATCTGCCGGGCCAGCAGGCCGTCAACGCCGCGGTCTACACCGCCAGCGCGAAGTATTTCTTCTCTACCAGCTTGCTCACCACCGCGCTGATGCAGTTCGACGAGGCAGCTCAGGAGCTGGTCACCGATCTACGGCTCAATTGGATCCATGCGCCCCTTTCCGACGTGTATCTGGTGCTGACCGAGCGCCGTGACACCGAAGCCAGTCAGGTGCTCGAGCGGTTGTTGACTCTCAAGGTCACGCGGCTCTTTCAGTTCTGAAGTAGGGCGCCTCGAGCCGCGGCGACCGAATCCCTGGGAGCGTTCTTGGCGTAGGGAGTCGTGTCCCCAATCGCGGAGTCGTCCATGGATCTCGAACCCCTGATTCCCGTCTTCGGCATGATGATCGTGCTAGTGCCCATCACGGGGATCACTGCCGTGCTCACTGCCAAGTTCGTCGCCAAGCCCATGGTCGAGGCGCTGACCCGGCTCAGGGGCGGTCAGGGGTACGGCGCGCCAGGGGAACTGCACGTGCAGGACCTGTCAGAGCAGATGGAGGTCCTCATGGGGGAGGTAAGGCGCCTCAAGGAGGCCCAGGCGTTCGACCGCAAGCTATTACAGGAGCGGGCCGACCAGAGGGAGGGCTGAACGGCGCGGCCATGCCGGGAGGTGCTGCCCTTGCTGGCGCCGGAAAGCCCGTCCTACCTTGCTCGCCGGCTTTCGGACTACGAGTCCGCCCACGGTAGTCGAGCAGGCTTCGAGGACCATCGCCCAAGTCATGGGCGCGAGCACCCCCCGCGAGGAGGCATTATGAGACTTCCTTTCATTGGCGTGGCCTACACACTCACGCTACTGGCCGCGTTCCCTGGGGCCGCGCAGCAGGCGAAGGGCGGTTCCGACGACTTCGGTCCCTATGACGTCGTCGAGAACTGGCTCAAGCCAGTCAAGCCTGGCTTCCTCGAGAAGGGAGTCGCCGTTTTCGCCGAGAGCCCGGACAGGATCTATGTGACGACGAGTGTAGAATTTGCCGTGCCGGTCCGGGGGGGCAGGGGGGGCGGGGGGGCCGCAGCCGCTCAGACGCCTCCGCCGGTGCCCAAGGCGAAAGTTCTGGTTGTGGACCGCGACGGGAACGTGCTGGAAGACTGGACGCAATGGGAAGACCTGATGGCCATGCCGCACTACGTGACCCAAAGTCCCTACGATCCCACCAAGGCCGTCTGGGTCGTCTCGCGCCGAACCGATCAGGTCTTCAAGTTCTCGAATGACGGCAAGGAGCTGTTGATGACGCTCGGTCAGGATCGACGGACCATGCCCAGGGATGCCGAGGGCCGGTTCACACAGCTGAGCGACGAGGGCCATTTCGGTCAGCCCACCAGCTTGGCCTTCCTGCCCGACGGCTCGTTCTACATCGCGGTATCGCGATCGACGCTCAGCGTCGCATCTATGTCTGCGACCGCGGCAACAACCGCGTCCAGATCTTCGACGAGAACGGGAAGTATCTCGACGAGTGGAACGACATCACGGGGCCCAGTCACATCCAGATCAACACCGACGGAACTGCGTGGATTGTTTCAGGCAGGGGGAATCGGCTGTTGCAGTACGACCTCGATGGAAAGCTGCTGACCTACTGGGGGACGTACGGAAGAGGCTTGGGTCAGTTCGACAATCCCCACTACATCAGCACGGACTCGGAGGGCAGCCTCTACGTTGCCATTTTCTCGAACCTGAAGGTGGGGGTTGAGAAGTACGTGCCGAGGCCGGGTGCGGACAAGTCACGGCTGATTGGACAAATGGTCGTGCCGAATTAGCGCAGCTGTGCGACGGGCCCACGGCCGACCCCGGAACATCGGGGTCGGCCGTTCCCGTTTCGGCAGCACGGTCGCTAACCGCCCGCGATGCGCGTGACCGTCCAGTAGAGGCCGACTGAGGCGATCAGGATCGAGAGGGGCCAGACCGTGCGGCGGCGGTACCACTCGCGATGGCGCAGCCATCCAACCGTGGTGAACATCATGGCGATCACCGCCAGCTGGCCGCCCTCCACGCCGAGGTTGAACGTGAGCAGCGCCGTGGCACGTTCGGAGCGGGGCAGGCCGAGCTCGCTGAGCACGCCCGCGAATCCCATTCCGTGCAGTAGCCCGAATCCGAAGACCAGCCCGAGGCGCCACGGCTTCAGTTCCGAAGTCAACAGGTTCTCCACGGCCACGTAGACGATCGAGAGCGCTATCAACGGCTCGACGATGGAAGAGCGCAGTGAAATAACTCCGAAGATCGTCATCCCCAGCGTGATCGTGTGGGCGACCGTGAACGTGGTCACCTGAGCGACGATTGGTCTCATACGAGTGCTGAGCAGATAGATGCCGATGACGAACAGGATGTGGTCGAGGCCCTTGGGTAGGATGTGAGTGAAGCCGAGCTTCAGATAGGTCAGGATGACGTCCCAGCGCGAGGGTGGTGTGAGCGCTGCGATTTCGAAGCGATCGCTCTCGAAGGGGCCCTCGATCCAGTGGGTGATGACTTCGCCGTCACCGCCCGAGATCAGCATCGGGTAGGGGTCGATCACAAGCCCGTAGGCCCAGGAGAACTCGGTCGCGCCCTCCGGTAAAGTTCCTCTGATCCGCATCGTCGCGAGCGGTGGCTTGCTGAGATCCACCGGTCCCGGCGGTGGCGGAAGGTACTCGGGCTTCGCCTCGATGCGTACGCCGTCGAACAAGAGCCACACCCATTCCGCGAACGTTCCTGCCATTTCGGCGATACGACGGTCGCGGGCTGCGCCCTCCAAGTCCCTGGAGAGAGGTAACCCAGAGAGGGGAGCGAGCCGGTCAAGGAACCATTCGGGAGGGTTCAGCACGTCGACCTGGAACGTGCCGTCATTGTAGAACGTGACCCCGACCTGGGTGCGCTCGAGGTCATGGGGGAAGATGACGGACGCCGCAGCCCCGGTCGCACCGACCCCCGCCAGCAAGCCGCCAAGAAGAAGCGTGGTTGACGCTCTCAATGCTGTGCTCCTAAGCCTCAGGGCCTGCTCAGACTGTTGCGTCACCACCCGCCAGCACGGTAGGACGGTCCTCCTGGTCAAACAAGGAGCGAAGGGCAGGGTGCCGGTTGATCGCACCCCTCGGCGCCAGCAGGGTCGTCGCATCCTATGGGCTCACCGCCATATCATCCCCCAGCCCCCAGCCGAGGAGGATGGAGCCATGAAGTTCGTCACCGGAAAGGCACGCCTGGCCGCTACAGCCCTAGTGATCTCACTGCTGAGCGGAGCGGTTCCGGCGGAGGACAGGGAGCTCCTCGACGCGACCAGTCGGGGTGACGTGGCCGCGGTACGTGCGCTGCTCGAGGAAGGAGCCGATCCGAATGTGGCCCAGGGGGATGGGTTGACCGCCCTTCACGTGGCGGCACAGGAGGGGAACCTCGAGATCGCCAGGCTCCTGCTCGATGCGGGGGCGAACGTCGAGGCGAAGACGCGCATCGGTGGCTACACGCCACTACACCTGGCGAGCGGGGGTGCTCACACGACCGTGGTCAGCGCGCTTCTCGGGGCCGGGGCCAACACGGGAGCAGTGACGACGACGACCGGGGTGACACCCCTCCACCTCGCAGCGAAAGCGATGAACGGCGAGGGTGCGGTGCGGGCAATGTTGGAAGGCGGCGCGCCGGTGAACGCGCAGGAGAGCGCGGCGGGACAAACGGCGCTGATGTTCGCTGCGTCCTACGGCCGCTCGGCGGCGGTGCGCGAGCTCATGAGCCACGGGGCGGATCCGGCGATCAGCACGGAGGTCGTCGACCCGCTCAAGAAAATGGTCGTCGACAAGGCGGCCCAGGAACGCCTTCGGGAGGCGCTCACAGAGATCCGCAGCAGCTCCGCTGAGGGAACCGACAGGGAGTTGACTCCCTCGGAGTTGCAGGCGGCGATCGCCGCCCAGCGCGAGTTCCTGCGCTCGGACGACCAGATCGAGAAGCTGCTCGATGGCTACCATCCGGACGATCTGTCCACCGTTAGGCCTTATTACACCACTCAGAACAACAACTTCAGAAGTGACGTGGAGATCATAGCCCGTCCCCAGGCGGAGACGTTGGTCGGGAAGACGGGCGGGATGACGGCCTTGCTGCACGCTGCCCGCGAGGGCCAGATCGAGGCGGTGGAAGCTCTCCTGGACGGCGGGGCGGACATCGACCAGGTCAGCGGCGACGGAAGCAGTCCGCTCGTGCTCGCCTTGCTGAATGGTCAATTCGACCTGGCGCTGCGGCTGATCGAGCGCGGCGCGAATCCGAACCTGGCGACCCACACCGATGGGATCTCTCCACTGTTCGCTGTGCTACAGACCCAGTGGTCGCTCAGGTTCACTTATCAACCACAGCCGCGGGCACAGGACAGCCAGCGGACCGAGCACATGGAAGTGCTGAATGCGCTTCTGGCTGCCGAAGCTGACCCAAACGTGCGGCTCAACACGCATCTGTGGCACTGGGAGTGGGAGAACAAGATGGGCCTCGACATCACAGGTGCCACCCCGTTCTGGCGAGCCGCCTTTGCTCAGGACCTAGAGGCCATGAAGGCGCTGGCGGAGCACGGGGCGGACCCGAACGTCCCGACCATGTGGCCGGAGCCCGGTATGAGAGGTAGCAGGCAGGAGGACGGGCGCAACCTGGAAGATTCTGGGCTGCCGGTGATGCCTGAGGGCACCCCCAACATGTACCCCATCCAGGCGGCGGCAGGGGGTGGATACATGGGGCTCGGAGCGTTCCAGCAGAACAACGTCCCGAATAATTTCCTAAATGCTGTGCAATACCTGGTCGAGGAGCGGGGCGCCGACGTCAACCTGCCCGATTCGTGGGGTTACACGCCGCTCCACTACGCAGCGGTCAGGGGCGGCGACGACCTCATCGAGTACCTGGTGGCGAAGGGCGCCGATGTGAAGGCGATGAGCAGGATGGGCCAGTCGGCGGTCGACATGACCCGTGGCGGTCGCAATGGCTTCTTTTCACGCACGCCGTATCCACAGACGATGGAGCTGCTCTTAGGGCTCGGGTCGGAGTTCAAGTGCCTGAACACCCACTTCCGGAACAACGGGGACTACTGTCCTGGCTCCGGAGTGGAGCCATTCGAAACCGCTACGGTGCGATGAATCGGTTGGTCCGACGGAGCCTCAGGGGACGATTTCGTACCGGTAGGCCGTGGCTCCGGTCCTGAAAAGAACTTCTAACGTATCGCTTTCTCCCGAGGGAGGAGCCTCGATCACCAAGGTCTCGCTTCCCATCGGTTCAGTCTCGTAGTAGAACGAAAAGCGGAGACGAACAGGTGCCCCGGCCTCCGCCGTGTTCCCGATGACCTGAGCCTGAATCCTGGTAGCCGACCCGAACGGGCGCATCTGTAGTTCTTCCACGTGCACGGCTGCCGTGTCGATCCGCTCCAATCCTTGTCGTGCAGCTTGTGGATCGCCTGCCTCAAGATGTGCTCGCGCGGCGATGAGCCCGACGTTCTTGCCGAGGGGGTCCAACTGGATCAGCCGATCCCCCACGCTGGCCAGCGACTCCCAAGCCTCGGCGGCGAACAAGGCATTTGCGTAGTTGAACCACGCATCTCGCGAGTCTGGCCTCAGCTGAGTCAGTCGCCCGAAAGCCTCGCTTGCGCGGTCAAAATCCGCCCCGCGAAATAGGGCGACGCCGAGGTTGAAGACTTCGGCGGACCCGAGGTCTTCCTCGGAGAGCAGGTGGGCATAGATCTCAGCGGCCTCCTCCGCTCGTCCCTGGCCCGTGAGTGCAGCGGCTAGGTCGCTACGTATTTGAACGTTCGTAGAGTCGCGCAGGACCTGGCGCCGCAACAGGGGCTCCGCGTCAGCGAATCGCCTCACGAAGAGGAAGACCTGAGCGAGGCTCTCCTCCGTGCTCACTTTTTCCGCTGCACGGGTCTGTAGCGCGGCCTCGTCGAGCAAGAAAGTAGCGGGCACCTTCTCAAGGCCTGCCAGCGCCAGCTCGTAGGTCTTGATCGCCTCCTCATACACGGCCTCTCTGGCCAGAAGGCTCGCTAGATTCCGGTGTGCCTCGGACCGAAGGTCGTACATCAGAATGGCTTCGCCCCAAGCATTAATCGCTTCCTCGATGTTCGCGGTATCGTACGCCTGTACGCCTCGGTTGAACGCCTCGCCCCAGGCGGCTCTGCGCTCCGGTTCCACATCGAGCTCGTAGGCGGGATAGATGCGCTGCGCTTCGGCTAACATCCTGTCTGCCTCCTCGTACTCCCCGAGTCGGGACAGCGCAACACCGGCCAGGAAATAGTGAACCGGATTTTCCGGGTCGGAGTTCAAGCCATCCCGCGCGACCTCGAGCGCTCGGTCCTCTAGTCCTCGCGCGAGAAGTAGTGTCGCAGTCTGTGAAAAGCGTGTCCGGGTGGGACGGGTGCCGATCTCGTAGACGATCCCCGTGGGCGAGACGACGGGTCCTGTGGGACCCCTTCGGCCCCCGGCACAGGCGCCGAGGACGAGGACCAGGGCCAACCCTAGCGTCACTCTGCCCGGCCGGCCTACCACGGGAAGTTGATCGTGAACACCGCGGACATAGGCATGGGGCGGCCTTCGAAGCGGGCTGGCCTGAAGGACACGACCTCGCTGAACAGGTTCAGCGCGATATCATCCAGATCTGGCCGGCCACTGGATCTTACGATCTCGGCCCATTCGACAGAGCCCGAAGTGCTGACCCAGAGCGCCACGCTGACGGATCCAGCGGCCTCGGGATCGGCATCCTCGAACGTGGTGCTGCGCCTCATGTAGGCCCCCACCTCTAGCGGGTTTCGGACCAACACCCAGTTTGAGGACGCCTCCAGAGCGACGTCGGGACGAAGGGCGGACAGTCGCTCGAGGTCCAGGGCGCTCAATCCCCGCAAGTTCGCATATTCGTCCGGGTAGTCCTCACCGCTGCCCATGTCACCGCCGATGGCAGTGGTGTCGTCGCTGGGGGCTCCGCCGATACGCTCGAACCCTAGGCTCGAGATCTTCGGTTCGTAGGAGGCGCCGCGAACCAGGCGGTTGCGGAGGTCATTCTCGAGATCCACAAGATCCTCCCGCGTTACTCCGGGCTGTTCTGGCGCCTCGGGTGCGAGCGGGGCCGACCCCGCCTCTAGCGTCGGGACTGGCATCGTGCCGGGCGGCAGATCGGGTCCGACCGGTAGGTCATAGAAGGAGACGAACGTCGGCGGCTCGAAAGCTATCTCAAGGTCGGGCGTCGGAGCGGGCCTCGCCTCCGCCGGCCAGAAGGCGAACACGGACGCATGCGCTGCCGTTGCGGCCATCATCGACCAGGCCATCCGCGTGTTCCACCGTTCTCTGGCTGGGTCCCTGTACCGGGTCGCCAGGCGGCCTCGCGGATCTCGTTTCCCTGGCGTCGCCCCCATCAACGGCTCCCGTTCGTATGCGTCATAAGCCCGTGGTCCAGAACATCGGCGGTGGAGAGACACCAGGTTCCCCGACCATCTACATTATCAGGGGGCTGCCTGGGGACACAACAGGGCGTGGGTCGGATGGCCCCCTTGGCGCTTGTGGGGTGCTTCCTCGGCGCGGTAGGATGGGCGGGTCGGCAGCCTTTCGTCGCTCGGTGCCAGGGACCCGTCATGAAAAGTCGATTAGCGCCCGCCGGGGCGATCCTGTCGATGCTCGCGCTCTTCGCCTGGCTGTTCTTGAGCGAGTCCCCCGGGGGATCCGACAGCGGTGAACCGCCTGTCGAGGCCTTCCTTACGCACCTTGGGCAGGAGCGAGCGGGGGGTTCCGCGGTCCCTTGCGCGGTGCCGCTCACCTGGCGAATTGGGGCGGTCGACGATCGGTTCGGGCTCACCGCCGAGCAGGCGAGGGGGGTGGTTCAGGAGGCGGCCGAGCTGTGGGAGCTTACAGTGGGCCGTGATCTTTTCTCTGGCGACCCAGCTGCCGGTTTTCCCATCCGTTTCGTCTACGACCTTCGGCAGGAGAACTTCCAGAAGCAGACAAGACTTGAAAAAGAGTTCGAGGAGGAGGGTCGGAGGCTCAACCTAGAGCGTTCGGCGTTGGGCGACCGGCGGACCCGTTATCTGGACAGTGAGACTGCGTACCGGGAACGCGCGGAAGAATTCGACCGCCGGGCCTTCGACCACAACGCCATCGTACGGGACTGGAATGAGCGAGGTGGCGCTCCGGAGGACATCGCACAGGGCCTGAGAGAGGCAGGGGAAGAGCTCCAGGCGGAGCACCTGGAATTGAACGTGCAGGAACAGGAGCTGGAAAGCTTGCAGAGATCGCTCCTGGACGGGGATGAGCGTCTTAGACGGGAGGTCGACGAGCACAGGGGTAGGGGCGTGGAGATGGAGAGGTTGTTTCCGCCGACTCGCGTTGAGGCGGGGTTCTACCGAGAGGCGGTGCAGAGGCAGAATGGGCGCGTCGTTGCGATCCAACGTGGAATCGATGTCTACCGGTTCGGCAGCCTTGACGACCTGCGATTCCTGGTTGCCCATGAGCTGGGACACGCCCTTGGGCTCGGGCATTCGACGGTTCTTGGAGCGTTGATGAGCGAAGAGCACGACGGGGACGGCTTATTCACGGGCCTCGGCATCCAGCCGAGCGACGTGGATCTCCTCCGATCTCGGTGCCCCGAGTTCTTATAGCTCCTCTTCCACCTTGATCGCGAAGCGCGTCGCGCCAACCCGCCGCGCCACGTCCACGAACTGGACCACGCGACCGTGCGGGACCGCCCTGTCGGCGCTGATGATCATGGGGAGATCAGGACTCCTTCGGAAGGCAAGGAACAGCTCTTCGGGAAGGTCGGCCTCAATCACGTTGCGCTCGTTAATCAGGATACGCCCGTCGCGAAGAATGGTGAGGGTAAGAGGGGTCTGATCCACTTCTTCGATGGTCGCGGCGCGGGGAAGCTCCACTTTCATGGCCTGGGCAACGATGTAAGTGGATACCACCATCAAGACCACGAGTAGCACCAGCACAACGTCCACCAAGGGGGTGATGTTGATGTCGGTGATCAGAGGGTGCCGGTGGGCGAGGCTGCGACCAGAACGTTGGATAGGCATAGGTGCCTCTTAGGACGAGATGGCGGCGGTGGATGCCCTGTCGGAACCTGGTCGAACGCTCTTGCTGTAGGCCAAGACCAGGTTCATCAAGGCCCGAGCGTTGTCCTCGATGTCGTTCGCGCGCTTGGTGAACAGGTTATAGGCGACCACCGCTGGCAGGGCAACGGCAATGCCCAGAGCGGTGGCGATCAATGCCTGTGAGATTCCGCCCATGACCGCGCCGATCGCGGCTCCTGAAGTGTTGCCGAGTTCCTGAAACGCATCGACAACGCCGAGCACCGTGCCCAGCAACCCGACGAAGGGCGCGTTGTTGCCGACTGTCCCCAGGAACGCCGAGCCCTGGTCCAGCTCCAACCGCTGTTCGCGGATTGCTGCTTCCAGGACTTCACTCATCGCTTCGGCACCGTCATCGAACCACTCCAGTGTCCGAAGAAGAGCGACGGACTCGAAACCATGAGTGTTCTTCAAGAGTGTGCGGACGGCGCCCAGATCTTCCGTGCGGAGCGCATCCTCCAGCTCTCGAGAGAATGGGACCATCCTCAGGCGCCGTCGGCGGAAGAAGATCGCACGCTCGATAATCGTTCCGACGGAAAGCAGCGAGAGTACCAAGAGTAGCCACAGCACCCACTCGGTGCCTACGGCCGTAATTTCAATAAGTCGCTCGATCACGACGGGTCCTCCTGGCAAAAGCGTCTGAGTCGGCCACGGTCCCTCTCACCCGGCGGCCTCTTCTCCAAGTGGCCGACGGCGCGGTCGGCAAACCTACCTGTCTCGCGCCTCCATTGCACGTGCGTGAGGCGGGACCGGGTCGGGCTGCTCCCCTGGATCGTTTGGTTCAGGGTGCCCCCCCCGCTTCGCTTCTCCGGTGCGCGGCTAGGGCCGTACCCAAGATCGTGATGAGCACGCTCTTGAGCGCCATGCCCGGGAGAAACGGTACCAGGCCCAGAGAGATCGCTTCCCGCAGAGTAGCGCTGCTGACAAACGCGAGTTGGCCCACTCCGCATGTGAAAACTACGAACTGGGCGGTGACAACGCCCAGGACGAGGGTCCACAAGCGGCCCGGGCGGCTGGCGTGACCGATCACGAAAGCGGACACGGGGAAGGCCAACAAGTACCCGCCGGTGGGTCCCATAAGCCAGGGCAGGCCGCTGCCCCCGTTCGAAAACACCGGCGCGCCCATCGCTCCGATCACCAGGTAGCTGACGACGGCTACGCCTCCCCTCACCGGACCCAGTAACACACCGACCGCGAGAACCGCCAGGTCCTGGAGCGTGACGGGAACCGGAGTGCCGGGAATAGGGACCGCGATACGAGCACTCACTGCGACCAACGCGGTGACCGCCAGAATCACCCCGATCTCGCTCAACCACCTCATGACGTCGTTGCCTTCCCGCGCGACTCCCAAGGGGGGAAGATCGAGCCTCTCCGGCGCTGCCATGGCTTCTCCCGCGGTTAGGTCTTGGTCAAGGACGGTCTGCTCAGAGGACCTGAGCAATACTGTACAGTATGAGTCCCACCAACCCGCCGATCACGGTACCGTTGATGCGGATGAACTGGAGGTCCCGCCCGACCAACAATTCGATCCTATTCGACGTGGCGTCCGCGTCCCATTGTTCGACGGTATGTTCGATCAACTGCGCGACCTCGGTCCGATACGGCTCGAGGGCGTGGCCCACCGAGTCGACGATCCCGCGATCGATTCTATCGAGAAGCCCCTGATCGGCAAGGGCAGCGTCGGCCAACTTCAGGATCGCTCTCTCCACGGCCAGGGGATCGGCAGCCCCTCTCCGGTGGTGTAGGGCCTCCTTGGTTTCCAGCCAGATGGTGGTGGCGAATTCGCTCATCGCCGGGTGGGAGAGGGCCGATTCCTTGATCGCCTCCGCACGCTCCATCATGTCTGGAGAGGTCTCGAGATTCTCGATCAACTGCGAAAACGATTCGTCAAAACGCACACGCAGGACATGACCGGGGTCTTCGGCCGCTCCCTGGAGGGTTCGTTCGATCGCGCCGATGATCCGGTCGTGGATCCTCTCATCGACGGCCTCAGGCACCCACCACGGGCTCTCGGCGCGCACGCGATCCCTAATGATAGATTCGTTCTGGGCAGTGGCGAGCAGCGCAATCCGGAGCGTCTCGTCGACAAACTCGCCGTATTTCACATCGGCCCGGATGGCGGCGAGGATTTTACCGAGGATGGGCGCCACCTGAACCGAGCGCATGCTCGCTGCCAGTCCCCGTTCGATGCTCTTGCTCACCTCCTCGTCGTTGAGCGTCTCTGCGACGCCACTGACGCCTGACGCGACCGGATGGGCGATCTGGCGCGCGTGCTCCGGATCGGCCAGCCATGATACGAGCTTCGCTCCCGGGCGCGTACCGGCCAGGCGTGCGGCGATGATCTCGGGAGCGAGGAAGTTGGTCTGGATGAAGCGCCCTAGGCTGCGTCCGAGGCGGCTCTTCCGCATCGGGATTATCGCGGTATGCGGAATGGGAATACCGAGAGGGTGACGGAATAGCGCGGTCACTGCGAACCAGTCGGCGAGACCTCCGATCACGGCGGCTTCCGCGGTGGCGCCCACGTACCCGAGCCAGGGCCAGCGCGGGGTGAGTGCGTGGGCCAGACCCCACACTCCGGCGGACGCTACGAGCAGCCCCGAGGCTGCGCGCTGCATCCGCGCTAGCCGGACCGCGCGGTCAGCGTTATCCACTGGGTCGGTGGGTGTCAGCACCAGGTCTGGTCGCGGGAGAAAGTCATCCTCAACTCGCTTCGCAGAGTACGCGCCGAGCGACGACGGGGGCAGGGGTTCGCTGGCCCAACGGGGCGCCGAACGGCAGTACATCACCTGCAGCGATGCCTTCACCGATCAGGTCCTGACCTTGTCTGATCAGGGAGAGGACGATCCCTCCCCCACCCGGGTAACCGATCTCGAGGGAATCGGCGGGTGTCAGGTGCCAGTATCCGAACGGATGGTCGGCCCGGCCGGTGGGGGAGGTAGCCGTGCGTGCCCGGCGCACCCCTTCCAGGTCGGCAATCAGCGGCCACCCCGCCCCCACGAGGGCGGCTTCGAGTTCCACACCCCAGGGGAGGCCGAGGGTTTGAGCACCGGAGTTGCGTTCGAACTGATAACAGCCGACGACCGGATCGGCGGCGGGAACCGAGGCGCAGCTCCATAGCAGCCCAACGGACAACGCTGTGACGACCACCTCTCGGGCCGATCTCACGGGAGGACCGTGCGGGTGGAGCCGTCTGAGAGCAACATAAGGATGGGCTCCCGACTCACCACGTCCCAAGCCCCCGGCCCCTCTGGCGCTTCAGAGCCCAGCGTGGGTATCGGCAGTTGGTACGGGTCTACAGCGCTGAAGTCCACCGTAAACCCCAGGTCGGCTAGCGCAGCCAGCGTGAGCCGACTGAACGGGTTGGGCGTTCCTACTGGCGATACAAACGCAGTCATGAGCTCCGTGCCGAAGATGGATTCCCGCCAGTGTGCATCGTCCTCGAGCGGAACGTTACCCGTGCCCCCGAGCACCTGCCATTCCGCTACCGCTTGGGAGCCCGTGAAGCGGGGGTTCGACGACCCCGAGCCAGTCACGTAGTGGACGCCCTCCGTGTCCCAGAGCGTGCCGAAGCCCAGGACGTGGCCGATCTCGTGGAACACCACGTCCGTCAACTTTTGGGTACCCACCAGCGTCGAGATGTCGTCGGCATCCAGCGTAAGGACGCCTACCAACGGCAGGACGTCGTCGCGAATCGCGCACGGCGCTGCCTCCCCCAGGATCTTACTGGGTCCGTCGATGGTCGCGATGTTCACCATGACGATGATGTCATCGATGGAGGCGCCGTTCGGGATGCTGCCGAACCCTGCGCAGTACTCGGGGCTAAGGAAATCGCCACCGATATCCTTGTTGATTAGGTCGCCGCGTATCGCTTCCTCCCAGCGGGTGATCGCTGCCTGCACGTGCTGGTCGATCTCGGGAGACACCGTGACAACATCGACTCGCGTGATGTTGAACCGTCCGGTGTCGTCGGCCACGACCTGGATGGAAAGTCCTTTCTGGTCGCTCTGACCACTGTTGGTGGCTTGCGCTGTGAACGAGTACGTGCCGGTCGCAGTCGGGCTGCCAGTGAACAGACCAAATGCGTTGAGCGTGACCCCGGGCGGAAGTGATCCCGCGACGACGCTCCACATGACCTGCGAACAGTCCCCGCCCGAGACGGAGAGCAAGGGCCGGTAGGGAGACCCCGCGAGCCCAGGAGGCAGGATGCTGGTGCTGATCGACAGAGCCGGGACCTGAAACGGTGCACTCACGGCGACCGTGAACTCCTGGACAGTCGTCTGGCCGTCTCCGCTCCGCACCCGGGCGGTGAACTGCGCGATTTGCTCCTCGCTGGGCACGCCGGAGATAAAGCCGAAGCTCGACAGCGACAGTCCAGGGGGGAGTGCGCCAGCATCGACGAACCAGGTGTACACGCTGTCCGCGCCGGTTGCGGTGAGCCCGGCGCTGTAGGCCTCGCAGCGGACTGCACTCGGGAGCGCTGTTGTCGCGATCGCGATGCGCTCACGGACGACCAATTCCAGGTCGATGGAAGCCGTCTGCCCGTCACCGCTGGTAGCCCGTACCGTAACCGGGAAACGCCCTGCCACGGCTGGCGTCCCGGAGATGACTCCGGCCCCACTCAGAGTCACGCCCGCTGGCAGAGACCCAGACGCCACGACAAAGGTAGCTGGCCCGTTTCCTCCCACGGTCTGAAGCGTCACCCGTTGAATGGAATCCCCGACTACTGCGGACCCAGGTGTGATCGGCTCGATGATGAGCGTAGCGATGGGGGTGGGCCCGGTGGCATCGCACCCGCCAAGGAGCAGGGTGGCGAGTGCCGCACAGGTTACACGAGCCGGTCGAGCCGATGGAGTCATGGGGCATATGAACGAGGGGAGAGTCGCCGGTCGCCGGCGCCGCCTGACCAAATCTGGGGCCAATGCCGCGCTCAGAGAACGACCTGGGGGTCTCGCGGTGCGCGTATACACTTCGGAAACGTCTTCATGGGCTGGACCGTAGGGACGAGCAGGCTTCGTTTCTCTAGTCGGAGGGTGACGGCATGTTTGGGATCATCGGAGTGGCCGTGGCTGGGGTCGCCGCTACGGTAGGACACGTCAGGTCCAAGTCGTTCGTTGAGAGGAGACTCCGCTTCAGCACGATCGTGGAAAACCCGGCCATCGGGGTATTTGCGGGGGCCGCGGCGGCGATCCTGGCGGCGCCTGTGGTGGCGATCCTTCCCTTCGTGGGGACGGGAACAGCCCTGGCATTCGGGGCTGGCGTTGGAACCGGTGTTGCGAGGGGCGCGCACAGCGCCCGTTCGGCGGGGTCCGGCGCAAGCCTCTAGCCCGTAGCCACCGCCCCACCCCTTCTGATCAGGCTTCAACCTAGGTCATCTGTCGCTTCGATCGGAACATTCGGGGCCTATTCGGGATTAACGGATCGCTGGTCCAAACCATCCCCCAGGGGTGCTGGCCCGGGACCTGGCGCGCGGGGAAGTGCTGAGCGCGGCGCCGGTTCCTGAGCCAAAGGTGAAAACAATGCTCAAAAACCATAGAAACCTCTCAGGTTTGTTCGTGGCGCCGGTCGGATGGTGTCCCGCTGACAGTTGAAGGTGGTGGCTCCGGAGAGTCTCCTTGTTAGCCTGTCTTTCTCATTTCGGCAACCGGTTCATGGTCGTCGAGGTGGGCCCTGAGCATCCAGAGCTGGTGGTAGCCGATGATCCTCCGGTAGCTCTTCTCGGTCTCCACGAACGAGGCCGCAGCCCAGCGCAAGGCCATCGCTCCGTTCTTCCAGTTAGTCACCCTGCGGGTCTTCTGTCTTACGCCCGAGTGGGTGCTGTCGATCAGGTTGGTCGAGCCCAGGCACTTCCTCAGCCGCGGCGGGAGGCCGAGCCGGTTGATCGTGAACATCTCGCTGAGGCCTTCGCGTAGGCTGGCCGAGGCCGAGGGGTGGTCGCGCTCGAGCCATCGGGCGAGCTGCTCGAGCTTCTGCTCGCCCTGCTTCGCGTCCAGCTTCATCGCCGCCCGGAACGCCGCCTTCACCTGAGGATGCTGATCCTTCGGCAGATGACCCAGCACGTTGCGGAGCTTGTGGTTGCGGCAGCGCTGGATGGGGTGACGTTGGCCGAACACCTTCTCGATCGCCTTCCTGAGCGCTTTCGAGCCATCGATCACGAACAGCCGCCGCCTGCCCGGGTCCAGGCCGCGCTCGACCAGATCCTCTAGGAGCGCGCTGCTCACCTCGGCGTTCTCACTCGCTCCTTCCCTCACGCCCAGCACGTGCTTCTTTCCGTCTGAGTCCACGCCTACCGCAGCAAGCACGTGGTGCGAGCCCATCTGGATCCCGTCCAGGTAGATCACCAGGAGGTCCCACGCATCCAGCCGGCGCTCCATCAGCTCCTTCAGCACGCGCTCCGAGGCCTCGACCGTCTCACGGCTCACCGCCGACTTGCTCACCCCGACCGTGTCGGCCATCTCACCGATCACACGGCCGTACTTCCGCGTGCTCACCCCCGCCATCAGGACCTCGAGCATCCGATCCGCCACGGCGCCCGGTCTCCGCATCGCTGCGTACGCCGGCACCTCGACCTCGCCACCCTCCCCGGCGCCCCGGCGCCTGAGCCGTGGCCGCTCCACACGCACCTTCCGGTCCGACAGGTAAACCACACCACCCTGCCGGCCATACCACACCGTGTCGTCTTCCGCTCGTGACCGACCTGCCTGCTTCACGCCTGCCACACCCTCGGCGCTCATCTCCAGCACCGCTTCGATCGTCGCTCGTCCCATCACCTGGATGACTTCGTCGATCGCGACCTCCGTCTGCTCCACGAGCTCAAGCATCGGAAGCAGAAACTGCCCCTCCCGCTTCAGGAACTCCCTGATCGCGCGCTTGTCCGCCCGATCCCTTACCTCGTACGTTCTCTTCATCGTGGTGGCTCCGTGTTGGGGTTTTTGCCTACCCGAGCCTATCGGCCCGGGACCCCCGGAGCCACCACTTTTCTTTCTCCCCTATCAGGAACCTTCAACTACGGTTGGGACAGCTTCGATAGCAACTCCGACCGAGGAGATATCATGGTCCGAGCTGTATGCATTCTGGTGACGGCGGGTCTCTGGCTATCGAGTGGACAGACGTTGGAAGCACAGGCCAACTACGAGACGACACGCATCGCCGAAGGCGTGTATCAGTTCCGGTGGCAGAACCACAACGGATTTTTCGTGGTGGCACCCACGGGGGTACTGGCTGTCGACCCCATCTCTGTGGAAGCCGCAGCACAGTACGCCGAGGAGATCAGGAAAGTCGCCCCGAATGCTCCGCTCCGGGCCATCGTCTACAGCCACGAGGACGCCGATCACGCGACAGGCGCACCAGCTCTCATGAGTGCCATGGGTGTGAACGTGCCCATCATCGCCCAGCGCAACGCCGCTCCGAACCTAGCTAGGGCGGCGAACCCTGATCTTCCAGTGCCGACAGTCACCTACCAGGACTTTATGAGCCTTACGGTGGGTGGCCGCGTGATCGAGCTGCACTACCTCGGAGCCAATCACAGCGACAACTCTTCGATCGTATATGTGCCCGATGTCAAGGTGGCCTTCGCGGTGGATTTTGTGTCGAACGATCGGGTCCCCTTCCAGGCACTCCCCAGCTGGCATTTTCCCGACGTATTCGCGTCGGTCGCACGCCTCCTCGACCTCGACTTCGAGACCATCGTCTTCGGGCACGGACCGGCCGGAGACCGTGACACGATCCACCGGCAGATCAGCTACTACGACGCCCTCAGGACTGTAGTGCGGAGGGCTGTAGAGGCGGGTTGGACTGAGGATCGCGCAGCCGCGGAGGTCAGGCTTCCCGAGTACGGGGATTGGGGTCAGTACGACGCTTGGTTCCCCTTGAACGTACGGGGCATGTACCGGTGGATGAGCGGCGGATAGCGGAAACCTGTGCCAATCGGGGCGCGTAGTGTGCGGCGTCCCCGGAGGCTCGACTTCAACAGGACCGGATCCAGTGAGCGTCCGACTCGCCACACTGCTCGCCTGCCTGCTGGTATACATTCTCCTTCCCACCGTGGCCCTGGCCCAGGACGGCGGCTTGAAGCTCGCGGTGGGCGACGTCGGCATCGGCATCGGTGACGTGCGCCGGCTGGATGGACTGCGCTTCAACTTCCGGGACCGGCGCCTGGAGAGGATCCGGGGGCTCAACGCCACCCTCTGGGCTCCGCACGACGGGAGTGAGGGCAGTGTGATCGGGATCGCCCTCGGCCTCCCCCTCACCGGCGGCAGCCGCGTGAGGGGCTTAGCGGTTGGGGCGGGATTTCTTGCCGGGGAGTCCTTCGAGGGCGTTGCGGTAGCAGCCTTGGGGCTGGGCGTTGAGGGAGGTCCGTTCCGGGGGGTCGGCATCGGAGGCCTCGGCTTGGGCGCTCAGGGCGACCTCGAGGGGATCATGATCAGCGGCGTCGGTCTCGGCACCGGCGGCAGCATCCGCGGCGTCGCGGTCGGCGGGATCGGAGCCGGCGCCGGCGGTGACTTGCAGGGATTGGCGGTCGGCGGCGTAGGGGTGGGCGCCGGCGGCGACGTCAGCGGGCTCATCCTCGGGAGCGTCGGCGCGGGCGCCGGCGGCGACGTGCGCGGCCTCACCATCGGGATCGTCAACATCGCTCAGGAGCTGCACGGCCTTCAGCTGGGGCTCGTGAACATCGCCCGCAACAAATCCTCCTTCAGCGTGCTCCCGATCGCCAACTTCCACCGCTGACCGTGAGGGCCATCCCGAAGTCAGCGACGTGTGCGCCTCACCTCGCTAGCGGGTCAGGTCGGAGCTGGAACTTCACGACCTTGCTGGACGTGCCCTTACCGCCTTCCATGTGGAACGGCGCCCGCGTGCTCACGGTCGCCCACAGGCCCCTCCCCTTCCAACCCGCTTCGGGGTCGTCGACGCGGGCGTCCATCCACTTGGTGTAAAAGCCGAGCGGATAAGGCACCCGCATAACCACCCAGTCCCCGTCCACGAGGGCCAACAGACCTTCGGAGGCGTTCCCGGTGTTGATCGGCACGTTCTCGCCGAGCCCCAACGTGTTGAACTGATCAACCCAAGTGTAGTAACTCGCCTCGGCGCTTCCCGGCGTGGTCACGCCTTGGATCTGTGGCAGCGGCTCCTGATAGAAGGTCCAACCCTCGGGACAGTGCTGGCCCGTGGCCGTGGGTCCGTTGAGCGGTCCGGTGCACTTGCTACGGTCGAAGCTGACCATGTGTCCACTGGCGAGCGCTGCCCACATCACCCCGTTCCGGTCGACGTCTCCGCCACGCGGCGAAAACCCTTCAACGGGTGCGCCCGAGGCGTCCAGTGGCAGCTCGTACAGCTCGGTCAGCGCCGTCTCGGGCGGGTTCGAACCTGGATCCAACCTGACGACCGCTCCCGGATACCCCAACGACGTTGCCCACACCGAACCATCGGGGGCGGGCGCGACCGAGTAGAAACCCGCCACGATCCTCTTGTCCCTGGTGGGGTCAAGCGCTTGGTCGGGCTCCACGTAGGCGTCCCTAGTGCCATTACCGTTGGTGTCGAGTATGAGGGCGGTCCAGCCCTGCGAAGCCTCCTCGTCACCGGTCTCGTCGAACATCCTGGTGTTCAGCCAGCCCACAACCTGTCCGCCGCCGCTCGTCCAGAGCGTGTTGTTTTCGTCCTCCGCGAACATGAGGTGGTGCGTGCTGAAGCAGGTGCTGATGTGAGTGAGCTCCTCCGTCTCCGGATCGTAGAGCGCCAGATGGCGCCGGGCCCGAGTGGTCGGGAATAGCTTCGCCGAAGGATGGTCCGAACCCTCGCGGCAAAAATCAGGATTGTCCGGGGGACGCACGGTGGACGTGAGCCAGACCCGGCCCCTCCCGTCGAGCATGGGGTTGTGCACGTTGTTCTTGCTCGTCCAGATAGCCTCGTCGCCCCAGTAGGGAGAGGGCTCGAGCATGCCCGGACCCGACGCGGGCCGAGTGTTCGGGTCGCGAACGGTCAGAGGGACCTGGCTCGCGGTGTGGCTCATCGGATCCAGAACGGGCACGTAGTCTGCGCTGAGTTCCAGCGCTCCGTAGATGGGCCCGTTCGCGTTAACCGTGGGGTTACGCCGGTCTGTAGACGCCTCGTCGTGGAGGTACACCTTCGGGTCCGCCCAATCCCACAGCGTGACGACCACGTTGCGCTCCATGCCCGTCGGGCGGGGAGGCTGCGGTGGCGTCTCGCCCGCTGCGATTCGGTCGGTCCAGTCCGCGAACATCTCCAGCATCGCCGGCCGGCCGATCCGGTCAAGGCCCGCGCTCATCCCCGCCCCGGCCTGGCCCGATCGGATACGGCGGTCCCATGCGGCCACTGAGGACTCAAACTCACCCAGCGCCTCCGGGATCCTCCTCGTACCGGTGGTGCCGAGCTGATGGCAGGCCGTGCAGCTCCCCGACTTCACGAGTCTTAGAAGCTGGGCCTGGTTCCGGATGTTCGGCGAGATACCGTTGCCCTCGTCTCCGGTCCCGGGAAACTCGTGATCTTCCGGCACATGGAGCAGCGACAGCCAGTACCCCGCCGGATAGTACTCCGCCGCTGCCCGTGCGTCGGGTGCCGCCACCGCGGTCAGGTCGCGAACAGTGCCCGGTGAGGTCTCAAGCTTCTCGGAATCCACCAGTCCGTAGCCGCGTACCCACACGTCGTAGCTCGCTTCGGGCAGGTCTGGGATCACGTACCGGCCTTGATCGTCGGTCACGACGATTCGTGCGAAGCGGGTCGAAAGATCGGCAGTTTCCGCGATCACCCAGACGCCGGCCTCCGGTTCGCCTGCCCTCGTCACGACACCAGCGATGTCGTCGTCCTCCGCGGTGGGCGCGCAGGCAGTGAGCGCGGTCAGCGTGGCCACCACAACCGCCGCCGAGCGGCCGGCGGTGCGGGAGAGCTGTGCAGTCGTCCAGGTCCTCATGACGATCCTCCCTGTTAGCATGTTCGCAAGCTCTGGAACCCTCGATTCAGAACACCTCAAGACGGCGGAGCCGTCGGTAGAAGCGACCACCGTCCTGATTCATCCAGTCGAGAATCAGTTCACCGTCTTCGATTCTGAACGCCCGCGCTACCGACGTTCCTGCGCGATTAGGTAGCAGGTCACCTTGGATGTGGTGCACGATCTCAGATTTCTCGAGATCGACCGTGTAGGTGCCATAATAAGCGACCGTCGAGCTCGCTCGAAGAGCAAGATCTCTTGTGCTCGGGGGCGTCGCCTGAGGAGCGAGAAGAGGATTTGTAGTAGCGTGCAAGATGAGATTTCCGTCGGGCGTGTAGACAAACATTGCGTTCGGGTCAGAGCCCAACGCTTCTCTTCGTTCACCTTCCGGACTCCAGTTTACCCACTCGACGACATCCCAGACGCCGACTGGAGAGAACGACTGGGCTGCGGCGGGAGCGGCGGTCAGGCTCACGGTGATCGACAATGCCAGAGCAGCGGCCGCAAGATCTTTCGGGGACGATGACACCTGGGGCTCCTGTGAACGTTCGGTGTTCAGGCTCAGGGAGACCCCCTAGGCGCAGAGCACCTTCAGGACACATTGTGCCTCGCCATGATAAGGGGGTTCCCGTCAGAACGAAACGCCCACCGCCTTGCATAGGAAGCGCATGAAGGGCGTGCCCGCCCTGAATAAGCTTGCGAGTTGATCTGGGAGTTCCGAA
This sequence comes from Longimicrobiales bacterium, assembly GCA_965206505.1. Classification (GTDB taxonomy): domain Bacteria; phylum Gemmatimonadota; class Gemmatimonadetes; order Longimicrobiales; family Gaopeijiaceae; genus UBA822. The sequence continues at coordinate 56,589 of CBDBJW010000005.1, forward strand.
TCGGTGACGAAGGCCTCTGTCACCGGCCGTACGCCTATGTAGTCTTTCCACTTCAGGGCCTCGATGAGGGGGTGCTCGGGGTCGAAGCCTCGGGGAGGGCGCTTGAGCCGGTCTCCTTCAAGTTCGAACGCGTCCCGGAACCCCCGATCGCCCACGGCCGCGCGCCAGCTGCCAGGCTTCTCGACGATCCGCTCCCGCACCTTTCGGAGGGCTGGCCCGTTGGGGTGCCACATCCCGAGACCCACGAACGATTTGCCCGGTTCCACGTGGAGGTAGAAGCCCGGAGCGTGCGCGTCCCGCCCGGCGTCGTGACGGAACTGCACGCCGACGGAGGTCTTATAAGGGCTCTTGTCCTTGCTGAACCGAACGTCGCGGTGGATCCGAAACAGCGACCGGGGGCCCGCGTGGAAGTGGGGTGACAGCGCGGCCAAGTGGGGCGCCACATCCTGGATCAGCCTCAAGGCCGGACCCTTCACGTGGTCCTCATACCGGGCTCGGTTATCCTCGAACCAAGCGTCGCTCGTTGTCGACCTTCAGCTCTCTCAAGAACGCGAAGGCCTTCCTGCCGAAGTAGGGTTTGATATCGCTCTACCTCATCCGAAATGATTCTTCATATCGGTGAGAAGCGCCGTGTAGATAGGGTCGCAAAACTCACTAACCCCTCCCTTTTCTGATGCCCAAGTCGAAGTCCACACCACGAGACATTGGTCCGGGGCCGCAGGGACCGAGATGGGTAGAACTTCGACCTCACCGAAGTATCCAGCCACAGCGTCATTAGCCGCTGGCCCGGGCCCGTCATCGATGCTGTACCTGAAGGAGCGCGAGTCGTCGTCCAGTTCGTGTAGCGTTTCGTGAAAGACGTTGTTGAGAATGCGCTTTGCCCCTACTTCCGTACCGGGGATGGCGCCCACAGGGCTCACGTCCTCTACCACGTTCTTAGACCACGAAAGGTCGTGGAAATCCCTCAGAGCGCCCCACACTTTCTCGGGCGAAGCATTGATCAACGTCGCGTCGTAGCAACCCACCATTCTACCTCCATCAAGGAGTGGCCGTCTCGAAGAATCGCATAGAAAGTGATCAAGCCATCAGAAAAATTCCTGCGCGATCTACCAGCATCAGGGCGCCGGCCTTGGTGGTGGCGGAGGAATTTCCTTGAGAAGCAGCTTGTCGCTCTCCCTTCCCAGACGCAGGGCGGGTCCAACGATGTATCCGTCCGCGGCACCGAAGTCGACTGAGTATCCGAGATCCTGCAGCGCCCCGAGCGTGATCGCGCTTAGCGGATTGACAGCTCCCAAGTCAACAAAAGGGGTCATCAGTTCACGGTCCATGTCGGACTCACGCCAATGCACGTCGCGGCTACCGCTACCCCCAGTGTTCGCAGCTGGCACGGCGTTCGCTGCTGTGCCGCTGGCCGCGTAGTAGGAGGCCACAGCAGCCGGGCCTGGAAAATATGGGTCTGCCGTCCCTGAGCCCACGAGAACGGAAAGCCAGAGGTTCGTGCCGATCCCGACCACGTGCCCGATCTCGTGCCGAATCACGGTGCCTAGGTCCCCGGACGCCTCCAAACTGTTGAGATCCGCGACGTCGAGCTCCATGAACCCGAGAACGGGCTGGCCGTCTGAGGGTCGAAATCCGCATGGCCCAGCCTGACCCAGAACACCCCCAGCTCCATCTATGGTAGTTATCTCAACAAAGATCAGGAGATCGTCGATGGTCTCGTTCAGCGCGGCGTGGGGAATTCCAGCGCACCATCCCGCCGGGACAACCATGAGGTGGTTGGCAAGTTCGCTCGTGATCACTGATTCCCAACGACTCGCCGCCTGACTGAATGCGCTTTGCTGGCTGGAAGAGGGCGGTGTTCCGACGTAGCGAAGGTCGATGTCGTACGAAGGGAGTTGACCCGTAGCGGCGAACACCAAGCTGGCCAACCCCGCCGAGTTGGCCGCTAGCAGATTCTCACCCGTGCCGAGACCGAGTGTCCAACTCCCGACCGCGGCGTGGCCATCACCGCCGGTGGTTTGGAAAGCCCCGGTGTGGAGTTGACCCGGTTTGGTGGACACCTCAAGAGTGAGGCAGAAAGGAGGAGTCCACAATGCCAAGGACGCATCCAGCGTACGCGCCGGAGTTTCGGCGGCAGATGGTCGAGTTGGTCCGATCGGGCCGGTCTGTGGAAGGGTTGGCTGGGGAGTTCGAGCCCTCAGCGGGGGCGATACGAAACTGGGTCAAGCGGGCTGATCTGGACGAGGGACGTCGCAGCGATGGGCTGACGACGGAAGAGCGAGCGGAGCTGCGGCGATTGAAGCGCGAAGTCAGACAGCTCCGCATGGAGCGGGAGATCCTAAAAAAAGCCGCCGCCTGGTTTGCTCGGGAGAGCGACTCGATCCCCGAGCGGGGTTCGAATTCATGAAGACGAATCAGGCCGACTTTCCCGTGCGTGTGGTCTGCCGTGTGCTGGGTCTCTCCCCCAGCGGCTATTATGCGTGGTTGGCTCGCGAGCCGTCGGCTCGAGCGCAGCGAGATTGGGAGCTCACGCAGAAGATCGTGACGATCTGGAGGCAGAACCGTCAGGTCTATGGGAGGCCTCGGATCTACGCCGACCTCAAGGAGGACGGCGAGAAGGTCGGTCAGAAACGGGTCGGGCGGCTGATGAAGCAGGCCGGAATCGTGGGTGCGAGCCGCAGACGGCGAGGCCCGAAAACGACACGCCGTAACGACGATGCCCGACCGGTCCCAGACCTAGTCGAGCGGGACTTCACCGCCGATGGCCCTGACCAGCTTTGGGTTGCCGACATCACCTATATTCCCACCTGGGCCGGCTTTCTCTACCTGGCCGTGGTGCTGGACGCCTGGAGCCGACGGGTGGTCGGCTGGTCGATGGCGACGCATCTGCGCACCGAGCTCGTGCTCGATGCCCTGAACATGGCCACCTGGCAGCGGCGGCCCGAGCGGGTCATCCACCACAGCGATCAGGGCACGCAGTACACCTCGATCGCGTTCGGCCTACGGTGCAGAGAGGTCGGCGTTCGGCCGTCCATGGGTTCGGTGGGCGATGCGTACGATAATGCGCTGTGCGAGAGCTTCTTCGCGACGCTGGAGTGCGAGCTTCTCGATCCGACCCGATACCGAACGCAGGCCGAGGCCAAGATGGCCGTCTTCGACTTCATCGAGGGCTTCTACAACCCGCGCCGAAGACACTCCGCCCTCGGCCAGATCTCGCCGGTCAACTTCGAGCGACGCCGCGAGGCCGCCGCGTGAGCCCGCGTTCTACTCCCCCGCTGCGCGGGGGAAGCTTTCCTCTCCCCTGGGAGTGGGACAGTATCAAAACCTCAGTGTTTACCCGTCCACCAAATCGGGACAGCTCCAGTTATGGAGCCCCCGCCGGTCACGACGTTGAAGGAGACGTCGACTCCGGGGACGGGGTTGCCGAAGCTATCCGACACACGAACCGTCGGCTGGACCGGTACCTGAGTGCCCACTGCTGACGTCTGACTGTCCCCAGCGGCCTTGGTCATCGATGTGGGAGGTCCCGGCTGACCCACCGCCGTAAACGAGGCCGGTGTGATGCTACCCACTCGAATCTCGAGGACCTGGGTCCCCGCGGATCCCCCCAACGTCCATCGCACCTCAGCGAGACCTGCAGAGTCCGTAGTCGGTGACGAAGGGTCTGTCGTGCCACCTCCGCTCACCACCACGGCCTGCAGCACAGCGCCCTCTACCAGGTTGCCGAACAGATCCTCCACCCGAAAAACTAAGGGCTCAGGCAGCAAGGTACCGACCTGGGCCGGAAGTGGCCGTAGCGGTGAACTGAATAGGGTCGATGCCCTCGACGCTAACCTCAAGCGCGTTGTCCCCGATGCTCGGTCCGAGCGTCCAGGAAGTGCTCGCTATCCCGGCTGGATCGGTCTTCACCGAGGCGGAGCCAACCGAACCGCCTCCGCCCGTGACCTGAAAGCCGACATCGATCTCGGGCACTCCGTTCCCGAAGCTGTCAGCCACCATCACGGTCGGTGGATCAGGCAGCTCGACTCCCGCAAACCCCCGCTGGTCGTTGCCGCGCGTCACGCTCATGGCGGTCGGCGGTCCAGGGTTAGCAGAAGCGGAGAAAGTCACCGACTGGTCTCCGACACTGGCCTCCATGGATTGTGGGCCAGAGGATGTCCCGAGGCTCCACGTGGTCGAGGCTTGTCCGCTCCCGTCCGCGGTCGCGGGAGTAGGATCTGCCGATCCGTCTCCCTCGAACGTGACAGAGCTGCCAGGTACCAGGTTGTCGAACTGATCGCGCAGCTCGACGACGATCGGAAACTGGAGCGCCAGGCCTACTTCACCGCTCTGGCCGTCGCCCGATACGATGGCGATTTGGGCAGGTGGGCCAGGAGTGGCGGTGGCGGCAACTTGGATCGACGCGAGTCCATCAGAGCCCACCGCCAGCGTATTCGGTCCGGTCACCGTGCCCATCGTCCACGTCGTTATCACCAGCCCGGATTCGTTGGATACCGCCTCCTCTGGCGAGACTGACCCGCCTCCTTCGCTCACTTCGAGCGCGACTGAGACCTGAGGCACGCCGTTGCCGAACTCGTCCTCTACCTTGACGGAAACGGGTGCAGGGAGGGCTTGGCCTACAGACCCAGATTGCCCACCGCCGGCTGCAAGCGTAAGCGTGGCAGGCGGACCAGGCGCGGCCTCAGTCTGTACGGTTATGGACTTCACCCCACCGCTGACCCCGAGGGATTGGCTACCGGATGTGGTGCCCAGGGTCCATAGGGTCGAAGCCACACCCGCGATGTCGGATATTGCAGACCGAGGGCTTGCGCTTCCTTCACCGCTTGAGGGAGAAAACTCGACGGGGACGCCCTCGATGGGACTTCCGAACTCATCATCTACGCGGACCTGTACGGGGACGGTGGAGCCGACGGGAGCTGCGAGGCTCGGCGTGAGGTTCGTAATAGAGGCCACGGGCGGGCCAGCACTCTCGCATCCTGCCAGCAGCAGCGCGTGCGCGAGAAGCGTGGAGAGTGAAGTCCGTCGCACGGTCCATACCTCGGTGGAGTGCCGGATCCGCGTCCCGCTTTCGTTCCGGGAACCGTTTGTCCGTTTCTTCAACTCTATAGTGAAGAGATCGAGGACTATCAGGGCACGTGGCTGTCCTTCGGTCCATCTGAGGTCAACCGCGCCCGCTGACCTGGAGCGCCCTGGTCACCGAGCGGCCCGGCGCGATCAACTCTCGGCGGCTCCCGGCCTACCATCGGATGGACCTGCGCGCGACGCGCACGTTCAACGTGGGGAGTGGGCAACTCAGCGTTCTTCCTCGACGTGTTTAATCTCTACAATCGGCAGAATCTGCGCTCATTCGACTACAAGGTGGCTCTGCCTGAGGGAACGGTGATACCCAACACTGGGGAGACTCTACTGCCCCTTCTTCCCACGCTCGGTTTCACATCGGAGTTCTGAGCGGTGTTGTCGACTATCCGGCTGCGCTCATCGCAGGTCTCCGAAAATACCCGCGGCATTGGTGATCGCTATATCTGTGAGTATGCCCTGTAGCCATGCTCTGCCGGGCGAGCTGGTCTCGATCATGAACTCGATGTCCTTCTCCGTGCCCCATCCCTCCCATATCCCCAGCCATGCCTCGAGGCGTGCGTATCCTCCGAGGTGCTCCAACAGCAGAAACAGAAGGACACGTTGCTCGAGGACCCCCATATCCTCTTCGAACCAGGGCGTGTGAAGCACCAACGGGTTCGTGTCGACACCCGCGACGCTCTCCATCAGGCGGTTCTGGTGAGGGAGGAGTTCTTCACCGAACCATCGGGCACCGAGACCGATGTTCAAGTCCGGCGTCATGAGGAACTGCTCCCTCGAGTCGACCCCACTTCCCTCAAGAAGATTCCAGGCGCGATCGAGCGCGTCGAAGGTGGTCGGAATAAATTGGAAAAGCCCCAGGGCGTCCGCATTGGAATGGGCCGCTGGATCGAAGGAGCTCTCGCGCCGCATCACCCCGTAAAGGAGCTCGACCGGAACACCGACCTGCTCCCAGGAACTACGTAATGGCGCCTCGAAGACCGGCGGATAGTGAACCTTCAGAGCGTTGGGGTTCTCACCCACCTTAACGACCGCCGATCGGCAGAACGTAGCGACCGACATACAGGTCGCCAAAGACGTATCGCCGTTATATGACACCAGGGCCTGAATCTCCAGTTCACCTTCGGACCCCGTGCTCATGTCCCTCGCGGCCAACGCGTCCTGCCGCAGAGCCAGGAGGACCGCGAGAGGCGCGAGCAAGCGCTCCGTGTCCAGCGTCGTGATCGTGAGGGCCCGCAGCGGTGTGCCTCTATGTGACCGCGCGATCTGGCGGCGGATCTCCAGCAACTCCGCGTACATGCCGGACCCGGCGATGCGTCGAAGCCGATCGTGGTATGGCGAATCGCCCGCCACACTGGTCGGGACTACTCCCCTTTCGTACTCCTCACGAATCTCCGCAGATATCACCGCCGAGGGCCACGCAGCTCCTGACGCCGACTCAGGCCGCTGCAAGTGCATGCGTGACCGGATGCCGTAGTAGTCGTGGCCATTCGCGTCCCGGATCTCTGAGAACGTCGCGGCAGCCCGCTCCTGGCGTCCCGCAGTCGCGTGGATCCGTGCTCTCCAGAACGCGGCCGCGCGACTCAGTGGACCGTTGGGCACTCGCTGATCGAGCGAGTCGAGCAGTGCCGCGGCTCGACCGAGATCGCCTGGACCACGTCGGGCAAATAGGGCGAGCGCAGGCCGGAAGTGAGCGAAATTGAGCCAATCGTTCTGGCCGGTGAAGTTACGTAGCTGAGCAAAGTATTCCAGGGATCGGTCGAGGTCGGCCACATCCCCCCCATCGCGTCTGGCAGACTCTTCGTGATAGAAAGCCGCTAACTGGAAAAGCGCGTCGTCTGCCCTGCGACCACTGGGATACCGATCGATCAACTCCTCGAGATCTCTCACGAAAACCGCGGGATCCCTGCGCGGTCCCGGCCGAATGAACGTTGCGGCTCGCACGAGCAAGGCCTGCTGGGCGACGTCGGCGTTGTTGGTGTTTGCCAGGGCTAGATCGACGAGATCGGCGACTCGCGCCATGCCCTCGGCCGATCGGTCAAGGCGCGAGGTGAGTCCCGCAAGGTTGGCAGCCGCAACCGCGCGGTCGGGTGCGTCGGGAGCATCAAGAAGACCCACCCACACGTCCTCTGCCGCGCCGAGTTGCACCAGAGCCTCAAGACGAGTGGCACGTCGCTCGGCCAACCCTGCTCTCGACGCCAGCCCCGCGTCGATGATCGCTCCGTAGAGCCGTTCATCCTCCGCGCTCAACTCGGCGTCGCGGGCGATATCCAAGTAATCCAAGAACAAACTCTGTGCCCGGCCAGATCGTCCCATGCGATCTGCAAGAGGTGCCAACTTCCGTAGAAGGTCTTCTTCTAGCTGTGGGATCGCATCGAGAAAGCCGAACCGGAACATGGCGCCACCTAGTCGGCGACCCCTGAATCGCGACAGATCGAGATCGAGCAGCCATCCTGCGTCCGCCAGGTTCAACTCGGGCAAGCCGCTGACCAGGTCGACGTAACGCCACAGCGCGACCGCCGTCAGACCGCTGCCGCCCCATTGATCTCCATAGAGGTCCGCATCCCCCCAGACGATCAACTCTCTGTAGAGCGCCATCGCCCGCTCGACATCGTCTCTCGCCAAGTAGGCCTCGGCCAAGAGGAACGCATCGACGGGCCACTCCGGAGCGCGAGGATCGAGCTGTTCGGCGAAAACTTCGAGGGCGACCGGCTGACCGCTCGCTTCCGAGGAGGTGGCAACTCGCAGGAGGCGCAGCGCGGCATCAGGAGCCCCCTCGGGCGGCGCCTCGCCGCCGCAAGAGGAAATGCATACCAAGGCGAGCACCACGGCTAGTGCACGAACGTTTCGGGAGCTCTTGCGGGGGGCGCGTATCAATGGCTTCGTAAGCGAGTACGGTAGTGGTCCCTGGTTCGTCAGAATGCCCCTAGTTTCGCGCCATTTTTCTCCAAAAGCGACCTGGCCCGAGCGGAGAGGGAGTAGCTCCCGTCCGCCGGGCCAGGCGGTTTGGCGAGGCCGAGGGCATGAATCCTCCGATCGGGTTCAGTTCCCAACCACCTCCACGCGAGCGAACACGCCCACATGGTCGGAAGATTTAAGACCTGTTACGGTCTCGTCCGCTTCCAGATTCCCCGTGATCGCGAAGTTGACCACGTTCATGGTCTGGTTTCGCGTCCCACGCACCATCAGGTAGTCGATCCGCTCGAAAAGCCCGCCCTCCCGTAGGTCAGGGGCGAAGCAGCAGGTGTAGCCCGGCAGGGAGCCCCGCGCCATCGCGCTCGTCTGCGCGTCCTCGAAGTCGGCGTTGAGAAGCATGGGATACGTGGCAGTGCTAGCGGCGTCCGGCAGCGCGTTCAAGTCGCCCATTATGATGGTCGGAACCGAGACTCCTGAAAGCATGCCGATCAGCTCGCTGGCCTGGGCCTCTTGGATCGTGGGGCCCGTCTCGTCGGTCTCGAGGTGGGCGTTGACCAGATGGAACGGCTGGTCGTCTATCATCAGGTCTATGCGGTTCCAGCCGCGCCGGATTGTGATAGGCGCCCCGCCGCCGACCGGGATGGCGACGTTGAGAGCAAAGTTGTTCGAAGTTTCTCCGGTGATCTGGATCCCGTCCCGAACGAGGATCACGTCATGGTCGGTCCAGCGCACGTCGATCAGGCCAGTGCTCGTGGCCGCGGGAAGCTCGATGTCGGCGTTTTGGACCACCGAAGCGATCCTATAGCTGAGACCCCGCGCCTGGAGGGCATCCAGGAGCAGCGCCAGATAGTCGTACTCGACCGCCGTCGCCGCCTGGGGGTTTCCGACCAGGAAATCTCCCGGGCTCTGGATCCTGAACTTCGCCACTTCCTGAAGCCCGACCACGTCAGGCCGTGTGCTTTGGATTTCTCTAGCGATGGCGTCTGCACGGGCGGGAAAGTCGTTCAGCACGATCCTGTTCCATGCGTCACCCACCGCGCCAGGAATCTGCTCTGGCGAAGCCGCGCCCATGACCGGCGTAAGATCTGCGCCGAGATAGAGGTTACGGGTCATCACCGTGATGGCTCGCGTCAGGGGAGGTGTGGGTTCCGGATCGACGGGTTCTGTCCCCACCGAAACGTCGTCGTCCTCGATTTCGACCGGACTGCGATCACAGGCTGTCGCGACGAGGGCAAGAAGAGCGACGGCTGCGATGGTAGGTAGCGATCTCATGGTGTCCTCCTTGAGAGTTGATGGCGGCGGACTGTTCCGACCTCAACGGAGGATGCCACGGGTCGTGATCCCTATGTATACGACATAGTACGTAGGAGAGCGTTTAGATGACGTAGACCTCGAGGATTTGCTGGACGCCCGCCTAGTTGAAGACTCGATAGCTGCCCACGAGTTCGACCGTGGTCGCGCTGGGGGCTACCTCACAGCGATCCTGAATCTCGGACTGGAAGTTCTTGAACTAGTGGGGGTGCTCAGAGACGTGGCCCCTCTGGTCTGAAGCCACCGGGACCGAAGGCGCTCGATCAACTGGAAGACACTGACGCCGTCCGACTCGGCCTCCCTGAGCTCCTCGCCGCTGATCAGGTTCGGGTCCCTCCCTCTGCCTCCGGAGCTGGCTACACGGCGCTGGCGCAGCCAGAGAGAGCCAGCGACAGGAGGACGGACGAGAGGACGATGCGCATGTTTCTTCCGGCGGGGAGAGCGGCGGAGTCTAGAACCGTACGCATAACCCCGTCCTTAAGAGGTCTACTGATGGTGATCCTGGGTGTGCAAGCGCCCAAGATGCAGGTTAGGACCTTAGATCGCGAGCTAATCCCCCTGAGGATGGTCCCCCGCCCAGGGGTGGCGCGGGCTTGGCCTACATAAGTTCGGGAGATCCCGATACCCTAAGGGAGTTGTCGCCAAAGTTTCCCCGTGAAAGCTGAAGGCTCGCCAATGAGGCCGTCATGAAAATTTTGATGAGCCTCATTTTCTACCCCCGCGGCGGGAGCGCCCAAGTGGCGCGCTATCTCTCGCGCGCACTGCTCGAGTCGGGCCACGACGTGCATCTCGTCACGGGCACGCTGCGCGACGGCGACCCACAACACGACGCGGAAGTGTTTTTCGGTGACCTACCCATGACTCTGGTCGACTACACCGACGCTTGGCGCGGCTACGAGCGGGGTGAGGACTCACTGTCCCCAAAGTGGGATGTCCCCCTCCATCCGAGTTACGAAGACAAATCCGGTGTCCCCGATCGAGTCTTCTATAATGTCACGGGACCTGAGTATGAAGGATTATTACGGTGCTGGACCGGAGTGTTCGAAGACGTGAGATACCGCTTCCAACCGGATCTTCTGCACCTCCACCATCTCACCCATGCGCATCGTGCCGCAGCGCGGGTTTTCCCCGGGGTGCCCACGCTGACCCATCTCCATGGGACTGAGATCAAGATGCTGGAGAATTTCGATGGCCTGACAGCCGACCGGCGTAAGGATTCCGTCGGTCAAGGCGTCCTCATGGACGCGGTGAAGTTGACGAACCAGTTCGCGGCGATCAGCCGGGACATCCGTCAGCGGGCGATCGCGCGGTTCACGATCGACCCAGAAGACGTCACCACGATTATGAACGGAGTGGACACATCTCTGTTTCAACCATTGGATTGGTCCACGGACGACAAATGGATTTTTCTCCAAGAGATTCTGGTAGAGAATCCGCAGGGGTGGAACGAAAACGGTGCCCCGGGAAGCGTGCGCTACGGCCCTTCCGAGATCGCACGGTTCAAGAACGAATCAGGCGATATGAAGCCGCTGGCCATGTTCGTCGGTCGCTTTCTGGATTTCAAGCGTGTCCCCTTGTTGCTCCAGGCCGTCTCGCGACTCAATGAGTCATTCGGCGGCGACGCCGATTCCCCCTTCAACCTTCTAGTCTGGGGAGGCATGCCCGGCGAATGGGAAGGTAAACATCCTCATACGGTGGCTCGTTCCCTCGATTTGCCGAACGTGTTCTTCTGTGGTTGGCTGCCGCACGACGTCCTTTCCCAAGGACTCAACGTCGCCGACGTTCTCGTTGCACCGTCCCACAACGAACCGTTCGGCCAAGTATACCTGGAGGCGATGGCGGCTGGAGTGCCGGTGATCGCGACCCGCAGCGGGGGACCCCTCGACTTCGTGGTGGATTCGGGTCCAAGCGCGAACGGCTGGCTCTGCGAGGTCGACGACGTGGAGTCCTTGGCCGCAGCGCTGCGTGACGCAGTACTGAAGGAAGGGGAGCGAAAAAAGCGAGGCTCGAACGCACTGGCGCTCGTCCGTGCCAAATACGACTGGGAAGAGATCGCCCGTCGCTACGTCGGACTCTACAGGGACGTGACAAAGTCGATGTGAGCGGACAGTGCCGCCTCGATTGATCGAGCGTAGCCCTCACCAGAACTGCGCGAGACGTACGTCGGCGACGCCAAGGCCGGCGTGTTGACGTGCAATCGGCGCGCCGGCACTGTCTCGGTGTGGCCACGGCGCCGAACCAGGTGTGGTCCTGGGATATCACGCGGCTGCTCGGGCCCGTCATCATGGACATCTACAGCCGCTACGTCGTGGGCTGGATGGTGGCGGACCGGGAGAACTCGGCCCTGGCCGGCCGGTTGGCAGCTGCCTGAAGCATGGCGTCCAGCCCCGGGTCCTGACCCTGCACTCGGATCGGGGAGCTCCAATAGCTCAACTTCTCGCTGACCTCGGCGTGACCTGGACGCCTCAGGGCCCTCTAGAATCCAGAGGAGAGGACGATGCGTGAGAGCCATGCTTTTCGTACTTATCGTTCTACACCGCTCCCGGAGGCCGTCTTCATCAATCCTCCCATCCCTTCCCTCACCACACAGGACATTGCGTAGAGTGTCCCATTGTCGTTGACAGGTTCCGCGATTGATTACCAGAACTGCGCGAGACGTACGTCGGCGACGCCAAGGCCGGCACGTGCAATCGGCGCGCCGGCACTGTCTCGGTGTCCCTTAGGCACCTGGACGCCTCCTCTAGAATCCAGAGGAGAGGACGATGCGTGGAGCCATGCTTTTCGTACTTATCGTTCTACATGCAGCTTATTCACCGCAATCCCTGTGGGCGCAAGGTCTAGGAATCGGGCAACAGGTCCGCCCCGATGATCGCAGGCTGAACGGCGTGCTCGGGGGCGTGGAAATGACGGCTGTGGACAGTGTGATCCGGACCGTTGTCGATCGCCTGAATTTCGAGAGCTACAAGGAAATCCTTCGCGGCCTCACCCAGTTCGGCGACCGGGAGCAGGGGACGGAGCGGAACGCGCGCGCGATCGACTGGATCGAGGAGCAGCTCCGGGGATGGGGCCTGGAGACCGCCCGGGTCCACTACGAGTACACCCCCAGGGACAGCTCCGAAGCAGAGCCGCGCGAGGAAGTCTATGCCACCAAAGTCGGTGCTGAGGTACCGGGCGAGATGTATATCATCGCAGCACATATGGATGGGCGCGGTGGTGGTGAGGCGGCGAACGACGACGGATCCGGCACCGCCCTGGTCATGGAGATCGCACGCGTGCTCGCGTCATCTGATGTGCGCACCGCCAGGTCTGTCCGATTCGCCCTATGGAACAACGAAGAGACCGGCACAAACGGGGCGCTAGCCTACGTCGAGCAGCGGGCTCCCCTGCAGGGCAGGGAAGATCCCGCCGGATCAGGGCAGTACCCGGAGCCGACGTGGCTCGGCATGATCCAGCACGACATGATGATGTGGGATCACGGGAACCCCGTGACGTTCAACCAGGCGTTGGACGCAGATGTGGACATCGAGTTCCAGCTCGCATCCGAGAAGGCCGACGAGTCGGCGGCTCTCGCCCTAAAGCTCCTCAACGCCAACCGCATGTTTGCAACGGACTACCCAGCTGTGATGAGCAACTCCATGAGTAATACCGACTCGAGGAGATTTCAGGACCTGGTGCCTGCGGTGAGCCTGCGGGAGAACCGAAGGCTCTACGAGACAGGCAACCGGGCGAATCCACACTGGCATCAGCCCACCGACCTCTTCGTCACTTTCTCGGATGCTGACTTCCGCCTCGGGTTCAACGCCGCTCAGACCACACTCGCGGCGGTGGCGAGGTTGGTCGCAGCCCGCGTCGTGGGTGGGCGTTAGGAGTTGAAGTGACGCCTTACGAAGAGTTAGAAGCTCGGTTCCGAGAACTCAGTCATCTCGGACACGCACGGGCAATCCTCACCTGGGACGAGGCCTCCATGATGCCCCCGGGAGGCGCCGAGGCGCGTGGGGAGTCCATGGCGCTAATGGCCGCTATCGCCCATCAGAGGATCACCGATCCGAAGCTCGGAGTCTTCCTTGATCTGGCTGAGGGCGGCAACGAGCAGTTGGGTCCATGGCAACAAGCCAACGTGCGAGCCATGCGCCGCTGGCACCAGCGCGCGAGCGCGGTGCCGGAGTCTTTGGTGCGCGCAACACAGATAGCAAGAACCCGATGTGAGCAGGCGTGGCGCGTCGCGCGCGCGAACGATGATTGGCCGGCAGTCAGTACGCTGCTCGAAGAGGTGGTTAGGCTTACGATCGAAGAAGCGACGGCCCTTGGAGAGAGTCTTTCGCTTGAACCATACGACGCGCTGCTCGATGGCTACGAAGCTGGTGCCCGCTCGGCGCAGGTGGCGGAAGTGTTCGATGATCTCAAGGCGTTCCTTCCGGGATTTCTGGAGAGCGTGCTCGAGCGTCAGAAGACGCCTGTGCCGGTCCGCGGCCCGTTCTGTGCCGAGGAGCAGCACGCGCTGGGGGAGGTCATGATGCGTGCGCTCGGCTTCGATTTCGATCACGGCCGCCTGGACGTGAGCCATCATCCATTCTGTGGTGGGATGCCAGATGACACGCGCATAACCACACGCTACGACGACGAGGATTTTCTCAAGTCATTGATGGCGGTTCTACACGAGACCGGGCATGCGTTATACCAGCAGGGGCTACCGTCCGATTGGCGGCACCAGCCCGTTGGCTGGGCGCTCGGTTCTGCGGTTCATGAGAGCCAGTCGCTGTTCATAGAAATGCAGGTAGGGCGTAGCCGCGAGTTCATGACATTCGCTGCGCCGATCATCCGTGAGCAATTGAGCGTCGACAGCGACGATCGGGCATGGAGCACAGAGAATTTGCACGCGCACACGATTAGGGTGCGGCGCGACTATATCCGCGTGGGTGCGGATGAAGTCACCTATCCGCTTCACATCATGCTGCGCTTTGAGCTCGAGCAGGCCCTGATCGCCGGTGACCTGGCGGTGGGGGACATCCCGGATGCTTGGGATGAGGCGATGGCCCGCTATCTCGGGCTGAGCACGCGTGACAACCTGAAGAACGGCTGCATGCAGGACGTCCACTGGTTTGCAGGGCTCTTCGGCTATTTCCCAACGTACAGCCTAGGTGCAATCATGGCCGCCCAGTGGTTTGCCGCGGCAAGCCGTGCCAATCCCGAGCTGGAGCAGCAGATCGAGGCCGGGGACTTCCGCTCGCTGATCGAGTGGCTGCGGCAGGAAATTCACGGCCGTGGCCAGCTCCAGAGCGCCGAGCATCTGCTAATGGATGTTACGGGTGCGCGGCTGGATACACGCTTCTTCAAAGCCCATCTCGAGCGCCGATATCTGACCGATTAGGCGATCAGTCAGCGTACTGGGAGTCGGTCACCTTCTCGAACCAGTCTGTAGTTGCGTCGACGTTCAACGCGACGTGCGTGGCCGGCGCGTCCGATGTGGCGCCGTGCCAGTGCCGTTCACCGGGCGCTATGCTGACCACGCTGCCCACGCCAGCCTGTTGCACCGGCTCTCCGTCCTTCTGGAAGCGGCACGTCCCCGCGGTCACGAGAAGCAGTTGAGTGCCGGTATGCGAGTGCCAGGCAGTGCGCGTGCCAGGCTCGAACGTAACTGTGTACGCATTGATGGGCGGACCCTCACAGACACCGAGCATCCGCACTAGTGTACCCTGGCCAGAGAAGTTCGCGGAATCGAGCGGCTCTGCCTCTCGCCCGGCGAGCGTGAATATTTTCATTTGCCTCCTCAGCGAAGTCCAAACTCTCTGTGCCTTTGCCATGATAGGGCGGCTACGCCCTAGGCGCACGGAGCTTTACAGGGGGGACTAGCGGAAGCGGGATTGGGGTCGGGCATGAGGTGCTCTGGCCCGCCCGGGTCCGCGGACCCATGTTGCATTTTCGCACATGACGGTCTCGGTCGCCCCGAGCAAGGAGCGAGGACGATGAGCATGAAATGGATCCCAACGATACTGGTGGTGGGCTTAGCGATCACGCTCCCTGGCCATGCCTCCGCGCAGGATGATCCGCTCGGGTTCTTCATCACGAGTGTCGGCCCAGGGAATGGTGGGGATCTCGGAGGCCTCGATGGAGCAGATGCCTACTGTAAAGAGTTGGCCGAGGCCGAGGGCGCCGGTGACCGGACTTGGCGAGCATACCTGAGCACCCAGGCATCGGGTGGACAACCGGCCGTTAACGCGAGGGACCGAATCGGCGAAGGTCCCTGGTTCAACGCCGAGGGCCTCTCGATCGCCGCCGACGTAGACGACCTGCACTACAGCAACGCGAACATCAACTACGATCACGCCCTCAACGAGCGGGGCGAGCGCGTCAACTCGGGCGCGAACGGGGATTCACCCAGCATGCACGATATCCTCACGGGGACGCAGCTCGATGGCACCGCTTTTCCCCCCGGGGAGGATCGGACCTGTAACAACTGGACGAGCGGTGGAGAAGGAAGCGCGATGGTGGGACACCACGACCGGTTCACCTTCCAGACTCCTGGCTCGCCGTGGAACCAGTCCCATTCTAGCCGAGGCTGCGCCCCAGAGCAGTTGGTGAGCAGTGGTGGAGCCGGCTTGTTCTACTGCTTTGCCGCTGATTGAGGCCAGATCGAGCCGGATTCAACGCCCTATCCGATGCCGCCCGGACTTTATTCGCCCGATTAGGTCAAGGTATCGGCTCCGTGGCTCGGCCGTGCGCCAGTGGACACCATTCTTGGGAAACCACCAGGCGTGCAGAACCGTCATCCCGAGCCCAAGAATTGATAGGAGTACATAAAAGGCAATTCTACCGGCTACGAGGCCTACCACGGTCAACACGCTAAGCATCGCCATGAGCTTGGCCAGCCGACGGTACCACGGGAGGTGCTGCTCGAACCCATTGAACACGGCGTTTCCGGCGGCCCAGCCTCCGATCACGATCACGATGTCGACCGCTCCAATCTCCATCGGCCCTCAGCCTCTAGCCTGATCGCGCAAGACTCACGACGGGCCGAGCGAGTCTTTCAAGTACGCGCGCAGAACAGCCGCGCCGCTGCGTTCCACAGCCTTGGTGGCGAGGAGGAGCGTGAGGCGTCCCTTTCGGGCGACCGCCTTGAGTTGCTCCACCTCCTCGGGCTTCGTGGCAAGTTCCGATCGACATAGGAGGCCGCTCCATGAAGACGGGGCCTAACTTTGAGAGATCATGTCCGTTAAGAACCTGAACGACGGTCGGAAGAGGGTCTGACGGATCATAGCCGGGGAAACCGAATCCGTCCCCGAGCCCGGATGTGTGGCTGGTCAGCGATCGCGGTGTCACGGGGCGGTCCGCCGTGAAGGCCCCACCGTCGAGCATCCAAGAGTGCAGGATGTCGTTGATGTCGTCGTCTAGCGTGAAGAGTCTGTCCTGAACCGCACGTAGCACGCCCATCGCGGCCACGGGCTTACTGATCGACGCCGCCTGGAACATCGTCTCCGTGTGCACCGGTGCCCCGGTCTCGACATCCGCTATGCCGTAGCCCTTCTCCCAGTGGATCTCGAAGTCGCGGATGACGGCGACGCTGACGCCGGGCACGTTGAAGCGCTCCATCAGCTCGTCGAGCGTCAGGTTGCCAAGGCCGTTGGTACCAGCCGAGGGCTGCTCGCCTTCGACTGCGGCTATGTGCTCCGCTGGGATGCGACTCCGACCCGCGTGGTCGGACACTAGTTGGGCACCCGAGTCTTCAGATCCTCGAACCTCGTCAGCGTACCGATACGGTCTTGTCTACCTCAAGCTCGAAGCACCGGCGGCCGGCCCCGTGCCTCCAGAAGTCCGCCGCCGACCGACCCGGGGAATCTCGTGATTCGCGGTCGAACGTCGCGCACAGCTCGTAGGTGTCCCCGCTCAGGACTCTATAGCCGTACGATTCGGCAGACCCAGGATCGACGGTGTTGACTACTGTGCGGGCGTCCTC
The DNA here is from genome assembly GCA_965206505.1 of Longimicrobiales bacterium. Taxonomy (GTDB): domain Bacteria; phylum Gemmatimonadota; class Gemmatimonadetes; order Longimicrobiales; family Gaopeijiaceae; genus UBA822. Next base: position 73,843 of record CBDBJW010000005.1, read on the forward strand.
AGCGAGTTCTTCGAGTGATGACGGAAGTCTCTCGTTCCGAGACCAGTAGAGATCAGAGGCGGCCATGATCCCCCTTAGATCCGAGATGCGACCGAAATCCAACTGCTGGAGTCGCCCCTCCGTGGGAGACCCAACAATGATGATCCCGGCAGCCACCGATACGACGACCAGTGAGGTGGCAACGACGAGGATCCGCTTGCCGAGCGAGCCACTCACGTTCCCAACTCCCTCTCGTCGAGGCGCAGGTCAGACAAATAGTAGACGAAGCCAGTGCCCGCGATAGCTCCGATTGTGGCTGCTTTGAGGAAGAACCGCATCGTCATTTCGCCTCCAAGCAGACTGTAGACCAAAGTCGTACAGTCCCCAATCAGTATGGAGGCCGTGACGGCAAGGGTGAGGTACGTCAGCCAACGGCGCACCGGCGAGGCGCGCTTCACAGGCGAGGCCTCGACCTTGCGGCTGTTTGACCGCGCCACGAAGAGGAAGACCGGTGTGGACACGACTAGGGACGAGATCGACCAGCGGATCGCGCCGGTTATTGCAGTGAAGCGACTATCCTGCCAAAGCGGATCCGGGAACGCGAGATTGATGAACTGGAACAGTAGCTGGCCCAACGCGAACGCGCTGAAGTAGAGTGTTCCGAAAAGGACCACGTACTCGAAGGCCTCGCGAGCTGATAACGAGGGTCTGGGCCGCGGGACGGCGATCGGGAAATCCGCATCGGCAAATCCCTGTATCGCCGAGGCGACCTGGGATTCTGACCACCCCGCACGGAGGAGCACAGCGGTAATCTCATCCCGCGAAGCACCGCGATTCAGAGCGTCGCGGACAAATTCAATGAGGTCGTCAGTTGCTGACACTGTTAATTCCACTCTGGAGCTACGGGGTGGTCTGGGGTATCCAGCGCCTAAGATGCTCTACGATCCCGCAAAGCGCGAGTAATCCCTCCGGGACAGGTTAGCGAGGGAGGCGCTGCGGACGCTCTTCAGGGTGCCCCTGCCAGTCACCCCCGCATATGTTGCCGATATGGCGATCAAGGATTGGGAACCACCCATCTGGACGGTGCCACGTCAGCCTGTCGGACTCGCTGCCTTCAAGGTCACCGGGGTCGCCGTATCTACTGTACTATTGGCGACGCTGTTCGCCCGCACCGTCGTCGCCCTCGACGACGCTCCCTCCGCTTGGCTCGCCCTTCCGGCCTTCCTCCTCGGTTACCTGGCGGCGGACATGGCCTCTGGTACCACCCACTGGTTTTGCGACACCTTCTTCGAGGAGGACACGCCGGTCATCGGCAGGATCCTCATCCAGCCTTTCCGCGACCACCACCATCACCCGCAGCGCATCACCGACTATCGGTTCATCGAACAGGACACAACGAACTTCTTCCTCATGCTTCCGCTGCTAGCGATGGCATACTGGCTGGCTGCGCCCCGACCGGGGAACGGCGGCGCGCTCTTCTGGTGCTGCTGCCTCCTGGGCCTGGCAACGGGATCGTTCGGCACCAATCTGTTTCATAGGTGGGCGCACGAGCGGGAGCCGCCGGTCGCGGTCCGCTGGTTGCAACGGAGCGGCCTCATCCTCAGTCCCGAGCGCCACCAGCGCCATCACAACGACTACACGCGCGGGTTCTGCGTGACCTCCGGGTGGATGAACCCACTGCTCGACGCCCTCAGCTTTTTTCCGCGAGTCGAGCTCGTAGTGCGTTTCTTTCAGCGATGACCGAACAGCCTCAGAGGCTTCGCATCGGCGAGGGCAAGATCAGCGGCTATCTGTCGATCTTCCTAGCAGCGATCTCGTTGGGAGCGGTCATTTGTTTCCACTTTCCCGAGTACTTCACGACGCCCGAGTTTCGGGCCGTCTATCCGGTGGAGATCTTGCGGTGGGTGCTCCTCGCCTGCCTGGTGCTCGCCTTCGGCTTCGCGCTCACGAGCTTCCTGCTCAGCGGCAAGACCAAGCTCGGGCTCACCGGCGTCCTCATCAGTGCGCTCGCTATCGTTCTTGGCGGCAACACCGTCGAGATCAACGACTTCAACCAGAGCATTGTCTCCATCAGCCTCGATTGGCTGTTGATCGACATCCTGGTGCTGTCAGCGATCTTCATCCCGATCGAGTTGTTCCTACCCAAGCGCACCGAGCAGACGAAATTCCACCTCGAGTGGAAGACCGATCTCGTGTACTTCGCTATCAGCCATCTGCTTGTTCAGTTCACTGCCGTGGCGATCAAATCCCCGGCCGAGTCGATCTTCGGCGGCTGGGGTCTCGGAGCGATGCAGTCGACAGTATCGAGTTGGCCATTCCTCCTTCAGCTCGCGCTGGCCATGCTGGTCGCCGACCTCTTCCAGTACGCGGCGCACCGAGCCTTCCACGCCAACGGCTTACTGTGGCGCTTCCATGCCGTGCACCATTCGATTCGTGCGATCGACTGGCTCGCCGGCTCGCGCCTTCACCTCGTCGACATCCTCGTCACGCGGGCCTTCTCCTATATCCCGCTCTACGTGCTGGGCTTCTCGATGCCGGTGTTCTACGCATACGTGGTGATCGTCGCCCTTCAGGCCGTTGCCGCCCATGCCAACACGCGCATTCCGTTCGGACCGCTCAAGTACGTGCTCGTCACCCCGCAGTACCACCACTGGCACCACTCCGACAATCCCGAGCTCTATAACAAGAACTTCGCAATCCACTTCCCACTGATCGACAGGGTGTTCCGCACCTACTACCTACCGGCCGACGATTGGCCCGAGACGATGGGGCTGGGAGAGGAGCGTTTTCCGCAGGGGTACATCAGGCAATTCGTGTACCCGTTCCGGAACAATCCAAAGACCGCTCAAGTGGTTGAACCCAGCACGCGATAAGAGGCCAGACTCCTAGGACGAGGAAGCCGTCACCGGTATTCCTCGTAGGCAGCCCTCACCCAGCGCGTGGTACGCTCGCCGGGCTCGGCGTACCCTCGGGCGGGGTTGGAGGCGACGACCTGGTCGATCGAGCGTCCCCGAGCGATCTCATCCTTGGTCCGCTCCCGGATCGTGACGAGCATCATTCTGAATTCCAAGAGGTCCGCGCGTGTGGAGAGCTGACCGTGGCCAGGGACGATGATGGTGTCGTCGTTGATCAGCCCTGCGATGGTCCACAACGCTGCGATCATTCCGTCCGTCGACCCCCCGTTGCCCTGATCGATGAAGGGAAGGCCATAGCGAACGAACATGTCACCTGTATGGATGACGTTCGAGTCACGGAAGTACACCTGCGCGTCGCCGTCCGTGTGCCCTGGGCCTGTGTAGAAAACATCGACCACGTTGTCAGGATGGCCCGACCCCGCCTGCTGTGGCACTGGGGCAAGGTCGCGTTCGAGAAATGGTGGCTCCGACGCTGGTTCTGACTCCCCACGAACGTGCGCTCCTCTCGTATAGCGGGACGTCTGGGATCACAACGCTGATGAGGATCTGGAGGGGGTACCTGATAGGTTGGATAGGAAATCCGTGACTTGATCAGGAGTCGTGCCCAGTGCAGACCCATACATTCACCATTGTTCGCCGTACCCGCGGAAATAACCACGTTCTGGACCTCACCGAAGAGATCCAGGCGGAGATCGGCCGAAGCAGAATCCAGTCCGGGCAGGCTGTCGCAATGGTCGTCGGCTCGACAGGTGCACTCACCACCACCGAGTACGAGCCTGGTCTAGCAGAGCACGACCTGGAGGCTGCTTTCGAGAAGATCGCGCCCGAGCAGGGCCGCTACGTGCACGAGCAGACGTGGGGCGACGACAACGGGCACAGCCATGTGCGAGCGAGCCTGGTAGGCCCTTCGCTGGCGCTTCCAGTGGTGGAGGGGAGGATCCCGCTGGGGACGTGGCAGCAAGTGGTATTGCTGGACTTCGACACGCGGGCGCGGGAGAGGCAAGTGGTGGTAAATGTGGTCGGAGCCTAAAGGCCGAGGGAGCGTCCGATCACAACTCGTTGGATTTCTGAGGTGCCCTCGCCAATTCTGAGAATTCGCTGATCGCGGTAGAACCTCTCCACCGCGAAATCCCTCATCAGGCCGTAACCGCCGTGGATCTGAACGGCGGCATCGGTGACCATCGAAGCCATTTCCGTGCAGTAAAGCTTGGCCATGGAAGCCTCAGTGCGGAAGGGCCGTTCCTGATCTCGCAGCCAGGCGGCTCGATAGAGAAATGTGCGGGCATGCTCAATCTGCATCGCCATGTCGGCCAGCTGAAATGACACCCCTTGGAACGTGCCGATCTTCTGTCCAAATTGCTCCCGTTCCTTGGCGTAGGCGACGGCGGCCTCGAAGGCCCCCTGGGCGGCTCCTAAAGCCATCGCCGCGATGCCGAGGCGCCCGGAGTCGAGCGTCTCGAGCATCAAGCTCGATCCGCCACCGCGGCTCCCCAGCATGGCGCCCTCTGGCACCCGGCAGTCGGCGAAACTCAGTTCAGCCGTATCAGAAGCTCGCCACATGAGCTTGCCGTGCATGGTGGTGGCATCGAAGCCCGAGGCCCCGCGCTCGACCAGAAAGCAGGTCAACTCGGGGCGGTCGTGCTGACCGCCGGTCACCGATTGAACTGTGGTGCCGAGCGAGATCGGGCTCGAGGCGTTGGTGATGAAGACTTTGGATCCATTGATTACCCAGCCCCCGTCGGCCTCAGCGGCCTTGGTTTGCGACGCCCGGGAGTCGGACCCAGCGCCCGGCTCGGTAAGGCCGAAGGCCCACAGGCCTTCTCCGGTGCACAGGGCCGGGAGGTACTGCTGCTTTTGGGCCTCTGTGCCGAAGTAGTAGATCGGCCCGATTCCCAGGGAGTTGCCTGCCGCGACGGTGGCGGCTTGGGAGCCGTCGACTCTGGCGAGCTCTTCGCACGCCACCACGTAGGCCAGGTAGTCGAGACCCTGACCTCCGTACTCAGGGGAAACCACCATGCCGAACAGCCCGAGTTGGCCCATCCTCTTCGTGAGTTCGACCGAAAATTCTTCCCGGGCGTCGAGCTCGGCGGCAACCGGAGCGATCTCAGCTTCGGCGAAAGCCCGCACCGTTTCCCGAAGCAACTGGTGTTCCTGCGGAAGATCGAAGTCCATCAGTTCTTACCGTAGACCGCTCGCAGCTCTCGGCGCATGACTTTGTTTGAGGCGGTGCGAGGGAGAGCCTCGATCGGGATGAGATCGGACAGCTTGAACAACGGATTGAGCTGGGTCTTGAGGAGCTGATTCATGGTTACCTTGGTGGTATCGGCGTCGATCCCGGCCTCCATGACCGCGAATGCCACCAGCCGGCTGGGACCCCCTCCCGGCTGTGGCACTGCGACGGCTGCTACCTCTTTTACACCCGAGGCGGCAGCGATGGTGCGTTCCAGCTCGGCGGCACTCACCTTGATTCCTCCCAGATTCATCGTGTCGTCCACCCGGCCCTGGGCTCGGTAGTAGCCGCCTCCCAGATTCACCATCTGGTCGCCGTGGCGACGCAGCTGCTCCTGGTTAGGGCCTGGCGGCGTGTCGGCGTAATAGACCTCCTGGTGGTCCCTTTTGATTAGATCCTCAGATAACCCAATGGATGGTGGGATGAGAAAGAGCTCTCCCTCCTCGGCAGGCCGTCCTGCTTCGTCGAGGATGCATATGTCCACGCCGAGCGCCGGGGTGGAAAAGGCGGCGGCCACCGCCGGCTGCACCACAGTGCCGGTCATGTAGCCGCCGCCAATCTCGGTCCCGCCGCAGTATTCGATGACCGGCCGGCTCCCACCAAGACCCATGAGGTAGACCATGTCGTCTGCGTTGGAGGCCTCGCCCGTTGAGCTAAACGCCCGGATTGCACTCCAGTCGAGGCCTTCCATGCAGGCCGACTCTCGCCAAGCCCGCACCACGCTCGGAACCACTCCCAACATGGTTACGCCGGAGGCCTCGACGAACTCACCGAAGCCCCTGCCGGTCGGAACATCGTCATACAGCGCCAACACAGCCCGATTCATCAATGCGCTGTAGATCAGCCACGGCCCCATCATCCAGCCGAGGTTGGTCGGCCAGGCCAGCACATCGCCCTGGTGAACGTCCTGGTGGAAATGGGCGTCCATCGCCGCCTTGATCGGAGTCGATTGGGTCCAGGGGATGGCCTTAGGCTCGCCCGTGGTTCCGGAAGAGAAAAGGATGTTGGTAGTAGTCGACGGCGGGCCGATCACGGCGGAAAACGGCTCCGCCAGGCCCAGAAACTCATTCCAGGATATGTCCTCGGGACGCAAGGCGGCCGGCGGGTCCACAACGATGGCTTTGGCTGCGCCGGCGTCGACAACCTTGTCGTACATGGGCAAGGTTTTACCGGCCCTGACGAACTGACCCTGGGTAACGACAGCCGCGGCACCGACGATGTCCAGCCGCGTCCTGATTTCTTCGGGGGCGAAGCTGTCGGCGATGGACACCACGACGTATCCAGCCTTGATGATGCCCAGGTAGGCGGCGACTGCTTCCACGGTCATTGGCATGGCGATGGCGATGGGGTCACCGGGAGCAAGATCTGCTGCGCCCAAGCCGTGGGCCACCCGGTCGACAAGTACCTCCAGCTGATTGTAGGTGAGCTGAAGGCGAACTCCGGCCAACTCGTACTTGATCGCCGTAGCGTTCGGTTCTGCCTGAAAACAGCTCTGCACGATGTTGAGGCGGGCGCACGGAAGCCAGTCGGTCTCCTGCGGAGTCGAGGCAGGGGATATGATCGAATCGAAAGACGTCTCAAAGACGATTCCGAGTCGGTCCATCACCAGCTCCCAGAAGGCTGGTCGGTTCTCCACCGACCAGGTGTGCAGTTCCTGGTAGCTCTTGAATCCGAGTTGGCGGGCTACTTCTGTGACGTTGGCGTTTTCGATCGTGGCCTGGTCGGGGAACCATGCCGGCACCGGGGCGCTCATTGGCCCGTTGCCCGGGGTTTCGGCGGCAGACCGATCAGGCCGGCAGCCACGCCAGATCGAGGATGGTGTTGGTGGGACTGTCCGACCGGAACCAGGCTCTCACCGGCATGCCGATTTCTGGCTCGCCCTCCATCAGGTACGACATTGGCTTGGTGCACACGCCCTCGATCTCTACTGAAATCAGCGGGCACGGGGTTGAGAGCTTGAACAGTTCGCCCGGATACTGAATGGTTGTGTGGGTGTAAATGGTCCCTACCTGCGGAAGCTCTATCCATTCGCTCGGCTGCAGGCAGTCAGGGCAATGAGCCCTGGGTGGGAGCCAGGCCCGGGTTTCGCAACCGGCGGTAGAGCAGTGAGTTCCGAGCAGTTTCCCTTCTCGTAATCCCGTGAAGAACGGAGTGAGCTGTCCATAGCTGTGGATGTGGAACCAATCCTTGGGGTTCTTGATCACGAGCGGATCTTCGTTGAGGACTTCGAGGCCCTCCCCGGTGAGTTCGACTGACATGGAACTCCCTCCTAGACGTTCTCGAGAATGGCGACCGAAACGTGGCTTCCGGTCCCTGCGTGGCTGATGGCCCCGGCCTTGTTGGCGTTAGGTACCTGCAGATCTTCGATGTCATCCGGCATGGTTTTGCCAAACCGCTCCCACATCTTTGGATCGGCGTGGAAGCGGGCCCACTTTTGTTGCAGCTGCCAGAAGAGTTCGATCATCTGAAAGACGCCGGTGGCGCCGACGGCGTGCATGGTGCCGATGAGCCCACCCGAGAGGTTTGTGGGGAGGCGCCCGCCGAGGAAAGCGTCCCCCGAGTCAACGAAGTCCCTGCCCTGTCCGTATGGCCGCAACCCGACATCCTCGTAGGTCTGGATGTCGGAGATGGTGAAGGCGTCGTGAGTCTCCATGAGGTCGAGCTCCTCAACGGGGTCGGTGATCCCGGCCATGTTGTAGGCGAGGTAAGCCGCCATCCGGGCCGCCAAGAAAGAGCTGAATCCTGGCCATTCACGAGTGTCCTTGTAGCCCTGGTAGGTGTCCGGAGTCTCGTTGGGGAGCAGCAAGATCTCCATATCGCGCCGATCGGCGGTTCGTAGGGTGTGGGTGCCCGAGGCGATGGCGCTGAGTTTCACTGGATGATCGGTCAGCTTGAACGCCATTTCTTCGTCAGCCAGCACCAGAGCCGCAGCCCCGGTGCTCATCACGCAGCATTCGAGAAACGCCAGCGGGTCAGAAACCATGGCGTTGGCGAGAACGTCTTCAACTTCGATCCGCATGGGATTTTGGGAGAACGGCGAGGACACCGCGTAGCCGTGGTTCTTGACCGCGATCTTGGCCAGTGTTTCCCGGGGCACATGATTCTCATGGATATAGCGCTGAGCCATGAGGGCGTAGTACGAGGCGTACATCCAGCCGAGCTCCGATTCGAAGTCCTTGTCGGCTGCCGAGGCGATGTAGCTGTTGCCAACCCTGGTCGGAACTTCGTCCATTCGCTCCCAACCAACCACCGGCACGAGGTTGGCGTATCCGGAGGCAACGGCGAGCGCTCCGGCCAGCACCGCATGGCCTCCCGTTGCCCCGCCGGTCTTGACCTCGATATTCCCCAGGGGATCGAAGCCTAGGTAGTCGTGAACCTTGGCGGCTGCTAGGAGCTGGTCGCCGAAATGGTCGGCGAACTGTGAATAGACGCAGAAGTTGACCAGGTCCTTGAATTCGGTCATAGAAACGTTGAGATCGTTCTCATTGACCGCCATGTTGAGGGCGTCGGCGCACAGCTCTGAGCTGTTCTTCTCTGGATAGCGCTTGCGGAAGTCGGTCATCCCACCGGCCACGATGTATACCGGTTTCTCGAATTTTGGGATACGAAGGTTGCCGTCCCCGAACTTGATCATTCGCTCTCCCTGATGTGACTACTCTTCGTACCGCTCACTAAGAAACCGAAAATAGAGAGCTGGCGGTTCCCAGTGGGGGAGATCGATGCGGTCGCGGTGTTCATGCGCTCAAGATGCGGCTTAGGGCATCAAATCGCGAGCGAAATCCTTAGCGGGTGGCGGGCCGACGGCTAACCACCGCTCGGGACCGAAAAACGCTGGGGTGCCCACCCGAACCGGTAGTATATTGCTCTAAGCGTCGGAGCGTCTTACGGGCCGGGCGCGATCCATTTCCCCACGAGTCCGCGATGATGGATCCCACCAAGCTCCCCATCCCCTACGGCGAGAGGGAGGCCCCGTCCGTTTTGCCGGACGAGAAGCGAGCTGCGGCTAGGCGCGCCGCGAGACTCTTTGCGGTCTCGTTCCTGGCGCTTTTTCTCGAGCTGATGCTCATCCGCTGGGTACCGGCCGTTGCGCAAATCGTCGCCTACTACGCCAACCTGATGCTCATTAGCTCATTCTTGGGGCTCGGGATAGGCGCCATGGTAGCCCGCCGCGGTTGGCGTCTCTTCCGCTGGTTCCCGTCGTTGTTGGCGGTCACGGTCGGCTTCCTCCTGCTCAGTAGGAACGTTCTGCTGCCCGGCAGCCTGGTGGAGCTGCGCTTCTTCAGCAACTTACCCGGCCTGGTCAACTACCTGGTCCTGGTCGGGATCTTCGTGCTGAACACTGCCTTGTTCGTGCCCCTCGGTGAGCAAGTTGGCCAGCTCTTCGAGTCCCTGCCCCCGTTGCGTGCCTACATGTGGGACCTTGGCGGAAGCCTGTGTGGGACGGTGGCGTTCGGGGTGTTCTCGCTGCTCTACTTCTCGCCGCTCCTAGGCATCCTGGGCGTGATGCTCGCTTATCTGGTCCTGACCGAACGTCGCCAGAGGCTCCCGACCCTGGCCCTGTTCGCCCTGACCGCGCTGGGTGTCAGCCAAGCCGTAGACCCCAACACGATTTGGTCGCCCTACCAGAGCTTCACCATTCGGGAGTCGTTGGGATCCCCCACCGTGTCGGAACCTCCTGAGGGCCTCCGGGAGATGCTGGATCCTCCGTTCTACATGGTGAGCGTCAACCAGAACTTCTACCAGTCCCACGGCTCGGTCGACCCGAGCCGATATTCCGGTTCAATCGAATTCCTCGAGACACAGGGCGCTCTGGGCCAGATCCCGTACACCGTCCACGGGAACCCAAAGAACGTTTTGGTCGTCGGCGCAGGGGGTGGGCCGGATGTGGAAGGGGCTCTCCTCTCGGGTGCTACGCACGTGGACGCTGTCGACATCGATCCGGTCACGATCCGTATCTCGCGCCGATTCAATTCCAGCGGCGTGTACGATGACGATCGCGTTACGACGCACATCGACGACGCACGAGCCTTCTTCCGGCGAGCTACCCCCGGCTATGACCTGGTGGTATTCGGCTTCCTGGATTCGCAGGCGTTGTCCAGCTCGATGTCCAACATCCGCCTCGACGGCTTCGTCTATACGGCGGAGAGCATCCGAGCCGCCTATCGGCTCGTGGGAGACCAGGGGATGCTGTCCCTAGCGTTCTACATCTCACACCGGCCGTGGATGCTCCACAAACTCTACCGCATGGTCGAGGAGGGGACGGGCGAGGCGCCCATGGTATACGCGGCTGCCGATACATCGAGGGTGGTGTTCATAGTGCCGAAGGGCCGCGAAGTCACCGGACCCGTGCCTTTCACAAACGTGAATCTGATCGATGTGGATCCGATCGAATTCCCCGTCGCGACGGACGACTGGCCCTTCTTATACTTGGCCTACCACACGATCCCGTCCGACTACCTGCTGGTGATCGCAACACTGTTAATACTTTCGATCGTGGCGGTGATTGCTCTGAAGCCACCGGGGATCGGGCCCAGTCACGGTCACTTCGCATTTCTCGGCGCCGGCTTCCTAATGCTCCAGACGAAGAGCATCGTAGATGCCTCCCTCTACTTCGGGGCGACTTGGTTCGTGACCATGCTCGTGATCGCCGGCGTACTTCTGATGGTGATGGCAGCCAATTGGGTGGCCATCCGTCGGAGGTTGGAGGCCAAGCTCATGTACGTGCCACTGATTGCTTCGCTGCTGGTACTGATCCTGGTGCCCAGGGAGTGGATTCTGGCGATACCCTGGGGTGGGCGTCTGGCGTGGACGTTATTGGCTGTCCCGCTCCCCATCTTTTTCGCAGGGCTGGTGTTCTCGACCACGTTCAGGCGTGAGGCTCAGCCGGCCTCCGCGTTCGGAGCAAACCTGATTGGAGCTACAGTCGGCGGCTTCGCGGAGTATCTCGGCATGGTGGTGGGCAGCCAGGCTGTGTCGTTGCTGGTGATCGCCTGCTACCTGTGTAGCTACCTGGTGCTCCGACGGTTCTGGGCGGGAAAGGCCGCAACACCTCTCGAGCCGGTCACAGCCTAGCGCCACCGAGTCTCCTAAAGCAGGCTGGAGGCAGAGGCGTAGATAGCCGCCTTCTGATGCGATAGCGGACCCTGGCCTGAGGACCCGCAGCCCGCGCTACGTCAGACCATGGCAGAACAGAACAGTTACTCCACCTGAGGCGAACTCGGGAATTTATTGAGCATGAGATCGGCCTAGCCTAACGATACCGCCGCACGAAGCGATCGAGTATCCGATGCGCAAAGGGCGTATGTTCGTTCGCGACCGATGCAATCAGATCATTGGCCGTCTCAGGCGGGAAGTAACCGCAATGTTTGTAGATCTCGATTCGTACCCTGAAGACCTCTGGATCCGCTTCCGGATGAAACTGGGTCGCATAGAGGTTGTTTCTTAATCGAAACATTTGAACCGGACATGCCCGCGACGATGCGAGCAGGACCGTGCCCGGTGGTACGTCATCGCAAGCTTCCTTATGACCCAGCAGGACGCGAAAGCTCGACGGAAACCCGGTCAACAGAGGATCTTGTTCGCCTTCTGCGGTCAGCGAGATATCAGCGCCGCTGACTGGCTCGGCATACTGCGTCGATATACTCGCGCCACAGTATCTGCCCAGCAAACTGTTCCCAGAGCATGCACCCAAGAACGGAAAGTCCGCATCGACTATGCGATCGAAAAGACTCATGAATTGCGCTTCGATCTTTTGTTGAATTTCACTCTTTGCGTCCTCCGGCGTGCTGAGATCGAACGGGCTTCCGCCAACGATGATTCCGGCATAGTCGTCGAGATTGATAGCTGGCAGGCCCGTCCGCTCGACACGTGCGCGCACGACCTCGTCGTTCTGCAATCCCCCGTAATGCAGAATTGCGTGACATTCGTTGTCGGCTGCCGTGTCCTCGGGCCGCAGTTGCAGGATCAGGAATGGCTTCGTCACGAGCACATGCTATCGCCTACTGTAGGTATCTGAAAACAGCCAGCGCCCGGCTCCCCCAGGTTGCACTAATATGGTTCCAGGTAGCGTAGCGTTGCGTCATTCTGGTGATGTCTCCGCACCGTAGCGCGACCCGACGGCACCGCCACAGCTCGCCACCCCTTCCCTTCTTGCCTCATTTCTTGCCAGGCAAGCCCAGTTTGGAGGTCCTATCCGTTTCTTGCCAAGGAAGCCACTTTGGAGGTCCTATCCGCCCATCGTGGGTCCCTGGAGCACCGCGGCTCAGGAACTCGTGTGGCAGACGTTGCCGGCGGGGGCGGATGAACCACAGCCCCGAGCCGAGCGCCTACACTTGGTTGGCGGCCGGCCGTTGACGTAGAGACCAGACGCTCCCGATGGAAACCGATCAGAGCTTGGAAGCCCTGGTAGCGGCCTTGCGCGCGGATGTCATATCTGGCGCATCGGTGCTCGCTAGGATGGCCGCAGAAGTGCTTTCTCAGGCCGCGAAGGCTGCGCACGCGAGCTCTCTCGAGGAACTCCGTCGGGCCCTGGGTGAGCTATCCGCCAAGGTGCTCGACGCGCAACCTGCGATGGCGCCGCTAGTCGCGCTCGCACGAGATGTACTCGCCTCTGTGGAGGCCTCTGCAGATCTCGAGTCCGGTCGCCATGCCGCCGTCCGAGCCGCTGAAGAGTTCGGGAGCGGTCTCGAGTCGCGCGCTGAGTCCATCGCTACACGCGCCGCCGCGTTGATTCCGCCGGGTGGTACAGTGGCGACGATCTCGTCTTCTTCGACGGTGCGAGCTACGCTGACCCAGGCGGGGGCGGGCGCCATCGGGCAGGTGATGTGCTTCGAGAGCCGACCCATGCGGGAGGGGAGGATGCTCGTCACCGCCCTGGCAGAAGCTGGTGTGGCGGTGACGTTTGCCGTGGATGCCGCCGCCTCGACCCTCATGGGCGAGTGCGACGCTGTGCTTCTGGGCGCGGACTCGATCGGCGACCTCGGAGTCGTGAACAAGATCGGCTCGGCCGGATTGGTGGACGCTGCGTTGAGACACCAGATACCGGTCTTCGTGGTATCCGATGAAACAAAGATCCTGCCGACCGGATTTCCCCAGCACCTCGCCGACGACCGTCCCCCAGAGGAGGTCTGGAGCGCACCAGCGGGTGTGCGCGTGTGGAATCGCTACTTCGAAGCGTTCGAGCTCGAGCGCGTGACGGCGGTGGTGACCGAGTCGGCTGCACTCACTCAACTGGAAGTCGAAGAACTGCGCAGAGGTATCGTGGTGCCGCCCGCCCTCCGAGCGTGGGCCAATGCCCGACGGTCTTCGTGGGGGGAGTAGGTGTCAGGGGATAGGTATTGGGGATAGACACCGGGCACCGGATCCCTTTGCACTATCCCCTATCCCCTGATGACGTGCCCCCAGGTACGGTCGTGTACACTCTTACGCCCATATCCGACCACGTGGCATTCCCGATGTGTTGTCCGAGAAGCTGCCCCTCCTGGACTTCATCACCCACTTCGAGGCTCTCCGTTAGATCGATGTGGAATATCATGAAATTGATGGCGGGATACTCGCTTGACTGGATATGCACCTGCACACCGGCCCACTCCCCTTCTTTCCAGGAGACGGTTCCCGTCACAGGAGCATAGATATTTATGGACAAGTCCGGTTCTTCGGGAACCCATATGGGCTTGTAATAATGTTTCATGCTCCGGCACTCTTCGATGTCGTCCGAATAGTCGTGTCCCTGGGAGGATCGGAATCGGGTGATGTATCCGATCTTAGAGAGATCGATGTAGTCCGTGCTCACAAACTTGGGGATGCCATCCGAGTCGATGTTGAGCATAGGATCGGTTTCGGGAGGGACGATGTCCGTCGGGGAGGAGACTTCCTTTCCACAGGCGGCAAAAAGTACGATGGTCAGGGCCGTTATGGCCGGATCATGAATCTTCATCGTCGTATCTCGTCTTCAGTAGTGTCCCGTGCCCGGACGAAGGCCTGCTCCCGACGGCGGGCTACAGATTCCGTGATATTCGCTGCTGTGACCGAATCCCTCGCGCCGAAGGGCGTTCGTACAGTCATAATCGGTCAAACTCGTTGCGAGACTCGTGCTACTCGCAACCACTCGTCTCTAAGTACCGTTTCTTCTGTCGCTATCACGGCGTGCTGGTTCCCGATGCCAATCTCAAGTATCGGCTCATTGCGCTCGCGCGTGAGCAGTTACGTAGACGAGTCTACCTAGGGAAACTGAGGGGCGGGCGATGGCACTCAACGAGTATCGCTTCGTGACGCACTGGCGGTTGGAGGCCCCGCGCGAAGAGGTCTTCGCCGTTCTCTCAGACTCCAAGAGCCTGACGCGCTGGTGGCCATCTGTCTACCGCCGCGTTCATGAGATCACGCCGCCGCACGGGCCGGGTGGCGTCGGCAAGAGGGCGCTGCTCCACACGCAAGGTTGGCTGCCCTACCGCCTCCGCTGGGAGCTGCTAGTTGTCGAGTACGAAGCGCCCTCACGACTGTCCATAGAGGCGAACGGGGACTTCGTGGGGACCGGCGTGTGGACGTTCGTACAGGACGGCGATGCGACCGAGGTGAAGTATGAGTGGGCCATCCGCGCTCAAAAGCCGCTGTTAAGGCATCTCTCATTCCTCCTGAAGCCCGTGTTCGCTCTGAACCATCGCTGGGCGATGGCGCGAGGGCTCGAAAGTCTCGAGCTCGAGCTCGAGCGCAGGCGAGGCAATCGGGCCGCGGCGCCGCCCGGACCGGTGAGCGCACTGTGGACGGGCCTGGTGCTCACAGGTGTACTAGTGGCACTCGCTCTGGCGCTTTTCGCCAACTTGCGCTGACAGAAGGACGGAAGCGGGCACGACGACGAGGAACAAGGCTACGTACTCTGGACTCGTCTCCTACGTAATCCGACGTATCCCACAGTAGTTCGATGGAGTGCATCCTCCCAGTCGACACACGTACTGTCATGGGAGGGAGACAAGAGATGACCAAGGTGGCTCGCCAATCGTTGTGGAGTACCGCCGTGATCTCGATCGTGGTCATCGCATTCGGGGGGCCGTGGGCAGAGAAGACAACCCCGGCCATGTCCGAGGAGGCGCTTTCCGCGACCTTCGACAGCGCGATCCGCAAGCTCGTAATCAGCTGGGACCCGACCGATCCTCGCTCAGCGGATGAGCGTCTGAAGGCGCTCTCCGCATTCATGTACGAGACGTACGACGCTTCAGCGTGGATCCCCCAGTCGCTCTTCGACAGCAATGTGCTCACGCAGGCCGTGGTTGGCGATGTAGAGACCATCATCGGCGAGAACGTCGGCCTCGTGCTCTGGCCCGACAACCCGCTCGTGCCGGCCTTCGGCATGGCGCCGAACGCGGGATCCGACCAGCCCCTGATGTGGACGGTGAACTGCTTGGTGTGTCACACCGCGGAGATCGACGGCGTTGCCTACTTCGGTGCGGGCACAAAAACGTTCGACGATCTGTGGCTGGGCGAATCACTGAAGCGATTGACGAGTCAGCGTTGGCGTGGGCTGCTGCTGGGCACGCCCGGCTACGACGTCGCGGCCGAAGCTAACAGGATCCTGTCCAGCCATCATCACGACAAGATCGACTCGATGACACGGGGGCGATCCACGGCGTTCTCAGCCTCGCATGTCGAACTATTCATGCGGAACAACAGCGGCCAGATGCCTTCCGTGGACGACGTCGGCCGCGGTGACGTCAAAACGCCGCCGCTCTGGCATACGGCGGCGAAGATGCCCGTCGAACGCTGGTACAGCGACGGCAGCTTCCATGGTCACTACCCGCTGATGGCGTCATCGATGGAGCTGGAGAAGGACCGAGGGTTCGACGCTCTGGTCGATGTCGTCATCCCACGCATCAAGGATGGGTTCGAGTCGGTCATCCGCGACTTGAGGCCGCCGCCGTACCCCTACGACATAGACCAGGTCCTGGCGGAACGGGGCCAGGCGCTGTTCGAATCACGCGAACTCGGCTGCGCGAGTGCCACGGCGTATACGATGGGCAGGGGGACGTCCTGTGGCCCGGCGTGCATGAGGACGTGGGTACCGATCCTGCGCGACTCGAACTGGTCTCAGGACAGTTCATGGAGGCCTTTGAGCAGAGCCCACTGGCAAGCGAGAGCGAGCTCTACAGGAGTAGCGGCTACGCATCGACTCCGCTCACGGGTGTCTGGGCCAACTTCCCTTACCTGCACAACGGGAGTGTTCCCACCCTCCATCACCTACTGGGACCCGTGTCGGAGCGTCCACGGATCTTTGAGGTCATGGCGGCACGAACTCTCGATCGCGAGCGGATCGGCCAGCCGCTGTACCAGAACGAGGACGATGGGAGACTCGGCGAGGACGAGCTTCTCCATCGGTACGGGGATGATCGCAACTGGTTCAACACAACACGCCCGGGCAGCTCGAACGCGGGTCATGACTACTGGTCGATCATACGCATCGACGAGAACCGGCGGGCGCTCATCGAGTACCTCAAGACGCTGTAGGGCATCCCATGAGCGCCGAATACGACGTGTTGGTGATCGGGGGCGGTGCAGCAGGCCTGGCGACGTCGTGCGAGCTCGCTCGTGCCGGAGTCGACGCCCACCTCGTGGTTGAACGCGGAAACGAGGTCGGGCAGACGTGGGCCCACTTCTACGACAGCCTCGTGCTGCACACACCGCTGAGGCTCTCGGCACTCCCCGGGCTCGCGTTTCCCCCGGGCACTCCGCTTTTCCCTAGACGCTTGGATTACCTCAAGTACCTGTGCAAGTACGCAGAGGCGTTCGCCGTTCCCCTACGGCTGGGTACTGGCGTCGTCGAGCTCCGGCGTCACTCGAATTCGTGGTACGCGCGAACAGCCGATGGCGCCGAACTATCCGCCCGCGCAGTCGTGGTCGCTACGGGCATCGCATCGCAACCGCATGTGCCGGATCTACCGGGGCGGGAGCACTTCGAAGGAGGTGTCCTGCACAGCGCAGAGTATCGACGGCCGGAGCCCTTCACTGGGCGACGCGTTCTCGTGGTGGGCGCCGGCAACTCGGCAGCCGATATTTCGGTGGAACTTTCGCGGGCCGGGATCGAGGTGACACTAGCCGTGCGCAGCGGCGCGACAGTCGTACCCCTCCACGTCGCCGGCATTCCAGTCCAGTACCTTGCCGTTGCCGTAGCACCGCTCCCACGAGGGGCACAACGCGCTCTCGCGCGGGCGGGCGCGGCCCTGGGCCGGCCAGCGGTCCTCCCATGGGCACCGATCGGAGACTGCTCTGGCGTGCCGGTGACCGGAGGGCACTTGCCCGACGCATTGCGGTCGGGCGCCGTCCGGCTCAAGGGATCGGTGACCGAGCTCGTCGCCAACGGTGTGCGATTCGCTGACCACGACGTGCTGCCGATCGACACGATCATCCTGGCGACCGGCTATCGAGCAGCCGTCGGGCTTCTCGACGGTTCCGTGCGCCTCGACTCCTGCGGCTTCCCGTTGCGGACGGATGCCGTCACGAGCGCCGACCAACCGGATCTGTACTTCGTCGGGCACAATCGGGATGTACGAGGCAGTCTCTATCGCATCTCCCGCGACGCTAGGCTCGCTGCAGCGCACGTCAGATCAGGCCTCGATGGTACGCCGCGAACACCCACTGAAAGGCAGCCACACCGCTATGAACTATGATCGGAATAGTTCCGCCCAACCACCGTTGGTCCGGTTTACGGGTCATGCGTACGATGTACCGGACGACCATTGCACAGAAGTAGATGTAGCTCCACCACAGAACCACCAACCCCAACTCCGGGTGCGGTCGAACCCAGAACCCGAAGCCGCGGGAGAAGTCGTAGGAGATCGACACCATCAGCCCCAGCACGACGGCCTGCACGGCGACGAGGAGGGGATACGGCACGAGCCCGGACTGCCACTGGCCCATCGGCGGCAAGAACTTAGGCGCGTAGAAGAAGACGACCAGTTGACCTATGACCCGACCGAACACCAACCCGGTGAGCACCCACAAGATGGGTCCATAGTTCACGGGAGTGCCTCCTCCATGGTCGTCAACGACGTGCAGTCGCAGCTGAACGCCACGCGGGTGCATGCGATCGTGGCGCCGAGCAATCTCGACGGGCTCCGATCCGCTGTGCTGGGAGCAAAATCGTCGGGTCGCGCGATCGCGATCGCCGGCGGGCGCCATTCGATGGGCGGCCAGCAGTTCGGCGCAGGCGCGGTTCTGATCGACACGCGCGGACTCGATCTAGTGCTTGGCTTTGATCGGGGCAACGGGTCGGTCACGGTGGAAGGTGGCATCCAATGGCCGGCATTGCTTGAGTTTCTTGATACCGAGCAGAGCGGCGAGCTGCGGCAGTGGGGAATCTACCAGAAGCAGACCGGTGCGGATCGGCTCAGTTTGGGCGGCACGCTCTCCTGCAACGCGCATGGCCGGGGCCTACGGCTACCCCCGATCGTAGACCAGGTCGAGAGTATCGACCTCATGAATTCGGCGGGCGACATCGTGACTTGCTCGCGGAAGCAACATCGGGATCTTTTCTCACTGGCCATCGGAGGCTATGGCCTGTTCGGTATTATCACGCGCGTCGTGCTCCGCTTGCGGCCCCGTTGCAAGGTACGTCGAACTGTCAGCATCACCGATGCGACGGGCCTCATGGAGCGTATGGCGGATCGCATCCGAGACGGATTCGAGTACGGCGACTTTCAGTTCGCCATCGACCCCAACGAGGATAGTTTCCTGCGCCGCGGTGTCTTCTCCTGCTACAAACCGGTGTCGGACGAGACACCGCTCACGGAAGACCCGATCCGCTTCTCGGAGAAGGATTGGTTGAGCCTGGCGATCGAAGCCCATCGCGATAAGCGACGCGCATTCGAACGATATTCAGACGCTTACCTTCGAACCTCTGGGCAGGTCTACTGGTCGGACACTCAGCAGCGAAACCCTTATCTGGACGACTATCACGTAGAAGTCGATCGGGCCCTGGGCCACTGCGTCAAAGGTACGGAGATGATCACGGAGCTCTACGTGCCACGAAGCTGCTTCGAAGTGTTCATGGAGGACACGCGCCAGGCGCTGAGACAGCGCGACGCCAACGTGATTTACGGCACGGTCCGGTTGATCGAGCGCGACAGCGAGACGTTCCTCGCCTGGGCACGGGAGCCGTGGGTGTGCACCATCCTGAACCTCCATGTAGATCACACGGAAAGCGGCATCTCGTCTGCAGCGGAGACGTTCAGGCACCTAATCGACATCGCGATCAGCCACGGCGGCAGCTATTACCTGACGTACCACAGGTGGGCACGCCAAGATCAGGTCGACCAGTGCTATCCTCAGATGCGCGCGTTTCTCGAGGCCAAGCGCAAGCACGATCCCGGCGAGTTATTTCAGAGTGAATGGTATCGCTGGCACAAGAACATGTTCAGCAACGCGGACGCAGCGATGCAACTGTCTGCGTAATGAGGTTGCCTCAAGCACTCGGGGCGATTCTCATGTTGATCCCCGCCTTGAGCACGCTCTCTGCGCAACAGACTATCCCGATGGACGAGCGTCCCAC
Source organism: Longimicrobiales bacterium (assembly GCA_965206505.1). GTDB lineage: Bacteria > Gemmatimonadota > Gemmatimonadetes > Longimicrobiales > Gaopeijiaceae > UBA822. Next base: position 93,500 of record CBDBJW010000005.1, read on the forward strand.
ATGGGTTGTCGACGGCGTGCCCGACTCCGTATGGATTCTTGTCGAGGCATCCAGGACAACGCACGATGGTGATCGAAGGAAAGATATCCTCGAACGGGCCGAGGCCCATGCACGTGCGGCGAGCGACGGCCTCCCCAACAATGTGGGACCGCGGTTCGCGCTTGCTGTCGTGCTCGGGAGCCGAACCGACATAGAGGGCGGTCGCAGTCGAGTGCTCACGGCTGCCGAATTCCACCGGGAACTGGAGGCGATTCTCGAATTCGATCCCCAACACACGAGAGCTCGTCACCTTCTGGGACGACTCTACGCCGGAGTACGTCGGACCAACAGCATCACCCGATGGATAGCCCAGAATCTTCTAGGCGGAGGGGAGCTCAAGAAGGCGACGTGGGAAACGGCGGAAGAACATCTCGGCTTCGCGGAACAGCAGGCCCCTGAGGTCTCGGGCCACCACCTCTAACTCGCCGCCCTCTATGCGGATACCGACCGCGTAGAGCTCGCGCTGCGAGAGCTGGAGCACGTCTTTCTACTCCCGATTTTGTCTCCTTTGGAACAATCCGTATGGGACCAGGCGATCGACGTAAAGGAGGAGTGGACGCAGAAACTCGAAAGGGAGGCGGAGAGAGAGTCGGAATGCCGAAGAGTCGGGCCTCTAGGGCGTCGGCGCCGCAACCGTTGCGAATGACGCGGCATGCCGCCAGGCCGCCTTCGCTCTAGCAGGGAGAGAGACGCACGCCGACCCTCCACCCCCGAAACTCATCGCAGCGTCACCAGCCAGAGATCGGCCTGACTGGTACGCCACGAATGATACATTTGAGGCCGTCGGGTGTGATGCGGGGCGGTCCGAGGACATCCCAGGTCGCGCCATATATCTCCCGCACCTCCTTCGATTCTCGATCAATGACGAAAAATCTATTCCCGCCCGACACGAACAGAATATACCAGTCGTTCGGCAGCCAAACGGGCCACTGACCGAAGTTGGTCAAGCGCTCATACGTGCCGGTGCTAAAAAAGGAGGGCTCGGACCGCCCAGCCTGTTATCGGAGCAGCCGCCCCAGCCACCGGGGCGTGAACCTTCCTATCACGCGCCGGAAGACCCACCGCCCCACAGCGCCCCGGCGTAGCACATAGAAAACGGCACGCAGGGTCATCGGGCTCCTGTCAGCCGCCTTAGGGCTCTCGGGCTCAAGCCCCTTCTCCTCACACCACTCGAGGTAGATGTCCACTGATGTGGCCATCTCGTGCCGGAGCTCATCCACTGAGCCACCGTAGAACGTGATGACGTCCCGAATCCCCTCCACATGCCCAGCGAAGCTCTCGGTCTTCGGCTGGTACTCGTACACCCCGGTGTAACCCTTGTACTCGAGCCTTTCGGGGGTGCTCATTCTGTGTCTCGTTGGTCCTGACTCAGTCGGCTAAGAACGTCATCTCGACCCTCCCGCATCGGGATCATGAGACCGGAGACATCCCCACGTATTTGAGACCGCTACCCGTGTTGAAAAGCACCACCTCTTCGTCACGGCCGAGCGCTCCCATCGCGATGAGCGCGGGCACCGCAGCCGCGACGGCGCCGCCCTCAGGCGCCGTGAAGATTCCGGTGTCCTCTCCAACAGCCTGAACCCAGTCAGCCATATCCTGATCGGGGATCGCCACCGCGGCCCCGCCTGATTCCCGGATCGCCTTCAGAATCAGAAAGTCGCCGACGGCCCCGGGCACCCGCAGCCCTGAAGCATAAGTGGATGCATCGGCCCAGAGCTCGGCTTCGGCGGCCCCGCTCTCCCACGCTCGCACCATCGGGGCGCACCCGGCTGCCTGAACGGAAAACATCTTCGGTCGCTCCGGCCCGATCCAACCCATTCGCTCCATCTCGTCGAACGCCTTCCACATGCCGATCACGCCGGTCCCGCCACCCGTCGGATAGACGATCCCGTCGGGAAGCCGGCCACCAAGCTGTTCGAACAGCTCATAGCCCATCGTCTTCTTGCCTTCAACACGGTACGGCTCCTTGAGGGTCGAGAGATCGAACCAACCGTGTCGTTCTACACCCCTCCGCACCACCTCACCGCAATCGGTGATCAGCCCGTCGAGGAGTTGCAAGTCTGCACCCAGCGCCCGGATCTCCGCCAGGATGGGGGCAGGTGTGTCCGTGGGCACAACGACATGGACCGGTAGACCGGCCGCCGCTCCGTAGGCCGCCGCCGCGCCGCCCGCGTTACCCGCAGATGTGAGCGCGAGTTCGGTCGCGCCGAGTTCTTTCGCGCGCGAGATGGCCAAACACAGCCCACGGTCCTTGAAGCTCCCCGTCGGGTTCTGCCCCTCGTCCTTGACCCAGACACGGCCAGCGCCCATGCGGGCCGCCAAACGGGGCGCGTCAAGCATGGGTGTCCATCCCTCGCCAAGGCTGACCTGAAAAGTTCGGTCACGAACGGGAAGCACGTCTTCATAACGCCACAGATCGGCTCTGCGCCCCGTGACATCGGCGAGCTGGAAGTCGGGCGCGATGGCGTCAAGATCATATCGCGCGAAGTAGGGCTTCCCAGCAGGCGACAAACCACGCAGAGCCTCGCTCTCGACCGTCTCGCCGGTGTAGGTGCATTCGAGATGGGTGGCCCCGCGAAGGGGTTCGGAGGATTTGGGCATCACAGAGGGAGAGAACCTGAGAAAGGCGGTATCAGACACAGCGGAATTTGTGAGCAGTCGAGAGTCAAAAATAACCTCTCAGTTCGAGTCGGCAGCGACGGATCTTCGCATCTTCCGACGTCCCGATCACGAGTGCGCTGATCATGAATCCAGACTGGAGGTAACTTTCAACGGAGAACAACCCGAGAAACTCCCCATGTGGCTCAGGACGGTCAATCGCGAGAAAATCCTTCTAGGGCTGGACCAGTACGACGGTCACAACGCCGCCCAACGAAGGAGGATGCCAGTGCGCCACGTCATCGCTTCCTTCGAGTGGCGCCTTCTGCCTTTTCGATCACGAACGCGGCTAGTTCAGTCCAACGGACTGGAGACGGCTTCAGTTCATCTAGAATCTCGTCGGCAGTCGTGCCTCCGAAAGCCCCCTTGTGCTTATCCTTCATCTCCAAGTACGCCGCCACAGCACGACGGACCACGGGTTGCTCATCAGGCGTCAAGTCCATGACCGTAATCTAACGGTACTCCCCGCCACCGTTGATCAAGCTCGGCTGATGATCGGGCGACGCGGCCCAGAGCCGCAGATCGCGAGCTAAGCGCGGCTATGCTGCGCGCAGGACCCGGCCAGAATGGAGGTACGCTACGCCTTCAGGGCTTGCTGTACTTTGCTATGCAAAGTACCCCCCATGGAGTCCCAGAGGAGACCCAGGATCCCGATAAGCCAGAGATGCCACGGCGTGCGAGGGTCGGTGGCGACAGCATCTTCGGACATGGGGTACTCCTGTCTGCAGTTGTGGTACCTGGGCCATCCAGCAGGCTGTCTAACTCCCCTACAACCCTCGGCATCAACTTTGAAGTGCAACACGGGCTAGGTAATTGAGCTGTTTTCATAACACTCCTTAGGGGTGAGGAAGCCGAGTCGTTTGCGAGGTCTGTTGTTGAGTTTTTGAGCGATACGAGAGCAGTGACGTTGGGTGATGCGGACCATGCTCTGGCGCTTAGGCAGATACTGGCGAATGACCCAAGAGTGATAGGGCGTCGCAGAATATGGATCCGGTAGCAGCTTCGATCTCGTCGTAGCCGTGGAACTCGGTTCCGTTGTCGGCGGTGACGGTGTGGGTGTGGCGAGCTGCGTCGTTGATTAAGCGGACTGCACGGCGGCTGGTAGCCTCGACGGTTCTAGCCTCGAGCTTACCGATCATGACGTAGCCTGTCTTGCGATCGACGAGCGTGAGGACGCAGTGCTTGTCGGAGAGGTTGCCGATCACGGTATCGGCTTCGAGGTGTCCGACTCGGCTTCGATTATGGGCGGCGGCGGGACGCTCAGAGATCAGCCGCTTGCCCGCGAGACGGCCTCGACTGTCATAGCGACCGTAGCGTTTACGTCTTTGCTTTTGTGACCCGCGAAGGTGCTGATACAGAGCTCCGCCCCTTCGTCGATCCTCCCAGATGTAGCGATAGATCGTCTCATGGCTGATGGACAGCCGTCGCTTTCGCCGCAGCCAGCCGGAGATCTGCTCAGGACTCCATTCTTTCTTGAGGTGGGCTACGACCACAGCCCAGTACTCGGGGGTGAAGCGTTGGTTACGTCGAGATCGTGATCGACGCCAACGGGCGTAGTCGTCGGCCAGGGTAGGCCGGTAGACTCGACCGGTGCGGTCCTTCGAGTTACGGCGGATCTCACGGCTGATCGTGCTCGGGTGCCGATTGAGCGTTCGAGCGATCTGGGCCTGCGAACAGCCTTGTTTACGGAGCGCGGAAAGTGCATACCTCTCTCCAGAGGTGAGCTGGCGGTACGTCCTCATGAATCCCTCCCTTCTCTTGGTCGATAAGGAAGGTTCTGAGGTCGCCAGCTCGCCTCGCCCCGTCTAGAGGGACCGGTTAGAAGGTTTGTTGCACTTAGTTTATGAATCCAAGACCTGAAACACCCGCGGGAAACTACCGCCCCCCGAACAGTCCTCGCACCCAATTTCTCACCCTTCAGATAGGCCCCGAGCCTTCAGTTTTCGAAGCCATGTAGGACCACAACGAATCGCCTTCTACTTCACCATAGTCGTCCACTTCTTCCGTGGTCATCTCACTGAAATAGAAGTCGTATTGTGTTGTCCGTTCATGATACAATGGAGACGGACAGAGACACATTTCATACCACTCAGCCACACCTGGCCTAGTCAGCACTGCCCTTTTCATCGAAGCAATAATCTCGTCACCATCTGGTTTTTGATTGGCGACAGTTCCATCAGTGAGCTTTCGATAAAACTCACCCATCGCATCTTCGATAATTCTTGCTTCGACTTTATAGATCATTTGCCACCTAACTCCATCATCTGCCTGCCCCCGCGGACAACCTCGGGCCCTTGTTAGGGTGCGCCCCCCAGTGAGTCTGTCGTCTGGAACGATCCCTCCCTAAGGAAGTGGACGACCAGCTCGGCTACATCGCCGCGGTTCATTATGAACGTGTGGGTGGCCGGAAGTACCATGAAGTCTGCAGCTCCATCGAGCTGGGCTCGTGCGACGCTGACCTTCCCATCGTCTGGCCCCGGGATCAGCCAAGACCCGATTGGGTTGAGGCTCCGGTCGCCGGTGATGATGCCGAGGCTGAAGTCGATCGGGCCCAGCTCCCGGGCGATTCCGTTTGAGTCGGTGCCGAGTCTGGCGCCAGCAGGGCCCAAGACTGCGCGAAGCAGTGGCGAGTCGCCGAACGCATCAATGACTTCGCTTCCTTGGTTCGGCGGGCTCAACATTACGACTCGCCCGCCCATTTCGACCACCTGATCTGCGAGATAGCTGCGTACAAGGACACCACCCATGGAATGGGTAACGAAATGCACCGCTCCCGCTGCGTTTGCACAACATGCATCCACCGACGTGCCGAGGCTGTCGACGAGGTCTTCCATCGTTGAAGAGGTGGACGGATATCCGAAACTGACGACGCGGAATCCAGCCCCCTCAAGGCGGGTCCGAAGCACGAGCATCGATGTTGCACTACGACCGAGACCGTGGACCAAAACGACGGTGTCCGCGTCGGTAGGCGGCGGGGCTCCGCAAGCAACCAGAAGTATGCCGAAACCCCACGCTAGTCGGGTCGCTGTTCTCGCCATCAGTCTCCGGTGCACCCTAACTCTCTTATGACCTGAAATACCCGCGGGGAACTACTGCCCCCCGAGTTCACCGCGTACGAGTCATCAACGGCCATACCAATGAAGACGGCCGGAAATAGCGTCCAGGCACCGACCTGGATCAACCGCGTCCGGAACCCTAAGTCAGTGTCCAGGCGCCTAAGATGCGCTGCGACCCGGCAAATCGCGAGGGAATCCTTTACGGCAGGCTAACGCTGGAGGCGCACGCAGTCCCCTACAGAGGGTGGAGCTGGCACCAGAGCGGTGCGCCCGGCCTAGGGGCCTCTCACCTCAACATGTAGTCCAACATGTAGACCCCCACCCACACGGGAGCGAGGGACCTCACGGGGAGCGGCCACTCGACGGACACGCGCGATCCGCATAGGAGCAGAACACGCAGCAATCGCCCGCCTTCGGCCGCAGGACATCCCCGCAGCCCGGGCAATCCCAGAAGAACTGACACGCACCCTCTGGCATCACCGCATCCGTCTTCGCACCACAGAGCGGGCATGTGATCACCGCGGTCTTCGTGGCGCTCATTACCCCACCTCCTTTCTCATCCGTTACGCCCAGCCGCAGTCCCGTTACTAGGCAAAATGCTGCCCCACCGGGCTACATTTCATCCTCCCGGCTCCTCGCAGCGGGATGAACCCTCAGTTGACGATCACCGTACCGTGCATCCCCCCGTCATAGTGCCCGGGGATGAAGCACGCCATCTCCCACTCCCCCCGCAGATCGCCCGGCAGCACGAACGTCATGCTGCTCCGCATCCCGGGTCCCGTGAGGACCATGGTGCCGTGGTCATCCTGGACGTCCGCGTCGGGATGATCGTGGGGCGAGGCGTTGGCGTCGTCATGATCCGCCGCATCCTCGCTCCCCATCTCGACGTTGACATTCGCTAACAGGTCGACCTCGAAGTCCCCGTTCACGACCCTTCTTCCCACCATGAATTCGTGCTCCACCACTCCCGTGTTCACGAATACCAGCGTCACCGGCCGTTCGGCGGGAATCTGTAGGACGGCGGGCGAGAACGAGAAATCGGCCATGGTGACCTCGATCACGATCGGTTCGCCTGCGACCGACTGGGCCTGGACCTCGGATCCTCCGAAGAACATCGCCAAGGCGCACATGGTAACAACCGCGCTAGCAGACCTCATTTTTTCCCTCCTCTGATCGTTTGTTGACCTGTCGTACCACGAACAGCCCCATCGCCAGCGGCATAAGCACTGCCGCGTCCAACCCATACGGGAGTGCCTGTAATGATCAATAGATGAGGCGGACGCCCAGTCCCAGCCGAAACCCCTCTAGATCCGGATGGTCGGGCTCCCCGACGACGCTCTCTTGCTCGCTCACCCACTCGAAGGACAGGTATGGGGCAAACTTCCTTCGAATCTCGTACCGGGTCAGCAAACCGAACTCAAAGGTCCTGGTGCCGGCTTCCAATCCGAGCGCCGGGTCGTCCACGATCAGAGCGTCGAAATGGACTAGCGGTTCCAGGATCAGTCGCTGGGTGACGAAAAGATCGGTCTCTGCCTCGAGTCTCACACTCGCTCGCCCGTTATCACTCACAACCCCGAACAGCTCGACCTCGAACCAGTAGGGCGCCAACCCCATGATTCCGAAGGTCAGGTAGGACTGCGACACGGGCTCGATCTCGTGCCTCACACCGACGACAACATCCCAGAACCGACGTGAATAGTGGCCGTAAAGGAGGGTGAACTCAGCGTCCTCGAAGTCACTGCCGAAGCGCTCTCCCTCGGTGCTCCACCACAGCCGATCGAAGTCGGTCCCGATCCACCCATTGCCCTCCCAGGTCGTCACCGTCGACCCGCTTGAACGAGAGGCATCCAGCTCCAGCCGTGAGTAGTGGAAGATGGCCTTATCCACCTCCTGCGCGTCCACCAATGCTGGCAGCACCCAGAAAGGCGCCGCAAGTGAGATGGCCAGAGCCCGTGCGAAACACATCACAAGTCGGCCACCGCGATCGCCTCCGCGACCTCCACCCGCACGAACATCCCAGTCATCATGTGAAAGAGCAGATGGCAGTGGAACGCCCACGGCCCGGGCTCGTCGAACGTGAGGTGTGCTTCGACGGTCTCGAAGGGCGGCACGCTGATCGTGTGCTTGCGAGGAGCCTGTGCCGCTCCTTGGCCGTTCTGGAGCTCCATGAACACTCCGTGCAGGTGCATGGGATGCTCCATCATCGTCTCGTTCTCGAACTGAATCCTCACGCGCTCTCCGACGTGGAGCTGGATCGCATCGGAGTCGGAGAGCTTCTTGTCGTTCAGGGTCCAGAAATAGCGCTCCATGTCTCCCGTCAGGCGGAGTACCACGTCCCGTTCCGGTTCCCGGGTGTCCACGTTCGGCGATAGGGCCCGTAGGTGTGAGTACTCGAGCTTCGGATGAACTACGGGTCCGTTCATCATCGCCGCAGGATCCATCCCCGGCATGGCGGCGGAGGTATCCGCAGGCATGTCCATTCCCGGCATGTCCATCCCGGGCATGTCCATGCCCTCCATCTGCATGGCGCGAAGCGGCCGGGCGCTCATCTCCGGGATCGACGCCTCGAGGCCCTCGCTTTCTGCGAGCGTTCCCCTGGCATAGCCGCTTCGGTCCATCGACTGAGCGAAGATCGTGTAGACCTCGCCGGCCTCAGGCTCGACAACGACGTCGTAGGTCTCCGCCACCGCAATGCCGAGCTCCTCCACAGCCACGGGCTCGATATCCTGTCCATCGGCCTGTACGACGGTCATCACCAACCCGGGGATCTTCAGGTCAAAGTAGGTCATCGCTGCAGCATTGATGATCCGCAATCGCACGCGATCTCCAGAGCCGAAGATCCCAGTCCAGTTCTCGTCCGCGTTCCTTCCGTTTAGCAGATACGTGTAGGTGGCCCCGGTCACGTCGGCGATGTCCGTCGGATCCATACGCATGCGGCCCCACATGGCCCGATCACGGATCGTCGCACCAGGGCTGTCGATTAGACCCTTGAGAAGTTGAGGCAACGTGCGCTTGCCGTAGTTGTAGTAGGCGCCGTTCCCCTTGAGATTCCGGAGGACCTCCATCGGATCCTCGTCCGTCCAGTCCGAGAGCACGATGACATGTTCTCGGTCGAACTGAACTGGGTCTTCGCCTGCCGGATCGATGATTATTGGCGCGTACACGCCCTGCTGCTCCTGACCGCCCGAGTGGCTGTGGTACCAATAGGTACCACTCTGTCGGACGCGAAAGCGGTAGGTGAAGGTCTCACCCGGCTTGATCCCGTCGTAGGAGAAGCCTGGGACGCCATCCATGTCGAACGGCACAAGGATACCGTGCCAGTGGAGCGAGGTGTCCTCGTCGAGATCGTTCCTGACCCGTAGGATTGCTTCCTCCCCCTCCCGGAATCGCAGGAGCGGGCCGGGAATTATGCCGTTGATCGACCGACCATAGGCGGAGTCGCCACTCAACTCGACCCCAAGGCGGCTGATCACGAGATCATGCTCCGTGGGCTCGACGATGCGATGGTCAGTGGGCTCTACCACGGCCCAAAGCGTTTGAGGCTGGATTCGAAGTCCCGGACCCAGGCTAAGGACTGCTGACATCTTGAGGAACTCTCTACGATCGACCCCGGCGGAGTGGGAGGTCGCCATCCCGCCGTCACCGATCTCACGCTCGATGCGGTCGCGGCCAGAGAGGGCTGCGTTCAGGCGGGTGACGGGCTCTGGAGTGTCCAAGCGCCTAAGATGCGGCTCAGGACGGCAAATCGCGAGCAAATCCTTCCAGGGACGGACTCGGAGGAGGCGCAGGCGGGCTTCGAGAGGGTCGGGCTAACGCGAGAGCAGTGGGCCCGGCCCTGGGGTCTCTCACTTCAACATGTAGTCCAACATGTAGACCCCGCACCCGGCCCTGGGCGAGGGGTCTCCTGTAACTTGCTGTCTATCAAGAGCTTACATCAGTGGAGCCAGGCGGAATCGAACCGCCGACCTCCTAGTTGCAAACTATACTGTAGCAGACCCCATTTTCGCTAAAATCGCGAAGTTTCGCGGTATTTTACGCTAGAATGGCGAACTTCAAACTTGGTTTTCACCGGTATAACGAACCTCAACATGTAGTGGAACATGTACTGGTCATCGCGTTTCGGCCCCGAATCTGGCTCCCCTTATGTTAGTCGACCTGGACCAGGTATCGGGGGTTGGAGCACTGGTCGCAGCCATAGAGGGCACGGCAACAGTCAGCGCCACTCCACCCCGCGGCTGCCTCCATCGCCCCAACCGCACACGCTTGCCCAACGGGTGTCCCCGATCTACTCTGCCTTGACTGCCGGGCCCTTCAGGGAGCGAATCTGGGAGGCTGGTCCGAACAGACGATTTCGTGCACTTGCCGGCGGCGATGCGAGGCCACACCGGCGCGGCTGCCGGAGGTCCAGGAGAGAGCGCTCGAGCGACACTCCCTCCCACCCTTTCACATGGAGGTGCAGCGATGGCAATCTCACGCCGTGACGCGATTTGCCGTTCGAGTTCGGCCCTGGCGGGCCTGTCCGTCGGAGTGCTAACCGCGGAGCAGCTCCAGGCCCAGGTTGCACCGCAGGAATGGCCGGACCGGCTCGTGGAAGGGACTCCGCGAGAGGGCTTCCCGGCGGCGCTTCCGCTGAACCCGGACGGTTCAGCTCCAGAACATCCGGAGAGCGCTGCGGGCTCGATCACCGATCCGCTCATGTGGCGCACCCCGGATCGCCAGACCCCGCAGATCGAGTTCGACTACCAGCAAATGGCGATCAAGGTGGACACGCGGAGGCTCGCCAGGCTCTCGGGAACCCTGCACTTCTCTGACCTGGAACCGCTACCCCGCGTCTCCCACACCTTCCTACTGCAGTGCGGCGCGCCCAATCCCCGCGGTATAGTGAAGTGGACGGGAGTCCGTTTCAGCGACTTCGCGGACATGCTGGGCCTCGTGCCCGGCGTGCACTACTGCCGCTTCGTCGCCTCCGACCGGTTCTATGTAGACGAGTCGGTGCCGACCCTCATGCATCCGCAGGTGATGCTGGCGTGGCTCATGAACGACGAGCCGATTCCGCCGAGGCACGGTGCCCCTCTCCGGTTGATCATTCCCTTCCGGTATGGGAACCGGAGCATCAAGGCGATCCAGGAGATCATGTTCAGCACCCCGGGTCTTCGCATGCCGCCGTTGCCCGCCTGATCGTCCTAACCACCGGGACTGGACGCGGCGCTGGAGGTCGATGGACGACCCGGAGTGGCAGATGCGGCCGACTGGGTGCGGGGCGAGCGGACAGGGAGCGCGTGCCTCTCTGATCCCGGGATCCGCTTCGGTCCGCATGGCGTCCTGTTCCAATATTCGAAGCACCGCTCACGCGGCTCTTCGGTAGTAATGGCTTAGGATTCCTCCCAACCGTCGCGTGGAGCCGAAACCCTATCCCACCACCACCCGCCTCACCGTCTGACTCCAGAACGGCATCGGCAGTTCCTCGGCCCTGTCTGTCTCGACCTCGAACTCCTCGTGCCCCTGCATCATGCGCAGGAACCAATCGTGGGCTTCAAGGGCCCTAGAGGATGCCGTAGCAAGCTGCCCCCCCGCAATGCTAGTCCTCGAGCACGAGGGACACGCCGAACGGGGACGACGTGTCCACGTCCACGCGGAAGGTGAACTCGCCGCCGCCGAGCAGCGTTTCGCCGGCGTAGTCGATGGGCTGGAGCACGAAGTGCTGGCCGTCGACGTGGACCTCCACAAAGCCGTACCGATACGACCGGTCGATCTCCACGAACTCGGTGACGACCCCGGCGCGGATCACGGGGAAGAAGATCGCCTCGCCTCCGGACTGGTACGTGAAGTCAATCAGCTCGACAGGGCTCACGTTTCGGAAGCGCACGAGCGTCTCCCCGTCGAATAACGGAGTCGAGCACGCCGACACTCCGGCCAGAAGGGTGAGCAGCACGGCAAGGGTCGGGCGGTAGTGTCGCATCAGATCGGCTCGTCAATAAAGGGATCGCCGCGGATTGATGCTGGCTCGCCCCAGGCCTGGAGGGAACCGCTCCATCAGCCCAGACCTTCCGATGACTTCTCCCGCATCGCTCCGATACTCGAGAGGACCGAGACGACGTACGGAACGGCGATGGTCAGGACCATTTTCACGTAGTCGGACCGGTGCGATTCCCCGCTCAGGATCGCGTCGCCGTGGTTGATCCCGATGAGGATGAAACCGACGACCACCGCGAAACGCAGGCCTCGCTTTACCACCGAGGCCTGACTCGCTAGTTCCCACCATTCCGAAACGGATTTCGGATCGGTCTCGCCACCGGTCGACCCGTCTTGCTCTGGACTCATACGCCGCAATCCTATAGGACAGGCCCGTGCGCGCCACACTATCACCGAGCGCACAGAGTGCCGCACACGACAACATGTTCCTGGAATCCTCGAGCGGCCGCAATGGTTCCTAGCTCATCGTGAAGAAGGTCCCCGCGGAGGCCCGCCCTCAACCTTCCCGCGGGGATCTCCCTCCGCACGTCGTGGACGGGCTCCCCATGCCGGCGGCGGTGTGTAGCGTCACGACGGACCGCGTGGTCAGGGTGAACCCCATGTTCACGACCGCCTACGGCTTCGCCGAAGAGGCGCTAGGACGCCCGCTGAGGGATCTCCACTTCGTAGCCGAAGACAGGGACGATACGGTGGGCGCTTTTGCTGAGGGACGCGCCGAGGCGATCCACGTACGCGTGCGTACCAAGGCGGGGGAGTGCCGCTGGGCCCAAGCCGACGTATCGCAATTCGAGCTGAATGGCGAGCCGGTCTTGCTCACGACGTTCCACGACATCGGAGAACGCAAGAGCGCCGAGCGCCAGCTCGAAGAGCGAGCGGCCACCGTGGCGGAGATGGCGCTGTTCCCCGAGATGAACCCGGGACCGGTCTTTCGGCTGGACCTGGAGCGAATCGTCCGGCGTGCCAACCCGGCCGCTCACGCCGTGTCGGGACGGGAGTTCCTGGAAGGGGTCGACTTCCAGAGCGTCTGTCCCGGGATCAGCGACGAGGTGTGGGATCCCGTCCTGGCCGGTAAGGGGTCGGCGACCTGCGAAATCCAGATGGGGGATCGTTGGTTCTCCTTCACGCTCTCCCACGAGCCCGGCACCGAACATCTATTCGTCTTCGGGACCGACATCTCGGAGCTGAAGGAGGCGGAGCGCGAGCTCGAGGAGAGGGCCCGATTCCCCCAGATGAATCCCGGCCCCGTGGCCCGCCTGGACCGCGAGGGGGCGGTGCTGCGTGCCAATCCGGTCGCCAGCGTCCTGTTCGGAAAGGACTCCCTCCGCGGCGAGTCCTGGCTCCGACTGTGTCCCGGAGTGGAGGGAGAGGTCTGGCGCAGGGTTTTCGAGAGCGGCGACCCCGTCCAACACGAAGCCGAGTTCGGCGACCGCTGCCTCTCCTTCACCCTGTGTCACGAGCCCATCGGGGACCATGTCTTCGTGTACGGGACCGACGTGACCGAGCTCAAGGTAGCGCAGCGGTCCCTTTCGGAGCTCGCACGTTTTCCGGACATGAACCCGGGGCCGGTGCTGCGGCTGGACCGCGAGGGGTACGTCCTGCTGGCCAACCCTGCCGCCAGGCGGGTGTTCGGGGGGCAAGATCTCACTGGCCGGTCGTGGCTCGAGCTGTGCCCTGGATTCGACCAGCAAACGTGGAATGCGGTGAGCGCTTCCGCCGAACCCGTGACGGTCGAGGCCGCGATTGGCGAGCGCCGGTATCTGCTCACCCACGCCCGTGGACCTCAGGGGGTCTTCGTCTTCGTATTCGGCTCAGACATCACCGACCAAAAAAACGCCGAGAGCGCCCTGCGCCAAAGTGAGAAGATGGCCACTCTCGGGACGCTGGCGGCGGGTGTGGCTCACGAACTCAACAACCCCGCCGCTGCGACGCGGAGGGCCGCGGAGCAGCTCGAGGCGGTCTTCGCAGCCTACCAGCTGGCGTATGATCGTCTGAACGCACTCCAGCTCCCGGCCGACGCGGAGGCCCTCGTGAAGGAACTCGACGTCCGCGCCCGTGAGGCGGCTGCGTGTCCGTGCGAGCTCGACCCCCTCGTCCGGAGCGACTTGGAGGCAGAGTTCGAGGACTGGCTCGATCAGCGGGGTGGCGACGTTCCCTGGGAGGTTTCGCCGGCCCTCGTCGAATTGGGCTACGAGCTGGACGCTCTGGAAGCATTTGCGGTGCGCGTGGGGGACGAGGTCGCCCCTGTCATGCTAGCCTGGCAGGCCCACGGCCACCGGGTGTACCGCCTGCTGGAGGAGATCCGTCACGGGTCCGGTCGTCTCGTGGAAATAGTGGGAGCGATGAAGGCCTATGCCTACCTCGGCCAGGCACCGGTCCAGAGCGTGGACGTGAACGAAGGGCTCCGCAACACGCTGGTGATCCTCCGGAGCAAGCTAAAGAAGGGGATCACGGTGAAGCAGGAGCTCGATCCGGAGCTCCCTCGGATCGAGGCGTACGGCAGCGAATTGAATCAGGTGTGGACCAATCTCCTGGACAACGCGGCCGACGCGATGGGAGGAGAGGGGAGCATCGCGATCCGGACGTTCGTCCGCGACGGCCGCATCGTGGTGGAGGTCGAAGACGGCGGGCCCGGTATTCCTCCGGAGATACAGCCCCGCGTGTTCGACGCGTTCTTCACCACGAAGCCACCGGGAAAAGGCACGGGCCTCGGGCTGAACACCTCCTACCGGATCGTCGTCGAAAAGCACGGCGGATCCATCCGCGTCCGTTCCCAACCGGGATCGACCTGTTTCACGATCGAGCTCCCCCTGACCCGCCCAGAACTGACTCCTGAAGGGACCACGCTGTCTTCCGAACCTCCCAGCTAATGAGGCCATGACGACCCCCTCCTCGAAGGCCGTGATCATGACGGTGGATGACGAGCCCGAGGTGCTAAACGCCGTCGAGCGCGACCTGAGAACGCACTTTCGATCGACTTACCGGATCGTAAAGGCGGGCTCGGGAGATCAGGCCCTAGACACCGCACGCAAGCTCAAGGAACGGGACACTCCGGTGGCGCTTTTCCTTGTGGATGAGCGTATGCCGAGGATGAGCGGAACCGAGTTCCTCACCGAGGTACGTAAGCTTCACCCGTCCGCGAGGAGGGTCCTTCTCACGGCGTATGCAGACACGTCCGCGGCCATCGCCGGAATCAACGCGGTCGGCCTGGACTACTACCTCATGAAGCCATGGGACCCTCCGGAAGAGCAGCTCTACCCGATTCTTGACGACCTCCTGGATGACTGGTCCGCGGGCTTTCGCCCGACGTTCCAGGGAATCCGGGTTGCGGGCGCGATGTGGTCGCCAGCTTGCCACGAAGTGAAGGATTTCCTATCGCTGAATCAAATCCCCTATCGATGGATCGACATCGAGCAGGACGCCTCCATGGCGGAGCTCGTGGAGTCCATCACGCCCGGCGCGCGCAGCCTCCCCGTGGTCTTGTTCCCGGATGGCACGGTGCTGACTGCGCCCAGCCCGCCGGATCTGGCCGCCAAGGTGGGCTTACAGACCACGGCGACCCGCCCCTTCTACGACCTGCTCGTGATAGGGGGAGGACCCGCCGGACTCGCCGCCTCGGTGTACGCCGTGTCGGAGGGACTCAAAACGATATTGGTCGAGTCGCACGCCACCGGTGGGCAGGCGGGCACCAGCTCCCGAATCGAGAACTACCTCGGGTTCCCGAGCGGGGTGAGCGGAGCCGATCTGGCGCGCCGGGCCACGACCCAGGCCAAGCGCTTCGGCGCCGAAGTGATTTTGTCGCACGCCGCGGCGAGCATCCGGGTCGAGGACCCTTACCGGATCGTCACTCTCGCGGACGGCACCGAGCTAAGCTGCCACGCCCTCGTATTGGCCGCCGGCATGGCGGTCCGTCGCCTCGAGGTGCAGGGCGTCGAGGAGGTCACGGGCGCGGGCGTCTACTACGGCGCGGCCCTGTCCGAGGCCGCGTCGTGCAGGGTCCAGCACGTGATCGTCGTGGGGGGCGCCAACTCCGCAGGCCAGGCCGCCCTCCTCTTCTCGAGGTACGCTGCCAAGGTCACCATACTCGTTCGCGGCGAGTCCATAGGATCCTCCATGTCACGTTACCTCGTGGACCGGATCGAGGCCGCGGACAACATCGAAGTCCTGACAGGAGCCCGGGTGATCGAGGCCATCGGCCACCCGCGCCTCGAGGCGATCCGCATTTCGATCGGGGACGCCGAACGCTCTATCGAGACGGCTCACGTGTTCGTCTTCATCGGGGCGAAGCCACGATCGGAGAGCGTCCAGGGGCTAGTGGAGACCGACGAGGAGGGGTTCGTGCTCACGGGACCCGACCTGATCCGCGGAGGCCGTCGGCCGAAGGATTGGCCGTTAGACCGAGATCCCTTCCTGCTCGAGACCAACGTGCCGGGGATCTTCGCCGTCGGTGACATTCGGCATGGGTCAGCGAAGCGGGTCGCCGCCGCGGTGGGCGAGGGTTCAGCCTCTGTGGCCATGGTCCACAAGTACCTCGAGTCGGTCTAGCGAGCCTGAAGGGCGCGCTCCGTACGTGTGTAGCGCGGGGAAGTCAGCAGCTCTGGCAACCAACGTCCACCTCGTCTTCCGCCCCCTTGAGCGCGACCTTTCTCTCGTGCTTGAGATCATCGGCCAGATAGACGGTCGCCATCCCGCCCTCACCGATCTCACGCTCGATGCGGTACCGGCCTTCTAGGGCTGCATTCAGGCGGGAGGCCGTGTCCGGGCTGTTCATGCTCCCAAGATGCGGGTCAGGGGCATCAAATCGCGAGTAGATCCTTCTAGGGATTGACCCGGCCCGGACAGGACTCCTGCTTCCCCGAGGACGTTCTGGCCGTGGTCCGCCGCGGCGGGGACGATGACCTGTGCCTGGGGGGGTGCGCCGGACCGACCACCAGCCACCGATCGACCTTGCTCTAAGGCTGGAGCTGTAGAACCCAGATTCCGCTTAACCCATCCGACAGCGATTCGCCTGCACCTTCAGTCGGTTATGATTGGAAGCGACCTTTCGCCGGCATGACCCGGACCCGAACGGGAATGGAGCCCGGGCTTCTACGCCTGGAGGTGTACCGGAAGATGAAGACGATCGCCTCGCACCTCGCTTCCATAGTGTCGCTCGGCAAGCTTCGCCGCCAATACACGCCGTTCGTGACGTACGTCCTGGTCCTGGTCGGCGTGATCCTGCTCTATGGCTGGCTATTCCACGTGCTCATGGCCTGGGAGGGCCACGAGCACTCGTGGTTCACCGGCGTCTATTGGGCGCTCACGGTCATGAGCACACTGGGGTTCGGGGACATCACCTTCACGACCGACCTCGGACGTGCCTTCAGCTCGGTGGTCCTCGTCACCGGCATTCTGCTGTTGCTCATCATTTTGCCTTTTCTGTTCATTCGGCTCGTCTACGGTCCCTGGCTCGAGCTACAGAGCCGGCGACGTCTGGAGACCCTGCGCTCGGTGCCTTCAGACCTGTCCGGTCACGTCATCATCTGTGCCAATGACCCGATCGCGCTGGGGCTCGTGGAGCGACTGCGGGTGGCGAATATCCCGGCCTTCGTGATCGAGCCGGACCCCATCGTCGCGAGCCGGCTGCACGACGAAGGTCAGCCGGTCCTCACAGGCGAAGTCGACGCCATCGGCACCTACACCGCCGCGCGCGCCCAGTACGCGCGTCTGGTGCTGGCAAACGCGTCAGACACCGTCAACAGCAACATCGTCCTCACCGTGCGCGAGCTCACCTCAACCGTACCGATCGCCGCTGTCGCGGAGTTCGGCGATTCGGTCGACATCCTGGAACTGAGCGGCGCGACGCACGTTCTCTCCCTGAAAGAGCGCCTGGGCGAGCATCTCGCTCATCGCGTGAGCTCAGGCAGCGCTCGCGTCAACGTCATCGGCAAGTTCCACGATCTGCTGTTGGCCGAGTTCCCCGTACACAATACCCCCTTCCAGGAGCGCACTATCCGCGAAACGAAGCTTCGACAGGCCACGGGGGTGACCATAGTCGGGGTGTGGGAGCGAGGGCAGCTGCAAGCCGTCCGCTCCAACTACCGGCTTTCTTCCTCCTGCCTGCCGGTCGTGATCGGAACGCCTCAGCAGATCCAGGAGCTCGACGAGATCCTCGTTATCTACGACGCGAATCCTCACGCGGTGATGGTGATCGGCGGTGGAAAGGTGGGTCGTTCCGCGGCAAGAGCCCTGAAACGGCGGGACGTGCGTGTGCACATGGTGGAGCGGAACGAGGGTCTGAAGATCAAGATCGCCGGCATCCCCGACCAGCTGTTCATGGGCGACGCCGCGGACCGCGATCTCCTCGAGGCGGCCGGCGTCCGGGACGCTCCCTCAATCCTCCTCACGACCCACGACGACGCGATGAACGTCTACCTCACCGTGTACTGCCGCCGGCTGAATCCGGAGACGCGCGTCCTGACGCGCGTAACCCACGAGCGGAACGTGGAGGCCATCCGCCGCGCGGGTGCCGACTTCGTGTTGAGCTTCGCGTCGCTTGGCATTGAGAGCGTGTTCTCCCTCGTCCATGGACGCGAGCTCGTGATGCTTGGTGAGGGCGTCGAGCTCTTCCACATCCCGCTCCCGGATGAGCTGGCGGGGCGCAGCCTGAAGGGGTCCGAGATCGGGGCACGCACCGGCCTCAGCGTCATCGCCATCCAGGAGGACGGGAGAATGCGGACCAACCCGTCGGCTTCGCACACCCTGACGCCAGGGTGCACACTCCTCACCCTCGGGACCCCCGAGCAGAGACGGGCCTTCGTCGAATGCTTCGAATGAGATGGGGGAAGTCCTCGACCCCCAGCCTGATCGGCGTGAACTGCGTCGTCGGCTTGCTCACCCCCTGCCTCCTTGTTCCCGTGCCGCATCGAGAGAAGATTCACGGCCTGCTTCGTAGGCACCAGCGCAGGCTTTGTCGATGACCGCAACCTGCTCCAGGGGACCCCGCTCCCCGGTAACCGGAATGCCAGATCATATCCTGCACCTGCTCACGGAGCTGACGGCACTGGTCGGCGCCAGCGCCGCAATCGCATACATAGGCCAGAGATTCTTGCGGCTCGTCCCGCTTGTGGGCTTTCTGATAACCGGAGTGGTCATCGGACCACACGCGTTGGGGATCGTGTCGGACGAGCGGCTCGTGGAGGGAGCTGCTGAGATCGGGGTGATTCTACTCCTCTTCACGATCGGAATCGAGTTCAGTCTTGCGCGTCTGGCGCGTATTCGGCGGCTCGTGTTTGGTGGAGGTGCCCTTCAGGTCGGGCTCACGCTCGGAGGGGTGACCGCGATCTTCGTGGGGTTCGGCGTCTCGTGGCCTTCCGCGATCTACACGGGATGTCTAGCGGCGCTGAGCAGCACGATCATCGCGCTGAAGCTCCTGACCGACGCCAGCGAGATTGGTAGCGAGCACGGTCAAGCCGCCCTGGGCGTGTTGATCTTCCAGGACATGGCGGTAGTCGGAATGATACTTTTGCTCCCGGCACTGGCAGGTCAGGGCGGAGGCTGGCTGGGCGTGGCGAGCGCCCTGGGCAAAGCGGTCGGCATCATCGCCGCCGTTCTTCTATTGGCGCGCAGAGCGATGCCGGTCCTCTTGGAGCGAATCGCCCGCGCCTGCTCCCCCGATATCTTCCTGCTGAGCCTGATCGCCATCTGCTTCGGGACCGCATGGATCGCGAGCTTGGCCGGGCTCGGCGTCTCCCTCGGGGCCTTCCTCGCGGGCTTGATCGTCAGCGAGAGTTCCTTCAGTGAGCACGCCCTGAGCGAGATCATGCCGCTGAGAATCCTGTTCAGCGTGGCCTTCTTCGTATCGATCGGAATGCTGCTGGACCCTTCCTTCGTGCTGCGGGAGCCCCTGCTCGTGGCCGGGATCGTGCTCGGCGTGCTCGTTCTCAAGACGACAACGACCACGGTGAGCCTACTGATTCTGCGCCTGCCGCTAGCGTCAAGTCTGACCGCCGGCATTCTGATCGCCCAGATCGGGGAGTTCGCCTTCGTGTTGGAGCGACAGGGTACCGGACTGGGGCTCTACCCATTAGGCTCGGCGACGCTCGGCGGCCAGGCGTTCATTGCGGCTACGGTGGTGCTCATGATCACGACACCGGCGTTCGCGAAGATGGCTCCCCGGCTGGCCGCGGCAGCCACACGAAAGGCCTCCGGCGCGACGGGGGGTGGGGCCGACCCCGAGACGGAGGGCATCATCGATCCCGAGGGCCACACCGGCCACGTCATGATCGCTGGGTACGGTAGTGCGGCTCGGAGTTTGAGCCGCACGATCGCGTCGGGTGGGTTCGAGCGCGTCATCATGACGCTCAGCCCGGACGGGGCGGCAGAGGCCGAGGCGGGCGGTCACCGGGTCGTGCGCGGAGACTACTCTCGACGCCAGATTCTCGAGCGCGCAGGAATCGAGCGGGCCGCTCTGTTGGTGGTCGCGGACGACGACCCCACCATGACGGAACGGGTGGTGGCCGTGGTCCGGGCGTTGCGGCCCGAGCTACCCATCGTGGCGCAGACGCGTCGGGCGGACCATGAGGAGGAGCTGCGGGGCGCGGGGGCTAGTTCCGTGATCGCTGTGGAGGGTGCCGCCGACCGGGAGCTGGCCCGGGCGGTGCTGGAACAGGTGGGCGCGGCTCCGCACGAGATCTCCATGCTCATCGCAGGCGTCGAGCCCGACGGGCCCGGATGTAGCCTGACCGAGGAGCAGCGGTTGTCCGAGCGCTGCCAACATGGCCGTGAGACCAGGACGGTCTTTCCGGGATCGTCGCGTACGTGTCCCGAATGCGTAGCGATGGGAAAGGAATGGGTCCACTTGCGCGTGTGCATGTCCTGCGGATACGTGGGGTGTTGTGACAGTTCACCTGGGAAGCACGCGCGTCGGCATTTCGAGAAGGCGCAACACCCCGTCGTCAAATCGTGGCAATCCGGCGAGGATTGGGCGTGGTGCTACGTCGACCAGGTCAACCTCTAATGTCCCCTGGACGGGAACTTATCGGGGTTACTGGCCTCCCGCCTGCTCAGCTTCCGAGTTTAGAGCGCCGGGTGCAGTCGTCACACCCCCTATATCGGGCAGTCTGGCATAGAGCCCGCCCGAGCCGAACTGAACACGAAGAACCGCCGGTTCACAGTCGCGCCGAAGACGCCGACACCGTCCCCTCGGAGGCTCGGCACCCTGACCTGTCCGGACGGGTTGAAGTTCCCGCCCCGTGCCCAGTTCACGAAGTTCCCATCGACTGCCGTGATGGACACCTCAGCCGTCGTCGCAGGCGGCAGCCCTTGCTGCAACCGGCTCGCCAGGTCTGGGCTCAAGTCGAAGCGGTCGAAGATCCCAAATTCACTGGGAAAGACGACGGTCGTGTCCTGGTCCGAAATGGAGAGACCCAGGAGATTGAGCGGGTTCTCCTCCACCACGATCCCCTCCCCAAGGAGCGCCTCGGGCAGGCCTGAAATCGACGTCTCGTTCACGTACGCCCATGCCCCATCCGAGTTGGACCAGTGGATGGGTAGGAGCGTGTTGGGATCGAGCCGGCACGTCGTCGATACGCCGTCGATCTGGAAGGACGATGGCACGCGAACAGCCCCGAAGAGGGTCCCCCCATCCGCGAGCGTGACCTCGACCTCGAGTAGGTCGCCCGGGCTGAGGTTCGGAGTCTGAGCGGGATCGGCAAGGAAGCAGGCGCCCGACCCTACCGTCGGCAAGGAGTCGAGGCATGCCTCGAGTTGGTCCTCCACGAGGTTGAGCGTGAGCCCATCGGGGCGGCGCACGACGATCAGCGCATTCGGGAGCTCGTTGACCCCCGGTGCTCCGAGCGTGTGGTGCAGGAAGGCCCGGATCTCGTTTGCGGTCGGGTCCTCGGCCAGGTTCACGTAGATCTCCGCGATCACTACATCTTCGACTTCGATGATGGTGATCTCCTCGAGATCACAGCCGGCCAGGACGGCGAGGGCTGAGATGCAAGCGAATCGCACGCCCCGCATCAGAACCGCACCTCCAAGCCGAATGTGGGCAGCAGCGGAAACATCGATACGCCCGATCTCACGGCGGGGTCACGCTCATACTCGAAGAAGTAGAAGAGCACGTTCCGCTGGTCGTACACGTTGATGAGGTTCACATAAGGAGTGAGCGAGCCCCACGACTTTTCGGAGGTCCGGCGGAAGCTCAGGTCGAGCCGGTGGTTGACCGGGTACCGGGACGAGCTCCGATCCCTGAGGACGACGCCGAAATCTCCGTCGTCGTCGGGGTCCGCGTCGGGGCCCGGCGCGCCTGACCACTCCAGGCCACGACCCCCGACGTAGCGTGGCTCGTAGTACCGATAGGAGCCGAGCACGCCAGTGTAGGGGATACCGGTACCTAGGTTCCAACGCACGCCACCCTCCCACCCCCAGGGAGCTGGGTAGCTGAGGACGAAATCCACGTCGAGGCGACGGTCGAAGATCGGGGAGTATGAGGTGTCCGGCTGGTCTGGCAGTGGTGACAAGGGATCCGGAAAGGTGCGGTCCGCCTTCAGGTACGAAACGGCCAGCCATCCA
Source organism: Longimicrobiales bacterium (assembly GCA_965206505.1). Lineage (GTDB taxonomy): Bacteria > Gemmatimonadota > Gemmatimonadetes > Longimicrobiales > Gaopeijiaceae > UBA822. Next base: position 115,780 of record CBDBJW010000005.1, read on the forward strand.
GTCACCGCACCGGTCTCCCTTCGCAACAGGAGATCGACACCGTACGAGAGTCCCTCCCCAGATAGGATGTCGTCCAAGTCGTCGTTCGGGTTTTCGGCGGTGTTGAACGTCACGACGCCATCGAAGGAGCGGGCGTATCCCTCCAACGACCAGAACCAATCGATTCCGCTGAACCCTTCGATGCCGATCTGAATCTGGTCCGAAATCGTAGGAGGGGCACGTTCCCCAGCCAGCACCCAAAAATCGAGTCCGAGCGGCAACTCCTCATCCCGCAGCGAGTGCAGGAACTGCGTATAGCGGCCGACCCCCAGCTTTACGGCGACGTCTCCATCTCCGAAGGACCGCTTTACCGCCAGACGAGGAGCGATCTCCTGGACCCACCTCCCTGGGTCGGGGCTGTAGCCATCAGCCCGGAGCCCGAGCTCAACGAGCCATGCGCCCGGCGCGGACCACCGCGTCTGAACGTACGTGCCGAGTAGCCATCCCTTGCCGATCCCGGAGGCGAACTCAGTCCCGCCGGTCGAGAAGAGGTTCTTGTAGGATAGAGCCTCAGCGCTCGCCCCCACTTGGATGGAAAAGCGCGGCGAAGGGTGTAGGTCCAGATCCGCCTTGAACTGGCCCTGTTTGATCCTGCTACTCAGCCGTGTGTCGGCGAAATCGGGGAAGGTGAGGCCAGTCCCGAAGCGGCTGAAGTTCGCTCGGAAGTCGAGCGAGCCGCCCCCACGTCTCGGGTGCGTCCAGCGGGCGCCGACGGCGTCATTGCCCCAGTCCCAGTCGATCCGCAAAGGAAAATCTTCGAGGTCGAAGCTCCTCAGATCGATGACGTCCCTGCCCTTGTAGGCTGTAAGCGTGAGGCGATCACCGCCCTGCGTCCAACCCTCCACGATCGTCTGGAAATCGGTCAAATGGTACGGGAATTGTCCGAAGAGCAGGTCAACGTAGGAACGCCGGGCCGACATCCGGTAGCGCACGTTCGCGAACCCGAGGGTGCTCGCGAGGGAGTTCCCCAGCCGTCCGCCCACGGCCGCTCTCGTAGCGAGGAGGGAGACGGCTCCGTCGACCGAAAATGCCCCGTCGCCCGCGTTACTCTCGATCTGGAGGACGGACGAGACTCGCCCACCATGCTCCGCCGGGAACCCTCCGGAGTGAAGCTCCACCCGGTCGATCATGTCGGGATTGAAGACGGAGAAGATGCCCCCGAGATGGAAGGGGGAAAAGATCGGCATCCCGTCGAGGAGGATCAGGTTCTGATCGTGCGACCCTCCCCGCACGTTAAAGGATGCGGAGAAGTCAGACGTCGACACCACGCCCGGTAGCACCTCGAGCGCGCGCACAGGGTCAGGCTCGGCGAGGCCCGGCACCATTCTCACTTCAGCCCGACTGAGCTCCCTTACGGTAACGCCACCCACTTGGTCGAAACGGGCGCGCGCACGACTGCGCTCGGCCTCGGCCGAGATTCCTTCGAGTCGGATCGCGCTCCTTTGGAGCCGAAGGTCGAGCTCGACGGTCTCGGTGCCGCCGACGACGATCTCCTCGGAGGACTCAGTGTACCCCAACCCCTCAACGCGAACCGTGTAGGGCCCGGGCGCAACCTCGAAGATGCGAAACAGGCCCAGTTCATCGGTATCGACGACGACGACGGGGGTCTCGCCCCTGAGAAGCATCACCGCCGCCCTGTACACGGCGGTGCCCTCGTCGTCGCGGACTCGGCCCTGGACTGTCCCGTCCTGCGCGGCAAGAGGTGCGGCCGTCGGCAGAAGGAAGACGCCCGCGAGGAGCACACCCCAGCGCAGCAATGCCTTCACCGCGACCCTGAGGCCGGGTCGATATGGGCTATCGGAACCTGGCTCACTTCCTTGGCGAAGAAGGATACTCGCCCCTGATCAGCGGGAACATGTACTCTAACATGTAGACAGGCCTCGCACGACTCATGCTGGCGGGCGGTCGCCGATCCAAAAACGTGGACCCGGACCATACCGCGCTGCCCGGTCAGCCGGGTTCGCTAGGCGGCAACGTTCAAGTGAGAGACAGCCGCACCCGATGCACTCGGTGAGCCCACCCTTCAGGCGCTCAAGCTCGGCGATTCGCTGATCGATCCTCGACCTCCACTCCCCCGAGAGCCGTGACCAATCGCGGCCGGTTGGCGCACTGGCAGAAGGAAGCTTTCCAAGTTCTGTGGCGATCTCGTCGAGCGTCAGCCCAATACGCTGCGCGAAAACGACAAACGCGATCCGTCGCAGTACAGCCCGTGGGTAGCGACGGTGACCTGAGCCTTCGCGTTCGGACTCGATGAGTCCCCGGTCCTCATAGTAGCGGAGCGCCGATGCGGCTACGCCGCTGCGACGAGAGACCTCGCCAATCGTGATCAACTCCGACATGGCTAGAAAGGTAACAAGGAATACCCTTGACTTCAAGTTTACTTGAACTTGTAGTTTGAACTGGGATTTCGAGTGGATCCCGCCACTCCAGGAACACAAGAGCAAAAGGAGCAAGTGATGACCTCCACCGACATTTCGACTCTGAGTGGCCTGCGGGTTGCCGTCACGGGCGGCACGTCAGGCCTTGGCCTGGCGCTTGTTGAAACGCTGCACAATCGCGGGGCCGCGGTAGCGTTCGTCGCTCGGCAGGGCGAGCGAGTCAGCGAAGTGACACGAGCGTTCGAGGGAACCCACGGCATCCAGGGCGACGTGTCACAGAAGGACGATACCTACCGAATCGCGATGCAGATCACGGCGGCGCTCGGTGGACTCGATGTGCTCATTAACAACGCATCGACGCTCGGGCCGGTGCCGCTCGCGTTGCTTGCGGACACTGATTGCGAAGACCTGGAGGCGGCGCTCGCCACGAACTTGGTCGGCCCGTTTCGCCTCACTAAGGCCCTACTGGGAACGCTCGGTGCATCCGCCCGCGAGGACCGTCCCGCACTCATAGTCAACATCAGCAGCGACGCGGCGGTGACGCCATACGCGGGCTGGGGAGCGTACGGGGCGAGCAAGGCAGCTTTCCTACATATGAGTAAAATCTGGGATCGGGAGCTCCGGGCACATGGAGTGCGGGTGCAGGCGATCGACCCCGGTGACATGGATACACCGCTGCATGCTCTGGCGGTGCCGGACGCCAACCCGGCGGACTTAAGGCATCCTGCTGATGCAGCTCGCGAAATCGTCGCCTTCCTAGAGGCCGCGACCTCAACGGCCGCAACCACGATATGAACGCCGCCACGACGCCCGTTCAGCGTCGGGCCGACGCCAGACTGCTTGTCGTTCATGTTGACGGCTCGCTCTACCATGCTCCGAGGACGCAGCTGGCTCACCACCTATCCCCGGGCGACCTAGTCGTAGCGAACGATGCCGCCACGATACCGGCGAGCCTCAGCGGCTTCCACGAGCCAAGCGGAGCTGCGATCGAGATACGGTTGGCGGGTCGGGCGTCTCTTGCCATCGACGACGTGCATGACTTCAGCGCAATCGTCTTCGGGGCCGGTGATCATCGGACGCGCACGGAACACCGCATGCCGCCTCCCGAGCTACGGATCGGCGACGCCCTGACCCTGGGACCCCTGAAGGCAACGGTGACAAACCTACTGGGCCACCCGCGCCTCGTACGGCTGTGCTTCGGTGGCAGCCCCGACGAGATCTGGGGCGCCATCGCACGCCACGGTAAACCAATACAATACGCGCACATTGATCCACCGTTACTGATGTGGGACACCTGGACACGAGTCGCTGCACTACCGGTCGCGTTCGAGCCACCATCCGCTGGCTTCGTGATCGATTGGGCCTTCCTGAAGGCACTTCAGGCACGGGGAGTGGGGTTCGCAACCTTGACGCACGCGGCGGGAATTTCGTCGACGGGCGATAAAGCACTCGACGCCAGGTTACCCTTCGATGAGGCTTACCACCTGCCCGAAGCGACGGTACGGGCCATCTCCCGGACGAAGTCGGCAGGGGGTCGTGTGGTGGCGTTGGGCACAACTGTGACCCGTGCCCTGGAGCACGCGGCATCGGATGGTGGTACGCTGCGGCCCGGTGCTGGCCTAGCCACCCAACGCATCGGCCCGCACACGACGCTTCAGATAGTAGACGCGATCGTCAGCGGTGCGCACGAACCGGGAGATAGCCATTATAAGTTGCTAGGCGCATTCGCAGATGGTGCTGTGCTGCAGCGTATGAGCAGCACGCTCCAATATCATGCGTATCGCTCGCACGAATTCGGCGACTCGGTGCTCATCACGCGCCAGCGGGACAAAGTGCTCAAGGGTCGACGATCATCTCGGCGCGCGCGGGTTTGGCGGGGGTGGGGCTGGGGCCTCGCTCCTCAACACGTAGTCCAACACGTAGACCCCCCACCAGCTTGGGGCGAGGGGCCTCATTTAACCTTTTGTCTATCAAGCGCTTACATCAGTGGAGCCAGGCGGAATCGAACCGCCGACCTCCTGGTTGCAAGCTATACTGTAGCAGACCCCATTTTCGCTAAAATCGCGAAGTTTCGCAGTATTTTACTCCGAAATGGTGAACTTCAACCCTGGTTTTCACCGGTATAACGAACCTCAACATCCTGTCGGTCTTTAGCACAGCCACGCGGCTACCTCCTCCGAGTTCGGGCGCCGACCTACTCTTTGGGCAATCCGCCCCGCACCACGTCTTGCCCGTCAGACCAGTGCGGAGCATGTTCGCCACCCTACCTTGTCCCAGCAAGTGAGAGTCTAATGCTCCGCACTATCCTTGCGTCCTTCCTGCTAGTCAGCATCCACACGCCGCCCGCTTCGGCCCAGACGCTCGATTTCGGTGCTGCGGGCGACGAAGCCGTGCAACTCCTTCAAGATCTGATTCGGATAGACACCTCGAATCCACCAGGCAGTGAGACTCTGGTGGCAGAGTACGTCGAACGGATTCTCGCGGAAGAGGGGATCGATTCGGAGATTTATGCGCTCGACCCGGCGCGCGGAAATCTAGTCGCACGACTCCGTGGGAACGGGAGCAAAGAACCAGTCCTGATCCTGGCGCACTCTGACGTAGTGGGTGTGAACGAAGATCTCTGGACCGTCGACGCGTTCTCTGGCGAGATCATGGACGACTACATCTATGGTCGAGGGGCTACTGACAACAAGGACATGATCGCTGCCGCGGTCGAAGTAATGTTGACCATCAAGCGACAGGGGCTCACCCTCGACCGCGATGTCATCCTCCTGGTTGAGGCCGGTGAGGAGGGCTCAACCCAGTTTGGCATCGACTACATGGTCAAGAATCACCTCGACAAGATCCAAGCTGAGTTTGCACTCAACGAGGGTGGAGGTGGCCACATCACCGAGTCTGGCGTCATCGACCGGGTCAATATCGGTACCGCCGAAAAAGTCCCGTGGCGTTTGATCAGGTTGGTTGCACGCGGCACTTCGGGACACGGTTCGATGCCTCGAGCAGATAATCCGATAGTGCGTCTCGCAGCCGCCGTGGTGAAGCTCGGTGAGGCACAGATGCCCAAGCGACTGAATGAAACCACACGTGAGTACTTTCGTCGACTCGCAGAAATCAGCTCGCCTGAAGCAGCAACATTCTATCGCAACGTTGAAGACCCAGTACTCGGACCCATGGTCGAGGAGTACTTCCGCCACAACGACGTGGCATCCAACTCCATGCTCAGAACCTCGGTGTCTCCGAACATCATTCAGGGCGGGTTCCGGTACAACGTGATCCCTGGTGAGGCGGAAGCGACGCTCGACGTGCGGGCACTGCCGGACGAAGACATGGACGAGTTCCTGGCCGAACTTGAGCGAAGAATTGATGACCCGTTGGTCGAAGTAGTACCACCCGTTAGCTGGCGTCCGTCGGGGCCACCCTCGTCGCTCGATACGGACCTCTTTCAGGCGCTTGAGAACACTCAGAGCTTCATGTACCCTGACGCAGTGACTATCCCGATGATGCTGACGGGCGCCACTGACTCGGCGCAACTTCGTGCGGCCGGCATCCCCACGTATGGCGTCGGACCGTCATCGAGAGACGACGATCGACGGCCCCACGGGAACGACGAAAGGATGTCCGTTCAGAGCATGCACGACTTCGTTGAGTTCATGTACCGAACGGTGCTCGAGGTGGGTGGGGCTAGGCTAGGAACCGACTGATCCTCACAAGTCCCCCGGCCCGCTAACTCGCGCCGCGATGGGGTCCCGTTCTTCCGACCAACATCATCGGGCACTCGGCCCAATGACGACTGCATTCAAGAACAATCTGTTTGCGCCACGCCAGTACGATCGCCAGTTCACTTCCTCGGCAAAGGCGATCACGCGACCGGAACCAACGCGCTCTTCATAGAGGAAGACTTTTCCCGGCAGCCGGTCGAGGCTCTCATCCCACGCGTGTCCGGAGATCCGTAAGGAATCACGCGGAGCATATCGTCCCACCACACGACGGTTGGCCTCCTGTCGCCAGCGCAAGGCGTCTACGTCGTCACCAGATCCCGCCTACGTCATATGACGCATGCCTTGGCCTGGGACTAGAAGTGATCCTTCCTTCACCATTGAGAGGAGGCAACCGTACCTCTAGCCGATAGACACAGCGCCATGAAAATCCTGTCAGCTGACACCAAGAGCGAGGCTAATCTCGCAGCCGGGCCTCCCTGCCCGGAGGAATCGTCCATGTCGTATCTTCGGGCCGCGACCGTTGTAACCGTGGCTAAGGTGCTATCCCTGGCGATCACCGCCATCTGGTTTTCGATGCCAACCGGGGTCTCGTCGCAGGTTCGTCCGACCGGCCTCGAGGTCGCAGCGCTTCCTGCGACCAACTTCGACGCAGACGAAGGGTTCGGTTACGGTGCGCTCGCGGAGCTTTACCAGTACAACGACGGTGCGGTGGCCCCGTACGTGTGGACGCTTCAGCCGACCGTTTTCTTTACCACCGAGGGGCGCCGCGACTTTACCGTGTTCTTCGACGCTCCGGGCCTGCTTCCAAGCGGGTGGCGCCTTTCGGCGTTCCTAGGGACCCAGAAACAGATCGCTACGCCGTATTTCGGTCCAGGGAACGCCTCTGTCTACGACGAGACGCTGGACCGCGATGACGGGCCGGACCCGTACTTCTACAGATTCGGGCGAACAAGTAACAGCCTCGCCTTCAACCTCCAGAAGGACCTTGGCACTCAGCACCTCCGGGGTCTCTTCGGTGGGGGTTTGGTGCGGACAGCCATCAATCCGTTTCCCGAGGGCGAGGGCGGGACCCTGTACGCGCTCGACTTCGGTGGTGAGGAGGTGTCTAGCTGGTCCAACTTCATGCGGGTTGGCCTCGTGTGGGATACGCGGGATCGCCAAACCGGACCTCGCGACGGGACTTGGACCGAAGTCATTCTCGAATTCGTCGATGAGCGCCTCGGGGCGGACGCCACGTACCTGCGGTGGACCTTCGCCGATCGCCGGTACTACGCCCTCGGTGAACGCCTGGTGTTCGCTCACCGGTATCTACTACAGAACGTAGGCGACGGAGCACCCGTCCACGATCTCTTCAAGATCCAGTCGTCCTTCAAGCAGCAGGAAGGCCTCGGGGGCGCGAACACGATTCGCGGCGTTGTGAAGAACCGGTTCGTGGGACGAGGTGTCCTCGTATGGAACTCTGAGCTGCGGTGGCAGGCCGCTGACTTCCGATTCATCGGCAGGCCGTTTCACCTCGTCCTTTCTGCGTTTCTGGATCAGGGCCGTGTCTGGGAGGACAACCTGGATTTTGGTGAGATCTTCACAGATCTCCACCGGGGGTACGGAGGGGGCCTTCGCATCCGCGTTGGCGAGGACTTCACCGTGGCCTACGATCTAGGCTCGTCGAGTGAGACGGGCCTCCAGCTATACATCGGACTCGGGTACCTGTACTGAGGCTGACTGACTTGAAGCCATTCGGCCCGCCGGTCGGGAGCCATGATCGGCGCCTAAGATGCGGGTCAGGAGATCGAATCGCGAGTAGATCCTTCTAGGGATGGACTCGGAGGATGCGCAGGCCGGCTCTTGGAGGGTGGGAACGGCTCGGGAGGTCTCGGTCCGGGCCGCGTTTCCCGAACTCAACATGTAGTCCAACATGTAGACCCCCCCACCCAGCATCGGGCGAGGGTCATGGCCGCCTGTCACGAAGTCGCCTCCCCGGTCGTTTCTCCTGGACACCGCAATCGCGTTGGAGCCGGTACCGAACCGATAGAAGGAGGGGGTCCTACATGAGGCGATTCTTGGTGGCTGCGCTGTTCTTGGCAACCACAGCTTGTAACGACAGCACCGGGCCTGAGCTGAGCGCAGCCGTGTCGAGCAACCCCGACACGCCGTTGGTCACGGCACCGCTTAATTCTTGGTGGCTGCGCTGTTCTTGGCAACCACAGCTTGTAACGACAGCACCGGGCCTGAGCTGAGCGCAGCCGTGTCGAGCAACCCCGACACGCCGTTGGTCACGGCACCGCTTAAGATCACGCTACGGCATGGTCAAGACGGCATGGTTGGGGGAACCGTGCTCCGCGTGAGCTTCCTTCGCGTCGTGGAGGATTCACGCTGCCCGATCGACGCGATTTGCTTCTGGATGGGCGACGGGGTCGCGGAGGTCGGGATCGCGGCGGGAGCCGGACCAACGTTCCCGCTCCAGCTCCACACATCGATGGAGCCCTACTCAGCGGAATGGAACGATGTCCGCCTCACTCTTCTCGAGCTATCGCCCGCACCGAGGGCATCCGAACCAACCCGGTCTGCGGACTACGTGGTGACGCTCCTGATAGAACCGCGACAGCGCCCCGGGCCCTGATCAGAATTTCCTCGATGCGTTAACAGGCCAGCGAAAACACCTGTTCAGTGAGATCCCTGCCGATCATCAAAGCCGCAGCAGGTAGTTCAGCTTGATCGTGAAGCCGCGGTTGGCGAGCTGGGACCGCCGATCGAGCACATCGGTGTCGCGAGCCTCGGTGTAGACGATGAAGAGCTCGCTTCCCGGGCGGTACTCCCACCGCAGCCGCAGGTTCGTGCTGAAGCTGTCGCTCCCGGAGTTGTACTGGATGAGGCCGCCGAAGAACATGCGCGGTGTGAACGCGTAGTTGACGCGCGTCAGCGCCACGTCGTTCCGGAAGGATCCCTGCGGCAGATCGACCCAGTTGAACGAGAAAGTCGGCTCGAGGGAGAGCCGGTCGCTCACGTTGATGCGCCCCGTGCGCAGCCCGACCGTCGTTTTGTCGCCCCCGTAAAAGCTCCCCCGTTGGAAGGAGAGCGCCCCCGAGTACAACCGCTGCAGCCCCAGGCTCAGCCCTACCGTCACGTCACGGAAGGAGTACCCGCCGGGCGCCAGAGTCACCCCGTCCGCGATGCGGAAGTCGGAGTCCAGAAACTCGTAGGTGCCCGTGAAGGTCAGGTCGACGCGATCGCTGCTCTCGAACTCGACCTGTACGGTAGCCTGGTGCTCACGGCTCTCGACAAATCCCCCGACGTCGTTCTCGACGTAATCGGTGCCCAGCTGGAACCCGAGTCGGCGGATCCCTTCAAGCGACTGCGGCCGCGGGCTGTAGCGGACCGACGCTGTCGTCTGGCGGAACGCGCGCCGGCGCAGGAAGCCCACCTCGGGGTTGAAGTTCTCGCCCACACGGAGGTGGGCCGCCGAGGCGCCCCAGGTGTCACCGTTGTAGGTGAAACTGCCGCGATAGCTCTCGTCGTCCTCGGTGAGCTCCGACGTCCGGGTCTCGGCGTAGTATCCGTTCAGAGTCACCTCCGTGCCGAACCCAAACGTTCCATCCACGCCGTAGGTCTCGTTCGAGCCAGCATGGGCGCGCGAGCGCGAGCGGCTGGCGAACAACACGCCTACGCCGCTCCGCTGGAAAACGTCGCGGCGCAGGCGGAGCACCGTGAACGTGGTGGCGTCCAGGCCAATCGCGTCCACGTCCCTGGTGCGGATGCCCATCGCGCCAACGTCGAACGAGCCAACCTTACCTGTCAGCCGCCCGCCGAACAGGATCGGCACCAGCTCGCCCGCCTCAAGGCCAATGCGGCGGCTGAAGAAGATCTGCGGTGCGTTTCCGCCGCCTCCACCTCCACCACCACCTCCGCCTCCGAACTGATAGACTTGGCGACTTTCCAGGAAGAACTCGCGCTTCTCGGGAAAGGACAGCTCGAAGCGCGTCAGGTTCACCTGCTGCTCATCGGCCTCGACCTGCGCGAAGTCCGTGTTGACCGTGAAGTCGGCCGTCAGGTTCTTCGTCAGCCCGAGCTTCACGTCCAGCCCGGCATCGGCGTGGGTGTCGTTGGAGACGGCCGGCGTCGCCAGCCGGTCCGTCTCAAGACCCGAAATCGCGTAGGGCTTCACCTCCAGGTTCCAACCCGCCGCCGGCGTTTCCAGGCCCACCAGCGTCCCGTAGAGCGAGACGCGCCCGATAGCGCTGGCGCCGTTGCCGCTGTTCACGACCGAGCGTGGCACGTAGTTCAGGTGAGCTCACTCGTTCTTGCGCCGGATCGCGCGCCGGAGCTGGACGCCCCAGATCTGCTCACGGCCCGGGCGATATCGCAGCGACTTGAACGGGATCTGCATTTCTACCGACCAGCCGCCCTCGAATCGGGCGGTGCGGACGTCCCAGATCGGATTCCAGTCCGCATTGAAGGCCCCGTCGTTGGCCACCTGGTTGTCCGCCCGGGCGCCGAGCGGGTTCGTGTAGAAGAAAAAGGAGTTGCGGCGGTCGTAGTAAGTGTCGAAGGCGACGGAGAAGGTGTCGTTGTTGCGCAGCTGCTGAGTATCGCGGCGCATCTCGTTGGCGACCCACTCGCTGGGTGGAGCGGAGTCCCAGAGTCGCCCGGAGATGTACACATTGTCAGCGTCGAAAGTGATCCACGCCTCGGTGTTCTCGGTCGCCGGGTCGCCGTCGCCGGGTAAGGACTGGAGGAACCCACCGATGGCGGGCACGTCCCGGTACACCGCCTCGTCCAACTGGCCGTCGAGACGAAGGGGCTCGGTCAGCCGGATCGCTCGAACGGTCGCATTCCCTTGATCGTCCCGATTGATCACCGCGGGCGCCACCGGCGCCGGCGGCCCGTCGATGCGTGGGGCGGGGCCCGCGGGCGCAGCCATACCCTTGCCTTGCGCCGCCAGTGCAGACGGGAGAAACAAGATCAGGAACACCGAGAACCTGCCGCTGATCGAGAAAGGTCCCATCGTGACTCCTCTGGGCTAGATAGCGACCGAATCCGGGGCTGCGGGCGCCACCGCCGGGCTCAGTTGGGCACCCGAGCCTTCAGCTCCTCGAAGAAGTTCTGGACGGTGTATGCGACCACTCCATACAACCCTACGACGGCAAGCGTGTTACGTGCCGGCCCATCGAGCGAGCACGGTGGATCCGGTGTTGGCGCTGTCACACGAATAGGGAGCCACCTGAGATCATCGGCCAGGTATCCGGTGTTGGCGCTGTCACACGAATAGGGAGCCACCTGAGATCATCGGCCAGGTAGACAGTGGCCATCCCCCTCACCGATTTCGCGCTCGATACGGTAGCGGCCCTGGAGGGCTGCGTTCAGGCGGGTGACGGGGTCTGGGCTGTGCAAGCTCCTAAGATGCGCTCTAGACCCTTAAATCGTGAGCATGACCTCAGCCGAACCGGGAGCTCTAGTCGGACTCGGCCACCCTGCGCTTAGCCTCCCTCACGGTGTTGCAGTGGATCTCGACGGTGTCGTCGGGCTGGACGGCGTAGCCGCCCGCGAGCGTCACGGCCACTGGTACACCTGCTCCGGCGCATGAGTGGAACACGAACTCATCGCGCCGCCGCAGCCCGTCCATCGTGAGACTGAGGCCACCGAGTTGATCCTGTTCGTAGGGATCGGCGCCCGCCAGGTAGAACACGAGGTCGGGCTGGTGACGCTCCAGGATCTGAGGCAGATGGTGTCTGAGCGCCGCCATGTACGTCGCATCGTCGGTGCGATCCTCGAGACTGAGGTCCAGGTCCGAGGGCGGCTTCCACACGGGGTAATTGTTCTGCTGGTGCATCGAAAACGTGAAAACGTCGGGCTCGTGGGCGAATAAGACCGCCGAGCCGTTCCCGTGGTGCACATCCAGGTCGATCACCGCCGCACGCCCGATTGCGCCGTCGCGGCGCAGCACTTCGACTGCGACCGCCACGTCGTTGATCAGGCAGAACCCCTCGCCGTGATCGGGATACGCGTGATGAAAGCCGCCACCCAGGTGGACGCTCACGCCGCTCTCCAGCGCGAGTTGTCCCGCGAGCAACGAGCCGCCCGCGCAGAGCCACATGCCGTCACGCAGTTCGCGCGAGAACGGCACCTCCAGGAGCATCTGCTCCGATACGGAGAGTGCGTCGTTGTTGATCTTGTCGACGTACTCGGTGGTGTGGGCGAGGGTGATGTCCTCGTCGGTCGTGGGCTCCGGCTTCCGGATCTGACGCTCGGCGATCGTTTCCTCATCAAGTAGTCGGTTGCGCACGAGGCGGTACTTCCGCGTCGGGAACACGTGCGCACCGATGTCGATCTCGTAATCCTCGTGGTGTACTACTGGAAGACTCTTCATTTTGGCTCGTGCACCGGACGGAGGCAGCAAACCGCGAGCGCCTCCCGTGCGGAGGCTCGCCGCTCAAGAGCCGGGCGGGAAGGCCCCCACGCAACCCTTTCTAGTTCCGGCGTAACGGAACGAACCGGACGGGAACAATGTCACGTATCGCGACCTCACCTCCGGGCAACTTCTCAACCACCTTCAAGGTCTGCACCGAGGACGAATCACCCACCGGGATGATCATTCGAGCGCCAGGCTTCAGCTGTGCGACCAGTGGTTCGGGGACGTGATCGGCGCCTGCCGTGACAAGGATTCCGTCGAACGGACTCTGCTCGGGCCATCCCAGGTACCCGTCTCCGGCACGGACCACCACGTTCGAGACTCCTAGTCGCTCGAGTCGGTCGGTCGCTGAGCGCGCCAGCTCCGGAATAATCTCGATACTGTAGACCTCGGAGACCAATTCGGCCGCAACGGCTGCCTGATATCCGGAACCCGTTCCGATCTCCAGTATCCGATCGTTCGGCTCCGGCTGAATGAGTTCACTCATCAGGGAGACGATGTAGGGCTGTGAAATCGTCTGCTCAAACTCGATCCGTAGGGGCGTATCACTGTAAGCCAACGCTCGATACTCCACAGGGACGTACTCGTGACGAGGGACCCGCGACATGGCTTCAAGAACTCGGGAATCGGTGATTCCACGTGCCTCAATCTGTTCTTCCACCATCTGGCGCCGTGCCTGGTCGAAATCGATGTCCTGACGGGGGGGCAGAGCGGAGGCGGTGGCCTGATCCGGCGGCGGGGGCCCGCACGACACATTCAGAGCAATGATGACGGCAAGAAGCAGTCTCCTCGATCTATGGAGGTCTGCGTTCAGGCGGGTGATAGTGTCGGGGCTGCTCACGCGCCTAAGATGCACCTCGGCGCTGCAGATCGCGAGCGAATCCCTCTAGGGCAGGCTAACGATGGCGGCGCATGCCTGCAGGGATGGCTCATGAGCGGTGCGCCCGGCCCTGGGGCCTCTCACCTCAACATGTAGTCCAACATGTAGACCCCCACCCAGCCTCGGGCGAGGGGTATCCTGTAACTTGCTGTCTATGAAGTGTTTACATCAGTGGAGCCAGGCGGAATCGAACCGCCGACCTCCTGGTTGCAAACTATACTGTAGCAACCCCCATTTTCGCCAAAATCGCGAAGTTTCGCGGGATTTTACGCCAAAATGGCGAACTTAGAACGCGGTTTTCACCGGTAGAACGAACCTCAACATGTAGCGGAACATGTACTGTTCGTCGCGGTTGGGCCGTCCGGTTTGACCCCGTAGGACCTGCGGGGAGCTAAGAGCGAGTGGAGCCGCCACGAACCTCATGCTGCATGAGCGAGCGCAACGAGGCCTCAATGCACCGGTTAAACCGACGAACAGCGGGGGACCAATGATCCACCCTACCCGCCCGCCTAAGGCTGGGGGCGGCCGGATACGCCCCCATTTCCCAGCGACTACGTAGCCTTACGTATGCCGCCTTGCTCTGTACCCCAATTCGACGAGGCAGTTTGGGAAGGGTAAATTGACTTCTCAACGGAGGATCGTCGGATGGAAACGCATCGGCGGGGATCGGATGGTCGCCGCATCTTCACTACACAGTTCAAGCAGAAGCAGATTGCGCGGGTCGTACGCCAGGAGCTGACGGTTGCTGAGTTGGCACGGGAGCTGGCGATCTCTCCTTCGGTCGTGCGGCGGTGGCACCACCTGATCGCGAGCGGAAGCTCAGCGGCCGTAGGCGCGAACCAAGAGGTCGTGCCGGTGAGCGAGCTGCGCGCTGCCGAGCAGCGCATTCGCGACCTGGAGCGAGCCCTGGGGAAGAAGACGATGGAGGTCGAGATTCTCCAGGCCGCGCGGGACGAGGTAAAAAAAAGACCGCGCTACTACGGCGTGTCCAAGAGGTGACGGGGCGGAAGATGGCCCTGATCTGCCGGACCTTGGGGATCAGCCGCGCCTGCGCTTACCGGGAGAGCGTGGGACCGTCCTGCGCGGTACGCGCGCGCGGAGGACCGCGTGGTGACGGCTCAGATCCGGACCGTGATCCGCACGCGGGCCTCATATGGGGCACGCCGCGTCCGCGCTCTCGTCAATCGGGCGTTCGAGACCTCGTACAACCTCAAGCGCATACAGCGCGTCATGAATCTGAACGGCTGGACCCTTCCGCGGGCCACCCGGCGACGCACCGGTCGCGCGCACCGGGGGCTGATCCAGCGCGCCGTTTCGAATGAGCGCTGGTGCAGCGACGTGCTCGAGATCGCATGCTGGAACGACGAGATCGTCCAGGTAGGCTTCGCCCTGGATTGTCACGACCGTGAGGTGCTCGCCTACGTTGCCGCGGCGCGCGACCTCTGCGCCGCCGATATCCAGGAACTCATGCGGCGGGCAGTCGCCTCGCGTTTCGGCACCGACCAGCGGCCGAACGTGCCGATTCAGTGGCTGAGTGACAACGGGAGTATCTACACTGCGCTCGACACGATCATCACAGCGGAGCGCCTGCACCTGGTACCGATCACGACTCCGGCCGCGAGTCCTGAGTCGAACGGTATGTCGGAAGCGTTCGTGAACACGATGCGCCGTGACTACTTCGCCGGCGCGGACCTCTCGAGCGCGGGCGCGGTGCTCGACCAATTGCCCGCTTGGTTCACCGACTACAATGCGGTCGCGCCCCATTCGGCGCTCGACTATCAATCACCACATCAGTACCGCACCACCATGCTCGTGGCAGGTCCTAAGTGCTAGCCCAAACTGCCTCACGAAACAGGGTACAGAGCACGCCTGCTCAAGCATGGGACCATTATGCCTGCAGCGTCACACAAGCTCTGTCTAAGGCACAACGAACACGGCGTACCTATGAAAGCGCGAACGGGTCTGACTCTCCCCCCCTTTGTCGTCCGAGATGCTTCGGAGGCTGACAACGCGAGCCTTTCGGACTTCGCGCGCACATTCCCCGTCGAAGGCGGCGTGCGCTGGTCGATCGACCGTGGTCCAGACTTCTTCGCCCCCTTTCGCGCCGAGGCCGACGGATGGCACCTGGTGGTGGCGGAGGAGGAAGAGAGCGGGAGGACCGTCGGCTACGTATCGGTAGCGATGCGCACGGCGTATCTGGAGGGGCGGGCCCGCCCCACCTGCTACGTCAGCCACTTGTTCGTGCTCCCGGAATGTCGGGGCCGCGGCATAGGTGACGCGCTCTGTTGGAGAGCGGCGGAGCTGTGTCGGCAGTCGGGTGGCGATGAGGTGCCCATCCTCGCTGCTATCCGTGAGGGCAACGCGCACATGCGGTCGCCTCTCCGGCCCGCGTGGTCTCCCAGGCCTGCTCCGTTTCGCTGGCTTGCACGTCCATGCCATGCGGACCCGGGTCGCGCCCACCCTTCGGACTTCGTCCAGCGTTGAGATCCGGCCGGCCAACACCGTGGACTTAGAAGAAATGGCGGGCCTTTCAAGACGCGTGTCACCTCAACGCCAGTTCGCCCCCAGCTTCGATGCGGCGAGCCTCGGCCGCTGGGTGGCAGGCGCCCCGGGCCTCACGTTGTCCGATTACCGGGTGGCGCGGGAGAGGGGACAGATAGTGGGTTACCTGGGCCTCTGGGATGAAGCCGCGATACGCGTCGTGCGCATCGCCGGCTATTCACGGAGGGTGGCTCTGCGCTACGCTCTTTACAACGTTCGCGCGCGCATCACGGGCGCGCGGTTAATGCCCCGAGTTGGCGACACTCTCGGATGCAGCCGGACTGTGCACGTCTGCGTCCCCGCGCACCGGCCGGACGTGCTGCGCACGCTGCTGATCCGGGCGGCTGCGGAGCTCCGGGCCCGCGGGTATTGGTGGCTCAAGATCGCTCTCGACGAGTGCGACCCCTTGGCGCGAGCGCTGGCTGGACTGAAGACTAGAGCCACCTCATTCGGTGCGCACGTCACGACACCAGCGGGTGCGTACCAGGGACCGACGCTTGACGATCGTCCGGCGCACTTCGATGTCGCACTTGCTTGACTGCCCCAGCTCGCGTTCGGGCCTGTCATGACTGAAGCACGTAAGGAGGGTGTGAAGATGAAAGTAACCGAGCATTGTCCTCGCGACTGCCGCCACGCCGTTCCTTGGAGGGGTACAACGCTGCTGGCGATCCTGATACTGGCCGGCTGCACCAAGTATCAGGTCGCTTCCCCGGTCACGATCACCCCTGGCTCTACGGTTCGCCTTAGCTTTCCCACGCCGCAGAGCCTGCTTTTCCGCACTGCGAGAGGGGATTCACTCCCTGTGAGGGGGATCGTGCAGCTCGATGGCCGGATGGTCGGGCGCAGCGGAGACACGATCACCGTCGAGGTCCGTCAGATCAAATACCCAGATCCTTTTATCCCAAGGGACATCGACAGCGGCACGACCACGCGACTGGTTCTGCGTGATATTGACCGGATGGAGGAGCATACGGCTGACGGAACGAGCTCGGTTCTCGCCTTGCTTGGGGCTGTGGCCGTCATTCTCGTCGTCACTGGGGCACTGGGATGGGAAGGTTCCGAGCCCGAGCCCCCCCCGCCACCCGAGGAGAAGGCGCCCAAGGAGATATGAGCGCACCCACGGTCGCGGTGAGCCGAGGGGCTGGTAACGAACGCCGGGACGTCCTTCGGGGTCTGGTCCTTTGCGGGCTACTAATGACCGCGGGAAGCGGCGCCGGAATCCTTGCCGCTTCCTTCCGGGCCAGCACTTCCCTGTTGAGCGGCCTCGGTTATGGGACGGCCTTTGCGTGCGCCCAGGAAAGGAAGCGCCCCTTCGCTGCCCGGTGGGCTCTGAGCGCTGCGTTGGTATGGTTCGCCAGCTTCACGCCCTACGTGCTGATGTGGAACCGCGAGCTGGTGCACACCTACGCGCTAGCCATAGGGATCCTGCTACTTATCCGCCATGCGAGAGCCGAACGCCTGATGCGATGGGCGGCGCTCTCGGTTGCGCTTGGGGTCCTGCTCCTGACCCTATATTGGAGCGTGCCGTCTGGTGCTCTGCCGACACCCTTCGCGGGGCTGGAGGGAGAGTGGCGAGCCTTCCAGCCGAGGAGGTGGGACGAAAGCGCGCTAACAGTCTGTCTGTTTCTTCGAGGAAGCTATGCTAGCCGCGGAGGAGTTTCGGGTGTGCTCAGGAAGCCAGCTCCTGAACTGGCCTGGATCGGAGGCGCAGCCTTATTCCTGGGACTAGGCGCAGCGGCACTACACGGGTTCGCGCCCGAGTTGAATCGTGACTTCGGGCCCTCCGTTCCCAACCCGCTAGTCGAGCTATCAGGACGCGTTGGCAGCACTGCCCTCGCGGTATCCTATCTGACGGGCGCACTCCTGCTCTGCGCGCATGAGCGCCTGAGGCGGATGCTTCAACCAGTCGGAGCCCTCGGACGTATGGCGCTCACGACAATCCTCGTGCAGTCCCTCTTTGGCTGGATCGTCATGACGGCGGCGCCGCAACTCTGGCTTGAGGAGTGGCGGCGACTGCTCTTCCTAGACACGCTGCTCGTGGCCCAGATGGTCTTTAGCGTTCTGTGGTTACGAGACCGCAATCTGGGACCCGCTGAGCATGCGATGTGGGGTCTCACGAGCCTGGGCTGGCGGCTCCGCAGGACACTAATGCCGGCCACCGGGCCGTAGGTAAAAAGAGAGTTAGGCGGGGTTCCCAACCCGACCCAGGAGTGGCCGCGATGAACTACATGCGAAGCAGTCTGACCGCTGTTGCTTTGTTGAGCGGACTTTACCTGAGGCTGGGACTAGCAACGTCGACGCGGCGTCGCGCGGCAGTCGTCCTGGCGATCCTCATTACGAGCAGCCCGTGGTCCGCCAGCGCACAGGCGAGGGAGATGCTAGGCGCACGGGTGCGGGTCCAGTCGTCTAGCCAGGATTCGACCGAAGGCGTCGTCGTTGAGTGGGGTCCAACCCTCTTGGGGTTGCGCACGACTGAGGGTAGGACGTCGAACCTAGCGTGGGCAGAGGTCACGGACGTGACGCAGTACCGTGGCGGCAGCAGAACGGTGCAGGGCGCCGTCATTGGAGGCGTAAGTACCGCCTTTGTGGGCGGCATTCTCTTTGCGGCGTTTTTTGACCCGTGTCCGCCCAGCGCTTGGTTATGTATCGGTCCCGACAGCCGTGCCGAAGGGTTCGCCATCGGTGCCGGCTTGGGCGTTGTGGCAGGCGGCGCGGCCGGCGCGCTCATCGGCGCACTAATCAACACGTCTTCGTGGGAACCTGTCTTTTTCCCCTCTGCGTCACTTGGCCTGGCGGGGCCTCTCGGGGTCCGACTCGGCGTGTCCTTCAGATAGCGAACGCCGGATGTACCGGAAGCGACCTCAAGATCCTGGATGGCCACCGAGGAGTCCGCTGAGTGCTACATCAGGTGGCGAGATCATCGCCATCTTGCGGGAGGAGCACATGCTAGCGCCGCGCGCGGACACCATCCTCGTACCGGGTGA
This sequence comes from Longimicrobiales bacterium, assembly GCA_965206505.1. Taxonomy (GTDB): domain Bacteria; phylum Gemmatimonadota; class Gemmatimonadetes; order Longimicrobiales; family Gaopeijiaceae; genus UBA822. Next base: position 134,724 of record CBDBJW010000005.1, read on the forward strand.
TCGCCTCGTGCTCGTGGCCGGTGGTGAAGGTATCGAAATATTGAGCACGCACCTTGATTCCTGGTGAACCATCGATCGCCAGACATTGAGCCATCGGCGGCCCCGAAGCTCGTTCGCTCGTGAACGCAGTGCATGTACCAGCCGAGGCGTGAGATCGCCTGCCTCCCAGAACGCCGACCACCTCCCGGCGAGCATCATCATCCGAACGCGAATCACGGACACCGAGCTGCTGGTTGGCGGCAGCCAGCGTCCTGTCGGTTGTCCTGTCGATTGAACGCGGCAGATCACGGCATCGAGGAGTCGCGAAAGCGGCAAATCGCGCGATCCATCTGAGTTTTCCGGCATCCTGCCGTGATTCCGACCCCTACTGAGGCGCCTGATAAGCGTGAGGTCGGTGGTTCGAGTCCACCCAGGCACATCGTCGGAAATCCCTTGCCCCGCTTGGCCTCTCGGCTGGGCGGGGCTTCGGTTTCTACGCTCCTGCCTCCATGCTGCTCGCAGTTGTGCTCGCAACGCGGTAAGTAATTGCGTCTGATTCTCCTCCTGTTGTCATGGGCGATCTTTTCATTTGCACTTCTTCGAACGCTGCTCGCTGATCTTCAGGCGTAACGTCGTCGTAAACGTTCATCAGCGTTCGAAGGTCCGTTCCTACGTAGGCCGCCTGGATAGCTGGCGGAAGGGATCGGAACTCCCGTTCGCGCACCTTTGACCGCTTCAGTGAATGGAAGCCCACCCTGTCGAGGCGCTTTCTCAGGGCTGCTCGATCTGCTTCCGGTGCCGACGCGACGAGACTAGCCTTCGCTCGCCGGAGCCATACCTCCATTGATGGACCTGGAGGACGTTCACCACGCCCATCCGCCGCATCATCCCCCGTTCCGCACGACCACCAACTCCAGCCGGTCGCTAGAGCTTAGCCACGTTCTCGGCGGCAGGCCCCTTCTCACCCTCTACGACGTCGAACTCCACCTGAGCGCCCTCGTCCAGGCTCTTGAAGCCGTCACCCTGGATGGCCGAGTGGTGGACGAAGCAGTCCTTGCTTCCATCCTCAGGCGTAATGAAGCCAAAGCCCTTGCTGTCGTTGAACCACTTCACGGTTCCGGTGGTACGCATGATATCGTGCCATCCTTGCTTTCTGGTGCTCTCGGGGCGTCGGATATCCGCGCCCCTCAATTCACCAATTGTACAGATCTGGACTGTTCACGGCACATAAGATGCGTACTGGGACGGCGAATCGCGAACGAGTCCTTCTAGGGATGGACTCGATAGAGGCGCACGCGGCTTCGGGAAGGGTGGGGCTAACGCGAGAGCCGTGGGCCCGGCCCTGGGGTCTCGCACTTCTTTCGCTGCTTGGTGACAGGAGCCGGGGGCTCGGCCAACGTGCTGCTACTTCAGGGCCTCACGTCTGCCTCGACTCCTGCTCCCACAAGATCTTCGATCGTTGCCGTGCCAGCAACCTCAAGCCGGAAGTGGCTGCGGTGGTGGGGGCCGAACGCGCTGATGTCACTCATTCGGGGGCCACGTGATGGTTCCGCGGCTCTCTTCGTCGAACTGCTCGCTCAGCTGCCTATACCGGTCGTCAATGCGCATAGTGGTCGATGTGACCCTCGATTCCATCGAGGCGCACGTCGGACTCTTGATACGGTACAGCTCTTGGGAGATGTCCCTGGCCCGCCGGTACAGGTGCTCCCGGTGCGTGTATTCGTGGGCGCGCACGGCCCTGATGTACCGATCCCACAAGGTGACTACCCGGAACTCCGCCCCCCCACGCTCGGTCCACCGCGGCACCTGGATCGCCGATTCGAGCTCGATGGTGACCTCAGTTATCTCGCAGTAGCGCCCCTGTTGCCTATACCCGAACTCTAAATTGAGCCTCGACCTGTGGAAGCCGACCGAGCCCAGAGTTGCGGCGAGGCGCGCCACGCATCAGCTGCCTCACCGATCACGCGGATCGTCGGGGGCTGATCTACCTCGTTTCTCGCCTATGCCCCGACTATTCCCATTCCATCGAACCCGGTCTAATCTCCACATATTGAGAGTGCTAAACACTCGTCCCACTCGGAGGGCTCCGATGTCACCCATCAGAACCGCCGTCGCCGCCATAATAGCCAGCGCCGTTCTGGCAGGCTCAGCACGAGCCCAGACATTTACGATCGATGATCCCGTCTTGCGGCGCATCTGGACGGAGGGAATTGACAGCTCCCATGTCTATCGGCTCGCACAAGCTCTGTTGGATTCGGTAGGTCCGCGTCTCACAGGCACGCCGGGCATGGAAGCCGGCAACGACTGGCTAGTCAGCACGTACGAGAAGTGGGGTATGAGCGCAGAGAACCAACAGTACGGAACTTGGATGCGGTGGCGGCGCGGCCGTACCCACGTGGATCTGATGGAGCCCCGCGTGAGATCCCTCGAAGCAACCCTGCTCGCATGGAGCGCGGGCACCAACGGAAGAGCCGTGCGAGGTGACGTGGTGGTGATGCCCGACGTTACCGACACGTCCGAATTCGAGGCGTGGCTCCCCGAAGTACGCGGCAAGTTCGTCGCCATTTCGTTCGCCCAGCCCACGTGCCGTCCCGACGCCGACTGGGAGGAGTGGGCCACGGAAGCGTCGATGGAGGCCTTGCAGGCTTCCCGGCAGGTGGCCGCGGAGGCATGGAACGCTCGTCTGGGGCGCACCGGCTTCGACAGGAGGACGCGCGGCGCCGCAGGACAGCTCGCGCGACGGTTGGAAGCGGCAGGTGCTGCTGGAATCCTCACGTCACGATGGTCCAACGGATGGGGCGTTCAGAAGATATTCGACGCCAGAACCGAACAGATTCCCACGCTCGATCTGAGTTGTGAGGACTACGGATTGGTGTTCCGCCTCGCCGAGAACAATCAGAGCCCGGTGCTGGAAGTGCTGGCCGAAGCGGAGTTCCTGGGTGAGGGACCGGTATTCAACACGATAGCGACGATACCTGGTCGCGAGCTTCCGAACGAATACGTCATGCTGTCGGCGCACTTCGACTCGTGGGACGGCGGATCGGGAGCAACCGACAACGGAACCGGCACCATCACGATGCTCGAAGCGATGCGTATCCTGAGCAATTCATATCCCAGTCCCAAGCGTACGATTCTCGTGGGTCACTGGAGCGGCGAGGAGCAGGGACTGAACGGATCGCGCGCGTTCTCAGAAGACAACCCCCAAGTGGTGGATGGTCTGCAGGCCTTGTTCAATCAGGACAACGGCACCGGCAGAGTAGTGCGCATCTCGAGCCAAGGACTCACGGGTGCATCCGGCCACTTCGCGAGGTGGTTATCGCAGATGCCGATTGACATTACAGGCCACATAACTTTCCAATTCCCTGGCACCCCGTCCGGCGGCGGCACCGACAACGCATCGTTCGTCTGCTACGGCGCCCCAGCATTCAATCTGGGAGCTCTGAGTTGGAATTACGGCACGTACACGTGGCACACCCAACGCGACACGTTCGACAAGATCTCGTTCGACGATCTAAAGAACAACGCGACGCTCACGGCGATGCTGGCGTATCTCGCGTCTGAGGATGCGGAGCGTGTTCCCCGTGACCGCCGCACGGTGATGCCGTCGCGCGGTGGGCGGGAGATTTCGTGGCCGGAATGCCAGCCAGCGAGGAGAGACTGGTCGCAGCGGCGGTAAGCGAGAGCCGTTAGCCAGGCGGATGCCGACACGCTTCTAGCAGCAGTGAGCGCGCAGGGCGGGGCTGGCGCAAGACGCGGGGTCCGGCCCTGGGGTCTCTCACTTCAACGTGTAGTCCAACATGTAGACCCCCCACCCAGCTTCGGGCGAGGAGCCTCCTGTAACTTGCTGTCTGTCAAGCGCTTACATCAGTGGAGCCAAGCGGGATCGAACCGCTGACCTCCTGGTTGCAAACTATATGCTCGGAGGCCCCATTTTCACCAAAATAGCGAAGTTTCGCGGGATTTTACACCAAAATGGTGAACTTCGAACGCGGTTTTCACCGGTATAACGAACCTCAACATGTAGTGGAACATGTAGTGGGTGTTCGCGGAACGACGGATGCCGGGGCCAAGGAAGCTAACGAGGGCGGAGGCCGACCCTCAGCTAACCTCGTGCGCCAAGGTGAAACGATGGACTTGGTGGCTAGGTCGGGGTCCTCGGGCAACCTCCGCGAAACCAGCCTTTGCAGGCAACAAGGACCGGGAAACTCAGCGTCCCCTCGCTCACCGGGGTCACGTCCCGCAGAACGTGCGGTAGGGGCCGAAGTCATCGGGCGCGCGACCCTCGTAGTCTTGCAGGCCAGCGCGCCGCTCGAAGGGTCGCTCGAGCACGGACAGGAGCTGCCCGAACGGCTCGAGATCCCCGTCCGTCGCGGCGTCGAGCGCCTCTTGTACTTTGTGATTTCGGGGGATGTACACGGGGTTCACCCGGTCCATCGCCTTGGCCTGCAAGAGACCAGAACCGTCTTCACGGGAAATCCTTGCGCGCCAGCGTTCCAGCCAGGTGTCGAAGGCCGGCGGATCACTGAATAGCGCGCGGGCCGCGGTTGGATCGCCCCGTGCGGCGTTGGCCAATCGACGGAACAGTCCCGTGAAGTCGACGTCCTGGGCTGCCATGATTCGGAGCAGCTCGTTCACCAGGTCGAGGTCGTCCACTTCCGCGCGCGCCAATCCCAGCTTCGCGCTCATCCTCCTGAGCCAGAAGTCCTGGTAGATCGGCTGAAATGCCTCGACCTCGGTGGTCGCCACCTGCACCGCGTCCTCGATGTCGTCGGCCCCGATCAGTGGCAACAGGGTTTCGACGAACCGCGCCAGATTCCACTGCGCGATCGCCGGCTGACTGCCGTACGCGTAGCGGCCTCCGTGGTCGATCGAGCTGAACACCGCCCCTGGGTCGTAGCCGTCGATGAATGCGCACGGGCCGTAGTCGATCGTCTCGCCGGAGATGGTCACGTTGTCGGTGTTCATTACCCCATGGACGAATCCCACAGCCATCCACTGCGCCACGAGGGAGGCTTGGCGATCCCGAACCTCGCGGAACAGCTCGAGGTACGGGTCAGCCGAGTCGATCAGGTCCTGGAAGTGGCGGCGGATGGAGTAGTCCGCGAGGCGGCGTACCTTCTCCGTTTCCCCGCGAGCCGAGAAGAACTCGAAGGTCCCCACGCGGATGTGGCTCGACGCCACGCGCGCTAGAACCGCCCCGGGTTCCGGGCCCTGTTGGCGCATGATCTGCTCGCCCGTGGTCACCGCGGCAAGAGCTCTCGTCGTGGGCACACCGAGCGCGTGCATCGCTTCGCCGATCAGATACTCGCGCAGGACCGGTCCAAGTACTGCCTTGCCATCTCCGCCCCTCGAGAACGGGGTGCGACCAGAACCTTTGAGCTGCAGGTCGCGGCGGACGCCGTGGCGGTCGATCAGCTCGCCGATCAACAGCGCACGGCCGTCCCCGAGCTGAGGTGAGAAGCCGCCGAACTGATGCCCCGCGTACGCCTGGGCCAGCGGAGTCGCCCCTTCGGGTGCTTCACTACCCGCGAGAACGGCCGCACCGCCTTCGCTCGCCAGCGCGTCCGGATCCAGCGACAACTCTACGGCGAGCTCGCGATTGAGGTGCACGATCCTGGGCTCGGGCGCCCTCTCGCCGTTCCAGGGCGCATAGAAGCCCTCGAGTTCGGCGGCGTAAGTGTTGTCGAACGCGAAGGTGTCCGGTCGGATCAAAGGAGGCCTACTCCGCGCTGGGGATCTCGGCATGACGTCGCGGCAGCACCCAATTCGGCCGTGGAAAGTGGCAGGTGTAGCCGTTGGGATACTTCTCCAGGTAGTCCTGGTGCTCAGGCTCCGCTTCCCAGAAATCACCTACAGGCTCGACCTCGGTCACGACCTTCGCTGGCCACAGTCCCGAAGCGTCCACGTCGGCGATCGTGTCTTCAGCCACCCCCTTCTGCTCGGCGCTCGTGTAGTAGATCGCCGACCGGTACGGCGGCCCCCTGTCGTTGCCTTGCCGATTCGAGGTGCTCGGGTCGTGGACCTGGAAGAAGAACTCCAGAATTCGGCGGTACGAGATCTGGTCGGTGTCGAACAGAATCTCGAGGCCCTCGGCGTGCGAGCCGTGGTTGCGATAGGTGGCGTTGGGGACGTCGCCGCCCGTGTATCCGACACGGGTCGCTTCCACACCCGGGAGCTTGCGAATCAGATCCTGCATGCCCCAGAAACAGCCGCCTGCGAGTACTGCGCCTTCTTGTGCCACGGGTTCAACTCCTGGATGTCGGTTCCTGAGGTGAGTATGTAGCCTGTCGAACCACCCCGGTCGTAGTCGCCAGGTGTCCGCTTGGTCCTAGGTTACCGTTACGGTCCCCCTGGTTCCATCCACCCGAACCTGCACCCCATCGGCCAACTGTCCCAGCGCCCCCCTCACCGCCATCACGGCGGGAATACTCACCTCCAGGGCCGTGACCGCCCCGTGGGAGAGGGGGCCGCCGCTCTCCGTGACCACCGCCGCTGCAGAATAGAAGAGGGGCGTCCAGGCGGGGTTGGTCGTGCGGGCCACCAGGACACTTCCCGGAGTGAAGCGTGCGAAGTCCTCGGCGGAGTGCACCAGGCATACCGGGCCCTCCGCCAAGCCGGGCGCGCCAGGGAGCCCGTTGAGCCGACCTTCGTGGTCCTCGACCTCGTCCTCCTCCCCCCAACGGAAGGGGGGCTCGCTCTCTTGGTGCCGCCGGTGATCCTCCTTTGCCTGCCTTGCCTCGCGCCCGGCATCCTGCATCGTGACCCGACGCCCCACCACTCCATCTAGCGTGTCGCGCCGAAGGAAGAAGACGTCCTCCGGCTCGTCGAGCCCCCCCGCGTCCATCAGGCGCCGACCCATCTCCACCACGGCAGCGCGGAAGGGGGGCGTGAGGCGGGTGGTCTGGTAGTGCTCCAGGTCGTCTAGGGCCGAGTACGTGTGCGCAAGGCGGATGATCTCGCCGGCGAAGGTCCTGAGCGCGCTGGGCACGCCGGAGAGGAACTCCCGCTCCGCCACCTGCTGGCGTGAACGAAGCTCCTGGTCGGCCGCGCCGGGATCCTCCACTCCTTCCTGCATCACGATGAGACGGAGGTTCTCAAGCACCACCCACGACTGCCCGCCCCAGGTGGGGATGTATGCGTCGAAGTCCACCTCGCGGTGGCCGTGGATCTCCAGGAAGCGGCGGAACCGAGCCTCGAATTCAGGGAACGCTTCCATCTGCCCGGGCTGCACGAACGTCCGCCGCTCGCCCTCCACGAGGCGACGACAAAGTGCATCGTCGTTGCGCACCATGCACGCCAGCTCGCACAGGTCGCGGTTGACGAGCCCGGTCTTGGTATCGTAGAAGCACGTCAGCCCGTCGTACACGGCGGGGGCGTCCGCGGGGCCCACCACGTGCGCCACCATCTGGAAGAGGAGACGGTGCAGGAGCCCTTGGGTGATGGAGATGGCAATGTTGGGGAGGAAGTACTCCCGGCCCACTCGATCGATCTCAAGCACGTGGGCCCAAAGCTCCTCCAGCGAGAGCCCCGCCAAGTCCCGCGCGCCCAGGCCCCCCAGCTCCAGGAGGTACCGATCCAGATCACGCGCCCAGTGGACGGGGAGCTCCTGCACCCAGCGGTATCCCACTCAGTAGTGTCCCTCCCATCCCGACATGGCACCTCATCCCCCATTTCTCGCGCCCAACATGGACCGTTGAATCGCTAGCAAGTCCTTTCGAGCAGATCGCATGAGGCGGGACGATTACCTCGGTAGCTCTAACCTCGCCCTTGCTGCACCGAACGGATGTTCTCGGGTGAAGACGTCGAGGTAGAGCTCTCCGGCCTCCAGGCGGGCTCGATTGCTCGGAGACAACGTCAGCGTGCTAGCAGCCTCGGTGACTTCCGGCCCCGTGATGCGTTGAACGACTGTTGTCCACAAGCTGTCTTCGTTCTCGTACCGCAGCGTCACAGCGAAGAGATCTACGGCCTCGACTCCGGCCACCGTGATATCGTACCCGAGCGTGCCTTTGACGGGGTCAAAAGTGAGTCGAGCATGCGCCTCAGCCGCACCCTCGCCTGTCGCTTCGATGTTGAAGGAGAGCGGCGGTGGTGCCATACCGTTTACGAGCGGGGGCGTGCTGGGCGGACGCCGCCGATGCTCGGTTCCCTGTTCGAAGGCGTAGGCCAAACTGATGAGGCGTGCGTCGTCGAACGGGCGCCCCAACAGCTCGGCCCCGATCGGCAACCCACCGCCGGTAAACCCTGCTGGAACGCTGATCGCTGGCAGGCCACTGCGCCCCGCAAACTGGCAATTCGAGCCTCTCTGCGGATCGGGGACAACGGAGGGGATCCAGCGGATCGTCGGGTAAACGAGGGCATCCAGTCGCTCGGCGTTCATCGAGGCGACGATGGCGTCCGCCAGCCGCCCCCGCTTCGCGAGGGCAGCTCGATAGGCCTCCTCATCCAGGGTCTCGACCCCTGCACGTCTATTCATCAGAGACGTGAGTGACTCGTGGATCAATCCCCGATCCACCAGGTCTCTGAGCGACATGACTGGGGCGTCGGGCACACCTGCCAAGTAGTCGCTCAAGTCCCACTTGAACTCGAAATCAGTGGTGTTGGATCCTGCCACGAGACTGTCCAAGTTGGGAATCTCCACCGTAAACGTATCCGCCCCGAGCTCGACCATCTCTTCGATCGCGGCACGCACGACCCCGGCGGCAGCGGCCTCGGATCTGCGGTCCCCGAAAGCGCTCGTCAAGATCCCTATGCGCGCACCTTGGAGCGCAGATTCGTCGAGCGCGTCGGTGAAAACGGGCAGCAGCCTACCCTCGAGGATCCTCGTAGCCGGGTCGGCTGGATCCGGTCCGATCGTCGCGTCCAGTGCGATCGCCAAGTCGTACACGCTCCGAGCGAGTGGTCCTGCGGTATCCTGCGTGTGGGAGAGGGGGATGATTCCGTCAATGCTCGAGAGGCCCTTTGTGGGCCTGAGTCCGACGAGGTTGTTGTGTGAGGAGGGAATCCGAATCGAACCACAGGTGTCGCTTCCCCAGCCGACCGCAGCAAAGCTGGACGCGATGGCCGCGCCCGTGCCGCCGCTCGATCCGCCGGGATTCCGGGTAAGATCGTAGGGGTTGAGCGTTTGGCCGCCGAGCGATGCGATCGTACTGATCCCCGTAGCCAGCTCGTGGAGGTTGGACTTTCCGAGAAACACGGCGCCGGCTTCCCGTAGCCTTTTCACCTGGAAACCGTCGTCAGGAGGTATGAGGCCAGCGAGCCCAAGCGAACCCGCGGTCGAGGGCATGCCGGCCAGGTCGTAGTTGTCCTTCAAGATGATGGGGATCCCGTGCAAGGGACCTCTGGGTCCACGGGTGGCCCGCTCCCGGTCTAGAGCTTCCGCCTGCGCTAGGGCGTTTGGGTTGATCCGTATCATCGCGTTGAGCTCGGCGCCTGCTTTGTCGTATGCCTCGATCCGAGCCAGGTAGGCGGTTGTGATTAGAACTGAACTTGTCGCGCCGGATGCCATCGCCTGCTGTAGCTCGGAGATATTCGCCTCTACCACGTCGAAGGGCTCGGCGGCAGAGGGCGCACACGCGGCGAGGGATGGAAGGAGAAGCGCCGCTGCTAGAAAGCGGATGGGACGGTGGGAAAGCGTCATGGATGGACCCTCTTGAAGATATGCGGCGTAGATAGGCTCAGGTCTGCTGAGAAAGAGCGGCCTAATTCGGCACCCGAGCCTTCAGCTCCTCGAAGAAGTAGTGGCCCGAGAGGGCAGCGTTCAGGCGAGTGACTGGATCGGACATGACCTACCCCGTGTTCGGCGAGGTCCAGAAGTTCTGTGCCCCGCCATGAATCGGCTCCACGACCCCACGTATCGCGATACGCTACCATTTCCAGAGCCGATTGGTCTTTGAACACCGTTTCCTTCTCGTCACCCATCAGGACGTCCATCGTGAATCGGCCCCAACATCAAATGGTGGGTAGATATAGATGAGGTCCACCTTGCCTTTGAACTCCGTCTGCAACGAAGCCATCACGAGCTTGTTGTCACCCCAGATGAGCATGTTGCGGAAGTCGTCCAGGTGGGCTTTGCCCGTATCGAAGAGACCGCCTTGAGCCTCCACACGTGCTCGCGGTTCGTCTACGGTCTCAATTCTCTGCAGCGGCATCGCACATCCTGCCACGTCGACCTCACGACGGTTCCCCGTATTCATCGTACTTCCCCTCCCACACAAGCTCGGTCCTTCGTTCTGAAAGCGGATGCGGGTTGTTTGGCCCGTACTCTGTAGATGAACTGTTCCCCATCGGCAATTCCCGGGTCCTAGTTGGAGTGCGGAGGTCTTGGCGGAGTATTAGACTGTGCGACCCAAGAGCTTGGGATGCTCAGGTTGTTTCCGCAATCAGGGTAAGGCTTAATCCAAGGCCGTGCTCGAAGGATCGGAACGCTAGACCGTTCCACCCGTTCTGACACAGCTTGGTTATCGGCCGCCACCTCCCACCAGCCCCTCGACAGTCACCGCCGCGGCTACATGTCCGGTGACGTTCGTCGCGGTTCGAAACATGTCCGGGATGCGGTCGATTCCGAGGAGGAGGCCCAGGCCAGCCAATGGTACGCCGGCGGCGTCGAGGATAGGCGCGAGCGTCACGATGCTGGCCGAGGGCACCGGAGCCACCGACATGGCGACCGCGAAGCCCACGAATCCGGCACTCACGAGGGTGGCGAACGGAAGCGGCACGCCGTGGAGGGCCGCGAGGAACACCACCGCTCCGGCCTGGAAGAGAGCACTCCCCGAGCGATTGATGGCCGCCCCCAAAGACAGGACCAGCGACGATACGGCCGGCGAGACGCCGAGTGCCTGGGCATCCTCGAACATGACTGGGAGCGAGGCCACCGAGCTGGTCGTCGAGAACCCGATCACATAACTGCCGGTCACTCCCCGAACGAACTCCCCCACTCCCTTCTTCCCCAGGAGCCGTACGGCCGGTAGGTAGAAAAGGGCCATGAAGACGAACAGCCCGACGACCACGGTTCCCACGAAAACGGCCAGGCCGGCGAGCAAACCGAGCCCCATCCGCGCGACGACCGGTGCGGCGAGTCCGAACACCCCGGCGGGCGCGGTCCACAAGATCCAGTTAATGAGCCGGACGAATATGGAGCCGATGTCGTCGGCGAAAGTGATCAGCCGTTGGCGACGTGCATCCTCCACGGCGCCGGTTGCGGCCGCCAGGAGAAGTGTGAATACGATCAGCGGGAGAAGGGCTCCATCCGTGGCGGCGACGAACGGGTTGGCCGGGATCAAGCTCAAGACTAGGTCGAGGAGCCCGGGGAGCTCCTGGGCGCTTGCTACTGTTGCCGGTACCTCGACGGCCACAGGCCAGAGGGCCATCGCGACGGTCATGAGCCCCATACCGATGACGATGGCGGGGATGGTCGTTCCCCAGAAGAAGGCGAACGCCGATCCCCCCAGCTTTCCCGTGGTCCTCGGATTCCCGAGGCGGGCGACACCGACGAAGATGGTCGTCACCACGAGCGGGATGACCACCATTCGGATCGCGTTGATGAACAGCGTGCCCAGAGGCGCCACGCCGGCGGCCAGGCGGTCGAGCATACCGATGTCGGTGGCGCTGGCGAGGAGTCCGAGCGCGAGTCCCAGAATCAGCCCCAGGGCGGTGGCGCGGTGGTTCATGCGTCCGCCTCCCGGAGGATCCGATCGATGTGACCGGGCTCAGGACCGATCTCACGCTCGATGCGGTAGCAGCCCTGGAGGGCGGAGTTCAGGCGGGTGATGGGATCTGGGCTGTCCAAGCGCCTAATTTGCGCTGCAGGACCGCATATTGCGAGCGATTTACTCAGGTGACCCTAAGCCAACACATTTGTGGGCCCGCAGATGCGTTACTGGGAGCGCTCCTAATGCTCCTTCTGCAGCACCCGTCCCGGACGGGCTCCTGTGAACGCCCCGTCTCGGATCGCGGCGACGCCGTTCACGAAGACGTGCACCATCCCCTCGGAGTAGTGGTGCGGATCCGCGTAGGTGGCTACGTCGCGTACCGCATCGAGGTCGAAAATCACCACGTCGGCCGCAGCACCTGCGCGTAGGGCCCCGCGGTCCTTCATCCCGTAGATCATGGCAGGGAGCGAGGTCATGCTACGCACAGCGTCCTCAAGCGCCACGACTCCCTTCTCGACGACGTAGAGACGGATTTTGCGGGCGAACGCGCCGTACGAGCGCGGGTGGGGGACCCCCTCGTTCATTGGCACGAGGCCGCCGTCCGACGACGTCATCGTCCACGGCTGCACCATGAGCGTCTCGATGTCGGAGTCGTGCATGTTGTACGAGACGATGCTCGGGCCGCCGCTCAAGATCAGGTCGACCGCAGCGCCGATAGGGTCCTGTCCGCGCTCCTGAGCCACCTCGCTCAGCGTGCGTCCCTCGATCGACACGTCTGGAAGGTACCGACGGAACTGGATCCGGTCGGCGCCGCCGCGGCGCCGGAGCCCCTCCACCATCGCCGCGAGGATCTTGGCCCGGGTCTCAGGACGGCTCATGCGCGCGGCCAGAGAGTCTCTACCGCCGGCTTGGGCCCAGCGCGGGACGAGCGCTGCGCCGAGCCCGGTGGCCGACGCGGTATACGGATACTGATCGGCAAAGACCTGCACGCCCTCGGCGCGCGCCTGCTCGACCCGGTGGACAATCGCCGCACCGAACCCCCACACGAGCGGGCCCAGCGCCTTTACGTGCGTGACTACCGCGGGGATCCCCGCGACGCGGCCGACGTTGACGACCTCGTCCACCGCCGCGATCAGGCCGACACTGTACGTCGACTCGTCACGGATGTGGCTCTGGTACGCGCCTCGGTACGAAGCTATCACCTTGGCCAGCTCCTCGATCTCCTCGGGAGGCGCGAAGTTGCCGGGCGCATAGAACGTCCCCGAAGAGAGCCCCCACGCGCCCTCCTCCATTCCCTCGCGAGTGAGCTGGAGCATCCGGTCGAGCTCCGCCTGAGTCGCGGCCCGGTTCGCCAAGCCGAGCACCTCGCCGCGGATAGCACCATGCGAGATGAACTGAGCAACGTTCACCCCGAGCCCGTGGGCAAGGAGCTGTTGTCGCTGCTCCGCTACGTCGACCGGTCCGCCACCGTCCGGGTTCGCAAAGATCGTGGTGAGCCCCATCGCCAGGAGTGGCTCGGCGTGGCTCAGCTCGGGGGAGGAGAGCCCCTCGCCCGCGTGTGAGTGCGTGTCGATGAAGCCCGGGGCAACGTAGAGGCCCGAGGCGTCAATCACCTCATCCGCAGAAGCACTGTCGAGATCGCCCACCGCCTCGATCCGGTCCCCGCGGATGAGCACGTCGGCATAGACCCACGGGTTCCCCGAGCCGTCGAGCAGGCGGCCATTCCGGATGAGGATGCTCTCCTCCTGCCCGGTAGCGGGTGTCGCCAGCATGCCGAGAACCGTCGCGATCGCCCACGCACGTATGACCATCCGATCTCCTCCCGAGAGTGCCTTCAGCGTGATCGACTCCCATTCACACGCGCCTTGACGTCCAGGGGCACCCGCGTCCCGTACTCTGTGACACCACTGAGCCGAGAGAAGTACGCGAACGCGGCCGCCGAAGCGGCTTCCACTACAGCTCCGCCGTTGCCTCCGTAGTTGGACATGACGGACAGGATGTATGGCCGATCCGGCACGTCAACGAGGGCCCAGACCGTAGCCACGCCGGTAATGCCACCTGGCTTGAAGGCTACCGGGATCTCACGTGGGATGGGGGTCCGAACCGGCCCGCCCTTGTAGATCTCCAGAATCTCACGGACCCGGGCGCAGGAGCTCTCGCTCATCGGCAAGTCGCAGCTGGCAATCCGCTCCATGATGCGGGCCGCGTCCCTCGGCGTCGAGAGGTTCTCGTTCCCACGAGCGGACTCCTCGGGTTGGATCATCTTCCTCTGGAGCTTGGTATTCGGCGCCCCCAGAGACTCGGACAGAGCGTTTATGGCATCCATGCCGAGCTCATCGATCATAACATTCGTCGCCGTATTATCGGAGTACACGATCATGTAGACGGCGTAATCCTCCAGGGAGAGCACTGACCCACCATCGGTGAGGTGCCGCAGCACTCCGCTTCCACCCGTGCGAATCTCTTCGTTCATCTCGACGCGCGTAGACAACATTCCGACATCCGTCTCCGACCGTCGGAAGAGCTCTAGGAGAATCGGGATCTTGATCGCACTCGCCTGAGGGAAAAGGAACTCGTCGTTTACGCTGAAACGGTCGCCGGTCGTCAGATCCAGGACGTGGACGCCCGCGACGCCTTCGTAGGACTCAACGATCTCCTCAAGCTGCGTTTGGAGCTTGCCGCGCAGGATCTCAAGATGGGCCTCCTGGGCAGATGATTCGGCCGCGGTCAGCCACCACATCGAGAACGCGGCGCAAAGCGAGGTGCTGAGTGCCCGGGTCATCGTGCCACCTCTTCAGGCGTGGGTGTCAGAAGGACGGAGCTGCAATAGAAGAGGAAGCCGTCGGCCTCTTCTGAGTCATGCAGCAGAAGGATCCGATTCATCGCTCATGCTGACTCCTACGGAAAGCGGAGTCCTTACCCATGCAGCGATCTATGACTATGGGGCAGCTACAGATGTGGGGCCGGATGTGCAGGATGGCAAGCCCAGGGTGGCTAGCAGGGGGGTCAGGCCCCTACACCCGTAGGGATCTTCATCTCAACATGTAGTCCAACATGTAGACCCCCCACCCAGCTTCGGGCGAGGGGCCTCCTGTAACTTGCTGTATATCAAGCGCTTACATCAGTGGAGCCAAGCGGGATCGAACCGCTGACCTCCTGGTTGCAAACTATATGCTCGGAGGCCCCATTTTCCCCAAAATCGCGAAGTTTAGCGGGATTTTACCCCAAAATGGTGAACTTCAGACCTGGTTTTCACCGGTATGATGAACCTCAACATGTACTGGAACATGTAGTGGTGACTCCAGCTAACGACTCAGTTCCTCCAACATGGCTCGCGCTTCCTGGGCGGGCTCGTACACCGGATCCGCATTGGCCCAGGCTGACAGGGCGTCCTCCAGATGTTCGACGGCCCCAGCGCTATCACCTCTTGCGATCAGGATCTTGGCAAGCTCGACGTGGGCTCGAGGCGACGACGGGTAGGGGCCGAGCGCTTCTCGCATCTCGGCTTCCGCCTCGAACAGTTGTCCCATCTGTCTGAGAACGCGGCCAACGTCAATGTGGATCGAGTAGTCCCCCGGACTGAAGATGAGCCTGGACCTGTGAGCGTCCAGTGCTCCGTCCCAATCCTTTCGCAGCTCCGCAACTCGGCCCTTCTTACGGGCAAGCTCGCCTCGCCCGCCGGTGCCACCGGTGCGAACGCTAATGGTTGCTTGAGCGGCTTCCGCTCGCTCGAGCGCTGCCTGCGCCTCGTCAGGGTCGCCACGACGCAGGGCCACTTCGAGCTCACCCAGATGCAGGTTGCCGATGCTGTTCGGCTGAAGTTCAGCTCTGAGCGAGTCCACGAACGCAATCGCTTCGTCATCGCGCCCTGCATCGAAGTAGGTCGGGACGTTGATGCCGTATTGCTCGAGCACTGCGATGCGAGGTGCGTTGGGCGCCCCCTCCTCCATCGCCGCCTCCAGCGCTCCGATGGCGGCCCCCATCTCCCCACGGTACTTGTGATACGAGGCGAGGGCATACAGCGAGCTAACTTTCGCCTGCGAGGTCTCCGCCGCGGCACGTGCTCGATCGTAGCCGGCCTTCGCTTCATCGAACGCGCCAGTCCGGAGGTCCAGATCGGCCATCATCAGGATCAGGCGATTCCGGGTCGGCTCTAGGAGGAGCGCCCGGTCCAGGTACTCCCGCGCAGTCGTCAACTCTCCCAGCAACGTGTGATAGATTGAGAGGGAAAAGAGGCCCCTCCAACCCGGGAGCCCGATGGGTGACAAGATCAGCGATCGCATCAGAGGATGCCCCTTATAATCCTTCTCGCGCTCGTCGTGACCTCTTCCGCCACCGAGTCCAAGGCACAGGTCGCGACTGAGGTGTCCTTCGGTGTCGATCGCAACGTTGAATCCACCCAATCGGAAGTCGACGGGGGCCAGTCGAACGCGTAAGTCGCCCAAACGGCCCTCTCAGGCGAACCCGCAGAGACCTCGGCCGGGTATCCGCATCGGTACCTGAGCGGAGGGAGACCGCATGAGCGAGAAAATCGAGCCCGCGTTGACACCGGAGGAGTGGGAGCCATACACGCGCCACCTCCCGGAACCAGCTGTACTTGACGCTGACCTGATCCTGTACGAGGACGGCCCCCATGCGTTGGCGGCGCTCATGCTCCACGGCCAACCCTTCGGCTTCACCTGGGAGGTCGTGGACCAACTGCGCGAGTCGGCCGCCTACATCGGGCGTGTGGAGTTCGTAGCGGGCGCCCACTACGCAGAGGACGTGGACGGAGAGGACCTTGTCGTCTCGCTCCTGGCGCACGCCGACCGCATCGCCTCCTTCCTCCCGCCGAGGGAGACGGCGTGAGCGAGAAGAGCTATTGGGCCACGGTCCCACAACACGAGCGAACGCGTGATTGGGGTGAACAGCGACCCGACGCGGACAGGGGGGGGGGGGGGGGGGGGGGAGCTCCATGAGCGAGAAAATCGAGCCTGCGATCAGTGCCGAGAACTGGGCCGAGCACATCGACCGCGGAGACGACCTAGAGCAACGGCTGGGGGAGGACTGGAGTCGTCACGCCCTCGCAGCGTTCGCGCTTCACGACCAACCCTTCGGGTTCACCCAAGAGGACGTAGACACTCTCCGAAGGGTGGCCCCCATAACCACCAGACTCGTCGGGGGGCACTCGGTATGGCAGCGGCTGCTCTCGCTCGCCGACCGCATCGCCGACCTCCTCCCACCGAGGGAGGAGCAATGACCGCCCCGGGCGATCAGACGTTGACCAAGAGGCACAGCGGAATCCACTGAGTCCGACTGCGTCCTAGCTCTTCTTCACCGTCTTCACGAACGCGGCGGTGAACACGCGCTCCACCTTGGTGCTCTTACACTTCGGGCAGCGGGGACGCGCCTTCATGTGCTCGGAAATGCGTTCGACGCGCTGGAAGTCATGCCCGCATTTGCTGCAAACGTAGTCGTAGGTAGGCATCGAAACCCTCTCTTCATCAGCTGGGACGCGGGTGCCTTCCCCCCCGAGGGCCCGGGCAGGAGTACGCGACGACTTCCTTGCTCGAATTCTATCACATCTAGTGCGGATCTCCAGTCGGACCTCCTGGTGTGTGGTCATCCTGTCAACGGCTCATGAAGCAGCAGGGGGGCGATGATCACGGCGGCGACCCTCAGACATGCGCGCCCCAATGGTGGTGGGCTCAGAGGGCAGCTACAGCGGTAGCCCGATCAGGATGCCTTGTCGAGCAGATCCATCAGTTCCTGGTCGGTCATGGTGTCCAGGTGCTCGTCACCTCGTCGATCGGCGCTCAGCATCTCCCATGTCATATCTGGATCGGCGGGATGATAGAAAATGGCGACCGGATCGGACGACCCTGATGGACCACTCGGTCCGTGGTAGTCGGGTGGCTCCCACCCGAAGCCGTTCCCGGTCCGAGTGAAGCGCACGCGCCATTCCTTTCCGTCGCGTGGATCGGTCCAAGTCCGTTCCATCAGGTGCCTCCCCGGAGCAAGACCCCTCTTCGATCCATGGTGCCACCAGGCGCCGACGCGGCCAACGACGAACAGCACGAAGCCTACGAACGTAAGCCATCCGCCCGCGACCATCAGCGAACCGTCACCGCCGTTTGCGGGTCCTGCGCATGTCAGCATCCCGAGGACCATCACTAAGACGCCAAGCCCCTGGACGAGCTTCCAGTATTTTCCGGTTGCCTCTATGGTCTGAACGTCGGTCGGCGGGTCTGGGGGCGAGTCCGGAGGGAGGGGCGTCATCCGGTTACCGCACCCGGGGCTTGACGACGCACGATCTGAGACTTCACGGCCACATTCAGGGCAGGGCTGATCCAGGACCGGGCCCTGGCCTGGGACTCGCGTTTCATCTGCGCCGAAAAACCGTCGGTCGGCGTCATAGCTCGATCTTCCCGAGGACTTCGGGGTCGGATTTCCGGCCGCGCTTCCAGGCTTCCAGGCGGTGCCTCGTGACCCGCCGGAGATCGGCGAGCGGCCAGCCCGCTGATGCGAAGTACTGGCGCATGAGGTAGGCGACGGTGAGCGTCTGGAGCGGGGTCACGACGACCTTGTCGTTGGTCACTGCCGCGATGCCGTAGAATGCTGAGCTCGCGTCCCGGTACCCGAGCCGGGGATCCGAGTGCCGACAGCCGCAAGATCTAGCCCTCTAGGGCATGGTGGCCCGCTAGGACCCCACCGGCTCGTATTCACCGCGGTCCAAGGTAGTGGGTCATTTTTGAATCGTTACTGGAGTGAACCCCACGAAGTGGACACAGAGGGGGCGATGGATTGACCTTCCGTAATCACTCGGGAGGTTCGATGACGGTTCGACGACACACGAGGTACAGCACGGAGTTCAAGATCCAGCTGGTCCAGGCGTACTTGGATGGAGAAGGCAGTGCCAGGGCGATCGCTACTCGACACGGTGTGCCTCACTCCCTGCTCATGATCTGGGTCAAGAAATACGGGGAAGGCGAACTTACGGAGGAGATCCACCTGCAGGAGCAAGTTGTCGAGGACCAGGCCAAGATCGCGGCACTCGAGCGCAAGATTGGTCGACGATGGAACTCGACGCCATGAAAAAAAGGGCTCTGATACAGCCGTCACAGAAAAGCGCGCGGTCGTCGATCATCTCCGGACCAGGGGTGTCCCTGTCCGACGAGGATGCAGCCTCATGAACATCCCGAGGAGTACCTTCTACAAGCGACCGGATGCGGCCTGCGAGACCGCTCGGGAGAGAACGGACGCAGACCTGCGCGTGCGGATCGAAGACATCCTCGCCGAGTTCCCCGCCTACGGATATCGACGGGTTACGCACGAGCTCCGGAGACGCGGCCTGGTAGTCAATCACAAGCGAGTCGCTCGGGTCATGCGTGAACACGCGCTTACGCCCCGCCGCGTGCGCGCATGGCTTGCTACGACGAACAGCAATCACAAGCAGCGCGTCTACCCGAACCTGAGGCCCTCGATTACGCCCGAGGGGCCTGACGAGCTCTGGGTGGCCGATCTGACGTACATCCGGCTCACGACCGGCTTTGTTTTCCTAGCTGTCGTGCTCGACGTGTGGTCGCGGCGTGTCATTGGCTACGCCATCAGCCATCTCCTGGACGCGCGTCTTTGCCTGGCCGCACTCGATGCCGCACTCGAACTTCGGCAGCCGCGGTCTGGCCTCGTCCACCACTCCGATCGCGGCGTCCAGGGTGGATTCAAGAGGTCGTCGCAACACCTCAAGAAAGAGGAGGAGTTGCGATGGCGGCAAGCAAGCGCCGACGGTCGGATCGAGCTTTACGTCCGCCGATGTGTTCACCCGGTCGTCCCACGGTGGGACGCCGGGAGCATCGGCAGAGGTTCTGGGAGGAAGTCGCTCGAGGGCTGTCGAGCGAGAAGTCGGCGGTGGCAGCCGGCGTGTCTCCCGCTGTTGGCGCGCGCTGGTTTCGCCAATGTGGTGGCATGCCACCTTTCAGTCTTCGTCCTTTGTCGGGGCGCTACCTATCGTTCGTCGAGCGAGAAGAGATTGCGGTTCTTCATGCTGGCGGTTGCGGCGTGCGCGAGATCGCCCGGCAGTTGGGCCGCTCACCGTCGACGATCTCGCGAGAACTGCGGCGGAACGCAGCAACACGAAGTGGAAACCTCGAGTATCGAGCCACAGCCGCCCAATGGCATGCCGATCGACGAGCGAGACGTCCGAAAGTTGCCAAATTCGCTGCAAACAGCGAACTGAGGCAGTATGTGCAGGATCGCCTTGGAGGCCTGATCGCGGCTCCAGACGGGGCGGCCGTGCCGGGCCCCAATTTACGCTGGGTCGGGCGTCGCCATGGTCGCCGACAAGACCGGCGGTGGGCGGCCTCGTGGAGTCCAGAGCAGATCGCCAACAGGCTACGGGTCGACTTTCCCGATGATGAGTCCATGCGGATATCGCACGAAGCCATTTACCAGGCGCTCTACGTTCAGGGACGCGGTGCTCTACGTCGGGAGCTGACGGCGTGCCTTCGGACGGGACGGGCGCTACGGGTGCCACGAGCTCGCACCCACGGACGGGGCAAAACGTTCGTTCGCCCTGAGATCATGATCAGCGAGCGACCGGCCGAGGCGGACGACCGCGCCGTTCCCGGGCACTGGGAAGGCGACCTAATCCTGGGGCTGGGCAGTTCAGCGATCGGAACCCTCGTGGAGAGAACTTCCCGGTTCACCATGCTGCTCCACCTCCCCCGCCTCAAGAGATACGGCGAGCCCAGGGCGAAGAACGGTCCACCGTTGGCTGGCCACGGCGCCGAAGCCGTCCGGGACGCGATCGCTGCGTCGATCACGACCCTGCCCGAGCAGCTCCGCCGGTCTCTGACATGGGACCAGGGAGCAGAGATGGCTCAACACGCACAGCTTCGCATCGACACTGGCCTGGCCATCTATTTCTGCGACCCACAGAGCCCGTGGCAGCGCGGCACCAACGAAAACACCAACGGCTTGCTGAGACAGTACTTCCCCAAAGGCACGGACCTCAGCAAACATACCGCTGACGACCTGACCTCCGTCGCGGCCGCTCTCAACGGCCGTCCCCGCAAGACCCTCGGTTGGCGAACCCCGGCGGAGACCCTGGAAGATCTCTTACAACGGTAGAACCGGAGCTCCATCGAAGCGGTCCACCGCTCCGGTTCTACGACCTTCGGTCGCTCCTGACTCCCTCGGGGTTGGGAGAGATCAAGAACACCCTCTGTCTGGATCCCGTCGCCCTCGCTAATCTTTTTTCCAGTGGAATCGGGGGGGCAAAGACCCCTTCAAACACGGTACTGTTGCGACGACCCCTTGAACCTGGGCAGTACGCATCCCAAGCGTACCGTTCACGTCTCGCCAAGCACGGTGTCCGAGGATCGATGTCCCGGCGGGGTAATCCGTACGACAACGCCCATGTTGAGAGCTTCTTCAAAACCCTGAAGCACGAGGAGATCTTGGCAAACAACTACAGCACGATTGATGACGTAGCCAACCGACTCCCCCACTTCCTTGAGGAGGTGTACAATCGAAGACGCTTGCACTCCTCGCTCGGCTACATGCCGCCTGAGGAATTCGAGGGCATTCATGCAGCTTGAAGCCACTGACTGGTCAATCCGACCAACTCTCGTTGTCCACCCTCAGGGGTTCACTCCATTACACGGGCCAGAATGAGAAGAGGGGGTCCGGTTAAGGACCCCCTCTCTTGCCCCTGGCCTCTCGGCCGGTCATCAGCTACCGCCGCAACACGATCCGTTCACGCAGCACTCACAGTCGCAGTTGGGGCAGGCCTGCTCGGGTGCCATAGGACCTCCTGGCTCTGTGTTGGCCTTCACGTACAAGGGCTACCCCGGACCACCGGGGAGGATCAACCCTCGGGGTCAGTTTTAGTGCACGACAAAGGACGGACCCTCACTGATCACCTGCGATCGGCTCCGGCTCAAACGAGCAAGGCCGTTAACGGCCCCTGCTGGTACGCTGAGACGGTCCCTTTCAATGGGCATCTGCAGCAGACTGCTCTTAATCGATGCAGCTTTGATCCCAATCCGGGTCTGTTGGCCGCCGCCTACCCGGGCTCTTGCCACCCGCCGGGCCCTGGCCGAGATCCCAGCGGCCGTCCCAGAATCTCCCTGAAGAGTACCGCGTCACGGAGGGTCTCGGAGTCGGCGCGGAGGATCGCCCGCAGCCGGACGACCCGGCGCGTTCGCTTCGGCCTTGAGCGTTCGCCACGCGGGGCCGCAGCGGCCAGCGGCGCATCCACCGAGCGTGGGGCGGTTGCGGGAACGGCAAAGAGGTCGCGGCGACCTCGTTCGCGGATCTCCTCCTCCGCATGCACGGGCAGCGCGGCCGACTCGTCCCCGGGGGCGGGGGGAGCGACCACGACAGAATCGTCGGGCTGCGGAAGCCCGCGCGCGCGCGCACCTTCCGCGACGTCCGGCTCCGGCGCGTCCTCCTCCGCTCCCGCCGACTCGGACGGTTCCGGGACGCGCCGTAGGTAAGCCCAGTCCGACTTTGCCTCCCACGCCACCGGCTCGGACGGCCCCGCACCACCCGCGGCGGGTTCTCGCACCCGCCGACTCTCCGGCTCTTCGACCTCGTCGCGCCGGCCCTGGTGTTTCCGGCGGGCGAGGACGTCCATTAGAAAGAGCAGGGCCATCACGCCCACCGTGAACAGCAGGCCCAGGTTATCCTGCATGAGCGCGCTCCTCCCGGGGGGCGCTCGCGACCCCGCGCCAAGGCTCCCCTGCCCGGGTCATCCCAGCGGCTCCGACGTTTCCTCCTCGTCCCCCGCAATCGCCTCCCGCATGGCGGTATCGGACTGGATGTTGCGGTAGCGCATGTAGTCCATCACCCCGAGGTTCCCGGACCGGAAGGCCTCCGCGATCGCGAGCGGCACCTTGGCCTCCGCCTCCACCAGGTCCGCCCGCTTCTCCTGCACTTTCGCACTGTTCTCCTGCTCCAGCGCGACCGCCATCGCCCGCCGTTCCTCGGCCCGTGCCTGAGCGACGCGCTTGTCCGCTTCAGCCTGGTCGGTCTGGAGCTCGGCGCCGATGTTCTTGCCCACGTCGATGTCGGCGATGTCGATGGAGAGGATCTCGAACGCGGTTCCTGAATCGAGACCACGGGCGAGTACGGTCTGCGAGATGTTGTCCGGGTTCTCGAGAACGGCCTTGTGGGAGTTGGCCGAGCCGATGTTGGACACGATCCCCTCGCCGACCCGCGCCAGGATCGTCTCCTCCCCGGCGCCCCCGACCAGCTGGTTGATGTTCACGCGCACGGTCACGCGCGCGACCGCGATCAGCTGGATGCCGTCGCGGGCCATCGCGGCCACCCGCGGCGTGGTGATGACCTTCGGGTTAACCGACACCTCGACGGCCTCGAACACGTCGCGCCCGGCCAGATCGATCGCGGCCGCCTGCTGGAACGAAAGGTCGATGTTGGCCTTGTCCGCGCTGATCAGCGCGCGCACCACGCGGTCGACCGCTCCGCCGGCGAGGTAGTGCGCCTCCAGGTCCCCCACGTTCAGGACGATCCCGGCCTTGGTGGCCCAGATAAGGGGACGCACAACGGCCGGTGGGGCCACTTTCCGGAGCCGCATCCCCACCAAATATCCGATGCCGACCTTGGCACCGGCGGAGATCGCCTCGACCCACAGGCGCAGCGGAATGGCCCACAGGATCGCGCTCAGGAGGATGATGACGCCGACCAGCACGATCACGGTGGTGGAAAGGAAGAGATCGTCAGTCATGGTCGGCCCCCGTCTGAATCATGGATGGATGAGAGGGATGCGGGTGATGTAGCTCGTGCGGCTCACGAGCCCTCCGCCGCGCCCACCAGGCGAACGACCTGGCGGTAACCCTCCGAGGCTATTATTCGGATCGGGCTCCCGCGCTCGACCCACTGCGACTCCGAGACCACGTCGATCCGCTCCTCGCCGAAAAGGCCCGTTCCGGAGGGCCGCAGGTCGGTGACAGCGATCCCCTCCCTGCCAGGAATCACGAAGACCTCGATCCCGATGAGAACGACACCGGCGGCGAAAAGGAGGACCGCCTCGAGCCCAGCCAGCCCGATCAGCAGGTGGGAGCCGAAGAAGAGGGCGAGAGCGAGCACGCCCACGGCGCCGGGGAGCCCGAGCCCCGGCGCCCTGAGCTCGATGATCACCCCGAAGAAGCCGAGGGATAGCAGGAGGGGTGCCACGACGGGGTGGGTCAGGAAGCGCACTAGCCGCTCGGCCCAGTTCACCTCCGTCTCGTGGACCGGGGCTCCGGTCGCGCCGATCGACAGCATCAGCGTGTCCCAGTCGTCGACCGCACGGGCGTAGCCCAGCTGCACCGCTTCGGCGGTGGTCAGGGTGAGCAGCTTGCCCGCCTCGGTCACGTCCGGGATCGCGATGTCCTCGTCCACCATGGCCTCCGCCACCCGGGGATCGAGGCCACGCGCCTCCGCTAGCGCGCGCATCGTACTTCGCATGGCGGACACGATTTTCTCGGGCGCCTTCTCGCCGGTCCCCCCTACGGGCGTGGCTGCCCCGAGTACAGCCCCGGGCCGCATGTGGATCTCCCGGGAGGAGAGCGCAATCATGGCTCCGGCGGAGAAGGCCCGACGGTTCACGTAGGCGTAGACCGGCACGGTCGCGTCGCTCACCGCGTCCACGATCCGCTCAGCCGCGTCTACCCGTCCGCCCGGGGTGTCGATGTCGAGGATCACCGCGACCGCGCCCTCCGCCTCGCGTAGGCTCCGCTCGATGAATGGAGCGAGCCCCAACTCGATCACGCCGGTCACCGGCACGCGGTAAACCGCTCGATCCCCGGTCGGAGGCTCCTGCGCCGGGAGCGGTGCGACCGCCAACGCGAGAATGAACGCAAGCGCCGTGGCCCGGCTGGTCATGGATGACACCTCCGATTGCCGGGAACGATTGGGTGTTCGAGCCCATCGATCACCTAACATGCGCTGTGGCCCCGCATTTCGCGAGGAAACCCTTCTAGGGATGGACCCGGACTCCGGTCACCACGCCCATCCGCCGCATCATCCCCCGCCCCGCACATGAGCGCCGATCACCCTGACCCAGGCATCGTGCAGCTCCTCCAGCCGTACGTCACCAGCGAGGACCTTTGCGGTCACCTGGGCCAGCAACCTGACCAGCTCCTCGTCGTGGCGGCTTCTATCGGCTCCAAGCCCGTACTTGGCGAGGATATCGAGCGCTCTCAGGCGATCGCCGACAGTGGTCTTGCCTCCCGCCCCGTCCGCGATCTCTTCGAGCAACCGGATACGATCCTCGAAGGACTGGCGGAGCGCGTGCCGGATGCGCGACGGCGGGCGCCCGTCTGAACCTCGTTCACCGATCCTAGCTGCCCCCAGCCCGAAGCGCCCCAACGGGGTCATGGAGATCCTAGGCGTAGGTGATGGACATGAGATGATAGGCTCTTCCGGGCGCGAAGGATCACGATAGCCAATGGCGTGCGCTGCGCCTACACTGGCAACATCCACGACCCGGACGGGGGCAGGCGCACCTGGTGACACGGGTGCTGGGGACGGCTCATCGAGAAGCTCGAACGTTCTAGGGAAATCGAACATGGCTCAGAACAGTAAGTGCCAATGAGGCGCTTCCTTGTCTTGGGGCTCGGCTGCTGGCTCGCCGTCTGCGCTCCCGCTCCAGTCGACTACGGCACCGTGTTCGCCGGTACGGCCGGTCGCTGGGTCGATCTGACGCATGCCTTCGACGAGTCGACGATCTACTGGCCGACCGACACGGCCGGTTTTCGACTCAGGCAGCTCGCGTACGGGCCGACACCGGGGGGGTGGTTCTACGCGTCTTACGAGTTCACTACCGCCGAGCACGGCGGCACGCACTTGGACGCTCCCATTCACTTCGCCGAGGGCGGTCTCACCAACGACGGGATCCCGCTCTCCGGCCTCATCGGTCCGGCGGCCGTCGTCGACGTCTCGGAAGTGGCGACGGCAGACTACCTGGTGGGCGTCGAAGACCTCACGGCCTGGGAAGCTGAGCACGGTGAGATTCCCACCGGAGCTATCCTACTCATTCGCACGGGCTGGGGCTCACGCTGGAACGACCGCACCGCGTACCTCGGCACGGATCTCACCGGCCTGGAAGCAGTGGCGGAGCTGCACTTCCCGGGCGTGGGACCCGAGGCGGCAGAGTGGCTCGTGGCGAACCGATGGATCGTGGCGCTGGGGATCGACACGCCGAGCATCGACTACGGTCAATCGGAGGATTTGCGGACCCACGTTATTCTCTTCGCGGAGAACATCTCCGACTTCGAGAACGTGGCCAACCTCGACCTGCTCCCGGAGATCGGCAGCTACGTCGTTGCCCTGCCGATGAAGATCGAGGGTGGAAGCGGCGGTCCGCTGCGGATCGTGGCCTTCGTACCCTCGGAAGCGGACCGATGAGCGAGCCCGATCGATTCGGGGCGAGCGAGCCTCACGCGCTGACAGCTGCGCGTTCACACGCCAAATTCACTGGCTTGCCTCCACGATCAACTTTGTGATCGGCAGTTGGGGCAAGGGAAGCACCCCTCGAAGGGACGATGCTCGATCTCGGGGTCGCACTCGGGATAGTGGCGGATCTGAACATTGCGTGGCCCCGAAGCCCCCCGTAGGGATCGGTACTGTTCCAGTCGCCGTAGCGATGCATCATATCTCCATATGTCCGCGCGGATCTCCGCACGAGTGACTACTGGCGTAGTGTAGGCACCATCTAGAGTTGGCCCGCGACCGAAGCCGACACGCCTTGCGCCAACCCCACCCCCTGCAAAACCGCGTGCGCTGGGGGCGCGACCACGACCTGCTCGCGCTCGGCCCCGAGCGCGCGTTCGACGAAGGCCGCGACCGCCGTTTGCGAATCCCCGACGTCGCTGCCATGCTGAACGCTCTCGCGACTGAGCGGTCGCGGGCCCGCACGTGAACGAAGCGGAGGCCGGACCGGTGCCAGGACTCGTTCCCAACGTCGATCCCAAAGGACTGCTCGAGTACTCTGTCGTCTACACCGACCGCGCCCTCAACCACATGTCACCGTTGTTTCGGTCGGTTATGAACGACATCTCGGCGACGCTCAAGCGGGTCTACCATGCGCGGGCCGTTGTCGTCGTCCCCGGCAGCGGCACCTACGGCATGGAGGCGGTGGCTCGCCAGTTCGCCACGGGACAGAAGTGCCTCGTCATCCGCAACGGATGGTTCAGTTACCGATGGACACAGATCTTCGACGTCGGAGGCATCCCGTCCAGCGAGATCGTCCTCAAGGCGCGCCGGGTCGCCGAGGGCAGCAAGGAGCCGTTCGCGCCGGCACCGGTCGACGAGGTGGTGAGCACGATCGCGGCCGAACGCCCCGCGCTCGTCTTCGCCCCTCACGTCGAGACCGCCTCGGGGATGATCCTGCCCGACGGGTACATCCGATCGGTCGCCGACGCCGTGCACACAGTGGGAGGGATGATTGTGCTCGACTGCATCGCGTCGGGCGCCGTCTGGGTGGACATGGAGGCCTGCGGCGTGGACGTGCTGATCAGCGCGCCGCAGAAGGGCTGGACCGGTTCGCCTTGCTGCGGGCTCGTCATGCTCGCCGAACGCGCCCTCGAGCGTCTCGACGCCACCGCCAGCACGAGCTTCACCTGTGATCTGAAGAAGTGGCGCGAGATCATGCGGGCGTACGAGAACGGGGGTCACGCGTACCACGCGACCATGCCGACCGACGGGCTGCGCGCCTTGGCCACTGTCATGTCCGAGACGGAGCGCTTCGGGCTCGCGGAGGCGTGCACGCGTCAGCACGAGCTGGGCAGCCGGATTCGCGAGCTCCTAGTGGGGCACGGCTTTCCGAGCGTGGCCGCCGAGGGCTTCCACGCGCCCGGGGTCGTGGTCAGCTACACGGACGACGACGACATCAAGAGCGGAAGGAAGTTCGCCGACGTCGGAGTCCAGATCGCGGGTGGCGTGCCGTTGCAGTGCGACGAGCCAGCGGACTTCAAGACGTTCCGCGTCGGGCTCTTCGGCTTGGACAAGCTCGTGAACGTGGACCGGACCGTGCAGACGTTCCGCGCGACGCTGGACCGGATCGGCTAGGCTCGAGGAGTAGGCGATAAGACCGGGAGGACGAACATCTGGACTATGCATAAGGTGAATGGGCATTCAGTCCCTGTACGGGTCGAACTCGTTCGCGCCTGCCATGCAAACAATCAGCGGCCGGAGGGTATGCAGCACCTCCACAGTGTCGCCCTGTGCCGCTAGCACGTCAGGAAGTCGCCGGTAAGCGTGTGGGCTCTCGTCCAGCCCGCCACCGCGCAGGATTACACCTTTCTCCTCGACCACCCACGCCCGCATCATCTCGGGCGAGACCTTTCCGGGCCGCACCATCTTCCTTTTCGCGCCCCATCCTTTGTATTTCCCACCCGCCTCCGTCCTGCTCATCACTCGGCCAGCACCGTGCACCGTTGAGTAGAGGGCGTCGCGTGAGTCGGTTCCGTCACGACCGCGCAGAATTACCGAGTCGTCACCCATCGAGCCACCCACGAACCCGAGTTGGCCGGGAAAGGCTGGTGTTGCACCCTTCCGCACCACCACGTACTCCTCGCCGTCGTGTGTCTCCCTCCACGCGAAATTGTGGTGGTTGTGGACTAGCTCCTGCTCGCTCCCGCCGAGGATGCTCACGACCTTCCGGGCCACCCACTCCCGGCCCGCGTAGGCATATCGCCCAGCAAGGTTCATAAGCGACCAGTAGGCGTCACCGAGCGGGGTTCCAAGGTCGAGCAAGGCTTCCGCTTCCTTAATCCGTTTCCCCCAAGGCTGGCCGAGCGACAAGGCCAGGAACCCGGATGCAATGGTGTGCCCGAGGCCACGCGAGCCAAAATGGACACCGACCCACACCCGTCCCTCCTCGTCCTCGAACACGTCCACGTAGTGGTTGCCGGAGCCCACCGTGCCAAGCTGGGCCTTTGCCTTTCCGTGTAGCGCACGTCGCTCGCTCGCTGGCACCGCCTCCCACGCCGGGTCAGCAAACAGAGGATCACCCACGGGTGCGTCGTCAGCCGCGTTTGACCGACCCACCCCGAAACTGATCGTCGCCGCGATATCGTTCGCTAGCTCTTCGCGGTAGGGCATGACTCTCTCGGCCATGAGGTCGGTGCGGATTGCTGCGTTACCGCACGCGATATCGAAGCCGACGCCCACAACGGATGCCTTGTTCCGGTAAGCCGCGACCCCACCAATGGGCATGACGTAGCCGAGATGGCCGTCAGCCATTAGAGCGGTCCGCTCGGCCCTGGACGCCACGTCAGCGAGTTGCGCCAGCGTTTTATCGTCGTGCGTGCCAAAGATCATTTCTGTGCCAATTATTGACCTCCTCTCTGAATCTCCGACCAGCCCCACGCGCTCAAGATGCGCTCAGGGCAGCGAAGCGCGAGTAAATCCTCTAAAGCAGGCTGGAGTCGGAGGCGTAGATAGCAGCCTTCCGAGGGACGCAGGACCTAGCGTCAGGAGTCTATGTGCCCGCTTATGCAGCGCTATTCAAGGCCTGTGGAGGCGTGCCTGGATCACGGCCTCCTGAAAGTTGGGGAGCACGATCCGCACGAGGATGCTCATCACGGCCGCTACCACCACCATCTCGGTCGGCGTGAACCCTGCTTACCTATACCGGTTTCCAGGCCCTCTGCAGGTGCTGGTCATCGCGAGAGTGCCGGCAGTCGCTTGTCGGCGTCGCGGAGCAAAGCGGTGAGCGAGTCGGAGGACGGTCACCACGCCGCCCAACGAAGGAGGATGCCAGTGCGCCACGTCATCCATCGGGCCCCCACCATCTGAGTGCGGTCTGGACTCCTACACCCGTTGGGATCTTGATCTCAACATGTAGTCCAACATGTAGACCCCCCACCCAGCCTAGGGCGAGGGGTCTCCTGTAACCTATTGTCTATCAAGCGCTTACATCAGTGGAGCCAAGCGGGATCGAACCGCTGACCTCCTGGTTGCAAACTATACGTCTGTAGCCCCGCTTTCCGCAGAAGCAGCGAAGTCCCGGAGCATTCTTCGCTGACATGGTGAAGGTCAAACCCGGTTTTCACCGGATTAACGCATACGAACATGTACTGGAACATGTAGTGGGGGCCGACCTCAGCCTCCACTCAGTCTTCGTCAAGACTCCCCTCTCCGGTGCCTCGGGCTAGGGAAGCTCTGAGCAAGGCCCTTCTGGGGGCGGTGCGGGACGGAGGGAGCCGGTTTCAGCGGTCTTGGGGGCGATGACGGGCTGAAAACGCGCCAAACCGGCATGTTCTGGCCGATGATCCCCTCGTTGCGCCCCGCGTGGGCGGATGTTTCCCGCGCCGGCCGCTCACGCCGTCGAATAGCGGCCCGCCACAAGCAGGTTCGCGAAGCCCAGGAGCAGCGCGATCCGTTCCATGTTCTTGGCCAGCCCGCGGTAGCGAACCTTCCGGTAACCGAAGCGCCGCTTCACATACAGGAACGGGTGCTCCACCTTTGCCCGCACCGAGGCCTTGTCCCGCTCGCGCAGCCACCGCGCCCCGCCCTGCTCCAGGAGCCGCCGCCGCCCCGGTCTCATCGCCACATGCCACTGCACCGGACGGCCTCCCGTGTCCACCCACTTCTCGATCCCCCGGTAGCCCGCGTCCGCCCACACCTCCTCCTCGCCGCCGTGAAGCAACGCCCCCGTCTCCCGAAGATCGTGCGTGTTCGCCGGCGTCGCCCGCACGCCATGCACCAGTCCCGTCTCCGCGTCCACCCCGATGTGCGCCTTCATCCCGAAGTGCCACTCGTTGCCCTTCCTCGTCTGATGCATCTCCGGATCCCGCGCCCCCTCCCGGTTCTTCGTCGATGACGGCGCCGCGATGATGCTCGCGTCCACGATCGTCCCCGCCCGCACCCGGTAGCCCCGCTCCGCCAGGTGCGCGTTGATCTCCTCGAACAAACCACGCCCCAGCCCGTGCCGCTCCAGCAGGTGCCGAAAGTTCAGAATCGTCGTCTCGTCCGGCAGCGGACCCGTCAAACGCAGCCTCGCGAACCGCCGCACCGACTCGATCTCGTACAGCATGTCCTCCATCCCCGGGTCGCTCAGGTTGTAGAACAGCTGCACGCAGTGAATCCTCAGCATCGCCGCCAACGGGTACGGCTGCCGCCCCCGGCCCGCCTTCGGATACAACGGCCGAATCCGCGCCTCCAGACGCTCCCACGGAATCAGCGCCTCCATCCGCTCCAGAAACAGCTCCCGCCGCGTTCGCCGCTTCTTCCCCTCGTACTCCACATCCGCGAACGTCACCTGCTCCATCGTCCGCCTCCCCGATCGTCCCGCTCAGCCCTTGAACTCCCGCCCCGTAAATCTAATGTCCCGGGGACCGACTTATTCAGAGTATTCCTAACTAACAGGACGGCACCACCAAATGCACCTCTCCGAAAACACCCTCATCCTCTCCGCCACAGACCTGAGCAAGTTCCTGTCGTGCGGCCATCTCACCCTACTCGACCGCCTCACCGCTCTGGGCCTCCAGCCCAAGGCACCCAAATACGACGACCCCGCCCTCGAGGTGCTCTTCGCGCGCGGCCTTGAGCACGAGCAAGCCTACCTCGAGGCTCTGAAGGCCGAGGGCCTCAGCGTCGTCGAGTTCGAAGACGTTCCCGGTCGAAAAACACTCGACGACTGGCGCCAACTCGCATCCGAGACCATCGTCGCCATGCGATCCGGCCCCGACGTGATCTACCAGGGCCTGCTCTTCGACGAGCCCTGGCTCGGAAAGCCGGACTTCTTGCGCCGCGTCAAAAAGCCGAGTGACCTAGGCGACTGGTCCTACGAGGTCGTCGACACCAAACTGGCGCGGGAAGCGAAGGCCGGCGCCGTCCTACAGATCACCTTCTACTCCGATCTCCTGGCCCGCGTCCAGGGCGTGGAGCCGGAGGACATGGTCCTGGTGCTCGGTGGGCCGGACGCGCACCCCGAGCGCTTTCGCTACACGGATTTCGCCGCGTACTACCGATGGGTCCGTGCTCGGTACGGCGAGATGATCGACACGGCGGACGACGAGGCTCCCGTCGCTCCCGACCCCTGCGAGTACTGCACCATCTGCGCGTGGAAGGGCCGCTGTGATCGGGAGCGCCACGATGTTGACCACCTCTCCCTGGTGGCCGGAATTACCCGCAAGCAGCGAGCGCTACTGATAGAGCGTTCTGTTGAGACCCTGGCGGACCTCGCGAGTTTGCCACTGCCGATCACACCCGGGCTCGACGGCGTCAGCACGGTCGCGGCCGAGAGAATTCGTGAACAGGCCCGGATCCAGTTGGAAGGGCGGAAAGCCGAAGAGCCGCGCCACGAGCTGCTCACGCCCGTTGTCGAGGGCCAGGGGCTCGCCGCGCTTCCAACTCCATCCGAAGGGGACATCTTCTTCGACTTCGAGGGCGATCCCCACTACGAGGACGAAGGGCTCGAGTATCTCTTCGGGTGGGTCGACATGGCGGCCACGTATACGGGGCTCTGGGCTCTCTCCAGACAGGAGGAGAAGGCACAATTCGAGGCCTTCATGGACTTCGTCACGTCACGCCTCGCGGAATATCCCGACTTTCACATCTATCACTACGCTCCGTACGAGCCAACCGCCCTGAAACGACTGATGGGTCGGCACGGCGTTCGCGAAGGACAGGTGGACAACCTTCTCAGGAGGGGCGTCTTCGTGGATCTGTATCGGGTCGTTCGACAGGGACTGCGGGCCTCGGTCGAGAGCTATTCGATCAAGAAAATGGAGCCGTTCTACGGGTTCGGGCGGGACGTGGACCTGCGGAAGGCCTCCCGCGCACTCGCGGACTTCGCCGTGTGGCTGGCTGTGGGAGGGGAGGGCGACGAGGGCCCGGCGCTTCTCGAGGAGGTCGAAGGCTATAACCGTGATGATTGCGTCTCGACTCTGCGGCTCCGGGACTGGCTGGAGGGGCTACGCGGCGAACTCGAAGCTGAGACCGGCGAGGGGGTTCCTCGGCCCGAACCGCCCGACCCGGATGAGCCAGAAGAAACGCCAGAGCACTTGCAGCGGGTGGAAGCACTCGTCACTGCTCTGACTAGTGACGTCCCTGCTGAGAAAGGTGAACGGTCGCCGGAAGAACAGGGCCGCTGGCTCTTGGCACAGCTCCTCAACTGGCATCGCCGAGAGAAGAAGTCGACCTGGTGGCAGTATTTCAGTTGGCTCGAACTCACGGATGAGGAGCTCATCGAGGACCGCTCGACGATGGGTGGGCTGGAATACGAGGGAGTCGTCGATACCGTGGCCCGCTCCGAGATCCATCGATTCCGGTTCCCGCGGCAGGAGCATTCGATTCGCCTTGGCAAGAAGCCCAGAGATCCAGCTACGGGGAAAACATGCGGGGAGGTGTGGGCGATCGACGAGATCGGACGCACCGTCGATCTGAAGCGCGGCAAGCGCGCCGACCTCGTACATCCGAGTGCGTTGCTCCCGCTCGACGATGTGCCCGATGGAGGCCTCAGAGAGAGCCTGCTGCGCATCGGCGACGCGACGGTTTCGCACGGTCTCGGCACAGACAATCCGTATCGCGCGGCAGTGGGGCTCCTCCTCCGCGAGCGACCTCGGACAGGTCAGAAAGACGGTGCTCTGCTCCTGACACCGGATGAGCCCACCCTCGACGGCGCGATCCGCGTCGTGCGTGCCCTAGATTACTCCATTTTGCCCGTCCAGGGACCGCCCGGGGCGGGGAAGACCTTCATGGGGGCCCGGATCATTCTCGATCTCGTCCGGGCCGGCAAGCGAGTCGGAATCTGTGCGACGAGCCACAAGGTGGTCGGCAATCTGCTGAACGCGACTTGTGACGCGGCTCGCGAGGGGGGCTACACGATCCGGGGAATCCAGAAGGCGGACGAAGAGGATCGATGTGACTCTCAGGAGATCGAGATCGGGGGTAACCCCCAGGTTCTAGAGGCGCTTCACGCCGGCGGGGTACAACTCGCGGCGGGGACGGCTTGGCTCTGGAGCCGGGAGGGCATGGTGGGATCGGTCGATGTGCTCTTCGTCGACGAGGCGGGGCAGTTTTCCCTCGCCAACGCACTCGCGGTTTCCCCAGCGGCCGAGAGTCTCGTGTTGCTGGGGGACCCTAGGCAGCTGGAGCAGCCCCAGCGTGGGGTCCACCCGCCCGGGGCGGACGCTTCCGCCCTCGATCATTTGCTAGCAGGGGAGGCGACGGTCCCGGGTGATCGTGGGTTGTTCCTCCCTGAGACCTGGCGGCTGCACCCCGATATCACGGACTTTACGTCGGAGATGTTCTATCGGGGCCGGCTCCGCTCCAGGGATGGCCTCGACGAGCAGGTGGTGGGGGAGGGGGGAGCCGTCAGTGGTGCGGGGCTGCGGTGGATTCCTGCGGAGCACGAGGGGAACCAGAACCAGTCTGCTGAGGAGGTGACACTGGTCACCAGCCTCGTGGGGGATCTACTCGGAGTGGCACCGACCTGGACCGATCGAGACGGGACGGTGCAAACACTTGGTCTGCGCGATATCCTCGTGGTGGCGCCATACAACGCGCAGGTGAGCTCGCTGGCGGAGGCGTTGCCGGAGAACGCTCATGTCGGCACGGTGGACAAGTTCCAGGGACAGGAGGCGCCGGTGGTGATCTATTCGATGACGAGTTCCAGTGCGGAGGACGCGCCGCGCGGGATGGACTTTCTCTACAGCGCGAACCGGCTCAATGTGGCGACGTCGCGGGCGATGTGCTTGGTGGTGGTGGTGGGGACTGCGGCGTTGTTTGGACCGGAGTGTAAGTCACCGAAGCAGATGCGGATGGCGAATGCGTTTTGCCGGTTGAGGGAAATGGTGGGGGGTGATAGCGGCTCGATGTTCCCCGTCGGTCAAGACGGGGGAATCCAAGGCTTCGGGGGAATCCAAGGCTTCGAGGAGCGAGTGCTATCGCATGAGAAGCACTCGTCTAGCTGAAGGCTCGATCAGGGCCGTAGATCAATCACCCACTCGCCCAGCACGTCGGCATCGATCTCCGCGCGCTCGAGTAGGCTCAACAGTTCCTCCTGTCGCGGCTGACCGAACACCACCCGGTACGCGGCTAGCTGCTTCTTGAGCCGGGCGAACGCCTCGACCTCACGGGTCCACGGAAGGAGCGGAACGTGGCGCTGGACTCTCCACGATCCCGGCGCGAGCCAGTACGGCACGAGGTCGCTGTCACCACGGTCTCGGGCAGCCGAATCGGCTTCGTCGAAGATGAGCTTCCAGAGGTCGAGACCTGGGCTCCAAGCGGCCAATGCGTCCTGGGCGTGAGCACACGCCACGTTTCGACGAACGGCGTGGCCCTTGTACCGGTGCACTCGTCCCTCCCGCTGCTCCAGGTCCACCGGGTTGCCTGGGAGATTCCAGTGCACGAGGCGATGACACCAAGGATGGAAGTCTAGGCCCTCTTGCCCCACGGACGTGCTGGTGAGGATGAACGGACGAAATGGGGAGTTGAACGCCGAACGGACACCGTCCTGGCTGATCTGCCGCTGGTCGTCGTGCTGAACGTCGCCGAAACGCAGGGCCAAGCAGGTGCGTACGCGGACCTCATCGCGCTCGATTCCGCCGTCCTTGCGAGGCCTGAGGAACCGTGCATGGACGCGCGAGATCTTGGGCTGAATGGCGTCGCTCAGCTTCTTGGCGCTTTGCTCCGCGAGCTCGGTGGGTGAGAGTTCGCTCGACC
The DNA here is from genome assembly GCA_965206505.1 of Longimicrobiales bacterium. Taxonomy (GTDB): domain Bacteria; phylum Gemmatimonadota; class Gemmatimonadetes; order Longimicrobiales; family Gaopeijiaceae; genus UBA822. Next base: position 170,009 of record CBDBJW010000005.1, read on the forward strand.
AGTTGTGTTGCTCCCAGGTGAGGTGCCAAGCCTCATCGACGACGGCTTGAAGGTTTCCGTCGCGGCAGTACCGGATGACGGCTCGCCAATAGGGGACGTCCTCGTCCTCGAGCTCCCGAAGCATGGTGATAACCGTCGGCCCGTTGAACAGGCTCCAGAAGGCCATGGCCACATCGACACTCAACCGCCGGCGTGTTACATCGTCGACGCCAGCCATCGCCAACATCCGCGACGCGACGATGCCGGGAGCACCGAGCGCAAGTTCGGTCGCCAACTCGCTCAGCCCTGGGGGCCGAACACCGAGATCCGCAGGGTTGATCGAAAGGAGGTCGTCCACATAACTGTTGAAGTACTCGGGGTTCGGACGGACCCAGCTCGCATCCCTCTGCCAGCGCCGCAGGAAGTCCCGAAGGCCCGGATCCAGCAGCAGCGGTAGGGCCCACTCCCAGCGGTTGTCCACCTCACCTTCGGTCGGATTCGGGAGTTCGGAGAGCAACTGGTCCGTGCGCTCGCGTACCCAGGATCTCGGATCCATGCCCTTGGGAGCGGCCAGGGGGTGGCACTGATCCGCAAGCGTCAGGCATGGCAGGAGCACGAGGAATAGCCGATGACCGGACCGCCTTCCTTCGGCGGTCTGCGCCAACCGTAGCAGCCGCCGCTGCTGCCTCGCCGGATCGGCGTACTCGACGATGCCGCCTCCAGCCATACACCGCTCCACTTCGTAGCTCACGATCGCGCTTACCACATCGGGTACCACGTTCCATGCTGAGAAGAGAAGGGACTTCGTGCGCCCTTCCTGCCCCATAAAGGGGCCCTCCAACGGCCAATACGGGATGGTGGGCGGCATCCAGAGCAGACGCCAAAGGCCGCCGTCCAGTACATCCTCGAGAAGCTCCCGCAACTTTGCGTGGGCGGGGTCGATACCTTCGAAGCTTTGTATCGTATCTGCGTTGAGAAATGCGTCGGTATACCTTTGAAGCACGCCGGCAACACGATCTGGTGACGTCTCGAGCCTCTCCTCGAGCCGCTGGTCGAAACGGTAGCCGCGCATGAAGTGCGCGAGATAGGGCGCGGACTTCCAAAATTGCATTGGATCACGGCCCCCCACCTCGCGAAACAAGGCGTCCGCAGCCATATACTGGCGCACGTCGCTCGGCAGAATGGTGACATCCACCGTCGGCTCATCGACCATCGCATCCTGCGTCTCGCTGGCAGACACCCGCTCTGTGCGTGCCATCACGCCCCTCAGGATGAGCTCGATCTCGCTCCGCGCGCATGCGACGTCATCGGCGCCACCCGCCGCCGCCCGCTTGAGCGCACCGCCGAAGACCATGAGCTCATGCTGGAGATGCTCGTGACTATGCACTTGACGCACAATCCGCATAGATATTCATGCCAACCTGGCGTGCAATACCATGCGCCTACGGTAAGAGTTTATGCGTGGCCACTGCCTGCCTCGACACAGGGCGAACCGGTGGCTAGCGTGGGGGGATGGTGGTTTGGAAGCCCTCTCCGGTTCAGGTGTTGGCCATGGTGGCCGCGTCGTCCGGTAGCATCTTCGGCAGTATGGCCGTGGAGGCTGCCGTGAGCTCGCTAGACTGGCCATGGTACATACACGCCGGGATCAGCTTGGGCTCTTTCGTGGTCGTGTATGGATGTGTGGTGGTGCAGAACCGCAAGCAACGCCGTCACCAAAAAGACGAGCAGTTGGCGAAAGTCCCACTGAGACCGTCTCTGTATGAGCAGCAGAAGGCGAAGGCTAGGGACATCGGCATTCAGTATTACTGGAACCGGTATCCGTGGTGGAAGCGAGTGTGGATGAGGCTGAGAAAGTGATGCGCTCAGGCCACCAGCTCCCGGTAGGTGAGGCCAACGTATGATTATACAGCCCGACACGGGTTATATATGAGCCTGTATATTGTTGAGCGACTAGTGCATAGCTATGCTGATTCTGCAGGAAGTACATAATCACCGAGATGCTCGACGCGGGCCTCATCGCCGGCCATCAAGAACCGTGTGGTCGCGAGGAAGTCCTCGTAGTGGTCCTCGTGCTCGATCTCCGCGTCAGCGGTGTAAAGCTTGTATGGAGTTGCCGACAACAGGAGCGTGCGAACCGGGTTTCCTTCTGGTGTTTCCGCTTTGAACAGCGCCTGTGCGAGCTCCGCCGCGGGGGTGCGCTTTTCCGGACGTGTCTCCAGCATCCCATTGAAACGCTGGAACTCGTCCAGGATGACCAGGTTCGGCTTCAGGCCGTCCACGCACACGCTGGCGAGCAGGCTTCGGAGCTGCGCGATCACCTCGTTGCGCCGCCGCCTCGCATCCTTGGGCCAGGACCCCCGGTGACGGTGGAACCACATGTCCAGCACCTCGCGGAGGTTACTCTGCAAGTCGGTGTCGGCCGAGAACCAGGCGTCGAAGCGGTCCCGGATCCCCTCCTCGATGGGGATGCGCTTTTTCTTGAGCAGTTCTCGCCACCAGCCGGCGTCCCCGAGGTTGCCTTGCAGCAGGTTGGCGAGGGGAGTCCAACGGTCGATGTGTGGCTGGACCATGTGAAAAAGGACTTCGCGCTCCGGCCACTGGCCAGCGGAGTTGCCCATGTCGAAGGAGGTTCGCGGCGTGAAGCTGATGAAGTTGAGCTTGCTGTCGGCCATGGAAGCCTGACCGTGCTTGGCCGCGAGCTCGGTCGCCAACATCGTCAACCGGGTGGCCAACGCAACGGAACGGTCGCCGGCGCCCGAGATTCTCAGTTTCCGGAGATTCTGTCGGGCGATGCTCGCATTACTGCAGATATAGATGATGTTGATCCGGTCGACCGAGTCCCAAAGATGGTTGATGGTACGTGCAATGATCCCGCGAGCGACCAGGGTCTTTCCGAGGCCGACCTCATCGGCGACCAGGAACCGATGGGTGCCATCCGGCGCCTCGAACAAATGGTGAAAACCGTGATCCACGGTCCTCCGCTGAAAGCCTTTGAGTGGAGCCAGAACTGCATCGACGTCGGGCCGCTTCATGGGCCGGGCCGAGCCATGGCCTCTTCCACGGCGTTCCAGGTATCCATCAAACCCTCGGGAATGATGTTGCGCCCTTCGTCGGTGGCGCACAGGTCATCCAGGATCCGCCGGATCGGTTCGAGGCGCTTCGGATCCCGGGATGCAGCTCGGACGAAGTCCTCAAGCAGGGTGTCTCCGCCAAGGCCGGAAGCCCACTGCCCCTCGGCACCCTCACCGTCCCCCGCGCCCCAGTCGACTATGCCCTCCAGGCCCCCGAGGAGTGCGCGCAGGAAGCGCAGCAGGCGCTCCGGACTGCTGATCAATCCACGAAGCACATGATTGATCCGTCCTTCCGGCATGCCCTCGACGGGGAGCTTCCGGGTGAGCTGCTCAGCATCGACGCCGCTACGGGGCACACGTAGCCGAAACGCCGCAAAGGCGGTGAGCCGGGCGATGGGCAGGATCCAGGTCAGGGGTAGCTCGAGGGGGCGGGCACTCGCCTCGGGGACGGACACCGGCCAGACCTCGGCGTGAACACCTTCTGGGAGTTGGACCTCACCCTGGAGGACCCACGACCATCCATCTTCCGACTGCACGCAGACGACGCGCAGATCGGCGTCGAGCAGTTCCTCCCGCGCCGCGCGAAGCGCCTTTCGAGCCGCGACCACCGCCTCCGATTCGGCGGTGGGCGCCGCGCGGCGGTAGGGCTGGCAGAGGGTGCGAAAGCCGGACTCGAAGAAGCGGCTAATTCCTTCGCCAGACTGACCGTTCTGCCTGCCCTTGTGTCCGGTGACCTCGGCCATCATCTCGACGTTCGCGCCGTGCCACGCCGTGTAAGAAAGGTTCGCGGACCCCACCCACCAAGTGACGTCCCAGCCGTGCTCGATGGCCAGGAGCTTGGCATGCAGTCCCGACGGCCTCGCCGATCCCTCGTCTTCCTCTTCGTCGATCGCGGCGTCAGCGAGGACCAATACCTCGCTCCAGCGCTCGAGCGCGTCGGCCGGGAGCTCGTCGAGCTGGTCCTGCCGTGCCACCAATGTGCGTTCTCCGCTGGTGACGGCACTGAGCTGGTCGAGGGGCGTTCGACTGAGGAAGGGAGCCACCGCCAGTAGCCGAGACCCATCCGACCGAGGAGTCCACGCCTTCCCAGACGGTGACAGGCCCAGCGAGTGGAATACGATGGGATCCGAGAAGCCCTCAGAGCTCGGAAAACGTGTCCGCCCAATCTCGCCGACGAAGGCCTCCAGTGTCGCCCGAACGTTTCGCGGGAGCTCGAGGGTTGCGAGATCCGGAAGCGCGCGCACGAGGTTCGCGAGATCGCGCGAAGGTCGAGACTTCCGCTTCGCCGCAGGCGCGGCCTCCGAGGCTAGCGCGATGTCCCAGGAGCGGTCGAAGGTGAGGTTGCGAGACAGGATCGCCACGCGAAGCAGGACATCGTGGTGGTCATCGACGAAGCGAGCGATCCAGACCTTCGGATGAAAAGCCCCACCGTTCGGTGCTTCCACTGGATGCACGCATGGTTCGAGCAGTGCGTAGAGCTCTCGAGGTACGCGAGGTACCGCCATGCCGTCTTCGTCGACGAACACGTGCAGCCGGCTCCCTGCCTCTCGGAGGCCCTCGACTAGCAGCAGGGGATCGGCCAACAGCGCGTCGACACCCTGGTCTGCGTGGGCGAGGACGGCGAGCGGCAAGGCGAGAAGGGTCTCGAGGTCGAGGCTGTACGTCGTGAGGATCGCCTGGTCCAACTGGTACCCGGGGGGTGGGCGTAGCAGGTCCATGGCGACGACGCGCACGTCCGGAGCGAGCATCAGGCCTCCAGACCGTTGTGCAGGTCAGTCAGGAGCTGCTTTACCCGGAACCACCGGAAGTCGAACCTCCCGACGCCAGAATGCCCGGTCCAGTCCAGCAACCGGCTCTCGTTGGTGAATCGGGAGCGGTCCCTCTTTAGAGCCATCTCTCTGTCTCGCACAAGGTCGCGCACTTGCTGGTCATCCACGATGGCACCCGCTCCGACCTTAGTGACGCGTCGGTTCCAGCCCTCGACGAAGCGTTGCTGTGGAGCGATCAAGCGGCCTCCCTGCCTGGCCACGAATGACCAAAGCTCCGTCGGGTTGAAGGAATCCTCTTTGGCCTCGGCGTCGGCCCAGTCAGCGAGGATCCCGTGGTAGGAGTCGATCCGCTGTGCGTCCGTGTCCTGTTTTTGCCTGCCGTGACGTTCCTCGGCGAGCAGCAGATTGTATACGAGCGGAGCCCCCTCCAGATGCAGCGAGAAGCGTCGCGCGAGCTCAACCGTAGTGCGGATCGACGCCGGTGCGTTCTCGACGACCGGCTCGTCCCAGAACGGCCCGGTAGAGTCTTTCCCCTCGGTGGCCAGCCAGGCTAACAGGGTGCCTGGGCACCGGGCTGTGATCTGATCGCGAAGGAAGGATGCTTCGTCCCGCGAGAGCTCGAAGGAGGCCGCTTCGGCGAGGTCCTGCGGCGCCCTTGGCAGCCGTGGATGCCAGGTTGGCTGCTTGGTCCAGATCACTCCAGGGTCGTCGGCCGGGGAAAGATCAGTCCGTCGTCGGACCAGGCCATCGAAACGGGTGTGGTACCAACTCTGGCTTTGGGCTGGAACGAAGAGCCCCCACCGGACTATGGCGCCCCAATAGACTGCGCTGGGCAGGATCCTGAGCGTTCCGCGAGCGCGAGCACCGATGACCCCGTCGTTGTCCTCGGCATTGGAGAGCGGACCGATCAGAGCTAGTTCGGCTCGTCGCGCGCGGTTTTGAACCTCCGCGGCCTTGGCGCGGTCGCGCTCGAGCTTCTGGTAGATCCAAGGCACGAAGAGCATATAGCGCAGTCGGGTATGGATCGACGAGGTGCCGGGGAAGAGGGCGTCAGAGATTACGTCCCGAAGGGTGCCGAGACCGAGCTCATCGACCGTGCCTTGGTCGGTGAAGAGGTCCAGGACGCGCCGCATACGGGTGCGGTCATCAGCGGTGAAGTCGAGCCAGGTGAGGGAGGGGATCATGGGGGTGGGGAGACTCGTGTTGAGGCTGAGGTCATCACATCCTCCTCATTTTCGATGCTCACGTAGGATCGAACATATACCTAGTGGCGTAATCAGGAGAGCTAGGATCAAAGGGTGTGTAAAAAGAGAGGCGACGTACCTTTTCGCTGAGATTTAAACCAGCGAGCCCGGGTGGTGCTGGGCGCGATGCGAGACGGGACGAAGGAGGTGTTGGCCCTGAGATCGGGCTACCGAGAGTCGCTCGAGTCCTGGTCCGAGGTGTTGCGGGATCTGAAGGCACGCGGCATCGAGGCGCCCCGGCTTCTGAGGGCGGACGGTAACGCGGCGATCTGGGGCGCAGTACGGCAGGTATGGCCTGAGGCGGGCGAGCAACGGTGCTGGAACCACAAGATGAGGAACGTGCTGGACCGGCTGCCGCAGCGGGAGCAGAGCGAGGCGAAGGATCTTCTCAAGGGCCGTGGTCTACGCACCGAGCCGGTCCGAGGCTGTGAAGGCCCGCGAAGTGTTCGCCAGGCGCTACAGGCCGTGGTATCCGAAGGCGGTGGATGTACTCGAGGACGACTGGGAGCGGATGGTGGCGTTCTACGACTTCCCCGAGGACCACTGGAAGCATCTGCGCACGACGAACGTGGGCGAGAGCCCGTTCGCTGCGCTACGGCTCAGGACGACGGCGGCGAAGCGATTCAAGCGGGTCGAGAGCGCTACGGCGCTGATCTGGAAGCTGCTCTTGGTGGCGGAGAAGCGCTTCCGAAGGCTCGACGCTCCTCACCTCCTCAAGGACGTGTTTGAAGGAAGAAAGTTCGAAGACGGAAAGCCCGTCTCAACCCAACAGGCCTGCCCGTACCTCGCTCCACACTGAAGAACCCAGCAGTGTTCCGACCCGACATGACAAGGTTCGTTGGTCGCTTGGATCCGAGCGAGATCGAGCGGAATCCTCCCCGCTTCAGAAGAGTGAAAACCCCAAACCCTACCTGTCCATCCAAAGGGGGCAGCTCCAACGGTTGGAGCCTGTTTGTTTGGGCTGGCTCAGGCCCTGGACATGCAAGGACGGACGGCCGAGGCTGCGCAGGTCCGCTTGGAGCTCGACGATGCGTGGGCACGCTCCGACACCTGGCTCCGAGGCTCCAAGTTCTAGCAGGTCAGTAACTTGGTGGGGTCGCGGCAGCCTTGAGGGGGCGCGGCGACCCACTGGGTGCTATCCGATGATGAGGCCCACGGTGACGAAGAAGTCGTGCTGGTTCTCGCCAGCCTGCGCTCCGCCGTCGGTCCCCAAATCGAACTCCCCGAAGTAGTCCGAGACCTCGGCGATCAGGCGCACGAGGCCCAGGTCGATCTCACTGCCGACTCCCAAGTGCCAGGTCAGCTTGTCCTGGTTCAGGACGTCCTCGAGATCTTGGAGTTGCGCACCCTCCAGGTCGAAGTCGTACCGTCTGACGCCAGCTCCTCCGAGCAGGTATGGCTGCAGGAAAGGCAGGCTGGGCAGCGGGCGTAGAACGAGGGCTCCGGTGAGCGCGATGACGGTGCTCCTCGCAGCACAGCCCGAGCATCCGACCCCGCTGACCGCTACGTCTGACTGGCTCCCGTAGACGCCGCCGATACGGAGTCCGAGCATGCCCGAGGCCCCGAGCTCGAGCGAGGCACCGTAACCCAGCGTACTCTCCTTCTTGGCGACGTCGACAGCCTCTGAACCACCGTCGACGCGGCCGAGGTCGTTTTGCGGAACATAGAGCCCCACCTGTGGGATCAGTCGGATCTGGGCGGACGCTGGTGAAGACGGTGCCAAGACTGAGCCCATTAGCATCAGGCCGGCAACGCTTGTGGAAAGTCCCAGCTTGCCTCCCGTCATCTTCACCCTCCTTTTGGTAAGTCGTAGTCGATCGCAGTGCCTCCAGACGCCCCCCTACCCCGCTAGCCACTCCGCGATGTGGTCCACGCCTACATTCCCGCCGCTGAGCAGCGCCACCACCCGCTCACCGGACTCCAACGGGATCCGACCCGAGAGGAGCGCCGCCACGCCAGCAGCGCCCGAGCCAGCGAAGACCTAGACGCCGAGGGCTGGCTGCTTCCTGGGCTTGCCCAATCACCTTCCCGCCAGGGATAGCTGGTTCACAGACGTCAGTGTGCCGTTCATCGGGCTCTGGTTGCCTCCGCGCCCAGTTCAGGTGGTGCTACTTCGTTGGACAGTTCGAGGGCACCGGCAAGGTCCCGAGCCAGCTGGCCCGGACGCCCTCCTCCACCCGCAGCTTGAATCTAACTCTGACCTACGTCTCGGCGAGCGTCGGGAACCGCGCATCGCACGTCAGGCTCTGGGATCCGCCGCCTCGGAGTCAAACGGTCCCGCGCCGTCCTCCGCCACGCCGGGAGGTGCGAGCAATACAACCCGCCCTTCACGCCGGCCCCCGCCCTCCAAGGGGTCGCTCCCGTTCCAAATGATCCTCCTCAGCGAGTGGCTCTTCGAGATCCCCATCTACCAGCGCGGTTATGCGTGGGAACAGGACAACCTACGGGATCTGTGGGACGATCTCTACTACCTCGGCGACCGCGAACACTACTTCGGCACGATCCTGCTGAAGAAGACGGACAAGACGACGAGGGCAGGTCGGCGGACCTTCGATCACTTCGAGGTCATCGATGGCCAGCAACGGCTGACGACGACCCTCATCCTGCTTCGTGAACTGACCTCCCAGATCAAGGAGCTCGACGACGAAGAAGTGAGCGAGCAGGCGTCCAAGCTCGAAGAGGACTACATCGTCTACCTCGGCCATTACAAGTTGACCATCGGCGGCGAAGACAAATTCTTCTTCCACGACTCAATCCTGGCCGGGACGTCCGCCACCCCCCCCTCACCCGAGCCCAGGAGCGGCTGGGAACCGCCCAAGCCTTCTTCCGCGACCGATTCGGTCAGCAACGAGAACAAGAGCCGGATCAGTACCTCGACTTCCTGATCGACCTCAAGGATCGGATTGATCGGCTGCAAGTCATGCTGTACATCGTGCCGTCGAAAGCCGAAGCGGTCCGCATGTTCGAGACGGTGAACGACAGGGGGCGCCCGCTGACCGCTCTGGAAAAGACGAAGAGCATCCTGATGTACGCCTCGCACATCGTCGTTGACGACCCCCAGACTCTGGAGACGCGACTCTCCGATTTGAACGACGATTTCTCGGAAATCTACAGATGCTTCCAGGACATCGAGGAAGGGCTAGGACTTCGCGATGCCGGCGAGATTCAGCGCTACCACCACATCTTCTTCATTGGCTCGGAGGACTCGCACAAGCACATGCGGGTGCTCAAGGATCTTGTCATGGGGAAGAGCCGTGCGGATCCGGAAGACTGTGACCGCTTCATTCGCAGCTATGCCAGGAACCTCCGGCAGGCGTTCTACACGATGCGGGACATCGCGAAGCGCAGGAGGGATGGGAGTGCGCTCGGGAGTACAATCGACAGGCTTTTTCTAGTCGGGGCCGTGGGGAACCTGTATCCGCTCCTGATCGCCACCTGGCAGAAGTTCGGGGAGGATCCACAGCGCCAAGAGATCCTCCGTCTGTTCGAGGCCTTCGTATTGCGGGTCTACCGGGTCGTCCGATACAAGAGCCATACAGGCCAAATTTCGTTGAACTGGTTGGCCAAGCAGGTCCACCGGGACAATCTCACCGTCACCGACTTTCTCGAACGGGTGAGCCAACTGAATCTGGATTACGTCAGCGATGATACGTTCCGCCGCCACTTGGCCGCGACGCACTGCTACCCGCATCTCGGTACCAGGACGATCAAGTACCTGCTCGCACAGTACGAGATGAAGCTCCGGACCGACGCGGGTGAGCCGTTGCCTGTGGACCTGGCGAAGATCCTCTCATCCGACTACGAGACGGAGCATATCCTGCCGCAGCACCCGGCGGGTGGCCTAAGTGGTGAGGAGACGGCCGCTCACCAGGAGATCGTCCATCGCCTGGGCAACCTGACTATCGCATCGAAGGAGTGGAACCAGAGTATGGGCAACCGTCCCTTCGAGGAGAAGCGAGACGGTCGGGCGGAACTTGGCGACAAGAAGATCTGTTACCGAAATTGGATTCTGCATGTCCAGAAGAACCTGGCGAGGTGCGAGCAATGGAACGAATCGTCCATTGAAGAACGCGGCTCCGCGATCATCGACTTCGCTCTGAAGCGCTGGCGAATCGATCCCAAGGCTGGCCAGAGGCGAAGACGGCCCGGACATCCGACTGAAATGAAAGAAGGGCTCCGGCTTTGACGACCCTGCGCCGGCTTGGACCCAGCGGTCACCTCGGTCGAGTGACTGTTGGAAATGCTGCGTCACCTGCTCGTTGCCGACAGCACCGACTGCCCGGACTAGCACCAAGAGGCGCCGGTAGGGCTGCGCGAGCGCCCCGAGGCTCGTGAGGCTCGCTTGCCCCAGCGGAAAGACGGTGAGAATCTGGAAAACCTGAAGATTGCCGACTTGATCGGCCGCGCGCCGTGGCGGGAAGCCGTCACCTACCGGGACACGTGGCCCCACGAGTACGTCCTCAGCCGCAAAGACGGCCAGAATGAGTTCGGCTCTCCGGCCTACGCGAAGGAAGAGCTCCGTGCCGAGATCAGCGCGATGATGACGGGCGAGCGCGTGGGCGTCGGCCACGACCCGAGCCGTGGAGCCGCCTACGTCGAGGGGTGGGTCGCAGCGCTCGAGAAGGACCCCCGTGAGATCCGCCGAGCCGCGGCCGACGCCCAGAAGATCTCCGACTTCGTCCTAGCCAGGAGCCGTGAGCGCGAGCCCGAGCGTGAACCGGTCCCCGTCGCCGCCACCCGCGCTCCCGCCCCGCAGCACGCCGCAAGGCCGGAGCTCCCGCTGCCGGTTCCGACTCGGAGCGTCGGCCCCAGCCGATGAGGCCGAGGGAAGGAGTCAACGAATGTTCGACCGCACGATCGAACCGGACCCGCGTCCCGCCGCGCCACAAAGCCGCGCTACCTATCGCATGCGGGACGGCCATCGCCGGGAACACGCCGCGAGCAGGGACCGCGGGTCCATCTCCTTCCGCGACCGCTCCGAGCGTGCGCTCGCCGACGTGGGCATCTACGGCGCCGTCTCCGTCCGGGACCTGGCCGAGACCCACTTCGGCGGACATCCCTACACCACCCGGCGGGCCGTCAACGCGTGGATCCGCGAAGGGCTCGTCAAGGAAATCACCGCCACCGGACCAAATGGCAATCCGTTCAAAGTCTTCACGCTCACCCGGAAAGGCGTGGCCGAGGCTCGAAAGCTGGCCGCCGAACGGGGGATGGATCCCGGACAAGAGATCCGTGCCGCTCGCCTCCGGCGCTCCGAAGTCGCGCACGACACCGCCATCTATCGGGCCTGTCGGCAGGAGCACCAACGCCTGCTCGAGCGGGGCGCCGCCGTCCTGCGCGTGCGCCTCGACGGCGAGCTCAAGAGCACCGTCGCACGCCGGAGCGAGTCCGCGCGGGCGAAAGAGGGCCGGCGGGCAGCGGACGCCGAACGGCACCGCGTGGCCCGGGAGCTCGGTCTCCCCGTCGACGCGCGGGGACGCGTGCCATATCCCGATGCGCAGATCGAGTACACCGACGCCGACGGGCGCACCGGACGCATCAACATCGAGGTCGCCTCGGGCAACTACCGGGCTCCCTCCGTCCGGGCCAAAGCGGCCGCCGGGTTCGTGCTGCATGCCAACGGCCCGGCCGCCGCGCGCCTGCTCCGCTCACTCGGCGTGGGCGACGGCGGAGATCGCTCCTCCCTGCGAGGGCCGGCCGACCGGGATCCCGCCGCTATCGAGCTCTAGCACACCCCCATGCAACCCTGGAAGATCAGCACCGGCCTGACCGCAGCCCTTGCCGGCTCGGCCGTGGTCCTCGCCGGACCCCGCCTCCAGTATCTCGCGCCGTTCTGGTCCGTGATCCTCGCCGACCACGGCGTTGCGATTGCGTTACACCTGGCCCTGGGGCTGGCCGCTGTTGCAGCCAGCATCTACGCCGTCGCGCGTGCTGCCGGACTCTCCGACCTGGGGCGACGCGTCGATCTCGCCGAGCGCTCAGTACGACGCGGCGAGGGCGATCCCGAGCTCGCGGAGGCCCTCAAGCGAGACGCCGAGGGAGACTGGGAGTGAACACGGGGACCGGGCCAGCGGCGGGTCGCGCATCCGTCGAAACCTTGCCCGCGACTTGGCGGAGACAGGCCAAGGCGCTCCGCCGGTACGGGGGCGAGACTCCGGCCGTGGCGCTCGAGAGTTGCGCGGCCGAGCTCGAAGCCACGCTCCGGGAGCGGGACGAGACCACCCTCTCCCTGACGGAGGCCGCCAGGGAGAGCGGCTACTCCGCGGACCACCTCGGCCGTCTCGTCCGCGATGGTAAGATCCCTAACGTCGGAAGGCCCGGCGCGCCCAGGATCGCCCGCAGGCACCTCCCCCAGAAGATCGGAGTAGCTAGGTCGCGTCTGGCGGAGACGCCCCACATCCGCAAGGTTTCCACTGGGCAGATCGTGCAGTCCATCATCGAGAGAGGAATCGAATGATGGCACGCACGAAACGAAGCCGGCGCAGCTACGGCGCCGGCGAATGGGGCCGGAACCGGGTACGGGTCTTCCCGGATCCCAAGACCGGCCTTTTCCAGATCGAGTGGCGCGAGCGTGGGCGCAGGCTGAGCCGGTCGCTCAAGCACCGCGACTGGGCTCGGGCCAAGAAGCAGGCGGACGAGCTTGCCGCAGGCTTCGCCGGCCCGCACCTGAACGGCGAGGCGGAGCCCGAGCCCGAGCCGCTCACCCTGGGAAGGCTTTTTGACATCTACGGTGAAGAGGTGACCCCCACCAAGGGGAAGCGGACCCGCGAGCGCGACAGGGTCGCGACCAGGATGTTCCTCCGTTTCTTCGGCAGGGACCGAAGACACGAGACGCTCTCGCAGCGCGACTGGGACCGGTTCATCCGGGAGCGGAGAGCGGGTATGGCTGGCCGATCCGGCAAGCCTGTGCGCAACCGGACGATCGAATGGGACCTGACGTTCCTGATGACGGTGCTCAACTGGGCCGCAAGGTCGCGGGACGAACACGGTCGTCTGCTCCTCGACTCCAACCCGCTCAAGGGCCTCCGGAAGCCCAGGGAGAAGAACCCCACCCGGGTCGTCCTCGATGAAGAGGAATACCGGACGCTGCTCGGGGTTTCCCGGCAGGTCTGTTGGCGGTTCCATGTCGCGCTCGTGCTCGTGCTCGCGCACGAGACCGGGCACCGGATCGGTGCCATCCGTAAGCTCCGTTGGTCGGACATCGACATCGAGGGCCGTGAGGTCCGGTGGCGCGCGGAGCACGAGAAGACAAGCTACGAACACGTCACACCCCTGACAGCCGAGGCGGTCGCAGCGTTGGGAGAAGCGCGAAGGATAAGCCAAGGGACCGAGAGTGGGCCGGTGCTGTCCTCGCCGAGGGATGCCATGAGCTGCATCAGCCGCGTGTGCGCGCACAACTGGTGGCGGAAGGCCCAGACCCTCGCGGGGCTGGAACCGAAGCCGGGCCGGGGCTGGCACTCGCTCCGCCGCAAGTTTGCCAGCGACCTCATGGACCTGCCGCTCAAGGTGCTTTGCGAGCTTGGCGGCTGGAAGAAGGCTCAGACCGTGCTGCGCTGCTACCAGCAACCCGACGCGGTACAGCTGAGGAAGGCTCTGGCCAGCCGCCGCCGCAACGGTCGCGCCTGATCCGAATCGGCGGGAACCAATCGGCGGGAATCCGGCTCGCCAAGCCAGTAACTCCAATCGCCACAGACAGATGCAGACTTCACAGCATTTGCAGGGTAGGCTGGCTCCCGTGCGCCAAACAAACTCGTCCACCGACGCTTGGAAACCTGTGCTGCGAAAATCCTCATACCCGTACAGTGAGGAGCCTGCTTCACGCGGTGTCAACAAGGGGAAAACAGAGGATATCCCAAGAGTTCCGACTAAGTCCCAGAGCCGGACCCAGCCCCGCCAACGGCTCCTCGACCTGCTCCCGGAGAGCCCCCTCGAACCCTAAGGATGGCCTCGATCGCGAGCGTGCGAGACGAGGCCTATCCGCACTCGTTCATGCGCCGAGCCACGCCCGGATCCCGGCCGAGCGACACGATCGCCTGGAGTTGACCCGGTGGCCTGACGAACACCTCACTTCGTGTCGGCTAGTCCAGCGGCTATCGAGGGTGTGGGTTGCCAGTGTCGGCCAAGTACAAATGCGGCATAGACATAATGAGTATATTGCATTGCATGGAGGGATTGTCATCTAGTACGGCTCTTCGGCTAAGTAGCCACGCCCGGACGTATACAGCAATCCGGTGCGACGGCAGCGGCCATTCCTTGACCCGCCCGAGCGGACCGGCGAGGGTTAGCATTCGTTAGCAACCGGTCCTTTCTCGGGCTCCGGGGCATCACAGAGCCCGCAAAATCAGAGGGAGAGCTCATGGAACAGCCTGGCACGTCGCCGGGAGCGGTGAGCGGCGAACCGACCCTTCAGCGCACCATCGGGTTGTGGCAGATGACGCTCTACGGGGCGGGCAGCATGCTTGGTGCCGGGATCTACGGCTTGCTGGGACAAGTTGCTGCCGAGATGGGCTCCGCAATCTGGCTGGCCTTTGCGCTGTCCATGGTCGCGGCGGGGCTGACGGGGCTGTCCTATGCCTCGCTCGGATCGCGCTACCCGCGCGCAGGCGGTGCCGCTTTCATCACCCACCGGGCCTATCGCCGCACCCTGCTGACTCATGTGGTAGGCCTCAGCGTGGCCTGCTCGGGCTTCACTTCGATCGCCGCCGGCGCACGCGTCGTGGGTGAGAATCTGCAGGCCCTGCCCGCTCTCCAGGGCCTGCCGACTGGCATGTTGGCGTTCATATATCTTGTCTTCGTGGGCGCCCTCGTGTACCGCGGTATCCGGGAATCCATGTGGGCCAATGTCGTCTTCACGTTGGTGGAGGCAGCAGGCCTGCTGTTCGTGATCGCGGTGTGCCTGCGTTTCTGGGGTTCGGCGAACCTGCTTGAGTTCCCATCCCTTCCGGAGACAGAGGCGGGCCTTCCCCTCGTATTCCTGGTGCAGGGAGTCGTGCTCACCTTCTACTCCTTCCTCGGATTTGAAGACGCGATCAACGTCGCCGAGGAACTGAAGAATCCGCAGCGCAACATGCCGCTCGCTCTGGTGTCGGCCCTGGTGCTGACCGTCCTCATCTACATGGGCGTGGCGATCAGTGCAGCCTCGGTGGTGCCGTGGCAGGAATTGGCGGAGGCCAATGCGCCGCTGGTCGAAGTCGTGGCGCGCGCGGCACCCTGGTTCCCGGCCTGGATGTTCATTGCGATTACCATCTTCGCGGTGGCGAATACCGGGCTGATCAACTATGTCACCGCATCACGCCTCCTGTATGGTATGGCGCGGGACGGCCAGCTGCCGCGAGTTCTCGGAAAGGTTCATCCGGCGCGCCGCACACCCCATGTGGCTGTGGCGCTCATCTTCGTGCTGATCGTGCTCCTGATCATGTCGGGGGACATTTCGCAGCTGGCTTCGGCTACGGTGCTCCTCCTCCTCCTGGTGTTCTCGGTCGTAAACAGTGCGCTTGTCATCCTAAAGCTCAGACCTGATGAACCCGAGGGCGCCTTCGAGCTGCCGATCACCGTGCCCGCGCTCGGCGCGGTCGTCTGCTTCGCGATGTTCGCGGCCCGGGTCGGGGCTGGCGACTGGCGCGCGCCGGTGATCGCGGGCGTCCTGCTCGTGGGTGTCCTCGCGGTCCATCTCGTGCTCCGTCCACAGCTCTCCAAGAGTGGCGAATAGCGTGCGTGTTGGTAGTGCGATGAGGTGTTCGGCGGCGGTCGGACTCGTCCGAGGGACATTCTAGGGGTAGGGGGCCTGCTTCGTCTCAGGCCTCGATACCGCCGTATGCAGAGCGTGGCGCGGGCCGACCACGGCCCCTCGTTCCGCACACGCTGTCCTGCGAAGGGTTCGGCGCACGGCCGCACGGGCAGTCGGTTTAGCGGCTAGGCCGGCCCGGCCAGTGAACCCGAAGCCTCGGGTCCCGCGGGTACCTCGATCTGGCGGTCGCCATCGCTGTCCGTGACGAGCCACCGCCCGGGAGCCCTGAGTCGTAGAGCGAACCGAGCTTCACCGACCCGACTGCGCAGGGTCGTTGATTCGGCTCGTCCCTCGAATCCGAGGCTGGGACGCCGGCAAGGCGCGGGCGACAGGGCGAAGCGCCGCGGGAGGGGCCGAAGGTTGGCGAGCGGGGAGGGAGGGCGCCACTGCTGAGCTCTCGCTGGCCCGCCTTATCGGGGTCTTCTCGGAGGTTCCCGCGGGAGC
This sequence comes from Longimicrobiales bacterium, assembly GCA_965206505.1. Taxonomy (GTDB): domain Bacteria; phylum Gemmatimonadota; class Gemmatimonadetes; order Longimicrobiales; family Gaopeijiaceae; genus UBA822. The sequence goes on from CBDBJW010000005.1 coordinate 186,303, forward strand.
GCGCCGGGGATCAGGCCCGCGGCCTGAAGTTCCTCGATGAAGCCGAACATCTCCCGCTCCTCGATCCGGTCGGGATAGAGGATCCCGCCGAGATGGTCGCATTCATGCTGGATGATGCGCGCGTGAAACCCCTCCGCCTTTCCCTCGACCTCCCGGCCGTCGGCATCCAGCCCCCGGTAGTGGATCCGCTCGTATCGCGGAACCAGGCCGCGCATCCCCGGAAGGCTGAGGCAACCCTCCCACTCTGAACGCACGGCTTGGCCCGCAGGCGCGATCTCGGGATTCATGAGGACGGTCCGGGGGACGGGAGCGGCGTCCGGATAGCGGGGGTTCTCGTCGACCCCGAAGACGATGATGCACAGCGGCACATCGATCTGAGGTGCGGCGAGCCCTACTCCGTCGCAGGCGTTCATGGTCTCGAGCATATCCTCGACCAGGGCCGGGAGCGTGTCATCGTCGAGCCGCTCTACCTCGTTCGCCCTGCGCCTGAGCTGCGGATGGCCCATCCGCAGGACTTCGCGTAGCGCCATGGACCGTACGCCTCCTGTGCCCCGCTAGGGTCGCGTGGATTCCCGTTCAGAAAAGCGGTAAAGTGTTTGAACCCTTCTTCAGGCGGCTGGAAGACGTCCGGGAGTCTTTCCAGAGGCTGCACCCGATCCGGCTGGACACCATGCATGCACGGCCCATTACGCAAGACGACGAACTGCTGTTGTACGTCGAGGCGCGTCGACTGGCGCGGGTCATGACCCCGAAGAAAAACTAGTGGAAGGGGGATCATCCACGCAACGTGATCTATTGCTCGGAGATCTATGAGACCCGGTGACGCTGCCGGGTTTTGTTGGTGGGGAGGTTAGGTTTGGGCCGGTAAGAGCGTCCGAGAGGTCGAGCAGGCGGATAACCAAGAGCTCCTGGGCATTGACCCAGATGGCTGGGGGAGGTTTGCGAAGATCACGCACTGGTATATCAGATATAGCCACGCGTCGGCGCTGGTCCTAGCCTCGCTCAATCTGCTCGACCGCCCCAACACGCTAGTGGTGGGAGCGGAATTAGACGGCGAAAGGGCGGCGGGCCGTCAACGCCTGGACCCGCGAGGGGCTCGTCAAGGAAACCACGGCCACCGGACCCAAGGGCAATCCGTTCAAGATCCTGACCCTCACCCGGAGCGGTGTGGTTGCCGCACGCAAACTGGCCTCCGGCCGGGGGGCTGGATCCCGGACAGGAGATCCGTACCGCTCGCCTCATGCGCTCCGAAGTCGCGCACGACACTGCCGTCTACCGGGCCTGCGGCCGCGAACGCCAACGCCTGCTCGAGCGGGGCGCCGCCATCCGGCGCGTACGGCTCGATGCCGAGCTCAAGAGCGCCGTAGCACGCAAGAGCGAGTCCGCGCGTGCGAAAGACGGCCGGCGGGCCGCAGACGCCGAACGGCACCGCGTGGCCGAGGAGCTCGGCTTGCCGATCGATCCGCGGGGGCGCGTGCTCTACCCCGATGCGCAGATCGAGTACGTCGACTCCGAGGGGCGCACCGGACGCGTCAACATCGAGGTCGCATCGGGCAACTACCGGGCTCGCTCCATACGTGCCAAGGTGGCCGCCGGGTTCCGGATGCACGCCAACGGACCGGCCGCCGCGCGCCTGCTCCGCTCACTCGGCGTGGGCGATCCCCAGCTCGTCGACTCGCTCCGAAGGGACGCCGAGGGCGACTGGGAGTGAACACGGCACTCGGGTCGGCCGCGAATCGTCGAGACCCGGAAGTGCGGACATGATCGAGCGAACATCCGTCGAGATCCTGCCCGCGGACTGGCGCACGCGGGCCAAGACCGGCGAGACATCGGCCGTGGCGCTGGAGACCTGCGCGGCGGAGCTCGAAACTGCCCTGCGCCAGAGAGACGACACGATTCTGACGCTGACAGAGGCAGCCGGGGGGAAAGCTGCTACTGTGCCGCTCACCTGGGACGCCTGGTGCGCGAGGGCAAGGTCCCGAACGCCGGAAGGCCCGGCACACCCGGGATCGCTCGAGGGGACCTCCCCCATGAGGCCGGGGCGCTGGCCGAGTCTCGTCTGGCGGCGAAGCCTTCGCTGCGCGAGGTTTCGAGCGGGCGGATCGTGCAGTCCGTCATCGAGGAGGGTATCGGATGATGGCACAAAACGCAGTCGCACGAGCTACAGCGCCGGCGGGCGGGGCCGGAATCGGGTGCTGGTCTTTCCAGACCCCGGGACCGGTCTCCTCCGGATCGAGTGGCGCGAAGGCGGACGGAGGCTTACCAAGTCGCTCGGGCATCGCGACTGGGACCGGGCCAATAGGCAGGCGGACGCCAGTCGCTGCCGGCCGCGTCCAGCCCTTGACGCCCGTGGAGCTCCGCCCACTCCCGTCTGCTCCGGCGCTCCAGATCCCCGAGCTTCTTCCCTCGCCCGTGCCGCAATCCGCTTCCAGTGCGGACGCTCCTCGGCCCGCTGCCAGGCCACCCCTGCCCCTGCTCGTATGCTTCCGCCCACTTCGAGAGGCGCAGCTTGCTCCGGCTCAACCCCGGCCGCTTTCCCGCTCTGCGCGTCGAGCCGGTTCACGATCACGTGCAGGTGTCCGCCCCGCTGCGCCACGATCAGCGCCTGGTGCTTCTCGAGCCCCAGCGCCTTCAGGCTCTCCGTCGCTTGCCCGGGCTCAACTCTGCCGCTCCGGCGCCTCATCCTTGGCCCAGTTACAGCCACATGGACGCCATATGGACGCCACACCAAATATCCTCGCCTTACACTACCATCGACTTAGCAGTTAAACACTTGTCATTTATGCACTTACTGCAGTGCCCCGCCAGGGACTCGAACCCCGAACCTACTGATTAAGAGTCAGTTGCTCTGCCAGTTGAGCTAGCGGGGCAAAACCTTGTTACACAATCACTTAAGGTACTCGTAACACCATTCTCTATCCTACCGTATGTCCAATCGTATGTCCTAGTTCCGAGCCTTCCTCGTTTTTGTTGTGAATTTGCATGAGTTGTTTCAACTCTCCGAGTCCCCCGACATCGTGTCAGTTTGGTACTTCGGTGATCTTTTTCAACGGCTAACTTACCCACCCAAGGCCGGATGGTGAAGTAGGTGACTGACGTGTGTCGCCGTTGATGCCCTCGTAGACGTGGTTGTTTGCCCCCCCAAAAAAACGCCCCTAGAACCGACAACTCCCACTGAAGTTCGTCTGTTTCCACACGCTGAACGTGCCGTCCTGTCTCCCATACACCCGGAGTGTTCCCATACGGCTCGTACAATAGACACGGTTCGTGCCCACGTGACCTTCGTAGGTGTCCATGGCCTTCGTGTGTGGGTGTCCGAATCGACTGGCTTCCCCTGCCGTAAGTACCACCGCCTTGATTACACCAAAGATCCGATTCCAGACGCGAACCCAATCAACGGTCACCGCCATGCCCTTTCGACTTGGGCGACTAAGGTGCAGCTCAGCGGCGCGGCTTGTCCGCGTCCGCTGAAGCGCTTGGTTCGGCTTCGAATCTCTTCCTTTCCTGTTTCCAGGATTTCTGTAGAAGGCGGTCCATAAAGGGAGAGACGGCGATTCCGACTCCTGCACCCCAACCGAGCAGAAATCCAGCCGCCGCAGTACCGATAGTCCACCAAGCAAGCCCGAAGATGAGGCCAAGTGCAATCCCGAGGATTGTTCCTAGGAAAGCCCCCAGGAGACCCAGCATCTCAGGCAACGTCATGTCAAGACACCTCTAAGCAAGGCGGGCGACGCTTCACCACCCGGTCAAACGCCGTGGGGAAGATTGAGCTCGAAGTGATTGCCGACGCCCGCCGTCCCCGCCAAAGCGGCCCTAACCTGCGAGTTCGGCTATACGGTCCACCGAAGCGTGCATCTTCTCCACAGTGTCTCGAAAGAGCTCGCCTGGTTTCTGGCCTTCGTCGCGTTTGTCGGCGGTCTGCTTGAGCGAACGCATAAGCTCGAGGAAATGATTCACTTCTTCACGCAGGGCCAGGGCGACGCGTTCATTCGGTAGGAGCGCTTGCGTGAGCTTCCAGGGCGGCCCGGTGAGGAGAATCAGGACGCCGAACAGCAGGACGGTCACATGGAGCTGCACGTTGACGTTCGGGTTCAAGAGAACAGACGAGAGGATGATCATTATGCCCAGAACGGGGATTGCGATCTCCATAACGCGGCGGGCCGTCCTTTTCATGCGTCGCCTCCTAATCAGGGCTGCCAAGCCGGGAATCCGATAACGGCGGGCTCGATTCCAATCGTACCTGTGGGAGAGGCCTGTTGTACAGCAGATTCTTTCGGAAGGTCGTCCCTACCTTTGTGGGTCGAACCAACACAAACGGGAGTGTGACGACCGGCCTCAATACGCCGCAATTCCCGTCACCGCCTGCCCCAGGATCAGCCCGTGGATGTCGTGTGTGCCCTCGTAGGTGTAGACCGATTCCAGGTTGGCCATATGCCGCATGGAGTTGTACTCGACCAGAATCCCGTTCGCCCCGAGAAGCCGCCGGGCCTCGCGGGCGATGTCACACGCCATGTTGACGTTGGCGCGCTTGGCCAAGGACACTTGCTGGGATGTCATCGTGCCGGCGTCCTTGAGTCGGCCGAGCTGGATGCACAGCAGCTGGCCTTGGGTGATGTTGGTCAGCATGTCCGCCAGTCGGATCTGCTGAATCTGCTTCCCTCCGATCGGCTTACCGAACATCAGTCGCTCTTTCGAATAGCTCCTGGCTTCGTCGAAGCAGGCCATGGCGGCACCGACGGCACCGAACGTGATGCCGAAGCGCGCTTGGGTGAGGCACATGAGCGGGCTCTTCAGCCCGCTGCTTTCAGGCAGAAGGGCGCTGTCGGGCAAGTGGACGTCCTCCAGATGGAGCTCGCTCGTGTCGGACGCCAGCAGCGACATCTTGCCCTTCTGGTCGCGGGCTGTGAAACCTCGTACGTCGGTGGGGACGACGAATCCACAAATCGCCTTGATGTCGCCAATTTCCCCGGTCTGGGCCCAGATGATGGCGACGTCCGCCATGGATCCGTTGGTGATCCACATCTTGGTGCCGTTCAGCAGCCACCCGTCATCGGTCTTCTTGGCGGTGGTGATCATTCCGCCCGGGTTGGATCCATAGTCTGGCTCGGACAAGCCGAAACAGCCGATCTTCTCGCCGGTCGCCAGCTTGGGTAGCCACTCCTGCTTGTGTTCGTCGCTCCCGAACGTAAGAAGCGGATACATGACCAGGGAGCCCTGCACCGAAGTGAACGAGCGTATACCTGAGTCTCCCCGCTCGAGCTCCTGGCAGATGAGGCCGTAGGCCACGTTATTGAGGCCGGCGCAGCCGTACTCGTCCGGTAGAGTCGGGCCCAGCATCCCCATCTCGCCCATCTCGGGAATGAGCTCCTTCGGGAAGCGCCGCTCGATGTAGGCCTTGCCGATGAGCGGCATCACGCGCTCCTCCACCCACGCGCGAACCGTGTCCCGAATCATGCGCTCCTCTTCACTCAGGAGCGAGTCGACGTCGTAGAAGTCCGTGCCTTGGAACTTGCCGGCCATGCGTGTGCCTCCCCCTGGGTTGTCCGCCCGGAATGTTCGAGCACCCGGAAATCGGAGGGAGGAAAGTTAGTACATCCCCTACTCCGGAGGGACCGCTCCCACGTCCGGAGTGCTACGCATGCGTGCGACGGTATAGAGAACCTCGCGCGCCACCCGTGCGCTCACGTAGAAGGTGCCGAGGACCGTTCCGACCCACCCGCCGATCACCAGGTTCGAGGGTTGGATGTACAGCCAAATCCACAAGGCCAACACCACAGCGACGGCGAGCCCGAAATACCAACTCCGGGAGGCGGCCCGAGCCTGCGCAGCCTCTCTGCACGCGTCACACCAGAGTAAGCGGTCGAGGTCCTGCCGGGGGGTGGTCTGAAGACAGAGCAGGCACGTCGCCTCGAGTGAGTCGAGGTCCTTCCGAATCACGTCATGCCTCCTACGGGGCCCGCCAGACGGCGGGAATCGAGGACAGCACCCGAACTAAGTGACAAACTCCTGGTTGTACTCGAAATCTGTGTGATCCTGACCCCACTCCACTAGCTCCTCCAACCGCACCGGACGCCGCGTCCCCTCCATGCGCGCCTTCCCGGCGATGTTTCTCGCCCGTCTCCAGGTGAGTTCGTTCAAAGAATCCCTGTGGAGAAAGGCGCGGGCGACTTCCGCTTCGTTGCGTCCTGTGCGCGTGATGACCCGAACACCGGACAACCCTCGATAATCTCGAAGCAGAGTCTCCGTCTCGTCTGAGAAGAGGTAGATGTAAGGTCCGACTTTGGCCCAAAGAGAGCCGCCCCTCCGCACCTGCCGTAACGGTTGGTCGACCGTAAGCTCTACGACGTTCCCGTTCACGTGGACGGTCACGTCGGAAGAACTCGCGTAGTGGGCTTCCGCCTCGCTCTCAGAAGGTAAGGCGAGGTTGGCCTCCTCACACGCCAGAGGCCCGAGGATCAGGCTCATCGCCAGCACGTGGATGATCGGTCTATGGTTCATCGACATATTCGTCATTATACTCGTCACTTTGTTGCCATGTGTGTCACTTCCTACCGCGCATACCACAACAACGTTTCAGCCAACTCCTCCACCGCCGAAGCGACCAATCCGAAGTCGTCCACCAAGCCCGGCCTGCCCCCAACCACCCCGAACCAGATCACCTGTCCGGTCCGCACGTTCACGATGGTGGCGGCGATCTCCACGACCGACGTCCCACCCACACCCTGCGCTCCAGCGCCGATCGCCACCGGAATCAAGGCGATGTCGGAGTTGGTCAGCGCTCCCAAACGGAGAAGCTGACCGAACAGCGGATCGCCGATCCGCTCTACCTCCGCGTTGAGAAAGACGCCCACGGGCAGTCCCCTCACCGCTGTGTCGACCGACGGAGAGCGCGTCACAACGGCCTCGAGCTCGTCCGAAAAAATCCAAGCGACTTCCGGGCTCCTGGTCCGAAGCGCGAAAGTGATCTCCGGGTCCGCGTCTCCGAGCACACCCGTCTGGAGTTGCACCGGGAACACCATCACCCGTCTGCCACGTAAGTCCGGGATGAACCCCTCGAAATCTCCCGCGGACGGAGCTGAGGCCGTTCCACCACAGCCGAACGCCATGACTGCTGCAAGCAGCGTGCCTACAGCTTTCGAGGCCCGTGGCCGGCCCGTCATCGGCTCATTCCTCGACGGTGGTTTCGTCCGAATCCAGTACCAGTGCCACTGAGTTGATGCAGTAGCGGGCTCCCTCGGGCGCGGGGCCATCGGGGAAGACGTGGCCCAGATGACCGTCGCAGTTAGCACACAAGACCTCTACCCGACGCATGCCGAGCGTGTGATCCTCCTCGGTGCGGACCCGTCCCCCTTCGATCGCCTCGGAAAAGCTCGGCCAGCCAGTTCCCGAATCGAACTTGGACTCGGAGCTGAACAAGGCTTCGCCACACCCCGCGCATCGATAGGTCCCGTCGTCCTTTTCGTCCCAGTAGGCGCCGCTGAAGGCCCGCTCAGTGCCCTTTTCTCTCAGCACGTGGAACTGTTCCGGCGAGAGGACCTCCCGCCAGCGAGCTTCGGAGGTGTTGGATTTGTCGGACACGTTTCTTCTCCTCGATTCCACCAACCCGTGGAAATCAAGGATCGCACAACCAGCCGCGACGGGCCAGGGAGCTAACGCCCTCGCCAGATCTCCGTCTCCGGACGGAATACCGCCCAGGCGAACCAGAAGTGGTTCCCGTGAACGATCTCGGTGAGTTGCGCGCCTGCTACGGCACCGGCGGTCGCCTTTCCGGATAGATTCCAAGTCGAGCGGGTCTCGCGGTCCCGGAAGAGACCGTCGCCGGTTGGCTCGAACGTCAAATTGCGGCCGCCGAGCTCGGAAGAGAAAGCGCTGGACGAGCCCACGTCCCGGCCGGAGGCGATCGTCGAGTTGTCCACCGCACTAGCCGTTCCGGGAGCCCAGAAAACCACAACGTCGACACCTCCGATCTGGACGTTGGCAACCCGCTTCTCGGCCAGAATCGAGAACGGAACCGCCAGATAATCATCGCCGTCCTCCAAAGCGACGATCCGCTCCATCGCCTGGAGCCGCCCGTCCTCCCGCCCGAACCGGAAGAACTTCCGCCAGGGACCGCTCCCACGATCGTAGCCTTCGTACGGATTGTTGCCGTAGCGCTGCGTGAAGGATCGCGGGAATCCCGTGTCCCTCGAGAGCACCCGAGCCGACGGCCTCTGCTCCTTGACATCCCTCCAACTCAGGACGGTAATGGGCAGGAATGTGAGCTGTTCTCCGGCGTACACTCCGACCAGCCCCTCTCCCGTAGCCTGCTGCCACCATGTCTCGGTCTGCCGATCGTACATGACCAGGTCGGAGTGACGAAGCCGGCCCGTGGTACCGAAGTCCAACACCCTACCTCGAAATTCGCGGTCGAACGCGATGGTCGTGTTGCACAGGGGACAGTAGGTGACGCTCACGGGGCGGCCGCCGAGCTCGTCGTTCACGATCTCGTGCCAGATCAGGATCGAAAGCGGATAGGCCTTGGCCTCTCCGCCTAGGCTCAGCAGCGCTACCGGCTCCCGGTCGGAGAGCCACCTATCGGCCTCTCGGATCGTGATGAACGACGGACCATCGACGGAACGGATGCCATCCTTCGGTGGACCGCCGGACGCGAATTCCTCGAAGGGCACCGTGTGTTTGGTGAAGTCGGTCTTCCAATCGTCGCGACCCGCTATTGCCGGCCGTTCCTGTGTCGAAGCCTGAGGGGGCTGCATTAGAACCGCCACGGCCAGGCTCATCATGAAGGTCCGAACGGGATACATCGAGAGACGGGTCATGGAATGTCCTATGAATACCCAGGGAGAGGAGAGGTAGATTCTCCAGACAAATCCTTCGCTCCACAGAGCTGTTCCAGGGAGAGGCTCGCACACCAGTTTGCTCTCAATCTTGCTCCCACCAAACCGGGGCGGTTTATTAGCTTCCGACACATCACACCGATCAGCACACAAACCCCAACCGGATACCGACATGAGTGATTCCCCCGTTCGACTCGTTTCATGGGAAGGCCTGCCCAAGGAGGAACTGAAACCCGGTCTGAGCCGGAACTGGGTAAACGGAGAGAAGGGCATGCTCGCCCAGATATACTTCGACAAGGGAGTCAGCGTCCCCAAGCACAGCCACGAAAACGAGCAGTTCGCCTACGTTCTCGAGGGGGCTCTGCTTTTTCGGATCGGAGACGACCAATCGGAGGAGGTGGTCGTGCGCGCCGGAGAGGTGCTGCATATTCCGTCGAACGTGCCTCACAGTGCGGAGGCACTCGAGGACACGCTGGATCTGGATGTCTTCGTGCCCCCCAGGCAGGACTGGCTGACTGGGACGGACGACTATATACGGGGCTAGACGGATACGGGGTTAGACGGACAGCGACTTACCAAGCTAAGCGACGAACAGGGAGTGCAACCGCATGGATTTGGGTCTTAAAGGCAAAACAGCGTTGGTGGGAGCTTCGAGTCGCGGTCTCGGCCGGGCCGTTGCCGACGAACTGGCCAAGGAGGGTGCCAACCTCGTGATCTGTGCCCGGACGGTGGCTCCCCTGGAAGAGGCGGGTCAGTGGATCCACGATGCTACGGGCGCCGAAGTGGTCGCCGTCCCGGCGGATCTTAGCCGCCCGGAAGACATCGACCGTCTTATAAAAACGGCTGAAGAGGACTTCGAGAACATTGATATTCTGGTCACGAATACCGGAGGGCCGCCGCCGGGGCCCTTCGAGGACCACTCCGTGGAAGCATGGAGTAGCGCCGTCGAGCAGAATCTCAACAGCGTCCTGAATCTGACCCGGGCCGTGCTCCCGGCGATGAAGAAGGCCGGGTGGGGCCGGATCATCAACATCACGTCGGTGGCCGTGAAGCAGCCGATCGACGGCCTCATCCTGTCGAACGCGGTCCGCGCGGCCGTGACGGGGTTCGCGAAGACACTCGCCAATGAGGTTGCTTCCTTCGGCATTACCGTGAACAACGTGATGCCAGGGTTCACAAGGACTGAGCGGCTGGACGGACTGGCGGCGAACATCTCCGAAACCCAGGGAATCACGGTGGAAGAAGCCTTCGCTCGTTGGGAGGGCCAGAGCCCTATGGGGCGCATCGGCGAGCCCAGTGAATTTGCGGCGCTCGTCGCCTTTCTCGCGTCCGAGCGTGCAAGCTACATCACCGGAACGTCAATCCCCGTGGATGGGGGGTTCATCCAGGGGCTGCTTTAGCAGGCGGCGCTTTATAGGCGCTGCTTTAGAGGCGCTGGCTCTAACGACCCGCTGTACTTCTTCGACAGCCTTCACGCCTCAAGTTCGGCCACAAACCGCTCCGCGAGTGCGGGACCGGCACCCGCGTCTTCATGCTTGAAGAAGACGTAGGCATCCTCCCACCCCTGATCCGAGACGATACGTGCCCAGCGGGTGAGGTCACCCCCCTCGTAGGACTCTCCGCGGAGACGTAGGTAACCGTACGGCGCCGTGGCGACCACCGGTGTCGGTTCCGTCTCCGCGTGCGCGACAACGAGCGCAGCCCCCGCATCGCCGAGTACCGTGTATATCTCGTCGTCGAACCACGAGTCGTGCCGGAATTCGAACGCGGCACGAAGTCCTGCCGGAAACAGCGAGACAAAGTCCCGTAACCGCGCCACGTCGCTCTTCAGGTTGGGTGGAAGCTGGAAGAGCATGGGACCCAGGCGCCCGCCGAGCTCACTGGAGACATCGACGAGATAGCCAAGCTCATCCTGCGTGTCCTTGAGCCTCTTGAAGTGCGTGATCTTGCGGGATGCCTTGAGCACGAAGGAGAAGTCGTTCGGGACCTTACCGGCCCAATCCACGAGCATCTTCCGTGCGGGCATCCGATAGAATGTGTTGTTGATCTCGACCGCGTTGAGGCGTTCTCCGTAATAGGCGAGCATTCGGTCGTTGGGGAGATCCTCCGGATAGAAGGATCCCTTCCACGCCTTGTAGGAAAAGCCGCTCGTCCCGACCCAACATCTCATGGCCGCCTCCGCCGACAAGTGGAGATCACTTGCCGATGAAGATAACTTTGCTTGATGTTGCCCGACACGATGTTGTCCGCGAGCCAATTGCTGGACCGAGCGGACGTCCGAGCGGCGATGGAGCACATCCTCGCGACCGATGATCAGACGCTCACCCACCAGATTGGTCTCACAGAGATCCCGGCCCCGCCGTTCGGCGAGGAGACCCGTGGGCGCCGTATGGCGGAGCTCCTCGATGAGGCGGGCCTGGCCAACGTTCAGCGGGACGCGGTCGGGAATGTTTTCGCACTCCGCCCCGGCACGGAAGATCGAAAGCCGCTCGTGCTGTCGGCACACCTGGATACCGTTTTTCCGGCCGGCACGGACGTGACGGTACGCGCCGACGGCAACCTCCTGCAGGCTCCGGGCGTCTCGGACGATGCGCGGGGCCTTGCCGCCCTGGTCACGCTTGCTCGGGCGCTGTCGCAGGCAGGCATCACGACCCGGCTTCCGATCCTATTCGCCGCCACCGTAGGGGAAGAGGGGAGTGGAGATCTCCGCGGCGTTCGTCACCTGTTCGAGGCCGGCGGCGTGGCGGCGGCAGCGGCGGGATTTATCTCTTTAGACGGAGCGGGAATGAAGTACGTGGTAACGAGAGGCCTGGGAGCACGGCGATTTCGGGTGGCCCTCCGCGGCCGGGGGGGACACTCGTGGATCGACTGGGGCGCACCCAATCCCATTCACGCGCTCGGGCGAGCGGTCGGCGCTTTGGCGTCGTGGCCTACGCCGACCGATCCGGCCCTCAGTCTCACCGTAGCACGGTGGGGAGGAGGGACGAGCGTCAACGCGATCCCGGCCGAGGCTTGGGCCGAATTGGATTTTCGGAGTGAATCGATCAGTCATCTCGACAATGGAGAGGAGCGTTTACGGGCGGTGCTGGATCGATCCGTGGCCGAGGAGAACTCCGGTGTGACCGACCAGAATCGCCGGCTCCATGTCGAGGTGACCGTGGTGGGCCACCGGCCGGCCGGTGTCACAGCCTTGGATTCGCCGCTCGTGGAGGCGGCACTCGCGGCCACGCGAGCGTCGGGCGTCGAGCCTGAGGTCACAGCTTCCTCGACCGACGCCAACCTGCCCATGTCGTTGGGGATCCCTGCGATCACTCTGGGAGCCGGCGGGTCGGCGGGAGATGTTCATACGACCGATGAGTGGTATCGTAATACCGACGGTCCTGTGGGAATCCAACGGGCGCTTCACACGGTGCTGCTGGTTTCCGGACCGGACTGAGCGGGCGGGCCAGGAGGGTGATTGGAAAGGGGGGCGGGCTATTCCTCCCCTTCGACCTCCGAGTGATCGCCGATGCTGAGGCACCCACGGTACGCCCGAACCCTCGACTCCGAACCCACGAGAGAGTTGTGGAGGATGGAGCCGATGACGGTCGATCCCGAGCCCAGAATCGTGTCTACAACCGTCGAATCCTCGACTTGGGCTCCCGCCTCAACCGTCGCGTTCGGTCCGAGAACCGAGTTGCGCACCACGGCGCCCTCCTCCACACGAACTGGATCGTTCACCGTTGAATCCTGCAGGGTCGCGGAGTCCGCGATTCCGCTTCGCCCCCCGAGTAGCAAGTGCCGATTGGTCTCGACAAGTGTCTCCGGCTTCCCACAGTCGTACCAGCCTTGCGACGGGCGCCACCTGAATCTTCGAGCCGTGGTCGACCATGTACTGGAAGGCATCGGTAAGATAGAACTCTCCGGACGGTCCGGGGCCGGCGCCGAGCGTGTGGTGGATTCCCTCGAAGAGGAGCTGCCAGTCCCTGATGTAATAGAGGCCGATGTTGGCGAGCTTAGAGATCGGCTCGGAGGGTTTCTCGATGATTCGGACCATGTGGCCCTCTTCGTCAGTGAGGATCACCCCGTACTGCTGGTAATCCTCCACCTCCTTCGCCCAGATGACACCCCCTGTGGTCTCGGCGACGTCGCGTACCAGCCCGAGATCCGCATCGAAGAGCGTATCCACGAAGAGGATCAGCACGTCCTCATCCACGAACGGCTCCGCCAGGCTTACGGCGCCGGCAGTCCCGTCCTGGATGGCCTGGACAACGTAGTGAGCCGTGATGTTCGGATACGCGTCGGCGATGTAGCTCTCGATGGCCTCTCGCAGGTAACCGACCACGAAGACCATTTCGTCCACTCCGAGTGCGGCGAGGTCATCGAGGATGTAGCTCATGACTGGCCGTCCGGCGACGCGAATCAGCGGCTTGGGCGTGGTGTGCGTGTGCGGGCGGAGACGCGTACCCTTTCCAGCCAGGGGAATAATCGCTTTCATGCGTATAGGGGTTATGGGTTCAAGGACGACCTTGCTCGGGACACTATCGAGACACTATGGAACACTGGCCGGGAGTCCGGGTCAAGACATCGACCCCGTCATCACTCCTTTACACCCGAGTGGGAACGTGATTCTCGATCGCCTCGGAGGTTAGCCGTTTGTTCAAAGGACGACTCGCCAGAGCGCTGACCGCCAATCGAGCCGAGACCGACCCATGGTCCGACGACCCGCGGCTGATCGGCCGGACCTACGCCATCCCGTTCGAGGCGGTCTGGCGCTCATGTATGAGTCTCGCCCGGGAGCACGCTGGGTGGAGAATACTCCAGTCAGACGACCTCAAGGGCGTGATTAGGGTCCGGTGCATCACGAAGGTCTTCCACCAGGCGCACGATCTCGAAATTCGTGTCGGGCTGGACGAGCACGGGTTGACGCGGGTCGACCTCCGATCCCGCTCCCGGACGCGTCGCGCGGATCTGGGCGTGAACGCCCGCCGCGTCGGGCGCTTCTCAAAGAAACTCGATGAGTCGCTCGGCGCCGGGAAGGGCAAGATCCTCGATCCGCGCGAAACAGCACGAATGACCCGGCTGGCCTGATGCGGGAAGGGTTGGCCATTCACGCTCGTGTATCCCTCGCCCTGTGTCTGCTTCTGTACGCCTGCGGTGGCGACGTGCCCGCGCCACCGATCACCGAGCAGGGCCTACAAACGAGCGAGAGCGCGGGTCGAGATTTCGAGGACGGCCTCTACGAACGAAACGTGGTGTTCATGACGGTGGGCGCCGATAGCGCCATCATTGTGCCATGGTTGTTTCGGGCCTCCTCCTCTGTAGTGGGAGTGGATCGGGAGGTGGAGGGCTGGCTCAGACGTAGGGGACTCTGGGAGCCATTTTTCCGCGATCAGTGGAGTTCCGAGCCGACCCGGACGCCGTCCCGAATCCAACCGCGCGGTCCCATGGACCTGGTCGTTGGCATCGGCGGCACCTTGGAGCGGATCCTGTTTGCGGAGGGTGCGAGGCAACTCGAGGTTGTGATCGAAGAGGGGATGTCGGATTGGAGCGGGAATCGGGGAGAGACCTTCCGTGTACATCAGGGCGCGGCCCTCTTCGGCGACCAGCGGGTCGAAGGAATCGTGCTGGACATGAATCGAACACGCTTCAGAGAGGGCCCCGAACCCGGCGAATGGATGTTCCTTACCGGGCCCGGGCGCCTGGCCATCTTGATCGAGTCTCCGGGGGGGTCACCAGCCTACACGGCTTGGGGGAGAAGGGGGGAAGAGGAGTTTCGATGGCCCGAGGTGCAGATGGTATGGAGCTCTGTGCGGTCGTTCGAGGAGGCGCGCAGAGACGTGCCGGACCAGTGGGAAATCCGATCGCTCAACGGAGAGCTAGAGGTCACACTCGCCAATGGCGGCATGGAGCTCCGGGCGGCGGCGGGAGTGGGGCCGATCCTTCCCGTCGAAGGTCTTTTCCAGGTCACCGGTTCGGTCGTCCTGGCCGGAGACTCATTCGAAGTACGGGGGCTCGTGCGCCACGTTCAGGGCTGACGAGGTAATGGCGTGCCCGAAGAGTTGATCCGTGCCGCAATTTTTGTAGTGGCCGGCGCCCTGGCGGGCGGGCTCACCAATTCGGTCGCCATCTGGATGCTCTTTCACCCGTACGAACCCCTTCGCGTCGGGAAGCGAAGCCTAAAGATGCTCCAGGGGGCGATCCCCAAGAGTCAGGCGCGTCTGGCGACTGCGATCGGACGGACGGTCGGCACACGCCTGCTCACGCCGGAAGACTTGAGCTCAACCTTCAGCGACGAGTCCGTCCGGCAGGCGTTCGACGAACACCTTTCGGGTTTTCTGGACGCCGTGTTGCACACCGAGCGCGGATCCTTACGGGATTTGATCCCGGAACGGATGCACATGCAGACCGACGAGATCCTGCAGGAGGTTGCGAACTTCGGGCTAGCTCGCCTGCGGGAGTACCTGGACTCCGATCGTTTCGCCGAAACGCTCTCAGACCGCGCCGAGGAGATCGTCCAGTCGATCGCCGATGAGCCGATAGCCGGAATCCTGACGCCGGCCCGTGAAAGCGCCATATCCGAGGCCGTCGAGGAGTGGATCACCGGGGCGGTGGAGAGCGAGGACTTCAGCACAGCCATCGACGATTATCTGGGCCGCGCCGCCCACAGGCTTCTCGAGCCAACCAGCACATTCGAGGAGGTGCTGCCGCTGGGGCTCGTCGGGGCGGTGGAGAAGGGCATCGCGGCGTACCTCCCGATGGCCATTCGCCGGTTGGGGTCAACTTTGGAGAACGAAGAGGCACGAGACAAATTCAAGAGCTTCATTCACGAAATTCTGCACCGGTTCCTCGGAGACCTCAAATTCCACCAACGGGTTGTCGCGAAGCTCATCATCACGGAATCGACGGTCGACAAAGTCCTCGACACGATTGAAGACGAGGGCGCGGAGCGACTGGCCGAGATACTCCAGGACTCGACCATGCAGGACGCCATGGCGAAGGGGATCAACGACGCGATCGTCGATTTTCTGCGCAGGCCCGTGACATCCGTGCTGGGAGGGGAGGACGACGAGAGCGTCGTGGACGCTCGTCGGACTGTCACCGGGTGGATCGTCGGTGTCGCTCAGGATCCGAACTCGCGGGGATTCCTCGTGGAGAAGTTGGAGGTGGCACTGGACGGCGTGGGCGCGCGGACCTGGGGCGAAGTGTTCGAGAAACTGCCGCCTGAACGCCTGGCCGAGTGGCTCGTGAGTGGAGCGCGGAGTGAGGCGGCCCAAACGCTGTACCGTGAGGTGGCCACTCGCCTGTCAACGAGCCTGCCGGATCGACCCATCGGAACACCCGCGAACTGGCTCCCCGAGGGATCCGTGAGAAAGCTGGAAGAAGCGATGAGCGACCCGGTCTGGGAGTGGCTCCAGACTCAGGTTCCCGCTGTCATCGAACAGATCGACATAGCAGGCCGCGTCGAACAGAAGGTCCTCGAGTTTCCGCCGGCGAGGATGGAGGAGCTGGTGCGGAAGGTCACCCATAAGGAGCTCCGCATTATCGTTCGGCTCGGCTACTTATTAGGCGGCTTCATCGGGATAGCCCTGGTGATCCTGGACCAGGTGATCCTGCCCCTCTTTCTGAGCTGAACGGCCAAGGGGCACTCTATAGTGTTCCGAGCCACCTCAGAGTGTTCTGAGCTACCTCAGACTGGGCCCCGGTTGTTCTTGTCACGGGCCGCCACCGTCTTGAAGCGCGGCCGGGTGCGCCGGCGGTCGGACGCCCGTTCATCCGCCTTGAAATAATTGAGCCACATGAAATGACGCTTGGCCCGCCGTGGTTTTCCACCACCGAGGCGAGCCTCGATCTCCGCCTGGGATTGTGTGTAACGGCCATTCCCGAGATAGAAACCGAGTGCGACCGCAGCAAGACCGCCGAGGATTTGGAGAAAGAGGATCATCGGGGAGAGAGGATCATGGGAGAAAGAGAATCCGGTCAGGCCTTTCCCACCGACTCCAGGAACAGCAAGACCAGGCCGACCGCCAGAATATTGGCCACTACCGTCGTACCCACGGCAACCAGCACCATGACGCCCCAAAACACGACGTGGATGAAGTTGTAGCCACCCGGAAGAAGATCCATGGCTCTCAATATGCACTACGGCGGTTGGAGCTACAATGGGTCGCGCGGTGGGAAGACCCTAGTCGGACTCATCCCTTCCGCTCTCCACTCTTTTTCGGACGTCGGCGAGGTACCCCGGTGCGAGGTCGAGGAGATGGCACACCCTGCGCATCAGGGATTCCTCGTGACTCGATAGCTCCCCGTCCGAATACACCAGGCCCCACATCACCTCGACCAACACCATCTTTTGACCGAGGGAGTAGTTTTGCTTGATCAGCTTTGTGAACTGCCATAAATCGACTGCGGATGCGCGAGCCCGCTCGGCCAGTTCGAGGAGTTGTTCGGCCTCTTCGTCCTCGAGCCCATACTGCCGGCGCACAGCCGACGAGAGATGCTGTCTCTCGTCCTCCGTGAAATCGTCGTCGGCGTGCGCGATCTCGATCAGTAGGGCGCACGCGGCCAGGCGCACGTCCTCCTCCCCCACCTCCTCCTCCGGTGACTCCGGTGCCATCGAGGCACCGAAAAAAGACCGGATCGAATCTAGCATGGACCTCTCCTTTGGCTGGGCCCCAAAAGGCTGATGAAGCGTCGCGTCACTGAAGCGAGCGGACCCTCCGTATTCCAGCCCGGAGCGGCACCACCACACACGCCACGGTAATCAATAGTGCGCCCACCCCTCCCAGCGCCAACGGCGCGACCCCGGACCCACCGCTCTGGCCGGCGAGCTGAGCCTGCAAGAATCCGTTCACCGGCCAAGCCAGGAGGATGACCACCACGGCGAGGTAGCTCACCGCCGACATCATGAAGATCAGTCCGCCGAAGGAGGTTGGGATCTCAGCCGCGTTGGTAGTCTCAAGATTCGGAAAGATGGCGCCCAGACCCAGCGCCAGCGCCGTCATCGCAAACGTCACGCCGACCATCGACACCGTCGTAATTCCCAAGATCAACGGAGAAGCCTCGAGAATGATGTTGGTCACGACGATGAGGGGAAGAGCGATCAAGAGCAGCGGAATCGTCCCCACCCAGTATTTGGCCAGGAACAGGGTGCGTATGTCCAGCGGTGAAGAACGCAGAAGCCACATCATCCTTCCTTCGAGGGACATGCCGGGGAAAACGAAGCGAGCCGCGATCGCGGCCACGACGAAGCCCGCGAGGCCGAGATTCAAGAAGGAGACGAGGTTGATCAGATAGAAGGGTAACTCTTCACCTGTGTTCAGCGGCAGCACCTTGATGTTGTACACATACACCACCACCAGGACACCTAGCAGAATCAGCTGCGACCACTGCGTCGTGTCTCGGAAGAACACCCGAACCTCCTTGGACACGAGTTGGCGCGTAGCAGGACGTGCCCAGGCCAGGCGCTCCAATGTGGTCGAGCGTACGTCTCCCTTTCGCAGCTCGGCCCCCTCCTGCGCACGGGTGAAGCCGGTTCGGAAGAGTCGAACGTGCAGCCACGCCCCGATTACGAAAAGTCCTGCGGCAGTACTCCAGAGAAGCGCCAGCGGGAAGGGGTCGAATACTCCCGTCAGGTGGGACATGAGAGATTCGGCCGCCCACTCGTTCGGGAGCCAGGGGGACGTCGGTGTCCGCAGAACCGCCATGAAGTCCACGAGATCGCGAAACTCTTCGGGACGGACCAACCGCTCAGGCCGAAGGAACCGGAACAGCATCACAACACCCGCCACCGCAAAGAGGCTGATGAGTGCCAGGAGGTCCCGCGTGCGCCGTGCGGGAAATACGTTGACTAGCATCAGCGTGAAGGCCGCTCCGGCCACGGCTGGAAGCACCAGATACGGAATGATCGTGGCCGCGGCCACTCCGTAAAAGGACCAGCTCGCCCCGTAGACGACTCCGTACGCCGCCAGGAGCGGGACGGTCAGCAACGCCACCATCCAGGACGAATTCACGATGGTCTCCACGAGTCGCGCTCCGTACAGCTTCACCGAATCCACCGGAGCCGCGACGAGGAGTTCCATGTCCTGGGACAGGAAGAAGGTCGAGAGCGCGGTGATGACGTTGGACAGGAGCAGGATCATCAGGAACGTGAGGAGGGCGAGTCCCAAGAGCTTGGCCGCGAGCAGGTCGCCAATCCCTTGGGTGCCCCTGAAGTACAGCAGCATCCGGAAGATGATGCCGAAGATGAAGGCCCAGAAGAACAACCCGACGAAGCCCAGCATGCCCCACTTTAACCTGCTGCGCTCCTCGGTCTTGCTCCGGCTCAGCTTGGATCGGACCTTTGGGCCCAGAAGCCAGAAAATACCCGACCCCGGGTGCGCGACGCCGTTCACACGAATCGCCGGGCCAGCGTCAGGAGAGGGACTCCTGCAAACCGGCCACAACCTCGGCCATGTCATCGTTTGCCGTGACCTTCAGGAAGATCTCCTCCAGATCGGCCCCACCGGAGTCTACCAGCAGCCGGAGGTCGTCCATCGTTCCCTGGGCAATGATCACACCCTCCCGAATGATGGCGATGCGGTCGCACACCGCCTCCACCACCTCGAGAGTGTGGCTGGACAGAAAGACGGTTCCCCCCCGCTCGACGTAGGCTCGGAAAAGATCCTTCAGAATGCGGGCCGAGCGCGGGTCGAGCCCCACCATCGGCTCGTCGACCACGATGAGCTCCGGCTGGTGGATCAGAGCGGACGTGATGAGAAGTTTCTGGCGCATGCCGTGGGAGTAACTTTCGATGAGCTCGTGCTTCCACTCCAAGAGGTTGAAAACCTCCAGCAACCCATCGGCCCGGTCCTCCGAGGCTGGTTCGTCCTTGCCCCAGATCCCCGAGACAAAACGAAGGAACTCTCCACCCGAAAGTTTTTCGTAGAGGAACGGCCGATCCGGGATATAGCCGATGCGAGACTTCGCCTGCAAAGGATGAGTCTCGAGATCGTATCCCCCGATCACGATGCTGCCCTCGGTCGGTTCCAGCACGCCCGCTATCATACGAATGGTCGTGGTCTTGCCGGCACCATTCGGCCCAAGGAACCCGAAGATTTCGCCCCGAGGCACGCAAAGATCGAGGCCATTCACGGCCTCGAAATCCCCATAGCGCTTCACGAGTCCGCTCAGCTGGAGCATGTCCGGAGTCGCGTCCTCGCCTGGACCGACGCCGTCCATCAAGCGTCTCAACTGCTCGTGGACCGGCTCGGTCGTTCCGTTCTCACTCCTCATGATCATGACTCTCCCCTCATGAATCTCCCCTCACGCTCTGTCCCCGCCGGCTGGTGTGGACTCGACCACTTCGATATTGAGCCGCCCGATCAAACGAATGATCTCGACCTGCTGAGCCAGGCCACCGACAACAAAACGGATATGCGAGGCGTCCGCAGGGTACTGCCCGAATGTGGGATCGACGGCCACCCACTCCCCGAGCCACACTTCGGGCCACGCGTGATAGAAGAAAGACCCGTTGAGGTAGACGAGGCCCACCGCGGTCCGGGCCGGAAGCCCAAGCGCCCGGGCCAAGGCGACATACAACACGGTGTGCTCGTTGCAGTCGCCCTGCCGCGAGTCGAGAACCTGTAGGGCACTCGGTACGGAGAGCATCACACTCTTGGCGAGCATACGATCCACACGGGTCGTGAGGATTCCTGCCGCCGCCCTCGGGTCGCGTTGCGAGCGCCCGACCGCCTGACGGGCTTCGTCCTGGATTCGCGGATCGTCGCTCTGGATCAACGGCTCCGCCTCGAGCGTCTCACCGAGATCCATCAGCTTGTATGGGAGCGAAAACCCGGGATCAAGGGCCCCCCAGTCTTCGCGGCGGACGGTGAGCGTGTCACCGCTGAGGCTCTGACGGCCCCCCTCGAGCTGGAAGCCCGAGAGCTCCACACCGGTCAGCCGGAAGCGCAGGACGTCGTGCTCCTCGACGGCTCCCAGATCGACGTTACTTCGTACGGCCGTCGAGAGAATCACGTCTTCATCGATAGCGAGCGAGACCTGTCTGGAGGCGTCTTCTTGAGCTTGGCGGGCCAACTCGTACTCGGTCTTCTCCATCGTAAAGCCCAGCGGGCTCGAAGAACTGAGGACCCGCCCGTCCTCGTCGACCCAGCTCTCAACCTGAGCGCCACCGTGTACCTCAGCGATCTTCCAGGCGGGTATGGAATCGTATCGACTCGCTGACCAGCGTCCCGATACAACGTCGTAGGAAGCGCTGTCGGGGACGACGATGGTGTCGTACTCGATGACCCGAATCTCCACGGCCCTCGTGGCGAGTGTGGAAGGGTCGAAGACCGGAAGGTGGAGGGTGTTGCCGACCCTCAGCTCCCCCGCCATCGCAATACGGATGGGTAGGGCCGCGGAGAAAATCGGAGGTTCCGCCTGTCGATACGACAGTTCCTGCTTCGCCCCCCCGGCATCCATCGTAACGTTGAGCGTGGAGTCGGCACCCAAGACGCCGTCGGCCCGGAAACGTCCAACCTCGGAATCGAGGGAAAAGAGAAAGGACTCCATCACCAGCGCGGGGCTGAGCGAGACCGTCGACCGCACAACTGCGGATCCGGTCTGACTCAGCGCCGGCAGATCCAGAACCATTACGTCCTCGAGCTCGAATCCCTCTGGGACCGTATCCAGACGGGAGGTGGCCTGTCCGACGGTGCGATCGCCGAGGCGAAGCGTATAGAAGTTGACGCCTGGAGCCAGGGACAGCGCGGCCTCGGCCAATCGAGTCAGCTCGGGCTGAAAGTACTCGCGCCGGAACTGCCATCCGATCATTGCGAGCCAGGTCACGAGAACCAGAGCCGACAGGTGTATCCGTCTCATGATCTATACTACTCCATCCATGCCGGGATCTATACTAAAACGTCGGTCGGGGCTAATCGACGGCCGGCTCGCGCACCCGGGCATTGGGTTTCTCCAGGCGTGTGGCGAACGCTTGCAGCTCGTACTCCGTGGCCACCATCACTGTGACCTCCCGGGGGTACTCCTCACGTTCCATGTGCTCGCGTAGTACTTCCAACATCACTTCCGCAACTGCCTCCGCATCGAGGTTCCCGGCTCCCGTGCCCAGCGGTGGAAGCGCCAGCGTCTCGATGTCCATCCTGCAAATGTGCCTCAGTCCGTTCAGAAGTGCCTTGCGAACGCCACGGGCGCTTACCGGCTCTTCATGGGACTGCAGGGCCACATGAACGATGAACGACGCGGAAAGATCTCCTGCCGGCGTGATCACCGCCCCACCGACCGGAAGGTCACCCATCTGCTCGATGCGTTCGAGCAGACCCTCGCCCGCGGCTGCCCCAACTTGTCTCCCGATAGCCGTCAGCGGCTCCAGGCTCGAACCGACAGAGCGGAGAATGCACTCCACGTCAGCCGCGACCAGATCCTCCCGGCGCACGTCGATCACAGACGGTTCAACTCTCTCGCTTGCCGGTACATCGCCGAGGCCCGCTCCCGTTCGTTCTTGCGGTCGAACAGCATCCCGAGCGTATGGTAAGCACGCCAGTTTCGCGGCTGAAGCTCGACGACCCGTTCCATGGTTTTCAGCGCTTCATCGACGCGACCGAGCCGGTTCAGGGCCTCCCCACGGTAGAAGTGCGCGGGCCCGTGTGACGGGTTCCGCTTGCAAATCCCTTTGAGCTGCGCCTCCGCCGCGGCGTAAAGGCCCTTTCGGAACGCGAGAATCGCCTCACCAACTTGTACCTGAACGTTCATGGGATCGAGGCGAATGGCCCTGTCGATCACCTCGTCCGCCTCCCTGAACCGGCCCAACGCCCCGTATGCCGTTGCCAGGTGGGCCAAGTTTTCGACATTCTCGCCGTCCACGTTTTCTGCCGCGAGGAACTCCTCGATCGCCAACTCATGGCGGCCATGTTCATCGTGCCGTATACCACGATTGATATGGGCCACCAAAGGTGTCTCGCTGGGCTTCACGATGTCGTGGTAAAGGTCAGCGGCCTCCCGGCCCCGGCCCTCTCGCAACTTCTGGAACGCAGCGGCAAGCGGGTTGCCGTCATGACCGCCTTGGGGCTCGGAGATGTGGGCTTGGACAGCGTCCGGCTCGGCGAGGTCCTCCCGGGCAGCCTCCGGCTCGGAGATGTCCGCTTGAGCAGCCTCCGGCCCGGAGGGATCCTTCTGGGTAGCCTCCGGCTGGGGGAGATCCTTCTGGGCAGCCTTCGGCTCAAGATCCTTCTGGGGAGCCTCCGGCCTGGGGAGATCCTTCCTGAGCCGAACCCGCTTCCGACTACTCTTGGCCATCAGACGACTTCACCGACGTACATTCACCCACCCAATCGAGGTACGGTCCGAAGCCATCTTCGACACGAAGGGACAACACCTCGGGCACCTCGTACGTATGAAGCTCCGCGACCCGGGCGATGAGCGCCGGGCCCCTTATAGCACTCGTCTTCAAGATAAGTAGAACTTCCTCCTCCACGTTCACTTTTTCGCCCCAACGGAAGACCGACGTGACGTTGGGTATCACGTTGCCGCACGCGGCCAGTGACTCTTCCACGACCTGGTGAGCAAGCGCCAGCGCCGACTCCCTCCCCGGCGCCGTCACGAAGACGGTGACGACATCCGTGCCCGGCATCACACCTCCACGAAGACCGTCTGGTCGAAGTTCTCTTCCTCGTAGAAGGCGTCGATCAGATTCCGATACTGGGCCTCGACGACCCTTCTCTTGACCTTTTGTGTGGGTGTAAGCGTGCCGTCGTCGATCGTGAACGGAGCCGCAATGAGGCCGATCTTCTTAGGCCTCTCATAGCTGGCCAGGTCTTCGAGGCGGGCCAGAACCCTGGCCTCCATGTGCTCCTGCACCGGCTTCGACGCCAACAACGCCTTCTGGTCTGGAGCATTGATCCCACTCTTTCGCGCCCACGCTGCTAGGTTGGGAAAGCTCGGCACCACAAGGAGAACACAATAACTACGGCGATCACCGAGCATGACGGCCTGCTCGATGAAGTCATCGCCCTTCAATCGGTTCTCGATCGGTTGCGGTGCAACGTTCTTGCCGCCAGCCGTAACGATGATGTCCTTGATGCGATCGGTGATCCTGAGAAATCCGTCCTCATCGATTTCCCCTACGTCCCCGGTGTAGAACCAGCCTTCCGAATCGATGGCCTTGGCCGTCGCCTCAGGCGACGCGTAATAACCCTTCATCACCTGGGGACCACGCACCAGGATCTCTCCACCCTCGCCAATACGGACTTCGGTGCCGGGGATCGGCCTCCCGACCGTACCAATCCTGAGGTGCTCCGTCGTATTGAGGTTCGTCGTGGGGCTCGTCTCGGTGAGTCCGTAGCCCTCGAAGATCTGGACCCCCGCGGAGAAGAAGAACCGGTTGATCTCCGGAGAGAGGGGGGCCCCTCCGCTTACGAAGTATCGCACTCGGCCACCCATCGCCGATCTGATTTGTCGGAACACCAAGGCGTCAGCGAGAGCGTACACGAACTTGAGGACGCCGCCTGGCTCCCGCCCCGCCAACTTCTCGTCCGCCCATGCCTCACCGACCCCCCGAGCCCAGCGCACGAGCTTTCCCTTGATGCCCCGCACCTCCATGACCGCGTTGTACATCTTCTCGTAAAGGCGGGGGACCGAGACGGCAATGTTGGGACGTACGATCTTGAGATCCTCGGCCACCGTGGACATCGAATGGGCGAAGACCTGGGTTACACCATGGGAGAAGTGGACGTAGGAACCCGTCCTCTGAAGCACGTGGGACAAGGGAAGGAACACGAGGGACGTATCATCCGAAACAGACGGCAAAACCCGCTGTATCGACTTTACGTTGCTCGAGAGGTTGTTGTTGGTCAGCATCACTCCCTTCGGATCACCCGTGGTGCCCGACGTATATAGGATGGTCGCCACGTCCTCCGGCCGGGCCTCGAGGGCCTTGGCCCGAAAGCGCTGATCACCGTTCACCGCGAGGTTCCGGCCATGCTCCAGGAAGTTTCGCCATACCAGCACGCCGTCCTGCGGCGGGTCCGTAGCGTCGAACGTCACCACCCTGAGGTCGCGCTCGATCTGCCGACACGCCTCCAGCGCCTTCTCCACCTGCCCGGCTCCCGACACGAATACCAACTGCGCCTCGGAATTTTCCAGGATGTAGGCGACCTGGGAAGTCGTCAGCGTGCTGTAGATCGGCACGTCGAGAATTCCAGCACACAGACACGCAAAATCGGCGAGTGCCCACTCCGGGCGATTCTCCGATAGAATCGCCACCTTATCCCCACTAGTCAGGCCCAGCGCCTGTAGGCCTGCCGCAGCGGCGCGCACGAGCTCATAAACCTCGTCGAAGCTGATGTCCTCCAGGTCGCTCCCCTCGTCGGGAAAACACCGGTAGGCCAGGCGGCCTCCGTGGTTCTCGACCGCCGTAAGAAAGAGCTCGGCCAGGGTCCCAGTGGGTAAATCGGCCAGGTCGGAAGGGCTGTCGAGGGCACTCATGCCGTCACACGCCCTCGACGAAGGTTTCGAACTCGAGATCCGGACGAAGGGAGTGAAGTACGCTGCAGTACTTCTCCCGAGAAAGTTGGATGGCCCGGTCCACCTTCGAGCGTTCCTCCTGCGAAGGACCGTCCAGTACAAACGTGAGGCGCACTCGCGTGAAGTGTTTCGGGGGTTCGGGAGCCCGCTCGGCCTCTACTCTGGTCTCGAGGGAGTTCACCCTGACCCGTCCCTTCTGAAGGACCATCAGCACGTCGATGCTCATACACCCCATGAGCCCCAGCAGGAGCGAATCCGTCGAGGACGGACCAGCCTTGGCATCACCGTCGATCGTTACCGTGGGTCCGGATCCGACCCGGCCGGAAAACGCCAGACCCTCTCCAGTCCAGCGGAGGACACCTTCCTTAGGAGGGCTCATCCTGACCCTCGGACCGCCCCGCCTCCCCCGCCTGCCCCGCCTCCCCCGTCAGACCGGCAAGAGTTTCGCGGGCATGCGACACATGTTCCGCGGCTTCCTGCCCCGCAGGGGCGTTTTCAAGGAATGCCCGCAGATGGGGAACCGCCTCGGGTTCGCGGCCACTCCGAACAAGCAGGAACGCCAATCCATAGTGGGCTCCCGGGGATTGTGTGTCTTTTTGGAGAACGTGCCGATACGTCTTTTCCGCCTCCTCCGTCATGCCGATTCGTGTGTAGGCGATCGCAATCTGCTGGAGCACCACGACATCACCAGGGGATGCCTTCAGCGCTAGGCGGAAGGACGTGAGGGCCTCATGGACCTTGTCCTCCGCGATAAGCGCGAGGCCCTCGTCGTAGTATGCGACTCGTCCGGCCGGACCAGAATCGCCGAAAAGCTTGTTCCACCACGCCATGGAGAGGAAGCTCGGCCACGAGTTGAGAGTGCGGCGAACCGGGACATTTCTCTGTCCCGAAACACCTGTATCGATCGTGATCGAAGTTAGAGGAGCCCGAAATTCGGCGCAACGACGCCCCCCAGCGCAACGACGTCCTCAGGGAGCCATACGCCTGACGACCACCGCCGTCTCCTCGGACGCGAGCACATCCAGCCCCTCAGATCTTAGCGCCCTCTCCCACTCCCCCACCGAAACCGGCACCGCACCCCACACCGCGATCCGCCCGTCACTGGCCACCACACGAGCCAGTTCGCCGGCCATGGACGGTTCGCCGGCCACGGATGGTTCGCCGGCTATCGATGGTTCGTCGGACATACGCGGCTCACCCTCTGCAAAGAGCCCGACCCCGCGCAAGCTCCCATCGCTGAACGGGAGGGAAGCTCCGGCGGTCAACCGGCTCACACCGTCTGCCTCTTCCCATCCGCGGAGGCCTGGAGCGATCCCAATGAACTCGATGCCCGGAACCAATCCGGTGAGCGCCGTCGCGTGCCCCGCCATGTCCCCGATCAGTGCCACACTCCCCGGACCATCGGTAAGGCCCAGGAGCGCGGCGACCTCCATCGCCGACGGAGAAGCAGGAGGCGTGATTTCCGGGGCGTCGTCCCGGGTGCTCCGGGGAGGGGGCCGCAAATCGCCGAATCCCCCTTCGACAGGGAAGCGGTCGCGACAGTTCGGGCATCCCAGCGATCCCTCGATCACCCGCCTGTTCTCGATACGGTCGGCAATAAGGATCAAGCCGAACCCTGGCCCACAGCGGGGACAGATCAGCCGGTCCGTAAGCAGGATATGCACGGGTGAACGTAGGTCAGTCGTGCTCGATGGCCAGGATTACTGCGAGAGAGGATTGTGGTCGGTCATGCAGAGCCGCAGAAACTCGTCGCGGGTCATTTGGTCCTGGAGAAACGACCCCCGCATGGCGGATGTAATCGTCTTCGAGTTCTGCTTCTGCACGCCCCGCATCATCATACAAAGGTGGTAGGCCTCCACCACGACGCCCACACCCTCCGGCTCGACCCTTTCCCAGATCGCTTGGGCGATCTGCTCCGTCATCCGCTCCTGCACCTGAAGGCGGCGAGCGTAGACCTCGACAAGGCGGGCGGTTTTGGACAGTCCCACGATCTTGCCGTTGGGGATGTACGCGACGTGCACCTTGCCGAAGAAGGGCAGTAGGTGATGCTCGCACAGCGAGTACATCTCGATGTCCTTCACCAGAACCATGTTCCGGTGGCATTCCTCGAAGAGGGCTCCGTTGATGACGTCGTCGGACTTCATCCCGTAGCCCTGAGTGAGGAACGCCATGGACTTCGCCACCCGTTCGGGCGTTTCTTTGAGTCCCTCCCGGTCGGGGTCATCGCCCAGCCGCCGGATCATCTCGGCCACGAGCTCCTCGAACGCGGCACCCGAGAGATCGCTACTCACCGGAATACTCCACGTAATGGCGGGGCGTCTCCCAGAGCGTGAGCTTTGTGAGCGTCACACCGTCGGGCAGGCGGTCGACGAGCCGGTCCCAGATCGCGACAACGATGTTTTCGGCAGACGCGATGATTCCCTCCATCCAAGGCACGTCGAGATTCACGTTCTTGTGGTCCATGTCATCCACGACGCGGGATTCCACGAGCGACTTCAAGTCCTTGAAGTCCATCACAAAACCAGTGTCCCGCTCCAGATTCCCCTCCACCCCGACATAAAGCACATAATCGTGGCCGTGCCAGTTGGGATTGGCGCACGCCCCGAACACCTCGGAGTTGCGCTCGTCACTCCACTCGGGATTGAACACGCGGTGCGCCGCGCTGAAGTGGACCTCTCTTGTGATGCTCACCCGGGGCATGGACTCCTCGGTTCTAGAGGGCTGTTGAAGGAGCACAGTGGAGCTACATAACCTACATCGGAGAGTCCACATCGGGGAGCATGGCCTCTTCGATCCCACGGTCACGATCTTACCAACGGTTGCCGATCTCCCCGTTGGAGGGCATCCTCAACCACCTGACGGAAACGCCGGTTCCAGGAGGATCGATGACATGGTTACGCGCGGGTGTCGCCGGGATGACAGCGGCACTTCTTTTTGCGGCCTCTGGTGGGGGCGAGGTCTCAGCTCAAGCGTCCGAGCAGGGCCGCCAAGTCGCCTACACGGCGGATCAGGCAGAAGCGGGAGCCGCGGTTTATCAGGAGTGGTGCGCGGGATGCCATCTCCCGAATCTCGCTGGCTCGTTCGAGGCACCGGAGCTCGCGGGACCCAACTTCCGCAACACGTGGGGAGCCCGTTCCGTATCCGACCTTGTGGAGCTGATGCGTGAGACAATGCCCACCGAGGCTCCGGGGTCGCTCGATGAAGGGCAGTATGTCGCCCTAGCGGCGTTCATGCTTCGCCAGAACGGCGTCGCTCCTGCTCAGGCCCGGCTGAGCCTCTCCTCGTCGGGTCGGGTGATCGGCGGAACGGGCGCCGTGGCTGTGACCGGTGACCCCGAGCTACCTGTGCGGCTTCCGGTCCCCGGACGCGTGGGCACGGGGCCAACTCCAGGAACCCGGAGCTCCGCTCCGGAGGTCGCGGTCATCACGGAGAGGGCCACCGGGATCACCCGAACCTACCGGGCACCCAGAAACTTCACGCCGGCCTCCGACGCGGATCTCGCGAATCCGCCCGACGGAGACTGGCTCCACTGGCGCGGCACGCCGGGAGCGCAGGGTTACAGCCCTCTCGCTCAGATCAACTCCGAGAACGTCCACCGCCTGAGCCTGGCCTGGGTCTGGGGCATGGAGCCCGGAACCAGCCAACCTTCGTTCCTTGTCCGCGACGGCGTGATCTTCCTTCCGAATCAGGCCAACGTCATCCAGGCGCTCGATGCCGCGGACGGGACGCTCCTCTGGGAGTACCGCAGGACGTTCCCTCAAGGAGCGGGCATCGGCCGGGGGCACCTGCGGAGCCTCGCTCTTTGGGAGGATCTGATCTTCGTTGCGACGCTGGACGCGAGCCTCGTGGCCTTGGACGCCACCACCGGCGTGGTCCGGTGGGAAACCGTGATCGAGGATCCCAGGCTCGGCTACGGAAACAGCTCGGGACCGATCATCGCCGACGGGAAGGTCATCAACGGCATCAGCGGCTGCACGCGACTCATCGAAGAGAGCTGTTTCATCACTGCGCACGACGCGCGGACGGGCCGCGAGCTTTGGCGGACCTATACGGTGGCGCGTCCCGGAGAGCCCGGCGGCGACACTTGGGGCGATTTAGCCTTCGAGCAGCGCGGTGGAGCCGACGTGTGGATCCCCGGAAGCTATGACCCGGATTTGGGACTCGTCTACTTCGGCACGGCCCAGGCCAAGCCATGGGTGGCCGCCAGCCGGGGTCTCTCCACTTCAGACTCGACCCTCTACGCCAACTCGACGCTGGCCCTCGATGTGGATGACGGCCGCATCGTGTGGTACCGGCAACACGTCCCGGGTGAGACGCTCGACCTGGACGAAGCTTTCGAGCAGGTCCTCGTCGACGTCGACGGGCAACCGCTCCACCTCTCGATCGGAAAGAGTGGAATCCTTTGGAAACTCGACAGGCGCGACGGCTCTTTTCTGGGACTGACCGAGACCGTCTACCAGAACGTTTTCTCGGTAGTGGACCGGGAGACGGGCGCCGTCCAGTTCCGCGAGGACATCCAGGAAGCGAGGATCGGAGACTGGATGTCGGTGTGTCCGTCCACTGCCGGGGGCCATAACTGGCAGTCGACCGCGTACCATCCCGGAGCCGGCGTGCTCGTCGCTCCTCTGAGCCAGAGCTGCATGGAGATGTCCGGCAGAGAGGTCCTCCTGGACCCGGGCGGCCGCGGGGGGTCTGGAGGCGACCGCTCATGGTTCCCGATGCCCGGCACGGAAGAGCGCTTCGGAAAGTTGGCCGCGTACGACGTAAGGACTCTCGAAGAGGTTTGGAGCGTCGAACAGAACGCCCCATTCCTCACAGGTGTTCTCACGACCGCCGGCGGCGTGGCCTTCGTCGGGGACTACGACCGGTGGGTCCGGGCCTACGATGTCGAGACCGGAGAAAACCTCTGGGAGAGCCGGCTGGGGAGTACCGTCATGGGCTTTCCGGTCACCTTCGAGATCGACGGTGTCCAGTACTTCGGCATTCCGACGGGGAGAGGCGGCGGGAGTCCCTGGAGGATCGGCAACTTCCTCGCGCCCGAGATGATGAGCCCGGACGGGCATAACGCGCTCTACGTCTTCAAGCTGTCTGCGCCGTGACCGACGGCCATACCGACGACTATGTCGACGCCCACGACTACGTCGACGACTATATGGAGATGCCCGCTCCGACCCTTTTTGTGCCGGCCCTAGCTGCCGTGGTGGCGCTGGTTGCGGGAGCTGCCTTGGGCATTGTGACCCTTATGGCCACCGACCCCGCCGCCGAGGCTGCCGGGGAATACCTGGCGGTTTCCGACTGGGCTCAGCTCCGCGGTGGACGGACCTGGGGAGCCGTCACGGGCGTGTTCCCGGACCCCGACGGAAGGCACATGTGGGTGCTGGACCGCTGCGGCGCCAACAGTTGCATCGATTCGGAGTTGGATCCCGTCTTCAAGTTCGATCTCGATGGAAACATCGTGGCGAACTTCGGAGGCGGAATTTTTGCGTGGCCCCACGGCTTCTTCGTCGACCACGAAGGCAACGTCTGGGTCGCCGACGGCCCGACGGGGGCTCGCGCGGAGGCGGGAGCGGATGCAGGGAAAGGGCAACAGGTCTTCAAGCTCAGCCCGGAGGGTGAGATCCTCATGACGCTCGGCATCGCGGGGATGTGGGGCGACGAGCTCGACCGCTTCAACGGGCCATCGGAGGTTGTGGTCGCACCCAGCGGCGAGATCTACGTCCTGGACGGACACGGCGAGGACGGCAACAACCGGGTCATGAAGTTCACGGGCGACGGCGAGTTCGTCCACAGCTGGGGCACATCAGGTCCCGGACCCGCAGTCGGCGAGTTCTCCGATGCACACGCCATCTCCATGGACTCGCAAGGGCGCATCATCATCGGGGACCGTCGCAACATCCGCATCCAGATCTTCGATGGGGACGGAACCTTCCTCGAACAATGGACGCACCTCGGCCCGCCGAGCAGCATCTACATCGATGAAGACGACGTGATGTACGTGACCGACACGCAGACGGGGGCGCTACCCGCGTGGTACAGTGAGCGACGGCCGGAGGATTGGGTCCGCGGCATTCGGGTCGGGGACGCGACAACCGGGCGGGTCACGGCGTTCATCGAGAGCAACGCGGAGTTCGTCGCCGCGGACCGACTGGGCAACGTCTACGGAGCGGAAGTGCCGGGTCAGACGCTCGTGAAGTACGAGAAGGTCAGGTAGGCGGACACCGGCGCCGGACGGGACCCTGACGGGACCCCCAGCCGGACCCTACGGCAGCCGTAACGCGACCAACGACCCCGGAAGGATCCTGCCCGAAACCGCCATGACCACGTACTGCCTGCCCTCGTGTATGAAGGTCATCGGTGCGGTATCGGTCGGCGCGGGTAGCTCGACCGTCCCCACCCGCTCTCCCGTGCGTTTGTCCACGGCATGGAAGCGGGGCTCCCCTCCACGCCCCTCCCCATACATGAGAAGGCTTCGTGTGACGAGCGCCGTCGCGTGGGACGACTGCCCCGTGTTGGGCAGATCGAGTCCTTGCAGGCTGGGATGATTCCGGATCCGCTCCGGTGTATCTCCGTTGGGAATCCACCAGAGGTGTTCTCCGGTGTTCATGTCGATGGCGGTGATACGCCCGTACGGAGGTTTGAACATCGGGAGACCCTCGGGTCCACGAAAACCGCCCGGCACCGGGGAGTGGTGCCAGTCCACGACGGTCAGGCCCGATTGACCGGTAAACACCGCGTCCCTGTCGATGCCTGGAACGAGCACGAAGGCCGAGCACGACTTCACCGACGCCACGTACATGATCCCCGTCTCGGGGTCCATCGCCCCGCCGCCTGGAATGTTCGCCCCGCCGCCCGCGGAGGGGCAGAAGATCGCGCCCTTCTTGCCATCCGCATTTTCCGAGTGAAGGGGTGGGTTCCACATGGGGCCGAGGCGCCACTCGCTTGCGATCTCGAGCGCGAGCGACCGAAGCACCGGCGTGAAGTTGATGAGATCGTCCTCGGTGAGCCCCTGCATCTCGAAGGCAGCCGGTCTCGTCGGGTAGGGCTGCGTCGGTGAGGTCTGTTCGCTGGGAACGTCGGACTGGGGTACCTGCCGCTCCTCGATTGGCCAGATCGGCTCACCCGTCACGCGGTTGAACGCGTAGACGAACGCCTGCTTCGAGTTCTGCACCAGCGCCGGGATCCGCTCCCCATCCACCGTGAGATCCACGAGCGCCGGGGGCAGTGGGAAGTCGCGGTCCCACACGTCGTGATGTACACCCTGGAAGTGCCAGAGGCGCTCCCCTGTCCGGACGTCCAGCGCGATGATGCTGTTGCCGAAGAGATTGTCCCCGGGGCGGAATCCGCCGAAGTAGTCGTTCGTGGGCGCGTCGGTCGTGACGTAGACGATCCCTAATTCCGGATCGGCGGACATAGGCGCCCACGCGTTGACGTTGCCGCTCCACTGCCAGGCGTCGCTCTCCCATGTCTCATGGCCGAACTCGCCGGGTCGGGGGATGACGTTGAACTTCCAGAGGTGTTCTCCGGTGCGGGCATCGTACGCGAGGATGTCGCCAGGCACGTTCTCCTCTCGGGGGTCTAGACGCCCCGTGAGGTTGGAGTTGCCGATCACCACGACTCCGTTCCCACGATCGGAGGGGACGTGTTCGTGATGTAGCCGATCGAATCCGGGATGCCGTAGTCGGGATCGTACGGGTGCCCCAGGCCCTCGAGAAGATCTACCGTGCCTGTCTCGTCGAAGCCGTCGAGCGGTACGGGCGCGCCGAACCCCTCGAGTGGAAGGCCCGTCTCTGCGTCCAACGCGTGAAGGAAGAAGGCCGGCGTCACCAAGTAGATCACGCCGCGCCCATCGACCTCGTGGTACGCCACACCCTTGCCGTGGCTCTTTCGCGAAGACCGTTCCCAGCGCGTGGTATGCGGCTCCCTGAACATCCAGAGCACCTCTCCGGTGGCCGGATCCAGCGCCGAGACTGTGCGACTTTGCCCGGCGACGGTGAAGAGCTGCCCGCCTACGTAGATCGGTGTCGAGCGAAGGATATAGTCGAGCGACGGCCCGAAGTTGTCGCCCCGCCAGAGCCAAGCTTGTTCGAGGTCGCCGAAGTTGTTTGCGTCGATCTGGTCGAGGGGGGAGTAGCGGGTGCTCCAGGCGTCGGCGCCCCAGTAGCGCCACTCACCGAAGGGGGTGCCTCGGTCCTGGGCGTGGACTGAACTCGGGGCCACCAGGAGCTCGATGAACGTCAGAGCCAGGATCGAGGAGACAGCCAAAAAAACCGTCAGGCCCGAAGTCAACGCGCTCGACCACCAGGAGTTTCGATCTCGGTTCATGATCGTCTTCCTCTCAGTCCCCCACCTGCTCCCTCAACTCCCCGCAGGCGATCCGCGGTGGCGTTGGTCATTGGTGGGCTTCGTTGCCTGCAAACGGGTGACGAGATGTGCCCTCAGTAGGATGACGTCATTCTATCGTTCCTTAAACGAAATCAGAAAGATCGGGAAAGGCTCGGAGGACCCACGCCACGCGGGAGGCAGGGGACTCCTAAACGAGTTGATGGATTTCGTGGGCGATCCTACTTCTCATGAGCCTCGGACAGCCCTATAATGCCTTGATCCCTATTCGTCTAATCCCTGTTCGCCTCCACTAGTGAATCCACAGGAGTGAGTCATGACCCGTCGCATCTTAATGGCATTCCTTGCCCTGATAATCGCCGCGCCCTTGGCGGCCCAGACTTCGGCCGGGCTCATGCTACGCCTGGATCACAGCACCAACGCCAATGACCCGGACGACGTTCCAACCGTGACGGTGGCCGACGTGGGGAGCGGATTCCAGATCAACACCGGACCCGCGGTCACAGCATGGAATTCCAACAACACGGCGAGCGGGACGTATACACTCAGCGGGACCTTCACTCTGATCGAGCCGAGTGGCCACGTGAATTACTACGGCCTCGTGTACGGCGGAAGTGGGCTGGAGGGATCCCGGCAGAGTTATCTCTACTTCCTGGTCGCGCAGAACGGAACGTTTATCGTCAGACACCGCGCGGGTAACGAGACCACGCACGACATCCAGGGGCGCATGGCGCACTCAGCGGTCGTCACGCCCGACGCGAACGGGAGGTCGGTCAACGCCCTCGAGGTTCGCGTGGGGGCCGACGCCACGGACTTCGTGGTGAACGGTGTCGTGGTGTTTACGGCCCCGAAGACCGGCATGGCTGCCGGTACCGACGGCATCTGGGGCGTCCGGGTCAACCACGTGATCCCCGGAATACTGGTCGAAGGTTTGGGCGTTACGGATTAGAGCGTGCAGGCCATGTCCTGAGCACAGCACATCGGCGACTTGATCATGCCGTGCCCATCGGGGCACTTCGATACCTCAACGGTGCTGCCGTCATCCGTGGTAAGCGTGTCATGCACGAGGTCCTGCCCACACTGACCACACGTCATGTTCACGCTCATCCCGCACTGGTCACAGGTGTATGCCGCCATGGGAAGCTCCCTTGCCTTTGGTCGAGGTTGATGTCGCTTGCGCACTGTATCGCAATTCGCGGTGGACGCAAGGCGGTCAGCGCCAGAAGGTACCGGAACGACGACCGCTAGGCAGCGGCGGGAACGCCCCCGAACGGTTCGGGTACTGTTCCCCTACGAATTGGCCATAAATGGCTTGAAAACAAAGGACTTGCACCGTCACCTGGGCGATCGTAAATGATCTCGTCACCAAGGGCTCGCCAAGCCCCGTGACTGGCCATATATTGCGCCTCTTCCGGGTCGCCAGGTAGATTCGGAAGAATGTCCGTATAGTTGCTCGGTAATTTTGGAAGTGTAGTTCACCCGTATTGAGGGAGAGGACCATCATGGAACTGCAGAAACGGCCCTGGATCGGCGCCGCCACTGTCGCGCTCGTCGCGACCTTTGCTTTCCAGAGTACGGCACACGCCCAGGCCAGCTTCGCGTCGTCGAATGACGCGGATGTGACCTATTCCGCGGACGTGGCGTCCATCATCCAGGAGAACTGCACGGTCTGCCACCGCGCGGGTGGAATCGGGCCCATGGAGCTCGTGACCTACGAGAACGTCCGGATGTATGCGCCCCTCATCAAGAACAAAGTAGCCAACCGACTGATGCCGCCGTACTACTATGACAACGATATCGGCATCCAGGACCTCAAGGAGGACTGGCGTCTTTCCCAAGAGGACATCAACACCATCGTGGCCTGGGTCGACCAGGGCGCGCCTCTGGGTGATGCGGACGAGATTCCGGCGTTGAACTTGCTCGACACCAACGACTGGTCGCTGTCGGCCCTGTTCGGTGAGCCGGACCTCCTAGCCCCCTCGACGCCGATCGACGTGCCGGCCGCGGGGCTCGACATGTGGCACCGTCCGATCGTTAAGATCCAAGGCCTCCTTGAGGGCGGCGAGGAACGCTGCATCAAGGCCCTTCAGGTGAAGCCTCGTGGGGTCGCCAAGACGGTGGTCCACCACGCCAACTCGACCTTCCAGCTTATTCAGGACGACGGCAGCTTCGAAGCGTCGGGAGACCGGGCGACCGAGTACGCCATGGGCAAACTGGGTGAGATCATTCCCGATGGCGTTTGTCGGGTGATTCCACCAGACGCTTATATCCGCTGGGACATCCACATGTATCCAGGTGGGCTCGGAGCGACTGCCGCGAACGACGTGATCGAGGGCAACGTGGTCGATCTAGGTATCTGGCTCCATCCGGCGGACTACGAGTACGAGTACAAGCAGACTCTGTCCCTTTATGGGATCCGCGAGGGTGAGCTCGTCATGCCCCCCCATGGGACGGCCATGACTCAGGGCTTTCACAGCTTCGACCATCCGGTCCGTATCGACAGCTTCCAGCCCCACGGGCATCTGCGGTTGCGGTCTGCGTCTTTGGAGATCTTCTATCCGGAGACCGGACGGACAGAGATCATCAGCATGATCTCCAACTGGAGCGCCACCTGGCACCAGAGCCATCTTTACGAGGATGACGTGGCGCCTCTGATCCCAACCGGTGCGGTCCTGGTAATCAAGCAGTGGTACGACAACACCGAGGGTAACCCCAACAACCCGGACCCGGATCAGTGGGTGGATGGGGGCAGCCGAACCGCTGACGAGATGTCCCACGCGTGGATCGCCCTGACCCACCTCGATGAGGATGGCTACGAGAAGCTTGTCGCAGAAAGAGAGGGCGCCGAAGAGCAGAGGATCGCTGCTACGAACTAATCGTTCAGGTCGCTTTAGATTCTGGATCTTTACTGATGTACTGATGGGGATCGAAGGACGCTTCGCAGCAGCCGCGGCTCCTACGGTCCCCATCGTTTCTTTGGAGTCCGCGTTCGATTACCCTCGATCATTCGAGAGGGAGTTCATGATGCAGATTCGTATGGCCGTGGGTGGAATGGCGTTCGCGCTACTTCTCTGGGGTACATTGGCCGGTCCAGCGGCACTCGCAGGTCCAACAGCACTCGAGGCTCAGGTGTCGGGGCCGGGGCCGGATGGCCGTTGGCCCCTGCAGCCACGGGCTCCCGGAAATAGGACCCTTGCCCCCTTCATGGAGGGCTGGTACGCGAATGAAGACGGGACGTTCAGCATCTCCTTCGGCTACCTCAATGCCAACGAGGACACGCTACGGATTCCTTTGGGACCGGATAATTTCATCGAGCCGGCTCAGTTCGACGGGATGCAGCCCACGACGTTTTTCCCAGGACACCCACGGGGGATCTTCACCGTGACTCTGCCGGCAGCGATGGAGGACACCGACGTCTGGTGGACCCTCCGCAAAGCGAACGGCGACGTAACGAGAGTCCCCGGCCGGACCGGGGCCGTTGCCTACCAATTGGACTGGATGCCCCGGCCTCACGGCAGTCTCCCTCCCAGCGTTTCCTTCGACTCGCAGTCCGGGGTGGGCCGGGGACCTCCGGGTATCATGGCAGAACGCACGCAGACCGTCGCGGTGGGATCTCCCCTCACCCTCTCGGTCAACACAACGGACCCTTCGGAAAGAGATTCGGAGGATGATTTCCGTTTCAGGGAGGCCATTCCCCTTCGTGTGGTATGGTCCCAGCTACAGGGTCCTGGTCGGGTGGAGTACACACGGCACGAGTCCAACCCGCTCCCTGAGGTGGAAGAGGAGGAGGAGCCGGACTCCGCTGCTGCTGCTGCTATTGCTGCCGGGGGTGCCGCCGCCGCTGCTGCTGCTCGACGACGACGTGAGCCGCCCGGACCTGAGGTTATCCCGCTTTCGGAGGGGTACGGCACCGCGAACGTGATCGTTACGTTCGCCGAGCCGGGTGAGTATCTCATGCTAGCGCAGGTGGACAATTGGGGTGCGCCAGACAGCAGCAACAATGACCAGTGCTGCTGGACCAACGGGTACGTCAGGGTGACCGTAACGCCGTAAACTCGAATCAGGGGCACCAACTGGATTCTTAACTGATGTACTGATGGGGATCGAAGGACGCTTCGCAACAGCCGCGGCTCCTACGGTCCCCATCGTTTCTTTCAGTGCCGCCCCAGCTTTTTTTGCCAAGAAAGCGCTTGAGCAAGCCCGGTGGTCGTGCATGGATTGTACCTTGTATCTCTTCGGATCGGCACGTAGATTCAGAGACGTGTAAATCCCCAGAGGAAGAACCTGGGTTGCTCCAGACGTAATATGCGTAGTTCACCCGCATGAGGGAGAGGACCATCATGGACCAGCAGAATCGGAGCCAACGTTCGCGCTTGTGGACCCCCTGGACCGGCGCCGCCACCTTCGCGCTCGTCGCAACCTTCGCTTTCCAGGGTGCGGTACAGGCTCAGGCCAACTTCGCGTCGACGCAGGATGACGCGGAGGTCACCTACGCCGCGGACGTAGCGATCATCATCCAGAACAACTGCCAGGTCTGCCACCGCGCCGGTGGAATCGGGCCCATGGAACTCGTGACGTATAACGACGCCCGGAGGTATGCGACTCGCATCAGGGAAAAGGTCGCGACCCGTCAGATGCCGCCGTATTACTACGACACGGATATCGGCATCCAAGAGCTCCAGCACGATTGGCGTCTCTCCCAAGAAGACATCAACACCGTCGTCGCCTGGGTAGACCAGGGAGCGCCTCTGGGTAATCCGGACGACATGCCGCCGCCGCCCGACTTGCCCGGTACGGATGACTGGACGCTGACGGCCACACTCGGTCCGCCGGACATCACCGCCCCCTCGACACCGATCGACGTGCCGGCGGCGGGCCTCGACCTGTGGCACCGTCCAATGGTCAAGATGCTGGGCCTACCCGAGGGCGAGGAGCGCTGCATCAAGGCGCTTCAGGTGAAGCCCCGTGGAGACGCCGTGACGGTGGTCCACCACGCCAACTCGACCTTCCAGCGCATCCAGGACGATGGAAGCTTCCAGGGGACCGGGGACCGAGCAACCGAGTACGCCATGGGCAAGCTGGGTGAGATCATTCCCGACGGCGTGTGCCGGGTGCTCCCCGCAGACACGTGGATTCGCTGGGATATCCACATGTATCCCGGCGGCCTCGGAAAAACTGCCGTGAACGACGTGGTCGAAGGCAACGTGGTCGATCTGGGCATCTGGCTCCATCCGGCGGACTACGAGTACGAGTACAAGCAGGACCTGATCAGCTATACCTTCATGGAGAGTAAGCGTGACCTCATGATCCCGCCGAACGGGTTGGCCATGACCCAGGGCTTCCGCTCGTGGGACCATCCGGTCCGTATCGACAGCTTCCAGCCGCACGGGCATCTACGGTTGCGGTCCGCTTCCCTGGAAATCTTCTATCCTGAGACCGGACGGACGGAGATCATCGGCATGGTCTCCAACTGGAGCGCGACCTGGCACCAGAGCCACATTTTCGAGGATGACGCGGCACCCTTGGTCCCGGTCGGCGCAGTCGTCGTGATGAAGCAGTGGTTCGACAACACGGACGCCAATCCCAATAATCCGGATCCGGATCAGTGGGTCGACTACGGAAGCCGGACCGCTGATGAGATGTCACACTTCTGGATGGCCGTGACCCACCTCGATGACGAGGGCTACGAGGAGCTTGTCGCAGAAAGAGAGGCGGCTACGGAAGCGCGGAGGACGGCTGCTAACTGACGGTCCAAGTCGCTTTACATAGGGATCTTTACTGACGGGGATCGAAGGACGCTTCGCAGCGCAGCTCCTTCGGTCCCCATCGCTTTTTTCGTTCCCGCCTCGGTACGACTATGAGCATTCAGGAAGGAGTCGATGATGTACCAGTTTAGTAGGACCGTGGGTGGAGTGGCGTTGACGCTGCTTCTCTCGGGCGTTTTGGCCCGTCCGGCGGTGCTCGAGGCCCAGCGGACGGCACCGGGCCCAGACGGCCGTTGGCCCCTGCAGCCCCTCTCTGCCGATAATCACATCCTTGCCCCCTTCATGGAGGGCTGGTACGCGAATGAAGACGGGACGTATACCATCTCCTTCGGATACAGCAACGCCAATCTGGATACGCTCTACATCCCTGTAGGAGAGGATAATCTCCTCGATCCGGCCCAGTTCAACGGGATGCAGGCGACGGTCTTTCTCCCCGGACACCACCGCGGGATCTTCACTGTGACTCTGCCGGCGGATATGAAGGACCAGGACGTCTGGTGGACCCTTACCAAAGCGAACGGCGATGTCACGAGGGTGCCCGGCCGGACCGGTTCCATTGCATACGAATTGGACTGGGTGCCCCGGCCGCACGGCGGTCTACCTCCCAGCGTTTCCTTCGACTCGCAGTCCGGCGTGGGCCGGGGACCTCCGGGTATCATGGCAGAACGTACGCAGAGCGTGGCGGTAGGATCTCCCCTCACCCTCTCGGTCAACGCGACGGACCCCTCCCAGAGGGATCCGGACGATTCCCGTTCCCTGGAGGTTCCCCTTCGCGTGGTGTGGTCCCAGCTCCAGGGTCCCGGACCGGTGGAGTACACGCGGCACGAGTCCAACCCGCTCCCTGAGGTGGAGGAGCCGGATCCTGCTGGGGGTGCTGCGGCTGCGGCTTCTCGACAACGTCAGCCCCCCGGACCCGAGGTTGTCCCACTTTCGGAGGGGTACGGCACCGCCAGCGTGATTGTTACTTTCTCCGCGCCCGGTGAGTACATCATGCGAGCCCGGGTGGACAACTTCAGTGCGCCGGACAGCAGCGATAATGACAATTGCTGCTTTACCAACGGTTACGTGAGGATCAACGTCCGGTAAGACCGAAACTCGCCGCCTATACCCGCCTGAGGTGACCCATCTCGATGATGAAGGCTACGAGGAACTCGTCGCAGAAAGGGAGGCGGCCGAGGAAGGGCGGAGGATCGCTGCTAGTAACTGATCGGGTGGACAGCCGCCGCCTCACTGGTGTCCCTGTGGATCGGCACATAGATTGAGGAGGGAAGTTATTCCCCAGGGAAGAAGCCTGGGTAATTTAGAACGATAGTGTGCGCAATTCACCCGCATGAGGGGGGGGACCATCATGGACCTGCAGAATCGGAGCCAACGTTCGCGCTTGTGGACGTCCTGGATCGCCGCCGCCACCGTGGCGCTCGTCGCGACCTTCGCTTTCCAGAGTACGGCACACGCCCAGGCAACCTTCGCGTCGTCGAATGACGCGGATGTGACCTATTCCGCGGACGTGGCGTCCATCATCCAGGAGAACTGCACGGTCTGCCACCGCGCGGGTGGAATCGGGCCCATGGAGCTCGTGACCTACGAGAACGTCCGGATGTATGCGCCCCTCATCAAGAACAAAGTAGCCAACCGCCTGATGCCACCGTACTACTACGACACCGACGTGGGCATCCAGGACCTCAAGGAGGACTGGCGTCTTTCCCAAGAGGACATCAACACCGTCGTTGCCTGGGTCGACCAGGGTGCGCCGTTGGGTGATGCGGACGAGATTCCGGAATTGAACTTGCTCGACACCGACGACTGGTCGCTGTCGGCCCTGTTCGGTCAGCCGGACCTCCTCGCCCCCTCGACCCCCATCGACGTACCAGCCGCGGGGCTCGACATGTGGCACAAACCCGTCGTCCAGATTCAGGGCCTCCCTGAGGGCGAGGAACGCTGCATCAAGGCCCTTCAGGTGAAGCCCCGTGGAATCGCAAAGACGGTGGTCCACCACGCCAACTCGTTCTTCCTGCTCAGGCAGGACGACGGCAGCTTCGAGAAAGATAGGGGAGGCCAAACGCGCGCAACGGAATACGCCATGGGCAAGCTGGGTGAGATCATCCCCGACGGCGTTTGCCGGCCGCTCCCCGTCGATGCTTTAATCGAATGGAGCATCCACATGTATCCCGGCGGGCTCGGAGCGACCGCAGCGAACGACGTGATCGAGGGCAACGTGGTCGAGTTGGGCATCTGGCTCCATCCTGCGGACTACGAGTACGACTACAAGCAGGACCTGAGGAGTTATGGGCTCCGCGAGGGTGATCTCATCATGCCCCCCCATGGGACGGCCATGACTCAGGGCTTTCACAGCTTCGACCATCCGGTCCGTATCGACAGCTTCCAGCCCCACGGGCATCTGAGGCTGCGGTCTTCGTCTTTGGAAGTCTTCTATCCGAAGACCGGACTGACTGAGATCATCAGCATGATCTCCAACTGGAGCGCCACCTGGCACCAGAGCCACCTCTACGGCGATGACTCGGCGCCTCTGATCCCGACCGGCGCGGTCCTGGTAATCAAGCAGTGGTACGACAACACCGAGGGTAACCCCAACAACCCGGATCCGGATCAGTGGGTGGATGGGGGCGCCCGAACCGCGGATGAGATGTCCCATGCGTGGATCGCTGTGACCCACCTCGATGACGAGGGCTACGAGAAGCTTGTCGCAGAAAGAGAGGCCGCCGAAGAGCAGAGGATCGCTGCTACGAACTAATCGTTCAGGTCGCTTTAGATTCTGGATCTTTACTGATGTACTGATGGGGATCGAAGGACGCTTCGCAGCAGCCGCGGCTCCTTCGGTCCCCATCGTTTCTTTCAGTACCGCCCCAGCTTTTTTTGCCAAGAAAGCGCTTGAGCAAGCCCAGTGCTCGTGCATGTATTCTACCTTGTATCCCTCCGGATCGTCACATAGATTCGGGGACGTGTAAATCCCCAGAGGAAGAACCTGGGTTGCTCAAGACGTAATTTGCGCAGTTCACCCGCGTGAGGGGGAGGACCATCATGGAACTGCAGAATCGGAGCCAACGTTCGCGCTTGTGGGCGCCCTGGATCGCCGCCGCCACCGTGGCGCTCGTCGCGACCTTCGCTTTCCAGAGTCCGGCACACGCCCAGGCAACCTTCGCGTCGTCGAATGACGCGGACGTGACATACTCGGCGGACGTGGCGTCCATCATCCAGGAGAACTGCACGGTCTGCCACCGCGCGGGTGGAATCGGGCCCATGGAGCTCGTGACGTACGAGAACGTCCGGATGTATGCGCCCCTTATCAAGAACAAAGTAGCCAACCGCCTGATGCCGCCCTACTACTACGACACCGATGTCGGCATCCAAGACCTCAAGTACGATTGGCGTCTCTCGCAAGAAGACATCAACACGGTCGTTGCCTGGGTAGACCAGGGAGCGCCTCTGGGTGATGCGGACGAGATTCCGGAATTGAACTTGCTCGACACCGACGACTGGTCGCTGTCGGCCACACTCGGTCAGCCGGAACTCATCGTTCCGTCGACGCCCATCGACATACCGGCCGCAGGGCTCGACATGTGGCACAAACCCGTCGTCCAGATTCAGGGCCTGCCTGAGAGCGAGGAACGCTGTATCAAGGCCCTCCAGATGAAGCCCCGTGGGATTGCCAAGACGGTGGTCCACCACGCCGCCGGGTACTTCCTGCTCAGGCAGGACGACGGCAGCTTCGAGAGAGATAGGGGAGGCGGAACGCACGCAACGGAATACGCCATGGGCAAGCTGGGTGAGATCATTCCCGACGGCGTTTGCCGGGTGCTCCCCGTCGATGCCTTTTTCGAATGGACCATCCACATGTATCCCGGCGGGCTCGGAGTGACCGCAGTGAACGACGTGATCGAGGGCAACGTGGTCGATCTAGGCATCTGGCTCCACCCGGCGGACTACGAGTACGAGTACAAGCAGGACATGGGTGTCTATCAGCTCCGCGAAGGTGATCTCATCATGCCCCCCCATGGGACGGCCATGACTCAGGGCTTTCACAGCTTCGACCATCCGGTGCGCATCGACAGCTTCCAGCCCCACGGGCATCTGAGGCTGCGGTCTGCGTCTTTTGAGATCTTCTATCCGGAGACCGGACGGACGGAGATCATCAGCATGATCTCCAACTGGAGCGCCACCTGGCACCAGAGCCACATCTACGGCGATGACTCGGCGCCTCTGCTCCCGACCGGCGCGGTCCTGGTAATCAAGCAGTGGTACGACAACACTGCGGCTAACCCCAACAACCCGGATCCGGATCAGTGGGTGGAAGGGGGCGCCCGAACCGCGGATGAGATGTCCCATGTGTGGTTCGCTGTGACCCACCTCGATGACGAGGGCTACGAAAAGCTTGTCGCAGAAAGAGAGGCAGCCGAAGAGCAGAGGATCGCTGCTACGAACTGATCACCCAAGTCGCTTTAGATTCTGGATCTTTACTGATGTACTGATGGGGATCGGAGGACGCTTCGCAACAGCCGCGGCTCCTTCGGTCCCCATCGTTTCTTTGAAGTCCGTTCGATTCTACCCTCGAGCATTCGAGAAGGAGTTCATGATGCAGATTCGTATGACCGTGGGCGGAATGGCTTTCGTGCTGCTTCTCTGGGGTGCTTTGGCCGGTCCAACAGCACTCGAGGCTCAGGGGCCGGGGCCGGATGGCCGTTGGCCCCTGCAGCCACGGGCTCCCGGAAATCACATCCTTGCCCCCTTTATGGAGGGCTGGTACGCGAACGAAGACGGGACGTTCAGCATCTCCTTCGGCTACCTCAATGCCAACCAGGACACACTACGGATTCCTTTGGGCCCGGATAATTTCATCGAGCCGGTTCAGTTCGACGGCATGCAGCCTACGGTTTTTGTACCGGGACACCCACGGGGGATCTTCACCGTGACTCTGCCGGCAGTGATGGAGGACACCGACGTCTGGTGGACCCTCCGCAAAGCGAACGGCGACGTCACGAGAGTCCCCGGCCGGACCGGGGCCATCGCCTACCAATTGGACTGGAATCCCCGGCCCCACGGCAGTCTGCCTCCCAGCGTTTCTTTCGACT
The DNA here is from genome assembly GCA_965206505.1 of Longimicrobiales bacterium. Classification (GTDB taxonomy): domain Bacteria; phylum Gemmatimonadota; class Gemmatimonadetes; order Longimicrobiales; family Gaopeijiaceae; genus UBA822. Next base: position 230,823 of record CBDBJW010000005.1, read on the forward strand.
CGCAGTCCGGCGTGGGCCGGGGACCTCCGGGTATCATGGCAGAACGTACGCAGACCGTCGCGGTAGGGTCTCCCCTCACCCTCTCGGTCAACGCGACGGACCCTTCGGAAAGAGATTCGGAGGATTACCGTCTCACTGAGGCCGTTCCCCTTCGTGTCGTATGGAGCCAGCTCCAGGGTCCGGCACGGGTCGAGTACACTCGGCACGAATCGAACCCGCTAGGTGCTGCTGCTGGCCGTGGTGGTGGTGGTGGTCGTCGTCCTCCGCCGCCCCAGAATATCTCGCTTGAGGAGGGGTATGGCACCGGCAGCGTCATTGCTACGTTCTCCGAGCCGGGTGAGTATCTCATGCTAGCGCAGGTGGACAACTTCAATTCGGCCGACAGCGGCGATAGGTTCCAGTGCTGCTGGACCAACGGTTACGTTAGGGTGACCGTAACGCCGTAAGGAGTCCCCCTACTCGGCGATATCCGACCAGCTTTCCACGAGGTGGCTCGCCGTACGCCACGAGAGTGCCTGACTGGTCAGGGTGGGGTTACGCGCCCCGCTGGTCCCCATCACCGAAGCGCCCAGGACTCCCAGATTCGGCGCCTCGTGTGAAAATCCCCAGCGATCGACCACGTTGGTCTCCGAGTTGTCGCCCATACGTGTGCCGCCGTATGCGTGGGTCGAAGCGCCCATGGTGTTACCGAGCCCGCCCCGGTTGACCTCGATGGCCCCGGCCTCCCGGTACCACTCCTCCATCTTATCCTGCATGAACGCGGCGATGGCCCTCTCGTTGTCCTTGAACTGTCCGGTGATTCGGATGACGGGGAGACCCAGGGGATCCGTCACCTGGGGATCCAGATCCAGGTAGTTGTCCTCGTAGGGCAGGGTCGTCTTCTGGATGTAGGAGCCGTGCGTGCGATCGGAGTGCTCGTGGATGAAACGCTTCCAGGCGGAGCCCCAGTTTCGGCCTCGACCGTAGGTGCTCATGTTCGCAGCCGAAATGGGCCGGCGATCCGACATGAGCCAGAGGTTACCACCACCCACGAAGTCGAGATCGGAATGGTCAAAGTTGTCGTCGGCCCAATCATCCACCGCGACACCTTGAGCGGGAAGGCCGTACCAAGCCCCGATGTCGTACGGAAACAGCGCCCCCACACCCGCGCCCTGCTGATGACTGAAGTAGTGCCTGCCCACCTGTCCATGATTGTTCGACAACCCATCGGGATAGGCGCGGGATTTCGACAGGAGCAACAGGCGGACGTTCTCGTAGGTATAGGAGGCGATCAGGACGACCTTCGCGGGCTGAAAATACTCGTTGCTTCCCACCACATAGTTGACGCCGGTCACTCGTCCGTTCGAGCCCACCTCCAGGGTTGTGACATGCGCACGAGTGACCACCTTGAGGTTGCCCGTATCGACCGCCCTCGGAATGGTCGTGATGTGGGTGGCGTTCTTCGCATTGATCGGACAACCACCCTTGTTACAGAACCCATGGTAGCCGCATCCCGGCCGATTCTGGTACGCTTGGCTGTTGATGGCGGCCGGGCCGGGGAACGGGTTCCATCCCAGCGAACGCGCGGCGTCGGCCATGCGATCATGGAAGGCCGTCCACCGCAAGGCCGGCATGGGAAATTCACGCTCTCGAGGCCCCTCGAATCGGTTCCCGCGTGAGTCGATGTTGCCTCGGACATTTCCAGCCTGTCCGGAGATACCTATTTCGCGCTCCACACGGTCGTAATAAGGCTCCAACTCGTCGTATCCGAACGGCCAATCCTCGACGGTGGAGCCGTAGGGGATCCTGGACGCCCCATAACGCTCGGTGGTCTCGCTCACCACCCTGAAGTCCCAAGGATTGAGTCGCCAACTCTGGGCCCAGTAGTGCAGAGTCGTCCCGCCCACTGCATTCATCATAGGATGCCCGCCGACTTGGTTGGCCGTGGTCGCCGATGTAGCGCGGGACGTGGGTCGCTCCTGCTCGGCCTTTTTCACCAACATGGGCCAATCACGATAGTTGTTCCGGATCTCGTCGGGGGCGAAGTCGCGCTGGTCGAGCCAGGTCCCGGCCTCGAGGCCCACTACGCTCAGTCCGGCCTCCGCCAATGGTAGCGCGGCGACCCCACCCGCTGCGCCCATTCCCACGATGACGACGTCGGTCTCTCGAAGTTGTGTCGGCATAACCTCAGATCCCTCCCTTGGAGCTCGGCCGGTTCAACCCGAGCCTGCTCGGTTCAAACCTGAACCGGTGGCTCATCGAACGTGCGCTAGTCGTCATTCGAACATCGGGTAGTCGTACGCAGAACGGCGGACCGGAGCCAACTGGTCCGCTTCCAGACGTCGCTGGTCCTCCGGGCTCACCGCCAAACGCACGCCCGGATAGTCGAGAAGGTCCCACCCGGCGAACTTCACGTTGCCTCCGTACTCGGGGTCGCCGAACATCCCCTGCCAGGTGTGGCTCTTCACCATGTTGAAAAACGAGCCGGAACCGCCCACAAAGCCGACGCCCGCACCGGTCGCCGCCCCAATCTGGACGTCGATGAGCACCGAGTCCTGATCGATCGTGGAGAGGTCGATGAACGGCCCCCCTCGCGTGTAACGGCTGTAGGTGTCGAGAGCCGCCAGGCCGGACCGATACGCGTCTGCCGTATCGGACTCGGCTTCGCTCAAAGCGCGATCGATGTACCGAATAACCCCAGCGTCGAGGGCGCCCGGGCCCAACTCGTCGGATGGGATCAGGCGATCGACCATCGCGCTGAGAATTTCGGTCTCGCTGGCTGTAAGATTCGTAAGTGGACGGGCCAACAACGGCGCCGTCTCGGATGGCGACGAGCTGCCTACCTGCCCCTGCCCCCCCACGGCCGCCGCGGGCGGCGGAGTCGCCGGCGTTTCTTCTCTCACCCCGGCCACAGCGCCAGGCACCAGCGCCGCCGCTCCGGCTGCCCCAGCCGTCCGGAGAAGATCTCTCCGCGAGATGGCCGGACGCCGGTCGTTCGAGTCAGTCATGAATTCTTCTCCTAAGTGTGGTGTCCCAAAAGTTCGTGAGCCACCGAGAGTGCCGAGGCGCCGGAGCCTAGGGTCATCGGGGAAACTCGTTCATGGGCTGCCGCTCATACAGCGTTACCAGATCTCCCTGGCCAATCACGCGTCCCTCGATCGCCAGCAGCAGTTCGCTTCGATCGAGGCCCGGCGGCAGGTCGAGCTCCTCATCGAGGGCGAAGACGGCGAAGTGATAATTGTGCACACTACCGAGGGGGGGTGCCGGGCCACGGTAGGCGGGTAAACCCCACCCATTGTTCCCCTGGACCGCCCCGGTGATCTCCGCGGGCATGGGGTGATCTGGGTCGAAAGGAATCCCCTCCGGGAGACCCTGGGCATCGCCCGGTATGTTATAGATGATCCAATGCACCCACGGTGGTGGACGGCCTGCACCGTAGTCCTGAGAGATCACCGCAAGTTGGCGCGTCCCCAAGGGGAGCCCCCTCCAACTGAGGGGAGGAGAAAGGTTTCTCCCGTCGGGAGAATAGTCCCGGGGCATGAACCCGCCGGTGGTCATCGTCGGACTCTCGACGATGAAGGTCGTGGACGCCTGGCCTCGCAGACCCGTTACGGCACCTCCCGTCAGGAGTAGAGCCGCTCCCACAGCAACCGGTAAACTCACCTTCACGGTAGGGCCCTCCAGGCTGGATGCCGACAGCGGAATCCTTACGGCGGAAATCCTCCACGGGAAGCACCGAGAATACGGGCTCCCTTATCGAACGGGCAAGTACGCTCCTGCAGCCGGAGGTGCAGGCTGACCGTCTAGAACCGCAAGAGCCTGTTGATCTTAAGCACAAAGGCCCTGTTTTCCAGCTCTGGGAGGCCGCTTCCCACGGTGCTCCGCTCATCGGTGTAGACGGCAAAGAACTCGCTGCCGGGGGCATACTCCCACCGCAACCGCAAATTCGTACTGAACGAGTTGCTGTCTGAGTCGTACTGGACCAACCCACCTGCGAACATCAGCGGCGAAAATGCGTAGTCGGCACGCAGGCCCAGCACGGTGGTCGTGAAGTCCCGGGACGAAAGCTTCACGTCGTTGTACGAAACGCTGGGCTCCAATGAAAACTGATTGAGCACCGAGATGCGCCCGCGGCTATACCGTAGGGCCGTGATCGTACCGTCGTAGAACTCCCCCATCTGCAGCGAAAAACTCCCTGACACACGACGCTGGGCTCCAAGGCTGTACTGGACCTCGACGTCATTGAAGTTGTACTCCCCCATCGGAACCGAGACGGCGCTTGAAACCCGTAATGGCTGGTCGAGTGCTTCGAAGTTGATGCCGCCGTGCACCGAAAACTGGTCGCTGTTCTCGAGCTCGATATTGAAGCTACCGCCCCAGACCTCGGTCTCGAGCACGCCCGCGTCTAGACTCTCAATACGCTCATAATCGACTTGCCATCTGAATTGACGTATCCATTCGATCGACTGCGGGCGCGGGCTGAACCCTACTGAAGCAGAGTACCTGCGGAAGTCGTCGCGGCGCACAAGTCCGATTTCAGGATTGAAGTTGTCACCCACCACGGTGTAATCGGCACTCAGCCCGTACCGGTCTCCACCATAACCGGCCCGACCCAGGTAGCTCGCATTCGCGTTGTTCAATCCTGGCGTCCGCGACAGTGCGTAGAACCCGCCGAAGCTCACAGCCTGGCCGAAGCTGAAGTCGCCGTCGACCCCGTATACCTGATTCGCGCCGTCGGCCACGGCCGACTTCGACCGATTCGTGAAGAGCGCACCGATATTACTCCGACGTAGCACGTCTTGCTTGACCCGCACGACGGTGTAGTTGGTTTGAGGCGTCGCTCCCACGTCGTCGGTCTGGAGGCTCATGGCCCCGAACCCGAACCGGCCGGCTTTGCCGGTCACCCGACCGCCGCCGAGGATCGGAATGGGCTCGCCACCACTCAGGCCTATCCGTCGGGAAAAGAAAACCGTGGGCGCGGCGCCTCCTCCTCCAAAACCGCCCCCACGGCCACCGCCTCTAAAGGGTGTACTGCCGAAATCGAATGTCCCGCGGCCCTCGAGAAAGAACTCCCGTTTTTCGGGAAAGACCAAGCTGAAACGACTCAGGTTCACCTGCCGCTCGTCCACCTCCACCTGGGCGAAATCCGTGTTGTAGGTCAGGTCCGCAGTAATGTTCGCCGTGATTCCATACTTCAGGTCGCCACCAAAGTCTCCGTCGAAGTCGTTTTCTTTGGGCTGAGCCAGGGTGAGGTCGCTCGTCAGGCTCGAGGTGGCGTACGGTTTGATCTCGACGTTCTTACCCGCCGATGGCAGATCCAGGCCAACGAGATCCGCCGCGGCCGACACGCGGAAGATGGCGGACGTGCCACCTGCGGAGGCGGGCACGAACGTAAGGTACGCGAGCTCGTTCTTCCGGCGGATGGAGCGCCGAATTTGGATTCCCCAGGTCTGTCCCTCTCCGGATAGGTACCGGAGGGATTTGAAGGGAATGGCCATCTCCGCGGTCCAACCACCTTCGAAGCGACCCGTGCGCACCGACCAGACGGGGTTCCAATCCGAGTTCGGGTTCCCCTCATCCGTGATCCACTGGTCTGCGCGGGCCGCGAGTGGATTCGTGTAAAAGTTGAAGCCGTTACGGCGATCGTGGAACGTGTCGAGAAGCGCACCGAAAAAATCGTTCTGCCGCAACCCATTCGTATCGCGGCGCATCTCATTGGCGATCCACTCCTCGGGCGGCGCTGAATCCCAGCAACGACACACCACATAGATGTTCTCGGCATCGTACAGTACCCAAGCATCCGTCCTCTCCGTGGCCGGCTCACCCTCGAGAGGTAGGGTCTGGAGGAACCCGCTGATCGGTGGCGTCTGGTACACGGCCTCATCCAGGACTCCGTCCACATTCAGTGGCTCCGTAAGCCTGACCGCCCGAACGGTGACCCGCCCCTGATCCGTTCGCGCCATCGTGGCCGGTGCCACTGGCCCTGGCGGATTCTCCCTGGCGTCGTAGGAATATTCGGATTGGTTCACCTGGCCTGCCGTCGACACTGGCCACGACAGGGCTAACGCGGCGATGGGGGCCAGAAGAGAAAATGACGAGGGGAGCTGTGGTTCTTTCATCCACCTAATTCTTGTCGAAAATTACAAAAAAAAGAGCGCGAAAAGTGTTCGCGCTCACCCCTAAAGACACACTCTCCAGTATTTCTGTTAGGATTGATCCTTTCAGGCGTTCGCAGGGTGCACTGGACAGGCGCAGGCGCCGCACACGGTCTTGTGTCTCAGATGTCCGTTCCAAAACAGCGAGGTCGCGACCAGCAGCCCGCCCAAGGGAGACATCAGACTCTCCGGGAGCGGGCCCAGCCACCCGGCTAGCGCCGCAATCCACACCGCGAATCCCAGCGAGGCGACCGCCCAGACTGCCCGCCGCCCGTGAAACCGCCAGGAAGCCGCCAGGGTGACCACCGCCAGCAAGGCCGAGAGGGCCAGGAGTACCGCCTCCCAAGAGTGGGTGGCCGCAAAGAACGGAAGGGTCGAAGCAAGAATCGGCATCGCCAGGCAGTGCACGGCACAAACTGCTGGAAGGACCCCGGACCAACCGGAGGACCGGCCCTCAGCCGAGGGAGCCGGCGGCTCAACGACGTCTTTCCAGATCGGTCCTGCTTCCACGTTTCTGGCCTCCGTGAAAGTAACCCAGCGGCTTGATCGAGGGCGCCACCTTGATAATGCCTTAACGATAACTGATTATCAAGAGGCACCAACCAGAGGAGACCCGTTCTTGTGAAGCGCGATACCAAGCAGCGGCGGGCAATACGTGAAATCTTCACACGTGAACACAGACCGTTGAGCACCGACGAAGTGCTGGCGGCAGGCCGTATGTTGGTGCCGTCCCTCGGTATCGCCACTGTTTACCGTAACATCAACTCTCTGTTGGACGAGGGGTGGATCCACTCCGTCGAGTTACCCGGCGAGCCGGCCCGCTACGAGCGGTGCGGGAAGCCTCATCATCACCACTTCATCTGCCGCGGGTGCGGGTTGGCATTCGACGTCGCCGCCTGTCCGGAAGACGTGGAGCGGCTAGCACCCCCGGGGTTCGCCGTCGACGCACACGAGCTGGTGCTCTACGGGCATTGTCCCGGGTGCTGCCTGGCATGATGGACTGCTTGGCATGATGGACCGATTGGCATGATCGACCGCCTGGCATGATGGACCAAGGCCTGGACCACCTGGTCTACGCAACGCCCGACTTAAACGCATCAGTGGAGGAGTTGGCCGACCGTCTCGGCACGGACCCGGTGCCCGGCGGAGCGCACCCCGGTTGGGGTACCCGGAACGCGCTGATCGGTCTGGGAATCGGGGTCTACCTGGAAATCATCGGCCCTGACCCCAGAAAGCCCGAGCCGGAACGATCCAGACCTTTCCTCATCGACGATCTCACGGAGGGCCGGCTCGTGACCTGGGCGTATCGGCACCCCGACCCGGAGTCCATGCGGGACACGCTCGAGCTCGCACTCCGGAATACACTCGGGGACCAAGGGGTCCAACTCGGCCCGGTCCTCGGAATGAGCCGTGCTCGGCCGGACGGTGATACGCTGCACTGGCGACTTAGCGATCCCATGGCTCTTCCGGTCGGGGGTGTCGTTCCCTTCCTAATTGATTGGGGCGCGACGCCGCATCCATCGACGGCCCTTCCCCTTGAATGTAAGCTGCTCGAGTTGGTCGTCAGCCACCCGTCCCCCGGGACACTTCGGCCCGTCCTGGACGCGCTTCGGCCCCTCTTGGACGCGGTTCAGCCCCTCCTGGGCGAACCTGATGGAAAGATCCGGAAGGTGTCCGATGTTTCGATCGTGGCGGCGCCGGGGCACGGAATACGCGCCCGTCTTCAGACGCCCAACGGGGAAATCGACCTCTCCTAACCCCGGGGGGGAGGAAGGTCGAAGCGGCCTAATTCCTGCCCCGAGGACCCCCGTCGAGCTCCTCGATGGTCGCGTTGGAGGGGCCGCGCCGCTCCTGGATTCCAGCCGCCGCGCTCTCGACCGCCGCCCAAGCACGGAGGACGTTCCCTCCGGCGAGCTTCGCGAGGTCGTCTTCGCTCCAGCCACGTCGGGAGAGTTCGGCGAGGAGCGCCGGAAATTTCGACACGTCCTCGAGCCCCTCAGGGGGAGGATCCGGCTCCATTCCGTCGAAGTCCGAACCGAGACCCACGTGGTCGAGACCGGCCACCTCACGGACATATTCAATGTGATCAGCCACATCGAGGAGAGTAGCCCAGGGAGGATCCCCCGGACCGTCATAGGTGCGCAGGGTCTCCGAAACGTGCCAAGGGTAGAACACGACCATGACCACACCCCCGTTCTGGGGAAGGCGTTGAAGGACCTGATCGGGCACGTTCCTTCGATGGCCGGTCAGCCCCTGCGCTCCGGAATGGGAGAAAATCACGGGTGCCTCGGTGATATCGAGGACGTCGTTCATCGTTTCCGTGGACGTATGGGACAGGTCGACCAACATACCGAGGCGGTTCATCTCCCGTACCACCTCCCTGCCGAACTCCGTCAGGCCCCCGTGCTCCGGATCGTCGGTGGCTGAATCGGCCCAGTCGGTATTACCCGAATGGGTGAGGGTCATGTATCGCGCACCCAGATCATAGAAGGCCCGGAGCGCACCGAGAGAGTTCTCGATGACGTGGCCGCCCTCCATCCCAAGCACCGATCCGATCTTGCCCGACCTGAAGATCCGCTCCACGTCCGAGGTAGTGTACGCTTGTTCGAACACATCGGGGTACATGCGGATGACCTGCCGTGCGATGTCGATCTGCTCTAGCTGAACCCTGGCCGCTCCCACTTCCACCGACGCCATGTCGACGTAGACGGACCAGAATTGGGCGCCGACCATGCCGGCTCGCAGGCGGACGATATCGGTGTGGCCGGGCGTGGTGCCTCGCAAGTCGTATGCCCGCACGCTGTGGGGCTCACCCTCCTGTTCACGGATGGCCCACGGAAGATCATTGTGGCCGTCGAAGAGAGGTGTCGCGGACAGGACCCGGCGCACCTTTTCGAGGTGTTCGTCCTCCTGCGCACAGGCAGAACTCGCGGTCATCAAGGTCAGAGCGAGGGAGAGGCAAAGGCATCTGCTACCCTTCTTCATGCAGTCCCCCATCTCACGCCCGTCCCACCGTCCCACCAGAAGCAGCCGCCCTATGCCTCGATTTCGGGAGTCCCCCGGAGCAGCATCACGCCCGCACCTCCTGCGAGCCCGATCAGCAGGCCGATCACACCCCATCCGGCGCCGGTGGTGGCTCTCGTTATGCTCATCTCGTCGGCACGCGCGCCCGCATCCATCGCCGCATCGTGCCCGGCCGCCTGGTCGTGGCTGTCGGCCACTACAGCAACCTGCGAGGCCGCCATCACGGACAGATTCATCGCCGCCTCGCGCGTGTCCTCGCCGGATAATGCCAGCAACTGATACTGGCCAGGACGCACATCCACCGGAACCTCTACAGCAAACGCAAACACGCCGGCATCGTCGACGGTCACCTCTCGTAGCGTGTACTCCGTCAGCGTTCCGAGCAGGACCAGCCGGACCGTCTGTCCTGCGTGGAAGCCCGTCCCTTCGAGCGGCAACGCGTGGCCCGCCTCGACCGCGGTCTCCGTGCTCTTCAGTGCGGCGCCGTGGACGGCCGCCATCGTCAGAAGGACTGTCCCGAGCAGGGCCAACCTTCCTATCAGCGGGCTACCCATGTTCATTCGATTACGCATCTTCCCGCTCCTCGCCGTGTTACGTCCAACCTACGCTTATCCGACCCTACGTTTATCCACCTTACGCTTGTCCCAACCCACGCTACACCCCATCCAGGGCTACACCCCATCCAGCGCTACATCCCCAACCTACGTTTCATCCGGCCCAGCGCTACCACCCCGACCTGCGTTTCATCCCAACCTGCGTCACATCCCAATATGTTCCCGGGCCTCCCCGAACATACCGTATACCCACAGTCCTACGACTAGGATTCCCAGCGCAACCGCCAGCAAGCCCACCCAACCATGCTTGCCGGGCGTCTGGTCCGCCCCACGATCGAGCAGAGGCACCACCATCAAGAAGAGAAAGATAACCGCGGGACCAAGGATCATCCCCCAGGCGCCCAACAGATTTTCGAGCCCGTAGACCCAAAGTACGGGCCAAAACGGCTTGGTGATCTCCACCCCGGCAACCCCAGGATAGCCGATCCCTTCGGGAACCAAGACAGCGAGCACGCCGAGTACCGCAAGAAACACGAGGCCGAACCCGCCAAGCCGCGTGGCATGCGTCCTGAAAAGGCCGGTCTCCGCACCGTCTCCACCGTCCCCTCCGTCCCCGCCGCCCGTGTGGATCCCGAGATGGCGAATCAGCCAGAAGTGCAGGGCGATGAGAGCGATGAGCACGAGGGGCAGAAGGCTCGTGTGCAGACCGAAGATCCTGCTCAGGAGCGAGGTGCTCGGAGTGAAGCTGTCGGTAAAGAAGCGGCCGAACGCCCCAGTCAGGTTTCCCCCGGCCACGAAGTGCGCTAGAGCCTCGAAGCCTTCCTGGTCGTAGCGTAACGAGGTTCCCGTGACGATCAACAGAAAGATGACGGCCGCCATGACAACACCGGCCCACCACGTCACCTCTCTGGGATTTTTGTATGCGCGTGTCCAGAACGTGTAACACAGATGGGCCGTGACCGTCAGGACCACGCCGCCAGCCGAGAGAAAGTGGAGCGTGCGAATCCAATCACCGAGCGGCGCACGGCTTATCAAGTACAGAACGCTGTCGTGAGCCCCCGTAACAGTCGGGTTGTAATACTGCGACAGGTAGAGGCCCGTTACGATGAGGACGAGGAGCAGGAAAGCCGTCAACCCACCCAACATGTACTTCAGGTTGAGCGTGAACCTCGGCACCCGATACTCCAAGGCGTGCAGGGCGAGGCGTTCGTTCAGGAACCTGCGCGCACTCTCGATCACGCGTCGTGGTCTCCCCACTTGGGACGGATCATAGGGTCATTGGAAGGCTGCTGCTGTACTCCTTCAGCAGCCTTCAGAAACTTCGAGAGGCCGGAAACCACGTTAGGTCCCGGCCTCTCGAATACGAACCAGGGGGAAATTATTGAAGCCCAGGGACACTGTAAGGTGACCTCCTCCCGAATTCGGTCTTCCCCTTTCAGGGCGTGACGTCGGACGAAAGAGCCGGTCCCGGCTTCACGGGTGTTGGCTCAATAAACGAGCCCCCCAGTACGCACTCCCAATATAGAGCGCCGTCTCCAAGCCTGTCCAGCACCAGAAATGACTCCAGGCGGTGGCACGGCCTCGGCCACGCTGCGCGCGGTACCCCCCGTTGTTGCAGCTGTACTTCTTCAACAGCCTTCACCCGGCAGATTCTTCCATAATTTTTCCCTCCCAAATAGGCATTTCTTGCCGGTTTTCAGCACAAATTTCCCACCATTCGAACCAAGGGCTGAACCGAACCATTCGCGTTTGACTCCCTAACGCATTGTGATATCACAAGTTAGGACCTTGGCCACCGATCGCTCGTTCCTGGAATTCGAGCGGCACAGGACTTGTGATAAGAACCGTCAACCACAACCAATTTCTTCTCGATCGAAAGGCCTCATCGACATGAGAACCCGAGTTCACGCAGATGGCTTTCTAGACATCTCCGACCGCCGGCGGGTACGCACCCCTGGGAATCACGTGGTACGTGTGGAGCCTGCTCGGGACGGAGAGGCGCTAGCCTTTCTTCTTTCGCACACCTTTCCGGGCCATCGGAAAGTCGTTCGATCCATGACCGTGTCCGACCGGAAGCAGATTCAGCTCGCGATTTGGGCCGACTCTGTAAGTGAGCGGATGGGTCTCGTCGACCGGGTCTGGCGCCGCATCACCGAACCCATTACGCCTGGCAAAATCTCGACCCGTCCGAAGTTGGTACAGGTGGTCAGCTACGACACCTCCTGGGCCTACCCGCTCTACTTGGATGACTCCGTCACCCGGGTGCTCCCCCACGGTGGTGTTCCCGCTCCCGTCACGAACAAAGAAATCGGGAAGAAGCACCTTCAATTCCAGCTGAAGAGCGCCTGAGCCTGGCTTAGAGTCTCTTAGCCCGGCGTGTCGGCTGCGCCATCTTGCGGCTACTCCCTCGAGGCAAGGGTTGCATAGTAGCGAGTGGACAGCTCGGCGCGTCGGGTGACTCATTTTCGGAAGTTAGCGACCCGCCCCCCCTTTCTGATCACTCCTCCTAGCAGCCCGTGGAAAAACTCCTACCCGCAGCGTCGATAAGAAGTGATTTAGATTACAGGCGAACCGGGGTCTCAGCCATGGAGGGCGGGGATGGCGATAGGCAAGCGGGGCAAGGGGCGGCAACAGGAGTTGTTCGTGGCGGCGAGCGAGATTCGCGCGCTGGGCAACCCCTTCTACCGTGCACTGAACAGGCTGCTTCCTCGACGAGTTCGCGGAGGAGACGTGCCGCGAGTTCTATGCGGAGAAGCGGGGTCGGCCGGGCATACCGCCCGGGGTGTATTTTCGGATGCTGCTGGTGGGGTATCTGGAAGGGATCGGCTCGGAGCGGGGGATTGCGTGGCGGTGTGGGGACTCGATTTCACTGCGTGAGTTTCTCGGATACGGGCTGGAGAGGAACCCGCCGGAGCATTCGGGCCTGTCGAAGACGAGGAAGCGGCTGAGCGTGGAAGCGCACGCGGCGGTGTTCAGCCGGGTGCTGGAGGTGGTGCAGGCGTCGGGTCTTCTGAGCGGCAAGACGCTGGGCGTGGACTCGACGACGCTGGAGGCGAACGCGGCGATGCGCTCGATCGTGCGGCGCGACGACGGGAAGGGCTACGAGGAGTGGCTGGAGGAGGTGGCGCGGGCGTCCGGGATCGACGCCGACGACGCGGCAAGACCTCGCGAAGCTGGACCGGAAGCGTCCGAAGAAGGGCTCGAACCGGGAGTGGGCGCATCCGCACGACCCGGAGGCGCGGATCACGAAGATGAAGGACGGCAGGACCGGCCTGGCGCACAAGTTCGAGCAGGCGGTCGACATGGAGACCGGCGCGTCGTGGCCGTGACGGTGCAGACGATGGAGGGGGGAGACACCGCCTCGCTGCCGAACACGCTGGACGAGGCGCAGCGGCAACTGGCGGAGATAGAGGTGGAGCCGAGGGAAGTGGTGGCCGACAAGGGCTACCACTCGAACCAGACGATGACGGGTGTGCAGGACCGCGGGCTGCGGAGCTACGTGAGCGAGCCCAACCGCGGCCGCCGGAAGTGGAAGCGGAACCGGGACGCGCAGAAGCCGACCTATGACAACCGCCCTCGGGGGAAAGAGCTGCTGCGCCAGCGGGGCGAGAAGGTGGAGCGGGGGTTCGCGCACCTGCTCGTGACCGGAGGGCTGCGCCGCGTCCACGTCCGCGGGCGGGAGGAGATTCGAAAACGGATCCTGATTCAGGCCGCCGCTTCAACCTCGGGCTTCTCATGCGCAAGCGGTACGGCTTTGGCACCCCGCGCGGTCTGCAGGGCCTCGCCACGGCGCAAGCGGCGCTCGATGTCAGACCGCCGTCCTCGATTCGCCTCTCTTGCCGTCCGTTTGGTATTGCGCTCTGTAGCACAAGGTCAGCCCCGCCTCCGTGCTGTACGGCGGCACGGTCTCTAGGTCCCAGGCAGGCCCGGCTCGGTCATAGCACGGACGTCGAGCGCTTCGTCAATCTCCTCGGGTTTGAGCAACCCCTTCTCTTCCACGACATCGCGGACCGATCGTCCCGCCCGGGCAGCCTCCTTGGCCACCTCCACCGCCTGATCGTAGCCGATATACAGGTTGAGCGCCGTGGCGATCGACGGATTTTTCTCAAGAAGCTGCTTCGCCCGCGGCTCATTGGCCTCGATACCCGTCACGCACCGGTCGGCGAACGCCCTCGCCACGTTGGAGAGCAAGGTGATGGACTCGAGTAGCGCCTGAGCGAGTACCGGCATCATCACGTTCAGCTCAAAATTTCCCCGCTGGCCTGCGATGGTCACGGTGGTGTGGTTTCCCATGACACGTGCAGCCACCATCATCATCGCTTCACACATCACCGGATTCACCTTCCCCGGCATGATCGAGCTCCCAGGCTGAACCGCGGGAATCAGGATCTCCGAAATCCCGGAGGTCGGTCCGCTTGCCAGCCATCTCACGTCGTCGGCGATCTTGAAGAAGCTGGTCGCAATCGTATTCAGGGTTCCCGCCGCGTTCACGGCAGCGTCCTTGGCGGCCTGCGCCTCGAAATGGTTCTCGGCCTCGTGGAACTCCAGCTCGAGTTCCTCCGATAGCAGCGCGATCACGCGGGCAGCGAACTCGGGGTGTGTATTGATGCCGGTGCCCACCGCGGTTCCACCGAGCGCCAGCTCGGCCAGCTCTTCCGACGCACGGCGGACGCGCTCGATCCCTTTCGTGAGTTGGTGGGCGTACCCACCAAACTGCTGGCCAAGCCTTACAGGCGTTGCATCCATCAGGTGGGTCCGGCCAGACTTCACCACATGATCGAACGCCTCGGCCTTTGCTGAGAGCGAGTCCCTCAGCTGGGTAAGCGCCGGAATGAGCTCCCGCTCCATCGCCACGCGCGCCGCGATATGGATGGCCGAAGGGATGACGTCGTTCGACGACTGGCCGAAGTTGACGTGATCATTGGGGTGCACGGACCCGTCGTCTCCGACGATCTGGTTTGCCCGACGAGTCACGACTTCATTGGCGTTCATATTCGTCGAGGTGCCCGATCCGGTCTGATAGATGTCCAGGACGAACTCCTCATCCCACGTACCCGCCGCAACCTCCACCGCCGCCGCGGCGATGGCCTCGGCGATCGATCCGTCGAGGTTACCGAGCTCCCGATTGGTGAGCGCTGCCGCCTTCTTGAGCATGCCGAGCGCCTGGATGAAGCCCCGCCCGAAACGCTGGCCGCTGATGGGGAAGTTCTCTACCGCTCGCTGTGTTTGCGCGCCGTACAACGCGTTCGCGGGTACACGGACCTCGCCGAGAGAGTCCTTTTCTATTCGAAAGCCGTCCGGCATGGCTGCCTCGTGCGTTAGGGGGTGGATCCAAATCTATCCTACTTCTTCATCTGGCCTACTTCTTCGGCGGGCGGCTGGGCCGCATCTCCACCCGACTGACATGGGCGTTGTCCGGATAGGACAGAAGATGGAGCACGGCCGAAGCGACATCCTCCGCCCCCAAAGCCCAGGCACGTCCTCCCTCGGGGTAGTCCCCACCAAAGCGCGTGTTCACACTCCCGGGCATCACCATACTCACGCGGATTCCCGAATGCCGTAGATCGAGCATCATGGCCTCCGTCATTCCTACCAGTCCGAACTTGCTCGCGTTGTATCCACTCCCCCCCGCGAAGGGGTTTCGGCCCGCGAGCGATCCGATGTTGATGATCCACCCCTCCGTCGATTTGAGGTGCGATACCGCCGCCTTCGAACAGCAGAACACGCCTCTGAGGTTGGTATCGATCTGGGTCTGCCAGTCCTCGACGGAGAGCTCCTCGATCGAGGCGAGAATCCCCACGCCGGCATTGTTCACCAGAACGTCCAGGCGGCCAAAAACATCCACTGTCTCCTGGACAAGGCGACTGCAGTCCTCGGTGCGGGACACGTCGGCAGCGATACCCACCACCCGTCCGCTGGAATCGGCGTCCAACTCCGCCGCGACGCGCTCGAGGTCGGATGAAGTCCGCGCACTGATCACAACGTCCGCCCCTGCCCCTGCAAGGGCCTCGGCTATGGCACGTCCGATGCCCCTGGTGGCGCCGGTTACCAGACATGCTTTTCCTGCTAGATCCATCCTACGCATCGCCCTTATCCGAGTCTCGGTCCAGCTTGCTCACCAAGATCCGCACCATAGGTTCCAGCCCATGTCTCCGGTCGCCCTCGTTACAGGTGGTGCAGTCCGTGCCGGACGCGCCATCACGCTCGCGCTGGCCGACGCCGGTTATGACATGGTGGTGAATTACCATACGTCTGAGGAGCCCGCCAGAAGTCTCGAGGTCGAACTCACCGGCCAAGGTCGAGAGGTCCTCCTGGCACCCGGCGATGTTTCGGATGCCTCCGCGGTCGAGCGGATCGGGCAGGAGGTCCGGGAGCGATTCGGGCGCCTCGACGTGCTCATCAACAGCGCGGCGACCTTCATCTCCACCCCCTTGCTCGAAATCGAGTCGGAAGAGTGGGACCGCGTCATGGGTGTCAACCTCAAGGGTCCCCACCTGTTGGTACGCGAGTTCGCGCCCCTTCTTCGTTCATCGAGAGGTTCGATCGTGAACGTCGCAGACCACATGGGCCTGAAGCCTTGGGTTCAGTACGCCCATCATTCGATCGCCAAAGCCGGACTCATACATCTCACTCAGATCCAGGCCGTCGCGTTGGCACCCGAAGTGAGGGTCAATGCCGTGGCCCCCGGCCTCGTGCTTGCGCCGGAAAGTATGTCTGAAGCTGCGGTGGAGAAAGAGATCGAGTCCACGCTGCTCCAAAGACCCGGCACCCCCGAGGACGTGACGCGCACCGTGCTCTTTCTCGTGCAGTCTCCGTTCGTCACCGGCCAGACCATCGTCGTGGACGGCGGCGGGACACTCGACCAGACACCGGGATTCTACTAGGAGGCAGTAACACTCTCGGGCCCGCCGTGGGCGAGCCAACGCTCGGCGTCTAGGGCCGCCATACAACCGGTTCCCGCCGCCGTCACGGCCTGCTTGTAGAAATCGTCCATTACGTCGCCCGCGGCAAACACCCCCGGGACGGATGTGGTCGTCCTCCATGACTCCGGCGTCTCGACGAATCCGTTGTCCTTGAGTGCCACCTGCCCGTTCAAGAAACCGGTGTTCGGATCGTGCCCGATCGCGACGAACAGCCCACCGACCTCGAGTTCCCGCTCCTCACCGGTACCGGTGTCCCGAAGGAGCACGCCGGTGATCACGTCGTCTCCCAGTACGTCGACCACGGTCTGATTCCACTCGAAACGGATCTTTTCTTCGGCAAACGCCCTCTCTTGCATAATCTTGGACGCTCGCAAGGTGTCCCGCCGATGAATGACGACAACCTCCTTGGCGAACTTCGCCATGTAGAGAGCATCCTCCATCGCGCTGTCACCCCCACCGACGATGGCGATCACCTGGCTCCGGAAGTGGGGAAGCGCACCGTCGCAGACCGCGCACGCGGACACGCCGCCACCGCTCTGTGCCAGGCGCTCCTCGTTCTCGAGTCCGATCCAGTTGGCATTGGCCCCCGTGGATATGATCACGGAATCGCTTTCGATCTCTGTGCCACCGCTGGTCTTCAGCAGGAGCGGACGAACCGAAAAATCCACCTCCGCCACGTCCTCGGTGACTACGCGAGTGTCGAAGCGCACGGCTTGCGCCTTGAAGTGCTCCATCATGTCGATGCCCGTCACCCCCTCGGGAAACCCGGGGTAGTTCTCTACCTCGGTCGTGAACATGAGCTGCCCGCCGGGAACCATTGTGCGGCTAGCCGCGCCCTCGATGACGAGGGGAGAAAGATCGGCGCGGGCCGCATAAATAGCCGCGGTCCAGGCTGCCGGCCCGGATCCGATGATGACGACCTGTTCGTGTTGACGCTCAGACATGGTCCAATTTCCTGGAGTGTGCTTGACCCCGGCCCGCACCTCGGCGACGGGCCGTTTTCCACCTACCTAATCCTTGGCAGTTCCCGCGGTTGGGTAGATTCTACTTGTCCTTGAAGGTTTAGCAGCCAGGGGCGCGCCCGGTAGCAATCCGTGAATCTTGGGGATGCAGCCTTCAAGGATAACCCCCGTGCGAACCACCTCCAACGGATGAGTCAGCCCTCGGGGCTCCCGTACAACTCGGAGCTCCGGTACCGCTCCAGACCACGAACCGCCACTAGCTTCACGCCCACCGCAACCGGCACGCTGATCAGTATTCCCACGAATCCGAAGAAGAAACCACCGACGGACAACGCCAGGACGATCCACACTGGATGGAGTCCTACCGAATCACCGACGATCCTGGGACTGATAACACCCCCGTCCAGAATCTGGACCAATGTGTAGACCACGGCGACTTTGACCAGAGACACCAGAACACTACCGCTCACCAAGGCGACGATCACGGCGGGTATGAGGCTGAGCACCAACCCCAGAAAGGGGATGAGCCCCATGACCCCAGCCAGCGCTCCCAATAGGAAGGCGTAGGGAAACTGCACGACAAACAGCAGCGTGCCGGTCATTGCCCCGATGATGAGCGCCACCGTCAGCTGGCCGCGCAGGTACCTCGAGAGGAGTACGTCATACTCGCGGGCGAACTCCACGACCGCCGCCTCGCCGCCACGCGGGAGGAGCCCGCGCAGCCGAGCAAGGATGCCGTCATAATCCCGGAGCAGGTAGAACGTAAGGACCGGTGTCAGGACTACGTAGCCCACCACGGTAGCGGCGGACCCGAGACCGCGGCCCAAGCCCAGCACACCCCGCCAAGTGCCGCTGGCCAACTGCTCTCGGCGCTCCTGAAGGAAAGCGACGATCTCGTCTGGATCGAGGTTCGACAGATCGGGGATGGAGTCTTCATCAACGCCCGGAACGCCCACAAGGAACTCTCGAATCCCACTGAACCACTCTCCGATTCGGGCGACCAACTCGGGAGCTGCCTGGACTAGCTCGTCGACCTGGCCCACGAGTGCCGGGATCCCGAATAAAACGGCCACCACCCCTGCACCAGCCACCGGCAACGCCAATAAGACGATGGCAACGCTCCGCCCCAGGCCGCGCTCCACCAACCCGTCCACGAGTGGGTCCAGCACGTATGCGAAACCGAAGCCAAGAACGAAGGGGGCGAGCAGGAATCCGGTCGTAGCCAGCAGCCAGTAAGCCGTGAGGATAGCTGCCACCACGACGAGTAGGACGTACCCCGGTACTTGCCGGAAAGGAAGCAGTACCACGAGCAGGATCAAAAAAAGAACGAACGGGTTCAGCAGTTCCTGCACACTAAAGAGCAACAGACCGAACACGAAGAGTGCGACGATCCCCTGGAGGACCCGCCAGACCTGGAGGCGCCCCTCCGTCACAATAATGAGTCCGCTTCGCCCGAGTTCAGGACGTCCGCCGCCCGTACCACAACCTCGCGAGCGTTATCGTACGCCACCGTTCTAACAGCCTCCTCCACCGGGAGCCACCGGCACTCCGTGATCCCTTCCGAGACCTCCGGATTGGTGTCTCCCTCGGGAGAAGCCATGAGGAAGTAGTCACAGAATTTGTGTACGAGATCACCCTTGAGCCTGAAGTACCAATCGATGGTACCGAGCGACGGACCCGGATCGAGATGTGTCAACCCGGTCTCTTCACGCACCTCTCGCAACGCAGCTTCACAGGAACTTTCACCATTCTCCACATGGCCCTTCGGCAGGCCCCACTTGCCATAAGGATCACGGATCAACAGCAGGTGCACGCTCCCGTCCAGGCGCCGAGCGACGACGCCGCCGGAGCTGTGTTCGATTCTGGCCTTCCGCTTGGTCATCCCGCCCCCCCTTGCCGATCACCCTCCCGGGGTTCCCAATCAAAAAATCGAAAGGCGCACGTACTTCCGTGGGTTCGCCCGGAGGTCCTCCATGAGAAGATTCAGCTCCTCCACAAGGCGCTCGACGCGACCCGCCAGTAGGGTATCGGAAATCAACCGTCCGAGCGACCCATCTCCGGTTTCGAGACGGGTCGTGATCCGATTCAGCGACAGGAAGGTGGAATCCGCCAGAGTGAGGGTTCCGGAAAGACTCTGCGAGGCCGCCGAGATGTCCCCCGAAACGCCGCTGAGTTCAGAGGTGATGACTTTCGTGTTCACGAGGATCGAATCCAAGTCTCCGGAAGCCAACAACGCATCGATCCTCTCCAGCGACCCGCGGGCCGTCTCCAGAACCGATGCGATCTCGGACGTAGCATCCTGTACGTCGTCTGCGATCCCCAGAAACTGATCCGATTGCTCGTCGGCAAGCCGTCGAAGGGTCGCCGTGAATTCCTCCATGTTGTCGATGGCCTGTGTGATCTGGTCCGCGGTTTCCTGTCCGAACGCACGGTCGAAGCGATCCGTGAGAGACACCACATTCTGGGCGACCTCATCCGCGACCGCCGTCAGGCGAGAGAGGTCCGGAAGTACATATCCGCCGAGTACCCGAACACCCTCGGTGAGCTGAGCGTCGGAAGGGACCTCAGAATAGTCGTACTGAGGGAACCGAGAGCGCGTTACGATCTCGGCTTGCCAATCCCCGAACATGGACGCGGGGGCGAGCACCACGACGGCATCATCATCCAGAATCCAATCTCCATCGAGAAGCAGCTGGATTCGGACGGCAGCGCCACTGTCCTCGACGGTGATGTCCCCCACACGTCCGATGTTCACACCTCGGAACGTCACCGCATTGCCGTTCGAAAGCTGACCGGCATCTCTCATCAGGACGTGGACTTCCGTCTCAATACTTCCGAAACGTCTGCCCTGAAGCCAGAACGTTCCGTAAATCGTGACGGCGATCCCGAGCAGCACGACAGACCCAACCAGCAGTTCCTTGCGGCGCCTCACGAGGCCCTCTCCGTCAGTTCAGGTCGCCCCTCGATGAAGGACCTGAGAAGGAGGTCATCCGACTCCTTGATCTCGTCAACGGTCCCGCTGGTCCGGATCCGGCCCTCGTGCAGCATCACAATCCGGTCGGAAATCCGGTACGCACTCGTTATATCGTGTGTGACGACAACACCCGTCACACCGAGTTCCTTCTTCATCCGGACGATCAGCCGGTCGATTACCGTCACGGTGACTGGATCCAGTCCCGTTGTCGGTTCATCGTAAAGTAGATACGTCGGTTTCGTAGCGATGGCCCGGGCGAGCCCGGCTCGCTTCACCATCCCACCGGACAATTCGGAGGGATACCGGTCTCCGATCCCCTCTAGATCAACGAGCGCCAGACACTCACGTACGCGTGCCATGATCTCCTCTTCGTACATCCCCGGTATACGACGAAGCCCCATCGCGACATTGTCGGCAATGCTCATGGAGTCGAAGAGTACGGCGAACTGAAAGACGTAGCCGATGTCACGGCGGAGTGCATTGAGTTCCTCGAGGTCGAGTTCACTCACGTTCTGGCCATCCACGACAACGTCACCGGAGTCCGGCCGAATCAGGCCGACCATGTGTTTGAGGACCACCGATTTGCCGACTCCGGAGAACCCGATGATGCTGAGTGTCTCCCCATCCAGGACCTCCAGATCCAACCCCCGAAGGACCTGGTTTCGGCCGAATGCCCGATGAACGTTCCTAAGCACGATGCTCATAACAGGACCACCGCCCAGAACGCGTCCAGAACCAGAATCAGCATACTGGACACGACCACCGCGCGGGTCGTAGCCACTCCGACGCCTCCCGCTCCACCCTTGGCGTGGAACCCGTAGAACGACCCCACACCGGTTACGATGAGGCCGAAGCTTAGACTCTTTATGACCGCGAACTGGATGTCAAACGGCAGAAAGAAGAGCCGGAGACCTCGGACAAACTCGGCGCTGGACATGTCCAGGAGCGTGAGCGATGCCCACCATCCCGTGAGAATCCCCATCGCCGAGGCCAGCACGATCACGACCGGAAACATCAACACGCCAGCAAGCACGCGCGGAACCACCAGGTAGGCCAAAGGATCGTAGGCGAGTGTCTCCAGCGCGTCGATCTGCTCGGTAACCCGCATCGTGCCCACCTCGGCAGCCGTGCTGGCGCCTACCCGTCCGGCCAGGGATAGACCGGTGAGCACCGGGCCCAACTCGAGGATCATCGACTTGCCCACCATCGTGCCCACCAGGTAAATGGGGACTGCGCCGGTCAGGGTGTACGACGCCTGGAGTGCTAACACGATGCCGGTGAACACGGCGATGAAGAGGGCGATCGGGACGGACGCCACACCCACAGAGACCATCTGCGTAACGAGGCGTGGGCCCCAAATTTCCACGTTCCTGAGCGCGCGCAGCGCGCCGGTGGTCAGATAGCCCGCCTTTCCAAGCGATCGAACTCTATTGATCGACCAGCGGCCAACGTACTCGACCGGGGTCAACACGAGACTGTTCATGACTCAAAGATAGTCCGGGCTTGAACAACGGGGCCAGAATTACGTCGTGGGGTTGACGCTAACATGTGGGCGGCCCTCGCGGTCAGGCCCAGGAGGAAAGGAGCGAGGCCTGAAGATTTCAGCCTCGGGTAGCGGGCGGTACGTTGTCCTCCAGGGTGTAGACCACTTTCTCCGAGCCGCCGTCCCCGGTGGGGATCATGCAGGTAACCTGCACCCGCCTGACGCATCCGTGAGGATCCGACATGGCTATTTCCATGTCCAGCCCCTGTCCCGGCGAAACGATCCTCGTGCGCACCTTCTCGGAGGGCGCCTCCCTCCTATGGTGCGTCGGGTTCCGGAAGAGCGTCTTGGTGGACTGACGCCCGCTGTCGAGGGTACGAGTGACCTTGACCAACCGGAGCCAATCAGGCTGATAGTTGACCTGGTACTCGTACCCCTGCTGGTCCGCCCCCTTACCCTCCCGATTGTGCCGCCCCATATGACCTCCGAAGAATTACGAAAAACGAGAGGTAAACGAATGTTTATCCAGGGCACGAAAATGTCAATGTTCTTGTTGCGTAAGGAGCTGGGAAATCCCTTTGCGGGAAACATTTGTCGAGCGATGAGGTTACCTCCAATCCGTCCGATTAGGGCCGGATCGGAACCGGTACAAAAGTGATTAAAAATACCCAAATTGACAGTTCTACAACGACCCTGCGGCGCACTCCCACACCCGAAAAACTCTTGACCCCCTCAGTCCCGCTCATTACAATCGAATCAACTCCCTCGGAAGTCCCACCTGTTTTTCCAGGTGTTCCGCCAACCCGGAACTCACCGCACCTCCTCACAGGTCGCAGGCGTGCCGCCCTCCGTGACTTTTCAGCCACCGAACCAATGTATCGGCCATGGAGCCGTCTGCCGGTAAGCCCCCGGAGCAGTCGTGGATATTGCACAGCTGAGAAGCAAGAGCCTTGGAGACCTCCACGATATGGCGGAGGAACTCGCCATCTCCAACTATTCCGGGCTTCGTAAGCAGGATCTGATCTTCCGGATCCAACAGAGCCTGCTGGACAACGAAGTGGTCCTCAGAGGCGAGGGCGTCCTGGAAATCCTGGCCGAGGGTTACGGTTTCCTACGGTCGCAGGATTGGAACTACCTGTACGGGCCGGACGACATCTACGTCAGCCCGTCGCAGATCAAACGATTCGACCTTCGCACCGGCGACACGGTACTCGGTCAAGTCCGGCCACCGAAGGAGGGCGAGCGCTACCTTGCACTGCTCAAGGTCGAGAGCATCAATGGAGACGAACCTGAGAAGGCCAAACAAAGGGTCGCCTTCGACAACCTGCGTCCCCGCTACCCGGAAGCCCGGATCGGCTTAGAGGTTGCCGACACCGACATGTCGATGCGGGTCGTGGACCTCGTCGCTCCGGTCGGTATGGGTCAACGGGGCTTGATCGTTTCGCCACCGAAAGCCGGCAAGACGATCTTGCTGCAAAGGATGGCGAACTCCATCAGGACGAATCACCCCGAGGCGCACCTCATCGTGCTGCTCATCGACGAGCGTCCCGAGGAGGTTACCGACATGGAGGAACACGTCGATGGAGAGGTGATTTCGTCCACGTTCGATGAACCGGCGGTCCGGCATGTTCAGGTGGCGGAGATGGTGTTGGAGAAGGCCAAGCGTCTCGTCGAGACGGGGATGAACGTGGTCATCCTACTCGACTCCATCACCCGCCTCGCCCGGGCATACAACACCACCATCCCACATTCTGGGAAAATCCTCTCCGGCGGCGTCGATGCGAACGCACTTCACAAACCCAAGCGCTTTTTCGGATCCGCGAGGAATATCGAAGGGGGCGGCTCCCTGACGATCATCGCCACGGCTCTGGTCGAGACCGGTAGCCGCATGGACGAGGTCATTTTCGAAGAATTCAAGGGGACCGGAAACATGGAGTTGCTCTTGGACCGGCACATATCGGACAAGCGGATCTTCCCTGCCATCGACATCAATCGGTCCGGAACTCGCAAGGAGGAGCTCCTCCTGTCCTCCAACGAACTCAACCGCGTTTATCTTCTCCGGAACTTCCTCGCCGACATGCCACCCACCGAAGCCATCGAGTTTCTCTTGGAGCGCATGAACCGAACCGAGAGCAACCAGGAGTTCCTGGACTCCATGGCCGCGGGCGGCTGACCCGGTCCCCTCGGTTCTGTGCCGAACTTCTGACTCGACAAGCAGGTTTGGGGCGCTTAATCACGGCCTGTGTGCAAGAGTGAGCCTTCTGGACGTCCTCTAGGGTGAGCAGGACCGATTCCTGGATCCTGCGAAAGCGCACCAGAGGGAGGAATTGCAATGCGGGCCTTCTCATTTGTATTGGCGATGCTCAGCGGATTGATCTCGGGCGGACCGTTGGCTACGAGCCCAACTGATGCGGCCCGAGGGGGCGCGACCACCGCGACGGTCGTGTCGGGCACAATCACCTACGCCGCCTCCGGAGCCCCGCTCATGGGGGCACAGATCCACGTGGAAGGCCTCACGCTCAGCGCCTTGGCTGCAAAGGACGGACGGTATCAACTCACGATTCCCGCCTCAGCCAGGTCGGAGATCGTAATTCGAGCCGACTTGATCGGGTACGCCTCGTTGACGAAGACGGTGAGCCTCGGCGCCCGGTCGCTTCGCCTCGACTTCGCCCTGCACTCGTCGGCGCCGTTGGAGTCACCCGACGACAGTAATGCAGCGGCGGCCATCGGCGGTATCGTCGAGGCGAATGACGAACGCTTGAGAATACGAGCGGACGCCGTTTCTATTGCCCCCGCACGCGAGCTCTATTCCCTCCGCAGCGAATCTCAATCGGGACGGCGGGGACAGGCCTTTCCCGAGCTGCCACCGTCGGGACAGGGGCTTCCCGGGCGTTACAACCCAGATTTTCAGCGTGAAGGCTACGACCGGATCTACGAGAACGAGTTCATGGCTGTGGGTGCCAACCCACTCTCGACGTTTGGTATCGACGTGGATCGCGCGTCCTACTCCAACGTTCGCCGCTTCATCCGTAGCGGGCAGCTTCCGCCCGCCGACGCGGTTCGTATCGAGGAGTTGATCAACTATTTCACGTACGACCTGCCGAACCCGGAGGGGCCGGATCCATTTTCGCTCCGAACGGAGGTCGGGCCCGCACCATGGAATCCCATGCACCGGCTGGTGCGCATCGGAATTCAGGGACAGCACATCGAGACCGCGGACCTTCCGCCGAGCAACCTCGTCTTCCTCGTGGACGTCTCGGGCTCGATGCAGCCCGCGAACAAACTGCCGCTCCTGAAGTCGGCACTCCGTATGCTCGTGAACCAACTGCGCCCCCAGGACCGCGTGGCGATCGTCGTGTACGCCGGCGCCGCCGGGCTGGTCCTCGAGCCCACATCCGGTGCAGACAAGGAGACCATCCTCGAAGCCCTCTCGCGGTTGGAGGCCGGAGGATCCACCGCCGGGGGCGCCGGCCTACGCCTGGCGTATGATGTCGCGCGGAAACATCACATGGAGGGCGGAAACAACCGCTTGATCCTGGCGACCGACGGCGACTTCAACGTCGGACCCTCGAGTGACGCGGAAATGATCCGATTGATAGAGGATCGCCGAGACCAAGGCACATTTCTGACGGTGCTCGGTTTCGGGACAGGAAACCTCCAGGACGCGAAGATGGAGCAGATCGCGGATCATGGAAACGGAAACTTCGCCTATATAGACAGTGCGCACGAAGCCCAGAAGGTCCTGGTGCAGGAATTCGGGGGCACGCTGTACACGATCGCCAAAGACGTGAAACTCCAGGTGGAATTTAATCCGGCCCGTGTCCAGGCGTATCGCCTGATCGGATACGAAAACCGTATGTTGGCTGCGGAGGACTTCAACGACGACCGAAAGGACTCCGGGGATCTCGGAGCGGGCCACACCGTGACCGCGTTGTACGAGGTCATTCCCACCGGGGTCGATACGAGCACGCCTATTCGGGGCCTCGACGAGTTACGCTACCAGCGCACCGACGAGCGGGTCGCACCACGCGAGAGCCCAGAGATGCTCTTCGTCAAGTTGCGGTACAAGGACCCTAACGGGAGCCGGAGCCGGCTTCTCAGCCACGCGGTGAGAGACGTCGATGTCGATGGCGACGTCGTACCTTCGTCGGACTTTACGTTCGCCGCGTCTGTGGCGGCATTCGGGATGGTACTCCGTGACTCCAAGTATTGCGGGGCCGCGGACCTGGCGGCCGTGCTCCGCTGGGCCCGGAGCTCGGTGGGCCGGGACCACGAGGGATATCGGAGAGAATTCGTACGGATGGTGGAAGAGGCGCAACGCCTGGACGATCGCGCCTTGTAGCGGGCCCACAATGCCTTCTCCGGAGGCACCTTCACGAGGGTTTCCGGGGTACGGTTGACCCCCTCGCCGCCTACAGCGATTCTGAGCAGAGCGCATCGGGAACCTCAGCGGCAACAACCGAACGGAGCGATGGAGCAGGAATTACACGACCGAGCCGAGCGGATCTTCGAGGAAGCCCTGGGTCGAACGGGCGCGAGGGATCCGAGGGAGTTTTTTCGAAAACGCCTTCGTGAGATGAAGGCTGACAACCCGGATGCCTACCGTGAGGCGGTGGCGTACTACGAGAACGAACTCGTCCCCTCGATCGCCGAGGCCGGCGACGACCCTTTGACGGCTTGGCAGCAGTTCGGGTGCCGCATGGCCGAGTTGACAGTCACCGGCACGCCTGTAGAGATCGATGCGACCGGGCGAAGGCGCTCATACACGCCACCCACACCTGCCGATCGAATGGTCCTCTACATTCCTCAGGGATCGAAGGGCCGAGCCCTCGTTGTCGGCCTCCCGCCGGAACTATCTGCGGCCCAGACGGCTACTTATGATCTTCTAGTCGGTGGACGCCAGAAAATGCAAGACGAAGGAGCCGGAAGCCCGGAAAATTACGATGTCTGAAAAGAGACTTCGAACTCCGACGAACCTCATCTGGGCGCCGCGCCCGGGTTGGGCAACTGTACGCCTGGTCGGAACGTGCGCGGACCGCAGCCTGCGACGAGGGCAGATCGTCCACCACACGCCGAGTGAGGAGTACGACGTCCCCGGACAGGACGACGGGCTCGACCCGGGAGCACTCGTGATCATCCTCCATGAAGCGGCACGCCTGGTCGAAGACGACCTCCACCTCGTGCCGGAGCACGCGATCGTGGCCATCGGAGAGGTTTTGCCGTAGGCCCTGCCCTAGTCCTCCACCATATAGGCTAGACCCCAAGCCCCGATGCCGAGGTGTGTCGCGATCACGGGCGTAATCGGGGCGTTGAGGATTTCGACTTCCCCATAGCGGGCCACCAAGAGCTCCCGTACCTCGGACACAATCTCCGAAACTCCAACGTGTACGATTCCGAAGCGAACCTTCTCCGGCACACGCCCCATGTCCTTGGCTACGGCATCCAGGAGTGCCAGGATGACACGCTTTCGACCAATCGCCTTGGCGCGGGGGACCACCTTGCCCTCCAGGTCTATGGCCAAGATCGGCTTGACGTTCAACAAGTTCGCGAAGAACGCCTGGCTCCGGCTCACCCTGCCCGACGCCAACAGGCGGTCGAATGTCTCGATCGTGAACATGATGCCCGATTGATCTCTTATGCGAGCCAACTCCTTCACGATGTCATCAGCAGGCATAGCCATCTCCGCCAACTCTGTGGCCTTTAACACGAGGAGCCCCTGAAGAAGAGAAGCTCCCCGAGAATCCGCGAGATGGATTGGCAGATCCGGCTCTTGGGCAGCGGCCGCTTCCGCTGAGGTGTAGGTACCGGAGAGCCCAGAGCTCACGACCACACCCACAACCTGCTCGGCGTCTGCCGCCGCCCGTTTGAATCCCTCGAGAAACGATCCCGGTGGCGGTTGTGAAGTGGTCGGCAACTGTTCCTGCGAGGCCAACATCTTGTAAAACCGCTCCGCTGTGATGTCGACCCCGTCTCTGTAGACGTCATCGCCATCGACCAACATCATCGGGACCACCTAGATACCGTGGGCACGGACGATCTCCTCGGGAAGGTCGGCGGCACTGTCGGTGAGGACACCGACTGGACGGCGGGCAAGAGTGAGATGTGATGCCGATGCCCGCTCCACCGCGTCGTATTGGGCCTTCATGTCCTCCGCCTTGTGGGTGACCAGGTCGCCCAAACCCTTCAGATAAGAGAAAACCTCGTCGGGCTCATCCGTGTGGACATGCACCTTGAGCACGTCATCAGAGCGGATCACAATGAGCGAGTCACCCCGGGCGCGTAAGCCGCCACGAACCTCTGCTTGATCGGGCAGGTCGTTCCCACGGACGAGCGCTTCGGTGCAGAACCGATATTGCTCCACGCGATCCGGATATTCGATCGAAGCCACCACCGGAGCGCCAGCCACGAAGTCCGCCCCGGCCTCCGCGGCTACCGAATCCCCACGCGGAAACATGACCGCGCCTTCCAGGAGACTCACGAACCCCTTCGCACCGGCATCTACGACGCCCGCCGCCGAGAGCACCGGAAGGAGCTCCGGAGTCCGCTCCAAAGAGTCATGGGCGCGGTCGAGCATGTGCTCCGCGAGCGGAGCGATGTCCTCGATATGTGCACCTGAAACGGCCCTGGCCGTGTCTCGCATGACCGTGAGAATCGTGCCCTCCACCGGGGCTTCGAGCGCCTCGGAAAGGTTTTGGACCCCGGCCTCCAACGCACCACCGAAATCCGAAGCATCGGCCCGAGTCCGGCCCTCCAGGCTACGAGCGAAACCCAGGAGAAAGTGGGACAGCATCATACCGCAGTTCCCCCGGGCTCCCAGGACGGCCGCCTGCGCCGCCCCATGCGCCACCGCACCAACAGATCGCTCAGTGCTTTGTTCGAGATGATCCGCGATGGCCTGCACCGTGAGATACAGGTTGGTCCCAGTGTCCCCGTCGGGCACCGGAAACACGTTGATGCGATTGAGCTCCTCACGCTGCTGCTGCGCCCATTGGCAGCCCGCGGTGAGAGCCCGCCGGAGCCGAGGGCCATCGATATATCCAATCTGCATTCGGCAAGATCGACACAGACGCGTGCCCGTGCAACGGACCTCCCCAAAAGAGATCCCATGCAGGCCCACTCGAACCAAGCCATATTAACTTTAAAACTCTTCTCAGGATCGGGCGGAGTCTCCACCGGGGGTTTGGATTAATCTGATATGAGTGATTGGATCGGTTTGATATGAGCGAACTGAAACGCATGAAATGTGAGGCCTGCCAGCGGGGAGCCCCGCGAGTCACGGCGGAGGAGAGTCGAACGCTACACACGCAGGTCCCCGATTGGGCGCTCGTGGAACGAGACGACATTCAACGTCTAGAGCGGGCCTTCGCCTTCCCCGGCTTCGCCGATGCCCTCGCTTTCACGAACGCCGTAGGGGCCCTGGCCGAGGAAGAGGGCCATCATCCGGCGCTCCTAACCGAGTGGGGGAGCGTCACGGTCACCTGGTGGACCCATAAGATCCGTGGTCTCCACCAAAACGACTTCATCATGGCGGCCAAAACCGACCAGCTGTCCCCCTAAACCTCTTGTTCGATCTCCAGTAACCGCCGCTTTCGCCACAGCCCGCCACCGTATCCCGTCAGCTCCCCGTCGGATCCGACCACCCGGTGGCAAGGAATCAGGATGGCGATGCGATTGTCCCCATTCGCTCTTGCGACGGCCCGAACCGCGGTCGGGCGCCCAATCTCGGCAGCGATCTCTCCGTAGGTGCGCGTCGTCCCGGACGGGATGACCCGAAGCTGACTCCAAACGAGGCGCTGGAATTCGGTGCCGGGCGTGAGGAGTGGTACACTGAACTCAGTCAAGCGACCCCGGAAATAGTCCTCCAGTTCGTCCCTGAGTCTGTCGAAGAGCGCAGCAGTTCCGGGAACAAACACACAATTCAGCCGCTTCCGAAGCCGAAGGAGCTGCGTCTCGATCATCCGCCGGTCGGCAAACTCGAGAAGGCAGAGGGCGTCATCGACAGACCCTGCAACCATGGGCCCCAGGGGGGTCGTTATCCGCGTGACCGTCACGACCCTGGCATCGGTCAGCGCAGTGGGAGCGTCCCCCATAAAACGCTTGAACGCGTCGTTGAAGCCACTCAAAGAATCGTAACCCGTGCGGTATGCGGCTCGACTCACGCCGGAACCATGTTTGATCTGCCCCAGGGCCAGCCCCAACCGGCGGGCGCGCCCGTAGGCGTGAAACGTCATCCCATGGTGGGACTGAAACCAACGCCGAACACGCTCCGGGCTGAGTCCCCGGTCTCGAAGATCTCGATCCGTCCAGCGCCTCTCCGGCTCGGCATCGAAATCCCGCATGAGCTCCTGAAGCCAGCCCGGCCGGGAGCCGGTCGGCTCCATGGGCCGGCATCTCTTGCACGGCCTGAAGCCAGCCAGGAGGGCAGCCTGAGTCGATGAGAAAAACTCGACGTTGTCCTCCCGTGGCTTCTTCGCGGGGCAGGTCGGGCGGCAGAAAATGCCCGTGGTCAGCACCCCGGTGAAGAAGACCCCGTCGTAGGACCCGTCGCGCGAAAGAAAGGCTGTAATCATTTCACCACGGCGCGGCATCGTTCGTGTGTTCATCCCAAGCCCCGTATTCTTCATTCCACCTCTCGTGTGCCCATGACACCCCTCGTGTCCTCGTGTGAGCCAATGTGGGCCGTCGAGTCAGCACAATCCACCGAGAAACCGATGTCGAATTTCCCTGTTCGACGGCATCGTCATCAGGTTCAACACCAGGTCGGCCACCGGATCTTGGCATCCTTCATGCATCTGCTGGACCTCAGTCGCTGAAGTACCGCTTGGGATCTAATCACGGGAGGACCGAACCATGGGTAGGGGTATCACTTTACGGCCACGCCTGATCAGGGGGGCCGCTTTAACGTTCGCCGGCATCACGGCGGCGTGCGCGCATGTAGGGCAGGAACAATTCGACTCGGAAATCGCCGCCCTCCGGGCCGAGATGGAGCAGACGGCGAGCGGTTCGAACCGCCAAACGGAAGCGCAGCTGGCCCGGTTGGAAGCCCAGCTGGACGGGCTCGCCAGAGGCCTTTCCGCGTTGGAGGGGGAGTTCGACGTCACGGTTCAGCGACTCGAAACGGCGGTTCGCTTCGACATGCCGGTGTATTTCGCCTTCGACGAAGCGAATCTGCGACCCGAAGATCTTCCGGTACTCGACCGCTTCGCGGGTGTTGTGGGTGAGTATTACCCGGATGCTCTGTTGACCGTCGAAGGATTCACCGATCCAACCGGCTCGCCGACGTACAATCTGGCCCTCGGCCAGCGCCGGGCCGAAGCGGTCCAGCGTTATCTCGTCGAATCCGAAGACTTCTCCCCGGAACGCGTCAGGGCCGTAAGCTACGGTGAGGACGCCGCCCGTCTCGTTTCACCTGGGCAGGGCGGGCCGCAGGCCGGCTGGGAAAATCGGCGCGTAGTGCTCGTCATCGAGCACCTCGGCTACGGAACTGACGCCGCCTTGGTCGCCGAAAGTGGGCTGTAATCTCCGGCCAATTGGTGGACCTCTACCCGACCTCCCGACGTAGGTAACGACGTCACTGGAGGGCAGAACCACCGTTTGACGGTGGGTCGAGGGGAGGTGCGCCATGTTTGAGCCGGGAGGGGTCCCTGTGGTCTGGTGTCCTCATTACGAGGTGGACATCGGCGACCACGTGTTCCCCGTCGAGAAATACCGACTGATCAAAGAGCGGCTCGAGGCATCAGGCGCTTTGTCCAGTGCTGATCTGCGGACGCCCCAGCCGGCCGAAGTTGAGGACGTTCTCCGCGTGCACACCCGGTCTTACTGGACCAAGATCGCCGAGGGCGCATTTACGCCGAATGAAGAACGCCTCCTCGAACTCCCTTTCTCGCCCGAGTTGAGAGAGGCTTCCCTCCTTTGCGCGGGGGGCACGACCTTGGCCGGCCATCTCGCGATCTCGCAGGGGCGATCGGTCCATCTGGGGGGCGGGTTTCATCACGCCTTCGCCGACCATGGCGAGGGCTTTTGCCTACTCAATGACGTCGCGATCGCCACGGCCACATTAATCGAGGCACAGGAAGTGGACCGAATCCTCATCGTCGACCTCGATGTTCATCACGGCAACGGCACTGCATCGATCTTCGCCAATGAGGCACGTGTCTTCACCTTCTCCATGCATCACCAGTGGAACTATCCGGCGCTCAAACCCCCCGGGGATCTGGATATTGGGCTCGATGACGGCGTGGAAGACGAAGAGTACATGCAACTACTCCGCGAGCACCTGCCGAGGGTACTCGAGGAACACCGACCTCAGCTCATCCTCTACCTCGCCGGTGCCGATCCGTACGAGGCAGATCAACTCGGCGGGCTAGGGCTGAGCCTCGAGGGCCTGAGAGAGCGAGACGAGTTCGTCCTGAACACGGCAACCGAAGCGGAGACGGCGGTAGCGGTGACCCTCGCGGGGGGCTACGCCATTCGCCCATCCGACACGGTTGCCATCCACTGTGGCACGGTAGAGGCCGCACTGGCCTGATAAACCGCCCTAGCGTGGATAACCCGTTCCAGGGGGGCCTACACCTCAGCGGGGAAGGTCCAGAACCTCGGTCACCTCTATTGCCACTTGGAGCAACAACGCGCTTCTGTCCAAGTCGGGGCCGACCTCGTACTCGCCTCGCCAGAGGGTGGTGCCATCATCCACGCGGAACAACTCCGCCACAAGGGTAGCAGAGAGGCCCCCGGAGACCTCACGCCCGACCAGAACCATATCGGCGCCGAGCGTCCTGCCCACGGCCAGAGGGTCATCCCCGGACTCGAGTAACCGGGACGTGCTGGCCGGTCCGAACACACCCAGGTCCGTCGGGTCGGCGCGTCCGAAATACGCCGCCAGCCCTTCGCCGAACCCCGCATACCGTCCCGGTCCGGCCTCCGGGTTTGGCCCTTGTACGGGGAGTACGGCCAAGACCCGCCTTCCCTCAGGGGCACTTCGGTCACCCCGCACCACCATGAACAGGATCGAACCTACGAAGAGCGCGGACACAGTGATAAGGAGAGCTGTCAGCGTCCGCCGCGCGGAGGCCATCCGGTCTTCGGCTCGAGCAGACTCTTCCATCAAAAGCCCCTCCCTAGTGTCGTGTCCCGTAAATACATGGACATAATGACAGGAATAGAGTATGTTGCCCCTCATCCACTCGGAGGAGGGAGAAGCCATGGACCGGGGACGTCCGTTGAAGCCGCTCGAGGTCAGTGGGAGCACCCGTGAAGAGCTCGAGTCTCTCTCGCGTTCCCTCAGCCTGGCTGCCGGACTCGTGAGCCGTGCCAAGATCGTGCTTCTGTGCGCCGATGGGTTCGATAACAAGGCGGTCGCCGAAGAGGTTGGGACCAGCCGCCAAACGGTCGGCAAGTGGCGCGAGCGCTTCCGCACCCAAGGCCTCATGGGTCTGTACGACGAACGCAGGCCGGGAAAGCCGCGCTCCATCGAAGATGACGAAGTCATGGTGCTGCTGCGCAAGACACTCGACACCGAGCCTGCCGACGGCAGCACGCATTGGAGTTGCCGTTCCATGGCCGACACGACGGGGGTGTCCAAGTCCACGGTTCACCGCGTCTGGAAAGCGTTCAATATCCAACCTCATCGCCAGAAGCACTTCAAGCTCTCCACCGATCCGTTCTTCGTCGAGAAGGTCCACGATATCGTCGGACTCTACCTCAACCCACCCGACAACGCGATGGTGCTCTGCGTCGACGAGAAGGGCCAGACCCAGGCGTTGGAGCGAACCCAGCCTCTGCTGCCCCTTGGGCTCGGATACGTCGAAGGCGTCACGCATGGCTACATCCGTCACGGCACCACCACCCTCTTCGCCGCCCTCGACGTGGCCACAGGCCAGATCCTGGCCCAGTGCAAGCCACGGCATCGTCATCAGGAGTTTCTGAGCTTTCTCAAGCACATTGACGCCAACGTGCCCCCTGACCTCGATGTCCACCTTGTCGTGGACAATTACAGCACCCACAAACACGTCAAAGTCAAGCGCTGGCTCGCTGCCCGGCCCCGCTATCACATCCACTTCACCCCCACCTACTCCTCCTGGATCAATCAGGTCGAGATCTGGTTCAACATCATTACCCAAAAAGCGATCCGGCGCGGCTCGTTCTCCTCTGTCCGCCAGCTCGTCGACAAGATCCGATACTTCACCGACGCCTATAACCCCCAAGCCCGTCCCTTCTTGTGGACCGCCACCGCTGATTCCATTCTCCAGAAGATCCAGAGACTATGTACAGCTATCTCTGGTACACGACACTAGAAGGCTGTTGAAGACTTCTATAGATCAAGCTCGAAGCCGAGACCGTAAAACGTCTCGTCCGCCTCCCGGAAATGGCCCATGGGCGTGAATCCAAAGCGAGCCCTCGCTTCGAGCCGGAATTGTTGCCCGTTCACCCGGAGCCCCATCCCTCCGACCAGGGTGGCGGCCAACTGTTCGGACAAGCTCGTGTATTCGAAGTCGCCCGCAAAGAACGGCCACCCACCGTTGCCCTCCCCGGGCTCGACCGGATCCCACTCTCCTCCGAAGCGAAATCCCGCACGGGACATATTCTCGTTGGTGTGGAAGTTGTATTCACCGCCCACATACAGGCGCCCACTCTCTCCGAGCCTACGAGCCAGGAGCCCCTCGAACCCGTCCTTCGAAGTCTGGCTGAAGCCGCCCATAACCTCATCCGCGAAGACACGCACGAGATAGTCGTCCCCGAGATGCGCGCTGAAATGCCGGATCATGAGCCTGGATTCCCAGGAACCTCTCCGAAAGGAGGCGGGGAGGCCTATGCGAAAGTCGCTGTTTATGAGGTCCCTTTGGGCCAACTCCATGAAGAAACGGGAGAAGATGCCCATTTCGAGCCCCAGGGTGATCGCTTGGCCCGGCGACGAGCCATCGTCGAGCCGCAGTAGGCCGAGGGTGTGGCCGATAGCCACCTCCGCCTCGATGTTGC
Organism: Longimicrobiales bacterium; assembly: GCA_965206505.1. Classification (GTDB taxonomy): domain Bacteria; phylum Gemmatimonadota; class Gemmatimonadetes; order Longimicrobiales; family Gaopeijiaceae; genus UBA822. The sequence continues at coordinate 265,852 of CBDBJW010000005.1, forward strand.
GTCCGTCATATTCCTCAGGTCCGACCTCAGGGCGATCGGCATAAACGAACGAGGCCCGGACCTGCACCTCGCGTGGAGCCGCGATAAGCTGCGGAAACGGCTCGACGTCCGGGAACCACCTGGACTCACTCTGAGCGGCGGCATGAGCTGGGGCCAGCAGGCCCAGGGTGGCGAAACACAGGCAGAGGGGCGTGGCGCGGGGGCCACTCCGACACGGCAGTCGACTAGTGATCCGACTATTCGAAGGAGCCAGGAACCGCCTCCTCAAGTTCGGCTGCCAGTTCTTCGGCGGGCCGCATGAGTGAAAGATCGAGCTCGTAATCGGGGACGTCCGTAGGCTGGAGCTTCTCGACGAACTCACGGGCCTCGCGTGGGGCTAGGCCGAACTCCTGGAAGTCCTTCAAAGAGAGGCTGTCGGCTCCGTCCCTAGGCCGGACGCCCTCCGCATCGGCCTCCAAAAACCGCCGCAGCACGTCCATTTCCCCTCGGCTCATCGGCTGCGCACGAACATTGTAGTCGATCCACGCCTCGTAGCTCAGGGGTGCCACCCTCTTGAGCATGCCAGCCATCACCCGCGCGAACTCCTGAATCTCCCACTGCGCGTGCGGGTCTGCCCGTAACGTCAGAAAGTGGAAGAGGTTGTGAAGATCGATCTTCCAATACCACTGCGTGTAGGTGGAAAGGGGCAGGTCGATGCGGGCAAGCTCCCGCGCCACTTCCTCCTCAATCATCCATCGGTACCCGTCGGACGTCCCCTCACGTATGCGGTCCCAGTGTTCTATCGCCTTCACATACAGCTCCTTCGGGGCGGCCTCGGGCCGCCGGCCTTGTTGGTTGTCCGAGCTTTGAAGCGCGAAGTGGTCCAGGTCCGGCTTATAGAAGAGGAGCGGCATCAACGAATAACGGCCACTGTATTCATTGACTGAGTTGTGAGTGACGATGCCGTTGGCGATGAAGTTGTGGGACGGGCCCTCGACCTCCAGGTCGTAGGTTTCTCGTATCCCTACGTACTCGAAACGCTCGACGCGGACGAGGCGGGTGCGGGTGAGCCTGTTCCACGACACTCGCGGCCGCCTTTGCCATTCCGTCCGGATCGGGCCTCCGCCCAGCCGCTCGACATAATCCAAGTCGTTCCCGGTGACGCTTCGGTGGCAGGGCCCACATAGCGTCGTAAGGTTATTCAGCTCTCTGGCTTTCGATTCGTCCGCCCAAACTGGGACGATGTGATGGCAGTGTAACTCGTCGGCCCTCTGAGCACACAGTTGACAGGTCCAGCCATTCTCGGCGTGAACCTTGGGGGCGACTTGGGTGGTCCATCGTCCGATGGTACTCCGCTCGGATGAGCTTCCACCGCGCCAGAAGTTGGAAGCCGGTCCGCTCCGTGATCTCCGGTTCGCAGCGATCCACTCGGCGGAGAGTTGCCGGGGCCCAAGCTTATAAGTGAGGTCAGTGTTCCAGGGGGAGTCGCCCTCGGAAAATCGCCCACGACTTGGGTCGATGAGCTCGTGGCGCCTCAGCCACTTTCTGATCGTGTGGTATGAGACGCCGCAATCTTCCGCAATGTCACGAATGTCCCGCCGCTTCTCGGAATACTGACGCTCGAGCCACTGCTTGTCCTGATAGAGGGCCGGTGCCTCGGCTACGAGGCCATTCACGTGTACGTAGTAGTCGCCCGTCCGCCAAACCGCCCGCCCACCCTTCTCTTCAAGCCCAGTGGCTTGGTGCAGCGTCCTCCATCCCTCGGCGAATCTGAAGCGGTGGTCCGCAGTAGCCGAGATCTCTTTCCCGTCGGCCAGCACCATCCTGAATACGCGCTTGGGGCCGTTCTTGAAGACGTCCACAACCCGCGTATGGTCGATCCGTCCCGTCTCCTCATTCATCTGACGCAGTCGCAGTCCCTTCACACGGTCACGCCGGAAGTACGGATTCCCTTGCTTGTCCGGACGGTGGCGATTCACGGTCGGCTGAAATCGCTTCCACACGTCCTCGATGGACAGCTTGCAGAGCTGATTCCCCTTTCGTCGGATGCCTCCGGCAAGGTCGAAGTAGACGTCGGTCCCCTCGGCCAGGCAGGCGGTCCTGTGCCGTATCCACTGGCGTGCAACGAACATCGGCATCGCGCAGTGGAACTTGAGCTCCACCATCTCGCTGGGCGTCGTGTGGTGGTGACGCCGAAGGTAACGAATGAGCCCCCGTGTCTGGCTCACCTTGCGGGTGCCGTATCCGTAGCTGACCCGCGCCGCCCGCTCGACGTCTTCGTCGGAGCCCATGTAGTCCACGAGCGAGACGAATCCGTGGTCCAGAACCGGGAAGTATCCCCCGAGAATCTCCTCGGCGGCCGGGTTGGTGGGGCGCTTCGTTTCCATGATTCAGGGCTGAAAATACGGGTCCGACGGGCCCGAACAACCGACCCGTCGGAGTCGATGGGCCGGAATAGATCCAAAGCCCTCTTGGGCCGCAAGGCTTCGATCTGCCCGTGCGCCTCTTATCACTGGCGAGGCGCCGGGACGTTCGAGCGGGAACGCTTACGCAGTCCTCGAGCTTGGAATGGAGCCCTGATGGCCGATCTCTCGCTACCGCAGCGGCTCTCCGGCAATCCACACCGACTCGATGCTCCGCGCGTTCCGGATGTCCACCAGCGGATTCTCGGTCAGAACCACAAAATCCGCCCATCGGTTCGGTCGCAGCGTTCCGATCTCATCGTCCATGCGCAGGCACTCGGCGGCCAAGCCCGTCGCAGAACGCAAAACCTGCTCGGGCGTGAGCCCCGCCTCAGCCATGAGAGCCAGCTCCATGTGCTCGAAGTAGCCCTGGAAACGTGCGGCCGGTCCCGTGTCGGTGCCCATCACGACCGGCAGTCCCGCGTCGACGATCGCCTTGACGTTCCTCAGAGCCACCTGCAGCGCCTCCTTGTACGCCTGCGCCCGGGCATATCTCGCCTGGCGGTCCGGTTCCTGGAGCTGCTCGAGCACATCAAGGTCGGCATGTGAAAGGAAGAACGGATCGTCGAAGAAGTCCGGGCGGGTCTCGTAGACGAAGGTGGAGATCTCACGGGTCAACGTCGGCGTGTAGCAGATCCCTCTTGCCGCGAGCATCCCCAGGAATTCGTCGTCGACATCCATGTCGCGGACGCTGTGCGCGATGAAGTCGGTGCCGGCCCTCATGAGCGCCTTGGCGTCACTCAGGTAGAAGAGATGGGAAGCCAGCCGTAAGTCGAGCTCGTGGCTGCGGTCGATGACCGCCGAGTAGATCTGCGGAGGCATCTTCTGGGAGTTGCCCAGGTTGTCGTCCACACGGAGCTTCATCCAGTCCACGCCCATGTCCGCGTTCCGTTGCACTACGGCGAGCGCCGCGTCGACCGTATTGCCGGTCACGACAGCCCCGGCGACGAAGATGCGCGCCCGGTCGAGTCCGGTCATCGACTGCTCGTCACGCAACGCGAGCCCCTCGGGCCCGTCACCCCCCAAGCTGTTCACGGTGGTGATGCCGTACTCCGCGTAGAGGCGGAGCTGCCGAACCAGATTTGCCCGGTTGTACTGTCCACCTCCCAGGCCCACCGTGCCACCCACATGTCCGTGTGTGTTGATGAGGCCCGGAATGATCGTTCGGCCATTGAGATTCACCACCGTGGCGCCGGACGGAACCGGCACATCGCCGTGCTCCCCCACGTACGTGATCCGCCCATCCCGTATAAGCATGAGGCCGTCGGAGATGGCCTCTGCACCCGTGCCGTCCCAGATGCGGGCGCCGACGAGTGCCGTCACTTCCTGGGCGGCCGACCCCATGGGGAGCGCGAGGCCCATGACAAAGCCCACGAGGATCCAACCGATGCGGCGAGGCGAAAAAAGCGTTTGATGTGTGTTCATGTGGGCACCCTCAGTCTGGATCGTTTCACTGTCTCCACCGGAACCCCTATTGCTTCCTCCAGAAGAGCGGCAAGAATCTCGGATTGTCGGCCCAAAGGTACGTCGTCACCCAAAGAAATGCGCCCCCCCCCGCGGACGATGCCCCGAATCCTCACGTGGGAGGACGACTTGGCCCCTTGTCCAACACGGCTGTGTACGTCCATCTCGATTTTTTGAAATTCCTCGAAGCGGGCAGTGCGAGTGAAGGGCACAAAGAAACTCCTGCGAGCTGTCACCTTGCCGTTCCGGATTTCCAGGACCAGGGAGTTCAGTAGGGTGTAGAGGCCCAGGAGCATCATCAGTGCGCCGAAACCTCCGAACACCAGGAGAAAAAAGCCTCCGAAGGCGACCGTGACTCCCCCGATCACCCCGTCCGCCCCGATGTCGGTCGTCGTGACAAACGCGAACACGCCCGCACCCGCGAACACCGCGCCGAAGACCAGAAGCATGAGCCCGCCAAGGCCCCCTCGGCCGGCTGGAAAGTAGAGAGTCAGTCCCCCGCGGCTTCGGTGCACCCGCACCACCCGGGGCGACAGATCAGGCGCCTCCGCGGCCGTGGCCTCCGACAGAGCCGGCTCTCGCGCCTCCAAAGGCGGATCTACGAGAAGTGCCGGAACCTCGAACACCTGGTCGAGATCGGCCCCGGGTAGGTCGGCTTGGACCCGAATGACCCACTTGTGGTAGTCGTCCGACGGCTCCCCGGAGGGGGGCAGCCCCCCCGGAACCTCGAACGTGTATCGGAGCCGGACGCCACTTCCCGAGCGCCCGACATCCGGGAGCGTTTCCTTGGCCCACTCCACCGACTCGTTCCGGCTGGATCCGTCTTTCGTCTTCACCAGCCGGTCCCGAAGACACATCAGCATCACTCGGCAATCCGACGCGGCTGCCTGATGAATCGGAAGCTCGAGCGATCCCCCGACGTGCCCCCCGATCGAGCCCGGGAGCGGATCGAGCGTCATCTCGAGTCGACCAAACCGTCGCCAGCGGAAGGATTCCCTCACGGCCACGAAGAAAATGAGAAGGCCCAAGAGCGTGAATGACGGAAGAACGACCTCGAGGTACAACGGCAGGTCACGGCCTCCAAAGAGTGCCATCCAGCCCACCGGTAAGCCGAGCGCATTCATGATCACAGCCCCCACCCAATGGCCTACGAGCTCCTTGCGACCCGCTGTGGTGGCCACACCCGCTGCCCAATCGGGGCGGCTCTCCAGGAGCTGTAGAGGGGGATCAGACGGTGTGGAGGGCATCGGGCCTCTGGTCATGAAGTTTTCTTCAGTCCCTTGCGGGGAGCTTTCGCGGAGCGGAGCCTTCGCGTATTAGAATCGTACAATGAGGCCTCGGCCAGCGCAGCGCTCCACGCTGTGGGCCTCTGGATGCGCACGGCCTGTGCACCAGACAGCTGATCACCGTCTGTGCGGCGTGAAGGGAGACCAAGGCTTGGGGAGAACGTGACTAACGCAGAGCAGGAGAGCCCTTCGGAACTGGACAGTGGCCAGATCCCAGTGGAGGAGGGCGATCCGGATTTTGACCTCGGCGAGATGCAACCGAAGCGGCCTTGGCTAGAAGAGGCCAGGTATAGACTGTTCTACGGGCTACGCCGCGTACGGCGCTACGGGCGCTTCGGACTGAGCTACACACGGTACTACGTGCGCCTCGGGCTGCTATCCGGGCTGCGCCACGCACGGCGCTATGGGCGCCTCGGACTGCGTCACGGCCTGCGTTGGGGATGGCTCGTTGTGTTGTGGTTCGTCACGCTTTCTCTGTCTTTTTTTGCGCTGATACGTGGATCCATGTACGCCTATCAGAGCATGGGCTGGGGGACCTGGTCATCGATCGGGTTGGGCATGTTCGGTACCATCGTCGTCTTTTCCGCCTACCTGGCATGGCTCTGGAGACGCATCACGGGAGAGAGCCGCGTACGGCAATTTCTGCCGCGTGCTTTGATCGCCGTTGTCGCGGGATACAGCATGTATGGGCTTTTCTATTTGTCCGCCGGAAATTCGAGGAATGCCGAGCTGAGGGACTACTACACGTCTCTGCATCCCCTCATGAGACTCGGAGCCAGTACCTACTTCCTTTTCGACCGAAACGGGGTCGTCACGGATCTGGAGCGGACGGCCGAAGACTACCTCGGGATGGGTCTCCCCATGAATGAGACGTCTCTCCACTTCAAGCTCGGGGACCGCTATGTCCATGCGATGGACCTCCGCACCACGGGCCGCAGCGCCATGAGGAACCGCCTGACTGCTACCTATTTCCGATTCATGGGCTTTCGAAGCCTCCACCATGTCAGCGCGGCGGATCACCTCCACGTTTCGCTTCCTATACGTGTACCGTAACCGGGGCCTGGGGATGGCGACACTTGCTGGTCCGGCACGCCACCTGCGGGCGGGAGCGCTGTTGGCTTTTTTCACGGTGGGGGCGATCGGCGTAGTCCAGTCCGACCCCCTCTACCAGGTCCCCTATAACGGACATTTCACCTTCACGCGCATCCGGTACGCTGGGCCGGGTTTTCGCAGATACGGCGGTGCATCGTGGTCCCACGACTATCCGGATGCCGACCGGAACATGCAGATGATTCTCGACGAGTACACCAGCTTGTCTACCAACACGGGTGGGAGCAACGTGGTCCTGCTGGAGGACCCGCGAATGTTCAAGCACCCGCTCATCTACATCTCGGAGCCAGGCTACTGGAGCATCTCCGAGGAGGGCGCCCGGAACCTCCGCGATTACCTGCTCAAAGGTGGCTTCCTCATCTTCGACGACTTCGAGGCGAACCAGTGGTACAACATGGACGCCCAGCTGGTTCGTGCGCTTCCAGAACGGCAGTGGGTCGAATTGGACGATACCCACCCGATCTTCGGGACGTTTTTCTACGTCGAGGACATCTACGTGCCCCACCCCTCGGTCGCGGTCGAGCCGCGGTACATGGCCATCTTCGAAGACAACGATCCGAGGAAGCGTGTCATGGTCCTGGCCAACCACAACTCGGACCTGGCGGAATACTGGGAGTGGTCCGCCTCGGGGCTGTTCGCGGTCGATCCCACGAATGACGCATATCGGCTGGGCGTCAATTACATCATATACGCGTTGACCCACTGACACCTGCCTAGCCCTACTTGCGCTTGACGCCCGTAGACCGCACCCTCACACTGTATGATCGTACCCATACGCTTGAGGCCTCAAACCGAAGGGGGACCCGATGTCGTCCAAACACCTCCTAGCACCAGCCTTCGTCATCCTTTGCGCAGCCTGCTCCGAAGCCGGCGGCACCGGAGCGCCCATGGATATGGCGTCCGATCCAGCGGTCACCGACGGCTCCATGGCGCCCATGTTCGAGGTGGATCCGTTCTGGCCGAAGCCGCTTCCCAATCATTGGCTGCTCGGCTCGACGATCGGCGTGGCGGTGGACTCGCGGGAGCACGTTTGGATCATCCACCGAGGCATCGCGAACCTGGTGCCCAACGAGGTACCGGCAGCACAAGATCCGCCGATCGCGGACGAGTGCTGCTTCGCGGCTCCGCCCGTTCTCGAATTCGATGCCGAGGGTAACCTGGTGGGGTCATGGGGCGGTCCGGGGGACGGCTTCGACTGGCCTGAGTCGAATCACGGCATCGTGGTCGACCACATGGACAACGTCTGGATCGGCGGGAACGGCGGTGGCGACTCGCACGTCTTGAAGTTCAGCCGCACCGGCGACTTTCTGCTGCAGGCGGGCGAGGCAGGTCACGCCCCCAACAGCAACGCCCTGAACCACTTCTCACGGGTCGCCAAGGTCACCTACGATGGACCGGCCAACGAGATCTACCTGGCCGATGGCTACGGCAACAAGCGGGTCGCCGTCATCGATGCCTCGACCGGAGACATCAAGCGATTCTGGGGAGCCTACGGCAACACACCAAGCGACGATGACCTGGGGCCCTATGACCCGATGGCGCAGCCGGCCCAGCAGTTCCGTGGCCCGGTGCACTGCGCCGATCCGGCCGACGATGACCTGGTGTACGTCTGCGACCGTGGCGGGGACCGGATCCAGGTCTTTCAGAAGGACGGCACATACGTGGAGGAGATCTTCATCGAGAAGAACTCGCTCGGCTCCGGAGCCGTTTGGGACGTCGCCTTCTCACCGGATCCGGCTCAGTCGTTCATTTATGTCGCCGATGGCCTGAACGAAAAGGTCCACGTCGTCAGACGCCAAGGGATGGAATACATCTACAACTTCGGCGGCGGCGGGCGCATGGCCGGTCAGTTCTTCGGCACGCACAGCATCGCGACCGACTCGCCGGGCAACATCTACACGACGGAGACCTACGAAGGGAAGCGGGTCCAGAAACACACCTATATGGGGATGGGGCCGGCACCGAGCGGGTCGATCGGCGTGGCCAGACCGGATTAATCGCCGCTCGTGTCCTGAGTCCGGACACTCAATAACGAGTCGTCGTACAGTGGGGCCACGCCACCATCTGGGCCGGTGGCGTGGCCGCCATGATCGCGTGTCACTACTGCCTCGAACGTCTGCCCCTCATGATGGCTCCCCACGCCCGATCCCAACCGACACCCCCAACCTGAAGCTCCACAGGTTCGCTTCGCTCGTACGCGGAAAGATGACGATGCTGCCATCCGGCTGGTCGACGATGTCTCCCTCTTTCAGGTAACTGGCCACGCCGTTGTGATGATAGTCCGCACCGAAGTCCAGCCAGACCGGATTCCGTCCGTTCGACAACCGAAGCCCCAAACCCGCGCCCACGCGCCTCTGAAAAACGACGTCATCGAAATTGTTGGTACTGGCGTATGTGTATTCGCTGTCGTCTCCGCTGAGTCCGGAGGTGGTCACAAAATAGCCGACACCCACGGCAGCCCTTGCATAGGGTCGCAGCGGACCCATCTGCATGCCGAACTCCGGGCCCACACCTAGGAAGAGGATGTTGTTCCGCGTGTCGAGATCAATACCGACCCGACAGCCGTAGACACTGCAAAACTGGAGGGTTTCGCTCCCGTAGTTGATGAAGCCCAGGCCGGCCCGAACGCTTAGCAGGCCGCCTGGATCCAACTGATAACGTCCTCCGAGTTCGAAACCCCAGCCTTCGTCTACATTCAGCCCGAAATCCCCCGTGGGCTGCGCCCCGACCAATGTGGCGTCGAGAAATACAACAGGGGCAAGGGGCGTCTGAGCCCCTACGGCTTCAACCGCTGCGAGCGTCGTGACCAGGCTTGCCATCAACACGAAACGCATTTCTACCTCCCCTGCCACCTGTTTTGTCGGTCCTTTGCGGAACTCTCCGCTGAACCCGGAAACCAAAGAGGCAAAACCGATGCCAGGAAGCGAGATGACGCATCCTACTAGGGCCGACGGCCCCAGACGCCGCCCAATAAAAGGAGATTCTCACCCACAACGAAGTGATCAGCCAGGAAAATTTCGGGGACAAGGCGCCGGACGAGACAAGAAACTGTCCTCTCCGTGGGACAGGTTCCTCTAGCCTCCCCCGAAAAAAACCCCTTGACTCCCAACCTACACCTGTAGGGTATTCAAGTACGGGCACCGAGAATCGAATTACGCACACAAGGTTCTCGTTCCAAAGTGGCCCATCGTCCACCCCCCTTAAAAGGATCTCCAATGAATAAAGCAAGATTCGTATTTTCTATCGCGGCCGTGGCGCTGCTGGTTGCGACTCCAGCCACGGGGCAGCTCACCAACACCCCTGTCCTTGCACTTGCGCAGGGCGATGCCGACGGAGTGAATTCGGTCGGGGCGGGATACGCCCGCGGGCTCAATGACCAGTCCGGAAAGGTCGACACTTTCGGAGCGGGGTTCGCGAGAGCCCTGGAGATGGTTTCCTACGGGGTCTATGGCGCCTACGTCTACAGCGGCATAACCGGTGTCGACAATGAGGTGTCACTCGCTGGCAGTGTGGCCTATCACGTGCCGATGGCCGACGACTCGCCGGTCAGCGTGAGCCTTCAGACCGGCATCGGGTGGATCAACGCAACCTCGTCGGCCCTGAACTTTCCGGTCGGCGTAGCGATCCAGGGCAGCACTCAGGCCGGCAGCGTGGTGGTACGGCCCTGGGTGATGCCTCGTGTCCAGTGGACCCGAACCGGTGGGGTCGGTACCATCCCCAGCAGCACCGTGACGGACTTCGGCGCATCGGGTGGCGTAGGGTTCGTGAGCCAGGGTGGCTTCGGATTTGGCGTGGCCGCCGATCTCCTCATCGAGGAGGACATGGTGGTAGCCACCGACAATGCGTCGCGTCTCGGCTTCCTCGTCTACATGACCTACACGTTACCGTAGCACTAGGGAAGCTCTGAACAAGACGGGTGTAGTTTCATGGTATGAAACGACCGGGGAGTTGTGAGCGGGCCATGGAGCTTCAGATGAGTTTCGCGGAGCTGGAGTACGATTCGAAGAAGCGGCGGACGCGCCGGGAGATTTTCCTGGAGAAGATGGAGGGGCTGATTCCCTGGCAACAGCTGGAGGATCGGATCGAGCCGTTCTATCCGAAGGCTGGCCGTGGCCGCCGCCCCTATCCGCTTGGGGTGATGCTGCGGGTTCATTGTGTGCAGCTGTTCTACAACGTGAGCGATCCGGGCATGGAGGATCTGCTCTACGAGGTGGAGTCAGTGCGCCGCTTTGCGGGTCTGCGCCTGAGCGGTTCTTTGCCGGACGAGACGACGATCCTGAACTTCCGCCACCTGCTGGAGACGCAGGGCTTGGGGATGGGGTTGTTCGAGGAGATCAATACGCATCTGGCGTCTCTCGGGCATCGGTTGAAGACGGGGACGATCGTGGATGCGAGCATCATTGACGCGCCGTCGTCGACGAAGAACCGCAGGGGAGAACGGGATCCGGAGATGCACCAGACGAAGAAGGGAAACCAGTGGTACTTCGGGATGAAGGCGCATATCGGGGTGGACGCCGAATCGGGTCTGGCGCACAGCTTGGCGACGACGGCCGCCAACGCGGCGGACGTGACGCAGGCGTGCGTGCTGCTGCATGGTGACGAGACGGAGGCATGGGGCGACGCGGGCTACCAGGGTGTGGACAAGCGCCCGGAGAACAGGGGTTGCGACGTCGCCTGGCAGGTGGCGATGAAGCCGGGCAAGCGTCGCCTGCTCGATCGGGACGGCGCCGAGGCGGCGGCCGAGAAGCGCAAGGCATCGGTGCGGGCGAAGGTGGAGCATCCGTTCTTGTATGTGAAGCGGCGCTTCGGGTACGGTAAGGTGCGCTACCGGGGACTGGCGAAGAACACGCAGCGCATCGCGTTGCTGCTCGGGTTCTCGAATCTGCTCATCGCTGGCCGCTACGCGACCGGATAACGCGGGGCCCATGCGCCCATGGGCCCCGCGAGGGCGGGAGCCGGACACATCGAAGCGACTTCCTGACGGTTCGGACCGTTTCTCCGGCGCGCCAGCCAGCACTTCATCGCTCCGATAGGTCTTCGAACCGGATCTTCGAACCGCAACCGATCGCGTTCCTCCCAAGATGGGGGTTGTTCAGACCTTCCCTAGAAGCGTTCTGTTGGGACGGGCCGGCCGATCAGCCGTAACAAACCGTCAGAGCAACGCTGATTCATCGACACGGCCCCCCAGCCTAATCGGCTGGGGGGCCGTTCGCGTCGGGTTAATCCCGCCACAACGTCGAAAGTGGTGATGGTGCCATCATTTGGCGCCGGCGCCCTTTGCCCGGCGCCTTCGCTTCGTCCATCTTTAAGGATCGGCCCGAGGATCGGCCCTGAAGATCGGTGGCCCTACTGGCCGCGGTCCGGTGGCTGGTATCCAGACGGGCCTCAATCCTGAGGATCGACCCATGAAGATAACGCGTGCTTCGCCGTGCTTCCGCGCTACGGCCCTCGTTCTCCTCTTCGGGTCCCCCGTACACGCGCAGGACGACCGAATCCAGAAAGACCTCGGTCCGGTCACGTTCCTCGAATGGCGCGAGATCGGACCGGCCGTGGTCGGTGGGCGCGTGAGCGATATCGCCGTCGACGAGACCGACACACGCATCATCTACGTCGGCACCGCAACCTCGGGCATCTGGAAGAGCACGAACCACGGCACCACATGGGAGCCCATCTTCACGGATCAGTCTACGTCCTCGATCGGTGATGTGACGCTGGCGCCCTCGAACCCCAACGTGGTCTGGGTCGGAACGGGGGAGCCCCAGAACCGTCAGAGCTCACCGTGGGGGGACGGCGTGTTCAAGTCGGGGGATGGGGGACGGACGTGGGTACAGAAGGGTCTTCAAGAGACGCGCCATATCTCCCGGATCCAGGTCCACCCGCGAGACCCCGAGGTCGCGTACGTGGCGGCTGTGGGCAACCTCTGGAAGGAGAGCCCGGAGCGCGGCGTCTACAAGACGACAGACGGTGGTGACACGTGGCGGTTGGTCCTGTACTTGGACCCCAATACCGGAGCGATCGACCTGGCCATGGACCCGTCGGACCCGAACACACTCTTCGCTGCGATGTATTCGCGCCGGCGCACGGCGTGGGGGTTCAACGGCGGTGGACCGGGAAGCGGCCTCTACCGTACGGTGGACGGCGGCGGGAACTGGACGCGACTGGACGAAGGCCTTCCGGAGGGTGAGCTGGGGCGCATCGGCCTCGACATCTACCGACGGGACGGCAACCTCGTATTCGCCACCGTGGAAGCCCGCAATGGCCAGACGGGGGTCTACGGCTCCAAAGACCGGGGCGACACCTGGGAAAAGCTCTCCGGCACCAATCCACGACCGATGTACTTCAGCCAGATTCGGGTCGACCCCAACGACCCCAAACGAATCTACGTGGGTGGCCAGAATCTCATTCGCTCCGACGACGGGGGGGAAACCTTCACCGACGACGGAGCGCGAAACGTGCATCCCGATCACCACGCGCTCTGGATCGATCCGCGCGACTCCAACCACTTGCTTCTCGGTAGCGACGGCGGCGTCTCAACCTCCTTCGACGGCTCCGAAACCTGGCGATTCTACAACAACCTGCCGATCGCCCAGTTCTACGAGATCGGCTTCGACTACCGGAGTCCGTATTGGGTCTGTGGTGGACTCCAAGACAACGGAACCTGGTGCGGTCCCACGAATACGCTCGACAGCAAAGGCATACGAAACGCAGACTGGCAGAAGGTCGGAGGCGGAGACGGATTCTACGTTCAGATCGACCCGGCCGACCCGACGGTCCTCTACTCCGAGTCCCAGAACGGATCGATCGGACGAGTCGATACCGACACGGGGGAGCGGGCATCCATCCGGCCCACTCCATTATTCGAGCTGGACGAGGGGACAATTCCCAAGAAGGAATACCCTTTGGATGACGATCCGGACGAGGAGGCGCGCCAATACAGATTCAATTGGAACGCCCCGATGGTGGTCTCGGCGTTCGATCCGAGCACCATCTACTTAGGCAGTCAGATGCTCTTGAAAAGCACCGACCGAGGCCTCAACTGGACTCAGATCAGCCCTGATCTGACGTCCGACATCGACCGCTCGCAGCTGCCCATCATGGATGTGCTCCCCTCCGACTCCATGCTCGCACGTCACGACGGCGTGTCCTTCTACAGCACGGTGACGGTGATAGCCGAATCCCCTTTGAATCCGAACGTGCTGTACACCGGCAGCGACGACGGACGGGTGATGGGGACGCAGGACGGCGGTGTGACGTGGCTGGATCTGACGGAGGGCGTTCGGGACCTGCCGAGTAAAACTTATGTGAGTCGCATCGTGGCGTCCGAGTCCGAAGAGAGCCGGGTCTACGCCACCTTCGATGGACACTACTCCGGAGACTTCGCCCCCTACGTCTATGTGAGTGACAACTACGGGGACCGCTGGCGGTCGATCACCGACGGACTGCCCCAAACGTCGGTCAACGTCCTGGCCGAGCATCCGGACGAAGGCAACCTCCTCTTCCTCGGCAACGAGGTCGGCGTGTTCGTGTCATTGGACGGCGGGGATCGATGGGACCCGCTCATGAATGGCCTCCCTACCGTCCCTGTCGACGACATCCGAGTACAACCCGCCTACAACGACCTGCTGATCGGAACCCACGGCCGCGGCATATGGGTGCTCGACGATATCGCACCCCTCGAACAGTTGGCGAGCGGATCCGTCATGGCCGGCACGCCGTATCTCTTCTTGGGTGGGCAGGCCATCCAGTGGAGGCAACGCAGCATTCCGGAATGGACCGCATCCGCCGAGTTCAGACTTCCCAACCCGCGTGTTGCAGCACGTATCCGCTACTGGATCCCCGAAGAGTTCGAGGACCCTCAGCTCGACATCAAGATCCTTACCGCCATGGGGCAGGACGTGCGAACGATTGAAGGGCCCGCAACGCCCGGAGCGCATGAGGTGCTGTGGGACTTCCGGATGGATCTCGCTTACGAACCGCAGGGGAACCGGGGAGGCGGAGGGGGAGGCGGCGCGGGCGACCTCGGGGCGCGAGGGCCCACCGTTCTCCCGAGCGTGTATCAGATTCAGATCGACGTAGGCCGAACCACCATGTTCGGCGACCTCACGGTTAGGCAGGACCCCCGGATCGACGTATCGCGAGCGGACCTGGCCGCGCGCCAGGCGGCCATGATGTCGATGTATGAGTTACAGGCCCCAGTGTACCACGCCGGCCGGGCGATCGAGAGGCTCGAACTGCAGCTCTCCGATGTCGAGCAGTTTCTGCGGGAGACGCCCGCTACCGAATCGCTCGGCAATGAGCTAAAGGGGATCAAGGAAGAGCTCGACGACGTAGACCGAGAACTACGTCGGCTAGGCCCCGCAGGTAGGAGTCGGCAGATCGAGGCCTCGACCACACGCCCCACTGAGGATCAGCTCCAAGGCGTCGAGCGGGCATGGAGAGACATCCCCGAGGTCATCGGGAGACTCAACGCTCTGATTCTGGTCCGAATTCCAGCGCTCCACGAGAAACTGAACGAGGAGAGATTCCCGGCCGACCCAGGGGAGCACTTGGAGATCCCGAGGCGGAGGGGAGGATGACGCCGGTGAGACACCCATGAATCTGGACGAGATCCAGGCAGTCATCGACAGCGCCAAAGCTCGGGGTACCGAATCAGCTAGCGGCTTACGTACGGGGGCGTATGCCAGAGGCGTCCGACGGAAACGTCCATGACACCGCCGAAGTCCTTCTGGAGATCATCGAGAGCGTCCCGCTCGTCCTGGCGGCCGCTGCCCAGGGAGCTAAGGAGCGGAATTTGGCGCACATCGTGCAACCGGTTCTCGATCGGGCTGCCCGTTACTTTCTCCACCCCGTGGATCTCATGCCGGAGATGACCCTTGGTTTACCCGGACTACTCGATGATACCTATCTGGTGTTCCGAATCCTCCAGGTGCTCGAGGAAGGTCCTGAACCCCTGGTGGAGTGGGACCTGGATCACCCGACATCCCTGATACGGAACCTTCTCGAGGAGGCCATCGGTCAGCAGCTCGACGCGATGTCCGCCCTCGCGTTCGAAGAAGTCGCCGATGATGTGAGACAGTCGTGGGGGGCCGAACCTCTCGACGCCTGAATGAGGCACTGAGACACATGTCCTACTTTACCAAGGCGACGTTCACCTTCCTCAAGGACCTGACGGAAAACAACAAGCGGGAGTGGTTCCACCAGAATAAGCACCGCTACGAGGATCACGTGAGGGATCCCGCCATCCGGTTCATCACCGACTTCGGGGCTCACCTACAGACGTTGAGTGAACACTTCCGGTCGGATCCGCGGACGGTCGGCGGCTCGATGTTTCGAATTCACCGAGACACACGGTTCTCGAAGGACAAGACCCCGTACAAGACCGCCATCGGCATCCAGTTTCGCCACGAACTCGGAAAGAACGCCCATGCACCCGGGTTCTACCTTCACATCGATCGTGGCGGGTGCTTCGCCGGCGCCGGCATGTGGCATCCCGACTCGCCGAGTCTAAAGAAGATTCGGGAGGCGATCGTCGGGGATCCCCAGGCTTGGAAACGAACCGTCGGCGCCAAGCACTTTCGTGATGCATACGTGTTGGAGGGCGACCGGCTGAAGCGGCCACCCAAGGGATTCGACCCCGACCATCCCCTCGTCGAGGATCTCAAGCGGAAGGACTTCATTGGTGTCGCCCAGGTTCCGAAGAAGATGATCACCGACCCGAAGCTTCCTCAGGAGCTCGCGAGGGTCTTTCGGAGCGCCACGCCATTGGTGGAGTTCCTCTGTGACGCGGTAGGCGTGCCGTTCTAGAAGGCTGTGAAGGAGTCGGCTAACGGAATGCTCACTCGACGACGACGACCGTGGCCCGCACGATCACGTCGCCCTCGGCCACCTGGTCGGTTATGTCCATCCCGCTCACGACCTCGCCGAAGACGGTGTAGTCGTGATTGAGGCGGAGGTTGTCCACCAGGTTGATGAATATCTGGCCGTCTCCCGTGTCGCGGCCTCGGGTGGATGTCGCGACGGTCCCGCGCCAGTGTGGCACGAGGCCGAGCTCGTCCCGCATATGGGCAGCAGCGCCGCTGTACTCGTTGGCATCCGGACTTCCACCCTGAACAACGAAGTTGGTGACGACCCGGTGAAAGGTGAGGCCATCGAAGTAGCCGGACGACGCGAGTCGCGCGAAGCGAGCGGCGTGGGTGGGGGCTTCCCCGACCAGCAGTCGGATCTCGATCTCACCCCCGCGCGCCATCTCCAGAACGATACGCGTACCGGTCAACCGCTCGATCTCCGCGGCGGATGGAAGGACGTGCCTCTGCAGTGAGGCGGGTTGAGCCGCCCGTCGCTCACCGGTCCACTCGGTCAGAATTTCGGCGGCGCGCGCCGCCACGACGGGGTCGTAATCGTTCAGGTACCGCTCCAACTCAGGTACCTGCTCACGACTTCCCACTTCATGGATACGCTCGAGAAGCGCCAGGCGTGGGTCTCGCGCCGTTTCCCGCTGCTCCTGCGAGACCCGTGCGAGTGCAGCGACGAGAGGTCCCACAGCTTCAGCCGTGTTGGCCGTTCCCTTCAGGAGCTCCGCCACGATCAGGAGGAGTTGCGGGTCGTTCTGGTCGAGCTGTGCCACGAGCACGCCGTCGGCGCCGTGCCCCACCAGACCGTAGAGCCCTTGCACAGCCAACGTGCGGACGTTGGGCGACGGATCCGCTGCGAGCGCCTCGAGCACGTCGGTGCTTCCGATCTTGGTCGCCGCCCGCGCGGCGTACATTCGCACGAACGAATTGTTGTTCTGGGCCGCCCCATCCAACATCGCCGCCGCGACATCGGGGGACACCACGGCCAGAGAAACGAGTGCGTGGGCACCGCGGTGCCAATCCAGCGGTCCGGCAGTCACCAGGCCGGCCACGAGGTGCATGAGGATCTCTTCCTGCTCCGGCCGGTTCTCGCACGTCTGCTGGAGGAGATCGACGGCGGTGAGCGCGACGTGTAGGTCGTCGTCACGGACGGCGCTGAAGAGGAGCGGGCACTCTCGAGCCTCCAGGGCCCACTGGGCGTAGATCCTAACGGCCTCCACGCGGACCCGTGGTGAGGGATCGGCGAGCCCGTCGAGCAAGAACACGGTGGTGCCCTCATTGGTGGGGCCCAGCGCCAAAGCCATCACCGCGAGGCGGCGTACGTCAGGGTCCGGATCGTGGATCGCATCCTTGATGACCTCCAACTCCGCCTCACCGATCGTGTACAGGGCCGACATGGCCACACGACGGACGCGTGCCGAATCAGGCATAGGAGCCTCGATGACGTCCGTGCCCACGGCACTGATCGCGGACAGCGCCTGTCTGGCCATTTCGCGGACGCGGGCCGGGTCGACGAGTCGCGTCGAATCCCCGACGGTATCGGTCCCACCTGGAACGGAGTCGTTGGCGAAGCTCACGGCGTCATCCGGGCGACCAAAAGCGGACAACTCGAGCAGCCTCTCGACGGACGCCAGCGACATCCCGGTCCGTCCGCCCCGTCGGGCCAGCGACTCCAGGCCCATAACGGCACCGGTGAGGGCCACGAGCGGCGCGTCCCCACTCCCCTCGCGCGTCAGATCGACCAGCGTCTCTACGGCGTGCCGGAAGCGGATCGCATCGGCATACCTCAAGCGTCCCAGCGTGCGAGCGACCACCCCGCGTACGACCGGACCCTCTTGACGCTCCCGGACGAGATACTCGAAGAGCACATCCGCCACCTCGTCACCATCGGTTCGGAACGTCGCCTGCCCCAGCGCGTTGACGGCCTCGGAGCGGACGGTCTCGTCGTCGGAGAAGAGGAGCGGGAGGATCAGCGGGATGAACTGGGGATCCTCGAGGCGCCCGATGGCGCGCACCGCCAACCGCTGAAGCTCGGCCTCGGGCGCGGTGAGGCCCTGGCGCAGGGACTCGATCCCCGAAACTCCCCTGCCACGGGCGTCCTCTTCGTCGAACATGGCAGCCCGTAACGCCGGATTACCGGTGACGACCGGCACCGAGTCCACGGACGGTTCGGCGTCGGGCGAGCAACCCGCGATCCCCATAAACGGGACCACGATCCACAGCACCCATTTCACGCGATCCCCCAACTTCACTGCCTCACCTCCTGGCGGTCTACCGCACCTCCGTATCTACGCCGGCCTCGCCCTCCGACCGCGCGATGACCGCCGCGCCGCAGGAGTCGCTGAAGACGTTGACTGCCGTGCGGTACATGTCGAGCGGCCGATCGATCGCGAGCATCGAGCCTACGATCACGTTGACGTCAGGGCCCCGCAGGCCGATCGCCTCGAGCACGATGAAGATCACCACGAGCCCGGCCGAGGGCACGGCCGCCGCACCGATCGACGCCAGAAGCGCGGTAAGTACGACGATCCCCTGCTGTATAATGGATAGGTCGAATCCCAGTTGTTGGATTGATTTAGAAAAGTCCGGGGGTTGAGTGATTTAGAAATGTCCCCCCCGCCCAGGGCGTTAAGGTGAATCAAGAGACTCCCTCCATCGAGGGAGTCGAAGCCGACGGCCGCGAAGTGGCAGTCGTAGCGCGATGCCGAGCGATGGCGCGCGGATTTGCGATGAGCCTGCCGTGCTTACGCCAGGGGTGATCGGGTCCAGGTTTGGGCGGCGTGGGACGTGACTTCGCTGTCTTGGCCGTAGAGAGCGTCTTCTTGGTTCGGGGCGGACGAGAGTTTTGGGGTCTGGGCTTGGGCAGCTCCGCGACAGGTTCGAGATCGAGATAGCGCTTCTTGAAGCGGAAGCGGGTGGAGCCATCGATCCGGAGTTCGACGGTGATTTTGTGACGGGGCCGGATCCCTCGGGCCTGGCACTTGGAGATCTGCCATCTACGGCTGCTGTATTGAATGGTGAAGTCGTTGCCGACAGAGCGAGTGAGGGTCTCAGCGAAGAGCGCGTCGAGATCGGGCCTCTTCGAGAGGCGACGGTGTGCGTTACGGGACTCAGCGGGCTCGACCGCGAAGCGTTCGTTCCAGAACGGGAGGTAGACGTCGTCGAGGTAGCGGTTGGCGTCTTCGAGCGTCGAGATGTTTGCGACCCTCAGCTCCTTGACCAGGCGGTCCTGCGAAGTGCCGAAGTTACGCTCGACGCGACCCTTGGCCTGGGGCGAGTGTGCGAGGATCAGCTCGACGTTGAGCTCACGCAGGGCCTTGCGAATAATGGACTCGGTACGCTTGGTGTCGCGCTCTTCGAGCGGGATCGCCGAGACAGGCCGGGTCCACTGGCCAAAGTGGCCCGCCTTGTCGGTGTAGAAGGCGATGGGACGGCCATGGCGGCGCAGGTAGTCGATGGCGATCTGCCGGTTGGCTGCTCCCGTGTCGCGTGGGACGAAACGGGCCATCATGAGCTGGTTCGTGGCATCGTCATGCATCTGAATGAGCACGAAGCGGCCAGCAGCGCGGTCCTCGAACCAGGCGTGCTCGGAGCTGTCCCATTGGATGAGCTCGCCGAAGGCCGCCCTGCGCGCTCTGGCCTTGCGATGCCTCGCCCTCCTGCGCTTCGGCTTCCAGGCACCCTCCTCGATCATCCACTTGCGCAGGGTGCCGGCCTTCAGCGGCCCGATCTCAGCGTCGCGTGACAGGTGCTCAGCGAGCAGCGTCGGCCCAAAGCCCTCGAACACAGGCTCACGCGCCCGCTTCAACGCTCGGCCCCGCATCTGCGACGCCTTGGCCCGATTCGAGCGTCGGCCGCGAAGCCCATGGATCACCACTCCGTCTCCTGCTCGCTCCCATCTCCTGCGTAGCCTGCGGAAGTGGCGTGAGGTTATGCCCAGCAACTCCGCCCCTCGCCTGGCCGCTACTAGTCCCTGCTCCACCTGCTTCAGTACCGCCAGTCGGTCTCGATCTCGCTGGCTCAATGTCAGCATTTCCTCCCCCGGTTCCGTTTGCTCGCTCCACTCCGAACGAACAAACTCCGAAAGAGGACATTTCTACTTCAACCAAACCGGACATTTCTATTTCAATGCTACATAGGTCGAATCCCAGTGCTTGCGCAATAAAAAGTGCGCCGGCACACTCGAACACCGCCGTGCCGTCCATGTTGACCGTCGCCCCCATCGGCAGAACGAAGGACGCGATTTGTTGGATACGCCCACCTTCTCCTCGACCACCTTCATCGTGACGGGCAGCGTCGCCCCCGAAGAGCTGGTCGAGAAAGCGATCAGCAGCGGCTCACGCATGTTGAGGAAGTGGATGCGCGGAGAGATTCGTCCGAGAACGATCAACAGGATCGGCAGGCTCACGAGGAAGTGGATCGTCACCCCGGACCCGATCGTGAGCGCATACATCGCGAGCGGTCGGAAGGCGTCGAAACCGGTCGTACCGACCATACGCGTGATCAGGGCGAACACCCCGATCGGCAGGAATTTGATGATGCCCGACGTGAGGTTCATCATCACATGGAAAAGCGCGTCGAAGAACTGGACCAGTGGCTCCCGGGTCTTGTCCGGAAGTGTGGTGAGCGCGGCCCCGAAGACGATACAGAAGAAGATCAGCGCCAGCATGTCGGCCGTGGCGGCGGCCTGAATGACGTTCTGCGGAACGATGTCCAGAAGGAGTTGGACCGCCGAGTCGGGCGTGGCCAGGTCGGGGAGCTCCTGTTGATCGGTACCGGTCAGGTTGGCCCCCACCCCCGGACGGATGAAATTGACCATCAGGAGTCCGACGGAGGCCGCAAGGAAACTCGAGAGCACGTAGTAGCCCATCGTCTTGCTGAACAAGCGACCGAGGGAGCGCCCCCCGCCCACCGACGCCACACCCGAGATGATCGACGTCAGGACGAGCGGCACGATGACCATGCGGAGCAGCTTCATGAACAGGTCGCCAATCCATCCGACCCGATCCGCCATCGGCTCCCCGAAAACGGCCCCGACCAGCGCGCCGACGGCCATGGCGATCAGCACCTGCCAGTGTAACCGGTTGTACCAAGGTGCGTCTGGATTGTGCTCCATAGGATGTCCTGTCCGGGGCGAGGAGAGCGCTCTCGGTTGAAGCCGCCGCGCCGAAGATAGACGGTCGCCATGACATCCGCCAAGCCATCGCGCCACCCAACCGCTCCCCTCTCTCGCGGTCGCCCCAATCGTTCCTTCTGGCGAACCCGATCGTTCCTCCCCCCATTTGGATGCCGATGCTCTACTATCTGACTGTGATCGGCGTGTTGGGGCTCATCGCGGTGTACGTGATACAGGTCACTGGACCGCTCTGGGCGGGCTGAGGGGCCACTTCTAGGGGCCCTTGCCTTTGACACCCCAGGATCCGGATTCTACGCTCGTGGGGATGATCTACGATGCGCAGGTCTACTACGGGCGCTTACACGGGCGGTAGTGTCCGTACTCCACCCTTACTCCACCCTTCCACTCCCCGCGTAAGGGAGCCCGGGCGCGCTGATTCTCGAGCGAATCTCCTCCTCCGCGGAAAACGGGTCCCCGCTCCACTCCTCGAATCGCCCCTGGAGGTCGAAAGCGACTGATTCGAGCGGAATCGACATGTAGTTGAACCGGCTCTGCACGAACGGCGTCACATACCTGCGCGCGAACTCGTGGATTCCAAGCACGTCGTACTGCACCACATGGACCACCTCGTGGAAGACCACCGAATGGGACGGCGGCCCCGGAACCTGCTCGCCATTCACGAGGATGACGTCCCCGAAGGTGATGGCGGCCCAAACTGTGAAGTCCAGAGGAAAAGCCTCCCCGGCCTCTTCGAATTCCGTGTAGAAGTGAGGATTCTCGATGCTGGCAACGCGCCTGATTCTGGTCCGATCCAGCGTCCCCTTCTCGAAGAAACCACTGAGGGCGGCCAGGGTCGTGTCGGGCAGCGGGTCCGCGTGCACCCTGTGTTGGGCACGCTGACTCTCGATCCAGTGCCCGGCGTTTTCCGCCAGGTACGAGACCAGCTGTTGCGTGTTGAGTCGCTTGGGGTCGGTCACCGGAAGCTCCTAGAGAAGGGGTGCTTCCTCAACAACCTTCTCCCTAAACATCCAGGTTCTTGACATACTTGGCGTTGTTCTCGATGAACTTCCGCCGGGGCTCTACGTCTTCGCCCATGAGCCGACTGAAGATCGAGTCGGCATCAGCCGCACTTTCTACCGTCACCTGGTAGATCGTCCTCGCCTCAGGGTCCATGGTCGTGCGCCAAAGTTGCTCCGGGTTCATCTCTCCGAGACCCTTGTACCGTTGAACTTGAATGCCCCGCTTCTCACCCTCTGGCTTCCCGTTCGAGAAGCGGTTGATGAACTCCTCGCGTTCGCTCTCCGAATATGCGTAGTGCTCCTTCTTCCCCTTCGCCACGCGGTACAGGGGTGGCTGAGCGATGTAGACGTAGCCTTCCTCGATCAGATCCCTCATCTGCCGGAAGAAAAACGTGAGAAGAAGCGTGCGGATGTGCGCACCGTCTACATCGGCATCGGTCATGATGATGATCTTGTGATAGCGGGCCTTTTCGAGTTCGAAGTCGTCCCGGATGCCGCAACCGATGGCGGTGATCATCGCCCGGATCTCTTCGTTCGAGAGGATCTTGTCGATCCGCGCCCGCTCCACGTTGAGGATCTTCCCCTTCAGCGGCAGGATGGCCTGGAAGGAGCGGTCCCGACCCTGCTTCGCGCTTCCCCCCGCACTATCACCCTCGACCAGATAGATCTCGCACAGGCTCGGATCGGAAATCGAGCAGTCCGCGAGCTTGCCCGGGAGCACGCCTCCTTCCAGAGCGCTCTTCTTGCGCGCCAGATCCCGCGCCTTACGGGCGGCCTCCCGTGCCCTCGCGGCCGAAAGCGATTTCTCGATGATGGATTTGGCGGCCTTGGGATTCTCCTCCAGGAAGATCCCGAGGTGCTCATTAACCGCGGCCTCGACGGCACCCCGCACCTCACTGTTCCCGAGCTTGGTCTTGGTCTGCCCCTCGAACTGGGGCTCCATGACCTTCACGCTGAGAATACAGGTGAGGCCCTCACGCACGTCGTCACCCGACAAACTTTCATCGTCCTTCTTGAAAATCTTGTTCCGACGGGCATAGTCGTTGATCGTCCGCGTGAGCGCGGCCTTGAGCCCGGTCAGATGGGCCCCACCCTCATGGGTGTTGATGTTGTTGACGAAGGTGTGGGTGTGCTCACTGAAGCCGTCATCGTACTGCATGGCCAGCTCGATGTCGGCCTCCTCACGGCTGGCCTCGAAGTAGACGACCTTTTCGTGAAGCGGCTGCCGGGAACCCCGCACGTGCTCGACGAACGAGGCGAGCCCACCCTCGTACTGATGGGTCTCCTCGGTTCCATCCCGCTCGTCGGTGATCACGATCTTCAGTCCCCTATTGAGGAACGCGAGCTCACGGAGCCGGTTGTTGAGGGTCTCGAAGTTGTACGCTAGCTCCGTAAAGATCTCCGGGTCGCGCATGAAGGTCACGTGCGTGCCGCTGCCCTTCGCTTTCCCGATGGTCTCGAGATCCGTCTCCTTGATCCCCCTGGCGTAGCGCTGATGGTACCGCTGGCCGTCTCTGGTGACCTCCACCTCCAGCCATTCCGACAGCGCGTTCACGACGCTCACGCCCACACCGTGGAGCCCACCCGACACTTTGTAGGAGTCGTGATCGAACTTCCCCCCGGCATGTAGCATCGTCATGGCGAGCTCCACGCCGGGCACACCTTCTTCGGGGTGTATGTCGACGGGGATCCCCCGGCCATCGTCGTTGACGGCAACGGAGCCGTCCTCACGCAGCGTTACCCGTATTTCGGTGCAGAAGCCGGCCATTGCCTCGTCGATCGAGTTGTCGACAACTTCGTACACGAGGTGGTGCAGTCCACGGGCGGACGTCGATCCGATGTACATTCCGGGTCGCTTCCGAACGGCCTCTAACCCCTTGAGTACCGTGATCTGTCCGGCCGTGTAGTCGCCGTTCGTCTTCTTGTCGCCCTTCTTCGTCTTTTTGTCGCCTTTCTTCGCCATCTACCGCTCACTCCGTTGTGGGTCTGGACCGCATCCAGCCCCTAGAACTGACGTTACGATTCGTCCCCCTCCATCAGCGTCAGGACGATCCGATCGATCGTCCCCTCCCCACCCAACCCCGCATTGACCCGTTCCAACAGGGCCTTTTTCATGAGGCTCAATTCCATGAGCCAGGCACTGCTCCGGACTTCAACGAACAGTGTCGACGCTACAACCGTCTTCGCCTCTGTGACTTCGGCAATTTTCTCTCCGACCGCATCAGACCAAACGTCGAGCGCACCAAGCCTCAGGATCTGTGTCCCGAGGCCGCGCTTCTCCAAAAGATTACCGAGGAGATCCCCCACCCGCGTCGGCCCAGCGTTGTTCACGCGCAGATCCGTCCATTGTTGATACCCCATCGAGGAAGCACATCTCCCTGCAGACGTAAGTCGCTCTCTTTGGGCGCGGTGATGATGACCTGACCGAAACGGTCTCGTCCCATCAGCCCGAGAACCCTCTCTCTCCGAGCGTCGTCCAACTCGGCAAACGCATCGTCCAAGAGAAGAACCGGAGGACTATCCCTCGCCCTATGGATCGCATCCCCCTCTACCAACCGGAGCGCGAGCGCCACCGTCCGGCACTGCCCGCCGGAGCCGAACTCCCTCACCTCTGCTTCACTCTCACCATTTACGAGCGCGAGCAAAAGTTCGTCCCGGTGGGGTCCGGCACTGGTATTCTTCCGCCGAAGATCGACGGCCCAACGGACGTCCAAAGCGTTTCGGCACGCCCCATAAATGCCATCGTCATGCAAGCCGTCCACGGAAACCTTGGGCACGTAGGTCATCGTCGCCGAGTCCCCGCCACTCACCTCCTCGTAGTATCCGCGGAAGGCATCCCGCCACTCTGAAACCCATCGGCGCCGAGCGCCCATCACCGTCGCTGCGCTCCGAGCCAGGGGCTCGTCCCAGGCCCGCACCACCGCCTCGAGCTGACCGGAGCGGAGTGCCGCGTTCCGCTGGGCCAGCGCATGACGGAAGGCCTGGAGAGCCGCCAAGTATCCTTCTTCGTTCAGCGAAAGGGCTACGTCCATAAATCGGCGGCGGCGGACCGGCCCCCCGTGTACGATGCCCATGTCGGCCGGCGAGAAAATCACGGCGCCCAGCCTCCCGATCGCATCCCCGATGCGCTCCGGCTCCGCACCGTCGATCGTCACTTTACGCCGACGACTCGATCCTTCATACGCCGCCGCGACCTCGGTCGGGGAGCCCCCCACATCGTTCTCGGAAGCCACCTGGCCGGCCACCCAGAAGACATCCTCCCCAAACGCGATGAGGTGCTCCATACGGGCGCCCCGAAACGAGCGGAACGTCTCCAGATAGTAGATGGCCTCGAGTAGGTTCGACTTCCCCTGAGCGTTCGCGCCGATGATTGCCACGCCCTCTGTAGGGAAAGAAAGCTCCTGGTCCCCGAGGTTGCGAAAAAGCCGGAGTTTCAGCACGCTCAGATGCAAGGAACGGATGCCGGGGAAGGCCTTGATAACATCCTAAAATTTAACGGTTTACGGGCCCTACATCCACCCATCTCCGCCCCGTCTCACTCGCCCTTGAACGCAGCCTTTCGCTTCTCGAGAAAGGCCGTCAATCCCTCTTTCATGTCGGCCGTAGAAGCGAGTAATCCAAACAGTGCGGATTCGAAGCTCGCCGCGTCCGCCGGTGCCGAATTCTGGGCCAGGTAGATGGACTCCAAAGCCATACGAACCGCGATCGGGCCGTTCCTCGTAATCCCCCGAAGGAACACCTTGGCCTCGTCGAGGAGCGCCTCTTGGGGATAGACGGCACTCACGAGGCCAATCCGTTCAGCCCTCTCCGCGTCGATAATGGCACCGGTCAAAACCATCTCCACGGCAAGCCCGAACCCCACGAGTCTGGCGAGCCTCACCGTTCCGCCGTAGCCGGGCATGATACCGAGCCCCACCTCGGGAAGCCCGAAGCGGGCATTTTCGCTGGCGACTCGGAGGTGGCACGCAAGAGCCAGTTCGCATCCTCCACCCAACGCGTACCCTCCTACGGCGGCAAGCACGGGTTTGGGAAAACGCTCGATTTCCGCGCAAATCCTCTGCCCCTCTCGGCTGAACTTCACGGCGGTGGGCGGCGTCAGCTGAGCGATCTCGCCAATGTCCGCTCCGGCGACAAAGGCCTTCTCGCCTGCCCCGGTCAGGATCACACCCTGGACATCGCCGTCCTCCCTGAGATCGCGGAACACATCCCCTATCTCACGAAGGACCTCCGCGTTCAGAGCGTTGAGCTTGTCGGTGCGGTCGATCACGACGATCGCCAGCTTGTGGTCCCACGCCACTCGAATGTACTGAAGATCACTCATAGCAGGCTCGGCAAGATCCAGCGTTGGAGGGCGCCCCGGCGGGCCCCATCAAGCAAAAACTAGGACGGCGGTTCAGGAGGCGCCACCCGCCCATAGCGCCCGCTCGGAGCCCTTGGTACCTTGTGGCGCCTCACGGCCGAAATGGCGCGTGACCCTGCATCAATCTCCAAGGAGTGCACGATAATGAGCCGGTCCCTCAACAAGGTCATGCTCATCGGAAACGTGGGAAGCGAGCCTGACATCCGAGCCACATCCTCGGGTACCCAAGTAGCCAAGGTGTCCCTGGCCACGAACCGCCAGTGGAAGGACGGCTCGGGGCAGCAGAAGGAGAAGACCGAGTGGCACCGCCTGACGTTCTTCGGCCGCCTCGTCGACATCGTCGATCAATGGGTAAAAAAGGGTGACCGGCTCTACGTCGAAGGGCGTATCGAATACTCCGAGTCGGAAAGTGATGGCCAGAAGAAATACTGGACCGATATCATCGTCAGCGAGATGGTCATGCTCGGGTCAACCACGGGTGGAGGTGGGGGTGGCCGCGGCGGAGACTTTCAGAGCGATCCCAGCCCGGCACCGGCACCGCCGATCTCCGAACCGGACGACGATCTGCCGTTTTAGTGTGGTGTCCCAGGAGTTCGCGAGCCACCGAGAGCGCCGGGGCGCCGGAGCCCGCTAGGCGATAGCTTACGCGTCGGGCACTTCGTCCAACTCGCTCTCCCAAAGACCGAGGAGTTGCTCGTCGTATCGAGCCGGGTCCCGCGCATATTCATCGGCCCACTGTTCGAACGTGGGAAGCGTGAGGCGTTGAGCGACGCCCTCGGTGGCCATACGCACCATTTGTTCGTAGGAAGGCTCACTCTTCCGACCACCCACGCGATGCGCTTCCTGTGCAAGGACGTAGATCTCGTCCGGCGAGAGCAGCACTAGATGCCCGGCGATTTGAGAGGAGCAGTAGTCGAGATACTTCGCCCGGAGTACGCGCTCCGCATTATCACGGTCTCCCTCTGGGGGCTCTTTCGGCCGGGCGTCGCTCATACATTCCTCGCAGCACTGTCCACGCGCACGCGGCACGCCGGCCTTCGGCGTGCAAGTGCCTGCCCTACTTGCCCTTAGTTTTTAGTGGGGTACCGAGAGAGTCAAGCCCCTTAGATGGCGGGCGGGGCTGAGTAATCGACCGAAGCTTGGTCCTGATTGCGGTCGCGCAACTGGTGATAGATGGATCGACGAGTGAGACCGTAGAGCACAACCCGACTCAAGAACTCCGGATCCACCTTCTGCACCTCTTCAGCTTGCTCTGCAATATCATGGGGAAGTAGCACGGTGATTTGAACAGATCGGGTCTCCCACATGGACACACTTCTCCCCAGTTTTTTCGGTGGTTCGAAAATTCACGAAATGACCCGATCGGATCGACCGTACCATCGTGATTTTCGAAAGTGTCAAGGAAAAGCAACAACGTCGAGGCGAACCCATAGTACAGGTCATTCGCGACGTGGGCAAGCCTGCGATCGAAATTGTCGTGTGCCCAACGAAATTTTGTAACTCGTTGTACAACAACTACTTATAAATTCGAATTTTGGCTCGAGATCAATTGTTCCTCAACCCCCGAAGCACCAGATAGTTAGTGTGTTCCTAGGAGTGAAATGCAACTCTGATGGGAACTTACGAGAACCAATTCCGAAAAAATTGCTTCTCTTGCCAAGAGTGTTTTTTACAAAAAACTGGGATTACGGCAAGGTCGAGCGCAGAAATGCGCTCAGGGTAGGCGCAGTGAAGGAAATAAAGCGATCCCT
Organism: Longimicrobiales bacterium; assembly: GCA_965206505.1. GTDB lineage: Bacteria > Gemmatimonadota > Gemmatimonadetes > Longimicrobiales > Gaopeijiaceae > UBA822. Next base: position 294,250 of record CBDBJW010000005.1, read on the forward strand.
AAGGTCTTGGAGGTTGTCTTCGCGGAAGATCTCGCCGGTGCGGAAGTGGCCCTCCCCGCCGTCGCGCTGGAATCGAATGAGCCCCCTCCATCCCTCCCCACCTCGGTAGACCTCAAGCGTTCCGTGCCACGACTCCGCATCGTGCTCCAGTCGCCTGAACTCGACCGCGATGGGCTCCATCGGCTCAGTCAGTGGAAAAAATCCCGATCCCGCACTCACATGGGCCACACGATGGGTTTCATAGTCCAGGAGCCAAACCTCGAACGGTGGCAGCGGTAGCACGTCACGGCAGAAAAGGCGCAGGGTGGCCATCGGATCTTTGGATTCGTGGAGCCCCCTCTCGGTTGCCCAAATCCTTGCGCGCCGGTAAAGCGGCCTGACCGCCTCACGTGGGGTGATCTCCAAGAGAAGGGATACCTGTTGCCGGCAATATTCTTCGTACCGTCCCTTCAGTGCCGCCACGTTGGACGGCGAAGCATTCCGATCCGCCCGATCAACCGACGTCCCTCCCCTGTCGAACTCCCGATTGACGGTCATGGTGCAGTGGCCACAATGCTAGTGGACAGTGCCACCGCCGGCGGCGTGACGGGTCCGGAGCGCCTCGGACTTCGTTCGCCGCTCCCGTACATGGAGCTGGGAGAGTGTGTCTCGCGATCCGAAGGTGGTGATATGCTGCTCGATCCCCTTGAAGCGCTCTGGCTCGAAGCGGGCCAACAATCCGCCAAGGCCTCGCCTCACCGTTCGGAGCTCCTCACGGGCCTCGACCAGACTGGCCGGGAATGAAAGCCGGATCTGGTAATAAACGGACCCACCGTTGTGGGCCTCGCTGATACGCATTACGTCGCTGTGAGGGAACGCCGCGAGCACGCCGGCTTCGAGAAGAGCGTCCGGCTCCGGCGAGGGTGTACTGAACACCAAGGAGTTCGAATTATAGTCGAGGTGTGCGCGTGCGACCCGATGCTCGCCGAGGACGATCCTTACTGCGGTACCCTCGTGAAAATCCAGGTCCCGGCATATGTCTCGGAAGCCAATCCTCAGGAACGTGGGGCGGGTGAGCGGCCCATATCCGAGGCGGCCGAGCAAGCTCAAGGCCATCTGGAACGAGTAGGTGCCGAGCCGTCGAGCCGCGTCCACATCCTCACCCCCCCGGGCCCTTTCGATGAGCAGACGATTGACGTGCTTCAGTGTCGGCTCATAGACCCAGTCGAGCACCACCAACTCCGAACTCAGGTCCAGAAGCTTCACGGCGGAGCTTCCCAGATCCAATGCTTCCGCAGATGAAGCGAAGCGGCCCTCGAGCACGAGGGCGAGTCCGATGTCCTGTATACGCCCGCCGGGCGGATCCACCTCGTGAAGATCACGGTAGTGGACCACAGCCCTGGTCAGTGGAAGTTCACAGACACCGGGAACATCGGCCATGGCCTCCGGCCGGGCGGCGGAGTGAAGCGAGAAAGTTGTCCCCTCCATGTCTCTCCTTACGGTCCGAACGGACGGTCGATGTCTGCATCGGCGGGCGTTGAAGCGGCCCTCCGAAAGTATCCAGGTAAAAAATCCGGCATTCCCACCGGGATTTTCCTGCATCACAAACATCCTTAAAAGGCTTTGTGATGCGGTAATGTTCGTTTTGTCAGTCCTGCTTGATCCACGATAACAATATGTTTACGGTTCTGGCAAGACACCCGACAGCTCCGTCTACCACAGTCTGATCGTTGCTTGCATGCACCACGGCACGACGGCATTTTGAGTCTTCCCCCTCACCCTCTACCCAACCGGCGATTTGACGGAACACGCGCTCATCGACCGATCCCGCCGGCGATCGCTCGGATTTCTGGATTGGGAACAGGAATCCTGGTCTTGTTTTCTGGTGACCTTCATCGGTCGGGATAGCCAGTGTGGCACGGACATCTCACGTTCCGCCCGCAGGACGGCGATGGGGAATCATACGAGGTGCGGACCGCCGATATCTTCATCGAGGCGTCCGAGGCGGAGATCGATCATAAGGCCCGTGGACTGGGGCGGCCGCTTTTCCGAGCGTTGCTCTCCTCGGCCATGCACACAAGGCGAGGAGACGAGGCGTGCGAATCTCCCAAGACCCGTCGCTGGTTCAAGAAGCTGCTGTTGAAGAATTCGAAGGAACTCTCAGCGTCCGCCGAAGAGCACCTGAATGACGCCGAAGGGATGCTGGACACGGTCGGACTCCGTTCTCTATAACCAGTCCTATCGGCTCGATCAGGTGTGCCACTTCATCGCCCTCGTAGACCCTAAATACTTCGAGGCAACCGTCGACTCGATTCTGGAGGGCCGGCGAGTAGATTTCGGCGCCAAGGATCGATTGCAGCTGGGCATGCTCGTCATCGAGTACATCGAGGCACGTATTCCCATGCCACCTTTCGAAGTGTGGGTCGAGGACTTCCTGGCCCATAGGGAGGAGTACGTGTTCTACACGCACACCCTCCACCGTGAACGAAGACTTCCCTGAGATTCGGACGCCTCGGTATCAGGAAGACTTCCCTGATCGGACCGTAGTCACTATTTTTTTGTTCTTGGTCGGAAATTTGATCTTCGGTTCCATTTATGGAATCGACCGTACAATGAAGGAGTTGTTGTCCTTTGGAAGTAACGATTCAAGACAACGAAAGTCTCGAGCGGGCGCTCCGCAGATTCAAGCGTAAGGTGCAGCGGTCGGGGCTCTACTCGGAACTTCGGAAGCGTCGCTTCTACGAAAAGCCGAGCGCCCAGAGGAAGCGGAAACGTGAGGCGGCCATTCGACGTGAACGCCGTCGTCAGCGCCGGGGTAAGATCTAGCAGACTTCGGCCCCTTGCGGGCAAAGGGTCAGAGCGGCAAAGGAATCGGCTGATCCCCGGACCAATCGTAGAACCCTTTTCCCGTCTTCCTGCCGAATCGCCCCATCGAGACGATCCGCTTCAGAAGCGGAGGAGGCGCATATCGGACCTCCCGATACTCGTCGAACATGATCTGCGAGATTCGATAGACCGTATCGATCCCGACGAAGTCGCAAAGAGTAAGCGGACCCATGGGATGTCCCACTCCGAGGGTCATCGCTCGATCGATATCCTCCATCGAGGCCACACCCCGCTCGAGTTGCCGGATGGCGTCGAGTATGTAGGGCACCAGGAGTAGGTTCACTACGAAGCCCGAGTTGTCCTTCGCAATGATCGGCTTCTTGCCCAGCGCCTCAGCAAACGAATACGCCGTGCTGAACGCTTCGTCGCTCGTCGCCATCGTACGTACGACCTCCACCAGCTCCATGACGGGGACCGGATTGAAGAAGTGGAGGCCAACCACCCGATCCGGCCGTCCGGTGGCCGCCGCCATATCGGTGATCGTCAGAGAAGACGTGTTGGAGGCGAATATGGTCTCGGGCCCACAGAGACCATCCAGAGCCGAAAACAACTCGTTCTTCGCCCCGATCTCCTCTACGATCGCCTCGATCACGAGATGTCGGTCGGCCAAATCCGGGAGCTCGGTCGAAAAACGGAGACGACTCCATGCCGCATCCCGGTCGGCCACTGTGAGTTTTCCCTTCTCCACTGCTCGGTCGAGTGATTGTTGGATCCGGTCCCGGCCAGCCTTGATCAGCTCGTCGCTCACCTCACGCACAACGACGTCGAAGAGCGCCTTCGCCGCGACTTCGGCGATCCCGCTGCCCATGAGCCCGCATCCTACTACGCCCACCTTCTGGATATCCACTAGTCCCCCTTGGAACCAGTGATCTCGACCCGAAACCTTCTAGCCTGATCCATGACCCACCTGCGCCAGGATGCCGGCGGCGGCGCGAGATCCTCACCTTGCTCCAACCGATCAAGCACCCCCTCGATTTCCCGCTGAACCTCCTCCCGCGCTCTCTGGGAATAACGACCGGTAATCCGCGCGGTGACAGCCACAATCACGACGGCCGATAGGCCGCTGGACGCCAACACCGCCGCCACTGGGAGCGCAAACACCCCTCCGGCCAACACCGCCACGCCGAAGGCCGTACCACCCCCGAGCGCCAGGCCGGCGAACCCCGCACCCACGGTGTAGGAGCCTCGTATGTCGGGATCCACCCGAATTTCGATTAAGGTGGTCTTGGCATCCACCTCCTCTAGATGGATCTCGATTTCCTTCGCGGCGGCCCAATGGGCGCGCCGAGATAACGAAGCCCCGGCCCGGGCGAAGTGCGAAATCCAGTCCACGGCGGGGCGATAGAGCAACAGGTCCGTTCCCTGGCGGACGGCCTCAAGCAGATTCCCCGCCACCAGGAACTCGTCGAGGGTGCGCCGAAGATCCTCCTTGGAAGCCCGTACGACCCTCGATCCCCAGACCTGCGGAGCGCCGAACCACCGATCGATGATGCCCGTGGGATTCTCATTCGAACGCATCTCGGCCAGGGCTCGCCGAACGTGCTCGTGCGGAAGGCCGACCTCACTCGCGATCCGGAATACCTCGGCCTCGTCGAGTGTACTTTGACCGTCGTAGGGATCTGAAACGGCCAGTTCCGAAGCCCGCTTCATCACAGCCTCGAACTCCGTACGTGTCAGACTCCTCGACTTCTCTTCGCCCATCGTGTCGCAGCTCCCGTGACCGCAGCGGTGTTTCGCCCCGAACAGGACGCGCCTACAGGGCCTCCACGATCACCGCACCACCCTGCCCCCCACCGATACACGCTGCCCCAAGGCCATACCGCCCACCCCTCCGCCGCAGTTCGTGGAGAAGATGGATCGTGATGCGCGCCCCGGATGCTGCAAGCGGGTGGGTGATCGCGATCGCCCCGCCATTCACGTTCGTGGCGGCCGGATCGAGTCCGAGCTCCTTCTCGACCGCCATGTATTGGGCCGCAAACGCCTCGTTCACCTCCACGAGGTCCATATCGTCCAAAGTTAAACCCGCGTTTTCGAGCGCCGCACGGGAGGCAGGCGCCGGCCCAATGCCCATGACCCGCGGCTCGACACCCGCGAATCCCCATGACACGATGCGGCCGAGTGGCTCGATCCCATGTTGATCGGCCCAATCCGCCGCGGCGAGCAGAGTGCTCGCTGATCCGTCGCCGATCCCGCTGGCGTTGCCCGCGGTCACCAGACCGTCCTTCTTGAAGAATGGCCGAAGCCCACCCAGCGCTTCCAGCGTCGTATCGGGCCGCATGTGTTCGTCGTGAGCGAACTCCTGCTCACCCTTTCGGCTCTCGATCATGATCGGAGCGATCTCGGCTGCGAAGTAACCGCCGTCCCACGCCGCCTTGGCGCGCTGCTGGCTGCGGACCGCAACTTGATCGGCTTCTTCGCGGGTGACGTCGTAGCGCTCCGCCAACTCTTCCGCTGTCTCCGCCATCGTCAGATTGCAGTTGGAGTCACTGAGGGCCTCCCAAAGGAGATCCTCGAATCCGGTCCCGGCGGGCCCTAGCCGAAGCTGTCCCCAACGTGCCCCGCGTATGACGTGGGGCGCCTGACTCATGGACTCCGAGCCGCCACACAACGTCAACTGAGCGCCGCCGAGGAGAATCTCCTTGGCTCCCTGGACGATCGCCTCGAACCCGGACCCACACAGCCTGTTGACGGTCAGCGCTGGGCTTTCCTGAGGAACATCGGCCCGTAGTGCGACGTGGCGGGCGAGGTAGATCGCGTCCGATGAGGTTTGGAGGGCGTTTCCGAAGAACGTGTGATCGATCTGGTCCGGAGCCACGCCAGCAGCCTCGATCGCAGCGACACTCGAGAAAACCGCGAGATCTGTCGCCGTGAAGCTCTTCAGGCTTCCACCAAACGTTCCGAACGGAGTCCTCTTCCCCGAGAGAACGACGATGTCCTTGGCCTGTCCTTGAGTTCCCATCTAGGAGCCTGTTGAAGGAGTACAGTGGGCGGGGCTCATCAGGAGCGTGGAAGAATCCGTGGGTCGTCTACTACGGATCTGCCGAGATCTCCCCCACGGTTATGCTGCCAAAGACAGGGTCGCCATGGCTTGTGCTCGAGAAAACGTACCGACCCGCAGGCGCGTCCCGGAAATCGACGAGGAATCGACTTCCACGCATGAGTAGTGGTGGGCCCTCGAGCTGACCGGTGCCGGCCAGGTAGACGAGGGCCTCAGGCGAAAGAGAGTCGGGCACGAAGGACACCGTGTGGACACGGCGGTCGAGCGATACGAACTGGACCCACTCCCCGAGTTCGATCTCCAGATGGGGCGGAACGACATGCTCCACGTCACGGCCTCCGGTGAGCTGAACGACCTGGGCAACGGCAGCGATCTCCGAGTGAAGATCCGTGCTGGCCTCCCCGACTTCCTCGAGGCTCGTCTTGGTCTCGATCCCACATCCCAACACCGCCAGGCAGGCGAAAGCCCCTATCCATCTAACCACGCACATCAGCCCCACAGGAGACACAGAAGTGCCACCGGGCCTCCATCGCCTCGCCACACACGCGACACGGAGATGGGCGAAGGTCGCTGCCACAGAACGGACAGAAATGGACCCGGTCGCGCACCGGAAGGGCCTCGCGGCACCAGTGGCACACCGTCAAGCTGGGTTCGGCGTCCGCCGAAACGGTCCCGTCGGGTGCCGGTTGCTCAAACGCCGGAGGCGGCGCAGAAGCCGTCTCAATGTGACCCACCACACCATCTTCACCGGAGCCTCCGGGCTCTTCCCTCAAAAGTTCTACCGGTTCGGCGCCGTCCGGGGTCGCCGCCGTCGGGTCGGCCGGCCCAACGCCTCCCACCTCGGCAGCTTTGGGGGGAATTTCCTCAGCGGCCTTCAGCTCCCCCTCGCCCTCCAGCTCCACCTCCGCCGCTCTTGTGGGGGCCCCTTCCGGATCGATCGTGTCCGCTGCAGAAACCTCCGCGGCTTCTACTTCGGGTCCGGGGCCAACGCCCAGGGGCACCCGCATGGGATGCAAACGGACGTCCACCGCCGCAAATTCACGGAACACACCCGTGTTTGGATTTGGGCTAGCGAGTTCCTTCTGCATCTCCTGGCGGGCAACCGCGGAGTCGAGTAGGAGACAGCCTCCCTCGCCGGAGAGCATCCGCAAGAGTGCTTCCTCGTAGTCCCCGTTCATCTCGACCCCGATCAAAGCCCGGTGGGATCGATAAGGAGTGAGGTCCTGATAGATCTCCGCAACCGTAAACGGAGCGGTCAGGTACTCCGGACGGGTAACCGTGATCTCCTGTACGAGCGTCTCAATAAAACGCTCCAGAACATCTCCAGATTGTGACATGGTCAGAACCCGCTGTATTCCTTCAACAGCCTTCTAGTCTTCGAGATATACGACGCCGACGCGGATGGCGGCCTCGAGAAAACTCTCGGGGTCGGCAAAAGGAATCTCGACGCCGAGCTGTTCGTGCCAACGCTCCGCCAGCCGTCTCATGTACTGGGACAGAGATTCGTGGGAGAATCCAGCCTGATCTCTCATCTGCCGCACGATACCTTGCCATGTTCCGCGGAATAGATGCCCATCGCCCAGCCGGACCTCATGCGATTCTGTTGCGCCCTTTCGTTCACCCCGCTCGAAGAGTTCGAGCTGACTCGGGTCGACCAGCGATCGCTCAGCACCGTTGACTTGTGCTTCGACCTCAGCAAGTAAGCGGTCGATGGGATCATGCAGCGCTTCGAGCTCATCCAAGCGCTCTTGCCAAGGCTTGATCCTCAGGTCCCCGTTTTCCACGTTCCAGAGTGCTCGTTTGAGCTCGACGAGACGCCACACCGCCAATGCGTCCCAGTGATCGAGTGGCGGGACCCGCTCGAACTCACGGAGTGCTCCATCCCAGTCTCCACGATCATACAAGAGATGGCCGAGATAGATCCTGGCCTCATGGAGATCGGGATCGAGGCGGAGGGACCTCCGGATCTGTCGCCCGGCCCCTACCTCCTCGCCGAGCCGATGGAGCGCGTAGCCGAGCGACGCCGCGACCTCCGCGCTGTCCGGACGCGCGGCAGCAGCCTTCGCGAACACATCCCGGCTCTCGGCATAAAAGCTTTCACGATAAAGCGCCCGCCCCATCGTGAGCATCAGCTCCACGTCGTCCTCGAACCCCAGCGCGGCTACCCGCTCGAACAGTGCGAGCGCGGCATCGCGCTCCCCGAATCGGAGGAGCGTCTCGCCCAGCCCCACTAGAGCGTCCTCATGCCCTTGATCGAGAACGAGCGCACGGTCGAACGCCCTGCGCGCCCACGCATACTCCTCTCGGGCTAGACGTGCGTAGCCCATCCCCACGCAGAGTTCAACCGCATTGGGATAAAGCGAGAGGCCCTCCTTAAGCATCTCGAGGGCCCCTTCGTAATCCCCACTGTTGTATAGCTGATGAGCCTTTTCGTCGTACTCCTCAGAGCTGAGGAAACCCTCTGCCATCGCCACAAAGCTCCTTAGGTTTAGAAGGCTGTTAAAAACGGCCTTCGAGAGGGCACACGGCGGCAATGTAATGGACGCCGGTAGCGATTACCACCCTGACCCTCACCGGCCGCTACTTGGCCTTGGCATACCGCACACCACACCTCGGACAAGCGAGATCATGCCGTATTCGCACCAGGAGTTGCCCTTGGTGCCGGGGGCATGCCGGATCACCGCCTTGATCGATCAGGTCCCGCACCTTCTTCCTCTCGGAGCGCGTGGCCTTGGGCACACTCATCCGGTACCGAAGCGACGACGACGTACACTCCAGGAAGACCGAACCCGACCCCTCAGCCTCAGGCTGAACCCCCAGGACCATCAGGAATCCGCCGGACGGAGAAGGCAGACGCCCTCCGTCGTAATAGAGGCACAGGAGGGCATCCTCGTCCGGAAGGGTGAGGCGTTGGCCACCCTCCGCTGCCACACTCTGGTCGTTACGAGCGCTGGTCATGAGCCGTTGAGACGCACACCGCACCACGATTCTGTTACTCGAGGGTCCCTCATAGAGGCGTCCGGGTCACCCTTTCGACAGGCGCTTACTCATCAGTCCCGCCAACTGGGGCGGCAACATACTATGCGTCCGAAGGGTGCGCCAGCACCCCCACACACAGCGTGCCTCAGACGCCCTTTCCCCCCTATCTAAAGGAAAAACGGCAGGAAAACACCGCTTCCGGCCGCAGGGGGTCGACGATATAGGTTATCTGGGTAAGCTGACTGGCGGCGTTGGCGCCCCCGTCTTGGTCCTACGTAGGGTCGGGACTTAGGACGTCGGGGAAGCCAACTGTGCGGTGGCGGCCTAGGGCGCGTCCGCGGCCTGGGGCGCATCCGCGGCCTGGGGCGCATCCGCGGCCTGGGGCGCATCCGCGGCCTGGGGCGCATCCGCGGCCTCGAGCGCATCGGCGGCTGTAGTCTCGGTCACCGGTTCAGACACTGGTTCAGACACTACCTCAGCGGGCACATTGTTGATCGCCGGCTGGCAGAACCTGATGCCGACCGCATGTAGCTCACGGAGGTCGGGATCCACTAGATCCGGATAGCGCTCACCAATGTAGTCGATGGTCTCGGTCATCCACGTTATTCGGTCATCATCCGTCGCGCTTAGCACGCCACATCGATTGATGTGGCTGAACAACTCATCCCGGGCCTGCGCAAAAATCTTCTCTTTTGGCACTCACACCTCCCTGAATTCCTCTTGAACGGATAGAATATCCGCTTCAGATGTACTCGACGTTACCTTAGCCACTCAACCTAACTCATGCTCGATAGTCGGCCAACGGGACCGCGGGAGCCCGACGCCATAGCGCTTGAGATTTTTCGCCACCTCTTTACGGCATTAACCGAAGAGATGGGCGCCGCGCTCCGGCGAGCCTCCTTTTCACCCAACATCAAGGAGCGTCGAGATTACTCGTGCGCGCTCTTTTCGGCGAGGGGTGCGCCCATCGCCCTTGGGGACCACATGCCGGTCCATCTGGGCGCCATGCCGATGAGTGTGGAGTCTGCCCTCAGTGAACTCGGCCCGCTCGACCCTGGAGACGTCGTCTGCCTGAACGATCCCTTCCGGGGCGGTACACATCTACCCGACATCACTTTGATTTCGCCGGTCCATGACCCGGACCGCGGCACACCGCTTGGTTATGTGGCGTCGAGGGCCCATCACTCGGATGTCGGGGGGATGAGCCCGGGATCGATGCCGCTGGCTCAGGAGATCTATCAGGAGGGCCTCCGCATCCCGCCCGTCTACCTCTACAGAGAAGGCGTACGCCAAGAGGGGGTCTGGAACCTCATATTGGCGAACGTCCGAACCCCGATCGAACGAAGCGGTGACCTTGACGCCCAGCTGGCCGCCTTACACGCGGGCGCGTCCCGGCTATTGGAGATCGTCAACCGACGGGGCACCAAGGCGACAATGGCGGCCATGGACGCACTGGTCGGGTACGCGGATCGACTCGTAGAAGCTGGCCTCGCTTACATCGAACTCGGTAAGTACGAAGCCGAGGACTTCATGGATGACGACGGATTCGGAGCCGTGGACATCCCGATTCGCGTGAGGCTCGTCCGACGCCGCGACGGTCTCGACGTCGACTTCACGGGGAGCAGCCCCCAGGTGAAGGGCGGAATCAACGCCGTGACTGCCATCACCGACTCCGCCACGAGGTACACCGTTCGCTGCGTCGTGGAGGCGCTCCTAGGGGAATCGCTCCCGGCCGGCGGCGGCTCCATGTCGATGGTCCGCCTGATCCTCCCAGAAAACTCGGTCGTGAACGCCGGCCCTCCCGCAAGCGTTGCGGCGGGGAACGTCGAGACCAGCCAGCGGATCACCGATGTCCTCTTGCGGGCGTTCGCACGCGCTCTTCCGGACCTCATTCCGGCACTTTCCCAGGGCACGATGAACAACACGACAATCGGAGGTGTGGATCCCAGGAACGGAGCCAATTTCGCCTACTACGAGACAGTTGGGGGGGGGATGGGTGCAGGTCCGACCCGGCATGGACTTTCCGGTGTTCACACCCATATGTCGAACTCCCTGAACACGCCAATCGAAGCTCTTGAACACGCCTATCCCTTCCGGATCACCCGGTATTCATTGAGGCGGAAGAGTGGGGGTGCCGGATTCCACCGGGGCGGAGACGGTCTCCGCAGGGACTTACAGCTACTGTGCGAGGGAACCGTAACGCTCCTCTCCGAACGCCGGGGCCGACGGCCCTCGGGTACACGGGGTGGGCATGACGGAAGCCCCGGCCAAAACGTCCTCATCCGAAACGGTCATGAGGAGCCGCTTCCGGCGAAGGTTACGTTTCCCGTACAATTCGGCGATGTCGTCAGTATTCGTTCGCCAGGCGGAGGAGGATGGGGCTCCGCTGGGGACTGCTGACCGTGATGGTTTTCTGAACGATGCGACTACAACTGGCCCTTGTCTGCGACCACGCCGAACAAACCGCGGACGGCAAACTCGACATCCGCGGAGTCTTCAATGATCTTGCCGCTCCGGGGTTCCCAGCCAAGCACGACATGGTGCTCGTCGTGGCCGTGGAGTGGAGCCGGGACGACATCGGCCATTACGACTTCGACGTGGACGTGACCGGGCCGTCCGGCCAATCCACCATGACCGTAAAGGGGCATTCGGAGGTGGACCGCCGTGACCCAGACAGCCCTCCCGCCCGCACTCAGATCGTCATGCCGCTTCGAGAGATCATCTTTCCTGAACCCGGGGCCTACCTTTTTCGAATCCGCATCAAGGGTCGGGACTACGAAGGCCCGTCCCTTTTCCTGATGGAACTGGGGCCTCCTGGGAGCTCCAAGACGTGATCCGAACCGGCGCACCCGCGGGCAACGAACTTCGGGACACCAGGGCCCAAGCCATCCGAGGCGACCGTGTATGTATCGTCCTCCTTTCGGGCATCGGGGACGTCGTTCACGGACTACCCGTCGCCGTGGCCCTCAAACGCGACCGGCCTTCCCGGAAGATCGTCTGGGTCGCCCAGCCCATACCCGCACAGGTCCTCGAGCATCACCCGGCGGTGGACGAGGCAATCGCCTTCCGGCCGGAGAGAGGTCTCCGTGGTGTATACGATCTTTGGAGTGCCTTTCGCGCCGGACCCTCCTGCGATCTGACACTAAACATGCAGCGGTACGCCAAGAGTGTCTTCCCGGCATACCTCTCCGGCGCATCGGTGCGAGTGGGCCTCGCGCCCTCGAGGACACGCGATGGGGTCCGGTTCGTCAACACCGAGTACACAGCAGGAGGGGAATGGCGGCACACGCAGGATTTGTTCTTGGAGTTCCTGGATGTTGTGGGCGTCGAGAGACCGAACCCCCTGGAGTGGGAGATCACCCTGTCGGAGGAGGAAAAGTCGGCAGCCGAGGCTTTCTTTTCGGCCTCGGAAGGTGCGACCGTCGTCGGGCTGGTGTTGGGCACCGCCAACCCGGCAAAGGATTGGCCAACAGACCGATACGTGTCGCTCGCACACGCTCTGGAGATCGAGTTCGGATTCCACGTGCTTCTTTTGGGAGGGCCAGGGGAGGGGGAGCAGGCGACGGAGCAGGCCATCTTGGATGATGGGAGAGTCACCGCAAGGTCCGCGCTGTCCAGCTCTGTACGGCAATTGATCTGGAGTATCCGAGGGTGTGACCTCGTCATCAGCCCGGACACCGGGGCCCTCCACATCGCCCACGCGATGGGCATTCCCGTGATCGGGCTCTTCGGCCATACCAACCCATGGAGGGTCGGCCCCTACGAGCAGTACCACGACTTGATCGTGGATCGATACACAGATCCCGGCGAGGCCCGGAGCCCAGCCCGCTATGGGCCCCGCCCTGGACGAATGCAGAGAATCGCGGTGAGGGACGTCTTGGAACGTGTCGGCTGGGCGAGCGAGCGGTACGGAGTTGGGCACCAATAATGCCTAAAGGGTTTGAGTGGATCACGGTAGGAAAAGCACAGATTCTTGCGCGGACCGAAGCGGTATGTTGGAGTCGCCAAGCGGTCGTAGTGTACGGATCTCTATACCGAGCCGCACGAGATTCGGCTTGCCGGACGCTCCACGGGAGAGGGCCGATCCCGGTCTTGACGAATCCGGAAGGCGTCGGGCCACCGTGGGTGGTTCGACGGTATTACCGAGGTGGGTTCATGAGCGCCTTCGGTGACCGCTTCCTTCGGGCGGGAAGGCCTCGGAGCTTCAACGAACTGGAGAACAGCGCCCGGATCGAGGAGTTGGGCTTCGCCACACCCCGAATCGTGGCTGCAGCGGTATATCCCAGGGGCGTCCTCTACCGGGCCGACCTGGTCACCGAGTTCGTGCCCCACGCTCGGACCCTCGCTGATGTACTGTTCGGGAACCACAACCCCTCGGATCGACGGACCACCGGAGACACACGCCGAGAGGCCCTGGCTTGCACCAGAAACCTGATCATCCGCTTGTCGAAGGCGGGCGTGCATCACAGGGATCTGAACGCCGGGAACGTCCTTATTGCACGAGAAGCGCAGCACACCCATGCTATTCTCCTCGACCTGGACGGGTGCAGGGTGACGGGGCCGAGCCACCCCGTGGATATCGGAAGGCTTCGACGCCGGCTCGCCCGTTCGATCCGTAAGCTCGACCGTACACATCAGCGGTCCCACGATGAGGGCGAGGGGCACCTGACTTACGACGAGATAACCCACTTGCTTGGCCTAGACGGGAAAACATCATGACGCCCCCGGCGAACGGACCCGTCCGCAGCGTGTGTATCGTGATGCTGAGTGCCATCGGTGACGCGGTCCACGTGCTCCCCGTGGCGAACGCGATGAAGCGCGCCTGGCCGGACGTTCGGATTTCGTGGATCATCCAACCCACTCCCAAAGCACTCGTCGAGGGACACCCCGCCATCGACGAGTTCATCGTATTCAAGAGGGGGAGGGGCGGATTGCGAGCCTGGAGCAACTTCGCCGACCTCGGCCATTACGTACGAGAGCAGCACTTCGATCTCGCGCTCGCGCTCCAGGTCTACCTGAAGGCCGGCATCGTCGTCGGTATGCTCCCGGCGAAAAGAAAGCTCGGCTTCGACACCGCACGCGCGCGGGACGGCAACTGGGTCTTCACGAATGAGCGTATTCCTCCTCGATCCCCTCAACATGTGCAGGCGCAGTACTTCGAGTTCCTGGACTACCTGGGCGTCGATCCCGAGCCCGTGGAGTGGGACATCCCCATCACGGACGAAGACCGTGAGGCCCAAACATCGTTCTTCTCCGAATTGGACAGACCTGCCTGCTCCGTCGTGGTCGCCACGACCAAATCCAAGAAAAACTGGACCGCCGAAGGATACGCACGAATGCTGGAGGAGATCGAGTCGGCGCATGGGCTCCAGCCCATTCTCGTCGGTGGACCTTCCCGCCTCGAACGCGAGATGGCGGACGAGATTCTCAGTTTGACGAAAGCCCATCCGATCGACGCCCTCGGGGACGACCTGCGCCGCCTCGTTTATCTCCTCGACGGCAGCGCCTTGACTGTAAGCCCAGACACAGGACCTTTACATATCAGCCGGGCCCTCGAGACGCCGGTCGTCGGTATCTACGGGTATACGAATCCGAAACGCACGGGACCCTACCGCCGTTACTACGACCTCGTGGTCGACGGTTATTCCGAGTTTGCGGGCGAGGAATATCCGATTTCCACGGACCATAGAGACGGCATGAAGCGAGTGACAGTCGAAATGGTTCTCGAAAAAGTGGATCTCGCCGTCCGTAACTACCTGTGATTTTCGCCCAACGTCCCCAACAGCTGGAGCCAACGTGACGATACGCAGCAGACCAGGATTCTGGCCCGTTGGAGCGGCCCTCTTGTTCTCGATTACCGGCACGGCATGCAGCGCTGAACCCGAGTCTCGATCTGCGCCTCCGCCGACCGACGAAATCCAGGTCGTCCTTCGTGGGATCGCGGCGACGTCTCCACCTGAACTGGCGCAGGGCAAGACGCTGTTCGAAGAGAACTGCAGCGTCTGTCACGGTCCGGCCGGCGACGGTACCGACCAGGGTCCGCCCCTCGTGCACATCATATATGAACCAAACCACCACGCGGATGCAGCCTTCATTCTGGCCGCGCGCAACGGCGTGCGGGCCCATCACTGGCGATTCGGGGACATGGCGCCCCTCCCCGGCGTGACGGACGCGATGGTCCAGGAGATCGTGGGCTACATACGTTGGCTACAACGACAAGTAGGGATCGAATAGATCCCAGGAGGGTGATCGGAAAGGGGGGCGGGTCGCGCACATGAGGGGAATGACCGTACACGTTGAAGGGTTGCGGTGGCACGACCCCATCTCCGTTGTTGGAGCTCCTAGCCGTAGCGAATGCTATGGCGTCGTCGCTCCGCCTAGGAGCTGGGGCCGTGGCATCCGCAACGCGGCCCACCCCCCTTTCCAATCACCCTCCTAGCGTGGTCGTCAAAGCCAGAGCTTCAGCTTCAAAGCCAGTAGACCGAAGGCCGCAATCGCTCCGAGCACCGCCTCCCATTCGCGATTCCGGAGGTAGCGGGCTCGGGAGAAACCTCCCCGCGACGAGTCTGAGCCCTCGGACCGGTACCGGGTGATCCGAGGCAACACCGCGGGCACCTGCGCTGCGTAGGCCCGGTAGCCCTCTCCGAAACGCACCTCTAGCTCGGTGGCTTCGCGGAGTGCAGTCGCCCGGTAGACCAGGAGAAAAAGCGCGAAGAAGGCCACACCGAACACCCACTGCCCTCCCGCGATCGTCACACCGGCACCGAGCAGGAAGCTGCCCAGGTAGAGTGGATTCCGTGTATGGGCATACGGTCCGGTCGTGGCCAATTCGCGATCCTTACGAATGGAGCCCGCGGCCCAAGCCCGGAGTGAAAGCCCGGAAGCGCTCATGCCGGCACCCCACCACAACAGGTTCGCCGAGGGGGCTGAAAAAACGTAAAACGGGATGATGAGAAGCCAGACGGCCTTCAGGCGAAGCCTTCTCAGATCAAGTCGCCGGCTCACGGGCTCATCAACGGGGATGAAAAGCCCCTCTAGTCCTACCAGGCGACCACGCCAGAGTGGATGGGCGTTCCCGGTATGACCTTCTCGAGGTGCAGCGTGATGGAGCCGACAACCGGCATCCCGACGCGCATATACACGAGATACCGATTCTCGTCATCGGTGAAGTGTAATTCGGCCTCACCCCCGTCCGCGAAGAGTCCGTCGGTCTGAATCGTCGGGCGTACTACGATCGTATTGAAGGTGCCGGCCCCGACTTCACGCACGTCCCGGCGCTCGACGTCGATGACGACCGGATTACCGTCCTTCTTGAAGTATCGCGAAAACGTGTAGGTCTGTCCGACCTTGAGCGGAAGAGATCGGACGAAATAGATGAACGAGATGTCGTCCAAGGGAAGGGCGGTCGCCAACTCACCAATCACCCCCTCGTCCGTCTGATCCCATACCATCTCGTCCGGATAGAACTCGAACGAACGGTAACTGCTGTAGCCGGTGTAGCTCTCGTCCGAGATG
The DNA here is from genome assembly GCA_965206505.1 of Longimicrobiales bacterium. Classification (GTDB taxonomy): domain Bacteria; phylum Gemmatimonadota; class Gemmatimonadetes; order Longimicrobiales; family Gaopeijiaceae; genus UBA822. The sequence continues at coordinate 310,607 of CBDBJW010000005.1, forward strand.
TATCTACGACTCATCATCAGTCGCGTATCGATCCACGACTCGAAACGACTATCCAGCTTAAAGGCTCCGAACAGGAGCCCCCCCCGCATGGCCACGTCGACGTGATACGTGGGCTCACCTCGTACCGAGTCGATGCCCACAACCTCCATCTGTGCGTCGCCCGCGTTGAAGATGCCCAGCTTGACCGTGTATTCCAGCCGCTCTCCAGGGCCAAACGGTACAACCGCTGCGAAAGGATCGATTTCGTAGCTGACCGTGGACCTGTTCGCAACGGAGTCGACCGCCATGAGGCTGTCCGCCAGGGGCTCGGCGGAGGGCACACTGGGGCTTTGCGCGACAGCCACTTTGGACGTCGCCACGCCTAACATCAGCGCCATACAAACCGCTTCACATATCCGCTGCATTACTGCTTTCCTTCTCTTGCGGGACCCTCCCATCTCTCCCGTCGTACACGGAGCAGCCCTCGAAGGGTTCGGACCACGCTCAGACGTGAGGGGCGCCCGTCGACATCGTATCGCAGTGTAAGGGGCGCCTCGGCGATCCGTCGTGCGTGGGGTGCGACGAGACCGAGAAGCTCTAAGTTGGACGCCCATCCATCGGTCGTTAAGAAAGGACGGCCCCTGAACTCCGCCAACGCCTTCTTCAGTACGATCAGCCGGTAGGCCCGAAATCCAGACAGCGGATCAGACACCGGAGCACCACCAAAGGCCCTTCCGAGGACCCACGGTGCCATCCGCCTGGCCACACGGACCGCGCGGGGCCCGGGACGCCCGTTCTCCTCGACCACGCCGGCCACGATGTCGGCCCCACCCTCCAGTGCCTTGAGCAGGGGAACGATATAGTCGGGGCTCTCCGTGAAGTCTGCTTGCAGCAAGACTGCGGCATCCCTCTTCGGGTAGCTCGTGCGATTTAGCGCCTCGCGAAGCAAACCCTGAACCGCGCCCGGGTATCCCGCGCGATGCTCTTCCTCGAGAACTCTCAACGGAAGGACACCGCGGTAACGATCGAGGACAGTGGCGGTCCCATCGGTGGAAGCATCATCGAAAACCAGGACCTCGTAGTCACGACCGAATTCGCCCATGACCTTGCGGATCTTCCAGAGAAGAACCCCGATAGTTCGCTCTTCGTTGTGCGCAGGAATGCAGACGTAGATCAATGGTCGACGCTATCCGGGGGAGGCGATATCCGAGAGAGACTATAAATTTAATAAAAGATAGCGAATCAGGGTGGGTGTGGCTCCGGGCGCGTCTTCCACCGGCGATGCTGCCAGAAGTACTGGCTCGGCGCCTCGCGGATGCGGGCTTCGAGTCTGGAGACGTGCCGCTGGGTCAAGTCACGGATCGCGTCCACACCACGGGCTCCCTCCTCCACAGAAACAGGTTCGATGATCACCCGGTACCGAGAGGGGTGGCCTTGCTTCCGGACCGCCACGCCCAAGAAGACCGGAGCACCCGTGCGGAGCGCGAACAATGCGGGGCCCTTCGCGGTGGCGGCCGCCCTCCCGAAAAAGTCGACGAAAATACCTCGTCTCCGGATGTTCTGGTCGCCAATCAGGGCGACGACGCGGCCCGCGGCCAGCGCCTGAGGCACCAGACGAAACGCATCGTTCTTCACGATGACCGTCAGACCAAGACGACCCCGCAACTCAACCATATGGCGGTAGAACAACGGGTTCTTCTGGAGATAGGCCGCCACGTCCATGGGCACGCTCCGCACCGCCACCGCGGCCGCCGCCACCTCCCAGTTGCCCAAATGCCCGGAAATCATAACGGCCCCCCTACCCCCAGCGGCGGCGTCCCGCAGGGCTTCGAGGCCCACTACCTCGGTGCGTCGGACGATCTCTTCCGGCCGCATCCAGGAAAGGCGGATGGTCATGGCCGCCTCCCGGGCGAAATGTATGTAGCTGCCTCGTGCCGCCCGCCGCCGCCAGGCCGAATCCCGTTCAGGGAAGGCGATCAGGAGATGCTGATCGGTATCAACGCGACGGACCCTCAATACCACACCGACAAACCACCCGAGTATGCTGCACAGGACGAGCGCGGCTCGTTCCGGAAGCACGGCCACCATCCAGGAAAGGGCTTGAAAAATCCAGAACTCGATCCGGTACCGGACCTTCACAGGCCTCTGGGCCGAGAGTTGCCGGCCAACAATTCCCGGACGAAGTGTCACGCCGGCCGGTGGTCAGGCTCGGGAGCCGCGATGACGTGGAGTGAGGCACGCAACCGGAACGATCATCTCCTCCGGGGAGATGCCTCCATGCAGGAACGAGTTGCGGTACCGGCGCTGGTATTCCCTCAACTTGGTGGGATACACGAAGAAGTAGTCGTCGACAGCCAACGCGTACGTCACACCGAGCTTCCCCTCGGGAAAACGGAGGTCCTCGGACCGACTGGTGGCAAACGCCGTATCGGCCTTCTCGGTTCTGAGATCCTGCCCAAACTTGTACCGGAGGTTGCTGGTTGCATCCCTTCGGGCGAATACGGTGGCCGGGCGTTGGCAGAGGATCGAGCCGTGATCGGTGGTCATGATCACTTTATAGCCGGCGGCGGCGGCTTCCTTGAGAACAGAGAACGCCGTCGATCGCTTGAACCACGCCCGGGTCAGCCCCCGGAGCGCAGCCTCGTCCTTGGCCACCTCCATCAGAATGGGCGACTCGCTCCGCCCGTGTGTCATGAGGTCGACGAAGTTGAAGACCATCGCGATCACCGAGTGGGGTGTTTTGACCGCCGAGCGGACGCGGCCACGCACCTGATCTTCCAGCTTGTCTGTGAAGATCTTCTCGTAATGAACCGGAATGTGCCTTCCGGTGAGGCGCTTCAACTGCTCGATCAGGAGTTCGTCCTCGAACGCGTTGAGGCTGCCTTCGTCGTCCGATTTGTTCCACCAACCGGGGTGGTCTCGCGAGATCTCGTCCGGGAACTGGCCGCTGAAGATCGCGTTCCTCGCGTACGGCGTGGCCGTAGGCAAAATCGAGTAGTGGTAGGACTCCTCGATCTCGAAGAACGGAGCCAGGAGTGGAGCGATCACACGCCATTGATCCAAGCGCATGCAGTCCAACACGACCAAAAAAACGGGGGCGGGCCCGAGGAGCGGAAGGACGTGCTCTCGAACGATGTCGACCGAGAGGAGCGGCCTGTCTCCTTCATCTCTCAGCCATCCCGCATATTCCTGCCCCACCCACCGGCCGAAGTCCGAACGGAGGTCGGTCATGAGTGATTGCACAGTATCGAGGAGACCCCGCTCGCCGGTTTCTTCGAGGCTGACGTGCCAGCCCGTCAGTTCGATGTAGAGCTCGGCGAAATCCTCAGGAGTGCGCGCTTCTTCACGCTTACGCGAGAGCCGCCCGAAGCGAGCCGCGAAATCCTGCGCCGTACGTTGCTGGCGGATCGAAGACCCTTCCAGAATGCGGGTGACCACCGAAAGTACCTGGCGGGGACTCGTCGGCTTCACCAGATAGTCGGCCACCCGCCGTCCGATGGCGTCGGTCATGGTCTGATCTTCGGCCGACTTGGTCACCATTACGACACGGACGTGTGGGTCCTCGCGGCGCATGATTTCCAGAACTTCCAGGCCGCTCCGCCCCGGCATCTGCTCGTCCAACAGAACGAGGTCGTACGCGTTCTCACGCATCAGGACGAGGGAGTCGTCCCCATTCGTGATCGCGTCCACGTGGTATCCACGCGCCTGCAGAAAGAGAAGATGCGGCTTGAGAAGATCGATCTCGTCGTCGACCCAGAGGATTCGTTTTCCCGACTGCTTCATGGGCAAGAGTCACGTGCTGATCGTATAGAAGGGAGGTTCGTAGAGAGCAAAAGGCGCACCGTGAGGTCACCCCCCTCCGATGCGGATTTCATAGTCGAACCAAGAAGCCACGGCTTCCCCGCGGCTCCTCGCCGGCGCGAACACCCACTCCGCCGCGTCACGTACGAGGCGCGCGTTGAAGTCCCCGTCGGACGTGGGCGGGCGGAGTCGAGTCGAATCCGCTACCACCCTTCCTTGCTCGTCCACGAAGACCCACACGGCGACGCGCTGTCCGCGCACGTTGTCGTTGGACGGCGGAATGATCATTGCCCGCGGAGAGGGCGGCGCGGGACGGAACAGACCCGACGCGGCGGTCCCACCGTCACCGCGTCCGTCCGCATCGGGCAACCCCGGTCCGTTAACACCCGGACGGTCACCCAGGATGGACGCCGTCTCGATCTGCTGCTGCTGGTCCTGCTCCAACTCGTCCAAAGGCACAGGGTCGAAGGTCAGGAGCGGCACCTGAGGCCGAATGATGGGCCGCGGCGGAGGCACCCGGATGTTCAGCGTCTGCATACCGCCTGCTGCCGCCAGATTATCCCCGGCTCGCGGTCCGGCCGCCGCAAACGGAGACGTTGGCTCCGCCTCGCCCCACCACAGAAAGAAGACGAGAAGATGCACGATCACGGCGGCGCCAAATCCATTCCGCCAAAGCTTTCGCTCGGCGACGCGCCGTTCGGCGTTGGTCAAGCCGTGAATGGCTTCGGTGATCGGCGTTGAGATCGTGCGGCTCCCGCGAAGATGGATAGCGTAGGTCATACTACTGTCCCGCACCCGCGCATGTTTCGTCTCCGGCCTCCTAATCCGGACCGCCTTGCTCCGGTTCTCTGGTTTCGGCACCTTCGAGGTTCCCCGGGAGCCAGCCTGGGGACCACATCCCAAGAGCCGAGCCATGACCGATACGAAGGAAAACGTCCCTCGGGGCGTGCGCCCGAACTTCCCGAAGCGACCCGCGATGGACGGAGACGCCTGGGAACAGATCCAGGCCGAGCAAGAGAAAATGAAGGAGCGAGAGTTCGTTCGCTTCTCGGTATTCAAGGTCGACCCCGCCTGGCGTAGGCTTCCCCTCGAGGAGCGAGCCACACACAAGGATGAGTTCGAGTCGGTGGTGGCGGCTCGCGTCCGCGAAATGATGATCTACAGCTATGCGTTGGTCGGGACCCGCGGCGATGCGGATTTTCTGCTCTGGCAAGCCGCTCGAAATCTTGGTCAACTCCATGATCTCGCAGCCGCGTTGAACCAGACCGGCCTGGGCGGATATCTTTCCTTGGCTCATTCGTACTTCGCCATGACGAAACGGTCCATCTACCTCAACCGTTACGAGCAGGAGTACGTGCAGATGTACGGCGGTGAGGAGGTGCTCGATTCGGCCCGCGTCGCCATCAATCCGCAGGGGTCCGAGTATCTTTTCGTCTACCCGATGGCGAAAATCCGCGACTGGTACAAGCTCCCCCACGAAGACCGCCAGCGCATGATGGACGAACACATCCGGGTCGGCCACCAGTGGCCCGATGTGAAGCTCAACACGACCTACTCGTACGGTTTGGACGACCAGGAGTTCGTGGTCGCTTTCGAGTCGGACCATCCAGGGCGCTTTCTCGATTTGCTCATGACCCTCCGTCTCACCGAGGCGTCGGCCTACACTCTCTTCGACGTCCCGGCTTTTACGGGGCTGGCCCGATCGATGAGGGACACGCTGGACTCGGTCGGATGACTCAGCCGGCGCCGGCCCCCAGTAAGGCCGGCGCACTCTACGAACTCACCAAACCGGGGATAGCCGGCTACGTCATGATGACGGCCGGCGTGAGCTACTACGTGGCATCTGGCGGCCGCGCCGAAATCCTCCCGATCACACATACCCTCTTGGGCGTCGCCCTCGGGACGGCCGGCGCACTCGCCCTCAACCAGTACGTCGAGCGAGACGTAGACGCCCTCATGAAGCGTACGCAGACGCGGCCTCTGCCCTCCGGCCGGTTACGCCCCGGAGAGGCATTGGGGTTCGGGTGGGCCCTCCTTGTGGCGGGACTGGCCTATCTCGGGCTCACGGTCGGTTGGTTGCCGTCCGTGCTCACGGCGGCCTCGGCTGCGGCATACATTCTCGCTTACACGCCCCTTAAGAGCCGGTCGTACCTGGCCACCCTCGTGGGTGCAGTACCAGGTGCCTTTCCGGCTCTGATCGGGTGGAGCGCCGCGACGGGCACGGTGGAGTTTGGCGGCGTCATCCTGTTCTGTATTGCGTTCCTTTGGCAGCTCCCTCACGTCCTGGCCCTCGCCTGGTTACTCCGCGAGGACTACGCCCGCGTCGGCTTTTTCCTGAGCCCTCCGAGCGACCCCGAGGGCCTGCGAATCGGCAGGCACATGGTATATCACTCGGTGTCCCTGTTGATGATCAGCGGGTTCCCCACGTTCCTTGGGCTCACTGGCCAGATCTACCTCGCCGGCGCCCTCGTCTTGGGGCTGATCACTCTTGGCGTTTCCGCGGCTGCAGCGGTCAAGATGTCGCGGGCCCGGGCGCGGCGAGTTTTTCTCTGGTCTCTCCTTTACCAGCCCCTCCTTTTGGCCCTACTCTTGATCGACACCGTTCGCTGACGATCGGGCGGAAAACTACAACGTCGTCCAACCACCCGTCCCACAATGAGCGCGCCCGCTCAACCGTCGAAATAAACCGCCCGCGCGTCCAAAATATCCTCGTCGTCGCTCAGAGTCTCGAGGAACTCGGGGCTGACCTTACCATCGACGGACACGGCGGCCAACGCCAAGCCACCCTCGGCCTCCCTCGACTGGATGTACTCGGCGATGTTCAAGCCGTGCGTCGCCAAGAGGGTCCCTACCCTCCCGATGACGCCGGGGACGTCATTGTTCCGGAGTACGATCAGGCACCGTTCAGGTTTGACGCTCAACTCGTACCCGTCGATCTGGACGATCCGAGGATGATGCTGTTCGCCCAGTAGCGCACCCGCCACGCGTACCTTCTGGTCCTCCGTCTCGAGAACGATCTCGAGGAACTTGGCATAGTCCTCACGCGGGGGCTGCAGCGTCGTGGTGAGCTCGATGCCCCGCTCTTGGGCAAGGTGGAGGGCGTTGACGTAGTTGACGTCGCGCACGCCCACGACGGGAGTGAGCACTCCGGTCATGGCGGCCGCCGTCAGCGGTCCGAGAATCTCCTCATCCAGCCCCGCGACCGAGATGTCGACCCGCTGCATCCCGCCCCGGCCCAGGACACCGGCCACGCGCCCGACCCTGCGCGCGAGATCCATGAGGGGCCTGAGATACGCGAGGTCCTCCCCTCCGATCGCAGGTGCGTTCAGCGCCTTGGACAGGTCGCCCTCGAGCAGTGCCGCACTCACGCCCTGCGCGATCTCCCTTGCGACCAACTCCTGAGCCTCGGCGGTGGAGGCCCCGAGATGCGGCGTGAGAATCAGGTTCTCAGTGCCCCTCAGCGAGCTATCATCAGGAAGCGGCTCGGTGGTGTACACGTCGAGCGCGGCGGCCGCGATCTCCCCCGACTCGAGCGCCGCAACCAGCGCATCCTCCTCGACCACCCCGCCCCGCGAAGCATTGATAAGGATGGCGGTAGGCTTCATGGCCTTGAGTTGGGCCTCGCCGATCATACCCTCGGTTTGCGGCGTGAGCGGCACGTGTAACGAGATCACGTCCCCGCGAGCGATCACGTCATCGAGCTCGACCCGCTCGATCCCCAGATCCTTGGCGCGCTCCTCCGTCAGGTAGGGATCGTAAGCCATCGTTTCCATACCAAAGGCCTGGGCGCGTAATGCGACCTCGGTCCCGATCCGCCCCGCACCTATTAGCCCGAGCTTCTTGCCGCGAATCTCTATCCCAGAGAACTGAGATCGAGCCCATGCGCCGCCCCGCACCGAGGCATCCGCCCACGAAACGTTACGCGCGACCGTCAGGATGAGGGCCATCGCGAGCTCAGCAGCGGATACGGTGTTGCCTTCCGGAGCATTGATCACCGGGATCCCGAGTTCTGTGGCGACCTCGAGATCGATGTTGTCGACTCCCACCCCCGCGCGGCCGATAACCTTCAGGTTCGGAGCCTGCTCCAGAAGTTCGCGGGTCACCTTGGTCGCGCTGCGTACGATGAGGCCGTGAGCCCGGCCCAATGCCTCCTGCATTTCCTCGGGGCTCCAGCCGTCGGGCACGAGTACCTCGAAACGGTCATCCTCTGTCAGGGGTACAAGGCCCGAAAGGGAGATCTTGTCGGCGGCAATGACCACAAATTTCTCACTCAAGTGAGCACCTCCCCTAGGGCGTCCAGCACCGCATCGAGTTCGGCAACGGTATGATCGCCCATATGGCCGACCCGGAACGCCGTCTCCTTCAGCTTTCCGTACCCACCACCGATCGTGAATCCTCTCTCCTTCATCGCCGAGACCACCGACGGCCCGGTCGTCCCTTCGGGAAGCTCCACACAGGTCACAGTCGGAGAACGGGATCCCTCAGGCGCAAGTACCGACAGCACGACCCCTCTCTGCTCGCGCATCATGTCCACCCACTGGACGCACCGGTCGGCCATCGCCTGGTGCCGGGCCCATCGAGCCTCCAACCCCTCCAGTCGGATCCGGTCCAACTGCTTGGCCAATGCGTAGAAGAGTGAAACGGCGGGCGTGGTCGGCGTCTGGAGATTATCGAGTTGTTTCCGGAACGCCACCAGATCGAAGTAGACCCCTTTCCGTGTAGCATCGGCAGAACGGGCCATGAGGCGTTCAGAGGCCACGGCAAAAGCGAGGCCGGGGGGCAACGCGAGAGCCTTTTGGGATCCGGTGAGCACGAAGTCCAAAGCCCACTCGTCGGTTCGGACCTCGGCCCCGCCCACCCCCGTCACCGAGTCCACCAGAAGCACTACGTCGTCACGCTCTCGGACGACCTCGGAGATCTCGCTGATGGGGTTCAACGCCCCGGTCGAGGTCTCGGAGTGAACGACCGTAACGGCGTCGAACCGGCCTGAAGCCAGCCCTTCACGAACCTGGTCGGCGGTAACGGTTTGTCCCCACTCCACCTCGAGCCTCTCGACCTCGAATCCGCAGGCCTCAGCGATCTGGCCGAACCGCTGACTGAACGCACCGTTGACCAGACTCAAGACGCGAGATCGGGCCCCGTTCCGAACGGCAGCCTCCATCAAACCGGTGGCTGATGATGTCGATATCAGAACCGGACTCTCCGTGCGAAACAGATCTCGGAGCCCAATCTGCAGCTCGCCGATGAGTTCCTTGATGGCCGGCCCTCGGTGCCCGATTACAGCCCGGTTCTGGGCACTCAGCACCTCCGGATGTACCTCCGTCGGACCCGGGAGGAAGAAGCGGCCAAACGAAGAGGTGCTCTCTATGGGGGACGACTCCACCAAATGATCTCCTACCTCTTGCTTTTGTGCTGTGATTCGGTCAAGACGATCCAGACGCTCGGGGGCCAGCCCGGCGGACGGCGGCACACCCGGAGTCGGTGACGAAGGCCGGAAGATAACGTGACGGACGAGTTCTGGAAGTCCGGTAAATGTCAGCGCCAATCCTGCATCCATCGAACGTAGTGGACGGTAGTCACACCCGCGCTGTCGAGAACCTCGAGGCCGGCCGGATCCCGATAGAGCTCGCGGTAAAAGAAATGCGAGATGTTGCCCTGGATGAGTAATTTGGCGCAGGTCACACAAGGGCTCGCGGTCACGAAAGCTACCTTGTCCCGCATGCTTCCCGGAGCCTTCACGAGTGCATTTTGCTCCGAATGGATGCAGCCACACGCCCCCGGGGTCGGTCCGTCACACTCATTCGGAAAGTGTCGCGCGTTCCCGTTGTAGCCGATGGCGAGCACGTTCTCGAGATGCGGGTCCGTGATGACCGTCCCTACCCTGAGCCTAGCACAGGTGCTTCGCTTGGCCAGTTCTTCCGCCATGCGCATGTACACCTCGAAAATCGGTGGGCGGGTAACCGACGTTTCATCGATCCTCTCGGCCTCGACAACGTTCAAGGGGTGGTTGTTCTCCGAGACGAGATCTTTTCTAAGAATTGCCATCTCATGCCTTCCTACGCGCAGCCTTCTTGCGGGCGTTGGGGTCAAGATGCCGCTTTCTCAAGCCGATCCGCTCCGGCGTGACCTCGATCAGCTCATCGTCTTCGATGAACTCCAGGGCGAGTTCGAGCGTCAAGTCCCGTGGCGGTTCCAGTTTGATGTTGTCATCCGTGGCCGTAGTCCGCATGTTGGTGAGCTTCTTGGCCTTACAGGCATTAACGTCCAGATCGCCCGGGCGCACGTGCTCCCCCACGATCATGCCACTGTATACCTCGTCCCCCGGCCGCACGAACATCGTGGCGCGCTCCTGGAGGTTGAAGAGGGCGAAGCCCACGGCAGATCCCTCCCGGTCGGCCACGAGTACGCCCTTGTTGCGGCCAACCAATGTCCCCGCGTGCGGGCCGTATTCCAGGAATCGGTGGTGGAGGATCCCCTCGCCCCTCGTGTCCGTCATGAACTCGGATCGGTACCCGAAGAGCCCTCGAGCGGGCACCCGGAACCGAAGCCGGACAGGGCCCCTATCCGTCGGCTTCATCTCGATCACTTCGCCTCGTCGAGAACCCATCTTCTCCATTATCACGCCGACGTACTGTTCCGGGATCTCGATGACGGCTTCTTCAAACGGCTCGAGAAGGCCCTCGGGTCCCCTCTTCTCGATCACCCGCGGCCGGGAGACCTGGAACTCGTATCCCTCCCGGCGCATCGTCTCCATGAGAATCGAGAGATGCAACTCGCCCCGTCCCGAAACCGTGAAGGTATCGGGTACGTCGGTCTCCTCGACCCGGAGGGCGACGTTGCGCTCGAGTTCCTTCATCAGCCGGTCACGAACCTGACGAGTGGTCACAAACCTTCCCGAACGGCCCGCGAAGGGTGAATCGTTCACGGTGAAATCCACGGAGAGCGTGGGCTCCTCCACCGCAATCCCGCGCAAGCGCTCGCGTACGTAGACATCGGTGATGGTCTTCCCGATCTCGACTCCCTCGATGCCCGCTACCGCCACAATGTCCCCGGCATCCGCGGCTTGGATGTCCACACGCTCCAAGCCTTCAAATCCATAAAGCTGTACCACCCGGCCCGATGTCGCCTCTTCGGCGCTGACCATGCCCGGATCCCCTAAAGGCAGCAGAGCCACATCGTCGCCGATGGCCACCTTCCCCCGCTCAATCCGTCCGATTCCGATGCGCCCCACGTAGTTCGAGTGGTCGAGCGTGGAGATCAGCATCTGGAACGCGCCGTCTGGATCCACGACTGGGGCGGCAATGGACTCGACGATGGTCTCGAAAAGCGGCTCGAGATCGCCCTCTGACGCCTCCGGATCGGGGCTCGCCCAGCCGTCCCGTCCGACGGCATAAAGAAAAGGAGCATCCAGTTGCGCGTCGGAAGCTTCGAGGTTCATAAAGAGCTCCAGGATCTCGTCGTGAACGTCGGTCGAGCGGGCATCCGATCGATCGACCTTGTTGACGAGCACAATCGGCTGGAGCCCAAGTTCCAGCGCCTTTCGGGTCACGAACCGCGTCTGCGGCATGGGGCCCTCCGCGGCGTCCACAAGCAGCAGCACCCCGTCGACCATGCGCAAAGTACGCTCGACCTCACCACCAAAATCAGCGTGGCCCGGCGTGTCGACGATGTTGATTTTTACGTCGCCCCACCGGACCGAGGTGTTTTTGGCAAGAATCGTGATCCCTCGTTCCCGTTCGAGCGGGTTGGAATCGAGTACGCGCTCCTCCACCTTCTGGTTGGCACGAAAGACGCCCGTCTGGCGAAGCATTTCGTCCACCAGCGTGGTCTTGCCATGATCCACGTGTGCGATGATGGCGATGTTCCTAATCATACTCTAGTCGGGAGACGGCTCAGATGATCGAGCCAAAACAAAGGCCACCGGATCCCCGGTGGGGGTCACCCCGGGGATGAGCCCCCGTATACCGAGAAAGGTAACGCAAGCGCTCGCGAGCGGGCATGGAAGATTTGCTGGACTCGCCCGCCTAGGCCAGGTATTCTTGAGGAAGATCTCTAGCCAGTTTTTTTGAGAGGCGAATTCGTGTTTCTTTTGATTGCACTTGTAGGAATCCTCTCTATTCTGCTCCTGGTCACCGCCTCTGTGGCCTACCTGGCGCTCCCTCGAGGACGGCTCTGCCCCCACTGTGGGGGCATGACCAACCCCGTGATCCTCCGGAGACTTCTGAAAGTACTATCGCCATGGGTTCAATGGCGGTGGTGCCCCCGCTGCACGTGGGAGGGTCCGAGACACCGCGGTGCCGACCTGGGTCCGCTGGATCCGCCCGTCGATCACGATTCCGGATTTCGCTGGGGAGATCCGGATTATGAGAACGTCCCGATATTCTATTGGCGGTCGGACGATCCGGGTGAGAAGGGTAAACCTCGACCCGACCATATGTCCGGGTTCAAATGGCAGGCCGATGAAGAGCCGACTGGGCCGACCGAACCCGACCCGCCCGGCTTTTCCTTTCGTCCCTCGTGGGAACTGAAGCCGCCCCACTTCCCCTGGGGACCGGGGGTGAGCCGCGGGCCAGGGCCCCGGGCAGACCGGCAGGGTCGGACGCCACGCCCATGGTACCTCTCGTGGCTAATATCCAAGAATCCACCAGGCTTTCACTGGAAGGAGCGGGGGGACTAAAGCGTCCTGGAACCGGCGCGGGCCCGAGGGGTCGGAAGGGCTCCGATGAACACCGTGGACACCCTGGTCGATTTCCTCAACGGGATCGACGGAAAAGGATACAAGGCCTACAAGGGGTTGCGAGGCACCTGGACCTTCCCCGACTTCGTCCTACACGTGGACCACGTCCAGGGTGACCCGTTTGCTGCGCCGAGTCGAGTGCGGGTGATCCTTCCCCCCGAGACGGCCACGCTCGAGGACGCTGTGCTCACCTCCAGGTCGAGGAGGTTGGGTGTGGCCAGTCTGCTCGCCAAACGTTTCGATGAAACGTCACGCCGGACCATGGTCCGGCGGGGTAGCGGCAAGAGCGGCCTCCTCGAGATCGAGACTCAGGGCCAGGCAGTATTGGCGCAGACCGCCGTCATTGTTGGAGAACACGGCACAGTGGAGGCCCGTTTCCGGATCGGGCTGCCGGCGCAGGGGCGGCGCGCTTGCGGGCATGCGGCAATCGCGCTGCTTACGATAGACGTTCCCGTGGTCGTGGACCGGGGCCTTCGAGCCGGATCCGTTGGACACCAGGATATCCGGCAGCACGCACTCACCAACGAGGACGCCGACGCGTTACGGGCGGAGTTGGCCGCACGCGACTGGGTCACCTTCGTCGCAGATGGCGCGAAGTTGGCGCGAAGAAGTGGGGTGGATGACCGACCCCTGCTCGGGGACACCGCAATCCCGTTCTCCACGCCCGTCGGACTGACGGCAGAGGTCGAACTCCCGAACGCCGGCACGGTTCGTGGGATGGCGATACCGCGTGGTGTCACGCTTATCGTGGGAGGCGGCTACCACGGAAAGAGTACCCTGCTTCGGGCTATCGAAAGCGGTGTGTACAATCATTGCTACGGAGACGGACGGGAGTCTGTTGTGACCGATCCGTCGGCAGTGACAATCCGAGCCGAGGATGGCCGTTCCGTGGCCGGGGTCGACATCTCTGCCTTCATCGGTACGCTGCCTCAAGGACAGGACACCCGCGCATTCTCAACGCCCAATGCTTCGGGTTCCACTAGTCAGGCGGCCGCCATTGTGGAGGCGATCGAGGCGGGGGCGACCACCCTGTTGATCGACGAAGACACCGCAGCCACCAACTTCATGATCCGCGATCGCCGAATGCAGGCGCTGATCCCGAAGAAGGAGGAACCGATTACGCCCTTGATCGACCGGGTCAGATCTCTGTGGGAGACACGGGGTGTCAGTTGCGTCATCGTTCTCGGGGGGAGTGGTGACTATCTGGACGTCGCCGACACGGTTGTCGCCATGAACCAGTTCCGCCCGTCCGACGTGACCGCGGACGCCCGGCGCGTCGCGTCGGAGCTTCCCACCGGCCGGAAGGAGGAAGAGCCCAGATCGATCGAGGTGTTCCGGACGCGACTTCCGAACCCCGCTTCGGTCGATCCCAGCACCACAAAGCGAGAAGCAGAGATCAAGGTTTTCCGGGGGCACTCGTTGGTTTTCGGAAACGAGACGATCGCCCTTTCCGCAGTCGCACAGCTCGTTTCTCGCGCGCAGACGCTCGCCGTGGGCCGTGGCTTGCTCCTGGCCCGTACCAGGTTCATGGACGGGCAGCGTTCCGTGAGCGAGATTCTGAACCTCGTCACGGAGGTGATCGAGAAGGACGGCCTGGACGAACTGGACGATCGGAAGGTGGGCGATCTCGCCCACTTCCGTCCCATGGAACTCGCGGCCGCCCTGAATCGTCTACGTACTCTAGAGGTGTGTTCCACGGAGGCAACGGGCGTCGGTTATTGAGAGGTCGCGCCAATGCCGAACGACCGTTTTCGCCCAGCGCCGAGAGGGTGCCCATTCGAGGAGGAGGGAGCCATGTCCCGTCGTCAAGCCCGATCCGGATACTACCGCCTGACGTTGTTGATCTTCTTGACGTTCTTGGTCGTTACACCGGCCGCGGCGCAAGATGTCACGCAGATCACGGCAGTCGAGGGTATTACGGAATACGGCCTCGACAACGGATTACGATTCCTCCTTTTCCCGGATGCCAGCAAGCCCACTGCGACGGTGAACGTCACATACTTCGTCGGCTCTCGGCACGAAGGCTACGGCGAGACCGGCATGGCCCATTTGCTAGAGCATCTGGTCTTCCAGGGAACCCCCGGCCACCCGAATATCTCGGAGGAGCTGGCGGAGCACGGAGCACGCCCCAACGGCACCACATCCTTCGATCGCACCAACTACTTCGAGACCTTTCCGAGCACCGACGAGAATCTCGAGTGGGCCCTCGACCTGGAAGCGGATCGTATGGTCAACTCCTTTATCTCCAGGGATGACCTGGACTCGGAGATGACCGTGGTCCGGAACGAAATGGAATCCGGAGAAAATAGCCCGCTCAGTGTACTTCTCTCGCGGACCCTCGCTACGGCCTACTTGTGGCACAACTACGGAAAGGGAGTCATCGGCGCCCGCTCTGACGTGGAGGGTGTGCCCATCGACCGCCTCCAGGCCTTCTATCGGAAGTACTATCAACCGGACAACGCGCTGCTCATCGTTACGGGCAGGTTCGAGACCGAGCGAGCCCTCGAGCTGATCACCGAGAAATTCGGCCGCATCTCACGCCCGGATCGAAGTGGTGGGAACGCGTTGTGGGAAACCTACACGCGGGAGCCCGTTCAGGATGGGGAGCGCACGGTGACACTCCGCCGAGCGGGCGACGTACAAATCGCGATGATGTCGTACCATGTGCCCCCGGGCTCCCACCCGGACTACGCAGCGATCGACATCCTGGCCCAGGTTCTCGGGGACCAGCCCTCGGGACGCCTGTATCAAGGTCTGGTCGAGCCCGGATTGGCGGCCTCCGCCACCTCTTTCGCGTACCAGCTCCGCGAGGCGGGCCCGCTCCTCGCGTACGCACAGGTGAGGACCGAAGACGATCTGTCGGCGGCCGTCACGACGATGAACGAGGTGCTCATCGACGCTGTCCGCAATCCGGTCACTGCTGAAGAAGTAGATCGGGCCAAAACGTCCCTCCTCAACAGTTTCGAGCGGACCTTCAACAACCCCGAGAGCATCGCCCTTCAACTCAGCGAGTGGGCTTCCTTGGGTGACTGGCGTTTCTTCTTCCTGCACCGAGACAGGATCGAGGCTGTGGCGCCAGGGGATGTGCAGCGCGTGGCCGCGGAATACCTCAAGCCCGACAACCGCACAGTCGGCTTCTTTTATCCTACCGACGAGCCGGACCGGGCCGAAGTCCCCGATCTTCCCGACATCGCCTCCGCGTTGGACGGTTATACGGGTCGAGAGGCCATAGTGGCCGGAGAGGCATTCGACCCCTCACCCTCGAACATCGAGCAACGCACAACCCGATATACCCTCTCCAATGGAATGGAGGTCGCGCTCCTCCCGAAAGCGACGAGGGGTCAGACCGTCAACGCCCGCTTCCGTGTCATTCTCGGCGATGAAGAGGCGCTCACGGGTCGCACAACGGCGGGAGCCATCGCCGGACAAATGCTCATGCGCGGCTCGTCCGGCCATACGCGCCAGCAGATCCAGGACGAGCTCGACCGGATGCAAGCCAGCGGTGGGGTGGCAGGATCCGTGAGCCAGGCTTCCGGAACAGTCCAAACCACTCGGGAGAACCTAGGTGAGGCCCTGCGCCTCATGGCGGAGATCGTTCGAGAGCCGACCTTCCCCGAGGATGAGTTCGAGACGCTCAAGGTGCAGCAACTGGCCGGTCTCGAGCAGCAGCGCTCGGACCCAGCCGCCCTGGCGCAAACCGCCTTAGGTCGGCACATGAACCCCGCACCTCCGGGACATCCGAACTACACTGCGACCGTAGATGAGAATGTGGCCGCTCTGGAGGCCGTCACACTCGACGAAGCGAGGGCTTTCCATCGTGATTTTTACGGACCGCAGCTCGGCACGCTGGCCGTGGTCGGCGACTTCGATCCACAGGAGATCCGCGGGGTTATCGAAGAAGTCTTTGGAGACTGGGAGAGTCCTTATGCCGCGACACGGATTGGTACCGAGTTCTTCGACGCGCCGGCGGAGGTTCTTCAGATCGAGACGCCAGACAAGGCCAACGCGTTCCTGTTCGCCCAGCAGAATCTGGCGCTACGTGATGATCATGCGGATTATCCAGCGCTGACCCTGGCCGGGTACATCATCGGTGGTGGATTTCTCAATTCCCGCCTCGCTGCGCGCATTCGCGAACAGGACGGTTTGAGCTACAGCGTCGGCGCAGCGATCACTGGGCACCCCATCGACGAAAACGGCTCTTTCTTCACCTTCGCCATCCAGGCGCCGGAGAACGCTGAGAAGGTCGAGGCCGCACTCCGCGAGGAGATCCAGAGGGTCCTCGACGACGGGTTCACCGACGACGAGTTGGACATCGCGAAACAGGGTTACTTGCAGTCACGGCAGCTGGCGCGGGCCCAGGACGGTAGCCTCTTGAGTATGCTGACCCAGGGGCTGTACTTCGATCGGACGCTCGTTTGGGACGCCGAGTTCGAAGGGAGGGTCCAGGATCTGACGGTGGAGGACGTCAACGCTGGGGTACGCCGCCATCTCGATCTGAATAAGATGACGATCGTCAAGGCGGGAGACTTCGCAGGTATCGGGGATCCCGTCTTACCTTAGGAGGGTGATCACCCTCCTAGTGAGGCTCCGCGGGAGTCTGAGGAACCGCCCCTCGCTCCGCCAGAAGCTCTTTGAGCCGGGTCTCGCGGTCCGCCAGATTCGTCTTGGCGATTGCACGGGCCAGGGCGATCCGATCCTCGTCCGAGACCCCGTCCAGGACATTGATGGGGGCGCCATAGCGCAAAAGGATACGTTTGGCGTCGACGGCGACTGAATCGGACAACTGCACCTCCCCAGACAACGATAACCACAAGGCGTGAAAGCAGTTAAAATTAGCTGTTGTCAGCAGTTATTCCAACGCTTTAGGACGGCGTCGTCGGTCCAAGTGAGGCTCTAACGGTAACTGGAGTTCAGTTCATCAGTTCCGATTCAGGATCATTCCCGGCAGTCCACGGAGCCCGGAGGTCGAACCTTGGGACGGGGACCCGAAATTCCTCGCCGGTGACCCGAACGAACGTATAGTACCCCTCCATGAAGCCCACCGGGGAGTGCAAGACGCAAAAGCTTTCGTACACATGCGACTTCCCTGGATCCAAGGTGGGTTGTTCTCCCAGAACCCCCTCACCGTCCACCTCCTGATCCTCGCCTCCGCTGTCGTGAATGCGCCAGTGACGATAGAGAAGCTGCGCCACCTCCCCGCTCTGGTTTTCCATCTGCACTAGATAGGTAAAGACGAACTTTCCGTCCTCCGGCTCTGAGTAGGAAGGGGAGAAACTCGGGCGAACCACCACGCGAATCCCCTCGGTAGTTTTTTCGTAGTCCATTGGGCCATCTTACCCGGTCCCGACGTGCCATGCGAATTCGAACGTCGAACGTTCGACGCCAATCATCGGGCTTCCCACGCCGCGTGGCCGGACCCATGTTTACACATGAACGACGCCGACCGACCGCGCCTTACTCGCTCCGTTGAAGACTACCTGAAGGCCGTCTACTCCCTCACGGAAAGAGAGGCGTCCGCCTCGACGAGCGCGCTGGCTGAGGCCCTCGGCGTGCAACCGGCTTCCGTCACCGGGATGGTCAAACGTCTCGCCGAGTGCGGGTACTTGGAGCACGCCCGGTACCACGGCGTGAGTCTCACCGAAACCGGGTCGAGTGAAGCGCTCCGGATCATCCGGAGACACCGGATCCTTGAAACGTACTTGCACACCCATCTTGGTTACTCGTGGGAGGATGTGCATCAAGAAGCCGAACGATTGGAGCATGCGGCCTCCGACGCGTTAATCGATCGCATGGCCGCGATTCTCGATCACCCGAGTCACGATCCTCACGGTGCGCCGATCCCCACCCCATCCGGCGAAATCGAGCGCTCTGACAGTGTAACGCTCAACGAGGTCGCTCTTGGCTTGGCCGTGCAGATCCGCTCCGTGCCCGATGAGGACCCTGACCGCCTTCGTTATCTCGAGGCGTTGGGCCTGGTGCCGGGGGCGCGGATCACGGTCCAGGAAAGAGCCCCCTTCGACGGACCCACGACCGTCTCTGTAGAGAGTCGAGGGGATGCGGAGGTCATCGGCTCCGATCTCGCTGACGGGATTTTCGTGATTCCAGCACCCGGACGCTAACCGTCCTGTAAGGGCGGCCCGGGCGTGGCGCCGGGGCGGCATCACCTCCGCGGATCGAGGCAACCAACACCACGAAGGGAGAGCGCGTTGAACGGCATGCTCACCAAGCTCGAAGAGTGGCCCCGAACTCCCTTCGTCCGGGAACCGACGCCTTTGATCCAGGCACCCAACCTGGCCCAGTTGCTCGGCCGGGCTCCGGAGGACGTCCTTCTGAAGATGGACGCCGAATCGGGGTTCGGGTTGGGCGGAAACAAGGCCAGGAAGCTCGAGTTCGAACTTGCTCCCGCCCGCCTGAAGGGAGCGACCCATGTGATCACCTGCGGGGGACCCCAGTCCAATCACGCCCGGCTGACTGCGGCGGCGGCGGCACGCCTCGGGTTGAAGTGCGTGCTCGTGGTCAACGGTGACACGTCGCCTCCCCACAAAGGGAATGCTTACCTTCACCGACTCTTTGGGGCAGAGATCAGACCGGTCGCCTCCCAGAAAGAGCGCAAACCGACCATGACCGAGGTGGCCGACGAGATCGAAGCCGGCGGAGGCCATGCCGTCGTCATCCCGCTCGGAGCTTCGACACCTCTGGGCTCGTTGGGATATGTGCGTGCTGCCACTGAGATCGATGTCCAATTTCGCGACCATCCCCACCCCGGGGACACCTGGATCTTCGTCTCGGCGTCTTCGTGCGGCACATACGCTGGATTGGCGTTGGGGTTTACACTCCTGCAGCGGAGGGACGTGAGGTTGGTAGGCGTGAGTCCCGACATCAGCCTAGTGAAAATTCTGGCCTTGACCGAAAATCTTGCGAACGGCGCCGGCGCGCTGCTAGGAGCCCAGACGCCACTCCTACCGGGGCTGCTCCACCCCACAGACGACTACGTCGGGCCGGGGTACGGAATTCAGTCAGACGCATCGGAGGAGGCGACCGCCGTATTCGGCCGCACCGAAGGTGTTCTACTCGACCCCGCCTATACGGCCAAGACGGCCGCGGCTATGCTGGACTGGGCCCAAAGTGGCCGCATACCACCGGACGATCGGATGGTTCTCTGGCACACCGGAGGATACCCCACGGCCTTGGCACTTTGACCGAAGTCCTAAACGGGCGCAAAAAAAAGAACCCGGTCGACTCAACGAGCCGACCGGGCCAAGGCGCCGGAGCCTTAGACGCCACACCGCGTCATCACCTCACGTCATCACCGCGTCCCACAACAACCCCGACGCCTTTGAAGCCACCGACATCCCCTTCCACCCATCCGTCTCTACGGATTGGACGCCAAATGGATTCAAATGGTTGCGTCGGGTCGGGCCCTGAACACGGCCACCTTCAGCGGCGGAGACACGCTGAAGTAAAAGTAGAGGCGATTCTCTCCGTCCACGACCACATTCTTCTGCTGGGTACGCGTCTTCGGGTAGTCCTGGCCCGGCTCGCTCTCAATGAGAATAAACTCGCCCTCAGCCAAGTCGTCATCGATCTTCTGCAGCTGATCAAGCAACTTCTTAAGCATCGCCGATTCGACCTCGTCCTGCACATCTCCTTCGGACTCGGCCTCCAAAAGGTGCTCTGACATCCGTTCGTGGCGGTTTAGGAAGTCGTCCGCTGGACTAGAATGGGCGTGATCTCGCCGAAACCCGATCTCGGTGAAGGCTTTGGAGTCGAAGTTCGTTTCAACGCTTTGAATGGTCGTGCCGTATCGACGTAAGATCATCTCAAGTCATGATTTGGGGTTAATACTTCAGCAGATCGGCCAACTCTTCATCGGTCAGATCGTCGGCGTTACGAGAGCCCATGCCTGTCGGTGAGCGAGAGTGCCGCCCACGCGTTGGAGAGGCACCGGACACCGCCTGGGGCGTGCCTGCGTAGTCGAAATCGGGAAGGTGGATGCGCTCCAGGTCCCTCCCGATATGGTACGTCATCGACTTGAACGCTCCAAGGTCGGCCGCGGCCAAAAACGTGACGGCAGTCCCGACGGCGCCCGCCCTGGCAGTCCGGCCGATGCGGTGGGTGTAATCCTCGGGGTCCTTCGGGACATCGTAGTTGACGACGTGGGAGATCCCCTCGACATCCAGACCCCGTTGGGCGATGTCGGTAGCTACCAGAACGCGAACCTTCTTCTCCGCGAACCGCTCCAACGCCCTCGTCCTGTGCGCCATGCGCAGGTTCGAGTGCAGAGCCTCCGTTCGGATGCCCTCCCGGTCCAGCCGAGCCTTCAGCGCATCCGCCCCAGCCTTTGTACGGGTGAAGATGAGCACCTGCTCCCACTCGGGAGCCTCCAGCAGGCGGATAAGCAGATCCGGCTTCATTTCGGGCTTGACCGAATACACGAGTTCGGTGATCCCCTCAGCCTTGGTTCCCGACGGAGCGGCCTCGACCCACACCGCATCCTTGGTGATGCGCGAAGCGAGATCATGCACACCATGGGGCATGGTGGCCGAGAAGAGCATCGTTTGCCGTTTCCTGGGCAGTTCCCTCAGGACTCCCTCGATCTGCGGACGGAAGCCCATATCGAGCATCCGGTCCGCCTCATCAAGCACAAACGTGTGCACGTTCTTCAGGTTGACCCGGCCACGCCCGAGGTGATCGAGGAACCGGCCCGGGGTCGCAGTGATGACCTCAAAGCCCTCCTTTAGCGCCGTCAGTTGAGGGTCGTACCCCACCCCCCCGTAGATTGAGGCCGCCCGAACCCGAGTCCCTTTGGCAAGCGCTTCGGTGTCATCACAAACCTGCTGGGCTAATTCTCGCGTGGGGCACAGGACCAAAACCTGCAGCCCCTTGCCGATCTCGATTCTTTCCAGGGAGGGAAGCATGAAGGCACCGGTCTTGCCGGTTCCCGTCTGGGCGATCCCCACCAGGTCACTCCCGGCGAGGCCGGTCGGGATACTCTTGACCTGGATCGGAGTCGGCTGCTCCCACCCAAGCGCCTCGATTGAGGCACGTAGCGCACCGGATACACCCAAATCCTCGAAGGTTTGAGTCTCTGAGGGCTGTTCTTTCGTCTCGTCTTCCACTCAGTTCGTCCCGCACGGAGATGCCGGTGTCATCACGCATCGAAATGACGTAGCGTGTGACCGCCTTCGGATTGGTCTATAAGTTTAGGGGGTACGCCGCATGATTCAAAACCTTTCACGGCCACCCGATCCTCGACCATGACCGCGAAACACGACGTCTCTGTTCTTTTCGTATGCCTGGGCAACATCTGCCGTTCTCCGCTCGGAGAAGGGGTCCTGGCACACCGTTTGGAGCAGGAAGGTCTCTCCGACCGGGTCCGCGTCGACTCGGCTGGCACAGGCGCCTGGCACCAGGGAGAGCCGCCCGACCCGCGCTCCACCGACGTGGCGATGCAGCACGGGATCACGCTCCGGGGGCAGGCGCGGCTCGTGCGCCCCGAGGACTTCGAAGAGTTCGACTACATATTCGCGATGGACCGCAACAACCTCCGGGACCTCCGTTATCTCGAGTCCGAGAGTGATGGAGGCGCCGCGCTCACCCTCTTCAGAGCGTTCGACCCCTATCAGGATGGGGACCTCGATGTACCGGATCCCTACTACGGGGGCCCCGACGGATTCGATCTGATGTTCGAGATGGTCGATCGGACGTGCGCCGCGTTCGTCGAACACCTGCTCTCTGAGCTCTCGACTTGAGGGCCCCAGAGGCCTCTATGTCTCCGAGCACACTGCCTAGCGCCCTCCGAGAGGGCGTGGAGGCAGCTCTGTCGCAGCGTGTGGCACGGAGCGTGGAGATTCTTGGAGCGGAGCCCATGACCGGGGGCTGCATCCACGAGACCGCGCGTCTGTCGACCAACCTGCAGGAGGATTTTTTTCTCAAATGGGCACAGGGCCCCCCAACGGACGTCTTTGCGGCGGAGGCCGATGGCCTGAGTGCCCTGCGTAACTCGACCGACCTGACCGTCCCGGAGGTAATCGGCTACTCTGATGCCGAGGAGAAGCCGGCCTGGTTGCTTCTGGAGTACGTACCCCACGGAAGCCCGGGTGGGGATTACGCGGAGCGCCTCGGAGAGGCCCTCGCGGTCCTACACGAGGCTGGCGAAGGCCCGTACGGCTGGCACCGTTCCAACTACATCGGCTCGCTCCCACAAGCGAACACGTCCATGGATGACTGGTCCGCGTTCTGGTGGTCTCAACGTCTCGAGCCCCAGTTGGTGCTGGCAAGCGACAACCGGCGACTGGCTGGCCTGGACCGAGAGTGGGCCACGCTCGAGTCGAAGCTCCCCAAACTGCTCGGGGGAGCGGAGCAGGACGGGCGCTCTATCCTCCATGGTGATCTCTGGAGCGGAAATGTGTACCCGGGCCCCGACGGGGGTGCGGTCCTTGTGGACCCGGCCGTCTATCGGGGGCACCACGAGGTCGACCTGGCAATGACGGAACTCTTCGGAGGTTTTCCGACGGGCTTCTATGCGGCCTACCGAGACCGCCACCCACTCGAGGAGGGATATGAGGACGTTCGCCGTTATGTGTACCAGCTCTACCCCCTTCTAGTGCACGTCAACCTCTTTGGAGGCGGCTACGTCAACAGCGTGGCAGGGGCCCTGCGGCGTGCCTTGGCCTCACGGTGAGAAACCCCCCGACGACGCAAGACGGTTTGGTCCCGGGGTGGTCCCGAGTCGGTTCCGGGGTGGATCGGGCCTATACCGTGGAGGCCGGACTCCCAACCACCTCCGCCAGCCGCCTGAGCGCACTCTCCATCAACTCGTCCGAGGTGGCAAAGCTGACTCTCACGAAGCGATCGTCACCGAACGCGGCACCGGGGACCATGGCCACGCCGCTCTCTTCGAGCAGCCACGAACACAACGCCGTGGAATCGGAGACACCGCCCCGGAACAACGCATCCACCCGAATGAAGAAATAGAACGCGCCCATCGGCTCTACGAACGAGAGCTGCGGCAGGAGTTCATTCAGTAGAGTGACGACCCTGTCCCTCCGTCCACGAAACGTTGCGGCCATCTCTTGCTTGGCCTCCCGCGCGCGCTCGAGATCTGAATACGCGCTTAACGCGGCCATCTGCGAGGGTGTCGCAGCGTTGGAAGTGGCGTGGCTCTGAAGGGCTCCGAGCTTCCTCGCGACCTCCACTTCTGTGTATGAGAACCCGATGCGCCATCCGGTCATGGCAAAACACTTGGAGGCCCCATCGATCAGGACGTACGGGCCAACGGATTCGTCCGGCAATTCGAGGATGCTGGGCGCACACCCCCGGTCGTCCCCAAAGTAGATCTCACGGTAGATCTCATCGGCAATGACGACGATGTCCCTCTCCTTAGCCCACTCCGCGATCTCGCGTAGCCCCTCGAGGGTATATACCGCTCCGGTCGGATTGGACGGCGAGCACAGAATGAGGCCCCGCGTCCGTTCCGTACACGCGGCGTCGAGATCCGCCCTGGTAAGGAGGAAATTCCGGTCCGGATCTCCCGCCACCGGGACCGGTTCGGCTCGAGCCAAGGCAACCATTTGGGGATAACTCGTCCAGTAGGGTGCACCGACGAGCACCTCGTCACCTGGGCCAAAAAGTGCGAAAGCTGCGTTGAACAACGCCTGCTTCGCTCCCGCCCCCACAACGACACCCTCCCAGTCTACGGGCTTGCCACCGACTGATTCGAGATATCCGGCGATCGCACGTCTCAGCTCAGGTATACCCGACACCGGCGTATATCGGGTCGCGCCGGATCGAATCCCCTCGATCCCACCCTCAGAGATCCATTCCGGCGTGCCGAAGTCCGGCTCTCCGGCACTCAAATCGATGATGTCGCGGCCCTCCGCCCGCAGACGTTTGGCGAGGGTACTGACCGCGATCGTTGCTGACGGCGTAAGCCGCGAGATGTTTGGGCTGAATTTCATGCCGGGAATATCGAATGACCGGGAATCAGGATCAAGTAACCCCGGATGCTCGCCCGGACTTACCAACTCGACGAGTTGATCCGAGTGGGCACGGAGAGCAGCTTCTTCGAATGGACGATGCGCCCTTCCTTGTCTTCTACTTCGATTATGTCGATCCGGGATCGTACCTGACCCACCGGCAACTGGGCCAGGTCCTGCCCGAGGGATTCGGACCCATTTGCCATCCGTTCGAAGTCTGCCCTGTGCCGCAGGAGCTCATCGATGGGTCGGGCCCGGACTGGAAAGCCTACGGAGAGACCGTGGCAGACCTCGCGCGTGAGGTCGAAATCCGGATGGCTCATCCCGCATTCATCCCCTGGAGCCGGAAGGCGCACGAACTGCGCCTGCACGCCGCCGGGCAGGGACTGGAATCGCCGATGCACGAGGAGGTCTTCTCGGCCCGTTTCCTGGAAGGAGCCGACATCGGACGCGTCGACGTTCTGGTGGCGGCGGCAGAAAAGATCGGGCTCGACCCCGGCGAATCCAAGGCAGTCCTCGATGTCGACAAATATCGGGACCGCGTCGTGGATCTTCGACGGGAGGCGGAAGCGGCGGGCGTACGGCGAGTGCCGACCCTCCGGTCTGGTGCCATGAGTCTTGAAGGTCCTGCTTCGATCGGCGAGCTTCGACACTTCCTGGAGCAGGCACGACTCCTATAGAGGCCTGATCACCCAAATGGCTGGCTACCAGCGAAGAACTGTCCTCTCTCCGTCCGATATTCTGGCAAAGGCGGAAGAGTTGCTTCCCGAGTGGATTGGCCTGACCAGAACAAAAAGTTCGTCCCACACAGCGACCTTCTCGGGCGACGAAGGCACGGTGACCCTCACCGCGCACCGGCACGGCCCGTACACGAACGTGCTGGTCTCCAGTGACCGGCTCCGGACTTCACGTCTCGATTACGAAATTCAGAAATTTCTCACGGAGCTCCCCTACGAGCCGGGAGATGCCGGCGGACGCGGTTCTGGCGAGCCTTCGTGATGCAGTCCTTCGACGATCTGGAGTTACCCTCGGAAATGACCGAGGCACTCTCCGCCGAGGGCTTCGAGGAGCCCACCGAGTTTCAGCGTAAGGCGATTCCCCTCCTCAGGCGAGGCAACAATCTCCTCGGGGCCGTCGGCCCCGGAGCCGGGACGCTGTTAACATACGGGACGGCAATACTGGAAAAAATTGAGCCTCAAGCCGGCCGGCCCGAGGCACTCGTTCTCGTGCCGACGGCGGCGGCGGCCACCGGCCTCGCCGAGTCATTGGCACACATCGCGGCCGCCACGGGGCATTCTGTCGGAGCTTTCGGTGGAGCGTGGCTGTTGCCCGAGCAATGTGATGTCCTCTTCGCGACCCCGAGCGACGTGAAATCGGCGGTCGATGGATCGAGTCTCACGCTGGAGGGGGTCCACTTCCTGGTTGTGGACGGCGCCAGCGCGATCGAAACGATTTCAGGCGTCCAAACCCTGGGCGCCTTGTTCCAATATGTACAGGCTGGAGCCCAGCGGGTCGTCCTGAGCCAGCCGGTCACCGAATCCATCCGCACCCTCGTGGCCACACACGTGACGAAGGCGGTCCGCGTTCCACCCGGCCCGGCCATCGAGGACGCCGCCGCGAAGCCACCGGATCGTGGGGAAATACGTTATCGCATTACGGGGGAGGACAAAGTGGATGTTTTGGCGCCGCTCGTCTCGGAGCTCCTCGACGACGGCGCGCGCCATGTGCTTTTGTTCTGCCGCTCCGCCGACCGGGCCGCCGACGTGGGAGACTTCCTGACCCTTCATGGCTTCATCGCGGGCGCGCCGGGCGATGAAACGGCTCCGGTCTGGTTAGCCGTGGACGCCCTTCCGGCCCGTGAGACTCTCAACAAGAGCATCTCTCCCGCCACGGTCGCGACCGTGAGCTTGGACTGCCCAGCGGACGCGGACTCGATGGACCGGCGCCATGGCGCCGGAGGACAGGCTACGGTGCTGCTCCTTCCCCGCGAGGTTCCCCATTTCAGAGATACGGCCCGTCGTACCGGTTACCGTGTACGGCCCCTACCTCCACCCGAGTCGGTGGTCGAGGACCGCATCGGCGCAATTCGCGATCGCCTCGAAGAAGCCGCATCCCGTGGTGATCTCGCCCCTCTTTACCTGGTCCTGGAGCCTTTGCTGGAGCGGTTCAGCCCTCAGGAACTCGCGGCCGCCGCGCTCGCCCTGCTCGTTCCTCAACCCGACGTTCCGGCCGCACCCTCGAGCACGACAGCCCGTGCCGAAAAGGCGACCGGAACCGACGGATGGACTCGCCTCTTCGTGAGTATCGGCGAGATGGAGGGTGTAGAACCCCGCGACCTGCTGGGCGCGCTCGCCGGAGAGTCGGGCGTGGACGGATCGTCGTTCGGAAAGATCGAAATACGCGATACTTACTCCCTGGTCGAAGTCCGGCCGTCCGAAGCGGAAAAGGTCATCAAAGCCGTGAACGGCTCGAGCATCCGTGGCCGGAGTGCGAGAGTGGACTACGACCGCGGTAGCGGAACCAAGTCAGGAGAGAACAGGCCGCGTGGCAGCCGCGCAGGGAGCAGCCAGCGCAGCCGTGAAGGGAACAAATAAGAAGAGGCCACGCCCAAGGACGTGGCCTCTATCCGATCCTTCGATTTCCCAGATGGGGGCTACCCACACAGGGTTCCTACTGGATGGCGTCTTTGAAGCCCTTGCCGGCCCGGAAACCGGGAGTCTTCGAGGCCGGAATGTGAATCGTGGCGCCGGTACGAGGATTCCGACCCATGCGGGCCTTACGATGCTTCGCTTCGAAGGTGCCAAAGCCAGTGATCTGTACACGCTGTTCAGACCTCAAAGCGCGAGCGATGACGCCTCCCGAACCGAACAGTGAGTCCAGAGCCCGAGACGCATCGGCTTTGGTCATTCCGGCGCTGTCGGCAAGAGCGTCTACTAGATCGGATTTGTTCATTCTGCTACTCCTCAAAAGGGGTGATGCCTCTTGACTTCGCGGCCTATGCCAGCCTTCCTCCAGCTGCGGTCCGGGCTCGTGCGTGTCCAGCCTGTCACGCACTGTATTCGGACCCACATTTGAGACCGCAGCGGCCCCGGCAGGCATCAGTTAGGACTACGGTAAGGCCCCCTGAACAGAGCGTCAAGTCACGAATTCGCTGAAAACCCGCGTCCTGCCTAGCTTCCCGTAGGACCGGTTCCCTGCGATCAGGTCAGCTTCACACGGAGAAGGCATCGAGCGAATGCGCGTTTTCATCCCCCGATTCTTGGGTGCGATCTCCTATCTCGTGGTGCTGACAGTCGTTGGGACGATCGGCTATGTGGCCATCGAGGGGTGGCCGTGGCGGGAAGCCCTTACATGACGGTCATCACCGTGACCGCGGTGGGTTTCCAGGAAGTCCGCGCACTGTCGGGCCTGGCCGTGACTTTACGATGGTTCTGCTGGCGGGCGGCATCACGGGAGTCGGCGTTTGGTTCGCGCTGATCACCTCATTCATCGTGGAATTCGACCCGAGCCAGGTTAGAAAAAAACGCTGGAGGGCACGCATGTTGGAACGTCTGGACGGCCATGTCATCCTGTGCGGGGGCTGAGCGAACGGGTCGGCAGGTGATGGAGGAGCTGATCGCCCGGGGGCAGGTGTTCGTGGTGATCGAAAGCGATTCCCAGCGGCTCGAGTGGATCCAAGAACGTTATCCCGAGGTTCTGGCCGTCGCCTGATTTCTCCGGGGGCCTACTTGTAGCGGTAGGTTACGCGGCCTTTAGTGAGATCGTAGGGCGACAACTCCACCTTTACGCGATCTCCCTCGAGCACCCGAATGTAGTGTTGTCGCATCTTACCGGAGAGATACGCCAGGACCTCATGGCCGTTCTCTAATTCCACGCGGAATCGGGCGTTGGGAAGGACCTCGCTGACCAATCCCTCAATTTCGATCGCTTCTTTCGCCACTCGCCTCTCGCGTCTGATGCGTTGGAACAACGTGGGACCATAGCATGCCGCCAACCATGGAGCAACGATGCGTTTTCGACCCTTCCTCACCATCCTTACCTGTTTGGGAAGACCCGCCTCTCAGCAATAGTGTTGAGGGCGAGCTGCAGTGGCGGACAGGATCGGGCCCGCCGCAGCGGAGCCTGGCTTCGCGCGGGAGCTGCCGGTAACATGATCGCTCGCCTTCAAACGGCTAACGCCCCGTGGCTAGCTAGAAACAGATGGCTAACCCCAAACGAACTCCAGAAATTTCGTTCACATGACCGAACAGCTCGAACCCGATGAAGTCGAAGGCATCCGCGCCGCTCTCATCGGCGGGTCCGACGCGGTTTGCCCTCGATGTGGGGGCCGCTTCGATCGTACCGACGTCCCTCCGCGGAACGACGTCCCTTACGTGAGAGATCGAATCTGGCTGATCTGCGCCACTTGTGGGGCGGGCCTCGTGATGGATCGGCCTAAAACGCCTCCCGGCTGACGGATGGGACACTCCCTGGGTCGCACTAGAAGGGCTATCAAAAGCCTTCTGCTCTGGACTCGATCGGGCTTTTTCGGGATTATCTGATTCACGGCCGAAGAGCGTTCGACCTCGGGCCGACACCTCAACCCACAGGATCACCATGGCAAACCGACTCGCACACTTCACGACCACGCTTGGCGATTTCCAGGTCGAGCTCTTCGAGGGCCGTGCCCCCGATACCACGAAGAATTTCATCGACCTGGTCGAGAAGGGTTATTACGACGGAATCGTCTTCCACCGTGTGATCGAAGGTTTCATGCTCCAGGGGGGCTGCCCTAACGGAGACGGACGAGGTGGGCCGGGCTACACGATTCCGGATGAGTTCCACGCCGAGCTGACGCACGACTCGGAGGGTGTTCTTTCGATGGCGAACTCCGGGCCGAACAGCGGCGGATCCCAGTTCTTCGTAACGCTCGCCCCCACGGCGTGGCTTGACGGCAAGCACGCGGTGTTCGGCAAGGTAATCGAGGGCATGGACACAGTCCGCACGATCGGCGCTACGGCCACGGGTTCCGGGGACCGCCCGCTCGAGCCGGTGGTCATGGAGGGCGTGCGCATCACAAGCACCGAATAATACTAAGGGGTTACGATACCCTCCTAGGGTACGGTGAATCAGAGCGGTACCGCTGGATCAGGCTTGTCTAGGACTACGGTACGGCTCCCAAACCGCTGATCCAACATGAGCAGAGCGGCCTTGTCGTCACTGGCCATCCGTACCTGGTCCCGAGCAGTCGCAGCAGCGTCCTCCTCTTCGACCTGTTCGGCAATGAACCACTGGAGTTCCTGTTGGGCCGCCCAATCGCCCTCCTTTCCGGAAAGCTCGAACAGCCTGTGGATCATGCCGGTCACCGCCCGCTCATGTTCGAGCACACTCTCGAAGAGGGTGAGTGGCGATCCGAAATCGGTCCCCGGGGCGTCGATGCCATGGAGTTCGACCCGGCCTCCCCTTCGGAGCACGTAGCCGAACAAGCGCACCGCGTGCGCAAGCTCCTCCTGGGCTTGAAGCCGCATCCAGTGCGCGAAGCCCGGCAAGTTTTCGTGATCGAAGTGAGCCGACATGGCAAGATATAGATAGCCGGAAAACAACTCGTTCTTGATCTGTTCGTTGAAGGCATCCTGTACCACATCGTTCATGGCGTAACCTCGAAGGCTGTTGAAGGAGTACAGTGGGCCGCGTTGCGGATGCCACGGCCCCAGATCTTAGGCGGAGCGACGACGCCATAGCCGCGGCCACGGCTAGGAGCTCCAACAACGGAGATGGGGTCGTGCCACCGCAACCCATCAACGTGTAAGCTTATGCCATAAATGGTGGTGGGCACAGGGCGGTCGTGCGGCAACTACCCGGATCGAGACGCCCGTCTGGGGATCCATATCCATACCTCGTTGCATGAGTGCATTTTGCTCCGTCATTGCGGTATACTCTACGAAGCTATTACGTCTTTTGCTTCGCCGGGACGGCGGCCGGGAGTCGGCCCCGAGTGTGAGGAACCTTTCCCGTCACTGGACGTACCGATACGCCGGCTTGGTCAGAGCATAGCGGCTACCCGTTCGGCCCGGTACGCTGGAAGTAAGTATGATGGACGAGAGACTGGAGCGTATCGTGCGGGCCTTGTTGCCAATGGTGGGTGCTGTCGTACTGATCATCCTACTCGGTTTCCCATCGGGGGTGACGGACACCACAGCCCCGTCCGACGCCACGAACATCGAGAGTTTCGCCCAGTTCCCCAAGACCCAGGCCCGCTTCTTGAGCTCGACGGCCGTGTTCGAAGCTCCAACATGGGCGATCGACCACGTGCAGCCAAAGACTCCTTTCCCCGTCGACGACCCTCGGCCCCCCATCGAAATAGGGGCCCGGGTGAAGAGCCGAGCCGACGCCACTCAAATTCAAACCGTCGGGGTGCCGCGTGAGTTCTACTTCTCCCGTGTCTTCTATAACGGGCGGCGCTCGGGGTTCTATGGCGGAAGGGGAAGCTGGAGCACGGATTTCCCGAGGGCGGACCAGATCTTCCTCTCGTTCATCGATCGGCTCGTCCCCAACCTCGACGCCTTCGAACAAGAATTTGTGGTCCGGCTCGATGACCCCGACGTACGCCGATTCCCTTTCTTGTATGCACTCGAGGTGGGCGGGATGTCGCTCCGTCCAGAGGAAATCCAGGGCCTTCGCGACTACCTGCTCGCAGGCGGGTTCTTGGTCATCGACGACTTCTGGGGCGACTGGGAATGGGCTCGGTTCGAGTACGAGATCCGACAGGTTCTGCCCGAGTATGAGATCGTAGACCTGCCGCTCGACCATAAGATTCTCACGGCGTTCTACGAGATCGACGAAATTATCCAGGTGCCGAACGTTAACAGTGGATGCAGAGGCGGCCGGACCGACGAGGGCGACAACTCGTTCATTCCCATGGTCAAGGGGATCCACGACAGTAACGGTCGCCTCATGGTCATCATCAACTTCAACACCGACCTGGGCGACGCCTGGGAGTGGGCGGACCAGGCCTGTTACCCGTTCGAATACTCCAAGTACGCCTATGAGATGGGCGTCAATTTCATCGTCTACGCGATGAGTCATTGATGGGCCCGAGAGAGCGCTGATGGAGACGACGTTCGAGTTCCTCTTCAAGTACAGGCTACTCCTTTTCCAGGAGGGGGAGTTCACGTTCTCCTCGCCTTGGCCGGTCTTGCTCGTTCTGGGCGGGGTGGCGGTCGTCGCGGTGCCTGCCCTTTTGACGTATGGAGCGGCCAGGGGAGACAGCCGCCGAAGGGACAGGGCCGTGATGGCAGGGCTGAGGCTCGGGTTGGTGGCGATCCTCGTCTTCATTCTCTTCCGGCCCACGCTGATACTCACTTCGGTCGTCCCGCAGCGGAATTTCGTCGGCATTCTGATCGACGATTCCCAGAGCATGCGCATCACTGACCAAGACGGCGTGACCAGGAGTGACTTCGTCCAGTCGACCTTCGGCAGCGAGGGTAGCGAGCTTCTGACGGCTCTGTCCGAGAAGTTCGCGCTCCGCTACTTCCGTTTCAGCCGGGACGCGAGCCGCCTCAACGACATGGCCGATCTATCCTACTCGGGCACGGCGACGGACCTCGGCAACGCTATGGTGCGAGCTCAAGAGGAACTGGCCGGCGTTCCGATCTCGGGCTTGGTGGTCATTTCGGACGGTGCCGATAACACCGGCGAAGCCCTGGCCGAGTCGCTCCTGCCGCTTCAGGCCGCCAATGTTCCGGTCTATACGGTGAGCCTCGGTGAGGAGGAATTTTCCCCGGACGTGCAAATCAGCCGCGTGGAGATGCCGAGGACGGTCCTCGTGGGAACGTCGTTGGTGGTCGACGTCATCGTCTCCCACCGGGGGTACTCAGGGCAGACGGTCCAACTCATGGTGGAGGACACGGGTCAGCTTCTGGCCTCTGAGGACGTGACCTTCGCGCGCGATGGCGAACCCGTGGTGACCAGGCTCCGGATCGAGGCCCAAGACGCGGGACCCCGTCTGCTTCGATTCCGAGTCCCCGCCCAGAACGGGGAGAGGGTAACAGAGAACAACGTTCGGGACGTCCTTGTGAACGTCGTGAACGACGCCGAAAAGATCCTTTACTTCGAGGGGGAGCCTCGCTGGGAGGTGAAGTTCCTGCGCCGTGCGGTTTCCGAGGACGAGAACCTCCAAGTGGTAGTTCTTCAACGCACGGCCGAAAGCAAATTCCTTCGTCTCGACGTGGACGACGCCGAGGAACTCGCGGCCGGTTTCCCGAAGACCAGGGAAGAGTTGTTCCGCTACCGGGCGCTGATCCTCGGAAGTGTGGAGGCGAGCTTCTTTACGCACGATCAGCTCGATATGATCTCGGACTTCGTGTCCCGGCGTGGCGGTGGTCTCTTGTTCCTCGGCGGCCGGAACGCGTTCGCGGAGGGAGGCTACCAGGGCACGCGCTTGGCGGAGGTCCTACCCGTCTTTCTGGACGACGAACTGAGCACTGGGGCCGGGCCCTACTTCGACGAACTCTTCATCACGCCTACCCGGGCGGGTCTCACTCACCCCGCTACACAACTCGGAGCGGACGACAGCGAGGCCGTCGTTGAACGGTGGGAAGCCCTCCCGGCCGTCACCACCCTGAATCCCATCACACGTCTCAAGCCTGGTGCCACCCGCCTTCTGAGCGGTGGTCCGGACAGGGACCGCGAGCGCCAGGTCGTCCTGGCCTTCCACCGTTATGGCCGCGGCAAGGTGATCGTACTGCCGATCCAGGACTCGTGGATCTGGCAGATGCACGCTGACATCCCGTTCGAAGACCAGACCCACGAGACGTTCTGGCGGCAACTTCTCCGCTGGCTCTCAGACGATGTGCCCGACCAGGTCGCGGCCCAGAGCGAGCGTGAGGCAGTGGAGCCTGGGCAGCCCGTGAATCTCATGATCGAGGTCAGAGACTCAGCGTATGCGGAGGTAAACAACGCTAACGTCGTCGCCGTCGTACACAATCCGTCCGGTGACTCCATCACGGTCCCCCTAGACTGGGATGTAGAACAAGACGGGTACTACGACGGTGGTTTTCCGACCGCTGCACCGGGGCTGTACGAGGTCTTCGTACGCGCTATGCGCGGCGCCGACACCGTGGGGACTGCCGTCACCTACGTTGACGTGGCGCCCTCCGTTGAAGAGTACTTCGACGCGAGTATGCGGGGCACTACCTTGCGCCGCATCGCCGACCAGACCGGTGGACTGTTTTACACGCCGGAGAGCGTGGCAAACCTTCCGGAGGACATCGGTCTTACCGGAGCCGGGGTCACACTCACCGAGGAACGGGATCTCTGGGACATGCCGATCCTGCTGCTTCTCGTCTTGGGCTTGATGGGTGGCGAGTGGGGCTACCGGAGGAAGAGGGGTCTCATTTGATCTCCCGGGGCGCTCTTGCCATCACCATGCTCCTCGTGACGGCTGTGGCCCCACCGGTATCGGGTCAGGACACCCACATTCTCGTCATCACGGGCCTGGGCGGCGACCCGGCGTACAGTGAACGATTCATGGAGTGGGGCAGCGCTCTCGTCGCCGTGGCGAGTGAGAAGTTCGGCTTACCTGCCGACCGTATCATCTACCTGGGCGAGGACCCGGCCGCCGATCCGCGCATCCAGGACCGCTCGACCCAAGAGAACGTAGACGGAGCTTTCACGAAGCTCGTCTCCAACTCCCAGCCCGGCGATCACATCTTCGTCGTGCTGATCGGGCACGGCAGCTACACCGCCGGCGAATCTCGTTTCAACCTTCCAGGGCGCGACCTCACCGCAGAGGATTTCGGACTGCGCCTCGATCAGCTCTCAGATCGGCGAGTGGCATTCGTGAACCTCGCCAGTGCGAGTGGAGAATTCGTGACGGCACTTTCGGGAGACGGACGCACCATCGTCACCGCCACAAGGACCGGGAGGGAGAGAAACGAAACGATCTTCGGGGGCTACTTCGTCGACGCGTTCACTGGAGAAACCGCCGATCTCAATAAGGATGGGCGCGTGTCGGTTTGGGAGGCATTCGAGTTCGCGCGCACCGAGGTCACACGGGAGTACGAAACGTCGAACCGGATCGCCACCGAACACCCTGTGCTCGACGACAACGGTGATGGAGAGGGTAGCACCGAGTTGGTCGACGCCGCGGATGGTGCGCTCGCGCGAACGATGTTCTTGGCCGCCGACCCCACGCTGGCCGCAGCGCGCGCCACCGACGATCTTGAGCTTAGAGCACTCTTGGAACAGAAGGCGGACGTGGAGCAGCGCATCGAGGGGCTCCTCGCCCTGAGGGAGCAGATCGACCAGGACCGCTACGAGAACGAACTCGAGGAGTTGCTCGTCGAACTGGCTCTCACCAATAGGGAGATTGAGGCTCGCAGGGGTGGAAACGAATGAAGCGCGGGGTTCTCCTGTTCGCGTTCGCCGCTCTCGCTCCGTCCACCGGTGGAGCGCAGACGGTAGACGAAGCCATCTCAGAACTTCGCGCGGGGGCTTATGAGACGGCCATCGAGGCCCTCGGGGAGATCTCCCGATCGGACCCAGGGCCGGATCTGAGCCCGGACGATCGCCGAACAGCATATGTGGCGTATCTCTCCGCCCTGGCCGAGGTCGGCCGATACGAGGATGCGCTCGAAGCCTTGACTCAGGCCCCGCTGGTTATCGCGACCGAACTCGCCAACACGGCGGGCGAAATTTATTACGAGTTGGGACAGATCGACCGAGCCCGTGACCAGTTCAATCGAGCGGTTCGGGGTGGCGCGGTCGACCGGCACTCCGCCCGCCTGAACCTCGCCATCATCGAATGGACGTATGGAGATCGGGACGCTGCGTTCTCAGCTTTCGACTCCTTCATCGACCTCTACAATGGGTCGACGCCCCTCTCCTCGACCGACCTCACCGCCGTGGCAACAGCGGTTCGGTACCTGGGCATTCGGGAGCACGAACTCTTCCAGGACGCCCTCAGAGCTTACGATGAGGCCGTGGCTGCCGATCCGGGTAGCCTGGAGCCACGCATTCTGATCGGGGAGTTGTTTCTCGATAAGTACAATGGACCGGAAGCCGACGCCGAGTTGAAGGAAGTGCTCCAGAGAAATCCGAGCCACCCGCGCGCACTCTTGGGTTTAGCCCGTGCAATGGAATTCAACGGCACGGTCGGATTGATGGATCAGGTAGACAAGGCCCTAGAGCAAAACGAAAATCTGGTCGAAGCGAGGATCTTCAAGGCCAGACTTCTCCTCAAGGCGGAGAACCACGAAGAGGCCCGATCCGAACTTCGGAGGGCGCTCGAGGTGAACCCTACCTCCTTGGAGGCATTGAGCGTCCTCGCAGCTAGTCATTATCTGCGGGGTGAGACCGGGGAGTACGGCAGGATCCGTGACCAGGTTACCGCGCTCAGCCCAACCTACGCCGAATTGTACAACGACATTGCGGATTTGAGCGTCGAGAGCCGAAAGTACCTCGAGGCAACCCGCGTGGCGGAGGAGGCCATCAGAATCGACTCCCTCTCCTGGAGAGCCTACGGGATCCTCGGCATGAACCAGCTGAGGCTCGGCCTGATCGAGGAGGCCCGGGCCAACCTAGAGACGGCCTTCGAGGGGGATCCTCACAGCGTATGGTTCTACAACACCCTGGAGCTACTGGACACCTTTGAGTACTACGACGTCGATGACGAAGACCCCCGCTTTCTCTTCGTTCTGCACGGACGTGAGTCGGCTTTACTCCAACCGTACATTGAACAGATCGCGGAGGAGGCGTTCGAAGCCCTGGTAGAACGTTATGGCGGGTATGAGCCGCCGCTGCCCATCCGAATCGAGGTCTATCCCAATCACGGCGACTTCTCTGTCCGTACCATTGGATTAGCCGGTATGGGTGCTCTCGGCGTCACCTTCGGAAGCCTTCTCGCCATGGACTCGCCCGCCGCCCGGCCCGTCGGAGATTTCAACTGGGCGTCCGTTCTCTGGCACGAACTCGCGCACGTGTTCCACCTCGGGCTCACCGAGCATGAGGTCCCGCGCTGGTTTTCCGAGGGCTTGGCCGTCCACGAACAGCGCCGGGCCCGTGAGGGTTGGGGCCACCAGCCCGCGCCCGGATTTCTCAACCGATACCGCGAGGGAATGTTGCTGCCAGTAAGCGAGTTGAATTCCGGTTTCGTGCAGCCGTCCTACCCCGAGCAGGTCGTTGATTCCTATCTGCAAGCGTCGCTCGTGTTCGACTTCATCGAAACGAGATGGGGACTTCAAGCCATTCGGGACATGCTCCGCGGGTACCGGGACGGGCGGGCGACGCCCGAGTTGATGGAAAACCTTCTGGGCATCAGCATGGACGAGCTCGACCGCGACTTCGACGCATATTTCCAGCAGCGCTTCGCCGGTCCCTTGAAGGCCCTCGAGCCGCCCGTCAATAGCCCAGGCATCCCTTCGAGCCCACAGACGATCGAAGATTGGACGAGGGTGGTGCGGGAGAACCCGGGCAACTTTCCAGCGCGGCTGGCCCTCGGGATCATGCTGTTCCAAGAGGAGCGCTTGGAAGAGGCCGAGGAGCATCTCCGCGCGGCGCTCGGTCTCTTCCCTGAGTATGGAGGAATGGACAGCCCGTATTGGTTTCTCGCCCAGCTTCATCAGCAACGAGAGGAAACGGAGCAGGCGGCGGACGCGCTCGCGCGTTTGGCGGCGTTGAACGAGAGCCATTACGTAGCGTTCCTCCAACTCGCCGAGCTTCGGACCGAGTTGGGCGACGCCGAGGGCGCCGCCGAGGCGATGGACGCGGCCGTTCTCATCTACCCCTACGAAGTCGAGCTTCACGACCGCCTGGCGCAGGCCCACGAGGCAGGTGGTGATGCAACCGGTGCCGTGCGGGAGCGGAGAGCCATTGTCGCGCTGGCGCCGGCGGATCTGGCGGGAGCGTATTTCGACCTTGCTCTCGCCTACGTGGCTGCGGGTGATCCGGCTCAAGCTCGTCGGGCAATTCTCAGGGCCCTCGAGATCGCACCGAACTTCGAGGCGGGCCTGGAGCTACTTCTCGACCTCAGAAGCGGTGCCACCCCGAACCGGCCGGATGGACCGGTATCCCCTGCCGGCGCACCCTCGAGGTGAGCGGACCACTCCCTCTGTCCCTGCTGGGTTTCGTCGTGGCTTCGTTGCTGACCGGATCCGCCGCAGTCATAAATTCCGGGCTCCACCGCGGAGATCTACCCAAGATCGGAGCAGTCGCAGAGCGACCAGCTCCCGTCGATCCACGTTTTTTCATGCGCAGTGGCAACAATACACAAGAGGGCAACGTGCCCTACGATGGCCGCTTCACGTTCGCACGTATCCGCTTCGGCATAGGTCTCACCGCCGGAAGTTTTAGGGGAGGGGGGAGAGGACTGCCGCCGTGGGCTCATGACTACCCCCGTGCTGAACGGAACTTCATGAACATCCTTCGGGAGACGACCTTCCTCCAGCCCTATATGGACGGTGGAAATATTTTTATGACGGACGACCGGGAGCTGACCCGCTTCCCCCTTGCATACATCTCCGAACCGGGGTATTGGAATCCAACGGAATCCGAAGTCGAAGGGCTCAGAAATTACTTGCTCAAAGGCGGCTTTCTGATCGCAGACGACTTTCGTGATAACGATTGGTTCAACTTCGACGCCCAGATGAAACGAGTGATCCCGGGCGCCGAATTCGTCGAACTTGACGAAACCCACACGATCTTCGACTCTTTTTTCCGGATCGAGTCGCTGAAGAGCCTGGCGTCTCCTACCTACCGGGTTGTGCCTGTATATTTGGGACTCCACCAAGGAAACGATCCGGAGCGGCGCCTGATGGTGATCGCCAACTATAACAATGACATCGGAGAATATTGGGAGTTCTCAGACACAGGGTGGTTACCGATCGATTTGTCCAACGAAGCATATAAATTAGGTGTCAACTATGTCATCTACGCGATGACACACTGAGTGCCACGGTAGTCGGCCCCGGTGGCACGGTAATCGACCGGGGCAGCAATGGAACCCCAACAATAGCCAATGGCCGCACGGCGGCCTCGAGGGAGCACGAAATGGCATTCAAGGAAGAGCAGGAAGTCGCAACAGAAGCCGGAGCTGAAGCCGAAGCTGAGGCCGAGGCACTCGACGCCCTCGACGCGACTGCCCTCGAGAGTCCCGACGACATCGACCTCGCCGATCGAATGAAGGCGGGGCGCGAGCAGATCATAACCGAGGTACGGAAGCTCATAATCGGGCAGGAAGAGGTCATCGAGCAGATGCTTCTTTCTCTCTTTGTGGGTGGTAATAGCCTGCTTCTCGGTGTTCCCGGGCTGGCAAAGACGTTGTTGATCCACACCGTCGCTGAGGTCCTGGATCTCAAGTTCTCGCGAATCCAGTTCACTCCGGACGTAATGCCGTCGGACATCACAGGCACTGATATCATCCAGGAAGACCCGGACACGGGTCGACGTAGCATGGTGTTCGCTCCGGGACCGATTTTCGCGAACATCGTGCTGGCGGATGAGATCAATCGCACACCCCCCAAGACACAGTCTGCGCTCCTGGAGGCGATGCAGGAGCACCGCGTCACGGTTCAGGGAACCACGTACGTACTCGAAGAGCCCTTCTACGTGTTCGCCACCCAGAATCCCATCGAACTCGAGGGCACATACCCTCTGCCAGAAGCGCAGCTCGACCGCTTCATGTTCAAGATCATCATGGACCATCTCGAAGAAGATGATGAGATGGAGGTGGTGCGCACGACGACCGGAATCCTGGACCCCGACTTCAAGCACACGGTCACCGGCCCGGATCTCGTCGCGTTTCAGAGGCTCGTACGGAAGGTGCCCGTCCCGGACGCGGCGATGCGTTATGCTGTCAACCTTGTTCGGACCACCCGCCCGAGCCCCAACGGAGATAGTCCGGACTTCATCAACAAGTGGGTCGCCTTCGGAGCCAGCGTCCGGGCTGCCCAATATCTCATTCTGGGGGGGAAGGCCCGGGCGATCACGAAGGGGCGTTACAATGTGAGCTTCGAAGACATCCGAGCGCTCGCCCACCCCGTTCTGAGGCATAGGATTCTTACCAACTTCCATGCCGAGTCCGAGGGCGTGACCACAGGCGAACTGGTCGACCAGCTACTCAAGGCCGTGCCTGTCCCCTCCTCGGGCCTGTAGGAGCGCCCCCAGATGGCGGTCAGAGAGCGGTCGAGCATTCACGGTGCCGATACACAGTTTCTCGATCCGGCCGTATTGAGCCGGATCGGGAATCTGGAGCTGTTGGCCCGCACCGTCGTCGACGGCTTCCTCCAGGGTATTCACAGGTCACCGCACCTGGGGATGTCACTCGACTTCGCGGAGCACCGGGAGTACATGCGAGGCGACGACATCCGGCGCATCGACTGGAGGCTCTTCGCTCGCACGGACCGTTTTTACGTAAAGCTGTTCGAGGCAGAGACCGCCGCTGACTTTATGGTCGCGCTCGACATCTCCAAATCCATGAGCTTCGGTACACACTCGGTCACCAAACTGGACTACGCCCGTTACCTGGCGGCGGCGCTCTGCTTCTTCTCGCAAAAGCAGAGAGACCGGGTGGGCCTCGCGACCTTCGACCACGAGATCGTGGATTACGTGCCTCCCTCCACCCGCCACCTGCAGCTCATCCTACACACGCTGGTGCGGGCGAAGCCGGGGCGGCCCGGCATGCTGCGTGACCCACTCATGCGACTGGGCGACAACCTCCACCACCGTGGGATCCTCCTCGTTATTTCGGATTTTTACGAAGAGCCGGAGCAGGTGCTCGACTCCATTCGGCATCTCAGGGCTCGAGGCCACGACGTGATCGTGTTTCATCTGCTCGATCCCGCCGAACTCGAGTTCCCGTTCGAGAGTGCGGCGAGTTTTCGGGATATGGAGAGCGCGGAGATGATCCCGATCGTGCCCGATGAACTCGTGGCCGAATATCGTGCTCGCATCGGCGAACACACGCGGGAGTTGGCGCGCCTCTTCCAGGGGAGTAGGATCGACTACACCGTGCTCGACACGTCGAAGCCGCTGGATTATGCCCTGTTCCAGTACCTTTCGAGCCGCGAGAAGTTGGCCAGGGTGCGCTGATGGGTCTTCTTGCACCCCTCTTCCTGCTCGGCCTCGCGGGTCTGGTGGTGCCGATCCTCGTCCACCTGACTGAGAGACAGCGCCGTAAAGTGGTGGACTTCCCATCTTTGATGTTCCTCAGGAAGATCCCCTTTCGGTCGAGCCAGCGCAAAAAGATCCACCACTGGGCACTCTTGTCGATCCGGGCTCTGGCATTGGCGCTACTCGTGGCCGCATTCAGCCGCCCATTCTTCGAGAACGATGTAGTAGGGATCGGCTCCACCCTTGGACCCCGCGAAGTCGTCGTCGTATTGGACCGATCCTACTCGATGGGATATGGCGACCGCTGGGAGCGGGCCAAGACTCAGGCTCGAGGAGTCTTCGAGGGCTTGGACGCTTCCGATCGAGCCAGCCTCGTCTTCATGTCGAGGGGCGCAGAGGCGCTCCTTCGAGCGACCTCGGATCGGGATCGCCTGCTTACAGCACTGGACGCAGCTAGTCTGAGCGCAGACGGGACTCTGTACGGCCCGGCCCTGAAGTTGGCCCAGACGATCTTGGAGGAGTCCGAGTTCCCGAACCGGGAGGCCGTCATCATCAGCGACTTCCAACGCACAGGGTGGAAGGGCGACGAGGGGGTGGCGTTTCCGCCTGGAACGGTGGTGACCCCCGTGATGATTTCCGATGAAGCGACTCCGAATGCCACCGTGGCGTCGGTGACCCTCAGTCGAGATTTCTTCTCCGGCCAGGAGCGCATGACGGCAGCGGCCCGCGTGGTCCGCCGTCAGGGGGAAGCACCGGCAGACCGAACCATCGTGTTCGAATTGGATGGGCAGGAGATTCAAACCCAGACCGTGCACCTCGATCCAACCGGCGCGGCGACGGTCACGTTCGAGCCCTTCACGCTTTCCGACGTGTACACCCGTGGTTCGATCCGGCTCGACACCGATGCACTTTCCCAAGACGATCAACTCCACTTCGTGCTTTCGCCGGGAAGGGCGATGCGTTCGCTCGTGTTGGAGGGCGCCAGTCCGCGACCAGATGCCAGCTTTTTCATACAGCGGGCGCTCGAGATCAGCGAGGAGGCGTCCTTCCAGGTCGAGGTGAGGCGTTCGGCCTCCCTCTCGGCGGCCGACTTGGCTGCGACGGATGTGGTCGTTCTCAATGACGTTCGATTCCCACAGGGCGCTACTGCAGATCGCCTGCGCGGCTTCGTGGAGGGGGGCGGTGGACTGTTGCTTGTCCTCGGAGAACGGAGCGCATGGCAGACTGGGCTCGAAGAAATACTTCCGGGACGATTCGGCCCAGCGAGGGACCACACGAGGGGGGCGGCTCGACTGGGCCGCCTCGATTATCCCCATCCAGTGTTCGAGTTGTTCGTTGAACCCGGGAGCGGCGACTTCGCCCAGGCGCGGTTCTTCCGGTCGCGGGATATGGAGGTAGGCCCGGAGGGACGAGTGCTCGCACAATTCGACGACGGGTCGGTCGCACTTGCCGAGCGGCGCTTGGGTGAGGGAGTTGTGCTCGTCTGGACCAGCACAATGGACACTTTTTGGAACGATCTGGCGGTACAGCCGGTATTTCTTCCGTTCATCCACCAGACGATGCGTCACCTCGCCGGGTACCGGGAACGTGTGCCCTGGTTCACCGCCGGTCAGGTCCTCGACATCGCCGATCCCGCCGGTATAGTGTTCGTCGCGGACCAGGAGAACGAGCTGGCGCCCGACGTGGATCAGGTCGCACTGACGCCGGAGGGAGGGAGTGTTACCTTGCCGGCAACGGCCGGCCCTCGTTTCTTAGCGCTCGAGGAGCAAGGATTTTACGAAGTCCGGCCGCCGGGTACGAATCCGGATCGCCCTTTCGCGGTAGCGGTGAACGTGGACGTCACGGAGTCTGAGTTGGAAGCCATGGATCCAACCGAGTTGGCCGCGGCCGTTGCTCCTCGTGAGATGGGCGCCGAGATCGGTGCCGGTGGAGAGATACTTTCGGCCGATACGCAGGCGAGGAACCAGGAGCGCCGCCAGTCGCTGTGGCGCTTCCTGATGGTGGCGGCACTGGTGCTTTTGTTGACGGAGACCGCGATCTCCAACTGGATTTCTCGGGCGACGACAATGAGATTTGAGGATGGGAGGAGTTATGTACCGAG
The DNA here is from genome assembly GCA_965206505.1 of Longimicrobiales bacterium. Taxonomy (GTDB): domain Bacteria; phylum Gemmatimonadota; class Gemmatimonadetes; order Longimicrobiales; family Gaopeijiaceae; genus UBA822. Next base: position 353,289 of record CBDBJW010000005.1, read on the forward strand.
CAACACGTGATGGCACCAACCTGGTCCTGGCCATGGTCCGCCAGATTCGCAGGCGGTGGCGTGCACGCATCGCGATCCGGGGAATGGCCATCGTGCTCGGAGCCGGTCTACTCGCGTTCCTCCTATCGGTCTATGGACTCGAAGTCTCACGTTTCAGCGCCTCATCGGTTATTTGGTTCCGGGGGATCCTTTGGTTCGTCGTGGCCGGACTTACGGCCCGTTTCCTCATCTGGCCTCTAACCCGGAGAGTCTCCAACGAGCAGGCGGCCCTTTATCTGGAGGAGAACGAGCCTTCCCTGGAGGCCTCGGTGCTGGCGGCACTCGAGACAGCATCCGGTGCGGACCAAGCCTCGGAGGCCCTCGCACGACAGGTCGTCGAGAGTGCGCTCCAGCGCGCAGAAGATATCGATTTCGGGCGCCGAATCGAACAAAAGGGTCTTTACCGGGCGTCGGGAACGCTGGCAGCGGTGGCACTCGGCTCACTCGCGCTACTGCTTTTGGGACCCACTCAACTCCGCAACGGCGCCGCCGCCCTCCTGAACCCGACACGGGACGCCGGTACGGTGAACCCGTATTCGATTTCCGTGAGTCCCGGTGACATCACGATTGCCCGAGGATCCGATCAACTCGTCACAGCCGAACTCCACGGATTTGAGACCGGAGAGGTCCAGATCTTCTTCCGTGGGGAGTTCTCGGATGCGTTCGACCAACTCTCCATGTTCACCGATGGAGCCGATGGCTTCGAGCTCCTCCTTCTCGGTCTGAACGAGCACACGGATTACTACGTCGAATCCGAGGGCACTCGCTCGGACACATACCGAATCGAGGTGGCCGATCTCCCCTATGTAGAACATCTCGAGTTGGAGTATCTCTTCCCCGCATACACAGGGCTCCCTTCGCGCACCATCGAGTTCGGAGGTGATATTGCCGCGGTCCGAGGGACCGTAGTGAGGCTGAGAGTCTTCCCCACGATGCTCACCCCGGGCGGGCAGCTCCTCGTCGACGGTAAGGCGGTGGCACTCACGGACGAAGGGGACGGCACGTGGACAGCGAGCCTGACCGTCGAGCGTGAAGGGTATTACGAAGTCGCTCTGGAGAGGGCGGGCGGAGGACTCGTTCCCGCTTCTCCTCAATACACGATCGACGTCCTGACGGATCAGCCACCGTCGGTGTCGTTTTCCAGGCCCGGGCGAGACGAGAACGCGAGTCCGATCGAGGAATTCTATGTCGAGGCGACAGCGGACGACGACTACGGCGTCTCCGAGTTGCTTTTCATCTACTCGGTCAACGGTGGCCCCGAGGACACAGTTCGGTTGTTCGACGGGCCCCCGACACCAGAGGTTATCTCTGCGCACACGCTCTTTCTCGAGGATTTCGGACTCGAGTCCGGTGACCTCGTTTCCTACTACGCCCAGGTGGAGGACAGCAACCGGGGGCCGGATAGCCGCAACGCCAAGAGCGACATCTATTTCCTCAAGATCCGTCCCTTCCGTGTGGATTTCCGCCAGGCCGAGCAAGGAGGTGGTGGTGGTGGTGGTGGCGGCGGAGGTGGCGGGGACGACGGTGCTCTCTCCGAGCTCCAAGAGCAGGTGGTCGCAGCCACCTACAACCTGGTGCGAGACCGCGAGAGTTATAGTGAAAGCGAGTTCGCGGAAAACCTACGCAGCGTGAGCCTTGCCCAGGGCGCCGCGAGGGATCAGGTGGCGGGGATTTTGGGACGGCTGACGGCTCGCGGTCTCGGGAACGATCCCCAGTTCCAGAGCATTTCCGAGTCGATGCGGCAGGCCGTCGTCGAGATGGAGGCCGCGGAGGAGCTCCTCGAGGAGGGGGACCTACAGGGCGCGATCTCGCCTGAACTGAGAGCGCTCCAGAATCTCCAGAAGGCCGAGGAGAGTTATGAGGTAGAGGTCAGTCAGGGGCAACAGGGCGGCGGGGGTGGCGGCGGCGGCGGCGCGAGAGCGGATGACCTGGCCGATATCTTCGAGCTCGAACTCGATAAGCTCCAGAACCAGTACGAGACCGTCGAGCGCGGTGAGCGCCGAGAGGCCGGTGCCCAGCTCGAGGAGGAGATGGAGGCTCTGAAGGAACTTGCTAGGCGGCAGCAGCAGCAGGCAGAGCGGCAGCGCCGGGCGGCCGCCCAACAAGGAGGCGCATCGGGCAGCGCCAGTGACCAGAGGCAGCGTCAACTCGCCGACGATACCGAGGAGGCTGCCCGCCGCCTCGAACGCCTGGCCCGCGAAACCAACGACCAGCAGTTGATGGACGCCTCTCGGCGACTTCAGGAAGCGGCTGCGGACATGCGCCGCTCGGCAGCGGCGTCCGGGAGCGCCGCAACCGCGGACGCCAATTCAGCCCTCGACCGGTTGGAAGAGACCACGCGACGCTTGGAACGAGATCGTATGGATCGGCTCAGCACCGATGTCGAGGAGGCCCAGGCAAGAGCCGCAGAGCTTGCGCGCGAACAACGTGAGGTCGCGGAGGACATGGACCGCCTCGCAGAGGCGCAGGGTCAGCCGGGCTCGGAGGCCGGACGACGCCTATTCGAACGCAAGGAGGGGATGATCGAAGAGATCGCTGACCTAAGGCGGGAGATCGATCGGCTGAGGAGCGACGCCCGGGCGGACCAGAGGGAGGCATCTGAGCGGTTGGATGACGCTGCGAGGACGATCGAGGACGATAAGCTCTGGGATCGTGTCCGTTATTCCCGGGTGCTCATCGGCACTCAGGATCGTGAGTACACAGAAGAGTTCGAGACCGAAACCACTCGAATCGTCGAAGAACTCGAGGAGGAGCTACAGAGGGCCAGTGATGCAATTGGCGAGAACCAGGATGGCCGCCGTGCGGAGGCGCTCGACCGTGCGAGGACCCTCTCGCGCGGTGTCGAGTCGCTCTCGCGCAGGCTCGGTGAGCGGGGCGACCAGGGCCAACAACAGGGTCAGGGTCAGCAAGGCGAACAGGGCCAGGACCAACAGGGCGACCAGGGTCAGCAGGGACCAGGGTCAGCAGGGCCAACAAGGTCAGCAGGGCCAACAAGGTCAGCAAGGTCAACAGGGCCAGCAAGGCCAACAAGGCCAACAAGGTCAACAAGGCCAGGGTCAACAAGGAGGTCAGGACGGCCAGATCGGCGGAAATCAGGGAGGCTTCGGTCCGCGTGGCGGTGCATACGCCGGCTCGAGACTCGGTCGTCTCTCCACGGGCGAGATCCGACAGTACCGCAGCGAGGCTCGGCAACGCATCCAGGAGGCGCTCGAGCTACAGCGCCTCCTCGAGGACGTGGACCTGGACCAACAGGAACTCGGCAACGTTGTTAATGCTTTGAGGCAGTTGGACCGTGAGGATGTCTACCTGGACCTGGCCGAGTTGAACCGGATCCAGTCGCTGATCGTCGAAGGATTGAAACAATTAGAGTTCAGCCTGCGACGAGAGCTGGAAGGAGAGGGGCAAGATCGGGTCTTCGTCTCCGGCTCTGATGATGTCCCAACAGGCTTCGAGCGCTTGGTCGAGGAATACTACCGGGCCTTGGCGAGGAGCCCCGGTAACTGAGCGGAACTCCTCTTCCAAGCGACGGGAGCTTCGTAGGCACGTACACCTCCTGCTGTGGTGGTGCGACGTTACCCGGGACCGGTCTATCCCCTCCGCATTGTCCGACATTAAAACGAGATCGTTGATCGATGAAGATCGGTGTTTTGATGCTCAATTTCGGCGAACCCGAAAATCCCACACTCGAAGAGGTCATCCGCTTCCTGGAGCGTATCTTCGCTCGCAACGCATCCCTAGAGTCCGAAAAGGGAAGTGATCGTGCCCGAAAGCTGGCCGAAGCGCGAGCACCGGGGCTGATCGAGGAATACCAGCGGATCGGGGGATCTCCACTGAACCGACAGGCGGGAAAGCAGGCCCGCATGGTCGAGGGCGTTCTTCGCCGGCGGGGCTTGAACCTGCGGTGCTACTCGGGCATGCAGTTTACGGAACCCTCAGTCGCTGCGGCCGTGGCTGAAGCGCAAGCCGATGGCGTCGAGCAGTTGGTAGCCCTCCCCCTCTACCCTCTGTGTGGTAGATCCACCACGATTGCGGCTTTGGAGGACGTTCGGACCGCCGTGGCCGAACTGTCATGGGACGTGCCCCTCCGTGAGATCACGGGCTGGCACCGGCACCCGGCCTATCAACGACTCCGCGCAGACGCCATTCTCGACTACGTGAAACGGGAGGGAGTCGACCTCCATGCGTCGGACACCACACTCGTCTTTTCGGCTCACGGTACGCCGCTCAAGTACTTGGACGGCGGTCCACGGTATGTGGTATACGTCGAGGAGGTGTGTCGTATGGTGGCTCGGGAACTCGGCATCAGCGACTACGCGATCGGATACCAGAACCATACGAACCGTGACATCGAATGGACGGCTCCTGAGGTCGGAACTGTAATTCAGGGGGTCGACGCGGCTCGGGTCATCGTCGATGCGGTCAGTTTCATGCATGAGCAGTCCGAGACGTTGGCGGAGTTGGATGGTGAACTCCGTGAAATTGCGGAAGAAGTGGGCCTCGAGTTCCACCGCATACCTATTCCCCATGATGATGCCGTTTTCGCGGCGCTTCTCGCGGATCTCGTGGAGGAGGTGCTTCGGCCCGAGCCGATCATGGGCGATCTTGGGCTGCGCCGCTGCCTCTGTCGGGCCTCGCCAGACACGTTCTGCCTCAACGCCGCCGACTGATCGATCACTCAGGCGGGTACTCCGTCGCGAGAGTCGCCGCCAAACACTTAGCCTCGGTGATCCTGCCCAAGATCCCCGGCCGAGCCGTGTAGTTCGAGCAAATGTGTAGGTCCGGCGGCCACTCAACCCCCTCGAGAGCATCCCATGTCTCGTCCCATGCGGGAATCCGGGTCCTAGAAACGTGAAGCGCCTCCGCCCGGTATCCGGTGGCGACTTCGAACTCTTTGCGAGCGATTTCCGCGATCCGGCCATCATCCCAGTCGGTCAGTTCGGGGTTCTTCATTCCACCCAGGTAGGCGGTATACAGGCCGGGACGTTCGAAAAGGCTGTGGTTCCAGGTCACACCCCTCGTCTCAAGAGACTCCCCGAAGGCTACCTGGAAACCGAGCCCACGGAGTCTCGTTTCAGACTTGAGGTATACGAGGGCGAGACGGTTGTACCGAAGAGCCGACAGCCGGGCCGCCGCCTCCGGATACGCGCCCCCCAAGAGGCCTGCGGCCGCATCGGAGGGGCACGCCAAAACAACGGCATCCACCGGCACGATTCCGGCGCCGTTCACGGTGACCTCCCACCCGTCCGTCTTTCTCCGCAGCATACCCACGGGAGTCTCCAGCCGGACACTCCCCTCCAGCTTTCTGGTGATCGCCAGTGGAAGCGCTCCCAACCCTCCTTGGAAGGAGCAGAGCGCGGTTTCCGCTGCTCGCCCCGCACCACGGAACATCCGCCATAGGATACTCTTCCGGACGCCAAGCTCCACCAGAGTCCTCTGGAGCGCGTGCTTCACCGGCATGCGGTCAGGATCGGAGGCGTAGAGGCCGCCATAGAGGGGTCCCAACAGGGCCCGATAGGCGGCCCCGCCGAACTTCCTCCGCAAGAATGGGCCCACGCGTTCGCCTGCTCTGGGACCGGTAGTGAACGGTTCGGCCAGCACGCGCGCCTTGGCCCACCATGGAAGAAGATCCGTGGTCACGGCCTCCGAGAGCGACAGGGGAGCCCGCCGCAGTCGGCCTCGATGATACACGTACAGAGGAAGATCCGTGGGTGCCGTGACCAATTCCTCGGTCAGACCCACGCTCTCGACCAGCTGCCGGAAGGGACCACTCAGCCGCGCTCTCTGAGGGCCCATCTCCAGCACGAGGTCCCCATGGAGCTGGGATCGCATGACCCCGCCCGGAACGCTCGCCGCCTCCCAGACCGTGACGTCGACACCTAAACGGCGAAGCTCGTAGGCGAGGACCAAGCCTGAGATTCCGCCCCCAACGATCCCAATCATAAAAGGCCTGTGCAAGAAGTAGGGCGAGCCGCGTTAGCACACATCTGCCTCTATTTCGGCCCACCTCCGATCGAGTCTACATCGATTCGCCCGACTTTCAATGAGACACCCTTGACAAACAGCTTGTTTTTCTGAAACTTAGGTAAGACTAATTTTCAAATTGGGGAACCCTCAACGAGGAATTCGCATGGGAGAAAGACAGGACGAAAAGGGCGGCCAAGCCCTTGCCGGAATCTCACGTCGCGACCTTCTGAGATCGGGAGTGGCTGGAGCCGTGGGTCTTGCGGCCGGAGCAGGGGCCCTGGCGGGATCCAGGTCGGGGAACGACGAGCCGAAGCTCAGCGGGGCCGGCGGTGCACACGACCCAGGACTCGCGGGAGCCAGCGGTGACGTGAATCCGGACGGTTTCGATGCCACCGCATTCCTCAGGACTTTCGACTACGGCCGCGTATCGACGCTCCCGGACGGCCAGATTCAGCGGGAATACCAGATCACCGCGGTGGATCGGGAAATCGAGGTCGCGCCGGGCGTATACTTCGCTGCGTGGACCTACAACGGGACGGTCCCGGGACCGACGATCCGCTGCACCGAATCTGATCGGCTGAAGGTGAACTTCACCAACGCGGGGAGTCACCCGCACACGATCCACTTCCACGGTGTCCACGCCGCAGAGATGGACGGCGTTTTCGAAATAGTCGGGCCAGGGGAGACCTTCCTGTACGAGTTCGACGCGGCCCCGATGGGGTTCCACCTCTATCACTGCCACTCCATCCCCTTGAAGCGCCATGTGCACAAGGGCCTTTATGGTGCTTTCATCGTGGATCCGCCGGAGGGAAGGCCGGAAGCCAACGAATTGCTGATGCTGATGAACGGCTTCGATACCAACTTCGACGGCGACAACGAGGTCTACGCCGTAAACACGGTGGCCCACCATTACCAGAGACACCCCATCGAGATCGAGCAGGGGGAGTTGGTGCGCGTTTACCTCGGCAACATGACCGAGTTCGATCTACTGAACTCGTTCCACCTGCACGGAAACTTCTTTCGCCTTTACCGCACCGGAACAGATCTCGAACGTTACGAATGGACCGACACCGTGATGTTATGCCAGGGCGAACGCGCCGTCCTCGAGTTCACGTATGATTATCCTGGGAAGTACATGTTCCATGCCCATCAGAGCGAATTTGCCGAGCTCGGGTGGATGGGGATCTTCGACGTCAAGCAGCAAACGGTGGTTTGACGTCAGGGACTTACCCAAGCCAGAGATTTACTCAACGGACCCGAGCACTATGAACTCCCACGACCACGAAGGCGACGACAGCGTCCAGACCGCCCAGACTGCCTCCGCGAGCGTCACGAGTAACGCTCAGCCGGCCGATCCGGCGCCGTCGGATGGGCCTGCCCCCTCGGCTTCCCAGGGGCGTATGGCCCTGGCAGCCAAGGGTGTGCTCCCACTGCTTTTACTGGCAGCTCTACTGGCCGTGTTCGTTCGTGTTGGGCCCATCGGCGTATTCCGGGCCGCGTTTCCGCCGATCGAGGAACTCACCTTCGAGCGAATCGCCTTTCCCGAGCCCGGCCTCATCCGTGTCCATATGGTCAACGGCGGTCCGGAGCCCGTCACGGTAGCGCAGGTGATCGTGGACGACGCGTACTGGGAACACACGGTCGCGCCAGACCGTCTGGTTGGCCGTCTCGACGACATTGTGGTAGACATCCCCTACCCGTGGGTCGATGGCGACCCACTGATCGTCTCGATCGTAAGTTCAACGGGAGTGACTTTCACTCAGGAAGTGGCCGTCGCCACCGAGTCTCCGCAAGTCAACCGGTCCTACGTCGTCACCTTTGCCCTTCTAGGCGTGTACGTGGGTGTCATCCCGGTGTTTCTGGGGCTGTTGTGGCTCCCGTTTCTTGCGGGGGTGAGCACGCGCTGGGTGGACTTCTTCCTAAGCTTCACCGTGGGCCTGCTGCTCTTCCTCGGGGTGGATGCGCTGGAGGGGGCGTTGGACTTGACGGGCCAGGTGGCCTCCGCGTTTCAAGGGGTGGGCCTCATCGTCCTGGGAGTGGTGGGCACCCCACTGGCCATTCACGCCTTTAGCCGCTGGGGCCGGAGTGGCTCTGCCATCGGTCCTCTGGGCCTAGCTGCCCTCATCGCCATTGCCATCGGGCTTCACAACCTGGGAGAAGGCCTCGCGATTGGCTCCTCGTATGCCGTCGGGGAAGTGGCGCTAGGTACGAGCTTGGTCTTCGGATTTCTGCTCCACAACACGACGGAGGGACTCGGTATCGTGGCGCCGTTGGCGCGTTCGCGGCCCTCGTACGTAAGACTGGCGGCTCTTGGACTCATCGCAGGAGTGCCCACGATCTTCGGCACTTGGATCGGAGGATTTTCTTACTCGCCGACGGCCAGCGTTCTCTTCCTGGCGATCGGCGCCGGTGCGATTGCGCAGGTCATCGTGGTTCTCGGCCGGAGTATGGGATCTCATGGGCGAGAGGGCTTGAGGGGCCCGCTGAACGCGGCGGGGTTGGTGGCGGGGCTGATCGTCATGTACACCACGGGGCTGTTTGTAGCCGCCTAGAGGCCCGCACATCCCACCTCCCTTGGGGCCGATTCCGGTCTCTTTACTTGCCGTTTCACCCTCTTCTCCTGAAAACGAATGACCGATCAGCAGTTCATCTACGTCATGAAGGGCCTCCGGAAGATCGTCCCCCCAAAGCGAGAAATCCTGAAGGGCATTTGGCTGTCTTTCTTTCACGGGGCCAAGATCGGCGTGGTCGGAGCGAACGGATCGGGCAAGAGCACCCTGCTCAAGATCATGGCTGGCTTGGACGAAGACTTCCTCGGTGAGGCCTGGGCAGCCAAAGGAACAACAATCGGCTACCTGCCGCAGGAACCCGAGCTCGACCCCGAGCTCGACGTCCGGGGCAACGTCGACGAAGCCGTTCGAGAGACACGGAATCTCCTCAAGGACTTCGAGGAGATCAGCATAAGATTCGCCGAACCGATGACGGATGAGGAGATGGAGGCACTCATCGAAAAGCAGGCCCGAGTTCAGGACCGGATCGACGCGTCTAATGCGTGGGACTTAGACCGCCGGGTCGAGATCGCGATGGATGCCCTTCGCCTCCCGTCTCCGGACGCGGATGTAAACACGCTGTCAGGCGGAGAGCGGAGGAGAGTTGCCCTGTGCAAACTTCTCCTCGAAGAACCCGACATGCTTTTGCTCGACGAACCAACCAACCACCTCGACGCCGAATCAGTCGCCTGGCTCGAGCGGTATTTGAGTGAGTTCTCCGGGACCATCGTCGCGATCACCCATGATCGATATTTCCTCGATAACGTGGCCGAGTGGGTTCTGGAGCTGGATCGCGGAGAGGGGGTCCCGTGGAAGGGAAACTACTCTTCCTGGCTGGAGCAGAAAAGCGAGCGGCTACGGGTCGAGGAGAAGGAGATGTCTGCGCGCCAAAGTTCGCTCGCTCGCGAGTTGGAGTGGATCCGAATGGCGCCTCGGGCACGCCACGCCAAGGGCAAGGCTCGAATCGGCGCGTACGAGGAGCTTCTTGCGCGGGATGAGAGGGAACAAATCCGCACTGCCGAGATCCTCATCCCCAAGGGGCCTCGGTTGGGGAACGACGTCTTAGTGTGTGAAGCGGTCAAGAAAGGATTCGGCGATCACCTGCTCATGGATGGCCTCTCGTTCGCCCTCCCCCCGGGCGCCATCGTCGGCATCATCGGCCCTAATGGTGCGGGAAAGACCACACTCTTCCGGATGATCACCGGGGAGGAAAAGCCCGACGCGGGCGCCGTTCGGCTCGGACAAACCGTCAAGCTGGCGTACGTCGACCAGTCGAGATCCGCCTTGGATCCGGATAAATCAGTCTTCGAGGAGGTGGCGAAGGGACTGGAGATTCTCGAGTTCGGCCGGGTCGAGGTGAACCCGAGAGCCTACCTTTCTTGGTTCAACTTTCGGGGAGCAGAGCAACAAAAGAAGGTGGGCATCCTCTCCGGTGGGGAGCGGAATCGGCTCCACCTAGCCAAATTGCTGAAGGAGGGGGGGAATCTCATGCTGCTGGATGAGCCCACGAACGATCTCGACGTCGACACGCTCCGTGCGCTTGAAGAGGCCGTGCTCTCGTTTGCGGGATCGATCATGGTCATTTCACACGACCGCTGGTTCCTGGATAGGATCGCGACCCACATTTTGGCCTTCGAGGGAGAGAGTCATGCTGTTTGGTTCGAAGGGAACTACCAAGAGTATGAGGAGGATCGGCGGAGAAGGCTCGGAGCGGAGGCCGATCAACCCCGTCGGATCAAGTATAAGAGACTGGTACGGTAGCTCCGGCTCAGAGACCGAGTCGGCGTGCGATCAAAACTGAGTGCGGTCGGGAATTTCAAGGAGTATCTTTATGAAGGCTTCGCCAGGGGTTGGTCCTGGTGAAAGGGACGCCGATTCGAGTGATTTTCGAGGACACGACATCGTCCGATGACACCCAAGAACAGCAACGACCAGAAGCTCGCCGATCAAGCCAACGAATTGTACTGGCGGTCCGGGCAGCGCGTGAATCAGATCGCCGAGGCGATGGACCTCTCCAAGAGCGGCCTGTACGCATTGATCCGCCCAATCCCCGCCGAGCGTGCCTGTCCCGAATGCGGCGAGGGGCTGGTCTTTCGGAACCGGACCGCCGAGCGCAGGGCGGTTGCGTCCTGCCTGGAGTGCGAGTACGTGGCCGAGACGCCTGGACCGGGCCCCGAGGCGCGATCGCCTAGGAAGCGAGCCGCTCGTGGTCCGACTCCCGACACCCAACCCAACGGGGAGCCGGGGAGTGACCTCGAACCCGGACGCGTCGGAACCACCTCGCGTAAGACCGGGATGAGCGATTCGATAGATCCGGACCCACCTCCCGAGCCTTCGGAGGTGGAGGTCAGTCAGGCCAGTGAACGAGATTCTGCCCTGGCGGCTGTTCTTCGCCACCAGACCGAGAAAGCAGAGCTGGAGGCGCTGGCTCGAAAGGTACGCGTCCGTCGTCAAGGACTCGGTTTACGGCATATAGCCCTCAGCCTGGCCATGGCCACCTCTGCTTGGATCTGGATTTGGCCTCCCGGCGTCCTTCGGATCACCCCTCCGGGTCCGCCCGCCGTGGAGGAGGAGGAATCGACCCTCCGTCTGGTCATGTACTTCCAGGCTCAGAAAATCGAGCAATACCTTGTCGATACCGGGAGCGTGCCTCTGGCGCTCGATGATGCGGGTCCTGTTTTTCGGGGGATGGAATACATCCGGCTCACGAACAGGGATTACCGCATACTGGGGCGAACCGGGCGTGTGACACTCTCGTACTCGTCGGTCGAACCTCTCGACGTCTTCGTGGGCACCGGTGCGAGCGTGCTCGACCCGTTGGTGTTCAATTGAGTGGCCCTCCACCCACCGACGCTCCAGCGACCGGCGCAAAGAAGCGGGGCGGCTTGGCGATGGTGGAAGTGATGACCGTGATGCTGCTCATGAGCATCCTTACCCGCATCGCCATTCCACAGATGCAGGATATCTTGACCCGAGCCCGCGCGACGGAGATCAGAGCCACATTCAGTATGGTCGAGGAGGCAGCGACTCGCTTGTCCGTTGGGAACAACCTTTGGCCCGAGGACGCTGAAGCGGGGGTCGTGCCCCCGGAACTCCTGGAAAGCCTTCCGCCGGGATTCTCGTTCGAGCGGGATCGCTACCAGTTGGACTGGGAGAATTGGGTCCTTCCCGAGGGGATGCCGGGTGACTCCACGGTGCGGCGACTGATCGGCATTTCCCTCACGACGTCCGATAGATCCCTCGGTCTGGCACTCATGGGTCTGATCCCCCTGAACGCGAAGTTCATACTCGGCGAAACCTACACGTTCATTTTCGCCACCCAGTAGGCGCGGCTGCACCCTCCGGGGCCCCGGCCACTTCGGCCACCACGCCCCGGGCCACTTCGGCCATTCCACAGCCCCGGCCACTTCGGGCACTTCACCAGAAATTTGCGGTGGAGACCAGCCCGCTTATCTTTCTTGTGAACCGCCAGGGGTACCCCGGAAAAAGGGGTTGAGAGAGTCTCTTGGAACCTGACCCGGCTGACACCGGCGTAGGGAGCGCGGCATGAAGCCATTCGACACCACCGGAGAAGCCGCCCGGCCCCACACCGCGGCGGCTTTCGTATAGGGATCCATCAAAGATTTTCCCGTCAAGGAGAGACATCGTGCCCCACCAGAACGGAGCCGAGCATAACGGCGATCGCGACATGAACGACCCTTCGGATGGTGATTACGGCCCAGCCTTCCCGAAATCGAGGAAGGTCTTCGTGGAGGGCCGCCACGGAGTCCGCGTACCGATGAGAGAGATCTCGCTCGCCGGTGGGGAGCCCCCGTTACGCGTGAACGACACGAGCGGACCGCTGGGCGTCGATCCTCACTCCGGGCTACCGAAGCTACGGGCGCCGTGGATCGAGGGGCGAAGCGGCGTAATCGAGGGTGACACGACCTATCAGCCTCTCGACCCCAGCACAGCGGTCCAGATCCCCGAAGAACTCCGGAACCGCCCCCTCCGCTCTACCGGCGGAACTGTTACGCAGATGCACTACGCCCGCCGGGGCGAGGTCACCGAGGAGATGGATTTCGTCGCTATTCGTGAAGGGATGGACGCTTGCTTCGTCCGCGATGAAGTCGCACGGGGAAGGGCGATCATCCCCGCCAACATCAACCATCCCGAATCCGAGCCGATGATCATCGGACGCGCCTTCCGTGTGAAGATCAACGCCAACATCGGCAACTCGGCCGTGGGGTCTTCGATCGAGGAGGAGGTCGAAAAACTGAGGTGGGCAGCACTTTGGGGTGCCGACACCGTGATGGACCTCTCCACCGGCAAGAATATACATGAGACCCGTCAGTGGATTATCCGGAACTCTCCCGTACCGATCGGAACGGTGCCGATCTATCAGGCGCTCGAGAAGGTGAACGGAGTCCCCGAGGATCTCACCTGGGAAGTCTACCGCGACACACTCATCGAGCAGTGTGAGCAAGGAGTCGATTATTTCACCGTCCACGCCGGGGTGCTCCTCCGCTACGTCCCGATGACGGCGAATCGCATGACGGGCATCGTGTCACGGGGTGGCTCGATCATGGCCAAGTGGTGTCTGGCCCACCACCGGGAGAGCTTCCTCTACACCCACTTCCGTGACATCTGCGAGATCATGGCCGAGTACGACGTATCGTACTCGCTCGGGGACGGACTGCGGCCCGGATCTCTCGCGGACGCCAACGACGAGGCCCAGTTCGCTGAATTGTACACCCAGGGGGAACTCACCCAAATCGCCTGGGAGTACGACGTCCAGGTCATGTGCGAAGGGCCGGGGCATGTGCCGATGCACATGATCAAAGAAAATATGGACAAACAATTGGAGTGGTGCGCCGAAGCCCCCTTCTACACACTTGGGCCGCTGACGACCGACATCGCTCCGGGGTACGACCACATCACGAGCGCTATCGGCGCCGCGCAGATCGGATGGTACGGCACCGCGATGCTCTGCTACGTGACTCCGAAGGAACACCTAGGCCTGCCGAACCGAGACGATGTCAAGGCCGGCGTGATCGCTTATCGAATCGCCGCTCACGCGGCCGACCTGGCGAAAGGGCATCCCAGAGCCCAGGAATGGGACGACGCTCTCTCGAAGGCCAGGTTCGACTTCCGCTGGGAGGACCAGTTCAATCTGGCGCTCGATCCGGTAACGGCACTAGAGTACCACGATGAGACGCTGCCTGCGGAGGGAGCGAAGGTAGCCCACTTCTGCTCGATGTGCGGACCCAAGTTCTGTTCGATGAAGATCACGCAGGACATTCGCGACTACGTTGCTGCGGGGGAGGCGAGTGAAGATGTCGTCCGGAGCGGGCTGGAAGCGAAATCGGCCGAATTTCGAGAGAAAGGTGGGGAAATCTACGTGGACGTGGGCGGGGACTGAGAGAGACTCTCTACCCAGATTCCTCCCAACGGACATCATCACCTACGGCGATTGTCGCGTCGTTCACCACGCTCCCGTGGGCCCCACCGCCCCAGTGGGGATGGAGGGCGTCCATGAGGCCCTCACACGCCTCATCCATTCGCCCGCAGGGCCGGGTTTCACCATGGATGTGAATCCGTAGGTCCCCTACGGCGAGCGTCCGGTTACGAGTATCCTCCAGCCGGATACCGGAAACCAGGAGGTTGGCACGGCGCATCACCGGCTCTACGGAGGAGTCGACTTCGGCCTTGAGACGGTCGAAGACCTCACGTTCGATCAGCGTAACCTGACGGTCGCGATCGAAGTCGGCACCACCCTCGAGGCCCCGACCCTCCACCGCGACCGCCTCATCGACCGGATCCATCGGGCCTCCGCGGGCCCGCTTGAGCCAAATCGCCTCCAGCACTCCCATGCCTGTCTCCTCTAGAAGGGTGAACGGAACGGGGGGTGGGCCACCACCCGTGCTAACGCACGGTACCTGGGATGCCGCGACTCATGTCAGGGTCGTGGGCACCTTCAACGCCAGCGGGACTGAAGCTCCGCCAGCGTACCACTTCCGGGGCACAGCTTCTCGAATGGCACGCCCACGAGGGGCTGATCCACCGTATTCTCAAACGCATGCAAGTCCATACTCATGGGTTCGATGAAAAGAAGGCCCGTCGCCACCTCTCCGCGCGCCTGGAGCTCCTTGAGATGGGCATGCGCCGCATCCCTATCGGTCGGGTCGTAGTCCTCATCCACCGATCGAAACCGCACGACGCTCCCGTCGTGCATCGCCACAGCGGTCGCCGCCCCTTCATCCTGCTGAGCCTGGATCTCGTGGAGCAGCGGAACGAAGTCCGTCTCGACCACCTCATGTCCATGCTCTCGCGTGTGGGCATAACTCTTGGTCGAGCCCTCGTGGTCGTTGAACGTCACGCACGGAGAGATCACATCCACGAGAGCGAAGCCCCGGTGAGTCAGCCCGGCCTTGATGAGAGGCACCAGCTGCTTTTTGTCTCCGGAGAAGCTTCGCGCGACAAATGAGGCGCCCAACGTGAGCGCCAGGGACGCTGGATCGATGGGGCGCATCTGGTTTTCCTCACCTCGTTTGGCCGTGCTGCCCACGTCCGCTGACGCCGAAAACTGACCCTTGGTCAGTCCGTACACACCATTGTTCTCCAACATGTAGAGCATGTTCACGTTGCGGCGGACTGCGTGGCAAAAACCCCCCAGCCCGATGGAGAGTGAATCGCCATCTCCGGAGACCCCGATGTAGGACAGGCCACCGTTTGCCGCATTCGCACCCGTCGCGATGGACGGCATACGGCCATGGAGGGAGTTGAAGCCGTGGGCCTCGCTGAGAAAGTACGTGGGCGTCTTGGACGAGCATCCGATGCCACTCAGCTTCGCGACACGGTGAGGCGGGATGTCGAGCTCGAAAAACGCCTGAACGATCGCCGCGGTAACGGAATCGTGCCCGCACCCGGCACAGAGGGTCGACTGGGTCCCCTCGTAGTCCCGTTGAGTTAGCCCGAGTTTGTTCTGTCTCAGACGCGGATGTCGGACCGACGGCTTGGCTGTTTGTGTCATTGAACCCTTTACCCGGCTTCCACTGGGACGAGCCCCAACCGATCCCGAACACCCTGTGCCACCACCTCAGCGCTCAGGGGGGCCCCCCCGTAGTCCAGCACAGAGGCGAGCTTATTCTTCGGAACGGTCGTCTCCAGCACGAGCAACCTCTTGAGTTGAGCGTCCCGGTTCTGCTCGACCACGATGTTCACGTCGTGGGCGAGGAGAAACTCTTCGACTGCGGTGGAGAAGGGGAAGCCCGTTACCCGTAGAAAATCGAGGGCAATCCCTTCCTCTTCGAGCAACTCGAGCGCCTCCAAGACGGCCGGCCGGCAGCCACCGACCGTGACGAGCCCGACGGTGGCTTCGTCGGTGATGCGGACCTCCGGAGCGGGTAGGGCCTCCGCGGCCCCTTCGATCTTCCTCGCGATCCGGTCCACGACGTCTCGGTAGAGATCGGCGTCTTCGGTGTAGCGACCGAAACGGTCGTGCCCCGACCCCCTGGTGAAGTATGCCCCCTTGGGATCGACCCCCGGAAGAGTCCGAGCGGGGATACCGTCCCCGTCGGCGTCGAGGTACCGATGGAACGCCTCCACCTCCTGAAGATCCTCCGCGGATAGAACCTTTCCACGGTCCGGAACGTAGGCATCATCCCACTCGAGCTTCTCGCACACCCAATCGTTCATGCCGATGTCGAGATCGGAGACTACGAACACCGGTGTTTGGAAACGTTCGGCCAGATCGAACGCCTCAACGGCAAAGTAGAAACACTCCCTCGGATCACCCGGGAACAGCAGGATATGCTTCGTATCTCCATGAGAGGCGAAGGCGACCGTGAAGAAGTCCCCCTGTTGGGTGCGAGTGGGCATGCCCGTAGAGGGTCCCGCACGCTGTACGTCGAAAATGACGGCCGGTATCTCGGCGTAATAAGCCATGCCGAGGAACTCGTTCATCAAGGAGAGCCCGGCCCCGCTCGTGGGCGTAAACGCACGAGCACCCATCCAGCCGGCGCCCAGCACCATACCGATCGCAGCAAGTTCGTCCTCCGCTTGGATGATGCAGTACAGGTTCTTGCCTGTCTCCGGATCCTTGCGGAGGCTTGCACAGAAACCACGAAATGAGTCCATGAGGGACGTCGCCGGCGTGATCGGATACCAGGCTCCCACAGTCGCACCAGCGTACACGCAGCCCAAAGCCGCGGCCATGTTCCCAGTCATCAACACGGAGTCTCGATTCGCGTCCATCGCCTCGAGTCGGATCCGGAGCAGGCCGTCGAAATGCTCCATTGCGTAGTCGTAACCCAGACGAATGGCCACATTGTTCGAGTCCATCAAATGCTGCTTGGCGCTGAATTTCTCCTCGAGCATCCCTTCAATTACCTCGAGATCGATGGCCAGGAGTCCCGCCATGGCACCCACGTATGCGATGTTCTTCATCAGGATGCGCTCTCGGGCACCTTTGAAGTTCTCCACACACATGTGCGACAGGGGAACACCAAAGAACATCACGTCCGCACGAAGGAGTTCCTCGTCGAGCGGCCAACTCGAGTCGAAGATGACGGCGCCCCCGGGGCGGACCTCGTTAATATCCTGCTCGTACGTCTTGGGGTTTATCGCCACCATCAGGTCGACGTTCGGGCTGCGGGCCAGATGGCCGCGCTTGTTCACCCGAATTTCATACCAAGTCGGTAATCCCTGGATGTTGGAGGGGAACACGTTCTTTCCGGAGACCGGGATGCCCATGCGGAAGATGGCCTGCATAAGCATGCCGTTCGCACTGGCGGAGCCGGTACCGTTGACCGTGGCGACTTTTACGACGAAGTCGTTGATTACGACGAAGTCGTCAGTAGGGTCTCGGGAGTCTCGATCCACGTCGGTTTTCCGGCATAAGGGATGACCAAGTCGAACTTCTGCATGTCCCACGCGGCTGTGGGGCAGCGCTCTGCGCACAGACCACAGTGCACGCACAGGTCCTCGTCCTTGACCATCACGCGAGCGGTTTGCGGAAGCTTCTGCGATACGTACAAATCCTGATCGGTGTTTTCAGCGGGGGCGGTGAGGTGAAGCCTGAGCTCCTCCTCCGGCTCGTTCTCGGTCATCGTCAGGCAATAGACGGGGCATACGTCGATACAGGCGTCACACTCGATACAAAGATTCGCCGTGAATTCGGTCTGTATATCACAGTTGAGGCAGCGGGCCACCTCTACGGCAGTCTGCTCCGCATCGAAGCCCAACTCCACCTCGACCTCGAGAGCCTTGAACCGCTCTACAAGATCGACATGGCTCATCCTGGAGCGCTCGGACTCATCGTAGCTGCTTCCGTAGCTCCATGAGTGAAGCCCCATCTTCTGTGAGACGAGGTTCATGCCGTAGGGCGGCCTGTCGGTGAGCGATTCCTCTTCACACAACGCATGAATCGAGATGGCCGCTTGATGGCCATGCTCCACGGCCCAGATGATGTTCTCCGGGCCCCACGCAGCATCCCCGCCCACAAACACCCCTTCTCGTGTGGTCTGGAAGGTGGTGCGATCGACGACCGGCATATCCCATTCGTTGAACTCGATGCCGATGTCACGCTCGATCCATGGGAAGGCGTTGTCCTGCCCGATCGCCAAGATCACGTCGTCGCAAGGAATCACCGTCGAATCGAGCTTCGTGCTTACGAGCCGGCCATTCTCGTCGGGTGCCCACTCGACGATGTCGAATTCCATGCCCACCAGCCGTCCGTCCTCGATCACGAATCGGGTCGGCGAATGGTTTTCGACGATCTCGATGAGCTCTTCTTCGGCGTCATCGAGCTCCCACGCCGAGGCTTTGAAATAGGGGCGACCCTTTCGGGCGATGACACGGACGTCCTTCCCTCCGATCCGCTTCGACGTCCTACAGCAGTCCATCGCGGTATTTCCGACACCGATGATCAGCACCCGCTCCCCGATGGAATCGGTGTGCTCGAAGTGCACGGACTCCAACCAATCGATTCCGATGTGGATGTTGGCGCCGCCCTCCTCTCGCCCGGGGATGCTGAGCTCTTTACCCTTTGGCGCACCCGTGCCGATAAAGACGGCGTCGAATCCGTCCGCGTCCAGAAGTTTCTTGAGGCTCTCGATCGGGTGGCTATAGTGCACCTCCACACCCATGTCGAGGATCATGTCGATCTCTTCATCCAGCACGCTGCCAGGGAGACGGAAGGACGGGATGTTGGTCCGCATCAGGCCGCCGGGCCGATCCATTTTCTCGAACAGCACGCACTCGTATCCCAACGGCATCAGGTCGTTGGCCACGGTCAGTGAAGCGGGACCGGCTCCGATCAGCGCCACACGCTTGCCGTTCTTCTCCTCGGGCACCTTCGGGAGCAGGTCAGCAACATCGCCCCTCAGATCCGAGGCCACGCGTTTGAGCCTGCATATCGCGACGGGCTCGTCTTCGACGCGGACACGCCGACAGACGGGCTCACAGGGTCGGTCGCATGTTCTTCCCAGAACACCGGGAAAGACGTTCGATTCCCGGTTCAGCATGTACGACTCAGTGAACCGGCCCTGCCCGATCAGCCGGATATACTCCGGGACCGGTGTGTGGGCCGGGCACCCCCACTGGCAGTCTACGACCTTGTGGTAGTAGTCGGGGTTGGAGGTGTCGGTGGGTTGCATATTCAAAACCGCTCCAGCGGCTGATTACGGAATCAGCGCGACCATGATCGGGTTACCGGTCCGTTCGCGCAAGGGTGAGGATTTCTTAGTCAGAAGTCTGACTCAGGTTGTTGGATAAGACATCTCTCACCCGGCCATGGGATCGAAGAAAACAACGTCGTCTCCGGCATGGACCTGCGTTTCTCCCGGCGGTTGAATTGGCACACTTCCGGTCTCTCTGCGGTTGAATGGTCACCCTTCTGGCCCGTTCGATCAAGACGTATCCAACTCATTGTCGGTCTGTGACACTCCAACGTAATCTCTTGCAAGAAACGAGCCTTCAGCTACCCGTATCCGCATGGTGAAATATTACACACTTTCGGTCGCGAGCGTGTGTGAAATTTCGAGGCCCAGGGCGGCCTCCGCGGCAATCAGATGGGGCCCCACATGCTCCTCCCGCACGAAGACGTAGACACACGAGATCTTGCCCATGTATGCTACCCCATGCAGCCCCGAGGGTCTCGCTTCGTCGGTGACGGTCCAGCGGTGACGCTTCGGGGGCGGTGCGTGTGTTTACACCTTGCCGCTCTCGGCTATTTCTTGCAGGACCAAACTCGGTGGGGACCGGCATCGAGCACAACCTCGACCGTGTTGAAAGTCGACGCCATCAAGGCAGCCAGGGGCAGGCGCCGTTGCGTAACGAGCACAAGCGACCCGTCGGTTCCAAGATGGTCCGGTGCCCCACGAACGAGATTTTCTACCACTCTACCGGTCTCTACCTTCCCTTCATGGAACGGAGGGTTGCTGACGATCAAGTCGTAGCGCTCATGTTCCACCGCATCGAACCCGTCCGAAGGAATCAGGCGAGCCCCGGGGACGTTTTCACGGGCGGCTGCGAGGGCCACCGCATCGACATCGAGAAAGTCCACACGGGCCGTGGGCTCCAACGCCGATAAAAAAGCCCCGATCACACCCGAGCCGCACGCAAAATCAAGGACTCGTCGCCCCGCCACCGGAAAACGCCGCATTACCTCGAGGAGCGCACGGGTTCCGGCATCTAGCCGGCCATGGGAAAAAATGCCGGGGTAGGATACCCATTCACGAGGTCCATCGGGGAACTCCAAAGACGTAAACAGACGCCACTCCTCGAGGGTCCGTCGTGGACTTGGGACATGCACCGGCCGAACCGCCTCTAGAACGCGACAGCGGCCACCGGATCCCACGGTCCTGGTCGGGCCCATGAGAGGCTCGATGACCCGGCCGGCCGATCCAGCACCCTCGTCGTTGGCTCCGTACACCCAAAGGCGCGCACCGACGTCGAGAACGGACGCCGCCGCATGAATGGCCATGTCCAACTCGTCCTTGGCCTTGGGGAGCCGCAGGGTGGCCGCCTCGAAGGGACCCTCCGGAGTCCACGCAGAGGCGCTCCTGCCTTCTCGCGCGAACCGGTGCCAGGCTCGAGCCCGGCCTCCAGCCTCTCTCACAGCAGTGGCAACCGTCGGTAGGTTCTCGAGCATAACGAGCACATCTCCGCGGATCACCGCCCGGCGCAGTACACCAGACATCAGCTCCGCAGCGGCCTGATCCCGCCAGTCGGCACTGCGTTTGAGAGACATCTCCGCCCGATGTAAACGCCCGACCACCGCCGGGCTCAGCCGTCCTCGATTATCTCCCCGAGGCGCTCCAACCCGGTCGTAATCTTGTCCTCGGATGGACCAAACGAGAAACGGACCCACTTCTTGAGTTGTTTCATTGGTGGGTGTGCCCCGCCCGGGTTCACGTCGAAGAACCGTCCCGGAATGGTGACGACTTTTCGGCCGAGCCCGGCCTTGAAGAACCCCTCGGCATCATTCAGAGGCTTGGGCAGGCCACTGAGGTCGGCCCACACATAGAACGTGCCCAGGGGCCCATGCCCACAACGAATTCCAATGGCCTCGAGCCCGTCAACCATCAGGATCCGCTTTCTCGCGAACAAGCGCCGAACTGCGGTTGTCTCCTCGTCTGCACGCTCGGGATCCAACGCCTTGATCGCCAACCGCTGTGCCGGCAAGCTCGGTCCACCATCGAACCCGCTGGCAGCCCGCTCAAGGTTTTCAATCACACTCGACGGTCCTACCACCCAACTCAGCCGCCACCCCGGATACCGGAAGTTCTTGCTCAGGCCGTCGACGATGAGCACCGGATCTCTCTCCACGTTCCGGACGTAGGAGGCCGCCGAAACCGGCCCACTCCCGGGCGCACCGTCCTCCCCGTAGATGTAGTGCGAGTAGGCCTCGTCGAAGATGAGTGTACACTTGTGCTTCCGAGCGGCCGTCAAATAAGACTTCAGGTCAGCGTCACGGATGAGATCACCTGTCGGATTACATGGGTTCCCGATGAGAAAGGCCCGAAGCTTCCCGGACCCGATCACCTGGCTCAACCGGGCCGGCTCGAGGTGGAAGGACTCATCCGGACCGGTTTGCACAGGTACGGGCTTAATCCGACCGAGATGGTGGCTGAATACGTCGTGGTATGCCGAAGAGTCCGGGAATTTATGGCCCACCGAAATCGAATCGAACGTGGCGAAAATCCTCGAAAGCATGAGGCGTCCACCCGAGGCGATCGAGACATTTTCCTTCTTGTACTTCGAATCCTCGCCCCCGCGATAGAGGCGATTGTAGTGGCTCGCCACTGCCTCCCGGAGCTCATCGATGCCTCCGGGCGGCCCGTAGGATTGGTCATGGGGCTCTAGCGTGATCCAGGTGAGCCGGTTGGGGGCACCCTCGATTCGTCCGACGTCAGGCTGTCCCTGGCCAAGATTGCACCAATCGGGCCGTCCGTTCCTGTAGCCGAGCTCCGCGGCGTTGACCATCGCCTGAGCGACGCCCATGTAGGGTATGGCACGGAAGGTTGTCTTTATCTTTGCCACTGATGAAATCTCTTATGCCGAGTGGGCTTACCGAGCCACGGACGGACTCAGGTTCGTTCACGTGACGCCAGTGACGATCTCGGCCACCTGGAGCCACAGTACGAGGAGTGCCGCACCAACTTTGACCCCGGCAACGGACACCCACATGCGGGGGAATGTAGCGGATCTTGGTCGGATCCTGAAGGCAAGGCCAGTCAGACTCCCGTCCCTTCCCACTCGCGGCGGGAGTCGGTAACCTGGGACCCTGATGAGTTCTCAAGGAAGCCACGAGGAGGCGCACGGCCGCTATTTAGCTGCCCTGTCCCTTACGCCCCTGGGCATCGTGTTCGGCGACATCGGTACGAGTCCCATATACGCTTCAGCCCACGGCCTATTTCAGGATTCCCCCGAACCGCGTGGTGGAACTCGGGATGCAGGTGCAGTTGTAGTGATTCGCGGCGTGGAGTCCTTCTCGGGGTTTGGACCAGGCGCTTGACGACACGAAGGTCCAGGCCACCTCTTGTCCGTTTAGCCACTTACCTGTCGGACTCGCGCGATGAAGAAGCCTAAGCTCAAGAAAGAACTGGGCCTGTTCGATGTATATGCCATCGCCACCGGCGCGACGCTGAGTTCCGGCTTCTTCTTGCTCCCGGGTCTGGCCGCAGTCGGAGTCGGCTCGGGCCTACCTCTTGCGTACCTGCTGGCCGGACTCCTCATGGTTCCGGGCCTGGTCAGCATGGCCGAGTTGGCCACCGCCATGCCCCGAGCCGGTGGCGTGTATTACTTCCTCGATCGCAGCATGGGACCGTTGATGGGAACGGTTGGGGGATTTGGTACGTGGGTCGCGCTGATCCTGAAGTCGGCGTTTGCGCTGATTGGAATCGGAGCTTACCTGGCACTATTCCTCCCTGAAGTGCGAATGAAGCCGATTGCCGCCGGCTTCGCGATCGTCTTCGGCATCGTCAACATTCTGGGAGCGAAAAGATCCACATCCTTTCAGTCCGTGATGGTCGTGAGCCTCTTGATCCTTCTTGCGTGGTTCACCGGCTTCGGACTGTTGAACATCGAGCCGGCTAATTTCGGTGGCATGTTCGGGCAAGCCTCAGGGTCATTAGTATCGACAGCGGGCCTCGTCGTCGTCAGTTACATGGGACTCACCAAGGTGGCCAGTGTCGCCGAGGAGGTTCGAAACCCCGAGCGTAACATCCCACTGGGGATGTTCCTGGCCTTCGGGACGGCCGTGCTCGTCTACACGGTCGGCACCGCGGTCATGGTGGGTGTGGTGTCTGCGGATGTTCTTGCCCAGGACGGCGGAGATCTAACGCCGGTGGCCACCGTAGCACGCGTCCTGGTGGGCCCTTGGGGAGTGATCCTGATGACCGCCGCCGCGGTGCTCGCATTCTCGTCGGTCGCGAACGCCGGTATCCTCTCCGCCTCCCGCTATCCTCTGGCGATGAGCCGGGACAACGTTCTTCCAAGGTTCTTCTCCAAAATCCAGGCCCAGGGCGCCCCCCTCTACGCGATCTACACCACGGTAGGCCTCATCCTGATGTTCGTTCTGTTGTTCGACGCCAGTAGGGTCGCGAAGCTGGCGGGTGCGTTCCAGTTGATGATGTTCGGCCTGAGTTGCCTGGCCGTTATCGTGATGCGGGAGAGCAGAATCGAGTCGTACGACCCTCGCTTTCGGTCTCCGTTTTATCCCTGGCTGCATATTCTGGGCGTGCTGGCGCCCTTCTGGCTCATCGTTGAGATGGGGATCCTCCCGAGTGTCTTCACCGGTGGGCTCATCACCTTCGGGGCCATGTGGTACAGCTATTACGCCCGGGAACGTGTGGACCGGGAGGGCGCGATCTACCACGTCTTCGAGCGCCTTGGGCGACAACGGGATACCGGACTCGACCGTGAGTTGCGCCAAATCATGAAGGAAAAGGGTCTCCGTGACGCGGATCCCTTCGAAGAGGTCGTGACGGCGGCTTCTATTATCGACACACCCGGTGGCACCGGATTCCGAAACGTGATCTGGGAGGCGTCGGCTCATCTCGCGGAGGCTTGTGATGTCTCAGCGGAGGAACTCGGGGAGGATTTCCTGCAGGGCACCGTCGTGGGCTTGACGCCCGTCTCTCACGGAGTCGCGCTACCACACCTTCGCCGAGACGACATCGAATCCGCTCGTATGGTGCTCGTCCGCTGCCTAGGCGGAATGAAGATGGATATAGAGCTTGCTGAAGGGCGGGACGGTCAATCCGAGCCGGTTCAGGCCGTATTTTTTCTTATGAGCCCGCTGGACGACCCCGGTCAGCACCTGCGGATCCTGGCCCAAATCGCCGGCCGGGTCGACAAGGAAGATTTCATGGAGGCTTGGCTCTCGGCGTCCAATCATCAGGAGCTCAAGGAGGCCATACTTCGGGACGACCGGTTGCTGACGCTGACCCTCAAGCCCGACACACCCTCGGCGACCCTCATCGGACGGGCACTCAAGGATGTTCGCCTACCCGAGGGCACCCTGATCGCCCTGGTTCGCCGCGGGCCCGAGGTGGTGATCCCGAGAGGGGCTACCGTGCTTCAGCGCGGTGACCGGCTCACGATCATCGGAGAACCCGCCGATTTGGATGCCCTAGGGAAGCGCTTCAAGCAGCGGGCACCGTTGCCAGAGCTTTCCTAGGTAACGCCGTGCGCCGTACTTGTGCAGAGCTGCACCACCGAGAGTTATTCGTCCACGAACCCCCGCTGATCGTCGGGTATTGCACATTCCCCCCAGGCCCACGCCACGAATCGACCGTGATGGGAAAGGGACAGATCAACGGGCAGCCTCCGGTGGCGCCAAGAAGCAACCGGGATCCCCCGGTCTGCGGCGATCAGAACCTGTCCAGGCGGAAGGTTCATCCTCAAGGCGAGAGCCGCACATACCAACTCCTTCACGGCCCGGCTCGGGTCGGCGCCGGGCACCTCCAGGCGCTCGATCCCGGCGCTGAGGAGACGTTGCGTCGAGGGGGCATTCGCGGCCTTGACTGTCGCGACCGCGCTTACCCACTCATCCGTTCGATGCAGTCGAACGTCGAAAGGACCGGTCTCGTGCATGACTACGGCTCGCCCCTCGGCGATCCATCGAACCACAAAGTCCCTCGGCAGAAACCGGACGGCGAGATCGAGCTTTTTGGCAACCTTGTACGCGCTCTCTTTGGCGGCCCAAAGGGTCCACCGGAGTTCGTGGGCGGAGGCCGAAGCTCTCAGAGCCTCTCGCTCATCAGAGGTGAAGACGCGGGTATCGAACCTGTTGTGAATCGCCTCGGGTCGGCTTTCGGGATCGTGGAGATCGACAACGTCGTTACCGACGAGCAAAATATTCCTCCTCCATGCCGGCGAGCCGATCGACGATCTGTTGGGAGAAGTCCCTAGAGCGCCGCATCCCCGAATGGTCCGACTGCGGCTCGACGACCTCGAAGTCGATATAGAATGAGTCCCCACGGGCCGGTACGGTCGACCACGTCTGCTGCCGGTCGCCACGGAGGTACACGCAGAGGGGCTGGCAACCCGGTACCGAAGTAAGGATTCGACCCACCGCGTGTGCTGCGGTGTCGGCCTCCACTCTGCCACTCCTACTGCGCCCGGCCTCCGGAAAGATCAGCGCCGTGTCACCTCTCGAAAGAAGGTGTTGTACGCGCTTGATCACCCTCGAGACGTCCTCCCGGCGTCCCCCTCGGATAACCGGAATACATTTGGTG
This sequence comes from Longimicrobiales bacterium, assembly GCA_965206505.1. GTDB lineage: Bacteria > Gemmatimonadota > Gemmatimonadetes > Longimicrobiales > Gaopeijiaceae > UBA822. The sequence continues at coordinate 379,066 of CBDBJW010000005.1, forward strand.
AGCCACGCCCCAACACGGGTGGGCCACTGGGAGGCGAAATTATTGTACTCGGGGAGGTTCCACGGAATCCGAGAGTAGTGGAAGAGGTACCACCAACTGCCGCCCAACGCCCACGCTACGACTGCGGAATCCATCATCGTAAGGTGGTTGGGACAGATCAGGAGGGGGTGGTCGCTCTCCTTGACCAGGGCGCGGTATCGCGTCCGGACGTGCGCCACGTCCTTGATGTGGTACCGCATTAACACGCGCATGATGAACGCAGCCGGAAGAACCCAGAAGAGGGCGGCCAGACGACCCACTTCGCGCTGGAAGGCATGGGCAACCCGGATCCTGAATGGAAGCCGCGTCAAGAAACGAGCCTCAGGAAAGCTTCTCCTCGATGAGCGCCACGGCGTCCCCCACCGTATTCACGGCATCCGCGTCTTCGTCCTCGACCTCGATGTCGAACTCATCCTCGAAATTCAGGATGATGTCCACGAGCCGCGCCGAGTTCACCTTCAGATCCTCGAGGATGTTGGTGTCCTCATTGACAGCCGTGAGGGCGTCTTGATTCTTCACGAAGGGCTTCACGATCTCGATCACTTTCGCGAAGATCTCGTCTCTCGTCATGGATACTCCCTTTTTAGTCGGCCCAGCTACGGAAGATCGCACAAGTATTCACATCGCCAAAGCCGAAGCTGGCTTTGATCATCGTATTCAACTCGGGCATCTCTCGCGTCACATGAGGAATCGAGCTGGCATATGGCTCGATCTCGGGATGTACGTCCTCACAATTGATTGAGGCATGCACATACCGGTCGCGGAGCATTAGAACACAAGCGACGGACTCGAGCGCGCCGGCGGCTCCCAAGGCGTGCCCGATCATTGACTTCGTGGAGGTGATCACCGGGAAGGTCTCCGGGGAACACTCCAGGGCCTTGGCCCAGGAGCCTATTTCCTTCGGATCCGCTCCAGTTGCGGTCAGATGACCGCTGATCGCGTCGATCTCGTCCGGATCGATCGCCGCGTCGGCCATCGCTGCGCGGATACATCGCTGTACTCCTTCCGCGTTCGGAGCCGTCATACTGCCCCCAGAACGGTGCCCGCCGCAGTTGATGGCACCGCCGAGGATCTCGGCGTCGATGCGAGCGCCACGTGCCTGTGCACTCTCTAGGCTCTCGACGTGCAGTATTCCCGCTCCGCTGCCCGGAACGAATCCACCGGCAGAGGCACTCATGGGCCGCGACGCCTTCTCCGGCTCGTCGTTATGAGCACGGCACAACACGCGCATCGAATCGAAACCGGCCCAGGTATAGTGGCTAGAGCCTTCGGTACCACCACAAAGCATACGTTCCGCCAACCCCGCACGGATACGCTGGCAGCCCTCGACGATCGCCTCGGTTCCGGTGCTGCAGGCGCTGGAGTTGGACGTCACCTGATTGCCGAGGGAAAGGAGTCCCGCCACTCGAGCGGAAGCCCCGCTACCCATCACCTGCTCGACCATCGTGCTGCCCAGACGCCGGACGCGCCCGGCGTCGACGAAGGGAATGAGCCTTTCGCCGGCGGTATCCAGCCCGCCGATTCCCGTCCCGACTACCGCCCCGGCCTCCCAGTACACCCGGTCGTCGGCCGGGTCGGGTCTCTCCAGTCCCGCGTCCGTCCAGGCATCGATCGCGGCGATACAACCGAAGCGATGGCTCGAATTCATCGCGAGCAACTCGTCCGGGGGAAAGTACCTCTCCGAGATCTCGTCGACCCCCTCGGGGATCCCCCCTACGGTGCAACCGAACTTCAGCTCCTCGAGCAACGGGAAGTGTCGGATTCCGGATACGCCTCCCCGCAGCGCCTCTGTGTATCTCTCCAGACCGCATCCGTTGGGCGCCACCACACCCAAACCCGTGACGACGACCCTACGCCGTGTAGTCTCCCGAGCCCCTGGGCCCTCCGTCATCGTATTACCGCTCATCGCTCGACCCCGAGGCCCGAAATCGTCCCTGCGCACACCACCGTCCCGTCGTCGAGGACCATGGAGGCCTCGGACCGGAGCTTGCCGCGCCTAAAGAACGTCTTCTGAGCCGTTGTCGTGACCCGCTCACCGGGCTTCACGATCCCCGAAAAATCGATGCTCGCGTCGGTGAAGAGAGCAATCCTCTTCTTCACGCCCTCGCGCCCATATTGAAGGGCGTAGATGTAGATACCCAGGGCCACCACCCCCACCTGAGCCAGAGATTCGAGCAGAATCACACCGGGTGTGATGGGGTCACCGGGAAAGTGCCCTCGGTAGAAGTCCGCGTCCGGACGGAAGCGGTAGCACGCCACGATATGGTCTTCGTCCACCTCAAGAATCTCGTCCACGAACCGGAAGGGCTCTTGTTGAGGAAGGAGTTCCAGCACTTCCTCGGGGCTCAGCCGGGCGGCGCTGACGTCGACTCCCATCACTCCCCCATCCTTCCGCCGCGCGAACGCTCGCTGGGCCACGGATAGTCCACGTAGTCGATGTCCCGAAACACGCCGACCTTGGCGCGTTTGATTTCGTAGATGGCCTCACCGTCCACGAGAACTCGAGCGTCTCCGATGGTGATCGCAGAGCCGGATTGCGGCAGGTCCTGGTATCGGACGATGTCGATCTCGTATCGGACGACCCGATCGTGCGGCCTAACCTGACCGGAGAACTCCACTTCTGCGCACCCCAATGCACGTCCGCTGCCCAAGGCGCCGTTCCAGGAGCAGTACAGTCCGAGTAGCTGCCACACACCATCCACGCCGAGGCACCCCGGTTGAACCGGATCCCCCAAAAAGTGGCACTGGAAGAACCAGTCATCGAGCCGCACGTCGCGCTCCGCGATCATCCGTCCCCGGTTCCCCTTGCGCGAGACGTGCTCGATGCGATCGACCATCAACATGGGAGGCAAAGGCAGCCGGGCCTTACACTCGGGCGGAGCATCATCGATGAGATGCCCGTGGGCGAGCGCTAGAACCTCTTCTTCAGAGAAGTGCGAACGCGCCTGAAACTCCTCGTACGTCACGGCTGATTTCCCCTCACGGCTGATCTCCAAAACGGAGAACATAACTCGCCCATGTCAGTCCCGAACCGACGCCGATAACGGCCACATCGTCCTGGTCGGTCCAGCGGTCCGAGTTCATCGAGAGCACCGATGGGGCGCCGGCGGCGCCCCCGTTTCCGAATTCGACCACATTGGAGTGGTGCCGTTCGTCATCGATGTCACATTGCTGGCAGACGGACTCCAGCATGCGGAGGTTCGCTTGATGCCCCACGAAATTCAGCCTCCGTCCGGGCGACGGGAAGGTCTTCTGGATCCTCCGGAGGCATCGTACGGTCTTCTTGATGGCGAACATCTGCACGGTGCGCCCCTCTTGTTTGAAGTGCCCGAAGAGGGGCACCACCACCTTTTCGTAGCCCGCGGGACTGCACTCTACGGTGTTTTGGAGCATCTGAATGCGGGACGGTATGCGGGTAGAGACGATCGCCGCCGCCGTGCAGTCGCCCCACAGCACCGAGGCAGCCCGGTCGTTGTAATCCACAGTGGTTGTAAGGCTCTCCGGTGCCACGACGAGCACGTAGTCCGGTAGGCTCTTGGGGAGCATATTAGAGAGCATGTACATCGCTACCCACATGCTCGTACAAGCCGAATTGATGTCGAGTGCGGGCACCTCCATCCCGAGCCCGGCCGCGATTTGACATGCGTCGGCGGGCGACGAAAGTCCGGGACGGCTCGAGCCGGCGATCACCATCCCAATCGCGTCCCTGGTGATGCCCGCCCGCTCTAGAGCCATCTCGGTGGCGAGCACGCCCGTATCCGCGTGCGTGTACAGTGCCGCCTCCATGGCTTGGCTTGGATCCCGATTTCGGGTGTCCCGGATGTAGTCGAGAGCGAGTACGGTCCGGCGGCTGCGGATACCGACACGCTCCATGATCCATTCTTCGTCCGTGCCGATGTCGAGCTCCTCGAGAAAGAGATTCGTGATCTCGTTTTCGGGATGGAAGTGGCCGAAGCCGTGCACGTACAGGGTCACCGCGAAGCACCCGAGATGCGCTCGCCCCCGTCGACCCTGAGGACGTTGCCGTTGATCCAAGCGGCTTCCGGCAGCGATAACAGATAGATCACGTCGGCCACGTCCTCCGGCGTCGTCAGCCGGCCGAAGGGATTGCGCGTGCGTGCCTGAGCCTTGAGATGCCCGCTCCCCGGGATCATACGCAGGGCTTGCGTGTCGGTGACCCCCGCCTGAACGATGTTCGACCGAATCCCGAACGGGGCCATCTCCACGGCGATCGAGCGCGATATCGACTCCAGCGCGACCTTCGCCGCCGCAACGGCCGCATATCCCTTCCACGCAACAGCATTTCCCTCACTGGTCAGGCCCAATACCCTCGCGTCCGGCGCGAACAGGCCTCGCTCCCGAAGAGCTTGAGTCCAACCGAGAAGACTGGTCCCCATCGAGTGGATCGTCCTGGCCATGTCCTCCTCCTCTAGGAACGAATCGGCCGAGTATTCCGGGGCCGTAGTAAGGCCCTGAACACCGTCACAGCCCTCGGCGAAGAGTTCGTCCGCGACTTCGCCCAACACAGCCTCATCGATGCCCAGCTCCTCGGCAAGACGCTGCCGGGCGGTATCGTTCGTGGGGGCCTCTGGTCCGATTAATTTGAGGTTGCCGAAGGCGATGGAATGAAGGACCACACGGACTTTCCCATCCGCACCCAACGCCTCCATCAACCCGTCCAGAATCTCCGAACGCACCTCTGCGTCCAGAGCGTCCTTGTTGAACGTCACAAGAGACACACCCCGATCCCGGATTCTCTCGAACTCGGGCTCGATGCGGCTCATCGCCCCTCGTCGGTCCCGATGGACCACGCAGACATTAAGTCCGTGCTCGGAAAACTTGTGAGCGCTTGCGAGTCCGAATCCACTGGAGCCCCCGAGAATCAGTGCCCATTCATCAGGGGGAAATGACGTATCAGGCATCTTCAGCGTGTTGTTGGCTTGTAAACATTAGGGAGAGGGTTCAGCTCCCATGTGGACCGGGCGTTCCCTTCGGGATCGCGCCCGAATCGGCACACCTGCCGGGACACAAGGATACCAAAGGGAAGCGGTCCTGACTAGGAAGTGGGGGAGGCGTATGTCTTTAACGAGAGGGACCCTCGACACATCTAGGTATCCAGAAGCGACCCCATCGGGAGTTCGGCCATGAGCGCTCTCGCACGAGCCACGCTCTACATCGTAGTTCTTTTTCTATCTGGCCTGGCCAAAGCTCCGCAGGTGTACGCCCAGGAAGCCGAAGCCACGGACAGGGACCGGGCCATTCATCTCCTGCAGAGAGCCACCTACGGGCCTCGACCGCAGGATGTCGACGCAGTGTTCTCAGCCGGGATCGCCGACTGGTTGGATCGGCAACTCCACCCCGAGCGTATCGACGACCCGGCGCTCGAAACTCGACTGGCCCAGATCCCCGTGGCATCTATGAGCCTTACCGAGCTTCTGGGGCAGTATCCCCCGAGCCAGGTCCTTTCGTCCGTTCGAGAACTCGTCCAGGGTAACTCACTCCCCGAGAGTGAAACGCGCAGACTTCGCCGCGAGCTGGGAGAGCACAGCCCGAGCCTGGGAGAGCACAGCCCGAGACGGATCCTCGACGGCTTGGCAAGCGCGCGTATTACGAGGGCCGTCCACTCGGAGCGACAGCTCCAGGAAATGATGACGGCGTTCTGGTACGACCACTTCAACGTGTTCTGGGGCAAGCTCGCCACCCGTTCGCTGGTCCCCGACTACGAACGAAACGCAATTCGCCCCCACGTATTCGGGAAGTTCGAGGACATGGTTTTGGCGACGGCCCAACATCCGGCCATGCTCTTCTACCTCGACAACTTCCAGAGTGCCGCCCCGGACAGCTCGCTTCAGGCCAGAGAGAGACGCGACGTGATCGCGCAGCGCATGCGAAGAACGCCGGCGCGGGCCCGGGCGCGCGCCACGCAGCGCATGGAGGAGGATCAGCAGCGCCGGCGCCGACCTGGCCTCAATGAAAACTACGCTCGTGAACTCATGGAGCTCCATACGCTCGGTGTGGACGGAGGGTATACACAGGCGGACGTCATCGACGTGGCCCGGATCCTCACGGGCTGGACATTCGGGGAGTCGGGAAGCCGAATGGAGATGCGCCAAGCCAGAGCGGCCTACGAGGACGGGCGTCTCGTTCTTCCCGAAATCGACTACGACGGGGCGTATCAGTTCCGATTCCGCGCCGAGTTCCATGACGCCGGCGAAAAAACAGTCATGGGGCATGTCTTCGAGGCGGGCGGCGGCCAAGAAGAGGGTGTGCAGTTGATCCGTATGCTCGCCAACCACCCGTCCACAGCCCGGCACGTCGCGACCCAACTGGCCACCCGCTTCGTTGCGGACAGCCCGTCCACAACCCTTGTGGACCACCTCGCCGAGGTCTTCCTGGCCACCGAGGGCGATTTGCGGGAAGTGACGAGGGCGCTGTTCACATCAGACGAGTTCTACGATCCGGCTGTCGTGGCCAACCGCGTGAAGTCACCGTTCCTTCTGGTGACCAGCACGCTACGCATGACGCACGGTCGCACGGCCGATGTACGGGTCCTGATGGAGCCACTTCGGTCCCTGGGCGAGGCACCCTACCTGGCCGAAGCCCCGACCGGATACCCCGAGACGAGCGCTCAGTGGGCCTCCAGCGGGGCCATGCTTACCCGCATGAATTTCGCCACGTCCTACCTGACGGGTCGGCTCCGGGGCGTCGGGCCCAATGGGAATCGCCTCTTCAGGGAAATTCTCAACGGGGGCGGTGGTAGCCTTCTCGGTCTAGTGGACGCACTTCTTCCGGGCACCGACGCCTCGGAGCTCATGGCCGTCATCCAGGACGACCTCCGGGACAATCCTCCGGAGGACGAAAGAGAGGGCAGCGTCCGGGCCTTGAGTTTGATCCTGGGCTCACCCCACTTCCAGAGGCACTGATGAACGGCATCGGAAGGCGAATCTTCGTCAAGCAGGGCGCCCTGGCTCTCATGGCCCTCGGGCTACCGCCCCACTTCCTGCTCCAGCCGCTGTTGGCTGGCACACAGGGTCTGGACCGCAAGAAGACGCTCGTCTGCATTTTCCAGCGGGGGGCCGTGGACGGCCTGTCCATGGTGGTGCCCTTCGGAGAGCCTGGGTACTACGACTCCCGCCGCAACATCGCGATCCAGGCTCCCGGTTCGGGGGAGGGGAGCGCTCTGGATCTGGACGGCTTCTTCGGGCTGCATCCGGCGCTGAGGCCCCTCGAGGAGCTCTACCGCCGCAGCGAGATGGCCATCGTCCACGCCGTAGGATCACCTCACCCGACCCGTTCTCACTTCGACGCCCAGGACTTCATGGAGACCGGAACGCCCGGCGTGAAGTCAACGGGCGACGGCTGGCTCAATCGGGTCCTACAGGACACGGGGTGCGCCGAGTGTGGAGGCCGCACGCTCCAGAACCCCACGGCCCACGCGGCGGATCACGCTGCCGGACAGGTGGCCATGGCCACGGTCCCGTCGCTGAGGGGAGTCGCGATGACCAGTGCCCAGCCTCGGATGCTGAGGGGCGATCATCCAACACTCGCCATTGAGAACTTGAGCGGCTTCGGCATGGGCAGTGACGATCGGGTGGGATCGGCCTTCCGGCGCCTCTATCGCACCGAGAGAGGAGACGCGGTCTCGGCCGCGGCCGAGGAAGCGTTCGAGGCAGTTCGCGTCCTTGAAACCATCGATCCCGGTAGCTACCAGCCGTCGGGTGGGGCCGAGTACCCGAACGGAGATTTCGGACGGTCCCTCCGGCAGATCGCCCAGCTCGTGAAGGCCGACGTGGGCATGGAGATCGCCTTCGCCGACCTCGGTGGATGGGATACGCACGTACGGCAGGGCGGTGCCCGAGGGCAGTTGGCAGGCCGCCTCGGGCAACTGAGCGAGGGAATCCGGGCTCTGTACGACGACCTGGGTGATCGCGTGGAAGACGTCGTGATCCTGACCATGTCCGAGTTCGGACGCACCGTGGCAGAGAACGGCTCCGGCGGAACGGATCACGGGCACGCGAACTGCATGCTGGCTCTAGGTGGATCCGTGAAAGGCGGCCGCATCCTGGGTGACTGGCCGAGTCTCGAGCGCGAGCTGCTCTACGAAGGTCGCGATCTGGCTGTTACGACCGACTTCCGAGACGTGTTCGCCGAAGTGGTCTCGGGTCACCTGGGTGCCGAGCACCTGGATCGGATCTTCCCCGGGTACGGCGGGGACCCTGCCCGCTACAGGGGGGTGCTGGAGTAGAGGCTCGACGGTCGCCCTCTGGAGCAGCAGATAAGCCTGAACGTCGACCTTCACAACCCACTCCGGGCGATGGTCCGTCCACTCACTTCGAACTATGTTGGTGACTCCACCAGAGTTTCGAAGCTTGCGTGATTTGAAAGGTCTTTCACTCGTCCATCCGACCACACCTGAGAAAGAGCCCCCGACATTCACATTCTGATCATCCGAGGGTTCGAGAAATAGCGTCGGCGATCTCCTGCTGCACCCGGCTGTTCGTTTCCTCCTGCGGCACGTCCACGAGTGATTCGCGGGCCTCATCGGTGCCAACCCTACCCAACGCCCAGGCCGCATGCTCGCGCACCAGTGCCTCCGCATCGTCGAGGGCCATGGCAAGAACCGGCACCGCCTCCGCCGCCCCCCAGTTGCCCAACGCTACACAGACGTTACGCAGCAGCCCGGCTCGCTTTGCTCGCTTGATGGGCGATCCTCGGAAAAGCTCACGAAACCCCTCGACGTCCAGGCTCAGCAGCTTGTCGGCCAAATCCACGAGGGACGGCCCGTCCAACCCCTCCCTCACGCGATAGGCCTCCTCTTCCGCCGGCCGGGTGAATCGCTCGTTCCACGGGCAGACCTCCTGGCAGATGTCACACCCGTACACGCGATTCCCCATGAGCGGCCGGAGCTCGACGGGTATGGAGCCAGTGTGCTCGATCGTCAGGTAGGAGATGCACCGCGTGGCGTCCATCACCGGCGCCCCCGACGCATCACGCCCCAGCAACGCTCCGGTGGGGCACGCATCCAGACAACTCCGGCACGTCCCGCAGTGGTCCTCCTCGAACGGAGCGTCCGCGTCGAGATCCAGGTCCAGGAGCAGTAGCCCCAGAAAGAAGTAGGAACCGCGCTTCGGGTGGATCAGCATGGTGTTCTTCCCGAACCAACCGACGCCCGCACGCACGGCAATCTCCCGCTCCAGAATAGGGCCGGTATCCACATAGACGCGTCCTTCGATGGGACCTTCCACCGATGCCTCGATCCACCGATGAAGCTCGAGAAGCCGCTTCTTGATGGCGCCGTGGTAATCCTGGCCGCGCGCGTAGCGGGCGATCACGCCCCTCGCCGGATCAGCCGGTACGCCGGGGGGGTCTTCCTGGAAGTACTCATGACCGACCACGACCACCGACCGGACCGACGGCAACGTCCGCCGGAGATCGGCACGACGAGCGATAGCGTCCTCACGTGCGAGATAGCCCATCTCTCCGTGCCTGCCGTCCTCCACCCACCCTCGATAGAGGTCCATGTGGGCGCTCTCCTCGACGGAGGCGACTCCCACGAGACTGAACCCTAGCTCTCGGGCCTGCTCCTTGAGGCGGGCGGTGAGCGTCACACTCGGTACTCCCTCCCCTTCCACTCGACGTGGCCCCCCCTGATCCAGCTTCGGAGGAAGATGTAGTTCACTACACCGGCCGCCAGTGGATACAAGGCCCCAGTCCAGAACGGCGCTCCAAGACGCCAATTAACAAAGCTCCAAGTAATGACACTGAGACCCGTGATCCAGCCGGACCATATCCCCCAGCCCCCCAGTCCCACCCCTGAAAGCGATAAGAGCAGGACCACCGGGGGGACGATCCAGATCAGAACGCTGACCACGATCCCGGCCGGCATGACGATCGGAACGGCCCAGGGTGGAACAGATTGGCGGGCCGCTAGGGACAGGTTCTTCGACCAGCCTTCGATCGACTCACCAAGCGACCGGTACATCCGCGTGGCAAAAACGGCCTCGGCGCCGCGGACCGTGAGCCGTTTTCCGGATCTGCAGAGGATCTGGGCCAACCGCTGGTCCTCCACGACCTCCCCCTTTACGGCCTCGTGGCCACCGATTTCCTCGTACACGCCTCGGTCGAAGAGCATGAACTGTCCGTTGGCGATGGTATCGCGCCAGCGCTCCGGAGGGCGAGGCTTACTGGGGTTCGGAAAGCGAAATATGATCGCCGCCATCATGTGGGTTTGAACCAACCGCTCCCAGAACGTCTCCATGATCTGCCGCCCCAAGAGCGTGAGGGCATCACCTTCGTCCTCGACCATCCCCGCGACGGCCTGACCCAGCAATTCGGGCGCATGAACGGTGTCGGCGTCAGTGAAGAGCAGCAGGTCCCCCTCGGCCACCTTGGCCCCCTGAGCGCACGCCCAGGGCTTACCCATCCACCCCTTGGGGAGTCGGTCTCCTTCGACTACCACGACCCTACGAGCGTGGTTCCGCGGAATCGCCCGCGCCAGCTCCAAGGTGGCGTCGTCACTCCGGTCATCCACTACGATCACCTCGAAGTCCGGATAGTGCGATGCGGAGATGGACTCGACGCACGAGCGGATACTCCGCTCTTCGTTTCGGGCCGGAACAATGACGCTTACGAGCGGAGTCCCCCGATCAGTTGCGTCCGTCACCGGCAATGGGCGTGGAAGCCTGACCTTGATCAGGAGATAAACTACGAGGGCAATCCAGGGGGCGAAGGCTACGGTAGATGGCATTGGCGTCGATCCACCTCCCGGCCCTCGCGGTCAGCAGCCGAAAAGCGTTCCGCTCATAACACCGGGCGAGTGACCCGGACGGTGACCCGCTTGTCGGTAAACAGCCCTCCGTCGTCGGCGCGGCCCTGGAGCACGTAGGTGCCGGGCTCATGGAAGGTCACCTCAGTGACCCAGCGCCCGTCCTCGGGCAAATCAGGCGGCACCCAAGAAGGGGACCATGGAGAGTTGGAATAGGGGCGCGTGTCCTCCCACGTGGAGATCTGCACCGGGTTGAAACTCACCCCGCTGTGCACGGGCCCGCGATAGACGTACCAGGTCATATGAAGGCCCAGGGACTTCTGTACGGTGATTCGTGAGGGAACCCTCAGCGCACGGTCCAGATCCAGCGTGCCCTCGTCGGTGATGGGCAGGCTCCCTCCGCCCCCAAAAACACCGCTCCCGCCCCGTTTCGGGAGGCCGTCGTCGGTGACATGCACCGACAGGGTCACCGGCTGGCCCACCCGAGCGTCGATGACGGATTCCATTTCAAGCTCCACAACCGGAGCTGTTTGTGCCCGAATCTCCGGATTACTGTTGCCCGCCCCGAGCGTCCCCGTCTCCGACATGATCACCATATTGTCGACGAAGTAGTCGGGCCTCAGCGAAGCGTAGGCCTTCCTCTCGGATCTGTTGACCCTGACCGTCCAGACCAACTCCTGCTCGCCGAAATCCGCCGGCACCCGAACCTTGAAGAGGAACCGGTTGCGGCGGGGAAGGAAGTGCGTGGGTTGTCCCCGATCGGCGGACCCCGGTGAAAAGTTGTTGTCGGATCCTACAGGGATGTCCGGCTCCTCTTTCCAGTTTCGGTTCATATAGCCGAAGAGGAGGCTGAACGAGCCGTCCGCGTTTTCCTCCCAGCCCTCGAAGGATGGCGAGACCGACTGGCCACTCGCGTACGTGAGACCCTGAGCTGTCGCCTCGTGGGTGCCCGTGGCCAGGGCCAGGACCACAAAGATGTATCCCGCACCGACGGCTCTTTGCAGCCGGGAAAACCGACGTACTTCCATTTTATCTACCTGCCCTCATCCAATAGTCATCATCCGGCGGGCCCCCGGCGGGTCCATGTTTTTGTCCTACGGTCAGTCCGGCTGCGCGCCCGAGTCATCGGCTGCTTTGGCCGGCGGCGTCGGCACCGTGGCCAAACAGAGAGGGCACCCGATGACGTAATCGTTCTTGGTCAGGTTGAACTTCTCCACCCGCTCAGCCATCTCCTCCACGAACTGCTCGTCGGTGAGGCTGACGCGCTCCCCCAGATCAATGAACATGTTGGCCACGGACCGATTGCCCGATCCTTGCCAGTTCCTCGGGTCGGGGATGTTCTGATTCGTCTCTGTATTGTTCATGTAGCCGGTGATGTGGAGGATCGTGCCCTTCGGCAGCAGGGGCTGGTAGTCGTCCTGGAAGACGTAGGTGCGGACCCAGTTGTGGTCGTACCCGACACAGGACAGGGTCTCGGCCTTGAACCCCCAGATCGCCTCCAGGCACATGCGCTCGCCCGGAGCGTGCAGGTGTGGCTCGAAGCTGATGATCTTGGTGTGCCGCGTCGTCACCGTGTAGGCGTCGAGCCGCTGGCCGGCCATGTTGGCCTCGATGTCGATGTCCGAGCCGTTGGCGAGAGCCGTGATGCCACCCTGGTACTTCGGCTCGTATCCGACCGGGAAGAACTCGAAGGCGACTTCCAGTCGGGCCCTGGTGTCCCGTCCGTTCGAGTGAAGGTGGATCGACTCCGAGGCGATCATCGAGCCCGCCCGCAAAAGCCGGCCAGCGTCTTCATCGAAGACGTCCGGGTTCCGGCCGACCTCGTGTACCGGCCAAGACGTGCCACGGCCCCCCACCTGCGTCCGCCAGATCATGTGGTGGACGACGTACCTTCTGCCCACCGTCTCTCGGCCGTCTCGCTGGCTACTTACATCATTAACTTCGCGGATCTGCACGGCCCGCACATACCGATCCTCCTCCAGCCCGGTCGGAAAACTCTCGATCTCACCCCACCAGTCGGCGGCGTCACCCCCCACCAACATCTCCTCGGAAGTCGCAACGAGGTCGGGCCGGATGGTCCACTGGCCACCCTCCTCGAATACCCTGGCGGCGGGCAGGTCCGCCGCATCACCTTCGGGCGTATCATTGTCCGCCCAAGCGGCGATCATCGCCACTTCCTCATCGTTGAGCGACGTGTCCTGCTTGTAGTGCTGGATACCGATGTTCTTCTCGACGTACCAGGGCGGCATGGCGCCCATGCGATCACGGATCGCGGTGCGCTCTTTGATCCTCTGTGAAAACCGCCGCGCGTCTTGGTACGTGACGAGAGGCATGGGCGCCGCACCCACCGGGTTGTGGCAGTTCTGGCAGCTCCGCTGCAGGATCGGCGCGATGTCCCTGTTGAACGTCACGTCTTCCGGATTAGCGAAATCGGAGCTGGAGGCGAAGTCCTGCGCCCCGAGGGCGAGTGGCACCATTAAAAGGATCACGGCCTGGAGAATCAGAATCCGACCGATTGTGTCCTCCGACCCGAAATTCGTTCCGCAGCGCATCACATTCACTCTGGTAGCAGGAGACAACTCTGGGCGCGGAGGAAACGCTCTACGCCGGCGATAAAAATAGTTGAAAAGCCAATAGCTGAAAAGCCACAGGTGGGTGTCACTCCACCTTCCGAACCCAGCGCTCCCCGTCCCTGAGATGATACTTCTCCATCACCCTGTCGAACGCCTCGTCGAGGTCGATCTCCTGTTCGTTGGCCATACACAGGATGACGAACAACACGTCGGCCAATTCCTCTGCCATCTCTTGCTGGCTCTCGTCGGGCTTCTTAGGCTTGGTGCCGAACTGATGGTTCACCAGACGCGCCAGCTCGCCAACCTCTTCCATGAGCCGGGCAAGGTTGGCCAGCGGCGGCCAATAGCCCTCCTCGAATTGGGAGATCCACTCGTCGATGCGGCGCTGGGCGTCTTTCAAGGGACCAGCACCAGTTTACCGAACACCTCACCCGCCTCGAGCAGCTCGTGGGCCCGTCGGGCATCGTCGAGCGGCATGACCGCTCTTACGGGGACCCTCACCTCGCCTGATGCGGGCTCGGGCGCCTCGGCCTCGGCGATTCGTATCACCTCAGGTCCGCCATGTTCAGAAAAGAGGGCGGCTCGCACTATTGCTCCGTTGAGAAGTGGCAAGAAGGTTGTCGAAGATGCACAACCTTCACGTGGAGGCCGCGAAGAGTACCTTCACGGCAGCCGACCGAGCAAGCGTCGAGGCTGTGCGGCCCCGCTGGTCTGTCTTATCGTTGAACACCGCTTCCGCACACGTCTCCGATCACCCTCAGGAGCCTGTCCGAGTAACATGGAGGATCGAAAGACCGCACTTGGTGCCTCCACGCCATTGGGTGACCGCGCTGAGGATTCCGATTCGCCCGACGCCCCCGACGTAACCCTGGGGGGTTATCTGGAAGTCCATGAGCGCCCCCCCGCATTTACGGGCTTGGACGAACAGCCGTACACCGCTTCGGTCGAGGTCGAATCCGTGGACAACCTCGCCGCTCCTTATGTGGCTTACTTGGTTTTTCCGCGCTGGGCCGGAGCGGGCCTCGGCATCGTAGGGCACGTGGAGACGCCCGTGTTGTGGGAGGGGAGGAGTCGCGACGAGGTTCGAGACCTAGCCCACGCGCTCAAGCTCTCCGAGGTCAAGCACCTGTTGGACGAGGCCATTCAACGTAAGAGCGCGGAGGACTGAGCAGTGGGCACAGTCGAATCTCCGTTTCTCCGGATCACCGAAATCTTCCACTCGATCCAAGGCGAATCAACCTGGTCGGGGCTACCCTGCACGTTCGTGCGGCTGACCGGCTGCCCTCTTCGATGTGTATGGTGCGACACGGAGTATGCCTTCCATGGGGGCACGCGCCGAACCCTCGACGAGATCGTCGAAGAAGTCCGCTCGATCGGGACGTCACTGGTCGAGATCACCGGAGGAGAGCCCTTGGCGCACCCCAACGCCTACGTACTCGCCGAGCGTTTGCTCAACGAGGGATTCACAGTCCTCGTCGAGACGTCTGGAGCGTTCGACGTGGCCCCGCTCGACCCCCGGGCGCACCGGATCATGGATCTCAAGTGTCCGGGAAGCGGGGAGGTAGACAAGAACCTGTGGGAGAACCTGGACCACCTGACGGGCCTGGATGAGGTGAAGTTCGTCGTACTCGACCGGACGGACTACGAATGGGCGAGAGACACGATCCTTGAGCGCGGCCTCGACCACCGCCTGAAGGAAGGCACTCTAGGCGATCTCCTCATGTCACCCGTCTGGGACACGTGCGATCTCGTCGATCTTGCCGGCTGGATTCTGGAAGATCGGCTTCCGGTCCGACTTCAGACGCAGCTTCACAAACATATCTGGGAGCCAAACGCCCGGGGCGTCTAAGTGGAGATTCCCGACCTTCGCCTGCGTAGACTCGTTGACCGGCTCTCCAACAAGCCCGAGCTCCGGAGCGAGCCCGAGCCACGTGAGGGATACACCGAGGCCGCTGTAGCGGTAATCCTCCGGGCGTCCACAGAACTCGAGGTTCTCCTCATCAAGCGCGCCGAGTCCGAGCGGGACCCCTGGTCCGGACATGTGGCGCTTCCGGGCGGCCGCAGGGACCCGGAAGACGCGAATCTCACGCGAACGGCGATCCGGGAAACCTCCGAAGAAACGGGGGTAGAGCTGTCCTCATCCGGATGGCCCATGGGGCGCCTCGCCCAGGTCGCGCCGAGTCACCCGACTTTACCTCCGATCGCGATCACACCCTATGTGTTCGGTGTGCCGCCAGAAATCAAGGCGAGCGCAGCCTCGGCAGAGGTCGATCGGGTGCTCTGGGTAACCCTCCCCGTGCTGTTCGATCCGAAGACCCTGGGGACCACGACAATCCAGTTGCCGGCGGGCCCGGCGGATTTTCCCTGCTATTGGGTCGCCGGCCACGCGATCTGGGGACTCACCTTTAGAATCCTATCGGAGTTCGGAGAACTCGCGAACGGATCGTGATCTTGTCACGCCGGACCGGCTATTCGACCCACTCGGCGATGAAGACGTTGGTGTCGCCTTCCTGGGCTTGATTCCGGTTGGATCCCCAGACCAGATACCGGCCATCCGGGCTGAACGCTGGAAAGCCGTCGAATCCGTCCAAGAACGTGATACGCTCCTGCCCCGACCCGTCCTCGTTGATCATGTAGAGATCGAAGTCCCGCCCCGTGGGATCGTGCATGTTCGACGCGAAGATGATTTTCTCGCCCGAAGGGTGCCAATACGGCCCGAAATTAGCAGTCCCGTTGTGCGTCACCTCGGTCTGATTCGATCCGTCGGCGTTCATGACGTAGATCTCGAGCTCACTCGGCCGAATCAGTCCATCTACCAAGAGCGACGTGTAGTCCTCGATCTCCTCCGGAGTGGTGGGACGAGAAGCTCGGTACACGATCTTGGACCCGTCCGGCGAGTAGAAGGGCCCGCCGTCATAACCCATGGTGTCGGTGAGACGTAGGACGTCGGAGCCATCTGGCTTCATGGAGTAGATATCGAGCTCCCCGTCCCGCATCGACGTGAACACGATGCGATCACCCACCGGAGAAAACGTCGCCTCCGCGTCGTACCCGAAGGAATTCGTCAGCTGCTGGAGGTTCGATCCGTCCGCGTCCGCAACGAATATGTCGAAGCTAGGATACACCGCCCATACGTACCCGCGGGAGAAATCGGGCACGGCCGGACAGGCCTCGGCGAAGTGATGGGTGGAGGAGTAGAGGATCTTGTCGCCCGCTGGATAATAGTAGGAGCAAGTGGTTCGCCCCTGACCGGTGCTCAACATCTCGACGTCGCCCCCGTCGAGCGACATGGTGTAGATTTGGTCGCACCCGCCGGCCCTGGGTGTGGACTGGAAGATCAACTTGGTGCCGTCGAAGGAGAAATACGCTTCGGCGTTCTCACCCTCGAAGGTGAGTTGGCGTATGTTCCGGAGATGGACCTCCTGGGCCGCAGGAGTGATGGGGGTCCGATCCACGCTATCGGCCCCGGTAATGGACAGAACCAGGAGTCCCGTGACGGTGGCGGCCGCTCGCGGTTTCATGAGTGCAAACATTCAGAATCTCCAGAGGATGATCGATGTCTAACGTACTGACCGTCTTCGCGGCACTCACAGCCGGACTCACTCTTGCGAGCCCGGCGGCCTCTTTGTCTTTGCAGCAAGCCATCGGCTGTCCCGATGTCGATCAGCTCACGGCGGGCATGGACCCGGCCATCGCCCACGTCCGTTACCTGGCCGACGACGCCCTCGAGGGCCGCGGAGCAGGTACGAACGGAGCCCGCTGTGCAGCACAGTACATCGCCGACCAGTTCGAGGCCATCGGCCTCGAACACGCTGGGTCGAACGGAAGCTACTTCCAGGGATTTCCGATCCGCGCGGGCGCCGTCCTGGGGGCCGGAAGTACACTCCGAACTCCGCAAAACACGTACACCCTCACTACAGACTGGATCCCGTTCGGGTACTCCACGTCGGGTACCGTGACCGGCACCTTATTGTACGGGGGAGACGGGATCAATCGCCCCGGGGATCCGAACAACGAGTATCCGACACTCGACATCACCGGCCGCATCGTTGTGGTTGAGGACGGTGACCTCCGAGTCCCCTCGAGCCAAGCCCTCCAGACAGATGCCCACTTCAAGGCATCGGTTGCGGCGGGTCGAAACGCCGGCGGGATGATTATCCTCCTCGGCGACGGCCACGGGCTTCCCGACTTATCGGGAGAGACGAGGGCGGCCCTAGGTATCCCGGTGGCCGCGGTCCGCGGCGAAGCGGCCGACCGTATTCGGCAGGCCGCGCGAGGCGGCGACCGCGCTTTCCTCGCAGCCTCCGTACAGCCACGGGCGGTGGAGGCCCGAAATGTCGCGGCACTGCTCCCCGGGTCCGATCCCGCCCTCGCCGACGAGGTTCTGATCATTGGAGCCCACTACGATCATCTCGGATTGGGAGGTGAGGGCTCACTCGATCCCGACGCGCGCGGCGTAGTCCATAACGGTGCGGATGACAACGCGAGCGGAACGTCGGGTTTGATCGAGATCGCCCGGCTCCTATCCCAGAGTGATCGCCGGCCGGCCCGTTCCGTCCTGTTCCTCGCGTTCACCGCAGAGGAGAAAGGACTGTGGGGCTCGAGCCACTACGTCCGTAATCCCCTGCTGCCCATCGGCCAGTCCATCGCCATGCTCAACATGGACATGATCGGACGGTTGGAGGGTCGCACCCTCGTCGTCGAGGGCGTCGGCACAGCGGAGGAGTGGACGGACATCCTGTTGGCCGCCAATCAATCCACGGCCCGGCCTCTCAGTATCGCCGTAACGCCGGACGGGTTCGGTCCCTCCGATCACTCCTCGTTCTACGGAGAAGGATTACCTGTCCTGCACTTCTTCTCCAACACACACGTCGACTACCACCGCCCGTCCGACGATTGGGACAAGGTCGACATCGAGGGCCTCGGCCAGATCGTGGATCTCGTGAGCGAAGTTGCGTTCGACGTGGCTGGAGTCTCCGGCTCGGACGAACGTATCGCCTTAACGCGTGTCGAGCCGGACCTGGCCGCTGCCCACGGGCAAGATCCGTCATCCTCCACCACCGGCGGCGGATATGGTCCATACCTCGGCACGATTCCGGACATGGTTCCGGTCGACTCCGGGCTCCGGTTGACTGGCGTCCGTGAGGGAAGTCCGGCGGCCGACGCAGGCATCAGGGGGGGCGACATCGTGGTGGAGTTCGCCGGTAGAGAGATCGGAGACATCTACACGTATACCTACGCACTGCAAGATCACGAGCCGGGTGATGCCGTCGAGATCGTGGTCCTTCGCGACGGGGAGCGGCTGACGCTCACAGCGGTGCTCGGAGATCGGCGGTAGTAGCGAAGGGGGCCATCTGAAAGGGCAGCCGCGCGGGATCCTCTAAGGGTTACCCCAGCAAGTCCAACTGCCCGACCGATACTGCTTTCTCCTCTTCCCGGTCCCCCTCTTCCGCCTCGCCCTTCCCGCCCACGTTCTCGCTGTACGCCCGCGTCACTTCCACCACCCGGTCGTCCGTGGCCGGTTGGACCAGTGGCTTGCCTTGAGTTCGCCGTCCTTGGGACGGGACCTCATCGGCGTGAAGGCGCGTGACCTTCCCGCTCGCCATGACGACCATGACCTCGTCTCCCTCCAGCACCTCCAAGGCAGACACGAGCGCCGCCCCGTCTCCGGTCGGCACAGCAAGCGTGCCCAGTCCACCACGCTTCTGGAGCGGGAAGTCACCCACCTCTGTGCGCTTACCCTTCCCGTCCTCCGTGACGCTAAGCACCCACGCCTCCCTCCGTATGAGCAGCATCCCGACCACGGCGTCGTCGCCCTTCAAATCGATGCCCTTCACCCCCTTTGCCGTACGCCCAAGAATCGACAGATCGGACTCCGGAAAGCGGATCGCCCTACCGGCCTTGGTGATCAGCATGACCTCGCCCTCACCGTCGGAGAGACGCACATCCATGATGCGGTCCTCCTCCTTCAAGCCTGCGGCGATTACGCCCCCTATCCGTGGATTCGCGAACTCCGAAAGTCTGGTCCGTTTCATGAGACCGTTCTTGGTGAGGAACACGACGAAACGCTCCGCAGTGAGATCGTCCGGCGCCAACATCGTGACGATCGGGTCACTTCGATCAGCATTGGTCAGCCCATAGATCGACTGCCCCCTAGACGCCCTTCCCCCCTCGGGTACATCCAACACCGGAAGGAAATGGAGATGCCCACTCTCGGTGAAGGCGAGCAACCAGCCCTGGGTGCGCGCCACGAAGATCCGCTCCAGATAGTCGTTCTCGAACCGCTCCATCCCGGCCAATGCCTTCCCTGATGAGACCCGGCGCTGATAGAGGTGCATGGGAATTCGCTTCACGAACCCCTCGTGGCTGACGGTGATCACCGCGTCTTCATCGGCAACCGTGTTTTCCACCTCCATCTCGTCCGACTCGTCGTCCTCCAGAATGACCGTCCGCCGAGCATCCCCGTACTTCTCAACGACCTCTTCGAGCTCCTCCACCATGACCTCGAGCTTTCGGGCCTCGCTCTTGAGTATCTCCTTCAGGCCCTTGATGATGCGGTTGAGCTCCTTGAGCCTCTTCTTGATCTCGTCCTGCTCGAGCGCGGTCAACTTGGCGAGCCGCATGTTGAGAATGGCGTCCGCCTGGATCTCTGAGAGTCCGAGCAGGTCCTGGAGCTTCAGGGAAGCTTCCGAGCGGTCCTCCGACCCCCGGATGATCTTGATGACCTCGTCGATGGCGCCGAGCGCTGCCACCAAACCCTGCGCGATGTGCTTTTCGGCCTGCGCTTTCTCGAGATCATGCTGGGAGCGGCGCTGGATGACCTCGACGCGGTGATCCCTGAAACGCTCGAGAAGCTGGACGAGGGTGAACTCTTTCGGCTCGCCGGCGTCCAGCGCGATCATGATGGCCCCGAACGTGCTTTGAAGGCTGGTCTTCTTGAGCAGCAACTTGATGACATTGCCGGCCTTGGCACCCCGCTTCAGCTCCAAGACGAGCCGGAGCCCGTCCCGGTCCGATTCGTCACGGATGTCGGCCAAGTCCACAGCGCCGCCTCTTCTCGCAAGATCGGCGATCTGTCGGATGATCCGAGCCTTCGAAACCGCATAGGGGAGCTCGGTCACGACAAGCTGGTCCCTTCCGCCCCTCAGTCGCTCCTTCACGATGCGGGCACGCATGATCATCCGGCCCCGCCCGCTCTCGTACATGTCTCGAATCCCGTCACGCCCGACTACGAATCCGCCCGTCGGGAAGTCGGGCCCCGGAAGGTGCTTCATCAAGAGTTCGACCGTTGGATCGGGTTCCTCGATCAGAGCTCTCAGAGCGGCGGCGACCTCCCTCAGGTTGTGGGGCGGCACGTTCGTGCTCAGCCCCACGGCAATCCCCGAGGACCCGTTGATCAGAAGGTTCGGCACCCGGGACGGAAGAACCGTAGGCTCGGTTCGCTGCCCATCGAAATTCTCGACGACATCCACCGTTTCCTTCTCGATGTCCGCGAGGATGTCCTCGGAAATCGATGCGAGCTTGGCTTCCGTGTACCGGTATGCCGCCGCGGAGTCGCCGTCGATGGAGCCAAAGTTCCCCTGCCCGTCCACGAGCGGATAACGAAGGGAAAAATCCTGGACCATCCGTACGAGCGCGTCGTACACGGCCGTATCGCCATGCGGGTGATACTTGCCCAGTACGTCACCCACCACCGTTGCGCTCTTCTTGTAAGGCCTGTCCGGCCTCAGTCCCGCCTCATGCATGGCGAAGAGGATGCGCCTGTGGACCGGCTTGAGACCGTCCCGAACATCGGGGAGGGCCCTCTGCACGATCACGCTCATCGAATAGTCGAGGAAAGATTCTCGCATCTCCTGCTCGATGAGCCTCGGCAGGATGCGCTCTCGCGTCTGGGCCGTCATTCCATCTCCCGGTGGACCGAAGACATACCGAAAATCGGGGCATCTCGGTACGATGCTTCGCCTACGATCTCAGGAAGGGTGGAGCAAAGCAAGCCGGGGCAAAGACACCACGAGCCGCGGGTCGGAAATAACCCACGGCTCGTCAACTTCAAGTGATCCAGACGGCAGCTTAGTCCGGCCCTTCATCCTCAACGAGCGACTGGAGCACCCGCTCTTTCAAGCTCTCTGACACTCGACCGCCATTCTGGGACTGTCGCAAGGCCTCCATGAAGTGTTTTTCGAACTGGACGCGAGGATAGCAAGCCTCGCAGACCTCCAGATGGCGCCGGACCTCCTCCTCGGACACGCCCTCGAGCTCACCGTCCAAATATTCAAAGAGGCGGGCGCTGGCCTCGTCGCAGGAGATCATCGCGACGGCCGTTTCATCGGACAAGCTATTGCTGCCGGACGGAGGGGTGCTGCCGGACCGGCCGTCCTGGCCGGTGCCGCCGAACAACCGTTTCAACGAGTCGAAAAACGCCACTAGTTGTCTCCCCCCTTCGAGATGTACCCCATCTCGAGGGCATAGTCGTAGAGCCGGGTCTGGAGCTGTCGGCGTCCACGAAAGAGCCGACTCTTCACAGTTCCGACGGGGATCTCCAGGACCTCGGCGATCTCCCCATAGGAAAGATCCTCTAGGTCCGAAAGCACGACGACCATTCGATACTCCTCCGGCAGTACATCGATTGCTGCGAAAATCTGATCGTCCACGATGGACCGGAAGAACTCACCTTCCGGGTCCTCATCCCGGGATGCCGCGAACACCGGAGCCTCGCGGCTGATTGCTCGCGGATCGTCATGCGCCGTTTCCAGAAGAATCGCGTCGTGGCGCTGGCTACGCTCTCGCCGCCTCAGAAACACGTTCCTGCAGATTGTAAATAGCCAACTCTTACAGCGGGTTCCCGGCGAGTACTGCTCCCACGCACGGAAGGCGCGAAGGTAGGTGTCCTGTACGAGGTCTTCTGCTTCGTCTCGGGACCCGGACAGGCGCAAGGAAAATCTGTACACCGCGTCCATGTGTGGGACAGCCTCTTCCGAAAAACTGGCCCCCTGTGCGTTGCGGTCGCCCGGCACACCCTCACTCATTTCCAAGGGACTTGACCAAATCAGTCCGGAAAAACGAAGTCTCTGGCGAATTCCTCCGTGACGGGCCCGTCGGTAACCAACTCGACGAGTGCCTCCATCTCCAATCCAACCTCATACAGGCGGGCCTGGACGGAGAGGGCATGAGCAAAATCGAAGTATGCGGACACGGCAGCTTCATGCGCTGGGTGATTGGCCGTGATCATGGACTCCATCTCGATCCGAAGTATCCCGACGACCAACGACACGGCGTGGAGTAAAGACCTCTGCTGGGCGAGAGTGGTTACGGAGAAGTCGCCGCCGAGCTGTGGCATGAGGGCGGCCACTTGTTCGCGTTCCTCCGGAGGAGCGGCGATCATGCCGTGCTCGGGGGCATACCCGTCGAGCACCTGGCGCGCGCCAGCCTTCAGCGCGGTCAGCTCCTCGAAATTGCAGTGCACGATCACGTCAGTATCCTCATCCCGTGAAGTCCTACACCCTTTCTACATATTCGGCCGCCCGATCGTTTTTGCAAGTACGCCGATTCTTGGCAGCTACATTCCGGGTCCCCGTGAATTTAGCACAGGTGGCGGCCCACTGTACTCCTTCAACAGCCTTCCTAGGCCGCGGCTCCCCGCCCCTGCGGCCCCTCTACGGACAACGGTAACGACACGTGATGCTCCCCATCGACCTTCACGTCGAAGCTATAAATACCCGGGCCCGCGAAGACCAGTCCATCGAGATTGAGAATATGCGGAACGCGGATACCGTCCTGGACGGCCGGTCCCCCCACCAACTGGATCTCTCCGTTCAGGGACAGTACTTCTGCACCGCCGGGATCCGACATCCGAATGTGGACCTCATGAGAACCGATCTCAGACGTCCCGGCGGTGAACCGCAATACGAGGGTAACCCGCCCGTGTTGAGCGGGAAATTGTGCCACGCCGATGCGATCGAAGATTCCTAGGATATTCAGTTTTCCCGACGCATCGATCGTGGCCGCATCGGCCAGCAGAGCCAAGTCGATCTCCATGCTACTCCTATCGGGACCGGCACGCGGCCCTAATCACCAAGGCTGTCAAAGAAGCGGGGCGAACCACGTTACGACAGCAATTTGTCTGCTAAGACAAAGCCGACGGCAAGGTCGATCAGAACGTGGCCGGCGATCGGCGGCCACAGACTCCCGGTATGCAGGAATACCGCACCCATGATCACCCCGACCACTCCAGTTCGCACGACTCCCAAAACGCCCTGGTACGAATGCAGGACCGCGAACGCCGCCGATGTCAGCGCGAGCGCCATCGGAGCGGACCCGCCCGCCACGATCACTGCTGGAATCGCATACCCCCGGTAGGCCAATTCCTCCCCGAAACCGGCACAGAGCGACAACCCCGCGTACAACCCCTTTTCTCGACGCGTGACTGGCAACAGCTCATGTACGACACGGCTTTCGCCCCACCCACCCCGCTTCCGCAGTACCAAAAAGAACCATAACGTCGCCGTGCCAACCACAAAGATGCCTGCACTCCAGGACATCACATAGGCAACGTGTGCAGGCTCGATCGAAAGGCCCATCCCCTCCATGCCCACCAGCCTCGACCCCAGCGCGAGGCTCAAGGCTCCCAGGAAGAGAATCACAACCGCCGATGTTACGTACGCCTGAATCCGTTCCACGGCCAAATCACGAGCCAGATCGACTTGGATAACAGCGAAAACCGGAAGAAGTTCGATGAGCGCGGCGAGAAACAGCGCATCGAGCCACCAAAGCGGCGTGCTCGACAGGAGGAAGTAGACAACCGCTGCGTACCCGATCAACCCAGCGATCGCAACCTTCACTCCACGATCTCCCGCTTCATCCGGTCGGCCCGGCTGCTTCCGGCATACCCAACCCGGGCCATTAGCCCGTCCTCCACGTCTAACGCTTCACAACCGACCCTGACGCTTCTAGGATTCTTGGAAGCCTCACTCTCTGGCGTCCCGTGCCAAGGACCAACATCCGCCCACACGTTCATGTGGAAACCGCTGTGAAAAACCACAAGGCGATCTTCCGTGTGCTGGACTCCATGGAGGCCCCGTACGGCGGTTGGTTTCTGAAATTACGCTTCGAGGCGGGTGATGCCCCAACGCTGCGCGAGCTGAAAGGCGCCACTCTCAGGGTATCGTCTCCTGACGGAGCGACCTCGTTCGACGTCAAAGTGCACAGGTTCCCCCTCTTTGGAGGACATCCCTCCGACGATCGGCTACACCGAACCGGTCGTGTGGATCTCCATGTGGCAGTGTTGGACGGAAGCGGACACTCGATCGGTCTCAAGTGGAAAGTATCAGGGCCGCTTCAGTAGCGGCCTACCTTCAGTCCAGCTCCCTCCGGCCAGGCGGCTCCGTCTCGAAGGTCTCGAGGAACCATCGGGCATACTCCTCCTCCCGTCCTGGGTTCTCCCGTAGCCACGCATCACGTTCCTCCTCAAATTCCTCGGGCCGCGCGGTGAGGATAAAGGCGTCCAAGTACCCGTTCTCATGGGAAAAAAGAAGCTCATCGAGCGGCGCGTAGGGAGGAACGTCGAACACCGCGCGCCCGTACATCCAGGCGTCGGACACGCGGGCAAGAATCGCCCGTTCGAGCTCGTACCCATCGGCGCCGAGGGCCTCGGGGAGAAATTCATCGAGCCGATCCATCTTATCCATCAAATGGAAGTGTCCATAGAAGGACAGAAACGATCCGGACTCCGGAGCCGCCGCGTATACGAGAACTTCAGCCGTGTCGCCAATGATCGTCAATCCCTCCCAAGGATACGTCTCCTCCGCCGATCCCATCTCGGCGATCAAGAACGAAGGATCGAGGACAATGTTCTCCTGGTGGTCTCGTACCCACAGGTCGATTACGTCCAAACGTGCCTCGTCGGCATAGACCCGGGCGCCGGAACGAACGACGAGCGGACGTGGTGCCGGAAGCGAATACGTCGAGGTGCATGCTCCAGCGGCCAGAGCACCGGCGATCAGTACCGCTCTCGACCTCCATCTGCGGCGGCGCTCCGGCAGGCTATACGATGATGATCCGAAGGTCATAGCTGTACAACTCCCTCGAGCGGGTCCCAAAAATCCTTGACACTCCAACCCAGCGGGGCGGAATTGGGGAACCCTCGCAGAATGGATGTCAGGTGCGAATCAATGGTTAAGAAATGACCCAGGACGAACAGGGGTTCCAAGCCCCCCAAACGATAACGCCTGATGGCTTGGCTGACGACCTGGCGGTCCTGGTCTGGGAAAGCTTCACCGACTTCGTTTCGGAGTGGGAGGGCTCCTCCGCACTCGCAGAACTGGGCCTGGTCGACGACGAGGGGCAGCCTGATCGAAGGGCCGTGGAAGAAGCCCTCATCTTCTTGATGTGGGCCCATACCCGGGGCACCCAGCAAGCGTTCGTTGGGCGCGCGCCGGCGGACCTCGTCAAAAAGACACTCGATGGACTCCACGACGCCGTCCTAGAGGACATGGTGGACAATGGAACACCTCGAGCACAGCTACCCCGTTTCGAAAAACGTGTGAGTGCACGCTACGCGGAATATCATACGGCAGCCGCAGTTTCTGACGTCGCTCTGGGGGAGGCCGTCGTCCATCATCTGACGGGATCCGCGCATCCCCCTGAGCCCTTCACTCAGGTCGTGACCGAACGCGCAGTGGAAGTGACGGGACCGTTACGGGATTACCTCGAGGACGTCCAACTCGTCCCTTAGAGGCCTACAACCCCGAGGCCTACAACCCCAAGGATGACCGAATCAGTGGAGCGATCCGGTCGGGGGTCCATAACGGATCGAACGTGAGGTCGACCTCGCAACTCTCCACACCATCGATCTCGGATACGGCGTTGCGAGCGTCCACCACGATCTGCTCGGCGACCGGACACATCGGTGATGTCAACGACATCACGACGTGTACGTCGCCCCCATCTACTTCGATATCGTACACCAATCCGAGAACCACGAGGTCCAGGTTCAACTCCGGATCCTGCACGGTCTTCAGAGCGCTCCGAACGTCCTTTTCGGTAACGGGCATTACATCCGATCCTGCGGTGAGGGGCACGTAACGGATATAATTTATCCCATCAATGCCGGCGCAGGAAGAGAACCGTCGCCTTGTCCGTGTCCGACTCCTGCGCCCCTCGGATAGCTCGCTGAACCCTCTCCACCACTTCTCCGGCCGCCGTGCTCCGTAAGTTTGATACGGCGGCCACTGCACCCCGGAAGAGTCCCCTTGAGCCCCCGGAAAGAACCAGTACCATATCACCCGACCCGATCCGGATCCTCTCTGATTCACTTTGGAAGCCAGCCGCCGTTCCGAGCGGCGGCCCATGGTCGGAAAACTCGTTGAACGTCCCATCCGTCCGGAGGATGGCGCACTGAAGGCCGCCCGCGTTGGACCAGAGCACGGCGTCACCCTGCGGAACGAGCATCCCTGCCTCCACGAACTGACCCCCGGAGGGGTCCTGGTTGCCGTAGAGACTGTCGTTGACACGCGCGAGCAGCGTCTCCGGCGGCTCCCCGGTGAGGCTGAACTTCATGCAGAGCGCTCGAGTGACGGCGACCTGATGAGGAGGCGGCAACCGATCTCCCTGTAGAGCAAGTGCCACCAGCCCGACCCGGTCGTCCGAGAAACGCAGCGCCTCCCAAGCACTCACCTCAATTCCGGACCAGTTTGGTGCCGAGCCCCCAGCGACGTCGAATCCATCCACCCTGGGAAGGCTCTGCTCGAAGCCTTCATGAGCGGCGGTCACGGACGCCTCTTCGGGACGCTCCATGTTCACGAATCGAATCCCGAGGGCTCGGAGCGCCTGCGAAAGGATCTTCATCATGCGGAGGGCAAGACTGTCGCCGCCCATCAGCCTCTCGAAGTCCCGCCTCGACAGGGTCAGGCATTCGCACTCTTCAGCCACCCTTGCAGTGGCGACCCGTGGAGCATCGTTCAAGAGAGCCATCTCCCCGAACACATCCCCGGCCCGCCGCACCGCCAATTTCTCCTCTCCTCCTCCGGGAACGTGTTTTACGATTTCGACAGCTCCTTCCGTCACGATGTAGAACTTGGCGTTCTCATCCCCCTCCTCGAACAGCCGATCACCCGGACCTGCTCTAATTCCCCGGATAACCTCGGCCAGCGCCCGAAGCTCGTCGGCCGGTAGGCCGCTGAAGAGATCCACCCGGCGCAGGGCCTCGAATACGTCGTCAGGCGATAGATCGTTGAGCACTGTGATCAAGTCAGCGGCCTTTGTGCGGTTCCTGTCGATTCGTCATCAATTGAAAATACCCCTCCATGGAAGTCATGGGAAAGGACGCCGGATCCGGCCAACGGGCGTACCCCGAGGCGGCCTACTCCGGCAGCCGTTAGTATGACGGACTCGCCCAAACGGGTGGCCTGTCCGTAAGTTCCAGAAAGGTCGACAATCGCCAACCATTCGCCGGAGACGGGACCGCGGAGAGTCCAGTGGACCAGGTCTCACCAGCTACGATGATAGATGCCGGAAGAGAGCACGCAGTAATCGAGGCTGCCTGCTGGGGAACTCGGGGCTCCATCGCCAGCCCCGGCCCGGACACGGTCAGGTTCGGCGGTAATACCCCTTGCCTGGAGGTCCGGGTCCAGAATGGACGGCGCTTTATCTTCGACGCAGGCACCGGCATCCGCCCTCTCGGCGTGAGCATGATGGATGAGACGGGTACAGCCGACGCCGTGGTTTTTCTCACGCACTTCCACTGGGACCACATCCAGGGGTTCCCGTTCTTCATGCCGCTGTACGACTCGGACACCTCGATCCGCATCATCGGGCCAGACCAAGCGCACGCCGACATCAAAGAGCTCTTCACGACCCAGATGGCGTCGATCAACTTTCCCGTTCCCTTCACCGAACTTTCGGCCAAGAAGGAATTCTCGAATCTCGGCGGGGGCGCCTGGGAAGAGGACGGGTTCTGCGTCCGCGCCATGCGCATGAGGCACCCTTCGTTCACAGTAGGACACCGAGTCGAATATGGCGGCGTCTCGCTGGCATACATGCCTGACAACGAACTGGCCGGTGAGCACTACGACGTCGGAGAAGGATGGCGGAAGCGCCTCGTGGACTTCCTCGGTGACGTGGACGTACTCATCCACGACGCCATGTTCACCGACGAGGAGTACGGGTCGAAGGTGGACTGGGGACACTCGACTTTTAGCCAGACCGTGGAGCTGGCGCACGAGGCGGGAGCCAAGAAGGTTCTGTTCTTTCACCACGATCCCTGCCGGAGTGACCAAGAGCTGTCGGAGATCGTCGACTCTCATAGAGACCGGGCCACAGCGCGCGGTTACAGCGTCGAGATCGGCGCGGCGGCGGAGCGCGATGAGATCATCGGCTGAGAATCACCTAATGAGCCCGTTCATCTTATTTTCTTTCTCGGGCGAGGTCCCGGAGACCCTTCACGCCCTGCGTGACGGGGTCGACATGGTCCGGATTTCGCGCCTGTCCGATGTGAAAACCGACGTCCGTCCCGCGGTGCTCATCCTCACGGCAGAGTTGGCGGAAGACGACGGGCTTGCGGGGGTGCCGACGCACGTGACCGTTCTGGCGAAGGGCCCGGAGGCTAGCGCCGCCGCCGACAGTGTCAATCGTCTCTTCCTCGACCTCGATAACCTGAGCACCGGAGAAGCACAACTTCGCGCGATCCGTTCCGCTGCGCTCCTCTCCGCGACCGAGTTCGCCCGATCGAACGCGACTTCGCAACTCGACGAGCTCCGCGGCGACCTCCGGGGGCTGAACCAGATCGGCATGGCGCTTATGAGCGAGCGTGACCCAGACGTCCTCCTAGGGATGATCCTCACCGAAGCGAGGCACCTCACCATCAGCGACGCCGGCAGTCTGTACCTCGTCGAGGAGGAAGAGCGCGGGACCCGGACGCTGCTCCTTCAGCGAGCCCAGAACGACTCACTACCGGATCTGGACGTGCCGGACTATTCCCTGCCGTTCGACGACACCAGCCTGGCCGGATGCGTGGCGTTTCACGGGGAGGCTCTTCTGATCGAAGATGCTTACCATATCCCGGATTCAGAACCGTATTCCTTTAACTCGTCCTTCGACCAGGAGCAGGGTTATCGAGCCCGATCCATGCTGATCGTCCCCATGAAGGATCATCGGGACACCGTGGTCGGGGTTCTGCAACTCATCAATAAGAAGTCGGATCCGGGAGCGGTGATCCGGGACGAGCGCTCCTCCGAGCGGCACGTCTTGGGCTACGAACTGGGGGACGTGGAGTTGGTGCAATCTCTTGCCGGACAGGCCGCGGTTTCTATCGAGAACGGGCGGCTCTACGAGGACATCGAGAACCTCTTCGAGGGGTTCATCAAGGCATCCGTGATCGCGATCGACCAGCGAGACCCAGCGACTTCCGGTCACTCGGTGCGGGTGGCGACACTCACCTGTGACATCGCCGAAGTCGCAGACAGGGCGACGGACGGCCCCTTCAGGGACACCAAATTCTCGCGAGATCAGATGAGGGAGCTGCGTTACGCGGGACTCCTTCACGACTTCGGAAAGGTCGGCGTGCGGGAGCATGTCCTGGTGAAATCCAACAAGCTGCCCCCGCTGCTCCTGGAGCGGATCGAGGCCCGTTTCGACCTGATTCGCCGGACTCTCGAGTCGGATTTCCACCAGAAGCGCGCTGAGCACCTGCTCCAACATGGCAAGGACGATTTCGACGCATTTCTACAGGGCCTTGAGGAGGAGTACGAAAACTCCCGTAGCCAGATAGACACCTTCCAGGAGGCCATTCGAGAGTCCAACGTGCCCAGAGTGCTGCCCGAAGCGAGTGCGGGGATCCTCCGGGAGATCGCGGCCGCGACCTTCCGAGACTTCGCAGATCAGCAGGTTCCCTACGTGACATCCGAGGAGCTCCAATTCCTCTCCATTCCGAAAGGCTCCCTGGATCCGGGCGAGCGGCTCCAGATCGAATCACACGTCACGCACACGTACAACTTCCTAAGGCAGATCCCGTGGACCACGGACCTCGCCCAGGTAGCCGACATCGCCCACGGACACCACGAGAAACTCGATGGCACCGGCTACCCGAGGGGAGTCGAGGCGAGCGAGATCGCGATTCAGACTCGCATCATGACCGTATCGGACATTTTCGACGCGTTGACGGCCTCGGACCGCCCGTACAAAAAGGCGCTCCCGGCCGAAAGCGCGACCGAGATCTTGGAAATGGAGGCCAATTCCGGCATGCTGGACCGCGACGTGGTGGCGCTCATCCTGGATTCCGCGGTGCATCACAAGATCCTCGACACGGACTGGCGAGAGTTATAGCGGGAGTTCAGAAGGCTGCTGAAGGAGTACAGTGGGCCGCGTTGCGGTGCCACGGCCCCAGCTCCTAGGCGGAGCGACGACGCCATAGCATTCGCTACGGCTAGGAGCTCCAACAACGGAGATGGGGCCGTGCCACCGCAACCCTTCAACGTGTAAGGTCATGTCATAAATGGTATGGGCACATGGCGGTTGTGCGGTTGATCCGGCGTCTCTCCTCCTCGGAGTAGCTCTGCTACGCCTCGTCGTCGTTCCTTGTCTGAACGCGCACAAGCGCCATGTGCGCGACCCGCTGTACTCCTTCAACAGCCTTCACCTGGAGCCACCCTCGTGAAGATCGCCATCAACACGGGTGGCGGAGACGCACCCGGACTCAATGCTGTAATTCGAGCCGTGGTTCTCTCGGCCACGAAACTCGGTTGGAGTGTGTACGGGATTCGGCGAGGGTATCAGGGACTCTTCGAGGAAGATGGCGTGGTCGCTCTGACTCGGGACGCCGTCCGCGGCATCACGCACCTCGGTGGGACGATCTTAGGAACCACCAACCGTGGCAATCCGCTCAGTTGGCCCGTCGAAAGGGAGGACGGCACTGTCGAACTTCTGGACCGGTCCGAGGAGGTCGTCGAGGAATTCCGGCGACGAGAACTGGACGCCCTTATCGCCATCGGGGGTGACGGTTCCCTTCAGATCGCCTCGACCTTGTCCGAGAAAGGCCTCCCCGTCGTAGGTGTTCCGAAGACCATCGACAACGATCTTGCGACCACCCAGGTCACCTTCGGCTTCCACACGGCGGTCGCCACCGCCACCGACGCTATCGGGCGACTGCACTCGACCGCCGAGGCACACAGTCGGGTCATGGTGGTAGAGCTCATGGGGCGCACGGCAGGGTGGATCGCCCTATACGCCGGAGTGGCGGCCACTGCGGACATCATCCTCATCCCTGAAATCCCCTACCACTTGGACATGCTCTGTGCGAGAATCGAGGAGCGCTACGAAACGGGTCCGGGATTCGCCATCGTCGTAGCAGCCGAGGGCGCGTTCGAGGCGGGTGGATCCGCCACTTTCCAGGAGAAGGCACCGGGCGGGCGGGCGGCTCGCCTGGGCGGCATCGCGGAGAAACTGGCCCGGCAGATCGAAGAGCGCACCGGGCACGAGACGCGTTCCCTCGTCCTCGGTCACCTCCAGCGCGGCGGCGAGCCCATCGCCTACGACCGTCTTCTCGCGCTCCGGTTCGGCTCTGCCGCCGTGGAACTGGTGAGGGATGGATGCCTAGGGTGCATGGTGGCCCTGCGTCCGCCGGAGGTCCTCGCGGTACCCCTGAAAGAAGCCGTCGCCAAGCTCAAGCTGGTCCCGACCGACGGCGACCTGGTGAGGACGGCCAGAAACATCGGGGTCTCGTTCGGAGACGAGTGACTTCCTGGTCTCCACGGTTAGAAGCGAAAATCGCCGCCCCGCGGCGGACCTCGAAACCCACGCGAGGAGGCTGGATCGTTGAGCAGCGCCGAAATCGTTGAAAAATCGCGTAGGGGTGGGTAACCTAATTGAAGGGCTTGAATGCGGTGATTCGCGCCGCCAGGTCGCGTCCAGCCACTCCTGGTATGACTAAACAGCCGAAAGCCAACCAACCGGCCATCCTGTTACAACCGGTCATTCGGGACCTGCTACAACCGGCCCAGGCTATGCTCGACACGATGCAGATGGGCGTGACGCAAACCGATGCCGACGGAACGATCCTCTACGCGAATCCGGCCGTGGCGGAAATGCACGGCTATGGAATCGACGACTTGGTGGGAAACAATCTGAGTCTGTTCGGCACATCGGATGAAGGTGAAGCGACGACTGCCCGTTGGTCGGAGCAGTTGACCAGCTGGTCGAGTGAACATGTCCACAGGCGAAAGGATGGCAGCAAGCTCGTCGTACGGACCCTGTCCGATGTGGTCAGCGGATCGGCAGGTGGGACGATAGTCACCGGATACGAGGATATCACTGAGCGCCGACGGACGGAGCAGGAGCTGCATGACCGGTACGAGCAGGAGTCTCTCAGCGCTGCGTTACAGGATCCGCTCACCGGCTTGCCGAACAAGCTCCTGCTGCTCGACCTGGTCGAGCAGGCGTTGGGCCGTAGCAGACGCCATCACGACTACTTGTTCGCGGTGGTGGTCTTGAACCTCGATCGCTTCCACCTGGTCAACGATGGCCTCGGGCACCTGGTTGGGGATCAGTTGCTGATCGCGGTGTCGGAGCGACTTGAGCCTTGTTTCCGCTCGGTCGACGCGTTCGCTCGGATGAGCGGTGACGAATTTGGCATTTTGCTGGATGACATCAGCGACATCAGCGACGCACTTCGCGTGGCGGACCGCATCCAGCAACACCTCGCGACGCCGTTCCAGATCGGGAGCGAGGAGGTTTTCACCTCGGGGCGTATTGGTATTGCTCTGAGCGCGACGGGGTACAAGCGAGCGGAGGATGCCGTACGCGATGCGACGCTCGCACTTCACCGCGTTAAGAGCGGCACGGCCGTTCACCACGAAGTGTTTGACCCGGTGATGCATCGTCGTGCTCACGCCCGCCTGCAGCTGGAAACCGACCTTCGATGGGCAATGAAGCGTGAGGAATTTCGCGTCTTCTACCAGCCGTTTGTGTCATTGGAAGACGGTGCGATTGTCGGCGTCGAAGCGCTCCTGCGGTGGGAGCACCCCCATCGTGGGTTACTCGAACCGTCCGAGTTCCTCTCAGTCACGGAGGAAACCGGCATGATCATCCAAGTCGGTGCGTGGGTGCTGGAGCATTCCTGCCGTCACATGCGAGAGTGGCATGAGCAGATGTCGGGGGAATTACCCATCTCCTTGAGCGTCAACCTGTCGGGGAAACAGACCTCGTGGAGTGACATCACCGGGCACGTAGGGCGTGTTCTCGAGGAGACGGGTCTCGACGGACGATGGTTGAGATTGGAAATGACGGAGACGGTGATGATGGACGACGCCGATCCGACACTCAACGTACTCTCGGAGCTCAAGAAGTTGAACGTCAGGCTGGATATGGATGACTTCGGAATCGGGTACTCCTCGCTGCGTTACCTACACCGATTCCCCATCGATGCCCTCAAGATCGACCGGTCGTTTATCGAGAACGTCCACAAGCGCCCCGAATCCGAGGCGATCGTGCGAACAATCCTGGCGCTTGCCCAAAACATCGGCGTGACCGTGGTCGCCGAAGGGGTCGAGACTGAGGACGAGTTGGCCTTCTTGAAGGAATTGAACTGCCCACTCGCCCAGGGGCACCTCTTTACGAGGCCGCTCAGCCACGACCAAATAACCCCGCTGATCGGAAGCCACCGCTACCCCGTCTAGCAGGCTCGTTGTGAAGGCCCAGGGTCGCGCGTTCCATACCCTCTGCGGGGCCAATGCGGGAGTATCCAGGGTCGTGCGGTAGATGACGTGGTCGATGATGCGGAACCCGGGAGGCCCCGCCCTCGTTGACGGATGTCTGAGCTGGCGCCTAATATGGTGTGCTTGCCCGTCCTTGCACCACTTCCGAGAGGCCGACGATGCCTACAGACGTCCCCCGCCAACCCACGTTCTCCCAGCTCCTAGGTTCGAGCCTTTTGGTTTCGCTCCTTTTCGTGGGGAGCCTCGCCCTCCCAGTGTCTGCGCAGGACAGAGGCAATCGCGAAGGCGAGTGGCGCTACATTTGGGGGGACGCTTGGAGCACGAGGTATTCTCCCCTCGACCAGATCAACGCCGACAACTTTGGCGATCTCGAGGTCGCCTGGTTCTGGAAGGGAGACAACTTCGGCCCCACTCCCGACAACGTCGGGAGGTCGACCCCGATCTATGCCGACGGAATCGTGTACACGGTTGCCGGTCACCGCCGCACGGTTGCAGCGATCGATCCGGCCACGGGTGAAACCCTTTGGACATTCCGG
Organism: Longimicrobiales bacterium; assembly: GCA_965206505.1. Classification (GTDB taxonomy): domain Bacteria; phylum Gemmatimonadota; class Gemmatimonadetes; order Longimicrobiales; family Gaopeijiaceae; genus UBA822. Next base: position 413,681 of record CBDBJW010000005.1, read on the forward strand.
GAGCCGAACACACCGCGGTGGGAGGGCTCACCCCGCCAAAATTACGGCCGCGGAGTCGCCTACTACGAGATCGACGGGCGAGGGGTGATCTACGTCGTCACCCCCGGGTTCTTCCTGCATGCGCTGGATGCCAAGACCGGGTATCCGTTGCGGAATTTCGGAGGGGCGATTCCGATCGACGGGTTCCCCGAGACCGGCACAGTCGACATGCTCGCCACACTTGGGCATCCCTACAATGTGTTCTCCGGGATCGACCGGGACGTAGGCTCGATCACGACGTCGTCTCCACCGATCGTGGTGAACGACGTGATCATCGTAGGGAATTCGGGCCACCCAGGCGGTCGCCAGACTAGAATCGAGAACGTCCCCGGGGACATCCAAGCGTTCGACGCAAGGACTGGGGAACACAAGTGGTCGTTCCACACCATCCCTCGGGCCGGCGAGTTCGGAAACGACAGCTGGCTGACCGACGCTTGGTCTTGGAGCGGGAATGTAAACGCTTGGGCGCCCCTCTCGGCCGATCCCGAACTCGGCATGGTATACCTTGCGACAGATGCCCCTACAGTCGACTACTACGGGGGCTTCCGCCCGGGAAATAACCTCTACGGCTCGAGTGTGCTCGCGCTCGACATCCAGACCGGCGAGCGCGTCTGGCACTTTCAAATCGTCCATCACGACATCTGGGACTGGGACCTCCCCGTAGCGCCGATCCTCGTGGACGTCACAGTCGATGGGGTGGATATCCCGGCTGTCGTGCAGACTACTAAGCATGCGTTCGCTTTCGCGTTCAACCGGGAAACGGGAGAGCCTCTCTGGCCGATCGAGGAGACGCCGGTTCCGGCCGGGAACGTGCCGGGAGAGTGGTACTCTCCGACCCAGCCTTACCCGACGCGTCCTCTCGGATATGAGCTCCAGGGACTGTCTATAGACGACCTCATGGACTTCACGCCCGAACTCCGTGCGATGGCGACCGAGCAGGTCAGCGACATCAATCTTGGGCCGCTCTTCAATCCGCACGTCAATGCCGGTAACGAGCAAGGCTGGAGAGCGGCCGCCCAGTGCCCGAGTGCCACCGGCGGCACCAATATCATGGGCGGCACCGTCATGGACCCGGAGACCGGTATCATGTACGTGGCCTCACGGAAGGCGTGTACGGGAGGCCGGCTCGCTCCCGGACCCGAGCTCGACGACGGTGGTCCGGACGGCCTTGGTCAGACGGTGGTCGACTTCAATCGCGGAGCGGGCGGCGGTTTCGCTTCCATCCAGGGGCTCCCGATCTTCAAGCCGCCGTATGGACGAATTACGGCCATCGACATGAACACCGGTGAGCACCTTTGGTGGATCCCGAATGGGGATACCCCCGAGCGTATTACGAACCACCCACTACTCGAGGGTGTCGACATCCCCAACACCGGATTCCAAGGCAACGCCACCGCACTCGTCACACGAAGCCTCCTGATGTTCGCCGAGGGCCGGGGCGGGCAGGCAGTCTGGTTCGGCGTGAACAAGGCGACCGGTGAGAGAATCGGCTCGGTCGAGATTCCGGCGCCCATGAGCACCGCACCGATGACCTACATGCATGACGGGGTGCAGTATATCGTGCTGCCGGTCGCAGCGGCGGGCGCCGGGATCTTTCCATCGCTGGTCGCGCTACGACTTCCACAGCCGTAGGGAGCCAGGATACGGCCCTGGGATCGTCTTCGATCTCGGATTGGCTGCTAAGATCGACATTGGTTGCCGAGAAGCACCTGCGCGCGTAGTGTTTGAGGCTAAAACAGGGTCTTGGTGTACCCGGTATCAGAAAGCCGTATCAGAAAGCCGTGCCTACATCAGCAAAGGAGAACACGATGGGAAGCGACCACTCCCTGCAGTCTCGGTACCTGTCAGCATTGTTGGGCCTCCCGCTCGCGCTCGCCACGATACTTTCCGTACCGATGGCGGGCATGGCGCAGGGACCCGGGACCGAAAACGGTCAGTGGACTTATCTCGGTGGCGACGCGTGGCACACTCGTTATACCCCGGCCGATCAAATCAACGCGTCGAACTTCGAGGACCTCGAGGTGGCGTGGCGGTGGAACGCGGCCAGCTTTGGGCCGAGCACTCCCCGTGCGACCCCAACTTTCATTAACGGACAACTGATCACGGTCACAGGAGACCGTCGCAGCATGGTCGCCCTCAATCCCGCCACTGGCGAGCTGCTGTGGAGCTTCACCGAGCCGAACACCCACCGGTGGGAGTACTCGATGCGGGCCGGATACGGTAAGGGTATCGCTTACGGCGAGCGCAACGGGCGGGGAGTGGCCTTCATCTCGACACCAGGCTTCTTCCTTCACGCCCTGGACGTGGTTACGGGAGAGCCCCTCGCAAACTGGGGTGAGGCGGTTCCTGTCGATGGGTTCCCGCCGAGCGGTAGCGTGGACCTCCTGGCCGACTTGATCGACGGCTGGGGCCCGTGGGAGAGGTGGAACGAGCCGTACGATGCGTACCAGGGTCTTCCGCTGGAGCTCGGATACATCACGAGTTCTTCGCCGCCGATCGTGGTCAACGATGTCGTGGTCGTGGGCAACTCCGCCGAGCAGGGGTATCACCAGACACGCATCGAAATGGTACCGGGCGATATCCTCGGCTACGATGCCGACAGCGGCCAGCTCAAGTGGAAGTTCAACGTGATTCCGCGCCCCGGTGAATTCGGGCACGACACCTGGGAGAACGATGCGTGGGAGTGGACGGGCGACATCTCGTCCTGGGCCCCGATGGCGGCCGATCCCGAGTTGGGAATCGTCTACATCCCGACCAACGGCGCCACACAGGACTTCTACGGCGGCTTCCGCCCCGGTGACAATCTCTTCAGCACGAGCCTGATCGCCCTGGACGTCGAGACAGGCGAAAGGGTGTGGCACTACCAGATGGTCCATCACGACATCTGGAACTACGACACCTCGACGGCCCCGGTTCTGATGGACGTCATGGTCGACGGAGAGTTGATCCCGGGCGTCTTCCAGACTGGCAAGCAGTCCTGGGTCTACGCCCTAGATAGAAGGACGGGCGAGCCGATCTGGCCCATTGAGGAGCGACCGGTTCCCGCGTCAAACGTACCTGGTGAGCATTTGTCTCCCACTCAACCCTTCCCGACGTGGCCGCTGGCTTACGATCTGCAGGGCCGCACCGAGGACCACCTGATCGACTACACGCCGGAGATCCGGCAAATGGCGTACGACGTGGCCGTGGCGGGTAATCACTTCGCGCCGCTCTTCAACCCCCCGACGAATGTGGGCAACCCGCAGGGCGACGGACCCGCAAGGATCTGCCCGGGCGGAGGGGGAGGGACCAACATCACGGGGCCAACCGTGGCGGATCCGGTTAATGGGATCCTCTTCACCACCTCGATAAGCGGTTGCTCGTACGAGTTCCTCGAAGCGGGCGTCGACTCGCCGATGGATAACGACCAGATGACGGGAAAGACGTTGTCCGATTGGATCCGAGGCGCACAGGGTGATCCCCGGGCCCCCGAGGACATCGATGGCCTGTCGATCTGGAAAGGCCCAGTCGGCCGGATCACTGCAATCGACATGAACACTGGCGACCATCTCTGGATGATCCCGAACGGTGATGCGCCGCAGGAACAGCAGGACTCGATCCGGGACCACCCGCTCCTACAGGGCGTCCCCAATGTGATGACGAATCCCGGTCGGCGAGGCCAATCGGTAATGGTGGCGTCACCCACGTTGCTGTTCTCTGCTGGCCAAACCGCGGACGGCACATGGAACCTCTTTGCCATCGACAAACAGACCGGCGAACGGGTTGGAGCGGTAGAAATTCCTGGATCCACCCGGTACGGGATGTCGAGCTGGATGCACGAAGGTAAGCAGTACATCATCATCCAGTTGTCCGACGGTCTGGCGGCGATGGCGCTACCGTAAAGCGCTGGCTTCAACAGCCTTGACGGCGGATCCTCTTACGCGGATCCGAAAGAAGCCCCGGGGGAGCGGATCCCTCCGGGGCTTCTTTTTTCTATCGTCCTCGATGAAGCCGCCCAGGAGTGGCTCGATGGGGCGGCTTCCAATGCCGATAAGGCTCGTTCCTAACGGCTCACTCCCCCCGTATGCCACACCGGTCAGATCGGCCGTGTCCTGTTTCCAGGTGGTCAGATCGTCCAGGTTGAACCCACGGGGCATCTGCATCGGTGACTCCTGAGTCGTAGGGCGTGCGCCCTTGGCACGGGGCGGGAAGGCGAACCGAATCCGTCAACCGGAAGCTCCGAAGAGTCAGCCCCGCTTCCTTGCTTACGGCCTCTCTACTCTCTACTCTCAGGACCCTTCGCTAGGGTCCGCCGCACCGCACCCATGACGGTGGCGGAGCAACGCAGGTGCCCGACTTCCACGTGAGGAGGTGTCCCATGTTTGGACAAGGTCGACCGGAAAAGCTGATGGCGCTTGCGCTCCTGCTGATGGTGGCGGGCTTGGCGAGTTGCGATCAGGCGGGGAACGCCGGAGTCGGCGAGGCCCAAGCTGCTGGAATGGACCGCTGGAGTTACCAAGACTGGCCGACCGGCCCCTACCAAGTGGCCCTGGACTGGCCTAAGCCACTGCCAGACGTTCGTCACTCCCACGATGGATGGACGTGGGGCTCCATGGGCGGAGTGTACGCCGAGTCCCCAAACCGCATATGGGTGGCCATGCGGGGCGAGCTACCGCTGCCCGAAGGTGCCGAGCCATGGACGGCGTACGGGGCCACCAATCTCGTGGGGAATGCCACGGGTAACAGCGACGGCATCGGAGCCACATGTCAGGTCTCCCAGAACCTTCGGGGATGGGAGCGGCGCTTCGAGCACAGCATCATCGTGTTGGACGGGGACGGCAACTTGGTCGACGAGTGGCCGTATGCCGACGAGCTTTTTTCGCAGCTGCCGTGCGGCCGAGGGCCGCACCAGATCAAGATGAGCCCATACGATCAGGAGAAGCACGTCTGGATCATCGACGACCAGCTCCACGTGATCTACAAGTTCACATACGACGGTGAGCTCCTGCTGACGCACGGCACACTCGGCGAGCGAGGACGGGATGCGGGACGGCTCTTCAACCGGCCCACCGACATCGCCTGGTTGCCGGACGGCACGTACTTCATCAGTGACGGTTACGGTGGGACGCGTGTGGCAAAATTCGACGCGGACGACAACTTCATCATGGACTGGGGGCAAGCACCCGCCGATCCGCAGAACCCGGGACCGAACGAGTTCCGAACGGTTCACAGCATCGCGATCAGTCCGGATGGCAGGATCTATGTCCTGGACCGTGGGCACGCGCGGATGCAGGTCTTCGACGAGAACGGCACCTTCCTCGACATTTGGCCGCTCACTTCACCGCACTGGGGCAACCAGGGCACGCTGATGGCCAATCACCTCATCACGGTGGATGGAGACATTTGGGTGGGCGACGCGCCGACGAGCAGGCTCCTGAAGTTCGATCTGGAGGGGAACCACCTCTACAGTTGGGGGGCCCCCGGACTCGAGGCCGGGCGGCTGGCGTGCTCGCATGGGATCACGACCGATCAGGAGGGCAATTTGTTCCTGGCTGACTGTTTCGCCGGACGTGTGCAGAAGTTCGAGCCGATCCCGGGCGCCGACCCGTCCAAGATGGTTGGCCAGATTCTGCGCGAATACCCGATCGATTAGTATCGGATAGTTTTCCGCCACGGGCGGCATCGGATCGTAAATCCGCGGTCCGATCCCGCTTCTTGGCAGCGAACGTTTTCGGCTTGCCCATAGTCACGAGTGCACGTACCGTTGGCGGTCAATGCGGACTCTTGGCGTAGTCGCTGAGCCTTCTGAATGTCCTCGGCACGCTTACTCAGACCCATCAGATACCTGAACCTACCGCAGCAAAGGAGAGCACGAATGGAACGCGGCGACTCCTCGCGATCTCGTCATCCGTCCCCCCTATCATGGCTCGCCCTGGCGTTCGGCGGCGTGCTTGCAGTGCCGTTGGCAAGCGTGGCTCAGGGACCCGGGACTGAGGACGGTCAGTGGACATATCTCGGTGGTGACGCGTGGCACACTCGCTACACGACGGCTGACCAGATCAACGCGTCGAACTTCGAGGATCTCGAAATTGCGTGGAGGTTCAACGCAGCCAGCTTCGGGCCGAGCACGCCTCGCGCGACCCCGTCCTATGTGGACGGAAAGCTGATCACGGTCACCGGAGAGCGTCGCGCCATGATCGCGCTCGACCCCGCGACGGGCGAGCTGCTCTGGAGCTTTACCGAGCCAAACACAGGCCGGTATGAGTACTCCATGAGGTATTCCTACGGCAAAGGCATCGCGTACGGCGAGCGTGACGGGCGGGGAGTTGCTTACATCTCGACCCCGGGTTTCTTCCTCCACGCCCTGGACGTTGTAACCGGCGAGCCCCTCGCAAACTGGGGAGAGGCCGTTCCCATCGTGGGATTCCCGCCTACCGGCAGCCAGGATCTCCTGATCGACTTGATCGACGGCTGGGGCCCATGGGAGAACGCGGGTCGGCCGTTCGACCCAGCCGCCGGAATCCCGCTGGAGCTCGGATACATCACGTCGTCCTCACCGCCGATCGTGGTTAATGACGTCGTGGTCGTCGGAAACTCCGCTGAACAAGGTTATCTCCAGACGCGCATCGAGAATATACCGGGCGACATCCTGGGGTACGACGCGCAGACGGGCGACTTGAAGTGGAAGTTTCACATCATCCCGCGACCCGGCGAGTTCGGGCACGAGACCTGGGAGAACGATGCGTGGGAGTGGACGGGCGACATATCGTCGTGGGCGCCTATGTCGGCGGATCCCGAGCTCGGGCTGGTCTACATCGTGACGAACGGAGTGACGATCGACTACTACGGCGGCCACAGTCCAGGCGATAACCTGTACAGCACGAGCATCCTCGCGCTGGACGTGGAAACGGGTGAGCGGGCGTGGCACTTCCAGATGGTGCACCACGACATCTGGAACTACGACACGCCTACGGCTCCGATCCTGATGGATGTGAACGTGGGCGGTCGCGAGATCAAGGGGCTCTTCCAGGCAACGAAGCAGAACTTCCTGTATGCTCTGGACCGTGAGACAGGTGAGCCGATCTGGCCGATCGAGGAGCGCGCGGTGCCGCCTTCGACGGTGCCCGGTGAGCAGCTGTCTCCGACGCAACCGTTCCCGACGAGGCCGGCTCCGTACGACCTTCAGGGTCGGAGCGAAGAGGACCTGATCGACTACACGCCCGAAATCTACCAACAGGCGCTCCGGATCGCGCAGGACGGCGACCTCTTCAACAGCTTGTTCGACCCGCCCAGGACGATCGACGATCCGCTCGGACCCGCCTGGAACTGTCCCGGTGGCGGAGGAGGAGCCAACATCACCGGACCGCCTGTGGCCGATCCGGTCCAGGGGGTCATGTTCATCACATCAACGGGCAACTGCTTCCGGCTACAAGTGGAGCCCGGAATCACCTCGAACATGGATAGTCCCGAACAGTCGGGGAAGACGTACTCCGACTGGGTGGCTGTGGCCACGTCCGTTCCGGGAGGGGCCAGGGCAACCCTCGACGGTCGGCAGAACGGTCTGCCGATCTGGAAGGGTCCAGCCGGGCGGATCACCGCGATCGACCTGAACACCGGCGAACATCTCTGGATGACCCCGAACGGTGACGCGCCGCAGCAGCAACAGGACGCGATCCGCAATCACCCGCTGCTTCAAGGCGTCGAGGGTGTCGACGTGAACCGCGGACGTGGAGGGCACTCCACGATGGTCGCGTCGCCCACGCTACTGTTCGCTTCCGGCCAGACCGCCGACGGCACCTGGAGCCTCTTTGCCATCGATAAGGAAACCGGGGAACGGGTGGGAACGGTGGATATTCCTGGATCAACGAGATACGGAATGTCCAGCTGGATGCACGAAGGTAAGCAGTACATCATCATCCAGTTGAATGACGGTTTGGCGGCGATGGCGCTGCCGTGATGTCTTAGTTGGATCCCCTTAGGCGGCTGGAGGAGTACAACAGGCTTTTAACTCAGCATATGGAGAGCACGATGACGAACGACAGTTCCTCGCGGTCTCGGCATCCGTCCCCCCTCCTCTGGCTCACTCTGGCGTTCGGTGCCGTCCTATGGGTACCGATCGCAGGCATGGCTCAGGGGCCTGGAACGACAAACGGCGATTGGACCTTCCTCGGTGGGGACGCGTGGCACACAAGGTACGCACCCGCAGCCGAGATCAACGCCTCGAATTTCGAGCAACTCGAGGTCGCGTGGAGGTGGGACGCATCCAGCTTCGGGCCGAGCACCCCTCGTGCAACCCCGTCCTTGATCGATGGGAAGCTGATCACGGTCACGGGAGACCGCCGGCACGTTGTTGCCCTCGACCCTTCGAGTGGCGAGCTCCTCTGGAGTTTCACGGAGCCGAATACGCCCCGCTTCGAGTACTCCATGCGGGCGGGCTATGGGAAGGGGATCGCGTACGGTGAGATCGACGGAAGAGGCGTCGTGTACATCTCGACCCCTGCGTTCTTCCTTCACGCGCTGGACGTCGAGACTGGCGAGCCGCTCGCGAACTGGGGCGAGGGCGTGCCCATCGAGGGGTTCCCGCCCTCGGGCAGCGTGGACCTCGTCGCGGACCTCCTCGAGGACTGGGGCCCGTGGGAGGACCTGAACCAGCCGTACGATCCGAACCAGGGGATCCCTCTCGAGATCGGCTTCATCACGAGCTCGTCACCGCCGATCGTGGTCAACGACGTGGTAATCGTGGGTAACTCTGCCGAGCAGGGCTACCTCCAAACGCGTCAGGAGATGGTCCCAGGCGACATCATGGCATACGACGCTCGCACCGGCGAGTTCAAATGGAAGTTCCATGTCATCCCGCGGCCGGGCGAATTCGGGCACGAGACGTGGGAGAACGACGCTTGGCAATGGACCGGTGACGTCTCGTCGTGGGCGCCGATGTCGGCCGACCCGGAGCTGGGCATCGTCTACATCCCAACGAACACGGTTACCATCGACTATTACGGTGGTTTCCATCCCGGGGACAACCTCTACAGCACCAGCCTCATCGCCCTCGACGTGGAGACCGGCGAACGAAGGTGGCACTTTCAGCTGGTCCATCACGACATCTGGAACTACGACACGTCGGCGACGCCGATCTTGACGGATGTCACCGTCGATGGCGAAAACATCCCAGGCGTGTTCCAGGCCACCAAGCAGTCCTTCCTCTACGCGTTCAACAGGGAGACGGGCGAGCCGATCTGGCCGATCGAGGAGCGGCCGGTGCCGATGTCGAGGGTGCCGGGCGAGCGGTCGGCGATGACGCAGCCGTTCCCGACCAAGCCGGCACCGTTCGAGTTTCAAGGCCGTACCGAGGACCATCTCATCGACTACACGCCCGAGATTCGACGAAGGGCGCTGGAGCTTGCTAGGGACGGCGATCTGTTTGTGCCCCCGTTCAACCCGCCTGCGGTAGTCGGCGATCCGGAAGCCACCGGGCGGGTCTGTCCGAGTGGTGGCGGGGGTGTGAACATCACCGGCGCACCGGCGGCAGATCCCGTGGCGGGCGTGATGTTCATCTCGTCGCAGAGCTCGTGCGGCCGTAATCTGGTTGCCCCCGCCATCAACTCCCCGTTGGACGGCCCCGACCAGACGGGTGTGACCCACTCGGCATTCTCGGCGGCGCAGGGCGTTGGAGGAGGCCCGGGACCCTCAGAGAACATCGACGGCCTTCCCATCTGGAGAGGCCCTGCGGGCAAGATCAGTGCCATCGACCTGAACACAGGTGAGTACCTCTGGGTCATCCCGAACGGGGACGCGCCGCAGGAGCAACAGGATGCGATCCGAAATCACCCGCTGCTTCAGGGAGTGGATAACGTGATGATCAACCGTGGCCGGAGCGGCCACGCGGCGATGGTCGCGACGTCTACGTTACTCTTGGCTTCCGGCCGAACCGCAGACGACACGTGGAACCTCTTTGCCATCGACAAGCAGACCGGCGAACGGGTGGGAGCGGTGGAGCTTCCTGGACCCACCCGGTACGGGATGTCCAGCTGGGTGCACGAGGGTAAGCAGTACGTGATCATCCAGTTGGGTGACGGTCTGGCAGCGCTGGCGCTGCCGTAACGGCTTGGGTCACCACACCCATACCAGAAGGCTGTGTTTCTTCAACGGTCTTCTGGGCGATTCCGACAGGAATCCTTAGAAGAAGCGGCGGCCCCCACCACCGCGCCCAAACCGGTTGTTCACGACGTTGTTGAAGATCGAACCGAACGTGTAGGATATCCCAAACCTGATGGATGCCTCGTAATCGGTCGCCTCCTGCCGCAGTCGCAGGAACCTCTCCTCGTCGGTCAGCCCCTCTCCCGACAGGTAGAGCTGGTCGTTCACCCTCGAATACGAGGCGCCGAAGTTTACATCGAGGCCGCGCGTGATCCGGAAGCTCAGACTTCCGAACAGCGATACGTTGTGCCGGTCGAAGTCGTGGAGGTAATTCGAGCCTCGGAGTCGGAGGAACGCATTGCCCCAAGTCTGCCTTTGTGATAGCGACAGCGTCAGCGCCTGTTCTCCACGCGTTTCCTCCAATTTGCCGTCCCTGGTCACCTCGAAGTAGTCCCGGTAAACCGGCCCGATCTCGTAGTACGCCGTCAGCGAGCGGCGAGTCGCCTCCTCGTAGGGGAAGAAGCTATACTCGATCGCGGAATTAAATTGCGTCATGAATTTCTGGTTCTGCCTCGTATTGCGCCGGGCCATCGAGTTGAAACCGACCGACCAGTGCTCGGCGAGCGCGTAGGTCACGTCGGCATTGATTCCGAAGTCCCGCCTTATGTCCGTGATCACGGTGCTATCGGTGCGCTCCTGCTCTAGATTATTATAGTCGAAGCTCGCTCTGTAGCTCTGCTTCCATGTGAGCGTCACCCGCGAAGCCGAGACGCTTGAATCCAGTGAATACTCCCTGGTGGTAGACTCCCCTTCGAAGTCCCCGCCCACGTCTACACCCAAGACCCAGAGGTTCCACGGGTCCTGCACCTGATCCGCCGAAACGAGCCCCGCCTGGGGCGTGGCAGCGTTCGCGTCCACTCCTCCCGCCGAGGCGAGCCCGTCGAGCCGGATGACGTCCCCCAACCCGAACTCCGTTGCGAACGTTGCAAGCCCGAGACCCAGCGTGAGTGTTACGCCGTCGAGCCTCTCCCGCTGGGTGTCCGTCGGGAGGGCCTGGTAGCGGCTCTGAGCCTCATAGTTCTGATACGCGCCTCGTCCCATGAAGTCGAGAAGGTACTCCCGCCCGCCTGCTCCAGTGTTCTGGCTGGTCATGATCACGTGGACATCGGCGTCCTGCTGATCCCGGACCCAATTCACCCAGGCGATCTCCGTACGGTAGTAGGTTCTGTCGCAGTCGCGAGAGTTGCAATCGAAGAAGACACGAGGAGCCGTGCTGCGGGCTTCCAGTGCCGCTTCCTGCGCCTGTGCAGGGGAAGCCGGAATCGTTAGGGCCGCAAACACGACCGCCAATGAGAGGAGAAAGGGCCATCTATCGATTCGCAGCATTTACGCTCTTTCCCGTACTGGAGGCTTGGACGCCCCGTGATCTCATCGCTACTGGTTCGACACCGGGCGGACGGAAGTCGTTGATAATCCGAGAGACCCAGAACGCATGCCCCCCTCCGACAAGCCTAACACTGGAAGACCTTGGGGTGGTACGCTCGAGCCAGCGTCGCCCGGTTGGGTCTCACACCACCAACATCGCCTCCACCACCAACCCGGGGCCGAAGGCCAGCGCCACACAGGGGAGCGCGGTGCCTTCCTTCCTGAGCCGCTCGAGAACGAATAGCACTGTAGGTGACGACATGTTCCCGTGGCGCCGGAGCACGTCCCGGGACACGTCCAGGGCCCCGTTCTCCAAAGCCAGGCCGTCCTCCACCGCCTCCAGGATCCGCGGGCCACCGGGATGTACGGCCCAACTCCCTACATTATCGACGCAGAGCCCCTGGCCCTTCAGCCAGCCCTTTAGCCACTCACCGAGGTGCGCCTGAATCAGCGCGGGGACCTCGGCCGAGAGCGTCATGCGAAAACCATGGTCCCCGATACGCCAGGACATGGCGTCGCCGGACATAGGCATGAGGAACGTGCCCTGGGCCTGCACGCTCCATCCGGGGGTCTCGCCATTCTGCACAGCCGTGCCCACCACCGCGGCCGCCCCGTCCGCGAATAACGTATTGGCCACCATCATCTCCGAGTCCCACCCATAGGCGAAGTGAAGGCTGCACAGCTCAACGGCGCAGAGGAGAACCCGTGCCTCCGCCTCCCACGCCTGCGACGCGGCCACCCGCAACCCGTTGAGAGCCCCGTGGCACCCCATGAATCCCACGTGGGTGCGATGTACCGTGCGCGGCAGCCCCAGAGCGTCGATGAGGGTGGCGTCGAGACCCGGCGAGAAAAAGCCCGTGCACGACACCGTGACGAGATGGGTGATGGCCTCCACAGGGGTGGATGCATCCTCCAGGGCCCGTCGCGCCGCCGTCTCGGCCAAAGGCGGGGCTTCGGCTTCGTACCAGGCCATACGCTCACCCGTTGTGGGTCCGCGATCTTCCGGGCCGATGGCGGCCGGATAGAACGGCACCCGCTCCTGAAGTGGTCCCTGGTCGGCTCGCAGCACCACGGTGTTTCGGGTCTCCACGCCGGAGCGGCCATAGAGAATTCGGAGCGCGCGGGCTTGCCTGCCGTCGGCTGCGCAGAAGGCGGGGCTCGACTCTGCGGCATCACTCTGCTTCAGGACGCCGGGTGGAACGGCAGTGCCCAGACCGGACAGGTGGAGCTTCACCATGATCTTCCTCTTCGAAGGCGCGGGGTTACCGAGGTGCGTGTCACTAGGCGACGGGCCAGGCTTGGCACCGTGCCAAGGACGCGTACGGCCACGCTTGCCATCCAGGGCCGCCGAAGGCCCCACGCCACCATCCTGCAGGCCCGCTGACCCCGCCGAATGCGGCGGCGGTGCACCTGGGCCCACCGGTGTACCAGCGCGTCGTCCCAGCGCCCCACACCGGAATACACCAGGGGTACCAGCGCCAGTGCTCCCCACAGCGCCCATCCCATGCCCTCACCGGTGAAGGGCTCGACGTACCCAGCGGCGTCACCCACCAGGAAAAGGCGCTCCTCCCCCAGCGAGGAGAGTTGTCGCGTGAGGGGCGGTGTGCCCTTCCAGCCGCGGTGGATCCTCTCGGGGAGTCGCGGCATACCGGACAACTCCAGGTGCGCTCGAACGGCACGCTCCGGCGATCCGTGCCGCCGCACGAACTCGGCGTCGAAAGCGGCGGCGGCGTTGAGGCGGTGATCCTCCTGGCGCACCAGGCCTACGTATCCACCAGGTCCCACCACCATGTGCACGGTACCAGGCCCATAGCCAGCGCCGCCGCCTTCCAACACGGCGCCCACCCCCACGCGGGATCCCGCCTGAACCGTGGCGAGAGGCACGGGGCCGGCCACGGCCCGTGAGCGCAGGCCGTGAAGTCCGGCTGCGGACACCACCACGCGGGCCCGGACGCTCTGCTCCGCGTCGCCGCCCCGGACCGTCAGGGTCCGTTCTCCGTCGCTCACCGGCCCCAACTCCGCGGAAGCTCCTTGTGCGAACACGACGCCCTCCTCCACGGCGGCGCGGACCAGCGCTTCGTCCAGAGCCTCTCGGGACAGCGCGACGGAACCTTGGAGGGCCAGGGACGCGGTCCTCCCCCACCCCGTCATCCGGAGCTCCGTCAGTGGCGGTGCCCCCGCACGGGCCACCAGCCCGTCGAGGCCCGCGTGGACCAACGCCTCCTGCGCGGCCCCGTTCAGGCAGGCGCCGCACACCTTCCATCGCGGGAAGGGCTGGCGCTCCAGGAGCAGAACCTCACACCCCCTACGGCGGAGTTCCAGAGCCACCATCGCGCCGGCGAGCCCCGCACCCACCACCACCACGTCCCAGAGCCGTTCGCCCAGGTCGATCCGTGGCCCCACCGCCCCGGTCATGGCCCCCTCCACCTGAGAATGAACCGTTCGGGCCAACCGCGGCGGATGACCGCCCCCACGTACCCGGCCTCCGCGGCCATGGCTCTCACCTCCGGTAGTGTGAAGGCGGCGCGGACCGAACGGGGACCGTCCACGCGGGCGACCTCCGACCTGGACAGGAGTCGGAGTCCCGACCACGCCAGCAGGTATCCCACGGGTCCCCGCAGCAGGTCCTGCACCAACACCCGGTGGCCGGCCTCAGCCATGCCCCTCAGAAGGTCCACGGCATCCTCATGCGAAAGGTGGTGATGGAAGAGAGACGAGCACACCAGGTCGTACCCCCCTGGAAGGCCTTCGGCCAGAACGTCCCTAGCGAAGAATTCCGCTGCCACGCCTCGCCGCTCCGCCTCGCGGCGTGCATGCTCCAACGCCACCGGGCTCAGGTCGCACCCGTGGACCACCAGCGGAACAGAGGCTGATCGTGCCCGGCGAGCCACGTCAACCATCACGTCTCCGCCGCCGCAGGCCACGTCCAGGAGCCGTAGTGGCTGATCCCCTCCCGGATCGCGGCGTCCCCGGCTTATGTGGAGGACCTCCTGCCAGACTCTCGCCGCCACCAGGGAGACCCGGTTCACCCGCGCCAGCGACCTGAGGGCCTGGACGTGTTGCGCCGGATCCAGGTCCTCGGCATCCATGAGCTCGGGCTCCCGATGCCGGCCGTGCAGGTAGGACAGTCTCACCAGATGAGGCCTCACGCCAGCGTTCGGGGGTCAAGGGCTCCGACTGGCCTGTAAACTTTCCCCCCCTTGTAGGGAGCGATCACCGCTCTCGAGACCCTTCGGGCCTGTCGATGCTCGTGCCTAGGTGTCTGGTCCAGGCGGGACGGCAAACCGACTCATCAGCGTCCCCACCGCCAACACGGTCAGCGCCCCCACCACGTTGTAATACAGATAGGAGATATCGGTGGTGACCGACACGACGAATACGGCCAGCATGCCGGCCAACAACCCCCAGAAGGCTCCACTTCCGTCGGCCTTCTTGACCATGAACGCCAACAGGAAAACACCGAGAAGTGAGCCGTAGAAGAACGATCCCACCTGATTCACAGCCTCGAGGAGTGACCCCAGCCGGCCCGCATAGAGTGCCACAGCACACGCGAAAAGCCCCCAGAAGAAGGTCGCGATACGGGACACGCTGAGGTAATGCGCCTCACTGGCCCCTGGTCGGAAGTGTCTTCGGTAAAAATCAATGACGGTCGCGCTCGAGAGCGCGGTAAGCTCGGAGTCGAGCGACGACATAGCCGCCGCAAAAATCACGGCGATCATCAGGCCGAGGATGCCCGCAGGCACATAACGGATCAAGTAAGACGGGAACACGTAGTTCACGTCGTTGGACGACGCCCCCCGAACGTCCGAGACGATGGCCTTGGCATCCTGGCGCATGCCGCTCAATTGCGCGTCGTACTGCCCGATCCTCTGTTGGAGCCCGCTGAGGTCCTCCCCACCGCGCCTGGCGTCTAGCAGATCCAGGGTAGTCACCCGGCGGAGCAAGTGGACGTCTCCGTGCTCCAACTCGAGCCGCCGGAACTCGTCACCGCGAGCGCTCTCGTGCACCATTTCGACTTCCGCCGAGTTGAAGAGCAACGGCGGACGCTCGAAGTGGTAAAAGACGAACAACAGAACGCCGATCGAAAGGATGGCGAACTGCATGGGTAGCTTGACGAAGGCGTTGAAGATCAGGGACAGCCGGCTGGAACGCAGAGACTTGGCCGTCAGGTAGCGTTGTACCTGACTCTGATCCGTGCCGAAGTAGGCGAGCGCCAGAAAGAACCCCCCGATCATGCCCGACCAGATCGTATACGTGTTCGTCGGGTCCCACGACCAGTCGATGCTCGACCACATGTCCTGGATGCCACCAATGTAAACCACGTCCCCCACGCCCACCTCGGCCGGGAGCGTGCCAAAGAGGATCACCAGGGCCGCGGCGATGCCCGCGAACATCATCAACATCTGTATCACGTCGGTCCAGATCACCGCCGTGATTCCACCGGCTATCGTGTACAGGATCGTGATCGCGCCCATGATGAGGATCGTGACCCGCTCGTCCCATCCCATGATCACCGACAGCACGATCGCGGGAGCGTAGAGAACGATCCCCGCCGCCAGTCCCCGGGACACTAGAAACAAAAAGCTGGTCAGGGAGCGTGTCTTCGCGTCGAAGCGGTTCTCCAGGTACTCGTACGCAGTAAAGACCTTCGCGCGGTAGAAGAAAGGAACAAAAACCACACACAGCAGGATCATCACCAGCGGCTGGGGCAGATAGACCTGGATGAACTCCATCCCGTCGTCGAACGCTTGTCCGGTTGTTCCGATGAAGGTGATCGCGCTGGCCTGGGTTGCCATCACCGAAAGACCGATCGCGCCCCAGGGAAGCCGTCGGTTGGCCAGGAAGTACCCCTCGACGCCGACGTTCTTGCGGCTCTGCCACAGGGCAAAGCCGACTACGGACCCGAAGTAAACGGCGAAGACCCCCCAGTCGAGTCCGCTCACCCGGCGTGAACCGTCATCGTTCGAGGGCCTTCATCGTTCGAGGGCCTTCATCGATCTAGGCCTTTCAGAAAACCTTCTCACTGGAGACCGTAGTCGAACGTGACCGTAAAGACGTGCAGAAGGGCGATCGCAAGAACGGTATAGACGACGACCGCACCATAGAGCCACGCCCAACTCGGGAAGATGCCGATCGCTCCGTTCTCGTCCTCGGCTTCCCCCACGCGAAACTCGGAGTCCGTACCGCTCACAGATCGATCCTCCCCCTCACTCATCCCTCACCTGCTCGCCTGATACGCGTTCCAGTCCTCGGCGGTCAGCGACACGAGATTGGCGAACAGACGGTGCGCCCCTGGTACACCGGCCGGGAGTTGGCGAAAGAAGGCGAGGGCAACGTAGGCGTAGATGCCCTGGCCGACCGGCGCCACCAAGAGCGACCCTCGGGTAGGCAATTCACCCGGATCATTAAACTCCAGCACCGGCGTGAAGCGGCCGTCCCATTGGGCCAAGAAGTATAGACCCCGCTCCTGCACCCACCCTTCGAAGTCCGCTTCGGCGATACGATTCGGCGAAGCCAACACCGGAGATTCGCGTTCCAACATCAAGAACGGAGAGTTCTCGTCGGTGACTCGCGGCGCGCCGCGCCCGCTCCCCATGCTGACAGGGTACGGAGCAAAACCACCCTGCGGGTACTCGTACTTGTTGTATTGGACGATCACCGTGCCGCCGGCCTCGGCGAACGCGAGGATCCGATCGTTCACGGCCGCAACGTCCGGGCGGGTCTCATAGACGCGGATGCCCAGCACCAATACGTCGTACGCGGAGAAGTCCCCCTCGCGGATCCGATCTGGACCCACCTCCTCGACGGCCACACCAAGCTGTCGGAGCGCCTCGAGGCCGTCGTCCCCCGATCCCATCACATAGCCGACCCGAATACCCTCCCGCATCCGGACCGGGAACACCGCGACACGCGCCTCGGCAGGGCGTAGATACAGCGTCCGCTCCACATGGGGGTAGTCGATGATGTCGACCCGCTCATCGAAGCGCACACCGTCGTCCCGGGTGGCCACCGCACGGAATATGTGCTCGCCGGAGTCCACTGCGCCGACAGGGCGAACCTCGAAGGTGAATCCTCGGCCTGCCCCTTCCCCCTGCAAATCGAAAGGGATGATCGAGGGTGTGACCTCCCACCCTTCAGGGACCTCGAGTGAGAGTTCGCCTGACGACCCTGAGGCCGATTCGTTTTGCAGAAGAACCGTCACCGGGCGAGGCTCGAGGGACCCCTCGGGCCAAGCCAGCCCGGCCGGCTCGATTGCAACCGAGACTGCCGGCGTGCTGAGAACCGGCTCCCGGAATTCTCCAAGCGCCCTGTTCACACCCACGTACTCTGCGTCGTCGCCCCAGACCACATGAACGGGTTCATCCAGCTCCGGGATGTGGATGTCGAACTCCCCAACCGCCCGAAGTAGTGGACGCACGTTTCTCGGCAGCCCCTCCGAGCCCGGGTCTCCGGTCCAGCGGTACATGTCCCCGTCGCGCGGAACTCCCAAATAGTACAGACGTGAAGCGGCAAGACGCTGCCGGAGCCGAACCCGGTAGCTCCACCGAGCAATCTCACCGGGCTCGAGGGTCTGGGGCCCTTCCGTCTGGCCCTGGGCGCCGAGGAACTCCGCGGGAAGACTCACCTGCTGGTCACCCCCCACGGTCCGGAGCACGGCCCCGTCGATACGGAACGGCCCGCCATTCCAAAGCTGGACGTCGAGACCCACATCTTCACCGGCAACCACGAGATCGTCCTCGGCTCTTACGTCGATCACCACAGACGCCGCGTTGAGAAGCGCGGATCGAACCAGGCCGGCACGGACCGCGAGGGCCTCCGCGAGCGCCGCGGCGGGATCGCCGAGCCCGCGAATCTGCTCGAACGTGAACTCCAGAATCAAATAGGCTCGTCCCAGGGCACCGGCGGCGCGGCTGGGTTGGACGGCGTCGAGAGACGCACTCGCCTCCTGAATCGCCAGCCGATACGACGCGATGGAGCGCCCGATCGCGGGAGCGGCCTGTGCCGGAAGCCCCTCCACAAGGCCAGCCAACGTGGTGTCGACCCCGGCGAAGATACCCTGGTCAGAGTTGATCCCGCCGACACGACTCTGCACCAACTGAAGCCCTGAGGTACGATCGCCAAGGGTCTGTGCCGCTCCCATCTCCTGCGAGCGGTGCTTGCTTCGGCTCTCCATAGCGAGCTGGTGGTATGAGCGGCCGAGGAGCGGGTCGAACGTACCGGTCTGAATGGTCAGGGAGGCCACGCCGGATCCGGGCCCACGAAACCGGGCTGAGTGATAGAGCTTGTCCGCACTCCAGGGCTCCGCGGCGAGTCCTCCTAGATCCGGGAACCGCCCGGGATCAGCGGCCGCATCGAAGGCCTCATTGGCCAGAATCCCACTCGCCTGGTGCTGCCCGTGCCCGTCGCGAGGTGTACCGGCCCAGACCGATATGATCACCTGGGGACGGTACGTGCGGATCACCGAGACGACGTCCCTGAGAACCTCCTCCTTCGGCCAGTGGGCGAACGCCTCATCGGCCCTCTTGGAGAAGCCATAGTCGAAAGCGCGTGTGAAGAACTGACGTGCACCGTCCAGGGCACGGGCTGCCTCGAGTTCTCCCGTACGAATGATGCCGAGACCTTCGCCCAACTCGGGCCCGATGATGTTTTGCCCACCGTCTCCCCGGGTCAACGAGAGATAGGCCGTTTCGACGCCCATCCCCCGGGCGAGGGTCGCGAGAAGGCTGGAGTCCTCGTCATCCGGGTGCGCTCCGATCATCAGGACTCGCTTTACGCCGTCGAGCTGACGTAGCGTGAGTCCTACCTCTACGACGCTACTTCCCTGGGGCCCAACCTGGGCCAAGAGAGGCGCGGCCGTAAGCAAGCCAACAACCACCCATACGAAGGTCCTGCGTGTCATGGTCACGGGTCGAACGTACCTCCAACACCTGGAACGGGAAAACTAGTCTACTTCATTCGCCTGTCCGAAGTTCAAAACCGCCGATATGTTGGCCCCGCATTTCGGATTCTACCAGAGCCGCAGTTCCCCCTGCGTCCGCCTTCCTCGTAACGGAGCGTAAGCGATGAGCCAGCCCCGCGAACACTGGAGTTCCAACATGGGCCTCGTCCTGGCGGCGACCGGTAGCGCCATCGGGCTGGGTAACCTGTGGAAATTCCCGTACATCACTTGGGAGAATAACGGCGGTGCATTCGTGCTGCTCTATCTCATGTGTATCGCGGGCGTGGGCCTGCCCATCATGATGGCCGAGCTCCTGATCGGCCGGAGGACGCAGAAGAGCCCCGTGGGCGCGCTGAAAGAGGCGATCGGTCCCTGGTGGGGTTGGGTCGGCGCCTGGGGTGTCATGGCGGGCTTCATCATCCTCAGCTACTACGCGGTCGTGGCCGGCTGGTCACTTTTCTATTTCGTAGAGACCGTCGGCTGGAGCATTTTGGGCTTCCCTGCAGACATGCAGACCGGGGACCTCTTCACGGAGGTGATCGGAAACGGAGGCCTCCAGTTCCTCCTCTCGGGGCTCTTCATGGCAGCCACGGTGGGGATCGTGTACTTCGGGGTGCACAGCGGAATCGAGCGGGTGGCCCGTATTTCCCTTCCGATCCTGTTCGGTATCCTGGTCCTGCTCCTTATCAGCGCGCTAACGATGGACGGCTCCGGCGAGGCGCTCGTCTTCATCTTCCGCCCGAACTTCAGCGAGTTGGAGCCCCGGGGCATCCTGGAGGCGCTCGGCCACTCGTTCTTTACGCTGTCGCTCGGGATGGGCGCGATGATCACGTACGGCTCGTACGTGGCCAAGAACCGATCCATCGTGAACGCGGCGGGCACGATCGTTCTTCTCGATACCCTGATCGCACTCTTTGCCACGATCATCATGTTCTCGGTGATCTTCACGGTACCAGGCATGAATGAGCAGGTGACCGGATCGGCGGCCGGGATGCTCTTTATCTCGCTGCCCGAGCTCTTCTACAACGTCGTACCCTTCGGAGCGGTTCTGGGGCCCCTGTTTTATGTCCTGGTGGCGGTTGCCGCACTCACATCCACGATCTCGTTGCTCGAGGTCGTCGTGAGCTACTTCATCGACGAGCGGAAGATGCCCCGTCCCAAAGCGACGCTGGTGAGCGGCGGCGCGATCTTCGCCTTCACCGTGCTCTCGGCGCTCTCCTTTGGCGCGATCCCGGGCCTGTCGAACTTCGAGCTCTTCGAGGGTAAGGCGGGCGTCTTCTCCACACTCGATCACTTCGCCTCGAACTGGGCATTGCCGCTCGGCGGGCTGTTGATCACGTTGGGCGCGGGGTGGTTCATGACCCGTGAGATGACGGAGGGCGAGCTGGTGGACGAGACCACGCCCGGATGGTTCAACTACGGAGCGTGGCGATTTTTCATGCGCTTCGTGGCGCCGGCCGCCGTGGCCGCGATCCTGATCGCGGTGATCTTCTTCGGGGCGGACTTCTCCTAGGGGGCGCTTGGATTCGCGAACAGTGCGCCAACAGGAGGGGGGTATGGTGGCGAGGCAAAATTGAACCGCTTACTACCTCCGAGGCCGTTCTTGGACGCCATCGTCGTGCGCGTTTTGGTCCTCTGGCTGTTTCTTCACGCGGCCACGGGCTATGGGTTGACCGCGATGATCGAGGCTCCCTTCCCACAGGCTTTGATCCCCAGTCCAGTCGGCACATCTTTCTTGATCGCGGTGATCGTCCTCGTGGTCCGCGTGGAGATGGGGAGGAGATCCGAAATCGTCTTCTTGGCGAACCTTGGACATTCGTTTCGCAGGATCGCACTGGTGGTCGTTGGTGAATGCTTCGTCCTAGAGGCCACCCTGAGGGTGGCTGTTGGTTAGAAGGATGACTTCCGGCACCGAGTACGCGCTCCGCGCGGAGGGGATTGGGAAATCCTTTGGGCGCGTGGAGGTTCTCAAGGCTGCGTCGCTGTGGGGCGAGGTGGGCAAGGTCACTACGCTGCTGGGGCGCAATGGGGCCGGGAAGACTACGCTCATGAAGATCGCTGCCGGCGTACTCCAGGCGGACTACGGGGTCATCTCTCTGTTTGGTGACGTCAGAGAAAATCACTCCCTGCCCCGCCTGGCCCGCTCGGGGCTGATGTACGTGCCTCAGGGCCAACTCGTATCACCGCGCTATCGCGTGCGAGACCACCTGAAGGCCCTCGCCGCTACATTCGGCAAGGCTGGCGTCGACGAAGCGATATCAGAGATGCGAATCGAAACCCTGTTGCATCAAAAGGTCGGATCTCTGTCGGGCGGAGAACGAATGCGCGTCTCCCTCGCCCTGGCTTTGGCTCGAGCCCCGAAGGTGTTGGTCGTGGACGAGCCGTTGATCCGACTTTCACCCCAAAATCAGGAGGCCCTGGCCAACTCCCTGCGGACGTTGGCTGAAAGAGGTGCCGCCGTCATCACCTCAGGGCATGACGCCCGTGTGCTCCTCAGCGTCTCTGACGTGATACTTTGGTGTGTTGCCGGAACGACCCACCACATCGGTACGCCGACCGAGGCGTTGGCGCACTCCCAGTTCCGGCGCGAATACCTCGGGTCCGAATTCAGTGCCGACTGAGCGACTTGAAGCGTTGCCTCGGGACTGATCGCCTGGTATTGAATGTCTAATGAAAGCCCTCGCCACTCGCCTGAAGAACTTGGTCCTCCGCCCTCTCTGGACGGAAACCGCCCACCACAGGGCTCGTCGCAGCATTCAGCTTTTCCTGAGCATGCCTTTCGTCCTCATGGGGGGGATGATCTGGGGTTGGTTTGCCTCACCGGACATCGCCGAGGGATCCCGGTTCCTGTGGAGCGTCCTGGGGGCCTCGGGCTTCGGGATTTTCTTCTACCTGGAGCAGAAGCTGCTCCCGGTCGTGGCGACACTAGCCGACCGCATCGGGCTAGGTGGCGTGGCCGCCCTGGCGTGGGAAATAGGCGTTCGGCGGTCTCATGTTCCTTTTCACCAGTGTCCTGTCCTGGGCGCCCCTATCGTCCCTGCGGTGGCCTTCGCCATCGGTGTTGGAGTGCTCTACAGCCTTACGATGGAGTATCTCGTCTTCGGTTCAGGCGCGGACCATCTGACGAACCTCTTGGGCCTAGGCCGCGGCTGGTCCGGTGCCAGGGGACCGGACTACTCCCACGCCGAGGCGCTGGAGATACGAGGAGACATCGAGGGTGCGACCGAGATCTACAAAGAGGCCATCGGGATGAACCGGCGGGATCCCCTGCCCTACCTTCGCCTCGCAGGTATCCGGACTCGTGCGGGCCTCCACGAAGAGGCCATCGACATCCTACGCAGGGCCTTGGGGGTGGCGCGGTTCAGCCCCAAGGGAGAGGCTCTGACCGTCAGAGAGATCCATGAGATCTCCTCGACGCGGCTCGGAAATTCCGCCAGGGCAGCTCCCGATCTCGTCCGCTACCTGGAGCGCCAGCCCGAGGGCGAGCACGAGGAGTGGGCCCGCCGAGAGCTCGCCTACATCAAGGAGCGCCTCCGCGAGGAGGGCTGAGGAACTAGTCGGGTGACGGGCATCTTCGAGAGGGAGCGCTAGGCGCAGATGGTCCAACAGCGGCCCGTAATCCTCTTCGATGGTGTCTGCAACCTTTGCAACTCAGCGGTCCGGTGGGTGATCGAGCGCGACGAGGAGGGACGATTCGATTTCGCCTCCCTCCAGTCGGACGCTGCTCGCCGAGAGCTGGTGAAGGTCATGGACGCGAACGAGATCGACGCGCTCCCGGACAGCATCGTCCTCCTCGATTCGGACGGCGTCCACGTCCGTTCGGCAGCGGCCCTCCGAATTCTGCGCGGGCCGGGCTCCTGGTTCCTCCTGCTCCGGCTGGGAGTCGTACTGCCCCGTCCAATCCGGGACCTGATCTACGACCTGATCGCGCGCAACCGCTATCGCTGGTTCGGTCGCCGGGACACCTGTATGACGCCGACGCCCGATATCGCCGCGCGTTTCCTCGACCCTGACGAACCCATCTGATGTGGCATCCCGGTCTCAATGGTTTTCGACGATTTTTCGTCGAAGACGGGTGCCGACCCACAAACCCAAGGCCGCCCCGACGACCGAAGCCAGGACGTCTACGACCGAGCCTGACGCATAGGCCCATGTCACGGGTTCGTAGAGGGCGATGATCATCAGGTCGATGACCTCCTTGGTCAAAATCAGGATCCCCAGGAGGACCCCCGCCGCCTTGGGGCGCCAGAGCCAGGCGAGAGCGCCGGCGAGGGCAGCCGAGACGACGAGGTGGGCCACCAGTGCCGCCGGGAGGCCCAGCCAAACCCGGTCGTGCAGGTCGAAGGGCCTTTGCACGGCCTCGAGGAACGAGATCACGCCGGACCGTGTGAACACTCCAACACACGAGGCCAGAGCAGGAAGGGCGGTCAAAGCCGCTGCTCTCGCCGTCCACCTCACGCTAAACCGCCTCACACTAGACCGCCTCACGTCAACCAAGTCACCGTCAACCACTTCACGAACGGTACAGAATGACGGAGGCTGTCATGCCAAAGCTGTCATGCCAAGAACGGTGGAGGGCCCGGGGGAGCAAGACAGATCCGGCAATTCCGTGTCGGACCCGATGGTCGCTACTGGACTCGAACCAGTGACTTCTACGATGTGAACGTAGCGCTCTACCAACTGAGCTAAGCGACCTAAAAGGGTGATCGGATCACCCTTCCGAATCATACCCCCACGGGGAATCGAACCCCGGTTTCCTGGCTGAGAACCAGGTGTCCTAGGCCACTAGACGATGGGGGCAAAAGCGCGACTCCTGGAACGAGGGCCGAAAGAATATACACCATCCAAGGCCGATTCAAGCCCCGGAACGGTCTGGTGTCTCTGGGTTAACTCATCAAATCTCAACCTCTCTATACAGCGTTCGACGAATGCTTGGGGATACATGACCGACAACCTGAACGACGAATCCATCGACGGCTGGCTGAAGGGCCGAAAGGGGTGGACACGGTCGGGAAATGCCCTTACGAAGGACTTCCAGTTCCCGTCTTTTCGTGACTCCGTCATCTTTGTAAATCGCGTCGCCGGCCTCGCAGACGACTTGGATCACCACCCGGACATCGACATACGGTACACGACCGTTAGTCTGACGCTTACGACCCACAGCGCCGGCGGTCTTACGGAGAAGGATCTGAAGCTGGCCGAAGCAGTCGACTTCGCGACCTCAGCGGCCTGACGGTCTAAGGACCGGTCGACCTCGGTCGCCCCTCGCCCCTCGTGCAGACATCCCGAATGGTCCCGACGAGGCATGTGATTCCGAAATCGACCTGTGCATCGCTCGACACCACCGGCGGGGCGATTTCGACGACTTCACCCTGACCGCCTGCCGGTAATACCAGAAGCCCCTGACTCAAAGCGGCCTCCGCCACGCGTGCGCCGCCACCCGGGGCAGGCCCGCCGTCCTCAGAGCACAACTCGATCCCGATGAGCAGCCCACGACCGCGAATCTGTCTGACGCAAGCCAGGGTCGAGAGGGATTCCTTTAAGCGGCTTACGATGTGATCGCCCAGGTCGAGGGCCCGGGCGGCTAGCTTCTCCTCTTCCAGAACGTCTAGGAAGGCCAGTGCGGTCGCACAGGACAACGGGTGCCCGAGGAAGGTACTGGTATGCAGCGCCTCGCCCCCCGACTCGGGCCATGCATCCATGACCTCACTGGATCCGAGACAGGCGCTCAGCGGGAGCCCCCCACCGAGCGCCTTCCCGAAGCACACTAGATCCGGAAGGACCCCCTCACGCTCGTGCTCGAAGACGACCCCGGTGCGACCCAACCCCGTGTAGATTTCATCGAAGATAAGGAGTGATCCAGCCCCATGTGTCAGCTCGGCGAGCCGGCCGAGAAAGCCCGGAGGAGGTATGCGGACGCCCGCCCGGCCCTGTACGGGCTCCACCACGACGGCACCGACGGGGTGGGGTGGCTGAGCGCGCTGACCTCCGCCCAAGCGAACACCCTCGGACAACAACCGCTGGACCTCGGCGAGCGCCACCTCCGCCTCCTGTTCCGTCTCGGGGTACGGTGCGAAGGACACCCCCTGATGAAGGCGGGCTCGGAACGGGTCCCGGAAGTCGGGGCGTGCTGTCACGGCGAGGCTGCCCAATGTGAGCCCATGGTACGCTCCCTCGAACGCAATAATTCCGGACCGGCCGGTGCTCAGTTCCGACGTCTTCAGCGCCACCTCCATCGCCTCCGAACCCGACGAGCCGAGCACGGTCCTCGTCTCCTCCCAGGGAGCGAGCGTGCTCAGCCGCTCCAGCAATAAGAGCTTGAGCGCGGGCGGATGAACGTCTCCCATGCCATGGATGAGCCGCTCGGACTGCTCCACCAGTGCCTGCTGGATCCGGGGATGTCTGTGACCCGCCAACGAAACTCCAAAAGCCCCCGTAAAGTCTACGTAGACGTTTCCGTCCACATCACGAACGTTGGCGCCCGCTGCCTCCTCCCAAAAAACCGGGAAGTTATCGGACAGAAAGGTGACGTTACGGGACTCGACCGAGCGCAAGCGTTCGCCAAACGCCCGGGAGAGGGGACCGGGCGGTGGTGGCACCAGCGACGGTAGGACTGAACCGAACTCGGACGCTGGATCGGGCACGCTGTACTCCGTCAACAGCCTTCCTACTCCCCGCCGAGCTGGTCCTCTGCGGGCATGCCCATGGCGTGGTAGCCCATGTCCACGTGTAGGGTCTCACCCGTGATCGCCGCACCCAACGGCGAGCAGAGGAAGGCGGCCGCATTCCCGACGTCCTCAGCCGTGTTCACATCGGGCAGGGCGGAATTCGCCCGGTAATAATCGACCATACGGTCGATCGTGCCGATCGCCTTGGCTGCCCGGCTCGCCAGCGGCCCGGCCGAAATCGTGTTGACTCGGAGGCCCCACCGCCGCCCGGCCTCGAAAGCGAGTGTTCGGGTATCGCTCTCCAGGGCTGCTTTCGCCGAACTCATGCCTCCCCCATAACCGGGAACCACGCGCTCGCCCGCAAGATACGTTAGCGAGACCACCGAGCCCCCCTCCCTCATCAAGGGACCGAAGCGCTGGACCAGGCTGACCATGGAGTACGCGCTGGCGCTCACCGCAGCCAGATATCCGGCGCGGCTGGTTTCAACGAGCGGCTTCTGTACTTCCGGGCCATTCGCCAGCGCATGGACCAGGATGTCCAGGCAACTCTCCCCGAGTTCGTCCCTGAGGGTGTCGGCAACCTCCTGGATCGTATAACCGGAGAGCTCCCGGTATCTCTTGTCCTCCCGAATTTCCTCCGGCACGTCCTCCGGCGTATCGAAGGTCGCATCTATCGGGTGGATCTTCTCGAATTCGATTTCTCCTCCGCCTGGAAGACTGAGATCGAATTTTCCGCGTTCCATGCTCTTGGTGAAGATGTTGAGCATGGGAGGCCACGTACCCACACGCACCGTTGCGCCGGCTTTTGTCAGCGCCCGCACAATTGCCCAGCCGTATCCCCTGTCGTCCCCGACGCCCGCGACAAACGCCCTCTTCCCAGTCAGGTCGATGGAAAGCATTTGTTCTATCCTATCACAAGACGAAGGCGAGCAGAATCAGGTAGGTGCTCAATAGGGCGACCCCCTCCCTGCGCCGGATCACCAACCGGTGACGTACGATGGGCACCATCAGGACGGTGATGGCCATCACCGCGGGAAACTCCAAGCGCAGCACGTCAGGGCTGAAGTTCAGTGGTGAGATGATCGATGTAACTCCCAGTACGCCCGCGATGTTGAAGATGTTCGAGCCGAGAATATTTCCCACCGCGATGTCCGCCTCGTGCCTCAAGGCGGCGACCGCGCAGGTGGCGAGCTCGGGAAGTGAAGTGCCGATGGATACCAGCGTGAGGCCGATCACCAGCTCCGAGATCCCCATCGCCTCCGCGAGCGCGACGGCAGATTGGCGGATCGCGAAGGCCCCCAGCACTAGACCCGTGGAACCCAGAAGAATGAAAGTTGAGTCTCTCGCGATCGTCCGCGAAGATAGACCGCCCGACTCAGGAGTGGCGGCTTTCCCATACTCGTTCAGTGCTCCTGCGCTCTCAGTCTTGGACTTGCGAAGGACGAAGGTGAGATACAAAAGCAGCATCGTCACAAGCACGACGCCCTCGAAGCGCCCGATGTGGCTGTTCCAAATCAGCGGAAGGAGCGCCGACGTAATGAAGATCATCACGGCCACCTCCCTCGTCACAACCTTCGTGGAGACGTGCAGCGGCCGCAGGATCGCGCTGATCCCCAGGACGAGGCCGACGTTCGCCAGGTTCGACCCCATCACGTTGCCGACGGCGAGATCGGGGTTGCCGCTCAAAGACGCCACGAGGGAGATCACGAGCTCGGGGGCGGACGTGCCCATGGAGACGGCCGTGAGGCCCACCACGATCGGGCTCACTCCGAGCGAGGCCGCAAGCCTCGCACTGCCTCGGACGAGCCATTCGGCCCCGAAATACAGCACCCCGACGCCCCCGACGAAGAGCAAGATCTCCTGCGTCATGTGCTCTTAGCCTCACGTCGCTCGAGCCACTCACGGAATTGGGGTTGTGTCATCGTATTCAGGACGTCCCCCTTGTTCAGCCAGGCCCGCCGCGCCTGATCCACCCCGTAGGACATGTGGTCCAGCCGTTGGACTGAATGAGCATCGGTACTGATGCAGACCTTCACCCCCAACTCCTTCGCCCGGTGGGCGTGGACGTCGCTTAAATCGAGCCGGTTCGGGTTCGCGTTGATTTCAACGGCGACGTCCAAGTCCCGTGCCGCCTGCAGTACCTCCTCCATTTCGAGTTGAAATGGCTCCCTTCGTGCGAGAAGCCGTCCGGTGGGGTGGGCAAGGATGTCCACCTGCGGATGTTGTATCGCCGCAATGACCCGATCTGTCATCAAAACCCGATCCATCTCCATGAGGGAGTGTACGGAGACCAACACCAGATCCAACGTCTCGAGGACCTCGTCGGTCATGTCGAGACTTCCGTCCCGCAGAATATCCACCTCCAAACTCTTGAAAATCGTGATCCCGTCCAACCCCTCCTGCACCTGGGCGATCTCCTCCCACTGATCCACGGCCCTCTCGGGTGTGATGCCGCCGACCATAGCCAACGCCGGGCTGTGGTCGCTCATGGCCAGATAGCGATACCCTCGTGCCTCACACGCTCGGGCCATCTCTTCGACCGAGGCCTTCCCGTCGCTCCAGGTCGAGTGCATGTGGAGATCACCCTGAATATCCTCCAACGTCACGAGATCCGGCAGTGAGTCGTCGAGTGCCGCCCTCACCTCGCCGCGGTTCTCACGCAGTACTGGAGGAACCCACCCCATGCCGAGCACTTCGAATACGGAACTCTCGGTTTCTCCCGCCACCCGTTCGCCGTCCTCCTTACCCACGTCATCGGGATCCACACCCTCCGGCACCCGAAACACGCCCCACTCGTTCACACGAAGGCCTCGCCGCTGGGCGATCTGGCGAACGGCGATGTTGTGCTCCTTGGATCCCGTAAAGTAGTGGAGCGCCGCTCCGAACGAGCGGTCGGGAATCACACGGAGGTCGACCTCCAGCCCCGAGCGGAGCACCACACTCCCACGCGTGTCCCCTGCCGAAACGACCCTTTCCACCGACCCGAAGGCCGTGAAGTGCTCCATGACGGCGGGAGCAGGCAACTCCGCCTGAACGAGCAGGTCGACGTCCCCGATGGTCTCCTTGCGGCGCCGGTAACTTCCCGCGACCTCGATACGCTCCACATCAGGCGCCTCCTGCATGTGCGCCAAAAGCGGCTCGACCAAATCGTCTACCTTCGAGATGAGAAACCTGCCGGAGTAGCGCCGGAGGTCCTCGATGGACGTGAGAATCTTCGCCACGCTGGTCGCGCCGAACCCCTCGAGGCTCTCGACGCGGCCCGCCTTCAAAGCCACCTCGAGCTCATCGATCGTCGTGACGCCCAAAGACTCCCACAGCTTCTTGGCTTTCTTGGGCCCCACGCCGTCCAACTTCACAAGCTGTACGAGAGATCTCGGGACTTCGGCGGACACCTCAGCCAGACGAGCGAGTGCTCCCGTCTGGACAAGCTCGACGATATGGGCGGCCATTTCCTTGCCGATCGCATCAAGCGCCGTCAGATCCTCTCCCGCCTCCACCATGGCCGAGAGAGGCCGAGTGAGCCCCCGTACGGTGCGTGATGCGTTCCGATATGCCCGGATGCGGAAGGGGTTCGACCCTTGGATCTCCAACAGATGGCCGAGTTCCTCGAGGATGCCCGCGATCTCGATATTCTCCATAGCGGTTAGAGCGCCCCCGCCGTCCGGAGAACTTCGATGAAAGCTTCTTCGCTTAGAATCTCGACACCGAGATCCTGGGCTTTCAGCAACTTGGACCCGGGGTCCTCCCCCGCCACTACGTACGTCGTCTCACCGCTCACCGAACCGACGACCCGACCACCGTTTTCCTCGATCAAGTGCCTCGCGTCCGAGCGAGAGAGACGTTCGAGCCCACCGGTGAATACGAACTTCATGCCGGCCAACCCCTTGCCACCCGCCTCCTCGGGAGGCAACAGCTCCTTCATTTGACCGAGGACCGCTGCGATCCGCTCACGATTTCGTTCGTCGTCGAGGAAAGCTCTGATCTGCTCCGACATGATCGGTCCGATCCCGTCCACCACCTCGAGTTGCTCGACCGTGGCCTCTTGGATGTTGCCGAAAGAAAGGAATTCCGCCGCAAGCGTCGCCGCGACCGTCGATCCCACCTCGGGGATTCCGAGACCATAGAGGAAGCGGGCGAGCTCCACCGTCTTCTTGTCCTGGATCGCTCTGGCGAGGTTCGCCGCAGACTTTTCGGCGAACCCGTCCAGCGGCTCGAGCTGCGCCGCCGTGAGGTCGAAGAGATCCGCGAGCTCCTTCACCAGACCACGGTCCACCAGAAGCGCGGCTGTCTCCTCTCCAAACCCTTCGACATCGAGACCCGCCCTGGATCCAAAGTGGGTGAGTCCTCTCTTGAGCTGGGCCGCGCACCCGAACCGGTTGGGGCAATAGCTGAAGGGGCCCTCCTCCTGAACAGGCGTATCACAGGCCGGGCAACTCGCCGGCATCCGGAAGGCCGCCCCGCGCTTCCGCCCGTCCTCCGGTACACGTTCCACAACCTGTGGGATCACGTCGCCGGCACGTTGGATTCTGACGAGGTCCCCTTGGCGGATGTCCTTCCGGGCGACCTCTTCCCGATTGTGTAGTGACGCACGCGAAACGGTGACGCCACCGACTTCGACAGGCCTCAACAGCGCTACGGGCGTGAGCTTCCCAGTACGCCCCACCGAAACCGCGATCTTCTCGATGCGTGTGATCTCTTTGCGCGGCTCGAATTTATAGGCGAGGGCCCAACGAGGGTGGTGTGACGTGGATCCTAGATCGGCCCGTGCGTCCAGATGGTCGAGCTTGATGACCACGCCGTCGATTTCATAGTCGAGATCGTCCCGATCCGCCCCATACCTCTCGTGATACTCGAAAATCTCCTCGACCGTCGCGACCAGCTCAACCCGCTCGGGCGTTTTGAACCCCCACTCCCGCAGAGCACGTACGGCCTCGTGGTCC
Source organism: Longimicrobiales bacterium (assembly GCA_965206505.1). Classification (GTDB taxonomy): domain Bacteria; phylum Gemmatimonadota; class Gemmatimonadetes; order Longimicrobiales; family Gaopeijiaceae; genus UBA822. The sequence goes on from CBDBJW010000005.1 coordinate 444,808, forward strand.
GAAGTTAATTGCACACCGCGGACCATGAGGATGTCGTACGCCAAGAGGTCGAGGGGCCTCTCGGCTGTCACGCGGGAGTCGAGTTGCCGAAGGAAGCCCGACGCCGAGTTGCGTGGATTCACGTAAGGCTCCGAGCCCTGCGCGACCATTCGCTCGTTGAGTGCCTCGAAGTCCGAGAGATGCATGATCACTTCCCCCCGAAGGGCCAGGAGCTCCGGCGCGGGCCGCTCGGCTTCGCGGAGTCGCAGGGGAAGACTCGGAATGGTTCTCAGATTTTCGGTGACGACCTCCCCCACGCGGCCGTTCCCGCGGGTCACGCCCCGTACGAACAGTCCCTCCTCGTACACGAGCTCGATGGATGCGCCATCCAGCTTCGGCTCGAGTATGTATCGGGGCTCGTCCTCGAGCCCCTTTCGCACACGTTCGTCGAAGCGTCGGACCTCGGCGGGATCCTGGGTCGAATCCAAGGACAACATGGGGACAGTGTGCTCCGTGTTGGGAAACACACTCTGCGGCTCGGCACCCACCCGCTGGGTCGGCGAATCCGCGGTGATCAGGTCGGGATGTGAGGCCTCCAAGGCCCGAAGCTCGACGAAGATCCGATCGTACTCCGCGTCGTCGATCTCCGGTCGTGATTCGACGTGATACAGGTAGGAATGTCGCCGAAGCTCGCCACGTACCAGCTCCAGCCGCCGAGCCACATCCACCTCCGGATCGCCGCCCCCACTACCGCGAGATCCGGCGTCGGTGCGGGACACATCGTCGGACGGGTCCGGCTGTTTCGTACCCAAAAAGACTCCATTCTTGGCGAGGTTGGGACACCCAGAATGCGGCTCGAACGTCTTAACGTGGCGAATAGCAACGGACCAGGACAGCCCTAACGAGCGCCGATGTGGGACCGTATATCTGGGGCTTTCCGCGCCCTCTGCTCCCGCTTGGCTCTCGATCTCATCTGCTTCGCGGCTGCGGAGACCAGCCGCCTGGCGGAGGGGTTGCCACTGTACTCCTTCAACCGCCTTCCAGAGCCTCACGAGTCGCCCGATATCCTTCCTCGATGAAGAAGTGACGGTTTTCGAAGTCGAACCCGTCGGTGTCATCAAAGTCCGGACGCACGTAGGTGAGTGGAACCCCGGTCCAGTTCCGTACGGCCTCCCTTCTCCTCTGGCCGGCCATGATGGAGAAAACCCTCTGCTGAACGGCGATCAGGCCGCCGTCCACTATGACCCGGGCATCCGCCTGCCTGCCCGCACCGACATCGATTGCGATGATCCGGGTGGCACCCATCTCCGCGGCTCTCCCGAGAGGCAGCATGTCCAGAGCTCCCCCATCGATGAGCATACGCCCCCCCACCTCGACCGGAGGAAAAAGAACTGGCAGCGCGGACGATCCATGGACGGAATCGACAAGGGCCACGTCCTGATCGCTCCCGTGACCCAACCAGACCGTCTCGCCCGTCGCCAAGTCCACCGCACTAACCATCAAAGGGATGGTCAGGTCACGCCAATCCTCGGTCGGGAGTAGGTCCCGGATAAACCGCCGGAGCGTGTCACCCCGGAATACGCTCGGGGAACGAATCCCGTCAACCCATGGGGCGCGGCGGTTGGCTCTCATGATGTCACGTCGCCGAAACCGGTGGGAGTACTCCTCCATTTCCTCGACGGTGCGCCCCCCGGCGACGGCGGCCCCGATGATCGCACCGGTACTCGTACCGATGATCCCGGCCACGGGAATCTCAGCCTCTTGGATCGCCTTCCAGGCCCCAACATGCGCGAGCCCTTTGGCCGCACCACCACCCATGATGACCCAGCTCGGAGAATCGAGCCCTCGCCTTTCGCCAGGCACCCGTTTAGAGTGTATCACCGCTTAGACCATACATGAAACGTCCCTGCTTGACGGTATGTCACCGCCAATCTAGCTTTCATCTAATTGAGAATCATTCTCGATAAGGCCCCTCACGGCAGCGTTCTCTTCCGCATGAGCGACACACATATCCTTACGATTACTGACCTTCATGCCAAGGTTACGGACGAAGACCTCGAAATCCTTACGGGCGTGGATCTCGAGATTCGACCGGGAGAAATCCACACCATCATGGGACCGAACGGCTCCGGAAAGAGCACCCTCGCCAAGGTATTGGCGGGCCATCCCGAATACGAGGTCACGGCTGGTGATGTCGTCTTCGACGGCCAGTCCCTCCTGGATCTGGAGCCCAACGAGCGTGCTCTCGCCGGAATGTTCCTGGCCTTTCAGTATCCCACGGAAATTCCGGGCGTCTCCATCGCCAATTTCTTGAGGACGGCCATGCAGGCCCGCCTCGAGGACGGCGAAGAGGTGGATCTCTTCGATTTCCAAGACGAGCTCTTGGACCGGATGAAGCTGCTCGACATGGATCCGTCGTTCGCCGAACGTCCGGTGAACGATGGATTCAGCGGCGGTGAGAAGAAACGCAACGAGATCCTCCAGATGGCCGTGCTTCGCCCGTCGCTGGCGCTCATGGACGAAACGGACTCGGGACTCGACATCGACGCTCTCCAGATCGTGGCACACGGAGTGAACACGTTGCGGGAGGAAAATCCGAAGATGGCGATCCTCCTGATCACGCACTATCAACGCATGCTCAACTACATCGAACCGGATGCGGTTCACGTGATAGTCGGGGGGCGCATAGTCCGATCCGGCGGACCCGAAGTGGCGATCGCGTTGGAGGAGCAGGGATACGCAGACTGGAAGGAGCAGGAAGGGGAAGGGGAAGAGGAGGGGAAGAAAGAGGAGGAAGAGCAGGAGGAGGTGGTGACGGCATAACGGAGGTCACCTGACTTAGAATGATCCAGCAAGTCGCTCGGCCGTTTCAGCGGGGGGCGGTCGCCCGGCAGCTCAGCAGGAGGATAGAGGACCATGCCACAAAATGAACTCGTAGAAGGGCTCGGTCTCGACGAATACCAGTATGGATTCATCGATGATGAGGCGCACGTCTACCGGACAAAGCCCGGCCTGGACGAGGGAGTTGTCCGGCAGATCTCGAAGCACAAAGAAGAGCCCGAGTGGATGCTCGAGTTCCGTCTGAAGGCGCTCAAGATCTACGAATCGAAGCCGATGCCCACGTGGGGCGGAGACCTCACGAATCTCGAGGCGACGCTCGATGAGATCTACTTCTATGTGAAGCCGCAGGAGCAGATGGAGCGCTCCTGGGACGACGTTCCGGACAATATCAAGAACACGTTCGAGCGCTTGGGCATCCCCGAGGCGGAGCAGAAGGTCCTGGCCGGTGTCGGCGCACAATACGAGTCCGAGATGGTGTACCACTCCCTCAAGGAGGAGTGGGCCTCGAAGGGAGTGATCTTCGATTCCATCGAGGACGGGCTCAAGAACCATCCCGAGATCTTCCGGGAGCACTTCGCGACCGTCATTCCCGCTGCGGACAACAAGTTCGCGGCGCTCAACTCGGCCGTCTGGTCGGGGGGATCGTTCGTCTACATTCCGAAAGGGGTTGAGCTCGAGACCCCCCTCCAGGCGTACTTCCGGGTAAACCAGGAGCGTATGGGGCAGTTCGAACGCACGCTGATCATCATGGAAGAGGGCGCTCAGGCTCACTACATCGAGGGGTGCACGGCACCAGTCTACTCCACCGACTCGTTTCACTCGGGTGTGATCGAGATCATCCTGAAAAAGGACTCGCGATTCCGGTACACGACCATTCAGAACTGGTCGAACAACATGTACAACCTCGTAACACAACGGGCCCTCGTGAACGAGAATGCGACCATGGAGTGGCTCGATGGCAACCTCGGGTCGAAGCTCACCATGAAATATCCTTCGTGTTACCTCGTGGGTGAAGGGGCACACGGAGACATCATGTCCATCGCGTACGCAAGCGACGGCCAGCACCAGGACACCGGGGGCAAGGTCGTGCACGCGGCTCCGAACACGACGTCCTCGATCACCTCTAAGTCGATCTCCAAAGGCCATGGACGGTCGTCGTACCGCGGCCTCTGCAAAGTGTACGACGGTGCGTACAACGCCCGATCCAACGTCGAGTGCGACGCGCTTCTCATCAATTCCACCTCGCGCACGGATACCTATCCCTATATCGAGATCGAGGGGAAGAGAGCCACGGTCGGGCACGAGGCGACCGTCTCGAAGATCGGCGACACTCAGCTCTTCTATCTCATGAGCCGAGGCCTGACCAAAGAGGAGGCCATGGCACTGATCGTGCGCGGATTCATCGAACCGATCGCGAAGGAGCTTCCGCTCGAGTACGCCGTCGAGCTCAACCGGCTCATCGAGCTCGAGATGGAGGGATCGGTCGGCTGATGTCCAGATCCCCTCAAGCCGCGGAGGCGCCGATCGCGGAGGGGGAGACACCCAGTTCTTTGGACGAGAGCGCGGTCGAGAGGATCAGCCAGGGTGGCCCGTCGTGGTTGACTGAACGCAGACGACACGCGTGGTCGGTGTTCGAAGACACTCCCCTTCCGAGCACGCGGTCGGAAGAGTGGCGGTACACCGATGTCTCTCGGGTGGTGGACTTCGCCGACCTCCGGCTCGCGACCGATGGAGCGTTGGCCGAGAATGGCTCCCGCCCTGCCGGGCTCGCGGCCGCCATGGAGGAAGACCTTGCGGCCTCGGGCCACGCGGTGCTGGTCGACGGCAGCGTCGTCCACGTCGACCTCGATCCTGCACTCGAGGAACAGGGGGTCATCCTGACCTCGCTGCGGTCCGCCGTGCACGAACACGGCGGTCTTCTCGAAGAATTGCTCGCCACCGAGGTCGTGCCGCCCGAGGAGGGTAAGTTCCAGGCGCTCAACGCCGCGCTCTGGACGGACGGGGTGCTCCTATACGTCCCCCGGAACGTGAAGCTCGACCTGCCGGTCCGGGCCACGCGCTGGCTCTCCGACGCCGGCTCGGCGGTCTTCACGCGCACGTTGATCGTGGCCGAACCAGCAAGCCAGGTCTCGTACGTCGAGGAGCTGCTCTCCGAGGACTTCGATAGGCGAACCCTTGTTTCGTCCGCTGTGGAGGTCATCGCACGCGACGGAGCCCAGATTCAATACGTCTCCGTTCAGCGGCTGGGCCGGGGCGTATTCTGTCAGTCGGCACAACGGACGCTCGCCCATCGGGATTCCAAGCTCGACACCCTGAACGTGAGCCTCGGCGCCTCGGTCACCCGCGTCGACCTCAACGCTCGGCTGCTTGGGCCCGGCGCGCACAGCGACATGCTCGGCCTCTACTTCGGGGACCAGGATCAGCACTTCGACCACAACACCAGCCAGGACCACGTGGCCCCCGACACCGGAAGCGACCTCCTCTACAAGGGCGCGCTCGACGACCGCGCCCAGGCAGCGTTCCGGGGGATCATTCGGGTACATCCGGATGCTCAAAGGACCGACGCGTACCAGACCAACCGAAACCTGCTGCTTTCAGACGAATGTCGAGCCAACTCGCTCCCGAACCTCGAAATCCAGGCCGACGACGTGAAGTGCTCGCACGGTGCGACGGTCGGCCAGCTCGATTCCGAGGCGCTCTTCTATCTTCTGAGCCGAGGGCTGAGCCGGGAGCAGGCGGAGCGTCTGGTCGTTCTGGGCTTTCTCGGAGACGTCCTGGCTCGGCTGCCGCTCGGCGGAGTCGTCGAGAAGGTGACACGGGCGATCGAGCGGAAGCTCGAACATGTCTAGCGGAAGCTCGAACATGGTTAGCGAAAGCTCCAACGTGTCCAGCGGAAGCTCCGACGTGTCCAGCGGAAGCTCCGACGTGTCTAACGGAGGCTCCGATGGGTCTGACGGAGGGGAGGGCGACGGAACGTGGGTGAAGGTCGCCGACCTCAGTGAGTGCCCGCCAGGTAGCCTCTTGGACGTCGAGGCCGGGCAGGAAAGTATCGTCCTGGCCAACATCGAAGGCGATCTTTATGCCCTCGAGAATCGTTGCTCACATCAGGATCTTCCGCTCTCCGACGGAGAGCTGGACGGGGATCGATTGGAGTGCTTGTACCACGGCGCTAGGTTTGACGTGTGCACGGGAAAAGCCGTCGGGCTTCCGGCCATTAAGCCCGTAGAAACGTACACCGTCGAACTCCGCGGCCAAGAAATCTACGTCCAGATTTAGTGTGGTGTTCACTGACATGCCTACCACGTCTTCTCGACTCGATCGGACGGCCTTGAGGGCTCAGTTCCCGACCCTGGCCCAGGAGGTCGGCGGGCATCCGCTCGTCTACCTGGACAACGCCGCCACGTCGCAGAAGCCCCAGTACGTGCTGGACGCCCTTGCGGCGTATTACGAGCAGGACAACGCCAACGTGCACCGCGGCATCCACGAGCTGAGCCGCCGAGCCACCGTCGCCTTCGAAGACGCACGGGTGAAGCTGGCGAAGTTCATCGGTGCGGCAGATTCGGCCGAGTTGGTGTGGACTCGCGGCACCACCGAAGCAATCAACCTCGTGGCAGGCAGTTGGGGGCTAGACACGCTCCGTGAGGGCGACGAGATCCTCTTGAGCTCCATGGAGCACCACTCCAACATCATTCCGTGGCAGTTGGTGGCCCGCCGTACGGGTGCTCGCCTTCGATACATCGAGATGGACGAGCAAGGCCGTCTGATCCTCGACGATCTTCCTGAGCTTCTGACTGATCGCACTCGGATGGTCGCCGTCTCCCATATCTCGAACGCGTTGGGGACGGTCAATCCGATACGTGAGATCGCCGAGCAGGCCAAACAGGTCGGGGCACTGGTGCTCGTCGACGGCGCCCAAGCGGTCCCCCACCGCCGGGTCGACGTCCAAGAGCTCGGCTGTGACTTCTACGCGTTCTCGGGACACAAGATGTGTGGTCCCACAGGATCGGGCGGGCTGTGGGCCCGTCGCCCACTCCTTGAGTCGATGCCGCCGTACCAGGGGGGAGGCGAGATGATTCGTATGGTCGCCCGTGAGGAAAGCACCTGGGCCGAGATCCCGCACAAGTTCGAAGCCGGCACGCCGAACATCGCGGGAGCCATTGCCCTAGGGGCGGCCGCCGACTTCCTCGACGAGGTCGGCTTCGACGCCATCGCTGAGCACGAAAGAGAGCTGCTCTCCTACGCTCTCGAACGACTCGACGACTTGGGCGGCATCAGCGTCTACGGGCCCACCGATTTGCACGAACGATCCGGCGTCATCTCCTTCACCATGGGAGATGCCCACCCCCACGACATCTCGACGATTCTCGATTCCAGAGGGATCGCGATCCGCGCAGGCCATCACTGTGCTCAACTCGTCATGCAGCACTTCGGCATCTCGGCCACGGCGCGCGCGAGTTTCTATCTCTACAACTCCACGGACGACGTGGACCGCCTCATCGAGGGGCTCGTATCTGTACAGGAGATTTTCGGGCCGGCTTGAAGGCCGTATACTACTTCGCTTCTCCCCTTTTCGGGCCGGACGTATGACGGAAGCTCCCTTAACCTCTCTGTACCAAACGCTCATCCTCGAGCATTATCGCCACCCGCGGAACAAAGGGGAGCTCGCCGATCACACCGTGGAGGCGCACGTGGCCAATCCGGTGTGCGGCGACGAGGTCAAGATTCAGATCCGTCTCGACGGGGACCGGATCGAAGAGATCGCTTTCGACGGCCAGGGATGTTCGATCTCGCAGGCCTCGGTGTCTATGATGACCGCCCTGGTCAAGGGGACGGAGCGGAGCGAGGCGATTCGCTTGGCCGACCTCTTTACTGATATGATGCACGGCAGTGAGGGCGCTTCGTCCGATCGGTCCGTGGGGGACCTGCGCGCGTTACAAGGCGTCTCGAAGTTTCCCGTGCGGATCCGGTGTGCGCTTCTAGCCTTCGACGCGCTCCGCAATGCGCTCGGTGCCGAGCTGGACGCTGATCCCACCGGGGGAGCAGTTCACAACGACAGATCGCAAGGGGAGACGACACACTGATGCCTGAGCACGAGAGCGTTTCCGCGGTCTACTCGGGTCTCCTACGCGACACGCCCGCCGGAACCATCGCAGTCTGGGTCACCCGCAATGGGGTGCGCCGGATCGGGGCCGTCACGCCCGAGATGATCGAAGAGGGTCACTGGGATGCCGACGGACACCCCACGCTCAGGGTCGCCCTGCACCAACTCGATCAATATTTCAACCGGAAGAGAGAGCGCTTCCATCTTCGGCTCGACTTCTCCGGAGCCACCCAGTTTCAGAGGCGCATCTTCGAGCGGCTCACGGAAATTCCGTATGGCCGAATCGTGTCGTACGGGGACATCGCCGATGAGATGGGAGTGGCTGGCGCCGCGCGGGCCGTGGGCCAGGCCGTGGGGGCCAACCCCCTTCCCATCGTCGTTCCCTGCCATCGCGTCGTCCGAAGCGACGGCAGGCTAGGGGGTTACTCCGGAGGCCTCCGCCGCAAGGTCGCCCTCCTTGCTATCGAGGGTGTGGACGTCGACGGGCATCAGGCGCGAAGCCGAGTCCATCCCGAGTTGCTGCGGCTTCCCGCTGTAGGGGCCGCTAACCCAGAACCCAGTAGCCGACCAGCGCAGCCAGCCCGAAGCTGAGGATCAACCCCACAATCTGGAGTACACGAAGTTTGGTCCGAGCCGAGCCCGCGACATCCGACTCGGTCCGTTGGATTCCCCGAGAGTTGATATCGAACATCCACGAAAGAACGAGAGTCACCGGGAAGCCCGCCAACACGATGGCCACCAATATGGCCATCGTGTCTTCCGGAAGAGGCAGTTCATCCAGCGTATCACTGGCAATCCCCAGCAGCGTCCCGGTGACCAACACGTAGAATACGGCCACGTTGAACACGTGCCGCCGCCGTAGCTCCCCTATGAAAGCCTCCAGGGCGGTATTGGGTTGCGCCCCATGCGAAGACGTCTGGCCGCTGAACGTCTGCGGGCCGTGTGAGTCCGACTCCACAAGCAGCCCGGTGGCATGGGTCTCCTCCGTGACCTGCTCCAATGCCTTGGCAACCTCGGACGCCCGAGGCCGATGCCTAGGATTCTTGGAGAGGCACCGCTCCAACAGTTCCGCAAGACGGGGATCTACGTCGGGGCGGAGGCCGGCCAGCGGAATCGGCTGTTTCTTCAAGTGAGCCGTAACCAGCTGGACGCTCGTGGTGCCTTCGTACGGAGTCTTCAGCGTAAGAAGCTCGTAACCCATGATGCCCAGGCTGTACACGTCCGATTCATCCGTGACGGATTCACCGAGCAACTGCTCGGGACTCATGTACCGTGGATCGCCGAGCAACTGTCCCTGTTGCGTGAGACGGGTGATCGTCTCGGTACCCGTCTCCAGGAGCCCCGCGATTCCGAAGTCCGTGAGCACCACCCGGTCCAAGAGTTTGAATGCACGTCGATGATCAGGTGTGCCTCTCGACAGGGCCTCTTGCACCGACGTAGCGGTTATTCTTTGCGTGCTCCGTGTCTCACGTACGTTGGCCGGCTGTTTCTTCAAGTGAGCCGTAACCAGCTGGACGCTCGTGGTGCCTTCGTACGGAGTCTTCAGCGTAAGAAGCTCGTAACCCATGATGCCCAGGCTGTACACGTCCGATTCATCCGTGACGGATTCACCGAGCAACTGCTCGGGACTCATGTACCGTGGATCGCCGAGCAACTGTCCCTGTTGCGTGAGACGGGTGATCGTCTCGGTACCCGTCTCCAGGAGCCCCGCGATTCCGAAGTCCGTGAGCACCACCCGGTCCGAATCTCTCTCTTGCACGACGTTATCCGGCTTCACATCCCGGTGGACGATTCCGTTCTCGTGTGCGGCCGCCAGAGCCGAGGCCACCTGGCTCAGAGTATGGCAGGCCTGGTCGATGGTCATGACCCCCTCTGCCTGGAGCACATCTGCGAGGTCCCGGCCCTCTATGTACTCCATGATGATGAACGGCGTCTCGTCCTCGAGGGAGCCGACGCGATGCACCGTTGCGACGGTGTGATGGTGGATCTTCGCGGCGGATCGTGACTCCCGCTCGAATCGCTTCCGCGCGGTTTCATCCTCAGCCAACTCCGACTTCATGAGCTTGATGGCGACCAGACGCTGGAGCGCCCGTTCGCGAGCCAAGTATACCTGCGCCACGGAGCCCTCGCCCAGCAAGCGGACGATGTGAAACTCGGAGTCTAACTCTGCTTGGAGCTGAATCTGAAGATCCGGTGCAGCCATGGGGTCGACCTTCGGAGCCGGAGGCGACGCTATTGTCCAGCCGAATCTGTGGCCCTAGACCGCATCATGGCAACACGGCGTGTAGAGCGATCGAGAGCGGCTCGTGCGGCGGGTCAATTTCCCACCCTCTGGCGAAGCTCCTCGGCCCAGTTCTCGACCAGGATGAGTTCGGTGGCCACGGCGTTCTCGCTGTCACCGATACGCAGCATCACGAATCGCTGATCGTCGGAGGCAACGTCGTACATAACGTAAGCATTGTTTCGTATGTAACCGGCCGCTGAGAACAGAACCTCCTGCTGGCCGAGCGCGAAGGCTGGGTCTGTGCTCACCTGGACCGCCACCAGCTCGTTGACACCGTTCACGTAGAACAACTCCCGACCGCTGTGCGCCCACAACGGTTCCCTCCCCCCATTCGTGGACACTTGTTGCAGGGACACGCCCGCTTCGGGAAAGGGACGCACGAAAACCTCATTCGATCCCGAACGGTTGGAGACAAAAGCCAGCCAGCGCCCGTCGGGCGAAAGAGAGAACGCCCTCTCTTGGAACTCCGTCACCTCCACTGGCACGACCGCGCTGTCGATTGGGAGCTGCACGGCGTAGATGTCCGCACCCAGATTGATTCCTTCACGAAAGACCAACCATGTACCATCGGGGGAGTACACCGCCTCTTGGAGGAGAGCCTCCCGGTCCAGCACGAGCTCGGCGGTATTACTCCCATCGGCTCTTTTGGACCAAACGTCGTAATTTTCTGCACGATTTGACAGGAAGGTCAAAGACTGACCATCTGGTGACCACCTGGACCTGGTGCTCGCCCCCTCGAAGGTGAGCCGTGACAGCGGCCCCGTGTCCAACTGCTTCACCCACACGTCTGCCACTCCCTCGGGGTTCTGTATCGAGATGGCAAGGCGATCCCCATTCGGAGAGAGTGCGAGGCTGGAAGAAGTTGCCTCTGTGCTTACGGTCCATCCGGGATCTATCTCTCGGGCCGTCCCGTCTCTCTCCACCCATACGGGTGTGCCCGATGCGAAAACTCCGGCATCTGTGCGGTACACGAGCGTGCCCGTCTCTGAGACGGCGAAAAAACCCAGGCCGCTAGTGAGCAGCGCCACTCCCTCGGCCACCGGCATGGCGGCGCCCGTAAGCTCCAGGCTCCCTGCGTCGAAGGGGGCAGCCAACAGGGTGGCGGCATCGTCGATGAACAGCAGATGCCCCGTGTGGCTATAACGTGGGTGGGTGCCCGGTGTAAGATCCTTCACCTCCCCGGTTTCGACATCGACCGCTTGGATTCTGAAACCGCCCCCTCCCTGGGTCGCGAACACCACACCCCTGCCGTCCGGCAATACATCCAGGAGCACATTGATCTGGTCCTCACCGGCGGTGTCCACCTCGGTCACGATCTCGGGGGAGCCACCTCCCGCGGGCACTCGCCTCAATCCAGCAGTCGGTTCACTGTAATAGACCCAAGCACCGTCGGAACTCCAGCCAGCGCAACAGATCCCTCTTGCCTCTGCGAGAGTCCGTGATACACCGCCCTGGAGCGGGACAACCCGAATCGAGCCGTCTGCAATGAAGGCGACCTCCTGGCCATCGGGAGAAATCGCCGGTTGAAAGCCGCCGCTTGTGCCGCGGATCGGGGTGGCGTCCAGCATGTTCCACGGTCTCACCCACAGCTGCGGCTGTCCATCGTCACCAACACCCCGGTAGACGATGAGCGATCCGTCGGCGGAAAGGTCGAGATCGCCTCGGCCGGGATCAAAAAATTGATCCTCCGGGATGTGCACGGAGACGCGAGTCACGGGCCTCGGAGAGGCGGGACGCAGGAGCAGCCAACCGAGCGTCAGCGTGAGCACGGCAGCCAGAGTTGTCATGGCTATCGTCAGCCGATTCCAGGGTCGGGTCTTTTCGCCCGGAAGCTGCGCGACAGGCGTCGCGGTAACCGAGGTCCGAGCCCGATACGTGAAGCTCTCATCCCGGAGTGCCGTCGCGAGCTCAGCCGCGCTAGTGAAGCGGTCAGCAGGCAGCTTCTCCAAGGTCTTCGCGAGTGCATGGCCGACGTGAGGTGGAACAGTCCTTCGCTCACTCGTGATCGACGGTGCATCCATCGTGAGAACCTTGACCAGCACCGCTTGGGCCGTGGTTGCCGAGAAGGGCGGCTGCCCAGCAAGCATCTCGTACAGCACACAGCCCAGTGCGTAGACATCCGAACGGGGGTCTACGTCCCTGTCGCCCGTGGCCTGTTCGGGGCTCATGTAGTGCGGCGTGCCGAGGCTTAGTCCCGTCTCGGTGATTCGACGGGTCAAGGTCGCGATGAACGCGGAGCCGCCACCTGCTTGCGCCACGGCCAGTGCGATCCCGAAGTCGGCGACGAGTGGCTCACCGCGTTCACTGAGCAGGATGTTGCCCGGCTTGATATCGCGGTGCACGACGCCGTGCTCGTGAGCGTAGTCGAGGGCGTCGGCAACTTTCCGCGTGATCGCTACCGCGTCATCCACACTGAGTTGTTTCTCGCGGTCGATGCGGTCCCTGAGTGATTCCCCATCGATGTGGGGCATCACGTAGAACAGGAAGCCGTCCGCCTCGCCCGAATCGAAGAGCGGCAGGATATGCGGGTGACTCAGGTTCGCCGTCGTCTTGATCTCGACGAGAAATCGCTCGGCACCCACAACCGCCGCCAACTCGGGCTTCAGAACCTTGAGGGCCACTTTGCGTTCGTGCTTGAGGTCGTCCGCCAGGTAAACGGTGGCCATGCCGCCCTCGCCCAACTCGCGCTCAATAGTATAGCGGCCTTCTAGGGCTGCGCTCAGGCGGGCGACGGCATCGGACATGGGGGACAACATGAGTCTAAGGCGTGTGTGGCGGCAAGCAGATTGTGCCTGTGGGCGGGGAGCTGGGATCCTAATTTTCTCTTGCTTACGCCTGCCCTGCAACAGTATTTTTGAAAGACCGGGTCTTGCAGCCTCATCAAGGACCGAGCCCCTACCGACTCGACGGCGGCTTTGCCGCAGAGGTGTCCAATGTTCAGAGGACTGACCTGCCTTCTCGTTTCAGGTGTTGTCTCCCTCGCGGCGTGCGGGGACGACGGTAACTCGCCGGAACCGGTAGATGAGCTCACCATGGGCGAGGTCGAGTTCCTGGCCAGCGAAATCGATGCCACGTTCTCTGGTGTGCTCGACGACTTCTTCGACCAAAGCGGAGGCGATCCCGCGGGTGCGCCGGCGCTGACCCATGAGGCCGTCGTATGGGAGCGTACCTTCACGCGGGACCGACCGTGCCACGATGGGGGCACGCTTGCGGTCACGGGGGGGGGGGGCACGACTACTTGGGACGCCGAAGCCGGGACCAAGGACATCGACACCGACGGGACGAAGACCCGCACGGGCTGCGAATACACGCAAGCAGACGGCGTGGGCATCACGCTAAACGGCAACGGCACTTGGACGCATGAGCGTCACTACCTTAACAACGCCCCGGCCGGAACCTGGATCACGACGTACATCGGCAGCTTTGAATGGACCAAGAGCACCGGCGAGATCGGCGGCCCCTGCGACTACAACCTTACCAGGACGGTCAACACGGACGCGAACACGCGGACCCTCATCGGCACGTCGTGCGGGAACCCTGTCAACCGCGGTGACACCTGGCGCTAGCTAGGAGGGCGAGTTCCGCGAAAAAGGGCCCAAGGGTAACCTAGGGCTGCAACACCACCTTCACCGCCCCGCTCTTGTGGTGGTTCGCCGCCGCACGCAGCGCGTCCCGATACTGGTCGAGGGGATAGGCGTGCGTGACCATGTCCTGGACCGGTGCCCCCGTCTCGAGCAAAAGATCATGGGCGATCTCGAAGGTGTGCCGACGCTCACCCCGCCAGGTCTCCTGTCCGTAACCGACCGCCCCCCGGATGCGGAGCTCCCTTGCCCACACGAACGTGAGATCGAGTTTTTTGAACTCGGCCACACACCCGATGACCACGATGCGGCCACGCGGTGAGGCAAAACCGAGCGACTGTACGAGGCTGCTCCTGTTGCCGACACAGTCGTAGATGAGGGGAAAACCACCACCCGAGTAGACCTCGGGGCCCACCACCGGCATATAGGCGGACGCCCCGGTCTCGATCAACGCTTGGCGCGCTTCAGGACCCGGCGCGACCACGTTGGTAGCACCCATCGTCCGGGCCAATTTCTGCTCGTGTTCCCGCTTGGCCTGCGCGAGGATCGGGCCTTGGAAGCCGATCGCCCTTAGGGCCCATATGGTGGCCAAGGCGATCGTGCCACTCCCGATCACGAAGGCGGGCTCCGGATCCCTCGGAGGCGAGCGCAACACGGCATGCAGAGCGATGGAGAGCGGCTCGAGAAGCACGGCCGCGTTGTCGGACAGTGTATCATCGACGGGAAAAACCTGGGACTCGTGAGCGAGTACCCTCTGGCCCCACCCCCCAGGTAGATCTCGATGATACCCGATCGTGAGCCCCCGCGAGAGCGGCTGATCTCCGATCAGGGCGATGCCTTCCTCACCGGCCCGCTCACACGTGCAGTGAAGCCCCTCGGAGCAGGAGGGGCACGGATCCTCGGGGGGGTAGCCCCTGGTCGTGCACGAGATCATCGGATCCATCGTCACCCGCTGGCCCGGCGACACCTTGGACACGCGAGCGCCGACCGACTTCACCCTTCCCAGAATCTCGTGCCCGAGAACGGCCGGAAACGAGCCGAACGGCTCCATAGCGGGGCTCGCAGAGTACGTCAGGTTGCTTATGTCGCTTCCGCAAATCCCCCCCGCGATGACCTCGATCCCGACCCAGTCCGGCCCCGGCAGCTGCGGCTCGGCGAGATCGCTCATTTTCACACCGCTGAGAAGCCCGAAGAGGGCCGAATCCGTGACACGCCCTGCCGTCTTCGCGAGCAGGAAGTGCGGAACCGATACGTTGAACGTGACGCCCTTCATGGTCGTGTACTCAGCCT
The DNA here is from genome assembly GCA_965206505.1 of Longimicrobiales bacterium. Taxonomy (GTDB): domain Bacteria; phylum Gemmatimonadota; class Gemmatimonadetes; order Longimicrobiales; family Gaopeijiaceae; genus UBA822. The sequence goes on from CBDBJW010000005.1 coordinate 459,884, forward strand.
CCGGCTCGTTTTCAGCCTCCCCGTCGTTTCCCGCGCCCCCTCGAGTTACAGCCTGGCCGTCGAGGAGGGCCGGGGTCGAACGGAACCCAGTCTAGCCTCACGAGATTCGACTAGCTACCTACCCTGCCACGGAACCGCGGCCAGAGGCGGTGGGTTACAGGGGTCATGACCAGACGCACCGCCATCATCGCGGGAATCCGTACGCCGTTCGTCCGATCCGGAACCGTCTTCAAGGACCTGACCGCGATCGACCTGGGGGTGCTCGCGGTACGTGAACTCATGGACCGAAGCGGCGTCCGTGGCGAGGACGTAGACCACCTCGTCTACGGCACCGTCGTGCATGATCCCCACGCCCCCAACATCGCCCGTGAAGTCGGGCTGGCCACCCTGCCCAAGACCGTGCCGGCGGTGACCGTCTCCCGGGCCTGTGCCACCGCCAATCAGTCGATTGCGGACGCCGCCAATCTCATCGAACGTGGTTACGCCGACGTCGTCGTAGCCGGAGGTGCCGAATCACTCACGCACATTCCGATCACAATCAAGCAGTCCTTCGCTGAGAAGCTCCTCAGCGTCTCCAAGGCGAAGACGCTCGGCGCACGACTGGGTACGTTGGCCAAAATCCGGCCCAAGGATCTGGTACCCAACTTCCCCCAGATCGCCGAGCCCACCACGGGCGAAAGTATGGGGGAGTCGGCCGAGCGTATGGCCAAGGAGAACGGCATCACCCGGGCCGATCAGGACGCCTGGGCGTTGCGCTCGCATCAGCTCGCCGCGGCCGGAACACAAGACGGGAGGCTCACCGCAGAGATCGGCCCTGTCTACGTACCCCCGCGCTTCGAGACCGTGGTGCAGACCGACAACGGCATCCGGTCGGACACGAGCGAAGAGGCCCTGGCCAAGCTGCGCCCCGTGTTCGACCGCAAGCACGGGAGTGTAACGGCCGGCAACGCCTCGCCGCTCACCGACGGAGGCTCGGCGGTCTTGATGATGTCCGAGGAGCGAGCGAAGGCAGACGGCCTCGAGCCGATGGGCTTCGTCCGCAGCTACGCGTTTTCGGGTCTGGACCCCGCGGGGCAGCTGCTCCAGGGACCTGCCTACGCGGCGCCGATGGCACTGGACCGGGCCGGTATCACCATGGCGGACATCGGCCTGATGGAGATGCACGAGGCCTTCGCGGCGCAAGTGCTCTCGAACCTCCAAGCGCTCTCGTCTCAGAAGTTCGCCGAAGAGGAGTTGGGCCGAAGCCAAGCCGTGGGCCACCCGCACGTCGAGCTCATCAACGTCATGGGCGGCTCCCTCGCGATCGGCCATCCGTTCGGCGCGACCGGCGCCCGCCTCACGACGACGTTGCTGAACGAAATGAAGCGACGGGACGTGGAGTTGGGGCTCATTACCGTCTGCGCAGCGGGCGGCTTGGGGTTCGCGATGGTGGTGGAGCGGGGCTGAGCACCCCCCTACTCGCCCGCCAGCTCCCGTTCGAGAGCTTCGCGATTCTCCCGCCGCCGTCTGCCGTCCTCAAACCTCTCTTTGTCCTCATCCGTGGTCAGCTCCAACCCCGGTACCGGTGCCGGCCGGCTGTTCTCGTCGATGGCCACGAAGGTCAGAAGACAGTCGTTGGTGTGACGTCGGTCACCCGTGATCGGATGCTCCGTGACCACACGGACGCCGATCTCCATCGAGGTTCGGCCGACGTAGTTGACGCGCGCGCTGCACATGACCACCTCGCCGGCATAGATCGGCTCCTTGAAGTCTACCTGGTTGATCGATACGGTCACACACGGTTGGCGGGCATGCCGCATGGCGGTGACGGCAGCGGCCCGATCGACCATCGAAAGCAGAACACCACCAAAAATGTGCCCGAGATTGTTGACGTCGCCCGGCAGCATGAATTCGGTGATCTCCGTAGCGGACTCATCCGGGCTTCGGGCTTCTGGTTCTTCAGTCATCGGCGGACTCATCCTGGCTCTGGGACTTCGGAATCCATTCCTGCTGCGACACAGAAACGTGTGCACCTCGGGAAATCCAGACCTGGAAAGCTAAAAGGGGACCCTGGCTCCGGGCCACCCGGTGGTCACGCGGGTGCGGCGAGGAGCACCAGCGGGTGCGGCGAGAACACCGGCTGGCGCCCCCAATGGAGTAGGCCCCGGCCTCCCTTGTCCTTCTCCACCCGCCTCACTAGCGTAGTTCCCCTCATGAAGGGTTTCCTTGTACCGATTTCAGGCGGCTTCCCTCTCTCAGCCGCCCTCGCAACGGTCGCGGTCGTCGCTGCGCTGCCCGCGAGCGCGCAGGATTCACTGCCAGTCATCGTGCAGCCAGGCGCGCCGGGCGAGCCGACCCGCACACTCACCGCCGAGGAGGCAGCCGCCCTCGGGCAACCGGTGCACGTCGACGCGGACGTTCGGTTCATGCGGGGGATGATCCACCACCACGGCCAAGCCCTGGACATGACCGATCTGCTCTCCAGCCACACGGAAAGCGGAGAGATGCGGCTGCTCGGCCAGCGGATCGACATCTCTCAGACGGACGAGATGGGGATGATGGCGCGGTGGCTGGAATCTCGTGGCGAGGGCGTCCCCAAAGTGCGTGAGGAGGAAGCCTCGCCGCTCAAAGACGACCAACTCATGCCCGGAATGCTCACCGAGCGACAGATGGCTGAGTTAGCCTCAGCAAGGGGCGAGGCGTTCGACCGACTCTTCTTGGAGCTCATGATCGTCCACCACGAGGGCGCGTTGACGATGATAAGTGAACTCTTCTTGGTCTCTGGGGCCGGCCAGGAGCCGGGGATCTTTCAGTTCGCCTCCGACGTCGACGCCGACCAGACCGCGGAGATCGGTCGGATGAACACGATGCTGCAGGCCCGGCGATGACCCGATACCCCACACGCCGATACTCCAAGTTGGAGGCTCTGTATGACCCACAGAAATAACGGTCGGTGGACCGCTGAATACACAACCACGAAAATCCGGTCCACTCCGTCCTGTCTTCTGCTGGCCGCGGCCGTCTCCTTGGTCGGCACAACCCTAGCGGCCGCCCAAGATGCGGCGCCGTCCGCTGATCCGCGTGTAGGGCTCGCCGCCGGTTGGCACGACGCCGCCTCTGCGATCAGCAACCTCGAGCTGTTGGCATCGATACCAAAGGGCGTGGCCTTCGTGAATCCCGATTCGGCGTTCGGGAGCGGGTATTCCAACTCGGACATCGCGTTCACAGCGAACTATGCGATCCAGGGCAACTACCGGGGCTTTCAGATCTACGACATCGAGGACCCGCTCAGCCCGACGCTACGGACAGAGGTCGTGTGCCCCGGGGGCCAGGGCGACCCCTCCGTCGTCGGCGACCTTCTCTTCATATCGGTACAGGACCTGGCCGCGCGGATCGACTGCGGAACGCAAGGCGTCGCGGACTCGATCAGCGCCGAACGTTTCAGGGGCATCCGCATCTTCGACATCAGCGACATCCGGAGTCCGATACAGGTCGCGGCCGTGCAAACGTGCCGGGGCTCCCACACGCATACGATCGTCGAAGATCGCAGGGACGACGAGAACGTCTACATCTACGTGCAGGGCACAGGTTCCGTACGCCCCCGCGAAGAGTTGGAGGGTTGCTCGGGTCTTGGGGCAGAAGACCCGAACACGTCCTTTTTCCGCATCGAGGTGATCCGCGTGCCCCTCGCCCGGCCCCAGGATGCTGCGGTGGTGAGCGAGCCTCGCATCTTCACCAACGAGCAGACCGGGGACATCGCCGGCCTGTGGGGCGGCGGTGACCACGGCCCGGGAACCCAAACGTCGAGGGAGACCAACCGGTGCCACGACATCACGGCGTATCCCGCGATTGGATTGGCCGCCGGGGCCTGCGGCGGAAACGGCATCCTCCTGGACATCTCTGATCCGGTGAACCCGTACCGCATCGACGAAGTCGTGGACCCGGGTTTCGCGTCCTGGCATTCGGCGACGTTCAGCAACGACGGCACCAAGGTGATCTTCACGGACGAGTGGGGCGGGGGTAGTCAACCCCGCTGCCGCGACACGGACCCACCCACTTGGGGCGCAGACGCCATCTTCGATATCGTCGGCCGCAAGCTTCTCTTCGCGGGCTACTACAAGTTGAGTGCCCCCCAGACCGAGGAGGAAAATTGCGTGGCCCACAACGGGTCGCTCATTCCCGTGCCTGGTCGGGACATCAAGGTCCAGGGCTGGTACCAGGGCGGTTTGTCGGTTTTCGATTTCACGGATCCAGCGAACCCCGTAGAGATCGCCTACTTCGACCGCGGCCCGGTCACCTCGGAACAGCTGGTCTCGGGTGGTTACTGGTCGACGTATTGGTACAACGGCTTCATCTATGGCGCGGAGATCTCCAGGGGCTTCGACGTGTTCCGTCTGGTGCCCAGTGAGCACGTGAGCCAGAACGAGATCGACGCAGCGGCCCAGGTCCGCATGACCGTGTTCAACACGCAACATCAGCCCAAGATCGTTTGGGAGCCCACCCTCGCCGTGGCGCGCGCCTACCTCGACCAACTCATGAGGAACAACGCTATCCGGGCCGACCGGGCCGTGAGCATCGCGGGCGCCTTGGACCGGTTCGAGCGGCTGGGGAACGGACCGGAGCCGACGGAGTTGTCGGCGCAGCTCCAGGAGACAGCAGTCGATCTGGAGAGCGACTCACGGGTTTCGGTCGCCGGCGACCGGCCCACCGATCGGAGTCGTATGCGCTTGCTCGCCGCAACCCTGAGGGGCCTGGCCGGCTCGTTGCGCTGAGGGGTTTCAAGCCCACCGGAAGGGACTAGGCGCATGGCGGCTCGGAAGAACCTGGTGCAACGGATCGGCCTCGCTCTCGGGCTGGTTCTGTTTGTCGTGATCAACCTTCTCGACCTGGAACCGGGAAACCCGGCCCTCACGCGTATGGCAGCCGTGGCCGCCTTGATGGCCACCTGGTGGATCACCGAGGCGATTCCTCTCTTCGCCACCGCCCTCTTGCCCCTCATCCTCTATCCCCTGCTCGGGATCGAGCGTGGGGGGGCCACGGCGCCGATCTACTTCAACAGCACGATCGTTCTGTTTCTGGGCGGCTTCATGATCGCCCTGACCATGGAGAAGTGGAATCTGCACCGCCGGATCGCACTCGAGATCATCCGGATGATCGGCGGCGGGCCGTCCCGAATCGTGCTGGGTTTCATGGTGGCCGCCGCCTTCCTGTCCATGTGGGTCTCCAATACGGCCACCGCCATCATGATGGTGCCGATCGGGCTCGCCATCATCCTGGAGATGGAGAAGGACTACGGAAAGGAGGACACACACGCTTTCTCGGTGGGTGTCATGCTCGGCATCGCTTATGCGTGCTCGATCGGAGGGATCGCGACGCTGGTCGGAACACCCCCCAACCTCTCGCTGGCCCGGATCTTCGAGATCACGTTCCCCGATGCACCTCCTCTGGTATTCGGCCAGTGGCTGGTGATGGCGCTGCCCATTTCCATCGTCATGTTGGTGATCGCTTGGCTGCTCATCACCAAGGTCTTCTTCCGCGTGCCCGAGCACATCACCGTGGACCAGGCCGTAGTCGAGGAACAGGCGAAAGGGCTCGGACCGGTGGCCTACGAAGAGAAGGCGGTGCTCGTCGTCTTCGGGCTCACCGCCTTGTTGTGGGTATTCCGCTTGCCGCTCCAACTCGGCTTCATCACCATACCGGGCTGGTCCCAACTGCTCCCGTACCCCGGCTTGATCGATGACGGGACCGTCGCTATCGCCATGGCCTCACTTCTCTTCCTGATTCCGACGCGCACTCCGGAGGCGTCAGCCCCGACCCTGGCGGGCAGGGACATCATCCCGCGCCTGCCGTGGAACATCGTGCTGCTCTTCGGGGGCGGGTTCGCCCTCGCCTACGGCTTTCAGGTCACGGGGCTGTCCATCCTGATCGGCAATGGCTTCGCCGGCCTCGCGGGCGTGCCCCCCTTCGTGCTGATTCTTATGGTCTGCCTGTCGATCACGTTCCTCACGGAATTGACGTCCAATACGGCCACGACGGAGATGATCCTTCCGATTCTGGCCTCTGTGGCGGTCTCGACGAACATCCACCCCCTGTTGTTGATGATCCCCGCGACGTTGTCCGCGTCGTGCGCGTTCATGATGCCCGTGGCCACACCGCCGAACGCCATCGTCTTCGGAAGCGACCGGGTCCGGATTCCCGAGATGGCTAAGATCGGACTGGTCCTGAACCTGGTTGGGGCGTTGGTGATTACGATCGCGTTCATGGTGCTGGGGACGGCGATCTTCGGGATCGAGTCGGGCGTCATGCCGGAGTGGGCGGTTCTGGGGGGGTAACGAGAAGACATGGGGCGCCGGAACGTTGACATGTCACAAAGCTTCGCTATCGTCCGTCACATGATCTTTTCGACCCTTTCGACATCTTTTTGACCATTTCGACCGGACCGACCGTGAGCCAGCACGCACGACCGCGAACCGACCGTCCACTTCCTAGGGAGCGGGCGCGTCCTGTCTTGCGTGGGGAGATTCGATAGAGCGACCTTCGACCCCCGAGACCTGACGTTCGCCGGCCCCCATTCCAGGAGCCGGTTTTTTTGTTTCCGAGAGGTTTCCAATGTCAGCTAAAAGAGAGTCCGAATCGTTGTCCGCATCATCGTCCCGTGGCCTGGCAATTCTGGGTGGCGGTAACCTGGGTCAGGCCTTGGCACGCGGCTTGGTACGCAGCTCGATCCTGCGGCCTGATCAAATCCACGTAACCTCCCTGCACCTGCCCGGGCTGGTGGGACTGGCCGACGATGGCCACCCGACCGGATCCGACAATCTCGCTGCAATCGAGGCGTGCGATACGGTCCTGATCGCGGTTCAGCCCCAACAGATCGTGGATCTGATCGATGAGATCCGGGACGCCATCGATCCCGGCCGCCACAGGGTGATCTCGGTGGTCACGGGCGTGACCGTCGCGCAGCTGCGGGAGATGATCCCGGCACCGACTCAGGTCGCCCGAGCCATGCCGAACACGGCCGTCTCCATCGGGGAGTCCATGACCTGTCTGTCGGCCGATGCCGATTCGATGGACGCGCTCGAAGAAGCGGAGACTCTGTTCAAAGGCGTGGGGCTTACGATCCGCCTCGAGGATGAGATGATGGTCGGGGCCACGGCCCTGTGCGCCTGCGGCGTAGCGTTCTTTCTCCGATCCGTTCGGGCGGCCTCACAAGGTGGCATCGAGATCGGATTCCACCCCGAAGACGCGCTCTTGCTTGCAGCGCAGACCGCCAGGGGAGCCGCCTCACTCGCACTCGGAGAGAAGGGTCACCCCGAGTCGGAGATCGACCGGGTCACGACACCGCGTGGTTGCACCATCGCCGGGCTCAATGAGATGGAGCATCAGGGCTTCAGCTCGGCGATGATCAAGGGCTTCGTTCTTTCGGCTCAAAAGGCCGCTGAGCTGTTCGACGAAGGGGATGCGGCGTGACCAACGCCCCGGGCCCGGGAGCGAGCAGGGACTTCGGCAAACTCCGTCGCGTCGTGGTCAAGGTCGGGAGTGGCATCATTGCGCCTGCGGGACGGCTCGATCCGCTCGTCATCGAGCGTATCGCCAAAGACGTTACCGGGCTGCGTGACCCGGGCCTGGAGGTCGTGCTGGTCGTGTCGGGTGCAGTCGCGGCGGGGTACCTCGGGATGGGAAGGGACCAACCCCCCATAACGGTCGTTGAGCGGCAAGCGGCGGCGGCGGTGGGGCAGTATCAACTCATGACGATGTTCGCGCACGAGTTCGAAAAGTGCGACACCGTTGTCGCGCAGCTCCTCATGATGCAGGAGGACATCGAGGACCGGCGCCGGTTCCTGAGTGCCAGGCACACGCTGCAGGAACTCCTGTCGCGGGGTATCCTTCCCATCATCAACGAGAACGACCCGCTCGCGGACGACGAAGCGAAGATCGGAGACAACGACCATCTCGCGGCCCTCGTGACGAGCCTGATCACGGCGGATCTGCTCGTGATCCTGAGCACGGTCGCAGGCGTGCTTCGATTCGGCGATGGGGTGGGGGCCGAGGTGATCAGCACCATTGAGGTCGGTTCCGAGATCGATCGACACATCACCGATGACCAGAGTGAGACCGGTGTAGGTGGGATGAGGGCCAAAGTCCGGGCGGCGAGATTGGCGAGTGACTGGGGCGTCCCCACCGTCATCGCCTCAGGCAAGGAGCCCGGACTCCTTTCGCGCGTCGTGGGCGGCGAGGGGGTCGGATCTCTTTTCGTGCCGAGCGGAAAGCGCCTGACAGAGCGAAAGCGGTGGATCGCCATCCGGACGCGCTCCCGGGGTTCGATCGCCGTAGACGACGGCGCCAAGCGTGCGCTCATCGAGCGTGGAGCCAGCCTGCTCCCGGCCGGCATCGTCGAGGTCGAGGGGGAATTCGGGATCGGTGAGCGGGTCGATCTGCTCCATGGGCACGGGCAAGTGTTCGCGGTGGGGCTCGTATCGTACTCGGCATCGGAGATTCGGCGTATGAAGGGACGACAGAGTGAGGAGTTCCTGGAGGTGCTCGGATACAAGTACGTGGAGGAGATCGTACACCGTGAAGATCTGGTCTTGCTCGACCCAAAGAACAACACCGGAGAGAGTGTCGAGGACGGGGGCGACAGGGGGGACGGGGGCAACGGGGATCGCTTGAAGAAAGGGAGAACAGGGGATGAGTGAGGTACGGAGGGCGGCCGAGGCCGCACGAGACGCCGCACAGCACGTGGCGACACTCACGACCGAGCGGAAAAACGACTACCTGCGGGATCTGGCGGGAGCGCTCGTCGCCACGGAGAAGGACATCCTCCGAGCCAACGCTGCGGACATCACCCGCGCCGAAGAGGAGGGACTCTCGACTCCTAAGCTCAAGCGGCTCGGCATTTCGGCAGAGAGTCTCGGACAGATGGCCGACGGGCTGGGGCAGGTCGCGGACCTCGAGGACCCGGTCGCGCAGATCACACGGGACCAGACACTCGGCAACGGTCTCCGCGTAAAGCGCGTGCGCTGTCCGCTCGGCGTCGTGATGATGATCTACGAATCACGCCCGAACGTAACGATCGACGCGTTCTCCCTGTGCTTCAAGTCCGGCAACGCCTGCATCCTCAAGGGCGGCAAAGAGGCGCAGGAGAGCAACGAGGCGCTCGCCGAAGTGATCCACGCCACACTTCGCGAGCACGATCTACCCGAGGAGGCACTCGTGCTGGTGGGCACGGGCGGACGTGAGGCCGTCGCCGAGCTGCTCACGTTCGACGACTGTATCGATCTGGTCATCCCGCGCGGCGGCGAAACGCTCATCCGGTACGTAAGCGAAAATTCCTCCATTCCAACCGTGCAGCACTTCCACGGGATCTGCCACGTGTACGTCGACGCCGACGCCGACCTCGAGCACGCCCTGGAAATCTCCGTCACCGGCAAAACATCCGCGCCGGCAACCTGCAACGCCACCGAGGCCGTGCTCGTCCATGAGCAGGTCGCGCTGACGTTCTTGCCCCAACTCGTCGCGCGCTACCGTGAGGCGGGCGTCGAGGTCCGAGGAGACGAGACCGTGCGTAGGATCGACCCGGATGTGGCCGCCGCTGCCGCGGACGATTGGGGCCGTGAGTTCCTCGATATGATCGTGGCTGTAAAGATCGTTCCCGACATGGATGCGGCCATCGATCATATCCGCCGATTCGGCTCGGATCATACCGACACGATCGTCACCCAGAACGCCCAGACGGGAGCGGCATTCACGCAACGGGTTCAGTCATCGTGCACGCTGGTGAACGCATCGACGCGCTTCAACGACGGGTTTCAGCTCGGCATGGGCGCCGAGATCGGCATCAGCACCTCCCGCGTGCACGCATATGGGCCGATGGGCCTGGAGGAGTTGACGTCCCAGCGGTTCGTGGTGGAGGGGGCGGGGCACGTGAGGTGACGGCGAGGCACCTGAGGTAACGGCCGGGCACGAGAGGTAACCATGCCGGAGCTGAGAGTAGATACCGCCTCCTTTGAGCTCAGAGGCGTCGGCCAAACAAGGGCCGGACGTATAGTACTTCAGGACGTCGACGTCACGATCCCCCGGCATATGATTACGGTTTTGTGTGGTCCATCAGGCGGAGGGAAGACCTCTTTTCTCAGGCTTCTCAACCGGCTCGATGATCCGGTCCGAGGAGACATTCTATTCGACGGTCGTCCGATCGTCGAACACATAGTGACGACGCTCCGGCGCCGAGTGGCGTTCGTCTTCCAGACCCCCGTGATGTTTTCGGGAACGGTTTCCGACAATTTGGCGGTGGCGGCTGAGCTCGCCGGCGTTCAGGACGGTCAGTTCCATCAGCTGGCGAACCAGGTCATGCTTCTCGCCGAGCTCGAGCCATCCCTGCTCGAACGGCCGGGGGGTGAGTTATCCGTGGGCCAAAAGCAGCGGGTGAACCTCGCACGAGCGTTGATGACGTCCCCGGAAGTCCTCCTCCTGGACGAACCCACGTCGGCCCTCGATCCCGAGACGTCACGTGCCCTCATGAAGACGATTGGGAGTCTGTCTGGAGTTCAACGACTGACCATCGTCGTAGCTACACATCGAGTCTCGGAGGCCACGGATTATGCCCACCACGCCTTGGTCCTACGGGATGGACGTGTTGTCGACTCCGGCGACCCTGAGCGAGTTCTGGGTGGGCTTCCAGACCCGGATGCGCCGAGCCCATGACGCAGCCTATCCTCGACCTCACTTGGATCGACCTGACTGTGGCCGTCGGTCTGGTGCTGATCGCGATAGGAGTCTCGGGTTGGCATCGAACAGGTCTCGCCCGAAGCTTCGCCGTGGGCGCGATCCGCACGGTCCTTCAGTTGACACTCGTCGGATACCTCTTGGTCTACATCTTCGCGATCGACCGGTGGTACCTGGTCGTCGCTGCCCTACTCCTTATGCTGGTGGCCGCGAGCAAGGCAGCCGTTGACCGACAGGATTCGAGGCCAGCCGGGCTGTTCGGCATTACCGGGGCCGCGCTTCTCCTTGGTTCAGGGCTGACGCTGATCTACGTCAGTGTGATGGTCGTTCACGTGGATCCCTGGTACAACCCGAGGTATCTGATCCCCCTGTTCGGCATGATTCTCGGCAACGCCATGAATGCGGCTGCCCTGGCGGCTGATCGGCTGAAGGGCGAGATGGAAACGCGTCACGCTGAAATCGAGGCGTATCTGGCGCTGGGCGCGAATTCGGTGCGGGCGGCTCGGGAGCCGGTTAGAAGGGCCCTTCGGGCTTCGATGATTCCTACGGTGAACAGTTTGATGGTTGTGGGAATCGTCTCTCTCCCAGGAATGATGACCGGTCAGATCATTGCAGGGTCGGATCCGCTGGTCGCGATTCGGTACCAGATCGTCGTGATGTTCATGTTGGGGTCAGCGGTGGCCCTCGCAGCGGTTGTCGTCGTGTTAGGCTATCGTAGGACGTTCTTCACCCCCGCCGAACAGCTTCGACCCGGGGACGCCTGAGCGGGGGTGCCTCTGGCGGCTCGGCGAGGCTGACCCGAGACCCCACGTTGGCCGGTTCGCTTTTGCCCCCATACGTTGTCCTGACCCGTACGTGGGCTTTTTTCTGGCCATCCTTCCGACCAAGGAGCCATCATGCTCAGAGTTGCCTTCCTCAGAGTTGTCATGCTCAGAGCTGTCTTCTCGATGGTCGCGCTTATCGTGGTCCTCATGGTCCCGCCGGTCGCGGCGCAGGAGGCCCCGCAAGCGACCGACGTAACTTCGGCCGAGATCCAAAAGTTCATCAACGCGTTGCCGCGCGACCGTGTCAGCGACCGGGCCATTCGCACGGTCGAGGTGACCGGCGACTATCGCGTCGGGGTCTACGGGGTGTTCCGTCCTGAGGAGTTTCCGGGTGGCGCCAACCTCCATCCGGTGAACACCACCGAGATCTACTACATGCTCGAAGGGGTGGCGACGCTGGTCACGGGGGGTACCCTCATCGACTCTGCCCCCGCGCCCACCGGCACCAGTCTACGCGGTTCCGGAATCGAGGGGGGTGCTTCCCGGCGAGTCACCAAGGGGGACGTCATCATCATCCCCGGCCACACGCCGCACTGGTTCAGTGAGCTCGACACCGATATCGAGTATCTGATCTTCCGGCCTGATCCGGAGAACCGGCTCCCGCTCCGGTAGGAAGCTGCCTTGCCCGTTCAGGTAGGAACCGGTCTCAGGTAAGGACCGGGCTCAGCTAGGGACCGGGCTCAGGTGCCCTCTGAGGCCTCCAGGGCCTGCTCCACATCAGCGATCACGTCCCGGAGGTCTTCCAGGCCAACGGAGATGCGGATCAACCCCGGCGTGATGCCCACCGCCTTGCGCTCCTCTTCGGTGAGCCTGGCGTGGGTCGTCGACCCCGGATGGCTGACGATCGTGCGTGTGTCACCGAGATTCGCGGTGAGCGAGCACAACTTCACGGAATCCATGAAGCGCTTCCCCTGCTCGAGCCCGCCCTCGACGATGAACGAGAGGATGCCGCCGCCGGAGGACATCTGGCGCTTCGCGATCTTGTACTGGGGATGGGAGGGGAGGAAGGGATAACGCACGGAGGCGACGCCCGGCCGCCCCTCCAACCACTGCGCCACGATCAATGCATTTTCCGAATGTTTCTCCATCCGAACCTCGAGCGTCTCCACGCTCTTGGAGAGCACCCACGCGTTGAACGGCGATAAGGCGGGCCCGGTGGCCCGCGCGAAGTCGTAGATCTTCTGGATCAGATCCTTTGCGCCCACCACCACACCGCCCATCACCCGGCCCTGGCCGTCGAGGTACTTGGTGGCGGAGTGGAGCGAGAGGTGCGCGCCGAACTCGAGTGGACGCTGCAAGATCGGTGTGGCGAAGCAGTTGTCCACAACCAAAATGACGCCCTTTTCGGTGGCCAGTTTTCCCAGCCACCCGAGGTCCACCAGATCCACTGCCGGATTCGTGGGGGTCTCCACGAAGATCATCCGGGTGTTCTCGCGAATCTCGCCGGGCCACGAATCGGGGTCCGCGGCGTCGACGTATGTAAACGTGATCCCAAACCGAGGCAGAATCTTGGTGAGGATCGTGTGGGTCGATCCGAAGAGCGACCGGCACGCCAGAATGTGATCCCCGCTCGAGAGCAGCGCTCCGAACGTCGCGAACACGGCAGCCATGCCGGTAGCTAGGGAGTGCCCCGCCTCGGCACCCTCCAGGCGGCGGATCTTCTCCGAAAGCTCCTCGACGTTCGGATTGGTGAACCGGGCATAGATGTTCCGGTCGATCTCGCCAGCGAACGCCGCCCGCATCTCCTCGCTGTCCTCGAAGACGAAGCTCGAGGTCAGGAAGATCGGTACCGAGTGTTCGTGGTGCGTCGACTCCTCGGCCTGTGCTCGCACGGCCCACGTTTGGGGTCTCCAGTCGTTCATGCGTAAACTCTACTCCAAACGAATCATCAAGTCACCGGGCGCCACTTGGCTCCCCGGGTACACGAGCACCTCGGCCACCTTCCCGTCGCTCTCCGCGTAGAGGGTCGTCTCCATCTTCATGGCCTCCAAGCTCAGCAACTTGTCTCCCTGCGCCACGTCGTTACCCACGCGCACGGCTACACCCACGACCATGCCGGGCATGGTCGAGCCGATCTGCTTCGGATCGTCCGGATCGGCCTTCACCGCGGCTAACGTATCCGGTTCGAGTGTTCGGTCGACCACGCTGACGTCCCGGGGCTGTCCGTTCAGCTCGAAGAACACCGTGCGTTTCCCGTCCGGATGGGGCTCACCGACCGCAAGAAAATTCACGATGAGCGTCTTCCCCCGTTCGATGTCGATGGCGATCTCCTCGCCCGCCTCCTGACCGTAGAAGAAGACCGGCGTGGGAAATACCGACGTGTCGGAGTACTTACTCTGATGGTCCGCAAAGTCGCGGTACACCGTCGGGTAGAGCAGATAGGAGATCACGTCGCGTCGTGGAGGCTCCCGGCCTAACAGCTTCTTTACCGTCGCGGTCGCCTTCTTAAAATTCACCGGCTCGAGCGTGTCACCCGGGCGGGCACTCAGACCCGGGCCACCACGTAACACGCGTTTCTTCACCTCTTTGGGAAAACCGCCAGGTGGCTGTCCCATGCCTCCACCGATCAGGTCGACGACGGAAGCAGGAAAGGCCAACTCGCGACTCGCATCGAGGACATCCTCCGGCGTGAGCTCGTTCGCAACCATGAACAACGCCATGTCGCCCACGGCCTTGGAGGTGGGCGTCACCTTCACGATGTCGCCGAAGAGCTCGTTCACCTCAGCGTACACCCGGCAGATTTCGGCCCAGCGATCGGCCAGGCCCAGGGCACGCGCCTGCTGGAAAAGGTTGGTGTATTGGCCGCCGGGCATCTCGTGGCTATACAGGTCTGCGTTCGAGGGCAGTACCTGACCCTCGAACGGTGTGTAGAAGTCGCGGGCCGCCCTCCAGTAGTCCGCGATGTCGTCCAGGTCCTGCCTCGTCAGCCCCGGATCGCGGCGAGTGAAGCGGAGCGCCTCGGCCACCGTGTTGATGTTGGGTTGGGACGTTGTGCCCGACATCGGGGCCATGGCCGCATCCGCGATGTCGAGTCCTTCCTCCGCGCCCTTCAGGATCGCCGCGGCCTGCACGCCGGAGGTGTCGTGTGTGTGGAAGTGGATCGGAATACCCACCTCGTCCTTGAGCGTACGCACCAGCTTGGCGGCCGCATAAGGCTTACAGAGTCCGGCCATGTCCTTGATCGCGAGGATGTGTGCGCCCATCCCCTCCAACTCCTTGGCCAACTTCACATAGTACTCCAGATCGTACTTCGTGCGGCCCCCATCGAGGATGTCCCCCGTGTAACAGATCGAAGCCTCACAGAGCGCGTCCGCCTTGAGCACCGCCTCCATCGCCACCCGCATGTTGTCCGTCCAGTTGAGGGCGTCGAACACACGGAACAGATCGATACCCGCGGCGGCAGCCTCTTCGACGAACGCCTGCACGAGGTTGTCCGGGTAGTTCGTGTACCCGACCGCGTTCGAAGCGCGAAGCAGCATCTGAAAGAGGATGTTCGGAATGCGCTCTCTGAGGTCGGTCAGGCGACGCCAAGGGCACTCCTTCAAGAACCGCATCGAGACGTCAAATGTGGCGCCGCCCCACATCTCGAGCGAGAACAACTCCGAGCCCCGCCGAGCGTACGCGTCGGCTACCCTGAGCAGGTCGTGTGTACGGAAGCGGGTTGCCAGCAGCGACTGATGCGCGTCCCGGAACGTCGTGTCGGTAAGGAGCAGCCGCTCCTGGTCGGAGATCCAACCGCCGAACCTCACGGGCCCGAGGTCCCGGAACCTCTGCCGTGTGCCGTCCGGAATCGGGCTCTGATAATCGACCTTCGGAACAGGTGCCGGCTCCCGCCGCACGGCACGCGGGTGATCCCTCACCGAAGGGTTTCCGTTGACGATCGTACCTCCGAGATAGGTCAGAAGTCGCGTCGCACGGTCGCGTCGCTTGGTTAACTCGAACAACTCGGGCGTCTGATCGATGAAGCGTGTCGTGCAACCACCCTCCAAGAACTGCTCGTTCGTCACCAGGCGAATCAGGAACTGAATATTCGTCTTCACGCCGCGAATACGAAACTCCTGCAGGCTCCGCTCCATGCGCCTGGCCGCGTCGACGAAGCGCGTCCCCCGGGTCGTCACCTTCACCAGAAGGGAGTCGTAATACGGGTTTACGACCGCACCTGAGAAAGCGCTGCCTGCGTCGAGCCGCACCCCCATACCCGCCGCCGAGCGGTAGTGCGACACACGCCCGTAGTCGGGCATGAAGTCGTTCGCGGGATCTTCAGTGGTCACGCGGCACTGCATGGCGAAACCTTGGGTGCGCACATCCACCTGGGAGGACAAGCCGATCTCCTCGTCGTCGAGGCGCGTCCCTTGGGCGACCAGAATCTGCGATTTGATGAGGTCCACGCCGGTGACCTCCTCAGTGACCGTGTGCTCCACTTGAATGCGGGGATTAACCTCGATGAAATAGAAGTTGCCCTCGTCCTGATCGACGAGAAACTCCACCGTGCCCGCACTCTGGTATCCCACGTCACGACCGATCGCCACGGCCGCATCGTGTAGACTTTGGCGGACCTTCTCGTCCAGGGCCAGCGCCGGAGCGATTTCCACCACCTTCTGGTGCCGCCTCTGCACCGAGCAGTCGCGTTCGAACAGATGGACCAGGTTGCCGTGTTCGTCACCCAGGAGTTGGACTTCGATGTGGCGCGCCCGCTGGACGAAACGCTCGATGAAGACGTCCGCGCTGCCGAAAGCCGTCAGCGACTCCCGCTGAGCATCCTCGAAGGCGTCTGGAAACTCTCTCTGATCCCTCACCACCCGCATCCCCCGGCCGCCACCGCCCCTGGCGGCCTTGAGAATGACGGGATACCCCACGGTCTCTGCCTGCCGCTCTCCCTCGGCCACGTCGGCGATCGCTTCTTCGCTACCCCCGAGTACCGGCACGCCGGCATCCGCAGCAATCTTCCGTGCTGAGGTCTTGTCGCCCAGGCGTTCGAGCACCTCCACTTGGGGACCGATGAAGATGATCCCCTCACGTTCACAGGCACGGGCGAAATCCGGGTTCTCGGACAGAAACCCATATCCGGGGTGGATGGCGTCCACCTGATTCTCCCGGGCCAGAGAGACGATCCACTCGATGTCGAGGTAGGCCCGAATCGGCTCGTCCGGGTTGCCGATCAGATACGCCTCTTCCGCCTTGAAGCGGTGAAGCGCGTATCGGTCGTTGTGTGAATAGATCGCCACCGTACGGATGCCCAGTTCGTGGGCCGTGCGGAAGACACGAATCGCGATCTCGCTACGATTGGCGACGAGGAGCTTCTTGATCTCTTTCATGCGGTGGAGGAAAGTGGAGAATCTAGGCGGGTCGAGGCAAGGTGGGGGGCCCCGGCCCCCCTACCGTTGATTCCAACACTGTTCGATGTGTTCCTTCCCACCTATTCTTATGTGGTTAAAGACAGCTCAGCAGCGAACAGGATGAGCGACCTGAGCAGTAAGTGATGGATCGACAAGAAAAAGGGGTCATTCAGATGAAGCTCTTACTTTCAGTCTTCGTAGCGGGCTCCTTGGCCCTGTCCCCGGCAGGATTCACGTCCGCTCAAGCGGCGGCGCAGGGCCCGCAGGAGAGGTTCGAGGTGCATCCGTCCACACAGGACCCGTCGGTCCTGGTCACACTCGAGACACTCAAGCGCTGGGAGACGGAGCTCTCGAACTGGGGCAAGTGGGGCCCGAAGGACCAAAAGGGCGCGCTGAATTACATCACCCCCGAAAAGACGCGGGCGGCCACCCGTCTCGTCGAGGACGGGGTCACGGTGACCCTCGCGCACTTCGTCAATCTAGAAAAGGCGATTGACAGCGGCGCTTTCTGGCCGACCGAACACACGATGACGCACCTCGACCCGGCTACCGGCCTGCCCCGGGCCGCCATGGACGCCATGAGCTTCCATCTGCACGACGGCCAGCTGGCCCACATGGACGCGCTTTGCCACTACGCCCAACAACGGGACGGCGGGGCGATCATCTTCAACGGCTATCCGCAGGAGATGACCGCCGACGGATGCGTCGGGAATCTCGCTATCGAAGACATGGGGCCCGGCTACGTTACACGGGGCATCCTGGTGGACATGCCGCTCCTCAGGGGCGTGGATTGGCTCGAGCCGAGCACGCCCATCTACGTGTCTGATCTCGAGGAGTGGGAAGACTTCGCGGGCATCACGGTCTCGCCCGGCGACGTGCTCCTCATCCGCGGCGGCCGCTGGGCGCGTCGCGAGGCACTCGGCCCGTGGAACTACAGCAGCGGCGGAGCGGGCCTGCACGCGTCGGTGCTGCCCTGGCTCAAGGAGCGCGGCGTGTCACTGCTGGTCGGCGACGCCGTGGGCGACGTTCAGCCGTCCGGCGTACAGGGTATCAACCGCCCGATCCACACCATGACACAGATCTTCATCGGACTGCCGCTCGTCGACAACGGCTATATGGAAGACGTGGCCCGTGAGGCGGCGGCCCGCCAGCGGTGGGAGTTCATGGTGTCGTGGCAGATTTCCAAGGTGCCGAACGGGACGGCGAGTCCGTTCAACGCGATCGCGACGTTCTAGGAAAGCTCTACAGAAGTAATCCGGCGGGGCGCTCCGGTCGCGGGGCGTCTCGCCTTTTTTCTAGCGTAGGAAGACATCCTTCGGGATATACCCCGTGACCACCTGGGTGAGGTCGACCACCTCGCTCACCCGGAAATCCACGGCGATGCTCGCGAGCGAGAGCGCCTCGGCGGGGGTCAGCCCCTTCTCCTTCACCAGGAAGTCGACGACCTCCCAGGTCGCGTTCCGCGTTGCGCGATCGAGGTCGAGGTCGAGGTCGATCCCCATGATCATGTAGTGTGTGTCGGTCTCGGCACGTGGGCCCGAGATTTCGACGCCTTTGTGCAGAACGAAGCGGAACACGCCGGCCAGTGACTGCTCGATTGCGGTCCCGCTCACCTCACCGTCGCCTTGGGCGCCGTGCGGGTCGCCCGTGTAGAAGAGCGCTCCGGGATGGAAGACCGGTAGGTAGAGGGTCGTGCGTGCCTTGAGATCCTTTACATCCATGTTACCGCCGAAGGCGCCCGGCGGCCTCGAGCTCTGGACGCCCGGTACCGTCACGCCCGGCTCGCCCACCACGGGATCGGGCGCGACCGCCATGATCCCCATGAAGGGAGTGAGCGGCACCTGGATGTCCGGCGAGAAGAGCGCGACCTCACGGCCATCGACCATGTCGGTCCGAATCACGTGCCGCGTCCCCGGTGGAATGTCCAGCGGCGGGTCGTCGGCCTCGACTCCCGGATAACCCGGCGAGAATACACCACCGCGGGAGCTCGTGTTGTTGATCCCCCAAGACGCTCTGGTCTCGAGAACCAGAATCTGCACCTCGAGCATGTCGCCGGGCTCGGCTCCCTCGATATAAACCGGCCCGGTGATGACGTGGCCGCTCCGCCCCTCCCTCGGCCGCCCCTCCCTTGAAGCCCAGAAATCCAGCACGTCCTGATGGATTTCATCCCGGGGTATGCCGAGGCCCGTGAGGTACTCCACCGGCTCGGCTTGCTGCGTGGCCCCAGCGTGGGACAGCGTGTTGATGCCGACCGTCTCTCCGGACCGGATCGTGAGCACGGGCTCCTTGTCGATGGGGTACCAGCCCCAGCTCACGGTCTCCGGTCGCGAGGGCACGAAGTGGTCGGCTTCGGTAGTCCCTCTGCTGGCGCCGGCGTCCGGTCCGGCACAAGCCGTAGCCCCCAGCACGGCCATGCAGGAGCAGAGGTGGAACATGGACGTTCTCATCTCAGTTACCCCCGCGCTCCCTCAGTTCCTCGGCATCGGACATCAGTCCCGATCTCGCCGCTTCAGTTCTCTAAGCCGCTCCACGACGAGGTAGGGCTCCCCAACGTTCCACCGACTTCATCAGACGACGTAACGTGAAGTCGGACCTACAGATACACTCGTGGTGCGTCCCTACCTCGCCTCCAAGGGCCGCGCCACCATCACGCCGTCCTGGCCGCCGATCCGCTGGATCCTCTCGGCCAGAGGCGCCTCGCTGATCTGCACCACGCCACCCGCAAGAGGCGCGTGCAGGAGGTGCAAGCGGCCGTCCCTCCAGAGCGCGATCCCCGTGTGGGCGATATCCAAACCAGCCACGGTGCTGGTGGTCGCGATGATGTCGCCATCCTCGATCCGGTCCTCGATCAGGGCGATGCGATCCTCCGGGATGTAGTAACGGGGCTCCGCGCTGAGACGGGCTTCGACCTCCCTCAGCTCCGTTAGGAACGTCGGATTTTCGCCCAACTGGCGATAGGCGTCCGGATGTGTCGTCATGAAGTCGATCGGTTCGTCCTCGGCGACCCCGCCCAACTCCTGCGACACGTCACGCACGAGACCCATTTTATCATTGTCTCCGATCCACTCGCTGAAGTAGTGCAGACGGCTCGGATACTCCTCGAGCACCCCGCCTCGGTAACGGATGTCTTGCAGGAGCCAGGAGAATAACGGCTGTTGGGGACCCCCGGCGCTTGCGACCAACAACTCGTCGGGGACCGTCTGAACGAAGCGAGCCAGCGCCAAGACGTTTTCCACGAAGGTCACACAGTCCAACTCCTCGAGCTCGATCACGAGGCCCTCTTCGCCGGGCGCCTCGAGCGTATAGGGAGCATAGGGGGTTCCAACGAACGTCTCTCCGATTCGAACAACCAGATCGCCGATGCTCAGGCCCGAATATCCCTGTTCGACCGTCCAACGAGCCTTCTCCTGGACGATGGCCCAGTCGGCTTCCGTTCCGGGCAAGGTGGTCGGGCCCGCCGGGCCATCGGCGGTGCCGGTGACTGCGCCGGCCCTCTCGCCCTGTCCTTCCCCAGCCGATTGGGCGGACCCACTGGAGAGCGTGCCGTCCGACGAACCTCCGGAGTCTGCTCCACAGGCGCCAAGTACACACACGATCAGAACCGCGAGCCAACACCGGACTGGCTTGGCCCTCCTCAGCATGCCATAGTCTCCATCAACGTCCTCACCTCCGTCACCGGGCCTCCTCGCTTCGTCATGAGGACTCCAAACCCCTACCTGCATCATAAATCGAATCGATCGGCGCGGGAATGGACACACCGACAGTACGCCGTTCGAGTGTACATCCTCGCGTTCCGGTCGACGCCCGTGTGAATCTTGTAAATCATGGTCGGACTTCGATTTATGGACACGCCCATTTGGCGCAATGTGCGGTCCTCAAACGCCCGCAGGCCGACGGTTGTACCTTTTAAATTCCCCGGGGTAGTCATGGCGGTTCCAAAGATGCAAGTTTGATTGCAGATTATGCATGGATTCGGAGTCCCCGTGAGATCGACAGCCCCATGAAGGGATCGAAAATTCAGTAACCACAGGAGGACATGATGCCATACCCAGAAGAGTTGATCGCCCCGATGAGACAGGACTTGGTGCAACTGGGCTTCAAGGAGCTCAAAACCCCCGGGGAGGTAGACGAGGCCTTGGGGACGGATCGCCGCACGACGATGGTGGCCATCAACTCGGTCTGCGGTTGTTCGGCCGGAGGCATGCGGCCTGGGGTAGCGGTATCGTTGGGCAACGAAGCCAAGCCCGATGTTCTCGTATCCGTCTTCGCTGGACAGGATCTCGAAGCGACCGAAAGGGCCCGCGAGTACTTCACTGGATATCCGCCGTCGTCACCGGCTGTGGCGTTGATGAAGGACGGCGAGCTCATCTACATGCTGGAGCGCCACGAAATTGAAGGACGTCACCCCCTCGAGATCGCCGACACGTTGAAAGCGGCATACGACGAACACTGCTCAGTGAGCCAAGAGGTGCCATAGCAAGGGCATCTGATCGCGCGACCGGGTGTTCAGGCCTCTGGCCCGGACATGAGTTTCGGCTGAAGGCCCTTTCGCTCCAATCGACGTCGTTTCTTGGCTTGCCTGGCGGTCTCTCCCGGAAGGCGAACTTCGACATTCACGCCGCCAAGGACTGCAAGTCCTCGGACCCGTAAGGTCGGGAGATCCGGATTACTCCGGAGCGGCGTGTCGGTGCCATACTCGAAGCCGCCGAGCGCGGCCATACCGTCTACCTCCACCGCCATCTCGGGCGGGACGATGATCTCGATGCCGCCCAGAACCGCTAGCAGGTTCACATCCGTTATGCCCGATCCGAGTAACGCTTCCCGAAAGTCGAGCGAGATACCGCCCAGAACACCGAATGCGAAGTTCTTTCGGGCCGGGATCCAACGACCGGAACGGTTGGTGGCGCCAAGGATGCTGATCAGGAAACCGTGAGGTCTCACACGATCGGCGTCTACGACAACCGGCGCTCCACCCCGAGCGGGGATCATATCGGTCGCGGGCTCTGACGACTCCACAGGCGGCAGCTTAGAGAGAAGCTCCCGGAGTTCGCCGACCGTGGAGCATCGATTTACCGCATCCAAGAGCCCCTCGAACTCCTCCAGGTCCATGACGTCCCTGGAAAAGTGCTCCATGAGGACTTCCACTGCCCGCTCGCGGACCGTCGCGATACTGGGTCCCTGAACCGGATAGTCCTTGCTCATCCCGCCTCCGCAAACACGTCGGCTACCATCTCGCCCCGATCTCCTTGAAGGAAGTCGCGGGAAAAACGCTCGAGAACCGCGGCGCACGTCACAATCTCAGAAGGGTCGATCCATTCGTCAGCGGAATGCGCCTGAACGATCGAGCCCGGACCGAAGCAGACGGCGGGTGTACCCGCCTGGTTCAGAAAAGCCGCATCCACCCATGCGGTCATGGCAGCCAACCGCGGATCGACCCCCTCAGCCGCACACGCCGCTAGGAGCCCTGCTACCAGGGGGGAGTCGTTCGGTATCTCGGTCGCAGGACGTGTTAATCCCTGCGTTAGTTTTGCCTCGAGCTCCGGCATCTCGGCTGCCAACTCGTCGAGAACCGCCTGGAATTCGTCCATGGTACCGGCTGCGCTTTCTCCCGGTAACGTTCGGCGCTCCAGAACGAGCCGGCAAGCTCCGGGATAGACGGACGGCGCCGAACCCCCATCGATCGTACCCGCATGAAACGATCCGTGACCCAGAAGCGGATGAGGTTCTCCAGCGCGCAACCGACTCCGCAGGGCACCCAATGCGGTGAGGTAGCGGCCGGCATGCTCGATGGCATCGACGCCCGCCTCCGGCCGCGACCCGTGGGCGGACCTTCCCCGGAAGGCGGCCTCGACCCAAACGAAGCCCTTGTGAGCGGGCATGACCGCCAAGCTGGTGGGCTCACACACCACCGCGGCGTCGGCCCTCATCCCGGAGCGAACCAAAGCTTCCATTCCCAGGCTGGCGTGCTCCTCGTCTGCGGTGAGGGCCACAACCAATGCCCCAGGCGGTGGATTACGAGCGACCTTGGCCGCCGCAGCCAGTAACGCCGCCACGCCCCCCTTCATGTCGCACGATCCCCTCCCCAAGAGCCGCTCGTCCTTCAGCTCGCCTCCGAAAGGTTCGACGCTCATTCCGGCCACCCCTACGGTGTCGAGATGGCCGTTGAGGAGGAGCGTCGGGCCGACGCCGACGCCCTCGAGGCTACCCACGACGTTCCACCGACCCGCCGCTACCTCGGATGTATCCACAGTGAGACCCCACCCGCGCAGCCACCCTGCGGTCAACTCCGCGACGGCGGCCTCTCCCGCACCCGACTCTTCGATCTCGGGATTCACAGAAGGAGTGGCGACCAAGGCACGAGCGAGGGCCACGGGGTCACCCGCCTGGGCATCCTTCAGAATCCGCCCCTTTTCCTGTGACATGCTCCACCCCCGATGCCTCGTGCACCACAGAGAGGATGGTGGACGTCCAGCCTCGCTGGGACAACCCCGAGCGGAGCCCGGAGAGGCGAACGAACCCGCTCTACTTGCCAGAACGAAACCAATTCGCTTTTTTTTAGCTTAGTGTAAACATCTGGCTGGGGACCCTATGCGGTCGTGGCCGGTATACTTAAGCGACACGGAACCCGAGCGAAGGAGACGACCATTCGCAAACTTACGTTAGGCTTAGTGGGTGCCGCGGCTGTGGCAGCGGGCCTACTGTTGATGCGACAGCAGAAGCAGACTCAGCCCAAGGAACTCGCAGCCGAAGCCGAAGCCGCTGCAGGGGCGATCACGCTGGAACGGATGCGGGAGCTAGGCCTCTAGCCCTCAAACGTCGTCGAAGTGGTCGGCGTTTTTCGCGATGTAGCTGGTCCATTCCGGAGGTACGTCCGTATCCGGGAAGATCGCCGTGACGGGACACTCCGGCTCACATGCACCGCAATCGATGCACTCGATCGGATGGATGTAGTACATGTCCCCCCCCTCGTAGATGCAGTCGACCGGGCATACTTCTACGCAGCTCGCATCTTTGAGGTCGATGCAGGGCTCGGCAATGATATAGGTCATGGGCTGATACGGGTCGCAGCGAGATTGACGGAATCAACTGACAGGCCCTCATTAATGCAGAAAAAAGCGGGGCAGTCAAGGCTCCCGCGCATTAATTAGGTACCCCTCCCCGAAAGCACGGCACCAATTGGTGTACCGTGCGGCCAGGCGGGCATGTGTGCGCTCGGCCATCTTCAAGTAGACCTCGGACGCCTCTTGGTGTGCCGCTCGGGCTTCGGCCAGAGCTCCCCACATATGCGCATGCCGGACCTGGTCGAGCCGCTCAGCCAGTGCCACCAGGACGACCTCACGCTCACTGGCCAGCAGGTCCTCGAGCAGCCTGCCGGACCCGGAGCGAGGCACCACATTCCGGAAGGCCGTCACGGCAGCACTCACGTGCTCGGTAACCTCGCGATCGGGTGGCTCCAAATCGTTCCGGCGCGTATCCAGAACACAGGCAGCTGCGAGCGCCACGGGGTCGGACAAACCGACGTCATCCAGGAGGACCACCGCGGTACGGCCAGGGTGCAGGTAGTCGGGATGGTGGTCGTCGTCGATGACGGCCAAGCGGGGCGCCCTCGCCGCCTCGATCGCCATCCCGATGAGATCCCTGCCCAAGCGGTCCACGCCGGCCGCAGCTGCTGTCCGGTCGACACGGTCCGCCATATGCTCCCACCGACTCACTTCACTCCTTACTCCAGGGCACGTCCTGATTCCCCGCCCGGTGGTTTTCGAGACGAGCCCAAACAAAAAGTAGATCGGATAGTCGGTTGAGATAGGGGACGATCCCATCGTCCAGAGACTCCTCTCGACCCAATGCAACCACGGCGCGTTCCGCCCGCCGGCACACCGATCGGCATACGTGGAGCATCGCCGCCGCCTCGGTACCACCGGGAAGTACGAACTGACGCAGCTCGGGGAGCTCCTCGGTGGCCTGGTCGATCCAGTGCTCCATCACCTCCACCCTGGCTAAGGGAACGTCGGGCGTCTTGGGCCGGGGCCGCGAACCGTCCCCTTCCGGGGTAGCGAGGTTGGCGCCGAGCGAAAAAAGATCGTTCTGGATCAGGAGAAGTCCACGCCGGACGTCGGCATCGGCGAGCGATGTGAGAGCAAGACCGACAAACGAATTCAGCTCGTCCACAGCTCCGTAGGCTTCGACCCGCCCGTTGTTTTTCGGCACCCGTCCACCACCGAAGAGTGCGGTGTCGCCGTCATCCCCGGTCCTTGTGTAGATGGTCATGGGATCAACGCAGCCGAGTCAGATTCCGCAGTTGCTGGGCCTTGTCCAAGAGAGACGACGTGGATTTTTCGTCCGCGGGTGAGTCGCCCAATAGATCCCGCAGGTCGAGCAGGACCTCCAGGTATAGCTGGTCGCGCTGGAACTCGAAGTCCAGGCGGTCTCCATCGCCACTCTCGGACTCCGCACTCCGGTCCAGCTCATCACGATAGAGTTTCTCCAGGTTGTCGAGGATCCGGCGCCGCTCTCTCATCCGATGCTCCCTCCTACCACATCGCCCCCCGGGCCGCTTTGGAAATATTCGCTCAACACGGCCTTCATCTCGTCGATGTGTCCGTCGAAGTAATGGTCCCCGCCCGCGATTCTGGCTAGGGTCACGTGGGATCCCAAGGCGGCTACGACGGGCTCCATCTCGGGACCCGAGCCGAGCTCGTCCTCCTCACCCTGAACCACAAGGATGGGCTTGGGGACATCCACAAGAAATCCGTAGTCGTACATCCGAACGGGAAGCCCCAGGCCGAACAAGGCGACGACTCGGGGATCGGCTGCCGCCGCTGAAAGCGCGACCATCGAACCGAACGAAAAGCCTCCCACGACGAGTGGCAGTCCGGGGTGCCTTTCCTCCAGCCAATCGAGTGAGGCCAGTACATCGTCCTTCTCGCCCACTCCCTGGTCATAACTGCCGGTGCTGGTCCCCACGCCGCGGAAGTTGAAACGCAGGGCAGCGATCTTCACATCCGCGAGAGCCTGCGCGGCCCGGAACACGGCCTTTGTGTGCATGGTTCCACCCTGAAGGGGGTGGGGGTGACAGACGACACCGGCACCTCTCAGTGTGCCTTGGGGCTCCCGGTGGGCCATCTCCAAATGCCCATGGGGCGCGGGAATGTTCAAGTGTGTCTCCTACGGCTATCTTGGCCCCGCAGGCCTGAACGGATTTTCGAGGACACCACATCGTCCGATGCCATCCAAAAAAAGCGACGACCGGAAGCTCGCGGATCAAGCCAACGAATTGTACTGGCACTCCGGGCAGAGCGTGAATCAGATCGCCGAGGTGATGGACCTCTCCAAGAGCGGCCTGTACGCGTTGATCCGCCCATTACCCGCCGAGCGTGCCTGTCCCGATTGCGGTGAAGGGCTGGTCTTTCCGAACCGGACCACCGAGCACAAAGCGATCGCGTCCTGCCTTGAGTGTGAATACGTGGACGAGGTGTCGGGGCCGGGCTCTGAGACGCGACCGCCCAAGAAGCGAGCCGTTCGCCGTTCGACTCCTGCCACCAAACCCAACGGGGAACCGCGGATCGACCTCGAACCCGGGGGCGTCGGGACCGCCTTGCGCAAGACCAGCGACGGCCGCAGCTGGAGGTCGAATCGGGTCCTCTGGGCGTCGGTGCTCCTAGGCGTGGCCGCCGGGCTGTATGTGACCCGCCGCTCCCGCTGATCCCGTGCGCCCACGACCGGCGTGGCGACCACCTCTTCGCCCCTGTCTGGTTGCCGGGAGCGGGTTCAATTGGTTTCTTACGAGTCTGGAAACACTGCGCCGGTGGGCCCGGCCGACTCAAACGGATCAACTTGGAATCATGATGAACCGAACATCCCTCGCGCACTTGGTGGCGCCGCTGAATCGTCGGGATTTATGGCGGCTCCTTCCCGTCGTGCTGGTCACGCTCGGCGCAGCAGCATGCACCCCAGGAGAATCGGATCCCGACTCAGAGCTCGGGGCGCGCCTGACCACGAGAGGCGCCGGTGACCTCCTTTCCAGAGGTTTTAGCCCCAACGAAGCCGTTAGCCTCGTCGAGCCCGGGAGCCCCAGCGTGGCCGGACTCATGCGGCCAGCACCCGTGGGGCCAACGCCCGAGCAGAGGACCATCGACTCCCTGGGTGTCGATTTCGGCACGCCCGAGGCGCCCGTTCGGTTGATCGAGTTCTTCGATTACGGTTGCGGCTACTGCCGAGCCTTCCACCAAAACACTCGCGGATCGCTCCACGAACAGTACGTGGATCCGGGGCGGCTCTACTGGAAATCGCTCCCGTTCATCACTGGAAACTGGGCGACCTCTGTGCCCGTGTCGCTCGCCGCCGAGTGCGCACGAGACCAAGGAGTTGGTTACTTCGAGGCGATTTCCGAGCTCATCTTCGCGCGTCAGGGAGACTGGAAATCCGCGTCCGCGCCCGAGGAGCTGGCGGAGGGGTTCGCCGAGGAGGTGGGGCTCGATATGGAGAGGTATCGGACCTGTTTCGAGAACGACGAGCTTCTTTGGCGGCTCCAGGCGCAGACCGCCTTGGCCGATGACCTCGAGGTCCGGGGGACGCCCACCTTCTGGGTCCTCGGCGTTGGGCCGATCGTTGGCGCACTTCCCCTGGAGATCTTCCAGCAATTGATCGACTCCACACTCGTCCTGTTGACACCCGAGCAGCCTTGACCGGGAAGTGGTGTCCAGGTGCTCTGGCCCGCGTGGCTCAGCACACTGCCTGGATGACGCTACTCGCGGTCACGGCCTGCGGAAACTACGTGGCCGACGACTCGAAGTGTAGTTTGGACGGACCCCCCATTGCGCTCCCCGGCGCTCTCCGCGAAACGAGTGGCGTCGCCGCCGGCATCCGGAACCCGAGCCTCGTCTGGACACACAACGACCGTGGCCAGGGGCCGTTCCTTTACGCAGTCGACCGGGACGGCCACGTCCATGCCCGCATCGAGTTGAACCAGTCCAACGATGACTGGGAGGATGTTGCTCGTGGACGTTGTGACCTCGGCGCCTGCCTTTATGTCGCGGGCACCGGAGACAACGAAGAGCGCAGGGACATCATCTCCTTATACCGGCTAGCCGAGCCGGAAGGAGAGGGTGACCGGAGAGTAGAGGCGGAGCGGTACCGCATGGTGCTGCCCGACGGCCCTCGGGACATCGAAGCGATGTACGTCCTGCCCACCGATCGGATCTTCTTTGTCACGAAAGGAAGGAACCATCCGGTCGTCATCTATCGTTATCCGGCACCGCTTCGCTCGGAGGGTATCGTCACGCTGGTCGAGATCCAGCGCCTCACGGCCGGTCCCCTGGCCCCTCCACGGATGGTTACGGGCGCGTCGGCTACGCTGGACGGAGGCACCGTTGCCATCCGCACATACGAGAGCCTCGAGTTTTTCGACGTCACTGGAGGAGAGCAGCTCATCGAGAGCCGAGTGGGGCGCGTCGATCTTCGGACGCTCCGGGAATTCCAGGGCGAGGGCGTCGGGTTCGGTGCCAACGGAGCGATCGTCCTAAGCTCAGAGTCCGCGGGCGGGTCTGGTCCGTCCCTCACCTTCCTCAGTTGTAACCTGAGTTGAAGGGCCGTCCACGTTTGACCTGAAGGGGCGGTAAGGATATGATAGTTGTATCCTACAATTATTATCTACGCCCTCCAAGGAGTGCAGAACCATGAAACACGATGCCATTCGTGAAGCCGTTCGTGATCGCTACGGCACGATCGCCGAGGAAGCCGACCAAGCCAAGGTGAGCTGCTGTGGCCCGTCCTGCTGCGGTGATACCAGTGAGACGTCGACCTCATCAGCGGTCGGATACAGCGATGAACAGTTGGGGCAGATCCCCGAAGGTGCGGACCTCGGGTTGGGATCGGGCAACCCCGTCTCACACGCCGCCCTCCAGGAGGGGGAGACGGTTCTGGACCTGGGCTCCGGTGGAGGGATCGACAGCTTTCTCGCCTCCGAAAAAGTCGGGCCGGGCGGCAGAGTGATCGGCGTGGACATGACCCCCGAGATGGTCACGCGGGCACGCGCCAATGCCCGCAAGGGTGGATACACGAACGTGGATTTCCGCCTCGGCGAGATCGAGTCGCTACCCGTCGCCGACGCCACGGTCGACGTGATCATCTCAAACTGCGTACTGAACCTGTCACCCGAGCGGGATCGTGTTCTGGCCGAGGGACTGCGAGTCCTCAGACCTGGGGGCCGGCTCGTGATCTCCGACCTCGTGTGGGACGTGCCGATCCCGACGCAGCTCCGGGAAAGGGCCGAAGCGGTCACCGCGTGCCTGCCCGTCGAGCGGGAAGACTACGAGAGCCAACTCCGTACGGCAGGGTTCGTCGATGTGAGGATTTCGGGCGGACAAAGGATCGCCACCGAGGAGCCGGAGCTCGCCGCCTCAGTGGACTCCTTCGCCGACTCGGTACGCGGAGTCATCATCGAGGGAAGGCGGGCCGATTGAGGAAGGGGTCCAACAGACTCTGAGATCGGGCTCTTCATTTAACAGTAGGTACTGGACGGGTCACCGTCCGAGCCCGATGTTCCCCAAGAGTCAGTGTCGGCTGGCGACGATCGGCGTGCCGGCGGGGGCGATGCCCATTATCCATCGATGGACACAGAGTGAATTGGAGGAGAGTCGAATGAGGACTTCACGGACTTCAAGTTTTTTTGTGCTCGCAGGATTCCTGGTCGCCGGTGCGCCCGCCCTTCTCTCCGGGCAGGTCGCGGATCCCGATGCCACTCGTTTTTCCGATGCGATGACCACGTTCGCCAGACATGATGCCATGAACAGCTTCCCCGCCGATGCGACGGTCTTCGTGGGCAGCTCGAGCATCGTGCGCTGGGACACGGGCGACCGCTTTCGCGGCATGCCGCTCATCAACCGGGGCTTCGGGGGCTCTCAGATGTCGGACCTGGTTCATTACGTCGAGGAGACGGTCCTCAAATACGCCCCGAGGACCGTCGTCGTCTACGAGGGCGACAACGACACGAGCGCCGGCAAGCGGAGCCAGCAGCTCCTGGAGGACTACCAGGAGTTCGTCGAGGCGGTCCTCGCGGCCCAACCGTCCACACGCATCGTCATTCTCTCAATCAAGCCCAGTCTGAGCCGTTGGGACGTGTGGCCCGAGATGCAGGCTTCGAATGCCGCCATCGAGGCGTACGCGCAAGGGGACGCTCGTGTCGACTTCGTGGACGTCGGTACAGCCATGCTCGGGGCGGATGGTCTGCCCATTCCCGAGCTCTTCGTTGGTGACGGTCTGCACATGACCCCGGCCGGATACGACATCTGGGACGAGATCGTGATCGAGGCTCTGATGATGCCGAGCGGTATGCACACGCGTCACTTGGGCGGCAAGGGGGTCGGCCACTAAGCACTGTCGCTCCCCAAGTAGCGCAGGAATATCGAGGCGAGCTCCCCGGCCAGTTGCTGGTCTTCGATTCCGTCGGGGCGGTCTCCCCATGCGAAGATGAGGCGGCTCCTGAGCGTGGCGAACACCTGAAGGGTGGCGAGTCGGATGGCCTGCTCCGGGTCGTCGTGTGTGTACTTCTCCGCTCGAGGTAACAGAAGCCGAGTCAGATGATCGGCGACCATGTTGTCCAACTCCGCCGTCTGGTCCAGGAGATCGTACGCGACGTGTGTCATCGCGTGAACCAGGAAGGCACGGAGCAGAGTCCCGTGCGCCCAAGTCCACACGACGGCCATACGGGTGAACTGCGTCACGATCTCCTTCGGACCCGCCGCTGTCCACCGCGAGGGCGTGAGCACCGCCGACCAGCCCTCTTCGGCATCGGACCAAAAGCGGATGGCCAGGTACGCGAGTAAGGCGTCCCTTCCATCGAAACGCGCGTAAAACGTCCCCGAGCCCACACCCGAGCGCTTCAGGATGCCCTGCACAGTGGCGCCCTCCAGACCCGACTCGGCGATGAGGTCGTGAGCAGCGGCGATCATGCGCTCGAACGAGATCCTGCTCCGTGGCTGGCGGGGAAGTCGCACTCCCGGCGGCGGAGCCGTCTCGTCTGGCCGGGATGAGCGCTCCCCACGGCGTGTGGCCTCTCTCCTGGACGGTCCCTCCACGGCTCACTCCACCTCCGAGTCGGATTCGAACGGTAGACCTTGGTCTGAGGTCCTTCCTCGTGTTCGTATATAGAATTTGAATGCAAATTCAAATAACGGAAGAAAGACGGCAATCCGCAAGAGTTTTGGATCTCAGCTCCAGATGTCGAAGAACTCCACACGCGCCCCAGACGACTGAGACGAGCCTCGATCCCCAACGAGGTGGGAGACCAACGCGGCGCACAGATCCTCGAGGAACACCGGTTCAAGGAGGCTCGCCGAAGTCTCGAGCGTCCGGCAAACCGTCTCCACGGCCAACGCAGCGTCGGTGTGAACGATCGCCTCCCGCTTTGCCAGAAGCAGACGTTGTGAGTCCTCCCGCACGCGCGCCCGGATGCGTAACGCAGCGTCCGAGGGGCCGGCTCCGGGACCTCGCAACACCCGGCCGATGGCATCCCTGGCACCCCGGTGCACAAGGTCCAAATCGGCATAGAGCCTCGCCAGGCCCCTCACCAACTCATCGATCGGTCGGTCCATCAACCCATCAGCGAGGGCTTCGGACCATTGCTGCTCGACGGTCTCCCAGATGTGCTCATCCAGGTAGCGAAGGAGGTCACTCTTGCCGTCGAAGCGCGCGTAGAAGGAGCCCACCGACGATCCTGCGCGTCTAGCGATGGCCCCAACCGTAGTGCCCTCCACGCCGTCTTGTGCGATCAGCTCGAGAGCAGCACGTAAGATACGCTGTAAGGTCCGACGACTTCGCTGCTGCTTCGGCAGTCGAGCTGCGGCCTCTCCCATGGAAATAGAATGTACATTCTAAATAACCTGCACGCGAGCGTGCGCTGCTCGATACTAGTTTGGGGGGAGCTCGGCCGACTAGGTTCTAACGAGGGCTAAAGACAATCCACCCCCCACAGAGGATGTGACATGACCGATCTCAGGTATCCAATCGGGC
The DNA here is from genome assembly GCA_965206505.1 of Longimicrobiales bacterium. Classification (GTDB taxonomy): domain Bacteria; phylum Gemmatimonadota; class Gemmatimonadetes; order Longimicrobiales; family Gaopeijiaceae; genus UBA822. Next base: position 491,754 of record CBDBJW010000005.1, read on the forward strand.
CGTTCACGGACCACGCTCGGGACCGTACCACGGCCGTAGAGCAGGCGGGCTTGATGGACGAGATCGCAGCGGCCCCGGCTCGGCTACGCGCAGCCGTGGCGGGACTCGATGATGCTCAGCTAGACACCCCGTACCGGGAGAACGGCTGGACGGTGCGCCAGGTGGTTCACCACGTGGTCGACAGCCACGTCAATGCCTATGTGCGGTTTCGGTGGGCACTCACGGAGGACGGACCCGTGATCAAACCGTACGACGAAAAGGCATGGGCGCTCCTGCCGGACGCGATGAGCGCGCCGGTGGGGGTGTCGCTGGATCTGCTGGATGCGCTCCATAGGCGCTGGCTCATCCTCCTCCGGGCGATGGTCCCCGAGGACTTCGAGCGCCGATGGACCAACCCTGACTTAGGGGAGTTGAGTGTGGATGTGCTACTCCAGCACTACGCATGGCACGGCAAGCACCATGTGGCGCACATCATGTCGCTCAGGGGAAGGGAGAGGTGGTAGGGGGGGGAGGGGAGATAGGGGGGTGGGGGTCTGCTGGAATCTCTTGTAGGCCCCGGGGGCGATGATAGAACGATGATAACCGCCGAGTATGGTGGTCTTCTCAACGTCCTGGTGTCATCGTCCACTGGAGGAAGGTTCATGAAAACCCCGCGAGCCCAATCCCTTCCACTTTCCCTCTTCACGCCACCTTACGACCTGCTTGAACCACTTCGCTGGGATGACCGTCGGTTCGCACAACCCAACAGCCGCGGCACAGGACTCGTGTGGCAGCTCGGGCTTGCAAGCTGGAGCCATGTATTCGCGGTCGTCCGCCGTCGTCCGCCCGGGATGACCCTTATCGTCATCCTGCCAGCGAGCGTCGATCTCGACGCGACGCCCGAACTACTACGGGTAGTCGAGGCATGCCGCCCTCACAGCATCTTGCCTTTCCATCGTGAGCCTCACGTCGATGATCTCAGCGCGCTCCTCCAGCGAGAGCCTGAGGACCTCTCTGTGGAGGTTATGGACTACCTGCAATGGCGTGGCATCAATGTGGACATTGAGGTCCGGCGGTTGATCCGTAAAACCATCGAGCTCTCCTCAGAGTTACGCAGCATCACAGCGCTCGCTCGATCCCTCTACCTCTCCAGACGGGCTCTTGGACGGCGCTTCCTGACCAACGGCCTGCCCGTACCCTCGCACTGGCTCCATTTCGGTCGGGTGTTACGTGCCGCCCTGAGGCTCCAAAGCTCGGCGGTAACCCTGGCAGAGGCCGCTAGCCGATTCGGATATCCCGACGGCTTTGCGTTGTCGAACCAAATGCACCGGCTCGTGGGCGTCCGCCCATCCGAGGCGCGGCGTTACCTCGGATGGGATTGGCTCGTCGAGGCATGGATCCACACAGAGGCCGCCGGCGGTGGCTTCTCGAGCGAAATGTGCCATACATTGACCTGGGACTTCAGCTTAACCCCGCTGAGGAAGGCCACCGCTGACCCTGAAGAAAAGAGAGAAACTGGAATACCGAGCAGGCCTCCCCCCCGGCCCCATCGGAAAGAGCGGTCGCCGGCGTAAGAGACGCGGTGTGATGAACTCGATACCTCGCGAATGAGTCGAGCCAAGTGAACGGTCATACGAACACTGATGATCCCCAACATATCGAGGTCCGTCTCTTCGGTGGCCCTGTGGTGCTGGTGGAAGGCGAGGCGATCAAGCTATCAAGATTTCAGTCGTACCTGGTTGCTCTCGTTTTCGGACGCGGAGAGGAGGGAATCTCGCGTGCCAACGTGATTGAATTCTTGTGGGATGAGCCCGACGGGGTTCCCCAGCGTCATCGATTGAGCCAACTGTTGTACGGGATCAAGAGGAAATGTGGTCGGAAGATCATGCGGGACGACAGGGGATTTCTACTAATCGACGTCGCCGACCCGTCGTGCGATCTAACACGAGTTCTGCGATCGGTTGGAAACCAGGAATTTGACGGACTTGATGCGCCCCGCTTGAGTGATTTTCTCTCCCGCATCGGAAACGCACCCACAGCCGCGTTCGAGCACTGGTGCGAATCATCAGCCCGGCGGATCGAGGATCGCTTCACGGATGCCCTGATGAGAGCATGTGCGAAGGCGGAAGCGGAGGCGAGGTGGTCGGATCTAGGCGCTCTGTTATCCGTGGCGGTCATGGCCTGCTCGCCGACTGAGCTTTTTCTGCAGCATTCGATTCGCCACCTCGTCATGGTCGATCACGCTGACCACATCCCCAAGACAGTTTCAGATTTCTCTGCCCGGTGGGAAGTAGCCTACGGGAAGTCGTGGGTCCCCGAGCCCAAAACCTCCGAGCTGTGCCATATGGCCGAGGAGTGCGGCCATTCGGGAGGGAACACCGGTGTCGCGGTCAGCCGTACTCCCCTGGTTGGTCGAGAATCTGAGTTGAAGTTTCTTCATACGCGGTTGGCCGCACCAAAAACGCAGCCACAACTCATCGTTGTGATGGGAGAAGCGGGTATTGGCAAAACAAGGATTCTCGATGAGACGATGCGACGGATTGGCCTGGACGGTATGCGGATCCTCGCGGCCCGGGGAGCCGAGTTTGAGGACTGCATTCCCCTCAACCCGATCATCGATGTACTTCAGCAGTTGTCGGGAGAAGATCTTTCTGCACTCGGTGAACCGTGGGCAGCGGTGTTGCGAAGCCTCATGCCAAGAGCGCACGGGGCCCCGGAGAAAGTCATGCCGCCTCCCCTCCGACCATTGAGCTTATCGCGGCGCTTGATGGAGGCCTTTCTTCTACTGTTCGAACATCTCTCGAGACGTCAGCCCCTTACACTGTTTCTTGACGATGTACACTGGATGGACGAGACCTCACTCGCGGTCATTCAGTTTGTGAGGAGGCGGGCCAAGGGTGATCTAACGATAGTCCTTGTAGTAACCACCGAGTTGATCAAGAAGCGCGCTTGTGTACAGGAATTTCTGACCTCGATCGACGGGGAGTACGAGCACCTGGCCGTGGAAGGACTGGGTCCAGCAGCCGCGGAGTCAATTGTAGATCACCTCACACAGGGATGTTTGCCATCCCGGACACTCGAGTCGATCTGCGCCTTGGGCGCCGGAAACGCTTTCTATCTCACCGAGCTGGCGGCCGAGTTCAACGCAGGAAGGATAGAGTTCACTGCTGAGTCCAACGAGCCCGCGATTCCTCCGTCTGTGCAGAATCTCCTTCGACCCAGATTGTCGGAGCTTTCCACAGATGCTCACAATCTGCTTGCGGTTCTCGCCGTCTCAGGACAGAAGCAACCTCTGGCGGACGCGGCCAAGATGCTCAACAAGGCGCCAACTACCCTCATCGAGGCGAACGAGGAGCTACTGCGTTCCCGGTTAGTGTTCGAAGACGAGGCAGGGTGTCGTATCGGACATCCTCTCGTTCGCAGGGCCGTGTACGATTCTCTCAGCAAGGCCCGGCGCCAGGTGTTGCACGAACGAGTGGCTCGATTTCTCAGAGCGGACGACGAAGCAAATTGGGGAGCCCTAGCGATGCACTTCGACAGGGCCGGCAAGGCGACTGAGGCCGTCAAATACTCACTGCTCGCCGCAGGGTTCGCCGAACAGTCGGGTGCAATTCCTGAGGCCATCATGCACTTGTCCATCGCTCGACGGAATGAAACGGGTGGGGAATTCGCGAGTGAAATCCTATGGAGGCTGGGGCACCTCCATTACCTCCGCCAAGACTTGGCTACCGCGGCTCCCATTCTAGGGCTCGCCTGTGAGGGATTGAGAGCGGCCGGCCGGCGTAGTGAGGCTTGGGAGGCCGAGCTCGAGCAAATGGATTGTCTCCTGCGCCTCAATCCATCTTTGATGACCGACCTCTTGGTTAGCCTACACGAGATGGAATCAACGCTCAGTGCCGAGAGGGAATCTGAGGCCTATGCCGAGGCGCTGGATATTGAAGTTCACGCATTGGACCGGAGAGGCGATGCCCTGGCGATTCGAGCAAAGCTCGAGGAGGCAGGTGCGTTGAGCGGAGTCGGCACACCCCGCGCACAATGCAGAGCGCATTGTACGTTAGCGTTACACCAACTCTACGGCGTACCCGAGTTGGCCCTCGCGAGTGCTCGCAAAGCAGTCGAGTTAGCAGAGGCTCGCGACCTGGTCTCTGAAAGGCCTGTCGCCTTAAGTCGGCTAATTTTCGTCCTCTTTTATCAGGGCCTATTGGCCTCCACCGGGGGGTTGGACCTCATTGCCGACGCAGAAGCGGCGGCGGCGTTAGCGGGTGATCTACTGCTTCGGTTGTACCTTCGGCAGAATCGAGGCCTATGGCACCTGGATACCGGAAACTACGATGCGGCCGAGGTCGCCTTTGGTGAAGCGAGACAACTCGTCGAGAGCGAGGACTCCGAAGCTGGCTTTATTCTCGACGTAAATTGTGGCGAGCTCAACTTGGGACTGGGAGAAATCCCCAAAGCCCTGGAATGTTTCGAGCGGGTAACGAATCAGGACCCGGCATCCGTACCCGCGAACATCTCCCTGACCGCTGAAGCCGGGCTGGGAATGTGCGAACTTCATGCGGGCCATTTGCGGCAGGCGGTCAAGAGGAACAACCTCCTGCGATTCCCAAGCTTTTGGTCCTTCGATCCAACACTACCGGTCACGTTCCGCGCTCGTGTTCGTCGGTGCCATGGAGACGTGCCGGGCGCGATGGGAGTACTGCGGACCACCGCTGAACAAGTCGAAACAAGGTTCCCCTTGTGTTGGATCAAACTCCGCATGGAGGAAATTCGACTCCTACAAACGACCGACGAAGTCTCGGCGAGGCGGCTGGCCCAGGATGTTTCGAAGAGGGCCATACAATTGGGGTTAACTCATCAGCACAAGAGAATTCAGGCCCTCATATAAACACTCGTCGATCAAACTCTAGGACACATTCCCCGAAACGTCAGACACGAACAAATAAAAATCGCAATACCACAGCCGGCAATCAGCTTACGGCTGCAAAGTCCTCTGCTGGCGTGTTTCGGATCTGAGCCGGTAAGCCCCCCGTGAGGGGCTTCCATGGATCGTCTCTGGCACATTCAAGCCAGATTCTACGATCTCGTCGGCGTGATCGGAGAGAATCGTCGACGACAGGGTCGCGTTGACCACGGAGGGGTCGAACTGCGAACCGCAGAAATCGAGCAGTTCCTCCCGAACCACGGCCAATGGAAGCGCCTTTCGATAAGGTCGGTCGGACAGCATCGCATGTACTGCATCCGCCACCTTGATAATTCGAGCACCCATGGGGATTTCGTTTTCGACTAGTCCGTCGGGATACCCTCCGCCATCTACGCGCTCATGATGGTGTCGAACCGCACCGAGGACGGCCTCCGGGAAGGACGAAAGTGACTGGAGTAACTCAACGCCTATCGTTACATGAGATTGGATCATCCTGTGCTCGAGCTTGCTGAGTGGCCCCTTCTTCCGAAGGATGTCCATATAAATCTCGTCGATTTTTCCAATGTCATGAAGCAGCGGCGCCGTCTCGACGTTCTTGGTCTGCACAGCCGAGAGCCCCAGGGATTCGGCGATTCGACGGGATAACATCGAAACGCGTTGCGAATGGCCAGACGTGTACGGATCCCGAACATCGATCGCCTTGACGAGCGCCTTCAGAAGATTGGCGCTTACCTCCTGAAGCTGGAAGGCCTTGTGGTAGGCTATTCGGACCAGCAAGAGGGGGAGAAGAATGATGAGGAAGCCGGCAAAATTGTACTCCATATAAAGAATTGCCATCACGATCGAGATCGGACTGATGAGAAGATCGTAAAACACGTTCGCACCTGAGCGTCCTACAACAAGTCCCCATATCTTGGAGAGAGGCCGGTGCTCACTGACAGCAATGGCAATGGCCACAGCACTTTGATTGACCGTGAGGAAAACCAACCCGAACGCGACCAGTGCAACGCCCTGAATCTCAAGGGGGGCTCCGGCTACTGCTTGCGGAACACCGCCAAGTGCTGTAAAAACCAGGCCCGCCACAGCCGTCGAAAGCAGATACTGACTGATCCGAAGGACAGCAATGGCAATGGCCACAGCACTTTGATTGACCGTGAGGAAAACCAACCCGAACGCGACCAGTGCAACGCCCTGAATCTCAAGGGGGGCTCCGGCTACTGCTTGCGGAACACCGCCAAGTGCTGTAAAAACCAGGCCCGCCACAGCCGTCGAAAGCAGATACTGACTGATGTTGAAGGTTGCTTTGATCGGCTCGTTCTTGCGGACGATGAGTTCACCAAACGTGCCCGTGGCAGCGTGGAAGATTAGCGCGGGAACGGGCCCGAAGAGCAGGACGCACGCGAGCAGGGGCAAGAAGGTGATCGACGAACTGCCTCGGTTTCCTGCGACATTGACCGAAAGCGAAAGGGATTCTGAGACGAGACCCAGTATGATGAGAGATAATAGGCCCGTCCAAACATCCTCACCCAGGGGCGCCAGGCTCACCCAATCCACAAAAAGAAAGGATGTCGCGGCAAGCGCCGTGACGAGCGCAACGTATATGCGTATGGAGGTGCTCTGCATGCGCGAAAGCCCCCCCCGACTGACCAGTCTTATTACCACCCAGAGATGCCTTGAAATGTAAGCATCTCCATCAACTGCATGAAAAAAGCGAACCAGAAAGACATAAGCGTCCCACCTCCTTTCGTAGGTGTCAGCTTCTACCGCTCTAGAAGCTGCGATCGCTTCGCTCGCTGTCCGCTCCGCTCTTGGCCGGTCGAGGGGTTCTCCCTTTTATCGTGAGTGCTGCGGGTCTCCGCTCAAATTCTGCCTCGGACCCAGCGGTCCGCGGCTTGTAGCGTACCCAATAGTGACCGGCCCCCAATAGTGGTACCACCTACTGTGTTAGTCCAAGGGCCTCCTGAAGCCTGGGGTGAGGGCCGTTAAGCTTGGGCAGATTCAAGAAGAAGGGATCGGGCCGTAGCGCTTCGGGGGCCGGTGGTCGGTAGCGGAGCGAGCTGTGGGGTCGGATGGTGTTGTACTCCCGCCGCCACTGTTCGATGAGCACTTTCGCCTCCTCCAACGAGTAGAAGATCTCCCGCTTCAGGACTTCTTCGCCCAGCGTCCCGTTGAAGCTTTCGTTGTAGCCATTCTCCCACCGGAACCTGTCAACGACAATGGGACACTCTACGGGATTAATTAGAGAGCAATGTCCTGTGTGGTGAGGGAAGGGATGGGAGGATTGATGAAGACGGCCTCCGGGAGCGGTTTGGGCTTCGGCACACCTCTGACGAAGCGTTCGGGATGAGCGGCCCATGCTTCGCGGAGCACGGATTTCCTGCCGGCAATGACCTGATCGGCGTTCCCGAAGTGGACCTGCTCGGGGGTTAGCATCGAGATGCCGCCATGGCGGTGCTCGGCATTGTACCAGCGGAAGAACGATCGACAGAACGTCTTGGCTTGGCCCTGATCCCCGAACCGTCCGGGAAACGAGGGATGGTACTTCAAGGTTTTGAACTGAGCCTCGGAAAACGGGTTGTCATCCGACACCTGAGGCCGGCTCAACGAGCGGGTCACGCCGAGGTCAGCGAGAAGTTGAGCGGTGCATTGGCTCGTCATTGGAGCTCCCCGATCCGAGTGCAGGGTCAGGACCCGGGGCTGGACGCCATGCTTCAGGCAGCTCTGCTGGATCAACCGGCCGGCCAGGGCCGAGTTCTCCCGGTCCGCCACCATCCAGCCCACGACGTAGCGGCTGTAGATGTCCATGATGACGTAGAGGTAGTAATAGCTCCACTTCTTCGGCCCGAGCAGCCGCGTGATATCCCAGGACCACACCTGGTTCGGCGCCGTGGCCATCAACTCGGGCTTCTTGTACTCGGGATGGGTGCGCTGCGCCCGGCGTTCCTGAACCGGCACCTCGGAGGCCAGAACACGATACATCGTGCGTTCGCTGCACAGGTAGACCTCTTCGTCGAGCAGCGTGGCCACCACCTCGGCGGGTGAGCGGTCCACGAACCGCTCCGAACACAGCGTGTCGAAGACCTCGCCTCGTTCCGTCTCGCTCAATGCCCGGGCGGGCGTCGGGCGGGGCTACTGTTGCCCGGTTGATGGGCCTCGACGACGGTACAACGTCGATCGGGAGACCTCGAGGGCCGCGCACGCCGGTTTTACACCGACGTGCTTAGCCAGCTCATCGGCCGCCTTCAAGAGTTTGTCCCGTCGTCGAGGCTTATCCCCAGCAGCCCCGCAACTTTTCCCTGCACGTCGATGATCAGGTGTGCCTTCCTGAGCTCATTCTCGAGCCGTGCGTTTCGCCGCTCCAGCTTGCGTACCTTCTCATCCAGCGGATTTCGCTCCGGCTTGCGGCCGCGTTTCTTCGACAGGGCCTTCAGCGACCCGCTATGCGCCGCCTTGCGCCACGTCGTCAGGTGCGACGAGTACAGGCCCTCTCGCCGCAGGACTTGACCCACCTCGCCGGGCTCGGTGCACCGGTCCGCTTCTTCGACGATCCGCAGCTTGTACGACGGACTGAACCGCCGCCGTAGCGGCCTATCTACTACCTCCGGGTCCGCAGGAGCTGCCGCGCTTCGCTTGGCCTCCCCGGTTCCAGGGGCACTACCATTCTCTTCCATTCTCTCTCGCAGTCCCAACATGTTCGGTTTCTCTGCCTTCGCCCTACTCTAATTCTTTGCGTGCTCCGTGTCTCACGTACGTTGGCAGAGAGGGCCGGCGCCTCTTCGGACGCCCTCCTCCCGACGCATCCGGCCTCCGCGTAATTACATCAGGCGGCGGTCGCGAGGACCGGGCCGACATCGCGGTGACGGAGCCAGGCGTAAACCAGGCCGAGGACGCCACCGTACATCAGGTGACCGACCAGGCTAGGGAGCATGGCCACAGCAGCGGCGGCGTTCCAGTTAACACCGAAACCCATGCCCATGAAGAGCGGCATCAAGGTGAGCGGTCCAAGGATCCACCAGGCCCCACCGTATAGGAGGCCGACCCCCACACCGTTGCGGGTCCCGCTGACGAACCGGCCGAGTGTAATAGCGAAGCCGGCTCCGATGATTACGCTGTTCACCATGTGCACAATGAAACCGGCACCGGCCGTCGGTTGGCCGACCATACTTCCGATCATCGGAAGCATGCCCATCATTCCCATCATCGCTCCAAAGATCAAACCGCCTGCGAAGCCGCCGTAGGCGCCCAACTTCAGTTCTCTCGTGCTCATTTTTATTTCCTCATCAAGTAGGTTCTTCAGGGATCGGAAATCCGGCCAGACCATCAGCCGGACTCCGTTACTTACGAGTGAGTGGGCGAAGGTGGCAGTTCATTACACTGGCGCCTGAGTCCTCCAGGTTCGGATTCGCCGAGACGCGCCGGATCGTCTCGTAACTCACGGGCGTACTGGTGCGCACGTAAATCCCACGCGAAATTCCCAACAGCAACCTTCTGATTGTACACAGCAGGCAACAACGAGTTGGCTGGTGGTGGGCGGTGACGGAAGCTCTCCCCTAGGAGCGCAGGTAGCGGCCCAGTCGCTCCCCCACCGAGCGCCCGACCTCCTCGCTGTCCGGATCCTCCAAGGTCAGCGCCGGCAACAGGACCGCGGTCTTTCTCTGATAGGCCTGCATCGACTTGAGGATCGTGTCCAGCGTGCGGATGGTCTCGCCGATGTAGGGACCTTTGTTCAGCATCACACACTCCGCGCGCTCGGCCATGGCCACATCGCTGATCTCGGCTCGGGTCGGGAGTCGGTTCTTGGCAAGTCCCTCCAATACCTGGGTGGCCCACACGACCGGAACGTGGGCGGCCTCGCATACGCGCAGGATCTCCTCCTGTACCTGAGCCAGGTGGGTCCAGCCCACCTCGATCGCGAGGTCACCCCGGGCGATCATGACCCCCACGAGCGGCCACTCCATGGCCGCGAGCAAGATGCCCGGCAGCTGCTGGAATCCTTGGCGGGTCTCGATCTTCAGAATGAGACCGAGCGACTCACCGCCCACCGCTTCCATCGCGTCCATCAGATCCTCGACATCGTCCGGATGTTTCAGGAACGAGATGTTCACACCGTCCGCGTGGGCGGCGACGAAGCGCAGATCCTCTCGGTCCTTGGGTGTGAGACCGAAGATCTGTAGCGAACTCTCGGGTAGGTTGATCCCCTTATCGGCCTTGAGCTTGGTGCCCTTCGGCTTCGCCCGGGTGATCTCGACCAACGCTCCGTCCGGTCCCACTTCACGGATGACTCTGTGGATCTTGCCATCGTCGAGGATCAAGGGTTCACCAACCCGCACGCTGTCAAGGACCTCCGGTACGACAGACGAGACGTGAGCGGGCACGGAAGGCTCACCAGCTTCGCCCGCACGGGCAGGTTCGCCTGGCCGTGGGTCCTTGTGGATCAGAAGCGTGTCCCCGACGCGGAGCAGGAGAGCCTGCTCCTTGGCGGGTAGCCTGCCGACGACGCCCTTGGCGCGGACCTTTCCCGATCGGTCCTCCAGCGATATCGGAAGGCCGGTCTCGAGGTGCGCGTCGGACGCGCAGAGCGGTCCAGGCGTCCACCTTTTCGATCTCCAGACGCGTCGGCTCCCCCCGAGTGTCGATGAGAGAGATTCGATCCCCTGGAGCGATGCGTCGGAAGACGTCGGCAGAGATGGGGATTACCTCGTTGTCCGGAAGGGCGTCGGATCGTTCGGCGTCGGGCGGCTCTTCGGGGACCAGCGTGACCTTCTCGGGGGCCACGATACGTCCGTTGACGTCCTTCGCCGGCTTGATCGTGGTGACCCTGGGGCCGGGCGCATGAGCACCGGTTCGGATTTTGGGCCCGCTCAGGTCCATGAAGATCTTGCAGCCACGGCCTGTGGCCTTCCGTGCCCTCTCGATGTTGGTCACCATTCGCGCCCACGCGGCGGGTCCATCATGGGCGCAGTTGATCCGAGCGCAGTTCATGCCCGCAGACATCATGTGGCGGACGAGCGAGTAGTCGTCGGCAGCCTCGGACGGCAGGGTCACCATGATCCGCACGGTACTCCCTTTGAGCTTCTTGCCGAGAAGCGCGTTCGTACGCTTGCGGATGATCTTCCGGCCCTGCTTGATCGTCAACGGAGACTTGCGGAGCTTCGTCTCGCTTCCCTGCAGGCTTCGGAGTGCGTGCAATATCGCGTGAACGCTGGCGAGCACGTGAGGCTCGGCGCGGCCCAGGCGGGAGAGACCCAGCGTTCCGAGATCGTTCTGGAGCTCGCTGACGTCGCGCTGCCTCAGGGCTAGATAGTGGAGGAGGTTGAGTCCGCTCTTGTACTGGTCCGGATGGACCCCTCGGAGCTGGACCTCGTAACGCTCTTCGAACGCCTGGGCTTCGACCTGGATCTCCTCGAGGCCGTGGATCAGTCCGTAGAGCTTCTTCTCGAGCTTCGCCTTCATGGTGGGCGCCCTCCTGGCCCGCCGAAACACGCCGCGGGACTCGCTGTTGGCGGTTAGCGGTCGTGGGCAGTCGACCCGCGTGGAAGATAGCGATCGGCCGTCCTACTCGCGCTGTGCAGGGTGGACGTCAGTGCACCGTCAGGTGGGCGCGTCTACGCACCGTCGCAACGGCAACCAGGTACAGAGCGGCGCAGGTGCGCGGCGTAGAGACCTAGCCTTCATGATCGTGCCCCTTAGCGCAGCGAGGCCGGCGCGAAGGCTTCGCGCACGTGCCCGTCGGTGACGTCATAGACGTAGCCAGCAACGACGAGGTCGTCCGGTAGAATCAGTGCGGCTCGGAGCCGGTCGAGGTCCTCGGCCACGCTGATCTGCGGGTCGGTGATGGCAAGCCTTTTGATCGCTACCTCGCCGGTCCCGGCAGCTTCGCCCAACTTCTGTCTAACCTCAGGGTTGGCGAAGCGGCTGGCCCCACAATCGGTGTGATGGACGATCGCCACCTCGAAGGCACCGCCCCCGACGAGCCCGGCCAACGCGCGGAGAATCGCGATCTGCTCGATGACGCCGTCGGTGACTCGCCCACCGATGTTGCGCATCACGACGGCATCGCCCAACTGGAGACCGAAAAAGTGCGCCGGGTCGACCCGAGCATCGAGACATGTTACGACCAGTGTCGCCAAGCGGGGCCGGATGGCTAAGTCCCCCTGGTTGAAGCTCCCGGCGAACTCGAGGTTGCGATCGATAAGGGTTTGCACGTCAGCCATGGTCGGTCCCCTGTGAAGATGTAGCTTCCCCCGCATCGTACGCGAAGCCCTTGAAGCTCACGCGGAAGAAGAGCGAATAGAGCAGCGGCACAAAGCCCAACGTCAGCACGGTGGCGAACAAGAGCCCGAAGATGATCGCGATTGCCATGGGCTTCCACATGGGTCCGCCTCCATACCAGAGCGGAAGCAACCCCGCTGCAGTGGTCGCCGTCGTCAACAGAATCGGTCGCAGCCGGCGTTGCGCGGCTTCTATCACCGCATGTGCGGGATCGAGGCCGTGTTTGTCGATCTCGATCCGAATCCGATCGATGAGCACTATGGCGTTGTTGATCACGATGCCTGCAAGCGCGAAGACCCCAAGAAGGGTCATGAAACCGAAGTACGAGCCAGTCACGAGCAATCGAAATACCACGCCGATCAGTCCGAGCGGAATCGTGAGCAGGATGATCAACGGCCGTCGGAACGAGTTGAACTGGGCAACCAGCAGGAGCACGATGATGAGCATCATGATCGGCATCTTCACATTGATCGATGCCTGCGACGTGCGGGCTTCTTCAGCTTCACCGCCGATCTCATAGCGGTATCCCAGAGCCCATTCCGCGCTCTCTTCCTCGAGCCACGGCACCAGTTGGGCGTTCACCTCGGCAGCAGTTACGCCACGCTCTACATCCGCCAGCACCGCCACCGTCCTGAAGCGATCTCGCCGCCGAATCTTTGACGGCTGCCACACGACCTCGACGTCGGCAACCTGCTTCAGGGGCACGGTCTGGCCAGTCGCTTGGGCATAGACGTTCAGGCTCTCGATCTTCCCAAGATCGTTCCGATCTGCTTCCACCGAGCGAAGAGTAACTGGGATGATCTTGTCTTCTTCCCGATATTGGGTGGTGGGGAAGCCGGAAAACGCCGTCTGAAGGGACACGGCAACATCACGACTCGAGACACCCGCGCGCCGCGCACGCGGCTCGTTGACGTTTACCAGCAGCTTCTTCGTGCGTTGTCCCCAATCATCGGTGATGTTCCGAGTGCCGCCGACGCTGGCCAGCTGCGCTTTGACCTGATCCACGAGCCCGAAGAGCACATCCGTATCCCGTCCCGAAATCCGAACCTCGATGGGTGAGTTCACAGGCGGACCGAGGGGTGGAGCTGCGAACTTGGTTATCGCATCCGGTAACGTTCGCTGCGTAAACTGTTCCAGACGCGAGATCGTCGTTGGGATGGCCGACAGCCCATTCACGTTGATCATCATGAACGCGTACTCGGGACTGGCCAACTCGCGGTTGTACGGGAGCATATATCTGGGCGCGCCTTCGCCCACGAAGGTGGCCCAGTTGGTGACGCCTCCTGGGCGGTCCTCCGTCGCGATGAGCGAATCCTGGATGAAGTGCTCCACCTCTATCGCCACTCGTTCGGTTTGCTCGATAGGCGTGCCCACCGGAAGCTTGATCTCTCCCTGAACCATCAGGCGGTCGGAGGGGGGAAAGAAGATGTTCGGTACGAACCCAAACATGAACATCGCCACCGCGAACAAACCGACCGTCCCGGCAAGACTCAACGTGCGGTGCTTTAGCACCGCCACCAGCAACCCGCGATATCGCCGGTAGACACCCGATTCGTACCTGTTTGCGGATTCCGCCTTCTTCACCTTGAGGAACAGGAAGCTGAACATCGGAATCATCGTCAGAGATAGCACCCATGAGCTGAGCAGCGTGATCGTGATGACGATGAAGATTGATCCCACGTACTCCCCAGCCGTCGATTCGGCGAGGTACATCGGCAGGAACGCTGCTGCCGTCGTGAGCGACGCGGTAAGGAGCGGGATCCGGAGCTCCGTGGCAGACTCCACGACCGCCTCGAGACGATCCCGACCCTCGGCCAGTCGCACCATGATCGACTCGGACATGACGATGGCGTTATCCACCATGATGCCCAGGGCGATGATCAACGCCGCCAGCGACATCTGGTGAAGCCCGACGCCGAATACTGGCATGATCAGAAGCGAGGTCAGGATCGTCATGGGGATCAGTGTCGAGACGACGAGACCGGTGCGAATTCCCAACGTGATCAGCATGACCAAAACGATCACGCCGATGGCCTGGAGCAGATTCTGTACGAATTCGTTGATCTTCCGGTCGACGACGTCCGGCTGGTAGGCGACAAGGTCAAACTCGATCCCGATGGGATACGACGCCTTCACACGCTCGAACACCGGCATGAACTGTTCACCCAGCGAGATGATGTTGCCGCCTTCCCGCAGCGAGATCGCCAACGCCAGCGCGGGGAGCCCCGACGCCCTCGTCATGGTCTGCGGTGGATCTACATAGCCACGGCGCACCGTGGCGATGTCCTGCAGGGCGATGACGTCGTTGCTTCCCGGCAGGTGAATGACGCTGCTCCGGAGGTCATCCACGCTTTCGAAATTACCGGAAGGCTCAAGTGCAATCTGCTCGGCGCTGGTTGTGATGGCGCCACCCGGGATGATGATGTTGCGGGATTCGAGAATCGCCTGCAGCTGAAACGGCGAAATGCCCACCTCCGCCAATCGCGCATTGTTGTATTCGACAAACACGCGCTCTTCCTGCGCACCGTAGATCTCGACCTTGGCCACTTCGCCGATACTGAGCAGCTCGTCGCGTACATCGTCGGCGACATCCTTGAGCTCGGCGTAGGAGTAGTCCTCGTCATCGCCCGTGATGGCGATGATGGTTCCGAAGACGTCACCAAACTCGTCGTTCACCACCGGCCCGATGATACCCTCCGGCAGATCAAGAGCCGCCCGTTCCACTTTCCGTCTGAGGTCGTCCCAGATCGGACGCATCTCTTTGTAGCTCGGTTGAATCTCCGCCCATACGATCGACGTGCCCGTCGTCGATTGGGAGGTGACGTAGTCCAGCTCGGGAATCTCTTGAACCACCTTCTCAATCTTGTCGGTGACCAGCAGCTCGACGCGCTCCGGGCTGGCGCCCGGGAAGAACGTAATGACGACCGCCGTGCGGACGACGAAACCCGGATCCTCCGCCCTCGGCATGGTCATGTAGGTGAATCCGCCGCTCACCAACAGCAGAATGAGCAGCGCGGTCGTGACGCGGTTCCGCTCGATGGCTGCCCGGGTGACGTTCATGATCCCTCTCCCGCGGGGAGGGGCAGACTGACCCGCATACTGTCCCTAATGCGGGTGACGCCGGCCGTCACTACGAGTTCCTCATCGACGAGTCCCTCGATGATCTCGAAACCCTCGTCCGTCGTGAGCTCACCTACAGTCACCGGTCGCCGCAACACGACACCCGTGATGGAGTCGACACTTGAACCACGAAAACGAACCGGCCATCTCGATCTTCTCCGACTGCCACCAGAGGCACAATCACCCGCTCCCGTCGGTCGGTGGATTCGAATCGGAACAGCACCTCGGCCGCCATCCCAGGTCTGAGGCCCTCCACCGTGCGGTCGAGTCGGACAGTGACTGGGAACGTGGTGGCCAACCCACCCGCGGTAACGCCCACCTCGGGAACGGCGACCTCCACCTCGAGCTCGGATTCCGACGTGAGCACCGCAACGATCTGACCGGCCCTCACATTCTCGTTGACCTCGACGTCGACCGAAGAGATACGACCTGCTGCAGGTGCGCCGAGCCGCGTGTAACTCAACTGCAGCCGCGCCCCGTCCCGCCGGTTCACGCTGGCCTGCACTTGCGCGGCCGCCGTTTCGGACCCAGCACGCGCGGCATCCAGATCGTTTAGGGAAGCGTTGCCGTTCTCGTAGAGCTGTCGAACCCTCTCCAAGTTGGCCTCGGCGTTGCGCGCCTCTGCACTGGCGCGGTCAACGGCGGCATCCGCCTCGTCGCGTTGGAGCCGATAGTCCGCCGGGTCGAGCTCGGCAATGAGCTGCCCTACCTCCACCGCATCGCCCACGTCCACCGGCACCTGCTGGATCGCACCAGCAACCCGGAAGCTCAAACGCGACTCGACGCGCGCCTGCGCTGTACCCGAGAAGGTGCGTTCGCGAGTGCCACCCGTAGAGAAGACCTGGGCGTACCGCACGGGACGTAGGACCTCGACGGTCGGTGCATCACCGCCACAGCCGACGGGCAGCACCATAGCTGCGGTCCCACAGATCCGAAGCAACCGGTTTGGTAGTCTCATAGCATTACCCACTCAGTCCGGGTCAACGTTGCGTGTCGCCACCGCTCGCGGCGACAAAGGCCTCCAGCCGATCGAAGAAATCGTCCCTTTCGGCGGCCGTCATGAAAAGACTGAAACGCCCGACGGCACGCTCCGCTTCGACCCAATCAACGAGGAAATCGTACACCGCCGTTGCGGCTCCGAGGTCGGCTACCAGCGAGGCATTTTGGGCATCGATAAGGTCGATGATCGAAACGAGGCCCTGCGCGTACGCGTCACCCACCAGCTCGAGGTTGTTGCGCGCGGCGTCGGCTCCCTCGCGGGCAAGCCCGATGCCTGCATAGCTCGAGCCCGCGAAATGAAGAGCGGTACGAATCCGCTGCTCGACACGTTCGCCGACTGCCGATTGCTGGACCTCGAGTCGGGTGACCTCTTCGTAACTCTGCGAGCGCTCCAAGAAGCGCCTTCCACCCGAGAAGACCGGCAACGATACATTGAGGCCCAGGCTCAGATTCACGTCGTTGGCCTGGGGAAACAACCCGGAGAGATCGGGCGATCCCGGCGGTAGCTGCGGGCTGAATTGCGTCCCGGCTCCTCCCTCCGCCAGGCGGCCGGTCAAGCTTGCCTGAAGCGCCACGGTGGGCGCCCAGAAGCTATTGGATGCGGAGCTTTGCACGCGGCGCTGTGCGTCGATCGCCGCCACTAGGCCCTCGAGCTCGGGTGCCGCGGCCAAGGCTTCACGAGTCATGAAAGTGCGGAAAACACGGAATATGGCCCGATTGCCGAAGTAGTCGAAAAAGCGCGTGTCAGCCGTGAGCAGGGAGGGATCCTCCAGTCCCACCTCCATCGTCGAAAACGGCTCCTCGAGTGGCCGATGTCGCACCTGGTTGAGCGCGATCTCCGCGACATTGCGTTGTGAGTTCGCTTGTATCGTTGCGCTGCGTCCCCGTGCGATCTCGCTTTCCCACCGGAACTCCTCTGCCGGGCTCGCCGCCCCAATGAGCCGGCGGACTCGAGCCCGTTCGAGATTCGCGTGTGTGAGCCGGAGGTTCTCCCGCTGGATCCGCTCGAAGGTGTTGGCGCGCAGCACGTTCAAGTACGCCGTCGCCGCCTCGGAGATGACGTCGAGCCGGAGCGCATCCCGCTGAGCCTCCCGGGAGAGCTGCACGTCATCTTGGATAGCCAGGTTCGCCCACGCTGGCTCGGAAAATAGGAGCTGCGTCGCAGTGACGCCGCCAACGAGGGCTCGCTGCGGCTGGCTGCCAACGCTGGCCTTGGCTCGGTCCGCGTCGATGAAGGTTGTGAGCGCGGACACGTCGAGCTGTGGTAGGAGTTGAGATCGAGCTAATCCAACGTTTTTCGAGCCGGCGGCCACCACATGGTCCTCGACCTCCAAATCCAGGTTGGCGTCCAACGCCCCACGTACCGCTTCGGCAAGCGTCAACCGGGGCCCCTCTTCGGGTGCGTCGTCGATCGCGTCGGCCTCGGTGACTACCTCCCACGACGGCGAGATCCCGATCGCATCAGCCGTCCGCATGTTCAGTGTCATCCGTTCGCCATATGTAATGCCGACGGAGAGAGTCCCTGCGTCCTCGCCGAGGAGGATTCGCTGAGCATTCAGGGCAACTCTCCTCGCGAGCCGGTCCCAGAACGTTTCGGGATTGAGCCCGAGGAGGATACCCCGCTCCACCTCTTCGACGCCCAAGAACGAGAAGCTCGGCAGCCGCCGTTCGATGAGGCCCTCGACCAGCACGTCGAACTGGCCCGGGTCGAGCTGGGTCAACGGGAAGAGATACACGGCCTCAACGTCCGGCGGAATCGCGGCGAGGGCCGAATCGGCCGACGCCGATACCGGAACCGACACCAACTCGAGCTCCAAGCTGTCCGCGACCTGCCCCAAGCTGTCCGCGACCTGCTCCAATCCCGTCCACAGCTCTGCAGCACCCGAGACGTACGCCTCACCACGCAAGACGCCGAGCGTCCGAAACGGTGCGACCTCCCTGAAGAGCTCGACATCCCTCGGGAATGACGAGGGATGTTCAAGGTAGTTCAAGTTGGTGACGCCACTCGTGCCGCTATCCGTTAGGGGCAACCCCTGCAGTCTCGCGCTCCAGACGAGGGGAGCGATGACTGGCTTCAGGAGAACCGCGCGACGTCCCACCTCCACCGAGCCGAGCACGCCGACGGTGAGGACCAGGTCCACATCCGGATCTTCGAGCAACCTGTCGAGCGCGTTCCGCACGCCCTCCATCGTCCAGGCGCCGTCGATCTGTGCCTGGTCAGGAAACCGTACGTCGAAATCGCCGGAAAGAAGCGCGATGATTTCTTGCTCGAAGCGATCTTGAATCTCGTCGTTTCGATCCCACGGGCCGTCAACGACGACGCCGATGCTCACGACCTCGCGGTCCTGCCCGCGCGCCGGATCTGACCCAGAGGCGACCATCGCCGCCACGCCTAGAACGACATACAGGGAGCGATGCTTCATGGCTACGTCCTCGCTGTTCGGATGAAGCCCAAGACCAGGGGGAAAGGGATATCAGAACTTCCCGGCGCTCTCCCGGCAAGATGAACTTGGGACGAACCTCAAAAGCCCTAGATCCGCCTCAGCTGAAGCGCTCCTCCTTCCAGGGATCACCGTGGTTGTGGTACCCATAACCCTCCCAAGATTCCGGTGAATCATCGGGCAAGAACTCGAGCTCGTTCACCCACTTCGCACTCTTCGCACGGCTACCTATAACGCCGCTCGGACTCCGCTATCGGAACATCGTTGGCGCTCATGTCGCGGCGGCGCATCAGACCCTCCTCGTCGAACTCCCAGTGTTCGTTGCCGTGGGTCCGGTACCACTGCTGGCGCTCGTCCCGCCACTCGTACTCGAACCGCACCGAGATTCGGTTGTCGGTGTAGGCCCAGAGCTCCTTCATCAGGCGATAGTCCAGCTCGGACGCCCACTTACGCGTGAGAAACTCCTTGATCGCTTCCCGGCCGGTGAAGAACTCGTCTCGATTTCGCCACTGGGAGTCCTCCGTGTAGGCCAGAGCAACACGCTCAGGATCTCGGCTATTCCAAGCATCTTGTGCGGCTTTCACCTTGGCGCGGGCCGTCTCTTCAGTGAAGGGGGGGATCAGTTTGTTCGCCATTGGTCCTCTCCGGTTTTTCGGTGCTCTCGTGGTGCCGGCATCCGGAGACGGGAGGGCCCATGAGCCCACCCATCCCCGGAAGTACGGACTATTTCGCTGGCCGGATACTGCTCTCCGGATACTGCTCTCCGGCTACTGCTCGCCGACGCGGGCGGTGACCCTCATGGACATGAAGTCCCGAATCAGGCCTACGACGCGTAGACCGTCTTCCTCGAGGGCGAAGTGGCCCGTGTTCAGCAGATGGAGTTCCGCATCCGGCAGGTCTCGCAGGTACGGGTGAGCTCCCTCGGCAGGGAAGATGGGATCGTTCTCTCCCCAGACGATCAGCGTGGGTGGCAGATGGGTACGGAAGTACTGCTGCCAGCGTGGGTACAGTGGCACGTTTGTCCGATAGTCGTAGAACAGCGCCAACTGAATCTCCTGGTTCCCCGGGCGGTCCAAAAGCGGCTGCACCACAAGCCAGTTGTCCGGACTGATGTTCTCGGGGTTTCGCGTACCGGTTTGGTACTGCCATTTGGTCGCACCCAGAGTGAGGAGGCCGCGGAGCGCGTCCCCGTCCTCCCTAGAGCCGCTCTCCCAGTACTGCTTGATCGGGTCCCAGAACTCACGCAGGCCCTCGTCGTAGGCGTTGCCGTTCTGGACGATCAAGGCAGTCACCCGCTCAGGATGGGATTCGGCGATACGGTAGCCGACCGGCGCGCCGTAGTCCATCAAGTAGAGCGCGTAACGATCGAAGCCGCGCCTCACGAGCAGCTCATCGACAATGGAAGCGAGGTTCGCAAAGCTGTACTCGAACTCCTCGACGCCAGGCATCGAGCTCAGTCCATAGCCCGGGTAGTCAGGGGCTATCACGTGAAAATCCTCGGCCAGCAGCGGAATCACGTTCCGAAACATGTGCGAGTTGGTCGGGAAGCCATGCAACAGCACGATCTGCGGGGCGCCGGGCCGGCCGGCCTCGCGATAGAAGATGTCCAGGCCCTCGATGGTCTCCGTGCCATATGTCACGAGGGGATTGGTCGCACTCCCCGAGGTCTGCGCAGCGGGCGAAGCGGGAGGGGCGGCGAGGAAGAGAGCTGTGAGCCCGGCGAGCAGGCTGAGTCGATTCAAAGTGAGCATGGGATCATCCTTTCAGTGGAACCGTTCGAGCGATGGGGCGGAGGCCCACTGCCGCCGCCCAAAGTCACGTGCCGGACAAAGGCACAGCCCGTGCCGCTATTGGAACCGCTTATGAGCGAGCGCTCCAAGTCCTTGTCCAGTAGGGAATTGCCGTAATGGAAGTCCCGCAGAGGTGGGAAGACGGTCCGCGGCTGGGTTACGACATCTCACGGGTACGCGAAATATCGCGTCGGCGAAGGCCGCTCTCAGCCTCCAGGGTTAGGTCGCTCGATCCCGAGCTTCGCCATGCGAGACCGCAGTGTACTCGGATTCATCTTGAGCCTGCTGGCGGCGCTGTCCTCTCCCGCCACCCGCCAGCCGACCTTTCCGAGAACACCGAGGATGTGCGCCCGCTCGACATCCTCGAGTGCGTCATTGGCCGGGAGACCGTCGTCGATGGGCCCGGGCCTGGCCCCGTCGAAAGTATCGTCCAAGCGGAGCGTGGCGTCCTGCGTCAGGATCACCAGTCGCTCTACCACGTTCTGCAGCTCTCGTATGTTCCCCGGCCAAGCGTGGTCATGGAGCGCGACCATTACATCATGAGGTATGGCTGTCACGTCCTTTCCGATAGACTTGCCGAAGCGGCTCACGAAGAGCTTGACCAGCTCCGGGATGTCCTCCCTCCGCTCTCTAAGCGGAGGCACAGAGATGGGAAACACCGCGAGGCGGTAGTACAGGTCGGTGCGGAAGTCGCCCGCCCGGGTGGCCTCCTGGAGGTCATGGTTCGTGGCCGCGATGACCCGGACGTCCACCTTCATCGTCTTGTCGCCACCCACCGGCTCGAACTCCCCCTCCTGGAGCACTCGAAGCAGCTTCGCCTGGACGTCCATAGGCAGGTCACCGACCTCGTCCAGGAAGATGGTCCCACCGTCCGCAAGCGCGAACCGTCCGGTTCGTTTGTCCGAGGCACCCGTGAAGGCGCCCTTCTCGTGCCCGAACAGCTCGCTCTCCACGATGCCGGCGGGGAGCGCCGCGCAGTTCACCTTAACCAGGGGCCGATCCTGCCGCTCGCTCAAATGGTGAATAGCCCGGGCGAAAAGCTCCTTTCCCGTTCCCGTTTCGCCCAATATCAGAACCGTGGTGGGAGTTGGGGCAACCTGCTCGATCTTGTGCAGCACCTGACGGAGTTGGGGGCTGGCCCCGATGATTTCCTCGAAGCGGTGATTGAGCTTGACCTCCTCCTGGAGGTAAGCGTTCTCCTCGACCAGACGGTCCCTCAGCGCCTCGAGCTCCGTCATCGCCTTTTGTAGCGCTGCCTCGGCAGCCTTTCTGTCCGTGATGTCGCGGAAGGTCACTACGGCTCCCATGAGGCCGTCCTCCGGGTGGCAGATCGGGGTACTCACGTACTCGACCGGGAAGCTTGTGCCGTCTTTCCGCCAGAACACCTCGTCGTCCACCCGGTGTACCGCCCCGTCGCTGAAAGCTGCATAGATGGGGCAGTGCTCGCGTGCGTAGGCGCTTCCGTCGGGATGGCTATGATGGATCACGGCGTGTTGCGATTTCCCGAGGAGCTCGTCCGGATCCCATCCCAACATCTCAGCAGCTGCGGGGTTGACAAACGTGGTGAGTCCCTGCCGGTCCAAGCCGTAGATGCCCTCACCAGCCGAGCTCAGAATCAGCTCCCGATCCCGCCTCAGCTCTTCGAGGGCTTCCTCCGCTCGACGTCGCTCGGTCAGGTCGCTCAACGCTCCGCCCCACACCCGAAAGCCACGATCTTCTGGCTCTCGTCGATAGCGACCACCCCCTCGATGACGAAGTCCCGGAACGTGGAGCGTAAAGCCGAGCCGCCGGAGGCGGGCGGACCTACGGGATCGCTCTTCGTCATGGCTTTCTCCCACGCGGAGCCCCCGGGCGAGACAGGCCTTCCGGATCCGCGTGGGTGCCGGGCGAACGGATCCGGGCAAGGGGCGATCGCGAGCGATGAGCATGCGCGATCTCGGCGCGATATGTCAAGCTCCCTCGCGATATCTCACGCCGCCGGCCCTGAGCGCCCCAGGCCGACTGACCGCCCGGTGCACCCCCATTCCTGTGTCCCGCAACGAGATACGGGCCCAAGTGGACGGCCGTGCGCCGCTGGCACGCTCCTTGTTAACTCAGGATCAAACGCAAGAGGCTCGAGGCGGTCTGACCACAAAACCTCATCACACCAATCACCCACAGGGGAGGAGACCCATGAACACCAAAATCACATATCTAGGCGGCGCAACCTTTATCATCGAGGTCGGCCCGTTCCGGTTCCTCACGGACCCCGGCTTCGATCCCAAGGGGACCGAGAAGAGTGAGGGTCCGGGGCATGACCTCAAGAAGGACATGGGGCCACCGATCCCGGTGGAGGAAGTGGGGAGGATCGACGCCGTGTTCCTCAGCCACGCACAGCATTACGACAACCTCGATAACTCGGCCAGAGCCATGCTGCCCAAGTGGGGTCGGGTGCTGACGACGCCCGACAGCGCCGCCATCCTGGGCGGGAGCACCGAGGCCCTGGACACCTGGGAATCGGTCGAGTTCACGAAGCCGACCGGTGAAACGGTCAAGGTGACCGGCATGCCGGCCCTGCACACGACCGATCCCGAGATTCGTGGCGCGGTGGGCGAGACCATGGGCTTCCTCCTGGAGTGGGAGGGTCAGGAGAACGGCGGCTTCTACATCTCCGGTGACACCGTCTGGATCGACGAGATCCAGGAGATCGCCAACCGTTACAACGTGGGCGCCGGCATCCTTCACATGGGCGCCGCCACGGTCCCGGCCGTGGGTGGCAGGCGACTGACGATGAACGGTGAGGAGGGTGCGAAGGTCACGCAGACCCTCGGTCTCAAGGCGGCCTTCCCCGCCCACTTCGAGGGTTGGGAACACTATCAGGAAGGCAGAGAGGACATCGAGCAGGCGTTCCGTGATGCCGATCTCACGAATTCACTTCATCTGCTCGACCCCGGCGCCAGCGAAGAGCTCACCATCTGACGCCGGAGAGACGCCGGAGAGCCTTGGCGGGCCCGGGAGGTTATTCTCCGGGCCCGCTACCTGATTACCGTCTCAGGACCAAGTGATGACATTCAGCGCCGAATACTGGTTCCTCCTCCCCACCGCCATCGCCATCTCGACAGTGGCCATGGCTAGCGGGATCGGTGGGGCGGTGTTCTTCTCTCCGCTGTTTATCATCGTGCTCGAGCTCGAGCCCTCCATCGCGATCGGAACGGCGTTGATCACGGAGCTCTTCGGGTTCGGGTCGGGACTGTCCGCATATTGGAGACGGCGCCTCATCGACTTCCGTCTCGGTCGCCAACTTCTGGTCTTCTCGATTCCCGGGGCGATCTTCGGAAGTCTTGTGTCAGACGCATTTCCGGCCGCCGTCCTCAACACGATCTTCGGCACCGGGATCATCTTCATCGGGGTCCAGCTCTACCTCTCCCTCCGGCAGGAAGAGGTGGAAGAGCTGGATTCCCGGCTCCGTGGGGAGGAGCAGCACGAGACAGTGCTGGTGGATCGAGCGGGCAACGAGTACGCGTATACCATCCGGCGTCCGGATCAAGGACGGTTGTTCGCCGCGATTGGCGGGGCTTTTCTCGGGGCCATCTCCGTGGGGCTCGCCGAGCTCCAGGAATACCACCTCATAGCCCGGTGTCGGGTACCCTCTGCCGTGGCAGTGGCGACGTCGATCTTCGTGGTCGTGGTGTCCGTTCTGGTGGCCTCTGTGGGGCACTTCTATCATTTCGCGACGTCGGCCGATGCCGGAGTCCTCTCCCAGGTGCTGAGCATCGTGATGTTCACGATTCCCGGTGTGGTCCTGGGCGGGCAGCTCGGGCCTATGGTCCAAGCCACGGTGGACCCCGATCGGGTGAAGCTGGGGATCGCCGTGCTGTTCGTCGGGGTGGGGGTTTTTATGCTCTTCATGGTGCTGTAGCATGGCCTCATCGAGTTCAGTACGCCCTAGGAGGTCCACCCGACCGCTGGCGGAGGAGTGGTCTCTGGAGGAAGTGCGCTCGTCGTTTCGACGCCTCGATCCCGACGACTACCCGGAGGTGAGCAGTTATTCGTGGGACGAGGTCTACGGACACGGCGACAACATGGCGCCGGGCGGCCTCTATCTCGCTTCGCGGATCGCCCGGTCCCTGAACCTCCGGAGGGGAGACAGGGTTCTCGACCTGGCCTGCGGGAAGGGAGATTCCTCTATATTTCTCGCGAAACATTTTGGGGTTTCGGTGATATGCTTCGATGCCTGGACGTCAGCGACCTACCTCAGCCGCAAGATCGAGGCGGCGGGCCTCGGGAACGTCATTCTCCCCCTCGATCTCGATGCCACCCAGCAGCTGCCGTTTCCGGACGACTACTTCCAGGCGTTCTTCTGTATGCAGGCACTCCACTCCTTCGGCGCGGACTCCGGCCTCGTGAGGCGCCTTCTAGCGCACCTCCAGCCGTGCGGCAGGTTCGGCTTCGGAGGAACGTGCTTCGCTCAGGAGCCCGATGAGCCGTTGCCAGCGGTCTTTCAGGAGACCGCTGGTTGGGACGCCGAATACCGGAACTACCACTCTCCCCCATGGTGGGTCGGCCTGTTCGAAGAGACGCGGCTCGTCGACATACTGAGCTGTGAGGAACTACACGACGGGCTGGTGATGTGGGAAGACGACGTCCTCCACCACGGCGAGCACGCCGGCTGGGGCAACGCGTGGTGCGAGAAGTCCAAGCGGCTGATCGACCAGCTCGTCTTCAGCCGTCACCATCAGCCGTCCCTCACGCACTACATCGGTATCGTTCAAAAAAGGGATTGGTCGCTCAGAGCGGCTAAACCGTCACCCTAGCCGCTGCCGTTCAAGCCCCGCCTAGCTGGCTGGTGAACACCCAGTCATTGGCCTGCATAGCCCTGTGGCAATTGGTGCAGCCCGGCAGTCGCCCTTCCAAAGCCATTCCGGTGGGCGCTCGATCCAACTCGCCACTGGGGAGATGTTTGGTGAAGAAGCAGTCGTTCACGTCCGGGTTGTAACCCCACACCTTGAACATCGTCGTGATGGCCGCCAGGGTGCGGTCAGGCATGTAGTTCTCTTTCACTATGATGGCTCCCGGCGGCATGATGGGCGCTCCCGAATTCAGCGCCCGCAGGGCAACCTCATTGAGGTAGGTGGTCAGGAGCATGCCGTGCGGCTCAGCCCCAGTGTACAGCTCGCCCTTCCCCGGCCACAGGGTCCAGGAGTTTTGGTAGTCGGACTGCTGGAGGTGGGCCCAAATGGCCGTTCCAGTAGTGTCGGCTCGAGCCACGGCGGATGCCTGTGGCATCACCTCCGCTGCCTCGCCTTCGGGTTCTTCCGAGGAACCGCAGCCCCCAATGGTGGGAGTCGTAAGGCAGATTGTCAGAAACAGGAGCCCCTTGGAATTAGTCATGGACCTGCTCCCGGATTGTGGAACGGCTTGTGGACCGGAACGGGCTCGGTCCGACGTTGCGGGCCTACGAGACCGTCACGAACGCAAGCCTCATCGAGGCTGCGATGTTCCCGGCCATGATCAAACTCTCGACTCCCGTCTCGGTCCACTCGCGACTCCAGGGCCTTCGGCTTACAGTAACGAACGAAATCGCTCCCGCTGGTACCCGGCAGGCCCCCCCTCGGTGGGGCCAGACAAAGGAGGAAGTATGAACGTGAACTTCGGGCGCGCCGCGCTAGCAGGCGTCATTGGAGCCGCGATCATGACGGTCGTCGGACTATATGCCGCGCCGCTGATGGGTATCCCCGCGATGAACCCTGCGGATATGCTTGCTGATCAGATGGGTGGGAATGCGGTCGTGGGATGGATCGCTCACTTAATGATCGGCGTGATCTTTGCCGGGGCGTACGCCGTGGTCGCGGGGTCCTTACCCGGACCGGTAGTCGTTCGTGGCGCCCTTTTCGCCTTGGCTCCGTGGCTGCTGGCACAGATAGCCGTCATGCCCATGATGGGGATGGGGTTCTTCTCGGGGGCGATGAACTTGGCGATGGGGTCGTTGATCGGTCACATCATCTACGGTGGTGTCGTGGGTGCCGTGTACGGTCAGCCCTCACCGGGCCCCGCGCCCGAGAGCGCAGCCGCGGAGGAGACCGGACTCCCATAGGTTCAGCTTGCGGACATCTATGTGCCGCTGTCAGACAAAGCGATGGTTTGCCTTGCGAGGGCGATCGAGTAACCGGAGATACGAGAATGCCTGAGCACTTCCCACTCATGGTTCCGGGCGCTTCGGCGGACGGCGAGCTCACGGACGTCCATGCGCCCTGGGATAGGAGCCTCATCGCTACCGTGGAGCGCGGAGGACCGCCGGTCGTGGAGAAGGCGCTGGAAACGGCCTATCGACTCTTCCGCGACAGGGACGCCTGGCTCACCGCGGCCCGCCGGATCGAGATCCTCAGGCGCGCCGCCGCCCTCATGCAAGAGCGCCGAGAGGAGCTGGCGGTCGAAGCCGCCCGGGAGGGCGGAAAGCCACTGATCGACTCGCGTGTCGAGGTGGATCGGGCGGTTGACGGCGTACACGAGTGTGTAGAATTCCTGCGCACTCAGCATGGCGACGAGATGCCGATGGGACTCAACGCGGCGTCGGCTAATCGCTTGGCGTTCACTCGCCACGAGCCCATCGGCGTCGTGGTCGCCTTCAGCGCTTTCAACCATCCCTTGAACCTCATCGTCCACCAGGTCGGGCCCGCGGTCGCGACCGGGTGTCCCTGCATCGTCAAACCGGCCGAGGCCACACCGCTCTCGGCGATGCGCTTCGTCGGAATTCTCCGCGAAGCGGGGCTCCCTGAGGAGTGGTGCCAGGGCCTCCTAACCACCGATCTGGACGTCGCCGGATCGTTAGCCACGGATTCCAGGGTGGGTTTCTTCAGCTTCATCGGCAGCGCTCGTGTAGGTTGGATGTTGCGCTCCAAGCTCGCTCCCGGCACTCGCTGTGCCCTGGAGCATGGAGGTGCGGCGCCCGTGCTCGTGGCCGAGGACGCCGACCTAGACTATGGACTCCCGCTGATCAGCAAGGGCGGCTTCTACCACGCCGGCCAAATCTGCGTCTCGGTTCAGCGCGTCTTCGCCCACCGAAACATCGCTCGCGATCTGGCCGGGCGTCTTGCCCAAGCGGCGACGGCTCTCAACGTCGGCGATCCGACCTTACCCGACACCGAAGTAGGGCCCCTCATCCGTCCAGCCGAAGTAGAGCGCGTAACAGAGTGGGTGACGGAAGCGGCCGATCAAGGTGGCGAGTTGCTCGCCGGAGGCGAAGCCCTTTCCGAGACCTGCTACGCGCCCACCGTACTGTACGATCCGCCCGGCGAGGCTCGAGTCTCGACATCCGAGATTTTCGGCCCGGTCGTCTGCGTGTATCCGTACGACGACATCGATGACGCCATCGCCCGGTCGAACTCGCTTCCCTATGCTTTCCAGGCGTCCGTGTTCACACGCGACATCGATACGGCGCTACGGGCTTCCCGCCGGCTCGACGCCTCCGCGGTGATGGTCAACGATCACCCCGCCTTCCGCGTGGACTGGATGCCCTTCGCCGGCCTGAGGGAGTCGGGCATCGGGGTAGGGGGCATCCCCTACACGATGGAAGACATGCAGATCAGAAAGCTGACGGTGGTTCGTTCGAAGGAGCTGTAGCTCGCGCTCGCTCCTACGCCAGATTTTCGGGCCCTGGGCTTAAGGTCGGTACAGATGATCCCTCGCTCGACGATTTATGGGAGGCCTCGCGACCTGATCGTGCGATGCATCCTCGCTTGCCGTCCGAGGCAGCGGGCCGCCGAGCATGGCCCGGAAGAGCATGGACGGGATACAGATGTCCATCGTGCTTACCAAAATAGCCACCGAGGCCAGCGTGAAGCCAAGAACGTAGCCGGCGATTGTCCACCCTGCATTGAAGACCCCAACCGTGACGATCAACCACAGGGCGCCAACTCCACATGCAAATCGACTTGGGGGGCCCCTTTTCGGCAGAGGTCGTGTCCCTGTCAAGCGACGGATCCCGTGATTATAGATCAGGTCGAAGGGGTGAACCGGAAGAACCGCAGCAAGAAACGCAATCGCGGCGAGAGTCAGCAAGAGTGGGGTCGAGGCAAGGGCGGTGCCGACAATCGCCAAGGTCGCGCAAAGTCCGAACGCTAGACGCAACCAGGGCCCAACTTCGGCCAGGAGTTCCTCGTCAATCGTGTCGAATCCCTGCACATCCAGGCGACCCAAGCGCTTCGCTCCCAAGGTGCTCCCCATGACCCGACCTCCTTCGATCTGCTCTCGATCCATCGTAATCCCCCACGCCCTAACCTGCGTCTGTGGCCAGCCAGCCCTCTAAATGTGGATCGCCCGCCCCAGAGCCGATAACGCACCCTCGGCTATGGCCTCCGAAAGCGTGGGATGCGGGTGCATGGCGCGGTCCATCTCTTCTACTGTGGATTCGAGATGGCGCCCGACGACGAACTCTCCGATCAGTTCGGTGGCGTGGGCCCCTACGATGTGAGCCCCCAGGATCTCAGAGAACTGGGCGCCACGAATGACCTTTACAAAACCCTCCGAGTGGCCGGCGGCGAGCGCGCGACCGTTGGCCACCCACGGAAACTTCCCGATCTTGATCTCGAATCCCTGTTCCTTGGCCTGCTCCTCTGTAAGTCCGACCGACGCGACTTCCGGGTTGCAATACGTGCAGTTCGGAACGTTTTGGTAGTCCACGGTGCCATGGGCCTGACCGGCGATGGCCTCGACACAAACCACCCCCTCGTGCATGGCCTTGTGGGCCAGCAGTTGATTGCCAGTGCAGTCGCCGATGGCGTAGACGCCCGTGGCGCTGGTTCGCATGTACTCGTCCACAACGAAGAAGCCTTGATCATCGAGTTCGACGCCGGCGGCGTCGAGACCCAGGTCGTTCGTGTTCGGTACGCGTCCCACCGCTGACAGGACGTACCGGACTTTCAGGGTCTGCTGTTGGCCCTTCTTGTCCGTGAAGTCGAGCTTGACGGACCCTTTTGTGACGTCCGCGCCCTCCACTACAGCCCCTGTGTAAAAATCCATACCGCGCTTCTTGAAGCTCCGCTCAACCAGGGCCGAGGAGTCGGCGTCTTCGAGCGGCAGGATACGATCCAACGCTTCAATGACCGTAACCTTAGTGCCAAACGCGTTATACACGTCTGCGAACTCCATCCCGACCGCACCAGCTCCCACGACGGCCAGCGTGTCCGGTGCCTCGTTCTGAAAAAGGGCCCCGGTGGAGGACCAGATGCGGTCCTCATCGATCGGTAGGACCGGGATGTCCCTCGGCCGGGATCCAGTCGCCACAACGACGTGCCCGGCACCGTACGCCTTCCGGCCGCCGTCGGCAGCCTCGACCTCTACGCCGCCCCCGCCCAAGAGACGGCCACGCCCCTCGATGTGGGTAACCTTGTTCTTCTTGAAGAGGTGGCCGACCCCATTGGCCAGTTGTTCCGCGATCACCCTGCTACGCTCCTGAGCCGGCCCGAGGTCGACGTTCGCCTTGGCGAACGTGATGCCATGCGCCCCCGCGGTGTTGAGTTCATTCGCCAGGGCTGCGCTGCTCAGAAGGGCTTTGGTGGGAATACATCCTATGTTGAGACAGACACCCCCAAGCTTGTCAGCTTCGACACAGGCCACGTTCAATCCGAGCTGTGCTCCACGGATAGCTGCAACGTAGCCTCCCGGTCCTCCACCTATGATGAGTACGCCGAAGTCGTTTTCTGGCACAGGTTACCTCTTTCGAAAGCGGTCCGTTTGCAAAGAAGCGGGCGGAAAGTGAGATGTCCCACCCCCCGGGGGCTTCGTTAGGTCCCGCGGGTGGCCCCGCAAGTTAGATGGGGTGCAAACACCGGTAAACCCTGGGGGGAGGGCCCGAGGACGGGGATCCAAGTACCCAGTGGCCCGATGTGCACAGGGCCCAATGACCGGCTGTGCGCGGGACCCAGCGACCCGATGGACGTCGCGAAATTCATTTACTTCGGGAGGGGCGTGTGCCTATTGTGAACCGTAGGCTATGCCATAGCGTTTTTCGGCTGGGTCGGAGGTTCACATGTGGACACTATTACTCGCGGTTGCCGCGGTCTTCATGGCTGGGATCAGCCTCTATAACAGGCTCGTAAGACTCAGGGAGCAAGCGGATGCGGCCTGGGCCGACATCGATGTCCAACTCAAACGTCGCCATGATCTCATCCCCAACGTGGTCGAGACCGTAAAGGGATATGCGGCTCATGAGCAGAAGACCTTCGAGGCCGTCGTCGCGGCACGATCCTCCGCGATGACAGCTCAGACCCCGGCACAGAGGGGTCAGGCCGAAGGCATGCTGGCTGGAGCGCTCAAGTCGTTGTTCGCGCTCGCCGAGGCGTACCCGGATCTCAAGGCGGCCGATGGCTTCCGGGATCTCCAGGGCACGCTCAGCGACTTGGAGGACTCGATCCAGAACGCGCGGCGGTACTACAATGCGGTCGTGCGAGACTTCAACACCAGGATTAGTCAGGTACCGTCCAACATCATTGCCAACAGCTTCAACTTTCGTGAGCGGGAGTTCTTTGAAGTACCAGAGGGCGAAAGGGCCGTACCCAACGTGAGCTTCAGCGACGGTACGGCTGGCTGAAGCCATTCCTCGCGGGAGGTCTCCGGACGATGACAGGACGTTGCCTCAGCGCTCTTGGTCTGGTATCCACGTTATTCCTCTTCGGTAGTCCTTTTGTGGCCTCACCGGTCGCGGGCCAAGCCAAAGCGCTCGAGATCGAACAGTTCGACGCTGAGATCCATGTCCTGCCAAGCGGCCGGATTCACGTCGGCGAGGTCATTCGATTCCGTTTCACGGGCTCCTGGAACGGGGTGTATCGCGATATTCCGGTTCGTTATGAGACTCCCCAGGGATTCAACTACAACCTGGATCTCAGGGTGAGCTCCGTCTTGGACGAGGGCGGCCAACCCTTCGAGTATGAAGAGAGCCGGAAGGGACAGTACAAGAGGATCAAGATCTGGGTACCCGGCGCTAACGACGAGGTTCGAACCGTTCATATCGAGTATTCGGTCGAGAATGCTCTCCGCTTTATCGATGCGGAGGACAGTGATTTCGAGGTTGGCCATGACGAGCTCTATTGGAACGTCACCGGCGATGAGTGGGAGATCCCCATTCACGCCGCGACCGCACGCATCCTGGTGCCTCCCGAGGTCACTGGCCTGGCGGCTCGTGTCTACACGGGCTCCCTCGGTTCGACCAGCGCTAGCGCCACCGCTACTGAAATAGAATCAGGATTCTATTTTGCGACGAGGGAGTCCCTCAGAGCGCGGGAGGGTATGACCATTTCGATGGCGTGGGCTCCCGGTGTCGTCGCCCGCCCAACGTCGTACGTCACCACGGTGCGCTTCTTTGGCGCCAATTGGATCTTCCTCCTGCCCATCTTCACCCTGGTCGGGATGTATCGGCTCTGGAACGCTCGGGGCCGGGATCCCGCGCGCTTAGCCATCACACCCCAATACAAGCCACCCGACGGAATGACGCCGGCGGAGATCGGTACGCTGATCGACAACGACCCCGACATGTGTGACATCACCGCCTCCATCGTGGACCTGGCCGTCAGGGGGTACCTGAAAATCGAGGAGCGAGAGCATACCGGGGTGGTCGGTTGGCTGAAGGGGAACACCTACTCCTTCGAGCTGCTCAAGGAGTCCGAAGAGTGGTCGGAACTGACGCCACATGAGCGGAAGCTCTTGAGCGGGATGTTCGAGGGAGCGCCGGGCAACGTCGTGAACCAATACGATCTGGAGCACGAGTTCTACAAGCATATCGCGGCCATCAAGGACGGCATATTCAACCGGCTCTTGATACTCGGCTACTACTACCGTCGCCCAGACGAGGTGTGGAAGTCCTACCTCATGATCGGTTTCGCGACCATGGTATGGTTGGGGTGGGGATTGAGGTATCTGGGTGCGAGCTTCGACCTCTTCTACTTTCCGCCGACTGTAGGAATCATGGCAGCCGTTCTGACGGCCCTTCCGGTCGCCGGCTTCGGCCTGTTCATGCCGGCTCGGACAATAAAGGGTGCCCGCCAGTTGGAGCACGTCCTGGGTTTCCAGGAGTTTCTCGACCGGGTCGAGGCCGACCATTTCCGACGGATGATCGATTTGCCCGAGATGTTCGAGCGGTACCTTCCCCACGCTATGGCCCTCCAGGTAGAGAAGAAGTGGGCCCGAGCTTTTGACGACTTGTACAAGGAACCTCCGGATTGGTATTCCGGTCCTTCGGGCCATCACTTCCGTCCCACGCTGTTCGTGTCGGGCCTCGGCAGCATGTCCCACCGCGTCGGCAGCGCGATGACCTCGCAACCACGAAGTAGCGGAGGCTCGGGCTTCGGCGGCGGCGGGGGCTTCAGCGGGGGTGGCTTCGGGGGCGGTGGAGGGGGAGGGTTCTAAGAGGAGCCCTACGTTATCCTACCCTCGCGGGCTCCCGTTCGGGCTCCAATACCGGCGTGGGCTGGTCCCTCGTTTGTTGCGCCCGTCCCAGGGCCAGACAGAGCACGGCCCAGACGCCCGCCACTGGCACGGTTGCAGCTGCTACCCATGCCAACGTCAGCCCCATGGCAGCGAACGTGGCATCCACTCCCGTCCCAGCCACATCACCGCCGCGATAAAGGAACACATCCACGAACGGCTTCGCCTTGTACTTCTCCGACGGTGAGACGACGCTCCACAAGGTCTCCCGGGCAGGTCTTGAAATGGCGTACCGGGTAGCACGATGCACCGCCTGGAAGACCACCATGACACCAAAGGCGGTCCAGGCCGAGAGCACGGCGAAGCCGGCCATGGTCACAAGGGGCAAGATGACGAGCGTCCAGCCCACACCGATACGCTTGATCACGTGGGTCGTCACAAAAATCTGGACGAAGAGCGTGGCGGCCTGGGCGAAGGCGTCGAATTGGGCGAAGCCCGCTATGAGTCCGCTTAACGTGTCCCTGTCGTCGAGGACGATGTTGGCTTGCGTGAAGTAGATCAGCGTATTCGAGATCGCCATCAGCACGATGTAGGCACCGATGCCCAGCAGGTACGGCGAGCGCGCAACGGCCTGGGCACCATCCCAGAAGGTCCCGCCGATCTTCGCCTGACTCGCGGCTTCCCTATCGCCCGCCCCCTGGTGGCCTTGGATGGCGGCCCTGTCGGCCGTGAGCCGCGAGTGCTCGGAGCGAAGCGCCAGGCGGTCCAGCGTGAGCATCAGTGCGATGGCCATCCCGAAAAAGGCGGCCCCCGTCAGCATGAGCCCAGCGGGGAGGTAGACCGAGTTGGTCATCCCACTGATCACATTAGTCGCCCAGCCGCCGACCAGCGCCCCGAGCGTGCCCCCAATGCCGATGAAGGCGAACATCCTCTTGCCCTGGCCCACGTCGAAGATGTCCACCATGAACGCCCAGAAGACGCTGGTCACGAACAGATTGACCGTGCTGAGCCAGACGAAGAAGGTATAACCCACATACCGCGCCACGGGTGTCTCGGTATCCGTCCCGATGAGTCCCCCCCCGGCGGCTCCGTCAGCGATCAGCATCCCTGAAAACACGATCAAGCACACGATCACGAACAGGTAGCCGATCGGGATGAACCGGCGGCGGTTCGTTCTCGCCACTACCCCACCGAAGGCGAGGACGAGCACGAGGGACACCACTGCTGTCCCGACGAAGAGCCAACGGAGCTCGTCCATCCCCCTGGCGACCCCCATCGCCTCTCGTACCGGACGGAGGAAGAAGTAGCCGCACAGGATGCAGAAGAAGTAGGCAGCCGACAGGAGAGCGAGCGGCCGCTCCTCTTTTTCGAAGTTCAGGATTCGTGATACGGTATCGGCCACTTATCGCGTCCTGCCCTGAGGGGGAGTAACTAGCCCTGATCGGGGCTCATCCGGCGGAGGCAATCTAAGGTTACGACGCGCTCCACGCACCGCCTTCACAACACTGACCGCTCCGGTCTCAGTTTCGGCCATCACGTGCTCCTTCCTCCCAACCGATGATCGTCCCCGAGTCTGACCGATCCGGACGTCCGATTCCCAGCTGAACGAGGTTCAGCCCCGCCCAGACTTCCGCGGGCGCTGGAATGTCGGCCTCCAGCACCCGCTGAATCCTACCGGGCGCGCCGGCCTCCACTTCCCTGGCCTGTTCCTTGGCGTGATAGCTGGAACGCACGAGGGGACCCGCCTCTACGTGCTTGAATCCGAAGTGTTCCTCACCGATACGTTTCCACTCGGCGAACTCCGCTGGAGTCACCCAGCGCGCGACCGGAATATGCTGCATCGACGGCCTCAGGTATTGGCCCAACGTGAGGATGTCGACCGCGGCCTCGCGAAGATCTCGCATCGCCTGATGGACCTCGTCGGCCTCCTCACCCATCCCGAGAATGAGCCCCGTTTTCGTCAGAATGGATGCGTCGATCCTCTTGGCCGCTCCGAGAAAAGAGATGGAGCGCCAATAACGGCCGCCAGGGCGCACATCCGGGTGAATTCTCTCGACCGTTTCCAGATTGTGTCCTAAAATCGCAGGCTTGGTTTCCATGACGACCCGGAGCGCGGCTTCGTCCCCCTTGAAGTCCGGAATGAGTACCTCGACCGAGCAACCCGGGACGACATCGTGGATGCGGCTGATCGTCTCCGCATAGATGCTGGCGCCGCCATCAGAGAGTTCATCCCGATTCACGCTCGTGATCACCACGTGTTCCAGCTCCATGGCACGTACCGTGTCAGCGACACGCGTGGGCTCCTCGAGGTCTAGTTCGGTCGGTAGCCCATGGGCTACCGCGCAATACTTGCAGGCCCGCGTACAAACGTCTCCGAGGATCATGAAGGTGGCTGTGCCGGCCTCCCAACACTCTCCGATATTGGGACATCCCGCCTCTTCACACACCGTGTGCAGCGCCTGGCTTCTCATGAGGCCCTTGAGCCGAAGATACTCCGACCCCCCAGGCGATCGGACCTTCAGCCATTCCGGTTTTCGGGCGCGCATGGGCACCGTGTCCAGGCCCTCGTGGGCTCGAATGCTCGAGCTCCCTTTGGGCTTGACCAAACCGGTGTCTTTACCGTTGGGGGCATAACCCCCGGACGATTCCATGAGCGTCTTCTGCACGTGCTACCTGGCTTGGGATGATCGGAGGAGGGGCCCCCTAGGCCGTCCTGGCGGTACCCTAAAAGAAAGCGCCGATCGCGGGCCGGTTCAACCCCACTAGTGGAAGGCCCTAAGGCTGAAAAGATCTAACGCGGGCGACCACTTCCTCAGGTGAGTCCGTGAGGTAAATCCGGTCGAGATCCTTCTTCGAGATCTTACCCTCCTCAAGCAGCTTGTCTCGAATCCAATCCATCAGCCCCGCCCAATACGTCGTATCGAACATGACCACCGGAAAATTCCTGACTTTCCTGGTCTGAATCAGAGTCAACGCTTCGAAAAGCTCGTCGAGTGTGCCGAATCCCCCGGGAAAGATGACGAAGGCCTGCGCATATTTCACGAACATCGTCTTGCGTACGAAGAAGTACCGGAAGTCGATGCTGATATCGATGAACTCGTTCACCTGCTGCTCGAATGGCAACTCGATGTTGCACCCGACCGACGGTCGGCCGGCCTCCTGGGCCCCACGATTCGCCGCTTCCATGATCCCGGGGCCGCCCCCGGTGATAATACCGTAGCCGGCCTCCCCCAGGAGGCGCACCGTTTCGACGCAGCGGTCGTATACGGGGTCGGCCTGAGTGAGGCGCGCCGAGCCGAAGACCGAGACGCACGGGCCGATCTCTCCAAGCTCGTCGAACCCCTCGACAAACTCACCCATGATTCGAAAGACGCGCCAAGACTCCTTGCCCCCCCGAAAGAGCCCTCTCTCCTGTAACTCGGCGACGGTGGATTGGAGGAACCGCTCGTCTTCCGTCTCCTTCGAAATTGGGGGAGGTGGGACGACTTGCTGGGGTTCTTTCCCTTCGCTGTCTTCGGTCACGATTCAGTTGCCTCATTGTCGTGGCGGTGAAGCAACCACCGCCCGGTTCTGGAGCCGCCCGTGAGGAAAACGCGGGGTGGCTCCGTCCGTGACGGAGCCTGATCGCCCACGTCGTTCAGTCGTTCCCGCCCAGCGCCTCGGCCGTGACCTGCATTTCCGGAAACATCGGCGCGTGGTCCTGGTACTCGAGGAGATCCTTGGCGGTCTCGGTCTCATACGCATCCAACCAACGCCCGTAATACCGGCGAGCACTGGCGCTGTCGCCGAGGGCCAGTGACGCGTCCCCAGCCATGGCCAACCCGAGAAGGTGGTTCGGTTGCTCCGAGAGGATCTCCTCCGCGCCCTCAAGGGCCTCCGCGTTGAATTGGCCGGTCAACTTGAGTAGCACCACGTGGAATTTGCCATCGGTGTCCAGAGGTTCGGCCAGTGCAAAGGCAGCGATCGCCATGGGTAGAAACGTGCTCGCCTCCGTGGAGTCATCGACTGATACTGCGGTCATCACTCGATTAAAAAGGCGATCGGCCGCCTCACGCGGCGTCATCGAGGATAGGTCGGGGGGGGCGCCCACTGGGACTGGGCCTGCCGCCGGCCCGGCGACCACCGGTGCAGTGGCATCGGGGCGCCCGGGGCCATATACCGGGTACGCGATCACCAAGATCAGTCCTAGCAACAGAGCACCGGCCATCCACCACGCCACCTGATTTCCTGAAGCGTGGGTAGTGGTCGGCGAAGCGCCCATCGCGGTTCCGCATTGATTACAAAATCGGGCTCCGGCTGGTGGTTCGTGCCCACAGCTCGGGCACTTCGGTTTCTCCAACGCTGCACCACAGTTCGCGCAGAACCGTCCACCCTCTACGTCTGTGCCGCAGCTCGGGCACTTCATCCATCATCCTCCCTGTCGAGGCGGGGTGGCCCGGACGGACCGGGGGTCAGCGCGTTGAACAACATCGGCCACGTGGCCACGGTCTGCGCCCGGTAATTGGGCTGGAAACCGAACAACACCACCGAGCCCTCACCGACGGACGCCTCGACAACCGCGGGTTTCCCGGCCACATGCTCGGGGCCGAGCAGCCAGCCGGACCGCAAAGGGTTCCCGTCACTGAATCGGGCGGTGACACGCACCGAAGGATCGGAGACATCGAACGCCCTGCTAGCTCTCGAGAACCAGGCTGACACCGACTCGGGGAGCCCCGCATTGACGGCGTGGCCAGGCTCGGGACGCATCTCGAGGATCGAGCCGGGTATGAAGAAATCCGACGCGGCGAGCCGCTCCACCGCGTTCGAAAGACCGAGGTCGAAGATGTCTGCCACGTAGTCGGTCGCAGCCTCGATCGCCACGATACGCCCTCCCTCGCGCACGAAGCGGTCAAGAGCCTGCTCGCCCTCGGTACCCAAGCCTCCCACATAGGCCTCCGGGACCGTTCCACTCTGAAACCCCGCGGTGATGGACCTCGGGGTTTGCCCCTGAAAGAGAATCACGTCGTAATCCCGACGGAGATCTCCTGCCCGAATGCGTGAGTCCTTGAGCGTGTCGTATACGAGCTCGTACTGGTCGAAGACCCAGCGTGTCCAGCCAGCCTCCATAGGCTCTCGCCAAGACTTGTAAAGAGCGATCCGCGGTGCGGCCTCACCCTGGAGGGCTTCGGGCAACTGAAAAACGAACTCCGGCGTCTCGATCGGCATGGGCTCGATCACAGCTGCCAAGCCCGGATCCAGATCCTCTACCGCAACGGCCGCCACGTTCATGAGCAATGGCAACGTGTGGGCCGTCACATCGTACGGCCGGCGCGGCGGACCGCCGGGGTATTCGCGCAGATCCGGATACCGTTGCACCTCGAGGAGCGTCTGGGCGAACGACGCGTAGGGCTGGTTCATCGGAACCACATACGTGCCGGGCGGGAACGACTCGCCATCGGCCTCGAACGTCCCCGAGGCGCGATACACCTCTACGTCGCCCATTCGCAAAATCCGCAGCACGTAGGTCAGGCCCGTCTCGTTGTCCTGGTCGGCGGGAATGACCCACGCACTGGGCCACGCGTCCCAACCGTTCACCGCACGCTCGTTGATCCGGTAGAAGTTCTCCAGCCAGTATGTTCGGTTCTTGGCCGCGTTACTCAGCAGCGCCATCGCCCCCGCGTCCATATAGTCCACGATGTCCGGAAGACCCCACGCCCCGCCGGTCCACGGATTCGGGTAGTTCACGGAAGAGGTCCCGGCGTCGTAACCTCGTCCGCCCCCGATCCTCGAAGCAGAGCTGTTCACAGAGGTTGCGATGTCCGCCGAGGCAGTCTCGGAGAGAATGCGGGCGCCGCCGTGATAGTGCTGGTAGGCACGGGCCGGGGTGAAACCGTCGTAGATGGCGTGGGTCACGACGCCGGGCTTTCCCTGAGCCCCGAGCTCGGCGGCCATCGCCGTACCCAACATGTTCACAGCCGAGATGAGCGCCGGATCCACATTGTGCTCGATCGGATCGATATAAGGCGGAAAGAAAATCCGAGCACCCGTGCCACCCATCTGGTGGATGTCATGTACGATCTGCGGGTGCCAAGCGTTATGGGCCCCGAGCACCGTGTGCTGCGTCTCCTTCTGCGTGAACGCGTACCAGTCTCGGTTGTTGTCGTGGCCGACATAGTAGTGGTAGAGCCACGGCAGGGCCGAAGCCTCGTACTCCGTGCCGAGCCACTCGTTGTACCAGTCCGCCACCCATTCCGTCCCATCCGGATTCAGGGAGGGAATGTCCAGCAGGATGACGTTGTCCAGAATTTCGCGGACTCGCTCCTCGTTCGAAGATGCCAACCGATACAGCAACCGCGCGGCGGTCTGCGCCCCGCCAACCTCCGTCGAGTGGATACCGTGCGTGATAAGCACGACGGTGCGCCCGGCCGCAATGAGATCCTGAAGCTCCTCGTCGCCGGACACCCGGCGAGGATCCGCGAGCCGCATTTGGATGTCGTGGAGCTCGGATAGATGGTTTTGGTTTTCCTCGCTCGTGACGGTCACCATCACGAAAGGCTGGCCCATCGTCGTGAGGCCGAGAGTATCGACTTTCACTCGCTCGCTCGTCTTTGCGAGCACCTCGTAATACGCAGTGAGCTCCGTCCAATTGGCCAGGCTTTGCTCGGAACCGATCTCGTAGCCGAAATGGGATTCCGGCGTCGGAACGTCCTGCGCCGAGAGGAGGCTGACGGCGGCGAACGCGAGGCCCGGACCCGTCAGGACCCTATGCAGCATGCGGTTGCCTCCAACAAATGTGGAACGAAGGGGAAAGGAGATCGTACCCATGAGCAGTCCCCAGGACAACCTTTCGGGGGTGGCACGGGTCCTCTAAAGGCCGGTGGGCATGTCGATGAATTCCTGCGAGAGGTCGAATCGCTCCTCCAGGTGAATTCCCAGCGCCCTCACGCCCCACGTCTCCGTAGCGTAGTGTCCCGCGTACATTACGTTTACACCATACTCCATGGCGTCGTGGTACGAGTGGTGGGGTCCCTCCCCGGTGATCAGCGCATCCAGGCCTTGCCGGGACGCCTCGGGGATGAGATTCGCGGCGGCGCCGGTGACCAGCCCCACCCGATAGACGTGCTCCGGTCCGCCCGGGATGAGCCGCACCGGACCACCCACCACCTCTCCGACGTGGTCCACAAGTGTGTCTCTGTTGTAGTCGACCTCACACCACCATCCGATGTCATGCTCTTGATGGCCTCCGAACCGCTCCTTCGGGCTCCACCCGAGCGCCCTGCACAGAACCGCACAGTTGCCCACCTCGGAATGCGCATCCAGAGGCAGGTGCGCCGAGTAGAGCGCGACCTTGCCCTCGATCAGGGCTCGGATCTTTCGAAATCGCGGACCTACGATCTTGGCCTGGCCATTCCAAAAGAGGCCGTGATGGACGATCAGGATATCCACCCCCCGCGACACAGCCTCCCGAATCACTGCCTCACTGCCGTCCACGGCCACCGCTACGCGTCTTACCTCGGTGGGTCCCTCCACCTGCAGGCCGTTCTGGGCTGGCGAATAGTCAGGGAATCCCTCGATTGAGAGATACTCGTCCAGATATTGGACTAGCGACTCGGTGTTCACCCTGTCGTCGGGCGCAAATGTGGAAAAGTGCCCATAAGACGACGGCGAGCGACTGTATCGACCCATCCAAACAACGTGTAACTCATTGTCACACCATGAGTTGTGGCAATTGTCCACCTATGTGGATAATTAGAAGGCTGTTACGCCCCAACCTCGGGGTGGCCCATCGCCAATCCAACCTATCGGGGCCGTCCCCCTTCAATCTCTTGGAGGTCGCTGCGGCCCCTTTTCCAACTTCTCCGACTCCGTCCGCCGCCTCACCTTGGACCCCTCAGGTTCCGTCTGCCCCACAGCTTTTCCTCCCCTACCGGGCTCCGGTTGCGTCTGCCGATCAGCTTTTCCTCCCCCACCGACTCGCTTCGGTTCCGCTTCCCGCTGAACCCTTCCTCCGTGACCGAGCTCCTTCGACTCCGTCCTGCGCTCGCCGTCTCTTCCGCCATCGACCTTCGGTTTCGTCTGCGACTCAGCTCTTCCTCCGCCACCGGCCTCCTGTTTCGTCTGCGACTCAGCTTTTCGTCCGCTACCGACCTCCTGCATCTTCGCGGACTTGGAAGCGGCTTTCACGGCCGACTCGCCAACGGCCACTTGTCCTTGGACCTTGGCGCCTTCCTCGACCTGCATCCGGGGAGCCACGATTTCGCCCGCCACCTCGCTGGTCGCTTGGAGTTCGAGGCGGGATTCGGCATGAATTCCACCCGAAACCCGACCGGCGATCACCGCGTCCTGGGTGAAGACGCTCCCGTCCACCAAACCGTCCTTGCCGAGCACCACAGACTTTCCGGCCCGAACACTGCCACGGATCGTACCCTCGATACGTAGCGAACCGTCTGTGTCGGTGTCACCCACCAAGGTCATGCCGGCCCCAATGATCGAAATCACGGCCTCAGGAGGGGTGGTAGTGGGGGGGGGGTTCTTGGCCATATCGTTCTAATCCTTTGTGATTTATGGTTCCCTTACCAACTCGAAGGGATCGACCGTCTCTCCCTCGAACCAAATCTCGAAGTGTAAGTGAGGCGCCGTTGATTCACCGGTCGACCCACTCAGCGCGATCACCTCGTTTTTCCGTACTTCCTCGCCGAGCTCCACCGACGTGGCGGACGCGTGGCCGTATAAGGTCTCGTATCCATTTTTATGATCTATCCGCACGTACTTGCCGAACGTGGGATCATCCTCTCCAACCTCCATGACTCGGCCCGCGCCCGAGGCCCGAATATATGAGCCGGTGGGTATTGCGATGTCCAGGCCCGGATGCACTTGTTCAGCATCGTCGAACCGGCCTTGCGTCACGAACCCACGCTCGACGAGCGGCCAGCTATCGGGTCGGCCGTCGCGCCCCTCATCACCACCCGACGAGCGGCTGAAGGAGCCCGGAGGCGGGAGCCACAGCTCGGAGGCCGCCCCCGAGGCATCGGGGGCAAAAAGACCTCGAATGTCCGCGTACTGGCGTTCCACGGTACTGAGCCGGCGACGCAGTCCCGGAATCCGCTCTTGCTCCGCGCGCATTAAGGCGACTTCCGCCTCGAGCTCGACCATGTGGGAAACACGTGAGGCCATGTACGCCCAGGTCGCGATCATAAACACCGCCGCCGTACCGAGAACCAGGCTGATGCCACGGAGCACACGCAGGCGCTTGTACGACACCTCATAGGTCCGGCTTTGGCTCGTGGCTGGCACGAGAATGATTCGCAGGACCGGGTCCGTCACGACACGACCTCCGACACCTCTCGGCCCGTGATCAGGAGGAAGACTCGTTCGAAATCCTCATGGTCACGGAACGGTACCTCGATCACACCGGAGCCGCCTCTGCGAAGGCGGACACTAGCCTTGGTCGCAAGTGCTGCCCGTAGATCTTCCTCGAGAGCCTGAGTGACGGGATCCCGAGGCCTGGACGCGTGGCTCTTCGATCTCTTCGTTTTCCTGACCGAATTTACCCCGGCATGACTTTCCATCTCACGGACAGACCAACGCTGCTCAATGGCCTTCCGGGCGAGCTCCTCCATCTCCTTCTGATCGCTGAGTGCAAGCAGCGCCCTCGCATGTCCACTCGTGAGGGATCCCGCCTCGACAAACTTCCGGACCGATGCCGGCAACTGTAGTAGGCGGACCATATTCGCCACCGTGGAGCGGCTCTTCCCGACGGAGCGCCCGATCCCCGCGTGACTGAGGCCGTGCTTGTCCATGAGAATCTGGTACCCCTCCGCCTCTTCCAAGGGGTTCAAGGCCTCGCGTTGAAGGTTTTCGACGAGCGCGAGGACAAGGAGCGTGTCATCGTCGACCTCCCGTATGACCGCCGGGACCGCATTCCAACCAAGCTTCCGGACGGCCCGCAAGCGACGCTCACCAGCCACCAACTCGTATTTCCCCGGGGCCTTCGGAGCGGGGCGAAGCAAGAGCGGCTGAAGGAGACCATTCTCCTCAATGGATTGGGCCAGCTCCGCCAATTCTTCGTCCGAGAAGGCTTTTCGGGGTTGTTGCGGATTCGGCGCGATCGATCTTACGTCGATGAGCTGCACCTCCCCTCGCGGAGTATCGTCCATATACTCACCGAGCAAAGCGCCGAGCCCCTTGCCGAGACGAGCCTTCTTCGGTGGGGAATTCACTCGTCTATATCCTCCAATTGAAGGGACGGAGCGCCACCATCAGGCCTCCGTCGGTCCCTGCCCCGCCATGAGCTCCTTGGCGAGTGCAAGATAGCTCTGGGCTCCCTTGGACAGAACGTCGTACCGAAGGATCGGCTGTCCGAAGGAGGGGGCCTCGGCCAACCGAACATTTCGCGGAATCGCTGTCTTGTACACGCGGTCGCCGAAGTACTCCTTGGCCTCGGCGGCCACCTGTCTCGCTAGGTTGAGGCGCCCGTCGAACATCGTAAGCAGCACGCCCTCGATTTCAAGGCGCGGATTGAGCGACCGTTGGACCAGTCGTACAGTGTTGAGCAGCTGACTGAGACCCTCCAGGGCATAGAACTCACATTGGATCGGAATCAATAACGAGTCGGAAGCCG
This sequence comes from Longimicrobiales bacterium, assembly GCA_965206505.1. GTDB lineage: Bacteria > Gemmatimonadota > Gemmatimonadetes > Longimicrobiales > Gaopeijiaceae > UBA822. The sequence goes on from CBDBJW010000005.1 coordinate 535,272, forward strand.
TAAGGGCGTTCAGGGTCAGAAGTCCCAGTGAAGGCGGGCAGTCCAGGAGGATGAAGTCGTAGTCGGACCGGATCGACTCCAATGATCGGCGAAGAATCGTCTCCCGGCTCAACGCGCCGACGAGTTCGATCTCCGCACCCACCAAATCCCGCGTACTCGCCAGGACGTCAAGAAGGGGGAACTGAATGGACGTACGGACAGCCGTCTTGGCATCCGCCCCGCTCAAGAGTACGTCGTAGATTGTCAATCGCTCGTCCTCGCCCCGCGAAAGCCCGAGTCCGCTCGAGGCATTCCCCTGCGGATCCAGATCGACGACCAATGTGCGAGCCTCAGCCACCGCAATAGCGGCGCCCAAGTTGATCGCGGTCGTGGTCTTACCCACACCGCCTTTTTGGTTAGCGATGGCAATGACGCGAGACATGCGAAAGAAAACCGTTGCGATGAACCTTCGAGGTGAGGTCTAAAATAAACGGTGGTCCAACGAGGAGCAAAACGCAAGGACATGGTCCAGACCTCTTGCCGGCATGTGATTACCCACCGAAACTCGAGCGTGGCGGAGCGATTACTAGCTTACGTTAGAGGGCCCGGCCTGATGGAGGGCCCAGGCTGACCGAGGGTGTTTCACGTGAAACACCTTTCGGGACGCTCGTCTGTCCGGCTCCGGAAGGCGGAGTGAGTGCCTGAGCCTGTTTCACGTGAAACAGGCCGGCTCAACTCTTGGCCGCTGCCTCCATCGGTCCGTTCCGGCGCCACCGCCGGACCTCTAGGATCAAGCTCTGTAGATCCGCTGGGGAAACGCCGGGTATCCGGCCGGCCTGCGCCAGCGAGGAGGGACGCACCCGCCCCAGTTTTTCCCTCGCCTCGAAGGAAAGGCTCAGCAGTCCTTCGTAGGGAAGCTCCTCGGGGAGTTCAAAGTCCGCCTGCTGGCGCAGGTTCTGTGCTCGCTCCGCCTCACGCCGCACATATCCCTCGTATTTGATCTCGATCTCGACCGCGGCCAGATCGACCGCGGCCAGCGCATCCGTCGCGGGGTCGTTCAAAGTCCGCCTGCTGGCGCAGGTTCTGTGCTCGCTCCGCCTCACGCCGCACATATCCCTCGTATTTGATCTCGATCTCGACCGCGGCCAGCGCGTCCGCATCCGTCGCGGGGTCGAACGTAGCTCCTCCGGCGTTCGCGAGCCCACGTGCAGGCACCTCCGGACGCTTCAATAGTTCGGACGCGTGGACAGACTGGCGTACCGGGTTACTCCCGCACTCCTCCAGCAGCAGGTTGACGGCGGCGGGTTCGATCACGGTTTCAACGAACCACTGTCGGATGCGCGCCTCTCGCTCTTCGAGCGTGGCCAGTGCCTCACTCTGCACGTCAGTCAGCAGACCGATCTCCCTCGCGCGAGGGCCGACGCGCCGGCTCGCATTGTCCTGTCGTAGGAGGAGCCTGAACTCAGCTCGGGACGTGAACAGGCGGTAGGGTTCGTCTGTCCCCTTGGTGATCAGGTCGTCGATCAAGACTCCGATGTAGGCCTCGTCCCGCTCCAGCACGAACGACGCCCGCCCGAGGACCCTCAGGGCCGCGTTCGCGCCCGCCATAAGTCCCTGGCCAGCCGCCTCCTCGTATCCGGTGGTCCCGTTGACCTGGCCAGCGAAGTAGAGGCCCGGAAAGGCCCTCACCTCCAGCGTATGGCTCAGTTGATGGGGTGGGAAGTAGTCGTATTCGATCGCGTACCCGACCCTCGTCACTTCCACACGTTCGAGGCCGGGAATCGTATGGAGGAACTCCACTTGAACGTCGGCGGGCAGCGAGGTCGACAGGCCGTTCACATAGAGCTCCGTGGTCTCAAGGCCCTCCGGCTCCAGGAAGACCTGATGGCGGGGCGCATCCGGAAACCGAACGATCTTGTCTTCGATCGACGGACAGTAGCGTGGTCCTCGCCCGGAGATCTCGCCGCCGAAGAGCGCGCTCCGGTCCAAGCTACGCTCGACCACCTCACGAAGTCCCGAACCGGTCCACGTGATCCAGCAGGGGCGTTGCTCCGGAACGTTCTCCCTCACGTAGGAAGAAAAACGGAAGTCCTCCGGATCGCCGTCTTGCCTCTCGGTGCGAGTGAAGTCCACGCTGCGACCGTCGACGCGGGGAGGCGTGCCGGTCTTGAACCGAGCGATTTCGAGACCGCGCGCCTCCAGTTCCTCGGCCAATTCGACCGAGGGTGCCTCTCCAGCCCGGCCCGCCCCCACACTCGCATCGCCCCCAATGTGGATCCGGCCCCGCAGGAACGTCCCGGCCGTCACTACGACCGCCCCTGCCCGGAACTCGCAGCCTCCGCCGGTTCGCACCCCTGCCGCCCGGCCTTCTTCCATGAGCAGGCCCGTCACCATGTCCTGATAGAGGCAAAGGCCGGACACCTCGTCTAGCGCCTTCCGCACACCCCGGGGGTAGAGTCCCCGGTCACATTGGGCCCGGGGACTCCACACCGCCGGCCCTTTCGAGCGGTTCAACATCCGGAACTGAATCCGTGCTGCATCGGTCGCCCGTCCCATGATTCCACCGAGCGCGTCCACTTCCCGTGCCACCACCCCCTTCGCTATTCCTCCGATCGCAGGGTTGCAGCTCATCTGCCCGACCCGGGCGAGATCGGGGGTGATCAATAACGTTCGGGCCCCAATCCGTGCGGCCGCAGCCGCGGCCTCGGACCCGGCATGGCCACCCCCGACGACGATCACGTCGTACCTGCCATCAGGGTTCATCGAGGCTCGTGTCATCCTTCGCTAGATGATCTCGAACTGGGATGGGAGACTCCCATCCGACCGAAGACCATCGACTCCCTCGACCCGCGCACTCACCGGACCGACCTCCAGTTCGGCGGCAAACATCTCCAGCGTCTCGAACTCCCCAGCCGCGTGAACCTCGACCGTGCCATCCGGCCGGTTCCGGACGGTCCCCCGCAGCCCGAGGTCCGCCGCCCTACGGCGCGTCCACCACCGGAAGCCGACGCCCTGCACCCGTCCATGGACCCGAAAGCCCCGCTGGTACCACTCCGATTCGGAATTGCTCATTCGTGGTCCATTCCCAAAGCGTTCCTCGTCCACGAGTCTACTTGCCAATACAAAACTCGCGAAAGACCCGATCCAGAATCTCGTCGGTCGAAATCAATCCTAGCAACTCCTCCAAAGCCGTTTCTGCCGGCCGAAGCAGCGCCGACGCCACCGCAACCGGCGTCCCCTCATCCAATGCTCCTATGAACGCCACCACCTGATCACGAGCCTTCCGGACCGCCTCGGACTGCCGAGCTCGGGTTAACGCGGGCACAGTCACACCCGTCCGAACGAGCCCCCCATAAACCAGCTCGGGAAGCATCGTCTGAAGGCGTCCCAGACCGGTCCCGTCGACGACCGACACATCCACACTCTCGCGCACATTGGCGACATCCACGCTCTCGTCATCCTCCAGATCCCCGGACGCCCGATCCCCCGGCGCCAGGTCGGCTTTGGTTCTGAGTAGAACCGTCGGCACGTCCGCCAGCCCGGCTAGGAACTCTCGCTCGGCCGACCCGAGATCCGCAGGGGATTCTACACAAAAGAGCACCAGATCTGCGCGGTCGAGATACCGGCGCGCCACCTCGATGCCCAGCTCCTCCACCCGGTCGTCCGAATCGCGGAGCCCGGCTGTATCCACCAGGCGGAACGGGAAACCCCCAATGGAGATCACGGCCTCGAGAGCGTCCCGAGTTGTTCCGGGCACCTCCGTCACGATGGCTCGCTCTTCTCCAAGCAGGGCATTATAAAGGCTCGACTTTCCACTGTTCGGTGGACCGGCGAGCACCGTCAGGGCACCCTCCCTCAACAACTCACCCTCCGGCGCTGTCTCCAAGAGCTCCTCCAGAGCCTCCCGCAACGCCGAGGCCGCATCCACAACCCGATCCACCGACACGGGCGCTTCGTCCTCCTCGGGGAAGTCGATGTGGTGGGCCAGGTACGCTTCAACCGTGACGAGTTGCTCTCGGAGCTCGGCGATTCTCCGGCTCAGGCCTCGCTCCACTTGGAACAGAGCTGCATCGTGCTGCGCCTTACTGCGCCCTTCGATCAAGTCGAGCACGGCCTCGGCTTGCACCAGATCCATCTTCCCGTGCAGGACCGCCCGGCGGGTGAACTCACCCGGCTCGGCCAGGCGAGCGCCCGTTGCGACACAAGCCTCCAGGATCAGCCGAGGCACCAGCCAACCGCCGTGGCAGGAGATTTCGACCAGGTCCTCGCCGGTATAGCTGTCCGGTCGCGGGAAGGCGGTTACGAGCGCCCGATCCAAGAGGTCTCCGCCCTCGCTCTTCGTAATCGACTGCAGAGTGGCCATCCGCGGGGCAGGATCACCGTGATCGGGAGTGAGAGCCCGAAGGATCTTGAAAGCTTCAGGCCCGGACATGCGCACCATAGCGATCGCGCCCAGCCCGGCGGCCGTGGCCAATGCCGCGATCGTGTCCACCCCCAGCTCGGGAAGCTGGTTGGAGGCTTCGTCAGTCACCGCTCGTGGCGGGCTGCTTGATAGGCCCCTTGTCCTTAAGCTTTTGACGCTCCTTGCCAATCCAGTATTGCTGCGGGATCGTCGCCAGATTGGCGGTGGCGTAGTAGAGGTTCAGGCCGGACGCAAATCTGAAGAAGATGAACATCATCATGATAGGCATGATCCACATCATCATCTTCATCTGAGGGTTGGGTGGCATGTATCGGGCCTGGATCCACTGCATGAGGAACATCGAGGCACCCAGCAGAATCGGGAGGATGTAGAGCGGGTCGGCCGCAGCCAGGTTCGGCAGCCATAAGAAGGGCTCCCCCCTCAACTGAATCGTGTTCCGGAACACGAAGAACAGCGTGATCAGCACCGGGAAGGGGAGAAGCATCGGTAGGCACCCGGCCAAAGGATTGAAGCCGTGGTCCTTGTACAGCTTCATCATCTCCTTCTGGAGCTTCTCCGGCTGGTCCTTGTACTTTTTCTGGATCTCTTGAAGCAGCGGCTGCACGGCCATGTTCCGCATCTGTGCCCGCATCGCCTTCTGGTTCAACGGGAAGAGCAGGACCCGCATCATGACACCGAAGATGATGAGCACCCAGCCGTACCCGACGTTCAGATTGCGGTGCAGAAAGTTCAGAATCGCCAAGACGATCGACACCACGGGTCGGACGATCGGCCGCATCCAGCGATATCCGTACGGATTCGCCTCCTCCAGATCGCTATCGAACGCTATCAGGAGGTCGCGCTCTTGCGGCCCCATGAAGAGCCGGTAGTCCAACACTCCGCTGTTGCTCAAAGGCTGCGTGACCGTGATCGCCGCCTGGTCATCACCTGGAGCGGGGCTCGCCGTCAGTCCTCCTAGATACTGTTCGCTGCCTTCCCGGCCTGGGACCAATGCAAAGATGAAATATTTGCTCTTGAGCGCCGCCCAAAGGAAGGGCCCTTCCTGGATTCGCTCCGAGTCCACCTGGCTGAGCCTCTCGTCGTCAAGCCCCTCACCAAGGTGGTTCGTCACGTACCCCATCACTCTCGACTCTTCCGCGCGATCGCTCTCGTTATGGGCGAGTCCCGACCCCATTCCCGTGACCAACAGGGCGCCATCGGCACCCACAACCTCAGTCCGCACGTGTATGACATACGACGACGGATCGAACGTGTAGGCCGTCTCGAATGTGAGCTGGCCGGAAGGGTGCCGATACCGGAAGGTCAACGTCCGGGCCCCACCACCCTCACTGAGTCGCAGTCCGTCCGCCGGTTCGACCTCGAACGCCTCCGCGCCGAGATCGAGTGCACCCTCGCCAACCCGAAGCTGCATGGCCAACGCCCCGTTGCTCTCGGCAACGATCAACTCCACGGGCTGCCCCTCTTGATCGAACGATTCAAAATCAAGCAACTGTGCCGAAATCAGGCGAGCCCCAGCCGTACTCCACGTGAACCGGTAGAGGGGGCCTTCGACCACGACCGTATCCTCAGCGGGGCCGTCGGCGACCTCGTCGGCCCCAAAAATCGGAGACGGCGCGGCCCCGGGCTGGCCCGCAAAGGGATTGGCTTCGTCGCCGGCTACTCCCCCGCGGGTGTCTGCACCTCCCAAGGGAATGCTGGGCGCACCAGCGACCCCGTCACCTTCAAGTTGTCCAGGCACCTCGCCCTCCGGGCCACTCACCTCCTCGAGGGGGATCGGTGGAAACAAGATGTTCGTCGCCACAAGAACGAGAATCATTAGTGTAATCGCCATCAGGAACCGTGCTTCTTGCCGCATCTATCTCTTTTCCTCGCGTGAATGCACGTCCCCGGAATACGTGTTCTGTAAACACGCCTCCCCCACAATCGTGTCGCTAACCCTAACCTCGGGAACCGGGTCATAACCCTGTCCGCCAAACGGATGGCAACGCAGGATTCGTTTGAACGCGAGCCACCCTCCTGAAAGCGCCCCGAACCGGTCGATGGCGCCAACCGCGAACTCGGAGCATGTGGGCGTGAAGCGGCAGGAGGGCCCCGTGAGAGGAGACACGGCCCGTTGGTAAAAGCGAATGGCTCGGATCAGCCCACGCCTCAACACAGGTCCTCCGTCATCGATCTGAACACAGGTCCTCCGTCATCGATTGAAGCTCATCGCTCAGGGTACGAAACCCAACCCCATAAGCTTCCCGGCGGGCCCTGACCAACACGTCCAACGCCATCCCCTGCTCCCTGAGTCGGGGCAACACACGAGTTCGGCCGATCTCGCGGAGACGTCGTTTGACACGGTTCCGCTCCACGATGGAATGCCGGTGTTTGGGGACGATCATGCCCCAACGGTTGCTTGACCCGGATGAAGGCAAAAAGAAGACGTCCAAACTGGGCGTCTTCTTCCTCGATCCGTTCCTGAGAAGGGACTGAATGTCTCGCGCCTTATGGATCCGCCCCGAGCGAGGCAAGCGGAATCCTCGTCCTCCCTGGCCCGTCCCCTCAGCCGAATGGGCTGCCACCATTCGATTATTTCGAGCCGATCTTCACCACGAGGCGGGCGCGTCCCCGGGCCCTCCGCCTCGCCAGGGTTTTTCTCCCTCCGCGAGTCTTCATGCGTTCCCGGAAACCATGCTTGTTCACACGCTTCCGATTCCGTGGCCTGTATGTGGGCTTCATAACGTTTTGGTGCCTTCAACAGCCTTCTGGGTCGTCGTCCCCACGGCCACATCGAACGGGCCGCGCAGCGATACAGCACAATAACATATCCGAGTGTGCGAGCGCCGGTCAAGGTCAGCGACCCCGCCGAAGACCCCGCTCGCCCGGAGGAAAAATTGACTTTTCCACAATCGGAATCTAGGGTGCTGAGCCCCTGCCTTTCGCCTACGCCAGCGAGCGTCAACGTCCACCTTAGGAGCGCATGGAGTTCACGGCCGACGAGCTCTGGTCCCGGGTCCTCGACACGACCCGCGGCAGGCTTGAGGAACAGACATACCGTACGTGGCTCGCCAGCACGATCGCGGTGGGAGTCACCGACTCGGAGATTCTGGTCGAGGTGCCGAGCCAGTTCCATGTCGAATGGATTGGTGATCGCTACGGACCGCTCCTGAAGGACGTGATTCAGCAGATCCTGGGTCGCCCTTTGGCCCTTACCTTCCGTTGCGCCGAGCCAGCCGCGGCAACACTGATCCCCACCATCGAGGTCACGCCACAAGCGCCCGGGACCGCCCCCCCGGCGACCGCAAACGACCGGGCCGGACATCCCCAGTCTTTGAACCAGCGTTACGTGTTCGAGCGGTTTGTTGTAGGCAACAACAACCAGCTCGCCGCGGCCGCATGCCACGCGGTCGCCGACAAGCCGGCGCTCATATACAACCCGCTTTTCCTCTATGGTGGCGTGGGTCTCGGAAAAACTCACCTCATGCACGCGATCGGGAACGCCGTACTTCAGGCCGACCCCGCTGCGCGCGTCGCCTACGTGCCCAGTGAACAATTCACGAACGATATGGTCACAGCCATCCAGCAGGGAACAACCGCCGACTTCCGCAGACGATACCGGCAGATGGACCTCCTGCTCGTCGACGATATCCATTTCCTCAAAGGCAAGGAGCGTACCCAGGAGGAGTTCTTCCATACGTTCAACGCCCTCTATGATGCACGGAAGCAGATCGTCCTTACGAGCGATCGGCCGCCCAAGGAGATTCCCGGACTCGAGGAAAGGCTTATTTCGAGGTTCGAGTGGGGATTGGTCGCCGACATCAAGTCACCCGACTACGAGACCCGGGTTGCGATCCTACGTAAGAAGGCCGAAGACGATGGGCTCATGGTCTCTCACGACGTGATGGACTTCATCGCACAGTTCTGTACGTCCTCCGTGCGGGAACTCGAGGGTGCGATAATTAAGTTGTTAGCGTATTCGTCCATCACCAATCAGGAAATCTCGGTAGATCTGGCACGCAAGGCGCTTCAGGGGAGTTACATGACCGCCTCGGGAGACGCCAGCTCTGTGTTGACTCCCCAACATATCCGGAAATTGGTCGCGGAACGCTGGAAGGTTCGTGAAGAGGCTCTCAGTTCGAAGCGGCGGACCAAGGACTTGACGGTCCCTCGCCAGGTCGCCATGTACCTGATCAGAGATCTGTTGGACTACCCTCTTGCCCATATCGGTCGATTGTTCGGGGACCGGGATCACTCCACGGTCATCCACTCGATTCGCAAGGTTGATGTTGCAATGGGCGCGGACAACGAGTTCCGCCGATCGGTCGAGGGAGTACGAGCCGAGATTAAAAGAGGATTCTGAGGCCGCAGCGCCAGAGGCGTCGTGAGAAGACGTAAATCGTGTGAATGGGGTATCCGGATGTGGAAAGGTGTGTGGAGAAATCCTGGAATTTCTACAAATTTTCGACGTGTTCAGAGTTCAAGGTGGTTATACCCTTTTTTCCTCAACTGAAAGAATGATTTGAATCTGCTGCCACTAATTGGTGAAAGTCACTTTCTGAACATTTTTACGCTCTCTACTACTACTAAGTTTTTTATATAGGTTAGTCTTTTTTTATCTAGACACTGTTCATAACAGGGCGTACACCGACGCCGTGGAGGCTCGATGAATTGTTTGATTACTCGGCAGAATCTACATAGGGGACTTGCTGCCGTTTCCGCGAGCATCCCGACCAAGACGACTCTTCCTGTTCTTTCCAATATCCTTTTTGAGGCCGGGCAAGACGGGATATGGATGAGTGGAACTGACCTGGACGTTGCGGTTCGTGTGTGGGTTCCCGCCGAGGTGAAGGAGCAAGGGAGTATTACCGCTCCTGGAAAGAAGCTTCAGGAGATTGTTAAAGAATTATCGGATCAGCCTGTGGAGTTGAGTACTCGGGGTGATCAGATTGAGCTGAGGTGCGGAAAGAGCCACTTCAAACTTAATGGCCTTCCAAGTGACTCCTTTCCTACACTACCAGAGGTGGACTTTGAGCAAGGATGGAGCGTAAAGGGTGCAGACCTCCATGGTTTGATTAAGAACACTTCATTTGCTGTTTCTTCCGAGGAGAGCCGCCCGATCCTCAACGGTGTGCTCTGGGAATTGAGGGATGGGCATATGCGGATGGTTGCGACCAATGGGCATCGCCTTGCGAGGAAGGGTGTTGCTGCAGGGTCGTCTAGCGCTCCTAGTGCAGACTTTATCGTGCCCCCGATGGCACTTCAGCAGGTTCAGCGGCTCTTCGAGAGTGAGGAAGACCTCGAGGTCGCCAAGAGTGGTAATCATCTCGGATTTCGGGCGGACGGCACCGAGGTTTATACGCGGCTAATCGAAGGAACGTATCCCAATTACGAACAAGTAATTCCAAAGGACAACGATAAGTTTGCGATCGTCCGTAAGGATGCCTTTGCCTCTGCGGTTCGCCGTATGGCAGTGGTTGCGAGCGACCAAACGCACCGGATCCGAATGGCTTTCGAATCGGATCGTGTCCATCTGACGGTGCTCACACCGGATCTCGGCGAGGGAGAGGACGAGCTGGAGTTGACGTATGAAGGCGAGGGAATCGAGATCGGATTTAACGCGGCGTATCTGCTCGAGGTGCTGAAATACATGGTCACGGAGGAGGTAAAAATCACCTTGAAAGCCCCTGAACGAGCCGCAACGATCGAGCCGGTCCCGGCCGAAGGCGAAGAGGTGGAGGATTACCTTTGCCTGGTGATGCCGCTCCGGTTGCTCGACTAAGTCCTCGAAAGATCGGCCGCGGCACCCGCTGCCGCTTCCTTCGCCGCCGCGAGAAGCTCCGGGCCTGTAAACACCGTAAGTAGAGGTACCCCGAGTTCGTCCAGCCTAGCACGCCCACCCTCTTCCCGATCCACCAGGCAGATGACGCCAGCGATGGTCGCTCCATGCTCTCGAACCGCTTCGATCGCCCGAATCACACTCGCACCACTCGTTACCGCGTCCTCGACGATGACCACGCGGGCATTGGTGGGAAGGCCCCCCTCGATCTGCCGACCGGTCCCATGGCCCTTCGGTTCCTTGCGAACCGTGAAGCCATCGAGCATCCGAGTGCCCGCAGTGCTGTGGTGCGCGATCGCATACGTAACGGGGTCGGCACCAAGGGTCAGCCCACCCACGTGCGTCACATCCCAGCCCGCTCCTTCGATCAGATCGTACGCGATCTTGCCGGTGAGCCTTTGCCCCTCGGCCGTCATGGTCGTTTGCCGGGCGTCGACGTAATACGGCGAGTTGGCTCCGCTCGAGAGCGTAAAGTCGCCGAGGCGCACGGAGCGCTCTAAAAGTAGGTCCTTCAGGCGTTCGCGATCATCCATAGGCTGGTTCATCCGGCTCTGTCCATCGTTAAATCGAACCGTCAGGGTTGGGCGCTTCAAGGTTTCCGAACCCGTCCCGGACCTCTTCCGGCACCCGCGTCGGACGGCCGTCCCCCCCGACCCAAACGGCTACGACGCGAGCTCGCGCCACCGGCGTAGAATCGGCCTCTCCCGCTCGGGGATCCCGCCGGGCCTCCTGAAGGAAGATCATGCTCGTGCGCCGGAACCCCTCCATCCAGGTTCTGATCCGCAGGCGGTCTCCAAGAAGAACCTCGCTCAGATAGTCCACTTCAATGCGCACAACATGGATCGCCCAGCCCCGTCGCGCGAGCTCGTCGTAGGTGAAGCCGCAGCCGGCCAGGGTCTCGAAGCGGGCCTGCTCGAAATAGTTGAGATGCACTGCGTGGTTGACGTGCCCGAAGGAGTCCAGCTCGTAGGCGCGAGCGTCGATTACCGCTTCTGCGACGCTCAGGATGTCTTGCCGGCTCCGCCCGCTTGCTCGGATCGCAGTTTCTTCTTGTCCCCCACGGCTGTGATCGCATCGACCACTCCCGTGACGGCGCCGTCTGCGTTCCGGAGGGGCGTCGAGATCACGTCGACCGGCAGAACCGTGCCGTCCTTGTCGATGAGTGGCGCCTTGTATCGAGTACGTTTCTTCTCTCGCCGAGCCGTCATCCGCTTTTCCCGTCCCTTCCAATTCGCGATGTCGAATAGCAGCTCCTGGGCCTGCTTTCCGTCCAGATCCTCGGGGCGGTGCCCCGTGAGGTCGGTGATCCGGGGATTCACGTACTCGATGCGGTCGTTCAGGTCGGTGATAATCAAACCCTCCCGCAGCGACTCAACCACCGAGCGGAAGCGAGTTTCAGAATCGCGCAGCGAACGTTCGGCTTCCCGCTCCTTCCCGCGTGCTCTGTCTTGGACCGTGACGGATACACCCGTGGCCGAGGGACTGACAAACACGTCGAGCCAAGGTCCGTCGCGCTCCAGTTGGCGCCGGAGCCGAGCCGGCCCTCCGCCACGGATTGCCTTACGAACCTCCGCCACGATCGACCTGTCCTTGGCGCCCTTCATCGAATCCTCGAGGGCACGGCCTACGAGCGCGCTGCCGTCTACCCCCCGGTCATCGAGCCACTGAAGGACGGTCGGATTGAGGAACGTGAAGCAGAGGTTCTCATCAAGGTGGATGAAACCATCGACCTCGCTGGTCGCAGCAGGTGGAAGCTCTGCAGGCTCCTGGGGCTCCGTAGCGCTCAAGGCCTCCCTCGCTCTGCCGGCCTCAACGATGAGCGACATGCGGTCCCCGATCGAAGCGGCAAAGTGCCGCTCGCCCGGTGTCCAGGGGCGATGTGCATGATGGGCGATGACGAGCACGCCGACCACTTTCCCGCGGTCCCGGATGGGGACATCCAAGCGACTTGCGGCCTCGGGCTCGACCCTCCCCTCGCCCAACAGAGTATAGCTATCAGGGTCACTCTCTACGTCCGAGGTGACCATAACCCGGACCTGGTCGAGCGCCCGGAGATACGGCCCTGTTTGCCGGGACGAGATCTTCAGTGGCGAGGTCTCCTCTCTTGACTTTGCGTAGCTCAGATGGCCGAGCGTCCACTGGGTCCGGGGGTCACCGAGGGACCAAAGCTCCCATCGGTCGGGCTGTAACGCGCCGGCCGCGAGCTCTGCGACCCCGCGCAGCACTGACGCTTCGTCCGCCTCAGGTCCGCCGCTCCTGCGAGCCAGGTTGACCAGGATCTGGTCGAGTTCCTCGACGTCCTGGGCGTGTTGAGTAGCGGCAAGGCCCTTCCTGCGTGTAACGTCGACGAAATAAGCGACACGCCCCCCCACGAGCGGCTTCTTCTCGATCACCTGACAGGTGTGCTCGATCCAGCGTTGATCCCGGCCATCCCGTGCCCGGACGGAGAAGTCGACGGGAGCGGCCTCCGACGCGGACGCATACGCTTCCAGCAGGCTGGACTCAACCACGTCCGGCTCCTCGACCAAGTCCTTCAGGTCCTGCCGGACGACGTCCACAAATCCGCGCCCGATCAACTCGCTGCGGGTCAGGTCGAAGACATCACAAAACGTGTCATTGGCCCAGGCGACACGAAGTGCGGGATCGAGGAGGAGCGCACCCACCGGTGATTGGTCCATGAGGACCTGGTCTCCGCCCCTGGGTGGGGAGACCGCTTTCTCGGGTCTCCCGGATGCGCGAGTCAGGGCCCATCCACCGGCCAGGATCAAGGCGACCGCTGCGAAAATAAATGCTAATGTCATACCGAACTGGGTCGGCTCTGCCTCAAGCTGCCTTCCATTGCTCGTATTCTCGTGTATGCATGCCCGCTGACCTCCTTGCCGGTATTCGGGCGGCTACCTAACCTGGGCCACTGCCACCGACCAAATACTCCCCTTGCCTGGGCCCGTTACACTGGCCTCGCCGGGGACCTACGAGCGAGTTGTCGCTTGCCACTCCTCCTATCTAAAGAATGGCTCCTCTGGGTGGCTGCTGTCCAGTTGTTCATGGGTCAGCCGGCCAGCGCAGAGGGCATGCCAAACATCAGTCCTGCCGTCCCAGCCGCCCAAGCCGAGGTTGGGACGGGACAGGCGCCCGAGCCAACGCCCGAGCAGTCGCCCGAGGTGTTGGTCGTCCTGGCGGCATCGAGCCTCCAGGACGTCCTGCCCGTTGTGGCCCGAGCCTGGCAAGCCGCAACGGGGGTCCCCGTTCGCTTCAGCTTCGACGCGACTTCCCGCCTTGCGCCACAGATTCTCAGAGGTGCCCCGGCAGATGTCTTCATATCGGCCGACGACGTATGGATGCGATGGCTAGAGGAACGGGGAGGCGTAGACGGCGCATCGATCCGACCAGTGACGACGAATCAGCTCGTGTTCGTGGTGCCTAGGGGTGCGTCTGATCCGCCGGGGGACCCCCGTTCGATAGCCGGCTCGGATCTCGCTCGGATCGCTCTGGCCGGAGAGAACGTCCCGGCGGGCCGATATGCAAGGGCGGCGCTCGAGAGAGTAGGAGCCTGGAGAACGGTCCAGCCGCGCGTCATTCGCGGGGGTAGTGTGCGGGGGACACTCGAGTGGGTGGCAAGGGCCGAGGCGGACGGCGGCATCGTATACCGGACGGACGCGTTGGCGGAGGACCGTGTGACCCTCGCGTTCACGTTCGAGGGGGAGGACTATCCTGCGCCGAGGTACCCGGGGGCCGTGACCACCCGAACCCGACACCGCGAAGCTGCGGAGGCGTTCCTCGACTTCATGAGTGGCTCGGACGCAGGGGCCTTGTTTGCGGCATCGGGTTTTGGGCCAGCCAGCGATGGAGCAGCGGTGGCGCAGGTCCCGTCGTCCACGTTGGATCCGTGGTCGGCGATCCGACTGTCACTGATTGTCGCGTTCAGCGCGGTTCTCTTGGGACTGGTTCCAGCGGTCGCCATGGGGTGGTTGCTGGCCCGCCGTGACTTCCTGGGGAAGAGCTTCGTTTCGATGATCGTCATGGCGCCGTTGGTGGTCCCTCCCGTGGTTACCGGCTTCCTGCTCCTGAGTGTGCTGGGCCGTGAGTCCGCCCTGGGCGGGCTGCTCGCTGCGGTGGGCCTACCGATTCCGTTCACACTTTTAGGGGCGACGTTGGCGGCGCTGGTCGTAGGGTTTCCTCTGTACGTCATGGCGATCCGGGCTGTGTTCGATACGGTGGACCGGCGTTTCGAGGAGGTCTCTTGGACGCTTGGTGTGCCGAAGGCGCCGACATTCCGGCGTATTTCTCTGCCGTTGGCTCTCCCCGGCATCGCGGCGGGGGCCGTCCTCGCGTTCGCACGAGCTTTGGGGGAGTTTGGGGCGACCGTGGTGCTCGCAGGAAACATGGAGGGCGAAACCCGCACGATCGCCCTAGCGGTCTACTCGTTGCTCGAGTCGCCCTCCGGCCAGGGTGCCACCTGGATCCTGGTGATCGCCAGCGTCATGCTTTCGCTCGTGGCCCTTCTGGGGTTCGAAAGGCTGTCGAGGTGGCAGCGCGGTAGAATGGAGGACCACCATGGACCGTAAGGGGAGCATCCATGAACGCTGAGGCGGGCACGATGGGTGTGGAGGGGTGGGGGCTACACGTTCAGGTACGGGTCCCCCTCGACGCCATCGAGCTTGACGTCGACTGGCGGCCCAAGAGCGACCACGTCGCGATCCTGGGTCCATCGGGATCGGGGAAGAGCACCCTCCTGCGGGCATTGGCCGGACTCGAACCCAGCGCGGAGGGCCGTGTCAGCTTCGGTGAGGAAGTCTGGCTCGACTCCGACTCCGAGGTCAACATGCCTGCATGGGAACGGAGGGTCGGGTGGGTGCCGCAGGACGCCCTGCTTTTCCCTCACCTCTCACTCAGAGAAAATCTCGCTTATGCCGGGGCCTGCCAGTCCGAGGTCGAGAGCATGGCCGAGTCGTTGTTTCTTTCCGATTTGCTCGACCGGCGTCCCCGGTTTCTCTCCGGAGGGGAACGCCAGAGGGTGGCGTTGGGCCGGGCTCTTCTCTCGGCCCCACGGGTGCTGCTTCTCGACGAGCCGTTCTCGGCCCTCGACCGGCCGCTTCGTTCGGAGATCGCCGCCACGGTACGCGCGTTCGCCCGTGAGAACGGGACGCCCATCGTTCTTGTGAGCCACGACGAGCATGACGCCGAGCTCCTGGCCGACGAACGCTGGGTGCTCGTCGCCGGCAGCCTTTCTGCGGACGGCGCCTCGGCCTAGGTGGACGGAGGGTTGGGCGGGTTCACGTGGGTGTGCTTCGCCCGGGAGAAACGTCAGCCCGGGACCACCACCCGGAGTGCCAGAGGAACCGCTTCAACGATCACCTCTGTGCCCTCGGCCTCCCACAGCTCCCCGTCGACTTCGTACTTCGGTGGCGTGGAAAAGCGCACCGAAAAGCGGGCGCTCCGGCGCGTCTGGACATGGGGCGAGCGGACGTGCCGCCCCCTGGGCGCTGCGTTGAAGAGACGCCACCGTGTGAACGCCGGGGTGTTACCGATGGCACATGCGTGCAACAATCCGTCGCCAAGTTCGGCCTCAGGAGCGATCAGGTAACCGCCGCCGAAAAAAGGCGCGTTCGAGATGGTGAGCATGAGTTGGTCACCGTCCACTGTAGGTCCGTCACCCTCGAGCACCAGCGGGACGCCCGAGAAAGAAAAAAGATTCTTCAAGGCAGTCAGCTTGTACAACAACTCTCCCCGCAGGAATCGTGCGTTGGCCGCGTCTTCGATGACGGCGATGTCGAATCCGAACCCGATCAGATTGAGGAAGTGACGACCCTTCGATGCTCCGAGTGGTCCTGCCTCTGCCCTCAGCGGGTTCGCACTCGTGATGACCCTACCCACGTCGACGCTGCGAACGACTCCGTTCGCCAGGGTCTGGACGGCGAGGTCCGGGTTACGAATCGACACGCCGAAGTTGCGGCCGAAATCGTTTCCCGTGCCGGAGGCGAGAATACCCAGCGCTACGTTTTCCTTGCCCGAAGAAACGATCCGGTCGGCGACGTTGCTCCAGGTCCCGTCCCCGCCTACAGCGACGATGAGGTCGAACCCCTCGGTAATCGCCTGGTCCGTGAGAAGACCCTCCTCGCCGGGGCGTGATGTGCCCGCGTGCGTGAAGCCCGGCATGTATTTCTCGAGGAGCGAGAGGAACCGGTCGATCCTCTTCGCACCGCGACCGCGGCCCGACGCCGGGTTGAAGACGACAAAGACGCCGCGACCATCCGTGTCGGACGGCATCTCAGATGGCTTCGAGGGGGGCGAAGACCTCCACTCCCTTCTTCATCCACTGCTCGCGGAAGGGGGCCTCCGCGATCTCGTCTCTGGTCAGCCCCTCGGTCATCTCGTGGGGATGGACCACGAGCGAGCCTCTCTCGAACTCGTGCTCACTATAGCTATCGCCACGCACCGTAACGTCCGATTTGTAATTCCGTTCCAAGTCGGACATGAAGGTGTGAAAGAGCAGTTCAGCGGGCTCGAACCGGTGACTCGTGCAGATGAGCTCGAGTATCGGCTCCCCATCGGTGCTTGCCGTAGCGGAGATCTGACCGTCCCCCTCGGTGAACGCTACGTCGACGTCTCGCATGAGGTGCGGCAGCTTCCAGCGGTCGATCCCCTCCCTGCGGCCCATCTCCGTACTCGTGGCTACGACGAATGGGTAAAGGCCGGCCTGGGGAAGCGGATCACCCTGCTTGACGAGTGGTGGCACCAGCACTGCGAGCACCAGTTCCTGGTACACGCCTCCGTCGCCCTCGTAGAAATCGAACGCCGTGACCCCGAGAACGCTGCGCTCGTGCTGAACCTCCAGGGGTTGGAGGTGCGATGGAACCAGCCGCCGCGCGTCGGACGTCGGCATCTCGAAGAGACAGCTCAGCCCGTGGTTGAAGTAATAGTGCCCTCGGTCGTCGGGCATATGCCATACCTTTGCAGTACGCTTGTGATGATCCGAGCGCCTTCCTCCAGTTCCTCACGGGAGTGTGCGGCGGAGATCGACATGCGGAAGCGAGACCTGTGCTTCGGCACGGCGGGATACTTGACCGGGTTCAGGTAGATCCCCTCGTGCATGAGCACCTCTCCGATCTCGAAGGCTCGCGCGTCGTCCCGCACCATGAGGGGGATCACCTGAGACTCAGAGTCCCCCACGGGCACGCCGGCGTCGCGAAGGCGCTTCTGCATGAAATTGACGTTTTCCCAGAGTTTGGTCCTCAGCTCGGGTTCCTCCAAGAAAATTTCCAACGCCTTCAAGATTCCCGCCGTCACCACCGGTGACAGTCCACAAGAGAAGGTTCGGGACCGGGAGAATCCACGGAGATAGTTGATCAACTTCTCAGACCCGGCGAGGAATCCGCCCTGGCCACCCAGGCTCTTGGAGAACGTGCCGATGTGCATGTCGATTTCGTCGTCATACCCGAAGTGCTCTGCCACGCCACGACCGTTCTTTCCGTAGATGAAGGTCGAGTGAGCCTCGTCGATCAGGATGCGGGCTCCGTAGCGCTGACAGACCTCCACGATGTCGGGCACGACCGCAACGTCGCCGTCCATCGAGTAGACACCTTCGATCAAAACCAGCTTCTTGCCCTCGTAACGCTTCAGCTTGCGCTCGAGGTCGTCGACCTTGTTGTGCCGGAAAAAGCGGCTGTTGGCCTTCGAGAGGATCATGCCGTCAACCAGGCTGGCGTGCGCGTACTGGTCGGCCACAATGAGGTCGCCCGAGCGCATGAGTCCGGCGATGACCCCTACGTTCACGCTGTAGCCGGTCGGGAAGAGTAGGACGGCCTCCTTGCCCTTGAACTCGGCCAGGCGCTCGGCAAGTTCATGGTGTATTTCCAGCGAGCCACTGAGGATCGGGGATCCCGAGGCACCGTTTCCGTAACGGCCCACGGCCTCGATCACGGCCTCCTTGACCTCGGGCCGATACGACAACCCCAGGTAGTTGTAAGAGGCGAAGTTGAGGAGGTCGGTGTGGATCTGGTTCGTCTTGGTGTCACGGACGTCGACTCGTGTGGTGGGCGCACCCTGCATGGGAAGGCCGTACAGGTAGTAGCCGGCTGGCTTGGAGTCCTTCCACCACTCGTCGTAGGGGTCGAGCATGGCGAAGGCATCGTCCCCCGCCCCGAAGTAGAAGTTGGTGTAATCGTACTGCATTGCGAGCGGGAGCTGCTTGCCGGACTTGTCGTGGAACATTCCGCCCTGGCTCGTCCTGTTCGCTTTTTCCTCGCCCATCGAGCCCTCCATGCGACGTGGCTTTCGGTACGGCGCCAATTTACGGGTCGCCCAGCCTGAATCCCGAGAACGGTCTTGGGTCGGAGCCGGGTGGGTATGCGCAAACCTTGAAGCTAAACGAACGGATGTTCCGGTCCAAGCGTCGTAGAATCAGGGGGCGTCGGGCACAATCGTCCCAAAGAAACTCCCGCGGCTGGACTCGAACCAGCGACAAGACGGTTAACAGCCGTCTGCTCTACCAACTGAGCTACGCGGGATCCTTTTGTACCAACGTGTAGGCAGACAGAAATACTCTACTTCTGAGCCGGGGGGTGTCAAGGACTTCGCGTGCCGGGTAGTGGGTCTCAGAGTGACCCTTTGCCAACGGCGCCGTGGTGGGCGCAACCGAGGGTCGGCTCGGCCCCGCGTCCCTGGGTTCTACCGGGCGATCAGAATGATGAGAGTCGCAACGGTCAAGAGGGTGCTCGACACGCTCCCCCAGAAACTGACCTCCTCTCTCAGTCGCGAGCTGGAGGCCCTGGGCACATAGAGCCAATCACCCGACTGGACCTGCAGTGCAAGGACCTCCGTGCGTATTTCGAGGGGACGCATGTCGATCACCGTGGCCACGCCGTTGCGCACGAGTCGAACCCGGCTGGGATCGGACGCTCCGCCCGAAAGTCCTATGTCGATCTCGGACGTCACGCCGCCGGCGCGAGCCAGGGCGTCGACCAACGTCGCCGAAGGCGGGACGAAGAACTGGCCCGAATTTCTGACCGCGCCCGTGATGTTCACGTTGACGTTTGTGACGACCTCGACGACCGGTTCCGAATAGAGCGCACCATAACGCTCCTCCAGGAGCCTCCGGATACCGGACGTCTCCAGGTCGACCACGGAGACCGTCCCGAGAAAGGGAAGAAAGATTTCACCGTTGGGGTCGACGGTTCGGTCACCGGAGACCTCGGTCAGTTCCACTCCGGCCGCCGTGTAAAAGGCGATGCTCACCTGGTCGCCCGGCTGCACTCCCCGCCGCGTGATCCGTGGGAGGTCTGGGACCCCAACCGGCGTCGGGCCGCTCGAGGCGCAGGCCCCGAGGAGAAGGGAAATGACGAAGACGAGTGCGACTGCACTGCCGGACTTCACCATGGATTCGAGGTCCTGTTGAGGCGAGCTTCGATGGGTTCACCCGTATCGTCTAGTCTATACCAACTGCTGACGGTGTGTCCAGATTGACGGATGGTGCAGCAACTCAGAACGCAACTCCAAGTGTTTCCTTTTATCGATCCTCGGCTACTGTCGCACCCGTAAGCCATCCTAGCGTATTGGCGATACCCCATGACGCCAAATGTTTCCACAAAAAATAAAGTGCTTGACATGCGTCGCACTTCGTCTTCTTATGAGAAGCCTCAATTGCCTCCCCTGGTATCGAAGCCGGCCCACCAAGGGGTCACGCCTACGGAAAATTTTTGACGCCGAGAGAATGAGCGGGAGAATTTACACAGTGGAGGGTGCGGGTACGCGAGCCATGTGCGCCGGACGGATGGGCGGCGGAGTGGCGTGCAAATTCGAGTCGCCGGACCGGTCGATTAGTGGACCCGGAGCCGACCCCAAAACCTGAGTGGAGTATTGAGGGGGCCGAGGCCCTTCTCAATTCGTTGAGGGGTGTCGTGTCTGCGCGAGTCGTGGCTCGGCCGGGTGGAGTTATCGAGGAGATTCACCTCCTCACCGAAGGGGATGTGCAGGCGAAGCAGTCAGTCCGGAATGTCGAGTCGGCCCTGCTGGCTCACTTCGGTCTGAAAATCGACCACCGAAAGGTGTCGGTTGCGCAGACGGGCAATGAGCTGGAAGCGGCGTTGGAGGCTTCCGAGGTACTCGGAGGCCGGGGTGCAGATCGGCGGTTCCTCTTCGTGACCCACCGGGTCGATACGGAGAGGGGGCACCGAGTACGGATCGCCGTCACGGTGGAATGGGGCGGCGAGCAATATGAGGGCGAAGCGACCGGGGCCGACGTACTTCGGGCGAGACTCGAGACGACGGCTGCGGCGACCTTGGCCGCCATCGGGAAGGCGATCGTTGCCTTCATCGGCGAGGGTGAGGTAGCGTTGTCAGTAGATGGAGTGAAAACCGTCGACGCGTTCGACGGACAGTTCGTCTTAGTTGTGATACATGCGATTCATGGACGGTCGATCACCGCCCTCGCGGGGGCTGCGGCCGTTGAAGATACAGCCGACAGGGCTGTCATATTGACCTAGCCCCCTGAAACGAGACCAGGTCCAGTGTTAGAATCTGGGCGGGTCGAGACCGGGAGGAGGTCGAGATGGCAGCACGGAAGAACTACACGGCAGCGCAGATCATCAACGGGCTACGGCGGGCGGAAGTGGGGCTCGCCAACGGGAAGTCGATGAAAGAGGTGATCCGGGATCTAGGGGTGAGCGAGCAGACGTACTACCGGTGGCGGAGGGAGTACGGGGGGATGAAGACGAGTCAGGCGAAGCGTCTGAAGGAGCTCGAGAAGGAGAACCAGCGACTGAAGCGGGCGGTGGCCGATCTGACGGTGGACAACATGATCCTGAAGGAAGCGTCAAAGGGAAACTTCTAAGCCCCGAGCGGCGGAGGCGCTGTGTGGTGCGGGTCAAGTCCCGAGCGTGCGAGGTGTTGGGCCGGTCA
Organism: Longimicrobiales bacterium; assembly: GCA_965206505.1. Taxonomy (GTDB): domain Bacteria; phylum Gemmatimonadota; class Gemmatimonadetes; order Longimicrobiales; family Gaopeijiaceae; genus UBA822. The sequence goes on from CBDBJW010000005.1 coordinate 556,388, forward strand.
AGTCCCGAGTTGTGTGTAAAAGTGAGAGGAAGCTCCTCGATGCTTCGGTTAGGCTGCGTTGGCGACCTCCTTCGGTTCGAGAAGCGTGAGATCGAGGTAGCGGCGTTCGCTCCAGACCGCAGTAGTCCTCAGAGCAACCGCGGTGATGAGGCGGAGCGCACTGGCTCGGTCGGGGAAGGCGCCGGCGCTCCGGATCCGACGCTTGATCTCGGTGTGCAGGCGCTCGAGGCTGTTCGTGGTGCGTAGCCTGGCCCAGTGGGGCTCGGGGAACGCGTAGAACTGGGTGGCGGCCGTGAAGCCCCGCTCGAGCACCTTCATTGCCTCGGGGAGCTCCTCTTGCCAGCGCGTCGTGATCTCGGCCAGGCGCTTCTTCGCCTCAGCGAGCCCGGGGGCCCGGAAGACGGCGGCAGCCTCGCGCGCCACACGCTTGCGCAGGCGATGCGGGACCTTGGCCAGCACGTTGCGTTGCAGGTGCACGGTGCAGCGCTGGCGGCGCACCTCAGGCAAGAAGCGGCGCACCGCAGCCGCCAGGCCCGCGTGCTCGTCGGCGATCACCAGTTCGACGCCGCTGAGACCTCGCTCCAGGAGCTGCTTGAGGAGCTCGGACCAACTGTCCTCTGACTCCTCAGGGCCTAGCGTGATGGCCAGGAGCCGGCGGTGACCGTCCGGATCCACCGCGTAGGCCACGAGCGCGCTCACGTTCTCGACCTTCCTGGCCCAGCGCGCATCGAGGAACGTCGCGTCCAGATACAGATAGGGGTGAGGCCCCTCGATGGGTGCGCTCCGCAGCGCTTCTACGGCCCCATCGAGCCGCTTCGCGACCCGGCTCACCGTCGAGCGTCCCACGCGCTCACCCAGCAGTGCTTCGGTCACGTCGCCCATCTTGCGCTGCGACACACCGCTCACGTAAGCCTCCACCATCATCTCGTCCACTTCTTCACTCCTGCGCCGGTAGCGGCCCATCACGTCGGCGGGCGAGCCGCCTTCCCGGCTGCGCGGCACCATCACGTCGATCTGACCCAAGCTCGTGAGCAGGCGCCTGAGGTACGTGCCGTTCCTGTGGTCCTTCCGGCTGCCGACCCGCTCGAAACGACGCGCTCCGACCATCGCTTTCAACTCCTCCTCCAGCACCATCTCGAGCGTCACACGGATCGCGCCCTGAAACAACGACTTTAAATCCTGCCGTAACTCATCTTGCGTGGCCCGCTCAACTTCAACCATCTTTTCCATGAGGAAGCTCCTTTCCGGTTCCGGACCTGCTGGCGCAGGCCCGGACTCCCCGGGTTCATGTGATGATGAACATTCACAAGGAGCTTCCTCTCTCTTTCCCCGGCTGTCCACCCTCCCCGGACCCCTCACCCCCTTTTACACAAATATCGCGACACTACCGTTGGGCCAGGCTCGATCGACACAACGGAGGAGTCGGAAGAGAGGGGCTGATGAAGCGGCGCTACGAGCGGACGTGGTCAAGGTGGCGGGTCGGTTCGGTCGCTACGGGTACCGGATGGTTACAGGGATGTTGAGGGCGGAGGGCTGGGTGGTGAACCACAAGCGGGTGGAGCGGATCTGGAGAGAGGAGGGTCTGAAAGTGCCCAAGAAACAGCCCAAACGGGGCCGGCTCTGGTTGACGGACGGCTCATGCATCCGGCTTCGACCCTTGTACCGCCATCACGTCTGGGCGTATGACTTCGTGGCGGATCGGACGCACGACGGTCGGCCGCTGAAGATGCTGACGGTGTTGGATGAATACAGCCGGGAGTGTCTGGCGATCGTAGTGGCCCGAAGGCTCAGGGCGGACGATGTGTTGCAGACGCTCAGTGAGCTCTTTGTCGAGCATGGTCCACCGGCCAATCTCCGGTCCGACAACGGTCCGGAGTTCACGGCCAAGGTGGTTCGTGAGTGGCTCGAGCGGGTCGAGGTGAAGACGCTGTATATCGAGCCGGGTAGCCCGTGCCCTCTCTGCCAACGTACGTGAGACACGGAGCACGCAAAGAATTAGAGTAGGGCGAAGGCAGAGAAACCGAACATGTTGGGACTGCGAGAGAGAATGGAAGAGAATGGTAGTGCCCCTGGAACCGGGGAGGCCAAGCGAAGCGCGGCAGCTCCTGCGGACCCGGAGGTAGTAGATAGGCCGCTACGGCGGCGGTTCAGTCCGTCGTACAAGCTGCGGATCGTCGAAGAAGCGGACCGGTGCACCGAGCCCGGCGAGGTGGGTCAAGTCCTGCGGCGAGAGGGCCTGTACTCGTCGCACCTGACGACGTGGCGCAAGGCGGCGCATAGCGGGTCGCTGAAGGCCCTGTCGAAGAAACGCGGCCGCAAGCCGGAGCGAAATCCGCTGGATGAGAAGGTACGCAAGCTGGAGCGGCGAAACGCACGGCTCGAGAATGAGCTCAGGAAGGCACACCTGATCATCGACGTGCAGGGAAAAGTTGCGGGGCTGCTGGGGATAAGCCTCGACGACGGGACAAACTCTTGAAGGCGGCCGATGAGCTGGCTAAGCACGTCGGTGTAAAACCGGCGTGCGCGGCCCTCGAGGTCTCCCGATCGACGTTGTACCGTCGTCGAGGCCCATCAACCGGGCAACAGCAGCCCCGCCCGACGCCCGCCCGGGCATTGAGCGAGACGGAACGAGGCGAGGTCTTCGACACGCTGTGTTCGGAGCGGTTCGTGGACCGCTCACCCGCCGAGGTGGTGGCCACGCTGCTCGACGAAGAGGTCTACCTGTGCAGCGAACGCACGATGTATCGTGTTCTGGCCTCCGAGGTGCCGGTTCAGGAACGCCGGGCGCAGCGCACCCATCCCGAGTACAAGAAGCCCGAGTTGATGGCCACGGCGCCGAACCAGGTGTGGTCCTGGGATATCACGCGGCTGCTCGGGCCGAAGAAGTGGAGCTATTACTACCTCTACGTCATCATGGACATCTACAGCCGCTACGTCGTGGGCTGGATGGTGGCGGACCGGGAGAACTCGGCCCTGGCCGGCCGGTTGATCCAGCAGAGCTGCCTGAAGCATGGCGTCCAGCCCCGGGTCCTGACCCTGCACTCGGATCGGGGAGCTCCAATGACGAGCCAATGCACCGCTCAACTTCTCGCTGACCTCGGCGTGACCCGCTCGTTGAGCCGGCCTCAGGTGTCGGATGACAACCCGTTTTCCGAGGCTCAGTTCAAAACCTTGAAGTACCATCCCTCGTTTCCCGGACGGTTCGGGGATCAGGGCCAAGCCAAGACGTTCTGTCGATCGTTCTTCCGCTGGTACAATGCCGAGCACCGCCATGGCGGCATCTCGATGCTAACCCCCGAGCAGGTCCACTTCGGAAACGCCGATCAGGTCATTGCCGGCAGGAAATCCGTGCTCCGCGAAGCATGGGCCGCTCATCCCGAACGCTTCGTCAGAGGTGTGCCGAAGCCCAAACCGCTCCCGGAGGCCGTCTTCATCAATCCTCCCATCCCTTCCCTCACCACACAGGACATTGCTCTCTAATTAATCCCGTAGAGTGTCCCATTGTCGTTGACAGGTTCCGGTGGCGGTGCCATTACAGGCACAACAGACCGGAGAAGAGGACGTACCAGCAGCCGCCCAGAACGAACCGGTCACGGTCCGCGTGACGAACGACAGCTGGTTGGACATGCGGATCTACGTAGTGGAGACCGCGACCCGACGGACCCCTTGGCGCATCGGCACCGTCACGGCATTGAGCAGGGCCCGCTTCGAGCTCCCCGACCACCTGAGGGCTGAGTTGAGCCACCTGGTTCTGGTCGCGGTGCCCATCGGTTCCCGCCAGCGGCAGTTCACCGATCGTCTGCACACGTGGCCGGGAGCTCTCGTGAACTGGAACATCAATAACCAGTCGGGCCTTTCGTTCGCGAGCGTTCACTAGGCCCGCTGCGTCGGAGTGGGCCCGTTGCGGGTGTGGGGAAGTCGCTCATCTCGCCAGAAAGACCAGGTCGCTCTTTGCGAAGAGTGCTCCCGGGTCGGGAAGGCCGATCTCGGAGTAGAGTTGCCGAGGAACGCCGATGTCTGCTAGATAGAGCTCACCGACGTGCCCGCGTGCCGGACCCGAAACCAGCCCCGTCTTCGGGAGGGCCAACGTCAGGGTGGCCGCGGCCCGTATCGTGGACTCGTGCACGTCTCCGCTCGTGGCGTCCATCCCGGAAGGAACATCCAGAGCGAGGATCGGGGCTCCCGTCGACCCCGACCAGCGGATGAGGGCCTCGGCCCCGCCGTGAGGGGCGCCACGAAGGCTGTAGCCGATTACACCGTCGATGACCAGGTCTGGAGTAGAGCTGTCCGGGGGCGTCATCAGCTGTCCTGAAGAGAGGATCTCGACACCGAGGCGGTCCAGGATGGCCAGTTGTTTGGCCGGTACCGGTGCGAAACGGTCCGGCTCACGGGCCAGCACCGTCCGTATCGTCGCTCCCCATCCGTGAAGCCGGCGTCCGGCGACCAGAGCACCGCCTCCATTGCCACCGGGCCCGGCGAGGACCACCACGGTCTTTCCTTGGGGATCACCGTCCAGGAACCGATCACGCGCCAATGCCGCGAGGGCCCGCCCGGCGTTCTCCATCATCTGGATGAGATCGATCCCATAGCCCTCAGCCATGGCCTGATCCACGGCGGCCATCTCCGCGCTGTTGACGGCGGGCACGAGCTGCATGGGAATCTCGGGGATTCTTCTCATCCGTTCGGGCTCTCCGGGCCTCCGGATTGATGCGCCGTCCTCGTGGCGCCACCCCCGGATACTAGTCATTTTGGGCCACGATCTTCCACCCCGAGCGGGAAGGCGGACGAATTGCACACCACAGCGTCTGACCACGGCGGCCACGATGGCCAGATACATCAGGGCCACGATAAGCACGTAGGTCACAGCGCCACGATGTTCCGCGACCGTTTCTGGCTGTCACTCATCCTATCTGTGCCTACGCTCGTGTGGAGCCCGACGGTGCAGAACTGGCTGTCCTACTCTGCCCCTGACTTCGCCCTGTCCGAGTACGTTCCCGTGCTCTTCGGCTCGGCGGTGTTCCTATACGGCGGACTCGTCTTCTTGAGAGGAGCGCTCGGCGAGCTGAAGGTCCGGCTTCCGGGAATGATGACGCTGATCTCCCTAGCCATCACCGTCTCGTTCGTATACAGCATCGCCGTCACGCTGGGCTGGGAGGGAGAGCCGCTCTGGTGGGAGCTCGCCACGCTGGTCACGATCATGCTGCTCGGTCACTGGATCGAGATGCATTCCATCGGACAGGCCCAAGGGGCTCTCAAGGAGCTGGCCAAGCTCCTTCCCGACATGGCCGTCCGAATAACCGCGGATGGTACCGAAGACGTGCCCGTTTCGGATTTGCGAGACGGCGACCTGGTGCTCGTCCGGCCGGGTGCGGGCGTTCCGGCCGACGGAGTGGTTACCGAGGGGCGAAGCGCGGTCAACGAGTCGATGCTGACGGGGGAATCGAAGCCGGTGGAGAAAGACGTCGGCCTGGAGGTCGTGGCTGGAACGGTCAACGGCTCCGGCTCGCTCCGCGTCCAAGTCACCGGCACGGGCGAGAAGACGGCGCTCGCGGGCATCATGCGCTTGGTAGAAGAAGCTCAGACGTCTCGTTCTCGTGCCCAAACCCTCGCGGACCGGGCGGCTTTCTTCCTCACCGTGGTCGCGAGTGGGTCTGGCCTGATTACGTGGATTGTGTGGCTGAGCGTCGCAGACGAGCCGGCTTTCGCGGTCCAGCGATTCGTGACCGTGTTGGTCATCGCGTGTCCCCACGCCCTCGGGCTGGCTATCCCGCTCGTGATCGCCATTTCCACTACGCTTGGTGCCCGCAGCGGCCTTCTGGTGCGGGACCGGCGAGGGCTCGAAGAAGCGAAGGACCTCGATGCCGTGGTCTTCGACAAGACGGGCACGCTCACGTCGGGCGAGTTCGGTGTGGTCTCGGTTGCGACTGTCGAGCGAATTTCGAAAACGGAAGCGCTTCGGATCGCAGCCGGTGTTGAACAGGACTCAGAGCATACGATCGCCCAGGGTATTGTGAAGGCCGCTCGCGATGAGGGTCTGAAAATCCCCGCAGTCGAGAGCTTCGAGGCGATTCCCGGACACGGCGTGGTCGCCAGGGTCGAGGGACGAGAACTGCGGGTCGGAGGTCCTGCGCTGCTTGGGAAGCTTCAGCCTGCGATCCCGCCATCCCTACGCTCGGCGGGGGAGGAGAGCGAGCGGCGTGGCCAGACCACCGTGTATCTACTGGAGGATGGTGAGGCGATCGCCGTGTTGGGTCTGGCGGACAGGGTACGTGAGGAGTCACGGGCAGCTGTCGGTGCGCTGCACGCCTTGGGCATGGAAGTCGTAATGCTCACCGGGGATGCGCAGGCCGTGGCAGACTCAGTAGCCGGGGATCTGGGCATCGACACGGTGTTCGCCGAGGTTCTCCCGGAGGGAAAGGCAGAAAAAATTCGCTCCCTCCAGAGCGAGGGTAAACGGGTCGCCATGGTCGGCGACGGCGTGAACGATGCCCCCGCGCTGCTTTTGGCCGACGTCGGTGTGGCGATCGGTGCCGGCACGGACGTCGCCGTGGAAGCGGGGGACATCGTTTTGGTGAGGAGCGACCCGAGAGACCTGCCCCGGATCATCTCGCTGAGCCGAGCGACGTATCGCAAGATGTTACAGAACCTGTGGTGGGCGGCTGGCTATAACATCATAGCCATCCCTCTGGCCGCCGGGGTGCTCGCGAACTGGGGCGTGCTGTTACACCCGGCCCTAGGGGCCGTACTCATGTCTCTAAGCACCATCATCGTAGCGCTCAACGCTCAACTGCTTCGCCGAACGGATCTGGGCGTGGACTGACGTGGACGCCTGCCCGCGGGAAGTCCTCCAGGATCTCCTCCACGGCCTTGATGACATACACCCGGACCTGCTTAGGACTCGGATTGGAATCCAGGGATTTTGTGGCCCACCCGCGAAAGATGACCTCCTCCGTTCGGACATCGATTATGTCCAGAACCAAGGTCCCCTCCAGGTATTCTCTCACGCGGCCCGCGTATCCGGCGCCCGGATAGCCATAGTATGAGCCGTAGTAGGGCCTAAGGTATCGGCCACCATAAAGCGAAAGGCCAAAGGACCCTCGATATCGGGACCCCGAGTACCCGTACGCCCCACTATAGCCGCCGTATAATCCGTAGCCGCCATAGCCGTAGCCGCCATACCCGTAGGATCCATCGACCCTGGATTTCTCCTCTGCGACCAGACTGTAGGCGATCCGGAAGTCAGGAGTGTCAGACAGCACTTTGGGAGACCCGATCCCGCCAAATTCGCCCTCCCCAAAACCCCGGAGTTCAGGGGCGTCAGACGTCACCTTGTGATAACCCATCCTGCCGAGTTCGCTCTCCACGGCCTCTCGGATATGCCGTTTCAACAGTGGGCTATCCACGGCCGGAACGCCGCTCGCATTCGCCTCCTGGTCGACCCAGTCGTACGTGCTCAACTGCGTCACCGACATTTCCGGATCGTAATCCGTCTCTACTTGCAGAGTTGCGCAGCCCGCTAGGACAAGGACTGCAAACGAACTCAGCGTGGCATGAGAGGTTTTCATCGTCTGACCTCCTTCTATCTATAAAGGCTTGGCTACTGGCTGATGGGTCATCGACGCCACCTTGGTAGCCAGAAAGTGTTCGTAGGTTAGTGCGCGCAATCTCCAAGATCTTACAGATGGCGCTGATCGACGGATCTCGAACTACGAAGGGTGGGACGTGTTCGTCAGCGTCAGGCGCGGATCGGTTTACTCTGCCGGCGGTTCGGGGTCGCGATCGCGCCCGTCCTCAATATCCACGTCCGATGCATCCAGGCATCGCTCCAGGATCGAGCTCTGAAGCTTCTCGAAGGCTGCTCTGTCGGCCACGCCCAAGTCCCATCGCTCTCGTGCACCGGCTCCGATGGCTCGAAGCTGGGCCGCATAGCCCCTGCAATGGCGGCACATCAGGAGGTGAAGCCGGACAAGAGCCCGGTCTGACCATACGGCGTCGGCCAGCTCATCGCTGGCTATGAGGCGCCCAACTTCTTTGCAGTTCAGCATGTGACTATGGCTCGATCCCTTTGGCCTCCAGGCATTCGCGCAGGCGATTGCGGACCCGATACAGAAGGACTCCCAGGTTAGTGCGCGTGACCTCCAGAATCTTACAGATCTCTTCGGTGTCCATTCCTTCGATCTCACGCAGATTAAAAGCCATCCGCTGATTGATTGGAACCCGGTCCAGACAGCCGTCAATTCCCTGTCGCACCTCAGCAGCGTAGACCTCCGCGTCCACCGGGAGCGGTGGCCGCGTCCAACCCCCAGCGTCATCAAACCGCTGCTCGAAGACCTCCTCGATGTCGTCCATCTCGTTGTCTCGCCCCAGATTCCGCCGCGCTGCGGCAATCTTCTTGTACAGGATGCCGAACAGCCAGGTCCGGACATGGGATCGACCCTCAAATCGGGGCGCCGTCTCGATGAAGGTGACAAAGGTGTCCTGCGCGATGTCCTCGGCGGGTTGAGCGGCGAAGCCGGCACCGCCGGCAGCGCGGAGGATCTGAGGGAGATAACGGCGAACGACCTCTTCGAGCGCCTGGGCATCGCGCTTCCTGATCCGCGCTGCGAAGTCGGGATCGTCCACAGACGTAGCGCTCTCTGTGCCATCCGTTGTCGTGTCCGCCACTCAATCCTCAGCAATCGGGAGTGGTCCCAATCAGCGCACCGGCTCTCCGACCAGGGGATGACCGGCTTCCTCCCAGTCCTCTAGGCCGCCCGGGTAGCGGCGCACATCCGTGTATCCGTCTTCCACCAAGCGACGATACAGCAGCTGGCTGGCCACACAGTTCACGTTGGTGCAGTAGACCACGATCTGGTCGTCCTTACCCAATAGTTCTGCTGCCTTCCCAGGTCCATCGACGTGAATCGAACCGGGGATGTGCATCGCTCGGTAAGCCCATTCAGCGAGCGCACAAACCAGGTGCAGGTCTTCTCCCTCGTCCAACTTCCGCTTCAGATCTTCGCGTGATATCAGTTTCAAGGCCTCATCCTCGTCGATGATTTCTCTGGCCGGTGGCGACTCTGGGGCCTCGACCAAAACAATAGCAGCCCGCCGTTATCTCGAGGGCTCAAAATGGTTCTCCCACGTTGTCCACTGATTCTCTGGCAGGATCTCTTGATCCTAGGTGTCGTTTCGCCACTCGGGCAAGCACCGCGCCGACTTACTAACGTCTGGTGAACTGGATTCTTCTCGCTATTTTTCCGCCAGCGAAGGTCCACAACGGCTGCTCCTCCCCACGGCGGGAGCCCCCGCTCGGGCCTCTTCGAGGGGGGAATCCCATGGCCGTATCCGACCACGTCAATCTAGAGCAGTTCATGGAGGGCCTAAAGAGGCGCAATCCCGGAGAGACGGAGTTCCAGCAGGCCGTCTACGAGGTGGCCAGTAATGTCTTCGACTACATCGCCGACAAGGAGATCTACCACGACGCTCAGATCCTGAGGCGCATCGCCGAGCCGGACCGTGTGATGAGCTTCCGCGTCTGCTGGGAGGACGACAACGGAAGCATCCGCGTGCAGCGCGGCTGGCGCGTGCAGAACAACAATGCGATCGGCCCTTACAAAGGAGGCCTCCGCTTCCACCCGAGCGTGAGCGAGAGCATCCTCAAGTTCCTGGCTTTTGAGCAGACCTTCAAGAACAGCCTCACCGGTCTGCCCATGGGCGGCGGCAAGGGCGGCGCAAACTTCAATCCGAAGGGCAAGTCCAATAGCGAAGTCATGCGCTTCTGCCAGAGCTTCATGAACGAGCTCTACAGGCATGTCGGCGAGGACACCGACGTGCCCGCCGGCGACATCGGCGTGGGTGCGCGCGAGATCGGCTACCTCTTCGGGCAGTACAAGCGACTGACGAACCGCTTCGTTGGGGTCCTCACCGGCAAGGGCATGGAGTACGGCGGGAGTGCGATTCGAACCGAGGCGACGGGCTACGGAGCCGTGTACTTCATGGAGGCGATGCTTGCCAACGTGAAGGACTCCGTGGAGGGTAAGCGCTGCCTCGTATCCGGCTCCGGGAACGTCGCACAGTACGCGGTCGAGAAGATCACCCAGTTGGGTGGTAAGGCCGTCACGCTATCCGACTCGAGTGGCTTCATCTACGACCCGGACGGCATCGACGAGGAGAAGCTCGCCTGGGTGATGGACCTCAAGAACCTCCGTCGGGGCCGCATGAGCGAGTACGCCACGGAGTTCGGCTGCGAGCACCACGTAGGCCGGCCCTGGGGCATCGAGGCGGATCTCGCCTTCCCTTGCGCCACGCAGAACGAGATCTCGACCGAGGAGGCGAACGTTCTCATTAGGAACGGGGTCCTTGGCGTCTCCGAGGGCGCGAACATGCCGACCGAGCAGGATGGCATCCATGCCTTCATCGAGGCGAGGATCCTCTTCGCCCCCAGCAAGGCTGCCAACGCCGGCGGCGTTGCCGTCTCCGGCCTGGAAATGAGCCAGAACTCTGCCCGCATCACGTGGAAGGAAGATGAGCTCCAGAAGCTCCTGCGCGACATCATGACCGGTATCCACGACCGCTCTGCGGAGTACGGCCGGACCCCCGGCGACGACTACATCAACTACGTGAAGGGCGCGAACATCGCGGCGTTCATCAAGGTCGCCGACGCGATGCTGGCCTACGGTGTGGTGTAGCTAGTCGTCTCGACGAGATTATTTCAATCGGCTCCGACGGCTTCGGACGCACCTCCAGACTGTGCGATGGCCTCGACCGCCTCCTCGGTGGTGACCACCGCGTTGGCGATGAACTTGAAGTTGGTGATCGCGGCGGCGTAGCCGTCGCCCAGATCAGGCGTGATCGCAGCGGCGGTGGCGTCCCTCACTACCATCACCTCGAACCCCTGCTCGAGGAGCTCCCGTAGGTGCGACTCGACACACAGGTTGGCCGACATGCCACACAGGACCAGCCTGCCGATGCCGCGCTTGCGGAGCTGCAGTATCAGGTCGTTGTTCTCTGGCCCGTAGACCTTATGGGGACTCGCCACAATGGTTTGGCCGTCGTTGATGTAGGGCTTGTAGACCTCCAGCCAATCGGCCCCCGAGCCCTCGAAGTCTTCGAGATCCAGGGGACCCTTCCGGTCGAACATATTGATGTCGTGCATCACCTTCTCGAGGGTGCCCTCGAACTTCCAACCGTGATCGGTAGGGTAGTAGTAGTGCGGAGAGATGAACACCTGAATCCCGTTCTCCTTCGCTGCTTTGAGGAGAGCTTCGATGTTGCCGACGGTCCCGTTCTCGGTCACGCTCTCGCCGACGATGTCCCAGGTCGCCCCTTCCGGACTCAGAAAGTCGTTCTGGGGATCCGTGATCAGCAGTGCGGTGTCTTGAGGGTTGATCTGTATCATTGTCCACCTCCTGTCCGGTTTGACTGCGCCCATGATTGTAAGCCTCGCGGTTGTTTTCGGCACGCCTGACTACGAGGACTTGGGAGGTTAGGCCCAGGGCAGCAGCACGACGCTGCCTGTGATCTCGTTGTCAGCAATCAACCGATGTGCCTCTGCGGCCTCGCTCAACGGAAGCGCACGGTCGAGGATCGGTTTGATGTGGCCGGCGGCGACCAACCCGAGACCATACTCCAGGTCCTCCTTGTCGCTCGCCATGGAGCCGAGCAGGCGCTTCTGCGTGAAGAAGAGGCTCGTCACATCGAAGGTCGTCTCCGTACCAGCTGCGAACCCGAAGACTACGATGGTGCCGAGCGGACGCGCCGCCTCGATGCTCTTGGGCAGCACGTCGCCACCCAGGCTGTCGATTACCACGTCGACCCCTTGGCCATCCGTCCACTCCTTGACGCGTGCGACGAAGTCATCCGTGCTCGTGTCGATCACGAAATCGGCACCAAGCGCCCTCGCGAAGTCCGCGTCTTCCTGACTCCGCACCGTTGTCGCAACCCTTGCACCGAGTGCCTTGGCGACCTGCAGCTGCATGCTTCCGGCGCCCCCGGCTCCGGCGTGGACCAGCACCGTGTCACCCGACTTCACGCCGCCGACGGTCTTTACGGACCGGACTGCGGTCGCCAAGACCATGGGCAGTGTTGCCACGAGCTCCGGCGATAGGCCGGTGTGGTCTCTTACCGTGAACTCCGCTGGAAACTCGATGTACTGAGCGTACGTGCCCGGCCGCCCGAGCCCCGGGAGGGTGAAGCTGGCGGCCGTCCCGGCAGGCCGGATTCCCCACTCGTCCTCGTCGAGCGGGTACCCTGCATCGGAATGACCACGTCGCCGATCTCGAATCCGGTGACGCCCGGTCCGATGGCTGTCACTTCGCCTGCGGCGTCGGCGCCCAGGATGTGTGGCCACGGAAGCTCAGGGGCTATCTCGCCCTGCCGGATGGAATGATCGAACCGATTCAGGCCTGCGGCGTTCACCTTGATGAGCAGATGACCAGGCCGTGGCTCTGCGACCGGCACTTCGATGGGCTCGAGCACGTCGGGTCCGCCGAATCCCTGGATGACGGCTGCCTTCATCACCGTGGCAATCGAATGCTCGGTTCCCTGTACGGTCTGGTCCTTGGTTGTAGTTGTCATTCTTCGCTCTCCTTGTCGTGTGGCGGGGGATCCCTGTGCCCCCCGTCGCTCAACCAAGAGACAAGGCAGGGAGCGTGCCAGGCATCCTTTTTCCGTAAACTGTTGTCGCTAAGTAGGTTATGGTTTTCGTAGATATCACGAATTTTCGTGATAACACGAACTATCGTTGCGATCGGCGCGAACTATCGTGATTCTGTTGCGAAATCACCCGACCCCGGAGGAGGATGAATGCCCGGCGAAGGTCTGACCCCGGATCTGATCAACGAGCTCGAGCAGTACCGGCGGATACTGAACAACATCCCGGCCGAGATTGGCGTTCTCGACACCGATGGGCGGTACCTGTTCAATACGCCCTCCGGAATTCGGGACCCCGGGGTTCGAGAGTGGATGCTCGGAAAGACAAACCACGAGTGGGTACGGGAGCGGGGTCATCCGATCGAGATCGCGGATAAGCGACAAGCGGCCGTCGATCACTGCGTCACCGAGAAGGAGTCGGTAACCTTTGAGGAGATCTGGACCGACAGAGAGGGTCGCCGACTCTACTACGTCCGCACGTTCAGTCCGGTCGAAGATGAAGCCGGAGAAGTCACGCACGTCCTCGGATACGGCCAGCAGATCACGCAGCTCAAGAAGGCGGAAGAGGAGCTAAGGAACGCACTGGCCGAGGTCGAGGCCCTCAAAGATCGACTCCACGACGAGAATCAGTATCTCCGCGAAGAGCTCCAGGCCGAGTACAACTTCGAGGAGATGGTGGGCGAGTCCCCTGCGATGGCGAACGTGCGTGCCGCGATCGAGACGGTGGCGCCGACGGACGCCAATGTTGTGATCAGCGGGGAAACGGGGACCGGTAAGGAAATCGTTACTCGGGCGATCCACGCACTCAGCAGCCGGCGTGACAAGCCGCTCATCAAGGTGAACTGCGCGTCCATACCGCGCGAGTTGTTTGAGAGTGAGTTCTTCGGTCATGTGAAGGGTGCGTTCACCGGAGCGATCAAGGACCGCGTCGGCCGGTTCCAACTTGCCCATTGGGGGACGTTGTTCCTCGACGAGATTTCTGAGATCCCGCTCGAGACGCAGGGCAAGCTACTCCGCGTTTTACAGGAAGGTGAATTCGAGAAGGTCGGCGAGGCCAAGACACGCAGGGCCGATGTCCGGATCATTGCGGCCACCAATCGCACCCTCAAGGAGGAGGTCGAGGGTGGGCGTTTCCGGCAGGACCTCTACTATCGGCTCAATGTCTTTCCGATCGACGTGCCCCCCCTTCGTCATCGCGGCGAGGACACCCGGCTCCTCGCGACTCATTACCTCGAGCGAGCCGTGCGGAAGCTCAGTCGAGGACCGAGATCGCTCACGTCCGCGGAAGCGTCGCAGCTCCTGTCCTACGATTGGCCCGGAAACGTGCGGGAGCTACAGAATGTGATCGAACGGGCTGTGATCACGAATCGCGGCGGACCGCTGAGCTTCGATCTGCCTTCGTCAAAGGGAGGTGGTCCCTCGGTGCCCGGGGTCGCGGTGGATACCGAAGCCGACGTGGTGTCCGACGCCGAGATGCGACGACGGGAGCGCGACAACGTGCTGCGAGCCCTGGAGCGGACGAACTGGCGCGTCTACGGACCCCAGGGTGCCGCGGCCTTGCTTGAGGTCAGGGCCACCACGTTGGCATCGCGGATCAAGAAGCTGGGACTTGGCCGCCGATGAGGGCCCCCACCTTTGCTTCACCGCTAGCCGTTGGGTATCGTGACGACCCACGACCCCGGAGTCCCAGCTATGCGCAATTTCCAACACGTGATACTCGGAACCGGCCAGGCAACGGGCACCCTATTGGGCGACCTCTTGCCAACCGGAGACTCGATTGCCGTCATTGAAGGAGATCGCATAGGGGGCACCTGCGTGAACACGGGTTGCACCCCGACCAAGGCACTCGTGGCCAGCGCGAGGGTCGCTCATATGATGCGGCGTGCACCGGAGTACGGCGTGCAGCCCAATGGGGTCGAGATAGATTTCGAAACCGTTCGGGCGCGCATGAACGCCATTCGCGACAACACCGGAATGGCTACGTGGATCCGCTCCGCAGAAAGTGTGTCGTTATTCGAGGACTGGGGCCGATTCGAGGGTCCACGGCAAATTCGTGTGGGCGACGAGAGCATCACCGCCGATCGGATCTATATCAATGCCGGAGCACGCCCGCGCGTCCCCGAAATTCCAGGACTGGACGCGGTTCCATGGCTGGATAACAGCCGGGTTCTCGAGCTGACCGAGGTGCCAGAGCACCTGATCATCTTGGGAGGGAGTTACGTTGCGCTCGAATTCGGTCAGATCTTTCGAAGATTCGGCTCACGGCTCACGGTCATCGAGCGGGGACCTCAACTCGTATTTCGAGAAGATGCCGACGTTGCGGAGTCGATCAAGGACATTCTCGAACTGGAAGGTATCGAATTCTGTCTGGACTCGAGCGCGAGGAGGGTCGCCCCCGACGACGCCGGCGTTGCGGTCACGATCGTTCAGGGTGGCGACGAGCGCTTGCTGACCGGCTCCCACTTCCTCGTCGCGGTCGGGCGGGTCCCGAACTCCGACCTGCTGAACCTTGAGGCGGCCGGTATCCAGCTCGACGAACGGGGGTTCATCGAGGTCGACGACTTTTGCCGGACCAGCGCCGAGGGTGTTTTCGCCCTGGGCGATATCAACGGACACGGTGCCTTCACCCATACGTCGGTCAAAGACGCCGAGATCGTCCTCGACCAGATGCGCGGTGGCACCAGGAGATTATCGGACCGGATCCCCGTCTACGGGCTCTTCATCGATCCTGCGCTCGGTCGTGTCGGATTGACCGAAAAGGAAGCGATTGCGAAGGGGCATAACGTAACGAAGGCCACACGGCCGATGTCTGCGATCAACCGGGCCAAGGAGATGGGAGAAACGCTCGGGTTCGCCAAGCTCCTGGTCGACGGCGATACGGATCAGATTCTGGGCGCAGCGATTCTCGGACCCGGTGGGGATGAGATCATCAACATGTTTGCGGCTTACATGTATAGTGGACTGCCGTGCAGCAGCTACCGGAAATCAGTGCTCGTCCACCCGACCGTATCCGAACTCATGCCCTGGATGCTGGACACGCTGGAGCCGGTTTGAATCCTCCTTTGCCGCCCACCGCGGCCGAGGTCTCCGGAGGTGCGGTATGAAGCTCGTGTCTGTGAACGTCTCGCTTCCCCGGGAGATCACGGTCAAGGGCAAGACCGTCCGAACCGGCATCTTCAAGGAGGCCGTCGCCCGGCGCGTACGGGTCGAAACTCTCAACATCGACGGCGACGGCCAGGCCGACCTCATCGGCCATGGCGGCCCGGATTCTATTTCCGCGTGTTGGAGGAGGGCGAGGTCGGGGCCGGCGACGCCATCGAGCGTGTTCGCCTCGATCCAGTCGGGCTCACCGTCCGTCAGGTCAGCCACCTTCTCTATTTCGATAAGGACAACTTAGAAGGCGCGAGAGCCGCGCTCCGTATCGAGGCCCTGTCACCGGGCTGGCGGCAATCGTTCGAAAAGCGCTTGGCAAAGGCGCAGCGCGCGACGAAGTCGAAAGAGAAGTACCGAACCCTTGTCGTGACGCGAAAGGTGCCGGAGAGCGAGTCCATCACGTCGTTCTACCTCGCCGCGGAGGACGGGGAGCCTTTGGACGCGTTTCTCCCGGGTCAGTTCCTCCCGCTCCGACTGAATATCCCCGGCCAATACGAGCCTGTGTACCGGACGTACTCTCTCTCCGACCGACCAGGCGCCGAGCACTATCGCCTGACCATTAAGCAGGAGCCGGCTCCTCCCGACCTCCCCAACGTGTACCCCGGCGTATCGTCAAACTATTTCCACGATCACGTGGATGTGGGTGCCACGCTCTCGGCCAAGTCGCCGCGCGGACGGTTCTATCTCGACCCAAACGGGGAGACGCCGGTGGCGCTCGTGAGTGGGGGTGTCGGTCAAACGCCGATGATCAGCATGCTCAATTCCATCGTCGCGGCCGGCGCAAAGCGGCCGACGTGGTTCGTTCATGCGAGCCGATGCGGCCGCGAACACGCTTTTGGCGAAGCCGTGCGGCGCCTCGCCGAGGAACATGACGACGTCCACACGCACATCCGCTACAGCCAGCCATCTCCCGCGGACGTCGTGGGGCGCGACCACGACGATACCGGGCGGATCGACGTGGATCTGTTGAAGCGTCTGGGGCCGGACAACGAGTGCGACTTCTATCTGTGCGGCCCGCCCGGGTTCATGCGATCGCTCTTCGACGGGTTGCTGTCGTGGGGAGTCCCCGAACACCGGATTCACTATGAGTTCTTCGGACCCGCGTCCGCCGTGAGTGAGCGAGCGAAGGTTGCCACTCCGAAGCGCCTTGCACAGGCCGCCGAATGCTGCACCGATCTCGAGGTCACGTTCTCGACCTCAGAGGTTCGCGCGAACTGGAACCCGTCGTTCGAGAGCATCCTGGATCTGGCCGAGGCGAACGGCCTGAGTCCCGACTATAGCTGCCGGTCAGGGGTCTGTCAGACCTGCGTGGCTAGGATCGAGGAGGGTGAGGTCGAGTACGTCATCGAGCCCCTCGACCCGCCCGATGACGGCTCCGTCTTGATCTGCGTCTCCAAGCCCATGACCCCTGTGGTCATAACACTATGATGACGGAGAGGAGCGAGCCTTCATGACACACGACCGATCGATTCGGGTGGCGGTGGTGGGCGGGGCACGCACGCCGTTCGCCAGGGCGGACACTGTGTTCCGCAAGTACTCGGCGCTCGACCTGGGCCGCCCAACCCACGATCACGAGGAGGATGGGTAATGGCAGTTGTGACCGGTGTACTTGGCGAAGGCACTCAGGTAGCGATACGGGCCCGCGACTTCACCTGGTTCGGCGACGAGCCGACCGGCGCCGGCGGCACGGATACCGGCCCCACACCGTACGAGATCTTGCTGGGAAGCCTCGCGGCATGTATCACGATCACGTTGCGGCTCTATGCCGAGCACAAGGGTATCCCGCTCGAGGAGGTCCGGGTCGCGGTCGAGTACGACCGCGTGCACGCCGACGACTGCGTGGGATGTGACGAGCGTGCCGACGGCTGGATCGAGCGTATCCAGTCACACGTGACCCTCCGGGGAACGTTCGACGAGCCCCAACGCAAGCGGTTGGCGCAGGTGGCGCAGCGCTGTCCGGTTCACAAGACGCTGGCGAACGGGGTCCACATGGTCGATTCCGTTGCCTTCGATGCCGGCTGAGCGGCCGAAGAGCCGCTCCCGGCCCTCGACCTTGCGCCATCGGAGTCGCCACCTAAGGTCAGCGTATGATCAAAGAGGTGTGGTCCGTCCTCTCATCCACCATCGCACCGCCACGAAAAGGGCTGTAGACTCTCCTGCGATCCATCCCCACCACGGGTAGCTCACCGCCGGCAGTGACATTCCCTCTCCCAATCCCGTCACCCCGGCCAGGGCAGTGGGCACGATAAATGTCGCGAGCAGCATGCAGCACGCCGCCACCATAAGTGACCACTCCCACGTCCGGGGTGCGATGACTCCATAATCCATCGGCCAGAGCGCCCAGGCCGCCACCGACATGGGGAGGGCGATAAGCGAGGGGGCCCACACCGGCCCGACCCAGACGGTGGGGATCAGGAAGAGCACATCCGGCTCGAAGAGAGACGCCGGCCAGCCCAGCAGAATCTTCAATCCGGCGTAGTACGCGATGTCCCACACGCCGAAAACGAGCGCGAAGCCGATCAGCGTCTGCCAGCCGGAACGGGCCGCCGCCCCCGCAACCGCGAAGATCATGACGATGGTGGCGGCCTCCCGGCCGATCTCCACGCCCAGGATTCCGGCGTCCATGGGCTTCAGCGGGAAGGAGAATCCCTCGGGGTAATAAATGGCGCGAAGGTAGACGACGACCGCGGCTTCGAGATAGCCCATCGCGACGGCGTAGAGGAGTAGCGCTGTCCGAGGGCGGCCGAACATCGAGTAGTACCTCCGGTCACGGGGCACGCGGGCTCACGTTGGCAGTGGGGCGCCCAATCTGGTAACGTCCCTCGGGGAAGTCTAACACTCCGGGCGGGATCATGAACGCGGGCTCTCGGCCGAAGCGCGGCACAACGTAACGAGAGTGGACCCGATGGATGTGAATGACCGCCGAGTGACGACGGAGAGCGAGCCAGGCGAACCCCGGTCGACATCCGTCCTCGTCCATCTTTCAGGGAGCCGGCGGGGGCACTCCCACCGCCTTTCCGGGAACGAGATCAAGATCGGCACCGGAGCCGGGATGGATCTCCGACTGCCCCTTGATACCGAACCGCTTCCGGCGCCCCACCACGCGACTCTGCGCTGTCGGGGCGCCACGCACGAGGTGGTGGCGGAGAGCGGGAGCGAGGTCTGGGTAAACGGCGAGCAGGTGAGCCGGTTCACCCTGGCGTCGGGGGACGTTCTGGAGATCGGCCGGGACGGCGCTGTGTTGCGCTATCGCGTGTACGACGCCGGAGTCGCACCCTACAAGACGATGACGCAGGTCTTCTCCGACTGTCTCGACTGCGCTCGGAAATCGGATCGGGGTCCCGTCGGGAGGGCAGCCATGGTCCTCACCGACCTCCCCAAGCAGTTGGCGACCGAAACGGCTCTTTCGTTCCGCGTTGCGTGCTGACTCTATTGGTCCTGCTGGGACTCGGCACCGTGTTGCTGGCGCGCCGGAGCGCGCGGCTCGAACAGAGGCTGACCGACGAGATGACTCGGGTGGAGGGACTCGCCGAGCTGCTTGAGCGGGCCCGGACGCAGGTTCCCACCGCCGAAGATCTCGGCGACGTCGTCGCCGAACTCCAGTCCGGCGTGTTGACGGCACGGGATCGGCTGGATGCGTTGGAAGAGCGAAGTGGAGCGGAGGCCCGGGTGATCCGAACGGCGTCCCGGTCTACGGTTTTCGTCCAGGGGAGCTACGGGTTCGTCCAACCCGAGAGCAGCCGTCCTCTGCGCCTCGTCTTGGGACTTGGTGGCCGGCCCATCAGGAACGCAGCCGGCGAGCCGGCCATCAGCGTGGATGGTGAGGGGCCTCCCTTGGAGGTCTTCCTCACAGGCACGGCGTTCCTGGTCAGTCTGGACGGACTCGTGCTCACGAACAGGCACGTGTCGAGACCTTGGGAGTTCGACCCCGCGGGTCAGGCTTTAGTCGCCCAGGGCTTCGAGGGGAGGATGACGCGCTTCGATGGTTACCTCCCGGGGGTAGCGGAGCGCTTCGAGCTGGAGCTGATCTCGGCCAGCGACGAAGCCGATCTGGCTCTCCTCTGCTGCGTCGTCAGCGACGAGGCGGACTATCTTCCGCTTGCCGAGGGGCCGCCCGAGCCAGGTGAGGCCGTGCTCGTCATCGGCTTCCCACTGGGGATCCGGGCGCTCATGGCCCGCACCAATCCCGAGTTCGTGGAAGGCCTCCGCGATGCCGGCGTCACAGACTTCTGGGAAGTCGCCGAGCGGCTGTCGCGAGCCGGGCACGTCACGCCGCTGGCGAGTAGGGGCATCGTGGGCCAGGTGACGACTCAGAATGTTGTCTACGACGCCGAGACTACCAGTGGGGGAAGTGGCGGGCCGGTGCTGTCGTTGGACGGCCAGGTGGTAGCGATCAACTCGGCAATCCTTCCGGAGTTCGGGGGCTCGAATCTGGGAGTTCCTGCCGCGCGGGCGCGGGAGCTGCTGTCGGCGGTCAGACCACTTCCATAACGATCTTACCCTGGGCCCTGTTCTCGTCCATCGTTGTGTGCGCTTCCCGGAGCTTCTCGAAGGCAAAGTTTGGTCCGAGCTTGGGCTTGAGCTCACCAGATTCAACGAGAGAAACGTAGTTCTGAAGCTGAGCGGGCGTGAGATCGGACGACTCACCGGCGTACGAGGTCAACTTTACGCCGGTTGGCACGTCGGCCATTGGACGAAATTCCGGTAACACCCACGCACCGCCGAGAATACCGGTCATGCACACGATACCCCCTCGTCGTACCGCCTGCAGGGAATCCAGTAATGTCGTGGCCCCCACCAATTCGAGGACACGGTCGAAGCCGTTTGGGTAGATCGCTCGGGCCTGGTCCGCTATGGATCCGTCATCTACGAGCACGTGAGTGGCTCCCGCGGCTACTAGTTCGTCGGCTTTGGTCGCACTTCTGGTGGTCGCCGTGAGTTCGAGGCCTGCCGCCCGAGCGAGGGCGATGGTGGCAAAGCCGATGGACGATGTCCCACCTCGCACGAGGAGGTTCTCCGCGCGCTCGATCTCGAGGCCGGTATGGAGCGAGCCATGGACGGTCTGCAGCATCTCGGGCAGCGCTCCGAGAATCTTCCAATCCAGTTTCGTTTCCAATGGGAACACATGCTGCCGTGGAACGAGGACATACTCGGCGTATGAGCCGTCGAAGTCTCGCCCCATACCACCCATCATTGCTGCGACTCGCATCCCCGGGGACAGGTTGGAGCCCGGCGCGGAAACCACTTCACCGACACATTCGATGCCGAGCACCCTGGGAAACTGCACTGTGGGCGACTGCCCCCGTCGTGTGAACCACTCCGATCAGTTGAGCCCGAATGCCCGGTTTCGAATCAAGACCCACCCGTTGCGAGATTCGGGTCGGGGCATTTCTCGGAGCTCGAGCTTCTCCGGGCCGCCAGGCTCTTCGATCACGAAAGCGCGCATCATTTCCATCGTCGGTCCTAGTTTCAGGCCAGTGCACCTCGCGGGACTCGCGTAGGGAGGCGGAAGCCGACGCCCCAGCGTTGCAGCTGGGACATCAACCTGCGACGTTGACGCACACCCCTGCAATGGAGGTCGGGATGACCGATCGTACGATGCTGTTTCGCTCGGGGCTGAGCCTCGTCTTCTACCTGGCACTCGCCGGTGGCACTGTGGTGGCGCAGGACGCACCCCGGACCGAGCTGGGGGTGCGTCTGGCCGAGAATCACGGCGACGGCGCCTTCTACCGCGTGGAGGAGGTGAAGCTGCGGCAGGCCCCCGCCTACCCGGCCGGGACTTTTTATGCTCTTAAGACTTCCGACGCCGCCTACCGGACCTATCTCGCGGGCCTGCGTGCCGTCGAGGAAGAAGCCGGAGTGACGACCGTGCTCGTGAACGACGTCCTGGGCCGGACGATACCCGGTCGCCCAGAGGACTGGCCCCCCAAACCCTATTGCGACTGGGACGTCGTGGTGTTGAAGCACTACCCGAACTGGCGGGCATGGGAAATGGTGGAGGGGAGCGCCGCGCAGCAGGCGGCCGTCGTGCACCGTGGGGCCGCCGTGGAGGGCGACCAGGTGGTGATTGCCGAGGCGCCGCAGGTACCCCCAACGCCGCGGCAGGTCACCTCCGACGACCCGACCGACACGGTAATGTATGTGGTGAACCTCATCCGACTCCGCGAGGAGGCCTTCTACCCCAGAGGCGAGTATCCGGGCTCGACCGGCCGCGAAGCCTTCAGCCGTTACCAGGGCGGCGGGGAGCTGAGTACGACGGACCGCGTGGGATTTGTCAGCACCGAAGTGAACGACGCCCTCAACCCTCCCGGCGTCAGCTGGTGGCGCTTGAACATCGTGCAATACGCCAGCTTGCGCGATTTCATGATGATAGAATATACCGCCGAGTTCCACCACATCTGGCGCCACAAGAACGCGGGCGTGAGTCCGTTCTGCAGCCCGGCCACTGTGCCGACCCTGCCCTAGTCATCGCTGGGAAGGTGAGGGACGCCACCATCATTAAGTGGAGGTCGCAATGACTGATCGTACGATGCTGCTTCGCTCGGGGCTGAGCCTCGTCTTCTACCTGGCACTCGCCGGTGGCACTGTGGTGGCGCAGGACGCACCCCGGACCGAGCTGGGGAGGCGTCTGGTCGAGAATCACGGCGACGGCGCCTTCTACCGCGTGGAGGAGGTGAAGCTGCGGCAGGCCCCCGCCTACCCGGCCGGGACTTTTTATGATCTTAAGACTTCCGACGCCGCCTACCGGACCTATCTCGCGGGCCTGCGTGCCGTCGAGGAAGAAGCCGGAGTGACGACCGTGCTCGTGAACGACGTCCTGGGCCGGACGATACCCGGTCGCCCAGAGGACTGGCCCCCCAAACCCTATTGCGACTGGGACGTCGTGGTGTTGAAGCACTACCCGAACTGGCGGGCATGGGAAATGGTGGAGGGGAGCGCCGCGCAGCAGGCGGCCGTCGTGCACCGTGGGGCCGCCGTGGAGGGCGACCAGGTGGTGATTGCCGAGGCGCCGCAGGTACCCCCAACGCCGCGGCAGGTCACCTCCGACGACCCGACCGACACGGTAATGTATGTGGTGAACCTCATCCGACTCCGCGAGGAGGCCTTCTACCCCAGAGGCGAGTATCCGGGCTCGACCGGCCGCGAAGCCTACAGCCGTTACCAGGGCGGCCATGAGCTGAGTACGACGGACCGCGAGGGACTTGTCGGCGTCGAAGTGAACGACGCCCTCAACCCTCCCGGCGTCAGCTGGTGGCGCTTGAACATCGTGCAATACGCCAGCTTGCGCGCTTTCATGGTGATAGAAAATACCGCCGAGTTCCGCCACGTCTGGCGCCACAAGGACGCGGCCTTCAGTCCGTTCTGCAGCCCGGCCACTGTGCCGACCCTGCCCTAATCATCGGTGGGAAGGTGAGGGACGCCACCATCATTAAGTGGAGGTCGCAATGACTGATCGTACGATGCTGTTTCGCTCGGGGCTGAGCCTCCTCTTCTACCTGGCACTCGCCGGTGGCACTGTGGTGGCGCAGGACGCACCCCGGACCGAGCTGGGGGCGCGTCTGGCCGAGAATCACGGCGACGGCGCCTTCTGCCGCATGGAGGCGGTGAAGCTGCGGCAGGCCCCCGCCTACCCGGCCGGGACTTTTTATGCTCTTAAGACTCCCGACGCCGCCTACCGGACCTATCTCGCGGGCCTGCGTGCCGTCGAGGAAGAGGCCGGCGTGACGAGCATGCTCGTGAACGACGTCCTGGGCCAGACGATACCCGGTCGCCCAGAGGACTGGCCCCTCAAACCCAATTGTGACTGGGACGTCGTGGTGTTGAAGCACTACCCGAACTGGCGGGCATGGGAAATGGTGGAGGGGAGCGCTGCGCAGCAGGCGGCCGTCGTGCACCGTGGGGCCGCCGTGGAGGGCGAGCAGGTGGTGATTACCGAGGCGCCGCAGGTGCCCCCAAACGCCGCGGCAGGTCACCTCCGACGACCCGACCGACACGGTATTGTATTTGCTGTCCCTCGACCAACTCCGCGAGGAGGCCTTCTACCCCAGAGGCGAGTATCCGGGCTCGACCGGCCGCGAAGCCTTAAGCCGTTACCAGGGCGGCGGGGAGCTGAGTACGACGGACCGCGAGATATTTGTCAGCGTCGAAGTGAACGACGCCCTCAACCCTCCCGGCGTCAGCTGGTGGCGCATGCCCATCATGCAATACGCCAGCTTGCGCGCTTTCATGGTGATAGAAAATACCCGTGAGTTCTGGCACATCTGGCGCCACAAGGACGCGGCCTTCAGTCCGTTCTGCAGCCCGGCCACTGTGCCGACCCTGCCCTAGTCATAGTGACTCGGGGGTACCTACGCTTCCAGCCTCTCGAGTTGGTGCTCGAAATACCCGCTCCAACTGTTGGGTAGGGCGGTTGCCGTAATAGCCTTCTTCAAGAGCGCGATGTTACCCCGTTCGGTGGTGTACAACCGCGTGATGTCGGCCACGGCTAGCCCGTCGGGATGCTTCAAGAGCAGCTCGAGGGCATCGCCCGCCTGAACCTCTCCCTCTTCCACCACGCCAAAGTAGAAGCCGCTCCGCTGACTCTGGAGAAACCGCTTCGGCATGTCGGCCCGGCCGAAGCGAACGCTCAGTTTGAAGCACGGCATACGCGGCTCGGTCACCACTACCCGGGCCGTCCCGACGCTGAACTCGTCGCCGATGTGGATCGAGTCCTCGTCCATGCCGTCGACGGTGAAGTTCTCGCCGAAATGGCCCCACCCGAAATCGACGTCGGGTAGCTCCTCACGCCAGTACGTATAGTGTTGGATGGGGTATACGTATACTGCCTTGGTGGGTCCGCCGTGGACGGAAAGGTCGGCCTGCTGGTCTCCGTCCAGGTTGTGCCTGCGCAAGGCGACGGGGCCTTCCACCGGACTCTTGAAGATGCCCGTCGAAACGGGCTGGTCCCTCCACTGGACGGTCTTGGGGAGGCCCACGTTTACGGAAATGACCTTCACCGGCTCTCCATCGCTCATGATGGGTGCTCCCGCTCATGGGGTGCTCCGCCCGACGCCCTCAGGTCCGCGCTTCCGGCACCCCCTCCGCGAAGGAGCAGGTACACCGACAGGATCATCACCACGGCAGGGATAATCGGTTCTTCCGGTTGGAGTGGGAACAGAGAGGGGTCGTCTACCACCAAGTGTACGTAGGTCCCCACGATCATGATGCTGAAAACGACCAAAGTGGCCAGTCGAGTGTGGAATCCGATCAGCAGAGCACCGCCGATCGCCATTTCGATGAAGGGCACCGCCCAGCGATTCAGGTCCTGGAACGGGATGTTCGCCCCCGCCAGCTGTCCAGCGAACGCTTCTCCCAAGCTGGGTACGGCGACTTTCATGACGCCCGTCATCACGAAAAGGATTCCCAGCCCGATGCGGATGCCGGCAGCGACTCGGTCATTCCGGGTTCTGCGAATGGACTTCCACGTCATGATCTCCTCCTGCAGAGTCGAGTCGGTCGGGCCGTTTCTTCGGCGGTCTGGAAAGGGATCGGTTGAGTAGAGCGAAAGTAAGGTGCGGTACCGACTCCTCAAAGTCGCCACTCCGCTTGCGGCGGGCGACTCGGGTTACCAAAGTGCTCGCCATGCCGCGCTACTTCGCCCTCCTCCGCGGGATCAATGTCGGAGGCCACAGAGTCAAGATGGACCGGCTCCGCGAACTCGTCGAGGCGTTGGGGTTCGAGCAGGTCGAGACGTTCATCGCGAGTGGCAACATGATCTTTTCCTCGACGTCTCGGGACGTCCACGCCATGGAGGAGCGGATCGCTCGGCACTTGGAAAAAGCCCTGGGTTACGGGGTTCCGACCCTCGTCAGGTCTCAGTCCGAGCTCGAATCCATAGCGACCTTCGAGCCGAGCGAGCCAGCCCCGACGGACCAGTCGGTGTATGTGATCTTCTTACCGGAATCGGCGGACGTCGAGCTACGGAGGAGCCTCGAGAATCTCAACAGCGATACCGATAGATTCGAATTCGCCGGTCGTGAAGCGTACTGGCTCATACGCGGCAAGCTCAGCGAGTCACCCCTCTTCGGAGTGGATCTGACGAAGGTGACAGGAAGAGCGCCAACGACGATGCGCAACATGACCACCATCCGTAGGCTTGTGGCCAAATATCCCACGTAAGATTGACCCGCCTCGACACTAGGTCGGGTACCGGCTCTTCGATCTATCTTGCCTCCCCGCCGGCGTAGGCTCACTGTGAGGGGCCCGATTACACATCCCCGCCCTAGCTCAACCAGAGTCCCGAACAAGATCGATGTCATCCGCTCGACGGCGGCGTGCCCATCAGGGGAGCCGACAGAAAAACAGGCAAGCCTCGCCTGATTCGCGAATCCCATCACCGCGTCGCGTGTTCCTGGTACCCTTGGCGCTGACGCTGGGTCTCGCCATGCTGTCGTTCGTGCCCCGCGTATCGGGCAACCCGATTCTCGCTGGCTCCTTTTGGGGTGCGGCCATCGTATTGCTCGTCTGGCAGGCGGCGCTCTTCCTGCGGCTCAAGGGTGTGTCTGAGGGCCGGTCCCTCCATACCGTGCTGCGTCCCCAACATTACCTGCAGGCGCTCGTTCAAGTAGCCGTGTTCGCGTACTGGGGCTGGTACTGGCGGCCTGTCTACGACTTCGTTTGGCTTCTCGTGGCGCAGTTGGTGTTCGCCTACGCCTTCGACATGCTTCTGGCCTGGACGCGGCGCGGTAGCTATGTGCTCGGCTTCGGGCCGTTTCCCATCATTTTCAGCACGAACCTGTTCCTCTGGTTCCGGGACGACTGGTTCTACTTGCAGTTCCTCATGCTTGCGGTCGGGTTCATGGGGAAGGAGTTCGTGCGCTGGCAACGGGAAGGAAAACGGGTGCACATCTTCAACCCCTCCGCCTTTTCGTTGGGGCTGTTCTCCCTGGTATTAATTGCCACGAACACCACAGAGTTGACCTGGGGACAGGAGATCGCCTCGACGCTGACACTCGCTCCCTACATCTACTCGTTTCTGTTTCTGATCGGCCTGATCGTCATGTACTTCTTTTCGATCACGTTGGTCTCCGGGTCAGCAGCCATCATGCTGTTCAGCCTGAGCGCGCTGTACGGGGGGGTCACGGGCGTTCCGTACTTCGTCGACTCCGAGATCCCTTCGGCGGTCTTTCTCGGACTGCTTCTGCTCGTGACCGATCCGTCGACGTCACCGAGGACGCCACTCGGAAAGAGCATCTTCGGCGGGCTGTACGGCGTGGGTGTCTTCGGTCTCTACGCGCTCCTCGGCGCCCTCGGGGCGCCGACGTTCTACGACAAGCTTCTCTGTGTGCCTCTCCTGAATCTGAGCGTGCAAGCCATCGACGGTCTGGTCGGTACAATTCGGAAGAGTCCCGGCTGGAATCGGTGGCGTCGGGATTGGGCTCCCACACGGGCCAACTTGGCCTATATGGCGGCTTGGATCGTCTTCTTCGGAGCCATGACGGTGTCGGGACGGACAGACGCGCGGCACACGGGCGACAGCTTGCCGTTCTGGCAGCAGGCATGTGAGGAGGGGCGGCGAAACGCGTGTGAGCGGCTGATCCAACTGGAATCCTCGTACTGTAGCGACAACTCGGGATGGGCTTGTAACGAGTTGGGTGGGCACTACATGGAGGGCCGGATCACAGTTGTCGACTCCGAGCTTGCGACCGCCTATTTCTCCAGGGCATGCGAGGTCCGGTTCCAGGCCGGATGTGTCAACGTTCTGGAGCCGGGAAGCCCAAGTCGGGCGGACCCACGCATCATCGACCTCCGACTGCTCTTACGCGAGGGGGGTCAAAACTTGATGGAAATGCCGGAGCAGGACCTGTACGCCCGGGCCTGTGATCACGGCTGGACCTTCGCCTGCGGTCCGGGGGTGCGGTCGCTGTGAGTGTAAGAGAGGAGTCGCGGCAGGACCCGGGCGGGTCACGGCAGGACCCGGGCGCGCCACGGAATGGCTCTGGCGGGCCGCCGCCATCGATCGGCGGAATAACCTTAGTGGTCGTTCTGGTCCTGGGCGTCGCCGTATGGATGTCGCTCCAGCGGCCACAGCCCGAATCGGCGGGTGACGTGGAGCGCCTTTCCCGGCTTACGGCCAATCTTGGAGACCTTTCGGGCTTCCGCTCGGACGCATGGTTTCTCCCGGATGAGGGGCTCCTCGGTTTTGTGGAGGTTCCGGCGGGCCCGTTCTTGATGGGAAGTGACCCCGCGATCGACCCGCTGGCCTTCGACAATGAGTGGTGGCCGGGTGCACGTCCCCAGGCGACGGTGGATCTTCCGGCGTTCTACATCGGCCGATACGAAGTCACGGTCGCTCAGTTCGCGGCATTCGTCGAGGAGACGGGATACAGGGCCAATGACGAGGCGTTCCAGACACCTCCGGGCCATCCCGTGGCCACCGTCTCATGGACCGACGCACTCGCTTTCGCCCGATGGCTGGAGACAGCACTCAGGGAATGGCCGGAGACGCCCCCGGAGCTCAGCCGACGGCTCCGCGACGGCTGGCGAATCAGCCTTCCGACCGAAGCTCAATGGGAGAAGGCGGCGCGCGGGTCCGACGGGAGGGTCTATCCATGGGGGAATGAGCCGAGACGGGACCGGGCCAACTACGGGGGGCGGGGGACGGAGTCGGTCGGCAGCTTCGAATGCCCGGAGTGCCCGTTCGGCCTCCTAGACATGAGCGGCAACGTTTGGGAGTTGACCCGTAGCCCGTACCAGGCCTACCCCTACGACGAGTCGAACGACCGGGAGGGCCTCGATGCGGACGCCCTATGGGTGATGCGTGGCGGTGCGTTCAACGATCCCGAGCGGAACGTCCGGACCGCGATTCGCGGGGGTGCAGACCCCGGCGTGCGTCGGCCATTCATCGGATTCCGTCTGGTGATTACTCGCTTCTAGGCGTACTCCACGCCCCGAATTTCCAGGATCCGCAGCAGCGCCTCCCCGATCTTGTTATTGGGCGTCGATGCTCCGGCCGTCATCCCCAGATCGAACGGCCCCTCCGGCATCCAGTCGGTAACTATCTCCTCGGGGGTATCGCTCCCAACATCCGGCTTGTGCCTGATCGTGCCGTTCTCCAAGTCGATACACGCCGCGTCCTCGATGTGGTACGTGGTCGTGAACTCGCGGCAGAGATGGGCGAGGTGATCGGTATTCGATGAGTTGTAACCGCCCATGACGATCATGACCTCAGGGGGTCCCTCTTCCATCATGGCCTCGATGGCGTCCTGTCTCTCCTGGGTCGCGGAGCAGATCGTGTCGAAGGATCGGAAATTGCTCTCGGCATAATCTTCCCCAGATCCCTCGACCATGGCCTCCCGGATTTTTTCACCGATGGCGAGCGAATCGTTGGCTAGCATGGTTGTCTGGTTCGCCACGCCGATTTTCTGCAAATGCAAATCGGGATCGAAGCCTTCCGTCGCCTTCACCCGAAAGTGCTCGATGAAGGCTTCACGAGATAGTCGATTCGGACGGTCGGCGATGTAGTCACAGATGACGTCCGCCTCCTCCATGTTCAGCACGATGATGTAACGGCCACCTTCATGGTTACGGACCTGGGAAGCCGTTGCCCTCGATTCCTCGTGGTAGTGCTTTCCGTGCATGACGGCGGTGAATCCGTCCCGGGCGTAGCTCTCCACCCGCTTCCAGACCAGGAGCACCGACCCGCACGTCGTATCCACCAGTACGCACCCGATTTCTCTGAGCGCGGCCAGGTCTTGAACGGTGACCCCGAAGGCGGGCAGGATCACCACGTCCTCCTCGGTCAGCTCCGAGAAGTCGAACGCCCCGTCCTCGCCAGTTCGGATGAAGTCCATCCCCATGTCTCGGATGCGCTGATTGACGTGCGGGTTGTGGATGATTTCCCCAACGAGGCGAACGCGCTTGTCGGGGAATTTATGGCGGGTTTCGTAGGCGTAGTCGATGGCCCGATCCACGCCGTAGCAGAATCCGAATTCTTTCGCCAGGCGAACGGTGACGTTACCCATGACCTTGCGATCGCCCTCGGAGCGGATGCTCTCAACCAGGGCGGAGTGATACTCCAGATCGATCAGGGGTTGCACCCGAGACTTCAGGCCGAACCCGCGTCTAAAGTAGGTCTCTTCCATATGCGTCTGTGCGATTGAAGGTGTGGCCCCGGCGGGCCGCCATAAAAGCTAACGGTGGGCATCGAGCACGCGAAGAAGGTGCGGCGTGGTAGGACCGATCCCCCGGCGACCGGGGTATTATTGCGCCATGAGCATTCTTGGGCGGCTCGCCCTTCTCTTCGTCATCGTTCCCTTGCTGGAACTGGCCCTTCTGATTCAGATGGGCCAGTGGGTCGGATATTGGCCCACGATCGGCTTGGTCGTATTTACGGGTGTCGCGGGTGCGTGGCTGGCGCGCATGCAAGGACTCCGCACCATGTGGAGGCTGCGTCATGATCTCGCGAATGGGCGTGTACCGGGGCAAGCCATCATGGATGGTATGGCCGTGCTTGCGGGGGGCGCGCTTCTGCTCGCGCCAGGGATCCTCACCGACCTGATCGGGTTCGGCTTGCTGTTCCCCGGGACGCGGCACGCCATCCAAAGACGCATCATGGCTCGACTCGAGCGCCACATCCAGGAAAGTGCGGTCCACGTGAAAGTGACCGGGGGCGAAATATGGAGTCGCTCTCCTGATCCGATGGCTCCTGATCCGATTTCTCCTGATCCGCTGTCTCCGTCCCGATCGCCAGGAGAGTGAGCAGGCCGGATCGAGCCCTTTGAGTGCCGTCCCGTAGCATATAGCTTCTCCCCACCATGAATGACTCACCGGCCTTTCTCGCCCGCCTCCTCGATGCTGCCGGCCCCTCCGGATTCGAGGTTGAAGCGGCTCGAATTTGGCGCGCGGAGGCGGAAACCTTCGCGGACTCGGTTACGACGGACGTCAGCGGGAACACCGTTGCGACCGTAAACCCCGAGGGGCGACCACGCATCATGCTTGCTGGTCACATCGACGAGATCGGCCTCCAGGTCACGCACGTAGACGAGGACGGATTTCTCTACATCGCTGGGATCGGCGGATGGGATCCCCAGGTAGTCGTGGGCCAACGCGTGAAAATACTGGGCCCCCAGGGCAACATTCTCGGTGTGGTTGGCAAGAAGGCCATTCACTTGCAGAAGGTCGACGAGCGCAAGAGTGCGTCGAAAATCGATCAACTGTGGGTCGACGTCGGGGTGGGATCCCGTGCGGAAGCGGAGGCGCTCGGCCTGAGGGTCGGAGACGCCATGGTTATCGACGCGGCGATGGTAAGCTTGGCCGGTGACCGAATCGCGAGCCGAGCCATCGACAATCGAATCGGAGCGTACATAGTGCTCGAGGCGCTGCGGCTCCTTTCGAACGCGTCACCGATGGCCTCCGCCGTCGCAGTCGCAACGGTACAGGAGGAGATCGGTGGCGGAGCGGGTGGGGGAGCGCGCACCAGTGCTTTCGGACTGGAACCGGACGCCGCCCTTGTGGTCGACGTCACGTTCAGTACCGACGTACCCGATATCGAGAAGAAGGTGTTGGGAGAGCACCGTCTGGGAGGAGGCCCCGTCTTGAGCAGAGGGTCGGCGGCCCATCCGGTGGTTTTCGAGCGCTTGGTGGAGGTGGCCGGGGTGGAAGGGATTCCTCATACGATTCAGGCCGCGCCGCGGTCTACGCGCACGGACGCCGACTCCATCTACCTGACCCGATCGGGCGTCCCCACCGGGCTGGTGTCGGTGCCGAATCGATACATGCATTCGCCAAACGAGATGGTGAGCCTGTCCGATTTGGAATCCACGGCTCGTCTGTTGGCTGCTTTCGTGGCGAGTCTCGATGGAGACACAGACTTTACTCCGCGATGACGGTCGAGCTGAAGTGCTGTTTCTAATATGCGGCTCAGCTTGCTCGTAAGTGGTCTCGTATGTACCGTCTTGGCTCAGCGAACTCGATAAGTTCTTGGGGGCTTGGCCCCATTTCCTGAACCGGAATAGGTCCGAATGTTCGAACCGAACGATGTCTTGAAGGAGTTAGAAGAGCTGAGGGACAATGGATTCCTCTCGGATACCCTCTTGCGCCGGGTCGTAAAGGACGTCGCGGCGGCCGACGATCGGTTCGACTGGGTGGGCGTCTACCTCGTGGATTCCGCGGAGAACGTGCTCTGGCTGCACAATTACATGGGAAGAGCCACGACGCACTCTAAGATCCCAATCGGTGAGGGCGTATGCGGCACCGCTATCGCGGAGGGGAAGAACACGATGGTCCCCGATGTGAGTGCGGTGGACCACTACATCGAGTGTGATCGGAGAACGAAATCTGAGATGGTCGTCCTGATCGGTGGCGGCGATGAAATTTTCGGGCTGATCAATATCGAGAGTAGGACGGAAAAAGCGTTTACGGACGAGGACAGCGCAGCTGTCCAATCCCTGGCGGACAAGCTCGCCGAGCAGCTAGCCCAGGAGCGCAACTGACAGCCTACCGGGTTCATCGGTAAGATCAAGCCTTTGGGCGGTGAGTAACGTGGGCACTAGGAGGGATGGAGAGCATATTGTCAGAGCCGCTGACGAAGGAGCTGAGGGATCGCCTCCGAGGTGTGGTGGGAGACGCTTGGGTCGTCGCCGACCCGGATCGTCTTCTGGCGTATGAGTCCGACGGACTGACCGCCTATCGCAGGATGCCACGCGCAGTCGTGCTCCCTCGGGACACCGACGAGGTGAGCCGCGTGCTGGGCATCCTTTCACAGGAAGCTGTGCCTGTGGTTCCGAGAGGTGCGGGAACAGGACTCTCGGGAGGCGCCCTGGCGGATGGTGATGCGGTCGTGGTCGGTACGGCGCGGATGACCGACATGCTCAAACTCGATCCCGCCAATCGACTTGCCCGGGTTCAGCCGGGGATGATCAACGCGGATCTCACGACGGCGGCGGAGCCCTTTGGGCTGTACTACGCGCCCGATCCCTCCTCGCAGAGCGCGTGTACGCTGGGCGGGAACGTAGCCGAGAATTCGGGCGGGCCCCACTGCCTCAAGTACGGGGTCACGTCGCGGTATGTGACGGGGCTCACGGTCGTGACCTACGACGGGAAGATCGTAGAGATGGGTGGCTTCGGCAGGGAGTCCGGCGGATACGATCTTCTGGGCTTGTTCGTCGGGTCCGAGGGGTGCTTCGGAATCGCTACCGAGATCGAGGTGCGTCTTCTGCCCCTGCCGGAGGGGGTGCGTACGCTGCTGGCGATCTTCGACCGATTGGGGGATGCTGGCAGTGCCGTGACGGAGATCATGGCCGAAGGACTTCTCCCCGCGGCTCTGGAGATCATCGATGGACCCACGATTCGTGCGGTCGAGGCGAGTGTGTTCGCAGCGGGTTTCCCGACCGACGCAGAGGCGGCACTGGTGGTCGAGTTCGACGGTATTGAAGCGGGCCTGGTAGCTGATGTCGAACGGGCGGTGATCCGTTGTCGGGAGGCCGGAGCCCGGGAGGTAAGAACGGCGGACTCCGTCGAGGAGCGGCTGGCGCTTTGGCAAGGCCGCAAGAAGGCATTCGGGGCCATGGGTCAGATCGCGAGCGATCTGTTGGTTCAGGACGCGACCGTCCCCCGGAGCAGGCTTACCGACGTTCTCGGGCGGATCTCTGAGATCGGGGTCCGCCACAATCTGACCATCGCCAACGTGTTTCACGCTGGGGACGGCAACCTGCATCCGAACCTTCTCTTCGACCGGAGCGATCCCGAAGAACTCGCCCGCGTCGAGCGCGCGTCTACCGAGATTATGGCGGTGTGTGTGGAGGCTGGGGGTACGATCACCGGAGAGCATGGGGTCGGCTTGGACAAACGGCGCTACATGAGCCTGGTGCATAGTCCCGAGGAGTTGGACGCCATGCGGCGCATCAAGGCCGTCTTCGACCCGCTCGGGCGCATGAACCCCGCCAAAGTGCTTCCCGATCCCGATCCGCCCGACTCCGCGGGAGTCGCCCTGTGAATCCGTTGGCTGGGCTATTGTCTGAACGGTTGTCCAAGGCGCAGGTGGTCGACGGTTTCGACACCGAGCCCTGGGCGGTCTGCGGGCGGTTGCCGCAGGCCGTTGTTTTCCCGGAGAGCGAAGAGCAGGTGGCTGAGATCCTCTCGTTGTCCAGTGAGGAAGGGTGGCGCTGCATCCCGGGGGGCCGAGGGAGTTGGCTGCATGGAGGGCAGCCTCCGCAGGGCGTCGATGTATTCGTAAGTGCCGAGAGAATGAATGACATCTCGGCGTACGAACCCGCCGACCAGTTCATCGAGGCCCAGGCGGGAGCCGGATTGGACGCACTCGAGCGTCGTACGAGCGAGTGCCGACAGTGGCTTGCCCTCGATCCGCCGGGTGGAAAACGAGGTACACTCGGAGCCATGTTGGCAGTCGGAACCGCGGGGCCACTTCAGGCAGGCTTCGGTTCCCCCCGGGATCAGGTGCTCGGAGCCACGCTCGTAACGGGGGACGGGCGAGTGCTTGGTTTGGGCGGCAGGGTGGTGAAGAACGTGGCGGGCTTCGATCTGCTCAAGTTGGTCGCTGGCAGTTGGGGCACCTTGGGAATGATCACGAGTGTGACCATGCGGCTCCACCCCCTCCCGGCGGTTGATCGATCGCTTCTGTTCAAGGGTGCTGCGGCGGCGGACGGCGCGGAGCTGGCGTGCCGCCTTGCCCAAGTACCGCTCCCGCTCGCGGCGGTGGAGCTGTTGGTGCCCGGGGATGGGGAGTCGGGAGTAGACGCTCCCAGCCCCCTGGTCGCTGTCCGGATCCTGGAGTCGGTGGACGCCGTGGACGAGGCGGAGCGGGTCGTGTCCGAGCGTGCGGGCATGCAGCCTGTTCAGCGGCTGGAAGGAGAGCAATCGGCGGCGATTTTCGATAACGTGAGGGCCATGGAAGACGGGGCCGAACTCGTGTTGCGTCTGAGCCTTCTTCCTGCCCGGCTACCGGGATTGATCGAGATGACTTCTCGACTGAGAGGTTTATATGATCCGGCAGAGGGCTGGGGCATGCGTCTGGCGGCCCACGCGCACACGGGCGTGCTACGGGTGATAATCGCGAGGGTGACCCGGTCGGACGACTGGGTGGATCGGGCCAAGACCGCGCTGGGAGTCCTGCGGCGGTCCCTCGAGGCGGAAGGTGGAAGCCTTGTGATCTCTCAGGGTCCGCCGGAGATCGTGGATGTCATTTCAGCCTCGGGTGAACTCGGTCCGGCTGCTCTGTTCACTGCGGGGATCCAAGCGGCGTTCGACCCCGCTGGGATTCTCGCCCGAGGTAGATTGCCGCGGTGAAGCCGCAACACGACACTGCGTTGGCCGCCGCGCTCTGGGCCCAGGAAGACAAACTCATGCCGTGTGTGCACTGCGGATTTTGCCTACCGGCGTGCCCCACCTATTCCCGGCTGGGAGACGAGAACGATTCGCCCCGCGGCAGACTCCACCTCATGCGTGCGGTCGTCGAGGGCCGGCTGAGCCCCGACTCCGAAGCGTTTCAGACCCATATCGACCGTTGCTTGGGATGTCGCGCATGTGAGCCTGTGTGCCCTTCGAGCGTCGAGTACGGCGTCTTGCTCGAGGCCGCACGGGAGTCGGTTTTCCGGGCTCGAAAGACGCCCGCCGTCGTGGGGATGCTCCTGGCCGTTTTTGCGAGCCCTACATGGACGAGCTGGAGCATGCGCCTGGCCAGAGTTGTGCGAGGACTAGGCATGGCCGGACTGGCGGCGAAACTGATGCCAGGGAACCGCCTTTTCCACCCGATACGGTTCGGTCTTGCGATGCTCGACGCGAGCCAAGAGCGGCAACTCCCGGTGGGACCGCCTTCGGGTTCCGCTTCCCCGAGTGCATCGGAGGATGGGTCGTCGGACGGTGCATCACCTTGGCGGGAGCGTGGTCGGGGACGTGTGGCGATCCTTCGCGGATGTGTCCAGGAGGGGCTGTTCGCGAGGGTGAACGACGCTACGAAGAGGGTCCTTCGGGCCAACGGCTACGAGGTGGTCGAGGTGAGCGGGCAGGGATGTTGTGGTGCTCTTCACACCCATGCCGGGGACGCATCGGGCGCTCGCGTGCTGGCGCGTTCCAACGTCCAGGCTCTGGGGTCGGCCCAGGTCGACTTCGTTGCGGTGAACGCGGCCGGCTGTGGTGCCGCCCTGAAGGAGTACGGCCACCTTCTCGAGGCCGATGAGGAATACAGGCAGACTGCCGCGGCCCTTGCTGCTTCCACCCGCGACATCTCGGAGCTTCTGACCGGTAACACTTTGGCGGCGGGGGACAGCCTGCGGGTTGGTGCGCCGCTGCCGGCTCGGGTCACGTACGATGCCGCCTGTCATCTATGCCACGCACAGGGTGTCAGGGAGGAGCCCCGGGCGCTGCTCGGGGCTATTCCGGAGCTCGTTGTCCTGCCTCTTCGGGACGAAGAGGAATGCTGTGGTGGGGCCGGAATCTATGGGATCACCCATGCCGAGCTAGGAGGGGGAATCGGCGCCGATAAGGTGTCCGCCGTCTTGGCCACGAGGGCTGAGATTGTCGCGACCGGA
Source organism: Longimicrobiales bacterium (assembly GCA_965206505.1). Classification (GTDB taxonomy): domain Bacteria; phylum Gemmatimonadota; class Gemmatimonadetes; order Longimicrobiales; family Gaopeijiaceae; genus UBA822. Next base: position 592,699 of record CBDBJW010000005.1, read on the forward strand.
AATCCCGGCTGCATGATGCAGATCGGAGCCGGGCTCCTGCTCGAAGGTTCGGACGTCATAACGTGCCACCCCGTCGAGTTACTGGACGAGAGCTATCGGCGCGCGGGCTTCTATGACGGACCCTGAGGTCGCAGGGGTCGGAGACTTCCTCGCTGAACGGCGAGACGACATCGCAGGGCTGCTCATCGAGTTGGCCGATCTGGAGTCCCCTTCTCGGGTGCCCGAGTCCCAACACCCCATTCAGGAGGTCTTGACCCGGCGGCTCGAGGCGATCGGCTTCGTAGCCCGGCTCTTCCCCGGCGAGAAAACGGGTGGCCACCTCTACCTGTCACGCAAGGATGCGGGGCAGGCCGCCCGAGGAGCGCCGGTCCAGCTTCTGCTCGGACACACGGACACGGTCTGGCCGATCGGCACGGTGCTTGACATGCCGGTAGAGTGGGACGAAGGGGAGGACGTCATCCGGGGTCCGGGAGTCTTCGACATGAAGGCTGGGATTGTCGAGATGGTTTTCGCACTCGAAGCCCTATCGGAGCTCGGACTCGAGCCGACCGTCGCTCCCACGATCTTCCTGAACTCCGACGAGGAAATCGGCAGTCCTGAATCACACGGTCACGTCGAGCAGCTGGCTCAGGCGTCGAGTCGCGTACTCGTTCTGGAGCCGGCCCTCGGCCCCGAGGGGCTCATAAAAACGACCCGTCGGGGCGTGGGGCGCTTCGACATTCGGGTCGCTGGTCGTGCCTCGCATTCGGGGCTCGCGCCCGGGGACGGTGTGAGTGCGATCCAGGAGATGGCCCACGTCATCCAGAATCTCCATGCGTTGACGGACCCGGAGGGGGGGATAACGGTCAATGTGGGCACGGTTTCCGGCGGGACGGCGGTCAACGTCGTTGCCGCCGAATGCTGCGCCAGCGTGGACGTGAGGGTAGGAACGCAGGCCGACGGTCGACGGGTGAAAGAAGTCATTCAGGGCCTGGAGCCCACCACGCCAGGGACCCGGTTGGAGGTCGACGTGTCGCTCGAGCGCGGCCCAATGGAGGCCACACCTCGAAACCGAATCCTTTGGGAGGGCGTTCGGGGCTGCGGTAAACGCCTTGGGCTGGAGTTGGAGGATGGCGAGTCCGGGGGCGCGTCGGACGGAAACACGACGAGTCTCTATGCTGCTACGGTGGACGGATTGGGCGCGGTAGGGGACGGAGCTCACGCGCGCCACGAGCATGTTCGCGTGAGCAGCCTTCCCGAGAGAACAGCCCTCTTGGCCCTCATTCTCATGATGCCGCAACTGGAAGGCTGTTGAACGAGCCGCTAAAAGTCTCTCAGCTACGGAGGAACCTCAACCGCCGCGGTGCCGTTCCATGAAACCCACGAGAGCGTTCAAGAAATCGGGGCGGGCAGACTCGATAAAAGCCATGTGATCCGCTCCCGAGATTTCCAGCGATTCAAGGTCGGCCGTTCCTAGGGCGCGGAACAGCGAGTCACGCTGCTCCCGCGTCGCGATGGGATCGAACTCGGCATGAATCAGGAGTGTCGGGACGCGCACCTGCGTGGGATCGAGTTCATCCCACTCGTGTGCGCCGCGCCAGTCCACGCGTATGGGGTCAGCCTCTATTGCTGCCTTCACATAGGCATCGATGGCGAACTGGCCGATCGATCCGGGCGTGATGAAGTCGCTCGCGGCGGCGGCGGCGCTGTTGGGGGCCGCCGGGGGTCGCATATCCCCTTCGCCATCCGCAAGGGGGGCCCCAGCGAACGTTGGGGAATAGCCAAAAAAGACAAGGGCCGACACCAACTCCGGCCAGCGTTGGACCGTGAGTTGAGCCACCTTCGAGCCGCGGGACCAACCGAGAAGGGCAGGCTTCGGCCCACCTCCGGTGAGGAGCCAGACGCGATCGAGCACTGCCCTGAGATCCCTTGCCGCACGATCGGGGCTCAGCCATCCGGTTTCATCGCGGGGCGTTTGGCCGTAACCCCTAAAGTCGACCGCGAAGGCGGCGTACCCCGCCTCCACCAACCCGTCCATCAGCGAAAGGTCCTCGCCTGGCACCTGTAGATCGAAGTTGGGACGGGCACTCCACGTGCGGCCGTGCAGTAGGACGATCGCCCCTCGCGCCTCCAACGGGCTCTTCTCCCAAAGGGCGATGGGATGCCCATCAGCGTCGACGTTATGCCTTATGATCATCCTGGTCGGTGAAAGTGGTGATCTCCGGTTCGCGGCCAAGCTGGTCTCCAGCCGCCGAGTAGCGCAAGTTTCGGTGCCGATTACGGATGCCGACCGGCCGCTGATACGCTTCCAGGAGTACCCCATGGGTTCCCATTTCACGGTACGTCCGTTCACCTCCATTGCGGAGTTCAAGGAGTGCGTCCGCTTTCAGGAAGAGACGTGGGGTGAGGGCTTCTCCGAGCGTGTGGCGATCCCAAGAGCCTTCCGAAAGATGATCACGTGAAGATCGACCGTGTCGAAATACGGGAAATCCGAATGCGACTTCGTGAGCCGTTCGAAGTATCGACGGGCGTCTCCTACGACAGGCGAGTGCTCCTCGTGGCTCTACACTCGGGGGGGATCACAGCCTGGGGAGAGTGTGTGGCCAGCGAAACGCCAGCTTATTCGTACGAGACCACCGACACGGCATGGTCGATCCTTACGGGCCTGATCCTTCCCAGGGTAGCAGGCGCCGTGGTGGAGTCGTCCGCGGATCTTCTCCCTGTTTTCGAGGGAATTCGTGGCCATCCCATGGCGAGGGCGGCCGTGGAGATGGCCGCATGGGACCTCGAAGCGAAGGCGGCCGGCGGCTCGCTGGCCTCACTCGTCGGGGGTGTGCACGACTCGGTTCCCGTGGGGGTCAGCATCGGCCTTCAATCGAGCGACAAGGAATTGCACCGGAAGGTCGCTGACTACATCGAGGAGGGGTATGGACGTATCAAGGTTAAGATCAAGCCGGGGCGGGACGTATTAATGCTTAAGGGGCTCCGTGACCGGTACCCGGACGTCCCACTCATGGCGGATGCCAACTCGGCGTATTCACTCGAGGACTTGCCCCACCTGAGGGAGCTGGACGCACTCGATCTCATGATGATCGAGCAACCGCTCGCGCATGACGACTACCTCGACCACGCACGGCTCCAGAGTGAAATGGTGACTCCCATCTGTCTCGACGAGTCCATACGGTCGGTCCGCGACGCTGCCCTCGCCCTCGAAATCGGGGCTTGCCGAATCATCAACATCAAGCCGGGTAGAGTAGGCGGTCTCTCCTCCGCAAAAGCCATCCACGATCTGTGTGTCGAACACAGCATACCTGTCTGGTGTGGGGGGATGCTCGAGTCGGGCGTCGGACGAGCCCACAACGTCGCTTTGGCCTCGCTCTCTGGATTCACACTCCCTGGGGATATTTCCGCGAGTCGACGTTATTGGAACGAGGACATCGTGACCCCGGAGTTCATCCTCGACGGAGGTACAGTTTCCGTCCCGTCTGGGCCGGGGATTGGCGTGGAGGTGAGGGAGGATCTGCTGGACGCTTGGGCCGTGCGACAGGCCGATTTCTAGTGGGATTATGCAGTGGGATCGTCGTTTTTCATCAAATTTCTTGAATCTTTTCGGGAGGTGTCGAGAATTAGATAAGGGACACGGTGCAAGACTTCAGACATAAAAAGGGAGCGAATCATGATTTTGCCTACGATTCGCGCCTCCCTGAGTCGAAGCGATGGGCAGCAGTTGATACGCCTCCTAGGCCGAGAAGACCCGGAGTTGGGTGAGACCGCGCGGCTCCGTCTCGAAGAGCACGGGATTGGGAGTTTATTGGACGACCCGAGGATTCGGAATGCACTGCTCACCGACACGGACGTGTCCATCCCTCCCCCAGTCATCTTCTACGTACTCGTGCGGCAAGCTCTGCTGGAGGGAGGAATCGATGATGAAAGCACCTCCGACTACGTCGCGTCGATGCTGGTTTCGTTCGGTAAGGCTGGGCGCGCGTATCGAATTTCTGGCGAGGACGAGAATGAATTCCACTATCTGACAGATATGATCTCGGAGCTTCGAAGCGCCGATGGCGGGCGGCGTTTTCTCCTGCGTGTACACCTGGGAGACTTTGCGCTCTGGATGTCGGGACTGTTTCCAGACTATCTGGAGCGGCGGACCCGCCGTAAGGGGGCGCCGCCGATCAGCTACTTCGAGGAGTTGGGAGCGACGGGCTACCGTGGCGCGTCGGAGAGTCTCGAGGCGGGCGAACTCGGGATGGAGACCGTCCTAAGGGATGTGGCGAATCAGTTCAGCGCCGTCCGCACGGCGCTGAATCGGATCTCCGATCGGCATTTTTGGCCGGGCTCGGGCAACCCGGTCGGCCGTCTCCTGAGAGAAATCTCCCAAATTCCAACGAACTCCTGACTCCGGCCGTTATACGGCTACGGGCCGAAGCTAGCCGGTGAGCTCCGAGAGGGTGACGACGCTACCCCGAGAGGCCCACCGGTCGAGCGTCACCTCCTCGTCTTCGAGGCCCAAGCCCCACGTCGCGTCTCGGACCACCGTGACCCGGTATCCCCTCTCCTGCAACCCGTCCACGGCTTGGGTGACGCAAACATCCCGAGCCACACCGATGACCACGAGCTCCATCTGGCCTTTCAGTTCGTCTGCGAGAGTGGCCACGAAGGTTTCGACGGCGGTGTTGCCCTCGAAGACATCGAAGCGGTTCTTCTGGATGAAGACCGATCGACCACGGCGGATCGCCTCTCGGGCGGCCGCGGCGGCCTCCACACCGGTGGCTCCGATGGGCAGGACCAGTGGATCGGTCGGCCGAACGACACCTATGAGCTCGGCCCCTGCTCGTTGGTCCGGATCGTCGGACCGGCCCATGCAGTGAGGCGGATAGGTGCCCGCCTGGGGGTTCGGGGCGTGAGGATCGATCTCGGCGTCGTCGAGGGCATGCCAATCCCCCGTATAGACGATGGCGACACAGTTCTCACGCATCCACGTCACCGCATCCCCAAGAGCCGCGACGATGGAGGTGGCCCCGGGGTCGGAGGCGTCGCCCAGGTCCCGTACGTAGAGGCGCCCATCGGGTTCCATGAAGTCTCTCTGGACGTCTACTACCCACCCGACCCGTATGACCGCGCCGGCGCTCGAGGTCATGAGACGGTATCCATCCGCGGGTTGGGGCGATGCCAGCGGCCCGTCTTTGCGGAAGGGTTGCCCTCGACCAATACGATGTCCGCCGTGAAGTCGTAACTGCCTCGAACCAGCGTCGAGCCCACGCCGTAGGAATCCACGGGCACTCCCGCTTCCTTGAAACGACGGATCTTGTCCACATCGAAGCCGCCCGATACCACGATCTTCACATGCGTGAACCCCTCCCGGTCGAGAGCGTCTCGCACCTTCTCCACCAATCTCGGATTAACCCCACGGGGATCGAAGTCACCCATCTCCCCCTGAAGGGACTGGTCCACCAGGTCGGCCGCCGTGTCGAGGCGGACCCCCCAGAGGCGCTCCCCCAGAGCCCGTGCCACCGTCAGGGAGGTCTGCACACAGTCGTTTTCGAAGTCCACAAGGGCGATGATGCTCACGTCGTCGGAGATGTGACGCACCACGGCTTCGGTGGCCCTCACGGTGTCCCCGCCGTAGGCGGCGATGAGCGCGTGGGGAATGGTCCCGTCACCCTCACTCCCCCAACAGGAGGCCTGCGCGTCGGTCGAGACTCCGATGGCACCGGCCACGTGGGCCGCCCAGCCATCGCCGGTCTGTACCATCCAATGGTCGTGTCGAGCGGGGAAGAACAGGACCGGTTGGGGCCAGGCGGCCTCGACGACCTCACGGGTGCGCGTCGCGATCTTGGTGCGACGGCCCAGAACCCCCACGTAGAGCGTCTCGAGGTGGGCGAAGGCCGCGTATGGCCCACGGATCAGCATGACCGTCTCCCATGGCGCGACACGATCCCCGTCCCGCAAGGAGGATACCTCGAGGTCGGAGAAGGAATAGCCATCGGTCAAGCAAAGCTTGAGGATGGCGATGGCCTCGTCGGTACCGGCCACCAAAGCCCGGTTCTTCTGAAAGACCTGTATCGTTACAACGGGGTCGTGCCCGTCAGCGATCAGCACGTCCCGGGCCCGGACAAAGTACTTGTCCGAGTAGTACCCCGCCTTCATCCTCTCCGCCGGGAGCTGGAAAACCTCGGGATCGAGACGATCCCCATCCCGAATGGGATCCTGAGGACCCACCGAGGCGGTGCTCACCCGACCTCCTCTCGCTGTCGCGTCGTGTAGACGATAATCCTTTTCTTCACCGGTACGCCTCCTCTCGTGCAAAGAAAGTAAGATCTCCCGATCCTTGCCGCTTTGGTGCGTGACGTGCATAATCGAGCGGGTGAGGGCGACGGGGCCGCGAGGCCCTCCGGCCGCTCTGGCCACCACCGTACGGAGGAGGAGGGTCGACCATGTCCATCACGACCAGCCGCTTCACCAATGAGAAGGCCCTCTGTGGAAGCGTTTCGAGTAATGTGGTCCGCCACGACGGTACTGTCCTGGAAGACGAGATCATTTACGGGCAATAGAGTTTCTAGATCTCGGTTCCGGGTCCTGTCGTGACCGCTTCTCATGACGTAGTGCTGGTGGGGGGCGGCGGAGCAGGATTACGTGCGGCCATCGCCATCGCGGAAACCAACCCGCACCTCAGCATCGCCGTCGTCTCCAAGGTGTATCCCATGCGCAGCCACACGGTCTCGGCAGAGGGCGGCGCTGCAGGAGTGATCGCCGAAGACGACTCCCTCGACGAGCACGCCTACGACACCATCTCCGGTGGCGCTTGGCTGTGTGATCAAGACGCCGTCGACGAGTTCGTGAGGGAGGCGCCCCAGGAGTTGCTCAGGTTGGAACACTGGGGTTGTCCCTGGAGTCGCACCCCCGAGGGGCGAGTGGCGGTGCGTTCGTTCGGCGGCATGAAGAACAAGCGAACGTGGTACGCAGCCGACAAGACCGGCTTCCACATGCTCCACACGCTGTTTCAGACCTCACTCAAGTACACGAGCGTCGTACGCTACGACGAATGGTTCGTGACGAAGCTCCTGGTCGATGATGGCTGGGTCCAGGGCGTCGTGGCGCTGGAGCTGATGTCTGGGAGGATTGAGCCGATTCTGGCCAAGGCCGTCATTCTGTGCACTGGCGGGTGCGGCCGCGTATTTCCGTTCACCACCAACGCCAGCATCAAGACCGGCGACGGCATGGCGTTGGCCTACACGGCCGGCACCCCGCTCAAGGACATGGAGTTTGTCCAGTATCACCCGACGGGCCTCCCGTTCACCGGCATCCTCATCACCGAGGCCTCACGGGCCGAGGGAGGCTGGTTGCTCAACAAAGACGGCTACCGCTACTTGCAGGACTACGATCTGGGCACGCCGGAGCCGAAACCGGTTCTGCGAAGCATGGAGTTGGGGCCTCGGGACCGTCTGTCCCAGGCCTTCGTCAAGGAGGTGGAGAAAGGGCGGACCATCGATGGTCCTTACGGCCCGGTGGTTCACCTCGACCTGCGGCATTTGGGCGAGCAGCTCATCGACGCCAGGATTCCGTTCGTGCGCGAGTTGTGTCAGAAATACCAGAATATCGACCCGGTCAAGGAGATGATCCCGGTGCGGCCGGTCATCCACTACATGATGGGGGGGGTCCACACTGACATCGACGGTGCGACCCACCTGGCTGGGCTTTATGCGGCTGGTGAGGTCGCGTGCGTGAACATCAACGGCGCGAACCGGCTGGGGTCCAATTCCCTAACGGAACTGCTCGTTTTCGGCGCACGCGCCGGCCTTGCAGCGGCGGAGTACGCGTCCACCCGCACGGATCCGAGCTCCAGCCTGCTGGCGCAGGCAGAGGATGAAAAACGGCGTTTGGAGCGCGACTTCCTGCACAAGACGGATGGCGCAGAACGCCCCGCGACTATTCGCGAGGAGATGCAGGAGACCATGGAGCAAGGCGCCGGCATCTATCGCTCGGGCGAGGGACTGACCCGGGCTGCCGACCGGCTGCGTGAGCTGCAGGAGCGTTTTCGTAACGTGGCCGTGCAGGATAGCAGCCGAACGTTCAACACCGAGCTGATCTCCGTCTTGGAGCTGTCCGCCATGCTCGACGTTGCCGAGTCGATGATCCAGTCCGCGCTGTGGCGCGAAGAGTCCCGAGGCGCACACCAAAGGACGGACTTCACCGAACGTGACGACGAACGTTTTCTGGCGCACTCGCTCACCTATCGTAATTCCGACGGCTCCTCCAGAGTCGAATCCCTGCCGGTGACGATTACTCGGTGGCCCCCTGGCGAGCGAGTATACGGGAGGTAACAACTATGGATGAGCGTATCACCCTGCAGCTGGCACGGTACCGTCCCGAGGAGGAGGACGAGCCGACGTTCGAGGAATACGAGGTGCCGTGCCACAAGGAGTGGGTGGTTCTCGACGGGCTCAACTACATCAAGGACCAGCTGGACGGGACATTGTCGTACCGTTGGTCGTGTCGCATGGGCATCTGCGGTAGTTGCGGCGTGACCGTCAACGGAGAGCCGAAGCTGACATGCGCAACGTTCCTCACCGATTACGCGCCGGGTCCCGTGCGTCTCGAGCCGATGCAAAATTTCCCCGTCATCCGGGACCTCATCGTCGAGATGACGGACTTCATGCAAAAGCTGACCACGATCAAACCCTGGATCGTGCGCGACGAGGAACGACCCCTGGAGGAAGGAGAATACAGGCAAACGCCGGATGAGCTGAGCGAGTACAAGCAGTACAGCATGTGCATCAATTGTATGCTGTGCTACGCCGCCTGCCCGGTTTACGGCCTCGACCCGGAGTTCCTCGGGCCGGCCGCGATCGCCACGGCCCAGCGGTACAATCTCGACTCCCGCGACGAGGGATCCGACGAGCGTCTCGACCTTCTTTCCCTGCACGAGGGAATCTGGGCCTGCACCTTCGTGGGCGAATGTACCGAGGTCTGTCCGAAGAACGTCGATCCGGCCGGCGCCATACAGCGTTACAAGCTGGATGCTGCGCTGTCGTCGCTCAAACGTTTCGTTTTGCCGTGGGGTGCCAGATGAGCGAGCAACCGACATACACGCCTTTCCACCCTCGCTGGTATCGTCCGCGGGTTTCCACGTGGTGGTGGTTGAAGCGCTCGTCCTCGCGCGCGTTCATCTTGCGCGAGGTGAGCAGCATCTTCGTGGCGTGGTTCGTCTTATTCTTTCTGTTGCTGGTCGCTGCAGTGGGGCGTGGAGAGGCTGCTTACCAGGAGTTCATGAGTTGGGCCGCGAACCCGGGCATCGTGCTCGTCAACCTCGTCAGCCTGCTCTTTGTCGTATTCCACGCCATCACTTGGTTCAACCTGGCACCCCAGGCGATGGTGGTGCACATGCGAGGCAAGCGAGTGCCGGGGAAATTGATTGCCGCCTCCAACTACGGCCTGTGGGTGGTGACGTCTCTCCTGGTGGCGTGGATCATCCTCGCTGGGTCGAGGTAGCGATGGCAAAGCGAGTAACGCTCGAGCCGCTCTTGTGGCTTCTCTTCAGCGCCGGGGGCGTGGTGGCTGCCCTGGTGATCCCGGTCCTGCTGTTGCTGTTCGGCCTCGTCTTCCCTCTCGGGCTCTCGCCCCCCAGCCATGAGCACATGCTCGCGGTTCTGGGCCACCCACTTTCGCGCGTGACGATTTTCGTGTCGTGCACGTTGTTGTTGTTTCACTCGGCGCACCGCGTTCGCTTCACACTGTATGACGCGTTGCAGATCAAGCACCTGAACGAGTTGGTCATCCTGCTGGTTTACGGGGCCCTGCTCGTCGGTAGCGTTGCTGCAGGGTATCTCGTATGGCAGCTTCCATAGGGGAGTAGAGAAATCTCCCGAATTCCAGAGAACTTCTGACTCCGGCCGCTATGCGGCTACGGGCCGCAGGCAGGCGGCGCAGAACCTCCACTTCGTTCTCAATACCGCTCCACAGGTACATACTCGTCGCGCCATTCGCCCACAGTGTGGACAGCCCAGGGCATCCCATGGAACCTCCCCGCCACAGTCTGAGCAGGGTGCGATCGATCCAACGTCGCTCCGTATGACCCGAGCTGCCTCGTGCGGCGAAGTGAGGCCTTCGGACACCTTCCGGTTCACGTCTTCCGTCAGGGAGGCCATACCACTTTCGGCTGCAAGCCGCCCAAGATCCGACGCCGAGGCACCGCACATGATCTCGTCACGAATCGCGTCGTTCATCGCCAGCACTTGAAAGACTCCGGTCCGGCCCGAGTACCCATCTTCGCACCGGGTACAGGCTTCGGGGTTCCGGTCGCGGCAGAAGCGACAGAAGGTCCGCACGAGGCGCTGGGCGACAACGCCACTCAGACCACCCGCCACCAAATGGTGCGGCACCCCCATATGGAGAAGCCTGGTGATAGCCCCGGGGGCGTCTGTCGCATGAATCGTGGAGAGCACGAGGTGACCTGTAACCGCGGCACCCATGGCGATTTCCGCGGTTTCGCGATCCCGAATTTCACCGACCATTACGACGTCGGGATCCTGCCGGAGGATGGCGCGGAGGGCCACGGGAAAGGTCAGCCCCGTGAGCGGGCTCACCTGGACCTGGTTGATGCCGGGGATGCGGTATTCCATAGGGTCTTCGACGGTGACCACGTTGAGCCCCTCTTGGTTCAGCTCGGCCAGAGCGGCAAACAGGCTGCTACTCTTGCCGCTTCCGGTCGGCCCGGCAGCGAGGATCACGCCCTGCCCAGCTTGGCCAAGTCGCCGCACGAGGGAGGCGTCGCGTCCGGAGGGGCCGAGTGCGTCGAGGTTTCGAGGCACCTTTAGCGGGTCCAGAAGCCTCAGCACGATCTTCTCACCCCCTGCCACAGGTAGTGCCGACGCCCGAATCCTCAGGGATCCGGCCGCGTGCTCGACGGTGAGACCGCCGTCCTGGGGCCTTCTCTTAACGGAGATATCCATTCCCGACATCACCTTGATCCGTGATGTGATCGAAGCCAGACCGCTCGCTGGAAGTGTGAGAGAGCGGCGCAGCCTAGGTTCAAGGGGTCGTCGCAACAGTACCGTGTTGAAGGGTTTTCATAAGCCCCCGTTTTGCTGGACACTAGGCTGGTGAGAGCGACGGGGTCCAGAAAGAAAGAAGTGGGTTCTTGATGTCCCCAACCCGAGGGAGTCAGAAGCGACCGAAGGTCGTTGAAGGCTGTAGATACGGGAGCGGTAGAGCATTTCAACGCAAGGTTGAGGTCTGGTTCTTTGATGATAACAGATCTTCCAAGGTTTCCGCCGGAGTTCTCCAACCGAGGGTCTTGCGGGGGCGACTGTTGAGAGCGGCTGCGACGGCGGCGAGGTCGTCAGCGGTATGTCTGCTGAGGTCAGTGCCCTTTGGGAAGTACTGTCTCAACAGGCCGTTGGTGTTTTCGTTCGTGCCGCGCTGCCACGGGCTCTGCGGGTCGCAGAAGTAGACGGCCAGGCCAGTGTCGATGCGCAGCCGTGCGTGCTGAGCCATCTCTGCTCCCTGGTCCCATGTCAGAGACCGGCGGAGTTGCTCGGGCAGGGTCGTGATCGACGAAGCGATCGCGTCCCGGACGGCTTCGGCACCGTGTCCAGCCAACGCTGGACCGTTCTTGGTCCTGGGCTCGTCGTGTTTGTCAAGGCGGGGGAGGTGGAGCAGCGTCGTGAACCTGGAGGTCCGCTCGACCAGCGTTCCGATCGCCGAACTGCCCAGCCCCAAGATCAGGTCGCCTTCCCAGTGCCCGGGAACGGCGCGGTCGTCTGCCTCGGCCGGCCGCTCGCTGAGCATGATCTCGGGGTGAACGAACGCCTTGCCCCGTCTGCGGGTGCGTGCTCGAGGCACCCGTAGCGCGCGTCCCGTCCGAAGGCACGCTGTCAGCTCCCGTCGCAGCGCACCGCGGCCCTGAACGTAAAGCGCCTGGTAGATGGCTTCGTGCGATATACGCATGGACTCATCGCCGGGGAAGTCGACCCGTAGCCTGTTGGCGATCTGCTCGGGACTCCACGAGACCGCCCACCGCCGGTCTTGTCGGCGACCGTGACGCCGTCCGATCCAGCGCACATCGGGGCCTGCCAGAGCGGCACCGTCCAGAGCTCGGATCACGCCTCCGAGGCGATCCTGTACATACTGCCTCAGTTCGCCGTTCGTAGCGAGCTTCGCAAGCTTTGGACGTTTCGCTCGCCGATCGGCGTGCCATTGAGCGGTCGTGGCCCGATACTCGAGGTTCCTTCCTCCTGTAGCTGCGTTCCGCCGCAGTTCTCGCGAGATCGTCGAGGGTGAGCGGCCCAACTGCCGGGCGATCTCGCGTACGCCACGACCACGGGCTCGAAGAACGGCGATCTCTTCTCGCTCAATGAACGTGAGATAGCGCCGCGACTGGGGACGAAGATTGAGGGGTGACATGCCACCACATTCGCGAAACCAGCGCGCCCCGACAGCGGGGGACACACCCGCCGCCACGGCGGCCTCCTCGCTCGACAGACCTCGAGCTACCTCTTCCCAGAACCTCTGCCGATGCTCGCGGCGTCCCACCGGCGGACGGCCTGGTGAACGCATCCGTCGACGTAGAACTCGATCCGCTCCTCGGCGCCTGATTGCCTCCATCGCAACTCCTCCTCGAGGTGTTGCGACGACCCCTTGAACCTAGGCTGCACCCCGCGGTCGCTGTGATGCACCAGGCGCTCACCTGCGTCGTCCTCGCGTTCACAGATCGCCTGCTCGAGGGCGTCGAGCGCCAGGTCACTGCGTAGTGAGTTCGAGACACGCCAACCGACGATGCGGCGGCTGAACGCATCGACGACAAACGCCACGAAGACGAACGCATGACTCGTCCGCACGTACGTGAGGTCCGAGACCCAGAGCTGGTTAGGGCGTGCCGCGCTGAAGTCTCGGTTCACGAGGTCCAGCGGGCGCTCGTCTCCGTCTGGCGTGTGCGTGGTCACCCTGAAGCGCTGCCTTCGCGTAACCCCACAAAGCTCCAGATCCTTCATGAGCCGAGCGACGGTGCATCGAGCCACCGTGATGCCTTCCCGGTTCAGCTGCTTCCACACCTTCTTCGCCCCGTAGACCTGGAAGTTCTGCATCCACACTCGACGGATCTCGGGCTTCAGCAGCTCGTCACGCTGAGCCCGAACCGATCGTAGCGTCGGATCCGCCTGCATCGCCTTGTGCGCGTAGTAGGTCGACGGAGCGATCGGCAGCACTGCGCAGATCGGCTCGACTCCGTAGCTCCCTCTGTGCTCGTCGATGAACACCGCCATCACCTCGGTCGGCGGTCGAGCTCCGCCTGTGCGAAATACGCTGACGCCTTGCGTAGGATCTCGTTCGCTCGCTTCAGCTCACGAATCTCCCGCTCCTGATCTTTGAGCCGCTGACGTTCGTCTGTCGTCAGGCCCGGCCGAACTCCTGCGTCACGCTCGGCACGTCGAACCCACTTCCGGAGCGTCTCAGCTGTACACCCGATCTTCTGGGAAATAGAGCAGATCGCCGACCACTGTGAGCTGTACTCTCGCTCGTGATCGAAAACCATCCGAACCGCCCGCTCCCGCACTTCTGGGAAGTACTGTCCTTTCCTTTTCATGACCCCATCCTCTCAACTGATGGAGTCTCCGGCAAACCCGGCGCGATTCAAACCCTCCCTGGCCGACCCTCCCAACGAACCACCCCGGGCCCCGAGATCGGTCCCCCCCCAATAACCTTTCTCATCCTGTAACTTGGTGTCGTTTAATCATATAAGGTGTGACACACGCTCTGTATGGCCCGTAGAGTGGGTAAGAAGTGGAGTTTGGCCCGCTTCCTGCTCTTGAAATGTCCGACCGCCCCAGGGGGCGGTTTCAATCGGTGGAAAGGGTCGAAACACCCGGGAAGAGGGGGTGGAGAATAGAATGTTTACCGAGGTGAAAACAACGACGCGAAGCATGAAGGCGATCCGCGTGGGACTGATTGTTACGTCTTGGGCGTTTCTCATACTCGGCTTCGTGCTGACGCACAACGTATAAGCACTCGGGTGTCCGCCTGACGGACGCCTGTGTGTTCTGCCAATATGGCAGTGAAGGCATGTCAGGAATGAAATTTGCCGAAATGGCAGGAGTGGGCTCCGTAGCCGAATGGTTACGGAGCCTCTTTTTTGGGGGTTGTGATCGATGCTTCCAACCCCCACGTCCTGTTCTAAAACGTCCCGACCACCCCGAAAAAAATCTGCCCGTCGTTGTTGGATAGAGCTCCGCGGGACTCTGCCTCCGAGTCGTAGCTGTCGACGAACGAGAACTGAACGCCGATGCGTTGACTGAGTTGGAATGCGAGGCTGCTGCGCGACGTGACCGTGAAAACACCCAACTCCCGAACCTCCGGCTCGATCGAGGTCTCGGTCTCAAAACGGACGCGCCCGCCGTCGGTCCGGCGTTCGAGACGAAAGCCGGTGGCCCATTTGGCGACCACCTCCTCCGGCACACCTGCCTCCTCTTGGTCCGCCTGCTGAGCGACCAGGCCGAGGGGGGCCAACGCCAAGACAAAGGAAGCCGAGGTGAAGGAGGCTGGAAATGGACCGCTTCATATTCAGAGTTCCTTTAGAGGGCATGAGCTTCGGGTCATGTCATGGCCGGTGTTGGGCAGGCTGTGATTCCCCTTGCCCCCCCGATCACTCTCGGGCACGTTACGGCTCCCTTATTCCGCCTCCGCGGAGAGGGTGAAATACATCCGCCAACGGCCGGAGACGGTCGCGAACGATTTTTCAGGCCTTATATGTCCGAGCGTATTATAGAGGGTCTCCGAATCCATATCGACCGAGACCTGTGTGTCAGCTTCGGGGACTGCATCGAGGCGGCACCAGTCGTCTTCGAGTTCGACGACGAGGAGATCGCGGTCTTTGTGGGTGAGGCAGGTAAAATCACTCGGAAAGAATTGATCGCCGCTTGCGCTTCTTGCCCCGTGGACGCACTGACCGCATTCGATGAAAAGGGGGGGCAACTCGCCCCTTGACGGGTCGCCCCAGAAAGCGCCGACGTGATTCTTGGGCGTCTGGAAAAAGACTGATCCCATGCGAAAGATTCGAACCTATCAAGACGTTACCCACGACACCGGCTCGGGCCTGCTCGAGCAGGTCGTGGACCAGCAACACAGCCTTGCCGACCGTCTCGCTCAAGTTCGGTCCGTCGTGGCGGTCGCTAGTGGCAAGGGCGGTGTCGGCAAGAGCGCAATCACGGCCAACCTGGCGGCTGCTCTCGCGGCGAGAGGGCTCTCCGTGGGCGCCGTCGACGCGGACCTCAACGGACCGTCGCTGGGCCGCATGTTGGGCGTGTCCGGAGCCCGGCTGGCCGATCTGCCAAGCGGAGTGGAGCCGGCCCAGAGCCCGTCGGGGGTACGGGTGATGTCCATGGAGTTGCTCCAGGAGGAGGAGGACGCTCCCCTTCGCTGGCGAGAGCCCGAAATGGGGGGGTTCATTTGGCAAAGCACGCTCGAAACGGGGGTCCTCCGGGAGTTCCTCGGGGACGTGGAGTGGGGAGACCTGGACGTACTCTTGGTCGACGTACCGCCCGGGACGGACAAGATCAGACGGCTCTTGGAGCTTGTCCCAGACGTCGATCAGATGCTCATGGTCACGACCCCGTCGGAGACGTCTCGGTTCGTGGTGTCCAAGTCCGTTCGTATGGCCCGTGAGGCCGCCGTTGGAACAGTCGCGCTGGTCGCGAACATGGTCGAGCACACGTGTCCAGAATGCGGCCACGTGTCCCAGCTCTTCACGGGTGACGGCGCCAAGCGCCTCGAAGAGGAATCCGGCATACCCGTCTGGGCCGAGATCCCCTTCGATCCACGGCTCGGCGCTGCCACTGACTCGGGCACGCCGCTCGTGGTCACCGACCCCGATGCCCACTCATGCCGGGCGATTCTCGCACTGGCCGACCGGGTCGAAGAACTCGTCGGGATCCGGGGCGAGGACGCGGTCGAAGGGGTGGGCCCATGAAGTTCCTCTGCTTGGACTGCGACAAAGTTATGGAGTTCGCCGAGCGCCAGATTCCTGGAGACGGAACGCTCGCTGCGGTATTCAAGTGCGGATCGTGCGAGAGGGAAATGGCGATGCTCACAAACCCGATGGAGACGCAACTGGTCTCCAGCATGGGCGTGAAGATCGGTGGACGCGAGGTCCCCACCCAGCCCATGGAGCTGGCCCGCACGAAACTCGAGGGCGGCCGCGACGATGCGTTCGTTTTGTCGGAGGATATTCCGCTCGCCTCGGGCGAGTCAGCGCTCGCCTCGGACGACCCGGCGGTTCGAGGTGAGGGCCCGGGCGCCGGCGAGGCCCCCGCGGGACCCGTTGTGTGGACGTCGGAGGCCACCGGACGCCTCGAGCGAGTCCCCAGCTTCGTCCGGGGTATGGTGAAGCGGATTTACACCGATTGGGCACGCGAGAAGGGCGTTTCGGAGATCACGCCCGAAAACATGGACCGGGCTCGCTCGGAGTTGGGCCTGGAAGGTATGTAGGCTTGTTCGGAGCCACGGAGCTTTCCTTCACCTATCCCTCGGGCCGCAAGGGCCTGGGAAAGGTCTCCCTCAAAGCGGCCCCCGGGGATCGAGTCGTTGTCATGGGCCCGAACGGATCCGGAAAGAGCACGCTGCTTCGCCTCGTCTCCACCGAGCTCCCCTCCAGCCCAGGAACGCTCGAGCTTTTCGGCGAGGCGTGCGGACCCTCCAGACGAGACTTTCGCAAGAGGAGAGACCTTCGCAAGAGGATCGGCATCGTGCAGGATACGCCGGTTCACGTGGAAGATCTCACAGGGATGGAGAACGGGCTCCTGTTCGCGGAGCTCTACGGGTTGCCCGGAGCCGAGGCTTTGGGGGCCTTTGCAGGCCTATTCACGTCACTCGGCCTGGATGATGCGCTCCACGTTCCCACGAGGGAGTACTCGTACGGAATGAAGAAGAAGCTTCTCATCGCCGAGGCTTTGGTTCACGACCCCGACATGCTCATAATGGACGAGCCCGCGCTCGGCCTGGATCCACCTTCGCGGGCAGCTCTCCTTCGAATACTGGAGGAGCGCTCGGGGAAGGGTGTGTGCACGCTCGCGGCCACCAACGAACCCGCGCTGGCCCAAGAGCTGGCTACAACGGTCGTCCTTCTCCACGAAGGGGAGGTCGTCGCGCACGGCAGCCCAGCCGAGCTTTTGGCCAAGGTCGGCAGCGCCACACGAATCGAACTGTACGTCGCCGGCTCTCCGCCGGCCGGCCCCATAATGACTGACCCGGCCTTCACGGGGCTCCCGGGGGACATCGTGTCGATCCAAGGACTGCCCGGGCGGATCATCGCCGAGAGCAGATCGGGCTCCGATGTTCTGCCGGAATTGGTCGGCGCGGTCCTCGCGGCGGGGCTGAAGATCGAGCGGATCGAGATACGTGAACCCGACCTCACGGACGTGTTCATGCTCTTCACCGGCCAGGCCTTGGGCCCAGCTCGCCTCACTTCTTCAACAGGCCTCTAGAGAACCCGTGACACTCCCCGTGTGGAGAACGGAGTGGCTCACTGCCCTGCGGCGCCGACGCCTCCTGGTGCTCAACACGCTGATCCCCCTGGCGTTCGTGGCGCCCATCGCCCTCAGTTCAGCCCCGGCGGTACACTCCGCGGCCGCCTTCACTGTGCTCTTCGCGCTCTTCGGCACGTTCGGGTCGAGCATCCCACTGATCCGTGACGGTGAATCCGGGCTCCTCCGGCGTTATGTGCTCACGGGAGTCCACCCTGGTGGCCTCCTCCTTCAGCGCGTACTCGCCACTGTGCTCTTCGCGCTCTTCGGCAACGCGGTGAATCCGGGCTCCTGCACTCGACTTGATCGACGCTGCACTCGACTTGATCGAACTGGCGTCGGTGCTGGTTATCGTTGTAGCTGGGGGGAGCTCGACCGCTCAATTGGCCATGGTCGTGCCGGCGCTGGTACTTGGGCTGGTCGCAGCGAACGCATTAGGCGCGCTCACCGCCGCCCTGGCAAAATCAGTCGCCGAGGGAGCGCTCTTCTCGGCAGTAGCCGCCCTCCTGCTTCTGCATTGGGCGGGGACGTTTCGTACTCCTGTTCCCGGAACCTGGCAAGCCACTCTGGAGACGTGGAATCCGTTCCGCCCGCTCCATGAAAGCTTGCTCGCGGCGGCAGGCGCCGGCGGGCCCGACTTGGACCCTGTGCTATTCACAACTCCCATCGGAGTCACGCTGGCCGTGTTGCTCCTGATTACTGCCGCCGGCCGTTATACGATAGGGCTCGGTGGCCGCTGAGATCCGACTCCGAGCCGCTGAGCGGCTCCGCGGCCGGCTTGAAATCGGGATCCGTCCCCCATCTGGTCGGCCGAGCAGCGCGCCCCCGCTGGCCTCGAAACCGGGGCCGGGCGCCACACGCCAACGAGCCTGCTCCCCGGCTTGTTGACAGGCCTGAGAAGGGTCGGGTATACTCACTTTCTACAACATGCACCATTTGGAACAAGCGCCCCTTGGGTAGGGCGCCGAGGACCGTGCCTTCATCGATCCGAACACTTCGCCTCCGAGGTCGAGACCTCTCGCTTAGAGGTAAGCGATCTGGGAGATCAGGACTCCGGTCGTGCTTCGTAGGGCCCTCGCTTGCTGCGGATTACCGGTAGCCCTATCTGTGTAAGGAAATTTTGACAACGGCTGCGCACCTCTAGAGCGAATCAGATCGTACTCGATGCCCTTCCGACTTCGAAAACGGGGGCGTTTGTGCGATCGGTATGTGAAGGGTGCCAGATAACCCGGGCCGACGCCCCAGGTGATTATGTACCGTGAAGTTTTCGTACCCATCGATAACTCGGACAACTCCCACTGGGCCGTCGACCGTGCCATCGAACTCTGTAAGCGCTCCGAGGGGCGGATCACAGGCAACCATGTCTACGCGGCGCGCCTTCACGATGTGCGATTTCGCCAATTGGAAACCGGACTTCCTGCCCAATTCCAATCCGCGAAGGAAATCAAGCGGCAGCGGAAGGTACACGACAAGCTGATCGAGAAGGGCCTCCAGCTCATATCGGATTCCTTTCTCGATCAGACGGCAATCAGTTGTGAGGCGGCGGGTGTACCGCTGACCCGGCAGCTCCTCGAGGGCATCAACTATGAGGAGGTCTCTCGGGAGGCCAACCGAGGCGCCGGCCGCCTTCCCAGCCTGATCGGCTTCGACCCGAACATAGCGGACAAGTATGACGGGGGTGAGACGGTCCGTAGCGACGTCATCGTGGACGAGGACGGACGGATCATCGCAGAAGACGAGGAGCAGGATGAGAAGCTCGCCGGCTCGAGTGGTCGCGACTACGACCTCCTTGCCATCGGGGCGCATGGGATCGGAAAACAACCGTATTCACAGTTGGGTGGAATGGTGTCGCGGGTCATCCGCCAGGTCGAAAAGGACACCCTGATCGTCAGGAACGATCGCGCGCTAGAGGGCGGTGACTGGATCGTGTGTGTCGACGGTTCCTCTTACTCGTACAAGGCCATGCGGCATGCCTTGGAGATGGCCAAGGAGTTCGGGGCGAAGCTTCATGTGTGCTCGGCCTTCGACGTGGAATACCACCACGCCGTGTTCGGGAACATCAAGGACATTCTCTCCGTGCAGGCCTCGAAGGTCTTCAAGTTCGAGGAGCAGGAAGAGCTCCACAACAACATCATCGACAAGGGTCTTCTGAAGTTGGCGCAGGCCAACCTCAAGCGGGCTGAGGTGATGACAGAGGAGTTCCCCGACGTCGAAGTCGAGACCCAGATCCTCATCGGTAAACCCTTCCAATGTATCCTCCAGTGGGTCGAGGAGATCGACCCGAGCCTTGTGATCCTCGCCCGCCACGGCGGGCACCGGATCGAGGGTACGGACATGGGATCTCAGGCGGACAACCTGTGCCGCCTCTCGCCCACGAACATCCTGCTCATCGGCACCACCAACGTTCGCCCGGACGACATTCCCTGGATCGAAGAGGACGGGGAGACTGGGCTCGAGTGGGCGCCAGATGCCGAAGTCCGAATTCTTCGGGTGCCCCCGTTCGCACTCGGGATCGCGCGCAAGGCCGTTGAAGAATTCGTGCTCGACAACTACGGCCCCGGGGCCAACGGCACGTACCGGGAAGAGGCGATCGTACAGGCGGCCGTGAACGGCGCCTCCACCAACGGTGCCTCGACCAACAACGTCGCCTCGAACATCGGCGCCTCGAGCAACGGCGCCCCGGCCAACGGGGAAGGGGCCAACGGCGAAAGAACGCCCCTCACCGAAGCCGAAGACGCCGCCGATGGCTCGCTTCCCGGTGCTTCGGTGCCCCCGCTCGGTGCAGGCGGTCTTCCGATGGTGACGGGCCCTCGCTTGGACGAGGCCATTACGAAGCTGCTTCCGACCCACATGCAGTTGATCATGGGCATCGGAACGGCCGAAGAGCTTGCCCTCGCCGAGGTGAAGGCCGAGGACGCGATGAAACGGACTTTGGTCAACGGCCTGGATGCCGACCCCCAGCCGGACGTCCCCATGATCTCCGCCACCTGCCCTTACAGCGGTCATCCGCTCATGCGTGAACGGACGGCGGACGACCCGGTCGAGTGGACCCAGGAGGCCTTCGAGCGACTGAAGCTGGTGCCGTTGATCGCGAGGCCGCTGGCCCGCAACACGGTGGAGAGATTCGCCCGTGAGAACGAATTCTGGAGAGTTACCACACCGGTCATGGATGAAAACAAGCAGGCCATGATCGAGGCCGACGAATTCGACATGGACACGATGTTGGTCATGTTCCGTGAACTTCAGACCAAGCAGATCAAGGCGGCGGCCGAGGGCATCGACGGCATGACCCCCGAGATGCGCAAGTTCATCGAAGAGGCCAAAGCCAGCGGCGTGACCCGCTGCCCGATTCGGGACGTGGCCGAGGCCACTGAGAACTGCCCGGTGGACATCAAGACCGTCTCGCCAGAGGACGCGAAGGCCGCGATCGAGAAATTCATGAGCAAGGAACCCAGCGAAGCGTGAGCAGCGCAGCAGATCTCAGGTCCATGTCCTCTGCAACTCTGGCACCTCCCGCTCCGGAAGGGCTCGAGACGGTCGCGCCAAGCCGGGAGCGGGGTCCGTACACTCCGCATATCGTTGCGTGGAACCTCACGAAGCGATGTAACCTGGCGTGTGCGCACTGTTATATCTCGGCGGGTTCCTGGCATGTGGCCGACGATGAGCTCTCCACGGATCAATGCTTGCGCATCCTGGATGAGATTCTCGACGTGAACCCCAACCCCATGTTGATCCTTACTGGGGGAGAGCCCCTCCTTCGAGACGACCTGGAGGCCCTGGCAAAGCAAGCTTCTGCGGGGGGCGCCACGGTTGTGGTGGGAACCAACGGGACGCGCCTTAGCGGCGAGCGTATCGACTCCCTGTTGGAAGCCGGCGTTAAGGGTGTCGCGGTGAGTATCGACTCGCTGCGTCCCGAGTATCATGATCGGTTTCGGCACGGCGGGGGCGCACTCACGGACACGATGGCTGCGGTCGAGCGTTGCTCGGCTCGAAAGCTCGATTTTGTTATTCAGACGACCGTCACGTCCGGTAATCGGCACGAAATTGCAGATTTGGCTCGCTGGTCGGCCGAGGCGGGAGCCGTTTCCTTCAACGTCTACTTCGTGGTCCCGACCGGGCGCGCAGAACATATGCAGGGCATGAGTCCCGAAGAGAACGACGAAGTCCTTCGTGAGCTCGTCGAGCTGGAGGGGACCTATCGCGGCCGCATGATGGTCCGCTCGAAGTGCCAACCACAGATCATGAGGCACGTGGTCGGGGGTGATCCGGAGTCTCCCCTGCTGAACTATGAGACTCGCTGTCCCTGTGGTGTCCACTACGTGCGTATCACGCCTGAGGGCAAGGTCACGCCATGTCCTTATATGCCCGTGGTCGCGGGGGACCTGTTGACGCAGAGTTTTCAGGAAATCTGGGAGTCGTCGCCCGTCTTCACCAAGCTCAGAACAGGCGAGCTGGGCGGACGGTGCGGACGGTGCGAGTACCGCGAAGTGTGCGGAGGATGCCGCGCCCGCGCCTATGCCGACAACGGCGATTTTATGGGTCCGGATGATTCCTGCGCCTACGAGCCGTCCGGAGAGACACCCCTCATTGCGTCTCGCCGGCCGGTCTCCTACGGGCAATCAGTCCCAGATGGGCAGTCGGGCGCCGACCGCGGCGCCTCCATCGAGCAAACCCCATCGGTCGCCCTCGAGTGGACCCCGGAAGCGCTCGCCCGCATGGACAAAGTACCAAGCTTCGTTCGGGGAGTGGTCATACAAAGGGTCGAGAAGTTCGCCAATGACCGAGGCTACACATGCGTGGATGTGGAAGTCATGGAGGAGGTTCGTCGGAACCTCCCCGTGGATTTCTCCAAGAAACTTCCGTTCTTCTTGGGAAGAGGGGGAAGGGCATGAGAGCGGTGAGCTTGAAGCTCGTGGGGGTGTTGAGCCTCACCGCGCTGGCTCTTCACCTGTTCGCCGACGTGGCCTGGGCGCAGGATATCGCCGGCCGAGACTACGGGGATTTCCCCGTGATCGGGGGGCGCACGGCCGTCTGGATCGCAGCCCAGGTCCACCTTCTCTTCGCGGCCTTCGTGCTCGGCGTGCCCATGTTCGCGGTGGTCGCCGAGGGCTACGGCATGTGGGGCGGTGGCTCGAATTATGATAAGCTCGCGAAGGAGTTCACGCGGCTGTTGCTCGTGGCGTACTCCGCAACGGCGATCTGGGGAGCCATCCTCTCCTTCCTCCTCATCACGATCTTCCCCAACCTGTGGATCTACCTTGCTGAGATCTTCGAGGTCTCCATGTGGCTCTACGTGGGACTCTTCTTCTTCGAGTCGTTCACCCTCTATCTGTACTACTACGGCTGGGATCGCTGGAACCAGGGGCGGGCCAAGCTGGGCCACTTGACGTTGGGGATTTTGCTGAACGTCTTTGGCACGGTGGTGATGCTCATCGCCAACTCGTGGCTCACATACATGATGAGCCCGCCGGCGGAGGTGACTGCCGACACCGCGCCTGGAATGGTCCCACTGTGGAACGCCATCGCGAACGCGACCTGGATGCCCATCAACATCCATCGGGTCATCGCCAACCTCGTGTTCGGCGGTGCGATCGTGGGCGCCTATGCGGCCTACCGCTTTCTAATGGCGAGGACGGACGAAGAGCGCGCTCATTACGACTGGATGGGCTACGTCGGAAACCTGATCGCGATCGGCTGGCTTATCGTCCTGCCCTTCGCCGGTTACTACCTGGGCCGAGAGCTCTACGAGTTCAGCCCGCAGATGGGCAACACCCTCATGGGCGGATTCATGAGCTGGCTTTGGATCATCCAGGCCTTTTTGATCGGAGTGCTGTTTCTGGCGGGCAACTATTACTTGTGGGTCGGCATGGGACGCATCCCGGGAGCCGAGCGGTTCACGCCCTACACGAAATACATGCTGGTCGTGCTCGTGATAGGCGTCATGGTGTGGGCGACGCCGCACACGATGATCGCCAGCCGGGAAGAGGTCGACGCCATGGGCGGGGTGTACCACCCGTTCCTGGGTGTCCTTGGCGTCATGAGCGCCAAGAACACGGCCGTGAATATCATGATCTTGACGACGATCCTCTCGTTCCTGCTCTACGGGCGCGCGAACAAGAACCCGACAGTTCCGTGGGCTAGGACGGGCACGATGGTGCAGGCGGCTCTGTTCCTGATCGCCGCGATCATCGTGATGTTTTACGGCGTATACGGCTACTTCGTCGACGCGATCACACGGGTCGGTTTCTCGGTCTGGCAGGTACTGGCGGTGCTGGTGACCATCGTGGGCGTGGGCATCATTCACCTGTTCATGATGCGCGGCGCGGAGTCGCGCGGTGACATCCGGTGGGGTCAGATGCCCCCTCGTTCCCAATACGCGCTCTTCATCTTGGCCGTCACGTTCACATGGCTGATGGGTCTCATGGGCTTCGCCCGGAGCGGCATCCGCCAGCACTGGCATGTGTGGGAGGTCGTGCGAGACACGAGCGAGTGGGCGTCGACGCCTGCGCTCGGCTACGCCGCCCTCGTGATCTCCGCCTGCGTGTTGATCTTCTTCACGCTCGTGGCGTTCATTTTCTGGCTCGGTGGGCTAGCCGAGAAGCCGTTCGCCCCACAGGCGAGAACGGACGCCTCCCCGTCCACTGGAGGGCCGGAGCTCGCTCCGGCCGCGGGCGACTGATGCAGGATTCCACAGTGGGCCTCCTGGCCTCCTTCGATTACGTAGACTCGGCCGTGAATGCCATCGACGAGTTAAGGGCAGCCGGCCTCAAGAAGATCACCGCGTACATGCCGTATCCCGAGGCCCAAATCGAGGAGGCGCTCGGGTACGATCAGAGCCCTGTCAGGGTGTGGGCGTTGGCGGGTGGGCTTTTGGGCGCCGGCGGCGGATTGGCTCTCACGTCCTTTACCTCGATGGATTGGCCGTTGGTCACGGGTGGCAAGCCGATCCTCTCGATTCCCGCCTATGTGATCATCACGTTCGAGATGATGGTCTTGTTCGGCGCGTTGTCCACCGTGATCGGGCTCTTCATCAATAGCCGCCTTCCCTATGTCAAACCGATGGTCGTCTATGATCCGGAGTTCAGCGCTGGGAAGTTCGGGGTCTATGTGACGGTAGCGGCTGATCGCCTCGATCGAGCCAGGGGCATCCTGAGGGGCCAGGACCCGGCTGAAATCCGGGAAGATCCTGTGGGGGTTACTCACGCTGTCCCCCGACTCGACCCGGGATCCGACGTCCGGGAAGAGCCTGTGGGGGTGGGGGCAGGCGCGGCGCATGCGGCGTCCGGATTCGATTCGGGATCTGAGGCTCGCGAGATGCTGATGGAAAACCTCAAGATCTTCGCGGTCGTCATCGGCACGCTTGGCACCTTCACGCTCGTGGCCAATATCATTCCGCAGTTACAGTCGGAGGTGCCTGCGGAACTCGTCTTCGGAGCCGACGTGAGCCCCGAGGAGCTGACGTTGTCCGGGCAGATCCTCTTCGAAGGGGCCGCAGGTTGTGTGGCCTGTCACGGGCTGGGCGAGAGGGCTCCGAACCTTCTGACGGACCACGAGGCCACGGGCACAATCGGCGTACGGTGCGCGAATCGCGTGCCCAGCCAGGATTGCAAGGCGTACCTCTACGCCTCGCTGATCGACCCGACAACGTACCTCGTGGACGGCTTCGCAGCGCTCATGACGGACTACCGTGCGCAGCTCTCGAACGCGCAGATCTGGGCGCTCGTGGCCTACCTGCAGTCCGAGGGCGGCGAGGTGACCGTAACGGGCGCAGACATCATCGAGACCGGCGGTTTTACGAGTTCTGCCGCCGCCCCGGCGGGACCTCTCACGGCGTCCATGGATCCCGTCGAGATCGTGACAGCCCTTGGGTGCCTCGGCTGCCACGTATTCGACGGAGGGGGAGCCCCGATGGGTCCCCCGTTCGACGGGATCGGCACACGCATAGATGCCGACTATATCCGCGAGTCGATCCTGGATCCGACCGCCAGCGCCTCGGAGGGTTTCGAGCAATTCCTGGGCGCAATGCCTCCGATCTTCGGTAGCCAACTCAACGGGAGTCAGTTGGAAGCCGTGGTACAGTTCCTGGCCAACCAACGCTAAGGGGAGGCGAGACTAGCGATGGGCAAGTACTTCAAGCATCCCTTGGGCCAGGCTGGCCTGGTCCTAGTGGCCTCTTACTTTCTGTTGGAGTACGGGATCGCGTACCTCCCGCCTTTGGTCGGCATCGCAAGCGCTCCGGTCCCGAATTCGGTGGTGTTCCAGTTTCTCGTTACCGTGGGCGTGGGGGTCCTCCTCTGGGTCAGCGACAACGAAGCCCGTTGGACGGAGTTCAAGGAGCCGATCCACCGCGTGATGGTGGACCCGGACCAGAAGCTGGCTCGGAGCTCGCTGATGGTGCTGGTGCCGATCCTCGTAGCATTCGCGACGTTCAGTCAGGTAAGACCTTCTGTGGCAGCGCCTTCGAGCCTACGCTCGATTCACCCGTCGGCTCCGAGCCAGTTCGAGTTTCAGGGATCGATGGTGGAGCTCACCAGCTTGGAGAACCCCCTGCGCTCGAGTGGCTCCTTGGAGGAGCACTATGAAGAAGGGAAGCGCGTCTACTATGAGAACTGTCTGGCCTGTCATGGTGACGGCCTCGACGGCCGGGGGCATTACGCGCATGGATTCAATCCTGCCCCCCTGAGCTTCCAGGACGTCGGCACCATCGCGCAGCTCGTCGAAGCCTTTGTTTTCTGGCGTATCGCGAAGGGGGGACCCGGGCTTCCCAACGAGGGGGGCCCGTGGAACTCGGCCATGCCGGCATGGGAGGACTTCCTGACTGAAGACGAGATCTGGTCCGTGATCATCTTCTTGTATGAGCAGTCCGGTCATGAACCGCGCACGTTCGAAGAGGAAGGCGGAGAGGGGGAGGCGGAATGACGGCCGCGATGGGCACGATGAGTGGGCAAGCAGCCGGTATCGCCAGGCAGATGGCCTTGATCGTCCTCCTCTCGGCGGCATCGGCACTAGTTGGGGATGGCCTGAGCGCTCAGGACGGGGACGATCTCGGCCAGATCACCTATGACCGTTGGTGTGCCGGCTGCCACGGTGTGGACGGGACGGGCAACGGCCCCGCCTCCGGCTACATGCTTCCCCGGCCACGGGACTTCACCGAGGCGCTGTACCAGATTCGGACGACGGCCAGCGGCGAGCTCCCAACGGATGAGGACATTCGGGCCATAATCGACCGGGGGATGCCGGGTACGACGATGCCGGGCTGGGAGGATCTTCTTTCAAACGACGAGATAGAGGCGCTGGTCGAGTATCTCAAGTCGTTTTCCCGGTTCTTCACTCCCGATGCGGTCCCGCAGCCTTTCGACTTCGGTGGCGCCCCGCGGGTCAATG
The DNA here is from genome assembly GCA_965206505.1 of Longimicrobiales bacterium. GTDB lineage: Bacteria > Gemmatimonadota > Gemmatimonadetes > Longimicrobiales > Gaopeijiaceae > UBA822. The sequence goes on from CBDBJW010000005.1 coordinate 619,575, forward strand.
CCGACGTGCTCGCTGAAGGTGAGGGGCTGTTCCGGGAAGTAGCGGATTGCGCGGCGTGCCATGGGGACGGGGGCCGAGGCGACGGAGAGTCTTCACCGACGCAGGTCGATGACGGGGACTTTCCGATTCGCGTGGCCGACCTGACCGAGAACTGGCTGTTCAACGGCGGCGGAGAGGTCGAGGACATCTACCGTCGACTGCTGACGGGCCTGGACGGCACGCCCATGCCGAGCTTGGCCGACGTCGTCACCGCGGGCGTCCTCACCTACGAACAGGTCTGGGCCGTTGCACACTACGTTCGCAGCCTTGCACCCGACGACCCGCCGGGAATCACCGAGGTTGTCCGGGGTGTTCTCTTCGAGGACGTTCCGCTTCCGTCGTCGGTCGACGACGAAGCGTGGGATGACATCGAGGCCGCCTACCTACCGCTCGTCGGACAAATCATCGTGATGCCGCGCTGGTTCGACCCCCGGGTGGACGGTGTCTGGGTGCAGGCCGCGCATGACGGAGAATCCGTGGCAGTTCGTGTCACCTGGAGCGATCCCAACAGCAGCCCCGATCCTTTGTGGGCCGACTGGAAGTCCTTGGTGATTTCGCTCATGCAGCCGAAGGAGGGAGACCCCCAGGACGAGGGGCCGACGCCCGATCAACTCGTGGTCCAGTTCCCGATGGAGATGCCGGAGGGCATGGAGCGGCCGTTCTTCCTGAAGGGGGACAACCGCCGTCCGGTGTATCTGTGGCAGTGGCAGAGTGACCGCGTTAGCGCCCTGGAAGGCGAGGCCGGCGGCGTCGGGACCGAGGCCTTCCAATCGGAGGGGCAAAACCTTACCGTAGACGCCTCGCATGCGGACGGCCAATGGCAGGTCATGTTCACGAGGCCGCTCGTCACGGACAACGAAGGCGACCTCGATTTCGTGACCGGTGAGGCCATTCCGATGGCCTTGTTCGCCTGGGATGGAGACAACGGGGAATCCGGCACCAGGGGCGCGGTCAGTTCCTGGTACTTCATGTTCCTCGAGGACGCCACTCCCGCCACTGTGTATGTGGCCCCCGCTTTGGCTATGATGTTGACGGCCGCGTTTGGATTCTTGGTGGTAGCCCGCGCCCAGAAGAGGGAGCGGGAGGGTGGTGAAGTAGAAAGCAAGACACCGTATAGTTGAATCATCTTATCATATCGGAGGCATAATGTCGGATCGATTTGAAATGGGCGGAGTCGTCGCGCCCATACTCATGCTGCTGGTTATGGCCGGCTGCGGAGGTGGAGACGGAGGTGACGGTGGCGGTGGCGCCGGAGGTGGTGCGGCCGTGGAAAACCCGGTCGATGCGGCCACGGCCGGCAACATCGCGGGATCCGTCGTTTTCGAGGGCGCCGTGCCCAGCATGGACGACATCGACATGAGCAGCGAGTCCGCGTGTGCGGCCAAGCACGCCTCCACGCCGATGGTCCAGGAAGTCGTCGTCAACAGCAATGGTACTCTGGCCAACGTGTTCGTCTACGTGCAGGAAGGGCTGGAGAGCCTCCAGTTCCCGACACCCGAAGCGGTACTGCTGAACCAGGACGGATGTGTCTACCTCCCGCACGTTTTGGGCGTGATGGCGGGTCAAGACATCACGATCAGGAACAGCGACGGGCTGTTGCACAACATCAACGCATCGCCCGACATCAACCGCGGCTTCAACAGCAGCCAGCCCGTCAATATGGAGACCACGCGCAGCTTCGCGACGGCCGAGGTCATGGTTCCTCTGCGCTGCGACGTCCACGGTTGGATGAACGCTTATGTCGGCGTCCTCGATCACCCGTATCACTCCGTGTCGAACAGCAGTGGCGCCTTCAACCTGTCGACGCTGCCTCCGGGCGATTACGTGATCGAGGCGTGGCACGAGCGTTACGGAACGCAGACCCAGAACGTGACCGTGACCACGGGTCAGACCGCCGAAGTCACGTTCACCTTCAGTGCATCCTAAGTGGCTATGGCGTCGGCCGGTTCGGTCCCTGAACGGACCGGTGGGCGCCTCTCCATTACAACTGTAAGACTCACACTCCAGCTCGGGAGACGAGTGGGATGAATTTTTTCTGGCGTACGGGGATGGTGCTGGCCGGCATGCTTACCGTGGTCATTGTGTTGTGGGTCATAACCGGCCCCTCGTGGCTGGACCTTACCTGGGTGATGCCGGACAACGTCGTGTCGACGTACGGGCAGACTCTAGACGACCTGTGGCTCGTGATCCTTTGGATCACGGGTATCATCTTCTTCGCCACGGAGATCGTCTTGTTGGTCTTCATGGTGAAGTACCGCCACAGGGAAGGACGTAAAGCGGAGTACATCCACGGCAGCAACAAGGCCGAGGTTATATGGACGGCGATTCCCTTCGTCATCGTCATGGGTTTGGCCTTCTACTCGAAGGGCATCTGGGACGAGATCCGTGATCCCAACCGCATCCCGGCCAACGCATATCCGATCAACATGCTAGCCACTCAGTTCGAGTGGAACGCCACCTATGCGGGCGCCGACGGAGACTTCGATACGTCGGACGATTTCGTCTCCCTAAACGTACTGCACATTCCGGTCGCTCAACCCGTTGTAGTCCGGTTGATGGCCCAGGACGTGATCCACTCGTTGTTTCTACCCGAGTTCCGGGTCAAGCAGGACGCGGTGCCCGGCATGATCACCCCGGTCTGGTTCGAGGCGACACAGACAGGTGAGTTTACCCTGGCCTGTGCCGAGCTCTGCGGGCTCGGGCACTATACGATGGGGGGGACGGTCATCGTCCATTCACAGGCTGATTTTCAAGATTGGCTCGCGGAGCAGCAAGCCGAAGCGGAGGATGACTGATGAGCACGACCACGGCGACGGAAACACACGCCGGACCCGCTGAGCACCACGAGCTCGGCTTCATCCGGACCTACATTTTCTCTACCGATCACAAGATGATCGCGAGACAGTTCCTCTTCAGCGCGCTGATGTTCCTTCTGCTGGGAGGACTGCTCGCGGTCATGGTTCGCTGGCAGCTCGGTTTCCCGGGACGACCCCTGCCCTCTTTCATACAGTGGATCTTTCCGGACACTATGGCCCCGGGAGGCATCATTTTACCGGAGTTCTACAATTCCCTGGTCACGATGCACGCCACCTTCATGGTGTTCTTCGCGCTCATGCCGCTCATGGCGGGGGTCTTCGGCAATCTCCTGATCCCCCTCCAGATCGGTGCGGAGGACATGGCGTTCCCCCGGATCAACATGGTGTCCTTCTGGATCATGCCGGTCGCGGGCGTAATCATGCTGGCGAGCTTCTTCGTCGAGGGAGGCGCCGCGGGAGCAGGCTGGACGTCTTACGCGCCGCTGAGCGCCTCGGGTGAGTGGACGGGCGTCTACATGGGCCAGATCCTCTGGCTGGTCTCTCTGATCGTCCTTGGATTCTCCTCGATCCTGGGCGCTTTGAATTACGTATCGACCGTGATCAACATGCGGGCGCCGGGGATGACGTGGTTCCGGATCCCGCTGGGGACGTGGTCGCTGTTCATCACCGCGTGGTTGCTTCTGTTGGCGATCCCGATTCTTACGGGCGGCCTGATTCTGCTCCTCTTCGATCAGACGATCGGAACAGCCTTCTTCCGCCCGGAGGGCAGCGGCGAGCCTCTCCTCTGGCAGCACATCTTCTGGTTCTTCGGTCACCCTGAAGTGTACATCCTGATTCTTCCCGCGATGGGCTTCGTCTCCGAGGTGATCGCATGCCGGTCCCGGAAGCCGATCTTCGGCTACCACTCCATGGTGATCGCCTTGGTGTCCATCGCGTTCTTGTCATGGGTCGTCTGGGGCCACCACATGTTCCAGAGCGGCATGAACCCGCTCCTCGGCATGACGTTCGTGGTGACGACCGTCGTGATCGCGGTCCCTTCGGCGATCAAGGTATTCAACTGGCTAGGAACGCTCTGGCGTGGGAACATCCACTTCGACGCGCCACTCCTGCACGCGGTCGCGTTCGTGTCGCTCTTCATCATCGGAGGGCTGTCGGGGATGTTCATGGCCGCGGCTCCCGTCGACATCTACATCCACGACACGTATTTCATCGTGGCTCACCTCCACTACGTCCTGGTGGGTGGAAGCCTCTTTGGAATTTTCGCGGGGATTATCTTTTGGTATCCCAAGATGTTCGGCCGGATGATGCACGAGGGATGGGGCAAGGTGCACTTCTTCCTCTCGTTCCTCTTCTACAACATGGCGTTCTTCCCGATGCACAACCTGGGTGTGCAGGGGATGATGCGCCGGATCTACGATCCCAACCAGTACGAGTTCCTACAGGGTCTTCAGCCCTTGAATACCTTCATCTCGATCAGCGTATTCCTCTTCGCGACTACGCAGATCATTTTCGCGCTCAACTTCTTGTTGAGCCTGCGCTACGGTAAGGAAGCCGGCAACAACCCCTGGAAGTCCAGCACGCTGTTGTGGACCACTCCGTCTCCGCCGCCGCACGGCAACTTCCCGGTGATGCCCATCGTGTACCGTGGCCCATACGAGTACAGCCATCCGGACACCGAAGAGGACTTCTGGCCTCAGGACGCTCCGCCTGCTACCAGCGGGATGGGCGGACAGCCGGCCGCATCCCCGACCCCCGAACCCGTTCCTGGAGACTGACGCATGAGCGACGCTGCAGTTGCGACCATGGACCGCAAGCCCATGCCAGGGATGATGGTCTACAACAAGAAGTTGGGCATGTGGGTGTTCCTGCTCAGCGAGGTGATGTTCTTCACCTCGTTGATCGGATCCTACCTCATCCTACGCTTCGCCCACCCAGACCATTGGACCGATCCGGGTGTCATTCTGAACGTTCCCCTGACGGCCTTGAACACGTTCCTCCTGATCTGTTCGTCCGTGACCATGGTCAAGGCCTTTGCGGCCATCCAGCAAGGGGACCAGCAGGGCCTCAAGCGGTGGCTTCTGGCCACGATTCTGATCGGGTCGACCTTCGTTGGCATCCAGGGCATCGAATACAGCGTGCTCTCGGGTGAGGGCTTCCTACCGGCGCAGGAGACCTACCACGCCGTGGGCCGTGGAAATCCTCACGAGGGTCCTTCCCTCGGCGGGCCGCTCTACGGGGCAACCTTCTACGCCATGACCGGCTTTCACGGAGCGCATGTGTCGATCGGGGTTCTCTGTCTGATTTTCGTCTACATCATGGCGCTCCGCGGGGCATACACTGTCCAGGATTATGAGGGCGTGGAGATAATCGGCCTTTACTGGCACTTCGTGGATCTCGTTTGGATCCTCCTGTTCACCATCGTCTACCTCATTTGAAGGCGGGAGCAATCATGGAAGAGCAAGAACACGCGCACCCGCGCTATATGCTGATTTGGTTGATCCTCGCCGTGCTCACCGCGGCAGAGGTAGGATACGCCTTCCTGAGTCTTCCGAAGATCGTATTGGCGGTGGGACTGGTCATCATGGCGCTTTGGAAGGCTGCCTTGGTGGCGATGTATTACATGCATCTCAGGTATGAGCCGGCACGACTGTGGATTCTGGCGATCTCTCCACTTCCGTTGGCGGTCATCCTCGTATTGGCCGTCATCACCGAGTTCTAGGGAAGGTCTGAACAACCCCCATCTTGGGAGGAACGCGATCGGTTGCGGTTCGAAGATCCGGTTCGAAGACCTATCGGAGCGATGAAGTGCTGGCTGGCGCGCCGGAGAAACGGTCCGAACCGTCAGGAAGTCGCTTCGATGTGTCCGGCTCCCGCCCTCGCGGGGCCCATGGGCGCATGGGCCCCGCGTTATCCGGTCGCGTAGCGGCCAGCGATGAGCAGATTCGAGAACCCGAGCAGCAACGCGATGCGCTGCGTGTTCTTCGCCAGTCCCCGGTAGCGCACCTTACCGTACCCGAAGCGCCGCTTCACATACAAGAACGGATGCTCCACCTTCGCCCGCACCGATGCCTTGCGCTTCTCGGCCGCCGCCTCGGCGCCGTCCCGATCGAGCAGGCGACGCTTGCCCGGCTTCATCGCCACCTGCCAGGCGACGTCGCAACCCCTGTTCTCCGGGCGCTTGTCCACACCCTGGTAGCCCGCGTCGCCCCATGCCTCCGTCTCGTCACCATGCAGCAGCACGCACGCCTGCGTCACGTCCGCCGCGTTGGCGGCCGTCGTCGCCAAGCTGTGCGCCAGACCCGATTCGGCGTCCACCCCGATATGCGCCTTCATCCCGAAGTACCACTGGTTTCCCTTCTTCGTCTGGTGCATCTCCGGATCCCGTTCTCCCCTGCGGTTCTTCGTCGACGACGGCGCGTCAATGATGCTCGCATCCACGATCGTCCCCGTCTTCAACCGATGCCCGAGAGACGCCAGATGCGTATTGATCTCCTCGAACAACCCCATCCCCAAGCCCTGCGTCTCCAGCAGGTGGCGGAAGTTCAGGATCGTCGTCTCGTCCGGCAAAGAACCGCTCAGGCGCAGACCCGCAAAGCGGCGCACTGACTCCACCTCGTAGAGCAGATCCTCCATGCCCGGATCGCTCACGTTGTAGAACAGCTGCACACAATGAACCCGCAGCATCACCCCAAGCGGATAGGGGCGGCGGCCACGGCCAGCCTTCGGATAGAACGGCTCGATCCGATCCTCCAGCTGTTGCCAGGGAATCAGCCCCTCCATCTTCTCCAGGAAAATCTCCCGGCGCGTCCGCCGCTTCTTCGAATCGTACTCCAGCTCCGCGAAACTCATCTGAAGCTCCATGGCCCGCTCACAACTCCCCGGTCGTTTCATACCATGAAACTACACCCGTCTTGTTCAGAGCTTCCCTAGAGGCCCCGCTATAGGGTCGTTGAGGCCCGGACGGGAACCACCGGTTTCCGTCCGGGCCTCTGCTTGTTACCCTGGCTAGTGCTGTCGCGGCGGCCGAGTGCTGCCATCCCGTCGATTTTTCTTCTGAGATCACAGCCGTGGATAATGAAGGTTTGAGGCTCGGGTTGATGCTTGGCGGCCTCCTCATGGCCGCCGTACCCGTCGCCCTGGGCACTGCGGCAGTGATTTTCCTCTTCAAGAAGTATCGCGAGGAGCGCTAGCTAGCCGAGCAGACAACCGAGCAAGGGGGTCACCATGAGCACACGGTTTCGAGGCCTCGTTCCCCGCGGAATAGTCGCCGGAGTGATTGGCGCCACTGCGCTCGCTTTCTGGTTTTTGGTGATCGACGGCTCCCGCGGTGAGCCCTTCCGTACGCCGGGATTCCTGGGAGGTGCTCTTTTGGGCACCGACGGCCTCGAGCCGGGTGTCTGGCCGGTCATTCTGTACACGCTCCTTCATTACATCGCCTTCATCGGCGTCGGTTTGGGCGTAGCGTGGTCCCTCTCCAAGATCCACACGACCCCGAACATATTCCTGGGGCTGGTCCTCGGCTTCGGGCTCTACGATCTGGTCTTTTACACAAGCCTCACGGTGACCGGGGTGGACGTCGTGGGCGAGTTCGGTTGGCCCCCCGTCCTGATGGGCAATCTGATCGCCGGGGTATCTCTCATGAGCTTTCTCCACTTTACGGGTGCCAGGCCACCCATGTCATGGTGGACGATCCTCCGACAGCACCGGTTGTTCAAGGAGGGCTTGATCGCCGGGCTCGTTGGAGCGGGGACCGTCGCGCTGTGGTTCTTCATCATCGACATGGGACGGGGACAGCCCTTCTTCACACCGGGCGCGCTCGGCTCAGCGCTCTTTCTCGGCTCCTCGGATCCGGCTGGCGTGGACGTCGCGTTCGCGACCGTAGCCGGTTACAGCATCCTCCACATCGGCGCCTTCGTCGCCACGGGATTCATCGCTGCTGCCATCGTTGGTTACGCCGAGGACACGCCTCCGCTCATCATCGGTGCGGTGATGCTCTTCGCGGCATTCGAGGCGTTCTTCATGGGACTCATGGCGCTTTCGGCCGAGTTTCTACTCAGCTCCTTGGCCTGGTGGGCGATCGTGGTGGGTAACGTTCTAGCCACCTTGTCCATGGGATATTATCTGTGGACCCAGCACCCGAATCTACGGGAGGCGCTCGCGGCCAATCCGATGGACAGGACAACTTAGGCCCGGAACCCCGTCGAATTTGGCCGAGCCTTCCCGCCGCTCGCTACTCGCCCCCCGACATAGTAGGTCGGCCCGGCCGCTAGAGTCAGTATTGTCTGCCCGATCAGAAGTCACTAGTTCCACAGTTTCCACGGTCCATCGGTCCTCGTTCGCGAGACATGATCTTGTTCCCACGGGACAACCTTTTTCGACCTGCTGAGGATGTCATGACGAAGCCCACTGCGATCCTCCTTTCTGCTGTGATCCTCACGTTTCCGCCGAGTGTGACCCTGTCTGCTCAGGTAGAGCAAGCTGAGCAGGAGCAAGACGAGTGGGACATCGAGCAGACCCTGGGGCCCACCGTCCCACTCTCTTTCGAGACCGACGAAGGGACCTGGATGAATGTGGACCTCGACCCGGATGGTGGGACCTTGGCGTTCGACTTGCTGGGTGATCTCTACACGATGCCGATCGCCGGGGGAACGGCCACTCGCATTTCATCCGGACAGTCCTTCGACATGCAGCCTCGGTTCAGCCCTGACGGCGCAGCCATCGCCTTCATCTCAGACAGGGACGGTGCCTTCAACATCTGGCTGATGGACCCGGACGGATCGAACCTTCGCCAGATCTCGGAGGAGTCGAACCGGGAGGTGAACAGTCCCTCCTGGTCCCCCGACGGCCAGTACATCTTCGTTCGAAAGCACTTTGTGGATGAGCGCTCGCTCGGCGCGGGCGAGGTGTGGATGTACCACGTGAGCGGCGGCTCGGGGCTGCAGGTGACGGAGCGTAACGGCTGGCAGAAGGACCAGGGCGAGCCCGCCATCTCCCCGGATGGACAGTATCTCTATTACAGCAAGAACGTGTGGCCGGGGGAGACGTTCGAGTACGACAAGAACGTATACCAGACCATCTACGCGATTCTCCGGCGGGATCTTTCCACCGGAGAGGAGCGGACGATCGTCCGGAGACCCGGTGGATCGATCACTCCGCGGCCCTCACCGGACGGGACGAAGCTCGCGTTTATTCGGCGGGTTCGAAACAACACAGTGCTTTTCCTGCACGACCTTTCCACCGGAGAGGACTGGCCGATCTTCCAAGGATTGGACCGCGACATGCAAGAGGCCTGGGCCATCCACGGCGTCTACACGCAGTACGACTGGACACCAGACGGCAGCGGAATCGTGATCTGGGGCCAGGGTAAAATCTGGCTGGTGGACGTGGCCACGGCTACGGCAGAAATCATCCCCTTCAGCGCGCTGGTGGATCAAACGATCCACGAGGCGTTGCGCTTCAAGCAGCAGGTGGCAACGTCGCGTTTCGACGTGAAGATGCTGCGCGACGTCACGACCTCGGCCCGGGGCCGCTTCGTGGCTTACACGGCGTTGGGTAAGCTCTATCTGAAGGAACTTCCCTTCGAATCGCCCCGGCGGCTCACCCGAGACGACCGCATCGAGTTCGCCCCGGCTTTCTCGCCGGACGGACAGTGGATCGTTTACGCGACATGGACTGACTCTGCAAAGGGCCGGATCCGAATGATCCGTGCCGACGGCAGTGGCAATCGTGATCTGGTCACGACCCCGGGGCACTACTCCGCGCCCTCTTTCTCACCCGACGGGCAGTGGGTGACTTATCGATCAGCGGGTGGCGACAACGTCCGGGGTCCGACCCACGGAGAGAACCCCGGGGTCTTCGTCATCCCGGTGGACGGGTCCGAGGAGCCCAGGAGGATCCGCGCGACCGGCTCGAACCCGTTGTTCGATCCCACGGGTTCACGAATTCTCGTGAACGATTTCGCCGACGGAAACCGGCGCCTCGTGAGTGTCGACCTCAACGGGACGGATGAAATCGTTCATTTTAAATCGGAAAACGCCACCGAGATCGTCCCTTCACCCGATGGCCGATGGGTGGCCTTCACAGAACGCTACCGTGCCTACATCGCCGCCTTCCCACGGTCTGGAAGAACGGTCACGCTGGGTCCGGATGTGGATGGCTTCCCGGTCGAGCGCGTCTCCGATAATGCCGGTCTATACCTCCACTGGTCGGGCGACAGCCAGTCGCTCCTCTGGACGTTGGGGCCCGAATACTTCGCTCGGGACCTTACCGAAACGTTCACGTTCAGGCCGGGCGCACCGGCCGAGGCCGCTGAGCCCGAGGCGAGCGGGCTCTCGATCGGATTTACTCAATCCAGCGATGTCCCGACCGGCACGGTCGCCTTCGTCGGAGCCCGCATCCTCACGCTCGCGGCAGACTCGGGCGCGGACGGCGGCTTGATCGAGGACGGCACGATCGTTGTGATCGCCAACACGATCACCGCTGTCGGACCCAGGAACCAGGTCACAGTCCCCCCGGATGCTCACCGGGTGGACGTAGAGGGCAAGACCATCCTTCCCGGGTTCGTCGACGTGCACGCACACGTGAGTGGTGAAGGATCAGGGATCCTCGGGGAAGCCAGTTGGCCGCTCATGGCCAACCTCGCATTCGGTGTGACCACTTCACACGACCCATCGAACAACACGACCATGGTGTTCACGAACTCGGAGATGATCAGGGCTGGCCTGAAGCTCGGGCCGAGACTTTTCTCTACGGGCACGATCCTGTACGGGGCCGAGTCGACGAACAAAGCAATCGTCGACGACTACGACGACGCCGAACGTCACCTGGCCCGGATGAGGGCCGTCGGCGCCTTCAGCGTAAAGAGCTACAACCAGCGCCGCCGCGACGCTCGCCAAATGATCATCCAGGCGGGCCGCAATCTGGACATGATGGTCGTGCCAGAGGGAGCATCCCTCGTCTACTACAACATGACCATGGTCCTCGACGGTCATACGGGAGTGGAGCACGCACTTCCTGTTCCGGTCGTGTACAACGACCTGGCTCAACTCTTCGGGCAGAGCTCTACGGGCTACACGCCGACGTTGGTGGTCGGCTACGGCGGACTCGGGGGAGAGAACTACTGGTATGAGCGCACCAACGTGTGGGAGAACGAGCGCCTGCTCACGTTCGTCCCTCGTGACGTCGTGGACCCCGTCTCACGCCGACCTATCGTCGCCGCGGGGGACGAGGACTACAACCACATCAGAATTTCCCAGGGCGCCAAGGTAATCCAGGACGCCGGCGGACTCGTCACGCTTGGGGCGCACGGACAGATGCAAGGTCTCGGCGCTCACTGGGAGCTGTGGATGCTCGAGCAGGGCGGAATGACCGAGGTCGAGGCGCTCAAGGCCGCCACGATCAACGGCGCCCGTTACCTGGGCCTCGACGATGATCTAGGGTCACTGGAGGTGGGCAAACTCGCCGACCTCCTCGTCCTGGACGAAGATCCGCTCGATGATCTCCGCAATACGGAGTCACTTAGTATGGTGATGCTCAACGGGCGGCTATACGACGCCCTGACTTTGAACGAGATCGGAAATCACCCGGGAGAACGCCCGCTCCTCTACTGGGAGAGGCTGCCCTCGGAGCTACCCGCCGCCCCGCTTCCCGAAGACGCGAACTGACGCGACGGTCTTCTGCGACCTTCTGAAGTGGATCGGCGCCTACTACTCGACGCCGAGGAAGCGCTTGAGGTGCCGGAGGTAGTAGGTGAGACCGGCTGTAACCACGAAGAAGAATCCTGAGATCAACAGTGAGCCGGTTTCCCCGTTTCTGGCAAACGCTGAGAGCTCGTACACCCCATATCCTGCACAAAAGAGGATGGCGACGGCGATGAGGATCCGATGAAAGCTGATGAGGGACAAGCCGTGTGTCTCCATGTGGCGGATGGCCCGGAAGTCGGTCCCGGGATTCAAGTCCGGACATCAAGGTAGCATCGTGCGCGACCCTGTGTACTCCTTCAGCATTCTAGCCGTGGACCTCCCCGGCAAGAACGTGGCGAATCACCCTTCCAACCACGGTTTTTTCTTTCAAGAACGCGTCGTGCCCGAAATTGGACGAGACACGGATGGTCCGCCCTGTGCCGGGTAACCGGCGCACCATCTCCGCTACCAGCCACGGAGGCACCAGCGTGTCCGAGTCGACCGAAACGATCGTCGTCGGCACACGAACGAGTGCCGGATCGACATTATGGAGGTCGAGCGATTGGGAGAGGATCGCGAAGGCCCGTCCGTCGAAGCGCCGAACGAACTTCTCGCCCTGAACCTTCAAGTACTTCTCCACGGCGAAGTGGGGGGTTCCCTCTTCCCAGATCGGGACCGAAACGAATCGCTTCTCGAACTCCTCGGGCGTGCGGTACGTGGTCATGGCGAGTTCACGCGCGAGAGCCAGCCCCTCGGGCTCCCGCCCGGCGGCGGTGGCCAACTCGACGATCCGGCGCTGCAGGCCCCGGAGGCCCGTGGCCATGGGATGAGATCTGTGCGCCGCACAGAACATCAGCAACCGCTCCAGGCGGTCCGCATGCAGTGCCCCGAACGCCAGGCCCACCATCCCACCGTAAGAGGCACCGACCCAGGCGTGTAGACTGTCGATGCCGAGGTGATCGAGTACAACCTTCACTCCGTTGGCTTGGTCGTCGGTGGTCACGACGGGCACCCCCGAACCGTTCACCGACGACCCGCCCGCCCCACCGATATAGTCGACGCAGAGGACCCGATAGGGCCCGGGGGCGAGCGGAGCCTCCGGACCGACCACACCGGGCCACCAACCCGGTGTCCCATACTCATCGCCGCAAACGAAGCGATGGGCGGAGATCCCCCCGAGAACCATCACAGCGGGGGCGTCCTCCGGGCCATAGGAGGCGTAGGCCACCCTCGCGCCGACAACCGAGGGGCCAGCAAGATCGACCGTCCCGAACTGGGCCCCAGTGACGGAGATCACGACCGCCTCCGAAAATCCATGTAGCTCTTCCATTCCTATATGTCACGGAACCAAGAGCACCAGCGGATGAGACGGACTTGACCGGAAGGCCTCGGCGAGAAGAAGCCACGGCTCGGACGCGCGTTCATCTGTCGGTGAACCTTAGTTCCCGCAGGACTTGGCACCTTTTCGGGAGTTGCGTAATCTCCCGCAGGTTGCCCCGGCGTCGCAGGGCCTGACCCTCAGCCGGTCTTGATGATGCCTGGAGTGTACGTAGGGAGCTTCGGTGGGTCAACTGCGGGTCAACCACGCGTCTAGGTGGGACGGTGGGGTTCGGCTTGACATCAGGCCAGCGTGTCGAGCTCGATGGCTCGGCCTGACGTCACGCCAGCTTGTGGAGCTCGATGGCCTCGTCGATCAACATGATCGGGATATCCTCTCGAACCGGATACAGGATCTTGTCGTCCTCCCGGACCAGGCCCTCCTCGATTGGATCAGCCACCTCATTGCCGCCTCGATTGGTCACACCTCCGGACCGGATCGCCTGATTCAGTCGGTTCAAAAGCTCGCCCTCGGCCGGGCGCACCGGTTGATGGGTCTCGGGGCAAACGAGAATCTCGAGTAGTTCAGGATCGACCATGGGAACGCCTTCGCCTCAATCCCGGTAAGGAAGGATCTATGAATCTACTCATTTTCCTGCTCGCCGCAGCGGCGGCGCTTCCACTCGCGAAATCGGAGGCCGAGGTTGGGCTGCACCCACGTGCACCGGCCAACTCTGCGACGGCGTCCACCGCCGCCACCGTACTGGTCGTCTTCGGCACCGATACGGTGCGCGCCGAGGTAGCGGATACGCCGGCAACACGATCTGAGGGGCTCATGTACCGAGAGGCGGTCCCGGACGGTACCGGCATGCTCTTCGTCTGGGACACAGAGGGGGAGCGATCGATCTGGATGCAGAATACGTACGTGGCACTCGACGTCGCCTTTATCGACCGCAACTTCAGGATCGTCGATATCCAGCAGATGGAGCCCCAAACCACCGACATCCATGACGGCGCGAGACCCGCGATGTTCGCCCTCGAGGTCCGTCAGGGCTGGTTCGCGGAAAAGGGCATCGCGGTCGGCGACCGCTGCCAGCTGATCTTTTCGCGGTAAACTCCTAACCCTTCGAGCCGAATGTTTGGCGGGGCCCATGGTCCGAGTCGCACTCACAGCCCCAGCCAGTAGTTCACTTTGATGATGAAGGTGTCGCTCGACGGAGCGCTGAAAAGGGCTCCCACATCGCGGCCCAGCTTAAAATCCCCGATGTCGGCGCGCTCGAACTGTTGGTGCTGCCACACGAAGAAGATGGTGGAGCCGGGACGGTATTCCCACCGAAGCACTACGTTCCCGATCAAGGAGCGCTGGTTGAAGTCCCGGTCGCTGAAGTCATAGTCCGCAGCCCCGTCACCGTCGAAATCGACGAACTGCCGATCCCCCTCCTGGCAGATTCGGCCACCCTGGCAAGACGCCTGCCCGCCGAGTTCAGCGTAGGCTCCTTCGTCGAAGACGTCGAAGTCGAATGTTTCGGGAGCTTCGAGCTGCTTATAACTCACATAGTCGACCGATGAGAGGAGTGGCTGCGCAAAAAGCTGCAGGCTCAGATAAGGGGTGAAAGTGACGCTGAGGCGGGTGACCATCGAGAGCGATTTCCGATCCAGATCGGCGAAGATGTACCGCTGTCCGAACGTCGGCGCATACGGAAGCACAGCAGTCCGCGAGACGTACTGCTTGCCGTCGGTCTGCGTCGTGAACTCGGGTCCCACCTCCAACTGCACCCGCGGCGAGGGACGGAGGTTGAACTGAACGTCGGCGCTGAATTGGTCACCTGTACCCTCACGGCCCTTCGTGACATTTACGTTTGTTCGCACGCTTAGGGCCGCGCGTCGGTCGGTCTGCACGCTGATCCCGCCGCCTAATGTGGCGGGATCCCTGACCAATGGGCCTCCGCGAGTTGCGGTCCGGGACATCTTATCGGGACTGTACCTGATGTCACCGTTCAATCTCCAGTAATTCAGAAATTCAACGCCACCGCGCAGGCTGGCGCTTCCGCTCACATGGGCCCGGCCCCAGGAGGGGCGAGACCAAACGTCGTCCAGGGCCTCATGAAGCCAGTTGTGGAACGTGAAGAAATTGAGGTCATAGCTGCGGAATCTATCCCCTGGAACGGTCTCCCTGTACCCAATCCGAAAGCCCCCGTCGAGGCGCGCGGCGTTTCTCGAGATTCCCAGGTCATTGATCTCGAACCCATGGGTCACCTGGGCGGCCCATATGCCGCCAGTCCAATGTTCTCCACTTTGGCGGTCGAGCTGTAGGCGCCAATCGGCTCCAGTCATCGAGGTCGCCGTCGAGTCCACCGACACCCGGGTGGCGTTGGGCCTCTGGAAGTAGTGATTACTCGACTCCTGAATCCGGAGGAGCGCCGTCGAGTCACCCTGAATGTGGCTCACCGCAAAAAATCCGGTGAGGGACCATTCACGGTCCCCCCACTGATGCTCGAAGTCGAGTCCGCCGTTGAACGCCGTCGACGTGAGAAGATCGAACGACCCCTCGGAGGGGAGCTCGCGATTCAACACCGTGGCGATCCCGCCGACCTGTGACACCCCCCCGTTGAAGTCCTGCTGCAGACGAAGAACCCCATAGGTGGTTCTCGGCTCGGCCAGGAAGCTCTCGATCCGCCCATCCGTATCGAAGTAGGCTTGCCCCGTTTCCCGGTCGGTGAGCGCTGCAATGGCCCCGACCGAGAGCCCTCCAGACGTTCGACCCGAAACCTTGAGCGCCCCGAGAATTGTTGCGGCGTCGGGCATCTGTGAAAAGGTGGCCCCGATGGGAGCCCGGCCCTGCGGCTCCCGTCCTAGGCGCCGGCTATGGAAGAGCTTGTTCGGGCCTCCGGACAGCCGGAAGTCGAACACCTGTGCGTCTTCGACGAAGAACGGGCGTCGCTCCTCGAAGAAGGTCTCGAAGGCGCCCAGGTTGATCACCGCGGGGTCGCTCTCCACCTGTCCGAAGTCCGGACTGATGGTGGCGTCCAAGGTGAAGGCGGCCCCCAGGCCGTAGCTGAGCTCCATACCGGCCCGTGCCTGGACCTCAGAACCGTCGAAGAACGGATCGCCGTTGGCGGAGGGAGCCCGGCGAGCGCTGCTCAAAGCGTACGGCCGGACCTCCAACCGCCTGGAAGCCGCCCCCAACACCACGCCCCCGAGCAGCCCGAACTGGCTGGTTCTCCCTCTTTGAAGCCGAGACTCGAGGGAAAAATACGTAACTTCGTTGCTGTACAGCCGCTGTCTATGGAAGTTGACCCCCCAGGTCTGGGCGGAGTCGGCGGCCTCATATCGAATCTGAGAAAGGGGAATGCGCATTTCGGCTGTCCAACCCCCCTCGTCCCTCGACACCTCGGATTCCCAGACGGCGTTCCAGGCCAGGTCGAGTCGGTTATCGTCGAAGAGATATCCGTCCCCCTGAACGTTCGAGGGGTTGATCGCGAACCAATATCCGGTGCGCCGGTCCAGATTCGGGTCCAAGGAGACAGTGAAGAAGTCGAACTGGCCACCCGTGTCGCGCCGAGTCATCTGGTCTGCGATGAACTGCGCCTCGGAGTCGATCATCCGGGCTCCGACATAGATCGCATCGGACCCGATGAGGACGCGCACTTCGGTGTCATGGACCGCAGGGTCTCCCTCGACGGGCTGGCGCTGGATGAAACCGGTCGCCACAGGTGCGGCGGCCCACGCAGCCTCGTCGAGATGCCCGTCGATCGAGATCTCGCCGGACAAGACGCCCGCGACCAAGATCGGGACCCGCGCGGGCTCGGGACCGTCACCGTCCGTTGATTGCGCCAAACCCGCCGAGGGAAGCCATACCAGGAGCGCCGCGAGTAGAGACCCTCTGATGCGTTTCCGCGTGACACGTTCACGGGTCGAATGGTTCAAGATGTCGAGACGCCTAATCTTCGGGATCGGCCTGAGGCGGAGGGAAATTTCGCCGCGCAGTGCATCGCCTCAGCGGCAACTTGGTTTACCCGGCAAAGATAGTGATAACGGCTGCCATCGTAACTGGAATCGTCAGGACGAATAAAGTGCCGCCGGCCCACGACTCCTTTCGCCCGATCCTGGCGGCTCCGAGGCCAACCAGCACCCACGCCCAAATGCCGAATAGGTCCAGGAAGCTCAGGAATCGGAGCAGGTAGCTGGGCTACAGGAATACGGCGAACGCCCCGACTGAGAGCAGGAGCTGCGCGTCCTCCATGGCGACTCTCAGAGGCGAGAGCAGGATCCCCGACGTGGCCACAATCAGTTGGGCATGGGCCACCACGGCCAGGTACTGCCGATAGGTTCCTTCGTGCCCCAGCAACACCGCGAAGAACAACATGACCAAGCCGGCGAAGAACGCCATCAAGATGGGCCAGAAAACGAAAGCCGCGGCCGCCCCCGCGAAACGAATCAGCGGCCCCTGGTCCTCAAGGCCCGGTGGAACCGGCTGCCCCTGTGCCAGTATGGCCTCGCGCAGCGTCGCGAGGGTCAAGTCAAGCGGGATCAGCAACCTCCCCGCCGCTATCAGAGCAGCACCCAGGAACATGGCGCCGGCCCAATCCGGCCGGCTGCGAAAGCCCTGGAACAGAATATCGGGAGCGGTGAACAAGCGGATATAACGGCCAAACAGGCCCGGAAGGGTGTCACTCTGCTCTGTGTGCTGCTCTTCAGCAGTGTTCATTCACGCTCCCCTTCGAGGTGCACTGGAGACCGAGACGCGGCCCGGGCCTCCGCTCATCCGGGTCCAGTCTAGGGTACGCACAGCCCACGCGAAATCATCATCCTCGGCTCGCCGACACGGCCACGGGCCAATCTCCCGGACCCACTTGGCCACGATAGACCGATCAGGTTATCGTTTGGAGTCGAGCAGAAAGATACCCACTTGGGTTGCGCAGTGTTGAGGGAGAGAGGCGATGGGGCTTCGGACGAACCCTGACCGAATTCTAGAGAACATCGATCGGCAAAGGATCCGGGAAGAAGAGGCTCAGGCCGGGCAGGACCGCCAGGCTGTGGGCCGGGAGTTGGAGACAGAAATCCCCGACGTAGACGCGACAACTCCGGAGCGTATGCGGCGGATATTCGACATCGTGGAGCGCAGCTACACCAAGGCGGCGGCGAACGTGGAGCTCGGTAAGTTGGCGTCGCACTTCCGCGCCGTGGGCGACATTCCCACACATCATGCGCGAGGTGACGTATCCGTTTCCATCCACTATATCGATTCCGCTCGACTCGACGACGTCGGAATGTCTCCGTTCGAGATCCTCCCAGAGCGCCTCTTAGAAGCAAAGAAGGAAACGAAAACGAGCCGTCCCGACGTGAACGCGCTGAAGGTGCTCCGCCAGGAGATCCGGGATGGCGTGCTGGCGGCGTACAGGAAGGTCCAACCGAGAGTTCGGGATGCGCTCCGAGACCGCGCCGACATGGGCCATGTCGCAGTGCAGGTGACCATGGACGTGCGGCCCGTGGAGGTGCGCCCACCCGACGACGAGTTGATCCTCTGAGGCTGGCAGACGATCGGGCTACAGAGGACAATTCCCACCCGCCGAGCTACCCCGCCAACTCAGGGAAGAGCGGCGGCAGATCACGGATCTGAGCCCAGCCCTCATTCCTTTGGACGGACGTGACGCGAAGGTCGTGAAAGTACTCGTCGAGCACTGCCGCGCGTTCTTGGGCGAGTGGCGGAGAACAGTAGTCCTCCTCTTCCCAGACCACTCCCCCGTCGGGGCGCCTGCGGGCACCACGCAGTGAGAATGTGACGGAGATACCGAAGGGGCGCATGGAAACGAACTCGTCTTTCTCCAGCCGCTCCGCAAGCTCTTGGAGTCGCTCTTCCTTCGCGGCGGCTTCAACCAGGTAGTACGCCATCAGTAGCCCTCTCTGGGGGTCACCGGCTCCCTTCAAAGATAGCGGTTGAGAAAGTGTGCCTGGGTCATCCAGGTTTGGATACGTCTCGCCCTGCTCAGATACCGGTCGTCGTCAACTCCCGGGTGCCAGCTCTTTGGCCTCGGCAAGGATGCCGCTAGCAGGGCCGCCTCGCGTTCGCTCAATTGCGAAGCCGGTTTGTTGAAATAGTGCCGTGCGGCCGCCTCCGCTCCGTAGATTCCGATCCCGAACTCCACCACGTTGAGATATATCTCGAGCAGCCGCCGCTTGGGGACGTATTCCTCCAGATGGATCGTGAGCGCGGCTTCGCTGAGCTTGCGTAGTGGATTGCGTGTCGGTGAGAGCCAAAGATTCTTGGCGAGCTGTTGCGTGAGGGTAGAGGCGCCACGTGGTGTCTCACCGCGCTCGATCGCCCCCGCTATCGCCTCCTTGATCTCCTCGCCCGCGAAACCGTGATGTGTGAAAAAGCGGGCATCCTCGGCCACGATTACCGCGCGTTTGAGATGCGATGATATCTCACGGTACGGCACCCATCGCCAGTCTACGGTTCGGTTTTCGGATCGACTTCCACCATCTCTGTAAAGCTCGATGAACGCGGTGGTTTCGGGGTTGTTGTCCACGAGATCCTTCACGTTGGGCCATGTGACCCATTGCCACCCTATCCAACCGAGTGCTACGAGGATCAAGAGCTGAAGAAAACCAACGAGAATAGGTGGTCGTCTCAGATCTGAGCCCTGTGCGGCCTGCTCGACCTCTGCGTCTGAAGACTCTGGATTCTGTGACGATGGATCCTGAAGGTCGTCTTTCGCCATGAGATCGATCACTGCAGGTGGACGTTGGTGGACGCGAGTCGCGCACAGACGTGTGCCCAATGAATTACAGGAGGTCCAATGAGTAAGCTAAGCATTACATAGAAATAGGTATTACAAGATACTCCATTATTAGTGGTCACCTCGAGGGTTTTTAACCAGAATCGCGAGATGTTGGATTCTGGTCCGGCCCGTGCCGTCATGGCACCGCCCGTAGGAATCCCCCAACGTGTCCCGATGGCCACACGACCTCTTCGGCTCGGCCAATCCCTGGTGGAAGCCGGACGGATCAAGGAGCGTCATTTACGCGCGGCGCTGGACGAGCAGCAAGGTTCCGGGCGCCGCCTAGGCGACATTCTCGTACGCAGGGGATACATCGACGATAGGGGCGTTGCTCGAGCCCTAGCGGCTCAACTCAGGCTTCCCTTCGCCGAGGGACCTTTGATCCCCGAGGCTGAGGCCCTGGGGCTCGTAGACGCCGCGCTCGCCCGTACTCGGGCCATTCTTCTGTTGTCGGCCAGCGACCGAATACTCCGGCTGGCGGTGTCCGACCCGCTGGACCAAGACACGCTGGAAGAGCTCCGTTTTCGCAGCGGACGGCGCGTCGAACCCATCGTAGCCGCACCGTCCGCAATAGCGGAGGGTATCCGTGCGGCATACGAAGGGGAGTTGGCCGAGCTGGTCAACAACCTGCCCGTGTGCGACGCCGACTCGGAGGATGACCGGACGTTGAGAGCCGCCGCCGCGGCCGCGCCCGTCGTGCGACTCGTGGATCACATCCTTCAACATGCCGCAGCCTTGGGAGCGAGCGACATCCATCTTGAACCGTTCGAGGGTCGGGTTCTGATCCGCTACCGCATCGACGGTGTACTGCCTAGGTTCAAGGGGTCGTCGCAACAGTACCGTGTTGAAGGGTTTTCATAAGCCCCCGTTTTGCTGGACACTAGGCTGGTGAGAGCGACGGGGTCCAGAAAGAAAGAAGTGGGTTCTTGATGTCCCCAACCCGAGGGAGTCAGAAGCGACCGAAGGTCGTTGAAGGCTGTAGATACGGGAGCGGTAGAGCATTTCAACGCAAGGTTGAGGTCTGGTTCTTTGATGATAACAGATCTTCCAAGGTTTCCGCCGGAGTTCTCCAACCGAGGGTCTTGCGGGGGCGACTGTTGAGAGCGGCTGCGACGGCGGCGAGGTCGTCAGCGGTATGTCTGCTGAGGTCAGTGCCCTTTGGGAAGTACTGTCTCAACAGGCCGTTGGTGTTTTCGTTCGTGCCGCGCTGCCACGGGCTCTGCGGGTCGCAGAAGTAGACGGCCAGGCCAGTGTCGATGCGCAGCCGTGCGTGCTGAGCCATCTCTGCTCCCTGGTCCCATGTCAGAGACCGGCGGAGTTGCTCGGGCAGGGTCGTGATCGACGAAGCGATCGCGTCCCGGACGGCTTCGGCACCGTGTCCAGCCAACGCTGGACCGTTCTTGGTCCTGGGCTCGTCGTGTTTGTCAAGGCGGGGGAGGTGGAGCAGCGTCGTGAACCTGGAGGTCCGCTCGACCAGCGTTCCGATCGCCGAACTGCCCAGCCCCAAGATCAGGTCGCCTTCCCAGTGCCCGGGAACGGCGCGGTCGTCTGCCTCGGCCGGCCGCTCGCTGAGCATGATCTCGGGGTGAACGAACGCCTTGCCCCGTCTGCGGGTGCGTGCTCGAGGCACCCGTAGCGCGCGTCCCGTCCGAAGGCACGCTGTCAGCTCCCGTCGCAGCGCACCGCGGCCCTGAACGTAAAGCGCCTGGTAGATGGCTTCGTGCGATATACGCATGGACTCATCGCCGGGGAAGTCGACCCGTAGCCTGTTGGCGATCTGCTCGGGACTCCACGAGACCGCCCACCGCCGGTCTTGTCGGCGACCGTGACGCCGTCCGATCCAGCGCACATCGGGGCCTGCCAGAGCGGCACCGTCCAGAGCTCGGATCACGCCTCCGAGGCGATCCTGTACATACTGCCTCAGTTCGCCGTTCGTAGCGAGCTTCGCAAGCTTTGGACGTTTCGCTCGCCGATCGGCGTGCCATTGAGCGGTCGTGGCCCGATACTCGAGGTTCCTTCCTCCTGTAGCTGCGTTCCGCCGCAGTTCTCGCGAGATCGTCGAGGGTGAGCGGCCCAACTGCCGGGCGATCTCGCGTACGCCACGACCACGGGCTCGAAGAACGGCGATCTCTTCTCGCTCAATGAACGTGAGATAGCGCCGCGACTGGGGACGAAGATTGAGGGGTGACATGCCACCACATTCGCGAAACCAGCGCGCCCCGACAGCGGGGGACACACCCGCCGCCACGGCGGCCTCCTCGCTCGACTGACCTCGAGCTACCTCTTCCCAGAACCTCTGCCGATGCTCGCGGCGTCCCACCGGCGGACGGCCTGGTGAACGCATCCGTCGACGTAGAACTCGATCCGCTCCTCGGCGCCTGATTGCCTCCATCGCAACTCCTCCTCGAGGTGTTGCGACGACCGCTTGAATTCACCCAGCGCCGCTCTCTCACACTTCCATCGAGCGGTCTGGCTTCGATCACATCACGGATCAAGGTGATGTCGGGAATGGATATCTCCGTTAAGAGAAGGCCCCAGGACGGCGGTCTCACCGTCGAGCACGCGGCCGGATCCCTGAGGATTCGGGCGTCGGCACTACCTGTGGCAGGGGGTGAGAAGATCGTGCTGAGGCTTCTGGACCCGCTAAAGGTGCCTCGAAACCTCGACGCACTCGGCCTCTCCGGACGCGACGCCTCCCTCGTGCGGCGACTTGGCCAAGCTGGGCAGGGCGTGATCCTCGCTGCCGGGCCGACCGGAAGCGGCAAGAGTAGCAGCCTGTTTGCCGCTCTGGCCGAGCTGAACCAAGAGGGGCTCAACGTGGTCACCGTCGAAGACCCTATGGAATACCGCATCCCCGGCATCAACCAGGTCCAGGTGAGCCCGCTCACGGGGCTGACCTTTCCCGTGGCCCTCCGCGCCATCCTCCGGCAGGATCCCGACGTCGTAATGGTCGGTGAAATTCGGCATCGCGAAACCGCGGAAATCGCCATGGGTGCCGCGGTTACAGGTCACCTCGTGCTCTCCACGATTCATGCGACAGACGCCCCCGGGGCTATCACCAGGCTTCTCCATATGGGGGTGCCGCACCATTTGGTGGCGGGTGGTCTGAGTGGCGTTGTCGCCCAGCGCCTCGTGCGGACCTTCTGTCGCTTCTGCCGCGGCCGGAACCCCGAAGCCTGTACCCGGTGCGAAGATGGGTACTCGGGCCGGACCGGAGTCTTTCAAGTGCTGGCGATGAACGACGCGATTCGTGACGAGATCATGTGCGGTGCCTCGGCGTCGGATCTTGGGCGGCTTGCAGCCGAAAGTGGTATGGCCTCCCTGACGGAAGACGTGAACCGGAAGGTGTCCGAAGGCCTCACTTCGCCGCACGAGGCAGCTCGGGTCATACGGAGCGACGTTGGATCGATCGCACCCTGCTCAGACTGTGGCGGGGAGGTTCCATGGGATGCCCTGGGCTGTCCACACTGTGGGCGAATGGCGCGACGAGTATGTACCTGTGGAGCGGTATTGAGAACGAAGTGGAGGTTCTGCGCCGCCTGCCTGCGGCCCGTAGCCGCATAGCGGCCGGAGTCAGAAGTTCTCTGGAATTCGGGAGATTTCTCTACTCCCCTATGGAAGCTGCCATACGAGATACCCTGCAGCAACGCTACCGACGAGCAGGGCCCCGTAAACCAGCAGGATGACCAACTCGTTCAGGTGCTTGATCTGCAACGCGTCATACAGTGTGAAGCGAACGCGGTGCGCCGAGTGAAACAACAACAACGTGCACGACACGAAAATCGTCACGCGCGAAAGTGGGTGGCCCAGAACCGCGAGCATGTGCTCATGGCTGGGGGGCGAGAGCCCGAGAGGGAAGACGAGGCCGAACAGCAACAGCAGGACCGGGATCACCAGGGCAGCCACCACGCCCCCGGCGCTGAAGAGAAGCCACAAGAGCGGCTCGAGCGTTACTCGCTTTGCCATCGCTACCTCGACCCAGCGAGGATGATCCACGCCACCAGGAGAGACGTCACCACCCACAGGCCGTAGTTGGAGGCGGCAATCAATTTCCCCGGCACTCGCTTGCCTCGCATGTGCACCACCATCGCCTGGGGTGCCAGGTTGAACCAAGTGATGGCGTGGAATACGACAAAGAGCAGGCTGACGAGGTTGACGAGCACGATGCCCGGGTTCGCGGCCCAACTCATGAACTCCTGGTAAGCAGCCTCTCCACGCCCCACTGCAGCGACCAGCAACAGAAAGAATAAGACGAACCACGCCACGAAGATGCTGCTCACCTCGCGCAAGATGAACGCGCGCGAGGACGAGCGCTTCAACCACCACCACGTGGAAACCCGCGGACGATACCAGCGAGGGTGGAAAGGCGTGTATGTCGGTTGCTCGCTCATCTGGCACCCCACGGCAAAACGAAACGTTTGAGCGACGACAGCGCAGCATCCAGCTTGTAACGCTGTATGGCGCCGGCCGGATCGACGTTCTTCGGACAGACCTCGGTACATTCGCCCACGAAGGTGCAGGCCCAGATTCCCTCGTGCAGGGAAAGAAGGTCGAGACGCTCGTCGGATCCCTCGTCGCGGGAGTCGAGATTGTACCGCTGGGCCGTGGCGATCGCGGCCGGCCCGAGGAACTCCGGGTCGAGGCCGTAAACCGGGCAGGCGGCGTAGCACAGCATACAATTGATGCACATGCTGTACTGCTTGTACTCGCTCAGCTCATCCGGCGTTTGCCTGTATTCTCCTTCCTCCAGGGGTCGTTCCTCGTCGCGCACGAT
The DNA here is from genome assembly GCA_965206505.1 of Longimicrobiales bacterium. GTDB lineage: Bacteria > Gemmatimonadota > Gemmatimonadetes > Longimicrobiales > Gaopeijiaceae > UBA822. The sequence goes on from CBDBJW010000005.1 coordinate 643,984, forward strand.
CCAGGGTTTGATCGTGGTCAGCTTTTGCATGAAGTCCGTCATCTCGACGATGAGGTCCCGGATGACGGGGAAATTTTGCATCGGCTCGAGACGCACGGGACCCGGCGCGTAATCGGTGAGGAACGTTGCGCATGTCAGCTTCGGCTCTCCGTTGACGGTCACGCCGCAACTACCGCAGATGCCCATGCGACACGACCAACGGTACGACAATGTCCCGTCCAGCTGGTCCTTGATGTAGTTGAGCCCGTCGAGAACCACCCACTCCTTGTGGCACGGCACCTCGTATTCCTCGAACGTCGGCTCGTCCTCCTCCTCGGGACGGTACCGTGCCAGCTGCAGGGTGATACGCTCATCCATAGTTGTTACCTCCCGTATACTCGCTCGCCAGGGGGCCACCGAGTAATCGTCACCGGCAGGGATTCGACTCTGGAGGAGCCGTCGGAATTACGATAGGTGAGCGAGTGCGCCAGAAAACGTTCGTCGTCACGTTCGGTGAAGTCCGTCCTTTGGTGTGCGCCTCGGGACTCTTCGCGCCACAGCGCGGACTGGATCATCGACTCGGCAACGTCGAGCATGGCGGACAGCTCCAAGACGGAGATCAGCTCGGTGTTGAACGTTCGGCTGCTATCCTGCACGGCCACGTTACGAAAACGCTCCTGCAGCTCACGCAGCCGGTCGGCAGCCCGGGTCAGTCCCTCGCCCGAGCGATAGATGCCGGCGCCTTGCTCCATGGTCTCCTGCATCTCCTCGCGAATAGTCGCGGGGCGTTCTGCGCCATCCGTCTTGTGCAGGAAGTCGCGCTCCAAACGCCGTTTTTCATCCTCTGCCTGCGCCAGCAGGCTGGAGCTCGGATCCGTGCGGGTGGACGCGTACTCCGCCGCTGCAAGGCCGGCGCGTGCGCCGAAAACGAGCAGTTCCGTTAGGGAATTGGACCCCAGCCGGTTCGCGCCGTTGATGTTCACGCACGCGACCTCACCAGCCGCATAAAGCCCAGCCAGGTGGGTCGCACCGTCGATGTCAGTGTGGACCCCCCCCATCATGTAGTGGATGACCGGCCGCACCGGGATCATCTCCTTGACCGGGTCGATATTCTGGTATTTCTGACACAACTCGCGCACGAACGGAATCCTGGCGTCGATGAGCTGCTCGCCCAAATGCCGCAGGTCGAGGTGAACCACCGGGCCGTAAGGACCATCGATGGTCCGCCCTTTCTCCACCTCCTTGACGAAGGCCTGGGACAGACGGTCCCGAGGCCCCAACTCCATGCTTCGCAGAACCGGTTTCGGCTCCGGCGTGCCCAGATCGTAGTCCTGCAAGTAGCGGTAGCCGTCTTTGTTGAGCAACCAGCCTCCCTCGGCCCGTGAGGCCTCGGTGATGAGGATGCCGGTGAACGGGAGGCCCGTCGGGTGATACTGGACAAACTCCATGTCCTTGAGCGGGGTGCCGGCCGTGTAGGCCAACGCCATGCCGTCGCCGGTCTTGATGCTGGCGTTGGTGGTGAACGGAAATACGCGGCCGCACCCGCCAGTGCACAGAATGACGGCCTTGGCCAGAATCGGCTCAATCCTCCCAGACATCAGCTCCAGCGCCACGACGCCCTGGACCCAGCCATCATCGACCAGGAGCTTCGTCACGAACCATTCGTCGTAGCGTACGACGCTCGTGTACTTGAGTGAGGTCTGAAACAGCGTGTGGAGCATGTGGAAGCCGGTCTTGTCGGCTGCGTACCACGTTCGCTTGTTCTTCATGCCGCCGAACGAACGCACCGCCACTCGCCCCTCGGGGGTGCGACTCCAGGGACAACCCCAGTGTTCCAACCTGAGCAACTCCTGGGGCGCCTCCCTCACGAACTCGTCGACGGCGTCTTGATCACACAGCCAAGCGCCACCGGAGATGGTGTCGTAGGCGTGCTCGTCGAGGGAGTCGTCTTCGGCGATCACTCCTGCAGCGCCGCCCTCTGCCGAGACCGTGTGGCTGCGCATGGGATACACCTTGGAGACGACGGCGATGCTGAGGTGCGGGTTGGTTTCCGCGATGGCGATGGCCGCACGTAATCCTGCTCCGCCGCCCCCCACCAGCACTACGTCATGAGAAGCGGTCACGACAGGACCCGGAACCGAGATCTAGAAACTCTATTGCCCGTAAATGATCTCGTCTTCCAGGACAGTACCGTCGTGGCGGACCACATTACTCGAAACGCTTCCACAGAGGGCCTTCTCATTGGTGAAGCGGCTGGTCGTGATGGACATGGTCGACCCTCCTCCTCCGTACGGTGGTGGCCAGAGCGGCCGGAGGGCCTCGCGGCCCCGTCGCCCTCACCCGCTCGATTATGCACGTCACGCACCAAAGCGGCAAGGATCGGGAGATCTTACTTTCTTTGCACGAGAGGAGGCGTACCGGTGAAGAAAAGGATTATCGTCTACACGACGCGACAGCGAGAGGAGGTCGGGTGAGCACCGCCTCGGTGGGTCCTCAGGATCCCATTCGGGATGGGGATCGTCTCGATCCCGAGGTTTTCCAGCTCCCGGCGGAGAGGATGAAGGCGGGGTACTACTCGGACAAGTACTTTGTCCGGGCCCGGGACGTGCTGATCGCTGACGGGCACGACCCCGTTGTAACGATACAGGTCTTTCAGAAGAACCGGGCTTTGGTGGCCGGTACCGACGAGGCCATCGCCATCCTCAAGCTTTGCTTGACCGATGGCTATTCCTTCTCCGACCTCGAGGTATCCTCCTTGCGGGACGGGGATCGTGTCGCGCCATGGGAGACGGTCATGCTGATCCGTGGGCCATACGCGGCCTTCGCCCACCTCGAGACGCTCTACGTGGGGGTTCTGGGCCGTCGCACCAAGATCGCGACGCGCACCCGTGAGGTCGTCGAGGCCGCCTGGCCCCAACCGGTCCTGTTCTTCCCCGCTCGACACGACCATTGGATGGTACAGACCGGCGATGGCTGGGCGGCCCACGTGGCCGGTGCCATCGGAGTCTCGACCGACGCGCAGGCCTCCTGTTGGGGGAGTGAGGGTGACGGGACCATTCCCCACGCGCTCATCGCCGCCTACGGCGGGGACACCGTGAGGGCCACCGAAGCCGTGGTGCGTCACATCTCCGACGACGTGAGCATCATCGCCCTTGTGGACTTCGAAAACGACTGTGTGCAGACCTCCCTGACGGTGGCACGGGCTCTGGGGGAGCGCCTCTGGGGGGTCCGCCTCGACACGGCGGCCGACCTGGTGGACCAGTCCCTTCAGGGGGAGATGGGTGACTTCGATCCCCGTGGGGTTAATCCGAGATTGGTGGAGAAGGTGCGAGACGCTCTCGACCGGGAGGGGTTCACGCATGTGAAGATCGTGGTATCGGGCGGCTTCGATGTGGACAAGATCCGTCGTTTCAAGGAAGCGGGAGTGCCCGTGGATTCCTACGGCGTGGGCTCGACGCTGGTTCGAGGCAGTTACGACTTCACGGCGGACATCGTATTGGTCGAGGGCAACCCTTCCGCAAAGACGGGCCGCTGGCATCGCCCCAACCCGCGGATGGATACCGTCTCATGACCTCGAGCGCCGGCGCGGTCATACGGGTCGGGTGGGTAGTAGACGTCCAGAGAGACTTCATGGAACCCGATGGGCGCCTCTACGTACGGGACCTGGGCGACGCCTCCGACCCCGGGGCCACCTCCATCGTCGCGGCTCTTGGGGATGCGGTGACGTGGATGCGTGAGAACTGTGTCGCCATCGTCTATACGGGGGATTGGCATGCCCTCGACGACGCCGAGATCGATCCTCACGCCCCGAACCCCCAGGCGGGCACCTATCCGCCTCACTGCATGGGCCGGTCCGACGATCCGGACGAACGAGCAGGGGCCGAGCTCATAGGTGTCGTTCGGCCGACCGATCCACTGGTCCTGCCCATCGGAGCCACCGGTGTGGAGGCCGCCGCGGCCGCCCGAGAGGCGATCCGCCGTGGTCGATCGGTCTTCATCCAGAAGAACCGCTTCGATGTCTTCGAGGGCAACACCGCCGTCGAAACCTTCGTGGCCACTCTCGCAGACGAACTGAAAGGCCAGATGGAGCTCGTGGTCATCGGTGTGGCTCGGGATGTTTGCGTCACCCAAGCCGTGGACGGGTTGCAGGAGAGGGGATACCGGGTCACGGTGGTCCGAGACGCGACGTGGGGCTTGGGCCTCGAAGACGAGGAGGTGACGCTCGACCGGTGGGCCTCTCGGGGTAGCGTCGTCACCCTCTCGGAGCTCACCGGCTAGCTTCGGCCCGTAGCCGTATAACGGCCGGAGTCAGGAGTTCGTTGGAATTTGGGAGATTTCTCTCAGGAGACGGCCGACCGGGTTGCCCGAGCCCGGCCAAAAATGCCGATCGGAGATCCGATTCAGCGCCGTGCGGACGGCGCTGAACTGATTCGCCACATCCCTTAGGACGGTCTCCATCCCGAGTTCGCCCGCCTCGAGACTCTCCGACGCGCCACGGTAGCCCGTCGCTCCCAACTCCTCGAAGTAGCTGATCGGCGGCGCCCCCTTACGGCGGGTCCGCCGCTCCAGATAGTCTGGAAACAGTCCCGACATCCAGAGCGCAAAGTCTCCCAGGTGTACACGCAGGAGAAAACGCCGCCCGCCATCGGCGCTTCGAAGCTCCGAGATCATATCTGTCAGATAGTGGAATTCATTCTCGTCCTCGCCAGAAATTCGATACGCGCGCCCAGCCTTACCGAACGAAACCAGCATCGACGCGACGTAGTCGGAGGTGCTTTCATCATCGATTCCTCCCTCCAGCAGAGCTTGCCGCACGAGTACGTAGAAGATGACTGGGGGAGGGATGGACACGTCCGTGTCGGTGAGCAGTGCATTCCGAATCCTCGGGTCGTCCAATAAACTCCCAATCCCGTGCTCTTCGAGACGGAGCCGCGCGGTCTCACCCAACTCCGGGTCTTCTCGGCCTAGGAGGCGTATCAACTGCTGCCCATCGCTTCGACTCAGGGAGGCGCGAATCGTAGGCAAAATCATGATTCGCTCCCTTTTTATGTCTGAAGTCTTGCACCGTGTCCCTTATCTAATTCTCGACACCTCCCGAAAAGATTCAAGAAATTTGATGAAAAACGACGATCCCACTGCATAATCCCACTAGAAATCGGCCTGTCGCACGGCCCAAGCGTCCAGCAGATCCTCCCTCACCTCCACGCCAATCCCCGGCCCAGACGGGACGGAAACTGTACCTCCGTCGAGGATGAACTCCGGGGTCACGATGTCCTCGTTCCAATAACGTCGACTCGCGGAAATATCCCCAGGGAGTGTGAATCCAGAGAGCGAGGCCAAAGCGACGTTGTGGGCTCGTCCGACGCCCGACTCGAGCATCCCCCCACACCAGACAGGTATGCTGTGTTCGACACACAGATCGTGGATGGCTTTTGCGGAGGAGAGACCGCCTACTCTACCCGGCTTGATGTTGATGATTCGGCAAGCCCCGATTTCGAGGGCGAGGGCAGCGTCGCGGACCGACCGTATGGACTCGTCGAGACAGATGGGAGTCACCATTTCACTCTGGAGCCGTGCGTGGTCGAGGTAGTCGTCATGCGCGAGCGGTTGCTCGATCATCATGAGATCGAGTGCGTCCAGCTCCCTCAGGTGGGGCAAGTCCTCGAGTGAATACGCCGAGTTGGCATCCGCCATGAGTGGGACGTCCGGGTACCGGTCACGGAGCCCCTTAAGCATTAATACGTCCCGCCCCGGCTTGATCTTAACCTTGATACGTCCATACCCCTCCTCGATGTAGTCAGCGACCTTCCGGTGCAATTCCTTGTCGCTCGATTGAAGGCCGATGCTGACCCCCACGGGAACCGAGTCGTGCACACCCCCGACGAGGGAGGCCAGCGAGCCGCCGGCCGCCTTCGCTTCGAGGTCCCATGCGGCCATCTCCACGGCCGCCCTCGCCATGGGATGGCCACGAATTCCCTCGAAAACAGGGAGAAGATCCGCGGACGACTCCACCACGGCGCCTGCTACCCTGGGAAGGATCAGGCCCGTAAGGATCGACCATGCCGTGTCGGTGGTCTCGTACGAATAAGCTGGCGTTTCGCCGGCCACACACTCTCCCCAGGCTGTGATCCCCCCCGAGTGTAGAGCCACGAGGAGCACTCGCCTGTCGTAGGAGACGCCCGTCGATACTTCGAACGGCTCACGAAGTCGCATTCGGATTTCCCGTATTTCGACACGGTCGATCTTCACGTGATCATCTTTCGGAAGGCTCTTGGGATCGCCACACGCTCGGAGAAGCCCTCACCCCACGTCTCTTCCTGAAAGCGGACGCACTCCTTGAACTCCGCAATGGAGGTGAACGGACGTACCGTGAAATGGGAACCCATGGGGTACTCCTGGAAGCGTATCAGCGGCCGGTCGGCATCCGTAATCGGCACCGAAACTTGCGCTACTCGGCGGCTGGAGACCAGCTTGGCCGCGAACCGGAGATCACCACTTTCACCGACCAGGATGATCATAAGGCATAACGTCGACGCTGATGGGCATCCCATCGCCCTTTGGGAGAAGAGCCCGTTGGAGGCGCGAGGGGCGATCGTCCTACTGCACGGCCGCACGTGGAGTGCCCGTCCCAACTTCGATCTACAGGTGCCAGGCGAGGACCTTTCGCTGATGGACGGGTTGGTGGAGGCGGGGTACGCCGCCTTCGCGGTCGACTTTAGGGGTTACGGCCAAACGCCCCGCGATGAAACCGGATGGCTGAGCCCCGATCGTGCGGCAAGGGATCTCAGGGCAGTGCTCGATCGCGTCTGGCTCCTCACCGGAGGTGGGCCGAAGCCTGCCCTTCTCGGTTGGTCCCGCGGCTCGAAGGTGGCTCAACTCACGGTCCAACGCTGGCCGGAGTTGGTGTCGGCCCTTGTCTTTTTTGGCTATTCCCCAACGTTCGCTGGGGCCCCCCTTGCGGATGGCGAAGGGGATATGCCACCCCCGGCGGCCCCCAACAGCGCCGCCGCCGCCGCGAGCGACTTCATCACGCCCGGATCGATCGGCCAGTTCGCCATCGATGCCTATGTGAAGGCAGCAATAGAGGCTGACCCCATACGCGTGGACTGGCGCGGCGCACACGAGTGGGATGAACTCGATCCCACGCAGGTGCGCGTCCCGACACTCCTGATTCATGCCGAGTTCGATCCCATCGCGACGCGGGAGCAGCGTGACTCGCTGTTCCGCGCCCTAGGAACGGCCGACCTTGAATCGCTGGAAATCTCGGGAGCGGATCACATGGCTTTTATCGAGTCTGCCCGCCCCGATTTCTTGAACGCTCTCGTGGGTTTCATGGAACGGCACCGCGGCGGTTGAGGTTCCTCCGTAGCTGAGAGACTTTTAGCGGCTCGTTCAACAGCCTTCCAGTTGCGGCATCATGAGAATGAGGGCCAAGAGGGCTGTTCTCTCGGGAAGGCTGCTCACGCGAACATGCTCGTGGCGCGCGTGAGCTCCGTCCCCTACCGCGCCCAATCCGTCCACCGTAGCAGCATAGAGACTCGTCGTGTTTCCGTCCGACGCGCCCCCGGACTCGCCATCCTCCAACTCCAGCCCAAGGCGTTTACCGCAGCCCCGAACGCCCTCCCAAAGGATTCGGTTTCGAGGTGTGGCCTCCATTGGGCCGCGCTCGAGCGACACGTCGACCTCCAACCGGGTCCCTGGCGTGGTGGGCTCCAGGCCCTGAATGACTTCTTTCACCCGTCGACCGTCGGCCTGCGTTCCTACCCTCACGTCCACGCTGGCGCAGCATTCGGCGGCAACGACGTTGACCGCCGTCCCGCCGGAAACCGTGCCCACATTGACCGTTATCCCCCCCTCCGGGTCCGTCAACGCATGGAGATTCTGGATGACGTGGGCCATCTCCTGGATCGCACTCACACCGTCCCCGGGCGCGAGCCCCGAATGCGAGGCACGACCAGCGACCCGAATGTCGAAGCGCCCCACGCCCCGACGGGTCGTTTTTATGAGCCCCTCGGGGCCGAGGGCCGGCTCCAGAACGAGTACGCGACTCGACGCCTGAGCCAGCTGCTCGACGTGACCGTGTGATTCAGGACTGCCGATTTCCTCGTCGGAGTTCAGGAAGATCGTGGGAGCGACGGTCGGCTCGAGTCCGAGCTCCGATAGGGCTTCGAGTGCGAAAACCATCTCGACAATCCCAGCCTTCATGTCGAAGACTCCCGGACCCCGGATGACGTCCTCCCCTTCGTCCCACTCTACCGGCATGTCAAGCACCGTGCCGATCGGCCAGACCGTGTCCGTGTGTCCGAGCAGAAGCTGGACCGGCGCTCCTCGGGCGGCCTGCCCCGCATCCTTGCGTGACAGGTAGAGGTGGCCACCCGTTTTCTCGCCGGGGAAGAGCCGGGCTACGAAGCCGATCGCCTCGAGCCGCCGGGTCAAGACCTCCTGAATGGGGTGTTGGGACTCGGGCACCCGAGAAGGGGACTCCAGATCGGCCAACTCGATGAGCAGCCCTGCGATGTCGTCTCGCCGTTCAGCGAGGAAGTCTCCGACCCCTGCGACCTCAGGGTCCGTCATAGAAGCCCGCGCGCCGATAGCTCTCGTCCAGTAACTCGACGGGGTGGCACGTTATGACGTCCGAACCTTCGAGCAGGAGCCCGGCTCCGATCTGCATCATGCAGCCGGGATTTCCGGTCGCGACAATCTCAGCCCTCGTGGCCAAGACGGCGGACACCTTATCGGCGCCGATTCCCCCTCCTAGCTCGGCATGGGTGATCCCATAGATTCCGGCCCCACCACAGCATTCCTCTTCGTCCCGAAGAGGCAGGACAACGAGCTCCGGAATAGCCCCGAGCAGCGCCCGGGGCTCCTCCCTGACACCCTGTGCGTGGCATAGATGACAGGCGGCATCGTACGTGACCCGAGCCGGCAGCGGCGCACCAACCCGCAGGCTGTCCCCCGCCGCCAAAGTGTTACCGGTCAGAAGCTCCGAGATGTCGCGGGTGGAAGCAGCAAGGGCCGCGGCAGTCTGCCTGTATTCCTCATCGGCCTCGAGAAGGTGGCCGTACTCCTTCAGGGCGGCACCACAGCCGGCCGCGTTCACCGCAACGAAGTCGACCTGGGCCGACCCCAGAGCCTGGACGTTGGAACGCGCCAGCACGCGAGCGCCCGATGCGTCCCCGGCATGGGTGTGAAGAGCACCACAACATCCCTGCCCGCTCACCTCGACCACCTCGTAGCCGTTGGCCCGAAGGACCCTCTTCGTAGCGTCGTTCACCCTCGCGAACAGCCCCTCCTGGACACATCCGCGAAGGATCGCCACACGTCCCCGACCACGCTCCCGCCAAGGTGATGCACCGTCCGACGACCCATCCTCCGATGCACTCGGGGAAGCGGAACCCGAAGGCGGTCCCACCGGGAGTTGCCGCTCTTGGCTCGCGTCGAGCATCGCAAGACCGAACCGTATCGGGTGGAAAAGGCGGTTCCCTGGCATCAGTTTCGCCGCCAGTCCGGCCATGCCTAGTCCTCGCACAACTCTGGCCAGGCGCATGCTCCAGCTCGTCCATGTAGGGCTCGCAAAAACGGCCAGGAGCATCCCCACGACGGCGGGCGTCTTTCGAGCCCGGAAAACCGACTCCCGTGCGGCCTCGAGCAAGACGCCGTACTCGACGCTCGAAGGGCACACAGGCTCACATGCGCGACATCCCAAGCAACGGTCGATATGGGTCTGAAACGCTTCGGAGTCGGGGCTCAGCCGGCCCTCGACGACCGCACGCATGAGGTGGAGTCTGCCGCGGGGCGAATCGTTCTCGTCTCCCAGCCGGGAATAGGTGGGGCACGCCGGTAGGCAAAATCCGCAGTGCACGCACGGCATGAGTTTGTCTTCCTGGGCCCAGAGCGCGGCGGCCAACGCAGTGTCGTGTTGCGGCTTCACCGCGGCAAGCTACCTCGGGCGAGAATCCCAGCGGGGTCGAACGCCGCTTGGATCCCCGCAGTGAACAGAGCAGCCGGACCGAGTTCACCCGAGGCTGAAATGACATCCACGATCTCCGGCGGACCCTGAGAGATCACAAGGCTTCCACCTTCCGCCTCGAGGGACCGCCGCAGGACTCCCAGCGCGGTCTTGGCCCGATCCACCCAGTCGTCCGACCGGGTCACCCTCGCGATTATCACCCGTAGCACGCCCGTGTGCGCGTGGGCCGCCAGACGCATGCCCCAGCCCTCTGCCGGATCATATAAACCTCTCAGTCGAGAAGTCATCTCGATCAATCCCGGTAGCCGGGCAGGAAGAAGGCTCAGACGCAACACGAGTTCGGCCCCGTCTTCCATGGCCCTCACGTTATCGAAAATCGCCGCCGATTGCTCTCCTTCCAGCCGCTGAACAGGCTGCATGCCCGCACGCTCGGACACGACCCGCTCCGCCTCGTCCACGGCGTCCACCGACTCCAGGATCCGGACAGCGACCAGGGGGCTGGGAGCGTCTACTCCCGACTCCCCATCCCCGGGCACCAACAGCTCCACCGCCGCGAGCGGGAGCGGTACTTGGGCAAGGCGGCACGCCAGCTCCGCGCCGTCCGCCGCCGCAGCACCCTTGAACAGAAGCGATCGATCAACCGCCGGGAGGGGGTGGAGCCGCATGGTCACACTCGTGATCATTCCCAAGGTGCCCCAACTGCCAGCGACCAACTTGAGCAGATCGAAGCCCGCCACGTTCTTCACCACCCTGCCGCCCAAACCAAGCACTCGCCCGTCCCCCGTTACGAGCGTGGCTCCGAGCACCTGATCCCGGGGGGAACCGAAGCCTGCCTGAAGTGGCCCCGCGGTTCCGACTGCCAACATGGCTCCGAGTGTACCTCGTTTTCCACCCGGCGGATCGAGGGCAAGCCACTGTCGGCACTCGCTCGTACGACGCTCGAGTGCGTCCAATCCGGCTCCCGCCTGGGCCTCGATGAACTGGTCGGCGGGTTCGTACGCCGAGATGTCATTCATTCTCTCGGCACTTACGAATACATCGACGCCCTGCGGAGGCTGCCCTCCATGCAGCCAACTCCCTCGGCCCCCCGGGATGCAGCGCCACCCTTCCTCACTGGACAACGAGAGGATCTCAGCCACCTGCTCTTCGCTCTCCGGGAAAACAACGGCCTGCGGCAACCGCCCGCAGACCGCCCAGGGCTCGGTGTCGAAACCGTCGACCACCTGCGCCTTGGACAACCGTTCAGACAATAGCCCAGCCAACGGATTCACAGGGCGACTCCCGCGGAGTCGGGCGGATCGGGATCGGGAAGCACTTTGGCGGGGTTCATGCGCCCGAGCGGGTCGAAGACGGCCTTGATGCGCCGCATGGCGTCCAACTCCTCGGGACTATGCACCAGGCTCATGTAGCGCCGTTTGTCCAAGCCGACCCCATGCTCTCCGGTGATCGTACCCCCAGCCTCCACACACACCGCCATAATCTCGGTAGACGCGCGCTCGACGCGGGCGAGTTCTTCGGGATCGCTCCGGTCGAAGAGAAGGTTCGGATGCAGGTTGCCGTCCCCAGCGTGAAACACGTTGGCGATGGTCAGATTGTGGCGGACCCCGATCTCAGAGATCCGCCCGAGAACGTCGGTAAGCCTGCTCCGGGGGACGGTCGCGTCCTGAACCAACAGATCGCTCGCGATCTGACCCATGGCCCCGAATGCCTTCTTGCGGCCTTGCCAAAGCGCCAGCCGCTCCTCGACGGAGTCCGCCGTTCTTACCTCCCGGGCTCCGGCCTCCCGACAACGGATCACCGCCCGTTCGACATCAGCTGCCAGGCCCGCTTCAATACCGTCGAACTCGACCACCAGTGCCGCCTCTGCGTCGGTCGGGAAACCCGCTGCGAACACACTCGCCTCGACCGCACGAATCGTGGGTCCATCGATGATCTCCAGAGCCGCGGGGAGAAGTCCTTCGGCCATGATCTCCGTCACGGCACTGCCAGCATCCCCCAATCGGTCGAAGATCGCCAGCAGCGTACGCACCCCCTCCGGCAGGGGCAGAAGACGCACCTCGATCTCGGTAGCGATTCCGAAGCACCCCTCGGACCCGACGAACAAGCCCAGAAGATCGTATCCGCCGGACTCCCTGCCGAAGCCACCCATCTCTACGATCTTCCCGTCGTAGGTCACGACCGTGAGCCCCGTCACATACCGCGACGTGACCCCGTACTTGAGGCAGTGGGGCCCGCCCGAATTCTCGGCTACGTTCCCGCCCAGCGTACACGCGCTCTGCGAGGAGGGATCGGGCGCGTAGTACAGCCCAAAGGGCTCCGCCGCCGTCGTGAGATCCGCGTTGATCATCCCCGGCTGAACCCGGGCAAGTCGATTGGCGGGATCGAGTTTGAGCATGTCGGTCATCCGCGCCGTACCGACCACGACCGCATCACCATCCGCCAGGGCGCCTCCCGAGAGTCCTGTTCCCGCACCTCTCGGAACCACAGGCACAGCTTCCTGTGAAAGGATGCCCAGCACGCGGCTCACCTCGTCGGTGTCCCGAGGGAGCACGACTGCGCGTGGCATCCTGCGATAGGCGGTCAGTCCGTCGGACTCATACGCCAGAAGACGATCCGGGTCGGCGACGACCCAAGCGTCTCCCACCACACCTCGGAGGCGATCCCTCAGCTCCTTCGTCAGCGGCTCTGACAATATGCTCTCCATCCCTCCTAGTGCCCACGTTACTCACCGCCCAAAGGCTTGATCTTACCGATGAACCCGGTAGGCTGTCAGCTGCGCTCCTGGGCTAGCTGCTCGGCGAGCTTGTCCGCCAGGGATTGGACAGCTGCGCTGTCCTCGTCCGTAAACGCTTTTTCCGTCCTACTCTCGATATTGATCAGCCCGAAAATTTCATCGCCGCCACCGATCAGGACGACCATCTCAGATTTCGTTCTCCGACCACACTCGATGTAGTGGTCCACCGCACTCACATCGGGGACCATCGTGTTCTTCCCCTCCGCGATAGCGGTGCCGCATACGCCCTCACCGATTGGGATCTTAGAGTGCGTCGTGGCTCTTCCCATGTAATTGTGCAGCCAGAGCACGTTCTCCGCGGAATCCACGAGGTAGACGCCCACCCAGTCGAACCGATCGTCGGCCGCCGCGACGTCCTTTACGACCCGGCGCAAGAGGGTATCCGAGAGGAATCCATTGTCCCTCAGCTCTTCTAACTCCTTCAAGACATCGTTCGGTTCGAACATTCGGACCTATTCCGGTTCAGGAAATGGGGCCAAGCCCCCAAGAACTTATCGAGTTCGCTGAGCCAAGACGGTACATACGAGACCACTTACGAGCAAGCTGAGCCGCATATTAGAAACAGCACTTCAGCTCGACCGTCATCGCGGAGTAAAGTCTGTGTCTCCATCGAGACTCGCCACGAAAGCAGCCAACAGACGAGCCGTGGATTCCAAATCGGACAGGCTCACCATCTCGTTTGGCGAATGCATGTATCGATTCGGCACCGACACCAGCCCGGTGGGGACGCCCGATCGGGTCAGGTAGATGGAGTCGGCGTCCGTGCGCGTAGACCGCGGCGCGGCCTGAATCGTATGAGGAATCCCTTCCACCCCGGCCACCTCCACCAAGCGCTCGAAAACCACCGGATGGGCCGCCGACCCTCTGCTCAAGACGGGGCCTCCTCCCAGACGGTGCTCTCCCAACACCTTCTTCTCGATATCGGGTACGTCGGTACTGAACGTGACGTCGACCACAAGGGCGGCGTCCGGTTCCAGTCCGAAAGCACTGGTGCGCGCTCCCCCACCCGCTCCGCCACCGATCTCCTCCTGTACCGTTGCGACTGCGACGGCGGAGGCCATCGGTGACGCGTTCGAAAGGAGCCGCAGCGCCTCGAGCACTATGTACGCTCCGATTCGATTGTCGATGGCTCGGCTCGCGATTCGGTCACCGGCCAAGCTTACCATCGCCGCGTCGATAACCATGGCGTCTCCGACCCTCAGGCCGAGCGCCTCCGCTTCCGCACGGGATCCCACCCCGACGTCGACCCACAGTTGATCGATTTTCGACGCACTCTTGCGCTCGTCGACCTTCTGCAAGTGAATGGCCTTCTTGCCAACCACACCGAGAATGTTGCCCTGGGGGCCCAGTATTTTCACGCGTTGGCCCACGACTACCTGGGGATCCCATCCGCCGATCCCAGCGATGTAGAGAAATCCGTCCTCGTCTACGTGCGTGACCTGGAGGCCGATCTCGTCGATGTGACCAGCAAGCATGATGCGTGGTCGCCCCTCGGGGTTTACGGTCGCAACGGTGTTCCCGCTGACGTCCGTCGTAACCGAGTCCGCGAAGGTTTCCGCCTCCGCGCGCCAAATTCGAGCCGCTTCAACCTCGAATCCGGAGGGGCCGGCAGCATCGAGGAGGCGGGCGAGAAAGGCCGGTGAGTCATTCATGGTGGGGAGAAGCTATATGCTACGGGACGGCACTCAAAGGGCTCGATCCGGGCCTGCTCACTCTCCTGGCGATCGGGACGGAGACAGCGGATCAGGAGCCATCGGATCAGGAGAGCGACTCCATATTTCGCCCCCGGTCACTTTCACGTGGACCGCACTTTCCTGGATGTGGCGCTCGAGTCGAGCCATGATGCGTCTTTGGATGGCGTGCCGCGTCCCGGGGAACAGCAAGCCGAACCCGATCAGGTCGGTGAGGATCCCTGGCGCGAGCAGAAGCGCGCCCCCCGCAAGCACGGCCATACCATCCATGATGGCTTGCCCCGGTACACGCCCATTCGCGAGATCATGACGCAGCCTCCACATGGTGCGGAGTCCTTGCATGCGCGCCAGCCACGCACCCGCGACACCCGTAAATACGACCAAGCCGATCGTGGGCCAATATCCGACCCACTGGCCCATCTGAATCAGAAGGGCCAGTTCCAGCAAGGGAACGATGACGAAGAGAAGGGCGAGCCGCCCAAGAATGCTCATGGCGCAATAATACCCCGGTCGCCGGGGGATCGGTCCTACCACGCCGCACCTTCTTCGCGTGCTCGATGCCCACCGTTAGCTTTTATGGCGGCCCGCCGGGGCCACACCTTCAATCGCACAGACGCATATGGAAGAGACCTACTTTAGACGCGGGTTCGGCCTGAAGTCTCGGGTGCAACCCCTGATCGATCTGGAGTATCACTCCGCCCTGGTTGAGAGCATCCGCTCCGAGGGCGATCGCAAGGTCATGGGTAACGTCACCGTTCGCCTGGCGAAAGAATTCGGATTCTGCTACGGCGTGGATCGGGCCATCGACTACGCCTACGAAACCCGCCATAAATTCCCCGACAAGCGCGTTCGCCTCGTTGGGGAAATCATCCACAACCCGCACGTCAATCAGCGCATCCGAGACATGGGGATGGACTTCATCCGAACTGGCGAGGACGGGGCGTTCGACTTCTCGGAGCTGACCGAGGAGGACGTGGTGATCCTGCCCGCCTTCGGGGTCACCGTTCAAGACCTGGCCGTGCTCAGAGAAATCGGGTGCGTACTGGTGGATACGACGTGCGGGTCGGTGCTCCTGGTCTGGAAGCGGGTGGAGAGCTACGCCCGGGACGGATTCACCGCCGTCATACACGGAAAGCACTACCACGAGGAATCGAGGGCAACGGCTTCCCAGGTCCGTAACCATGAAGGTGGCCGTTACATCATCGTGCTGAACATGGAGGAGGCGGACGTCATCTGTGACTACATCGCCGACCGTCCGAATCGACTATCTCGTGAAGCCTTCATCGAGCACTTTCGGGTGAAGGCGACGGAAGGCTTCGATCCCGATTTGCATTTGCAGAAAATCGGCGTGGCGAACCAGACAACCATGCTAGCCAACGATTCGCTCGCCATCGGTGAAAAAATCCGGGAGGCCATGGTCGAGGGATCTGGGGAAGATTATGCCGAGAGCAATTTGCGATCCTTCGACACGATCTGCTCCGCGACCCAGGAGAGACAGGACGCCATCGAGGCCATGATGGAAGAGGGACCCCCTGAGGTCATGATCGTCATGGGCGGTTACAACTCATCGAATACCGATCACCTCGCCCATCTCTGCCGCGAGTTCACGACCACGTACCACATCGAGGACGCGGCGTGTATCGACTTGGAGAACGGCACGATCAGGCACAAGCCGGATGTTGGGAGCGATACCCCCGAGGAGATAGTTACCGACTGGATGCCGGAGGGGCCGTTCGATCTGGGGATGACGGCCGGAGCATCGACGCCCAATAACAAGATCGGGGAGGCGCTGCTGCGGATCCTGGAAATTCGGGGCGTGGAGTACGCCTAGAAGCGAGTAATCACCAGACGGAATCCGATGAATGGCCGACGCACGCCGGGGTCTGCACCCCCGCGAATCGCGGTCCGGACGTTCCGCTCGGGATCGTTGAACGCACCGCCACGCATCACCCATAGGGCGTCCGCATCGAGGCCCTCCCGGTCGTTCGACTCGTCGTAGGGGTAGGCCTGGTACGGGCTACGGGTCAACTCCCAAACGTTGCCGCTCATGTCTAGGAGGCCGAACGGGCACTCCGGGCATTCGAAGCTGCCGACCGACTCCGTCCCCCGCCCCCCGTAGTTGGCCCGGTCCCGTCTCGGCTCATTCCCCCATGGATAGACCCTCCCGTCGGACCCGCGCGCCGCCTTCTCCCATTGAGCTTCGGTCGGAAGGCTGATTCGCCAGCCGTCGCGGAGCCGTCGGCTGAGCTCCGGGGGCGTCTCCGGCCATTCCCTGAGTGCTGTCTCCAGCCATCGGGCGAAAGCGAGTGCGTCGGTCCATGAGACGGTGGCCACGGGATGGCCCGGAGGTGTCTGGAACGCCTCGTCATTGGCCCTGTATCCCGTCTCCTCGACGAATGCCGCGAACTGAGCGACCGTGACTTCGTATCGGCCGATGTAGAACGCCGGAAGATCCACCGTCGCCTGGGGACGTGCACCCGGCCACCACTCATTGTCGAAGGCCAGCGGGTCGATCGCGGGGTCACTTCCCATCAAGAACGGGCCCGCCGGAACCTCCACAAAACCGAGGAGCCCCTCATCCGGGAGAAACCATGCGTCCGAGCGGAAGCCCGAAAGGTCTCCAAGATTGGCCGTAAGCCGGGAAAGGCGCTCCACGTCACCCGCCGATTCGGGCTGTGGCCGCTGGAGCGACATCCATACGGCGACGCCCAGGACCAGAACGACCACTAAGGTTATTCCGCCGATCGATGGCGGCGGCCCGCCAGAGCCATTCCGTGGCGCGCCCGGGTCCTGCCGTGACCCGCCCGGGTCCTGCCGCGACTCCTCTCTTACACTCACAGCGACCGCACCCCCGGACCGCAGGCGAAGGTCCAGCCGTGATCACAGGCCCGGGCGTACAGGTCCTGCTCCGGCATTTCCATCAAGTTTTGACCCCCCTCGCGTAAGAGCAGTCGGAGGTCGATGATGCGTGGGTCCGCCCGACTTGGGCTTCCCGGCTCCAGAACGTTGACACATCCGGCCTGGAACCGGACCTCGCATGCCCTGGAGAAATAGGCGGTCGCAAGCTCGGAGTCGACAACTGTGATCCGGCCCTCCATGTAGTGCCCACCCAACTCGTTACAAGCCCATCCCGAGTTGTCGCTACAGTACGAGGATTCCAGTTGGATCAGCCGCTCACACGCGTTTCGCCGCCCCTCCTCACATGCCTGCTGCCAGAACGGCAGGCTGTCGCCCGTGTGCCGCGCGTCTGTCCGTCCCGACACCGTCATGGCTCCGAAGAAGACGATCCAAACCGCCATATAGGCCAAGTTGGCCCGTGTGGGAGCCCAATCCCGACGCCACCGATTCCAGCCGGGACTCTTCCGAATTGTACCGACCAGACCGTCGATGGCTTGCACGCTCAGATTCAGGAGAGGCACACAGAGAAGCTTGTCGTAGAACGTCGGCGCCCCGAGGGCGCCGAGGAGCGCGTAGAGACCGAAGACACCCACGCCGTACAGCCCGCCGAAGATGCTCTTTCCGAGTGGCGTCCTCGGTGACGTCGACGGATCGGTCACGAGCAGAAGCAGTCCGAGAAAGACCGCCGAAGGGATCTCGGAGTCGACGAAGTACGGAACGCCCGTGACCCCCCCGTACAGCGCGCTCAGGGCTGAACAGCATGATGGCTGCTGACCCGGAGACCAACGTGATCGAAAAGAAGTACATGACGATCAGGCCGATCAGAAACAGAAGCGAGTAGATGTAGGGAGCGAGTGTCAGCGTCGAGGCGATCTCCTGTCCCCAGGTCAACTCTGTGGTGTTCGTGGCAATTAATACCAGGGAGAACAGCCCCAACGAAAAGGCGGAGGGGTTGAAGATGTGCACCCGTTTTCCTTCCCGTTGCCAGCGCACGAACTCCTTCCCCATGAACCCGACCGCAAGCATGAGGAACTGCAAGTAGAACCAGTCGTCCCGGAACCAGAGGAACAGGTTCGTGCTGAAAATGATGGGAAACGGCCCGAAGCCGAGCACATAGCTACCGCGGCGCGTCCAGGCCAGAAGCATGTCGAAGGCGTAGGCGAACACCAACTGCGCCACGAGAAGCCAAACGAAGTCGTAGACAGGCCGCCAGTACCAGCCCCAGTACGCGAACACGGCTACTTGAACGAGCGCCTGCAGGTAATGTTGGGGACGCAGCACGGTATGGAGGGACCGGCCCTCAGACACACCCTTGAGCCGCAGGAAGAGCGCCGCCTGCCAGACGAGCAATACGATGGCCGCACCCCAAAAGGAGCCAGCGAGAATCGGGTTGCCCGATACGCGGGGCACGAACGACAGCATGGCGAGACCCAGCGTCAGCGCCAAGGGTACCAGGAACACGCGACGCGGTGATGGGATTCGCGAATCAGGCGAGGCTTGCCTGTTTTTCTGTCGGCTCCCCTGATGGGCACGCCGCCGTCGAGCGGATGACATCGATCTTGTTCGGGACTCTGGTTGAGCTAGGGCGGGGATGTGTAATCGGGCCCCTCACAGTGAGCCTACGCCGGCGGGGAGGCAAGATAGATCGAAGAGCCGGTACCCGACCTAGTGTCGAGGCGGGTCAATCTTACGTGGGATATTTGGCCACAAGCCTACGGATGGTGGTCATGTTGCGCATCGTCGTTGGCGCTCTTCCTGTCACCTTCGTCAGATCCACTCCGAAGAGGGGTGACTCGCTGAGCTTGCCGCGTATGAGCCAGTACGCTTCACGACCGGCGAATTCGAATCTATCGGTATCGCTGTTGAGATTCTCGAGGCTCCTCCGTAGCTCGACGTCCGCCGATTCCGGTAAGAAGATCACATACACCGACTGGTCCGTCGGGGCTGGCTCGCTCGGCTCGAAGGTCGCTATGGATTCGAGCTCGGACTGAGACCTGACGAGGGTCGGAACCCCGTAACCCAGGGCTTTTTCCAAGTGCCGAGCGATCCGCTCCTCCATGGCGTGGACGTCCCGAGACGTCGAGGAAAAGATCATGTTGCCACTCGCGATGAACGTCTCGACCTGCTCGAACCCCAACGCCTCGACGAGTTCGCGGAGCCGGTCCATCTTGACTCTGTGGCCTCCGACATTGATCCCGCGGAGGAGGGCGAAGTAGCGCGGCATGGCGAGCACTTTGGTAACCCGAGTCGCCCGCCGCAAGCGGAGTGGCGACTTTGAGGAGTCGGTACCGCACCTTACTTTCGCTCTACTCAACCGATCCCTTTCCAGACCGCCGAAGAAACGGCCCGACCGACTCGACTCTGCAGGAGGAGATCATGACGTGGAAGTCCATTCGCAGAACCCGGAATGACCGAGTCGCTGCCGGCATCCGCATCGGGCTGGGAATCCTTTTCGTGATGACGGGCGTCATGAAAGTCGCCGTACCCAGCTTGGGAGAAGCGTTCGCTGGACAGCTGGCGGGGGCGAACATCCCGTTCCAGGACCTGAATCGCTGGGCGGTGCCCTTCATCGAAATGGCGATCGGCGGTGCTCTGCTGATCGGATTCCACACTCGACTGGCCACTTTGGTCGTTTTCAGCATCATGATCGTGGGGACCTACGTACACTTGGTGGTAGACGACCCCTCTCTGTTCCCACTCCAACCGGAAGAACCGATTATCCCTGCCGTGGTGATGATCCTGTCGGTGTACCTGCTCCTTCGCGGAGGGGGTGCCGGAAGCGCGGACCTGAGGGCGTCGGGCGGAGCACCCCATGAGCGGGAGCACCCATCATGAGCGATGGAGAGCCGGTGAAGGTCATTTCCGTAAACGTGGGCCTCCCCAAGACCGTCCAGTGGAGGGACCAGCCCGTTTCGACGGGCATCTTCAA
>CBDBJW010000006.1:0-1233479 GCA_965206505.1 Longimicrobiales bacterium
TTTCCCCAGCCACTCCCGAATCACTGGCTGGTGGGACCGATGATCGGTGTTACGGTGGACTCACGCGATCACATCTGGATCGTTCATCGGAACACTTTGAACCAGTTTGCCCTCAACACGGAGATTGGCATGGTCTCCGAGGTCAGTGAGTGCTGCCAGCCGGGACCACCGGTCATGGAGTTCGACCAGGAGGGTAATCTGATCTCCTCCTTTGGAGGGCCGAGCGAAACGGGTGAGTACGACTGGCCGACGTCGAACCACGGGCTCGCCATCGACAACATGGGCAACCTCTGGATCGGCGGGAACGGTGGCACCGACAAGCACGTCCTCCAGTTCGCCACCGACGGCACGTTTCTCAAGCAGCTCGGCGATCCGAACGCGCGTGAGGGGCGTAACAGTAATGACATGGTGAACTTCGGGCAGGTGGCAAAGCTCTCCAACCATGCCGCAACGAACGAGTTGTTCGTGGCGGACGGTTACCAGAACAAGCGGGTCGTGGTCCTCGACGCGACGACCGGTGAGTTCAAGCGCTACTGGGGTGCCTACGGCAATATGCCGGACGACGAGGAATACGAGACCATGACTCGATGGTCCGCCATGGACATGACGGCTCCTCCGCCACAGTTCCAAGGCCCGGTGCACTGCGCAGAGCCCAGCCTCGACGGCTTGGTGTACGTCTGCGACCGTGGGGCCGACCGGGTCCAGGTCTTCCAGCTGGACGGAACGTTCGTGCAGGAGGTCCAATTCGCGCCCAACACACGTTCTCAGGGTTCGACCTGGGACATTGCCTTCTCACCTGATGCAGCCCAGACCTACCTCTACCTGGCCGACGGTCAGAACATGAAGGTCTACATCATCCTGCGTGAGACGATGGAAGTCCTGACGAGCTTCGGGGACGGCGGGCGGCAGCCTGGACTGTTCTTCGCGGTCCACAGCATCGACACCGACTCGGACGGAAACATCTACACGACCGAAACGTACGAGGGGTCGCGCCTTCAGAAGTTCGTCTATCTGGGCATTGGCCCGATCCCGAGTCCGGACCAGGGTGCCCTTTGGCCGGGCGAGACGCATACGTACGGTGGTATGTAAACACTGAAGTAATCGGTTTGAGGAAGTCGACACTTTGGGGGACTCTGAGCGTAGGGTCCACATCGAAGGGTGCGGTAGACCGGCCCTGTGTGCGCGTGCATGCAGGGTCGGTCTTCGGACATTAGGAGTTATTCGTCGCTCGAAACTGAGAGGAACATCATGACGAAGATGAGAGTTTTTTCCTTGTTTGCGATTGCCACCGTTGTCGGCTCGTGCGCCCCGGCTGAGGACGAGCCGATGGAGCCAATGATGAGCTTTTTCCTCACCAGCGCTGGTCCTGGTAATGGTGCCGATCTGGGAGGTTTGGAGGGGGCCGACGCCTACTGCCAGTCCCTGGCCGACGCCGTCGGAGCGAGCGGAACATGGCACGCCTACATGAGCGCGACGGCCACGGCCGACGCCGCGGCGGTCAACGCGCGGGATCGGATTGGGACAGGGCCATGGCTCAACCAGGCCCTCGTTCAGGTCGCGAGCGACGTCGACAACCTCCACAGTGAGAACAACAACCTCACGAAGGAGACCGTGCTCAACGAACGCGGCGGCATGACCAATGGCCGTGGCGACGATCCCAACCGGCACGACATCCTGACAGGCTCGAACTTGGACGGCACCGTGGCCGTGGGAGATGGTGACACCACGTGTGACAATTGGATGAGCAGTGGGGAAGGAAGTGCGATGGTCGGTCACTTCGACCGTACCGGTGGCGGCGGAAACCCGAACTCCTGGAACTCCGCCCACCCCAGCAGTGGCTGCGGCCAGGAGGATCTACAAGGCACAGGCGGCGACGGACTGTTCTACTGCTTCGCGATATGAGGCTTTGCGATTCATCTCGGTCGGCGCGGGGCTGAGAATCCTCCGTCCGGGATCAGCCTCTTCAGGCCGGCTGAGACTCCCCCGCCGCCCTCCCCCTCACCGCTTCGACAGCGAGCGGCAACGTCACCAGCGCCATAGTGGCGGCCGTCATCGTGCCCAAGATCACCGCGAGCCCGAAGCGTTGGGTGGGTGGGAACGTCGACAACCCGAAGATCCCGAACCCGACGCAGATGAGGAGCGTAGCGGCGAGAACCGGCCCCATGATCTGGGCCCGAGCCTGGGACCAACTCTCCAAGTGAGACAGTCCACCATCGCGAAGGTGCCGGACGCGCACCACCAGGTGAATCATCGAGTCGACTCCCATGGCCAAGGCGACGTTCGCCGCCGGCGAGGTGATGATGTCCACGGACACGCCCAGATGGCCGAAAGTACCCAGTACAACGAGTGGGACCCCAGCGAGACACGCCACCATGATCGTGGTCACTTTCCTAGAACGAGAAACCACTGCGGCGACGCCCAAAAACAGGAGGAGTAGCCCCCCAAGGCCAAGCCGGAGGCTCGACGTGATCAGCCGACCGAGCTGCGCCTGGAGGTCGTATAACCCTCCTATTCGCACCGGCTCGAGGCCCGAATCGCGCGCGTATCCCTCAAGTCGATCCATGGCCCCCTGCCGAGAGGGCTCCTGCACCGATTCCTTCATTCGGATATAGAAGCGGCCCTCGTCCCGTTCCGGTGTCACATAGCTCAGAGCGATCTCATCCAACTGCGGCGTTGCGGCAATGTCCAGGAGCGTGCTCAGGCTCAAGAAGCCCGCCAATGGAAGCGTCCGAGCATGGCCCAAGAGCACTGGCGGCGACATCACCGCGCCCACCGCCGAGTCCGCCTCCAGCAGGTCCTGGAAAAGCCACATGCGATCGTAGACCTCGTTCTCATCGAGACGGCCGCCTGATGCGTCCCGGATCGCGATGTTGAGCGTGCTACTCCCGCCATCACGATCGATCCGCTCGAGACCAGTCCGGAGGTCGGCACCCTCGGCAAAGTACGTGAGGAGCCCCGGGTCGGTGTCGAGCCTCGGAACACCAATCCCCAGGAGAAGGACAACGAATGTGATGACCGCCAGTGCCCTCGACGGCCGGACCGAGAGCCGGGAAATCATGGCGGGCCGCCACTTCGCGACTCCAGCACGCTCTGCCCCACGGCCCAAGAAGCCGGGGAAAATCGTGTAGGCGACGGCAAGGGCGGTCGCCGCACCGATGGCACCGGCAATCCCCAATTCTCTCAAGGGCCTGGCCTCAGCCAACAACAAACTCAGAAAACCCAGGAGGGTTGTAGCCATGGACCAGAAAGAGGCTGTGAGCGTCAGTGACACGGCCCGGGCCGCTCGCTGATCTGGCGCCAGTTCAAGTGTTCCGGCCCGCCGCCAGTTCGCCGTCAGGAAAACGATGTGCGAAAGCGTCAGCACGAAAACGATCGTGATGAGGTTGGCCGTGAGTAGGCCGATCTGGATGCCCATCGCTTGGGTGAGAAGTAGGGTGGCCGCGCATGCGGTTATGCAGCTCGTCAGTGCACCCGCGACGATCCCCAGGTTTCTATAGATCAGCGCCGCGAGCAGACCGAACAAGAGAAGCGAAGCCACGCTGAAGACCTGGAGATCCTGAAAGAGATTTCGTCGAATCTGCTCGACGATAACCGGCACTCCCGACATGACCACGTCCGCGCCAGGCGCACGGTGTTCCTCGACCACAGCCTCCAATCGAGGGAGGAGAACCTCGGGGTCGGTGTCGTCCACACTGAGAAGGAGGTTCGTGGCCGCCGCGTCTGGCGTCAGAAGGACTCGGCTGAACAGGGGACTCCTCTCCGCGTTATCCGTCGTGATCGAGCGGACACTCGTCACACCCTCCACGTCGGAGAACGCCCCAGTGAGCTCTGCGATTCGTTCGCGGTATGCTTCGGGATCCCCCGCTGTGTCCTCCGCCCGCACGACCACCAGTTCCCCCCCCGGGTACCGCCGGTTCAAGTCATTAGACACCTGGAGTTGGGGGTCATCCTCCGAGAAGAAAAAGTCGCTTTCCACCTTCGGGGACAGATCTACCCAGAGCCCTACCGCCCCGAGTCCCAGAGCTGCCACGGCCAGAGAGGCCCAGTGAGCCTTCGGATGAGTCCACGCCCGACGGAACATCACGACCTCCGTGTGGTCGAAGATGCTGAGAAAGACTCCAAGGAAGAATCGAAGGAAGATCCCAAGATAGGAAAGGAAGCGATCACGTGAAATACCGGCGCGTCACTTTCGTCTTCAGCTTGATTTCCCTACTCGCTTCCAGCTCCGCGGGTGCCCAAGAGGCCGACGTGCGGGCGGCCGTATCGGAAACCCTGGCGGCGTTGATCGCCCGTGACGTCACCAAATTCGGCAGCTTCTACCACGCCGACACGCGTGGGTTCTTCGTCGACGGTTCCACCATGATCGAGGGGTTCAGTGCCATCGCCGTTCGGATCGCGTACGCGACGGGTCTCCGAGTGAACGTCGTCATGAGTGATCTGAACGTGAAGGTCTACGGCAACACCGCTGTGTCGGGCGCACTTTTCCAGGGATCCGTCACATTACCCGGCGGAGCAGTGGCGTCGGGCACCTGGCGATACTCGGAGACACGTATGTTGGACGACGAGACCTGGAAGGTCATCCAATATCACGTTTCCCAGCTCGTGGGGTGAGCGGAATGGTGCGCATCACGATTGATCGGTGTATACTGCCCGGACGCCGATTCCCGTCTTACTAAGAAAGGAGCGTTCGAATGCGGCCATCCACGATGGCACTCGTATTCGCCCTGTCCTTCGGCTTAGCTGTTTTCGCCCAGCCGGCCGCTGCGCAGGCCGACGCATCCGACATCATCGCGGTCGGAGAAATGGCCCCGGACGTCACAGTCACAGGCGCCACACGCTACGGAGTCCTCCAGGACCCGGTCCGCCTGTCGGATTTACGGGGAGAGGTGGTGGTAATTGCATTCTTCTTCAGAGCACGAACGCCTGGCTGAACAATTCAAATGGAAGCGTACCGTGATCAGTACGCAAGCGTATTCAGAAGCGGACGTGGCGTAACCATCCTCGCCATAAGCGCCGACTCTCCGGAGGCGTTGGCGTCATGGGCGGCGGACGCGGATTTCCCGGTGCTGTTCGGGAGCGACCCCGAGGGTAACGCCGCGGAAGCCTTCGGCGTCGGCCGAAGGGGCAACGGAATGGCACAAAGTCGGGCTGTGGTTGTTGTCGATCCGGAAGGGCGTGTCTCGTTTGCCACGTCTCGGTTCCGT
This sequence comes from Longimicrobiales bacterium, assembly GCA_965206505.1. Classification (GTDB taxonomy): domain Bacteria; phylum Gemmatimonadota; class Gemmatimonadetes; order Longimicrobiales; family Gaopeijiaceae; genus UBA822. The sequence continues at coordinate 5,205 of CBDBJW010000006.1, forward strand.
GAAATCGATCCGACGGCGTACGATGAGTTGGCCGCGGCGGTGGCGGAGGTCGCTATGCCTCTGGAAGCGGACGACGACGCCCAGCAGTAGGAGGGGGCTCCCCTAGTGGCCCGACCCGAGCCCCGTCAGAACTGCGGCCTCGATGTCTTGAGCGGCTCCAGACCCTGTGTATGTGACCGTACCTTCAGCGTCCAGGACCACGATGTACGACGTCCCGGGAGCTAGGAAAGCACGCACGGCTCGGCCCCCATCATCCCAAAGAGTCGGGAACTCCGTCGGCATATCTTCCAGGTGCCGCCGAACCGATCGTTGGGACTGGGCAACGGCAACGGCGACGGCAACGAACGCGATTCTGTCTTCGTAACGGGAGTGCACGTCTACCATCTGGGGATGCAGAGCCTCGCAGAGCTCGCACCAGCGTGCCCAGAATTCGATGAGTGCCGGCCGATCTCCGACATAATCGGCGAGGCTCACCTTGTTACCTTCCAGGTCCTCGATTTCCACCAATTCGGGCCGCTCGCCCAAAGCGATCCCGATTTCGCCGCGCTCCTGCGCGGCCACGTCCGCAGGAGAGAGTACACCGAAGGAGAGAACCGCCATGAAGGGAGCGTAGGCACCCAAAAACGATACGGCTGCGCTCACGAGATGCGGGACGCCCTTAGAGTGGCGCGAGCTTCGGATTCGGTCGTCGGTTTTCACAATACCATCCCCACCTGAACGAAGTAATATTGAGCCATCACCAACATAATCACTGCCGCGCCCTTTTTGATCCACACCATCCACGCGCCCGCGGCGGGCAGTGCCGCCCCGAACCCGGAAAAGAGTCCAACCGCCACCAATAACGCGGTCATCCCAGAGGAGAACACGAATAAATAAAGAAAGCCCATCGCCCCAGCTTGAGTCGCCGCCACCCATGTAAGTACCACGGCAAAGGCTGGGGCGCCACACGGGGCAGCAACGACGCCGGAGGCCGCTCCCAGAACGAACACCGACGGGTAGGAACCGCCCTTCGAGGTCCCGGCCCACTGCATGAGGCGTTCCGGCACGCGCACCGGAATAACGTCGAACATCGCCAGCCCGAACACCAGGAGCAGATTGCCAATCGCGAATCGTGTCCACGGACTCGCGCTCACTGTGCCAAACAGGCTCCCGGTGAGGCCTGCCACGAGCCCGAGCGTCGCATAGAGTAATGCCAGTCCGAGGGCATAGGTAAACGTCAGGCCGACCACCTTCGACCGGGGGGCACCATGGTCCGCGGACCCCGCAAGCACCGACGCCGTGATCGGGATCATCGGGTAGACGCAAGGTGTCAGACTCGTCACCAAGCCAGCCCCGAAGAGGACTACTAAGGCGAGTAACGGACTTTGGGCCAGGGTGTCGCCGAGACCAGTTCCGTCCAACATCTGACTGAGCATGGCAGCATTTTAGTGGACAAATGTGGAACTTCAAAGGTCGCGGGAACGTATCCGACCGCCCAGGGCTTTCCCGACGTTATGGCGGACCGGGCACGTTCTTGCCAGGAATACGCAGCGTCAGCGTCTGGTGCCCGCGGGCTGCCCGGTAGGTCCCCGGGGATTTAATTGATGCGAAGTGGGTAGGAGCATTATCCTGGATGTAGCGCCTCGTTTTACTCCGCGTTTTACTCCGCGCAGAGTTTGATCAAAAGGATTAGAAGGCTGGTGAAGCAATACAGTGGGTCGCGCACAGGGCGGCTTTACCCCCCCTGGAAGTGCGTTCTCGTAAGCATCGTTTTGTTTTCCCCCCTGCTGAGTTGTGGGGACGGGGGTACGAATCCGCCCGAGCCAATCGAAGACACTGATTACTCGATCGAGCTCGTGTTCATCAGCCATGGCACGCCGAGCCAGGACGCAGCGTTCATTGCTGCCGCCGACCGCTGGATGGATATCCTGCAAAGTGACCTCAGCGATGTCGATTTCTCCACCAACCCGGTCATGGCCAATACGTGCGGTCAAGGGCTGCAACACCCAGAGGTTTCCGACACGGTCGATGATCTCCGAATTTTCATCGATATCAGGCCATTAGACGGACCTTCCGGAACACTCGCACAAGCCGGCTTCTGCCAGATTCGAAGTGTTTCTCGTTTGCCGGTACTCGGCTTCATGTCCTTCGATGCGGTGGATTTGGGTCAAATAGCGCAGGACGGCGATTTAACAGCCCTCACACTCCACGAGATGGGGCACGTACTCGGAGTTGGCACCTTGTGGCCCGACTTCGACATACTTCTCCTGGACCCTTCGCTGCCGTCCAACACCGGTGCGGACACCCACTTTGCCGGGGCGGCTGCGATCGCCGCATTCGACGCGGCCGGTGGCACGGCGTACACAGCAGGCGCAAAAGTTCCTGTCGAGAATCAGCTCGGTGAGGGCTCCGCCGACTCACACTGGCGGGAGTCGGTTCTCCGGGACGAGCTGCTGACGCCGGCGCTCCGAAGCGGTGCCGCCAATCCCCTGAGCGCGATCACGACAGAGTCTCTGGTCGACCTCGGTTACAGTGTGGACAGCTCAGGAGCAGACTCGTTCACCGGGACGTTTTCGGCCCCGGCCCGGGTGACCGCACCCGGCGGGAGAATCATTAATCTCGAGAACGATACCTACCGGGGCCCAGTACAGGTGGTAGACCGCTCCGGCAGCGTGACCCAAACGATTCCCCGGCGATGACGATACCGTGCCGCTGGGACCGAACGGGGCCGCGTTGAGACCGAGGGGGATTGCCTGGTTCGGGGGCGGATGGATGATCGCCCTTCTGATGGTCACCGGGTGCTCAGGGGCCGATGGGGATGGCCCGCCGGCACCAGCGCCTACATGTGTCCGGCCCGAGGGGCTGTTGTCGGCCGATGCCTCTCTTGAGGGCCAGGCGGGTGAGTACCGCCTGACGATGATCGAGGAGGTTGACGGCACTGCTACACGCACGGCCGAGGGGTCCCTCCTACTCCTCAATCAGGTGGAGACTCTCCGTCAATTCGCAGGAAGTGCGGGGGGCTCGATCCCCGGCGTGACCTCTCCCCTCTTCGGAAGCACGGACGTGAACGTGGAAGACGTAGGGGCGGTGCGGGTAGGCAGCCTTTCGAGCGAAGACCCAGTGTCTCCGGGGGTCTTGGTCATCGAGAGCGAAACGGGTGCGAGTCCGAGCATCCTACTTCGCTTCGGATCGGACGCAAACCGCCGGACCCTGGTGCGCTTCGACGGAGGTTACACCGTCCTGACGGTCGTCCAAATCACGGCGGAGTCTTTCAGCGGGACCTGGTCGAGCGGAGCCCTGGGTCTGGACTCCGAGGGCTTCTTCTGCGCGACGCAGAGCCGCTGACGGTGAGAAGGCTGTAGCTTTCTGGCGGAAACCCTTTTCACAGTGCTTTCGTATAGGGTGGTACGTGAACACGAAGACTCGCCCAGGAGGCGACCACCTAGATGATGACAATTATCCGAAGGATCGTTCGAGTGGTCCTGAGCTGGATCCTCAAGAAGATCTAGGAAGAGCACCATGTGCGCGACCCGCCGTACTCCTTCAATAGCCTTCTTGAGGCCCGTAAACCGGCTCATTCCCCCACGAGATTGACAACCACTCGGCGGTTCCTGGGCCGGGTGTCGAGATCGACGAGGATCACTTGCTGCCAGGTTCCGAGCGGGAGGGCTCCATCCACGATCGGGAGAGCGAGCGAGGGGCCGATCAGGCTGGCACGGACATGGCTGTGCCCATTGTCGTCGTGCCACATCTTCTCGTGCTCGTAGGTTCCGGCCCGAGGAGCGATGCGCTCGAGGGCGGCCGCGATATCGTGACCCACGAGGCCCGGTTCGAACTCGACCGTGGTGAGCGCCGCGGTCGATCCGACGACCATGGCCGTGAGTTGTCCAACGCCGATCCCGCTCTTACGCACCAACGTCTGCAACTCGGCCGTTAAATCCAGAATGTGGTCGTCGCCTTCCGTACGGCGTTCCAGCGTATGCGTGAGGACCGTCATCTGCGCCACCCGCTGTACTCCTTCAACAGCCTTCTAACGGACCTCCGCCTGATACCCGGCGGCCTCGACGGCCGCGATGAGATCCGCATCGATGACTTCGCCCGACAGTGTCACCTCGGCCTCGTGGTTCTCCAGCGAGACATCCGCTTGGGACACGCCCCCTATCCCCTCTAGGGCAGACTTTACGTGGCTCACGCAGTGCCCGCAGGACATTCCTGATACTCTTAGCTTCTTGTTCATGACTCCTCGCTCCGCGTCGTTTCCCCATCCTAGGATGACGCAAAGTAGTACTCTCGGAGACGGATACCCAACCCTCGCGCCCAGGGTAAAGGTTCGTGCTCATGAATTCCCCCCTCGCTGAGAATCAACCATGAGGGGCACTCCCTCGTCATTTCGGAGTACGACAGCCCGTACCCCGATTCGGAGGGTTTTATGAAAAAAATGCGACTCGCATCGATGGTCGGCGGCGGCGCTCTCGTTCTCGCGGTGGCCGGCGCGTTCTGGGCTGACACCCCAGCGGTCGCTGGTCCCACCATCACCGTTTATAAGAGCCCGACCTGTGGCTGCTGTGCGCTTTGGGTGAAACATCTCGAGGAGAGTGGCTTCGACGTCAGCGTCACAGATACCGAGGCCCTCCAGGCCATCAAGGCCGAGCACGGGGTGGGCGATCATCTGGCTTCGTGTCATACGGCGCTGGTCGACGGCTACGTCGTGGAAGGACATGTGCCCGCCGACGACATCAGATCGATGCTCGAGAGCAGGCCCGATATCGTCGGGCTGGCAGTACCGGGCATGATCGTCGGCACACCCGGTATGGAGGTCGCCGGTCAGCCGGCTCAGCCGTATCAGGTTCTCGCGTTCGACCGAGAGGGACGGGCGACGGTCTACGCCAACCGATAGCCACTTGAGTCGGCCCGATCGTTCATCGGCGAGAGGCGGACGGCCAGCCATTCTGTGCCCACGATCGTGATCGCCGCAGCCACCAGTCCATAGACGATTCCCAAGAGCACGTCGATCAAGTAATGGTGGTTCAAGTAGACCGCCGCGAAGCCCACCAGACTCGCGAACACGACCGTGAACTTGCGGAGCCTCTTGAGCCTCATCGCGAAAACGACGGACAAGACCGGATAGGAAATGTGGAGGGAGGGGATGGCGCCGAACGGGTTGGACCCTGCACCGTACATCCCAGTGAAGAAGCTGGTCCCGAACAATGCGTCGAAACGGACCGTCCGGGCCGGGTTCATCGGTACGTCGAGAAGGATCGTTTCAAGCCCGTAGGTATCCACATACCAAGGAGGAGCGACCGGGTAGAGGAACCATGTCGCAAAACCCAGAACGTTGACGACAAGGAAGGACCACACGACGGCGCGCGCCGACCACCGCGTGTGGGAAGGCGTCGACTCGGAGTTGATATCGAAATAGATCCGGCGCGTGAAATATCCCGCCAGAAGTATGAAGACGCCGATAAACGTCAGATAAGCCCCCCCCGCAATGAAGTCGAGGACAGGGTGGAGGTGCAGACCGAACCACTCGTTTAAGGTCAGGGTGCCGTTCGGCGAAGGGACTCCGAACAACCGCTTTTCAAGTTCGTACGGCCCAGCGATGTGCGGAACGGCCTCGCCCCAATACCGCTGGCTGTCGTAAAGGACTCCCGTGAGGAGAATCGGCAGAAAGAAGTCGAGAGGCCGAACTCCTAAAGGAAGGAAAGGTTGCTTGATCTGACTGAGGAGGAGAATCGCGCCGCCATACATCAGGGGGTTGGCCGTGATCTCACCCGCAAAGGCGGCGAGAAGGCCCCAATAGAGGCCGACTACCAACACAGGGAGGGCCCAGGAGATTCGTCTTCCGAACTTCAAGTGATACAGATCCTATGGGCGAGAGCACTAAACGGCTGAATACTCACCTCTGTCATGCCCGCCAACAAGAGAGTTTGACCCGTGGAAACGCAAGTCACCACTTATTACCTGGAGCTTCGCAGCGTCGAGGACTTCACGCCGTCTGGAACAGAAGTCCCGGATCTCGAGATCCGGGAGGCCAGAATCGCTTGTCCGGAACTGGGGCGATTCCTTTACACCGCGGTGGGACGTGTTTGGCGCTGGACGGACCGGCTGAGCTGGCCGTATTCGACTTGGTTGGCTCACCTTGAACGGCCGGAGGTCGAGGTATGGATCGCCTATTGGGACGGGGTGATCGCGGGCTACGTCGAGCTTGAGCGTCAGCCTGAAGAATCCGTTGAGATCGTCTATTTTGGATTGCTCCGCCAATTCATAGGAAGGGGGATCGGCGGGCTTCTCTTGTCTGACACCGTGGAGCGGGCGTTTCGCACCGGAGCACAGCGCGTCTGGCTTCATACGTGCTCGCTCGATAGCCCCCAGGCGATTGAGAACTACCGGGCTCGGGGCTTCACGCTTTTCAATGAGGAAACCACCCTCAAGGATGTCCCGCCCGCACCACTGGACGAGGAGGTCTGGTAGTCCGGAGGCTAGTTGTGGTGTCCCAGAAGTGTCTCGGCCACCAGTCGATCAGGCGGGGCTGGGCCAAAGGTCGGTCGGCGGGCGGACACCCGGACGCGGCGGTGCGTCGATCTTGGCCATACGCTCCATGAACGCTCGCTCGTCTTTCGTAAGGGTGCCGACGCCGGCAGTGTCGATCTGGCGAAGGAGCCGCTCTACGTACTCCCGATTCAGTTCGTGGAGACGCTCGAGCGCGATCCGGCGCCACCATTCCTCGTCCTCCTAGTTGTGCACCGCCTTCGATGCATAAAAGGAGTTCGGGCGTTCGACGACGCGGCGCTCGGCGATGATGCGCTGTCTTCGCTCGACCCACCACGCACGCATCGAGACACATCCAATTAAGAGGGCCAAGGCTACGGCCAACCAAGAAAGCATAACGTTCACTATCCGTGTGGGGCCCACCGACCTGTCAGTCTACTGTTGGACGCCCGCCGTTGGCTAGAGGTGGTAAGGAGGCTCCGTTTTGTAGTACGAGAACACATTCCCCGGAGGTTCAAGAATCATTCTCGATAGGGCTCGCCTTTCGGCACATGGTCGCTTATTATGCTTCGCTGGGCGGATAGGGCCGCCCGTCAGGTTTTCCCGGGATTGATATTCGAAGGAGGTAAGGCTCCATGAGCGACGTCGAGATCATCGGCACTCCGGAGCGTACGGTTACCCGAAGAAAGTTCATCATGGGGGTCATCGCAGCGGGTGCTACGACCTCTTCGGTGGGCTATCTCTTCAAAGGACCGCAGCCCCTGCTCGGGGCTCTTGCGGTTCAGGGGTCAGTCGAGCGGCTCATCACGCTTAACGTCAACGGGCAACAGCGGCGTGTGGACATATTGCCCCAAGAGACGCTCGCCTTCACGCTACGCTATAAGCTGGGGCTTACCGGCACCAAGCTTGGCTGCGACCGTGCGGAGTGTGGTGCTTGCACCGTACTCATCGACGGGGTGAACAGCTATGGCTGTTCGGTGCTCACGCATACGGTTCGTGGCGCACAGATCACGACGATCGAAGGCCTCGAGGCTGCAGACGGCACGTTACATCCGGTACAGCAGGCGGTGCTCGACGAGGGCGGCTTCCAGTGCGCCTTCTGTGCCCCGGGTTTCATCATGAGCATGGTGGCGATGGTCGAGGCCAACCCGAACCCGACCCGTGAAGAAGCTGCTCAAGCGCTCTCCGGCAACCTGTGCCGGTGCGCCGACTACAACAAGATCCTGACTTCCGCCATGCGTGCCGCCGAGTACTCGCGGCAGCAAGCATAAGGGGGCGATGATGGCTGAAAAACTGATTGGACAAGATATCGCTCCTGACGATCTTCGAGCGAAGATCACGGGGCGGGCGAAGTACGCAGAGGACTTCAGGGCGGACGGTATGGTGTTCGCCAAGTTGCTGTTGAGCCCGATGCCACATTGCCGCGTCCTGCGCATCGACGCGAGCGCGGCCCTCGCCTTGGACGGTGTGGTGGGTATGCTCACGGCCGATGAGGTGCCTCAGTCCGAAGTTGGCGAGCAGTGCCTCACGAACCACCCGCACTACGAGAATGAGGCCATCCTCGCGATAGCGGCGGAAACCGAGACCATCGCCGCGGATGCGATCGACCTAGTCAGGGTCGACTTCGAGCCCCTGCCCTTCGCGCTGGACCCCTTGGACAGCATGCGGCCCGGCAGCCCGGACGCACGGCTCGAAGGAAACACTAGGCTCGGCCGAGATTATGTCTCGCTTAAGTGGACAGAAGAGGATTTCGCCAACGCCCCGGAGGGCAGCATGCCGATGCCCGACGAGGTGCTGGATGCGGACGGTGAGGTGGTTGTGCAGAAGTGGTCGCAGGGGTGGGAGGTCGGGGACGTTGAAGCGGGCTTGGCCGAAGCGGACCTGATTCTCGACGAGACCATCGTTCACCAGTCGGTTACGCATCACCCGATGGAGCCGCGCTCTTCGATGTCGTACTGGCAGAACGGGAAGCTCTACATCCACACGTCCACGCAGAGCCTGGTACGGACCCGGCAAGCGGTCGCCGGCCAACTCGACCTGGACATTGAAGATGTGATCATGATCGGCGAGTACTGCGGCGGGGGATTCGGGAGCAAGATCACCGGCAGCCCGATCCAGCTGGTGCCGGCGCTGTTCTCCCGTAAGATCAACCGTCCGGTCATGCTCCGGATCACGCGCGCCGAAGAGAACAGTCTCGGACGTGCCCGGCCCGGCATGCAGGCCCGAGTCCGGATCGGCTTCCGGGCCGACGGCCGTATCACCGCACTCGACTTTGCCGCCTTGGGAGACGGTGGCCCGTTCGCTGGGGGCGACCAAGGCGCGTCGGCTAATGCCGCTTCCCTCACGTATACGCCGCTCAACATGCGATTCCGCGGCGTGGGGGTGTTTACGAACACACCGCCCAAGGCGGCCCAGCGAGGCCCGGGCGGTGCCCAGATCATCGGGATGCTCGAGCCGCTGATGGACAAGGCAGCCAGAGAGCTCGGTGTCGATCGTCTCGCGCTTCGGAGGCTCAACGCCCCGGAGGCCGACGTTGAATACGGACCGAATGGGAGAACACTCACCAGTGTCAACGTTCGGGAAGCGATCGATTTGGGGCGCGAGCTGTTCGAATGGGAAGAGAGAATCGCCCGCAGTGGGCAGCTGAACGGCACGAAAAGGACCGGTATCGGTGTCGGAGTCAGCCCCTACACGGCGGGAAGCCGCGGGTTCGACGGCCTCTTGGTGATCCGGCCCGACGGCAAGGTCCAGATCCATCAGGGCCTCGGAAATCTGGGTACTAATTCGAATTTCGACACCGCTCGCGCGGCGGCGGACGTCCTGGGCGTCGAATGGGATGATGTCGAGGTGGTCTGGGGCGACACGAGTCGCCACTTGCCCTGGAGTTCAGTCCAGGCCGGTAGCCAATCGACCCATGCCCACACGAGGGCGAACCACGCGGCCGGGTTGGACGCCAAGCAGAAGCTGCAGGAGATCGCCGCGAGGGATCTCGGTGGGCGGCCCGAGGACTATGAAACGTCCGACGGACGTGTCTATCGTCGCTCCAATCCCTCGCAGGGAATGACACTCGGCCGTGCAGCGACCCGGGCGATTGCGCTCAGCGGACGTTACAGTGGCGAGGAGTTCAACGACGACCTCAATGACATGACCAAGGCGTCCGTTACCGGGTTGGCCGGTCAGGGCCTGGTGGCGGCGGCGCGGGACAACTTCGGCGGTACGGGAGGACTCCAATCGTGGGTGGTGGGCTTTGCCGAGGTGGAGCTGGATGTCGAGACGGGCAAGGTCGATGTGATACACTTCACGGCGACCACAGACTGCGGTGTGGTGGTCCATCCGAGGGGTCTCGGGGGCCAGATCTTCGGCGGCTCCTTTCAGGGAATGGGGATCGCGATGAGCCAGAAGTGGGTCTTCGACCCGGTGTGGGGCGTATCGTTCGCCAAGCGCCTCTACACGGCTCGACCGCCGGGAATGCTAGACGTTCCGATCGACGTGCAGTGGGCGGCGGTGGAGATCCCGGACCCACAGACTCCGGTCGGCGCCAAAGGGATCGGAGAACCTTGTGTGGGAGCCGGTTCAGCGGCGCTTACGTCGGCGATCGCCGATGCCTTGGAAGGAACGTGTTTGTGCCGGACACCGCTGACACCGGACGTCCTGCTTGCAGAAATTGAGGGCCTCGAACCTGCGTACGGCCCCCTCGACCTTCACGTCTAAAGGGAGATAGCGAAGATGGCGGTCATCAGAGATATGATCCCGGCGTTCGAGCTCTTCCAGCCGACGAGCGCCGACGATGCGATCGAACTGTTGGTTCGATACGGTGAGGAGGGTTGGGTGCTGGCCGGCGGGATGGACAGCTTCGACTGGTGGAAGGAACGGATCAAGCGGCCCACGGCCGTTGTCGACCTCGTCAACGTGGATGAGCTCAAAGGTGTGCGTAGCACGGCCGATGGAGTGGAAATCGGTGCGATGACCACGCTCACCGAAATTGCCACGAACCCCGAGCTGCTGGCGAATTACAGTGTTCTCACGGACGCTGCAGCCCAGATCGCGACGCCGCAGATTCGGAATCGGGGTACGATCGCGGGCAATTTGTCGCAGGACACGCGTTGCTGGTACTACCGCGGTGGGTGGCCCTGCTATAGGGCCGGCGGGAACACCTGCTACGCCTCGGCGCCCACGGCGATGAACCGAGAGCATTGCATTATCGGCTCGAGCCGTTGTGTGGCGGTCAGCCCCTCCGATTCGGCGCCGGCGCTCATCGCGCTCGATGCGCAGTTCGTGATCCAGGGATCCGGAGGTGAACGTGTCGTCGATGCCGAGGACTTCTTCATGCGGCCCAGCGTAGATATCGAGCGCATGACTATTTTGGAGCCCGGTGAACTACTGACGGCCATCCGCCTCCCGTCCACATGGGCAGGAGCCACCTTCTATTATGAGAAGGTCGAAGACCGGAAAGCCTGGGACTTCGCACTCATGACCGTGGCATCGGCGATGCGCATCAACGGTGGTGTGATCGAAGAGGTACGGCTCGCGGCCAACGGCGCCGCTCCGTACCCGATGCGCCTTGCAGACTCCGAAGGGATCGTCCGTGGCCAGGCTCCTTCCGACCAGTTGGGGATTCAGGCCGGTGAGGTCGCGGTTCAGGGAGCGCAGCCACTACGGCACAACGAGTTCAAAGTGCCCCTGATGAAGAACCTGGTCCGTCGGGCCGTCCGCGGAACAGGGGCCTAGCGTGGAACTCTGGAGAAGTGCGGCAAACCCATGGGGCCAGGAGGTTCTGATTGGAATCTCCTGGGACCTCATGTGGGCTGCAGTGATCGCGGGCTTAGCTTTCACCGTCGCCCATGCCGTGTGGGCGAAATGGCTCGCGCCCGCCGAGTCAGCGGGCACGGGTGAAGGGTCCAACGTCGCTGGGCTCCCCGCCCAGGTTCTTCGGCATGCCATGTCGGAACGTGTATTCCACTGGGGCATGTCAGCGGCGATGCTCGTGCTGCTGGTCACGGCGTTTCTCCCGATCATGGGGATCCAGTTCGCGTGGGTCACCATCCACTGGATCGCCGGCTTGGTCCTGACGGCGACGATCGTCTACCACATCATTCATGCGACGTTCTGGCAAGATTTCTGGGCGATGTGGGTGAGCGGGGCCGACATCAAGGCCGGAATGGCCGAGTTGAGTCATATGGTGGGGAGAAACGGGACTGAGGTACCCAAGGCCGCGAAGTATCCGATCGATCATAAGATGTTCCACCATGGTGCGGCTGTGTCGGGTCTGGTCGCCATCGTCACAGGCATCTTTATGATGCTCCGCCTCGACACGTGGCTCGGGGCGGCGAACCCGTATGTGTTGAATATCACCGACAATTCCTGGGGTGTTGTGTACGTGATTCACGGTATCTCAGGCGTGATACTCTTCGGTATGATCATCACGCACATTTACTTCGCGATACGGCCGGACAAGTGGTGGATCACGAAGTCGATGATCTACGGGTTCATCAGTCGAGAAAAGTACGTCGAGACCTTCGATCCGGGTCGTTGGCCCGTCTCCGGCGCTGAGCCTCAGGAAGAGCTTGTGCCGGCTGGCGTAGGCGCCCCGGCCGTTGCTGGTGAGGCGGACGAGGGCGGTGGATTGGACGAAGGCGGATTTGGCGGCGGTGGCGGTGGTGAAGAAGCGACCGACGATGGTGACGCGCCCGGTGGGGATGATGAGCGGGCTTCAGAGGTCGGAGGTCTGGACTGAGGTGACGTCCGACGAGTTGAAGGAACATATCGACACGATCGAGGAGACTTACGAGTTTTTCCTCGCGTATGCGGCTCAAGGAGTGTCTGGATCCGGCACCGGCATCAGTGGTGAGTTGACCAACTATCTGAGCCGGGCCGACCAGGCCCTCGCCGCCTTCGAAGGTGGGATCGGCGACGCTGCCGAAGGGCAGGACGCGGAAGCCGTGGCCGCCATGGACCAGGTTCTCCAGCGAGATGCCGGTAACACACGGGCTGCCCTCAGGCTCGTCATGGCCCAGTCGTCGATCAGTTCACAGTTGATCGACAACTTGAACGCTTCGATCCACTTCCGGGCACTTCTGACCGATCTCTTCCTGATCGACGAGGCATTGAAGGCCTCGCTCGCCACCCCCGGTTGATTCCGCTTTCTTCGTAACCCCAGAAAGCGCTAGCGCTTTTTCCTGAGCTTCTTCATCACCTTTTTGAAGTCAGGGCCCGGCACCGACCCCACTGGGGCGGTCGGTCGCGGTGGCGGCGGTGTCTTGGGTGGCTTGGGCGCACCCGGCGTGCTCGGCCATTGCGGAAGCTTGAGCGACGGTTTCTTGACCCGCGGTGCGCGTCCTCTCCTGCTCTTGGCCATCGAGACTCTCCTGTTCGGATGGCATCACATACCTTCCCTCCCTGTACTACGTGATTCAGCCGCCCGAGTGTCATCAACAGCTTTCAGGCTAGCGCTCACGCCTCCGACGACCGAGAAATCCAGCCTTCGAATGACCCTCATGGGGTGTCCGTAAGCCTCCACAGGAACCACGCGGCGACGCTGCAGAGCGGATGCCAAACCTCGGCCCGACCGAGCAGCGTTGCTGCGGAGGGGCGTTCATCGAGTCCATCCAGGACCCGCAGGCCTTCCTGCACGCCGAGGTCACCGGCGGGCATGACGTCCAGCCGTCCGAGTTTGAAGATGAGGAACATCTGGGCTGTCCACTCACCGATACCCCAGACGGTGGTGAGCCGCCGGATGATCTCTTCGTCGTCTTGCCGGCCGATGCCCCGGAGACGCAGTTCGCCGCTCACGACCTTCGCGGCGAGATCCCGAAGAGCCTTGGTCTTATTTCCGGACAATCCGGCGCCTCGGAGCCGCTCATCGGAGAACGCCAACATCTGCTCGGGAGTCGGAAAACGGGGCCCTGAACTCAGCTTTCGCACCCGGCCGTAGATGGTCGCCGCCGCCCGCGTGGCCAACTGTTGGTAGATGATCGATCGAGCCAGCGCGTGAAAGTGCGGACCGCGAAAGTTCTTCACCGGAATTTCCGGGAAGGGTGGTAGCCGTGGGATGGCGGCCCCGAGGACGGGATCCCTACGCCTCAGCGCCAAAATCTGGGCCTTGGTCGGTCTCATCGCCGGAAGATGGTCTCTTTCGCCTCCGCGTGCCACCAAGTATCATATACCGAACAAATACCGAAAACAGGACGCGACGCTATGACAGAACTTCCGACGCTTCGCGGGCGCGGGGTGACGCCCAATCCATCCAACCGCTTCGAACGCCTCAGGCTAGAGCCCGACCCAGCTACGGTGGTAGAGGACCCTGCCCCGCGAACCCAGTTCTATAAAGACTCCACGCGATCAATCGTGGCCCGCAACACGAGTCCCGACGTCGGATTCGACGTGAGCATAAACCCGTACCGGGGCTGCGAGCACGGCTGTGCCTATTGTTACGCCCGTCCGACCCACGAGTACCTCGGTCTGTCCGCCGGTCTCGACTTCGAGTCGAAGATCTTCATCAAGCAGAACGCGCCTGAGCTCCTCCGAAACGAGCTGTCCTCCCCTCGGTGGCGACCCCAACTGTTGGCGCTCTCTGGGGTCACGGACCCATACCAGCCTGTCGAGCGCACCGCTAGAATCACGCGAGGATGTCTGGAAGTGCTTGCGGAGTTCAGGAACCCCGTGATGGTGATCACGAAGAATTTTCTCGTGACGCGAGACGTCGACCTCCTCACGGAGCTCGCTTCTCACCAAGCGGCGAAGGTTGCCGTCTCCGTGACCACTCTGGATCCGGCCCTCCAAAGGGCCATGGAGCCGCGCACCTCGAGTCCGGAGCGAAGGCTCGAGGCAATCGAGCAGCTAACCTGGGCCGGCGTGCCGGTCGCGGTCTTCCTGGCGCCTCTGATCCCCGGGCTCAACGACCATGAGATTCCGTCGATCCTCAGGGCCGCTGCGGAGAGAGGTGCCACGGAAGCGAGTTGCGTTCCGCTACGCCTCCCCTACGGCGTGAAGGATCTGTTCCTGGATTGGCTCGAGCGGCACGTTCCTGACCGCAAGGAGAAGATCGTGAGCCGGATCTTGGCGATGCGAGGCGGTCGGCTGAACGATCCGGAACTCGTGTCGCGCATGAAGGGCCAGGGACCCATGGCCAAACAGGTCATGCAGCTCTTTCACGTGGCGAGGAGGCGGGCAGGCCTGGACGGTCCGCCAGAGGAGCTCTCTACGGCGGCGTTTCGACGGCCAGGGGACGTGATCCAGCTGTCCTTGGAGGTGTGACGGCCCCGCATCCCGGCGAGAACGCGAGGGAGGCTGCTGAGCGGCCTCCCTCACCCATTCAGTTACCTTCGGCTTCCAGCCCTGCCTCGAGCGTTTTGTCGATGCGCGCCAGCGCCTCGAAGAGGTGCGCCTGCGTATATGTATCCAAAGCTCCCGACTGAGCCGAATCGATCCGATCGCGGAGTTGGTCCAGTTCCCAGCGTGCGACTGCACGAGCATCGGCCGGTGTTCCGTTCCTTGGATTCACAACCAGGCGCGCCATGGCGTCCAAGTAGGTCCGCTGAAGGTCCCTGCGATCGGCGCTGATCGTCCCGAGCCCCAATTCGCTCCAAATGGCCGTGGTCAAAGAGGCTATTATTTCTGGAATCGTGGCGACCTGCCCGGCCCCGAACTTGGTCTCACCGTCCCGAATACGTGCAAGCCGCGAAGCGTTGAGAATCTGGTCTAGAACCGACGTCTGAAGTTCGAGGGTCCGAGCGTGGAAGGGATAGTCGTACCGACCGCTGATCGTGCGGGTGCTGCCCCAGTGCTCGAACCCGTTGGCGCCGAAGCTCTGGAGCACCGCAGGGGACAGCGCAAGCGCGCCCTCCGCGAAAATACGATCGACCAGTAACTCGAGCGCTTCCAACTGCTTGGCCTTGGGTATGTTCACAAACGGATCACGTCCATCTCCTACATGATCGCGATTCATATACTGACCACCGATGTATTTCACCGCGGGGGCGACCGCCCGAGCATACTCGTTCATGAGTTGGTTGTACGCGTTGGTGACCTCGACGAACGGGGAGTTGTCCTGGAGTACGTAACCCGGAATCTTCGGCAGTAGGTCACGAATCAGTGCGGAACGCTCTGCACCCCATTCAAGAGGGTCCCCGCCCAGGTCATATCTGGTGATGGTTGGATCCAACGCCGCGCCGGCGTCTGAGTCCGTGCCATACATATGCCCGAGGTCGGAGACCTTGCGCGCGATGTCGTTGGCATCGTCTTGGCTCTGGGTGTACGCATACGAAATTGCCCACCGATCATACGACCCCGCATCGTACGTATAGTAGTCGCCGTTCCGCTCCCCGGGCGGGGCCAGGTTGACCGTCGGATATTCCATCACCGAACTGTATACGCCATTTCTTCTGGTGAACTCGGTGTTGTGCAGTCGATCCATCGGAGTGCTCGCCGAGGAACGGAAGTTGTGTCGCAGACCGAGCGTGTGTCCGACTTCATGCATTACGAGCCAAATTGTGTACTGCCGAAGAAGTTCGTTCGGTAACGGGTCACCGGGGTCCAACTCACCCCGTGCCGCGAGAACCAATCCTGCCAGTGCACCCTGGGCCTCCAGCGCCGACCCGAATCCAGGAAGCTCCACACCCGGGAGGTTCGGATCGGGAGCCACGAACTCTCCCACGCCGAGCGCCATCTCGAAGGCCTCCGCGGCGGTCACGGGATTCACAATGTTCCGCCACGTGTTACGGAAACCCCTGAAGCCGTTCGCTTCGAACAAAATATCCGCGTCGAGAATCTCGCCTGTGCGTGGGTCGACCTTGGACGGGCCCATCGCAGTGTAGTTGGGGTCGTCGGACGTGTTCCAACGGAGTACGGAGTACCGGATATCATTCGGGTCCGCATCCTCCGGTAAGTCGAGTGCACGAATCGCGTCCACCCACCCGGCCTCCTCGAACGCCGTATTCCAGTTTTCCACGGCTTCCTTGAACCAGCCCCTGTATTCGTCGGGGACGGTACGATCGACGTAGTACGTAATGGGCTCGACGGGGCGCCACCGATCTCCGACGCGTTCGGCGGGCTCCAGCCGCCATCGGTTCACATACCGCCGAAAGAAAGTCGAATCCTCCGCGCTGAAGTCCTTGTGAACCGTCATGAAATTACCGACCCGGTCATCGGCAATCCGCCGCTTCATCGGCCGCTCGGGAAGTTGGGCCAGCGTATAGTGAATCGTAACCGGGATGTATCGCCCATCCGCGACCGACGGGACCCTGCCCGGCTGCCCCGAACGAAACGTCAACATGGCCCTTATGTTCGTGTTTTCGGGAAAGCTGGATACCCCGTCGATGTAGCTCCGACTTCGGTCCAAGCTCGTGCTGCCGGATTGCCCGTTGGACCCCCTTGCGGCCTGTCGGGTCAACCGGCCCACCCCCGAGAGATCGGAGAGGAACCAACTCGTCACATCGAGTACGAGAGCGGAGTCCGGGCGTATCGCCTCGACGTCGGCGCGCTCGACGACGGAGGACCCGACGCTGACGTCGACAGCGGCCGCGGCCCGATCGTCCGACGCGGCACCGAAGCGGTGCGGTCGTTGGACAAGTAGAACGTTCTCCCCATGTTTCTCCAGCGCCATCAGATCCATCTCGAACGTACTCAGCGTCGTACCTCCAAACAGCCCCAGCGCACCGATACCCCGCGCCACCCGCATGTCCATCAGGAACTCCTGCCCCAATCGATCCGCGGGGACGGCGAGATAGAGACGGCCTTCCTTCATGTAGAGGTCGAAAAAGCCGGGCGAGACCTCCGCGCCCTCCACGAGCTTCTCGAAGTCCTCGAAGGAGTTCTCCTCCTGGACCTCCTCGTCCTCGTCCCCGGCCACGTCCTGTGCCACCGCGCCGATCGGCGGCGCAAACAGCAGGGCCGTTGATGCCAGTGCCCACCCCAACACCAACATTTTGCTCGTCATTCTTGTCATCGTCATCCCGTCATCTCCTGATGGTTCATCCCAGGCTAGCAGACAAACTAACCTTGCGAGGGGGAAGTGGCACGGAAAGCGCGGGACCCATTGTTGCCGCCTAGGAGCTCGAGTTCTATATCCGAACCTGGCTCAGGAGGTGCACGATGGACTTTAGTGACCGTCCTGGGCGACACGCCACTGCTGCGTCCGGTCCTTATGCCCAGGTAGAGAGCCCGTGCCGGAACTACCGGAGATCACCGCGTACATTCGTGCGCTCGAGCAACGTATTCTCGGGCAGGTCATCGAGGCCGTGCGCATTCGTACACCGTCGCTGCTTAGGACCTTCGATCCGAGGGTCTCGGAGCTGGAAGGTCGGCGCCTGACCGAGCTGCGCCGAGTGGGCAAACGCATCGTCTTCAAGTTGGAGGGGGAATTTTTCGCGGTCATTCACCTCATGATCACCGGCCGCTTCGCTTGGACGGAGAGGGGCACGTCCATTCCGAAGAAGCGGGGTCACGCGGCGTTCGATTTTCCCAACGGAACCCTCCTGCTTACGGAGGCAAGCACTCACAAGCGGGCATCGCTCCACGTGGTCCACGGTGAGGAAGCTCTGGCGGCGCTCGATCCGGGTGGTGTCGAACCGCTGGAGGTGAACTACCCCGACTTCCGGGATGCGCTTTTGAGGGAGAACCGCACGTTAAAAAGGGCACTCACAGACCCGAGAATCTTCAGTGGCATCGGTAACGCCCACTCCGACGAGATCCTGCTCGATGCGCGGCTCTCGCCGGTGAGGCGGACCCAACAACTCGACCAGGAGGAGCTCCAGCGACTCTTCGAGTCGACCCGCCGCTCTCTGACGGAGTGGGTGGAGCGGCTTCGTAGGGAGTTTGGAGATGAATTTCCCAAGAAGATCACCGCGTTCCACGAAGCGATGATGGCTCACGGGAAGTTCGGTCAACCATGCCCCCGGTGCGGCACGCCCATCCAACGCATCGTGTACGGAGCTCGCGAGACCAACTACTGCCCCAACTGCCAGACCGGAGGCAAACTCCTCAAGGATCGGGCGCTCTCAAGACTCCTCCGCGAGGACTGGCCAGCTACGCTCGAAGAACTGGAAGATCGCACTCCTTAAACGGCTTTCTGGAGGGCATCGAAGCTCGGCAGAAAGCTAGACTGAACGTGCGCCTAGTCTTCCTCCCCCGGCTCCGCCTGCCCCCCCTCTTCCCCCTTATCGCTGCGCCTTGACCTGCTCTCGCGTTTGCTCGAGCCCCGTTCGCTTCGCTGGCTCCGGCCGCGCTCCCTCGCCGCCCTTCGGGTGGCTCTCATGTCGTCGACCGCCTTCTCGAGTATTTCATTCATTCGGGCGAGATCCCCGGGTTCGGCGCCCCACTGGAACGCCTGATCGAAGGTGAGTTGAGCGAGCTTCGAGAACGAGCGCGAAAGCGCGCGCATGTCGCCGCCGAAGAAACGGTCCGTGAAGTGCTCGACGCGGTCGAAGACGTCGTCCACGACATCTTCGTTGTCACTGAGATACGCCACCCCGTCATCCGTAATCGTATAGATCTTCTTCCCCTCATGCTCCTCGACGGTCACGTATCCTTCATCGTCAAGCATCTGAAGCGTGGGATATACGGATCCCGGGCTCGGCCTGTAGTAACCTTTGGATTCCTCCTCGAGGGCCTTCATCACCTCATACCCGTGCATCGGGCGCTTCGAGATCAGTCGAAGAATCACGAACTTGAGATCCCCTCGCTCGAAGATCTTCCATTTCATGTTGCGCCGGCGGCGCCGGCCGCGGGGTCCGAAAATGAATGACTCGAAGTCGAATCCGTAATCCATCGCGCAAAACATCTCGTGCTCCTCCCTTCTCCCTCCGTTCCCCGGTCTCACGGCTTCGCGGTTTCGCGGTTCGGTCAGGAGATCAGTCGATATATCGTATTCGTCATAACACGATATACTATTCGATATATCGACACAATGGGGCGACCGAAGGAGGGTGGTGACACCCGAAGTGAAGAGAAGACGCCGAGCGGCCTATCGACCGCCCCGCGTCTCCGCCCCGAATAGTGGGGGATTCGTGAGGATATTCCCTCTTAATACGCCCTAATTACCACCACGCGGCCTGGGCTGGGCTCGCCGGCCGGTAGATTGTGGCGAAGAGCTGGAAGGCCTGCGAGCGGGCGCCGCGGACGACCGTCCAGACGACCCTCTGGACGAAGCCGCACTACCTGAGGATCTTGAGGACCCTGAGGAGCGTGGCTGAGCAGATCTGCCGGTATTCCCACCCCCGCTCCCTGCGCTCGTATACCCCCCTCCTCTCGCCACCCGGCCCCTGGTAGAGCCGGAGACGCCCCCACCTGTTTCACCGCTGCTTCGGCCGACGAAAATGATCGGACCGTATCCATACCCGCCGTATCCGCCGTACCCACCATAACCGTATCCGTAGCCACCGTAGCCGTACCCATAACCACGGTATCCGCCGAATCCGCCGTAGCCGTATCCATAAGGTCCGTAATAACCAAAGCCGGATCGGTAGCGAGATCCGTATCCGTAGGGCGAATAGGAGCCATAACGTGCGTATGGATCGTAGAACGGGTCTTCAAGGGGGTTGAGACCCGCACCGTAGCCGTAGCCTGAGCGTCCGCGTCCCTCTCCGGCTTCCGTCCCCGGAGGCCCCAAGGGATATCCCGAGTAGACCACGAATTTGTCGGGGTACGAAACCGCGACGACGACGTCGATCACGCTCGCGGGAACACCGGCATCCGCCATTTTAATCAACCTGCTCGCGTCCAAAGCGAACGGGTCGGCTCGCTCTATGACCCAGATCTCGACGGTCTCCGCCGAAACCTTCTCGGCCGCCTCGATCACGTCGTCGAGAGCGATCGGAATGGAGGCGGCCATCCGCGCCATCCGCGTGTCCGAACCCTGCGTTCCAATCAGATCCGCCTGCCCCGCCGCCTGGAAGTCGGCACGCGACGCCTGCCGGTATCGAAGCACCCAGGGTAAACTCTGTCCGTCCACATCCACGGTCCGGACGTCCAGCCATTCGGACGGTGAGACCATGGACACCACGCCTGTCGAACTTCTAGGGCCCCCGGAACCACAAGTAAGCTCCGATCGGATGTAGATTCGGCGGGAATCACCTGAGAATTCAGCTCGTTCCCAGCCCTCGCACTCCTCTCTGCTCACCTCGTGCTGTTGCCCGTCGGCAAAGATCGACTCTCGAGACACGACCTGACCGTCGACCACGGTGAGCATCTCGATGGCCGCCTCATCGGCGAGAGGGACCACGCACAGGAGAGGTGCCTCGGTCGGCGCCGTAGCCGGCGCCGTTTCGTCTACCCCTCGCCAGCAACCGATCCAGGGTGCCCATCGGCTGTCTACCTCCTGCGCCGCCGCCATGGGAACCACCAGGAGCAACCATACACCAACGAGAATGCCGAGGGTGCCCCTCCGCTGACAGTCGTTCACCGTGCTTACCATCATGTCCTCTCCCGGTTAGAACCGAACCGCTAAGCCTATCGTGGCCTGGAAGCCACTCAATTCGATGTTGTCGAAATCAAACGAGGAGTCCGTCCTGGCGCGACCAAGAGCGTACCTTCCCTCCAACGTCCACAGGAACCGCGGGCTGATCGATATGTCAACTCCTGCGAAGACATGGCCGGTGGGCGCCCCACCATTCGATTCGATGGTGAAGTTGAGGATGTCGAGTGTGTTAATATCGACGAAGTCCCCGGTTTGTTCGAAACGGTACCAGACGAGTCCGGCACCCGCGCCGACAAATGGCGCCCACTTCGCTGGGATCCAGGCGAACTGGCTGATGGCCCGACCTCGATCGCGGAGATAGAACTTCGTGCTGACCGTCACCGGAATCCTTGTGAACGTCGTCGTTTGCTCAATCGGGAGATTATCGAGATCCACCCAGTCTCTCATTTCAGATCGGACGTCGCTCCTCGAGAACCTGAAATCCCATGCAAGGTCGAAGCGCTCACTGCCTCGGATGGCGAACTCGACTCCCCAGGAAGAAGCATCGAAGTCGCGCCCATCCAAGGTCAACTGATCACGTGCATGGTTCAACACGGCGCCGTTGGCGTGGGCAAGCAAGTATCCGGCGTGGACACCCACTCGCAACGTCGGTTGCTCGAAGAGGAAGCCCTGGCCACTGCCCTGAGCGGAGGTCCCAGAAGGGAGAAGGGGTAAGGTGGCGGTGAGTAAGAAAAACGTCGCTCGAACTCGACTCCGGTGACCGATCAAGAGGTCCTCCCAGTTTCGTCCCAGGTCCGACACTAGCCACTGCTACGATTAACGCAAGAGACATGCCGGATTCAGGAGGGACGTTTTCGGCCGAATTCTCCGCCAATCGACTGGCCTCCGGCACCGTGCGGGGACAGTGTGTGTCACCAACTTGGGACATCGGAGTTCGGGAAACCGGGCGGGTCTTGGGCTTGGGCCCCCGTGCCTTTAGTTTCTTGGCGGAAAGTGATCGTGGTGGCCGGCCGAAATGGTCTCGGCGTGACCCGAGACGCCCCATACTACTGCAAGGCATGGATATGAATCGTATTACCTTCACGTTTGCAAGGCTCGTTCTGGCTTTTGTCGCGATTTCCGTGGTGGTGGGGTGCTCCGGCCGCGCGCCCACGGAAAACGACGACGCAGTGAACGACCTTGGGGCCGCCGCATCTCGACCAGCCGCCGGCGCCGATGGTGCGCCGCTCGAGACGGCTACACGCCTGTTGACCGCGCCCGAGGGTGCTACCGATGTGATGGTCCAAGAGGGCATGCAGATCTACGCGGGCGTCGGCATCTGTGCGGCGTGCCATGGGCCCGACGCCACCGGGGCCATCGGACCGGACCTCACCGACGGTGAGTGGCTCATCGGCGACGGCGAGTACGAGCAGCTCGTTGCTCAGATCTTGGAAGGAGTCTCGGCTGCCGAAGCCACCAACCCGTTGGGGGCCATCATGCCGCCGAAGGGTGGCGCGGCCATCACGGAAGCTCAAGTCCGGTCAGTGGCGGCTTACGTCTGGGCGTTGAGCCACTGAGACGAATGCCGTTGTAGTGCCCGAAAGGGCACTTCTCTCCTTCCTCTCTACCGTCCCACCGCAGAAGCAAGGGAATCGTGACGCTGGGCGCGGTCTGCGAGCTGATCGGTGGCGTCCAGAGCACGGCCTACCCCGCGGGCTCCCGGAACCGGAAGCGTTCTGATGATCTCGTTTTTCTGCCGCCGTGTCAGCGTGTCGGCCGCGTTGGTAGCGCTGGCGTCGCCACCGAGGGAGCAACC
Organism: Longimicrobiales bacterium; assembly: GCA_965206505.1. Classification (GTDB taxonomy): domain Bacteria; phylum Gemmatimonadota; class Gemmatimonadetes; order Longimicrobiales; family Gaopeijiaceae; genus UBA822. The sequence goes on from CBDBJW010000006.1 coordinate 27,878, forward strand.
GATAGAAAGAACGGTCAGGGCCGCCAAAGCGGCCATCGATATTGTCTTGTACATGGTACACCTCCAACGCGCGTCACTTCGTAGGTCAACGGGCGGAGATGCAGGATCAAGGCAGGTCCCGCGGCCGTATGAACTCTTTCAGGGTTCCGCATCCGTCTATAACGTCTTTCCAACGATCGACACTCAGCTCGATAATTGCCAGTCCCGTAGTGGGGAACTTGGCCCTCACCAGGAAAATTTTCTCCGGTAGGCCGTCGCCAGAGAGAGCTGAGGCCAGCATACCCGTCCCTGGGTTGTGGCCCACCATGAGTATCACCTCTACCGTATCGGGCACCGACCTGACGAGATCGAGCATCTCGCTCGGAGCCGCCAAGTAGAGTTCCTCCTGGAACTCGATGGCTGGCTCCACCCCCAATTCGGAAAGCACGGCGTCCAACGTCCGCCTCGTCCTAGTGGCCGTGGAGCAAAGCACCAGATCAGGCAGATAACCCGCCCCCCGCATATACGCTCCGATCCGGGGAGCGGCGGCTCGGCCTCTTTTGCTGAGCGGGCGGTCATGGTCGGGGAGTGAATCGTCTTCCCAGGACGATTTAGCATGGCGAAGGAGGAAAATTGTCTTCATGTTCATTACCCCATTAACGATTCCTAAACATTTGACGGCTATTGCGGTAGTATACAAGTGTCCTCCTCCGGAGCGACATCCCCTCGGACGCAGGGAGCTGATAGTGGCGAAGGCAGCCGAGAAAGATCTCACCGCGATCGCGCCACGGTCGCGGAAGCGGTTCATCAACCGGGAGCTATCCTGGCTGGCGTTCAACGAACGGGTGCTCGAAGAGGCGATGAACGAGCGGCACCCGGTCCTCGAGCGCCTTCGGTTCCTCTCCATCTCCGGGACCAACCTGGACGAATTCTTCATGGTCCGGGTGGCCGGCCTGCGAGCCCAACTCAGAGCCGGTGTAACGTCGCTCAGCCAGGATGGCCGGAGGCCGAGCCGGCAGTTCCGTCAGGTCAACAACGGTGCTATGGAGCTCATGGTTCGGCAACAGGAGACCTGGCAGTTCCTGAAGGAAGAGTTGGCCGACCATGGCATCGCCGTGCTCCATCCGTCGGATCTCGACGAGAAGGCGCAGCTCTGGCTCGACGATCACTTCACGCACGAGATCTTTCCGGTGCTAACGCCGCTGGCGGCGGACCCGGCGCACCCGTTTCCGTTCATACCCAACGGCGGAACAAGCCTCGCCCTTTCACTGCGGCGTGCCGACGGCGTCTTGATGTCGGCCCTTCTGCCTTTGCCGAGCCAAATGCCACGCTTCATCCGCCTGCCTGGGAGGCCGAAAAAGCCCACCTTCGTGACGGTCGAAGACGTGATCTGTCGGCACCTCGATTCGCTGTTCCCCGGTTTCGAGGTCGAGGAGGCCGAACATTTCAGGATTCTCCGCGACTCGGATGTGGAAATCGAAGAGAAGGCGGAGGATCTGCTTCTCGAATTTGAGTCCCTCGTCAAACGCCGGAAAAGGGGGTCGGCGATTTCCCTCCGCGTATCGTCGTTTATGTCCAAAGAGATGAGGGACTCCATCATCAAGGAGTTCGACATCCAAGAGGGGAACGTCTTCCAGGCGAGTGGCCTGGTGGGGATCGGCGACCTGAGTGAGTTAATCGTATCGGAACGCCCGGACCTTCTTTTCGAACCCTTCACGCCGCGGTTTCCAGAGCGCATCCGCGATCTCGACGGTGACCACTTCGCGGCCATCCGAGCGAAGGATCTGCTGGTTCATCATCCGTACGAGAGCTTCGATGTGGTCGTCCAGTTTATACGCCAAGCGGCGCGTGATCCGGATGTCGTGGCCATCAAACAGACGCTGTATCGAACGAATGACGACTCACCGATCGTCGGAGACTTGATCGAAGCGGCCGAGTCCGGGAAAAACGTGACAGCGTTGATCGAACTGAAGGCGCGTTTCGACGAGGAGGCGAATATTCGACAGGCGCGCAAGATGGAGGCAGCGGGGGTTCACATCGTGTACGGTGTGATCGACCTCAAGACGCACGCCAAGATGTCCTTGGTCGTTCGGCGCGAGGGGGGGACGTTACGCTCCTACGCACACTTCGGTACCGGTAATTATCACCCCGACAACGCGCGGGTGTACACTGACCTTTCTTACTTCACCTGTAATCCGGAGCTGTGCCGAGACGCCGCCCGTGTCTTCAACTACACAACCGGGTACGGACACCCCGACCAGTTGGACAAGTTGGTGGTTGCACCATTCCTGCTGCGGGATACGCTGATCCGACTCATCGACGACGAAATCGAGCATGCTCAGTCCGGCCGGCCGGCGACCATCTGGGCCAAACTCAACGCGATCGTGGACGGCAAACTCATCGACGCGCTGTACAGGGCTTCCGGGGCGGGAGTCCAGATCCGTCTGGTTGTGAGGGGGATCTGCTGCCTCAGGCCGGGTATCCCGGGGTTGTCTGAAAACATCAAGGTCAAGAGCGTGGTGGGACGGTTCTTGGAGCACAGTCGCATCGTTTGCTTCGGCGGGGGGCATCCGCTGCCGTCACCCGAGGCGAAGGTCTACCTCTCGTCCGCCGATTGGATGCCCCGCAACCTCGATCGCAGGATCGAACTCCTGGTTCCCATCGAGAATCCGACCGTTCACCGACAAGTCCTGCACGAGATCATGGTAGCGACCCTCCGGGATAACCTACAAAGCTGGTACCTCGAGCCGGATCGGACCTACCTGCGCGACGAAGCGGGCGATGATCCATTCGGAGCGCACCGTTACTTCATGTCCAGCCCGAGTCTTTCAGGCCAGGGGAGTAGCCCGAAGGATCAGCAGCCCCTGGAGTAGAAGGCTGTTGAAGGAGTACAGTGGGCCGCGTTGCGGATGCCACGGCCCTAGCTCCTAGGCGGAGCGACGACGCCATAGCATTCGCTACGGCTAGGAGCTCCAACAACGGAGATGGGGTCGTGCCACCGCAACCCTTCAACTTGTAAGGTCATTCCATTCATGTTCGTGGGCACATGGCGGTTGTGCGGTTGATCCTGCGTCTCTCCTCCTCGCCGTAGCGTTGCTACGCCTCGTCGTCGTTCCTTGTCTGAACGCGCACAAGCGCCATGTGCGCGACCCGCTGTACTCCTTCAACAGCCTTCATCACCCCCAAAACGCCAACTTGAGCCGACCCCACACGCCGAGCGCCTCACCCGAGCCCGAGCAGGTAGCAGGGTCTTCGCGCGTGTTGTACTCACTGGCGGTCGTCGCGACCTCACCGAACCTTTGCGTCCCCAATTCATCCGGTGACTCGGGACCGTAACTGATGAGGAGGCGGTCCTCGGACGCGACCAGTTGATTGTGTGCCGACGTGAGCGCTCGGCCGTTCAGGATGTACGCAAAACGGCCTTCTTCCCCATCGAAAATCCGGGTGCCGTCATTCAGGATCAGGTACCCCTCTCCGAGTCCGATCCCGAGGTTGCCGGCGAGATGCCCCCAGGTCGTTCCGAGATGGTGAATGTGGACGACGTCGTGGTTGCCCTCGTGCATGTGAATGCGCGCTTGGGGCGTCATCTCGCCATCGACCGTATAACAACTCGACACCTCTTCCATGTACCGCTGGTCCGAGAGATCCAAGCGCTCGCCATCGATGTAAATGGCCCAGTTGGCATGAAAGTGGGTTGCCTCCGGGAGAGAAACCCACAGGAAGCGCGCACCTCCGAGGCCGAAAGCGCCGAGCGCCATCCCCACCCACAATACTTTTGGCATTACCTTCTCCCCTGTCGCCCCCCCCAGACCGCGGGAGTCGAGCGTAATATATACGACATGTGACGATGCCCGGAGGCCACCATTACCAGCATCCCGTGGATATGAAGTGGAGCGCCGCGAGTAGCGGGAAGGCCCGCAGCGAGCTTTCGCGTGTGATCTCGGCCCAACTCGCGCGTGCGCGTGATGCCTTGGAGGTGAGGAAGGACTTGGCCTCTACGGTGCACGAGGCGCGCCGGGCGATCAAACGCGCGCGAGCACTCCTAAGGCTGGCCGACCCGTGGCCAAGGAATTCGCCCACCGACTCCACGTTACGCGATGCGAATCGGGTCCTCGCCGTTCTCCGGGACGCCGATATGCTGGTCCTGACCGCCGAAGACATCTGCGACGGCTCTCCGTCCCCTGGGTCGAACCTGGTCCCTCGACACCTGCTTGAGGCTCTGGAGGAGGAGAGGCGGCGGCTCTTCGCCGAGTCGGGCTCGGCCGATGGGCCACTCCACAGGGCCGGCGAACTGTTGAGGTCCGCAAGCGCGGAGGTCCGGGACACCCGAGCACCTGAGGCCATGGCCGGCCCGGAACGGACCGGGTCGGGCGGCATGGAAGAAACCGGGTCGGGCGGCACGGAAGAAATGGCGTCGGGCGGCATGGAGCTGCTGCGGCTCGGGCTCGGTGCTTCATACGCGGCGGTACGGGCGCAATCCGGTCCAGCGGCCGGTGAAGGACCGGTAGACGAACAATCTCACAAGCTGCGAAAGCGGGTCAAGGATCTACGCTATCAGCTCGAATTCCTGGACACCGGCCAACCGAAACTCGGCCGGTTGGTGAGGGATCTCCACCATCTCACCGATCTTCTCGGTGATAGAAACGACCTCGCCGTGCTCTCACGTTACACGGCTTCCGCGGACGTTCTGTGCCAGCCGGAGCGGGCGGCGCTGACTGCCCATGTCGAGGGACGGAAGCGGGCGCTCGGATCGGAAGCGGTGGAGCTGAGCGCTCGATTATTCGAGGAGGAGTCGGACTCCTTCGTTCAGCGAATCGAGGCGTGGGTGACCCCGCCTCAGGGCCGGCCTTAGGGATAGAGGCGCCGCGCGGTCCAGCCCCCATCTGCCCGGGTGTACTCCAGCCGATCGTGCAGCCGGTTCAAGCGTCCTTGCCAGAATTCGATCCGCTCGGGGATGAGGCGGTATCCTCCCCAAAACGGAGGGGAAGGAACGTCCTCGCCCTTGAAACGCTGCTCAATCTCTTCGGCCCGCGTCTGCAGAACCGTACGACCCTCTAGTTCTTCACTCTGCCGGGACGCCCACGCCCCGATCTGGCTTCCCCGGTCCCGTGTGCGAAAGTACGCGGCAGACGCCTCGGCGCTGACGCGCTCGACCGATCCCTCCACCCGGACCTGCCGTTGGAGCACCACCCAGTGCAGTAGGAGCGAGGCCTTCGGATTCTCGTCCATCTCGATGGCCTTGCGGCTCCCGTAGTTCGTGAAGAAGACGAATCCGTCCACGGCAAAGCTCTTGAGAAGGACCATCCGAGACGAAGGAACGCCATCCCGATTGGCCGTGGCGAGGGAAGCAGACTCCGGTAGGAGGATCCCCGATTCTTTCGCCTGTTCGAACCAAACACCGAACAGTTCTATAGGGTCGCGGTCGGCCGTCGCCTCGGGCAAGCCCTGGGTCACCCCCTTGCCCAGCGTGACAATGGACTTGATGGCTGATTTGATCGACATGGATGAACGGTAGCGCGCTAAAGTCGGTCCAGGTGCCGCGCCTCCCGAAAGCTGACGAGGCGTCTGGAGTCCTCGTCCCAGAGGGCAAGCCTCAGGGTTTTAATTCCGTCCCAGATAGAGATCCTCGCCACGTGCTGGAGCTGAGGGTTCTCATCCAGGCACTCTTGGAGCCGGTAGTTCGGAATCCGAGCGCTCAGGTGATGGATGTGATGGATGCCGATGCTGGCGGTGACCCACTGGAGAGGCTTGGGGAGCACGAGATAGGAACTACCCTGGAGACCCGCGTCGAAGTACGACCAGTCGGCGTGCTCGTTCCAATACGTATCTTCGAACTGGTGTTGTACGTAGAAGAGCCACACGCCGACCGTTGCCGTAACCGTGAGCACAGGCAGGTGAACCATCAAGGCTGCTTTGAGGCCGATCGTGAAGCCCAACAGCACCAGGATCGCCACAAGCACCACATTGGTCTTCCAGACACTCGCCCACTCTCGTTTCCATCGCCTCGGGATATCCCAAGGAAAGCGGTGCTTGAGAGCGAACACGAAAAATCCTCCCAAGCCCAGAAGCACGAACGGATGTCGGTAGAGGCGATAACGGAGGCGCCCGAGAAAAGGCTTCTCGCGGTATTCCGATAGGGTGATCGTGTCGACGTCACCGAGGCCCCGGAAACCCAGATCTCCGGAGTGAGCATGGTGATAGGCGTGCGTCTTGCGCCAATACCGGTAGGGCGTAAGTGTCACCACGCCGAGCCAGAATCCAACGAGGTCCGCAGCCTTTTGAGACTTAAAAAACGATCCGTGCCCGCAGTCGTGCTGGATCAGGAAGAGGCGCATTACGAAGCCGGCGGTCGGCACGGCAAGGATCAGGGTGAGCCAATAGCCAACCGAAAGGGCACGGTAGGCTGCGTACCAAAGGACGAAAAAGGGAGCCGCAGAGGTGAGGATTTGGGTGAGGCTACGCCGGAGGTCCGCTCCGCCATACGGCCCTAGAACCTTGCGCCACTTCTCTGAAGTCCGTTCCTCCCGGGTCTTTTCCTCCGGGGTCTCCTTCCCCGAGACTTGTTCCCCCGGGTCCTGTCCCTCGGAGACCGGATCGCTGAAGATCCGATGGTCGGAGATCAAATTGTTGTAGAACGGCCCTGCCCGCTTCTGCCCTCCCGCGAGTTCCTCCGGCGATCCCTCGGTGCGACCCATCAGAACCCGACTCCGAGCGCTGCGGGAAGTGTCGCCACCGAATCCAGGATGAGATCGGGTCGTGGCATACTAGGAGTGAGTGCCCCCTCGTGGAAGCGGCCGGTCTTGACTAGGATCGCCGCAGCGTCACAGGCGTGTGCTCCCGCCACGTCCGTCCCCGGATCGTCTCCCACCACCGCCAAGTTGAACGGTTCCACTCCCATCGACTCCGCGGCGCCCTGAAAAAACATCGAGCTGGGCTTGCCTGCCAGCGTGGCCTCCCGCCCCGTCGCGTACTCGAGGGCCGCGACGAACGTGCCCGCGTCCAACGCCAATCCTTCGCCCGTGTCCCAGTAAGGGTTCCGCTGCAAGGCCACGAACTCCGCACCCTCCATGATGTGACGGAACGCGTCGTTGAGCCGAGTGAAGTCCCAAGCCTCGCCGAGATCTCCTACGACGACGGCCTGCGGAGACGTCTCGTTAACTTTGAAATGCCCAAAGTCGGCCTGGGCGGCCTCGGCGACGCATAGCGACAAGTTCCAGAGGCCCTTCTTTTCGAGCCAAGCCGCGGCGGAGAGAGGCGCCGTGAAGACCTCCTCAGGCTCCAGCTCGAGCCCCATTTCTTGCAGGCGACTCACAAGGGCTGTTCGCGACATCCGGGTCGTGTTGGTGCCGAACCTCAGGGGCAGGCCGCCACGCCGCAATGCACCCACAGCGTCAGCCGCTCCAGGGACGAGCCGGTCACCGACGAAGATCGTGCCGTCCAAATCGAGCAAGACGCCTTTGATGTCTTCGAGCAGCTCCGACATTCCGTGTCCCGTGTAGGTGGGGCCAGGCCACCCGGGCCCGGCAAGGGCAAGGTAGGCAAGAAGGAAATCGAGGTCTATGGTCGCGGCCGACCGAGCGACCCCGCGTTGGAAACCCGAGGTACTGCCCTACCGACCGAACGTGGTTTGAGACCGAGTCGGATCGTCTTGAGGTTCACGGCTGCTCTTGAGCACTTTCGTGATGGGAGAAACCCTCCCGCTCCTCAACAACCTCGATGCCCGTCGAAGAGCGCCCGGCCGCATTCCGGATCTCGGCAAAAATCTCGTCGAGCCGTCGTTCTGCAGAAGCGATTTCCGCCTTCACATCGTCCTCGTTGCGGTCGCCTCGCTCCAAATCGAAGTTCAGCCAGTTGAGCCGCCGAACCAAATCGAGAAGCTGTATGACCTCGGACCGGAGGTCGCCGAATCGTCGATGGCGAACCGAGGGGTCCGGCAGGGCGCCCAGCAGTTTGGAGATCCCCAACCCCTCCGCCGCATAGATGATCGGAATCAGGAGGAACGCAGCGACTGATACCCTGAGCAAAGGGTTCATTTCGACGTACATCGCTACCGCCCCCAAAACAAGGGCGAAAAGGAACACGACTACATGTCGCAACTTGTAAGTCATGGACCTCACGAGACGCCCGTATAGGGCTCCTGTGTCAGTGTTTCTCGTCGCGGATTCCGGACGAATAATCCAAAAGTAGTGGAACTCTCTACGTTACTTGGCGATAACGACTCACGCCAGAAACCAGTTCCGGGTGTACCGCCGGCGGGCCAAGCTTTGCCGTCGCAAAAAAAACGCCCATGTGGCTCCAAGACGACGGTATATTCGACCCATCGGGACGATGCGTGTCCCCGGCCTATTGAACATACAATCAGCCCAGAAGAGGTCAGACGATGAAGACACCTTTGCCCACTCTTACCTTGGTGACCCTGCTGTCCCTTGGAAGCGTCGGATGCTCCAGTCTGAACAATACACAACGTGGAGCCCTGATCGGGGCGGGCGCTGGAGGCGCGCTGGGCGCGGTCGTCGGTAACGCGGCGGGCTCGACCGCCAAGGGCGCGATCATCGGCGCCGCAGTGGGGGGTGCTGCCGGAGCGATCATCGGGAGCCGCATGAACGATCGGGCGGAGACGCTGGAGAGGGAGCTCGACGATGCCACGATCGAGCGCGTAGGCGAAGGGATTCTGGTGACTTTCGACTCCGGCATCCTCTTCGGCTTCGACTCGTCTATCCTGCAGGCAGCGGCGCGTAACAACCTCAGTGACCTGGCTCGTGTACTAGCCGAGGACTCCGACGATTACGAGTTGCTCGTGGCCGGGCACACCGACGATTCCGGGGCTGAAGCGTACAACCAGAGGCTCTCGGAACGGCGGGCCTCGGCGGCCTCGGACTTTCTGGCAACCCAGGGGATCCCCGGCGCACAGATCCGCCTCCAGGGCCTCGGCGAGATGGAACCCGTGGCTTCGAACGAAACCACAGCGGGTCAGGAGGCCAACCGGCGTGTCGAGGTCGCGATCTACGCGAGCGCCGAATACCGCGACCAGGCGATCCGGCAAGCGCGGAACTGAACTAGCACCTCGAGCGAGGAACTCCGTATGGGGGCAACAGGTTGGGCTTGTGAGAGGATGTCATCGTGACCGGTGTGAAAACGATCGAGCTTATCTTCTTTGACGGGTGCCCGAAGGCGAACGATGCTCGCGAGAATATCCGTTCGGCGCTCCAGTGGGAAGGTAGCGACGCAATGTGGACGGAGTGGGACCTATTCGCCGATTCGACCCCGGAGCACCTACGTCAGCACGGATGTCCGACGGTGCTCATCGACGGCCGCGACGTAACGGGTGACCACGTCGGTGCGGTGGCGATCGCCTGTCGAACAGACGTCCCATCGCCCACGTTGATCATCGAAAAGCTCAGATAAGGGAGTCGCTACGAGGGAGTCGCTACGCCTTAGCTACCTCGCTCCCGCCGGCTCGAACCGGACCACGGAGGTCGGCGTACCATCGCGGCTTTCGAGGGCCACGTAGACATATCCATCCGGGCTCTGGCGGATGTCACGCACCCGGCCTAAGCCCTGGAGTAACGTCTCCTCCTGGACCACACGCTGCCCGTCCATCGTGAGGCGCGCGATCTGCTGTCCAGCCAGGCCTCCAGCGAAAATGTTTTCCTTCCATGCGGGAAAGAGGTCTCCGGTATAGATCATCAGGCCTGAGGTCGCGATCGACGGCACCCAGAAATGTGTCGGGGATTCAATCCCCTCCCGCAACGTCCCTTCGTGGATCGCGAGGCCGCTCCGGTAGTTCACGCCGTACCCGATCACGGGCCAACCGTAGTTCAGGGTCGGAAGAATGCGGTTGAGCTCGTCCCCACCCTGAGGTCCGTGCTCGGTGATCCAGATGTCCCCCGTCTCCGGGTGAATGGCCAAGCCCTGTTGGTTCCGGTGCCCGTAGCTCCAGATTTCGGGACGTACATCCTTTTGACCGACAAAGGGATTGTCCGTCGGCACGCTACCGTCGTCATGGAGACGATTGACGGTGCCATGGTGGTTCGAGACATCCTGTGCGGGGTGGGCCTCCAGGTCTCCCCTGGAGGGCACCTGACGTTCTCCCACTGTCACGAAGAGGTACCCATCGGCATCGAACGCGAGCCGCCCGCCATAGTGGCCAGGTCTACCCTGAGTCTCCGCTATGAAGATGTCTTCGACATCCCTGAGCCGGTCATTCTCAAAACGTCCGCGCGCAACCGCCGTGGTCGCTGCTGTGCCGTCGCCGATCGGCTTGGCATAACTCAGGTAAACCAGTCGATTCGACTCGAAGTCCGGATGAAGGACCACGTCGAAAAGTCCACCCTGACCCCGTGCCAGAACCTCCGGGACTCCCTCGACGGGCGCCATGCGCAGGACACCGTTTCGGACCACACGGAGCCGCCCGGGCCGCTCCGTAATCAGCATGTCACCCCCGGGCAGGAACGCCATAGACCAAGGGGTGATCAGGCCGTCGGCTACCTCAACGACCCGATAATCGTGGTGTGCCGAGCGAAGGACCGGCGCCTGGCCTAGAACGGGCGTTACGACGGACAGAAGAAGCCCTCCGGCGATGAATATTATTGCGGTTGTCCGGACCATCTTAATCTCCTGGGTTTCCCGAAAGGTGAGTCCCGGGAGCGGGTACCGATCGAGTGCCGAAGAGCGCTGCGTTAGGATTGGGATATAGCGAGCTCGAGCGTACCAGGGAAAGACCCCGGGGGAAGGAAAGGCTCCGGTGGAAAGAGCTCTTAGGCCTCCGCCTCACTCTGGGCGCGAGCCCGCATCACCCGTCGTATGCCATAGATCGCTACGCAGGCCACCGCCAACACGAGCCCGATCTTGAGCCCTAATGCTAGAATTCCAAGGATCCAGGCGATGACGGGGGCCATGAGAATCTGAAGAATCATCCACAGGATGACAGCGGCGATTCCGGTAAACGCTACAGGAGTGAGAGATTTCCTCATATCGTCTTTCCCTCGAAAATTCTGACAGCCCTGGTGACACGCACGTTCCATCCCTCGGCCAGATCGAACAGGCTCAGGGGGCGCCCGACCTTGGTATCAGTTTTTACGAACGGTGCACATCGTTTGTTTCATGCGGCCCGGATCATCACCGGATGAACACAGCCCGTGATGTGAGAGGTACACATCCGTGTTGCGACCCCGAATGGATTACTGTTACTGTGACGAAGTCACGCGCGATCCCGCAGGCGGAGGTGCTCCTTTCGAGGTAGAGAGAACGGATATGCCCCACGTTCCCGGCATCCATCACGTCACCGCCATTTCGGGCCGGGCGCAGCGAAATGTGGATTTCTACGCGGACCTCCTCGGGCTCCGTACGGTCAAGCAGACCGTCAATTTCGACGATCCGGGGACCCACCACCTCTACTACGGCGACCAAGCGGGCACGCCCGGTACCGCCATGACATTCTTCCCTTGGGAGGATGCACCACGCGGTGGGTCCGGATCGGGCGTCACCGAGGTGACCAGCTTCTCGGTTCCCTCCGGGTCGCTCGAGTTCTGGGCCGACCGCCTCAGGGCCGGAGGAGCGTCCCCCGGGGAGGTGGAGACTCGGTTCGACGAGGAGTCACTGCGCTGCGAGGATCCCGATGGGTTGATCCTCGAACTCGTGGCCGGGCCCGCCACACGGGAGACGCCGTCCGGCCCGCCCATCCATCCTGACGTTCCCGCGGAGTCTGCCATACGCGCCTTTCATGGCGTGCTTCTCGATATCGCCGACCCGGACCCGACGGCAAGGCTCCTCACTGACGTCATGGGCTTCGAGCACGTCGGCGAGTATGGCGGACGCCTCCGCTTCAAGGGTAATGAGCAGGATGTCGGCTCGATCGTGGACCTTCGCTCCGCCGGGTCGGGGGCCATGGCGCGATTGGGACGAGGGAGTGTCCACCATGTGGCCTTCCGTGCCCGGGACGACGATGAGCAGGAGTCCTGGAGAGAGATGATCGCCGGCGCAGGTATTCCCGTGACGACGGTCCAGGACCGGTGCTACTTTCGGTCCATCTATTTCCGGGAGCCGGGTGGCGTCCTCTTCGAAATCGCCACAGATACCCCCGGGTTCGGAATCGACGAATCCACCGAGGAGCTCGGACGAAAACTCCAGCTACCTCCATGGTTCGAAGCCCGACGGGAAGAACTCGAGGCCCGGCTTCCAAGGCTCATCCTTCCCGACGAACGTTCATGACGGGCGATCCTCACCGGGGAAGTGAGGAGGTTTGGTTCGGTCCGGCGCTTGAGGTGGCCGAGAGCGCAGTCGTTCTGATCCACGGCCGAGGCGACAGCTCGCGGGGTATTCTTCCCCTGGCGGCGGAGCTTGAAGCGCCACACACGGCCTTTCTCGCGCCACAGGCGGTCAGCTTTTCATGGTACCCATACAGTTTTTCGAGCGAGGTCGAGCTGAATGAACCCTGGCTCTCTTCGGCTCTGGACCGGGTCGAAGCAGCGGTTACCGCCGTCGGCACGGTTATTCCAGAGGAAAGAGTCGTGCTCATGGGCTTCTCTCAGGGAGCGTGCCTGGCTCTCGAATTCGCAGCCCGAAATACCCGCCGATACGGAGGTGTGGTAGCGTTTTCAGGCGGTCTTATTGGGCCCGACGGCACGCCGCGTGACTACCCTGGCTCCTTGGAGGGTACGCCGGTCTTCCTGGGCTGCAGCAACGTCGACGCGCACATCCCAGTGGGCCGTGTTCATGAATCCGCGCACGTCATGGATGGTCTGGGAGGCAAGGTCGAGGAGCGGATCTACCCGGGTATGGGGCACACGATCAACGAGGACGAAATCACTTGGGCCAGTGGACTCCTCACGTCCATCAGCGCTGAAGGGTCGTAGTACCCCCCAAACCCAAACATTCGCGGGGGTCCCTTCTCCAGGAAAAAAGGGCTAGGTCTCCCACCGCCCCGACTTGTATGTTTGAATACCCACTTGCGCTGCGCACGACGTGCATTTGCTCTCCGGGAAGGTTACCGGGTTTCCCCCAATGTATGCCGGGATGAAAAAGATTTTCACAGATACGACCGTCCTCGTTGTCGAGGACGATCCTGATCACGTCGGGTTGATCGAGGCGGTGATCTCCCGGGGCCTCAGGGGAGCCCGCATTCGGGTAGCTCTCCTTTGCGAGGGTGCTCGAAGCTATCTCCGTGGGGAGTGGCCCGAATACGAGGATGACGGCCCCAACAACCCGGTCCCCGACTTGATCGTGATGGATATGTGGTTACCGGATGGGAGTGGCTTCGATCTCCTCAGATGGATTGCAAAACACGGGACGCTCAAGAACATTCCCGTTGTCATGTTCTCAGCCTCGGAGGATCCGGACCACGCCCAGCTGGCGAAGGAGCTCGGTGTCAGCCGATACCTCCAGAAACCCGCCCAGTTCGGCAAGTTGGTGGCGGTGATCAAAGAGGAACTACAGGCGGTGGATGAGCGCAGCACCTCCGGCTCGATGAACGGTTCGGTGGCGCGCTGAAAGGATCGGCGGCCTGCTGAGAGCCCGCTCACCGTGTCTCGGCCATGCGAGCGAGCTTCTGGGACACCACACGAGGTCTGCGTGATTCTCCCGGAGTGACAAGCAAGCGGAGGGCATAACCGCCGAGGTCCTCCGGCCCGACTATTGCTCGCCCACCCGATTCGGGTTTCTGTTCGAATGAGGCGCGGCTCCCCGCGCCGTCGCCTGCACGCCATCACCGGACAGAGGGCGCCCCCCAGTACGATGACCGGCTCCGAGACGTCGACACCGGCCAACACCCACAAACCCCCGGCCTTCTACGTGGGCTCGGAGGTCGGGCGGCTGAGAAAGGTGTTGGTCCACCGACCGGACCTGAGCCTTCAACGGCTCACGCCTTCGAACGTCCGGGAGCTGCTCTTCGACGATGTGATGTGGGTGCGTAGGGCGCGGGAGCAACACGACGTGTTCGTCGACCACCTCCGGGACCGGGGTGTCGAAGTCTACCTGCTGAGAGACCTCCTTTCGGAAACGCTCACCTCGGACGAAGAGGCGCGACGGGACATCGTGGAGCACGTCGTCACGGAACGGACTGTGGGGGCCTCCCTGCGTGATGAGATTCGGGCCTATCTCCTGGAGATGAGCCCAGACGACCTTGCGACTCACTTGATCGGCGGACTCGAATGGACCGAGATGGAGGGACTCGATCTCAGCCGCTCGCTGATGGCGCAGGCCGGCCCCGACACATCGTTCGTTCTTCCACCGCTTCCCAATTCACTCTTCACGAGGGATTCGTCGTCGTGGATTTACAACGGCGTGACCCTGAATCCGATGTACTTCCCGGTGAGACGGTTGGAGACGGTGAACGTGGACCTCATCTACAGGAGTCATCCCCTGTTCAAGGGTGCGGATTTCGAGATCTGGCACTCCAACGATCAGAGGAGTGGGGACCCAGTCGAGGATTTCGGACGGGCGTCCCTGGAGGGGGGCGACGTCATGCCGATCGGCAACGGTTGCGTGTTGCTGGGTATCAGCGAGCGTACCACCGCACGGATGGTCGATCTCTTTGCAAGAAGGCTCTTCGAGGCGGGCGCCGTGGAACGCGTGATCGCGTGTGACATCGGCCGAGACCGGGCCCATATGCACCTCGACACCGTGGTCACGATGTTGGACGTGGATGCCGTGACCGTCTACCCACAGGTCGTGGATCGGATCGTAGCCTACAGCATTCGCCCCTCGGGGCGGTCGGAAGGCGAGATGGAGATCACGCAGGAGAAGAGCTTCCTCGACGCGCTCAAGGACGCACTACAGGTGAACCAGTTGAGGGTCATTGGAACAGGAGGTGATGAGTTCCAGGCCCAACGTGAGCAGTGGGACGACGGGAACAACCTCCTGGCCGTCGAGCCCGGTGTAGTCGTGGCGTACTCGAGGAACGAGTATACGAACACCAAATTGCGTAAGGCGGGTATCGAGGTGATCACGATTGATGGGTCTGAGTTGGGCCGTGGGCGGGGCGGAGGGCACTGCATGACCTGCCCACTTCTGAGGGACCCGGTTTAGATGCATCGGTGCTCGCATGGCCGAGACACTTCTGCGACACCACACTCGGCAGAGAACTCGTATGTAGGAGGCCGTGCATGACGGTGGATCTCGGGCGACGGAGCTTTCTCAAGCTTGATGACTTCACACCGGAGGAGATCCGGTACCTCCTGGACTTGGCGGCCAAGCTGAAGGCCGAAAAGGCGGAGGGTCGCGAGCGCCCGCGCCTGGCCGGCAGGAACATCGCCTTGATCTTCGAGAAAACCTCCACCCGGACGCGGTGTGCCTTCGAGGTGGCGACGTTCGACCAGGGCGGGCACATTACGTATCTGGGGCCGAGCAGCGGATCCCAGATCGGGCACAAGGAATCGATCAAGGACACGGCCCGTGTGCTGGGCAGAATGTATGATGGGATCCAATATCGGGGATTCGGGCAGGAGATTGTCGAGGAACTGGAGGCGTTCGCGGGTGTGCCGGTGTGGAATGGCCTGACCGACGAGTTTCACCCCACACAGGTGTTGGCCGACCTCCTCACGATGGAGGAGCACAGCCCTAGGCCCCTCTCTGAGGTCTCTTTGTGCTACCTGGGCGACGCCCGGAACAACGTGGGCAACTCGCTGATGGTTGGGGGCGCCCAGATGGGTATGGATGTCCGGCTGGCGGCTCCTAAAGCATGCTGGCCAGAGTCGGACCTCGTCGGACGGTGCCGGGAAATCATCGAAGCCACGGGCGGAACACTTACGCTGACGGAGAGTGTGGAGGAAGGCGTCGAGGACGTGGACTTCCTCTACACGGACGTGTGGGTGTCGATGGGTGAGCCCGAGTCGAAGTGGGCGGAGCGGATCGACCTTCTGAGACCCTATCAGGTCAACGCGGAGGTGGTGGCCAAGACCGGGGATCCGCCGGCAAAATTCCTGCACTGCCTGCCCGCCTTCCACGACAGGGGCACGCGAGTCGGGGAGGATATGTTCGAGAAGTTCGGGCTGGACGGAATGGAAGTGACCGACGAGGTGTTCGAATCCGAACATTCGATCGTGTTCGATCAAGCGGAAAACCGGGTGCACACCATCAAGGCGGTGATGGTGGCGACGCTCGGGGGCTAAAGCGCCACCTCGATGCGCATCGTCGTGGCGCTCGGAGGGAATGCACTGCTGCGCAGGGGTGAACGACCCACAGCGGCGGTACAACGTCGGAACGTGCGGACCGCGGCCGAGGCGCTGGCGCCCGTCGCAGATGCCCACCAGATCGTGATCACGCACGGAAACGGCCCCCAAGTGGGTCTCCTGGCACTGCAGGCGGCAGCGTACGAAGACGTGCGCCCCTACCCCCTCGATGTCCTCGGTGCCGAGAGTGAGGGGATGATCGGGTACATGATCGAGCAAGAACTGGGCAATCTGTTACCTGTCGAGCGACCTTTCGCGACCATCCTGACGATGGTGGAGGTCGACCGCGACGACCCAGCGTTCCAGAATCCGACCAAGCCGATCGGCCCGGTGTACACCGAGGACGAAGCACACACCCTTGCGACGGACCGGGGTTGGGCCGTCGCACCCGACGGCGACGGCTGGCGGCGGGTGGTGCCGTCACCGCTTCCCAAACGTGTCTTCGAAGTTCGACCTGTGCGCTGGCTCCTAGAGCACAACGTCATCGTAATCTGCTCGGGAGGCGGTGGAATTCCCACCGCCTATGACGATCAACGAAAACTGCATGGAGTGGAAGCGGTGATCGACAAGGACCGGGCCAGCGCGCTCCTGGCCGAGGAAGTGGGAGCGGATTGCCTCATCCTCGCCACCGATGTCGATGCAGTCTATCACGACTGGGGTACACCCGAGGAGCGGCGGATCGCACATGCGTCTCCAGGTGATTTTCGTCACCAGGACTTCCCTGCCGGCTCGATGGGGCCTAAGGTCGAAGCGGCCTGTAACTTCGTTGAGAACACCGGGAGGAGGGCGACTATCGGCGCGCTCGAAGACATCCAAGGGATGGTGGCCGGCGAAGCAGGAACGGTGATCGAACCGTGAGGGCCGCCAAATCCGAAACGGTCATCGAACCGTGACGGCTTCCGAACGTGGAGGGGTTCTCGCCAAGTGTTGGACCGCGAAACCCGAACGTACGAATCCTCGTTGGGAGCGGGGAGGGGGGAGCTGCATCCCTCTCCTCCGCATTCCCGCCGGCCATTTGGATGGCCGGTTTCACGCAACCGGGTAACGCTCGTATGGAACCGGAGATCATCATCGTGGTTCTCGCCACCTTCGTTGGCGGCGGGGCGATGGGGGCGACCGGTATGCTTCTTTGCCAGTGGGTCGTGAGGAAGATGTCTCCACCGCCGCAACAGCGATTGGACCTCATGGATCCGCGCGATGTCGAGGCGATGAAGGCGGACGTAGCCGACCTCGCCCTGCGACTCCACTCGGTAGACGCCCGACTGGATTTCACGGAACAACTATTGGGAGGAGCGCTCTCCGGTGCCCGCCCCCCGGAATCCCTTCCTCCTCCGCAAGCTCCCCTGGCACAGGGCGGGGTTGGAATGGACGCTGAAGCCTCGTCGGACGGGGAGGACGATTCGTCGGACGGGGAGGACGATGCGTCGGACGAGGAGGACGCTTCGCCGGACAGGGAGGACGCTGCGTCGGGCTGAGGAAACGCTTACGCGGTCAGATCGTGCCCGCTTCGTGCATGATGGCCATGACGTTTCCCTCGGAGTCGTAGAAAGAGGCGATGGACAGCTCGTAGTTGTCGGTCCGATGTACCACCTGCGGTGTCTCAATAAAATCCACGCCGTGACTGAGGAGCGTCTCATAGGAGGCCTGGATGTCAGCCGCCCGAAAATACAGCAGCGACGAGGATGACTCTACGCCCTCGGGCCGGCTCAGCATCAGCCGTATCCCGCCGAGGTCGAAAAACGCGAGCCCGGGCGCGTCGAATAGGAACGGAACGCCCAGCACATCGCGGTAGAACGCTGTCGCCCGCTCGACGTCTTCGACTGTGACAGCGATCTGTCCCACTTCGGTCAGTCCCGCGTTGGGGGACTTCTCTTCGCCACCTGTCTGCTTCTTGCCCTCCGTCTTCGCCATGGGCTCGATTCTCCGGTTGAACGGTTCGATGAGCGCCGCTACTCGAGCGACTCACACTTCCTGAAGGCCACGCCGGCCAGACCGTCGGCTCGTCCATCGCTCGATAAGCTCCTGGATCGCGGCGACGCCCTCGGTGAGGGCCGCGGGGCCCGGCTGAAGAATGACCGACGATTTGATCTCGTAGACGTGGCCATCACGCACCGCCGGAACATTCTCCCATCCCGGCCTCGACACGACCTTTTCCGGGCGGAACTTACGGCCGCACCACGAACCAATGATGATATCAGGCGCCCTACGTACGACCTCCTGCGGATCCCGGATGATCCGGCCCTTCGCGAGGGAGGACTCAGACAACTCGGGAAAACAATCCTCCCCACCCGCGTAGCCCACCAACTCCGAAACCCAGCGGATGCCGGAAATCATGGGGTCACTCCACTCCTCGAAATAGATGCGGGGCCGGTCCGGGAAACCGAGGGCCCGCTCCTGGACGCTGGCGAGATTCGCGGCGAGCCGGACCGCGAGTTCCTCCCCTTTTTCGGAGCACCCCACCATCGAACCCAACACCCGGATCATCCGTAGGATGCCGTCCACGCTTCGGTGGTTGAACACATGGACCTCCACCCCGTGGCCTATCAACTGCGCGGCGATGTCCGCCTGGATGTCCGAGAACCCTAGCACCAGGTCTGGGCGGAGATGAAGAATCTCGTCGATCTTGGCACTTCTGAAAGCAGAGACTCTCGGCTTCTCGCGCCGGGCGCGAGGGGGCCGAACCGTGAATCCGGAGATCCCGACGATCCGCCAATCCTCGCCGATGCTGTACAGCGTCTCCGTGGTTTCTTCGGTCAGACAGACGATCCGCTCGTACATAGCACGCTTCTGGATTCGGAATTGCGATTGCTTCGAGATCGGATATCGTACAATTATCCATCAACGACACCAACCTGATGTCGTCCGGGGTAGCGAGTGAGGAGCACTAAGCGAGTGAGGAGCACCATGAGAACACAACCCGACAGGGTACCGATGGCGACGCTGGCCGCGATGCTGGCATTCCTTACCCCAGGTGGCGCCCTGGACGGCCAGCAGTCCCTGGAGATAAGAGGGAGCGCCAACATCGAGGTAGTCGCTCACTTGCCGCTGGGTCCCAACGTCACCGATATCGAAATCGAGCAGGACCTGTCCCGTCCGTACGCCTACGTAGCCCGCAAGAACGGAGGGCTCGACGTCATCGACCTACACGATCCCGAGAATCCGACGGTACTGCATCGCTGGCGCATCAACGACATGGATTTACATGTGGGCTCGGCGGGCACAGACATCAAGACCTTCCGGTGGGCCGATCGAAATTATGTGGTCCACGCGGTCCAATTTCGGCGGGCGGGTCCAAACTCCGATCTGGGCGCCATCATTTTCGACGTCACCGATCTTCCGGATGTGTCTACCTTCCGGGAAGTCGTGAGACTCCAGGGCCCGCAGGAACAGGGTGGATTCCACAATGTCTTCGCGTACCGGCATAGCAACGGCCGAGTGCTTCTCTTCGCAACGCGGGTTGCGCTTAACGCGAACGTCTACGACCTGGGTTACCTGGTCGAGGGACGACCGGATGCATTAGTCGCCCAAATCCCGCTCCCCCCCTCCGTGGCGGTCCCGGGAGAGAGCGCGTACCACGACTTCTACATCGGCTACCACGCCGACAGCGGACAAGACCGCTTCTACGGCGGCGGCACAGGCGGGTACTACGTCTATGACGTCACCGACCTCGAAAGTCCGGAGCTTCTCGTGAGCCTCACCGGCATCGATGGTGTGAGGAGGGGCCATACGTTTACGCCCTCCCCCGACGGCCGCTACGCCGTGACGGAGACCGAATACCGGTACGCTCCGCTACGCATATTCGACTTGAAGCCGGGGCTCGACGGAGTCGCCAGAACTATCCGTAGGCCCATTTCGGCCTGGACGGCAGACTGGCGGAATCTTGTACACAACCACGAGGTGCGATGGCCTTATGTGTTCGTATCGGGCTACTTGGATGGCCTCCAGGTTTTCTCGCTGGTGGACCCCGAGCATCCGACTACGGTGGCATACTACGACACGTACCTGGCGTCCGGAGAGGACGACGTGATGATGGGAGCGTGGGGCATCGACGTCCGGAACGCGGACGGGCTGATCGTCCTATCCGATATGGTCACCGGCTTCTGGGCCTTCAGGATGGAGGACTTCCAGGGGTGGAACGGCCTCGACTGGGGCGTACCCAACATCTCGAGCGTCCAAGACTGGGAGAACGGGCCTCAGCATCAGGCCTTCAACCGCTAGAAGGCTGTTTGAACACCACACTAGAACGATTTTCACCACCGACACACAACCGATACACAGGGAGTGAGCACGTGTCGCACAAGAGCGCCAACGAAGTTCCAGCTGAGCCGGTTCGCGCCGGCTCCGGCACCCTCCGACAAGTTCTGATCGGCCCGAACGAAGGGCCGAACTTCTCGATGCGACGTTTCACCATGAAGCCCGGAGGGGGGATGCCGAAGCACACGAACACGGTGGAGCACGAGCAGTACGTGCTGGGTGGCACCGCGCGCATCGGTCTCGGAGACGACGTGATCGAAGTCACTCGGGGTGACGTCGTTTTTATTCCGGCCGGCGTACCACACTCGTACGAATCCCTCGGCCCGGATCCCTTTGAGTTCCTGTGTGTGGTCCCCAACGGGCCGGATGAAACACGCATCGTGGAAGACGATTAGACCCCATGGAGACCATCGGATGGCTTTCGATTCTCCCGCCTGTCGTGGCCATCGCTTTGGCCATCAAGACTCGTGAGGTCTACATCTCGCTGGCCATTTTCGTCTGGTTGGGCTGGACCATCATGGACTCGTGGAATCCAGTCGTTGGATTGGTCAACGGTGTAAACACCTTCCTGGCTGCGATCACCGAACCCGGAAACGCCAGAACACTCGTCTTCTCCGCCCTGATCGGTGGGATCATCACCCTGACGCAAGCCTCGGGCGGCATGGAGGGATTTATCAATTGGGTCGAGCGAAAGCGGTTGGGCCAGAATCGCCGCACCGTGCGGCTGTTCGCTATCGGTACCAGCATGTGTCTATTCCTCGAGTCGAATTTCGGACTGCTGGTGGCGGGCTCCGTCTCGCGGCCACTCTTCGATCGGGCCAAGATCTCTCGCGAGAAACTGAGCTACATCCTCGACGCGACGTGTGCACCGAAGCAGCTTCTCATCCCGATCAACGCCTGGGGAGCCTACATCGTAGCACTCCTTCTCGCGCAGGACGTTGCCGAGCCGCCCCGGGTGCTCCTCTCGGCGCTCCCGCTGAATTTCTACGCGATTCTCTCGATCATTCTGGTCGTGTTCGTGGCCCTGACCGACTGGAATATCGGACCCATGCGGGTGGCCGAGCGCCGGATCCAGGAAGAGGGCAAGCTCCTCCGTGACGGTGCCGAACCCATGATGTCTTCGGACGTTTCCATGCTGGCGGCGAAGGAGGGAGTGCCGCGACGAGCGGTCAACATGCTTCTCCCGATCATCGCCATGGTCGCCACGGTACCGTTGGTCCTGTGGATCACCGGGGGTGGGGAGGCACAAGCAACAAACCTCGATCGCCTGCTGGCCGGTAGCGGCTCGGACGCCGTGCTCTGGGGCGTGATCGTCGGAATCCTGCTCGCATCAGTCATGTACCGGGCACAGGGGATCATGAACTTCAAGGAAGTGACCGCCTACACGATCAAGGGAATTCAGGGACTCACGCCTGTCGTGATCGTGCTCGCGTTGGCATTTTCGATCGCGGGAACGCAGCGAGCCCTCGGCACCGGCGTGTGGCTGGCTCAGGTGGCGCAGGAGGGCGTGAACCCGGGCTTCGTACCGGCCATCATTTTCCTGCTCGCATGTATCATGGCGTTCTCGACGGGAACGTCGTGGGGCACCTTTGCGATCATGATTCCGATTGTCATCCCCATGGCGGAGCTGCTGGATCTACACCTCGGGCTCACCCTGGCGGCGGCTTTAGGCGGCGGGATCTTCGGGGATCACTGTTCACCGATCTCCGACAGCACGATCGTGGCGTCCATGGCTTCTGCCACCGACCATATCGACCACGTTCGTACACAGCTTCCCTACGCGCTCCTGGCCGCTTCAGGCGCCCTCGTGCTGTTCCTGGGTGTGGGTTTCATACTGTAGCCAAGCGCTGTAGCCTCACCGGCCGGGCGCTGCGCTACCCGCTGTCCTCCTACAACAGGCTTCTATCGGCCCTCCAGAAAGATCAGCCCTCCACCGCGTCCACCTGAGAAGACGTCCAGGTCGCCGTCACCATCGATGTCCACGAGGGACGGTGTAGAGTAGTTGGGGAGCGGCACCACGAACGTCGAATCCAGGACGTAGAGAGGATCGGCGTCCGCCGTGGAACCCACCCTTCGGTAGAGAAGCACGCCGCCCTCTTCGCGCCCGAGAAGCAGGTCCTCGTCACCGTCCCCATCGACATCCGCGAACGCCGGAAAACTTCTCCGGCCCGCATCGATGTCTCTGAAGCGATCCGAAACGAGGTCGAACGACGGGGCCCGCGGAGTGCCGACGTTCCGATAGAAGTTGAGTTCACCCGACGACTCTCCGATAAAGAGATCGAGATCCCCGTCGCCATCGACATCGGTCAGGGCGGGTGCGCTGTTGCTCCCCCGCGTGAGCCGCACGAAGGTCGTGTCCTGGAGGACGAACTCCGGCTGCGCACGTGTACCCTGATTCAGGTAGAGCGCGACGCCCCTGTTCCACGTGCCGACGAGCATGTCCAGGTCACCGTCACCGTCGAGGTCACCCAGCGCCGGCGCATAGTGATACATGGTGAAGAGCGGAATATGAGCGCGCTGCTCAAACGAAGGAGCCCGCGGCGAACCGACGTTCTCAAAGTGATATAGACGGGAGGTCCGTGTGTCGTCCGGGTCCAACTTGTTCGCGAGGAGCATGTCCAGATCACCGTCCCCGTCCAGATCGGCAAACGACGGAATGCTCTCGCCTCCAACATCGAGTGTGTAGACGAAGCGCTCGGTGCGGTGGATGAAGTCTCCCTCCACCTGCTCGTAGAAATGAAAGTTCCGCGTGGTCGTCAGATTCGGATTGAAGGCCCCGCCGAGCACGCCCACGAACAGGTCGAGATCGCCGTCGGAATCCACGTCTTCGAGAACCGGCACGTTGTACCCGCTCGTGGCGATCGTATCGTCCACCGTGAACAGCAGTGGATCCGTGCGAAGGCTGGGTTCGCCACACGAACCCGTGTTTTCCACGAAGAGCACACCGGGCTCGAAGAAATCACCCCAAAAGAAGTCGAGGTCTCCATCCTGGTCGATATCCGCGAAGGCCATCGAATTGGCGCCGTGCAGGCTGCCGAGCTGAGCCACGATCTCGATGCCCTGAAAGCGATCCTCCAGAAAGCGGAACACGGGAACTCCGTCATCCGTCAACTCGGCCACATCGTAGCGGCTGAGTGTGCCGTTCAAGCGACCGAGGAAAAGATCCCAGTCGCCATCACAATCGATGTCGTTGACGTTGGGAATATTCTGGCGATCCGCGAAGACCGGTCTACCCTCGACGTCCCGCACGGAATCCCCAACGGAGGTGAAGGCCGCGGCACGAGCTGTGCCGTCATTGCGAAAATACTGCACGTAGCTGAAGCGCCGCTCGCTCAGAAGGTCGAGATCACCATCGCGGTCGAAGTCGATGAAGCGGGTCCACTCCCCCACCGACAGGTTCTGATATCGGTCTGTGCGCCACACGAACTCCGGCCGGTTCGGCTCGCCGACGTTCTCGAACAGCATCAACTCGTCCGGACGTTCTTGAAGAAAGAGGTCGACGTCCCCATCACCGTCGATGTCGGCGAACTGTGGACGTGGCACGTTGAAGCCACCAAGAAACGGAGGATCGTAGGCCCTTCCGTTCTCGTCATATACAGGAAAGGCATCGACCGAGCGGACGAATTGGGTCGTGCCGGCCAGGGGCGCCCTCCCATTGGGCCCGGCGGGCGAGGAGACGCCGCCGGCCTGCCCTACGGAGGATGCCCCACTGCAGCCCGCCATGGCCGCCCATGCCGCCGCCAGCATGCACCCGCACATGCGTAGCATCACGCGTACCCGCTCACGGTCTCCTGGAACTGCATCTCCCCTGTCACAGTCACGTGTATGGGCCGTCTCTTCCCTCAGAACGAACGATTCTCTCTGCCCCCTCGGACACTCCGGCGCCGCCCTCACTCGAAAATCTTGGATCGCCGCATGAATGAGGCAATGGGTTGGATCTCCCCCATGGAACCTTCCCCCATGGTTCCACCGTATGTATTAGGAAGGGTCAAGGCGAGAGTGTCCGCTAGAGGGTCTACGAGATTGTCCCACAGAGCGCCTCTGGGAGTCTCTGGAAAAAGGTCTGCGAGAGTGTCTGGAAGCGTAACGGGAGCCCGGGGGAATTCGATGAGAGGATGGGGGCAGTGGTCTAAGCTGACCCTCATGGTGGCGTTGTTTGCCGAGCTTCTCCTACCCTCCCCCTCGGCGATCGGTGCACGATGGAGCGCACAATGGAGCCAGCGTCCGACGTACACGGCCCTTTTCGCGGCGATGAACACCCAGGACTTCTACACACCGGATCTGCTCGGCATCGATGGTGTCGTGGGCACGGCTGTGGGCATTGGCGCCGACGGCGGCGCGGTGGTGCTCGTTTACACCGCGCGGCCCGGTGTCCTGGGCCTTCCCTTAATGCTCGACGGCACCCCTGTACGCACCGAGGTCACCGGCGAATTCTGGGCGCTCGGTGATGGGCCCCGTGCGAAGGAGGGCGATAACCCGGTCAACCGGAAGGGTCGCTTCCCCCGCCCGGTGCCGATCGGTGTGTCCGGAGGCCAGCCGGATGTGACGGCCGGAACCATCGGAGCACGTGTCAGCGACGGCGGACGCACGTTCGCGCTGAGCAACAACCACGTCTTCGCCAACCGGAATGACGCGAAACCGGGAGATGATATCCTCCAGCCTGGGCGAGTAGACGGAGGAACGGATCCCGCCAACTCCATCGGCACGCTGCACGACTTCGAGCCCTTGCGTTTCTGCGGCGTACTGACGTGTTCGGATAACCGCATCGACGCGGCCATTGCGCTCACCTCCTCCGATAACCTTGGGACGAGCACGCCCGATGACGGCTATGGCGAACCGCACACGAAGACGACGCCCGCCACGCTTGGACAGGCGGTCCAGAAGTATGGACGCACCACTGGTCTGACAACCGGCCTCGTGAGCGGCATCAACGCAACGATCAACGTGAATTACAACACGGGAACGGCGCGCTTCGTCGACCAGATCCTCATCAGCGATGGGCGCTTCAGCCAAGGAGGAGATTCGGGATCTCTGGTAGTCACGCAGTCGAGCGGCGGTGACAACCGGCGGCCGGTGGGGCTGCTGTTCGCGGGAAGTAACACCCATACGATCGCCAACCCCATCGACCTCGTGTTGGATCGATTCAGCGTAGAAATCGACGGGAGCTGAGGTCATTGGAGATATCGGAGATATGAAGGGAGCACTCGGTAAGCTCACCAAGGCAGTGATCGATCGTCCCGGCGTGACCGGAACCGCGATCGGGCTGTCCAGAGGAAAACCTTGCCTCAAGGTCTACGTGAAGGACCGGCGCGCGGCCGGCAAGATCCCCTCGAGCGTAGACGGACACCGCGTCGAGGTCGAGGAGACCGGGACCTTCCACCGGCGCTAGACCGGCGTCGGGCAACCGCCTGAGACAAGTTGGCGTCTCATCTGCAGAGGGTTGCGGCGGGATGGCTGGTTGCGGCAGGACGGCTGGTCGCGGCAGGGGCCCGGGGTATGCGGGGTATGCCCCGGATTGGGACATATTTCAGAGAGAGGAGCATCACATGGGTAAAAGGACCTCGGATTTCGTGGCGCTCGCGGCCATCCTCGGCGGTGCGGGTCTCGGGATTGGATTGACGAGCCTCTTCGCTAGAACCGCTCCCGTGGCTCAGGTGGACGACTTGTCTACGGAGGTCCATGTCGTGCGGGGCCGAGTCATGGTGGGGGATGCATCCGCGGGCCCTGCCATCTACCTCCGAAGCCGAGCTCTGGCGAACCGACGCGACTGGGAGCCATTGTTGCTCAGGGGCGATGTGGAAGATATCCGGCGTGAGGCACGGGAGGTTGATCTCAGGGCGCTGTACGAGGCTCTGGAGGAAGTGGAGGCTCTCGAGGATCTGGACTTGGGACAGTACTTGACCCTCGACCGCTCCCAGCGTGATGAGGACGAGGACAGACGACGCAGGCGGCGGAGACGGCACCCACGCCAGGACGCCGAAGTCCCGGACGCGTCAGGCAACAGGTAGAGAGTCGATCTGACTCACCGGCAATCTTTCTTGGGAAGTGGGAATGCGGCCAGAGCCGCCCTTCCTCTTCTCACCGTGTGCCTCCTGTCTGCCTGCGCCGGGGACGGCGATGAGGCCGAGGACGCGCGGCTCCGGAACCCGCTTCTTTTTGCCAGCCAGTTCAGCGAAACGTCTCCAGAAATCTTCCGGGCCCGCCTCCAAACCACGGCCGGGGTCTTCGTCATCGAAGTGCACCGTGATTGGGCCCCCCTCGGGGCTGACCGTTTCTATAACCTCGTAAAACGTGGCTGGTACGACGGCGTCCGATTCCACCGGGTGTTGGAGGACTTCACGGCGGGATGGGGTATCCATGACGATCCCTACGTGAACCGCGTCTGGCAGAATGAACTGCTCGTCGACGATCCCGTCGTCCAGTCGAACACACGAGGCCGTGTGTCCTTCGCCCGCAGTGGAGCCAACAGCCGGACGACACACGTGTTCGTCAACTTCAAGGACAACTCCAGCCTGGACGACCGGTTCGCCCCGTTCGGCGAGGTCGTCGAGGGGATGGACGTCGTGGACGGGCTTTTCGCCGGTTACGGAGACGGTCCGCCCCGGGGCGAGGGCGTCTATCAAGCGAGGGCACTCGCACAGGGGGCGGAGTACTTCGATCTCGAGTTTCCCGAACTGGATCGCATCGAGCGGGCGACGATCCTGTAACGATCCCCTAAACCGGGTCCCTCGTTCGTTCCACGGCGCGTGCGCGTCGGCCCCACTTAACGTTTTCACCGCCTGGGAAGTCTAAGCCGGTTGGAAGGGATGATCGGACGCTCCGTTCGGCATTCGAGTCGTATGAGGAGAATAGGACATGAACTATCGTATGAAATCAGGAGCGCTGACCCTTAGCCTCATCACGCTGGCTGCATGTAGTGACACGGCCGGGCTCGAATCCTCCTTCGAGGAAAGCTTGACACTTGATGTCGCCATGATCGTAGCAGACGCAGCTATCGATGAGTTCGGCGATCTCGGCCTGCTCTTTGGGGGGAGGGGCGCCTTTATGGCGCCCAGCGGACCGTCCACCCGGACGGTGACCCACACCGCCACGTTCTTCGACGCGGACGGAAACGAGATGGATCGGGACCCACTGACGACGGCGTCGATCCACCTCGTGATCGAATCGAACCACGAGTTCTCCCGCGACTCCTGGACGGCCACGGGCACTCGCTCGCGCGACCTTTGGATCACTGGACTCGAGGGCGAAGAGGCGAGTCGAACCGTAAACGGCACGGGAAGCGGTAGCGTGACCCGGAGCCAGCACACGGACGCGGACGGGACGAGGACCTACGACATGTTGAGCACGTCGGTCATCGAGAACGTGGTCCACCCGGTGCCGAGGGCGGACGATGCATGGCCGCTGTCCGGCACGATCACGCGCGATGTGACGATTAATGTCGTCAATGGACCCGACGGAGACGTTACGAAAACCCGTACGGCCGTAATCACCTTCAACGGTACCTACCTGGCCACCTTGATCGTGGACGACGAGACCTTCGAAATCGATATGTCAGCTCGAAGTGACCGTCATCCCTTCCGGAGACGCGGTCAATAGGCGGTCCGGTCGTGTACCGGGAAACGGGGGAGGGATGTCCCTCCCCCGTTTTTTTCGTCCCCAGCTACGCCTGAGGCTGACTGCTCGTACCTAGTGTGATGGTTACCCGGCCGCCTGGGGCGGCGCCGGGGCCGGGCCGCTCCGGCGTAAAGTACCCGGCGCAGGACTCCGGTCGGGGCTCCAGAATCCCTCGGGCAGTTCGCTGATGGGCACATCGCCCAGTGCGGTTTCATTGTACAGGCGAATCGTTTGGGAGAGCGTCTCTATGAAGTCGCTTCGAACGGCCGACGTCCGGTTGATGGCGTAATCTTCTGGCTCGATCTCATCGGTGAAGAGTTCACGGGCTATTCGAAGTTGTTCTCCCAGCGTTTCGACATGAGCCAGAAAGGGGTCGTCCCGAATCTCATCAAGAACCTCGATGAAATGTGTGTTGAGGTGGACGCCGTACAGGTCGAGGATACTGCTGATCTGATCTCGGGCTCGTGAAATGACGCGAGCCGCGGACTCGGCCCACGTCTCCTCACTCCATGTGTAACGGACCTGGGTGAGGTCACAGTCGTCGATGACGGCCGACCATTCTGGCCCAAACAGCTCCAGATAGGTCCGTGGCGGCCTCGCAGGGGGCCGCTCGAGGCATCCGCGCACGATTTCAGTCCAGAGGTCGGAGAGGTCCCTCAACGGATCCTCCGATCGCCTCACACCTCCACGTGAAGCGCGCGCGCGGTCCTCCTGTGCGCGCCGGTCGATAATACGTTGTACGAAGACGAGGGTGATCAGAATCCCGAAGACCTCAGTGGCGAGCTCCGGCGCAAAGTCTCGTATCAGTCCAGGCTGGTCACCCCAAAACAGGTGGGTGATCGCCAGGATGGCCACAATCGACCCAAGAGCCGTGTAGGTCGCTTTCACCCTCTCTTGCTCCCTCCCTGACTCACGATACGACTCCGATCACAAGCTGGAAGCGCCTCCCTAACCGCCCGGCACGCAAGCCGGATCCACGAACGAGAGGAGCATTCCTTCCACCGCGATGATCTCGGGAGTGCTGTTCTCGGACGCTGCAGAATCCCGGTCGTAGATGAATTCACGCACCATGGCGGCGTCCGCCTCGGACTCGGCCACCCTTCTACTCACCTCGAGTCGAACCCCTTGCAAGACAGCCTCCCGAGACCCCTCAAGGACGTCGTCTCCCGCCCGGAAAGGCCCCCGCACCGTCACGTCGCCGATCACCTCGAAGAGGCACTCCACTCGATCTCCAGGGAGGTAAACGGGAAACAGACCGGGCCCTCCGGCGCAAGCCAAAGCCCATGGCACACTCAGCGCAGTCAACATCTTGGCCGCCCTCGAGATCGCGCATGGGAGCCGAAACATCACCTCAAATCGACCAGCACTATCCTGCACGTACCATCGCCTCCAGCGTCATCCGGGGACACAAGTTCGTTCGGATATAGCCCAAAAGGTTCTCGCCCAATCCCTGAAGGCGGGACTCGACGTCGGAGTCGACGCATTCCCCTTCCTCGTTGAACGCGCTTCTCACATGGGCTATGGAGACCGGTCCGGGAAGAACGATCGCACCCACGTGGGAACATACGCCCCGTAGCTGTTCCAGGGACTTGACGGCACCGATCGACCCTCCGGCCACACCGAGAAGCGCCACCGGCTTGCCCGCAAGAACCGAGGGAAAGCCCAGATTCTCGATAATGAGCTTCATCACGCTGGAAAAGCTGCCGTGGTATTCAGGCGTGGCAAGGATCAGCGCGGTGGCACCGCGTACGGCTCCCTGAAGCTCCGAAACGGAAGTGGAGGTCCCTCCCAGTCCCGGGAGGGGGAGGTCGAGCTCCGAGGGATCCACGATGTCGACCGAAATGTCCGGATGGGCAGAGAGCGACGCCGTAACCACGTCGACGGCCATGCGCGTATAGTTGCCGGGGCGCACGCTCCCACAAAGCACGGCAATTCGGATACCGCCATTGTTCGAAGTCATGTTAGCCTCATGCCGACCAAAGCCAGCCGAAGAATCCGGCGGTCAGGAGAGCGAACACCAGCGCGTCCAGCAGCCCTTTGACGATTCCGGACCACGGCCGTCCGAACCAGATCGCGTCCGGGACCGTGGCGGTGCCGTAGGCAAGCCAGGTCACAGTCCCGGTGACCCTGAACACGGCGAGGTAATCCGCACCGGGGTCGAGCGTACGACTCACCAGGTACGCGACAACCATGCTGATCACGAGATAGAAGACGAACGACAGCATGATCTTGTTCCCCATCGCCGGCGTACCCGATGGTACGACGGTGAGGAAGCCCACCGGCCCCTCCTCGAACTTGCGGACGGTCTCAGGGTCCTTGAGATCATCGTGCGTAATAGCGTAGGGGATGCTGTACTGGCCGGGAACGAGACCCTGAGGGGTCAGCGCCCGACGAGCCGCACCCTCATCGGGGAGCTTCCTCCAATCCGACTTATGGTGCGGCATGGCCATCCAGATGATCGCGCTCGCCACCCATACCGCGATGGCAGAGAGCAGGATGGGGAGCCAGAGTGCACCGATGGTAACCATGGGTCCTCCCGGGTCGGGGTCAGGCTGGACTTCAGAGCCGCGCTGAAGTTGCACGATCTGAAACCCTCACGCCACTCGTCGGAGGGAACCGTGGGGCGTTTCGAACAGGGGGGCCGTCGCGTCTCGGACCCTTTACGGGGCAAACGGCGTTCCGTACACTATGTCGACCAACAAGAACACCGAACTCGGTGTCTCGTCTAGTACAGTGGTCAACAGAAATGCAGGAGATGGGCCTTGTTCGGCAACCGGCACGACATCTCGATTACCAGCCTCACACGAGACTCCGTCTCGCGCGCTGCGCTCCATGCCTCGACCCTAGCGGTCTTCCTACTGGCCATGATCGGCCAGGGGTTCAGCCCATGCCCGCACCACGCAAGTCTGGATCCTTCGGGACATGCGCCACCTGCCGTGTCCACGGGGGCCATCCTCGGTGGAACGCCCCACGGAGATGCCACACACGCCGACTCGGAGCCAGAGCACGACGAGGCTTTCTGTTCGTGCTTGAATCCGTGTGATACCGAGTCCGGGGATTCTTTCTCACCCGGCCTGATCCACACTCGGCCCCTCTCTTTCACCGCACCGAACGTCGTGGAGAGGCTAGACACAAGCCTCCTCGAAACCCGCCAAAACGCATACCTCTTTCCGCTTTCCCAACCACCTCCTCATAGCTCCTAGAGATCGAGCCAAGAACACGGTTCGAAATCTCAAGCCGGGAGGACGTGCACGGTAACGTGTGCGCCCATCCGCCATTCGCATGCGCCCCGTCCGCATCCGTTTGCACCTGTCCACGTTCGCGTGGGCCGGCACAGGAGGGTCGTAGGGAAAGGATCGACCATTCGCCGATCCGCTCTTTCCTGACGACACAAAAAAAACGCACTCATCGTCGTGCTCGGCGGTGGGATCTGACGGAGAAATACATGAAAACTTTCACACTTGGTAGTATCGCCTGGGGGTGGGCGACAGCCTTCGCCCTGGGCCTCATAATGCAGATGGCAATCTCCGACGCCGCAGCTCAGGACCGTCCAATCGACCTCGGAGCGGGCCAGTCACTCGAGCAACTGACCGGCGAGACCGGGTTGCCCCTCCAGATCACGGGGTTCGGTACTGGCGGATACACGCTCGACGGGCGCACCAACGACAACACGTTCCTGGCCAGCAAGTTCGCCACTTCTCTGTTCCGAGAACTGTCGGAGAGCTTCTGGATGTTCGGCCAGCTAACCACACTACTCGAGGGGCACCATGAAGAAGCGGGGCACGATGAAGCAGCCGAAGCGGGCGGCGGCCATGAGGAGGAAGAAGCCGCAGCAGGCGGAGGAGCTGTCGTGGCCGAGATCGAGATCGACAACTTCCTCGTGAACTTCACTCCGCCGGGTGCACCGGGCCTCAGCTTTTTCCTAGGTAAGATCGATTCTCCCCTGGGCTTCGAGCGCGATGACGAGCCGCTCAACCTGCAGTCCACGACGAGCTTCAACTTCGAGTTCGGGCGCCCGATCAAGCTGGTCGGCCTCGGCGGGCGCTGGAACCTCAATCCGCAACTGAACCTGCTCCTCATGGTCACCAATGGGTGGGAATCGCAAATCGACCCCAACCGCGGAAAGACGATCGCTGGCCGGCTCGGAATCCTTCCGAGCGAGAACTCCAGCTTCGGCGTCGGGGGTACGTTCGGACCGGAGGCTGAGCAGGGCGAGGCCAACAACCGCAGCGTGATTTCCGTCGACTACACATGGCAGCCCGTCAACGATCTGATCCTAGGGGGCGAGGCGAATTGGGGTGCCGACCACCTTCAGGGCGCGGACGACCACTGGGTCGGTGGCACCCTCACGGTCTTCGGGCGCCTTCACCGACGGTTCGGCGTGACACTTCGTGGCGAAGTCTTCGACGACAGGGATGGAGCGCGTACGGGCGAGGTACAGAAGCTCAAGTCGCTCAGTTTGGCGCCCGTCTACTTTATCGGTACGGGCCGAAACGGGATTTTCTCGAACGTCGAGCACACCACGTTCCGCATCCCCCGATTCCAGCTTCGCGGGGAGGTTCGGCTGGATCAGTCGGACATAGACTATTTCGAGACTGAAGGTGGGCTGGACGACTGGAATATCCGGTACGTCTTGCAGCTCGTCGCCACGTTTTGATCCCCGTGCTCCCCAACTCCACGAGGCGAACATGAGTTCGGAAGCGAAGCGCGGGCGGACGGGCCTGTACAGCCTGCGCGAGGCGGATCGGTCGGTTCGAATCGGCGCCCTATTGTTTATGCTCCTGCTCGGATACGGCTACATCTTCGCGTTCCTGATGGTGCGTGAGTACGCAGGGCTAACACCTGCAGATGTCCGTAACACGTTCATGCCGACGACGGTGGACGAGGCCGCCTTGCCCGACGAGTCGAGCTCACGGACAGTACCGCTCAATTTCGACGAGATGCAACAAACGGTACACCAGATCGACACGGACCTTTTGATTCAGGACAGCCACGTTCACCTCATGATGTTCGCAGTCCTGGCAGCACTCCAGACGCTGATCGTCCTGGGGCTAGGGTGGCCTGCTGGGTGGCGCGATACGGTGATCGTCGCCGCGTTCGCCTCGGCCGCTCTCGACTTCTCAGGGCAATGGTTGATGAAGGCGGGGCTGGGTGGATTCGCCTGGCTCACTATCCTCTCGGGTTGGACGATGGTGGCCGTCTACGTGGTGGTCCTCATCGGAACGACACGAGCCACATTCGGATATCACAAGGAAGCAAGGAGGACCCAATGAAACTCTCTAGATCAACGATGGGCCTGGCCATCGGTGCGATCGTCATTGCCGCAACGACGGCGGCGGCACCACACATCACACCGATGGTCGTATTAACCGAGCAGGCTGACGTGATCCGGCGTACGCTGGACAACGCCGACGAATTTTTTGTCCGAACAGTCGAGATCGGCCGTGACGCCCTCGCCAGCATCCGTGAAGAGGTCTCGTTCGAGCTCGAGGACCCGGAGTATAATTTCTACTACGGCACCAATATGTCCGGGCGCGTGGTGGGAGTGGTGCTCTTTCCCCAAGCCAACACACAGCATGGCCCGGTAGAGGTCGGGCTGACCCTGGACCAGAATGGCACGGTGACAAGCGCGATCGTGACCAAAGCCACGGCCGAGAGCAGGCCGTGGGTGACGAAAGCCGTAGAGTCCGGGCTGATGGAGGGATTCGTGGGGATGCGCCACGGAGACGACACGGAGAGAGCGCTCGCCGGCGTTTCGTCGAGTGAGCTGGGCTCGATGCCCTATTACTTCGCCGAGGTCACGGCCGAAGCGGTCGAGCGGGGCCTGGTGCTCTACGACGCGTTGTACGCTGCCGGCAACTGAGGGTCCCCCCCCCTCCCCGTTTAGCCGAAGGGCCGCTCCGACAAGACGGAGCGGCCCTCGGTTTGATGCCCTTGGCTATCTGGACTGGCTAAAGTCGAACAACGTTCTCCGCAGCCGGACCCTTTTGCCCTTCCACAATCTCGAACTCCACCGCGTCACCCTCGTTGAGGGTCTTAAAGCCCTCAGCTTGGATGGCAGAGTGGTGGACAAAGCAATCCTTGCTGTTGTCCTCCGGCGTAATGAATCCGAAGCCCTTCTGATCGTTGAACCACTTCACAGTCCCTCTCGTACGCATCGTCCAACTCCTTTGGTGGTCATTGTCGGGAGTCCGGATGATCCGTACCGCCTGACCACATAACACGCGCGGAACGCCCCCGCGCTGGGTACCACGACAATCGAGTCGTGGGAAATTTCCCGGCGTTCGCCGGGAAACACCGATAGGGTTGCGACGGAGGACGCCCCGGTCAAGGGCCTGTTACCCAAAGCTTTATCCCTTTTCCACCGCATCATCGGAAATCGCAGGCCATGAACCGATTGTGGCGACTCTCACTATTGTCTTGACAGTTATTTTTGTCTATTCTTGCGGGTGTAATCGTTCACTTCCAGAAGTCGAGGATGCGTATGAACACGGCCGTACATGTCATCGGCGAGGGAGGGCCGGCGACGTCCGCTCTTCATCCTCTTCGGCGCGAGATACTCAGCGAGCTTGCTGAGCCCGAGTCGGCTGCGGGCCTGGCACGCCGCATCGGGGTGCCTAGGCAGCAAGTGAACTACCATATCCGGCAGCTCGAGGAGCAAGGCCTCGTCAAGCTCGTCGGAGAGCGTAGGGTGAGAAACTGCATAGAACGACTGGTGCAGGCCGTGGGCCGCTCCTACATGATCAGCCCCACCGCACTCGGCGAACTCGGAGCGGATCCTGAGCGAATAGAAGACAAGGCTTCCGCAAGCTACCTGTTGGCAGTTGCCTCACAGATGATTCAGGACCTCGCTGGCCTTCAGCACCGAACCAATCATCCGGACAACGTTACCCGGACATTGGCACTTCGCGCCGATATCCGCTTCAAGTCTCGAGAGGCACAGACGGCGTTCACGGCCGAGCTGACCGAAGAGGTGGCTCGATTGGTCACGAAATACCACGTCCCACAAGCGTCCAAGAAACGGCTGTTCCGGGTTCACGCCAGCGCGTACCCCGTTCCACCTTACTGACGCCGCTTCCGAACGGCGTGTACCATTCGATCCAGAGCTTGAAGGAACTGTGACCGGTCCCGCTTCTCGAAGGGAGGTGGTCCTCCAGAGACCTCCCCCATTTCGCGGAGTTGCGACATCAGTTCTCGTGTGGCTAGTGCCTCGCCGATCGAGTCCTCGCTAAACGGACGCCCTCTGGGTCCCAGGACACCGGCGCCTTTCTCCAGGCACAGAGCCGCCAACGGAATATCGGCTGAGACCACGATGTCGTCCTCGGTGACGTGCTCGACGATCCATGCGTCGGCGGCATCGAGCTCCGCTCCGACGACGACGACCTCGAGCCATTCCTCGTTCGGAGCTCGCAGCCAGGCGTTGGAGACCAACAGCACTCTGAGTCCGTAACGCTGGGCAACACGATAGACCTCGTCCTTTACCGGGCAGGCATCCGCATCGATGTAGATGTCCGTCACACCTGACCCCAGGGGAGGAGGCGACTCCGTATACACGAGATGTCCGCAGGGCCCACGCGGCAACACCCGCCGATGACCGAGGCGCCGAGGTCACACCATTCCGCTACCAAGGCTGGCCAGTCGTGCCGAGGCGCATCGCCCTCCCACGTTTTCCGCTCGGCGTCGTATCTGCCCCCCGCGTTGGGGTAGACGATGATCGGCTTCTCGGTCGCGTTCCGGACCACTGAGACAAGCTCCGAGATGTGCTCGGGCTGCGTGCAGTTGATGCCGACCGCCGCGACCCGGGTCCCGGTATCACAGATCTTTGCCGCGGCAGCAAGGGGGCTCCCGTCACTCAAGTGCGCGCCGTCTCGGCAGGCGAAACTCATCCAAGCCCATCGATCGGAGGTTCGCCGCAACAGTTCAAGGAGCACCTCCGCTTCCTGCAGCGACGGAATGGTCTCACAGGCCATGAGATCGGCCGCGCTCTCCGCCAGGATCCGCCAACGCCCTTCATGGAAGTCCAACAGCTCATCGTCACTCAGGCTGTACGCCCCGGTGTATTCCGATCCATCCGCCCGGTACGCGCCGTACGGTCCGACGCTTGCGGCAACCAAGGGACGCAACCGCTGGTCGCGGTTTTCGATGTCGCTCCAGAACGTGTCGCGCGCTTCGACGGCGAGGTTGACGGCTCGCTCCAGAACCTCCAACGCGCGGTCATAGGTTAACCCCGCCGCGACGAACCCCGGAATGGACGCCTGGTAGGTGCCGGCCGTGATGCAGTCTGCTCCCGCCAGAAGAAAATCGGTGTGCACGCGGCGAATGGCGTCGGGGTCTTCGAGAAGGATCTTGGCCGACCACAGGTCGTGGTCGAGGTCATATCCAAGCACCTCCAAGGACGTCGCCAACCCCCCATCGAGGACCGTCGCCCCTTGTTGATCCTGGAACCCCTCGAAGGGGTTAGAAGGCTGTTGAAGGAGTACAGTGGGCCGCGTTGCGGATGCCACGGCCCCAGCTCCTAGGCGGAGCGACGACGCCATAGCATTCGCTACGGCTAGGAGCTCCAACAACGGAGATGGGGTCGTGCCACCGCAACCCTTCAACGTGTAAGGTCATTCCATTCATGTTCGTGGGCACATGGCGGTTGTGCGGTTGATCCGGCGTCTCTCCTCCTCACCGTAGCGTTGCTACGCCTCGTCGTCGTTCCTTGTCTGAACGCGCACAAGCGCCATGTGCGCGACCCGCTGTACTCCTTCAACAGCCTTCCGAGAAAAAGGGCTACCCCCGCGCACAGGGGCAGCCCATTCTTCCGTGACGGCTCTTCGCCGTGAGCTACGAAAGCTTCACGACGTTCTCGGCGGCAGGACCTTTGGCACCCTCCACCACGTCGAACTCGACGCTCTCACCCTCGGCGAGCGACTTGAAGCCCTCCGCCTGGATGGCGCTGTGGTGGACGAACAAATCCTTGGTCCCGTCCTCCGGGGTAATGAATCCAAACCCCTTCTGATCGTTGAACCACTTCACGGTTCCTTTGCTACGCATCTTCTACTCCATCGTTTTGTCCCGATCGGCGCTACGGACGATCCGCAACTCACGACCTCCTGGCACTCGCGGTCACCCCCCATGCTGAGATCGTGGTTGTCACCACGAAAGAAGCGGATAGCCGCGCTTATTCTGAGAATAAGCGGTAAAGGTTGTCCAAGCCAATACCCCCGTCAAGATATTTTCAGACCAGGCGCATCGCTCACTGCAGCGCCGAATCTTGACACGATCGCGCGCGCCCGGCTAAGTATCGGCGCATGTGCCGTATTTTCCGGACGAGCGCTCGGTTCATTCGGGTCCGCAAAGGGACTCCGACGCGCACGGTCACGGTTATTGGATCGGCCATTACCCGCAAGAGACGGCGATGACCAGGGTCGCCATACAAGGCGAGGCGGGGGCGTTCAGTCACGAAGCAGCTCACAAGTTGTTGGGGCCTGACATCCAGCTGATGCCACGCAGGACGTTCTCCGAGGCCTTTCACGCAGTCTCGAGCGGCGAGGCGGACCGGGCGGTCATGCCGGTCGAGAACGCCCTGGCGGGACCGGTTGTCGAGAGCCTCGACCTCTTGTGGTCATCGGGCCTGACGGTTCGAGGAGAGACGCGTGTTCGCGTCCGCCTCTGCGTTTCCGCGCCACCGGGTGTGGTGCTCGAAGCTGTCCAGTCCGTCGCCTCCCACCCGGTCGCCCTGAAACAGTGCCGCAACTTGTTCGAGCAGAACCCGCAGATGGAGCCCGTCGTTGTCTACGATACGGCTGGAAGCGTGAAGGACATGATGGAGGGCTCCGTCGAATACGACGCGGCCATCAGCTCGCGCCTCGCGGCCGAACTGTACGGGGCTGATTTGCTCCGGACCGACGTCGAGGATGACCACCGCAACTATACGCGCTTCTTCGAATTAGCCGCCCCCGGTGTCGTTCCCGATGCTCCGGGGGTATGCGCCGCCGTGGCCGTGGGCATCCCGAACGAGCCCGGCGCCCTGTACAACCTACTCGGTGTCTTCAGCCGACACGGTGTAGACATGAGCCAAATCGTGGCTCGGCCTATCCAGGGGGAGCCCTGGAAATATCGATTCTACATGGAGATCGTGGCACCCGAAGGAGAGACTCTGGAGGATTGCCTAGAAGCACTCGCCGAAGCTTCCGACGAGATGCGCTTGTTCGGAACGTACGCACCCTACGAGGAACCCGACTCGTAGTCAGTTAGTGCCCTGACTCAGAATACTGGTCCGCCTCTCATCCCCACCCTTCACCGAGACCAGCGCGACCGCGGATAAAATGATGACGACGGCCATCGCGGCCCTCGCGTCGAGTCGCTCGTTGGCCAGCAGCCAACCGAGGAGAATGGCCACCGCAGGATTGACATACGCATAGGTAGAGACGCGGGCCGCTGTACTCACGCCGAGGAGCCACATGTAGGCCGTGAAGGCGATCAGCGCACCAAACACAATCAGATAGACGAGCGCCAAGACGGACTTCGTCGAGAATGTGGAGAGATGGAGTTGCCCACCCTCTCCGGCAATCGCCGCCACGAGCGATAGTACGACGCCACCCACGATCATCTGCATCGCCGTCGAGAGGAACGGGGACCGAGGAAGCCGCGCCTTCCTCGCGTAGATCGAGCCGGCCGCCCATGAGACGGAAGCGCCCAGCACTACGAGACCGCCCAGCAATCCCTCGCGGCTCTGGGCGCCTAACTCGGTCGAACTCATCAGCAGCCCCACCCCGCACAGCCCCCAGACCAGACCGACCAATAACGCCTTGCTTGGGCGGGGGCCGCCCGCAAACAGCCAATCGAACAGAACCATCCAGAGCGGAACGGTGGCGATAATCAATGCCGCAAGCCCCGACGGGACCCACTGTTCGGCCCATACCACGCCACCGTTGCCCCCTGCGAGCAAGAGTGTGCCCACCACGCCCGCCGAGACCCAGTTGAGCCGAGTGGGCGGTTCCGTCCTTGGTCGAACGATGGCGTAGAGAATTCCGCCGGCCACGGTGAATCGAACCGCCGCCATCGAGAACGGGGGAAGCGTTTCGATGGCGAATCGAATCGCCAGGTACGTGGAGCCCCAGATGAGATAAATCGCAGCGAAGGCGATTGCCACCTTCAAGGGGGGTGGGCGGTCGGAGCGTGAAGCAGTCAGCCTGTAGGCAGGGGGCGCTCGATCAGGTCGAAGGCGAATCCGAAGGGATCTTGGAGGTGATGATCCTGCCGGTTAACCTGCCGAGGACACGCCTCGATCGCAACACCAGATGCCCGCACCCGCTTTTGCCCTTACTTTGGAACGCCCGCCCGGTCGAACGGGTTCCAACTGTCAACGAATCCCACCGACGCTGGATTGGAGATACCAACATGCGACGAGTCCTCTCTTTGATCCCCACCATAGTCACGGTGACCACGGCGGTGAACGCCGTTGCTGGCTCCTCGCAGGTCGACCAGCCAGCAGGCGTCCAGGCGCCGCAGGCCAGCCAACACGGGGTCGTGGCCCAGACCGTCAACCGGACGGTGATCACATTGGAGTACGATCGTCCCGTGGCCCGGGGGCGTGAGCTCTTCGGAGCTCTGGTCGAGTGGGACGCGATCTGGACACCGGGAGCGAACCGAGCGACTTGGATCGACTTTTCCGAGCCTGTCAGACTCGAGGGGCACGCTCTCGACGCCGGCCGCTACGCAATTTGGATGGTGCCGAAGGAGAATGAGCCTTGGGAGGTTGTTGTCGTCAGCGATTGGGACAGGGATCACGCTCTGTACCCATTCGGGGCCGAGGTTTTTCGGACTATGGTCACCCCCGAGGCGGGATCCCACATGGAGGTCCTTGCTTACTACTTTCCAGTGGTCGGTCCCTACGAGGCGACACTTCGTTTCCATTGGGGCTCCACCATCATCCCACTCCGGATCGAGGTCGGACAGTAGAACCGGGCTGGCAGACTGACCTTAGGCAGGACCGGAGCTTCTCGCGACTTGCCTGGCGTCGCAAAGTTGTCTTCCACCCGGCTTCGCTGTACCATAAGCTACTGAGCCTCAGCAGGGAGCGGTGCCCATGTCCGAGAGCAACCTCGTCGACGCAGGTCTTGCCATATCCAGTGCGAGCCCATCCCCCCCCCACCCCGCGGAGTCGGAGAACCCGACGTGCGCAGACGCCTCGTTCGGCGGTGCGCCGTTCGAGTGGCTCGAGGGCCGTGGGCGTTGGTCCCGTAGAGACTTCATCAAGGGGATTATCGCCTCGGGGGTGGCAGTATCGGGAGTGCCATACCTGGCCTCCGCGACTTCCAGGCCGGCTCTTCAGGCCGGTGCGGTAGAGCGCCTGATCTCATTGAACGTGAATGGTCAAATCCGCCGCGTCGATGTTCTCCCCAACGAGACGCTCGCGATGACCCTGCGCTACAAGCTAGGGCTCACGGGTACCAAACTCGGCTGCGACCGTGCGGAGTGCGGGGCCTGCACGGTCTTGATCGACGACGTGACGCACTACTCGTGCTCCACGTTGACTCAGCGTGTTCGCGGGATGGAGATCACGACGGTCGAGGGGCTGGAGAGTTCGACCGGGGAGCTCCACCCGGTCCAACAGGCCTTCATGGACGAATTGGGCCCGCAGTGCGGCTTTTGCACGCCGGGCCAGGTGATGGCGGCCGTGGGTCTCCTGACGGCGAACCCGAATCCGACCCGAGAGGAAGCACGTCACGCGATGTCGGGCAATGTGTGCCGGTGCGGGGCCTACGACCATTATTTGAACGGAATCATGCGCGCAGCGCGGGAGGTATGACATGGCCCCCTTGATTGGCCGAGACTTCACGCCACCGGATCTTCATGCGAAGGTGACCGGGCGGGCGAAATATGCTGAGGACTTCCGCGCGGACGGCATGTTGTTCTGCCGCCTGCTGGCCAGCCCCATGCCGCA
Organism: Longimicrobiales bacterium; assembly: GCA_965206505.1. Lineage (GTDB taxonomy): Bacteria > Gemmatimonadota > Gemmatimonadetes > Longimicrobiales > Gaopeijiaceae > UBA822. The sequence goes on from CBDBJW010000006.1 coordinate 68,825, forward strand.
CGCCCGCGTTGTGAGCATCGACGCGACCGCGGCGCTCGCCATGGATGGCGTCGTCGCGATTCTGACGGCCGACGAGCTGCCCGAAGTGACGGCGCCGGGTAATACGATCCTCACGAACGAGCCACTCTACGTGGGCGCACCGATCCTCGCGGTGGCTGCGACGGACGAGACCACGGCCCAGAACGCCATCGCGGCCATCAACGTGGATCTGGAACCGCTTCCGTTCTGCGTGGACCCGCTCGAGAGCCTCCGTCCTGGTGGGCCGAACGCCAGGACTACGGGAAACGTGCCGGGCGGGCGCGTGACCGCAGTGGAGCTCGATACGAGCGACGGCGTGGCGGAGGTCAAGTGGACGGCGGAGGACTTCGCGGCCGCAGGGGAGGGCCAGATGCCCATGGGCATGGCCACGACGGACTGGTCGTACGGCGATGTCGAGGCAGGCTTCGCAAACGCCGCGCTCGTGCTCGACGAGTCCTTCATCACCGCGGGCACGTCGCATAACTCCATGGAGCCACGCAGTGCCATGGCGTACTGGCAGAACGGGAAGTGTTACCTGTACGGCTCGACCCAGAGCCAGAGCAACGTGATTCCGGCGCTGGCGGCCCTTCTGCAGATCGAGCCGGAGGACCTCGTCTATGTCTCGGAGTTCTGTGGTGGTGGGTTCGGGTCGAAGGCGCCCGCCTACCCCGTTATAGCCATTCCGGCCTACATGGCGAAGAAGACCGGCCGGCCCGTGCTCATGCGCATCAGCCGTGCCGAAGAGAACTTCATCGGTGTATGCCGACCCGCTTTCCAGGGTCGCCTCAAGATCGGGTTCCAGCCCGACGGGCGTATCACGGCAGCCGATCTGTTCATCGTCCAGAACAACGGACCCAACTCCGGTGGGGGTGACTATAACTCCGCCGGAGGCGCGATGTCCATCGTCTACACGCCGCTCGCCATGCGCTTCCGAGGGGTTCCCGTCCTGACCAACACACCACCCACGGGGGCCCAGAGGGGGCCGGGGCAGAACCAACTGGCCTGCGCTGTCGAACCGATCATGGACAAGGCGGCCCGGCAGCTGGGTCTCGATCTCGTAACCATTCGACGGATCAACGCGCCGGACAACAGTGCCAGGTACGGTGCTGACCAGGGTCCGGTCACAAGCGCATTTCAACGTGAGGCGCTCGACCTTGGGGCGGAGCAGTTCGACTGGGAAGCCAGGCGTGCGCGCAGTGGGCAGCGGCGTGGCTCGAAGGTCACCGGCGTTGCCGTCGGCCAGGCGTACCACGCGGCCGGGAATAACGGATACGACGGGCTCTTGCGCATCGCACCGGACGGAAAGTTGTACATCCACACCGGCGTGGGGAACCTGGGTACGTATTCGTACGCCAACACGTCCCGGGTCGCGGCGGAGGTGCTCGGTTACGACTGGGAGAACGTCGAGATCGTCCGTGGCGACTCCAGCCGAAATCTTCCCTGGAGTCCGAATCAGGGCGGGAGCAACACATCCTTCACGGAGTCCCGCGCCAATTACGCCTCAGCCATGGACGCCGTCCAAAAGCTCAAAGAGCTCGCGGCGCGCGACCTCGGGGGCTCGCCCGGAGACTACGATATCGCAAACGAAGCGGTCTTCGCGAGAGCCAATCCGTCGCGGCGCCTTACCTACGCAGCCGCAGCTCAGAGGGCCATCCAACTCGGGGGACGGTTCAGCGGCGAAGAGGTGCCCGACGACATCAACGAGATGACGGCGCGCGCCGTGGAGGGGATCGCCGGTACAGGCTTGATCGGAGTGGCAAGGGACAACCTTCCGCGCAACGGGACCGTTCCCGCCCTGGCAACCGGATTCATCGAGATCGAGTTGGACGTGGAGACCGGCCAATTCGAGATCATCGACTACCTGGGCGTCGCAGACTGCGGAACGGTTATGCATCCCATGGGACTGGCGGGGCAGATCAAGGGTGGGGCCGTGATGGGCTTCGGCATGGCGGCCCTCGAGCGCCATGTCTACGACACTCACTACGGTCTGCCGGGGACCGTCGGATTTCACCAGATCAAGCCCCCGACGTATCTGGACGTTCCTGTCGAAATGGGGTGGGCCGCAGTGGACATAGCCGATCCCCAGAACCCGGTGGGGTCGAAGGGAATCGGTGAGCCGACCATGGGATGTGCGGCGGCCGCGCTGTTGTGCGCGATCTCCGACGCCCTGGACGGCCACTACTTCAATCGATCACCGATCGTGCCGGACATGATCGTGAATGCCGCCTCGGGGCAGGCACAATCACACGGTCCGCTTCAGGTTAACACGCAGTGAGGGGAAAGCCCCATGAGTGAGAACCCGCTGACAGGGCACCCAATGACAGGCACCCGCATGTTGAAGGAGAGCCACGCATGCTGAACGACATGATGTCGCATTTCGAGCTGTATCAACCCGCAGATGTGGATAATGCGTTCGATCTCTTGGATCGCTTCGGAGAGGAGTGCTGGACCATCGCCGGCGGGCACGACAGTCTAGGCTGGTTCAAGGATCGGGGGAAAACACCTTCGGCGGTGATCGACCTCGCGGGGATCGCCGAGCTTCATGGGATCCGTGAGACGCCTGAAGGTATCGAGCTCGGAGCCATGACCACCCTCACCGAAGTGGAGCGCCATCCGGTCATCCAAGAGAGATTCGGGTTGCTCGCAGAGGCGGCTCTTATGGTCGCGAGCCCCCAGATCCGTAACTCGGGCACCATGGGTGGCAACGTTGTACAGGACACCCGCTGCTGGTATTACCGCTTCGGGCTCGCATGTTACAGGGCCGGTGGCAACACGTGTTACGCGAGCGCACCGGAGGCCATGAATCGGGAGCATGCCATCTTCGGAGCCAACCGGTGCGTGGCCGTGACGCCCTCCGATCCCGCACCCGCCTTGGTGGCACTCGAAGCGGAGATGGTGATTCGCAACTCCGGTGGCGAGCGCGTGGTATCCGCGGAGGACTTCTTCATGACCCCCGCCGTCGACATCGAGCGTATGACGGTCCTCGAGCCCGAGGATCTACTTACGACGATCCGTATACCCGATACCTGGGCCGGAGCCAACTTCTACTTCGAAAAGGTGGCGGACCGGGGCAGTTGGGATTTCCCGCTCGTTAATGTCGCCGCCGCGCTCAGGCTCGAGGGAGACCGGATCGCCGACGCGAGTATCGTCGTGGGCGCCGTACAGTGTATCCCGCGACGCCTTACGGACGTGGAAAACCTCCTGAGAGGCCGCGTCCAGAACGAAGAGACCGCCGCCATGGCGGGTGCGGCCGCGGTAGAGGGAGCGGAGCCCTTGCGTTACAACCACTTCAAGGTGCCGCTCATGGAGAACCTCGTGAAAAGGGCTGTGCGCGACGCCTGAGGCCCCGCCGACGCTCGAGGAGGATCGGAACGGCGACACTTCGTTTCCATTGGGGCAAAATAGTTGTCTTCCACCCGGCTTCGCTGTACCATAAGCTACTGAGCCTCAGCAGGGAGCGGTGCCCATGTCCGAGAACAACCTCGTCGACGCAGGTCTCGCCACATCGAGTGCGAGCCCATCCCCCCCCCACCCCGCGGAGTCGGAGAACCCGACGTGCGCTGACGCCTCATTCGGCGGTACGCCGTTCGAGTGGCTCGAGGGCCGTGGGCGTTGGTCCCGTAGAGACTTCATCAAGGGGATTATCGCCTCGGGGGTGGCAGTATCGGGAGTGCCATACCTGGCCTCCGCGACTTCCAGGCCGGCTCTTCAGGCCGGTGCGGTAGAGCGCCTGATCTCATTGAACGTGAATGGTCAGATCCGCCGCGTCGATGTTCTCCCCAACGAGACGCTCGCGATGACCCTGCGCTACAAGCTAGGGCTCACGGGTACCAAACTCGGCTGCGACCGCGCGGAGTGCGGGGCCTGTACCGTCTTGATCGACGACGTGACGCACTACTCGTGCTCCACGTTGACTCAGCGTGTTCGCGGGATGGAGATCACGACGGTCGAGGGGCTGGAGAGTTCGACCGGCGAGCTCCACCCGGTCCAACAGGCTTTCATGGACGAATTGGGCCCGCAGTGCGGCTTTTGCACGCCGGGCCAGGTGATGGCGGCCGTGGGTCTCCTGACGGCGAATCCGAATCCGACCCGAGAGGAAGCACGTCACGCGATGTCGGGCAATGTGTGCCGGTGCGGGGCCTACGACCATTATTTGAACGGAATCATGCGCGCAGCGCGGGAGGTGTGACATGGCCCACTTGATTGGCCGAGACTTCACGCCACCGGACATTCGAGCGAAGGTGACCGGGCGGGCGAAATATGCTGAGGACTTCCGCGCGGACGGCATGTTGTTCTGCCGCCTGCTGACCAGCCCCATGCCGCACGCCCGCGTTGTGAGCATCGACGCGTCCGCGGCACTCGACATGGATGGCGTCGTCGCGATTCTGACGGCCGACGAGCTGCCCGAAGTGACGGCGCCGGGTAATACGATCCTCACGAACGAGCCACTTTACGTGGGCGCACCGATCCTCGCGGTGGCTGCGACGGACGAGACCACGGCCCAGAACGCCATCGCGGCCATCAACGTGGATCTGGAACCGCTTCCGTTCTGCGTGGACCCGCTCGAGAGCCTGCGTCCCGGTGGGCCGAACGCCCGGACTACGGGAAACGTGCCGGGCGGGCGCGTGACCGCAGTGGAGCTCGACACGAGCGACGGCGTGGCGGAGGTCAAGTGGACGGCGGAGGACTTCGCGGCCGCAGGGGAGGGCCAGATGCCCATGGGCATGGCCACAACGGACTGGTCGTACGGCGATGTCGAGGCAGGCTTCGCAAACGCCGCGCTCGTGCTCGACGAGTCCTTCATCACTGCGGGCACGTCGCATAACTCCATGGAGCCACGTACCGCCATGGCGTACTGGCAGAACGGGAAGTGCTACGTGTACGGCTCGACCCAGAGCCAGAGCTTCGTGGTTCCGGGGCTGGCGGCCCTTCTGCAGATCGAGCCGGAGGACCTCGTCTATGTCGCGGAGTTCTGTGGTGGTGGGTTCGGCTCGAAGGGTAGCGCCTACCCCGTTATGGCCATTCCGGCCTATATGGCGAGGAAGACCGATCGACCGGTGCTCATGCGCATCAGCCGTGCCGAGGAGAACTTCATCGGTGTATGCCGACCCGCGTTCCAGGGCCGGCTCAAGATCGGGTTCCAGCCTGACGGACGCATCACGGCGGCCGATCTGTACATCGTCCAGAACAACGGACCCAACTCCGGTGGGGGTGACTACAATGCCGCCGGAAGCGCGATGTCACTCGTCTACACGCCGCCTGCCATGCGCTTCCGAGGGGTTCCCGTCCTGACCAACACACCGCCCACGGGAGCCCAGAGGGGGCCGGGGCAGAACCAACTCGCCTGCGCTGTCGAGCCGATCATGGACAAGGCGGCCCGCCAGCTGGGTCTCGACCTCGTAGCGATTCGCCGGATCAATGCCCCGGACAACAGTGCTGGGTATGGTGCCAGCCAGGGTCCGGTCACCAGCGCTTATCAACGTGAGGCGCTCGACATTGGGGCGGAGCAGTTCGACTGGGAAGCCAGGCGCGCGCGCAGTGGGCAGCGTCGTGGCTCCAAGGTCACGGGCGTCGCGGTCGGGCAGGCGTTCCACGCGGCCGGGAATAACGGATTCGACGGGCTCTTGCGCATCGCACCGGACGGAAAGTTGTACGTCCACACCGGCGCGGGGAACCTGGGTACGTACTCGTACGCCAGCACGTCCCGGGTCGCCGCGGAGGTGCTCGGTTACGACTGGGAGAACGTTGAGATCATCCGCGGCAACTCCAGCAGCGGTCTCCCCTGGACTCTGGGTCAGTTCGGGAGCAACACATCCTTTACGGAGACCCGCGCCAATTACGCCTCGGCCATGGACGCCGTCCAGAAGCTCAAGGAGATCGCGGCGCGCGACCTCGGAGGCTCGCCCGGGGACTACGATATCGGTAATGAATCCGTCTTCGCGAGGGCAAATCCCTCCCGGCGCCTCACGTACGCGGCTGCGGCCCGGAGGGCTGTCCAGCTCGGGGGACGCTTCAGCGGCCAGGAGGTGCCCGACGACATCAACCCCATGACCGCGAGCGCCGTGGAGGTGATCGCCGGTACCGGTCTGATTGGAGTGGCGCGGGACAACCTCGAGAAAAACGGTACCGTTCCCGCCCTGGCAGCCGGGTTCATCGAGATCGAGTTGGACTTGGAGACCGGCCAATTCGAGATCATCGACTACCTGGGCGTCGCGGACTGCGGAACGGTCATGCATCCCATGGGACTGGCGGCGCAGATCACAGGCGGCGCCGTGATGGGTTTCGGCATGGCAGCCCTCGAGCGCCATATCTACGACACACATTATGGTCTGCCGGGGACGGTCGGCTTTCACCAGATCAAGCCCCCGACGTATCTGGACGTTCCACTCGAGATGCAGTGGGCCGCAGTGGACATAGCCGATCCCCAGAACCCGGTGGGGTCGAAGGGAATCGGTGAGCCGACCATGGGATGTGCGGCGGCCGCGCTGTTGTGCGCGATCTCCGACGCCCTGGACGGCCACTACTTCAATCGATCACCGATCGTGCCGGACATGATCGTGAATGCCGCCTCGGGGCAGGCACAATCACACGGTCCGCTTCAGGTTAACACGCAGTGAGGGGAAAGCCCCATGAGTGAGAACCCGCTGACAGGGCACCCGCTGACAGGCGCCCGCATGTTGAAGGAGAGCCACGCATGCTGAACGACATGATGTCGCATTTCGAGCTGTATCAACCCGCAGATGTGGATAATGCGTTCGATCTCTTGGATCGCTTCGGAGAGGAGTGCTGGACCATCGCCGGCGGGCACGACAGTCTAGGCTGGTTCAAGGATCGGGGGAAAACACCTTCGGCGGTGATCGACCTCGCGGGGATCGCCGAGCTTCATGGGATCCGTGAGACGCCTGAAGGTATCGAGCTCGGAGCCATGACCACCCTCACCGAAGTGGAGCGCCATCCGGTCATCCAAGAGAGATTCGGGTTGCTCGCAGAGGCGGCTCTTATGGTCGCGAGCCCCCAGATCCGTAACTCGGGCACCATGGGTGGCAACGTTGTACAGGACACCCGCTGCTGGTATTACCGCTTCGGGCTCGCATGTTACAGGGCCGGTGGCAACACGTGTTACGCGAGCGCACCGGAGGCCATGAATCGGGAGCATGCCATCTTCGGAGCCAACCGGTGCGTGGCCGTGACGCCCTCCGATCCCGCACCCGCCTTGGTGGCACTCGAAGCGGAGATGGTGATTCGCAACTCCGGTGGCGAGCGCGTGGTATCCGCGGAGGACTTCTTCATGACCCCCGCCGTCGACATCGAGCGTATGACGGTCCTCGAGCCCGAGGATCTACTTACGACGATCCGTATACCCGATACCTGGGCCGGAGCCAACTTCTACTTCGAAAAGGTGGCGGACCGGGGCAGTTGGGATTTCCCGCTCGTTAATGTCGCCGCCGCGCTCAGGCTCGAGGGAGACCGGATCGCCGACGCGAGTATCGTCGTGGGCGCCGTACAGTGTATCCCGCGACGCCTTACGGACGTGGAAAACCTCCTGAGAGGCCGCGTCCAGAACGAAGAGACCGCCGCCATGGCGGGTGCGGCCGCGGTAGAGGGAGCGGAGCCCTTGCGTTACAACCACTTCAAGGTGCCGCTCATGGAGAACCTCGTGAAAAGGGCTGTGCGCGACGCCTAAGCCGAGGACTCCAGCCAGGTCGTCTCCGTCCCCGCGTTGATCGCGAGGTGCTCGCCCGCTGTCCCAGGGGCCGCGCCGTGCCAGTGCTCTTCGTCTGGGTCGATCACAACCACGTCGCCCGAGTGGAGCCGGAGCTCGTTGCCCTCACGGTCGACGACGACGCACGTACCACTGAGTCCGTAGAGCACCTGGACGTCGTCGTGTTTGTGCCAGTTGGTTCGGGCGCCCTCACCAAAAGTGACGCGGTAAACCCGTACGGGCAGCCCGTCGGTACGGCCGAGTAGGGGCTGCATCAGCGCCGGGAGCACGAAGTGATGTTCGTCGGCGGCCCCGTGGGGCTGGCTGGCGTGGTCGATGGCTTTCATTTTTCGGCCGTCGTGAAGGGCTAAAGATAGACCGCTGAAGCGTCAAGGACCCCCGTGTCCATCGGCCCCCCCGCGTCCTGCCACGATGTCGAGGTGGCGTGCTGACGGCAAGCCCACGATCCCGGATACTCCTTCAACAGCTTTCTAGAGTCGGCTTGACGCGTGCGAGCCCAGCAGATACCTGTCCATGGCGTTTCCTTTAAAAATTCTCCTACAGCCGATTTCAGCTCAAGCCAATGGACTTCACCGGTCTCGCAGCAAAAGCCATCAAGGAGGATCTCCTTTCTGCCGAGGAGTGTCGGGCCGTCTTGTACGCTCCAGATGAGGATGTTTTGGCGTTACTCTCAGCCGCCTACAGCGTAAGGAAGACCTTCTGTGGCAACAAGGTGCACATTCATGTCCTCATGAACGCCAAGAGCGGCCTCTGTCCTGAGGATTGCAACTACTGCTCCCAATCCAGGATTTCCACGGCTGACATCTCCAAGTATGGGTTGGTGAGCCGAGATCGGCTCCTGGAAGCAGCAAGGGCTGCTAAGGAAGCGAAGGCCAAACGTTTTTGTATCGTGACCAGCGGCAGAGGCCCCGCTTGGGGAGAAATCGAATACCTAAGTGAAGCCGTACGTACGATTCGGGATGAGGTTGGCATCAAAGTCTGTTGTAGCGTCGGGCTACTGGACGAACCGAAGGCGAAGGCCCTCAAAGACGCCGGCGTCGATCAACTCAACCATAATCTTAATACCAGCGAAGAGTTCTACTCGGAGATCTGCACCTCGCACACGTACCAAGACCGGTTGGATACCTTGCGGGCAGCCCGGTCCGCGGGATTGAACCTCTGCACCGGTGCCATCTTCGGGATGGGCGAGTCCGACGACGACGTGATTGACACGCTCATGGCTCTCCGGGACCTCGCGCCGCAATCGATCCCGATCAATTTCCTCATCCCCATTGAGGGCACACCCCTGGAGGACGTACATCGCCTGACCCCATATCAGTGCCTGAGGATTCTATGTTTGGCAAGATTCCTGAACCCGAGGCAAGAGATCAGAATCTCGGGTGGCAGGGAGTTTCACCTCAGGTCTCTCCAGGCCATGGCGCTCTATCCGGCCAATTCCCTTTTTGTGGAAGGGTATCTGACCACACCGGGACAGTCGACGAAAGATGCATGGCGGCTGATCGAGGACATGGGTTTCGAAATCCAGCTAGATTGACCGTCCTTGGAGAAAACCTCCAGCCCGGCTACAGCATGGCTCATCCCTATCGCATATGGCATCCCTTTACTCAGATGGCCCGCTTCGACGCCGAGCCAAAGCTGGTGGTGGAGCGGGCTGAAGGGAACCGCCTGATCGACCGCGACGGTCGGGAATACATAGACGCGGTGGCATCGTTGTGGTCCGTTATCCACGGACACGGGCATCCGCAAATCGTCGGAGCCATCCAAGCGCAGGCCGCGAAGCTGCAGCACAGCACACTGCTGGGCATCAGCCACCCCTCGGCTATCGAATTCGCGGACCGCCTCATCGGCCATCTGCCACAGGGCCTCTCGAGGGTCTCCTACAGCTCGGACGGGGCTAGCGCCGTCGAAGTGGCGTTGAAGATGGCGATCCAATACTGGGTCAATCAGGGTCACCCTGAACGAAAAAGGATCGTCGCGTTGGATATGGCCTATCACGGAGACACCCTCGGAGCCAACAGCCTGGGGGGAGCCGGACCCTTTCGGGACCCCTACGAGCCGCTACTCTTCGAGCCACTGCGGATTCCAAACGGGTATCGTTACCGCTGCCAGTGGTGCGCATCAGGCCTCGAATGCGACTCTTCGTGTGTCGACGCGCTGCGCGACCTCCTCGAGGCCCGCGGAGGCGAAATCGCGGCGGTGATCGTCGAGCCCCGCGTGCAGGGAGCCGCCGGGATGATCGTCGCGCCCGAGGGAAACATTTCGAGTATCCGACAGTTATGCAGCGACCATGATGTCTTGCTCATCGCGGATGAAGTGGCCACCGGCTTTGGAAGGACAGGCCAAATGTTCGCCTGTGACCTGGAAGGGGTGGTGCCCGACATCATGACGCTGGGGAAAGGCATCACGGGCGGGTATCTTCCGCTGTCGGCCACGGTTACCACCGACCGGGTCTACGATACTTTTTACGACCTGTGTGACCGTAACAAGACGCTCTTTCACGGGCATACCTTCGCCGGGAACCCCATCTGTTGCGCCGCCGCTAGTGCGAGCTTGAAGATCTTTGAAGCAGAGCCGGTCTTGGAGCGTGTACGCCAGCGAGCCGCTTTTCTCGGAGCGCTCCTGCACGAACATTTCGCTGACCATCCTTGGGTTGGGGATATCCGGCAGCAGGGCCTTATGGTCGGCCTCGAACTGGTACGAGACCGAGCGACAAGAGAGTCCTTTCCTCCAGCCGACGCCATCGGTTGGCGAGTCTGCATGGCCGCCCGCGATCGAGGCGTCTTCATTCGTCCTTTGGGCGATGTCGTGGTCATCAATCCGCCTCTCTCCATAGAAGAAGAAGAGCTCGTTCAGATCGCCGAAGCGGTGCGGTATGGCCTTCGCGAAGTTGGGAGAGACCATGACGCCATCAACTAGCGATCTGGAATGTGAGACGCCACGACACCGTGGAGTAGCGATCTGGAATGGAAGACGCCATGACACCGTGGAGTAGCGATCTGCAAAACGACCTGCGGCGGCTGGACGAGCTGTCCCTCAGGCGCAGTATCGTCACGCCGGAGACTGGACAGGAGCCTCATATTTTCTTGCAGGGACGCCGATACACCCTGTTTACGTCCAACAACTCCCTCGGAATGAGTACTCACCCCGAGGTGATTCAGGCATGCATCGAGGGGACTCGCACCTATGGGACCAGCGTCTCGGCTTCCCGGCTGTTATGCGGGTCCACTCCGCTTCACGAGGAACTCGAAGCCAGGTTGGCCACGTTGAAATCACGGGAGGCGTGCCTGCTTTTCAGCTCCGGATACTTGGCGAACCTGGGATTGATGACCGCCTTCCTGGATTCCGACGACGTGATCTTCAGCGACCGCCTGAATCACGCCTCCATCGTCGATGGCTGCCGGTTGTCAGCCGCGCACGTGGTGCTCTACGACCATTGTGATCCAAACCACCTGGAGGTCCTTCTGCACGAAACGCCGGCGAAACGGCGGCTGATCGTGTCCGAGTCGGTATTCAGCATGGATGGAGACCTGGCCCCTGTCCCGGAATTGCTCGCTTTAGCGGAGCGTTTCGGAGCACTTTTGGTCTTGGATGAGGCACATGCTACCGGAATATTGGGTGAAGACGGCGCGGGCGTCCTCAGTCTATTCGGCATTTCCGACGGCCCCATCGTGATCGTGGGCACCCTCTCAAAGGCCCTGGGTTCCATCGGCGGATTCGTGGCGGCGGACCAGACTTTGATCTCGGTGCTCGTGAACCGGGCTCGCTCGTTTATTTTCAGCACTGCTCTCCACGCCGGCGCGGTGGCCGCCGCCCTTGCGTCCATAAGGCTGCTGGAGACCGAGCCATGGCGCAGAGAGCGATCCCTCTCGCTGGCGCGTATTCTCCGCGATGGAATCCTCCAACGGGAGTTTCCCCCCTCGAATTCCGTCACCCAAATCGTTCCTCTGATGATGGGCGACGCCAAAGCAGCGTTAGCTCTCGATTCACGGTTTCGGGAGGCCGGAGTGCTCGCTCGAGCGATACGACCGCCTACGGTACCGGAAGGAACCTCGCGCATCAGGTTCAACGTGATGGCCACCCATGACGAAGAGGACATCAACCACGTACTGGGCCTCCTCGGGCCAGCCCTCCCTTCCTGATCGCGCATGGGTCGCATCGTACTGGTGACCGGCACCGATACAGGCGTCGGCAAAACCATCGTCGCCACCTGGTTGGCGTGGCTCACATCCCGGTCCCAACGAGTAGCGTTGGTCAAGGCCGTTCAGACAGGGGCAGACCCCGCAGTCGACGGCGACGAGGCCTTCTACAGAACGGCCCTTGCCGGTCATCCCATTACGACAACAACATTGGCCACGTTTCCCGAGCCCCTGGCTCCATCGATTGCGGCGCGGAGGTCAGGGAAGAGAGTTCGAGCTCAGGACATTGCGCGCTCTTGCATGGAGATTGCCCAGGATCACGATCTGACCATCGTCGAAGGCTCCGGAGGCCTCATGGTGACTATCGATGAAGACACGAACTTCGCGGACCTTGCCGGAGCCCTGAGCGCCAACCTGGTTCTGGTGATCCGACCCGGGCTCGGGACGCTGAATCACACCACACTCACGCTAGAGGCTGCATTCAGGCGAACCCTCTCCGTCGAGATGTTGGTGTGCAACGGGTTACCCGCCAAGCCTCGGCTCGTGGAAATAGAAAATCTTCGATTCCTTCGTAACCATTATCCCCAGATATCTTTGATTACACTCCGCCGCCTAGCCCGAGCGAGCCTGCATCGTCTGTCCCTACTCCGGCCGCAGATGCTCGGCGACCTGCCAGCCTTGCTGAACGGCTCGACGGTGGAGCACATGGAGCTTCTACAGCCGGATCGGTGACGCCACCCCCGCAAACAGGGGGTTGGCGCGCGAAATTGGCTCCCGGCAGGCCTTTCCTACCGAAAAGAATCATTGCAAAACCGGGCCGCCATGCCACAGGATTGAGCATGGAAGACATTCGCCAGAAGCGTAAAGCTCGATCCAAGTCGTCGGTTTCCCGCCAAGCCGGTTTCACCATAGACGACAACACGAACCACGACTCCGAGACTGAAGTCACTGAAGTCGCGTTTCTCAATCGAGCTCTCAAGGAAGCGATTACGCAGGGTGCCTCCTACATCCATATCGAACCGGCGGACGACGGCGTCGCCGTGCGATATCGGGTCGATGGTGAATATCAGGAGTTCGCGAGGGAGACTCGCGACGTTTCGGCAGTGATGAAGCGGCTTCGGGTGTTGGCCGGCCTCCCCGTGGTGCCACCACTCGGTCAGGAATGGGGTGTCATCGAACTCCAGAACAAGGGAAAGACACATCTGTTCGGCACTCAGATGTTGTCGAGCGTAACGGGTGAAAAGGCCGTACTTCAGGTGCTCCGAGAGACTCATATGGACCGCCGCCGTCTGGACGAGTTGGGCATGTTGGACAATCAGCTGGCCACGTTGAAGTACGCCCTCGAACAGAGGTCCGGACTCATAGTGCTGTGCGGCCCTCCCGGCAGCGGCATGGAGACCACCGCGTACGCCTCGCTGCTGAGACTCGATCGTAACCAGCGCAGCGTCGCGACGATCGAGCTCGTGGCCCGAGGTCAGATCCCCGGTGTGCACCAGATGGAGGCTGGGAATGTGAACGAAAAAAACGCGATGCTGAGAGCCCTCATGCGGACAGACACCGATGTCATGTATGTGCGGGACCTCACCGGTGTTGAATCCGCGGCGTTGGCCTTGAGCGCGGCGAGCGAGCACAATAAGCTGGTGATCGCCACGCTCTATAGCTCCTGTGCAGCGGCGGCGCTCATGCATTTCGTGAAGCTGGGGATCGAGCCCTGGCTCGTGGGGAGCGGCATCGCGCTGATTCAGGCGCAGCGGCTCCTTCCCCGTCTCTGCCCCGAGTGCCGGGAGAATGCGATGGACCGGAAAACCTCGCCGGACGACAAGCCGGCCGGGAAGGAACAGCCCGAGCCCTCGATTTCGGCTCAGACCTCAGAGTGCGAAAAGTGTTTCGGCCTCGGGTACAAGGATGGAAAGGTTCTGGTATGTGAATCGATGCCCTTCTCGGGCCATATGCAGCAGTGGCTCATCGAGAAAGCCTCGGAAAGCGAGGTTCAGGCGGCAGCGGTACAGCGGGGCATGACCTCGCTGCGCTCGATGGCTCTAGATCTGGCCCGCGAAGGGGTGGTTTCCCTCGATGAAGTCTACCTCCACACGCCGCCCGAATAACACGCCCGTTCGCTCCACCGTTCGCGACCGCTCGCCCCAAAAGTTACCGTGGGGCATGACTCAGATTTCAGTGGTCGCGGCGATCATCCGGAGAGAGAACAAGGTGCTATTGGGGCGGAGGCCCGACCATAAACGTCACGGAGGCCTGTGGGAGTTTCCCGGGGGGAAGATCGACGAAGGGGAGACGGACGTGGACGCGGTGACCCGTGAACTCCTGGAGGAGTTCGGGGTCGAGACCGTGTCGGTCGGGAAGGTCGTGTACGAGTGCCGAGACCCTGGCTCGCCATTCCTGGTTCGGTTTCTCGATGTGGGCATTCGTGGAAGGCCCGAGCCTACCGAGCACACCGAGATGAGTTGGTTCGAGCCGGAATCACTACGGACGGTTCGGCTCGCCCCTTGTGACGCCCGTTTCGTCGCGAAGTATCTTCTTCGTGTGCGCGACTGAGCCTTCTCCGACATCCGACGGCGCGCGACTCGAAACTAAGGCCAGAATTTTCGCGAGCCAGCGCGCCTGAACCTTCGGAATTTCGTGACGCACGGTCTCTCCTCGCACGAGGCCTCGGCCTGCGACATGCCCTTGAAGTCCTAAAGGCACGAACCCGGATTCGACGCCCGGAACCGCAATGTCCTCGCCATTCAGGAGCTTCACCCATTGATCAAGCGAGAGCGAGACGAGCTTGGGCAGGACCGCCTTCTCCAGAAGTCGAAAGAGATCGTTGGTGGGCCGCGGCCGATTCCGGTAATCCGGCACCATCGCTCGCAGACCGACTGAGACCACGCGCCAACGGTCACTCTCACCCCAGCTTCCCAACGGCCAGCTTCCGCAGCGATGGGCCCAAAGATCTTCGCCTCTCACGATCCACCCGAAGTTGCTACGAACGTCCGCGCTGATCCCGAACAATGATTCCAGCCGATCGAATCCGGCCTCGATCATTTCAGCCGCAGCCGCGGGATCCGTGCGCCCGTCCGGAAAGGCGGGCGGGACCGGACTCCACCCCGGCAGCTCAGCTGGATTGTCGACGTTGGAGCCGGCGGCTTCGTGCCCACTGAGCCGCTTGAGACGTGCAAGGAACAGTCCCCCCGAATCGAAGTGGTGGGGGTAGATCCGGCAGGCACCCGCGAGGCTGCGGTCGAACTGCTGATCCTCGAAGGAGGTCAGTCCAGGGGCATGTGGAGCGTCGATCGTGATCGGATCGAGGGTGACGGGAGAATCCTTCAGAACGCGATCGACGACGGCCTCGTTCTCTTCGGGGGCGAACGTGCAGGTGGAGTAGAGTATCGTGCCGCCCGGGCGGGTAAGGGCGATAGCTCTCCGGAGCAACGCCTCCTGCCGTCGGGGCGCCTGCTTCCGGAACTTGGCCGACCGCCCCCTCGGCTTCCCGCGTTTCCTGCGCATCGTCCCCTCGGCAGAGCACGGGGCATCTACCAGCACCCTGTCGAACAACGTCCCGTCCGGCAGCGCCCTGCCGTCCCCGGCCACCACGAGCACGTTCGGGTGCGCAGTACGGTACATGTTTCCGAGGAGAGCCCGGATGCGGTTTTCGTTCCGGTCCACGGCCACGATACAGCCCCGGTCCTGCATGAGGTCGGCAATGTGGGTGGTCTTCCCCCCCGGAGCCGCACATAGATCCAGCACACGCTCCCCCGGAAGGGGAGCGAGGAGGGGCGCGGCCACCCCTGTGGAGGCTTGCTGGATGTAGAACAGACCCAGCCAGTTTTCGAGCGTGTCGGCCACGGCGTGGGGGCCACCGATCACGCGTAAGAACTCCGGCAGGCCCTCCACGTCCGAGAGGACGAAGCCCTGGGCCTGGAGCCGGTCTTTGAGGTCCACCGTTGAGATCCGTCCCGTCCGAACCCGGACCGTGGGCGGATCGCGACGAAGCATGGTGTCCCTAAAGTCCTCCCAATCAGGGATGATCTTTCGGTACCGCTCGAGTGGATTCATGGAATCAGTCCGCGAGCGACCCTTGGCTCTGTCCCCTCGGCACACGAATCGGTCTCCTCCGCCGACGAACACGAAGGAGCAACAGGGCGGCCAGCACCGAGGCAGCCACGATCGGCCAATAGGTATCCAGCTTCACCTGCCAGTAGAAATGCAGCACGCCCAAACCGGTCGACACGTACACCAATCGGTGGAGCCGTTGCCAGTTCTTCTTGAGTCTCCGGATCCATCCTCTGGTCGAAGTGATCGCCAGGGGAATCAGCAGCAACCAGGCAGTGAAGCCCGCCAGAATATACGGGCGCTCGACCACGTCCTCGACGATGAACTCGAAGTCGAGTGTCTGATCTATGATGGCATACCAAAGGAAGTGCATCGTCAGGTAGAAAAACGCGAAGAGTCCGATCGGCCGCCTGAGTGGAGCTAGGCTATTCCAGCCGGTGAGGCGCCGAACGGGCGTGATGGACAGGGTGACCAGAAGGTAGATCAAGGCGGTGTCGCCCAGGTGATGCAAAACCTCCTCGATCGGGTTGGCCCCGAGGCGATTCGTAAACCCACGCCATATGAGCCACACCAGAGGCGCGAGTCCCACCAGCCAGACCAGCGCCTTGAGAAGGAGTAGGCGACGCTTTTTGTTCAATTCTCGCTCAACGGGGCGTGCATCCGAACGTCGGCGGGGCAGATTAGTCCGAGCCGGTTCGGTCCGCTCAGTAGTAGACCCGGAGATCCAGCCCCGCATAGAGGCTGGCCACCTGGTCGACGTACCCGTTGAACAGCAGGGTCTCGCGTCTGCGGAGCTCACCGAGCCGCCGCTCCCGCGCCTGGCTCCACCGTGGGTGGTTGACCTCCGGGTTCACGTTGGCATAAAAGCCATACTCGAACGAATTCGCCCTCTTCCACGAGTTAAATGGCTCTTGCTCGGTGAAGGTCATGCTCACGATGGACTTGAGGCCCTTGAACCCATACTTCCACGGTATGACAAGCCGGATGGGCGCCCCGTTTTGGTTAGGGAGATCCCGACCGTAGACTCCGGTCGCCAGAATCGTGAGCGGGTGGCGCGCCTCATCCAGGCGCAGGCCTTCCACGTAGGGCCAGTCCAGGATTCTCGCACGCTGACCGGGCATCTGCACGGGATCATGGAGCGTCTTGAACTCCACGTAACGAGCACTTCCCAGCGGCTCGGCCCGATCAATCACGTCTTTGAGCGCGAAGCCATACCAAGGGATCACCATGGACCACGCCTCTACGCAGCGCATCCGGTAGATCCGATCCTCCATCGTCCCGGGCTTGATGAAGTCCTCCAGCCCGAACACGCCCGGGTTGGCACACATCCCTCCCACCTGGATCGTCCAGGGCCGCGGCTGAAGGGTATGTGCGTTCTTGAACGGATCGTCCTTCTCGACTCCGAACTCGTAGAAGTTGTTGTAGGAGGTCACGTCGTCATAGGGCGTCAACTCCTCGTCCATTTCGGAGCGCACACTGCTCCAGTCTCTCTGGCCAACCTGCGGAGTCTGAGCCGCCGCCCGCCCTGGCCGGCCCACGAGCGCACCTTCGACGGCGCCGCCCATCAGCGCACCCCCAGCAGCCCCCCCTAAGGCGATCCCGGCGCTCTTCCCAATGAACTCACGGCGATTGACATAGACGCTCTCGGGTGTGATCTCGGACGGCGGGATATCGTCGGGCTTTCGGATCAACATTGTCGCATTCTCCAGTTGGGCGGGCAGCGGCGCGTACTCCCGCCGCAGCATGACGTTAATCCCGAAAACGGGCTCGGAAGTTCCATGTCACCCGTTCCATATAACTCCTTCCTTGCCACTCGTCGACCAGCTCGAGGCCCGCGCGCTGCTCGTCCCGCACCGTCCCGAGTACTCGGATAACGTCGGACGGATTTTCCGCGGACCGACCGGACGATCCTGTATTTACCGGACATCGACTCGTGGGAGCGCTGGGAGCTCGACGTCGAAGACGTGATCGCGAGTGTGGACGTGGCGTTACTCGGGGCAAGCGACCACTCCCGATCCACAGTCTGGCGGGTCCGCCTTGCATCGACATGACGGGCCCGGCAGGTTGCGGGCACACGAACACGATGAGCCTCATCCTGTGGGCGTCGACGAAGACATTTTCCCCGCGGCAAGCATGACCGACACCCTAAAACTCATGGCCGTCCTGGCCCACCCGGACGACGAGTCATTGGGGACCGGAGGCTCCCTGGCCAAATACGGTTCGGAGGGAGTGGAGACATACGTAATAACCGCGACGCGGGGAGAGCGGGGCCGTTATCATGACGGCACCGAGAATCCGGGTCCTGAAGCCATGGGCCGAATCCGGGAACAGGAGCTCATGGACGCGGGAGACGTGCTCGGGGTCGAGGAGGTCAGCTTTCTCGACTACATGGATGGGGCCCTGGATCAGGTCGACCCGAACGAAGCCATCGGCAAGATCGTCCAGCATCTTCGCCGCGTGCGCCCGCAGGTGGTGTTGACGTTCGATCAGGCGGGTGCCTACGGCCACTCGGACCACATCGCAATCTGCCAGTTCACCACGGCAGCCGCCGTCGCGGCGGCGGACGCGGAATATCTCCCAGGCCAAGGGACACCTCACGCCATCTCGAAGCTGTATTACTTTTGCTGGTCGGAGCCGGAGTGGGCCGCCTACCAGGCCGCTTTCAAGAAGCTCACGATGACCGTCGATGGGGTGGAGCGCCAAGCCACTCCATGGCCGGACTGGGCAATCACCACCCGAATCGACACCCGGAAATGGTGGCCACAGGTATGGAGGGCGGTATCCTGTCACGCATCGCAGGTGTCGGCATATGAGAAACTCAAGGACCTGCCCCCCGAACTCCACGAAGCGCTTTGGGGGTCTCAGGCCTTCTATCGCGTATTCAGCACTGTGAACGGCGGACGTGAGCGTGAGAGCGATCTGTTCGAAGGTCTGCGGACGTGAGGAATGACTGCGAAACACGCCGATGCGGACCTGCGTGCGGAAAGACTTCTGTGACCTCGATCACTGGGAGGAACTGTTGAAGACTTCACTATTACTTTTCGCACTCGGGCTGGGCTGGACGGCCACCACGATCCCCGTAAGCCTCGCCGCCCAGGACGACACCCCTGAAGACACGACAAGCGCGGCGGAGAACTTCGAGTTGTCTCTCTTCCCTGGGGTCCAACTCAGGGGTGAGGACTCGGCGATCCGGATTCTACGCCTGGGCCTCTACAACAAAAACGTCTCAGTGAAAGGCCTGGACATCGGCATCGTCAACCAGACCACTGGGGGTCTTTCGAAGGGGCTCCAAGTGGGAGTGGTCGGCTTCGTCGAGAGTGATTTTCGGGGTTGGCAAAGCAACCTCGTGAATATCGTCGAGGGCGAGTTCAATGGACTGCAGGGCGTAAACGCGCTCTACAACGAAATCGATTACGGGGAGGCCGTTCAAATCGGCTTTTTTAATCGGGCCCGTGACATCAGCGGCTTCCAGCTCGGTATTGTGAACTGGGCCGAGAACATGCACGGAATCCAGATCGGGCTGATTAACATCATCAGTGGGAAGGAGAGCCTTCAGTTCCTTCCGATCGTGAACTGGTCTTTCTGATCAGGGTTTTACGACCGAACCGGGGCGAACGCCCGTAACGAACCGAATCAGCAGGGCGATCAGCACGGTCAATCCGAACATACATACAAGAAGAGGGCCGGTGGGGATGTCCGAGGCGAAAGACACCACGACGCCAGTCACGAGCGTGACCACACCGACGGCCCACGCAATCCCGAGGGCCACACGGAACCGGCTCGTGAAGAGGAACGCCACCACCGCGGGAATGACGAGTGCACTAAACACCATAAGGACCCCGGCGACCGGCACCGAGAACGAGATGACGATTCCGAAGAGTGCATAGAAGAGAAAATCCCACGCACGGGCCCGTGGAGAGTCGGCTTCTCCCAGAGACACCGACAAGAAGGGCTTCCGAAAAATGAAAAAGATCACGCCCAGGATCGTGTAGACCACGGACATCCGGATAATCTCCGGCCACCCGACCCAGATCAACGTCCCCGTCAACGTTTCGGCGATGTGCTCGGCACCCTCGGCCGTGAACCCGGCAATCAGAATCACCGCGGCGGAAGCCACCACGAAGGTGATGCCGATCACGGCCTCCTGGGGAACGACGGTCTCCTCGAGACGGCTATAGGAGAAGATGAGCGCCCCCACGAGGGTGAAGCCCATAGAAAAAGCCAGGGCTAACGACGTATCATGTTCGACGCCCATCAAGAATCCCACAGTGGCACCGAACGCTGCGATCTGCGCGAAAGCGAGGTCAACAAAAATCACCCCCCGGGCGATGACGTGGAGGCCTAGATACGCGTGGATCGAGAGGATCACGAGGCCAGCCACGATCGGCGCTATCATGAGATCGAGCATTTTCAGCCCCCGGACCCGGCGAACGCCTGGGCCAAACCATCGACCCATGTGTCCACGAGGGCGAAGTAGTCATCGGCCCCCGCTCTCCCTCCGGGGTTCATCGAAACGATGACCGAGCGGGCCATCCCACGTTGGGCAACCGTCTCGACCTTTCGTTCGTCATAGTGGGAAGCGGCGAGGATCACCCCGATCCCCTCACTCGTCATCTTCTCGAGAAGCGAGGCCACGTGCCCCGGAGTCGGAGGGATCCCGGGTTTCGCTTCGACGAAGTCGGCGCAGCGCACGCCGAACCGATCCTCCAAGTATGCCCAGTTCTTGTGGTAGCAGATGATGTCACGGCCCCGAAACGCCTCCGCCACACCCAACCACCCGCCCAACTCGGATATGAGCGGACGACCCTCGAATTCTTCACCTTCCAAGAAGGCACGAAGGGTCCCTTGGAGCGCGAGCTGTTCGAGTAGATCTCCACCCAGGAGCTCCACGAGCCTGCCTCCGAAGAGCCGTCCATGGATCTCTGCCGCCACTCGGGCCAGTCCCGCATTCCAGACGCCGGTCCGGTCCGGCGCCACCCGCTCGAGACCCACGGTGATGTTACGGGCTACCTGAAGGGCGCGGAGCGGGTCGGTAGTGAGGTGGGGGTTTCCGAAGAGATGGACATCTCCGCCACTCCGGTCCGCTGATACGGGGATGTCCAGTAGTTCAATCCCCGTGTAGGCGGTCACGTACCCCCTCCCACCTTCGGACACGTCTGCGTTGCCGGCCCGGTCCAGCACGACCGGCGCCCAGAGCTCGAGGTCGAGTCCCGTCGTGATGAACAGATCGGCCCGCCGGATCGACAGCGCGAAGCTCGGCTTCGGACGCACGAAGTGTGCGTCCTCATTCGGTGCTGCGATGGCGCTCACCTCGACCCCTGCACCTCCGATCTTCTCGACGAGGTCCGCGTAGACTGGAAGCGTCGCAACGACCCGGACGGGATCCGCCTGCGCGGAACCCTCTCCCACTATGGAACCCAAAGCAATAAGTGCGGCGATGATTCTCAGCATCGTGTCACCCCCTCAATATGTTTCGTGTCTGTGCGGACCCATTGCGAACGTGACCCGAAGTGTGAACTGCCCCGTCGTGTCTCCGGGATTTCCCAGAATGTCGTACTCCGCCCTCAGCCGTACGTACTCGCTCTGCCAGTAGGTCAGCGCCGGGGAAGCCAGCCACGCCGACTCGGTGGGATCTTCCGGATTTTCTACCCACTCGTACCGCCCCCCCAAGATCCACTTGCGAGATAGCTTGACCTCGACGAGTGACCAGACACCCAACGCCGGATCTGGCTCGGGAAGCCCGGAAACAGCTCCGGGGTCCGAAAACATCACTCCCCCGCGTACGACGACTCCACGGTAAAGTGATCGCTCCGGTGGAGCCCAATTGAACGACATTTCAGCACCGAACAAGCGATGGTCGCGTCGTCCGGCAAGATCCTCGTAGTCTCCGAACAGAGCACTCACGCCGAGGTCCAGATCCGTGGAAGCAGAAAGCTGCCAGAACGCGTTCATATGGCCCAAATAGCTCAGCCTGTGCGACTCCCCGAACAGGATCTCGTTACCACTCCGGGTGACCTCCACCGTGGCCTCATACGCGCCGGACCCCCCGGTCGGAAGCAGCCAGTGAGCCGAAGCCCCGTCTTGGGCCAAGGCCCCCTCCCCGATGAAGGCGAGATGCGGGAGGGATCGGCTCTGAAACTGAAGCGCATGCGCGTGCCACCGGTTGAGCTGCCCGAATTGCTGGAAGAACCGCCCGGCTTTGATGCCGACACCGCCCGGTAAAGCAACCCACTCGACGTAACCTTCCTCCACCCCGACGCTCGCCCCGTCCGCCTCCTCCGGGTCCCCCGGAAACACTTCGATCCGACCTCCCTCCTCCTCCACCGTGAGAAAAATCTTGGCACGAGTGAAGGGGTCGAGTGCCGAGACGAACGAAAACTCGAACTCGCGAGGGATGAAGTTATCCGCGGCGGGATCGTCGCTCTGAATGGACCCATAGAGGTCCCCGTTCAGGCTGATCTCCGGGTTCAGAGCCTGGAGCGACCGTGCACGACCGACGAATTCCTGGGTGCCCTGTGCCTGGGCCACCGTGTCTGCTGCGGCATCACCGGCAGCGGCCCGGGCCGCGGCCCGGAGCCGAGCGAGCGCGTCTGTCGTGTCCTCCTCCTGATCCCGAACCTCCGGACCCGCTTGGCCACGACCCACGACGCCCTCGAGGCTGTCGAGCCGGGCTCTCAGCACTTCGAGCTCCGCCCGGAGAGAATCGAGTTGCGCGGCCGGCACGTCCTGCGCCTGCGCCCTTACCGGGCCCGCACCAAGAACCCATACCAAGGCTAGCAAGCCTAGGCATCCATATGGTTTGACTCGTAAGGGACTGTTTCGCATGGTCACTTCCTGAGCATCCGAGCCCACCGGCGGTGAGACCGGACGACCCGAGCGGGAAATCCCGCCGGCGCTCTCGAGCTGTCGCCCGAAATCCGCACCGACAGTGCTCGATGGTCCCTCTACAACACATAGAGGGCCTTCTCAGGTAATGTGCGGTGGTGCGCGCGAGTGGGTGGTAATGAGGTGCGGAAACTCAGGGGGCACATCGGAAACCCCCGAAGCAGCTTGCCCGGCAGTCGGTGGATATACTCGCAACCGGAGGGAAGAGCCGGTAGCCCAATCCTGCTTTCCGAACTGGATGCATATCGTGTGGTCGTGATGGGGATGAGCGCACGCCTCGTGGCGCCCCGACTCGATCACGACGTCCCGGCCCAGGAGGTCTCGATCCAGCGACGGGATGATCGCGCTGAAAGCCACGATCCAGGTCGCCATCGCGGCGATAAAACGATCGCCTATGCACCCCTTCTTCCTCATCGTACTTAGTGGACTCGCCATGCGTACCACGCTAAGGGGGAGACTAGGAGGCTGTCAACGGCACCATTCGCTAATCACGGCTTGCGGACGGCATGGCTCCGGACACAGGTTGTGTCGGGTCAGAAGCGAGCTACCAGAACCAGGGGTCGACCGATGAGCAATATCTCAAGACGCGTGATGTTGGGGGCCACTGGAGGGCTGATCACCGGAGGTCTTCTCAAGACCCGGGCCAACGCGCTCACGGTGGAAGATGAAGCAACCCGCCTGCAAACCGTTCAGGCGGATCCCACGAAGGTGCTCGGGGCGCCGACCAGCGTCCTGGGCCAACGGGCACCCGGAGAGCAGCCCCGGCGCGCCATGGGCAGACCCGCGGTAACGGCGTCCTCCAGGACTCCGATCGAGCAACTGCGGGGCATCATCACTCCGGCGGATCTCCACTTCGAGCGGCACCATGCCGGTGTCCCGGCCATCGACCCGAATCAGTATGAGCTCTTGATCCATGGAATGGTGGACCGCCCGATGACGTTCACGCTGGACGACCTGAAGCGGTTTCCCGCCGAATCTCGGCTTTGTTTCGTGGAATGCTCCGGCAACAGTGGCGCCGATTACCGGAGCCCCGCTCCGGAACGTACCCCCGGCCAGATCGACGGCCTGCTCAGCACGAGTGAATGGACCGGCGTGTTGTTGTCGACCCTCCTGAGAGAGGTCGGGGTCAGCCCGGACGCAAGCTGGTTGCTGGCCGAGGGTGGGGACGCGGCAGTCATGTCCCGCAGCATTCCGCTCGAAAAGGCCTTGGACGACGCTATGATCGCGTATGGGCAGAATGGCGAGGCGATCCGTCCGGAGCAGGGTTATCCCGCGCGGTTGCTCCTACCCGGCTGGGAGGGCAACGCTCAAGTCAAATGGATCCGCCGCGTCGAGGTTTCCGACCGGCCCTTCATGACGCGCGAGGAAACCTCCAAGTACACGGACCCGCTGACCGACGGTACGGCGCGGCAGTTCAGCTTCGTGATGGACGCCAAGTCGATCATCACGTTCCCGGCCTTTCCCAACGTACTTCCGGAACGCGGTTGGTGGGAGATCACGGGCCTCGCGTGGAGTGGACGAGGCCGCATCACCCGGGTGGAGGTGAGCACGGACGGGGGAAGCAGCTGGGCACCAGCTCAGCTCCAGGAGCCCGTTCTCTCGAAGTGTACCACCCGCTTCCGGCACATCTGGAACTGGGATGGCGGCGAAGCCCTTCTCATGAGCCGCGCGATCGATGAGACCGGCTACGTGCAACCGGATTATGAAACACTGGTAGCGGCGCGGGGCCCAGGCACGTCCTATCACTACAATAACATCCGGCCATGGAGGGTGGAGGCGGATGGTCGTGTGTTCTACGCTCAGGGAGACGGCGCATGAGTCGGCTCGGACTGGGGCCCGCACCCGAAAGGGCCACGCTTAGATGGTTCGCCTTTGGTGGCCTGCTGGCCGCCGCCACTCTCGGGTTGTCCGGCATGCCTGCCGGACAACCCGAACCGAGAGACCAGACTGCGGTATCCGGCCCGGCCGCATGGCCGGCTTCTTTTGCCTTCGGCCGGGACGCCACGTCCGCCGAGATCGCGGCCCTGGACATCGACTTCGGTCCAGACGGTTCAGGCGCTCCTCCGGGGAGCGGCTCCGTCAGCGAGGGCAAACAGGTCTACGACGCCAAATGTGCTGGATGCCACGGCCCCACCGGGCAAGAGGGTCCGAACGATCGACTCGTGGGTCGTGAGCCACGCGACGGATTTCCGTTCGGCGAAACCCGAGATGTCCGCAAGACGATCGGGAATTATTGGCCGTACGCCACGACCATATTCGACTACGTGTACCGCAGTATGCCGATGACGTCCCCCGGGTCGCTCGCGGCCGACGAAGTCTACGCGGTCTCGGCGTATATCCTCTTTCTCAATGAGATCATTCCGGAGGATGCGGTCATGAACGCCGAGACCCTACCGGCCGTCGTCATGCCCGCCCGGAATCGCTTCGTACCCGACGATCGCGTCGGGGGGCCTGAGGTCCGTTGAAGCCCGCGTCATCTTGACAGCTCCGAGACCTTCCCGTTGATGATGGACTCTCTATGACCCGCCAGCCCAGCTTCCTGCTCCTGCAGGTGCGTGATCCCAGCGACCCCATGAGGGAGCACGAAATTCAGAGCTTTTCCCGTTCGTTCCGCTGCGATCGGGATCGGATTCGCGTCTTCGACCTCCTGGGCGGGGCACCCTCCCGGCGCGCATTGGCCGAAGCCGAAGTGGTCCTTCTGGGTGGAAGCGGTGACTACTCGGTCGCCAAGGGCGGCCCATGGCTTCCCGCGGCGCTCGATACCATGCGTCAGCTTCACGAAACGTCCAAGCCGACGTTCGCTTCCTGCTGGGGATTTCAAGCCATGGCCAGAGCCATGGGCGGTGAGGTGGTCACGGACCGGAGCCGAGCGGAGGTCGGGACATACTGGCTGGAGCTGACGTCCGAAGGTAAGAATGACCCCGTGTTCGGCCCTCTTGGCGACCGCTTTCAGGTCCAGATCGGCCACGAGGATCTCGTAACCAGACTCCCTGAGGGAACCACGCTTCTGGCGTCTAGCGCCAACATCGAGATTGAAGCGTTCTGCTTCGATGACAAGCCCATCTACTGCACGCAGTTCCACCCGGAACTAGGCCGAGACGGACTCATCAAGCGAGTCGCCCAATACCCGGACTATCTGCCGCTCACCGGGCACGCCACGCTCGAGGAACTCTCGGCCGCGACGCCGGAAACACCCGAAACCGAGGCGATCCTGAGGAGGTTCGTGACCGTAGCTCTGCCCGGGTAGACTTGGGGGCCCCCTGTTTTTCTCGTGGTAGAAGAGGAGCTCACGGTCCCGCTCCAGAGACGACTTCCTTGGCCGTCGGGTACGGGGGCCCTCTTCTAACTCGTGGGTGGAAGAGGGGTCCACGGTCCCGCTCCGGCCAGCGCTTCGCTCTACGGCTTCGCCGCAGACTGTCCTGCGCGGGACCGTGAACCCCTCTTCACGTCAGCATGTCGGGGGGGCGCCAACGGACCGCTTCAAGGTGGGTTGGGGGCTTGGGCAGAAACGTCATTCCACCACCCCGCCAAAGCCCCCCCCAACGCCCGGGCGGGCAGTGTTCGGCTCCAGAGAACATGCTCGAGGGAGAGGGATCGATGGTCCTCCGGAGGACAGTCCGCCGCCGAAGGCGGTGGAGCGAAGCGCTGGCCGGAGGAGGACCGTCGATTCCTCTCCCTTCTACACGCAAGAACGGGAGTCGCCACTCCCGCCCAGGGCTCGCCACTCAGGAGGGATACCAGTCGTGTACGCGCACCTCGATATCCGGCTCACCGCTTAGAGCCTCGACGAATTCGTCGATCGGCCTCTCCCTATAGTGATACGGATAGACCACGGCGGGCCTGATCATTTTCACACAATCCGCGGCGACCAGCGGCACCATCCTGCCGTTCGGGAGGTTCATCGGCATGAACGCGATATCGACGTCTTCGAGGTTCCGCATCTCGGGAATACATTCGGTAACGCCGGACAGGTAGATACGTTTGCCACCCAACGCGATGACGTATCCGTTGCCCTCGCCCTTGGCATGGAAAGGATCGCCCGGAAGGATATCGTACATCGGTACGGCCTCCACGAGGACACCAGAAAGTGTCATGGTGTCGCCGTTGTTCATCACGAGGCCGTCGGGAACCCGGAGTAGCCGCTCGCGCGACCCTGCATCCCTCGCGTCTTCCGGAGTAGAAGGAAGCACGACCGGCGCCCCCGGTTTACGAAGCTGCCGGATCAAGTCCGGATCGAGGTGATCTCCGGGGGTATCGGTGATCAGGATCAGGTCGGCCGGCTCAGCGTTGGTGTAGTCCCCCCTGCTCCAGGGATCGACATGGATCACCGTGCCGCCGAACTCGATCTGGACACCGGCGCCGACGAAGGGCGTGATTTCGACGTCAGCGCCATCAGCGACCGACGTCATCTCGTCAACGCTCTCCGCACCGCAGGAGCCGATCGAGGCGATCAGCACAAGGAATACAGCACCCGAAGCGAGACTACGCATGACTTCAGTATCCCTCCCTCTCCGCTTATGAACGCTCGATCGGCCCCTCAGGGAAGCAGAGAAGTCACCTGGACCGTCACGTCCTGGTCGTGGTACAGGGCACCGTCGTCCGCGCGCCCGCGTAACACGTAAGTCCCTGGCTGAGCGAAGGTGACCTGGACCTCCCACACACCATCCTCAGGCACCTCAGGCGCGACCCAAAGGGGTGCCCACGGTGAATTCGAGCCGGCCCGCGTATCCTCCCATACCTTGACCTGAATGGGATCGAAAGCCAGCTGGCCAGTGCCGCGGTACACGAACCAAGAAAGGTGCAGCCCCGTCCTCTTGCCCACGGTGACCCTCGACGGGGGCCGCAGCGCCGCAGCGGGCAACCTCAGCCCGCGCTTCTCCTCCTCCTCCTCAGCGGTCGAATCGGCAGCCTCCGTAGCCGCAGCAGCAGAATCGACAGCAGCGAATGCCCCGCGCCTACTGGGAAGGCCGTCGTCGTTTATCTCTGCCACCAGCATGAGCGGTTGTCCCACTCGAGCCGTCAACTCCGTGTCCCCCATGACCCGGAGGACCGGAGGCACGTTCATCCTCGTCTCGGGGCTGCTCGCACCGGCTCCGAGCGCACCCGTCTCCGACGAGATGACCATGTTGTCGACCTTGTAATCCGCACGGAGGGACGCATAGGCGTACTCCGTCCTCCCCGCGGTCGTGAGCTTCCACACCATCTCTTGATCGCCGAAGTCGACCGGGACACGCACCCTGAAGATGAACCGGTTACGGCGTGGCAGAAAATGGGTCGGCTGGCCCTGATCGGCCGGGCCGGGCGAGAGCATGTTGTCCGGACCTATCGGGACGTCGAGCTCCTCGAGCCAATTCCGGTTCATGTAGCCGAAGAGGAAGTTGAAAGATCCGTCCTCGTTCTGCTCCCATCCTTCGTACCCGGGGGAGATGTTCTGGCCCCTGGTATAACTGAGCTGTGCACCAACACTTTGGTGGCTCAAGAGCAAGATCAACGCGGCGAGAAACAAACGCTTCACCTGTTGCTCTCCTCTTCCGCCTTCCTCTTCCTCTCCCACGGGCAAGACGTTGCACAGAGGACAGCCGATCACATGATCGTTCGCGGTCAGATTGAGAACCTCCCTCCGCTTGGCCATCTCCTCGATAAACTGTTCGTCCGTCAACGAAACACGCATCCCCAGGTCGATGAACATGTTCGTGACCGACCGATTACCCGATCCCTGCCAGTTTCGGGCATCCGGCACGTTGATGTTGTTCTCCGTGTTGTCCATGTAGCCGGTGATGTGGAGGATCGTGCCTTTGGGAAGAAGCGGCGCCGCGTCGTCGGCATACGCATAGCCCCGTACCCAGTTGTGGTCGTATCCTACGCAGGAGAGCGTTTCGACGTTGTATCCCCAGATAGCCTCGAGGCACATACGCTCGCCTGGGGCATGTAGATGGGGCTCGAAGGTGACGATCTTGATATGCTCGGTCAGCGTGCGGTAGGCATGGAGCTCCTGACCAGCTTCGTTCCCCCGGATGTCGATGTCGACCCCGTTTCCGAGGCCCCTAACCCCCCCTCGCTTGTACTGCGGTTCGTAACCCTTCGGGTGGAACCGGAACCCGATCTCGAGGTGAGAGCGCGTGTCTACGCCGTTCGAGTGCAGGTGAATCGAGTTGGATACGACCTCAGACCCGGCCTTGAGAAGCCGGCCCGCCTCCGGCGCGAACATATCCGGATTACGCCCAACCTCGTGGACGGGCCAACCCGTCCTTTCCGAGAATTCTCCTTCGCTGTCTTCGCCGGGGACACGCGTGCTCCAGATCATGTGGTGGAAGACGTACCGTTGGCCAACCGTCTGCCGGTCGTCGGCGTTCTCGCTGCGGTTATCGACGTCGTTGACCTCTCTGATCTCCACCGAGGAGACCCAACGGTCCTCATCGAGCCCGACGGGCACACTCTCGATCTCGCCCCACCAGTCGGGCGCACCACCCTCGACGAGGATTTCGTTCGTTTTGACGATCAGGTCCGGTTCACCCGCGATCCAGGTTTCGTTGTTCGGGAATACCCTCGGCGGAGGCATGTCCGCCGGGTTACCTTCCGGCATCCCGTTCTCCACCCACGCCGCGATCGCGGCCACCTCCCAATCGCTCAGCGACGGGTCATTCTTGAAGTCCTGGATCCCGATGTCCTTCTCCACGTACCAGGGCGGCATGGCCCCAGCCACGTCACGGAGGCCCGTCTTATACACGATCCTGCTCGAGTAGCGACGCACCTGCTGGTAGGTCACGAGCGACATCGGCCCGACACCGCCGTCCCGGTGGCAGGCCTGGCAGCTCCGCTGTAGAATCGGCACGATATCGCCCGTGAAAGTCACCTCGTCCAGGGACGACTCCTGGGCCCCGAGCGACACGGGTGCCAGAAGCGCAGCGACCATCAGAGCCGATAACGCCGTTCCCGCTGCCAATCCGACTAGAATGTTTCTTGCGACTTTCATCATACACACCCCCTGAGACGGGCGAACAGTCAAAGCTCGAGCCGGAAGCCGACGCGGGATACCAAGACCGGGACTGAGCTAAGGTAAGGAACCTTCTCGGTGCCTGTCAAAGAAAACGGCGGCCCAAGTTATCCGTACTTGCCAGGGACAAGAATATCCCCGAGATAGAGAGCATTCCCACCGGGAAATGTTCTGAGGACGGAGGCGCTACTCGCGCGGGCCTCCGTGGAAGCACCCGAAACGACACCATATCGGTCCACAGACCTGGAGCGGATTTTGAGCACGACTTCCAAGTACGCGGCACCCGGGGCTCAAACGACGGGCGGGGGAACGTTCTTCGGGCAGCCGAGAGGGTTGGCCACCCTGTTCTTCACGGAGATGTGGGAGCGGTTTTCGTATTATGGGATGCGCGCGCTGCTCATCCTTTTTATGACTGCGGCTAGCACAGGGGAGAACCCCGGCCTCGGCCTCGACGTAAGTACTGCGGCTGCCGTCTACGGATTATACACGGGCCTCGTATACTTGCTGTCCCTGCCCGGCGGCTGGGTGGCCGACAACCTATGGGGGCAACGCAAAGCCGTATACGTCGGGGGTTGGATCATCGCGGCGGGCCACTTCAGCATGGCCGTTCCGACGACGACGACCTTTTATGGCGGTCTGGTGCTCATCGTCTTGGGGACGGGCCTCCTGAAGCCCAACGTCAGCACGGTCGTGGCGGATCTCTACCCCCAAGGTGGGGCAGCTCGAGACGCAGGATTCTCGATTTTCTACATGGGGATCAACCTCGGTGCACTCGTCGGCCCTCTCCTCTGCTCGTTTCTCGGGGAGACATACAACTGGCACTGGGGCTTTTCCGCCGCCGGATTCGGCATGGTACTGGGGCTTGTCCAGTTTAAGCTGGGGGCGGGTCTGCTAGGCGACGCTGGCCTTCTCAAGACCGAAGACACGGAGGCCGAGCTCGCAGCCAAGGCCCGGAGGTTCTTCAGCGGCTTTTTCGGGACCGCCGCGGCGCTCGCGCTCTTCGGGTGGCT
Source organism: Longimicrobiales bacterium (assembly GCA_965206505.1). Lineage (GTDB taxonomy): Bacteria > Gemmatimonadota > Gemmatimonadetes > Longimicrobiales > Gaopeijiaceae > UBA822. The sequence continues at coordinate 99,638 of CBDBJW010000006.1, forward strand.
GGTGGCTCGAGGAGTCATTCCGGTGACGCTGACACAGATCGCGACCGCGTTCGGCAGCAGCATCCTGATTATCGTGGGTATGTACTTTGTGTACCTCCTGACACTGGGCGGCCATACACGCGAAGAGAAGAAACGCTTAATCGTCATCCTCTGGCTCTTCATTCTCGCTGCGATCTTCTGGTCGGGCTTCGAGCAAGCCGGCTCGTCCCTGAACCTGTTTGCGCAGGATCTCACCGACCGAAACGTCTTCGGCTGGCTTATGCCGGCGGGCTTCCTCCAATCGGTGAACGCCGGCTTCATCATCATCTTCGCTCCCGTTTTTGCTTCCCTTTGGGTATGGCTTTCCTCGCGGAACGCGAACCCATCCATCCCACTGAAGTTCGCCTTCGGCCTCGTCGGCCTTGCGGCAGGATTCTTCGTCATCGCTTGGGGGGCGGCGAATGCAACGGCGGCCTCGCCGGTCTCTCCGGCTTGGTTGATCGTGATGTACTTCCTCCACACCATGGGGGAGCTCGCGCTGTCGCCCGTAGGACTGTCGTCCATCACCAAGTTGGCTCCCAAGGGCCGGGTGGGTCAGATGATGGGTATCTGGTTCGTGGCAACCGCCCTGGGCACCCTGGTCGCGGGACTGGTCGCGGGTCGTCTGGAGACCCTCGCCCCCTTCGCGCTTTTCCGTAGCGTCGCAATGCTCCTCGCTGCGGCGAGCATAGTCGCTCTACTCTTGAGCCCCGGGGTTAAAAAGCTGATGGGCCACGTGGAGTAGAGAAGAAGCGGATCCCCCCCGTTGGACATCCACGTCTTCCACGATAGATTCGACCTTGTCGAATTTCGACTTGCCGAATCTGGACCCACTGACCTGGACTCACTGATACTGATCTGGACTCACTGATAGGGACGACCCATGCGATTCCGCTTCAACTGGACTGCGATTTTCGCCGTGACGACCCTGGCTGCCTGCCAGGGTGACTCGGCTTCCCTCGAGACCGACGATGAGATCGCGAGCTACGGCTTCGGATTGGAGATCGGCCGCTCCCTCGAGCCGACCTTGAACCATCTCGACCGGGCTGCGCTCGCTCGCGGCCTCGAGGACGCGCTCGACGGGCGTGACCCCGCGATCTCCCCTGAACAACTCGCCGAAGTTACGCAGCGTGTGGGCACACTGATCCAGGAGGAGCAAAGTGCGGTGTTCGAGGCCATGACCGAGAGCAACAGGGTGGAGGGCGAAGCCTATCTTGCGTCGAATGCCGAAAGGGACGATGTGACGGTTACCGACAGCGGGCTCCAGTACGAAGTGATTCTGGCGGGGGAGGCGGATGGCGCCCGGCCCACACCCGCCAATCAGGTCACGATCCACTACCGGGGGACCCTCATCGACGGAACGGAATTCGACAGCTCCTATTCGCGAGGGCAGCCCGCCACGTTCGGGGTGACCGGCGTCATTCCAGGATTCAGCGAGGGCCTTCAACTGATGACCGTGGGGAGCCACTACCGCTTCGTCATTCCCTCGGAGATGGCGTATGGGTCCCAGGGCAGCGGACCTGACATCGGACCCAACGCCACGCTGATCTTCGAGATCGAACTCATCGAGGTCCTCTAGAAGGCTGTCCCCCGAAGGGTCTATGCGCCTATCTCCAACAACACGGACTCGATGAACTCGGTCTTCGCCCGCATATATCCGTCGGCATCAGCATGCGGAGCGAGATCGATCTTGATTCTCGCGTAAGCGGCTCGGGCGTCGGCGTCCGCCTTGAGATGGTCACGGAACGCCAGGTATCGGCGGACTGCCCAAGCACCCAGGATCGCGGCGTATAGATGGTGGGGTGAGAAGTCCCGCTTGTGCTTGAGAAAGGGCACATCCGGCCCCTTGCGGCGGAAGGTCTCTAGCCCCGGCCGCCCTTGATCCGTTTCGTGGATGTAGCCCAGCCGCCCCAGCCCACCGATGAGGGACGGCATATCGGACGCTTGGGGAACGATGATGCATATATCGAGCACCGGCCTCGACACGAGTCCCGGGACGGCGGTGCTCCCGACATGCTCGACCTGGACGGCCCCACCCTCACCCGCCAACTCGGTCACCAGGCAGTCTCGGATTTCTTCAAACCGCTTCGGCCAATCCTCGTCGTAACTGGTTACCGCAATCATTAGACTAAAGCCTCAGCTTCGATCTCGACCAAGCTTGCGTCTCCGATTAGACCTGCCCGAATCATGGTAGTTGCAGGAAGTATGTGACCAAACCGCTCTCCATGCACCCGGGCTACAGCTTCCCACATGGACGCATCTCGAATATACACCCGAGTACGGACCACATCCTCGAGGCTTCCCGCAATGGACTTGAGTACCCCCTCGATCTTGTCGATCGCAAAATGGGCCTGCGCTTCCGGGTCGGTCCCGCCAATCACGCGTGACCGGTGTATCGCCGTCGTGCCCGAGATCCACACGTAATTACCCTTGCGTACTGCACGGCTGAACCCCGCGGTCACTTCCCACGCGGTCCCCGTGAGAACCATGCTCCGACGATCCGGGCCCCGCTTCGTCTCGTACGGTCGAGGGTGGGGGCCGAAGTGCCGGCCCGGATCACCGGTCGCCGTCAGGAACGGGGCCCTACGATACTCGTCCCCACAGTCACCGGGGAGGGGATCGAGTCTTGTGAGGGCATTCTCGATGTCCGATCGATTCCTCTTAGTGAGCGACACGCGAAAGATTCTCAGATTGTCCTGAATGTGCCCCTTTACCCCGTTTCGCGCTCCGCTGATGATCCCACCCACGGCAGGCGAATCGAGCATGTAGCGACACGCAACGTTGGCAATAGAGACCTTGTGCCTCTTCGCCACGCCCGCCAAACACTCGAGGATGTGCTGAAAAGGGTCCCATCCCCCGGCTGCCTGGATGAAGCGCCAGTACTTCGCCTCGGCGGAGGTGGTCAAATCCTCCAGGTCGGGCCGCCGCGCCCCAAGCCAGCGTTCGGTGAGCAGTCCTCCGGCCACGGTTCCGACCACCAACAGCTTGATATCGTGCTCGAGGCACAGATCGGTCATGCGACCTCGGGCTCTCTGGTCGACGAGGGAGTAGGAAACCTGGTTGGATACGACGTCGATACCACTGGTCACGGCGATGCGGAGATGGGCAGAGTCGAAGTTGGTGAGTCCGAGATGGCGAATGAGCCCCTCTTCTTTCAAATCCTGAAGCCAGAAGAGGCAATCGAGCCAAGCCGGGTCCGCATAACTCCACGCATCGAACTGAAGAAGGTCGATCCGTTCGATTCCGACACGGTCCAGCGACCGTTGGACGGCGGCACGAACCGCCTCGAACGTGATCGGGCCAGGGTCAGGCGCCCACGTCGTAAGAATCTGCGCCTCGGTACCCCGCGCGTGACGTTCCTGGAAGTCGGCGATCACTTCGGCGGATCCGTAGTGGTCCGCCATCGCGAACGTAGTGAAGCCCGCGTCGAGATAGTCAGCCAGAGCAGCCGACGTCAGTTCGGGCTCGAGCGCTTCCCCGTCGCGCTCCATGCCCGAGTCCTTCTGAAGTCCGGTCGATATCCGCGAGACCGTGAACCCGGGCGCCAATTCAATGCGCTCCACAGCATCATCCATAGGCCCCCGCATCGGCATCATCTTCGGTGTCATCCTCGGTCTCATCCTCGGTGTCATCCTCAGTGTCATCCTTCGCCTGAACCATCCCCGATCCGAGGAGCATGGCGACCCTTCGTGAGGAAATCCAGTAGGGGTGAAGTTCCCACGAAGACCCGGGACGGGCTCGGACCAACGGGACGCGATTATTCCAATGGATCTGAAAACGTGACGTCAACGGGGATAATCCCCTCCGACACCACGTCTACCGGTACCGTCACCCGCCCGAATAACTCATGCCACGCCGTGAGTTCGTACCTCCCCGGTGGAATGCCCGCGACGGAGTAGCTCCCATCCTCGGCGGGCATCGTATAAAAAGCGTTCGGAAGCACGAGGATATGAGCAATCATCTGGGAGTGGAGATCGCAACGAACTAGGATACTGTCTGGCCGCTCGAACGTTTCGCTGAAACTCGCGCCGGGAAGCTGTGAACGATTGAACATACGGTTCGCCCGACGACCCCTCGCAAACGTGTGGATGTTGTGGAGCTCTGAATCGCCGTTATGGAATCTGAGCTCGGTACCGGCCGTAACCGGCAGAACCCTCGGAACGAACGTGTAGTCGATCTGATCCAGATGGGCGACACGTGGCTCCGCCTGAGCTGCACCGGAGGCATCGGCCAGCCCCTCCCCGGTGAGATAAACGACCGCGTCCGTGGGCTCGAAAGACTCATCGGCGGGAACCGTGGCAAAAGTGATCTGGCCGGCAATGCCGCCGGCTTGCCTATCATCCGCTTCGGGCCTACGAGCGGCGACGAGGAACAACAGACCTGCAAGCCCCGTTATGAGGAAACCCATCGTCTTGTACCGGATCGCAGTCATAAGAACGTATCCTGAGATCTATTCTCGACCATCATGGTCCGAGCCGGACACCGCACTCCCCCGACCCACACTTCGTCAAACGCTCATCCCATGATACCACTGTAGCCGGGCTCCCGTTCGCTGAAGCCCGCCGCGGACCCAACCGCCCACTTGTGCCCGAGCCCCTGGCAAGAAACTATTAGGGAACCTCGAGCCACTTAAACGCAATATGTCGAACATTCTACCATCACGCCCTCTTGTGGGTCGCACCTACGAACTCGAGGTCCTCGGCGAGGCCCTCGCCTCGGCGCAGGGGGGTACGGGAGCGGCGGTCTTTCTCAAAGGCGACACGGGCACGGGTAAGTCTCGCCTGGCATCAGCTGTCGTCGAACAAGCAAACCGCCTCGGCTTCGACACCGTCAGCGGCCAGGCGTATCGCATGGACACTGGGGTACCTTACGGCATCTGGTCCAACGCCTTTTTCCCGATGCTGCGGGAGATGGACGACGCCACGTTGTCGGTGTTGACCCGAGGGGGTGAGGAAGAACTCTCGATCGTGGTACCGGGGCTGCGGGGTCGGGGCGCCCAGGATCCCGTCTTTGCGTCGGGCGATCCCGCGGAGCTTCGAACACGCATCCACTGGAACTTCACCGGGTTGATGCGGGGGCTGAGCAAGAGGACACCGCTTCTGGTGGTGCTCGACGACCTCCACTGGAGCGATCCCTCCGGCCTGGACCTGTTTCACTTCGTTTCACGGCAGATCGCCGAGGTCCCCCTCGTTCTCCTTGGCGTGTACAACACCAAGGAACTCGTCCACAATCCGGCGTTCAAGAAGATGGAGAGACCGCTACTGTCTGTTTCGGGCTCGGAGGCGTTGGACGTGGGACCGCTCTCCGCAGACGAAACGGTGGACTTGGTTCTCCGTACCTTCCAAGTCGACGCGGGCATCGGGAAGCCCTTGGCGCGGCAGATTCATGAGCGCGCGGGAGGGAATCCGTACTTCGTGGAGGAGATCCTCAAGTCACTCGTGGACTCGGGAAAGCTCTTCCTGCAGGACGAACGGTGGTTGGGATGGGAGGTGGTGGATCTGGACCTCCCTGCGTCGGTCACCGAGGCGGTGTCCGCCCGCTTCGGCGAGTTGAGCTCTGCCGCGCGAGAGGTCGCGAACGTCCTGGCGGTGGCAGGAATCAGAGTGGACCACCAGCTCCTCACCACCGTGGCCGAGCAGGACGAGGCCGACATTTTGGCGGGCCTGGATCAGCTGCGGACGGGGCAGCTCATCCACGAAGCGTCCGACGGGGCCCATATCGTCTACCGGTTCGTACATCCCTTGGTGCAGGAAGTCATCTACTCCGAGATGGGGCTCGCCCGTGCGCGAACGCTCCATCAACGAATGGGCGAGGCGTTGGAGCGTGGAGAGGTCCATGCCCTGGCCTATCACTTCTCCCGCGCCGGAGGTGATGACCCCCGCGTCGTCCGCTACCTGGCCGCTGCGGGACGCGACGCCCTGGAGAGCCGGGCGAACCGCGAGGCCGCTGGGTTCTTGAGTGAGGCGATCGAGCGGGTTCAGGCGGGCGCATTCACGGAGGAGGATACGGGCGTTGAGATCCTCCCCCTGGAGGAGGATCTCGCGCGAGTGCTCCAACGACTCGGCAAGTACAGACGCGCCGCGGACCATTGGAAGGCAGCCTTGGAGATCGCAATTGAGCGCAACGACAGCGCGCGCGCTGCCGCCCTCCACCGACGGATCGGACAGGCCGCATACTTCCCCGGCCGGTTCGACGAGGCCGTGACCTCGTACACCGCAGGGCTCGAGTACGCGAAGGCCGGGTCCGATGGGACCATCGAAGCGCGCCTCCATCTTTACAAGGGTATCGCACTCCAGGCCCAGGGGAATGCGGACGAGGCTCGTAAGGAGATGGAGACGGCGTTGGCGGTCGCCGAAACAGTGGCGGACCCGAGCCTCCTGGCCAGAATCCGGCGTGAGTTGATGATCCTCCACAACTGGCTTGGAGACCCCGACGAGGCGCGCGAGCAGGGCCGCAAGGCAATCGCCCTTTCCGAGGAGGCCGGAGACCGGCAGATCACCTTTTGGGTCTATTGGGCGATGGCGATTGGGGAGGGCCTTCTGGGCGAGGTCGAAGTGATGGACCGCCACATTCAGCACTGTCGTAAAATCGCAAAGGAGCTACGGTCTCCCGTTCTGCGTCTCTGGACCTCGGAGGTTCTGCTCGAACACGCGATGGCCGGAGGAGAGTGGAATTACGGCATCGCGCTCGGAGAGCAGGCGGTGGGTCGAGCGCGAGCCCTCGGACAAGACGCGCTCTTGCCGCGTCTGCTCGTTTGGCTTTCGCTGATTTACCTAGGCCGCGGCGAGATCGAGCGCGGCCGAGCTTGCGTGGACGAAGCATGGACGTTGTCCGGCGCGGCCACCGGCGACAACTCCCGAGTCCATCTCGTGGTACCGGCTCACATCGGAAAGGCGGCTTACCATCACGCCGCCGGAGAGTACGACGAGGCGATCCGGATCGGTGAAGCCGGGTTGGCGATCGCCGAGAACACCGGCTTCGTCATCTGGGCGGCCCATCGTCTTCTCCCATTGATCGGTGAGGCCTACCTCCAGATCCATGATGCTGCTGCCGGCGTCCATATCGAGCAGCGAATGCTGCATTATGCCAAGAAATTGAACACCCGGTCCGGCCTGGCGTGGCTCGGCGCCTTCGAGGCAGTCAAGGTTTGGTACAGCGGCGATATCGAACGGGCCACCGTCTTGCTACGCAAGGCTGCCGAAGACCTCGAGGAGGTGCCCATGATCTACGACGCGGCTCGCCTGAGGAGGCAGTTGGCCGGTAGACTCGCGGACCTCGGAAAAAGAGACGCCGCCCTCGAGGAGCTTCGCCGCGTGCATGACGTCTTCCAGAGAATCGGGGCGAAGCCCGAGCTGAAAAAGACGCGTGGGATGTTCCGTGAGTTGGACACGCGGCCACCGAGCACATCCCAAGGCTCGGGAGCGGAGGCCCTATCACAACGAGAATTGGAGATCGCGCGCCTCGTAGCTCGACGTAAATCGAACAAGGCCATCGCCAAGGAGTTGGGGATCTCGCCGCGAACGGTGAGTACGCACCTCTCGAATGCCTTCCAGAAGCTCGAGATCGGGTCCCGGGGAGAGCTGGCCGACTACGCCAGGGACCACAGCCTGCTCTCGGGCGAGGGGGGGGGATGACGCGACGCGCCCTGTGTCCTCTCCTGGCCGTATTCACCCTCGCATGCGGTGGCGGAAAGGCGCACCAGGCGCTCTGGGAGCCCTCGGCCTCGGACCTCGCAGTCCAGGCGCCGGATTCTTTCATGGTGACGTTCGAGACGAGTGCCGGAGACTTCGTCGTGGCGTTCTATCGTGATTGGGCACCCCTGGGGGTCGATCGTGCCTACCACCTCACTCGCTACGACTTCTATGCGGGAGCCCGGTTCTTTCGCGTCAACCCCGGGTTGGTCCAGTTCGGCCTGAGCGGCCAGCCCGCGCTCGACTCCGTATGGGCGGATCTCACGATACCGGACGATCCGGTCGTCGGAAGCAACACACGGGGGACCATCTCGTTTGCCAAAGCCGGGCCCAGCACACGTACTACCCAGGTGTTCATCAATCGGCAGGACAACCCCCTCTACGATACATGTTGTGCCGGTGGATTCACCCCTGTCGGGAGGGTGGTGAGCGGTATGGAGACCGTCGATGTGCTCTACGGCGGACATGGTGAGTCACCAGTAAACTACCAGGACTCGATCACGATCGTGGGGAACGACTTCCTGGACCAGCGATATCCGGGACTCGATACGATCGTGGGGACCCGGGCGGTGGGGTCCGGAGAGTAGAGGGGGCCCGGACAGCAGAGGCAACTCTTCGGAGCGATCCGCGCTAGCCGATCTCCTCCTCCGCGCTTTCCCACTCCGACGTGAGTTCGGCGACGTCACTTTGCAGCGAGGTGCGCTCGGCCTCTAAGATCTTCACCTCGTCCGGGGAAGCTCGTTCGTAATACGTGGGTTCGCAGAACACCTCATCGATCTCGGCCATGCGAGCTTCTGCTTCTTCAATGGAAGCCGTCATCGCTTCCTGGCGTTTCAAGAGTTGTTTCTTCCGAGCCTTCGAGACGCCAACGGCAGGCGCGGCCTTCCGGCCGTTGCCTCGCTTGACCTTCGTATCCGCCGCTCCATCCGTCCGCGTCCCCTTCCCGGTCCCCCTTTCCTTCCGCTTCCGCTTCTCCGTCTTCGCCTTGAGGATCACGCGATCGGCATCGAGGTGATCGTCCCCGCAGAAGTGCACGTACTCCTCATAGGTTCCGTGATAGTCGCGGACTTCTTCCGGCTTGATCTCGACGATTCGGGTAGCCAGGCGGCTGACGAACCAGCGGTCGTGCGACACCAGAATGAGCGTCCCCGGAAACGCCTTGAGGCCCTCGACAAGGGCCTCGATCGACTCGAGGTCCAGGTGGTTCGTGGGCTCGTCCAACACCAACACGTTCGGGCGCGCAATCGACAATCGGGTGAACACCAGCCGTGCGGCCTCACCGCCCGACAGTGCGCTCAATCTCTTCTTGGAGTCGTCCCCGGAAAAAAGCATGAGCGCCATACGTGCTCGCACGTAGCCGATGTCCCTGTCCGGGCAGGAATCCCAAACCCAGCCCTCTGCCGTATTGTGCGGAGGGTCGAACTGATCCCGATGATCCTGTGCGAAATACGCCGGATGGGTCTCGTATCCCCACTCGACCTCGCCTTGATCGGCCTCGAGCTCACCCATGACGATCTTCAGGAGCGTGGACTTGCCGATGCCGTTCGGCCCCATGATCGCGAGCCGCTCGCCGCGCTGCACCAGGAGATTCACACCATGGAGCACGTGGTTGTCGCCAAAAGCCTTTTTCACGCCTTTGAGCTCGAGGACGTCGCGTCCGCTGTCTCGAACTTGCTCGAAGCGGAAAGTCGGATAACGGCGGGAGCTGGGAGCGAGCTCGATCAACCCCTCCCCTTTTTTCTCGATCATGCGCACCCTGCTCTGCGCCTGGCGCGCCTTGCTCGCCTTGGCACGGAAGCGATCCACAAATTTCTGGTGATGCGAGATCTCGCGCTCCCTGGCAACGATTTCTTTCTCCCGCCGCCCGCGCTCGGACTGCTTTGACTGGAGAAAGGTCGTGTAGTCGCCGTGATAGAGGAGCACGGACTGGTAGTCGATGTCGAGGATGTGCGTGCAGACGTTGTCGAGAAACCGGTGATCGTGGGAGATTACGACCACAGGCCCGGCGAAGTCGCGTAAGAAAATCTCCAGCCATCGGATCGAGAGGATGTCGAGGTGGTTCGTCGGCTCGTCGAGGAGCAGGACATCGGGAGCACCGGCCAGCACCTGAGCGAGCAACACGCGGAGCTTGAACCCACCGGAGAGCGTGGACAGCGGATCCCCGTGAATGTGGCCGGGAAGACCGAGTCCCTCCAGGATCTTGGTCGCCCGGGCCTCTGCCGTGTAGCCATCGTGACGCTGCACGGTCTCCTCCAACTCACTGAAGCGGTCGGCGTCGAAGTATTCCCCCGCCTTCGCCAGGAGCGTCTCCTTCTCTACCATCGCCTCCCAGAGCTCCGGGTTGCCCATCATCGCAACCGCGAGGATCTCCTCGTCCTCGTACAAGAACTGGTCTTGGCGCAAAACACCGAGCCGCAGCCGCTTGGGAATGGACACGGTGCCCTCGCTGGCCTCCAGCCGACCACTCACGATGTCGAGGAAGGTCGTCTTGCCGGAGCCGTTGGCACCCACGAGCCCGTAACGCTCCCCAGCGTTTAGCTGGAAAGACGCGCCGGAGAAGAGCGTACGGTCGCCGTACGACTTTTCGAGGTTCGAAATGGAGATCATGGGATGGCGGGTCAGTTGCGGACGCAGCAGCCGCCGTCGGTTGAAACCCCCGCGGATGCAGCGCCAGAAAGCCGGGCGATCGACTCTATGACCAACTTCCGCTCCTCCGAGGTCAGATCGGCCAGGACCTGGGCGCGCTCCTCGAGCAGATCTCGCTCGATTCGGTCCTGGAGGGTCCTGCCACGTCTCGTGAGCTCCAGCCGGATGTAACGGGCATCCTCCAGCCCGGGCTTCCTCCTGATGTATCCTTTTCGTTCGAGGCCATCCGCGAGCCTGCTGGCGCTGCTCTTCTCCAGGAACAACGAGGCCGCGAACTCATTGAGGGTCATCGGACCACGATTCGCCAAACGTTCCAGTCCGTGACTTTGACCCATCGAAACGTCGTAACAGCAAACCGCATCCCGATCCCGAAACTGATATACGCGAAGCAGGTCTGTCAGCACTCGCTGGAGCGCGGCAGCGTCGCGTTCGAGATCCTCCTGATCCCCAATCCCTGGCATCGTGACCCTCCGGCTCCTAGTTAGTTGTGGTCTGCAACCCTACACACCATGGAGGCTCCGAGCAAGAAGAGGCAAGGCCACTTGTGTTCCGTAGGGGATTTCAGGAGAGCGCTCTGCAGAGACGAATCCCGATCAGGTGAAATAGTCCGACACGTTGATCAGGTACTTCTCAGGCTCCGTCACTTTGATGATGGAACGGATGAACGTCCCGTTGGGTGCGGCATCCGCCAGATCCACGAGGGGCGGGTCATCGAGCCAGCCACCATCAGCGTTGCAGATAACGCGGACGATCGGCCGATGAACGAGCGCAGCGTCCGAATTAGCGGCGTGAACAAGAGCGAGCTCATGGGTGTCGAGGATCACGCACGTTCCCACGGGATAGATGCCCAGGAGATTGATCAGTGCTTTGACCAGGACCCGATCGTGACTGCGGTCCGGGTCGTCTCGCAGCTCGAGGAGCACTAGGTCAGGTGATTTCGCCGCCGCATGGCTCCTCGTACTCGTCGCGGCGTCGAACGCGGAGGCGATGCCCACGATCTTGGAAAACACCGAGAGGTGTCTGGGTCGCAGATTCTTGGGGTACCCGGATAGATCCATTTTCATGTGGTGCTCGTAGGCCGTGATCATTCCCCTGTAGGGGATCTCGCCGTACTCCCGGAACCGGTAAGCGCTGAGGGCTCCGAGCCAGGTGTGGGCACGGACAATCTCGTGCTCTTCTTCAGTGAGTTCTGCCTCCTTCTTGACGAGTTCCAAGGGGATCCGGCTCTTGCCGACATCGTGGAGAAGGGCGGCCATCCCGAGGTCGAATAGCCGATTCTTGTTCAGGCCGAGCCTGCGACCGATCGCAACGCTGAAGATGCAGACGTTGACGGTGTGTACGAAGCTGTACCGGTCGAAGTCGTTGAGCGTCGTAAGGCCCACCGACGCCACCTCGTTGTTCAGCACTTGATCCACGAGGCCGCGCACGGCTTGCTTCATTTCCTTGAGGTGTGCACCGTGTCCCATCCGGGTGCCCTCCAACAGTTCCTTCGTCACGGCCAACGACTGCTCGTAGGTCTGCTTCGCGATCCTCCTGCGTTCCGCTTCGTCCGAGAACGAGCTGTCGCCTTCCACGGGTGTGCCTACGCTGATATTGGAAACACCCAGTGTGGGCAACCGGCGTTGTAACTCCTCTAACCCCGCTTCCCTTGCGTCGCCCGCACCGAAGGTGAGGACCTGTGAAATGAATACTTCCCACTCTCGGCTACCGGCCGGCTTCTCCATGCGCACCCAGCCCACACCTGCGTCGGCCAGCGTGGCCACCACAAGGTCGAACGAGGCGAAGTTCTCCAGATCCAGGGGCAACCGCGAGGCGTTCAAATGGAGGAGCCGACCGCTGATGCGTACCTCGAACGCTCCATCGAGATCGAAAATCGCGGATGCCGCTTCGGCCAAGTCCTCAAAACTTCTCCTTGCCTGGACCGTTTGAACCGAGTGCTTGACCACTCTGATGGCTTTGTAGACGGCGGGGAGGAAACTTCCCCGCCGTGCATGCGCGGTGGCATCCGTTTGGACAGTGTTACTAAGATCTCGGGCCGACCCATCGGAGGGGTCCGTCGTCTTGCCCGGGTCCGGGTTGTCGGCGCGCTTGATCATGGACCCTTGGCCTGGAGAGCACGGGCTGCCGCCGTCCGTACGACCACGTCGCGATCCTCGGCGACCTTCTGAAGTATGAGCCTCGCTGAACGCGTGCCGACCTGTCCCAAGGCCAGCGTCGCGCAAGCCCGCGTATCGGAATCGCCCCGGCCCCTCCCAAAGCTCCCTCCCAAGATAAGAGTCTTTAGGGTCGGTACCGCAGCATCCCCGGCGATACTTCCATATGCCTCGAAGAAGGCTCTCTTTTCGGTCAGATCCACATCTGCGTCCCGATTGAGGATCACCTCTTCGACCGCTGGGAGGGCACCCAGATAGGCGCGCTTAGACAGGCCCTGTACGACGGCAATTCTGATGTCCGGATCGGGATCACGGAGGAGCGGGACCAGTGCAGCCATGGTACTCGCTGTGGGGGTCCCAATCAGTGCCGGAACGATTGCAGCTCGAATTCGGACATCATCGTGCTCGGCCAACCCCGCCAGCTGACTGCTCAGCCCAGTCAGCTCCCGCTCCTCGACAATACGGAGCGCCTCGACGATCACGACACGTTCCCCCGAAGCGAGGGCAGTCTTGATCACATCCGGTCGGGACTCCACCCACTGACCGATGGCTTGATTCAGGAGCCTTCGCGCACCCTCGTTCGAGAGCCGGCTAAGCCACTTGAGCGTGGTCGTGAGCGCGCCGGGACTCAGCTCTGTGAGCAGGCTCTCGAGTTCCTTCTCGGACGGCTCCACTCGCGCCTCGTCAATCGCGTGCATCAGCTGTGTCACCGCACCCGGTGCTGACAATGCCCGGGTCAGTTCGCTCAACTGGTCCTGGTGCTCCGTGCAAATTTCAGGCGCTCTTCTCAGGACCACTCGGGCCTCCGAGAGGAGGTAGGACACCGACCCGAAATCGCCGCCAATGAGTAGTTGGGGTAACATATCTGTGAGGATGGCGATGATCTCGGAGCGCACTTCAGTGTCCGTCTGCAACTCAAAGGTGTCGAAGAGCAGAGCGAGCACGTTGCCACCGAGATCCTGGGCGTATTCGTGCTCGACTTCCCTTTTCAGATATTCGATCTCGGAATTGTCGAGGAAATAGAGGGTGGATTCGAACGCCTCCAGATCGACGACAGTCGGAGTCGGGGCACCCATGCCGACGTCCCCAATCTCCTCATCGACCCGCCTCCGGACTTCTTCGGCTTGTGGCGCACTGGACACCTTATGTGGCTGCTCTTCTTCCGCGGCGGCTTCACTTTCTTCAACAACCTCGGGTGCCTTGTACCGGATGTACTGAAAGTCGGCCGTCCAAAGGAGCGTCAGGAGGTCGTCGACATCTTCCTCGGTGAGCGAAAGGGAGCGGTGAATTGCTCCCAAGAACGTCATGATCTCCGCTTCCTCCGCCCCTGGGAAGAAAGCTACGAAACGGATCCCGGCCTCGGACAAGGCCCAGGCGAGTCCCTCGTTCTGGTCGTCGATCGGCAGGACCTCGTCCGCTTCCCACAGGAGCCCCTTCTCGGTGACCGAAAGCGGCAGGCCGCTCAGCTGCTCCCAGAGCCAGGCGAAGCCCTCCCTGACCTTCTCCTCCTCCTGCTTGTGGATAGGGTGCCCGGGGCTGAACGCCGACATCGTGCGAAGTCGTGCCTCGACGAGTTCCAGGACCGATTGGACGCGAGGGAGATCGGTGATGATGTTCGGACACATGGCTGGGACATACGGAATGAGTGGTTTCTCAAAGTTATGCCCATCGGGCGTCCCTTACCCTATCTTTTCTCCCTCTACCGGATATGATGCGCCCAGACGCCATTCAGGATTCGCCTCGAGAAACGTTTGGACTCTGCTCTCCCGGCTCAACGCCTCCGGAATGAAGTCCAGTGCCTGTTGCAGCCGCTCGTCGGATGCGGCGCAACTGAATCTCAAGAAACCCGCCCCCGCGTCGCCGAAGCACTCCCCACCCAGACACGCCACGCCGAAATGGTCGTCGGCCCCTTCCAACAGATAGGTAGCGAGACCGTGGCTGGAGATTCCGAGTCGGTTGCACACGCCGGACACGTCGGAAAAGACGTAGAACGTGGCGCGCGGTTCGAGGGTATGGAAGCCATCGACGCGGCTGAGGCCCTCGGTCAGCAAAATCACCTTCCCGCGGAACTCGTCCATCACAGCATCCCGCTTGGTGCGGTCCATTTCGAGGGCGGCTTTACCGGCGATCTGTACGAACGGTGGAGTGCAGGAGAGTGTTGTGTTGACCATCGTGGCCATGGATTCCGCGGTGGTCGTAGATGACACGGTAAAGCCGAGCCGCCACCCGCTCATGCTGTGGGATTTACTGAACGTGTACGCCGCCACCCCCTGGTCCAGCATGCCAGGCTGAGCCATCAAGGAATGGTGTTGGCCTCTCCACACCATATGGCAGTAGGGTTCGTCACTGAACACGGCGATCTGCTCACCTCGAATCAGGTCGGCGACGCGCCGAAGGTCCTCTTCGGTCGCCACGCCGCCGGTCGGGTTGTGCGGCGAGTTGAGAAAGATCGCCTTGGGTGAAGGATCCTCCGCCAAAAAGCGCTCGATATCGGCGATGTCCGGCCGAAAGTCGTTCGCCTGCCTGAGGGGGGTGAACACCGGCCGACCACCCCGTCGGACGATGTTCGGCACGTACGTCGGGAAGTAGGGGCTGAAGACCAACACCCCATCGCCCGGGTTCAGAAAGGCCTCGCAGAAGAACTGCTCGAAGACCTTGGCACCGGGGCCCACCACCACGTTCTCCCGCTCAGCGGGGATGCCGAATTCGTCGCGGACCTGTCGAGCCGCCGCATCACGGAAGTCCGGCAGGCCGGGTGATGGGCAGTAGTGGGAGTGGTTCTGTTCGATGGCTTCGATGCCGGCGGTTTTGGCCAGAGGAGAAGAGTCGAACGGACTGTCTCCGATCTCCAACTCGACCACATCCTTCCCCGCGGCCTGCAGCCGTTTGGCGTTAGCTAGCACGGTGAAGGCCGTCTCGGCAGTCAGGGACTTCGCGAAGGTGCTGAGTTCAACGGTCACGGGGCCTCGGGGTGTGGGAGGGTCGGGTGCGTCGGAGGGAATCCACCATCCGACGACGGCACCAAGATGCGCCCGACTCCCGCCGGCTCACAAGCTCAGCCCGACTCCCGCCGGCTCACAGGCTCCGCCCTACTCCCATGGGATCACAACTCGGCCACAGGCCCGGTGCCCTCCCCCGTTTCCCCGAGCCCGTACCGGTCGTACTCTAATCGTCGCATCCAGGATGGTCTCTGAAGGACCTCGTGCAACATCAGTCATTCGACCGTGATCGCCGGAGAGTTGTTATGCCGTTCCAGACAAGAACCCTCGTCGCCGCCTTGGGCCTAGGGTTGTCGACCGCCCTGCCCATTCGGGCCCAGGAAGCACCCATGCTGGGCTTTACGTCCGAATCCGCCGACGAGCAGCGACGGCTCGAGACGCTCTTCGACGAGCAGATGAACCGCGACAATCTGAGAGAGTGGATGGAGCGGATCACGGCTGAGCCGTTCTTCGTCGGCACGCCCCACAATAAGGAGAATGCGGAGTGGGTCGCCGACCTGTTTCGTGACTGGGGATACGACACGGAGATCGTCGAGTACCAGGTGCTCTTCCCCAAGCCCCGCATCCGGGAAGTGGAGATGGTGGCCCCCGAACGTTACCGGGCGCTCCTGGCCGAGCCCGTCCTGGAGGCGGACGCCACGTCCGGCGTGGATGGGCGCCTGCCCACATACAACGCCTACTCCGCGGACGG
This sequence comes from Longimicrobiales bacterium, assembly GCA_965206505.1. Classification (GTDB taxonomy): domain Bacteria; phylum Gemmatimonadota; class Gemmatimonadetes; order Longimicrobiales; family Gaopeijiaceae; genus UBA822. The sequence goes on from CBDBJW010000006.1 coordinate 115,836, forward strand.
AGACGTGACCGGGGAGTTGGTCTATGTGAACTACGGCACACCCGACGACTACGAGGAGCTCGACCGGCGAGGGATCGACGTCCGTGACAAGATCGTCATCGCCCGGTACGGGGGCTCGTGGCGAGGGATCAAGCCGAAGGTCGCCCACGAGCATGGTGCGCTGGCCACGATTCTTTACTCCGATCCCCGGGACGACGGCTACTTCCGGGGAGATGTCTACCCGGACGGCCCCTTCCGCATGGCTCAAGGAGTCCAGCGGGGCTCGGTCACCGACATGCCGCTCTACCCGGGTGACCCGCTCACACCGTTTGTCGGAGCGACGGCCGATGCGGACCGCATGACCGTAGAGGAGTCCCCGGCGATCATGAAGATCCCGGTAATACCCTTGTCGTACTCCGATGCCCTACCCCTGTTGAGGGCCATGTCCGGGCCAGTCGCTCCACAGGCCTGGCGGGGTGCCCTGCCCCTCACCTATCACCTGGGGCCCGGGCCCGCCACCGTTCGGGTCCACCTCGAGTTCGATTGGAACCTGGAGCCCGCGTACAACGTGATCGCGCGGATGGAGGGCTCGGAGTACCCGAACGAGTGGATCATCCGCGGTAACCACCGAGACGGCTGGGCGATGGGTGCCGCCGATCCGGCGAGCGGCCACGTCGCTCTGATGGAGGAAGCCCGAGCCATCGGGGTGTTGGCCCGTGGCGGCCAGCGGCCCAAGCGGACGATCGTCTTCACCTCCTGGGACGCCGAGGAGCCGGGGCTGATCGGGTCGACCGAATGGGCCGAGCACCACGCGGACGAACTCCGCGAGAAGGCCGTCGCCTACATCAACACCGATGGAAGCGGGCGCGGCTTTCTGAACATCGGCGGTTCCCATACCCTCGAGCGGATGGCGAACGAGGTAGCCCACGACGTGGAGGATCCGCAGACCGGGGTGTCGGTCTGGCAACGAACACAGGCACGCCGCGCCGTCTCCGGCAATGCCGAGGCCACAAGCCGAGCCGACTTACGCATCAGCCCGCTCGGATCGGGCTCGGACTACACGCCCTTCCTTCAGCACCTGGGCGTCGCTTCGCTGAACGTGGGTTACGGGGGCGAGAACAGTGGGGGTTCCTATCACTCCCAATACGACTCCTTCGATCATTACACACGTTTCGGGGATCCCGGCTTCCACTACGGAGTCACCCTGGTGAAGACCACGGGGCGGATGACCCTTCGACTGGCGAACGCCGACGTACTCCCGATGCGCTTCGCCAACTTCGTGGACAACGTCAGCATGTACGCCGACGAGGTCATCGAGCTCCTGGACCAGACACGGACGTCCACCGAGCGAGAGAACGAGTTGGTGAAGATGAACGCTTATGCCCTGGCCGCCGATCCGACTCAGAGGTACGTCCCCCCCACAGCCAAGGATGAGGTTCCGTACCTGAGCTTCGCCGCGTTACAGAACGCCGTGCGTGAGATCGAGCAGAGCGCCAATACTCTGGACGGGGAGATTCGGCGGGTGTTGGAATCCGGACTCACGCGGGCTCAGCAGGCCGCCGTGAACCAGGAGCTCATCCGCACCGAACGCCTCATGACGAACGACGATGGGCTACCCCGGAGGCCCTGGTTCAGGCACCAGGTATATGCGCCCGGCTTTTACACGGGATACGGGGTCAAGACACTTCCGGGCATTCGAGAGGCCATCGAGCAGCGGAATTGGGAGGAAGCGAGCGAGCAGATAGAGCTCGTAGCCCAGATGCTGATACGGGTCTCGGACGCTCTCGAACGCGCGGTGCAAATCTTGGAGCGGAACGAGATCGCGCAGTGAGAGCATACCGCCTGGCTCGGCACGGATGCGACGGGGGCTCGGCTAGCGGTCTACAGCTCCCAAACGGGATATACGAGCTACCTATCCGAGGACGGACTCCGATTCAGGCCGTGAGTAAGAGTCATCCTCCGCCTCCAGGCCCCTGCGAGAACCCAGCCGTTCGTTTACGGCCACCATCATCTCGTTAAACGCGTTCTCGAGTTCCCGATAAGCCTGATCGCCCCGTCGCAACGCTAATCGGCTATCCATGTCGCCGCGCGTGACGTCCTCGAAGACCCGACTTGAGCTTTACCATCGGCCCCGCCGTTCGTGCGGTTGAGAAGATTGCGAGCCCGACGCCCGCCAACGCGATCAGGGGCACTCGGGTAAAGAGGAAGAACCAGATGTCACCGTGCAGGTATTCTGGCACGAGGTCGCTATACATCATGGCAATGGTAAGGACCGGCGCTGTCATTACCAGCACGACGACCCATATGGCGAAGTACGGGAACACCCATCGTAGGGTGTGCTTAAACCCGGTTCCGCGGAGAAATATTGTCATCTTGTTCGTCCGCCTGTGTCCCCGAGATCCCGTCGGTGACGCCGTTGAGCGGCCACACACGCTCTTCACCGGGTCGGGATCCGCAAACCATGAAAGTTGCGACTATTTCACGTTAATAGGTGCGGACCAACTTCTCTATGAAATTATTGGGAGGGGTGCAACTGATCAGATATTCTGGGGGCCAGTGGGCTTCACCATTCTCACGGCCGAGAGTAACCCCAACGCCGCGAACGCAAGCACCACAGCCGTGAGCCCATTCCGCCACGTGAAGAGGGACTGCGCACCCGCCTGAGAAGGGACGTCGATGCTCGGTACGAACTTCGTCATCCCTTGGATTGGGCCCACCTCTCCCGCGTAGACGTTTCCTTCGGCATCCGCTGTGACCCCTTCGCCCATCGACCCGATGCCGCCCATCCCGGAGTTGCGCGCCGAGAGGTGCTCCGGGACGAAGTACCAGACCTCTCCCGTCCGGGCACTCCCGACCCGCAGTCCCTTCCTCCAGCCGGGATTGTAGTTGTCGTCGGACTCCGAATCGATGGCGTAGAGGACATCGTTGTCATCGATGAAGAGCCCACTGATCCTGCTGAACTGATACCAGGTGTCGAGGTGCGTGCCTTCCTGATCAAAGATCTGGATCCGGCGATTGCCCCGGTCGGCCACGAACAAACGGCCCTGCGAATCCATCGCGAGCGAGTGCGGAGCCCGAAACTCGCCATCCGCGTAGCCCCACTGGCCGAAACTCATGATGAAGGTCCCATCCGGCGCGAACTTGGAGATACGACTCTTAGCGTTTGGTCCCGGCTCATCCTGGAACTGGGCGCCGTGGGTATCGCCCACGAAGATGCTTCCATCCGGGGCGACCAGGACGTCGTTCGGATCGGTGAAGTGGGTCGGTGGGTCGCCGGTCTCACCGGGGGTACCCAGGACCATGAGCACCTCACCCCGAGGGCTGAACTTGATCACGGCGCTCCCCTTACCCGCCGCGCTGGGGTTGGCCTCCAGCTCCCTGGCATTTGCGACACGGGCGTCCGCTATCCAGATGTTCCCTTCGGTGTCCACGTCCATCCCATGGGGCCAAATGATCTCCCCCGCTCCGAAGCTCTGGACCACGTTTCCGTCGGGATCCAGCTTGACGATCGGGTCCACGTCGGACGTGGCACACGAGTTGGTCCCGCACCGGTCCCCGGCCCAGATATGGATGCCGTCGATGTCGACGTTGACCGCGCTCACTGAACCCCAACCCCGCCCATCGGGCAGCGTCCCGAAGTTTCGCTGGGTTACATAGGGGTTAGGCAGGTAGTTGACTGGCTCCACACTTGCGTGTTCGGGCGGGCCCGACGCACCGCGCTGGGCCCAGGCATCTCCCGGGGAGAGTGCTAGCGAGGCACAGGCAAGAGTCATTAGGAGCAGGAGCGGGGCTCCCGAAGCCGGAACATCTTTGCACGCCTTGTTCATTGAACACCTCAGGTCATTGGACAAGTTGATCGCTACGAGGAATTTGGGTGGGGAATGTGAGCCATCGTGGACTCTGATGCCAGGTGGGGTCCACCCCCGCCTCTCAAGATCTTCGATATCGGACGGCGACGGCATCACGTGTCGGTCGACCCATCTCGACATCGGCGACATTTGATCATATCAGTCGGGCTCGGGCTGTCTGGACGCCGGAGGCCTCACACGGGCCGTATCGATAGGGAGGGAGCATGAGCACCCAAGGGAAGTCACGACGTTCGTTTCTCATCGATTCGGTTTCCGGCCTGGGCGGTGTCTGGGTCGCGACCAACTACCCGGCCATCCTTGCCGCTGAAGAGTATGTGCGGGAGGCAGCCGAGTTGGAGCAGCAGGCGAAGTTTGCGTTCTTCACCGCCGAGCAGGCCGTCGAGGTCGAGGAGATGACCGCCCAGATTATCCCCACCGACCAAACGCCGGGCGCACGCGAGGCCCGAGTGGTTTCCTTCATCGACAGAATACTCGTGGGCTTCGATAGCGAACGGCAGGGAGACTACACGCAAGGACTAGCTGATCTCGCCGCGCTCTCGAACAAGCGCTTCCCGAGTGCCGCCAGATTCTCTGATCTGACCTTCGACCAGCAGGTCGAGGTACTCACGACCATTGAGAATACTCCGTTCTTCAATCTAGTCCGGACCCACACGATCACCGGCTTCTTCGCTAGCCCGGTGCACGGCGGGAATGTGGACAAAGTCGGCTGGCAGCTCCTCGGCTACGACGACTCTCTCAACCACGAGGCGCCGTTCGGCTACTACGACGCGCTCCCCCAGACCCGCGGATAAGCCCGGAACCGGAGAAAAACGCCATGAGAACGTACAGGCCGCAAGAAGAGGTTGATTTCGTCATCATCGGTTCCGGGGCAGCCGGGGGCATCATGGCCAAACAGTTGTCGATGGCCGGCTTTTCGGTGGTGGTCCTCGAGCAGGGTGGCTGGGGGAAGTACGGGCACGAGCGGGATTACACCAAGGACGAGCTGCTCAATCGAAACATCAGTGACGAAGACCGTCTGATAAGCAACCCCGCACGACAGCGCAACACTTTCCGCAGAAATGACCGGCAAGAGGCCACTCCGGGCAATCACTCGTACGGATGTGTCGTCGGAGGCGGAACCGTCACGTACGGGGGCAGCAGCTGGCGCCATCTGCCGTGGGAGTTCAACGAAGCCAGCCACGTGGGAACGATTGCTGGAACGGGGATGGCGGACTGGCCGATCTCCTACGAGGAGCTGGAGCCTTACTACACCCAGGCAGAGTGGGAGATGGGAATCTCCGGACAGCGCGTGGATTCCCCGTTTGTCGCGCCGATGTCCAAGGAGTACCCGGTACCGCCGGTGCCGATGAAGTCCTCCGGCGCCCTGTTCTATAAGGCGGCCGCCAAGCTCGGCTTGAGCGTAGTGCCTGGCCCACTGGCGATCATTACCCAGCCGTACATGGGCCGCTCCGCGTGCGTCAATTGCGGGATATGTTCCGGCTACGGATGCCACGTAAAAGCTCGATCGAGCTCGGCGGTCACGGTGATCCCGCTGGCCATCGAGACCGGTAACTGTGAGGTCCGCCCCAGAAGCTACGTTCGTGAAATATCGGTGGACAACGGCGGCCGAGTGACCGGGGTCACCTATTTCAACGCCCAAAAACAGGAAGTATTCCAGAGCGCCAAAGCCGTGGTGCTGTCCGCGAATGCTGGGGAGTCGGCTCGTCTGCTTCTGATGTCGGCGTCGGCCCGCTTTCCTGACGGTCTCGCAAACTCGAACGGTGTCGTCGGCAAGTACCTGATGCTCGGGGGTGGCGGCGGCGCGAGCGGACTCTTCGAGCATCCACTCAATGACTACAAGGGCGTCGTCTCCGGCACGGGGATTGTGGACTACGTCGCCACCGACCCCAACCGGGGCTTCTATGGCGGTGGTCGAATGACGTCCCGCGGCTTCGCAACCCCGATCAGTTATGGTCTCGGGGGGCTGAGCCCCGACGCTCCGCGCTGGGGGGCGGGCTACAAGCAGGCGCTCAGGGACCAATCCAGGCACAGGATGACGATCTCCTGTTTCACCTCGCAGTTGCCGCTCGAGACCAACCGCGTGGATCTGGATCCCAACGTGAAAGACGAGTGGGGGTTGCCCGCGATGCGCATCACGTCCACGAGTCATCCCGACGACATCAAGAACATGGAGTTCTTCAGACAGAAGTCGATCGAGGTCCTCGAGGCGGCCGGTGCCCAGTCGGTGTGGGCGGGTCCGGTCCGTGATCGCACTGGTGGCGCGCATAACCGCGGCACCTGCCGTATGGGGAACGACCCGAATACCTCGGTGGTCGACAAGTACCACCGCGCCCACGATGTGCCCAACCTGTTCATCGTCGACGGCAGCAACCTCGTCACCGGCGGCCGTAATCACCCCACCATGACAATCCAGGCGCTCGCGTTCCGTGCAGCGGAGCATCTGGTTCGTTCTGCGAAGGCCGGCGAGGTCTGACCGTATGCTCCCCTAGCCGTCTCGCCAGGTCTTGGAGCGGTCGACCTCTCTTCCGCACAACGTGCCGGTGAGGGTCCGCGTGTTCGGCCGAACAAGTCGTTGAACAGGCCAGCCGGTGAGGGCAAGCAAGAGAAGATCAGGATCCCTCGGATGGCTCCACCGCCCGGTGCAGCTTCATGTTCAGCATGCGCAGGGTCGCACCGACACCGGCGAGCACCTGGTCGGCGTTGACGCCGCGCGTTCTCACCGTGCGCGGGCCGTCCCGCCAGGTGATGAACACCTCGGTCAGCGCGCCTGTGCCGCCGCCCTTGGGGATGTGCAGCTCGTAGTCCAAAAGCTCCGGATACTCGAACCCGGGGGGGAACACTTTGCGGATCGCGTCGGTGAAGGCGTCGAATCCGCCGTTACCCGACCCAGACGCCTCGTGGGCCTCACCATTCACTTGGACCCGGATGCTCACCGTCGAGGCGTGATCCAACTCACTGGTAATGGAGCAGGCCAACAGCTCGATGTGGCGGAAGTCCTTGCGCTCCAACACGTCGGCGATGATGAACGGCAGGTCCTCCACGGTGATGGTTTCCTTGGAATCGCCGAGGCTCACGATCCGTTTCAGCACTCCCGCCTGGTCTTCGGGAGACAGACTGATGCCCAGCTCCTCCAGGTTCTTCTTCAGCGACGCCTTGCCGCTCATCTTGCCGAGTGCGTAGTTGCGCTTGCGGTCGAAACGCTCCGGGCTCAATGGCGTTTGATACAGCCCGCCCTTGTGATCGCCGTCGGCGTGGATGCCGCTGGTCTGGGTAAACACGTCGGCACCGATCACGGGAGCGTTGTCGGCAACCCGCTTGCCCGAGAAGTTCTCCACCATCCTGCTCAGGGCGAGGATCTTGGTCTCGTCGATCGAGAGAGTCATTCCCATCTTGTCGCGCAGCCCAATCGCGACTTCGGCCAGGGACACGTTACCCGCCCGCTCCCCGAGGCAGTTGACCGTGCAGTGAATGGTGCGGATGCCGGCCTCGACCGCCCTCATGGCGTTGGCGGTGGCCAACCCGTAGTCGTTGTGCGGATGAAAGTCGAGGGTCTGTTCCGGGAACCTCGCGATCATGTCCAACAGACTCGCCTGGACTTCATCCGGCGTCATCACACCCAGCGTGTCGGGCAGCATGACATGTGCGACTCCCGTTCCCAGCAGTCCCTCCACGAGGGCGTAGACGTAATCGCGGCTGTCGCGGTACCCGTTGGACCAATCCTCCAGGTACACGTTTACTTTGAGCCCTTGCTCGCATGCGTACTCTATGGTGCGACGAATATCTTCGAGATGCTGTTCGAGGGTTCGCCGCAACTGCATGCGGCAGTGGCGCTCGCTGCCCTTGGTGAGCAGGTTCATCACGCGCCCGCCGGTAGATACGATCCAGTCCGCACTGCGACGTTCGTCTACGAACCCCAGGATCTCGACCCGCTCCAGGTAGCCTTCGGAAGCCGCCCACTCGGCGATCCGGCCCACGGCTTCTTTTTCACCCGCGGAAACAGCGGCCGAGGCGACCTCGATCCGATCCACCCGCAGCGAGCCGAGCAAACCCTTGGCGATACTGACTTTTTCTGAGGTGGAGAACGAGACGTCGCGCGTTTGCTCGCCATCCCGCAGCGTGGTGTCCATCAACTGAACGTGATCGCTGGTATCCATGCGCGGCTTTCCGCCACCCGATCGGTCGGTGTGTGTGTTCAACCGCCTCCTGCTCCTGAGTGCCCCACATGTAAACGTCGGCAAGGGGGGGGCTTGTTTACGGCCTGGGGCCCGGACTCAGAATACAGAGATCACCGAATGATCAGCAACTCAAGCGGTCTGAAGTGAGCTCTCGGAAGCTCTCTCTTGTAGACGCTCGAACACCAGCTTGCCACTGTCCGCCCCGAGCCCCACCCTGATCGTCGACCCTTCAGGCACCTCCTCGTCCAGCAGGTACAGCGTCAGCGGATCCTGGACGTCTCGCTGGATGGCCCGCTTCAGCGGCCGAGCCCCGAAGGCCGGATCGTAACCCTCCCGGGCCAGGAAATCCTTGGCCTCGTCGGTTACGGTCAGTACAACTCCCAGCTCTCTCACGAGGCTTTCCACGCGCCTGAGCTGTAGGTCCACGATGGACCGGAGATCGCCCTGGGTCAGCGGCGTGTACACGATCACGTCGTCCACACGGTTCAAGAACTCCGGACGGAAGTGCCCCCGGAGGACCTCGGTAACGGCCGCTCCCATGGCGTCCCAGTCCTCGGAACCGATGCCTTCGAGAATCATCTGGCTGCCCAGGTTGGAGGTCATGATGATGACCACGTTACGGAAATCCACGGTGCGACCCTGCGAGTCCGTCAGCCGCCCGTCGTCTAGGATCTGGAGCAGCACGTTGAAGACGTCCGGATGCGCCTTCTCGATCTCGTCGAAGAGGATCACGGCGTGCGGCCTGCGACGAACCGCCTCGGTGAGTTGTCCCCCCTCCTCGAAGCCGATGTACCCCGGAGGCGCGCCGATGAGGCGTGCGACCGCGTGTTTCTCCATGTACTCGGACATGTCCATGCGGACCATAGCACGCTCGTCGTCGAACAGGTACTCGGCGAGCGCGCGAGCCGTCTCGGTCTTCCCCACACCCGTCGGCCCGAGGAAGATGAAGGATCCGATGGGTCGGTCTGGGTCCTGAAGCCCGGTCCGGGCCCGCCGAACCGCGTTCGATACCGCCTGGAGTGCTTCGGCCTGTCCGATGACCCTCTCCCCCAAAAGCAGCTCGAGATGGCGAAGCCTCTCCCGCTCGGTCTCCATGAGCCGGGAAACGGGAATGCCCGTCCACTCGGCTACGACCTCAGCGATATCGTCGCCGTCCACGTCTTCTTTGAGGTATTTACCCTCACCCTGTAGCTCGGCCAGCCGCTCCTCCGCGACGACCAGGGCTTTCTTGGTTCCGGGAACCTCCGAGTACTGGACCTCCGCCGCGCGCTCCAGATCGCCGGTGCGGGTGGCCCGCTCGGCCTCGATGCGGAGCTCGTCCAGCCGCTCCTTCAGGCTCTGGAGCCGCTCGATGGCCTCCTTCTCGGCCTGCCAGCGGGCCTTCATCCCGGCGCCCCGCTCCTTCAGGTCCGACAACTCCGCCTCGATGCCGCTCAGCCGGTCCTTGGCGCCGCCCTCCGTCTCATCGACCAGCGCCTGTTTCTCGATCTCGAGCTGAATGATGCGTCGCTCAACCTCATCGATCTCTTCGGGCATGGAGTCGATCTGGATGCGCAGACGGCTTCCTGCCTCGTCCATGAGGTCGATGGCCTTGTCCGGGAGGAATCGCCCGCCGATGTACCGGTCTGACAGCTTCGCCGCTGCCACGATGGCGTCGTCGGTGATGCGTACCCCGTGGTGGACTTCGTACCGCTCCTTGAGGCCCCTCAGGATGGCTACCGTGTCTTCCACCGACGGAGGAGCCACGAAGACCGGCTGAAAGCGCCTCTCCAGAGCCGGGTCCTTCTCCACGTGCTTGCGGTACTCGTCCAGGGTCGTAGCGCCGACCACCTTCAGCTCGCCTCGGGCCAGCGCAGGCTTGAGCATGTTGCCTGCGTCGACCGCTCCCTCCGCAGCCCCTGCCCCCACGATGGTGTGGAGCTCGTCGATGAAGATGACGTAGCGACCCTCTCCCTCGATGATCTCCTTCAGAACCGCCTTCATCCGCTCTTCGAACTCGCCCCGATACTTGGCACCTGCGAGCATGGCGGAGATGTCGAGATCCAGCAGCTTCCTGTCGGCAAGGGACGTGGGCACGTCGCCCGCCACGATACGCTGGGCAAGACCCTCGGCAATGGCTGTCTTACCCACGCCCGGCTCTCCGATGAGGACCGGATTGTTCTTGGTTCGCCTACCAAGAACCTTCATGACCCGGCGGATCTCCTCGTCCCGGCCGATGACCGGGTCGAGGCGTCCCTGGCGTGCCAGGGCCGTCAGATCCCTGCTGTACCTCTCCAGCGCCTGGTACTTGTCCTCAGGATTCTGGTCGACCACACGATGAGAGCCCCTCACCGATGCCAAGGCCTCGAGAACCCTCTCCTGCGTGGCCCCCGCCTCCCTGAGAATACGCCCTGCATCGCCCTTCTCCTCGGTCAGCCCAAGGAGGAGATGCTCCGTGGAGACGTACTCGTCTCCCAGGGCACGGGCCTGGGCGTCCGCCTCGTCCAGAGCCTGGTTCAGGTCTTGGGCCATGGTCGCGTCCGCCCCGCCGGAGACCCGGGGACGGGCTTCCAGAACCTCCGTCACACGCTGGTCCACCAGAGGTACTGGGGCCCCTAGCTTGAGTAGGACCGGTGTGACGATCCCCTCCTCCTGGTGGAGAAGTGCCGCCAGGAGATCCACGCCCTCGATCTCGGGGGCGCCTCGCCGGCGTGCGCCGGAAGCCGCCTCTTGGATGGCTTCGCCGGCCTTCACCGTCAGTCTATCAAAGCTCAGCATCGGTATCCCCTCCACAGCTGATTACTGCCGTTTGGCAGGTTACAGCGGTCCGAGCGGCCCTTTTGACGCACGACCGGCCAATCCGGCCGAAGACCGCGTTCCAACGAGTAGTTCCGCCCTAAAGAGATTCAAGATCCGGGCCACCGGACGTTCTGCTCCCCTTCGCCATCGTCAGCGGAGTGCACGAACCCGGCGAGAGCCAAGTGGGCTCAAACGGGGTGTCTATCGCGGGACGCCACCGGCCGGGGGCGAGCTGCAATGAACAATCGAGACGTCGGGCTACGATGCGGATCCAGGCTGGACGCCGCAAACGAAGCGCACGACTTCGTTGCAATGTCAGCCCCTCGGGTGTAGCGTACTTTGTCGCGCGTAGGCGGTTCACCACCGGACTCGTCTCCCCGGCAACCACTTCGTGGGGAGAAGCGTGTGAGATTGGTCGGGTTTGCTTACGTGGGGGCGTTCGTGGCTGTGCTCGCGGCCTTCCGCCTGCAGGCCGGAACTGACGCTCCACCCGCCGTCGCCCCGTCTGTCCCCCTCGGCACAGCTCTGGTGGCGGAACCGCAGCCCGCGGCTGCGACGGAGCCGATCAGGGCCGACCAGGCGGAAGGGACGGGCCCGGTCGAATCAGCCCAGTCCCAGGAACGCGCACCTGAGACGGTCGCTCCTCCAGTCCCCACCAAAAGAAACTACCGGCGCCGCAGCTACAATCGCTATCCGTTGCCGATCCCCACACCCGCCGACTGGGCGCCGCCCGAGGGCCCGGTGCGGATCGCGTTGCAGGCGGGCCACTGGAGAGCGGACGAGGCGCCAAGGGAGCTCCGCGGCCTGCGGAACAACGGAACCCGCTGGAGAGAGACGCCCGAGTGGGAGGTCAACCTCGAAATCGTTCGGCGCGCGGGAGTGATGCTCGAGGGGATGGGCTACGAGGTCGACATCCTTCCCGCGGTTGTACCTCCGAGCTACCGGGCCCATCTCTTCATCGCCATCCATGCCGACGGAAGTAACGACCCCAACGCATCCGGGTATCGGGTCGCCGGGCCGCGGCGAGACGCCACCGGCCGAGCGTCGCAAGTCGTGGCGCTGCTCGAACAAAGCTACGGGGAGGCGACGGGCATTAAACGCCTGCCAGCGGCCACTCGCCGCATGCGGAACTACTACGCGTTCAACTTCCGCCGCTACGAGCACGCACTCCATCCCATGACGATCGCAGTGATCCTGGAAACGGGGTTCCTTACGAGTCGAAGGGACCGCCAGGTGCTCATGAACGATCCGGACCGTGCCGCTCGCGGTATCGTCGCGGCGGTGACAGCGTTCGCGGAGACACCACCCCCGGGAACCGTGGGCGACGGGACGTCATCTGTGCTCAGCGGTAGCTGATACGACCGAGCCGTGCCCAGCCTCTTCATCGCCGAGCGGAAGCAGCGCCAGTTCCTGATGGCGGTCTAACCTAGCGACGACCCGTCTGAGCGAGGAACTGACCGGGACGCGCTGAACCTCGCCGGCGAAGGTCTCTCCCGCTACCTAAGGTCCGAGGCCTTAGCTACCTGAGGTCCAAGGCCTCACGGAGCTGAGCCGCAGTCATGTCGGTCACGTACACTGGTGTGCCTTGATCGAATTTTCGTGCCCGGGCGAGCGGCCCGACCACGACCGGATCGAAGCCGGCGTCCACCACGAGGCCCGACACGATCCGGAGAGCATCCTCGTCGTCACCGGCGATCGGAATCCCGACCTCACTGTGGTCATCTCGCTCCACCGTCCCGTAGTTGACCGCGTTGAACGCGCGCACGAGGCGGACGCCCGGCAGGAATTCGGCTGAGGCGACCCCAGTCCCTTTGGCCAACGCTTCTTCCGCCATCGGTCCGTCGCGCCGCGGGTAAGGATTCCCGCAGTCGATGACGACCTTGCCCTGCATCAAGGGCGCGTAGTCCCGGCCCACCTGGGGGAGTGCGGCATACGGCACCGCGATGAGAACGACCTCCCCGAACTCGGCGGCCTCTCCCGGGAAACCCGCGCGCGTCCTGGAGCCGGCCCGCTCGACAAGCCCCGTGAGCTCCTCGGGATGGCGGGACGAGAAGAGGATCTCGTGTCCGGCCTCCGCCCACCGAAGGCCGATCGCCCCCCCTATATTCCCCGACCCGATGATCCCGATCCTCAAGGCAGCCTGCGGTGCCCCGGCTGCCCTGAGCCTTTCCGACAAGAGCGTCGGCGCTAAGACCAGTCCAGTCGCCGTCGCCCCCGCCCTCACAAGAAAGTCGCGACGTGACTGTTTGCTCTCGCCCTTCGCGTCCGATCGCGTCACGTCGACCTCCTGCTCCGATTCTTCCGGTTAGACCATCCGACAGGCAGCACCGTATCCGTCGGCGGTAGGACGAGCAAGTGGCCATCGCCAAGGCCGAGGGTCACACGATCCTAGCATCGAAGCTCACCACCGTTGACGTGGAAGGTTTGGCCAGTGATGTAGCTGGCTTCTTCGGACGACAGGAACGCGTACAGGTTCGCGAGCTCCTGAGGCAGCCCGACACGCCCAAGAGGTATCCGGGCCAGGTCTGGGTGAGCGACGTAGGCTCCAGGAACAACGTGGTTGACGATGATGTTGTGGGGCGCGAGTTCTACGGCAAGCGCCCGGGTCATGCCCACGGCTCCCATCTTCGACCCGCACACGTGTGACCAGTTGGGGCGTCCGTGGAAGGCGTTCAGGCCAGACACGTTGATGATGCGCCCGAAGCTGTTGGAGATCATGCTGGGAACGACGGCTCGGGTGCAGAAGAAGGGACCATCGAAGTTGACGGCCGCAGCGGCTCGCCACTCGTCCGTGCTCATCTCCGTGAGAGGGCTCGAGCTACGGAAGCCGGCGTTGTTGATCAGAATATCGATCCGGCCAAGGCGCTCGAGCGCCTCGGCTACCATCTGATTCACCTGCTGCTCATCCCCAACGTCGGCGAGCAGCGCGATCGCCCTCACGCCGAGGGATTCAGCCTCCCGCCTGACGGCATCGGCCTCCGCCCGATTGGACCGCGCGTTGACGACGACATCCGCACCCTGCCTGGCCAACTCGAGCACAGTCGCACGGCCGAGATTTCGACCGGAACCCGTGACCAGGGCGACCTTCCCCTCGACCGCCCGCGGGTAGGGCAAATCGGAGGGATCGACCAGCGGCAGCGCCGCCGCAGCCCCCATGTTACGTAGAGCAGTCCGCCGTGAAAGCGGTTTCCCAGTGTTAATCTCCATGGTTCGGCTCCGCATTGTCCGGTGCCGTGGCCAGCTACCTACCGGCCAGACGGGCGATCCGGGTGGATCCGTCTAATGCCTTATGACGACACCTCTCATACGCCCCCTGCCGAACGGGTTCGACCCCATCGAACGCATGCGCTCCATGAACTCTTCCCGTTGGGCCTGGAGCTGGGCTAATCCAATGAGAGCGACGCGATCACCCTCATCTAAACCGCTCACGACCTCTGTGCGGTCCCAGTCGGTCAAGCCGATCATCACCGTGTGTGGTTCGAGGGCTCCGTCCTCCCCGACCACGAACACGACGGCCTGCTGCGCCCGTGCCGCTCCCATCGCACGCCCGCCCTGCCCGTTCTGACCGCTTCGGAATCCGCCCTCCCTCATTTCGCGTCGCTGCCCCTGACTCTGGCCGCCGTCTGCGCTTCTTCGCTCGCCGGCGGGACGACCACCCTCGGCTCGGGCACCCTCGGGTCTGGCACCCTCGGCTCGGGCACCGGAACCGCCACCGCGCCCACCTCCGGCGAACATGCTCCCCATACCGCCCGTAACGAGCATGTTCTCCATATCGACGGCATCGGCGTCGAGGCCCAGCGCCAATGCAGCGGGCTCGGCATCCTGAGGCATGATCACGGAGCTGTTCGGAATTAATAGTACGCCCGTGGCCTCACCGGTCTGGACGTCAACCGCCGTATTCATGCCCGGCTTGAGCAGCCGGGAGCGGTTGTCCAGTCGAATGATGAGGGGAAACCGCGTCCCGCTCTGCTGAACGACCGCCTGTGGCTCAATCTGATCCACTATTCCGACGAACGTCTGGTCCGGGTAGGCATCCACCGTCACGTAGGTCGTCATGCCCTCCATGATCTCGCCCAGGTCCCCCTCGTTCACCAAAGTTCGCACCTGTATCATGTCCAGGTCGGCCATGATCATGAGCGTGGTTCCACTCGAAACGTTTTGACCGGAGGATTGGATGACCTGGCCCTCCTCCACGTTCTTCTCGAGAATCGTGCCGGCCATGGGAGCGCGAATCGTCACGTCCTCGAGGCGCAGCTGTGCCAGCTGCGAGTTGGTTCTGGACTTTACGAGCGAGGCCTGCGCGTTGGCGAACTCCAGAGTTCTGCTCTCGTGTTCCTGGGGGGAGATCACGCCTGACTCCAGGAGCTCCTGTGAGCGCTCCACCTGTCTCCGGGCGATGTCGATGCGTGCCCGGGCCACCTCGATATCGGCGTTTGCTTGATCGGCGGCGTTCCGCACGTCCCGGGGATCGATATCCGCCAGAAGGGCCCCCGGTTCTACCTGGTCACCGATATCGACGTAGAGACGAAGAATCTCGCCCGAGGCCTTGGACGTGACTTCCACCTTCCGCACCGGCTCCAAGACGCCAGTGGCCGAAGCGGTGACGATGAGGTCACCGCGTTCCGCCGCCGCGCTCTGAGCGCGGGACACGTCTCCGGCCTCGGCGGTTCCACAGGCGGCGAGCACGGGAATCAGCGGAGCCGCTAGCCAGATCTTCATCATCCGAATCGTAGACATTGGTCAGCCCCTCTCCTCGCTTAAGAAGTCGCCCCGCGATCATCCATCCCGACCATGACCACAGCTAAGAAGTGTATCCGGTCATTCGTTGCGGCACAACTTGGCAAGAGTCGCTCGTGCACCAACCCTGTGACTCGAGTAAACTGTCCTCGGTATTGGCCTTGAAAGCCTCGATTCGGGAGATTCCATGGAACTAAGAGATATGGTTGCGCTGGTGACCGGTGGCAGCGAGGGGATCGGTCGCGCCATTGCTGAAGCGCTGACCAACGAGGGATGCAATGTCACGATTACGGGCCGCCGTGAGGATGCCGTTCGAAACACGGCTGAGGAGCTGGGACTGGATTGGACCACAGGCGACGTCGGAAACGAAGGGGATGCGGTTCGCACCGTGGCTTCCGTGATCGAAAAACACGGGCGCCTCGACATTCTGGTCAACAACGCCGGTTATGGCCTCTTCAAGCCTTTGGTCGACATAACGCTCGAGGAAATGGAGGGTGTGTACCGCACCAACGTGTTCGGCCCATTCCTCATGGCGCGGGAAGCGGCTCGCCAGTTCATCAAACAAGAAAGTGGCGAGCTGATCAACATATCCTCTACCTCGAGCCTCAAGGGCAGTAGCGGGCGTACCGCGTACGGTTCCTCGAAGTTCGCGCTGCGCGGTATGACGGAATGTTGGCGCGATGAGCTTCGACGTCACAACGTGCGGGTCATGTTGGTGAACCCCAGCGAAGTGATGACCAACTTTGCTGCAAAGGCCGGCGTTGAGCGGGAGATTTCCGACAAGAAACTGCGGCCCGAAGAAATCGCCGACGCGATCCTTGGAGCGCTCAAAGTGGATAGCCGGGGTTTTATTCCGGAATTCTCGGTGTTCGCGACGAATCCTTTTTGAGCTTCTGTGCCAGTCTAGGCTTCGGCCATCTGGCTCTAGCCAGTTGGAGCACCTCCGAAGTTATGTCACACGATCTCGAACTCGTCGCCCGGGTGAGCGATCCCGTTGAGCATCACCTCGACCCGATGTGCTCCCGGATAGTGCTTTCGGGTCGAGTGTTGAGCCAGAGAGATCAACTTACGCACGCTGGCAACACCTCGGGCCTCCAACGTCAACTCGGCGCCCTTGAAGACTTTGGGGCTAATCGAGCTATTAGCTTTTACGAAGTAGATGCGAAGATCAATGAGCGCCCGGGCGTCCTCGCCGGAAGTGTTCTCTAGATGGACCTCGATCCTTACCTTCTCACCGACCTTGATCACCTTCGGCGTACACGTGATCGCACGGATCTCGATCGGGGACTCTGCGCTGTACCCCAGCACTGCCAAGGCCCCAGCGTTACCGGCCTTCACCAACGTACGCAGCGCATGGCGCACGAGTCGCTTTCGGTCTTCGCTCCCATCTAACCACCACCGGCTGGTCACCTCGACCACGAGCTCGGGGTGGTCCTTGGAGATGTCGTTCAGGTTGTTGGCAACCGAACGGCGGACGTACTCGTCCCGATCATCCTTCAGTACTTCGAGAAGCTCGAGCACGGGTGACGGGTCGTCCTGGAAACTGCGGAGCCGGCCTGCCCAAGGGAGCCTCGGGCGCGTGCCCTCGGAGACGAGCCTACGAACATGCCCGTTCGGGTCACGCGCCCACTCGGCGAGGCGCTTGAGCGTCTCTTCCGGGTAGCGCTCGATGAAAGCACGGATGCTGAACTCGGCGGTGAAGCGCTTGGTGAGCTCGTACTGAGCCCGCATCGACGTCTCGAAGGAATCGAGCCCGTGGTCGGCGACGAAAAACACAAACGGTAGGAATAGAAAAGACTCCATTCCCGCTAGCTCGTTCCACCCGATCTCAGGGCCCAGAGAATCGACAATGATTCGGATCGCACGGTCTCGATCCGACGGGAGGACTTGTGCGAGCGCCGTCGAGATCTGCCGCGCTCGAGGAGTCAACTCCAGCTCTCCGTAACCGTCTAGCGCGCTCTGGAGGTACAACTCCCGATCGAATTCAGGGAAGACGCGTTCGACCATATCGGCGATCCGGACGGGTACATCAGGTCCGTACGAGTTCTTGAGCGGTTCGGCCATTGGATCTCGCGAGTCCGACCAACCTCCCTGAGGAGTTGGGAGTCTAGAGCAAGCCGCGTCCTTCCATTGATCGACTTGGTACGGAACGGAATTGTATTGCCGGTGCACGGCGACGGACAGTCTGGATGGCCAGTGACCCACCCAACCCGGTATCTCCCCGAGAAGGTTGGGCTAGCGTCGAGAACCACTAGACGGGCCTAGCGAAACCGGTGTAGGATGCACAGCCGACGGACGCTCAGAACCATCCGAGACGGTTCGAAGCCTGCGGGCGCCCATCTCGAACATAGTCGCCACCAGGACTGGAGAATGACGTGAGACCCCTTGGACTAGGAAGTGCAGCAGTGCTGACGGCGGTCATTCTGTTCGTCTGGGCGGTCGTGAATCAAATCGACCGAGCGAGTGGGAACGAGCGGGTGATCGTCGATTTCATCGAGGCGTGGTCGAGGCTCGATCCCGTCGAGCTCGCCAGCTTCTTCACGGAAGATGGGATCTATCACAACATGCCGACCCAGCCCGTGGAGGGCCGAGCCAATGTCGAGGGATCGATTCGAGGCTTCAGCGCGGCGTGGACGGAGACGACCTGGGACGTCCTGAACATCATGAGCTCCGGGAACGTCGTCATCGCGGAGCGCCTCGACCGCACCAAAGCCGGAGATACGTCGGTAGACCTTCCGGTCGTCGGTGTGTTCGAGCTCGAGGAAGGCAAAATCAAGGTGTGGCGTGACTACTTCGATCAGGGCACGTACACGCGCGCAATGCGTTAGCCACGCCGTAGCCTTGGGACGACTCGCGGCTACTGCTCCCCGCCCTCATTCAGAGCGTGGCGCATACTCCAAGTTGAACTCTACGCTCGTGACGCCGGGTATCGCGCGGACGACGGCACCGAGACTCTGCTGAACGGTGCCGGAGCCGTTGGGAGTGCGGCGGCCCCCGCACTCCTCACACACGACCGATCCGGTCAGGGTCACGATCCCGTCGCTCACCTCCACGGCAATCGATTCCGCGGGAACGTCGGACGCGCTTTGAATGGCAGCCTCGACTCGTACCTTGAGTGCCAAGTCCGCTGGACTCTGAGCTGCTGCTGCTGTCGGAGCGCCGAGGTTTGCGATGGCTCCTGCGCAGATTACGAGGGCGAGATGGAACGTGTGGGCCCTCTTTCTCACGGTCTCAGGCTTCATGGTGTATCAGGCTTCATGGTGTCTGGTGTCTCAGGCTCATGGTGTCTCAGGCTCGTGGTCTCAGGCGGACGTAGCGAGCGCCAGCACGGTGCGCTCCACCAACCCCCGCGTCAGCGGGACCTTGTAGGCGTTCTTCGAGAGGGGCCTCGCTCCCGCCACGGCCGCGGCACCGACTTCGCGGGCGAGCTCAGGCGTGACGCGCTGTCCGGCCAGCAGGTTTTCTGCTCCCGGAACCCGCCACGGAATAGGAGCCACACCTCCGAGCACGATCCGCGCCTCGCGACACACGTCTCCGTCCATCTCGAGTACGACGGCGGCGCTCGCTAACGCGTGGGTCCATGCCTCGCGATCCATGGCCTTGTGATACGCACTCCGCACGCCGTCACGGGGCGCCGCAAGCGTGATCGATGCAAGCACCTCGTCGTCTCCCAAAACGTTCTCGTGTTCTGCGTCCTGGCGCGGAAGCACGAAGAAGTCCGATCCGGACAGAGTCCGCTCACCCTCGGGCCCTACGACCCGGAACGTGGCATCGAGGGCGACGAGGGCGGGCGCGAGGTCCGAAGGATGCACGATGTAGCTCGGGCCACCACCGAAGATCGCATGGAGCTGGTTCTCACCCGCAACCGAGAAGCACTCGTTGCCCCCGGCCTTGTAGCAAGGGAATCCGTTCCGATAATACCAGCACCAAGGCCGCTGAACGACGTTTCCAGCCAGGGTGCCGGCGTTCCGGATCTGGGGGGTCGCGACAGTCTCAGCGGCCTCGGCGAGCACCGTGAACTGGTCGCGGATGATGGGATGTTCGCTGAGCGCGCCGAGCGTGGTCAGCCCGCCCACAGTCACGCCCTCCTGCCCCAGCGAGGTTACCTGATCGAGCCCGTCCACGGTCTTGAGGTTGACGAGGACGTCCGGCTGGCCGGATCCGGGCCGATTCACCACCCTGTCCTTCATCAACTGAAGTAGATCGGTGCCTCCTGCGGCAAACGACACCGATTGGCCAGCCCGGAGCGCCTCCTGCGCAAACGCCACCGCCTCGTCCAGGGTACCAGCATTCTGGTTCGTTAAGGCTTTCATGCGAGGCCTCCCAGAATTTTTTCCCGCGTGATGGGCAGATCCTTCATGCGAACTCCTATCGCGTTGAAGATCGCGTTGGCGACAGCGGCCGGAGCCGGAGGGATGCCCGCCTCCCCGACCGTCTTCGCGCCATAGGTCCCGTAGCCGTCGTCGGTCTCGATGAACGTCACCTCGATTTCCGGCGCATCCAAATGTGTCAAGTGACGTGCCCCGTAGTATCCGGGCGTAAGTGGATGTCCATTGCGAGGGTCGTACAGGAGATCCTCGTGCAAGGCCTGTCCTACGCCCTGCAAGGCCGCGCCGCGGATCTGATCCTTCGCGGGCAGCGGATTGAGGATGCGACCCGACTCGTGGACGGCGACGTACTTGGTGATCCGCACATGGCCGAGCTGAACGTCCGCTTCCACTTCCACGAAGTGGGCACCGAAGCACATGCGCCGCATTCCCTGGAGGCTGGGGGTCGGGGTCGCCGATGCAATCAGCACATCGTCTCCCCGCGGCATCCCCTTCTCGGCAATCTGGCTCTTGAGATCCAGGGCAGCCTGAATGACCGCGGTGCCCGTCATCGTCGTGGTTCGGCTCCCTGACTCGCCTATCGAATACGGGCAGAGATCGGTATCACCCCAGACAACTTCCACTTGCGACAACGGGACGCCCAGCTCCTCGGCGGCGATCAGTGCCATCGTCGTCTTCGCACCGGGGCCGACGTCTGTGACGCCTACAAACAGCGTGTAGCGCTCATCGGAACTCACTCGGAGGATCGCGCTGCTCGGGCCGAGCAATGATCGGAACATCATGAACGCCATGCCGGCGCCGCGCTTGACGGGGCCCGGGTCCGAACCCGGCTCGGGGCGCCAGCGGCTCTCCCAGTCGAAGAGCTCTCGACCCTGCGCGATACATTCCTCGAGCGTGTAGTTCGTAAACCGCACCTCCTCCGTCGGCCTCAGCATGTTCTTCAGCGCGAAGTCCACCGGGTCCATGCCCACCTTGTACGCGATGTCGTCCATCATCGACTGGATGGCGAAATAGCCCTGGGGGTCCCCGGGTGCTCGGAAATTCCCCGACACCATGCGGTTGGTGTGCACCTGGGAAATTACGCTTTCGACGTTGGGACACGCGTATACTTCGATACCGGCGATATGCCCGCGTCGCCTCATATACGGACCCATCCCGCTGTAGCCGCGCAGTCCAATTGCCGTCACCGTGCCGTCCTGCGTCACACCCACCTTCAGGTCCTGCACGGTGTGCCAGCGGCCGTGTGTGCCGAGCCAGTCGTCCTTCCGCGTGAGCTCGAGCAGCACGGGCGCGTCAGCCTCTTTCGCCAACGTCGCCGCGATCAGATCGAAGTAGTAATTACCGTTCTTGTCGCCGAACCCGCCGCCCATGTACTTGCAGATGATCTGAACCTGATGGTCCTCCAGACCGAGATCCCGCGCGTTGTCGTGGCGGCTGTTAGAGATGCCCTGGGTCGGCGTGTAGATGGTGACTTTGTCGCCCTCCCATTGTGCCAGAGCGGAGCGCGGCTCCATCTGACCGTCATGCACAAAGGCCGTCGTATATCGGTCCTCGAATACCTGATCGGCCGCCCGGAATCCAGCCTCCGGGTCCCCGCGCGTTCCCCCCGATGGTATCGGTTGGTTCTGGCGGTTCAGCGCGAGGTTACCCTCGGGCCAGATCGGAGGAGCGCCCGGCTCGAGAGCCTCCTCAGGATCGATGACAAACGGCAGCTCTTCGTAGTCGATCTCGATGAGCTGGAGCGCCTCCTCGGCCACATGCCGGTCGACCGCGGCCACCGCAGCCACCGGCTGGCCGACGAAGCGCACCGGGTTGGTGAACATGTACCTGCGGTGTTTCGTAATAGCCTTCACCGCGTCGTTGTACTGCGCCCCCCCCGCTATGGAGCCCGAGCCGTAGATCACCTCGTGTGTCTCGTGCGAGACGACCGCCCTCACGCCGGGCAAGGCCTCCGCCTTCGATACGTCGATGCTGCGGATGCGCGCGTGCGGATGCGGGCTCCGCAAAACCCTTGCGTATAACATCCCGGGAAGCCGAACGTCACCCGTATAGGTGGCTCTCCCTGTGACACGCTCGTAGGCATCGATGCGCGGGACGTCGTGCCCGACCGTGTTCATTGGCCGGACTTGGTTGGCTTGCTGGGGGCTCATTGTGCACCTCCCGCTACTGAGGTTCCGGCAGCCGCGAGCACGGCCTCCACGATGGCGTTGAAATTCGAACACCGGCAAAGGTTGCCCACCATCGCCTCACGTGTCTGGTCCGCCGTCGGCCGCGGATTACGGGCCAGCAGCGCAGTCGCCGTCATCAGCTGGCCCGGCGTGCAGAACCCACATTGAGGCGCATCGTAATCCATGAAGGCCTGCTGCAACGGAGAAACGGCACCGTCTCGCTCGAGCCCCTCTACGGTCACGATCGTCCGACCGTCTGCCCACACCGCGAGCGTGCTGCACGAATACACGGGCTCGCCATCCAGCAGCACCGTGCAGGCGCCGCATTCACCACGGTCGCAGCCAATCTTGGAGCCCGTGAGCCCGATGTGGTCCCGAATGAGCTCGTTGAGCGTCCACCGGTCCTCTACCTCGATCCGGTGCTCAGTTCCGTTGACGGTGACGCGGATGGCCGTCTGTGGAACGGCCTCCGGCTCCTGCCTGAGAATCCCCTCAACCCCCTCGCCGGGGACCTCCACTGCACCGAGCCTCGGTGCGCCCGCGACCACCAAGGCGGCCCCGGTGCCTCCCAAGAAACCGCGCCGCGTGAGATCACTCTCCCGCTGTGTCTCTGGCTCGTTCTCTCGGAAAGTATCCCCACTCCCGGAGTTATCGCCGTTCTCGCGTTTGCCTTCCATGGATAACCTGCCCACGTGAAGTGTTCACAAAATCAAGCGCTCGAATTGCTTCTCTTTCCCTCTTTCTTCTCTCGAAGATCGGTGCCATCGACCCTCATGGCAAGCTGAGCGCGACCAGCGCGCCGGGGGCCTGCAGAATGATGCGCTGCCGGCCCTCGTGCAAGTAGGACATCATGCCGTACATCACAAGGCCGGAAGTCTCCCGGCTCCCCAGACGCTCGCCCGTGGCCTTGTCCACAGCGTAGAGGAACGGGGTCGCTCCGTCGTCGCCGATCGCCGTGTGGAGAAGCATGGTCGGGGTCACCATCATGGCCGAGTGGCCCAAGTTCCCGGTGGGAGGAATATCCAATCCGCGCAGCGCCGGGTGTTCCTGGACGAACCTCGGTGTACCCCCGTTCGGAATCCACCACAGGTGCTCCCCTGTGTTGAGGTCGATCGCGGTGATTCGGCTGTACGGCGGCTTCTCCAAAGGAAGGCCCTGGGGACCCGGCACGCCGCTGGGCGTACCCCTGCCGACGGCGAAATCCGCGATCGCGGTCCCCGTCGGTTGCTCGAGCAGCAGATCCCGCTCGATGCCCGGGACGATGGTTCGCCAGCCGCAGTTCGTTCGTGAGATGGTATAGATGATTCCGGTCTCGGGATCGGCCACGGGGGGGCCGGGGATGTTCGTCCCGCCCAGCTCACCAGGGCACCAGATCGAGCCCCGCAACCCTTGCGGGTTGTTGCTATGTACCGGCGGGTTGTAGATCGGACCGAGCCGATAGTCCGACACGATCTCCAGCGCTTCCTCCCTCAGCGAGGGCGTGAAGTTGATGAGGTCGTCCACCGAGAACCCGTGCAGATCGTATGGTGCGGGCTTGGTGGGGAACGGTTGCGTGGGTGAAAGCTGCTCGCCGGGCACTTCGGATTGAGGTACCTCACGCTCTTCGATGGGCCAGATGGGCTCGCCCGTCTCCCGATTGAATGAGTAGAGGATCGCCTGTTTCGTGGCCTGAAAAACGCCGGGGATCCTCTCCCCGTCCACCGTGACGTCCATGAGGATCGGCGCCGTAGAGGTGTCGTAGTTCCAGACGTCATGGTGCACCATCTGGAAGTGCCACACCCTTTCGCCGGTCTCCACGTCGAGGGCGATGAGGCTCGTTCCGAACAGGCCGTCACCGGGCCGGAATCCGCCGTAGAAGTCGATGGTGGGGGGATTCGTGGGGATGTAGACGATGCCGCGCTCGGGATCGGCCGACATGGGCGCCCATGAAGAGACGTCCCCAGTCCACTGCCAGGCGTCGCTTTCCCAGGTCTCGTGGCCCACCTCGCCGGGCCGCGGGATAACGTGGAACTTCCACTTGTGCGCACCCGTGCGAGCGTCGTAGCCCAGGATGTCGCCGGGCACGTTCTCCATCCGCGTCTGGTTGTAGCCCTGCTCGGCGGAGTTGCCCACCACAACCGTGCCGTTCACAACGATCGGCGGTGAAGAGTTCGTGATATACCCGAGCTCCAGCGGGATCCCGTAGTAGGGGTCGTATGGCTCGTCCCACTCCAGCCACGGACCCCAGTCGGCCAGGAGATCGGGCAGGAGATCCACCACCCCGGTCTCCGGAAATCCGTCCAACGGTACGGCGGTCCCCCAATCTTCCAGGGGTCTGCCGGTCTCCGCGTCGAGCGCGTGTAGGAAGAAGGCCGGGGTCGTGATGTAGACGACGCCCCTGCCGTCCACCTCCGCGTAGGCGATCCCCTTCCCCCAGGGCGCGCGCATGGAATATTCCCAACGGAAGGTGTTGGGCTCTCGAAACGTCCAGAGCGTTTCTCCCGTGGCGGGGTCGAGCGCCACCACGTGCCGGCGCGGCCCGGCTACCGTGAACAGCTTGCCGCCCGCGTACACGGGCGTGGAGCGCGGGGGGGTCGCCCCGAAGCTGGCGTTGCTCCAGGTCCACTCCTCCTCGAGATCGTCGAAGTTCGAGGCGTCGATCTGATTCAGAGGTGTGGATCGGGTATGCCCGGCGTCTCCACCGATGTAGGGCCACGCCCCCGGCTCTGCCTCAGGTCGGTCATTAACATGCTGGGCTGCAACCTGCAGAGGCATCTCCTCGCTGTCCTCCTCTCGTGCTCGCTCGAAGGACGCCACCGGCTCGCGTGTCCGCACCTGCTCGAGCCAGAAGACGCCGTCCCAAGGCACGCTGTTCCCCCGGGTCGAGACGAAGTCGACGTCACCATCCCCGTCCATATCCTGCGGAACGAACTTGTCGAACATGCCCCGCTTCCTTCGGGAGATATCGTGCTGTTTCCAGCTCCCTGTACGCCCCGGATTCTCGAACCAGGAGAGCCGGCCGAGGGACCCGTCCACGGTAACATCACCGTCCGCGTCTCTGGGGCCGCGACTGTAGCCGCCTGTGATCACATCCGGCCGACCATCGTCGTCGATGTCGGCCATGGCGAATCCGGTCATCGCGTCCGGAGCATTGCTCCCGATGAGGTGAGCCCTCCACGCCTGCGACGGGCTGGCGGGCTGCTCCAACCACACCAGTCGGTTTCCGGCCGCAGTTCCGGTCGCAGTGACGATGTCGAGCCTTCCATCGCCGCTGAGGTCTGCGTACTCGAGATTGAGGCCCGACACCCGCTCACGCGCGCCCGGTACGGACGAAGCGTCAATATCGATGGCGTGCTCTACGAAGCTGATCGCCCCTCGACTCATGTTCTCGAACCACATGATCCGACCCTCACCGCGCGAGCCCCCGACCACGTCGAGGTCGCCGTCTCCGTCGAGGTCCACCGGCTGTGAATTGAGCGGCACTCTGACACGCGTCAGCTCGTGCTCGATCCAACTCGATCCGTTCAGTGGATCTCCGTCGATCTCGAACCACGAGATGGCGCTCAACCCGGCGGTTCGAGAGTTCGGGTTTTGACCCCCCTTGTTCGCAGCCACCACCTCTGGTCGTCCGTCCCCATCGAAGTCCGCAAAGAACACGCGGATGAACGATCCACGGTCGTTCGCCACGGGCGGGATGATGCGTTCCCAACGAGACGTTCGAGCGCTCGCCCCGGGGTTTTGGAGGTAGATCAGATGCGCCAGTTCGCAAGCCACGATGACATCGGGATAACCGTCCCCGTTCACGTCGGCCACGGCGACGTCCTCCGCCGCTCCCGCCTCCGGCCCTTCGGCAAGCGTCGCGAGCTCCCACCGATCCGGGCTGTCCGAGCCAAACGCCAAACGGACGTAACCGTCCGCTACGCCGTCGTACTCGGTGTCGGACTCGTGGACCGAGACGACGTCCAGATGGCCGTCCAGATCGAGATCGGCCATGACCAGCCCGTCCCCTCCCCGAATCGGGACACCCCCGGTCGCCTCGTCGTCGACGACGTGCTCCCGCCACGAGATGTAGCGGCCGTCAGCAGCCCTTGCCGTCGTCATCGCGTCGCCGACGGGGACTCCTCTCCGAGCAGCGTCGGCCTGGCCCTCGATGAGGGACGGCGTCGCTCCCGAGCCCAAGACCGCGAACGTTACCAGGAGTAGGGCCTTCCCAAAGACTACGGGGAGTGGGGCCTTCTTACCGGACTGGATCATGGTACGCTCCATATAGGGTCCCAGACATCGTGACGGGTACCATACGCCTCCCGAAAGTGATAGTCCAACGTCCCTATCTTTATTATTGCGCAGCGGCGACTTACACTACAGCTTGACACTGCAGCATCCACGAACGCCCGCCTGAGTCAGGAGCGAGTCATGATGAAGAGCCGTCCCCAGTTCTGGTCATTCCGGCATCCGGCGGTATGGGCGCTGGCCCTGGTTCTCCTCCTCGGCACCTTGAATGCGGGCGTCGCCCAGGAGCAGTCCAGCCTCACGTTTTCGGAGGACATCGCTCCAATCTTGTACGAGAACTGCGCCACGTGCCATCAGCCGAACGGCATCGGGCCGATGACGCTGCTCAGCTATGACGACGTACGGCCTTACGCGTCCCGGATCAAGCGGAAGGTCGAGGCGCGCGAGATGCCCCCCTGGCACCTGGACAAGACCATCGGAATTCAGGAGTACAAGAACGATATCTCCCTTTCCGATTTCGAGATCGGGCAGATCGTGAGTTGGGTCGACGCGGGTGCACCCGAGGGCGATCCCTCAAAACTTCCGATGCTCCCCGAGCTACCGGACGGCAGCGGATGGCAGGTCGCGGAACTGCTCGGCCCTCCCGACTTCGTGATCGAGTCTCCCGCCCTCGACGTGCCGGCCAATGCTCAGGACCAGTGGCAGGTTCAGTCCACGCCCTTCGAGGGGCTCATCGACGGACCCAGATACGTGAGGGCGACGGAGCTGAAGGGCTCCTACCCGTTGGGCGTGAAAGTCCTACATCACGGACACGTTACGCTCGGACGGCAGCCACTCGGCCGGCTGGGCGTCGGGAAGGCCGGCGATGTCTTTCCGGAGAACACCGGGATGCTGATCCAGCCGTCGGGCGACCTGAGTTGGAACCTCCACTACTTCCCCACCGACGAGGACGTGCCGAACGAGCGTGCAACGGCAGCGGTGTGGCTCCACCCGGAGGGCTACGTGCCTGAGTACACCACAAACGGGGAGGTGATAATCCAAGCTGCCGACGTGAGTGGTTGGGGCGGCGACATCTTCATTGCCCCGCACTCGGTCAAAGTGCGACAGGGAACGCACGTGCTGAACAGGCCTGCGCTCATTTCGAGCTTCCGGCCTCACATGCACATGCGGGGAAGGGAGCAATCCGTCCAAGCGATCTATCCGGACGGGCGACAGGAGATGCTTGGGAGAGTGGACAAATACAACCACTTCTGGCAGATCGCGTATGAGTACGAGGACGACGTGGCGCCGCTCCTGCCAAAAGGCACCGTTCTCCTCATTACCTCGGTTTGGGACAACACGGCGGCCAACCCGATCAACCCCGATCCGCGTCAGTGGGTGGTGTTCGGACAGCGTGGCGTGGACGAGATGACACACACCTGGATCGGGATCACATACCTCACCGACGAGCAGTTCGAGAAGCTGTCGGCCGAGCGGACCCAGACCCAGCTGGCGGCGGAACAACAAGACCGCTGATCGTCGATGGTGGAGAGGGATTTGTGCGTCGCGGGGACCATCTGGGTCGTTGGATGCCTGGTCGGGCTGGCCGCATCTTCTCCACTTGCCGCCCAGAATTCCCGTATTCCGAGTCCTCTGAACGAGAATCCACTGCGCCCCCGGGGCCAGAACGTGATCCCCGTCTACGACGGCTGGTTCGAAAACCCCGAGGGTAGCTACACGCTGTGCTTTGGGTATTTCAGCCTGAACACCGAGCAGTCGCTCGACATCGCCCTCGGGCCGGAGAATCGGATCGAGCCGTCTCAGTATGACGGTATGCAACCCACTCACTTCGACCCTGTCCCGGCTCCCACCCTCACCGTCAGGTACCGGCACCATTGGTGCGTCTTTTCGGTTACGGTGCCGGACGACTTCGGCACGAGGGACGTCGTCTGGACGCTGACGAGCCAAGGCGACGAGCTGGCGGCCACCGGGTCCCTTCTCCCGGTCTACATCTTGGACGAACCGACTTCACCCGGCCGGGAGGCCGTCGCGCCGTTCATGAGTCTCGAGGAGGATGGGCCGAAGCTCCAGGGACGGAGGGGCTTATGGGCGGGTCCCCGCACTGTGCCGGTGAACGAACCGCTCCCCCTTACCGCGTGGATTCAGCACGCGGAGCCGGGGACCTGGCTCGGATGGACGAAACATCAGGGTCCGGGCGAGGTCATGTTCACCGACTCCGAGATCCTAATGGATGCCGCCGAGGGAGCGGCCACGACGAGCGCCACCTTCAGCCAGCCGGGCAGCTACGTCGTGCGCGTCCAGGCGATCAACGATCTGCAACGCCAGCGCAATCCCACCTTTGGATTCGAGTTCCACTGCTGTTGGACGAACGGGTTTGTACGGGTGGATGTAGTCGAGTAGGGCCAAGCGGCACGAGTCCACTCCCGCTACAGCGACGTCCCACCCGTACTGTTTCGAACCAACGATCCAGCCTAGTTCCCGTTCAGGCGCACGAACTTCTGGACCCGGTGCCCCGTCTGCACCTCACCGGTGTAGAGATTCCCCTGCGAGTCGAACCCCATGTAGTGGAGCCAATCGAAACTACCCGGCTGTTTCCCGCCCGTACCCCACGAGTGGACGGCCTCGAGCGTCGCCCTGTCCAGCGTCCACACCTTGTTGTTGGTGCCGTCGGGGATGTAAAGAAACCGTTGCTCGGTGTCGAGCGGGTCGATCTCGATCCCCCATGTGGATCCGGGCCCATAAGTCTGCGGAGCGAGAACGTTCTCCATGATGTAGGTCCCGTCCTTCTCAAAAACCTGGATGCGGTTGCTGGGACGGTCGCTCACGTAGACTCGCCCGTCATTGGAGATGGCCAATCCATGGACCGGTGTACGCCACGTACGGCTTGGGGGAGCGTCGGGGTCCCATGGACCCGGATTCTCATCGACCGGAGGATCACCATAACCTCCCCAGTGTCGCAGGTACTCGCCGGTGTTGGCATCGTAGACGATCAGCCTCCGGTTGCCGTAGCCATCCGCTACGTAGAGCTCGTCGGTCGTGGGGTCCACCTCCATGGTGGCAGCTCGGTTGACGGAATTCGTGTCATTGCTGCCCATGCTCACACCGACGTCCCCGATCTTGAAGACGAGCTCGCCGTCCCGCGTGAACTTCATCAGGTGATGGTCGTCGCCGCCGTTCCCGGCGACCCACACGAATCCCTGGTAGTCCACGTGGATTCCGTGCTCGCTGTTGAACCACTGGTATTCTCCGGTGGGGCTATCGCCGCCCCAGGCCTCGATCACGTTCCCTTCCGGGTCGAAGGCCATCACGGGTGGTGCCGTGGTGCAACAGAGCGATTGCACCGGATCGCTGCCCCACGTATTGTCCCGCGTGGTCTGCAGCGGGGTCGAACCGGCGTTCGTAGCCTGCACGGTCCACGGCCTGTGGATGATCCAGAGGTTGTCGTTGCTGTCGACCGCGGTGCCGGCGATCTGCCCCATGATCCAGTTGTTGGGAAGGGGCTTGGGCCAGAACGGGTCGACCGCAAACTGCGCCACACCTTCCGGCACGCCGGGTCCCGACGCATCCGCCGGCATGTTCTGCATTGAGGAAGACGCCGTCCCGGCGTCGTCCATCGCACATGCCGATGCCGCAAGGACCACCATCGATGTTACCAAGACCGCGCGAATCCAACCGTTGGATCGACTCATTGTTCTTCACCAGTTCAAAAGGGGAGTTCTCCGAACCAAGCGGTGAGAGTAGGACAAATTTCGCCACCTGCCAAGCACCGGTGGCCCCGACGGCAGATAAAGATGGCGTGGTAAGGCGTTGGCACGAATACTCTACTATGGATTATCCCTTGCAAGACCGGCGCGGAAACAACTTGTAGAGGATACAATCATGGGTCACCTACGCCTGATTTTCGTCGTAATGATCATCGGCTATGTTGTATATGACTTCACCAATGATGCTGATCGTGACGAATCTGGAAGCATCGTCAGTGAGGGACAAATTGATGTCTTTGCCATGCGTGCGGGAGATTGTTTCAACGATCCTCAGGAACTTATCGATTCCGAAACAGGAGTAGCCGAGTTCCAGGACGTAGCGGGTATCCCCTGCTCTGAACCGCACGACAACGAAGTCTACGCCGTGTTCGATGTTTCCTTCGATACATTCCCGGGAGATGGGCCCATGTTCGAGGTGGCCACCGATGAATGTCTCACGCGTTTTGAAGATTTTGTAGGTAGATCCTACGACGAGTCGATCCTGGATATTTTTCCGAGGTTGGGTCAATAGGTGTGTAAACGTATCAGGCGGCATTCTTCCGCTGTTGGTTTGAGACGGGCTTTCCGTCTTCGAACTTTATTCCTTCAAATACGTCGTTGAGGAGGTGAGGAGCGTCGAGCCTTCGGAACCGCTTCTCCGCCACCAAGAGCAACTTCCAGATCAGGGCCGTAGCGCTTTCGACCCGCTTGAACCGCTTCGCTGCGCTGGTCCTGAGCCGTACCGCCGCAAAGGGACTCTCGACCACGTTCGTCGTGCGCAGATGCTTCCAGTGATCCTCGGGGAAGTCGTAGAACGCCACCATCCGCTCCCAGTCGTCCTCGAGTACGTCCACTGCTTTCGGATACCACGGCCTGTAGCGTCTGGCGAACGCCTCACGGGCCTTCACGGCCTCGGCCTGGCTCGTTGCGTATACCACGGCCCTGAGAAGATCCTTCGCCTCGCTCTGCTCGCGCTGCGGCAGCCGGTCCAGCACGTTCCTCATCTTGTGGTTCCAGCACCGTTGCTCACCCGCCTCAGGCCATACCTGCCTCACCGCGCCCCAGATCGCTGCGTTACCGTCTGCCATCAGAAGCCGCGGCGCCTCGATGCCGCGTGCCTTCAGGTCGCGTAACACCTCCGACCAGGACTCGACCGACTCGCGGTAGCCCGATCTCAGGGCCAACACCTCCTTTGTCCCGTCTCGCATCGCGCCTAAAACCACCAGCAGCGCCGCCTTGTCCCGCTCAAGCCCCGCCTTCACATAAATCCCGTCCGCCCACATATAGACGACATCACGACCCTCCAGGGAACGGTGACTCCATTCCTCGAAGTCCCTCGTCCATCCCGCTCGCAGCCGCCGAATCGATGACTTCGACAGCGGTGCCCCCTCACCCAGCAGTCCCCGCATCGCCAGCTCGAAGTCTCCCTCAGCCAGCCCGTGCAAATACAGCTCCGGAAGCAGAGCGCCCAGCTCCTTCGTTCGCCTCGCGAACAACGGCAGCACCCGGCTCTCGAAACGCTCCTCGATGCCCCGCACCCGAGGCCGTCGAAGCGTGATCGTACCTGAACTCATCGCCAGCCGCCTCGGCACAGTACAGGTGACGTGATTCACGGTAAGAAACGGTCTAAGTTCAACTGGGACTGCACGATCTGCCGCACTTGCCGTTGGCCGATGGCTGATTGCAGCTTACCGGAATAGCGGGGAAGCGGCATTGAATGGCGGGAATCCGGGTCGTATCAGGCCCCGTGTCAGAAGCTCGTCTTGAGTTCCTCACGCTGGCGAGGGTCACGCGGTGGCCCTCCGGTGGCCGGCCGACACGGACAAGATGGAACTGGAAGCTGTCGTCCCGGTCACCAGGGGAGTCCGAGAGGTGCTCGACCTGATCCAGCGGGAACGTCCGGGGATGGGTGCAGCCCCGCTCTTCCTCGGCCCCAAGAATCCGGGTGTGCCGATCCGCTACGACTTGGCGTCCACCTGGCTCCTGGAAGCCGAGAAGCTCGCCGGGCTGCCGAAACAGGACGGGTCGCTCTGTCATGCATTCAGGAGAAAATGGGCGACGGAGCGGAAGGCGCTCTCCGACGTCGACGTCGCGGCTGCGGGAGGATGGAAGAGCCCGCGCACGCGAGTCGAGCTCTATCAGCGCCCCGATACGGCCACGATGTACCGCGTCGTTTCAGAGGGGACGCGGCTCGTCGAGCAGCTGGGCTAGGCCCAATCGCTGGTAATCCAGGAGCCAAACTCACTCAAGCACATCACCCATGCCCAGGCCATGTTCGACTATCTGACGGCGCGCGCGCGTTTGGACGAGGCCGCTGGCTCAGAAAATCACTATGGCAACATTGATAGGCTGGCCCGACCACTACCGGCCGAAGACCCTGGATGAGATGGCGCTCGCCCCGGAGCTGCGTCTACTGAAGATCTCGCCAGGACGGCCTGATCTGAGACGGTAATCTTGTATCGCGGGAGGCTACATCGCGCTCTCGGTCTCGGACGAGGGCCGGGGGATCCCGCCCGACCGGCTCCCGCACCTCTTCCACAAGCGCGCCGGCCTCGCCGGAGGCACAGGGCTCGGCCTCGCCATCTGCAAGGGCCTCGTCGAGGCGCACGGCGGCCGTATCCGCGCCGAGAGCGGGGGGACGGACCAGGGCGCGCGCTTCACCTTCACGATCCCGGTGGCCGGGCCGGCCACGCCCGAGGCAGCCCCGCCCGAGGAGGCTCCGCCCAGCGGCCGGCCGCACCCGCCCGGGGACGGGCGGGAGAAGACTCCCGTCCTGGTCGTGGACGACGACCCGCAGACGCTGCGCTACGTGCGCGACGTCCTCTCCGATGCGGGCTACGCCCCGCTGGTGACGGGCGATCCGGACGGGATCGCCGGCGTCATCCGCGCCGAGAAGCCCCGGCTGGTGCTCCTCGACCTGATGCTCCCCGGAACGGACGGGATCGAGTTGATGAAGCGGGTCCCCGAGCTCGCCGACCTCCCGGTCATCTTCATCTCCGGCTACGGCCGGGACGAGACGATCGCCAAGGCGCTCGAGAGCGGCGCCGCCGACTACATCGTCAAGCCGTTCTCGCCGACCGAGCTCGTCGCGCGGGTCCAGGCGGCGCTACGTGCCCGGGCCGTGCCCGAGACGTTCGTGCACGGGGAGCTCGCCGTCGATTACGGCCGACGCCGTGTGAGCGTGGCCGGCCGCGAGGTCCCACTCACGGCCACCGAGTTCGACTTGCTGCGCATCCTCTCGCTCAACGGGGGACGCGTCGTGACCACGGAGGCGCTCCTACGACAGGTGTGGGGGCGCCGGGGCTCGGACGACACCGATCGCGTCCGCACCGTCGTCAAAAAGCTCCGCCACAAGCTCGGCGACGACGCAGCCAACCCCACCTACATCTTCAACGAGCACGGCGTCGGCTACCGCTTCGCCAGGCCGGGCCAGAGGTAGGAGGTCGTCTCCAACCGACGTTACGGGACATCGCCGAGAAGCGAACTTGTGGTACGACGTGCCCCGGCTGGCTTAGATTGAAGGGGCCCACACGGGCTCATCGAGCCAAACCATGAACCCAGAACATCGACAATCTCGACACCGCCTACAAACGAGAGGTGCCTTCCTTCCTGTCCAGCAGCTTCGCCTGGGACGACTGCACTCCCGCCGGAGAGCTGGAGTTGGTCGCCGACAACGGCCAGGCGGTGCAGTGCGCCTCGTCCTCATGAGCGAGTGAAGGACGAAGCTGCCGCATGTCCTGGATGGCGCCGCCGGCTAGTGCGGGACCACAAGTAACCGTTCGGGCGCTCGGGGGAGAGCTTCCGGTGTTCTGGCTCTCATCCGCCCGCGCCCCCCGCTCTCGTGGTTGCCAAAGGAAAAGGCCGCGGGCGCGCGAGAATCGGATCCACACTGCAAGGAGCATTGGGGACGAAGGTGCACCACCTCTACGAAATCGTGATCAGCAATTCTCGAATGTGGCTGAAGGTGCAGGCCTCGTGTGCGTCGCCCGAACAATCGGCCGCATTCTTCGAGTCTCGGTTCACCGGGACCGACTACATCGTGGACGACCATCAGCCCGTCACCCCCTTCAGGCTCTCCGAACGCTCCCATTTCATTGCCAATTGGGAGTCCCTGGTGGACCAACTGCCAGAGGGATGGGACGACGACGAGTTTCACATCGTGGACACTCCCTATCCATGGTGCGAAACGCTGTCGGAGGACTGCGATTGCCACGGAGCGAAAGGTAAACTGGA
The DNA here is from genome assembly GCA_965206505.1 of Longimicrobiales bacterium. Taxonomy (GTDB): domain Bacteria; phylum Gemmatimonadota; class Gemmatimonadetes; order Longimicrobiales; family Gaopeijiaceae; genus UBA822. The sequence goes on from CBDBJW010000006.1 coordinate 150,055, forward strand.
CGCCGCTTGGTGTTCTGATTTTGGACTGCACGACGAGATCGACAAACGGGACAGTAAGTCCCAGAACGTTAGGCACCAGCACTATATCAAGACGCTGGAAGAGACCATTGTTCGCCGCGACGAGTCCCGAAAAGAGCAGAGGCTCGAACGAAAGCAACGTTCGCCGTCCCAGCCGGAAGCCCCTGTCGAGGCGAGGGCTGCTGAACCACTCGTAGTTGCTGACATGCTGGCTCAGGCAATCAAGGGAGTCAACAGATTGGTTGGCCAGGGATACTATTGCTCCATCGAGGAGCGCCACCATCCTTATGGTGAGCAGGCCATCCGGAAAACCGAAGCGAGCGTCGCCGCCGCTTGCGTACAACTGTCGACTTGGGGGGGAGTGGACCGGCAGAAGATGTCTTCGGCATTGGGCGCGATTGCTGCCCATTTCCTTCAGGTGCACCAAGCCGAAGAGTGCGCGCAAGGCTCTTTGCGGGGTCACGTTGACACCCCCGACATCATATACAAGTACATCCCCAAGAAACTCATCAGCAAGGGGGCACCGGCCAACCTTCGGGCAACTCAGCTGCTGGCCCTGAACGACGATATGGAATGCAACGTCGTAACAATGAAGAGTAGCCAGCAGGAAGATATTCTCGCTTTTCTAGCTGAGGTACAATCCAAGCTGGAGGGGCATTTGGGCATTGCGGTACCCTGGGAAGAACTCTTGACACGGTCGCTCCGATACGGAGATTTGAGGCTGTCTACGTTCATTCAGGAGTACTTGAATCCATTGGTTGGAGTTGTCTCCTTTAGCACAGACATACTCGTTCCCACGATGTGGGCGCATTACGCCCGCAATACCGGGATAGTCGTGGGTTACGACACGGAGGCTTTGAACGCTCTTGGTTTTGAGCTAAGGCCAGTGGTTTACTCCGAAATCGCTCCCACATACCATCCGTCGGCCGGCGACCAACGTAGACCACCACTCTGTTTTCGTCATACAAGAGGTATACGCCCTGCTGACCGGCGAGATCTACTCGGTCCGCCTTGGGGTGTGCTCGACCGAATAGCCGAGGCTTCCCGGCCCAATTCACTCGGCCACGCTCCCAGTACACGCCGTCCTTGTCTCCATTCTTCTTGAGCCACTTTCGGCTCTGTTTGATTATCTCTTGGCCCCAGTAGGATTTGTCCCACTCGAACTCGTACTCCGCCTTCCCAGCCGTGAATCGGGCATAGACATAAGGACCGCTCCCCACGCCCGGACAAGCTGTAAGCACGAAATTCGACGCGGTCTTCTGCTTACGGTTCGTCGGCTTTCACCAACTCCTCTACCTCAACAACCTTCGTCTCCGTGGGTTCCGACCGGGCCGAATTGCGGATGACTTTGCCCAACACTGCCGGCAACTCAATGCCCGCCTGCTCGGCCAGTTCGTGGATCGCCGGCAGCGACCCGATCAAGCTCGACAGAAAATCGGCTGTCCCACCGCCGTGCTTCGATCCACGACCACCGTTCCCCGAATCCCACACAGTGATCTTGTCGATCTTTAGGTTCTGAATCGCCTTCACCTGCTCGGCGACCAAGGTAGGAAGCTGCTCGATCATGAGCAGAGTCGGAGCGATCTGCGGATTCCCGGCGCAGGCCTCGACCAGTCTCTGGTACCCCGCGGCCTTGGCCTCCAACACCTTTTGCGTACCCTCCGCCTCGGCCACGAATTTAGCCAGCATCGCGTCGGCCTCACCGCGCGCCTCGCGCCGCAGTTGCTCCGCAGTCGCCTCGGCCTTGATCTCGACCCGCTGTTTCTCGATCTCCTGAGGCGCCAGTTCGTCTTTGCCCAAGCGGGCGATCTCCTGCTCGCGCTGAGCCCCGAAGATCGCCTCGTCCGCCTGTGCGGCCGCGATCTCAGCCCTGCGCTTCGCCTCGGCCCGCACCTCTGCGAGCTGGGCGTTTGAGTTCGCGATCTCTCCCTGTGACGAGTTCTCGCCCTGAACCGCCGTCGACTCCGCCGCGGCAACCTGCACCCGCTGCTCCTGCTCCGCGTTCTTCTTAGCGGCGATGGTCTCGGCTTCCCGCTCGGCGGTTGCGATCTCGTAGTCGCGCTTCGACTTCACCTCGCCCTCAATCGCGGTCGCCTCCAGCGCAGCCACGCGCACCCGCTGATCGCGCTGGGCATCCTTCTGCCCGGTAGCGCCGTCGCGATCCTGCTGGGCGACCTCCACCTTGGCGCGATTGATCGCCTCCGCCGCCGCACGTTTCCCGATGGCTTCGATGTAGCCACTCTCGTCGGTGATGTCACGGACGTTCACGTTGATCAGCGCGAGCCCCACCTTGTTGATCTCCTCGGCTACGTTCGTGTTGATGAGATTCATGAACTTCTCGCGGTCCTTGTTAATCTCTTCGATCGACAGGGTCGCAATGACCAGCCGCAACTGACCCAGAATGATGTCCTGGGCTTGCTCGCGAATCTGGTTCTCATCCAGGTGCAGTAGTCTTTCCGCTGCTGAGTTCATGAGCACCGGGTCGGTGGAAATGCCCACCGTGAACGTCGAGGGAACGTTCACCCGGATGTTGTTGAGCGACAGCGCTCCTTCCAGGGGGATATCGATGACCAGCGGCTCGAGAGGCAAGAACGCGTAGTCCTGCAACAGCGGGATTATGAACTTGCCGCCGCCGTGGAGGCACTGTGCCGCCTGTGCGCCCGCGACCCTCCCATAGATGACCAGGATCCTGTTGGAAGGACAGCGCTTGTATTGCTTCACCAAGAACGAGATGCCGAAGAAGAGGATAAGCAGACCCCCACCTATCAAGCCGAGCCACACCCTCGAATCGCCCTCGAACGCGCCCACTTGGGGAAGTGCCACCGTGGCGAACAGGAACATCGTGTTATCCCCCTCTGGAGTTCATGCCTTCGTTACTGTTACTGAGTTGTCCTCATTTATGCTCACGACGCGGACCTTCTCGCTCCGGGGCAGTGCCTCGCCCTCCGTGATCGCTTTGTAGAACCGTTGGCGGTCGTCGATCAGGACACGCACGCGCCCCTTCCCGAGACCCTTGGCGGGGATCTTCGCGTACACCGTGCCCTCCGCCTCCAGGGTCTGGTATATGGGCACGTTGCCGCTGCTCTGGAGGCCATACATGGCCGTGAGCAATTTCGCGAGGAACCAAACCATGCCCGTTCCACACGCCACCGCGAAGACGACGCTGATCGTGCCCCCCCAGCCTCCGCCGCGGAACGCACCCAGCCCTCCCCAGCCAAAGCCCATCAGAAAAGCAGCGATCGCCTGGACGGACAGGACCTTGAAGGCGTACGAGGACTCGCCGGTATCTACGGCGATATCGGCTCCCGCATCGAGATCTACATCGACATCGAAGTCCACATCGACGTCCACGCCCGTATCGGCACCCCCGACGAGCATGAGGAGCGTACGCAAGGAGAAGAACACGGTGCCGGCAATCGCTGGCACGGTGAACCAGATGGCGACGGGACCGAAGAACAGCTCCTGCATACGGCTTCCATCTCGGGGGGTGGCGGTTACTGGAGGATACGCGGAGGCCGTGATCCGCCTTCAGAGCATCACATTAGTCGCCCCCCGAGGGAGCCGCAACCAACGCTGGGCTGCCTTGCCGCCGCTCTCAGTTCACGCGGGATCCCAACGGGGCTTCAAGGCCGAACGCAGTGTGATGCGGCGAGCCTGTCCGAGGGGACTGTGATCTGACCCCCTAAAACGAGACAAGTCCAGTTTTAGAATTCTGGACGGGTCGAGACATGGTGACCGGCCCCCAATAGTGGTACCACCTACTGTGTTAGTCCAACGGCCTCCTGAAGCCTGGGGTGAGGGCCGTTAAGCTTGGGCAGATTCAAGAAGAAGGGATCGGGCCGTAGCGCTTCGGGGGCCGGTGGTCGGTAGCGGAGCGAGCTGTGGGGTCGGATGGTGTTGTACTCCCGCCGCCACTGTTCGATGAGCACTTTCGCCTCCTCCAACGAGTAGAAGATCTCCCCGTTCAACAGCTCGTCCCTGAGCTTGCCGTTGAAGCTCTCGTTGTAGCCGTTCTCCCACGGGCTGCCCGGCTCGATAAAGAGGGGGATTATATACAATAGTTTAAAACTTTGGTATATAATCCCCCTTGAAATCCTCGACGACCGCTACGCCCGCCGGGCCACTCTGCTGGCCAGCCAGCTACCCGTCGAGCACTGGCACGATGTCGTCGGCGACCCCACCTTCGGCGACCCTATCCTCGACCGCCTCCTCAACAATGCCCATCGGATCACCCTCGAAACCGGTTCCATGAGGCGGCTCTACGACTCGACGAAGACCAACCCGAACCCCTAGACTTCAACCCTCAACCCCCGACCCCAGCGCCCCTACGGACCTCCGCTCCCCCAAGGTGAATCGGCATCGCCCGGAATCACTAATCGGCTTGTCGGCACCACTGGTCGGCATCGTCGGAATACGCCTTAAGTCGCTTAGAGCACATGTCAATCATTCTCCACGGGGGCACGAGCCCCTTGCCCGGTTGCGCGGTGCTGCGACCGTTGGACGAGAACGGATGTATTGTGCGCCTGGGCAAGCCGGGCCAACTTGAGACCCGTACCGACTCGACGACCCCCACGTAACCACGAGGAATACTTTGAGACTCACAAGCCTTCTACCGGTCGAGGGAAAGCTCCTGGAGGCGGAGTACTTCGGTCGGCGACTACGACTGCTGGGCACCCCTGCGTTCGATTACGAACTTAACGCGTTTCTGTCGGCCGCCCGAAGCGTCACGTTTTTTCTCCAAAAGGAAATGACTCGAGCCCCAGGATTCTCGAGCTGGTGGACCAAACGCCAGGAGTTGATGCGGCAGGATGATGCGATGAGATTCTTCAAGAACCTGAGGAATCGTTCACAGAAGCGAGGACGGGTCTTCCTAGTCGGGACACCGCGCTGCCATACGGACGGAACACAAGTGTGGACCTACAGATTCCTCGGAAACGACGAAGGTGTACCTGCGTCGTTGATCTATCGTGATGTGGTGGACTGTTGCTTGGAGCACCTGGCAAAGCTGGCGACCGTCGTACTTGAGTTCACGAACGAATTCCCATACCAGTCATGTTACCGTTGCGCCATTACACCGGAGGGTCTAGAATCACCCGCCTTGGACCCTTCTGATGTCTTAGCGTTCTTCGACTTTGAACACATTCCCAGGGACGTATGGCGAGAGAATCCGCACGATGCCCTGCGGCTGTTGCGCGGCCAAGTCGATGGTGTTGACTTCGAAGAAATTGAACGGCTCGCAATCTACAGGCCGATCGAAGATGTGGAGTCCCAGACGGCCTCTGACGCACTGAGTGAATCCCTGGCGCGCCAGTATCTGATGCCACCGAACTGAGACAGCTTGCGTCTCCGGGTTGCACTGGGCGATCCGGCTTGCTTGGAAGAGCGAACCGGATCACCCTACCATAACCTAGGGACCCAGGACACCCCGCCGCAAATCAGCAGCCAGAGCGAGCGGGGAACAGCTCGGCGAGTTTCCTCCGCCAACACCTGTACGGCCCTCCGGGCGTACGAGCGACCCCCCGCAAAGCCGAGGGCTTGGTATCGGGCGCGGGGTCAGGCGGGCTTTCACATGTCGGCCCGTCGCGCTCCAAGGGTCGCACCACGTCCAAGTACCGTGCCGAGCAGACGTCGCCTTCTCGACCCGGACGGCGCCGAGGCGGCGGCCGAGAAGCGAAAGGCGTGGATGCGGGCGAAGGTGGAGCATCCTGACCCGGGGAGACGACCGGATTCCCGCGATTTGAGGCCGTTTCCCCGCTATTCCAATACGGTGGAATCAGATCTCGGTCAACGGCAAGAATGGCAGATCGTGCAGTCCTAGTTGAACTTAGACGATTCCTTGCCGTGAATCAGATCATCTGCACACTGCCGAGTGGACCGAAATCGATCAGGAGAATGGCGTGTGGACCGTACCGGCTAGGCGGATGAAGTCGAACCGGGAGCACCGGGTGCCGCTGTGTGGCCGGGCCGTGGAGATTCTTGACGAGGCACGGTCGCTCGTGGAGGGAACCAGCCCGTTCCTGTTTCCCAATCGGGTCGGTAAGCAGCTCGAGGAGAAGCAACTGCGCCGGATGCTCGGGAAGCACAAGATCGCGGCCGTGCCCCACGGTTTTCGCTCGAGCTTCCGGGACTGGGCGGCCGAGGAAACGGATCATCCGCGCGAGGTCATCGAGGCAGCCTTGGCGCACGTCGTCCAGAACAGGGTTGAGGCGGCCTATCGGCGTACGGACCTGTTCGAGCGCCGACGCCGGCTCATGGGTGACTGGGCGGCCTATCTGAGCAGGGAGCCTGGGGCAGGTCCCTGATCGTTCAGATCCAACAATGCAGCCGAAGCGTCTCTCTGAACCACGCGCGTGTGCCGATGAATATGGAGGGTCGGGGAGTTATTGCCTCGTCCTCCTCGATGCCCTAGCCGGAACCCTCTCTGCCAACTTAGGTGAGACACGGAACGAGTAAAGAATTAGAGTAGGGCGAAGGCAGAGAAACCGAGGATGCTGAGACACCGAGAGAGAATGGAAGAGAATGGAATCGCCCCACTAACCTGGGAGGGTAAGCGAAGCGCGGCAGCTGCTCCGGACGCGGAGGTGGTAGATAAGCCGACGCGCCGACGGTTTAGTCCGTCGTACAAGCTGCGGGTCGTCGAAGAAGCGGACCGGTGCACGGAGCCGGGAGAGGTAGGGCGACTCCTGCGACGCGAGGGCTTGTACTCGTCGCACCTGACGACATGGCGCAAGGCGGTGCAGAGTGGGTGGCTGAGAGCGCTGTCGAAGAGACGAGGTCGAAAGCCGAGCGAACGGAATCCGCTGGAGGGGAAAGTGCGCAAGCTGGAGCGCGAGAACACTCGCCTGGAGAAGGAACTCCACAAGGCGCGCCTGATCATCGACGTCCAGGGAAAAGTTGCAGGGCTGCTGGGATTGAGCCTCGAGGACGGGACGAACTCGTGAAGGCGGCCGAGGCGCTGGCCACGTACGTAGGGGTAAAGCCCGCGTGCGATGCGCTCAGGGTCGCCCGAGCCACGTTCTATCGTCGTCGGAGGCCATCGACCGGGCATCAGCAGCCCCGCCCGACCCCAGCCCGGGCCTTGAGCGAGAAGGAACGAGACAAGGTCTTCGACACGCTGTGTTCGGAGCGATTCGTGGACCGGTCCCCGGCCGAGGTTGTGGCGACCCTGCTCGACGAAGACATCTACCTGTGCAGCGAACGTACGATGTATCGCGTTCTGGCCTCCGAGGTGCCAGTTCGAGAGCGCCGAGCGCAGCGGAGTCATCCCGAATACCAGAAACCCGAGTTGATGGCGACGGGCCCGGGCCAGGTCTGGTCCTGGGATATCACACGGCTGCTGGGGCCGAGGAAGTGGAGCTACTTCTACCTCTACGTCATCATGGACATCTTGAGCCGCTACATCGTGGGATGGATGGTGGCGGATCGGGAGAGCTCGGCCTTGGCCGGGCGCCTGATCCAGCAGAGTTGCCTGAAGCATGGCGTCCAGCCCCAGGTCCTGACCTTGCACTCGGATCGAGGAGCTCCGATGACGAGCCAATGCACGGCTCAGCTCCTCGCCGATCTCGGCGTGACCCGCTCGCTGAGCCGACCTCAGGTGTCGGATGACAATCCGTTCTCCGAGGCCCAGTTCAAGACCTTGAAGTACCATCCCTCGTTTCCTGGACGGTTCGAGGATCAGGGCCAGGCCAAAACCTTCTGTCGCTCGTTCTTCCGCTGGTACAACGCCGAGCACCGCCATGGTGGTATCTCGATGCTGACCCCCGAACAGGTCCACTTCGGGAATGCAGATCAGGTCATCGCCGGCAGGGAGGCCGTGCTACGCGAGGCCTGGGCCGCTCATCCCGACCGCTTCGTCTCCGGTGAGCCGAAGCCCAAACCGCTCCCGGAGGCCGTCTGGATCAATCCTCCAACCCCCTCCCTCACGACACAGGAGATTGCTCTCTAATTAATTCCCAAGAGTGTCTCACTGGCGTTGACAGGCTCCGGAAGCCCGTCAGCTTCTCCTCCTCGCAAGGAAGGGAGCTATCCGAAAACCAGCACTGCAAACGTTGATAACGGTTGCCCCAGTAACGACAAGGGTCATCCAGAAAATCCACCTCGCAAACCTCTCTACCTGAGCGGCAACACGCGCCTCGCGCGGGGAAACATCGAGATCTACTCGCGCTGGGAGCACATGCTCGCGCTCGCGCAGAGCGACCCGGACGGAGCGTTTAGCATAGCGAAGGCCGTGCTACGCGCGCGACTGCGAGCAGGCGTTCCTTACGTGGTGGCAGACGAGGTTAGGCCGTTCCTCACGCACGTTCTCGCAAAAGGAACCCCCGAAACACAAGACCGGGCACGAGACCTGATTAACGATCTCGGCGAGCACGGGTTCAGGGAGCTGAAGGACTTGCTCCAAGACTGATGGCGGAAAGCCGGGAAGTCCGTGCCAAAGCGAGGCCTTCCAGTGAGGGGGAACTCTGCCTCGGCCACGCTAGGTTTGCCTCTGTTGCAAGATACGCGTGAGATCTCCATTTTCGCCGGGTTCACCCATACAAACATAGCGCAGCATGTAGTGGTCGGCCCCGTCGGGCGACGAAACAGCATTAGGAAGTCAGATCGAAACCGGACAGGTAGATTGGGGCTTGGTTGGTGATCGCTCTCCTATGCCCGGAAAAGCCATGTCAAGCGAGCCATTCGTTTTCGACCCAACGATGTTCATCACCGAGCCCTTCCACCCGTGCCCTCGGTGCGGACAGATGCAACTTGGTACGCTGTTCATCAGAGGAAACGTTCATTCCCGTCGCTGCCGGAATTGCTTCCACAACGAATCAGAGCACCTGCCACCACTCGAAAAGAAACTGATCTACCTGGACCAGATGGTTCTCAGCGGAATCGCGAGAGAGATCGATCCGGTTTGGCGAGAGAAGACACCGCGTGGGGACGATTTCTGGTTGCAGGCGTTTGACCAGATCGATCGGTTGGTAAAGTTGCAACTGATCGTCTGTCCGGATTCTCCCATCCATGAAGAGGAGTCGTCGTACGACGACCGGTACGAATCCGTTCTGCGCCGCCTATACGAGCATCTAGCGAGTGGCGTTAGCCTCCACTTTCCCCACCAGGTACATATGGCGCAACTGTGGGAAGCGTTCGAGGCTTGGTCCACGAATCAAGATCCTGACTGGGGCCGCATCACTCTCGATGATGTTGTCGACGGCCGGTTAGACCGTTGGAGCGACCGCCTTCTCCTCACTGTCAACATGGGCCACTGGCCTGGGCGAATCGAGAGTCGACGGGAATCTCGCACCCGTGGACACGAGGCACTTAAGCAGCTCTGGGACAAGTGGGGATCCGAAAGCCAGATGTCATTCGAAGAATGCTTCGAGACAGAGCGTCGCGGAGTTGCAGACGCAGCGCTCCAATCCTTCATGTCTCATGTTAAGCGTTGGCAACGAGTGACCGCTGGCGCAGAAGCAGTCGCCGATCCGTTAGAGCTCATGCCGTGGTGGTTGGTCCAACTTGTTGTTGGTTTATTGCGGCGCTTGGAGGAAAGGGGGGTCCCGCACGAGGAGTTGGTCGAGATCGAGAAACAGATCCAGGAGTCAACGGCGAAGCACAACGCGTTTCTGAAGGAACTTGGACTATCCCCATTGCCAGCGCCCAATAAGTAATCGAAGCGATCCCTCCGCCTATGGCTGGCGCCGCATGCATGCGGCGCTGAGGGATCGCGGCTGGATCATGAAGCACATGTAGATCAACCGCCTGATGCGCGACGTCCACATCATCCACATCGACGGGCGTAGCTACAGGCTCCGCGAGATCGACGGCCTGCTCAGGCCGTCCAACCCCACACCCAGCAACTGCGCAAATCTGGGTGTCTCTTTACACTCCCCACCCCTCTCCACACCCTCGAACGGCTTTCCCGGACCCGCTTGAGGTTCTCCTGCCAGAGCTACTGGGCAACCCGTTTCTTGGAGGTTGGGTCAATAGGTGTGTAAACGTATCAGGCGGCATTCTTCCGCTGTTGGGTTGAGACGGGCTTTCCGTCTTCGAACTTCCTTCCTTCAAACACGTCCTTGAGGAGGTGAGGAGCGTCGAGCCTTCGGAACCGCTTCTCGGCCACCAAGAGCAACTTCCAGATCAGCGCCGTAGCGCTCTCGACCCGCTTGAATCGCTTCGCCGCCGTCGTCCTGAGCCGTAGCGCAGCGAACGGGCTCTCGACCACGTTCGTCGTGCGTAGATGCTTCCAGTGATCCTCGGGGAAGTCGTAGAACGCCACCATCCGCTCCCAGTCGTCCTCGAGTACGTCCACCGCCTTCGGATACCACGGCCTGTAGCGCCTGGCGAACACTTCGCGGGCCTTCAGCGCCTCGGACCGGCTCGGTGCGTAGACCACGGCCCTGAGAAGATCCTTCGCCTCGCTCTGCTCCCGCTGCGGCAGCCGGTCCAGCACGTTCCTCATCTTGTGGTTCCAGCACCGTTGCTCGCCCGCCTCAGGCCATACCTGCCGTACTGCGCCCCAGATCGCCGCGTTACCGTCCGCCATCAGAAGCCGGGGCGCCTCGATGCCGCGTGCCTTCAGATCCCGCAACACCTCCGACCAGGACTCGACCGACTCTCGGTAGCCCGTGGGAGAATGGCTACAACGAGAGCTTCAACGGTACGCTCAGAAACGAGGTGCTGAAGCGCGAGATCTTCTATTCTCTGGAGGAGGCACAGGTGCTCATCGAGCAGTGGCGGCGGGAGTACAACACCATCCGACCGCATAGCTCTCTGGCCTATCAGCCGCCGGCCCCGGAGGCGATCCGGCCTGAGCCGGCCTTCCTCAATCTCCCCAGACTCCGAGGCCCTCTCCCCAGGCTCCAGAAGGCGGTCGGACTAACACAGTTAGGTGGTACCACTCTTGGGGGCTGGTCACCTTGACTGACATCGAGCGCCTTCAACGGACGTCCCCGGGGCATGGTCTCTCCCTCGTTCGAGTGGATGAGGGAAACGATACCCTATCCCTCCGTTATATCAATGTATTTACGGGACAGAACACTAGCCTGGGACGGTCGTCTCCTCCTCCCGGTCGTTGAGCGCCTCCACAAGTGCAGTCGCCTGCGCATCGTCCTCTTGCGCAAACATCTGGAAGCGGTAGCGGTACCTTGAGGCGTCCCTGTCCCAATACCGACGGGTGAAAAGGATGGCAGTAGCCGCTCTGTCACCGAGCACCCGGCCTCTCACGTAGACGTCCGGATCCACGTCGAGTTGGTCGAGGTGCCCCGTCGTCCATGTGTCGACTACAACAAGTCTACGGCGAGACTGGCCGCTTCGCGTTTGTGTCAGCTTTCGTTTGACTTTCTTGACGACTCGCTCGAACGCCGGGTCAACGTCCGGTAGCCGGTCACCCCCCGTCGCCGCGTCTTGCTTCCAGACTGCCACACAGCTGTGAGTTGGATTCGCCTGAGTGGGATTCACCACGTTCAAGGCAGCCCGATCACCTATGGCGAGCCTGGCGAACTGTGACGTCTCATTCGGCAATCGGGGGAAGTCAGGATGAAGGGCCAGCGCAGAGTGTTGGCCCGCTGCTGCAGCGACGGTTGGCGCGACGGAGATCAGGGCGTGGTCATGACGGACGAGCACTGCTTCCCGGAAACCCCCATCCGACAAGACCCGCTTCGCGTCCGCTACGGACCTGACAATGGACTTGCGCTTCTGGTGGTCGAGCCCACCCTGGAGTTGGATTGCCACCGCGATCGGCTGCTCATCGGCGGAGAAGTGTCGGAGCACGCCCATCAACAGACGTCCGACATGGTGTTCAGGTTGGCCGACAATGGTCGGCCTATAGCACTCGATAAGATACGGCTCACCAGACCACTCCATCGCAATGTCCGCTAGGCGGCCGCCTGCTGCGGGGGGCTCGAGTGACAAAGCTCCTGCCCCCAAGAGGGCGACGCGGTGCGCGAAGGCGAGCGGCAACAGTGTCTGGTAGTATTGCGACTTGATCCCGGAAACCGCGTCGGCGAAACCCTCCAGGTGGGCCGCGGACTTCAGGTACTCAGCTAGCTCGAGAACCTCAATAATCTCAGGATCTCCTCTGGAGTTGAGGGCACGTGCGAGTGGGTGCCGGCGCAGCTGAAAGAGCGATCTGTCTTCCCGCTGTGACGCGGAAGTGAGCCACTCCCGGCCGAGCGCGACGGAGAGGATGCCGGCTGCCTCGTTGACCAGATCGGGCGGATAGCCGAGCCGGGACGTTGCAGCGGCCGCGCGCAGGCGCCAGTTGTAGAACGGGTCAGAATCTCCAGACATCTCCCTAGAATCTATCTACCCGAAGGAGCCCGTATCCGAGAGCCATGGCGCATAACGGGCTCACTGACTCACGACGCGGAGGTGGCGGAGCCACCGGAGCGTCCGCGAAGCGGCCGGCCCGTTGCTCACATTAGGGCTTCCCGCCTCCCCGCGACAGCGGACCAAGGGCCGCGCGTGAGTCAGGCGTTATGTGACGTGGATGCGGTCACCCCAGCCCACAGACTGCTCACTGAGTCGATCTGCCGGTCTCTGGGTTGGGTACCAGCGCGACGTGTCGTGACCGGCGGCGGCGCCAGCGGATTGGAGTTCTATTGTCGCGTCCTCGCGATGACAACTGCGACTAACCTACGCGGACTGTAGAACTCCTTGTTAGATGGTGCGGCTCAACGGTCTCCAGGCCGAGCTTCCGGGCCTGTGCGCTCTCGCGCCTCTGCGACAACGCCGAGGATGGCCTGCGTGATCCTGTCCGGATGATCCAGTTGAAGGAAATGGTCAGCGCCTCTGATGATATGGTGTTGACCCTTCGACGAAAGGCCGGCCAGCTCGGCCTGCATCTCGTGGTGGAGGCCACCCATAATTCGATTCTCCTCGTCGCTACGACCCGATGCCCCTTGTAGGAACTCTGCCGTGAGCACGGTCAGGGGCAAGTCACCGAGAGAGGTCACGCGCGAAGCCCTGTCGAGGACCTCCCGGAAGGCCGCCCGCTCGCGGCTCCCGGCTGCCACGCGTGGGCGGAACTCCCGGCATGGATCCGGGGAGCCAGAGCGAGGCAAAAGCCCCTCGAGTAACCCAAGCCACCGCCCGCCGCATGGAGAACGCGACACCGAAGCGAAGCGGAGCGCCGCGCCGAGGCAGAAGAAACCAACCACGAGCGGCGCATCCACTGGCGCCGGCCGTGGACGCAACGACAAGTACGACGGAGGAAAGAGCATGGAAACCGGAAAGACCCAACTCCGCGGCACGAGCCGCGAGGGACACACAGCGAACCGCAGGCGCGGATGGATTGGGAAGCTGAGGTCGACGACCACCCAGCGGGCAGAAGGGACCGCAAGGCTGATCACGACCATCGCCGTGATCGTCGCGTTGATCGGCGGGGCCGGACCGGCGGCGGCACAGGTCCTGGTGACCAACCTTAGTGAACCGAGTAAATTTGGTTACGGGCTGGGTGCCTTCGACTTCGTTCAGCCGTTCACGACGGGTACGAACGCCAGCGGGTACCAGCTCGAATCGATCTCCATCAACTTCCGGCAAGGGAGGAGCCGCGAGTACGAGCCGGTGTACGTGTACGTGTATGGGGACAACGGAAACGGACGCCCCAACCACAGGGACCAGATCGCAACGCCGACGATTAACGGGGCCACCTTCGAAGGTCCCGTCACCGGGGTGAACAAGTACACGGTGAGGAAGGCCAGGTGCTATCCGCAGCCGCCGCACGGCGGCGGCTGTCTTTCGGATGCGTCCTCGGTGCACCTGGACGCAAACACGCAGTACTGGGTGTTTGTCTGGGCAGGCGAGGACAAAACGCTGGTAAACGTGGATGACACCGGGATAAACGGCCTTACGGCCAATCGGGTGGGCCAGGGGCCAAGCATTCCGCGTATGCGCTTTCTGATACTAGCGGCCGCGTTAGCCTGCACCGCCTCGCCCGCGCTCGGGCAAGTCCGGCAGGAACTCCGTGAACGGGGCAAGCTGGGGAACGTCTCGGCCCAAACCCGCCTCGAACTCATGTACGATCCCGGCCGTGACGGTACCGCAGAACGATGCGGAGGGCCGTGAGCTGGAAGCGGATCCTGATTGGCGCCGGGATCGGATTCGCCGCTGGATTCGGGATCCTCGGCACCTGGAAGCTTCCCGCAAACGCCGAGAATCGGGTCAGTTTTCGGGGGTCGCGCCAGCGGCTCGTCCGTCTAATTCCCTAGGTGTAGGCCCAGGCACGCGCCAGCGGTCTCGAAGCACCGGTCTACGTAGCAGCGCTGGCAGTGAAACTCTTCTCGACCACGGCGGCACCGATAGAATCGCCACAGACGTTCACCGCGGTCCTGAAGCGGTCCAGGAGCCAGTCGACAGACAGAATCAAGCCGATGTATTCCACGGGCAAACCGACCGCATTGAGGACGATCACCATGGTGACCAGGCCGGCTTCCGGAATCCCTGCCGCTCCGATCGCCGCCATTGTCGCCGTCACCGCTATCACCAGTTGGTCTGCGAGCGACAGATCGAAACCGAGAGCCTGCGCGATGAAGATCGCCGCGGCCGCCTCGTACAGGGCGGTCCCGTCCATGTTGATCGTAGCGCCGAGTGGCAACACGAAATCCGCCGACTGCTTGGACACATCTGCGTTCTTGACCGCGCACTCCATCGTGATCGGAAGTGTTGCGCTCGAGCTGGCCGTCGAGAACGCCGTGAGTAGCGCCTCGGACATCCGGTACATGAACCGGAAGGGATTCCTGCGGGTGAACATCCAGTAGATAAGTGGGAGGGTTAGGAGCACATGGGTCCCCAGGCCAGCCAGGACGGTCACAAAGTAGGCCCCGGTCTGGCCCACGACATCGAGGAGAACGCCCTCCAGTTGGGCTTGTCCGAATCGCGCCGTGACGAGACAGAAAATCCCTAGTGGCGCAACCTTCATCAGCAGCAGGACGAAGGACAGCATTGCGTTGTTGATCTGGAGAATCATCTCCGTGAGCGCATGCACCTTGCTGCCCATTGTCGTCAGCATGCCGGCAAAGATTATGGAGAAGAAAATGAGCGGCAGCAGGCTACTCTCGGCGGCTGCGAGAAACAGATTGTCGGTAAACAGCATCAGCGCCAGGTTGCTTAGGATCGAGCCCAAGCCCTCGTCCTCGCGACCTGCCGTGATCTCCTGGCCTTGCGCCGCCATGGTCTCCAGCGTATCCGCATCGATCGCGCCGATGCCCGGTTGGATGACGTTGACCATGATCAGGCCCACGATGACCGCCATCACCGTCGTGGTCAGGTAGTAGGCGATCGCAAACCCGCCCGGCCGCCCCAGTTTGCGGATGTCCCCGAGACCGATGATGCCGCTCATCACGCTCGCGACGACCAACGGAACGACCATCATCAGAAGCAGGCGCAGGAAGATCTCGCCGCCCAGTTCAAATTGGACGGCGACCTGCGGAGCCGTAACCGCGAGCCCGACAGCAGCCACGATGGCAATGCCGATATACAGGGTCAGACGGCTTTTCTTACGCTTCGGTACCTGGGCATTGGGTGGTGCGCTGGGTGTGTCCGGCAGACTCATGTGTCTTTCCTTGGCACTTGCCGACCGCTACGAAACGATTCGGAAAAGCCCTAAGTGGTGGTGTCTTCTAAGACCTCCGGGCCAATGTATGTGCCGAACCCTGGAGACGCACCGGAGCTTTCGGGCCTTTCCCGCGGGTCAGGTCTGGCTGTAGCTAGAAATGATGCTTCATTCCAAGACTGACTCCCACAAAGGAAAAACCGTCGGTCGACATCGTACCGTCCACGGGCTCACTGCCATCGCGCCGCAGATTCGGCACATGGCTGCGCAACGGATCCCAGACCACGGTACCTGCAAATTCACCCGACCTCATCCAGCGAGCCCTGAGTCCTACCGACACCGTTTCCGACACCGGGTAATCGAATCCAGCGAGAATTTGGTAACTGGTCTGTGTATCCCCCATGGTGGCCTGCGCCGAGCTGGACGTGCCGGCTAGATTGCGCGCGATTTGATCGGCGTTGGGCTGGTCTCGACCCGTGTCTATGGCCACCGGATCCGTGTTTCTGGACCACACGCTCGCGTAGTCTGCATTCGTTCTCCCAATCCCCATACCCAACCCCACGAACGGCGTGAAGCCCCCGGCCACGCCAGGCAGGTCCAGGTACACGTTGCCCATCAGGCTCTTCGATTCGACGAGACCCAACCACTCCTGCGCCAAGAACAGTTCGTCGCTCAGTTTGTCGGCATTGACCCCCTGGGCGGCGAGCACCCCGGACCGCTGGGAGTAGTTGGAGCTCCTCATCACGTACTCTACCTCTGCCCGCACCATGCCGTGCAGCCGGTATCCCATCACAGCGCTCATCGCAACGCCACCGGCTCCATCGAACGGCACACTCCAACTGTCTCCCACGCCACGTGCCGCGTCGGTGCAGCCAGGTACGGACGCATATAGCGGGTTGATGAACTCATCGCAGATGCTGGCGCGATCATTGCTGTCACCCGTCATGGTCACCGCAGACGATAAGAGAGTTCCTAGTTCTGCGCCCACATAGAACCGTCGCTCGCCTTGTGCCAGAGCGGGCGTGGCCATGGGAAAGAGCACGGTACAAATCACGATGAGAGAATACAGACAGCGGCTTCGTATCATGATGTTTTAGTCCCCTGACTAAGGTTGTGCTGAAAAACGAAAGTTTTGCAGTCCGTCCCTTCTCTCAGACCCTCAACAACACGAGCCATTTGTCCAGATCGCAATTAGGGCCTGTTAACACTAAAGGCCCATTTGTATTATATTGGGGCTATGAAAATCACAGAGTCCCAATATCGTCGGATAGAGGCTTGCTTTCCACGTCAGCGCGGCAATGTGAGCTTCTCCAATCTCGAAGTGCTTAACGCGATCCTGTATGTGGCCGAGCACGGCTGCAAGTGGCGCGGGTTGCCTGCGCGCTTCGGTAACTGGCATACGATCTACACCCGAATGAATCGCTGGGCCAGGGCAGGTGTGCTGGATCGTGTCTTTGCGGCCCTGCAGGACGAGCAGATCATCCGGATCAAGATCGAAGCGCTGTCGCTCGACAGTACGATCGTCAAAGTGCACCCTGATGGCACCGGCGCGCTAAAAAAAACGGCCCGCAGGCCATCGGGAAGTCGCGTGGAGGCTGGACCACCAAGATTCATATGGTTGCCGCAGATGCTCGAACCGCGATAACCTTCTCGCTATCGCCAGGCCACAACCACGACGCACCCGAAGGACGCGAACTGCTACGCATGTTGAAGCCGGTACACTCCACTGTGTCGATGATCATGGACCGGGCCTACGAGGGGGCCGAAACACGGCAATTGGTGTTGGAGCTGGGGTTTACGCCGGTCGTGCCACCCAAACAGGGCCGTGTTAGCCCGTGGCAGTACGATCGAATCATGTATCGCCGTCGCAACGAAATAGAGCGGTTATTTCGGCGACTCAAAGGCTTCAGAAGAATCTTCTCCCGCTTTGACAAGCTCGACGTGATGTTCACGGCCTTCATCCACTTTGCGCTCATCGTCGAGGCTCTCAGATAGTGTTAACAGGCCCTAGTTGGCGGCGAATTAAGTCCTTAAGGTGTCGATGTACTGTTGGCCGATCAAGTCCCGGAGCTCCTGTGAACACGACACGGAACAGGACGACTCATGCGACCTTCGTGTTCTTCGAGGACGCGCGTCGCGGTTTCGACGCGTTCCTGGGCCAGCTCTGGCACGGCGCGCATCAGGTGCGCCCGGATGTTAGGGTCATAATGGGTACAGCCTACCCTGATCCTTTACACAATGGCCTACACTGATGGTTGACAGGTTCCTATCAACCAAGGGTTCTGCAACTAGGAGAGCCCGATGGACTGGAACTGAGGTGCCCCCAGTTGCGGTACCACTTCCTATGTTAGACCCCGAGCCATCGGTGGTCCCTGGAGTTGGGGCATCCTGAGGAACCAGGGCGATGGTTTTATCGTCTCTGGGGCGGGGGGTAGTCCGCCGTGGGCACGATGGGGTCGGACGGTATTGTACAGCCGCCTCCACTGCTCGACGAGTACCGTTGCCTCGGGCAGTGTGTAGAAGATCTCTCCGTTCAAGAACTCGTCTCTCAGTTTGCCGTTGAAGCTCTCGTTGTAGCCGTTCTCCCACGGACTGCCCGGCGCGATGTAGAGGGTCTGGACCCGCAGCCTGGCCAGCCATCTCCGCACCAGTTTCGCCGTGAACTCTGGCCCGTTGTCCGAGCGCAGATGCTCGGGCGGACCGTGCCGAGCGAAGAGATCGGTGAGCACCTCGAGAACGTCGTGAGCTCGAGTCTTTCGACCGACCTTGATCGCCAGACACTGCCGCGTGTACTCGTCGAGCACGGTCAGAAGCTTCAGCGCACGGCCGTCATGGGTCCTCGTGCTTACGAAGTCGTAGGACCACACGTGATTCTTGTGCAGTGGCCTGAGCCGGATGCACGAGCCATCGTTGAGCCACAACCGACCCCGTTTCGGTTGCCGTCTGGGCACTTTCAGCCCCTCCTGCCTCCAGATACGCTCCACACGCTTGTGGTTCACCTCCCAGCCCTCGATACGCAGCAGGTTCGTGATCTGGCGATACCCGTACCTGCCGAACCGGCTCGCCAACCGTATCACGTCCGTGCGTAGCGCCTCCTCGTCGCCGGGTAGCTTCTTCACCCGGCGCTGCGTCGAGCGCGGCTGACCCAGTACGTGACACGCGTGACGTTCACTCGCCCCGAGTCGCTGACGTACATGCATCACGCACCTGCGTCGGCGCTCGGGGCTCAGAAGTTTCCCTTGGTCGCTTCCTCCAGGATCAGCTTGTCCACCGTCAGGTTCGCCACCGCTCGCTTTAACCGTGCGTTCTCCTTCTCCAGCTCCTTGAAGCGTCGAGCTTGATCCACCTTCATCCCCCCGAACTCCTGCCTCCACCGGTAGTACGTCTGCTCGCTGATCCCCAACTCCCGGCTCACCATCGCCACCGTTTTGCCGTTCGCCAGACCCACCTCCGCCTCTCTCAATGCCGTGATGATCTGCTCCGGCGTGTGTCGTCTCCTACTCATTCTGACCTCCTCCCTGATAGCTGCGACCAAAGCCGCATCCTAACATCAACTTTGGTCTCGTTTCAGGGGGTCACGTCACTCCAGGCGGTAGATTCGGCCCGGCACTCCACCCGTCCTGGCGACCCAGACGGAGTTGTCCACCGGGTTCACGACAACTCCGTATGCGAAGCCAGTGAACTGCGTGTCCAGGTTCGGATCCCTGGGGCCATTACCCGAGTTCCAGGGCCGCGTGATGCGCCCGTCGCCGTTGGTGTCGACGACCGTGGGGCACCAGCCCTGGGCTGCCTCGGCCCGGAGCGCCAGGCGCGCGGGCGCCTGGTCCCGGATGGGATCCACCAGGGGACCGGCAGGGCCGTCCAGTAGAGGGCTGGTCCGCACCCAGCCGATGACCCGGGTGTCGCCGCTGAAGTAGAGCGTATTTTCCGTGTCTTCTCCGAACTGGAGGTGGTGGGTCCCGAAGCAGGTGTCGATGAGCGTGAATTCCTCCGTGTCCGGATGGAAGACCGAAGCCTGGCGCCCGCTGTTATTGAGCGGGAAGTATTCCGCATAGGAATTAGACGAGCCTTCCCCGCACCATTCGGGGTTGTCCGGGCTGTTGCGGATCCTCGACGTGAGCCACACCCGCCCGTCCTGGTCCATCATGGGATTGTGGATGTTGGCGGGGCCGTCCAGCACGATCTCTTCCCCCCAGAACACCGACGGCTCGAAGCCGGGGGTGGTGGGGAAGTAAGACGGGGTCTCGGGATCCCACACGGGCACACGCAGATGGCGGGCCTCGTTGGTGTTGGGGTCCACGATCAGTAGGTGATCGTCCGACATGGAGACGGCGTACACGTCGCCCCCGGCGTTGACCGAGGGGTCGCGTTTGTCCGAGGCGACCTCGTCGTGAACATAGGAGGTGCCATCACCCCAGTCCCACAGAGTGAGCACCACGTTCCGCTCCTCTCCTTGGGGCCGTGGTGGCTGGGGCGGCACCTCACCGGCCATGATCCGGTCGGTCCAGTCTGCGAACTGCTGTACCGCCCGCTCCCGTCCCATCCCACTCAGGGCCCCGCTCATTCGGGGACCCCGCTGGCCGAAGTTGACCCGACGATCCCACGCCTCGGCGGTGGTGGAGAAGCGGCGGTCGAGGTGGGTGATCTCCCGTGTGATCTGGTTCCCGAGCTGGTGACAGAGCTGGCAGCCCTGCTTGAGGTTGTCGATCCACTGCGCCTGCGACCGGACGCCCGGGCTGATGCCGTTCCCCGAGGGACCGGTACCCGGGAACTCACTGGCCTGCGGGATCTCCAAGAGGGAATACCAGTAGTTGGCCGGATACACTGCCGCCTGCTCCTGGGGTGTGTCCGGATACGCCGCCGTCAGCACGAGATCGTCGCCCGGGTCGGCCGCCACCGGCTCGGAGTCGGCTAGCCCGTACCCCCGAACCCAAACGTCGTAGCTCGCGTCGGGTAACTGGGGGAGAACGAATCGGCCGTCATCGTCGGTGACGACGATCTTCACGAATCCGGTGCCGAGGGCGTCGGTTTCGGCGATGACCCAGACACCGGCTTCCGGGCCATTTTGGCCCTCGACCACACCGCTGATGATGGCGTCGTTCATGCCGCCATCGCCGGGCGCGCACGCCGACCAGGCGAGCGCCAACGTCAGGGACGCCGCCAGTGGGACGATGGGGCGCATGAGGTGCTCGTACACCCTCCGGAGCCACATTTCCTGTAACATTTCAACCTCTTGGGCCCGCGAGCCACCCAGTGCCAACTACCGGGTGGCTCTGTGTAAAGGTCCTAGCACCGCCGTGTGGGCTAGCATGCCGACCTGCGACGGGCGCCGCAAGGCGAGCGCCTTCTCGGAGGGTAAGCTGATCAGGCCTGGGCTTCGAGGAGCTCCTTGAGACGCCGGTAATCTCCGCGGACGCTCGAGCCGACGAGGAGCTTCATGAAGGGCGTAGCCAGGCGGAATAGCCCGGACGCATCACCGCGGACGATGGCTTTCACCTGCGATTGGCCGTTCGGTCGAGGTACAACTTCCCGTGTGACGTCGATGGGCATCGAGCCTCCCGTAGTGCGGATTCGAATGCGCCGGCCCGGTTCGAACTCGGTGACCACGAACGAGGATACGATCGTTTTTCCCAAGAACCTGGCTTCCTGCTCGTAGGTGGAACCGAGGCGAAGAGGGGGCTCGCTGTTCCACCTGCACTCACGCATGCCTCGCTGCCAGAGCGGGTTGTTGGCCATGTCGGCGATATAGTCGAAGACGACCTGGGGGGGACGATCGACGTCGATGGACGCGTGGACTTCTAACATCTGGCGGCTCCCTCGGGATGCGAAGCGGTTTGCACAAACAGCCGCTGCGGCCAGAATCGGTAGGGTCGGACGACCGACTTGGCAAGTCGCTCACCTCCCGCCGCATCATTATTGCCCCACTCCGAATACCGGGGCATGTTTCGGCCACTTCCCGACATGAGCGGACGCTCCAGGAGCAACGAAGGCCCAGCCAATGACGGGACGCCGTTGGAGTCCCCAGTAGGGTATGAGGACAAGGCCGCGAGCGACGCCGTGGATCCGGGGTCACCATTGGGCCCGTTCTGTCATTCCTGCGCTCGGATACCGTGACGATTGTGAGGCAGGAGAACGTCACTCATAGGCTTGCGGTAAGTGCATACTAAGTGCACTGTATATACATGGCCGTGAAGACAATTACCATCGATATGGACGCATACGAAGCGTTGCGGCGCCACAAGCGGGAGGGGCAGTCCTTCTCCGTCGTAATCAAGGAGCACTTCTCCGGAGGTCCGACGGGCCGTGTCCTGAAGCGGTCTCTCGAGGAGATCCACCTGAGCGAGTCGACGCTCGACGCCGTGGATTGCGTGATCGAGGAACGAAGCAAGGACTCGCCCAGGGTCCCGGCGTTGTGACCCATCTTGATACTTCCTTCGTGGTCGACCTGCTACGCGAGGCATCACAGGGAAAGGAGGGCCCCGCCCATGCCGTGCTCGACCGCCTCGCCGAGGAGGAACTGGCCGTCAGTGTACACGTTGCCTGTGAGCTTTATGCGGGCGCGGAGTTGGCGGACGATCCGGAGCTTGAGCGCACCCGGGTCGCCTCGCTCCTCAAGGCGCTTCAGGTTGTTCACACCGGAGACCGCTTTGCGCCTCTCTACGGTGCCTTGCTCGCCGAGCTCCGGCGCAGGGGAGAGGCCGTCTCCACGATGGACCTGCTCATCGCGGCAGCGGCACGCACCCACGATGCTCCCGTCGTCACACGCAACGCACGTGACTTCGAGCGGGTCCCGGGGTTGGACGTCGTAAGCTACTAAGGGGGGCAGCCTCGGCTCATCTAGACGTGCTCCCCCACCGAGTGTCCGTAGGCCTCCAGAGCAGCGACGATCTCCTTTACGTGCTCTTTTCCGCGCGTCTCCAAGTGCATCACGACCTCGACGTCGCCTACCGTGATGTCGGCAAACGCGCGACGGTGCCGGATCTCGAGCACGTTGGCACCAAGATCCCCTACGACCTTGCTCAGTTCTGCAAGTGATCCCGGGCGATCCCGCACGGTCACCATCAGCCTGGCCATCCGCCCATCCGCCACCAATCCCCGTTCGATAATGCGGGCGATCATGTTCACGTCGATGTTGCCGCCGCACAGCACGGCGGCAACCACGTCGTCGTCCCCGAGCGGAATCCGCCCGCTCACCAACGCCGCCAGGGGTGTTGCTCCCGCCCCCTCGACTACGGTTCGTTCGCGCTCCAGAAGCAGCAGGACAGCGCTTGCAATCTCCTCCTCTTCAACGATGACGATGTCATCCACGTACTCTTGGATCAAAGGAAACGTGAGGTCGCCGATTCGCTGCACCGCAATGCCGTCGGCGATGGTTTCGGTGCTCTCGATCAGAGTCACCTCACCCATCTCCCGCGAGCGGTACGCCGCAGGCGCGGCTGCAGCCTCCACGCCGATTACATGGAGCGAAGGGTTCAGGGCTTTGACGGCGACCGCGATTCCCGAGATGATCCCGCCTCCGCCGATCGGGACCACCACGTGGGTCAGATCAGGCACTTGTTCGACAAGCTCCAGGCCGATTGTGCCCTGGCCCGCAATGATGGCTAAATCGTCGTAGGGATGCACCATGGTCAGGCCGTCCTCGTCCACCATGCGGAGGGCCTCGGCCAGGGACTCCGACAGCGTGTCCCCATGCAGAATCACACGCGCTCCAAAGCCGCGGGTATTCGCGCTCTTCACCAAAGGTGTACCGATCGGCATCACGACCGTTGCGGGAATTCCGAGACCTGTCGCATGGTGCGCAACCGCCTGGGCATGGTTGCCTGCACTGGCCGTCACGATTCCCCGTGAACGCTCGTCTTCCGATAACTGAAGCAGCTTGTTGAGTGCTCCGCGGTCCTTGAACGAGCCCGTACGCTGCCGGGTCTCGAACTTGAGCCAGAGCGAGCACGCCACAAGATCGTCAAACGCCATCGATCTCGTGCAGGGGGTGAGCACCACCTGATTTCCCAGGCGTTCCCTCGCCTCGAGAATGTCAGGTAGAGTCGGCGACGGAGGCGCTCCCGGGACAGTCGAGCCATTTTTTGAAACGAGGTCCTCCTCGCTCAGCGGTGCGGCCTACCAAAGTCATTAAACGGAGGTATGCAATTAAGCGAAACGAGGGGTCGGTGAAAAGCAGTAAGCTGAGGGTTATCGGCGGAAGGCGCAGGCCGGTCGGCGGATCGACTATTCCTACGAGGGCCGCGGCCTGGGGCCCAGCCCCTCGATTCGCGCATCCGGGGTGCAAGCGCGTATCATCAGTCCGATCCGGATGCAACCACGGCCGCACCGTTCGTGACCGCTCGAAGGGAGTTACTCATGAGTTATCGTCTCATCCCAGCCATCGCTCTCGCGCTCCTGCTCCCGGCCTTTGCCAGCGCCCAGCAGGAGGAATCGTACGACTATTGGCGATTCAACAGGGACATGATCCGGCACGGCCAACAGGCCATCTTCATGTGCAACGGCCTGTTCACGTCCAACCGGACTCTCGAGCAAGTCTTTGCTCAGGAGTTGGCCTTTCTGCCAGAGCCGGTCGGGACGGCTCACGGCGGGGACTACATCGTCGATTGGGATCTCAAGGCGGTGGTCATAGGAGGGCCGGGAGGGGTTCCGCCCATTAGCGCGGCGTTCCGCAAAGGGATCGGCTGTGTCATCATGGCGCCGGATCAGAGCTTGGAGGACATCGAAAGCTTGCCGAAGCTCGATATGCCGATGCTGAAGGGCGACCCAGCCACCATCGCGTGGCCTGACGGTGATCTGATCGAGGACCGCTCTCTCCCGCCCGGCGTGGACCCCGTCGCCTTGCAGGAGGCGTCCGACTGGGCCTTCGACCGGCCGGAGGGGCAGGTTACTCTCAGCCTTCTCGTGGTCCACAACGGCAAGATCATTCATGAGCGCTACGCGCCCGGCGTCGACCTTACAACCAGGACGCGCACGTGGTCCACGGCCAAGAGCATTGCCGTCACGCTCGTAGGAATGATGGTCGACGAGGGGCGTATGGCTCTGGACGAGCCTCTCGGATTCGATTGGCTTCCGAGTACCCGATCTCCCGAGACCGACCCCCGGGCGGCCATCACGCTACGCCACGTCCTGAACATGTCGAGCGGACTGTACCCGGTGGACAACTCCGGTCTCGAGTATGCGACGGGCTCGGGCTTGGCCTATTGGGCCGGCGCGAGTTCGATCCAAGGTGCGCGGAACCGTGCACTCTTTCGGGAGCCGGGCACCTACTGGGACTACGAGAACTACGAAACGCTGCTCGCTGTGTACGCCATGAAGCTGGCCATTGGCGACGATCAGGCGTACCTGGAGTTTCCGCGCCGGGCACTCCTCGATCGCATCGGCATGCGCAATACGCTGTTGAGCGTGGATCGGTTCGGAGATTTCATTCTTAGCAGCCAGGTCTATACGAACGCGCGCGACCTGGCCCGCTTCGGCATGCTCTACCTACAGAACGGCGTCTGGAACGGCGAGCGGCTTCTGTCGGAGGATTGGATCGACTTCGTTCGCACACCTGCTCCCGCCACCGCGACGACCGGCAACGGCTACGGTGGTCAGTGGTGGCTCGTGCCTGATAACGACCGCACGGGGGTGCCGAAGAACGCCTACTCGACGTCCGGCAACCGTGGTCAGTACACCATCGTGGTGCCCTCCCACGACCTCGTCATTGTCCGCCGCGGCCTGGACTACGGGCGGCAGGGCTTCAGCCGCTGGGGTCTGACGAGAGAGGTGCTCGAGGCGATGCCGGCGGTATCGGATGGCCACTAAGCACTAAGGAGGCCAGAGCGGAGCGCACGGCCCGATCCGTGCGCTCCGCCCTCACGCAAAGGGCGATCAGCGCCCCGTCAGGTGCTTTTTAAACCACCCGACCAGCGCGTCCGAGGCCTGCGCACGGTCCTCTGCGGTTCGGAACCCGTGCCCCGCGCCCTCGATGACCACGAGGCCGGTCTCAACGCCACTGGCGACCAGGGCCGAGTGGATCAACTCGCTGTTGTTGAAATCGACGAGCGCGTCGGCGTCTCCGTGAATCAACAAGGTCGGCGGATCGTCGGCCGACACGTGTAAGATCGGCGACACTGAAGCGCCCTCCTCGTCTTCGACATCGATCGCGACGAAACGTTCGGCGGCACCAGGCAAAACCCCCCGGGCAAAAAAGAGTCCTTCATCCGGGAGCGTAGCCGGAAAACGTTCGCTCGGCGTGGCCCTCTGACGCAGATCCACAGGGGGGTAGTTTGCGACGACCGCTGCGACGCGACTGCTCATACGTAGCACTTCGTCCGTCGCGCCGGGGTCACCTTTGTCTGAGGCCAGACCCAGCATGAGGGACAGATGACCGCCGGCACTACCTCCGTAGACGCCGAGGCGGTCCGGGTCGATTCCATATGTGGAGGCGTGGAGACGCACAAACCGCACCGCACGAGTCACATCGGCGTACGCCTCTGGAACGTTGAACCTCGGGCTGCTCCCGTGACGAATGGCGAAGACCGTAAATCCCTGGTCCAAGAGCGCCTGGTACCCCTCCTGGGCCTGCTCTGGGGCCCTCCACCGGGAGACCCAGCCGCCGCTCACCATGTTGAGGATCCCGGCCCCGTTAGCCTCGCCAGATGGCGTGAAGACATCGAAGGTCAGGGCCATCCCGGCCTTATGGCCATAGACCACATCGGGCATGATGGAGCCGCTGCTCTGTGCCTGGAGCGGGGTGGCCAGGCAGAGCAGCGTGAGCGTCGTGGCCGTGGCTCGGGTCAGCATGGTCATGGTCGATTCCTCTTTCAGCCGGGATCTCCAGAGATAGGCAAACCAGGAGGCCTTTCGCGGGTCGGCGTAAGGTGAGGGGCGGGGGCGGGCTGGTCAATGACGAGGGGAGGCAAGCAGGCGATCTCGCATCCACCAAAGGATTCCTAGGAGTGACGCCCGCCCTGAGATATTATGCACATACGGGTTGCTTGTAGCCTCAGGGCCCGCGCGTGACTCAAAAGACGGGAGGGGCAGATGCCGATTTTGAGCTGGATAGGCGCGCTGGTCGTTCTGCTCGTCGGGGCGCTCACGCTGAACGGCGTAGGCCAGTCGCTCGAAGGCCGCGACTCGGTCTTCATCCACTTCGGATGGGTCACGCTGATCCTCCTAGTCGGAGGCGCTCTCTTCCCGTTCTGGGGATGGACGTCGACCGGCTGGGTTCTCGGCGTGGCGGCGGCGTGGAGCATCGTGCCGCCCGTTGCGGGCCGGCTCCTGGGCGACGGTGTGCCCTCCGGTCACCTCTACCATGGCGACCCGCACGGCACCGGCGACGCCGAGGAAAGTGCCAGGTCTGATAAGAACTCCGGGAACCGCCCCAGCAAGGTGAAGGAGGATGAGTCGATCGCTCAGGTGGTTCCGTACTTCGCGGAGTCACTCGGCGACTCGGAGTGTTATTTCCACGGGCATGCCGTTGCTCGCAACTGCGAAGAGCTCGACCGACTGGCCGATCGCATAGGGACGCGTCGTCTGTCTTCGTTCGGATTCAACGATGACCTCAAGGGTGAGACACTCACCTGGCATCCCGCCGACGTCGGGCTCGAGTCCGTTACCGAACTTCTCGACCACCTGAGCGAGCTTCCGGTCAGCGGGCACTCAGACAACGTTGCAGATTCCGACAACGCTGCAGACAGGGACCTCACAGAGCTAGCGGATGACCTTGGGCGTTTTGAGTCGGCCTTGCACAGTGCCGTCGAGAGAAAGGTCAAATTCTGCCTTGTTCTCCTGCACAGCACCAGCACTGACGAGCGGGAGCATGATATGAGGAAAGGCTACTTCTTTTAGCCTAGCCGGGGGGAGGGGGGAGAGCCCTGCTCCTCTTCTTCGGTACCGTGTCGCCAGTAGCTGGTATCTGGTTGGTCAAGCGTCGCCGGCGCCGTCCCTGAGCACCGGTGGTCGGGGTACAACTCGAGAACGCCGTCGGGGTATGTAACCGGGACACCGCACGAAAGCCGGGGGTTCTGGAAAGAGTTCACGTGAAGAAACTGCTTCTTCCCTTCATCATCGCTCTGAACGCGTCGTGTGCGTCGCCGGATCAAGCCACAGCGTCCGCTCGGACCCGTCAGGACCTCGACTTCGAGCAGGCACGGCGCCAGATGGTGGAAGAACAGATCGAGGCGCGTGGCGTCGCCGACTCGCGGGTTCTTGAAGCCATGTTGCGGGTCCCTCGCCACGAGTACGTCCCTGCGCGGTATCGAGCCTTCGCCTACAACGATACGCCCCTACCGATCGAGTTCGAGCAGACGATTTCGCAGCCCTACATCGTCGCTCTGATGACGGAACTCCTTCAGCCGGAGCCGGACGACCGGATACTGGAGATCGGAACGGGTTCCGGATACCAGGCAGCCGTTGCGGCCGACTTGGTCTCCGAGGTCTACAGTATTGAGATCATTCCAGAGCTGGCGCGCTCAGCGGCTGACCGATTCGAGCGACTTGGAGTTTCGAACGTGTTTGTCCGTGCCGGTGACGGGTACCTTGGATGGCCCGAGCAGAGCCCGTTCGACGGAATCCTCGTCACGGCGGGGGCCGAGCAGGTCCCCGAGCCACTGGTCGAACAGTTGAAACCTGGAGATCGGATGATCATCCCGGTGGGTGATTCGCTCTCTTTCCAGATCTTGAGGGTGGTCGAGAAGCTGCCCGGGGGTGAGGTCGAGATACGTGACAACATTGCCGTCCGGTTCGTTCCGTTTCGCCGGAACTAGACAGGTTGGAACGGGCGCGAGGCCTGGCGCGGAGCCGACTCCCCAACACATTCTGTTCAGTCGTAATTCGTCCTTCGAGGAGCCGCGCCGCATGTCCACGATTCGCCCTGTTGTCGCAGCTGCTGCAGCTGTCGCAGCCTTACTGATCGCCGGTCCCGCCGTCGCTCAGATCACGAACGATCCGTTCCCGGATCCGATCCCGGCATCCGAGGGCGTAATCATCGTCGGGCTCGAGGAGTTCGCAGTCCTCCCGAACATCGACGGAGCTCCCGCCCGCCCGATGGTGCTCGTCGACGAACCGGGCTCCGGCCGTCTTTTCGTCAACGACATGTGGGGCCTCGTCTACGCCATCAGCTATGACGGGAGCGTGACCCAGTACCTCGATGCCCGCGAGCCAAGGTGGGGCGTCCTCGTGGAGACGCCCGAGGTCGCGCCGATCATGGAGGTCGGGCTCCAGAGCTTCGCGTTCCACCCTCAGTTCAACGAGCGTGGCACGGCTGGATATGGAAAGCTCTACACGTGGATTGACACGGACGAAATGGCTCCGGATCCCGACTTCGTTCCCGGCGGAGGCGACGCCACGCACGACATTGTCCTCCTCGAGTGGACCGCCCGCGACCCGACGGCCGCGACGTACGAGGGCGGCCGGCCAAGGGAGCTGTTCCGCGTCGAGCAGCCCTTCGACAATCACAACGGCGGCCGGATCGGCTTCAACCCGTTCTCGTCGCCGGGCGATCCGGACTTCGGTTTACTGTACGTCGGCATGGCGGATGGCGGCGCCGCGGGCGACCAATTGGATATTGCACAGAACCTCGGCTCGGTGTTCGGCAAGATCTTGCGGGTACACCCGCTGGGCTCCAACAGCGTGAACGGGCGCTACGGCGTGCCGGCGGACAACCCCTACGCACGAGACGGCCTCGACCGCACGCTGGGTGAGATCTACGCGTCGGGCGTTCGTAATCCGCAGGGGTTCGACTGGGACGCGGTGACCGGCAACCTCCTCATGGCCGACATCGGCCAGAGTGTGGTCGAGACGCTCAACGTCGTGCCGGCCGGCGGCGACCTGGGATGGAACACCTGGGAGGGGAGCTACCGCGTGGTGACCAACACTCGGGTCGAGTTGTCGAACCCGAGGGGGGAGCCACGGATCACCTACCCGGTGGCTGAGTTCGACCAGAACGATCCTCTACTCCAGCCGGGATCGGCAGCCACGGGAGTGGTGGCGTACCGCGACGATCTGATTCCTCAGCTCACGAACCGGGTGCTCTGGGGCGACCTCCCGAGCGGTGAGGTTTTCCACGTGCCTGCCGATGGCCTGCGGGGTGGCGGACAGGCCGCGATCCGGAGGGTGCTGTTCCGCGATGGCGGAGAGACGAAGACGCTGCTCGAACTGGTCCAGGCGAGGAACGCCGATCAGGGTCGGGAGCCGACATTCCGGGCGGATCTGCACTTCGGACGGGGGCCGGGCGGGCGGGTGTTTCTCTTGAACAAGTGGGATGGGGTGATTCGGGAGATCGTTCGGTAGGCCCCTGCTGTGGCCAGGGCTTCGTCTGGTCCTTGCATGGGCGAACGGCAAGCGTGCACCTTGGCTTGGCGAAAGCCTCGCTCACTGGCTTGGCAACAGCCTCGCTCACATCCGGAGACCTCAATGCTCAACCACGTGACGTATCTCTACGGATTCAACCTCGGCTTCGCTGAGAGGCTCGTGAAGGACCTGTCAACCGAGCAGATGGCGGCCCAACCCGGGGGCGTGATCAATCATCCGGCTTGGTCGCTCGGCCATCTCGTGGTCTCGGCCGACCGCCTCGGCCAGCTGTTGGGACTCCCGTCGAACCTGCCGGACGGTTGGAGCGAAACCTTCAAGACCGGCGGGGAGCCGTCGGGCGACGCGTCGGCCTATCCGAGCAAGGAAGAGATCCTCGGAGCACTCAAGGAGCAGCACACCAGGAACGCTGAGGCAGTGAAGAACATCGATGCCTCGCGGTTCGGCGAACCGCATCCGGACGAGGGGACACGGAGTTACTTCCCGACGGTCGGGGACTTGATCGTCTTCCTGATGACGTCGCATGAGATGGACCACCTGGGACAGATCGCCGCGTGGCGTCGTGCGATGGGTCTCGGTCCGCCGAAAAGAGCCTGAGCACCGAGGTGCAAACGATGACACGAGGTTGGGCCCTCAGGCTTGCGTGTGGTCAGGCTCCTAGAACGTAATTCGTCTGGGCTCCGCGTTTTTCACGTACTTATCGAACCACTCCACCATTTCGGCCAAGGTGTGCATGACCGATTCCCTCGCACGGTACCAGTGACTCTCATTCGGTAGCATGATCAGGCGCGCGGTGGCGCCATTCCCCTTGAGGGCGGTAAACATCCCCAGATGAATCGAGAAGTCGCGCTCGCGCGTCGGCGGGCTTAATCTCTCAGCATACCCTTCCCGAGCCAGAGCTGTGGGGGCTTCGGCGCGCCGCACTGGAGGACCGAACATGACAGCGACGACCAGACCACGGATCGGCATACTCTCCCTCGCCCTGTTGCTCGGCTCGGCGAACGTGGCCGTGGCTCAACGAGAAGCGCGCGACGATGAAAGTGCCATCACCGACCCGCGTGTACAGCACCGCACATACACCATGCAGGAAACAGGCGAGACAATCCCCTACGCGCTCTTTGTGCCGACCTCCTACGACGGGAGCGAGTCATATCGGCTGATGGTGTCGCTACACGGAGCTGGGCGGCAGTACGACTGGCTGATGGGGTACGCGGGGTTCCTCGACCGCGCCGAACGCGACGGCTACATCGTCGTGACCCCTTTGGGCTACACACGACGGGGCGGATATGGCGCTCACGGCGACGACCGAGACGACAAACTGGCCGAGAAGGACGTGATGACCGTTGTCGACATGGTCAAAGACGAGTTCAACATCGACCGGAACCGCACCTATCTCTGGGGTCATTCGATGGGCGGCACCGGCACCTACTACATCGCGAGCCGGTACCCTGACGTCTGGGCCGGACTCGCCGCCGCGGCCGGTGGCAGCATGAGCGCCGACTACGTGGACGAGGACGCCATCCGGCACATCCCGTTTCTGGTGCTCCACGGCTCAGAGGACGGGACCGTCCCGGTCGAGCGGTCCCGCCAGTCCGTGGCGCGCATGAAAGAGCTCGGGATGGAGCACCTCTACGTCGAGATTGCCGGTGGCGATCACTCGCGGTTTATCAACCAAAGTGAAGAGGTGGTCGGCATGCTGTTCGACTTCTTCAATATCGTCGCGAAGACTCACTGATTATTTAGATTGTGTTCTTACTTGGATCACGCCGGAATGGAGGTCGAAATGAGTAATCGTATCGCACTACTTCTCGCCGTTCTCTGTGCATGCGCGGCAGACGGGGTCGTCTCGACCGCGGCGGCGCAGGCTCGATCCTCCGACGCCGGACAGTGGGAAGTCCCCAGGACACCCGACGGCCATCCGGACCTTCAGGGGAACTGGACGAACGTGACGCTCACTCCGTTTGAGCGGGAAGAGGGTCGGGGTCCGGTGTTCACACGGGAGGAAGTTGAGGAGATCGAACGGCCAGCAGGAGATGGCTGCGGCGCCAGCCCGGGGACGCTCGCATGCGGGCTAGGAGCTCGGCCTGCGGGAAGTAGCGGAAGGCGCATCCGCGAAGGGTCCTCCAATGAGGCTCGACTGATCGGCGTCGAGTACAACGAGGTCTATTTTGATGGGGGCTCGCGGGTAGCAATCGTCGATGGCGAATACGTAACCTCTCTGGTCACCAATCCGGCGAATGGGCGCCGTCCGCCCCTCACACCAGAGGGCGAGCAGCGCCTCCAGGAGACCCGTGACATCAGGGGCCAATTTGGCCAATACGACCACCCGGAAATGAGGCCACTCGCCGAGCGCTGCATCGTTTCGTTCGGTTCCAGTGCGGGACCCCCAATGATCCCCAACACGGCCTACAACAACAACTACACCATCGTACAGACCGCCGACTACGTGATGATCAAGGCGGAGATGGTCCACGACGTGCGGATTATCCGACTCGGTGAGCCCAACCGGTTACCTGCACACGTCCGTCCCTGGTTCGGCGACTCCTGGGGTCGCTGGGAAGGGGACGTACTCGTGGTCGAGACCACCAATATCAATCCCACACAGGCGTTCCGGGGAATTCCCGCTTCGGCAGACCTTAAGGTGACCGAACGCTTCACGCGGGTCGATGAGAACACGTTTCTCTACGAGTTCACCGTTGACGACCCGACGATGTACACCCAGCCCTGGGGAGGAGAGATCCCGTACAAGAGGTTCAACGACATGGTCTTCGAATACGCTTGTCACGAGGGTAACTATAGTCTGGCGAATGTACTGAGCGGTGCGCGCTATCAGGAGAGATTGGAGGCGGAGGGAGCGAGCGACTCTAGGCGGGAGTGAGGGGGCGAGGGCCGATCAGTCGTCCGCTGGGCGTGTCCCATGATTCGGTAAGCCGAGCACGGCGAGGACCTGGCTGACCATCCCCACGGGAACCCTCAACGGATAGGCCTCACCCGGCGGGGTTAAGTTGCGGATGAGCTGAGGGTTCAGGTCGTACATCTGCTCGGCGGTAATGCTGAGGGAGTGTGCCATGTCAGCGAGGTCCACACCCCCCGGAGACCAGACGAAGTCGTATTCGTAGGGATCCACCGGCCTCACGTCTAGGCCGTACCGTGCCGCTGATCGTGCGAGGTACGTGACAGCGAGGAGCTTCGGCACATAGTTGGCGGTCTCCGACGGTAGGTGATTCACGATCTCCCAGTAGAGACTGTCATCTCCACTGCGTCCGTCCGTGTACCGCCCAAGGACATCAGACACGCGCACTGCCCCGGCATTGTAAGCCGCGGCCGCGAGGTACCAGGACTTATACTCCTCGTAGAGGTCATTCAGGTGGTCGAGTGCAGCGTCGGTCGCCCTCACCGGGTCGTACCGCTCGTCCACGTAAGCGTCGATTCGCAGCCCGTATCGCTTCGCCGTCGGTTCCATGAACTGCCACATCCCGGTTGCCAGTACACGAGAACGCGCATCGGTGTAGAAGTCGGACTCGATGAGGGCGAGATACAACAGCTCTTCCGGCATTCCACGCTCGGTGAGCTTGGTCCGGATCATGTCCGAGTATAGGCCCGCCCGCGAAAGAGCGAACTCGAAGACCGACTTGCGGTCACCTGTGAGGCGGAGCACCCAGGACTCGACGGCCTCACTCAACTCCATGGGGAGCCGCGCGCGCCGCTCCCGCTCCGTCTCCGCAAGAGCCGTGGGAAAGACGTTGTCGCCGGTCCAGAAGGAATGTATTCCCGGGAACCGCCTGTCGCCGAGCCCGAAACCGATCAATAGCGCCACCAACGATCCGCACAACGATCCGTACCGGAACACGCGCAGAAATCCGCGCAGGTCTGTCGCCCGAACCGGGCGCATGCCAACAAAATTTCCGACTGCGAACAAAATAGTCTCCTACCGCCGGACCACTTCGAGAAGACCGGTCCAAAGTACGAGGCTACGTCTGTCCACTCTTCTTCGGGAGCAATGGAACTATTATGTTCGCTTTGCGCAACAGCTTACGGTGGCATTCCTCGGAAATCTGGCGAGGCCGTGTGTGCTGAGAGCGATCCGACACCCCAAGAAACTTCTGGCCCAGGCGGCCTAACGCATCCTAATTTTCTATTGGAGCTTCGACCCTGTGCGAGCGGGTCCCCCCATTAACCGGGTGCGGCTCGAGCGTCATTACCCCTTCTCAGGGAATAACATGCGCAAAGTGTCCACCAATTTCATTGGGCTCGCTACCGCCCTGGCCCTCACAGTTGTGGCTTGTGGCGACGATGTCACCGGTGGCGATACCGGCGTCGATTCCGACGACGAGCTCACAGCTACCGAAGTTGCGGCCGTCCTCGCCGCGTTTGGTTCGGCGTTCGATTCTGCCAGCGGCGCGGCACAGGCTGCACCTGCCCAAGTGCCGGAGTCCGTCAACGAGAATTTCGATGTGTCGGTAGCATGCGAATCCGGAACCCTCGGGGTGAGCGGCTCTATTACGGGCAGCGCCGACGTGGAGACGTTCATAAGCGATCTCACGACGACCGTGAGTTGGGATCCGAACGCATGTGTGGTCGGCGACGGCACGAATACGTTCACGATGGATGGAGCCCCTGCGGTCGAGGCCGTTCTCCACCTGACTTCTACGCCAGTCGCTCTGACGCTGACTGGGACGGAGACGGGGGGATTTAGTTTCACGTCGAGCGATGGGCGCTCCGGCACTTGCGACCTTGATGTGACGTTCTCGATCGCAACCACCCCCACAGGCGTAGAGAGGGTTGTCACCGGGACGATCTGTGGACTGGAGGCGGATATCTTCCAAACGCTCGGCACCTAACGCCCGAGTTAGAAACAGGGGTAGACGTGGCCGGAGGTGGATTACCACCTCCGGCCACACTGTTTGACTCAGATAACCATTCCGCCGTCCACCTGCAGGACCGCACCGGTCGTAAACGAGCTCGCCTCCGAGGCGAAGTAGATCGCCGCGCCGATGAGCTCCTCGACCTCGCCGACGCGACCGAGCGCCTTCCGCGAGATCCATGCCTTGGCGGTCTTCTCGTCGTCCCACAGCGCCCTGGAGAGCTGTGTCCGGATCACACCGGGGCAGATACAGTTGACGCGAACGCCGGCCGCACCCATCTCGCGCGCAAGGACCTTGGTGAGCATGATCAATCCCGCCTTGGTCACGGAGTAGATGCCCTGTCCGGACGCTGCCTCGAGCCCTGCGACCGAGGAGATGTTGACGATCGATCCTCCGCCTGCCGCCATCATCCTGACGCCCATCCGGCGAGACAGCAGGTAGGGACCGCGGAGATTGACGTCCATGGTCTTGTCCCACGCCCAGTCCTCGCTCTCGGCGATCGGCCCGTAGTACGGGTTCGTCCCAGCGTTGTTGACGAGCGTATTAACCGTACCGAATCGCTCCTCTGCCGCGGCGATGAGTCGTTCGATGTCGTCCACCTTGCCGACGTGAGCGGCGACGCCCAGAACGCTGCTGGCATGATCCGAGAGGTCCGTTAGTGCGGCGTCCAGCCCTTCTTGCTTTCGACCGCACAGTGTGACTGTAGCACCCGACTCGAGGAAGCCCCGGGCGATCGCCAGGCCGATCCCGCGTGTTGCGCCGGTCACGATCGCGTTCCTGCCCTTCATGGAGAAGCGGTTGTCCATGTGTACCTCTCGATTTCTGAGTCTCGACGCGAGTAGTCGCTTGTGAGGTCTTCTGGGTTTCAGGTATATCTACGGGCGGCGAATACGGTATGAAATTACAAAGGGCCAGCCAAGGAGTTATCATCGCGAGCGCAGCTGACGGTCCCATCAAGCCGGCTGAAAATTATGGATCGAGAGGATTCATGAACTTTGGAGCCGAGATCCTTGGGCTCGTCTTTCTGGGAGTGATGTACGGCGTCCTCGTGCCAGTGTTGATAAGACGGATCGACTCCGGCGCTATCATCACAGTCGTCTGCGTTCTTCTCTTCGTGCCCCTCTTCATGGCATCGTTTGGTCTCGCAGACGTGTTGACAGGATTCGAGTCTGGAAAAGAACGGGAAAAAAAGCGGGAAGAAGGAGAGCAACGTAGGCAGGCGCGTCACAGGGAGCGGCGGGGAAAGCGTAAGTCGTAAGGCCGGGACGTCTCGACGGTGGTGGCATTCGGGACGATTACGCGGCTTACTTCACCCGTACCACCCACCCACCTCCGCCCAACATCCCCGCGTACTCGTCTACATGGTCAGCAGCCTCATCGTCGAGCATGTCTCGCACGAGCTCCAACAGCACAGCGGTGCTCTTACCGGTGATGACGTGCACGACGTTTCCAGCCGAGATGCGAGAGTGTGTGGTCAGGAAGTCCCGCACGCGTAGCCGAGCCTGGTCAGCGGTGTAGCCGTGTAAGTCGAGAGTGGCGTCGGGGGTTTCGCTCAGGAGCTGGGCGATGCCGGCCAAGGCGGGGGGTGGGGTGGGCGCGTCTTTGGCACCCCTCGCCCGTCGCTTCCGGCGTTTGCTCATGGAAACCCGCTTACGCTCCACGTCGACGGCGAACGCGCATACCGTCCAACACTGTTCGGGTGGTCTGCCGGATGAGCCCATCAACGTCTTCGGTGCCCTGGATCTGTCCCTCAATGACCAATGACGCCGTCGTCAACATTCGAACTTAGGTTGACACCGTCAACACCGGACGCTCTTTCCTTACTGGAAAGGAGAACCTCCATGGCAGTCAATGAAGAGTTGACGGGATTTATCCGAGAGGCCCTGAATCGGGGCCTGCCACGCGACGAGATACGAGGTGTGCTGAGTCAGGCTGATTGGTCGGACGAAGAGATACAGGCAGCGCTCCTGTCGTTTGCGGCGGTCGACTTCCCCATTCCCGTGCCACGACCCCGTCCCTCGCTCTCGGCTCGAGAGGCGTTCGAGTACCTGGTCCTCTTCGGGACGCTCTACATGAGTGCCTTTAGCCTAGGAACACTTCTCTTCCAATTCATCGACCTCGCTTTTCCGGATCCGCTCTGGTCGCAGAACCGAATCGACGCGATACCGGACATCATCCGGCAGTCGATTGCGGCGCTCGTGGTCGGCACGCCGATCTTCCTCTATGCGGCAAGGACCAATAGCCGGGCGATCGCTCTCTCACCACTGAGGCGAACCTCCCCGGTGCGCCGGTGGCTCACCTACCTGACCCTAGCGATCGCCTCAGGCATCCTCATTGGTGACTCCACCACCCTGGTCTACAACGTCCTCGATGGAGAAGTGGCCCTGCGGTTTCTACTCAAGGTCCTGACGACTGGAGGCATCGCCGGTGCTGTCTTCACCTACTATCTCAGAGATCTTCGGCGAGACGAGAAGGAGGTGAGATGATGAAGACGACTCTCGGTAAGACCATGTTGGTCGCCGCCACCACCCTGGTTGTGGGATCGATCATCGCTGGCGTAATCCTGGTTGGATCACCGGCCGAAGGCCGCCTCCAGCAACTTGATTCGGCCCGGATTGAGGACCTCAGGGGGATCGTGACTGCGATGGATTCCTATTGGGACCGCAACGAGCGTCTGGCGATATCCCTCGACGAGCTCGCTGAAGATGCGCGGACGCAGGTGAACACTATCGATCCCGGCTCGGCCCAGTCCTACGAGTATCGGGCATTGGATGAGGAGACGTACGAGCTCTGTGCAACCTTCGATCGCGAGTCACTGGCGCCAGTGCGCCGGAACTCGGATTTCTGGAGCCACGGGGTGGGTAGGCAGTGTTTCGAGCTGGATGTCGACACGAGTGGTCAAGGAGCGGATAGGTCATGATTCCGGTCCCAGAACCCGGCCGTCAGCGATCCACTTGGGTGTCAGGCTGATTGGCCCATTCGTTGAAGGACCCAGCGTAGCTCGATGCCCGGTCGTAACCCAGGATCTTTAGGATAAACGCCGCGAGACCCGCCCGCGCACCGCCCCCTCAGTAGGAAACGACCGTGGCCTGCGGTGTGATCCCCTTAGCCCCCAGGAGCGTGTTGAGCTCGTCGGCAGGCTTCAACGTCCCGTCGTCGGCGTCGAAAAGCTCGGTGTGTTCCAAGTGGATGGCCCCTGGCAGGTGCCCGAGCCGGGGCGGAGCATTCCACCCCTTCTTCGTCCCCTCGAACTCGCCGACTCCCCGCACGTCCCAGAAGAAGACGCCGTCGTCATCGACGGACGCCCTCGCCTGGTCCAGGGAGCAGTAGACGCCCTCCGCCAGGAGAGCTGCGAACTTCCGCGGTTCGTGGACCGGGGCATCGCTGGAAGGTGGCAGCCCCTCGGCGGTCCACTTCGCCAACCCACCATCGAGTAAACAGGGATCGGGATGGCCGTAGTAGAGGAATGCCCAGGCGACTATCCCCGCCGTCGGTGGCCCGCCTGCGTCGTAGACGACGACCTTTGTGTGCTCGTCGATTCCAAGAGCCCCGACCAGGTCAGCGAAGGTCTCGGGCTCTGGCATCTCGGACCCTGTGCGCAGTCCACCGAGAGTATAACCATCAAGGTGAACCGCACCGGGAATGTGGCCGCGAGCGTAGTCCTTGTCAGAACGAGCATCAACGACACGAACCGTCGTATCGGACAGGCGAGCGGCCAGCCAATCGGTCTCAGCCAGCAGCTCCGGATGAGCGTAGCCGCGCTCACGAATGGGAGTAGGCATACCTTACTCCGATCGGTTCTTTACGTTGTGTAATTCACCTGGGAGTTAGCACGTAATGACGTGTTCGGATAGAAAGAGACAGATGAGAGTGCGTTGACAGTTTCACTTTCAAGCAGTTTCATCATGGCGTGCGACAAGAGGAAGGCGAGCCCCGCCCGAGTGAGGTAGCTGTATATGGCTGACAGGGATACGAAGGTGTTTGAGATGGTTGAGCGGGAGCTCAAGAAAGATCCGAAAGTGTCAGGCGCTGTGCTTCAAGAGAAGGCGAGGAGTATCAACAAAGAGGAAGCTGAGTTGAGCCCTAGGTCTTTTAATGCCCGATATCCGCTTCCGTTGAGGAGAAAACTTTCGGGGAGAACTGGCGGGAGGAAAAAGGCCGCTAAGAGGAAGGCAGCACCGAGGAGGAGGGCTGCCGGAGCTGCGAGGTCAAGTGGCTCCCTTCAAGACCTCTTGGTTAGCCATCTCCAATCCAAAGGGGATGTTTTGGTCGCTGCCCTGGATGCTGCTCAAAGCCGTGCCGTGCAGTCAGGTGACCTTGCAGTGATCGAGGCGTTCGGGAAGAAGATGGATCGGATGATCAAGAGCCTCGGGGCGGAGTA
Organism: Longimicrobiales bacterium; assembly: GCA_965206505.1. Lineage (GTDB taxonomy): Bacteria > Gemmatimonadota > Gemmatimonadetes > Longimicrobiales > Gaopeijiaceae > UBA822. The sequence continues at coordinate 189,143 of CBDBJW010000006.1, forward strand.
GCGAGGCGGTGGGCTTCATGCGCCCCTCCTTGGAGGGTCCGCGCTTCAGCGGACGAGGCGCGTTTCAGGATACTGTGCGTACCATCCGAACCAGAACGCACGGTGCGAGGGCAGCCGTCGTAGGGATGTCTGATCGGGGCTGGTGAGGGCCGCTTCGGTCAGCGTCCAGCGCTCGCCGCTCTCGTCCCGGACTCCGTCTTGACCTTCCCACCGTGAAAACCGCTGGCCACGTGTTTCGTATACCCGGCTCGCACCGCTCTGGTCGGTCAACACGATGAAATCAACGTCGCCGAGCGAATCGTGATACACGGTCCGGCCTGCGAGGAATTCGACGGCGATGGCCAGCTGCTCCATAGGAACTTCGGGGAACCGGAGCGCGAGAACCTCGTCCTTGTTCTTGAGCCGCGTGTCTAATTCGGGCACGGCGAACATGAGCTCGTCGGTACTGAAGTAGTCGCGGTACGCCGCCCCCTCACTGTAGTCACGCTGATACCCGGTATCGATCGACAGCACTTTCGTGCGCGGATGGCGCCGCCGCCACTCCCCCCATGTCGTGGTGACGACGAAAAGAGGCTCCAACTCGATGTCGTGCTCCGCGAGAGGGCCCACGACCGGCTCGCCGGACAGTGTGGACCAGAGCGACCGAGTGGCATGGTCGTACATCAATTTGTTGGAACGGTAGAGGAATCCGCTGGTGCCGAGTTCGTGGTGTTCCCCGCCAATCGTCGATCGGTAGAGGATCATCGAACCGCAGAGGGTGCAGTACACGCCTGTGAAGTGCTCGCCACCGATGGTGTCCTTGAACATCTCGTGCCAGGCCATGATGCGCTTGGGGTACGCACGTTCATCCCCGTTGATCGCAATGCCGAACACGATGTTGTCATCGTCCAAGTACCGGGCCCGACGGGCGTTGGTGAGAGCCGGCAGGTCAAGCGGGGGAATCCCGTCGCGCAACACGCCTCCCCACCGGATTTCGTCGAGACGGATTTTCGCCGCGAGGCCGTCGTCGAAGTAGTCGCGGAAGCTCGGGTCGATCGTCGCGTACAACAGCGCCTTGAACATCGAGTAGTCGGGATGTGCACCGGGATTCGTTGCCCAAATCCAATACCACCACCGATCCATGTCTTGTCGGAAGGACTGTCCGGTGGCGCGCTCCAGTAACAGAAAGAGGCGAGCCTGATCGCTCCTCTGGGCGAACCGGGTGAGCTCGACGAGCATCGCGGCATGGGAATCGTCCCACCCGTCCAGAATTGCTCGCTCTGCGAGTGCCGCTTGCTCTGGATCCGCACGCAAGAGATCGAAGAACGTCTGGATATCCGTCGCCTGTCCTCGAAGGGACGCGGGTATCAGGAGTAGGAGCAGGAGAACGGATCTGGCTACCATGGTTGGACCCTCATGCCAACTAAGGAGCATTCACCAAGAACTGTGGAGCGTGCTCGTTCGCAATCTTGGCGAACATCAGATGATCTTGCCAGACCCCGTTGATCTTCAGGTAATCTTTCGGTGGCCCCTCGCTCGTCGCTTGCCGCCACACCCGCCCTAGAAGCATCTTGTCCGCCATGTCCGATCCCCTCCCGATTGAAAGACGGTACATGAGACCCATGATGCTGGCGTGGGCGCTGGTCGGTGTCCTGTGCACCCCGGGTTCCGGCGCGGCCCAATCCGCATCGGCCGAGGCCATGCCGCTGCCGGCGTCGATTCCGATCTTTCCGCTCCAAGACGTCACGTTGTTTCCACACACCACCCAGCCGTTCCACATCTTCGAGGCGCGATACCGCGCGATGGTGGCCGACGCGCTCGAGGGCGACAGCATCATCGGCATGATATTGCTGCAACCAGGACACGAAGCGGAGTACGAAGGACGACCGCCGATCTTCGATGTCGGCTGTGCTGGGGTCATCATCGCGGCCGAGGAACTGCCCGACGGACGGTACAACATCCTCCTGGACGGAACAGTGAAGTTTCGTGTGCTGAGCGAGGATACGAGCCGTCTCTACCGGCTCGCGGAGGTGGAGGCGCTCCCGGAGGTGGTCGAGGTGAGTGACGGCCCGTTGCTGGCCCAGAGACGCCAACAACTCGAAAGAGCAGTCCTCTCCGTCTATCCCGGAATGCGGCTGCCACCCTCGGATTTCTCCGATGAGGAGGTCGTTGACGGTCTCTCGCTCGTTCTCCCGCTCGAGCCTGTCGAGCGACAGGAACTGCTCGAGGCGGACGGTCCGCTCGAGCGTGCGTTGGGGCTCATCAGGAGTCTGGTCGGAGAAGGGCGCCGTGCTGCTCTGAGCAGCTGAGACTTACATGCACGCAGGGGCTTCTGGCGGCGTTGCGCCGATGTCCTCCCCGACCTACCGTCCATGGTTCCACCGCACTGCAATTCCATAGTGGTTACAACTATGCTCCATCAACGCGAGGAATGAGGAATGACGAAGATGACCGACGTTGAGCTTCGACCTTTCCGAACGCAGACTCTCGGGCTTTGCCTCGGCCTCGCCTCCGCACTCTTTATTCTGACGGCAGCGTCCGCCTTCGCTCAGTTGCCAGGGACCGAGAACGGCGAGTGGCGTTATCTAGGCGGTGATGCTGGGCACACCCGCTCCTCGCCCCTCGACCAGATCAACGCCACCAACTTCGCGGACCTCGAGGTGGGCTGGATCTGGAGGACCGACAACTTCGGCCCCAACCTCGACTACTTCTCGCGGTCCACCCCGATCTACGTCGACGGAATGCTCTACACGGTGGCCGCGCCGCGCCGGCAGGTGGTGGCGATCGACCCGGCCACGGGCGAGACGCTGTGGGCCTTTCGCGAGCCCGAGACCACCAGGTATTTGCGCTCTCCCAGGCGGGCCTACGGGAAAGGGGTCGCCTACGGCGAGGTGGACGGACGGGGCGTGATCTACATCACGTCGCCCGCCTTCTTCCTTTGGGCGCTCGACGCCAAGACGGGCCGGCCCCTCGAGGACTGGGGCGCGCCCGTACCGCTGGATGATTTCGAGCGGACCGGGGTCGTCGACCTTGTACCGCGGCTCCTGGAGGGTTGGGGCCAGTGGGAGCGCTGGGACGAAGGACCGTACGATGCCGATTACGGGGTCCCGAGGGAGCTCGGTATGGTCACCGCCTCGGCGCCACCGATCGTGGTGAACGGGGTGGTTGTGGTGCTCGTGGGCCACCAGCCCAGTTACGGCCAGACCCGGATCGAGAACATTCCGGGCGACATCATGGGGTTCGACGCCAGAACCGGAGAGTTCCTCTGGAAGTTCCATGTGATCCCCCGGCCTGGGGAGTTCGGCCACGAGACGTGGGAGAACGACGCCTGGATGTGGTCGGGCGACATGTCGTCGTGGGCTCCCGCGTCCGCCGACCCGGACCTGGGGCTCGTCTACATCGTGACGAACGCCTCGACGGTCCAGTCGTATGCGGGCCATCGGCCGGGCCACAACCTGTTCGGCGGCAGCCTGCTCGCGTTGGACGTCCAAACGGGTGAGCGGAGGTGGCACTTCCAGATCCACCACAGCGACCAGTGGAACTACGACATTGCGGCCGCGCCCATTCTGATGGATCTGACCGTGGACGGGGAGGAGATCCCGGCGGTGATCCAGAACACGAAGCAGGGCCTCACCTTCGCCTTCAACCGGGCGACCGGTGAACCGATTTGGCCCATCGAGGAGCGCCCGGTCATCCAGACGCAGGTCCCCGGCAACTACACCTCGCCCACGCAGCCTTACCCGACCCTACCGGCACCCGTGGACTCGATCGTATTAACCGGGCTGACCGAGGAGTACGTCATCGACTACACGCCGGATCTGAAGGCGCAGGCGCAGATTATCCTGAGTCAGTACCAGGTCGGGGGCCTCTACGTGCCGCCGCTTCCGTTCGGCCACGACAACAACTTCCTCAACAACGTCGGCTGCCAAGGGGGTGGGAACATCATCCCCCACCCCCCGGTCGCCGATCCCAGCACTGGAATGCTTTACGCGTCCCACAGACGGACCTGCAACGCTCCCGGCTTCATGGAGCCCACGAACGGGGTGGACGTGGAAAACCGGAACTTTGCCGTGCCTGGTGATGGCGGCGCTACCCCCAACAGTACGCCCACCACGGGCACCACAGTGGCAGCGTGGCGGACGGGCAGCGGTGGGGGGCTGCCGACCATCGATGGCCTGCAGCTCTGGAAACGCATGAACAACCAGCTCTCCGCCTTCCAGATGAACACGGGCGAGAAGATCTGGTCGTTACCGGTCGGCGAGACTCCTGAGCGCGTCAGGGATCACCCCCTTCTGGCGGGAGTGGACGTGCCTAATTCGGGAGGCGTCGGCTGGTCGATCCAGATGGTCATGGGTGATCTTTTGGTCCAGACCCGTGCACTGAGTCAAGGCGAGGCCCAGTACGAGCCCGACGCCCCGTTGGAGCTCCATGCCCGCGACAAAATGACGGGCGAGATCTTGGGGAGTGTCCCGCTTCCGGCCCCCGGCCAGTATGGGATGATGACCTACATGCACGAAGGCAAGCAGTATATCGTGGTGCAGATTGGTAACTTCCGAACCGACTTCCCGGGCGCGCTGGTGGCGTATACGCTGCCGTGATTCGGTCCAGCTAAACGATGAGCGACTCGACCTGATGACCTCGGGGTTGGAGCATGGGCGTGCTGCAGAGCTTGCGGCGCGCATGGTGTGTCGAGCCCGATCTTTTCGTTGACTTCTCCGGACGCAGAGCCCTAGGGAAGGTCTGAACAACCCCCATCTTGGGAGGAACGCGATCGGTTGCGGTTCGAAGATCCGGTTCGAAGACCTATCGGAGCGATGAAGTGCTGGCTGGCGCGCCGGAGAAACGGTCCGAACCGTCAGGAAGTCGCTTCGATGTGTCCGGCTCCCGCCCTCGCGGGGCCCATGGGCGCATGGGCCCCGCGTTATCCGGTCGCGTAGCGGCCAGCGATGAGCAGATTCGAGAACCCGAGCAGCAACGCGATGCGCTGCGTGTTCTTCGCCAGTCCCCGGTAGCGCACCTTACCGTACCCGAAGCGCCGCTTCACATACAAGAACGGATGCTCCACCTTCGCCCGCACCGATGCCTTGCGCTTCTCGGCCGCCGCCTCGGCGCCGTCCCGATCGAGCAGGCGACGCTTGCCCGGCTTCATCGCCACCTGCCAGGCGACGTCGCAACCCCTGTTCTCCGGGCGCTTGTCCACACCCTGGTAGCCCGCGTCGCCCCATGCCTCCGTCTCGTCACCATGCAGCAGCACGCACGCCTGCGTCACGTCCGCCGCGTTGGCGGCCGTCGTCGCCAAGCTGTGCGCCAGACCCGATTCGGCGTCCACCCCGATATGCGCCTTCATCCCGAAGTACCACTGGTTTCCCTTCTTCGTCTGGTGCATCTCCGGATCCCGTTCTCCCCTGCGGTTCTTCGTCGACGACGGCGCGTCAATGATGCTCGCATCCACGATCGTCCCCGTCTTCAACCGATGCCCGAGAGACGCCAGATGCGTATTGATCTCCTCGAACAACCCCATCCCCAAGCCCTGCGTCTCCAGCAGGTGGCGGAAGTTCAGGATCGTCGTCTCGTCCGGCAAAGAACCGCTCAGGCGCAGACCCGCAAAGCGGCGCACTGACTCCACCTCGTAGAGCAGATCCTCCATGCCCGGATCGCTCACGTTGTAGAACAGCTGCACACAATGAACCCGCAGCATCACCCCAAGCGGATAGGGGCGGCGGCCACGGCCAGCCTTCGGATAGAACGGCTCGATCCGATCCTCCAGCTGTTGCCAGGGAATCAGCCCCTCCATCTTCTCCAGGAAAATCTCCCGGCGCGTCCGCCGCTTCTTCGAATCGTACTCCAGCTCCGCGAAACTCATCTGAAGCTCCATGGCCCGCTCACAACTCCCCGGTCGTTTCATACCATGAAACTACACCCGTCTTGTTCAGAGCTTCCCTAGAAGAGGGCCCCGTACCCGACGGCCAAGGAAGTCATGTCCGGAGCGGGACCGTGAACCCCTCTTTCCACCCTGTTGCAAAAAAGGAGGGGCCTCAGACGCCAATCCCGGGCGGTTAACGCCGCCTGATCAAGACCGACAATACGATCCCGGCGACTATGGCAAACCCGATAACGGTCTTCGCCGTTTGACTCAAACGACCTTCGAGTTCTTCGATGGCCTCACGGCCGGAGGGGGCAGCGGGATCCTGCGTGATGTGAAGCACGCAATAGTCTGAGCCCTCCAGCGCCTTCCGCCGACAGGGAGTTCCTTTTTTTGTCGTACCGCTACAGCTTGCCACCTACTCACCTCCTCACTGCATCGGGCGCCACAGCGCCCGGCGCCAACTCCGCCACAACATTCGCACCACTCTCTTTCCATACGTGCAAGCGCCCCCCAGGATTCATTCCTCCCTTACAGGGCATCCTACGAGCCGAACTCGATTCCCTGGGCCAACGGCAACTCGGTGCTCCAGTTGACGGTGTTGGTCTGTCGCCGCATATAGGCCTTCCAGGCGTCCGAGCCGGACTCCCTCCCCCCACCTGTCTCCTTTTCGCCCCCGAACGCGCCACCGATTTCGGCGCCGCTGGTCCCGATGTTCACGTTGGCGATACCGCAGTCGCTCCCTCGATGTGATAGGAAGTATTCCGCTTCTCTTATGTGTTCCGTGAAAATCGCCGAGGAAAGGCCCTGGGGGACATCGTTGTGGAGTTGCATCGCCTCCACGAGTTCGTCTACCGATTTCTTCCGGGACGACGACACTTCGCCGTACCCAATGACGTAGAGGATCGGAGCGAACGTCTCTTCCTGGACGATCGCGAAGCTGTTCTTCGCCGAGGCAATACACGGCCTTACATAGTGCCCGCCCGGGAACTCCGGACCCTCCAACGGTTCGCCCCCATACAGGACCTCCCCTCCCTCGTTCCGAACCCGTGCAATCGCACTCCGCAGGTCTTCGACAGCCCCAGAGTTCACGAGAGGACCCATCAGCGTTTCTGCTTCTAGAGGATTTCCAACGGAGACACCCTCATAGGCGCGTGTAAGCCGCTCCACAAGCTCTTCCCGGACGGATTCGTGAACGATGATTCGGCGCGTGCTCGTGCATCGCTGTCCCGCCGTTCCCACTGAACCGAAGAGAATCGCGGGGAGCGTCAGATCTAGATCGGCGTGTGCCGTGACGATGATGGCGTTGTTTCCAAGTGTTAAGTTAGTAAATTGAAGAATGAGTTATTGACTTAGAGAAGTGTGGTTAAGTGGACTCCTTTGGGGAGATATGCACCATGACGAGAAAGGGTAAACTTTGCGCCGCCGTCTTCTCGGCCGTCGTGCTCGCGGCCTCAGGAATGGGCCAAGCGCTTTCGGCTCAGCGCATGGCGGCCGACCCTCCAACCTATACGAAGGATATCGTGCCGATTACCCAAGAAGTGTGCACGAGATGCCATACGGAGGGCGGTTTGGGCCCGATGCCACTGACCACGTACGAGGAGGTCGCGCGGTACGCGCCTCGGATCAAGAATAACGTGCAGAAGCGGATCATGCCGCCATGGGCGCTCGACCCCACGGTCGGCATTCAGGCGTACAACAACAACATTTCGCTGAGCGACGAAGAGATCGAGACGATCGTCCGGTGGGTGGACGCGGGCACGCCCAGGGGCGACCCGGCGGATCTCCCTCCGTCCCCGAAGGACGAGTGGACCTGGAGTGACGGTTGGGAGCTCGAAACCATTCTCGGCCGCGCGCCGGACATGGTGGCATCGAGCGGATCCATTCCGCTCCCCGCCGAGGGACAGGACCAATGGCCCGGTGTAACCCTGCCCTGGCCTGAGCTTGATGAGGCGCGGTACCTGATGGGTGCCGAGATAAGGAACACTCAGACGGGTCGGAGGGCACTCCATCACAACAACATTTTCCTCCGCCTGGAGGATGGACCGTCGGGACGAATCGTCGGGGCCGGGGCTGGAAAGAGCTATGACCTGTTCCCGGAGAACACGGGAGTCCTACTGGGTACCGGGCCGGGAGAGCTCAGCTGGGGCTTGCATTACGCCCTGATGGGGGAGGCGTTCGTGGATGAGGTCGAAATCGGTCTCTGGTTCCATCCGGAGGACGCGCCGCCTGAATATGAGTCCACCTCGGAGTATCCCCAGCTGATCGATCAGTTCACTCCGGGAGAGCCAAGGGCTCGGGATATCCTCATCCCGCCTCACGGCAGCCAGACGCTGACTCGTGTGGTCGTCCTGGATGAGCCGATCATGATCAACAGCATCCGGCCGCACATGCACCTGCATGGTATTGCGCAGTCGGTGGAAGTGATCTGGCCGACGAGACACCAGTCCCAGGGACACCCGGCGAACCTCAGCGAGGTCATCAGTTCGATCAACAACTACGATCACAACTGGCAGACATCGTACAGCTACGAGGAGTACAGTCGCCCGTTGCTGCCGAAGGGCGCGGCGTTGCTGTACCGCACTCACTTCGATAACACGGGGAACAACCCGCTTGCCATTGACCCCGATCAGTGGGTTGCGTTCGGAGCTCGGAGCGTTGATGCCATGTCCCACATGCACATGGCGATTTCGTATTTGAGCGAGGAGCAATATGCCGAGCTCTTGGACGAAAGAATTCAGATGGCAAAGGAACAGATGGCAAAGCCTGACCGGGAGAGGCTTGAGGTCTGGCTACCGCTTCCGGAGAGAAACGAAATGGACGAGAGGGTTACGACGGTTACTACTGGCGGCCAGGATTGAGCGCTTGGCTTTGAAATTCAGGAGGAAGTGATACGCCGCGGCTCTTGCAACTGAACGCGACCAAGAAGTCGTAGCCACAGCCGGAGCAGCGGGCGCGAGCGAAGCCGTGCGCCAGAATACCGCAGCGCAGATAGGCCCGGAAGTCGCGCTCGACCCATGCGGGCACGCCGTCCCCCTTGGGGTCCGCCTCGGCGGCCTGTGCGAGGAACGTCTCGAGGTGGTGCTGGACCAGTGGATAGAGCGGCGTCAGGGTAGGACGGCGCCGGCGGTAGACAGGCCCACAGTTTGGTGCGGTGGGCCGAAGGGTCGGCCCTGATCGAGAGCTTGCCCATGTACGCCGCGACGTGGGGTGCATCCCGAACGGTCAGTAGAGTCCGGTGGCGGGAACATGGCTCGGCAGGCCTCATGCCGTCGAGTAGGACGGCGCTGGTCGCTTGAGACAGTCTTGGGACGCCAACCGGGACCCCAAACTCCCCGTAACTGGTCGAATCTCAACGACACTCGGGAGAAGGACCGACCCCCTAATCCCCTAAATCGACGCAACTTAGACTACCTCACGAACACTCTGTGCATATGCTGCTAGCGGACTTTCTATACGTGCGACCGCCCCCCAGGATTCATTCCTCCCTTACAGGGCATCCTACGAGCCGAACTCGATTCCCTGGGCCAACGGCAACTCGGTGCTCCAGTTGACGGTGTTGGTCTGTCGCCGCATATAGGCCTTCCAGGCGTCCGAGCCGGACTCCCTCCCCCCACCTGTCTCCTTTTCGCCCCCGAACGCGCCACCGATTTCGGCGCCGCTGGTCCCGATGTTCACGTTGGCGATACCGCAGTCGCTCCCTCGATGTGATAGGAAGTATTCCGCTTCTCTTATGTGTTCCGTGAAAATCGCCGAGGAAAGGCCCTGGGGGACATCGTTGTGGAGTTGCATCGCCTCCACGAGTTCGTCTACCGATTTCTTCCGGGACGACGACACTTCGCCGTACCCAATGACGTAGAGGATCGGAGCGAACGTCTCTTCCTGGACGATCGCGAAGCTGTTCTTCGCCGAGGCAATACACGGCCTTACATAGTGCCCGCCCGGGAACTCCGGACCCTCCAACGGTTCGCCCCCATACAGGACCTCCCCTCCCTCGTTCCGAACCCGTGCAATCGCACTCCGCAGGTCTTCGACAGCCCCAGAGTTCACGAGAGGACCCATCAGCGTTTCTGCTTCTAGAGGATTTCCAACGGAGACACCCTCATAGGCGCGTGTAAGCCGCTCCACAAGCTCTTCCCGGACGGATTCGTGAACGATGATTCGGCGCGTGCTCGTGCATCGCTGTCCCGCCGTTCCCACTGAACCGAAGAGAATCGCGGGGAGCGTCAGATCTAGATCGGCGTGTGCCGTGACGATGATGGCGTTGTTTCCACCCAACTCCAGAATCGTGCGCCCGAGCCGCCTGCCCACGACCTCTCCAACCCGGTATCCGACGGCGCAACTTCCGGTCGCCGACACAAGGGGAATCCTACGATCGTGCAGGAGCCTGTCCCCGACCGTCGAGCCCTTCCCCACCGTGAGCGAGAAGATGGCCGCATCGACCCCGTTCTCCTCACAGACGGCCTGGGCGATCTTCGTAACCGCGATGGCCGTCAGTGGCGTCTGGCTGGACGGCTTCCACAGCACGGAATCTCCACAGACACACGCAAGTGCCGCGTTCCAGCTCCAGACCGCTACCGGGAAATTGAATGCGCTGATCACCCCCACGACCCCCAAGGGGTGCCACTGCTCCATCATTCGGTGGTCCTGCCGTTCGGATGCGATCGTGAGCCCGTATAACTGACGGGATAGACCCATGGCGAAGTCGCAGATGTCGATCATCTCCTGGACTTCACCCTCGCCCTCGGCTCTGATCTTCCCCATTTCGAGCGTGACGAGTGCGCCCAGCTCGGCCTTAACTTCGCGCAGCCGGTCCCCAATCTGACGGACCAACTCCCCGCGTCGCGGAGCCGGCACCGTGCGCCAGTGTAAAAACGCGTCCTGCGCACGGAAGACGATGGCGTCATACTCCCCTTCGGTGACCTGCTGCACCGTGGCAAGCTGCGATCCGTCGATGGGAGTCGAGACCGCAAGCTCGGGTCCGGATCCCATCCACTCCCCGCAGAACCCCCCGAGATTTCGCTCCTGGATACCCAGGCCGGTCAATATTTCATTCATTAAATTCCTGTCGAATTTCTGTGGTCAGGACTTCGGCACGGCGCAGGCAACAGGCCGGGTCGGCCGGTCCGAGTGGTGCCTCCTCAACAGCGTCGCGTGTCCCTTGACGTCGTGTACGCGGAGGATCTCGACGCCCTTCGTGATAAGACCTCGACTGACAGCGAGTGTTTCCTCATCGCGCTCGGCGCTCGCCTTGTCCGTGACGGCTTCGAGAAAGGACTTCCGGCTGTGGCCGATGAGCAGCGGTATCCCGAGGTCATGAAAGCGCTCCACGTGCTCCAGGATATGCCAACTCTGGCGGACCGTTTTTCCGAAGCCGATCCCGGGATCGAACATAAGGCGGTGCCGTGCGATACCTCTGCGATCGAACTCCGCCAACCGTTCCTCGGCCCACGCGATCAAGAACTCCACTGGGTCACGATCTTGGGGAATGGACTCTCCCTTCACGACCGGGATGGAGAGGCTATGCATGAACACGAGTGGAACGTCCGTACCCTCGGCGATCTCCAACATCTCGGGCCGGCTGAACCCGGTCACGTCGTTCAGGATATCCACGCCGATCTCCAGGGCCGATCTAACGGTCGAGGGATTACGGGAATCGATGCTGATGCGGAAAGGCCCTCGACTTCCCGGCAGGTGTAAGTCCTCCTGCAGAAATCGCAGGCCCTCCAGCACCGGCTCGACTCGAGCCCACTCGGAGACCGGGGCGACCGCAACGCCATCCGGGCGTGTGGATTCGGCGCCGACGTCGATGATGCCGGCACCGTCCTCCACGAGTCGTCTTGCGTGTCCAACCGCGGTCTCGGGCTCCATGAAGCGCCCGCCATCACTGAAGCTATTGGGAGTGACGTTGAGGACTCCCATGAGCGTCGGATTACTCACTTCGAAGTCGGCCTCCGGCATGTGGACAGCCTGGAGGAAACCCTCGCCCGCGCGAGGTGACTCTGCGCTGGCGCCCCGGATCTCCCCGGAAGAGGTACGGACCTCCGTTGCGGACGCCCGGGTCGCGACCCGGATGGCATGCTCCTCCATGGTCTCGCCATGGAGGACCGCATCGGGAATCAGGTCTCGCAGAGGCTCCAATACGAACGAGCGCTTCAGAATCTCCGGATGCGGGATGGTCAGATCGTCGGATCTTATCTCGCGTCCGTTCCACCAGAGGATATCTATGTCGATCACTCTCGGGGCCCACCGCTCATGGTCCTGCCGCCCCAAAGATCTCTCGATCTCTTGGACGTGTCGCAGTAGGGCGTCGGGCTCGAGAGTCGTCTCCCCCGAGAGCGCACAGTTCAGAAAAGGGAGGTCCCAGGCCGCCGGGGCCCCGGTGGGTGTCAGCGCCGGTGACTCATAGATCCGGCTCAATCTCACGTCGTGAAGAACCGCTCCACACCCCCGAGACAGGCGCGAAACAGCCCTCTTCAGATGGATCGCGCGGTTTCCCAGGTTGCTGCCGAAGCCGAGGATCACCATGGCTCAGCCGCCGACCGTAAATTCCGCACCCTTGGTGATTTCCGGGATGGGCGGCGAGACCTTTCGAACGGTGACCCAAAGCGCGTGCTCGGACTCGACGATGTCTCTCAGGGAGTCGAAAATTTCCTTCGCCAGGTACTCGACCAGCGAAAATTCACGATCGGTCACCACCTGCTTGATCGCTGACACCATCCCGTCGTAACACACGGTGTCCTCGAGACGATCCGTAACCATCCCTCGAGGTGGAGTTTCGAATCGGATCGTGAGGTCGATCTCGACCGGCTGTGGGTCAAGGCGCTCATCCGCCGAGCAACCGAGCCGGACGTGCAGCGATATACCCCTTATCGTGAGTTCCGGGTGGGACATGTTCCGAGGCTGGCGCTCCTACCGACCTGCCTCGCCTCCTCCAATATTCTCCGTGTATACCCACCACAGATCCTTGTCTCCGTACCCACCTTCCCTCTCGGAGTCGAAGTAAAAAATCTGATAATCGGGGGAAAACGCCGGACAGCGGTCGTTCTCTTCCGTGTTCACGAGCGGCCCCAAGTTGACGAGAGCACCCCATACGTCGCGGTCGTCACGGGTGGTCAAGTAGATGTCCTCTTCTCCGTACCCTTCGTCCCGCGTCGCGGTGATGTACAACGAGCGGCCATCGGCCGACGGCAGGGAATGATGCTCGCTGCCTGCCGAGTTGACCTGGGGACCGAGGTTCAGGGCCTCCTGCCAGACACCGTCCAACCTCTCCGACCGCCAGATGTCGTTTCCGCCGTACCCGCCGGGCCGCGTCGATGTCCAGTAGGCCACGCTCCAATCGGGTCCGGTGAAGTACACGCAGTGATCGGCATAAGGAGAGTTGATGGGTGCGCCGAGGTTCCTCGGCTCGGTCCACTCGCCGTCCACCTTGTCGCTCACCCAGATGTCCATGCTGCCGAGGCCCCCAGGTCGATCGCTCATGATGTAGAGCTGGTTGCCGTCCGGAGAGAGGAGGGGTTCGACCTCGAAATACCCGGTACTGATCGGCGCAGGAACGACCTCGGCTCGAGTCCACTGACCGCTGACGAGCGTCGATGTACAAATGTCGTTTCCACCATCCGGCGTGCGGTCTGCGCAGTTGAAGTACATCGTGCGGCGGTCGGTCCCAAAGGTCGGCTCCGAGTCCCGCCCGGCGGCGTTGATGGCGCTGCCCATGTTCACGGCTTCGGTCTGGGCACGGGAAAGAGGTGAGCGCTGGGCGCTGAGACCGTTGAAGGCCAAAAGGCCTAGACCGCTCGAGATGAGCGCGGAGGCCAGCAGTTTCATCGAGGTCCTCCTGTAGGAGTGGGTAGCCGACTATCCCGCGGCTGGACAGCGAAGTAGCAGCGACCGGAACATGTCTAGCGCGTATGGTGCCTGACAAGGCACAAAGCCAAACTCCCGCGGAACCGCGCCCGTGTGGCTCTGGCTCAACCCGAGGTCGATCCCTAAAGTGATGCGACGTTGATTGCCAACGTCGATCCGTCGATCATAGGTGCGGCGCTCGGCCCGTCGTCTGGGCCAAGCTCCAAACAGCCGCCATCGAGGAGATACCGACCATGCAGAGTCACTACCGTCCGCAAGCCGTTCCCGCCACCCACGCCGTCGCCCTTCCCGCCCCCCTAGCTGTCGCCCTGGTCTTGGCCGTGTTTGGCTGTGCTCCTGCTGAAGCCGACCCCGCGGTTGATGCCGCGGGAGTGGAATTCCCGGACACGAATCGCCCCGATGTGCGAGGCGTAGTTGGGGCCGTGAGCTCCGACCACCCGCTTGCCACCGCGGCTGGGTACGCCGTTCTCAAGAACGGTGGTAACGCGGTCGACGCGGTGGTGACCATGGCGGGGGTGCTGGCGGTCGTACGACCCCACATGAACGGGGTGGGTGGTGACGCCTTCGGCATCTTCTACGATGGAGAGACGGGTGACGTGGTGGGGATGAACGGGAGCGGCCGGGCCGGAGCGCTCGCCACTCCTTCCTTCTTCGAGCAGGCCGGACGGGAATCCATCCCCGGGTCCGGCCCTCTTTCAGTCAGCGTCCCGGGTGCGGTTGCGGCGTGGGATGATGCCTTAGCCCGTTTCGGCACTATATCCCTCGCGGAAGCACTAGCTCCCGGGATCGGCTACGCGAGAGACGGATTCCCGGTGTCCAGCCGCCTCGCGAGTGATATCGCTGGCGCTTCGGGACGCCTGAATGAACCTGCGCTCAGCCTCTATCTACCAGCCGGTTCCCCGCCCCCTGTTGGATCGCTCTTGAAAAACCCTGCCCTCGCCGCCACACTCGAGCGGATCGCGATGGAGGGTAAGAGCGGGTTTTACGATGGCGTTCCTGCTGAGGCGATTTCCGCGTTCCTGGAGCGGGAGGGTGGTTACCTCCGTACGCCGGATTTCGCGGCTCACGAGACGACCTGGACAACTCCGCTCGAGGGCACCTACCTCGATCACCGCATCCTGGTGCTGCCGCCGAACACGCAGGGCATCGCGCAGATTTTGCTCATGGAGATGGCCGCGGAGCATGATCTGGCTGCGATGGGGCACAACACCGCCGAGTACCTGCACACATTAATCGAGCTCAAGAAGCTCGCCTTCGCGGATCGAGCCCGATGGGTCGCCGACTCCGAGTTCGCCGACCTTCCCGTCAATGAGCTTCTCGACGCGGAATACTTGCGTGACCGGGCCGTCGAGGTTGGAATGCAGGCCGCCGAAGACGTATCGCCGGGAATCGACGGGTCAGTTTCGACGGACGCCCAGCAGGGAGATGCCGACGACTCCGGAGACACCGTCTATATCACGGCGGTCGACCAGTGGGGCAACGCTTTGAGTTGGATCCAGAGCCTGTTCGCGTCCTTCGGTTCGGGATTGCTGGAGCCCGAAACGGGCGTCGTCCTCCAGAATCGCGGGGGGTCTTTCGCGCTCGACCCGAACCATCCCAACGTGGTGGCGCCCGGCAAGCGACCGTACCACACGCTCACACCGTTGATGGCGTTGAACCCGGATGGGAGTTTGGCCTTCACCTTGGGCACGCCAGGAGGCGACAGCCAGGTGCAGTCCCTAATCCAGATCGTAAACAATGTCTTCCTCTTCGGGATGACGCCCCAGGCGGCGATCGAGGCGCCGCGGTTTCGGAGCTATAACAGCCTGCGCGTTGATTTCGAGGATCGGATTCCTTCGGATGTGCTCTCGGCTCTTTCCGGAAGGGGCCACGAGCCTCAGACCATCCACGGCTGGACGGCAACCTTCGGCGGTGCGCAAATGATTCGGATGGAGCCCTGGGGAACCCTCACGGTGGCGGCCGACCCGCGACGCGAAGCGTACGGCATGGCATACTGAGTGCCCGCTGCTCGTGAGGGCAGCGATTGAAAAGCGTGGCGTCGTTTGTGGCCGGCCTCTAATTTCTGGAGTGCCGTCCCATCGGAGCGGTAGATGGTCGACCTTAAATTCACCGGAGGACGGTTCATGTTGGCGGAGGACGGCTCATGTTGAAGGCTCGCACCAGTATCCCCGGTGCCACGCGTCGCCCGATCAGCGATTCGCGTATCTAGATGATCGCCATCGTGCTGGCAGCCCTGGCCTCGGCAGGAGTGACTGGCGCCGGGTCCCCGACGGGGGAGTGCCGTCTGGCCCTGGCTGTCGCTCCGGAGTTCTATGTGATCGAGTTGGTCTCCACCCGGAGGATCCCGGGATCCGGAGCGGCGACCGGCAGGGTCGATGTCACGTTTACTCCGTCTCCCTTCGGCGTGAGCCTGACCCAGAACGGCGACTACCTGCGGGATATCCAGATGAACGTGAGCAACTTGAGGCCGCCGGATCAGGGAGCCTTCGTGGTCTGGGTTACCACTCCTCAGTTGGACCGTATCGAGAGGGTAGGCGTGTTGAGCGACGGTGTTCTCCGGGGGCAGGTTCGCTGGAACAAGTTTCTTGTCGTCGTGTCGCTCGAGCAGGACGACGCCTCCAGCGCCCTGCGGTGGGCCGGCCCGATCGTACTCCGTGGCATGTCCCGAAGCGGGGCGATGCACACGTCTGCCGGACATGGGCCGTTCGAGACTGAGAACTGTGCATCGTACGGTTTCAGAGAGTAGACCCAAGTGTTCGAGCGCTCCTCCGTGACGCATAAGCGGCGTCATGACACGCGAGCGCAGGCAACCATCAGGCGAATGAGGCTCGTGGGCGAATGAGAACAGCGGTATTCGTGGTGGGGCTCGTCCTGTGCTCCAGCTCGGCCGCAGGTCAGCAGGTCGCCGATCCAATCGGATCGGGGGACAGCCCGATTTGGCGCATGCCGCCGACCAGCCCCAACATGCAGATGTTGATGGCGCCCTTCATGGGGATACTTCCCGATGTCGCGCCGTTCCTCCCCGGACCGGGTGTGGACGTCAGCACGCTTCCCGAAGCGACGGTGGGCGGCGAGGTCGAATTGACCGAAGGGGACACACTCCGCCTCGAAGCGACTCTGTTGCGTCGCGAAATCGAAGGCCAGACGGTCAAGGTCTACGGGTTCAACGGACAATCCCCCGGGCCGACGATCCGTGTACCGCAGCATACCACGATCATCGTCGAGTTCACGAACCACATCGACTTCCCCACCACCCTTCGATGGCACGGCGTGCGGGTGGACAACCAGTTCGATGGTGTTCCCGGTCAGACCCAGTCACCGGTTCGAGTCGGCGAAACGTACACCGCGGAGGTCTACTTCCCCGACGTGGGGGCGTTCTGGTACCACCCACACCAGCGCGGGCACATCGCCCAGGAGCTCGGACTGTACGGCGCCATCATCGTCGAGTCTCCCGATCTGGATTACTACAGTCCGGTGAATCTCGAAGAAACGTTGATGCTCGACGATGTACTCCTCGATGACTTGGGAATCCTCCCGTTCGGCTTCGAGGCCCCCGTGCAAGCGCTCATGGGACGTTTCGGAAACGTTCAACTCGTCAACGGCCAGCCCGATTTCCGCCGGACAGTCAACAAGGGGGACGTAGTCCGCCTGTTCCTGATCGACGCATCGAACACTCGCCCCTTCAATCTCCGTGTAGAGGGCGGTGTCCGCATGAAGCTGGTCGGTGGGGATCTCGGGAGATTCGAGAGGGAGGAATGGGTATCGTCCGTCATCATCGCACCCGGGCAAAGGTACATCGTGGAGGTGATGTTCGAGGAGGAGGGCGAGTTCGCTCTCACGAACCGAATCACCGCCGTCGATCACTTCCTCGGAGAGTTCGAATATCAGGTCCATACGCTGGGGATCTTCGAGGTGTCGAGTCAGTCGACCGAGTACGATCTCAGCGCCGCGTTCGAAACGCTCAGGACCTACGACGGTGGGTTCGACGAGATCCGGGCGCAGGCCGGACGTCCGGTGGACGAGGAGTTGGTGCTTTCGCTACGAATCGGAGCCCTGCCTCTCCCGGTGATCCGCATGTTGGAGATCGACACGCTCTACTACCCGCCCATTGAATTCAACGACGCCATGCCGATGATGAACTGGCTGTCCACCGGAATGAACGTCCTTTGGCTGCTACACGAACCGAGCCCGGACGTAAACCCGCGCGACCTCGCTCCCGCGATGGGATGGCGGTTCAGCCAGGGGGACCTCGTGAAGATCCGGCTCTTCAATGACCCCACTTCATGGCACCCCATGAGTCATCCCCTGCACCTTCACGGGCAACGTTTCGTCGTGCTGGAACAGGACGGTGTCCCTAGCTCGAACCTCGTATGGAGGGACACGGTGTTCATTCCGGTCGGATCTACCGTCGATCTCATGGTCGAGATGTCCAACCCCGGCAACTGGATGTTCAACTGCCAAATTCCTGAGCATTTGGGCGCCGGGATGTCTATGAGCTTCTCGGTGCAGCCGACGGGTGCCTAGGAGGGAGTCCCGAGCTAACTTCCACAACGATCCTGATGCGAGTTTCCAGGGGAGGCAGATGAAATCCGAAACGGTCAACACGTCGGATATGGTAACAAGAGTGGGGCGGGCCCTGGTCGTGGGGTGGGCACTGGTGGTGGGGTGGGGCCTGTCCGGCATTCAGCCTCTCGCGGGGCAGGTCTCACAAATGAACTTCTTCGTCGTCATCGAAGGACCGACTTGGGGGGCTGCCCAGCCTCCAGTTCGGGTCAGCGATTCATATTGTAACGAGCTGGCCTATGCTGAAGGATTCGGTTTTCAATTCACCTGGCATGCCTATCTCACTGGAACCTCGGCGGATGGGGAGGGGGGCGAGGTCGCGCGCGAGCGAATCGGAGAGGGTCCCTGGTATAACGACTACGGGGTCATGATCGCGGAGGATGTGGCCCAGCTGCACAGCGACGACAACAACCTGGGGCTCGAGTCTGCAGTGACCGTGAGGGGCCAAACAGCTCCTGAGGGGGAGCTGGAGATTCCCGTGGGCTCACAACTGGATGGAGGAGACTTTTCGCGGGACGGACCCCTCCTTTGCTTCGGTATTCCCGGATGAGTCGAAGCCGTTGCCCCCCTCGGTCCCACGGCTCACCTATTCCTCGGTAGGGGCCGTAGCTGCGGGGGACGTAGCTGCGTTAGCCACGTCCCGGGCAGCAGGATTCCACAGCTTACCAAACGCCAGCCATCCCAGACCCCCGACGAGCAGGGCCAGGATCAGCCAGCCGAGCAGCGTAACAAAGAAACCTACGCTGGGCGCGGGCCACGGGATCTGGTATTGGCTGAAGACGACCCAGCGCTCCGACATCCAATGCCATGAGGTGTGTGCCACCACGATCGAGAGGAGGATCGTCCCCACTCGTTCTGCGAGCACGAAGCGAAAAATGACCTCGAGGGCAGGTACACAAAGGGCGAGGACGAGCAACTGTCCGAGTTCGACCCCCACGTTGAACGACAACAGGGACGTCAGTAAGTGGCCTCCCGCGAACTGCAGGGATTCGCGGAGCGCGAAGGAGAACCCGAAGCCGTGCACGAGTCCGAACATGAACGTGATGGCCCAGCGTCGCTGGATGTTGGCTCCCACCACGTTCTCCAACGCCATGTAGAGGATCGAAGCGGCGATCACCGTCTCCACGAGCGGCGGGAACCAGAGCCCACCCGGCGCAAAGCCGTACGCGGATGCGATCAGCGTAACCGAGTGGGCTAC
This sequence comes from Longimicrobiales bacterium, assembly GCA_965206505.1. Lineage (GTDB taxonomy): Bacteria > Gemmatimonadota > Gemmatimonadetes > Longimicrobiales > Gaopeijiaceae > UBA822. Next base: position 208,612 of record CBDBJW010000006.1, read on the forward strand.
GGTGAAGGCGGTCACGATCGGAACCAGAGCTCTGAGCCGCCGGAACGGGATGACGAGACAGAGAAGGAAAAGCAGATGGTCGATTCCATCCAGGATGTGGAGGAAGCCGGACTGCACGAACCTAAGGGCCGCTTGGTGCCACCGCGGGTCGAGAGGGACGAGGCCCGGGTCACCGACAAATTGGAACGCTCGCACATCACCGCCGGGCGGCATGAAGAGGAGAGCCGTTTGGACGCGGGACGCGAGCCGCTCGAGCCCTGGCCGGATCGAAAAGTCCGACGTCTCCGACTCGATCGGATATTCGAACAGCACGTCGAGCATCGCCTGCTGCCATATCAGGTCGATGTCGTTGGACAGCTTGGGGCCGAAGACGTGTTCAAGGGCAGTGTCATATTCCCGGAACGATGGATCAGACGGAATGGACACCTTGATGGCAGCGATCTCGGGGAAAGGCAGCCGTGTGCCGTTTTCGAACAACGCCAGCGGTTCGGCAAGCCACACCACGGCGCCCTCCTCGAGCTCCGGATCCGCCTCGTCGATCTCCAGATATCCAGGGCCACGCGTCGGAAAATTGATGTCCTGCATCGCAGTCAAGGGCACCCGGAGCAGTAGGCGGACTGTTTGCCCTTCAGGTTTGACGAACATCTGCACCGTCACGTCGGCGGGTGTCTCGTGGGCCGGGGCGCCCAGGGGGAGCGCCAGGATCAGGCTCGCCCCCACGGTAAGGGCGGCGGTCAACAAGAAGACTTTACGCTGGCGTCCAGGCACTGGCGTCCTCTCCCGAGCGATCATGGTGGTGGTGTTTTCCGGAAGGCACTTGCGGAACCAACATACAGCAACTTAGATCGGGTAGCGACCGAGGACCGTATGCACTCGGTCACGTCGGGAATGATCCCGTTGGCCGCCTTTTTTTAAGGTCGGTCTCGGGATTGATTTGCCGGTGATCCGCCGCGACCCCGACAGGGTACCTGCACTTAGACGGAGGAAGGTCGATGAAACGGACGCTCACTCTTCTCGTTGGTATAACCATGGCCGCACTGGTAGGCGCGTGCACGACCGGCGAGGGGGCTCCTGGCCTCACCGGTGGGTATGGGGACCCCGGCATGGCTCCCAGGTTCGAAGTGGACCCGCTCTTTCCCCAGCCACTCCCGAATCACTGGCTGGTGGGACCGATGATCGGTGTTACGGTGGACTCACGCGATCACATCTGGATCGTTCATCGGAACACTTTGAACCAGTTTGCCCTCAACACGGAGATTGGCATGGTCTCCGAGGTCAGTGAGTGCTGCCAGCCGGGACCACCGGTCATGGAGTTCGACCAGGAGGGTAATCTGATCTCCTCCTTTGGAGGGCCGAGCGAAACGGGTGAGTACGACTGGCCGACGTCGAACCACGGGCTCGCCATCGACAACATGGGCAACCTCTGGATCGGCGGGAACGGTGGCACCGACAAGCACGTCCTCCAGTTCGCCACCGACGGCACGTTTCTCAAGCAGCTCGGCGATCCGAACGCGCGTGAGGGGCGTAACAGTAATGACATGGTGAACTTCGGGCAGGTGGCAAAGCTCTCCAACCATGCCGCAACGAACGAGTTGTTCGTGGCGGACGGTTACCAGAACAAGCGGGTCGTGGTCCTCGACGCGACGACCGGTGAGTTCAAGCGCTACTGGGGTGCCTACGGCAATATGCCGGACGACGAGGAATACGAGACCATGACTCGATGGTCCGCCATGGACATGACGGCTCCTCCGCCACAGTTCCAAGGCCCGGTGCACTGCGCAGAGCCCAGCCTCGACGGCTTGGTGTACGTCTGCGACCGTGGGGCCGACCGGGTCCAGGTCTTCCAGCTGGACGGAACGTTCGTGCAGGAGGTCCAATTCGCGCCCAACACACGTTCTCAGGGTTCGACCTGGGACATTGCCTTCTCACCTGATGCAGCCCAGACCTACCTCTACCTGGCCGACGGTCAGAACATGAAGGTCTACATCATCCTGCGTGAGACGATGGAAGTCCTGACGAGCTTCGGGGACGGCGGGCGGCAGCCTGGACTGTTCTTCGCGGTCCACAGCATCGACACCGACTCGGACGGAAACATCTACACGACCGAAACGTACGAGGGGTCGCGCCTTCAGAAGTTCGTCTATCTGGGCATTGGCCCGATCCCGAGTCCGGACCAGGGTGCCCTTTGGCCGGGCGAGACGCATACGTACGGTGGTATGTAAACACTGAAGTAATCGGTTTGAGGAAGTCGACACTTTGGGGGACTCTGAGCGTAGGGTCCACATCGAAGGGTGCGGTAGACCGGCCCTGTGTGCGCGTGCATGCAGGGTCGGTCTTCGGACATTAGGAGTTATTCGTCGCTCGAAACTGAGAGGAACATCATGACGAAGATGAGAGTTTTTTCCTTGTTTGCGATTGCCACCGTTGTCGGCTCGTGCGCCCCGGCTGAGGACGAGCCGATGGAGCCAATGATGAGCTTTTTCCTCACCAGCGCTGGTCCTGGTAATGGTGCCGATCTGGGAGGTTTGGAGGGGGCCGACGCCTACTGCCAATCCCTGGCCGACGCCGTCGGAGCGAGCGGAACATGGCACGCCTACATGAGCGCGACGGCCACGGCCGACGCCGCGGCGGTCAACGCGCGGGATCGGATTGGGACAGGGCCATGGCTCAACCAGGCCCTCGTTCAGGTCGCGAGCGACGTCGACAACCTCCACAGTGAGAACAACAACCTCACGAAGGAGACCGTGCTCAACGAACGCGGCGGCATGACCAATGGCCGTGGCGACGATCCCAACCGGCACGACATCCTGACAGGCTCGAACTTGGACGGCACCGTGGCCGTGGGAGATGGTGACACCACGTGTGACAATTGGATGAGCAGTGGGGAAGGAAGTGCGATGGTCGGTCACTTCGACCGTACCGGTGGCGGCGGAAACCCGAACTCCTGGAACTCCGCCCACCCCAGCAGTGGCTGCGGCCAGGAGGATCTACAAGGCACAGGCGGCGACGGACTGTTCTACTGCTTCGCGATATGAGGCTTTGCGATTCATCTCGGTCGGCGCGGGGCTGAGAATCCTCCGTCCGGGATCAGCCTCTTCAGGCCGGCTGAGACTCCCCCGCCGCCCTCCCCCTCACCGCTTCGACAGCGAGCGGCAACGTCACCAGCGCCATAGTGGCGGCCGTCATCGTGCCCAAGATCACCGCGAGCCCGAAGCGTTGGGTGGGTGGGAACGTCGACAACCCGAAGATCCCGAACCCGACGCAGATGAGGAGCGTAGCGGCGAGAACCGGCCCCATGATCTGGGCCCGAGCCTGGGACCAACTCTCCAAGTGAGACAGTCCACCATCGCGAAGGTGCCGGACGCGCACCACCAGGTGAATCATCGAGTCGACTCCCATGGCCAAGGCGACGTTCGCCGCCGGCGAGGTGATGATGTCCACGGACACGCCCAGATGGCCGAAAGTACCCAGTACAACGAGTGGGACCCCAGCGAGACACGCCACCATGATCGTGGTCACTTTCCTAGAACGAGAAACCACTGCGGCGACGCCCAAAAACAGGAGGAGTAGCCCCCCAAGGCCAAGCCGGAGGCTCGACGTGATCAGCCGACCGAGCTGCGCCTGGAGGTCGTATAACCCTCCTATTCGCACCGGCTCGAGGCCCGAATCGCGCGCGTATCCCTCAAGTCGATCCATGGCCCCCTGCCGAGAGGGCTCCTGCACCGATTCCTTCATTCGGATATAGAAGCGGCCCTCGTCCCGTTCCGGTGTCACATAGCTCAGAGCGATCTCATCCAACTGCGGCGTTGCGGCAATGTCCAGGAGCGTGCTCAGGCTCAAGAAGCCCGCCAATGGAAGCGTCCGAGCATGGCCCAAGAGCACTGGCGGCGACATCACCGCGCCCACCGCCGAGTCCGCCTCCAGCAGGTCCTGGAAAAGCCACATGCGATCGTAGACCTCGTTCTCATCGAGACGGCCGCCTGATGCGTCCCGGATCGCGATGTTGAGCGTGCTACTCCCGCCATCACGATCGATCCGCTCGAGACCAGTCCGGAGGTCGGCACCCTCGGCAAAGTACGTGAGGAGCCCCGGGTCGGTGTCGAGCCTCGGAACACCAATCCCCAGGAGAAGGACAACGAATGTGATGACCGCCAGTGCCCTCGACGGCCGGACCGAGAGCCGGGAAATCATGGCGGGCCGCCACTTCGCGACTCCAGCACGCTCTGCCCCACGGCCCAAGAAGCCGGGGAAAATCGTGTAGGCGACGGCAAGGGCGGTCGCCGCACCGATGGCACCGGCGATCCCCAATTCTCTCAAGGGCCTGGCCTCAGCCAACAACAAACTCAGAAAACCCAGGAGGGTTGTAGCCATGGACCAGAAAGAGGCTGTGAGCGTCAGTGACACGGCCCGGGCCGCTCGCTGATCTGGCGCCAGTTCAAGTGTTCCGGCCCGCCGCCAGTTCGCCGTCAGGAAAACGATGTGCGAAAGCGTCAGCACGAAAACGATCGTGATGAGGTTGGCCGTGAGTAGGCCGATCTGGATGCCCATCGCTTGGGTGAGAAGTAGGGTGGCCGCGCATGCGGTTATGCAGCTCGTCAGTGCACCCGCGACGATCCCCAGGTTTCTATAGATCAGCGCCGCGAACAGACCGAACAAGAGAAGCGAAGCCACGCTGAAGACCTGGAGATCCTGAAAGAGATTTCGTCGAATCTGCTCGACGATAACCGGCACTCCCGACATGACCACGTCCGCGCCAGGCGCACGGTGTTCCTCGACCACAGCCTCCAATCGAGGGAGGAGAACCTCGGGGTCGGTGTCGTCCACACTGAGAAGGAGGTTCGTGGCCGCCGCGTCTGGCGTCAGAAGGACTCGGCTGAACAGGGGACTCCTCTCCGCGTTATCCGTCGTGATCGAGCGGACACTCGTCACACCCTCCACGTCGGAGAACGCCCCAGTGAGCTCTGCGATTCGTTCGCGGTATGCTTCGGGATCCCCCGCTGTGTCCTCCGCCCGCACGACCACCAGTTCCCCCCCCGGGTACCGCCGGTTCAAGTCATTAGACACCTGGAGTTGGGGGTCATCCTCCGAGAAGAAAAAGTCGCTTTCCACCTTCGGGGACAGATCTACCCAGAGCCCTACCGCCCCGAGTCCCAGAGCTGCCACGGCCAGAGAGGCCCAGTGAGCCTTCGGATGAGTCCACGCCCGACGGAACATCACGACCTCCGTGTGGTCGAAGATGCTGAGAAAGACTCCAAGGAAGAATCGAAGGAAGATCCCAAGATAGGAAAGGAAGCGATCACGTGAAATACCGGCGCGTCACTTTCGTCTTCAGCTTGATTTCCCTACTCGCTTCCAGCTCCGCGGGTGCCCAAGAGGCCGACGTGCGGGCGGCCGTATCGGAAACCCTGGCGGCGTTGATCGCCCGTGACGTCACCAAATTCGGCAGCTTCTACCACGCCGACACGCGTGGGTTCTTCGTCGACGGTTCCACCATGATCGAGGGGTTCAGTGCCATCGCCGTTCGGATCGCGTACGCGACGGGTCTCCGAGTGAACGTCGTCATGAGTGATCTGAACGTGAAGGTCTACGGCAACACCGCTGTGTCGGGCGCACTTTTCCAGGGATCCGTCACATTACCCGGCGGAGCAGTGGCGTCGGGCACCTGGCGATACTCGGAGACACGTATGTTGGACGACGAGACCTGGAAGGTCATCCAATATCACGTTTCCCAGCTCGTGGGGTGAGCGGAATGTTGGATTGATTTAGAAAAGTCCGGGGGTTGAGTGATTTAGAAATGTCCCCCCCGCCCAGGGCGTTAAGGTGAATCAAGAGACTCCCTCCATCGAGGGAGTCGAAGCCGACGGCCGCGAAGTGGCAGTCGTAGCGCGATGCCGAGCGATGGCGCGCGGATTTGCGATGAGCCTGCCGTGCTTACGCCAGGGGTGATCGGGTCCAGGTTTGGGCGGCGTGGGACGTGACTTCGCTGTCTTGGCCGTAGAGAGCGTCTTCTTGGTTCGGGGCGGACGAGAGTTTTGGGGTCTGGGCTTGGGCAGCTCCGCGACAGGTTCGAGATCGAGATAGCGCTTCTTGAAGCGGAAGCGGGTGGAGCCATCGATCCGGAGTTCGACGGTGATTTTGTGACGGGGCCGGATCCCTCGGGCCTGGCACTTGGAGATCTGCCATCTACGGCTGCTGTATTGAATGGTGAAGTCGTTGCCGACAGAGCGAGTGAGGGTCTCAGCGAAGAGCGCGTCGAGATCGGGCCTCTTCGAGAGGCGACGGTGTGCGTTACGGGACTCAGCGGGCTCGACCGCGAAGCGTTCGTTCCAGAACGGGAGGTAGACGTCGTCGAGGTAGCGGTTGGCGTCTTCGAGCGTCGAGATGTTTGCGACCCTCAGCTCCTTGACCAGGCGGTCCTGCGAAGTGCCGAAGTTACGCTCGACGCGACCCTTGGCCTGGGGCGAGTGTGCGAGGATCAGCTCGACGTTGAGCTCACGCAGGGCCTTGCGAATAATGGACTCGGTACGCTTGGTGTCGCGCTCTTCGAGCGGGATCGCCGAGACAGGCCGGGTCCACTGGCCAAAGTGGCCCGCCTTGTCGGTGTAGAAGGCGATGGGACGGCCATGGCGGCGCAGGTAGTCGATGGCGATCTGCCGGTTGGCTGCTCCCGTGTCGCGTGGGACGAAACGGGCCATCATGAGCTGGTTCGTGGCATCGTCATGCATCTGAATGAGCACGAAGCGGCCAGCAGCGCGGTCCTCGAACCAGGCGTGCTCGGAGCTGTCCCATTGGATGAGCTCGCCGAAGGCCGCCCTGCGCGCTCTGGCCTTGCGATGCCTCGCCCTCCTGCGCTTCGGCTTCCAGGCACCCTCCTCGATCATCCACTTGCGCAGGGTGCCGGCCTTCAGCGGCCCGATCTCAGCGTCGCGTGACAGGTGCTCAGCGAGCAGCGTCGGCCCAAAGCCCTCGAACACAGGCTCACGCGCCCGCTTCAACGCTCGGCCCCGCATCTGCGACGCCTTGGCCCGATTCGAGCGTCGGCCGCGAAGCCCATGGATCACCACTCCGTCTCCTGCTCGCTCCCATCTCCTGCGTAGCCTGCGGAAGTGGCGTGAGGTTATGCCCAGCAACTCCGCCCCTCGCCTGGCCGCTACTAGTCCCTGCTCCACCTGCTTCAGTACCGCCAGTCGGTCTCGATCTCGCTGGCTCAATGTCAGCATTTCCTCCCCCGGTTCCGTTTGCTCGCTCCACTCCGAACGAACAAACTCCGAAAGAGGACATTTCTACTTCAACCAAACCGGACATTTCTATTTCAATGCTACACGTGGGGTGAGCGGAATGGTGCGCATCACGATTGATCGGTGTATACTGCCCGGACGCCGATTCCCGTCTTACTAAGAAAGGAGCGTTCGAATGCGGCCATCCACGATGGCACTCGTATTCGCCCTGTCCTTCGGCTTAGCTGTTTTCGCCCAGCCGGCCGCTGCGCAGGCCGACGCATCCGACATCATCGCGGTCGGAGAAATGGCCCCGGACGTCACAGTCACAGGCGCCACACGCTACGGAGTCCTCCAGGACCCGGTCCGCCTGTCGGATTTACGGGGAGAGGTGGTGGTAATTGCATTCTTCTTCAGAGCACGAACGCCTGGCTGAACAATTCAAATGGAAGCGTACCGTGATCAGTACGCAAGCGTATTCAGAAGCGGACGTGGCGTAACCATCCTCGCCATAAGCGCCGACTCTCCGGAGGCGTTGGCGTCATGGGCGGCGGACGCGGATTTCCCGGTGCTGTTCGGGAGCGACCCCGAGGGTAACGCCGCGGAAGCCTTCGGCGTCGGCCGAAGGGGCAACGGAATGGCACAAAGTCGGGCTGTGGTTGTTGTCGATCCGGAAGGGCGTGTCTCGTTTGCCACGTCTCGGTTCCGTGAAATCGATCCGACGGCGTACGATGAGTTGGCCGCGGCGGTGGCGGAGGTCGCTATGCCTCTGGAAGCGGACGACGACGCCCAGCAGTAGGAGGGGGCTCCCCTAGTGGCCCGACCCGAGCCCCGTCAGAACTGCGGCCTCGATGTCTTGAGCGGCTCCAGACCCTGTGTATGTGACCGTACCTTCAGCGTCCAGGACCACGATGTACGACGTCCCGGGAGCTAGGAAAGCACGCACGGCTCGGCCCCCATCATCCCAAAGAGTCGGGAACTCCGTCGGCATATCTTCCAGGTGCCGCCGAACCGATCGTTGGGACTGGGCAACGGCAACGGCGACGGCAACGAACGCGATTCTGTCTTCGTAACGGGAGTGCACGTCTACCATCTGGGGATGCAGAGCCTCGCAGAGCTCGCACCAGCGTGCCCAGAATTCGATGAGTGCCGGCCGATCTCCGACATAATCGGCGAGGCTCACCTTGTTACCTTCCAGGTCCTCGATTTCCACCAATTCGGGCCGCTCGCCCAAAGCGATCCCGATTTCGCCGCGCTCCTGCGCGGCCACGTCCGCAGGAGAGAGTACACCGAAGGAGAGAACCGCCATGAAGGGAGCGTAGGCACCCAAAAACGATACGGCTGCGCTCACGAGATGCGGGACGCCCTTAGAGTGGCGCGAGCTTCGGATTCGGTCGTCGGTTTTCACAATACCATCCCCACCTGAACGAAGTAATATTGAGCCATCACCAACATAATCACTGCCGCGCCCTTTTTGATCCACACCATCCACGCGCCCGCGGCGGGCAGTGCCGCCCCGAACCCGGAAAAGAGTCCAACCGCCACCAATAACGCGGTCATCCCAGAGGAGAACACGAATAAATAAAGAAAGCCCATCGCCCCAGCTTGAGTCGCCGCCACCCATGTAAGTACCACGGCAAAGGCTGGGGCGCCACACGGGGCAGCAACGACGCCGGAGGCCGCTCCCAGAACGAACACCGACGGGTAGGAACCGCCCTTCGAGGTCCCGGCCCACTGCATGAGGCGTTCCGGCACGCGCACCGGAATAACGTCGAACATCGCCAGCCCGAACACCAGGAGCAGATTGCCAATCGCGAATCGTGTCCACGGACTCGCGCTCACTGTGCCAAACAGGCTCCCGGTGAGGCCTGCCACGAGCCCGAGCGTCGCATAGAGTAATGCCAGTCCGAGGGCATAGGTAAACGTCAGGCCGACCACCTTCGACCGGGGGGCACCATGGTCCGCGGACCCCGCAAGCACCGACGCCGTGATCGGGATCATCGGGTAGACGCAAGGTGTCAGACTCGTCACCAAGCCAGCCCCGAAGAGGACTACTAAGGCGAGTAACGGACTTTGGGCCAGGGTGTCGCCGAGACCAGTTCCGTCCAACATCTGACTGAGCATGGCAGCATTTTAGTGGACAAATGTGGAACTTCAAAGGTCGCGGGAACGTATCCGACCGCCCAGGGCTTTCCCGACGTTATGGCGGACCGGGCACGTTCTTGCCAGGAATACGCAGCGTCAGCGTCTGGTGCCCGCGGGCTGCCCGGTAGGTCCCCGGGGATTTAATTGATGCGAAGTGGGTAGGAGCATTATCCTGGATGTAGCGCCTCGTTTTACTCCGCGCAGAGTTTGATCAAAAGGATTAGAAGGCTGGTGAAGCAATACAGTGGGTCGCGCACAGGGCGGCTTTACCCCCCCTGGAAGTGCGTTCTCGTAAGCATCGTTTTGTTTTCCCCCCTGCTGAGTTGTGGGGACGGGGGTACGAATCCGCCCGAGCCAATCGAAGACACTGATTACTCGATCGAGCTCGTGTTCATCAGCCATGGCACGCCGAGCCAGGACGCAGCGTTCATTGCTGCCGCCGACCGCTGGATGGATATCCTGCAAAGTGACCTCAGCGATGTCGATTTCTCCACCAACCCGGTCATGGCCAATACGTGCGGTCAAGGGCTGCAACACCCAGAGGTTTCCGACACGGTCGATGATCTCCGAATTTTCATCGATATCAGGCCATTAGACGGACCTTCCGGAACACTCGCACAAGCCGGCTTCTGCCAGATTCGAAGTGTTTCTCGTTTGCCGGTACTCGGCTTCATGTCCTTCGATGCGGTGGATTTGGGTCAAATAGCGCAGGACGGCGATTTAACAGCCCTCACACTCCACGAGATGGGGCACGTACTCGGAGTTGGCACCTTGTGGCCCGACTTCGACATACTTCTCCTGGACCCTTCGCTGCCGTCCAACACCGGTGCGGACACCCACTTTGCCGGGGCGGCTGCGATCGCCGCATTCGACGCGGCCGGTGGCACGGCGTACACAGCAGGCGCAAAAGTTCCTGTCGAGAATCAGCTCGGTGAGGGCTCCGCCGACTCACACTGGCGGGAGTCGGTTCTCCGGGACGAGCTGCTGACGCCGGCGCTCCGAAGCGGTGCCGCCAATCCCCTGAGCGCGATCACGACAGAGTCTCTGGTCGACCTCGGTTACAGTGTGGACAGCTCAGGAGCAGACTCGTTCACCGGGACGTTTTCGGCCCCGGCCCGGGTGACCGCACCCGGCGGGAGAATCATTAATCTCGAGAACGATACCTACCGGGGCCCAGTACAGGTGGTAGACCGCTCCGGCAGCGTGACCCAAACGATTCCCCGGCGATGACGATACCGTGCCGCTGGGACCGAACGGGGCCGCGTTGAGACCGAGGGGGATTGCCTGGTTCGGGGGCGGATGGATGATCGCCCTTCTGATGGTCACCGGGTGCTCAGGGGCCGATGGGGATGGCCCGCCGGCACCAGCGCCTACATGTGTCCGGCCCGAGGGGCTGTTGTCGGCCGATGCCTCTCTTGAGGGCCAGGCGGGTGAGTACCGCCTGACGATGATCGAGGAGGTTGACGGCACTGCTACACGCACGGCCGAGGGGTCCCTCCTACTCCTCAATCAGGTGGAGACTCTCCGTCAATTCGCAGGAAGTGCGGGGGGCTCGATCCCCGGCGTGACCTCTCCCCTCTTCGGAAGCACGGACGTGAACGTGGAAGACGTAGGGGCGGTGCGGGTAGGCAGCCTTTCGAGCGAAGACCCAGTGTCTCCGGGGGTCTTGGTCATCGAGAGCGAAACGGGTGCGAGTCCGAGCATCCTACTTCGCTTCGGATCGGACGCAAACCGCCGGACCCTGGTGCGCTTCGACGGAGGTTACACCGTCCTGACGGTCGTCCAAATCACGGCGGAGTCTTTCAGCGGGACCTGGTCGAGCGGAGCCCTGGGTCTGGACTCCGAGGGCTTCTTCTGCGCGACGCAGAGCCGCTGACGGTGAGAAGGCTGTAGCTTTCTGGCGGAAACCCTTTTCACAGTGCTTTCGTATAGGGTGGTACGTGAACACGAAGACTCGCCCAGGAGGCGACCACCTAGATGATGACAATTATCCGAAGGATCGTTCGAGTGGTCCTGAGCTGGATCCTCAAGAAGATCTAGGAAGAGCACCATGTGCGCGACCCGCCGTACTCCTTCAATAGCCTTCTTGAGGCCCGTAAACCGGCTCATTCCCCCACGAGATTGACAACCACTCGGCGGTTCCTGGGCCGGGTGTCGAGATCGACGAGGATCACTTGCTGCCAGGTTCCGAGCGGGAGGGCTCCATCCACGATCGGGAGAGCGAGCGAGGGGCCGATCAGGCTGGCACGGACATGGCTGTGCCCATTGTCGTCGTGCCACATCTTCTCGTGCTCGTAGGTTCCGGCCCGAGGAGCGATGCGCTCGAGGGCGGCCGCGATATCGTGACCCACGAGGCCCGGTTCGAACTCGACCGTGGTGAGCGCCGCGGTCGATCCGACGACCATGGCCGTGAGTTGTCCAACGCCGATCCCGCTCTTACGCACCAACGTCTGCAACTCGGCCGTTAAATCCAGAATGTGGTCGTCGCCTTCCGTACGGCGTTCCAGCGTATGCGTGAGGACCGTCATCTGCGCCACCCGCTGTACTCCTTCAACAGCCTTCTAACGGACCTCCGCCTGATACCCGGCGGCCTCGACGGCCGCGATGAGATCCGCATCGATGACTTCGCCCGACAGTGTCACCTCGGCCTCGTGGTTCTCCAGCGAGACATCCGCTTGGGACACGCCCCCTATCCCCTCTAGGGCAGACTTTACGTGGCTCACGCAGTGCCCGCAGGACATTCCTGATACTCTTAGCTTCTTGTTCATGACTCCTCGCTCCGCGTCGTTTCCCCATCCTAGGATGACGCAAAGTAGTACTCTCGGAGACGGATACCCAACCCTCGCGCCCAGGGTAAAGGTTCGTGCTCATGAATTCCCCCCTCGCTGAGAATCAACCATGAGGGGCACTCCCTCGTCATTTCGGAGTACGACAGCCCGTACCCCGATTCGGAGGGTTTTATGAAAAAAATGCGACTCGCATCGATGGTCGGCGGCGGCGCTCTCGTTCTCGCGGTGGCCGGCGCGTTCTGGGCTGACACCCCAGCGGTCGCTGGTCCCACCATCACCGTTTATAAGAGCCCGACCTGTGGCTGCTGTGCGCTTTGGGTGAAACATCTCGAGGAGAGTGGCTTCGACGTCAGCGTCACAGATACCGAGGCCCTCCAGGCCATCAAGGCCGAGCACGGGGTGGGCGATCATCTGGCTTCGTGTCATACGGCGCTGGTCGACGGCTACGTCGTGGAAGGACATGTGCCCGCCGACGACATCAGATCGATGCTCGAGAGCAGGCCCGATATCGTCGGGCTGGCAGTACCGGGCATGATCGTCGGCACACCCGGTATGGAGGTCGCCGGTCAGCCGGCTCAGCCGTATCAGGTTCTCGCGTTCGACCGAGAGGGACGGGCGACGGTCTACGCCAACCGATAGCCACTTGAGTCGGCCCGATCGTTCATCGGCGAGAGGCGGACGGCCAGCCATTCTGTGCCCACGATCGTGATCGCCGCAGCCACCAGTCCATAGACGATTCCCAAGAGCACGTCGATCAAGTAATGGTGGTTCAAGTAGACCGCCGCGAAGCCCACCAGACTCGCGAACACGACCGTGAACTTGCGGAGCCTCTTGAGCCTCATCGCGAAAACGACGGACAAGACCGGATAGGAAATGTGGAGGGAGGGGATGGCGCCGAACGGGTTGGACCCTGCACCGTACATCCCAGTGAAGAAGCTGGTCCCGAACAATGCGTCGAAACGGACCGTCCGGGCCGGGTTCATCGGTACGTCGAGAAGGATCGTTTCAAGCCCGTAGGTATCCACATACCAAGGAGGAGCGACCGGGTAGAGGAACCATGTCGCAAAACCCAGAACGTTGACGACAAGGAAGGACCACACGACGGCGCGCGCCGACCACCGCGTGTGGGAAGGCGTCGACTCGGAGTTGATATCGAAATAGATCCGGCGCGTGAAATATCCCGCCAGAAGTATGAAGACGCCGATAAACGTCAGATAAGCCCCCCCCGCAATGAAGTCGAGGACAGGGTGGAGGTGCAGACCGAACCACTCGTTTAAGGTCAGGGTGCCGTTCGGCGAAGGGACTCCGAACAACCGCTTTTCAAGTTCGTACGGCCCAGCGATGTGCGGAACGGCCTCGCCCCAATACCGCTGGCTGTCGTAAAGGACTCCCGTGAGGAGAATCGGCAGAAAGAAGTCGAGAGGCCGAACTCCTAAAGGAAGGAAAGGTTGCTTGATCTGACTGAGGAGGAGAATCGCGCCGCCATACATCAGGGGGTTGGCCGTGATCTCACCCGCAAAGGCGGCGAGAAGGCCCCAATAGAGGCCGACTACCAACACAGGGAGGGCCCAGGAGATTCGTCTTCCGAACTTCAAGTGATACAGATCCTATGGGCGAGAGCACTAAACGGCTGAATACTCACCTCTGTCATGCCCGCCAACAAGAGAGTTTGACCCGTGGAAACGCAAGTCACCACTTATTACCTGGAGCTTCGCAGCGTCGAGGACTTCACGCCGTCTGGAACAGAAGTCCCGGATCTCGAGATCCGGGAGGCCAGAATCGCTTGTCCGGAACTGGGGCGATTCCTTTACACCGCGGTGGGACGTGTTTGGCGCTGGACGGACCGGCTGAGCTGGCCGTATTCGACTTGGTTGGCTCACCTTGAACGGCCGGAGGTCGAGGTATGGATCGCCTATTGGGACGGGGTGATCGCGGGCTACGTCGAGCTTGAGCGTCAGCCTGAAGAATCCGTTGAGATCGTCTATTTTGGATTGCTCCGCCAATTCATAGGAAGGGGGATCGGCGGGCTTCTCTTGTCTGACACCGTGGAGCGGGCGTTTCGCACCGGAGCACAGCGCGTCTGGCTTCATACGTGCTCGCTCGATAGCCCCCAGGCGATTGAGAACTACCGGGCTCGGGGCTTCACGCTTTTCAATGAGGAAACCACCCTCAAGGATGTCCCGCCCGCACCACTGGACGAGGAGGTCTGGTAGTCCGGAGGCTAGTTGTGGTGTCCCAGAAGTGTCTCGGCCACCAGTCGATCAGGCGGGGCTGGGCCAAAGGTCGGTCGGCGGGCGGACACCCGGACGCGGCGGTGCGTCGATCTTGGCCATACGCTCCATGAACGCTCGCTCGTCTTTCGTAAGGGTGCCGACGCCGGCAGTGTCGATCTGGCGAAGGAGCCGCTCTACGTACTCCCGATTCAGTTCGTGGAGACGCTCGAGCGCGATCCGGCGCCACCATTCCTCGTCCTCCTAGTTGTGCACCGCCTTCGATGCATAAAAGGAGTTCGGGCGTTCGACGACGCGGCGCTCGGCGATGATGCGCTGTCTTCGCTCGACCCACCACGCACGCATCGAGACACATCCAATTAAGAGGGCCAAGGCTACGGCCAACCAAGAAAGCATAACGTTCACTATCCGTGTGGGGCCCACCGACCTGTCAGTCTACTGTTGGACGCCCGCCGTTGGCTAGAGGTGGTAAGGAGGCTCCGTTTTGTAGTACGAGAACACATTCCCCGGAGGTTCAAGAATCATTCTCGATAGGGCTCGCCTTTCGGCACATGGTCGCTTATTATGCTTCGCTGGGCGGATAGGGCCGCCCGTCAGGTTTTCCCGGGATTGATATTCGAAGGAGGTAAGGCTCCATGAGCGACGTCGAGATCATCGGCACTCCGGAGCGTACGGTTACCCGAAGAAAGTTCATCATGGGGGTCATCGCAGCGGGTGCTACGACCTCTTCGGTGGGCTATCTCTTCAAAGGACCGCAGCCCCTGCTCGGGGCTCTTGCGGTTCAGGGGTCAGTCGAGCGGCTCATCACGCTTAACGTCAACGGGCAACAGCGGCGTGTGGACATATTGCCCCAAGAGACGCTCGCCTTCACGCTACGCTATAAGCTGGGGCTTACCGGCACCAAGCTTGGCTGCGACCGTGCGGAGTGTGGTGCTTGCACCGTACTCATCGACGGGGTGAACAGCTATGGCTGTTCGGTGCTCACGCATACGGTTCGTGGCGCACAGATCACGACGATCGAAGGCCTCGAGGCTGCAGACGGCACGTTACATCCGGTACAGCAGGCGGTGCTCGACGAGGGCGGCTTCCAGTGCGCCTTCTGTGCCCCGGGTTTCATCATGAGCATGGTGGCGATGGTCGAGGCCAACCCGAACCCGACCCGTGAAGAAGCTGCTCAAGCGCTCTCCGGCAACCTGTGCCGGTGCGCCGACTACAACAAGATCCTGACTTCCGCCATGCGTGCCGCCGAGTACTCGCGGCAGCAAGCATAAGGGGGCGATGATGGCTGAAAAACTGATTGGACAAGATATCGCTCCTGACGATCTTCGAGCGAAGATCACGGGGCGGGCGAAGTACGCAGAGGACTTCAGGGCGGACGGTATGGTGTTCGCCAAGTTGCTGTTGAGCCCGATGCCACATTGCCGCGTCCTGCGCATCGACGCGAGCGCGGCCCTCGCCTTGGACGGTGTGGTGGGTATGCTCACGGCCGATGAGGTGCCTCAGTCCGAAGTTGGCGAGCAGTGCCTCACGAACCACCCGCACTACGAGAATGAGGCCATCCTCGCGATAGCGGCGGAAACCGAGACCATCGCCGCGGATGCGATCGACCTAGTCAGGGTCGACTTCGAGCCCCTGCCCTTCGCGCTGGACCCCTTGGACAGCATGCGGCCCGGCAGCCCGGACGCACGGCTCGAAGGAAACACTAGGCTCGGCCGAGATTATGTCTCGCTTAAGTGGACAGAAGAGGATTTCGCCAACGCCCCGGAGGGCAGCATGCCGATGCCCGACGAGGTGCTGGATGCGGACGGTGAGGTGGTTGTGCAGAAGTGGTCGCAGGGGTGGGAGGTCGGGGACGTTGAAGCGGGCTTGGCCGAAGCGGACCTGATTCTCGACGAGACCATCGTTCACCAGTCGGTTACGCATCACCCGATGGAGCCGCGCTCTTCGATGTCGTACTGGCAGAACGGGAAGCTCTACATCCACACGTCCACGCAGAGCCTGGTACGGACCCGGCAAGCGGTCGCCGGCCAACTCGACCTGGACATTGAAGATGTGATCATGATCGGCGAGTACTGCGGCGGGGGATTCGGGAGCAAGATCACCGGCAGCCCGATCCAGCTGGTGCCGGCGCTGTTCTCCCGTAAGATCAACCGTCCGGTCATGCTCCGGATCACGCGCGCCGAAGAGAACAGTCTCGGACGTGCCCGGCCCGGCATGCAGGCCCGAGTCCGGATCGGCTTCCGGGCCGACGGCCGTATCACCGCACTCGACTTTGCCGCCTTGGGAGACGGTGGCCCGTTCGCTGGGGGCGACCAAGGCGCGTCGGCTAATGCCGCTTCCCTCACGTATACGCCGCTCAACATGCGATTCCGCGGCGTGGGGGTGTTTACGAACACACCGCCCAAGGCGGCCCAGCGAGGCCCGGGCGGTGCCCAGATCATCGGGATGCTCGAGCCGCTGATGGACAAGGCAGCCAGAGAGCTCGGTGTCGATCGTCTCGCGCTTCGGAGGCTCAACGCCCCGGAGGCCGACGTTGAATACGGACCGAATGGGAGAACACTCACCAGTGTCAACGTTCGGGAAGCGATCGATTTGGGGCGCGAGCTGTTCGAATGGGAAGAGAGAATCGCCCGCAGTGGGCAGCTGAACGGCACGAAAAGGACCGGTATCGGTGTCGGAGTCAGCCCCTACACGGCGGGAAGCCGCGGGTTCGACGGCCTCTTGGTGATCCGGCCCGACGGCAAGGTCCAGATCCATCAGGGCCTCGGAAATCTGGGTACTAATTCGAATTTCGACACCGCTCGCGCGGCGGCGGACGTCCTGGGCGTCGAATGGGATGATGTCGAGGTGGTCTGGGGCGACACGAGTCGCCACTTGCCCTGGAGTTCAGTCCAGGCCGGTAGCCAATCGACCCATGCCCACACGAGGGCGAACCACGCGGCCGGGTTGGACGCCAAGCAGAAGCTGCAGGAGATCGCCGCGAGGGATCTCGGTGGGCGGCCCGAGGACTATGAAACGTCCGACGGACGTGTCTATCGTCGCTCCAATCCCTCGCAGGGAATGACACTCGGCCGTGCAGCGACCCGGGCGATTGCGCTCAGCGGACGTTACAGTGGCGAGGAGTTCAACGACGACCTCAATGACATGACCAAGGCGTCCGTTACCGGGTTGGCCGGTCAGGGCCTGGTGGCGGCGGCGCGGGACAACTTCGGCGGTACGGGAGGACTCCAATCGTGGGTGGTGGGCTTTGCCGAGGTGGAGCTGGATGTCGAGACGGGCAAGGTCGATGTGATACACTTCACGGCGACCACAGACTGCGGTGTGGTGGTCCATCCGAGGGGTCTCGGGGGCCAGATCTTCGGCGGCTCCTTTCAGGGAATGGGGATCGCGATGAGCCAGAAGTGGGTCTTCGACCCGGTGTGGGGCGTATCGTTCGCCAAGCGCCTCTACACGGCTCGACCGCCGGGAATGCTAGACGTTCCGATCGACGTGCAGTGGGCGGCGGTGGAGATCCCGGACCCACAGACTCCGGTCGGCGCCAAAGGGATCGGAGAACCTTGTGTGGGAGCCGGTTCAGCGGCGCTTACGTCGGCGATCGCCGATGCCTTGGAAGGAACGTGTTTGTGCCGGACACCGCTGACACCGGACGTCCTGCTTGCAGAAATTGAGGGCCTCGAACCTGCGTACGGCCCCCTCGACCTTCACGTCTAAAGGGAGATAGCGAAGATGGCGGTCATCAGAGATATGATCCCGGCGTTCGAGCTCTTCCAGCCGACGAGCGCCGACGATGCGATCGAACTGTTGGTTCGATACGGTGAGGAGGGTTGGGTGCTGGCCGGCGGGATGGACAGCTTCGACTGGTGGAAGGAACGGATCAAGCGGCCCACGGCCGTTGTCGACCTCGTCAACGTGGATGAGCTCAAAGGTGTGCGTAGCACGGCCGATGGAGTGGAAATCGGTGCGATGACCACGCTCACCGAAATTGCCACGAACCCCGAGCTGCTGGCGAATTACAGTGTTCTCACGGACGCTGCAGCCCAGATCGCGACGCCGCAGATTCGGAATCGGGGTACGATCGCGGGCAATTTGTCGCAGGACACGCGTTGCTGGTACTACCGCGGTGGGTGGCCCTGCTATAGGGCCGGCGGGAACACCTGCTACGCCTCGGCGCCCACGGCGATGAACCGAGAGCATTGCATTATCGGCTCGAGCCGTTGTGTGGCGGTCAGCCCCTCCGATTCGGCGCCGGCGCTCATCGCGCTCGATGCGCAGTTCGTGATCCAGGGATCCGGAGGTGAACGTGTCGTCGATGCCGAGGACTTCTTCATGCGGCCCAGCGTAGATATCGAGCGCATGACTATTTTGGAGCCCGGTGAACTACTGACGGCCATCCGCCTCCCGTCCACATGGGCAGGAGCCACCTTCTATTATGAGAAGGTCGAAGACCGGAAAGCCTGGGACTTCGCACTCATGACCGTGGCATCGGCGATGCGCATCAACGGTGGTGTGATCGAAGAGGTACGGCTCGCGGCCAACGGCGCCGCTCCGTACCCGATGCGCCTTGCAGACTCCGAAGGGATCGTCCGTGGCCAGGCTCCTTCCGACCAGTTGGGGATTCAGGCCGGTGAGGTCGCGGTTCAGGGAGCGCAGCCACTACGGCACAACGAGTTCAAAGTGCCCCTGATGAAGAACCTGGTCCGTCGGGCCGTCCGCGGAACAGGGGCCTAGCGTGGAACTCTGGAGAAGTGCGGCAAACCCATGGGGCCAGGAGGTTCTGATTGGAATCTCCTGGGACCTCATGTGGGCTGCAGTGATCGCGGGCTTAGCTTTCACCGTCGCCCATGCCGTGTGGGCGAAATGGCTCGCGCCCGCCGAGTCAGCGGGCACGGGTGAAGGGTCCAACGTCGCTGGGCTCCCCGCCCAGGTTCTTCGGCATGCCATGTCGGAACGTGTATTCCACTGGGGCATGTCAGCGGCGATGCTCGTGCTGCTGGTCACGGCGTTTCTCCCGATCATGGGGATCCAGTTCGCGTGGGTCACCATCCACTGGATCGCCGGCTTGGTCCTGACGGCGACGATCGTCTACCACATCATTCATGCGACGTTCTGGCAAGATTTCTGGGCGATGTGGGTGAGCGGGGCCGACATCAAGGCCGGAATGGCCGAGTTGAGTCATATGGTGGGGAGAAACGGGACTGAGGTACCCAAGGCCGCGAAGTATCCGATCGATCATAAGATGTTCCACCATGGTGCGGCTGTGTCGGGTCTGGTCGCCATCGTCACAGGCATCTTTATGATGCTCCGCCTCGACACGTGGCTCGGGGCGGCGAACCCGTATGTGTTGAATATCACCGACAATTCCTGGGGTGTTGTGTACGTGATTCACGGTATCTCAGGCGTGATACTCTTCGGTATGATCATCACGCACATTTACTTCGCGATACGGCCGGACAAGTGGTGGATCACGAAGTCGATGATCTACGGGTTCATCAGTCGAGAAAAGTACGTCGAGACCTTCGATCCGGGTCGTTGGCCCGTCTCCGGCGCTGAGCCTCAGGAAGAGCTTGTGCCGGCTGGCGTAGGCGCCCCGGCCGTTGCTGGTGAGGCGGACGAGGGCGGTGGATTGGACGAAGGCGGATTTGGCGGCGGTGGCGGTGGTGAAGAAGCGACCGACGATGGTGACGCGCCCGGTGGGGATGATGAGCGGGCTTCAGAGGTCGGAGGTCTGGACTGAGGTGACGTCCGACGAGTTGAAGGAACATATCGACACGATCGAGGAGACTTACGAGTTTTTCCTCGCGTATGCGGCTCAAGGAGTGTCTGGATCCGGCACCGGCATCAGTGGTGAGTTGACCAACTATCTGAGCCGGGCCGACCAGGCCCTCGCCGCCTTCGAAGGTGGGATCGGCGACGCTGCCGAAGGGCAGGACGCGGAAGCCGTGGCCGCCATGGACCAGGTTCTCCAGCGAGATGCCGGTAACACACGGGCTGCCCTCAGGCTCGTCATGGCCCAGTCGTCGATCAGTTCACAGTTGATCGACAACTTGAACGCTTCGATCCACTTCCGGGCACTTCTGACCGATCTCTTCCTGATCGACGAGGCATTGAAGGCCTCGCTCGCCACCCCCGGTTGATTCCGCTTTCTTCGTAACCCCAGAAAGCGCTAGCGCTTTTTCCTGAGCTTCTTCATCACCTTTTTGAAGTCAGGGCCCGGCACCGACCCCACTGGGGCGGTCGGTCGCGGTGGCGGCGGTGTCTTGGGTGGCTTGGGCGCACCCGGCGTGCTCGGCCATTGCGGAAGCTTGAGCGACGGTTTCTTGACCCGCGGTGCGCGTCCTCTCCTGCTCTTGGCCATCGAGACTCTCCTGTTCGGATGGCATCACATACCTTCCCTCCCTGTACTACGTGATTCAGCCGCCCGAGTGTCATCAACAGCTTTCAGGCTAGCGCTCACGCCTCCGACGACCGAGAAATCCAGCCTTCGAATGACCCTCATGGGGTGTCCGTAAGCCTCCACAGGAACCACGCGGCGACGCTGCAGAGCGGATGCCAAACCTCGGCCCGACCGAGCAGCGTTGCTGCGGAGGGGCGTTCATCGAGTCCATCCAGGACCCGCAGGCCTTCCTGCACGCCGAGGTCACCGGCGGGCATGACGTCCAGCCGTCCGAGTTTGAAGATGAGGAACATCTGGGCTGTCCACTCACCGATACCCCAGACGGTGGTGAGCCGCCGGATGATCTCTTCGTCGTCTTGCCGGCCGATGCCCCGGAGACGCAGTTCGCCGCTCACGACCTTCGCGGCGAGATCCCGAAGAGCCTTGGTCTTATTTCCGGACAATCCGGCGCCTCGGAGCCGCTCATCGGAGAACGCCAACATCTGCTCGGGAGTCGGAAAACGGGGCCCTGAACTCAGCTTTCGCACCCGGCCGTAGATGGTCGCCGCCGCCCGCGTGGCCAACTGTTGGTAGATGATCGATCGAGCCAGCGCGTGAAAGTGCGGACCGCGAAAGTTCTTCACCGGAATTTCCGGGAAGGGTGGTAGCCGTGGGATGGCGGCCCCGAGGACGGGATCCCTACGCCTCAGCGCCAAAATCTGGGCCTTGGTCGGTCTCATCGCCGGAAGATGGTCTCTTTCGCCTCCGCGTGCCACCAAGTATCATATACCGAACAAATACCGAAAACAGGACGCGACGCTATGACAGAACTTCCGACGCTTCGCGGGCGCGGGGTGACGCCCAATCCATCCAACCGCTTCGAACGCCTCAGGCTAGAGCCCGACCCAGCTACGGTGGTAGAGGACCCTGCCCCGCGAACCCAGTTCTATAAAGACTCCACGCGATCAATCGTGGCCCGCAACACGAGTCCCGACGTCGGATTCGACGTGAGCATAAACCCGTACCGGGGCTGCGAGCACGGCTGTGCCTATTGTTACGCCCGTCCGACCCACGAGTACCTCGGTCTGTCCGCCGGTCTCGACTTCGAGTCGAAGATCTTCATCAAGCAGAACGCGCCTGAGCTCCTCCGAAACGAGCTGTCCTCCCCTCGGTGGCGACCCCAACTGTTGGCGCTCTCTGGGGTCACGGACCCATACCAGCCTGTCGAGCGCACCGCTAGAATCACGCGAGGATGTCTGGAAGTGCTTGCGGAGTTCAGGAACCCCGTGATGGTGATCACGAAGAATTTTCTCGTGACGCGAGACGTCGACCTCCTCACGGAGCTCGCTTCTCACCAAGCGGCGAAGGTTGCCGTCTCCGTGACCACTCTGGATCCGGCCCTCCAAAGGGCCATGGAGCCGCGCACCTCGAGTCCGGAGCGAAGGCTCGAGGCGATCGAGCAGCTAACCCGGGCCGGCGTGCCGGTCGCGGTCTTCCTGGCGCCTCTGATCCCCGGGCTCAACGACCATGAGATTCCGTCGATCCTCAGGGCCGCTGCGGAGAGAGGTGCCACGGAAGCGAGTTGCGTTCCGCTACGCCTCCCCTACGGCGTGAAGGATCTGTTCCTGGATTGGCTCGAGCGGCACGTTCCTGACCGCAAGGAGAAGATCGTGAGCCGGATCTTGGCGATGCGAGGCGGTCGGCTGAACGATCCGGAACTCGTGTCGCGCATGAAGGGCCAGGGACCCATGGCCAAACAGGTCATGCAGCTCTTTCACGTGGCGAGGAGGCGGGCAGGCCTGGACGGTCCGCCAGAGGAGCTCTCTACGGCGGCGTTTCGACGGCCAGGGGACGTGATCCAGCTGTCCTTGGAGGTGTGACGGCCCCGCATCCCGGCGAGAACGCGAGGGAGGCTGCTGAGCGGCCTCCCTCACCCATTCAGTTACCTTCGGCTTCCAGCCCTGCCTCGAGCGTTTTGTCGATGCGCGCCAGCGCCTCGAAGAGGTGCGCCTGCGTATATGTATCCAAAGCTCCCGACTGAGCCGAATCGATCCGATCGCGGAGTTGGTCCAGTTCCCAGCGTGCGACTGCACGAGCATCGGCCGGTGTTCCGTTCCTTGGATTCACAACCAGGCGCGCCATGGCGTCCAAGTAGGTCCGCTGAAGGTCCCTGCGATCGGCGCTGATCGTCCCGAGCCCCAATTCGCTCCAAATGGCCGTGGTCAAAGAGGCTATTATTTCTGGAATCGTGGCGACCTGCCCGGCCCCGAACTTGGTCTCACCGTCCCGAATACGTGCAAGCCGCGAAGCGTTGAGAATCTGGTCTAGAACCGACGTCTGAAGTTCGAGGGTCCGAGCGTGGAAGGGATAGTCGTACCGACCGCTGATCGTGCGGGTGCTGCCCCAGTGCTCGAACCCGTTGGCGCCGAAGCTCTGGAGCACCGCAGGGGACAGCGCAAGCGCGCCCTCCGCGAAAATACGATCGACCAGTAACTCGAGCGCTTCCAACTGCTTGGCCTTGGGTATGTTCACAAACGGATCACGTCCATCTCCTACATGATCGCGATTCATATACTGACCACCGATGTATTTCACCGCGGGGGCGACCGCCCGAGCATACTCGTTCATGAGTTGGTTGTACGCGTTGGTGACCTCGACGAACGGGGAGTTGTCCTGGAGTACGTAACCCGGAATCTTCGGCAGTAGGTCACGAATCAGTGCGGAACGCTCTGCACCCCATTCAAGAGGGTCCCCGCCCAGGTCATATCTGGTGATGGTTGGATCCAACGCCGCGCCGGCGTCTGAGTCCGTGCCATACATATGCCCGAGGTCGGAGACCTTGCGCGCGATGTCGTTGGCATCGTCTTGGCTCTGGGTGTACGCATACGAAATTGCCCACCGATCATACGACCCCGCATCGTACGTATAGTAGTCGCCGTTCCGCTCCCCGGGCGGGGCCAGGTTGACCGTCGGATATTCCATCACCGAACTGTATACGCCATTTCTTCTGGTGAACTCGGTGTTGTGCAGTCGATCCATCGGAGTGCTCGCCGAGGAACGGAAGTTGTGTCGCAGACCGAGCGTGTGTCCGACTTCATGCATTACGAGCCAAATTGTGTACTGCCGAAGAAGTTCGTTCGGTAACGGGTCACCGGGGTCCAACTCACCCCGTGCCGCGAGAACCAATCCTGCCAGTGCACCCTGGGCCTCCAGCGCCGACCCGAATCCAGGAAGCTCCACACCCGGGAGGTTCGGATCGGGAGCCACGAACTCTCCCACGCCGAGCGCCATCTCGAAGGCCTCCGCGGCGGTCACGGGATTCACAATGTTCCGCCACGTGTTACGGAAACCCCTGAAGCCGTTCGCTTCGAACAAAATATCCGCGTCGAGAATCTCGCCTGTGCGTGGGTCGACCTTGGACGGGCCCATCGCAGTGTAGTTGGGGTCGTCGGACGTGTTCCAACGGAGTACGGAGTACCGGATATCATTCGGGTCCGCATCCTCCGGTAAGTCGAGTGCACGAATCGCGTCCACCCACCCGGCCTCCTCGAACGCCGTATTCCAGTTTTCCACGGCTTCCTTGAACCAGCCCCTGTATTCGTCGGGGACGGTACGATCGACGTAGTACGTAATGGGCTCGACGGGGCGCCACCGATCTCCGACGCGTTCGGCGGGCTCCAGCCGCCATCGGTTCACATACCGCCGAAAGAAAGTCGAATCCTCCGCGCTGAAGTCCTTGTGAACCGTCATGAAATTACCGACCCGGTCATCGGCAATCCGCCGCTTCATCGGCCGCTCGGGAAGTTGGGCCAGCGTATAGTGAATCGTAACCGGGATGTATCGCCCATCCGCGACCGACGGGACCCTGCCCGGCTGCCCCGAACGAAACGTCAACATGGCCCTTATGTTCGTGTTTTCGGGAAAGCTGGATACCCCGTCGATGTAGCTCCGACTTCGGTCCAAGCTCGTGCTGCCGGATTGCCCGTTGGACCCCCGTGCGGCCTGTCGGGTCAACCGGCCCACCCCCGAGAGATCGGAGAGGAACCAACTCGTCACATCGAGTACGAGAGCGGAGTCCGGGCGTATCGCCTCGACGTCGGCGCGCTCGACGACGGAGGACCCGACGCTGACGTCGACAGCGGCCGCGGCCCGATCGTCCGACGCGGCACCGAAGCGGTGCGGTCGTTGGACAAGTAGAACGTTCTCCCCATGTTTCTCCAGCGCCATCAGATCCATCTCGAACGTACTCAGCGTCGTACCTCCAAACAGCCCCAGCGCACCGATACCCCGCGCCACCCGCATGTCCATCAGGAACTCCTGCCCCAATCGATCCGCGGGGACGGCGAGATAGAGACGGCCTTCCTTCATGTAGAGGTCGAAAAAGCCGGGCGAGACCTCCGCGCCCTCCACGAGCTTCTCGAAGTCCTCGAAGGAGTTCTCCTCCTGGACCTCCTCGTCCTCGTCCCCGGCCACGTCCTGTGCCACCGCGCCGATCGGCGGCGCAAACAGCAGGGCCGTTGATGCCAGTGCCCACCCCAACACCAACATTTTGCTCGTCATTCTTGTCATCGTCATCCCGTCATCTCCTGATGGTTCATCCCAGGCTAGCAGACAAACTAACCTTGCGAGGGGGAAGTGGCACGGAAAGCGCGGGACCCATTGTTGCCGCCTAGGAGCTCGAGTTCTATATCCGAACCTGGCTCAGGAGGTGCACGATGGACTTTAGTGACCGTCCTGGGCGACACGCCACTGCTGCGTCCGGTCCTTATGCCCAGGTAGAGAGCCCGTGCCGGAACTACCGGAGATCACCGCGTACATTCGTGCGCTCGAGCAACGTATTCTCGGGCAGGTCATCGAGGCCGTGCGCATTCGTACACCGTCGCTGCTTAGGACCTTCGATCCGAGGGTCTCGGAGCTGGAAGGTCGGCGCCTGACCGAGCTGCGCCGAGTGGGCAGAAGCCGACAGGTTCACATCTGCTTGGGGTAATTGAACTTACGGGCTTCGCTGGCCGGATTCCCGCCGATTGATTCCCGCTGATTGGTCTCAGGCGCGAACTCTGCGACGGCTCTCCAGAGCCTTCCTGAGCTGTGCCTCATCGGCCCGCTGGTAGCAGTGCAGCACCGTCTTGGCCTCCTTCCAACCGCCGAGTTCGCAGAGCACTTTGAGCGGCTGGTCCATGAGGTCGGAGGCGAACTTCCGCCTTAGGGAGTGCCAGCCGCGCCCACGCTTGGATTCCAGCCCTGCGAGCGCTACGGCCTTCTCCCACCAGCGCTGCGGCCAGGAACAGCTCACGCACCTCGAGCGATCCCAAGGCGAGGGCAGCACGGGCGCGTCCCCGATACCGGGATTCCTCTTTCGCGCGTCCTCCAAGGCGGCGAGCGCCTCGGCGGTGACCGGCGTCCGGTGCTCGTAGCCCGACTTGTCGTGCTCTGCGCGCCACCGCACCACTCCGCATTCAAGGTCGATGTCCGACCATTGAAGCTGACGGATGGCGCCGATGCGGTGTCCTGTCTCGTGTGCGAGGACCAGAGCAACGTGAAAGCGCCAGTCCATCTCCAGAGACACGTGGAGTAGTGCCCGGTATTCTTCCTCGGTAAGCATCACCCGTGTCGGGTTCTTCTCCGTGGGCGTCTTCAGGCCCTTGAGCGGGTTCGAGCCGAGGAGCAGTTCGCCCCGCTCGTCCCTCGACTTCACGGCCCAGTTGAGGACCGCGAGCAGGAACTTCAGGTCCCGTTCGATCATCCGGTCGGACACGGGTTTGCCGCTCGGGCCAACCCTGCCCGCCCGGCGCTCCCGGATGAACCGGTCCCAGTCGCGCTGGGAGAGCGTTGCGGGCTTCCGGTCCCTGCCGAAGCACCCGAGGAACATCCTCATCGCGGCCCTGTCGTGCAGCCGCGACTGCCCACGCTTGGTGGGCGTCACCTCTTCACCGTAGATGTCAAAAAGCGTCTCCAGGGTGAGCGGCTCGGACTCGGCTTCCGCCTTGCCCTCGATCTCCGGCCCGAGGTAGCCAGCGGCGAACTCGTCCGCCTGCCTCTTCGCCCGTCTCCAGTCGCGGTGCTTCAGCGACCTTGTGAGCCTGCGCCCGTTGTCGCGCCACTCGATCTGGAACAGGCCGGTCTTGGGATCGGGAAAGACCCGTACCCGGTTCCGGCCCCATTCGCCGGCGCCGTAGGAGCGCCGGATAGGTTTCGTGCGTGCCATCATTCGATTCCTCTCTCGATGATGGACTGCACGATCTGCGCGTTGGAAACTTCGCCTCGGCGATGCTTTTCCACCAGTAGCGGTGTGGCTGGCGCCTGGGTCTTCCGTGGCAGGTGCGAGCGGGCGATCCTGGGCGCGCCGGGTCTTCC
This sequence comes from Longimicrobiales bacterium, assembly GCA_965206505.1. Lineage (GTDB taxonomy): Bacteria > Gemmatimonadota > Gemmatimonadetes > Longimicrobiales > Gaopeijiaceae > UBA822. Next base: position 235,721 of record CBDBJW010000006.1, read on the forward strand.
GGTGTTGGGGATCTTGCCGTCGCGCACGAGGCGGCCGAGATGGTCAGCGGAGTAGCCGCTCTCCCTGGCTGCCTCCGTCAGCGAGAGGGTGGTCTCGTCCCTCTCCCGGAGCGTGGCCTCGAGCTCGGCCGCGCAGCTTTCGAGCGCGACGGCCGGAGTCTCGCCCCCGTACCGGCGGAGCGCCTTGGCCTGCGTCCGCCAGGTGACTGGCAGGGTCTCGACGGACGCGCCGCGAGGTGTGCGCGCACGTTTGGGTCGATCTCGTCGGCCCGCCGCCCGCCCGGTCTCCGCTTTCATTCCCAGTCGCCCTCGGCGTCTCTGCGGAGCGCGTCGGTGAGGGCCGGGTCCCCCTCGCCGCGCCGAACGGAGCGCTCGGCGAGATCGACGCGCCGGCCGAGGTCGGCGAGTCCGGCGGCGCGTGCGACGGCGTAGATGGCGGCCGCAACGGCTGCGAGTGCGAGCGCCAGGTGCAGGGCGAGCAAGACGCCGTGTTCGGCGAGGAGGAGCGGCCAATACGGCGCGAGGTATTCGAGGCGCGGCCCGGCGAGCAGCACGGCCGAACCGGCGATGGCGGCGGTGAGTCCGGCGCTGATTTTCCAGGGTTGCATGGCGGGCTTCTCCCGTAGTCAGAGTTCGACTGCGGCCGGATCGCGGTCGGCGGGTCCCCGCAGCGAGGAGCGGTCGTCGCCGCCGCCCAGGCCGAGCGTGCGCAGCAGCCGCGCCGCCGCCGGTCCGTTGGCGTGGAGCGCGAACCCGGCCGCCGCTTTCGCCTTGATGGCCCCTTCGCGGTAGTTGCCGGACGCGACCTCGATGTTGACGCGTCCAGCTCGCCCCTCAGAGTCGGTGTACTCGATCTGGGCGTCCGGGTAGAGCACGTGCCCTTCGTCGTCGAGGGGGAGTCCGAGTTCGCCGGCGGTGCGGTGCCGTTCGGCATCGGCGGCCCGCTTGCCGTCCTTCAGCCGCGCCGCCTCGCTCCCGCGCGCGACGGCGCTCTTGAGTTCGGTGTCGAGCCGGATGCGCCGCACGGTGGCGCCCCGGTCGAGCAGGCGCTGCTTCTCCTTCATGCAGGCGCGGTAGACGGCGGTGTCGTGCGCGGCTTGCGCAGGCCGGGTGCGTGCGAACCGGATTTCCTGTCCGGGATCCATTCCCCGTTCGGCGGCCCGCTTCCGGGCCTCGGCCACGCCGCTGCGGGTGAGCGTCAGGACCTTGAACGGGTTGCCCCCGGGTCCGGTGGCCGTGGTCTCGGTGACGAGCCCGTCGCGTACCCAGGCGTTCACGGCCCGCCGGGTGGTGTAGGGGTGTCCGCCGAAGCGGGCCTCGGCCAGATCGCGGTACGAGACGGCGCCGTAGACGCCGATGTCGGCGAGCCCGCGCGCGCACCGTTCGGGGAAGGAGATGGACCCGCGGTCCCTGCTCGCGGCGTATTCTCGGCGGTGGCCGTCCCGCATGCGGTAGCGATTGCGGCTTTGTGGCGCGGCGGTCCGCGGGTCCGGTTCGACCGTGCGGTCGAACATCTCCTGGCTCCTCACCGACCGTCAGCGGCGCGGCCCGAAGGTCCGCTGCGGCACGGGGAGCGGCGGCACGGGATGGACGATCCGCCCCGGCGCGGGCGCGCGGGTCGCGGCCACGGCCGCGGGTTCGCGCACGGCCTCGCGCTCGCGGTGCCGCGAGAGCACGAAGTCGGAGATCTTCTGCGAGTCGGCGGCGGCGCGGCGGATCTCGCGGGGGTCCTCCTCGAGTGCGGCGATCCAGCCCTCGACGTACGCGGCGCCCCGGCTCGGGTCGTGGCCGACGCCCACGCGCTCGCCCGTCATCATGGCACTGATTTCGGCGCGGAGCTCCTCCTTCGCATAGGCCGGCGACCCGAACCCTTCAGAGATCCCTTGGGTGAGCGTCTCGCGGTTCATGCGCTCCGGGTGGCCGGTGCTGTGCCCCAGCTCGTGTAGCGCCGTCTGGTAGTAGTGGTTGGCCGAGGGGAACTGTCCACGCTCGGGGAGCACGATCTCGTCGTTGTTCAGCGTTGTAGAACGCGCGGTCCCCCGCCACGTGACGGACGGGGACCCCGCTGTCCTCGAGGACGCGTTCGGCCTGCTGGTGCACCTTCCAGAGCGGCTCGGCAGTGGGCGCTGGCCGGGCCGGGCAGCCCGTCGGCCTGCTCGGCGTTGAACACGGTGTACTGGCGGACGACGGGCGCCTGGAGGCGCTCGTGGCGGTAAACGCGCTTGCCTTCGTTGTCCCTCTTGGGCCGTCCGCGCTCGTCGTTGACGGCGATCTTCCGGTGGTCCTGGAACGAGAGGATGCGAGTGCCCTGCTCGCCCTTGCGCACCTGTCCGTCCCGGGCTTGGATCTGGCGGTAGGTGCCCCAGCGCACGTCGCCGTAGCCGCGCTCCTGGGCCACGGCGGCGAGATGCAGGCTGTTCCCGCCCCTGTAGGAGCGTCCGGTATCGACGTTGGCGGGGAGCACGCGCTCGCCCGGCCCCCAGGGCTTCTGCCAGAGCGCGGTGCCCTGGCGGATCTGCTCGATGATGGCGTCGGCGAACTGGCGGTGGTATTCGTCGTGTTTCATCGGTCTTCCTCCTCGGGGCCGTGCGGATCCTCTCCGGCGTCGCGGATCTCGTCCTCGCTGCCCACGTCCTCGGAGAAGAGGCCGTACTCTTCGGCCAGCGAGGCCGGCACCTCGAGGGCCTCGCCTCCGTCGCGCGCGAGTTCGCGGTCGAAGTCATCGAGCGTCTCGACGCGAACGATGTTCTCGTCGCCTTTCATGGGTTCACCTCCTTGGTGTGTGGGTGCTGTTCTTGCGGGGCTTCGTCGGCCCCGCTCCAGATCGGTTCGGCGATCCAGCGGCCCTTGGCCGCGTCGTAGCCGCGCACTTCGAGCGCCTCCTCGACGAACCGCCTGCCCCGTTGCCGGGCCGTGTGCAGCACAAGTGCGATCCCGTCGACGACGCCCCGGCAGGTGACCTCCCAGGGAAGCGCGCCTTCGGCCTGCATGGCGCAGCTCGCCAGGCGCGAGAGCGCGGAGCGGGCGTTGTTCGCGTGGATGGTGGTCAGCGAGCCGCCGTGGCCGGTGTTGAGCGCCTGGAGCAGATCGGCGGCCTCGCCGCCCCTGACCTCGCCGACGACGATGTGGTCGGGCCGGTGGCGGAGCGCGTGCCGCACCAGGTCGCGGATCGAGACGGGGGTCTCGGTGCCGACAGCCCCGGCCTCGAAGCGGAGGCAGTTGGCGCGGTCGATCCTGAGTTCGAGCGTGTCCTCGATGGCGACGATCCGCTCGTCTTCGGGCAGCAACTCGATCAGCGCGTTGAGGAGCGTCGTCTTGCCCGAGCCCGTGCCTCCGGAGACCAGGATGTTCCTGCGGGCCAAGAGGGCCGACCGGGCGGCCCCGAGGACCGTCTCCGGCAGCGAGCCCATGCGCACCAGGTCCTGAGCCGAGAACGCGCGGCCCCCGAACCGGCGTATGGTGATGGCGACCTCGGGACTCGCGGGCGGCGTGCAGATGGCGACCCTCGAGCCGTCCTCGAGACGGGCATCGAGGATGGGTCTGGCGGCGGGATCGAGGCCGAGCGGCCGGGCGATGTGGATCGCGGCGCGGTGGAGCCAGGCGGCGGTGAGTCCCGGCGCCTCGTGGGGCTCGAGCCGGCCGCCTCGCTCGATCCAGACGTTGCCGGGTCCGTTGATCATGATCTCGGAGACCTCCGGGTCCTCGAGGAGCGTCTCCAGGCCCGGAAGGAACGGCTTCAGGTGGCCGATTCCGCTTGCGCGCTTCATATCCGTCCCTCCTCGCGGAGCCGCCAGTAGCCCACGTCCCTCGGCAGGTAGTGGGGTTTCAGGTAGACGCGCCGGGCAGGGAGCGACTTCGTGCCGTCGTAGGGCAGACAGATCGCCTGGTAGTTGGCCAACAGCGCGAACTCGCGCGGCGTGAACACGGGCTCCCTCTGCTGCCGGAACGACTTGCTCGCGCCGATCGTGCCGCGGCCCCCGCCGGCGCGCCCGGACAAGAGCGAGAACTCGGGCCTGCCCGTGGTCTCGGTGAACGTGTAGGAGGGCTGCGTCTTCATGACGCTGCCGCACATCTCGGACGCGATCCGCGCCGACGACTCGTCGCTCAAGGACAGGAAGATCCGGGTGCGGAGCGTCTGGAGGAGCGTGCGCCAGGCCTCGCCTCCGGGCAGCACGGAGCGGAGCGAGGAGATCGACTGCGTGGCGACGATCGGGACGCAGCGGCACTGCCGCGTCAGCGCGAACGCCTTCTCGTCGCCCGAGGGATCGTCCTGGCCGACGGTCGCGAACGCCTGGTACTCGTCGCAGATGAACACGGCGGGCCGGAGGTAGCGTCCGGGCCGGCGGGCGGCCTCGGCGGGCCGCCGGAGCAGCGCCTGCATCCAGGCGTTCTTCAAGAGCACGCCGATGGCGCGGGCGAGCGCGGGGTTCGCGCCCGCGGGCATGTTGAGCGCGAGGACCTTGCCGCCCTCGATCAGCTCGCTGAGCGGCGGCAGCCGGCGCCGGAGGCCCGGCACGGGCCGGACGGCCTCGGCGTCCTCGTCCGGTGCAGTCACTATATATATGTGTGGACTCATCCGGGTCCGGTGGCGGCGGGCAGAACACGCCGGCGACCTGCGGCTGGTCGAAGAGCGAGAGGAACACGCTGATGCCCTCGACGATCGACGTGCGGAGCTTGGCGTCGAGCGCCGTCCAGTCATGCAGATACCACCGCTCGATGGCCTCGACCTGCTCACGGAACTCGCTCCCCGCTCCGCCCCCGCTCTCCTCCGTCGCGTATGCGACCTTGAGTTCCTTGAGCCGGTCCCGGAGTGCGGGGTCGAGCTGGCAAGCCGCCTTGTCCGTGCCGGGCACCGGCTCCCAGCCCCATTCCCCGAGGGGTTCCTTGTGAGCGGCGAGATCCTTGGTCGCGATGACGGCCCGCACCGGGCAGAGCCGGTCGGCCAGCTCGCGGGCCTCGCCGATCTTCCGGCCGAACAGTTCCGCATCCACCGTGCAGCGGTAGATGTCCTGCAGCGTGACCCAGCCCCCCGGCAAGAGCCGGTACAGTTCGATGATCCAGCGCACGAGATTCGTATAGGCTTGCTGCCAGAACGGTTCTCGGCTCTTGCCGAAGAGCTGGTTGATGAGGGAGGCGACGCCGTAGGCGAGCGAGTAGGAGTCGAGCAGCGGATCGTCGAGTGGGTTCCACTGCAACGAGCCGTCGAGCCCGATCTCGAGGTAGTCGCCGCCGCGCCCGGCGTCGTCGAGGATGCGGCGCACGCTGTAGCAGAAGTCGCCCTTGACCTCGAGCACAAGGGCACTGGCCCGGCGCCCGGGCCGGTCGGCCTGCCAGGAGAGGAGCTGCTGGGCGAACGGATACATGCAGGCCGAGGTCTTGCCGGTGCCGACGGCGCCGACGATGAGCACGCCGGTGTAGAGCCCCGTCTCGGGAACGACGAGCCAGGAGGGCCGCTCGCTCTCTCGCGGGACGACGGGATGGTGCAGCTCGCCGATCACGAGCGAGGGCGCGGCATCGTTCGGCGAGGCGGGCCAGGCGGGGAGCCTGCCCCGGCCGCGGCGTCTTGCACGCGGCTGGAGCCATACTCGCCACACCGAGAGGCACACGCTCCCGGCAAGGACGACGGCGACGGCCGGGGCCGCGTAGTACCAGACGCGGATCACGGTGTGAAGGCCCGGATCGTGGTAGGCGATGAGGTCCAGAACCGGGCTGCCGCCCATGCCGGGGAACGGCGCCCGGAAAGCGTGGCCGGCGGCCGCTCCCAGAGCGGTGCCGATGATGGCGAGCGTAGCCGGCCTCATCGGTCCAACACCCTTCCTGGAAGGATCGATGGCTCGGGAGCGACCCCAGGAGGGCGGGGGCAGGTGCGCAAACACACCTGCCCCCGAACCCGTACCAGGCCCTTGGACTGGGGGGTCGCTCCCGTCCCGGTCAGTGCTGCCCGTGCGGCGCTGACCGACCCGGCCGCGTAGGCGGAAGACGCGCTAATTCAATTGTAACTTATTGTCATATAAGGCTTTATTACTGACCAGTCCCACCGAATTCCCTCATTAAATCCCTCTTCCTGAACGGGAATCTATGGGGCGGCCGAGGACGCCCCTAGACAGGTGGCGGTTGTCGAGCGTCAACTCCTGCCGCGCTGGCGGCCGTTTGCTCGCTTGCTGCCTGGGCATCCGCTACGTCTTCCCGAATGTACGCTATCCGCACCGTGTGCGGCCGATGAACGACTCCACCTTGCGAGGGGACTGCCGGGCTCTGTACATCCCCCCGGAACGAATGACCCTGTATGGCTTCCGTGCTGTGGCACGCACCGTTCTGGACGAGATGTTGGGCTCTCGGCCCGACTTCATCGAGCACCGGTTGGCCCACGTGGTCAGGGATCCCAATGCAAGCTTGGGCCGACTACTTGGACCGGCTCAGAGCCGAGGAAGAGCCCCTAGGCTCGACGGCGGTCCTAGGGAGCCATGCCAGCGGAGGGGAAATTTGACCCCCGATCTGGCGTACGGGTATTCTAGGGCATGAACTATTCTGATCGCATCACCCTGGAGCCGGAGAAGAGGGGCGGGAAGCCGTGCATTCGCGGGCTCCGGATCACGGTGTACGATATCCTCGAGTACTTGGCGTCCGGGATGACAGAAGCGGAAATACTGGCGGATTTCCCGGACCTGGAACTCGAAGACATCCGGGCAGCGCTGGCTTTCGCAGCGGAGCGTGAGCGCAGGCTCGTTTCGATCCCGCCCGAGTGAATCTCCTCTTCGACCAGAACGTCGCTCCGCGTCAACTGCACCACTGCTGACATCGAGGCGTTGCTGCGATCTAGCTAGCCGAACCGAGATTCTCGCCTTCGGGGCCGACGCGGAGGCAGCGTTCTTAGCGCTTTCGTAGGTGACGACCGATCGCGGTACGGTCGCCGCGCCTTCAGATCGACAATGCCGCGCAGACATACGCGTCCTTCTTCTGAAGTTGCCGAATCTCGCCATGAGACGGCTGTGCACCCGACTCTGGGGAGCAGCAGTGGGACCGAGCACGAAGCTGATGGCCCGGCGGTTGACGCATCACCAAGTGTATCTGATGGGGTTTGTTGCGCCACGTTTCCGGTACTTGTCAGGCACCCGCTTACCCACATAGAGCCGCGTGATCTCCGGAGGAGCTTCGCGTCCAACGAACCCGGGGCGTCCAGAGACTGGGGGGCGGCCCGGGAAGTGTTCAGGGATGGCCGCCAACCACTCATCCGCAACAAACGCACCCCGGATGACGCCGTGCACGGTGGCTAAGACCACCTCTGCCTGGGTGGCTCTGGCCTTGCTGATCTTCCAGGCGTAGCGGGTGGCTTCGTAGAGGGAGGCGTCCAAGGCTGTGCTGAGACGGTATTCACCTGACAGTTGACCACGAGAGAGGACGGTGGCCAGCCGCCCTCGCCGGAGCTAATTGAGAGATGTCGAAGTCACTCACTTAGCACGGGAGAGAAGATGACCACCGTCCAGGGGGAGAAGATAGCGCGCCGCAAGCTGAGCCTGCTACAGTTGGCCCAGGAGCTCGGCAACGTGAGCAAGGCGTGCAAGATCGTGGGCTACAGCCGGCAGCAGTTCTACGAGATCAGGAGGAACTTCCAGCTTTACGGGGCCGAGGGGCTGATCGACCAGCTTCCGGGGCCGAAGGGACCGCACCCGAACCGGGTGAGTGAAGAGATTGAGCAGGCGGTCTTGGCCCACGCCTTGGAGGCTCCGACGCACGGAGCTCAGCGGGTCGCGGACGAGTTGCTGCTCGGAGGGATCCAGGTGAGCTCAGGAGGCGTACGGGGCGTGTGGAGCCGGCATGGCCTCACCACGAAGCACGAACGGCTGCTCAGGCTCGAAGAGACGGCCAGGGAACGGAAGCTGAAGCTGACCGACGAGCAGATCGAGCTGCTGGAGCGCTTCAGTCCCGAGTTCCGGGAGCGCCACATCGAAGTCCATTACCCGGGCGACCTCGTCGCCGTGGACACGTTCTTCGTCGGAACGCTGAAGGGGGTCGGCAAGGTGTACCTGCAGACCGTGCTCGATTGCTTCAGCCGCTACGCCTGGGGCCGGCTCTACACGAGCAAGCTCCCGCTCACGGCGGTGCAGGTGATGAATAACGACGTGTTGCCGTTCTTCGATGAGCACCGGGTCCGGGTGAAGACCGTGCTCAGCGACAACGGCCGCGAGTTCTGCGGCCGTCCGGACCGTCACCCATATGAGCTGTTCCTTCAGCTCGAGGACATCGAGCACCGCACGACGAAGGTGGGCAGGCCCCAGTCCAACGGCTTCATCGAGCGCTTCCACCGCACGCTCCTCGACGAGCACTTGAGGGTGAAGGGCCGCACCACCTGGTACGAGACCGTCGAGGAAATGCAGCAGGACCTCGAGGCGTATCTGGAGACCTACAACCGGAAGCGGCCGCACCGCGGTCGAGCCATGGAGGGCCGCACGCCCTATCAGGTCTTCAAGGCCGGTCTCACCGACGCCAGGAAGGCCGCAAAGGCCAGGAAGGAGGAGGCTAAGACGAAGGCAGCCTAGACACAGCTCCGGCGAGGGCCAACTGTCAGGTCATTACCATCTCTGTACACCAAGGCAGAGCGGTTTACGTTGATCAACACAGCCTTGTGATGAAACACCGCAGGAGCAGCACCGTACTGCTCAAGCACCTCCTGAGCGTGCATGGCACCACGCTCATTCCCAGCGCCACCTGCAACATTTGTTAAGCCTGGATACGCATCCATGAGCGCGGCTTCGACTTGGAGCGCTGTTTTCTCATCCATGCCGTGCCGATGGATCACGTGTCCGACCTCGAAGCCGGCAAGCCTGATCGCCCCTGCATGTAGAGACGCGCTTTCCATATCACTCATCTCCTACGTCGAATCCAGCTACTCTGATTTCCGGCAACTCTTCGATCGCTCCTCCTCTCACATCGCCCTCAAGAACACGCCGTGCTTCTGCCATGAACTCATTCTCTAGACCGGGACGGATCACCGCTCCCAGACCTCCCAATTTCCGGTTCTTGCCGTGTTCAATTGTTTCTTGAGAAAGCGCCTGGCACAGTAGCTGGTTTATCACTTTGTCGTCGCGCCAATCGAGGTATGTCTGCTTATCGACTGACCATCCTGCCAAGATAAGAAGACGAAGATGTACACCCCTTAGGACAAAAAACAGTGACCAGATCCGATCGCTCACAAACGGTCGCGTGGCTCTTATGTCCGAATTGTCGAGAAACTCTGGCATCGGTCTCTCAAGAGGCGCCTTATCGCGACACACTTCAAACATTTCCATAACATTCTTCGCGCCTTTGCTTCCACTGCCACCAGTACTCAAGGCATGATTCAACTCTTCGGGAACAAAAAGATCATTCAACATCACGGCTGTTGCCGTGACCTTTTCTATCTCGCCAAGAGTCCGCCATAGTACATCAATAGCATTAGTTCTTATGGTCGCCAATTCATACACGTTACTTGGTCTCCTTCCTTAGGCCATCAATCCCTTTTGACTCCATTACGATTCCACACGCAAGTAACTCCATCCCGCGAACATCTTTCTGGCAGGTTTGATTGCAGTTGCCGCAAAGTAGCTGATCGCTGGCCGCTACGCGACCGGATAACGCGGGGCCCAGTTCGGACCGTTTCTCCGGCGCGCCAGCCAGTCATCGCTCCGATAGGTCTTCGAACCGGATCTTGATATAAACCGTACCGCCCTTCGCATTCGCAATAACGTGATCTACTCTAAGATTGCGGGACTGTGCCCTGCCGCCGCGCGATGCGATGAACAACCGACTCAGCCACTTTATGACTAATATCGATACCCGTCCAACTGCGGCAACGCGCACGTGACCTGACCCCCTGAAACGAGACCAGGTGCAATGTTAGGATCGACCTGATCGCTGATCGCCGCGCCCACCCGCCGCAGGTCGAGCGGTTGAACGTGGCGTCGGTGGCTCCGCTCCGCCCAGGGCTGTGCCTGTCCCGGCACCCTTTCCCCCGCACACGCGGGGATGGGCCGTCGAATCCTTAAGTATGGTGGGTATACTCATCGTTTCCCTGGGCACGGCAATTTAAATCCACCGGTGGTATCTTGGGTTTTCCTTAGTGGAAATCGAATCTTTTTCGCCCGGATTCGTACTCTTTCACTAAGGAGGCACGAATGACTGAGGCACTCGCCATCCGGAGCCGCGTCCCGGTTCTGCCGGAAGGGCTCCCCCAAGAAACCATCCGGGATGCACACACCATTTTCGGGGCTCTCGCCCCCGGAACCCGCAAGGTCTACTCGGGACACGTAAAACGCTACAAGCGAGCCGGTTACAAGCTTGGGGGTCGGGACCTTGCCCGCTGGATAACCGACCAAATAGAAGCCGGGACGCCACCGGCCACCATCAAGATCCGCACAGCGGCCGTACGGAAGTTCTGCGCCTGCATCGACAAGCCGATCACGGGCCGGGACAACGAGTTGGTCAAGGCAGCCTTGATCCGCGCCAGCCGAGAGAACCGGGGCCGGGGCACCGGGCAGGTAGCCGGGGCTGGCTGGCCACTGGCGGACGCTGCCGCACGGCTGGCGGCTCGTACCGGCGATTGGATCGGTATCCGGGACGCGACCATAATTCGTCTCGCTAGTGACGGAATGCTTAGGATCTCCGAGGTTGCCGCTTTGAATTTTGAAGATATCGCTAAAGCGCCGGATGGCTCGGGGCGTCTAACGATTCGCGCCAGCAAAACGGACCAAGCGGGCAGGGGTGAAACCCTTTTCATCGGAAGTTCAACGCTGGTGAGCGTACGGAAGTGGCTTGCCGTCTCTGAAATCACAACCGGCCCTTTATTTCCTTCTACTCGCGGGCGACGGATCGGCCAGCGTATGGGACCCCCCGGCGTTCGCAACGTTATCGTAAAGAGACTCAAAGCGGCTGGCGCTAAGGGTCGGATCGGTGGGCATTCGCTACGGCGCGGAAGTGCCGCCAGCCTAGTGGAAGCTGGCGCGACCTTGCCCGAAGTCATGGAAAGCGGGCGATGGATCGGTCCCGAGCAAGTAAAGATCTACTTGGCCGGGCAGTTAGTCGAGACGGGCGGAGTAGCGAAGTACCGCTACGCTGCCGAATAAGCCAACCAAAGAGGCGAGCCGAAAAAGGGCCGGGGAGAGATCTCCGGCCCTTTTGCTTACCCCCCAGGGTAGGGGGAAAGCTCTAAATGTCCGTACAAGCGATTCTGGGCTGCGTAGACAACCCTTCCTAGTGATCTTCACTTGGGGCCAGCCTTCGCCGTTAGGCGTAGGGCCGACTAGAATCGCCCGTACGGGCACCTTAGATATCCGTGCTACCGTCACGCCGTCTATGGTCACTTCGTTTGCTACAACGTCTTCTGGCGAGAATAGAGGTCCAGCGAAGATTTGTACCGCTTCGCCGGACTCGACAATATCATTTCCCCAAGACGTATCGGGTAGATCCAACTCGATATCCAAGCCGTTCTTGAGATCTCTAATCCGAAGAGTCCCTTTTTTGGTGCTCGCCAAAGGTGCGGCAAAATTCTCCCAAACTGCAATCAAGTCGTCGGGAAGTTCAAACGCTTGAGGGTGAAAGGAAACCGTGCCGCACGTTCCACTACTGCGGTAACACTCGCAGCTTAGGTTTTCCTTAGTGGAAATCGAATCTTTTACGCCCGGATTCGTACTCTTTCACTACAGCCGCGTTAAGAGCGACTCACGGTTAAAGTAAAACACAACAAACAACAACAACTCATTATTAATATCACGAGCTTTTTGAGCGGATCTAGGTCTAGTCTCTCAGCATAAATCCACTGAAAGTCTAGACCTAAACAACAAGAGTAATCAGTCGCCCCCGTCGCTTTCACTTAGGCTGGCCGTCGCCACTTTCGCATGTCTCTAACAGTACGTTTCGCTTTAGCAATGGCGCCTGTCACACACGCTACAACACGTATGGGGATTCTTTACTTACCCTAGCTCATCGACGAGCACATTAAGCGTTGTAGAGCGATTTAATACCCTCTACCCGTCGAATAAAACTTCCTACTCTTGGGCTGTCTATGATTCCCGTTTTCGTCTAAAGTTCTGCCTTTATTTAGCGAACTTGTTTTATCCGATATAGTCTAAAGATGAAGTGTTAACTTGAGCGCGTCAATATTATAAAAAAACAAACGGCTCCCGATATTTGGGGTAGAGGTCCAAATACCGAAAGCCGCTTGTAGTAGTAGTAGGAGGGAGAAAAGGGAATGAGGCCCTTATAATCCCCTACTACCTAAAAGTTATACTGTTATATAAAGGCGTCAACAGTTTAACCTGTGTAAAAAACGGCTCTCCTCCCTTAGATCAAATCGGGGATCAGGTTATTCCTTCGGGCCTTTCGGTACCCTCTTAATGGGACTTATAGCTAAAGGTTGACGCAAGATAATGGTTCAGCGAATCGTGAAAGGAGGGCCTATGATAGGCAATAATATAATGGCAGTACCGGCGAGGGGGGACTATCGTGGCCACCAGTGACTCCGGCACACTCGGCACGCCGTCATAGACGCCTTTCGGCGTCACAAAGAATGTCGGAGCGGTGAGCCGAAGCCCAAACCGCTCCCGGAGGCCGTCTGGATCAATCCTCCAACCCCCTCCCTCACGACACAGGAGATTGCTCTCTAATTAATCCCCCAGAGTGACCTAGCCCCCTGAAACGAGACCAGGTCCAGTGTTAGAATCTGGGCGGGTCGAGACCGGGAGGAGGTCGAGATGGCAGCACGGAAGAACTACACGGCAGCGCAGATCATCAACGGGCTACGGCGGGCGGAAGTGGGGCTCGCCAACGGGAAGTCGATGAAAGAGGTGATCCGGGATCTAGGGGTGAGCGAGCAGACGTACTACCGGTGGCGGAGGGAGTACGGGGGGATGAAGACGAGTCAGGCGAAGCGTCTGAAGGAGCTCGAGAAGGAGAACCAGCGACTGAAGCGGGCGGTGGGGTAGTGTCGCGATATTTGTGTAAAAGGGGGTGAGGGGTCCGGGGAGGGTGGACAGCCGGGGAAAGAGAGAGGAAGCTCCTTGTGAATGTTCATCATCACATGAACCCGGGGAGTCCGGGCCTGCGCCAGCAGGTCCGGAACCGGAAAGGAGCTTCCTCATGGAAAAGATGGTTGAAGTTGAGCGGGCCACGCAAGATGAGTTACGGCAGGATTTAAAGTCGTTGTTTCAGGGCGCGATCCGTGTGACGCTCGAGATGGTGCTGGAGGAGGAGTTGAAAGCGATGGTCGGAGCGCGTCGTTTCGAGCGGGTCGGCAGCCGGAAGGACCACAGGAACGGCACGTACCTCAGGCGCCTGCTCACGAGCTTGGGTCAGATCGACGTGATGGTGCCGCGCAGCCGGGAAGGCGGCTCGCCCGCCGACGTGATGGGCCGCTACCGGCGCAGGAGTGAAGAAGTGGACGAGATGATGGTGGAGGCTTACGTGAGCGGTGTGTCGCAGCGCAAGATGGGCGACGTGACCGAAGCACTGCTGGGTGAGCGCGTGGGACGCTCGACGGTGAGCCGGGTCGCGAAGCGGCTCGATGGGGCCGTAGAAGCGCTGCGGAGCGCACCCATCGAGGGGCCTCACCCCTATCTGTATCTGGACGCGACGTTCCTCGATGCGCGCTGGGCCAGGAAGGTCGAGAACGTGAGCGCGCTCGTGGCCTACGCGGTGGATCCGGACGGTCACCGCCGGCTCCTGGCCATCACGCTAGGCCCTGAGGAGTCAGAGGACAGTTGGTCCGAGCTCCTCAAGCAGCTCCTGGAGCGAGGTCTCAGCGGCGTCGAACTGGTGATCGCCGACGAGCACGCGGGCCTGGCGGCTGCGGTGCGCCGCTTCTTGCCTGAGGTGCGCCGCCAGCGCTGCACCGTGCACCTGCAACGCAACGTGCTGGCCAAGGTCCCGCATCGCCTGCGCAAGCGTGTGGCGCGCGAGGCTGCCGCCGTCTTCCGGGCCCCCGGGCTCGCTGAGGCGAAGAAGCGCCTGGCCGAGATCACGACGCGCTGGCAAGAGGAGCTCCCCGAGGCAATGAAGGTGCTCGAGCGGGGCTTCACGGCCGCCACCCAGTTCTACGCGTTCCCCGAGCCCCACTGGGCCAGGCTACGCACCACGAACAGCCTCGAGCGCCTGCACACCGAGATCAAGCGTCGGATCCGGAGCGCCGGCGCCTTCCCCGACCGAGCCAGTGCGCTCCGCCTCATCACCGCGGTTGCTCTGAGGACTACTGCGGTCTGGAGCGAACGCCGCTACCTCGATCTCACGCTTCTCGAACCGAAGGAGGTCGCCAACGCAGCCTAACCGAAGCATCGAGGAGCTTCCTCTCACTTTTACACACAACTCGGGACTTGACCACCTCGACCCGCTCGAGCCACTCACGAACCACCTTGGCCGTGAACTCCGGACCGTTGTCGGACCGGAGATTGGCCGGTGGACCATGCTCGACAAAGAGCTCACTGAGCGTCTGCAACACATCGTCCGCCCTGAGCCTTCGGGCCACTACGATCGCCAGACACTCCCGGCTGTATTCATCCAACACCGTCAGCATCTTCAGCGGCCGACCGTCGTGCGTCCGATCCGCCACGAAGTCATACGCCCAGACGTGATGGCGGTACAAGGGTCGAAGCCGGATGCATGAGCCGTCCGTCAACCAGAGCCGGCCCCGTCCAGGCTACGCACCACGAACAGCCTCGAGCGCCTGGGCGGTTGTTTGAGGACTACTGCTTGGGCACGGGCTGTTTCTTGGGCACTTTCAGGCCCTCCTCTCTCCAGATCCGCTCCACCCGCTTGTGGTTCACCACCCAGCCCTCCGCCCTCAACATCCCTGTAACCATCCGGTACCCGTAGCGACCGAACCGACCCGCCACCTTGACCACGTCCGCTCGTAGCGCCGCTTCATCAGCCCCTCTCTTCCGACTCCTCCGTTGTGTCGATCGAGCCTGGCCCAACACCTCGCACGCTCGCCTCTCGCTCACCCCGAGCCGCTGCTGGACCCGCACCACACAGCGCCTCCGCCGCTCGGGGCTTAGAAGTTTCCCTTTGACGCTTCCTTCAGGATCATGTTGTCCACCGTCAGATCGGCCACCGCCCGCTTCAGTCGCTGGTTCTCCTTCTCGAGCTCCTTCAGACGCTTCGCCTGACTCGTCTTCATCCCCCCGTACTCCCTCCGCCACCGGTAGTACGTCTGCTCGCTCACCCCTAGATCCCGGATCACCTCTTTCATCGACTTCCCGTTGGCGAGCCCCACTTCCGCCCGCCGTAGCCCGTTGATGATCTGCGCTGCCGTGTAGTTCTTCCGTGCTGCCATCTCGACCTCCTCCCGGTCTCGACCCGCCCAGATTCTAACACTGGACCTGGTCTCGTTTCAGGGGGCTAGGTCAGTTTGGGCCGACTACCGCTATGTGGTGTTGGCCGATGACAAGGAAGCCGACGGGCTCGCAGTGATCGACCTTGGAGCCGGGCACGCCAGCAGTGGCGAGAGCCTCTGCGGCCGCCTCATCACCGCGCTCAAGTCAGGCGCGCTGCTCAACGAATCGGTTGGAGCGGGCTATCTCGAACGCAACTGGCCGCCTGCGCTCAAAGAAGCAGGCGCTTGGCCGTTGGCGAGTCTCCGTCAGAGTTTCCTCAACGGCGCGCTGACACGGTTGGTCGACCCAGACACCGTGCTACGAAGTAAGATTGTGGAGTTCGTTGGCAATGGCGATTTCGGGTTGGCCTCTGGTCAGAAGCCAGATGGCACATACGAGCGCGTCTGGTTTGGGGAATCGGTTGGGCTGGACGAGGTCTCCTTCGAGTCCGGGGTGTTCTTGGTCGGGAAGGACAAGGCGAAGACCCTGGTGGAGCCACCGCCGCCTGAGCCGGAACCTGGACCTGAGCCAGAACCTGAGCCTGAACCTAGCCCTGATCCGATGCCCAGCAAGAGAACCCTCCGGGTACATGGGGAGGTTCCGCCAGAGTTGTGGAATCGGCTCGGTACGAAACTGCTACCGAAGCTGAGGTCGGGTGATGATTTGAAGGTAGGGATCGACTTGCGGGTTTCGGTCGATGAGGCCGTGGCCGGGAGCCTGGTCGACGATCTGCGCCAGATACTCGAAGACCTTCGGATTGCGGACAAGGTCGAGATCGAGGATGAGTGACTCTGTAGATGGCGAGGTTCCATCATCCGAAAGACTTGGCGTCAGTTTCAGGGGCATCAGTTCTGGACACAGCGAGAGGGCCTTGATGGCCGGTGCTTTGATCTGGGCGTTGGTTCCTGCGCATGAGGCGGGAGCGGGAGGAGTTCGAGGTCGAGACGGATCGCGCTGGGGAACTGCCGATGCCATTTTGGCCTGAGACGGTAAGGCAGGTGGTGGTTGAGTAGCGTCCGGCCATCAGGCTCGCGCGCTTCGCTTGCGGTCACCATTTTAGCCGCGCAGCATCTATAAGGTGAAGGGAGTCAACGGGCCTTGGGGGGAACGTTATGCTTGAGTCGCGGCGGCGGCGCGGGTACTTATGGATCCTATTGCTTGGTGCCGTCTCGGGATGCTCCACATATCGGACCCTCGAGCCGACCCTACAGGCGGAGCGCCGCGTTGGGCTCGAGGTCGCCGAACCGCTGGTAGTGTCAGTAATTGATGGCAGGACTCAGACCGACGGGTCCGATGTAGTGGCGTCTGAACGATTGCTCGAAAGCCTCCGGACGATCTACGGAGACGCCATTAGGCCCCAAGCTTTTTTTGAGCGCGTTCCAAATGGTAGCTTGGGCCTACGAATCCGCATCCGCGAACTTGGCGCGAGCTTCGGCAGTCGCGTCGTCAACCAAACGTTGATTGCTCAACTCGATACGGAAGTTGCCGCCTCGTCCAATTGGGGTCCCCTTATCGCGCGAGTGCAGGAGCGGCGCAACCTGTTGGCATCAAGCCTCGTAGCGGAGGGGTGGTGGATCGGCACGGCATGGCTAGACATTGAGATCATCGACCGGCGTAACGGGGACGATGAGTTCGGGTTTCCTCTGGTGGCCGAGGCTCGACAGTCGAACACCTTCGGTTATTCCTCAGCAGAGGATGCCACACAAGAGGCATGGCGGACAGTTTCCTCTGATCTCCTCTACGTCATGGACGAGGTCTTCACCGAAATACGACGGTGACGCAGACAATGGCGTGCAAGCCGACGCCTCGCGACCACCCTCCCACCTGATTGAGATGCGGATATCAGAGAAGTCGATTGAGCTCAACTTTTGTGCCAGCATGGCCCGACACAGCCGTCGTCCCCTGTTTTGGTTCGGCCTTACGCAGAAGCAGGAAGCGATCGCAGGATTTGATGTGGCGACCCAGGTCGGAGG
Source organism: Longimicrobiales bacterium (assembly GCA_965206505.1). Lineage (GTDB taxonomy): Bacteria > Gemmatimonadota > Gemmatimonadetes > Longimicrobiales > Gaopeijiaceae > UBA822. Next base: position 253,032 of record CBDBJW010000006.1, read on the forward strand.
CCGCGTCGTGCTTTTCCAAGTCAAAGCGTCGAATCATATAATGAAGAGGAATGGCGCCCGCCAGTTCAGAGCGCCGCACTCGCAGCTTGAGGCACTACAGCAGAGAGTCGGCTCTCGACGCAGATCGATTTACTATCTTCTCCCCGACTTCGGCGATACCGCTGACCTCCCGGGACTTGGCGATCCACTCAGCGGAATGTGGGTCCTAGATGTCGCCGATCTTCCCGACCCGATGCCGCCGCCTACGAAGGGGAAGACCAACCACCCCAGGAAAAGTGGCTTGCACTACTTGGACTTGAAGCCTCCGCAAGTAACCATTCACTCCGAACCCCGCGTCGTTTCCGTTCAAAACGTGGGTGAAGGGCTCTCTACTATCCTGAGGGAGGGCGCGGGGCTCCGTCCGCCGGAGGGCCTGGACAGTTGGGACGAGGAGTCCGTAACGGACATCGGTCGCCTTTTCTCCGGTCGGGCCGTCGGCGTCGTCCTGCCATGACGCGTGAGAGCGGCCTCCCATTGGAACACTCTGGCGGTGGCAACCGGGCAGATAGCTAACACGGGATCGGTACTGTCGCGAAGGCATCCTCCTCGCGCGCTTCGCTTGCGGTCACCACATTAGCCGCGCATCTATAAGGCGAAGGAAGTGGCTCGCTGCTTCGGATCGGAGGCGCGTCATGGCGCCTATCAGGTACGGTTCTTCTTGTAGCCCCCCTGAGAGAGTGGGCCAATCTCTATATGGAGGGGGTGCGATGCCACCCAGAGACTACATTCCGGCCGGTCTATTTCTCCCTGGCGATCGGATCTCTTGGCCTTTGTCACGCTACCTTTACCCCTACGGCTGATGGCACGAGAACGCGTTGAAGCGTTGGTGACGCCCGAGGTCCTCAAGTGGGCTCGCCAGAGCCTTGGGCTCACGGTCGAGGAGATAGCCGGCCGGCTTGGTACATCCGTCGAACGAATCAATCAGTGGGAGGCCGGCGAGCGGCGTCCAACGATTCGCCAGGCCCGGTTGTGGGCGGGCATTACCAAGCGTCCCCTGGTGGTTTTCTACCTGCCGGAGCCGCCGAAGGGCTTCAAGCCACTCCGGGATTTCCGACGGCTCCCCGGCGGAGTAGATGATGCACTCTCCCCGGATCTCCGATATCAGATCCGAACGGCATACGAACAGCGTGAGTTCTTCCTGGAGCTCCTGGAGGAGGCTAAGGAGCGAGCAACCCCGCTCACGCTCTCAATCTCGAGTGACGACAAGCCGGGGGAAGCTGGCGCAAGGGTGCGGGAGTTCTTGGGGGTCACCCTCGAGCAGCAAAAGAGCTGGACCGGACAATACGAGCCCCTCAACTCTTGGCGGGCCGCAATGGAAGCCCGGGGAGTTCTAGTCTTTCAGTCTGCTCGGGTGGAGGTGGAGGAGATGCGTGGCTTTTCGATCGCGAGGAGCATCCTGCCGGTTATCGTTCTGAACCCCAAGGATTGGCCACGCGCCCGGGTGTTCACACTCCTTCACGAGTTCGCCCATATCGCGTCCGGCCGGGACGGACTATGTGATCTTCGTGGGGATGCCGCCGTCGAGGTGTTCTGTAACGCGGTGGCGGGGGAAGTTCTGGTTCCCCGGAAGGCATTGGAGGACCAGATCATTGGCATGAAGAAGGATACCGACTGGACGGATAATGTCCTCAGTTGGCTTGCCGGGATGTTCTCGGTGAGTGAGGAGGTAATTCTCCGCCGCCTGGTAACTTTGAAGCGAGCTTCCCGGGAGCTCTACCAGAAGAAGAGGGGCGAATACCTGAGTAGGTACCGGCAGGCGGCAGAGCGAAGGAAGCAGGGGCAGGCCAAGGGCGGCCCCCCACCACACCGTCAGGCAATTATCCAGTTAGGATCCCCGCTATTGGCCCTCGCGATTGAGTCCTACGGGGACGGGCGTATCTCGCTCAACGACCTCATCACGGTCTCCGGAGTGCGTGCGAAGTACCTTCCGGATATCCAGGCTGAGGTGATGCGTTAGGCGCTTATGGACGCCGCCGAACGCGTGTACTGCATCGACACCAGCTCGCTCATCGCTGCCTGGCGAGAGCGTTACCCGCCGGCACATTTCAAGCCCTTCTGGACCTGGTTGGATGAGCTCGTCGCCCAAGGGCGTCTCATCTCCTCGGAGGAGGTGGCAGCAGAGATAACACGGAAAGACGACGGGTTAAGTGAATGGGTCGAGGAGCACCCTGACCTGTTCGTAGCTCTAGACCTTGAGCAGCAAGAATGCCTCCGTGAGATCATGGCCGTCCACCGTCTCTTGACGAAAGACTTTCGAGGCAAGAACCGGGCTGACGCATTCGTCATCGCTCTAGCGAAAGCAAGGGCCGCCGTCGTTGTGACGGAGGAAGGACCGGGGTCTGCTAACAAGCCGAAGATTCCTTATGTGTGCAAGAGCATAGGTGTGCCGCAGATAGGCCTCCTCGATTTGATCAAGGAAGAGGGTTGGGAGCTATAAGGGGATCCGGCGGAGGTGGGGTTACTTGGGGGGGGTTGGGGAAAAATTCCAGAATTTTTTTTTGGCGCTTCGATCTGAAAAGTCGGGGCGGGTGGGCTCTCGCGGTCAATGAAGGACCGTCCGTGAACCTAGCCCCCCCTGGGGGGTTGGCCGGTTGGTCGGTGGGTGTTCATATCGCTTTCCTTACCGGCCGGGGAAGCTCACGGATCACATGTGCTTCCGCTATCGCCGCTTGCGGCCGTCGTCGGTGCTTCTGACCTTTAGTTCGCCGCTCGGTTGAACGGATCACCTGGCACTTTCCCTACCTTTCGAGGTAATAGGGCGTTCCATCTGCTCGGACCAACCGAGGCAGTGAGGATCCGCTGGGAGAGGTGCGTATGGTTGAGCCATATAGTGCGGACGTCATCCCTTCGGTCGAGGACCTACTGGAGCCCTCTCTGCCAACGTACGTGAGACACGGAGCACGCAAAGAATTAGAGTAGGGCGAAGGCAGAGAAACCGAACATGTTGGGACTGCGAGAGAGAATGGAAGAGAATGGTAGTGCCCCTGGAACCGGGGAGGCCAAGCGAAGCGCGGCAGCTCCTGCGGACCCGGAGGTAGTAGATAGGCCGCTACGGCGGCGGTTCAGTCCGTCGTACAAGCTGCGGATCGTCGAAGAAGCGGACCGGTGCACCGAGCCCGGCGAGGTGGGTCAAGTCCTGCGGCGAGAGGGCCTGTACTCGTCGCACCTGACGACGTGGCGCAAGGCGGCGCATAGCGGGTCGCTGAAGGCCCTGTCGAAGAAACGCGGCCGCAAGCCGGAGCGAAATCCGCTGGATGAGAAGGTACGCAAGCTGGAGCGGCGAAACGCACGGCTCGAGAATGAGCTCAGGAAGGCACACCTGATCATCGACGTGCAGGGAAAAGTTGCGGGGCTGCTGGGGATAAGCCTCGACGACGGGACAAACTCTTGAAGGCGGCCGATGAGCTGGCTAAGCACGTCGGTGTAAAACCGGCGTGCGCGGCCCTCGAGGTCTCCCGATCGACGTTGTACCGTCGTCGAGGCCCATCAACCGGGCAACAGCAGCCCCGCCCGACGCCCGCCCGGGCATTGAGCGAGACGGAACGAGGCGAGGTCTTCGACACGCTGTGTTCGGAGCGGTTCGTGGACCGCTCACCCGCCGAGGTGGTGGCCACGCTGCTCGACGAAGAGGTCTACCTGTGCAGCGAACGCACGATGTATCGTGTTCTGGCCTCCGAGGTGCCGGTTCAGGAACGCCGGGCGCAGCGCACCCATCCCGAGTACAAGAAGCCCGAGTTGATGGCCACGGCGCCGAACCAGGTGTGGTCCTGGGATATCACGCGGCTGCTCGGGCCGAAGAAGTGGAGCTATTACTACCTCTACGTCATCATGGACATCTACAGCCGCTACGTCGTGGGCTGGATGGTGGCGGACCGGGAGAACTCGGCCCTGGCCGGCCGGTTGATCCAGCAGAGCTGCCTGAAGCATGGCGTCCAGCCCCGGGTCCTGACCCTGCACTCGGATCGGGGAGCTCCAATGACGAGCCAATGCACCGCTCAACTTCTCGCTGACCTCGGCGTGACCCGCTCGTTGAGCCGGCCTCAGGTGTCGGATGACAACCCGTTTTCCGAGGCTCAGTTCAAAACCTTGAAGTACCATCCCTCGTTTCCCGGACGGTTCGGGGATCAGGGCCAAGCCAAGACGTTCTGTCGATCGTTCTTCCGCTGGTACAATGCCGAGCACCGCCATGGCGGCATCTCGATGCTAACCCCCGAGCAGGTCCACTTCGGGAACGCCGATCAGGTCATTGCCGGCAGGAAATCCGTGCTCCGCGAAGCATGGGCCGCTCATCCCGAACGCTTCGTCAGAGGTGTGCCGAAGCCCAAACCGCTCCCGGAGGCCGTCTTCATCAATCCTCCCATCCCTTCCCTCACCACACAGGACATTGCTCTCTAATTAATCCCGTAGAGTGTCCCATTGTCGTTGACAGGTTCCGCGGCGCCCATAACCACGCGGTGGCTACGGACGTCCCGTGACCCACCACGGTGGCTAGTGACGGTTGAAATGAACGACCATCCGCAGCCAAGTGGGCACTAGAGCCTTCATTGAGACCATCTGCGCCGACTACCGTCGTGGTGGCGTAGAAGAATGGTGTGCCGCAGCTGAGCGGCTTACGGACTTCGTGGCTGAACAAGACCTCCGCGTGGAGGAGATTGCCGCGCTCGCGACAGCCATGGCGGACTCGGGAAGCCGCGTCGACTTGGCAGTGGATGGGCAGTATTGCGACATCCCAAGCACCGGTGGCCCCGCCTCGCTCTCGACCTTGCTCTGCCCAATTCTAGTGGCGAGCGCCGGCGTCAAGGTCCCGAAGATCTCGGCGAGTGGGTCCGTGGCCGGCGGAATCGATACAATGGGCTTGGTGCCAGGGTTTGACGGAGCTTTGGAGCCGGAAAACTTCGCTAGGCTGGTCCAGGAAGTTGGAATTGCCCATATCGCCCAGACAGCCTCTCTGTGCCCCGCCGACCGAGCACTGATACAGGTTCGGCGGGAGCGTGGGTTCATGGCCAATCCCGCACTCGGGGCGGTGAGTCTCTTGGCGAAGAAGCTTGCCGTCCCCGGGTGCGTAGCAGTCTTCGACTTTCGTGTCGGACCTACCGGCAACATCGGAGATAGCCCGGCGGCGGCGCAGGCAGCGGCCGAGCTATTCCATTCCGTAGCTTCCATACTGGGGATGAGGATCGGGACAGTGCTAACCGACAACCGGGTCTTCCCTTCCTCTGCGATGGGCCGCCTGGAGAGTCTACACTTGCTGGTTCGCTTGTTGGAGGGCCGCACACCGGATGTCGCGCTTGACGCGGAGCATTACGAGACGTGTGTCTCCATTGCCGCCGGGGCTCTCGAATTGACTCTAGGATGCGACGGGGCAACGGCTCAAGAGCGAGTTGAGGCGTGCGTCGCGTCGGGCGACTGTCACGCCCTTCTCTTGCGGCACTTAGCCGCACAGGGCGCCTCCGAAGGGGGCTTGCGGAAGATCCTCGCGCTAAGAGACGAGCAAGCCGTGCAGAAACTTGTGGCCGACGACTCAGGCTACTGGTCTCCGCCACCATTGATCGGAGCCAAACGCTGGATCAAGGCTGAGCAAGCGAAACTTGGCTTGGCCGCTGACTATCAGATAGGTCTACGGCTAAGGGTGTCTCCAGGCTCGGAGGTGCAGCAGGGTCAAGTCGTAGCCGAGGTACGCCTTCCCCCGGTGGCTAGTGGACTCAGCGTGCCATCCTGGCTCGGTGGAAGTGTTCAGAAAGCCCCTATTGAGTCGAATGACGGGGTCATGGCCGTGCGACTCGGGGATGCAGACTGGCGCAACGGCTGAGCCAGACTACACTTTATCCATGAGTCTGCTCCAGACGCCCTCCGGTTCCAGCCAGGGCGAGGGAGTCTCAGCGGTCGACGTCTTCTCCCTCTTCGATGACCTCGGCCTCCAGCACCTTGGTCTGCTGCTCGAGGAGCAGCACGCCACGCTCCGCTGCTGACGCGATGACCGCCATTGGATTCTCGCCGTGCGCGATGCGGTCGATCACTTCGTTCGACATCATGGTTAGGTCGAGCTTCGACATGAAGCCTCGAATCTCGGTCCGGTCCCGATACTTGTCGGGCGCCGCGCCCTTTAGGAGAAAAATCAGGAGCGTGTCCGAAAACTCCCGCACGTAGCCACCCGGCTCGCCCTTGTACCAGCCCACCGGCTTCTCGACACCCTCGACCGCTCGTCGTCTGGCCTCAGCCTCGAGGCGATCAATGGCCTCTTCGGTAGCGGATTCGAAGGCTTCGCGGTAGCCCACATCGTCCTCGATCCACCGGTAGTGCGTTCTCCGGGCCATGCCCACGATCTCAGCAGCCACCGTGATGTTACCGCATTGGCTGTACTCCTCGAGGAAGCCCTTTTTTAGGCGTGACGTGTCGTGCGCCTTCGGTGCAGGCATGACTCTGATTTCTCCGGTCTGTGGGATGGAAACAGGTCGCCGCCTTACAGTTCTCCGTCGTCCCAGTCCTCTTGGACTTCCGAGGCCGGCGGAGGCCCCCCTTCATTGCCGAGCATCACGAGCTCAGCGACGTGGATGTCCACCGTTGGAACCGACACCCCGTCGTCACGATCGTAGGAGCCGTACTGAACGCGACCCTCGATGTAGATTCGGTCGCCTTTCGACACGAATTCTTCGACGATCTCGGCCAGCTTGGCCCAGCATGTCAGACGGTGCCAATCCGTTCGCTCCTGAGCCTGACCAGAACTGTCCTTCCAGCGATGGTTGGTCGCGAGGGACAGGCTCGCCAGTGGGGTGCCTGCCGACGTGGTTCGCATTTCGGGGTCCTGACCGACATTACCAATCAGGGTGATCTTGTTCACAGAGCGACTCATTGATCCTCCTCGAGTTCCAACCTTCTCGTGTCTACCAACGCAGTAAGTCCGGGTCCATGTCGTCGAGTGTGTCCACCAAGCCGCCCGGATCTGAGGCACTGAGCAGGTCATCAGCTACTTCTGGACCCCACTCTTCCAGCCGGTCTGCTAGGGCGTCCACGTCAACGCTGACACCCTCCTGCTCGATGATCTCAGCCATCCCCTCTGCCGCGGCGCGTAGATCAATGGGTTCGGTCATTAGTCTTCCTCTCCAAAGCGTTGCGGGGGTGCCGCATGCAGGTTGATCTGTAGTTCGTACTCGTTGGCGGCCCGTCTCCAAGCGTTAAGCACGGCGTCAAAAGCCGCTTTGACCTTGTCCGCGCTCTCGGCGTCAGGTTCGGCCTCCCAGATTGCCAACGCGAGCATGAAGTCGGCACTCGGTGCTGCCGTGATTTCCCACGCGCGCGGCCAGCGCCCGAGGCCCTCAGGCGTGTCTTGCTCGACCGCCACCGTGAGCCGCTCGCAAATCTGCTTACCACGTTCACGAAGCTCCTTGCGCGTCAAGGCAGCACCCCAACGTCGAGAAGGTCGTCGAGATCCAGTGAACCATCCCGAATTGTGCGATTTGTGCGAATGGATTCCGACAGACAGGGGTGCACTTCGACGGTCGGCGACGGGGGGCGTCCCGGCTTGATGGTGGGGACCTCGAGCAGCCTGACACACCCGCGCTTGACTAATTTTTCCACAATCCGGTTTAGGTCGTCCATGCTCTCGATCGCGGATCGACCTTTCGTGAGCTCGTACAGATTCCGAAGGCTGGGGCCCCCCTTCTCCGGCGGTGGTGGATTCTGGACCAGACCCTGCGCGCGGTTCAGAACGTACTTGAGCAGTGCGGCCGACTTGTTGGTGGGTGCCAGAACGGCGAGCGCATGTGATCCGAGCGCACGCACAATAGCGATGGCGTTCTCCATGGCTCGACCGCTGATAGGTCCATCGAGAAGACCAGCGCCGCTGCCGGCCCGAGATGTGAGTTCCAGGAGCACCGCTAACCGGACGGATTGACCCACCATCTTCCCGGCCCAATCCCCTATGCCGCCGTATCGAGCACCGTCCGCAAGTTCGGGCTCCACCGCGGCCCAGAACTCGTGGAGTGCCTCCGTGGCTTCTGGAGACAGGTGTACGACATGCGGCTGCGGGGTTCCGTCGTCGTCGTAATTTTTCGGCTTCATCCCCAGAAGCGTTCGCACAATTCGCACAAATGCCTTCTCGGCCGCCTCATTGCGTGGGGGCACCGCGGCGCCCGTCAGCCGAGTACCAAGGCCGTGCGCCGGGATGCACCAGAGGATGCGACCGAAAACCCCCTCCAACCGGAATGAGTCTCGATTCTCGAGCTCCTCCAGCACTCCGGGCTGGAGGCAAAGCCCCAGCGTCAGGGACGGACGCCGCACTCGCACCGGAGGGCGGTTTACTCGATCGACGATGATGGCTTCCTCTGACCACGCCTTCTTGAGTTCGTCCAGGTGTGCTGAGGGGGAGTACCGTCCCCCAAGGAGCTGTAGAGGGCCGGGTTCGGGTTCCAGGATTGCCAGTCGTCCACCCTGCGCGGCCATGCGTAAGACCATCGCCTCGGACGTAATGTCACCGGCCAGCAGGCGACCGTCCGGCGGTACCTTCGAGCGCGCCTCCTGAAGCTCACGGCGTGCGTCTTTCACTTCTTTGCGTCCTACCTTCTGCGTCTTGGCCGCCTTCTTCTTCAGGTCCTCAAGTCTCTTCTCTGCGACGTCAACAAGGTCCTGAGCTGCCATCACCTTCTCCGAAGCGGCGTCGACTGACTCCCACTCCCACTCACGTAGCGGAGCTGTCATAGCTTTGAAGGCTGGAGACTTCCGTGAGGCCGGCGGCAGGATACACACGGTGTAGATCCCGACCGGTTCAGTCCATCCGGATCGAACCCGAACCACGACGTGGCCGGCAACTGCGGCAGAGACGGTGGCGAGGCCGAGCATCATAGGCAGATCGGCCGGGACCTGGAGGTAGCCGGCGACGCTCTCGCCCTGGTCACGCAACGCATCGGGGAGTGCGTCCAGCGGCAGCTGCTCGGGGCTGGGGACTCCCGGCACGTCAGGGTGATCGGGCCAGTCATCCGCGGACCCGCCTCGCGGTGGCGCGTCGTCTTCGGCGGTAGTGCCTTCAAGCGGTCCGCAGACGTCTGGCGTCGGCATCGCCAGATCCATCCCCACCTGTGAGCTTTCGGCAGGAGCGGGGCTACTCATTGGGACCCCCGGTCTGACGTCGAGCCCCGGGTCTGGGAGTCCAACCACTGGGAAATTTCCACGAGCCGATACCTGACTCGCCCGCCGACTTTGACGTGGCGAGGGCCGCGGCCGGACCACCGCCAATTTGCGAGCGTGGAAGGTTCCACACCCAGGCGATTCGCCGCTTCTGCGGGTGAGACGGTAGTGGCGCGGGCGTCCAGGTCCTCCAGCGTACCGTGCACGATCTCCTCCATCGTCCGAGACTATCTGTGAGTCTCACGGACGATGGTGTTCTTCATGAGGTGCCCCCAGTTGCGGTACCACTTCCTATGTTAGACCCCGAGCCATCGGTGGTCCCTGGAGTTGGGGCATCCTGAGGAACCAGGGCGATGGTTTTATCGTCTCTGGGGCGGGGGGTAGTCCGCCGTGGGCACGATGGGGTCGGACGGTATTGTACAGCCGCCTCCACTGCTCGACGAGTACCGTTGCCTCGGGCAGTGTGTAGAAGATCTCTCCGTTCAAGAACTCGTCTCTCAGTTTGCCGTTGAAGCTCTCGTTGTAGCCGTTCTCCCACGGACTGCCCGGCGCGATGTAGAGGGTCTGGACCCGCAGCCTGGCCAGCCATCTCCGCACCAGTTTCGCCGTGAACTCTGGCCCGTTGTCCGAGCGCAGATGCTCGGGCGGACCGTGCCGAGCGAAGAGATCGGTGAGCACCTCGAGAACGTCGTGAGCTCGAGTCTTTCGATCGACCTTGATCGCCAGACACTGCCGCGTGTACTCGTCGAGCACGGTCAGAAGCTTCAGCGCACGGCCGTCATGGGTCCTCGTGCTTACGAAGTCGTAGGACCACACGTGATTCTTGTGCAGTGGCCTGAGCCGGATGCACGAGCCATCGTTGAGCCACAACCGACCCCGTTTCGGTTGCCGTCTGGGCACTTTCAGCCCCTCCTGCCTCCAGATACGCTCCACACGCTTGTGGTTCACCTCCCAGCCCTCGATACGCAGCAGGTTCGTGATCTGGCGATACCCGTACCTGCCGAACCGGCTCGCCAACCGTATCACGTCCGTGCGTAGCGCCTCCTCGTCGCCAGGTAGCTTCTTCACCCGGCGCTGCGTCGAGCGCGGCTGACCCAGTACGTGACACGCGTGACGTTCACTCGCCCCGAGTCGCTGACGTACATGCATCACGCACCTGCGTCGGCGCTCGGGGCTCAGAAGTTTCCCTTGGTCGCTTCCTCCAGGATCAGCTTGTCCACCGTCAGGTTCGCCACCGCTCGCTTTAACCGTGCGTTCTCCTTCTCCAGCTCCTTGAAGCGTCGAGCTTGATCCACCTTCATCCCCCCGAACTCCTGCCTCCACCGGTAGTACGTCTGCTCGCTGATCCCCAACTCCCGGCTCACCATCGCCACCGTTTTGCCGTTCGCCAGACCCACCTCCGCCTCTCTCAATGCCGTGATGATCTGCTCCGGCGTGTGTCGTCTCCTACTCATTCTGACCTCCTCCCTGATAGCTGCGACCAAAGCCGCATCCTAACATCAACTTTGGTCTCGTTTCAGGGGGTCACGTCAAGGCGACGTTCCTTTCCCCGGGCTGTCACCCGGGCTCGCTGGTTTAAATCTCAGCGCAAAGGTACGTCGCCTCTCTTTTTACACACCCTTCTATGGGGCTGGCGGTCAAGACGCACCTTCCCCACGCGCCGTCGGCTCATTTTTTGACCGTCGGCGTCCGCATGGTTTGGATTGCCCGGTCGACGACTCAGGGTGGGGAGGGGTGCGCTCGCAGGGTCCGCATCGCAGTCCGGAAGACGTTCACAGCCGTCGCGTTCTCCGCTCTGGAGCGGGAACCATCCTTCTATCTGGGACTCTGTGGCCCATCGCTTCGTTCGGCTCTCCAGGGGTGCATAGCCTTTGAGTGGGGGCTTGGGCTCTCTGCCCCGGCCCACGGTGTGTATGGATGCTGTCCCCTGTAACCGGTTCGCTTCCGTTTCGTCGGACCCCATGTTGTGACCGCTTTCGACCCCACGCTCGCCGATCCCGGCCCGGTTTACTCCGTCGCTTCCAGTCTCTTGGGGTCGTACGCTTCGCCCGTGCGCCACACCGCTAGCACGATCGAGGCGAGCTGACGCGCGATCGTACGCTTCGCCAGATTCGGCTTCGTGCCCCCCTCCAGGAGTCGCTCGTAGTGGCGGTACAAGGGTTCGTTTTCGGCCCGACCGATCACCGTCGTCGCCGCGCCCTTGAACACACGCTTCAGCGTGTGGTTGAAGTTCCGATTCAGCCCCCGCGTCTGCTGTACCGGTTCCCTTACCCACCGCCCACCCGGACCCCGCACCCAGTCCGACGAGCTCCGCATCACCACGCCCAGTCCGCAGTACGCCCAGAATCTGCTCCGGCTCTGGAACCGGTACGGCGTCACCACCACCGGCAGGAGCTCCGCCGTCCGGATCGGACCCAGACCCGGGCACGTCTTCAGCACATGCCACTCTCGATGCTTGCGTGCTTCCGCCAGCAACGCCTTCTCGGCCTTCGCCCTCAATGCCACGAGTGCGTCGTGCTCCTCGTACAGCAACCCGGCCGTCGTCCTGCTCGCTTCCGGCAGCTTGGCCAACCACTCCTCCCGGTCGCGCTTCAAGTAGACCGAGCGCCCCGCGCCGTAGGCCACTCCTCTCGAGCGCAGCACGCTCTTGAGCCGGTTCTTCACCCGCACCGTGTCGCCGACCAGGAAGTCGTAGCTCTTCGCCCGTTCCCCCAGCCGCCTGAACTGGCCCCGGTTCTTGTAGACCCTCGTCTCCAGTGATCCGATCCGCAGCTTCTCCGCCAGGGCAAACGCGTCCAGCTTGTCGGTCTTCGGGCCCCGGCTCTTGCCGACCCCCGCCACCGTTAGCTCCTCCACGTGCGGCTCCAGCACCTCGTACAGCCACCCCGACAGCGTCCCTTCTTCCAGGCACAAGTGCCGGTTCCTCGGAATCCCTCGCAGCACCTCGATCAGCGCCCGCGCGTTCGTTTCCACCACCTGCGAGCCCAAACGTTTTCCGCTGGGTCCTACGATCCCCAGCGTGCAGCTCGACGCGTGTGCGTCGAGTCCGATATATCTCTCCATCGGCGTTCTCCTCTTGGATAGGTGGGTTGCTTCCTTGCGCGAACAATGATGAACGCGCACCCGTTCCCGGAGGAGAACGCCTCTTCGTCTTCGGGCTGCTTAGCTGCTGATCGGTACCGGTAGCGGTCGCCATGCCCCTATGATGCCTTTGATCCTACCTCCGGCCGCAAGCCACAGGATGGACGCCAACTGTAATCCTGCACCCATCAGTCGCAGTCCGGCTACCCTACTCCTCTGCTTCTCCTCGAAGACGACATACCACCTGGCTCCGAGAAGGAGGAAACCCGTGTCACGCCGTTCGTCGCAGGCCACCTGCGCCACGGTGCGCCAACGATACCCCCTCTCGACGGCTTTACTGGCACGCCGGAGAAGGCGAAAGAGCGCGACGAACGTCTCCAGAACCAGACCCATGCCCACGCCGGTGGTGATGAGGATGATCCACCAGGCCCTGCCTAGCGGTCCCAGACTCCAGAAGTCTTGCCTCAATGAGATGGAGAGAAGAAGGGGAAAGACCAGGATCAACACGGCAAGCGTGCCGCTGCGGACTATGTTCCAGACGTCGCCCTGTAGTCGTTCCAGCCCCGGAGGAGGCCAGCGGAGGCTGGATCCCGTGGACGGTGCCTGCCCATCAACGTTGTCACCGGATTGATCCATGGCCTCTCTTTTTGCTAGGTGTGAGCCACCATCAAATACCGGGACCGGGGCCGGAAAGGGCAAGAGAAACCGCGACGAGCGTCATTGAGTCCAGGGGGGGAAGGAACTGAGCCACCGGACCGGCCTAGGGGCGATGGGGGACGCGTCTCACCGGCTGACGCTGCGCACGGCGTCGACCCCTGTCGGCACCGAAAGCGATCCGGGCGGAGCGCGTATCTAACGACTGAAGCGTCGTGACCGCGCCGAGTGGTCCTACGACCTTCCCTGTGATGTGCGGGGCGGGACCGTGCGAGTCGCACGTGTGCCGGACGGACCCATCCAGCCCACTGACAGGTACGTACTCAGAAGGGGGGCGGATGACCCGTTCCCGGCCAAGGGAGAGACTCATGTCCGTCGGGGCCCGCAGCGTCGCCCTCCCACTCGTCGCACTTATCCTTGCGGCATGCCAGACTCCCCAGTTCCCCAACGGACAGTCCCGCCCCGGCAGCGGAATCACCATGCGCGACGGGGCCATCGTCCTGACAGGCAGAGCGTTGACCGACGGAAGCGGATCCGTGCTCGGCACCATGGAAGGCAAGGTTCCCAACCTGAGGGTGCGACGGACGGCTCGCGCATGTCCCGAGGTGAATATCCGCCAGCAGGCGGCCTTCCAGCGTAGGATTCAGCCCCATGTGTACGTGGACGGCACACTCTCCGCCGATACCTGCATCTTGGAGTCCCTCCGGAGCCACGACGTGGAGTCGGTGGAGGTGTATCCGTTGGGCTTCACGAAGCGTCCCGGATACGCGACCCACTCGCAGGGGCTCATCCTGATCTTCATGCGCGAGATCGGTTAGCCTACGGACGAGACTCCCGCGGGCTCTAGCAGGCAGCTACGAAGACGCCCCCCGTGGAGAACCACGGGGGGCGCTTCGCTTACGGGTAGTCGGTGAACCGTTTAGTTCACGTCCCACCAGACCGGCGTGATCAAGTCGAGACCGCCACCCTGACGCGCCATGGCGGCGTCCAGGTTGCTGCTGTTCAGCGACTGCTCACTGTCCGGGTAGGAGAAACGAATCGGGATCCGGCTGATCAGGAGGTCCGGACCCGCCACGAGGAGCGGGGAATCCACCCGACGCCAATTGGAGAACGCCTCATGGCCGTTCATCCAGAGCGCGATCCACTTCTGGAGATGGATGTCATCCATTCCGGTGTACGCGATCTCCGGCTGGGCCAGATAGGCTGAAATCTCCGAGTCGGTGGGACCGGCCCCGTACGGGTCGTACATGTTCATGTTCGCCTCGATGGCGTCCATGTACATCGTCGCGGGATCTCCACTGATCCAACCCCTCGCAGCGGCTTCCGCCTGGAGGAAGAGGACTTCGGCGTACGTCATGACGGCGCTCGGAGTCGAAGCCCCGTCTGCACGCCAGAAGTTGCCGATCCGGGAGAAGAAGCCCAGCGACTGCCCGGGAGGCAGGTCGTCCGAACCGTTCTCGTGACCCCGAAACACGCCGTCCTGAGTGGCCGGCTCCGCATACAGCGAGAGACGCGGGTCGTTGAGGCCGTCCAGCATGTCGATCATGGTCCGGCTCACGCCGTTGTCGTCGCGCACGAGGTAGTTCTCAAAGAACGGGTTCTCGTACGGAGAGCCCGGATAGTCGAGGAACGCGTTGTCGTCGTTACTCGTGAAGCCACCCGCGGCGAACGCAGCCGCGAACTCCGACTGCGCCTTACCGGGGTCCACCTCCGAGAGCCGCATGGCCAAGCGCATGCGGAGGGAGTTGGCGAACTTCCGCCAGTTGGTGAAGTCGTTGCCGTAGAGGATGTCGCCCGCGCCGAAATCGGCGCTGCCGCCTCCTACCAGCGACGCGCCACTCGTCAGATCCGCGAACAGGCCATCGTAGACGGCCGACTGCGCATCGTAGATGGGCACGGAGCCTCCCTCCGCCTCACCGTTCAGGGCCGCGGAATAGGGCACATCGCCCCAGAGGTCCGTCACGATGTGGAAGATCCACGACTTCCAGATCCTACCGACGCCCTCGATGTTCGAGTCGCCGGCCTCGATCCCCTTCTGCATCACCAGGTGGATGTCCTTGAGACCTCCGACGTAGTAGCCGGTCCAGTACGCCTCCATCCGGGAAGCTCGCACCTGTCCCTGCTCCTCGTCCGGGTACTGGATCTGGACGAAGTGCTGGGGCCAGATGCCCGTGTGCTGCAGCATCTGCGATGTGCCCATCGCCGCCTGGACCGTGTTCTGGATTGACTGCGGAAGCAGGAACTGAGCCGGCACGTCGGTCGGCGCGTTAGGGTTGGTGTTGATATCGGTCAGCCCGTCGGTACACGCTGCTGCGCTCCAGACAAGGCCGACGAAAACTGCCGCTCGGGCAAGTCTCGTTCTAAGCATTGTATTAGCCTTTCTTTCCAGAGCCATTATGGACGCAGCGAGAGGGAGAACCCGATGCTTCTAGCCGTCGGGAACTGACCGAACTCGATGCCCTGAGAGTTGCTTGCGTCGAAGGCCGTCTCCGGATCGATGTTCTCGATCCTGGACCACAGCATCAGGTTCCTTCCGATCAAGCTCAGGTTTCCGCCGGTGAAGCCGATGCGGTCCACCCACGCGGTCGGGAGCTCATAACCCACCCGAACCTCACGGAGCTTGATGTAGCTGGCGTCGTCGATGGACGCCTCGTTGATTCCAGCGTTCCGGCCGAAGTAATCCTGCGGGCAGACGCTGACCTCGTTGGTCCCGTCGCCGTTCCGCGAGCCGTCGGGCAGGATTCCGTCCACGACGATTCCCGGATCACAGAAGTCGGTCTCACGGCCGCGAAGCGTGGACTCGAGCACGCCGGAGTACTCACCGAACCAGTTCGTGACGGAGAAGATGTCTCCACCGGACTGGCCGTCGACCAGCACACTCACGTCCACCGGACCATAACTGAACTGGTTCTGCACACCGGCGAACCAGTCCGGGTTGTAGTTCCCGAGAACCCTGCGCACCGGATCGCGCTGCGGCATGCCGCTGCTGGTCAGGAGGAGGTCGCCGTTGTCGTTCCGCAGGTAACCGTTACCGAAGAAAGCGCCGTAGGGCTCATCCAGACGGGCCTCGATGTTCATGCTCCAGTAGCGGCCGAGGACCAGGGTCTCCAGGTCGCCGGTCAGCTCCGTAACCTTCGAGTCGTTCTTGCTCCAGTTGACCGTCATGTCCCAGCTGAATCCGTTGTCCAGCTCGACGGGAGTGGCCCGGAGCAGGAGCTCCCAGCCCTTGTTCTCGACCTCACCGGCGTTGAGGACCTGCCTCGTGAAGCCGCTGGCTCTGGAGATGTCGACGCCGAGGATCTGGTCCGCGGTCTTCCGCTTGTAGTACGTCAGCACGAAGCCCAGCCGCTCGTTGAAGAAGCCCAGGTCGGCCCCGACCTCCCAAGCCGTGGTCTCTTCGGGCTTGAGGGTGGTGTTCGGCAGCGAGTTGGGAACGGCGAACATCGGGGTCCCGCCCCAGGCCAGCTGCGCGTTGAAGACCGACGCGAGCTGGTAGGGATCGGCATCGTTGCCCACCCGGGTCCAGCTTCCGCGCACCTTACCGGAGCTCAGGAGGCTGCTCCGCATCCCGAAGGCGTCCGTGAATACGAAGGCCGTCGAGACCGAGGGGTAGAAGTACGACTTGTTGTCGTCCGGAAGCGTCGAAGACCAGTCGTTACGGCCGGTCAGGTCGACGTTCCAGTATCCGCCGTAGTTGAGGCTCACGGACCCGTACGCGCTCCGGACTTCCTTCTTGGAGATAACGTCAAACGGGTCCGGAGTCGCCGCCGCATTGTCGATGGTGTAGATGCCGGGAACCGTCAGCTTGCTGACGGCGACTCCGCTCGCCTCATAGTTGTTGTTCCTGTTGTTCGCACCGGCCGCCACGTCGAGCGTGAGGCCGGAGGTGAGCTCCCGAGTGGCGCTCACGAGGACGTCGATGTTGGTCTCGGACCGGTAGAGCGTCTCCTCTCCGAAGGACCCCTGGCCGTTGTCGTCCAGGCTGTGGGGAGCGATGACGCGCTTGCGGTGTTCCCGGTTCCAGTCACGACCGACCCGCGCGGAGGCGGTCACCCAGTCGTTGAGCTGGTAGTCGACGCTCAGGTGACCCAGGAGACGATCGGTCTCGTCGCCGTTGGTGTTGACGAGGGCCTCCCAGAACGGGTTGTTGTGGTAGTTGTAGTTCCAGTTGTACTGGCCGCCGTCCACGATGCAGTCCGTCGGCTCGCCGCCTTGGCACTCGAAGTTCCGAAGCGAATTCATGTCCACCTGACGGCCGAACCAGATGAAGGACTGCATCGGGTTGTCCTCGTCGTACCCGGTGCCGGGCCGGTTGTCGACGTTCTGGTCGATGTAGTGCAAGGAGGCCTCGGCCGAGAGCCGGTCCGTGAGGGTGGCTCCGCCCTTCATGGCCACGTTGATCCGCTGCATGCTGTTCCCCGGGGACATTCCCGTGACCTCCATGTCGCTGATGGAAAGGCGCACGTTGGAGCGCTCGTCGGCACGGGAGATGGCCACGTTGGTGTTCAGCGTGGCGCCCGTCCGGAAAAAGCTCCGGACGTTGTCGGGATGGGCGACCCAGGGCTGCTGGGAACCGGTGAACTGGTCGATGAGGCGACCGTCCAGCTTGGGACCCCAGCTCTCGTCCACGAAGTCCCAGAGGCCGGCGCCGGCGCCGTCGACGAACTGGAACTCGCCGAATTGACCCTGGCCGTACGCGTCCTGATAGTCGGGCAGCCGGAGAGGCTCTTCCATCGTGAAGCTCATGGAGCCCGTGACGCCCGTTCCGCCGCCCGCAGAACCCCTACCGGACTTGGTGGTGATAACCACCGCACCGGCCGCGGCCCGCGAGCCGTAGAGGGCCGCGGCGTTGGGCCCCTTGAGGACGCTGATGGCCTCGATGTTGGCAGGATCGATGTGAGAGGCCGCGTTGCCGTAGTCGATGCCTCCGTGACCCGTGTTCCTCCCAGAGCTATTGTCGATCGGGACCCCGTCGATGATGAAGAGGGGCTGGTTGTTACCCGAGATCGAGCTCGCACCACGGATGACGATCCGGGCGGAGCCTCCCGTGGGGCCGGCGTCCGTGATCTGGACACCCGCGATGTTCCCCTTGAGGGAGTTGACGATGTTGATCTCCGGGACTTCGTAGATCTCCGCACCCGATAGGTCCTGAATCGAGTAGCCCAGGGACCGCTTTTCACGCCTCACGCCGAGAGCGGTCACCGTGAGGCCTTCGATGCCGATGGCCTCCTCGGGCATCTCGACGTCGATCCGGGCCGCTACCGGCATCTCCTGGCTCCGGTAGCCGAGGTAGCTGAAGACCAGCGTCTCGGCGTTGCCCGGAACGCGCAGGGTGTAGAATCCCTGGGCGTCCGTCACCGCCAAGATCATGGTCCCCTTGACGCCGACTTCGACACCCGGGAACGGTTGGAGGGTTTCCTGCTGGGTCACAGTACCCGTCACCGTGCGCATCTCTTGAGCGCTCAGTGTCATGGGTACCAAGAGGACAGTCAGCAGGAGCAGTCTTGTCAAACCAAGACTATTCAGGGGTCGCTCCTCAAGACTATTCATGGGTCGCTCCTATGGAATGGAGGAAATAGGGCAATTTCTACCCCCACCCATCCTCCCACCATACCCCGCTCTCGCCGCTTCCCCGCCCTCACACGACCCGTTCCGCCCGGTGGAGGGCAAAAATCCGGAACAACTGTTCCACGCTAGTGTAGTGTAGCAGAAATCTTTTGCCTAATAGATACATGCGATAGATTCCTCGCATGGTACTTCCAGTGCGTAGGATTCGGTTGCGCCGAGGAGAACGCAGGCGCTTGGAGCGATTGGTGAGCAAACGGACCACACCGCAACGCGTGGTCGAAAGGGCCAACATCGTTCTCTGCTCTGCCGAGGGACAGTCGGGGTCGGCGATCTGCCGGGAGGTGGGCGTATCGAGGCCGACGGTCACGCAGTGGCTCGACCGGTACGAGGCAGGTGGCGTTGAAGAGCTGCTCGAGGACCGACCACGCTCGGGTCGACCCCGCAAGATCACTCCGGACGACGAAGCGGAGATCGTCCGCAAGACCCTCGAGGAGAAGCCCGCAGACGCCACGCACTGGAGTTGCCGTCTCATGGCCAAGGAAGTGGGCGTCCATCCGACCACCATCTCGCGGATCTGGCGGGCTCATGGACTACAGCCCCACCGCATCGAGTACTTCAAGCTGTCCACTGATCCTCACTTCGTTGAAAAGTTGCGCGACGTGGTGGGTCTCTACGTCGATCCCCCGGAGCGGGCCGTTGTCTTCGCTTTCGACGAGAAGAGCCAGATCCAAGCCCTCGACCGCACCCAGCCAGGTCTTCCCCTCAAGAAGGGGCGCGCTGGAACCATGACCCATGACTACAAACGTCACGGCACGACGACACTCTTTGCTGCCCTCGACGTAGCCACCGGGGAGGTCGTCCACGAGTGCTTGCCGCGCCACCGGCATCAGGAGTTTCTGCGGTTCCTCCGCAAGATCGAGCGCAGCGTGGCTTCCGAACTCGACATCCACGTGATTCTCGACAACTACGCCACCCACAAGCTCCGGCCGTCAGGGCGTGGCTCGACAAACACCCTCGGGTCCACTTCCACTTCATTCCCACTTCATCCTCTTGGCTCAATCTCGTCGAGCGCTTCTTCAGCGAACTCACGACTCGTCAGCTCAAGCGCCTCGCCGTCACCAGCGTGGACCAACTAATCGAGGCGATCAACCACTACATCGATCGCAGAAACGATAACCCCACACCCTTTGTCTGGACCGCCTCTGCACAATCCATCATCGCCAAGGTCAGCAAAACGAAAGAGACTTTGGCTACACAGCACTAGGACCAGAGTCATCCAGATTGTGTGGTAAAACGCAGAATCCGCACCGGGGGGCAGTGCGGCTCAATATTATTCGCCATTTTGAAAGCCGGCGCAAGTTCGACGTGCGTAGGCGACGGCGCTTCCAAGGAACGGGCGTCAGGCCCGAGCGAGCGTCCGCTATTGAAACGGAGTTAGGCTTTGGCAGACATAGTGGACCCTGGGAAGCGAAGTTGGATCATGTCTCGGGTCCGCGATCGTGACACCAAGCCTGAGATGGCCGTGCGTCGGATCCTTCACGGGATGGGATTCCGCTTCAGACTCCACGCACAGACTCTCCCTGGCAAACCTGACATTGTACTCCCGCGCCATCGGAAGATCATCCAGGTTCATGGTTGCTTTTGGCATCAGCATCCAGGCTGCGCCGGTGCCACCCGTCCGACGACCCGCGTGGCGTTCTGGGATGACAAGCTGGACCGGAACCGACTCCGAGACGCGCGCGTATTTCGTGAGCTCGAGGAACTCGGTTGGAGAGTCTTGGTCGTCTGGGAGTGTGAGACCCGCAAAGAGCTCGAGCTATTGAGAATGCTGGGGACGTTCATGGACCCCGAACGGTCGGCTAGCCAATGAGCAAAGGCCTGTGCGAAACCACCCGAGCTAGTGCGCTGAAGCTACCCTTCCTCCTTCGGCCCTTGGATCGCCGGGCCATCATTCAGCCGTCTCGAGCGGCGTCCAGCCAAACCTCGTCTCAAGGTCTCGCCGTACCGGCGTATCAACCTGAAGGGGGGCACGCCGCACGTAGTTCTCGGCATTTCGAGATGCGGCTGGATCCAGGCGCCGGAGGTGCGCGATAATCTCATCACTGTGGGGAGCCGTACCTCGGGCGTTGCGCAGACCAGGGGGCAGCGCTGTCCAGACCACGGCATCGAGGCTCAATCCCTCGGCCCACTGTCCGATCCCATCGGCGCAGAATCCGTTCGCCGCGGTGTCACCCGCCCACAGGCCGATGTGCTTCTCGAGGTTCTTCGAAAGGATTCCCTCTCGCACCCTCAGCGCTTCACGTGCCGAGGCAGGATCAGTGACGGCCATCAACGCCCATAGCGATCTGACTAGCGACTGGTCCTCCGCCAGGACGAGCGTAATGCGACGGTCATTGGACTCTCGAGCAAACTCGATCGGAAGTAGCGGACCGTCCTCGAACCATGTACGAAGGACAGGCAATTCGCGGGGGTCCCAGACGAGTGACCCCCAGCCCAGGCAGGCGATTCTCATTCTACGTTCCCTTCGTTCTGGTAACGGGTCGTGTAACGTACTGTTGCTAGTGGAAACTGGCCTGTCTTCTCCGCCGTGTGCCCTCGTTCCAGAAACAGCCTGCGAGAATTCCAATCGATATCTAGATCGCGTTGTGCTTGTCGGCACGCCCGAAAGGCCGGAGTTCGGATTCTTTAGTCAGGTCGAAGACTAGGCCGAGGCGGGAACGCTGCTCGGCAATCACGGGCCCAGGCGGGCATCGAGCGCCGAAATCAATGCGTTGAATCCTGCAAGCGCCTGGCTATGCCCAGCGCTCACACGCGTCAAGTTGTAGGCGGACGTCAGGAGCCCGCTTGAGACCAGGTTCTTCAAACCTGTTCTTGGGACTCCGCCCTGCGACACACCTTCAATCATCTCCTTCGTGATCAAAGTGCCGAAGTGTGGATCTCCCTTGTGAGATCCCCTGCTTCGTACTTCTTGATCCAGACCATCAGCAGGGAGTGGGGGACCTCGTGTCGTGTCGCAATCGACCTCGCGCTGCCTTCTCCGTCCAGATAGGCTTGGACGAGCTGGATCTTGAACTCTGTGCTGTACCTCCTGTGGCGTCGAACCGTCATTGATCCTCCCGGGTGATTACGGAAGGTCAATCCATCGCCCTCTCTGTGTCTACTTTTAGGGGTTCACTCCAAGACCTGTGCAGCTTTCGATGGCCGTTGAGCTCGAGCGGCAGCGGGCGGAGTTCCTCGGGATGGTGAGCCACGAGCTCCGCGCCCCGCTGACCTCGATCAAGGGTTCGACGGCGACCGTGCTCGGCGCCGTGCCGGTCCCGCCCCAGGCCGAGCTGCTCCAGTTCTTCCGCATCATCGACGGGCAGGCCGACCACATGAGGGGCCTCATCGCGAACCTTCTGGACGCGGGGAGCATCGAGGCGGGCACGCTCACCGTCGCGCCCGAGCCCGCGAACGTCGCCGCGCTGGTGGACCGGGCCCGCAGCACCTTCCTGAGCGGCGGAGGCCGGCACGCCGTCCTCGTCGACCTGCCGCCGGACCTGCCGCGTGCGATGGCCGACCCGGAGCGCATCGTGCAGGTGATGAACAACCTCTTCTCGAACGCGGCCCGCCACGCTCCCGCGTCCTCCCCGATCCGGGTCCAGGCGACGTGCGAGGGCGGCTACATCGCGCTCTCGGTCTCGGACGAGGGCCGGGGGATCCCGCCCGACCGGCTCCCGCACCTCTTCCACAAGCGCGTCGGCCTCGCCGGAGGCACCGGGCTCGGCCTCGCCATCTGCAAGGGCCTCGTCGAGGTGCACGGCGGTCGTATCCGCGCCGAGAGCGGGGGGACGGACCAGGGCGCGCGCTTCACCTTAACGATCCCGGTGGCCGGGCCGGCCCCACCCGAGGAGGCCCCGGCCAGCGACCAGCCACGCCCGCCCGGGGACGGGCGGGAGAAGACTCCCGTCCTGGTCGTGGACGATGACCCGCAGACGCTACGCTACGTGCGCAACGTCCTCTCCGATGCGGGCTACGCCCCGCTCGTGACGGGCGATCCGGACGGGCTCCCCGGCGTCATCCGCGCCGAGAAGCCCCGCCTCGTCCTCCTCGACCTCATGCTCCCCGGAACGGACGGGATCGAGCTGATGAAGCGGGTCCCCGAACTCGCCGATCTCCCGGTCATCTTCATCTCCGGCTACGGCCGCGACGAGACGATCGCCAAGGCGCTCGAGAGCGGCGCCGCCGACTACATCGTCAAGCCGTTCTCGCCGACCGAGCTCGTCGCACGGGTCCAGGCGGCGCTCCGGAACCGGGCCGTGCCCGAGACCTTCGTGCACGGGGACTTGGCCGTCGATTACGGCCGGCGACACGTGAGCGTGGCCGGCCGCGAGGTCCCACTCACGGCCACCGAGTTCGACTTGCTGCGCATCCTCTCGCTCAACGGGGGACGCGTCGTGAGTACGGAGGCACTCCTCCGACAGGTGTGGGGGCGCCGGGGCTCGGACGACACCGATCGCGTGCGCACCGTCGTCAAGAAGCTCCGCCACAAGCTCGGCGACGACGCCGCCAATCCCACCTACATCTTCAACGAGCACGGCGTCGGCTACCGCTTCGCGAACCCAGGTGGGGCGTAGGAGGCCGCCGCTCAGTCCCACTCCCCCTCGGCGTCCCTGTTGAGCGCGTTGGCGAGTTCGGGATCGCCTTCGCCGCGCCGGACGGAGCGCTCGACGAGATCGACGCGGCGTCCCAGATCGGCGAGCCCGGCGGCTCGGGCAACGGCGTAGAGGGCGGCCAAGACGGCGGCCAGCGCCAATGCCAGGTGCAAGGATCGAAGTCGTCGCTGTGGCCCGGACCTGGCAGGAGCGGAGCCGGGCGGAGACGGTGCTCGCCAACTGGGCGCGAGATCCCCACCCCTCCGAATTCGACCACGAAATCGGCCGCGAGATCGCCCGAATCGAGCAGGCCATCCGCGCCAAGGATGACCGGGTGCTCAAAGAGTATGGCGACCTGCAGGCCTGCCTCAAGCGGATCGTCGAGCTGAAGGACCTCCACCGATCCTCGAGTCCAGGAACGATGATCCACGGCTTCGCGACATGGCGCTCGAGACGGCTCCCTGGAGGCGGATTTTGAACGCGGATCGGCGAGCGTCGGTGCTGATCGGTGAGTGCACATCAGACAACGGGGTGCATGTGCACCGAAACGCCATTCCCATGTGCGCGCCAGCGCTCCCGTATGTGGCTGCCTGTCTTACAGTTGCGGCACGGCCGCCGGAGCGGCGACGCCGCTCCGGAGCTTTCGGCCGAAGAAGGGAGCGACCCCCCCTTTTGGGATGCCTCGATCGGCATCGGGGAGGGTCGGCATGTGCACGCCCATGCCACCCTCCACGGGGGGTCGCTCCCTTCCGAATCGATCCCTGCGGGAAGGCCGTCGAGCCGCTGAAGAAGTCGGCGTCCACGGCGGGCTCGCGCGTGGGTCTAGCAGTCGTTCTCGTGGGTAGGAGGATACCTCCCGAAGTAACTCTCACCCCGTTCACATCGTTGACGCCCGGGCAGGCCTTCCGTTGCGGATGCCGAACTGGAAGGGAAGGAAGTCACCCAGCGCCTCGAACTTGACGTCGTCTGCGGCTCTCGAAATCGCCAACTTCACCTTCTCTTTCTCCTTGTCCACCAGCGCGGTCAATTCCTGTTTGCCGCGACAAGTTCGAGAGCGGAGTCCCCTAAGCTCGCTGGGGACTGACCCCTTGACACCCGTTACGGCGCCACGCAAGAGTCCTGAGCGTTGCCCCCCCCATCGGGTCGGGCGTAGGTTTCAGGAAGGGGGTGTGCCGCGCGGCGTCGAGGTCCCCTTAGGGTTTGCCCACGTCCTAATTACTCCCGACGGTAGCTTGAGAGCGGAGGACTTCTACGGCCGGAGGCGCGAGGCGTTCCTCGATCTTGAGAGATTGAGAAAAGAACAGGCGCAGCTCGTGCGGCAATACGAGGCGGCGGAGCTGCGGCGACACGCCACGATGGTCGAAGTCCTTCGTCAAATCAAGATGAACGGGGCTGAACTGGATGCGGCGCTCGCTTGGTTCTTGGAGGCGATGAACGAATGCCTTGCGGGGCCGAGAGCTCGGCCGGTAGCTTCGCCATCGCACCGTTAGGGGGTGCCTCAGGCCCTTTAGTCGGGGGCTCGGATTCGGGTCGTCCTTTGCGGGTGGCCCGTTTCTGTAGGGTGGTTGCCGGGTGAGCTCGGCTCGATCCTCGCCCAAACCGTCACGGCGGGCCAAACCGTCACGGGTAACTGCGGTAAACTGGCGAGGGGGGGCTGTGAAAAAATATGTGCCGCGATTGGAGTGCTGGATCTACGGAACAATCGAGAAATGTCAACAAGGCGAATCGTGGTCGGATGCTTGGTGCAAGACGTACCGAGAGCTTGGGGGCGAGAGCGAGGAGAACGGAAAGAAAAGCTGTCGGATGAAGGCGGCGGAAGCACTATATGAATTTGGCCGGATCAAGGACAGTGGGCGGCCCTTCAAGGACTGCTCGGATGTATCCGAACTGTGGACTGGCACTCTTGGAAGGAACGGGACCTACGCGATTCTCGCTACGAGATTGCTGGCCGAGAAATGGTACCCGAGCACGGCTGAGCTATGGAAGGATATTCGAGAGGCCGTGAAGCGTGAGGTCGGTGACAAACCGGCTGTAAACGAAAACGGCGGCGCGGCGGTGCCCTATAAGTTGTGGTGTATCGGCCTAATCTTGGTGCGGTAGCGATACCCGACAATTGGCGGAGGCTGTATGAGAACGCATTTCTTTATTCTTGTGCCAATGGCGATTTTCATAGCTGGCTGTGCGACCTCCTATGTACTTTCGGACGAAAATGGGCTCGAAGTCGGAAGATACGACACGGTGGAGGAAATGAAGGCGGCGCGGCTCGAAATGATGTTCGAGAGATTGGAGGATTGGAGGGAAAGACTAGCTGCGAGGGAAGCGGAAATAGAGGCGGAGATTGCGGAGACCCACGCGGAATTAGACGCGAAGATTGCGGCGATTGACGCGGCGGAGCTTGCGGCGGCGGCAGATTTGGGGTACACGCTGGAGGAGTGGGAGGAACTCAGTATTGCCGATGAGCTATCGAAAGTTTATACGGTCGATGAATTGCAAGCGGACTTGAAGGATGAGATTGGTGTATTGGCGGCGGATACCATTGGCCTGTCAAACCGACTCCCGGGTTGCTATGCGGAGATTGTAAGGATGTCGAGAATGTCGGATGATTTGTCGGATGATTTGTCATTTCAGCTTATGAGTTTATACTCTGGGCTTATGAGTTTAAACTCTGGTAGCTATTCTTTGCTTAGGGAACAGATAATACGCACTCGGCATACAATGTTGTACTATCAGGAAGTTCTTGAATCAGAGGACTTTATCCGGCTAGCCGGAGCAGTTGTCAATCTGCGCAATTATAATTTGGTAATTGGCATGGAGCGGCGGCGGCTGGAATACTTATACGGGACTGATGGGGCCTGTTGATAACGTCGCCAGCCCTTAGAACGCCCCACAATGGCGCTCAGGGGCCGTCAGGACCTCCCTGACGGACACCTGCGGTTCAACAAGTCACATCGCGGCTCGGGTCTTCCCTGAGCATTACCGTCAGGGCATCTCGCTCTGCCGCGTCCACGTACATCCCGTACTTCTGTTTCACCGCGACGATGCGGGCTGCGTACCAGCCGCGATTGTACTGGGGCCGCCACTCGGCTGCATCCTTGTCGGACTTCTGATTCCGGTTCACGGTCGGTGCCGCAATGGTCAGGTTGAGAATGTCGCCGCCGAACTCTCGGTAGCGGGATCTGGCAAGACCGGATTCGTATGCTTCGGCTAGCGCCACGATGTGTTCGATGTCCGTGGCGGCGGTGCCATCAGTCCGGATGTCGTACAGGGTGCACGTATACGGTGTGAAGACTTGCCTGCCGCGCTTTGGCTGGCTGGCTATGATTTCATCCTCCAGGGCGCTGTACGCCGAACCGAAGGCGTCCCGGTCGTAGCCAGCCCGTGGACCCTCGGGCTGTACCGTCAGGCCCATCCATGTCGGTGGGGCGCTTGTGAGTCCAGTAGTGGGGGCGCAGGCCGTGAGTACCAGAATCAGGAATCGGGTCCACCGAGTCGTGAACGCGCCTATCATGGCTTCCCCTTACCAGTCGTGCTTCACCAATTGCTTCCCTTCGCTAGCTACGGCCCATGCCAGGGCCTCCACCCAGCCCACGAGGGGCCACCCGAGGAAGAGGTTGATAACCCAAGATTCAAAAGGTCGAGCGGAATATCGTCGTCCCGACCAAACTCTCTCTCTACAATCGTATCGCCCGACTCCAGCCTGATGCAGTAGCTCATGCCGGCTTCATCAAAATCCACGACAACGGCCTCTCTGCCCCTCACGGCACTGGTCCGGGCAAGGCTCAAGTCCATCACGAAAACCTGCGCGGCCCGTTGGGCGGCCGTTCGAGATTGGTAGCCTGAAAACACAACGGAAGTCAACGCCATTGCTATCGTGAAGAGAATGAGGGACACGAGCATCTCGACCACCGTAAACCCTAGTTGAGTCGGTGGATCCTCACCTCTTGCTACGATATCACCGCATGTACGCCTCATGCACTTGACTGCTATTGCTCGCTTGAATGCCAATGCTCTATCTCAAAGATCGGTGCTCAACAGGCGTTGCTCAACTATCTAGCTTGAGATCCCCTCCATACGATCGGATCTCATCGGCGACGTTGCGGGTCCCCTGCCATCACGTCCCTTCGCCACCGGCGGCCATTCCTGTAACCTTACGGACTGCCACCGCAAGGGCAGAAATAGAGACGGTGTCCTCCGCCCGGATCTCCTCCATGAGATCGCGGAAACGAGCGAACTCACTCGTGTTCGTGTCGATGCCTTCCGTCTCACCGGACAACTCCAGTACCCGCCGGGTCAGGCTGTAATGAGCACGGCTCAGATCCTCGGCCAGGGCCTGCGCGGCCTGTTGCTCCCACCGGTCCCCCGCCGCCGAACCAAAGACCGCCTGCCGTAGCCATGGAACATGGAAAAGCTCGGATATTTGGTAGTATGCGCGTCCGGCCACCAGCGGTTTCGCCCCAGCTTCCTGGGCCACGCGCAAAATCTCGAGAAGTTGATCGAGAAATCGAAGCGTGATGAGATTCTTTGCAAGATCCGGCTCCGCGCCGTGACGCTCGATCTCGGTTATCCTTCGTTCGAATACGACCCGGTCATCTCCGGCCACGAACTCCGCGAAGTCGGCACGCAACTTCCCGAGTCCGTCCCGATGCCGCTCGATGACCGTGGCCGTTTCTTGGTCGACGTCGACGTTGAGGAGAAGCCAGCGCGTGGTGCGTTCCAGCACACGAGCGAGCCCCAGCAGCCACCGATACACAACCCTCGATGACAGCCCATTGCCCGCGCCGCTGACGCGTCGGACCAGGGCATCGTGGTCGGCAAGCCTCGCGGCGATCAGCCAAGCTCCAGCAACCTCGGAAGGAGTGCGCCCAGTATCTCGCGAAACACGATTCACGAAGGTGGCGCCCATGAGATCGACGAGGTCGTTCGTCAGTTGGCACGCGATGATCTGGGGGCGCAGCCGGTGGTGATCGAGGCCCTCCTCACCCGCAGCCTCCAACGCAGCGGCCGGAAAGTAGCTCCCTAGGTAATCGTAGGCTGCCGGATCATCCGGGAGGTCGCTCCCGAGCAAGCGACCCATCAGGTCGAGCTTGGAATACGCCAGGAGCACGCAGAGTTCAGGGCGTACCAGAGACTGGCCGCGCTCTTCGAGCCGAGCCCAGAGCACCTCCCACGTGGGGAGATTCTCGGCGGCCCGGTCGAGAGCCCCTGTCCTCTCCAACGAGGACATCACATCCCGAAAGTCATCCAGCCCTGTCTTGGCTCGGAGTTCGTCCAGAGATATCGCGAGGCTCTGGCGCTCGTTGTCCGCCAACACGAGTGTAGCGACGGGGTCGGTCAATTTCTCTAGAAGGTGATCGCGGCGCTCCTCACCCATCGCTCCGGATCGGACGGAGTGTCCGAAGAGGATCTTCAGGTTCACCTCGTGGTCGGAGAGGTCCACTCCCCCGGAGTTGTCCAAGGCATCCGTATTGATGCGGCCTCCGCGTAACGCGAATTCAATGCGGGCGCGCTGCGTGAAACCGAGGTTGCCGCCCTCCCCTACCACTCGGCACCGCAACTCATCGGAGTTGACACGAACCGCATCGTTTGGCGGATCACCGGCGTCGCCATTCGACTCCTCTGGGGCCTTCACATAGGTGCCGATCCCACCGTTCCAAAGAAGCTCGGCGGGGGCGCGCAGCACGGCCTGGATCAGCGACTCTCCGTCCAGGGCTACCGCATCGTCCGGAACACCCAAAACCGCCTTGGCTTCGGATGTAAGATCCACTTCCTTTGCACCCCGCGGAACGATCATCGCGCCCTCGCTCATGCAACTACGATCATAGTCTTCCCAACACGAGGGACCGAGACCAAACACCCGCTCTCGTTCGCGGAAGGAAACTTCCGGATCGGGAGCGGGGTCGATGAAAACATGCCGGTGGTCGAACGCAGCGATCAGCTTGATATGCCTCGACAGAAGCATTCCGTTTCCGAACACGTCACCGCTCATGTCCCCGATGCCCACGACCGTGAACGGTTCGGACTGAATGTCCTTCCCCCTCTCGCGGAAGTGGCGCTTCACGCACTCCCACGCGCCACGGGCGGTAATCCCGACCGCCTTGTGGTCGTATCCCTTGGACCCCCCCGACGCGAACGCGTCCCCCAGCCAGAATCCGTATTCGGCCGCGACCGCATTGGCCACATCCGAGTACCGCGCGGTGCCCTTATCCGCGGCAACCACCAGGTACGGATCGGGCCGGTCCCAGCAGACAACACTCTCGGGGGCCACTGTAGTGCCGTCGACGTCCAGGCTGTCGGTGAGATCGAGCAGGCCCCGGATCAAGGTTTTGTACTGTTCCAGGGCCTCGCTCGCCATGTCCTCTCTGTCGTCCAGCGCCCTGAGGGTAATGAACCCCCCCTTTGATCCGGCCGGGACGATGACCGAATTCTTGACCATCTGTGTGTGGACGAGACCGAGGATCTCGGTGCGGAAGTCATCCCGGCGATCACTGTGGCGAATCCCTCCACGAGCAACGCCCGCCCCT
The DNA here is from genome assembly GCA_965206505.1 of Longimicrobiales bacterium. Lineage (GTDB taxonomy): Bacteria > Gemmatimonadota > Gemmatimonadetes > Longimicrobiales > Gaopeijiaceae > UBA822. The sequence goes on from CBDBJW010000006.1 coordinate 282,649, forward strand.
CGGAGGTGAACCCCCTCCATTCTCGAGGATCGCACCCACACCTCATGGAGTAACCTTGTCCGGGTAATGTCCTGGAGCTCTCGTGCGGCGATCTTGAACGATACGTACGGCACGCCCCCCGATCGGTAGGTTGGAGTCGGTCCTCCGTGCCGAAAGTAATTGGTGCGCACCGTCGCGGTGAGGAGGGCGGACAACCGCTGGAGCGCTCGATCATCCGCGAGAAGCGACACCGACTGTATGAGGTGCGTCAGTAGCGACGTGAGATCGTCGACAAGTTCCCTTCGGCTCTCGAGGGACCCGCCGGTATTGTCGAACTTCGCCTTGAAAATATCGAAGAGAACACGTGCGATACTCGAATTGGATAACAGCGCGGTCGGAAGAGCACGGCGACTCGGGACCAGCCCCATTTGGAACGCGTATGCGGCGTACGCCCTCAAGACGTCCACCTCCCGCCATGAGAGGCCCGTGAGAAGAACGAGCGCGTTGAGCTCATCGTTCGTAACATCGCCACGCCGTACGGCAAGAATCGCGTCGGCCAGCAGGGTCCCCTGGTCGTCCACATCCAACGGAGACGCCGTTGAGTCCTGAACGGAGAAGGAGTAGATGACAGCCACCGGGGCCTTCGCTCCGCGGATCTCGTAGGGTGTAACAGCGATGACCCGCAGGCCCACATTCTCCAAGATGGGCATGAAGTCCGAGAGGATGAGTGGCTCTCCTCGGAGATAGAGCTTGAGTTGGGTGGTGGGACCAACGGCCTCGGCCCCGTCGGCTCCATGATTGACGGAAAACGAGATGGACACCAAACGATCATCGGCAACCATGCCCTCGAACTCCAGGATGTCCTGAACGGCCACGTCGGGATCAGTCGCTGCCCTGTATTCCGCGCTGAACGCCTCGCCATAACGGCCCACAAGACGCCGGGCTTCATCGGCCGGCCGCACTTTCTCGAGGCCGGTGCGCACACGGTCAGACCAGGATCGAATGATCTCTCTGATTACGGCCTCGAGGTCACGGCTCTCCACCCCCGCCACCGACTCTGCACGCGCGGACAGGTAAAAATGGAGACGGGCCTGCTCTCCCTGGCCGAGCGTCAGATGGTAGTTCAGAACTTCCGCCTGAAACCGTTTGATCAACGCTTCTTCGATGGCCTGGCGGACTTCGCCTGAAAACCTCTCCTTCGGAAGGATCACCATGGCCGAGGCGCCCCGGAGCAGAGGGTCCTCGCGCAAAGTCACGTGAACATCGTCCGTGTGGTACGATGTGAGCACGGTCTGGATGTCGGCGGCGATCTGGTCGGCCGATGAAAGAAAGAGCTCCTCCGTCGGCATCGAGCTGAAGATCGTGTTGATTTCCTTATAGTCGTGTGATCCTTCCTGGGCATCCACACCCTCGAGAATCACCTGAAGCTTGCGCCGCAGGATGGGAATTTTGTTGGCGTCCTCTCCGTAGGCCTTGGACGTGAAAAGACCGATGAAGCGGTGTTCCCCCGCGAGCTCGCCGTCACTCGAAAGCTTCTTGATTCCGATGTAGTCCATCCGGGTCAGTCGGTGTACGGTCGAGCGAGTGTTGGTCTTGGTGATGATCAGGTGGGGCCCTCCCATCACCAGGTCTCTTGTGCTCGGGTCGGCTTCACTGACGAGAACAGGCTCAGCGAACTGCGATTCAGCCTCGTTCCGGAGCACCCCAAGCCCCGACCCCGGCTGTACAACGATCGCGGGACCACCGTCGAGCTCGACGATGTCGTATTCGCGGTAGCCCAGGAATACGAAGGCGCCGTCTCGAATCCACCGGAGGAACGCCTGCACCTCCTCCAACTCCTCACGTAGATCAGGCAGCGCCCCTACACATTCGGCAAGCTCGACCACGGTACTGTTCAGCGCATCGATCATGGGGTGGAAGTCGTCCGTGACTCGGATCACATCCTGGAGGCGCCGGCTCGCCTCGCTCCGGAGTGACTCCCGAGCTCCGGCATCCATGATCCGCGAGACCTCACAGTGGACGAGTGACTCCTTGCTCTCACCGTCCCTGGAGGGTCGTAGGCTGATGATGTCACCGTTCCCGTTCCTCTCCACGTGCATGACCGGGTAGATCAGATATTCGATCGATAGGTCCTGGTCGTGCAGAAACTCACGAAGGGAATCCACGATGAAGGGTCGTTCGGAAATACTGGTCCTCAGGACTGTTACCGGCGCATACCAGCCCTCCTGGTCCACCTCAGGATTGAAGACCTCGACGTCGACACGGTCCGGCTGGCTGTCCTGCAAGAACCGCCACGCACCCAGGGTGATGTGGGCGAGGGTATCCACACTCCGCCCGTGAAGAAATTCCTTGGTTGCCCTGGAAAGGAAGATTTCGGCGAACGCGACCACGGGATCCGTCTCGGTCGGAACGACCTGCCGCTCGAGTTGGCGGCATACGGCGTCGATCGTCGGAAACTCTTCACGGAGGCGGCTAACCACCGTGTTGGACGTGTCGCTCATGGGTAGGCCGGTCTGAGCTTGTTCGCTTCAGGACCGCGATCAAGTGGGGAATGAAGGTTCCTTCACTATACACCTGAAAGATAGAGACGGGTCACAAGCCCGTTCAACCCTGGTCGGTGCAAGCTGGAGGCCTGTTGAAGGAGTACAGTGGGCCGCGTTGCGGATGCCACGGCCCCAGATCCTAGGCGGAGCGACGACGCCATAGCATTCGCTACGGCTAGGAGCTCCAACAACGGAGATGGGGTCGTGCCACCGCAACCCTTCAACTTGTAAGGTCATGCCATTCATGGTCGTGGGCACATGGCGGTTGTGCGGTTGATCCTGCGTCTCTCCTCCTCGGAGTAGCTCTGCTACGCCTCGTCGTCGTTCCTTGTCTGAACGCGCACAAGCGCCATGTGCGCGACCCGCTGTACTCCTTCAACAGGCCTTGAGACCCGTTCAACCCTGGCCGACGCACACCCGGATCTTCTAGCTTGGAGAGCCTATCCACTAGCTTGGAGCGCCGATCCATGCTTCGACCATTAGGCAATTGATGCGCTTTATTCATGCGGCCGACGTACATCTGGACTCTCCGTGCTCGAGCCGGTCGGAGACGGTCCGCCAAAAGCTGAGAGACGCATCTCGCCTGGCCTTTCGGCGGCTGGTCGATCTGGCGCTTGCCGAACGTGTGGATGTGGTACTGATCGCAGGCGACCTCTTCGACGACGAGCGGCTCTCGTTTCAGACCGAACGCTTTTTGCTCGAGCAGTTGCATCGCTTGGACTCCGAGGAAATTCCCGTCGTTTACGCCACGGGAAACCATGATCCTGGACGAGCGGGGCTCCGCTCCGTCGAACTGCCTTGGCCGGGCAACGTGACCATCGCTCGAGACAGGACGCCGGTGCGGATTGCCATCGGGGTTGCCGGCCGCGAGTCCGGAGATCGGGAGCTACGAGGGATGGTAACGGCGGCCGGGCACGAGACGGCCACCGAGGGGGGCGATCTTTCAACGGTTTTTCCGGCCCCCGAGGGGCGTCTAGCCGAGATCGCCGTGCTCCACACTCAGGTCGTCGATTCGCCGGGGTCGGCGGCGCACCAGAGCTATGCGCCATCCCAACTCGACGGACTCCGGGGGTCCGGTCATGACTACTGGGCGTTGGGCCACGTCCATAAGCGCTCGGTTCTGTGTGAGCACCCAGGCATCCACTACTCGGGAAACGTACAGGGGCGGACGCACGGTGAGCGGGGTGCGAAGGGTTGCCTGCTCGTCGAGGTAAAGCCGGGAGCGCCACCCGACGTGGAGTTCAAGAAGCTGGCGCCGATTCAATGGGAGGATGTCGAGATAAGCGACCCGTCTCAAGCGACGACGCTCGACGCGCTCATCGAAACGATTGCCGAGGCGTGGGACGACGTGACCGGGGGTGAGACCGAAACCGACTGGATCGGCCGGATTCGTGTGTCGGGTGCCACACCCTTGTGGCGAGAGCTGTCCGGGGACGATGACCAGGACCATCTGCGTGAGGAACTCGCATATCACCTCGGCCTGTTGGATCTGACGCTCGAAGTCGGGAGCGTCTACCCGCAAGTTCGGGCCGACGCCCACCGAGCGCGCGAAGACGTTCTCGGTGAGGCCCTGCGCCTGGTACATGGCATTCGCGCCGGGGGCGCCAACCTCACTGGTTTGTCCCCTGAGCAGCTCACCGGACTCGACGAACCCGAGCGCCTCCACGAGTACGTCGCGGAGCTCCTCGACACGGGCGAGGCGGAGGTTCTCTCCAGGATGCTCAAGGGCATCGCGGAGGGCCGGTGAAGCTCCATCGGATTCGGGCCCGGGCCTTCGGACGGTTCGAAGACTTCGACTCGGGATCCACTCCACTGGCCGACCTCAACGTGGTCGTAGGACCGAACGAATCGGGGAAGACCACGTTCTTCCACCTTCTGCACTCGATCATCTTCGGCCTATATCCCGCCTCCAAAGACCAGCACCCGTACACTCCCTGGAGTGGCCGCGACATCGACGTGGAAGCAGAGATACAGCTCGACGACGGCGAAGAGTGGGCCATCCACAGGAAACTGGCCGGGTCGCCCACAGCGCGGCTGACGCGAAATGAAGGCATCGAAAACCTCCGCAACCAGACGCTGGCGTGCGCCCGCCATGTAACACGCGATGTCTTCCGCCAAGTCTTCGCGTTGACGCTCACTGAAGTCGCCTCACTCGAATCCCACGCTTGGTCTGAGATCCAGGACCGGCTCATCGGCGGCATGGGTGCCCGCGACCTGGTACCGGCTCGCTCCGTGGCCGAAGCGCTGGAGACGGAGGCCAAAAGCCTTTGGCGCACGAACCGCCGCGGAAGGCAGGAGATTCGGGTTCTGCGGGAGCGGATTCGCGGCACCAAGGCGGCTCGTGCGGAGGCCCTCGAAGCAGACTGCCTCCTGCGAGAGTCGATGCGGGAGTTGGAGCGGACCACGGAGACGCTCAACGCGGCGCGCGCTGAGAGAGAGCAGAAACGCCTTCTCATTGAAAGGATCACGCACCTGCTTCCCATCCGGGAGCAGATGGATCAGGCCGCGAGGCTCGAAGTGGAGGCTGGGCCCCCCGGGGCCCTCGACGGCCTCCCCGCCGATCCCGCGGCAGAACGTGAGCGGCTCCTCGATGAGGTCGCCACATTGGGGAACCGCCTCCAGCAAACACAGGCCGACGCAGTGGAGCCTCGAGAGCGGCAAAGGGCGTTCTCGGCCGATCACCGGGCGATTCTGGACGCGCGCCGGTGCATAGAGGAGATCCACGGCGCCGTGGCAGCAGCTGGGCCGGTGGGCGCCCGCCTGAGCACCCTCGATCAGGAGATCCGAGATCGGGAACACCAGATCACGTTGGACGCCCCCAAGGTCTTCGAACGAACACTTACCTCTTCACAGGAATCCACCGTACGGACACTCGCCGTGCGCGACCTCCACCATCGGGTTCGGGACGTATCAGCCGCTCGGGACCGGGTCCAGGAGCATTCCATTCGTGCGACGCTGGGAGGGGTGCTACCGGAAGCCTCCCCCCGCACCCTCGCCACAGGCCTCGTCGCGGCTCTGGCGGCAGCCCTGCTGCTTGGTTGGCCCACGGTTGCTCCATGGGCAAGAGGGCTCGGCGCTTTTCTGGCGCTGGCCGCGAGTATGGCGTGCGCCCGCTGGTGGACGCTCCGCCAGGCCCGACGCAACCGCGACCCCGGAGAGGGTGCCAGGTCCGACGCCGGTGCCACACTTGCACGGGAGTCCGAGGAGGCGTCCGCGGTCCTTCGCGACTTCCTCTCCGGCCTGCCAGTTCGTTCGGAGGCTTTGGCTGAGGCGGGCCCTGAGTTCGTAACAACCCTCTCGCGGCTTCAGGAATCGCTTGAGGAACTGGAAACACGAAGGAGGGAGACGGAGGAAACAAAAGCGACCCTCGAGAGGGTTGATGACCGGATTGTCGAACTCGCCCAGCACCTTGGAATCGAGCTCCCCCAGGCCGGGGCGGCCGCTATCCATGTTCTCCAGACCCAGCTCCGGGAAGCGGAGCGGGCGAAGGAAGCCTCGAAGGGGGCCCGTGCCGAGCTCGAGCGCGTGCAACGTCACGAGGCCGGGCTCGAAGCTGAGTTGGCCAGCCGGAGGCAGACCCTTCAGTCGTTGGACCAGGGGCTCCGGACTTTGGGTGGTGAAGACATCGAGGCCGGCATCAAGGCCGCGATAAGAATGCGGCGGGCCGGTCAGAAGGCGACTGAAATCCGTAACGAGCTCGAGCAATCCCACCCGAATCTCGAGGCTCTAATGGCTCGTCTGGGAGAGGTCGACGATGATGACGGGGGCCAAGCAGGGGACGAAATGTTGGCCGAAGCCAAGATCACCGTCGAGGGATTGTCGGATCACATCGAGGTGCTGGCTGGGCAGGTCCAAGACCTCCAAAACACGTACGAGAGCGCGGCGGAGCGGACCACAGCGGATCGGATCGATGGGGAAATCGACGCCCTCGAGAATGAGGTGCGACGTTTAGAGCGCGAGCACGACCGTAAAATCGTGCTCGCTTATGCCATTCGCGAGGCCGATCGTCGCTTCCGGGAGGAACACCAGCCCGACGTCATTCGTAGAGCCTCCGGGTACCTCGCGACCATTACGGCAGACCGATACGACCACATCATGGTGGACGACTCGAGTGAATTCCATGTCCGAGGGTCGTTCGACAGTGGTACCGTAGCCATGGCGGCGGAGAGCCTCTCTACGGGAGCAAGGGAGCAATTCTATCTGGCCATGCGCCTGGCAATCATGAGTCACCTCGACCACGACCGCGAGCGCCTCCCTGTCTTCATCGACGAGGCTCTCGTCAATTGGGACGCAGCGCGACGCATGAGGGGCTTTCAGCTCCTTCGCGAGCTTTCTCAAACGAGGCAGGTGTTTGTCATGACGTGTCACGAACGTTGGGCGGAGGAGTTGACCGATGCGGGCGCCAACCGGATGGACCTGACGTGAATTCAGCGCCGGAGCCCGGCGGATACGCTCTTCCGCTGCACGTCGAGCAGTATGGTGACGGGCACCGGCAGATCATGCTGCTCCATGGCTTTGGGGCGAACTCATACACCTGGCGGAGTTGGATCGGGGCGTTGGCGAAGGAACACGGGGTGTGGTCGGTGGAGTTGAAGGGCCATGGTTCTGCCCCTGCACCACCCGACGACCTTTACTCGCTCCACGATCATGCCGACCTCGTGCACCGCCTGATCGTGCAAAAAGACCTCTATGAACTGACCCTTGTTGGTCATTCCATGGGTGGGGGTATCGCCCTCCTCGTAGCGCTCCGACTGCTCGAGGAAGGGCGCCTGGAAAGGCTCGTTCTCGTGTCCAGCGCGGCCTACCCACAGCGCCTCCCCCCATTTATCGGCCTGGCCGCGCGAGGGCGTCTGTCAGAATGGGGGTTTCGCTTCATTCCGAAGCGCCTCCTGATTTGCAGGGTGCTGCGCTCCATCGTCTTTGACCCGCAAGGTGTGACGGACACTCAAATCGCGGCCTATGCAGAGCCACTTTACGACGCGGCGCACCGTACAGCCCTGATCAAGACCGCCTTACGGATCATACCTCCCGATCTTGCGGAGGTTACGACTCGTATTCGAGAGATCGACCTACCGACGTTGCTCCTCTGGGGAAGGCACGACTGGGTCGTCCCTCTGGACGTCGCTGAGCGGCTCCTCGCGGCCCTGCCGAACGCACAACTCGAAATCATGGAGAATTGCGGACACGTACCACCGGAGGAGCTACCGAAGGAATCCCTCGAGATCGTCCTGAAGTTTCTCAGGGGTGAGGGGAAGGATCCATCGCCGCAAACCCAGGACACGTCAGGACCGGTAGAGGCGGATATTTAGGGTAGCGGGGGTCCTCCGCCGAACGGTCACACAGGTGGAATACCGATCCTCGCCGGTTTTCGACGCGCCGGGCGAATGCGCAGCCACCACAAAGGCCCACCTCCGGGCTGATCCTTGTACCACCATCCGGCTCGGCCTCCGGGTCGATCCCACGCCCCTTCCTCGGACTCACGGCCGGATGCCCACCACGGCCACCTGCCGCTCGGACCGGCCCGCGCGATGAGAAAACAGGTTTCTGTCTCCACAGAGCGTGCAAAGCCCGGAGACGGTGATACTCTCGGACAGGACCCCGGCGGTCCTCGCTTGTCGGACCAAGATCCCTCGCATGTCCACCGGAGCGGCGTGTGGCGGGACCTCCACGCCGAGTGCCCTGAACACCTCAGGTCCCACTTCATAACATGCTCCGCAGATGGCCGGCCCCAGATGTACGAGAAGGCCTCCAGGATCAGACCCCCACCTTTGGCCGAGGAGAGCGATACCACGTGGAAGGATACCCGCTGCGGTCCCCCTCCATCCGGCGTGCAGAAGGGCCACCGCTCGCACGTCCGCATCGAGAACATAAACCGGAACACAGTCGGCAACGGTGACCGCTAGGAGAACACCAGCGTCGACCGTGGCGTGGCCGTCCGCCGCTCCCTCCGCTTCCAGGACGCCCTTACCGACCCGGTCATGAACGACGATGCGAGTCTCGTGGACCTGGCGGGCATAAACGATCGCCTCGAAGGCCGAAGCCTGGAGCAGGTCTTTCCACCGTGCTGGGGCGCGCTGCGACGCCGGCTCGCCGAAAAGCCGGAGATCGAACGGGTCGGGGCCAGATCCGGCGTGGGTGATCCCGGCAAATAGCCACGGAAATCGACCGGCCCAGTCCGTAACCACGTAAAGCGGAACGCCGTGTTCGGCGAGCTCATCAGTCATACGATCCGGCATGCGCTCTACTTCTTCAACGGCCCTCAAATGTTCCGTTGCCGGGTTCCAACCCGCACGCAACCGCGCCTCCCGACAACCCGTCCCATCCCACCATGGCCAAGCCCTCGGCTCAGGGACTCTGTTGGACATGGTGACCCGCACTGTCGCATCCATCCGTGTCCTCCCGGAAGAGGACCGCATCGAGATCACACTCCATCCCGGGTTCACGCGGGCGGAGCCCGACGTGGTGCGCGCCCTGCCGGGCCGTAATTACGAGGTCGGGCGCCACATCTGGAGCGCCCCCAACGCGCGCGAGGCGGTCGCGACCCTGACAGAGGCGTTCGGAGCAGGTAGCGTGTTGGTGGGCGCCGGGCCCAAAATGGTGACGGAAGGCAGCCCCGAGCCGTCCAACGATGTCCTGGAACGGGTACGGGTCGCGCTGACGGTGCGGGGCTACAGCCCCCGAACCCGCAAGGTATACCTCGGTCACCTCCGGCGCTTCGTGGCGTGGTGCGGCGGCGGCATCCCGAGGATCCCCGAGGATCCGGCCGGCAAGGGCCAGGCCTACATCCTGGAGCTCATCGAGCGGCAGGGGATCTCGAAAAGCTACCAGAACCAGGTCGTGAGCGCGCTCCGCTTCATGTGCGAGTCGGTTCTGTGCCAGCCGAAGCTGGCGCTGAGGATCCCCAGGCCCCGGAGGGAACATCACCTTCCCGCGGTCCTGAGCCCCGGCGAGGTCGCGCGCATGCTCCCCAAGGCGCGCAACCCGAAGCACCGCGCCCTGCTCATGCTTCTCTACTCCGCTGGGCTCCGCGTGGGCGAGGTCGTGCGCCTGAGGCCCCCGGACCTGGATGTTGAGCGCGGACTCGTGCGGGTCCGGCGCGGCAAGGGGGACAAAGACCGATACAGCCTCCTCGCCCAGCGCGCCGTCGAGGCCGTGCGCATCTACCGGGACGCATACCCCACCGACCAGTGGCTATTTCCCGGTGACCGTCCCGACCGCCACCTGACCACGCGGTCGGTTCAGCGCATCGTGAAGAACGCCGCCGAGGCCGCCGGCATCGAAAAGGACGTCACGACCCACACCCTCCGGCACAGCTTCGCGACCCATCTGCTCGAGGCTGGCACGAACCTACGTGTCATCCAGGAGCTCCTCGGCCACCAGAGTGCGCGCACGACGCAGATCTACACGCACGTGGCCCAGTCGACGATCGGGGCGGTGCGGAGTCCGTTGGACAACCTGGAGTGAGCAGTGCGCGCGTAGCTTGCGCAGGAGGATGACCGGGTGGACGTTAGCTGGAACCTGGGACGCCCTGGGAGGTCTGGGTTAGGCTGCTGGTGTACACCCGGGCGTTCCCCCGGGGGCGACGCCGAACCGACACATCCGTCGCGAACCCCCATGGGGTGGGAGGGGGAGGCGACATGGGGCTTCGCCAACAACGAGTTATCTGACAGCGCGGGAGCAGGCTGCGCGGTAGAATGCATCGTTAGGTTTCACCACAACCAATGCAGGTAGATTTGGGCGACAACGCCATTCCAGACAAGCGAGGTTCTCAATGATGGGCGAGAAGATCTACGAATACGATCTCGATGTGACGGGCATGACGGATTACGGGGTGAGCTTGGACGACATTCTCTCCGGTAAGGTGCCCATCCCACCGCAGGGGGTTCGCTTCGACATCGCGTTTGAAGGCCGCGCCAGCGGCCGTCTGGCCGGGCGGGTACGCGGAGTCGACTACGCACGGATGCGTGCCGACGGCCGGGTCGACCTTGATATTCGAGGGACCATCGAGACCGAGGATGGTCGGCGGATCGCTCTGTCCGCCGACGGCGTAGCCGTTCCGCGGGCCGGTGAGCCGATCGCTGATCTCTCCGAGAACGTATGCCTCGGCACGGCGGCCCAAGACTATGCTTGGGTCAACACCCGACAGATCTGGGGCACTGGAACTGTCAATTTCTCGACCGGCAAGGTTCACATCGACGCATACATGCGCTGAGCCCTTTGGCAACCTAAGCACGGCCCTGTTGGGGCCGCGCCGGCAACCTCAAAACGTTATGCGCCATTCTCGCTTGGATCAGATTCTATCTGATCAGGTGGCGTGTCATTAGGCACGATGCCGTTGGCGCGGCGCGACTGCCGCCGTTGTCCCTGGGTTAGAGGTAGAACAATGTCCAAGCGTGGATACGTTGTTACCGTGGTGCTGCTCGGCATCGGCGCTATGAGCGTGTTTCTGGGTAATCTCCTCACCATCGTCGCTAGGGAATGGTCATTCTGGTTGATGATCTGCGGCGGATTGACGTTCGTGGTAACGAGTGGGGCACTAATCGTCCTCTCGATGGTGAGACCTACCTGGAAAAAGATTGGCTTGGCCGGCTGCGTCCTGGGGCTGGGATTATTGGCGATGCTCTTTTCCGTGGGCGTATCAGGCCTTGCTGGTGCGCGGCTCAACCTGCGAATAAACAGAAATGCAATGGAGGAAGTCGTACGACGCTCGTGGGCCGGTATGGAACGGGCTGATAGCGCGGTTCGGCTGGACAGCGGGGCGCCTCTCGACACGAGGCTAGAGGTGACGATGGGTACGTCGCCTTCGTTCAGGGCGGAATGCTCGATCACCTATACGGAACGATATACTTCCGGGATCAGCCTCTCCCATATGGATCGCTGTTTCTTGGCCGGTCCATCGGCCAGGTGGAGAGGATCGAAGGACCGTGGTACTACTTCGTCACCCATTGAGGTGGCTGCGGGCAACGCAAGAACGGCGCATAACCTCCAATGGGAGTTGGCTCGGCGCTGCGCGGCCAGCAGCCGCCGGAATACATTTGGGGGGTCCCGACCTCGAGCAGACAGCCCGGCGGCACGTGCGCCTAGTCGGCGCACGTCTCCCATTTACTACGCGTTATATTACATGTCTTCCAGGAGAACCAAAGGGTCAGGCGGCTCCGCTGGCGTATCGACTGAAGGGCGCTCGAATCCTGGCCGTACGGGTTGAAACAGGAGCAGACCGAACGACGTGGAGCAGTTTTACTTCCAAAGGGGTCGAGGTCGAGTATCAGCGAGAGTAGGAAGGAGTATACTGACCGGGAGTTCGCCCTCATTCTGAGCAAGGCGGCTGAGTTGGCCAGGTCGTCCGGCGTTACGGGGCGCCCTCCGGCTGGTTTCTCCCTGGGGGAGATGAAGGCGATCGCAGCGGAGGCGGGCCTCGACCCCATCCTAGTCGAACGTGCGGCTCACCTAATTCCGTTGGATTCGAGAGTGTCCCTACTGGAGCGGGTGCTCGGCGGGCCCGTGAAGTATCGGCTCGATGCCTATTTCACCGCGAACCTCACGGACCACCGGACAGCTCACCTCCTCTCGGCGGTCAGAGCTTCCGCCGAGCAGCAGGGCGAGGGTCAAGCCGACTCGTCCGGAATGTCTTGGCACTCGGTCGGTGAAGGAAGTCAGATCCTCGTGACCGCCCATGCCGAGGGAGAAGGAACGCGCGTGCGGGTTGTTGCCGACCGACGAGGTACCTTCGCTATCACCGGCACGTTCACGCTGCTCGGGGCGCTCGCGGTCGCCATTGCCGTCGTAGCCGCCGGCGAGATCGGCGCACTCCAGTCAGCGGCCGTGGGGTTGTCACTCATCGCAGGCGGGATCGCCGGGACCCTTGTTCTTGGACGAGCAGTGTGGGCCTCGACCGCCCGCAGGATTCGTGCAAAGGTGGACGGCCTGATGGACATGGTCGGTCGGTCGCTGGGGGAGAGTGCCAGCGAGGCGGCTTCGCCGGATTCGGGGCTAAAGACGCCTCCACCTCGCCTATGACGTCGTGGCGCAGCTAGGGATCGTCCCCCGTTATCGCACGCCCTCGACGCGGAAACCCGCCACGAACGTGCGGGGCAGCCCCGGACGGAGGCCGGCGGGCCGGCGAGCCACACTGTAAATCTGGTTCGTGAAGTTCTGCAGGCCGGCGAAGAGCGTCCCGCCCCCACCGACCCGGACCTCGCCGGAAGCGTTGAAAACGACGAATGCGTCCGTGCCCTGCCCCCCCGGAATTGGACCAAAACCGGCCTGTGTCCGCATCGCTCCGGAGGCCGAAACGACGCGCGCGTAAGCGTGTAAGCCAGTCGTAGCGGCACTCGTGTTACCCCGGAGGCCGCCCAAGCAAGGTCGTAGTCCAGGGACGCCTCGACACCAGCGACCCGGGCGTCGCCCCCATTAAACGCCTGTTCACTCCCATCCCCGGCGGTGGCCAGTGTCGCCTGGCCCAGGATGTTGCCATACGAGGTCAGGAATCCAGTGGCCTCCGCCGCCAGTCCGGATCGCCGCCAACGCATTCCCACTTCATAATTCACGCTGCTCTCGGGGCGTGTAGCTTCATCCGCGCCTGGCCCTGGAGGACCGAACCCACGGTGCACTCCACCGAAGACGCTCACGACGCTCCTCCGATAGGAGAACCCCACTCCGGGGATCAAGGCACTGATCCCGTTCACTCTGGTACGCGTAGGCGACGTTCGGGCTGGGTCGTCTCCGGCGTAGTCCACGCGCTCGAATCTAATGTGCTCGAACCTGATGCCCGGCGTGATCGTCCATGGCCCGAGCAAAATCTCGTCTTGCACAAACGCGGCCACTGCGGTTGCGGAGCTGACCCGATTGGACTGCGTCCCGGGCTCCCCCGCACTCGTAAGATGCATCGAGCCATCGAGCATCTGGAAACCGTCCTCCCACTGAAAACGGTCCTCTTCATCCTGGTGAAACCGGGCACCCAGTTCGAGCTCGTGTGATCCCATGGTGAGTCCCAGGGACGACTGGACGCCTTGTCCGAAGTACTCGCGGTTGTTCGCGCGAACCCTCAGCGCGTCGGGATCGCTGCCTCCCCCCCTCAAGATGCCGAGGGCCGACGTGTTGTCCTCCGGCGTTCGGAGCACACCACTGATGCTCGCGCCCAACACGCTCTGGAGCTTGTACCAATTGCGTGAGAAGTTATTGCGGTAGGCGGTGGTCGTGACGTCCGCGTTTCCCGCCGCCCAGAAGTGCCGAAGCTGGATTTGTGAGTGATCGGCCTGCATGAGATCAGCACCCGAGGCCGGATAACGAACCAAGGGGTTGCGACCGAAGTCCTCATCCGTCAGACCCAAGTAGGTCTCGTCGGACGCTTCCCCAGTGTACCCCAGCTTCAGCTCCAACTCCTGATAGGAGTCCCCAAGACGATCCGAGTTGACGCGTAGCTTCGCCATGAAATCATCCACATCGAAGCCTGTGTTGGCCCCACTCGGTAACTCCTTGAAGCCACCGGTTTCCAAGGAATACGCCTCCACCAACCAACCGAATTGTGCTCCTGAGGCTCCCGCCCGAGCGTGGCCCTGGAGACTGCCATACTCCCCCCCCGACCCCTCCACGAACCAAGTCAGACGATCGGGTATACCTGCGGATACCAAATTGAGAGCTCCACCGATCGTGCGTGGCCCGTACCGCACCTGGCTCGACCCCTTCTGAACTTCCACGGCCTCCATCCTTCCCGCTACCGGGAAGTAGTAGGCCGACGGAGCCGCGTAGGGAGCGGGCGCGATCAGCACGCCGTCTTCCATCAGGGTGATCTTCGAACTGCGCTCCGCGCCCGTCCCTCTCAGTCCGATGTTCGGGCGTAATCCGAATCCATCCTCCTCCTGGATGTTCACGCCGGGCACCTGCCGGAGAAAGTCGTGAATGTTGTCGAATACGAATGCCGGGGAGTCGAGATCTTCCGTCGCTAGCACATGGACGGCACCCGGAGCCTCGAAGGCCCCGAGCGGGTCGCCGACCATACGCGTGCGCTTCAGAAGCACCCTGATGGGGTCCAGACGGATCGGCCCCGTTCCCAACTGCGCATCCAAGACCGCGGCTTCATTTCTACCAAGTGCGACTGTCTTCGTGAGCGTCGTGTACCCTATGCGCATGAAACGCAACGAGATGGTTCCGGATGAAATCCCACTGAGCTTGTAATGGCCCGCTTTATCAGTAAGCACGCCGACGGAGGCCCCAACGACCTCCACCGTGGCACCCGAAAGTGCGGAGCCGTCATCCTGCGCCCTGACCACACCCTCGACCGAGGCGGAACCGCTCTGGGCGACCAGTGGAGAAGCAAGGAGAAGCGCCGCGCCGAAGGTAGCGGAGCATAGGAGTCGATTCACTTGGGTCGGGACACAGCTATTTATCCCCTCAAAGTGCCCCAGCCCGTGAGGCGCCGATTCTCGTGAGTCCTTCTTTTCTCTGCAGTTTTCTTTGTGAAGCGTCCCAGCGCGCGCTCATGAGATGAGAACGGTTCTCAATCGCATCTCACATCTTAGGTCATATGGTGGCAAGAGACAAGCGGCCCCTGGGGGGGGGAGGCACTCCCCACCGACGAGAATCTGACTAGCTTAGAACTGGCGCCGACGGCGGTGGGAGCACCACCCTGGAAGGTTGTTGAAGAGCCTTCTAGCGATCCTCGAGGCAAGCAACGGGACCGATGGACGAAAAGCCGTTCGACAGCCAGAACGCCCCCTACGCCCAGGCCCTCTATGAGGAGTTCGCGCGCAACCCGGAGGGCGTACCGGAGGCGTGGCGGAAGTTCTTCGACCTGGGCCCAGAGATCACGGTCGAGGCCGGTCTGATCGTCCCTGAAGGCCTGGCCGAGAACGGTGGCGAGCGCAGCCACCCAGAGGCAGGTACGGGATCGCCGATGGTCGCGGGTGAACTGAGCGCCGCACGGAAAGAAGCACACACCATGCGCCTTCTACTCCGTGTCGTCGCGCATGCAACGTCGTTCGTCCAGGCCTACCGGGACCACGGGCACCAGCTCTCGACAATCGATCCCCTGGGCTCCGAGCCACCCGGGCACCCGCAACTCGATCCGTCCTTCTTCGGCACTAGCGTAGAGGAGCTCCGGGAACTCCCCGCCTCTCTGTTGTTCGAGGACGGACGCGACGAGTCCTTGGCCGACGTACTCCAGCGACTCCACCAGGCCTACTGCGGGACGATCGGATACGAATTCGAACACCTCGAGGACCCCAGCGTCGTCCGGTGGCTCTGGGACCAGGTCGAATCCGGCACACACACACACCCGCTCGAGCCCGGAGACCGGGTGCGCCTTCTACAGAGGCTTACCGAGGTCGAGGGCCTGGAGCAGTTTCTGCACCGTTCATACCTCGGTCAGAAGCGCTTCTCCATTGAAGGCACGGACATCATGGTCCCTATGTTGGATCTCGCGCTCGAGGCGTCGGCCAGCGTCGGCGCGAGGGGGGTTGTGTTGGGGATGTCCCACCGCGGCCGACTGAACGTCTTGGCACACATCGTGGGCCTCGGATACGAGGGGATCATCCGTGAATTCGAGGGGATCGAGGCCAAAGGGGCTTTCACAGTCGAGGGGACCGGGGACGTCAAATACCATCAAGGTGCCCAGGGAGAACAGAGTCTACCTGACGGCTCCACGGTTCATATCACTCTCGCTCCCAATCCCAGCCATCTCGAGTTCGTGAATCCGGTCGTGGAGGGCATGACCAGGGCGCTCCAGAACACCGGATACGACCAAGACGCGAAGAGGGATACGGCGGCGGTGGTTGCCATTCTCATCCACGGAGATGCAGCCTTCGCCGGAGAGGGCGTGGTTGCGGAGACCCTCAATCTCGGCAGGCTGGACGGGTACACGACGGGCGGCACGGTCCACATCATCGTCGACAATCAGATCGGATTCACGACGTTGCCTGTCCACGGCCGGTCCACACGGTACGCCAGCGACCTCGCCAAGGGATTCAGCTTCCCGATCATCCACGTCAACGCCGACGACCCGGAGGCGTGTCTGGCGGCTGTACGGCTCGCCATGGCCTACCGGGCCGAGTATCACGACGACGTCATCATCGATCTCGTCGGATACCGGAGGTACGGTCACAACGAGGGCGACGAGCCGGGCTACACCCAGCCGCTGGCGACCGAGGCCATACAGAAACACCCCACTGTCAGGGCGATGTACTCAGATCTGCTCGTGGGCCAAGGTATCCTGACAGCCCACGATGCCGAGACGATGCAGGAACGCGTCGCCGTATACCTACGGGACGCTCGCCGGCAGGTGCAGAGCGAGGGGGAGTCCCGTACAGAGCTTCGCGACGGTCTCGTTCTGGAGACGGACCGAGTCGCCCCGCCGAACGTGCCGTTGGAGGTACTCGCTGAGATCAACGTGGCGGCGCTCGCGACACCCCCGGAATTCACCGTTCACCCCAAGCTCGAGCGCGTGCTCGCCCGGCGCGAGGAGGACTTCGGGCCAAGCTTACACGTGGATTGGGCCCATGCCGAGGCGCTGGCCTTCGGGTCGTTGCTCCGCGAAGGAATCCCCATCCGCCTCACTGGCCAGGACTCGGAACGCGGGACGTTCAGCCACAGGCATCTGGTTTTCCACGACGCAAAGACTGGTCTGGAGCACAGGCCACTCGCCGACTTCGGGAACGCCCGTTTCGAGGTGCACAACTCGCCGCTCTCTGAGATGGCAGCCCTGGGGTTCGAGTACGGATTCAGTGTCGCGTCGCGGAGAGCCTTGGTGTTGTGGGAGGCCCAGTTCGGAGATTTCGCCAACGCCGCACAGGTCACTGTGGACCAGTTCGTCGCCTCCGGCTGGGAAAAGTGGGGACAGCTCGCGAGTCTTGTGATGCTCTTGCCACACGGCTACGAAGGCCAGGGGCCCGAACATTCGAGCGCCCGCCTCGAGCGGTTTCTCCAACTCTGTGCCGAAGACAACATGCGGGTCGTATCCCCGAGCACACCGGCGCAATACTACCATCTACTCCGGCGGCAGGCCCACTTCCGACCGCAGCGGCCGCTCGTTGTAATGTCGCCGAAGAGCCTACTGCGGCATCCCATGGCCACGTCTCGTGTATCGGACCTGTTCAACGGCAGGTTCCAACCCGTGCTCGACGATCCGACCTGCCTGGACCCCGGAGATCTGGACCCCACCAAACCGGACCCGCCCCCGACCACCCCAGGCCCCGGCGACGTCGACAGTCCCGACCTCGACACCCAAGGCGTCGAGGGTCCCCTGCTCAACCGCTTGGCTGTGACCCGCCTGGTTCTCTGCTCCGGCAAACTCTTTTACGACCTGGCGGGAAGCGACTTGCGTGAGGGCGCTCGAAATGTAGCCATCGCCCGGCTAGAGGAGCTCTACCCGTTCCCCTCGAGCGAAACACACCAACTCGTCGCTCGCTACCCCAACCTCCATGAGGTCGTGTGGGTCCAGGAGGAGCCCAGAAACATGGGCGCGCTGGCCTTCGTTGGTCCTCGCTTGAGAACCATCGTCCCCCGCAAGGTGAAGCTCGATTACGTGACGCGACCGGAGCGCGCGAGCCCCGCGGAGGGGAAATACATAGACCACCTCGTCGAACAAGCTCGGGTCATCCGGGAGGCGCTCGAAGGCCCCGCTCCACGGGAGGACTAAGCTGGGGAGCCAACGTCCGGATCTACGGCCGTGCGCCCGCTCCTTGCCGGGCGAGCCAGCGCGTAAAATCCCCCTTCGTATCCCGCAAGATCTCTAGGATCGCAGTGCGATCCATCACCGATAGGTGATCGAACTGCCCGCCTCGATCTACGCCGGCGAGTACCTCCCACACCCGTCGGAACACCTGCTCTTTCGCTTCTGTCGGAAGCCGTTCGAAGGCCTCTGAGTAGACGAGGAAGCTCATCGGGTACTTGAAGAGGCGCCGGGTCAGGTCCAATTGACGGAGCGAACGCCCGTCTCCGTCCATCGGTCCCCGACTCTCGAAATTGGAGCGGAAACCGGACGTGCCGGAAATCGCACCAGAGAGCGTGGCTTCGTTCACGAAGAGCATCGCAGCGACCAACGGCTCGGCAATGGCCGCGATCTGGGCCTCGAGATCGGCGTCCTGTGACGAAACGCGCGCACGACCGGGCTGCTCGGCCCGTTCAGCAAGCAGCGTGCGGACCTCCCAATTCACGCGGGTCAGGAGGTTCTGCACGTGGATCTGATGCTCGACGACCATCAGGGCTACGATGTCGCTGTGCCTCGTCAGGTACGGATCCGTGTCGAGCAATCCGGAGAGGTCCGTACGGTTGCCGTTGGTCGCCTCACTGGACGGAGCTGGATCGTCGGAAGGTCGGACGACGATGTTGCCTGCGTGGCGCTGATCACCGTGGGTGCTCGTCACGTACCATCCACCCCACCGACGACTCAAGGGCGTCTGATCCGTGGTCAACATCCAGCCCTCGTGACTCGCCATTTGTCCCCTCGCGTCCGTGGGACCGGACCCGATCAGAAAGCGGGGGACACCACCTCCGCTGAGACCGTAGGTGTCATGGCACCCGAGGCAAAGCTCCGTGTGGCGCTCGAAGTCCGGTGTGTCGCTCTCCTCCTGGCGAAGCGTATAGAAGACCGGCCCGAGGTTCGCGTCGAAGGCCGCGATCTCCAGAAGATCGCTCCCTTGCAGCCATGCGACATAGACATCGTCCCCGAAATAGATGGCCCGCGGTGTGTCCGACGATACGAAGCTCGTCTGGAGGCCCGTTGCCGAGAAAACCAACATTTGCGACGAGGCGGGCACGTCCAACAAGGAGAGGAGCGAGGCGAGGTATCCGCGGCCAGGCTCATAGCTCAGCTCTGCCTGGCCTCTAGCGAGCATGCGCTGTAGCTCCGCCACACGGTCCGTGGGGTTCCGGCTTGCGTAGCGCATGACCGGATACTCACGGGCGTACCGCAGCTCTTGGGCTTCGACACCCGCCGTCAGCCACGAGAGCAGGGTGGCCGCAAGAAGCGGCAACCCCAGTGTTCGATTCCACACGGTCCTTGCTCCCACCGCCTCATGAACTCCCGGATTCGGCTGAGTCGTAATCTCACACGAGGTGGACCCGAGACGGCTGCGTAATTTCATCGATTCCTCATGGCGTGTCACTCCCAATGCAGAAGCAGCTTCCCGAAATTCTCGTTGGACGCCATAACTTCATGAGCCAAACCCGCATCCTCTGGCGGGAAGACGCGATCGATCACGGGCTTCAGCTCGCCGATCGAGAAGAATGAAAGAAGCTGGTCCTCGAAGGCCCTGGTTAAAACGGCCTTTTCTTCCACCGGGCGGGCACGGAGCACCGTGCCCCTGAGTGTCACACGTCGAGTCAACATCGCCCGTAAGTCGATCTGCGCGGTGGTGCCTCCGTGTACACCCACGACGATGTGCCGGCCTCGAGGCGCAACGACTCTCTGGTTACCCGGAAGATAGGGCCCACCAACGAGGTCGAGAATCACGTCGACTCCTCGCCCACGGGTCACGTCGAGCACCTTCTCCGGCCAATCGGAGTCCGCCAAAACCGCGTCATCCAACCCGAGCGCCGAGGCGGCCGCCAGCTTCTCCGGCGTCCTAGAGGTTCCGATCGTGATCGCGCCGAGCGCCCTCCCGATCTGGACTGCCGCGGTGCCCACCCCGCTTCCCACGGCATGGATCAGCAGAACCTCTCCGGCCTCGAGTCCCATCTGAAGAACAGCAGCGTCGAAGGCCGTCATGAACACTTCCGGAATCGCCCCGGCGTCGTGCTCGCTCAGGCCATCCGGCACGGGCATCACCGTCGACCCGTGCGTCGTCACGTACTCGGCGTATCCACCTCCACCCAGGAGGCCCATCACCCGATCCCCCACCTGCCACCGGTTCGTGTCGGAGCCCAGAGCCTCGACGACTCCCGAGAACTCCAACCCGAGAATGTCCTTCGGCCACCCCGCGGGCGCTGGGTACATCCCGCGCGCCTGAAAGAGGTCGGCACGGTTGACGCCCGAGGTACAGACGCTTGCAAGGATTTCACCGGGGCCCGGGATCGGCTTGGGCACTTCCTTCAGCGAAACGGCTCCAACGTCGCTCTGCCCTTCAACGACCACCGCCCGCATGCTGCTCGATTCGCTCATGGCAGCTATGATAGGGCCATGCACAGCTTCCTGCACCCGTCCTGATACTTCTACCCATCGAGTCCTGATGCTTCTACCCATCGAGCTCGACCGGCCCCTCGTTTTCTTCGACTTGGAAACCACCGGATTGAGTACGCAGGAGGATCGTATCATCGAGATGGCGATCCTGAGGGTTTCTCCACAGGGTGACGTCATGGAACGGGTCAGACGCTTCAATCCCGGCATCCCCATTGATCCGGAGGCGAGGGCCGTCCACGGGATCTCCGACCAAGACGTCGCGGACGAAGCACCCTTCACGGCTCGTGCCAAATCGCTCTTCGACTTGATGGACCCCTGCGACCTCGGGGGCTTCAATATCCGGCGCTTCGACCTGCCGATGTTGATCGCTGAGTTCAAGAGGGCCGACCTCGACTTCGACTACCGGACGCGGCGGGTGATCGACATGCAGGGAATCTTCCATCGCGAGGAGCCACGCGACCTCTCCGCCGCCGCACGCTTCTACCTTGGCCGGGAACACCAGGAAGCGCACACCGCCCTCGGTGACATCCGCACGACTGCCGCGGTCTTGGCCGCGCAGATCGAGCGTTATTCTCACCTTCCTCGGGACATGGATGCACTCCACGGCTACTGTGACGAGGTTTTCCCGATTCGCTCTGCCGTAGAGCAGTGGTTCAAGAAGGAGGGAGAGGAGTTGATTTTCCGGAGAGGTAAGCACAAGGGACGGCCCCTCGCCGAGGTCGCGGCGGGAGAGGTGGACTACCTGGAGTGGATGCTCGGGGCGGACGACATGGACGCCGAGGTTCTGGAGGTCGTCCAGGAAGCACTCTCCACGGGGAAAGGGAGAGACGGTCTCTGATGCCCCCACAGTCGTTGCTTGTACTTGCCGGTCTCCTCCTTGCCCCTGCAGCATCCGTCGCGCAAACGGCATCCACGGATGAGATGGGCAGCATCACCGAGACGCAGCTCGCCGCCTTCCGGCCCCGCCTGATCGGACCGGCCGTAGCGGGAGGACGCGTGCACGACATCGAAGCGCTTCCGAACAACCCATCCAGGATCTTCGTCGCGTCGGCGTCCGGAGGATTGTGGAAGACCACCAACCGGGGTCAGACCTGGCGCAACGTCTTCTCCGATCAGGCGGTCAGCACGTTCGGAGACGTTGCGATCGCCCCGTCGGATCCCAACATCCTGTACGTCGGAACGGGGGAGCAGAACAACCGCCAGAGTTCTTCCTGGGGGAACGGTGTCTACCGGTCAGACGACGGGGGCGAGACCTTCAGGCACGTGGGCCTGGTCGAGACGCGTCACATCGGCAAAGTCCTGATCCACCCCAGAGACCCCGATATCGCTTACGTGGCGGCACTCGGAAATCTCTGGCGCGGGAATGAGGAGCGGGGCGTGTATCGAACCCAGGACGGTGGGCGCACCTGGGAACGCATTCTTTATGTGGACGAATTCACCGGCGCCGTCGACCTGGTCATGGACCCCCAAGATCCCAGAATCCTTTATGCGGCAACGTACCAACGGCTTCGCCGTACATGGGGCTTCAATGGCGGGGGGCCGGGCAGCGGGATCCATCGCAGCGTCGACGGGGGCGACACATGGCGCGAGCTCACCAACGGAATCCCATTGGGGGACAAGGGCCGCATCGGACTCGCGATCTCCCAATCGGATCCGGGCATTCTGAGTGCGCTCATCGAGCATGCCGACGGAGCCGACCAGGGTACCTACCGGAGCGAGGACGGGGGCGCCACGTGGCGAAGGGTGAACTCTCTAGACCCGCGGCCCATGTACTACTCGGAAATCTTCATCGACCCCTCGAACGCCGAGCGTGTTTATGTCCTCGGAACGTCCGCATACAAGAGTGAAAACGGCGGACGCACCTTTTCGGAGATCGCCGAGCGGCCCACATACGACGTGGGCGTACACGGCGACCACCACGCACTCTGGATCGACCCCGGTGACCCGAACCATCTGTACCTCGCGGGGGACGCCGGTCTCTGGGAGACGTACGACCGAGGCGTAAATTTCCGGAAAATCAACAACATTCCGATCGGGCAATTCTACGCCATCGGCGTCGATAATCAGGATCCCTACTACGTCTACGGCGGAATGCAGGACAATCACTCCTGGATGGGTCCGTCCGAGACGCGCCGTTGGATCGGCATCCTCAACGACGACTGGCAGCAGACCGGGTTCGGTGACGGCATGTACCAGCAAGTCGATCTCACGAACCATCGCTACGTGTACGCCAATTCGAATGGGGGCGGATACTACCGCATGGACCCGGAGACCGGTGACATGTTGGACATTCGTCCACGAGCACCCGAGAGCGAGCCGCGCTACCGCTGGGACTGGGTTTCACCCAGCCTCGTGTCGAAGCACGATCCCGCCGTCGTCTACCTCGGGGGAAGCCGGCTTTTCATCTCCCGGGACCACGGCGGCTCGTGGACACGGACCGAGGACCTCTCACGCCGCCAAGATCGAGACGAGTTCGAGTTGATGGGGGTTCGAGGAGCCGAAATCGACCTCTCTCGCCACGACGGCACCTCCAGCTATGGAGAAATCACGGTGCTCGCCGAATCGCCAGTGGATCCTCGGGTCCTTTGGGTCGGCACGGACGACGGCAACCTCCAAATGTCCCGGGACGGGGGCCGCTCGTGGACCGAAAGAAGCGGCAACGTGCCGGGCGTCGGCGACAGGACATACGTAAGCCGCATCGTGGCATCCCGATCGGGGGCCGGCATCGCTTACGTCACGTTCGACGCTCACCGTAAGGGGGACTTCGAGCCGTACGTTTTCCGGACCACCGATTTCGGCGAGACATGGACATCTCTGGCAGCAGGCCTCCCGTCCGGATCGGTAAACTCCATGGCGGAGCACCCGGACAACCCGAACTTACTCTTCGTTGGCACTGAGCACAGCGTGTTCGTGAGCACCAGCGCGGGGACCGATTGGGCGACATTGTCCCACCTTCCCACGACGCCCGTCGATGACCTCATTCTCCATCCGAGGGAGAAGGATCTCGTGATCGGGACACACGGCCAAAGTATCTGGATCTTGGATGACACCGCGCCACTGGCCGAGTGGACGGCGGAGGTTGCCGCAGCCTCGGTGCACGTCTTCAGCATCCAGAGGGCGACGATCTTCAACTATCGGAAGGACACCTCTTATCGCGGCCAAGCCGAATTTTATGGTACGAACCCCGTGGACGGCGCCCTCATCACGTACAGGTTGGGACCGGGAAGGGGCGCGGCAACCCTTCGAATCACCAACACCTCAGGGCGTGTCGTGCAGGAGCTCATCGTTCCGTCCGAAGCAGGCGTTCACCGCGTGAATTGGGACCTGAGGCACGGTAGCTCAGACAGGCCGCGTGTTTGGATCCGCCATGACGACTTGCAGTTGGCACGCCCGATCGGTACGAAGGGACCTTGGGTTTCGCCCGGCACGTATTCGGTAACCCTGGAGGCGAGGGGCGTTACGTTCACACAAACAGTGGAAGTTCGTGGAGATCCGCTACTTTCCATTACCCAGACCATGTACGAGGAGCGTGAGGTTTACCTCCTGGAGCTCCTCGCAGTCGAACGGCGGATCGACGAGGCTAGGCCAAGGCTGCGCTGTGGGCGTAGCGCGGACGGACCCCTGGCCGAGGCAGATCTCTGCCAAATCCAGGACCAAGCCAGACAACTGATGGAGGCGTTGGGAGGAGAAAACGTGCGGCCAGGCTCACTCTATCCCCCGACTCCGGAGCACATCCGAAGAAAAACGGCAATCGAGGACCGCCTCGACCGCATTCTGCCGTCCACGAGAGACGACCCTTAACCACCAAGAGCGAAAATGATGAGTAACTTCCTGCTGAACGCACACTCGGGCCTCCGCTACCTGATCCTCCTCGGAGGTGTCTTGACCGTTCTTTACGCGACGTACGGAGTGGTTGCGGGGCGGGCCTATGACAGAACGATAAGGATCTTGTCGTCCAGCTTTGCCGGAACCCTGCATCTGCAAATCCTTCTCGGGCTCGCTCTGCTGCTCTCAGGCCGGTTCCAGCCAGCGCTGATAGGGCACATCTTCATGATGTTGTTCGCGGCCGTGTCCGCGCAGATTCCGGTGTCGGTGATGCGCCGCAGGCCGGAGGAAACCAAATCCTACCTGCCCCACGGCATCGGCGCACTCGCGTCACTGGTAGTTATCGCGTTTGGGATCCTGGCCATCGGGCGTCCCATTGTCGGCTGAGGCCTAGAGGTCGTTGAAGAAGTTCGCGAGCCACCGAGTGTGCCGAGGGGCCGAATGACCGCGCGACCCGAAACTTCGACTTCCCAGGCAGACACGGCCTCGCGCACGGCTCCCGACCTCGGGCTCGTGATGGGCGGGGGCGGAGCGAGAGCGGCCTATCAGGTCGGGTTCCTACGCTACCTTGCCCGGCACTTCCCGGATCTCGACGTGCCGATCGTCACGGGTGCGTCCGCGGGCGGAATCAACGCTGCGCTCTTGGCTTCCCATCACGGCTCATTTGGGCAAGCCGTGGGAGAGTTGGTCTCCCTGTGGGAGCGCTTGACCGTAAAGGAGGTATTTCGGGTCGACGCACCCTCCCTCTCCTGGATTGGTCTACGCTGGGTCTTCCAGCTTCTATCGGGGGGGGTGGGTGGCGCCGTCCGTGTGCAGGGCTTGGTCGATACGACACCCCTCAGGAACTATCTCTCCGAAGTGCTCCATTCGGTGGACGCCGAGTTGACGGGCATCCAATACAACTTGGCGCTGGGCCGGCTCAAGGCGATCGCGTTGAGCACCTCGAGCTACACGACGGGGCAATCTCTGACGTGGATCCAGGGACGCGATCTCCACGATTGGACACGTCCCCAACGTCGCTCCCAGCAAACCGTGCTGACCATCGATCACGTCATGGCGTCCTCGTCCCTTCCCCTGTTCTTTCCGGCGATCCAAATCGGAGATGAGTACTTCGGAGACGGTGGCCTGCGTCTGTCCGCTCCGCTTTCGCCAGCCCTTCACCTCGGAGCGGAAAAAGTCCTGGCGATCTCCACCCGTTACAGCCGGACGGCAGCCGAGGCCCAGCTTCCCGACGTCTCGGGCTACCCCCCTCCTGCCCAGGTTCTGGGCGTCCTAATGAATTCGGTGTTTCTCGATCTTTTGGATCAAGATGCGCTTCGTCTAGAGCGTCTGAACCACCTGGTGAAGCAAGTGCCGCCAGAAGGAAGGGATGGCCTGCGGCCGGTGACCTTGCTGGTATTGCGGCCCTCGGTCGACTTGGGCCGCCTCGCGAACGAGTTCGAGCCTCAGCTCCCCAAGACGTTCCGATTCCTTACGCGCGGCCTCGGTACGAGGCAAACCAAGAGTCCGGACTTTCTGAGCATGGTTCTCTTTCAGCCGGACTACATCAACGGGCTCATCGAACTCGGGGACGCGGACGCGGAGGCCCGGGCCGACGAGATCGACGCGTTCATCCGAGCCGGAACAGCCAGCGCCGCAGGAGATGCGCCAGATCCGACGGGCTGACACATTTGAGGAACACACCGCCAGTCTTTCGGGGTTAGATTTAGGGTACAGCGAGATTACGAGCCGACTCCCGCCCGGGCCCGAAAACGGGGAGGTCCACGATGTCTCAAGAATCCAAGAAGAGCCTCGCCACCGAGCAGGAAGCCCGCCAGGTGGCGGAAGCCGCCCGCGAAACCGAATGGAAAAATCGGAGCTTCGCTCGCGGACTCTACAACGGGAACTTGGACCTTTCACTCGTCCATCCGCTCCCTAAGCCGGATCCGGAGGTGGAGGCCCGCGCCCAACCGTTCCTCGAAAAATTGGAGGAATTCACCCGCACTCAAATCGACGGCGATGCCATCGACCGGGAGCGGTGGGTGCCACAGGAAGTGCTCGATGGCTTGGCGGAAATCGGTGCCTTCGGGATCAAGATTCCGACCGAGTATGGCGGGCTCGGGCTCTCGCAATATCAGTACAACAAGGCTCTGGCCATCGTGGGTAGCCGATGCGCGTCCACCGGGGCGTTTCTTTCGGCACACCAGTCGATTGGGGCCCCCCAGCCGCTCTTGTATTTCGGCACAGAAGAGCAGAAGCGAAAATACCTGCCGCGCTTGGCCGCAGGCGAGCTGTCCGCGTTCGCCTTGACAGAGCAGGATGTCGGTTCGGATCCAGCCAACCTCTCGACGCATGCCGAACTGTCCGACGACGGCGAGCACTGGATCCTAAACGGTACGAAGCTCTGGTGCACGAACGGACCGCGGGCCGACATCATCGTGGTCATGGTTCGGACACCGGCTAGGGAGGGCGTGAGAAGTCGCAAGCCGATCACCGCCTTCATCGTCGAGACGGCGTGGAAGGGCGTGGAGGTAGCACAGACGTGCAGTTTCATGGGTCTCAACGGCCTGTCCAACGGCGTACTGACGTTCGACAACGTGAAGGTCCCGAAGGAGAATCTCCTCTGGGGTGAAGGTAGGGGACTGAAGCTCGCCCTCATCACGCTGAACACGGGCCGTTTGTCGATTCCCGCGTTCTGTGCCGGTGGAGCCAAAGCCGCCCTGCTCGTGAGCCGCCAGTGGGCCGCCGAGCGCTTCCAGTGGGGAGCGCCCGTCGGCAAGCATGGAGCGGTAGCGCAGATGCTGGGCAAGATGGCGGCGAATACCTTCGCGCTCGATTCCGTAGTCCAACTCACTGCCCTCATGGCCGACGCCAAGACCTTCGACATTCGTCTCGAGGCGGCCATCGCGAAGATGTGGAACAGTGAGGTCAGCTTCGATCTTCTCGACGACGCGATTCAGATCCGGGGAGGCAGGGGATACGAGAGAGCCGACTCGTTGCGGGAGCGTGGCGAGCATCCGTATCCACTGGAGCGAGGCTTCCGGGATTCGCGCATCAACCTGATTTTCGAAGGGTCCAGTGAGATCATGCGGCTCTTCATCGCCCGAGAGGCTGTCGACAGCCACCTGAGCGTCGCCGGTGACCTGATCGATCCCAAAGCCCCCACCGGCCGGCGCCTCGCGGCGTTGGTCCGCTCGGGGCTCCACTACGCCGTTTGGTATCCGAGCCGCTGGCTCACGTGGGGACGGTGGCCCCGCTATCGCGAGTTCGGCCCGCTAGCCAAGCACCTGCGCTACGCGAATCGGACCGCAGGGCGCCTTGCTCGCTCCATCTTTTACGCGATGATCCGCTTCGGCCCCGGCCTGGAACGCAAGCAGGCGGTTCTCGGCAGGATTGTAGAGATCGGAGCCGAGCTTTTCGTCATGGTGGCCACGACCGTACACGCGAAGGCCCTGGTCGACAAAACCCCCTCCGATCGCTCTCCGTACCAGCTCGCGGACCTGTTCTGCCGCCATGCCCGGACGCGCATCCGGGAGCGATTCCGGCACCTGTTCGCCAACAACGACGCTGTGACGTACCGCGTCGCACAGGACGCGATGAAAGGAACGTTCGAGTGGCTGGAGGAGGGGCTGGTCACCACCGACTGGGCACCCCACGCGGACGACGAAGCCGACGACGAGAGTACAGGTGAGGGCGCTCCCGCTGCATCACAGAGGGAGCCCAATTCGGCGTCCATCCGAGAACCGGCGGGACACGCTTAGGCAGCGGGACACACTCAGGCGGGCTGGCCTCTTGTCAGGCCCGGGACATCACGGGAAGGCTGGCTCGAGCGACATCACGGGAACGCTGGCTCGAGCGTCTGACGCCGGTAGAGCCGATCGTATACCTCGCTCCGTTCGAGTAACTCCCGGTGGGAGCCCTCATCGACGATCCTGCCTTGATCGAGAACGAGAATCCGGTCTGACCGGATCACCGTGGAGAGACGGTGGGCGATAACCAGAGTGGTCCGGCCCCGCATTAGGTGCTCCAGCGCATCCTGGACCAACGCCTCACTTTCGGAGTCGAGGCTGCTCGACGCCTCGTCGAGGATCAGGAGCTTGGGCCGCTCGAGCATCACGCGGGCGATCGCAATCCGCTGCCTCTGTCCAGCACTGAGAGTCACACCCCGCTCACCAACGACCTGTTCGTATCCATCGGGGAACGTCTCGATGAATTCGGCGGCGTGAGCGGCCCGTGAAACCTCCTCGATTTCCGCCTGGGTCGCATCGAGATTGCCGTACACGAGGTTCTCACGGACCGTCCCCGCGAAGAGCATAGGCTCCTGTGGAACGATCCCGACCCGGCTCCGCAGATCATTAAGAGCCAGTTCTCGGACATCGATGCCGTCGAACGTGACCGAGCCCTCTTCGACATCGAAGAAGCGCGGAATCAGCGAGGCGAGGGTGCTCTTGCCGGATCCCGAGCTTCCCACCAAGGCCACCGTCGCTCCCTCATCCAGAACGAGATCGATGCCGTCCAGGACCCTGGGGAGGTTCCGCTCGTACCGGAACGTGACACCCTCGTAGCGGATCACGCCGCGCACGGACGTCGGCAGCGTCCTGGGGTCCGTGGGAGATTTGATGGCCACAGGGTGGTCCAAGATCTCGAAGATACGTCGCGCCGCGCCCGCGGCCTCCTGGAGGTTCGCCCAAAATCCAGCAAGGGACGTGATCGCGCCTGAGATCGTGACAGCATAGAGCAGGAAAGCCACGAGGGTCCCCGGGCTCAATGCCCCGGCCAAGACCAGGCGCCCCCCCTCCCAAAGCACCATGACGATGGCTCCGAACGCGGCGAAGGTGACTGCCCCGGTGAGGCTGGCCCGGGCCATTGCTCTCCGAAGTCCTTCGTCACGCGCCTGGTTGACCACCCCCACGTAGGCCTCGTTCTCGAAACCCTCACGCGTGAAGCTCTGGACCGTGCGGATCTGCGTAAACACCTGCTCCGCCCTCGAAACCGCATCGGCCAGGCGATCCTGAATACCAGTGCTCAGACGTCTCACCCTGCGCCCGAAGAACCACCCCACCAAAGCGGCGAAGGGAATGGCAGTCAGTGTAACCAGGGTGAGCCGCGGATGTGTGATCGTCACCAACACCAAGGCCCCGACCAAGAACGTGACCTGGCGAATGATCTCCGGAACACCGAAACGAAGAACACCCTGGATCAAGCCCGAATCCGAGGCGAGCCGGGAAGAGAGCTCGCCCACTCTCCGGTTGGCGAAAAATCCGGGCGGCTGATAGACCAAGCTGCCGAAGAGGTCCCGTCGCAGATCAGCCACCACCCTCTCCGATACCGACGCGGTCAGATAACTTTGGACGAAGTTGATCACCGCCAACACGGCGAACAAGAAAAGCAACCCGATCGCGATGCGGTTGAGGAGCGAGGAATTTTCAGCCAGGAAGGCGGCGTCGAGGAGTTCCCGGACGATCAGCGGGAACGCCAAACCAATACTCACGCTGCAGAACATCAGGACACCAGCCAGGAGAAGCGGTGCCCGGTAAGGCCGAACGCGGGGGCCCAACCGCCTGAGGAACCCGAGGGTCCCCTTGGCGGTCAGGCGCTCTCGGTCCGGCACGGGAACGCCATGTTATGTAATCGGTCCATAACGAGATGGGTGACCTATCGTCGGAAGGGTTGATTCCATGCTAGGAGATTAGCGAAAATCCGGGATGAATACAGAACCACATTATAGAGCATTTTACATCACGACGGGGTGGACCCTCGGACTGTTGTTTCTCGGCAGTGTCGTTCACGCCACGGGGTCGAGCCTCGCTTGCCCCGATTGGCCCACTTGCTACGGAACGATGTTACCGGAAATGACAGGCGGCGTTTTCTGGGAGCACCTGCACCGTCTTGTGGCCGGAGGCCTCGTTCTGATTTTCATCGCCGCGACGTATATGGCCTGGAGACCCGAATCCCGGCGCCCGGCGATTCGTAAGTGGGCGGTGGCCGGAATCGGACTCTTGCTGGTCCAAAGCCTCTTCGGCGGACTCACCGTGCTGATGAGGCTTCCGGATGCGGTTTCGACCACACATCTGGCGTTGGCGTTCCTCTTTCTCGCATTGGCAACCGGCTTGACGGTGGTCACGTCTCCAGGCTGGAGTGAGGGCAGTGGCGCCGGAGCACGCCTCCTGGGACTTCGCGCCCTGGCTGTGTTTGGCGCTGTTCTCACGTTTCTTCAGTCGGTCTTGGGAGCGGCAGTCCGTCATATGGATGCGGGGCTGGTGTGCCCGGACGTTCCTCTTTGCCTCGGCCAGTGGATCCCCCCTCTGCAGACCGCGACCGTCGCGGTGCACTTCAGCCACCGCGTCATTGGGTTACTCCTTTTGATCACGTTGCTGGCCCTTACGGTTCGGGCCGCGCGGAGTCTGGGTCCTTCCGCCGCGCGAACTCTAGCGATTTCGGCAGGCGTTCTCGTCACGCTACAAGTGCTGCTCGGCTTCGTCTCTGTGTATACGCGCCTGGCCGTCCTTCCCGTATCCTTTCACACGCTCCTGGCTGCGACCATTCTCACGGTTACGGTAGGGGTCGCAGTGATGACGTGGGCGCCCGGAGAAGGCTCAGGGGCACCGAGCGAGGCGTCCGAGTTCGGAGCGGTTGGACATGGTGCGGTTCGACATGGAGGCTGAGGCCATCGGGGCCCTTCTGGCGCGAACCAATGCGGGACTAAACCTCTCCAGTGGAATCCTGCTCACCACCGGGTGGGTGTTCATTCGCCGAGGACAGGTCACCCGCCATCGTTTGAGCATGCTGGGGGCCGTCGCCACATCGGCCTTGTTTCTGATTTTCTACATCACCCGCTTCCTGATCACGGGAGCACACTCCTTCGCGGGCGAAGGAGCCGTAAAGGTGATCTACTTGGGGATCCTGTTTTCCCACATGACCCTGGCAGTTCTGATCGTTCCGGGCGTTCTGCGACTCCTTTATCTGGTCCATGTGGAGCGCTTTCAGGACCACCGACGCTTGGCCCGCTGGGTCCACCCCGCCTGGCTCTACGTGTCGGTTACCGGAATCGTGGTCTACGTCTTACTCTACCATGTTTACGGGTGGGTTTAGAAGGCTGTTGACTCCTTCAACAACCCTCCGTTCGTTCGGGACGATTGCAGGAGCGATCGCCCTTGTCCTCGGCGTCTTCGCCCCGCTCGCGGCGCAGGACGGCGCGCCGCAAGTACCCGTCGACTCCGTCCTACCGTTACCGGAGTTGAGGGTCGAGATCGGTCGTCTGAGGACGGGGTCCGTGCCGATCGCAGAGGTGCCGTTCCCGGTCCAGATCATCGCTGGATCCGATGTCCGAGGGCCGGCGGGCTCCTCGGTCGCCGGTGCGCTCACAGGCTCCGCGGGGCTAAACCTCACCAACCAGACCGGTAGCCCCTCGCAAGCCGATATTCGCCTACGTGGCTTCGCACTCTCTCCGATCGTCGGGGTCCCTCAAGGCGTGAGCGTGTTCGTCGACGGAGTGCGAGTGAATGAAGCCGACGCGTCACAAGTGCACCTTTCGTTGATCCCTGGGGGCGCCGTCGAACGCATCGAGTTGATCCGGGGCTCGGTCGGCGCGTTTGGAAAGAACTCATTGGCCGGAGCACTCAACATCGTCACACTGCGCGGGAGGGAGAGATCGGTCGAGCTCGAGCTCGAGGGCGGTTCCTTCGGGTTGTTGAGAGGAGCAGCCAGAGCCTCAGAATCCGTCGGTGGGTTCGACGGATTCGTGACGGCCTCGTACGACCGGTCCAATGGCTGGAGACAACTGAGCAGCACGGAGGAACTCAGCCTCTTCACCAAAATCGGTGGGCGTGGAGAAAGGACAGACGGGTGGCTCTCCTATTCGTTCGCGTCCCACCGCCTGGAGGGTCCGGGCCCGCTGCCCGAGTCCTGGTTGGACGGCGGTCAGCTCCCGCCCGACATCACCGACCCCCCTGACGATCGCCGCGAGCTCCAGTACACGGGAGGCTCCGGCGATCGCTTCGTTCCCCGCCTTCACTTCCTGAGTGGGCGGGTCGAGCGCAGACTCGGTGATGGTTGGACCCTCCAGGCAAGCGCGTACGGGCGCATGGCCGACTTCCGCCAGTCGAACGACAACATCACCGAACCCAATGCGTTGGGCCTCACGGACATCCGCACGCTGGGCTCTACCGCACAGGTCAGCTACGAGCCCACCGATCGCTTGATCGCCACAGTGGGCGCCGAGTGGACGCGTAATGACGTGGAAATCGAGATCCGGGAGCTTCCCAACCAGACATTTTCCTCGATCATCCCGGCAACAACGGAGCATCTCGAGACCGACGAGAACAATGTCGGCGCTTTCGGTGAGGTCTGGTGGAAGGCTCACCCAACCGTCTCGCTCCACGGCTCCCTTCGCTTCGACTATGTCGAACTCCCGGTACGGGACCTTCTCGATCCATCGGCGAGCGGGCGGAACCAGTTCAAGCAGTTCTCTGGCGGTGTGGGCATCAGCAAGGCCATCGACCGGACCTTGAATGCCTTCGTGAGTTATGGTCGAGGGTTTCGAGCTCCCGTGATTCTGGAAGTGATGTGCGCAGACCCGGATGACCCCTGCCAGCTTCCGTTCGAACTCGGACCCGATCCCCCGTTGAAACCCGTCATCTCAGACACGTGGCAGGCTGGACTTCGCATGACCAGAATCCGAAGCCAAGCCGAAGTCGCGGTATACTGGACGGAGGTCCACGACGACCTCTTCAACGTCACGGACCTCGATACGCCAACACGAGGGTTCTTCACGAATCTCGACCAAACCCGCCGGGTGGGCGTGGAAGCGTCGCTGTCGCTGGTCCCATTTTCGAGCGTTCCCCTGACGGTCCGCGCGACCATGGGGTGGACCCGAGCGACGTTCGAATCGGCGGCCACGCTGTCGGCGCCGTTCCTCGATGACGACCCGGGGGGCCCCGGGGACCCCATGGCTGGTGATCCGACTCCACCCCAGGTGGCGCCCGGGGACCGATTCCCGATGGTTCCAAGCCTTACGGCGAACCTTGGTCTGCGCTACGACTTGAGCGAAACCCTGTTCGAAATAAACGGAGGGTGGGTCGGCGGACAGTTCCTGGTCGGGGACGAAGGGAACGACGCAACGCTCGGAAAGCTCGATGGGTACGCGCTGTTGGATGTGAACGTAGAAAGGAGTTTCCGGGCCGCCGTCTTCTACTTACGAGTCACCAACCTCCTCGACACCGACCACCAAACCTTCGGCATCCTGTCCCAAAATCTGCGCGGCCCAACCGGGGGGGTGGAACGGTTCCTCACGCCAGGCCACCCGGCCGTGTGGACCGCAGGGATGAAGATTCACCTGCAACCTTGAGGGGATTCGTCCCGACAATGCTGTTGAAGAAGTACAGCGGGGTTCTAGGTCAAGGGAACCGAGATCTCCACCTCGGCGCCCCCGTCGGGACTGTTCCTCAAATGGATTCGGCCGGCCTGAAGCTCCACGGCCCTCCGGGCATGCGAGAGGCCGAGCCCAAGGCCTCCCTCAGACGTTGTATAAAAGGGATCATAAGCCCTGGACAACGCCTCGGCAGAGAACCCTGGACCCCCATCCTGGATAAGCACGCGACCCCACTCTCCATCGCTCGAAACGGTCGCCACTACGTCCTTGCCGAGGCCGAAAACCGCCGCGTTGTGAAGAACGAGGTATAGTGCGTCGAGAAGGGCTTCGGCGTTCACGCGGACTTGGACCGAACCCTTCGCGGAGAAAAGCACGGAGAGGTCCCATTCGGATTCGTATGCCTGGACCGCCTCCTTGACGATTCGGGCAAGATCGTCCTCGCCGATCTCTCCGGCCGGATCCTCCAAGAAGAAGTGGAGATCCTCGATCGCCGCCACGGCCTCCTCAGCGGCTCGCCTGAGTGACAGGCTACGGTCCTTGAACGCTGCGGCAAGCGGACCGTCCACGTTCTCGCGCAGGTAAGCACCAATGCGAGAAAGGCCCAGGCGGAAAGTCGCATCGGCCCCAGTGGTCTCGCCGGACGGCGAGGAGCGTGCCGGCGCCCCGCCGATCGAGTCGCCTGAGGTCCGACCGGTTCTTCTTCCAATGAAAAAGCCGACGACGGCAGCGACCGCCCCGACAACAACTCCAACCGTCAAAGCATCCATATTTTCCTCAGTGATCGTGAATCGCCCCCCATCCCTACTGAGGCCCCCATCGACAGTACGCGTCTTCCCGAGCCTCGCACGCGATGTGTGCGATGGTTGGTGGGTCTGGGATCGACCCGCTCAGCGTCGCGGAGCAGAGGCCCGACACGAGAGAACAGGCATCACCTCCAGAGTCGCTCTGGATAAACAGGAGTGAACGTCCCTCCAGAACGAATCCGCCGTCAGCGAAGCCTCCAACGCGGCGTCCGAAGAGCGCCTGGAGCCTCTTCCTTATTCTCCGTTTCGCTAGGGCCACCCCCAATCTACGGGGCACCAGCCTAGATCGACGCGGCAGTTTACCAGCCAGCCTGGCGCCACACTCCAGAAAAATCGCCCTCGCGTCAGGTCTCTTTACCACGAGTCGCACCAGATCGCCGAACTCCTCATCCGAGATCTTAGTGCGCTTTTTGGTCTCCTCTTGGTAGGCCCGTATCCGGCGCTCCACCACATCACTCAGACCCAACCTGCGCGGCATCGTGATTGACGTGTCTTCCTCCTCGAAAACCTCAAAGGGCCGATCACTCGCCCGGAGGACCTCCAGAATCGTGAGGGCAACCAGGGCCGACACCCGCCGGCGGTCACTGGCGATGGGCTCCCCCGTTCCCGTCTGCTCTATGGGCTGGTCGATCATCGATGGCCGTGGTGGTCTGGTGCGGGTCCGGTTACCTCCCCGACGGGGCCGGTGCCGTCAATCTCGCAGGGCGTGGGTCACCCGGCAACGAAGGCCATGCCACCCACTTCGTTCAGCACACCTCCGGGCCTCGAAGCTGGTCACCCTTGAAGGTGAGATCGGGACGGATCATATTCCGACCGAAAGTGAGAATCATTGTCGGGTCAGGTCGAACGGGTCCCAACGGACGGCCCGAGCCCGTCGGGATGAATAGGGAAGCCTCAGATGGCCAACGATGTTCGGACGGGTTTGAAGGAAGAAGCCTTCGACATGTTGAGTGACGAGGAGCTCGTCATCGCCCATCTTCAGGGCCGAATCGGTGCGTTCGAGGACCTATACGACCGGTACCGCGACCGGCTCGTGCATTTCGTTGCCCGTAAGACCGGCGACGGAGACCAGGCGCAGGACCTGGTTCAGGAGGCTTTCATCCGAGTCACGCGGCACCTCCACCGGTTCGACACCTCGAAGAAGTTCTCGACATGGGTGTATACAATCGCGAGCAATCTCTCCAAAAACGAGCTCCGCAATCGGTCACGGAGTCCCCTGGTTCTCTTTCAGCGGCTCACGAACAGTTGGGACGACGACCACCGCCCCATCCAGTTCGAAGATTTCCGGACCAGACCCGACGATCTCTATCGAAAGCGTTTTCTCAGACGTCTCGTAGAGGACACCGTGCAGGAGTTGCCGGAACACCATCGGTTGGTGTTCCAACTGCGCGAGCTGGAGGGCAAGAGCTACGAGGAGATCTCCGAAATCACCGGCGTCAACCTCGGGACTGTGAAGAGCAGGCTGCACCGCGCCCGGAATTCGTTCGCCCAGAGGATCGAACCGTTCCTCAACTAAGGTGTGGTGATCCAGAAGTGTCTCGGCCGTTCGAGCACCGATGCATCTGGAACACCACACTAGTGGGGTGAGTGGAAACATGTTCGACAACCTACGCCAGGCCTTCCGCGAAGCCGTCGACAACTTCAAGGATGAGCTGGGTCGCGACGAAATTCCGGAGGCGGTGGACCACCTTCTCCGCGAAATGAAGCGAGAGGCGGCGGATACGAAAGCGGAGATCCGGCGGCTCGAAGAGGCCATCCAGGGCGCCATCGAGAAGGCGGAGAAAGAAGAGGGCGAGGGAAAGACGTGCCGCCGCCGGGAAAAGATGGCCCTTGAAATCTCGGATGAGGAGACTGCTGGTTTGGCTCGCGAGTATGCGGAGAAGCACGAACACCGCCGGAGCGTCCTGGAGCACAAGGCCCTCGCGTTGAAGGAGGAGCTGGACATGCGACAGGAGGAGTTCGGGGAAATGATCGAGGCGATCAAGGGTGCGGAGAAGAACCGTGACGGACTTACCGCCACCGCGGGGCGGGCGTCCACGCGCAACTCCATCGAGGAGGCCGATGACCTCTTCTCCCAGCTGGACCGGTTTGCAGACGAGATCGAGGCCGACGATGCCCGGCGGAAGGTCAGCATCGAGTTAGACGATCTGATTGAGGACCGGCCGGATCGTTTTGAAAGTCGCCCCGATCCAGCGGAAATCGACGCGGAAATCGACGTGGATGCCCGGCTCGAGGCCTTAAAACGAGCGATGCGAAGGCAAGATCGGCAGTAGCGCCCCCCGCCGCGGACGCTTTAGATTCCGTGCCTCGAGGATCGCGGCCGGCAGGCGGCGCGTTCCTTCGCCGGCTTTCAAGGGATGATCAATGGAGAACTGGATCGGTATCGGTGTTTGGATCGCCATGGGAGCCATCATCGCTCTCGTGATGAGAATCACGATCAAGAGACCGGAAGAAACGCCGGGGCATGTACCCGTGCTCGTCGTGATCGGGGCCTTCGGTGCAGTCATCGGCGGAATGCTGGGAGTAGGCATCTTCGAGTTCGATGACCCACTTGCGTTTAGCACGGGCGGCATGGCTGGTGCGGCCACACTTGCGGTCGTCATGAGCTTCCTCTACCGCTGGGGAATTCGCGGTCTCATCTGAGCGATATGGGTGACGTCCAGGGTTACATCGGGAAGGAATTGGGCCGGTTCACGGACGAGATCCTGGAGTTTCTCCGAATTCCTTCCGTAAGTGCAAAGTCCGAGCACAATACCGACACGCGTAGAACCGCGGAGTGGCTCCGCGATAGAATGGAGGGCGCCGGCCTCGAAGCCGAGGTGCTCGAGACCGCTGGCCATCCGGTCGTGTTGGGGGAGTGGAGTGGTGCCGACGCCGACGCTCTTACCGTCCTGGTATACGGCCACTACGACGTACAGCCGGCTGAGCCCTTTCCACTCTGGGACTCACCGCCCTTTGAGCCAGAGTTTCGCGACGGACGCCTCTACGCCCGAGGCGCGGCGGATGACAAGGGGCAACTCTACCTCCACATCAAGGCTGCCGAAGCCCACTTGAAGGAAGATGGGGCCCTTCCGGTCAATCTGATCGTTCTGGCCGAGGGTGAAGAGGAGATCGGCTCGCCGAATCTCGTGCCCTTTGTTGAGGCCCAAAAAGAGAGGCTGGCCTGTGACGCGGTGGTGATTTCCGACACGGGGATGTTCGCGCCGGGTCTGCCCGCCCTCCTCTTTTCCCTCCGGGGCCTCGCCTACTTCGAGATCCGGGTCGTGGGCCCTTCGAGCGACCTTCATTCGGGAGGGTACGGGGGGCCCGTGGTCAATCCAGCGATGGCCCTCGGCCGGATTCTCGCCACCCTGCATGACGATCAGGGACGTATCGCGATCGACGGCTTCTACGACGACGTGCTGGACTGGGACCGGGAAACCAGGGACGCGATCCGGGATCTGCCCTTCGATGAGGACGATTTCGCGAAGCCTCTGGGGGCCTCGCCAGAGGGCGGCGAACCGGGCTACTCCGTTCTCGAGCGACTCTGGATCCGGCCCACGTGTGAGGTCAACGGGCTCCTTTCAGGCTACACGGGCGAGGGGGCCAAGACTGTGCTGCCCGCCGAGGCCATGGCCAAAGTGAGCTTCCGCTTGGTTTCTGATCAGAACCCGCAACGGGTGGCCGAGCTCTTTCGAGCGCACGTAGCCTCAGCAACTCCGCCCGGAGTGACGGTGACGGTCGAGCAATTTCACGGAGGAATGCCCTGGCGGGCACAGCTCGACGGCCGTCTCAAAGAAGCGGCGACCTCCGCACTCCTCAAGGCCTTCGGATCCGCTCCCGTCTTAGCGGGCGAGGGTGGCAGCATCCCGATCGTCGGCGAGTTCGAGCGGATCCTCGATGCGCCGGTACTCCTGATGGGCTTCTCTCTGCCCGGGGCCAACCTTCACGCCCCCAACGAGTGGTTCCCCGAAGAGAACATCGAACTCGGGATTCGGGCGCTTGCGTATCTCTACGAAGAGCTGGGCCAGCCGCGCAAAAGCGCCGGAGAACCCGACGACCTTTCAATCTGATTGCGTGCCGCTGAATCGACCGGCACGTTGGGATGGCGCGGTGCGGCCTGACGACTAGGCTGCCATGCCACCGAACTTCAACGATCAGGGAGCCGCTGTTGTTCAACGAACTCGCCGAGATGGCCTCCGCCGGGAGGCACGTCGCCGGGCGGCTTCCCCGACGTCTCACTCTGGCCTTTCTCGTCGCAGGCCTCACTCCCGCTGGCTGTTATCGGTACGTGGAGGTATATGGCGACTCGGGGCCGCAGGCTTACTACCGGACGGGGTTTCCAGTCCGCGACGTGTCAGGGGCGCTGGAGCGCGTCGCGGCCTCGGTCGTGCGGATCCTCGTACAACGCTCGTATGAGACCTATCTTTTCGCTGAAGACAACGCTCCCACGGCGGTACAGCTCCAAAGCCCGGGAAGCGACGTTCGCGTTCTTGCCGTGGACACCGTCTCATCACGCGAAACCACGGCGTCGACGGGCGTCGTGATTGCTTCAACGCCGAGGAAGCTCACAATCCTCACTACCCATCACGCAACTCACTTTCCTGATACGATTGTCCAATATTTCGGCCCCGTAGGGAGGGGCGCCGGTCTGGAGCCGGACCAGGGAGCCATCGAGCGCATCTCGATCAAGACTCAGCAGACAAATACCGTCAGCGGCTCGCGGTATGTCGACCCCTTTGAGATCCTGGCCCGGGACGAGGCCGCAGACCTAGCCCTAATCGGCGTGACGTTCACGGACGAAGTCGCATCCAGGGATCGTCCTCCCGCGAGGCTGGCCACCGGGGACTCGCGGCGGCTGTCCTTGGGATCTTTCGTGTACACGATCGGCTATCCAGCCAGCCTCCAGATGGTGACTCATGGGATCGTCAGCGACCGAGGCTCGGACGCCTCGTTCTTAAACGACGGCCTTTGGAACGAAGGGATGAGCGGCGCTCCGATCCTGGCCGTACGGGGGGAGGGAGGCGGGCTGGAGTGGGTCGGTATCGCGCTGGCCACATCGGCTCGCACAGAGTACCGGTTGGTGGCAGAAGAAACGGCAGAGCAGACCCAGGACCTACGGCGACCCTACGAAGGCCCCATCTACCTCCAGCCGGTCCAGGAGATCAGGTATGGTATCACCTTCTCCGCCCCCATGACCGTGATCCGCCGGTTCCTCGACGAGCACCGGTCTCTGATGAGGGACCGAGGATATCCCCTTCCCTCTTTCTGATTGGCCTTTGTCCAGACACCGTTGCCATCCAGTGGGCTTCAGTCGAACCGGAACACCATCCACCGTCGGGTTCCTTCCCTCAGCGGCTCCTCGTCGTCACTTCGATGACCCCGCCAGGGTATCCAGTGCCGTACTTGGTGGTTGCCTCTGAGGGCGAGAGACGCCGCATGGTTTCGACCCCATCAACGACCAGGAACCTGAGTTCTTGGAGATCGCCACGGATGGATTGATCGACCACGACGCGAGCATACGCAGGTCCAGAGGTAAAGGTGCCGCTTCGC
The DNA here is from genome assembly GCA_965206505.1 of Longimicrobiales bacterium. Taxonomy (GTDB): domain Bacteria; phylum Gemmatimonadota; class Gemmatimonadetes; order Longimicrobiales; family Gaopeijiaceae; genus UBA822. The sequence goes on from CBDBJW010000006.1 coordinate 322,792, forward strand.
ACGGGTTGTAACCAGCGTGGGCGAAGGATCTCGACCGCCTCCCAGACCATCCGGCCCAGATCTTCCTCAAACTCGGCCCGGATGATGAGATTTGCAGTCCCCCGGGTGGCGACTGCCGCAGTCTCTGACTCCTGGCCGAGCGACCTATTGGCGGATGCACCGCAGGCGGAGGCCATAACAGCGAGGACAAGCGATACACAGCTGCGGTAAGACATGGGCGCGCGCCCTCTCGGGTGTGGGCCTGGAAACGTGCCTTGTAATGGATCGCGAACCCAGCCTTGTCAAGGGCCCAAGACACTCAGATAGCCCAGTTGCGCGATCCCCGCCTTCGACGAGGGCTTTCCTACTTATCTGATTCCCTGGAAGCTCTCGCGGTCAGGAGGACGGAGAGAAACAGGAGCAAGCCTCCGGGTGGCAGCAGAATCACGCCGATGCCGGGATCGCCTCCGTGAATGAACACTCCCCCGAGAAAGAAGCCGAGCGGGATGAGAACCAGCGCACCCAGGAGACACCTCGACGCAAGAGTTCGGCTGGACGCCTTCCAGTCGGGCGTCAGGCGGATCGACATCGCGAGGACAAGATTGAGTATGGAGATGAGGGTGCCGTGAGCGTGCGCGAGGGTCCACATCAGGCGGCGCGTGCTGTTGGAGACGTCGAGGTAAAAGCCGACCTTGAACCCGTGCAGGGTCTCCAGAATCAGCCCCAGCGTGAGGAACAAAAGGAGGGACCACCATCCCACTTGGAGATGTAATCGAGAGGTATCCTCAAGGGGTGAGGAGCCTTGCTGCGAGGCACTGGACCGGCCACTCATTCGATGATCGTCAAGGGCCTCTGGTCCCGTTCCGCGAGAAGTCGGACCCACACCTCGATGTCGATCCTAGCGTCCTCGTCGATGAGAAGATGAGCCCCGACCCTCTGCGCTCCGCCGACGGCCAGCCAACGCTCCACGGCCTCGTTGGCCTTTTCCTCACGTTCCGATAGGGAGGCGATATAGTCGAATTCGAGGTCTTGAAACCCCGGGAGGGTGACGAGGGATCGATATGCCACCTGCCGAGGCACGGAATACGGATCCACGAGAAGTTGCGCCAGATATGGAGCCATCCAGGTATGGCCGGACGCCTCTCGAGCCGCATCCCAGCCCATGTGCCAACCAAGGATCGTCCGTTGAGCCGCATCCCCCTTCATGACCCAAAGGATCGCGGCGGCGATCGATCGCTCATCCTCGTCCAACTCCACGAGAGACTGCCCGTACCATTCGTTGAGGTATTGGCTCGTCCACTCCAGAGTCTCATTGAGGTGGCAGAGGTTGCATGCATTGGGACGCCCACTCTCCCACGAAACTTGGGCGCTGGGACTGTCGATTCGGTGACTTCGCATCGCCGAAAATAGACCGTATGTCGTGTGAGGCATGTGACAATTCATACACTCGCTACCGGAGGACTCGGGAAGGTGGCGGGTGTGCTCCGAGATCTCATCCGCATAGTCCGTATGGCAACCCAGACACGATCGGTTCCCGGTGACATCGGGATTGAGCTGCGTGTCCGGTGCTTCGTACTCGTGCATCGAATGGCACGTGAGGCACGTCAGGTCACCTGTGTCGTGACCCGGAGATTCGAGGAGCCCGTTGTACTCCCGCCCCGCGACCCGAATGGTCCCGTCGCGCCAAAACCTGCCTTCGAGGGCGAGGGGCTCGGTCCTCAACCTTTCCAGCAACAGTGGATCTTCGGGATCCTCCGTGTAGCGGAACACCGACCTGTACTCGTCCAGCTCATCTCCCGGACGGAACGGGACTCCACTCCTCCTGAACTCCTCCTGGTCTCGCCACCGCCCGAAGCTGTGACATTGAGCGCACGTCTCGACGGAACGCCGCGGCTCGAGCTTTGCCGGGTTGGCAATCGTCGGATCGGGGGCATCCTGCCCCTGCAACGTGCGAAAGTACCGCAGGTAGCGCCGCACCGGCGACCGATAGAAACTTACGTGTTCCTCGGCCGGACCATGGCAGGCCTCACACGCGATGCCCAACTCCACCGTCCGGGTGTCGAAGCTGTCGAAGCTCTCCGTAGTGCGCGGTTCGGTCGCGACCGAGTGGCACTGAGAGCAGTTCGCGTTCCAACGAACGGGTCCCTGACCAGTGACGCTCGGCGGCCTGATAAACGAATCCTGATTTGGAACCCATCTCTCCTCCTGGATCATCCAAATCCAAGGAAGCTGAACGAGTGCTCCATCATCAGGGCCCAGGGATCCTTCTCCCCCGTCCGGTCTGCGTATCCAGTAGTTTTGCATGTGATGAGAGCCCGTGGCCATCACTACCCGCGCCTCGATCCGCGGTGGCGTCTGGGGCCAGTTGGGGTCGAGGAGCTCCATGAACCAGGGTGGGTTCTCAAACCAGAGTGGGTCGGGCATCTCAACCCAGATTTCGTCGTCCCGGCGCACGAATTGATACCGGAAGCCGCGGTCTTCGAGGACGATGTCATCGAACGTTCCCAGCACCGTGGACGGCGTCGCCACTTGGGTCATGGTCCGATGGTAGGAACGGTGCCAAGCGTCGTATTGAGCCGGATGGCATGCCTGGCACGTGACGGATGTCGTAAACCCTCCCCCGGTCGCCTGCTCGGGAAGGTGCTCCGTCAAAGCCTCGTCCACGTCCGGGCACCGGAGAAACCCCGCGCCGACCGTGATTCCCGCACAGACGATGAAGATTATGCGGTAGGGGCGATCCACTAGGGGCGATCCACGGAACGTGACTTCAGACTGTTGGCCATGGTCAAGATCGGAAGAACGGTACCAGCTTCATGCTTCTCGGATCGACGCCCTCAGCTTCCGGGATTCACCGATCGGCAAGATGAGTTCATCGTGGCCAAAGCGTCAAGCTGGGGGGGGAATTCCCGGAGCCGCTCCGCGAGCTCGAGGGGGCTTGCGCGGGTTGTTGTGCGAAAGATAACATGTCTGCTGTGAAGGATAACATGCTTGCGAAAGGCTGCGTTCACAGGGCCCGTGAGCACGGGGGACTCACGCATTGCAGCTGAGTAACCCGCCCCTTCGTTCCTTCACGGGAGGTCAAAATGAACATCTCAATGTTTATGAAGACAGGTACGCTGCTGGCTTCCCTCTGGCTGATGGGGGTTCCGGCTGGAATCTCCGCGCTTGCTCCGACCCCCTCTGCCAGTCTTCAGGCGGCGGGAATCATTACGGGGCGAGTGCTGGGTCCTACGGGCCAGCCGCTTGCGTCGGTGCAGGTTTTCTTGTCGGCCGTGAATCTTGGGGCGCTTACTCAGGCGAACGGTCGCTATTTGATCCAGAACGCTCCCGCGGGCACGTATACGCTCACCGCGGAAAGAATCGGATATCGAGCTGGCAGTGTGCAGATTACGGTGTCCAACGGTCAGACCGTGGAGCAAGACTTCACACTGGTGGAAGCGGCTCTCCGGCTCGACGAACTGATCGTCACTGGTACAGCGGGCGGTACACAAAGACGAGCTCTCGGAAATGCGGTCGCCCGGTTGGACGTGGCAGCGGAGAGGGAGCTGATAGCTGGTGCGACGTTTGAGGAGATCCTCAGCAACAGGGTTCCAGGGGTTGCGCTGCTTGCTCCCTCAGGGGCGGCCGGCGGAGGTGCGAAAATCCGCATTCGTGGGACATCGTCCTTGGCGCTGTCAGGGGATCCCCTGGTCTACGTGGACGGAATTCGTGTGGATCAGAAAGAGGCATTTGCAGGCCGCTTTTCCTCGGTCTCGACGTTGGACGACATCGACCCGGCGAGTATCGAAAGCATCGAGATCATCAAGGGGCCCGCGGCGTCAACGTTGTATGGGACCGAAGCCGCGAACGGGGTGATCCAAATCATCACCAAGAAGGGAGTCGTGGGTGCCCCTTCCTTTGATGTAGCGGTCGGGATAGGAGCGATTTGGATTCCGGATCCGGCGGGCCAGATCGGACCACAGTGGTTCATAAATTCAGCGGGCGAGGTCGACTCGCGCAATCCTTATATCGAGGAGGAACAGAACCCGGCACCGTTTTTCGGGAAGCCCCTATTCCAGAACGGGCTGTCTCAAAGCTACAACATAGGTGTTCGTGGGGGCTCCGAGGCCATCCTGTACAGTGCGGGCATCTCTCGAATCGACGAGGAAGGATATACTCGCATTGACAGCCACACGCAAAACTCGGCTCGCTTGTCCCTCACCGTGATACCGAGCGACAAGTTAACCGTAACGCTCAATGGATCGGAGGTGAAGTCGGACACGGAGGATCCGGGCGTTACCTGGTTCCGCCTTGATGCTACGGCGCGGCCGGGCGACGCCGATCAAATCCTGCGAGGATGGGGTTTCGAAACATTGGACGCGCGAATAAATGGCGTCGAGGATTTTATTACAGCGAACCACTCGACGTGGAGCCTCGATTTCCAGCATAACCCCACGTCCTGGTTCATCCAGAAAGTCACGGCGGGGATCGATCGGAACGAACTCGAAGCTGTGAGGTTCATCCGTAAGACTTCCGATCCGTTGCTGCTCGCGGCCTATGACAGAAGAGGGGACGCGTCAGAAGGGGACAGGAGGGTCGACAATCTCACAAGAGAGACCCTGACCCTTGATTATTCCGCTAGTCTCACCCTTGGGCTGACCGAAAGCCTCGGTTCCGTCACGTCTGTTGGGTTGCAGTATTTCGGTCGCGAAAGTGTCTCCAAGGAAGTCCATGGTGAAGAATTCGCGGTTGCGGCCCTGTCCACCGTCGGAGCTGCCGCGTCCACGGAGGCCGACGAGTCGTTCGTCGAGAACAACACCGTCGGCAGTTATGCGCAGAACCAGTTCAGCTGGGAAGACCGCATCTTTCTGACGGGAGCTGTTCGCTATGACAAAAACAGTGCGTTCGGTACGAACGCTGGAGGCGAACTATACCCGAAGGTGAGTGCGGCCTGGGTATTGAGTGAGGAGTCCTTCTGGCAGGGGAGCAGCCTGGGATCCGCTGTCCCCGAGATCCGGCTCAGAGGTGCCTGGGGGGCGTCCGGTCAACAACCCGACGCATTCGCAGCCCAGAGGCTCTATGAGTCGAAGACCGGTCCGGGAGACCGGTCCGGGAGGCGTCCCGATGCTCACCCCCTCGGATTTCGGAAACGCCGACCTGGGTCCGGAGCGTGGTGAGGAGTTGGAAGTCGGCTTCGACGCCGGGTTGTTGGACGACCGGATGTCGCTTGAATTCACCTGGTACCGCCGCAGCACGAAGGACGCGATCGTGGCGCGACCGATCCGCCCCGCTTTAGGCTTTCCTGGCACCCAGTTCGTAAATATCGGTCAGATCGACGCGGGAGGCACGGAGACCCTGGTGAACTTCCAGGTCCTGAGGGGGTCGGGGCTTCAGTGGAACGTGACCCCCGTCTTCAGCACGAACTGGACTGAAATCACCGACATGGGGGGCATTTCACAGATCGTCGCGCAGGGATTCGGCACGTCCAGCCGAAACCAGTATCACGTAGAGGGATTTCCTGTCGGCGGGCTCTTCGCCATCAAGGTTCTCTCGGCCGACTTCGTAAGCGGCAACAGCGGACCTGTCGAGAACGCCATTTGCGACAGTGGCACGGGGAGTGGCGGACGGGAGCAGGGCGGCTCCCCAGTTCCCTGTGCGGGAGGAGTACCGGAGGTCTTCTATGGTCAAACGTCTCCGGCCTGGACCTTCATGTTGAACAGCTCGCTCACCTGGGGGAATTGGACCCTCCGTGCCTCCGTGGATGCGAAGGGCGGGCACTATATCCAGCCGGACTACCTGGGTTCAGAGGGCCAGCGGCATGCCGAGCGCCTCATAAAGCAGGACGACGCCATCTGGACAGCTATCAGGAAGCACGGCGCGCGCGCTGCACAGAATATCATTCACGCGGACTTTGCCAAACTCCGAGAGTTGACCCTCCGGTATACGTTTACGGACGCTTTGGCGGGCAGGATAGGAGCGGAACGGGCCAGCATCAGCTTTTCCGGTTATAACGTGGCCACACTTTGGACGAAACAGGGCAAATTCAACGATTTCGGCCATACGCTTCAGGACATTGAAGGAGGGTCACCCAACAAGGACGTCGGGGGCGTTTACATGGGTGCCTGGCCGCCTGCGTCGACAGCGACCATCCGAATGAACGTCTCGTTCTGATGCCTTGTTTAACTCTAAAGAGAGCAAAGACGATGAATACAAGAATGCATAAAAGACAGGAACGGGTCAGCTTGCTGGCAACGCTCCTGGTAGTGGCTGTGGCCACTGGTTGCGACAGTCTCTTAGAAGCGGAGCTTCCCGGCTCGCTCGGCGTGGAGGCTCTCAACGATCCGGAGCTGGCCGAAACACTGGTTTTGGGCGTACAGGGCGATTTCGAGTGCGCATTTCGGATGTATTTGTTCAGGGAGGCGCTGTGGGCGGACGTCGCCTACTTTCATGAAAATCAGCTCAACCAGCTTAGGTCGGAACAGCGAGCCCTCGCCACACGGGAGGGAGGAAACCAGAACTGTGAGGATAGTAGGGAGGCCGTCTATCTTCCGTGGCAGATCGTTCGCGGCCAGGCCGAGGTGGCCATCGACCTGATCGAAGGGTTTCCCGCGGGCTCTGTTGAAGACCCGGATTTCCTGGTCGGCGAGGCCTATATGTATAGCGGATACGCGACGCAGTTCCTTTCCGAGCACTATTGCGGACTCTTTTTCGGCGACGACGGTGTAGAAAGGTCGCGGGCGGACGGCTTCCAGGAGGCGGTGAATCACTTCACGCTTGCGATCGACCGTGCGAGCCTTTCGTCTGCCGGGGAGGCATCAGACATCGTGAATATGGCCAGGGTGGGCCGAGCCAGGGCGAAGCTGAATCTGGGCGATGGTGCCGGAGCAATTACGGATGCCGAAGCGGTGGACATGGGCTTTATTGGCTTGAGCAATTATGAAACGAGCCCTACCCGTCTGAGATGGGATCGGCCGTGGAGTGTCGACGCGTCTGGTACCCTTCAGGAACCATATAGGAACAAAATGGTCGGTGGAGTGCCCGACCCACGGGTACCAATGGAATTATTACCCACACCAACAGCACAGTTCGGCCTGGAGTGGTGGGTCCAGAAAAAGTATAACTCGCGGGGGTCGGACATACCGATTTCAACGTGGCGTGAAGCGCAACTCATGATTGCGGAGGCGGACCCGGCCCGGTCCGTGGCCATCATCAACCTATTGCGCTCGGACCCCACCGGAATACACAGTGAGCTGGATGCGAGCGCGTGGCCTCTGCCGGCCTACGCCGGCGGGACTCCTGCGGAAATCGCGGCCCAGGTGCAGGAGGAACGCCGTAGGGAGTTGTTCCTGCAGGGCACGAAGGTCGGAGACGATCTTCGGACGGGCGAGTATCTGAACTGGGACACGGGCTTCACCACTTCAGGCCTCCAGATTGACGAGAGCGTTAGCTGCATGCCGACACCGCTCCAGGAGACCCTGTAACCTGTTTTCTGACTTACAGGATGCGGGAGGCGAGTGATCTTTTCGAGGGGTGGAGCGGCCCGGCCCGAGAGGCCGGGCCGCTCCGCATAGGATGGTAGGAACGGTGCCAAGCTCGTATTGAGCCGGATGGCATGCCTGGCACGTGACGGATGTCGTAAACCCTCCCCCGGTCGCCTGCTCGGGAAGGTGCTCCGTCAAAGCCTCGTCCACGCCCTCAGCTTCCGGGATTCACCGATTGGCAAAATGAGTTCATCGTGGCCAAAGCGTCAAGCTGGGGGGGGGGGGGATTCCCGGAGCCGCTCCGCGAGCTCGAGGGGGCTTGCGCAAGTTGTTGAGTGAAAGATAACATGTCTACTGCGAAGGATAACATGCTTGCGAAAGGCTGTGTTCACAGGGCCCGTGAGCACGGGGGACTCACGCATTGCGGTCGAGTAACCCGCCCCTTCGTTCCTTCATAGGAGGTGGAAAATGAACATCTCAATGTTTATGAAGACAGGTACGCTGCTGGCTTCCCTCTGGCTGATGGGGGTTCCGGCTGGAATCTCCGCGCTTGCTCCGACCCCCTCCGCCAGTCTTCAGGCGGCGGGAATCATTACGGGGCGGGTGCTGGGTCCTACGGGTCAGCCGCTTGCGTCGGTGCAGGTTTTCTTGTCGGCCGTGAATCTTGGGGCGCTTACTCAGGCGAACGGTCGCTATTTGATCCAGAACGCTCCCGTGGGCACGTATACGCTCACCGCGGAAAGGATCGGATATCGATCTGGCAGCGTGCAGATTACGGTGTCCAACGGTCAGACCGCGGAGCAAGACTTCACACTGGTGGAAGCGGCTCTCCGGCTCGACGAATTGATCGTCACTGGTACAGCGGGCGGAACACAAAGACGAGCTCTCGGAAATTCGGTCGCCCGGTTGGATGTGGCAACGGACAGGGACCTGCTAGCTGGTGCGACGTTTGAGGAGCTCCTCAGCAACAGGGTTCCAGGGGTTGCGCTGTTGGCTCCTTCAGGGACGGCCGGCGGAGGTGCGAAAATCCGCATTCGTGGGAGTTCGTCCTTGGCGCTGTCAGGAGATCCCCTGGTCTACGTGGACGGAATTCGTGTGGATCAGACCGAGGCATTTGCCGGCCGCTATACCTCGATCTCGACGCTGGACGACATCGACCCGGCGACTATCGAAAGCATCGAGATCATTAAGGGCCCCGCGGCGGCAACGCTGTATGGGACCGAAGCCGCGAACGGGGTGATCCAAATCATCACTAAGAAAGGAGTCGAGGGTGCCCCTGTCTTTGATGTAACGGTCGGGATAGGAGCGAATTGGGTTCCGGATCCGGCGGGCCAGATCGGCGAGCAGCATTTCATAAATTCAGCGGGCGAGGTCGACTCGCGCAATCCCTATATCGAGGAGGAACAGAACCCGGCACCGTTTTTCGGGAAGCCCCTATTCCAGCACGGGCTGTCTCAGAACTACAATCTGGGTGTTCGTGGGGGCTCCGAGGGCTTCCTGTACGCTGCGGACATCGGTCGAGTTAGAGAGGAAGGATATACTCGCGTTGACAGCAACGAGAGAAACTCCGCTCGGCTGTCCCTCTCTATGATACCGAGCGACCAGTTAAGCATAACGCTCCGTGGATCGGAGTCGCAGTCGGTAACGGAGGATCCCGGGGTCGTCCTCTTCCGCCTTGATGGTCTGGCGCGGCCGGGGAATTTCGATCAAATCCTGAGAGGATGGGGTGGCGGCACATTGGACTCGCGAATAGCTGGCGAAACGGATGAAATCGAAGGGAACCACTCGACGTGGAGCCTCGAGTTCCAGCATACCCCCAGCTCGCGGTTCATCCATAAAGTCGTGGCGGGGTTCGATCGGAACGAATTGGAGAATACGAGGTTCATCCGTAAGACTTCCGATCCCTTGCTGCTCGCGGCCTATCGCAGCAACGCGATAGAAGGGGACAAGTCCATCACGAATCTCGAAAGACAGACCCTGACCCTTGATTATACCGCTAGTCTCACCCTTGGGCTGACCGACCGCCTGAGTTCGGTCACGTCCGTTGGATTGCAGTATTTCGGGCGCGAAAATATCAGCAAGAACGTCCATGGTGAAGACTTCGCGGTTCCGGACCTGTCCACCGTCGGAGCTGCCTCGTTCACGGAGGCCGACGAATCGTTCGTCGAGAACAACACCGTCGGCAGTTATGCGCAGAACCAGTTCAGCTGGGAAGACCGAATCTTTGTGACGGGAGCTGTTCGCTACGACAAAAACAGTGCGTTCGGTACGAACGCTGGAGGCGAACTATACCCGAAGGTGAGCGCGGCCTGGGTATTGAGTGAGGAGTCCTTCTGGGAGGATAGCGGCGTGGGATCCGCTGTCCCCGAGATCCGGCTCAGGGGTGCCTGGGGGGCGTCCGGTCAACAACCCGACGCATTCGCAGCCCGGAAGCTCTATGAGTCAAAGCCAGGTCCGGGAGGCAGCCCGATGCTCACGCCCTCGGATTTCGGAAACGCCGAACTGGGTCCGGAGCGCGGTGAGGAGCTCGAGCTCGGCTTCGACGCCGGGTTGTTGGACGACCGGATGCAGGTTGAATTCACCTGGTACAAACGCGCTACGAAGGACGCGATCGTGGCGCGACCGATCCGCCCCTCCATAGGCTTTCCTGGCACCCAGTTCGTGAATATCGGTGAGATCAGGGCGGGAGGCACGGAGACCGTCGTGAACTTCCAGGTCTTGAGGGGGTCGGGGCTTCAGTGGACCGTGACCCCCGTCGTCAGCACGATGTGGAATCGAATCACCGACATGGGGGGCATTAACCAGATCGTCGCGCTCGGATTCGGCGGGTCCAGCCGAAACCAGTATCACGTAGAGGGATTTCCTGTCGGCGGGCTCTTCGACATCAAGGTTCTCTCGGCCGACTTCATAAGCGGCACCAGCGGACCTGTCGAGAACGCCATGTGCGACAGTGGCACGGGGATTGGCGGACGGGATTCGGGCGGCGCCCCAGTTCCCTGTGCGCAAGCACCGGAGGTCTTCTATGGTCAAGCGGATCCGTCCTACACCTTCATGTTGCGAAACTCGCTCACCTGGGGGAATTGGACCCTCCGTGCCTCCGTGGATATGAAGGGCGGGATGTGGATCCAGCCGGACTACCTGGCTTCATCCGCCCAGCGGCATGACGAGCGCCTCATAAGGCAGGACAACGAAATCTGGACGGCTCTCAGGTTGCACGGCGCGCGCGGTGGACAGAATATCTCTCACGGGGACTTTGCCAAACTCCGAGAGTTGAGCCTCCGGTATACGTTTACGGACGCTTTGGCGGGCAAAATAGGAGCGGAACGGGCCAGCATCACCTTTTCTGGTTATAACGTGGCCACGCTTTGGACGAAACAGGGCAAATTCACAGATTTCGGCTCAAGGCTTCACGACATTGAAGGAGGGTCACCCAACAAGGACAACGGGGGCGTTATGATGGGTGGATGGCCGCCTGCGTCGACAGCGACCATCCGAATGAGCGTCTCGTTCTGATGCCTTGTTTAACTCCAAAGAGAGCAAAGACGATGAATATAAGAATGCATAAAAGACAGGAACGGGTCGGCTTGCTGGCAATGCTCCTGGTAGTGGCTGTGGCCACTGGTTGCGACAGTCTCTTGGAAGCAGAGCTTCCCGGCTCTCTCGGCGCGGAGGCTCTCGACAATCCCCTGCTGGCCGAAACACTGGTTTCGGGCGTACAGGGCGATTTCGAGTGCGCATTTCGGGGATATTTGTTCAGAGAGGTGCTGTGGGCGGACATTGGCAAATTTCATGGATCTACGCTCAACTGGCTTAGGTCGGAGCAGCGAGCCGCCTCCACACGGGAGGGAGGAAACCAGAACTGTGAGAACACTAGGGAGCCCGTCTGGCTTCCGATGCATATCGTTCGCGGCCAGGCCAAGGTGGCCATCGACCTGATCGAAGGCTTTGAGGCGGGTTCTGTTGCAGACGCGGATCTCCTGGTCGGCAAGGCGAATCTGTACAAAGGATACGCGACGCAGTTGCTTTCCGAACATTATTGCGGACTCGTATTCGACGGCGACGGTGTAGAATTGTCGCGGGCGGACGGCTTCCAGGAGGCGGTGAATCTCTTCACGCTTGCGATCGACCGTGCGAGCCTGTCGTCTGCCGGGGAGGCATCAGACATCGTGAATATGGCCAGGGTGGGCCGAGCCAGGGCGAAGCTGAATCTGGGCGATGGTCCCGGAGCGATTACGGATGCCGAGGCGGTGGACATGGGCTTTATTGGCTTAAACAATTATGAGTCGAGCCCTACCCGTCTGAGATGGGACCGGCCGTTTAGTATGGACGATAACGTTACTCTTCAGACTGCATATAGGGACCTCCAGATCGGTGGAGTGCCCGACCCACGGGTACCAACCGAGCGAACCAGCAGCAACGGCGGCGTCACACCACAGTACACATTGGACTGGTGGGTCCAGCTCAAGTATAACGAGCGGGGGTCAGACATACCGATTTCAACGTGGCGTGAGGCGCAACTCATGATTGCGGAGGCGGACCCGGCCCGGTCCGTGGCCATCATCAATCTATTGCGCTCGGACGCCACCGGAATACACAGTGAGCTGGATGCGAGCGCGTGGCCTCTGGCGCCCTACGTCGACGGGGGTGCTGCGGCGAACGCGGCCCAGGTGATCGAGGAACGCCGTAGGGAGCTGTTCCTGCAGGGCACGAAGGTCGGAGACGATCTTCGGACCGGCGAGTATCTGAACTGGGACACGGGCGTGGCGGCGTCAGGCCTCCAGATTGACCCAAACGTTAGCTGCATGCCGATACCGGTCCAGGAGTTCCTGTAAGGAGAGCAAAAATGAGGTTTTGGGGGCGAATGATCGGGAAGAGATCGTGGATTTTGAGCTCGCGCGCTGGGCACGCGTTGGGCGTCATTCTGCCGCTGACCGGGGGCGTCGCGATGGTTCTGTGGGCCGGCGCCGGCGCCTCGCTTCAGCCGGCACCTTCGCACATGGCTTTCGATCCGTTCTCGGCGTCTGATATGGAAGAGGTCGTGGCGTCATACTGCGTTAGGTGCCATGGCGAGAGGAGGACGGAGGGGGGACTCCGGCTCGACCTAGTGGACTTCACGAATCCGAGCGACTACGCTGAGCCTTTGGAGAAGATGATTAAGAAGCTTCGGGGGGGCTTGATGCCCCCCGCGGGGGTACCGCGCCCGGAACCCGCCGTCTATGACTCCACGGCGACCTGGCTGGAAGCAGAGCTGGACCGTGCTTGGGCTGCCAACCCGGATCCGGGCCGGGTGACCCCGGTGCACCGCCTGAATCGCACTGAGTACAACAATGCGATCAATGATCTCCTCGGAATCGATGTCGATGTCATGTCCTTGCTGCCCGGCGATCCGACGGCGGACGGGAGCTTCGACAATATGGCGGAAGCTCTGCCGTTCTCGACCTCCCACTTGGAACGCTACATGTCCGTGGCTCGTCAGGTCACCCGGTTGGCCGTAGGTCTCCCGCCAGTCAATCCCGAGGTGGCCACCTACGAAATTCCCTTGCATATAGTGCAAGATTGGCGGCAAAGTGAAGATCTGCCACTCGGCTCTCGCGGCGGTATCTCTGTTCGCCATCATTTTCCGGTTGATGGGGAATATCTGATCCGGGTCCGTCTCCGAGCGAACTGGCAGGATTACCTCATGGGTATGGGATGGGCGCAGCAGCTGGAAATCCGCCTCGATGGAAAGCTGCTGAAGCGGTTCACGATCGGGGGCGATGCCCCCGGAAGGCCTGCTCCGATGAGCTTCACGGGCCCCGGTGAGAACGGGGACATCGAGTGGGAGCAGTACATGCAAACCGAGGACGAAAGCTTGGAGATCCGGGTCCCGGTCCAGGCCGGGCCGCAGGTGGTCGGCGTTTCGTACATCAGGGAGCATCTGGAGCCCGAGGACGACCCTAGGCCGCCGGAGAGGGGAAGGCTTCTGGGGAACGACGACGTTTATATGGACTATCAGAAGGTGCATTCGGTCGCGATCGGTGGCCCGTACGGTGCCGGCGGCATCGCGGAGGATACGCCGGCGCGTCGAGCGGTTTTCACCTGCCATCCCGAGGACGGGATGGAGGAAGAGGTCTGCGCCACCGAGATCCTGTCGGGTGTGGCGCGGCAGGCCTACCGCCGGCCCCTCGAGGACAGCGAGGTGCAGAGACTGGTCGATTTCTACGACCATGGCCGCCGGGAAGGTGGAAGCTTTGACGCCGGCATTCAGTTTGCGCTCGAGTTCCTACTCAGTGATCCCGAATTCCTGGTACGCATGTATCGGGAGCCGGAGGGCGTGACGCCGGGTGAGACCTTCCACCTCAGTGACCTGGAGGTTGCGTCGCGCCTGTCCTTCTTCCTTTGGAGCACCATTCCTGATGAGACGTTGCTCGACTTGGCCGGGCGCGGACGGCTCACGGATGCAGAGGTCTTGGAAGAACAAGTGCGCCGAATGACAGCCGACCCGCGGGCGGTTGACGCGCTCGTTGGAGATTTTGCCGCGCAGTGGTTGAATCTGCGACGCATTGAGGAGGTGACGGTCAATCCGCAGATCTATCCCAATTTTGACGAGAGCCTGCTGGAGGCGTTTGAGCGCGAGACCGAGCTGTTCATTGCCAATAATGTGCGCGAGGATCGAAGCGTTCTGGAACTCCTGGATGCGGATTACACGTACCTGAACGAACGGCTAGCTGTGCACTATGGCGTGCCGGGGATTTATGGGAGTCGCTTCCGCCAGGTTACCCTTCCAGATCTCGGGCAGCGCGGTGGGTTGCTCGCTCACGGAAGTTTGTTGGCGGTCACGTCCTACCCGGGCCGCACATCGCCCGTTCTGCGTGGAAAGTGGCTGTTAGACAACTTCCTCGGCACTCCCTCGCCCGCCCCGCCTCCCAATGTACCTGACCTGGCGGAGACCGAAAGTGGAGAGGTGCCAGCTTCAATCCGCGAGAGACTCGCTCAACACCGGAACAGTCCCGTGTGCGCGTCGTGCCACACGACCATCGATCCGTTGGGGTTTGCGCTTGAAAACTTCGACGTGATGGGCGGTTGGCGTACCGTCGACGAGGGGGGCAATCCAGTGGATGCCCATGGGGCTTGGATAGGGGGAGGCGAGTTTGAAGGATTCGCGGACTTGAGGGAATGGTTTCTGAATCGGCCCGAGCAGTTTGTCCACACGTTGACCGAGAAGTTGATAACCTACGCCCTCGGGCGCAGAGTCGAGTATTACGATCAACCGGCGGTGCGAAAAATCGTTCGCGATGCGGCGGCCGACGATTACCGCTGGTCGTCCCTCGTTCTCGGAATCGTCACGAGCCCTCCTTTCTTGATCAGCACGGCTGGGCCCCCGAGGGCTGATTGACCGGCAGGGGCCGGGTCGGTATGCTGAGGAACAGGGCTTCGTATAGGGGTTACTTAGGATCAAGGGGTTAAATAGGATCACCAAGGAGAGATGAATATGAGCGACACGACTCCAGGAGCAGCGATCGTCACCGGGAAAGCGATCTCTAGGCGGACCGTCCTTCGAGGGTTCGGTGCGGCGCTGGCGCTGCCGTACTTGGATGCTATGAACCCGGCGTTATCGGTACTCCGGGCGCCCGCTGCGGGCCCTATCCATAGGTTCCAAGCTTTCTATGTGCCCAACGGGATGGCCATGCCCTATTGGACCCCGGCTACTTCCGGAAAAAATTTCGAGCTCTCGCCCATTCTGGAGCCACTGGCATCGTTCAAGGATCAGACGCTGGTGCTCTCAGGCCTCAAGGCGAACTGGAACGTCGCTCATGCGGGTGCGTCCGGATCGTTTCTCACGGGCACGACCCGTGGAGGAAGGAACGAGATGGAGATCTTGGCGGACGTGTCCGTGGATCAGCTACTCGCCAAGAAGCTTGGCCAGGAGACCCAGCTGTCATCTCTCGAGCTTTGCATGGATGCGGCGGCCAATGCAGGAGCATGCACATCCAACCTGAGCTGCGTGTACACCCACACGATTTCGTGGCGCAGCAAAACGGAGCCTCTGCCCATGGAATACAATCCGCGGGCGGTGTTCGAGAGGATGTTCGGCGACAGTGGAAGCACGGGGCGAGCGGCGCGGGAGGCCCGACTCCAGGAGCAGTCGAGCATTCTAGACGCCGTGCTGGACAGGCTGTTGGGGCTGAAGGCGGAGCTTGGTAGCGAGGACCGGCACCTGCTGGAGAGCTACACGGGGGCAATTCGGGACGTTGAGCGGCGCATTCAGAAGGCCGAGGAACAGATCGATTTCGAATTGCCGGAAATGGAGCAACCCGAGGGAGCACCGTCCGTTTTTGAAGAGCATCTGGAGCTCATGCAGGACTTGAAGGTCTTGGCGCTGCAAGCGGATTTGACGCGCGTCATCACGTTCATGGTGAGCAAGGAACAGAGCGCTCGCCCATACCCGCAGATCGAGGTTCCCCAGGCTCACCACCCGCTGTCGCACCACAATAACGTTCCGGAGCTGGTGGAGCAGATGTCCAAGATCAACCGCTATCACGTCGAGCTGTTTGCGAAGTACCTGGAAAAGCTTCGCGCGACGCCAGACGGGGATGGCACGCTCTTGGACCACATGACCATCCTGTATGGCGCTGGTATTTCCAACAGCACGGCCCACTCGGGGATCGACCTGCCCGTCATGTTGGTTGGCGGTGGGGCGGGGCGGCTGAATGGAGGTCGGCATCTGGAGTATGACGATCGGCCTACGATGGCGAATCTGCTGGTTACGCTGATGGATAAGTTCGATATGCCGATCGACCGGATCGGTGGGAGCACGGGCAGCCTTCCGATCGACCTGGTGTCCGGAATCTAGACATGACATGAAGGGAGGATTGAGGATGGCAGCCGGATGGCGAGGCTTGATGGCTCTGGGATCCGCCGTAGTCCTCCTCGGAGCTGGCGGCAGTGACATACCGCCGTTGGTGGCTGGCGCGAAGGACGCGGACTGGGATGCAGTTCGTACCCTGGTCGGTCAGGGAGTGGACGTTAACACAGCGTATGCGGACGGTACCACCGCCCTCCACTGGGCGAGCTACTGGGATAACGTCGAGATCGCAGACCTCCTGATTCGCGCAGGTGCTGACGTAAACGCGGCAACCGATCTCGGGGTGACGCCGCTTTGGCCAGCTTCCCAGAACGGAAGTGCGTCCATGGTGCAAAGGCTGTTGGAGGCGGGTGGGGACCCGGGAGCAGCCCTCTTATCAGGTGAGACGCTCGTCATGACGGCTGCTCGCTCGGGAAGCCCGGATCTGGTCCGGGGGTTGCTCACTGCGGGTGCCGACCCGAATGCGAGTGCCACGCGTGGTCAGACCGCGCTCATGTGGGCGGCGGGGCAAGATCACTCGGGGGTCGTCGAGGTGCTTCTGGAGTACGGAGCGGATGTCCTTGCGCGTTCGGAGGTCCGGACGCAGCTCATGAAAACCGACAAGGCTCAGGAAAGTAATCCGGACTACACAGGCTGGGTCACCCAGGGAGGGAATACAGCTTTGGTGTTTGCGGCCAGATCTGGTAACCTCCGCTCTGTGGAATTGCTGGTAGAAGCCGGTGCCGAAGTAAACCAAACCTCAGCTTTCGGAACGAGCCCTACGATCACCGCCGTTCATGGTGGCGACGCCAGGGTGGTGGAATACCTCCTGGAGCAGGGGGCCGATCCCAACTCGGCTGACGGCGGCTATACGGCGTTGCATGCGGCGATTCTGCGTGGGAACGAAGCAGCTGTACGTGTTCTCCTTGCGCATGGGGCTGACCCGAGTGCCCGAGTTCGAACGGCTACGCCAACCCGCCGCGGGTCGGAGGAGTACCATTTTCACGAGGCATTCGTTGGAGCGACGCCCTTTTGGCTTGCTGCCCGATTCTCTCAGCCCAACGTGATGCAGGTCCTCTTGGAGTACGACGCCGATCCCCTGTTCGTGCACGACGTCAGCTACCCTGCGGGGAATAGGGCGAGGCAGTTTGTGGAGAGAGAGGGTGCTATAACGGCATTGATGGCAGCGGTTGGAATGGGTGGCGGGAGGTTCAGGGGCTTCTATCGTCCCGCCCCCAATGAAGCTGAGTCCGTGATGCTTGAAGCCGTCAGGATCGCGGTCGAGGCGGGTGTTGATGTGAACGCCACAGACGCATATGACCGGACCGCGGTTGATGCCGCCAGGTACGAGTCCGTGGTAGGATTTCTCGTTGGATCTGGAGCCAGCGTACCAGATCGATGAGTTCTGCCCTGCCCGATCTCGATCTCATCGCCCGCCTAAACGCACAGCCCTGGAGGGCGGCTACTGCGTAGAGCGTGAGACGGTCGTCTTCAAGGAAGCGGCGACTGTCATACGTATGTTTCTACTCGAAATATACGTACGTTTCCTGACCATCGAACTGTATTGTCTCGGTGTGACCGATCCTACCGAAGGTCGACACGCGCATGCCCGTCCGCGTTCCGTTGACACTGCCAGATCCGGGTACGACACGGTGCCCGATTTCGCGCCGCACTACGCAACCCGATCGGAGGAACGGTCATGGCCCAGAGTCGAAGAGAATTCCTGAAGAGCGCCGGTGCTGTGGGCGCCGTGGCGGTGGCTGGTGGCTCCTCGGCCGTTGGCGGTGCCCGGCTTCAGACAGGGGCCCGTCAAGACGTGCGGACGATCCAGACTGCGGTGCTCGACATCGGATATGAGGAGACCGGGAACAGCGCCGGGTTCCCCATCATCCTCCTGCACGGCTTTCCTTACGATGTTCGATCCTGGGACGGCGTGGTGCCGCCCTTGGTCGAAGCGGGCCACCGGGTGCTGGTGCCGTATCTTCGCGGCTACGGTCCCACGAGATTCCGCGACCCTGCTGCACCGCGCATGGCGGAGCAAGCCGCGATTGCCCAGGACGTGGTCGACTTCGCCGATGCGCTCGGGCTGGAGCGGTTCGCGCTGGCGGGGTTCGACTGGGGCAACCGTGCGGCCTGTATCACTGCCATCCTCCACCCCGAGCGGGTGCGCGCGCAGGTCGCTTGCGGCGGGTATTCGGTGCAGAACACCGTCGTGCCGGGAGGTCCGGCGCCCGCCGCCGCCGAGGCACGCCTCTGGTACCAGTGGTACTTCAACACCGAACGCGGACGGGCCGGACTCGAGGCGAATCGACGCGACATCATCCGGTATCTGTGGGACACGTGGTCGCCCGGGTGGCAATACACAGACGCGGCGTTCGATCGGTCGGCTCCGTCGTTCGATAACCCCGATTTCGTCGATGTCGTGATCCACTCCTACCGGCACCGGCACGCGAACGCGCCTGGCGAGGAACGTTTCCTGGCAGTGGAGCGCCGGCTGGCCCAGCGGCCACAGATCGAGGTACCTGCCATCGTGCTGCGGGGGGCGGAGAGCGGCTTCGGCCGACCCTCGCCGGATCCGTCCGGCGACCAGCGGAGGTTCCCCTCACTCGTCGCGCGTCGCATCGTCGACGGGGCGGGACACGACCTGCCGGCGCACCGGCCGGACGCGGTGTCGTCGTCGCTGCTGGAGTTGCTGATGTAGGGGAGCGTCGGCCGACTGCGCAGTCCCGATGGGCTTCTCTCTGCCCGGAGGCAACCTCCCTGGTTGTCTCGGCTCGCTCAAGCCTGTGCCTGACACGGACAATTGTCTTTCAAATCCTAATCACTCGTCACCATATTTCGAATGGAGTGAGCCATGAGGTGCCACCGTCGGAGGGGGGGTCGTGCAGGAGCTTCAGATACCAACAAGGCCGATCCTGGTCGACATCCTCGTGACCACTGGGCCGCTTATCAGCGGGTCCCTGTACGTCCCCGAGTCTCCACAGCGGACCCATGACGCGGACGAAGTGATCAATCTGCTCAATGACGAACGGAGCTTCGTCCCACTGGCGGTGACGGGCAAAAAAGGTGGTCCGTTCGTCCTCAGCAAGGCCCACATCGTCCGGGTGTGGCTCCCGCTTCTCGAAGGCGAGGCACTCGACCGCACCTCCGAATCGGCCCCCAGCGATTCCTCAACATCGACACTACTCCTCGTGGACGGCAGTGTCCTCGAGGGCACACTGCTCGTTGTCACCCCTCCGAACCTTTCGCGACTCCTGGACAAGCTCAACGCCGCGGACCTCTTCCTGTCGGTCGTCTCGACCGAGGCGATCGATTTCGTCCAGAGGTCGCACGTGGTTCACGTTTCCTAGCCTAAAAAGAGGTTTTCGTGGCTCAAATCGACCAGCTCATTGCGGCAATGATCCAGCACTCCGCCACGGCGCTCATGGTGGCCGAGGGTGAGAGGCCGTCGCTCGACATCAGCGGCACAGAGCGCGCGGTCGGCAAACAGGTGCTTAACGCCGACCAGGCTGCGGGCCTGCTCGCCGCGATCGCACCCGCCGAGTCCCGCTCGGCCATCCACTCCGGCCTCGGCACGTCGTTTGTCTACTCCGGTGCCGGCGACCCGATACAGGTCGAGATCTCCCCAGGCCCAAAGGCCGTCCTGAAACTGATGCCCACAAGGACCACGGATTCCCCGGTCGATCCCGCAGTGGCCGCACCGGTCGCTCCCCCGGTCACCTCGCCAGTGGATCCCCCGGCCGAGGGACCGCTGATGGAACGACTCTTCCGCGACCTGGTCAAGCTCGGCGGCTCGGACCTCCATCTGAGCACGGAGTCGCAACCGATGATGCGCGTCGACGGCGATCTCGAGGAGTTCGAGGGCTACGACATGCTCGACGCCGAGACCACCTTGCGGGTGTTACTCGAGATCGCGCCCGAACGTAATGCGAAGGAGTTCAAGGAAAGCGGCGACAGCGATTTCGCCTACGAGATGGAGGGTCTGGGCCGCTTCCGCTGCAACCTCTTCCAGGACCTCAAGGGCCCCGGAGGCGTCTACCGAATTATTCCGACCGACATCCGATCGGCAAGCGAGCTTGGGATGTCCAACGCGATCTGCCAACTGGCCAACCTGACGAAGGGGCTGGTCCTCGTTACCGGCCCCACCGGCTCCGGAAAGTCGACTACCCTCGCCACCCTGATCGACCTGGTCAACTCTAGTCGTCATGACCACATCATCACGATCGAGGACCCGATCGAGTTCGTACACCCAAACAAGAAGTGTCTCGTGAACCAGCGGGAGGTGCACATCCACACTTCCGGCTTCAAGAAGGCCCTGCGTGCCGCGTTGCGGGAGGACCCCGACGTCATCCTCATCGGGGAGCTCCGCGACCTGGAGACGATCGCCATGGCGATCGAGACCGCCGAGACAGGCCATCTCGTCTTTGGTATTCTCCACACTACCTCCGCCATGTCCACCGTCGACCGCATGATCGACCCGTTCCCCGCTCACCAGCAGGAACAGATCCGCGCCATGCTTGCGGCGTCGCTCAAGGCCGTCGTCGCCCAGGTGCTCTGCAAGAAAATCGGTGGTGGGCGCGTGCCGGCGCTCGAGGTGCTGATCGTCAACTCGGCTGTCTCGAACCTGATCCGCGAGCGAAAGACGTTCCAGATCCCGTCGATCATGCAGACCGGCAAGAAGAACGGCATGGTCCAGCTCAATGACGCGCTGCTCGAGCTCGTCACGAAGGGCATTGTCGAGCCCCGCGAGGCCTACCTCAAAGCGATCGACAAGACCGTTCTCGTCAGCATGTTCCAGACCAACCAGATCCCGACCAACTTCCTCTAGTAGAAGAGCGACCCTGAAGGCGGCTGCGTTCAAGTATGAAAGTGCCGAACTGACCCGATCCCGACCCACTGAACCCCATTCATTATTTGGGGTGTTTTCCTGAGTTCTGCTGGGTACGGATCAGTGACGTAAGTGTATTCTCTGTTCTCACTTAGGTGAGGTCGTTCTTCCGCTCAGTATTTCTCTGTTTCGCCCCGTGTGGCTGAGTTGGCACACTGTTGGCACACAAGATCGGCCGTGATTTGGCGCTTCTCGGAGGTCCGCTGGGTGAGCGGCACACTTTTGCACGGAGCACCTGAGGGGCTACCCAACACCTTGTGCGCGCAAGCTCATCATGTCGTATCATGACAGCTGTAATCCCGTGGACCTTGAGGCACCGATGCCCGATCCCATCAGCCGTCTGACCGCCGCCCTGGAAGGCCGCTACGCCATCGAGCGCGAACTCGGTGAAGGTGGGATGGCCACGGTGTATCTTGCCGACGATCTAAAGCACGAGCGCAAGGTCGCGCTCAAGGTCCTGAAGCCCGAACTCGCAGCGGTAGTGGGAGCCGAACGGTTCTTGGCCGAGATCAAAACGACCGCCAACCTCCAGCATCCCCACATCCTCCCGCTCTTCGATTCCGGCGAGGCCGACAGCTTCCTCTTCTACGTCATGCCCTACGTAAAGGGCGAGACCCTCCGTGACCGCATCGACCGCGAGAAACAGCTGCCGGTGGATGAAGCCGTGGCTCTCGCCTCGAAGGTCGCCGGGGCGCTCCAACACGCGCACGAGCACGGTGTCATCCACCGTGATATCAAGCCAGCCAACATCCTGCTCCAAGACGGCGAGCCGGTGGTGGCAGACTTCGGGATCGCGCTCGCTCTCGGTGTCGCGGGCGGTACTCGGCTGACCGAGACCGGCCTCAGTGTGGGCACGCCGTTCTACATGAGCCCGGAGCAGGCAACAGGTGACCAGGCGGTGGGGGCCTCCACCGACACCTACGCGCTGGGGTCGGTACTGTACGAGATGCTGGTGGGAGAGCCGCCCTACACGGGGGGCTCAGCACAGGCGATTCTCGGGAAGATCATCCAGGGCAAGCCCGTGTCGGCGGCGGAAGAGCGTCCCACGGTCCCGGCGAACGTGGACGCAGCAGTGCGCAAGGCACTGGAGAAGTTACCGGCGGATCGGTTCAAATCGGCGGCGGACTTCGCGGCGGGGCTCAACGATCCGCACTTCACCACGACACCGATCAGTGGGTTGGCGACAGCGCCTGCGACGGCGGGATCACCTGCTCGTACGATGATGGGGTGGTCGGTTGCCGCCGTCCTGGCGCTTGTTCTGGGTTTGCTGGTTCTGCGGCCCGCTCCGACAAGCCTTGCCCCTGTTCCGACACGTTTCACACTGGACTTCACCGGCGATGGCCTCAGGTTGGGCGGAATCCTGGTCTCTCCCGATGGATCGTTGTTTGCCCTGACCACTTTCGATGGGATCCACATCCGGCCGGCGGGGGAGGCATCGTATCGCCTCCTGCCAAACACCGAGCGGGCCATATCGCCTGCGTTCTCACCGGACAGCCAGTGGTTGGTGTTCGTTCGCGAGGGCGTGTTGGTCAAAACCGCGGTTGACGGCAGTGGTGAGCAGATACTCGTGCGATCGAACACCCTCATCGCCTCGAATCCCAACTGGAGACACGCCGGAACTGTTGTGTTCCACAGCCAGGACCGGTTGTACAGGGTCTCCGACGCCGGAGGCGAGCCTGAAGCAGTCGGTGGTGTCGGTGACGTCGCCGTCCGACGCCCAAGCATGCTACCGGATGGGTCTGGAGTGCTCTATTCCACGACCACGGGGATCATGTTGCTCGAGTTTGGCGCCGATTCGGCGCGGCTCGTGGTGCCCGGCGGAACCGACGCTACGTACGTTGAAACAGGCCACCTGGTGTACGGACACGCACTGGAAGGCGGACTGTTTGCGGTGCCGTTCGATCTGGCTGACCACGCCGTCATCGGGAATCCGGTTCCGGTCAGGGATGACGTAAACCTGGCCGGAAGCAACGCTTTCTATTCGATCTCCCGGACGGGTACCCTAGTCTACGCCACCAACCCGCTGGACGTCGGACAGGCGTCACAACTCCTCCTGCTGGATATGCGTGGCGGCATGGACACGATCCCTTTGTCGCCTCGGGTCTTCAACTGGCCGCGCTTTTCCCCGGACGGCCAGCGCCTCTCGTTCAACACAGGGGTCGGCCGGATCGAGCAGCGGACGGTCTTTACGTACGACCTCGCGACGGGCACGACGACGCCGATCACATTTGGGGGGGGCGCCCACGCTGCGGCCTGGTCTCCGGACGGAACGCGAATGGTGTTCTCCTCGGAGCAGGCGGGCACTATCGCGGAAGATCTCTTCGTTACACCGATCGATGGCAGCTCGCCGCCGACCCGACTCCTCAACCTTCCCAGTGACGACCATGCGATGGCCTGGCCATCCGAGGACATCATCGTGATAAGCGCGGCCGGCGCGCAGGATCTCTTGATCGTCGACCCGAACAGCCCGGAGCGCGTCACTCCCTACCTGGCGGCGGAGTGGATCGAAACGGAGCTCTCGGTATCACCAGACGGGGCTCTTGCGGCTTACGAGTCGCACGAAGCTGGCCGGCCGCAGGTCTATGTGCGGAGCTTCCCCGACGCGCGGGAAGTTCGCCTCGTCTCCGCAGCCGGTGGTATCGCTCCCCGTTGGGCGCCCGACGGTCAGACGGTGTACTACTGGAACCTGTCACGGGACACGCTCTTCGCCGTCGCCATGGAACCGGGTCAACCGGCGGGCAGCTCGCCCGATGTGGTTGCCGTTCTCCCGCGTTTGCTCCCGGGATGGGATGTGAACCCGGTCTCGGGACGAGCCGTGGTCAAGCAGGCCGTGGAGGACAACGCTGTCATCACCCCGGAAATCGTGGTCGTGGTGAACTGGTTCGAGGAGTTGAAGGAGCGGGTGCCGAACTGACCCGATCCCGACCCACTGAAGCACCATCAGGTTCGGGTCGTG
Organism: Longimicrobiales bacterium; assembly: GCA_965206505.1. Lineage (GTDB taxonomy): Bacteria > Gemmatimonadota > Gemmatimonadetes > Longimicrobiales > Gaopeijiaceae > UBA822. The sequence goes on from CBDBJW010000006.1 coordinate 346,899, forward strand.
AGCATCGCGCCGGCCCGCAGAAGCGCCCGGGCCTTGTTCAGCGTCTCTTCGTACTCCCGTGCCGGGTCCGAGTCGGCCACGATACCTGCGCCCGCCTGCACGTAGAGCGTGCCGTCCTGTACGAGCACCGTGCGGATCGTGATCGCCGTGTCCATCGACGTGCCACCCCAGCCGAAATGCCCCACCGCGCCGGCATAGGGGCCCCTCCGAAAGGGTTCCAGCTCATCGATAATCTCCATCGCTCGAACCTTGGGCGCCCCCGACACGGTGCCGGCCGGGAAACAGGCCCTGAACACGTCCATGGCCGACAGACCCCGCTTCAGCTTCCCCTCGACTTGGCTGGAGAGGTGCATGACGTGCGAGTAACGTTCGACGATCATGAGATCGGGCACCGTGATAGACCCGTACTCGGCGACGCGGCCGACATCATTCCGGCCCAGATCCACTAACATTCGGTGCTCGGCAAGCTCCTTTTCGTCCGCCTGGAGATCGAGCGCAAATGCCCGATCCTCCTCTGGAGTCGCCCCCCTTGGACGGGTGCCGGCGATGGGCCGGACCGTCACAACGTCATCCTCGACTCGCACGAGGATCTCGGGCGAGCTTCCAACGAGTGAAAACCCATCGAGCTCGAGGAAATACAGATACGGAGACGGATTGATTGAACGAAGCACCCGATAGAGCTCGAAGGGCTCCGCCGGCATGGGCATCGAGAGCCGTTGGCTCAGAACCACCTGGAAGGCGTCGCCGGCAAAGATGTACTCCCGGATCCGCTCGACTCGCGCTTCGAACTCGGCACGAGTCATCGTACTGGAAAACGCGGGGTCCTCAGTGGGTTCGGGGCCGATCTCAAGGGGTGGCGGCGAAGCTCCCTCGGAAAGCTGGGAGACCAGGCGCTGGGTCTTCTCGGCCGCCTCGTCGTACCTGCGGCGAAGCTCGTCGTCGTCCAACCCCTCCTCGACTTCGACGGTGGCAATCGCCATGGCACGGCCAAGAAGGTTGTCGATGGCGAGCACGACGTCCATGAACATGAAGAGTCCATCGGGCAGCCCAAGATCGTCCTCCGGCTCATTGGGGAGCCGCTCGACCTGGCGCACCACATCGTACCCGAAGTACCCTACTGCACCTCCCCAGAGTCTCGGGAGGCCCCCGGTGGCCAGTGGCCGCCGAACTCGCAGCCGCTCGTCGAGGTCGGTCAGTGGGTCGTCGGTGACGATCGGCGACCAACCGTCGTCCGGCGTCCATAACTCCGCCCGGTCCCCACATAGGCGCCATGCCTGGGCCGGCGCACTCCCCAGAAAGGTGTACCGAGCCCATTGATCGCCGCCGACAACAGACTCGAGGAGGAAACCGAAAGGCGGACGACGAATCTTCGCGTAGGCGGTAACAGCCGTATCGACGTCGAAAAGGAACTCTCTCCACACCGGGAGCACACCCGCGCCAGTCGCCTGGGCGCGAAATTCCTCTAGTGTAGGTTTGAGCTCCATGGATCCTGGCAGACAGTGTGAACTGGCGTCTCGAAAGGGGCCAAGAAACTTATGGACGAAGCGAAAAAGGGAAAGATCCCACTGGCGGTGGCCGTGGATACTGGGGGGACGTTCACGGATGTCCTCCTCCTGGACGGAGGACGCCTCCACTCCTTGAAACTTCCGTCGACGCCCAACGATCCCTCCGACGCCGTCCTAGAGGGCCTGCGCCGGATACTGGACGGCGTCGAACGTGAGACCGACGTTGGGTTCGCGCTCCTCCACGGCTCCACGGTCGCCACCAACGCCCTTCTCGAGCGGAAGGGAGCCCGAGTAAAACTGGTTACAAACGCGGGCTTCGAGGACATCGTAGAGATCGGGAGGCAGAATCGGCCCCAGCTCTACGCCCTCGTTGGCCATCGTCCTCCACCGCTTGTAGACCGCGATGACCGCCACGGCATCCGAGGGAGGGTGGGGCCCGACGGAGAGGTCATCGAGCCGCTCGACCCCGCTGAACTGGAGGCGCTCCCTGCGTTGTTGGCCGGCGCGGAATCGGTTGCGGTCGTGCTCCTACACTCGTATGCGAATGCCAGTCATGAGGAGAGCGTAGCCGATGCCCTGGCCGAGTTGGACGTACCGCTGTCCGTGTCCGTCAGACTTCTCCCGGAATACCGAGAGTACGAACGCACCTCGACAACAGTCGTGAACGCTTACGTCGCGCCACGTATCTCGGCGTACTTGAAGCGCCTGGCCCAGGGGGCCGGAGCGGAGCGCGTGAGTATCATGGGGTCGAACGGCGGGTCGCTTCCTCTAGACCGTGCCGCCCGGGAGCCCGTCCACATGGTCCTTTCCGGCCCTGCGGGGGGTGTAGTCGGGGCACTCGCCTCGGGGCGCCGAGCCGGGCACGAGCGCATCATCACGTTCGATATGGGAGGAACCTCCACCGACGTCTCCTTATGCCCGGGGGCCCCTCTCCACACAAGAGAGTTGGAGATCGACGGCCAGCCCGTCGCAATCCCGGTCATCGACATTCATACGGTTGGCGCGGGGGGTGGATCGTTGGCGCGAATCGACCCCGGGGGTGCACTGCGTGTGGGCCCTGAATCGGCGGGTGCCGATCCCGGCCCCATCTGTTACGGGAAGAGCGGAGCCGGCGTCACGGTCACGGATGCACACGTCTGGCTGGGACGGTTGCCGGCCGATGCCTTCCTGGGAGGGGAGCGGACGCTGGACCGTTCAGTGGTCGAACCGCATCTCCGAAATCTCGCGAATCGTCTCGACGCAAGTCTCGAGGTTGCGGCCGAAGGCATCCTCGCAGTTGCCAACGCGGCGATGGAGCGCGCCCTCCGGGTTATCTCGGTGGAACGGGGACACGATCCCGCGGACTTCACCCTCGTAGCCTTCGGCGGCGCCGGCGGTCTACACGCCGCACATCTGGCCGAGCGACTGGGTATCCGTCACACCATGGTGCCCCCCCGCCCGGGACTTCTTTCGGCATACGGGATGCTCGCCGCAGACATCACACGGGAGGTCTCCAGAACCGTGTTGATTACCACTGCCTCGGCCAACGCCCATGAGAGCATCGAGAATGTGTTCACCGAATTGGAACAGGCCGCCATCGCGGCGATGGCGGAGGAGGGTGTGCCCGAGGACCACCTCTCGTTGCGCCAATGGGTGGACGCGCGGTATGAACGCCAGAGCTTCGAGCTGAGAGTGCCCGCGGAGGACTGGGACACTCGGTTCCACGAGCTGCACGAAACACGATATGGTTATCAGCGTCCTGAAAGCCCAGTCGAGGCGGTCACTCTCCGATCCATCGCTTCCGCCCCTGGACCGCCGCTCGATCTGGAGCGCCTTCCGCATAACAACGACGCTCCGACGGTCGAACACACGCGGGTATATATAGAGGGTCAGTGGACTGAGGTGGACCGTGTCTGGCGGGGTGACCTGAGCCCGGACCAGATGCTCGCTGGGCCCGCTCTGGTGTTAGAATACAGTGCGACCACTTGGATCCCCCGAGGCTGGGGGCTAGAGGTCGATGAATGGGGGAACCTGCACCTCTCCGCGACGTAGCACGAGCGCGGTAAGGCGTGCGCCGACCACCTTGGCTGAGATCCTCCCGGCACCTGGCAACTCTACCCGAGCAACAATGAACCGGAGTCAAAGCCGACCGACCGCCACGCTCGTGTCCGACGGGGAAAATAAACCCGTCGATACTCCGGCGGACGCGGAACCGATCTACCTCTGGGCGCTGATCGTGGGCCTCGGTGTCGGTCTCCTGTATGCGGTGACACTGGCGCCGACGACCGCATACTGGGATACGAGCGAGTACATCGCCACGGGGCACATCCTCGGGATCCCCCACCCACCGGGAAATCCCCTTTTCGTACTAATGGCCCGAACGTGGGACCTTCTCCTGGCGCCCTTGGGCCTTTCGGTCGCCACGCGGATCAACCTGTTCTCCGCCCTCATGGGCAGCGTCGCCCACGGTCTCTGGTTCCTGGCCGTCCATCACATTCTTTCGTTTTTCTCCGACGATCGCCGGTTCCGCATTGTGGGCGCCATCGCGGCGGTGCTGGTGAGCGCCACCGCATTTACAGTCTGGAATCAGTCCAACGTGAACGAGAAGGTCTATACGGTCTCGCTCATGACCATCGCACTGCTGACCTGGCTGGCCTTCCACTGGCGTGAAAACCTCGGCAAGGGCCGAGATGACAATCTGCTGGTGCTGATCGCGTTCATCTTGGCGCTCTCGGTGGGAAACCATCTTATGGCGTTCCTCGCCGCCCCGGCGCTCGTCCTGTTCATCCTGTGGGTTTCCCCCGGGGTGCTGCTCAACTGGCGTCTCTACGCCGTCGGTGCCTTCGCCGTCTTCCTCGGTCTTTCCATTCACCTCTTTCTGCCGATACGGGCTGCGCTCGGCCCCATCATCAATGAGGCCGATCCAACCTGTTCCAGTCTCCGGAGCGCCCTCACGAGCATCGTGACGATGGGCCAGGCCGGCTGTACCGAACTCTCGGCCGCCCTGTCGAGGCAACAGTACCTCAAGCCCCCGGTGATACCACGGGCGTCGCCCCTCTGGTCGCAGTTCGCGAACTACCTTCAGTACTTCGACTGGCAGTGGGCGAGGGGCGCTGCGGGAACCGGGGCCGAGACCGTCTTTCCGCTCGCCAGACTCCCATTCACCTTCTTGTTCGCGTCTCTGGGACTGTACGGCGCGGTCCAGCATTTACGGAGAGACTCGGCCACGGGTCTCTACGTCCTGGCCCTGTTCGCCACACTCTCCATCGGCCTGGTCTTCTACCTCAACTTCCCGTATGGCTTTTCGCTCGCCTCTCCGAGCCCAGAGGACGTTCACGAAGTGCGCGAGCGGGACTACTTCTTTATCGTCGGTTTCTCGGTGTGGGGTCTGTGGGCGGGAATCGGAATCGCCGCACTTTGGCAACAGGTCGCCGCACGTCTGAAGGGCTCGTGGTCCCGAGCCGCGCCGGTGCTCGTGCTGGCTCTGATCCCGCTCGTGTCCAACTGGCCGTGGGCGAGCCGCCGAACGGACTACTCCGCACGGGATTGGGCGTACAATCTCTTGATGAGTGTGGAACCATACAGCATTCTATTTACCAACGGCGACAACGACACGTTTCCGCTTTGGTACTTGCAGGAGGCCGAGGGTATACGCCGCGACGTGACCATCATCGTCACCTCCTACTTCAATCTGGACTGGTACGTTAAACAGATTCGAGACCTCACGACCCCTTGCCCACCGGGTGTCCAGGCGAGTGACAGCAGAACCACCATCGTTTGCCAGCGACCGTACGACCCCTTGGAGGGTGAACCCCTCTATACCGCCGACCCGAGCGCCGCAAACTCGCAGGGACGGATGGCCATCCTCACCGAGAGTCCGGTGAGACCACCCACCCGAACGGCCATCCCTCTGGAAGACGAGGTCATAGAGCAGGTTGCCGGACCAGCGGGTTACGTATCCCTCGACGAGGACCGCGATTTTCCCCTCGGACCCGTGGTGGCGAGGATGGAGGGGGGAACCGTGATCTATCCGTGGCAGCAGTTCGCCTTGCTGCTGATTCAAAGCAGCGTCGAAGACCGCCCCATCTACTTCGCATCTAGCGGAAGCGCAGCTCAGCAACTGGGCCTCGTTCCGTACCTGGTGCGGCATGGGCTGGCCTATCGACTCCACCCGGGTCCTCCTGATGTGAATTCCCGAAACACCTTGCTCGAAAACTCACAGATGGCCCGGGTCACTGGGCTCTGGCTGGACGTCGAGCGCACTCGAACCTTGGCGGAAGAGGTCTTCGTACATCGGACTGGTATCCCCGATGAGTGGAGTCATTGGCCCGACGGCTCCACCGTTGGAATCCCGAACTATTACTCCTGGGTCTTCGCCGCCCTCACGCAGAGCGCGATCCAGACTGGCGACGACGAGCTTCGCCTGAGGTATGAGGACCGCGCGCTCGCCTGGCAGGCCCTCGGTCGGCTGCTCAGTCGGTAGACAATCCGGGTCGAGTCTGGATCGGGTTTTCGAAGAGGGCCGCCGAGAGATGGCGACGACGCCTGTGCTCCCCTATCCTAGGTCACTCACGGGTTGCGACCCCGACCACTCGATCGGCCTTGCCCTCTTACTGGACTTCTGCACGCCTACCCGACTAAGGAGAGTCTCATGGCAAACTCTGCGCCTCCACAAAACTATGACAACCACCGGAAGTTCGTTCCGGCATTTCACTACGTGGCAACCCCGCTGCTCCTGGTCTACTTGATCTACTCGGGGTATGTAGCGGTTACGTCCTTCTCCTTGGATTCCGTGATGGCGCTACTTTTGGCCGTCGCAGTGTTCATCGTCGCGTTTCTTGCCCGGATCTTCGCGCTCGGTGCTCAGGACCGTGTCATTCGCCTCGAAGAACGACTACGCCTTCACGAGGTTCTCCCGCCGGATCAGAAACACAACGTCGACGAACTGACCACCGCCCAACTCATCGGGCTGCGGTTCGCTTCGGACGGCGAGGTCGCGGCTTTGGTAGCGACGGTACGGGCCGAGGGGATCGAGGACCGCGACGAAATCAAGAAACGGGTGACGAATTGGCGGGCTGATCACCAGCGGGTGTAAAGCCGATCATCGTACCGGTGCTTGAGAGGTAGCGGTACGGTAGCGCTACGGATCGCGCTTGAGGGGGTGCTGGGGTCAGTGAATCTGTAGCTTCCCCACTCCGCTTCGTCTTATTCGAGCGAACGGGGATCCATGCCGGTCCACCGCTAATTCGACGATCCAATCGAACCATTCGGGTATGGCGTCGAGAACGTCGCCGCGGCAAAAGAGAAGAATCTTCGGCACTCGGACGAGCAGGGTACGAAGGAGTCCGACCGCCCTCAACTTGGCGTCAGGCTCGAGGCGATCGAACGTGTCTCCCAGGAGAATCTCGGAGGTGTGCACCCCACAACCGGCAGCCAAGTCGACTAATGCGAGCCGTAACGCGAACAGATACGCGGCCACCTCCTCATCGGAGTTGATCCTCCGAGCACCCTCGTCCCGAACGATCGTGGGTTCGCCATCTCCGGTCACGCCGACTCCTAACACACCACCGCTCGTCAGATGATTCAGGTAACGGCCAGTCCGGGCGGTCAACGCATCGCGCGCGTCGGACAACAGCTCTCGGCGTAGAGCCTCCAACGCACGGCGGCGGAGATCGGAGTCGTCGGACGACGATCCCTCGCCCCTGCCTTCGCCCGGCTCCGATGCACCCTCGGTCGCCCGGATCATGGCGAGGGTGTCTTCGGCTTCGGTCAACTCCGGCAATCGAGCCCTCAGCCGCTCAACCTCTTCGGTGCACTCCTCGATCGCGGCGTGGAGACGTAGGGTTTTCCCCTCAAGGTCCTGTAAATGAGTGGGTTTCAAGTCCAGTTGGTCCTTGCGGCGCTTCCACCAACTCCCGTCTTGCACCACCGACTCCCACTCGCCACGGATCACATCCACGACCGACTCGAACCGCTCGCTGAGAACCCGGTCGCAGGTCGGGCACGCCGTATCCTCGCCCCCCTCCTCGAGTTGCTGCAGGCGAACCTTGAGCTCCCGGGCCCGGTCGCGATACGCCAGGAGGTGCGTCTCGGCATCCTGTCGCTCACGGAGCCAATCCATGTTCGCGACTTCCAGATCCCCGCCCACCTCGATGCCGTCCGCACGCAGCCCTCGCAGCTCGCGCGCCTTCACGCGAAGTGCATCGGGAAGGCGCCTCAACTCCTCCACCCGTGCTCGGAGTCCGTCCACCCCCGAGTCGGTCCAAAGCGGATGGTCCGTGGCTCGCGGGCCTCCTTGGATCAGGGCGGCCTCCTTCTGGTCCACGCCCTGCAGGCCCGACCACTGCGCCAGAATTCGAACCGCGCGGCGCCAAGCGAGCGCTGGCCCAACCGGGCCCGGGCCGGCGATCAGCGTCTGAAGACGTTCGTCACCCTGGGCCAGCCGTCGAGCGAACCGCTCCATGACCTCATTACGCAGAGGGCCGTCTCCCCCGACCAGGGCCGTCAGCCCGGAACTGATCTCAAGATCGAGCGGTTCCTGTTCGCTCCCTACCGTGTCGACCGAGTCCAGACCCGCCCCCCTTTCCGATCACCCTTCTTGAAGGCTCTCGAAGACAGTGTCCCTGCCACTCGTGTACCTCATTAGACACCACACTACCCCTGACGTTCTGGAAGACAGTCCTGTACTAACTCAACCAGGGCCTCGAAGTTCTCACCCTCGTCCGTTAGGCGGTCGAGCAGTCTGGAAGCGAGCCGCCTGGACGGCTTGATGTCCTGAGAGAGACGCCCTAGTGGTTCGTCGTCGAGCTGCACTTCGAGGTGTAGTGCACGCCGCCGATACTCGGGCAAAACGCCGTCGAGGAGGTCCAACCGCTCTGGCGGCAGCCCCTGAATTCGAATACGAACGATCTTCTCTTCGATACCTCCGGGCACCTCGACGAGCACCTCCCGGACCCGCTCCCTCAGCCGTTCGGCCCGATCCGCTTCGAACGGGATCGGTTCCAGCGATACGACCGGACGACCGTGGACCGGGTGAAAGCGAACCTGCCCGGACTCGAGATCGCACGTCAGGAAGCCCTTCTCTTCAGCTGCCTCTTCCCAGGGCGTCGCCCCCACCCGCTCGAGTGCGCCGGCGTAGTGGACGGCGGGCACCACCTCGCGTCGAAAATGTTCGTGCCCCAGCGCCACGTAGTCCCAATCACCCGAATCCAATGAGAGAAGTGCGCTTGAGAGAGCGCTTTCTTCCCGATCCACCGATCCATACCCCACGAGCAGATTCCATCGTGCATCCGGGTTCGGTTCCACCAAGGGCCTGGGGCCTTGGATCGTCGATCGGTGTGGCACGAGGACGACGTTCAGATTCAATCTTGAGTAGTGCACAGACCGGGTCGTTGCGGTGACGGCTTCGACGCCCGGCAGCGTATCGAACGCAGCCAGGGGACCCGGATCCGCAGGACCGGCCGGTGTGTCACGCGCGCCGGCCGCCATTAGGACCGGCGTCTCGGGGAGCGCCTCCCTCAACGATTGCAGCCCCTGGGCGAGCGCTACGAGCGCGGAGTGGGGGGGTTCGGGCCGATCGAATACGTCGCCCGCGACGAGCACCGCGGCCGGGCCGATCTCGAGGACCCTCTGGATCGCCTGGTGAAATGCACGAGCGACATCGGCCTCTCGAATATTTCTGCCCTGCTCGATATTTCCGAACGCCCGATAACCGAGGTGGAGATCCGACAGGTGCGCGATGATCATTGTGTCTCGGGCCCGGCTGTGTTGAGCGCCTCGGAGGGGTCGGATTCTGGGATCTCAGCCGCTCCGACACCCTCTTCGACGGGCTTCAGGACCCACCCCTGAAGACGTGCGGTCCCCGAGAGGATGACAATCAGGAACAACACGAACGAGGGCACTCCGACGCCCGAAAGAGCACCGAGGCCGGTCACTAACACGCCTACTGCGGCGCCCAGCGATGCGAACGCACCGTCACTGATCAGGCCCGCCATCATCCGCACGGCGTTTATGCCCTTCAAGAGGCGGCCGCACGCATAGAGCGGGAGGCCGGCAAGCAGGGCGAGTCCAAGCGCCTGCGTCATCGGTGACGCTCCGAAACCGGCAAAGAGCGCCCATGCGAGGGTGAACCCGGCCGCAGCCAGAAAGGTTACCAGCACAAAAAACCATCGTCTCCGAAGGGACTCCAGCGCATGGTTCCACTCGTTGGGTGGTCCTCTCATGCCCAGGCCCAAACTGAAGGCACCGAGCTCGATCGCCACGATCAGCGCCAACGATCTGAGCAGTCCCTCTCCGGAGTACAGCAGAAGAGCGACCGCCACCGTTCCCGATGCCCCCGCCCCGAAACCCACAACGAACGCCGGAGCCCACCCCAATCCCTTCCTCAACGGCCCACCCAACTCCCCTGGCTCCCTCGACTCCCACCTCGACTCGCCACGCCGCCATAAAACGGGGGCTTTGATTTCCCCCATGAGCCGAGATAGCTTTTCTGCATGAACACAGCCCTCCAAAGGCTCCTGTTATTCGGGATTGTAATCGTCGCTACAGGCTGCGACAACGTGGAATGGGGAGGAATCGACGTGAGCCTGCGTTCGCCGTCCGAAAGCCTGGTTTCCGACCCGCCACCCGACGAGGTGGAGGTCGTCGAGGACACTGTTTCGGGCGGGCCGTCCTTGGGGCCGGTGTTATACCTGGGTTACCGAGACGGAGACCAAGCAACACTGGTGCCCGTGGCAGAGATCCGGCCCGAGGGTCTTTTCCAGATCGAGGGCATCGGATCGGTCGAGGAGAGCAGATCGTTCGCGGCCGAACACCTTACACCGGGCCTGGAATTCACGCTGTTTTCCGACGGGGCCCAGGTCGGGAGCTTCAGCGCCGAAGGGTTCTCGGTGGACGAGCGATATTGCAGAGTGCGGCCCCAGATTCGGGGCCACATAGAGTTGACGTCGGCCGCAGCGACGGTCCGGAAATTTCTCGCAGTTCCGGTCCGGGAGGGGAGCGAGCTCGGATACGGCACCTACTCTCCCGTCACCCAGACAACAGACCTTCGGAACACCTCACTCAGGATGGCGCTGCGGGTCCTGCGCGACGTCGGTGTGTTTTTACCCGGAGATGTGATAGACATCCGGCGGGACATCCAGATGTTTCGGACCCGGCCCGGTGCGACGCCTACTGTGGTCGCTACGTTCACATACGCCGACGATCTCGCTGTAGGCCCCGCGCCTCGTGAAGCATACTCGATCTTCCTCGCCGCCGACGATGACGACGGAGCGGGGTACAGGCGCACTTACGTGGACTACAGATTGGGCTCCCGTGACGGAAAAGGCGCCGCACGCTACTTCGACCACCTGGATATCGACGGAGACGGAAGCGACGAGGTCGTGCTCGAGGTCATGGGCGAGGGGTCCATGTGGCTCTCCACGTTGACCCGGCAGGGAGGAGCTTGGGTGGAACAGTACCGGGACCCGTGTGGGCTGGCTTCTATGTCTTCAGGGCCGGCCCGCTGACGTACTTCTTTCACACCGTCCTGGGCGAGCGAGGCATGCGTTGTTCACTTACATGGTTCCTCGTGGCGACTCTGGTCGGCTGCGACGCATTCTCGGGCCAAGAGGCGTCTGGCGGCGCTGACGAGCCCGACGCTTCGAGGGCGAGTTACCCCGTCCAACTGGTCGACGCCGCCGGTACACGACACACTTTCGAAGCAGCGCCCCGGAGGATCGTCTCTCTGGTCCCGTCGGCCACGGAGGCACTCTTGACGATGGCATTGGCCAACCAACTGGTCGGCCGAACGGACTACGACCGGATGCCGGAGCTCGCCGGGCTACCATCCGTAGGCGGCGGCCTCCAGCCCAACCTGGAGATTCTGGTCTCTCTCGACCTCGACCTCGTGATCCGCTTCGCCGGTGATTCCGACCTGGCTACCGCCGAGCGCCTCACGGAGTTGGGAATTCCCCACTTCGCCGTCCAGCCCGATGGTATCGTAGACGTTCTGTCCATCATTGGTGACCTAGGAAGAATCATGGGTACGTCAGTCGCCGCCGACTTGATGCTCCGTGAGATCAGCGACGCCCTCGACGACGTGGCTCGGCGAGTGGCCGAGCTTCCCCAGCCCCGCGTCGCATACCTCCTTGGTGGCGATCCCCCTTGGGTGGCCGGCCCGGGTACGTACATTGATGAGCTCATGACGGTCGCGGGCGGGAAGAACGTTTTCGACGACCTGGATCCATTGTACGCTCCGGTGAGCATGGAGGCCCTCCTCAATCGGGATTTGGACCTGATCCTCCTTTCCGAGGGACTGGCTCCCCCTTCGCCACTCGCACACGTGCCGAGCGCCATTCTACCGGCATCCGTTGAGATTCCCGGACCCGGGCTCGGACGGGCCGCCCGCGACATCGCGCGCCTGATTCATCCTGGAGCCTTCGACGCAGGGCCCCGATGAAGCCCATTGCCTGGGCGGGTTTATTTTTTCTCGCCGTGGTCCTGGTCTTCCTGCTGAGCATCCGCCTCGGCTCGGTGGACCTCACCACCGGCGAGGTATTGGCGGCTCTTCGTGGCGAGGGCGATCCCAACGTCCGACGGATTGTGGTGTATCTCCGCGCTCCCCGCGCGGTGATGGCCATCCTGGTCGGTGGCGGGCTCTCGCTCTCAGGGGCCGTTTTCCAGGCTCTGCTTCGCAATCCACTTGCCGAGCCCTACATCCTCGGGATTTCCGGGGGAGCTGCCACCGGAGCAGTTCTCGCCCTTGCGCTGGGCCTGGCGGCCTCACTTTCCTGGGCGCTCCCCGCGGCCGCCTTCGCCGGTGCTCTGCTCGCGATCGTTCTAGTGCTGAGGGTCGCAGCCACGGCTGACCACCGGGTGGACGTGCGTGTCCTGCTCCTGGCCGGCGTGGTCGTCGGGGCTTTTTTCACGGCCTGCATGTCCTTTGTGCTCTCGATCTCGGACGCACGAACGGTGCGTAGCGCGGTCCTCTGGATGATGGGCAGCCTCGCAGGCTCCGACTGGCGCACTGTGTGGATGGTTACGCTGTACACGGCCCCGGCGGCTATCGCGCTCGTGGGTCTGGCTCGTCCCTTGAACCTCTTTCTGATCGGCGAGGAGACTGCGGGTTATCTCGGAACCAACGTGGAACGCGTCAAACGCATCGCTTACGTCCTCGCGTCGCTTTTAACCGCCGCCGGAGTGGCGGCAACGGGGGTCATCGGTTTCGTGGGGCTGATCGTGCCTCACAGCGTCCGGCTCTTGGTCGGTGCCGACTACCGAGTCCTCCTTCCGCTGGCATTCCTCGCGGGAGCGGTGTTTCTCACCCTGGCGGATGTCGTAGCCCGTACCGTCATGTCGCCTGCGGAGGTGCCGATCGGCGTTATCACCGCTTTCGTAGGGGTCCCACTCTTTCTTCTTCTGCTGCGGCGCAGTGTAGGAGCCGGGGCCAGTACTGGGATCGGGGCGTAAATGACGACCGAGTCCACAATGACGACCGAGTCCACGGGGCCTGCGTCAAACGACGGATCGGCAGCCCTCGGGGCGACCGAACTGAGGGTCCACTATCTGAATGCGCCCACGCCTGCCCTCGACTCGGTTTCGATTACGGTGCCGCGGGGATCCTTCTACGCTGTTTTGGGACCGAATGGCTCTGGAAAGTCGACCTTGCTTCGGGCGCTCCTCGGCATGGTGCCGCACTCTGCAGGTCATGCCCACGTGTCCGGTCGCCCCGTCTCGGATTGGGATCGGCGAGCGTTGGCTCGGGAAGCGGGTGTTGTGACGCAGTCGGAGTCGGTCGCATTTCCCATTACCGTGAGGGAGCTCGTGGCGATGGGGCGCTACCCCTACTTGGGCGCCCTCCAATCAGAAACACCCACCGACAAAGAGGCCATATCCAAGGCCATGCGGATGTGCGACATCGAGAACCTGGCGCAGCGATTCCTCTCCACGTTATCCGGTGGTGAGATCCAGCGAACCAGGGTAGCTCGGGCATTCGCACAGGAGCCCAAGGTGCTACTCCTGGATGAACCCACGGCAAGCCTCGACGTCCGCCACGAGATGGAAATTCTGGAGCTGCTCAGAACGTCGGCCAACGACGGGATGACCGTTTTCCTCATCACCCACCATCTCGATCTCGCCGCACGCTTCGCGGACCGATTGCTCCTCTTGGATCGCGGGAGGGTCGCGGCTGAGGGCAAACCACAAGAGGTGCTACGGGAAGAAACGCTCAAGCGTGTCTACGAGTGGCCGATCTCGGTCAGCAACGACCCGGCCACAGGCGTGCCGCGAGTGACGCCGCTTTCCGCTTCTTCTGGCATTTCGACCTCGTCCGGCTTTTCTACCTCGTCTAGCTCCGATCAAGACCCTGACTCCTGATACAGAGTGCCGTAACTCTCGAACCGGCCCGGGTCGATGGCACCTTCATCCAACGCCTGCCGTACAGCGCAGTCGGGCTCGTGCAGGTGGCTGCACTCCCTGAAACGGCACGAGGACCTCAAGGCACGGAGCTCCGGAAAACAACGGTCCAGCTCCTCCCTGGGAACGCCCCAGACTCCCACGTCGCTGAACCCCGGTGTATCCGCCACCAGGCCCCCACAACGGAGCTGGATGAGGCTGGAGCCCACGGTCGTGTGCCGGCCCGTTCCACGCTTTCGGCTGAGCTCCCCGGTTCTGAGCGCGTGCTCCGGCTCGAGCGCGTTCACGAGACTCGACTTTCCAGCGCCCGAGGGACCTGCAAGTGCAGCGATCCCCTCACAGAGCTGTTCGGCAAGCCGCTCCATGCCTTCGCCGGCGAGTGCGCTGACCCGCAGTAAGTGATACCCGAGGGGCAGGTAGACCTGCTCGAGTCCTTTGGCCACCTCGGCGGCACCATCGATGTCCATTTTGTTCAAGATGATCACTGGCGTGACGCCACCCGACTCACCCACAACCAGAAGGCGGTCGATCAGATCCCGCCGGGGTTTCGGCTGGGCGGCAGCCACCACGACGAGCAGACGGTGGGCGTTGGCAACGAGAACCTTGATGGTCCGACCCCCGAAGCGGCTGCGGGTGATCGCGGTCTCCCTTGGAAACACCTCTTCGATGACGTGAGCCTCGTCATCGAGCGCCTCGAGCCGAACTCGGTCACCGATCACCACCTGGTCCCCCACTCGTTCCTCGAGCTTGAGCCGCCCCCTCAAGGAAGCCTCGACGATCTCACCCGACTCCAGGGCCACCGTATAGATACCACCCCCGACCCGGCGGACCATCCCATTCACGATTTCCGACCACTCGGCCAACCGATAAAAAAAAAGCCCCACTCCCCGCGAAGGCCATCGGCCTCACGGGGAGCGGGGCTTCCCTCGCCGGAGGTCACGCGGCGAAAGACTCCAGTGCATCTCCCTTGCCACCCTCACGAAGCCGCCGAAGTGCACGATCACGGAGCTGGCGAATACGTTCGCGTGTCACGCCGAGCAAATTGCCAATCTCCTCCAACGTGTGTTCCCGCTCTCCATCGAGCCCGAAGTACAGGCGCAACACCTTGGCGTCCCGAGCTTCGAGCATTGTCAGCGCGACCCCCACGGTCTCAGTCAAGAGCCTGCTCTCGACGTCCTGCTCGGGCTCTGCAGCCTCTTCGGAAATGAAGCGCTCCACGAGCTGAGAGTCTTCGCTGTCGCCGATAGGCGCGTCCAGCCGGATCTCGGCCGCGTTGAGAGTCTGTAGCGACTCGATCAACTCCGGCGTCAGATCAGTGGCACCACTCAATTCCTCGGACGTGGGCTCCCGGTTCAGCTCCTGCTTGAGGCGCTCCTTCTCCCGGAAGATGCGCGCCAAATCAGAAGCGCGGTTGAGCGGAACACGCACGGCCCGCCCGTGGTTCGCAAGCGAGGCAAGAATCGCCTGACGAATCCACCACACCGCGTAGCTGATGAACTTCACGCCCTGTTCCGGATCAAACTTACGAGCCGCAGTGACTAGCCCGACATTCCCTTCTTGAATCAGGTCCGTAAGAGCGACACCCCGGTTCTGGTACTTCTTCGCCACACTGATGACGAATCGGAGATTGGCACGGGCAAGCTCCTGGATCGCTTCCTGGTCGCCCTTCTGGGCCAGGGCGCCCAACTCCTTTTCCTTGTCAGGAGTAATGAGCTCGTGCCGGCTCACATCCCTCAAGTACTGGTCGAGAGCCGTCTTCTCGTCGACGCTGGCGTCGAAACCGGCGAGCGGGTTCCCACGACCCTTACGCTTCCTACTCGTGGTGACCGTAGCCATCGAAATCTATCTCCTAAACCTGTTCAGGTTTGAAGTCGTGATGACGTTTCTGGCGCGATTTTTCTTAACGCAAAATCTGCAGCCGTCAAAACTATCACTTTATTCTGGGCTTGTCCAGAAGCTTCTAAATTTTCTGGCGGGGGGACCCGGCGAAGCGTCCCGGTCTGCGCCGCAGTGGACACACACCCAATCCTAACCCTCTGTACGTCCGCTGTTCCCGGCTTGACACCGTGGGCACACATGCATGGACGCCCCATTTTTGCGCAGGGGTGTCCCCCGACCCTAGCTTCGGCTTTTCTCTGACCCTTCAAGGAAGGCTGTTCACAGCCTCGAGGTATGGATCCCTTGTGACACTACGATTGCAAGCCGCCGGCGTTTCAGATACAGGACTCAGGCGGGCCCACAACGAGGACACGCTTGTTCTCGATCCGGCCGAGGGCGTTGTGATCGTTGCGGACGGGATGGGCGGCCGGCCCGGAGGAGAATACGCGTCTTCGCTGGCCGCTCAGGTTATCCAAGCGCACCTGTCTTCTCCCGAAGGTCTGGTCGCTGAACTAGGCGACCGAATGGCCGAGGCTGTCTCCTTGGCAAACCTGGAGGTCTGGAACGCTGCTATCGCGGACCCGACACGCGAAGGTATGGGTACGACCGTCACCGCGCTCGCATTAGATCGGGATTCCGCTCGCTGGATTATCGGCCACGTCGGTGACAGCCGAGGATACCTATTTCGGGAAGGCGAACTACGGCGCATCACACGGGATCACACTGTGGTGCAGGACTTGGTGGAGTCGGGAGCGATAACGCCAGCGTCAATAGCTGATCACCCACT
The DNA here is from genome assembly GCA_965206505.1 of Longimicrobiales bacterium. GTDB lineage: Bacteria > Gemmatimonadota > Gemmatimonadetes > Longimicrobiales > Gaopeijiaceae > UBA822. The sequence continues at coordinate 363,441 of CBDBJW010000006.1, forward strand.
AAGTCATCTGATCAGTCGGGCGGTAGGAACGGAGGGATCAGTAAAGGTGGACATTTTTCAGGGGGACGCGCTGCCGGGCGACGTTTTCCTGCTCTGTAGTGACGGCCTTGCCGGGTTGGTGACCGACGATGAACTAGAGGATACCCTGCAGAGTCTGGTAGTCACGGGCCTCGACGAAAAATCCGCCGAACTCGTGGCCCTCGCCCATGAGCGGGGTGCGCCGGACAACGTGACGGTGGGTTTCCTGGCTCTGCACGAATAGGGCACACCAGACGAGGAGAAACCCGGGGGTGCCCGCCGGCCACCCCCGGGGTGAAGGCTTCTTACTGACCGCCGATCGAGAGCCCCGCCCCCTCCGCGACCTCGCGGATGCGGGCTGCCCGGCTCGGGTGGGCAGTCATGATCTCCATGATCCGCGTGCGGACACCCTGCTGCTCCGCCGCCGACAGGTCGCCAGCCGCGCCTGCCGCTCCGCGGACCGCACGAAGGCAGTCGTCCTCATAGACGATCTCGCCGCACCCGCCGCTGAGGTTAGCCAGCACGCTGGCGATCCTCGGACTCTCGGCCACTCCCGCGAACCGCTGGTTCGCCGCCTGAATCTCTCCCTCGGCGCCGCGGCGGATGTTGGACCCCTCGGTGGCTCCCTGGAAGCACATGAACTCGGGCCGGTCCCCCATCCAGCCGAGCGGACCGCAGGCGATCTTTCCGGCTGCTTGAGCCGCCTCCACCACCTCGGTGATCAACAGCTCGTACTGTGGCTGGCCCGGCCGGAACCCCGAGAAATTACCCAGGTCACCCGAGGCGGCGAAGAGGCCGTCCACACCCGGGATCTTGGCGATATCGCGGGCGGCCTGAACACCCTCCAACGTCTCGATCATGAGGATCAGCACGACGTTCTCATTCCAGGTGGCGCGGTAGCCCCCGGGGACTCCGCCCCACATGGTGCCACTGAACCCCTGACCTCCGCCGTTGCTGCGTCGACCCATCGGCGGGAAGTAGGTCCAATTGACCGCGCGCTCTGCCTCCTCCACCGAGTCCACGGTCGGCACCACGATGACCAGGGCCCCCATGTCCACCGGCTTCTGGATGTTTTCCTCGCTCTCGTGGGGGATGCGGACGCCGGGCACGGCCGGACGCGGGCAAGCGAGCCACATACGAGACACCTGTTCCCATGTCATCGCCTCATGCTGCATCTCGATCCAGGTGAAGTCGTAACCGGCCGAAGCCGTGGCACAGTAGGTCCGGGGATCCGTAGCGCGGATCGTGCCTCCGATGACCGGCTCCCCGTTCTTGATCTTTTGCATCACCGGGTTCCAGATCGGGATCTCCCCATCGGCGTCCCAGCGCGGTCCGAACTCCCAATCGGCGGGATCGAAGTCCGCACCGACCTGCGCTTGCGCCAAGGAAGTACCCATCGCCAGCATCACGAAGACGCCAGCCAAAGTGATCATCCTGTTCATGGCCTTCGGCCTCCTATCGTTGCGGGTACATGGATCGTTGCAGGTACACGGACTGACGGGGTCGGACTAAGCGCTCCGCCCGAGTCGGGACACGGTAGAGGCAGTCCGTCAGCGGATCAGCTCATTGACGAATCCAGCGGGGAGCGCGTCGTGCGGATCGGCTCGTACGCTGAGGTACGTGACCTCATCGGGAATGAGCGTCCAAGCGTGTAGCACCCCCGCCGGGATCACCACGATGTCCCCGGACGAGACTTCGCGACTCACGCCGTTCCTGGACTCTCCACTGAACGTAGGTCCTATGAGATCGCTTCCGGCGGAGGGCTCGGTCGCGTTCAAGATTTCACCACCCGTCAGAAGAGTGCCGCCGCCCGACAGGATGTAGTACACCTCGGTAACCTGAGCATGTACGATCCCCCTCAACTCCCCGTCGGTATCGTTGTCGCCGGTTCTGTGAAGGATGCCCACCGCGACGTTTCCGACGCCGATGTCGACCACCTTCAGCTGGCGGTCGATCGAGCGACCCATGCTCGCGAGAACCGTGTTGACGTCCTCGCGGGTGATGTCGACCGCGGACGTCTGCTGCGTAGCGGTTGCGACCGGGAAGAACGTGACTAGGGCCATCACCAGAACCGAGGCTCGCTCCCGCATATTCACTCCCTTGAAACAGAGGCCCCGTCCAGGTACCGAAAACCGGGGGGTCCGCCCAGAGTAATCCGCGCAGGCCCGTCTAGCAACGAGCCGAAACCAGGCATGTCCACTGTTTTCGACCCCGAGGTGTCCCGTCCTTCAGCTGGACCCTATGTTGCGCCTTTGCCTGACTGTTCCAGAGAGGCAAACGACATCGAGGTGCGAATGGCGAGAGTCCGGGTTCTGGTAGGGACAAAAAAAGGAGCGTTCGTCATTACGTCTGATGGGGCTCGCCACGGCTGGAAGATCGATGGCCCGTACTTCGGGGGATGGGATGTCCTACACGTTCAGGGCTCACCCGCCAACCCTGACCGACTGTATGCCTCGCAGTGGACCGACTGGCACGGCCAAGTAATGCAGCGCTCCGACGACGGCGGAAAGTCATGGGAGGCGGTGGGCAACGAATTTGCCTACGAGGGCGCTACGGGCACGCACCAGTGGTACGATGGCACTCCACACCCCTGGGAATTCAAGCGGGTCTGGCACTTAAAACCCTCTCCTGACGATCCGGACACGGTGTACGCCGGGGTCGAGGATGCCGCGCTCTTCTGCTCGAACGACGGCGGTCAGGGGTGGACCGAGCTCGCAGGGCTGAGAACCCACTCGACGGGGCAGGATTGGATGCCCGGAGCTGGCGGTATGTGCCTCCATACGATCCTCATCGACCCGGCGAACACCCAACGGATGTACGTGGCCATTTCCGCCGCCGGGGCGTTCCGCAGCGACGACGCGGGTGCGTCGTGGCACGTGGCGACGAAGGGATTGAGCTCGGACTTCCTTCCCGAACCGGAGGCCCCGATCGGCCACTGCGTGCACAAACTCGCGATGCACCCGTCCCGTCCTGACACCGTGTTCATGCAAAAGCACTGGGACATCTGCCGTACCGACGACGCTGGCGAGTCGTGGACCGAGGTGAGCGGCAACGTGCCATCCGACTTCGGTTTTCCGATCGTCGTGCACGCACACGAGCCCGAAACGATCTTCGTCGTGCCTATCCTCAGCGGCTCGGAGCACTATCCGCCGGAGGGAAAGCTGCGCGTATATCGAAGCCGCTCGGGGGGCAACGAGTGGGAGGCGCTCACCAAGGGCCTCCCGCAGCGCGACTGCTACGTGAACGTCCTGCGTGACGCAATGGCGGTGGATTCGCTCGACTCGTGTGGCATTTACTTCGGAACCACGGGCGGACAGCTGTACGCGTCGGCGGACGCCGGCGACACCTGGGAGGTGATAGCAGAGCACTTGCCCAGAGTGTCTTCGGTGGAGGTCCAGACGCTTCCGTGACCACGGTCAGGGTCGCACTCTCGGCGCATCTGCGAACGCTGGCGAGCGTCGACGGCGAGGTTAAGCTCGAGGTCGCAGACCCCCCGACGGTCACCACGGTGCTGGACGCTCTCGAGTCTCGCTATCCGATGCTGCGGGGCACGATGCGCGACCACGGAACCGATCGGCGACGCGCGTTCATCCGTTTCTTCGCGTGCGGACGCGACCTCTCGCACGAGCCGCCGGACGCGCGGCTCCCCGACCCTGTGAGCGCCGGGACCGACGCCTTTTTGGTGGTCGGTGCCATCGCTGGCGGGTGAGGGCGCATACCTCACCCCACAGGGCGCGTAATCCGCTCCAACACCCGATCCCGGTCCAGCGTACGTCGCTCGAACGTGAAGACCCGAAGAACTCGCGTAGTCGTGTAGAGCCCCTCGGCCAGGCGCGGGAGGTCGATGAGCCCCGTGAGGCCGCCCGGACCCAGGCGCTCTACCTGCCCCGAACTCCGCTCAACCAACAGGTTGAGCTGGAACATGGCACGCTTGGCCGGGAAGTCGATGAACGCCTCGCCCGGCTCGAGGCCGACTTCCTCGGCCAAACTATCCTCGACGCCCCGCTTCACTGAAGTCTCAGAAAGGGCCCAGTCCTCCACGACCCGATCTCCCAGTTCCGCAGCCGTCACCTCCAGCGCACGCTTCGGAAGGCGACGGGCCTTAAGCGCCGGAAGCCATCGAGTGACCAGCCGCTCTCCAACCTCCGTATCCGATTCCTGGGCCCGTCGCGCCGTCTCGTACAACAACTCTTCATCGGTGGGGCCCACGAGCTCCTCCGCATCCAGGATCTTCGCACCCACGGCGTCGTTGATAATCCTCTTATAGAGAGCCGCGGCGGCACGAACCCCGTGGTGCCAGTACACGTTCCTGAACATCTGGTACTTCGCGAAGAGCAATGACTCCAGGGCGCTGACGGCCTTTTCGTACACACCCACCTCGGAAGCGCCGGTTTCGGGATCGGTGAGGATGACCAATCCCTGTAGTAGACGGTCGACGTCCACCTCCCCATACGGGACTCCGCAGAAGCGTGCGTCGCGCCGAAGGTACTCCATCTTGTCCAGGTCGAGGCTTCCCGAGACCAGCCCACCGAACGGGTTTTCACTGCAGCCCTGGATCAGCGCGTGGATCTTTTGCCCCGCATGCTCCCCCAACGTCGAGAGAGCTTCCTGCAGCTCCGGGGAAGCAAAGAAGCGGGCGCTCACCGCTTCGTGGTCACCGGGGAGCATGTCGGAGCCCAGTTCTTCGAGACTGTGCGAGAAAGCGTAGTGCCCGATGTCGTGGAGAAGAGCTGCATACGGAATGAGTGCGGCTTCCTGCCAAGATTCCTCCGGGACTCCACCGCACTCCCGGAGACGCCGGAGCGCTGTCACTGCCAGGTGATAGACCCCGACCGCGTGGTCGAATCTGGTGTGTGTCGCACCGGGATAGACCAGGTGCGCGAATCCGAGCTGTTTGATATACCGCTGCCGCTGGAACGCCGCGGTGTCGATGATACGAACCGCCGTGGGGTCGAGCCGAATCGTGTTCCAGAGGGGGTCGCGGATGATCCGCTCTTCACTGTAGGCCGGCATGTGCGGAGGTTAGCGGGACCCGACTGGCTGGGGCAATGGCTCTTTGCGCCGGCACGCTCTATACTTACCGAACGACTTACCGAACGAAAAGCGAAAGTCGAACCTGGACGAGTTCACGCCACTTCCACGAAGAACTTTCAACCACCCGTGCCCACCTCCGCCCTCCGCGAATATGTGCGGACCCACGCCGAAAACCGCCCGGGCGTCTATCAGATGCTGGGCGCTGATGGAAACCCTCTGTATGTAGGAAAGTCGATCCGCGTACGCACGCGACTTCTCTCTTACTTCAGGGCTCCTGCCGGGGAAAAAGCGGCCAGGTTGATCCGGGAAACGGGCCGAATTCGGTGGGAATACATCCCGAACGAGTTTTCGACGTTGGTACGTGAGATGAGACTCATTCAACGTTGGCAGCCCCGGTTCAACAGGCAGCACAAGCGAAAGCGGATGTTTGCCTTCGTGAAGCTCACGCAGGAACCCGCACCCCGGATTCTGCCCGTCACGCGGGCCGTTCCCGATGGATCTCTCTACTTCGGACCCTTTCCGGCCGTCGGGAAGGTGGGCCGCACGGTTCGGGATCTGGCTCACGCTGTGGGCCTCAGGGATTGCCCGGGGGCCACACCGATGTTTTTCGACGATCAACTCGAAGTCTTCGGCGAGGGGCGGACGCCGCTCTGCATGAGGGCCGAGTTGGGCACCTGCCTGGCCCCGTGTTGCGGAGGAACGAGCAGCGAAGCTTATCGGCGCCAGGTAGCGACCGCACGGCGCTTCCTGGAAGGGCGGACTCGCGCGCCGCTCGTCGTACTCGAACACCATATCCGAGGTGCCGTAGCCCGCCTCGACTTCGAGTACGCCGCACGGGTCAGGGACCGGATGGAACGCCTCCAAGCCTTCCAGGAGCATCTCGCGGCGTTCCGAGGACGCGTCGAAAGTCTCACGTTTCTCTACCGTGTGCCAGGATTCGGGGGTGATAGCCGCCTCTATCTCATCCGTAGCGGACGCCTTCGCGGTGAGTTTCCATACCCCACAACCTCAAGCGATCGGCGTGAGATCGACGAGGCGGTCGAGTCCGTATACCGAGCCCCCGAAAAGGGCCCGGCATCGTTGGCACCTCATGATGCCGCCGAGATCCTGCTCCTCGCTCGATGGTTCGAGCTTCGCCCCAAGGAGCTGAAGCGCACGGCGACACCCAAAAAGTGGCTCGCCGAGGGTGGCATCCGGCCGTTCCGACCCAGAAATAGCACAAAGGGGGGATCGGCAACGCACAAGTCCACGGCGAGGGCGAGCGGGTTCTTGCGCGAACCGCCGTCGGCTCCCAGGTTCCGCTAGAGGTCGGAAGCCAGACACAAGCGGGTGGACCTGGAAGCCTCGGTTCGGCCCGATGTTACCTCCGGTGCCGAAGCATCGATGAGGCCAAGAATTCCGGGCTACCCGTCATGATCATCATTCGGGAGTCGTCATGCGACGCTTTGTTTCTCCAGTCCTGCGAGCCGTTGCCGTGCTCGCCATATCCGCTTCGGTTGCCGGAGCCCAGACCGAGACCCTCATGTACGACCATGTACATATGTCGGTCCCGGATCCGCAGGCGTCCGCCCAATGGTTCCACGATCATATCGGGGGCGAGTGGGTCGACGGCCGCATGGACCGATTACTGTTCGGCACGACAAGGATCATGTGGCTCCGCGGCCAGGATCGTAGGCCGAGCGAGGGGGGCGTTATCGACCACCTCGGGTTCTCCTTCGCGGACCTCACAGCGAAACTCGCAGAGTTGGAGGGGGCCGGTGCGACGATCACCACGCCCCGTCGGAACATACCGGGCCTTTTCCCGATTAGCTTCATCGTGGATCCCTGGGGCGTGCGGCTCGAAATGATCGAGGACCCGCAGCATCTCGGATTTCACCACGTTCATCTGCGCGACCCCGACCCGACGGAAGCTCTCGAGTGGTACCATGAGCAGTTTGGTGGCGTCCGCAGGACCGTCAAGGGAACCCAGAGGGAGGGGATCCTCTACCCGGGTAACGTCTGGCTGTTGGTTGCTCGGGGTGAGACCTTCCCCAGCCGGGGCGCCGCAATCGATCACATTGGCTGGCGCGCCATCGTGCTCGATGAGAAAATCGCCGAGTTCAGGGCAAAGGGTTTGGAGCTCACTACGGAGCGGCGAGACATGACCCTTCCCAACGGTCAGATCGCATTCTTTTACGTCGCCGGGCCGAACGGCGCGCGTGTCGAGTTCGTCGAGCGGGCGCCAAACATGCCGTAGCGACGCTGTAGGCGTCACCGTAGGCGACGCTTGTAGGCCGACACATTCGCGATCGGCAACACATCGGTGGGGCAGAGCGGGTACGACCGATCACGCAACGTGTAAGGAGGGACGCATGGGCATGAGTTCCAATACGACACCGAAGCCGAACCGGCGTGGTTTCCTCGCTCAAGCGTTGGGGCTGGGCGCGCTGCTCTCCCCACCCGCGCGCGCCCTAGCTCAGGAGCGTCTCCCTACGCGGATGATCCCGGGCACCGCAGAGGCCCTTCCCGTGGTCGGGTTCGGATCTTCGAAGCCGGTGCTCGAGAGCCCGACCGAGGGCACTGAGCCCATCGCAAACGTCCTCCGAACCCTACTCGAATACGGGGGCCGGGTCATCGATACTTCGCCACGCACAGAGGCGATCGATCGGGATTTCGGCCGCGTGTTACAGGATCCCGAGGTGAGGGACCGGCTTTTTCTCGCAGCCAAGGTCAACATCAACGGCGAACAGAACGGCATCGATCAGTGGCGGCAGACCCAGAGACTCTTCGGGCGCCGCACGGTGGATCTGCTCCAGGTCGAGAGCCTACGAGACGTTGAGCTGCACTGGCCCAACCTCCGGGCCTGGAAGGACTCCGGCGAGGCGCGCTACATCGGTGCGACCATCTCCTCCAATTTCCGTCACTCCCTCATGGAGACGTTCATGAGGGAGAATTCGCCCGATTTCGTGCACGTGAACTATTCACCCATGGAGAACGGGGCCGAGGAGCGCCTTTTGCCCCTCGCACGAGACATGGGCATGGGGGTCTTGATCAATCGGCCGTTTATGAACGGGTCATACTTCGGGATGGTCGCAGGAAAGGAGCTTCCCGCATGGGCCGCGGAGTTCGACTGCGAGACTTGGGCGCAGTTCTCACTCAAGTATGTACTGGCAAATCCCGCCGTGACCTGCGTCCTGACCGAGACGACCAATCCCGAACACATGGAAGAGAACATCCAGGCGGGGTTCGGGCGTCTTCCTGACGAGGCCACGAAGCGGCGGATGCGGGAGGTGGTCAGGGGATTCTGACGGGTTACATCACACTCCGCCGGAGCTCCGGAAAGACCTTCGAGACCTTGCCCAGGACGTAATCCCCGTAGGTGCCTTCGAAGTCGTGCACGCTGGTATGGTCCCAGCGCACGTCCTGATCGTCCTCCAGAAGGCTTATGCCACTCAGATCGATGGCCTCGACGCGCGCGTCGAAGCCGGGGTCGAAGAAAAACGGGAACGAGAGCCGGCTTCGCCCGGACACGTTTTGCACCCGGTGGGGCGTGGACCGATAGAGCCCGCGGGTCAGGCGGTCCAGCATGTCGCCAATGTTGCACACGAACGAGTTGGGCACGGGAGGGGCGTCGATCCACCGTGCCCGGGTCTTGACCTGGAGCCCGCCCACGTCGTCCTGCTTCAGGATGGTGAGCACACCATAATCGGTGTGCTCACCGACGCCCCACCGCGCCTCTGCCTCAGGCTTCGGCGTGACGGGGGGGTAGTGGAAGATGCGGAGCAGCGTGAGGGGATCCGCCATGTACCGCTCCCGGAAAAAGCCTGGCTCCAGGCCCAGGCTCAGGGCCATACCTCTCATGAGCGCATGACCCAGATCCGTCAGGGCCGCCATATACTCGAGGATCGTGTCGCCGAACCCCGGAATCCCTGCCGGAAAGAGGTTCGGCCCATGTAGGGGGAGGCACGCACGCACGCGAGGATCGTCCTCACCCAGCTGCGAACCGAAGTAGAGTCCCTCCTTGACGTCGGGTTTGCCCGAGGTGAGCTCGTCGCCCACGGAGAAGTAGCCTCGCCAGGCCTTGCCAGCGAGGGCCATCCGGATCTCGAGCTTCGTCTCAACGTCCTGCGTAAAGAATCTGTGACTGAGCTCCTCGAGCCGCCGGTTGAGGTCCTCGCTGACGCCGTGGCCGATCACATAGAAAAAGCCATTCTCCCTACAGGCGCGCCCCATGGCTGCCGCCACCGCCTTCTGATCACCGGCGTCGGCCACAAGGGGCGCGACGTCGATGATGGGGACCTCGGAGGTCTGGTCGCGCGTCAAAGATGCCTCCCCGGTGGCGAACGATGGATGACCACCGTAGATCAGGGTCACCGGGCAAGCAAGACATACACGATCGGATCTTCCGGTCGTCATGACGTGATCGCGTCGCTGGTGGTTTACAGAGTTGACGAGGGCAGCGACAAGTTGACGTGGCGGTGTTGGATTGATTTAGAAAAGTCCGGGGGTTGAGTGATTTAGAAATGTCCCCCCCGCCCAGGGCGTTAAGGTGAATCAAGAGACTCCCTCCATCGAGGGAGTCGAAGCCGACGGCCGCGAAGTGGCAGTCGTAGCGCGATGCCGAGCGATGGCGCGCGGATTTGCGATGAGCCTGCCGTGCTTACGCCAGGGGTGATCGGGTCCAGGTTTGGGCGGCGTGGGACGTGACTTCGCTGTCTTGGCCGTAGAGAGCGTCTTCTTGGTTCGGGGCGGACGAGAGTTTTGGGGTCTGGGCTTGGGCAGCTCCGCGACAGGTTCGAGATCGAGATAGCGCTTCTTGAAGCGGAAGCGGGTGGAGCCATCGATCCGGAGTTCGACGGTGATTTTGTGACGGGGCCGGATCCCTCGGGCCTGGCACTTGGAGATCTGCCATCTACGGCTGCTGTATTGAATGGTGAAGTCGTTGCCGACAGAGCGAGTGAGGGTCTCAGCGAAGAGCGCGTCGAGATCGGGCCTCTTCGAGAGGCGACGGTGTGCGTTACGGGACTCAGCGGGCTCGACCGCGAAGCGTTCGTTCCAGAACGGGAGGTAGACGTCGTCGAGGTAGCGGTTGGCGTCTTCGAGCGTCGAGATGTTTGCGACCCTCAGCTCCTTGACCAGGCGGTCCTGCGAAGTGCCGAAGTTACGCTCGACGCGACCCTTGGCCTGGGGCGAGTGTGCGAGGATCAGCTCGACGTTGAGCTCACGCAGGGCCTTGCGAATAATGGACTCGGTACGCTTGGTGTCGCGCTCTTCGAGCGGGATCGCCGAGACAGGCCGGGTCCACTGGCCAAAGTGGCCCGCCTTGTCGGTGTAGAAGGCGATGGGACGGCCATGGCGGCGCAGGTAGTCGATGGCGATCTGCCGGTTGGCTGCTCCCGTGTCGCGTGGGACGAAACGGGCCATCATGAGCTGGTTCGTGGCATCGTCATGCATCTGAATGAGCACGAAGCGGCCAGCAGCGCGGTCCTCGAACCAGGCGTGCTCGGAGCTGTCCCATTGGATGAGCTCGCCGAAGGCCGCCCTGCGCGCTCTGGCCTTGCGATGCCTCGCCCTCCTGCGCTTCGGCTTCCAGGCACCCTCCTCGATCATCCACTTGCGCAGGGTGCCGGCCTTCAGCGGCCCGATCTCAGCGTCGCGTGACAGGTGCTCAGCGAGCAGCGTCGGCCCAAAGCCCTCGAACACAGGCTCACGCGCCCGCTTCAACGCTCGGCCCCGCATCTGCGACGCCTTGGCCCGATTCGAGCGTCGGCCGCGAAGCCCATGGATCACCACTCCGTCTCCTGCTCGCTCCCATCTCCTGCGTAGCCTGCGGAAGTGGCGTGAGGTTATGCCCAGCAACTCCGCCCCTCGCCTGGCCGCTACTAGTCCCTGCTCCACCTGCTTCAGTACCGCCAGTCGGTCTCGATCTCGCTGGCTCAATGTCAGCATTTCCTCCCCCGGTTCCGTTTGCTCGCTCCACTCCGAACGAACAAACTCCGAAAGAGGACATTTCTACTTCAACCAAACCGGACATTTCTATTTCAATGCTACACAAGTTGACGTGGCGGCCTTGCCTGCTGCAGCAGGCCGATCTACTCTGGCCATGGGTTTGCTCGCGCGGGAGCGTGCACGTTTTTCACGACCCCGAAGGCGGATAACGGCAGGCAGAAAAAAAGGCCTCTGCGTCTTTGCCCATGATCCTCATGGGATGAAGGCGCGGGGCTGATGGCACCGAGGGGAGGAATCCATGAAGCGGTCCACGATCGGGCGTGTGGCAATGTTCTTTGGTCTCGCACTGGCGATTGGTTTCACCGGGGTCTCCTGTATGGGAGCGGGGGACGATTCGCAGCGTGACGTCGGGCAGATGGCAAACCGCGCAGACCAGTTCCTCATGTCTCTGTCCGACGAGGAACGCGCCCGCGCGACGTTCGGCTTCGAATCGGATGAGCGTGAGAGGTTCCACTTCGTCCCACCCGAATCCTTCGAGCGCCACGGTTTACCGCTCGAGGACATGAAAGCCGAGCAGAGGGACCTGGCCCACAACCTGCTCAGGACCGGCCTCAGTCAGAGCGGGTACATGACCGCTACCGAGATCATTGAGCTCGAGGCGATCCTGGAGGCTCTGGAGGGCGGTGAGGCGTTCTCGCGCGACCCTGATTTGTACTACGTCTCCGTGTTCGGGACGCCGTCGACCGACGGGACGTGGGCGTGGAGGTTCGAAGGACACCACCTTTCGCTGCACTTCACGATCGTCGACGGGGGAATCACCGTCAGTTCTCCGACCTTCTTGGCCGCGAGCCCCGCTGAGGTCACGGAAGGACGCGGGACGGGGCTGCGCCCACTGGGTGCCTTGGAGGACGCGGGCCGAGCATTGCTCGCATCCCTGGACGCAGCGCAACGGGAGGTCGCAATCCTCGACGAGGTCGCACCGACCAACATCGTGAGTGGCGTGGAACTCGCGCCCGATCCCCTTTCCCCGGTGGGCGTTGTAGGCTCGGACCTCACCCCGGCGCAGCGTGATCTACTGATGGAGGTAGTCGAGTTCTATACCTCGGTGATGGCCGAGGACATCGCAGGGCTCCGACGCGGAAGAATTGAAGATGACGGCATCGAGAACATCACGTTCGCCTGGGCCGGCGGGACCTCGTACGGCGATGTGTCCTACTTCCGAGTGCAGGGACCGAGCTTTTTGATCGAGTTCGACCACACCCAGCGCGACCCGAATCACATCCATTCGGGGTGGCGTGACTTCGACGGAGACTTCGGCCGCGATGTGCTGAGGGAGCACGTGACGCAGGTAGTGCACAATGAGGTAGTCTACTAAGCTGAGGTAGTCCACTAAACGGTCGGGGCGCTGGGAGGCCCATCTACTGAACCCAAGAACCTGGAAGGCGGGAAGCCACATGACCCGACGAGAATCCACACCTTCGCTTCTCGGCGCTCTCGCCGTCCCTGCCTTCCTTGTGCTTCCTGGGTTTCTTCTGCTTCCTGGCGCCGTCCCCATCGCCAGCGCTCAAGAAGTGTTGCCCTTGATCACGGAAGCGGAGTACGAGCGATGGCAGTCCGAGCTCTCGAACTGGGGCCGGTGGGGGCCAGATGACGAGCTTGGAGCTCTCAACCTGATCACCCCAGAGAAGCGACAGGCTGCGGCAGCGCTGGTGCGGGAGGGGATCACAGTGTCGCTCGCCACGACCGTGCAGACCGAAGAGAGCGTTGATAACACCTGTCCCGTCCAGTGGGAGATGGTGAGCGCGAGCTCCACGGGGGCTACCGATAGGGTGGCGTATCCGTGCATCCATGGTCAAGGATCGACCCACCTTGACGGCTTCGCACATCGCTTCTTTGACGGCAGGATGTGGAACGGCTATCCGGTCTCCGACCTCGTCACGATGGAGGAGGGCGCGCTGAAGAACTCCGTCCTCACGATGAAGGGTGGAATCGTGACCCGTGGCGTGCTGTACGACATCCCAAGGCTCAAGGGCGTGTCGTACCTGGAGCCGGGGACCCACATCACCGTCGAGGATCTCGAGGCGTGGGAGGCTCGGACCGGCGTGCGGGTGGGTCCGGGTGACGCGATGCTCCTGCGATGGGGCCGATGGGCGAGGCAGGAAGCGATCGGAAGGTTCGACACTTGGGAGGCGGCAGCGGGGCTCGACAACTCGGTCATCCCCTGGCTCAAGGAGCGGGACGTAGCGGTCATCGGATGGGAGTCACCGAACTACACGTCGCGGCCGCCGGGCGACCTACCCAGACTCGCCTTGCATGACTTCGCGTTGACGATGCTGGGTATCCCGCTCCTGGATCGTGCCGACTTCGAAGAGCTGAGCGAGGTGGCAGCGGCCCATGGGCGGTGGGAGTTCATGCTGATGATCGCTCCGCTACCGATCCCCAACGGCACGGGCTCCCCGGTAAACCCGATCGCCATCTTCTGAATGGGCGCCGCGGAGTAGGGCCTGGGCCGGCTATTCGTTCCTAGACTCTAGGCACCTGCCGACCGTCCCGTCTCGGCCAAGGCCGCCGGCACGGCCACGGCGGCCCAGTCGGCAAACCGGTGCCACCCTACCTCCGGATAAGACGTCCGCAGGCCATCGATGTCGGCCGAATATCCCGTCTCGATGAACCATTCGTACATCAACGCGAGATCCTCGCTGAAGGCTCGGATCTGCTCCATCGCCACCTCGAAATGCTCGACCGGCCGGCCCAGGAGCTCGCCAAGAACCGCCGCAGATCCCGCGGACGTAAACTCATCGCCCGCGATGTCCACCCGACGACCCACGAAGTCCTCCTTCCGGTCGACCACGAGCGCGCCAAAAGCGCCGATGTCGGCGACGGCCACTTGCTGAAGGGGAAGATTGGCGGGAAGTGGCATCGGATATGAGCCATTCTGAAGGGCGTCCAGGTTCTCGCCAAGGAAGAGATTCTCCATGAAGTACACGGGGGCGCTGACGCTCCATTCCAACTCCGTCGATGCCAGGTGTTTCTCGACCTCCCACTTGCTGTCGAAGTGTGGGATCCCGGTGCTCTTGTCGGCCGAGGCGACCGACGAATACACGTAGTGATCGATCTCCGCGCTGACCGCCGCATCCACAAGCGCGACTCCCTGGGCGACCTCAGCTGCCTCCCCTGCTTCGAACGGGGTCCCCATGGCGAACACTGTATCCACACCGGCCACTGCAAGCGCGAGAGAGTCCGGATCCCGGAAGTCGCCCGCTACGAGATCCACACCCAGCGCGGCCATGGCGCGGGCCGCATCAGACTCTACGTTCCGGGTCATTCCGCGGACTCGATGGCCCTTCGCGATCAGCGAACGCGCGACCGCACCGCCCTGTTGCCCGGTGACACCTGTGACGAGAACCAGCTTTGAGTTCGCCATCGTAGCTCTCCTTCAGTTGAGCCGGCCGTCGTGTTTCTTGACGGGACGACTTGATTGTTGAATATTCATTTGTTGAGTATTCAAGATTAACGTACTCAATTCCGATGTCAAGGGGTTTGAAACCATCAGCCCGAGGGGTGGAACACATCTGTGAAACTATCTGAGGAAATCCAGCAACCCACGTTCAATAGCGTCCACACCGAGGCCATCCTCAATATCCACTTCACCAGCAACTGGCTGTTTCGGATCGTGCAGGCGGAGTTGAACGCGTTTGAGATCTCTCACGAGCAGTACAACATCCTCCGGATCCTGCGTGGCAATCGGGACGGTACGTATTGTCTTCGCGACGTTCAGGCGCGGATGCTGAACCGGACGGCCAACGCCACACGACTGGTTGAGAAGCTTCGGAAGCGTGGCCTCCTCAGCCGACGACCCAACCCGACCAATCGTAGGATGGTGGGTGTCCGGATAACCCAGGCAGGCCTCGACCTCCTTGAGGAAATGGACGGCCCCATTCAAGAAATCGACCGCCGAGTGCAGTTGGCTCTGTCCAGCGAAGACGCGAGGCGTCTCAGTGTCATCCTGGAGGGTTTGCGTGATCGACTCGAGGTCTCAGGACTCGAGGAATAACGTGACCGATCTAGTGATAATCTTTGGTGAACCCGTTCCGACCGTTCGTCACCGTGAACGATCCGTCTCTGTGCCCTGACACCTTGATCCAGTTCGCCTCGCCGTCGTGGACTGGCCGTGGAGGGGCTCCACCTCCCCGGCCAGCATTGGTCAGCGGGGCAATGGGCATGGCAGATTGCTCTTCGTCGACGGGGTTCGCGATGAACAGGCCGGGTACGGTGTACTCCTGTCCGCTCAGTTGAGAGAAGTGAAGCTGCCAGAGGTCTTCCAGGCCGGGAGCGGAGTAGAGCACCTGCATCGCCTCAGGCTGTCCGCCCTTGCGGGTGCCGTTGTTCATGATTGCCACACGAGCCTCGATAGCGTGAACCAGGACCTCCGCGTTCGAGATGGGTTGTCCATGATGGGAGACGACGAATAGATCGATCGTACCAATCGGATTGTTCGGGCACATGAGCTCGAACTCGGTGTTGGCGGTCAAGTCGCCCAGGTGGAGGACACGGAACCCGGCGAACTGAGCGAGAATCCCTACCGACTGGGCATTTTCGCCGTTGTCTTCGTTCTGCGGGACGAAATCGGCGCAGTAACGATTGGGTCCGCCGCCGCCGGGCAGCGGCCGGTCGATGACCCGCTTTGCGGATGCAAGTACCGTGATGTCGATACCGGCGAGGGCGATCCGATCCCCGGGCGTGACGACTGTATGTTCGGCAGCCTGGTATAACGCCCGATACGTCGTGTTGAGAAACTCCGCCACCCTGGCGTTCGACTCGACGCTCGGTCCGTGGTCGATGAAGTGTCGCACCGGAAC
This sequence comes from Longimicrobiales bacterium, assembly GCA_965206505.1. Lineage (GTDB taxonomy): Bacteria > Gemmatimonadota > Gemmatimonadetes > Longimicrobiales > Gaopeijiaceae > UBA822. The sequence goes on from CBDBJW010000006.1 coordinate 379,280, forward strand.
CTGGCTCGCCAGTTCCTGCATCGCTCCGTAGTGGTCGCCGTGCCAGTGGGTCGTGATCAGGTGGTCGATCTCAGCGACGCCTGCATCCTGCATGGCGTCCATGATCCGGCGTGTGTCTCGCGCAGCATTCTGTCCACCGTTACCCGTATCGATCAGCAAGGACTCCCCGGCTGGCGAGACGAACAGGGTTGCGCCCCCACCCTCGACGTCGATCAAGTATATGTCGAACGTCTCCTGCGCCTGTGTCGCTAGGGGGACAGCCAAAAAGAGCGTCAGAAGGACCGCTGAGAAAAACGCTGAATGAGCCGACGACTGGCAGTTGGACATTGGGCGATCCTCCTGGTACGACCTTCGGTCAGTTGATGACGAAGTTCTCCCCCCGGGACAGACCGATGAACATCTCGGGCTTATCAGCCCACCGCGTCCTGTGAGGAAATAGCGGTTTCCTTCGCGTCCGAACCAGCAGCTGGACCTTCCCCCTCCCGGAACGCGTCCCTCGGCGCGGCGGGCATCGGACGCCAGCCCGCCTCCTGAACGGCCGCCTGCGCGGCCGCGAGGCGAGCGACCGGGACCCGGAACGGAGAGCAACTCACGTAGTTGAGGCCTAACTTGTGGCAGAATTCCACCGACCGGGGATCGCCCCCATGCTCGCCGCAGATCCCGATCTCGAGATCCGGACGAACACCTCGCCCAAGCTCAACGGCCATCCGCATGATCTCTCCCACGCCGTCTACGTCGAGGGTCGCGAACGGGTTCTCGGGGAGCACGTTGTGGTCGATATAATGACGGAGGAATCCAGACTCCGCGTCGTCCCGTGAGATGCCGAACACCGTCTGCGTTAGATCGTTCGTTCCGAACGAGAAGAACTCGGCCGTCTCGGCAAGCTCGTCCGCCGTCAGGGCCGCCCGCGGGATTTCGATCATCGTGCCGATCTTATGTGGGATCTCCTGCTCCTCCTCCTCCATCACCTCCCGCGCCTCGGTTTCCACAAGCCCACACTGGGTCCGAAGTTCGTTCACGTGTGAGACCAATGGGATCATGACCTCGAGTTTAACGTCGACCCCTCCGCGGGTGCAGCGAGCCGCTGCCTGGAAGAGCGCACGCGCCTGCATCCGGGTGAGTTCGGGGAGTAACATTCCGAGACGCACGCCTCTCGTGCCCAGCATGGGGTTCGTTTCCAGAAGATCCTCGGTCCGCCCCAGGAAGTCCTGCTTCTCTCGGATCTCCTCGAGGGTCTCGTCGATCTCGTGGAGTGTGTCCAGGTGCTGGAGCCTGACCTTGAGCTCCGCCAACTCTCGGAGGAGCTCCTGATGGTCGGGCAGGAACTCGTGGAGCGGCGGGTCCAGCAGACGGACCACGACCGGGAGGCCGTCCATGGCTCGGAAAAGTCCTTCGAAATCGCCGCGCTGAAGGGGGAGGAGTCGATCGAGGGCGTCCTCGCGCTCTAAGTGGTTCCGGGCCATGATCATCTCCCGCATCACCGGGAGTCGATCCTCCTCGAAGAACATATGCTCTGTGCGGCAAAGGCCGATCCCCTGTGCCCCCAGGTCGCGGGCCCGGCGCGCATCATCGGGGTAATCCGAATTTGCCCACACTTCGAGGACTCGAAACTCGTCCGCCCAACCCAGCAGCTTGTTGAGCCAGGGATCCTGAAGGTCAGGGACGACGGTCGGAAGCGCGCCTAGGTAGACTTCTCCACGCATCCCATCGATGGAGACCTCAGCCCCCTCTCGGATCGTGAAATCTCCGACCCGCGCCTCGCGGTCGATCAAGTCGATCTCGAGGGCCTCCACCCCGACGACAGCCGGCTTGCCGAACTGGCGCGCGACCAGCGCTGCGTGGCTGGTCCGCCCCCCCCGGCTGGTGACGATCCCCTCCGCCGCGAGCATCCCGTGAACGTCGTCGGGCCTCGTCTCGGGCCGGACCATGATCACGGCCTTCCCTTCCTCCCTGGCCCATCTCTCTGCTGTGTCCGCGTCGAAAGCCACAACACCTACGGCCGCTCCAGGCGACACGTTCAGACCGTGCGCAAATACACTGGCCGCGCTTCTGGCGCTCTCATCGAATTGAGGATGGAGATAAAAGTCCACCTGCTCGGGGCTCACCCGGAGCACGGCCTCCTCCCTGCCAAGGAGCCCCTCTTCGACCATTTCCACGGCGATTCGCACCTCCGCCTCGGCAGTGCGCTTGCCGTTCCGGGTCTGGAGAAGCCATAACGTTCCGTGCTCGACCGTGAATTCGAGGTCCTGCATGTTTCTGTAATGGTGCTCGAGGCTATCCGCGATCTCAGATAGCTGCCTGTGGGCGTCAGGGAACCGTTCGGCCATCACGCTGATGTCGAGAGTCTTCCGAGTTCCCGCCACCACGTCTTCTCCCTGGGCGTTCACCAGGAAGTCCCCGTGTAGGCCAGGCTCTCCGGTGGATGGATTGCGGCTCATCACAACCCCCGTCCCGGAGGTCTCGCCCATATTCCCGAAGACCATCGTCTGGATGTTCACGGCAGTACCGATGTCGTGCGGAATTCCCGACGCGTTCCGGTAGTCGATGGCACGTTTCGTATTCCAGGATTCGAATACCGCCTCCGTCGCCGCCTGGAGCTGCTCCAGAGGTTTGGTCGGAAAGGGCGCCCGCGTATGTGTCTTGACGAGCTCCTTGAAGCGCTGAGTGATGGCCATCCACTCTTCCGCGCCGAGCTCCGGATCAGAGGAGACGCCGGCGTCCCGTCTACTGTGTTCGAGGACTTCTTCGAATACCTCGTCTTCCATCCCGCGGACCACGGTGCCGAACATCTGGATCAACCGCCGGTAGGAGTCGTACACGAAGCGCGCGTCGCCCGTTAGCTCCACCATTCCTGCCGCCACTTTGTCGTTCATGCCCAGATTCAGGATCGTGTCCATCATCCCGGGCATGGAGAACTTCGCGCCGGAACGGCACGACACCAGGAGCGGATTTTCGGGGTCGCCGAATTTCTTACCCGTTTCGGCTTCTATGCGGCGCAGGGCCTCGATCTGTCGTTCCCATATATCCGCCGGAAACCCGCCTTCTGCACCGAGGTAGGCGATACACGCCTCGGTCGTCACGGTGAAGCCAGGGGGCACGGGGACCTGAATTCGCGACATCTCTGCCAGATTCGCCCCTTTCCCTCCGAGCAGCCCGCGAACCGCCTCCCAGTCACCCGTAGAAGCTTCGACGGCCTCGAGCTCAGTGAACAGATACACCCACTTCCGATCCATTTTCCCTCCGTAATTGACTGATAAACTAATGCAGCCTAAGGCCTGCGCAGGAGTCGCCGCCAGTGCCGCTAGACATTTGGCCTCATTTCAGCCTCAGATCACTATCCGGATCAGTCGCTGTAACCTCACTTTGTGAGCTTCGAGCTCAACGACCAGAGCCTCGAGCCCCTCACCAATCCAACGTAGCGTCGGTGTCCGTATCCCATGTGGTGGCGGAGCACATTGTACGAGCAAGCTTTCGCGGGAGGGGTCCATGGACCCGGTGCTTGCATTTTCCAGGATGGCCAGGACATTATGCCGGAGATTCGAACTTTCCCGCGGGGACTGAGGACCGTGTCGTCCGCTTTACCCTCCTCCAAGACCCAGCGTCATGAACTCGTTTCAGCCCGAGACCGGCCCACCGAAGGACCGCCACCCTGGCGTCTGTACGGGGGGTCGGCTGACGGTGCCCGCAGCTTCCAGCGATCCATGTCGATAAGCGCGTTGAACGCAGCCGAAACGGACCTCGAGCTGATGGAGCGGATCCGAAGGGGGGAGGATCGAGCCCTCGGTGAGCTCTACGATCGCCACGGTAGGGTGATGTACTCGCTCGCCAGGTCTATCGTCTCTGAGCCGGCGGACGCAGAGGAGGTTGTGGCGGACGCGTTCCTTCAAGTCTGGCGCGGTGCCTCGCAGTACGATCGGGGTCGTGCCTCCGTGGGAGCCTTCCTCGCCGTCGTGACCAGGAGCCGGGCTCTGGACATGGTGCGAGCCCGCCGCCGGCGTGGCGCGGCAGAGGACCAGGCTGCCGCCTGGGAGGAGGGCGGGCGAGCCGTCGCCCTGTCGGCTTCGGACCCCGCACCGGATCGTGCGCTCGAGCTCAGTGAAACCAATGCCATCGTGCGCCGAGCGCTCGACACGCTGCCGGAGGCCCAGAGGGAGGTCATCTTGCTCGCCTACTTCGGCGGTTACAGCCAGACTGAGATCGCGGCTCGACTCTCGGAGCCACTGGGTACGGTGAAGACGCGTGTGCGTACTGGAATGCAGAAGCTTCGTGAGGCTCTCTCCTCCCACGGCCTGGAGGTGGAATCGTGAGCCCGAGGGATTGGACGAAGATGACCGCGGCCTACGTACTAGGCTCGCTGGATCCCGAGGAGCGGGCCTCGTTCGAGGAGCGCCTGGCCTCGGATTCCGAGCTCGAGCGCGACGTAGAGTCCTATCGGGAGGTCATGGGCGCCCTCGCCGGGGCGACACCCGCGCACGGGCCGCCCGCGACCCTGAAGGAGCGCATCCTGGTCGAGGCCCGAGGCCGCACGGTCTCACCCACACCGCCCGACCAGCAGGGCCCAAAGGAATCGAGCGGGCGGGGGACGACGCTCCCTTGGATGCTCGCCGCCGCCGGGGTCGTCCTCAGTCTGGGTCTCGGCATGGCTTATCAGCGCATGCGAACGGATAACACCTCGCTGCAGGTCGCCTACGACCAAGCGGAAGCAGACAACGCCACGCTGCGGGCCGCCTATGAGCAGGTGGCATCCGATCTCGAAGCCCGCGAGACCCTCCTCGCGACGTTCCTCGGGCCCGACGTAAGAACGGCGACGCTCGCGGCGACGGGTCGACCACCGTCCGCGCGGCTTTTCTGGAACGCCATCGCCGGTTCGGTCGTGATGGCGGCGTTCGACCTGCCGCCGGCCGCGGCCGGGCGCACGTATCAGCTCTGGGGGATCGCGACCGGCCTCGACCCGGTGAGCTTCGGCACCTTCCAGACCGAACCCGACGGGACGGCGATTTTCCGAAATCCGGTGCCGGAAGGAATCGAGTACGAGCTCGGGGCCGTCACTGACGAGCCCGCCGGCGGATCGCCCCAGCCGACGTCCACACCCTTCCTGGTAGGCACCTTGGCCGCAGGTCAATGATCTGAGGTCGGGCAGCGACCCCCCCCGAGGTCCCTTCACCAACCAGACCAATCCGACTAGCGGCGACGGGCGTAGAGACGATGAAGTCTCGCGCCCGTTTTTCTTTTCTCGCTATGGAAGGGGCTGGATCACATGAAAGAGTCTGCATATCGAACCCGAGTCCTCGTCACCGCTCTTGCGGTCGCGGGGTTGCTCACCGGACACGCGGTGATACGCGCTGCGGACCACGCCGACTCGCCCGACACGTCCGAAGGAAACCTCGACGTGAATGACCTCTATGTTTTCAACCAGGGAGCCAACGTCGTCTTCGCGATGACCGTTAGCCCACTGCTCGCGCCGGGTGCGTCCACCACGGGCGCCGCCTTCAACCCGAACGGTCTGTACCAGTTCAAGCTCGACGTGGAGCGCGACGGAATCGAGGAGGCGGTGATCCAGATCGTCGTCTCCGGAGAGGGCACGGGCCAGCAGGTCGACGTACGAGGCCCGGTCGCGGCAGCAGTGACCGGAACCACCGACAACGTGCTGGCGGCCACACCGTCGGCTCGAGGCGCGTTCAACACGACCTTCTCGGCTGAAGGCCTGACCGTGTTCGCGGGGCCGCGCGACGACCCCTTCTTCATCGATCTGTTCGGCGACGAAAGCCTCACGAGCGTGCTCAATGCCGTGTTCTCAGGCGTTCTGGGCGAGACGATCGGAAGCCCGGACGAACAGACGCTCTCCTTCGCGGACCCCGCCGTGGACGACCTCGCGGGCCTAAACGTTCTGGCGATCGTCGTTGAGGTACCCAAGTCCATGGTGGCCGGAGCTCTGGGCATCGGACTCTCGGACGCGTTCTTCGCCTGGGCTACCACCAGCACCCGCCAATGAGGGGGCGAGCCATGTACCAGAATCCGCATACATCAAGAATCCACGGAAAAGGTGTGATCATGATCGACCCAGCATTCATACGTCGTGCCTCCGCTTGCCTCCTGATTTCCGCACTGGCAGTGGGCTGCGACGACGACCCCGCGGGCCCCGACGACTCTCCCGACATCGGAGCGAGCGTCTTGGCGCTCAACTTCGGAGAGATAGACCTGAGCTTCGGGGCCAGCGTCACACAGATGGTGACGGTCACCAACAGCGGTGACGGTGACCTCCAGATTCAATCCGTGTCGCTGATCGGTGCAGACGCAGGTGAGTTCGCTTTGGAGAGCGGCGATGGCGCCGCCACCCTGGACGACGACGACAGCCAGGACATCGTCGTGTTCTTCGATCCGGCTTCTACGGGCGCCAAAGATGCGACGCTTCGCATCATGAGCGACGACCCGGACGAGCCCACGTTGGACGTAGACCTCACCGGCACGGGCTCGATCTTTCAATACCGGCAGGTGGACCGAATGGGCATTCCGGCCCTGAATACCGTCTTCAACCACCCTCCCGCGTTCAGCAAGACCGACTACAACACGGCCGGTCCCGAGGGTGACGTGGCTGCGTACACCGGGCTCTTCGAGACGGTGCTCGGGGCCGTAGCGAACGCCGATCCGACGGCGACGGCGGCCTTACTCCTTCCCGACGAGCTTCCGGTCAGCCTAGGGGAGACGGTTTCGAACTTCGCAGCGCTCACCGGGAGGAAGCCCACTGACGACGCCACGGATGTGGCGCTCCAGGTCGTGGTGGGCGTCGCCTCCTTGCAGAGCGACAATGTGGACGCCAACGACGTGTCGTTCCTCACGTCGTTTCCCTACTTGGCGCCGAGCAACTGACATGGATAACGGCAGGGTGTCCAGGGGGCGGACCGCGGCTCTCGCGGGACTGATGGGCGCTACCCTCCTGCTCGGGGCGACGGTGTGGCGGTCCTCCACGCCACGATATCCGTCGTTGGAGTCCGATCGCTCGGTGACCCCCGAGGTTCTGGCCCAGGCCCTCGCGAGTGACGTGCCAGATCGGCTGGCGCTGAGTGACGATCTGGACTTCTTCCTCAGGAGGCTGGCGGAACGGGGGCCTGAGGACGTGCTCGCGCTTCGGCGCATCGTATCCGCAAGCCTGCTCCGGTTCCAGACCTACGGGAAGAAAACCGATCTGGCACGTGCGGAGGAGCACCTGGTGACCCTCACGGATCGGTACCCGACCTCGTCGAATCTATGGGCAAGCGTGGCCTCGGCGAGGTTGTCCCGGCATGACTTCTCCGGTGCGGTCCAGGCTGCGGAGCGCTCGGTTCGGGTCGGTGGCCCCGACGACGAAGGTGCGCGTCTTCGACTCTTCGACGCCTATCTGGCTACGGGGCGCTACGAGGGGGCCAAAGATCAGCTCGGTCTTGTTTTCGATCGTGATTCCTTCGACTACCGGATGCGGGCGGTCCGGCTACAGGACCGACTCGGAGACGTGGCCGGCGCTCGAGACGGTATGGAAGCGGCTCTGTCGGTAGCGCGCTCGTATGCCCAACCGCCCGCGATCGTGGCGTGGTGCCTCGTCGAGCTCGCGCACCTCGAGCATCACAGCGGACAACCGCACCGAGCAGTCTCGCACTATCGCGAAGCCATGGAACTCGTTCCCGGCAACCCGGCTGCGATCGAGGGGCTGGCCCAAGTGGCGATGGGCTCCGACCGGGACCTGCGGGCGGCGGAGGCCCTCTTTCTCAAAGCCCTGGAGAACGGAGCACATCTGGACCTCTACGTGCGCCTGATCGAGATGGTGGAGGGCGCCGGCTGGAGCGAAAGAGCTGTGCGCTACCGACAGCGTTTTCTCACTGCCGCGCAGGTGGATGTGTCGACGGAGAGACTCCATCTACGCTCTTTGGCCCTAGTTCTCGGTCGAGAGGACGAGACGCTGGACCAGGCCCTTCGATACGCGAGACAGGATCTGGCGATCCGCCAGACCTCCGAGACATACGCGGTTCTCGGCTGGGTCCTCAGCCGTCTGGGCCGGACTCAGCACGCGTGGAGGTGGATCGAGGCCGCTCAGACGTGGGTCCAGCCTGAACCGGAGGTGGACTATCTCTCTGGGCTCGTCGCGTTGGACACGGGGCACGCCGAGAGGGCAAGGGAGTTCTTCTCGAGAGCCTTGACCGCGGAAGCCGAGATCGGCCCCATCAAGTCGGAGGCGATCAGGGATCTTCTCCGGGCGCGCGGTCCGCCCGGTGCTGCTCGATGAAGTCGCTCGTTCTGTCGGACAGCAGGACGTAGCATGCGCCTGAGGCCGTCCAAGATCGGCGCAGTCTCCTCAGCTCCCCAGGCCCTTGCCTTCACCTCCCATCCCCTCAAGGTTCAGACAAATCGTGGATGTTGGATGTCGGCAAAGGGATCTCCGTATGAAGACCATCACCGTCGTCGCGCTCGGTGCCGTTGTCGTGGGCGGCTCGATGTTGGCCGCCTCGCGTGCATCCGTGGCACCCGATCTCTCCTCACTCCCCGCGGCGGCGCAGAGTGCTCCCGCGGCGGTCGCTTTCACCCACGTCAACGTCGTTCCTATGGACTCCGAGCGAGTTCTGAGGGACCAGACCGTTCTCGTGGAGCAAGGCAGGATCCGTTTTTTGGGGTCCGCAGGCGAGGTCGGGGTTCCTGCTGACATCACAACCGTGGACGGATCGGGCAAATACCTCATGCCCGGCCTAGCGGAGATGCACGGCCACATGCCCGGTGGAGACGTAGAGGAGATGGTGATGTTCCTCTACGTGGCCAATGGTGTGACGACCGTCCGGGGCATGCTCGGTCAAGACGGTCACATGGAACTGCGTCGCAAGGCGAACGCGGGCGAAATCGTGGCTCCGACGCTCTACCTCGCCGGACCCAGCTTCAGTGGCGGCTCGGTGTCCTCTCCGGAGCAGGCCGCCCAGAGAGTCCGCACCCAGAAGGAGCAGGGCTGGGATCTCCTGAAGATCCACCCGGGGCTGACGGTGCCCGAGTACGATGCCATGGCCATGACCGCCCACGAGGTCGGCATCCGGTTTGGCGGTCACGTTCCCGCCGATGTGGGACTCGAACACGCCATCCAAATGGGCCAGGAGACCTTCGACCACCTGGACGGCTTCATCGAGTACCTGAACGCGTTTGACGAGCCCATCGACCGAGGCAGCCTCGAGGAGCTGGTCACCATGGTCAAGGATGCCGGCTCTTGGGTGGTGCCTACCCTGGTACTCTGGGACGTGGGTATCATCGGGCGTGGAGATGCGCAGGCCCTGGCAACGCGTCCCGAGATGCGCTACTGGCCCAAACGGAGCACCCCGGGGGCGGAGGGGGTCGAGGGCTGGACCCGGAGACAAGCCGCGAGCGCACGGCAGGCGCAGGCCGATCCTGATGCGGCCGACCTCTGGGCCAACAACCGACTTGAGGTGCTCGAGGCACTGTCCGACGGCGGGGTTGGGATTCTCATGGGGACCGACTCACCGCAGATCTTCTCGGTGCCGGGCTTCTCGCTGCACCGGGAGATGCAGGCGATGGCCGAGGCCGGCCTGTCACCCTATGAGATCCTGGTCTCCGGCACGCGGGCCGTGGGGGAGTACTTCCGGCGGAGCGACACGTTCGGCACCGTGGCTGTAGGGCGGCGCGCCGATCTCATCCTCCTCAACACAAATCCACTGGACGACGTCGGCAACGTGACCGACCGAGCCGGCGTGATGGTGAGGGGTCGCTGGTTCTCGGAGGGTTACATCCAGGAGCGACTCGACGAGATCGCCCGAAGGTTCGCGGCGAACTGACAGCCGGCCGGGCGGCGGGGGTGGCTCCCTGGGTCTAGCCGGCTACTACGGAAGGGCTAGATCCGCCATTCCCGCTTCGAGCTCCACGATTGGCCCAGGACGCAGGTACGCGGTGATCCGGTACTCCGCATTGGGCAGGCTGTCTCCTAGAATGGAGGACGCGCTCACGAGTCCCGTGATGAACTCCTCGCTCTGGCCGGGGGCGAGATCGACCTCTACGAGGGCGAGGGTACAGGCCACGGTCTGGCCCATGTCCCATACAGGCTCCGTTCCGGGCTCGTAGGCCCTCATCAACACCACGCACCCGTCGGGGAAGGTCACCGACTGGGGGGTCGTGGACTCGTTCTCGAGCTCCACGGTGATCCCGATCTGAACAGGGAAGGACTCCGCGATAACAAAGCCCGTCACCCTGTAGGTGATCCCATCGATCAACTGTTCGGGAAGGTCGAGCCCGCTAGAACTCACCTCACAGGCCGCGAAGGTCGCTGTGACCAGCAGCGTCCCAAACGCCGTCAAGCCACGCGACACTCGCACGTCTCGAGTCAAGCGCATTCATCTATCTCCAATGCTCAATCAACTAAAGGCCGGAGCTCGGCTGTGGCACCAGCCCGCAGGGCACTTCAGGGTTCCCCCGTTGCCCACCCACCGTAGATAGAACGTTTTAGCGGAGCGATTTGTGCCACGGATTGGCTTGTTGGGCTACTCCCACGGACTCTTCGCCGTCCAGACAGGACCTCGTCACGACCGATAGCACCGGTCAGTCTCTCGTCCAGACGTCGTTCGTGCGGTGCCGACGCTGTCACGGCTGGCGTGCCTAGGTCGGTCCCGCGGCCTTCACCTCGTCGGGAACCTGCGCCTCGAACCCGCCGAAGTTCTCCCTGAACATCGCCGCCAGCTTCTTGGCCGCCGCGTCGTAGTCCGTACCGTCGGCCCAGGTGTCACGCGGATTCAGGATCTTCGACGGCACGTCCGGCACCTCCAAGGGCATGCTCAGCCCGAAGATGGGGTCGGTCACCGTCTCGACCTGGTCCAGTTCCCCGGCCAAGGCCGCCCGCACCATGGCCCTCGTGTAGGACAACTTCATGCGGCTGCCCACGCCGTAGCCACCACCACTCCAACCAGTGTTCACGAGCCACACCCGGGCCCCATGGTCGCGAAGCCGCTCACCCAGCATTTTCGCGTATTCACCCGGATGGCGCGGCAGGAAGGGCGCACCGAAACAAGCGCTGAACGTCGCCTGGGGCTCCGTGACGCCGCGTTCTGTTCCGGCCACCTTTGCCGTGTACCCAGACAGAAAGTGGTACATTGCTTGCTCTGGGGTCAGCTTGGAAATCGGAGGCAGCACGCCAAAGGCATCGGCGGTCAGGAAAACTACGTTCGTCGGGTGGTCACCCCGGCTGGGAAAGACCGCATCAGGGATGTAGTGAAGGGGGTACGAAGCCCTCGTGTTCTGGGTGATCGTTGGGTCGTCGAAGTCGATCTCCGCCGTACCTTCGTGCAGAACCACGTTTTCCAGGATCGTTCCGAACATCTGCGTCGCACGGTAAATCTCCGGCTCGCTCTCGAGGGAAAGCCGGATGGTTTTCGCGTAGCAACCGCCCTCGAAGTTGAACACGCCTGAACCGCCCCACCCGTGCTCGTCGTCTCCGATGAGCCTTCGTTCCGGATCGGCCGACAGTGTGGTCTTGCCCGTGCCGGAGAGGCCGAAAAAAAGCGCCGTGTCCCCATCCCCTCCAATATTGGCCGAGCAATGCATCGGTAGCACACCCTGGTCGGGGAGCATGTAATTCAACACCGAGAAGATCGACTTCTTGATCTCCCCGGCATAATTGGACCCACCGATCAGGACCTGCCGCTCCTTGTAGTTGACCACGATGAAGGTCCCCGTGGCCGTCCCGTGCTTTTTCGGATCGGCTTGGAACCCCGGCGCGTGGAGCACCGTGAATTCGGGCTGGAAGGCGGCCAACTCCTCGGGTGTAGGCCGGAGGAACATGTTGTAGGCGAACAGGTTGTGCCACGCGTTGTGAGTTACGACCCGGACATTCAGCGCGTGATTGGAATCGGCACCAGCCCGGGCATCTCGAACGAACAGTTCTTGCCCGTCCAGGAAGGCAATGACCTCGTTACGGAGCGCGTGGAAGTGCTCCTCACTCAGGGGCACGTTGGCCGGGCCCCAATCCACCGAGTCTCCGGTCAGCGACTCCCTCACGATGAACTTGTCGCCAGGGGAGCGTCCCGTATGAGGACTCGTCACCGTGGCGAAGGCACCCATGTGGGCGAGCCGACCTTCACCCCGCTCCAAGGCTCTCTCATAAAGCTGAACGGGCGAGAGATTCAAGCGCACCGCTTTCCGGGGTTCGAGCCCGTGCATGTCCAATCCGGCAAGGGTTCCGTCGCCCGAGCCGATCCCTTCCGTTCTACCCTCGGCCTTTATCGCCATTCCGCTCTACCCTCGGTCCTCATCGCCATGCTTATCCTTGTTCAGATCGGGCCTGCGCGTCCACCGCAGCGAATGTCACCAGGTTTATGATGTCCTGGACAGTGGATCCCCGCTGGAGAAAGTGGACGGGATGCCTCATTCCCAGGAGGATGGGTCCGATGACCTCGGCTCCCCCCAACTCCACTAATAGCTTATAGGCTGAGTTGGCCGACGCCAGGCCCGGGAAGATCAGCACGTTGGCGGCTCTCTTCAGATCGCTGAAAGCGTATTGTGACTGCAGAATCTCCGTATTCAGCGCTGTATCGGCCTGCATCTCTCCGTCGATCTCGATATCCGGCCGAAGCTCCTTCACCTGCATCACGGCTTGCCGAACCTTCTGTGCTTCGGGATGCCGTACAGATCCGAAGTTCGAAAACGACAGCATCGCGATGCGCGGGACGATTCCCAGTTTCTCCACGAAGCCTGCCGTGAGTAACGCGATATCAGTCAGCGTATTTGGATCTGGATCGATGTTCACGGCAGTATCGCCGAAGAAGAGCAACTCTCGATCTCTTAAAGCCACCACGTACATAGCGGCGACCTTGCGCACTCCATCAGCCCGTCCGATGACCTCCAGCGCCGGCCGTATGAGCTCGGAGTAATGGGACTCGATCCCTCCCACCACGGCGTCGGCATCACCTTGGCGCACCATCATGCCAGCAAAATAGGTCGGCTGGTACATTCTCGAGCGCGCTTCGGCGTGCGTGAGACCCTTCCGCTTTCGAGACCCGTACAGCGCTTCGGCATAGGCGTGCCGTACTTCATCGCTCACGATGGGGTGGACGACCTCCACACCCTCCAGGTTGAGGCCGTGTAGTTCGGCGATCTCATTGATCTTGTCCTCACGTGCGATGAGCACCGGTGCGGCAATGCCCTCTTCCACGATCTCCTGCGCCGCGCGGATCACTCGTTCGTTGTAACCATCGGCTAGGACCACCTTCATCGGATGCTTCCGAGCCCGGTCGATCAAGCCCCTCATTACCTCTCCGCCGGGCCCCAGGCTCGCCTTGAGACGATCCTCGTACCGCTCCACGTCGATGCTTTCGCGGGCGACGCCCGAATCCATCGCCGCCTTCGCCACTGCCGGTGCCACGGCGAGAAGCACTCTCGAGTCGAACGGCTTGGGGATCAGGTACTCGGGGCCGAACTCGAAGGCCTCCCCGCCATAGGCGGCCGCCACCGACTGGGGCACCGTAGCCTTCGCCAGCTCCGCCAGAGCCCTCGTGGCCGCAATCATCATCTCGTGGTTGATGGCGCGCGCACGAACATCCAGGGCGCCCCTAAAAAGGAACGGGAAGCCCAGAACATTGTTGACCTGATTCGCATAGTCGGAACGCCCTGTAGCCATGATGGCATCCTCTCTTACCTCAGCGACCTCTTCGGGCGTGATCTCCGGGTCGGGATTGGCCAACGCGAATATGATCGGACTCTGGGCCATCGAGGCGACCATCTCCTTCGTGACCAATCCCCTGACGGAGAGTCCGACGAGCACGTCGGCGCCCTCCATCGCCTCCGCCAAGGTGCGCCGGTCGGTGGCGACCGCGAAGCGAGCCTTGTACTCGTTCATCCCCTCCTCACGCCCCGCGTGGATCACCCCATTGCTGTCGACGAAGATCAGGTGGTCGCGTGTGACGCCCATCCGGGTGAAGTGCTCGGCGGTCGAAAGTGCCGACGCGCCGGCACCGCTGAACACGACCCGCACTTTCGATGCCTTCTTGCCGGTGACCTCCAACGCATTCAGCAGGGCAGCAGTTGCGATGATCGCCGTGCCATGTTGATCGTCGTGGAACACCGGTATATCCAGAGATTCCTGGAGGCGTTCCTCAATCATGAAGCAGTCGGGCGCCTTGATGTCCTCGAGATTGATCCCACCGACCGTGGGCTCGAGAAGCTCGCAAAAGCGGATGATGTCCTCCGGGTCCTCAGAGCCGACCTCGAGATCGAACACATCGATGCCGGCGAACTTCTTGAAGAGCACTCCCTTGCCTTCCATAACCGGCTTCGACGCGCTCGGACCGATGTTTCCCAAACCCAGTACCGCCGTCCCATTCGACACGACTGCGACCAAATTTCCTCGTGCTGTGTACTTGAATACCGCATCCGGATCATCACAGATTTCGAGACAGGGGGCCGCCACTCCTGGACTATACGCGAGCGACAACTCTCGCTCCGTATTGAGGGGTTTGGTGGGGATGACCTCGATCTTCCCGGGGCGGCCCGTTCTATGATACTCGAGGGCCGCTTTGCTACGAGCGTCCATTCGAAGCCTCGCGGAGAGTGGATCGGTTAGCTTAGCCGATCAGAAATTAGCGCGTGAATCGCCTGACCAGAGATTAGATGGCTGTCTGTCCCACTCATACGTTAACGCTACTCGCCCTACTCGGTGCCACTTCCGCCACGGCGCTCGCCGGCCAAGTGTGCCCCGAAGGGGAGGTATCGGCTGTCCTGGTAACCCCCCATTCCTACTTCGAAACAGACGATACCACGGATGGGGGCACCCTTTCGTGGTTCTATGGGATCGCTAACGGGATCCACGCCGACACCAACGAGGACTTTCTCAGGGGCGAACTCCTCCTGGGAGTTGGCGACTGCTACGACCCGTTTCTGGCGGAAGAATCCGGGCGACTCTTACGACAACTGGGCTTCATCGACCGCGCAGAGATTACCAGTACACCCCAGCCGGACGGATCCGTTCATATCGTCGTCGAAACCTGGAACCGTTGGACTCTCCAATTCGACCCGCGTTTCCGGTTCGAAGAGGGGTTTGAGTTCGCCGGGCTCAACATCACCGAGAAGAACGTGTTTGGAAGAGGCATCGTGCTTCGCGGTTTCTACCGCCAAAATCGGGAGAGCCGCAATGTCGGAGGAAGATTCGAGACCCCACGCCTCTTCGGTACTCGTTGGAACGCACGGCTTGAAGCCAGCCGAACACGGGCCGGGAACTCCTTCCAACAAGGTTTCTCCTACCCCTTTGTAGGGGAGGTCGGCCGCCGGGCCGCCGTACAATCGTTCGTCGAGCAGGAGGACCTCTTCTCCTACAACCTCCCCGCGGGAGGGACGTACACCCATGTTGTCCAGCCTTTCAAGCTTCGATTGAGCGAGATCACCGTAGCCGGAAAAGTCGGACGCCCGGGGCGATTCAGCATCTTCGGCGTCGGACTCTCGAGGGAAGAGTGGGAGTACCCCACCTTCGCGGACGGAGCGGAGGTGGTCCGGGACCGGGATTTCGGAAACGCGGAGCCGGCGCCCCCCACAATTACTGCCATACTGGCCCCGCAACTCCGTGATTACTCGACCACCCGCGTGAACCTCGTCCTCACCCAGAGGAACATTTCCTTTCAAAGGCGCGAGCGCCTGGACGCCCTCAGAGGCGTCCAAGACGTCCCGGTCGGTGGAGAGGTCGCGCTCATTCTCGGCCGGAGCATCCCGTTTCTCGGATTGAACGCCGCGAATGAGGATTCCGATTTCTTCGGGCGGGTCCGTCTCTTCGGTGCACTGGCGCCCGGGCCTTGGGTGCTCGCGTCGGCAGTCAGCGTCGAAGGCCGGAAGATCTTTGGCGGAGCCGAGAACGGATGGAAGGACGTACTGGCTGAGTTCGATATCTATTCCTATTGGCGCCCGTCGGAGACGTCACGGCACACTCTCTTCGCCCGCTTTTCCGGCGCCGGAGGCTGGTCCTTAACCGGTCCGTTTCAGTTGACGTTGGGTGGAGTATCCGAGCTGAGAGGCTACAGTGTGGACGACCTCCCGGGAGGGAGACGCTTGATCGCCACGCTGGAGGATCGGATTTATTTCGGGTCCCCGGGCGACGGCTTCATCGATCTGGGAATGACCGCCTTCGTCGACGTGGGATCGATTTGGGAGGGGGGAGTTCCCTTCGGAGCAGATTCCGGCTCTCGGGCCACGGCTGGGGCCGGGCTGAGGATCGGGTTTCCAGGCGGAACTAGAGGCTTAACGCGGATTGACGTGGCGTTCCCACTCAACGGCCCTGACGCGTTTGGCGCACCCGTGTTCCGCATCTCAGCCGAGCTGCTCGGCCTGAGGCGTGGGGTCGAGGACAGGCAGCTACGCCGAAGCCGCCGCACCGGCGCCGGCTCAGGTATCATCCCCGATCCTTCGGTGGCGCGTTAGGCCAGGCCTTTGACGTCGGAAACAAAAGTTTTAGTTTATTTCCCCTTCGCTTCGCAAGGTGAAACATGTGTTCCTTTGCCTCGCGAGTAGGTAACGTTGTCGGCGAAGTGTTTACGGATGGGTTGCTGGTTCTACGGATAGGTTGCAGTTAGACACCTCATTACCTTCAAGACGAGGCGCCAGGCACGAATGTTTTCGACTTCCCGAGGCCTGGACTCATTCGACCAGTATCTGCAAGACGTCGAGAAATACCCCCTCATTCAGGATCCCGCGGAAGAACGGGCTCTGGCACGTCGAGCCCGGGCCGGTGACAAAGAGGCCGCTGAGCGACTCGTAACCGCCAATCTCCGGTTCGTTATTTCTTACGTGAAAAAATATCAGGGCCGTGGCCTTGGGCTCGCCGAGCTAGTGTGCATCGGCAACGAGGGGCTGCTGAAGGCGGTCAAGAAGTTCGACCCTGACAAAGGTGTCAAATTCATTTCGTACGCGGTCTGGTGGATCCGCCAAACCGTACTGCAGGCTCTGGCGGAGCAAACGCGGTCGGTTCGAATCCCTCTCAATCAGAACTCCAACCTCGCCAAGCTCGCCCGGATCGATACCGCCCTCACACAACAACTCGGCCGCTCCCCCACCATCCAGGAAATCTCTCGGGAGATGGAGGAGCCGATCGAAACGATCCGTGCTCTTCGAAGGGTAGCCGCCAGCGAATTGAGCCTCGATGCTCCCATCGACCGGAGCGACGGAAACAGCGCGAGCTTCGGTGAGCGCTTCGCCGGAATCGAGGCCACCGACATCGAAGAGGACGTTGAAGCGATCGCTCGCAGGGAGTTCCTCGATACGATGTTCGACTGCTATCTCACCGAGCGGGAGAGGAAGATCCTTTACCTCTATTACGGCTTGGACGACGGCGAAGAGCGTACACTCGAGGAGATCGGATCACTGCTCGGCGTGACACGCGAGCGGATCCGCCAGATTCGGAACCGCGCCTTCGAGAAGCTGCGTGAAAGTCCGCAAGGTGCTTCCCTGTCCGGATTTTGGAGCGCGAACTGACACGCCGGATCTTCCACTGAACTCAGAGCTCCGTCACACCAGACGGGGCTTTCTTCTTGCTCGCAAGGATGGAGAGATTCCCCGGGCGCTGAGCTCGGCAAGCCGGCTTCGGGAACCGGTTCCAGGTGCTCGACGTACCACCCCCGTGGCGCTCTCAAATATCCTGATTCGCCCGGTGGCGACGATATCGAGTCTGATCACGGTCCTTCTTTGGCCGTGCGCCTTATGCGGACAGATCCAGGAGCCCCAGTCCGCGTGGAACGGTGAGAGAGCGCTCGAACTCGTGGGGCAAGCCCGAAGCCTCCGTCAGGCCACCGCGATCGACTCGACCTTTCAGGCCTACCAGGCCGACGCGCGCGGCTATGTGTACTTCTTCCTCGATCGCACCGACAGCGACGAACGCATGCTGATCAAGACCGACCAGGTGGCCCTCGAGGTCTCTTGGAAGGCACCGCGCCAGACCAAGCAGCGGTTGGTCGGCCGCCGCGATGTGAAAGAGCTTCCCACCAACATCAGCTATCACCTCGACCATCTGACGGTCGTGCAAGATGACTTCGGCGATCTGATTCGCCTTGGCAATGGCGATGAAGTCGAGGCTGTGGTTCATCCGGCCGCACCAGGGGCCGACTCGATCTACGACTACCGCCTCACGGACTCTTTGACCGTGACGCTTCCGGCCCCCGCCCCGGACATCCGGGTCTATGAGCTGGAGATTCGACCGAAGGACCCTCAGGCTCCGGGCGTCATCGGGAGCCTGTTCCTGCAGCGGCGGACAGGGGCCATCGTGCGTCTGAGCTTCACCTTTACCCCCGCTTCGTACGTCGATGGGAGCCTGGATTACATCCGCATCTCCATGGACAACTCCGTGTGGGACGGGAAGTATTGGCTTCCCTATCACCAGGAGATCGAACTAAGGAGGGAGCTCCCGATCATCGAGTTCCTGGGGGGCAGCGTCATCCGTGGCCGCTTCGAGATTCGGAACTACCGGTTCAACCCGGAACTTCCGGGAAACTTCTTCATCGGGGGGTTGGTCACTTCGGTTCCTGAGGCCGAACGCAGGAACTTTCCGTTCGAGTCAGGATTGTACGATCAAATCTCGGTCGAAGGCTTGGACCCTTCTCCACAGATCGAAGCGATCCGTGAGCAAGCGATGGACGTCGTGGGACAGCGGTACTTGAGCGGGTTGAACACGTCCCGTCTCCACGTGCCCTTCATTTCATCCGTGTACCGGTACAACCGTGCGGAGGGCTCCTTCGTGGGAGCGGGCACATCCTTTCGGCTGGGACCGACCTGGAGGCTTCTTACGCGGGGCGGCTACGCATTCGGGCGGGAGAATGGTCAACTTGCCATCGACCTCAGATCGAGTCCCACGCCGAGGCGGTTCAGCGTGGGTGTGTGGTGGAACGAGTTTCGGAACGCGGGCGGCAGACTCCCTGGAGCGAGCCGGACCGTCAACACGCTGAGTGGACTGCTCACCGACCGCGACTACACGGATCCATATTTCACGTCAGGGGCGGGCGTTCGCTACGGGTGGGGCCTGGGAACGCCAAGATCACTCGAGGTGGGCGCTGTATGGGAACGGCATCGTTCCGGGACGAACGTAGTGGACGATGGACTCGGTGGGAATCCAGCGGCCGAGTCGGGGACCAGCCGCCCAGTGCTGTCCGTCGACGAGGGAGACGACCGCGCCATCGAGGTGACGGTTGGGGCACGGACCGCCGCCCGGGGGTTCGAAAGTTCGGCGACCGGCAGGGTCGGGCGAATGGAAGAACAGCCCTACGCCTCGCTCTGGTGGGACACCACGCTCCGACGGGAATTCCAAGAGCGGGGCACCACTCTCGAAACGGAGCTTCGCGTCGGCATCTCCACCGAGGACACTCCCGTTCAGACACTTTTTCTCTTGGGCGGCCGGCATACCCTACCCGGTTACCCCTTTCGCTCGTTCATCGGTACCCAGATGGCCCTCCTTCGAGCGGAGGCCAGCCAGGCTGTACTCGCTCCTTGGCTCACGGTTCACATATTCGCTGCGGCAGGAGTGACGGGCTTGGCCCGCACGAGCTTCCCCGACCCCGGCTGGCCTCGCCAAGACGCGGATGGAGTGAAAAGCTCCGCCGGGTTGGGCTTGAAGCTGGGTTGGGATCTGTTGCGCTTCGACGTAGGGCGGGGCCTGAACGACGGAGGGGACTGGGAATTCGTCTTTTCCGTCCAGCGCCGCTTCTGGGAGTGGCTATAGTGAATCTGGCCCCGCCCCTTCGGCCGGCTCAGGCGGCTACTTGGACTTCCGCCTCCCGCGCGGTGAGCAGCACCAACTCGCGTACGCTGACGTCCGCCGTGGGAATCTTCACACCCTCCCGTTCGTAGGCATCGTACTCCAGCCGTCCTTCGATGTAGATCCGATCCCCCTTCTTCACGTTTTCTTCCGTGAACTGGGCCAAACCGGCCCAAAGCGTGAGCCGATGCCAGTCGGTCCGTTGCTCCCCTTCGTCTCCGAACGGCGGACGATTGGTCGCCAGACTCAGGTGCACGACCTTGGTTCCCTTCTTTGTCTCGTAAACGTCGGGATCGCGTCCGACGTTACCTACGAGAATGACCTTGTTGATGGTGCGGCTCATCTCATCCTCCCGCGTAAGTTCGCGGCCGGCCCGTCGGCCGGCTCCGTCGAGCTCGGTCCACGGCAGCCTCTCTTGAGTGGGACGATGGAAGGTGTAGGGCAGGGTGGGGCCGGAGGATGGCCGAACGGGCCTGTCGTGTTAGGGAAGGGCGGGAAGGTTAGTGTTTCGTCTCGAACCAGTTCTTTCCCACACCTCCCTCGGCCACCAGCGGAACGCGGAGTTCCATCGCACCCTGCATCCGTGACACCACCAACTCGGCGAGATCGTCTTCTTCACCACTAGGAACCTCGAAGAGCAGTTCGTCGTGAACCTGCAGGAGCAGACGGGCGCCCGTATCCGCCTCGGCCAATGCACCGGACACGTCAAGCATGGCCTTCTTGATCATGTCCGCCGCCGTGCCCTGAATGGGCGTGTTCTGGGCAACTCGTTCACCGAATTGGCGAACGTTCCAGTTTTTCGCTTGCAACTCCGGGATGTGTCGCCGCCGCCCCATAAGAGTCTCGACGAATCCCTTCTCGTGAGCGATGGCCACTTGCCCGTCCAGATACGCCCTCACACCGCTGAAGCGCTCGAAGTACTGATCGATAAACGCCTTCGCTTCGTCCCGGCCAATGCCGAGCTGTCGGGCGAGGGAAAACGCACCCTGTCCATACAACGTGGCGAAGTTGATCGTCTTCGCCTGGCCCCGTTGCTCGGACGTCACCCGGTCGAGGGGAATGTCGAAGACGACTGATGCGGTCTGCTTATGGACGTCGATCCCCTCGTTGAACGCCCGCACCAAAGGCTCATCCCCGGAAAAGTGCGCCAGGATACGCAACTCGACCTGGGAATAATCCGCCCTGTAGAAGAGGTAACCGTCGGCAGGAATGAATCCCTTGCGAATCTCCCGACCCAACTCGGTACGTATCGGGATGTTCTGGAGATTCGGATCACTCGACGAAAGCCGCCCGGTGGCCGCCACCGTTTGATTGAAGCGGGTATGGATCCTACCCGTTCGTGGAAGCACGAGCTGGGGCAGAGCATCCACATAGGTCGACCGGAGCTTCTCCAGCTCCCGGTACTCCATCATGAGCCGCGGAATCTCGTGCCCCTCCGCTGCGAGCTCCTCCAAGACCGACGAATCCGTGGAAGGGCCCGTCTTGGTCCGCTTGATCACGGGAAGTCCCTGCTGCTCGAATAGGACTTCACGCAGTTGAGGCGTAGAGTTGAGATTAAATTCCGCGCCGGCAACCTTGTAGATCTCGTCCCGGATGAGCGTCAGATCGCGTTCCAGCCGCCCGCTCATCGCCTGGAAGAACCCCGGATCGATGCGTATGCCCTCCTGCTCCATCCTCACCAGAACCGGGACGAGCGGCATCTCCAACTCAGCGAAGAGTCCGTCAAGCCCTTGACCTGTGAGCTCTGCGGTGAAGCGCTCAGTCAGCCGGAGTGCGGCATCGACGCCCTGACCCGCATAGTCCCGCGCTTTCTCCTGCTCGACCTCCGAAAAGCTGATTCTCTTTTGGCCGGTCCCAATCACATCGTTGTAGGGCGTCAAAGAAAAATCGAGGAAGTCCTGGCAGAGCGCCTCGAGGTCGTGCTTCCGCCGGCCGGGGTCGAGAACGTAGGACGCGATCGTCACGTCGAAGGTCATCCCTCTCAAGCACACACCCTCCCGGGCCAGAGACAGCGCCAAGGCCTTCAGGTCAGCGCCTACCTTCTCGACGCCCGGATCCTCCAGGAGATCCACTAGGGCGGCGAGAGCGCCGGTGCGCAATTCAGGAAGATTGCCGATCCCGGGCGATTCGAACGCCAATGTCGGTTCACCCGGCGGTACATGACCAAAAGAGAGATAGAAGGCCTCGTCCACATCCACCGCCAGTGCAAGGCCGACCAGCCCGGCCCGATGTGGATCGAGGAAAGTGTTGTGCACCCCCAGGGCCACCCGGCCCAGCTCACGGGCCCGGCCGACCAAAGCCCCGACATCGTGCGGATCGGTGACCAGGTGGCAATGGACCGGAGGAGGTCCGCCCACAGCCGCGGATGTCGTCGGGGCGGTGTCATCTCCGGGAGTCGAATCAGGATCGGCATCACCCGCAACCGCCCCTCCAGAAGCCGGATCCACAGAGGCCGGATCCGCAGAGGCTGGATCATGCCCCGGCGCGAAGCGCTCTATGAGGCGGCGGAATTCCATCTCTGAAAAGAACCGGTGTAGCCTAGGGCGATCAGGCTCCCGTACTCGTAACGCCTCGAGGTCCAACTCGACGTCGAGATCGGTCATGATCGTTACCAGCTGCCTGGAGAGGCGGACCTCATCTGCATTCTCCGTGAGTGACTCCCGTACACGCTTCGCAGAAATCTCGTTGGCGTTCTCGAGAATCTCGTCGACGCTCTCGTACTCATCGAGAAGCTTGAGGGCCGTCTTCGGACCAACGCCCCGGGCTCCGGGAATGTTGTCGGAGGAGTCGCCGATCAGAGCCAAGTAGTCGACTACCTTGGTCGCCGGAATACCGAATTTCTCGTGGGCATTCCGCTCGTCCACCCACTCGGCCGCCACACCCGTGCGTCCGCCGCGCCCAGGATTCAAGAGGTGGATGCCGGGTCCCACGAGCTGGTAGAGATCCTTGTCGCCGGAAACGATCACGGCCTCGAGTCCTGCGTCTCTCGCCTTGATCGCGAGAGTCCCGATCACATCATCCGCCTCGTACCCATCCAATTCGACGAGGGCGTCATTGAACCCCGCCACGAGCTCGCGCACACGCGGCAGACTGGCCCTGAGCTCATCGGGCATCTTGTCGCGGGTGGCCTTGTACGCCGGGTAGACCTTCTCCCGGTGACTGTTCCCCGCATCGAAGACGACGGCAAGATAGTCGGGCTGATACTTGTCACGGATCTCGACCAGGAAGTTCGCGAACCCGAAAGGGGCGGACGTGTTCTCCCCTTTTGAGTTAGTGAGGGGGCGGTTGATAAAGGCGAAGAACGCCCGGTAGATCAGGGCGTAGGCATCGATGAGGAAGAGACGGGGCGCGTTCTTCGGTGGGACGTCCATATTCCTTCAACAGCCTTCTTGGTCCATGGGCCGCCTAAAAAAAACGCCCCGCGGATGTCCTCATCCCCGGAGCGTCTTCATCGGTCGCGGCGGTATCAGGCCCTAACTATATTCGCAGCCTGATATCCGTTCTCGGTCTCCGCCAACTCGAACTCCACTTCCTCGCCCTCGGTCAGAGTTCGAAAACCCTCCGTAATAATGGCTGAAAAGTGGACAAACAGATCATCGCCTTCCGGTCGAGCGATGAACCCATACCCTCTGGAATCATTGAACCATTTGACGGTCCCTTTGGACATGCGGCCTACTCCTTGTGCGGCATGAACAGGTTCGTCACGCCTACGGCGCCTACGGCACCCGCCCGGGGGCGCTACGTCCGCCCGGGGGCATGACTGGGCCTGGCGACCCGCCCCTAGGTTATGGGCGCGACCCAGTAGCCGTCAAGAAATTCGTCAAAAAGGCCCCAAAAGGCTAATCGTCTCCGTAAAGAAACTGGTAGAGCCCGATGTTGCGCGTGATATTTTTCACGTATCCCCGGGTCTCGGCGAAGGGAATACGCTCCGTAAACCGAAGGGGATCCTCGAACTCGGGAAGCTGTCTCCAACGGCGTGCTCGGGTGGGGCCGGCATTGTACGCGGACAGCACGAGCGGCAGCTTCCCGTCGGCGTATCTTTGCTCCATATCGAGCAAGAACCTCGTTCCTAAATGGAGGTTGATTTCGGCGGTTTCGAGACTCGAAGTCGTGAACCCCCGGAGCCCCTGACTTCGAGCGAGATCCCGCCCTGTCGCCGGCATCACCTGCATGAGGCCGATGGCTCCCGCCGGCGAATGAATCGCCGGCGTGAATGCCGACTCCTGTCGAATCAGAGCGGCCAGCAGAATCGGATCGAGGTCGCGCTCATGCGCCTCCCGAGTAACAAGCTCCCGATAGGGAAACGGATACACCACGCGAAGTAGGCGCTTGGTCCGCGGGGCCCCGCTGCGTATCAGAGCCTGCCCAAGCCGGATTCCCTCGATGGTGAAGCCCCGCTCAATCAGGGCGTCGGCCAAATCCAGACTCTCCGGAACCGATCCTTCGGCTCGCGAGATAAGCCGACCGATGTGGGTGTCCACTCCCGCGTCGAGACCCGCCGCCACGAGCAGGTCGAGCGTCCTCAATTCACTTTGGAGCCAGATTCGCGGCGCCGAGACGGGCCCCGCGGGCACCTCGGGGAGAAAAGGCTCCTCGAGGAGTTCGAATACCAGCACACCGTAGTAGGACAGGACGTCTCGGTCTCGTATCTCACTCAGATACTCTCGGGCGTCCTCGTCGCGGCCGAGAGCCCGTAGACTCCGAGCCGCCCAATAGGTTGCCTCGGCCCAACGCCGCCCGTTCGGAAATTCCTCGAGGTAGCTCCCGAACACCTGGGCCGCCGCTTCTTCATCGTTTTGTTGAAGACGGATTTGACCGAGTCGCATTCGGGCTAGACCGGCCGAGGCGTGCGACGACTCCATCGCGATCGCCCGCTCGAAACCAGTGGCCGCCTCCCCGTATGTGCCCCGCGTCCAGGCAGAGTTGGCCCTCGAGACGACGATATCAACCGCTTGACGGCTCTCTGGGAACCGATCGATGATCCATCCTTCGATCGTTCGCACCGCAGCTCGTCGGCCCTGGCGGCTCCGAGCGGCGAGCCACTCATCGAGAACGCGGAGCTCGAAAACAGGGTCGTCGGTCTCAACTAGCTCCCTGAATTCCACCACCGCCGCCTCATGCGTGCCGACCGCAGAAAGCAGCCGCGCACGAGCCAACAGCACGGCGGGCTCGGGCTGGACTGCCTCCGGCAACGCTGCCAAGTGCCGCTCGTAGGCTAGAAGGGCCTGGTGATTCTCCCTGACCTGGTCCAGGACCCTAGCCGAGCGGAGAGCCTGCGCCGCGTTCACCGTACCAATCCGTAGAACCCCCCACGCCGCCTTGGCACCGCTCGCTCCCTGAGCGTAAGCGTCCAAGGACGCCTCGTACGCCACGCGGGCCGCCCCCATATCTCCGGCAACCTCCGCCAAAGCACCGATGACTTCCAGCGCCTCACCACGTTGCGCGGCCCTTAGATCCCCCTCGACAAGCTCGGCATAGTGCTCCAGAGCACGGGCCGTGTCTCCGGCCATCAGCCAGGCACGAGCTTCGAGATTCCACGCCAACTCGGCGATGAGGGAGTCCCCTCTGATCATGGGAAGAATCCGCAACGCCTGTTCCGCGTCTCCTCGCTCAAGCGAGTTGCGGGCCAACTTTAACACCGTCCATTCCGACAACTCTGGCGAGCGTCGGCCTGCCGCCTCCAAAGCAGAAAGCATCGGCTCCCAAAGGCCGGCCCGCGCCGCGACCTGTGCCTCCCGGGAAGCCGCCCACGGAGTCTCCCTCGCGATCGCTCCGGTCGACCGGAAGTGTGCGTATTGTTGAGCCGCCTCATCCCACCGCTCCGCCGCCTCGAGCGCCCGCGCCACCAGCAGGCTGCCCTCACCACCTCCGATCTCATCGAGCCAGTCGGCCCCTTCCAATCCCGTAAGCACACCGCCCCAATTTTTCCAGCCCACATCGGCACGAGCAAGCAGGAGTACCTCCGAGGGCGTCAAAACGGCTCCCTCAGTTCCATGCTCTCTCAACATCTGACTAGCGTGCCAATACCTTCCCGCTTCGAACTCGGCTCGGGCTGAGTCGACCGTTTGATCAGGGGAATCGGCCCGGCCGGGTGTTGCGGCCGAGGATCGGATCGCGGCATACCGTCCCTCTTCGGAGGAAGGGTCCGCGTCGACGGCAAGCCGGGAGTCCGGAAAAAACGGAGCCGTGGGAACGCCCGCCCACATCGTCAAGAAAACGAAGATCGGCCCAAGGATTTTCACTGAACAGCAATACCCAACGCGAAGGAAGTCCGGAAACAGATGCTTCAAGGAGGCGAACATCAAATGATACTACGGATAATAATACTACCGACGCCCAATAATACCACTGACCCAACGCTCCTATCAGAGACCCAGTGGTCGGTCGCTTGAGTGGGGATCGTGGCAAGCGCGGGGGATAGAAAAAGGGGCCGCCCTTTCGGGCGGCCCCTCCCCTCGTGCCTGCGAGTCCTCTTACCGAGCGCGGTCCGCCTCCATGGCGTGGAGCATGTCGATCATCTTCTGAGCCGACTCCTCCATGTCGATGACCAAGCTGTCGATGCGCGCCACGAAATAGTTGTGCGAAACGCTCACCGGAATTGCGATGACGAGTCCCGTGGCAGTCGTGAGCAACGCCACCTTGATCCCACCGGCAACCAGCGTGGCCTCGACCTCGCCCGCCGCTTCGATGGATTGGAAGGCGATGATCATTCCGATCACGGTCCCGAGAAATCCGAAGAGCGGAGCCACGTTGGTCAGCGTAGCCAGAACCACCAGCCCCTTCTCCAGCTTGCTCAACTCGATGAGACCTTGGTTCTCGATGGCCTTCATCACGCGCTCCGTGCCTTCCTCATGCCGGTCCAGGCCGGCATAGAGAATCTTTGCGGCAGGAGCGTCCGAGTTCCGGGTCGCCTCGAGTGCCTCATCGATCCGGTGGTCCTCGAGAAGCCCGTCGACCTCACCCAGAATCTTCTTTGTCCTGGACGACTTGGTGAAGAGGTCGAAGAACTTCCAGATGATGACGATTATGCCGACGATTACGCAAACGAGTAAGGGCCAGCGCATGAATCCCATGTCGTCCCAAAGCCCGGTAACCACCTCCCCAAACGTCTCCTCCGGTACATCCACCCCGGGGATCTGCGACAGCGCACTGTAGACACGCATTAGACCGACCAAAAGGACCTCCAGCAAAAAGTTCTATTAGCGTTGCGGGGCCGCCCCGTGAGGACGACAGATCTTGATTTTCAGAAATCCGAAGCTGCCGGTGCCCGACAACCCTGTCAAGCCCCGCCCGCCGCCATCGGATGCTTGCAACACGCGGCTAGGTGACCCGGCGCCTTTTCCTCCAGGACAGGGACGACCATCCGGCACTCCTCATCCTTCCCGGGGTGGGGGCATCGGGCGTAGAACGGACAGCCCTCGGGTGGCCGGATCGGACTCGGCACATCTCCGGAAAGTCTGATACGCTCACCGGTCGGTACCGCCTTCGGATCCCGTCGTGGAGCCGCCGAAAGGAGTGCCCGGGTATACGGATGCCGTGGGTTCCTGTACAGCTCCTGGGCCGCAGCCATCTCGACGATCTTGCCAAGATACATGACCGCCACGCGATCACTCATATACTCAATGACGGCCAGGTCGTGAGCGATGAAGAGGTACGTGAGGCCGAGTTCCTTCTGGAGATCCCGGAGAAGATTGATCACCTGGGCCTGGACGGACACGTCGAGAGCCGAGACCGGCTCATCGCAGACGATGAACTCCGGGTCAACGGCCAGGGCGCGGGCGATACCGATGCGCTGCCTCTGGCCACCACTGAACTCGTGGGGATAACGGCCGGCATGCTCCGCGTGTAGGCCAACCATCTCGAGTAGCTCACTTAAGCGGGCCAACCGATCCCCACGGGTCTCACCCAACCCGTGCACCTTCAGGACCTCCGTGAGCATACTGCCGACGGTCATTCGCGGATTGAGCGACCCGAAGGGGTCCTGGAAGACGATCTGGGCGCGTCGACGAAATTCTCTGAACTGGGCACGATCGAACTCCTCGAGGTCCTGCCCGTCAAAGAACAGGCGGCCGCTCGTCGGCTCGATGAGACGGAGGATGGCTCGTCCGGTGGTGGACTTTCCGCAACCCGACTCTCCAACAAGTCCCAATGTCTCCCCACGTTGGAGCCGGAAGCTCACGCCATCCACCGCCCTGACCTGAGCCACACTTCGGCCCAGAACGCCGCGATGGACGGGGAAATACTTCCTCAGGTCCTGAACGTCGAGAAGCACATCGGCGTCGAACGCGCCGTTCCCCTCCACATTGGACGTTACGTCGACGGCTGAGGTCACGTCGGCTCTCCAGCCGGCCCGCTCGAGGAATCATCCGGATCGACAAGCCAACACCTCGCCGACCGGCTCGAACCTGCGCCCACAGGCAACAGATCCGGTGTAAACTCCGCGCAACGCTCCCATGCAAAGGAACAGCGGTCCCGAAATCGACATCCCTCCGGCCAATCCACCGCACTCGGCACGGTGCCCGGAATGGGGTTCAGGCGGACGTCACGGTCCCCGATCCCGGGAAGAGAAGCCAGCAACCCCTGCGAGTAAGGATGCTCGGGGCGGGTCAGGATCTCCTCTGTCGTCCCTGTCTCCACGATCTGGCCACCGTACATGACCACCACCCGATCGCACACCTCCGCGATGACCCCGAGGTCGTGCGTAATGAGGAGGAGAGCCATTCCATGTTTACGCTGCAAGCTCACGAGCAAATCCAGAATCTGCGCCTGAATCGTCACGTCGAGCGCCGTCGTCGGCTCATCGGCGATCAATAAACGCGGCTCACACGAAAGAGCGATGGCGATCATGACCCGCTGGAGCATTCCACCCGACATCTGATGCGGATATGCGTCGAAGCGCTCATCGGGTTCCGGGATCCCGACCTCCGCGAGAAGGGCCACTCCCGTCGCGCGAGCATCCCGCTTGCTCAAACCACGGTGCAGCCTGAGCACCTCCTCGATCTGGTGCCCCACGGTGAGGACCGGATTCAGTGAAGTCATCGGCTCCTGGAAGATCATCGAGATCGCATTGCCGCGAATCTCGCGGAGCCGAGCAGGCTTTACCTCCAGCAGTTCCTCGTCGTTGAAGCGGATGGAACTGCCCGCCACAATCTCGCCGGGCGGCGAAGGGATCAGCCCCAAGACCGACAGCGCCGTCACGGTTTTGCCGCATCCCGACTCTCCAACGATCCCTAACGTCTCTCCCGTTTCGAGCTGGAGGGACACGCCGTCGACCGCCCGCGCCACGCCTGCGTCAGTCGTGAAGTACGTACGGAGATCCGTCACCTCGAGAAGAGGCATCAGGTCCTCAAACGTGGGTCGAGAGCGTCTCTCAGCCCATCCCCGACCAGGTTGAACGCCACCACGGTGAGCACGATCGCCAGGCCCGAGAATGTGGATATCCACCAAGCGTCGAGCAGATAGCCACGACCGTCCGATACCATGGACCCCCATGAAGGTGTGGGAGGTTGAAGACCGAGACCGAGGAAAGAAAGACCGGCCTCCAGCACGATGACGTTTCCCACGCCGAGCGTGGCAGTGACTATGACCGGAGCCAGTGCGTTGGGGATCACATGCCGGAGGATGATGCGCCTACGACTGAACCCGAGAGCCCGGGCCGCCTCGATGAATTCCCGCTCTCGTAGACTGAGGACTTCGCCACGAACGATTCGAGCCGTGCCGGGCCACTGCGTCAAACCAAGGACGGCCATGATGAGGAAGATCGAGTTCGATTCGAATAGCGCGACGATGGCGATGAGAAGCACCAGACGCGGAAAGGAGATCACCATGTCTACGAAGCGCATCACCACCGCATCGACCCAACCGCCCAAATAGCCGGACACGGCCCCCAGCAGAGTGCCGATCGTGACGCTGATCCCCACCGCAACGAAACCGATCGAGAGGGAGATCCGTGCGCCATACATGATGCGCGAGAAGACGTCTCGAGACAGGTGGTCCGTCCCGAGAGGGAACTCACCACCGGGAGCCACCAATCGGGCCGTCAACAGCGAAGCCTGCGTAGCCGGGTCGTGCGGAGCGATCAAGGGTGTAATCAAGGCGATCAGGTAGATCCACACGACGACCATCACACCGATCACGGCGACGCGGTTTTTCTTGAACGCTCGCGCGGCGAGACTCCATTGACCTATGCCGCTGCGCTCCATCTCGGCGGGGCGCGTCACGTCGAACATGGACCATCCCCATGCGCCGAGTAGGCCGGCCACGACCGTCAGCGACGCAATCTGGTGATCAATTGGCCCACCCCAGCCGGCGGCGAACCGGGCCCACCGAGTCAGGAGCACGCCGAGAAGTCCAATCCATACCGTTAGACTCATGCCGCCTACACCCCACCGGCCTTTCAACATCTGCGGAAACCCGGGGAGAACAGCGGAGAGAGACGCGTCAGTCATATCGAATCCGCGGATCCACCACGGCGTAGAGCACGTCCGAAACGAGGTTGCCCACCACGACCATATTGGCGAAGACCAGGCTGCCACCCATGATCACCGGATAGTCACGCTCCGTAATGGCGTCTACCACGAGCTTACCCATCCCCGGCCATGAAAAAACCGACTCGATGAAGACGGTGCCGCTGAACAGGAAGGGGAGGTAGAGACCGAGCAGTGTGATCACCGGAATCAGGCCATTCCGGAGGGCGTGCTTGAAAATCACGACCGGCTCCGACAACCCCTTGGCACGCGCGGTACGGACGAAGTCCTGGCGGATGACCTCCAGCATACTTCCTCGCGTATAACGAGCGATCCCGGCGGCCAACACGAGAGCCAAAGACGTTGCCGGAAGCGTCAGGTGCAAGAGCCGGTCTTGGACCTTCTCCAGGGGACTGAGGAAGGCGTAGTCGACGCTCTGGATGTCTGTACCTGGGAACTGGATCGGCCATTGCAACTCAAAGGCGAAAAGACTGAACACGAGTACCATCATCAGCGCCAGCCAAAAAGACGGCATGGAGTAGAAGAAGAGGCCCACGATCGAGGCGACAGAATCCAGCAGGGAGTACTGGCGCACGGCCTGCACGATGCCGAGCAAAATCCCGAGGACAAACGCGACTCCGATGGCACTCACAGAGAGGAGCAGCGTGTTGGGCAGAAGTTCCCTGATGACGTCCAGAACCGGTCGACTATGCGAGAACGAAACCCCGAGGTCCCCTTGGCCAAGCGCCCCGAGCCATCGTACGTAACGAATATGAATGGGCCGATCGAGGCCGAGGTTGACCCGGATCTGCTCGATGGCCTCCTGCGACATGTTGGGGTTCATGAACCTCAGCGCGGGGTCGCCCGGGGCGAGGTTCACCACGAAGAAGATGATCGTGGCGATGCCAAGGACGAGGGGAATGGCGCCGAGGAGCCGCCGCACAATGAATGTTGTCACGGCCCGATTCCTACGCCCCGGCCTTCATGGGTCCGGAGTTCGCGTTCGTCATCGCTGGTCGGCAGGAACCCACCAATCCTTGATGTTCAGCCATTCGCCGCGGGAGTCCATCTCCACGCCGCGGAGCCGATTGCTCACGCCGTCGAGCCGGTCCGGAAAGTAGAAAAAAGTATAAGGCTGCTCGTCTACCAGAAGCTCTTGGTATTGCTTCCACAGCGGCCTCGCATCCGCCCGGTCGACGACCAGGGGCAACTGATCCAGGAGGCTGTCGATATCTGGGCGAAGAGTGCCGGAAAAAGCGAAGGTCCCGGAGAAGTTCCGGCTGTGGAAGAGGTCGGTGTCATCCAATTTGTACTCGACCACCCAACCCATGACCACACCATCGAAGTCACGAAACGTCGGGTCGCTGATCTGGCTCAGTAGGGTACCCCATTCGACCACGGTCGGCGCGACCTCGACGCCGATTTCGGCCAGCTGCGCCTGCATGATCTCCGCGATACCCTGCCGGATGCCGTTCCCATCATTGTACTTGATCGAGATGGAAAGCCGATCCCCGTCGCCATTCTCACGAACGCCGTCTCCATCCCGATCCACCCAACCCGCGGCATCGAGCAAAACCCTGGCGGCATCCTGATCGTACGCCATGGCCTCCCTGCCTACGGAGGGGTCGTGTGCCCAATGGAATGGGGGTACACTCCCGTTCGCCACGGTCCCGTAACCCTGCAACAGAGCGTCCACGATCTCCTGCCGGTTCGTACCTCTCGTGAGCGCTTGCCGCACCCTCTTGTCGGCGAGCTGTGGGCGGCGGGCGTTCCACCCAACGAAATCGAATTGCCGGAACACAGACCGCATGAGCCCCACGGCATCTGAATCAACGATGGCTTGGGCCTGATCGGGCGTGGGGGCGAGGTAAACGTCCAACCGCCCGGTCAACAACTCGGTGAGGAGCGTCGTTTGCTCGGTGATGCTTCGGTAGATGTAACGATCGAGGTAGGGGCGACCGCCGAGGCCATCCGAAAAAGCAGGGTTCGCTTGGAACGTCCAGCTCGCGTCCTGGCGGTGCTCCACGAATATGAACGGTCCATTACCCACCGGGCAGACAGTCCCGTAAGGATGCTGACTCAACATCGTGGCGGCTACGTCCCCGAGCAGATGTTCGGGCATGATCGTCGTGGCCCGCCAGGGGTCGATGAAGTCCGCATGGGGCTGCATCCGAAACTTCACCGTGAAGGAGTCGACCACCTCCACGCCGTCGGGCCCCTGATCGTAGTGGGTCCAGAACGCCGCGTTGGGAAACGCCGTCTCGGGATCGATGGCACGCTCGAACGTATACGCCACATCGTATGCATCCGTCAGCTCACCGTCGTGCCAATAAACGTCGTCTCGGATGTGAAACGTGATCTCGGTGTTGTCGTCCGACACCTCCCACGATTCGGCTAGATAGGGCATCGGATCCAGATTTTCGTCGTACTGCACCAGGGTCATGAGGTTGACGAAGCTCTGGTGTTGTGACGCGTTGTAGTCCTGAGAGATATGACCGTTCATCCCGTTGGGGATCTCGCCGATGCTACCCACGACCGCCGTGCCGCCATAGAGCTCAGACCGAGGCATCAGCCCCTCGAACTGAGACATGAACGCCGAGATGCGAGCCGTGACGTCCTCACAAAACGGGATGCCCGCCCCGGCCTCGGACAACGAGGCTTCCAGCATCCAGTGTCCAGCTTCACGGGAGGCCCCACCTTCGCCACCCCCACATGCTCCCGCCACCACCGCCACCACCCCAACCGCCAGGATCGACCTCGCCAACCAAACACCCCTCATGTTCGTCTCCTCTGCTAGAAGGCCCGCACCACTCTATACCGCACCACGCCTACCTGCGCCACGTCCACTCTGCTGAGGCGTACCGCTCAGTGAGTGTTATGGATTTGACCCGCTCGGACTCCGTGAGTTCGCCCCGATGCCAGTCGCCCCCTGTCACACCCCTCAAACCCAAGATGACTGCCTGCACAAGATCGGACCAAGGCGGGGCTTGGCCCAAGACTTCCTCGAGGGAGATTGGCGCCTGAACACGCCCGTCGTTCTCGGGCACTGCGCCGTGCCCGCCCATCCGCGAGCCCGGAGATGTCGAACCCAAAGCCGAACCCAGTGCGAGTAGCCGCTCCTGGCCCGGACCGATGAGCAGCGAACCATGCTGGAGTAACGCCCCCTCGAGCCGAGCCTGCGCGCTTCCGACGAGTTTTCTTCCCGCCACGGTGACTTCGCCGGGGGCCGGTTCATCAAAACACGGCCCAGAATCCGGAGCGGCGGGCAAGCCGCGGCCCTCGGCCATCGCCGCTGGAACTCCCAAGGAACACAGGGCTTCTACCAACCCCCGATGGATCAGCCCGTACGTCTCCCTGAGACCCCCCGTCGTCGGGCACGGAAGGACGACGGCATATGTGAGATCCCGGTCGTGTAACACGGCCCGCCCACCCGTCGGCCTACGTACGAACTCGATGGCGGCGCTGTGACCTGCAGCCCGATCGTAGCGGTCACGGGCAGGCTCATTGCGGCCAAAGGAGACGGTGGGGCAACTCCACCGGTAAATACGAGCTACCGCCTCGCCCGGACTAGAACAGGCTGCAAGCGCGTGATCCACGGCCATGTTGTGCGGACCGGAAGAGGGCGGGTCGACAAGAATCCTCCACCTGAGTGCCTGGCTATCGAGCGCGCTCCGCCCTGGGCCGCCACGATTCTGGTTGCGTCGCATAGAGCCTGGCGGCGCGAAACCTGAGGCGACCGTCAAAACTCGTACGATCCAGTTCCGGGCTCGACGATCTCGACTCGTGCGCGGTCGCCAACCAGGGAGCGAAAAGCCTCGACATCCTGCTCGATGAAAGGCCACGTGTTGTAGTGGATCGGGATCACCACGGCGGGCTCGATGAACTCGATCGCGGTCACCGCATCCTCAGGGCCCATGGTGAAGTTGTCCCCCATGGGGAGTAAGGCCACGTCGACCTTTCCCTTCAAGAGCTGCATGTCCATCGTGAGGGCGGTATCACCCGCATGGTACAGCCGCTTCCCCGGACCGAGGTCGAAGAGCAGCCCCGCAGCGTCGGTAGTGTAGCCCTCGGCGCCTTCGCCGTAGACCCCGCCACCGTCTGGAGCGACGGTCATCTTCACGCGCCCAAACGGAAAATCCCAACCACCCCCGATGTGCATCGGATGAGCGTTCTCCACTTCCTGGCTTTGGACATACTCGACGAGCTCGAGCGCCCCGACAAAGGTTGCACCGGTGTTCTTGGCGATGGCGATTGCGTCCATGAAATGGTCGAAGTGTCCCTGTGTACAGAAGATGAAATCGGCCTCGACGTCTGACGGGCTCACCTCCGTCCAGGGATTGTCCCCGAAGAATGGGTCGATGATCACTCGGGTCCCGTCGTCCGTCGTAAGGCCAAACGTCGAGTGACCGTAGTAGTCGAGCGTTGCCATATCATACCCCTCTTCGTGTCCTGGGTGAATTCAAGGGGTCGTCGCAACACCTCGAGGAGGAGTTGCGATGGAGGCAATCAGGCGCCGAGGAGCGGATCGAGTTCTACGTCGACGGATGCGTTCACCAGGCCGTCCGCCGGTGGGACGCCGCGAGCATCGGCAGAGGTTCTGGGAAGAGGTAGCTCGAGGTCTGTCGAGCGAGGAGGCCGCCGTGGCGGCGGGTGTGTCCCCCGCTGTCGGGGCGCGCTGGTTTCGCGAATGTGGTGGCATGTCACCCCTCAATCTTCGTCCCCAGTCGCGGCGCTATCTCACGTTCATTGAGCGAGAAGAGATCGCCGTTCTTCGAGCCCGTGGTCGTGGCGTACGCGAGATCGCCCGGCAGTTGGGCCGCTCACCCTCGACGATCTCGCGAGAACTGCGGCGGAACGCAGCTACAGGAGGAAGGAACCTCGAGTATCGGGCCACGACCGCTCAATGGCACGCCGATCGGCGAGCGAAACGTCCAAAGCTTGCGAAGCTCGCTACGAACGGCGAACTGAGGCAGTATGTACAGGATCGCCTCGGAGGCGTGATCCGAGCTCTGGACGGTGCCGCTCTGGCAGGCCCCGATGTGCGCTGGATCGGACGGCGTCACGGTCGCCGACAAGACCGGCGGTGGGCGGTCTCGTGGAGTCCCGAGCAGATCGCCAACAGGCTACGGGTCGACTTCCCCGGCGATGAGTCCATGCGTATATCGCACGAAGCCATCTACCAGGCGCTTTACGTTCAGGGCCGCGGTGCGCTGCGACGGGAGCTGACAGCGTGCCTTCGGACGGGACGCGCGCTACGGGTGCCTCGAGCACGCACCCGCAGACGGGGCAAGGCGTTCGTTCACCCCGAGATCATGCTCAGCGAGCGGCCGGCCGAGGCAGACGACCGCGCCGTTCCCGGGCACTGGGAAGGCGACCTGATCTTGGGGCTGGGCAGTTCGGCGATCGGAACGCTGGTCGAGCGGACCTCCAGGTTCACGACGCTGCTCCACCTCCCCCGCCTTGACAAACACGACGAGCCCAGGACCAAGAACGGTCCAGCGTTGGCTGGACACGGTGCCGAAGCCGTCCGGGACGCGATCGCTTCGTCGATCACGACCCTGCCCGAGCAACTCCGCCGGTCTCTGACATGGGACCAGGGAGCAGAGATGGCTCAGCACGCACGGCTGCGCATCGACACTGGCCTGGCCGTCTACTTCTGCGACCCGCAGAGCCCGTGGCAGCGCGGCACGAACGAAAACACCAACGGCCTGTTGAGACAGTACTTCCCAAAGGGCACTGACCTCAGCAGACATACCGCTGACGACCTCGCCGCCGTCGCAGCCGCTCTCAACAGTCGCCCCCGCAAGACCCTCGGTTGGAGAACTCCGGCGGAAACCTTGGAAGATCTGTTATCATCAAAGAACCAGACCTCAACCTTGCGTTGAAATGCTCTACCGCTCCCGTATCTACAGCCTTCAACGACCTTCGGTCGCTTCTGACTCCCTCGGGTTGGGGACATCAAGAACCCACTTCTTTCTTTCTGGACCCCGTCGCTCTCACCAGCCTAGTGTCCAGCAAAACGGGGGCTTATGAAAACCCTTCAACACGGTACTGTTGCGACGACCCCTTGAACCTAGGAGGTGAATGACCCTCAGACGCTCGCGGCAGTCCCTTTCTCTGCGAATCGTGGAATCGCGCTCCATGCGGATCGGGGTACCGCAGACTCAGTCGCTGGTGGCGGCTTCCCCAGCATAAGCTTCCACCGGCGGACACGTACACACCAGATTGCGATCTCCATGGGCATTGTTCACCCGTCGAACCGGGGGCCAATACTTATGTTCTCGGGTCCAGGGGACCGGATAGGCCGCCCGCTCGCGCGAGTAGCAGTGCTCCCACACCTCCGTTATGAGCATGGCCGCCGTATGCGGAGCATTCTTGAGCACATTGTCCTCCGGGTCGGCCTCACCCGACGCGACTTCTTCGATCTCATCTCGAATCGCGAACAGCGCGTCGCAGAATCGGTCCAACTCGTACTTGGATTCGCTCTCCGTAGGCTCGACCATGACGGTTCCCACCACCGGGAACGACATGGTGGGCGCATGGAATCCGTAGTCCATCATCCGTTTGGCGACATCCTCGTCCGTGATCCCACTCGTTTTCCTGAATGGACGAAGGTCCACAATGAACTCGTGCGCCACTCGGCCATGCTCCCCCCGATAAAGCACGTCAAACCGTTCCCCGAGCCGGTCCGCCATGTAGTTGGCGTTGAGGATCGCCGTTTCCGTGGCGCTTCGGACGCCCTCCCTTCCGAGAAGCGCAATATACGCCCAAGAGACCAGAAGGATGCTGCCGCTCCCCCAAGGAGCCGCCGACACGGCCCGGATACCGTTCTCACCACCTGTCATCACTTCGGGATGCCCGGGGAGGAACGGCGCCAACTCGGAGGTGACACAGATCGGGCCCATCCCAGGCCCTCCGCCACCATGCGGGATCGCGAATGTCTTGTGGAGATTGATGTGACAGACGTCGGCACCGTAATCACCTGGCCGGCACAAACCCACCTGCGCGTTCAGGTTCGCACCGTCGAGGTAGACACGCCCCCCATGGGCGTGCACGATGTCGCACATCTCGCGGATTCGGGGCTCGAACACGCCGTGGGTCGACGGATACGTGACCATGAAGGCGGCAAGCTCGGCAGCATGCTCCTCAGCTTTTGCGGTGAGCTCATCCATATCGATGTTACCGGATTCATCACACGGGACGACTACGACACTCATGCCAGCCATCACGGCGCTGGCCGGATTGGTTCCATGCGCCGACGAAGGGATCAGGCAGACGCTCCGGTGAGCCTCCCCCCGGCTCTCATGAAATGCCCGGATCATCCGTAATCCGGCATACTCCCCCTGGGCACCGGAGTTCGGCTGGAGGGACGTCGCCTCGAACCCACTGATCTCTGCCAACCACGCCTCCAGATCCGAGAAGATCCGCCGATATCCCTCGGTTTGGTCAGGGGGTGCAAACGGGTGGAGTCCTGCAAACGCCCTCCATGTCACGGGCACCATCTCGGTGGTCGCGTTGAGCTTCATCGTACAGGATCCTAGTGAGATCATGCTCGTGTTGAGTGACAGATCTCGACTCTCCAAGCGGTGCAAATACCGGAGCATCTCGGTCTCGGAGTGATACCGGTGGAAGACCGGGTGTTCGAGAATCGCGGATGTGCGGATCAGATGCTCAGGGATGGCGGACGACGCTGCCTCGGACACCTTCTCCGCGCTGAGCTTCACACCGCCTCCCCGCGGGCCACCATGGCTGAACACCGCGAAGAGATCGTTGATGTCCTCCAGCCGTGTCGTCTCGTCGAGGGCGATGCCGACCGTCCCGTCCCCGAAGTCACGGAGATTGATCTCCATATCCAACGCGCGCCTCAATACGTCGTCTCCCGACATCTCCGAAGGCACCACCTGGATCGTATCAAAGAAGCGATCATGGACGATCGTATGGCCGAGCTCTCGTATTCCATGCGCCAGGGTCGCGGTCAACTGATGGACCCTCTTCGCGATGGTGCGCAAACCGTCGGGCCCATGATACACGGCATACATGCCGGCCATGATTGCCAAGAGTACCTGCGCGGTACAGATATTGGATGTCGCCTTTTCCCGTCGTATGTGCTGCTCGCGAGTCTGGAGCGCCATCCGGAGCGCCGGATCTCCATCTGCGTCCACCGACACTCCGATGATGCGGCCCGGCAGCTTGCGCTTGAACCTCTCCCTCGCCGCCAAATAAGCGGCGTGGGGACCACCGAACCCCATGGGAACGCCGAATCGCTGGGTGGTCCCCACGGCCACATCGGCGCCGAACTCCCCAGGAGGAGTGAGGAGGGTCAGCGCCATGAGATCCGCGGCCATGACCACCCCCGCACCCCATTCATGGAAGAGGGTACAGAACGCGCCGTAGTCGTGAAGCGCGCCGTCGCTCGCCGGATACTGGACCAGGCCTCCGAAGAGTTCATCCCCGAAGGTCTTGAGATCGAGGTTGTCGTGTGCACCGACCATGACCTTGATGCCCAATGGCTCAGCCCGGCCCCGAACCACCTCGATCGTCTGTGGGTGACACACCTCAGACACGAAGAATATCCTACGGGCCTCATCCTTCACATCGTCGAAGAGCATGGCCATCGCCTCAGCCGCCGCCGTGCCCTCGTCCAGAAGCGAGGCGTTGGCAATCTCCATCCCCGTGAGGTCGATCACCATGGTCTGGAAGTTCAGGAGTGCCTCGAGTCGTCCCTGTGAAATCTCGGCCTGGTAAGGCGTGTACTGCGTATACCAGCCTGGATTTTCGAGGACGTTCCTCAGGATGACGCCGGGAACGATCGTATCATGGTACCCCATCCCGATATACGACCGAAACACCCGATTGAGGGCGCCGATCTCCTCGAGTTGCCCGAGGAGTGCCTGCTCGGTAGACGCCTCTGGAAGGTTCAGGTCGGTCTTGAGCCGGATGGACTCGGGAATGGTCTGAGCGACGAGTTCGTCAACGCTGCCGAGACCCATGGACGCCAGCATCCGCTCGATGTCGTGAGGCCGTGGCCCGATGTGACGGCTCGTGAACCGACTCTCCGAGTCGATGTCAGGGGACATGCCAGTAGCTACTCGCCAACCAAAACCTGATAGGCCGCCGAGTCCATAAGAGCGTCGATCGTGGCCTCGTCACCCACCCGCAGCCGAATCATCCAACCAGCACCGTAGGGATCGCCGTTTATGAGCGACGGGTCATCGTCTAGGGATTCGTTGACCGCAACGATCTCGCCGCCAACTGGACAGTACAGATCACTCACCGCCTTTACGGCCTCGATCGTCCCAAAGGTGGCCTTTTTCTCAAAGATCTCCCCGACCATGGGTAACTCGACGTACACGACGTCCCCCAACTCCCCCTGGGCATAGTCCGTTATGCCAATTTGATATACGCCGCTCTCATCGGTCGCCGTCAGATACTCGTGATCCTCCGTATATCGCAGTCCATCGGGTATTTCGGACACCGTTTCTCCAGGTTCGAGTGTCGGTCAAAAGCTCGTCTTTTCGCATCCCGGGTGTTCGGATAACTTTTCAACCGGAATCGTTCAGGGATTCATCAATGATCGTAGCGTGAAAAAGATAGAGAACATGGATACGTCCACAAAGACCGATTCCGCGATTCATCCCGCGCTGACTTCCCTCTCCGACGTGGAGCAAATGTTCCGGGAGGCGGTGCGGGATTTTGCGACCTCGGAGATCGCTCCGCTCGTAGCTCGCATGGATTCCATACGGGAGATCGACGCTGGTCTTCTCCCTCAACTCTTCGAGCTGGGTCTCATGGGAATCGAAATTCCGGAGGAGTTTGGAGGAGCCGGCTCGAACTTCTTCACGTCGATCCTGGTCGTGGAGGAGTTGTCGAGGACCGATCCGTCCGTAGCTACCCTGGTCGATGTCCAGAATACGCTGATCAACAACGCGCTCGCTCGTTGGGGGTCCGACGAGTTGCAGGCTCACTATTTTCCCAAGCTCGCTTCTGAGTGGATAGGCGCCTACGCCCTCTCGGAGGCCGGAAGCGGCTCCGACGCCTTCGCGCTGAGTTGTCGAGCCACTCGAGATGGCGACGATTGGGTGCTCACAGGGCAGAAGCTCTGGGTCACCAATGGACACGAGGCCTCCACGTTCATCGTCTTCGCGACGGTGGATCCCGACGCAGGGCATAAGGGCATCACAGCCTTCATGGTGGATCGCGACAGTGACGGGTTCTCCGTAGGTAAAAAGGAGGACAAGCTCGGAATACGGGCGTCCTCGACGACGGAGTTGATTCTCGACGCCGTGAGCGTTCCGAGCGGCAACGTGCTGGGCGAAGTCGGGAAGGGATACAAGGTGGCCATCGAGACGCTGAACGAAGGCCGAATCGGAATCGGTGCTCAGATGGTTGGCACCGCCCAGGGAGCGCTGGATCATACCTTGCGGTACGTACGGGAACGAGAGCAGTTCGGTCGCACTATCGGTGATTTTCAGGGTGTACAGTTCCAGATGGCGGACGCGGCGACAGACTTGGAGGCCTCGAGACTTCTGGTCTACAACGCCGCTCGGCTCAAGGACGCCGGCGAGGACTTCCTGGTGCCGGCAGCGATGGCCAAGCTACATTCCTCGCGGATGGCACAGAAGGTGACTTCTTTGTGTATCGATCTGTTCGGCGGGTACGGATTCACCAAGGAATACCCGGTCGAAAAACTTTATCGCGATTCGAAGATCGGCACGATCTACGAGGGGACGACAAACATGCAACTCCAAACCATTGCCAGGGGGCTTCTAGGATGATTCCCGGTCTCGGAATTTGGGAGCTGATCCTGATCCTCCTGATCGTGTTGTTTTTCTTCGGGGCGAAGAGGATTCCCGTGATCGGTCGCGGCATCGGAGCGGGCATTCGGAACTTCAAGTCGGCGATCCGCGGAGACGACCCCCCCCCCAGCGACCGCACGCTCGAGGAACCCCCGGATAACGACAGGGCGTAGAAAGCTGTTGAAGGAGTACAGCGGGCCCCCCCTGATGGAGAAGGGCACCCTCGACAACGTCGTCATCGTGTTGGACGAGCCCAAAGACGTCGTTAATGTTGCCGGCGTTATCCGGGTCATGATGAACATGGGTCTGTCCAGGTTACGCCTTGTGAACCCGGACGACTTCGACATGTATCGCATCGGAGGTATCGCCCACCGAAGTGAAGAGCTGACGCGGGCGGCGGAGATGTTCGAAACGCTCCCGGAGGCCTTGTCCGACGTGGTGCTCAGTTGTGGAACCAGCGCTCGCCCCCGGACGGATCAGCGTAATTATGTGAGGCCCAGGGAAGTCTCGCCAAGAATCGTCGAGGGTACTACCAGCGGCCTCGTCGCACTCGTATTCGGTAGAGAGGATCGGGGGCTCACCAACGAGGCGCTCGACCTCTGTCAAACGATCGCCATCGTGCCGACGGCCGCCGAATATCCGAGTCTTAATCTGGCTCAGGCATGCCTGGTATTTTGCTATGAGATCTATCTTGCGGGGTCCGAGGACGCTCCTCTACCACGAGGCAAGCGGGACCAGGGCCCCGCCACCCAAAAAGACCTCGAGGAGATGTACTCCGCCCTCGACCGGGGGCTGCATCGAATCGACTTTTTCAAAGGGGATCGGCACCCCGAAAGTGTCATGCGCCTTCTGCGTACCATCCTGTCGCGAGCCGAACCGGACCTCCGGGAAGCACGTTTGGTACGTGCCATGGGGTTCGAGATGGAGCGCTATTTTGACCGAGAAGGAGCCGGGAGCGAACCCGGCACTTGACGGTTCCAGGACTTTTTTCTTGGAAACCTCCGTTATTCACGCATATCTTGAACATTCGTGGTAGTTAACAGGGCTCGCGGAAAAGGGACCAAATGTTTCGGGCTCCTCCCGCGGCGTTCGAGGCCCCCGATATGAACTCAGCCGAGCCGAGCACTGCCGCGCCACTTGCTG
Source organism: Longimicrobiales bacterium (assembly GCA_965206505.1). GTDB lineage: Bacteria > Gemmatimonadota > Gemmatimonadetes > Longimicrobiales > Gaopeijiaceae > UBA822. The sequence continues at coordinate 421,411 of CBDBJW010000006.1, forward strand.
AGCGCTATCGCGTGTTGCTCGAACTGGGGAGCACCTTCCTCGGCAGCTCGAACTCCCAGGAGCTTTACCAAGCGATCTACGCTGAATCGGCCAAGGTGGTCGAACTTGCGGGGTTCTTTCTCTCCCATTACGACGATCAAAGTGATGTCGCTACCGTCGTCTTCAGCGTGGACGATGGCAAGGAGAGCGAGTCGGGATTCACGTACCGTGGCTCCGACAGCGAAGTCCTCCGGACCGGCACCCCCACAGCGATCGAGGACCAGACCGATACCTGCGCGGTCCTGTTCCCCGAGGACGGAAAATCTGGCGTCGCGCGGTCGACCCTCTCCGTCCCCCTTCTGTGTAAGAACCGCCTGACCGGCGTTCTCACCGTATACGCGTTACACGCCGACGCATATGAAGCCCCCGACCTTGAGCTGTTGGGAGGCCTGGCCGACCTCGCGGCAGTCGCACTGGAGAACATGCGTCATGTCGAAGAGTTGCAGCGGCGGTCGCGTGAGGCGGAGCGACTGGAGGAGATCGGCCGTGTCTTGACGAGTTCCCTCGACTTCGAGGAGGTCCTCGAGAGAGTCTCTCACGCGGCGATGGACCTTCTCGATCTCGATGGCGCTGGCGTTTGGACGTTTGAAGACGGGTGTGCAACCGTACGAACATCCGGAGGGGAGGTCGCGCGTCCCGTCGAGAGAGTCTACTGATGGTCAGACCAATTCGAAGAGTTGCACGGTCGCGTGAGGCGGAGCGACTGGAGGAGATCGGCCGTGTCTTGACGAGTTCCCTCGACTTCGAGGAGGTCCTCGTCTCTCACGCGGCGATGGACCTTCTCGATCTCGATGGCGCTGGCGTTTGGACGTTTGAAGACGGGTGTGCAACCGTACGAACATCCGTAGGGGAGGTCGCGCGTCCCGTCGGAACCAGCGGCCCGGTCTCGGACGCCGTCACCGACCTACTGATGGTGCAGACCAAGCCACTTTGGATCGAGGACGTCGCCGCCGAGGATGACGTTCCAGACATCATCAGGAGTTGCTTCCAGACGGGGAGCGCCATTTTCACACCGATCCTTGTGAGTGACCGAGTCGTCGGTACACTCTCGGCCCGATCCAAGCAGGTGAGGCGGTTCACCGAGTACGACGTTCGGATGTTGGGCCGGTTGGCAGGACAAGCTTCCGTTGCACTGGATAATGCCGAGCTGCACGCCAGCATCCAGTCACTCTCCCTAACCGACTCGTTAACTGGGTTACCCAACCGCCGGCATCTCCAACTCCACCTCGAGCGAGAAATTGGTGCGGCTCATCGTGGCCGGAAGCTCTGAACAAGACGGGTGTAGTTTCATGGTATGAAACGACCGGGGAGTTGTCCTCTTCGATCTGGACTCGTTCAAACACTACAATGACACCCTCGGCCATGTCGTCGGGGATCAGATCCTGAGGGCATTCGGGGAGGTTCTCATGGAGGAGAACCGCGCCATGAACCGTGGTCGCACGATACGGCGGGGACGAGTTCGTTGCCGTCCTATCCGAGGGCGATGAACTGGGCGCGCGACGGCTACCTGGCGCGGCTCTACGCGGGCATTAAGAAGCGCAAGGCATCGGTGCGGGCGAAGGTGGAGCATCCGTTCTTGTATGTGAAGCGGCGCTTCGGGTACGGTAAGGTGCGCTACCGGGGACTGGCGAAGAACACGCAGCGCATCGCGTTGCTGCTCGGGTTCTCGAATCTGCTCATCGCTGGCCGCTACGCGACCGGATAACGCGGGGCCCATGCGCCCATGACACATCGAAGCGACTTCCTGACGGTTCGGACCGTTTCTCCGGCGCGCCAGCCAGCACTTCATCGCTCCGATAGGTCTTCGAACCGGATCTTCGAACCGCAACCGATCGCGTTCCTCCCAAGATGGGGGTTGTTCAGACCTTCCCTAGCGCTCGTCCTCTTCGATCTGGACTCGTTCAAACACTACAATGACACCCTCGGCCATGTCGTCGGGGATCAGATCCTGAGGGCATTCGGGGAGGTTCTCATGGAGGAGAACCGCGCCATGAACCTGGTCGCACGATACGGCGGGGACGAGTTCGTTGCCGTCCTATCCGAGGGCGATGAACTGGGCGCGCACGGCTACCTGGCGCGGCTCTACGCGGGCATTAAGACCGCCTGTTGGCAAAGTCACTAGCGGAGTCCGACCAGACCGTGGGCGTCGGCATCCCCGCGACCGGCGCATCCCCGAAATCTCCACTCCCCGAAGCGGCCATCTCCACTTCAAAGGTCTCCGGATCCTCCATGGGCTGCCACACCTGGATGAGCGGAAAAGTGGAGAGGAACCACCGGACCGCGTAAAGGAAGATCCCCAGGAACATGAGCGCCACGAGCAGCTCCGTACCGCCCAACGTCGGGGTGTCGGAGCTACGGATCGACGGTGCCACCATGAGGTGTTTTTCCAACCACAATCCTGCGAGCAGCACGATCGCGACCGACCGGAAGATCACGGGAGTCATCTTCGGCTTCCGGCCGATCAGGCCTGCGAACGGGACCACGAAGCACATCACGATCAAGAGTGCCGACCACCTGCCCCAGGGTTCTTCAGCCCGGTGGATGATCCAAATCTGCTCCCAAGGGAGTTTTCCGTACCAGATGACCAGGTATTGGGCAAAGAACAGGTACGCCCAGAACACGGAGAAGGCGAAGGTGAGTTTACCGAGGTCATGGAGTTGCTGACGGCCCATCGCCTTGTCGAGCACGTCGCCCCCCCCTTTCAGGAAGGTCACCGCAACTGCCGTCGCTGCGATGCCGCTCCAGAAGGCGCCCATGAAGAACCAGGGGCCCATCATCGTGGAGAACCAGTGGGGTTCGAGCGACATCACCCAGTCGTACGAGAGTATGCTCATCATGAGCGCGTATACGATCACGAACGCCGGACCAAGACGTGTCATGCGCCGGTAGGAAACGACCTCCTCCACTTCCTGGCCAAGCCATTCCTTCGAGAGACGCTCGCGCCAGACTTCGCGGCCAGGGTCGGCATCGGCGTGTCCCCCGGTCAAGCCCATATCGGGCCTGAGCGCCAGGTACGCGAAGTAGAGCGACACCCCGAACAGGACGAGCACCCCGATCACGTTCCTCGTCAAAAGGAACGGCATGTTGAGGTAGGCCGCCTTGTTTTGGAGGATCGGATCGTTGGCCACCTCCGCGATCCACGGAAAGTAGGAGTCCCCAAGCCCCAGCATCGGTAGGAACATCACGAACGAAACCGGAAGGAAGGCCACGAACGACAGACTCACCCTGCGGACCGACCAGTTCCACTTCGCCTTCGTGATCCACGTCACCACGGTGAGCAGTATCGCGCCCATGGCGATGTTCGTGAAAAATAGCCAGTTCGAGACGTACGACTGCCACGCTCGATCGGCATCGACAGACCGTACGTAGAGGAAACCTACAAGGCCCACCACAAACATCCCGAGGAACACTGCGTCCCACTTCTTGGAACGTGGGAGATATCGAATTGGAATCTCGGAGGGGACGTGAATATGACTCATCTACTCTGCCCCCGCGCCCGCCGGGGTATTGCCGGCCTGGCGCTGCAACACGCGGATATAGTTCACGATGTTCCAGCGGTCGAAGTGGCTGATCTGGTGCCCATACGGAAGCATGAGGCCCCGACCCACACGCATGATCCCGTAGATGTATCCATCGCTGAATGCGGCCACGACCGACCCGGAAAGGTTGTACGCGATCAGCAGCGGAAACTTCTCGATGACGTTGGCCTGAGCGCCCACACCCGCCGGACCATGACAGACCGCGCAAATTCTGTTGAAGAGCACTTCGCCGCGTTCGAGCGACGCCTGATCGGCCGGGACCGGATTGGGGAGGTTCTGCACCACGGGGCTCAACAGATCGGTCTGCTCAAACGGGGCCGGCATGACACCCATCTCCGGCTGCCCGGTGTTCAGGCGGCCCGGTCCCGGAGTGATGTTTCCGGCGGCGAAGGGCACGCTATTTTCGGGCGGCGCAATCGTGTTCTCGTACGGATCGAACGACCTCGAATCACGCATGTGCCGGCCGGCCCAATACGCCATCACGTCGTCCAGGGGTGTACACGCCCCCGATGTGATGAGCAACGCGCCGACCCACGCCATTCGAACGTTGTGACCCACCGCTCTCATCGGTCACCCCCCTGCCCACCAGCGCCCGCCTTGGCCCTAGATCGCATCGGCGTCGGGAGCACTTCCTTGAGCTCGGCGATGGCCACTGGAGGAAGCAGCCGCGTGAAGAGCAGGAACCAGAATCCGAACCAACAGAAACTCCCCAGCACAATGCCCATCTCCACGACGGATGGCCGATAAAGTCCCCAGGCGAACGGCTCGTACTCGTGGTGGAGTGAAGTGACGATGATCACGTACCGCTCGAACCACATGCCGATGTTGACGAAAATCGAGATCACAAACAGCGCGGGAATCGAATACCGAACTCTCTTGAACCATAGCATGACGGGAACCATGCCGTTGCAGACGAGCATGATCCAAGTAGCCCACCAGTAATGGCCGAAGAGGCGCTCCCAGAAGGCGGCCCGCTCCACCTCTTCACCGCTGTACCACGCCATGAAAAACTCTGACAGGTAGGCGTAAAAGACGATCATCGACGTCAACAAACACAGCTTCGCCATGGCGTCGTAGTGCTTGTTCGTTAGGTACGCCTCGAGCCCAAAAGCCTTTCTGAGCGGCACCGTCAGCGTGATCACCATCGCGATGCCCGAGAAGATGGCCCCGGCTACGAAGTAGGGAGCGAAAATCGTGGCGTGCCAGCCGGGCACGATCGCAACGGCGAAGTCCCAGGACACCACCGAGTGGACCGAGAGCACCAGAGGCGTCGCCAACGCGGCCAGGAAAATGTATGCCTTCCCGAAGTGGTGCCACTCGCGGTCCGTGCCGCGCCAACCGAGCGAGATGACCTTGTAGAGCTTTTTCCGCAGGCCCTTGGCCGCGTCCCGTGCAGCGGCCAGATCCGGAATGGTGCCCAGGTAGAAGAAGACCGCCGAGACCGTGAAGTACGTGGTCACAGCGAACACGTCCCAGACCAAAGGCGAGCGGAAGTTGGGCCACAGGAAGCGGCTGTTCGGATACGGTATCAGCCAATATCCATGCCAGACGCGCCCCATGTGGATGAGCGGGAAAAGCCCTGCGGTCATGACAGCGAACACGGTCATGGCCTCGGCAGCACGGTAGATGGACTGACGCCACGGTGCGCGGAAAAGAAAGAGGATCGCAGAAATCAGCGTCCCCGAGTGTGCGATCCCCACCCAAAAGACGAAGGTCGTGATGTAGGCGCCCCAGCCCACAGGACTCGTGAGTCCGGTGACGCCGATCCCAAACCAAAGCTGAAAGCCCCACGAGACTGCTCCGAGCCCGATCCCGGCGATCGCCAGCGCAAGGAGCGCCCACCAGCCCAGGCCGGGACGGCCGAGGGGCTTCAGAACAGCGCGGTTGACCTCCTCAAGGGACTGGACGTCCGGGTGCGGGAGCGCCCCGCGTGTCACTTCGGTCGCCGTGCTCATCAATGCTCCCCGGAATCCACTTCGTGGAACGTCACCTTCTTCAGGTAGCTCACCGCCGGTTGCGTATTGATCATTTCGTCCAGCACCCGGTACGCACGCTCATCGAGTGAGGCCTGCGCAACGCGCGAACCGGAGTCACGGATGTTGCCGAACACGATCGCTTCGGCCGGGCAACTCTGCTGACACGCCGGAATAACCTGGCCGTCCGCGATGGTGCTTCCCTCCACCGCCGCCCGGTCCTGGTGCGCCCGAATCCGATGGATGCAGAAGGAGCACTTCTCCATGATCCCGTTCTCTCGGACCGTCACGTCGGGATTCAGCTGCCAGTTGAGCGGCTCCGGAATGTGGCCGAGGCCCTCGCGCACCGCCTCCTCGCCCGTATAAGTATACCAGTTGTAGACCCGGACCTTGTACGGACAGTTGTTCGCGCAATACCGCGTGCCCACACAACGATTGTAGACCTGCGTGTTGATCCCGTCGGGCGTGTGATACGTAGCGAAGACTGGACACACAGGCTCACAGGGAGCGTTCCCGCAGTGCTGGCAAATCATCGGTAGGAAACGCACGTCCAACGGTCCTGCATGGCTCGCGTCCACCGCCTCGTAGTAGCGCTCCAACCGGATCCACCCCATGTCACGGCCCATCGTGACCTGGCCCTCGCCGACCCAGGGCACATTGTTCTCGGCCTGACAGGCCGTCACGCAGGCGCTGCAGCCGGTGCACTTGTCCAGATCGATGGCCATTGCCCAGCGGGGCTGGTCCTCATCCCCATACTCACCGTGGCGAGCACCCTCGAGCGGGAAGTCCCCAGGGAGACCCTCTGTCTCTACAGGAACGAAGCCTCCGACCCCTTGCAGTTCCTTCAGTGGACCGTGGTCACCCTCCTCCTCGCTGGAAGCCTCAGGGCCGAGGTCCGCCAGCGCGATGGCCGGCGTGATGGGCCGATTGCTCTGCGAGTCCGACCCGGAGATCGAGGCGAGTCGGTGGCGGCGGCCGGTCGGCGTGACGTCCACCTTCGCCACAAAGTGCACCAACCCACCCGAGAGGGTTTCGGCCTCACTCGGGAGAAGATCCATAACGTTGACACCGTTTCCGTCGGCGAAACGGCCTGCATCAGTGTGGCCACCGCCCATAGGCATCGCGATCACGTCCTCGCGGATTCCGGGGTATGTCCAAACGGGCGCCTCGACCGACCCCTGTTCCGTCGACAGGACGACCACATCTCCGTTCCGAACGCCGAGGTCCTCCGCGCGGTTCGGATGCATCTCGACCCAAGAATGCCAGGTGATCTTGCTGACGGGATCCGGCAATTCCTGAAGCCAGGGCCGATTGCCATTCAGAGCGCCGTCGCCAAAGCGAGCGGAGGGGTAGACCATCAGATATAGATCCCCTGCCCCATCGAAGGCCGGAGGATCGAACACGAGACCGCGATCAGGCTGACGAAGCGTTCCTGGCGAACCGGACGGGGTGGTCCCGACCTGTGCCAGCCCCGTTCGGAGTGACTCGTGCCAGAACGCATCGGCATCGGCCGCCCCGGCCGTCGCCGCAAGGTCGGCCCAGCGGCCGCGTAAATACTCGTAGAACGTCTGTGCCCCGAGGTCCTGTCCCATTTGGGTCGCAACGGACAGAAGGACGTCTCCGGTCTGTTTCGAATCGAAATGGGGAACCGGGCGCATGGTCGGCTGCTGTACCGTCCACTGACCGGGGCGGGATGAGGTGTCCCCCCACGACTCGAGGAAATGCCGATCCGGAAGGATCAGATCCGCCATTGCGGCCGTCTCGTCCATTGCGGACGCGAACGACACCTTGAAGGGAACGCTGCCGAAGGCCTCCCGGAAGCCGGACGAGGCGGGCAAGGTATAGGCGGGATTACTTCGGTGGACGAGCACCGCGCCCGCCTCCCCTCCGCGCATCGCCTCTATGGTCTGCTGCATCGGTGCGAAGCCAGCGGACGGTGCATCGAGCTGAGGAGCGTCGTAGTGGACCGTGCGCCCGACGTTTCCAGCGACGGCATTCAAGATCGCTACCGCGACGTTGGCCGCTGTGGCACCGCGATGCAGCCCGGCAACGCCCGGACCCAAGGCAAGGCTCGGGCCATCCGCGAACCGCTCAGCGAGTTCGCGGATGCTCTCGGCCTCGACTCCCGTGATACCCGCGACGTTCTCGGGGTTGTAAGCGGCAACGATATTGCGGTAGGGCCCCGCGTTAGGTCCCCCGCCCACAACATTTGCCATCGCGAGCGCAACCAGAGCCTCGCTCCCCGGTTGAATCGGTAGCCACTCGTCGGCGTTTTGCCCGGTCAGCGAGAGGCGGGACCCCACGAATGCAAAGCGGCCCTTACGGCCTTCCTCGTCCACGCCGCTCATGCGCGCGAATCCCCGTCCGTCTCGGACCGGCGAAAGCCAACTCTCCAGGAAGTCCGCACCGAACGATACCAGGAAGCGGGCCTCCTCCAGGTCATACCAGGGAACGACATCTCGTCCGAAGACGATCCGACTCGCCTCCCGGAGGGGTGCCTCGGCGAGGGGATCGTACCGGACGACCTGCCCACCAGTCGCCCCAGCGAAGTCGGACATCACGCCCGCCAGCGAAGGCCCGATTGATCCCGTAAGCAGGTAGTGCTCGCCCGCATCAGCCAGGCGATCCGCAACCATCTGCTCCGCCGCCTCCCATGAAATCGGCTCGAGCTGGTCCCCCTGTCGGAGCATCGGCCCCGTAAAACGATCCGGGTTATAGAGCGCCTGGAGACTCGAGTGGCCACGCGAGCAAAGCGATCCTTGCGACACGGGATGTTCGGGGTTGCCCTCGACCTTCACGACACGCCCCTCCCGCGTGCGCACCCACATGCCGCACCCGGCCTCGCACTCTCCACACACGGTCGTGTACCACGTTGCAACGCCTGGGGTGATTTCCTCTGGAGCCACCACGTAGGGCAAGAGCTGCTCCACCCTCTCGGTCGAGCAGCCCAACACGCCGGCGCCCGCACCGCTGGCGCCGACAACCTTCAGGAAGTCACGTCTTTTCAGTCCGTCGGTCATATCAGTGGCTTCGTAATCAGTAGTGGCAGACGGCGCAGTCCCGAGAGACGCCGCGCTCCATGTGGCAATTGACGCACCAACCCATCGCAAGCGGCTGGTTGACCTCCTCGATAACGGTCATTTCCTGGACCTCACCATGACAGGTCGTGCAGTCGACCTCAGCGGCGATGTGTCTCATGTGCGGAAAATGGACGTGGTCCGCGACCTTGTAGATCCGAACCCACGGAATCGGCTCCTGCCTCTCCCAGTAGTCGCGGACGTTCTGGATCTCCGTCTGCTGCCGTTCATCGGTCCCAAGGATGACTTGGTGGCACCCCCAGCAGGTCGCGACCGGTGGGATGCCGGCATCGACTGACCGCTCCGCCGAGAAGTGGCAGAATTGGCAATCGATTTGGTCCACGCCGGCGTGAATGGTATGGGGGAAAGCGATCGGCTGGACCCTACTGTCCTCACCGTCCGTGACCGCCGCCGTCGCACCACTGCCCTGGGCTTGTACGAACGCCGGTGAAACCAGGATCGTTAGAGCGACGACGGATGCACGGATCCATCGCTTCGTCATATGCCCTGCCGTGCGGATGGGAGTGGGTGGGTGTAAGATTTTGTTGGTGTCGATCGGTCGGAAAGTTATCTGAGCCTCCAAAGGGTGTCAACGCTGCCACACACTCACAAAAATCTGCCTACAGTCTACAAAAACAGAGTATATATAAGAACCTTTGAGAACCTTTCTTTCGCACACGGGTTTTACTTTTCCCGCCCTCGACGGGCCTCTCAGACGTTGGACAGGCAGTGACTTTGACCGATATCGCAACCATCACGGACGCACCGCGGACCCTCGATCTGCTCGAGAGTCTGATCGGCGAGGTCGAGCAGGTTTTCCACGGCAAGGAAGAGGTTGTACGTCTTTCGGTGGCGGCGCTCCTCGCCCGCGGACATATTCTCTTCGAGGACGTCCCTGGGGTAGGTAAAACCACGCTGGCTCATGCCCTTGGGACCGCTCTGGGCCTCTCGTTCCGCCGCATCCAATTTACGAGCGACCTCCTCCCGTCCGACGTTCTGGGTGTATCGATCTTCAACCCCCGTACCTCGGACTTCGAGACCCGGCTCGGGCCGATCTTCACCAATCTCGTCCTTGCGGACGAGATCAACCGTGCACCCCCGCGGACCCAAAGTGGCCTTCTCCAGGCCATGCAGGAGGGGCAGATCAGCCTGGACGACGAGACGTTCCAACTGCCACAGCCCTTCATGGTGATGGCAACGCAGAACCCCCTAGAACATCACGGCACGTATCCTCTTCCCGAAAGCCAGGTCGATCGCTTCCTCATGCGGTTGACGATCGGATACCCGGGTGAAAGCGCCGAGCGCCAGATTCTCCTGGAATCCACGACAGAAGATCCTTGGGAACAGCGCATCAAGGCGGTCCTCGAGCCGACGCAGGTTCTTGGGCTGCAGCAAGAAGTGTCGCAAGTCGAGGTAGACGATTCCCTGGTCGCGTACATCATGGCCATCGTACAGAGAACCCGGGTCGAGCCCCGACTTCAGATGGGCGTGAGCCCCCGCGGCGCCATCGGCTTGTTGGGCGCGTGCCGGGCCTTTGCTCTTCTGAGCGGCCGGGATTATCTGGTGCCGAGCGATGTGCAGAAGCTCGCCATGCCCTGCCTCGCCCATCGAATCCTTCCGGTAGGGGCTGCTGCTGCCAGCCACGAAGCACATGAAGAGGCCGGGGCAATCGTTCAGGACATTCTCGAGGACATCGCGGTCCCCGTTTAGGTCGGACAATGCTGACCATTCTACAAAAGGCGTGGAGGAAGCTCCGCGGCTGGCGACGGATCCATTTTACCGTGGGCGGCGTCGTGTTCAGTGCGGGTTCGCTCGCTATCGGGTTCGCAGCCGTCAACACCGGCAACAACCTGCTCTATCTTCTCTTCGGAGCTATGCTCGGCTTTATCGCTTTGTCCGGCTGGCTCTCTGAGCGCGTCCTGCGCCAGTTGGAGATTAGTAGGCGTACCCCTCGGGGGGTCACGGTGGAAAAACCGCTGCGGATCACATACTACGTGACAAATCGGAAGCGGTGGTTCCCCACCCTCGCCGTCTACCTGATCGAAACAGGCCTCCCGGAGCGCGCTTTCATCGGTAGCATCGGAGCCGGCGAGTCGGTGGCCGTGGGCTCCGAGAATCGTTTCGTCCAGCGCGGCGTCTACCCGCTCGAGACATTGACCCTCTCCACGTCCTTCCCCTTCGGGCTGTTCACGAAGGAGCGTGACGTGCGGCTACCCGGCGAGCTCGTCATCTGGCCGAGATCGGACCGACCCGTACGCCTTTCGACACCTCCCGGAGGACGTGGCAACCAGAGTTTTTTGATTCTTCGGAAGGCGCTCCAGCAGCTCGCGGCGAGTACCGGGGACTGCGAGACTACCGTGTCGGAGACGACCCGAGGGACATCCATTGGAGGACCACGGCCAAGATCGGGACGCCAGTGACAAGAGAGTACGACCAAGACCCAAACGAACCATACGGATTTGTCTGGACACGCGAGGGGAGCCCGGAGAGGCGGCTGAGGCCGCCATCGAAGTCGCGGCCGCTGTGGCCGCCCGAGCGTACCGACGCGGACGCCCGTTCGGAATCACTACGTGTACGTCGGACCTCGATTACGGTGGTGGCTCCGGTCAGTTCGAGCGAGTGCTCGACCTCCTGGCACGGGTGGACTTCGATCCATCCGCTCCCCATTTGTCACCGCCGTTGGACCCCATGCGTTGTGTCCTCGTATCTCTCTCGCGTGCACGAGGAGGATCGTACGGGGCCCACATCGTTCCTGCCGGCAGCGCCGGGGAGGCTCCGTACTTCCGCTCGGGAGCGAGTGAAGTGGATCGGAGGGCAGGATGAGCCTCGATCTCCTGCACCGGCGTTTGGTTGTGGGCATGGCTCTTGTCGCCCTCGCCGCGTTTGCCGGAGGTGCCGGCTTCGAGCCGATCAGCACGGTCCTGGCAGCCCTCGCCCTGACTCTCGCCTTGTTTTGGCAACCTGACTCCACCGTCTCCGTGAAGCTCGAGCGCTTCTGGCTGCCGTTCGCGGCGATCCTAGTGCTACGGGCCGTGTACATCCTCCTGACCGGAGACGATGTCGTAGTCCCCGTGGTGGACCTTCTGCTGCTCCTCTTGTGCGCAGAAGCCCTCAGATCACTCGACTCCCCCAACGACGCCCGCCTGTATTTCCTTACCCTCGGACTGATTCTCGCGGCTACTGCCTACCGCCCTGGCGTTCTCTTCGCTCTTACCTTTGTGACCTACGTGGTGTTGGCTAACGTCGCCCTTGTTGTTGGGCACCTCCGGCGGGAAGCCGAGGAGCATGGTGTCCGAGAGGCACTGGTGGGCCGGCGATTCCTGGCCGGCATGGCCGGGCTCTCCGTCGTCGCGCTGATGATAAGTGGATTGGTGTTCCTCGCCTTCCCGAGATTTGCGAGAGGATGGGCCTCTCGTGGAGAGGTCCTCGCCACGTCCATCGCCGGATTCGCCGACCAGGTTTCGATCGGAGAGCACGGTTCCAGAATTTATCCGAACCCGGAGATCGTGCTCCGCGTGGAGTTCCCCGACGGCACGCCCGAAGACCTCTTCGGTCTCCATTGGCGCGGCCGCTCTTATGACCGTTTCGACGGAGTGCGCTGGAGCCGATCGAATAGACTTCTGCCATCCATCGGCCCGACGCGCTGGTACGAGGCCTGGGGGGCAGGAAGAGTGCGGCAGCAGATCTACAGCGCCCCCCTGGACGTGTCTGTGCTCTTCGCACTCCACCCTCTGTTGGAGGCGCGCTCGGACAACCCTAGAATCGAACCGCTCTTCGACAACGCGGGCGACCACATCTACTGGGGCTCCGGCACCCCTTCGTACCAGGCTCTGTCCGTAGCCGACCGCCCCGCACCCGCGGCATTGAGGGAGGCGGGCTCCGGTTTTTCGCCGGCCCGTAGTTATTACACTCAGTTACCCCCTCTTCCCGAGCGGGTGGGAAACCTCGCGGACTCCCTCACACAAGGACTGGATAATAATTACGACAAGGTGACCGCGATCAACGACTTCTTTCATACGGAGTTCGACTACACGCTCGAACTCCCACGCTCGGCCCAGGAGGCTACCCTGGATTACTTCCTCTTCGAGCGTGGAGAGGGCCACTGCGAGTACTTTTCGACGGCCATGGTAGTCCTCTTACGGAGCCTGGGCCTCCACGCACGGGAAGTGAACGGCTTCCTGGGTGGGCAGTGGAACGACTTCGGACAGTACCTCGCCGTGACACAAAACGAGGCCCACTCCTGGGTGGAGGTTTGGTTCCCGGGGTACGGGTGGGTCCAGTTCGACCCGACCCCCACAGGCGCCGGAACGTCCGCGGCGGTCATGTCCTGGTTATGGCCCGGCCGCTTCCTGTTCGACGGACTTCAGCACCGATGGAATAAATGGGTGCTCGACTACAACCTGGAGTCGCAATCCGGACTGTACCAGCGCATCTCCGAACTGCTCCGGAGGCAGCCGCGCGGGAGTCAAATTTCGCCAGATCAAGTACCGGCCTCGCGGGTCAGCAGGGATTGGATGACGCTCATCGTCGTGGTGATGGCCCTGAGCACGTTTGTGCTGCTCATAAGATCCCGAAGGCATCCACCCGAGGTGGGGCTCTACCTCCAGTTTCGCGAAAGTTGCAGCCGCGCGGGGTTCAGGGCGGATCCAGGAGTAGCGCCGCTGTTGCTGCTGGATGAACTCGCCCGTGTCAGGCATCCCGCCCATACACGCGCACGGAGGCTCGTTGACTACTATCTCCGGTCCCGATTCGGCGGCCAGGAGTTGGACACCCTGCAACGACAGGAGATGAAAAACGACCTCTCCAACGTGCGGCGTACCCTACGACGAACACGCGCGCCGACGGACGGGCCAGAGGCCCGCGTGTAGCGGGACGAAAAGAGCGATGTTACTGTGTTGCTACGATGAAACCAGCGAACGAGTCTTCCAGCCCGGCGCCCCTCTCGAACGGCCAGCACCTTTCGACTATCAGCCACGATGGCCGCTTCTGGGAGGTCTACCTCGAGTTTCAAGACGACCCCAGACTACCCACAAGTTACCGGGGACTCCTCTGTTTCTCTCCCGCAACCAGTGCCAAGGGGGAGTCGGCCTTGCGCACGACGACCATCTTGATCGAAGACTCTTACGAGAGGGTTGAGAGCAAGGCTCGCGCCTTCGAGGATTTCCAGCTCCAGAGCCTCCTCCGCTCGCTTCTTCCTGATCCGGAGTGAGGCCGAATTCGACTCTTAGGGGTGTCGAGTCCGATTTCAGGAGCTGAGTCGGATCGATCGGGTCAACCCGGTTGCCGCCCTTGGCAATCGCTGTAGATTTTGCCTGCTGTCGTGCAAATTCCAGGAGGGCAGATGGCCATCTATCGCACGCTCTACTATACGGATGTGTCCATCGGAGTGGGTGGACGAATCACGATCCCACAGGGCCTGCGAGACGACTTGCGGCTTGCGGCCAAGGATTCTCTCACGGTGCGCGTCGAAGAGACCTCCGACGGCCGGCGACAGATGGTGATTTGGCGTTCGGAAGAGCAAGACGAAGCATGATCATGGCACCCCGTCTGCCCGAGTTGCCGCGCGGGAGCCAGCCGGATCCACCTCCTCCATATCGATCCAGCATATCAACCCTGCAAACACTGAAGCGCCATCGTGGCGCCACCAGGGTGGTGGCCAGGGCGCCTTTTCGAACGACGTAACCCGTGTGGCGCCGGCCCGGCAGAGCGCCTCCGCCAACATCGGTAGACGATCTTCCGCACCTTCGACTGCCACTGTCTGCAAATGCCGCCCAATCTTCTCCAACGAACCAGCAACGCCGCCAAGGTCTGGGGTAGGGACAAGTGACACCACGCGGTTGAGACAGGAGGGCGTGAAGCTCATTTCGTCCTCGAGAATCACCGTCCAGAAGCTCTCGTCCCCCCGGAATACGCGGACACCGCCCCCAGAGGCCTCGCGGAGTTCAGCGGACCCTCTCATTTGGTGGACGGCCGAGGCGTCGTGGGTGGTCAGGTATCCACCCGGGATTTCCACCTCGAGGTCCGCCATGGCCGACGCCAGCAGGGCCGCCCACTCTCCGGGGTCGACAGCTCCTCCCTCCTCTACGTAGATCGCATGGGGAGAGACACAACCCCGCTGATCGAACATCGAGACCGCGCGCGCGGCCATTCGGGCCACTCCTGGCGCGCGCTCGGCAGTGAGCGCTTCACGCCCTACCAGACCGACGCTCACACGGTGGTGATACGAGATGAAGCGCGCTGTCACGGGCGTTCGAGCCCGAAGCGACGTGACCACTTCGTCGCCACCGTAGGCAACCACAGCATCTGCCCTCTGAAGCGCGAGGCCCTCTAGGGGAGAGGAACCACCGGGCCAATACGTCACGGCCATGGCGTCCGACAGTTCGGGAGCCTCCTCGGCGAGCGCCCCAGCAAAAAGCACCGGCAAGACCACATCGCCCAATCCGGGCTTGAGGAGGACCGCCGACTTCACGAGGAGAGCGCGAATCATCGATGTGACGCTGACGCCGGGGACCGTCCCGGCACCCACATGAAACGTCAAGAGGGGGCCCTTGGCGCGGAGCCTCCGGCCCTCGTCCACTTGGCGGAATCCGTCCAGCACACCGGGGTCGCCGAGCTCCCGCCACAAAAGCTCAGTGAGCCGATCCGCGGTCCAGTCGTTAGCCATGCCGGTCAGAATCTCCGAGGCCATCTCTTTGGAAATACCCGCCGTGGGCACGAGCAAGTCGGTCGCCTCGTGGCGAAGCGGATCGGAGGAGTCCAAGAAACGATCCGCCACCCGTCCAATACAGTCCACCAAGTCCCGAACCGGCACCTCGGCAAGTCGTGCCCCCGCCACCCTCAAGGCTCCAAGGAGCTGCCCTGCGGCGTCACCCGGCCACACCGGGTAACGAACCGTAACATCCTCGGAAGCGCCGATGGTCTCCCAAACGAGCGCTGGAGGCGCGGTCGGTAAACCCGTCGAAGAGCTTGGAAGCCGACAGGCGTCGAAGGTCATCCTCATGACCGCACACCCGACAGAAGGTCGTCCATCGCGAGGGAGCAGCCTCGCGGTTCGGCACCCTGGACCCTGCCGAGCACTCGGAACCCATCGTCAACGGCAATGCCCAGATCCTCCGTGAGAACGGCCATCACCGACCCCGCGTTGGCCAGGTCGTAGTGGCAGAGCAAACCAGGCTTCCCAATCGGAACTGCCGAGAGCGTGTTCGGATCGAGCACGCGCGTTCGGACCCAAGGAGGTGGAACATGCCGGCGGGCCTCAAGGGCCCCACCGGACATCGCCGCAACAGGGCCATCGTAAAACTGTGAGAGAAGCTCGGTCATTCCATACTCGTTCACGATCGCCTCGACGGGGACACCGTGGGCCTCCGACAAGGACGCGTAGAACTCCGAACGCTCCAAAACTCGAGAGCGGCCTTTGAAGCCCCCAGTTTCCATGATCAGTGAGCCCGGAGGTAAGTCGAATCCAGCGCTGCGCTCCTTCAACCAGTCCAGCCAGTGGACGAAGGCGAAGGCCGTTCCGGCAAGAAGGATCGGAGTCCCGCGGGCGTCAGCCTCCACCAACACTTCACTCAGCCCGGCGGTGTCGATCACTCCATCCCGGGTGACGAAGAACCCGCCCTCTCCCCCCGAGAGCACATCGAGCGCGGCACCCAACATGAAGCTCAATGAAGACTCGGGCGCGTGAGTAGACGCGGGTGCGAGCGCCAAGATCGGAAGTATTAGCCCCTCTCCATCGGACCGGTCCGGCCCACCCGGCCCACCTGCGTAGAGATGGCGCCTCATGTTCGGAATCAGCGAGTCCTTGTACAAACCGAGATCGAGTACGTGGTGCTCTCCTCGACGCCCAGCGCCCGTGGTGCCACTCGTCCGGAAGACGCGTTGTACGCGTGAGGGGTCTCCAGAAACCAACGGAACCGCCTTGAACGCCGAGGCCGTAACCCATGGAATCTCGCTCCAATGAGCCAAGGTGGACGGCATGACACCCCGCTTGCGGACGTACGCCGCATATACCGGATTGGTCTCGAACTGGTAGGTGAAGACCCTTTGTGCCCACAGCTCGAATACATCGTCCGGCCACGGCTCGCCGGGGGTTCCCTCGAAGGCCTTACCCAAAGCGTGTGCCAGGTTGGCAAAGGCGTCTGACACGGTTTCCGGCCTACCTGGCCGCCCTTCGGTCCCCGCCCCGAATGGCCCGTCCAGCACGCACGCCGGTCTGCTCACCGTCTCTCAGTGTCACCTGGCCATTCACCACGACAAGGGGGATGCCGACCGGATACTGATGGGGATCCTCGAAGGTGGCCTGATCGGCTACTGTGGTGGGGTCGAACGCCACGAGATCGGCGAAGGCACCAGGCTCGATGACACCTCGGTCGGCAAGGCCGATCTTCCGCGCCGGCAGAGCGGTCACCTTGTGCACTGCAAGCTCCAAAGACAGTGCTCCGGACCGCACGTAGTGCCCCATCAGGCGGGGGAACGTCCCGTACCCGCGCGGGTGGGGAGAGCCCCCGGAGAGCGCCCCATATGGAGCATACGAACCACCGTCGGAGCACACCATCCCGAGCGGATGAGCCAGGAACTCAGCCGTATTCTCCTCCGACATCCCGAATCCGATCATGCCCACGCTGCTCCGCTCCTCGACGATCAACCGCACCGTGAGGGCGAACGGTTCCTCGTCCCTCTCCTGCGCCAACTCCCCGAGGCGGCGGCCCCTGGCATACGCGTTGCCGGCGGTCCGAGTGGAGCTGATCTGTACCGCATCCCACGAACCCAAGAGCGCCACCTTTGCTCGCGCAAAACGCTCGATCGCCTGAAGCTGAGTAGGATCCTCCAGGCGACGTATAAACGCACCGGTTCCCCCTGCCCGTGCCCACGCGGGGAAGAGGCCGGACAGCCCCGTCGCGTAGGCGATATAGGGGTAACGGTCGAAGTGTACGTCCAGGCCGGAGGTCCGAGCCTCCTCGATGGACCGGAGAACCGCTTTGGCCTTCCACCAATTTCGCTCACCCTGGGCCTTGAGATGTGACACCTGAACCGGCACGCCCGCCATCCGGCCAACGTGGAGGGTCTCCTCGACCGCCGCGAAGAGACGGTCGTCCTCGTTGCGCATGTGAGACGCGTAGGGATAACCCGTTCCCCGCAGCTCTTCTGCGAGTTCCACCAGCTCATTCACGTCAGCGAAGGAACCAGGTGTGTACTCGAGACCCGAAGAAAATCCCACTGCGCCCTGATCGAGGGCCTCCCCTATTAGCGCGCGCATGCGCTGGATCTCATCGTCGGTGGCGGGCCGGTCCCCGCCGCCGACCACCAGTCCGCGGATGGTCCCGTGGCCGATCATCGTGGCGAGGTTTACGGTTGCAGGGGTACGGTCCAACTGATCCAGGAACCCCCCGAGGTCCCGGAAGTTGATGTCGACTCCGTACGTATCACGGTATCGATCGCGTGTGGCCCGGAAACCGGCGTCGGACATCGGGCCGACCGAGTTTCCGTCCTGGCCCACGACCTCCAACGTGACCCCCTGACGGATGCGGCTCTCCGCGTTCGGGTTGACCAGCAGAGAGAGGTCGGCATGGGAGTGGATGTCGATGAACCCTGGTGCCAGCGCCATCCCCGCCAGGTCGATCTCCTCGGACCCGGTCGCAGTGATCGTTCCCACCTCGGTGATACGATCACCCGTGACCGCAACGTCCAGCTCCCGCCCCGGCGTACCCATACCGTCGAACACCGTAGCGCGGCGCAGCACGAGGTCGGGGGCGGTACCCGTCGGGGCCGCGGTACCCGTCCCGGACGCCCCAGCGGGGGCCGTTTCCCGACCGGGGCGGCCTCGTGCGAAGCCGACTCCCAGAGCTCCGGCCGCTCCGGCCGCACCGATCAGACCACCGGTTTGTATGAAGGTGCGACGTTTCAAGACGAGTCTCCCTCACCGAGCGGTCCGCCCTCAACACTTTCCTATTCAACATGCCGGCCTCACGCCCTCGGGGACAGAGGTGACAGGTTGGAATTCCACCAGGTGTACCGAGAAACCCCAAGCGCCAGAAGGCCTTCCGGCCCTTGGGCGCTCTTTTTTCTTGGGTTTCTAGAAACACCTATCCACCTTTGGAATAGTGTGTTAGCACCCCACCCGGCCAATCTGTCAGCCCATTGGTGTCCGAGCTTAGGGGAGTACCCTGTGCTTCGGAGGTTTGACATGAAGAAGGCTCCTTTAGTGCGCCATGGATTCACCTTGATCGAGCTCTTGATCATGGTCGTGATCGTCGGAATCCTCGCCGGGATCGCCATCCCCAAGTACTCGTCCGTCAAGGAAAAATCGTACATCGCCGCGGTCACCTCGGATCTGAAGATCATGGCGACTCAGATGGAGATCTATCAGGCGGAGAACCTGGTGTACCCCGCGGACATCGCGTTGCTTGTCGACTTCACGTCGAGCAATGGTGTCAACGTCACCATCAATGAGGCCTCGGCTGGAACGGGCTGGGCAGCGACCGGAAACCACGACGGGCTCACCGGGAGCCAGTGTGGATTCTACTATGGAGATGGATCTGCTGCGAACGCGGTTCCGGCGACCTCTCCCGGCGTCGTCATATGCCAGTGAGCCGTTGATCCCTGCCAGCCCCCTATAGTATCCGGATCGTGTCCCGCGGGGCGCCGAAAGGCGGCGGAGACGCACTTCGGAGTCGGCGAGGGTAGAGCAGTAGCGGCTTGATTAGGCGAAGTTCGCCGAATGGGCCACCTCTACGTCACGCCCTTGGGGACAGAGGTTCCTGTCGGTAGCTTGGACGATCCCAAACGTATATCACGTGGATTGCGATGAGCGACTTGATAGACCTGGCAGTGGTCGGAGCCGGACCTTGCGGGATCGCAGTAGGAGCCGCCGCGGCCACCGCCGGACTCCGGGCCACCCTCTACGACAGGGGATGTATCACGAATTCCCTGGTGGACTACCCCTATTACATGACGTTCTTCAGTACAGCGGGAAAGTTGGAAATCGGCGGTGTGCCGTTTACGATCGCCGACGGCAAGCCGACCCGGAGGGAGGCTCTCGGCTACTACCGGCGTGTGGTCCAGGAGTACGACCTGGACGTTCGGCAATACGAGGAAGTCAGGTCGGTCGAGGGCCAACGAGGAGACTTCCTACTGCAGACCAAAGCGCGGTCCGGAGTAGAGAGCACTCTTCGGGCCAGAACGGTCGTGGTCGCGACGGGGGGATTCCACGAGCCGAACTATCTGGACGTGCCGGGAGAGGATCTCCCGAAGGTGAAGCACTACTACCAAGAGCCGTACCCCTTCTACGACCAGGACGTACTCGTCGTAGGGGCCGGAAATTCCTCGGTAGAATCGGCCCTCGAAACATACCGGGGCGGGGCGAGGGTCAGCATCGTCCATATTTTCGATGAGATCGACCGGGGCGTGAAGCCGTGGGTGGTCCCCGACATCCAAAACCGGTTGAAGAACGGCGAGATCGGGGTCTATTGGCGGCATCGGATCCAAGAGATCCGTCTCGCGAGCGTCGTACTCTGGAACATGGACTCGGAAGAGACGGTGGAAATCGCCAACGATTGGGTGCTCGCCATGACCGGCTGGCGGCCGGATCGGCGATTCATCTCAGGACTCGGGATCGATATCGACAACGAGACCGGTATCCCCTCTCACGACCCGGATACGATGGAGACCAATGTACCCGGCATCTACATCGCTGGAGTCCTGGCGGCGGGTTATAACGCGAACAAGATCTTCATCGAAAACGGCAAGCTTCACGGACCCAAAATCGTCGAGGCGGTAACCGCCTTCTAGGGCGGGAGCCCACCCCAGCGCATCACCAGGCCAGCCCGCAGAATCCACTGCCTGAAGTCCGGGCTCGGCTCGACGGTCTCTGTCAAAAACTCGTATCGGCCCTCAGCAAAGAGCCCCAAGCCCGGGAGGCCGATCTCGAGACCCGCACCGGCGAAGAGACCGTCGTCATCGGTTATCAGGCCAGCACTCGGATCTTCGAGATCACGCCAGGTACGCCCGACCGTGACGTAGGGCTTGAGCACCGGGATGGGGAGGACCGTGAACTTCAAGCCTAGGGACCACCCGCTTAGGTCACATCCGCTACAGCCAGGATAAAAGAGCGTTCCGGAAGCAAACACTTCCAGAGGAGCGATCGGGAGGCTCACACCTGCAGCCGCCCCGAGCCCATCGCTCCCTCCGAAACTGTCTCGCGCCCGCGCACCAAACACACCCCCCACCAACTGGCCGTCCGCGGGGATGGGGCCGATCAAGGCACCGAGGGTCAATATGGCAAACGCGAATCTTGTCACGATCGTCATCTCCCGGGTCGAACGGTCATTCACCATACGTTACTTTACAGGCGTTTCAATCAACCCGCATCGCAAAGGTTCAGCACACCTCGTCCGTGCAGTAACCACGGATCGCCGAGAGGGTCCTCGCATGGGTGTTTTTGAGTTCGTCATCGCGGTGGTCTTCATCTCCACCGTCGGCAGAATCATTTCGCGGCGGCGGCGGCCACTTCCGCTCCCCGGTGAATCCTTCCAAGTGGACACCGAGGAGCTTCGCCGCATCGGTGACACGATCTCCGATTTGAGCGGCCGCGTGGAACGACTGGAAGAGGAACGCGACTTTTACAAGGATCTGCTCGAGCCCCCATCGGGTTCCCGCAAGCTCCCCCTCCCCGACTCGGAGCCGTAAGAGTCGTTCTTGCATTCTTGGGGGCCGCGTATCCACCTTAGATGAATAGGTTGAAATTCCTCCAAAGAGCTCTCTCACCAAGAGCCCGCCAAGGCTTCACGACCAAGAATGATGATCACGACGGTGTCGGAGAACTAGCCGGTGGAAAATCTACATCGGCTTCTCCGCCGTCAGGTTCGCCGCGCCCTCGAGGATCCCCAATCCCTACCTAACGATGGGCGGGAGCTGCTCGGTCTGGTCAGTGACGCGTACCAACAGTTCGACGAAGACCGCGCCCTTTTGGAGCACTCCCTGGAACAGATGTCGAAGGAGCTGCTGGAGACGAATTCGGACACGCACGCGTCGTTCGAGCGAGTCATCACAAGCAGCATCGACGGTATTTTCGCCTGTGACGCCTCGTCCAACATCACTGTTTGGAACCCCGGAATGGAGTTGATCACCGGGGTTACCAGGGAAGATGCAGTCGATCGCCCACTGTTGGACGTCTTTCCGCGGCTCGATGAAACGGGTGACCACGACGCCCTCCAGCGGGCACTGGCCACAGAGATGACGATCGCCAAAGAGAGCACTTATGCTCTCGGAGACGGAGATCAGCCCGTATTCTTCGAGATTCACTTCTCACCGCTCAGAAATGAAACGGGCGACAGAGTGGGGGGGTTGCGTTTTTCCGGAACATCACGGAACGCAAGCTCGCAGAGCAGGCCCTGAAGGACCTCTCAATAAGAGATCCCCTCACCAACCTGTACAACCGACGATACTTCAACAAACGCATCGAAGAGGAAATTTCCAGAGCGACTCGCCAAGAAAGTCGCTTCGCACTCCTCCTTTGTGATCTGGACCATTTCAAGAAGGTCAACGATACCCGCAGCCACCAAGTCGGTGACGAGATCCTGAAGGCTGTCGGCCAAGCGATTCAGACCGCGACCCGGGATCAGACCGCGACCCGGGATGTAGACTTCGTCTTCCGATGGGGAGGAGACGAGTTTGTCGTGATTCTCCTAGTGAACGATCGACAGGGTATTACCGATGCGGGAGAGCGGATACGAGAACGGGTCATGGCGCTGGGCGAGGAGTGGCGGTTTCCGCTCGATCTGAGCATCGGAGTCGCCTCGTTCCCCGAACACGGGGAAGACTCGAACCAACTCATCCGCCTCGCGGACCGAGCCCTGTACATCGCGAAGAAGAGGGGCGACAAGATCCATATTGGGGAGGAGGAGTACGAGTTGGACGATGGCGTAGTCCACGTCGTCTTTCAGCCCATCGTGGATACCCGGTCAGGGAGAGCGATCGGACATGAAGCACTGAGCCGGTCGGCCAAGGAGGAGTTGGGCATCCAAGAGCTCTTCCTGAAGTATCACTCGATCGGCAAACTCCTCGAACTCAAGGAGCTCTGCTTCCGAAAGCAGATCGAGGCGGCCGAAGCCCATGGGCTGGATCGGGTGTTCATCAACGTCGATTTCAAGCTTCTGGAGCACCTGGGGCACCGAAGGAAGCCGGCCGATGTCGAGGTCATCCTGGAGATCTCTGAGAAGGAGGCCCTACCTGATATCGAGCGTCATCTCGCCGTGACCCAAGAATGGAAAGCAGAAGGATTCAAATTCGCGTTCGATGACTTTGGTGTGGGCTTCATCTCCCTTCCGTTCCTCGCGGACTTGGAACCGGATTACATCAAGCTGGACCGGCTCACGATCCTACAGGCCGTAGCGTCTGAAGAGTTTGGGAATTTTCTGAACCACGTCGTGCAGGCCTTGAGACACTATGCGCCCCGAGGCATCGTCGCCGAAGGGATCGAGTTGGAGAAGGAGCTCGCTGTCGCGGAGCAGATGGGGATCCACCTCGTCCAGGGCCATCTCTTCGGCAAGCCTGAAGCCATCGACCTCATTAAACGTGACTCCATTGACCGACTTTCGAGAAGAGTTGGTGGACCGCCGCTCGAGCGCGGTGGGCGGCATGATGGCCTATCGGGAGACCCTGGAACGCCTCCTCACGGACGAGCTCCGCGGAGAAGAAGCCTCTAGAGGCCCCTTTGAGGAGTGGGGCTACAACGGGTCCGGGGCACTCAGCGCGTTGACCCTCAGGATGATTTCATCCGTGATATCCATCGTCGTAGCTACGTAAACCAGGCCGCTCTGGACTTGATTGAAAATGAGAGTGTAGCCCTCCTCCTCGCCCATCGCATCGATGACCTGAGCGATCATCTGCGTGATCTCCAACGTGAGCTCGTTCTGCCGCACGGTCAGTTCCTGTTGAACATCCTGCTGCAGGCGCTCCAGCTGGAGCATGCTGTTCTCCACCTCCCGTTGGAGCCGCACAGCGTCTGGGCCTCCAGGAGGCACTGAAATCGCTTGTTGTTGCAGGCTATTGATGCCATCCTGCTGGACTTGCAACTCTGCAACTCGCTGGTCACGAAGTTGATTAAAAAGAGCGAGGGCCTGCTGACCGGATTGCGACTCCGCCATAATACGGTCGGCGTCGAAGACGCCAATTTTCTGGCCAATGACCTCCTGCGCTGCGAGCGGGATCCCCGCAAGGATCGAGGCTAGAGCAGCCACCGACACCGCGAATGAACCTCTTCCAAAAGCCACACGGCTCTGCATCGACAACTCCTTGGTTACAAAATCACCTAGAGAAACCACACACAAGAGGCCAAGAAAATAGCAAGGCCGACCGGTGTGATCCAGCGGCACCTGCTCCCGCCAACCGCGGCTTGGTTCTCGAGAACAGGGGCTTCGAGGGAATTTGCTACACCGGACGGCCCGTGCGGTTGCCCCAACGACCCGCTGTACCTCTTCAACAGCCTTCAGATCTACGCGGAAATCCAATCCGGACCCAACGCGCGAATCCCAGCGGGAGGCCCTGTCGGCGACCCCACCGTCACCTGCTCTCCGTGCGACACGTCCCGGTGCACGTACCCGAGTCCGATCGGGCCACCCCGGCGGGGGGATTCTACGACGCTCGTGATCCCGCCCACGACCCGATCCTCCCGGAACAACTCGGTCCCGGATTGGGGCAGGGGGCCCTCCGCCAACAACAAACCTCTCAAAGATCGGTTCACGTGCCCTCGGTCACGGATCCGAACGATGACTTCCTGGCCGGTATAACACCCTTTCGTGTGGTCCACGGCCCGATCCACGAGTCCGGTCTCCGAGAGGATCGTCGACTCATCCATGTCCCCGCCGTATACGGGACGCCCCGCCTCCACCCTTAATGTGTCCCATACGCCTGCGCCGATCGGAGCTGCCCCGGCCTTGATCAAGCTGTCCCAGACTTCCCTGAAACGGCCGGCGGAGGCGAATAGGTCCCAGGCAGGCACGTCCACATCACCGGTCCTGGCGATCCGTACCCCGCGCCTCCCGAACCTGTCGTCTTCATCCTTGTGGCCCTCGAGGAACTCCCCCTCGGTCAAATCCTCGACCTCGGCAGCGTGAGACGCCGAGCCTAGAACGATCTCCGCCAACGTGTCCGCTGCCTCTGGCCCGAGAACCGTTACGAGTTCTGAGTCGGCAGTGATGTCTTCGATGGTTGCCAAGCGGGGCGGCACATAACGCTTCAGGTGCGCCAGCAGCGGCTCGATAGCGGCTGCCGGTACGTCCAGAAACAGGCCCTCCTCCTCCGGATCCGGACCCCACATCACACGCAGGTCGGCGATCATCCTACCCTTGGGTGTGAGAACCGCTGAGTACTCGATCTCGGCCTTCAGCAGACCCTCTCGAAACACAACAGGAGCACCTGGCATGCGTCCAGTGAGTACGCCCTGGAAGACGGTAATCGGCGCACCTCCCAGAACGAGCAGCCGAGTCCGATGGCTGCGATCACGAATGGCGAGTCCTTTTCGGGCCGCCTGGTATTCCGCCCCAGGATCCCCGTAATGTCTCGGCACTTCGACCCCGCGCACCCAGCCGTAGACAGCTCCCAACGGAGCGTGGATCTCACTCAGACGGGCGCGCGCCGAACTCACTTTAGCGTCCATACCTGAAGCTACCGTGTTCCCCCTCCTCCCGCCCCACCCTGTGTCGTGTTCCACTAGATTAGCCCGCATCGACTTAGAGGCCGGGCCATGAGCCCGGAAGTCCCGCGAGGGCCTGTGGAGGCCTGTTGAGCGAAATGACACAAGAGCCCAGAGATCAGAAGCCCAGGATCCGACTGACCCAGCTTGCCCACGGAGCTGGGTGAGCGAGTAAACTCGGCATGTCCGAGCTGGCGCAGGTCCTGCGTCATCTGGTTCCCATCGAGAGCGAGCAAGCGCTGGTGGACGCCTCCACCGGCGACGACGCCGCCGTGTATGCACTCGGTGACGGTAGGGCGCTGGTGGTCACTCTCGATTTCTTCACGCCGGTGGTCGACGACCCGTACGACTTCGGACGGATCGCGGCCGCGAACGCACTTTCGGACGTCTACGCAATGGGTGCCACACCGCTCTTCGTCCTCAACATGTTGGCGTTTCCGAGAGCCCTACTAGACGACGGGCTGGCCGAGGACATCATTCGCGGAGGATCCGACATCGCACGCGAAGCCGGTGTGCCCATCATGGGAGGACACTCCGTGGACGACCCCGAACCCAAGTATGGGTTGGTGGCGGTCGGTGAGGTCGACGTCGAGAATCTCGTGACCAACACCGCAGCAGAGGCTGGTGACCTGCTGGTTCTCACCAAGGCCCTCGGCACCGGGGTCGTGGCCACTGCGATCAAAGCCGAGGCGGCCTCCCCGACGGCTAGCGCGGCAGCGGTGAAGAGTATGACGGCCCTCAATCGTGAATCGGCAGCCGCGATGAAGAGCGTCGGGGTCCGGGCGGCTACCGACGTGACCGGGTTCGGGCTTCTGGGTCACCTCAGCAACCTGCTCCTTCAGTCCGGCGTAGCCGCGGAGATCGTGGCCGAAAACGTCCCGGTCTTGCCCGAGGTGTACAAGTTGATCACCGCTGGCCATATCCCCGGCGGAACCCGGCGGAACCTTGAAGATCTGGAGGATCGGGTCGACTTCGGAAATAAAGACGAAACCACGCGCCTGATCCTGGCGGACGCACAGACCTCCGGAGGTCTGCTCATCTCGGTCCCGGAAGAACGCGCCGAGGAACTCATGGAACTCCTCCAGAGCGCCGCTCCCATAACGGCGATCATCGGGCGCGTCACCGATGGACCGCCGGGAACGATCAGGGTTCTTTAGGGCCTGTCGAATGGCCTTCCAAAGAAGGACTATGCCGACGCAGGGCTCTGCGCGGGACTCGCCTTCACGCGGGGCTTACTCTTCGTGGTCTTCTTTTTCGTCTTCCCCACCTTCTCGTTCCTGAGCGCGATCTTGATCACCTGGTCCAAGTCCTCGACAAGGTGAATGGTCAGGGACTTCCTCACGTCCTCCCGGAGATCGTCCAGGTCGGCCTCGTTGTCGCACGGGATGATGATCTCGACAATGCCGGCGCGGATGGCCCCCAATATCTTCTCTTTGAGGCCGCCGATCGGAAGAACGCGGCCTGTCAGAGTCAACTCGCCCGTCATCGAGACGTCTCGACGGATCTTCCGTCCCGAAAGGGCCGACACCAATGCCGCCGCCATAGTAATACCGGCGGACGGACCGTCCTTGGGAACAGCCCCGGCCGGCACATGGATATGTACGTCCCGGCCCTTGAGCGCATCCTCCGGAATGTTGAGGCGAGCGTAGTTGCTCTTGGCAAAACTCAGTGCGGCCCGCCCGGACTCCTTCATGACGTCGCCCAACTGGCCGGTGAGGACCAAAGCGCCCTCCCCGGTCATCACGCTGGCCTCGACGAACATGATATCGCCCCCCATCGGCGTGTAGAACATCCCGGTCGCCACCCCCACGACGTCCGCAGGGGCCATCCGCTCGGGATGTACCCTCGGGCGTCCGATCAACTCCCGGATGACCGCCCGATCGATCTCGAGACGCTCGACCTCACCCGCGGCAATCTTTCGAGCGACCTTTCGGGCCAGCTTGCCCAACTGACGCTCGATTTGACGAACTCCGGCTTCCCGCGTGTATTCCTGGATCAAGCCGAGAAGCGCTTCGTCACCCAACAACATCTCACCGTCCCGGAGGCCATTCTCCTTTTCCTGTCGAGGGAGCAGATAGCGCTTCGCGATCTCGAGCTTTTCGGCCTCGGTGTACCCTGAAAAATCGACTTTTTCCATGCGATCATACAGCGGGGCCGGAATCCGGTCCGCGTAGTTCGCCGTCGCGATGAAGAGCACCTCGGAGAGATCGAACGGCATACCGAGGTAGTGATCGGTGAAGCTCGAATTTTGAGCCGGATCGAGCACCTCGAGCAGCGCCGCACTCGGATCTCCCTGGAACGACACGCCCAGCTTGTCCACCTCATCGAGCAGGAACACCGGATTCTTTGACTTGGCCTGGCGCATCCCTTGGATGATCCGGCCGGGCATCGCGCCGACGTAGGTACGGCGGTGACCGCGAATGTCGGCCTCGTCACGAGCGCCGCCGAGTGAGATCCGCACGTATTCTCTGCCCAGTGAACGGGCGATGGACTGCGCGATGCTCGTCTTTCCGACTCCCGGCGGGCCTACGAACAGGAGAATCGGACCCCGGCCACCGACGGGTTCTGCCGCCGCCGATTCCTCAGGCGCGTCCGCAACCTCAGCCGCACCGTTGGCCTCGCTCGACTCCCCTGCTCCGTCTGCCTCACCAGTTTCGACTGCCTCACCGGACTCCTCGTCGCCAGCCCCGTCCTCCGAGTCTTCGGACCGATCCAGCTGGAGCTTCCGAACCGCCAAAAACTCCAAGACACGGTCCTTCACGTCCTCGAGACCGTAGTGATCCTCGTCCAGAATCTCGGTCGACAAAGCGAGGTCGATCTTGTCTTCTGAGCGGACGGTCCACGGGAGCTCCGTCACCCACTCGAGGAACGTTCGGATGACCTGGTATTCGGCGGACTGTGGACTCGTGCGCTCCAGGCGCTTGAGCTCCCGCTCCACTTCTGCCTGCTGCTCCTCCCCAAGCTTCAACGCCTCGACCCGTTCCCGGAGGTCTTCGATGTCGTCCTTTTCGTCTTCGTCGCCCAACTCTCGTTGGATCTGCTTGAGCTGTTCGCGAAGCAGCATCTCCCGCTGCCGCTCGCCCAGTTCCTCCTGCACTCTCGCCTGGATTTCTTCTTGGGCATCGAGCCGTGCCAACTCGCGCTCTACGGCGACGAGGGCCTCGCGCATGCGTTGCTCGTCGTCGAGCATCTCCAGGAGCGCCTGCTTATCCTCGGTTTCGAGTTCCAAATAGAAGGAAACGAGATCCGCGAAAGCTCCCGGCTCATCCACACCCTGGATCAGTTGATTGAGAGCCTCAGCCGGGACCCCCCTTCGGGTGCCCAACTCGGCAGCGCGCTCCCTCAACTCATGATTGAGCGCCTGAAAAGCCGGATCATCGGGTTTCGGGCTCGTCTGGCGCTCCATCTCGAGGAGAACCGCGTGCAGCATCCCCTCACCCTCGGACTCGTAGCTGATGGCCTGTGCCCGTTCCTCACCCTGTACCAGGAGCTGCACGCCGCCCCGGACCCTGTGGGTCTGGATGATCCGTACAACCGTCCCAACCGTGTACAGCACATCGGGGGCCGGGTCATCGACGTTCTCCTTCTGCGCCACGGCGAAGAGCCGCCGGTCTCCGTCGAGTGCCTCCTGCACGGCTTCCACCGTACCCGGCCGCCCAGCCGAGATCGGCACTGCGACCCCGGGATAGACGACGGTATCCCTCAGTGGTAAAACCGGAAGTGTATATCGATCACCCATGAGTCCTCACTAGATTTATCCCGCCTCAATTCAGGATCGGGCATCGTTGGTATCGTAACGCCTACCCCCTCACACCCGTTCCCGCCCGGTGTGATAAAGTGGGGGGTGCCTCTGGAATTGATCCTACTTGCATGAATCCTGCCAGACCCATCATACGAAACTATGCCGTATTTGCAGTCCCCTGTCACAATGTCGGCCTTTTTTGGCATGATGTCAGTGCTTAGGTTCTGAAAATCTCGCTGAGCATCGTTTTCCTCATCCGGCCCAACCATGCTCGAAGGCGTCACCTGGTGCAGGCAATCCTCCATTCGGATTCGGCGAGGCGGTGTCGAGATCCATATCGACCCCTGGGGAATACCGGAGGAGAGCAAGGCAGATTACATCCTTCTGACGCATCCCCACTACGACAATTTCTCCGAAGACGATATCGCGAGGGTACGGGGTCCGGATACCACGTTGGTGGCGCCCGCTTCAATGAGGAAGCAGCTCGAAGACGTGGACCATCTCATGAGGCCGGGCGACATGGTACACCTCGACGGCATCGAAATCCTCGCCGTACCGGCCTACAACGAGGACAAGAAGTTCCATCCTCCGGAGAACGAATGGTTGGGATACGTGTTCACGGTGGACGGGATCACATACTACCACTCCGGCGACACCGACTTCCTCGAGACGATGAACGAGATCAGGTGTGACGTCGCGTTCCTGCCATGCGAGGGTCACTATACGATGGGGCCGGAGGATGCGGTCCGTGCCGCCAGCGCGTGCCATGCTCGTGTAGTCGTTCCGGTCCACTGGGGTGGCCGCGAGACCCGCGCCAACGCTGAGCGCGTGAAGGAACTCTCTGAGAAGGAACTTTCCAAGGGCGAAGTATTCATCCTGGAACAGGGCATGCCGAGCTGATCAAGGGGCGGGTTCTACATCCGCCGGTAGGCCGGTCCGCTCCCACCCTCCCGGGCAATCCACCGCGGCCCAAGAACGTCGGTCGCCTTGCAGTCGATACAATTCGGTGCGTTGACGCGCAGCTCGTCACCGTCCCACTCGTAGACGCCAGCAGGGCACATGTGCGTGTACAGTTCGGCCGCTTCGCGGCTCACATTCTCGCCTACGACCAAATGACTGGGCCCGTCATCGCGCGTATGATTCCCCGCCCTGTACACCGCGTCCATCTTGCTGAACGTGAGCTTGCCGTCGGGCCGGACACCCGGCCCTCCGCCACCGAACATTCGCTCCTCCTCCGCGTCTTCGCGAACGGAGATCTTCCCGCCGGGGATCACACCTCCGGATACCGTCATGAGGCCTGCCCGGATCACCCCTCCCAGGAAACCCTTCTTGAACGCCAGACGAACGTTCCGGGTGCGCCGCATGTCCTTCATGATGTAGCTCGCGTTCACGGACTCGGTATAGGAACGCAGGCCGGCCTCCGACACGTCCCCCGCCTTGAGGGCACGGAAGATCGCCTTGGCCGCCAAGATCCCCGAGTGCATCGCATAGTGGATTCCTTTGAGTGACGGCACGTCCACGTACCCGGCCGCATCACCCACCACACATACTCCGTCCCCGTGGCGGCGCTCGGGTACCGAGTAGTATCCCCCCTCGGGAATCGTCTTCGCCCCCCATTCCACCATCTCGCCACCCTCCAGGTAGGGCCGGAAAAGGGGGTGGAGCTTCATGCGCTGCAGTACGTTGTGGACATCGAAACGGACGTCCTGATAGTCGAGTCCGACGACAAGGCCGAGCGCGACCAGATTCTCATCGAGCGGATACATGAAACTTCCGCCGAAGGCGTCCCCCGGAAGCGGCCATCCCATCGTATGAATCACCCGGTCCAACGGCACCCGGGTTTGCCACAGCTCCTTGACCCCGAGGGCGAAGACCTGGGGATTTTCGGAGCCGATCCCCTGCCACTCCAAGAACGCTTGTGTGAGGGGCCCGCGGGTGCCCTCCGAGAGAACGGTCACCCGGGCGGTCAGATCCATGGCCGGCATGTGGTCCGCCCCCGGTCGCCCTTGGCGGTCGAGGCCGGAGGGCGTCGTGCGCACGCCGATGACACGGTCGGCCTCGACCAGCAATCCATCGACCGGAAAGCCGGGAAACACGTTGACGCCGAGGCCCTCGGCCTTCTCCCCCAACCAACGCACGATCTCACAGATCGAGGCCAGGTAGTTGCCGTGGTTCCTCATGGTGGGAGGTGTGGGCAACCGGAGCGCCTTCTTCTCCGTAAGGAAGTAGACCGCCTCTTTTCCGACCCGGCCCCGGAGCGGAAGATCGCCGATGTCGAGCTCCGGAAAAAGCTCGTGCAACGCAACCGGGTCAACCACGGCTCCAGAGAGCGAGTGCTCGCCGAGTTGGCTCGCCTTCTCCAGGACCCCGATCTCGACCTCACCCAGCCCCCCGTCACTCTCGTTGTCCTTTCCCACGAGCCGGGCCAACTCGATTGCCCCCGCGAGGCCGGCGGGCCCACCCCCCACGAACACTACGTCCATGGGCACCGCTTCCGGGTCGGGAGTTTCTCGCAGAATCTGCCGGTCGGCAGGAAGCGGCGCCTGAAATCGAGCCGGTCGAAAGTGTTTAGCCGATTGGAGTTTCTCGGGCATCGTCGCTCCGCCGTCGTGATCGCCCGCCCTCGACCTCAGGTCTCTTCCGGGCCCGCCCAGAAGTTCGCGGATTGGCGCAGCGATTCCAACTTCGCCAACATATGGGAGGCGCTGAGCCTCCATTCGACCTCGCCCACGCACGGATGAAACGTTTTCCATGACTTCCAACCGGCCCCGAACCGTCGGCGAACTCAAGTCCTCCGGATATGAGCCCCGCACTGTGAAGGATGAGCTACGGCAAAACCTGATCACCAAGCTCAAGGCCGGTGAGGATATCTTCCCCGGTATCATCGGATTCGATGACACCGTCGTTCCCATGATCGTGAATGGGATTCTCGCTCGTCACGACTTCGTCTTGTTGGGTCTACGGGGTCAAGCAAAGAGCCGGATTCTCAGACAACTCGTGGACCTTCTCGACTCCGAGATCCCAATCCTCGAGGGGAGCGAGATCAATGACGATCCTCTTAAGCCGATTTCGAAGGACGCGCGGCTCGTACTCGAGGAGAAGGGTGACGACGCATCGGTCGCTTGGGTGACCCGGGACAATCGCTTCGTTGAAAAACTGGCGACGCCTGATGTGACGATGGCCGACATCATCGGGGACGTGGACCCTATCAAGGCCGCACGTGGAGGACACATCCTCGCGGACGAGCTGACGATCCATTATGGACTTCTCCCTCGGGCCAACCGCGGCATCTTCGCGATGAACGAACTACCCGATCTTGCGGGGAAGATTCAGGTCGGCCTCTTCAACATCCTCCAGGAGGGTGACGTGCAGGTGAAGGGGTACCCCATCCGCCTGCCTCTGGACGTCTTCCTCGTGTTTACCGCCAATCCCGAGGACTACACGGCGCGCGGGAAGATCATCACTCCGCTCAAAGACAGGATCGGCGCCGAAATCCAGACGCACTATCCCACCGAACTCTCGATCGGCATGGACATCACTCGGCAGGAGGCCTGGCTCGACCGGGATGGCATTCCGACCGAGATCCCGGACTTCATCGCAGAGGTCGTCGAGCGGATCGCTTTTCTGGGGCGAGACGACAAGCGGATCGACCA
Source organism: Longimicrobiales bacterium (assembly GCA_965206505.1). Lineage (GTDB taxonomy): Bacteria > Gemmatimonadota > Gemmatimonadetes > Longimicrobiales > Gaopeijiaceae > UBA822. The sequence goes on from CBDBJW010000006.1 coordinate 454,124, forward strand.
GCGCTCGGGCGTCAGCCAGCGCATGCCGATCACCGTACTCGAGAGCGTGGTATCGTCGGCCGAACGTAGGGCGCTCTTGCTCGCGGAGGACCACGTCGTCCCCCGCGTGGCCGACATCTACGGAGCGCTCCCTGCCATCACCGGGAAGATGGAACTCGAGTACGAAGGAGAGCTGCACGGCTCTGACCGGATCGCACGGGAGTTGATCAGTTCGGCCACCAGCGGTGTGTTTCAGGAGCGCGCGGGTGGCTCGGATGTCGAGGAGATCATCGAGTACTTCGAGCAGGGGGGCGCGCTCCAGGTTGGAGCCGAAAGCTCGGCGGAGGCCTGTGTTCAGGGTTTCGAGATCGTGCCTGGGCTTCTGGAGTTGGTTCAGGCCGTGGGCCTCGCCCCGAAATCGTGCTCAGATGGATGGAGGGCGGGAGCATGTGAGCTCGTTCTGGAAGCGCTGGCCGCAGATCGAAAGATCAGCCGCTCCGTCACCGGCAGTTATGCGAAGGCCCGTCATGAGACTCCGCCGGGCCAGGGTCACAAGGGGTTCGACCCGTTCGGAGGTGTCAGCACCTAGCCCAGGCCAGATCGAGGATCCTCCTCTGGGCGACCGGGAGCGGGAGGTGTTCCGCCTGGTCCGGCAAGACCCATCGGTGCTCGGAATTATGATCGCCTTCGTGTTCGTCCGGCGTGGGCTCGCGCGAGCGGATCACTTTCGCCCCTCCGGATCGGGCCCCAACCACCAACATCGGACGGTACACCGCCTTGAGATGGGTGAACGTGTGACGGACCTCCGGCAGGACCCTGAAGCGAAGCGTTCCAGCGGATAGCCGGACACCCAGGTTGTCCAGGCGGGCCCGGCATCGTTTACGGAGCGGGTTTCCCACCCCGAGCGCACCGCCCATGGGTGTGGCGTCCTCCGTCCCGATCTCGACAGCCGGGAACTCCCAAAGCCCACCTAGCAGACCGTCGGGCGGACGACGGACCATGAGCAGCTCGCCGGTCGGGTTGAGTGCGACCAGCACAACGTAGGAGACGGTACGCACGGGCGGCCGGCGCTTCGAGGTGGGTCTCAGCTCCTGCGTACCCTCGGTCCTGGCCCGGCAATCTCCGGTCAGGGGACATGCCTCGCAGCGGGGGACCCGAGGAGTGCAAATCGTGGCTCCCAGCTCCATGAGCGCCTGGTTCCAGTCTCCGGGACGGTCGGGATCGACGAGCTCGCCGGCTCGTGTCCGAAGGCTCACATCCGTGGGGTCCGCCAGGTCGAAGAGTCGGGACAGGACACGTCGCACGTTCCCATCCACAGCGGGCACCACCTCCCCGTAGGCGATGCTCGCGATGGCGCCCGCGCTGTACTCGCCGATCCCCGGAAGCGTCCTGAGACTCCCAGAGTCCTGCGGAAGCACCCCACCGAGCCGCTCCCTCACGATCAGGGCTGAGCGACGGAGATTCCGGGCCCGCGAGTAGTAGCCGAGCCCCTCCCACGCCTTCAACACGGCCTCCTCGTCCCCGTCAGCAAGTGCCTCGACCGTGGGAAAACGCTCCATCCAGCGATGGTAGTACGGAATCGCGGTCTCTACACGTGTCTGCTGGAGCATGATCTCGGAGACCCACACCCGATAGGGCTCGCGACTCTCTCGCCACGGGAGATCGCGCCGGTGGGTATCATAGTGCTCCAAGAGGAGCTGCCTGAGTCGGGTCGGGTCAGGGAGGGCCGTCATTCTGGGAGGCAAGCTAGACCGCTCGCAGGGTGTCGTCCACGAGCCGATGACGAGTGAGTGTGATGCCGTACGGGAGCGGGTGGCGAACTGACCTACCCCCCTAGCATCGTGAACTGCCGCGTATACTTCAGGGCCAGCGAACGACCGAGGGGGCCGTCGAGTTGGTCGATCCCCTGAATTTCGTTGTAGACGATGAACAATCCCGTCCCCGCCGTGTTCAGCCATCCGAAGCGCACGTTCGCCGAGAGACGATCGATCTGATCGCTATACTGGAGGAGCGACTGAATATAGATACGGGGCGTGAAGAAATACCCCAAGTTCACGCCCACGAGCGTCGTCTCGAAGTCACCCTCAGGAAGGTCGACATTGTTGTAGTCCAGGCTGACAGACGTGCTGAATGCGGCTCCGCTCCTCAGCGTGACGCCGACCGACGGGCTCCAGCGATCTCCCGACAAAAAGCTTCCGGCGGTGAATCTGCTTGTGAACGAAATGTCGGCTGACCGATTCGTGTCGAAAGCGAATTGGGCCTCCCACCCGTCGTACGTTCCGGGAGGCACCACCACGTCCGTGCCCCTGATTTCGAAGTCCTCGAAAAGCCCCTCCCGTACCCAGTTGGCGGTCGTGTAGACCACCATTCCGTCGGGCCATTCCCAGTGGGTATCGAGGTGGAGGCGACTCGACTCCTCGAATCCCTTTTTTACTCCGGCCCGCCGACTCCGGAACGTCTCGTAAGACATGTGGGGGCGAATCTCCCGCAGGAACCCGTCGGGCCGAACGAATCGCTGGAGACGCCCCGAGTAAGACCGGTATCCGTCCCGCGGGACAAAGCCCACTTCGGGATTGAAGTTTTCCCCGATTTCACGTATGGCGACGCTCGCGTCCCAACTTCGACTGGCCCATGCGGCGTTGGCATCGTAGGCGTGCTCGCTACCCGAAGGCCCCGGCGTCTCCGTCCGTGCTACGAAGGAGGAGAGCGTCACCGGCTCACCGATCGCCACCCGCGCATCTGCGGCGTATGTCCTGTTGTAATCACCCGAGGCTTCGCCGTTTCGATCGATGAACAGGGCCCCAACCCGCGAGCGGTTGGGTAGCTCCCGGGCGACGCGGGCCACCGAATAGGCATTGTCCGGCTGAACCCCATCGGCGCCATTGGTCTGGATGTGGAGAAGGCCGACGTTGAAGCCACCGGCCCTCCCGGACAGGCGTGCTCCACCTCTGATCGGGACCTGCTCGCCGTCCGTGATCCCAATGTTTCGGCTGAAGAAAAGATCCGCACCACGCGCACCCACCGTGAAAAAGCCCGCATTCTCCAGAAAGAAGGGTCTCTTTTCGGGAAAAAGAAGCGAGAAGCGGGTGAGGTTCACCTGCTGGTTGTCCACCTCGACCTGGGCGAAGTCGGTGTTCGCCGTCACATCGAAAGTCAGACCCTGCGTCACCTGGATCTTGGCTTCACCACCGAAATCCGCCTCTTCGTTGAACGACGCCTCACCCCTCTCGTAATCCCGCGCTGTCGATGTCAGAGCGTACGGCGTCACGGTGGCCAACCGCCGGAAGGGAGGCGTGAGTCCCTCCAGGTCGCCCGCGTAGTTCAAGCGGTAGAGATCGAACTCCCGGGGCACCGGGGACCAGAAGGACTCCTCGTTCAGCCGTCGAACCCGGCGGGCTACGTTGAAACCCCAGGACGGGCTCTCCGTCCCGTAGCGCAGGGTGTTGAAAGGAATACGGAACTCGGCGTACCACCCCTCTCCGTCGAGAGACGTGGCCACCGTCCAACTCCCATCCCAATTCTTGTTGAAACCGTCGCCCGACCCGGATTGGAAACGACTTTGGCCGCCTCCCCCACCCCCACTGCCGAAGCGTCCCCCACCCTGACCCTCGTTGGCGACTTGGCCATCGTACTCGATACCGGCAGGCGTCGTGCCGAACACGAATCCGTTTTGTTCGTCTTTGTAGGTATCGAAGATGAGGATCACGTTATCGCTCTCCCCCACCTCATAGTCCCGGATCCGCTCCCCCGGGACGATCTCGGTAGGCCGGCTGTCGAAGGCCCATACGCCCACGTAGAGAGCCTCATCATCGAAGACGACCCGGACCTCGGTGCGTTCCGACGCGGGCTGCCCGTCGCTGGGCTCCCGCTGTATGAATCCAGTCATCGGTGCCGCCTGGCCCCAGGCCGCATCATCGAGGCGGCCATCGATCACCGGCGCATCCGAAACCCCCGCCGCAACGGCCACTCCAATAGGGATGGAGTTGGTGTCGTCGCTCTCCCCGAGAGGGGCTTGCCCGTCTTGTGCGGTGAGGGTGGACGCGAAACTAGCGGCCAGAAGCGCGGCCACGAAAAGCGATACGTTCATCAATAAGTCAAATCAGTCAGGCAGAGGAATGATGTAAAACGGCAAAAGGTATGGGCAGAAGGTAGTGGAAAGAGGGGGCCGTTGCGCGGGAGGGGCAAAGTGGCCGACGCGCTCAGCCTCGGTTACACTTGATAAGGAGATGTAAGGTTCACCCATCGTCCGGCTCCATTATGCGATTTGCGACCTACACCAAATATCGAGGCGGCTGGCTGGACGCCATGAACCTCGAGAGCCTCATGGAATCCCTCTCGGATTTTTTCATGAACGGAGGCTTCGCGGGGGGACCCAACTACCACCCCTTCTGGGGATGGTCGGGACTCGAGGACACGAGTTCGGTGGAGGCTTTGAAGAACGCCCTCCTGAAGGCGCTCGTCGAGAGCGGTCAGCTCACACAGGAAATGGTCGAGGAGTTGCGTGGCGAGGGCCAGGGAGACGAGGCGGTTCAGCAGCAGATCGCCGACCTCTTGGACGATCTGATCCAACGTATGGTCGAGGAGGGTTATCTGACGCTCGAGCAGGGCACACCGACCCTGCCCGGTGCGGTCCAGGACGTCACCGGAATGGGCGAGATCGACGAGGCCAAAGATGCGGCCCAGCATGTGAAATTCAACTTGACCCAAAAGGGCACCGACTTCCTCGGTTACGGGGCACTCAAGAGTCTTCTCTCGGCAATCGGAAGCTCGAGTTTCGGCTCTCACGAAACGCCCCACCTCGCGACCGGGGTCGAGTCCGATGCTACGAGTAAGGCCTACGAGTTCGGGGATACCCTGAACCTCGACGTGCCCGCCACGCTCAAGAGTGCCATCGAACGGGAGGGACTCGGTGTGCCGCTGGACATCGACTATGAGGATCTCATGGTGCACCAGACCGAGTACCGGTCCTCATGCGCCACGGTGCTGATGCTCGACATCTCGCATTCGATGATCCTATACGGAGAGGATCGTTTCACTCCGGCCAAACGCGTGGCGCTGGCTCTCTCCCATCTCATCCGCACGCGGTTCCCCGGGGACTCCCTCCACGTCGTCACGTTCGGAGATCAAGCAGAGGAGATCCCCCTGAGCCAGTTGGCGAAAGCTCAGGTGGGACCCTTCCACACGAATACTGCGGGGGGACTGCTTCTGGCGCGAAACATTCTGAAGGCGCAGAAGAAGGACATGCGTCAGATCATCATGATCACGGACGGGAAGCCATCTGCGGTCACCCTGCCCGACGGACTGATCTACAAGAACTCCGGCGGGATGGACGAACACATCCTGCGGCAGACGTTCCGAGAGGTGTCCGCGTGCCGGCGCGCCGGAATCCTGATCAACACCTTCATGCTGGCGCAGGATCCGTATCTCGTGCAGTTCGTCCACAAGGTCTCGGAGATCGCGAGAGGTAAGGCCTACTTCACGTCGACCCAGACGCTCGGGCAGTACATCATGATGGACTTCATGCGGCGCAAGCGACGGAAGATCTCCTAGAAGGCTGAGTCAGAAGTTCGGCAACGGCGCCCTTTGCCTACCGTGCGTTCCCACACCCCCGTAATCCCTCTCCTGATAATCCAATGATGTGACACCCTCTTGACCCTCACGTAACGTGAGGGTTTAGCTTCGTGGAAAGGAGACGGGATATGCCATTGACGGTGGGGCAAATGGCCGAGGTGGCGGGGGTAACGGTGAGAACACTTCACCACTACGACGCTTTGGGCCTGCTCAGGCCGGGTGCCAGATCCGCGGCCGGCTATCGGTTGTATGATGACGCAGATTGCGAGCGGCTTCAGGAGATCTTGTTCTACCGCGAACTGGGATTCGGACTCGAGCGGATCAACACCATACTCCGGGACCCCAAGTACGACCGGGCCGGCGCATTGCGCCACCAACGGGATCTCCTGGTGGTCCGCAAGGATCGTCTCCAGTCCATGATCGGGGCGGTGGAGACCGCTCTCGATGCAAACGAAAAGGGGATGACCATGACCAAGGATGAAATGTTCGAGATATTCGGTGATTTCGATCCCACGGTGTACGAGGCCGAAGTCGAGGATCGTTGGGCGGGACCGGCTTTGGCGCAGTCGAAGCGACGCACGAAGACGTACGGAAAGGACCAGTGGAAGGAGGCCATGGCCGAAGGTGAGTCCCTCACAACGGAGCTCGCCGAGCGTCTCAGGGCCGGAGACGCACCGGAAGACGAGGCGACCATGGACCTCGCCGAGCAGCACAGATTACATATCGATCGTTGGTTCTACGAATGCTCTCACGAGATGCACGCTGGCCTGGGGGACATGTACGTGGCAGACCCGCGCTTCACCGGGTACTACGAGAAGTATGCTTCCGGTTTGGCGACTTTCCTGAAGTCGGCCATACACGCGAACCGCGTCCGACACGAGGGGTAACGGCCCTTCATCGTGTGGGGGATGCCCCGGTCAGGGGCCCTACCCAGCGTCATCCGCTATGAGGCGCTTTACCTTAGCCAGCTCCTCTCGGGCCCATTCGCCATCCGGGCTGCCCTCACGCCGCTCGGCGATCGTCGCGAGTAAGGGCGCTGCTCGAGCCGGCTCCCCGATTCGGTCCCGAAAGACCTCCGTGAGCGCCCGAACAATGACCATCTCCCAACTGCCCGGCAACTCCGTTTCCATGATCGCACGCTGCAACCAGACGGCGCCTTTCTCAGGATCGCTCACCTTGTCTGTCAGCAACTTCGAGATCTCGAGGTACGGCTCCGGGTCGGAGGGGATTTCAGCGATCGCTTCCTGGTAGAGGGCGATGGCGTCGTCGTAGTGGCCCCGGACAGCCAATGTTTCGGCGCGAGAGTAATCACGAGGCGTCGTCGTACTACTACCTGCGGGTACAGAGACGAGAGCCGGTTCGCGCACTTTCCTTGAAAAAAGCAGTGAGCCCAAGCCGGTTCCCAGCGCACCGAGCAACCCACCCAGGTATGGATGGCCCAGAAAACCGCCGAGGAGCAACCCGAGGAGACCGCCAAAACCACCTCCGATCACCGTCGCCTTCAGCAGTTGGATCTGCGCTAAGGCATTGACGTTTCTTCGCCCCTTCGCGCTCGCCGGCGGTGGGGGGCGCCGGCTCAAATTCGCTTGAGTTGCGTCAGACGCCGCTGGAGGGGGTGGCTCGGAGTTTTGGGGGTCCTTCATGGCACCAGCATGGTCGATAGGTGGGGGTGTTCTGTCAACGTGACACCCGGGTCCGGGTCCTGGGACACCCTCCCTGGCCGACCCTCCCAACGAACCACCCTGGGCCCCGAGATCGGTCCCCCCCCAATAACCTTTCTCATCCTGTAACTTGGTGTCGTTTAATCATATAAGGTGTGACACACGCTCTGTATGGCCCGTAGAGTGGGTAAGAAGTGGAGTTTGGCCCGCTTCCTGCTCTTGTGTCAACGCCGGTTGAAAAAGTTACAAACGTGGCGGGTGAAAATGTTACACCCGGCGGAGGTGACGAGCCTCTAGTTCGTCGACTTCTCCTTTGCTCTTGCTCTCTTTCTCTTGGGGGGTAAAGGGCTCGGCTCCGCAGGAGGCGAGTGTAGGATCTTGGAAAGGTCGATGTGCTTGCGCATGCGGTAGCTGCTGCCGCGTATGTTGACGATATGACAGTGATGCAGCAAGCGATCGATGAGTGCAGCGGCCATGACCTCGTCGCCCCAGATCTGACCCCACTCTTCGAAGCCTTTATTGGAGGTCAGCACAGTGGATGCGCGCTCGTAGCGCCGGTTGATGAGTTGGAAGAAGAGCATGGCGCCGGTCTGGCTGACCGGCAGGTAGCCGATCTCGTCGATGACCAGGAGCGAGGGATAGGTGAGGATCTTGAGGCGGCGTCCGAGCTGACCGGCGGTCTTGGCTTCTTCGAGCGAGGTGATGAGATCGGCCAGAGCGCCGTAGTAGACTCTGCGCCCGCTCTGCGCCGCCGCAATGGCAAGGCTGATCGCCAGATGCGTCTTGCCGACGCCCGGCGGGCCGAGGAAGATGACGTTCTCCTTACGCTCCAAGAAGCCGAGCTCGTGGAGCGAGTCGATCTGCTCGCGCTTGATCGAGGGCTGGAAGCTGAAGTCGAAGTCGTCGAGGGTCTTGATGGCCGGGAGCCGGCTCGAGCGCATGGCAGCCTGAAGGCGCCGATTATTGCGCAGCATGATCTGAGCACCGAGGAGTTGCTCGATGGCTTCTGAGGCCGTCACGCCTCCGCCATCGACCCTGGTAAGGACGTCGTCGACGGCCTCCAGCGCACCGGGCATCTTCAGATCGGCGAGCTGGGCCCGGATCCGGTCACGGCGCGAGCCCGCGGCCTTCACCGAACACCTCCGGCCACCTGGGCATACGCTTCCAGCGGCCGACGTTCCACGTCGATACGGGGAAGTACAGCCTTGGCCTGCTTCGTCACCTCGGGCGGCAGTACCAAGGATCGGTATGGGCGCGAGGCCAAGGGCCGCAGCAGGTCTCGCTCGTGCTCGAAGCGATCGACGGGCCGCTCCTTCAGGGTGCCATGCGTACGGACGTTGGCCACGTGATCGAGCCAGTGGCGGGCCTGATCGTTCAGGTCCTCGTCCGACGTGAAGGTTCGGCCATAGAAGAAGCTCGAACGCACGTAGCTCACCGGTCGCTCGACCTTGCCCTTGGTCTTCGCCCGGTAGGGACGACACGCTCGGACGCGGAAGTCCCAGTGATGCGCAAAGCGTAGGAACTCGGCGTTCTCAGTGACGCGACCTCCGGCCGCTCGCTCATCCTTAGTGACGACCGCCTTCATCTGGTCGAACAGCAGCTCACGAGGCACACCACCAAAGAAGGTGAAGGCCGCCTCCAGGCCCTCGAACACATGCAGCATCGTCTGTCGTGTGAAGAACTGCAGCCACAGCACGCGGGAGAAGCCAAGAACAACCAAAAACGCATACCGCTTGCCCCAAGGCAGCCGAAAATCTGCAAAGTCGACCTGACCCTGGTGGCCGGGTGGCGTCTCGAAACGGACTACGGGCTCCTCGGGCGCTCGAGGCCGGACCTTCCGAACGTACTCCTTCACTTGCGTGTAACCGCCGGCGTATCCGGCCGCCTTGATCTCCTCAAAGAGCCGCACCGCTGTCAGATCCGGGTACTCACCCAGTCGGCTGACGAGGATGTCTCGGTACCGATCAAGCTTGGTGGCAACCGGCGCCCGGGCCGAATAATGCACCCCAGCGGCGCTCAGATCTCGGTCCAGCTCTCCACTGCGGATCCAGCGATAAATCGTCTGACGGCTGATGCCGAACCGTTCGGCCAGCTCCGTCTTCGTCATGCCCTGCTCTAGGTAGTGTCTCAGCAACACGCGCCGCTCCCATCCGATCACGGACACCTCCGCTTCTTCAAGTGGAGGTGCCAAGGTGGCCGATAGGACGTAAGAGCAGCTACTCGGTCATCGGCAGCCTACCCTCCACGTCCGGTTCTCGGACGCCGAGCTGTAACCTTTTCGTCCGCCACAAATGGGAAATCTTCACCCGCCGCTAACACTACGGCCAGAACTCCTAGTAGCCAGATTCGATGCACTAGGTGAGGGGCCCGTCCGGTAGCGCTAGTGGTACCCTCGTGAATCATCATCGACTCCAGTTTTCCCTGAGTTCAGATTCTCATTTCAGCGGATGACTCCAAGCCGTTCGCGATGGCTGTATCGGGCCATATGTGCGCGAACACGAAGTCCCTGCGAAGGCCCTTGCCACATCTCGGACCATCGCTCCTCCAGTGCGACCGCCGATGCCCATCAGGAGCCCGACGGCTAGGCAGAAGGACGCCGCACCCCATGGTGCCTCGCTACCTAGAATCTGAGTCGCACGGCAATCTACCGGGCATGGCGCTGACGATCGGTTCACGGGTCATCCGCTCCTCCCTCTGAGTCGGTCGTGGCGCGACAGTACCTAAAAAAGCCTCCGCACTTGCGCCGATTGATCTCGAAGCTCGAGATCGCGGCCGTGCCGCACGGGTTCCGGTCGAGCTTTCGGGACTGGGCGGCCGAGGAGACGGACCATCCCCGGGAGGTCGTCGAGGCGGCCTACATGCGCTCGGACCTGTTCGAGCGGCGGCGCCGGCCCATGAACGACTGGGCATCCTATTTTGGCGGGCGAGAGCTGAGAACCCTCGGCCACTGCTTCAAGCGGCGCTCCGGGAGCAGCTTCGAGGGCGTCCGCATACGGGGCTTGGTCCGCCTTACGTAGTGAGAGCCAGCCTACCCTTTGGGGCCACGCTTCGCGCGTCCCCGGCAGGGGCTGGCAAGGGGCTGTGCCCCCTCTGACCCCCAACGGCAACGGCACATCATGGACGCTGGACGCGGGCGGGGGGCTCGCCCCCCGCCCCTCTTGCCGGTGCGTCCTGAGTCGCGCGCCACACGAAGGACATATGGCGGCAGGCAGCTGCTGGGGTCGGTTGAGGGGACGCGGACTAGGAGAGGCCGCTAGAGGTCTCGTCGGCCAAATCAATGGGGAACTCGCCGAGGACACACGAGCAAAGTCTGCGCTGCGAACAGCCCTGCAGGCTCACCGTGGAAAACTAGGCAATGTTGATCCCAAAGCGCTGGCCGCGTAGTGGTCGGACCGCACCGACGCGGCGCATGTCAATATCCGTCGGGACGACCCCTCACTCGCCGAGCAGGTACTTGAAGCCGAGCATCATAGACCAGGGATTGATGCCACTGATTTCAGTGTCGTTCATTATAGGAAACGGATGCACCTCGTAAGGACTCGTGTCCACAAGGTCGTCGACCCAGCTGTAGGACGCCTTCAGGCCGAGCAGGAGCTTGTCGCCCAAACGATAGTCGGCACCGGCAAAGAGCTGCTTCGCAAGCCCGCTGTCGGACAGATCAACGTCCTGCAGACTGTTGTACTCCGCCGCGGGACGACCGTCGCACGGCGGATTGATGCAGGAATATTCGCTGCTGAAATACAGCCCGGACAATTCGATGAAGGACAGGCCCAGTCCGGCGCCCAGGTAAAGCATGACCCGGCTTTCTGCGAACGCGAAGTCGTGATAGGCGTTCAGGGACAGCGTGCGCGCACCCAGAGCATCGACCCTGGTTGTGTTGGCCGACGTATAGTTGCTGTCTTCGTTAGGCAGGATCGGAGATCCATCCAGAAAGGTAATGTCGGTGAACTCTTGCTCGACGTTGTTCGATCGCTGGGAGACCGACACCTCCAGGCGCACGTCGCCGAAATCTCGACCGACGGCGACTTCAAAAGCAGTACCGAGATCCGAGGGAAGGTCGTAAAACCAGCGGTAGCCATCGGGCGTGCCGCTGCAAAGGTCATTCGGGTAACAGATATTGTCCCGGTTATGGCCCGCCTGCTTCATGACGGGATTCCAGTTCGTCCCGCCGCTCGCGCTCACGTACCACCCGTAAGACCCCGGCTGTTGACCTGCACCTTGTTCCGCTCCGCCGAGCAGGGTGCAGATCGCAAGCGTGGCTCCAAAGGCATGTAACTGCCAGGACAAAGGCATTTGAGTCACCTCCAGTTGAGTCCGATGGCCTTCATTTGAGGATACCGCCTCCCAAGGACCCCGATCAACGGATCCCACACTATCGAGCCGGTAACGGGAGATTCCAATCGCCCCACGCGGGGGGTAGCCCAGGAAATGGCCCGCTTCCGCGTGGCAGATTCATGGCGACGAGCACATGGCTCATCCCCACCACGGCGGCTGCGCTGGCAAGGCCGAGCTGGTCTTGGCTCCTCCCGTAGCAACGGGGAGCCAAAGCTTCCGCCGTGAAGCGGTGGAGTAGAAGGCGGCCTCATTCTGCCTCGTCACGGCTTCGCTTGAAGTCCATCGGAGACTGATAGTCGATTGGAGCTGGCGCGAGTGGCAAGTCCAAGAGGGCCGTGGCGCAATCGGCGGAGGCGCGCAGCACCTTCTGGGCTTGATCCAGTTTCGTGGACGGTTTAACTCGGCTGCCAGCCGAGCCGAGCGTCGAGTGTCGGCACTGCTGTCTTAATCGCCATCGTCGGCTCAGGTTCGACGAACGTGCGCATTGACGATCCCCGGGCCGCCGAGCTCGCCAGCTAAGATCCATGGTTGTAGTCTGCACCCACGACATATGGACAGGAGACCCACACCGCACACGGCGCAATTCCGGGAACTTGCTCAGGGCCCGGTCAACGACGGCAAGAGCCTCAGCTCGATCCATGCTCGGACTCTAGTTGGGATTCATGTACCAAAAATATGGACTCCTACCGTGGTGGAGCGAGGGGTTTCGGATAACTAGGCTGCTTTCCTAGGAGGTCGCAGGCTGGGTACCCTGTTGCTGCAACTGAGCTAGTATCACCTGATGAATATGATCATCCTTGACCGCAGACAGGAAGACCCTCGCCCATTCTGCATTCGTGGAGAGACTGTTCGCCGCTACGACGAGGTCCGCCCGAAAGACAACGGGGCAGGCATTCCAGAGGCGCATAAACGCCTCACGACTCAGCTCCCCTTGGGCACTCAGAAGCTTGGCTACCTCGGTTGCTGCGAGCCACGAATCGAAAGGTGACGTGGTCAGCGCCTCCAGTTGCGAGACGACCCACTCCGGCAACTGATCTGCAACGGCGGTTAAGGCCCGGGCAACCCACGCCACCTCCCACTCCGTGCGGAACCGCCCGGCTTTCAAGGTCTTGCTCGCCTGCGCGGCGACCTTCTTGGGTTCTGTTCCCGCCAGCGCGAGAAGATACGAGCATACAACCTCCGATTTCTCGGGATATGAAGTGAGGATATCGCCTGCTGCCCCCAGCGCTTTGGGAGAGCGCCCCGCTGCCAACCTGACCAATGAAGCGACAATCCTCTGATGAAAGGCATCGCTAGCAAGAGCGTTGGGTTTACCGGGTCTCCGCTCCCACGTTTCTGCGAAAAGGTCCTCGGCAATCTCGACCGCATTCGGCTCGAGTGACGGCCGCAACTGGTCAATAACTTCCTGCAATGACACGTTCCCATGATAGAAGAAATCCCACCCGAGCTGTTCCATGTCAGCAAGATCGATGGCCGTGTCTAGCGCATCCGGATCATCCTCTAGCGTTGCGAGTTTCTTGCTGAGGACCTTGCTTCGCACATCGGCAATCGACTTCTCAATTGACTGGACGGCATCCTTATAGGTTGATGCCTTCAGCACTCTCGTCTTGTGTCCACTTAGGAGCAGGCCCGCGCTCCGCACGCATGCTTCAAGGGTGTATAAGGCACCGCGAGCATCGTCATAGCCTTTCATCGCGACGCGGAAGTCGTCCCCATGTCGCGTGTAAGCGAATCCATTACGTATCATCGCCAAATCCAGCTCTGCTAGATAAGCTGTGGCGAGCGGGTCTGAAGCATCGAGCCCCTGAGGTAGGCCACGGGAGCCGCCCATCACTCTCGTCAGGAAATGGGATAGCGCCTCGACTTCAGCTCGCTTGCCAGTGGCTCGGATCAATCGCTCGGCCAAGCGCCTATGGCCTATGGTCCACCGATTCGTAGAAGCCCGAGACGTCAGCGAGGACCACATACTTGCATGAATCGGTGAGCGGCGAGTGCTCGAACTTGAGCCAGCTCTTGTTACGCTGTAGAACCTCGGGGCCAGAAGACGATTTCTTCGCCGAGAAGGTAACTGTCGATCCGCGAACGTAGCGTAGCCACCAAGGCTGCATAGACGACTCGGTCGTTGAGCGTCAGTAGGGCCGCGGGACGCGTCGCAGATGTGGATTTCGGCACCCTGACGGTATATGCAGGAGCCGGATCATATCTCCCGCGTTCGAGGTCGCGTATCAGAGCCTGAAGAAACCTGTTGCCAACCTCCCCGCCTACCTTGTCCTCAGCTCGCAGCAGCAGCAGATCGTTTCTTTCCGATCCATTAGTCAATGCGGCGGCTAGATCGAGCTGGTCAACAACATTTTGATAGGGTGTCGGCATTCGAAGGAATGTGGAGGATGACATCATATCCGCGATCGTGAGATTCATCGGCGGGTTGCGCAATCTCCGACATGTCGGAGATCCGCTCCCGCCCCAACGTCCCAGCCAGGCAGGCTGACCGACCTCGCCTGACTCCCCGATACTATAACGGCCATGTGCTGTGCGACGGCCTTGCGCTGCCGGAAAAGAGTGGGTCCTGCACGTGGGGTAACTCCCACCGGATCGAGATGCGCCTAGCCGCTCGCCCATGCCCCTACCACCGCAGGTCCTGCTGGCGAGCATCGGCGGCTACCCCCAGCGCGGTGGACACGATCCTGTCTATGCCGCTCGCGCCGCGATTCCCGAGCACACGCGGATCCCAAGTCGCGCACCCCTCCGAAGTCGTCCAAATCGCCAAAGGGCACCGCCTCGAGGACGTCCGGCCCATGGCTGTGAAACGGAAAGAATGTGCCACCAAGCGATGCAGCGAACCCCTACGTCGGTCGCTCGAAGTGTGGTGCAGATTACGCCGGGAGGTTGTGGGCCGGTCGTCTCGAGCTTGCCCATGCGGGTCACCGGGCCCCGATTGTACTATCCCACGCGATGCCCCGGCCGACCTTCCATTCCCAATGCCTCGATCCGGTCCGGGCTCACGGCCGGAAGCCGCAAGATGAATTGCTCCGGTAGCGTCACGCCCCTTCTGGCAGTGGATGCCAACGCGGCGGCATATCCAATCACAGCAGATCCCGACCCCGATAATGTGGACCACGGACTCTCACATGTCGACCGCCCATTCCGCCGTATGTCGATCACTCTGGGAGGGCGAAGGTCCCGAGCGGTGCTGGGGTCGTGGGTTTGAGGGTTGAAGTTAGGAGGTGGAGGGGATCGTTATCGAGTCGTACAGCCATCGCATGGAAGCGCGCTCGAGTACAATGCGACGGGTGTTGTTGAGGAGTCGGTCGAGGATGGCGTCGCCGAAGGTGCAGTCGCCGGCAAGCTCGTGCATGAGTCAATCCCAAAGCTAGTTGAAACTCGAGTGACCTCGGGACGCTCAGGCTGCGGCATGAGTCTGGCTATCGGGATGGATGATCCCGAGTTCCTTCTGAATCGCGGCACGGAGCGACGGGAGGTGGCCACGTCACGATGCGGCAAAGCCCGCATGTGTTGTACCACGTCATGTTGCGATCCGAGCACCGGCCCGAGCCGGTCGCACGGGTTGTCGGGCCGCAGCTCCATCGCCCATTCCAGCACCGCGCGGATGCGCTGATGCACAAGCCGGGCTGTGGGCGCTTGCGCAACAATGTCAATCCGTAGGAAATGACCGACGTTCTTAATGAATCTATTGGGATTTCATTAGGAGACCAGCGTGTTTGGCCGCTCCGCCAGCGGGGCGTCGAGCAGATGCCGGAGAGCGGCGCGAGGCTCTGGATGCCTCGCTCGTGGTCGGCAAGGAAGTTCGAAGACGGAAAGCCCGTCTCAACCCAACAGCGGAAGAATGCCGCCTGATACGTTTACACACCTATTGACCCAACCTCGGAGTACCGCGAGAAGTCCGATTACGTCGTTGGCACGGTCGTACCCGATGGCGTGGGCTTGACTGACGTCGACTCCCGCATTTTGAGGGTCGATTATCACGACCCGCTCTACGTTGACTCCCTGTTCATCCGGGAGTTCGGCCGGAGCCACTCGAATGTCACCAAGGAAGTACTCTCCATCCAGAGCCCACCCGACGTACGTAAACCGATGCCGTGTCTGGAAAGCAGTGGGTTGGGTTTCGGTCTTTTGCACTAGCTCGAGAAGTAGCTGCCGAACCGGCTCCTCCCACCCGTCGACAGCCTGAGTGGGGAGAATCTGGATATTCTCAAATGAGCCGTCCGGGTTCCAACGAAGAGTCAGCTCGATCTCTAGGTCAGCCAGCTTCCCACCAAGTGGACAGCACCACACTTGTTCGATGAGATGATCCTCATCCCATCTGTCATCGGCCGACCAGCTACCGGTCGAGCGAATCTTGGCGCGGAGGCGATCCAAGAATGGTGCGGCAGGAGGCTCGACTACAAATTCCATCACTCGAGAGCTGGTTCAACGCCAATGCGGTTTGAAGGATGGCCGATAACCAACAACCGGCCCAGGGCACGTAGCGTACTGCAGTAATCCGTCGGGCGCGAGGCAACCGATGGGAGGCGTTCTCGATGGCGCTGAACCAAGTCCACGACCGTGATGGCATTATTGGCTCCGGGCCCCGGGCGGGGTCGAAGGGGTGCCCCGAGCTACATCGTCGCAGTACTGCCTCACGCTGCATGAGCAGGAGGTCGCCAGTGCCGTTGATCCTGGCTGGCGGCTCTCCACCGTGATCAACGGGGCGGGTCGCTACGAGCCCGTCCACGATGACCAGATCGTTGTAGCTCAGCTCCGGGACGAGCGGCTCAAGAGCGTACTTGATGCTGAAGCTTCCCTCGAAGTACTCCGTCCACGGCTGCAGCTCCGCTCGTATGGCCAGCCGTAGTGCCAACGCTGATGCCTGGCGGCATGCGTTCAGACGATCGTCCTCGGCTCGTGAGTGCTATCGGCGCGTGTGATGGATGGAGCGCGAGAGTGGTATGCCAGCCAGACACCAGTATTTGGAACACGGCAAGGTGAGTGAGTGACCCGATGGCCAGCAGCGCCGCAAGCGGGTGTCCCAGCGCAGCCCCGACCGCGATGGCAAGAATTCGAAGATCACGACGCTTGAGCTTGTTTACGAGATTATTGGGATACGGACGTTGAAACCGAATCTGGAATTCCTTGGTGACATAGCTCGCCATGAGGAAGCTGGCCGTTGCAGCGAAGCCGGCTGGCCAAACCCAGGCCGCGTCGTACAGCCGTGAAGCGGCGAATGTCACGGCGAGCCCGACTGCCAGGTCAGAATACCGATCCAACACCGTATCAAGCCAGGCACCTTGTGGACTTTGAAGCAACTTGATCCGCGCGATCTCACCGTCGCACCCATCCACGATAGAGGCGATCTGAATGAGTATCCCTCCGGCGATCCAAAACCACGGGTCCGTGGTGGCCAAACCGACGGCGCCAAGCAGCCCCATGAAGAAGGATAGGAGTGTGATGTGATTGGGCGTCAGGGGCGTTCTCGATAGAGCCACCGAAAGGCGACGGGAGAGCGGACGGTTTATGTATTGGGAGATGAAGCCATCTTGTCCACCTTTCCCCATGGCCGCGTCGATCCGGTGCACGGCCTCCTGAGATGCTTCCGGCGTGTCCACATCGAGCCACCGCGCTCCGGTCACATCGATCGCTCGAACCCCGCCCTGTGCAACGCATTCTCGGATCCCGTCCGTCAACGAAAACTTGCCCTGCTCGTGGGCTCTCGCCAGCCCCTCGAACAGCTTTGACGAACAGTAAAACAGGCCCGTGTCGCCCGCATTCCAAGTTGCGAGGTCTTTTCCAATCGCTGCGATGCACCCTCCCGACACCTCGACCTTGGTGAGATCGGGAAGGTCGAACACGTTTTCTGTATCATGATCGACGGCGAGCGCGATTTCGTCCTGTGCCGGTGGATTAGCCAGCACATCCCGGATCATTTCCGGGGGTAGCAGGTGATCGACCATGGCCAAGAGAAACGGGCTGTCGCCGACCAATGGAGCGGCGACAACCGCGGAACAGCCGTTGCCTCTTTCCCAGTTCTCAGCCTCAACAAAAGTGATATGGCAGCGACGTCGTCTTGCAACCCGCTCGAATTCCTGCTGGACAAGCGTTGCGTCATACCCGAGAACGACGACAAATCGCTCCACACCCGCCGCGAGCAGTTGTGCTATCGATCTCTCGGCGATCGACAGACCTCGCAAGTGGACGAGCGGTTTGGGGACGGCCGAACGATCGCTCCGCAAGCGGCTCCCATTGCCGGCCGCGAGAATCACGGCCAGCGGAGCGACCGTTTCTCGGCGTGGAACTCTATCTAGCGAGGGCATTGATGATCTCCTCCGTAAGCTCTTTGGTCGATGCGGCGACGAGGGTCGTGCGATCCTGCAGCGATTCAAATGGACCGAGCGCCCCGCCGTCGAGACGACAGATGTGGCCATCGGCCTCGGTGACGATTAACGAGGCCGCGAGAAAACTCTCCGGCGTCAATCGGTTCCTGACGTCGATATGGGCATCCAGAGCTCCGTCTGCCACCAGGCACAGAGCACATGAAGCACAGCCGTAGACGCGTATGCCGGCGCAGGTCCGCATCAGGTCGGCGAGAGAGGCGTCCGGCGCCCAATGGTTCAGTTCGCAGGAGATAAACGCGTCGCGAAGACGGCGCGTCTCCGACGTGTGCAAGCGTCGGCCGTCTGATGAGTAGGCTCCGTTTCCGCGCGCCGCGACAACGGCTCCAGGGCCCGATGTGGCACCAACCGACGCGAAGATGACTCCGTCCACGGAGAGCGATGTCTGTCGCGGAAGCATGGCCAGCGAGATGGCGGACAGCGGCAGGCCACGCGCGAAGTTGTCGGAACCATCGACCGGGTCGACGATGAATCGGTAGCCTTGCTCGCCGCTCCCGAACTCGAACGCACCCGTCTGCTCCTCAGACTCCACGACACCGCTTTCGAAGTGTTCTGAAAGCCACTGTCGAATCCATTCGTCAGCAGCGATGTCAAAGGGCTTCTGGTCGTCGCCCTTGGCATTCACACCGACGGCCTGGCTGTGGTCCAGCCCAGGTCTTACTTGGTCGAGAAGCGGTAGGGAATCCACGTGAAGCTGCCTGAGCAACGCCAGCATCTCCTGAGAGTCCGTCGATGTGTCGTGGAGCGGAGCGCTGGTCATGACGGAAAGCCGCGCGTCGAGGTTCATGGTGAAGTCGCCGACGTAGCGCGGCGCGGAGTTTGGCTAGAACTCCCACGCTCTTGTTGTGGAGGCGTGGCCGCAGTGGCCAAGAGACCCTTTCGGTCTGCCACGCGAACTCCCGCGAGATCCGCTAGTTCGTTGAATCTGGTGGTATCGATATTCCCCCGATGGAGTGCACTGGCCGCGAGCGCCGCCAGACGAGAACAGAGGGAGTCCATCTCATGGGCCTGCAGCGCAAGTTCCCCGTCGATCGGCGTATGCTTTTCACTTCGCAACATCGTTTTTAGTTGATCGAGTTCACGGTCTGTCAAAAGTCGGAGGTTTCTCAAACGATGCGCAGCCACGCTGGGGCTCGTGCCGTAGTAGTGAGCCGTCCGTAGGACGTCCGCCAACGTGATCGGATGACGACCCCTGCGCTGGCGACCATCCACGCGACGGCTCTCGCCCGTCTTGTCGCGACCGTCTCCCTCTGAAAACAGGGAGAGCACCGTGGGACCAGCGCGTCCCAGTGTCTCTTTGCCGAGGGTCTCCACGTATCGACGCAGGCCATACTGGGGAATCAGAAGGGCGCTGGCGAAAGCGTCGGCCCTCACCTCCGGAAAGTCAGGCGCTCCGCCAGATTTGCACACGCGCCACGGCGCTTCGGTATAGAACAAAAAATGGGCAAGTCCGTGTGCGTATCTGAAGCGGCGGTGTTCGAGACCAAGGTTTTTGTCGACCACAACAAGAAGGCCGTGGTCCGGTTCAGCGATCGAAATCGAGAGAATTCCTCTCGGCAGAGTCGCCTTGGCCGAACGAACGCCCGACGTCATGAGCAGTTCGTCAACGAAACGGATGGGCCCCTCTCCAAGTGCTAGACGCCGCCGCTCATCCTCCGCAATGCGATATCCTTCCCGTGCCGCTTGCCACGGCATATTTCCGTGCTCAACCCGGTACGAAGGAAGCGAGTGTACAGTGGCGTCGATCTCAAGTCTTGCTTCCAGATCGGTGAGAGCTCTCGCGGTCGCGCACACACCGGCGAAGGAACTCGGACCCTGATCTTCCGCGAGGTCAGGATGGGCGCGGAACAGCTCGGCAAGGCTATCCACTTCCTGGTCGTCGGTAGCCGGGGGAAGGAGCTCGCTGAGGCTACAGCCATAGAAGGCAACTAGCCGGCGCAGATCTTCGGCCTTCACGGATCGCCGTCCTGTCTCGATATGGGCGATGGTGGCTCGCGATACACCAAGCTGAGGTGCGATGTCAGCCTGGGTGAGACCACGTGACGTCCGCGCTTGCCGGAGAATGCTACTGATATCCTTCGGTTTCTCAGCCATACCTGGTCAACCCGTCCTTCTCGGGGGGGGGACGATATCTAACACAGCAGCGGATGCCAGCTAACAATGTTAGATATTATTACACCCTGCCGCAACTGGCCTTCCCCGTCTGTCAGACCCCGGGCTGAAGCCGGGTTGGTCGGCGGTGGATCCGTGTCGGGGCTACAATTAGTATTCATACTCTCGAAGGGTCTTTAGATGACGTTGTTGCCGACGGTTCGAACCGCCATCCCAGAGGTCGGAATCGGACGAATCACGCCCGAGATCGTTTCAGAGATTTTCTCGGGATTGGATCTGACCGAAGGGACTCGGATTCAGTATGAACGGGGAATCGGACGGTTTGTCCTGTGGGCGGAAGAGGAGGGTTGGGGTCCCGATGTTTTGGTCCGTTTCAAGAACTATCTCAGAGGGGATGAGGGTCCGGGGAGATAGGTAACAGATTGAGTCCGGGAGATAGGTTACAGTTTTCTAGATTTTAGGGTTACGCATCACAAGGCCTCGGGGGTCAGTGATGCGACCGATTTTTTCGAAAAACCTTCCGAGCCAGACAGGGCCGAAGTAGACGTCCCAAGCTTGGTGATCGACCTCCTCGAAGCCGATGTAGAGAGCGCCGGGGATCTGGCTGACCCAGAGCCACCTGGCGTTCCAGCGAACGCCACCGTTGGTGCTAACCTTACGGACCTCGTAGTGTCCGGGGTAGACGAAGGATTTGAGGTACTTCGGGTACGGCCTGTCAGAGGGCCGATATAGTTCCGCAGGGACTCTCATCTGGAGTGCCTCATGCGGCCGCTCGTGGTTGAACTCATGGCGGAACGCGTCGAAGCGTTTCTGCTGAGAGCGTAGATCAGCCTCGGGCGGTCGCGCCGTTTGGGCTTTGAGCGTGCGATGCATGCGTTCGTGGCGGCCGTTCTGCTGGGGCTTACCGGGCTCGATGAGTTCGGGCGTGATGCCGAGCCGGAGCCACCAGGCACTGAGCTTGGAGAGGCGGGCGAGCGCCATGGAAGCGAAGGGTGTGCCGTTGTCGGTACGGATCCGCTCGGGGATGCCGTGGATGCGAAAAACCTTTTTAAACACACGCATCGTGGCATCGAGCGTGGTGCCGTACAGTCCCCGACACTCGAGCAAGAAACGGCTGTGGCCGTCCTGGATGGTGAGGGGATAGCAGTAGACGCCGTCTTGGGTTTTGAACTGGCCCTTGAAGTCAGCGGTCCAGATCCGGTTGGGCCGAGTGAACCCGCTCAGAGGTCGTCCGGGGTGCGCCGTTCGTCTTCGTCTCCTGGGCGTGGGAATGAGTCCGTTGCGCCTCAGGATGTCGTGGGCCGTACTCTTGGCCGGAAGCGGCCATTCAGTGTGCTTGCGGGCCATGTAGGCGAGGAGCTTCTTGGCGCCCCACGTCGGGTGACGCTTCCTCGTCTCGAGCAGGGCTTCGACGACGTGCGGCGCCGTCAGCTCGCTGGCAGTCTTGGGCCGACACGACCGATCAGCGAGGCCAGCGGGTCCTGCCTCCTCGTAGCGGTGGATCCATTTGTAGCCGGTCTTTCGACTGATCCCGTGGCGTCTGCAGAGCCCGGCGACCGAGTCCAGGCCGGAGCGAACATCGGCAAGAAATCTCGTTTTTTCGTCCATCGGTAACACCTCGTTCCAGGGCATGAATTACGCTCCAATCGGAGCTCAACCTGTAACCCATCTCCCTGGACTGTTCTGTTACCTAGGTCTCCGGTCCATACCGGTTTGTGGCCTAACAAGCCGCTCCTCTCGTCTGGACCTGGACCTGCCCCGCTTTCACGGAGGGGCCGCTGGAGGGCGTTCAATCACGACGAATTGTCCAAGCGCGACAAGCTGAACCTGGACCTCCTGTGGCGGGGACAGAGCTCTGGAGGACAGCGAGAACTTGCCCGATCCCGCGGCGCTGGCCGCGGAGATCGTCGAGGACCTGCGCGCGGCGCTCGAAGCGTTCCGAGCGATTGCCCGGGAGCTCGAACCGGCGGGAGACGGTGCGGCATGAGGCGAGACGCCGCAGGACAAACGCACCGAATCGGGGGCGCGCGGACGGCCCATGGATTCTGCTACCCCGTGCGCAAAGGGTGATCGCAGGGGTGGTCACAACCGAGCGACAATCTACATAAACAGATGTCCTAAATGGGTTTAGAGCCTATACAGTAGCCGCGCGCCGCGCGGTCCACTTCGCCCCGGGCGCACCTCCCACCCTCCCGGGCGGGGTGGCTCCCGGTGTATCAGTCCTTGCGGGAGGGCGGTCGAGGCGCCGAGAGAGTCGGTCGATCATGCTGCGGTCGAGCCTCTAGATCTCTCCGTTTCTGTCGTAAACCCAACGGGTAATACGGTTTACAACCTTCGGACACACCAGGTGATACACTCAGCCCGTAGGGTGTAGCCAAGTCGTTGTACCATCGGGACTTGCGAAGACTGATCCCTGCTTCTGCCACAGCGTGCGGGGGATCCTCGAGGAGGCCGGCCGCGCGGACGACTACCTGGAAATCGGGCTGGACGGGTCCTGGCAGTGGAACCCGCTCGACGATCCGCTGCTCGACACTTACTCGCTCGCATACAGCGTCGCCTCCCTGATCAACCAGCTCTTCGGCAAGAGTCGCGAACCGTTCTGGCAGCAAGCCTATACGAACCTCGTGCGCTGGATCATCGAACTGTACCGGCTCTTGCCGGGGGGCTGGGTCACGCTGCAGGACGTCTACCGGTGCACGATCGACGCGGAACTATTCGCCGAGAGAATCCGCGAGGCCAAGGACCTGGTGGCTGAGGCGTGCCCGGCGCGCGTCGTCATCTCCCACGACGACATGATCGGCCATCCGGAAGCGCTGAATGACTGGGTCTGGATATATACCTCCGGTGAGGACACGGTGACGTGCCGGCTCGACCCGGTCCTCCGGGATCGGCTCGCCGAGCTCGAGATCCCGTTCGAGACCGAGGAAGGCGAGAGCGGCGCAGGCAGCGAACTCAGGGAGCAGGTCGAGGCGATCGAGCGCTGGTACCTGAACGATTGGATGGCGCTCGATGCCAAGCTCCGCACCTCGATCGTCGAGGGCATCTCGGTCTTCCTGTCGCTGTTCGATCAGCCCGGCGTGGCCGGAGTCTTCTGTCCGCCGCCTCCGGATCCGGATGCGCCCACACATATATATAAGGACACACCGGACGAGGATGCGGCGGCCGTCCGGCCCATGCCGGGCCTTCGCCGCCGGCTGCCGCCGCTCGCCGAGCTGATCGAAGGGGGCCGCATCCTCGCCCTCAACATGCCCGCCGGCGCGAACCCGGCGCTCGGCCGCGCCATCGGCGTGCTGCTCAAGAACGCCTGGATGCAGGCGCTGCTCCGGCGGCCCGCCGAGGCCGCCCGCCGGCCCGGCCGCTACCTCCGGCCCGCCGTGTTCATCTGCGACGAGTATCAGGCGTTCGCCACCGTGGGCCAGGACGATCCCTCGGGCGACGAGAAGGCGTTCGCGCTGACGCGGCAGTGCCGCTGCATCCCGATCGTCGCCACGCAGTCGATCTCCTCGCTCCGCTCCGTGCTGTCCGGCACGGAGGCCTGGCGCACGCTGGTCCAGACGCTGCGCACCCGGATCTTCCTGTCCTTGAGCGACGAGTCCTCGGCCAGGATCGCCTCGGAGATGTGCGGCAGCGTCATGAAGACGCAGCCTTCCTACACGTTCACCGAGACGACGGGCAGGCCGGAGTTCTCGCTGCTCTCGGGACGCGCCGGCGGCGGGAAGGGCACGATCGGCGCGAGCAAGTCGTTCCGGCAGGCACGGGAGCCGGTCTTCACGCCGAGGGACTTCACACTCCTCGCCAACTATCAGGCGATCTGCCTGCCCTACGACGGCACGAAGTCCCTGCCGGCCCGGCGCGTCTACCTGAAGCCCTACTACTTGCCGAGGGACGTGGGCTACTGGCGGCTCCGCGAGGAGGGCCGCCTGTGAAGCGCGCGAGCGGGATCAGGCATCTGAAGCCGTTCCTGCCCGGACTCGAGGCCGTGCTCGAAGATCCGGAGGTCTCCGAGCTGATGATCAACGGCCCCGGCAATGTCTGGGTCGGCTGTGTCTTATTTTTTATAAGTCATTGTTGTTATGACATATATCACGTGACATCAGACTACCATCCCCTCATTACACCCCTCTTTCTGAACGGGAATCCAGTGGACCGTAGCGGAGGTTCCCGGAGGAGGCGAAGGAGCGAACCTTGCGGGAGGGCAGTTTGTCGATGGCCCCTGTTCTCTCTCATTGCGGACTATTATAGATGGTTAGTGTTTCAGATCACTTCGCGTTGCCACGGCTCGCGGCGATCTGTTCGCGGATCCACGCATCCACTTCGGACTCGATCCAGCCGATGCTAAATGGACTTTCCTCTTTGAGAAACGACGTTAGCTTCGTTGCGGCACACCGCCTCGCCCGGTGCCTGCGTGAAAGGGTAACACTTAGTTAAACTTGGGAGTTGGGATGATCGTCCACCGTTTTGTTGTAGTGCCGGTCGTGGCCGTGATACTCGTGGTCGGTGGGTGTTGCGTAATAGATCCGCCGTCGCCCATGCTCCCGGCGGCTCTGCTCCCGCTGCCCGGTCCAGACGTGGACTCGCTGCAGGCCCACCAGGATTCTGTCCGTCAGGCCGAAGAGGCCGCGCGTGCGGAGGCTGCGCGCCTGGCCGCCGAACGTGCCGCCGAGGCGGAGCGCCAGCGTGCCATCGCCGCCGCCCGCGCCACCCTCGAAGAGATGGTCTTTTTCGACTACGATATGGTGGAAATCCGCGATGACGCGGCGCCCGTGCTCCGCGAGAAGGTGAACATCCTCCGTGCGAGCCCACAGGTGCGCCTCCGCATTGAAGGGTACTGCGACGAGCGGGGGTCCACCGCGTACAACCTTGCCCTGGGCAACCGTAGGGCCGAGGCGATACGTCAGTTCCTCACAGGCTTCGGGCTGTCCGAGAGCCGCTTCGAAATCGTGTCTGTCGGCGAGGGCCGACCTCTGGTGCAGGGCTCGAACGAGGATGCCTGGGCGAGGAACCGGCGCGTCGAGTTCGTGATCACAGCAGGTGCGAACGCCATCAATCTGCCCGAGTGAGGGAGTGACGTCTATGTGGTCCTTCCTCCGGCAGTCTGCATTTCGGTGTTGACCCCGTGGAAGCTGTTCGCGCCGCACGAATCCCTGCCGTGGAATCCGCTCACTGCTCGCACGTTTTATCTGGTGCGGCATCATTGAAGAGTGGGGTCGGCTGACGCAACCGAACCGAGACGGAAAACACGGATAGCATCTAACAATGTGTGGGCTTTTCAGACCAGCTCCGCTGGGGGTTGGTGCCGTATCTGGCCTTGAAGATCGTCGGCTCAGGCGGATGCGATTCGGTATGACCAGTGGGAATCGAAACTTTCATCCATGACCAAGCCAATCTGAATCACCCCGGTTTGGTGGCGGCTCCATTTCTTGAGAGCACGGGAGTCATCAGGTGAAGACCGAGCAGGTTTTCGCTAAAAAGTGCGTGAGCGTGCCATTTCAAAGCCGATATTTCATGTTGAAACTGATCCCCGCCTCCACGATCATCCTTTCGACGCTCCTCCCCGGCACCGCCGTCCACCAGCTTCACGCCCAGACCGACCCCCCGATCTTCAGATGGGGCGGGAGCGTGGAGGTCTCGACGTCCACGCTGACGATGAGGGAGGGAGAGACCGTCAGCTACAGCGTAAGGCTCAGTGAACAGCCCCTGGCCGACGGATGGTGGGTATTCGTCCAGGTCGACGGCGTGGTCTACCACGACGGGGAGTTCACGAAGCCCGGCGAGACGGAGCCATGGATTCGTTGGGTGCCGTCCGTCGGCTGGAAGACCGATCCGGTCCCGGGGAGCTCGGATCCGACCCGGTGGCGAACCGTTTCCATCACGGCACGCCAGGACGACGACGACGACGACGAGTTCCTGACGTTCACCCACGAGGTGTGGGACAAGGACACCAACTGTCCGGAGTTCCTGCACGCCGTGGCCCCCGTGCAGGTGCGAATCATCGACGACGATCGTCCCGGTGGAACCGTACCGGATCTGGAGATACAGGACGCGGAGGTCACGGAGGGTGGGATCGCCGCGTTCACGGTGACGCTGAGCTCCAGCTCGGAGGTGCCGGTAACGGTCTCCTACGAGACGATCGACGGGACGGCGACCGCAGGCGCCGACTACACGACCACGAGCGGAACACTGAGCTTCACTCCCGGACAGACAACAAAGCGGGTCGAGGTCCAGACGCTCCCGGACACCGACCAGGAGGGTGCGGAGAGCTTCACGGTCCGGCTGAGCGGGGCCACCGGGGCGACGCTGACGGACGGCGTCGCCACCGGGACGATCCTCGACGACGACGATCGTCCGTCCCTGCGGATCGGCGACGCAACGGTGACCGAAGGCGGGACCGCCGAGTTCACGGTGACGCTGAGCTCCGCTGCGACGGGAGCAGTGACGGTGTCCTATGCCACGGTCGACGGGACGGCGACCGCCGGTGCCGACTACACGACCACGAGCGGGATGCTGACGTTCGAGGTGAATGGAGACAGGACACAACGCGTCGAGGTCCCGACGCTCGAGGACGACGAAGCCGAGGAGACCGAGACCTTCACGGTCCAGCTGAGCGCGCCCTCCGGCGCCACGGTGGCAGACGGTACCGGGACCGGCACGATCATTGACGACGATGGCGGCGGCGGCGGGAGCGTGCCCCGTATCGAGATCGAGGACGCGGAGGTCACGGAGGGTGGGATCGCCTCCTTCGAGGTGACGCTGAGCTCCGCTCCGACGCGAACGGTAACGGTGGCCTACCGCACAGTGGACGGGACAGCCGTGGCCGGTGCCGACTACACGACCACGAGCGGGATGCTGACGTTCGAGGTGAATGGAGACAGGACACAACGCGTCGAGGTCCCGACGCTCGAGGACGACGAAGCCGAGGAGACCGAGACCTTCACGGTCCAGCTGAGCGCGCCCTCCGGCGCCACGGTGGCAGACGGTACCGGGACCGGCACGATCATTGACGACGATGGCGGCGGCGGCGGGAGCGTGCCCCGTATCGAGATCGAGGACGCGGAGGTCACGGAGGGTGGGATCGCCTCCTTCGAGGTGACGCTGAGCTCCGCTCCGACGCGAACGGTAACGGTGGCCTACCGCACAGTGGACGGGACAGCCGTGGCCGGTGCCGACTACACGACCACGAGCGGGATGCTGACGTTCGAGGTGAATGGAGACAGGACACAACGCGTCGAGGTCCCGACGCTCGAGGACGACGAAGCCGAGGAGACCGAGACCTTCACGGTCCAGCTGAGCGCGCCCTCCGGCGCCACGGTGGCAGACGGTACCGGGACCGGCACGATCATTGACGACGATGGCGGCGGCGGCGGGAGCGTGCCCCGTATCGAGATCGAGGACGCGGAGGTCACGGAGGGTGGGATCGCCTCCTTCGAGGTGACGCTGAGCTCCGCTCCGACGCGAACGGTAACGGTGGCCTACCGCACAGTGGACGGGACAGCCGTGGCTGGTGCCGACTACACGACCACGAGCGGGATGCTGACGTTCGAGGTGAATGGAGACAGGACACAACGCGTCGAGGTCCCGACGCTCGAGGACGACGAAGCCGAGGAGACCGAGACCTTCACGGTCCAGCTGAGCGCGCCCTCCGGCGCCACGGTGGCAGACGGTACCGGGACCGGCACGATCACCGACAACGACGAAGCGCCGACGATCACGATCGGCGACGCAAGGGTGACCGAAGGCGGGACCGCCGAGTTCACGGTGACGCTGAGCTCCGCTGCGACGCGAACGGTAACGGTGGCCTACCGCACAGTGGACGGGACAGCCGTGGCTGGTGCCGACTACACGACCACGAGCGGGATGCTGACGTTCGAGGTGAATGGAGACAGGACACAACGCGTCGAGGTCCCGACGCTCGAGGACGACGAAGCCGAGGAGACCGAGACCTTCACGGTCCAGCTGAGCGCGCCCTCCGGCGCCACGGTGGCAGACGGTACCGGGACCGGCACGATCACCGACAACGACGAAGCGCCGACGATCACGATCGGCGACGCAAGGGTGACCGAAGGCGGGACCGCCGAGTTCACGGTGACGCTGAGCTCCGCTGCGACGCGAACGGTAACGGTGGCCTACCGCACAGTGGACGGGACAGCCGTGGCCGGTGCCGACTACACGACCACGAGCGGGATGCTGACGTTCGAGGTGAATGGAGACAGGACACAACGCGTCGAGGTCCCGACGCTCGAGGACGACGAAGCCGAGGAGACCGAGACCTTCACGGTCCAGCTGAGCGCGCCCTCCGGCGCCACGGTGGCAGACGGTACCGGGACCGGCACGATCACCGACAACGTGCAGCGGAGCAGCCGGGGCGTCCACCGCATCGTCCTCCCGGAGATGGCACGGGCGATGGCTTTCACCCCCAACTGCCGCATTGAGCAGGCACTCTCGGACGCGCCCGTCCAGCTCGCGGGGGACGGGGGTCGAGCCCGTCTCTCGCTCTCTTCGGCACTGACGTCCGGGCGACGGACAGGACCGGGTGCCGAACCGCTGACGATAGATCAGGCGCTCGACGACGTGCGCTTCCTGACGTCCTCTCAGCAGGAGGGGGGCAGCGGTGGTTTCGCGGCCTGGGGCTGCGCCGATCGCCTCAGCCTGAACGGGGGGGGCGGCGGGGCCGTGCCGTGGAATGGCGATGTGTTCAGCGCGCACCTGGGCGCTGACGTACGGCTCGGCTCCGATGTCGTGGCGGGATTCTCCCTGTCCCGTTTGCGCGGCTCCTTCGAGTACCGGATGGGCGGCAGCGGCGGCGGGGAAGCCGCCGGTGGGTACGAGCCGAGGATGACGGGGATCCACCCCTTCCTCGTCTGGTCCGTGACGCCCGCCGTGAAGCTCTGGGCCACATACGGCCACGGGTGGGGAGAGCTGCAGTTCACGAACGACCTGGCCGGGCGCGGCGATACGGGTTCCTCGACGCTCAACTCCGGCATCGTAGGCTTTGTCGGCTGCGTACTCGTCTGCGGGGCGACCACCGTCCGGGTGAAGGGCGAATGGGCGATCGCGTACATGGATCTCGGAGCTGCGGACCGCGGGCTGTTCGACGCGCTGAAGGTCTACGTGCAGCGCGTCCGCTACAGGGCCGAGGTCCGGCAGGAACACTTCCTCGCCTCCGGCCATTGGCTGAGTCCCTGGGCGGAGCTGGGGTTTCGCCACGACGCGGGAGACGGGGAGCGCGGAGGCGGCCTCGAGCTGGGCGGTGGACTCCGGTATCGGAACTCCGATACGGGGCTGAGCGTCGAGAGCGAGGGCCGCTGGCTGGCGTTCCACCAGAGCACGATCCACGAATGGGGCTTCGGCACACGGATTCTCTACGATCCCGGAGCGTCCGAACGCGGCGTTTCCGTCGGCCTCACGCCGACGTGGGGACGGACGGCGAGCGGCGTCGCACAGCTGTGGGAGCAGGGTTCCGCGGTCCCGACCTCATACGACGCCACGGGACCGCGCCTGGAGGCCCATGTCGGATACGGCTTCGGGGTCCCCCGGCGACGTGGCGCGCTCACGCCGTACGTCAGCATGGCCCTCGGCGACGAGGTGGCACGGGGCTATCGCGTCGGGAGCCACCTAGCGACCGGCCGGTCCACAAACGTGAACCTGGAGCTCGAGCGTCGCGGCCACGGGGCGGCCCCGGCCACCTACGGGATCATGGCGCGGGGCACGATCCTGTTCTGATCATCGGCGAAACCGGCACCGGCACGCGCCCGAAGGAGCCGAGCACAGCCATGCCCGGGGGGCCGCGGTCGGTCAGGGAAGACGAATGTGCGGATCGTGCCTCCGTCCGCTGCGATGCCGGTCGTCACCTCCACCAGGAGCCGCATCTCTTCCCCGGCCACCCGGATGCGCTCCAGCCCCGGGACCGCGGGTGCGAGGTCGAAGCATGCGGCAACCACCGACTCGGCGGCCGGGTGGGCGGACGGAACGTACTGCTCCATCCCGGAGCTGAGGTGGTCGACGATCGCCCGAACCGCCTGCTCCGCTTCCATCTGTGTCGCGAGGGCCGGGAGGGAGAGGTCCCCGGAAAGATGCGACAGAAGGCAGTCCCCGACCGCACGAGCCGAGCTCGCGGTCCGGACGGCGCGGGCAGACGGCACCGGATCCACACATCCACTCGGCCTCGACCCGGCCAAGAACCCGCGCGCCCGGTCGGACGCGCTTCGGGAAGCTTCCGCCGGCCATCCGCAGATGGATCGCCCTCGGAATCAGCCCCGCGTGGGACTCCGCCTCCGGGCTCCGTGCCGTGCAGACGGGCGGTCCCGCATCCTCCCCGAACCCCCTCGTCATCCCGCGCTCTCGCCCCACTGCGGGAAACCGGTCGCAGGGCAGGACGCCGCGGGCCGAAGCGGCGCCGCGCTGGCCCCCGCCGCTCGCGGCGAAGAACCATGGCATCCGACGGGCCGGCCGTACCGGTGAGCGACCGCGGCGTGTCGGCCGGAGCCGTTCCGGATCACCCGGCCCCCGCAGGCTGGAGGACGACGGCCTCCGGACCGTGCGCCCAGAAACTCGGCCACCCCCGAATCGAACCACGCGGCCGGCATCTCCAGGACGCATGACGGTGGAAACACAACCGCGACGGACTCGATCTCACAGGGAACAGGCTATTCGCTGAGGGACTCCGTCCCGCGACCGAGGCCACCTGGGGCTCATCCCCGCTGGACCTCCGCTCCCCGACCGGATCCGGCGCGGCTGAGCTCTTCGGGATTCGAGGCAGGGCAGGTCAATCCATGATGTCTAGTGGGCGTCGCCGCGGCGGCTGGCGTCGGCCACACCGGCTGGGTCGACACCGGCACAGAAATCGGCGATTGACCAACTCGTCGTTGTACTCTCCAGGGACACCCGAGGGCGACTGGCACTCAGCCCAGAGCGGGGACGGTCTTACCGTGCCTGCCGGAACGACTTGCTCGCGCCGATCGTGCCCCGTCCGCCTCCGGCGCGTCCCGACAGGAGCGAGAACTCCGGCCGGCCCGTGGTCTCGGTGAACGTGTAGGAGGGCTGCGTCTTCATGACGCTGCCGCACATCTCCGATGCGATCCTGGCCGAGGACTCGTCGGAGAGCGACAGGAAGATCCGGGTGCGGAGCGTCTGGACCAGCGTGCGCCAGGCCTCCGTGCCCGACAGCACGGAGCGGAGCGAGGAGATCGACTGCGTGGCGACGATCGGGATGCAGCGGCATTGCCGCGTCAGCGCGAACGCCTTCTCGTCGCCGGACGGATCGTCCTGGCCCACGGTGGCGAACGCCTGATACTCGTCGCAGATGAACACGGCGGGCCGGAAGTAGCGGCCGGGCTGGCGGGCGGCCTCGGCAGGCCGCCGGAGCAACGCCTGTATCCAGGCATTCTTCAGGAGCATGCCGATGGCGCGTCCGAGCGCCGGGTTCGCGCCCGCGGGCATGTTGAGGGCGAGGACCCGGCCCCCTTCGATCAGCTCGGCGAGCGGCGGGAGCCGGCGGCGAAGGCCCGGCATGGGCCGGACGGCTGCGCCGTCCTCGTCCGGAGCCGTACTATACATATGTATGGATTCGTCCGGGTCCGGAGGCGGCGGACAGAACATGCTCGCGACTTGCGGCTGATCGAACAGCGAGAGGAAGACAGAGATGCCCTCGACGATGGAGGTGCGGAGCTTGGCATCGAGCGCCATCCAGTCGTTCAGGTACCAGCGCTCGATCGCCTCCACCTGCTCCCTGAGCTCGCTGCCTGCGCCGCCCTCGCCTTCCTCGGTCTCGAACGGGACGCCGAGTTCCGCGAGCCGATTCCGCAACCCGGGATCGAGCCGGCAGGTGGCCTTCTCGGTGCCGGCCACCGGCTCCCAGGCCCATTCCCCGAGGGGTTCCTTGTGAGCGGCGAGATCCTTGGTCGCGATGACGCCCCGCACCGGGCAGAGCCGGTCGGCCAGCTCGCGGGCCTCGCCGATCTTCCGGCCGAACAGCTCCGCGTCGATCGTGCAGCGGTAGACGTCCTGCAGCGTGACCCAGCCCCCGGGCAAGAGCCGGTACAACCTATCTAAAAGGCTCGTAAGTCGTTGTGAGTATTACCGAATCGGTTTGCGCGTGTCTAACAGTGCCCCCAGAGTTGCCCCATGATAGTACGCGCATCCAGCGGCCTCCATCAGCGTCCGCAGCGATCCAGCAAGAGCGGAACCGCGGAACCATCGAACCATCCGGCGTCACGTTCGAGCGGTGCGCCCGACAGGGGTTGGACACCGGTGATGCCTCTTCGGTATCCACAGGACCAGGAGGATTAGAGTTTCTTACTCGGTTGCAATCCACATGATTCGGATCGGGTTCGTCGAGAGCACCGTCAACTGCAGCGTAACCCCTTACTGCGGATCGTCGCCCACCTGGTATGCCCGGATCCCAGCCTAGGCACAGGCCGGGCGAGGGCCGAGTGTCAGGTCATTACCATCTCCGTACACCCCGACCATCCGCACCGGCCTCCTTCCTATACAAGAAGGCCATATTGCCGTCGTAGTCCTAGATTTCCTCAATTCTACGTAAGTTCCATCTTATTGTTTCTTGCTCACTAGAATACTTGTATGTACTGACTCTTTCAACTGTAGCGCGATAGCGAGCGTTCGGAATCCGAACTTCGTGCATTTCACTTATGGCATCCGTAAAGTGCCCGCTAATAGTATCGGCTCCATCGGGCCTGAAGTCGAACTTACGCGTTTCTATACTCGCGCCTGTTAGAACACCGTCTAGTACAATGACTTGTCGTTCTTCAGATGAGGTCTCTTCTATCCGATCTCGCAATCCCTGCATGTGATATCTCTCCAATACTACTCGTGTTGTCTCGCCCTGATGACGCCACGATATATCCGCTCCAGTTCCATGTGTCACATGGGCATCTGCCCACCGTTGAATGGAACGTAACGGGCCCGAACCTAGCTGTTTACCGATTTCGCCGACATCCTCTTTCGTAGGTGCTTCGGCTAGGCGAAAGAACGTGGTGATGGCGTCAGTAAGGTGCCCAAGATCCATCAGCATAAGTTCACGATCGATAGTTAGAACGAAACCAAGTGACCCTGAATACGCATACCCAAAGCCAAGACTGGATTCGCGTACCACATTGGCGCTCAATCTCGTTCTCTGTTTAGGTCCATTTTTTATGGCGTCGTATAGCGACGAAAACGAACGTTGAAACTCGTGAAGGGCGCTGGAGAATCCACTCAATGACAATCTTTCATCAGCCTCTCCGAATATTACATATTCGCATATGTCTATCTGTTGTCGCCTTGTTATTTCGTTGAACTCACTTTGTAGTTTCTTGAATCTCTTAACTAAAGATTCCAAGGAGAGACGCAACAGTACATCGTTTGGATCTTGGCCGACTCTACGTTCCAGGTGAGCAATAGTTGATGTCGTATCTTGCAACTTGTTTTGAAGTTCAAGGAGGTTACTCATAAAGCACCACCATTGATGTATAGTACAATTATACCCTTAGGTTGGCCGCTTGAATCTCTCCCATATTGTCCCCGCCAATACGAATCCAAAATTCTCTTGTCGTTGATTACGTAAAAGTCGCATCCGTATTCCGTGTGAACTTCGATGATGCGGCTGTTCTACTTGGAAGCTAGCCAATTTAGGCGGTTCTGCTGATCGGGCGTCAGCTCCGTTTCTGCGGAAACATACAAGACAACATCTACATCAAAAGGATTCAGTTTGTCGGTAACGAAACTCCCATTGATCCACAGGTTACCGATAATTCCATCAGTAGACAGATCCTGTACTAATGAGCGAACGCCAGTCATTAGACCTGGTCGGGACGTGGAATCCGGAAAGCCATCAACACACAGACGTTGAACATCGTCTATGGTCAGAAGATGCAACCCGTCAGGGAGCAAAGGCGGAAAGTCATGCTGCGGTGGCACCTTACTCAGACCGCAGTGAAGAGTCTGGAGCCTTCTTGCTCGCCGACATGACGCTCAGCGCGTTTGGCAGCGTAGCTCATTGCGGATGCCCAATTCATCCGCCTACAAAGCCCCTGTTACCTCCCTCCCGATCTTCAGGAGATAGCTTCTTTCTGCGAGCACGTCCACCCCTCTCTGCCAACGTACGTGAGACACGGAGCACGCAAAGAATTAGAGTAGGGCGAAGGCAGAGAAACCGAACATGTTGGGACTGCGAGAGAGAATGGAAGAGAATGGTAGTGCCCCTGGAACCGGGGAGGCCAAGCGAAGCGCGGCAGCTCCTGCGGACCCGGAGGTAGTAGATAGGCCGCTACGGCGGCGGTTCAGTCCGTCGTACAAGCTGCGGATCGTCGAAGAAGCGGACCGGTGCACCGAGCCCGGCGAGGTGGGTCAAGTCCTGCGGCGAGAGGGCCTGTACTCGTCGCACCTGACGACGTGGCGCAAGGCGGCGCATAGCGGGTCGCTGAAGGCCCTGTCGAAGAAACGCGGCCGCAAGCCGGAGCGAAATCCGCTGGATGAGAAGGTACGCAAGCTGGAGCGGCGAAACGCACGGCTCGAGAATGAGCTCAGGAAGGCACACCTGATCATCGACGTGCAGGGAAAAGTTGCGGGGCTGCTGGGGATAAGCCTCGACGACGGGACAAACTCTTGAAGGCGGCCGATGAGCTGGCTAAGCACGTCGGTGTAAAACCGGCGTGCGCGGCCCTCGAGGTCTCCCGATCGACGTTGTACCGTCGTCGAGGCCCATCAACCGGGCAACAGCAGCCCCGCCCGACGCCCGCCCGGGCATTGAGCGAGACGGAACGAGGCGAGGTCTTCGACACGCTGTGTTCGGAGCGGTTCGTGGACCGCTCACCCGCCGAGGTGGTGGCCACGCTGCTCGACGAAGAGGTCTACCTGTGCAGCGAACGCACGATGTATCGTGTTCTGGCCTCCGAGGTGCCGGTTCAGGAACGCCGGGCGCAGCGCACCCATCCCGAGTACAAGAAGCCCGAGTTGATGGCCACGGCGCCGAACCAGGTGTGGTCCTGGGATATCACGCGGCTGCTCGGGCCGAAGAAGTGGAGCTATTACTACCTCTACGTCATCATGGACATCTACAGCCGCTACGTCGTGGGCTGGATGGTGGCGGACCGGGAGAACTCGGCCCTGGCCGGCCGGTTGATCCAGCAGAGCTGCCTGAAGCATGGCGTCCAGCCCCGGGTCCTGACCCTGCACTCGGATCGGGGAGCTCCAATGACGAGCCAATGCACCGCTCAACTTCTCGCTGACCTCGGCGTGACCCGCTCGTTGAGCCGGCCTCAGGTGTCGGATGACAACCCGTTTTCCGAGGCTCAGTTCAAAACCTTGAAGTACCATCCCTCGTTTCCCGGACGGTTCGGGGATCAGGGCCAAGCCAAGACGTTCTGTCGATCGTTCTTCCGCTGGTACAATGCCGAGCACCGCCATGGCGGCATCTCGATGCTAACCCCCGAGCAGGTCCACTTCGGAAACGCCGATCAGGTCATTGCCGGCAGGAAATCCGTGCTCCGCGAAGCATGGGCCGCTCATCCCGAACGCTTCGTCAGAGGTGTGCCGAAGCCCAAACCGCTCCCGGAGGCCGTCTTCATCAATCCTCCCATCCCTTCCCTCACCACACAGGACATTGCTCTCTAATTAATCCCGTAGAGTGTCCCATTGTCGTTGACAGGTTCCGCACCCCGCTGGCTGCCCTGTTGATTCATGGGTGATTGCCTCGGGGTTCTTGTCCTGGTTGAATCGCTCGCTTAGAGGCTTGATCTTCGGTCACTGGCCAGGGGCCTCCATCACGATCCGGAAGGTGTTCTCGGCAAGATCGAGCCGTATTCTCCTGATGAACATTGGCACCCGTGGTCTTGAGGGAGTACCACGGCGGCACAGTAGCTTTTGCATTTTCCGAGTGCAACTCCCCCAGCAGCTTCCAGCCCACCAGGGAATCAGGCAGCCATAGACGTGGCCTTGCGCGGCCCTGATGAGGCTAGAGTTCGCTCGCCTCCAGGTGCTGGGATGGCTGCGACCTCTAATGGCCGAACTCGCTGGCTCAAGACTCCCTACTACGCAAACCGGGTCAGGCTTTCTCCGAGCGCACGATGGGCGACCGCTAGAAGCCTAAACCCGGCGATGTGGATCGGCACCCGTGCCCGTGCTCGCCGAGCCTCTTCCGCTGCGGCGTGTGACCCGGTCGGATTGAGCCGGGCGTCACCCCGGCCGATGCTCCGAGCGTATGGGCACCGACCGTGACAGGTTGTTCTCAGTCTCTCCACACTGTGGTCGCGAAGGCTGAATCGGAGGGGGCCAGGGTCCCCGAATCCGGAAGGATGGGCCACGTACGCAACGAACTGCTCCAGCAGCGCAGCCGTTACTGAGGCAGAGATGGCCGCTACGTTCTCGCGCCGTCGGATGGGCGAGCCGGCCGGTAGGTTGGCTATGTAGTTCGGGTCGTCGAGACTTCCGTCACGCTCGACCTGGACGAGCGCGGGATCATACTGCCCCAGGCACGCTAGGCAGGGGCGGCCAGGCCTCACCAAAGTCGATCTCCAGTATGCGTTGCGTAGTGAGCCGTCCACATTCTGGAACGCGCGGATCCCGCCCTCGACAACCGGAATGAGATCCGTGTAAGCGATCGTGTTGAGGACATGCCGGGGCCAGGGCCGGTCGACGCAAGAGAAGATTAGATCGAAGTCGAGCAATCGCTCAAGAGCCTCGGGCTCGCATATGCTCAACTCGTGAACCTCGTGTCGTGGCGTTGCTGCAGTCGACCCTTCACCTAGCAGCCGCCGAGCGACATCGGCTTTCGATCTCTTGAGAAACGCGTCCATGCGCGTCGCACCACGAAGTCGATCGAGGTTGACGGACTCGACCGTGTCAAAGTCAAAGACTCCGACGCACTCGAGCCCCGTCCGAGCGAGCACGTCGGCTATCACCATCCCAACACTCCCAACACCTGCCACTGCCACCCTCAGACGGGCGATCCTTGCCTGGGTCTCCTCACCCCACGTGTGAACGGTGCGATCCTGCATTTCCGAAGCCTGGGGCACTGGGAGTAGCCTGTCGTCGAAGGTTACCGCAAGGACATCTCCGACCGTCCTCACCGTCTCGCAAGGCATAGGAGTGGCCTCTCGCCCGGCCCCTTCCCACACTCGCGCTGACCAGCACCGATCTCCCGAAAGCGTCAGACCTAACAGGGGAAACCCCGTTAACTCGCGAGCAACGTTCGCGATTCGACTCTCCGCGATCCGATCGGTCTCGTTCAGCGACTGCCAGCCTCTACCAGCCGGGTGGCTGTGCGTGAAGGCAAGGCCGGCTCCGGCAGCAGCGGCTTCCTGGGCGGCCCGCAGTGTGTAAGCGGCTTGAAACGATGCGTTGCCGTGGACCAGCCGATCTCCACGACCCGGGAGGATAGGCCGATGCAGTATCGCTGTCTGCCTCCGCCGACCAGTCGACGGCCGCCAGGTCACAAAACACAGATCCTCCTGGCCA
This sequence comes from Longimicrobiales bacterium, assembly GCA_965206505.1. Classification (GTDB taxonomy): domain Bacteria; phylum Gemmatimonadota; class Gemmatimonadetes; order Longimicrobiales; family Gaopeijiaceae; genus UBA822. The sequence continues at coordinate 491,616 of CBDBJW010000006.1, forward strand.
TCGTCCCGCAGCAGGTGGCCAGCGAGGTCCGCCTCTGTGGCTCCGGTCATCGCGACCGACCGACGCATTCTTAGGCCACCGTCGCCGCGAGAAGAAGCGAACGTGCGTGCGCGAGCCATGCCTGGGCCGCGTTGTCACCACCCTTCCAGCTCGGATGCTGTCGGCTCCACTTCCGCCAGCCGTCTCCGAGGTCCGAAGCCTTTCCCGCCCCTTCCGGGAGCGTGAGCTCCTTTCGAAGGTGCAACCAGTGCGGCGGGATGTTCGGAAAGTCGTTTGGAGGGTCAGTACCTACTTCGCTCAGATCAGGGCGGTCAGCGACAGTGACATCCAGTCTCACGACAACGAGCGAACCTCGCTTCTCCTGCCTGAGGCCGAGCTCCTCCAGCCCGGCCATGAAACGCTCAATGCCGGTCATCGTCAGACGACCGGCGTGGTACCGTTGAAAATCGTGACAAAGCGCTTGCCAGGAGTAACACGAATCTCACGGTCATCGGGGAGCTTCCTCACGGCTCCCTGAGGACCGACTAGGCCGAGGTCGTGATCGGCCGGATCGACGCCGGCAAGGCAAAGGAGATCTGCCGCCGTCTGACGTCGGTCGTCCGTCGTGTACTCTACACCGTCGATCGTGAACGTCACCGAGGGTCCGCCCCCCGGCTTCGTGTCGGGCTGCGTGGTCATGAATCAACACTCCATGTGGTGAGCCCATCCGTTGTCCGGCAGCCTGCCGCGACATCTTCATGGTGCTCGTAGACTTGCTACCGCGGACCAGACCGCGATAGGTTGGTATCACCAAAAGTAATATATCATCTCCGCGATAGATGGCAAGACGATAACAGCCCCCTCCGTCCCCTCTACCGACCACGCTCATGAACGACTTCGGCAAGCGGTTGCAAGAGATCCGGACCGACGCAGGACTGACTCAGAGTGGGCTTGCTCGGGCTCTGAACACGTCCCAATCCGCCATTTCCCAAATGGAAGGCGGTGAACGTGAACCGTCGTTCGACATGCTGAGACGGCTGGCTAGGGCTCTAGGCGTTAGCCCTGCACACCTTCTCGGCAGAGACGTCGATGAGTTATCGCCTGCAGAGCAGGTTCACTTCCGCCAGTACCGAAGTCTGCCGGACGAGGCGAAGGAAGAAATCCGCGACTTCGCGGAATACCTCCGCCAGAAACACACCAAGTCAACGTGACCTATGCCCACGCGATCGAAGCGGAACGGCCTGCGCATCGCCCGGCTCTTCCGGCGGGTGCGCGAATTGTCGGACGAGACGCGGGCCTGCGATCTGGAAAGGATCCTCTTCGATGACAACGTCGAGGTCGTCGTTTCCAAGGTCGCGGAGCCCGACTATACCGCTTGTCTCGTTAGGCCGGGCCCCGACCTGCCTGCCGGCATCATCCTCGCACCTGGTCAGAACCGTGGCCGCCGACGGTTTTCGGTCGCCCACGAGCTGGGGCACTACTACATCCCAACCCACAAGGATCTTGCGACCGGGTGGTGCGGCGACGCCGACATGACGGCCGGAGCACACAGTGGGAAGGTCCAAGAGTGGGAGGCCAACGACTTCGCGACAGAGCTCCTCATGCCTCGGTATCTCTTCGCCCGGGATGCGCGGGGCCGAGACCCCACCTTCAAGGAAATAGTCGAGCTTGCGGAGCCCGACATGTATGATGTCTCCCGTACCGCGGCCGCGCTGCGCTATGTAGACGTTACGCGCTCCGCGTGCGCGCTGGTGTCCGCTCGGGATGGGATCATCGAGTGGGTCGCCAAATCCGAGAACTTCGTGTACCGGATTCCATGGCGCGACGAGCCCGTCCCGACGGGTAGCAGCGCGAAGGCCGTCTTCAACGGGGAGAGGGCGACGGATGTAGCCGAACCTCTCGACCCCTACACATGGCTAGAGACCGAACAACACCAGCCGGTCGAACTCTTTGAGAGCACGTTGGCGATTCCGAGCCAAGCCCGGGTCCTATCTCTTGTCTGGGTCGTATCCGAGGGAGCTTGGGTGTAGCCTCTGGCGGGTTCGGATTGCGCCGGTTCAGCTCTTCGAGGCCTCTCCGGCCAAGTAAGCTGTCCAGTCGTCCATGAGCCGACGTCGGCGGTCGAATAGGTCCGTGCGCCGATAGGCTGCCTCGACCCTGTTCTGGACCACATGTGCGAGGGCCGCTTCGATGACCTCGCACGGATGATTCGTCTCCTCGGCCGCCCAATCGCGGAAGCTGGAGCGAAACCCGTGGGGCACGGCCGCGATCTTGCGTACAATCGATCTGCCATTCGCGGTAAACGGCTAGCTACGACAAACAGTTGCGCTGGCTGACGGAGGACTGGGCAGCGTACCTAGCCAGCGGGCGTGGAGACCCGGAGGCCGGACCGATCCGTTGATCCGCCGCGCTCGCAGCAATGCTGGACAGCCTTCCCGCCAAGGGATCCATGGACCGGGAGCGACCCCCGGAGGGCGGGGGCCAGCGTGTGAAAACACGCACGGCCCCGCGCCCGCACCAGGCCCTCAGCCTGGGGGGTCGCTCCCGTCCCGGTCAGTGCTGCCCGTGCGGCGCTGACCGACCCGGCCGCGAAGGCGCAAGACGTGGCCGTGTCGTGGCTTACTCCGTAGCATGCGTGCGCATCGCCGGAGGGCCGAAGTGCGCATCGGCCCCCCGCGTCGTTTGCGCACTCCAGTGCGGCCGTAAGTCGCGCGCCGGTCATCGCTCTGCTCCTCCTCGTTCTCCTCGCCCGTGACGAAGGCTTCCGGCGCCGGTGGCCTCGGGGCGGAGTCCGAGGGCCGCCCGAGTCCAGGTCGCAGTCCGCCACGAACGCCAGAACCCGGTCCGCCGTCCTGAGCGACGGCGAGCGTCCGCCGTCGATCTGGCGCATCAGGTTCGGGTCGCCCAGCGCCTTCATGCCGAACGTCGTCGGACTCAGGCCCGTGCGTCCGAGGAACACCCTCACCCGCGAGTTGAACTGCTGCTCCAGCGTCTTCATGGCCACAACGGTGAAGACCCGCATGCAATGAAGTCAACTCTTAGGAAATGTCCTAAATGCCTGTAGCGGCTAGAGATAGCCAGTACGGTACGCGAGCTGTCGGATGGCTCCGCCAGTGGCATGGCAGACACACCCTCCGCAGCGCTCGCCAGAGGTTCCCGTCAAGGGTCTTAGGGCTCGACCGGAAGGTCGGCCCGGGCACGGCCGACTTGGCGTCGCCCACACGGAAGTGACAGGTTTCACATGCCGGGGCGCGGGGCGGTCGCCGAGCGGCGTGCCGTGCCTGCCGCGGCAACGGATCAAGGGCTTCGAGAGCCGGTGTGGATGGCGGAGCCGCTGAGCACGCGTCTGGCGCATGGCTGAAGCACTGTTTCAGCGCCTGGCGGCCGAAGAGCGCCGTCATGCCTTGCGTGCCGCTCAAGCCGAATGCCCGCACCCGGCGTTCGTGCTCGAGAAAGACATCTGGGTGGTCGCAACCCTCGGCGTCCTGTTCGACGCCCCGTTCGGCTATCAGTTGGTGTTCAAGGGCGGCACCTCCTTGTCCAAGGTGTGGCGCGCGATCCGGCGGTTCTCGGAAGACATCGACATCACCTACGACATCCGCGGCTTCGCACCGGATCTGGTTGCCGGTGCCGGCGACGAGGCGCTGCCGCTCACGCGCAGTCAGGAGAGGCGCTGGACAAAGGCGATCCGTCCCCGCCTTGCCGAATGGGTCCGCGGGCCAGACCGACCTCTGCCTCCCGCAGTGCAGTGATGATCTGCTCCGGAGTGTGTCGCTTCCTTCCCATCCTGACCTCCTCGCTGAAAAGCTTCAGACCAGGTCGATCCTAACATTGCACCTGGTCTCGTTTCAGGGGGTCAGGTCACTTTGTGGCTGATAGCGACCAGGGCGTCGTGGAGAGATTCGCCCTTATCGAAGAGACGCCCGTGGAGATAGTTAATCCCCATAGACGCCAAGTACTGAGAGTAACGGTAGGGTTCCGTCGCATACTCGGGACGGAAGACAGCCACCATTTGAGCCAGCGTGCCGCTTGGATCGTCTAGCCGCGACCCTTGGCTACCCTCGTCGGAACGGTCATCCGCCACCCGCCATTTTACAGGAGTGTCTAGTTTTTTCATACCTTCTGAGACCTCAAGGCGGAGAGCTATCGCCAATGCAACGCCAAGCCGATAAACATCCTGTTCCTTGTCGAAGTAATCCTGGTTCTCAACAAGTTCACGGAGCTGATCGTTGGCATACTTGATCACGCCAACCTGCTTCAGATCTGTTGTGTTGCCTTTCATAGCTGTTCGTCCCTAGCTCTCAGTTATGGAGCGCTGATGCACCCCCTCTGGCGTGATCGCGTATGATCGCCCTGGGGAGATCTCCCACTTCATTAGATCCTCATGTGTGAGTTCTCCCGAATGAACCATCAAAATCACCTGTTGATCTTTGGTTCGAACAAGTGTGTTAACCCAGCTCAGAATTCGCTTGCGGTTTCCCACATCGAGGCGGCCAAACGGTGTGTCCATGACGATCGGCGCATCATGCACAGCGGTGCTGTTCAGGCCTGCAATCAGCGCGAGCGTGAGAAGTTGCTGTCCCCCTGAAGAAGGAGCAGTCTGAACCTTCCCGGCGCTATCGATCGGGCGAACAAGGTAGTCATCGTCAATCTCGATTCCGTCATACCCCTCGTCCTTGACGAGGGCCTTGAAGGCTGCCGTGGCCCCCTTTTGGACGTTCTCCCGTGACCGAGTAGCGAAGGTCTCAAGAGCATCCTTGAACGCTGCCTTAGCAAGAGCAGCGGCCCGACTTCGCCTACTCAGTGCCGGGTCTGTGGTTCCACTCTTCGCGATCTTGGCGTCGATACTATTGATCCCCTCCCTAATGCCCTCCAAGTCCTTCTTCGCCTCATCACGAAGTTTCTCCTGCCTCCCTAAGTCCTTGTTGATCTCTTCAAGACGAGCCATCTCTTTCTCAAGATTACCCTTCACGGGGTGCTCTCTACGGAGCGTCTGCGCTTTCCTTTCACATTTATCTATTTCAATCCGTGATGCAGCCACGTTGCTCTCAAGTGTGTCCAGATGGATAATCGCCGAAGGGTCGATGAAATGGCGGGCTTGTTCCATTCGCTCAACGGCCTTCCGGACATCTTCTGCAGTGTGAAGTGCCGACTGTTCTTTGCCCTTCCAAATCTGGTCAATATGAGCTCTTGAAGAGCGATCTAAGCCCTGTCCGCAAAGCGCGCACTCGTCGCTATCAATAGAAGATGATGCTAACTGAATTGGTGAACTAAACGCCTGTTCTACTTGAGTCAGGATCTGTGTATCTATCTCTCGCGCCATCTCGGTGAGCGGCAACCAGTACCTATCTCGAACGAGCCTCTGAATTTCAAGTAATGCAGTATCTTTCTTCTTCTGCTCTTGCGTGATCTGCGTTTCGAGAGCCTGGATTGAAGCCATAGCTGTATTCCAATCTGTCAGATCTCCATGAATCTGTTGAATTCGCTTAGCCTCGGTAGACAGCTCCTTAATTTCAGCATCGTAGTCGCGGATCTCCGCTTCGTGTTCAAACTCTCTTCTCGCCTTGCGGTCGCGGTCATCAAGCAAGCCTTGGTTGCGCTTCTCCTTGCGCTGGGCCGTGTTTACCTCCTTCTGGAAGTCATCGGCAACCGTGTCTATGTGTTTGCCGAGACGTAAAGCTGAAATGCCCACGGTTCGCTCAATGGCCTCCCTCACCCGTTTCTGTGCCTCGCGAGGATCAGCTAGCCACTGTTCGTACTTGCTAAGAAGCTCCCCATCAAAAAAATAGAACTGTGCGGCATCCTTGTGCAGAACGTCGTTCAAGATCCGTTGGATTTTGGCGGACACTATGGGTTCATCATCAATCTTAAGAAGAGCGTTCGTCACAAACTCTCCTCCGCCGAATGGATCATCATGGCAGGTAGCAATTCGGGTTAGCTGCCACTCTTTATCCTCGTGTTCAAATAGCATATCGATCTGCATACTGCGGGTGCCATCCTCAACGGCCTTCCGATTAATTAGATATTCGTTTTCTTCTTCCCCGCGCTGAAAAATTGGGATATTCACACCGAGTCTACTCTTGGCTGACCCGTATAAACACCAATAGAGCGCAAGGAAGAACGCGGTCTTACCAGACTGATTCTCCCCATGAATAAGGACCAGAGAGTTGCCCTCCGCTGGGCTCAGATCGATCTTGTGTTCACCATAGAAGGGACGGAAGTTCATAAGCTTGAGACTCTGAATCCTCACCGTATACCTCCAGCGTCCGGTGCGAGGCCCTTGATGTACGCCTTCATCTCGCGCCGAAAGCGTGCACCATCCAGATCGGAACGATGGTCCCACGCAATCCTAAGGAGCTGATTAGCGAAGTCTTCTGGCAGCCAGTCCACGTCGTCGTAGTCCTCGGAGGCGACGAGGCTCACTACGCTTTCTTCGAGAGCGACTCGCGCTGTGGCAAGGGGTCCATCCGGTTTGTCAGAAGCAGTCATCGAGTCGCCTCCTCACCCGAGCTATCCTCCTCAAAGTCGATCCACGATGCCGCACCATCTCCTGAGTACGGCGAAAAGGTGCTCAAACGCCGCGTCACGGCATGGTCGTTGTCCGCATCTGCACTGAACTCATAGGCCCTGTCTAAGTCTTGATCAAACAGGATATTCGGTTGATCCAGGTCCGGTTGGACAAGAGCGTCGAAGATTGTTGCTTCGAGCTTTCCTTCAGCAGTGCGGAGCACGCGGCCACGTCGCTGAAGGTGCTGCCTCGGGTTCAATGAAGATGCTAGGATCAGGGCGTGGGTTATCGACGGAATATCTACTCCCTCATCAAGGCAGCTGATAGACAAGAGAATACCGCCAAGCTTCTCAAACCGATCAACCGTTGCTTCCTTGGAGAAGGCCATCGCCGAGTAGTACTGTAGAGGCCTATGCCCAGCCTCTGTTAGTTTATCCCGAATAAGGCTAAGCTGCGCCGTGTCATCACAGTATACAAGCCAACGAGCACCATCCTCGTAGTGCTTCGTAATCACTTCGAGTGCGAGGTCGGTCTTACCCTCGGCACTCTTAAGGACTTTAGCTCGCCGAATGAGTGCGAGATTCAGGCGAGATTGGTCGCTTGCGTCTCCCGACTTGCCAGCCTGCGTGTAAAGCTGAGCGATTCGCTGCGACAACTTGCGATACTGAGCTAGCTCATGGAGCTCATGGACGGCGAGAGCTACCATCTCGGGGTGGTACGTATAGGGAACAAGCCTCGGTGGGTTGCTGCTCTGTGCATCTCGAATAGTGAATACCGGTTCAAGGCGGGCACCAAAGTAGTCGAGTATAGCCGTAGTGCCCTCGTGATCACCAAAGCGTTCAGGGGTTGCACTCAGCCCCAATCGTCCACCGGCTTGAAGCTGTAAGATGCGTCGGAGGTGCGGTGCGCCAATCTTGTGTACTTCGTCAGCCAGAAGCATGGTGTGTTTTCCAATTTGTGCCCTATTGACGAAATCCGATGTAGCTGCCGAGTTCATTACCGCAAGCACCACGCGCCTCTGCGTAACTTGCGTTGCTCTGGTGTAGTCGCCAAGGAGCTGTCTCCAGTTAGTATTCGAATTGTCACCACCGACCTGAAGAATGGTCAATTGAGGCTCTTCTGCTTCGAGATGCTTGTACCACTGTTTGGCCAGAAGATCGCTGGGCACCAATACGAGGACAGCGCTCCTCTCGTTGCGTCGAAACCAGTCTCTGATGATCTCCAACGCAGTGATGGTCTTGCCGCCGCCAGTTACGTAACAGACGATCCCGCGTTGTTCCATCCACCAGTTGGTTCGTGAATCAACCTGATGCTGCTGGAGAATCCACTTGCGGGCCCTGGTATCGTCTTCTATTCGTGAGCGATGACCCTGAATTAGGCGTGCGCGCTCAATCGCTTCCTGAGGGTCATCGAGGGCATACTGTCGGAGGAGTTCTCGTGGGATGTCCGGCAATGGGCAGGTCTTGAAGTCTGGTATTCTGGATTGCCAAAGGCGACTGAAATAATCCACATCCATCTGGACTTGTCTGGCTTCGTATTCTGATCTCCATGAGCAGAATATGTGAAAGCGTTCCTCGTTCGCCGCCCAGGCCATGTATGTTTCGTTGGCAGAGCCGCTGAACGACACGGCGTCCTCGCCGTTGAGAAAAATCCCGACCTTTGTGTGGAAGATGCCCGGTTTGTCGGGCTTGAATGTGAGACGGAGGTCGAGGATTCTATGCTCCAGCAAAGTGGCCAACAGCTGAATAGAAGCATGTCCCTCTACGTCTTGAATGGCTTGTTCGATATCCCTAGAGATGCTATCCGTAAGCTGTTGCTCCGATGTGCGACCAACTCTCCTGATAGTCTTCTCGTCGTCTTTGCTGAGGCTGGGAGAGCAGATCAGGCGCATCCGTCCATCGCGCAGAGCGAACTCGCTTATCGCGATACCAACCAGATGGAAGATCGTGCTCCTGAAATATCCAACAGCTCTATCGTAACGGGTTGCCCGATTGAGGGCAGGTACATAAAAGGCGTGGACGAGATCAGCAGAACTCGCCTCATAAACTTCATCGAAAGACCGATCGCGCAAGCCCTCAGTCATGGCTAGAGATTAGAGCGCATGGCGCTGCGGATCTGGTGGCGAACTCCGGGATATCCATCGGTGTATGTGGCTCGCATCTCTATCTCGGTCGAGCGGTAAGCAGCCCCGCCCCAGGCGTAGGCATACTATGGCGGTGGAGTGTCCGCATCGACTGACCAGAACCGTCCCTTGGCACCCTCAACATAGGTACTATTAGCTTCTATCGAGAGCCACTGACGGCCCAGGCGCTCGGCCGCAGCACCCGTGGTATTGCTGCCTCCAAAAGGGTCCAAGACGATATCCGCTTTGTCGGTCAGAAAGCGAATAAAGAACTCGGCGAGCTCGATTGGCATCCGCGCCGGATGACAGTCCATGCCCAGTTTGCGGCAGTAAGCCTGGTAGGGGCCGTTTGCACTGGTGTTAGGATAGGTCAGCACACTGGCCGGAATGGCCCCCCCATTGTCAGTTAGGAAGGACTTCTCACCGATGCGGTGCTGCGACGGGCGGCGTCCGGAGGAATACCGCTTTTGTCGAAGGAGGTCCTTCATCGAGTCGCTATACTCGACGAGGACTGCACGATTGTTGGCCTTGGGACGACTCGTTGGCGATAGCCACCATAGCCTCGTGAAGCTGTCCTTGACCCTAATGCGGTCGATGTTCACCCACTGCACCGGTGATGGTAGGCGTGCTGGATTGTGCCAGATGAACTCCTGGCACAGATGCAGGCTAGCGCTCTCCTTAAAGGCCAAGAGAGACTCTAGGGCGAGAGTGGACATGGTCGGGCTACCTGGCTCCCAGGCGTTCCCCATCTCGATGACGATCGAGCCATCGGGGGTGAGGAAATCTGCCAGGAGCGGTCCGAAGCTAGCTAGCCACTTGAGATATTCTTGACCTTGCTTGTTGCCGTACCGCTTCTTGCGGTTCAATGGAAAGGGGGGCGAGGTGAACACGAGCTGGACCTGCCCCTTCAGGCGCGTTGCCCACGGTGCGCACAACGCCTCCTCCGATTGTCCATTGACCATCCGGCCCAGGGAGGTCTGGAAAGCCGTTGCACGCGGGGGGCGACCCATTGTGACTTGTACCATGGCACCGTGAATGAGGGTTGCAGGCAACCGAAAATATGCCGAAAAACGTTGTGGGACCAGTCTTAAGGACGATGCCGAGGCGGCACGCTGGTTCCGCTTAGCCGTCGAACAGTCCGTCCCTCGTCACGTAGGAGCGCTGGATGGGTGAGGGAGGCCACGGCACGACCGAACGCTTACCCTCCGAGGCTCCGAGGACCTCTCATGCGGTCGAATGGATTCCTGTTCAGAAAGCGGGGTCAAATGAGGGGATTATATCTGACTGATAAGCAGTAACTCTTTTATTATAAGTCAGTTATAAGTTCTCCGCAGTCGTCAGCGCCATGATGACCGGCGAGCGCGTGGGGGTCGGCCACGACCCGAGCCGGGGCGGATCGTCCATCCCGTGCCGCCGCTCCCCGTGCCGGAGCGGACCTTCGGGCCGTGCCGCTGACGGTCGGTGAGGAGCCAGGAGATGTTCGACCGCACGGTCGAACCGGACCCGCGGCAAGCCGCGCCACCCAGCCGCAATCGCTACCGCATGCGGGACGGCCACCGCCGAGAATACGACGCGAGCCGGGACCACGGGTCCACCTCCTTCCGCGAACGGTGCCGTGGGGCGCTCGCCGACATCGGCATTAACGGCGCCGTCTCGTACCGCGATCTCGCCGAGGCTCACTTCGGCGGCCATCCCTACACCACGCGGCGGGCCGTGAACGCCTGGATACGCGAGGGGCTCGCCCAAGAAACCCGAGCCACTGGACCCAACGGCAACCCGTTCAAGGTGCTGACCCTCACGCGGAAAGGCGTGGCCGAGGCCCGGAAGCTGGCCGCCGAGCGGGGAATCGATCCCGGACAGAAGATCGGGTTCGCACGTACCTGGCCCGCCGAAGCCGCGCACGACACCGCCATCTATCGGGCCTGCCGCCAAGAGCACCAACGCCTCATCAGCTTCACGGATTTGCCGCGGGCCAGACCCACCTCTACCTCCCGCAGTGCAGTGATGATCTGCTCCGGAGTGTGTCGCTTCCTTCCCATCCTGACCTCCTCGCTGAAAAGCTTCAGACCAGGTCGATCCTAACATTGCACCTGGTCTCGTTTCAGGGGGTCAGGTCACGATAGCTACCCTCTCATCTTTTAATTGGAGTTCGTGCACGGTCACTTCGGTCGGTGAATTCATCGCCTCGGCACTCGCACGGACATGCCGGTGGTGTGTGAACAACACGATCTGCGTGCGCGCTGCCACGTCAGCGAGGACGCGAAGTCCTGCTGCGGTTCGTTCATCATCGAACTGTACCAATACGTCATCGACGATGAATGGTAGAGGCTCGTTGGTCGCGCAGGACGTCTCAACAGCCGCGAGACGTAGCGCGAGGAAGAGCTGGTCTCTTGTGCCCTCGCTCATGCCATGAACGGGAACGCGCTTCCCATCGGTTCGCACACCAGTCAGGATGGGCCGATCGTCGTCCATGTCAGCTTCGAGCCGCTCGAAACGGCGAAGGGTCATCTCCCGGAAGAGCGTGCCGGCACGCAGCAGCAAGGGCGCCTGATTGCGGCGACGGTAGTCGTCGATCCCACTTGCGAGGAGCGTCGAGGCGACGCGCAGACGAGCGTATCGCACGACGTCCTCGCGGAGCTTCGCAAGCGTCGCTTGAATTTCTTCGGCCTTCTCGCTCGCGGCCGAAGGGCCGTCAAGCTGCGATAGCTCTGCCCGAGTAGTGGCTTGTGCCTCGTGCGCGACCGCGAGGCTCTGCTCCATCTCGACGAGGAGCGCATTGATCTCGCTAGCCCGAGCGTCCATCGTGTCACGGTCTACGCCTGCCGCTTCGGCTTCGAGTTCTACAATCGATGCGCCATCGCCGCTACGAACGAGGTCTCGGTCGACGCGGTCGAGCTCCTTCCGGTACGCCAGGAGCTCGGTGCTCTGCTGTTCGACCACTGCCAGATCAGCGTCTGGGCCACAGCGTGCTTCGTCACGCAGCATCGCGAGCGTGAACTCCGCCTCTTGTACCGTCTGCCCGTATCGGGCGATGTCACTCTGAAGACTGGCCTGTCGCTCGCCCGCCTGGTGCCGACGCTCCTCCTCTTGCAGTGCCAGTGCAAGTCGGTCATGCACGGAAGTGACCCAGCTGTCCTCTTCGTGTTCCACGGTCTCGCCCAGGCGCGAGGCAAGAGCGTGAACGCTGCTCCGAAACCACTTAGCATCGCGATCGATCCCCACAATGCGCGCGTCGTAGCCCGCCGCTGTATCGAGTGCCCCTTGGACCTTCTCGATTGCGTCGAGCGCTGCAAGTACGTCGTCTGGCGGCACGACATCGCCGGACAGGAGTCCGCAGGTCGCTTCCGTCCACAGGCGCTGCCACTCGTCGACATCCGCTTGTGCCGCACACGTGGCCTTTTCGGCGTCGATGGCCTCTTGGACGTTCTCGTTCATCCGGCGCGCGTGCTCGCTTCGGGCGTGATTCTCCTTCTGTATGCGCTGCCATAGTTTATCTGCCGCCGCCAGGGTCGCCGCCAACCCTGCAGGGGGGCGCGTGTCAGATTCCAATGCTGTCATCGCAGCACGCATATTCTTGATCTGCTTCTCGATCCGCGCCTCGAGAAGTGTCAGCCTCTCATGTGCCTCGTTGAGGGCCTCTGACCGCTCGAGCAACCGTTCGAAGTCCGTTCGCCACGCGTGCGCGTCCGCGATCGACGGCGGCGTCCCGAGCACGGGCTTCCACACGGCACGCCATTCGGATTCGATTGCCGTAACCGTTTCCTGCTGGCGCCGCTCCGAGGTCTCCCCGTCCTCCACCTCCGTCCAGAGTCGCTTCCGGTTCTCCAGGTGCTGCGCGAGCTTCGCGACGTGCTCCGCTTCACCACGCAACCGGTCGGCGACCTCGTCCGCATCCCTCACGACACGCGGATAGAGATCGATGAGCTTCCCCTTGCCGAGGAGTGCACGTGTCTTCTCGGTGACGTCGCGGCCCTTCTCCCAGTGTCCGCGCAGGAGTTCGAACGCGGCATCGCGGCGCGACCGAGCCGCCGAGAGATCCTCGTCGGTCGGAACGGCCTTCTTGGTATGGAGTGTCTCGATCATCGCGTCTAGCCGCTGGATTTCCTTGTCCAGGCGCTGGCGTTCGGCCTTGGCAGCGCGGGCGGCGTTCCGGACTTCCTCGTCGCGCGTCTCGAACTGCGCGATCACAGCTGCGCTCGGTACCCGGAACTTCGCCAGACGGTCGGCAGTCGCCGCTGCAAAGCCGAGCTTCTCGAGCCCGGCATCACGTTGCGTAGTAAGCCGCTTCACCATCTGCGCGGTCTTGTCCCGTTCGTCCTCGGTGTCCCCACCACGGCGTGCTTCGTTGATTGCGACGACGAGTCGCTCGTCGTCTCGGGTCGCTGGGAGCTGGGACACCTCGCGCTTGAGGGCCGCCTCGTGCTCTGCTGCCTTCGCGCCATCCCTGAGAGCGGACGCCAACCGCTCATCCAGGCGTTCGCGCTCGGCTGCGAGCTTCTGAATCCGGGCGCGTCGACCGACGAAGACGCGCAACGCAGCGGACTCTTCAATCTCAAGTTCCGGACGCCATTCAGCGAGCAGCCGCTTCGCCAGCGAACGCTGTTCGTACCGCTGGCCGATGAGCCTAGGCCGGTCCGAGAGCGCCTTGCGGTAAGTTCCCAAATCGACGTGCAGTTGGTTGATGGCTTCAGACTCAGCCACTAGCGGCGGCGTCTGTCCCAGCCGCTCGACGAGCACAACTTGTTCCTGCAGATCCTTGCTTGCACGTTCGAGATTCTGCCTCGCAGCGCGAAGTGCCGCCTCTGCCTCCTGGCGTTGTTTCGGGAAGTCCTCGGCAAGAAGGACAGCATCCTTAAGAGCAACGATGCGCTCCTGTAGTTCCTTGCGTTCCGCAAGCATCGGCAGGACACGTTTCAAGCGGTCGATCCGAGATCGTTCCCGGACCAGTTCTTGTCTCTGTTGCGAGCGTCGCGCGACGGCCTCTGTAGCGTCGCGCGACGCTTGCTCCCGATGCGCCCACTCGTCGGCCGAGATGGTCGCCTCGCGCAACGCTGTGCGGAGTTCACGGAGCTTGCCGACGCCTTGGTTCACGGTTCGTTGGCGACCGCGCGGTACGTAGAGCGCCGCAGCCTCGTCTTCAAGCGTGCTGCGAATCTTCCGGAGATGTGAGATTCCCGATCCTGCGGCAAAGAGACTCTCCCCGAGATCACCACGGCCTTCGAGGATGTCACGGCCGCCTTGCACAAGACGAGCGTGATCGATTCCCCAGAACGTTTCAAACGTCCTGCTCGTCGCTCCGCCCAGGAACCGGTCCAGCGCGCGATCGTCGAGACGCGTCCCGTCCGGCGCGAGTAGCGTATTCTTGCTTCCCTTGCGCCGCACGAACGCGATCTCGGTCCCACTCGAGTGGCGCAAACGTCCGCCGATGCGCAGAGCGTTGTAGGGATGTAGGAAAGCATCGCTCGTTCGTCCGGGGATACCGTACAGCGCCGCGTGGAGTGCGCGGAGCGCGGAACTCTTCCCGGCCTCGTTGGGTCCAAACACGACATGGAGGCCTGGATTACCCGCGCTCAGATCAAACGTCTGACCGCTGAATGGACCGAATGCTGTGAGTGTCAGTTCAAGGACCTTCACGAAACCGGTTCCTGTTGAGCGATTCGCGCGAGGAGCAGTTCCCTGGCCTCGCCGACCACGCGCGCGAGGAACTCCGGCGAATGCGGGTCTACTCTGTTCTCACTATCGAGCAGTTCCCGTGGCAGCACGTTGCGGATGTCGGCGAGCGCAGCGCACAACGCGTCGTTCTCCGCGGGATCACCCACGGCGGATGCGATGTCACGGATGAGGCTTCCGATCGCGTCGTCGCGCGTCGCACGCTGCACAAGATCGGTCGGAGTTGTCGTCGCGAAACGGACTTTCTCGATCCAGACGTCGGTCGACCCTACACCGGCTGCCAACGCGCGGACTTGATGCGTCCACCGATCCAAATCGGACATGATCTCTTCGTGGAAGACTACAGGCCCACAGATCTCGACACGGACCGCCAACGCACGACCGTCCGAGCGATCGGCCTCGGACGCGAGGGCATACGCTACTTGATCGAGCATCTCGTCTGACGATGAAGCTCCCTCGGCGTCGATACGGATGACGGCCCAGCGTAAAACGTCTACCGGGCGCTCCTCGACGTTCGTGACCGCGCTGTTCTCGACCGTTACAAGCGTACATCCCTTGGGACCGGTCTCACGTGCGTGACGGCCCTGGAGGTTCCCTGGGAACACGATCCAGGGATCCTGCGACACGACCTCTCGATTGTGAACGTGCCCCAAGGCCCAGTAGTGATAGCCCTTCTGGGCGAGAATCTCCGGCGACGTCGGCGCGTACGGCGCGTGTCCCGGACGCCCGGTCAGGCTCGTGTGGAGCAATCCTACGTGGAACGAATCTCCGTCCGCTGCTGGGTACACGGCGGCGAGATCTGCGGTGATCTCGCGGGTGGCGTACCCACACCCATGGACGGCGACGTCGAATTTCTTGATGAAGCGCGTCTCGGGCTTCTTCGTGGAGAAGAAGTGCACGTTGTCTGGCGGACGCAGGTTCTTCGTGAGCCGGCTTGCGGCATCGTGGTTGCCAGCAACGACGAAGACCGAGATCTGCGCCTCCCGCAGTTTCCCCATCTGCTTCACGAAGAAGAGGCCTGTGCGGTAGTCCTTCCAGTCGCCGTCGTAGAGGTCGCCAGCAAGCAGGACAAAGGCCACGTCCTCGTCAATCGCGAGGCGAACGAGATTCTCGAACGCGCGCCGCGTGGCACTTCGCACCGCGGTAACAGGCGCTGATTCATAGCGGTCGAGCCCGACCAGTGGGCTGTCGAGATGCACATCGGCCGCGTGTAGGAAGCGAAACATCTCACTCGTTCCCTAGTTCGATCGTGTGACCCATTTGGCTTTCATGCCGCCCGCGGTGGGCCGGTCGACGAATAGATCGAACGGCCGGCGCGTCAGCCGCTTGTGTGCCAGCCCCCGTCCTCGGCTCGTCGCCAGAGCGACCTGGAACACATCCTTGGCCATGACCATCGCTACCTCCATGTCGGACTGCTTCCTCGTTCAGTGACTGATCTCCCACCTCTTGCTCCCCATTGATGCGAGACCAGAGTCGGAAGGAGTCTAACCCCGGGGTGGTTCAGGCTGGTTAATCGCCGCATGGCGAACAATGACTGCGTGCCCCGCGCCGTGGGGCCCGGCCGCCGTGACCGTAAGGCAATCATATGGCTGGGCGGTCATTTTGCGTGCTGAGTTTTTCGAGCAGTCCCGTGCGGCGGGGCGGGCGCTGCTGGCAGGCCGCGCGCAGGGCCGCCTCGTCAGCCGCGATCAGCATCTTCGATCGTGCTCGAGTCACGCCGGTGTACAGCAACTCGGGTCCGGCGAGTTCGTGCGCCTGGGGGGGCAGCACCAGCAGCACCGACTCGAATTCGCTGCCCTGCGAGCGGTGCACCGTCATCGCCCAGGCCGTGTCATGGCTGGGCAGTGCTGCCAGCGGCACACTGCGGGGTTCCTGGAGGCTGGGAAACCACGCCATGACCCCGCGCCCATCCTGCCTGTCCAGGAGCACGCCGACGTCGCCGTTGAAGAGTCCGCTGTGGGGATCGTTGGCCGTCACCAGTACGGGGCGACCATGGGTCCATTCGCCGGCGGGTTGTCCCTCGCGACGCAGCCTTGCCTCGACCCGGGCATTGATGCCTTCGACCCCATAGCGGCCCCGCCGTAGCGCGCACAGGATGCGCATGCGTGCCACAGCAGCCAAGGCCAGTGCCGGCTCCGGTGACCGGACCACCTCCATGATCTGCGGCCAGACGTTGCCCAGGGCGTCGTCTATCTGTTCGGACGCGTAGTGGACCAGTTCCTCTCGATACGCGGTGCTGGTCAGGGTCTCAACCGCCGCCGTGTCGTCGTACTGGCGAATGGCCGCCGCGAGGCGGCTGATCCCCGGGTGCGATGCGAAGCGATAGTTATGGTCCAGTTCGACGTGGCACCTGTGCAGGGCCCCGCCATCGGCCGCGACAATCATGTCAGCCAGCACGCGACCCGGCTGCACGCTCTCCAGCTGGCGATGGTCGCCGAGCACGACAAGGCGGGTGCCGCGCCCCATGGCAGACAGCAGCCGGTCCCACAGGGCCAGATCTAGCATCGACGCCTCGTCGACGACCACGACGTCAGCAGGTAAGGGGTTGCCGGCATGGAACCGGCAGCGGTCGGTACGCGGATTCCAGCCCAGGAGTCGGTGCAGCGTGCGTGCCTGGCCGGCAGCGCGCTCCAGTTGGGGACGGGCAGGTGCCAGCAGTCCGTCGAGCGTCCGGGCGGTCTGGCCGATAGCCTCGCCCAGCCGGGCGGCAGCTTTTCCAGTGGGTGCCGCCAGCGCGACGCGGAGTTCAGAGTCGCGGTTCGCCAGGAGGGCCAGCAGGCGCGCCGCCGTGGTGGTCTTCCCCGTCCCGGGACCGCCGGTCACCAGCGTGAGCGTTCGCCGGAGGCCTAGCTCCGCCGTGCGCCGTTGGGCGGATTGTGGGTCAGGAAAGAGCTGTGTGAGATCGTCAGCTGCCTCTGGGACTGCACGGCCAGCTGGCGTGCGTGCGACAGGACTATCCTCATGGGCCAGTGCTTGCAGCCTGGTGGCTACCCGGGTCTCGGCCTGATCCAGGCGCCAGGACTGTAGCCGCGTGCCGCGCAGGACGAGCGGGGCCGGACCGTTGCCGTCCGTGCCAGTCGTGACGGCGGGGCTGGATGCCAGCAGTTCGGCTTCTTCGTCGCTGAGGTCGAGCGAGGTATGACCGGTGGCCCACGCGCTGAAGAAGCGATCGAGTACTGGTGTGGCGGCGTCTGGCAGGCCCCACCGGCGCTTCAACATCTGGATGGCGGCCCGGCTCATGACGGCACGCTGCGGTCAGGGCTCGCAAAGAGACGGTCGAGTTCGTCCAGCAACAGTTCGGACGGCGTGATCTCGAGCACGCCCTGATTCGTCCCTGGGTGCACACCACGTACGAACAGCAGGCTGCCCGACACGACCGTCCCACCGGAGTCGTAGAGCCGCAGGTAGCGGCGCAGCGCCACCAGATAGAAATGCAGCTGCAGTAGATAGTGCTGTCTCGCCGCGCAGCGCCACAGGGCCTGCCCGCTGTAGTCGGCGACACGCGATCCCAGGTAATTGCTCTTCCAGTCCACGACGCCCCAGCGGCCATCGGTCCGCACCAGACGGTCGATGTATCCGGTGAGCATGCCCGCCAGCGCTTGGCTTGGCAGGCCAGCCAGATCCTGGGCGTAGTGGTGTTCGTCTGCGGTACGGGCGTGACGGGCGAAGAGGTCTGACAGCGCGCGGCCGGTGATGCCGGCCCGCCCCAGCGGCAGCAGGAACTCCCATTCAGACAGGGTCTTGTTCGAGGCGGCCGTGTCGAGGCAAGCATCCAGGCCGTCGAGGCGAGTGGTTTTCAGCGCGGCGAGTGTGTGCCGCACCGCATCCGCAGACTCGGTGGAATAGAGCCGGTGTCGTCGTAAGCCGCGGTCCACCAGCACCGCCGTGTCCTCGTGGAAGTCCCATTGCTCCAGGAGCTGGTGCAGGCAATTGCCGGCGTGGGTCCCGCGAGCGAAGGTAGCGAGGGGCACGTCAGCGTCCATGGCGTCGGTAACCGCACCGATGGCGCCGGCATCCTCGGGTTCCACCACTGCGTCGCGATGGTCCCGTTCGTTATGTCGCCCATGGGCCAGCTGCGAGAAGCTGGTTAAGTGCCACGCATGGAGATCGAGTACGGGGGCGGGGCGCGCCTGCATGGCGGTGGCGCCATGGCCACGGGTAGTCCAGGTCGTCTCAGTGGGCGAGGGAGGGGGCAACACGGTCAGCACGTCTGGATACGCCGCGCGCAGGCGGCGTAACGTGACGCCATGTTCGCAGGCGGCAGCATCCTTCTTCCGATCGGTCACGTTCTTGTACCAGTCTTCCAGGCTGTCGACCTGTTCGTCGGCCCGCAGCAGCCAGTCGAGGGCGGTCGGGGGTAGGGTCGCCCTTGCGGTGTAGCCCAGGGGCCCGGCGAGCAGCGTCACGCGGCGACGGGCGCGGGTCAGCGCCACGTAGGCCAACCGTACGTCTTCCCGGAGGCGCTCAGCGGTAGAGGCGCGGTGCTCTGTCTGATTGTCCCGTTGTGTGCCGTCGGCGAGCACCCAGCCGTTGTCGCGGCGGATGAGCAGACGGTCGGTGACACGGGCGTCCGATAGCACCGACCACAGGTAGGGGCAATACACAAAGTCGAATTCCAGCCCCTTGGCCCGGTGTACCGTGACGACCTGTACGGCGTCGCCGTCTTCTTCCAGCCGGTGCAGGCGTTCATCCGCTGAACTGCTCTCCGACATCCGCTCGCCCTCGAACCACTGCAGCAGCTTGATGGGCGCATGCTGGCCCTCGGCTTCCCGGGCCTGCAACAGTTCGACCAGATGTCTCAAGTCGGTCAGGTGCCGGGCGCCGGTCGGCGCGCGGGCGAGTCGCAGGGTGGCGCCGGAATCTGCTTCCAGGCGAGCCATCAGCGCGGCGATCCCATGGCGATGCCACAGGTCGTTCCATGTCGAGAAATTATTCAGCCATCGATCGGCGTCTGCCGTGGTGAGCGCGGCCAGCATGGCCGAATCGTAGCCGAACAACCGGGTCGCCATAGCGGCGCGGCGCCACCCGGGGTGGGTGGGCGACAAGACTGCCTTCAGAATCGCCGCGAGGTCGGATGCTGTGCCGCTCTGCATGACGTCCCCGTCGTCGCGGACCACGCTCGGCACGCGTCGGGCCCGCAGGGCCTCATGGACCAGCCTGGCCTCAAGGTTGGTGCGTGTCAGCACAGCCACGTGTGACGGATTGACCCGTGTCGCGCCGGCTCCCATCGTCCGGTCCAGCAGATCGACGATGGCCGTAGCAGTGCAGGCAGCCGCGCGCGCGCGACGCGGCTGGGCACGAGTCCAGTCCTCGGTGTCGGCGTCGGGGATCACCCAAGCAACCAGCCGTCCGTGCCCATCATCCGGCAGAGGCAGTTCTTCGTCCCGGCGGGCCGCGGTCGCCGCGGGATAGGACAGGTCGGGGGTGGCGAAGGCACGGGAGCGTCCGAACAGGGCATTGAGCGCCGTTACCAGGCCAGGGGCCGACCGATAGGTCGTGGCCAGACTGCTGATGCGCGCGTCATCCGTCGGTCGGGCCGAGAGATACGCGTCGAGGTCCCCGCCGCGAAAACTGTAAATGGCCTGCTTCGGGTCACCCACCAGGATGAGCCGCCCCGGTTCTCTGCCGCGGTCGAAGATGGCCCTGAAAATGTCCACCTGTTGCTGGTCGGTGTCCTGACTCTCGTCAATCAGGCCCACCGTCCACTTCTCCGACAGCCGCTGGGCGAGCGCGGCGCGGTTGGGCCCGGCGCACAGCGCACGATGCAGGTGCCGAATCAATCCGTCGTACGTGACGGCATTGGTGCGGCGCAGGCTGCGCTCATATCGGCGCTCAGCGGCCTGATTCAGGTGCGCCAGCCAGGCCCACCCGGTCACGCTGAGGCTGGCCTCCACCGCTCCGGCTGCGGCTACAATCGGCAACGCGCCCGCCTCGTCCGAGGCAGCCCTGCCCACCGTGCCTCTCCGGCTAAACCAGGATGTCGCACGTGCCAGTCGCGTGGCGACGTGAAAAATATCAGCCGGGGGCTGCTGTGGGTCCATGGCCTCAAGCTTCGCGTGCCACGTGTCCAGCTGCGCGACTGAATCTTCGCCAGGATTCTGTGCCGACCTATTTAGGCTCACTGCGTCCCGGCCAGCGATCTCCCGCAGTCGGCGAATGTCAGCGCGGGTCGCCTGCAGATGTTCGAGCGCCTGCGCCACCCCGTCTCGTGCGTCCTGCAGCGAAAGCGGCTCCGGATCCATACGGGTGGACCGCCGCCGGGTCAACGAGCGCCAAGCCTTCAGATCGTTCTCGACTGACCACTTCCCGCGGGCCGCCACCGCGGCCAGCAACGAATCGGCGCCGAGATCGGTGCGCCACGTATCTTTGACGGCATCCGACTGCGCATCGCCGGGGTCCGGCAGGACCTCAAACCCGGCAGGCATGCCGCACAAGAACCCCTCGGCTCCGAGCACTTGCTTGCAGAAGGCATGAATGGTCGACACCGTGAGCTGGTCGCTTTCATCCAGTGCCAGCCGCAGCCGCAGCACGGCTGTGTCCCGCTCAGGATCGGGGAGAGCACCAAGGCGGTCCAGTAGCAGACGCATGCCCTGCTGGTGCTCGGCGGGCTGGGTGCTGGCGTCGGCATGCTCGACCAGGGTCGCCAGCTGGCGGCGAGTCTGCTCGCCCAGTTCACGGGCCGCGTCCTCGGTAAACGTGACCAGGCACACATCGCCGATGCCGCTGACTACTCCGTCCACCAGCAGCCGAGGGACCAGATGCGAGATGGTCCAGGTTTTCCCGGTGCCCGCGCTGGCTTCAATAACCGACAGGCCGGTGGGCACGTCGGTGGTGCGCAGGTCGAAATTAGCCACCTTCGGCCTCGTGCCGCGACGGGGTCGCCGTGGTTGCAAACCAGGCTTCCACTGGGCCGAAGACTGCTGCGGCTAAGCGTCGCCACTCGTCGAAGATCTCTTCCGCGAAGGGGTCCCGATCACGCCACGTCAGCTGCGCAGAGGCACTGTCGCCTTCACCCGGCGGGCCCTGGGGTTGCTGGTGCCAGGCCTTCATGGCCCTGTCGGTTTCATTGACGCCACGTTGACCCGCGTCGAACACCGCGAAGCTCGTCTTCGGCCCGAATGGCAACGGATACCGTCGTGCATCTGAGCACAGGTGCAGCAGATGGTCGAGCGCGGCGCGCGCCTGATCTGGGGCCATGGCCGGCCGGCGGTCCACTCTCGTGCGCTCCCCATCTCTCGACACCACAACGGTGTCGCCGCGCATGCCGCAGGCGGCGGCAAAGGTCGCACGGACCCACACATCCAGACGATGATGGGCGGCGGCCTTCAGCTCGGTGGGCCTGACCAGCACGTGCAGGCGGCGGTCAGGGGTGACGGCAATGTTGCCGGCCACCGGTAGGCACCCGTCTCGGTACACCAGGCGCTGTGGCTGCAGCCGGCCACCCGCCTCGTGCAGGGCACGTCGGGCCAGGGACTCGGCTTCCTGCACCACCTGTCTGCCCATCGCGGCGCCCAGGGTCCCATAGGGCAGCAAACGGTCGGCCGTCAGGCGTTCTTCCAGAAACGAGGTCCGTCCCTCGAGTACGGCATCAATGACCTCAGTCTGCAGTTGCCACCGGTCCAGGCCCGCTGGGGCGGCCACCGGCTCCCGGTCCAGGGCAAACGGATCGTCCCCGGACCGGGGAATCTCGACCCCCAGGGACCCCAGCCAGGCCACCCAGGGATCCTTGAGGATCCGGATTATCTCGTGCAACTCGAGGTCGTCCGACGGGATCGCTTCGGGCGGCTCGAACACGTTGGCGTGGAATGGTGTGGCCTCTTCCTGCCGCTGCTGGCACGCGCGGGCAACCTCGAGGTGGCCGGTGTCGAACGAGGCGCGCGGGCCGGTAAAGCAGGCCGCGTTGAATGGCTGCAGCGGGTGGTCTTCGATCAGGTCCCGGTACGTGGTCTCCTGGATGTCAGGACGGTCGGAAACGGTGGCTGCGACCACCCGCAGAAATTCATCGACGCAGGCCGAGAGCGGTTCGTCCTTGTTGCTGCGGATATTGCGGGCCGTGGCCGTCAGGATCACACGGTCGGCGGCCGCTAAGAGCGCGTCGAGAAACAGCTGCCGGTCTTCGCGTACCGGATCCCGGTCGCCACGCTGCGGCGCCGCGGCCAGCAGGTCCCAGGCGGGCGCCCGGGCGCGGCGCGGAAAGGCGGCATCGTGCAAGCCCATCACCGCCAGCACGCGGCAGGGCATGGCGCGCATCGGTTTGAAGCCGCCCATCGCCATGCCCCCACCGACCCGGGACACCGTGCGAACCTCTTCCTGAACCACCTGGTCCAACCAGTCGGCCACGGCGGCGGCGTCCAGGGCGACATCGCACGCATGGTCCGTTTCAGCGGCGCGGAGCTGCCCGACCAGATCCACGGCCGCCAGCGAGTCGAACCGATCGTCACCGGCCGCGAGCACCTGGTCCAGCGCCTGATCCAGGCGGTCGGCCCACTGGCCGGGGCTGACCTCACGTTGCCAGTCGTCCAGCAAGCACACCAGGCCGTCTAGCCAATCCAGTGAAGCGCTCATCGCCGCAGGGTCGGTACCCAGGTCGCCGGACACCGGCAAAGCCGGGCGGTGGTGCTCGTCCGATGCGGTGTCCGCGTCACCCAGCCACACGCCCGCCAGCAACCGGTCTAACCCCTCGCGCCACGTCCCCGTGCCCTGGTCGCCGGCATCCATTGACCGACGATGGTCCGCGTTGAGCCCCCAAGTAATACCCGCAGCACGCACACGATCGGCGAGCGTGGCCGGGTCAGTATCCAGCGATTCGACGCGTGCGGCGACGGCGGGGAGTGCCAGCAGCGCCAGTCCCTCGCTCAGGGGAACGCGGCCGGCAGCCACGCGCAGCAGCGTGTGCATCCCGCGCACCAAGGGGTCGCTGCGATCGATCCGCCGCTCTGCCAGCCGCAGCGGCAACGAGGGGTCACCGTCCCGCAAGATAGCCTCGGCGAGCGGTCCGTAGATGTCCAGCTGGGGGGCGAGAATCAAGACATCGCTCGCCCGCAAATCGGGGAGGCTCTCGAACGCATCCAGTAACTCATCCCGCAGCACTTCCACCTCGCGTCGGACACCGTGGCAGCGATGCACACGCACCGAACGATCCGACGCAACCGGTGGGGTGGTCCTGGCGACACCCGGCTGCCGCGCTGCGCGAATGTCTGCCTGCAGACGGGCCAGGAGTGTGTTCGACCGGGGCGCGGGGAGCGCGATGACGTCGTACTCCTGGCCTTCGGTGACCAGTGCCTCCTCGAAACTGCGAAAGCTGTCGACGGCTTGCTTGCCCAGATGGGACAGCAAGGGGTGCCCTTCCCAGGCAAGGTCCACAGCCTGTCCGGCCCGCATCTGCGTGCGACCGGCGCGAAGGTCGCCGAGGTATTCAGTCGACGGGAGCAGGGCGCGCAAGCAGACCCTGGTTCTGGTCGCCAGCGCGCGTAACAGTGGCAGCAGGGTCGGGGGCAGGGGCCCGGTGGCCAGGACTTCCAGTGACGCCGGCAAATCACCCTGGCCAGTATGGATGCGCGTCACAAGATCACGCAGGCGTACGGCCGGATGGGGGTGGTAGGCCAGCCCGTCAGAGAGACGCCGCCACAGGTCTCGCTGCCAGGCCTCATCGCCCTGAGCCGCCTCGGGCAGGGCGTCCCAGGTCTCTCCCCGGTCCCACGCGGCGATCATCTCCGGTCGAAAATAGAGATACTGGTCGAAGCGGTCGGCCACGTCGTGGGCTAGCGCTTGCCGCGCCCGAGTGTCCGCGCACGCCGCTCGCAGACGCGGGGTGTCACCTTCCTCAACCAGAGCCGCCAGCAGTGGTATCAGGCGCCACGCCAAGCCCTCCGGGCGCCAAGAGGGATGGACCGGATCCAGACCCACCAGCTGAGCCATGTGCTCGATGAAGGCGCTTGGCAGGAAGAACGCCACACCCATGGCCACCCCGTGACGTCGGGCCAGCGCGACCTTCGTGCGGTCCACCAAGGGCAGCGACGGCATCAGCACGGGCACGACCACGCCGGCAGCACTCCCCGGCCTACCCAGCGAGTCGACCAAGTCGTTGAGGAGTGGGGCCGTGTCAGACGCGTACTTCAGTTCAAGGGTCATGGCTGCCCGGTCGATGGCCTCCGACGACGATAGAACGTGGCTCGGGCGACCCTGAGCGCATCGCACGCGGGCTTTACCACTACGTACGTGGCCAGCGCCTCGGCCGCCTTCACGAATTCGTCCCGTCCTCGAGGCTCAATCCCAGCAGCCCTGCAACTTTTCCCTGGACGTCGATGATCAGGCGCGCCTTCTCGAGTTCCTGCTCCAGGCGAGTGTTCTCGCGCTCCAGCTTGCGCACTTTCCCCTCCAGCGGATTCCGTGCGCTCGGCTTTCGACCTCGTCTCTTCGACAGCGCTCTCAGCCACCCACTCCGCACCGCCTTGCGCCATGTCGTCAGGTGCGACGAGTACAAGCCCTCGCGTCGCAGGAGTCGCCCTACCTCTCCGGGCTCCGTGCACCGGTCCGCTTCTTCGACGACCCGCAGCTTGTACGACGGACTAAACCGTCGGCGCGTCGGCTTATCTACCACCTCCGCGTCCGGAGCAGCTGCCGCGCTTCGCTTACCCTCCCAGGTTAGTGGGGCGATTCCATTCTCTTCCATTCTCTCTCGGTGTCTCAGCATCCTCGGTTTCTCTGCCTTCGCCCTACTCTAATTCTTTACTCGTTCCGTGTCTCACCTAAGTTGGCAGAGAGGGCCCCCCGCACGCTACCGTCCCGCCAACCGACCCTCGCCGGAGGCCGCATGGACAAAAAGCAGGTCAGCGCCTGGGCGCTCTTCGACTTCGCGAACTCGGTCTATCCCGCTGTGATGACGACTGCCGTCTTCCCCCTCTTCTACGTCGGGGTCGTGGTGGGTAACGACGCCGGTCAGGGCGACTGGTGGTATGGGCGCGCCATCTCCCTATCCGCGCTAATCGTGGCGACCTCGGCTCCGCTTCTCGGTGCGATCGCCGACCGTGGAGGGGCGCGCAAGAAGCTGATGTTCCTCTATGTAGGGCTCTGCCTCGTAGGGGTCGCGATGATGTCCTCGCTCGAGGCGGGGATGGTGGTGCAAGGATTTATCCTCTTCGTCGTCGCAAACGTGGGCTTCGAAAGCTCGCTGATCTTCTACAACGCCTACCTTCCCGACATCGCTCCCCCCGAGAAGCAGGGGTGGGTATCGGGTCTCGGTTTCGGCGTCGGCTACCTCGGCTCTGCCATCGGACTCGTGATGGTAATTCCCTTCGCCGGAGACCAGTGGGAGGTCGTATGGTTCCTGGTAGCCGGCTTCTTTCTGCTCTTCTCCGTACCGGCGTTCCTCTTCCTACCTGCCGACAGGAAGGGGGACATGACCGTTCCCGAGGCCGCTCGATGGGGTCTCACCCATTTCAAGACGATCGTCGGAGAGGTGTGGCGGCTGAAGGAGCTGCGAAACTTCCTGTTCGCTTTCTTCTTCTACATCGACGGCGTGCTCACGATCATCGTCTATGCCGGGCTCATCGCGACGCAGACCTTCGGCTTCGACCAAACCGATACAATCGTGCTCTTCTTGATCGTCCAGTTCTCTGCGCTGATCGGTGCCTTCTCTCTGGCCAAGCCCACCGATCGCTGGGGTCCGAAGAAGGTGTTGAATGCGGTGCTCGTCGTCTGGATCATGGTGAGTATCGCGGCCTTCTTCGTCCAGGATTCGAACGTCTTTTACGCGATGGCGGTCGCCGCCGGTCTCGGCCTCGGCTCGGTTCAGGCCGCGAGCCGGAGCTTCATGGCGTCCCTGATCCCCGATGGGAAGGAAGCGGAGATGTTCGGTTTCTACGCGCTGTGCGGGAAATCATCCTCAGTCCTGGGTCCGACGCTCTTCGGCTACATAACGGTGCTGGGCGGCGGGAACCAGCGACCCGGCTTTCTGATGCTGACCTGCCTATTCGTTCTTGGGCTCTTTCTTCTCCAGCGGGTGAGGGATCCGAGGGCCGCTGCCGCGTGACCTCGAGGTTCGAGTATTCGTACTCCGCGCCTGTCCGACGCCAGGCTGACGGCCGTGCGACCGCAGGCTGACGCCAGTCCCTTTTCCCCCTAGCATGACACGCCCTTGGTCATGCAGCATGAGGCATACGGTGGCGGCGAGCTTAGCGCGGGGGATCATGACCGCAAACTTGCGCTCGACACGGTCTCACTCGACGGTCGCTGCCGTATCAAGGGGACGCCGAAGAGCTTCGCTAGCCTCCATTTTCAGTTGGTCGAAGGGAATCTCGACCACGATTGGCCGGTCGGACAAGACTCCCACTCCATGTGCAACCGCCTGGCGGGAGGGCAGGCTAGAAACCACGCTGACGTGCTCCGAGCTGAATACGTTCGACAAGTAGTCGAGACTCGTCTTATCCACCAAGGCGAAGGAAAAGACTGTGTTGCACTGCGACAAGAGTGTCTTGCTTACGAGCGCGGTCCTCTGCGAGATCAGGAGTAGTCCAACGCCGTATTTCCGACCCTGTAGAGCGATTTGTCCCATCCGCGCAACCACAGCCTGAGTCCCACCCTTGTCGAACCCGAAGACGTTCATCTCCGGGATAATAGTGTGAGCCTCTTCGAGTACCAGGAGAATTCGCCGGGCCTGCCGGTTCGCTCGTGCCCAGGTGAACACGGTAGAGAGGTATAGCTCGGTAGCCCGGAGGGTCGCCCGGGTGTTGGCGATTTCTGTAAGCTCGACAACAGCCAGGGCAGCTCCGTCGGCTTGTAGAAACTCTTCTACCTGCGCCCTAAACTTGGGACGCACAGTCTCTAGGAAGGAAGTCAGCGCAAGCTTTTCATCTTCCGCCCCATACTTCCCGACTTCAATAGCCTCAACAGCCGCCGTCAGACCCTTACTCTCCTCCTCATCCAGCCCGACCAGAGCTGGATCCAAGTCGGCGAGCCTCAGGCGGTACTCTCCCGTGAAGTCCACGCAGATCACCTTTTGTCCCGCCTCGACGGCCTGTCGAACAATGTCCAACGCAAGTTCTGTCTTTCCCGTCCCGGTCATGCCGAGGATGGCGGTGTGATGCTCCCGCATCCCCTCTAGAGAGCCCATCACCGGGATATCGCTACCGGGGACCACTCCGATTTGGAACCCGCCGGTAGCCTCTGTTTGGTCGCTGGGAAGTGCGCGCTCCTTGGCCAGAAACACGGGAGCGTTCATCTCTGGTACCCAGCCGAAACGGACAAAACCACGGTCCGTCCGTGGCGTCCCCAATTGTCCGGCTAGGACGATGTGAGTGCCTCTTGGATTCGCTTCAAACGTCTCTTCAGCGGTTCGAGCATCAAGGATCTGGTAGTAGACAGCTGCCTCGCCCTGACCGCAGAAGACCAAGTTTCCTTGTTGCAGAGTCTGTCCCCCAGCCACCTCAAACCGAATCCGGCTAATGCTCGAATCTTCAACGACAAAGCCGATCAGTTCCGCCTCGATGTCCACTTTCGTCAGAGCCCTCTCTGCCAACGTACGTGAGACACGGAGCACGCAAAGAATTAGAGTAGGGCGAAGGCAGAGAAACCGAACATGTTGGGACTGCGAGAGAGAATGGAAGAGAATGGTAGTGCCCCTGGAACCGGGGAGGCCAAGCGAAGCGCGGCAGCTCCTGCGGACCCGGAGGTAGTAGATAGGCCGCTACGGCGGCGGTTCAGTCCGTCGTACAAGCTGCGGATCGTCGAAGAAGCGGACCGGTGCACCGAGCCCGGCGAGGTGGGTCAAGTCCTGCGGCGAGAGGGCCTGTACTCGTCGCACCTGACGACGTGGCGCAAGGCGGCGCATAGCGGGTCGCTGAAGGCCCTGTCGAAGAAACGCGGCCGCAAGCCGGAGCGAAATCCGCTGGATGAGAAGGTACGCAAGCTGGAGCGGCGAAACGCACGGCTCGAGAATGAGCTCAGGAAGGCACACCTGATCATCGACGTGCAGGGAAAAGTTGCGGGGCTGCTGGGGATAAGCCTCGACGACGGGACAAACTCTTGAAGGCGGCCGATGAGCTGGCTAAGCACGTCGGTGTAAAACCGGCGTGCGCGGCCCTCGAGGTCTCCCGATCGACGTTGTACCGTCGTCGAGGCCCATCAACCGGGCAACAGCAGCCCCGCCCGACGCCCGCCCGGGCATTGAGCGAGACGGAACGAGGCGAGGTCTTCGACACGCTGTGTTCGGAGCGGTTCGTGGACCGCTCACCCGCCGAGGTGGTGGCCACGCTGCTCGACGAAGAGGTCTACCTGTGCAGCGAACGCACGATGTATCGTGTTCTGGCCTCCGAGGTGCCGGTTCAGGAACGCCGGGCGCAGCGCACCCATCCCGAGTACAAGAAGCCCGAGTTGATGGCCACGGCGCCGAACCAGGTGTGGTCCTGGGATATCACGCGGCTGCTCGGGCCGAAGAAGTGGAGCTATTACTACCTCTACGTCATCATGGACATCTACAGCCGCTACGTCGTGGGCTGGATGGTGGCGGACCGGGAGAACTCGGCCCTGGCCGGCCGGTTGATCCAGCAGAGCTGCCTGAAGCATGGCGTCCAGCCCCGGGTCCTGACCCTGCACTCGGATCGGGGAGCTCCAATGACGAGCCAATGCACCGCTCAACTTCTCGCTGACCTCGGCGTGACCCGCTCGTTGAGCCGGCCTCAGGTGTCGGATGACAACCCGTTTTCCGAGGCTCAGTTCAAAACCTTGAAGTACCATCCCTCGTTTCCCGGACGGTTCGGGGATCAGGGCCAAGCCAAGACGTTCTGTCGATCGTTCTTCCGCTGGTACAATGCCGAGCACCGCCATGGCGGCATCTCGATGCTAACCCCCGAGCAGGTCCACTTCGGAAACGCCGATCAGGTCATTGCCGGCAGGAAATCCGTGCTCCGCGAAGCATGGGCCGCTCATCCCGAACGCTTCGTCAGAGGTGTGCCGAAGCCCAAACCGCTCCCGGAGGCCGTCTTCATCAATCCTCCCATCCCTTCCCTCACCACACAGGACATTGCTCTCTAATTAATCCCGTAGAGTGTCCCATTGTCGTTGACAGGTTCCGGAGCTTTAATCAGCTCCCCCCGGCTGGGAGGAGACTCCTGCTGATATACGTAGCCTTCAGCCGGTAGTCTTGTGGGCAGCGGAGAGTGCTTACAGCAAAGTCCAGTCCCGACGACATTCCCACCCTGGACTTGGGAGAAAAGGGGGAGAAGCCAACGACGACCACCGCCTGAAAGCGTTGTGGCCAGTACCGGGCTCGAGTCCCAGGCGGTCCTGTCTGAGATTCTGAGGCGTACGATATTCGGGCTATCGACTCGCGAGATTTGCCCAACTGCCGAAGTGCCACCAGAGCTACCGGACCCCTCTCGTAGCAACTTGAGGCCCTCAACCACGATTTCGATGGGTCGCATGGTCACGACGAGAACCCAAACGGCCACTTGGACACCAAGCTTCATCGGCTCCGCCTGAGAAAAAGTAAAAGCTCCAAGCAGTGCCGGAAATGCGAATAGCGCGCCAGGCGCTCCCATCGTTGTACTGACGCGGAATGTGGCCGAAGCGATTCCTGGATTCCGCTCCGGCGGCCTTCGTCGTGAGAAGCTCGCGACCCCTGAAACGGCGAGCGCGACAACGGAATATGCGAGACCGAGAATCCTTAAGCCCTCCAGCTCCCTCTGACCCACGACGGAGGGGATGGCCGTGCTCCAAAGTAAGAGGCCCGACGCAAGGGCTGCGGCAATTACATCGTCCGGGCGAGCGAAAAACGGGGCCGAGAGTAGGGCAAAGGAGAAGAACGCAACTACGCTCAAGAACCAAAGGCCCTGATCCCCTCCGGAAGGAATCCACGAGCCCACGAGCCAGACGTTCAGCGCGTAGGCTGCGACAAGGTACACACCGAGCACTAGAGTGCGCTCGACACCGGAGAGTGCACTAGGTTTGCCAGGCATTTCGGACCTTTGAGCTTGAGGAGCACAGATGCTGGCTGCGAGTGACTCTGGGGTGGTTACACGGTGTCTGAGCATCGACCGGCCCGCAAGGCGAGCTCACCCCGCTCAACGTTGCGGTGTGCCTTCCCAACGTGTATAATATCTTAAACGTTTATAATTTCCTAAATAACAATGAGCTACTGCCAACCTCCGGAAGCTAGAATCGTGTGGGACCGTCGCCGTCACTTGCAGGGCGTGACGATCCAACGAGAGATCGATGGCGAGTTGTATAAATGGCGGATCCCGTGGAACGGACTCGTGCCCCAGGCTATGGCCGCGGACCTGCTAGGTGTGAGCACTATGGCGGTCAACAAGTGGGTGCGGAGCGGGAAGATTCAGCACATCAAACTGCCAGGCGAGTCATCGGTGATTCCCCTGAGGGAGGTTACGCGGATCAGAGAGCTCCTTGCCGGTGGAAATCGTCTTCCGCCGGGGATGTAGGGTGGTCACCCCTTGGAGCACCGGGACGAGCGTCAAGGAAGCCGGAGAATACGGTCGTGCCGGCTTGCCGCAGCGCGGACTAGACCTGGCCTTCACGCGGACACAGCCCGGCAGTGCCGCGGTCAGACTTAAGAGAGCGCCCTAGGGAAGGTCTGAACAACCCCCATCTTGGGAGGAACGCGATCGGTTGCGGTTCGAAGATCCGGTTCGAAGACCTATCGGAGCGATGAAGTGCTGGCTGGCGCGCCGGAGAAACGGTCCGAACCGTCAGGAAGTCGCTTCGATGTGTCCGGCTCCCGCCCTCGCGGGGCCCATGGGCGCATGGGCCCCGCGTTATCCGGTCGCGTAGCGGCCAGCGATGAGCAGATTCGAGAACCCGAGCAGCAACGCGATGCGCTGCGTGTTCTTCGCCAGTCCCCGGTAGCGCACCTTACCGTACCCGAAGCGCCGCTTCACATACAAGAACGGATGCTCCACCTTCGCCCGCACCGATGCCTTGCGCTTCTCGGCCGCCGCCTCGGCGCCGTCCCGATCGAGCAGGCGACGCTTGCCCGGCTTCATCGCCACCTGCCAGGCGACGCCGCAACCCCTGTTCTCCGGGCGCTTGTCCACACCCTGGTAGCCCGCGTCGCCCCATGCCTCCGTCTCGTCACCATGCAGCAGCACGCACGCCTGCGTCACGTCCGCCGCGTTGGCGGCCGTCGTCGCCAAGCTGTGCGCCAGACCCGATTCGGCGTCCACCCCGATATGCGCCTTCATCCCGAAGTACCACTGGTTTCCCTTCTTCGTCTGGTGCATCTCCGGATCCCGTTCTCCCCTGCGGTTCTTCGTCGACGACGGCGCGTCAATGATGCTCGCATCCACGATCGTCCCCGTCTTCAACCGATGCCCGAGAGACGCCAGATGCACATTGATCTCCTCGAACAACCCCATCCCCAAGCCCTGCGTCTCCAGCAGGTGGCGGAAGTTCAGGATCGTCGTCTCGTCCGGCAAAGGACCGCTCAGGCGCAGACCCGCAAAGCGGCGCACCGACTCCACCTCGTAGAGCAGATCCTCCATGCCCGGATCGCTCAAGTTGTAGAACAGCTGCACACAATGAACCCGCAGCATCACCCCAAGCGGATAGGGGCGGCGGCCACGGCCAGCCTTCGCATAGAACGGCTCGATCCGATCCTCCAGCTGTTGCCAGGGAATCAGCCCCTCCATCTTCTCCAGGAAGATCTCCCGGCGCGTCCGCCGCTTCTTCGAATCGTACTCCAGTTCCGCAAAAGTCATCTGAAGCTCCATGGCCCGCTCACAGCTCCCCGGTCGTTTCATACCACGAAACTACACCCGTCTTGTTCAGAGCTTCCCTAGTGGTTACCGGAGGCTCTGTACCCCCGAGACGGCCGCGTAGAGTTAACAAAGGGCTCCTTAGTCAAATGGTCTCGCTGAGGCGGGACGGCTTCACGATGAAGGCCATCGCTGAGAAGGTAGGCGTATCCGAGCGGACGGTTCGCCGCTATGTCCGCGGGGTCGAGCCCGACATCAGGATGCCATCGGAGTTGGACTCGAACGAACTCACCGACGGATTCTACGACCAAGTCCTTGCATCTCGGCGACGTATCGTCGCCATCGCATCTGAGGATTGGGCAGAGCCGGTTGAGCTGGGAATAGAGGCGGTGGATTCGGCAATGAAGTCATTGCGCAAGCTCCTTGCTGGAATGGAGAACGTCTCCATGAGGAAGCTGGGAGCCGATGAATCGCTACGCGCCGAGTTCTTCCGCGATTTTATGGCGCATGTACTGCGAGACTGGATCGACGTCCTAAGAACAGAGCACCTTTTTCGAGAGTTAGGCTGGCCACCCGGCGTCCATGAAGTGACCTGCCCCCAAGAGTGGTACCACATCCTATTGTTAGTCTCAGCACCTGTGGAGGGCCGTGAAGGACGGGCATCCTCAGGAACCAGGGCGACGGCTTAATCGCCTCAGGGGCCGGGGGAAAGCCGCCGCAGGCGCTGTGGGGTCGGACGGTATTGTACTCGCGCCTCCGTTGCTCGACCAGCACGGCCGCCTCCGCCAACGAGTAGAAGATCTCCCCGTTCAACAGCTCGTCCCTGAGCTTGCCGTTGAAGCTCTCGTTGTAGCCGTTCTCCCACGGGCTGCCCGGCTCGATAAAGAGCATCTCGACGCCCACGCGCCCCAACCACCGCCGCACGAGCTTCGCGCTGAACTTCCGGTCCGTTGTCGGAGCGCAGGTTCGCCGGTGGGCCATGCTCAACGAACAACTCGCTCAGCGTCTGCAGGACATCGTCCGACTGAAGCCGGCTCTCAGGTCCCGGACGCAATTAACTGCCGCGGTATTGGTGAAACTCGCACGTGTCCGTGGACCTGGTCACCGGCTCCACTTCCGAGACTTCCGAATCCGATTGGCCATCACTAGCGCCCCCCATGACCGGCCAAGCTTCTCATCGGAGCTCGGCGGCATTCCCTCGGGGAGTTGTGGCCTCTGGTTCTCGCGGCGCTCCGGCTAGATAAGCAGCCCAGTCACCCATGAGGCGACGTCGGCGCTCGAATAGGTCCGTGCGCCGATAGGCTGCCTCGACCCTGTTCTGGACCACATGTGCGAGGGCCGCTTCGATGACCTCGCGGGGATGATCCGTCTCCTCGGCCGCCCAATCGCGGAAGCTGGAGCGAAACCCGTGGGGCACGGCCGCGATCTTGTGCTTCCCGAGTATCCGGCGCAGTTGCTTCTCCTCGAGCTGCTTGCCGAGCCGATTGGGAAACAGATACGGACTGGTTCCCTTCACCAGCGTCCGTGCCCCGTCCAGAATCTCCAGTGCACGACCACACAGCGGGACCCGGTGCTCGCGGTTCGCCTTCATCCGCTTAGCCGGTACGGTCCACACGCCATTCTCCCGATCAATCTCGGTCCACTCAGCCCACCGCACCTCACCCCATCGTGCCGCCGTCAGCACCAGGAACTCGAACGCCAGCCGGACGGCCAGCGGCACCGTTGATGCCCGCGCGGTCTGGATGGCCGCGGCCACCTCTCGATGCGGCAGCGCCCGCATGTGCTGCACGACGTCACGCTGGGGACCCAGGACCGGGTCGATCCGGTCACAGGGGTTGTCGATCCGGAACTCCATCGCCACCGCCCACTCCAACACCGCGCGGATGCGCTGCCGCAACCGCCGGGCGGTGTCCGCCTTCGTGTGCCAGATGGGAGCGAGGATCTCCAGCACGTCGGCGCTAGTGACCTCCGAGACCGGCATCTTCCCGATGCGCGGGAAGGCGTACCGCTCGAAGGTCAAGATCCACTCGCGGCCGTGCGCCCGATTTCGCCAGCCGGCTTGCTTCTGTTCTACCACACGCGCGGTGGCTTCGGCGAAGCTCGGTACGCCCTGCCTACGACGCCTCTCGGCAAGCGGGTCGCTGCCCTCGCGGGCCAGCTTACGGTTGGCCAGCGCCTTTTCCCGGGCCTCGGCGAGGGAGACCAGCGCGACGCTGCCGAGCCCGAGCTCGCGGCGCCGACCCCGGATGACCAGGCGCTGAATCCAGCTTCGGGTCCCGCTCGGCTGGACGAAGAGGTACAACCCGTTGCCGTCCGCGTGTCTTCCAGGCGGGGCGGTGCGCACGAAGGCGGCCGACAGGGCCTTGTCTGGATGGCGGCCCTTGGGCTTGGTTTTCCGGGGCGGAGTGGCCTTTTTCGTTACAGTAACCATCCCCACATAATATACGGGATGGAGGTGGATATCAATGGATGTTGTGAGCGGAGTGCGTTGCTAGTCTATGCTCGTAAAGCATTGATATCACAGTCATTTATGGACTTAACTGGACGATACTGCACACCGGTCCAGATAGTCTGCCCATTCCTGGGCCGTGCGTGGCTGCCCGAACACCCGGCACGCTCTCCTCTCCGACGCCCCGAGCTGCTGACGTACACGCGCCATACAACGTCGTCGGCGCTCGGGGCTCAGAAGTTTCCCTTGGCCGCTTCCTCCAGGATCAGCTTGTCCAGTGTCAAGTCCGCCACTGCTCGCTTCAGGCGCCCGTTCTCGCGCTCGAGCTCCTTCAGGCGCCGTGCCTGGCTCACCTTCATCCCGCCGTACTCCCGCCTCCACCGGTAGTACGTCTGCTCGGTGATGCCAAGCTCCCGGCTCATCAGCTTCACGGATTTGCCGCGGGCCAGACCGACCTCTGCCTCCCGCAGTGCAGTGATGATCTGCTCCGGAGTGTGTCGCTTCCTTCCCATCCTGACCTCCTCGCTGAAAAGCTTCAGACCAGGTCGATCCTAACATTGCACCTGGTCTCGTTTCAGGGGGTCAGGTCACTCCCGAGAGGGAATCCCGAAGCCGACTGCTCTGGGAGGAGACGGGGTCCAGATGGGCCCGTTCGTAGGCGTCCACGTGCGCCAGGATCTGGTCAGCCGGCGCCGGCGTCAGTGAGAAACCGTGCCGCAGCTGGCGCATCAGGTTCGGATCGCCCGCCGCCCGTAGACCGAACATTGACGGCCTCAGCCCCGTGTGTTTGAGGAACGCATCTAGCAGACCGTGGAAGAAAGGGGGTTGCAGGCCGCCGGGTGGGTGAGGGGGATCAGCACGGAGGCGGGGCTGACCTTGTGGCTACGGCGGGTGTTGCGGCCTGAAGAGGCGACAATGGGGCCAAGAAGGCCAAACGGACGGCAAGAGAGGCGAATCATGTGCAGGACGGCGGTGCTGACGTGGCATGCGAGCGCCGCTTGCGCCGTGGCGAGGCCCTGCAGACCGCGCGGGGTGCCAAAGCCGTACCGCTTGCGCATGAGAAGCCCGAGGTTGAAGGCGGCGGCCTGAATCAGGATCCGTTTTCGAATCTCCTCCCGCCCGCGGACGTGGACGCGGCGCAGCCCTCCGGTCACGAGCAGGTGCGCGAACCCCCGCTCCACCTTCTCGCCCCGCTGGCGCAGCAGCTCTTTCCCCCGGTTGCCCTGGATCCGCCGGCGGTTGTCATAGGTCGGCTTCTGCGCGTCCCGGTTCCGCTTCCACTTCCGGCGGCCGCGGTTGGGCTCGCTCACGTAGCTCCGCAGCCCGCGGTCCTGCACACCCGTCATCGTCTGGTTCGAGTGGTAGCCCTTGTCGGCCACCACTTCCCTCGGCTCCACCTCTATCTCCGCCAGTTGCCGCTGCGCCTCGTCCAGCGTGTTCGGCAGCGAGGCGGTGTCTCCCCCCTCCATCGTCTGCACCGTCACGGCCACGACCGCGCCGGTCTCCATGTCGACCGCCTGCTCGAACTTGTGCGCCAGGCCGGTCCTGCCGTCCTTCATCTTCGTGATCCGCGCCTCCGGGTCGTGCGGATGCGCCCACTCCCGGTTCGAGCCCTTCTTCGGACGCTTCCGGTCCAGCTTCGCGAGGTCTTGCCGCGTCGGCGTCTCGATCCCGGACGCCCGCGCCACCTCCTCCAGCCACTCCTCGTAGCCCTTCCCGTCGTCGCGCCGCACGATCGAGCGCATCGCCGCGTTCGCCTCCAGCGTCGTCGAGTCCACGCCCAGCGTCTTGCCGCTCAGAAGACCCGACGCCTGCACCACCTCCAGCACCCGGCTGAACACCGCCGCGTGCGCTTCCACGCTCAGCCGCTTCCTCGTCTTCGACAGGCCCGAATGCTCCGGCGGGTTCCTCTCCAGCCCGTATCCGAGAAACTCACGCAGTGAAATCGAGTCCCCACACCGCCACGCAATCCCCCGCTCCGAGCCGATCCCTTCCAGATACCCCACCAGCAGCATCCGAAAATACACCCCGGGCGGTATGCCCGGCCGACCCCGCTTCTCCGCATAGAACTCGCGGCACGTCTCCTCCGCGAACTCGTCGAAACCCTCCTCCTCAAGCAGCCTGTTCAGTGCACGGTAGAAGGGGTTGCCCAGCGCGCGAATCTCGCTCGCCGCCACGAACAACTCCTGTTGCCGCCCCTTGCCCCGCTTGCCTATCGCCATCCCCGCCCTCCATGGCTGAGACCCCGGTTCGCCTGTAATCTAAATCACTTCTTATCGACGCTGCGGGTAGGAGTTTTTCCACGGGCTGCTAGGCGTGATTCGAACAGCTTCGTCAGTGTCTCCATGCCGCTAACGCCGAAAGAGTATCGCCAAGAACGTCAACATTTAGAAATAGCACAATTCCCAAAAGTGGCATATTGGCCACGAGTTATGAAGGCGGTTTGTCCAGCGGCTTTGGGAGCAGGGGGCGGCGGCGTGACAATTCCTGCGCAACGGCGTGATCTAGGTCGCCGTGCGGGGCCTAGCTCCCGTCCTCCCCAAATGGACACTCGGTGGTTGACTTTATGAGATCAACTGCTGATCGAGAACTGACGATGCCCCAGGTTTGCCCAATACCTCCCGCTCCATCGCCATCCGTTGGGCTCGGTCGGCGGCCTTGCTCGACTCTCAGGAGAACTTCCACCGAATTCTTAGGAAGCTGGCCTTCGGCGATGTCGGTGTCGGACGGGCCGTTTGTGGTGGGCCTCCGATTATGAGCGAGAGCGTTCCCATAATCCCATCATCCGATCGTTACGAGGCTGACCTCGCCTCATCATGGGCCTAGTTCAATCTGCAATTGGTGTGGTTTCGCCTTCAAGGATTGGATGTATTTTCTCCCATCATCATTTTGTAGTGAGCGATCTGACCGGTCTCTTTAAATATCCGTTGGAACACGCTTAGATAGATATCAACCACAGAGCTATCAATAGATACATACAGAGAATCATGAGCGGAGTGAGAGCCGTCGTTAACCCATGAGAAGAGTGATTTGCAGATCAGTTTCTCTTTCCCATCAAATTTACTGCAGATATCGTCTGGATTAACGTTTCCAAGAATCTTGTAGTAGTATTCCAGAATCCTGCGCAGTGTGTTCTGAATCGCCAAATCATCTCTACACCGATTCTTGACCTCACTCCAAAGGACCTCATAGGAAGTCCTGATTGGATTGGTCTCGTGGTTTTGGATCTTCGACCGTTGATTCGCCTTTCTGACAGTCCAGAACGTCTCGTCACACAGTTTTTGGTTTGCAGGCCTTCGATGATCGAACGATACCTCTTTATGAAAATACACGTTATGGGTGAGAACGAAAATCTGTTTGATCGTCCCGCTCTGGCCTTTTACTTCATCAAAGAGGCCTTTAATTAGGCTGCTTACGATGAATAGAATATTGCTATCAAGACTGGAAACTGGGTCATCGAATACGACGACTCGGTCTGAAGTCATACCAGTATCCGATTCGCTCCCTTTGAGTAAGTGGTAGAAATACAGGAACGCTATAAAGCTACTCTCGCCTTCACTAAGGGTCTCTTTGGCATCGGACCCGTCAGGGCGCTTGATCCTGTAGAACAGATCTCGTTCGGACTTTGCAAGTTCAAAACTGGTGAATCCAAAGGATTTCAAGAGATTATTAACCCCGTAGATCGTCGGTTGAATACTGGTCGTATCTTTTTCCAGCGATTGGATTTCCTGGTCTTTCCGCTGTTGTTCTTGTTTCGCCGTACGTATTTGCTCTTGGAGATTGGTTATCGCCTGCCCGAGGTTATATTTCTGTTGATTGTATTTGGCTAAGTCACTCTTGATCTCATGGTCGAGAAGATATCTCCACACCTGGCTTGTCAGTTCAGCCTTCTCGTTAGCGAGGTTCGAAACCATCGCGTTGTGATCTTCAATCTTAGTGTTTGCGTCATCGATGAGAATCTTGATATTGTCCAACACATTATTCAGAGACTCAAGTTCTGCCAATTTACTTGGTTCTCTCTGCTTTTCTTCAACGTTCTGGATGTTGTTCCGAATCATTGAGGTGAGCAACTTGAACCCAGTCCGGAGCTTCTCTGTGTCAATGTGCTCAGAGGGGTTCTCAAGGAGCGCTTGTATACTTTGCTGAACGCGCTCAGAGTGTGACTTGTAATCTGCAGATAGCGAGTTGAGATCGGCAGAATCCTTCTCGAAAGCTTCGTCAAAATATTCCTCAAAGCTCTTTTCTAAAGATTCTTCAGTGCCTTGTTGACAAAATGGGCAAACACGTGTCTTCGGGTCATAGAATTCCCGTCCTTGTTTAACCCAATCGCTGTTACCAAGTTTCTTAATCAGAGCGGCGATATCCACGTCTGATTTCCCAATAATCTTTTTCCTTAGAATTGGATTATTCTCATGGTCGATCAGAATCATCCAGTCAGGCAGAGGAATGATCTGCTCAGTATTAGGTTCCTTGCTGAAAACTGTTCTAGCCCTGTGGTCCAAGTCAACAAGTAGGACCGATGTCGCGGAGTTGTTAGTGGACTCCTTGAGGAGCTTCGCTTTGAATTGTTGCTTACTGCCGCGATATCCAGTGAATGCGGCCTTGAGATTAGCGTCGTGTTTCTGTTTTAGATCCCAGCATTGATCCTCGAAGTGGGATTCAAGGGTTTCGAGGTCGGCAATCTTTCCGCCAGAGCCGTCATCACCTTCAAGAGTGTTACTAAACACCACGATAGATTCTTTTATACGATCCGATTGGTTCTTCGCTGTATCGATCTTTGCTAAGGTTTCCTTGTCTTCCGCTCCGAGAGTGAAAATTCCTCTGAGATCGTCGGATTGATTGAAGTTCATTTCGATGAAGTCACGGTTATAAACCATCGTCTCTAGAGGCACCCCACTCCGCCATTGTACCGTGCAATCTGGATAAACAGATTTATTTGCAATGATACGGGAGATCGTGGTCTTACCTGTTCCGTTTGAGCCATATACAAAGTTGACGGGTTGTAGATCAAATAGCGTTTCTGGAATTGTACTGTCGTAGGTTGCGATACGTTTAATAGAAATTTCTTCAATCATGTCTAACCCCTGTTATCCAATTGCCCGTAGATACTGACCTGCCCCCAAGAGCGGTACCACATCCTATGTTAGTCCCAGCACCTGTGGAGGGCCGTGAAGGACGGGCATCCTCAGGAACCAGGGCGACGGCTTAATCGCCTCAGGGGCCGGGGGAAAGCCGCCGCAGGCGCTGTGGGGTCGGACGGTATTGTACTCGCGCCTCCATTGCTCGACCAGCACGGCCGCCTCCGCCAACGAGTAGAAGATCTCCCCGTTCAACAGCTCGTCCCTGAGCTTGCCGTTGAAGCTCTCGTTGTAGCCGTTCTCCCACGGGCTGCCCGGCTCGATAAAGAGCGTCTCGACGCCCACGCGCCCCAACCACCGCCGCACGAGCTTCGCGCTGAACTCCGGTCCGTTGTCCGACCTCAGATACTCGGGAGGCCCGTGTCGGACGAACAGATCGGCCAGCACCTCGAGCACGTCGTGCGAGCGGATCTTGCGAGCCACCACGATCGCCAGGCACTCCCTCGTGTGCTCGTCCAGCACTGTCAGCAGCTTCAGCGCACGCCCGTCGTGCGTCCTCGAGGCCACGAAGTCGTACGACCAGACGTGGCCCCGATACAGCGGCCTCAGCCGGATGCACGATCCGTCGTTGAGCCACAGCCGACCTCGCTTCGGCTGCCGCTCCGGCACCTTCAGCCCCTCCTGCCTCCAGATCCGCTCCACCCGCTTGTGCTTCACCCCCCAGCCCTCGATGCGGAGCATGTCCGTGACGCGTCGGTAGCCGTAGCGGCCGAATCGACTCGCTAACCGCACCACGTCGGAGCGAAGCGCCGCCTCGTCGGCCCGCACCTTCCGCCGACGATGCTGCGTCGACCGTGACTGGCCGAGCACCCCGGCACGCTCTCCTCTCCGACGCCCCGAGCTGCCGACGTACACGCACCACACAACGTCGTCGGCGCTCGGGGCTCAGAAGTTTCCCTTGGCCGCTTCCTCCAGGATCAGCTTGTCCAGTGTCAAGTCCGCCACTGCTCGCTTCAGGCGCCCGTTCTCGCGCTCGATCTCCTTCAGGCGCCGTGCCCCTGGCTCAGCTTCATCCCGCCGTACTCCCGGCTCATCAGCTTCACGGATTTGCCGTGGGCCAGACCGACCTCTGCCTCCCGCAGTGCAGTGATGATCTGCTCCGGAGTGTGTCGCTTCCTTCCCATCCTGACCTCCTCGCTGAAAAGCTTTCAGACCAGGTCGATCCTAACATTGCACCTGGTCTCGTTTCAGGGGGTCAGGTCACCAGGGCGGGACCTCGCTCGTAGGCAGGGGATCCGTTACGCTTATAGTAAGGCAGGAGAGACAGGGGGTCGCCCGGTGCTCTCGTGCGCACGAGTCAACACCGCTGGCTTGCGATCCCCTGCCCTGGCGCGGCCCCGTCCGATTGGTATTCGGCGCGGGGCCGCTTTTTTTGTGTTCGCGAAATCACTCTTTAGAACGGGTACAGGTCATCAACCTGTGCGACGAGCCTCCTAAAGAGAGGCGTCAAGTCGAAGAGGTTGGTCTGGCCACGACGCACCTGTCGTCTGAGCAAATTCTTGCCTTCCAGTGAACGCGCGATTTTTCTCGTGTACGCCACGGACAATCCCAGTGAACGCGCGATTTTTCTCGTGTACGCCACGGACAATCCCATCCGTTCCGCAATGGCCCCGTAGCCAGGGAAGGGGGCACTAGCATCCCACTTCCAGCTCATCAGCTGGATTACAAACAGTGTCTCGGCCGGGGTGAGGACCTTTTCAGCAAATCGCAGGAACACACGGGGCACAGGGACGAATCCCTCAGCGAGAATCGCTTCGTATCCCCCCCAGCGTTCCACGACGGAATGCTTCGCGGTCTCGACAGTCTTATCCATGTGGGATTCTAATCCGTAAGTTGTTTTATGGTTTGAAGTTATCCATTTTTTACGTGTTACGCAACGTTATATAAATATGATATAATTTATTGTTACTATAGTAACATAGTTCTAAGTCTATATGGACCATACTCACCTTGGACGTCTATGTCAAGGGTTGGCGGAGAGAGCCGCTTATTGGGCCATTTACCGGATTACCGTGCTTGGGCGCCGCACCCCTCTGAAAACATATAGTAACTGACCCCCGATACAATGACCTCACATGGATTCGGCCGTGAGTCCGCCGGACTTGCTTGGGCGCCTGCCCCTTTCCGGCGGCCTTCCGAACCAGCCCCCGCATGACATGGGAGATGCCGGGGGAGTCCGTCGGGATCGGGACGCCTGCCTGGAGGTGCGCGGTGGGGATCGTGGTGCGGTCCATGCGGGATGGTCCCCCTGGGCGGCGGGGATGACCTCGTAGCCTTCCGCGTCGCACCAGGCCCGGAAGCGGCCTCAGGCGCTGGCGTAGGCCCGGAGCATCTCCGGGGCGTGGCTCTTCCCCATGGCAGCCGCGATGGCTACGGCGGTGCTGGCCGTGGTTTCCATTGGTGTTGTCCCTCCTGTCCGAGATCTCCGCTATCGGAAACAGAAAGAGGGGCAAGGGATGGCGGCCCGAAGATCACGCAGGCCCCGAAGGACCGCGTGAGTGAAGAGGTTAGTCTGGCCGCGCCGCACCTG
This sequence comes from Longimicrobiales bacterium, assembly GCA_965206505.1. GTDB lineage: Bacteria > Gemmatimonadota > Gemmatimonadetes > Longimicrobiales > Gaopeijiaceae > UBA822. The sequence goes on from CBDBJW010000006.1 coordinate 533,717, forward strand.
GCGTCTGAGAAGCTCTTCACGAGATCGGCTTCCGCCCCGGCTTCAAGGGCTCGCTCTGCTCCACGGCCTCGCCGAACTCCTCTGGAGTCATGGCGTCGAGGCCCCGGAGGCCTGCCCGCACGATCTGGATCTTGGTGAGCCTTAAGCCCTGACGCAGACCCCGTGTCTGGAGCGTTTCGAGGAGCTGGTGATCCTCAACCGGGAAGCCGAACTGAGTACGGACGACGCCCGAGCTCCGCGCCGATCGCGCTCTTGACACCATCCTGTGAAGGCTTTGTCCACGTTCCGTAGGTGTGCAGCCCTGTTCACGCCCCTCTTTTATGTCCAGCACGTACAGCCGCTTTCCCGACGGCACAACAACCGCTGTGAGGTCGCTGCGATGGCTGAACGGCAATCCCCAGTCCCAGGCCATCTGGATCTGCAGGTCGCTCTCAAGCCCCCAAGCGGGCAGTTCGTCGTAGTGCTTCTCGACATCGGAGGGTAGGTCCTCCCCGATGTTCAGAACGTCGACCGACTCTTCGAGAAGCGCGAATCCTCCGTCGTGATCTGTGGCATCCCAGATGTTGTCGGCGATGCTGCAGAGCCTGGCGTAAATCTCGGCTTGTGCCCCAATGGACTCTCCTTCCCGTATAGCGATCCGGATTCACCATGCCGCCGGGAGCGAACCGACCGTACTGAATGTACTTGACGCTCATGCCACTAGGCCCGGATTCCCGCCATTTGATACCGTTTTCTAGCCCTTTAAGCACGGCAGCATCAGGTATGGTAGGACGGCAAGTGCGGCAGATCGCGCAGTCCTGGTTGAACTTAGACTATTCCTTGCCGTGATTCACGCCACCGCTACTCCGCCTTGCGGGCGTTGTCCGCGCAGTACGAGCAGGCGCAGCAGCAGCACGCCGCGCAGGTCGAGACCTTGCAGCAGCAAGTCGAAGCCTTGGAGCAGCAGGTCGCACAGCTCAGCGGGCGAGTGACGCCCTTGGCCCAGAACTACAGGACGCTCACCGAGACGTTGCGCGGGCGCTGGAGCTGATGCGCCAGCGGGGGCGAGAGCGCGATCATGGTCCGAGCCGCTAGTGGTTCTCGGCTGCGAATCGGCCGGCGCTCGAGGATCAGTGGAGGTCCTTCGGCGGATCGGCGCGGCCTCCTGGGGCCGGAGTCTCTCCGGCCAGGTAGGCGACCAGTCGTTTCATGAGCCGGCCCGGTCGCAGCTGGTTCCAAGACCCACCCGGTCGACGTCGTGTTCCTATGGTCTTTTGTTGAACCTGAGGAGGGTGATCCGCGGTTCGATAGCTGCTGAGTTGAGTACCTTGTGGGAAAAGGCAGGTGCGACCAGGATTCCTCGCACCTTGTCTGCGGGTACGCCGCTCGACTCCATGTTTCCCATGTAGGACGTCAGTTGTGTGTAATCCCCACGTCGTGCCTCGACGATCTTCAGCTCAATTGCGATGTGCTCGCCCGACCTGCCCCTTGCGAGCAGATCAACCCTGTCGCTGCTGCTTTCGCTCAGGCGCTTTTTCCCCAACCCGGAGGTGTCCCCATGTCTGTCCTTGCGTTCTTAGCTCTTCTCGTGTCTCTGGCGGCCATAGTCCGCCCCATCCCTCGAATCGGACTCTCCACCAGGAAAAGGGCAGTAGCCTGTTCGTTCGTTTTTCTTTTTCTCGTCAGTATCTCGACAGGTCCAAATACGAACGACACCGATGTGACCGTCGTGCAGCCAATCGCGCCTGTGGAAGCACCTGTGGAAGCCACGGATCCAGGCGATGTACTGACATCCGAAGATTTACTAGCGGGATCGGCGGAATACGTGATCCATGAAGTGGGCGACTTTTCGTTCGGGACGATCCGGTCACGGATATCAGCCGATGTGACTACACCGGAGACGGACCCTGCCCGAGTAGTAGAGGCGTTAATGCGTGCGGCCATGGAGATCCAACTGGGTGGAGACATGCCCGATGTTGTAGACGTGAGCTTGTGGGAAATATGGCCGCGCCCCGAACCTCCATCCCAGGGAGAATTTGAGGAATGGGACGCGAAACAACGGGAAGACTATCTCAGGCAAAGCGTATCGATAAGATCGATAACTTACGCGCCTGATCGTTGCGGGTGGACGGGTGAAGTGTGTGACGGCACTCTCTGGGATGACGTGACGGCTCAAGAGATGCCCGCGTGGATGCTGAGGGCCTGCCCCCGCATAATGGAGAGGCCCTGCGGATGGTGGACGCCTCGGTGGTGACGGAGACTGGCGGGTGGTGGCGCGCCCGTTACGGTTCAGCGGACCGCTCGTGCGGCGGTGGTTGGGGCGCGTGGGCGTCGAGACGCTCTTTATCGAGCCGGGCAGCCCGTGGGAGAACGGCTACAACGAGAGCTTCAACGGCAAGCTCAGGGACGAGCTGTTGAACGGGGAGATCTTCTGCTCGTTGGCGCAGGCGGCCGTGCTGGTCCAGCAATGGAGGCGCGAGTGCAATACCGTCCGACCCCACAGCGCCTGCGGCGGCTTTCCCCCGGCCCCTGAGGCGATTAAGCCGTCGCCCTGGTTCCTGAGGATGCCCGTCCTTCACGGCCCTCCACAGGTGCTGGGACTAACATAGGATGTGGTACCACTCTTGGGGGCAGGTCAGCTATGAAGTCGTGGCATCCTCGGATGGCGGCATGATTAAGCCGCCCTATTGTCCAAAGAATCAGGACCGGTTCAGGTCCTCCACACGGGGGTCCTCCCCTTGGAGGGGAAGGACAGGTTGCAAGATGTGCCCGGGAATAGCTGCGGGTGTCGAGTGGATTCTACAGGACGATCGGTTCCGTCGGCTGAGCGCCAGGGCCAGCCTGCCTCCAACCAAGACCCAGGGTAACAAATCACACGGGAGCTCCAATGGATGACGCCGTTCGCGATACCATCGACAAACAGATCAACCACGAGTTCCAGGCAGCGTAATTCTACCTTGCCATGGCTGGGCACTTCGAGGTAAAGAGCCTGGAGGGGTTTGGGAAGTGGATGAGGATGCAGGCGAGGGAGGAACTCGAGCATGGACTGCGGCTCTTCGACTACATGGTTAGACGTGGGGTCGAGGTGAACCTCTCCCCCGTGGGGAGCCCCCAGGCCAAGTTCGGCTTGCCGATCGACATCTTCAGACAAGCGCTCGACCACGAGAGGAAGGTGACGGAGTTAATCAACTCGCTCTACGAGGTGGCAACAACCAAGACGGACTATCCAACTCAGCTGGAGCTGCAGTGGTTCATCGACGAGCAGGTGGAGGAGGCGGCGTCCTTGGGAAGCGTGGTCGAGCAGCTGGAGATGGTGGGCGACAACCGTGCCGCACTCCTCATGATGGACGAGAGGTTAGGAGGCCGGGCCACGACGGAATAGTGGTGGTTGGATTTCGTCCTCCCGTTACTCCCCAAGGAGTTCAGGCGAACTATGCGCGACAGCAGCTCGGAGCGTCACTTCGGCCACGAACAGCAATCCCCACGCCAAGGCGCACGCAACGCCGAGATCGACGATCCCCCGCCATGGAGCGGGCAGCCACTCAATGACAATGACAGCCGCGACGATCGCCGCGACCATACTCCAGCCGCGGACAAGTTCACGAGTGCTGCCGCCAAGCAGCGACATAGCGTGGAGCGGCGCAAGTATCAGGACGATCGCGCTTCGGGACGCGCGAAGACGGCTCGCCCGCTCGGCCATCCTGGGCACCCAGTGGCGCTGGAGAGCCAGGAACCCTTCTCCGTAGACGAACAGCGCAACTGTCAAGAGAAGGACGGTCCATTGGATGGAAGTCAATCCGGCACCAACCTCGGCGAGTCCACGCATTACCAACCTGAAGACCGCTAGCCCGAAGAGGATGGACACGCCAAGCGGGGCCCACACCGCGGCGATTCTACCCATGCGAGTGTGCGCGCGTGTCAAGCCGTGATACTCCGCATCACGGCTGGTTCCCTCCGACCTCATTTGTCTCCAAATCCAGTCACTCGGCCCAAACACTCCATGAGAAGAACCCCCGTGGCCCCGACGACCTTCACCCCGTGTCTCAGGACCCTCTCACTCCGACCATCACACCATGAGGAAGGCCGTCGTTACGGGACGGGGGGGACTCGAACCCCCAAGGGTGATGTTAACCCGCCGCACTTCGAGAGCACCAAACTGGAGGCCACAAGAACCGATCAGAGCCGGAGAAGCCCGCAAGGAGGCGTCTGCGCGGCGACTCTCTCCCGGAACGGCGACTCTTCTCCCGATCAGGGCTGAATGGCCTCCCTGACTCTTCGGCCAATCCAGGCCGCGAGCTCCGGATGCGGAAGCAATCCTTCGCCGTCGTATGCGATCGTCAACCCGTCCAGGTCCTCGGGAAACCGGTGTGTGCTCACATAGCCCCGCGAGATGAGAAGGGGGACGACCACCACTTCATGTCCCGTGATCGCGTGTTGGAGCTCGATCACCTCCTGGATACGGCGTACCGCCTCAGCCCGAACGGGCGCGGGTGCGTCATCGCGCACAAGGCCGATCTTGACGTCTCGAAACCCGGTCAGCGAGGTGACCGAGTCCGCGACCGGTCGGAGATTTCTCATCCACTCCGCATAGTCCTCGGCACCGTTCGGGCCGTGTCCGATGATAAAGAGTGCTTGCTCGGCGGGCGCTTGGGCGAGGCGCAGAGCTCGCTCGGCCAAGATCGTGGCGATCTCGGGCGAGGCGTCCAGTGCAGCCGTAAGTTGCACCGGCACCTCAACGCTCGGGCGCTCCACCCCCATATTCGCCAACATCCGCAGCATATTCTCATCGAGCTCGTCCAGGGCTCCCGTCAGATAGCCGATCTGGTCGTAGTGGCCGCTGAAGCTCGAGGCGAGAAGGGGAACCACGACGATCCTGTCGGCACCCCTCTCCACGAGTCGCAGTGCCGCATCCTGGAACCGGTAGTCGACGGCCTCCTCGCCTATCAGGAAGCTCACCTCGACCGGTCCATCCGTAAGAGCCTGCGAGGCGATCTGAAGTACCGGAGCGTTCCAGGCCTCATCGGCTCCGTGAGCAACGACGATGGTTCCCACTCTCGGATTGCCGCGGCCCGGCGTCTCCTGAGCCCACCCGGCAGGAACTCCGAGCACTCCCAGCACCACAGCCTGGAGGAGGGCTACTCCGAGGACCGTCTCCCCGCCGTGTTTGGTCGGATCTTGCATTCTGCAGCTCCTGTTCATCTGTCGGATCCTGACGGTTTCCAGGACATCCCCGTGTACACATGTCGTCCGGTAAACCCGGGCCACTCCTCCTCCAGCGCGTTCAAGACGTTGTCCACTCCGAGCACCAGCTGAAGATCCCCGGTGATGTCCTGCGTGAGCAGAGTGTTGAACCTGAGAAACCCGTCCCGCCACTCCGTACCGACTTCGGTCCGCCGCATCGGTGTTCGTCCGGTGTAGGTGCCATTCAGCGACACCCGAGTACCGCCGGGTCGCGCGTACCCGATCAGCGCACTGACCGAATGGTCCGGCCGGCCGAGGAGTGGGTCTCCCGACCCGTCGCGGTGCGCGTTCAGCCAAGAGTACTTCATGTCGAGACGCCACCCGAGGTGCGTGACCCCGGCTTCCATCTCGACGCCTTCGGTGACGCCATCATCGATATTTCCGTAGGTATAGACGGCAACGCCACTTGAGTCGCCCAGCACGTGGGTCTCGATGAAGTTGTCGAAACCGTTGTGAAATGCCTGAACATGAGCGTACAGGCGAGTTCCGGTCCATTCGAGGCCGGCCGTGACATTCCTTGACACCTCGGGCTGTAGGTCCGGATTGCCTCGGACGGTGTATCCGAATCCCGGTCCGATGTTTAGGAACTCCAGGTGGAGTTCCTTGAAGGCCGGCGCCCGGAAACCCTCTCCGCCAGAGAGCCGGAGAGCCAAGTCGGGCCTTGGACGGAACATCGCCGCCAGCCGGGGCGTCCAGTGCGTTCCCCACGGATCGCTGATGGTTGTCCTCAGGCCGGGGACCAGGGTGAGCCGTCCCAAAGACAGGGTGGTCTGGGCAAAGGATTCGATCGTTCGGTTGCCCCGTCGCTCACCCGAGACCCGTTGCGAGTGAATCCTCTCACTCTGCAACTCGAGCCCGACATCGAGCGACTGTTCGCCGAAACCAACACCGTACAAGAGCTCCAGTTCTCCGAGGCGTTGTGTCTCCTCTTCCCCGGTTCCCGCTATCGGTTCCTCAGTCACCGCGCGCCGGGACAGGTGCTGGAATACCGAGGTTACGACGGTCGATGTCAGCCGGTGTGATCCGGCTTCCCATCTGGCCTGGGCCCGGCCGTTCCACTGCCTGTTGTCAGCGAACTGATAGAGCTGACCGGACCGCCAACGTTGACGCTCGTCTAGGAAGAGCAGTCCGGTCTCGACCGAGAGTCCGCTCACCGGTGGCCGCCAGAAGGCCGTAGTGTTGGCATCCCATCGTTCGACCATCTGCCCTCTCTGCGCCGACTGGCCCGGCACTTGGGAGATGGACCGCCGGCCCAGATCAACCCGGGCCGAGACCGGTCCACCTCTGCCCGACACTCCACCCGAATAGTCCAGCCGGCCCTGGTCTCCGGCCACAATTCGAGACGAGGCTGCCCACGGGGCGATATCGGACCTCTGCGTGATGACATTCACGACTCCACCCATCGCCTCGGAGCCGTAGAGCGTGGAGAGCGGTCCTTTTACGACTTCGACCCGATCGATGATCTCTGTGGGGATGCGCGACAGATCGAGCCGGCCAGCGATTCGCCCGATATAGGGCTGCCCATCGACCAGTACGAGGACCCGCTCCGAGCCAAGTCCCTGGAGCATTACACCGGCCCCTACCGGATGGCCACCCTGAAGTTCTAGACCTGCCCGCCTGGTGAGGAGTCCCGCAAGGTCGGGTGCTCCGATGTCCGCGATTTCGCGACGCGAGATGACTTCAGTCGATACCGCAACGTCCGATAGGTGCTCCACCCGCCGCCCTGGCGTGACGACGAGGGCGTCCAGACGGATCGGGCGAGGAGTGAGTGATGTTTGTACTTCGCCTCCATCCGATCGCGCTTCGAGCGACGCCTCCGCGGTCGCGAAGCCCGGATGTGAGATCGTGAGAGTGTAGGCTCCCAGGGGAAGCGACTCGATCCTCCACTCGCCGGCGGTTCCCGACTGGGCGGTACGCTCGATGACACCACGTGCCTGAATCGTGGCACCCCGAACCCCCTCCCCAGTCGTTGCGTCGACGATCGACCCAGACATCCGGCCGGTCTCGGCCGGCGGCACCTGAGGCTGAACCGCACCGGGTGCCCCGAGGGATGCGAGGAGGAGGAACGGAACCAGAAGGGAGAGATGCATCCTCCCAAGCCGGAGTTGAGGACTCATTCTAGAGCCGCTCGTACCGGAAGGTGATCTGGCGGGAATCTCCTGTCGGCCCGTAGTAGTTGATCAGCTGGATCTTGTGGACGTCGTCTCCCGTCTGAATCAGGAAAACGTCAAACGTGGGCCAGATCTGATGGTTTCCCTCGATGTTGTAGCGGTACCATCGATGCTCGGCGAACACACCCCCGAACTTGTCCGCTGCGTAGACCGAAGCCGGGGCGTTGCTGGCATCGGTGATCGCCTCGAATTCCTCGCCGGCTAGGACCGCCCCTGCCTGACCCTCACCGCTCACGCCGCCGTTTACCCGAATCTCATAGCCTGACAGGCGTAGGTCCCAGTCATCAGAGTCCTCAACGATCGAGCCGGTCTCGAGGTCCAGGTCCACCGCACCGGTGGAGACATCTACGACAACCATCTGAGCCGGCTCGAACTCAGCGCCCGCCGATGGCTGGACCGCGAATTCGACGGTTACCTGACCGGCGTGATCCCGCGCGGAGTTCGCGATGTCGATGACGTGCAGCTTGGCGAAGGCATCGCCCGAAGCTGTCCGCACATACCAGACGCGATCCGGTGCGGCTGAAATGGTGTGCGTCGCAAAATCGTAGCTGTACCATTCGTCGATGCTCGGCTGAAGCGAGTCGCTCACCCAGGCGTCCTCGTCACTGGGAACATCTGCCGCCGAGATGGCATCGAATGCTGCAAGTTCGCCCTCGGCGCTCAGCTCCATGACCTGCTCGTCCGATGCCCCGTCGTTCGGGCAAATGCAGTATCCCCGAACGTCGGAGGGACCTGCGCCACCTCCGTTCAGCATCACAGACGTCCCGTAGAATCCGATGTCCCAGGCGATGGAAGCAGCCGGGTCGGCAACGGAAACCAGCGTGACGAGCTCACCATCAAAGGCAACGAACGCCCACGTATCCGACGCATTCACCGTGAATGTGGAGATGTCAGGTTCATCGGGGGCCAAGGGCGCGGCGGGGGCGGAGGGACTGGACTCCGAGCACGAAGTGGTGGCGAGAAGAACCGCTAGGAAGGTGAACGCCAGAATACGCATGGTGCCTTTCCTGAGATGGAATTGAGAATCATTCTCAACTACCGGCCCGCTAACCTTATGTTGCCGGATCAAGCGTGTCAAGTAGATTGAGAATGAGTCTCAATTCCATCAGAAATACCAAACTGGGAGGGGAGCGCAGTAGTGGTCGCCCTTGGGGTCGGGCCTCGGCCGGCGTGGGTTCACCGAGCAGCCGGCACAGGTCAATGAAGTGCTCCTGCGCCGCGGAACGTTCCTTCAGCTCCGAGGCGTATTGGGCCGACGCCCCGTCGCGAGGCACTTCAACCCGGATCCTGCGATGGGGGTCATTTGGGGCGGTGTTCTGCGGGGCCAGTGCGGAGTGGATGGAGAAGGGGCGCGGAAGCGGGAGGTATCAAGCTTTGGGGGTCACGGCAGTGCTGCAATGAGGAGACCTGAGGCGAACAGACGCCGAGTATCGGCGCGACGAGTGGCCGCGGGAGACATGGGACCCGGGATCGTGGGTGGGACCTGCATGGCGCGCGGCGCGGCCACCAGACTCAGGCGGCCGCCGGGGGCGGGATGTCGTGGTTCAGTCCCCGCAGGGCCGTGAGGAGGCGGAGGCGGACGGGTTCGTCGCGAAGCAACTGGAGGTAGCTCTTGCGTCCATGGGTGGTCAGCTTCGCGGGAAGCCGGAGCAGCCAGACGCGGAGTCGCTTCGGCTGGGCCGTCCGCCAGGAGCCCGAGAGGAAGTGTTGGCGCAGCGTATGCAAGGTCTGGTAGCCCACGACGGCGAGGCTCCACAGGAGGGCGTTGCCCCCGAGGTCGTCGACGGCGGTCTTGCCGGCCGAGAGCTGGGCGAGTTCCTCGATCCGCTGCTCGACGACGGCACCGCCGTTGTATCGGCGCCAGGCGGTCAGGGCGTGGATGCCCTGGATGTTGGTCAGCACGTCCGCCTGGTGGCCCACCTCGTAGGTGTCGAGCTCCAGCATTCCCTCCTCGGTCTCGACCGGCTTTCTGGTCTGGATCGTGAGGAGACGCGCATCCCAGAGCGAACCCGTCGCGCTCCACAGCTTCTCGCCCGCAAAGATGGCATCGCCCTTTTTCGAGTAGCGCCACGGGCCCCGGTGGCCGTCTAACCATCTGTGGCGAGGAACCTTAAGCAGGAAAGATACGCCCAGCTCCTCGAGCGCCCGCACTATCTTCTGGCTGAAGAAGCCCTTGTCGAGGCGCACCGTGATGTCGCCGACACCCGCGCTTGTCAGGCGTCCCACGAGTGCCTGCAGCCACTCGGTGGCCCCCTCGGCCGTGTGGGCGTTGCCCGCCCGCCAGCGCACCCCCAGGCAGTCGCCCGTCTCATTGACGAACGCCACGAGCGGGTGGTGGGAGCGACGGCCCCGCTTCTTCGGGTTGTAGCCCAGCTCCGCCCCGGCCTGCTTGTGTCCGTAGCGCACCACGACCGTCGAGTCCAGCGTCAGGGTCAGCTTCTTCGGGACGCCGCGGGCCCGAAGCGCCCAGCGCTGCCGGACCATCCTCCACAGCAGCTCGTCCAGGAGCGGGACCATGCGCTCACTGGCCCGCCGGAGCCATCTGCCGAACGTCGTGGGGTCCGGCACACGGATCCAGCCGAAGATCCGGCGCACACCCCGGCGCTCGAGGAGCGGCAGGTCATCGATCACCCCGCCGCCGTACAGCAGAAGCGCAATCCACACCTCGGTCATCAGGCCGGCCGGTAGGACCCCTTCTCCTTGTTCGCCCGACCGTCGATCCAGCCGGCCAGGCCGAACCGGTCGAACAGCTTTCGAACCACTACCAGTCCGCCGGCGTCGGTGAGATTCCGTGCGCTGTGTCGGACGCGCAGCGGCCGTTGCCAGCCCTGCGCATGGGGCCGACTTCCCGTATGATGGTGCCGCACCGTCCGAGCGCCCTCCGTTTCGAGGAGTGTATTGGTATAAACCCCTCAAATATAAGGCGTTAGGCGGTGTGTATCTACCTTGGCATCGCAGGATCCGGGTTGAAGTGCGGATTCCGACGCATGCCGTCCACCCATTCCGACGCATGCCGTCCACCCTGTGGTGAGCGAGTAGCTGCACTGGATTGCCTTCCGTAGCGGCGCCTTTTTCCATCCTCGCAGAGGTCGATCGAGGAAAGGAGGGAGGCGATGGCTCAGAAGAGACATCATGGATTGACCCGCCCTGCCTCGGGCGTCGTGGGTTACGCTCGAGGTAGGGTACCCTCAACCGGCGCAGAGCCACATCCGAGGAGGGCAGGTCAATGGCCGAGTACAGGGCCTACGTGGGGCTAGACATTCACAAGGACACGATCGCAGCCGCGGTCGCATGGCCGGGCCGGGCGGAGCCCGAGTACCGGGGCATCATCCTGAACCGATGCCGCTCGGTGCAGAAACTCATCCATGGACTGCAAGGCCCGCACGGCGAGGCACTGAGCTTCGCCTATGAAGCGGGTCCCTGCGGCTACGGCGTGTACCGCGAGATCACCGGGACCGGCCACGACTGCCAAGTCGTGGCACCGGGGCTCATCCCGCGCAGGCCCGCCGATCGGGTCAAGACGGATCGCCGAGACGCGCTGACACTGGCGCGCCTGCACCGGGCCGGGGAACTCACCCCGGTGTGGGTGCCGGGACCGGACCAGGAGGCGGTGCGCGATCTGACCCGTGCACGCGAGGACATGAAGGCGCTCGAACTCAAGGCCCGACAGCGTCTGGGGGCCTTCCTGCTGCGTCATGGCCGGGTCTATGGCGGCAAGAGCCGGTGGACGCAGGCACATTTTCGCTGGCTGGAGCAGCAGAGATTCGATCTAGGGAAGGTCTGAACAACCCCCATCTTGGGAGGAACGCGATCGGTTGCGGTTCGAAGATCCGGTTCGAAGACCTATCGGAGCGATGAAGTGCTGGCTGGCGCGCCGGAGAAACGGTCCGAACCGTCAGGAAGTCGCTTCGATGTGTCCGGCTCCCGCCCTCGCGGGGCCCATGGGCGCATGGGCCCCGCGTTATCCGGTCGCGTAGCGGCCAGCGATGAGCAGATTCGAGAACCCGAGCAGCAACGCGATGCGCTGCGTGTTCTTCGCCAGTCCCCGGTAGCGCACCTTACCGTACCCGAAGCGCCGCTTCACATACAAGAACGGATGCTCCACCTTCGCCCGCACCGATGCCTTGCGCTTCTCGGCCGCCGCCTCGGCGCCGTCCCGATCGAGCAGGCGACGCTTGCCCGGCTTCATCGCCACCTGCCAGGCGACGTCGCAACCCCTGTTCTCCGGGCGCTTGTCCACACCCTGGTAGCCCGCGTCGCCCCATGCCTCCGTCTCGTCACCATGCAGCAGCACGCACGCCTGCGTCACGTCCGCCGCGTTGGCGGCCGTCGTCGCCAAGCTGTGCGCCAGACCCGATTCGGCGTCCACCCCGATATGCGCCTTCATCCCGAAGTACCACTGGTTTCCCTTCTTCGTCTGGTGCATCTCCGGATCCCGTTCTCCCCTGCGGTTCTTCGTCGACGACGGCGCGTCAATGATGCTCGCATCCACGATCGTCCCCGTCTTCAACCGATGCCCGAGAGACGCCAGATGCGTATTGATCTCCTCGAACAACCCCATCCCCAAGCCCTGCGTCTCCAGCAGGTGGCGGAAGTTCAGGATCGTCGTCTCGTCCGGCAAAGAACCGCTCAGGCGCAGACCCGCAAAGCGGCGCACTGACTCCACCTCGTAGAGCAGATCCTCCATGCCCGGATCGCTCACGTTGTAGAACAGCTGCACACAATGAACCCGCAGCATCACCCCAAGCGGATAGGGGCGGCGGCCACGGCCAGCCTTCGGATAGAACGGCTCGATCCGATCCTCCAGCTGTTGCCAGGGAATCAGCCCCTCCATCTTCTCCAGGAAAATCTCCCGGCGCGTCCGCCGCTTCTTCGAATCGTACTCCAGCTCCGCGAAACTCATCTGAAGCTCCATGGCCCGCTCACAACTCCCCGGTCGTTTCATACCATGAAACTACACCCGTCTTGTTCAGAGCTTCCCTAGCGCTCCAGCAGACGGTCTTTTAGGAGTACGTGGACGCAGTGGTCGCGGCCGTGAAGCGGACCGCCGGGCTCGAGGCCCAGATGCACGAGACACTCCGTGCCTGGTCGCAACGCCCCACGGCCGAGGCTCTGATGAGTCTACGGGGCGTGTCGACGATCACGGCGATGACCATCCTAGCCGAGCTCGGCGATCTGACGCGCTTCGATTCACCCCGCCAGTTGGTGGGCTTCCTCGGTCTGGCCCCCGGGGAACACTCCTCGGGTTCTCGGCGGCGCCAGGGAGCCATCACAAAGACCGGCAATGGTCACGTTCGCCGGGTGCTGACCGAGGCGGCATGGGCTTATCGCTTCCCGGCCAGAAAGACTGCTCGCCTGCGCCGCAAGGCAGCCAAAGTTCCGGACCGGGTCCAGGCGATCGCCTGGACGGCCCAGAGACGGCTGTGCGGCCGATATGTGATGCTCTACCAACGCGGGAAGGCAAAGAACAAGGTGGTCACAGCGATCGCGCGCGAGCTCGTGGGCTTCATCTGGGCCATTGCCTGCGAGGTGCAGGGCAAGCCTCACGGCACCCGGGTGACCGCCTGAGCTGAGAGACGAAACGGAGACCACCAGCACCATCATCATTCAAGGAGGCTGCTGCAGGAAATCGGGGTGTGGGCGGCCGGTGAGGAGAACCCTCGAGACAACCTGGTGACGCCGGCCCCTTACGGGCAGGACGACTCACGAAGACAGAGAGAGAGGCAGCTCCGCGACGAAGTGAAGTCAGGTGGTAACCAACCCACGGATATCAGAGTGATCCACCGTCGCAATAAGCCGCCCGCATCCCGAACCCCTGATGCAGCAAAAGGAAGCCGAGAGCATAAGGAAATCAGAAAGCCAGGCACAAATCCAAACGAGTTGACAGGTCAATCCATATCACGTTGTCCATGCCGAGAGAATTCCGAGGATTCGCTCAGTGATCGCGACTGTCCCGGCGACCTCGGGCAACCGGTTCATGCTCTCGGCAGATCTTCTCGGTCTCCTCGTCCGCCAGCAGTTCCGCGGTGAGCCCGCACCGGAAGCGGCCGTCGCCAAGCCGCTCAAATAGGCTGCACGTGTGACATAGCCCGAAGCTGCGCGAGTCGTGTACACGTTGGAGGGATGTGAGTAAGTCGAACAATGCGTCTTCGAGACGCTTCCGTCGGAATTCCGGCAGCGCCGAGACCGCCTCCCGGACCCGAAGGGATGACCAGGTCCGGAGCAGGAGACGCCTGCCTTCGTGTGTCAGTTCGAGATGAACGATGCGGCGGTCGTTCTCGTCGGAGCGCTTGACGATCAGACCCTTCCGCGCCAGGACAAGCAGCGACTGGGAAACGGTTCCCTTGGTCAAGCCCAGGTATTCTGTCAGGCTAGCGGGGGTATCGCTGTACCGGTTGGCGCGCGACAGGTAAAGCAGCGACGACAGATGAACCGGCTGCAGCGCCGCCTGCGAGGCCACTTCGCGCTGCTCTGCCCTCAATAGACTGGTCAGCCGTTCAAGAAGAATCGTCAAGTCGTCCACGCCCAAATGTATCGACTCAATACGACATTGACAACGAAAAGGTGTTGAGCTATTCTATCTATTAGTATCGACTCGCTACATTATTGGAAGGAACTCATGTCAAATTCGATTCCCGGATACACCTACGGAGCGTCCGATCTCGCGCGTTCGCCGCTCTCGGTCCAGGACCTTGGCTTGCTCGAGAAGACGCTGCTATTCACCGACGACGACCGCGAAGCCTTGCGCCAGGCCGGAGCGGTCCTCAGCGACCAGGTTGAGGACATCCTTGACCTCTGGTACGGATTTGTCGGCTCGAACGACCACCTTCTGGCGTACTTCGCCGGCGCCGACGGGCAACCTGTCGGCAGCTACCTGGAGGGGGTTCGCAAGCGCTTCGGGCAGTGGATTCGCGACACTTGCGAGCGGGAGTACGATCAAGCGTGGCTGGATTACCAGCACGAAGTGGCGCTTCGACACCATCGAGCAAAAAAGAACAAGACCGATGGCGTGGATGCGGCCCCGATCGTTCCGCTGCGCTATATGATCGCGTTCATCTACCCGATCACCGCGACCATTCGCCCCTTTCTCGAAAAAAAGGGGCACCCGAAGGAGCAGGTCGACCGGATGTACGATGCGTGGTTCAAGTCAGTGGTCCTGCAAGTCGTGCTGTGGAGCCGGCCGTACACACCGGACGACGACTACTAACGGAAACCGTCGCCGCGGAACGTTCCTTCAGCTCCGAGGCGTATTGGGCCGACGCCCCGTCGCGAAGCACTTCAATTGCGGATTCCGAGCTGGCGATCGCTGCGCTCCGGGGCTCTGAGGGCCCCCGCCTTCCTTTCCTTCTCTCGTGGCTCCTGGGGGCACGTGGGGGCCTCCAGCGGCGGAATTTTCGAGAGCAAAGGGAACCCCCCTGAATCCAAGGCCGCTCACAGCAGGCTCGAGCCGAGCGTGCTGGCAATCCACTGGTTGAGGCTCTTCCCCTCCGCCTCGGCCGCCGCCACGGCGCTCGCGTGCAGTTCGGGTGAGATGCGCAAATTGAATTTCCCCGAGTACCACCTTCGGGGCTCAACGCCGTCCTCTCTGCACATCTCGAGGAACACCTTGAGCGACGCCGCCCCTTCCTTCCTGAGGCCCGCGACGTCGGGGGCGTAGAAGTCCGCTCCGCCGTTCAGGTCAATGAATTCGCCCCGAAACATGTCGATGTCGGGGTCGAACTGAATGACGGCCTTGTAGCCGTCGATCTCCATGGTGTTTCTCACGGTTCCACTCCATTTCGCCGTAGCCAATCCCGGATGCTGGCGACCGCGCCGGCGTCGGTATCCGGCGACGGATGCGGACGGTGGAACACCCGCCGGTCGCCGAACAGTCTCACACCGATGCGCGAGCCTTCCCGCTCGCTGATCTCCGCTCCCAGTTCAGCCAGTAACCCCTCGATTTTCCGCCACGGTATGTTGCCGCTGACCGGTTGGCGGAAGACCAGTTCGAGCGTTTTCCGGTGTCTGCGCTTCATGGATGAATGGTACCGAATAACAGTACCTGGATCAAGTTCTGTCAGGCCGGCAGCAAAGGAGCTTCACCGCTCGAACCCGCCTCCTCGATCGAGGCCGTGATCGGGCTGCCTCGGCGACCGATTTGTTCGATTGATCTGGCGCCCTTCAGCGGCTGGGGCCAGAGTCCCGCCCCATTCCGCGTTGCCGTGCCCTCGCCCGCTGCCAGATCACGTTCAGACCCCGCTCAACACGGTTGGCGATCTGCCTGTAGTCTTTCCGCAAGAGCGCCACTTGCCGCTGCAAGGCCTCGGCCTGCGCCTGCAAGGGCGTCACGGCCTCTTCGAGCTGCAGCATCTGCCTTTGCAAGTCGGCGATCCGATCGTCGTGAGCTTTCATCGCCTCTTCGTACTGCTGCGACAGTGCGGTCAAGGCGTTCAACAACTGCTGCTCTAACGATTAAGGATTGTTTCCATACTCTAAGCGCCGTGAGGAGCGGGGTGGAGGGTTCAGAGAGTGTGGAAACGATCAGTTGGGCTGAGCCGCTACGCGGTGGGTGGGGCTATGGGGATTGAAGAGCCCGGCGGTTGAAGCGGCGGGGTGGGACGGGAGAGATCGCGTGGCGCGAGGGCGGCGAACGGAAGGCAAAGGCGATGTCAGGGCGCTGCGAGAAGGATGAGGCGTGGCGCAGGTCGACGCAGGTACGGACGGGTGCAGGGCCCCGCTCGGGCGAGGCCATGGATCAGGCTGCGACACGACGGGACCGCTGATGGCTCGGAGGTGGGCGTCCGAGCACTTCGATGCACCGCATCGGACCGCGCCCACAGTGGGGGCAGAGGCGGAGGCCCGGGGGCAGAAGGTCGAGGAAGGGCTCGTTGTCCTTGCTTGGCTCGGGCGCTCGTTCGAGCTGCGTATCCTGAGGCTGGCCGAGAGCGCCCCGGCAGCAGGAGAGCAGTCGTGCTCGGCAGCCGTTGGAGAGGAAGCCATAGTGGCGGATACGGACGAAGCCCTTGGGGAGGACGTGCAGGAGGAAGCGGCGAGTGAACTCAGCGAGCGAGAGCGTGAGGGACCGGGACCTGCGACTCCGGTAGTCCTTGTAGCGGAGGCTCACGGCCTCGTCATCGACGTGGAGCAAGCGATGGTTCGAGATTCGCGAGGTAGTGTCGCGATATTTGTGTAAAAGGGGGTGAGGGGTCCGGGGAGGGTGGACAGCCGGGGAAAGAGAGAGGAAGCTCCTTGTGAATGTTCATCATCACATGAACCCGGGGAGTCCGGGCCTGCGCCAGCAGGTCCGGAACCGGAAAGGAGCTTCCTCATGGAAAAGATGGTTGAAGTTGAGCGGGCCACGCAAGATGAGTTACGGCAGGATTTAAAGTCGTTGTTTCAGGGCGCGATCCGTGTGACGCTCGAGATGGTGCTGGAGGAGGAGTTGAAAGCGATGGTCGGAGCGCGTCGTTTCGAGCGGGTCGGCAGCCGGAAGGACCACAGGAACGGCACGTACCTCAGGCGCCTGCTCACGAGCTTGGGTCAGATCGACGTGATGGTGCCGCGCAGCCGGGAAGGCGGCTCGCCCGCCGACGTGATGGGCCGCTACCGGCGCAGGAGTGAAGAAGTGGACGAGATGATGGTGGAGGCTTACGTGAGCGGTGTGTCGCAGCGCAAGATGGGCGACGTGACCGAAGCACTGCTGGGTGAGCGCGTGGGACGCTCGACGGTGAGCCGGGTCGCGAAGCGGCTCGATGGGGCCGTAGAAGCGCTGCGGAGCGCACCCATCGAGGGGCCTCACCCCTATCTGTATCTGGACGCGACGTTCCTCGATGCGCGCTGGGCCAGGAAGGTCGAGAACGTGAGCGCGCTCGTGGCCTACGCGGTGGATCCGGACGGTCACCGCCGGCTCCTGGCCATCACGCTAGGCCCTGAGGAGTCAGAGGACAGTTGGTCCGAGCTCCTCAAGCAGCTCCTGGAGCGAGGTCTCAGCGGCGTCGAACTGGTGATCGCCGACGAGCACGCGGGCCTGGCGGCTGCGGTGCGCCGCTTCTTGCCTGAGGTGCGCCGCCAGCGCTGCACCGTGCACCTGCAACGCAACGTGCTGGCCAAGGTCCCGCATCGCCTGCGCAAGCGTGTGGCGCGCGAGGCTGCCGCCGTCTTCCGGGCCCCCGGGCTCGCTGAGGCGAAGAAGCGCCTGGCCGAGATCACGACGCGCTGGCAAGAGGAGCTCCCCGAGGCAATGAAGGTGCTCGAGCGGGGCTTCACGGCCGCCACCCAGTTCTACGCGTTCCCCGAGCCCCACTGGGCCAGGCTACGCACCACGAACAGCCTCGAGCGCCTGCACACCGAGATCAAGCGTCGGATCCGGAGCGCCGGCGCCTTCCCCGACCGAGCCAGTGCGCTCCGCCTCATCACCGCGGTTGCTCTGAGGACTACTGCGGTCTGGAGCGAACGCCGCTACCTCGATCTCACGCTTCTCGAACCGAAGGAGGTCGCCAACGCAGCCTAACCGAAGCATCGAGGAGCTTCCTCTCACTTTTACACACAACTCGGGACTTGACCACCTCCACGACGTTACTTCCCTGGGGTCCGACCTGGGCCGAGAGGGGCTCAGCCACAAACAAACCGACCACACAAACGAACGCCTTACCTGTCATCCTCATAGGCCGAACGTACCTCCAATATCGAAGTCGGGAAAACTCCGGCACGCCCGCAAGCGTGCACGAAGTCTACTCATTCGCTTGTCCGAAGTTCAAAGCCGCGGATATGTTGGGGCCGAAATCGGGATCATATCAGGCCCACAACCTTCCCCGTGTCCGCCTTCTGATGAGGGAGCGTCATTGATGAACCAGCACCGCGAAAACTGGAGCTCAAACATGGGCTTCATCCTGGCGGCGACCGGGAGCGCCATCGGGTTGGGTAACCTGTGGAAATTCCCGTTCATCACCTGGGAGAATAATGGCGGCGCTTTCGTATTGCTCTATCTCATGTGCATCGTGGCGGTGGGCCTGCCCATCATGATGGCCGAGCTCCTGATCGGCCGGACGACGCAGAAGAGCCCGGTGGGTGCCCTGAAGGAGGCGATCGGACCCTGGTGGGGTTGGGTGGGCGCCTGGGGTGTCATGGCCGGCTTCATCATCCTCAGCTACTACTCGGTCGTGGCCGGCTGGTCGCTCTTCTACTTCGTCAAGACCATCGGGTGGAGTCTGGGCGGCTTCCCGCCGGGACTGCAGACCGGAGATCTCTTCGTGGCGGTGATCGGAAACGGGGGCCTCCAGTTCCTCCTCTCGGGGCTCTTCATGGCCGCCACGGTGGGGGTCGTGTACTTCGGGGTGCACAGCGGAATCGAGCGGGTGGCCCGTATTTCCCTTCCGATCCTGTTCCTCATCCTGGTCCTACTCCTCGTCAGCGCGCTCACGATGGAGGGCTCCGGTGAGGCGCTCACCTTCATCTTCCGCCCCAACTTCAGCGAGCTGGAGCCCCGGAGCATCCTGGAGGCACTCGGCCACTCGTTCTTTACCCTGTCCCTCGGGATGGGGGCGATGATCACTTACGGCTCGTACGTGGCCAGGAACCGATCCCTCGTGAGCGCTGCAGGCACGATCGTTCTTCTCGATACGCTGATCGCGCTCTTTGCCACGATCATCATGTTTTCCGTGATCTTCTCGGTTCCGGGGATGGACGAGCAGGTGACCGGATCGGCGGCCGGGATGTTATTCATCTCACTGCCGGAGCTCTTCTACAACGTCGTTCCGTTCGGGGCGGTTCTGGGACCTCTGTTTTATATCCTGGTGGCGGTCGCTGCGCTCACATCTACCATCTCGTTGCTCGAGGTCGTCGTGAGTTACTTCATCGACGAGAGGAACATGCCTCGGCCCAAAGCAACGCTGGTGAGCGGCGGCGCGATCTTCGTCTTCACCGTTCTCTCGGCGCTCTCCTTCGGCGCGCTTCCGGGCCTGTCGAACTTCGAGATCTTCGAGGGGAAATTGGGTGTCTTCGGCACGCTCGACCACTTCGCCTCGAACTGGGCGCTGCCGCTCGGCGGTCTGTTGATCACGTTGGGCGCAGGGTGGTTCATGACCCGGGAGGCGACCGAAAGCGAACTGGTGGACGACACCACGCCCGCTTGGTTCCGCTACGGCACCTGGCGATTCTTCATGCGCTTTGTGGCGCCGGTCGCCGTGGCCGCGATCCTGATCGCGGTGATCTTCTTCGGGGTGGACTTCTCGTAAGGGGGGGAGGGCCCCACCGGTCGTCCGGTGGGGCCCTGTTCGTTATCGTAGTGTCGGTATCGACTTCAGCAGCTTCTTAGAAGTTGTATACGACGCGTAGGTACGTCATTCCACCGTGATAGCTGATCGGCGACCGGCGCGGGTAAGGCATGCCTTGTGACAAGCGCGTCGCGATCTCGTCGGGGAAATTGTTGAAGAGGTTGTTGGCTCCGCCGACCACGCTGAAATTCTCGTCGATCTGGTAGCTGAGCTCCGCGTCGATGAGAACCTCGGCGCCAACCACCTCTTGCTCACCACGTTCGTCAATGGTGCCGCTGTAGTAGTTGCCCCGGAGCGTCGCAGAGAATTGCTCGCCGAACCCTTCGGTCACCGAAAGCGTGGCCCGGTGCTTGGCCAGATTGTTCTCGATGTTGAAAATCAGGCTAGCAGACACGGGATCCGCGCCACCCACCTGCCGTTGTGTGAGAACTGTCGTCTCGTTGTAGTTGTATGCCAGACTGATGTCCGTGCTGTTGCCGTCGCTCCAAAGCGCGTTGTAGACCCCGACGACATCCAAACCGTCGGTCCTCGTATCGAGCGCATTCGTGTAGAACGCGACCTCCGAGAACTCGGGATTTCCCACCACAGGAAGCGATCGGGACTTGATGATCCGGCTGTCGACGTCGATACGGTACGCATCGACGGTCACACTGAAGGCGCGGGTGGGCCGGGCGGTGACACCAAAGGTGACATTGACCGCGTCTTCCGGTTCCAGCGCCTGACCACCCAAGGAAACCGCGAGCGCGCTGGTCGGACGCACGGTGCCTTCCTGAACCTGCATGCCGGTCACCCCATCGAACGACGTGACAATGCCCGTGAAATTCGACTGGCCGGGGGTCGGCGCGCGGAAGCCCGTGTTGACCCCGCCACGTAATGCGAATTCGTCCGAGGGCGAGTAGCGCGCCGCTACTTTACCGTTGTAGGTCGTGCCGAAATCGGAGAAGTCTTCAAAACGGCCGGCGACTTGCAGAAGGAACTGCTCAGTGAGGTCAAATTCGACCTCGGCGTAGGCGGCATAATTTTGGCGGTTGAAGATACCAGCGGCGTCCGGATTCGTGCCGGGCATGCCGTTGGCTGCCAGGCCCGGAGCCCCGTAGGCCATCCCGGTTACCGGATCCGTGAGCAGGGCTACGTCAGCCCATGGACCGGCCAACCACGCTTCCTTCTGCCCGAGGAACATCTGGTACACCTCTTCACGCCACTCAAAACCCCAAGCCAGATTGACGACCTCGGAGGCCAGGTAGGAGAAATCCGCGTTGAGGTTGGTTTCCTCTTGCCTCAGGTCACCAATATTGAAATTGAACGGGGAGTTGGGCCCCCAGGAGAGGTTCAGCGTTCCGAGGAGCGTGTATACGATCGTGTTGTTCCCGTGGCTCGCGCTCAGGTCATAACCGAGGCCGTTGTCGAATTCGCCCCTGAGACCGAGCACTCCACTGAAATCCTGAGCGTCTCCTTCGAGACGCGGCGTAAATCCTGCCGGGAACTGATCGCACCAGCAAAAATTCCCTTGGGACGGATCCGCGGGGTTCAAGGGGATCGGCGTCAGGGCACCGCTCCGGCCTGGCGGACGGAAGAAGAAGCTGTAGTTGCCATACGTGTCGGCGAAATTACCAAAGCTATAGGCTTCAGCTCGATCGCTCAGCGTCAATCCGGCATTCCAAATCCCCCGAAAACCGCTGCTCTTGGGACGCCCCCAGTTCATGGCAGGATTCTGGACATTGGGAATACCTATAGCGTCGGCATGCTGGACACCGCGGGAGAGCTCGGGACTGTCGGAAAACTCGGCGCTCAGGTTGAGGAAGCCATTTTCGGTGAGCGGCAAGCCTACGTTGCCGGCGATGTTCGTATCGTTTTCGCCTTCGTACCACTGACCAGTCTGGGCCTGCAGCTGAACGCCCTCGGATGCGTCCTTCAAGATGAAGTTCATCACCCCGGCAATCGCATCCGACCCGTACTGGGCCGCGGCGCCATCACGCAAAACCTCCAGCCGCTGCAACGCGATACTGGGGATCATGCCGACATCGACGGCGTGGGCACCCACGTTCATCGCTGCGCCGAAGTGCGAGATCAACGCGGACCGATGGCGACGCTTCGAGTTCACGAGAACCAGGATATCGTCCGGCGGGAGGCCGCGTAGCGATGTGGGCCGCACGAATGCGGCGCCGTCACCTGTCAACGGGGTGGCGGTGTAGGACGGCACCAGGTTCTTCAACGTCTCGGTCAGATCACCGTTGCCTTGACGCGCCAACTGCATGGCCGGGAGTACATCAATCGGCGTGGGAGATCTCAACACCGAGCGGGGCGCGGCCCGCGTACCGGTCACCACGATGGCGTCGACCATCAACGCCGACGCTTCGAGTTGGAAGTTGACGGTCACGGTCTGTCCCGCAGCCACCGTGACAACCTGCGTCGCGGGCCCATACCCGATGAGTTGTGCCTCAAGCACGTGGGTACCGGCAGGCACGTTGGTAACGGTGAAACCGCCGTTCGCGGCCGAGAGCGTACCTACAGAAGCAGCCGGAATCGAAACGGTTGCACCCTGCAGCCCCTGCCCATTGATGTCCGTCACCGTTCCGCCGATGGTGCCGTTCTGAGCAAGAAGGATTGCCGGGACTGCAAAGAGTACGAAAGCAAGTGTGACAAAAGCACGTAAGAGTTTCATTGCGTTGCCCTTCTAGTGTAGTGTAGCAGAAATCTTTTGCCTAATAGATGCATGCGATAGATTCCTCGCATGGGACTTCCAGTGCGTAGGATTCGGTTGCGCCGAGGAGAACGCAGGCGCTTGGAGCGATTGGTGAACAAACGGACCACACCGCAACGCGTGGTCGAAAGGGCCAACATCGTTCTCTGCTCTGCCGAGGGACGGTCGGGGTCGGCGATCTGCCGGGAGGTGGGCGTATCGAGGCCGACGGTCACGCAGTGGCTCGACCGGTACGAGGCAGGTGGCGTTGAAGAGCTGCTCGAGGACCCCCTCTCTGCCAACGTACGTGAGACACGGAGCACGCAAAGAATTAGAGTAGGGCGAAGGCAGAGAAACCGAACATGTTGGGACTGCGAGAGAGAATGGAAGAGAATGGTAGTGCCCCTGGAACCGGGGAGGCCAAGCGAAGCGCGGCAGCTCCTGCGGACCCGGAGGTAGTAGATAGGCCGCTACGGCGGCGGTTCAGTCCGTCGTACAAGCTGCGGATCGTCGAAGAAGCGGACCGGTGCACCGAGCCCGGCGAGGTGGGTCAAGTCCTGCGGCGAGAGGGCCTGTACTCGTCGCACCTGACGACGTGGCGCAAGGCGGCGCATAGCGGGTCGCTGAAGGCCCTGTCGAAGAAACGCGGCCGCAAGCCGGAGCGAAATCCGCTGGATGAGAAGGTACGCAAGCTGGAGCGGCGAAACGCACGGCTCGAGAATGAGCTCAGGAAGGCACACCTGATCATCGACGTGCAGGGAAAAGTTGCGGGGCTGCTGGGGATAAGCCTCGACGACGGGACAAACTCTTGAAGGCGGCCGATGAGCTGGCTAAGCACGTCGGTGTAAAACCGGCGTGCGCGGCCCTCGAGGTCTCCCGATCGACGTTGTACCGTCGTCGAGGCCCATCAACCGGGCAACAGCAGCCCCGCCCGACGCCCGCCCGGGCATTGAGCGAGACGGAACGAGGCGAGGTCTTCGACACGCTGTGTTCGGAGCGGTTCGTGGACCGCTCACCCGCCGAGGTGGTGGCCACGCTGCTCGACGAAGAGGTCTACCTGTGCAGCGAACGCACGATGTATCGTGTTCTGGCCTCCGAGGTGCCGGTTCAGGAACGCCGGGCGCAGCGCACCCATCCCGAGTACAAGAAGCCCGAGTTGATGGCCACGGCGCCGAACCAGGTGTGGTCCTGGGATATCACGCGGCTGCTCGGGCCGAAGAAGTGGAGCTATTACTACCTCTACGTCATCATGGACATCTACAGCCGCTACGTCGTGGGCTGGATGGTGGCGGACCGGGAGAACTCGGCCCTGGCCGGCCGGTTGATCCAGCAGAGCTGCCTGAAGCATGGCGTCCAGCCCCGGGTCCTGACCCTGCACTCGGATCGGGGAGCTCCAATGACGAGCCAATGCACCGCTCAACTTCTCGCTGACCTCGGCGTGACCCGCTCGTTGAGCCGGCCTCAGGTGTCGGATGACAACCCGTTTTCCGAGGCTCAGTTCAAAACCTTGAAGTACCATCCCTCGTTTCCCGGACGGTTCGGGGATCAGGGCCAAGCCAAGACGTTCTGTCGATCGTTCTTCCGCTGGTACAATGCCGAGCACCGCCATGGCGGCATCTCGATGCTAACCCCCGAGCAGGTCCACTTCGGAAACGCCGATCAGGTCATTGCCGGCAGGAAATCCGTGCTCCGCGAAGCATGGGCCGCTCATCCCGAACGCTTCGTCAGAGGTGTGCCGAAGCCCAAACCGCTCCCGGAGGCCGTCTTCATCAATCCTCCCATCCCTTCCCTCACCACACAGGACATTGCTCTCTAATTAATCCCGTCCCATTGTCGTTGACAGGTTCCGACCGACACGCTCTTTGCTGCCCTCGACGTAGCCACCGGGGAGGTCGTCCACGAGTGCTTGCCGCGCCACCGGCATCAGGAGTTTCTGCGGTTCCTCCGCAAGATCGAGCGCAGCGTGGCTTCCGAACTCGACATCTACGTGATTCTCGACAACTACGCCACCCACAAGCATCCGGCCGTCAGGGCGTGGCTCGACAAACACCCTCGGGTCCACTTCCACTTCATTCCCACTTCATCCTCTTGGCTCAATCTCGTCGAGCGCTTCTTCAACGAACTCACGACTCGTCAGCTCAAGCGCCTCGCCGTCACCAGCGTGGACCAACTAATCGAGGCGATCAACCACTACATCGATCGCAGAAACGATAACCCCACACCCTTTGTCTGGACCGCCTCTGCACAATCCATCATCGCCAAGGTCAGCAAAGCGAAAGAGACTTTGGCTACACAGCACTAGGTCACACGATCTTCGAGATGTGACAGACGGAATATCCTGCAACGATGGAGGTTGGGTCAATCGGTGTGTAAACGTATCAGGCGGCATTCTTCCGCTGTTGGGTTGAGACGGGCTTTCCGTCTTCGAACTTCCTTCCTTCAAACACGTCCTTGAGGAGGTGAGGAGCGTCGAGCCTTCGGAACCGCTTCTCGGCCACCAAGAGCAACTTCCAGATCAGCGCCGTAGCGCTCTCGACCCGCTTGAATCGCTTCGCCGCCGTCGTCCTGAGCCGTAGCGCAGCGAACGGGCTCTCGACCACGTTCGTCGTGCGTAGATGCTTCCAGTGATCCTCGGGGAAGTCGTAGAACGCCACCATCCGCTCCCAGTCGTCCTCGAATACGTCCACCGCCTTCGGATACCACGGCCTGTAGCGCCTGGCGAACACTTCGCGGGCCTTCACAGCCTCGGCCCGGCTCGGTGCGTAGACCACGGCCCTGAGAAGATCCTTCGCCTCGCTCTGCTCCCGCTGCGGCAGCCGGTCCAGCACGTTCCTCATCTTGTGGTTCCAGCACCGTTGCTCGCCCGCCTCAGGCCATACCTGCCGTACTGCGCCCCAGATCGCCGCGTTACCGTCCGCCCTCAGAAGCCGGGGCGCCTCGAGGTAGTGTCGCGATATTTGTGTAAAAGGGGGTGAGGGGTCCGGGGAGGGTGGACAGCCGGGGAAAGAGAGAGGAAGCTCCTTGTGAATGTTCATCATCACATGAACCCGGGGAGTCCGGGCCTGCGCCAGCAGGTCCGGAACCGGAAAGGAGCTTCCTCATGGAAAAGATGGTTGAAGTTGAGCGGGCCACGCAAGATGAGTTACGGCAGGATTTAAAGTCGTTGTTTCAGGGCGCGATCCGTGTGACGCTCGAGATGGTGCTGGAGGAGGAGTTGAAAGCGATGGTCGGAGCGCGTCGTTTCGAGCGGGTCGGCAGCCGGAAGGACCACAGGAACGGCACGTACCTCAGGCGCCTGCTCACGAGCTTGGGTCAGATCGACGTGATGGTGCCGCGCAGCCGGGAAGGCGGCTCGCCCGCCGACGTGATGGGCCGCTACCGGCGCAGGAGTGAAGAAGTGGACGAGATGATGGTGGAGGCTTACGTGAGCGGTGTGTCGCAGCGCAAGATGGGCGACGTGACCGAAGCACTGCTGGGTGAGCGCGTGGGACGCTCGACGGTGAGCCGGGTCGCGAAGCGGCTCGATGGGGCCGTAGAAGCGCTGCGGAGCGCACCCATCGAGGGGCCTCACCCCTATCTGTATCTGGACGCGACGTTCCTCGATGCGCGCTGGGCCAGGAAGGTCGAGAACGTGAGCGCGCTCGTGGCCTACGCGGTGGATCCGGACGGTCACCGCCGGCTCCTGGCCATCACGCTAGGCCCTGAGGAGTCAGAGGACAGTTGGTCCGAGCTCCTCAAGCAGCTCCTGGAGCGAGGTCTCAGCGGCGTCGAACTGGTGATCGCCGACGAGCACGCGGGCCTGGCGGCTGCGGTGCGCCGCTTCTTGCCTGAGGTGCGCCGCCAGCGCTGCACCGTGCACCTGCAACGCAACGTGCTGGCCAAGGTCCCGCATCGCCTGCGCAAGCGTGTGGCGCGCGAGGCTGCCGCCGTCTTCCGGGCCCCCGGGCTCGCTGAGGCGAAGAAGCGCCTGGCCGAGATCACGACGCGCTGGCAAGAGGAGCTCCCCGAGGCAATGAAGGTGCTCGAGCGGGGCTTCACGGCCGCCACCCAGTTCTACGCGTTCCCCGAGCCCCACTGGGCCAGGCTACGCACCACGAACAGCCTCGAGCGCCTGCACACCGAGATCAAGCGTCGGATCCGGAGCGCCGGCGCCTTCCCCGACCGAGCCAGTGCGCTCCGCCTCATCACCGCGGTTGCTCTGAGGACTACTGCGGTCTGGAGCGAACGCCGCTACCTCGATCTCACGCTTCTCGAACCGAAGGAGGTCGCCAACGCAGCCTAACCGAAGCATCGAGGAGCTTCCTCTCACTTTTACACACAACTCGGGACTTGACCCCGTACTCCCTCCGCCACCGGTAGTACGTCTGCTCGCTCACCCCTAGATCCCGGATCACCTCTTTCATCGACTTCCCGTTGGCGAGCCCCACTTCCGCCCGCCGTAGCCCGTTGATGATCTGCGCTGCCGTGTAGTTCTTCCGTGCTGCCATCTCGACCTCCTCCCGGTCTCGACCCGCCCAGATTCTAACACTGGACCTGGTCTCGTTTCAGGGGGCTAGGTCAGCTGCTCAAGCCGAAAAACTGGCTAAGACACCCGATAATCAGATGTTTAAATACCGACCCCAAGGCGTTTATTGACAACGTCTTACGCAACACGACGGGAGAGGTTTGCCTTAGTGCGGACGACCGGGGCGTCTTGTCAGTGGACCGAGCCCTAAAGGACACGAATCGGCAAATTTTGCCTAGGGTCCGGAGGGCGGTCGTGCCGGGGCGCATGCTCATCTTTCCCCCCGCCTCTTCATCGTCGAGCGCATCCGGTTATCCCAGTAGTCCACGATCGGATTCAGCACGCTCTCGGTGAGGCGAGCCTGGAAGGTCAGGAACCAGCCCTGACCCCCGTTGGAGGCGAAGTCGGGGTCGAGCAGGTCGCCGAGGCGATATCCACTGGAGATCTCAAAGGCCTTGATCGGGGTGAGAGTCATGACAGGTGCGATGTCCCAGCGCATCTCGCCGCTGGTGCCTTCCATCAGGAGCCTGCCTTCTCCCCCCACGCTCAGCCAAGACGCGAGCCCCAGGTCCAGCCGGGATCCCATGTAGTGAGCGAGAGAGGTGAGAGGGGCCTGGGTGCCGGTGACGAGGCGGGTGCTTCGCACCGCGTATCGGCTTCCCAGTTCTACACGCGCCACCGGACTCCAGATGGCCTCGGCCGCCCCAATGAGGCGAGACTCGAAGCCCTGAGTCCCAAAGACGTTCAACTGGGGCCGGTTTTCGTCCTGCTTCCACTCCACCTTCAGGAGGGCATTAAACGCGTCGCTGCCAGCGGGGCGGAGGGCCAGCCCAAAGAGGCTTGAAACGGAACTCTGGGTCGGCAGACCCGTGGCCACGTCCTCGATGCGGTTGTAGGTCCCCCGTGCAAGCATCGCGAGGCTCCGGTTGAACGTGACATCCGCCGCCACGTTCGCCAGGTCGCTCGAGCGCACCGCCCCGGCTCTCCGCTCGAGCTGGGCGCTGGCGCTGTAGGGACCGTCCTGGGGAAGGAACTCGAGGCTCAGCCCGCCCGACCAGAAGTCCTCCTCCTGCTGAACGAAGGGGGCCGCCCGGAGCGGATCGGAGACCGCAGCTCGTTCAATGCCCAGACGACGCTCCATCTGGGCGTTGACGGTCCAGGACTGGCCAAGGCGCACCCGCTGGTTGAGACCCACGACTGCGGCGTTGGTCTGGCGGTCGACGCCACCTGCGATCTCGTACGAGCCCCAGGCCCGGGTCCCATGCTCAAAGCGGGACTGCAGGCCGACGCGCGTGATGGAGTGGTCGCCGGCGAGCTCGTTCTTCGTCAGCAGGTGCCGGGCCTCCAACGAGAGCTGTGAGAACACGGCCAAAGACGCGCCGCCACCAACGAAGTCCCCGAGGCCCGCACCCTCAGTCTGGAGGAAGGAGTTCTGGGCCTCTGTCCAGAGTCGTACCCTGGAGGAGGGCTGCCATGCGAGTTCCATGCGTCCGGCCCGCGACACCCCGCCGAGCGGGCCGCCGTCGGCGACGGCCTGGTCGGTGAGTCCCGCAGTGAGCGAGACGCCCATGACGGGGGCAGTGACGACCTGCGCCTGCGAGGTGCGCCGCTCGATTCCACTTGCCGTGAACATCTGACGGGAGTGGCCCACGCGGAGCTGGTTGCCGGCCGCCTCCAGTTGGACCCCTGCCTGGATCTCGTCGACGGCCTGGAGCCCGACATTGGATGGATTGCTGAATCCGTCGGCCACGTGCATCCACTGGCCGGTCAGTGAAACGGCGCCGCCCAACAGGTTGGCTCTACCGGACGTGAGTACGGCCAGCCCCGCCGTGTCAGGGTTCTCGGCATACGCGACCTCGGCGGCCAGCTCGGACCCGTTCCGCGCCTGAACCCGCAGGTCCGCACCCAGCATCTCGAAGGTCTGGCCCTCGGCCCTGTCCTGCACGACCGTCAGTCCAAGCCCGAAGTCGGTCGCGGCGCGAAGACCCAACACGGACGTCGACTCCCCGCCCCCGTCGGCCTCGAAGGTCACGACGATGAAGACCGGGTTGTTGTTCAGGTCGGCGGAGGGGACCGAGTTCTTGAGGAGCAGGGTGCCCGTCACATAGTCGATCTGGTAGTCCGCGAGGCGCCCGAGACCCTGGGTCTGGAGGCTGCGCTCCGGGTTGTCCAGGTCGCGAGTCTCCACGCTGACCTGCTCCGTACCCGGCACGATGCCCGTGCCCACGCTGTAGGGGCCGGAGACGCCGGCGCCGCGGATCTGGACCTGGCGGAGGCTCTGGGACGTAAGGGCACCAAATCCACTCCAGGTCACTGGGCCCGTGCTGACGTTCATCGCCACGCCGTCGAGAGCCCGGCGGTACTGGGCCAGCGTGAGGGTGGTACCAAATCCCATGTTCGCCAGCTCTCCCGCGGCGACCCAGTCCGTTCCACGCTGGATGCGGGCGGAGAGGCCTGGCCTGGAGCTCGCCTCGCTCCGGCGCACGGAGGCGTCGCCGAGGATGGGATACTGGGCGTCGTCCAGGGGGCTGATCGACCTGCCGTACGCATCGCGCCCGGCGTCCAGAGTCCGGCTGTCGTAGGCGACAGTCACGGCGGTCTCGGCGCCCAGGCGCCCCCGCACCGTGACGGCGCCGAAGTCGTCCGGCGCGGCGCCCAGACCGAACTGCCCCATGCTGGTGATCATGAGCTCCCGCGCCTTCGGGACGTGCTGAAGAGCTACCTCTCCTGCCGCGTCTCCGGCCTGGAGGGTCAGTACGTCCACGATTTCCTCGGAGGCGGCGCGGACCCGGATGGTCAGCCATCCGTCGGCGTCGGGCTGAAGCTGTAGGCCGTACGATGAGCCATCCTCGTCGCCGTCGACCACTTCGGCCTGCCCGGTGGCCACGCTGACGAAGGGGCGGTTGACGACAGGGACACCCCAGGCGTCCAGAACCCGGACCCTCGTCTCCTTTATAGTGAGACCGTCTGCCGGGAAGGAGACCGTGTCGGCCTGCGGTGCGAATGACGCGGGGACGCTCGTCACGTGCACCCGCAGGCTGTCCCACCGCTCGATGCCCCAGGAATTCTTCATGCGAATCCGGAGGCGGCTCGTCCCACGCTCCAGTCCGACGCCGATGAAGTCCACCTGGCGGTCCCCCCGGATCACGCCCTCTGCCAGGATGGAGTCACCCAAGAAGAGCGTAGCCGGGGCGCCGGGCTCACCCAGTGCACCCACGTAGAGCCGGTCAGTGCCCAGCACGGCCCCGTCGATGGGCGCGATCAGCTCAACCCCGGGGCCGTTGGTGATCCCTTCGCGGGCAACCCAGTGCCCGCTCCTCGTCGGAGCGGAGGGGCGGAAGGGTCACGAGCTCCGCGCTCCGGACCGCACCCAACGGCTCCAGCGTGACGGTGAGGGGCTCACGGAAACCCTCCAGCGTCCAGAACATCCAGGGCGAGCCGTCCCGATCCAGGCGAATCTCGGGGTCCGCGACGGGCGCAGCACCCAAGCGGGCAGCGCCGGGTAGCGGAACCCAACCGTCCGGGACCGGATAGGCCACGTCGGGCCAACCGGCTCGGTGGGGCTCCAGCACCAGCACGCTCGTCACGACTGCGTCGGGAGCCGCAAGATCCACCTGTGTCACGACCGGAAGCTCCCCGCCGCCGGCCTCATCCTCGGTGCCGATCTGGAAGTCCACCAGTTTCGCGCCTAGAGGGATCAGCCCGAAGGAAATCCGACCTGAAGCCCATCCGTTCAGGTGGAGCGACGCGAATCCGTCGTCGCGATCGGGGTTCACCCGCAACGCCAGGGGTAGCGTCGAGCGATCCACCCGGAACGTGTGGGATCCTGGCCTCACGTTCCGGAACGACAGCTTCCCCTCGCTGTCCGAGGAGGCTACGTCCCCGGCTTCGTTCCAGACGGACACTCCCAGCACACCCTGCTCGCCGTTGTCCTGTCGGCCGTTTCCGTCCTCATCGATCCAGATCTTCCCGATGACCGTCCTGGTCTCGAGGGGCGTGCCAGCCCGGACGCCCACGAAGATCAGCGCCTCGGCGGAGCGGACATCCAATCCGGTCGAAGCGGGGCCTTGCGGGGGCGCGGCAGCGGCGCCCGCGGGTGCCGCGCCACTAATCAGGGCGGCGACCGGTGCCGGGCTGCTCATCGCGGCGGCGGCGACGTGGCCAAACGCCGTGGCCGAGATGAGCATGTTGCCCGGGAGAGCCGACACCAGAGCGAAGGCGGCACGGCCCTCCACTGTGCCCCCGGAGGCGAGGGACCCAAGATACAGACTGACCTGCCCGGGCTGGGTCTGAACCGAGTCCACCGCCTCGAGGGACTCCGACCACGCCAGGCCATTGGGGATGGCGATGCTTACCCCGACGTCGCTGACGGTCACCTCGCTCTGATTCTCCACACTGAAGCTGAGGTAGACCGGCTCGCCGAGTTGGGCTTCCAGGGTCTCGCCCTGTAGATCCAACGCCAGGATGTCCCCCGCGTTACCCAAGAGAAGAACCGGAGGGGCGGACGTGGTCATGTGGGGCTCTCCCCCTAGAGAGAGGTTGGCCACGTTGACCACCGTGAGGGTGTCCGGGATGAGCCCCGCGACCTGGACCTGGAGCAGCGCCTCGACCTGGTCGCCGGGGTTGACGTCGCCCAAGTCCCATGTCACGACGTTGCCGTCTACGGTGGAGCCCGGTCCGGCGTCCACGATTTCCAGTCCGGCTGGAACCGTGTCGGTGACCACGGCGTCTTGTGCAAGTCCGGCGCTGCCGTCGTTCGTCAGCAAGATGCTGTAGACGAGGTCGTCACCGGAGCGGGCCGGGTTGGGCCCCTGAACCGTCTTCTCCAGGAGGAGGTCGGGGCCGACGATGACCGTCTCTGAAACGTTGGAGGTGCCTACGGTGGCCCCGGCGGACGCCACGGCCACGTTCTGAATCATGGTTGTGGTACGCACCGGAACAACGCGTACCTGGAAGGAGACGCTGTCCTCTGCCTGAATAGCGGCAGCGGGGACCGTGACGACCAAGACGCCGGCCGTCTGGTCGTGGTAGCCCTCGTCGTCTCCGGAGACGTCCGTGAGGACATTCGTACCCAAGCGCAGCGTACCGGCTTCGTAACTCAGCCCCGCCGGAATCGTGTCTCGGATCGTGAGGTCGTTCGCGCCGAGCCACGCCGCTTGGTAGGTGATGGTGTAGGTGAGGATGTCCCCGGCTATCGCCGAAGCGGCGTCCACGGTTTTCCTCAGCTCCAGGGACGGGCGTTCGGTCGTGGCGCTCGGCACGTTGGAGAGCGCGCTCTCGTTCGGGACTTCGTCTGAGGTCTTGATCGCGAAGTAGTACGTAGTGATCTGGCTGAGCCCCACGACCGTGAACGTCTCGCCGCTGCCCGCGACCTGTGGCGAAGGCTCTCCGCTCGCCTGCGTGGCTGAGGGCCAGTTGGCCTCGGTGATCGTGCTCGTCGAGTAGCGGACGTCATAGGTGGTCGCGGTCCCGGTGGCTCCATCGTCGCCGGGTGCGGTCCATGACAGCTGTACGCTCGACGCCGTCACCGTTCCGGTGGTCATATTCGAGACAGGGTCCGGCGCCGTCAGGTCGGAGGTCACGAGGCTCGGCACGTTGGAGATCACGCTCTCGTTCGGGACTTCGTCCGAGGTCTTGATCGCGAAGTAGTACGTAGTGCTCTGGCTGAGCCCCACGACCGTGAACGTCTCGCCTCTGCCCGCGACCTGTGGCGAAGGCTCTCCGCTCGCCTGCGTGGCTGAGGGCCAGTTGGCCTCGGTGATCGTGCTCGTCGAGTAGCGGACGTCATAGGTGGTCGCGGTCCCGGTGGCTCCATCGTCGCCGGGTGCGGTCCATGACAGCTGTACGCTCGACGCCGTCACCGTTCCGGTGGTCATATTCGAGACAGGGTCCGGCGCCGTCAGGTCGGAGGTCACGAGGCTCGGCACGTTGGAGATCACGCTCTCGTTCGGGACTTCGTCCGAGGTCTTGATCGCGAAGTAGTACGTAGTGCTCTGGCTGAGCCCCACGACCGTGAACGTCTCGCCGCTGCCCGCGACCTGTGGCGAAGGCTCTCCGCTCGCCTGCGTGGCTGAGGGCCAGTTGGCCTCGGTGATCGTGCTCGTCGAGTAGCGGACGTCATAGGTGGTCGCGGTCCCGGTGGCTCCATCGTCGCCGGGCGCGGTCCATGACAGCTGTACGCTCGACGCCGTCACCGTTCCGGTGACCAGGCTCGTAACGAGGTCCGGTGGAGTGACGTCAGACGCGAGGAGAGTGATCTCCAGGTCGTCGGTGATCGAGTCCGAAACACCAGTGTCGAACTGCGACGTTGCGGTCAGGGTCACGGCGGCCGCAGCAGCGGCTGTCGGAGTGCCCGCGGGGATGTCTAAGACGACCAGGACTTGGGCTGACACGTCCATGTTGAGGGCAAGAGGCCCTACGATCGGCGTGTCGCCCGCATCTTCAGTGCCGTCGCCGTTGACATCCAGCACCATACGGATCGGCCAACCGTCGAGAGACGTGGCCGTGAGGATGAATGTGTCGGGACCGTTCCCGACGTTGGTGATGGTGTGGGAGTAAACGATGCTGGTCCCGGCAAGTGCCAGGCTCGAGCGGGGAGGCTCGACGTCCACTCCAGCCACCTGGCCCATCATGACCATGACATCGGCGGACGTTTTGTTTCCCGTGGTGCCGCTGGGATGAGAATACGATACAGAAGCGCTGGAAGTAATAAGAGTACCCACGGGTGTGCCGCCGCCGCGCAATTCAGCGGCTCCGCCGAGAAGGACCACCACAACGGCAGTCCAACGCACCCAGGAGGCGACTCCCCGGACCCGAAGGTCCAGGGAGGCCTGCCTAAGGCAACGACGAAGGTGAGTACGGAACTCCATGGTTAGTGGTTAGTTAACCGAGGCCTGGATCCAGAAGGATCCGCTGGCCAGGGAAGCGAGGGTGGTGGTGAGAGTGAAGGTCCTATTGTTCCCGCTACCCCCGACGGTCCAGGTCCCAACGACGTCGAGCGATGTAACGTAGGTCAGCGTAGCCGGTAAGTTGTCGGTTACCACCACACTGGACGCTGTGGCCCCTCCGTCGTTGGTGACGGTGACTAAGTACTCGATGACCTCATTCGGCAGGACGAGGCCGGCGCCGATGGGCGTGACCCTGTCACTCCGGTACGCCACCTTCGTGATGCTCAGGTCCGCCTCGATAACCGTCATGTCGGCGAAGCCGGAGTCGGTGGTCGCGCCGTTGGCTACGGAGCGGGCTTGGACGTAGAGCGTGTCCGTGGCTGTCGCTGCGCCGGCCACGGAGTAGACCACGTTGAAGGTCGGTGCAGCCCCCGCCCCGATGTTGACCCGGGTGCTATCTCCCGCGATCGCGTTCACCGACACGATGGTGATGACCGCCGAGCCGGGGCTCGTCACGAGCAGATCGAAATCGTCCGCCCCGGTCTGGTTGTTCGTCACGGTGACTACGAACGTGTAGTCCGTGCCGTTACTGGGTAGATGGGTGAGGGTCAGCCCACCGTCTGGTGTCACGGCCACGGTGCCCGTGAACGCCGGGGTGACCAGCGTGAGGTCGTTGTCCGTCGCGGAGCCGTCGCGGACCGAGGTGCCCGTAAGCGTGTAGGTCGACGGCTCGCCGCCCTTATCGCTCGCGATGGAGTATTCGACCACGATCGTTACGGTGCCCCCAGCTACGACTGTGCTATCGGCTAGCGCGGTGTTCAGTAAGCCGATGTTTGCGTAGTCGGTGCTGTTGTAGGTGAATTTGGTCACCGTCAGGACCGTCGCGTCCGAGTTGTTCTGGGAGACGCTCAGGGTGTCGACGCCGTTCCCGATGTTGCTGACGTTGAAGCTCATCGTGTTGTTGGAACTGGGCGACACGGGTGTGGCCGTGGCCGCGGCCGCCACCACGTCGATGCCGGCGGCGTGGCCGACGGTCACGTTTGCTACGCCGTCCACCGTCGAGTAGGTGTTGCTGTTCGCGTCGCTGAACGAGACGGTGGCCGTGTTGACGATGACCGTACCTTCGGCCGTCTGGCCATAGGCGGCGGTGGGCTGAAGCCAGCCGACCGTCGCCGCTATCGCGAGTATCCCGAGAATCCGGGCTCCGAAGTTTGAGTGGGTTTTCATTTCCGTAACTCTCCTCATGGTTGCCCACCTCTACGCGGGCGTGTGAAGTGTCGTTGCCCCCTTTTTTTGCAAGGTGCAGACCATTCAGCCGTCGACGCCGATAACCATATGTTTATAAATGACCTAAAACGTTTAGTACAATGCTTTACACGACATATATAAGGCGTGAGCTATTCAGCTCTGACGCTGATCAGAATGTCCTGATAAGTCCCTTAAATCGTTTGTTTACAATAATTTATGTGAAAAGGAGAAGAGCAACCGATTTTAGGCGCTGATGACGATCCGTATGTCACATAAGGCCATTAAGACCTTTAATAATAACAACTTACACAATACGAGGAGGGTACGGGGCATTTACCTAGACACTGTGTATCATATGTTTATAAGTGCCTTAAAACATTTACTTGCAATATCTTACACGGAGGGATGGGACGTCTTCGCCTTACTGCAGATGACACGGAATTTCGTCAGTTTGACTGAGCCCTAGAGGACATAAGGCGGCAAACTTTGAGGTGGGTATATCGTGCCGGGGGGGGGTAAAGTTTTCCGAATTCGGCTCGCCAGTCGGCACGATTCTGGAGGCCTGTTTTTAAGGTATCAGTGCCGGAGATTCCGAGCAGTTCCACCGCTTTTGCCCGGTTGTCGTCGGTGGCCGTGATCACCCTCCGCCGAACAAACAGCGGGGCACGGACCTTGCTCTATTTACTAGATCAGCCGGTCGGACATCGACCCGACACTTTGAACAAGAGTCGTCCCGAGGTCGAGGCAGGACCGAAAGCGTCAGGAGGAAGAAATAAACAAATGAAATTTCTACAGATTGCCTTACTAGTCGCGGTGGGTCTCGCTCTGGCGAGTGGCTCCGTAAGGGCCCAAGTGGCGGCCCAGGAAGACACGGCGCCCGAGGCCCTGGTGATCTCGGCGACGATCCACCCATCGGAACAGGCGCGCCCTCAGACGATCGACCCGCTTGATCGAGATCCCAATAGGGTGGAACTCGGAGACATGGTGGAGTATCGGCTCGTCTTCACCAACATCACCGGGCGGCCGGTTGATAACATCCAGTTCACGGACCCCCTGCCGGAAGGCATGCACTACCTGCAAGGCACGGCCGGCGCGGACCGTGAAGACGTCGACGTGGAGTTCTCATTGGACGGCGGCACGTCCTACTCCGAACAGCCCATGGTCGAGGTGGTTGTCGAGGGCCGAACCGAGCTGCGTCCCGCTAGTCCGGAGGTCTACACGAACATCCGGTGGACCGTACACGGAGAGGTCCAGCCCGACGCCAGTGTGACGGCGGCCTTCCGGGTTCGGTTCGGCGGGTTGGAGGAAACCGGCTCCGGGCGCTGAGGACGGCGCCAAAGGCTGCCCCTTCAACCCTCCGAGGAAACCTCCGAGGCGATCGTAATCTTGTAGCCGTCCGGGTCCACCAAGCTGAAGGCTCGTGCACCCCAAGGTGTGTCGCCCGGAGGGGACTCTAGCGTGCCGCCCCGCTGCTCGATGCCCGCCGCGAGCTCGTCCACGTCGTGGGCGGTGGTCATGTGTAGCCGAAACCCCACACCTTTCACACGGTCACGCCCTCTTGCCCAGTCGTCCTGAACCAAGAGGAGGGGACCCAATCCAGCTATGAGCGCGGCACCCCCGACCTTACCCTCGTGCTCCCACTTCTCCTGCACGTGGAACCCGACCACGTCTCGATACCATTCGAGGCTGGCCTCGACGTCTGCAACGGTCAACGCCGGCGATAGGCTGCGGAGACGGAGAGTCTTGGCACTGTGTTGGTCCCTCCGGTCGAGAGGGTCATCCGATCCCGTGGTCATTGAATCTCCTTGCTTACTTAGCTCGAAACAACGAGGCCTTCTAGAAAAAGGGCCGCCAAGCTGCGGAGTCCGGCGTCTCCATCATCTCCCGTGCGATTGGGGCCACACCTTTGAGAAACTCGACGGAATTGCTGAAGAACCCGGCGGCGTCCAAGGTCACCGTGACCGTGTCGTCGGTTTCGTTGAGCCAGTACCAGCCGTGGATCCCTGGAAACGGCGCGACGTAGCTGCCGTGTCGGGCGAGCGTCTGCTCCTCGACCTCGAAAAACTGGGCCGTACCCGCCTCTGCCCCGTCGGCTTCGCTGTGCATCTCGGAGCGGACCCAGTGGCTCGCGGTCCACGAATACACCATCGAGCGGCCTTCTTCCAGCCGATACTTGTATTCCACGAACCCTCCGGGCTCGAGCTCGAACGTCCTCCGGTCGAGGCGATAGCTACTCCGATGAGCGATGAGGCCATCGGAGCGTACGGGAATCGGGCCGCTCCCGGGTTCCGAAAGGACGCGCAGCCCCAGAGCTTCACCGATTCCCAAGGGATCGATGTCGTACTCGGCCGGCAGAACGGTGGCGACGAGGACAACTCCGGCCACGACGAGCGCGGCAAGGGTCGCCCAAGCGAGTTTGGCCTTCGAGGGGGGATCGGGAAGGCTAGGCCCTGGGACGCCGGCCTCAGGGACGGCCGTCTCGCGAACGCCTTGGTTGGACATCGACGGATCCGTCATGGCAGCCTCATGATGCGTTCACGAAATACCCGACGATCTGATACCCCATGAGCGTGAAGCCACCGGCCATGAGTAAGGCGTTCGTCACGAACGCATGCTTCAGGAATCCGTCTCGTGTCCGCCAGAAGCTCAACACGATGAGAACACCCATCAGCGCCAGGATCTGCCCCATTTCGACGCCGATGTTGAAGCTGAGCATGTTAGTGACGAGACCTTCCCTCGAGGGGGCGTTCTCCTGAATCGCTGTCGCCAAGCCGAATCCGTGGAAGAGGCCGAAGACGAGGACCGCGATCTTGGTATTCGGCTGGACACCGAGGAAACGGCGAAAGCCGTCCATATTGTCGAAGGCCTTGTATACGACGGAGAGGCCGATGATGGCGTCGATGATGAATGGGTTCGCCTGCACCCCCCAGAGAACACCCGCCAGCAAGGTGATGCTGTGTCCCAGGGTGAAGAGGCTTACGTATAAGACCACGTCCGGAAGGCGGTACAGGAAGAATATGACTCCCACCAGGAAGAGTAGGTGGTCGTAGCCGGTGAACATGTGCTTCGCGCCGAGATACATGAACGGCCCGATGGCCGCACCCACGTTCGTGAGGAAGAACGAGGCGTCGTCCTGTGCCACGCCGTGGGCAGCCGCGACGTCCACAGTCCACAACAGGAGGAGGGCGCACAGCAGACCCACGGACACACTCCAACGCCACAGGGTCTCTGTCATATGGGCTCCACAGGGTACTTCGGGAACACTAATCGTCGGGGGACCTTACCTCCCGACATCGTAAAGCTCAAGAGTCCCGGCCCGTGACCTACCCCGAGGTCAAGCTTGCAGTGAAGGTTCCCTCACTGGAGGAAAACGCCGAGAACACACCCAACCCACCCAGAATATTGCTGGGTGGCTCGTTGAGATCGCGGGAGTCCTGCACTCGACCTTCATAGAGATCGGCGTATTCCTGATTCACGTGGTACAGTCGAATCCGATGCTCGCCGAGGTGGGTGAGGGAAAGTTGGCTTATCGTGGTGCTGTCGGCCGGTGTGGGTGCCGACGTGAAGCGCCTCGCACGTCCGATGAATTCCGGAGCCGGGATTTGCACCGGATCGGTCTCGAGGTTGTCCACCACCACGAAGAACAGGTCCCGCTCAGGGTTGATCCAGCGGACGATGAGGCCACCGAATGCCAGGCCGCCCCCCCCGCCGCCCCGCCCGCCGAATCCCCCGAACCCAGCGGTGAGGTCCGTCACCTCCAAGACATCGGACGACACGGCGAATCCCACCGGTGGAGGCGGTACGAGGGTGGTTGCCGAGATGATCTCGGAGCCGCGGGAGATCCCCAACTCGAAGACTTCGCCGACACCGATCACCAGATCCGAGCCCGGATAGTGATACGCTCCTGGGTCTCCCGGAGTGGCGATCAGGTCGAAGCGCACATCGTCACGCTCCAGCCAGACGATGGCATCGCTCACGGGTGTGCCGAGGGAGTCCTCAGACACCAATGGGACCGTGGTCGTGATGCGGATATCGGCCACGGGCTCGCCGGTGAACAGGAACGCCCGCACCACGAGGATGTCGGCGTCGGGGCCCATCGGATCGGAGTCGGTGCAGGCCTCGGCCGTCAGCAGTCCGACGATCGCCAAAGCCAGAGCCACAAGTGGTCTCATCTGTCTCATCTACTTGATCCCCATCCGGAACCCGATACTGGGCATGAACGGGAGGGTGGTCACATCCGTCACCACGACCGCGCCGTCGCTCAGGTCGAACTTCCGGTACCACACGTTATTGCGGTCGTAGGCGTTGAACGCGGACACATTCAGCTCGTAAAAGAAGCGATCGGACTCGAATCGACGCGTAGCGCCCAGATCCAAACGATGGTAGGCGGGAAGGCGCTCGGCGTTCTTGCCTCCCACGTGGATGTAGCTGAAAGAGGTTCCATCGAGTAGCTCCACGACGTACTCGCTCTCGGGCTCCGTGAACGGGCGACCCGACCCGTAGACCCAGGTACCGGAGAACGTCCAGGGTCCGAGTTGATAGACACCCACCGTCTTGAGCTCGTGCGTTTGGTCATGGCTCGCCGGGAAGGGCTCCCCGTTGTTGAAGCCGTTCAGATCGTACTCGACCCGGCTCAGTGAGTAGCTCACCCAACCCGTGAGCGGACCCACCTTCTTCTGAACGAGTAGCTCCAACCCTTTTGCGACACCCGTCCCCGAAAAGAACAGCTCGTTGAGGGCCTGCCCCGGTGCTCGGCGTGAGCGCGTGGAGAACTGGGTCACGCCGCCGAGACCCTTGTGGTAGCCCTCGAGGTCGAAGAGAAAGCCCCGGGTCTCGTAGCTGACACCCAACACACGATGCTCGGAGGAGGTGGGGGGCAAAACAGAGTTGGCGAGCACCCAGAAGTCACGGCTCCCCTCGAGAATGTCCTCGTTCTCCACCCGCTTGATGAACTGGTTGTAACGGCCCCAGGCACCCTTGAGCCTGAAATTCGTGCGGAAAGGGAGTTCCACGGAGGCACGCGGCTCGAAGTAGGCCCTCTCGGTTGCGTCAGAGTGGGTGCCCCGGGCTCCCACCGTGAGCTTGAGGCTGGCGGGACCGGTCCAGACGTTCTGGACGTACCCGCTTGTCTGGAGCGCCTCACCGGCCAGGGCTAAGCTCCCACGGACCGAGTCCCCCTGAAGCTGCTCGAAGCCATATCGGACATCACTCCTAGTCACCAGAGCCCCGAACTCGACGGTGGAGGACCGCGCAGCCCGCCAGGAGTTGTCCAAACGAAGGCTCAGATCCTGGACCCGGTTCTCCTCCAGGAAACCGTTGGCGAAGCGATCGGACGTGATCTCCCGGGTGCCGTCGCTGTAGTACCCGCTGGCCGCGATCTGTGCGTCCGAACTGAAGCGGCCTCCCCACTGCCGGAACCAGCGTCCGCTCACGCCGCGATTCCCCCAGTCGGTGAGCTCCTGACGACTCGGCGTGTTGAAGGCGTTGCCGCCGAACTGGATGGCCTGGCCGGTGGAGGACTGGTCCAGATTGTCCGCCCCGCTGTAGAGGCTAGCCGCGACCACGTCGCGGGGTGTCGGAGTCCATGTCAGCTTGGCGTTTACGTTGTAGAAGTAGAACGAGGGGGTTGCCTCCTGGACCTGAAATCGCCTCCGACGGCCGCCGAAGCCCGCAGGCTGCTGTGTCTCCGCCGCTTCGTCCGCGTCGGTCAGCGTATTGAAGAGGTCATTGAAGAGGCCGCTCTGGATGACGTCCGTATACGACCTTCGGGCGGAGACCATGAGCGCGGCCGCGTCGCTGAGTGGGATCTCCACGGCGGTACGGGCACTCAGCAGATTCGCGCCGGCGCTCATGCGGAAGGCCTGGGGATCTCCGGCCCTTCCGATCATGTTCACCACGCTGGACGTGCGCCCGCCGAAGCGAGCCGGATACGCGGACTTGTAGAGCTCCACGTCCTTGATGGCGTCGGCGTTGAAGGCGCTGAAAATGCCGAAAAAGTGGTCCACGTGGTAGACGGTCATGCCGTCCAGGAGCACCAGATTCTCGTCAGGCGTCCCACCCCTTACGAAGAGTCCCGAGGTGGCGTCGTTCGTGCCGCTCACCCCCGGCAGGAGCTGGAGCGAGCGGAAGATGTCTGGCTCGCCCAGGGACGGCAGAACCTGGATCTGCTCCGGGGCGATCGAGACCTGGCTGATCCCGCGAGTGGCGTCCAAGACCGGTGTCTGCGCGCGAACGCGTATTCCAGCAAGCTCGATGGCGTCTGGCGCCAGCAGCACCCTCAGCGGGTCCGTCGGTACGTCGGCAAGCTCCAGCACGAGTGTCCGGTAGCTGAGATGTTCGATGGTGAGCTGGAGGGGCCCGGCGGGGAGGCCCACGAGGGCGAACCGTCCGAACGCATCGGTGAGAGCACCGAAGGAGGATTCGCCCAGGGAGACCAGGACGTTGGGAAGGACCTCGTTGGTGAGGGAGTCCACCACGGTCCCCGTCAGGTCGGTACTTTGGCCACGCACAGCAAGGGGCGTAAGAAGAACAAGGGTGAGAGCCAGAGCCGGCAGAAAACGGCTACGCAGGCCGCCCCCGGTCTGAGCGGCCCTCACGGTGCGGCCCTCGTGGCCTTTACTTCCGAATCACGCATGGCTCTCACCTCATCATCCCATTCCGTAGTCCGGGTCCATCTTCCGTGATCGATGGTGGTGTGCCGAAACACGGCACAACGTCCGCGCCCGGGAAGCCTCCGCGCCTTCCACTGCACCGGTGAGATGGCGTTAGGGGCGCGAACGTTAATTCGGGCTGTTAGTGCCGGACTTGTGGAGCGAGCAAAAGACCGCTCAAGAAGAGTGCGTGGTAGGAATTGGAGACGGCCACTCCCGGAAGATGGGGGTGGCCGTCTCTCCGTCCGCCGGGGAGTTCCCTC
The DNA here is from genome assembly GCA_965206505.1 of Longimicrobiales bacterium. Lineage (GTDB taxonomy): Bacteria > Gemmatimonadota > Gemmatimonadetes > Longimicrobiales > Gaopeijiaceae > UBA822. Next base: position 575,591 of record CBDBJW010000006.1, read on the forward strand.
CTATGAGAAGAGCGCCTCGAAGTGCGCGAGGCACGCGCCCCAACCCTGCTCGTGGCTCTCCTTCGCCTCGACGGCCGGAAAACCGCTGTGGAGGAGGACAACCTCCGTGGCATCACCGCGAGCCTCGAACTCCACGGTGACGAGTGTCTCACCCATACGATTGTCCTCTTCCTTCCAATCCCATGTGTACACCAGACGATTCGGCGCATCGATCTCCTTGTACGTGCCGATCGCCGTATGGTCATTGTCGCCGACCCGCATCGCAATCGTGAAGGCGCCGCCCACCCGGAAGTCGCTCGCGACGTCCTGGACCCCGCCCGGCTCGGGGCACGACCACTGCCGCATCAGGTCCGCCTGCGTCCAAGCGTCCCAGACCGCCTGTTGATCGGCCTGAATCAAGCGACTGATGCGTAGGGAATTCATGGTGTCGACACTCATTGGGGTTCTCCTTTTTTGATAGGTAACGACTCGCTTGCTCTCTTTCGGGGACTCTCCAGGAAGGCCGCCAGCGAGTCCAACTGCTGCGTCCAGAACTTGCGATGTTCTTCGATCCAGTCACTCGCTACCTCAATGGAGCCGGGGTCGAAGGAGCATCGGCGCACGCGGCCATCTTTCTCGCGCCGAATCAGGCCCGCCTCCCCCATGACCTTCAGATGCTTCGAGATAGCCATGAGAGAAACGTCGAACGGCTCCGCCAGATCGCTCACCGATGCGCTCCCCCGGGTGGCAAGCCGAGTGAGAATCGCACGGCGAGTCGGGTGCGCCAAAGCGGCGAAGGTTCGGTCTAACGTTGCGTCCGAAAATGTGACCACGTGATGCTCCAATAGTAAACTTATAGGTTTAATATATGTTCGCGAAGATCCTCGGACAATGGGTCACCTACGCAAAGAGTCCGTTCCTGCGCCGGACCTCAGTCCGTCGCTGCTCGGTCATCCTACGAACTGAGCCTCGCTGACCGTCACGACGGCGGGTTCGTCCGTCAGCTTCCGCCGCATCTCCCCCGACAACATCCACCGAGCGATTACAGCCTGAAGAGCAAGGGTTGCCACCGAGACCCACCAGAGGTGGCGGAGCTCGAACCAACTCTGGCCGGAAAGCCAAATTGCGGGGATGACGAAGGTCACGAGTCGCGTGGCACTCGCGAGAAGGGCAGGGACCGTGTTTCCGAGGGCCTGGAACATGCCGGAGCAAGTGAAGACGACTCCCATCGCGACGAAGTTCCACGAGATGATCCGCAGGAACTCGGCACCCGTGTCGATGACCGCCCGGTCGTCGGTGAAGAAGGCGATGAATATGCCGGGGCGTAGCTGACACAATAGCGTCAGCAGAAGCATGATCACGCTGAGCGTGACCACGGACGTGCGAAAGGTCTCCCGCACCCTGTCGGCCTTGCCGGCACCCACGTTCTGCCCCGCGACCGGGGCGGTTGCGAAGGCGATGGCCATGGCGGGGAGGAAGATCGCTTGCATGACGCGGGAGCCGACTCCGAAGCCCGCTTGGGCCTCCGATCCGAAGTCCTGGATGGCCCAATAGATGATGCCCATGTATACGAACATGAGCGCAAATTCGCCTCCCGGCGGCAGCCCCACGGTGAGGATTCGTTTCCAGGCGGAGGTGCGCGGCCGGACCATGCTTGCATCGAACATGACGTATCGCTCGAGGCGCTTGAAGTAAAGTGTCATCAAGACAACAGCGACAGCGATCGAGATCGTTGTCGAGAGGCCCGCGCCCACAACCCCTAGCGGCCGGCCCGTGCCCCAGCCCGTGATCATGATCGGAGAGAGGATTGCGTTCAACACGACCGTCAGCACCTGAACGATGATCGTCGGGTTGACGATTCCGGTCCCTCGGAGCGCCGACCCCATCGAGATCAGTGCGAACTGGAGGCCCAGGCCCGGTAGGACCCAGTAGAGGTACGTGGTTCCTGCCATCACCGTCTCGGCGTCCGCACCGAGAGTGCGCACGTACAATCCGCCCAGGCCGTATCCGGCGACCAACGTGATGGCGGCGCACAGCGCAGCGAGCACCAGGCTCTGGTTGAAGATGAGGTTCGCGTCCTCCCGGTCCTTCCTCCCACTCGCCTGAGCAATGAGCGCCATCGTCCCCACACCCAGGATCTGGGTGATGGCCATCACGAGGAACTGCACATTACCCGCGGCTCCCACTCCGGCGATGGCAGCATCGCCGATCTGGGCCACGAAGTAGAGGTCGACCAGCACGTAGAGGGTCTGAAAGATCATGCCAACCGCGATCGGCACGGCCATCCGCATGATGTGGCCCGGGATGGGGCCCTCGGTCATGTCTTGCATCGCTCGTCAGGTGCCCTCTATGGACGGCTCACAAAGCCATCCCCACTCGTGTTCCGAGCGGGTTGCCGCCAGGTGGGCTCATCAATTGATGCGGCCGCCGTGCTCCTCCCACTCGCGATTGCGCAGCAGGAACTTCTGAATCTTTCCAGTCGACGTCTTGGGCAGCTCACCGAACTCGATCGCCTTGGGCACCTTGAACCCCGCGAGCTTGCCGCGGCAATGTTCGATGATTTCGTCCTCCGAGGCTTCCTGATTTGGCTTCAGGGTGACGAAGGCCTTCGGTACTTCGCCCCACTTTTCGTGCGGGATCGGAACGACGGCACACTCCATCACGGCGGGATGTGACACCACCGCCTGTTCTACTTCGACCGTGCTGATGTTCTCACCACCCGAGATGATGATGTCCTTCATCCGGTCGCGGAGCTCAATGGAACCATCGGGATGACACACGGCGATGTCGCCGCTATGGAACCACCCGCCTGCGAACCCCTTCTCCGTGGCTTTCACATCGTCGAAGTAGCCCTTCATGACGATGTTGCCGCGCATGACAACCTCACCCATGGTTTCGCCATCGGCCGGGACAGGCTGCATCTCGCTGTCGACGACGCTCATCTCCCCACCCAAGACATTTAAGAACCCCTGTCGCGCCTTGTGACGCGACCGCTTCTCTTCGGGCTGATCTTCCAGACTCGGTGGCGCAACGTTGATCGTACACGGACCGTAGGTCTCCGTCAGGCCGTACGTATGCTCGAGCTCGAAGTTGAGTGCGGCCATCTGTGAGATGATCGTAGGCGACGGTGGCGCACCGGCCGTGAACAAACGGACCGGTCGCTCGAGTCGGTGTGCGGCCGGATCGTTGACCAGCATGGTGAGCACCGTGGGTGCGGCGCAGAAGTGCGTGACACCCTCATCGAACCGTCGCCACACGTCCGCCGGATCGATCCGAGGAATGCAGATGCTCGTTGCGCCAACCGCAGCGACCCCCCATGTGAACGTCCACCCGTTGCAGTGGAACATGGGCAACGTCCAGAGATACACGCTGTCCGCGGTAAGACGCTGGTCGAGGACCATCGCCAGCGCATTCAGGTACGCGCCGCGATGATGATACATGACACCCTTCGGTCGGCCCGTGGTCCCAGACGTGTAGTTGATCGAGATCGTCTCGTCCTCGTGAAACCCGTCTGTGGGCACCGCGTCGTCCGCCCCCTGGGACAATAGATCCTCAAGTTCGTCTTGTGTATTGAGCAGCTCGACGCCGGACAGTGTGTTCGGGATCTGGTCACGGAGTTCGGGACTGTAGAACACCTTCGTCGATCCCGATTGTCCGATGATGTAGCCGATTTCGTCAGCCGACAGACGCGTGTTGACGCTCACGAGTATTCCGCCGGCGAGCGGCACACCAAAATGGGCGAGGAGCAGAGGTTCCGAGTTCAACGCAAGAAACGCGATCCTATCGCCCTTCTCGAGTCCTTGAGCTTGGAGCGCGGACGCAAAACGCCTGGCGCGGGCGCGGAAGTCCCGCCAGGTGTATTCGACCTCACCGTCCACGACGGCGATGCGGTCCGCATAAGCTTCGCCGGCGCGTTCCAGAAAGTGCGTCGGGAGCAGTTCGTGGCGATATACCTTCGTTTTCGGTTGATTCATAGAACACTCATTAGAAGCCTGGCGAAGAAGTGGGGCGAGCCGCTCAGCTACTCTCTATCCGACCCCGAGCTGACTCGAGGTGCCCAGTGGCGTCAGTCGTCGAGCTGGCTCTCGCTAGACCGAAGGGTGGCATCCCACTGTACACACACTCGTACTCGCCGGCGCGGACTCTGTAGGTCTCGTGCCAGATGCCCACGTCTCCCCGACTCCCTCCGACTCGTTTATTGAAATCGACCCAAGCGGGCCAGTGTAGTTGATCGGCGTTCCGGGCGTACGCCTCCAACTGGTCCAATGACCGCCAATACTGCACGATCACGCCAAAGCTCATGATGTGGCCGAGGAACCCGGACCGGAACCTGTCAACGACAATGGGACACTCTACGGGATTAATTAGAGAGCAATGTCCTGTGTGGTGAGGGAAGGGATGGGAGGATTGATGAAGACGGCCTCCGGGAGCGGTTTGGGCTTCGGCACACCTCTGACGAAGCGTTCGGGATGAGCGGCCCATGCTTCGCGGAGCACGGATTTCCTGCCGGCAATGACCTGATCGGCGTTCCCGAAGTGGACCTGCTCGGGGGTTAGCATCGAGATGCCGCCATGGCGGTGCTCGGCATTGTACCAGCGGAAGAACGATCGACAGAACGTCTTGGCTTGGCCCTGATCCCCGAACCGTCCGGGAAACGAGGGATGGTACTTCGGAACCTGTCAACGACAATGGGACACTCTACGGGATTAATTAGAGAGCAATGTCCTGTGTGGTGAGGGAAGGGATGGGAGGATTGATGAAGACGGCCTCCGGGAGCGGTTTGGGCTTCGGCACACCTCTGACGAAGCGTTCGGGATGAGCGGCCCATGCTTCGCGGAGCACGGATTTCCTGCCGGCAATGACCTGATCGGCGTTTCCGAAGTGGACCTGCTCGGGGGTTAGCATCGAGATGCCGCCATGGCGGTGCTCGGCATTGTACCAGCGGAAGAACGATCGACAGAACGTCTTGGCTTGGCCCTGATCCCCGAACCGTCCGGGAAACGAGGGATGGTACTTCAAGGTTTTGAACTGAGCCTCGGAAAACGGGTTGTCATCCGACACCTGAGGCCGGCTCAACGAGCGGGTCACGCCGAGGTCAGCGAGAAGTTGAGCGGTGCATTGGCTCGTCATTGGAGCTCCCCGATCCGAGTGCAGGGTCAGGACCCGGGGCTGGACGCCATGCTTCAGGCAGCTCTGCTGGATCAACCGGCCGGCCAGGGCCGAGTTCTCCCGGTCCGCCACCATCCAGCCCACGACGTAGCGGCTGTAGATGTCCATGATGACGTAGAGGTAGTAATAGCTCCACTTCTTCGGCCCGAGCAGCCGCGTGATATCCCAGGACCACACCTGGTTCGGCGCCGTGGCCATCAACTCGGGCTTCTTGTACTCGGGATGGGTGCGCTGCGCCCGGCGTTCCTGAACCGGCACCTCGGAGGCCAGAACACGATACATCGTGCGTTCGCTGCACAGGTAGACCTCTTCGTCGAGCAGCGTGGCCACCACCTCGGCGGGTGAGCGGTCCACGAACCGCTCCGAACACAGCGTGTCGAAGACCTCGCCTCGTTCCGTCTCGCTCAATGCCCGGGCGGGCGTCGGGCGGGGCTGCTGTTGCCCGGTTGATGGGCCTCGACGACGGTACAACGTCGATCGGGAGACCTCGAGGGCCGCGCACGCCGGTTTTACACCGACGTGCTTAGCCAGCTCATCGGCCGCCTTCAAGAGTTTGTCCCGTCGTCGAGGCTTATCCCCAGCAGCCCCGCAACTTTTCCCTGCACGTCGATGATCAGGTGTGCCTTCCTGAGCTCATTCTCGAGCCGTGCGTTTCGCCGCTCCAGCTTGCGTACCTTCTCATCCAGCGGATTTCGCTCCGGCTTGCGGCCGCGTTTCTTCGACAGGGCCTTCAGCGACCCGCTATGCGCCGCCTTGCGCCACGTCGTCAGGTGCGACGAGTACAGGCCCTCTCGCCGCAGGACTTGACCCACCTCGCCGGGCTCGGTGCACCGGTCCGCTTCTTCGACGATCCGCAGCTTGTACGACGGACTGAACCGCCGCCGTAGCGGCCTATCTACTACCTCCGGGTCCGCAGGAGCTGCCGCGCTTCGCTTGGCCTCCCCGGTTCCAGGGGCACTACCATTCTCTTCCATTCTCTCTCGCAGTCCCAACATGTTCGGTTTCTCTGCCTTCGCCCTACTCTAATTCTTTGCGTGCTCCGTGTCTCACGTACGTTGGCAGAGAGGGGCAGGGCTTGTTGATTCGCAAGCCGATAAGGAACACGACAAAGTCCCCCTCAATCTCGGCGGTCACCCGTTTTGGAACGACCTTCGTCATAGGTCTCGTCTTGGTGTCATTGTGTTATTAACAGCCTTCCAGTTGGGTCATAACGAACGTCCGCACCCCCGCCAAGCTGTTAGAGATTGAAACACTCTTCGGCAACCCCGGGATCTCCTGATCTGATTCGACGAAAGCTATGATCGGTCGCTCGTATCTGACCGCCAGCCTGACCTCGCTACCGGTTCCCGCATCTCCAGGTAGAGCCACGATTACGTCGGAGGTAAGTACGTTGATATGGTTGCGCGACATGGGTTCGGTGCCACGTTCACCACTCAAGGGAAGATGGGTCAGGACCGGAATCTCGACCCATTCGTTTGTATATCCGTCCTTTGGTTTTTCCAGCGACTCATCGCAGGGAAGAATACCGATCACCAGCCCCCGACGGTTGGGCGTGTCGTAAAACGACTGACTTACTGCCGCCATTACACCGCCTCCACCGCCGGTCAGCAGATGAACTCCACACTCCGCCAACCAGCCGCCCAAAGCTGAGGCGCGCTCCAGATAGGGTCGGCTACCCGACCCCATCACTCCGACGATGGGCAGGCGGCTCATCTAACGTTCGTTCCCGTAATACGAGTCACGGCAGCGTACGTATCTTTGCATCGCAGATATACGTACGGAACGAAAGACGCCGACCCAGCGCCTACTGCCTGACGTACTTCGTAAGCCCCCCATCAACTGCAGGCCGCGACCCGGGTCCCTCCGCCCCATACACGTTGCCGTCGGCGTCGACCGCTACCCCTTCCCCGGCAGTGTTCCAGGGGCGGTCCTGATAGGCATGCCCCGGGATGAACGCGGTCACCACGTCAGCGTCTGCGCTCCCGATCCGGATGCCGGTGCTCCAACCCGGGTGGTTCGTATCTCTCGTTTCGGAGTCGATGGCGTACAGCATGTCGTCCTCGGTCATGAAGAGGCCGCTGATCCGGCTGAACTGGTAGTACGAGTCGAGGTAGTTCCCGTCCTGGTCGAAGATCTGGATCCGGTGGTTGCCACGGTCGGCCACAAATAGGCGGCCCCGAGAGTCGAGCTCCAAGGCATGGGGCGTCCTGAACTCGCCAGGACCGATCCCGATCTCGCCCCATTCCATGATGAAGTCGCCGTCGGCCGTGTACTTCAGGATCCGTCCGGTGGAGCCCGGCGCCGGGTCCGCACCCTGCCCGTTGTGCCCGTCCGCGACGAAGATGATGCCCTCCGGCGTCGTGATCACATCGTTCGGCTGGTTGAGCTGGCCGGGGCCACTTCCTGGCACACCCGCCTCACCGAGCCGCATCAGGACCTCGCCGTCCGGGCTGAACTTGATCACCTGGTGACCCTTCGTGCCTGCCTCGTTCCCCGCGAAGTCCGTCACCCAGACGTTGCCGTCGTCGGCCACGTGGATGCCGTGGGGAGTGACGAACAATCCGGCGCCGAAGGCGGCCAGCAACTCGCCGGTATCCTTGTGGTACTTGACGATCGGGTCCACGGGGTTGTTGTCGCAGTTGATACCGGGTCCACCCGCCGAGCCCGATCCGCAGCGGTCATAGGCCCAAACGTGCCCGTCAGGTCCGATATCGGCACCGGCGGTCGACCCCCATTCGCGACCATCGGGCAGCTTGCCCCAGTGGGTGATCACCATCGGATTGGGGTTCGGGAGCATTCTCAGTGCCGGGTCCGTGACGTTATCCGCCGGCGTGCCGGTGGTGCCGCTTGGCGGGAGCATGAAGCCAGATGAAATGGCGGTCGGTGATGGCATGTCTGCCGACGACGCCATGGCCATTTCATCTTCAGCTGGCCCGCCGCATCCCACGAGTAGCGTCAGGGCCACGGCGAAGGGAATTACACGTATCGAGCGATCGGAAAGTGACATGGTGGCCCTCCTTTCAAGATGGGGCTTTGATACACCGTTTCGGTGCTGTGTCGAGAAAGGACTAAAGTGAGTTCGCGCAGGAGGTCGCGCAATGAAGGGCGGGACATGGGACCCTGACGGAATACCGGGCTCTCTTGGATCGACCGAGGTCTGGGAGTCTGCTATCCTGTTTCCATGGCATACGCAGATGTGCGTTACAACGGGGTCCGACAGACGTCGAGTCACAATACCTTTCAGCGATCCGAGGGTATCTACGACCAGGTGGTCTATTGGAGAATTCGGTCGCTCGAGATCGACCTTCACCGCGGTAAGCCATTCCGGGGTGCCCTGAAGAAGGACTGGTACATCTACCATGTGGCGGGGATCGACCCTGACACCACGGTGGACCGGTTTAGCGGATTCCTACAGATCTGCAACGGGATTCAGCGAGCCATACCGCGCCACGAGGTGATCACGGTCTTCCTCGACATCAAGGACCGCTTTCATAAGAGAGCGTCTGCTTCGCAGTCAGCCGCCGTACTCGATGGGCTTCTCACTAACGCCCTCGGCGAAGACCACATCTACCGGCCGCAGGACCTGCTGGCTCGGGAGCCTGGAGCGGGTTCGCTTCAGGAGGCCGTGGCCGCCCAGGGTTGGCCAACGCTGGAGGAGCTAAGGGGGAGATTCCTCTTCGTGCTCACCGGGGGAGAGAATAACCTGACCACGTACACCACCGCCGCTAAAGCGAACGGACGCGTGGCCTTCCTGTCGGCCGCCGTTTCGAACGCCAGCGACGTCCCGGGGGAGAGGCACATCGTCTTCTACAATATGAACGGCAAGAACGTCCGCTTCGCGAAGAAGGTTCATAAGGCCGGCCTGATCTCTCGCACATACTACGTCGACGATAGGGAGCGATGGCGATCCGCTGTCGACTACGACTGCCACCATATCGCGACTGATCACGTGAACACTCGTGTGGACCCGTGGTCGAGGACCCGTCGAAGCACAGGCTTCCCCTTCCAAGCCTTGCAGGGCTATACGCCATCCATCACGGAGGCGGGCGAGGTGTGCGGTGTGTGGGCGCGTTCGGGAGATATCTGGGGTAAACGCGACAGCTTTCTATACCATTACAGGGACTGCTCAGATCACGTAGACAACCAGTATACGTTCTACGTCTCCGGTCCGAACTCCAAGGTTGAGGATTGGGTCAAGGACGGCCTGATGGCCCGATCTTCTCTCGCCAGGAGTGCCCCATACTTTGGAGTATTCCGCGTGGGGGAGCACCATGGGATCCGGATACAGTACCGCGTAGCGGCCCAGGGGACTACGATCAGCGAGGAGAAACAACTGGGTCCCGAGAGGCTATTCGACGCGGACACACTCATGTTCGTCAAGCTCAGCATCAGTCAAGCGGGGCACCGAGCCCGGGCTTGGGGCTCGGTCGACGGGCACAAGTGGACCGAACTGGGACGTTACGTATTCCCCGAACCCTTGAGGTATCAGGGCCTCGGGGTGAGCTCGCACGGAGTGGCACGGGGCGCGAAATTCCTCTTCGGCGTTCCCTATAACGTCCCTCGCCCACAGTTCAATCACACGCGGTTTATCGGGAAGCGTGACAGTAAGGACAGGGGATGGGTCGATTGGGAGGGGAAGCGGCGTTGGAGGGTAGTCCGTTTTGCCGATTGAGAACTTTGCCGCATCCCGTGCGGGCTGGCCCGTTGGCCGAGCCCCCCTCGGAGTTGTACCATGGGTCGCGACGGCTCTGAATACATAACTACATCGACAGGTGCTGAGACCCTAAGTAATGCGTGGATCCTGGTTAGCAATACTCGCCGTAGTCCTTTCACCCGCCGTTGGGCTCACGGGTCAGGCACCCGACGATTCCCGCATCCGGGCCCTGGGCTTCGGTGATTTCAACTACCTGGTCACCGAGTTGGACCGAAAGGAGGGATTCCGAATGGGGCAGATGGTCGGCCATGTGATTGCCGACCTCGACGAGCGGTTCACGTTTTTCGGTGAGGTCTCGCTCACGGCCAAGGACGACAAATATTCGATCGAGGTCGAGCGTGCCAATGTACGATTCGATTTCGCCGATGAATTCAAGATCTCCGCAGGTCGGTTCCACACCCCGGTAGGTTATTGGAACACGGCGTTCCACCATGGATCCTGGCTGCAGACGTCGGTCGCGCGGCCCGAGATGATCAAGTTCGGGAGCCGCTTCATGCCGACGCACTTCGTCGGCCTCATCGCCGAAGGCGGATTACCCACCTCCCCGCTGGGGCTCGGCTATAGCGTGGGAATCGGCAACGGGAGGGCCTCGAACATCGCGCGTGCCGGGGACGCCGGCGACGTCAACGACCGACGTGCGTGGGTGGCGCGGGTGCGGTCGCGGCCCATCTCGATCGTCGGCCTCGAGGTCGGCGCGACTTTTTACAGTGACCGACTGCTGGCGCCCGACCTGAGCAGGGCCAACGAACGGATCTACGCGGTACACGCGGTCTTGGACCGGGACGCTCCCGAAATCCTCGCCGAATACGCCCACGTGACCCATGATCCCGTGACCGGCTCCGGAGACTTCGCGGGCTCGGATGGGTATTACGTCCAGTTCGGGTACCGGCTGCAGGGCGCTTTCAGTTCGCTAAAACCCTACGCCAGGGTCGAGCAGGTCGTCGTACCGTCGGGCGACGACGTTTTCGAGCCCCTGGGCTTGAACTACGACGGGGTCGTGGTTGGAGTCCGTTATGATCCTGGGGTCTTCCTGGCCCTACGGTTGGAGTATCGCTACGAACAGTTCGAGGGACTGGAAACCACCAATAGCCTCTACGCGCAAGCCAGCTTCGTCATGTCGGGCTCTTGAAGGGGGTGAATATGGTGCGGACGACTGGCCTGGCTCTCGTCATGATCGGGGTGGCGGGTCCGATGGTTTCCACGGTCGATGCACAGACCGAGGGGGGGGAAGCTGTGGCCATCGTGGTCCATCCAGAGGTCGCCATCGACGATGACAATCTGACGCTCGACCAGCTCAGGAGCATTTTTTTGGCAGAGCGCCAGCATTGGGGGGATCGCTCCCGGATCACGCTCCTCGTGAGGGCCGCGATCACGCCCGAGCGCGACCTGATTTTGACCGAGATTTATGGCATGAGCGAGGACCGCTACCGACAGTATTGGATCGGCAAGATGTTTCGTAGCGAGGTGGCATCGGGACCCAAGATCGTGTTCAGCACGGACATGCTCCGTGATCTGGTCACGGTCATTCCGGGATCCATCGGTTTCGTGCCGGTGTCGGAGGTGGGCCCCGACCTCAAGGTCGTTCGTATCGACGGAATGTTGCCTGGGGATGAGGGTTATCCGCTGAACTGAGGCGCGAACCTTCTGGGGCGGCGTGACACTTCTGCGACACCACACCAGGGTGAGTCGACGCTACGCTAGGGCGAGTCGACGACCGCCGTCGTATCTGGGCGCTCTCCGAGGTTTTCCGCAATGAGGCCCAACACTAGATCGTAGACCACCTGCAGCCCTTGCTCCGCCTCGGTCAACTCCCGCACGTAGCGGTTGGCCGTGTAGATCAGCAAGTCGGTTTCCCCGCTTCGGAACCCCCCCATGAGAAGGTCATTCATCCCGGACCGGCTCAGGGTGGCGAGCCGCTCCTGCAGGTTGTAGGTACGGGAGAGCCCGGCAACGACCTCGTAGTCCATGTATCCCAAGGCACCGGTAGCGACCGCCGTTTCCCACGCCGTACTGACCAGGAGGGCAGGTTGAAAACCCTCTAGGATGTTTCGAATTGTAGTCGCAGGCACGGCCGCATCATCGATGTCCATATTGGCCAGGACGTCCCGGAGTCCGACATGGAACGGGGTCACGTCTTCCAGACGGAGACGGTTCTGTTGGATTTCCCGCTCGAAGTTGAGCAGCGAGAGGGTCGCCAGGTCCTGGTAATCCTGACCCTCGTTCCACTCGTCGAGCGCGAGGGCCAGAAGAATGCTCCCGACCACGAGCACCGACTCCACCAACACGCGGGAAATCCAGGCACGCCTGCTCAGAGAGCCTTCAGTCTCGGACGGACTAAGATTGGCCAATGGGCACTCTGTTGGTTCGAGGGCTCGTAGGATGGGGACCCGCCGCAGCAGAGCCCGTTCGGCAAGATGGAGGAAGCTCAGACGTCGGTCCAGGGGCCCGCTCACGCCTCGAGGATGGGTGGGGGCGGCTTCCCCAATCCGGTTATTATCTGCAGTGGCGCAAAGCGAAGCCGTCCATCCTCCTGAGCCGGGCTCGCCCTGACATGTCCAACACCCGCGTGACCTTGCTCGATACCGCACCGATACCAAACAGCGGTGGCGAGCTCGGCCTCTACCGGCACGGCAAAGACTTCGTGATCAAAGTCGTGGGCGGTCAGGACCTCATGAGCACTCGAACCCACGGGTCCGCGGATGCGCTGGCCGAGATCGCGTGCACCGAAATCGCCGGTCGAGAGCGGCCCCGCGTGCTGATCGGCGGTCTGGGCATGGGTTTCACGCTGGCTTCCGCCCTGCGCCACCTCGGACACGACGCCGAAGTGGTGGTGGTCGAGCTGGTTCCGGGGGTGGTCGAGTGGAACCGGGGCCCTCTCGGCGAGCACGCCGGTAATCCTCTCCGGGATGAACGGGTCACCGTGCAGGAGGTCGACGTTTCTCTCGTTCTGAGGGCGGGAGGGCCGTCGTTCGACGCCATATTGTTGGATGTCGACAACGGCCCGGAGGGCTTGACCCAAAGGAGCAACGATTGGCTCTATTCGAAGGCCGGACTGAACGTGTCCTACCGCGCGCTCCGGCCCAAGGGCGTGCTTGCGGTGTGGTCGGCGGGTTCGGACCGTGCTTTTGCCAAACGCCTTGCTAAGGCCGGTTTCAAGGTAGACGAGGTCCCCGTACGGGCGCACGGTGGGAAGGGTGCCCGGCACCTCATCTGGGTTGCCCGGAAGCCAGGGCGATAGAGAACGGGGCCAGTCGCACGACCCACCAGCCACGCGACCCACCCTCCCCTCTCCTCGCCCCACACATTCGTGTACCTTGGGGCTCGCACTCGGTACCCGGACCCGGACTTGGATCCTCCGATCGCCCCCGACCCGACAGTCACGCCGCTCGGCACGCCCCGCGACATTCTTCGCGACGTATTCGGCTACGAGGACTTCCGCCCGGGCCAGCTAGAGGTCATCGAAGCCGTGGTCCAGGGCCGCGACTGCATCGCGCTGATGCCCACGGGGGCGGGGAAATCCCTGACGTTTCAAGTGCCGGCCCGCTTGCTGGACGGCACCGTGCTCGTGGTGTCTCCGCTCATCTCACTCATGAAGGACCAGGTCGACGCCCTCAACGAGCTGGGCTTTCGGGCTGCTGCGATCAACTCGTCGCTGGATCCGGGCGAGCGGGAGCGGAGGCTTCAGGCGCTCAGAGCGGGAGAGTACGAGCTCGTCTATCTGGCCCCGGAGGGGCTCGACGGCCGCCTGAGCCGCGAGGCCGGAAACTGGCCGCTATCGCTGCTCGTGGTGGACGAGGCCCACTGCATCAGCCAGTGGGGCCACGACTTCCGGCCGTCGTACCGGCGGCTGCAGCGGCTTCGGGAGGAACTCCCGGGCGTGCCCGTGCTAGCGCTCACCGCGACCGCCACGAACGCCGTGGCCCGCGACATCATCCGGCAACTCGAGATGAACAAGCCCGCGGGCTTCAAGGGCTCGTTCTTCCGCCCCAACTTGAAGATCTACTGCCGGAAGAAGGGCACCGGACCCACTCGCCGTGAGATCGCAGGGCTGATCCAGGCGCGGCCCGGGCAGAGCGGCATCCTGTATTGCGCCTCGCGGAAAGCGGTCGATCAGATGGCCGACTTCCTCTGTGATCAGGGGGTGCGGGCGTTGCCGTATCACGCCGGCATGGAGGCTGCGGATCGGGCGGTAAACCAGGATGCTTTTGCGAGGGACGCCGCCGACGTGATCGTCGCGACCATCGCCTTCGGCATGGGGATCGACAAGTCGAATGTGCGCTTCATCATCCATCGGGACATGCCCAAGGACGTGGAGTCCTGGTATCAGGAGATGGGCCGTGCAGGTAGGGACGGTCTGGATAGCGACTGCTTCCTCTTCTATTCGTGGGCCGATGTGAAGCTCCAGGAGCGGTTCCTGAACGAGGTCGACGACCCCGATGTCTACTGGACCAAGGTCGAGGCGGCAGAAGCTGGCAGATTCGTATCTGATTGGGTTAATTGAACTTACGGGCATACCGGACCGGATTCCCGCCGATTGATTCCCGCTGATTGACCTCAGGCGCGAACTCTGCGTCGGCTCTCCAGAGCCTTCCTGAGTTGTACCTCGTCGGCCTGCTGGTAGCACCGGAGCACGGTCTGGGCCTCCTTCCAGCCGCCGAGTTCGCAGAGCACCTTGAGCGGCAGGTCCATGAGATCGCAAGCAAACTTCCGCCTGAGCGAGTGCCAGCCTCTTCCTCGCATGCGCTTCAGTCCCGCGAGCCGCTCGGCCCTGTTCCACCAGACATAGGCCCGCGCGCGGCTGAAGCTCGTCGAGGGATCCCAAGGCGCGGGCAGGACCGGCGCGTCCCCGTTCCCGGGGTTGATTTGCCGTGCCTCTTCCAAGGCGGCGAGCGCCTCGGCGGTGACCGGCGTCCGGTGTTCGAACCCGGTCTTCTCGTGCTCGGCGCGCCACAGCACCACTCTTTCTTCGAAGTCGATGTCGGACCACCGAAGCTGGCGGATGGCGCCGATGCGGTGCCCCGTCTCGTGCGCGAGCACAAGCGCGACCTGGAACCGCCAGTCGACTCGTCGGGACACTTGGAGTAGTGCCCGGTATTCCTCGTCGGAAAGGACGACCCGGGTTGGGTTCTTCTCCTTGGGTGTCTTCAGGCCTCTCAAGGGATTCGCTTCCAAGAGCGGGCGGCCTTGCTCGTCCTTGGACTTGACGGCCCAGTTGAGGACCGCGAGCAGGAACTTCAAGTCGGATTCGATCATCCGGTTGGCCACCGGCTTGCCGCTCGGCCCGACCCTGCCCGAGCGCCGCTCCCGGATGAAGCGGTCCCAGTCGCGCTGCGACAGCGTTTCCGGTCTTCGGTCCCGGCCGAGGAAGTCGAGAAACATCCTCGTCGCGGTCCTGTCCCGGTGCCGGACCCGCTCCACCTTGGCCGGCGTCACCTCTTCACCGTAGATGTCAAAAAGCCGCTCCAGGGTGAGCGGCTCGGACTCGGCGTCCGCCTTGCGGTGGAGCTCCGGCCCGAGGTAGCCAGCGGCGAACTCGTCCGCCTGCCGCTTCGCCCGTCTCCAGTCGCGGTGCTTCAGCGACCTTGTGAGCCTGCGCCCGTTGTCGCGCCACTCGATCTGGAACAGGCCGGTCTTGGGATCGGGAAAGACCCGTACCCGGTTCCGGCCCCATTCGCCGGCGCCGTAGGAGCGCCGGATAGGTTTCGTGCGTGCCATCATTCGATTCCTCCCTCGATGATGGACTGCACGATCTGCGCGTTGGAAACTTCGCCTCGGCGATGCTTTTCCACCAGTAGCGGTGTGGCTGGCGCCTGGGTCTTCCGTGGCAGGTGGCTGCGAGCGATCCTGGGCGCGCCGGGTCTTCCGGTGTTGGGGATCCTGCCGTCGCGCACGAGGCGGCCGAGATGGTCAGCGGAGTAGCCGCTCTCCCTGGCGGCCTCCGTCAGCGAGAGGATGGTCTCGTCCCTCTCCCGGAGCGTGGCCTCGAGCTCGGCCGCGCAGCTTTCGAGCGCGACGGCCGGAGTGTCGCCCCCGTACCGGCGGAGCGCCTTGGCCTGCGTCCGCCAGGTGACTGGCAGGGTCTCGACGGACGCGCCGCGAGGTGTGCGCGCACGGTTGGGTCGATCTCGTCGGCCCGCCGCCCGCCCGGTCTCCGCTTTCATTCCCAGTCGCCCTCGGCGTCTCTGCGTAGCGCGTCGGTGAGGGCCGGGTCCCCCTCGCCGCGCCGAACGGAGCGCTCGGCTAGATCGACGCATCTATTGACGTTCCGTAGCGCTCCATGAAAGCCCAATAACATCTGATATACAACGAGTTAGGAGATTTCCATACTCTAGAGAGGCTCCATTTCATCCCTTGACAGCCGGTAGTTTTATGGGGCACTATTCCGGGGCAGACTACCGTATCCCTCAACCGGTGCCCCAACATGCCGCTGAGCGATACCGCCATCCGAAAGGCCAAGCCCACCGAGAAGTCGCGCAAGCTCTACGACAGCCGCGGCCTGTACCTCGAGATCGCCCCGCGCGGCACCAAGGCCTGGCGCTTCAAGTACCGTTTCGCCGACAGGGAGAAAAGGATCTCGATGGGCATCTATCCCGAGGTCTCGCTGAAGCTCGCGCGGGAGCGGAGGGACGAGGCCCGCAAGCTTCTGGCCCGGGAGATCGACCCGAGCGCCTACCGGAAGGCACGCAAGCAGTCGAAGCGGCAGTGGGCCAGCAACAGCTTCGAGGCCGTGGCCACGGAATGGCTCGCGAAGCATTCGCCCAATTGGTCCGCCCGCTACGTCTGGCGGATCGAATGCGATCTGGGAAAGGATGTGTTCCCGTGGATCGGAGCGAATCCGGTCGCGGAACTCACGGCGCCGGAGCTGCTGGCCGCGCTGCGCCGCATCGAGGAACGCGGCCACCTGGACATGGCGCATCGCACGCTTCAGCTCTGTGGGCGGATCTTGCGCTACGCGGTGGCGACGGGGCGGGCCGAGCGGGACGTGTCGTGGGACCTGCGCGGGGCGTTTCCTCCGGTGAAGCGGAGGCACTTCGCGGCGATCACCGATCCGAAGGAAGTCGGCCCCTTGCTCCGGCTGTTGGACGGCTACGTGGGAACGCTTCCGGTACGCTGCGCCCTGCGTCTGGCGCCGCTGGTGTCCGTGCGCCCCGGAGAATTGCGCAAGGCCCAGTGGCCCGACATCGACCTGAACGGGGGAGAGTGGCGCTACACGGTGACGAAGACCGACACGCCGCATGTGGTGCCCCTGGCACGTCAGGCGGTCGAGATCCTTCGCGAGGTTCATAGCCTGACCGGACACGGCCGCTACGTCTTCCCGAATGTACGCTATCCGAGCCGGGAGCGGCCGATGAGCCGCGCCACACTGTGGGGCGCGTTCCGGGCGTTGGACATCCGGCGGGACCGGATGACGCCGCATGGCTTCCGGGCGATGGCGCGCACCATCTTGGACGAGGTGCTGGGCTTTCGGCCCGACTTCATCGAGCACCAGCTGGCCCACCGGGTCAGGGACCCCAACGGCCGGGCCTACAACCGGACGGCGTTCCTGCCCGAGCGTAGACACATGATGCAGGCCTGGGCCGACTATCTGGACCGGCTCAGGGCCGGGGAAGAGATCGAGGCGACTCACGGAACCGGGGCTTTCCGAAATACCAACGTCGCCGGGGATCCCGGAACACCAACTCACGGCCCGCCGTTCCCGGTAGCTGGAGCCGTGCCTCCCACGGTCGGCCCTGTCCCCAGCTCCCCGCCCGGGTCCTTCGCGGTAGCGCCGACACACCGGCTGGACGGTCGGCGAACTGGGTGATCCGCCGCCGGGCAGCGGCGTTGAAAACCCTTCCCGGAGGGATATCTGGCCGGGAGCGACCCCTTGGCGGGCGGGGGCGGGGTGTGAATCCACACCTCGCCCCGAGCCCGTACCAGGCCCTCGGACTGGGGGGTCGCTCCCCTCCACGTCCGTGCTGCCCAGTGCGGCACAGGCGGCCGGGTGGCAGCGAACGCAACTCCAAGCGCCCGCACGGGATAGGTTAATCCGGCGTGTGCGCATCTTCAGGGGTGCATTGTGTGCATCGACCCCCAACGTCTCATGCACGCTCCAGTACGGCACAAGTCGTAGGCTTCTCATCGGAATCGCACCCGTGCGAGCCGCTGCGTCTCCTTCCACTTCTCAGCCGCATCCCGGAGCTGCCGTGGGCTTGCTCAGGATCCGCCGCGTTCATCGCCCGTAACTTGCGAGGACATCGGTCAGTAGACGATACCCCCCTCGCCCGTGCACAACACCGTGGTCCTGGTCTTGCAATCGTAGCTACCAGCGGGATAGGTGTCCGTGGCTCTGTAAATCTTGTCTCCATAGACCGGATTATGGATGTGCAGGACGATCTTCCTGGTCGTCCCCCTCTCGGCATAGGTCGGCTCCCATATGCGAGGCGCGGCGCGGCGCCACGTCCAGTTGCCGACGGGTGCGTCGCCGGTTGGTTTCCGCTCGTCGTCCGACACATCCGGGTCGTCGGTCTGCCGGGGGGGCTTGGAGAGAATCGTCTGGTCGGTCCAGACCAAGCCGGGCCACCTCGCCCCGAATTCCGCCGCCTCGCGGCGCAGGATCGATGCGGACAGGTAGGACCAGGGACTCCCGTCGCCTTCTATTGTTTGCATGAGCGGGACGGCCTCTGGCGGCTGAGGCAGCCATGTGTCTTCGAGCCTGGACCATTCGCCCGGAGCAACCAGCGGCGCATCGGCCGGCACCGCCCAGATGATGCCTCTAGCACTGCCGCCCAAATCATAGGCATGCAGCGCGAATCCCGCCGTGAGCCAAAGCGTGTCGAAGACACGAATCAGGTCGTCGGCGTCGCGCACCGGCCACGGGTCGGGGCGTTCGGCGAGGAGCGTTCTGGCCTCTACGGCGGCACTCCGCAGGCGATTGACCGGTGTGATGGAAAATGAAACGGATTTCATCGGTTCCCGAGACCGCACCGGTCATCGTCCGAGCGATCAGCCCCTAGCCGCTTCGTTATCAACTCGTCTCTCCTTCCCCTTGAAAAGGGAGAGCCCAGAGGGCAACCTGCCTTTACGCTGAGACCTTTCGCGGTGAACCCGGTAGTGGCTACGGCGGGGTCAGACTCCGAATCAGCGATCACAGCTTCGATGAGCCCCCCCGGCGTAAGTCCATGGAGGGAGCCTGCGGTCGCCGTTCGCATGGTGCTCGGATTCCGTCCCGCTCGACACGCGTGCGCCGAACCAACTGGTCCGACGACGCTTGGAAACTGCGCCTTGGAACCTCCATGTCAGTGCATTGAAGAGCGTGCTTGATGCTGTGTCAACAATAGACGAGCAGGGACGGTCCCAAAAGTTCCGACCAAGTACGAGATCCGGACGAGACACCGCCAACGGCGGTGGGGTCCCGTTCCAGTGATCTCTGCGGGAAGGCAGCTGGGCCGATGGGCAGGCCATCGGTCGCCCAGCATGGCCACCCAACTTGGGCGCCGTTGGCGACTGGGCAGCAGGCCGGTGCTGGAGTCCCAGGCTTTCACGCCGCGGGAGTCGACGGGCTGATCCGCGTCCGGCCCGAGCCGCTAGGCTTCTCTCCTCACCCTGTCTTCGCGATCAACTTTGAATGGACGGCCTTCAGTCTGTCGAAAATCCCCTCGATGACGTTTTCCTGGCCAACGAACAACTCGTCCGGACCCCCGGCGTGCAAGTTACTGAAGGGCGGCTCGTAGAGCGCGGACGCCTCCATAACGCCGCGCGCAACAAGCTGATCGATCACCATCTCGATGAAACGGATCTGCGGTGGCGTGAGGCTCCGGTCGGAGAGAAAACCCGAGAATGCCTCCTGCGCGGCGGCACGATCCATGCCCACGAGGCTCCGAACGAAGTGGGCGAGGGACGGGGCCTCACTGCGGGCCAGAAGCCCGGCGAACAACGTCTGCCCGTCCTCCTCGCCGATCTCGGCCAGGGTCGTCTCCAATCCCTGCAAGTCGGTCGTGGTCAGCGGCTGGTTGTTACGCAACCGATGGATCACGATGTGGTCGAGGTGATTCCGCAGGAAGTCCTTGACCTTCTTCTCGTACTGCGCGCCGGTCATCTTCGGCATGTGGACGGGCGTTCCATCCCGCACGCCCATGACATCGTCCTGGAAGTCGGTGTAGACGACCTTGCGCTTCTTCTTGTCGAGGAAAGGCACCAACCCGCGCAGCCGGCAGCGCAGCTCCTCGAGACCGTTCAGGTCGATCCCCTCCCAGAAATCAAGCTCCTGCATGGAGGCCAGGTATTCGAGCTGGGCCTTCACTGCGGGGATCGAACTCTTCTCCTCCAGCAGCATGGCGATTCCCACGACCCGCTGGCGGAGTTCCTCGAAGTCCCCGGCGTCGCCTTCCGCGTGTGCGAGTTGCATGCGTACAACTGTGAGGTCGAACAGCCGTGACTCGACCTCGTCTGTCTCGATCTCGCCGGGCAGTCCGGCGATCTCACGCTGCAACTTCTCTTGATCTGCTTCGCCAAGTTTCTCCCATGCCTCGAGCTCCCGAAAGCGATCCACCGCCTCCAGATGCATCCGCACGACGAAGTTCTCCCGGTTCATCGCGGCAACTTTGCCATGGAGGTCCGTGGTCAGTGACTTCGCGAGCGCGCCATCCGGGTCGAGGCCAGGCGACGCCTGGGCGTGCGCCAGTAGCTGCACGCGGGAGCGGAACAGGCGGGTGCCGAGCGGCAGGATGCCGCGTCCCTCAATGCCCTCTGGATTCTCGCGGAAAAAGTCAAAATTGAAGCAGAAATCAAAGACGTGGAAGTCCTGCTTGTCGTCGTCCGGACCGAACAGCTCCGGACAGAGTCGCGTGCCGCGTCCGATCATCTGCCAGAACTTGATCTTCGAGTAGACAGGCTTGAAGAAGACCAGGTTCGCTACCTCGGGCACGTCGATGCCGGTGTCGAGCATATCGACCGAGATCGCGATGTGGGGCGTCTTGTTCTTCTGCGAGAAATCATCGAGTAAGCTCTGCGGATACTTCGCGTAGTGGTCGATGATGCGGGCGAAGTGCCCCTTGTAGTGCGGATAGTGGTGGTTGAACCGCTCCTCGATAAACTTCGCGTGCTGGTGGTTACGTGCGAATAGGATCGTCTTAGCGAGCCTGTCACCTCCTTCGACCCGGTGACCATGCTCCATTAGATGCTGGAGCGCCTTGTCCACCGTGTCCTCGTTGAAGAGCCAGCTGTTGATGGCGGCGGCGTTGACCTTGTCCGGCAGACCGTTCTCGTCCACATCGTCGCCCCAGTCTAGGCTCTCCCACTGTTCCTGCTCCTCTTCGCTGAGCGAGTCGTAGTCGATGCCTTCGCGGGGGAACTTCAAGTCCACCTGTTGCACACGAGGCGGCACGAGGAAGCTGTCCGCCACCGCGGTCTCCAGCTCATAGGCGTCGGTCGGGACGCCCGGCTCCAGATCGAAGAGTGTGTAGGTGTTCCTGTCGATGTGGTCGCTGGGGGTCGCGGTCAGGCCGACAAGCAGGGAGTCGAAGTAGCGGAAGATCGCGCCGTACTTCTCGTACACCGACCGATGTGCCTCGTCAATGATCACGAGATCGAAATGCCCGACACTGAAGCGCGCCTCGTGGCCGTTCGTCTCGTCGATCAGCCCCATCATCGTCGGATAGGTGGAGACGTAGACCCGACCCGCTTCGTCCTTCTCGGTCACTAGATTCACCGGGCTGGATTCCGGCAGGTGCGCCTTGAACGCAGCGATCGCCTGGTTCACAAGCGACACCCGGTCGGCCAGGAACAGCGCCCGCTTCACCCAACCCGCCCGCTGCAGCAGGTCCACCAGTGCAATCGTCGTGCGTGTCTTGCCGGAGCCGGTGGCCATCACCAAAAGCGCCTTGCGTCGCGTCTGCGCGAACTGCTCGCCGATGCTGCCGATGGCCCGTTTCTGGTAGTAACGCTCGACGATGTCGTCCTTCACCTGTGACACATCGAGCGGGGCGCGCTGGGCTCGGCGGATGATCAGGGACGCTAGCTCGTCCTTCTTGTAGAACCCGGCGACCGGACGTGGCGGGTAGGCAAGGTCATCCCACAGGCGGGTCTCGTACCCGTTGGTGTAGAAGATGATCGGACGCTGGCCATGCATCGTCTCCAGGCAGTCGGCGTAGAGTTTCGCTTGCTGCTGCCCGACCTCCGGATCGACGGTGGTCTTCTTCGCCTCCACCACCGCCAGCGGCTTGCCGTCGTCTCCCCACAGGACGTAGTCGGCGTATCCCACGCCCTGCGCATTGGGCATCCCCGTGACCTTGTATTCCCGGTCGTGTGGCCCACCAAGCGACCACCCCGCTCGGTTCAACGCGAGATCGATGATGAGCTTGCGAGTCTTGTCCTCGTTCCAGTCGTGGATCTCGGGGACCGCTTCGTTCTCCGACTTGATCGCCGCGAGCCGTACACGCAATGCCTCCAGCTCCCTCTCTAGGGAAGGTCTGAACAACCCCCATCTTGGGAGGAACGCGATCGGTTGCGGTTCGAAGATCCGGTTCGAAGACCTATCGGAGCGATGAAGTGCTGGCTGGCGCGCCGGAGAAACGGTCCGAACCGTCAGGAAGTCGCTTCGATGTGTCCGGCTCCCGCCCTCGCGGGGCCCATGGGCGCATGGGCCCCGCGTTATCCGGTCGCGTAGCGGCCAGCGATGAGCAGATTCGAGAACCCGAGCAGCAACGCGATGCGCTGCGTGTTCTTCGCCAGTCCCCGGTAGCGCACCTTACCGTACCCGAAGCGCCGCTTCACATACAAGAACGGATGCTCCACCTTCGCCCGCACCGATGCCTTGCGCTTCTCGGCCGCCGCCTCGGCGCCGTCCCGATCGAGCAGGCGACGCTTGCCCGGCTTCATCGCCACCTGCCAGGCGACGTCGCAACCCCTGTTCTCCGGGCGCTTGTCCACACCCTGGTAGCCCGCGTCGCCCCATGCCTCCGTCTCGTCACCATGCAGCAGCACGCACGCCTGCGTCACGTCCGCCGCGTTGGCGGCCGTCGTCGCCAAGCTGTGCGCCAGACCCGATTCGGCGTCCACCCCGATATGCGCCTTCATCCCGAAGTACCACTGGTTTCCCTTCTTCGTCTGGTGCATCTCCGGATCCCGTTCTCCCCTGCGGTTCTTCGTCGACGACGGCGCGTCAATGATGCTCGCATCCACGATCGTCCCCGTCTTCAACCGATGCCCGAGAGACGCCAGATGCGTATTGATCTCCTCGAACAACCCCATCCCCAAGCCCTGCGTCTCCAGCAGGTGGCGGAAGTTCAGGATCGTCGTCTCGTCCGGCAAAGAACCGCTCAGGCGCAGACCCGCAAAGCGGCGCACTGACTCCACCTCGTAGAGCAGATCCTCCATGCCCGGATCGCTCACGTTGTAGAACAGCTGCACACAATGAACCCGCAGCATCACCCCAAGCGGATAGGGGCGGCGGCCACGGCCAGCCTTCGGATAGAACGGCTCGATCCGATCCTCCAGCTGTTGCCAGGGAATCAGCCCCTCCATCTTCTCCAGGAAAATCTCCCGGCGCGTCCGCCGCTTCTTCGAATCGTACTCCAGCTCCGCGAAACTCATCTGAAGCTCCATGGCCCGCTCACAACTCCCCGGTCGTTTCATACCATGAAACTACACCCGTCTTGTTCAGAGCTTCCCTAGCTCCTTGTGAGCCTCCTCGGCAGCGTCCCGCTCCGCCTTCAGAGCGTCCAGTTCCTCGACGCTGGCCGGCACAGCTGCCGGTTCCACTTTCGGGACGAGTGATTCGTCGAAGGTCTTGCCCTGAAGGCTCTCCGCACCCTTCCGTAGATAGGTGCGGCCCGCCCAGTAGAGGACATGATAAAGCTCGCGCACGACGTTCAGCGCCTTCTCGGGTGCTGGCGTCTTGTTGCCGTGCACCGCCACGTTGCCCGCCTGCCGGATGTACTCCGCCTTCTGCCAAACGACCTCGGACACGAGCTCGCGGAAGGCGGGTTCCTGAAGGTAGTTGTCGAGGTGCTGGACCGTCGGCGGGCTCAGGCTCCTGTCGATCCTGTAGACACGTTTAACCACCCGTTCGAGCGCGTGCCGGGCATGGAAGCAGGAGGCCCGCGGATCACCGCAGACGTGGTGCTCGGCAAGGCTCGCGCTCTCGGCCACATGGGGGAACTCCTGCTTGAGGAACGCGAAGTTTGCGGAGACTTCCATCGGGGACTCAGAGATCCCTGCGGAAGGCGCGGGACTGCAGGGAGGCGAAAAGGGTGTCGAGTTCGGCCAGGTGGGCACATTGGCGGGCCTTCTGCCGCTCCACGGATTCGACAATTGCGGAGAAGCGGTGTTGAAGATCGAGGGGCGGAAGCCCGATAGTGGCCGCCTTTACCTTTGAGACGGAGATAGTGTTCAGCCCCGACGTAGTCCTAGATGTTCCGATTAGTCCTCGTCGACCTCCTTGTGAGTTTAAGTAGCTCTCAACATAGAGCGGGATCACCTTGGATCGATCGCAGCGAAGGCGGATTAGATGATTCTGGTGAACGCACTGCTCAATGGATCCATCCCAAAGCGCGCAACGTCCGATCTCGTCCCTGTTACCATGACCTTCAACAATGAGGATGTCTTCATCCTCAATCGCAGTCCGGCGCTCTTCCGCTTCCGTCAGCCTGATCGTCTTGATCTCGTCAAGGTCGAGATATCCGCGGAAGACGTTAGCAACTCGTAGGTAGGGCCGCTCGATTGGGAGCGGCCGTCGCTTTGATGTGACCTGCAAACCTCCTTGCACTGAGCCAACCTCCTCGATCCTCACCACCTCCCACCCCATGAGATTGGTGACAGGGTCGCCGAACATGTCGAGGAATGTGGATTGGAGGAGAATATCGAGCTGGGCGAGGGCCTCGCGGCGCTTCGCCCGCAAGGCGTCCGCCGCATCCAGAATCCCCGCAATTCGCTTCTGCTCGTCGAGGGGCGGAAAGGGGATCTGGATCTTGAACACCTCGGCAGGTCTGGCCCTGAGCAGCGACCCGCCAACGCCCGAGACTGTCCGCATGAAAGCCGAGTGAAAAACATCTCCGACCAACAGCCACCGCAAGTATTTCGGCCAAATACGCTCGTCTCTGAAAATGATCCATTCGCCCGATGCGATCTGACGATGTCCCTTGGCTGGCCCAACAACACATGCCCGACGGATGTGCGGAACGATGCGCGAGATCATCACGTCGTTCGGCTGGACAGCTTTCTTTGAAGAGCCAATTGCAGAGCCAGCAACTACTTCAGGAGCACCGGCATCGAAAGCGGGGATGCTATAAAGCTCGAACACTTCGTCCTGGTGCTTCTTGGGATCTACAGAGCCACCTTTGCGAAGAGCAATGTCTCCCGTTGAGATCATGTTCCACTTCATCCCAGCATCCCCTCCAACTCCTTACGTCCTTTCGCGATGTCCTCCTCCAACGCCGCTAGCCGCCCAAGGATCACCTTCGGCGGGTCGTACTCCACGGCCTCGTACTCCACCTCCTTGTAGCGGTTGATGGACAGGTCGTAGTCGTTGCCCGCGATCTCGGCCATGGGCACGAGGAAACTCTGGTCCGTCCGCGCCCGCTGGCGCTCCGCCTCGCGGTTCTGCCAGCGGGCGAGAATGTCGGCAAGGTCGCTCTTCTCCGGCTGCGGCGTGCGCTTGTCGTCCAGCGAGTAGCCGTCCGCCTGCATGTCGTAGAACCAGACGTGGTCCGTACCGCCGGAGTTGGTCTTGGTGAAGAGCAGGATGGCGGTGGAGACCCCGGCGTAGGGTTTGAAGACGCCGGAGGGCATGGAGACGATGGCGTCCAGCTTCTGCTCCTCGACCAAGATCGTGCGCAGGGTCCTGTGCGCCTTGCTCGATCCGAAGAGCACGCCGTCGGGCACGATGACGGCGGCGCGTCCTCCTGTCTGGAGCAGGCGGAGGAAGAGCGCGAGGAACAGCAACTCGGTCTTCTTCGTCTTGACGATCTGCTGCAGATCCTTGGCGGTGGACTCATAGTCGAGGCTTCCCGCAAACGGCGGATTGGCGAGGACCAGGGAGTACTTCTCGGCGTCATCGTCGTCGGCCTGGGCCAGCGAGTCCTTGTAACGGATGTCTGGGTTCTCCACGCCGTGCAGCAACATGTTCATGCTGCCGATGCGCAGCATGGTGTTGTCGAAGTCGTAGCCGTGGAACGTGCCCTCGTTGAAGTGGCGCCGCGCCGCGGCGTCCTTGTAGATGGTGTCGCTGTGGAGCTCCACCAGGTGCTCAAACGCGGCAACGAGGAAGCCCGCCGTGCCGCTGGCCGGGTCGCAGATCACGTCGTTGGGCATGGGGGCGGTCATGTCCACCATCAGACGGATGATGTGGCGCGGCGTGCGGAACTGGCCGTTCTGTCCGGCGATGGCAATCTTGCTGAGCATGTACTCGTAGAGGTCGCCCTTGGTGTCGCTGTCGGCCATGTCGATGCCGTCGAGTTGGTCGACCACGTTGGCCAGCACACGGGCTGTGGGCATCATGAAGAGGGCATCCTTCATGTGGTGGCTGTATGTCGAGCCCCCCTCGCCGCCGTCGGCCCCGCCCTTCTGCCCGAGCGACTTGATAAAGGGGAACACCCCGTCTCGCACCGTCTCGAACAGCTGCTCGGGGGCGGCGTCCTTGAAACGCGACCAGCGCAGCCTGTCCTGGTCGGCGCCGAAGACCAGCTCCTGGATAGGTGTGCCGGTGCGCGCGGCCTTGCGCTCCTTAAGGGTGTGTAGTTCGTCGAGTCGCTTCATGAAGAGCAGGTAGGTGAGCTGCTCGATGACCGAGAGCGGATTCGAGATGCCGCCAGACCACATCGTGTCCCAGATGCTGTCGATTTTGGATTTGAGTGCGCCTGTAATCATGCAAATCCCCTTACTGTCTCGGTCTGGCCGAGCGTCGAATGCCATAGAACACTTCGATGATGAACCCGGCGAGGCCCTGCCATGTTCCTGGCACGGGAAGGTCCGGTCCATGACGTTGCGGATGCACTTTTCTTGGCCCGTTCAGTATGGGAAGCCGGTATACGTGATGTACATCGGGCAGAAGATCACGCGGAGGTAGGGATCGATCGTCCCGTGAGCCCGGTAGCCGACTTCCGTAACCTGCGAATCCGGTCGGCCATTACCAGCGCCCCCGATGACCGGCCAAGCTTCTCATCGGGGCTCGGCAGCATTCCCTCGGGGAGTCTTGGTCTCTGGTTCTTGCGTCGCTCCGGCCAGGTAGGCGCCCAGCCTTCCGTCGGGTGTGACCGATCCCTTCCGCGGTCGCCCGTTCGTTTTGTATATCCGAAGTGATCCACAGCGTATCGGTGACCGGCTAACCACAAGCGTAGCAACAGGTTACTGAATCATTCGCCGGTTCAGGCTACTTGGTCGTGGGATCGAGCGGATCCGCCTGCGCCGTGGCGGCCTCGTAGGCCACGGCCTCCGCGCGGCCGACCTCGTCGACCCGCACGACGATCGGGCGGGGCGGCTCGACGGTCGCGACCCGGAGCAGGAGCACGCCGAGCGCGAGGGGACCGAACCCCCGCTCAAGAAGCAGGCGCGATCGCACGGACAATCCACTGCACACGTGACTTGTCCCCCAAGCCTCGGCATGTCCGACAGCGTCTGCTCAGTACACACCGTCGTCACTTCTACCGCAACGCGCACACGCAGAAGAAGCGCTCAGACCCAGCACCCCTACCCATCTCACAGCTCACCCTAGGGTGGACCGCATCCTGCGCAACCGGTTGGAGGCGACGCTGCCAGCTCTGAGATTCCTGGCCCGTGTCCTTCGGGCTATATTTTGGTTCGCCCTGTATCACTGTATCACGAGCTGGAACAAACATCATGAGTAAGCCACAAGATCGTACTGTTTCCAAGCGCCCGGATGGCCGATGGGAGAACAAGCGAAACGACACATCACGCGCGTCGAGCCTCCACGATACTCAGAAAGCAGCCCAAGACGCTGCTCGCGAGCTCCTGAAGAAACAGGGTGGGGGAGAGCTCACGACAAAGGGCGTTGAGGGGAAGATTCGCGACAAGGATACCGTCGCTCCCGGCAACGACCCGCGAGGGGTGAAGGGCTGATGTTCACGTTCGAGATGAGTGGATTCGATGAGATCCAACGTAAGCTGAACCGGTTGGCGGCGAACGCAGAGGCGTTGGATGACGAACACACAGTGCCACTCACCGAGCTGTGTCCGCCCGCATTCATGGCCAGGCACACCGAGTTCAGCACGCTCGAAGAGCTATTTGAGGCAAGCGGCTTCACGGTTGAAACGTCGGAAGACTTCGAGGCAATCCCGGATGAGGAGTGGGATGCGTTCATCGCCTCTGTTACCGAATTCCCGGATTGGAGGACGATGCAGGAGAAGGCCGCGGCGGACTGGACACCTCGAGGGATCGGCCTCGCTTAGCTTGTGAACATCAAGTTCGACGGCTACACCTGGCGTGCACGGGTCCTTCCGGTATACCTGATCGCCGCTCCGGCGATTCTGGCGATCGCCGCCGCTCTTCCGGAAGGACTCGTTCTCCCGCTGGCCAGTGCGTCGGCCATCGTTTTCGTGCCGTTGTCATACTTTATGAGCCAGGTTGCGTAAGACTTCGGCAAGAGCCTTGAGCCAAGACTATGGTGCTCTTGGGATGGTCCGCCGACAACTCGGTTTCTTTGCCATGACAACGACGAGTTCAACCCCGCGACACGTGAGCGCGTCCAAGAGCGTTTGCGTGCTCTCGGTCTAGACATTCCAACTGCGGACCAGGAGAAGGCGGATCGGGCTCGCGCGCTCGAGCTGTACGCGTCCGCCGTCGATGAGCTCCGCCACCTCACTCGCGATACGGAGCGCTTTCCTCTCGTGTACAAGGGCAACACCGAGTACGGATTTCGGCGAAACCTGCTCGGGTTGAAGAAAATCGGACTCAGCGTAGCGGTTGTCGCGCTCGGGGCCTCGGGCTGGGCTCTCGTGCACGGCTGGAATGCCGAGAACGTCATCCTTTCGGTTCCGGCCGTGACGGCGTTGCTCACCGGATGTCTCGCCTTCGGGTGGTTGATCGGGGTTCGCTCCACGTCGGTCCGCATAACGGCCGATCGCTACGCACGGTATCTCCTGGAAGCAGAGCTCGACCTGGAGCCCCCCCAATGAGCCTCGTGAAGTCGTTATCCGTGGGCAACGGGGACATGTTCTACATCCGGCACAACTCGGACAACTTCTCGGTCATCGATTGCTCTTTGCCGGACGATCGCAAGGACAAGATCCTAGACGAGATCAGGGACCAAAGGGCGGGTAAGGGGATCTTTCGGTTCATCTCTACCCACCCCGATCAGGACCACATATCGGGCCTCGTGAGTTACGACGATCGCTTTGGCATCGTGAACTTCTACGTCGTCAAGAACAAGGCGAAGAAGAGCAAAGAGACCGAGGATTTCAAACGCTACAAGAGCCTCCGTGACGACACCAAGAAGGCGTTCTACTTGGAGCGCGGATGTAAGCGCAGATGGATGAACCAGCCCGATGAGACGCGCGACGCGGCTGGCATCAACATCCGCTGGCCAATCCTGACCAACGATCATTTCAGAGATGCCCTTGAGCAGGCGGAAGACGGCGGTAGCCCCAACAACATCTCGCCTATCATCCGTTACAGCCGCGCTGACGGGGCTCACGTGATGTGGATGGGTGACCTTGAGACCGATTTCATGGAGAAGATCAAGGACGCTGTCACCCCCGAGACCTCGCACGTCTTGTTCGCACCCCATCACGGCCGTAAGAGCGACCGCGTACCCAAGGATTGGTTGGAGAAGATCGACCCCACGATCATTGTGGTCGGCGAGGCTCCCTCATCCGAGCTCACCTACTACGACCGGTGGAACACGATCACCCAAAACTCGGCCGGGGACATCGTCTTCGAATGCCTTGGCGGGAAGACGCACGTCTTCGTGTCGGAATCCGCTTACTCCGTCGACTTCCTAACGAAGGAACAGGGCGTTGGTAGTCGAGACGGCTGCTACTACATCGGTACTTTCTACACGTAAGGCCCACGGTAACTGAAGCCGTTAGATCGTGTCAGAGGCATTTTCTCATCTCCGGACGTAACCTAGGACCCTAGAAAATCGGCCTCGCCGTTGCCCTGTTCGTATCCTCTTCCGCCGACCTCAAGGACGCAGAATCCGTCGGTGTACTCACAAAAAATATGCTTCGACCCGCTCCCGTACCCAACCCTCCAGCTCCTCCCACGTCGGCCGGCTGGACTCACTCCCCACTCCCGCGATATCCTCTCTCATGAGGCGTCGTTCCTTTCCCCGGGCACCATCCCGGGATTCGCTGTAACGGTCAGCCGAAAGGTACGGCGCCTCTCTTTTTACACACCTTTTGATCCTACCTCAAGATTCGAGATACCTGATGTCGCTATACGAAATCTGGAAGGAGAACCCCGCGCAGATCAGAGAGAAACGGGTCGATCAGATCATCGGCTTTGCGGGCGATGGAAAGCTTGGCGACAACAACTCTGCTCCGGCGGAGTTTCGCGCGTTCCTCGCAAGGGTGCCTTCGGAGGTCTTGGCTGGGTATGCCGACGACTGCCTTAGCAGGTCTTTCGCCGACTCAGGCCTAGCGCTTCAGGACATCGTCAAAGAGATCGCCGGCAGGTTGGGGTTCCTCGTCGAGCCGGGGCGTTATCGGGGTACCAAGAACGCTATCGGTCACGACGGCATCTGGACCGGTCCCGACGGCCACGAGGTGGTCGTGGAGGTCAAAACAACCGATGCCTATCGTCTTCCGATCGAGACCGTTGCGGGGTATCGCCAGGAGCTCGTGAAATCCGGTCGCATTGTCGAGAACCGCTCTTCCATTTTGATAATCGTTGGTCGGGAGGATACCGGTGAGCTCGAGGCCCAGATCAGAGGTTCTCGGCACGCTTGGGACGTCCGACTCATCAGCATCGACGCGCTCGTCCGGCTAATGAAAATCCGGCAGGAGGTCGATGATCCCGGCGCAGAAGCACGTATCCGTGCCTTGCTGATTCCCCGCGAATACACGCGAGTCGACGAGATTATCGATCTGGTCTTCTCTACTACCGAGGATATCCTCGACGAGGCCCCACCTGAGATCGATGAAGGTGAGGAAGACAAGGCGGGAGGGAGAGAGGAGCGAGCTAAGCCCGTATCGTTCAACGGATCCTGCGCGGCTCGCATCAGCCAGTACCTCGGTGCTGACCTGACCAAACAGTCCCGAATCACCTACGCGGATTCGGACCAAGGTCTGACGGTCACCTGCTCAGTGTCAAAGGAATACGCGGACCCGAAGGGCGCGGGGTATTGGTTTGCCTTTCATCCGCACCAACTTGAGAAACTCAAGGCTGCGGGTCGCGGCTTCGCAGCCTTCGGCTGCGGGTCCCCGGATCAAATCGCTCTCTTCCCGGTCGACTTCATCGAGGGCCAGCTCGACGGAATGAATCTAACCCAGACCGACGAGCTACGGTCGTACTGGCACATCCAGATTCACCACGATGGCACCAATTGGATCCTTCACCGCCGCAAGGAAGAGGAGTGGCCCGACATCACGGCGATGATGGTTTCCGATAGCGGGCATACCGCCTAGTTGTGTATCAGGATCTCCCGGGCTTTTCGACGCCTAGAGCGGAAGCTGCCAACGTTTCTCGTAACCTCCACGACGTCGATCTTAAACCCTTGGCCCAGGGCTCGACCCTCTTCGCAATCCGCGTAGGACACCAGGAATCGGCATTGCATCGAGTGGAGGTTCTCCAAATGGAGCCTCAGGCGTTGAAGGTCCGATGCACCAAAGCCACGCAATACATACTCATTGAATACCCTCACGCCATGGATGCTGTAGGGAGGGTCGAGATAGACGAAGTCACCCGGTTCAACATGGGTCAGTGTCTCTGAGAAATCCCCGGGCACCAGCAGCGTCCGGCGGATTAGCTTCGAGAATCGTACGAGATCCTCGCGAGTGACTGAGGGTCCGACGCGGTTGCCACCAAAGGGGACGTTGAAGCGGCCGAGCTTGTTGGTTCGGTAGATCCCGTTGAAGCACCACCGATTCAGGTACAAGAACCGCGCCGCCCTCACCTCGGGCGCGAGGCTCTCGGGTAGTGTGGCGCGAACCTCGTAATACTCGTCCTTCTCACCCGGCCATCTATGCAACGCGGGTCCATTGGGGCCACGACCCGAGAGACGCGGGGGTTCCCACCTTCGAGGCGGCCGTCGATAAGGTGATCGCGATCCACTCGCCGACTTGGAAGAACCCATCCCGCATGGCCGGGCAGTGGCGGCAGACGCTGCGGGACTACGCCCATCCGCGCATCGGCCGGAAACGCGTGAGCGAGGTCGCGACGGCCGACGTGCTCGCCATCGTCAAGCCCATCTGGTCGAGCAAGCCCGCGACCGCGAGGGCCGTGCACCAGCGGATCGGCGCGGTGATGAAGTGGGCCGTCGCGAAGGGCTACCGGCCAGACAACCCGGCGGGGGACGCCATCGCCGCCGCGCTGCCGCGCAACGGCAACGCCATCCGGCATCACAAGGCGCTCCCGCACGGCGAGGTAGCGGCGGCTCTGGCCAAGGTCCGCGACTCGGAGTCCCATGCCGGTGTCCGGCTGGCGCTCGAGTTCATGGTCCTGACCGCGACACGCTCGAACGAGGTCCGGGGCGCGGCGTGGGATGAGGTCGAGCACGATGTCTGGACCATTCCCGCCGACCGCATGAAGGCGAAGCGCGAGCACCGAGTTCCCCTGTCGGGGCGGGCCTTGGAGATCCTCGAGGAAGCCCGGAAGCTCCGCGGCGGCGGCGGGATCGTGGCAAGCGTCGAGACCCGGAGGCCGAACCGATCCGCTGAGGCGCTGGCTCCTGACCGGTTACCTGTCATGAGCCAGCCGGCCACGCTTCGCGGGTCCCCGGCAGGGGCTGGCGGGGGGCTGTGCCCCCTCTGACCCCCCCAACGGCAACGGCACATCATGGACGCTGGACCGGGCGGGGGGCTCGTCCCCCCTCCGTCTCGCCGGCCCGTCCTGATGACTTGCCCCCAAGAGTGGTACCACATCCTATGTTAGTCCCAGCACCTGTGGAGGGCCGTGAAGGACGGGCATCCTCAGGAACCAGGGCGACGGCTTAATCGCCTCAGGGGCCGGGGGAAAGCCGCCGCAGGCGCTGTGGGGTCGGACGGTATTGTACTCGCGCCTCCATTGCTCGACCAGCACGGCCGCCTCCGCCAACGAGTAGAAGATCTCCCCGTTCAACAGCTCGTCCCTGAGCTTGCCGTTGAAGCTCTCGTTGTAGCCGTTCTCCCACGGGCTGCCCGGCTCGATAAAGAGCATCTCGACGCCCACGCGCCCCAACCACCGCCGCACGAGCTTCGCGGTGAACTCCGGTCCGTTGTCCGACCTCAGATACTCGGGAGGCCCGTGTCGGACGAACAGATCGGCCAGCACCTCGAGCACGTCGTGCGAGCGGATCTTGCGAGCCACCACGATCGCCGGCACTCCCTCGTGTGCTCGTCCAGCACTGTCAGCAGCTTCAGCGCACGCCCGTCGTGCGTCCTCGAGGCCACGAAGTCGTACGACCAGACGTGGCCCCGATACAGCGGCCTCAGCCGGATGCACGATCCGTCGTTGAGCCACAGCCGACCTCGCTTCGGCTGCCGCTCCGGCACCTTCAGCCCCTCCTGCCTCCAGATCCGCTCCACCCGCTTGTGCTTCACCCCCCAGCCCTCGATGCGGAGCATGTCCGTGACGCGTCGGTAGCCGTAGCGGCCGAATCGACTCGCGAGTCGCACGATATCACCTCGGAGCGCCCCCTCGTCACTCGCCACTTTCCTCGCCCGGCGCTGGGTCGTGCGTGGCTGCCCGAGCACCCGGCACGCTCTCCTCTCCGACGCCCCGAGCTGCTGACGTACACGCACCACACAACGTCGTCGGCCCTCGGGGCTCAGAAGTTTCCCCTGGCCGCTTCCTCCACGATCAGCTTGTCCAGTGTCAAGTCCGCCACTGCTCGCTTCAGGCGCCCGTTCTCGCGCTCGAGCTCCTTCAGGCGCCGTGCCCCTGGCTCACCTTCATCCCGCCGTACTCCCGCCTCCACCGGTAGTACGTCTGCTCGGTGATGCCCAGCTCCCGGCTGATCAGCTTCACGGATTTGCCGCGGGCCAGACCCACCTCTGCCTCCCGCAGTGCAGTGATGATCTGCTCCGGAGTGTGTCGCTTCCTTCCCATCCTCACCTCCTCGCTGAAAAGCTTCAGACCAGGTCGATCCTAACATTGCACCTGGTCTCGTTTCAGGGGGTCAGGTCACGACCATTACGGCTCCAACACCGGATGCGTAAGAAACTGGGAATTATGTTGCGGTCAGACACCGCGTTTCCTGCAGCGACCCATGGCAACTCAGACAGGAGCCTTCTTGAAGTTCGTCAGCCGCCTGCTGACGTCCGCAAAATCGTTCTTCTCGTCGAGTTCAACCGTTGCAAATCCGCCTTCGACGCTGATGACATGCTTCGTGAGGGACATGGAGAACTGACGTCCCTCGGTGAGAAAGGCGGATGGATTGCTGGTCATTCCGACCAGCCCCTGAAGACCCTTGGCGAGTTCGTCGGGGTCGTTATCGAGAATGGCCCGATTGAATCGCTTTTGGTGGACGTGTGAGTTGCCCGGATGAAGTCGGGTGTAGGTGAAGACGCCGTGTTCGAGGATTGCCGTTTCCCAGCACGTTTCATCGGGGAGGCAGGAGGCGAGGCCTTCATCGAGCCGGAAGCCCTCGAAGTCTTCGAAAGCGGCGAGAGCCAAACGAAGTAGGAAGGCGCCGGAATAACAGGAGTCCAGCCATACGCCGATGGTTCTTTGACTACCCCTGCCAGGACCGACATCGCCTGCCTGAAGCTCGAGCAAGCGGGTAGGTGAGAGGGTGCCCTCCTTCAGTACTAGGTTGCCGGTCCCTTTTTCGCCATGACCTGCAAAGAAGAAATCAAGGCCGACGTCATCTGGGTAAGCTTCCAGTATTCGGGCGCTTACATCCCGCAGGGCGCATTCGACTTCACCTAAGGTGGGGTCGATCAGCAGTAGGTGCAGCTCATCGGGAAGGTCCGCCGCCGCCTTCCTCCACCAGGCGTAGACGCTTTCGGCGTCTCGCGCTGTGTACTTAAGGCTCGCCCCGCTGCGGGATCGAATTTCCCCAAATCTGGTCTGGTACCGCTCGGGCTCGTCAGGCCCGGAGGATGCCACGACGATCGACGCGCACCTCGGTCGGTACATCGGTCGGGGACCACCGGGGACATCCAGA
The DNA here is from genome assembly GCA_965206505.1 of Longimicrobiales bacterium. Lineage (GTDB taxonomy): Bacteria > Gemmatimonadota > Gemmatimonadetes > Longimicrobiales > Gaopeijiaceae > UBA822. The sequence continues at coordinate 610,693 of CBDBJW010000006.1, forward strand.
CGAACGTCAAATCCCAAGTCCACCGTGCGGCGCGACAGGTCAGTGTCGGTTGCCTTGACCGGCACGCCGAGCTGTTGTCTGGCTTGCGCAATGTCCCAAAGCGTCTGGGTGCCTGCCCAGCTCTCCGCGTTACCCCAGCCAATTCGCTCAAGACGAACAGCAAGAGTAGGCGGTAACGGTGCGTCGCAAGAAAGGAGCAGGTTGAGTTCGTTGCTGGAAACGTCAAGGAGCGATGCTGTATCCGCGACCGACACCTGTTTGCCGTCCATCCAGTCGCGGAGGATCTCGCCCGGGTGCGTGGGGCGTTGCGTTCGGAGATTCATAACTCTACCACATATCCCCCTGTCAGAGTGGAAGCTGAAGGAGAGGGTGAGGTACGGCGTGAATCACGGGAGCCAGTACAGGTGACGTACCCCCTCCTGCGGTACCACTTGCTATGTTAGACCTGAAGCCATTGGCGGTCCCTGGAGCTGAGGCATTCTGAGGAACCAAGGTGATGGTTTCAATGCTTCCGGAGCGGGGGGTAGACCGCCGCAGGCGCTGTGGGGTCGAACGGTATTGTACACCCGCCGCCACTGCTCGACGAGTACGACGGCCTCGGGCAGTGTGTAAAAGATCTCTCCGTTCAAGAACTCGTTCCTCAGCTTGCCGTTGAAGCTCTCGTTGTAGCCGTTCTCCCACGGACTGCCCGGCGCGATGTAGAGGGTCTGGACCCGCAACCTGGCCAGCCACCTGCGCACCAACTTCGCCGTGAACTCCGGCCCGTTGTCCGAGCGTAGATGCTCGGGCGGACCGTGCCGAGCGAAGAGATCGGCGAGAACCTCGAGTACATCATCGGATCGAGTCCTTCGACCGACCCTGATCGCCAGACACCGCCGCGTGTACTCGTCGAGCACGGTCAAGAGCTTCAGCGCTCGGCCGTCATGGGTCCGCGTGCTCACGAAGTCGTAGGACCACACGTGATTCTTATGCAGTGGCCTGAGCCGGATGCACGAGCCATCGTTGAGCCACAACCGACCCCGTTTCGGTTGCCGTCTGGGCACTTTCAGCCCCTCCTGCCTCCAGATCCGCTCCACACGCTTGTGGTTCACCTCCCAGCCCTCGATGCGTAGCAGGTTCGTGATCTGTCGATACCCGTACCTGCCGAACCGGCTCGCCAACCGTATCATGTCCGTGCGTAGCGCCGACTCGTCGACCCGCACCTTCTTCACCCGACGCTGAGTCGAGCGGGTCAAGTCCCGAGTTGTGTGTAAAAGTGAGAGGAAGCTCCTCGATGCTTCGGTTAGGCTGCGTTGGCGACCTCCTTCGGTTCGAGAAGCGTGAGATCGAGGTAGCGGCGTTCGCTCCAGACCGCAGTAGTCCTCAGAGCAACCGCGGTGATGAGGCGGAGCGCACTGGCTCGGTCGGGGAAGGCGCCGGCGCTCCGGATCCGACGCTTGATCTCGGTGTGCAGGCGCTCGAGGCTGTTCGTGGTGCGTAGCCTGGCCCAGTGGGGCTCGGGGAACGCGTAGAACTGGGTGGCGGCCGTGAAGCCCCGCTCGAGCACCTTCATTGCCTCGGGGAGCTCCTCTTGCCAGCGCGTCGTGATCTCGGCCAGGCGCTTCTTCGCCTCAGCGAGCCCGGGGGCCCGGAAGACGGCGGCAGCCTCGCGCGCCACACGCTTGCGCAGGCGATGCGGGACCTTGGCCAGCACGTTGCGTTGCAGGTGCACGGTGCAGCGCTGGCGGCGCACCTCAGGCAAGAAGCGGCGCACCGCAGCCGCCAGGCCCGCGTGCTCGTCGGCGATCACCAGTTCGACGCCGCTGAGACCTCGCTCCAGGAGCTGCTTGAGGAGCTCGGACCAACTGTCCTCTGACTCCTCAGGGCCTAGCGTGATGGCCAGGAGCCGGCGGTGACCGTCCGGATCCACCGCGTAGGCCACGAGCGCGCTCACGTTCTCGACCTTCCTGGCCCAGCGCGCATCGAGGAACGTCGCGTCCAGATACAGATAGGGGTGAGGCCCCTCGATGGGTGCGCTCCGCAGCGCTTCTACGGCCCCATCGAGCCGCTTCGCGACCCGGCTCACCGTCGAGCGTCCCACGCGCTCACCCAGCAGTGCTTCGGTCACGTCGCCCATCTTGCGCTGCGACACACCGCTCACGTAAGCCTCCACCATCATCTCGTCCACTTCTTCACTCCTGCGCCGGTAGCGGCCCATCACGTCGGCGGGCGAGCCGCCTTCCCGGCTGCGCGGCACCATCACGTCGATCTGACCCAAGCTCGTGAGCAGGCGCCTGAGGTACGTGCCGTTCCTGTGGTCCTTCCGGCTGCCGACCCGCTCGAAACGACGCGCTCCGACCATCGCTTTCAACTCCTCCTCCAGCACCATCTCGAGCGTCACACGGATCGCGCCCTGAAACAACGACTTTAAATCCTGCCGTAACTCATCTTGCGTGGCCCGCTCAACTTCAACCATCTTTTCCATGAGGAAGCTCCTTTCCGGTTCCGGACCTGCTGGCGCAGGCCCGGACTCCCCGGGTTCATGTGATGATGAACATTCACAAGGAGCTTCCTCTCTCTTTCCCCGGCTGTCCACCCTCCCCGGACCCCTCACCCCCTTTTACACAAATATCGCGACACTACCGTCGAGCGCGGCTGACCCAGTACGTGACACGCGTGACGTTCACTCGCCCCGAGTCGCTGACGTACATGCACCACGCACCTCCGTCGGCGCTCGGGGCTCAGAAGTTTCCCTTGGTCGCTTCCTCCAGGATCAGCTTGTCCACCGTCAGGTTCGCCACCGCTCGCTTCAGCCGTGCGTTCTCCTTCTCCAGCTCCTTGAAGCGTCGAGCTTGATCCACCTTCATCCCCCCGAACTCCTGGCGCCACCGGTAGTACGTCTGCTCGCTGATCCCCAGCTCCCGGCTCACCATCCCCACCGTTTTGCCGTTCGCCAGACCCACCTCCGCCTCTCTCAATGCCGTGATGATCTGCTCCGGCGTGTGTCGTCTCCTACTCATTCTGACCTCCTCCCTGATGGTTGCGACCAAAGCCGCATCCTAACATCAACTTCGGTCTCGGTTCAGGGGGTCACGTCAGCTAGATCTGGACATAGCATTCCTCGGGGGTGCGATAGCCTAAACGCTTCCTGGGTCGGGTATTGAGTTTGTGAGCGATGCGGTTGCAAGCATGCTGGGTGATGTGGGCCATGCTGGTACGCTTCGGTAGGTACTGACGAATCAGACCGTTGGTGTTCTCGCTGGTGCCGCGTTCCCAAGAATGATAGGGCGCGGCGAAGTAGAATTTCGATCCGGTTTCTGCTTCGATCACCCCATAGCCGTGGAACTCAGTTCCGTTGTCGGTCGTGATGGTGTGAGTGGGGCGAGCGGCACTCTTGATCAGACGAACAGCTCGACGGTTCGTAGCCTAGACGGTACGAGCCTCGAGCTTGCCGATCATCACGTAGCCCGTCTTATGATCGACGAAGGTGAGGACGCAGTGCTTGTCGGAGCTTCCGATGAGGCCGGTGGTTCCTAGCGGTTGGGACGCGTTAGCTTCCGGGAGCATTCAGCCCCGGCGTCGTCTGGACCTTGAGAACCCGCTTCGATGAACATTCCCTTCGACAACACCTACGCCCAGCTGCCAGAACGTTTTTTCGTCAAACAGGAACCCGCCCGTGTTCCGGAACCGAAGCTCATCCGCTTCAACCGCGAACTAGCGGCGAAGCTCTCGATCGACACCGACTGGCTGGAATCAGCCGACGGCGTCGCGACGCTCGCGGGCAATGCGATTCCCGAGGGTGCCGAGCCGATTGCACAAGCCTACGCTGGCCACCAGTTCGGTGGATTCTCGCCACAACTCGGCGACGGCCGCGCCATCCTTCTCGGCGAAGTCATCGACGCGGACGGCGCGCGTCACGATCTGCAGTTGAAGGGCTCAGGGCGCACGCCATTCTCGCGCGGCGGCGATGGCAAATCTGCGCTCGGCCCGGTGATCCGCGAATACATCGTCAGCGAAGCCATGGCCGCGCTTGGGGTTCCCACAACCCGGGCGCTCGGCGCTGTTACCACCGGCGAAAGCGTCATACGCCCAGAAGGACCGCTCCTCGGCGCTGTGTTCACCCGCGTTGCCGCAAGTCACATTCGGGTCGGGACTTTCGAATATTTTCGCGCACGCAACGATATCGATGCCTTGCAACTGCTCGCCGATCATGCCATTGCCCGGCACTACTCGGAGGCCGCCGAAGCGACAGATTCTTATGTGGCTTTGCTAGAGTCGGTCGCGGATGCCCAAGCGGATCTCATCGCCCAGTGGATGTCTCTCGGCTTCATCCACGGTGTGATGAACACGGACAATACCGCCATTTCCGGGGAGACGATCGACTACGGCCCGTGCGCGTTCATGGACGTCTTCCACGCACAGTGCGTCTTCAGCTCCATCGACTCCGGTGCGCGCTATTCCTGGGGCAACCAGCCCGACATCGGGCTCTGGAACCTCACCCGTTTCGCGGAAACCCTGCTGCCATTGTTGTCTGAGGATTCTGGTAAAGCGACGAAGATCGCCGAGGCCACTCTCTCCGGATATCCGAAGCGATTCGGCGGCCAATACCTCGCCTGCTTCCGCGCCAAACTCGGCCTCCCACCTGAGGCACCAGTCGGGCTCATCAAGGAGTGTCTCGATCTACTGGGCGCCCAAGCGGTCGACTTCACACTCTTCTTCCGTCACCTCACACGTGTCGCCGGCGGAGAGGACTCGAAAACGCTTGCGGCGATGTTTTCCAGCAGTGAGCCTTTTCAAAAATGGTTCGCCACATGGCGTAGCGAAGCCGACCCAGCCAAGCACCTCGCTCACATGCGCGCTGCCAACCCCATCCTCATCCCGCGCAATCACCGCGTCGAGCAAGCCATCCAGAGCGCCTACGATGGTGACTTCGCGCCGTTCCACCGTCTCGGCGATGCGCTAGCAGCGCCCTACGCTGACCAGGTCGAATATGCTGATCTCGAAGCAGCACCGCGACCAGAAGAAGTCGTCCACGAAACTTTTTGTGGCACGTAGCGCGCCAGCATCTCCACTGGTTCTGGAATCCAACGCGGGCCTCTCAGTCATCCTCATCCTCTCCCGGCAGGAGCTTCTCTGCCAACTGTTCAAAAGGGTCGTGCTCCCGTTTACGGCGTTGAGGCCGCCCATCGCCGCGGATCGAATTTGAGGCAAGATCAACTGTGGTCCGATCTCCAGTGCCACCTGGCCCGCATCGATCCTGCGGTTGATCGCGTTCGCAGCAAGCGGGGCATCGATCCATGACCACACCCAGAACCCGAACGGTCAAGTCCCGAGTTGTGTGTAAAAGTGAGAGGAAGCTCCTCGATGCTTCGGTTAGGCTGCGTTGGCGACCTCCTTCGGTTCGAGAAGCGTGAGATCGAGGTAGCGGCGTTCGCTCCAGACCGCAGTAGTCCTCAGAGCAACTGCGGTGATGAGGCGGAGCGCACTGGCTCGGTCGGGGAAGGCGCCGGCGCTCCGGATTCGACGCTTGATCTCGGTGTGCAGGCGCTCGAGGCTGTTCGTGGTGCGTAGCCTGGCCCAGTGGGGCTCGGGGAACGCGTAGAACTGGGTGGCGGCCGTGAAGCCCCGCTCGAGCACCTTCATTGCCTCGGGGAGCTCCTCTTGCCAGCGCGTCGTGATCTCGGCCAGGCGCTTCTTCGCCTCAGCGAGCCCGAGGGCCCGGAAGACGGCGGCAGCCTCGCGCGCCACACGCTTGCGCAGGCGATGCGGGACCTTGGCCAGCACGTTGCGTTGCAGGTGCACGGTGCAGCGCTGACGGCGCCCCTCAGGCAGGAAGCGGCGCGGCGCAGCGCAGCTGCCAGGCCCGCGTGCTCGTCGGCGATCACCAGTTCGACGCCGCTGAGACCTCGCTCCAGGAGCTGCTCGAGGAGCTCGGACCAACTGTCCTCTGACTCCTCAGGGCCTAGCGTGATGGCCAGGAGCCGGCGGTGACCGTCCGGATCCACCGCGTAGGCCACGAGCGCGCTCACGTTCTCGACCTTCCTGGCCCAGCGCGCATCGAGGAACGTCGCGTCCAGATACAGATAGGGGTGAGGCCCCTCGATGGGTGCGCTCCGCAGCGCTTCTACAGCCCCATCGAGCCGCTTCGCGACCAGCCTTACCGTCGAGCGTCCCACGCGCTCACCCAGCAGTGCTTCAGTCACGTCGCCCATCTTGCGCTGCGACACACCGCTCACGTGGGCCTCCACCATCATCTCGTCCACTTCTTCACTCCTGCGCCGGTAGCGGCCCATCACGTCGGCGGGCGAGCCGCCTTCCCGGCTGCGCGGCACCATCACGTCGATCTGACCCAAGCTCGTGAGCAGGCGCCTGAGGTACGTGCCGTTCCTGTGGTCCTTCCGGCTGCCGACCCGCTCGAAACGACGCGCTCCGACCATCGCTTTCAACTCCTCCTCCAGCACCATCTCGAGCGTCACACGAATCGCGCCCTGAAACAACGACTTCAAATCCTGCCGTAACTCTTCTTGCGTGGCCCGCTCAACTTCAACCATCTTTTCCATGAGGAAGCTCCTTTCCGGTTCCGGACCTGCTGGCGCAGGCCCGGACTCCCCGGGTTCATGTGATGATGAACATTCACAAGGAGCTTCCTCTCTCTTTCCCGGGCTCTCCACCCTCCCCGGACCCCTCACCCCCTTTTACACAAATATCGCGACACTACCCCCGCGATATCCTCTCTCATGAGGCGACGTTCCTTTCCCCGGGCTGTCACCCGGGCTCGCTGGTTTAAATCTCAGCGCAAAGGTACGTCGCCTCTCTTTTTACACACCATTTGATCCTAGCTCCACTTCGGACGACCCAGCCACATCACGTTCAACAATCCCGACTTCGTGAAGTTTGCGGAGAGCTTCGGGGCCAAAGGTTATAGGGTGGAAGCCGCCGACGAGTTGGTGCCCACCCTGAAGAAGGCAATCGCCGACGACACGGTCGTGATCATCGACTGTCCGGTCGACTACTCGGAAAACATGAAGCTGACAGAGAAGCTGGGGAGCCTGGTTCGTCCTATATGACAGCTGTGCGCCGCGCCAGCGTCGATACGCGCCGACTGCGTTATATCATGCCTAGCTCCGACTAGCGCGGATCTATCTCGGAGATATAGAGGGTCGCGTTCGTGTTGGCGGCGCCGCACGTACCCACCCAGATGTCGTACAGGCCGTCTGCTGCCGACGGAATGACCACCACCGGGTTGCCGTCGCCGAGATCGTCGTCGTTGCAAACCCAGCTACCGTCCGGTCGGTTGACCAGCAGCGTGGTGTCCTCGGCGGCGTTCACGTATACGTATAGGTTGGAGCCGCCGGAGGTCGTGTAGTAGAAGTCTACGTCAGGGGGTTCGGCCACGTATCCGTAGCTGCACGAACCGACGGCCACTTCGATGTCTCCGCCCGCGATCAGCGAGACCTCATGGGGATCCGGCAAGAAGCCCTCATCGAGGTTGACGTCGCCGTACGTCGGGTCGAGTGAGAGGTCGGGAGCTGGACGCGAACCCGCAGTCGTCGTCAGACCCGTCGAGACTCTCTCTACGCTAGCCGTCTCCTGTACTTCCGCCAGTGGCTGTAGCGGCCGGTTCGCGGCGAGGGAAAGCTGCCCTCGTACGTAGTTTATCGGCAAAGCAAAGTTGAGGTTCTCTGCTCCCTCGGCCGCTATTCCACTCACGACCAGTCCAATGACTTGGCCTTGCTCCGTCATCACCGGGCCACCGGAATTCCCCGGCGATGTGGGCGCGCTAATCTGGATGTGTCTAGTCCCATCCATCATGCGGATTGCGGCCACCAACCCATCCGATACGGTTCCCGCCAAGGTGGGGTCGATAGGAGCACCTATTACGATGACTCTCTGTCCAACCGACACATCGTCTACGTTCCCCAACGACACCGTCCGTAAATCAAATCCGGCAACCCGCACTATGGCAAAATCCTTAGCCCAGTCGACTTCGATTACGCCTTCGACGTCAAGCTCCTCTCCATTCTGGAACCGTACAATGGCTGACGTCGCTCCCTCGATTACATGGGCAGCGGTGACGATCGTGCCGTCACCGGACGTGACAAAGCCACTCCCGTGTCCCTGTCCCCGGCCATCCGGGCCGAACGTCTCGATGATCACCGTGGCCGCGAGGGCTCCTTCTATGGCTGACTGGGCCAGCACCGGTTGACTAAGAGCAGCCAGCAAGATTGGAACACAAAGCCACATACTTTTCCGACAGGACTGTAATGACGTAGTCATGTGTGTATTTGTGACCTCCTCGATGTCTCTGGTACTGCTCCCAGGGTATGCAGAAAGCCGGTCGGCCGGTTCATCGAACGTAGGCGTCACTTCCGAGTTGGAACGCGGCCTCTCTCCCTCCAACAGTAAAGCTGCTCTCGAAGAAACCGTCAACGATTATTTCTGTCGGTGGCAGGGAGTCCTGCCGAGCGCCCCGCCTCGGAGAAGCGGCGGATGATGGAGGCGATGGGCTCCACGGTCCGAATTCCCGACACTGACCTGCCCCCAAGAGCGGTACTACATCCTATGTTAGTCCCAGCACCTGTGGAGGGCCGTGAAGGACGGGCATCCTCAGGAACCAGGGCGACGGCTTAATCGCCTCAGGGGCCGGGGGAAAGACGCCGCAGGCGCTGTGGGGTCGGACGGTATTGTACTCGCGCCTCCATTGCTCGACCAGCACGGCCGCCTGCGCCAACGAGTAGAAGATCTCCCCGTTCAACAGCTCGTCCCTGAGCTTGCCGTTGAAGCTCTCGTTGTAGCCGTTCTCCCACGGGCTGCCCGGCTCGATAAAGAGCGTCTCGACGCCCACGCGCCCCAACCACCGCCGCACGAGCTTCGCGGTGAACTCCGGTCCGTTGTCCGACTGAGGTGCCCCCAGTTGCGGTACCACTTCCTATGTTAGACCCCGAGCCATCGGTGGTCCCTGGAGTTGGGGCATCCTGAGGAACCAGGGCGATGGTTTTATCGTCTCTGGGGCGGGGGGTAGTCCGCCGTGGGCACGATGGGGTCGGACGGTATTGTACAGCCGCCTCCACTGCTCGACGAGTACCGTTGCCTCGGGCAGTGTGTAGAAGATCTCTCCGTTCAAGAACTCGTCTCTCAGTTTGCCGTTGAAGCTCTCGTTGTAGCCGTTCTCCCACGGACTGCCCGGCGCGATGTAGAGGGTCTGGACCCGCAGCCTGGCCAGCCATCTCCGCACCAGTTTCGCCGTGAACTCTGGCCCGTTGTCCGAGCGCAGATGCTCGGGCGGACCGTGCCGAGCGAAGAGATCGGTGAGCACCTCGAGAACGTCGTGAGCTCGAGTCTTTCGATCGACCTTGATCGCCAGACACTGCCGCGTGTACTCGTCGAGCACGGTCAGAAGCTTCAGCGCACGGCCGTCATGGGTCCTCGTGCTTACGAAGTCGTAGGACCACACGTGATTCTTGTGCAGTGGCCTGAGCCGGATGCACGAGCCATCGTTGAGCCACAACCGACCCCGTTTCGGTTGCCGTCTGGGCACTTTCAGCCCCTCCTGCCTCCAGATACGCTCCACACGCTTGTGGTTCACCTCCCAGCCCTCGATACGCAGCAGGTTCGTGATCTGGCGATACCCGTACCTGCCGAACCGGCTCGCCAACCGTATCACGTCCGTGCGTAGCGCCTCCTCGTCGCCAGGTAGCTTCTTCACCCGGCGCTGCGTCGAGCGCGGCTGACCCAGTACGTGACACGCGTGACGTTCACTCGCCCCGAGTCGCTGACGTACATGCATCACGCACCTGCGTCGGCGCTCGGGGCTCAGAAGTTTCCCTTGGTCGCTTCCTCCAGGATCAGCTTGTCCACCGTCAGGTTCGCCACCGCTCGCTTTAACCGTGCGTTCTCCTTCTCCAGCTCCTTGAAGCGTCGAGCTTGATCCACCTTCATCCCCCCGAACTCCTGCCTCCACCGGTAGTACGTCTGCTCGCTGATCCCCAACTCCCGGCTCACCATCGCCACCGTTTTGCCGTTCGCCAGACCCACCTCCGCCTCTCTCAATGCCGTGATGATCTGCTCCGGCGTGTGTCGTCTCCTACTCATTCTGACCTCCTCCCTGATAGCTGCGACCAAAGCCGCATCCTAACATCAACTTTGGTCTCGTTTCAGGGGGTCACGTCAGTAACAAGAACTACCGAGCCCACCGGAATATTGAGGGGAGTTGTTCCATCTACGGTAGCCACCTGCCCATTTCGAAGCTCGACGTAGAGCCTGCAAGAGCCCGCGCTGGCCGCCCGCACGCGGCCGACGATGCGTGAAGGGCTCATGTCATCATAGGTAGCGGTCGTCATTTCAAGGCACTGTCAGGGCTTCCCAACCAGTTACGTTACATTGAGGAGTCGCCATCTCGCCGTGTCAAACACGGAGAGCGAGGAGGTATCCCAAGAGTTCCTACCAAGTCCGAGAGGCAGAATGAACTCGGCCAACGGGCCGCTTAAGCGCCCCGGACAGCGTGGGGAGACGATCATGCTGCGGTCGAGCCTCTAGATCTCTCCGTTTCTGTCGTAAACCCAACGGGTAATACGGTTTACAACCTTCGGACACACCAGGTGATACACCCAGCCCGTAGCGTGTAGCCAAGTCGTTGTCCCATCGGGACTTGCGAAGATTGATCCCTGCTTCCCGGTAAGCTGCCCGTCGCGCTGGACGCCGAGAGCGCCGTCTTCGTCTACGCCGATCCCGGCCACGCGACCGCGACCGCGCTTCACTCCTGGGGTGCGGCGCACCGCGGGCTCTGGCACGCGCTTGGGAGACGAGGCCGATCCGTCGAGGTTGTCGCGGTCGGTCGCACCTCGAGAGAGCTTGAGCGGGCACGGCGAGTCATGCGCCACTGGGCCGAGCCCTCCGGTCCAGCCGAACTCGACCCCCAGGTTCGCAAGGAGCTCGCCCGGATCGAGGAGGCCATTCTCGCGGGCGCGGTCCCGATCCTGGAGGAGTACGGCGGTCTCCAGGCCGCCATGAAGCGCAGCGTGGCGCTGGAGAAACAGGCCCGACGGCAGGCCGGTCGCGCGTCGATCCGCCGCGGCAGCACATGGCGGACCGCGCGCCTCGCCGGGGCTCGCTACCGATGAGCGGCGCGCGACTTACGGCCGCACTGGAGTGCGCAAACGACGCGGGGGTACGATTCACACTTCGGCGCCCCGGCGATTCACACGGAGCTTCCCGCCTATCCGCTGGCGCGGCAGCGTCTCGCGCTTCCGCTGACAGGCCAGCCAGCGCTGTACGGGCGGCACCGTCCGAGGCGGTAGCGACCCCCCAAGCCGAGGGCTTGGTACGGGCTTGGGGCTGGGTGTGTTTTCACACGCGAGTCCCCGCCCTCCAGGGGTCGCTCCCGGTCCATCAGTCCCTCGCGGGAAGGCCCTCTGCCTGCGCCGCGTCGGGTGTGCTGAGGTACAGATAGCGCTTCGTCTCGGATTGATCCTGCGCCTGCAGAGCCGCCGCGAACGCCGGAAAAAGGAAGACTGTCAGGAGAAAGAGTTTCCGCATGAGATGGCCTCCTGGTGAAGCGTTTGAGAACTCACCATGGACGCTGACGAGCGGGCTGGCAAGCATCAGCCGGTGCAAGGGATAGCGCGAGAGGCTTTTTCAAGAGATCATGAGGTCCATCTATCCGAACTCGTATACCCTGCACCCACAGCCCAGGCGAACCGATGCCCACTACGATGGCCAGCCGGTGGACCCGACCAACTGGACCCATCCCCCTTTCGAACCGACGTTCTATACGGCGGCGATGGAGGCCGGAGGGGAGCCGCGGATGTTTCCCGAGGAAGGGGAGGCGGTCCGGTGTCCCGTTAAGGAGCTCCACATGAATCGCCCCCTCGCCATGTCTGACGGCGTCACCCTACCGGCTGGTTCGACCTGAATGGAAGGCCACGCCTATCCGTTGGAGCCCTCGAGGGACCAAATGCGGGTGATGGTCGATAAGGTAGCGGAGCGGGTTATCGATCATATCGCTTCGCTAGCGCGTCAGCCGGCCTCCTACGCGGAACACGAGGCCGGTACGCACGCCAGGACGGCCGCGCTCGCCGAGTCCCTCCCGGAGCGAGGCACAGACCTCGACGGGCTGTTGGACCTCCTCTTCCGGGAAGCGGTCCCGCTCTCGTACAATACGGCTGCACCGGGTTATTTGGCGTATATCCCCGGGGGTGGCGTCTTCCCGTCCGCGGTCGCCGACTTCATCGCGAACGCCGTGAATCGATACGTGGGGGTGTGGATTGCCGCACCGGGACTCGTGCAGCTCGAGTTGAACGTCGTTCGATGGTTCTGTGAGATCATCGGCTATCCACCCAGCTCGGGTGGCATCCTCACCAGCGGCGGGTCCTTGGCGAACTTCACCGCAGTGGTCACCGCGCGGAGGGAACGCCTTCCCGATGACTTCCTGGCAGGGACGATCTACACCTCGGACCAAACCCATCACTCCGTTCGGAAAGCGGCGGTGCTGGCGGGTTTTCGGGAGGAGAACGTTCGTGAGATCGCCACGAACGAGGACTATGAGATACGCCTCGACGACTTGCGGCGGCGCATCGCCGAAGACCGGGACGGCGGACTGCGACCCTTCATGCTCGTGACCAGCGCGGGCACCACGAACACGGGGGCCGTCGACGATCTAGGTGGCGCCGCCGACGTAGCCGAAGACGAGGGACTGTGGCTGCATGTCGATGCGGCGTATGGCGGTTTCTTCATGCTTACGGAGCGAGGGCGGGAGTCCATGCGAGGCATCGAGCGTGCGGACTCGGTCGCGCTCGACCCGCATAAGGGGTTGTTTCTGCCGTACGGCAGCGGATCACTGCTTGTGCGTGATCCCGAGGCGCTGCGGCGGGCGCACACGACCTTCGCCGACTACATGCCGGAGATGCAGCAGGACGCCGACTTGGTCGACTTCTGTCAGATATCGCCCGAGCTGTCCCGGGACTTCAGGGGACTGCGAGCGTGGCTTCCCATCAAGCTCTTCGGAATCGATGCCTTTCGCTCGAGCCTCGATGAAAAGCTCGACCTCACGCGGTGGGCTACGGACCAGCTCGGAGAGATACCGGACATGGAGATCCTCGCGGAGCCCCAGCTCTCCCTCACTGCCTTCCGTTGGGCTCCTGCAGGCTACTCCGAAGACGGACTGAACGAACTGAACCGCGAGCTGCTCACGTGCGTCAACGCTCGGCAGAACGTCTACATGACGGGCACGATGCTTCGGAGCCGATACGCCCTTCGGATCTGCGTGCTCTCATTTCGGACGCACCGCGACCGCATGGAACAGTGTGTCGTCGACATTCGGGAGTGCATGGAGGAGCTGACCAGGGCGGAATAGCGACTCCCACTACGCGTCTAGTGGCTCCACTTCGAAGCTCACCCTCCGTGCATCGAACGCCATGCGGCCGCCGATGTGCCTGGAGTTGTCGATGGGCTCGGGGTACCCCCGAGGTTGGGTCAATAGGTGTGTAAACGTATCAGGCGGTATTCTTCCGCTGTTGGGTTGAGACCTCTTTTATATATATGTAGTAGTATGGCTAGTAGTGGTGGGTGGCCGAAGGAGTGGAAGGACGAAGTAGCCAGGCGGGGCGGATCATCGTCACAGCAGTGTAACCTACAGTTTGTGAGTTGCACCGGCCAGGCAGTCAGCCTATTGCTGGATCAGCTATCGGCAGGGCTCGAAGAGGTTCGAACGGGCGGAGGTCGGGCCTGGACTTGTTTCTTATGCATGTGCGGGAGCAGCAGATACGTGAGTTGGGGCGGACACGTTGCTGCGCGGGCGTGTTCCGGGCGGCAGCTGGATTCCAAGTATATGGCGCGCCGCACCGATGGCCTACTTGTTGAGCAGGGGGAGTAGTGGTGGAAGGCGAAAGCGCCTAGGGGCGGATGCAGCTACACGTTTGGGGCAACTCTGGGGGCACTGTTAGATGCGTCCAAGCCGATGAGCTAATAACCACAACAATTTACGGGCTCTTTAGATAGGCTAGATCGACGCGCGGCCCGGCGAGAAGGATGGCCGAACCGGCGATGGCGGCGGTGAGGCCGGCGCTGATTTTCCAGGGTTGCATGGCGGGCTTCTCCCGTAGTCAGAGTTCGACTGCGGCCGGATCGCGGTCGGCGGGTCCCCGCAGCGAGGAGCGGTCGTCGCCGCCGCCCAGGCCGAGCGTGCGCAGCAGCCGCGCCGCGGCCGGTCCGTTGGCGTGGAGCGCGAACCCGGCCGCCGCTTTCGCCTTGATGGCCCCTTCGCGGTAGTTGCCGGACGCGACCTCGATGTTGACGCGTCCAGCTCGCCCCTCAGAGTCGGTGTACTCGATCTGGGCGTCCGGGTAGAGCACGTGCCCTTCGTCGTCGAGGGGGAGTCCGAGTTCGGCGGCGGTGCGGTGCCGTTCGGCATCGGCGGCCCGCTTGCCGTCCTTCAGCCGCGCCGCCTCGCTCCCGCGCGCGACGGCGCTCTTGAGTTCGGTGTCGAGCCGGATGCGCCGCACTGCTGCGCCCCGGTCGAGGAGGCGTTGCTGCTCCTTCATGCAGGCGCGGTAGACGGCGGTGTCGTGCGCGGCTTGCGCAGGCCGGGTGCGTGCGAACCGGATTTCCTGGCTGGGATCCATCCCCCGTTCGGCGGCCCGCTTCCGAGCTTCGGCCACGCCGCTGCGTGTGAGCGTCAGGACCTTGAACGGGTTGCCCCCGGGTCCGGTGACCCGGGTCTCGGTGACGAGCCCGTCGCGTACCCAGGCGTTGACGGCCCGCCGGGTGGTGTAGGGGTGGCCGCCGAAGCGGGCCTCGGCGAGATCGCGGTACGATACGGCGCCGTAGACGCCGATGTCGGCGAGCCCGCGCGCGCACCGTTCGGGGAAGGAGATGGACCCGCGGTCCCGGCTCGCGGCGTATTCTCGGCGGTGGCCGTCCCGCATGCGGTAGCGATTGCGGCTGGGTGGCGCGGCGGTCCGCGGGTCCGGTTCGACCGTGCGGTCGAACATCTCCTGGCTCCTCACCGACCGTCAGCGGCGCGGCCCGAAGGTCCGCTGCGGCACGGGGAGCGGCGGCACGGGATGGACGATCTGCCCCGGCGCCGGCGCGCGGGTCGCGGCCACGGCCGCGGGTTCGCGCGCGGCCTCGCGCTCGCGGTGCCGCGAGAGCACGAAGTCGGAGATCTTCTGCGAGTCGGCGGCGGCGCGGCGGATCTCGCGGGGGTCCTCCTCGAGTGCGGCGATCCAGCCCTCGACGTACGCGGCGCCCCGGCTCGGGTCGTGGCCGACGCCCACGCGCTCGCCCGTCATCATGGCACTGATCTCCGCGCGGAGCTCCTCCTTCGCGTAGGCCGGCGAGGCGAGCCCTTCAGAGATCCCTTGGGTGAGCGTCTCGCGGTTCATCCGCTCCGGGTGGCCGGTGCTGTGCCCCAGCTCGTGTAGCGCCGTCTGGTAGTAGTGGTTCGCGGAGGGGAACTGTCCACGCTCGGGGAGCACGATCTCGTCGCGGTTCAGGTTGTAGAACGCCCGGTCGCCCGCCACGTGACGGACGGGAACCCCTCCGTCCTCGAGGACCTGCTCGGCCTGCTGGTGGGCCTTCCAGAGCGGCTCGGGAGTGGGGTTGGTGCGGGCGGGCAGCCCGTCGGCCTGCTCGGCGTTGAACACGGTGTACTGGCGGACGACGGGCGCCTGGAGGCGCTCGTGGCGGTAAACGCGCTTGCCTTCGTTGTCCCTCTTAGGCCGCCCGCGCTCGTCGTTGACGGCGATCTTCCGGTGGTCCTGGAACGAGAGGATGCGAGTGCCCTGCTCGCCCTTGCGCACCTGTCCGTCCCGGGCTTGGATCTGGCGGTAGGTGCCCCAGCGCACGTCGCCGTAGCCGCGCTCTTGCTGCACGGCGGCGAGATGCAGGCTGTTGCCGCCCCTGTAGGAGCGTCCGGTATCGACGTTGGAGGGGAGCACGCGCTCGCCCGGCCCCCAGGGCTTCTGCCACGGCGCGGTGCCCTGGCGGATCTGCTCGATGATCCCCTCGGCGAACTGGCGGTGGTATTCGTCGTGTTTCATAGCTCTACCTCCTCGGGGCCGTGCGGATCCTCTCCGGCGTCGCGGATCTCGTCCTCGCTGCCCACGTCCTCGGAGAAGAGGCCGTACTCTTCGGCCAGCGAGGCCGGCACCTCGAGGGCCTCGCCTCCGTCGCGCGCGAGTTCGCGGTCGAAGTCATCGAGCGTCTCGACGCGAACGATGTTCTCGTCGCCTTTCATGGGTTCACCTCCTTGGTGTGTGGGTGCTGTTCTTGCGGGGCTTCGTCGGCCCCGCTCCAGATCGGTTCGGCGATCCAGCGGCCCTTGGCCGCGTCGTAGCCGCGCACTTCGAGCGCCTCCTCGACGAACCGCCTGCCCCGTTGCCGGGCCGTGTGCAGCACAAGTGCGATGCCGTCCACGACGCCCCGGCAGGTGACCTCCCAGGGAAGCGCGCCTTCGGCCTGCATGGCGCAGCTCGCCAGGCGCGAGAGCGCGGAGCGGGCGTTGTTCGCGTGGATGGTGGTCAGCGAGCCGCCGTGGCCGGTGTTGAGCGCCTGCAGCAGATCGGCGGCCTCGCCGCCCCTGACCTCGCCGACGACGATGTGGTCGGGCCGGTGGCGCAGCGCGTGCCGCACCAAGTCGCGGATCGACACGGGCGCCTCGGTGCCGACAGCGCCGGCCTCGAAGCGCAGGCAGTTGGCGCGGTCGATCCTGAGTTCGAGCGTGTCCTCGATGGCGACGATCCGCTCGTCTTCGGGCAGCAACTCGATCAGCGCGTTGAGGAGCGTGGTCTTGCCCGAGCCCGTGCCTCCGGAGACTAGGATGTTCCTGCGGGCCAAGAGGGCCGACCGGGCGGCCCCGAGGACCGTCTCCGGCAGCGAGCCCATGCGCACCAGGTCCTGAGCCGAGAACGCGCGGCCCCCGAACCGGCGTATGGTGATGGCGACCTCGGGGCTCGCGGGCGGCGTGCAGATGGCGACCCTGGAGCCGTCCTCGAGACGGGCATCGAGGATGGGTCTGGCGGCGGGATCGAGGCCGAGCGGCCGGGCGATGTGGATCGCGGCGCGGTGGAGCCAGGCGGCGGTGAGTCCCGGCGCCTCGCGGGACTCGAGCCGGCCGCCTCGCTCGATCCAGACGTTGCCGGGTCCGTTGATCATGATCTCGGAGACCTCCGGGTCCTCAAGCAGCGTCTCCAGGCCCGGAAGGAACGGCTTCAGGTGGCCGATTCCGCTTGCGCGCTTCATAGCTGTCCCTCCTCGCGGAGCCGCCAGTAGCCCACGTCCCTCGGCAGGTAGTGGGGTTTCAGGTAGACGCGCCGGGCAGGGAGCGACTTCGTGCCGTCGTAGGGCAGACAGATCGCCTGGTAGTTGGCCAACAGCGCGAACTCGCGCGGCGTGAACACGGGCTCCCGTGCCTGCCGGAACGACTTGCTCGCGCCGATCGTGCCGCGGCCCCCGCCGGCGCGCCCGGACAAGAGCGAGAACTCCGGCCTGCCCGTGGTCTCGGTGAACGTGTAGGAAGGCTGCGTCTTCATGACGCTGCCGCACATCTCGGACGCGATCCGCGCCGACGACTCGTCGGACAGCGACAGGAAGATCCGGGTGCGGAGCGTCTGGAGGAGCGTGCGCCAGGCCTCGCCCCCGGGGAGCACGGAGCGGAGCGAGGAGATCGACTGCGTGGCGACGATCGGGACGCAGCGGCACTGCCGGGTGAGCGCGAACGCCTTCTCGTCGCCCGAGGGATCGTCCTGGCCGACGGTCGCGAACGCCTGGTACTCGTCGCAGATGAACACGGCGGGCCGGAGGTAGCGTCCGGGCCGGCGGGCGGCCTCTGCGGGCCGCCGCAGCAGCGCCTGCATCCAGGCGTTCTTCAAGAGCACGCCGATGGCGCGGGCGAGCGCGGGGTTCGCGCCCGCGGGCATGTTGAGCGCGAGGACCTTGCCGCCCTCGATCAGCTCGCTGAGCGGCGGCAGCCGGCGCCGGAGGCCCGGCACGGGCCGGACAGCCTCGGCGTCCTCGTCCGGCGCAGCACTATACATATGTATGGATTCGTCCGGGTCCGGTGGCGGCGGGCAGAACACGCCGGCGACCTGCGGCTGGTCGAAGAGCGAGAGGAACACGCTGATGCCCTCGACGATCGAGGTGCGGAGCTTGGCGTCGAGCGCCATCCAGTCATGCAGATACCACCGCTCGATGGCCTCGACCTGCTCCCTGAACTCGCTCCCCGCTCCGCCCCCGCTCTCCTCCGTCTCGTATGCGACCTTGAGTTCCTTGAGCCGGTCCCGGAGTGCGGGGTCGAGCTGGCAAGCCGCCTTGTCCGAGCCGGGCACCGGCTCCCAGCCCCATTCCCCGAGGGGTTCCTTGTGAGCGGCGAGATCCTTGGTCGCGACGGTGGCCCGCACCGGGCAGAGCCGGTCGGCCAGCTCGCGGGCCTCGCCGATCTTCCGGCCGAACAGTTCCGCATCCACCGTGCAGCGGTAGATGTCTTGCAGCGTGACCCAGCCCCCCGGCAAGAGCCGGTGCAGTTCGATGATCCAGCGCACGAGATTCGTATAGGCTTGCTGCCAGAACGGAAGGCGGCTCTATAACGATCTGACCTAGCCCCCTGAAACGAGACCAGGTCCAGTGTTAGAATCTGGGCGGGTCGAGACCGGGAGGAGGTCGAGATGGCAGCACGGAAGAACTACACGGCAGCGCAGATCATCAACGGGCTACGGCGGGCGGAAGTGGGGCTCGCCAACGGGAAGTCGATGAAAGAGGTGATCCGGGATCTAGGGGTGAGCGAGCAGACGTACTACCGGTGGCGGAGGGAGTACGGGGGGATGAAGACGAGTCAGGCGAAGCGTCTGAAGGAGCTCGAGAAGGAGAACCAGCGACTGAAGCGGGCGGTGGGGTAGTGTCGCGATATTTGTGTAAAAGGGGGTGAGGGGTCCGGGGAGGGTGGACAGCCGGGGAAAGAGAGAGGAAGCTCCTTGTGAATGTTCATCATCACATGAACCCGGGGAGTCCGGGCCTGCGCCAGCAGGTCCGGAACCGGAAAGGAGCTTCCTCATGGAAAAGATGGTTGAAGTTGAGCGGGCCACGCAAGATGAGTTACGGCAGGATTTAAAGTCGTTGTTTCAGGGCGCGATCCGTGTGACGCTCGAGATGGTGCTGGAGGAGGAGTTGAAAGCGATGGTCGGAGCGCGTCGTTTCGAGCGGGTCGGCAGCCGGAAGGACCACAGGAACGGCACGTACCTCAGGCGCCTGCTCACGAGCTTGGGTCAGATCGACGTGATGGGCCGCTACCGGCGCAGGAGTGAAGAAGTGGACGAGATGATGGTGGAGGCTTACGTGAGCGGTGTGTCGCAGCGCAAGATGGGCGACGTGACCGAAGCACTGCTGGGTGAGCGCGTGGGACGCTCGACGGTGAGCCGGGTCGCGAAGCGGCTCGATGGGGCCGTAGAAGCGCTGCGGAGCGCACCCATCGAGGGGCCTCACCCCTATCTGTATCTGGACGCGACGTTCCTCGATGCGCGCTGGGCCAGGAAGGTCGAGAACGTGAGCGCGCTCGTGGCCTACGCGGTGGATCCGGACGGTCACCGCCGGCTCCTGGCCATCACGCTAGGCCCTGAGGAGTCAGAGGACAGTTGGTCCGAGCTCCTCAAGCAGCTCCTGGAGCGAGGTCTCAGCGGCGTCGAACTGGTGATCGCCGACGAGCACGCGGGCCTGGCGGCTGCGGTGCGCCGCTTCTTGCCTGAGGTGCGCCGCCAGCGCTGCACCGTGCACCTGCAACGCAACGTGCTGGCCAAGGTCCCGCATCGCCTGCGCAAGCGTGTGGCGCGCGAGGCTGCCGCCGTCTTCCGGGCCCCCGGGCTCGCTGAGGCGAAGAAGCGCCTGGCCGAGATCACGACGCGCTGGCAAGAGGAGCTCCCCGAGGCAATGAAGGTGCTCGAGCGGGGCTTCACGGCCGCCACCCAGTTCTACGCGTTCCCCGAGCCCCACTGGGCCAGGCTACGCACCACGAACAGCCTCGAGCGCCTGCACACCGAGATCAAGCGTCGAATCCGGAGCGCCGGCGCCTTCCCCGACCGAGCCAGTGCGCTCCGCCTCATCACCGCGGTTGCTCTGAGGACTACTGCGGTCTGGAGCGAACGCCGCTACCTCGATCTCACGCTTCTCGAACCGAAGGAGCTCGCCAACGCAGCCTAACCGAAGCATCGAGGAGCTTCCTCTCACTTTTACACACAACTCGGGACTTGACCTCAGTCGCTTAGAGAAATGTTTGGATCGCTTGGACTAAAGTACGAGTCCGACTAGCATCCACTGGCAGTTGGCGGCGCTGGTGGCTCCGTGAACCACGTTGATCTTGATGCTGTGTTCCGCGATCTGGTCGATGCCCCCCGCTGGGTCGCGTGGCGGGAAGAAGGCGGGAAGGGGAAGACACACAACGGCAGGTCTCGACCGATCGTGGTGTGGAATTCGTGTCAGCCTCTCTGATGATGCGGTCTTCATCCATTCTGAGGACCTCGCGGTCGCGCATGATGAACTGCCTGTCGACCAGACCGACTCGATGTCGCGGGGTGAGGCTACCGGCTCAAGTGATCAGCGTCGTTTGAGAATGTCTGAGCCTACGCTGGATCGTCGAGCTCGGGTGTGAGCATCCCCAGTTGGCGGGTCTGGTCCTCCCCCTCACGTTATCGCCATCCGTCAAAGGGCTTTTGGTTTACCTACCCCTCGCATTGCCTATTCAAACTGAACGAGATAGGATTTGGAAATTAGCAAAGCCTAATTAAATTGCGGGTATCGAGAGGCAGCCGTCTTCTAAACAAGAGAAGTTAGTCATGAGTCACTACAGATTCAGTACAAGGTTCGCGCCCCGGATTCTGCAGCGGTTCACAGGCATTATCGCCTTAACCCTGGGGATAGCTGGCCTGGGCAATGCCCAGGTTCTTGATGGCCCCGACCCTGCACAGATGGAAGATGCGCCCGATCTCGGTGTTCGTGCCGTCGAGCACGGCTTGAAAATACCTGACGATTTGGAAATGGGCGCGCCATCCAGCGTGGTTTGGACTGCCGAGAATCGAATACTGGTGTTTAACCGCGGGCCCAATCCCCTGATGGAGTTCGAAGCCAACGGGGACTTCGTTCGAAGTTGGGGCCAGGGTGATTACCTGAGACCGCATGGCATGCGGCTGGACCCGGAGGGCAACATCTGGACCACCGATGTTAACGGTCACACCGTTAGAAAAATGAATCTCGCCGGCGAGGTGTTGCTGACTCTGGGCACTATGGGGCAGCCAGGTGAACCGGAACAAGAACTATTAAACGAGCCGACCGACCTGACCATAAACGCAGATGGTGAAGTATTTATTCTGGTCGGTCATGGCCGCGGCATCCCACAGTTACTGAAGTTTGATCGCTACGGAAAATTCATGAAGAAATGGGGAGGCCCCGGCACCGCTGCGGGTCAGTTCGATACCCCTCATTCGATCGTGGTCGATGAAGAAGGTCTCCTCTATGTCGCCGATCGACAGAATCGCCGCATCCAGATATTCGATGATGAGGGCCATTACATCAGGGAATGGACATACAAGGGTTTACCCTGCGGGCTCCACTTCACCGAGGATCATGAGCTCTACATGGTCAGCGGATTTGCCGGTGAGATTCTGCGCCTGGATGATCAGGGCAAGGCGATTGCGGCCACCGGCGAACCAGGTAAAGGCCTTGGCGAATTCGGTGAGGCCCATTACATGACAATCGCCCCGAATGGGGACATCTATGTTGCGGATACGGTAAAACCCGAGCTGCATAAATTCGTAAGCAGGTAAGGGGTACCCGGGTACGGCGCGGGTTGGATCTCCCTCGAACTCTGCCTCGCGGGAGTAACAGAATCGAGCGATGTAATCCCCTTGAGGTGCCGGCTGGCGAGTCTCGCATCTAGAGACGGCATCCACGACGCTGATCATGCCATCCCAGACGAATTCGATCATTCCGGTTTGTGCCCCGTTCGCGATATTCTGGATCATGGGCGTTGCTGCCCCACATACGACACCACGGTTCGCACAATCCTCGATCTCGCACCGCTCACGGAAGTGGATTCGCTCACGCCCCCGGAACGCTCGTATCCATCCGACCTGGTTGTCCTCTCCATTGAGTCCCAGGGCTCGCGCACGTCGCTTGCGGTCACCACATTAGCCGCGCAGCAAGCTCAGCGTAACGCCCCGCTCGAGTGAGGCCAGCCTTTCGCCTTATAGGATCAGAATCGCAAGTCCGTTAGGCGGGCACAGGCACCCATACGATCAAGGAGAACGACATCGTGAACGACGCAGAAAGAAACGCCGAGACCGTGCGACGCGGTTACGAGGCCTTCAACTCGGCCGACATGAAGACGCTCACCGACATCTTCGACGAGAACGCCTCGTGGCACACGCCAGGGCGAGGCCCCCTCGCTGGCGACCACCAGGGCCGCGACGCGACCTTTGCCCAATTCGGCCGGTATGTGGGGGAGACGGGAGGGACTTTCAAGGCCGGATTGCAGCACTTGTCTAAGAGTGATGACGGCCGCGTGATCGGCGTTCATCACAACAGCGCGGAGAGGGCCGGCAAGCACCTGGATGTTGGCTGCTGCATCGTCTTCGAGTGCAAGGACGGCCGGATTATTCACGGTAGGGAGCACTTTTTTGACCTCTACGCTTGGGACGAGTTCTGGTCGTAGCCCCGCCCCTCTCTGCCAACGTACGTGAGACACGGAGCACGCAAAGAATTAGAGTAGGGCGAAGGCAGAGAAACCGAACATGTTGGGACTGCGAGAGAGAATGGAAGAGAATGGTAGTGCCCCTGGAACCGGGGAGGCCAAGCGAAGCGCGGCAGCTCCTGCGGACCCGGAGGTAGTAGATAGGCCGCTACGGCGGCGGTTCAGTCCGTCGTACAAGCTGCGGATCGTCGAAGAAGCGGACCGGTGCACCGAGCCCGGCGAGGTGGGTCAAGTCCTGCGGCGAGAGGGCCTGTACTCGTCGCACCTGACGACGTGGCGCAAGGCGGCGCATAGCGGGTCGCTGAAGGCCCTGTCGAAGAAACGCGGCCGCAAGCCGGAGCGAAATCCGCTGGATGAGAAGGTACGCAAGCTGGAGCGGCGAAACGCACGGCTCGAGAATGAGCTCAGGAAGGCACACCTGATCATCGACGTGCAGGGAAAAGTTGCGGGGCTGCTGGGGATAAGCCTCGACGACGGGACAAACTCTTGAAGGCGGCCGATGAGCTGGCTAAGCACGTCGGTGTAAAACCGGCGTGCGCGGCCCTCGAGGTCTCCCGATCGACGTTGTACCGTCGTCGAGGCCCATCAACCGGGCAACAGCAGCCCCGCCCGACGCCCGCCCGGGCATTGAGCGAGACGGAACGAGGCGAGGTCTTCGACACGCTGTGTTCGGAGCGGTTCGTGGACCGCTCACCCGCCGAGGTGGTGGCCACGCTGCTCGACGAAGAGGTCTACCTGTGCAGCGAACGCACGATGTATCGTGTTCTGGCCTCCGAGGTGCCGGTTCAGGAACGCCGGGCGCAGCGCACCCATCCCGAGTACAAGAAGCCCGAGTTGATGGCCACGGCGCCGAACCAGGTGTGGTCCTGGGATATCACGCGGCTGCTCGGGCCGAAGAAGTGGAGCTATTACTACCTCTACGTCATCATGGACATCTACAGCCGCTACGTCGTGGGCTGGATGGTGGCGGACCGGGAGAACTCGGCCCTGGCCGGCCGGTTGATCCAGCAGAGCTGCCTGAAGCATGGCGTCCAGCCCCGGGTCCTGACCCTGCACTCGGATCGGGGAGCTCCAATGACGAGCCAATGCACCGCTCAACTTCTCGCTGACCTCGGCGTGACCCGCTCGTTGAGCCGGCCTCAGGTGTCGGATGACAACCCGTTTTCCGAGGCTCAGTTCAAAACCTTGAAGTACCATCCCTCGTTTCCCGGACGGTTCGGGGATCAGGGCCAAGCCAAGACGTTCTGTCGATCGTTCTTCCGCTGGTACAATGCCGAGCACCGCCATGGCGGCATCTCGATGCTAACCCCCGAGCAGGTCCACTTCGGGAACGCCGATCAGGTCATTGCCGGCAGGAAATCCGTGCTCCGCGAAGCATGGGCCGCTCATCCCGAACGCTTCGTCAGAGGTGTGCCGAAGCCCAAACCGCTCCCGGAGGCCGTCTTCATCAATCCTCCCATCCCTTCCCTCACCACACAGGACATTGCTCTCTAATTAATCCCGTAGAGTGTCCCATTGTCGTTGACAGGTTCCGCGCCGGGCTAAGCAGTGCCCTCAACGGTCGCGGTAGGACTGAAGGACGAGCCGATAACGGCCCTCTATGATGCCTATCCCTCAGACGTCGGATTTGCGTGCTGAACCAACTCGGGCAATCATGAGCAGTCAACATTCGACAGGTGCGGGGCGCACCGTGTGGGTCGGCGCTCACAGCAGAGAGGGGACAGGCATGATGAAGTCAAATTCGATACATCCGTCGAGGTCAACGAAGACGGGGATGCGGCCGGGGCTGTGTCTGGTTCTCGGTGTGGTGGGTCTCGGAACCCTGTGTGTCCCGCCGGCGGCGCGCGCGCAGGGGCCGGCCAGACTCAACAAGGTGATCGAGGCGATCGAGGATGGGCGCCCGGCGGTCGCGAATCAGGAATGGCGTTTCGTCGACATGGAGCACTCGCCGTTCTCCGGCGCGCTCGTCCAGTCGGTACTGGCGGAGATGGCCGAGGATCGCGATGCCGACGGCCGGATGCGCCTGACCCCACTCGTGCGCATTCCGCAAGAGGGAGACGAGGACTTCAAGTGGGCGGTAAAGCAGGTCCTCGACATCGGCGGCTTTGGCGTCATCTTGCCGCACGTGGATACCAAGGCAGAGGCGGTCAGGTTCATCCAGGCGATGCGCTACCCGCCGCAGCAGAGCTCCACGGCGCCGGCCGAGCCGCGTGGTGAACGGGGGTGGGGGCCTGGCGGGGCGATGCGTCTGTGGGGAATGGGTGGCGCCGAGTACGCGGGGAAGGCCGACGTCTGGCCGCTGAACCCGAACGGCGAGCTGTTCGCCGTCGTCATGATCGAGTCACAGGAGGCGGTCGACAACATCCACGAGATTCTCGAGGTGCCCGTCAGCGCGATCATGGTCATCCCGGGTGACATGGCGATGGATCTCGGTCTCGGGCCGAACCCGTCTGGGCGGAACCATCCCGAAGTCGACGCGAACTTTCAGGTCGTGCTTGAGGCCTGCCAGGCGCAAACCCGGGTCATCTGCGGAGCCGGCGACGGGCGAGTCCGGACCGAGCAACGGCTCGAAGAAGGGTGGATGTTCTTTCTGCCGCTCTGAGCCGGGTGCTGGGTCGGTTTCCGGAGCGCGACGCCCGGCAAAAGTGGTCGTGATAGGCCTGCTTCTTTTCTAACTAGGCTGTGGAAGTGACCCAACCGATCTGGACGCGCCACTGGTCCTTCAACCCAGTGAGCTTTGCAGCGATCACTCGGACGACGCCATCCCCACGTTCGAGCATGCGGTGATGGGGGATGCCAGATACCGAATATAACCCGAATACGCTTAGCCGGCAAATACGGGGGTATGACGGCCTTCTGCTTGCGCCTACCGGCCCGCTCTCGGATGTTGAGCGCAGTCTGATCCCGGAGTTTGCCCGTGCCTGCGCGTAGGAGGCTCCATGCGTTACATACCGGCATTCGTATTCCAGGCGGTACTCGTCGCCACCGGTGGGAGTTTGCCGGCGGCGGCCTACGCCCAGAGTGAGACATACGAGCTCGTCCCCACCTGGCCGAATCTTCCGCCGGGAACGTTCTTCGGATCACGGGACGGTTGGCCGGATCAGGCCGCACGAGACAGGGCGGCTGCCGCGCGTCGCGCTCTCGAGGCGCGAGATCAGGCCCCGGGGCAGGCCCAAACGCAGGGACAGCCTCAGCCCCAAATATTCGGCCAGGGTGTTTCGGGAATTGCGATCGACGACCAGGACCGCATCTACGTGTTCAACCGTGGGGTCCAGACCATCCTCGTTTTCGATAAGAGCGGAGAGCTCATCAGAGGTGGCGGTGAAACGGACGCGGAAGGTCAGCCGATCGTCGGGGGCTGGTTGCACTCGGGTGAGGTCGACTGGCTAGGCAACGTCTGGGTCGTCGAGCGGGACAATCACCGGATTCTGAAGCTGAACCCAACGTTCGATCGGGTGTTGATGCAGCTCGGCACGACCGGCGTGAGTGGCAACGACGAGAGACATTTCAGCCGGCCATCGGGCATCTCGGTCCTTCGCTCGGGTCGGCTCATCGTCACTGACGGCTACGGCAACAACCGCGTGGTCATGTACTCGAGCGACGGTACGTTCATCAAGCAGATCGGGATGGGGAGCGGCGGACCCGACGACGGGGGCACAGGGCCCGGCGAGTTCGACTTGCCGCATCAGGCCGCCGTGGACGCATCCGACAACATCTTCGTGGCCGACCGCGAGAACAGGCGAATTCAGGTGTTCGACCAGAACCTGACCTACCTGCGTGAGTTCTCAAACGACAGCTGGAACCCTTGGGACATCGCGATCTCCCGTCGAGGCGACGACAGCTTCGGTTACATCGCCGACCACGCCGGGGAGCGCGTGCACAAGATCTCCCTGGACGACGGGTCGATTCTCGCAACATGGGGGGTTCCTGGACGGGGGCCCGGCGAGTTCGACTGGGTGCACGGCATGGCGGTCGACTCCGAGGGTGCCGTGTACGCCGCCGACACCTACGGTCAACGAGTTCAGAAGTTCGTGCCGTCGAGGGCCATGCCCCCGCAATACTGGGTCCTTTGGGGGTTAGGTCTCGTCTTCCTCTTGTGGGGCAGTCAGCGTGTGGGCCGATACTGGCACAAGAATTTATCTCCTCAGAGAGGCAACGGAAGTTGACGGAGGGGTTGTTGATCTCCGCATTGCGTTCGCTTCTGGAAGAGATGGTCCCAGTTGGTGGAGGACGGGCTTCCATACTAGAGCGAACAGAGCAACCAATAGATTAAGGACGTCAACATATGGATGGTGCGAGCATCTTCGTCACCCGAAAGATCCCCGAGGCTGGGCTCGATATCTTGAGGGCAGCTGAGGCCGATGTGACCATCTACCAGGAAGACGAAGAGCAAGGCGTGCCGCAGGCCTCCCTGCTCGACGGAGTTCGAAACTGTAACGTGCTGCTCGCGCTTCTTACGGAGTCGATCGATCGAGAAGTGCTGTCCACCAATCCGCGGCTTCTCGGCGTGGCCAACATGGCCGTCGGGTTCAGCAACATCGACG
The DNA here is from genome assembly GCA_965206505.1 of Longimicrobiales bacterium. Classification (GTDB taxonomy): domain Bacteria; phylum Gemmatimonadota; class Gemmatimonadetes; order Longimicrobiales; family Gaopeijiaceae; genus UBA822. The sequence continues at coordinate 637,945 of CBDBJW010000006.1, forward strand.
TGGCCGCCGCGACCGATTTAGGCGTTCCGGTAACGAACACGCCCGGCGTGCTTACGCACTCCACCGCTGACCTCACCTGGGCGTTGATACTCGGCGTGGCGAGACGCTTGCCGGAGGCGCACAACTACATGGTAGCAGGGCGTTATCGCATCTGGGGACCCAATCTGTTTCTTGGGGCGGACGTGAGTCCGGGTGCGAGCGGTCAACGCAAGGTGCTCGGCGTGGTAGGATACGGTCGCATCGGAGAGGCGGTCGCGAAGCGCGCCATCGGGTTCGATATGGATGTGCTGGCGTACGACCCCTTCAATCGGGATGGGGTTCAGGCATCGCCGCACGCGGAGTGGGCGAAGTTTGAAGATCTGCTGCGGACGAGCGACTTCGTCACGCTTCATCCGCTCCTGACACCGGAGACTCACCACTTAATCGGGGCGGACCAACTCAGGATGATGAAGCCTACGAGCTACCTCATTAACGCGGCCCGCGGACCCGTGGTCGACGAAGGTGCGCTGGTGCGGGCGCTCTCCGAGGGGTGGATCGCCGGCGCTGGCCTGGACGTGTACGAGGACGAGCCGCACATGGCGCCGGGCCTGGCCGAAAACCCAAACGCCGTACTTCTTCCACATATCGCTAGTGCAAGCCGTGACACCCGCGGAATGATGGCGAGCGTCGCGGCGACCAATGCGCTTGCCCATCTCCGCCGCGAGCGTGCACCGAATGCCGTGAACCCCGAGGTTTACGAAGGCGAAGTGTATCGAGAGCGGATGCGGCGGTGATCAGCGGGAAGCTAGGGGAGCAGGTGCGGATCATGTACGATCTTCAAAAGCGGGGGGAGGACTGGATGAACGAAGAAATTGGCGGATTGTTTCTCCAGATCTGTCGCGGGAGGTTGGAACGCAACACCTCAAAGTTGCTGGATTGCCTCTCGTCGCTGCCAGAGGAGGAGATTTGGAAGCGCCCAAACTCGCACAGCAACTGAACAGCGCACCTGATGGTTGACACAATGGTGCCAGCTGATGGTTAACAGATTGGGTTACGTCCTGTGTTACCGTGGGTGTCGAAAATGACGAAGAGTTCTTCGTCAAACCAGCCGAGGGTAGTGGGTCCGAAGTAGACTTGCCACTGGGCATGTCTACAGTAGAAATCTCACATATACGATACGCGTACAATTGCGCGCGCGCGCGTAAGTAGAAGAGCCGCAACGACTTAGGGCTTGACAAAGCGGTCGGATGCCGCTATATTTGCCTGTGGCCTTGGATTCCGCCCGATTGGGGGGGGGTCGGCCTAGACAAGACTCTTACAAATCTGTTGGGACCCCGAGAGGGGCGGGTCTTTACCTGCCTGCGAGGGCTATTGGTACCCCCAAGGTCCGTCGGCCCCAACACGATCCAATTTCTAAATAAAGGAATCAGAGTATGTGGGAAATAGAACGTTTGAATCATCGATCAACGCATGCTGATCTGTTTCTTAACAGTAGTGAGAAGAGAGGGGGGTTCCGTGTTCGAGCCAATTAATCTTGAAGATCTGCTCGGAATGGAGTCCTCAACGATGCAATACCTCTTGAAACCGTTGGTGCCCGAAGAGTCACTCATTCTGATCAGCGGGCAGGCGAAGCGAAATAAGACTTTTGTGTGTCTGGCGTTGGGGATCAGCGTAGCCTACGGACTCCCCTTTGCCGGGAAGTTTTCAGTCGATCAGCCTCGACGTGTGTTGATGATTCTGAATGAGGACGGAACGAACGCAGTGCGAGACCGGATGTCGAAACTGCTTGCGGGTCTCAGCAAAGCGACTGAGGAGCTTCCATCAGAACAATTACAAGTGCTGTGTCGCCGAGGTTTTTTGCTCGAAGATTCTAGACATATAAAATGGCTGCAGGAGTACGTGGCGGAGGAGAAGATCGGCTTCGTCATCCTCGATCCCTTTGCAGAGATGTTTACCGGGGACGAAAACTCAGAGAGTCACGTGAAGATGTTAGCGGCGGGTGAAAATTTCCCATTTGTGGCGGACGAAAAGGTTACAGCTCGGCGTCCGAGAACCGGACGTGGAGGGTAGGCTGCCGATGACCGAGTAGCTGCTCTTACGTCCTATCGGCCACCTTGGCACCTCCACTTGAAGAAGCGGAGGTGTCCGTGATCGGATGGGAGCGGCGCGTGTTGCTGAGACACTACCTAGAGCAGGGCATGACGAAGACGGAGCTGGCCGAACGGTTCGGCATCAGCCGTCAGACGATTTATCGCTGGATCCGCAGTGGAGAGCTGGACCGAGATCTGAGCGCCGCTGGGGTGCATTATTCGGCCCGGGCGCCGGTTGCCACCAAGCTTGATCGGTACCGAGACATCCTCGTCAGCCGACTGGGTGAGTACCCGGATCTGACAGCGGTGCGGCTCTTTGAGGAGATCAAGGCGGCCGGATACGCCGGCGGTTACACGCAAGTGAAGGAGTACGTTCGGAAGGTCCGGCCTCGAGCGCCCGAGGAGCCCGTAGTCCGTTTCGAGACGCCACCCGGCCACCAGGGTCAGGTCGACTTTGCAGATTTTCGGCTGCCTTGGGGCAAGCGGTATGCGTTTTTGGTTGTTCTTGGCTTCTCCCGCGTGCTGTGGCTGCAGTTCTTCACACGACAGACGATGCTGCATGTGTTCGAGGGCCTGGAGGCGGCCTTCACCTTCTTTGGTGGTGTGCCTCGTGAGCTGCTGTTCGACCAGATGAAGGCGGTCGTCACTAAGGATGAGCGAGCGGCCGGAGGTCGCGTCACTGAGAACGCCGAGTTCCTACGCTTTGCGCATCACTGGGACTTCCGCGTCCGAGCGTGTCGTCCCTACCGGGCGAAGACCAAGGGCAAGGTCGAGCGACCGGTGAGCTACGTGCGTTCGAGCTTCTTCTATGGCCGAACCTTCACGTCGGACGAGGACCTGAACGATCAGGCCCGCCACTGGCTCGATCACGTGGCCAACGTCCGTACGCATGGCACCCTGAAGGAGCGGCCCGTCGATCGCTTCGAGCACGAGCGAGACCTGCTGCGGCCCTTGGCCTCGCGCCCATACCGATCCTTGGTACTGCCGCCCGAGGTGACGAAGCAGGCCAAGGCTGTACTTCCCCGTATCGACGTGGAACGTCGGCCGCTGGAAGCGTATGCCCAGGTGGCCGGAGGTGTTCGGTGAAGGCCGCGGGCTCGCGCCGTGACCGGATCCGGGCCCAGCTCGCCGATCTGAAGATGCCCGGTGCGCTGGAGGCCGTCGACGACGTCCTTACCAGGGTCGATGGCGGAGGCGTGACGGCCTCAGAAGCCATCGAGCAACTCCTCGGTGCTCAGATCATGCTGCGCAATAATCGGCGCCTTCAGGCTGCCATGCGCTCGAGCCGGCTCCCGGCCATCAAGACCCTCGACGACTTCGACTTCAGCTTCCAGCCCTCGATCAAGCGCGAGCAGATCGACTCGCTCCACGAGCTCGGCTTCTTGGAGCGTAAGGAGAACGTCATCTTCCTCGGCCCGCCGGGCGTCGGCAAGACGCATCTGGCGATCAGCCTTGCCATTGCGGCGGCGCAGAGCGGGCGCAGAGTCTACTACGGCGCTCTGGCCGATCTCATCACCTCGCTCGAAGAAGCCAAGACCGCCGGTCAGCTCGGACGCCGCCTCAAGATCCTCACCTATCCCTCGCTCCTGGTCATCGACGAGATCGGCTACCTGCCGGTCAGGCAAACGCCCACAGTTTTGGATGTTTATGTGATTATTGAACTTACGGGCTTCGCTGGCCGGATTCCCGCCGATTGATTCCCGCTGATTGGGATCAGGCGCGAACTCTGCGACGGCTCTCGAGAGCCGTCCTGAGCTGTGCCTCATCGGCCCGCTGGTAGCACTGCAGCACCGTCTTGGCCTCCTTCCAACCGCCGAGTTCGCAGAGCACCTTGAGCGGCTGGTCCATGAGGTCGGAAGCAAACTTCCGTCTTAGGGAGTGCCAGCCGCGGCCACGCTTGGATTCCAGCCCTGCGAGCGCTACGGCCTTCTCCCACCAGCGCTGCGTCCACGAACAGCTCACGCACCTCGAGCGATCCCAAGGCGAGGGCAGCACGGGCGCGTCCCCGATACCGGGATTCCTCTTTCGCGCCTCCTCCAAGGCGGCGAGCGCCTCGGCGGTGACCGGCGTCCGGTGCTCGTAGCCCGACTTGTCGTGCTCTGCGCGCCACCGCACCACTCCGCCTTCCATGTCGATGTCCGACCATCGAAGCTGGCGGATGGCGCCGATGCGGTGACCCGTCTCGTGCGCGAGCACGAGCGCGACACGAAACCGCCAGTCGACCGGGCGGGACACCTCGAGAAGCGCCTGGTATTCCTCCTCAGAAAGGACGACCCGGACCGGGTTCTTCTCCGTGGGCGTCCTCAGGCCCTTGAGCGGGTTCGAGCCGAGGAGCAGTTCGCCCCGCTCGTCCCTCGACTTCACGGCCCAGTTGAGGACCGCGAGTAGGAACTTCAAGTCGCGTTCGATCGTCCGGTCGGACACCGGGCTTCCGCTCGCGCCGGCTCTACCCGCGCGCCGCTCCCGGATGAACCGGTCCCAGTCGCGCTGGGAGAGCGTTGCGGGCTTCCGGTCCCTGCCGAAGCACCCGAGGAACATCCTCATCGCGGCCCTGTCGTGCAGCCGCGACTGCCCACGCTTGGTCGGGGTCACCTCTTCACCGTAGATGTCAAAAAGCGTCTCCAGGGTGAGCGGCTCGGACTCGGCTTCCGCCTTGCGGTGGAGCTCCGGCCCGAGGTAGCCAGCGGCGAACTCGTCCGCCTGCCGCTTCGCCCGTCTCCAGTCGCGGTGCTTCAGCGACCTTGTGAGCCTGCGCCCGTTCTCGCGCCACTCGATCTGGAACAGGCCGGTCTTGGGATCGGGAAAGACCCGTACCCGGTTCCGGCCCCATTCGCCGGCGCCGTAGGAGCGCCGGATAGGTTTCGTGCGTGCCATCATTCGATTCCTCCCTCGATGATGGACTGCACGATCTGCGCGTTGGAAACTTCGCCTCGGCGATGCTTTTCCACCAGTAGCGGTGTGGCTGGCGCCTGGGTCTTCCGTGGCAGGTGGCTGCGAGCGATCCTGGGCGCGCCGGGTCTTCCGGTGTTGGGGATCTTGCCGTCGCGCACGAGGCGGCCGAGATGGTCAGCGGAGTAGCCGCTCTCCCTGGCTGCCTCCGTCAGCGAGAGGGTCGTCTCGTCCCTCTCCCGGAGCGTGGTCTCGAGCTCGGCCGCGCAGCTTTCGAGCGCGACGGCCGGAGTGTCGCCCCCGTACCGGCGGAGCGCCTTGGCCTGCGTCCGCCAGGTGGCTGGCAGGGTCTCGACGGACGCGCCGCGAGGTGTGCGCGCACGTTTGGGTCGATCTCGTCGGCCCGCCGCCCGCCCGGTCTCCGCTTTCATTCCCAGTCGCCCTCGGCGAGATCGACGCGCAGCCCGAAGTCGGTGAGTCCGGCTGCACGAGCGACGGCGTAGATGGCGGCCGCTCCCAGAGCGGTGCCGATGATGGCGAGCGTAGCCGGCCTCATCGGTCCAACACCCTTCCTGGAAGGATCGATGGCTCGGGAGCGACCCCAGGAGGGCGGGGGCAGGTGCGCAAACACACCTGCCCCCGAACCCGTACCAGGCCCTTGGACTGGGGGGTCGCTCCCGTCCCGGTCAGTGCTGCCCGTGCGGCGCTGACCGACCCGGCCGCGAAGGCGCAAGACGTGGCCGTGTCGTGGCTTACTCCGTAGCACGCGTGCGCATCGCCGGAGGGCCAAAGTGCGCATCGGACCCCCGCGTCGTTTGCGCACTCCAGTGCGGCCGTAAGTCGCGCGCCGGTCATCGCTCTGCTCCTCCTCGTTCTCCTCGCCCGTGACGAAGGCTTCCGGACGCCGGTGGCCTCGGGGCGGAGTCCGCGCGCCGCCCGTGTCCTGCTCGTAGGCGGCCATGAAGGCCAGAATCCGGTCCGCCGTCCTGAGCGACGGCGAGCGTCCCCGCTCGATCTGGCGTAACAGGCTCGGGTCGCCCACCGCCTGCATGCCGAGCGTCGTCAGACTCAGGCCCGTGCTGCCCAGAAACGCGTTCAGCCGTGTGTTGAATTGCTCCTCCAGGGTCTGCATGAGAGCCGTTCCAACCGTGTCATGGCCCGTAACGTTGAAGGGGCCTTTGCCAGGAAGTCAACTCTTAGGAAATCTCCTAAGTGTCCGTGGTGCACGTAGTTATCCGACGTTGTCCGGGAGGCTCTGGAGGCCGCCGCCAGTGCAGTGGCGCACGCCCCCGCGAGGCAGGGGATGCGAGGCCGGGGGGGTGGGGTGCGAGGCTCGGCCGGGGGGGTGGGGTGCGAGGCTCGGCCGGGGGGGTGGGGTGCGAGGCTCGGCCGGGAGAGCCGGGCCCGGGTGCGGCCGGTGCGGGGTGTGCGCCGGCCGGCGCGACGGAACGCGAAGGTCCGTGGGAACCGGATGCCGTCCGGGAGGCCGGGCCGGTTGCTGGTAAGAGGACGGCGCTAGGTCAGCGGGTCGATTCCCGGCGCGGAGGAGGACGCCGTGTGCGGGCGCCCCTACAGCGGCTGCGAGCCGTCGTTCGCGGGCGCCGGGATGGCGGGACGGGAGGTCAGGGTTGGCTGTGACGCGGGCTCCACCGGCCAGCCCGGCGCCATCCGGCCCGTCAAGCAGGCGCTGCTCGGTGCAGCCCTCAAGAGGCCGGGGCGCGCGACACCTGCGCGCGCCCCGGCTGCTGTGGGCGTGGCCCCCCCGGACGCACTCGAACCTTGCCGCGCACGTCGGGGGACCCATCTTGGCTGGGGTTGTCAGTGCAGCGTGATCACGGCCCGGTACTGCCCCGCGTCCCTGAGCTCGTAATCCTCTCCCGCGACCTCGAGGACGCGGACCCGGTACAGAGGCAGCTGGCCCCGGTCCGGGACCCGGAACTGCACGAGGGGACCCGCCCGGAGGGAGCCCGCCACGACGATCTCATGGAGGCGGTGGCCCGGCCCCTGCCTGTGATCGTCATGGCCGAGATGCTGGGCGTTCCGGCCGAAGACAGGGCCCGATTCGCGGTGTGGGCGGCCCAGCGCGCCCGTCTGCTGGAACCGACGATCAGTCGGCGCGAACGCAGGGCTGGCGGCGCGGCCTCCCGAGCTTTCAACGCCTATTTTCGACCGATCATCGAGGAGCGGCGGACCGCGCCGCGGGAGGACATCGTCAGCGCCCTGGTGCGGGCGCAGGACGAAGGTGCACACCTGAGTGAATGCGAGACGCTGAACATGCTACGCCTCCTCCTGAGCGCCGGCCCATCACCTGGATGACTTCGTCGATCGCGACCTCCGTCTGCTCCACGAGCTCAAGCATCGGAAGCAGAAACTGCCCCTCCCGCTTCAGGAACTCCCTGATCGCGCGCTTGTCCGCCCGATCCCTTACCTCGTACGTTCTCTTCATCGTGGTGGCTCCGTGTTGGGGTTTTTGCCTACCCGAGCCTATCGGCCCGGGACCCCCGGAGCCACCACTTTTCTTTCTCCCCCATCAGGAACCTTCAACTACGGTTGGGACAGCTTCGAACAAGGCTGGCGGCACTCTCGCTGAGCCATCCCATCTGATTCAGGAAGTCCAAGACATGTCGCATTCGGATCTGAATCTCCTCGTCCCGCGTGAACCAACGGAGTATCTTGCAATCTGCGGCCTTTCCCCGTCTGGCAATGCCCTTGTGAACGAGGTCATTGCGAATGTCCTTCCGGTGGGCCGGCCGGAGACGGACTTGCGGGTCTGGCCGGTCGCGGCGCTGGTGCTGGTCGCCGACCCGGTGCGCCGGACCCGCATCGATCCGGCCGTGGCGGCGGAGGCGCTCGGGCTCACGGGGATGGAGAGCCGCGTGGCGGTGCTGTTGGCCGAAGGCATGACCGTCCGCGACGTCGCCGCAGCGATGGGCCGCGCAGAAAGCACGATCCGCTCGCATGTGAAGCACATGTTCGCCAAGCATGGCCTGTCGCGTCAGGCGGACCTGGTGCGGCTTGTGCTTGCGGTGGGCGGCGCTCCGGAATCCCGGCACTGACGGCGGAAGCCGCCGCGGATCGGCGCTGACCTCGTCCGCCTTGCCGTAAGGCCTGAGCCAGAGAATCCGCCAATCTCCCCAACATTGGGGACGCGGACATGAGCCCAACGCTGCTAACCTCATCGTGTACGTCTAGGCACTGCTGCTCCAGACTCCGGCGTTCTCCACCTGACGAATAGAGGTCATACGATGCGTATCGCACGTCAGCTCTTCCAGAAGCTTCCTCCACTTCTCGCACTCGCGCTTTCTGTCAGCCTATTCGTACCGGGAAGCGTTTACGGGCAGACGAGCCTTTCACTCCAGGCCGGCGCTAGCCTCGCGACGCTGGGAGGGAGCGATGTAGAAAGTGCTGACTCCCGGATCGGCATGAGAGTTGGGGCATCGGCCATCTTCCCGTTGTCGGCCAACCTGGATTTGCAGTTCGGGGCTGCCTATGCAGCCAAGGGTGCGACGGAGCAGGAGCTCGGTATAGATCTGGCGGTTGAGCTCGACTACTTCGAGATACCACTGCTTCTGAGGCTTAGCCCTTCCGTCGGTGGCACCATATCGCCCCACTTCACTGTCGGCCCGGCACTCTCTTTTCGACTCAAGTGCAGCGTGTCTGGATCAGCAGAAGGGTTCGAGATTTCAGGCGACTGCGATGAAATTGGAGATCTCGATGTGAAGTCGATGGACTTTGGGGCAATGGCCGGTGCCGGTATAGACATCGCAACGTCCGGGTCCCTGTCTGTGTCGTTGGATCTCCTTTACAACTTTGGCCTTTCCCCTCTCTGCCAACGTACGTGAGACACGGAGCACGCAAAGAATTAGAGTAGGGCGAAGGCAGAGAAACCGAACATGTTGGGACTGCGAGAGAGAATGGAAGAGAATGGTAGTGCCCCTGGAACCGGGGAGGCCAAGCGAAGCGCGGCAGCTCCTGCGGACCCGGAGGTAGTAGATAGGCCGCTACGGCGGCGGTTCAGTCCGTCGTACAAGCTGCGGATCGTCGAAGAAGCGGACCGGTGCACCGAGCCCGGCGAGGTGGGTCAAGTCCTGCGGCGAGAGGGCCTGTACTCGTCGCACCTGACGACGTGGCGCAAGGCGGCGCATAGCGGGTCGCTGAAGGCCCTGTCGAAGAAACGCGGCCGCAAGCCGGAGCGAAATCCGCTGGATGAGAAGGTACGCAAGCTGGAGCGGCGAAACGCACGGCTCGAGAATGAGCTCAGGAAGGCACACCTGATCATCGACGTGCAGGGAAAAGTTGCGGGGCTGCTGGGGATAAGCCTCGACGACGGGACAAACTCTTGAAGGCGGCCGATGAGCTGGCTAAGCACGTCGGTGTAAAACCGGCGTGCGCGGCCCTCGAGGTCTCCCGATCGACGTTGTACCGTCGTCGAGGCCCATCAACCGGGCAACAGCAGCCCCGCCCGACGCCCGCCCGGGCATTGAGCGAGACGGAACGAGGCGAGGTCTTCGACACGCTGTGTTCGGAGCGGTTCGTGGACCGCTCACCCGCCGAGGTGGTGGCCACGCTGCTCGACGAAGAGGTCTACCTGTGCAGCGAACGCACGATGTATCGTGTTCTGGCCTCCGAGGTGCCGGTTCAGGAACGCCGGGCGCAGCGCACCCATCCCGAGTACAAGAAGCCCGAGTTGATGGCCACGGCGCCGAACCAGGTGTGGTCCTGGGATATCACGCGGCTGCTCGGGCCGAAGAAGTGGAGCTATTACTACCTCTACGTCATCATGGACATCTACAGCCGCTACGTCGTGGGCTGGATGGTGGCGGACCGGGAGAACTCGGCCCTGGCCGGCCGGTTGATCCAGCAGAGCTGCCTGAAGCATGGCGTCCAGCCCCGGGTCCTGACCCTGCACTCGGATCGGGGAGCTCCAATGACGAGCCAATGCACCGCTCAACTTCTCGCTGACCTCGGCGTGACCCGCTCGTTGAGCCGGCCTCAGGTGTCGGATGACAACCCGTTTTCCGAGGCTCAGTTCAAAACCTTGAAGTACCATCCCTCGTTTCCCGGACGGTTCGGGGATCAGGGCCAAGCCAAGACGTTCTGTCGATCGTTCTTCCGCTGGTACAATGCCGAGCACCGCCATGGCGGCATCTCGATGCTAACCCCCGAGCAGGTCCACTTCGGGAACGCCGATCAGGTCATTGCCGGCAGGAAATCCGTGCTCCGCGAAGCATGGGCCGCTCATCCCGAACGCTTCGTCAGAGGTGTGCCGAAGCCCAAACCGCTCCCGGAGGCCGTCTTCATCAATCCTCCCATCCCTTCCCTCACCACACAGGACATTGCTCTCTAATTAATCCCGTAGAGTGTCCCATTGTCGTTGACAGGTTCCGTTCCTCCATCTCCGAATCGGACGATACGAAGAATCGCGCGTTTTCGATTCTAGCGGGCGTCACGTTCCCCATAGGCTAGCAGGATAGCCGTCTACAGTGCTGGCCAATCCGAGAGCGCATGAGCCCTAACCGGAAGACGGCCATCTCAGCCCTGACCGACTGGCCTTCTTCTCGTATAGGGGGCAGTAGCAGCGCGCGCAAGGTGGCCACAGCCGATGGGGCAGCCGGAGGGATCATCATCAAGCTGGCGGGACCTAACGGGCTAGGAGGAGATCGATCGAGTGCCAGAGCCGGTGCGCTGTTCGAGATCTCGCTGCCTGTAACGGTCACGAACGGCGTCATTGACGGACGGGCGTCGCGATTCCGATTGGGACTGCGGACAATACGAACCCATTGAGGTGATCCTATGAGCTGTAGCCGAACGTTCCGGGTGTGGGCAGTGCTAGTGGGTGTAACCTTGGCCGCGGCGTGCGGGGGCGGCGACAGCGGTGGCCCCACGGCACCCCCGACGGTTGATCCGCCGCGCTCGACGATGGTCATGGTGAGCCCTGCTACGGCCGAGTTGGATGTGGGGGAAACCGTTCAGCTGACGGCAGTAGTGCGTGACCAGAACTCCAACGTGATGGCGGGGGCCTCGGTGACCTGGATGAGCAGCGAGACCTCGGTGGCGACGGTCGATGCTGCGGGCCTGGTGACGGGAGTAAGCGCCGGCGGCCCCCGTGACCATCACCGCCACGAGCGGAGGTCAGAGTGGAGCCGCCCAGATCACGGTCCTACCCCCCCCTGTCGCTTCGGTGGAGGTCACTTCGTCCGAGGAAGCAATCTTTGTCGGTGCCTCGGCCCAGCTGACAGCAGTCACCACAGACGCAGAGGGGAATATCCTCACCGGACGGGCTGTGACCTGGCAGTCGTCCAACCCTTCGGTGGCGAGCGTGGACGTGAGAGGACTGGTCACGGGAGTAAGCGGTGGTGGCCCCGTAACAATCACCGCCACCAGCGAGGGTCAGAGTGGAACCGCCCAGATCACGGTCCTATCCACGACAGACTTCTACGCGCTAGTGAAGGAGTTCGTTGAGTACTATTGGAATGCCTCTTTCACGGACAGCGATTTAGTTTACTCGTACGTCCAAGTCTTTGAAGGCTATGGCCTTTTCCCTCCGTTCACGCCGTGCGGCGAGCTCGTGCCTTGGAATGCCTTCTACTGTTCTGTCAACGCGGGCGTCTACTACCACACTGCCTTTCTGGACAGTTACCTTGATGAGATCGGGGACTTGGCACCAGCCTTCATCATCAGCCATGAGATCGGTCATCACGTCAGCTGGCAGTTGGGATGGATACCCGGTGTGACCATGTCGAAGAAGCAAAATGAGCTACAGGCAGACTGTTTTGGTGGCGCGTGGGTAAGATGGAGCTCGGATATGGACCTCCTCGACACCGGGGACCTAGAGGAAGCGGCCACCACGCTTTTCCACATTGGGAATCCCGAGTTCACGTGGTTCAATCCTAATCTGCACGGAACGAGCCTGCAGCGACTCCTTGCATTCGCCGCTGGCTTCGATGATGGGGCGGCCCGTTGCACTAGCACTGAGTGGTTGGGACAGTTTCCCACACCACCTGCAGAGGCACCGGCGCGCCCACTAGGGGAGGGCGCTCGTGAGCTGGATTCCCCGCCGGCCCTTACCCCAGGGGAGGCGGATGACCTTGTGAAGCGTTTCTTGCAGCCTTCTGGCAGGGACATCAACTGATCAAGCTTGAGTCCGCCCATATCGAGTAAGTCATTCCACCTCAGGTAACCGTTCGGCGGGGCCCTGAGGATGGCGTCGGAGCTAGCGGCGGTCTGGTATCCTGCGCGAACACGCGTGGCCCAACCCCATCGCTGTAGCAATTCGACGGGGGCAGTAGGATCAAGCGGCGGTGCACCGCGAGCGTTCTCCCCCCGCCATCATCCGGGAGGCCACACGACCCCATGGCGTCGGCATTACCGGTCGGATCGAGTGCCGACATTGACTTCACCGCCGGGGAAATGACGCTGCTGCGCGCACTGATCGCCGGCCCGCCGACGCTCAACCGCCATCCCCTGGCCAGCGAGTTCTACCGGGGCATCGGCTGGTTCAATCCCGACAGCGGCCTGAAGGACATGATGGCCCGGGTGCCCATGCTCACCGACCCGCCACGGCACGACCGAACGCTTACCCGCGGCCTCGGTTGATTGACCTGCCCCCAAGAGCGGTACCACATCCTATGTTAGTCCCAGCACCTGTGGAGGGCCGTGAAGGACATGATGGCCCGGGTGCCCATGCTCACCGACCCGCCACGGCACGACCGAACGCTTACCCGCGGCCTCGGTTGATTGACCTGCCCCCAAGAGCGGTACCACATCCTATGTTAGTCCCAGCACCTGTGGAGGGCCGTGAAGGACGGGCATCCTCAGGAACCAGGGCGACGGCTTAATCGCCTCAGGGGCCGGGGGAAAGCCGCCGCAGGCGCTGTGGGGTCGGACGGTATTGTACTCGCGCCTCCATTGCTCGACCAGCACGGCCGCCTGCGCCAACGAGTAGAAGATCTCCCCGTTCAACAGCTCGTCCCTGAGCTTGCCGTTGAAGCTCTCGTTGTAGCCGTTCTCCCACGGGCTGCCCGGCTCGATAAAGAGCATCTCGACGCCCACGCGCCCCAACCACCGCCGCACGAGCTTCGCGGTGAACTCCGGTCCGTTGTCCGACCTCAGATACTCGGGAGGCCCGTGTCGGACGAACAGATCGGCCAGCACCTCGAGCACGTCGTGCGAGCGGATCTTGCGAGCCACCACGATCGCCGGCACTCCCTCGTGTGCTCGTCCAGCACTGTCAGCAGCTTCAGCGCACGCCCGTCGTGCGTCCTCGAGGCCACGAAGTCGTACGACCAGACGTGGCCCCGATACAGCGGCCTCAGCCGGATGCACGATCCGTCGTTGAGCCACAGCCGACCTCGCTTCGGCTGCCGCTCCGGCACCTTCAGCCCCTCCTGCCTCCAGATCCGCTCCACCCGCTTGTGCTTCACCCCCCAGCCCTCGATGCGGAGCATGTCCGTGACGCGTCGGTAGCCGTAGCGGCCGAATCGACTCGCGAGTCGCACGATATCACCTCGGAGCGCCCCCTCGTCACTCGCCACTTTCCTCGCCCGGCGCCTGGGTCGTGCGTGGCTGCCCGAGCACCCGGCACGCTCTCCTCTCCGACGCCCCGAGCTGCTGACGTACACGCACCACACAACGTCGTCGGCCCTCGGGGCTCAGAAGTTTCCCTTGGCCGCTTCCTCCAGGATCAGCTTGTCCAGTGTCAAGTCCGCCACTGCTCGCTTCAGGCGCCCGTTCTCGCGCTCGAGCTCCTTCAGGCGCCGTGCCCCTGGCTCACCTTCATCCTGCCGTACCCGCAATTAAACTGCTCCTAGAGCCAGAAAAAAACCCATCTTGAAGTCCTCACGCCATCCGTACATACTCGTTCCGCCGCTGCCAAGACTCCGGCGTTCTCCGCCTGACCAATGTAGGTCATACGATGCGTATCGCACGTCAGCGGCCAATCCGAGAGCTCAGGAGCCCTAACCGGAAGACGGCCATCTCAGCCCTGACCGACTGGCCTTCTTCTCGTATAGGGGGGAGTAGCAGCGCGCGGGCTGGCGGTAGGAGTAAGTCACCCGGTCAGGGATGTTCGATCACCTGTAGGAAGGGGGAGAAGAACGTGAAACGGTTCGCTTTGTTGGTCCTGATCCTTGCAGCCTGCGGAGATAATGGCGTTGCTACGGCTATGTCGCAGTGCGACGTGACGTTGACGCTGGTTCCGTCCACCATCGGCTCGGTAAGCTCTCCATCTGGCAGCGGCAGTGGTTCAGGAACCGGAGACACCAGACAGGCCGCACTGGATCAAGCCTATCGCGCTGCCTGCTCACAACTTGGGCTTGACGACGCCACCAGATCGGCCTGCGAGCAGGGACAGGATTTTCAGGTTGAAGGCGGCAGCCAGGGCAACATCCGCCTGTTCAGTGCCGTTGAACGTAGTGTTCGATGCAGTAGCAGCTCCGAAAGCTGAGGAAGGAGTTGGGTCGTCTCATGAACCCACCCGCGTAAGTTTTGTTCATCATGGTGGGGGGTTCTGCCTACCCGAGCCTATCGTCTCGGTACCCTCGGAGCCACCACTTTCTTTTCCTTCTCAGGGACCTTCAACACCGATGCGCCCAACGAGCTGTGGGGCACCGATGCGACACGGTTCTACACGAAGGCGGATGGCTGGTGCTGGTTGTTCGTGGCCGTCGATCACTGCGTCAGCGACGTCGTGGGGTGGCATGTGGCCAAGAAGGGAGACCGCTGGGCGGCCCTCGAGCCGGTCCGCCAGGGCGTACGAGCCCATATAGCCGGCTACGCGCCGAAGATCGCGCTCGGACTCGGGCTACGACATGACTGGGGCCCGCAGTACACGGCCCACCAGTTTCAGGGCGAACTCCGGTGACTCGGGATCCGGTCGACCGCGGCCTATGTGGGGGAGCCAGAGTGCAACGGTGTCGTGGAGCGGTTCATCCGCACGCTCAAGGAGGAGTGTCTGTACCTCCACGACTTCGACAGCCTTGAGGAGGCCAGACACGAGATCGGCCAGTTCATCGAATGCTACAACCGCGAGTGGCTCCTGGAGCGCCATGGATACCGGAGCCCGGTCCAGGTCCGCGAGGAGCTCGCTCGGAAGGCGGCATGATTAGGCCGCCCTATTGTCCAGGGAATCGGGACCGGTTCAGTGTGCCGGATCCGCTCAGCGCGGTCACGATCCAGTCGCTGGCGGACCTGGGCTACACGGTCGACGCGAGCCTGGCCGAACCGTACCGGCTACCCGGCACTGCAGTGGCTCCGGGCGGCCCCGAGCCGGGTCCCAGGATCGAGTACGGCGACGATATCCTGCGGGGGCCGATCATCGTGGTCGACCGAAACGGTCACATCATGCGGGTGATTCCGAATTGAGCGGCGGGCCGACGGCGGCCATGGATGCCGC
This sequence comes from Longimicrobiales bacterium, assembly GCA_965206505.1. Lineage (GTDB taxonomy): Bacteria > Gemmatimonadota > Gemmatimonadetes > Longimicrobiales > Gaopeijiaceae > UBA822. The sequence continues at coordinate 653,296 of CBDBJW010000006.1, forward strand.
GATAGCGAACCGCAGTGTAGTGGAAGTCAAAAAGGGCCTGCCGAGAAGGTCGGTCCAGACAGATGGTTAAGGGCGGGCGGACAGCAACACCGGATACGGAGGTAAATCGGAAATGACAGGAAGAGACGAAGAAGGCTCCCGGAGCGGCAGCAATGGCGGATGGCGTCGCAGGCAGTGGCGAGGGTTTCGAATTGCGCTGCTGGCAGCGCTCGTCGCCGCATGGGCAGCCGCCTGCGGAGACGGAGGCACCGGCACCGAGCCCGAACCCAACCGTACACCGACCGCGCAGGGTGTGATTCCACCGCAAACCATCATCGCGGGCGAATCGGCCACGGTGAACGTGGCTTCCTATTTCAACGACCCGGACGGCGACGCGCTGTCCTATACGGCGGCGACTTCGAACGCCGGCGTGGCCGGAGTGTCCGCGTCGGGCAGCACGGTGACGGTGGTGGCGGTCGCGGTCGGTTCGGCGACCCTGACGGTGACGGCACGCGATCCGGGCGGCCTGACGGCCACCCAAAGCGCCAGCGTGACGGTCGAGCTGGCCAATCGTACGCCCCTGGCCGTCGGCGCGATTCCACCGCAAGCCATCACCGCAGGGCAGACCATCACGTTGAACGTGTCTCCTTTCTTCAGCGACCCGGACGGCGACGCCCTCGCGTACGGCGCGACCAGTTCCGACACCTCGGTCGCAACGGTATCCGTCAGTGGAAGCACGTTGACGGTCTCGGCAGTCGCCGCCGGCACGACGACCATCACCGCCACCGCCACCGACCCCGGTGGACTCTCCGCCTCGCTGAGCGCGACCACCACGGTCGCTCCGGCCAATCGTGCGCCTTCGGTGGTGGGCTCCGTCCCGGCGCAGACGATGACGGCAGGCGAGTCGGCCGTGATCAACCTGGCATCCTTCTTCACCGACCCCGATAACGACGCATTGCGCTATACGGCCACCTCAGACAATACGGACGTGGCCACCACGAGCGTCTCAGGAAGCGATGTCACCGTGGCTGGTGAAGCTCCGGGGACTGCAACCATCACGGTGACCGCGACCGATCCCGGAGGCCTGAGCGCCACACAGAGCTTTGAGGTCACCGTAGAGGCAGCTGGTGGCGGAGGGAGTCAGGCACTAACTGGCGAGATCACCCTATGCACAGCGGAGCAGATTTTTCCGGGCAGCAGTTCTTTCGGTGTGACAATAGGGGGGACGCTCACCGCACATCGAGACGTGACCTTCGTTCAGGTAGAAGGGTGGGCGAACTTCACGCGAGTGGGCTTTGACTCGCTCGGACGCATGAGTGCCGGCGAGTCGAAATCGTTCAGCATATTCAGAGTCGTCAGCCTGACTGGAACTACGCTCGTCTGTAGCATCGATGTCGAGTACCGAGCCGTTTCCTCACCGGCTCAACAGCGGGTCGGCAAGGGCGCGAGCTCTCTCCATTCCCTGGACCTCTCACGGGCCGGGGCAGCGGCACCCTAACGGACGAAGGGGATGCGGCAGGATACCGCACGAGATGAAAGTGGAGAAACGGGCCACTCCCTTCAGGGAAGGCCCTGATACATCGTACGGCCCGGATCCGGGGATCCAGACGTATTCAGCTTGCCAGGCGCATTTTGAGGATCCCAGCGTATCCACCGGTTTGTCGGTAAGCGGCCGCTATGCCAGAGGACAGCTCGCCGCCCGCGGCGCGGTCGCCAAGCTCCACTACGGCGCGTAGAAACCCCGGTGGGGAGATTCCCTCAGGTTGCTGGCTGCCGAGTCTTTACCGACTCCAGGATGCGGCATCGGGAATCCCCCGGCTGAACAGCACCTCCAACCCCGGCCCGGCGGTACGTCCCGCCGCGGCCCTGGCGGCCTGGGTCGCGGGCGGCAGGTCGCGCAGGATGCCTCGCACCTGCCCGTTGCGGGGATTGCGCAGGATGGCCATCGAGAGGTCGCTCTCGCCGTCCACCGTGACGGAGCCACCTGGCCCCGACAGCGTGATGCTCGCGAGTGCGTCGGCCCACCCGGGCTGCACAGGAAGCACAAATGCGAAGGACGAACTGCCATCGCCATCGGCCACTTCGGGCATGGTGAAGCTGAGGGAGAAGAGTTCGTCGCCGCCAGTAGTTCGCCCAGTTACACGATACTCGCCGGCTGAGTCGGGCAGCACGGGCGGGGCGTCGACCACGAAGGCGGGTTCCAGGTACGGTACGCTGTCGGCGCCGACCCCGCCCCACAGGAGGAGCGATTTGCTGGAGGCAGCGATAGCCGCCGCCGGGGGACCCTCGTCAAACAGGCGATAGCGCAGGGCGTTGGTGAAGCTGTAGTCGCTGATCCATCGCGGACTGCAATAGGTCATCAGGTCGCGCCCTACGCGCGGGTGCACCAGCCTGCCGCCGTCGCGGAAGTCCTATCCCCAGGTGCCGATGGATCCGTCCGGATAGGGATACGAAGAATCCGGTCCGCCAGCTCCCCCGCACGGCGCGTGGTAGAGACTCATGTTGTGCCCGAGTTCGTGCGCTATGGTAGTCGCGGATGGAATCGAGAAACTCACCCGGGTGCCGATGAACGCGACTCCCGCCGCGCCCATCACGGGCGAGGGCATCATGCCCATGTAGTGCCCCGTCTTGCCCTCCATGGTCCGAATAGCCTGGACGTTGGCACGCAGGTCGAACGCGTTGTTGCTCGAGCTCAGAACGGGTTCATGCTCCGTCACGGCCAGATCGCCCACCGGTAGCAGTGTGCGTGTCTCCTCGAGCATTTCGTGGTTCTCGGGGTCCGCGGCCATGGCTTGGATCAGGTCCACGATCGACGAATCCTGGGTCTGGCTCCACACGAACGGGATCAGCGTCAGGTCGAAGAGCGGCATCGCCCGGACATCCACCGCCAAGCGTCCCGTCTCGGGGATCCGGTTCGCGACACCCAGCACCGGATCCAGCGCGCCGTCCGGATCGACTTCGATCACCATCTCGAGCCCCGGCTGTACGACATGTCCCGGAATCTCGGCGTTGGCCGACTTCGAAAGACTGCTCTCGGCCACCTCGGTGGGGATCGACGCGGACTTGCCCGGGATGTTCTCCACGTGGGTTTCGCGACCGTTGACGTAGAATCGGGCCCGCACCGCTGGAATGCCGACACTTGTGGCCTGCCGGGCCGTCGGGAACACGCGCAGCAGCGCCCTCTCGCCCCCGACCAGCGGAACGGGGTATTCCCGCGACTGCACCGCCTGGGTCAGGTACGCCATCGCCGGATCGCCCTCGGCGCAGGGCTTGATCCGGCGCTTGGGGACCCTCGCCAGCCAAGCCTGTATACCGGGGTCCGAGGACACGCACAGGCCGGTGTCCCCGGCCAGAAGCGCCTCGAGCTGTCTCAGAGAGGTCAGCTCGGCCGCAAGAGCCCCCTCCATCCCGGGGTTGTTCGAGAGGGCCAGCTGCTTGAGGCTCGACATATCACCGAATTCAGGGGGAACAGGGCCCGTGAGCGCGTTGCTGCTGAGAATCAGTTCTTCCACCGTGGACAGGGTGCCGAGGGCCCCGGGGAGCGGGCCGGCCAGGGCGTTGCCGTCAAGTGCCAGATACGTCACCGAAGACAGGTTGCCGAGGGCCGGCGGGATCGGGCCGGAAAGCTCGTTGTCGCTGAGCGACAGTATTTCCATGCTGGCCAGGTTGCCGAACTCGGGGGGGATCGAGCCCGTGAGACGGTTGCCCCACAGGAGAATTTGCTCCACGCTGGCAAGACGGCCGAGTTCGCCCGGAATGGGGCCCGCCAGGGCATTGTCGAAGATGTTGAACTGAGTCACGTTGACGAGGTTGCCGAGTTCGGGCGGGATCGGGCCGGAAAGCTTGGTTCCATCGAGCCACAGCTCCGTAAGGCTGGAGAGGTTGCCGAGTTCCGGCGGGATCGGGCCTTCGAGGGCGTTGCCGCCAAGCGACAGAATCTCGAGGTTGGCGAGGCTGCCGAGTTCGGGCGGGATCGGGCCCGTCAGGGCGTTATTGAAGAGCGTCAGGGTCGTCAGGTTGACGAGGCTGCCGAGTTCCGGCGGGATCGGGCCGGAAAGCTTGTTTCCCTCGAGCCGCAGCTGCGTAAGGCTGGAGAGGTTTCCAAGTTCGGGCGGGATCGGGCCTTCGAGGGCGCTGTCGGTAAGATCCAGATACGTCACCGAAGACAGGTTGCCGAGTTCGGGCGGGATCGGGCCTTGTAGATTGTTTTCCCAGAGCCGCAGACTGCGCACGCGGCCTTCACCGTCAGTGCCGACGCCGTACCAGTCTCTCACCGGTGCGTCGGTGAGCCAGTTGTTGCTGTTGGTCCAGTTCGGTCCACCGGTCGCTTCATACAGGATTTCAAGGATGTCGCGGTCCGACAGCGGGGCGCACTCCACGCCCGTGCCCTCGTGCGACGGAATCCCGTTCAACCACGTCTGGAACGAAGCGTCGGATGGCACGCACAGCTCTGTGTCTGCGTAGTGGAGTTCGACAAGCAAGAGACGGGTCAGGGAAGACGGCAGGCGACCGGACAGCGTGTTGTCCCCGAGACGCAGTCGGGACATCTCGGCCAGCTTGGCAAGATCGGCCTGTAGGCGACCTGTCAGTCCGTTGCGGGTCAGGTCCAGCGTCAGGACGCGACCGAGGGGGTCCGCCGTCACGCCGTACCATTCGTCGAGTGCGGGAGTCTCGAGCCAGCCACTGGAATTCGTCCAGTCCGGACCCCCTGAGCTCTCGTATAGCAGGTTGAGCACGCCCACGTCCGACTCGTTGCAGTAGGGTCCGTAGGTCTCGTCAATGCCCTCCAGCCAAGTGACGAAATCGGTCGTGCCCGGGGCGCATAGGTCCGCGTTCCCCTCGAAGCCGAACTGCTCCAACGCTTCGAGATTGAGAAAGCTCTCGGGGATCGGACCCGTCAGGTCGTTATAGCCGAGATTCAGATCCTCCAGGTCGGCGAGGCTGCCCAGCTCGGTCGGGATCGGGCCCGTCAAGCTGTTTGAGTGGAGCCGCAGCCAAGTCAGGCTGGCAAGTTCACCCAGCTCAGTCGGGATCGGGCCCGTCAGGTCATTGTTGCCGAGATTCAGATCCTCCAGGTCGGCGAGGCTGCCCAGCTCGGTCGGGATCGGGCCCGTCAAGCTGTTTGAGTAGAGCCACAGCCCGGTGAGGCTGGCAAGTTCACCGAGCTCGGTCGGGATCGGGCCCGAAAGGTTATTGCCGCCGAGATTCAGCGACTCCAGGTCGGCGAGGCTGCCCAGCTCGGTCGGGATCGGGCCCGTCAAGCTGTTTGAGTGGAGCCGCAGCCAAGTCAGGCTGGCAAGTTCACCCAGCTCAGTCGGGATCGGGCCCGAAAGGTTATGAGGTATATATTCTTGCGCGTCGTTGTCCCAGCGACCGCCCAGATCAAGCCGGACGACTCGGCCGGAGGTATCCGTGTCCACCCCATACCAGTCCCCGAGCGGTGCGTCGGTCAGCCAGTTCTCGGCGTCGACCCAGTTTGGCCCATCCGTCGCATTGTAGAGGGCGACCAGCGCCGCCCGGTCCAGGTCGGGACCCACCAGGTCGGGACCCACAGTGATCTCCGCCGTCCCCTGGACGCTACCCACACTCGCCGTGATCGTCGCCGTCCCATTGCCCACAGCTGTAACGAGGCCCGACGCATCGACCGTCGCCACCGAGTTGGCGCTACTCGTCCAGGTGACGGTGGCCCCAACCATGACCCTGGCGTTCTGGTCACGCACCTCCACCGTCAGTTGAACGGTCGTGCCGAACGCGGTCAGCTCGTGCGTGGCCGGGCTCACCGTGACCGTCGTCGGACGAGCGGGCTCTGGCGTTGGAGGCGCGGTAGGGCTGTCACCATCCCCGCACCCCTTCGCAAGGGCTACAAGCGCTAGCACCGCGGACAGCCGGATGATGGTACGGTGGCGACTCATCTGATTCCTTTAAGGGGCCATCGGTATTACGGGGATCCTATTGCGGGTCGGACCGACGCGCCACGCCCCTCTATTGCGGTGGCTAGACCAGTGTTAGCGGCCTTCCAATATTGCACACATGTTGGAGTGAACCCCTAAAAGTAGACACAGAGAGGGCGATGGATTGACCTTCCGTAATCACCCGGGAGGATCAATGACGATTCGACGCCACAGGAGGTACAGCACAGAGTTCAAGATCCAGCTCGTCCAAGCCTATCTGGACGGAGAAGGCAGCGCTGACGTGACCCCCTGAAACGAGACCAAAGTTGATGTTAGGATGCGGCTTTGGTCGCAGCTATCAGGGAGGAGGTCAGAATGAGTAGGAGACGACACACGCCGGAGCAGATCATCACGGCATTGAGAGAGGCGGAGGTGGGTCTGGCGAACGGCAAAACGGTGGCGATGGTGAGCCGGGAGTTGGGGATCAGCGAGCAGACGTACTACCGGTGGAGGCAGGAGTTCGGGGGGATGAAGGTGGATCAAGCTCGACGCTTCAAGGAGCTGGAGAAGGAGAACGCACGGCTAAAGCGAGCGGTGGCGAACCTGACGGTGGACAAGCTGATCCTGGAGGAAGCGACCAAGGGAAACTTCTGAGCCCCGAGCGCCGACGCAGGTGCGTGATGCATGTACGTCAGCGACTCGGGGCGAGTGAACGTCACGCGTGTCACGTACTGGGTCAGCCGCGCTCGACGCAGCGCCGGGTGAAGAAGCTACCTGGCGACGAGGAGGCGCTACGCACGGACGTGATACGGTTGGCGAGCCGGTTCGGCAGGTACGGGTATCGCCAGATCACGAACCTGCTGCGTATCGAGGGCTGGGAGGTGAACCACAAGCGTGTGGAGCGTATCTGGAGGCAGGAGGGGCTGAAAGTGCCCAGACGGCAGCCGAAACGGGGTCGGCTGTGGTTGAATGATGGCTCGTGCATCCGGCTGAGACCGCTGCATAAGAATCATGTCTGGTCCTACGACTTCGTAAGCACGAGGACCCATGACGGCCGTGCGCTGAAGCTTCTGACCGTGCTCGACGAGTACACGCGGCAGTGTCTGGCGATCAAGGTCGGTCGAAAGACTCGAGCTCACGACGTTCTCGAGGTGCTCACCGATCTCTTCGCTCGGCACGGTCCGCCCGAGCATCTGCGCTCGGACAACGGGCCAGAGTTCACGGTGAAACTGGTACGGAGATGGCTGGCCAGGCTGCGGGTCCAGACCCTCTACATCGCGCCGGGCAGTCCGTGGGAGAACGGCTACAACGAGAGCTTCAACGGCAAACTGAGAGACGAGTTCTTGAACGGAGAGATCTTCTACACACTGCCCGAGGCAACGGTACTCGTCGAGCAGTGGAGGCGGCTGTACAATACCGTCCGACCCCATCGTGCCCACGGCGGACTACCCCCCGCCCCAGAGACGATAAAACCATCGCCCTGGTTCCTCAGGATGCCCCAACTCCAGGGACCACCGATGGCTCGGGGTCTAACATAGGAAGTGGTACCGCAACTGGGGGCACCTCAGCGCGAGGTCGATTGCGACACGACACGAGGTCCCCCACTCCCTGCTGATGGTCTGGATCAAGAAGTACGAAGCAGGGGATCTCACAAGGGAGATCCACCTCCAGGAGGAGGTTGTCGAGTACGGGGCAAAGATTGCGGCGCTTGAGCGCAAGATCGGTCAGCTGACGATGGAGCTCGACGTCATGAAAAAAAGGGCGTTGATACGACCCTCGCAGCAAGGCGCGCGGCCGTCGATCATCTCCGGTCCAGGGGCGTCCCCATCCGACGCGGATGTAGCCTCATGAACATGGCGAGGAGCACCTTCTACAAGAGACCGCATGCGGGCCACCGGGCAGCCAGGGAGAAGGCCGATACGGATCTGCGCGTTCGGATCGAAGACATCCTGGCCGAGTTCCCCGCCTACGGATACCGACGGGTCACGCACGAGCTCCGGAGACGTGGCCTGGTGATTAATCACAAGCGAGTCGCGCGTGTCATGCGTGAGCATGCGCTCACGCCCCACCGGGTACGCGCATGGCTCGCTACGACGAACAGCGATCACAAGCAGCCCATCTACCCGAACCTGAGATCGTCGATCACTCCTGAGGGGCCCGACGACCTCTGGGTGGCAGATCTCACCTACATCCGGCTCACCACCGGATTCGTCTTCCTCGCCGTCGTGCTCGACGCGTGGTCGCGCAGAGTCATCGGCTATGCCATCAGCCATCTCCTGGACACGCGTCTTTGCCTAGCCGCACTCGACGCCGCACTCGATCTTCGGCAGCCGCGGGCTGGCCTGGTTCACCACTCCGATCGCGGGGTCCAGGGTGAATTCAAGAGGTCGTCGCAACACCTCAGGCAAGAGGAGGAGTTGCGATGGCGGCAAGCAAGCGCCGACGGTCGGATCGAGCTTTGCGTCCGCCGATGGGTTCACCCGGTCGTCCCCCGTTGGGGCGCCGGGAGCATCGGCAGAGGTTTTGGGAAGAAGTTGCTCGAGGGCTGTCGAGCGAGGAGTCGGCGGTGGCAGCCGGCGTGTCTCCCGCTGTTGGAGCGCGCTGGTTTCGCCAATGTGGTGGCATGCCACCTTTCAGTCTTCGTCCTCTGTCGGGGCGCTACCTATCGTTCGTCGAGCGAGAAGAGATTGCGGTTCTTCAAGCCCGCGGTTGTGGCGTACGTGAGATCGCCCGGCAGTTGCGCCGCTCATCGTCGACGATCTTGCGAGAACTGCGGCGGAACGCAGCAACGCGAAGTGGAAACCTCGAGTATCGAGCCACGACCGCCCAATGGCATGCCGATCGGCGAGCGAAGCGTCCGAAAGTTGCCAAACTCGCTGCGAACGGCGAACTGAGGCAGTATGTGCAGGATCGCCTCGGAGGCCTGATCGCGGCTCCAGACGGGGCGGCCGTGCCGGGCCCAAATGTACGCTGGGTCGGGCGTCGCCGTGGTCGCCGACAAGACCGGCGGTGGGCGGCCTCGTGGAGTCCTGAGCAGATCGCCAACAGGCTACGGGTCGACTTCCCCGATGATGAGTCCATGCGGATATCGCACGAAGCCATTTACCAGGCGCTCTACGTTCAGGGACGCGGTGCGCTGCGTCGGGAGCTGACGGCGTGCCTTCGGACGGGACGCGCGCTACGGGTGCCTCGAGCTCGCGCCCGCGGACGGGGTAAGACGTTCGTTCGCCCCGAGATCATGATCAGCGAGCGACCGGCCGAGGCGGACGACCGCGCCGTTCCTGGGCACTGGGAAGGCGACCTAATCCTGGGGTTAAGCAGCTCGGCGATCGGAACGCTGGTCGAGCGAACCTCCCGGTTCACCATGCTCCTCCACCTCCCTCGCCTCCACAGACACGACGAGCCCAGGACCAAGAACGGGCCAGCGTTGGCTGGGCACGGCGCCGAAGCCGTCCGGGACGCGATCGCCTCGTCGATCACGACCCTGCCCGAGCAACTCCGCCGGTCTCTGACGTGGGACCAGGGAGCAGAGATGGCTCAGCACGCACAGCTTCGCATCGACACTGGGCTGGCTGTCTACTTCTGCGACCCACAGAGCCCGTGGCAGCGCGGCACGAACGAAAACACCAACGGCTTGTTGAGACAGTACTTCCCCAAAGGCACTGACCTCAGCAAACATACCGCTGACGATCTCGCCGCCGTCGCGGCCGCTCTTAACAGCCGCCCCCGCAAGACCCTCGGTTGGAAAACCCCGGCGGAAACCCTGGAAGATCTCTTACATCGCTGAACCGGACCTCCACCTTGCGCTGAAATGCTCTACCGCTCCCGTATCTACAGCCTTCAACGACCTTCGGTCGCTTCTGACTCCCCCGGGTTAGGAGACATTGAGAACCCACTTCTTTCTAGGACTCCCCCCCCGTCGCTCTCACCAGCCTAGTGTCCAGCAAAACGGGGGCTTATGAAAACCCTTCAACACGGTACTGTTGCGACGACCCCTGGACCCCGTCGCTCTCAAGCCTAGGCAGTATGCGTCTCGACCCCTTGAACCTAGGCAGTACGAGCCTACCGCTCACGCCTCGCCGCCCACGGTATCCGAGGATCGATGTCCCGGCGGGGAAATCCCTATGACAACGCGCACGTCGAGAGCCTCTTCAAAACTCTGAAGCACGAGGAGATCTTCGCAAACGACTACAGCACGATTGATGACCTAGCCAACCGACTCCCCCACTTCCTTGAGGAGGTATACAATCGAAGACGCTTGCACTCCTCCCTCGGCTACAGGCCGCCTGAGGAATTCGAGAGTGTGTATGCAGCCTGAAACCCTCAACCGGTCAATCCAGCCAACCCCCACTGTCCACCCTCGGGGGTTCACTCCATCTGGCCATCGAAAATATGACACTTTCGGAACACGCTGCGGAGGGAGCGGAGAGCTGGCGTTGGTGTCACGCCACCAATCATCAACTACAAGGGGAGCTTCATGAGGCGTAAGCCGAACGTGCTTCGGGTATCCGCGGTGGTGGCGACCGTTACAGTGGCCGCCGCTTGCGGCGACGGAGGCACCGCGACAGGGCCGTCCAACCGGTCCCCCGCGGCATCGGGTACAACGCCTGCTCAAACCGTCACCGTGGGGGAAACGGCCACGTTGACTGTGTCCTCCTATTTCCGCGACCCGGACGGCGACGCGCTGAGCTACGGGGCAGAAACCTCGGACGCGGCGGTGGCCACGGTTTCGGTATCCGGGAGCACGCTGACAGTCATCGGTGTGACGGCGGGTGCCACGACGGTCACGGTGACGGCCAGCGACCCCGAAGGCCTTTCCGCTTCCCAGAGCTTCGAGGTGACGGTGCTCAACCGGCCACCGGAGGCCGTGGACAAGATCCCAGACCTGACGGTCACGGCCGGTGGCACGGAGAGTGTGGACGCTTCGTCCTATTTCCGCGACCCGGACGGCGACGCGCTGAGCTACGGGGCAGAAACCTCGGACGCGGCGGTGGCCACGGTTTCGGTATCCGGGAGCACGCTGACAGTCATCGGTGTGACGGCGGGTGCCACGACGGTCACGGTGACGGCCAGCGACCCCGAAGGCCTTTCCGCTTCCCAGAGCTTCGAGGTGACGGTGCTCAACCGGCCACCGGAGGCCGTGGACAAGATCCCAGACCTGACGGTCACGGCCGGTGGCACGGAGAGTGTGGACGCTTCGTCCTATTTCCGCGACCCGGACGGCGACGCGCTGAGCTACGGGGCAGAAACCTCGGACGCGGCGGTGGCCACGGTTTCGGTATCCGGGAGCACGCTGACAGTCATCGGTGTGACGGCGGGTGCCACGACGGTCACGGTGACGGCCAGCGACCCCGAAGGCCTTTCCGCTTCCCAGAGCTTCGAGGTGACGGCCCAGGAGTCTGTTGCACTCGCGGTTCCGGCGGCCTACCTGACCCAGGCTGCCCAAGACCTTGATAGCGACGTTCCGCTCATCGCGGGCCGACAGGCACTGCTTCGAGTATTCGGAACCGCTGACGACTACTTGACTCCAACAGGCAAAGGACTGGCCACCTTCTTTGTACGTGGCCAAGAGGTGTACAGGGCCCCTTTGGAGCCTCCGACCCCGAACATTCCTCTCGATGTTGACGAAAGCCGCCTTGACCGGTCCTTCAACGCGAGGATTCCGGAACACGTCCTGCAACCCGGTCTCGAGATGGTCGCGGAGCTGGACCCCGATAGGACCCTGCCCTTGAAGCCGGGAAGCCGTAGCCGTTTCCCGGCGTCGGGGCGGTTCGCTGTCGACGTGCGAGAAGTGCCGCCGATGCACCTGACGTTCGTTCCGGTGCTATACCATACCGAGACCGAGGGGGCAACGGCGACCAACTCACAGGTCGAGAATGCGGCGCGCGACTTAGCCACGGAAGACTCCCGTGGGGAGCTTCGCTACACACGAGACATTCTGCCCATCGGCGATCTGAGCGTGAAGCTCCGGGAGCCCCATTACACGTCTGCCAATACATCGGGGGGAGGTAGCGGCCAAATCCTTCGCGAGCTCTCGATGCTGAGGCATCTGGAAGCCGCCGAGGGCGAATACTATCACGGCCTTTTCGCGGTTCCCGAACAACAACACCCGAACTGGCCCGCTGGCGTGGCCGACCCATCTGGACACGTCGCGATTTCGGAAGTTTTTCGGGATTTCGTCCAAAGACGCATCATTGCCCACGAACTTGGCCACAACCTGAGCCTCTCGCACGCGCCGTGCGGCACCACGGGAGACCCGGCATTCCCTTACGCTGACGGCTCCATCGGAATCTGGGGACACCGGTTCATCCGCGGCGACGCTACCGGGTTTGGGGAATTGTTCCCTCCCGAGTACACGGACATTATGTCGTACTGCTTTCCCCAGTGGATCAGCGACTACCATTTCAGCAAGGCATTGAGGTTCCGGTCGGCTTCCGCCGTAGCTACGTCTCGTCAAACCGCCGTGGCGTCAACAGCCACGCTGCTGCTGTGGGGAGGAACCCACGATGGGGACCTTCGACTCGAACCCGCTTTCGTGCTCGACGCGCGCGTCAAAATCCCGGAGGCATCTGGCCCCTACGACGTAACGGGTCTCGATGACGAGGGACGGCGCCTCTTCTCCGTCAGCTTCACGCCCGACGAACTCGACCACGGGGGGAGCAGCTTTCTGTTCGCGATCCCGTTCGAGGCCGAATGGACCGAGGACTTGGATCGCGTTACGCTGACGGGCCCTGAGGGCTCCACGACACTGGATCGCGACACCGGTGGGCGGGCAGCGCTGATCGTGGACCGTGCATCAGGTCGGATACGAACCATTGCACGCGACTGGTACGATGGAGCGCTTCGGGCGGCCGTGCCGCCGAACGCTCAAGTGGAGATTATTCGCGGACTCCCGAGCAGATGAGGATGATCTCTCGCGTTCCACCGCTCCGCTTTCCGCTTGTTTCCGGTGTGACGTTCTGGTTGTTGAATGGAAGCCGCACCGGCTCGTTCCCTGGGTCGATGCGGGGTGGCCACGGACGGCATCGTCGGCCGCTGGGTGGCCTCGAGCCTCGCTCCCGCGTAGTTGGGGTTGTTCTTCTGCCTCTTGACGAACGGCTTCACATACATCGGGGGGAATCATGCGGATCTCGTGGCCGATCTCTTGGATCATCCGCCCTCAATGGTGGGTGCTGACGCACACTTCCATCACGACTCGGCAAACTGACCTGACCCCCTGAAACGAGACTAGGTGCAATGTTAGGATCGACCTGGTCTGAAGCTTTTCAGCGAGGAGGTCAGGATGGGAAGGAAGCGACACACTCCGGAGCAGATCATCACTGCACTGCGGGAGGCAGAGGTGGGTCTGGCCCGCGGCAAATCCGTGAAGCTGATCAGCCGGGAGCTCGGCATCACCGAGCAGACGTACTACCGGTGGAGGCGGGAGTACGGCGGGATGAAGGTGAGCCAGGCACGGCGCCTGAAGGAGCTCGAGCGCGGGAACGGGCGCCTGGAGCTGCTGACAGTGCTGGACGAGCACACGAGGGAGTGCCTGGCGATCGTGGTGGCTCGCAAGATCCGAGCCCACGACGTGCTCGAGGTGCTGGCCGATCTGTTCGTCCGACACGGGCCTCCCGAGTATCTGAGGTCGGACAACGGACCGGAGTTCACCGCGAAGCCCGTGCGGCGGTGGTTGGGGCGCGTGGGCGTCGAGATGCTCTTTATCGAGCCGGGCAGCCCGTGGGAGAACGGCTACAACGAGAGCTTCAACGGCAAGCTCAGGGACGAGCTGTTGAACGGGGAGATCTTCTACTCGTTGGCGGAGGCGGCCGTGCTGGTCGAGCAATGGAGGCGCGAGTACAATACCGTCCGACCCCACAGCGCCTGCGGCGGCTTTCCCCCGGCCCCTGAGGCGATTAAGCCGTCGCCCTGGTTCCTGAGGATGCCCGTCCTTCACGGCCCTCCACAGGTGCTGGGACTAACATAGGATGTGGTACCGCTCTTGGGGGCAGGTCACATGAGTCCACCGCCTGAAAGGGAACGCTTCACAGCGAAAGCGAGTAATCTTGTTCAGGACCTCAACAGCCTTTGGCTCTCGGTAGAAAAATCGAATGGGATCTGCCGTCTCACGAACAATCAGTATCCTATTGTATCCTGTCCGCGCCTACCTAGCGTTTGGCGGACGACTTAACTCTCCGGACCACGTGTACGACTGGAAATGCTGGTTCCGAGGTATGGTGTATCCCGGAATACATCGCGTCCTGTTCGTCTCCCTGTCCGTGGCCGTAGGATACTTCTTATTTAGTCGACAACCTCTCCAGGCCGCAATCAGTTTTGCCCTAGTAATGACATCTATTCGAGTCATATCTTGGCACGAGCGCGACCTAGAGATCAGAAAGCTGCCAGTGCTATGGGCGTGGATAGAAAAACATCACCCAAAGATCTACAGATGGTTACCCGAAGAACCTCCACTACGACCTTGGATGAGTAAAATCCCCAAGGAGATCCCTTGTGGCCCTACGTATGTAGGAGGGCGCTTAGCTATATATTCGCAGGTATTGTATTGTACCTATTATACTTGTGGATCTCTCGATGAAGAGATAGATACGGCAGACCGCAACTCAAGCAGATCGCTAGCGCAGCCGTCCACGACTACGGCCGTGGCGAAGCCTTCTCGCGCGACGAAGCCTCCTTCGTGATTAGGACGGTTGCTTCTCTGACCCGTGTCGTATTGGACGTGCCCCCGAGGCTGAAGAAGGCGCCTGCTCACGAGCTTGGGTCAGAGCTGTCGCAGCAGTACGAAGAGGCGATGAGAGCTCACGACGATCGGATCGACGACTTGCAGAGGCGGACGCTCCTGTGTCCAGGGAACCGCGAGCGGTACTCGGCCGGCTTCAACGACGATCGGCTCCCGGTCCATCCCGCGTTGGAGGGCCTGGTTGACCCCGGGTAGATCGTATTGCGTGACACCCCTCTTGGACTGAATCGCTCCCAGCGAGCACGCTGGTAGTCTTTCGCCGCCAACGAGTCGAGAAGGCCGTATGCAACGTCTAACCCTGCTTGTTGCAGTGCTCCTCCTGCAGCTCGTCATCGCGTGCGGTGATGGTGGAACGCAGACGCCCACGACCCCGCCCACCCCCGCCAACCGGGCACCGGCAGCGTCGGCCGCAATCCCGGACCAGAGCGTGGAAGAGGGAACGCAGGCGGCCGTCAACGTTGCCGGAGCCTTCTCCGATCCCGATGGGGACGCCCTGAGCTACGAGGCCGCCTCGGACGCTTCGAGCGTGGCCACGGCGAGTGTCTCCGGAAGCGACGTCACGGTGACCGGCGAGGCGCCGGGGAGCGCGACGATCACGGTGACCGCCACCGACCCCGGAGGCCTCAGCGCCATCCAGACCTTCGAGGTCACCGTCACGAGCGCCAACCGGGCACCGGCAGCGTCGGCTGCAATCCCGGACCAGAGCGTGGAAGAGGGAACGCAGGTGACGGTAGACGTTTCCGGGGCCTTCTCCGATCCCGACGCGGACGCCCTGAGCTACGAGGCCGCCTCGGACGCTTCGAGCGTGGCCACGGCGAGTGTCTCCGGAAGCGACGTCACGGTGACCGGCGAGGCGCCGGGGAGCGCGACGATCACGGTGACCGCCACCGACCCCGGAGGCCTCAGCGCCATCCAGACCTTCGAGGTCACCGTCACGAGCGCCAACCGGGCACCGGCAGCGTCGGCCGCAATCCCGGACCAGAGCGTGGAAGAGGGAACGCAGGTGACGGTAGACGTTTCCGGGGCCTTCTCCGATCCCGACGCGGACGCCCTGAGCTACGAGGCCGCCTCGGACGCTTCGAGCGTGGCCACGGCGAGTGTCTCCGGAAGCGACGTCACGGTGACCGGCGAGGCGCCGGGGAGCGCGACGATCACGGTGACCGCCACCGACCCCGGAGGCCTCAGCGCCATCCAGACCTTCGAGGTCACCGTAGACGCGGCCAGCGGCGGATTGGATCTCGACGCTCTCTTCGCCCCGCCCACGGCGATGGAGATCGCACAGGTAGAGGCGGAATGGCAGACCCGCGAGCCGGAGGTCGGCGGGGTTCGCCTTGAACAGGACTCCGAGATTCCCGCGGTATTGGGATCCCCCCTCAGGGTCCGGATCCTCTCTCACACCGTGGGCGGGCACAGGCACTACGGGGCCGTGGTGACTCCGGTGGGCGCCGCCGACCCAGGCTCCCTTCCCGTGATCCTCTATGCCCACGGCGGGGACGACGGCGTGAATATCGACCAGATTGTGTTGGTGAACACACTCCTTCAGTTCCAGGGGCTGAGCGCGGCCTTCGTAGTTCCGTCCTATCGGTCGGAGCCCCTCCAGCTCGGTGACGAGGTGTTCTTGTCCGAGGGCCCGCCGAGCCCTTGGGACCGGGACGTCGACGATACCGTCTCACTCCTTTCCGTCGCACTCGAGCAGGCGCCGGAGCTGGACGAGGAGAGGGTGGCCATCCTGGGGCTCAGCCGGGGGGGCGGCGTGGGCCTCCTCACGGCGGCACGCGATAAGAGGATCAAAGCCGTCGTCGAGTTCTTCGGCCCGACGGATCTGTTCGGCGAATATGCGCTGGAGATCTTCGAGGAGGCGCTCGAGGGCGAGCTCCGGGATCTGCCCGGCCTCGATTACATGAACGAGAACGTCATCGTGCCGTGGAAGGAAGGGGCTCTCTCCAATGCGGCGGCTCGGCTCGAGCTCGTGCGCCGGTCAGCCGTGTACTTCGTCGGTGATCTTCCGCCGGTCCAGCTTCACCATGGGCGCGAGGATGCAGTCGTGGCCGTCAGCCAGGCCTACCGGTTGATCGAGGCGATGGATGCGGCGCGAAAGACGGAAAAGGAGTTTGAGGCACACATCTATCGGGGTGGTACCCATGATTACACCACCCTTCTAGAAGCTCCCGCGCGTACCGCTGAGTTCCTTCGCCCCTTCCTCATCGAGCTCGGGGAACGGGAGAGAACGGGTGGCCCGTCCGTCCGAGGGGCCGGGAGCCGCTGGACGGATGGAGCAGGCGGGGGAGATCGACGGAGAGAGCGCTTACGAGCAGATGAGGCAGCCCGTGGGAGAACGGCTACAACGAGAGCTTCAACGGCAAGCTCAGGGACGAGCTGTTGAACGGGGAGATCTTCTACTCGTTGGCGGAGGCGGCCGTGCTGGTCGAGCAATGGAGGCGCGAGTACAATACCGTCCGACCCCACAGCGCCTGCGGCGTCTTTCCCCCGGCCCCTGAGGCGATTAAGCCGTCGCCCTGGTTCCTGAGGATGCCCGTCCTTCACGGCCCTCCACAGGTGCTGGGACTAACATAGGATGTGGTACCGCTCTTGGGGGCAGGTCACTACTCCGAGCACTATCCAAGACCGTACACTCATCGCGATGGAACTGCTCGATGATGTCGAGGCATTCCAGGGCGCTCGGTTCCCCCTTCCGCGCCAGGATTTGCAATAAGGGACCGGGATCGAAATCGACGCCCTGTTCGGTGCCGACTGCGGATAACTGATCCTTCAGGGAGTCGAGGTCGAAGTTCTTCCTTCGCAGTTCGTCTTGGGCATCCCGGAGTTCGTCCTTGAATCGCGAGAGTTCGTCGTGGAGATCTGCGTTCTGCTCGACGAACTCTTCGAAAACACGGTCCTGCTCCTCTTCCGCTTGCTGCGAAGCCTTGATCAGCGCTTGGCGCAGCTCCGCCTCCTTCATCTTGACGGCGGTTGCCCGCAGCTTCTCCATGCGCCGACGCGTGGAAAGCAGCCGAACACCCTCCGGTCGCACATGCTCTCGTAGCCGCGGAATGTTGGTGTTGCCGGTCACCCAAGCCAAGACCTGCGAAATCCGCTGCCGGTCGTCGCCCCAAGCCAGAATCTCATCGGAGTGGAAGAGCCGAAACCGCACATCGCCCGACCTCGATGGGGTGGAAAGCATGTTCACAGCTCCGTTCCAAGCGGACCATTGTGACCCAATCTCCTCCGCCATTTCGTAGGTGTTGGAGCCCGGTAGCACTTGAACGACATTCGCGAGGCCAATCAGAGTTGTCTGAAGTTCGGTCGGGTCGACGAGGTATGCTCCTTCCCGTGTAGGGCTTACGAGGACGATGCCAGCGTCTCGGTCGTGCCGATGAATCTCATAAGAAAAAGCCCGGTAGGAGTCCCGGTCCTCGCCAATCGTCCGCAGGATCCTGCCCGGTAAGGTCTCGGCGAAAGCTACGTTCTCGGCGGAGGCAACGTTGTTGACGATGTATCGGATGACCCTGGGTTGGGAAGCATTGACGGGGGTTGAGACCCGCGTGCTCGCTTCGTCCGTCTTCACGACGCAGGAGACTTCGAACATGCCAGCCGACTTCTTGGCCCCGATCTCGACGGTCCACTGCCGTCCCCGGACATCCACATCCCCGTGCTTCAGCACCCACGCCCATAGTGCTGGCTCGCCATCGTCGCAACTGAAGATGCGTAGCCGCGACGGCCGTCCCGCCCGGTCGCCTCGGTATTCTCCATTCGAAACCAGTTGATTCGGATGAAGACCGTGGCCAAGCTGCTGCTTGGGCCAACCGCCGATGGCCTTGAGTACCACCGATCTGGAATCATCGCCGTGAAGTCGTAGCTGATTCGCGTAGACAAGCATCCACCCATACTCCTTTTCCGTAACCGTTGAGTCGGCCAACCGCCGCTTCCGGCGTCTCCAAGAGAACTCCCAAACTTCATCGCTACGGACGCCGATGGACGGGTCGGTACGGACCACGCTGACCGTGACGGCCCCTCGTGCAGCCGAATCCTAAAGAGAGGTGACCCCGACGGTCGAGACCCCAACGCGCCCAAACCGCAGCCGAGCGATTTCCCCGCCGCGCTCAGAGGGGCTCGCGAAGCGCACGGGGCGCACGCCCGACTTCATCGAGCGGGCGCTCTCGTGGGACGCTGGAAGTGTGAGCCGCTGGCCAGTGGGAAGCTTCGGCGACCTCGCGCCTAGGGGCGCTCAGATGTCCCCAAGGCTTGACCTTCGCCGGTGAAGGTCAAGCCCGATGAGCAAGATCCATCGCCGCAGACCCCTCGGATACAGATTCGCGCTCGGTGCCCTCGATGCGGCTGAGCGTCTCCGTCAAATCGGCTCCCGTGAAGCGGTCCAGCAAATGGTGTACGACCAGCTCCGAATCCTCGGGGCGACCCAGAGGACCACGAGCCAATTGACCAATGCGAATGGCCAGGTTGAACGGCAAATGTCCCGGAGCCATCACCCGGTCGAGAAGGCGATGGCCCTGATCCCGGTTCGAGATGCCCGCCAGTCATACCCGATGGAGTGGACGCCCCCTCCCGGCGGCATCGCAATGTGCCAAGATGGTACTGAGCGATATCGACCATCTGAGGGAGGAGGCATCCAATGGAGGAGGTTAGCATCATCGGGATCGATCTGGCAAAGCGCAGCTTTCAGGTACACGGGGCGAAGGCGAACGGGTCGGTAGCGTACCGCAGGAAGCTGAGCCGCGGGAAGCTGCTGAGTTTTCTCGCCGCGCAGCCGCCTTGCACGGTGGCGATGGAGGCGTGCGCCAGCGCCCACTACTGGGGCCGGGAGATCGTGGCCCTCGGTCACGAGGTGAAGCTGGTTCCGCCGATCTACGTGAAGCCCTTCGTCAAGAGGCAGAAGAACGACGCGGCGGACGCGGAGGCGATCACGGAAGCAGCGCAGCGTCCGACCATGCACTTCGTGGCGGTCAAGACCGAAGCGCAGCAGGCTCAGGGGATGCTCTTCCGCACGCGTGACCTGCTGGTGCGCCAGCGCACGCAGACCATCAATGCGCTTCGGGGTCACCTGGCCGAGTACGGCGTGGTTGCTCCGCAGGGCAGGGCCCGGATCGGGCAACTGGCCTGGGTGCTCGAGGACGGGGACTGTGGTCTGCCGGAGGCGGTCGTCGAGCTGGGCTGGCTGCTGCTCGGGCGGATAGACGAGCTCGATGAGAAGATCGATGGACTCGACCGGAAGCTCCGGGCGAGCGCGCGGGAGGTGGAAGAGACGGCGCGGCTGATGACCATCCCGGGGATCGGACCGATCACCGCGCTGGCACTGCAGGCCTTCGCACCGCCGATGGAGAGCTTCCGGCGCGGGCGCGACTTCTCGGCTTGGCTCGGCCTCGTGCCGCGGCAGCACACCACCGGCGGCAAGCCGAAGCTGGGCAGGATATCGAAGATGGGCCAGCGCGATCTCAGGCGACTCTTGATCACGGGAGCCATGGCGGTCGTCCAAAACGCGATCCGGCGCGGCGAGATCACGGATCCGTGGCTGGCCAGGATGGTGGCACGCAAGCCGAAGATGCTGGTCGCGGTGGCGCTCGCCAACAGGACGGCACGGATGGTCTGGGCGCTGACCACGAGAAAGGAGATCTATCGGCTTCGCACTGCCGCCTGACCAGCCAACGAGAGGAGAGAAGCAAGAGCAGAGAAGCTGCCGGGACATGTGGGCAGCAGGACGTAAGGAACGGGTAAGGGCAAACGGTCGACAAGACGGGGTCGGAAAAACCAGGAAATGGCGGAGGGCCTGCGAGCCCGCATGCCCGATTTGGATCTGATCTCACGAACACCATACGGGCCCGCGGCCAACAATGGCTGCATCAAGAGGCCGGACATACGACAGTACCTGACCAGACTGCCACCGACTCGGTTCTGAGTCCGGGCTTGTCCCACCTGGGGGCGTCCACATACGCCATTTGATGGCGTTTTCTCGCCCTTTAAGCACGGCAGCATCAGGCATGGTAGGACGGCAAGAACGGCAGATCGTGCAGTCCTAGTTGAACTTAGACGATTTCTTGCCGGGGTTCACGCTCACTGGGATGTGCCTGATGTGCACTCGCCGATCAGCACCCACCCTCGCCGATCCGCGTTCAAGATCCGCCTCCAGGGAGCCGTCTCGTGCGCCGTGTCGTTGAGGTCGTCGATCATCGTTCCGGCGCTCGAGAATCGGTGGAGGTCCTTCAACTCGACGATCCGCTTGAGGCAGGCCTGTCGGTCGCCATACTCCCCGAGCACCCGGGTGACCCGCCTGACGGATGGCCTGCCCGATCCGGGCGGTCTCGCGACGGGCCGCTTGGTTGGATGAGTTGGATGAGCCGGACGGGTCGGATGCTCGGGCTCCATGCCCACTAGAGGTGTGCCTACCCAGGATCGGGGCGGGGTGGTCAGTCGAAGACGTGGACCCCTAGAGAGAAAAACACAACGCCGCCCGCCGCGTACCTGTAGTCGAGCCGCGCCCCCTCATCGGCGACTATCCAGTCGGTGAGAGAGCGCGAGTAGCGGACCCGGAAGTCCAGCGGCCACTTCAGGTGTAGCGTCGTACCCGCGCTGATCGTCCACGGCCATCTTGCGAGGCGCTCGCGGTCTTCACTGGCCGTTCCGGTCTCGGGATTCGTCGCTCCGGAAGCGAACTCGGTCCACATTCGACGGATTCCACCGAAGACGTAGACCCGCGAGCGACCGTCCCCTAGCCCGCGCCCAAATAGGATGTTGCCACCCGCCCCGTACAGGTCGCTGAAGTCCCACTGGCCGGGCCAGACATCGTGAATGTTCCCGTTCGGGGTCGGAGAAATCGCGCCCTCAAGCTTGCGTCGGCTGGAGACGGCACTCTCGACCTCGCCGCCCACGAGCCAGCTCCCCGGGAGCTCCAAGAGTAGCCCGACCGAGAGGTTGCCGGTGAGGGCGAGGCCCGAAGAGGACGATGTGCTTGAACTCGATCCCCCCTGGATGGTTACTTCCTTGGTGTGTTTGACCGTAATCCGGCCTACCTCGGGAGCCAGGCGCACAAAGAAGACGGACTGCGCGTGGGCTTCGCCCACCCCAATGCACAGGCTGGCAACCGCCAGCAAGCCAATCAGCGCCCCTAGTCCACGCTCGTGAGTTTCCAAAATGCTTCGACTCTATTTCCAGTGAACCATGATTGATCGAGAAACCGAGTGGCCATCTTAACGTACTGTTGGTGCCAGGAGCCATTGGGAAGACAATCCTCAGTTCGATGAACCTGTCCGTCAAGCTGGATTCCTGCTGTTTCGAGTTCACCCAGCGCTCAATGCTGACATCTAGGGTCGACTTGAGCTGCCGGGCCTCTCGCCGCATACCCCAGATTTCCCATGCTCCTTCTAGGGAAGGTCTGAACAACCCCCATCTTGGGAGGAACGCGATCGGTTGCGGTTCGAAGATCCGGTTCGAAGACCTATCGGAGCGATGAAGTGCTGGCTGGCGCGCCGGAGAAACGGTCCGAACCGTCAGGAAGTCGCTTCGATGTGTCCGGCTCCCGCCCTCGCGGGGCCCATGGGCGCATGGGCCCCGCGTTATCCGGTCGCGTAGCGGCCAGCGATGAGCAGATTCGAGAACCCGAGCAGCAACGCGATGCGCTGCGTGTTCTTCGCCAGTCCCCGGTAGCGCACCTTACCGTACCCGAAGCGCCGCTTCACATACAAGAACGGATGCTCCACCTTCGCCCGCACCGATGCCTTGCGCTTCTCGGCCGCCGCCTCGGCGCCGTCCCGATCGAGCAGGCGACGCTTGCCCGGCTTCATCGCCACCTGCCAGGCGACGTCGCAACCCCTGTTCTCCGGGCGCTTGTCCACACCCTGGTAGCCCGCGTCGCCCCATGCCTCCGTCTCGTCACCATGCAGCAGCACGCACGCCTGCGTCACGTCCGCCGCGTTGGCGGCCGTCGTCGCCAAGCTGTGCGCCAGACCCGATTCGGCGTCCACCCCGATATGCGCCTTCATCCCGAAGTACCACTGGTTTCCCTTCTTCGTCTGGTGCATCTCCGGATCCCGTTCTCCCCTGCGGTTCTTCGTCGACGACGGCGCGTCAATGATGCTCGCATCCACGATCGTCCCCGTCTTCAACCGATGCCCGAGAGACGCCAGATGCGTATTGATCTCCTCGAACAACCCCATCCCCAAGCCCTGCGTCTCCAGCAGGTGGCGGAAGTTCAGGATCGTCGTCTCGTCCGGCAAAGAACCGCTCAGGCGCAGACCCGCAAAGCGGCGCACTGACTCCACCTCGTAGAGCAGATCCTCCATGCCCGGATCGCTCACGTTGTAGAACAGCTGCACACAATGAACCCGCAGCATCACCCCAAGCGGATAGGGGCGGCGGCCACGGCCAGCCTTCGGATAGAACGGCTCGATCCGATCCTCCAGCTGTTGCCAGGGAATCAGCCCCTCCATCTTCTCCAGGAAAATCTCCCGGCGCGTCCGCCGCTTCTTCGAATCGTACTCCAGCTCCGCGAAACTCATCTGAAGCTCCATGGCCCGCTCACAACTCCCCGGTCGTTTCATACCATGAAACTACACCCGTCTTGTTCAGAGCTTCCCTAGCTACTAGCAGCTCGAGCTGGGTCCGGATCTCTTCTTCTTCGGTATCCCGAACCACGGCGTCCGGGCCCAGCAAGGGCTCCCAGGGTCTCTCCAGCTCGAGGGCCGCCTCGATGTCGAATACGAGCTTCCCGAGCTTCGACTCCTCGGCGTAGCGGAGAGCCGCCCGCAGAGCCTCATGCCCTTCCGGCCGGTTGAGGGCGAGCAGCGCTTGACCCCGCTCAAACAAAATCTGTCCTTTCCCCATCACCGATAGTTCGGCGTCGTCAACTTTCGCCGAAAAATAGTCGAACGATGCCTCGTCCCCCCTGAGAGCGGCCATCACGGCGAGGTTCTGGGCCGCGTGGTGTCGCGTTTCCGCAAGCGGCGACCCGTTCATCGTGATGAGGTTGCAGCACCAGGCCTCCTCTGTTCTACCCAGTATGCGGAAGCAGTTACCGAGGACAGCCAGAATATCGCACTCGTCGGGGAGTCCACTTGCTTCCCTGAAGGCCTGCCATCCGGCTTGAACCGCTTCTTTCCAGGCTTCGGCATCAACGTGGATCAACATGAGCCCGAAGTAGCCTTGAGCCACGGCCTGCCGACTTCCGGATTGGGTGCCCTCCTCGATCGCCGCCCGGTAGAGAGCCTCCGCTGCGGGGATCGCACCCTTGTGCCGCCTGACGTTCGCCAGGCCGATGGCCACTTGGGCAGCGGCGTCGAGCCTCCCGAGCGCAAGAGCCGTATCCCGAGCCTGCTCATACCAGGTGACGGCCTCGTCCCATCGCCCCAACTTGCGAAGCACTCTACCTGAGAGCCGGGTGGCACGGATCGTAGCGGTCGTGTTCGCGGTGGAAAGGGCAACCTCGTGGGCTTGGCCGTACGACGCCATCGCTGCCTCGAAGTCGGAAGCGTCCTCCGCGGCCTCGCCGTCTGCGAGCAGCTCCATCGCGGAAAGGCCAGTGGTCGGCTCGGCCCCTTCGATGCGCCCGATCGCCCACGTTGCCACCCAGGCGGCGATCTCGGCGGCACTGCCCAGGTCCCTCCCAACCCTCAGGCGCTCGTCCCCTTGAAGCACGAGGAACCAGGATCGGCTGTCGCGCTCAGCCAGGTACATGCCCGCCCACGTGTTGGCCCTCGTTTGGCCACTGTGGAGCCGTCCGACCATGGATTCCCGTCGGCTGCTCCTAATGAATTCCTCCGGGACCCCCTCGAACCCACATCCATCTTCCGCCTCCGAACAGAGGGTCAGGTACGGGTGCAATACTCCGCCACTCGCTGTGGACGACCAAACCAGGCCGGCGCTCGTCCCCCCCGCTTCCTGAATGAGGGTCGCCAATTTCGGTGCCAGGCGGCTCCGAATCGGATCGTGAGAGTAGAGATCGAGGTGGAAAGTCATGGCGCGACATGTTATCACCCTTCTCCCGGGACGGGAAGGTGGGAAGGGATTGATGGTTCCCTAACTCCGGCCATCGGGGAGTCTAAACAATTATTGGCCAACTATTGTGCTACAGGCACTGGACGCCTAAGCTCCCATTAGGGCACGTGCGGGCAGGTGCCCTGGCTTCATTGACCTTTGGGGGGGCTTTTGAGTCAGAACTGTTGCGTGGTGGGAGGATTGCCGCCAATGGACTGCCCGCGATCGCTCTGCACTCCTAAGGAAGTAGACTGGTAGTGCTCATCCACAGCCAGAGATGGCCCTCTTGATCGGATCCATCGTTGAAGACGTTCGCATAGCGTTCCGCACCCTTCTGAAGGAACGCGGGTTCACGACTATTACCGTCCTGACCCTGGCCGTAGCCATCGGTGCCAACACAGCCATCTTCTCGGTCGTCGACGGCGTCCTGCTTCGCCCCCTGCCATATCCCGACTCCGACCGCGTCGTAACCGTGGCCGCCGCGACCTTCCCGGGGCCTGGCCTGACGGGTGAATTACCTTTCTCCCCTCGCGGTTATTGGCATTTCGTCGACAACAACCGGGTGTTTGACGGATTTGGCGGCTACGTGAGAGCTACGTCACAGATGGCCTTGACCGGGAATCGCCAGCCTCTGCAGGTCGATGTGGGGAGGATGACGGCTAGCGCCTTCGAGGTTTTGGGTACGCTTCCTCAGCGTGGCCGCCTCCCGACACTCGAAGAGGGCGCGCCCGGCGGCCCGAGAGTGGCGCTGCTTAGTCATGGCCTCTGGCTGAGTCTCTACGGATCGGATCCAGGGGTCATTGGCCGGTCCATCGAACTGGGCGCCGTCCAATGGGAGGTGATCGGGGTGATGCCGAGCGGGTACGATTTTCCGTCACCCGAAGTCGACGTTTGGATTCCGCTTTATCTCAATCCGGAGAGTGAGAACTTCGGGATACACAGCATTTATGGGATCGCCCGACTCGCCCCAGGGTCGACGATTGAATTCGCGGTCGACGACGCCGAGAGTCTCATCGCTCGCTTCGGTGAGGCTGGTTATGGACCCACTTGGCTCACCGGCGTATTCAGCGGAAAGGCTTTGGTCCGAACCGTGAAGGAACAGCTCGTCGGCGATGCCCGCCAGCCTTTGCTGATTTTGCTTGGAGCAATGGCGTTCCTGCTCCTCATCGCGTGCAGTAACGTCGCCAACCTCTTCCTCGTGCGTGCAGAGGCCCGTACAAACGAGAGCGCCGTCCGAATCGCACTCGGGTCGGGGCGTGGCCGATTGATCCGGTACGTGCTGACGGAAAGTATCTTGCTGGTGTTGATCGGCGGTGCCGCAGGCGTCTTGCTGGCCTACCTGGGAACGCGAACTCTCGTGTTGGTCGGCCCGGCAAGCATCCCCCGTCTCGACGAGATCGGCATTCGCGGATCGGCTCTCCTGTACATGAGCGGAGTGTCGATATTCGCTGGATTATTCTTCGGGTTGTTCCCTGCATTACGTTCGGGGTCCGACAAGATGCTGGGCGCCTTACGCGACGGAGGGCGTGGTGCCACGGTCGGTGGAGACCGGCATTGGGTCCGGCGCACTCTGGTTGTCGGGCAGATCGCGCTGGCGCTGGTTGTTCTGGTCGGATCCGGCCTCATGGTCCGCACCTACCGAGAGCTTCGCGCCGTCGACCCGGGCTACGAGGCGGATGGTTTACTGACGTTCAGGCTCACGCCAACCCCACAGAAGTACGGGTCGCCCGAGGCCTTGGCCCAGTTCTATGATGAGGTGGCTGATCGCCTGGAGGAAATGCCCAGGGTCACCTCCGCAGGCGGCGTCACGGTGCTCCCACTGCACGGAACTGTGAGGAAGCTACCAACCATCATCGACGAATTTCCGCCGACGGAAGATGAATTCCCACCCTCTTTTCTCATTCGACGTGCGACGCCGGGTTACTTCGAAACCATGGGGATACCGCTTGTGGAGGGCCGGGGGTTTACCGCCGATGACCATAATGCCCGCCTAGGATCCCTGATCGTAAGCCGGTCTCTCAAGGATCAGTATTGGCCCGATGTCAGCGCACTGGGCAAACGCATGTCCGTGGGAGTGTCGGCGAGTTCCGTGGGAGCGCCGGCGAGGTCCGTGGGCGTCGTCGGGGACTTGCAGGCCACCGGGCTGCAGGTACCGGCCGAACAGTACGTCTACCTGCCCATGCTCGATTCGGTCGGTGGTGGTGTCGCGGCGATGTCCATGGTCGTTCGTACCGACGCCGACCCGCTGAGCCTGGTGCCCGCGATCCGGCAGGTAATCGAAGCGATCGACGCCGATCTGCCCATCAGCAGCATCAGGTCCATGGAGGACGTAGTGAGCGATTCCCTGAGCCGCACCAGCTTCACCATGACGCTGCTCGTCCTGGCGGCGATGATTGCCTTGTTCCTCGGTTCGGTAGGGATCTACGGCGTGATTTCCTACATCGTGAGCCAGCGAACCTCCGAGATCGGTGTGCGCTTAGCGCTGGGAGCGGACTCCAGCCAGGTGCGTTGGATGATTCTCATGCAAGGGATGCGACTCGCAGCGGCGGGGGTCGTGGGCGGACTCCTGGCAGCTGCAGTGATGGGGCAGCTCCTCACCTCGTTGCTCTACGGCGTCAGCTCCTTCGATGCGCCGACCTTTGTGGGCGGGTCGGTGATCTTCCTCGCCGTGGCGGCACTAGCGGGCATTGTTCCCGCCCTGAGGGCCGCACGTATTCCGCCGGCCCAGGCGCTTCAGGGGAGCTAGGGTGCAGTTTCCGGTTATGCAATCTGACGAGTCCTTGGCCGGACGTTTAGCTCGAGCTTTGGGGAAAGAGCGACATAAGGCGTTCGCAAGGCGTGCCGGGGTAAACGAGCCCCAGCTTAGTCGTTGGTTGAGTGGTTCGAGAGAACCGGGTGCGGCCAACCTCCGCAAACTGGTAAGCGCCTTGGGAATCTCCGGCCACTGGCTTCTCACGGGCGAGGGCGCGATGTACGATGTCCCGAGGGTTGCCATAAGGACGATTGGGCGCATAGAGAAAGTATTAGAGGACTTCACCAAGGAAGCAGGCGCAGACGACTCTGCGCCGGAAAGCATTCAGGAAGCGGTAGCGGGGGTCATCCCCTGGGTGGCCGACGCCCAGACATGGAGGTTCACCTGGGTCGGAGATCAGGCAGTGGATATGCTTGGGTATCGGCGCGAGGAATGGTACGAGAGCAATTTTTGGGCCGATCACATTCACAGGGATGATCGGGATTGGGCCGTCAACCATTGCGTAGAGCAATCTCAAATCAGTAAGCACTATGTTTTCGAATACCGCATGGTGAAGAAGGATGGCGGAACCCTCTGGCTTCGTGATTTCGTCAGCGTGGATCACCTGAAAGGGGTACCGGTCACTCTCAAGGGTGTCATGTTCGACATCGCCGACATCGAGGAGAACCGGAAAAAAGCAGAGAACCGCAGTAAACGGCTTGAGGCCGAAAAGGCCCAGTTGTCCTAACAGACCCGATGACCCAGCTTGGCGACGAATTGGATTTGAACGAAGTCCGTTGGTCGGCTGATCCCACCACCGGCAAACAATTGTCCTAGCCAAGGTCTTGGCGCCAGAGAATCTTCGTCACACCGTCTGATAACAGCATACCCCCGAAGCTGCTCCGCCCCCCCAGCGGCCTGAGTTGGAGGTATTATGGCACGCCTACTCATCGTCGAAGACGAACCGACCGATCGGGTCATCTTGGCAGAACTCCTCGAGCGAATGGGTCACGAGATCTATGTCGCCTCGGACGGCGAGGAAGCCTTCAAGTCATACTTGAAAAACAGCATCGAGATCATCATCACGGATCTTAACATGCCTCACGTTGATGGGCTGGAGTTCATCGCGTCAGTACGAGCGTTGTTTTCAAGGGCGGCGATTATCGCCGTGTCCGGCGGGGGACCTGAACTGCTCGCTGAAGCTGAGAGCAAGGGCGCGTTCGCGGCACTCAGCAAGCCCGTTGACCCCCAAAAACTTCGAAATGCCATCGCCGGGGCAGCCGCTGACAGCTTAGGCCGTAGCAAGGAAGATGTAGGGGTCATGCCGTCGAACGACGAGCCGTTCATCTTGATTGTCGAGGACAATCCCGACCAGGCTGCGCTAATCCAGGCAGCGCTCCAGAAGGAAGTGGCCCGAAGCAGGACTCATTTGGTGTTCTATGGCTGGGAGGCTCAGGCGTACCTTAGCCGAAACTCGCCCTATCACGACTGGACCCGATATCCAGCTCCGTCGCTCATCGTCCTTGACCTCGGGCTGCCGGACATCACCGGCTTTGAGATCCTCGAGTGGATGGCCGAGTCGAAATGGCTTGCGAAGGTGCCGGTCATCGTGTTCACGGCGTCTGAAGATCCTGAGCACGAACAAAGAGCCTACGCACTCGGCGTACGCCGCTACATGCGCAAGCTCCATGATTACGGCGCGTTGGTGGACGCGGTCAAGGAGGAGCTGCGCCCGAGGACCGAGAAGGAGCAACGGAAGCTTAACGGCTAATGCTAGTGTTCCATTTCCACCAATGGGCCTGGGTAGACTCGAACTACCGACCTCACGCTTATCAGATATGAGTCGAGCGCTCGTGAGCGCTGGCCAGCGATGATACAGGTTGTGTTACAGCCGCAGACTAGAGATGCCCCGCAGGTCTCAGCGCGAGATCCCATCAACGCTTTGGCGTGAGAGGTAGCACCCGTCGAATTGGCTCGCAAATCTCACGGCTGCTGTGCATCGTGAAAGGCAAGGGTGCATCCGCCGTAGTGCCATTTGGGAGCCAATTAAATGACAAAAAGGCTCATACTATCTATTCCATTGTTCTCTTTTTTCATCATTTCTTGTGGTGATGATGGGGGTATTACTGTTGCTGGGGGGTCAAGTAGTGAAATCGATGCTGCCTTTGCGCCTTCGACTTGCCCTGCAGTGACAGCTCCACAACTCGATGCATCCTACTACGCGGGCCCACTGACTGATACGCATTTTCACATGCCGGTACTGTCAGGCGGCCCTGACCTAGCCCCCTGAAACGAGACCAGGTCCAGTGTTAGAATCTGGGCGGGTCGAGACCGGGAGGAGGTCGAGATGGCAGCACGGAAGAACTACACGGCAGCGCAGATCATCAACGGGCTACGGCGGGCGGAAGTGGGGCTCGCCAACGGGAAGTCGATGAAAGAGGTGATCCGGGATCTAGGGGTGAGCGAGCAGACGTACTACCGGTGGCGGAGGGAGTACGGGGGGATGAAGACGAGTCAGGCGAAGCGTCTGAAGGAGCTCGAGAAGGAGAACCAGCGACTGAAGCGGGCGGTGGCCGATCTGACGGTGGACAACATGATCCTGAAGGAAGCGTCAAAGGGAAACTTCTAAGCCCCGAGCGGCGGAGGCGCTGTGTGGTGCGGGTCCAGCAGGGTAGTGTCGCGATATTTGTGTAAAAGGGGGTGAGGGGTCCGGGGAGGGTGGACAGCCGGGGAAAGAGAGAGGAAGCTCCTTGTGAATGTTCATCATCACATGAACCCGGGGAGTCCGGGCCTGCGCCAGCAGGTCCGGAACCGGAAAGGAGCTTCCTCATGGAAAAGATGGTTGAAGTTGAGCGGGCCACGCAAGATGAGTTACGGCAGGATTTAAAGTCGTTGTTTCAGGGCGCGATCCGTGTGACGCTCGAGATGGTGCTGGAGGAGGAGTTGAAAGCGATGGTCGGAGCGCGTCGTTTCGAGCGGGTCGGCAGCCGGAAGGACCAGTCCGGGCCTGCGCCAGCAGGTCCGGAACCGGAAAGGAGCTTCCTCATGGAAAAGATGGTTGAAGTTGAGCGGGCCACGCAAGATGAGTTACGGCAGGATTTAAAGTCGTTGTTTCAGGGCGCGATCCGTGTGACGCTCGAGATGGTGCAGGAACGGCACGTACCTCAGGCGCGACTGCTCACGAGCTTGGGTCAGATCGACGTGATGGGCCGCTACCGGCGCAGGAGTGAAGAAGTGGACGAGATGATGGTGGAGGCTTACGTGAGCGGTGTGTCGCAGCGCAAGATGGGCGACGTGACCGAAGCACTGCTGGGTGAGCGCGTGGGACGCTCGACGGTGAGCCGGGTCGCGAAGCGGCTCGATGGGGCCGTAGAAGCGCTGCGGAGCGCACCCATCGAGGGGCCTCACCCCTATCTGTATCTGGACGCGACGTTCCTCGATGCGCGCTGGGCCAGGAAGGTCGAGAACGTGAGCGCGCTCGTGGCCTACGCGGTGGATCCGGACGGTCACCGCCGGCTCCTGGCCATCACGCTAGGCCCTGAGGAGTCAGAGGACAGTTGGTCCGAGCTCCTCAAGCAGCTCCTGGAGCGAGGTCTCAGCGGCGTCGAACTGGTGATCGCCGACGAGCACGCGGGCCTGGCGGCTGCGGTGCGCCGCTTCTTGCCTGAGGTGCGCCGCCAGCGCTGCACCGTGCACCTGCAACGCAACGTGCTGGCCAAGGTCCCGCATCGCCTGCGCAAGCGTGTGGCGCGCGAGGCTGCCGCCGTCTTCCGGGCCCCCGGGCTCGCTGAGGCGAAGAAGCGCCTGGCCGAGATCACGACGCGCTGGCAAGAGGAGCTCCCCGAGGCAATGAAGGTGCTCGAGCGGGGCTTCACGGCCGCCACCCAGTTCTACGCGTTTCCCGAGCCCCACTGGGCCAGGCTACGCACCACGAACAGCCTCGAGCGCCTGCACACCGAGATCAAGCGTCGAATCCGGAGCGCCGGCGCCTTCCCCGACCGAGCCAGTGCGCTCCGCCTCATCACCGCGGTTGCTCTGAGGACTACTGCGGTCTGGAGCGAACGCCGCTACCTCGATCTCACGCTTCTCGAACCGAAGGAGGTCGCCAACGCAGCCTAACCGAAGCATCGAGGAGCTTCCTCTCACTTTTACACACAACTCGGGACTTGACCTCCAGCAGCGGCTCGGGGTGAGCGAGAGGCGAGCGTGCGAGGTGTTGGGCCAGGCTCGATCGACACAACGGAGGAGTCGGAAGAGAGGGGCTGATGAAGCGGCGCTACGAGCGGACGTGGTCAAGGTGGCGGGTCGGTTCGGTCGCTACGGGTACCGGATGGTTACAGGGATGTTGAGGGCGGAGGGCTGGGTGGTGAACCACAAGCGGGTGGAGCGGATCTGGAGAGAGGAGGGTCTGAAAGTGCCCAAGAAACAGCCCAAACGGGGCCGGCTCTGGTTGACGGACGGCTCATGCATCCGGCTTCGACCCTTGTACCGCCATCACGTCTGGGCGTATGACTTCGTGGCGGATCGGACGCACGACGGTCGGCCGCTGAAGATGCTGACGGTGTTGGATGAATACAGCCGGGAGTGTCTGGCGATCGTAGTGGCCCGAAGGCTCAGGGCGGACGATGTGTTGCAGACGCTCAGTGAGCTCTTTGTCGAGCATGGTCCACCGGCCAATCTCCGGTCCGACAACGGTCCGGAGTTCACGGCCAAGGTGGTTCGTGAGTGGCTCGAGCGGGTCGAGGTGAAGACGCTGTATATCGAGCCGGGTAGCCCGTGGGAGAATGGCTACAACGAAAGCTTCAACGGGACGCTGGGCGAAGAAGTCCTGAAGCGGGAGATCTTCTACTCGTTGGAGGAGGCGAAAATGCTCATCGAACAGTGGCGGCGGGAGTACAACACCATCCGACCCCACAGCTCGCTCCGCTACCGACCACCGGCCCCCGAAGCGCTACGGCCCGATCCCTTCTTCTTGAATCTGCCCAAGCTTAACGGCCCTCACCCCAGGCTTCAGGAGGCCCTTGGACTAACACAGTAGGTGGTACCACTATTGGGGGCCGGTCACCGCTGAGGGTGACGGGCACTGCCGGTGGCCCCCTCTACCTCACGTCCGAGAACGCGATCTGGTACCGGCCGGCAGCGACCGACCGCGCAATGGTCAGGACCTCACCTGACTCGAGGCGAAATACCGATGTCGCCCCGACCAGCACCTCGACTAGGACCGCATCCCCGGGGATCGTGATCCGATAGTGAAGTCCCTGAGCCCCCTCAACGACGAGTCGCTCGGCCTGAGAGTCGAACGTCGCCGGACCATTGACGGCCTCCACCGTCACGTCGGCCACTTCGTCCAAGACCACGTCGATCGTTCCCGTAGCCTGCGGGCGGAGCTCGATCTCCAGTCGGTTAACGAGGGGCACCACGACCCCAGCGACGTACCGGGGCTCCGAAGGACTCCCCGTGACGGGAACATCGGCTGTGGCCGTCAACCCGCCGATCCACCGCTGGACTGGCGACCCCGGCGCAGCGTAGGCCGCTCCCGCCGCCACAGCCATCAAGAGGACGCCTGCGGCCCAACGCAAATGGCTAGGCATCCTCCGTTGCTCGGCTCGCAGGATAAGATCGTGAACGCTCACGTCCGGAGCGGGCTCGTCCAAGTGATGCAGCAGCCCCGCGATCTCCCGCTCCTGCAACAGCCCACGACACGCATCGCACGTCGCCAGGTGGGCCTCGGCCGCGATCCGGGCCTCGAGCTCGAGGTCGCCGGTTACCATGCTCTCCAGGGTGTCCTGATCAAGGTGCATGTTCTGTCTCCTCGTACGCGCTCCGGAAAGCGGCCCGGGCACGGCGCAGGAGCGTGCCGACGCTTGCCTCCCTGAGTCGCAGAATCCCCGACATGTCGCGATAGCTGTGTCCCTCGGCGGCGAGTAGGAGCAGGCTCCTCTCCCGGTCACCGAGCTTGTGCAACGCGACTCTGACTCGCTGCTTGGCTTCCTCCGCCTCGCTGTGTTCATCCGGAGTCTGCGCAGGATCAGAGTGGGACAAGAGGGCTCGTTGGGGCGTCAACAGGCGAGCACGATTCGTGCGTTTCGTCTTTGCGTTGCGGAAGAGATTGGTCGCCACCGTGAAGAGCCATGCAGCCGGGTCGGCTGGAGGTGACCGGCGCTGATACAGTTTAATGAAAGCCTCCTGTGCTAGCTCCGACGCGAGATCACAATCCCCCGACAGACGGTTCAGATACCGATGCAGTGGCTCGAAGGACTCTTGGAAGACGACGACGAACTCGTCCCGTCTCGCTTCAGAGCGAACGGGCCGCACGTCTCGCGGGGCCTCGGCTTGGGTCTCACCGAATGGCATTGGCGTCGTCAGCTCGCTCACGTCATCCACGGGAAGGTCGACTCCACGGCCGAGGAGCAGATCAGGAGACGATTCTGTGACACCGAGTCGTCCGCGGCTTGGCTAGAACGCCAGCTCGACCCCGACAACGAGCGGGGAGAGGCCCAACATATCGATCGGAGAAACGGCCCGTCAGCGGGTCGATCTCGTAGTTCAGTGTGTTCTTGCGATTCAGCACGTTCGCGAGTGTGCCGTGCAACGTGAGCATCGCGTCGCGATCTCCGAGGCGCATGTGCCAGTGCTTCCGTATGCCGAGGTCTGTGCGTATGTACGAACCCGGGCGGGTCTCACCAAGGCCTTCCCCGTGCAGCGCAGAGCCGGCGAACTCGCAGCCGTTGCCCTCTCTGCCAACGTACGTGAGACACGGAGCACGCAAAGAATTAGAGTAGGGCGAAGGCAGAGAAACCGAACATGTTGGGACTGCGAGAGAGAATGGAAGAGAATGGTAGTGCCCCTGGAACCGGGGAGGCCAAGCGAAGCGCGGCCCTCTCTGCCAACGTACGTGAGACACGGAGCACGCAAAGAATTAGAGTAGGGCGAAGGCAGAGAAACCGAACATGTTGGGACTGCGAGAGAGAATGGAAGAGAATGGTAGTGCCCCTGGAACCGGGGAGGCCAAGCGAAGCGCGGCAGCTCCTGCGGACCCGGAGGTAGTAGATAGGCCGCTACGGCGGCGGTTCAGTCCGTCGTACAAGCTGCGGATCGTCGAAGAAGCGGACCGGTGCACCGAGCCCGGCGAGGTGGGTCAAGTCCTGCGGCGAGAGGGCCTGTACTCGTCGCACCTGACGACGTGGCGCAAGGCGGCGCATAGCGGGTCGCTGAAGGCCCTGTCGAAGAAACGCGGCCGCAAGCCGGAGCGAAATCCGCTGGATGAGAAGGTACGCAAGCTGGAGCGGCGAAACGCACGGCTCGAGAATGAGCTCAGGAAGGCACACCTGATCATCGACGTGCAGGGAAAAGTTGCGGGGCTGCTGGGGATAAGCCTCGACGACGGGACAAACTCTTGAAGGCGGCCGATGAGCTGGCTAAGCACGTCGGTGTAAAACCGGCGTGCGCGGCCCTCGAGGTCTCCCGATCGACGTTGTACCGTCGTCGAGGCCCATCAACCGGGCAACAGCAGCCCCGCCCGACCCCAGCCCGGGCATTGAGCGAGACGGAACGAGGCGAGGTCTTCGACACGCTGTGTTCGGAGCGGTTCGTGGACCGCTCACCCGCCGAGGTGGTGGCCACGCTGCTCGACGAAGAGGTCTACCTGTGCAGCGAACGCACGATGTATCGTGTTCTGGCCTCCGAGGTGCCGGTTCAGGAACGCCGGGCGCAGCGCACCCATCCCGAGTACAAGAAGCCCGAGTTGATGGCCACGGCGCCGAACCAGGTGTGGTCCTGGGATATCACGCGGCTGCTCGGGCCGAAGAAGTGGAGCTATTACTACCTCTACGTCATCATGGACATCTACAGCCGCTACGTCGTGGGCTGGATGGTGGCGGACCGGGAGAACTCGGCCCTGGCCGGCCGGTTGATCCAGCAGAGCTGCCTGAAGCATGGCGTCCAGCCCCGGGTCCTGACCCTGCACTCGGATCGGGGAGCTCCAATGACGAGCCAATGCACCGCTCAACTTCTCGCTGACCTCGGCGTGACCCGCTCGTTGAGCCGGCCTCAGGTGTCGGATGACAACCCGTTTTCCGAGGCTCAGTTCAAAACCTTGAAGTACCATCCCTCGTTTCCCGGACGGTTCGGGGATCAGGGCCAAGCCAAGACGTTCTGTCGATCGTTCTTCCGCTGGTACAATGCCGAGCACCGCCATGGCGGCATCTCGATGCTAACCCCCGAGCAGGTCCACTTCGGGAACGCCGATCAGGTCATTGCCGGCAGGAAATCCGTGCTCCGCGAAGCATGGGCCGCTCATCCCGAACGCTTCGTCAGAGGTGTGCCGAAGCCCAAACCGCTCCCGGAGGCCGTCTTCATCAATCCTCCCATCCCTTCCCTCACCACACAGGACATTGCTCTCTAATTAATCCCGTAGAGTGTCCCATTGTCGTTGACAGGTTCCGCGGCAGCTCCTGCGGACCCGGAGGTAGTAGATAGGCCGCTACGGCGGCGGTTCAGTCCGTCGTACAAGCTGCGGATCGTCGAAGAAGCGGACCGGTGCACCGAGCCCGGCGAGGTGGGTCAAGTCCTGCGGCGAGAGGGCCTGTACTCGTCGCACCTGACGACGTGGCGCAAGGCGGCGCATAGCGGGTCGCTGAAGGCCCTGTCGAAGAAACGCGGCCGCAAGCCGGAGCGAAATCCGCTGGATGAGAAGGTACGCAAGCTGGAGCGGCGAAACGCACGGCTCGAGAATGAGCTCAGGAAGGCACACCTGATCATCGACGTGCAGGGAAAAGTTGCGGGGCTGCTGGGGATAAGCCTCGACGACGGGACAAACTCTTGAAGGCGGCCGATGAGCTGGCTAAGCACGTCGGTGTAAAACCGGCGTGCGCGGCCCTCGAGGTCTCCCGATCGACGTTGTACCGTCGTCGAGGCCCATCAACCGGGCAACAGCAGCCCCGCCCGACCCCAGCCCGGGCATTGAGCGAGACGGAACGAGGCGAGGTCTTCGACACGCTGTGTTCGGAGCGGTTCGTGGACCGCTCACCCGCCGAGGTGGTGGCCACGCTGCTCGACGAAGAGGTCTACCTGTGCAGCGAACGCACGATGTATCGTGTTCTGGCCTCCGAGGTGCCGGTTCAGGAACGCCGGGCGCAGCGCACCCATCCCGAGTACAAGAAGCCCGAGTTGATGGCCAC
The DNA here is from genome assembly GCA_965206505.1 of Longimicrobiales bacterium. GTDB lineage: Bacteria > Gemmatimonadota > Gemmatimonadetes > Longimicrobiales > Gaopeijiaceae > UBA822. The sequence continues at coordinate 689,791 of CBDBJW010000006.1, forward strand.
GGCGCCGAACCAGGTGTGGTCCTGGGATATCACGCGGCTGCTCGGGCCGAAGAAGTGGAGCTATTACTACCTCTACGTCATCATGGACATCTACAGCCGCTACGTCGTGGGCTGGATGGTGGCGGACCGGGAGAACTCGGCCCTGGCCGGCCGGTTGATCCAGCAGAGCTGCCTGAAGCATGGCGTCCAGCCCCGGGTCCTGACCCTGCACTCGGATCGGGGAGCTCCAATGACGAGCCAATGCACCGCTCAACTTCTCGCTGACCTCGGCGTGACCCGCTCGTTGAGCCGGCCTCAGGTGTCGGATGACAACCCGTTTTCCGAGGCTCAGTTCAAAACCTTGAAGTACCATCCCTCGTTTCCCGGACGGTTCGGGGATCAGGGCCAAGCCAAGACGTTCTGTCGATCGTTCTTCCGCTGGTACAATGCCGAGCACCGCCATGGCGGCATCTCGATGCTAACCCCCGAGCAGGTCCACTTCGGGAACGCCGATCAGGTCATTGCCGGCAGGAAATCCGTGCTCCGCGAAGCATGGGCCGCTCATCCCGAACGCTTCGTCAGAGGTGTGCCGAAGCCCAAACCGCTCCCGGAGGCCGTCTTCATCAATCCTCCCATCCCTTCCCTCACCACACAGGACATTGCTCTCTAATTAATCCCGTAGAGTGTCCCATTGTCGTTGACAGGTTCCGTTGTCGGCGAGATTGCACGCCTCCCACTCGACGGGTCCGACCAGTGCGGTCGTGGTGCGCCCCCAGGCTCCGGTGCTCGCTAGGCGGAGCGACATCGTCGGGGACGGGTGAAAGACCACACCCAGCAGGGCTCGGTGGGTCGGAGCATACGAGGGAACGTAGGTACGCTCTGGCGCTCGGTTGTGCACGTTCTGGAAGCCGTAGTCGGCCACCACACCGACGCGTGAGCCACTCACCGCGGCATCGACAGACAGCCCCTGGACAGACGCCGACCCGATTTCGGGCGCGCCGACCGAGAATAGGGAGCCCGTCCCGGCCGCGATGAACGCGACTGAATCCAGCCTCCGCGCGTAGGCTCGGCCCCCGACACTGAGGCCCGGAAGAGGCCGATATTCCACGCGGAGGCTCGCCTCGTCGGCCCGAGCGGTCGGCACACCCGCCGATCCGGCGGTGACGAAGAGGTCGACGGGGAACACGGCGCTGAGTAGAGACTCCTCGTTTCGCATCGACTGGACAAATTGGTGGCGTCTGGACAGGGTAGCGGACACGGTCACGAATCGGCCGAGACCTGCTCCTACTGCGAGAAGCGGGGACGCCGTCGCGCCGAGTGACGAGGCGGTCAAGGCGGCCTCAGCTCGCAGCCAACCCCTACGCGCGACCACGCGCTCGTAGCCGACCAGAAGCGCTCCCGACGAGAGCGCCCCCTTGGACTCGAAGGGATCGGAAGATCCGGCCCGGTACTCCGTGGACCCCTCGCTTAGCCTGGCCCCGACGAACAACTCACCCTCGGCCGATGTCGGGCGGATGAGCGTCGCCATGACACCGCTCTCGGTCCGGCCGCTGCGCGCTTCAGCTGCATCGCCTACCTCGCTCAGCAGCGTTACGGAGCTGGCGCTACGGGAGTCCCAGGCGCGAACGGATAGCTGTGACGATCCGATGCTACCTCCCCAGGTCGCTCCGAGCGACCGGGTGCGCCAATCGAAGCCGTGACGACGGCCGAGAAGGGCGTCCGTCGGGTCGGCGACCGCGCCCGCGTTGAGCTCGTTCTCGCTGTCGTACCCGAGGACCTTGAGCGTTCCACTGAAAAACGGGAACTCGACCTTGGCAAGCAGGTCACCCGATTCTCCTCTGATCTTCGCCGGATCACCGGGCGCGGGGACACCGCCCGGGAAGCCGCTTCGAAGGCTGAGCACATAGCCGGCACCGGAGGTCAACGGCCCATGCACCGTCATGCGAGCCTGAGTCGTGCTCACAGCGGCCGTCCCATGCTGGACGGAGCCGGGGGCTCGCGTCACGCCGACCACTGTGCCAGACAGGCTGGGAAGCACGTCGTTTGGTGCACGTGTCAGATGAACGCTCGATATCGCATCCGCGTTCCATGCACTGAAAATGCCCGCCGCGTGCAGTGGCGTGAGCGCCGGAATACCGTCGATCTCATACCCCGTGTGGCTGGCGGCGCCGCCCCGCACGTGAAGGCCGGTGGGTGACTCCGGCAGCACGGCGACGTCTCCTCCCTCCAACACACGGAACGCGTCGGGCTCGGCGAGAAGGGCGTGATTCCGGATCGCAGCGATGCTCACCGACTCGACCCGTTCGCGGAGGGGCACCCCGCCCTCGGCGCCGCGAACCGGCAGTCGAGGCTCGACGAGGAGGCCATCGAGCTCGACCGGAACCGGGTATAGGGCGATGTTGAGCTCGAGTTGGCCGGTGCGCGGCACAAGTGCATGGAGCGTGCGGGATTCGTAGCCATGACGCGCGATCGTCACGTGGTGGGGCCCCGGCGGTAGCGCTCCGAGTCCGAACCGACCTTGAGCATCGGTCAGAACCTCACGGTCGAGATCGGCGAGGGTGATCAGGGCACCACTCAGCGGAACGCCGGAGATCTCACCGCGAACCGTGCCGCCCACACCGGCCTGGGCTATCTGGACGGCGAGCAACAGCGCTAGCGGGACGGTCATGAGACGACCTCGACCTCGAAGAAACGACGAGCGGCGCAACCACGCCTTCACTCGGTATAGTCCGCCCTCCGGATCGGGGTTCCCCGCGGAGCCTGGAGGCGGCCGCACCTTCGCGGCGCGTCACAAAACCCGGGGCTGACATGCTCCTCTGAGTGAATTCACCCGGTCCACCGGGGGGGAGACACGGAATTTCAACTTCCAACTTGAGGTGTCTATCATGAGTCGCAAACCTGTTACCCCGTTCGCCCGCCTCGCCGCGTTGCTGCTCGCCTTCAGCATCGTGGGCTGCAACCAAGCCATCACCGGCGAGGGGGGCGAGAACGAACAAAATGAGGTCCCGGTTACGGTCCTGGCGCTCGGGTCCGACTACGTGGATGCCGACGACGCGATCCGCTACGAAGTGACCGCTGCTACGCAGTACGAAGGTTTAACGGGATTCGCCGACATTGCGGTGGGGGACTTGATCCATATCGAGTTCGAGGAGATCGCGAACAGTAGCAACCGGCGAGCGCTGGAAATCGAGGTCCCGGGGCCCAACGACGATTAGTCGCCCCGAGTCCGCTCTTCAGACGCGCGAGGGCGCGGCGATAGCAGGCAGCATCGGAAGCTCCTGGCGTCCGGTGATCGCAGCGCTCTCGCTGGTCTTCCTCGTCTACCCACGGGCCACGGAGGGACAGTGGGAATCCGATCCGCTGCGCATCGCGCCACTCGAGCGCGCCGCCGGGCCCCCGACGTGGGCGGGTGAGCTGGCATCCCTGAGCGGCAACGCCGCCCTCGGCGGACTAACCGCTGCCCTCATCCAGGAACTGCGGGGAGGCTCATTCTGGGAGGCGTTCCTCGACGGCGCACTCGGCGGTGCCGTGGTCTACGCCGGCAAGCGCATCGCCGTCGAGCGGTTCTACGGCGCCGGACTGGCCGGTCGCGAGGTGGCGGCCGTGGGCACCTCGATGGTACGCAACGCCTCCGATGGCCGGGGGGCGCTCGAGCAGCTCGTCCTGCCCATCGGCGTGGCCCGGCTGTACCTGCAGGGCGTCAACACGTCCGCAGCCCCGGTGCGAGCGTGGGTAAAGCTCGACGTGCTCACGGTACTTGCCACCGCCCATCTCGCGCTCCGGGACAATGTCGATTTCGATGTCGGCGCGAGCATCTCGGCGGGTACGCCCGTCTTCTTCACTCGACAGCCATGGACCGAGCGGAACCGGATGGCGTCGCAAGTCGGAGGAGTGATCTGGCTGGGTGCCAATCCGTACGCTCCCTACCCGAACGCGGACGTGTCCACAGCCTTCGCCCATGAGCGCGTGCACGTCGCCCAAGACGACTTCAGCTTCCTTACCTGGGGCGTTCGCGTAGAGGGTTTGCTGACCGAGCGAGTCCCTGGCGGCGCGTGGATCGACCGCCATCTCGACCTGGGGCTCCACCTTGGGGGATGGGGTGTAGCGACCTGGCTCGTCAGCTACGATCAGCGCCCCTGGGAGCATGAGGCGCAGTTCCTGAGTTGGACGAGCTCTCAGAGGGACTGAAGCACGCGAAGCACCGCCCGATTCCACGCGTTGGCCATTGTGCGGAACGAGTGGTCGGCATCGCCCGGAACAGGTGGTCGGCATCGCCGGAAAACGCGACTCACAGCTGGCACCGGACCGGGCAACCGGCCGCGCCCTGCCGGCCTGCTCCCGGGAGGTTTTGGCGCGTAGCGCGTTCTTGGCTTAGACTCAGCAAGCGAAGATTGGCGTCCGGCAGTCACGCCATGGCCCGAACGTTTCTTCGTCCAAGAACGCGGGCACTTCTCACGTTGGACGTTCACCCCTGAGCGTCGTGGTGGCTGAGCGGGCTCCGGACGAACCGTGATGTGGACTGGGAGGCGTAATGATGCAAACGAGATTGTGGACGACGAGTCTACTCGTCGGCGTTCTCGCGACGGGGTGCGCGCCGGATGAAGCGCCCCCCGTCGCACAGCCAGACGCCGGTGGACCCAGCTGGGTAGAGCTTGCAGCGCACAACTTTGGCTCACCCATAAATACGATGTGGTCTGAGGGTGAGCTCGCTTTTGCCGATGATGGGACCATGGTGTTTACCACCGATAGGCAGGATCTAGCGGTGGCGCCTGGAGATCCGAAGGATCTCTACGTCGCAACATTCAACGAAGAAGCCGGTCAGTGGAATACGCCCGTGAACATGGGAATCCCGGTGAATGCAGCGCCTGCGACGCACATTGATCCTTTGAGAAGAGGCGATGACCGGGAACCGTGGATTACACCAGACGGGAATACGATCTTTTTCAAGTCCGACAGGCTTGCTAGGACCACGCCCCGTAACGCCAGCGATGTTTTCGTCACCCACAAGGTTGGCGGGGAATGGACTGAACCGGAGTTGGTTGGATATCCGATCAGCACGGACGCCGGAGACGAGCACTGTCCGATGTTGCTCCAGGATGGCGAGACCCTCTGCTTCGCCTCATCGAGGGATGGCGGCTTGGGTGGTTCTGATATCTGGTGTTCACAGGCGGACGCGGACGGAAACTGGCAGGACCCAGTGAACCAAGGCCCGAACATCAATACGGCAGCCAGCGAATTCCACTTCATGGAAGACAAGGACGGCTGGGTGTACTTCACCTCGGGCAGACCCGGTGGATTCGGCGGCATGGACATCTGGGCTTCCAAGCATCTGGACGGTGAGACGGGGCCCGACGCTTGGGCTCCTGCCGTGAACCTCGGGCCGTCGGTCAACACCGCGAGTGCCGACATGTGCCCTGCTCTTCTGCCGGATAACCAGACCATGGCCTGGTTCTCGGGTAGAACGGATAACAATTTAGGTGCCGCCGACATCTTCTGGACGTATAAGAAGGAATTGAGCGTAACCCCTTGACTCAATACCGGTCCTTGAAGATTGGCATCCGCGCCGGCACCGCCGGCGATTGCTTCGCGTCCCGTCGCCGAACCATGCCCACGGAGGAAATGATGACCAACAGACGTAGATGGGCCCCCAGCCTCGTTACGGTGCTCTCGCTGTCAGTGGCCCTGGGAGTCACCCACGCCGAGCTCGAGGCGCAGTCGCCGCCGGCCCAACCGCCAGCGGACTGGGGCCCCATCTCGATCAATATGGAGGAGATCTCCTACCCGCATCCGGTAGAGTTCCTGAACTTGCAGCTTTTTGGCCAGGACGTCCGGATCGCGTACATGGACGTGTCGCCGGTCGGGCCGCCGAACGGTCGGACTGTCGTACTCCTCCACGGAGGGAGCTACTACGGGTGGTACTGGAAGGAGCAGATCGAGGCTCTTCGTAGCGAAGGGTATCGGGTGGTCGTGAAGGACCGTCTCGGGTGGGGCAAGTCCTCCAAGCCCATCCTTCCGTACAGCATGAGCTTGCACGCTTCCAACACGGCGCAGCTCCTGGAGCACCTGGGGATCTCCCAGGTAGCCATCGTCGGCCACTCGATCGGCGGCCAGATGGCCACCCGCTTCGCCTTCCTCTATCCGGAGATGACGACGCACCTCGCGACGGTCAACCAGATCGGGCTGACCGACCGCCGCGCAGGACGGGGCTATCGGCCCTTCACCGGGGAGATCAACGCGGAGCCGGACCCGCAGAGGGTGTACGAATCAGCGGTTCGCACGGACGTGCGCCGCTACGTGACCTGGAAACCCGAGTTCATCGATCACATTCGTATCCGGTACGGCCAAAGCCTCAGCGGCGATTGGCCGCGGCTGGCCTATGTGCGGTCGCTCGGTGGTAACCTGCGTGGGATGGATACGGTCGTGGACGACTGGCCCCACATCCAGACGAAGACGCTGATCCTCGGCGGAGAGGTCGACGGACCCGACTTTCCTGAGAACGCGCGGCACGCGGTGGACGTTCTCCCCAACGCCGAAGTCTTCCTGATCCCTGGCGTCGGCCACAACCCCCACGAAGAGGTGCCGGAGATCGTGAACGCCGAGCTGATCCGCTTCCTCGGGTCGGACGCTCACTAGTCCGGCGCCTTCGATCTAATCCCCCATCCAGTACCTGGGCCCCGGCCCCTTCCCGGCCACACGGTCACCGGGGTTCGGAGGGGATAGGTGGTGTCAAAACGTAAATGGACAATAACGTGTGACATTTGTCTTGAGACGCCTGTCGGTGCGCACGAGTCCGCTCCATCATATCATCACGTCGAGGCCGACCCAACTCGGGTACCCGTGTCCGGCCCGTGAGCCTCACCCCGGAGGACAAAGATGAATAAAGCCGACTTTTGCGGACCGTTCCCCTCCCGGCGACGGTTCCTTCGAAGTGCCGCGGGGCTGGCCGGGCTTGCGGCCTCGATCGGCTCGAGTCACGGCCGGCTAGAGGCCGACGAGTCGGAGTCGGGAGCTGCGCCTCGCCCTCAGCAGGCCCGTCTCACCATCCGGGCGGTCGACGCCTACCCGGTCTACATCAATCAACGATCCGAAGGGCTCTTCGATCCACCCACCTTCTCGTCGGATGACGACCCGGGCCGTTGGCGCTACGGCGGGCCGTTCTCTCAGATCCCTTCCGCCATCATCGCGGTGATCAAGACCGATGAGGGCATCACCGGATTCGGGATGGGGGCCGGTGGCAGCGTCGCGACCGAGATCATCCACGGACACTTGAGGCATCTTCTCGTCGGAGCCAATCCGCTTGATGTGGACCAGCTTTGGGATCAGATGTACAGCTCGGCGCTCTTCTACGGCCGACGCGGCGTCTTCGCGATGGCGTTGAGCGCTGTGGACAACGCGCTCTGGGACATATCAGGCAAGAACGCGGATCAGCCGGTGCATCAACTGATCGGTGGGCAGGGCCGCGACCGGATCGCAGTGTATCAGAGCGGCGGGAGCGTGGCGGCGGGGAAGGCTCGCGGGATCCGCCATTTCAAGCGCTTTCTTCAGGTCGGTCCGGAGACATCTGCTGCGGCGCTCGATCGCGCGATCAATGGCGTGATCGAGGTGCGCGAGGTGATGGGCCCGGACGGCAACCTCATGACCGACTGCGTCTCGCGCACCGGCACAGTCGAGTGGGCCGTCGACTTCGCGGAGCGGCTCCGTCCGGCGAACCTGTACTTCATGGAGGAGCTGCTCTCGCCCGATGACGTCTTCGGCTACGCCGAGTTGGTTCGCCGAATCGGAGGCGGCGGTCCCGCGTGGACGCGTGTCGCGTGCGGCGAGCACGAGTACACCCAATACGGCTTCGACGTCCTGGTCCGGCTAGGGTCGGCGGAGGTGCTGCAGCCCGACCTGACATGGTGTGGCGGTCTGACGGCGGGACGACGGATTGCGCGTCTCGTAGAGGATGCAGGTCTCGAGATCAACCCGCACCGGGGCGGGAGCCTCTGGGGGTTGCCGCTCGCCCTGACGTCCCCGAGCTGCGTGATGGCCGAGAGCTTTCCTGGCGGATCGGAGCTGCTGGAGGCCATCACGCCGCAGCTCGAGGGCGGCGACTATCTGGCGGCCGAGGGTCCGGGGTTCGGAACGCGGCTTACCGAGGCGATGGTCTTGGAGCACCGGCTCCAGCCACGGTAGGATCTCGGTCGCCCTCGGGCCACGGGCTCGTGTGGCGCGCTCCCCTCGTGGTGGTTATGGTGCTTGCCCCGATGGGGCCTCTCGGTCCCGCCGCCGCCGTAGACGCCCGTGTAGGACGCCCGCCCCGACGACGAGACCCTTGAGCCACTGACGTAGGTACGTGGACCGGTTGGTCCTGATTTTGAGGCGGTCACTGACCTAGCCCCCTGAAACGAGACCAGGTCCAGTGTTAGAATCTGGGCGGGTCGAGACCGGGAGGAGGTCGAGATGGCAGCACGGAAGAACTACACGGCAGCGCAGATCATCAACGGGCTACGGCGGGCGGAAGTGGGGCTCGCCAACGGGAAGTCGATGAAAGAGGTGATCCGGGATCTAGGGGTGAGCGAGCAGACGTACTACCGGTGGCGGAGGGAGTACGGGGGGATGAAGACGAGTCAGGCGAAGCGTCTGAAGGAGCTCGAGAAGGAGAACCAGCGACTGAAGCGGGCGGTGGCCGATCTGACGGTGGACAACATGATCCTGAAGGAAGCGTCAAAGGGAAACTTCTAAGCCCCGAGCGGCGGAGGCGCTGTGTGGTGCGGGTCCAGCAGCGGCTCGGGGTGAGCGAGAGGCGAGCGTGCGAGGTGTTGGGCCAGGCTCGATCGACACAACGGAGGAGTCGGAAGAGAGGGGCTGATGAAGCGGCGCTACGAGCGGACGTGGTCAAGGTGGCGGGTCGGTTCGGTCGCTACGGGTACCGGATGGTTACAGGGATGTTGAGGGCGGAGGGCTGGGTGGTGAACCACAAGCGGGTGGAGCGGATCTGGAGAGAGGAGGGTCTGAAAGTGCCCAAGAAACAGCCCAAACGGGGCCGGCTCTGGTTGACGGACGGCTCATGCATCCGGCTTCGACCCTTGTACCGCCATCACGTCTGGGCGTATGACTTCGTGGCGGATCGGACGCACGACGGTCGGCCGCTGAAGATGCTGACGGTGTTGGATGAATACAGCCGGGAGTGTCTGGCGATCGTAGTGGCCCGAAGGCTCAGGGCGGACGATGTGTTGCAGACGCTCAGTGAGCTCTTTGTCGAGCATGGTCCACCGGCCAATCTCCGGTCCGACAACGGTCCGGAGTTCACGGCCAAGGTGGTTCGTGAGTGGCTCGAGCGGGTCGAGGTGAAGACGCTGTATATCGAGCCGGGTAGCCCGTGGGAGAATGGCTACAACGAAAGCTTCAACGGGACGCTGGGCGAAGAAGTCCTGAAGCGGGAGATCTTCTACTCGTTGGAGGAGGCGAAAATGCTCATCGAACAGTGGCGGCGGGAGTACAACACCATCCGACCCCACAGCTCGCTCCGCTACCGACCACCGGCCCCCGAAGCGCTACGGCCCGATCCCTTCTTCTTGAATCTGCCCAAGCTTAACGGCCCTCACCCCAGGCTTCAGGAGGCCCTTGGACTAACACAGTAGGTGGTACCACTATTGGGGGCCGGTCACTCCTTCATCGCCTTCAAGAACGTTGCTTTGCAACTATCTATATCAGCATGGAGCTGTTCGTATTCTCGCCGAAGAGTATTGTTCACAAGGAGAGTGGAAGTCTTTTCTGTATGACGGAAGAACTGATCGTAAGGCGGAAGCACAAGGATGCTTTCCGGTGTCAACGCTGCACCGTTCTCGTCTGTGATTGATCTAGCGGTCTTCCTGGAGGGAAATATGCGATCCTGTGATTCCTTGCCATCCGCAATATCCTTGAATACGTCCGCGAAAGAGGATTTCATAGACCCGTTGGGTGCATAGATGGCATATTCCTTCCGCTGAGTGAATTCGAAGACGTGATTCAGTTTCTTGATGCCGTAGCAGTTCTTCAGATCGACGGTGACACAATTCATGGTAATCCTCCCTTGGCTGAACAGCGGCAATGTAACCCATGCGATCCTAGTCCCGGCAGGCCGCATCGTTTCGCGATACCTGAGAAGACGCCGTCGCCCATCCTGTTCGCCAAGCTAGCTGCGGAGCGCAGATGTCCCGCTTGCGGGAGATCCTCTCGCCGATGCTGCCATACTCCGGGCTCACGGATTTGATCGCCACCTAGGTGCTTGGGGCGGCGTAAATGCTCGTTCCGCGTGGTGACAAATCCCATTCCGTTCCAGATCATAACGATGCCAGGCAGAACTGGGACCTACCGGCTTACGTCGGTCAGGATGTGTCGCCGCTCGCGAGGAACGTGTGGTCGTAGCCCACCTCTAGGAAGAGTGGAGTCCTGAGCAGATCTCCGGCTGGCTGCGGCGAAAGCGACGGCTGCCGATCAGCCACGAGACGATCTATCGCTACATCTGGGAGGATCGACGAAGGGGCGGAGCTCTGTATCGGCACCTTCGCGGGTCACAGAAGCAGAGACGTAAACGCTACGGACGCTATGACAGTCGAGGCCGTCTCGCGGGCAAGCGGTTGATCTCTGAGCGTCCCGCCGCCGCACAGAATCGAAGCCGAGTCGGCCACCTCGAAGCCGATACCATGATCGGCAACCTCTCCGACAAGCACTGCGTCCTCACGCTCGTCGATCGCAAGACAGGCTACGTCATGATCGGTAAGCTCGAGGCTAGAACCGTCCAGGCTATCAACCGCCGTGCAGTCCGCTTAATCAACAACGCAGCTCGCCATCTCGCCCAGATCTCCCTGAAGGAAGTCGCGCGAAAACCGTTCGAGAACGGCCGCGCAAGTCACGATCTCAGAAGCGTCGATCCACTCGTCCGCGGAATGCGCCTGAGCGATCGAGCCCGGACCGAAGCAGACCGCAGGCGTACCCGCTTGGTTCAAGAACGCCGCATCCACCCAGGCGGTCATGCCCGCCAACACCGGATCGACTCCCTCGCCGACGCACGCGCCGACGAGCCCCTCGACAAGTGGGGACTCGTTCGATACCTGGGTGGCAGGACGTGCCAATCCCTGAGTTAGCTTCGCGTCGAGGTCGGGCACGTCGGCCGCCAGCTCGTCCAACACGGCTTGAAACTCTTCGATAATGCCGGCCCCGTTTTCTCCCGGCAACGTGCGGCGCTCCAGGACGAGCCGGCATGCGTCGGGATATACGGAGGGCGTCGAGCCGCCTTCGATCGTACCCGCGTGAAACGAGCCGTGACCCAGAAACGGATGAGGCTCTCCTGCGGCGAGCCGACTCCTCAGGGCGCCCAATGCCGTCAGGTAATGACCGGCATGCTCGATGGCGTCCACGCCGGCGTCGGGCCTCGACCCGTGCGCTGCACGCCCTCGGAAGGCAGCCTCGATCCAGACAAAACCCTTATGGGCGGGCATGACCGCCAAGCTCGTGGGCTCACACACGATCGCGGCGTCGGCCCTCATCCCTGACCGGACCAACGCTTCCATCCCCAAGCTGGCATGCTCCTCGTCCGCCGTGAGGGCGACGATCAAGGCCCCAGGAGGCCCGGTCCGAGCGACCCCGGCGGTGGCGGCAAGTAACGCCGCAACGCCACCTTTCATATCGCACGCTCCCCTCCCCCAGAGCCGCCCTTCCCTCAGTTCGGCTCCGAAAGGGTCGACGCTCATTCCTGCCACACCCACAGTATCGAGATGGCCGTTCAGGAGGAGCGTCGGGCCGGCTCCCTTGCCCTCGAGTCGCCCCACGACGTTCCAGCGGCCCGGTGCGACCTCGGACATTTCCACCGAAAGGCCCCACCCACGCAGCCACTCCACGGTCAACGCGGCGACGGCGCCCTCTCCGGCGCCGGACTGTTCGAGCTCCGGATTCACCGAGGGCGTGGCGATGAGGGCGCGAGCGAGGGCGATGGGGTCACCCTCGTGGGCATCGTTCAGAATCCGGCCCTTCTCCTGTGGCATACGCAGCCCCCGATGCCTGATGCACCACACAGAGGCATGGTGAAGGTCCAGGCCCGCCGAGACAACCCTGAGCGGAGCAGCGAGAGCCAACTTGGTATAGGTGTTGTTCCATTAGCGATCATCGCCGCATTTCTCGAGGGTGAATCAGGAGTTTTATGGCGCATCATTATCATGCTCATTGCGACTTTCGCGTTAAGAAGTTTTGGGTCTATAATCATGGAGGAAACTTCTTCTGAATCCGGAAATCACGACTAGTATATCGAACGGCATCTGGACTAATCCACACGTAGCGTCGATACGTAAGGAATGTCCATCGCAGTGGTGACCTGCCCCCAAGAGTGGTACCACATCCTATGTTAGTCCCAGCACCTGTGGAGGGCCGTGAAGGACGGGCATCCTCAGGAACCAGGGCGACGGCTTAATCGCCTCAGGGGCCGGGGGAAAGCCGCCGCAGGCGCTGTGGGGTCGGACGGTATTGTACTCGCGCCTCCATTGCTCGACCAGCACGGCCGCCTCCGCCAACGAGTAGAAGATCTCCCCGTTCAACAGCTCGTCCCTGAGCTTGCCGTTGAAGCTCACGTTGTAGCCGTTCTCCCACGGGCTGCCCGGCTCGATAAAGAGCGTCTCGACGCCCACACGCCCCAACCGCCGCCGCACGAGCTTCGCGGTGAACTTCCGGTCCGTTGTCCGACCTCAGATACTCGGGAGGCCCGTGTCGGACGAACAGATCGGCCAGCACCTCGAGCACGTCGTGGGCTCGGATCTTGCGAGCCACCACGATCGCCAGGCACTCCCTCGTGTGCTCGTCCAGCACTGTCAGCAGCTTCAGCGCACGCCCGTCGTGCGTCCTCGAGGCCACGAAGTCGTACGACCAGACGTGGCCCCGATACAGCGGCCTCAGCCGGATGCACGATCCGTCGTTGAGCCACAGCTGACCTCGCTTCGGCTGCCGCTCCGGCACCTTCAGCCCCTCCTGCCTCCAGATCCGCTCCACCCGCTTGTGTTCACCCCCCAGCCCTCGATGCGGAGCATGTCCGTGACGCGTCGGTAGCCGTAGCGGCCGAATCGACTCGCGAGTCGCACGATATCACCTCGGAGCGCCCCCTCGTCACTCGCCACTTTCCTCGCCCGGCGCTGGGTCGGCTGTGTCTTATTTTCTATAAGTCATTATTGTTACAATATATACGAGTCATACCCGTACTACCGTCCCCTCATTACACCCCTCTTTCTGAACGGGAATCTAGTGGACCGTAGCGGAGGTTCCCGGAGGAGGCGAAGGAGCGAACCTTGCGGGAGGGCAGTTTGTCGATGGCCCCTGTTCTCTCTCATTGCGGACTATTATAGATGGTTAGTGTTTCAGATCACTTCGCGTTGCCACGGCTCGCGGCGATCTGTTCTCGGATCCACGCATCCACTTCGGACTCGATCCAGCCGACGGCGCGCGCGCCTAGCCGGATCGGTTGGGGAAAGCTCCCGTCGGCCACCAGCCCCCTGAAACGAGACCAGGTCCAGTGTTAGAATCTGGGCGGGTCGAGACCGGGAGGAGGTCGAGATGGCAGCACGGAAGAACTACACGGCAGCGCAGATCATCAACGGGCTACGGCGGGCGGAAGTGGGGCTCGCCAACGGGAAGTCGATGAAAGAGGTGATCCGGGATCTAGGGGTGAGCGAGCAGACGTACTACCGGTGGCGGAGGGAGTACGGGGGGATGAAGACGAGTCAGGCGAAGCGTCTGAAGGAGCTCGAGAAGGAGAACCAGCGACTGAAGCGGGCGGTGGCCGATCTGACGGTGGACAACATGATCCTGAAGGAAGCGTCAAAGGGAAACTTCTAAGCCCCGAGCGGCGGAGGCGCTGTGTGGTGCGGGTCCAGCAGCGGCTCGGGGTGAGCGAGAGGCGAGCGTGCGAGGTGTTGGGCCAGGCTCGATCGACACAACGGAGGAGTCGGAAGAGAGGGGCTGATGAAGCGGCGCTACGAGCGGACGTGGTCAAGGTGGCGGGTCGGTTCGGTCGCTACGGGTACCGGATGGTTACAGGGATGTTGAGGGCGGAGGGCTGGGTGGTGAACCACAAGCGGGTGGAGCGGATCTGGAGAGAGGAGGGTCTGAAAGTGCCCAAGAAACAGCCCAAACGGGGCCGGCTCTGGTTGACGGACGGCTCATGCATCCGGCTTCGACCCTTGTACCGCCATCACGTCTGGGCGTATGACTTCGTGGCGGATCGGACGCACAACGGTCGGCCGCTGAAGATGCTGACGGTGTTGGATGAATACAGCCGGGAGTGTCTGGCGATCGTAGTGGCCCGAAGGCTCAGGGCGGACGATGTGTTGCAGACGCTCAGTGAGCTCTTTGTCGAGCATGGTCCACCGGCCAATCTCCGGTCCGACAACGGTCCGGAGTTCACGGCCAAGGTGGTTCGTGAGTGGCTCGAGCGGGTCGAGGTGAAGACGCTGTATATCGAGCCGGGTAGCCCGTGGGAGAATGGCTACAACGAAAGCTTCAACGGGACGCTGGGCGAAGAAGTCCTGAAGCGGGAGATCTTCTACTCGTTGGAGGAGGCGAAAGTGCTCATCGAACAGTGGCGGCGGGAGTACAACACCATCCGACCCCACAGCTCGCTCCGCTACCGACCACCGGCCCCCGAAGCGCTACGGCCCGATCCCTTCTTCTTGAATCTGCCCAAGCTTAACGGCCCTCACCCCAGGCTTCAGGAGGCCCTTGGACTAACACAGTAGGTGGTACCACTATTGGGGGCCGGTCACCACCTCGTCTCGTGGGCGCCAGCCATTCATGTCTTGGTCGAGTAGGCCAAAATTGAGACGCGCGTCGTATGTCCACGCCTTGACGGAATACGTGGTTGAACGGAAGGTGAACGCACTCGGTGTCAGGGTTCCAGTCTCTATCCCACTACCAGTCCCTACGACCAGTTTTCCATCTGGAAAAATTTCGCGTACCCCTGCTGTCAGTTGGCTCTGCCAGAGCAGGCGCCGGTCGCCTAACTCGTCGATGGTGCAGGACGGCTGTGATATTGGTGTCGCGGTGACGGTCGCCGGCGCGCTTCCGCCTCGAGGGTTTACCGCACGAACCTGGAGGGTATGGGTCGTGCCGCTCGTCAGAGCCTTCACCACCTGAAAAAACGCCTGCTGTAGCGCGCCGGTGCCGGTCCGGACTTGTTGCCACATCGCGTCCGGCGAAATCATGTCCCCCGCCGAATAGCGGTATTCGTAGTGGGTACGAGGTATCCCCCCCGCCCCCTCGGGGTGCTCCCACACCAACACGACCTGCCCGACCCCTACCGTTACGGACAAGTTTGTCGGCGAAGCAGCGGCACCGGCCGCGGGGGTCACCGTCGCCGTCGCCGCGCTGGTCAGCGTCTCGGTATTGCCGGCGTCGTCGTCGAAGGTCACCCGCACCTTGAGGGTCGTGCCCAGGTCGGCGTCGACCAGGGTGTAGGTCGCGTCGGTCGCGTCGGTGATGTCCACCGGGTTCGACATGCCGTCCGCATCCACCCGCACCCACTGGTAGCTGTAGCTGGCATTGGTCAGGCCGTCCGCGTCCGCGATGCCCGTGAGGTCAACGGCCAGCGGCTGCCCGACCGCCGCCGTGCCGGTAATCGTGGGCGCGCCCGTCGCCGCGGTGCCGGCCAGCGTGCTGAATGCCGTCGCCGACTGGACCCACTGGCTGTTCCCAATCGCATTGGTGGAATGGACCCGTACGTCGTACGCCGTCGCCGCCGCAAGATTCCTGATGACCGTGCGCGTCACCTGCGTTGGCGTTTCGCCCCGGTACCAGTTCGTCCAGTCGGTCGTGCCCTCCACCCGGTACTCGATGAAGTTGCGAGTGAGCAGCGAGCCGCCGTCACCCGGGTGCGTCCACTCGATGGTGAGCGTCGTGGCGGTGGCCGACACCAGGGTCGGCGCCGTGGGATCCGGCGGTACGGTTGGTGCTCCCAGGGATCCGTCCACCTTGTGGCCGCCCTGCGTGCCGTACTCGGGATGGCTGCGGTCGATGTCGATCTGCTGCGAGGCCGTGCGGATGCGGTCGTTCGCGTCCAGCATGAAGGTTCGGCTGTGGTCGCCGATCCAGATGCCGTTGTTGTCCCGGTCGCCCGCCTGCACCGTGTAGGTGAATACCATCGTCGTCGGGCTGCTGCGCGTGCGATCGTAGGTGGCCGGCGGGTCATTGGCGGCACCGCCCATATCGGTCAGCGAGAACTCGAACTCCGGATCGCCCACCACCTCCACCGCCTCGCTGGCGGTGACCGTGATCACGATCGTCTCGCCGAAACCGTAGGTGTCCGCCAGCGACGTCGGCGTCGAGGTCACCGCCACGGTGACCGTGGCGGCCGTGACGGCCGTCGTCCGGCCGTCGACCTTGTGCCCCGCCAGGTTCGACTGGGCGGCGTGGGTCAGGACCGCCGCCACCGCGTTGTCTGTCCCCGCGATGGTGCCGCCGTTGAGCGCAATCGCGTTCTCGGCCCAGGAAATCCCGTTCGTGTCCCGGTCGCCGCTTGACCCGCCGCTCACGGCGTGGGAGAACCGCAGCGTGGTGGTGCCCGAGCCCGCATACCAGGTCGCCGTCGACGGGCCGCCGAGGTCGAAGGCGAAGGTCGGATCGCCGGTCACCGTCACCGGCTGGTCGAAGGTCATCGAGAATTCGATGTGCTCGCGCGCGCCGTAGGTGTCCGTCGTCTTGCGCGGCGTCGAGGTCACCGTGACGCTGAGCAGCGCGGGCGCGGTGGTGTTGGTGGCGGTGGTGACCGTGCCGGACGAGGGATACGCCGCGCTGTTGCGCTCCTCCTCGCCGCTCAGCTCGTCGGTGAAGCTCACCTGCACCTTGATCTTCTTGCCCGCGTCGGCGGCTGTCAGGGTGTAGGTCGCGGCGTTCGCGTCGGTGATGTCCACCGGGTTGGACGTGCCGTCCGCGTCCACCCGGAGCCACTGGTACGTGAAATCGACGTCGGTCAGCCCGTCGGTGTCCATGATGCCGGTAGTGACCGCCGTCAGCTCCTGCCCGGCCTGCGCCGTGCCGGTAACCGCCGGCTCGCCCGTCGCGACGTTGTTCGCCGGCAGGCTCAGCCGCAGCGTGCGCTCGATGCCGGCCGGCCAGTTGAAGCCAACGTTCCACCTATAGCCAGAAAACTCGTCAAATGCACCTGGCACCGCTGCACTGCTGAAGTCGTAGGGCGTGTTGCAGACATGCAACCTCAATGCGTCGACCACCTCGTCTCCTGGGTACCAGGTAGAGTCTGATTCGCGTAGGACAACGTTGAGATGATCGTCGGATGTCAACGTGGTGACGGAATACGTGGTTGAACGGAAGGTGACCGCATCAGGTGTCAGGGTTCCAGTCTCTTCCCCTCCAGTCCCATACCCTGTCTCTACATTTCCATCGGTAGCAACTGCGAGTAACCCTGCTGTCAGTTGGCCCTGCCAGAGCAGGCGCCGGTCGCCCAAATCGTCGATGGTGCAGGACGGCTGTGATACTGGTGTCGCGATCACGGTCGCCGGCGCGCCCTTGACAGCATTGGCTGCCGTACGAACCTGGAAGGTATAGGTCGTGCCGCTCGTCAGACCCTTCACCTGCTGAAAATACGCTTGGATTGATTCAATGCTGCTGGCGTTCTGGACTTGTTGCCACATCGCGGTCGGCAAAATCATTCCCCCCTCCGAATAGCGGTATTCGTAGTGGGTAAAAGCGAGTCCCCCCGCCGCCGGACGACTCCACACCAGCACGACCTGACCGACCCCTACCGTTACGGACAAGGCTGTCGGGGCACCGTACTCGACGGTCGCCGTCGGCGCGCTGGTCCGGCTCTCGGCGTTCCCCGCGTCGTCGGTGAAGCTCACCCGCACCTTGAGGGTCTTGCCCAGGTCGGCGTTGTTCATGGTGTAGGTGGCGGTAGTCGCGGCTGTGAGGTCCGCCTCGTCCGTGCCGTCCACCCGGATCCACTGACCTAGCCCCCTGAAACGAGACCAGGTCCAGTGTTAGAATCTGGGCGGGTCGAGACCGGGAGGAGGTCGAGATGGCAGCACGGAAGAACTACACGGCAGCGCAGATCATCAACGGGCTACGGCGGGCGGAAGTGGGGCTCGCCAACGGGAAGTCGATGAAAGAGGTGATCCGGGATCTAGGGGTGAGCGAGCAGACGTACTACCGGTGGCGCCAGGAGTACGGGGGGATGAAGACGAGTCAGGCGAAGCGTCTGAAGGAGCTCGAGAAGGAGAACCAGCGACTGAAGCGGGCGGTGGCCGATCTGACGGTGGACAACATGATCCTGAAGGAAGCGTCAAAGGGAAACTTCTAAGCCCCGAGCGGCGGAGGCGCTGTGTGGTGCGGGTCCAGCAGCGGCTCGGGGTGAGCGAGAGGCGAGCGTGCGAGGTGTTGGGCCAGGCTCGATCGACACAACGGAGGAGTCGGAAGGGTAGTGTCGCGATATTTGTGTAAAAGGGGGTGAGGGGTCCGGGGAGGGTGGACAGCCGGGGAAAGAGAGAGGAAGCTCCTTGTGAATGTTCATCATCACATGAACCCGGGGAGTCCGGGCCTGCGCCAGCAGGTCCGGAACCGGAAAGGAGCTTCCTCATGGAAAAGATGGTTGAAGTTGAGCGGGCCACGCAAGATGAGTTACGGCAGGATTTAAAGTCGTTGTTTCAGGGCGCGATCCGTGTGACGCTCGAGATGGTGCTGGAGGAGGAGTTGAAAGCGATGGTCGGAGCGCGTCGTTTCGAGCGGGTCGGCAGCCGGAAGGACCACAGGAACGGCACGTACCTCAGGCGCCTGCTCACGAGCTTGGGTCAGATCGACGTGATGGTGCCGCGCAGCCGGGAAGGCGGCTCGCCCGCCGACGTGATGGGCCGCTACCGGCGCAGGAGTGAAGAAGTGGACGAGATGATGGTGGAGGCTTACGTGAGCGGTGTGTCGCAGCGCAAGATGGGCGACGTGACCGAAGCACTGCTGGGTGAGCGCGTGGGACGCTCGACGGTGAGCCGGGTCGCGAAGCGGCTCGATGGGGCCGTAGAAGCGCTGCGGAGCGCACCCATCGAGGGGCCTCACCCCTATCTGTATCTGGACGCGACGTTCCTCGATGCGCGCTGGGCCAGGAAGGTCGAGAACGTGAGCGCGCTCGTGGCCTACGCGGTGGATCCGGACGGTCACCGCCGGCTCCTGGCCATCACGCTAGGCCCTGAGGAGTCAGAGGACAGTTGGTCCGAGCTCCTCAAGCAGCTCCTGGAGCGAGGTCTCAGCGGCGTCGAACTGGTGATCGCCGACGAGCACGCGGGCCTGGCGGCTGCGGTGCGCCGCTTCTTGCCTGAGGTGCGCCGCCAGCGCTGCACCGTGCACCTGCAACGCAACGTGCTGGCCAAGGTCCCGCATCGCCTGCACACCGAGATCAAGCGTCGGATCCGGAGCGCCGGCGCCTTCCCCGACCGAGCCAGTGCGCTCCGCCTCATCACCGCGGTTGCTCTGAGGACTACTGCGGTCTGGAGCGAACGCCGCTACCTCGATCTCACGCTTCTCGAACCGAAGGAGGTCGCCAACGCAGCCTAACCGAAGCATCGAGGAGCTTCCTCTCACTTTTACACACAACTCGGGACTTGACCGTCGGAAGAGAGGGGCTGATGAAGCGGCGCTACGAGCGGACGTGGTCAAGGTGGCGGGTCGGTTCGGTCGCTACGGGTACCGGATGGTTACAGGGATGTTGAGGGCGGAGGGCTGGGTGGTGAACCACAAGCGGGTGGAGCGGATCTGGAGAGAGGAGGGTCTGAAAGTGCCCAAGAAACAGCCCAAACGGGGCCGGCTCTGGTTGACGGACGGCTCATGCATCCGGCTTCGACCCTTGTACCGCCATCACGTCTGGGCGTATGACTTCGTGGCGGATCGGACGCACGACGGTCGGCCGCTGAAGATGCTGACGGTGTTGGATGAATACAGCCGGGAGTGTCTGGCGATCGTAGTGGCCCGAAGGCTCAGGGCGGACGATGTGTTGCAGACGCTCAGTGAGCTCTTTGTCGAGCATGGTCCACCGGCCAATCTCCGGTCCGACAACGGTCCGGAGTTCACGGCCAAGGTGGTTCGTGAGTGGCTCGAGCGGGTCGAGGTGAAGACGCTGTATATCGAGCCGGGTAGCCCGTGGGAGAATGGCTACAACGAAAGCTTCAACGGGACGCTGGGCGAAGAAGTCCTGAAGCGGGAGATCTTCTACTCGTTGGAGGAGGCGAAAGTGCTCATCGAACAGTGGCGGCGGGAGTACAACACCATCCGACCCCACAGCTCGCTCCGCTACCGACCACCGGCCCCCGAAGCGCTACGGCCCGATCCCTTCTTCTTGAATCTGCCCAAGCTTAACGGCCCTCACCCCAGGCTTCAGGAGGCCCTTGGACTAACACAGTAGGTGGTACCACTATTGGGGGCCGGTCACCCCAGGGGCAGGACCAATTGGACGAAGCGTGCACAGTGGAGGTACGCGACTACGAGACCGGTCAACTCCTGCGCATCGCCCCCTTCGAACGGGTCTGCCTGGTGAGGGAGAATGGGATCAAGGTGGTTGATGCCCTCCCACTGTTCGGCCACGGGTCGTAGCTTTCAGACTCGGGTGGACTGATAAACGATGAGGAGACACTCCGTGCGAGCCCCAAGACCGGTACTCGGCGATTTCCTGCGAAACGCACCGTTCAGTGTCCTGATCCTCCTCCTGATCCTCGCGGTGGCTTGTTCCGCCGTCCCACCCTCTATCTCGCCAGTCACTCAAGAGACCCTCCAGGTGCCAGCCACCGCGCCGGACACCATTCCCAGTGACATCCTCGACAACCTGGACCCGGAGTACGGAGTCCCGCCGGACGTGCTGGCAGTAACCTTCAGGTCCGGACTGACACGGGAGCGGAAAGCTGAGATCCTCGTCTCGGTGGGCGGTCAGGCAATCATCGGCGGCGCACTTCTGCGAGTGTCGGATGGGATCTACATCGTTCGGGTCGACACCGGCGACGACATGCAGGTCCTCCTGCAGGCCAGGGACGATCTCAACGCCCTGGCGGAGGTCGTCGCTGCGGGTCTTCTTACTCAGGTCTCTCCCAGCGGCCGGTAGGTATTGGGGCGGATCTCCGGCCGTCCCGACTTGGGAAGTGGTTCCTTTTTGATTGGGGATCACAGCGTCTTGGTGCCCCCACCCGATTCGGCCCATCGGGCCCATGCCGGAAGGCCAGAGCTGCCTGACTTCCGCGCGACCGCTCAAACGGGCACAGTAGCAGGAGGTCCGGCAACCACTTAGCTTGGACCCTCCCCATCCCCGACCACGGAGGTTCCTCGATGCGGTACACATCCGGCCGGATTCCCGCGGCGCTAATGGTGTGGACCCTGGCCGCGTGCGGCGGATCGGGTGACACCATCGACGCGGCGGAGGCCGCCATCTACGCGCCGGAAGCCCCCATCGGCGCAGCGGAGGCCGACCCGGCCGCGGCGCTCCTCGCGCGTGCGAGCTCCCTCGAGCTCGACACCGAGTACGTGCCGCCTCCGGGTGAGGCGCTTCACCATCAGACGGCCGGTTTCGCTAAGATCCTCTGCTCGGCGGTCTTCATCACCGGCCTCGATCCGGACGACGCCGCAGAGAACGTCGGGGGCTTCATTTCGCCGTTCGGCGAGCGGCATCATGTGGTCGACACCATCGTGGACTTCGAGCACCAGCTGGTGAGCCTGACCTTACCGGACGGCGTCACCCGCACGGCGAAGCGGTACGGCAACCAGGGATGCGTGCGGCATCCGATCGGGGAGGACTCGATCTACTACGCACCCTCCGAGGTGGCCCGGAACCTGCCGCCGGCCGAGAGCACGCCTTGGCCGATGGGCGACGTGCTGCCCGACGGCCCGTGGCCCGAGGAGCTCGACGGGGCGAAGGTCGAGCAGGCGATCGAAGTCGGCTTTGGCCCACCCGAAGCGATGACGCTCGGACTCGTGGTCACCTACAAGGGGAGGATCATCGCCGAGCGGTACGGCGACGATGTCGACATGCACACGCCGCTCGAGAGCTGGTCCATGACCAAGAGTCTCACCGGCGCGCTCGTCGGCGTCCTCATCGAGCAAGGCCAGTACGAGCTCTGGCAGCCCGCCCCGATCCCCGAGTGGCAAACCGAAGGGGATCCCCGGCAGCAGATCCGCATCGGCGATATCATGAGGATGTCGAGCGGGCTGCGGATCAACGCGCCTGGCGATCCGGACTACGACCCGTCGACTTATGCGGACCACTACTACTACTACACGGGCACGGTCAACTCGTACGAGTGGGCGGCGACCCGGCCGCAGGAGTGGGAGCCCAATCAGGTGGGTCGGTATCGCAACACCGACCCCATCCTCGGCAGCTACCTCGTTCGCCTCGCGGCGGAGGCGCGCGGAGAGGACTACCACTCGTTCCCGCAGCGCCAGCTCTTCGACCGGATCGGGATCCGCTCCGCCATCATCGAGACCGACCCGCACGGCAACTTCCTTGGGCAGGGACTCGCCTTCATGTCCGCCCGCGACTGGACGCGACTCGGCAACCTCTACTTGCAGGACGGCGTCTGGGAGGGAGAGCGGGTGCTCCCCGAGGGGTATGCCAGGTACGCATCGACGCTCGCTCCGGCGTGGGTTGCCGACGGCCGACCTCAGTACGGCGGGGCGTTTTTCTGGGTGAACGGGACCGGCTCGGCCCCAATTCCCCGGAGCGCGTACAGAATGAGTGGCGCCGGTGGCCAGAGCACGACGATCATCCCGACGCATGGGCTGGTCGTGGTACGCATCGGAAAGTACACCGGGGCACGCGCAGGCGGGCGGGCGCTCCGGTCCGCCTTCGAGCTGCTCATGGAGGCGGTGCCCCCGACCGACGGGTAGGCCAGAGCCTCCCACGGCTGAGAGGACAGGGCAAGGAGAAGCTGACATGGCAAGGAAGAGAAGGCTCTTCGTCGCACGGTGGGTATGCGTCATGCTGCCGGCCGTGGTCTTTGGCCAGGCGTTGCATGCACAGGTGACCGTGCCGCAATACGAGGTCGACCCCTACTGGCCGAAGGCTCTTCCAGATCGTTGGGTTCTTGGAGGGTTGACGGACGTGTGCGTAGATGGGCAGGACCACGTGTTCATCCTCAATCGCCAAGATGTGCTTGAAGTGAATTTGAACGCCGGATCCCTGGCTCCGTCTATCATCGAGTTTGACCCGGCTGGCAACGTGGTCAACTCCTGGGGCGACCCGGAGCTACTGGACCCGCGCCTGCACGGCTGTCACGTCGACAAAGACAACAACGTGTGGATTGCCAGTGCACCCTCCGGTATGGTGCAGAAATACTCTCATGACGGCGATCTCCTGTTTCAGATCGGAACGAAGGGTGTGTTCGATACCTCGGACGGCACGGTCCGGGGGAGACCTCTGAATTCGGAGGCGGCGCGGTTCTTAACACCCGCGACCGTCTACACGGATCCAGAAAACGGAGATGTCTACGTGGCCGACGGAGAAGCACGAGGGCGGAACAGACGCATCGCAGTGATGGATCGCGAGGGCCGGTTCCTCCGCCAGTGGCGGCCTGAGGGAATGGAAAACATCCACTGTATGACAGGAGCCAGGGATGGCTTGATCTACGTGTGCAACCGCTATAACTCAAGGTTACAAGTATATGATCAACGTGGGAGGTTCATCAGGAACATCGAAGTGCCGTGGCGACCATACACGCCACCGGCAGATGGTGTAGCGAGGCAGACCGAGGGCTCGGCTGTGTCGCTGGCCCTTTCTCGAGATCCGAACGAAACGCGAATGTATGTTGTCAATCAGGACAACGCCCGAATTGAGATTATCGATAGACAGACCGGACGGATTCTGTCGAATTTCGGCGGCGGTGTGGGGCATGCTCCGGGTCAATTTGATCAACCTCACGGCATCGCTGTGGACTCAGAGGGAAGCGTGTACGTCACCGAAAACCGGGGCAGGAGAGTACAGAGGTTCACTATTGTTCGGTGACTGTGTCCGACTCGACCCGGCTACCGTGGAAAAGCGGGCGATTCCAAAGCTACCGTTGATGCGACTACCCACTGCTCGGAGGCGGGCAGAACCATTTCGCATGTACAGCAACCCCGCCCAGACACTGTCCTTGATAATAAATCCTACAGGTAGCTAACTTCAGCCCGTTTCTCAGCGTTTGACGCTGACTCGCCAATGAGCAAGGAGTACGCCAGTGACGGCCAGTCCTCCGGCCCGCTCGAGATCGACCGACCGTGGGATGCCTATACCGATGACCATCTCGGTCTGATGGATCACCTGGGCATCGAGAAGTTCATGGTACTGGGCTTCTGCATTGGCGGTCCCTTAATCTGGAACCTGCTCGAACGCGCGCCCGACCGCGTCGTCGCCGCCGTGCTGGCGCAGCCCAGCGGCTCGAGTCCGGAAAATCAGGACTACTTCGACTTCTACGAATTCAACATGAGAGGCTGGGGTCCTGCGCTGGCGGCCCGTCGGCCCGACGTCACGATGGAAATGGTCGACCGATTTCTGACGAGGATGTACCGCACCAACCCCGACTTCGTCTTCACCGTGACAAGCGAATTCGTGCGCAATTGCCAGACGCCCGTACTGATCCTGCCGGATGATACCACGGCGCATCCCTACGCCGTAGCGATGGAGGCCGCGATGCTCGCGCCGAAGTCCGAAGTGAGCATTTTCCCGTGGAAAGAGCCCCCGGAGCGGATTCCTGTGGCGGTGCGCCAGATACGGTCCTTCCTCCGGGCGCATCGAGTTGCTTCGGTTTAGACGGCGGTGGAGCGTGCAGCGGCCCGCACATACTGCATTGGACCTGCGGGCCGGATGCGGTGGTAGGCTGTATTGTCAGTAGTCGCGTGGTCGGCGTCACCACAGAGCCGCCTCAGCACACACGGAGGTATCAGATGCACTCAGTGAGCACGGGGCTCCGAGGGGTCGGGTTGGTAGCGCTCGGCGCGCTGGTCCTTGGGCATGCCGCCGTCAGCGCCCAGTCACCGACATCCGGACGACTTCTCGTGTTGCTCCGAGACGCCAGCGCGCTGGCGATTGTCGATCCGGCCAGCGGGACGGAGCTGGGACGCGTGCCGACGGGCCGAGATCCGCACGAGGTCACCGCATCCGCCGACGGCCGGTGGGCGTTCGTGGCCAGCATGGTGGACGGGATTTCAGTCATTGACCTGACCGCGCAAACGGAAGTCCGGCGAGTCGACCCTGGCCCCGGCAGCCGGACGCACGATGTGCTCTTTGCCGACGGCAAGGTGTACTTCACCATCGAAGGCTACAAGTCGATCGGGCGCTACAATCCATCGACCGACGCGATCGAGTGGACGCTTGAGATTGGCCAGGACGGCACCCATATGCTCGTCCTCGACCGCGACACCGACACCATGTTCATGCCGAACATTGGCTCGAATTCCGTAACCATGGTCGAGGGCATCTCGGCAGGCCCCGCCGCGTCGAGGCTAACCGTGATTCCGGTGCCGGGTGAACGGCCTGAAGGCATCGATCTGTCACCGGATCGCCGAGAAATCTGGACCGCGACCCGGAACGACGGTGGAGTGTCGATCATCGATGTCGCCAGCCGAGCCGTCGTCGAGACGCTCGATCTGGGCCTCGAAGACGCGAATCGCCTTAAGTTCACGCCGGACGG
This sequence comes from Longimicrobiales bacterium, assembly GCA_965206505.1. Lineage (GTDB taxonomy): Bacteria > Gemmatimonadota > Gemmatimonadetes > Longimicrobiales > Gaopeijiaceae > UBA822. The sequence goes on from CBDBJW010000006.1 coordinate 715,410, forward strand.
CCGGGTACTGATCATCGACGGTGAGGCGGCAACCCTCGTCGTCATGGACGCGGCGTCTCGCACGGAGATCACCCGAGTGCCCCTCGGCTCCGGCGACCTGGGGGACGGCGCTGTGTTGGTGGCCCCAGACGGCAGACACGCCTATCTGGGGCTAGGGGCCGCGGACCGGGTGGCCGTCGTGGATCTGAATACGCTCGAGGTCACCCACGAGATCCCGATGGGCGACGGCGCCGGCCCCGGCTGCCTCTACTGGGTGAGAGGGAACTAGCCGCGGTGACGCCGTTAATGGCGCCCTCACTTCCGAAGGGCGCTGTTGATGGCGACACCCTCAGCGAGGATGCCCGGAGAATGGCCGTATACGATTGGATTGCCCCGCTTGGTCGCTAATGGGCTTTAATCACGGGCAGTCAGAGACTACCGTCACTCCTTTAGCTTCCAGTGCAGCCACGTCTGTGCAACTCACGCTCGTGTCCCTGAGGTCGACGATGTCGCCCCCTCCGAACCCCGTGTTGTCGAGCAGGGGTTGAATGTCGGTGAGATTCGCGTTTCCGTCGAGGCGGAGATCTACCAGGCCTGTGAGTCCACTCAGGGCGCTGATCTCGGTAATCGAGTTGCCATCGAGGTAGAGGGTCATCAGGCCTGTGAGATTCTGAATCCCCACGAGACTTTCGATCCCGGCGTTCTGGGCCGTCAGATCCGTCAGCCCCTGTGCTAGGCCGCAGGTGAGTTCCACCGCACCGTTGATCGACAGGGCAGCCCTGATCGCCAGCCACAGGTTGCCATCCTCGAAATTCGGCACAGCCGTTACAGGATCATCGTCGCTACACAACTCGCTGGGCTCAAGGCCCTCGATCCCGCTGGGTTGGTTCAGCGGGTCGTCGGCTCCCAGCGGTGGAGTCGGATCTTCGAGGGCGGTCACCGTCACACCCACTTCGCGCTCGATCGTCCCACCTGTACCGGTCACCACGAGTTGGTAGGTCTGGTCGCCGGTAGGTGTGACGCGGCGAGAGCCGCTCGCCGCGACCGTTCCGAAGCCGGGCTCCAGCCTTACGCTTGTCGCGTTCGTCGTCGACCAGGTGAGCGTGCTCGCGCCCCCGCGCTCAATCGTGTTGGGCTGAGCGGTCAGGCTCGCTATCGGTGGATCGGGGACCGGTGCAGCGACGCTGATTCGCACCGACTGACGCGTTTCCCCGCCAGGTCCCGAAGCCACGAGGGCGTAACTGACCGTCGCGTCTGGAGAGACATTCGTGTCGCCGCTCAACGCCACGGGACCGCCGGGCTCCAATTCCACACGATCCGCATCTGACGTGTTCCAGATCAAAGTGACCTCATCGCCTAGCGTGATCGAGGTTCTGCTGGCACGAAAGAGGCTGATCTGCGGTTCGACGGCTGCCTCCACTGGGGTCGTCGGGTTACTCGGCGCTGGCCCCGGGCTTGGCGACGTGCTGATTAACCAACCCACGACCAGGGCGATCATGGCACCTGGCACGATGGACATGGGCTTGGCCCAGGCTCGGCGCTCCGGTGCCGTACCGTCTCGCTTCAAAACGGCATCGCCCCCACTCGATCCGTCTCCACCTCGAACTCCGGGTGCTTGCGGTGCCGATCCTGAAGCCGCGCCGCTCTGGCACTCCATGCTGGACTCAGCTATGGAGACATCGCCGTCGACTACCGCGCCCTCAAGCAACCTGAGCCGCCGCGCGTGGAGGTCGCCCTGAACCATCGCCGAAGCCTGGATTTCCAACCGTTCTCGAGCGTCGACCTGTCCCCGCACCTCGCCATTGAGGACCACTTCTCGAGCCTCCACACCACCCTCCACCCGGCCGCCCTTCGTCACGATTACTTGGTCGTCGGCCGATACGCTGCCGAGGACGGTGCCGGCCACACTCACGACCGAGGTGCTATGCACGCTGCCAAACACTCGCATATCGGCGCCGATCACCGATGTGCTGAGGGGTCGCTGGTGCTCTTCTTGCCCGCCGACGAGCCCTAGGCGGGGTCCCAAGTCGTTGGTTTTCGCCATATGTTCGTCCGCACTACCGTACATGGCCCCCCCTGCAACGCAGCCGCTGGAGACAGTTCACCGCGCCGACGACTTCGTCACCATCGACCGTACGACAAAGATCTTTTCGGGGGACGGAAGGTGCAAGCAAAATTGCCTGCAGCCATTGTGAATCAGACTCCGAACCGCATCCGGTGGAGTGGGATCTCCATGGCGGCAGTCGACCCCGAACCTATCTTTAGTGTATGGTCCTATGCGTGACTGCCGAAAAACCGAGGAGGTAGTGTGACGACAAAGGAGAAGGTCCAGGAGGTATTGGACCGTTTACCGGACGACTGCTCCCTCGATGAGGTGCTCTACAACCTTTATGTGCTGCAGGCCGTGGACCGCGGCTTAACGGACGCGGAAGCGGGCAGAACCATTTCGCATGAGCAGGTCGCCGACGAACTCCGGCGGAAATGGGTCCTCGGCGCCGCCCGGTAGTTTGGTCTGAAGGAGCACGCCGTGAGCTTGACGCCGCCATAACTTTCGTCGCGGACGAATCGCTCGATGGAGCGATCCGCTTGCTCCAGGACATCCTCAACTCGGCAGACTCGCTTCATTCCATGCCCGACCGAGGGCGAGTCGTGCCTGAGCGCGACGACCCAACGGTCCGCGAACTCCTCGTCGGCGCCTACCGGCTACTGTACCATGTCGCTGAGTCCGACGTCGTGATCCTTGGCGTGCTCCACCAACGACGAGACTTGGATCGTTCGGGTCGGTCGGAGAACTAGCGATCCGCGGGGATGGGCGAGGAGAAGGGGGAGCACCCGTTACCGGAGAACGAGTCGGTGGAGGATCCCGTCGTGATCACTTTGGGCGGCGCGGGTGAGGGGCGGCCCGTGCGGGAGGGTGGCTTCTAGCTGGAGCTCAATGTTTACTGCCCTCAGCAGCTCCTTGACGCCAGCACTTTCATATTAGTTCCCCACCCGCTCCTTCAACTCCCCGGCCCAGTTGAGGATTACGTGCAACTCAGTAGCCCCGTACCTCTCCTCCGCACTGCGACCGTCAACGTCCAGCACCGATTTGACGAACGAACCGTCGGGGAAGACATCGTACCTCCGCACCGGCGAAAAGTAGTACCTCCAGGGATCGATGAGGGGCACTGGGCGACCCGCCTGAAACTCATCCCCCGGAGTCACATCGACGGCCCACAAGACCCCGGCTCGCCAAAAATAAATCTCTAGACCGTCGGGCGACCACGCCGGACTCACGCCACCGTCCGAGATCAGCGTTGCACGTCCCGGGCCTGGGTAGGGTCGCACGTAGACTTCCTGCCGCTCACTTCGGTCGGACACGTACGCGAGCCACCGACCGTCGGGGGAAAAGGTGGCGTACGTCTCTTCTTCCGCCGACGTGAAGAAGGGTGCCGCATCGCCGTCGGGCGGCAACACCCAGATGTCGAAGACACCTGAGTCGTCGTGCTCCAGCCAGGCGATGACCCCCTCGGAAGACCACGACGACATCGTCTGCCTACGTTCCGTAGGAGGAGCCAACCGCTCCGGCTCGCCGTTGCCGTCCGCCGCGATGCGATGAATATTTTGGCCCCCCTCCCGGTCACGGTCTGACGAGAAGGCGAGCCAACGGCCCTCAGGGCTCCATTCCATTGCCCCGTTTATGAAGCCCCCGGTGTTTAGACGCTGATTCTGACCTCGGCTTAGGTCGCGCACCCAGATGTTTCTTTGTAATCCACGCCCGATGGTAAAAGCGAGACGGTCGCCTTCGGGCGACGCGCGAAAGTGACCGTACTCACGCCTGTCCATTTCGAAAGGAATGGTGTCACCGGTACTGGTGAGGCGCACCGCCATGTCACGTCTCGACGGTAAGACACCGCCAAGCGCATAGGCGAGATGACCAGACGCCGAGACGGCAACCTGCGCGGCGCCCGTGTCGTTGTTGGAATTCGGCATGAAGATCGAGTGCATGACATCCTCAAGCATGATCACAGGCTGGCCCTGTACTTCGAGTCTTTGCGGGTCGAACCCGACTGCCATGAGCGTGCCCTGGCGCATGAAGAGAAGATGTCCCGTCTGTACGTAGCGGGGGTCCATGGCATCGGTCAGCACAGTCTTCTGCGTTCCGGTGGCGAGGTCCAAAGCGACGATCTCGGCTGTCTCCGGATCCATAGATGGCCTGGCACGGAACAGGAGCGCCTCGCTGCCCGGGAGCATGTGAGGCTGAGCGTAGCGCCCGAGCCCGCCCGGCAACGCGTCTGGCCCGGCCAGCAACTCCGATTCGCCGCCGGTAGCCGCTACTTGGAACGGAACCTGTCAACGACAATGGGACACTCTACGGGATTAATTAGAGAGCAATGTCCTGTGTGGTGAGGGAAGGGATGGGAGGATTGATGAAGACGGCCTCCGGGAGCGGTTTGGGCTTCGGCACACCTCTGACGAAGCGTTCGGGATGAGCGGCCCATGCTTCGCGGAGCACGGATTTCCTGCCGGCAATGACCTGATCGGCGTTCCCGAAGTGGACCTGCTCGGGGGTTAGCATCGAGATGCCGCCATGGCGGTGCTCGGCATTGTACCAGCGGAAGAACGATCGACAGAACGTCTTGGCTTGGCCCTGATCCCCGAACCGTCCGGGAAACGAGGGATGGTACTTCAAGGTTTTGAACTGAGCCTCGGAAAACGGGTTGTCATCCGACACCTGAGGCCGGCTCAACGAGCGGGTCACGCCGAGGTCAGCGAGAAGTTGAGCGGTGCATTGGCTCGTCATTGGAGCTCCCCGATCCGAGTGCAGGGTCAGGACCCGGGGCTGGACGCCATGCTTCAGGCAGCTCTGCTGGATCAACCGGCCGGCCAGGGCCGAGTTCTCCCGGTCCGCCACCATCCAGCCCACGACGTAGCGGCTGTAGATGTCCATGATGACGTAGAGGTAGTAATAGCTCCACTTCTTCGGCCCGAGCAGCCGCGTGATATCCCAGGACCACACCTGGTTCGGCGCCGTGGCCATCAACTCGGGCTTCTTGTACTCGGGATGGGTGCGCTGCGCCCGGCGTTCCTGAACCGGCACCTCGGAGGCCAGAACACGATACATCGTGCGTTCGCTGCACAGGTAGACCTCTTCGTCGAGCAGCGTGGCCACCACCTCGGCGGGTGAGCGGTCCACGAACCGCTCCGAACACAGCGTGTCGAAGACCTCGCCTCGTTCCGTCTCGCTCAATGCCCGGGCGGGCGTCGGGCGGGGCTGCTGTTGCCCGGTTGATGGGCCTCGACGACGGTACAACGTCGATCGGGAGACCTCGAGGGCCGCGCACGCCGGTTTTACACCGACGTGCTTAGCCAGCTCATCGGCCGCCTTCAAGAGTTTGTCCCGTCGTCGAGGCTTATCCCCAGCAGCCCCGCAACTTTTCCCTGCACGTCGATGATCAGGTGTGCCTTCCTGAGCTCATTCTCGAGCCGTGCGTTTCGCCGCTCCAGCTTGCGTACCTTCTCATCCAGCGGATTTCGCTCCGGCTTGCGGCCGCGTTTCTTCGACAGGGCCTTCAGCGACCCGCTATGCGCCGCCTTGCGCCACGTCGTCAGGTGCGACGAGTACAGGCCCTCTCGCCGCAGGACTTGACCCACCTCGCCGGGCTCGGTGCACCGGTCCGCTTCTTCGACGATCCGCAGCTTGTACGACGGACTGAACCGCCGCCGTAGCGGCCTATCTACTACCTCCGGGTCCGCAGGAGCTGCCGCGCTTCGCTTGGCCTCCCCGGTTCCAGGGGCACTACCATTCTCTTCCATTCTCTCTCGCAGTCCCAACATGTTCGGTTTCTCTGCCTTCGCCCTACTCTAATTCTTTGCGTGCTCCGTGTCTCACGTACGTTGGCAGAGAGGGGAACAGGCCGCCGGTATCGCTCCACACGATCGTCCCGTCGTCGCCCCACGTCGCCCCCCAAGGACGCCTCTCACTATGAGGGCCGATCGTCTCAATGTCGCCGTCAGCTACCGAGACTCGCTTCAGGAACCCCCCGTCGAAGTAAGCGATCCAGTCACCGTCCGACGAAAAGAACGGGAACCCGACACCCTCTGTACCCTCGATGGGATCGGCACGCTCTTGGTCCAATCTTTGCACGTACAGCCGGGAGCGTTCGCCACGGGCCGCGGCCGAATAGACTAGCCGGTCGCCGTCCGGCGAGAACGCAAGTGACGTAACATAGGGACGCCCCAACAACACTGGACTCAAGTACATATCGGCGTCCGGACCGACCGGTACGCTGAAGCGTACCACCTGGGGCGTGGGCTGATCGAGCAGTAGCGAAGTGAGTACCACCGACGTCACCGCAAGCAGTCCCGCGAGTCCCATGCTCACCCGATTCCACGGACCCGAGGGGGCACTTGCGCCTGCCGTCGCCAGTTCCCCATATCGGAAGTGTTCATCGCCCAGAGCGCTTGCGAAGTGCTGCGCTGAAGCGAATCGATCCGCCGGCAGCTTCTCCAGGGCCTTCCGAATCGCCGCGTCCACGTTCGCCGGAACCGATGGACGCTCCTGCATCGCTGATACCAACTTGCCCGCGATGACCTTGCCCAGCACAGCTTGCGCGCTGTTACCAGCGTACGGCGGATCACCCACCAGCATCTCGTACAACACGCAACCCAACGCATACGTGTCCGCCGCCGGTCCTACCGTTTGGTCGCCCGTCGCCTGCTCGGGGCTCATGTAGTAGGGGGTACCCATACTCAGGCCAGCCTCCGTGAGCCGCTCCCCCGCGCCCGCCGAACTGAGCGCCAGGGCGATTCCGAAGTCCGCGATCAAGGGTTTTCCGCGGCTAATCAGGACGTTGGCCGGTTTGATATCGCGGTGAACCACACCCTGCTCGTGTGCGGCTTGGACGGCCTCGGCCACGTTCCTCGCAATCGCGACCGCCTCGCTCACGGGAAGCTGCCCCTCACGGTCGAGCCGGTCCTTCAGCGTGTCCCCGTCCACGTAGGGCATCACGTAGAAAAGGAAGCTGTCCGCCTCACCGGAATCGAACAGCGGCAGGATGTGCGGGTGTTGGAGTTTCGCCGTCGTCTCGATCTCCGCCAGGAACCGCTCGGCACCCACTACAGCGGCCAACTCGGGCCTCAGGACTTTGAGGGCGACGTTGCGGTTGTGCTTCAGATCCTTGGCTAGGTAGACCGTAGCCATGCCGCCCTCGCCCAACTCACGCTCAAGGACGTAGCGGCCCTCCAAGGCGGCGTTCAGGCGAGGGACAGGATCGGACAGCGGTTCGAAGTCCGGCTAGGAGACTAGATCCTCGAAGCCACCGAGTAGCTCGTCCACCTCGTCGTGAGCCTCGATGAGCGACTTCAGCTCGGTGTAGAGCTCTGGGTCCGTCTTCCGCATCCCCTCGAGCCGCTCGGCACGCTCCTCCACCGGGAGATCCACTACCTCGACGAAGAAGGCCTCAACGCGCTTCCACAATTCGGGCTTCATGAGTCGGTCCTTGGCTGAGGCCGGTCGTCAAGTCGCGGGCGCCCATTTCAGGTCCGGTGCCCTCCCTTCACTTCTTTTAGCGGAAAAGGGGCGAGAAACGGCTAGAGCCAGGTACAATTCGGGTCTCATGAGGCCGTTCCTGCCGCGCCACTTTGCGCTCCAAGCTCGCGGGCTAGCCACGCCCGGCCGAGCCCGAGGTCGTTCTTCACTGTGGCCAGCGAAACCCCGAGCGCCTCGGCGCACTCATCGAGTTTGAGGCCTCCGAAATAGCGCTGCTCCAGCAACTTCGCCTTTCGAGGGCTCAGCTCGGCCAGACGCTCCAGTGCCCCATCCAGCTCTTCCACGGCCTCCGCGTACTCATCCGTGAGCGGCAGCACATCCGGCTCCAGCTCGACCTGCACCCATCCGCCACCGCGCTTCTTGGCATTCCGCGCTCGTGCGTGGTCCACGAGCACGTGCCGCATGGCACGCGAGGCCGTCGCGAGAAAGTGTGCCCGATCCTGCCAGCGCGCGTGATCCACGTCGACGAGCTTGAGGTACGCCTCGTGGACCAGGGCTGTGGTGCTCAGCGTGTGATTGGAGCGCTCGGCACGGAGCCGGTTGTGTGCCAGGCGGCGGAGCTGCCCATAGACGAGAGGGACCAGCGCGTCGAGCGCGGCGCGATCATCCGCGTTCACGTTGAGCAGAGGCCGGATGAAATCCGACCTGGATTCACTTCTCATCGCATGGCCCTCCCTGGCCCTAACCGTTTCTCGGTCAGACAGAGCGGGTAAGATGCGGCAAGAACGTCTGATGGTGCAAGCGGTCGGCTGAAGGAGGGAGACGAATAGGCGTACGTATCTTTACATCGCGATCATACGTACGGCCCAAAGCGCTAACAGGGCCCCCCGACACTCAGTCAGAACGTGCGACCATACCTCGCCCAAACCTCTCGAGGCTCTTCATCCCATTCGTATTCCCAGGCTGAGTTGTACACCCACTTCCCCTTGAGCGCGACCTTGCGCTGCATGTGTCTAGTTGGCTAGCGGGTCGGGTCGAACCTGGAACTTGATCATCCCAGGCTTGACCCCCTTGCCGCCCTCGATGTGCCACGTGACCGCCGCGCCGTAGGTCGCCCACACGCCGCGACCCTTCCACCCGCCCTCCGGGTCGTCGATACGACCGTCGAGCCCGCGACTGAAGAAGCCCTGCGGATATGGCACGCGCAGGACGACCCACTCGCCCGTGTCCGGCATGAGTGCCAGTAACGCATCGGAGTTCGACCCGTTGGCGATCGGAATGTTGTTGCCCAGACCCAACGTATTGTGCTGGTCCACCCAGTTGTAGTAGTGGTAGTCCGCTCGCAGCGGCGGATCGGTGTTCTGGATGTTCGGGCCCGGTGTCGGATAGAGCGTCCATCCCTCGACGCAGTGGCGCCCGTCGAGGATCTCCGGTCCGTTGACGTCGCACTTCGTGCGGTCGAACGAGGCGAAGTGGCTGCTGCCCGAGAGCGCCGTCCAGACGACGCCGTCGCGGTCGATGTCGAGGCCGCGCGGGCCGAAGCCGGTCTCGTCCTCTGGCACGTTCGGGTCGAGTACCGACGGCACCTCATACATCTCGGTGAAGCAGGTCTCCGGCGGGTTGTCGCCGGTGTCCAAACGCACGATCCTGCCCGGGTACTGCGTCGAGGAGAGCCAAACCGCCGTGCCCACCTCGGGGTCGGCCACGAGGCCATAGCTGCCCGCGACCACGCGCGTGTCCTTGCTTGGGTCGAAGTTCCCACTCCCAGGCTCGTTCCATGGCTTCGTGATCCTGCCGTCGCCGTTGGTGTCGATGACGGTAGGACACCAGCCCTGCGAGAACTGCTCGTCGCCCGTCTCATCGTAGACGTCGGTGTCGATCCACCCGACGACCTGGCCGCCGCCGCTGAAGAAGAGCGTGTTGTCATCGTCCTCGGCGAACTGCAGGTGGTGCGTGCCGAAACAGGTGTCGATCATGACGAACTCCTCGGTCGGCGGGTCGTAGTAGAGCGCGGACCGCCCGCTGTTCGCCATCGGGTAGTACTGCGCGTACTTGTTGTTCGACCCTTCCTGGCACCACTCGGGGTTCTGACGACCTCGGATCGCCGACGTCATCCAGACCCGCCCTTTCTGATCCATCATGGGGTTGTGCGGGTTGGCCGGGTCGTTCCAGATCAGCTCCTCGCCAAAGAACCGCGACGGCACCGGCATGGACGACGCAATCATCGGCCGCACGGTCGCCGGATCGGCCCGCAGCGGGATCTCGAGGTTGGTCGCCACGTGCGTCACCGGGTCGAGAATGGCGAGCTCGTCGTTCGAGATGTTCACGCCGTAGACCGGTCCGTTGGCGTTCACGGTCGGGTCCCGCTTGTCGGACGCGATCTCGTCGTGGATGTAGTCGATCTCGGTGCCCCACTCCCACATCGTGGTGACGACGTTGCGCTCGACGCCCTGCGGACGGGGCGGCCTGGGTGGAAGCGCGCCCGACGCGATCCGGTCGCTCCAGTCGGCGAACATCTGCAGGCCGCGCTGGCGGCCGAATCGGTTCATGACGTTGCTCATCTGCCCGCCCCGCTGCCCCATCTGGACCCGGTAATCCCAGGCGGCAAGCGTCGAGGCGAACTCGTCGATGTTCTCGATCTGCCGGACGATCCGGGTGCCGAGTTGGTGGCACAGCATGCAACCCTGCTTCTGGATGTCCACCCACTGGCCCTGCGTCTGGAGGCCCGTGGCGATCCCGTTGCCGCTCGGCCCGGTCCCCGGGAATTCGCTCGCATCAGGCGGCTCGATCAGTGAATACCAGTAGTTGGCAGGATACACCTGGGCGGCTTCGGCCTCGCTGGCTGCAACGGTCGCCTGGAGCTCGATGTCGGTCCCTGGTGTCGCGTCGATCTTCGGCGAGTCGACCAGGCCGTACCCACGGACCCAGACCCTGTAGTTGGCTTCGGGGAGCTCTGGAATCAGAAAGCGCCCGCGGTCCCCGGTGACCACGGTCTTGACGAACCGTGTGCCTAGGTCGTCCGTCTCGGCGATGACCCAGACCCCTTCTTCCGGCCCATTGCCGCTCGTCACGACGCCCGTGATCTCGTCGCTCTGGGCGGCCTGACCGGGCAGGGGAGTGACCCAGGCGACCGCGACGGTAAGCAACGTGGCGGTGACCAGCAGCTCCACTTTCCGTGTCTTCATGATGTCGTCCCCTTTGCGTGTGTCGCGCGTTTTACCGCCTCTTGCCTCAAAGCCACGGGAGCGTGCCTGTCATGATACGACATGGCGGGCGTTCGCGCACACGAAAACACCAAATAATGATGGTGCTTCAGTGGGTCGGTCGTCACCCTTGGATCCCACGACATGATGCCCATGCGCAGAAGCTATGGCTGATGATCGAGCGTTGACGTGGCCGGGGACTGAGCCTACCATCTCGCCGTACTCGAGCCAAGGAGTTGGCATGAGCGGTGCACGATGGTCACGAACCTTACTCGCAGTGGCAGTGGGGACTGTCCTGGCCGCTTCTGCGCTCCGCGCCCAGACCCAGGTCAAAGCGATCCTGTTCGATTCGTATGGGACACTTGTCTCGTGGGAAGGAGTGGAGGAGGCGGTTGCGCAGGTGTTTCGGCGCAAAGGCGTGAATGCGGACCCCGCGGCCTTCAACCAGCTGTGGCGGTCCAAGCAGCTCGTCTACATCATGTACAACACGCTGGTGGACAAGGGCTTCGAACCCTTCTCATTCGTCACTCGACGAGCGCTGCACACGGCGGCGCGGTTTCACAATGTCGACCTCACCGGAGCCGAGGAGGATGAGCTCATCGAAGCATGGAGCCGACTTGACCCATATCCGGACGTCATCGAAGGTCTTAAGTCGATCCGGGCCCTCGGCTATCCAATTATGGGGCCTCTGACAAACGGGGATCGCGAGATGGTCCGGGTCGGGATCGTGGAGCGCTTTGCGCAGATGGGATTTCGCTTCGACACGTACCTCACAGCCGATCTTTGGGGTAAAAACAAGGTGCACCCGGATATCTATCTCAAGTCCATCGCGAAGTTAGGACTTGAGCCAGATGAGGTTGTGTTCGTGTGCCGCGGCCAGTTCGACATCGTAGGCGCCAAGGCTGCCGGCCTCAAGGTTATCTGGGTGAACCGCGCCGGCGAGCCCCTGGAGGATCATGGATATACGCCTGACTGGGAGGTAGAGGACTTCTTTGAAGTCGCGGACGTGCTGAACCGTGAGCAGCTCTAAGCGCATACCTCGACCGGGGGCCAAAACGGGCCTATCCGGCCGTCCCGATTACGGAAGTGATTCGGCCGTAGCGGTTTACAGAAACGGGGGAGTCCGGATATGGGCTCTCCCGTTTCGAGTCAGCCCACCTCTAATGATCTGCATGCAGCGGTAGCATCCTCCCACTTGTTGTCTGTGAGCTGACGCACGTCCGATCCATCGGCTCGGATGGCGAAGATTTCACCGTAGGGCTGGGGGACTCTGTCGTATAGCGCCATCTCGTCCTTGAAGCCCATGCGTGCGCTACTGAACACGATCCACTCTCCATCAGAACACCAAGCCGAGTGCGCATTGATGCCACGGACGTTCGTGAGCCGTCTGAGCTGGGTCCCGTCTGGGTGGATCGTATACAGTTCAAAATCCCCATCACGGTCGCTCGTGAACATGATCAGATCATTTTCTGGTGACCACTGCGGGAAGTTGTCGTAATGGGAGCCGTCCGTCAGCGGAGTCATCTTCTGATCCGCCAGCGACATTATGACGAGCTGCCGGCCTCGCTTGAAGACCAGGCGGGTGCCATCGGGAGACCAGCTCGGAAACCCGTTGTTCACCTCATCGTCCACGATCAGCCTGAAGTTGGAACCGTCAGGATTGATCAGGGCGATCTGAGCCGCCGGTAGACCTGGCGAGCGGAAGTATCGGCCGACCGACAGGGCGATCTCATCGCCGGCTGGTGACCACGCACCCGAGAAGGCGCTGAAACCGTCGCGGTGGAAGAGGGTGTGCTTATCCCCTCCGTCTGCGCTCATGATCTCGATGCTCGTGTTGCGAGCACTCGCCACTTCAAGACCAGTCACGGCAGACTCCTCTCGTACGTACTGGCTATAGAGCAGCTTCGTCCCGTCTGGAGAGAATGAGGGAAAGGGTTCGCTCAGCAGGAGCTCGAAGTCGGCATCTGTGCTGAAGGTGGGGACGAGGTGCTGCATCGATCCCAGCCGGGCAACGCGCTCATACACGACGGAGAGACCATCGGGAGACCAGGTCGCGCCGCGGACAACCCCCTGGATGACCGTCTCCACTCGCCGGCTGGGATGCCTGATTCTTAGGCCGCCCGTCTCGTCTCCCGCGCGCGTGATATAGCTGATTCTTCCGCCTGACAGCCACTGCGGCGAGAGTTTCGTTTCGCTCGATGCGGTGTACCGCGTCCGCTCCCCAGTCGTCACATCGATTGAAGTGATCTCGGTTCTGGAACGGCCAGACTTCGCCATGTACGCTCCGACCTCGTCCGTCTCGTAGAAGAGGATCTTCTGGCCATCGGTGGACCATGACGGGCTCCCTGCCACACCCCCCTCGCGAGTGAGCCTCCGGAGGCCGCTGCCCTCCGGCCTGATCACATAGACGCCCGTGGACTGCAGGTGCTCCCACATGCCGGGATTCAGTCCCGGCTCCGAGTCCCGGTCAGACGTGAACGCGATCCACGCCCCGTCCGGAGACCAACTCGGTCGGAAGTTTCCAGATGGATTCGAGGAGAGGTTCGTTGTTTGCCGCGAGACGAGGTCCGTCAACCAGATGTCCGCCGTGCCGCCGCCGCGCGTTGAGACGAACGCCAGCGTCTGGCCGTCGGGCGACAGTGCTCCCTGATCGTCGAACGCCGGATGGTCTGTCAGTTGCTCGAGCCCGGTACCATCCGGACGAACGCGATAGATGTCCGACTGCCCGTCCCGCTCGCTCGTGAAGACGACCCACTGCCCATCGGCCGAGTAGGAGGATGAATACTGTAGGCCGGGCGTCGAAACTAGTGGACGCTCCCGCGTTCCATCAGCATCGGCGATGAACAGCGTCATCACGGGGATCAGGAAGCGGTTGAACAGTACCTGATGTCGGGCCGCCGCGGTGCTTGCCTCGGTCTGTTGAGCCTCCTGAGCGCTGGCCGGTCGGGATTGTGCTGCGATTGCCATGCTGATCGATGCCACGACTACAAGGGGAAGGACGGTCTTCATCGTCAGCATTTGCATGATCGTCTCCTCATCCTCCGATCGTTGGGATCTCGCGGGGATCGTTCAGTCCCGCAAACTTAGGGCCCGAGGCCGCCATGTCTACCGTCCCGACGGGCTCTCGGCTGCTTGACAGTTCCTTTCCAGTCCTCTACGTGTAAGGCTCACTCGTCCATAACACCAAGCATGCACACTTGATGGAGGAATCTCATGCGCTTCGCGTCCATCCCACTGGTTGGCGCCTTCTTGCTGGCGCTGGCGCCGATGCAAGTCTCTGCCCAAGCGATGGAGAGTGCCGAGCCATTCTATGTCGCTACCTTCGAGGTCGACGCGGCGCAGATGGTTGGTCTAATCCTCCGGGATCAGCTCGCAGTCGAGATCGATGCGGCCAACAGTAACCTGGAGCAAAACCCGGCCTTTCCCGAGATGACGATGCCCGAGGACATGCTCCAGCTCATCGGGCTGTACGAGTACGGCCTCAAGTCTCGACTATACGAGATCGTCAACCACCTCGTGGGGGACGGAATGCTCGCGGGGGGCAACCGTCCCAGCTTCATCCACGATCTGGGTAACGTCGATATCCAGGCGCCGATTCAGTATCCCGGCAAGATCATGAATGCGGCTGGTAACTTCTACACCCACATCTGTGAAGGCTGCACGCCAGAGGAGCTTGAGGCGTCCACCCAGGAGCGTGTGGCCGATCGCGGAGTCCCCTATCTCTTCCTCAAGCCGGCGAGGGGCGCCGTCATCGGGACCGGTGAAAACATTGTCATCCCCGAAGGGCGGAACCGGACCGACTGGGAGATCGAGTTTGGTACGGTCATCGGCCGCACCGGGAAGTACATCCCAGCCCAGGACGCCCAGGACTATGTCTTCGGCTACATGGTGACGATCGACATCTCCGATCGTGGCGGGCGTCCTCCGGGCGGGCGCGGGGCCGGATCGGACTGGTTCGTTGGTAAGGGGCACGACACCTTCGCGCCCCAGGGTCCCTGGATCGTTCCCAAAGAGTTCTACGGAGATCCAATGGAGCGGCTGCACCAGGTGCTTAGCATCGACGGCGTAAGGGTCCAGGAGGCCCGGGCCGGCGACATGATCTTCAACGTCTGGGAGCTTATGGAGTACGCCTCGTCCCTGATCACCCTTTTTCCCGGCGACGTGCTGAACAGCGGGACGACGGGTGGCACGTCCAGCGGAGCCTTTGAAAGTGGGGTCCGAAGCGGCTACCTCGAGCCGGGCGAAAGAATCGAGGCCACGATCGAGGGCATTGGGACGCTCGTGCACGAGGTCGTAGCTGGCGAGACGCCTCCGAGCACCCTCTCCGGCGCCGAGCTTCCCGCGGTCGATACCTACCGCCGCGACAACTGACCGTGTCGTAGTGTCCGCAGGCGGGTGGAGGTGCTTTCCGCAGCGCCGCCAACCCGGCAACGCGACCTACTCGAACGAAGAGAGGCCCGTCCGGCCCAGGCGCCGGACGGGCCTTGATCCGAGGATCGGATACGGTGAATCGGGCGTGAACTCAAGCGGTGCTCCAACTTCACCGGCTCCCACCCCCACGGGCCTCCAGAAGCACATCTCGGTTCGCCTCCAACAAGTCTCGGGCTGTGGTGCCGGGCTCTCCAGTGATGTCCCTGAAGTGAGTTGTCAGGGTGGTTCCAGAAGGCCGAGGTGCCCGAACCTCGTCCTCTGGCCCCGCCTCGATCACCTCGATTTCGATACCGCTGATCTCGCTGGCGATCGAGGCGACGTCGCGCGTTCGGACCACTGCCGGACCAGTGATCTCATAAACCCGGTTTTCGTGGCCAGGCGTCATGAGCGCAACGGCTGCCGCAACAGCACAGTCCCTCCGGGTCACGAACGCAGTCCCAGGATCGTCCGGGAGCACCACCACGCGACGGTCCTCAACCATGCGAGCTGCCTGGTTCACGAGTCCGTCTGCATACCACTGGTTCCTGAGCGCCGTCCAAGTGACCCCGCTCTCCCGCAGGTCTGCCTCCGTCGCTCGGTGCCATACCGCAATCGGGGACACGTTGTTGTCAGCGTCCACGAATGAGGTATAGACGATGTGCTCTACCCCGGCCTCGATGGCCGCGTCGATCGCAGTCTGCTGAAGCTCGACACGCTGCGCCGGTACTCGTGGATCGGGGTTGCTGCTGTTGAGGCTGATCAGGAGCATCCGGTCACCGCCCTCGTAGGCCGTCTCCAGGGATTCGGGTTGGAGGAAGTCGCCAAACCGGGTGCTGGCCCCGAGTTCTGCGTATCGTTCGAGTCGCTCGGGCGTTCGGCTCACCAGGATGAGGTCTGCGGGTTGAACTCCGCGAGCGAGCAGCTCCTCCACTACCAGGCCACCGATCTGACCGGAGGCTCCTGAGACAATGATCCGTGGCGCCGGATCGTCTATTTGCGATGCACATCCGCCAGCTGCGACGCTCGTAATGAGGGCGATCCCGACCCCCATGCTACGTAGAGCAGCCCGTCGTGAGAGCGGTTGCCCGGTGCTAGTTTTCATAGTTTGGCTCCCTGTCTGTTGGACGCGCTCCAGTTCGCAATCTGATCCGGTGTCTTCCCGCGCCGATGACCCCTTTGCCTAGCTCACGCTCGATCGGGTAGCGGCATCATGATACGACACAGTGGGCTTTCGCGCACAGATGATCGGTTAGGTGCTCGGCGCAAAAGTGTGCCGGTCAGCCAGACGCCCCCCAAGTTGACTGCCCTGCCCCTACCCATCACGTTATCCCGACCGTCAAAGAACACGTGAACTCTATCTTTGCCGACGATGTTCGAGACTAAGGCAAGCGATGAGCGAGGAGTGAGTGATGACCATCGTGAAGAAAGGCGTTACCCTCAGTTCGTACCTTATCTTAATCTTTGCCCTCGCGCTTCCGTCCGGGAGTGAAGCGCAGTCGCGCCAGGTCCTGCAGCCTACCGAAAACTGTGCCGATTATTCGGCTAGCGCCATCGTGACCTTTGCGGATTCCGACCTGGAGGAGGTGGTTCGAGCAGCACTCTCGGTCGGTGCGCAGGAGGACCTCAGCTGCAGTCTGGTATCTCAGATGACACAAATGTCCGTAGGCTCTGATGCTGAGCGCGTTGTATACGGAGGCACGCTGCGACCGTCGCCGTCCCATCCGTTTGAAAGCCTGGAGGGAATCCAGAATCTCACGAACCTGACTAACCTCACCATTATGAACCGGCTGATCACGGACATCAGCCCGCTGAGTGAGCTCACGGAGCTGCGGAGCCTAAGCCTCCACACCAACTGGATCAGTGACATCAGCCCATTGAGCGGACTCACAAATCTGACGCGGCTCATAATCAGCGAGAATCCGATCTCGGACATCAGTCCGCTGCGTGGGCTGACAAACCTGACGAGGCTCCACGTACACGGGTTATATCCCTACCAGCTAAGCCATTACCTGGCCTACGACGATGGCCGGGACCCGAATGTGGTCTTCAACGGCATCACCGACATCAGCCCGCTCAGCGAGCTCACGGAGCTGAGGTACCTCCGTATTCACCTCAATAATATCTCCGACATCAGTCAGTTGAGCGGGCTCACAAATCTCACGCACCTCCGCCTCTACGACAACGAAATCGCGGACATCAGTCCATTGCGTGGGCTCACGAACCTGAAACTTCTCTGGATCCACGACAACGCCATCACGGACATCAGCGCCCTGAGCGGAATGATCGGTATGATTCAACTCGGCCTGAGCGACAACGCGATCACGAACATCAGTGCCCTGAGCGAACTTACGAGCCTCGAGTACCTCTTCCTCAGCAACAACGAGATCACGGACATCAGCCCGTTGGGTCGGCTCCAAAACACCGGGGTCCTCCGCCTTGAAAACAATGCGATCTCCGATGTCAGCACGCTGAGAAGCCTCACGAATCTCAGGGAGCTCGGACTGGCCCACAACAGTGGGCTCTACGACGTTCAGCCTCTGTTGGCAAACCAAGGGATTGGAGCGGGCGATGAGCTCGACCTGCGGTTCACGTATGTGAGCTGCTCGGACATGGCCGCGTTCGAGCGCAAAGGCGTGACGACGCTACGCGTTACGGCGCTGAACGGCTCCGCCTGTCCGGGACGACGCCTCGAAGATCCATGATGATCAGAAAGGTCTCAAGGCCTCAAGCGGTGCTCCAACTTCACCGATTCTCACCCCCACGGGCCTCCAGAAGCACATCTCGGTTCGCCTCCAACAAGCATAGGCATGAGCCTCGGCGGCTTGTTCGAGTGGAAAGCGCTTATCAATGACCGCTCGGATCTTTCCCGCCTCAACGAGTTCTTTGAGGGCGACGAGGTCCTCTTGCTTGGAGCCTGCGAACGCGAACATAACCTTCTTGCTGCTTGTCATCGACGTCCAGAGTGCTCGAACCATCGGGAAAAAACTCGGGTTGGCCAACAGGCAGCGTCCATTCGGCTTGATCGATCTGACACATCGAGAAAACGAGCTCTAGTTTCGCGAAGTTCCCGCAAGTCCTAGAAAGACGACGACGGCCCGGTTGAGCCTCAAGAGATCTGAGTCGGCCAGCCCTCCGACCTTCGACCCAATTTTCGCCTTGGGGACCGTGGTCAATTTGTCCACCATCAGCCGGCTTTCGGCGCGCAGTCCATTCTCTTCCGTTGGTTCGACGAGTAGACGAAAAATCGGTGCCTCGGTGGGATCTGTCGTGAGCGCGCAGATCGTTACTGAGGCGGTTGCGTCGAAGGCGTCGTCTTGGATGATGACAACAGGGCGCGGTTTCCCAGCGTATTCCTGACCGCCCGAAACCGTCCAGATCTCGCCCCTCTTCACGAGTCGTCCAACTCCGAGATCGCGTCAATGAAGCCCTGGTCGGCCTGGGCCGAGGTGCTCGCAGCAACGGCCACCGACTGCCGGTGAGCCTCCTTTCTGAAACCGGGGCCGCGAACATCAGGCACCCAGATCTGAATCGGACGGAGCCCCTGCTTCCGTAACCTTTCGCGATGGGCCCTCACCTTGTCTCTTGAAGAACTCCGATCGTCAGGGCCAGCCATTCTCGATCCTCCCGGTGTAGGTTACATGTAACCTACACCCGTGAAGCGTCTGGCGCGAGGTCTGTCTGAAGGCCGGCGGGCTGCAATGCGGGGCCGATCGTTCCGTGCGTACTACGCCTTCAGTACCTGAGCGGACAAAGCCGAGGAATACGAATGAGTGAGGCCCTCACGTACGGTCGTTACTTGAAGCTCGACGAACTCCTGGACCTTCAGAAGCCGCTCTCGGACGGTCCGGAGCACGACGAGATGCTCTTCATCATCATCCATCAGGTCTACGAGCTTTGGTTCAAGGAGATGCTGCACGAGATCGACTACGCCTGCCTGTTGATGCATCGGGGAGACCGTCCTCGGGCGCTCCATACGCTGAAGCGAGTTCTCACCGTGCTCAAGGTCTTGGTGGCGCAGTTGGACATCCTCGAAACGATGATCCCGATCGAGTTTCTGTCCTTTCGCGAGCGACTCGAGAAGGCGTCAGGCTTCCAGTCTCTCCAGTTCCGGGAGTTGGAGTACGCTCTCGGCCTAAAAGATCCGGGAGCGATCGAACGCTTTCTGACGTGACCCCCTGAAACGAGACCAAAGTTGATGTTAGGATGCGGCTTTGGTCGCAGCTATCAGGGAGGAGGTCAGAATGAGTAGGAGACGACACACGCCGGAGCAGATCATCACGGCATTGAGAGAGGCGGAGGTGGGTCTGGCGAACGGCAAAACGGTGGCGATGGTGAGCCGGGAGTTGGGGATCAGCGAGCAGACGTACTACCGGTGGAGGCAGGAGTTCGGGGGGATGAAGGTGGATCAAGCTCGACGCTTCAAGGAGCTGGAGAAGGAGAACGCACGGTTAAAGCGAGCGGTGGCGAACCTGACGGTGGACAAGCTGATCCTGGAGGAAGCGACCAAGGGAAACTTCTGAGCCCCGAGCGCCGACGCAGGTGCGTGATGCATGTACGTCAGCGACTCGGGGCGAGTGAACGTCACGCGTGTCACGTACTGGGTCAGCCGCGCTCGACGCAGCGCCGGGTGAAGAAGCTACCTGGCGACGAGGAGGCGCTACGCACGGACGTGATACGGTTGGCGAGCCGGTTCGGCAGGTACGGGTATCGCCAGATCACGAACCTGCTGCGTATCGAGGGCTGGGAGGTGAACCACAAGCGTGTGGAGCGTATCTGGAGGCAGGAGGGGCTGAAAGTGCCCAGACGGCAACCGAAACGGGGTCGGTTGTGGCTCAACGATGGCTCGTGCATCCGGCTCAGGCCACTGCACAAGAATCACGTGTGGTCCTACGACTTCGTAAGCACGAGGACCCATGACGGCCGTGCGCTGAAGCTTCTGACCGTGCTCGACGAGTACACGCGGCAGTGTCTGGCGATCAAGGTCGGTCGAAAGACTCGAGCTCACGACGTTCTCGAGGTGCTCACCGATCTCTTCGCTCGGCACGGTCCGCCCGAGCATCTGCGCTCGGACAACGGGCCAGAGTTCACGGCGAAACTGGTGCGGAGATGGCTGGCCAGGCTGCGGGTCCAGACCCTCTACATCGCGCCGGGCAGTCCGTGGGAGAACGGCTACAACGAGAGCTTCAACGGCAAACTGAGAGACGAGTTCTTGAACGGAGAGATCTTCTACACACTGCCCGAGGCAACGGTACTCGTCGAGCAGTGGAGGCGGCTGTACAATACCGTCCGACCCCATCGTGCCCACGGCGGACTACCCCCCGCCCCAGAGACGATAAAACCATCGCCCTGGTTCCTCAGGATGCCCCAACTCCAGGGACCACCGATGGCTCGGGGTCTAACATAGGAAGTGGTACCGCAACTGGGGGCACCTCAGGGGAGGTGCCCATGCTCGACCGCATGTTCGAGAGGCGCCCCCCGGGGACTACCGGGGCGTGTATTTGCGCAAGGCCCTGCCAGCGGTAAGCGATCCGTAGATATTCCCGTCGCGATCTGCAAATACGCCTTCAATGGAGCCGTCCTCGTGAGGATCGTCGAGGAAGAGAGTGACCCGACCGTCACGGGCACTACCGACGCGAATGCCCTCTTCGAATCCCGGATTTGTCCGGGGCGTGGAGGAGGAATCCGTGACATACAACAGGTCATCGTCATCGATGTACATGCCGCTGGGACGGCCAAACTGATTCCATTCTTCGAGGAAATTACCGGACTGGTCAAAAACGAGTACCCGGTTGTTGCCGCGATCGCCGACGAACAGTCTGCCACGGGAGTCCATGGCCAGGGCATGGGGCGTGTGAAACTGATGCGGCCCCGTTCCGCTGGATCCCCAGGTCATAAGATACTCGCCACGCGCATTGAACTTCACGATGCGGGCATTGGTTCTTGGTCCGTGACCGTCGCCGACGAAAATGTCGCCGTTGGGTGCGACCAGCACGGCAGAGGGGCTGTCGAACTCATCCGTGCCGTCCCCGGCAACCCCCGCCTTACCCAGCTCCATGAGCAATTCACCTTCCGGACTGAACTTCAGGACCTGGTGCCCCTTGCCATCCCGTCTCGGGTCCTCCCCATTAGGGCCTTGATAGTCTGTGACCCAGACGTTGCCATCCCGGTCGACGTGGAGGCCGTGAGGGCTCACGAATCGATTGGCACCAAAACTGGTAAGAAGCTTTCCCTGCAGATCGAACTGCATGATGGGCGCCAGGTCCGAACCCATACAGTCATTGGCGCCACACCGCTCGAACACCCAGATGCTGGAGCCATCCGGATGAATGGCGATTCCTGATGTGCCCCCGATCCGACGCCCGGGCGGCAACTCGAAGAACCCGTCATCGATGACGTAGGCATCGCTGGGTGTGAAGCGTGCATCCGGGACCTGGGGCAAAGCGTCGGCAGAACGAGCGAGCAAGGCCACGGCCGCCAAGGCAAGTCCGAATCGAAGGCAATGAGGTTGAGTCATGAATCTCTTCATCGGCTTTGGTTCTCCCAGCTCAAGGATGTCATAAGAAGGCCTCGCATCACCCACCCGGGTCATCTTTCAGGGTGCATGCATCTTACAAGGCTGCGTGCATTGGGGCTATGTATCGTGCCAACCTCTTCGTGATGCTTACCGTGGAAAGCGGGCGATTCCATAGGTACCGTTGATGCCACCAATCCAGATCTCGTCATTGACGTCGATCGCCACGGTTCCCACCCTGAAAAAATCATTACCCTTGTAGTCGACCAACTGCCGGACAGCAAACGTGTTCGGATCGACTTCGGCGACGCGGGCGACGGCCAGTTCACAGGGGTCGGACCCTGGACAACGAGTCACGTGACCGGCGACGATCACCTTGCCATCGGGTCCCCAGCGCACGTTGTCGACATTGAAGCCAACAGGGATCGGATCGACTCGCACCGGCGTTTGGCCACGCGACAGTCGCACCAGCGCCCGGTCACTCCAGCCGCCGATGTAAAACCATCGCCCGTCATCCGAGGAAACCAGGCCATTAGGACCGCGCATCTGGCTGCCCGGCACTTCGATCCAGCCAGTCGTGGGATGCCATTCCCAGAGTTCGCCGCCGCTGGTGTCGAAATTGGTGGCTCCCAGATACCCACCCGGCAAGGCCGTAATGGAGTTGATGCGCCGGGTGCCTTCCGGCGCTGGGATACAACCGATCCACTTCATAGTGGGAAGGGCGCCACCGGCATCCAGTTCAAAGACCTCGATGGCTTCGCGCGCGCCATGGCCAACCACGTATAACGTGTGCACGCTGCCGCTGCCTTCCCGCAAGGTCAGTCCGTGTGGTTGAAACACGGTGTTCGGCCCAGGGCAGGCGCGATAGGTGTCCCCGTCGTGCTGCGGTGGCAATCTGCCCGCGGGAAAGATTTCCCGGGCGCTGTGGTCGCGAGTGTCAACCGCGTAGATCGGGCCTTCGGAATCGGAGTATCGTCCGGAAGCGATCACCCAGGGGGTACTCGGAATCTGGTAAAGGTCTTCCGGGTTGGTGGTACCGCACACGAACTTCACGGTACGATCTAGGTCGCAGGTCTGGGCACTGAGAGCGTTCATGCTGAGAGGGACCAGCGACAAAGCCAGGGACAAGATCAAATGCGGCATGACATCACCTCCGTCCTTTTCTGCTCGTAGTAGAATGGCCGCTACAGCAACACCGACGGCAGCCCCAGCACAAAGCGGACATCATACCGGCTAGCTCACGCCCCGCCTGGTGACCTTCAGGATCCGGTCGTCGTCCGACGCCGGCTGACCGCGCCCGTCCTCGTTGCTCGTAGCGATGTACACTTCGCCGTCAGGACCCACCAGAACGTCTCGCAGGCGACCGTAGTCGCCGCGGTAGATTGCGTCGGTGCTCACGACCGAGCGGCCGTCTTCCGACAACTGGAGCCGCCAGAGTGCCGCGCCCCGCAGTGAGGTGACGAGGAGGCTTCCATTCCACCGGGGGATCCGGTCCGACCCGTAGTAGTCGAGGCCGGAGATCCCCACGGTCGGCGTCCACGCCTCGAGCGGCTCTACCACGTTGTTGTCGTCGCAGTAGTCCTCCTCGTCGTTCACATCTCCATCACAGAAGCCGTGGACGGACGGCCACCCGTGGTCGCCGCCCCTCTCGACCCGCATCACCTCGTCGTTCGTTCTGGGCCCGTGCTCGGCGACGTACAGGTCACCCGTGTCGGGGTGGAAGACGATGCCCTGCGGGTTCCGGTGGCCATATGAGTAGACACGCGTCCTGAACGGATTTCCGGGAGCCGGCCTTCCGTCCAGCGTGAGCCGCAGGACCTTGCCGGACAGAGAGCCGAGGTCCTGGGCCGCGGGACGGTTTCCCGCGTCCCCCATGGTCATATACAAGAATCCGTCCGGGCCGACGACGAGCCTCGACCCGTCGTGGTTGCGACGCCCGGGAATCCCATCGACGAGCGTCTCCGGATTGGTGAGGCGTCCCCGCTCGTAGCGCATGCGGATCAGGCGATTCTGGATGCCGTTCCCGGCGGCATACGAGTGCGCTAGGTAGACGTATGGCTCCTGTTCGAAATCCGGGTGGAAGGCCATGCCCATCAGGCCGCTCTCGCCCCGCTCGTGTACGGCGATCTCGGCCACGAGCGTCGTCGCTCCTGTCTGGGGATCAACGCGAGATACACGACCTGCTCGCTCCGTAAACCAGATCGCACCGTCGGGACCCCAGGCAAGATCCCAGGGGGTGTCGAGACCCGAAGCGAGCGTCTCGACGCGCAAGCTGGCGGCGGGGGTAGCGGTGCTCGGGGCGGCTTGTTGTGGAGCCGCACGGACGACGGCCGGGAGCGTCAGCGCCCCGCAAGCTGTCATGACGAGGATGGCTACCTCAGTCGGCGTGCGGCGCGTTCTCATGATCGTTTCCTTGGGGGAAAGGCCCAGGGAGAAGCCCCCAGTCCACATCGGTAACGTGCACCTCGATGAATGCGATCTCAAAACCCACGAGGTCCGGGTGAAGCTCTGATCATAGATGGCACGCACCCTTCGCGCCATCCGTTGAGATGCAGGCCGACCGCCTACTTCACCACCACCTGCCGCACAGTCTCACTCCAGAACGGCATCCCAGCGCGCTACGTTATCGATTCCTTCGCGTGGGGCCTTCTGCTCTTCGGATCACGAACGCGGCGAGTTCAAGCCAACGGACTGGAGACGGCTTCAATTCTTCGAGAACCTCGTTGGCAGTCGTGCCTGTGAAAGCCCCCTTGTGCTCCTTCTTCATCTCGTGGTACGCCGCCACAGCACGACGGACCACGGGTTGCTCCTCAGGCGTCAAGTCCATGACCGTAATGTAACGGTACTCCCCGCTGCCGCTGATCAAACTAGGCGTGATGATTTGGGCGAGGGGAACTTGAGCAGCCGGATCCTCCGATGTTGGGTCGGCTACTATACTCTACTGAACGAATTGCATTTTTCGAGGAAACGCTCTTGAAAGACGCCGCCGCCAGATGGGGAGAACCATGAAAGACGAAAGAATTGCGGCACTATATGAACCGGTTTTAAACAGCTTCCGGGATCCCATCACGATTATCAATAGAAGCTACGTTTATGAAGCCGCCAATGAAGCATTCTGTAAGGTCCTGGGAAGAAAGCGGGAAGAAATCTTGGGCCGAAAGGTGAGTGAGCTTTGGGGTGAGGAAATCTTTCAAACGATTATCAAACTGCTTTTGGATCGCTGCCTAGAGGGCAGTGTGGTCCGTGATGAGGCACGGTTTGAGTCTGGAGAAGGGAAGCTGCGATGCTTCGAGATCACGTATACCCCCGTTCCAGACTCTCCGGCAAGGATCACCCATGCCATGGTCGTCTCCCGGGATATTACCGAACATAAGAATCTTGAAGAGCAGTTCCTCCAAGCCCAAAAGATGGAAGCGATGGGGCGTCTCGCCTCGGGCATTGCTCACGATTTTAACAACCTACTCGCTGTGATCACGGGCTATGCCCAGATTCGATTGATGAACCTCCCGGCTGATGCTCCCCAGCGCTCGGACATTAAGGAGATCGAGCAGGCGGGCCTGCGTGCCGCCAATCTGACGTCTCAGTTGCTTACGTTCGCGCGGCGCGAGCTCTTCGAACCAACCGTCGTAAACCTAAGTCAGCTCATCCTCAACATGAATAAGATGCTGCAGCGATTGATGCGGGCGGACGTGGAGGTCGTCACGCTGCCCAATCAGGATCTCTGGCGGATCAAGGCCGATCCGAGCCATCTGGAACAGGTTGTGATGAATCTTTCGGTGAACGCTCGCGACGCGATGGCCCAAGGCGGAAAACTCACGATCACGACGGACAATGTCGCCGTGGAAGCGGAGTCGGCTCCCGAGCACCCGGAGGTCCCACCCGGTGAGTACGTGTTGCTTTCGGTCAACGATACGGGATGTGGGATGACCGAAGAGGTCAAGGCACGCATCTTCGAACCCTTTTTCACGACAAAGGAAAAGGGGAAAGGCACGGGTTTGGGGCTGGCCACCTGTTACGGGATTGTCAAGCAAAGCGGGGGCACGTTTGTGATCGTGAGCGAACCTGGACAGGGAACAACCTTCAAGATCTACTTTCCCCGCACAGAAGAGAGAGCGGATGAAGGCCCTGCGGAGCAAGCGAAAAAACTACCTCAGGGAACCGAAACCATCCTTTTGGTAGAAGACGATCAGGCCCTGCGAAGCTTGTCAGAACGTGTCCTGAAAGAGCAGGGATATCAGGTGATCGAAGCCGCCACGGGGGCGGAGGCCCTGCGTCTGGCTGAGGGTGCCTCAGGAAAGGCGATTAAGCTGCTTTTCGCGGATATTGTCCTGCCACAGATCGGCGGGCTCGAACTCGCCGCGCAGATCACGAGGAAACGTCCGGACATCAAAGTTCTCTTCACTTCAGGTTACCACGAGCATGCGATGAGCGAGACCGATGCCCGTGCCGCGAACGCTTCATTTATCGAGAAACCCTTCTGGCCTGCAGCGTTGGCCCTTAAGGTGCGGGCAGTCCTGGACACATAGGCGTCCAGACGACTGCACACGGCTCGCGCGACGTCCTCTTTGCGGTAGGCGGCTACAGCCTCAAGAGATTCCTGGCGTTCGGAAATGAGAAGTCCCATCGTAGATGTAGGGGTCGGAGCAGCATCTGAGGACATCGACCAGCCACCTCGAACTCGGAAATACAGTGAGCCGGATCCTTGGAATGTTTCCCGGCGGGCCCAAGCGCCAGGACGACGCGAAGCAGGAACGGGAACGAACAGAGACCCGTTTACGATCCGGTGAGGATTTGGAGGCGGGAATCAGGGTACGTCAAGGTGAGCTCAAAGCGAGAAGCAGGCGCCGCTCAACGGTCATTGCCCTGACGGTGGCGGTGGTGATCGCCGGCGTGACTGGAGTCTATGTCGGTGTGCAGGCGTGGGTGACTCCTGAAGAGCTGGCTGAACGAGAGAGGCTCGAAAAGGAAGCCTCGGATCTCGAGGAGCTCGCACGTGAGGTGATGGGCGAACTCTGGAGAATGGAAGAAATCGAGGCAGCCAGGAATAGGCGTTAACTGCGGTAGTGATCCTGCGTTTTGCGAACGGCGCTGGCAAGATCGGCTCTGGTGAGCGGCGCTCGACCGGTCGGTACGGGAGGGAGTGTAATGAAGGAACGCCTCAGCTGGGCTGACCTGGCCCTTCTCGACGTGAATGGCGCAAGCGTGCTCATCGTCGACGACGAGACCGCCATCCGCCAGATGCTGGAGAGGGTGGTCAGCGGGTACGGATACAGCACGAAGACCGCTGCCTCCGCCGAGGAGGCCGATCAATGGCTATCAGCGATGCGGTTCGACGTCGTTCTTCTCGATATCGAGCTTCCCCGGATGAACGGGGTAGAGTTCTTGTCCTGGGCCCTTGCGAAAGACCCCGAGATGGCGGTGATCATGCTGACCGGGCTAGACAACCACGACCTCGCGCTGGAATGCCTCTCCAAAGGGGCGAGAACCTATTTCGTGAAGCCGTTCGACGCGAGCTTCATTCAACATGCCCTACGAGACGCCGTGGCCATGCGCCGGCTCTTGGTGGCGAGAAACGAGGACGTGGTGCCCTCGGAGAAGGTGGACCGCCCTGGCAGTTAGGTTGCACCCTGCGCATAACCACTCCTCGGCGCTCGCCCCCCGGTCTATTGGGCAGACACTACCTGTCGAGCTCCAGCATGCCGACGACCGAGATCTCGTTTCCGCTCGGGTATGAGGGGACGAGCCCATTCTACCCTGGTCCGGCGGATCCACAGCTCGGCTGCAAGCAGATTGAGACTCCAACTCAGGAATACGCCCAACGGATAGCTGACGGAGTCCGGCAGGGCCGTGGCGTCAAGTCCGGGAACCCAGATGCTGAATGTCACGAAGAAAAGGGTTAGAGAGAAGCTTCGTACCATCCACTCTCGATGTCGCGTGACGTCACGCTCTAGGATTCGCAACAATGCGATCACGGTCGTGCCAAACCATAGTACGGAAACCACGCCGAGTGCGATTCTCGCAGCCAGACTCACGTCGAAAGTGGTCGTAAGAAGGAGAGCCGTGACGCTCGCGATGAGAATCGCTCCCACGTAGACACACCCGATCAGACGGTGGGCGATTGGCCTCTCTCTCCGCAGCCGTCCGTTGAACTGCAGGGGGCCGCTGATCAGAGCTGCCCCTCCCGAGAGTGCGTGGACTACGAACACGAGCGGCGCTACTCTGAAGACAGCCTCTTCGACAAAACCCATTAGGAAGAGGGTTTCTAGTCCGGCCATATAGATGGCAAACGCTCCGTAAAAGGCACAGACGGAGAAGAGGATCCACGCCCCGAGGCGGGTCGGAAAGCCACCAACGTCGGCTCTCATAGCCACCTCCGAACCTGGGAGCGGTACTCCTCGTATTCGTCATCGAACTGCTTCTCTAGTGCCCGCTCCTCCCGTGGTATGAAACGCACGTCGATGATCCAGGCGAAAGCCAACCAGCAGAACATCAACGCAGGAGTACCCACGAGAACTCCCACTCCGAGAAGGAAGATCGTCACGCCCAGATACATCGGGTTGCGGGTAAAGCGGTACGGACCGCTTCGGATGAAGGTCGCCGGCCGTCCGTAAGGGTGATGCGTGGTGTCTGCATCGTGGAAGAGTCGGAGCGTCCAAAGGGTCAGCGCCAAGCCGCTGAGAACCGCCAGAGCGCCAACGCCGCGCCAGGGCCAGTTGAAGAGTCGGGGCCAGTCGAGCCAACCGTCGATGAGCGCCGCCCCGACCAACAGGGCAACGGCAATCCTCGGAGGCCGGAATATGAGGCGCGGGACCGGAGCGGCACTGATCGCAGCGGTGGTCGTCGAGTCTTGGGCCACGTTCGAGGCCCGGGGGTCTTCATGGTTCATTCGCACCTCCTTCAAACTTGTGTTCCGGCTCATCAGCGAGATCCACATCATTCTTGCCCCTGGTCAATCAGGACCAGCCATTCCGGGTCCTCGAATGCCGCCTTGAGATCACGGAGGATCTTGGCTGCTTCGCCCAACTGATCCACTCCGGCCTCGACAGGTAGCCTCTCGAGCACCCCGGCCTCGCGTTGCCGGATCGCGTCGAACGATGCCGTCCCCACATCCGTGAGTGCGACCAGCTTGCTCCGTGCGTGCGCAGGGTTGGGGAGGAGCTCGACCTCACCCCTCTCGAGGAGCCTGTTCACGAGCACCTGAATGTGCTGGCGGCTCACAGGCCTCGCCCGGGCCATATCGGGCACCGTGCGCGGCCCGTTCTGATAGAGGTCCTGAAGCACTCCCCGGGGCCCGGCCGTTAGGCCGGCCACTCGATGCACCTCGTCTGCCACGGCACTCAGCCGGTGAAACAGAGCTCTCGTGGCGTCGATGACCGCGGAAATCTGCGTGATCTTCTCTCGGGCCTCATCTGGGTCCGCCATCCGTTCCTCACCATGGGCTCGGCAGCATCAGCTGCGTACGACAAGTAAATTGTCATAATGACAAGTTACATGTCAATAGATGCCTGTCAAGGCCAAAGGGGGGTCTTTCCGCGATGCGGTCCGAGGGATTGAATCCACGGTGCCACATCTGCTACAGTGGAGACTAGTTTGGATCCAGAAGGGTACTCAGCCGTTCCGAGGCGGGAACAACAACCTACATCCGACTCCAGTGGAGACTATCGCGCCATGGGCCATCATGCTTTTACGGTCGACGAAGCTAACGAGATGCTTCCTGAGGTGCGGGACGCCCTGAATCAGATCCAAAACCTTCGCGACGTGGCGGGCAGCAAGATGGAGCAGCTGGCCGTGCTGGACGCTCTTTGGGGCGACCTCGTCTCGCAAAGCGCCAACCCGGATCACGAGGAGTACGCGCAGCATCGTCATTCTCTCTCGGAGTGCCGCCGGGCGATCGAAGAACTCATCCAAGACCGGCTTGTTGACCGGAACATCCGCTTTCCGGTCGGTGGTCTTGAGCATGGCCTGGTCGACTTTCCGACCACTCTGGACGGCCGTTGGGTTTATCTCTGCTGGCAGTCAGACGAGCCCAAGGTGGCGTATTGGCACGAAGTGAGCGGAGGCTACGCCGGTCGGCGCCCGATTACGGCCGAGCAGAGGCAGCGGCTGGGTCGGTTGGATGATCCGGCCCGCCGTGACGACTCGACTCTGGATTTCTGAATCAAGCTACGGCCCCGCTAGGCCTACGGCACCGGGGTGAGGAACGCCTCTCGGGTCGATTCCGCCGGCGATTGCGGTTATCTACGCCACGCTCTACCCTGACCATACCGCACCGCACCGCGACTCCGCTCTGAGGTCAGTATGAGTACGAGAGCCCCCTTGGGGGTCAGGCCGAGTCCTTCTTTGGTGACCAGACGCGACGTCCTCCGTGCGTTCGGAGCGATAGGCGGTTCATCCCTGATGATGGGAGCCATGAGCGCCTGTGGCCTGATGGGCACCTCGGCCACCCGCCCCGTGTTGCTGGGCAGGCCGCCTGGTACCCGGGTGATCGTACTGGGCGCCGGCATCTCAGGGCTCACGGTGGGATACGAGCTGGGGAAGCTGGATTATGACTATCACATCCTGGAAGCCCGCGATTGGGTCGGCGGCCTCTGCTGGACTGTCCGCCGCGGGGCGGAGCACACAGAGGTCGGGGGCGAAGCCCAGGTGTGCGACTTCGACGAAGGGCAATACCTGAACGCTGGCGCGTGGCGGATTCCGAACGCCGACCAGGGAGTGCTCGGCTATTGCAAGGAGCTTGGTGTTCCCCTGGAACTGTTCGTGAACTGGAGTGACGCGAACTACATGTGGGAAGAAGGCCAGGAGCGGGGCTCGCTGGCCGGCAAGCGGGTGCGAGTACGCGAGGTCAAGGCCGACCTCTGGGGATCTACGACGGAGCTGCTCGCCAAAGCGATGGAACAGGGTCAGATCGACGCACCACTTACCGAAGAGGACCAGGAGCTCCTGGTCCAGTTTCTGGTCAGAGCCGGCTACCTGGATTCGGACGATCTCGTGTACCGGCCGCCCAGGCTACGAGGTTCGGAGGATCAGAACCGCTACGATCTGAGCGCGCTGCTCCAATCGGGGTTCGGCGCTCAGGTCCGGTCACTGAACGCTGGCACCGGCGGGCCACATCCCGTGTTTCAGCCGATCGGTGGAATGCAGCAGATCCCGCTCGCCTTCCAACGAGCGATCGGCGACAAGATCACGTTCCAGGCCGAGGTGCGGTCCATTCACCAGACCGAGGATGCCGTCCGGGTGGTCTACAGAGACACGAGGACCGGACAGGAACGGGAGGAAACAGGGGACTACTGTGTGTGTTGCCTGCCGATGTCGGTGCTGCAGGGGATCGACGTCGACCTGTCGCCCGAAATGGCCGTGGCCGTGAACGAAAGCGGCCACAGCAACGCCGCGAAGATGGGGCTGCAGATGAAGCGGCGTTTTTGGGAGGAGGACGACGGGATCTTCGGGGGCCACCTATTTGCAAGGAGTCTTCTGCTCGGAGAGTTTTCCTACCCCTCCAACGACTACTTCACGGAAAAAGGAGTGCTGCTGGGCTACTACGGTGGTGGGCAGACGGCCGGGCTGGGCAACATGCCAGTCTAGGGCCTGAGTCGAGCACGTGCTCACTCAGGCCAGCAAGGTTCACCCCCAGATGCGAGAGGAATTCGAGACCGCTTATTGTGTCTGGTGGGAGAAGGTCCCGTACAGTCTTGGCGCGTACGGCCGGACCCCGCCGCCGGAACGCTTGGAGCAGCTCAGCAAGGCCGACGGCCGGATCTATATGGGTTCGGCGGGCGCCAGCTCGCGTCCGGCGTGGATCGAGGGTGGCATCCAGTCCGCCTGGAGGTCGGTCGAAGCTCTGCACGAACGGGTGATGCAGGGGTAGCCGCGTAGCCGCTACTCGGTGTTTCAAGAAGAGCAGAAACTCACCCTGACGACTTGCGCCAGGTTGGCGATACGGCGTCCGTGAGAACCCAACTTGACAGGCCCGAAGGCATTCCGCAGTCTTGCTATTGTATCGGGTGCGGAAGAACGAGGGGGCTTTCACATGCGTACCGCCGCAGGACGGGAAGGTGCTGGGGATCCGCATAACGTCAGGGGGGGACGGATGTTTAGAAGAAGCGCATCGCGCATCACTAGTTTGCTGATTCGGAAACGGCGGGTGCTCCCGTGGCGAACGTCGGGCCATGCACCCTTGGGGGCGCTCCTTCTGGTGGGCGGAGTCGGCGGGTTTGGCGCGCCCCTGGTCAGCGTCCTGACGCCGCCCGGGCAGACGGACTTGCATGCAGCCACAGCCCGTCAGGCGCTATCCCCTGATGATCCTGACGATCCTGATGATCCTGACGATATAGAGCCGATCCTGCGCCAGTATTGTATGGTGTGCCACAACCAGACCCGGAATACTGCCGGGCTCGCGCTCGAAATGCTGGACCTCGCGGTGCCAAGCGAGGACGCGGAGGTGTGGGAGAAGGTGATCCGCAAACTTCGCACGCGCACGATGCCGCCGGGCGGGGCTCGCCGGCCCGATGAGGGCGATTATGATGCGGTGGCGAGTTGGCTGGAGGAGGAAATCGACCGCCCCTGGGCGGCGAATCCGAATCCAGGGAGAGTCGGTACGGTCCACAGGCTGAACGTGACGGAATATGAGAATGCGATTCGCGATCTGTTTGCGATCGAGCCTGAGGTAAGATCGCTACTGCCCGGCGACGAGACCGCGGATGGTAGTTTCGACAACTTTGCGGATGTCCTGTCGTTCACGCAGACGCACCAGGAACGATACATGTCCGTGGCCCGTATGGTGACCCGTACGGCGGTGGGGCTGCCCTCTAGGCCGGGGGTCCAGCGGTTCGAGGTTCCCCTGCACATGGTGCAAGACCACCGGCGGAGCGAGGATCTGCCTTTTGGATCTCGTGGGGGGGTTGCGATCCCCTTTGATTCTCAAGCCGATGCGGATTACGTCATCAAGGTTCTGCCCCGACGCAACTGGCAGGATTACATCATGGGCATGGGCTGGCCGCAGCAGCTCGATATCCGCGTCGACGGTCGGCTGGTGAAGCGATTCACCCTCGGAGGGGATGCACCGGGCAGGCCAGCTCCTGCCAGTTTCGAGGGTCCCGCCAAAGACGGCGATCCCGAGTGGGAGGTGCACATGACCAGGTCCGACGTCGGCCTGGAGGTTCGCGTGCCGATCGAAGCGGGACCGCATGTTATTGGCGTGAGTTTCCTCAAGCAGTGGTGGGAGCCGGACGGCGTGCCGCGACCGCAGGAAAGGGGGAGGCTCATCGCGAATGACGCGATATACTGGGACCGCGCGGCAGTAGGCGTTGTCGAGATCGGAGGGCCGTACGATATAGCAGGATTGGCGAAGGACACCCCGAGCCGCCGAGAAATTTTTGCGTGTGAGCCCGAAGCGGTCGCGGACGAGGTTCCGTGCGCGAGGCGGATCCTATCGCGGATGGCCCGGCGTGCCTACCGCCGGCCTGTGACGGAGCAGGAGGTGCAGACGCTTCTCGAGTTCGTCGATAGCCGGCTGCAGGACGGCGGCAGCTTTGACGAAGGGATCCAGTCCGCGCTCGAGTATATGCTCGTCTCGCCATCATTCCTGTTCCGCGTTTATAACGATCCGCCTGGAGTTGCTCCGGGGGAGGCTTACCGGCTTAGCGACTTGGAGTTGGCCTCGCGCCTGTCGTTCTTCCTGTGGAGCAGTATCCCTGACGAGAACCTGATCGAGCTGGCGGAGCGTGGAGAGCTGACCGATCCGGAGATCGTGGAGCAACAGGCTAAGCGGATGCTGACGGACCCCCGCGCCATCGATGCACTCGTGACGGATTTCGCCGGTCAGTGGTTGAACCTGCGCCGCGTGCAGGAGGTGATCGTGAATCCGCTGGTGTATCCCAACTACGACGTAAATCTCCTCGAAGGGTTCCAGCGTGAGACGGAGCTGTTTCTGGCCAGTCTGCTCCGTGAGGATCGTAGCGTCCTGGACCTCATTAGCGCGGACTATACCTATGTCAACGAGCGCTTGGCCCGGCATTATGGGATTCCAGGGGTTGACGGTAGCCGCTTCCGGCGAGTGACGATACCGAACATGGAGCAGCGCGGCGGGTTGCTCGGGCAAGGATCGATCTTGGCCGTATCGTCGTACCCGGACCGGACGTCTCCTGTGTTGCGGGGCAAATGGCTGCTAGACAACATTCTTGGTTCGCCTCCACCGCCGCCCCCGCCCGACGTCGACACCAACCTATCGGAGACCGAGCCGGGCGCCGCGCCGGCATCAATACGCGACAGGCTGGAGCAGCACCGAACCGACCCTGTTTGTGCCAGTTGTCATTCGCTCATCGATCCTCTGGGGTTCGCGCTGGAGAATTTTGATGTCGTCGGCGCCTGGCGAACTGTGGATAAAGCGGGCAATCCGGTCTATACGGAAGGGGCGATGCCGAGCGGTGTCGAAATCCACGGGTTTACGGGCCTGCGGGAGAGCCTCCAGTCCGAGCGTTTCGTCAGCGTTGTGACGGAGAAACTCTTGGCCTACGCTCTCGGTCGAAGGCTCGAGTACTATGATCAACCTGCGGTCCGCAAGATCGTGCGGGAGGCGGCGGCCGATGACTATAGCTGGTCGTCCATTATCGTCGGGATCGTCCAGAGTCCCGCCTTTCTAATGAGAATGAGTGACTGAGCCCCGCATTCTTTACGGTGCGTGCGCTCACGCGTACAGCCCTTCACCTTGATGAGGAGTCGAACATGTACTTTATCACGGGCAAAGCGATTTCGCGGCGGAAACTCTTGCGAGGTCTCGGTGCGACGGTGGCGTTACCATGGTTGGATGCCATGGTCCCGGCATCGTTATATGGGCGTAGCGCCGCCGAGCCCCTGTCCCGGTTCCAAGCAATCTATGTGCCGAACGGCATGGCGATGCCGTATTGGAGCCCGGTGGGAGAAGGGAGCGACTTCGAGCTCTCACCGATTCTGGAGCCGCTGGCTCCGTTCCGGGATCAGATGCTCGTGTTATCCGGCATCAACACGAGCTGGTCTAGTTCCCATAATGGCGCGTCCGGGCACTTCCTGACGGGCGTGGCGCAAGGGGGCCGGAATGAGGTGGACGTTGTGGCCGGTGTGTCAATGGACCAGCTGCTCGCGAGGGAATTCGGCAAAGAGACGCAAGTGCCATCGCTGGAGCTATCCCTGGATCCTCCTAACAATGCGGGGTCCTGCGCGGGCCAGCTGAGCTGCGTTTACACGCACACGCTTTCGTGGAGGTCTGCTAGGGAGCCGATGCCGGTGGAGTATAATCCTCGGGCGATATTTGAGAGATTGTTTGGCGACAGCGGTAGCACCGAGCGGGGGCCGCGGGAAGCGCGACTGAAGCAGCAACAGAGCGTTCTTGACGCCGTGCTAGATGACTTGGGCGGCCTCAAGAGGCAGCTCGGGTCCCAGGACCAGGTCAGGGTAGAGCAGTACACGGAGGCGGTTTGGGGCGTTGAACAACGGATTCAGGTGGCCGAGAGCCAGCTGGATATCGAGTTGCCGGACATGGAGCAGCCTCATGGCGTACCAACTGACTTCGAAGAGTACGTGGAACTGATGCAGGATCTGCAACTGCTGGCGCTTGAGACTGACCTGACGCGCGTCATCACGTTCATGATGGGCAAGGAACAGAGCACGCGTGTGTACCCACAGGCCGGTGTAACGGTGGCGCATCATCCGCTGTCTCACCACAACAATGAGCCGGACCGCGTCGCGCTGATGTCCAAGATCAATCGTTATCACATGGAGCTATTCTCCAAGTACCTGGCCAAACTCCGCGCGACGCCTGACGGCAATGGCTCACTCTTGGACAACATGATTATCATGTATGGTGCGGGACTTTCCAACAGCACACTCCACAGGGGCAACAACCTGCCCTTGCTGGTGCTCGGTGGTGCGGCGGGGCGGATCAAGGGAGGCCGGCATCTCACGTATTCTGACCAACCGACGACGGCAAACCTTCTTGTGACCTTGATGGACA
Source organism: Longimicrobiales bacterium (assembly GCA_965206505.1). Lineage (GTDB taxonomy): Bacteria > Gemmatimonadota > Gemmatimonadetes > Longimicrobiales > Gaopeijiaceae > UBA822. The sequence goes on from CBDBJW010000006.1 coordinate 750,968, forward strand.
AGCTTGGCATGCCGATCGAACGGATTGGCGCTAGCACCGGAAAGCTCCCGCTCAATACGCTTTCCGAGGTGTAAGGACGGCTTTCCACGGCGTAGACGAAAGGTCGAAAAAGAGAGGCGAGGGACAATGGGGATGACAATCAGAGGAAAGTGGTTGATACCGCTGGGGTTGGCCGTGAGCCTCATCGCTGCCCGTGGCGGTGCTCCTCCAACAGCGACGCTGCTTGACGCGGCGAGGAACCAAGACTGGGATGGTTTGAGGGTTTTGCTCGAGGACGGTGCGGATGTCAATGCCTCTCAGGGAGATGGCGCGACTGCCCTTCATTGGGCGAGCTACTGGGATGATCTTGGAAGTGTTGCGCTGCTGATTCGTGCTGGTGCCGACGTGAACGCTGCGAACGATCTGGGGGTCACACCGCTCTGGCTATCGGCCGAGAACGGAAGTGGCGCCGTCGTCCGAGAGCTGTTGGGAGCTCGAGCGAATCCAAACGCGGCGCTCATGGATGGCGAGACAGTTCTGATGCGGGCCGCCCGGGTGGGCAATGGCGATGTCGTCGAACAATTGCTCGCCAACGGCGCTGACCCTGGGCGGAGCGCTACGCGCGGCCAAACCGCGCTCATGTGGGCGGCGAATCAGCAGAACGATGCTGTCGTCGAGGCGCTACTCGCGAACGGCGCGGATGTCCATGCCCGCTCCGAGGTCCGACGGGAACTTCGGAGAAGCGAGATCCGGCAGCACAGCCATATCACCAACGACTTTTGGGTCGACCAGGGCGGATACACGGCATTCCTGTTCGCGGTGCGAGTGGGCGACCTCGCGTCGGCAAAGCATCTCCTGGCTACCGGTGCGGACGTGGATGACCAAGGTGCGTCGGGTGTCAGCGCCACGGTCCTTGCTGCCCACGCCGGACATGCGGACATGGTTGAACTTCTACTTGAGAACGGCGCTGATCCGAACGCGGCCGGCGCCGGCTATACCGCGTTGCATGCGGCGATTCTGCAGGGAAATGAGAGAGCCGTGCGCGCTCTGCTTGCCCGCGGTGCAGACCCAAACGCCCCAGTCCTGTCGGGTACCCCCGTGCGCCGGAATTCAGGAGACTTTTATATACATACAAGTTACATCGGGGCGACGCCGTTTTGGCTGGCTGCACGTTTCAACCAACCCGAAATCATACGCCTCCTCGCCGCGCACGACGCCGACCCGCTCTTCGAGCACTACATTGAATATTGGGAGGTGGGTGTGCCTGGGCAGAATTACGAAAATTACCTCTACACGGCGGGCAATACGACTGCGCTGATTGCTGCGATCGGCTTGACTCGTCGTGTCGAACGTTTTGCTCGACCGGATCCCCGCGAGGACGACACCCTAAGGTTGGAGACCGTACAACTTTGCGTTGAGCTGGGTGTCGATGTCAACGCCGCCAACGCCCAGGGGCGTACGGCACTTGATGAGGCAATGGCGCGAGGGTACGATTCTGTTGTCGAGTTTCTGTTGGAGAACGGGGCTACCGCAGCACAATAAACGAGTTCGGGGGGCTGTCCTCACATCCTGCGTGGTTTCCACCTTCCTCTCGCTAGCGTGCGGCGAGGGAGGGTCGATCGGCCAGCCGTCATACGTCGGCGGGGACACCTGTGTCGCCTGTCACCTAGAACAATCCAGCCCCCGTCGAAGCTCTACACGAACGGGTGATGCAGGGGTAGCCGCATCGCGAACTGCGCCAAGTTGGCGAATACGGCGTCCGTCAGAACCCAACTTGACAGAGCGAAAGGCACTGCGCAGTCTTGCAAGTGTGTCGGGTGCGGAAGAACGAGGGGGCTTTCACATGCGTACCGCTGCAGGACGGGAAGGTGCTGGGGATCCGCATAACGTCAGGGGGGGACGGATGTTTAGAAGAAGCGCATCGCGCATCACTAGTTTGCTGATTCGGAAACGGCGGGCGCTCCCGTGGCGAACGTCGGGCCATGCACCCTTGGGGGCGCTCCTTCTGGTGGGCGGAGTCGGCGGGTTCGGCGCGCCCCTGGTCAGCGTCCTGACGCCGCCCGGGCAGACGGACTTGCATGCAGCCACAGCCCGTCAGACGCTGTCCCCTGATGATCCTGACGATGTCGAGCCGATCCTGCGTCAGTATTGTATGGTGTGCCACAACCAGACCCTGAATACTGCCGGGCTCGCGCTCGAAATGCTGGACCTCGCGGTGCCGAGCGAGGACGCGGAGGTGTGGGAGAAGGTGATCCGCAAACTTCGCACGCGCACGATGCCGCCGGGCGGGGCTCGCCGGCCCGATGAGGGCGATTATGATGCGGTGGCGAGTTGGCTGGAGGAGGAAATCGACCGCCCATGGGCGACGAGTCCGAATCCAGGGAGAGTCGGTACGGTCCACAGGCTGAACGTGACGGAATATGAGAATGCGATTCGCGATCTGTTTGCGATCGAGCCTGAGGTAAGATCGCTACTGCCCGGCGACGAGACCGCGGATGGTAGTTTCGACAACTTTGCGGATGTCCTGTCGTTCACGCGGACGCACCAGGAACGACACATGTCCGTGGCCCGCATGGTGACGCGTATGGCGGTGGGGCTGCCCCCGAGGCCGACGGTCCAGCGGTTCGAGGTTCCCCTGCACATGGTGCAGGACCAGCGGCGGAGCGAGGATCTGCCTTTTGGATCTCGTGGAGGAGTTGCGATCCCCTTTGATTCTCAGGCGGATGCGGAGTACGTCATCAAGGTTCAGCCCCGACGCAACTGGCAGGAGTACATCATGGGCATGGGCTGGCCGCAGCAGCTCGATATCCGCGTCGACGGTCGGCTGGTGAAGCGATTCACCCTCGGAGGGGATGCGCCGGGCAGGCCAGCTCCTGTCGGTTTCGCGGGTCCCGCCAAAGACGGCGATCCCGAGTGGGAGGTGCACATGACCAGGCCGGACGTCGGCCTGGAGGTTCGCGTGCCGATCGAAGCGGGACCGCATGTTATTGGCGTGAGTTTCCTCAAGCAGTGGTGGGAGCCGGACGGTGTGCCGCAACCGCAGCAAAGGGGGAGGCTCATCTCGAATGACGAGATATATTGGGACCGCGCGGCGGTGCAAGTTGTGGAGATCGGAGGACCGTACAATATAGCAGGGTTGGCGAAGGACACCCCGAGCCGCCGAGAAATTTTTGCGTGTGAGCCCGAGGTGGTCGCGGACGAGGTTCCGTGCGCGAGGCGGATCCTATCGCGGATGGCCCGGAGCGCCTACCGCCGGCCTGTGACGGAACAGGAGGTGCAGACGCTTCTCGGGTTCGTCGATAGCCGGCTGCAGGACGGCGGCAGCTTTGACGAAGGGATCCAGTCGGCGCTCGAGTATATGCTTGTCTCGCCATCATTCCTGTTCCGCGTTTATGACGACCCGCCTGGAGTTGCTCCGGGGGAGGCTTACCGGCTTAGCGACTTGGAGCTGGCGTCGCGCCTGTCGTTCTTCCTGTGGAGCAGCATCCCTGACGAGAACCTGCTCGAGCTGGCGGAGCGTGGAGAGCTGACCGATCCGGAGATCGTGGAGCAAGAGGCTAGGCGGATGCTGACGGACCCCCGCGCCATCGACGCGCTCGTGACGGATTTCGCCGGTCAGTGGTTGAACCTGCGCCGCGTGCGGGAGGTGGTCGTGGATCCGCTGGTGTATCCCAACTACGACGTAAATCTCCTCGAGGGCTTCCAGCGTGAGACGGAGCTGTTTCTGGCCAGTCTGCTCCGTGAGGATCGTAGCGTCCTGGACCTCATTAACGCCGACTATACGTATGTCAACGAGCGCCTGGCCCGCCATTATGGGATTCCCGGGGTTGACGGTAGCCGCTTCCGGCGAGTGACGATACCGAACATGGAGCAACGAGGCGGGCTGCTCGGGCAAGGATCGATCTTGGCCATATCGTCGTACCCGGACCGGACGTCTCCCGTGTTGCGGGGCAAATGGCTGCTAGACAACATTCTTGGTTCGCCCCCACCACCACCCCCGCCCAACGTCGACACCAACCTATCGGAGACCGAGCCGGGCGCCGTACCGACATCAATACGCGACCGGCTGGAGCAGCACCGAACCGACCCTGTTTGTTCCAGTTGTCATTCGCTCATCGACCCTCTGGGGTTCGCGCTAGAGAGTTTTGATGTCATAGGCGGCTGGCGAACTGTGGATAAAGCGGGCAATCCGGTCTATACGGAGGGGGCGATGCCGAGCGGTGCCGAACTCCACGGGTTTACGGGCCTGCGGGAGAGCCTCCAGTCCGAACGTTTCGTCAGCGTTGTGACGGAGAAACTCTTGGCCTACGCTCTCGGCCGAAGGCTCGACTACTATGATCAACCTGCGGTCCGCCAGATCGTGCGGGAGGCGGCGGCCGATGACTATAGCTGGTCGTCCGTTATCGTCGGGATCGTCCAGAGTCCCGCCTTTCTAATGAGAATGAGTAACTGAGTTTGGGGTGCGTGCGGGCACGCGTACAGCCCTTCACCTTGAGAGGAGTCGGAACATGAACTTTATCACGGGCAAAGCGATTTCGCGGCGGAAACTCTTGCGAGGTCTCGGTGCGACGGTGGCGTTACCATGGTTGGATGCCATGGTCCCTGCATCGTTGTACGGGCGTAACGCCGCCGAGCCCGTGCGCCGATTCCAAGCAGTCTATGTGCCGAACGGCATGGCGATGCCGTATTGGAGCCCGGTGGGAGTAGGGCGCGACTTCGAGCTCTCACCGATTCTGGAGCCGCTGGCCCCTTTCCGCGATCAGACGCTCGTGTTATCCGGCGTCTCGACGAGCTGGTCTGGGGGCCATACGGGCGCGTCCGGGTCCTTTCTGACGGGCGTAGCGCGAGGGGGCCGGAATGAGGTGGACATTGTGGCCGGTGTGTCCATGGACCAGCTGCTCGCGAGGGAACACGGCAGCGAGACGCAAGTGCCATCGCTGGAACTATCCCTGGATGCTCCTAACAATGCGGGGTCCTGCTCAGAGAACCGGAGCTGCGTTTACACGCACACGCTTTCGTGGAGAGCGGCTAGGGAACCGTTGCCAGTGGAGTATAATCCCCGGGCGGTATTTGAGAGATTGTTTGGCGACAGCGGTAGCACCGAGCGGGGGGCGCGGGAAGCGCGGCTGAAGCAGCAACAGAGCGTTCTTGACGCCGTGCTAGCCGACTTGGCCGGCCTCAACAGGCGGCTCGGGTCCCAGGACCGGGTCAGGGTAGAGCAGTACACGGAGGCGGTTCGGGGCGTTGAACAACGGATTCAGGTGGCCGAGAGCCAGCTGGATATCGAGTTGCCGACCTTGGAGCAGCCTCAGGGCGTACCAAGTGATTTCGAAGAGTACGTGGACCTAATGCAGGACCTGCAACTGCTGGCGCTCGAGACTGACCTGACGCGCGTCATCACGTTCATGATGGGCAAGGAGCAGAGCGCACGTACGTACCCGCAGGCCGGTGTCCCGGTCGCGCATCATCCGCTGTCTCACCACAGCAATGACCCGGACCGCGTCGCGCTGATGTCCCAGATCAATCGTTATCATGTGGAGCTATTCTCCAAGTACCTGGCCAAACTCCGCGCGACGCCTGACGGCGATGGCTCACTCTTGGACCACATGATCATCTTGTATGGTGCGGGACTTTCCAACAGCACGGTGCACTCGGGGAGGGGCCTGCCCATCATGTTGGTTGGCGGCGGGGCGGGGCGGCTGAATGGAGGTCGGCATCTGGAGTATGACGACCAGCCGACGATGGCCAATCTGCTGGTTACGCTGATGGATAAGTTCGACATGCAGATCGACCGGATTGGCGCTAGCACCGGACCGCTCCCGCTCAGTACGCTTTCCGAGGTGTAAGGAGCCGCTTTCCACGACGTAGACGAAAGGTCGCAAGAGAGGCGAGGAACAATGGGGATGACAATCAGAGGAAAGTGGTTGATATCGCTGGGGTTGGCTGTGAGCCTCATCGCCGCCCGTGGCGGTGCTCCACCAACGACGCTGCTTGACGCGGCGAGGAACCAAGACTGGGATGGTTTGAGGGTTTTGCTCGAGGACGGTGCGGATGTCAATGCCTCTCAGGGAGATGGCGCGACTGCCCTTCATTGGGCGAGCTACTGGGATGATCTTGAAAGTGTTGCGCTGCTGATTCGTGCTGGCGCCGAAGTGAGCGCTGCGAACGATCTGGGGGCCACACCGCTCTGGCTAGCGGCCCAGAACGGAAGTGCCGCCGTCGTCCGAGAGCTGTTGGGAGCTCGAGCGAATCCAAACGCGGCGCTCATAGATGGCGAGACAGTTCTGATGCGGGCCGCCCGGGTGGGCAATGGCGACGTCGTCGAACAATTGCTCGCCAGCGGCGCTGACCCTGGGCGGAGCGCTACGCGCGGCCAAACCGCCCTCATGTGGGCGGCGAATCAGCAGCACGATGCTGTCGTCGAGGCGTTACTCGCGAACGGCGCGGATGTCCATGCCCGCTCCGAGGTCCGACGGGCACTTCGGAGAAGCGAGACCCGGCAGCACACCCATATCAGCAACGACTTTTGGGTCGACGAGGGCGGCTACACGGCATTACTGTTCGCGGTGCGAGTGGGCGACCTAGCGTCGGCGGAACTTCTCCTAGCTGCCGGTGCGGACGTGGGTGACCAAAGTGCGTCGGGTGTGAGCGCCACGGTCCTTGCTGCCCACGCCGGACATGCAGACATTGTTGAACTTCTACTCGAGACCGGCGCTGATCCGAACGCGGCCGGCGCCGGCTATACCGCGTTGCATGCGGCGATTCTACGCCGAAATGAGAGAGCCGTGCGCGCTCTGCTTGCCCACGGTGCAGACCCAAACGCCCCAGTCTTGTCGGGTACGTCCACGCGCCGGGATTCAGAAGACTTTTATATACATACGATGTACATCGGGGCGACCCCGTTTTGGCTGGCCGCACGTTTCAACCAACCCGAGACAATGCGCCTCCTCGCCGCGCACGGCGCCGACCCGCTCTTCGAGCACTACTTTGAATATTGGGACGTGGGTTCGGGTTACTCAAATTTCCTCCGTACGGATGGCAATACGACTGCGCTGATCGCTGCGGTCGGTATGAGTAACCGTCCTCGTGGTGTTGACCGTTTTGCTCGACCGGATCCCGGCGAGGACGACGCCCTAAGGTTGGAGACCGTGCAACTTTTAGTTGAGCTCGGTATCGATGTTAATGCCGCCAACGTCCAGGGGCGCACGGCACTTTATGAGGCAAGAGCGCGACGGTACGATTCTGTTATCGAGTTTCTGTTGGAGAACGGGGCTACCGAAACACGCTAAGCGAGTTCCGGGGGCAGTCCTCACATCCTGCGTGGTTTCCACCTTCCTCTCGATAGGGTGCGGCGAGGGAGGGTCGATCGGCCGGTCATCATACGTCGGCGGCGACACCTGCTTCGCCTGTCACCAAGAACAGTCCAGCGCCTGGACGGGGTCCCACCATGACCTGGCCATGCAGGTGCCCAATGAGGAGACGGTCCTGGGTGACTTCTCGGGTGTCACCTTCGCGTACTACGGTCGTTCTTCCACGTTCTTCAGGAGAGACGAGGCGTTCTTCGTCAGGACGGAGGGCCAGGACGGGGAGCTGCACGACTATCAGATCGCCTATACGTTCGGCGCTTTCCCCCTCCAGCAGTACCTCATTCAGTTTCCCGGCGGCAAGCTCCAGACGCTAGGCGTCGCTTGGGATGCGCGGCTCCGCTCCGAGGGCGGTCAGCGCTGGTACCACCTCTATCCGGACGAGGACGTCACGCCGGACCACCCCTTTCACTGGACCGGCCCGGAACAGCGCTGGAACTATCAGTGCGCCGAGTGCCATTCGACCAACCTGCAGAAGAACTACGACGCGGAGTTGGGCAGCTACACTACCACGTGGAGCGATCTCGACGTGTCCTGTGAGGCATGCCACGGTCCTGCCTCGGCCCACGTCGACTGGGCGAATTCGAGCGCGGGAGGTGTCGGCAGCCAGGCGGGCGGGCTGACCGGTGAGCGGGCCGGCGGGCCGACTGTGGGGGGAGCCGGCGGGCGGGCGAGCGCAGTTGGCCTGGTCGTGGACCTGCCCGACCGTGACGACGGTGCGTGGGTCATCCGCCCAGGCGAGCGAATCGCCACGCGAACATCGGTTCGTACCTCTCGGGAGGAGCTCGCCACGTGCGCACCGTGTCATTCCCGCCGACAGCTGATCGATGAAGACGACCCGGCCGGTGGATCGCCGCTGAATACGCTGCGTCCCGCCCTACTCGAAGAGGGCCTGTACCACAGTGATGGTCAGATACAGGACGAGGTGTACGTGTACGGGTCATTCCGGCAAAGTGCGATGTACGCCGCGGGCGTCACATGCAGCGATTGCCACGACCCCCACAGTGCCCGACTCCGCGCCACCGGCAACGGGCTCTGCAGCTCCTGCCATCTCGGTACCACGTACGATTCACCCACGCACCACTATCACGAGCTGGGCACGTCGGGGGCGGAGTGTGTGTCGTGTCACATGCCGACCCAGACCTATATGGGTGTAGACCTTCGCCGGGACCACAGCATACGGGTGCCACGGCCCGATCTGACCGTCACGCTTGGCACACCCAACGCCTGCACGCAGTGCCACGGGGACCGCCCCGCCACCTGGGCAGCGGACGCGGTGACACGCTGGTACGGCGCTGAGCGTCCCCCGCACTACGGCGAGGTGCTCGCCCGGGGTCGACAGGGCGTTCCCACGGCGGCCCGGGAGCTGGCTGACTTGGCTTTGGACCCGAGCCAGCCGGGGATCGTCCGCGCCACGGCCCTCGAGCTGCTACGGACGTATGCCGGCTCCGCTGCAGGGGTGGTGGAGCAGGCGTTGCTCGACCCGGATCCGCTCGTGCGTTTCGGAGCGGTGAGGGCGTCCGAGACGATCCCTCCGGAGGAGCGCTACCGGACAGTGTACCGGATGCTCGAGGATTCCACGAAGCTCGTGCGCACCGAGGCGGCGCGGGCGCTGGCCTCCGTGCCCCGTGCGCTGATGCCCCAATCACCTCTTCTGGACAACGTAACGAGTGAGTACATCGGCTCCCAGCTCATCAATGCCGATCGCCCTGAGGCCCATCTCAACACGGGGATCCTACACACTGCCCGGGGCGACCTGGTGGGGGCCCAGGCCGCGTTCGAGACTGCATTGCGCGTGGATTCGGCCTTCGTGCCCGCCTACGTGAATCTCGCCGACCTCATGAGAGCCCAGGGACGCGAGGTCGAGGGGGAGAGACTGCTACGCGAGGGTGCCGCCCGTAACGACGACAACGGGGCCGCCCGTCATGTGCTGGGGTTGGCGCTCGTGCGCCAAGGGCGCATGGACGAGGCGTTGGTCGAGCTCCAACGGGCCACCGGCGCTGATCCGCAGAACGCCCGATTCGCCTACGTCTACGGCGTGGCACTGCACTCCGGAGGCCAGGTCGAGGCCGCCATCACCTTCCTGGAAGAGTCGCTTACGGCGCATCCGTACGATCTGGCGATTCTCGCCGCCCTACTGAGCTTCAATCGGAACGCGGGCGACCTCGACGAGGCGATTCGGTACGCCGAGATGTGGGTGGACATGGCCCCCGACGATGCCCGGGCCACTCAGGAGCTGGCGGACCTCATGCTCTTGCGTGGAGGGTAACGTGGTCCGGATTGCCGAAGGCAACCGGAGCTCAAATCCGAGCTCGGTCTCGTCTGACCGGAGTTTGCCAAGAACAGTCCCGCCTCCCATTCTTTCGTGTTCGCGATCCGCTGGTCGCAGCTCCGACCGCGATCTGAACACTCCTCGGTCCGATTCGTCAGGAGGATACGCAATGGCTACTTGGTTCTCAGCGGCCCGAGCTGCCGCGAGACCGACGCTTTGGGCGTGTGTGCTATCAGTGATCGCTCTCGCTGGATGCATGGACGACACGGGTACGCGTCCCAACATGATCGTCATTCTGGTCGACGACCTCCGGTGGGACGACTTCGGGGCGGGTGGACATCCGTTCGTGGAGACACCCAACATCGATCGGATCGCGTACGAGGGTGCCCGCTTCCTCAACGCGTTCGCGAGCACGCCGCTGTGCTCGCCGAGCCGGGCCTCGTTCCTCACGGGCCTGTATGCGCATACCAACGGGATCGAGGACAACCTCGCCCGCAACGAAACGAGTCACCAGCTCCCGACGTTCCCCAGGGCACTCAACGCGGACGGCTACGAGACGGCGTTCATCGGCAAGTGGCATATGGGCAACGACGATAGCCCACGTCCGGGGTTCGATCGCTGGGTGGGGATGCGGGGCCAGGGTGAGGCAGTGGACCCGGTCCTGAACATCGATGGGGTGCGCACCCCCACGACCGGGTATGTGACGGACCTGCTGACGGACTTCTCGATCGACTTCATCGAACAGGAGCGCACAGCACCGTTCGCCCTCTATCTGTCACACAAGGCGCTCCATCCGAACATCTTCCAGGCGGACGACGGCAGCTCGAGCTCGCTCGCTGGGCAGCCCAGGGGATTCGTTGCAGCGGAGCGCCATCGGGGCCGCTACGCCGACCAGGTGATCCAACGACGATTCAACGCGACGCAACCGATCCGAGGCAAGCCCGCTCTCCAGCGCCAGATCGGAAACCTGCCACCGCTTCGTCCGGGTGGTGGAACAGGTGACAACACGGTGCGGGGTCGGCTCGAGATGCTTCTCGGGGTCGACGACTCCACGGGCCGGCTCCTCGAGACGCTGGACGCGATGGGGGAGCTCGACAACACGATCATCGTGCTGGCCGGCGACCACGGCTACTTCTACGGCGAACACGGGCTCGGCGGCGAGCGGCGGCTTGCCTACGAGGAGAGTTCGAGAATACCGCTCATGGTTCGCTACCCGCCGTTGATCCAGGGTGGCATCACGCCGGAGCCCCTGGTCATGAATATCGATGTGGCCCCGACCCTGCTGGAGCTGGGAGGCTCACAGCCGGTCCGACCCCTTCACGGGCTCTCACTCGTGCCGCTTCTCCGCGGCGAATCACCGGCGGATTGGCGGAGCTCGATCCTGGTGGAGTACTACTCCGACACAGTCTTTCGGCGAATCGTCACCATGGGCTACAAGGCGGTTCGGACGGACCGGTACAAGTACATCGACTACCTCGAGCTGGAAGGGATGGACGAACTGTACGATCTCGAGACCGACCCCTTCGAGTTGGACAATGTGATCGACGATCCGGATTACTCCGCGATTCTCGAGGAGATGAAGGTCGAGCTCCGACGACTCTTGGACGCGACCCCGTAAGGTGTAGTGGAACCTATGTTGCCGATCTGGAGAAACGCCTCCACCGAGCGGCTTCAATTCAATTGTAAATTCCATGACTCCACCTCACTTATGAGGTCGTGCTCAGTCCAATCAAATTTCAACGGAGTTATGGTCACAAAACCGTTTTGGTAAGAGTAGGTATCTGTGGTTGAATCTGTAGATTGCACGTTTATCCGCTGACGTTCGTAAGTAGAGCTGTTTCCAGATTCACTTTGCAGTTCGTATCCGGCAGTGCCCAGGTAGGAATCTCCCATGGGTCTGACTTGCACGCCCTTCAGTTCGCCACTTGGGATGTTAATCGATAATACGACTCCGCGTGGTGCACCTTCTCGTTGGTATTTTTGCACCAGTCTTGCGGTAAATCTTGCCGAAGCCACGGTGTCGACGTCTCCCACATCCTGGGAGACCGCTATTGAAGGAATGCCCTGAAATTGCGCTTGCATTGCCGCTCCTACTGTTCCCGAAGAGTGGGACACGTCACCCACATTAGAGCCTCGGTTTATTCCAGAAACGACCAAGTCAAAGTCGTTGCCGTTACTCAGCATTATTAATCCAAATCGCACCGCGTCTGCAGGCGTACCATGAACAGCGTAGCCGAACAGATTTCCGTTCTGATAGATCCTCTCAACCATAACTTCCAGACCCGCTGTTGACTGGCTACTGCCAGACTGGTTTTCATGGGGTGCTGATACAGTCAGTTCCACTCCAGGCAGTGCTTGTAGTTCTACCTTTAGCGCAGCCAGTAGCGGTGATTCAATACCGTCATCATTGGTTAGTAATACCCGGTAGGTTTGCGCGTATGCTGATGAACTAAAAAGGAGAAGGAAACTAACAATCCCCCAACATAGACCCTGGCTTGGTTTGATCATGAGAATTCTCTTTGCTGGTGGATTATGGTGTTCTCCTTGAAGGGAACACCCAGTTAGAGGTCCCGCATCGTCTACAGCTTGTCACGGCCAACTCCATCCCGGCAAGTTCGCCCTTCGCCCAGAACGCCCGCGTAACCATCGGAGCATGGAAATGGCATCCTTGAACGACAAACAACTGGAAATGTGCTCGGCCAGCAAATGGGACTTCTCGGACCTGAACGCGTTGTTCATCAACTGCACGTTGAAGCGCTCACCAGAGCTCTCGCATACGCAGGGGCTAATCGATATGTCCGCGGCGATCCTCGAGAAAAACGGCGTATCGGTAGACGTGGTTCGGGCGGTGGATCATGACATCGCCTACGGCGTCTGGCCGGATATGACCGAACATGGGTGGGAAAACGATGACTGGCCCGGCATTCTCGAGAAGGTGATGAAGTCCGAGATCCTCGTCGTTACGTCATCCATCTGGCTGGGCGAGAAGACATCGGTTTGTACCAAAGTGATTGAACGACTGTACGCAGCCTCCGGGCAGCTCAACAGCGACGGGCAGTACGCCTACTACGGTCGCGTAGGCGGCAGTTTGATCACAGGCAACGAGGACGGCGCCAAACATTGTTCTATGAATATTCTGTACTCGCTGCAACACCTTGGTTACGTCATCCCGCCCCAGGCTGACGCGGCTTGGCTCGGTGAAGCAGGCCCCGGCGGTTCGTACCTCGACGCGGAGTCCGGCGGGCCGGAAAACGATTTCACTAATCGCAACACCACCTTCATGACGTGGAATCTGCTGCACATGGCGCGCATGATCAAAGACGCCGGTGGGATTCCAGCTCATGGCAATCAGCGCTCGGCGTGGGAGGCAGGGTGCAGGGCCGATTTTGCTAATCCGGACTATCGTTAGAGGCGTGGGGCAGTCATGGCTTTGCGCTCAGTCAGAACGTGCACCCATACCTCTCCCGAACCTCTCGAGGCTCCTCATGCCTCCTGGTCAACCCGGGACGTCGACACGCGACCCCGGACGAGTGCTACGCGAGTGCGTTTTCGAACAGAGCCAGTAGACGGCTCCAGGCCCGCTCCGCTTGAGCCTCGTGATATACTGTCGAATCGGGCGGGCACCATCCGTGCATGGCGCCGGCGTACACCTCGATCTCCGCTCGCAGGCCCGCCTGCGAGAACGCGTCGCGAAGCACATCCTTGGCTTCTGGCTGGTTGTTGTCGTCGTTCTCCGCGATCGCGAACAGATACTGCGCCGTTATCTCGGGCACTAGGAGATGCGGGCTATCGGCTTGATCCGTCACCAGTCCGCCGCCGTGGAACGACGCGGCGGCACCGATGCGATCTGGGAGTGCGGCGGCGGTCCGCATCGTGAACGGTCCGCCCATGCAGTATCCCATCGTCCCCATCTTCCGGTTCCGGTCCACCGCTGGCTGCCTATCAAGGAAGCTGACGAACGCCCTCGCGTCCCTCGTCTGGGTGCCCGCATTCAGCGACCCCATCAGCGGCGCGAGCGTGGCACGCACTTCGGCGAAATTCGTGGTGTCGACGATCGGTGCCCGCTGCGTCCGGTAGTACTGGTTGACCACCAAGACCGAGTAGCCCGATTCTGCGAGCCGCCTGCCCATCTGTTTCTTGGCGGGCCGCAAGCCAAATGCATCGGGCCAGATCAGGACGCCCGGATGAGCCCCACTCGCAGGATGCACGAAGTAGCAATCCGCCACACCATCGGGGGTGGTGACGTCGATGTCGGCTTCCGACACGGCCTGGGCATTCGCGGCCCGCGGCAAGAGCATCGCCAACCCGGCTCCCGCCGACACGGCTCCAAACCGCCGCCGTGTCATTTTCGTCTTACGGAAATACTCGGTGTTGTCGGTATCGGTTCGGTCATCGCACATGAGTACCTCCTCGCTGACAGGGATCTTCTCGGGGGCGGTGGCTCACTCCGCCGCCGGCTCCGATTCTACGTGAACGGATAGGACCTTCAAGGGGCTTCCCTGACAAGAGGGTACTGCGCCTGCGGTCGGCACACCAGCCGGATCTGAGATCCTCCAGTCTCCGAACCCGTCCCGGCTCTGACGCCGCCCTGGCGTTGGCCGCATTGACGATGGCATCGACGGGCTCCGGGAAACATGCGCCTAAGTCCCGTGAGGCTCCCGTCACGCGAACGCCACCAACTCTAACGGCTCTGACTTCCCACGCAGCGCCACGGAGCCCATCTCCTCGGCCGTCCATCCGTCCGGCAACGTCAGGCGTGCGAAGAGATCGGCGGAAGCCACCAGACGCCTCTGGAGCCGGGCACACTCACCTTGAATCCGGGCGCCGGTGTTGAGCACGTCACCGTTGAAGACCAGCCCCCTCTTCAGATCTCCGATCTCGGCAGTCATCACTTCCCCCACGTGCACCCCGGCCTTGTACTCCGGCACCACACCGAATCGGTCCAGGTAACGTTGCCTCTTCTTTTCGATGATCGAATCGATATCGAAGAACACTTGGAGGCAGTTCACATCCTTGATGCCCCGCTCCTCCCTCCAGGTGAGGACGACCTCGTCTCCCACGTACTCGTAGATCTCACCGGCATTATCGAGGACCGGTCCGGAGATGTCCCTGAAGAACTCGTTGATGAAAGCGAAGTACGTCTCGTGGCCCAGTTGTTCGGCGAGCGACGTCGAGGATTTGATGTCGAGGAACATGAAGATGCGGGCCTCTCGGCGAGGCTGGTGATATCGGCCCAGCAGGTAGCGCAGCAGCACGCCGGGACCGAAGAGCCGATCGAGTTGCCGGAAGAACACGATGACCACGTAGAGAACGAAGCCGGCTCCCACTTGGAGGTAGAAGTTCGGCTCGGTGAATGACGCCCAGAAGTCCTCCATCGTCAGGCCCGCCATCAAACCGTAGGTGAGGCCGATCGACTGGAATACGACGACGACGCATCCGACGTACGTGAGGGACTTCGCAAAGAGAGCCACCAAGAACGGCAGACGTCTCATGGCTTCGTCGAACTTGGACTCCTCCAACAGGGCCAGAGGCATGGCGAGGGCGATCCCGATGACGAGACCGATGACCGAAACGATCCCCGTGTCGATGAACTCGTAACTGAGGGAGACGGGAATGCAGACCATCATGATCAGGATGGCGGTTCTAAGCCGGCGGGCTGTATTCGCAGTCATGATAACCTCGGACTGGGACAAACTCCGATTAGGGTCAGACGATCGGATCAGGCTACCGTGCGGAGTGCGGATCTCGCAAACCCGGGCTCTTCGGCATGGGGGGGTCATGAGGGAGACGCGAGCGTAGCTTACGTAGCTCTCACGATAAACGGCTCGCCGGGGTGGTGCGGCTCAGAACGGTCGCCTAGTCTGGGGGGCGTCCGAGCTGGCGCATGAAGTGCGGCGCTCTGGACTCCACCGATCCGTCACAGGGGTCATGGTCTCCAACACAGCAACCAGAACGACGTCGATCATCAGAGTTCTAGGATGGGTCGCGATCGTGCTCTCGGCGATGCTCCTCCTTGCTGAGGGGGCCTCTCGTCTGGCTGACTTGACTCAGGATCCCCCCTCGACGGATGTGGTGGACATTCGTTATGTCCAGCACCCGTGGATCACGCTCCTCCACATCGTTCCAGGGCTGCTGTTTCTCACACTGGCTCCCCTGCAGTTCGTCGCCCGGATTCGGAAGCGGCGAATCGGCCTTCACCGCGGCCTCGGGCGCATCCTCGCCATCTGTGCCGCAACAAGCGGCCTGTTCGCCCTGGTCGCCAATTTCCGCTTTCCCGCCTTCGGCGGCATCAGCACTCAGGCGGCAACGGTCTTCTTCGCCGCAATCTTTCTCTTTTCACTGACGAAGGCGCTTCGTCATATCCGGAAGAAAGAGGTAGCCCTCCATCGCGAGTGGATGATCCGAACGTTCGCCTTGGCCACGGGTACCGCGACCGTCCGGGTCTTCCTTACGCTGCTCCCGGCGCTGTCGGGACTCGGACTCGAGGACGTCTTCGGTGCCTCCTTCTGGCTGGGCTTCGGCATCAACCTCTTGGTAGCGGAGGTGTGGATCAACCACACGCGATAGCTGGATGGGCGAATGGCGAGTGGCTCCCTCCGGCCTTCCCATCTACTTTACGGCGGCCAGACCCAGCCCCGGGGCGACCGCCGTGAATCGCGGCGAGCCTGAGATCCGTCCGCGGAACAAAAAGTGAGGACCGACATGACACGTAAACAGGCAAGCGACTTCGATCAGGGACTTCTCGATCTGTTCGACCGATACGTTCACGGTTTGATCGACCGCCGTGAATTTCTCGAGGGAGCGGGATCCTTCGCCGTAGGGGGTGTTTCCGCCACCGCCTTGTTGGAGGCCCTGAGCCCTAAGTACGACGAACTGCAGCAAGTGAGGAGTGACGATGCGCAGGTGAGCGGAGAGTACGTCGAGTACTCTTCACCGCGGGGTGCCGGCACGATGCGCGGATACTTGGTGCGACCGGCGGGGTCGAACGTCGACCTTCCGGGTGTCGTCGTGGTCCATGAGAATCGCGGCCTCAACTTGCACATCGAGGACGTCGCACGCCGTACAGCGATTGCTGGATTCCTGGCATTCGCGCCCGACGCGCTTACACCGCTCGGCGGCTACCCCGGAAACGATGACGACGGTCGTACGCTTCAGGGCCAGCGAGATCGCGAGGAGATGCAGGAGGATTTCATCGCGGCCGGAGGCTTCTTGAAGTCCCACGAGGAATGCAGCGGAGCGGTCGGCGTGGTGGGCTTTTGCTACGGTGGGGGGATCTGCAACATGATGGCGGTGCGCATCCCTGATCTGGGCGCCTCCGTTCCCTTTTACGGCGGTCAGCCCGCGGTAGAGGATGTACCCAGAATCAACGCACCCCTGCTCATCCACTACGCGGGTCTGGACGAGCGAATCAACGCCGGATGGCCGGCCTATGAGGCCGCGCTAAGGGCCAACGACAAGACGTACACGATGCACATGTACGAGGGCGCCAATCACGGGTTCCACAACGACACGACACCACGTTACGACGAAGCAGCGGCCACGTTGGCATGGCAGCGCACCGTCGATTTCTTCAACCGGACGCTGCGCTGAGCGCGGGCTATCCTTCCGTGTTGGGTCACTCAAGTAGGAGTGGTTTCGAGGATCTTGTACTTCGTTTGAACGAGCCCCGATGGGAAGGACTTGGTCGTAATGTGCTGGAGGAGCACGTCGCTGTTGAGTGGACCGAAGAGTGGAATACCGTCGCCAATCAGGACGGGAATGAGGCTGATAGTGATCTCATCGATCAGACCGGCGTTGAGAAAGGTCTGCACCGTGATCCCGCCATCGACATAGACGTGCTGGACACCCTGCTCGGCGAGGTCTTCGAGGATCTCCTCGGGCTTGCCCGACGCGATGCTGACCTTCCCCTCCAAGCGTGCGGGTATCGCATCGGGGCCCAGCGTGCTGCTCAGGACCGTCAATCGCGTGTCCCCGTAGTGCCACTCTTGGAACGTCAGCAACTTCTCGAACGTGTGTCGGCCCATCAGGAGTAGATCGACGCTCTCGAAGAATTCGGCGAAGCCGTAATCCTCACCGTCGGAATCGCCACCTGAATCAAACTCGAGCCAGTCGATACCGCCGTCTTTGCGGGCAATGAATCCGTCAATACTGGTGCCGATGTAGACGGAAAGCTTCAGTTAACAGGGGATAGTTTGGTCTTCGATGCTCGCGGCGTGGGTGACCTGAGTGGCTCGGGGTCTTCCCTCGGGATCGCCAGCTTCGCCGCGGGAGAGACGATATACGATGTATCCTTTAATGTCATGGGAGCCTCGAGGCTCGACGCGCGTTGAGTGCGAGACGTCACAAGGCTCTGGGTCTCTCGGCGGACGGCTTCACTCTGATCGAAGTCATCGGTGCCCTTGTGATCTTCAGCATGGGCGTGCTAGCGGTCGTGCTGCTGACAAACACTCTGTCCGTGCAGATGGAGACGGCGGCCCTGCGGTCCCAGCTCGCCGTCGTAGGGCAGGAGCGGTTGGACAGCCTGGAGCTGGTGGATTACGCCAACCTGACGGTCGGTACGACCACGTCCTCGGCGTCGATTCGCGGAGAGACGTATACCTGGTCGGTGACCGTGAGCGACTCGACAGCGGTCATCCGGCACGTATCGGTAACGGGCATCCCTTCGAGTGGCTCAGGGCCATCCTTCAGCGGTTCCGCCTTCGTGGACCGCTCCTGGTAGGGGGTCGCCGAGCCGGTTTCACCCTTCTCGAAGCCATTGTGGCGCTCACTCTTTCTTCAGTGATCGTGACTTTGGTGTCCTCCGTTTTCCTCACGCAGAACAACTTCTACCGCTTCGTCGTTCAACGGACTCGCGTTCAAGACAATCTCCGCGCGGTGACCGACCTGATCGCCTCCGAAGTCCGGGGTGTGGCGGGCGGTGGGGTCACCACGGCCGAGGGCCGACGCTTCGTAGTGCACCTTCCGATCGCGATGGGAGGGGTCTGCCGAGCCGACGTGGGTCACGGTCACGTGTACATGCCGGGTCTCGCCGAGATCGACGGAGACGAGGTCGCTGGATACGCCATGCAGGACGCCAACGGAGATTGGACCTACACGGCGGACACCTGGTCCACTCTCCTCGTGTCGTCCGGCAGCGTCGACGCCAACGATTGCCTGACCAGTAGCGGTGCCGACACGGTAGGGGCTATCGCGGACTTCGGGCACCTCCTGATCGGCGGCACCACACTCGGTGAGGTCATCATGATCTACCGGGACGTGGAGTTCAAGATCGATCAATCGGAGCTCGAACCGCGAACGTTGGCGGTCTTCCGCAAAGTATCCGGAGACTCGCTTCGGGAGTTTGTGACTGGTATCATGCCCGCGACGCAATTCCAGTACAGACTACCGAGTACGGGCATCTACCAGAACTCGATCACGGGTGCATCAATAGACAGTATCGAGAACATTCGCGTGATCGCATCCGCCATCGCCACCGACTCCATCGGGGGCATCGAGTCCTACTCCTATGAGTGGACCGTCGGCATTCCTTTGAGGAACAACAATTGAGCCCGCGCGACGCAGGCCACGGCGGGCTCGAGGTCATCGACGACCCCAGGGGCGGGTTCGTGCTCGCGCTGGTGGTCCTGCTCCTTTTTGGTGTTGGGGTGGCGGGCGCTGCGGGTTACCAGATCGTGTTCAATGAGGCGCTGCTGTCCGTCCACGCCAAAGAAACACAGACTGCGCTCTCCATCGCCCGAGCCGGCCTGAGGTCCTACATCGGGAAGCAGATCGGCGTTCACCAGGATATCGTCACGTATTCGATCGAGGGTGGGGACGCCGTGGTCACCGCACGGCTGGTGGCCGAGATCGATGATTTTGAGACGCTCTATTTGCTCCGGTCCGAAGGGGTGTACACCGATCCGACCTTCACCGGATCCGCGGCGCGCCGAACCGTCTATCAGTACGCCGTCAAGCGGGAGGTCGCGATGAACCACGTGGCGATGCTAACCTTGGTGACCGGAACTCTCTACGTCGAGGACGACGCCCATATAGACGGCAACGAAGGGGCGGGCGGCGGTTGCCCGCAGGCGTCTGTAGACATCACCGCGGTGCGGATGGGCACGCCGCCCGGCTCGGTGACCATCGATAGTGGAGATCCGATCGATGGACCCAACCCCGAAATCGTTTACCTCGGTTCGGAGGCGGCGGCCCTCGACGCGATTGGCATCGACTGGGACGTCCTCACCGACACCAACTTTCAGGTCGACTACGAGGATGTGTGGCCGTCCTGCGCTCTGCCGGTGGACTCGTTCACCGTGACTCGCTTCAACGGAAACCTGAGTTCGTCCCCCTCGTGCAACCGCCCGGGCGTCCTGATCGTAACCGGCAGCTTTACCGGGGCCGCCGGACTCCAGTGGGATGGCATTCTGCTCGCCGGCCACATCGCCACTACCAGTAACAACTACAGGATCGACGGGCTGGTCGTGGGCGGCCTGGACGGCAACGGGACCGGCACCACGCTCGACGACGGCACGCACGTCGATTATCATCGCTGTAACGCTTTCCGGGCGGGCAAGCGTTTGAGCCACTTCGAGCCGGTCGGCAGTACCTGGTGGGAGGAAATGTAGGGCCGGCTTGCAGCTTGCCACACACTCCGGCTGTCCCGAAGTTGCCCCATGCCCAAAATCACGTCGTTGATGGACCTGGTGGACCGCATTCTCGACGGTCTGGAGGACGAGACGCTTGGCGCGGGCTTCGAGGAGCCAATCCAGCGGGGCTCGGCCACCGGCTCGGTGCGCGTCGTAAACGACCCTGAGCATGCCGAAAGCCTCGTCGTGGTCCGCCTTTCACTCATGAGGGTTCCCGAAACCGCTGGTGTAGCTTTCTATGAGCGCCTGCTCGAGCTGAACCATGCCTCTCTCGGCCGAGCGGCGTTTTCAATAGACGCCGACGGCGTGGTTTTTCTGACCTCGGGGCGGCCCGTCGAGGACCTGGATCCGGGCGAGCTCATCGACCTCATCCTCTGGACCTCAGAGTATGCCGATGACCTCGACGACGAGCTGCTCGCCGAGTTCGGAAGCGAGAACGCGCTGTGAGCGAGGCCAGTGGAAACGGGGGAGCTTCCGAGGGCAAGGACAGTGGGAAGCGGGGAGCTTCCAACGCGGAGGCGGGAAGGTCAGGTGGCTTCGCACGGACCTTGACTCGAATCGTGGTCTATTACGCCCTTCTTTTTGGCGCCGCGGGGACTCTCTTATGGGCGTACCCCTGGCTGACCCAGGCGATCGTCGAGGCCGGTGGTGACGCGGCCTTTACGGGTGAAGTCACGAGGACGTTCGGAGGCGTCCCGTTGGAAGAAGACGTGGGTGTTCCAGGTTGGATGGGCCTGGCAGTCCAGGCCCTTTCCTTGCTTGGAGCACTCGCCATCATGATTCCGGTGGCTTGGACGTATATCATCATCAAACGGAGGGGTGGATACGACCAGTCGGTTGTACATACCCTGATCATCCTACCGGTCGCGGTGACCGGGATCGTCATCATTGTCAAAACCAGCGTGGCCCTTGCCTTCAGCCTCGCCGGAATCGTTGCGGCCGTGCGGTTCCGGACGACCCTGGAGGACACGAAGGATGCGGTGTACGTCTTTCTCGCGATCGGCGTCGGCCTGGCGGCTGGGAGCCAGAGACTCGGGACCGCGCTGCTCGCGTCGATGGTATTTAATGTCGTCAATCTGATTCTGTGGAAGATGAAGTTCGGCAACATCTATGTGGACCAGCTACACCGGACCTCTCCCCTTGGGCTGGGAGAAACTTTGGCCGGGCCGGGATCGGCGAGGACCGCGTTTTCGATCGGAGACGAAGCGCTGCTCACGGCTATGCCGCAGTCGGATCTTCAGGAGATGGTTGGCCGAGTGGCTCGCCTCGAGCGATACTTGGACGAAGAGACGGACGTTCACACGGAGAAGAAGCTCTACTCGGTCCTACTTGTCTATACCAGGTTCGCCGGTGAGGCCCAGAGGGTGGTGGAGGGTCCGCTCAACGACATGGCCGTGCGGTGGCGTTTGGCCGAGATCATTCCGGGTCATGACGGAGTGTCCGCCCTCCAGTACCTGGTCCGGCTCAAGCCCGGCGTAAAGCCCGGCCTCATGTTGGACACGATTCGCAAGGAGGGTGGCGACCACGTCCAGGCCGCCGAGTTACGGTCGCTCAAGAATCGAACCAAGCGGAGGTAACCGGCCTGAGAAACGCCCATCTCGTACTTCTGTGTTGTGCGGGGGCGCTCCTTTCGATCGCTCCGGTGAGGGCGACCGGACAGGCTTCTGTGTCCGGTGAAGGCGAGACTCCGGCCCTGTTCTCCTCCCAAGAAGTGATCGAATTTACGATCGAGACCGACTATGGAGCCCTTCGGGGTGACCGGACGCAGGACAGCGAATACCGACCCGCGATCCTGAGGCTGACCGACGATGAGGGTGCTGCGCGCACGATTGATATCCGGGTGAGAACGCGGGGGAACTTTAGGCTCGCGAACTGCCGATTCCCTCCCTTAAGGGTCAACTTTCCTAGGACCCGCATGGGCGGAACGGTCTTCGATGGGCAGAACGGGATCAAGCTGGTCAGCCATTGCCGAGACCGAGATAGTGACGAACAGAACGTCATCGAGGAGTATCTGGTCTACCGTACCTTCAATCTCCTCACGGATGAGAGCTTTCGGGTGAGGTTGGCCCGCGTCACGTATGCCGACGGGGACGACGACGCGGTGGTTCGTTATGCGTTCTTCATCGAAGAGGTCGAGGCGATGGCGGAACGCTTAGGGGCCCTGTACATGGAGATCCAACAGGCTAATCCACGTGACTTCGGTAACGAACAGGCCGTTCGCGTCTCAGTCTTCCAGTACATGGTCGGTAATACCGACTGGTCGATGGTGGGCTTCCACAACACCGAGGTTTTGCAGAATTCGGAGGGTATTAATGTCCCGGTCCCCTACGACTTCGACTGGACGGGTTTTGTGTCGGCCCGATACGCTCGGCCCGATAGACGCCTACGGATCAGAAACGTCCGGCAGCGGATTTACCGGGGTTTCTGCCGTCCGGATTTCGATTTCTCCGTGGTCTACGCCCAGTTCGTAGAGATTCGTACCGACCTCGAAGCTCTTTACACGGGCCAAGATGGGTTGGAAGAGGGGAATGGAAGGGACGCGGTGGAATACCTCGACGACTTCTACGAAGATATCGAGTCTCCGCAAAGGGCCAGAAGTCGCCTCGAAGAAGATTGCCGCCGTATGTAGTCCGTTTCGACCCGACGTCCGGTGGGCCCACGTGACGGATCGCCCTATTTCTTCTTACGCCCGGCGTTGGGGTGCTTAAGGTGTTTCCACGTGTCTCCACGTCGGGCCGCTAGAATCGTACTGGGTGAGACTTTGAGAAGCTTGGCCCAGTGTCCGGCGGCGTTGCGCCAGTAGCCCTTGTCATCATCCCAGTCGTCCAGGACTTTCCTGACCTGTTTCTCGTCCAAGAGGGCGTGGGGCGACTTCTCCCCCTGGAGCCAGGGGTTATCGGACCAACGCCGGCGTCGTTGTATGGGACCCGGAGCGTTGGCACCGGAGTGTCCTAGACAATAGTGGCGGATCTGACTAGCGGTATAGTCCGGAAAATCCTTGGCGATGTCGGTGTAGAACCGACCCTCTTGAGCGAGGTCTCGCCACTTTACGATCAACGGCAGGGGGGGCTTAGCCATGAATATTTGTTCACTCCTGAGCGATCAATAGGGCGCGGTCACCGTTAAGGTACTCAGGCTACGATCCCCTCGGAAGGGGGGGGGCTTTGTTAATTCACGCGACACGCCAGCATAAAAATACTCAGGTCGCGATCTCCGCGATATGGGACGTTAAGCCAATACCCGCTCGTAACTCGAGACCAGGGTTTCACTCGAGTTTTGCTGGGAACCCCAAACCCCCGCGCGCAGGGATTGAGACACCTAATAGGACGACCACCATGGTGATGGCGAAGGCCAGAAAGAATACTCCGGTTCCGAGGACTCCATACAACAACCCTCCGACCAGGAGGCCGACAATGCTCGCAACGGCACCACTACTGCTCGCGAAGCCTTGCACCGCGCCCTGCTCCTCCCGATCCGTCGCTAACGAGAGGAGGGCCATCAGCGAGGGCCACATGACCCCGTTTCCGAGGGCGAGTAAGGTGGTGCCAATGTAAGCCGGCATCTTCCCCTCCATGGTGAAGAACAGGAAACTGACAGCCAGCACGAGACTTCCCCCGATTACCAGCGTGCGCTCGGACCAGACCTCCGAGGCGCGCTTCAGAATCGGACCCTGGACCACGACCATCAAGATTCCCATGAACGTGAAGAAGGCCCCGATCTCGGCGAGTGACCAGTCGAGACGAGTCGCGGCGTGGACGGGAAACGCGATGTAGAAGAAGTTGAAGGCGAGGAATACGAGGAAGTAGAGTGAAAGTAAGAGCCGAATGAGGGGTAGTCCCAGGATGTCCCGCATCGCGAGAGCCGGTCCCCCTTCGAGGCGATAACACTCCTTGAGCTCTTGGCCGAGGACCTTGCGAACGGTGGTGCGCTCTGTGCTCGCTTTGAGCGCGCCGCAGGGCGTCTCGGGTAGCCTGAACGCGATGATGAGGCTCGCCACGATAGAAATGACCAACGCCGCCACCACGGGCGGGATCTCTCCCCAGACGGTCGCTCCCAGTGCTCCCGCGAGCGCGGGCCCTAGAATGAACCCAAGATTCCCGGATATAGCCATTTTTCCGAAGTTCGTACTCCGCTCACTCTCCTCGGTGATGTCGGCCAGATAGGCGTTGGCCACCGACACGTTGCCCCCGGTGATTCCGTCCAGCGCTCGGGCGAAGAAGAGCACCAGCATGGGTATCGTCACCGTGAAGGCTCCGGTCACGGCGGAATCGACCTCCACCAGCGGTGCTACAGGCAAGTACAGCGCGATCAGAAAAACACCCCAAGACACCATGGTCCCGAGTTGGCTCAAGAGAAGGATACGCCTCCGCCCGTAGCGATCCGACATTCTCCCAAGGATGGGGGCGCCGATGAGTTGGAAGAAGGAATAGGTGGCGCCCATAACTCCGTAGACCAGGGCGTTACCGCCGAGCCTCGTGACCAGAAACACCCAAAAGGGGAGGACGATGGAGAAACCCAACGTTCCGACGAAGTTCACCGAAAGGATCGGGTAGATCGAGACCGGCCGTGGCGGCGTATTGATCATCTGGATCTGGCTTCCAGTGTCCAGAGGCGGAAGGGTTCAGCACGGGATTTCTAGCTCAAAACACTAGCCGATAGGTATCACTCCCGACCCACGCCTTGTGGCGCGGGTACCCCGAAATCGGCCGAGGTGATGTCGAGGCGTCACGGAACGGAAAATGGGGCCCGCTGCCCGCCAGAGGGACTCTCCGTAGTGTACAGGCGTAGGTAGAAGTCATGCCCCATCAGTGCTGTACGCTCCCCGGCGTTCAGTGTAATCGTGCCGGACGCAGCTTGGCCGCCCGGGCCCGAGAGCCGGTAGATGACTCCGCCCTCTTGCTCACTTTGAGCTTGGTGGAGGCCCACCCCGAGGATCTCTGCGGCCGATATTCCAGAGACCGTCACTTCATACGACAAGGCGCTCGTGGTGACATCCCACGAGAAGAGAACGTGGACGGTGGCACGGCCCCCCTCGGCGGCGACCTCGAACGTGACGGGCTCGGGAGCCCGGCCGTTCTCCAACGGCGGGGTATGCACCGGCGCGCGCCGGTGATTGACGGCTTGTTCGAAAGCGAAGCCGAGGGCCAGCAATCGTGCGTCCTGTAGCGGTCGCCCGAGCAACTCGAGTCCGGCGGGAAGCCCTAAATCGGAAAACCCGGCAGGGACGCTCAACGCCGGAAGCCCCGTCGTCGCGCTCAGCCGGCAGTTCGAGCCGCCCTGAGGATCCCCGATCCGGGCTGCTCGGCGTCGTATCGTGGGGTAGACCAGGGCGTCGAGTAACAGCTCGTCCATCCTCGCCACCACGGCGTCGCGTGCCGCCGCACGCTTGTCCATGGCCTGGGCGTATGCGGCGCTGTCCCTCTCCTCCGTCGCGGCGCGGCGTCGGAAAGTGCCCTCCAGCCGAACGTGATAGAGACCCCGATCGAGGAGGTCTTGCAGAGAGCTGATCGGCGCGCCGGGCGTGGCGGCCAGATAATCGATCAGGTCCCATTTGAACTCGAGCCCGATCAGGCTCGAGCCTGACAGGAGCGAATCCAAACCGGCGATCTCGACATCGATGATCTCCGCTCCGGCCTCACTCATGCTGTCGAGAGCGGCTCGAACTATGCGAGCGTGCTCCCGGTCGTCCTCTGCGTCACCGAACAGTGCCGTCAACACGCCGATGCGGGCCCCCTCGAGCGCCTCGGCGTCGAGCCCCTCCACGAACCGAGGAAGTGGACCGTCCGCCAGAATTCGGGTGGCCGGGTCGGCCGGGTCTCCCCCTATGGTCGCGTCCAGCCCGATGGCGAGGTCCATCGCAGTGCGGGCCAAGGGCCCACCTACGTCCTGCGTGTGAGACAGGGGGATGATCCCGTCGATGCTCGAGAGGCCCTTGGTCGGACGGAGACCGAACAGGTTGTGGTGGGATGCCGGAATACGAATCGATCCGCAGGTGTCGCTGCCCCAGCCAATGGCTGCGAAGCTGGCCGCGATCGCCGCACCGGTCCCACCGCTCGAGCCGCCCGGATTCCGGGAGGGGTCGTACGGGTTACGCGTCTGACCTCCGACCGAGCTGATGGTCGTGATGCCCATCGCCAGCTCGTGCAGGTTGGATTTTCCCAGAATGACGGCCCCGGCCTCTCGTAGCTTGCGGACCTGGAAGGCGTCGTCCGGGGGGATCATCCCGGCGAGCGCAATGGATCCCCCTGAAGTCGGCAGGTCCGCAGTGTCGTAATTGTCCTTCAGGATGATCGGGATCCCGTGGAGCGGTCCCCTGGTGCCGCGGAGTGCGCGCTCCTGGTCGAGTGCCGCCGCCTGCGCCCTGGCATTCGGGTTCAGGCGGATCATGCTGTTTAACGCAGGCCCTCCTTGGTCGTACGCGCTGATCCGGGCGAGGTAGGCCTCCACGAGTTGCACCGCAGTGACCCGCCCGTCCGCCATTGCCTCCTGGAGGTCGGGGATCGAGGCCTCGAAGACTTCGATGCTCTGATCCTGAATAACCAGAAGGGCTGGGACGGTGGTGTACGCGTGGGCGGCCCCCGGCACGAACGCCAGCCCCACGGCCAGCGTCACGGACGGAGCCACGGACACCGCCGCCCGGCGCGCGGCGGCCCGCGCCCGCGTCACAACGTTAGGTGGTGAGCCCGACTTCCGATCGGAGAACCTCGACTTCATCATCCCTCCTGGCTGCGCTGGCTTACGCGTCCAGGGAGGTTAGAGGGTTTCAGAGCGACACGCGAGGGCTGTGGTTACTCCTCGCGCAAGACCGTCGCCGGGTCGACGCGTGTGGCACGGGCGGCGGGAACGTAGGTGGCGAAGGTCGCGACCGCGACCAGGATGGCCGATACCGAGACCATCGTGGCGGGCTCGGTAGCCCCCACGCCAAAAAGCAGGCTTTGAAGGGCCCGCGTGACCACCACCGAGCCCGCCAACCCGAGGGCGAGTCCAGCCAGCGTGAGTTGCAGGCCATGCTTCGACATCAGCCATCGTACCTGGCCCGCCTGTGCGCCGAGCGCGACACGTACGCCGATCTCGCGTACTCTCTGGGCCACTGCGTAGGACATGACGCCGTAGATACCGATGGCAGCCAGCACGAGTGCCAGCGCTCCGAAAATGACCAGGAGTCCGCGCATCGCGGAGAAGGTGGCGACCTGAGATTCAACCACGTCCGTCATCGTCCGGACCTGCATCACGGGTTGGTCCGCGTCGATCGCCATAATTTCTTCCCGAATGGCCTGCACGAGAGGGACGGGGTCGGTGGCGGTTTTTGCGATGATGTAGGGCGAGAAGCCCCAAGTATCGTTTGCCTGAAGCATGGGCCGGTAAATCTCGATGCGGGAAGGCTCTTGCAGCTCGTAATGGCGGACGTGCTTGGCGATGCCCACGATCGTCCGATACACCGGGACATCACCCTCCGACGGACCGAGCTGGTCGTCTGAATCCCACTCCATCGTGACCTGCCTTCCGATCGGATCCTCGCCTGGCCAGTACCTCTCGGCCAGCGTTTCGTCGACGACGGCAACCGGTGGGCTCGACGCATCGTCGGCCAGGGTGAAGCCACGCCCCCTGATGATCGGGATGCTCATGGCGTCGAAGTAATCGGTGTGGACGATCATGTTGAGCACCGAGTTCCGGTTGTCTGGGTCGCGGGGGTCCACGCCCTCGGGTGCGATCGAGGTCTCCCAACTATTTCCCCCGAGCGGAAGAATGTTACTCGTCGCCGCGAATTCGACTCCGGGAAGCGCCTTCACGCGTTGTAGGAGCTCTTGCTGGAAGGATTCCCACGTAGCCTCCTCCAGATATTTGGACCTGGAGAGGGGCACGTTCATGGTAAGGACGTCGATCTCGTCGAATCCTTTGTCCACCCGGTGGAGCTCATCGAGGCTCTTGATGAGTAGCCCGGCGCCGGTAAGAAGAAGCAGAGAGAGTGCGATTTCGGCCACCACCAGCGCCGAGCGTACGCTCCGACGGCCCTTGGAGGACCCGGCACGTCCCCCCTCCTTGAGCGTCGAAACCAGATTGGGACTCGACGACCGCCACGCCGGAACGAACCCGAAGAGAAGGCCGGTCGCCAGCGCCAGCGCGAAGGTGAAGCCGAGCACGGTGGGGTCGATCGTGATCCGGCTCGTGAGGAAGGCCGGGATGGTGTCCGGCAACGACCGAACCATCACGGTCACGGCCACAGAGGCCAGCACCACGGCGAGAATGCCCCCGAAAAGACCCAGCATGAGACTTTCCGTGAGGAGTTGCCGGATCACACGGTGGCGTGTCGCCCCCATGGAGGCCCGTACGGCCAGCTCTCGCTGACGGCCTTCGCCCCGGGCCAGAAGAAGGTTCGCCACATTGGCGCATGCGATCAGAAGCACAAAAGCCACCGCTCCCATCAAGATCCACACCGGGGTCCGCATGTCGCCCACATAGAGGTCGGACACGAACACGAGTTCGGGCGCCGCGGCCCTCTCATCCTCGCTTTCACGGATGGCCTGTGTGACCCGCGACAGATCGATCTGCGCCTGTTCGATGCTCACTTCCGGCAGAAGGCGGCCGATGGCTCGCGTTCCGGAGGAGCTTCCGCGTGTGTTCCACGAGAGCGTCTCGGAGAAATAGCCCATGGGGAGGTAGACGTCATCCGTCGGCGAAGGGAAGCCGAATCCATCCGGCATCACCCCGACGATCTCGAACGGTTGATCGTTCAACGTCAGGGTGTGGCCCAGGACGTTGGGATCGCCTCCCAACCGATTCTCCCAGAAGCCATGGCTGAGGGTCGCGATCGCCGGGCCTCCCGGCTCGGATTCCCCAGCGCCGACGGCTCGGCCGATGGCGGCGTCGACGCCGAGAACCTCGAAGAAATCTCCAAGCACCTGCCTTATTCGGACCACCTCCGGCCGGTCCAGTCCGGTGAGAACCGCGGTGGCTCCCCGGTAGGCGCCGAACGCTTCGAATGAGCGGGACTGGTCCTTCCAGTCGTAGTAGTTCGGGATCGACGTCGAGATGTAAAAACCCCGTGTCGACATGACGTTCGGTGTCACCAAACGATCGGCTGCCTCGAACGGGAGGGGATCGAGGAGCACGCCGTTGACGACGCTGAAAATCGCGGTGTTCGCCCCTATGCCTAGCCCCAGCGTGAGAAGGACCGCGGTCGTGAACCCCGGGCGCCGGGCGACCGACCGGAAGACGAACTTCAGATCCTGGATTGCCGTGTCCATCGATTATCGCCCCTCTTCTCGGTCCATCACAGCATCGTGTGTCGGCCCGGCCCTGTCTCGGTCACGCCGCTTTTCGGTGGCCGGTGCTGGGCGCCAGCGCCCCCCACGCCCTCGGGCAATAAGATGCCGCTCGCGGGCCAGCGGTTGCAACCCACCGTAAGGCCCCTTCTCACAGTTCGCTGAGTCGAGCGGAGGATACACCGCTTCGTCCTGGCTTCCCGAGTGCCCAGGCGAGGGCATTTGCGGCCGGTAGCCGTCCCCCTCACCTTCGGGGAAGCCGGTCGTGGGCATACGGTTCGCGACCCGGGCCATTGGTCACGTCGCCGGGCACCGACCCCAAAACGTATGCCGCACACCCGAGGAGACCGGGCATGACACAACGAGGATCGCACACATCTCTCCCGGACCAGGGGACAAGTCGGCGGAAATTCTTCCAGTTCCTGGCCGCCAGTCCGCTGGCGGCCGCGGCCTACTGGGCGCTGCCGTCGAGCTGGCTGGAGCCTGTCGCGGGCGAGGTGCCACCCAGCAGGCCGGCAGCGTTGCCCTGCGTCAACTGCGGCGCTCCGGTGCTCCCGCCCGGCCTCGATCCGACTCGCGTAGTCCCGGCGATCCGTCCCCAGCAGATCCCTCCCCAGGAGCTTCCTCCCCAGCAAGCCCAGGAAGAACAGTTGACGGGGAGCCTCGTGACATCGCCCGACGACGCGACCAACGTCTGGGACTTCGAGCGCGTGACCCATGACAACCTTCTGGCTCAGCACTGGGACTACCTGCACATGGGCGTCGAGGACTACGAGACGCGGGTGGCGAACAGGGAGGGATTCCAGCGTCTGATGCTCCGTCCCCGCCGGCTCAGCGCGGAGCCCGCGAGCGGATTCAGCACGTCGATCGAGATCTTCGGCCAGCGGTTCGATTCACCCTTGTTCCTCTGCCCCGTGGGGACCCTGCAGGCCTACCACACGCAGGGGGAGGCCGGCGCCGGGCGGGCAGCTCGACGCAGGGGCGTGCTGCAGGTCCAGTCGAATGCGAGCTCGCAGACGTACGAAGAGGTCGTCGAGGCGCGGGGCGAGCCGCACTGGTTCCAGATCTACACGAATCCCGACTGGAACCGGAACCAGCGGCTGATCGACCGCGTGGCGAGCGCGGGCTGCCCGACACTGGTGTGGACCATCGACCTCCTCGGGGGAAGCAACCGGGAGCTGGTGCGGCGGTCGCTCGTCGGCGAGGGCCGGGAGTCAGAGCTCTGCCAGCAGTGCCACGAACACCAAGAAGGCTACCAGCGGCCCATGAACCGCGACCTAGGCGGGCCAGCCGGTGAGCGTCCTCCGTACACCTGGGACTGGGTCAGTCGTCTCAAGGACGCCAGCGACATGAACCTCGTCCTGAAGGGCATCGTCACAGCGGAAGAGGCAGAGCTGGCGATCGAACACGGCGCTGACGGGATCTACGTCTCGAACCACGGTGGTCGCGCGGTGAACAGTCTCTGGTCGACGATCGATGCGTTGCCCGAAGTGGTCGCGGCAGTGAGAGGACGGGTCCCCGTGATGATCGACAGTGGGGTCCGTCGCGGCGGCGACGTCTTCAAGGCCCTCGCGCTCGGTGCAGACGCGGTCGGCATCGGTCGCCCCTACGTGTGGGGCCTCGGAGCGTTCGGCGAGGACGGGGTCGACAGCGTGATCCAACTGATCATGGCTGAGTTCCGCATGGTCATGCGGCAGACCCGGACCAACTCGATCGATCAAATCACTTCGCGCTTCGTGATGGAAGCGAAGAGTCCCATCATGACGCGGCGTAACGAGTTCGGGTTCGGGCTGTGAGGACGGCGAGCATGGCGGTCGCGCACTTGGCCCTCGGGTAATAAGACGCCGCTCGTGGGCCAACGGTTGCAGCCCACCGTTAGGCTCCTTCTCAGAACAGTTCGCTGGCTCGAGCGGAGGATGCACCGCTTCGTCCTGGCTTCCCGAGTGCCGCGGCGAGGGCATTTGCGTCCGGTAGCCGTCCCCTTCACATTCGGGACGAAGTCGGTAGTGGACCTACGGCTCGCGACCGGGGACCATTGGTTACGTCGCCCGGCACCGACTCCCAACGCATGTCGTACACTCGAGGAGACCGGACATGACACAACGAGGATCGCATACGTCTCTCCCGGATCAGGGGACAAGTCGGCGGAAATTCTTCCAGTTCCTGGCCGCCAGTCCGCTGGCGGCTGCTGCCTACTGGGCGCTGCCGTCGAACTGGCTGGAGCCTGTCGCGGCCGAGGTGCCACTTAGCAGGCCGGCACCGTTGCCCTGCGTCAACTGCGGCGCCCCGGTGCTTCCGCCCGTCCGCGTCGAGACTCCCGTAGTCCCGGCGATCCGTCCCCAGCAGATCCCTCCCCAGGAGCTTCCTCCTCAGCAAGCCCAGGAAGAACAGTTGACGGGGAGCCTCATTACGTCGCCCGACGACGCGACCAACGTGTGGGACTTCGAGCGCATGACCCATGACAACAACCTGGCCCAGCACTGGGACTACCTGCACATGGGCGTCGAGGACTACGAGACGCGGGTGGCGAACAGGGAGGGGTTCCAGCGTCTGATGCTTCGTCCCCGCCGGCTCGGCGCCGAACCGGCGACCGGATTCGACACCTCGATAGAGATTCTGGGCCAGCGGTTCGATGCACCCTTGTTCCTCTGCCCCGTGGCTGCCCTCAAGGCGTACCACACGGAGGGCGAGGCCGGTGCCGGGCGGGCAGCTCGACGCAGGGGCGTGCTGCAGGTCCAGTCGAATGTGAGCTCCAACTCGTATGAAGAGATCGCCGAGGCGCGGGGCGAGCCGCACTGGTTCCAGATCTACACGAATCCCGACTGGAACGTGAACCAGCGGCTGATCGACCGCGTGGCTGGTGCTGGCTGCCCCACACTGGTGTGGACCATCGACACCCTCGGGGGAAGCAACCGGGAGCTGTCGCGGCGGTCGCTCCTCGGCGAGGGCCGGGAGTCACAGCTCTGCCAGCAGTGCCACGAACACGAAGAAGGGTATCAGCGGCCCATGCGCCGCGATCCAGGCGGGCCAGCCGGTGAGCGTCCTCCGTACACCTGGGACTGGGTCAGCCATCTCAAGGACGCCAGCGACATGAACCTCGTCCTGAAGGGCATCGTCACAGCGGAAGAGGCAGAGCTGGCGATCGAGCACGGCGCCGACGGGATCTACGTCTCGAACCACGGTGGTCGCGCGGTGAACAGCCTCTGGTCGACGATCGACGCCTTGCCCGAAGTAGTCGCAGCAGTCAGAGGACGGGTTCCCGTGATGATCGACAGTGGGGTCCGTCGTGGGACCGACGTCTACAAGGCTCTCGCGCTGGGTGCCGACGCGGTTGGAATCGGTCGCCCGTACGTGTGGGGCCTCGGAGCGTTCGGTGTGGACGGAGTCGACAAGGTCATCGAGCTGATCATGGCCGAGTTCCGCATGGTCATGCGGCAGACTCGCACCACCTCGATCGATCAAATCACTTCGCGCTTCGTGATGGAAGCGAAGAATCCCATCATGACGCGGCGCAACGAGTTCGGGTTCGGGCTATGAGGAAGAACCTTACGAAATCTTTTGCTTGGGCTCTGATCGCGGCGTCACCGTTTCTCCTTTCATCGGGCTCGTCACTGAGCGCCCAGGACGCGAGTCCCCTCTCGCTGACTGAGGAGGTGCACACGGCCGGCCAGGCCGCTTATGAGACGGCGTGCGAGGCCTGCCATCTCGCCACCTTCGGGGGATCGTTCGAGGCGCCCGAGTTGGCGGGTCCCAACTTTCGTGCGTTCTGGACGGAGCGCACACTCGCCGAATTCCGTGCAACGGTTCGCACAATGCTCCCACGACTCCGAACTCGTTGAGGGACGCCGAATACGATGCCATCACGGTCTACTTGCTGTCGGCCAATGGTCTGGAGAGGGACGGCCGCGTGGTTCAAGCGGATCGTGAAACGACCGTGGGGTCCATGCTCAAGGGGGCCGTGGCTGAGGTTTCCGCTGCTGCAGACGCAGGCACCCGGTTTGCGGCAGCCGATAACGAGCCGTCCGTTCCCTCAGGCGTGACTCGAACCTTCCGTGAGATCACCGACTTCGAGCCGGTTACGGAACAGGAACTCCTCAATCCCGACGACGAGGATTGGCTCATCTTCCGGCGGACCTACGATTCGCAGGGGTTCAGCCCGCTGGACCAGATCAACCGGAGCAACGTTGCCGACATGAGCCTCGCGTGGGTGTGGGCGATGGCCGACGGGACCAACCAGCCGACTCCCCTGGTGCACGACGGCGTCATGTATCTGGCTAATCCGGGCAACATGATCCAGGCCCTCGATGCGGCCGAGGGCACCCTGCTCTGGGAGTACAGGCGCCAGTGGGCGGAGGACTACCGCGGTCCTCCTCTCAACCAGCTACGCAACCTGGCGATCTACGGCGAAAGGATCTTCGTGCCGACCAAGGACGCCTACATGGTCGCGCTGGATGCACGCACCGGAGAGACCGTCTGGGAGAGTCAGATTGCCGACTATCACCAGGGCTTTACCAACTCGTCCGGTGCGTTGGTCGTCGAGGGTAAAGTGCTCAACGGCATCAGTGGGTGCACCCGCTTCTTCGAGGAGAGCTGCTTCATCAGGGCGCACGACGCCGCCACTGGCGAGGAAGTGTGGCGCACATTCACGATCGCCCGGCCGGGAGAGCCCGGGGGCGACTCCTGGGGTGATCTGCCGTTGGAGCTCCGCGGGGGCGTGGATGTATGGAATACCGGCAGCTACGATCCCGAACTCGGGCTGGTCTACTGGGGCACGGCCCAGGCCAAGCCGTGGGTGGCCGCGAGTCGTGGCCTCACCGTTGACGACGCAGCGCTCTACTCCAACTCCACCCTGGCGATCGATCCGGACGATGGCTCCATCGTCTGGTACAACCAGCACGTTCCCGGGGAATCACACGCCCTGGACGAGGCCTTCGAGCGGGTCCTGATCGATTCTAACGGCCAGCGTCTGGTGTTTTCCATGGGGAAGCACGGAATCCTTTGGAAGCTAGACCGTGAGACCGGAGAGTTCTTGGGTCATAAGGAGTCGATCTACCAGAACGTTTTCGACTACATCGACCCCCAAACCGGTGCGGTCCGTTACCGCGAAGACATCGCCTCGGCCGGAATCGGCGACTGGGTGTCTGTGTGCCCAAGCACCGCGGGTGGCCACAACTGGCCAGCGATGTCCTACAGCCCCGAAGTGAATGCACTCATCATTCCGCTCTCACAGAGTTGTTTGGAGATCCAGGGACGCCCGATGGTGCTCGAGCCCGGTTCGGGCGGCACGGGCGCGCTCCGGCGCTTCAAAGATATGCCGGGAACCGACGGTCGCCTGGGCAAATTAGGGGCCTATGAAATCGATACGATGGAAGAGCTCTGGAGTGTCGAGCAGCGGGCGGCCTTCCTCACGGCGACCCTCAGCACAGGGGGCGGCCTGGTTTTCGCGGGCGACCTCGACCGCTACTTCCGCGCGTACGATGTTCGGAACGGCGAGGTCCTGTGGCAGACGAGGCTCGGCACGTCGGTCCAAGGCTTTCCAGTGTCATTCGAGGTAGATGGAGAGCAGTACATCGCCATCAGCTCTGGGGTGGGCGGCGGAAGTCCTCGTGGTGTGCCCCGCGCGGTGTCGCCGGAAATCAGGCATCCGCAGAACGGGAACGCGCTGTACGTCTTCAAGCTGCCGAGTCGGTAGGGCGGCAGAGCCCCTCGCTGATACCATTCTGGGGTTCCGCGGCGGAGGTTTCGGTGCGGGACCCTCGCTTTACCCCGAATCGCCCTCGTCCGGGCGCCTGGCCGCCCGCCGACGCCACAGCAGGAATCCGTACGCGCTCAGATTGACCGCGACGAGCAAGCCTCCGAGGAGCAACTGGTCGGCCCGGGTCAGGCCGGACGGGTAGATGATCGGCACCAGGTAGTGCTCGATGAAACTGCCCGTGTATCCCTCTGCCCCTCCCATCCTGCGAAAGCGGACTTCGAGGGGAGTCAGGGGACAAATGCCGCCCGTCATTTCGATCCATGATCCCCAAAGCGCGCATGGGATGTGAGCCCAGACCATCTTGGGCCAGCGGTATGCCGTGAGCGCGCCTGCTACCACGAATACGATGAAGGCGGAGTGAAGAACGACCAGGATGTCGGCCAGCAGCAGATAGATCACCGGTCACCCACCGTCGGGTCGTTGACTCTCTCCTCGGGTCGTCGAGCCTCGCGCCGCTCTGAGTGAGGCACCCCCTTTCCCGTCACCGGATGGGTACCGAGACGGTGATCTGATGTGTGATCACGATGGCGTCCTGTAGCGTCAACGGGCCGCTGGGTGCGAGGATGAAGTCGGCCGCAAGCGCCGCGTCGGCTCGCTCCCCGGTCCACTGTACGCCCGGCCGTCCGGACCCCGTCGTCATACGCCCTGCGTAGCCGATCTCGAACTCCGAGAACTTGGCCTTGGTGCCGATGCTCGGCGACCACTCCATCCAGCTCTCCTCCTGGTCTCGTCTCGTATCCTGAACGTGATCGCGCTGGTCCAGCGTGTAGGCGTAGGAGCGCACCTCCACGCCGGCCTGGAACAATACACGCTCGAGCTCATACGCGAGCCCCATCCTCATGTTCACGTTCGTAAAGAAGAAATCGTTTTCTATGGTCCTGTCGCCCTTCCGGATCACGTCGTCGTTCACGTTGGTAGTGTCCGTCGCGGCCTCCGCCCATGTCTCGCTCCAGATCGGCTCGACGACCACGTCGATCCCAAAGGTGGCGGGGCCGCTCGACTTGGCGATGCCGACCCCGAAGTCGTACGCCCAGGAGATCCCTGGATCCCGAGGGATGTTCATGATCTCGTAGTTCGGGATTTTGGGATGGGTCTTGCGGTTCACCGTCCAGGTGCCGCCGACCTTCCACCCGCTCTCGGTGATCGGGCGCGAGAAACCGAGTTGGAGACCCGTGGTGCGGGTACGATCGCGGTTGGTTTCGACTCGCTCGGTGACGATGGTTCGTTGGGTCGCCTCATCCCAGAGCCACTCGATATATGACACATCGTGCCGCATGTTGAACCGATTGTGGACGAGCACGGCCTCGAAGTGCTGCTCCCGCCGCTCCCAGAAGAGGCCCATGCGGTAGTCGGCCTGGTGGCCCGACTGTGCGATTCCGTTGCTCAGGGCGTAGAGGTGCTCCACACCGTCGAGAGCGTCGAGGCCTGCCCAGGAGGCGCCCGCGCCTACGGAGAAGCCGCTCTCACCGAGTTCCCTCCCGATCGTTCCGTTCACGTACAGATTGGTGGCCGACGCTTCGCTGAGGCGTTGTTGGGGCCCCGCCCAAATCACGTCGCTCGCAAAGAAGATGATATTCTGCCGCTGACCCCCCTCGAGCTGCTGGAGAGCGAAGGAGATCGCGCCGAACCCGTCGTCTGAACGGAAGAGAGCGCTAAACGGCAGGGACCGGCCGGCACCGCTCGCGTTGGAAATCCCGTAGAACGTCGGAGTTCCCAGAAGGACCGACTCGTCGATGAGCGCCCCCTTGGCTGGGTTCACGAAGGGGTCGAGCAGCATGTCGTCGAGTGCGATGGACACGCCTCCCATCCCGAGCCGTTCGGATGGAAGAACCAGGAATTGATCACCGGTTGCCACCGGAATGGTCTTCAGGGAAATCACCTGAGCTCCGGACCGCGCCGGAAGCACCCACAGGGCCGTCGTACCCACGATCACCGTGAGTAGCAGTGCCCGTGTGAGGAGCGACGACGGCGCGCGGACGAGGAGGGTGCATCGAGAGGGCTGTCGTGGGGTGTGCATCTCGTCTCTCCAATTCGAAGGGGGGCGGACAGGGACTCGCGCGCCCCGGTCCTACGGAGAAACGAGTTGGAGTAACAATTCGTGACGTCAGAAACGCCACTCGACACCGAAGACGGGGAGAATACTCCGCTCTGCCAGCGGGCGGAGCTCCGCGTCGCGCCACGGCTCGAAGTAGTAGAAGAGCGCGTCGCGCTGGTCGAGCGCGTTGATCACGCGGAGATACGGTCGAACGTCCAATTCTTGGCCGAACATGCGTGTGGTGAACTGCGTGAATAGCTCCACATCGAGGCGCAGAAATCCGTCATCAGGGCGTCCGGAGAATGCGGGGTCCTCTTGAGCCAGTTCGCCCGGAAGGGTGGTGACTTCGGAAAGGGTGGCATCCTGGGCGCCTCTGCTCCCGAACGGGATGCTCGTGTAGGGTAGGCCCGCGCTGTACGCTACGCTCACCGCGCCCCCGATGCGCCCGTCGGGCGACCCTGTCAAGCCGGCGCTGAGAAGTTGCCGGCCGGCGAAGTTCGACGTTCCGCCGAATCCACTTCCCCCGGACCAGAACCAGGACAGGTTGTAACCGAGCCATGCTGTGACCGGAGCGGCCTGGTGGAGCACTTGGAGGTCGACGCCCGAGCTGTGCAGCACTTCACCCCCGGATGCTCCCAGGCCGGTGAACTCCTTCCAGAACCCTTCGATGCCGAGGCGTACGCGACTGGTCAGCGCCTGATCCACCGACACGGCCACATGGTCAGCTGTGGCGACCGAGAGGAGCGTTCCCCCCGGGGCTGTGAGCGCTCCGCCCGACACCGTGAAGTCGACCTGCTGATCCGACGCCCGCGAGAACTGGTGGTACCGGCCGGCCGCTACGGTCAGGAGCGCCTCATTACTCAGACTCCATAGGAACGCGACCCGGGGCGCGAGGCGAACACCTCGTTCCGTCGAGAACGCGTCGGCGCGTAAGCCGACCCGCAGGTCGAGGCCCGGAGCCAAGCTTCGCACACCGTCAGCGTACACTCCCCCCGCTAGCCCATCTGCTTCTGTCTCGACACCGATGCCAGTCCCGATATCCGCGAAGCGGCGAGCCGAGTAGAGGGTCTCTGTCCGGTCCAGGGTGGCGCCGAATCGGAGCCGGGACTCGCCCAGCGGGGCGGAACCGTCGAGGGCCAGGCGCAATCGGCCGGTCTCCGCACCAGCAAGAAGCCCGTCGTTCCCCGCGGCGGGAGTCTGGGCGTCCGGGGGTGGCCGGAGTGGAAGCTCGGCCTGGTATCCGCTTGCGGAGGCTGTTGCGTCGAGTGTGATGTCGGCCACTCTCCCGCGGTAGGAGATGACAAGCGCGTGATTTCCCCATGTCGCATTCTCGGGAACTAAGAACGCGGTGCCCGGGTCGGGGTCGGTTCGGGCCAGATTCAGGCGGACGGACTCCCGATTCCAGAAAGCGGTGGCGCTCAGGGCGTGTCGGTCACTCAGGCGCGCATCGATTCGTCCAAGCGCGTCCCGATACCCGTAGGGCGTGGGCCCACCACCCAAGACCGATGCGCCGTAATCGTGCAAGCTTCGGCTGGAGACCGCGAAACCCACGCGTCCTCCGATTGGTCCTTCGGCCGCGATATTCCCGCTGATGAGGTCGAGCCCACCCCGCATGTGAATCCGATCCCGCTGGGGCGGGCGAGTGCGTAGATCCAGGATGTAAGACAACCCCCCATCGTAGCGCGCGGGAGCGCCCCCCGTGTGTAAAACCGCCGCTCCGAGCGCGGACGCATCGAAAGTGCTGAGCAGACCACCGAGGTGGAACGGCGTATAGACGGGTGCGCCGTCGAGCAGCACGAGCTTCAGGTCGGTCGTCGAACCCCGCATGAACAGGACGTCTGAGGGATCCGCTGGATCGTTACCGGGCAGGGCTGCGGCCGCCTCGCCGAGCCCGGACTCGCCGAGGCCCGGACTCACTCCGAGAGCGATTACCTCGACGTTGGGAATAGGTGTCTCCAAGAGCGCTGGGGCTCTCGGTCGGACGATCCGATCAGCGATCACCGTGATCGGCCGGAGCGCGACAGCGCTCCATGCGAGATCGATGTCGAGGGAGACGGTTTCACCGTCCGGTACTGTGACGCTCACGAGTGCCGAACGATGAGCTACGTGGCTGACCCGCAGACGCACCGTCCCTTGCGGCACCGCCTCGAAACGGTATCGCCCCAAGCTGTCGGCCAGAATCGTCCGCTGCTTTCCCGGCATCGAGGCCTGGATGATCGCGAACGGGAGAGGACGCACGTCCGCTCCTTCGTGGGTGCGCACGACCCCCTCGATCGCGCCACCGGCTGTCTCGTCGCCGGGTAACGCTCCGCCGGGGACGGCTGCGTCGGGCGTCACACCGTTGGCCGGCACCTGGATGACCAGAAGTGTTGCCGTGAGCATCAAGGGGGACATCATCGGTCTACCAGCACTCCTTCAGCACTCCTTTAGCACCCTCTTAGGGCCAATCCAGTCGGCTAGG
Source organism: Longimicrobiales bacterium (assembly GCA_965206505.1). Taxonomy (GTDB): domain Bacteria; phylum Gemmatimonadota; class Gemmatimonadetes; order Longimicrobiales; family Gaopeijiaceae; genus UBA822. The sequence goes on from CBDBJW010000006.1 coordinate 790,725, forward strand.
GAACCCTCAGGTGGATTTCCTCCGTCGTTCTCGCCACGATCGGACCGGTCACTTCGATCCGCTCGCCGACCCTTCTCACGTATATACCACCGTTCACTTCAATCGATGCGGAAGCAGCTTCCAGGGGGAGATCCACGAAGACGAGGTCCGCCGCGCCGATTACCTCAATGCGGCCCTCGGCGGTGCCGAAGGTGGCCGGGTCGTCGGCGAAGGCGCCGGCTTCTCCACCCGGCACCAAACGGATCACGATCAAGCTGCCGGAGCCGATCCCGCGAAGTACGATCGAAATTCCTTCACCAGTGGCATTGAGTCGAACTCCCGCGAGAGTGCCGTCTTGGGCTCCACCACCCCCGTCCGGAGTCGGGAGGGCGGCCTCTCCGGGCGGACCGACCGGTGTCCCCGCGTTGTCCGGGGCGTCAAAGAGATCGACGGCCCGAGCCCAGCCTGCGGCGATCCACCCCCGCACGGGTGAAGCCGGCAGTGCTGTCACGACCCCGGCGCCTAGGACCAGTACCAAGATCGCGGCGCGGGCGAGGGGTGTGCGGAACACTCTTGTACGGTTCTGCGGGCCGGGGTGCTCCGCGGTAGCGATCTGCTCGGTGGGGCTGACCCGCCCCCCAAGCGCCGCCGACCTGATTCGTTCGAGCGCAGCGGTGCGCGCTCGGGCGGTCGGTGCAGCCGTGTCGAGGTGGCCGAGTGCCTGGGCGACCAGCTCCGTTCGGCCCTCCAGCTCGGCCAACCGAAGCTGGCATGACTCGCAATCTTCCAGGTGCAGCCGGGTGGCCTCCAAGTCCGTGTCGCTCAACTCGTCGTCCATCAGGGCTCGAAGCGGTCCGTCATCGAGATGTGTCATCGCTCTCCCCTGGAGGTCTATACACACTCACGAAATTCCTTTCGGCACGCGCCAACAGCGTGCCCACCGAACTCGGCGCGACCTCGACCGCTTCGGCGATCTCGCGATAGCTGAAGCCTGCATGCCGCATCAGCAGCAGATCGTGTTCTCGCTCGCTCAGGTGCTCCAATGCTTCGCGCACATGGGCCACCTGCTCTCGTCGTTGCACCGCCTCGTCGGGCTGCTCCGAGCCGCCGGGGCGGACAGGATGGGCCTCGAGAAGCCGCCGCCGGTTCTCACGCACGCGGTGCCGATCCCGGACCAGATGTGTGGCCGTCCGGAAAAGCCACGCTCGCAACCCCTCCTCCGTTCCCTCCACGCGGCGGTCGTACAGCCGCACGAACGCCTCCTGGACCACGTCCTCGGCCAGATCCGGATCGCCGGTCAATCGGTGGCAGTACCGGAACAGGCCCGGGTACAGCTCCTCGAATGTCGCTTCAAAGTTCACGCGGCTCGGACCCCCCGGAAATAGCGCAACACTCCGCTCGCACGGGCGTCGTCCCGTTCTCAGGGATTTGACCCGGGCGCCCTCTCCGAGGCAAGGGCCGCGCCAACCCCGTCCATAGGAGAACGATCGAGAAGCAGAGTTTGTGACGGCTTCCAAGCAATGTCCCATCTCCAAGAAACGGTTGCGTCGTCCCCGGTGTACTCCGAGACTTGAGGAGAGAGTTGCTTGGAGGCGATTAGTTCCCGGCACGAAGGCTGTTGAAGGAGTACACAGTACACCATGGCCACGACGCCCAGACACTTGTTTCTCGCATTGCCGCTTCTGCTCACGATGGCGTGTGCATCCGCAGCCGACCGGTTCAATGACGGGCTCGAGCTCCAGGCCCAAGGCCGCTACATGGAGGCCGCGTACCGGTATGCGGACGCGGTGGAGAAGGACGCGTCGCTTCAGGAGGCCAGAGACCGGCTGCTGATCGTGGGTGATTCGGCCGTAATGCTCGCTCTGGAAGAGGCTGATTATCTCTACGGCCGGGGTGAGTCCGTTGAGGCCGCTCGTCAGTTCCTTTCCATCGATCGGCTCATGTCACGTGTCCGTTCGGTCGGGATGCGGCTCCTGGAGCCCGACGGTTATCGGGTGGCTCGCCGGACCGCCTTCGAACGGGCCATCGAGTGGTACATGATCGAGGGCGAAGACGCCTCGCGCGAGGGACGCTGGGAGGACGCCATTCGGGCGTTTGCTTCCACACGGGGCGATTTCTCCCCGACGCGTGAACAGAGGGAGGCGTCTTTCGACGCCCAAACGCGTGTCATCATCGACTGGGCCGAGGTCGAGCTGGGGGACCGGAGGCCGAGAGCCGCCTACGGCATCGCCGAGCGGGCTCTGTCTGTCCGCCGTTCGACGCCTCGGCCGATCGTCGTGGAAGTACGTGACCTTCAGGATCGGGCGTTGGCGATGGGGACGGTGGTCCTGGCAGCCTTACCGGTTTCCGCCAACGGACGAGTACGTGACATGGCCGGTACCGCGCTCGAGATCGAGCTCGACGAGGGCCTGGAGACCGGGCATTGGAGGAACGCGCCGCCGTTCGTGGCGATGGCGAGCTCCAACATTCTGCGCCGCGAGCTCCGCGGGCTGCTGCGTGGCAGAGTGCCCCAATCCCCGGCTCTGGTCGGGCGGGCGCTCGACCTCATTGGCGCGGACTACGGCGTCATGGTCGAACTCGTTTCGCTCAGGATCACGGACGAGGACGTCGAGGTCGAGGAACGCACGGTTGAGATCCGGAGGCAGGATCTGGATCGCAGCCGGGCACGGGAGCGGGAGAGGGGACCAGATCGCGGCGTGTGTTCCGGACCCGGCGGGGGGCAGGTCCGAGGCCGTGGGGTCGGGTTGGACTCGGACGAGTGCCGAGGCCGGGGATGGGGCGGAGGAGGGAACTCCGGCCAGAGTTCGGACGGGACCACGAGACGGAGATGGGTCACCTATGACATCGGCGATACGGCAACGTACTGGGTCGTCTCGGGGGAGCGCACGGTGCGTGCCGAGGCCGATGTCCTCATTGTGAACCTGGAGGGCCGGGTTGTTGGGGAATTCACCATCACCGCAGGGCAGGAAGGATCGTTCCGGGAGGGCGAGTTCGACGGAGACCCCTGGCAGCTCGGGCTGAACAGCCGGAACGCCGGCCTCTTCGACTTCGGCGAGTGGGACGACGAGTGGCGCCGCATCCGGCGGGAAGTGATCGACCAGTTGGCGGTCGGAATCGCCGTCGAAACCTTCGAGGAGGTTCTCTCGCGGGTGGAGTGAGGCCCCTCGGCTGAGGCTTCCTTGCAGGTCCCATCACCAAGGCACATCTTGGCCAGACCATGGCCGGACCTTCCAGAATCCGTTAGTGGGGGTCGTCCGCCCTGAAATCGCGAGGGACGAGAGCACCGCAAGGAGGCTCCACGCAGGTATCGGAGGTAGATCTGATGGTCCCCGTTCAAGAGCGTTGCCATGGTGGGCGAGTGTTGGGGGCGATGGCGATCCTCGCGGTCTTCACGAGTGGTGCCCTGACCGCTCAAAATGCCCCCAACCCTCTGGGGCAACCGCTTCTCGATGCCTCCGGCGACGTGCGGGATGACGCCTTCATACAGATCCCCTTACGGGCCGACGACCAGAAGTACGTGGATATCGATGGAGACAGGCTGAAGTCCTTTCTCATGGAGGTCGACGCGATTTCTCTCGCCGACCGGGACCGCGGGAACGTTTTCTGGGGTCGGAACATCGGCACGGTCGGCCACAAGGAGACGCAGGACTGGGTCGAGCGATACTTCCGCGCGAACGGTCTGGAGAACGTATACCGCCAGCCATTCGATGTGGGACCGCAGTGGAAGCCTGAGAGCTGGACGATCAGCTTCAGTTCGGGTGGCCGATCCTTCGAACTGGAGTCTGCTCGACCGCCGCAGGGCGCTGAATCGACGCCTCGGGGTGGGCTCGACTTCGAGTTGGTGTGGCTCGGGACCGGTAGCGACGCCGACTACATCGGGCGGGATGTCAGTGGAAAGGCGGTCCTGATCCTGGACATTCCGAGGCCGGGTACACTCCGGCACTCGATCAGAACGGAGGACTCGGTTGCCCGAGCTTTCGAGCAAGGTGCGGCGGCGGTCGGCATCGTGTACGGGATCTCGGATAACTTCGCCGTCTGGCAGCGCACCTCGGGTAGGCCGGGCTTCAACCTCGGATACGAGGACGGCTTGATGCTGCGTGATCTGCTCGGAAGTGGCGAGGGGGTCACGGTGAACCTCCGGATGCGGAGCGAGGTGGTTTCCGGCCTCCAGGCGTCGAGTGTGTGGGGTACACTTCCCGGGATGAGCGATGAGGAGATTCTTATCATCGCACACATGGACGGCTACTTCCAAGCGGCTTCGGACAATGCATCGGGGCTTGCCGCCATGATGGGCTTGCTCGAGCACTTCGCGAAGGTCCCCCAGTCCGAGCGCCGGCGCACCATCCGCTTTCTCGGCTCGGTAGGGCATCACTCCGGGCCGGGCACAAGTTGGCTCCACGACAATCTCGAGACCGCGCTCGCCAACACGGTGCTCGCTATCAATCTGGAGCATGTGGCCATCGTGCGGACGAAGTACTGGGGACCGACGCTGCGGAAGACGAACGCGGTCTCCCCCATGCGGTGGTGGGTGTGGGGCAGCGACAAACTGCTCGGTACCGTGCTCGACTCCTTCAACCGCTTCAACGTTGCAGTCACGGGCGACATGGAGGTGGGGGCGTCGGGTGAGATGGGCAGGATGGCTCGGGACGTTCCGACCATTCAGGTCATCACGTCACCCGAGATCAAACATACCGAGCAGGACACGCCGGATTGGGTTCCGGCTGTCGGCCTAGAGCAGATCGCGCGGGCCTACGCGAAGATCATCGATGGTGCGAACGAACTCGATCGTGAGGATCTGGAGCCGGCCTCGGTCGCTGCGGCAGGTCGCTAGGCTTGTTCCCTGAGATGTTTCGCCAGAGTACGTGGGTCAGAGCGCAAGCGCACCGAAATAGATCAGCAGCACGCCGAGGGCGACGCCTATCAGCCCTCTGAAGCGCCACAGGAACAGGCTTCCACTCATGTCGGAGGGCACGAACGGGTCGGCTATGGCTCGGTAGGCGCCGGGGAACAGCACCAGTAACAGCACGCTAATCCCGGCGATTGCCCAGCCGAATACCGTCAGAATGGTTGCCAGCACACTGTCCTCCGAGGCCCCTGCCCAAACCATCACCGCCCCGAGGGTCAGCGTGAACCCGCCCAAGAGTCGGAGTCGACCATTCGTCGCGATCACCGCGTTGAACCAGCGCAAGGACACTGAGGTGGTCCCGGTTTTTTGGACAGGTCGTTAAGGTGGATTCCAGAGCGGAAGAGGAGGCACCGAGATGGCCAGGAAGAGACGGCGGTTCACGGCGGAGTTCAAGGCACGGGTAGCGCTCGAGGCGCTGCGCGAGCGGGACAGCGTGCAGGCGATCGCGGCGCGGCACGAGCTTCATCCGAACCAGGTGACCACATGGAAGCGGCAGCTGCTCGAAGGGCTGCCGGAGGTGTTTGCCGGGGGCGCGGGCCGCAAGGCCGCCCTGGAGCACGAGGCGAAGATCCGGGACCTGCACGCCAAGATCGGGGAGCTCACGGTCGAGCGGGATTTTTTTCGGCGCGGGCTCAAGCGCTGAGCCGGGCGGAGCGGGGGCGGATGATCGAGCGGGACGGACCGCTGAGTCTTTCGAGGCAGTGCGCGCTGCTGGGCGTGAGCCGGTCGTCGCAGTACTACCGGCCGAAGGGGGAGAGCGCCGAGGACCTGGCGCTCATGCGGCGCATGGACGGGCTCCACACGGCGTATCCGTTCTACGGGAGCCGGCAGCTGATGCGGCATCTGCGCCGCGAGGGCGTTGCCGCGGGCCGGCACCGGATCCGGCGGCTCATGCGCCTGATGGGGATGGAGGCGACCTACCGGCGGCCGCGCACGAGCGTGGCGAGTCCGGAGCACCGGGTCTTCCCCTATCTGCTGCGGGGCCTCACGATCTCGCGGGCGGACCACGTGTGGTGCGCGGACATCACCTATGTCCCGGTGACGCAAGGGTTTTTCTACCTGGTGGCCGTGATGGACTGGGCGACCCGGCACGTGCTCGCCTGGCGGCTGTCGAACACGATGGACGCGTCGTTCTGCGTCCAGGCGCTGGACGACGCGCTGGGCTGGAGGGCTCCGGAGATCCTCAATACGGATCAGGGCTCCCAGTTCACCAGCGAGGCGTTCGCCGACCGGGTGCTGGGTGCGGGCGTGCGCTTCTCGATGGACGGCCGGGGCCGCTTCCTCGACAACATCTTCATCGAGCGGCTGTGGCGGTCGCTGAAGTACGAGGCGGTGTACCTCTACGAGCTCCGGGACGGGCCCGACGCCCAACGCATCATCGGCTCGTGGATCGACTTCTACAACGAAGCGCGCCCGCACTCGTCGCTGGGCGGACGGACGCCGGGCGAGGCCTATCGCGAAGGCGCGGAGGTGTGGTGAGGACGATCCGGCGCGACGCCACCCAACCGGCGCGACGACGCCTGCGATCGTCGCGGGATCTACGCGCGGCCCTTCCCTCCGTCTTCCCATCGGGAACCAGTCCCGACGGGAAGGCGAAGGTTATATTCAAACCGGGCTCGAAGGAGAACACCCGGCCTCAAGCGGGACCCCGAGGGCTTAAGGCATCCACCTTGATCGCCCTCGGACTGTCCAACGAAGTAGGACCACCTCACACCTCCGGTGCCACGAGCAGGGAGCTGCTGGGACCCGAAGCCGTGAGCGCAGAGAGCGCATATCGCTCACCAGCTGGCGATACCTGTTCATGAACTTCCTCCTTTTCGTCGAGAAGGAAGGTCTGGAGACCATCGGAATCCACCTTAAGATCGCCCTCGGACTGAGGACCCCAACAGAATGCTTACGATTCCAACCGTGCTCATGATTCGCGCCTCCCAAGGTGGTTGGCTTCATCAAGCCAACCGATGCAGCTGTAAAGGCAGCGACCGGCGATACTACAGCCATCTGCGGACGTGTGATTTGTACGATATGTAGTCGGAGCCAAACTTTCCCTCCAAATAATCTTCCTCGCGCGAGATTACGCCCCACCACAGGAGATACGCAGCCAGGACAGCCAGGCCGATCAACCACAGGGTATTTCCCCAGACACCGACGCCAATCAACAACCCAACCATCGAAACGTATATGGGATTGCGCGAATATCTGTAGGGTCCGCTTTGGACGATTGTGTCGGTTGGCTCACCCGTGGGTATCGACCCACCGCTACGACGCATTGTTGCTATGGCCCAGAAGAACATTACAAACGACAAAACAACAATAATCGGACCGATGAGAGCAACAGATTGTTCGGGTGCAAAACTCAAGGGTACGATTGCTCGCAGGACAAAACCGAGGAGGAGGAAAACGACGAGAAGGATCGGCGGATGGAACGCGACACCGGCATGATCGGGTGGCGCGTCACGGCTGGAGTCGCCTAAAGTTTGCATGATGAATGGCGCTGGTCTTCGGCCAAGTGTGGTAGTCTGGGTGGCTACTCCCCGGCCGCAGCCTCCTTCTCCTCCCCATCCTTTTGTAGGAGTCGCGCGATGTCGCGCAGCTCTCCCGGCATCCGGTCGTCCCCGAGTGCACCCATCCAGCCGGGATACCCCAACGGGATCTCGCTCACTTCGTCGAGCTGTGCCACCTCGTCGTCGCTGAGTGACACGTCCACCGATCCGAAGTTGTCCTCGAGTTGGTCCATCCTTCTTGCCCCGATGATGACGCTGGTCACTGCGTCTTTGTGGAGCAACCAGGCGAGCGCGATCTGAGCCACCGACGCGTCGTGGGCCTCCGCAATGGGCCGCATCACGTCCACAATGTCGAAGCCCTGTTCCTCATTAACCGGTGGGAAGGCGAAGGTGGATCGTCGCGTGTCGTCCGGGCTCTCCTCACGCGTGAATTTTCCGGAAAGGAATCCTCCGGCGAGCGGGCTCCAAACCAGGAGGCCGAGCCCCTGATCCTGGATCAGCGGAATGGTCTGTTGCTCCAGGTCTCGTCCGACGAGTGAGTAATAGGACTGCGTGCACTTGAATGCCTCGAGGCCCCGCTGCTCTGAAACTCTCAGCGCCCTCATCAGCTCCCACGCCTCCATGTTGGAGCATCCGATGTAACGAACCTTGCCGGACCGGACGAGATCGGTCAGCGCGATGAGCGTCTCTTCAATGTCGGTTTCAGGATCGGAGCGGTGGATCTGATAGAGGTCGATGTAATCGGTGCCGAGACGTTTCAGACTTGCTTCAGCGGCCTGAAGGATGTGTAGTCGTGAGAGCCCGACCTCGTTCGCGCCCGGACCCATGCGGGCGCGCACCTTGGTGGCGATCACCACATCCTGACGTTTGCCCTTCAGCGACCGACCGAGAATCTCTTCGGACTCACCGCTCGAGTAGACGTCGGCCGTGTCGAAGAAGTTGATCCCTTCGTCGAGCGAGCGATGCACCATCGCGTCGGCGTCTTTCTGGCGGAGGGCGCCGATCATTTCCCACTGGCTGCCGAAGGTCATGGCACCGAGGCAGAGCTCTGACACGAAAACACCGGTGTTGGCGAGGGGGCGGTACTTCATGAGTCGGCTTCTCCGGGATCGTGGAAGCAGGGTCGCGCGCGACCGTCCCGTGGACAGTCGCACAGACGGTCACGTAGGACGGTCACGTAGGACACGCGTGGGCCCAATATATCGGCTGCCGCAGCGCTGGTCATCAGCCAAGAATATCGGTTGTCGTAACGACCGGCTATGTTCGCTCCGGAGCGGACGGTCGCGGCACTCGCTTGGCCAGCCTTTTGCCGGTCTGAAAGTGCAACACTATGACCGGGGCTAATGGGACCGAGTGTCGGGGAGGGCGGGGGCGTGTGCCCGTGACGCGAGAACGATAGACTGTAGGGGCAGTAGGTAGATCAACGCGACGAAAGGAGACTCCGATGTCAGTACAACTTGGTGATGAGGTTCCCGACTTCACGGCAGAGAGCACACAAGGGACGATCAACTTCCACGATTGGATTGGGGACGGCTGGGCCGTGCTGTTCTCACATCCGAAGGACTTTACGCCGGTCTGCACGACCGAGCTGGGTTCCGTGGCTAGCCTCCAGACGGAGTTCGACAAGCGCAACTGCAAGATTGTCGGCCTCAGTGTCGACTCGGTCGGCGATCATACCGAGTGGTCCAAAGACATCGAGGAGACCACTGGGCATGCGGTAGGCTACCCGCTTATAGGAGACACCGACCTGGCCGTCGCCAAGCTCTTCGGCATGCTCCAAGCCAGCGCGACCGGGAGCGCCGGGGAGCGCACGGCAGGCGACAACGCCACCGTGCGAAAGCTGTTCGTGATCGGACCGGACAAGAAGGTCAAACTCACCCTCACCTACCCCATGACAACGGGCCGCAACTTCCATGAAGTGCTTCGTGTCCTGGACTCGATACAGCTGACGGCCAACCACCAGGTCGCGACTCCGGCCAACTGGAAGCAGGGTGAGGACGTCATCATCGTGCCCTCGGTTTCCAATGAGGAAGCCGAAGGGAAGTATCCCCAGGGATGGAGTTCGCCGAAGCCGTATTTGCGGATCGTATCCCAGCCGGATTAGAACGGGGATCAGCGCCGGCGGTTAATCGCTCTCTTCGCCGGCCGCTTCTTCAGCGTCTTCAGGGTGAAGCGTGAAACTGATGTAGAGGATGCACGCGACAAGGACTGGCCCGAGCAGCCAACCGATGGCCAAGTCCAGTTCGAACCAGGACAGGATCACCGGTCCGGTGTAGCCGAAACGCACGGTGGCGAACGCCATAAGCGCCAGAAGATGCAGGATCATGAGGTTCTGGCCCAGGCATCCGGGGTTCCAACCCGTTTGAGCGAGCAAGAGTGACCAAAGGAGCACTTCGAGAATCAGGGCGAGGAAGGCTCCCACCACCGATGCCCACACCGGAATGGACACTCCCTGGGAAGCCACCACTGCTTCCAGAACTCCCAGATTACCCACGACGGCCAGGGGCAGGAGTAGCCCCGCCGTGACCTTTTCAACTTTGGAAGTGAGCATGCGGCGCGGACCTCCGATCGCCTGATTTCAGTGCTGGCGACAGAGACCCCTTACGGCAGCCGAAACACGAAGAGGGTGTTGCCCCCGCCCCGCTGCCGGATCTCTTGCGTGATGCTCCGGTAGTTCACACCGCCGCCCGCCGCGATGGCGATATACTGAACGCCGTCCACGCTGTAGCTCACCGGGAATCCCCCTGCACTCGAGTTGAGAATCTGCTCCCAGAGAATCTCACCGGTGTCCGAGTCGAAGGCGCGGAAGCGCCGTGCGTCGTCGGTGACGAAAACCAACCCGCCACCCGTGGTCAGCACCGATCCTCCGATCCCCGCCCGTTGCCGATGCACCCAGCGCGTTCGCCCCGTGGCCACGTCGACGGCTGTGAGCTGACCTACCTGCTCGTCGGAGTTGGGCACCTGCACTCGCCGGGAGGTCGCGGAGGCATGGTGTAAACCGATCGTCAGCTCCACCGGATTCAACTCATAGATCATGCACGTGTTGTTGGTAGGCGCGTAGAGGGCGTTCGTCTGGGGGCTGTAGGCGACCGCCTGCCAGCTGATGCCGCCCCCGCCGAGGGCCGGACAGACCAGCGTCTCCTCCTCGATCGCCGAAGGCTTGATGTCCGGGTTGGCGATTCCCTTCCGCCCCTCCACGTCGACGCCCACGATTGCGTTCTGGTAACTCGTCTCTTTCGCCCACAGGAAATCTCCGCTGGCCGCGTCCAGCGTCCAGACGAGGCCGGGCTTGCCTGGGATGCCGGTGACCACCTTTCGTGGGCCCGGCGTGATGTCGGGATTCAGCCACGCGACGGCGTCCGGGTCCGGTGCTACCTCGGTCTCTACTAGGATGCGCTCGAAGGGGTGGTCCAGGTCCCACTCGTCTCCCGGCAGATGCTGAAAATACCACTCGATCTCGCCGGAGTCGGCATTCAAGGCGAGCGTCGAGTTAGTGTAGAGGACGTCGCCGTCGCCCGTGTCTCGCTGGACCGATCCCCACGGGATCGGGACCGCTACTCCGACATAGATCAGGTTCAACTCCGGATCGTAGCTCGGGGCAATCCAGGCTGAGCCTCCGCGGCGTTGCTCGTCTGGAAGGGCTCCCCAGGTTTCGCTTCCGGGCTCTCCTTGCCGTGGGATCGTGTACCTTCGCCACAGCTCCTCGCCCGTCTCGACGTCGTGGGCGGAGATCCAGCAGCGCGTGTTGATGTAGTAGCAGCCGGACATGCCCGCGACGACCTGGCCGTTGATGACCTGGGGCCCGCCGGAGTAGTGGTGTCCGATGGTCCAATCCCCGACCTGATGCTCCCATACCACCTCTCCAGTGCGAGCGTCGAGGGCAACCAGATAGGCGTCGTGTGTGGCGATGATGAGATGGTCGCCGTGCAGCGTGGCGTTGCGGTTGGCGCACGCCAAGTTCGCCGCGTGCTCGACCCGCTCGCGGCGGTACTCCCAGATGAGCGTTCCGTCCCGCGCGTCCACCGCCTCGATGAAGTCACACGTCTGAGGCAGGAACATGACACCGTCGTGTACCAGGGGCGTCGTCTCCTGCAAGCCCGGTGCCATGGTCCACGCCCACGCCAGGCGGAGGCTGCCCACGTTCGACGTGTTGATCTGATCGAGGGGGCTGTACCCCCAGTGGTTGTAGGTTCGGCGCCACATGAGCCACTCACCGTCCGGCGGACTGAGCAGCGTGGCCTCGGTTACGGGCGTATAGTTCTCGATGAGCGACTGAGCGCCCGCGGCCGAGCACAAACTGAAGACGCCAATGAGGGAAACGAGAAAACAAGGGACGACTCTTCGCATCGTGCTTCCAGCCGTCGGAACTCGAAGAGAAATGGTCACCTGGCTGGACTCCTGGTCAGGACCACAAAGAGGTCCTAGCCCACCTATAAGACCTGTGCCTCGAGCATCACGGCCTCGCACTTCCGGCGGATTTCGGTGGCGACCTGGAACGGATCCCCCCTCACCAGCTCCTGGCGGAACAACTCGACGGAAAGTGCTCCGTCGTATTGTTTTTCGGCCAGCTTGCGGAGGATGCGCACCAGCGGCGCGATGCCGTCGCCGGGGATCAACCTATAGTCGTTGTTCGTCAGTTCGCGGGGAGCATCGAGCAGATCCTGGAAATGCGCATGGGCGAGCTCACCCGGCTCGAGCAGGTCCAGGTCTTCGAATTTGCTCAGTCCCGACCAGAAGTGGAAGAAGTCGAGCATGGGTCGGACGTTGGGGTGCGCGGCCTCTCGGATCACCTTGAGCGAAGAGCTCAGCGTCGCGAGGTGAGTCGAGGTGCGAAGGAACTCGATCATCGCGGTCAGGTTGTACTCCCTGGCGATCTCTCCGGTCTCACGGATGCAGTCGGGCGTCGCCGCGAAGTCTTCGGGGGTGACGGGCCGCCTCGTGCTCGACGCGGAGTAGACCTTCTGCAGTCCGAGGCTGGCTACCTGATCGCAACGCCTTCTCCAGGTCTCGAGCGATGCTGCCCTCGCCGGACCCGGGATCCAGATATCCGGCAAGCCCGCGGAAGCGGAAACCGGTGTCAGTCCCAGATCGGTCAGAAGGTTTCTTGCGCCGGCCAACGTATCATTCTCGAGGAAACCGTCGAGCAAGCCGGTATTCAGTTCGACGTACTGGATTCCAGCTCTCGCCCAACCCTCGAGCGAGCCGCGGAATCCGGCCGCTCGGGAGGTATTCTGGTGAATACTGAGCAGCATCTTTCCGGGAGGGGCGGTCTGCGCGTGTACCGACGGTACCGACCGCACCAGCGGGGCCGCCAATGAAGCCAGAACGAAGGTTCGCCGAGTGAGCATCAGCCTACTGTATCATCAATCGCCTTCCTCCGCCACGCTTACCGCCGCCATGAACGCCTCCCCATACCGTTCGAGCTTAAGAGGCCCGACGCCGGAGACCGCCAAGAGTTCTTGGGGCGTGGACGGACGTTCGTCGGCCATGGCACGAAGGGTCTTGTCGCTGAACACGATGTAGGCCGGGACACTCTGTTGGTCCGCAATCGACTTACGGAGCACTCGGAGGCGCTGAAAGAGGGCCTCCCCTTCATCAGAGAGCGGCCCGGGCTCCGCGACCCGATCGTGTGACCTCGATGATCGTCGTCTGGGGCTCACCACGGCGGCGGCCATCATCCCCTCCGCGGCCCGGTCCTCGGCCTTTACGCCTGTGCACCAATCACAGGACTCGGCGCAGGCATCGATCTCCTCGCCGAAGTGGCCCAGTATCTTCTTGTGCCGGCACCCGCCGTTTTCCACCAAACGGAAAAGCGACTTGGCCGCCTCGGCTTGCCGTAGCCGTTGCGGTAGCCCTCAGCCGAGTCCACCGCACTCCTCCGCTCTGACTTCTCCCGGCCTAACAACTCCGTGACTTCCTCCTCCATGATCGGTTGGATGAACTCCTGCGCCTTCTCCCTAACCATCCCCTCGAGCGTCTCCCACATCGGCCTGCTGGACGCACCCTGGGGTCCCGCGATATCCTCTCTCATGAGGCGACGTTCCTTTCCCCGGGCTGTCACCCGGGCTCGCTGCTTTAAATCTCAGCGCAAAGGTACGTCGCCTCTCTTTTTACACACCCTTCTATGGGGCTGGCGGTCAAGACGCACCTTCCCCACGCGCCGTCGGCTCATTTTTTGACCGTCGGCGTCCGCATGGTTTGGATTGCCCGGTCGACGACTCAGGGTGGGGAGGGGTGCGCTCGCAGGGTCCGCATCGCAGTCCGGAAGACGTTCACAGCCGTCGCGTTCTCCGCTCTGGAGCGGGAACCATCCTTCTATCTGGGACTCTGTGGCCCATCGCTTCGTTCGGCTCTCCAGGGGTGCATAGCCTTTGAGTGGGGGCTTGGGCTCTCTGCCCCGGCCCACGGTGTGTATGGATGCTGTCCCCTGTAACCGGTTCGCTTCCGTTTCGTCGGACCCCATGTTGTGACCGCTTTCGACCCCACGCTCGCCGATCCCGGCCCGGTTTACTCCGTCGCTTCCAGTCTCTTGGGGTCGTACGCTTCGCCCGTGCGCCACACCGCTAGCACGATCGAGGCGAGCTGACGCGCGATCGTCAGCTTCGCCAGATTCGGCTTCGTGCCCCCCTCCAGGAGTCGCTCGTAGTGGCGGTACAAGGGTTCGTTTTCGGCCCGACCGATCACCGTCGTCGCCGCGCCCTTGAACACACGCTTCAGCGTGTGGTTGAAGTTCCGATTCAGCCCCCGCGTCTGCTGTACCGGTTCCCTTACCCACCGCCCACCCGGACCCCGCACCCAGTCCGACGAGCTCCGCATCACCACGCCCAGTCCGCAGTACGCCCAGAATCTGCTCCGGCTCTGGAACCGGTACGGCGTCACCACCACCGGCAGGAGCTCCGCCGTCCGGATCGGACCCAGACCCGGGCACGTCTTCAGCACATGCCACTCTCGATGCTTGCGTGCTTCCGCCAGCAACGCCTTCTCGGCCTTCGCCCTCAATGCCACGAGTGCGTCGTGCTCCTCGTACAGCAACCCGGCCGTCGTCCTGCTCGCTTCCGGCAGCTTGGCCAACCACTCCTCCCGGTCGCGCTTCAAGTAGACCGAGCGCCCCGCGCCGTAGGCCACTCCTCTCGAGCGCAGCACGCTCTTGAGCCGGTTCTTCACCCGCACCGTGTCGCCGACCAGGAAGTCGTAGCTCTTCGCCCGTTCCCCCAGCCGCCTGAACTGGCCCCGGTTCTTGTAGACCCTCGTCTCCAGTGATCCGATCCGCAGCTTCTCCGCCAGGGCAAACGCGTCCAGCTTGTCGGTCTTCGGGCCCCGGCTCTTGCCGACCCCCGCCACCGTTAGCTCCTCCACGTGCGGCTCCAGCACCTCGTACAGCCACCCCGACAGCGTCCCTTCTTCCAGGCACAAGTGCCGGTTCCTCGGAATCCCTCGCAGCACCTCGATCAGCGCCCGCGCGTTCGTTTCCACCACCTGCGAGCCCAAACGTTTTCCGCTGGGTCCTACGATCCCCAGCGTGCAGCTCGACGCGTGTGCGTCGAGTCCGATATATCTCTCCATCGGCGTTCTCCTCTTGGATAGGTGGGTTGCTTCCTTGCGCGAACAATGATGAACGCGCACCCGTTCCCGGAGGAGAACGCCTCTTCGTCTTCGGGCTGCTTAGCTGCTGATCGGTACCGGTAGCGGTCGCCATGCCCCTATGATGCCTTTGATCCTAGCTCATTTTTCCCATCTACCCAAACGACGACTCCTGGTCACGGTTGAACGACAGAGAAGTTGTCTGTGCGGTTTATCATATCGACGGCGAAAAACTAACAGGCTCCAATAGGGGTTCTGGGGTCTAAGCACCGCACGCCTTAGACGCACCTCGTCGTTTACATCTGTTGTCTGTTAGTCGAGGATGCCCAGGCCGGCTCCCAGGAGAATCACCTGCACAAACACGCTGATAAACAACCCTCCAAATATGTCCAGATTGAGAACGAGGAGAAAAACCGCAATGGGGGCCACAATCCAGAGAGAAACGATCTGAGACCACAGGTACACGTTCCCGACAATCATCAGAAGACTGAGGGGAACGAGCGTCTTGATGTGCTGATCAAATCCCTATAGATCTTCCCATCCTTCAGAGTCAGCGACTAGCGCGCCACCGCGAGACGTTCTTGGCCAAGCGATCCATCCTGCGGTCACTAGTGTGCCTTTGATCCGCCGTCTAGCTTAGATCCCTCGCGATAACCGCCGCAAGGGAGAGATGGCCAACATGAACAGGTTCGGGGATCTCACTCGCAACCAAAAAACGGGGCAACTCCAATGAACGATCAAACTGCCATCCAGGACTACTCGATCGTGCCGGAGGCCGCGAAAAGGCCTCTGTGGTTCAACGGAAGGCTGGTCGATTGGCAGAGAGCGACGCTACACGCCACAACACATGCCACCAACTACGGTTCGGGCGTCTTTGAGGGCATCCGGTTCTACGAGACGGAGAAGGGACCCGTCATCTTTCGCGTCGACGCCCACCTGGAGCGGTTGGCCCGTTCGATGGAGCTCTTCAGCCTCAAGACGGACTTCTCGGTGGCGGATCTCAAGCAGGACTGCATCGATGTGGTGAAGGCCTCCGGCGCTTCATCGGGCTATCTGCGGCCACAGGTGCAGTATGGCCTCTCGAGACTGGCCCTGGGGGCGCTCGACGTGGTCGACGCGCTTGTTTTGTTCTGGCCTCTGACCAAATACCGGGAGAAGGAAGGGCTGTCCGTCATCACTTCAGAGATCCAGCGCATTTCGCCCAACGCAGTGGCCATCGAAGCCAAGGTCACGGGGTTCTACACGAACTCGTACTTCAACAACGTATACTACAAGCAGAAGGGGGTAGATGAGGCCGTAATGCTCGACATCAACGGCAACGTAGCCGAAGCCTCGAGTGTGAACGTGTTCTACGTCAAAGGCGGCGAGCTCTTTACACCCGCCCCTGGATACATCCTCAAGGGGATAACCCGAGCGACGGTATTAGCGCTGGCCGAGAAGGAACTGCAGATTCCGGTGAACGAAACGACGGTCACCCCCGACGACCTGCGGAGCGCCGACGAGATCTTCTTCACGGGCACGGCGGCTGAGATCGAACCCGTCATCGAGTACGACGGGAGCCCCGTCGGCCGGGGTAGCACCGGGTCCGTCACGGAAGCGGTGAGAGAGCTGTACAGAAAAGCGACGCAAGGAGTGCTGCCCGATTACGACTACTGGTTGACCTACGTGGATTGATCCGCGCGGGACCCGCTGAGCCCCACGACTTCGTACAGTGGGTGGGTCCCGGACTTGCCCTTGATGGGCAGCTCGAAGCTACGACCGACCTGAAAACTCTCGTCCAGCTGGCCTACCGTGTCTTCCGACACCAGAAAGCGGGTCCCGACTTCTTTGTTCGCTGCCTCGATCCGGCTCGCGAAGTTCACCGGATCACCCATGGCCGCGAGCTTCTCCATAGGAGCGATGCCGATCGTTCCCACCACGACCTCACCCACGTGGACGCCCACCCGAATGTCGAACTCTCGTCCGTACATCGTCTGCAGGTAGGGGTTGAGCTCGTCCAAAGCCTCGAACATGCCGAGACCTGCCCGGACCGCGTGGGCCGCGTGGTCGTCGTCACCATCGATGCCGAACAGGGCCATCAGTCCGTCGCCGATGTAGTCACTGATGTGACCCCGGTGCGACTGAATGACTTCGGCCATCAGGAAGAAGTACCGGTTCAGCACGTGGGTCACGTCGTACGGCATCAAGCTTTCCGCGAAGGGTGTATACCCGGCGATATCCGCGAACAGGATCGCCAGACGCCGTTCTTTCCCGACCCGCTCGGTGGCCTCGCTCCGATCCAGGAGATTGGCCAGCGCCAGATCCACGCGGTCGACCACCGGCCGTCGGATCGACAGGTCTCCGTGCACCGTCGTCTGACACGCCAGACGAACGTTTTCGCTGAAGTGCAGCTCTTCGGCGAGCCTCTCCTCGGGCGGTGTACGGGGGCCGCACATCTCGAGGCCGTCGAGCACCAGTACCCGGCAGGTCGAACACCGCGCTTTTCCTCCACACGCGTGAGCGTGCGGGATATCTGCCCGGAGCGAAGCGGTGAGGATGGTCTCGCCGTCGGCGACCTCAACGTGGCGGTCGTCGGGGAGGGAATGGATGGCGGGCATTGTGCGAATCTCGCGTCCAACCGTTTCGTCCGTCAACGCCGGCCGTGTCGCTCGGGGTGCCGAGTGTGGCGGCGTGAGATGGCCGGTTATGGTGCGAGCAACTCCTGACCTAGAACCGGTATGTGTAGTTCACCTTGATCGACGCCCCGCGTGAAAGCCTTTGCAGATTTCGGGTGTCGGGGTCCAGTGGATCGAGGTACTCGTACCGCCAGTTGTGTGTGTAGACGAAGTACACGTCGTTGCCCGGCTTCACGATCCAGCGCACCCTCGAGAACAGGCCGAGCAGCTCACTCTGGTCGTCGTACTGTAGCTGGTTGGTGAAGCTGATCCACGGGCTCGGCTGCCAGTCGGCTCCCAGTTCGTATGCCGCCGTGGTGAAGTCCCCCGTGGGCATCGAGACGTCGTTCCTCTCGAAGTTGGTCGAGATGCTTACACCCGGCCGGGGCCGGAACGTGACGCGCGCGTTGACCCGCTGTAAGTCACCGTCCCAGAAACCGCCTCGCGTGATACTCCCGAAGAGGGAGACCCGACGACGTCCCGATGTGCGAGCGTTGAGCCGATACTCCCAGGTGCGGTAGCGGCCCGGCTCCACGATGATCCCGTCACTGGGCTCGAACTGGAAGGCGAGGTACTCGTTGGTGTTGGTCACGGTGACATCGACGTTGTCACCGCTTTCGAAGTTCAGGCCCAGCGGTTGGAACCGGATCTCGCGCTCCTCGAGAATCCCCGTGCTCATCTGGACTTGAATGCGAACCTGACTGGAGAAGTCGAGCCGGCGAAGCCACGAGATCCCGGGCGTGCGCGGGCTCCACCCGATGCGAGGCTCGAGGCGCCGAAAGTTGTTGCGCGTCACAAAGCCGAGGGACGGGTCGTAGTCGCCTCCGAACTCCCGGTAGGAGACGTGCCCTGTCCAGATGTCATTCGGGAAGTTCAGCCTGGCCCCGCGCGACGTGAGGTCGCCGAGGTTCAGGTCCGGGGTCCCGATCGGGTCGGGATTGGAGTTCCAGGCCGCGAAGGCCTCGAGCTCAAGGTTCTTGTTGCCCAGGAAGTGGCGCGTGGAGAAGTCCAGGTCGACACCGGCGGTGTGTTGCGCGCCGGTGTCGAAGCCGCCGCTATCAAGCATTCCGTCACGCCGCGTGTAGATCGCGCCGATCGCCGACTGTTCGAAGAGCCTGCGCTTCACGCGCGCGACGGTGAAATCCTCCCTCGGAATCGTCACCCTCATACTGTCGCTGTCGAGGAAGGTGTGGTCTCCCGTGCCGACCTGGTAGAAACCGACTTCGTAGGCATCGATCTGCCCGGTCAGACGCGTCCCATACGTGATTGGGACCTGCCGGCCACCGCTGATGCCGATGTTCCGCGAGTAGAACGGCGACGGGCCACTCCGAGATGCGAAGGAAAAGACGCCCGAGCCTTCCAGGAAGAAGTCGCGGCGCTCGGTAAAGCGGAGTGGGAAACGAGTCAGGTTGACACGACGCTCATCACTTTCGAGCTCGGCGAAGTCGGTGTTGACGGTGACCGATGCGCGCAGGCTCGAGGTGATACTGTAGTTGACGTCGAGGCTGACCTCGGTCGGATAAGCGTTCCGGACAGGGTCCGCCGGGACGTTACGCCAGTTCGCGACCACGGCCGGCCGTGCCTCGAGCCCGACACCTTGCGACAGGTCTTGCAGGCCCGTCAGGCGACCTGCGTAGACCGGGCTGTAGAGCCCTTCGCTGCGGCGATACCCCCTCCAGAGGATTTCCTCGTTCTTGCGGCGGATGGTGCGCTGGAAATTGATGCCCCATTCGCTCTGGCCTGGGTCGAAGTTCAGCGTACGGAAGGGGATCTGGATCTCCGCCGACCAGCCGTCCGGTCGCATGGCCGTCCGGGCTTCCCAGATGCCGTCCCACGCCTTGTTCGTGCTGCCAAAACCTCCACCGCCCCCACGGCCTCCGCCTCCGCCGCCCATGATCCCGTCACCCATGAGCCCAGCCGCATTGATCTCGAAAAAGTAGCCGGTGCGCCCGTCGAGGAAGGTGTCCAGGATCCACATGAAGCGGTCGTCCGTGCCCAACCAGGCGTCCCTCTGACGCTGAAACGCCATCACACCTTCGGGGTCGTCGTAGATGATTGCGCCGATGTACAGGTTGTCTTCGTCGAAGACGACCCGGATCTCCGTTCGCTCCGACGGCTCGGCGCCCTCGACGGGCTCCTGTTGTGTGAAGTCGGTGATCGGGGTGGCGGTCGCCCACACGGCCTCATCGATTCGACCGTCGAGGTTGATGTCCACGTCCCCCGTGAGGGCGCGGGCCTCAAGCGACGCAGGCGCTGCACGGACTGGTCTGTTGATCGCCTCGACGTCATCGGCCTGTTGCGTAAGCGCCGACAAGTTTTGCACGGCCGAGAGAAGTGCAACTGTCGAGACGATTGCAGTGAGTGCCGAACGCCGCATCGGGGTTAGCTCAGTGGGGGTGAAAGGTCCGCGCCGCCCCAAGCGCAGACGGGGACACATCGAGGACACGCAACGGAAGGTAGCTGTTGAGCCCGTAACGGACTCGCCGGATACAGGTTGGGTTACAGGTTTCTCTCGGCCTCTAGAGAATTCGTAGACAGGCGTTCAGCTCGGCGCGGACCCGTTGGATGCGGATCTTGCTCCGCGTTACCTCCCCACTTAGCCTGAGCAGTTCTTCCCCCTTGCCTTCCACCTTCGGGCGGCAACGGGACTCGGCACTCCCGAGCCACAACCTATAGGCTTCTCATGAACGCCAGGCTTCTCATGAACGCTCCCATCGCTAGAGAATCGGTACTCTTCCTCGCACTCCTTCTTGTCGGCACCCTTGGAAGCCCAGCGCTCTCCTCGTCCGGCCAGGTATCCGCTCAGACCAACTCCTTCCGAGCCCGTCTCTCGCCCCTGCCGGTGAATGTTCAAACGGTTCGAACCATCACCGGGGTGGGCCAGGTCCGGGCCACGCTCGAAGGGAACCGGCTCACGGTCACGGGCACCTATGAGGGGATGAGCTCACCCGCCACAGTGGCGCACCTTCACATCGCAGCGCCGGGCCGTCACGGCCCCCCGGCCCAGTCACTCGAGGTAAGCACCTCATCCGAGGGGGACATCACCGGGACGGCCGAGCTTACCGATGAGCAGGTCAATGCTCTCCGGGCACAGTCTCTCTACGTGCAGATCCATAGTGAGGGGAACCCGGGAGGTGAGCTCCGGGGGTGGATCTTCGGCATCGAGACCATGGGCGAAGTAGCCGCCAACCTTGAGTCGGAGTCGCTCACCGTGGCCGACCTGATGCGCGACTTCGTGCCGGTCACGGACCAAATGCTCCGGAACCCCGATCCTGCGGACTGGCCCATGATTCGTGGCAACTATCAGGCTTGGAGTTACAGCGCCCTCGACCAGATCAACGCGGGCAACGTCGGCGGACTGCAACTCGAGTGGGTGTGGAATATGAACGAAGGTCGTTCGGAGCCCGCGCCGCTCGTGTACGGGGGCGTTATCTACCTGATCAATTCCGGCAACGTGATCCAGGCTCTGGACGGTAGGACGGGAGACCTGATCTGGGAGCACGCCTCGGGCCCGGAAGACACCCAGGACATGCGCGGGATCGCCATCTACCAGGACAAGATCATCCAGGCGACGACCGATGCGCGGCTGCTGGCGCTGGATGCCCGCACCGGAGAGCCCGTCTGGGAAACCCGGATCCAAGAGGGGAACTCGAATTCCAGCGGGCCCATCGTTGCGGACGGCAAGGTGATCAACGGGATGGGCGGGTGCCAGAGATATCGCGAGTCCAGGTGCTTCATCAGCGCACATGATGCCAACACAGGGGAGCTCGTGTGGCGGTTTAATACGATCGCGGAGGCAGGGGAGCCCGGGGGAGACACGTGGGGCGACCTGGAAAACATCTTCAGAAAGGGTGGCGAGACCTGGATTACGGGAAGCTACGATCCCGAGCTGAACCTGACCTATTGGGGAACGGCCCAAGCAAAACCCTGGGTGCCCATCAGCCGCCATATGTCCATCTTCGATGATGGGCTCTATACGAACTCCACCGTAGCCGTGGATGTGGAGACCGGCGAGCTCGAGTGGCATTTCCAGCACGTCCCCGGCGAAGCTCTGGACCTGGACGAGGTATTCGAGCGCGTTCTGGTGGACCGGGATGGCCGGCGACTCGTCCTGTCGATCGGCAAACACGGCATCCTGTGGAAGAACGACCGCGAGAGCGGCGAGTTCCTGGGATTCACCGAAACGGTCTTTCAGAACGCCTTCACGAACATCGACCCCGAAACCGGGGCGATCACGTATCGAGGCGACATCATCGACGCACAGATCGACGAATGGACGCCGGCGTGTCCGAGCAGCGCCGGGGGCAAGGACTGGCACTCCATGAGCTATCACGAGCCCACCGGGGTTCTGATCGCACCCCTGAGCCAGACTTGCCTGGAGAACCAGGCGCGGGTGATCGAGCTCGAGGCAGGCGGTGGAGGGGTGGGCGCAGCCCGCCTCTTCTACGAGATGCCAGGCTCGGACGGCAACCTCGGAAAGCTCGGGGCGTACGATGTGAGCACCCTGGAGGAGGTTTGGAGCTTCGGGCAGCGGGCGCCCTTCATCACAGGCACGCTGTCCACATCAGGCGACATCGTCTTCGCGGGTGATCTGGACCGCCGATTCCGAGCGTTCGACGTCCGGACGGGGGAGATCCTTTGGGAGACCCGTCTTGGTACCTCCGTCCAGGGGCACCCGGCTTCGTTCGCAGTCGACGGAAAACAGTATATCGCGGTGACTACGGGGCTCGGAGGAGGGAGCCCACGTAATGTCCCGAGACTGGTGTCGAACGAGATCACGCACCCGAGCCACGGGAACGCGCTGTACATATTCAGCCTGCCGGACTGAGACGATCGACTGATCAATGCCACCGTCGACTTGACCAGCTCCCCGCGGAAAGGCACGATGGGTGGCGCACCTTTCACGGGGGGGGTATTTCATGGCCAAGGGACCGCTCGTAGACCGGCGGAAGTTCCTAGCAGGCAGCGCCGGCGCGATGAGCGCGGCGTTCTTTGGAGGCGGCCCGCTCGATGTCCTGACGAGTCGGATCGTGCTACCGCAGTCCCAGGTCTGGGATGCGGGTCTGGTGCGACACCTCCTCCCGACGGTCAGCGAGTCGAGAATCCTGATCAAGGTCTCGTTCGAACAGGCCCTCTCCGCCGCTCCCACACTCCGAGTCGGGGCGCGCAGTTTCCCGGGCCGGATGAACGATACGAGTGGCAGGTTCTGGCAGTTCTATGCCACGGGCCTCGACGCGGGCGCCACCCACTCCCTCTCCCTCGTGGCAGGAGACGGCTCCTCCCTGTGCGAGCCGTGGACGCTGTCGACGTTCCCTCCGGCGGATGCGCGCCCAGACCGGTTCCGCCTCCTCTTCTTCACGTGTGCCGGCGGACCGGAGGGCGCGTACACGGGGATAGGGCAGCGTCAAGGGAACCTCCCCACTGCGATCCGAAACCGTTTACTGCGTCGGGCGTTGTCGTTCAACCCGGACGCGGCAGTCGCCAATGGAGACCACATCTACTGGGACCTCCACCGGTGGAGTGGCCAGCGCACGGGAGGGCTCAGCCCCAGAGCGGAGTCCTCGAACTTCGACTTCTCAGGGTCCGTCTTCGGCACGAGCAACGAGGCAGCGCTCATGCTGGCGGCGGAACCGCAGATCGTGCCCGTTTACGGTACGGACTTCCGATCGACGCCGGTCTTCTTCCTACAGGACGATCACGACCACTGGGAGAACGACGCGGCGGGCGCGTTCCCGATCGCATGGTTTCAGCTTCAACTCGCCCGCGCGACGCAGCAGCTTTACTACCCGGAGTTTCTGCCCGAGGCGAACCGGCCCTCCGGCCTGCCATGGTCATCGTCAGGCGACCGAGGCGACCTCTCCGAGAGCTTCGGCACGATCCGTTACGGAAGCCTGGCCGAGGTCCTGCTCTACGATGTTCGCCGCACGATGACACTCGGACCCAGCGCGGTCTTCGTGGACCAGAACGTCGAGGAGTGGCTGCTCGCACGCACCATGTCTCCCGGGGTCCGCCACGTGGTCCACGGGCCTTCGAACCCCATGGGCTGGAGCGCCGGGAAGTGGGGCGAGTGGTATCCCGACATCCTCGACCGCGCCGCCGGCGCGCTCACGACGGCCGTCCCGAAGCCCTACTGGCAGGACGGATGGCTCAGTCAGCATGATCGGCTGGTGGACGCGATGTCGGGCATGCGGGCCCGTACGCCGCTCGTCGTGAGCGGCGACCTCCACGCGATTGGCGCCGGCACGATGCAGCGTTCCGGCACGCTGAACCTCGCCGCAAACCCGGTGACGACTGTCCTGAGCGGTCCGGTCGGCACGTCAGAGGGAGGCTTCCCGTCGGCGGTTCGCGGCGTGGGCTCCTCACCGTCCTCGCACCTCGATCTGGTCGAGACCGCGCCACCCACCGAGCAACACGGTTTCACTCTAGTGGATTTCCTGCCCGACCGGATGGTGCTGAGCCTGTTCCGCTGGGATGTGAACAGCCAGCCGCTCGAAGTGATCGATGACTTGGAGCCGTACTACACTACCGAGTTGAGCACCCCGTGAGGGAGGCGTAACCGACAGACCACGCCGAAGTTTAGGGTCGCCGACGGGCGCGTCGGCGAGTCCCGAAGGGGCCGATCACCGCCAGGTCACCGGGAGAGCGGCATCTCCGGGCTGTCCTCGGTGCGAGCGCGCTCGAATCCGGACCGCCGCGCGGCGAACGGGTAGCGAGTCGAAGCCGCATTTTTCCGGCCTGCGGAGCCGGTTTGCGGCGAATGGGGTGAGGTGACCTAAGGACGTTCATGAAGAATCCGCGCTAAGGCTCCAGGTTGTTCCGCACGAGACTCCGCTCGGCCTCCAGCTCTACCTGAACGACGGACGCGTTGTCGGTGACCACGTACGACGTGAGGCTCCCGGACTCGCTGGCATTCTCGAGAACGATGCCGGCGGTTCGTACATCCTTGGCCAGCACATTTCGAATGCGAAGCGCCCGGAACTGCTCGTTCGCGACAATCCGGTAGCGGATTCCGTACTCGGGTTGTTTCGTTCCTCGGAAGACGACATTGTCGATCAACGTGTCGCTGGCGTCGTGGACGAGCATCGACGCTCCGTCGTGGCTACCGTCGACAAACGAGACGTCTCGGACCGTGACGTTGTCGCTGTTCTCGATGAGTAGGCAAGGCTCACGCGGGCAGCCGTGGATGCGGACGTCCTCGATCAGAACGTTCGAGATGTTTCGTATATGGATCGGCCGCCACGTCTTGATGAGGCTTCGGTCAGGAGCACCGCGCCCTATCGGGGTCGTCCCCGGCGGTTCTCCAGGCTCGACGGGCCAGTCTTCCCCCGAGACGTTGCGAATCGTGAGCCCGTGGTGGCTGAAGTCGCTGAGAGCAGTGCGAACCGCGATCGGGGTGTCTCTGACGTGCACGCCTTCAATAAGGATGTGGCGATTCACCTGACCGGGCTGACTGTGGTCTTGCACGTCCACGCCGTAGGCGCAGGACTCGGCATAGATGTCTCGCACCGTGATGTATTCCGCACCGTCGGACACCTCGACAGGGCCCCGAAGCGCCGAGTCGTAGGCCCGGATGTTCTCGACGACGAGATGGCGTACGTATAGACCCTCGTTGCCGGCCCCGCTGATCGAAACGACGTCGCGAATTGTCCCCCGTGCCGTAAGGTTACGAACGACTCCGTGCTCGATGTCCCCGTACTCGGCAAGCGGAGAGATCATGACCCCGTCTTTGGTGCTGTTGTTGGTCTCGCCGTTTTCGATGATGAACCGTCCCCGGCGGACGACGATGAGGGGCGCGCGGTCAGGCTGCCCGACGGTGGCTTTGTTGCCTTCGAGCAAGAAATCTCGGATGCGAACGCCCTCGGAAAGTACCTCGAGGATCGGCGTTCTCCCAACGCCGGGTTTTAGGCGGGCGTTGAGGCCGACGATCGTCAGCGGCTTGGTGATGCGAATGGTCGACTCGATCTCGATCTGCGAGCCCCGATCGGCGGTCACGATCGAGTGCGGCGGGGCCTCATCAACCAGCCGCTGCAGCTCCGAGGCGTCGGTGTAGCTGGAGCGCGCCGTGCCTGCACCGATTCCCACAACGAGAAGGCCAATCGACACCACGAGAAGAGGGGCCAGAACGAATCGTAGAACAGACACGGCGTTACCTCCGATCATGCGGTTTGGGCTGCTGAGAAAGGGATAGGCATTCCAAGCTTCACCTTGCCCCACTCGCTAGTGCGAAACTCCGTGCGGCTCTTCCGGAGGTCCGCTCGTCCGTGACTATTTCCACTGCCGCGTCAGCCGCACCCAGCATCGCCGCAGGTACGAGCCCAGAAACTCGAGATCCTCCACCGCAAAGATAGAGGACGGTACTGGTGAACTTAGAGCCTCTGATACCAGGCCACTAGCTCCCGGCCGATCACCGCCTAGGTCACCGGGAGAGCGGCATCTCCGGGCTGTCCTCGGTGCGAGCGCGCTCGAATGCGGGGCGCGGTGTGCGGGAACGCACTTGCTCGAGCCAGTACACCCCGTCATACGGGGCGCTGTTACCCCGGGTGCCCACGAAGTCGATGTCGCCATCGGCATCCATATCTCTCGCGATGAACTTGTCGTACATGCCACGCTTGCGGCGGGAGATGTCGTGTCGGGGCCAGGCTCCAGTCGCATCACCCGGATGCTCGAACCAGCCAATACGCCCCAAGGCATCATTCTCGTCGACGTCGCCGTCATCTTCGCGCGGTCCGCGGCTGTAGCTCCCGCCCATGACATCCAGGCGCCCGTCGCCATTGATATCCGCTGTCTCCAGGCCGGTCATGCTGTCCGGCGTGAACCTGCCGATGAAATGTGCGTTCCACACGTCATCGATGCGCTCGGGCTGTTCAAACCAAAAGAGCCCTCCGTTCGCGGCGCCGATGATGTCGAGCCGGCCATCCTGATTCAAATCCGCGTACTCGAGGTGGGATCCGCCAGCCCTGGCACCGTTGATGCCAATGGCATGCTCGCGAAAGCCGAGCCTGCCGTTTCCCACGTTCTCGAAGAACACCATCCGGCCCTCGCCGCGGGACCCCGCGACGATATCCAGATCTCCGTCGCCGTCGAGATCCACCGGTTCAGCGTTAATCGGCACGCTGTAGCGTCCAAGCTCCGTTTCTTTCCAGTTGTCGCCGACCAGCGGATCGCCGGTCACCTGAAAGATGGACACGGGCGTCGACCGGGCATAATCCTCGGGTCCCGGTATTTGAGCGCCCTTGTTGGGGGTGGTAACCTCGGGGACTCCGTCACCATCGAAATCGGCGAAGAAGACGCGAATATAGGATCCGCGTCCCTTGGTCATGGGAAGAATCAAACGCGGCCAGGTCGCGGTGCGGGCGTCGGCACCAGGATTCTGCAGATAGATGAGATGCGCCAGTTCCGCCGCCACCATCACATCGAGATACCCATCGCCATTCACGTCGGCGATGGCCGCATCCTCTGGGGCAGGCGCGTCGGCACCTTCGGCGAGAGTGATGTTGGTCCAGCGGTCCGGGTCCGCGCTACCGAAGGCAATACGTACTTGGCCTTCAGCGTCCGGAACGTGGTCCGGGTCAAACACACTGGAGTCATATTCGCTATCTGACTCATGCACCGAAACGATGTCTTCGTAGCCATCGTTGTCGATGTCAGCCATGACCAGACCATCGCTGCCACTCAGAGCAACCCCGGCTGACATTGCTTCGTCAATGATGTGCTCGCGCCAACTGATGTATGCCCCATCCTGGGATCGCGCCGTCGTGAGTGCGTCGCCTACCGTTGTTTGCGCATGAGCTGCCTGAGCCCAGAGAAAGACCAAGCACAGAACCGGAAGGATGGCACTCTTCATAGCTTCACCTTGCCCCACTCGCTCGTGCGAAACTCCGTGCGGCTCTCCCGAAGGTCCGCTCGTCCGTGATTATTTCCACTGCCCAGTTAGCCGCATCCAGCATCACCGCAGGTACGAGCCCAGAAACTCGAGATCCTCCACCGCAAAGATTGAGGGCGGTACGGTGAACTTAGAACCTCTGATACCAGGCAGCCAGCTCCCGGCCGTCTGCCGGCCGCGGAACGCGGAGCTCCGCGACCGTCAGCACCTCCGGAAAGTCCCTCTTGACCTGTGAGGCTGCCATGCCTTCTCCAATTAATGACATGGCCATCCGTAGCCGAAGGAGGCACAAAGTACTCAATAGTCGCATGAACCTCAAAAGAGCTATTTACGAATGTAAGCAAAACTGTTGACAAATCACCGAGAGAGTCAGGACTTACAGGTAGTGACAGAGGCACCCGGAAAGCTGGCATACTAGTTGCACTTATTGGCACTTCTGGTTCACGAATATTCGGGACGAGCGGCTCATGATATCTAATCGATCAGGTTCGAATCAATCAGAATTCATGCAAGCACTTGTGCCCATGGTGGATCTGTTTGCCGTGCTCGCGATCGTGTTCATGATTCATTCGAACGAAGAAATCACTGCCGCCCAAACAGAGGTCCAGGAGGCGAGATACGCGCTAGAAGCGGTTGACCCATTAGCACGGGCCAGAAGAGAGCGCAGAGAATTGATGGCAAACCAGGCGACTAAGACGCTTGAAGAAATTAAAGAAGAGCGAGAGAGACAAGCGCAAGAGTTACTCACGCAATTCACCGAAATGATGGCGGCTCAACAGAGTAGCGCCGCTGCGGAATATGAAAACATCCTAGCTCGCATTGAAAACGAGCACGAGGAAGAACTGCAGAGGGAAGTGGTTTCTCTGGAACAACAGACGCAGGCGGAACTGGAAGAGACAAGAGCAGAGCTGGAAAGAGACTTTGAGATTCAGAGATTGGAGCTGGCGGCGCAACAAGAACAACGCATAGCAGAGGCGGAAGAGGAGTTTGACAGAGCAATTTCGGCCACAGAAACGAGGCTTGCCGATACGCGAGATGCGCTCGTTGACGCCGAACAGGCACGAGTCGATGCGTTGTCCAGACAGGCAACACTCGACGAACAAAGGCAACTCGAGGTGGCCAGGGCAGAGCAGGAGCTCCAAGCGCAAGCCGAACGTGAAGCCGCGAACCTGAGAAGGGAAACAGAGCTCGCGTTAGCAAGAGCCGACCAAGAACGAGTTGACGCATTGGCCACACAGGCGGCACAACTCGACAGACAAAGGCAACTTGCGGAGCAGGAGCTCCAAGACCGAGCCGAACGTGAAGCCGCGAGCTTGAGAAGGGAAACGGAGTTCGCGTTAGGAAGAGCCGAACAAGAACGAGTTGACGCCTTGGCCACGCAGGCAGCAGCACTCGACGAACAAAGGCGGAACCTGTCAACGACAATGGGACACTCTACGGGATTAATTAGAGAGCAATGTCCTGTGTGGTGAGGGAAGGGATGGGAGGATTGATGAAGACGGCCTCCGGGAGCGGTTTGGGCTTCGGCACACCTCTGACGAAGCGTTCGGGATGAGCGGCCCATGCTTCGCGGAGCACGGATTTCCTGCCGGCAATGACCTGATCGGCGTTTCCGAAGTGGACCTGCTCGGGGGTTAGCATCGAGATGCCGCCATGGCGGTGCTCGGCATTGTACCAGCGGAAGAACGATCGACAGAACGTCTTGGCTTGGCCCTGATCCCCGAACCGTCCGGGAAACGAGGGATGGTACTTCAAGGTTTTGAACTGAGCCTCGGAAAACGGGTTGTCATCCGACACCTGAGGCCGGCTCAACGAGCGGGTCACGCCGAGGTCAGCGAGAAGTTGAGCGGTGCATTGGCTCGTCATTGGAGCTCCCCGATCCGAGTGCAGGGTCAGGACCCGGGGCTGGACGCCATGCTTCAGGCAGCTCTGCTGGATCAACCGGCCGGCCAGGGCCGAGTTCTCCCGGTCCGCCACCATCCAGCCCACGACGTAGCGGCTGTAGATGTCCATGATGACGTAGAGGTAGTAATAGCTCCACTTCTTCGGCCCGAGCAGCCGCGTGATATCCCAGGACCACACCTGGTTCGGCGCCGTGGCCATCAACTCGGGCTTCTTGTACTCGGGATGGGTGCGCTGCGCCCGGCGTTCCTGAACCGGCACCTCGGAGGCCAGAACACGATACATCGTGCGTTCGCTGCACAGGTAGACCTCTTCGTCGAGCAGCGTGGCCACCACCTCGGCGGGTGAGCGGTCCACGAACCGCTCCGAACACAGCGTGTCGAAGACCTCGCCTCGTTCCGTCTCGCTCAATGCCCGGGCGGGCGTCGGGCGGGGCTGCTGTTGCCCGGTTGATGGGCCTCGACGACGGTACAACGTCGATCGGGAGACCTCGAGGGCCGCGCACGCCGGTTTTACACCGACGTGCTTAGCCAGCTCATCGGCCGCCTTCAAGAGTTTGTCCCGTCGTCGAGGCTTATCCCCAGCAGCCCCGCAACTTTTCCCTGCACGTCGATGATCAGGTGTGCCTTCCTGAGCTCATTCTCGAGCCGTGCGTTTCGCCGCTCCAGCTTGCGTACCTTCTCATCCAGCGGATTTCGCTCCGGCTTGCGGCCGCGTTTCTTCGACAGGGCCTTCAGCGACCCGCTATGCGCCGCCTTGCGCCACGTCGTCAGGTGCGACGAGTACAGGCCCTCTCGCCGCAGGACTTGACCCACCTCGCCGGGCTCGGTGCACCGGTCCGCTTCTTCGACGATCCGCAGCTTGTACGACGGACTGAACCGCCGCCGTAGCGGCCTATCTACTACCTCCGGGTCCGCAGGAGCTGCCGCGCTTCGCTTGGCCTCCCCGGTTCCAGGGGCACTACCATTCTCTTCCATTCTCTCTCGCAGTCCCAACATGTTCGGTTTCTCTGCCTTCGCCCTACTCTAATTCTTTGCGTGCTCCGTGTCTCACGTACGTTGGCAGAGAGGGTTTTGGCAGGGCGGGGCCACTGCAAGCCTCGTGTACGATCCACCGGTGGACCCAGACGAGTCGGCCAACCGCTTCCGCCTCGAGATCCGAGGGGCAACGTTCCCGGCCATCTTCGACGTCACCACGACCTTCACGAAGGTCGGCGCCGGGATCTCGACGGTGTTATCCCCGTCCGCGACTTCGGGAGTTTCTCTTGCGCTCCGAGTGGGCGGCGAGAAGGTCTGGGGTGACGACATTCCTTGGAATGACGCCGCCTTCGCCGGTGGAGCGGAGACGATCCGGGGTTGGGCCGAGAACCGGTTCGCCGGAGACGCTGCGGTATACGGAGCCGGCGAGCTTCGCCTCCGTGTATGGAACCCGCGTGTCGTGGTCCCTGTGGCCGTAGGCATCTTCGGATTCGCCGATGCTGGGCGCGTGTACGTGGGCGGCGCGTCACCCGGGGGTTGGCACACGGGCGTCGGAGGGGGCATTTACTTTAAACCGATCGCCCAGCCGTACCTGCTGCGTGCCGGCGCCGGCGTCAGCGACGAGAGGACGAAGATCTACATCTTGCTGGGGCTGCCATACTGAGGCTCTTCAGCAGACGAGTGCCCGATACGCCACCCTCCACCAGAGTCGGTCGGCCGTCGGACGATGATGGAAGCCCCCTTGCTGTTCGCCCATTGGTGGGATCTAGATTTCGATCCGACGCAACGCGCTCTACTAGGGAAGCTCTGAACAAGACGGGTGTAGTTTCATGGTATGAAACGACCGGGGAGTTGTGAGCGGGCCATGGAGCTTCAGATGAGTTTCGCGGAGCTGGAGTACGATTCGAAGAAGCGGCGGACGCGCCGGGAGATTTTCCTGGAGAAGATGGAGGGGCTGATTCCCTGGCAACAGCTGGAGGATCGGATCGAGCCGTTCTATCCGAAGGCTGGCCGTGGCCGCCGCCCCTATCCGCTTGGGGTGATGCTGCGGGTTCATTGTGTGCAGCTGTTCTACAACGTGAGCGATCCGGGCATGGAGGATCTGCTCTACGAGGTGGAGTCAGTGCGCCGCTTTGCGGGTCTGCGCCTGAGCGGTTCTTTGCCGGACGAGACGACGATCCTGAACTTCCGCCACCTGCTGGAGACGCAGGGCTTGGGGATGGGGTTGTTCGAGGAGATCAATACGCATCTGGCGTCTCTCGGGCATCGGTTGAAGACGGGGACGATCGTGGATGCGAGCATCATTGACGCGCCGTCGTCGACGAAGAACCGCAGGGGAGAACGGGATCCGGAGATGCACCAGACGAAGAAGGGAAACCAGTGGTACTTCGGGATGAAGGCGCATATCGGGGTGGACGCCGAATCGGGTCTGGCGCACAGCTTGGCGACGACGGCCGCCAACGCGGCGGACGTGACGCAGGCGTGCGTGCTGCTGCATGGTGACGAGACGGAGGCATGGGGCGACGCGGGCTACCAGGGTGTGGACAAGCGCCCGGAGAACAGGGGTTGCGACGTCGCCTGGCAGGTGGCGATGAAGCCGGGCAAGCGTCGCCTGCTCGATCGGGACGGCGCCGAGGCGGCGGCCGAGAAGCGCAAGGCATCGGTGCGGGCGAAGGTGGAGCATCCGTTCTTGTATGTGAAGCGGCGCTTCGGGTACGGTAAGGTGCGCTACCGGGGACTGGCGAAGAACACGCAGCGCATCGCGTTGCTGCTCGGGTTCTCGAATCTGCTCATCGCTGGCCGCTACGCGACCGGATAACGCGGGGCCCATGCGCCCATGGGCCGCGCGAGGGCGGGAGCCGGACACATCGAAGCGACTTCCTGACGGTTCGGACCGTTTCTCCGGCGCGCCAGCCAGCACTTCATCGCTCCGATAGGTCTTCGAACCTGATCTTCGAACCGCAACCGATCGCGTTCCTCCCAAGATGGGGGTTGTTCAGACCTTCCCTAGGTGCGTATGCTGGAAATTGGAGGGCTCGAAGACTGCTCGAATGAGAGTTCTGCTCTATGGCCTAGCGATGGTCGCTGCTGCAGGGTGTGCAAGCTCTTTTAATTCGCTACAGAGGGCCCATCCAGCGAGCACACCGGCTCCCCTAGCCATCGAGCAACGCCTCATTCTGATCGGCGACGCAGGAACCGTGGAATCGGCAGGCGTTCTCCAAGTCATGGCAGACTCGATCCGAAACCTCGCTGACATTACCACCGTGGTCTTCCTGGGTGACAATGTGTATCCCGATGGCATTCCTTCGGATACTGCCTCGGATAGGAGCTATTCAGAGGGTGTGCTGCGCCAGCAGGTGGTTGCCGGGACGACGGAGGGCGCGACGGCGATTTTCGTTGCGGGTAATCACGATTGGAAACACGGCCTCCCGGGGATAATCGCCCAGGCCGAGTTGGTCTCTCAGTTCGGTGGCCCGCAGGCGCGTTTCCTACCTCAGTCTCCGGGCTGCCCTGGCCCGGGGTCAGTGGCGCTCGGCGAAAGAGTATTGTTGGTGACCCTGGATACCGAGTGGATGCTCATGGAGGACAAGCCTGCCGGACCCTGCGCCAACCGAACGAACCAGGAGGTACTTCAGGACCTTGAAGTCATGCTCGCGTCCCGCGGGTCCAGGGACGTCGTCATCGCGGCTCACCATCCCTTTACGTACCAAAGGGGTACATGGCGGGAAGTGCGGCGTACTGTGTCTTCGCCAGATTTGGAAGTCGATCGTCGGCGACGAGCAGGACCTGAGACACGCGAGGAACCGTGAGATGCGGAACGGCATCGCTGATGCGATCAGGTCCGCGCGACCGGTTGTTTACGCTGCCGGTCATGACCATAGCATGCAGGTGTTCGAAGGAGCCGAGGGCTCGGAGGTGGCTTTCTTCTTGGTGAGCGGGCGCGGAGCCGCCGACACGCACGATCTGGTCGGACACGACGAGTCCACCCTCTACGCCGCGGACATGCCAGGCTTCATGATCCTCGACTTCCTCTCGCCGGATCGGGTCCTGTTGCGCGTGATCGAGACGGAGACCGGCGACGTGTATGTTCGTGCTTTGCGGTAGAAACCGACCGGAGTGCTTGCCGAGGCGGATGATGACGGAGGCAGCCCCTCAGTCCTCCAACACCTCCACCCGCACCTCGGCGTGATTCCCCGGCAGCGCCACCCTCCACCAGATGAACGGAAAAAGCGGGTTCGGCAGCCAGTAGAACCAGCCCAGATACTTGGAGGGTTCCCGACCTTCGAGCTTCAGGTCCATCCACATGTATAGGAACTTGTAGGAGCACAGCCCGGGCACGCCGTTCACCTTGAAGCCGTCCGTACGGAGGTACCTCCGCCGAATGTAGAAGTCGCCCGCGAACGGTGTGATACCGCCGAAGCCCTTCGGGCCCTCGGCCAAGATCGTACCACTGGGGGTGTGCGTGAGTCGGATCGTGCTCAAGGGTTCTCCGTCAGCTCGGGGAGCCAAGACCGAATCGTCAACCAAGGAATGCGCCCAGCGGCCGTCCGGTTCCCCACGGCCTCCAATCCGCTCCCTCGCAGACAATCCGAGGAAAATCCTAAATTAGCATTGAGTAAGATTATAGATTCTGAAACTCTTTAGATTGGACTCATAGTATTTTTTCGTACATTTTCTCTAACACGGGCACAGTTGAATTTTTCCCGAAATATTTGATGGCATAGTCTCTACATCCTTTACCGATTCCATCTATTTGTTTCTTATCGCCAAGAATTTGTTCTGTAAAGGAGATTAGATCTTGTTCGTCAACAAGATATCCATTCTCTCCATTTTCAACCATACCCTTAATCGTTTTTGATAACGCGATTACAGGAACCCCACAGGACATAGCTTCTATAAAGACTCTGGGGATCCCTTCAGACAGAGAGGGATGCACCATCACACTTGATCTACTGATTACGTCCACTAGCTCGTTGCGAAATAATTGTTTCGGCATGTAGACATTGTCTTTAAAGGGGCGAGCTTGTTTTGAAATCTTATTCCATGTTGGACCCGCTCCAACAAGAGCAACCTTGTAATGCTTAAAGAAAGGTATTAGCGCTTTTTGATTTTTCAGGCCGATAAAGCGACCCACGTTTACGATGTCGTATATTTTCCCCCCCTTATACGGTATAAAGAGATCCGTATCAATGGCTTGGGGAAGAAGGTCTACCTTGTCTTTGTACGCTGAAAAATACTGGTTAGTTTGTTCAAGAGACTCCGCCAAAATGTATGATGCTTTATCGAGATGTTCGTCCCTAGTAGAGCCACCCACAATAAACGAAAACTTGAATCGAAACTTTGTTTGTCTTAATAGCCAACGAGATAATCTATAGTTCAATCCTTTAAAAATAATCAAATCCGGATTCTCTTTGTGTATCGCTTGTAACATTGATTTAGATGTATGTTTATGTTTGCCAACCCACAATCGGTCAACTGGAAAAAATGTGACTTCTCCATCGTTTGAATAATGTGTGTGTTTCTGATCTGTTAATACAAAAAGTTTGGACTCAAAGCCCAAGGATCGCGTTTGTCTTACCAACCAACGTTCTCTATATTCGATTGTTTCCCAGTGTTTTAAATCAAAATCGAGAAATATCGGATGTACCTTAATAAAAATCACCTTCTTCATATTTGTTGTCTTACGATATAAGGGTCCCAATTAAGCTGTTTCTGTGACGGTATTGTGAACGACCGGAACCGTGAGGACCGGGGAGCGTTACTTTACAGCCGCAGGTGTCGACTCGATATCCTGCTCGAGCATTTGTCGGTGTAGGAGTTGGGCATAGGTCCCACCTACCGCGATCAAGTCTGCGTGCCGACCTCGCTCAACAATTCGGCCGCCATCGAGCACGAGAATCAGATCCGCGTTCATCACGGCGGACACGCGATGGCTGATGATGAAGGAAGTGCGGCCCTCCATCACGCGTGCGAGGTCGTCGAGAATGTGCGCCTCCGTGTGCGTGTCGACCGCGCTCAGGGCGTCGTCGAGGATGAGAATCCGCGGGTCGCGCGCCACGGCACGGGCTAGCGTGGTACGTTGCTTCTGCCCCCCCGAGAGGTTGACTCCCCGCTCACCAAGAAGTGTCTCCCAGCCCCTTGGGAACCCCTGGATCGACGCGTGGAGCTGGGCGATGCGGGCCGCCTCGATGACAACTTCGTCCGGGTCCTCGAGTGGGCCCTCCGGCGCGCTGTGGGCGCGGCGTTCCCCCTCTGCCCAATCGTTGGTGGCGGACGCCTCGGCACCGAGGTCGAGACCTAATCCGATGTTCTCCTCGATGGTAGCCGAAAAGAGGAACGGGTCCTGGGGCACCATGCCGATGAGCGAGCGCAACTCACCCGGGTCCAAATCGCGCACATCGACACCATCGACCAGAACGTGCCCGCCCGTCACGTCGTAGATCCTGGGGATCAACGTAACGAGCGTGGTCTTGCCCGAGCCGGTGGGACCGACGACGGCCACGGTCTGACCCGGTTGGGCGACGAAAGAAACGTCGTCGAGGACCAACCGCTCTGTGCCGGGATAACGAAAGAACACGTTCCGGAACTCGACGGCGCCACGAGGCTCGGCCAGACGTACGGGGTTCTCAGGGGCGCGCACAGCCGGCTCGGTCTCGAAGATCTTGTTGAGGCGTCCCATGCTGGCCGAGCCTCTTTGAAACAGGTTGACGACCCAACCCAGAGCGATGAGTGGCCAGATGAGGTGTGCGACGTAGATCCCGAATGCGACGAAGTCTCCTATTGTGATACGTCCGGCGATGGCTTCGAGACCGCCGAGCCATAGCACAATGACCATCGCCGATCCCGAGAAGAGCGCGAGGATCGGGTGGAACAGGCCCGCCACCTTCACGAGTCCCATGTTTCTGTCCATGTACTCGCGGTTGAGGCCGTCGAAGTGGTGCGCCTGACTCTCCTCCTGCACGTACGCCCGTACGATGCGCATTCCCGTCAGGTTTTCCTGCACCATGGTCGAGAGTGTGGCGAACTGCTCCTGGATTTTCTCGAAGCGCTGGTGAATCACACGCGCGAACCAGAATACGACCGGCGGGAGGATCACCATGGGAATCAGGGCGTAGACCGTGAGCCTCGGGCTGATCCATACCATGAATCCGAGAGTGAGCAGGAAGCTCACTAGCGTATTCACCGCGTACATGATGGCCGGCCCGGTTGCCATGCGTACGGCCTGTGTGTCGTTCGTGGCGCGGGCCATGAGATCACCTGTCCGCGTTCGGCCGTAGAAGCTCGTGTCCAGCCGAAGGAGGTGTGCAAAGAAGTCGTTTCGCAGGTCGCACTCGATGCGTCGGCTGAGACCGTTGAGAAGCTCCCGCATGCCATACTTGGCGGCGCCCCCGAGAAGTGCGGCCGCTACGATGAGGAGCGCATAGGTCGAAACGCGGCGCATCGTCACATCCGGATCGCCCAGTCCGTCGATGGCCAGCTTGATCAGATACGGCCCAGCCACCGTGAAGAGGTTGGTGACGACGACCAACGCCAGACCCGCCACAACCCCTTTGCGGTAGGGCCGGAAGTAGGGGATGATGGTGCGGAGTTCGTTCATAGGTGGGCCTCAAGCCCGGGTCACCAGCCTACGGCCGCGCCTCCGCGGCGCGGATCGGACGCCGCCTCGAGCGTTCCGTCCGGCATGACCATGATGGCCTGGACATCTCCCGAGATGCCACCGCGTTCAACCACTGTATGTCCGCGGGTTTCCAACTCCGCCACGACGTCCGGTGCGAGGCCGTTCCGCTCGTAAAAGATCTGGTCGGGCAGGTGCTGATGATGGACCCGCGGGGCGTTCACGGCTTGCACGACGTTCATTCCGTAATCCACGACGTTCACGATGGCCTGAAAAACCGTCGTGATGATGGTGCCTCCCCCCGGGGAGCCCGCGACGAAGAAGGGCTGGCCGTTGGGACGGCTGACAATCGTAGGGGTCATGGCGGAGAGCATCCTCTTGCCGGGACCCACGGCGTTATCCTCCCCCTGGACCAGGCCGAACTGGTTGGGAGTGCCCGGTTTTGCGGAGAAGTCGTCCATCTCGTTGTTGAGCACGAAGCCGGCTCCCGCCACGGTCACCTTGCTGCCGAACGACGAGTTGAGCGTTGTTGTCACGGCCACCGCGTTCCCAGAGGCGTCCACGATGGAAAAATGCGTGGTGTGATCCCCCTCCCGTGGAGGCTCCAGGCCGGGCCCGACGTCCGCCGAAGGCGTGGCCCGGTCGGTGATGTCGGTGGCCCGTGCGGCGGCGTATTCCTTCGCCGTCAAGCGCTCTAGGGGGACGTCGATGAAATCGGGGTCCGCCAGATATTCGTTCCGGTCCGCGTACGACCGCCGCCAGGACTCCGCCAGGAGATGAATCATTTGGGTCGAATGCCACGGAATCTCCGCTAGCTCGTAGTTCTCCAAGATGTTGCCCATTTCGGCCATCGTGGCGCCCCCTGAGGAGGACGGCGGCATCGACAGAACCGTAAATCCCCGATACGTGAACTCGATCGGGCTCCGCCAGGCGGCCGTGTAGGCCTCCAGGTCCCGATGAGAGATGAGTCCGTCGCCACGCGCCATCTCCGCTACGATCAGGTCGGCGGTTTCTCCCCGGTAAAATCCGTCGGCGCCTCGGTCCCGGATGCGGCGCAACGTGGCCGCGAGCTCGGGCTGGGAAAATGTCTCGCCCAGGTCCACGATCCGGCCTCCCGGGAGGAACGTGGCCGCCGTTGTTTCGAAGCGGCGGATGCCCCTCTGGGAGCCGACGATGTTTTCGCGGAAGCGCTCGTGGACCTGGAAGCCGTCGGCCAGCTCGGCCGCCGGTTCCACCAGATCGGCCCAGGGCAGTGTGCCGAACCGTTGGTGCGCCTCCCACATTCCCATCACCGAGCCCGGTACCCCGGCTGCCAGGTGGCCCACTACGGACTTGTCGGTCAAATTTCCGCGGTCGTCCAGGAACATGTCACGGGTGGCCTCGAGCGGTGCCTTTTCGCGGTAGTCGAGCGCCGCTGCCGTGCCGTCCGCCATCCTCACGACCATAAAGCCGCCGCCGCCGATATTCCCCGCCTGGGGGTTCACCACCGCCAGCGCGAAGGATACGGCGACAGCTGCGTCCACCGCGTTTCCACCCTCCTGCATGACCAGGGCGCCGATCGCGCTGGCGACACTATCCGTGCTCACGACCACGGCGTGCTCGGCGCTTATCGGGGCGTCGTCGCCCGAGAATCGCCACCCTTCCGGAAAGACGACCGGAGGTCGGGATTGGACCGTTTCGGTGGGCGGGGCCTGGCGTGGTTCGGCTGGCGTGCAAGCTGCCAGCAGAAGCACAAGACCGAGCATTGCTTGTATCACACGTTTTGGGGCGGTTGACCCTCTCACGATTCGTTGCACGGATTACCCCATCTCTTGCAGAAGGCGGATGGCGCCGGCCGCCAGCGTGGCGGCCCCGAGCGGAAGGGCCGATTCGTCGATATCGAAGTCGGCCTCATGGTGCATGCGCGGTCTCGCGAGTGCTGCCCCTACCCAAAAGAACGTGCCAGGCGCCTCGTTCGCGAGGAAGGAAAAATCCTCTGCGAGCGTCATGGGCTGGATGGGCAGCACGTTGTCCTCTCCCAACAAATCGATCGCCGCGGCGCGTACCAACTCCGTCACTCGGTCGTCATTGATCACCGGAAGATAACCGGTCCCGATTCGAATCGTGACCTTGGCACCGGACTCTTCCAGCACGCCAAACGCCTCATCGAGGCGGCGGTGGAGCCTCTCTCGGACCTCCTCCGAGAAGAATCGCATGGTGCCTTCGATCGTGACGAGGTCCGCCAGGACGTTGTTGGCCGTGCCCCCCGTGATTCGCCCGAACGAGAGAATTCCGTCCTCGACGGGAGAACGGTTCTCAGGTGCGGCGTCCTGGGCTGCGACCACCCCCCGAGCGGCCAAAACGAGCGCATCGATGCCGGCTTCGGGTAACCCCGCATGGGTGCTCTTTCCATGCACCTCGATGAGCAACTCCTCGGCGCCGGACATGATCGGCCCAGCCGCGAAGAAAGTCTTGCCACACGGAAGTGGACCCCCCAGATGGAGTCCAACGACGGCATCGACCCCCTCCATGGCGCCTTCGTCCACCATCCGCATCGCTCCACTTTGGCCCTCGTCGTCCGTCGCCTCCTCAGAAGGTTGGAAGAGGAAACGAATGGTGCCCGGGGGAAGGCGCCCCGAATCTCGTTCCTCCTCCAGAATTCGGGCTGCTCCGATCAATCCCGCGACATGTCCATCGTGCCCGCAGGCGTGCATGACACCTGAGTTCTCGGAGACGAACTCGTGGGTATTCGCTTCCTTGATGGGAAGGGCGTCCATGTCCGCCCGGAGTGCGATGACGGGTCCCTCGCCGTTGTGCAGTTCGGCGATCACCCCCGTTCGGCTGATGCCTGTACGGACGGAGAAGCCAAGGGCCTCCATCTCTTGTGCCGCGATCCCCGCCGTTCGGACCTCCCGGAACGAAAGTTCCGGATGCCGATGAAGGTCTCTGCGTATCGCAGTGAGGTCGGCAGCGAGAGATTGGGCCTGTTCGAGAAGTTTCACGGAGCCTCGGGCGTGTGGGCCGAGCGCGCACGGTCCGTCGAGCGTGCAAAGCCGGTCTGAGCGTGCAAGTCCTTGGTTGCTGGCGAAAAGAAGCCAAGATTAGCTTGTCCATACGAGAGTGTTGCCGCAACCCAGGGCGGAGTTCCGGGTGAGTTCCGGGTCCCCAACCACCGAGGGGCGAATAGTCCGCATGCTCGACGACCGACTGACGGAGCAGAGAAATCCGCGTTCCTCGGCGATGGACGTGTTGTCACCACTCGAGTTGGTCGATCTCATCAACTCCGAGGATCGCACAGTGGCGGAGGCCGTTGGATCCCAGCGGCTGGCCATAGCGCGCGCGATCGAGTTGGTGGTGGAGGCCTTCCGGAGCGGGGGCCGTGTGATCTATGTAGGTGCGGGAACCTCGGGACGGCTGGGTATTCTGGATGCGGCGGAGATGCCGCCGACGTTTGGAACCGACCCTGAAATGGTGCAGGGTATCATCGCGGGTGGACGCGAGGCGCTGGTCCGTTCCCAGGAGGGCGCGGAAGACCGTCCGGAGGACGGCGCCGCCGAGATCGACCGCCTCAGAATCGGTCCGAAAGACTTCGTGATGGGGATCGCCACTTCGGGGACCACACCGTTCGTCCATGCCGCTTTGGCCCGTGCCCGTGAATGCGGTGCGCACACGGGCTTTCTCCTCTGCACGCACCCTGCGCCCGAACTCCTCGAGACCCACGACGTGGTCATCACTCCCCTGGTCGGCCCGGAGGTCGTGACGGGCTCGACCCGCATGAAGGCGGGGACCGCCACCAAGATGGTTCTTAATACGATCACGACCGGCGCGATGGTCATGACCGGGAAGGTGTTCGGGAACCTTATGGTGGATCTCCAAGCGACGTGTGAGAAGCTCGAGGACCGGGGCGAACGCATCCTGATGACCGTTCTCGACGTGGATCGGTCCCGCGCCTCGGAGCTCCTCGAGTCGGCCGGGGGCCGGGTGAAGCTTGCTCTAGTCATGGAGCGTCGCGGGATCGGGGTCGACGAAGCGGGGCAATTGCTCGAAGAGGCTGGGGGTGTGCTCGCCCGCGTGATCGGGAGTCTGGCCGAGGACCCGCAGACGTGACCTCTGGGGATCTCTTCGTGGGCCTCATGTCGGGGACGTCCATCGACGGGATCGACGCCGTGCTCGTACGGATCGACGGCGATTCCCCCACGACCTTCGCCTGGAGCCAGCTCGCCTTCAGCTCCACCGCGTACGACGAGGGTCGCAGGAAGATGATCCTAGACGCTCTCGAGGAGGGTGCACCGGACACACTGTGCCGACTGGACGTGTCACTCGGCGAGTGGTTCGCGTCGGCGGTTCGCGACGTGTGTGAGGCCGCGAGCGTCGAGACCCAGGAGCTCGCGGCCATCGGTTCTCATGGGCAGACCGCGTGGCACATTCCGCCGACCCATGCCTTGAGGGGAGCCACGCTCCAACTAGGGGATGCGGCTACGCTCGCCGAGCGTACGGGGGCTCCAGTCGTAAGCGATTTCCGAAGTCGGGATGTTGCGGCCGGTGGGCATGGCGCTCCGCTCGTCCCCTGGCTCGATCAACTCTTGTTCTCCGCCGTGGATCGCCGACGCGCGATCCAGAACCTGGGGGGGATGGCAAACGTAACTTGGTTGCCGCCCAGGGGATCTCCTGAGCCGGTGATCGCCTTCGACACGGGACCGGGTGTGGCGTTGATCGACGGGGCTGTACGGCGCTCCACCGGCGGAGCGCTGCCGTACGATCAGGACGGGGCGATGGCGCTTCAGGGCCAGGTGGACGAGTCACTCCTCACAGCGCTCCTCGACGATGCCTACTTCCGAGCTTCACCGCCCAAGTCGACGGGCCGCGAGCATTTCGGGAGGGCTCTCCTGGATCGGGTGGTGGAGGGCTTGGACTCCGGTAAGGACGAGGAGGCCTGGTGTGATCTCGTCGCTACACTCACCGCGTTCACCGCGCGCTCGATCGCGGAGGCCTACCGGGCCTGGATCCTTCCGAAGGGCCTCGATGAAGTTTTCCTCGTCGGGGGCGGGGCGAATAACCCAGCGTTGGTCCAGGCGATCACACAGGACTTGGACTCCGTCCCTGTGAAGAACGGCCAGGAGCTCGGGGTCGATCCCGACGCGCGCGAGGCGCTGGCATTCGCATTTCTGGCGTGGGCGCATCTCCACGGTATCGCCGGTAACATTCCATCGGTTACGGGTGCCGAGGCCCCCCGAGTCCTGGGGTCCAGGACGCCCGGGGCGGAAATATGAAACGCCGGGGCGCGAACATGATCCCGGCAGCCGAGGTGAAGGGGACCAGGCGACCGATTCCTCCGGCGATCACTCTGGCCATGGTAGCTCTGGTCTACCTAGCCATCGCACTCCCGGCTCTGAATCCAGCGCCCCACAACGGCGGAGACAATGCCGGTTACCTGTCTCTGGCTCATTCGTTGGCCACGGGTGCGGGGTACGTCGAGGCGTGGGATCCGGC
Source organism: Longimicrobiales bacterium (assembly GCA_965206505.1). GTDB lineage: Bacteria > Gemmatimonadota > Gemmatimonadetes > Longimicrobiales > Gaopeijiaceae > UBA822. The sequence goes on from CBDBJW010000006.1 coordinate 833,193, forward strand.
CTTGGCGCCGCACACGAAGTACCCGCCGCTCTACCCGGCGCTGCTCGCCACGGCCATGGGGTTCGGCGCTGAAGCTTGGATCACCTTCAAGCTCCTGTCGTTGTTGTTGGTGACGGTCAGCGTGACGGTCTGTTTTGCCTGGGTGCGCGACCGACATGGAGTGGTTATGGCGTCGGGTGTATCGGCGGTACTTGCGTTCTCGCCGGCCTTCCTTTGGTCCACCAATTGGATTCTGTCGGATCCGCTCTTCTTGGCGCTGACTCTCGCATGTCTTTGGAGCTTCCAGAGATCGCAGCACGTGCCGTGGCCCTCGTGGTGGATCTTGGCCGGCTGCGTTTTCGCGATTCTCTCCACCTTCACTCGGACGGCCGGGCTGCCCCTCGTCCTGGCGGTCGGGATGGCGCTCGGTCTCGCACGCCATTGGCGAGCGCTGGCTGGGTTTGTTGTCGCGTTCGTGGCTCCCACCGTGTTTTGGTGGCTCCGGTCGCGGGCGGGGGGTGGGGCCCAATACGTATCCGAGTTCTGGATGATCGATCCGTACCAACCCGATCTAGGCCAAGCTGGGATCGGGGACCTTGCTGTCCGCGTACTCGAAAACCTCCAGGGCTACGTGCTCGTGCACATCCCGGCTGGGTTGTCCCCGTGGTCGGGTGGCGCGCTCACGGCCCTGGGTCTGGTGCTGATGGCCACTGCGTTGGCGGGTTGGGTCGGTCGGATGAGTGTCCGGTGGACCGTCGTCGAACTGTTCACGCCGCTGTACTTCGGGCTGATCTTGCTTTGGCCCGCCGTCTGGTCCGGGGACCGGTTCGCGCTGCCACTCTATCCGCTCGTGCTCTTCTACGCGGGTGAAGCCCTTCTCAGGGGAGCGAGGCGGGTAGACCCACGTTTGCCGCTGGCCGCCGGGGTGATTGCGGTCGGTGTGTTGCTGGTGCCCTCCCTCCAGAGTTGGGGGCAATCTGTGAGCGGGGCCTTGGCCTGCCGGGGGGTCGTCCGCCAAGCAGGCCCGTTCGCGTGTTACGCCGAAGGGTTCCGACAGTTCGTCACTGCCTCACGCTGGCTCGGCGAGAATGTTCCCGACGGGTCCGCCGTGTTCAGCCGAAAACCCCGTATCTTCTATACACTTTCGGGGGTCCGAAGCCGGACATACCCGCTGAGCTCCGATCCGGAGCGTTTCTTCCGTGAGGCCCGTGAAGTTGGGGTCTCCTACGTCGTGCTCGATCGGGTGGATGGTTTGGGCGAGGCGTATGTCGGAGCAGTGGTACGGGATCGTCCGTGGGCGTTCTGCGGGCTCGTGGGTGTAGGCGAGGGAGAGGTCCGTACTCAGATTCTGGGGATCGTCGAAGATGCGGTGGATCCGGGCGCCGGGGTCACCACGGGGTCAACCATCAGACTTGCGACTTGCCCAGAAAGTATGGTACGCCTGGAGCCCAGGTCTCTCCCCGCCTATTCGGCGACGCGGCTTCCTCTTCTCGCCCTTCCCTCTCCGTAGAGCAGGCCGAGCGCAACCCCGAATGTGACATGGTGGGTTATGGACCCGGCCCCGGACTCGGCCCCAGAATCCTTCGGGCCCAAGAGCGCTGCCACAATCGGCATCGTCCGATGAGGGCTGGAAGCACCGAGGATGCCGTCCAGCCCGCCGAAGGGGGATGTCACGTACTCCATGACGCCATATGTGGCCCCTCGAAGGAGTGGCGATCCCGGGAGCCGCGGTTCGAGAACTGCACCATAGAGCATGCCCCGCGCCGCTCCCGTGAGGAGTTCAGCAGTCGGGTCTTGCGGGCTCTGTCCAACCTCCGGCGTTCCGTTTCTCCCGTTCCGAAACAAGCTGAGCGCCAGCGCGGCGCCGGCTCCCGCCAAAGCGGCACGCGTCAGGCGCAATGTTCCGGGCCGCTGCCCGACCACGATGGAGAACAACCGGTCGCCGAGCATGTCGGTACCGGTCGCGATGAGTTGATCTATGGTCGACGAGACTGGCGTACGTTCGGGATCCGTCGCCTCGCCCCGTGCGTTCCCAGCAGACCGTGCCTCGGCGGCGGATCTGCCTTTTCCTGCGGGTGGGACTTTCTTGGCGGATCGGACCTCCCTGGCGGACCGGGCTCCCTGGCGGGCCGATTCGAGCGCATAACCCAACTGATACCAAATGCTTTTGGACGGCTCGCGCATGCCCTCGATCGCTCGGAAGGTCCAGTGGACGGTCCAACACTTCGAAGGGTGAGGATGATGCGCCCGTTTGACAAGGTCAGGAAGCTGTTACGCCCCGTCGAGCCCGCGGCCGGCCTCCTCGGCAGGTGTATTCGTGGCCGACGTTTCCACCGGTCCGGTGGATGTATCCGTGGGCGACGCTTTCTCCTCCCCGGCGACGGGATCTGTGTCCGCCTTCCCGTTTCGGGTGTCCTTACCGGCGAGTTCGCCCATGCGTTTCACAGAAGCGTGCATCTGCTCCAGAGCGTCTCGAAAGCGTTCCTCGTTTTCGGCGTGTGCGTCGTCTTCCTCTCTCGCGACGGCGGCCTTGTTGAGCTCACGGATCAGCTCGATGAAGTGATTCCCTTCTTCACGCAGTCCAAGGTAGCGGCGCTCGTTCGGTAGGAGCCGGCTCGCGAGGCCCCAGACCCCTGCCTCGAGAATCAGGATGCCGAAGAGCACGAAGAGCACTTGTAGCTGCAGGCTGCTCGACCCCCAGAGAACGGACCCGAAAATGACCCCCATGCCCGAGACGGGGAGCGCGATCTCGAGGACGCGGCGGATTTTCCTTTTCACGAGTCGCCTTCCGATGAGGGCTGCCAAGCCTGGAATCCTGAACGTCGGTCTCTATCCGAATCGTACCTGTGGAGACGCTTGTTGTACAGCAGATTTTCTCGGAAGAGCGCTGTTCTAGCGTCGTCGCTCCGACCCACGCTCTCGCGCGGGTACCCCGGATTTTGGGGCCGTGGCGTCCCGGGTACGCGTGCTTTAGCAAGGGTGGCGGCCCATCCCCCTTTCCGATCTCTCTCCTGGTGCAGGCAACCCCAGCGTTCGGATCAATACCCTTGACCACAAGATGTAGTGGGCGTAGGTTGCATAACCGCAATATTTCGTGTACTTCAGGCCGTTTTCCACAAGAGATGTCCACTGGCGAGGCGGGTTTTCGTCGGTTTTCAACATATCCGAGGCAGGGATTCGACAGCCTTTCCACACTTGATACGCGGAGTAGTTAGGTATGAAGCGGGAGGCCCCACGCTCTGAGCACCGAATCTTCGAGGAGCCCCTACCGGAGGACATTCCGGAGGCGGACCTCTCCGAAAATGCCCGGATCGTTCTGGCCAAGCGATATCTGAAGAAGGATGCAGAGGGAACACCCATCGAGAAGCCGGAGGCCATGTTCTGGCGGGTGGCCAAGGTCATCGCGAATACGGACCTCGAATACGGGGCCTCGGAAGTGGCGGTGGCCGAGTTGGCTCGCCAGTTCTACGATTTGATGACGACCGGAAAGTTCGAGCCGAACTCTCCAACGCTGATGAATGCCGGCCGTCCTCTGGGACAGCTTTCCGCCTGCTTCGTCCTGCCCGTGGATGACACTCTCTCCGATGGAAAGAGCGGCATTTACGACACGCTCAAAGCGATGGCGCTCGTTCATCAGTCGGGTGGTGGGACGGGCTTCTCCTTCTCGCGACTGCGGCCGGCCGGTGCCCAGGTTAAATCGACTACGGGTGTCGCGTCCGGACCCGTTTCATTCATGACGCTGTACGACGCCAGCACGGAAGTCGTGAAGCAGGGTGGGACTCGGCGGGGGGCGAACATGGGGATTCTCAGGGTGGATCATCCCGACATCCGTTCGTTCATCGCCTGCAAGGACGACACCTCCCGAATTACGAATTTCAACATCTCGGTGGCCCTGACCGACACCTTCATGGAAGCGGTCGAGGCGGGAGAGAGCTACGACCTCGTGAACCCCAGGACCCGGGAAGTCGTGGTGCGAGAGGATGCCGGTGAGATCTTCGACCTGATCATCCACGGCGCGTGGAAGACGGGTGAGCCGGGAACGTTTTTCATCGACCGCGCCAACAGATTCAATCCGGTGCCCAAGCTCGGCTCGTACGAGGCCACGAATCCGTGCGGCGAGCAACCGCTTCTGCCTTACGACGTGTGCAACTTGGGAAGTGTCAATCTCGCCCAGTTCGTCAGAACGAATCATGTACCCGGTGGCAATCCGGCCGAAGGAGTGGATTGGAACGCACTCCGCCAGACGGTCCATCTGTCCACCCACTTCCTGGACAACGTCATCGACGCCAATCGGTATCCTCTGCAGGAGATTAGCGACCTGGCTCAGACCATCCGCCGGATCGGGCTGGGAGTCATGGGTTGGGCGGATATGCTCATCGGGCTCGGGATCCCTTACGACAGCGCTGAAGGTGTTGAGATGGGCCGCGAGGTGATGGGTTTCCTGAACGAAGAAGCCCGCAATGCGTCGGAGAAGCTCGCCGAGAGCCGAGGGCACTTCCCGGCGTGGAAGGAGTCCATTTGGGGGCCGGACGATCATTGCGCGCGGGACTCTGCCGGAGATCGTATCCGCCCGATGCGCAGGCTCCGGCACTGTAATCTCACGACGGTGGCGCCGACCGGCACCATTTCCATCTTTGCCGGATGTTCCGGGGGTATCGAGCCGATCTTCGCCGTTGCGTTCATGCGCAACCAGGCGGGTGCGTTGATGCCTGATGTGAACCCTGCCTTCGTGGCTCGTGCCGAGGCGGAAGAGTGGTGCTCTGAAGAGCTCATGGCCCGTATTGCGGAGGAGGGTCACATTCACTTCCCGGAGGTTCCGGAAGAGGTGCAGGCCGTCTTCAAGACCGCGCACGACATCTCCCCGGAGTGGCACGTTCGGATGCAGGCGGCGTTTCAGGAGCACACCGATTCCGCCATCTCCAAGACCACGAACTTTCCGACGCAGGCCACCGAGGATGACGTCCGGAAGATCTATCAACTCGCGTATGAACTCGACTGCAAGGGTGTTACGGTGTACCGCGACGGATCGAGGTCCGGACAGGTGCTGTCGACCGGAAAGACCGGAAGGAAGGGCGACGACCAAGAGGAGGGGAGCGGTGACGTAGCGACTCTCGAGCAGATGCTCGCGGACGCGCGGGAGTCTCTACATGGGCTCCGAATGGAACTCGATCAGGTCTACCGCGAACGGGACGATGAGGATCAAACCGCTGCCGCGGCTCGTCACAAGCGCCAGCGCCCCTCCATGCTACGGGGCCGTACGCTCAAAATGAACTCGCCACTCGGCGATCTTTATGTCACGATCAACGAGGACGAGGGCGGCCGCCCCTTCGAGGTATTCTGTACACTCGGGAAGGCGGGTGGCGCAGCGACGGCGGATGCGGAGGCAGTCGGGCGGCTCATATCCCTCGCGCTCCGTTCCGGAATCCCGGTCTCTGCCGTCAAAGACCAACTTCGGGGAGTTTCGTCGGATCGCGCCGTAGGGGTGGGTCCGAGCAAGGTGCTCTCTCTACCTGATGCAATTGGCCAGGCCATCGAGCGGTACATGGAGGAGAAGGAAGGTGTGCAGGAGACACTTCCGCTCGGTGCTTCCGTTGATGCGGGTGGGGCTCAGTCGCAAATCTCTTTGGGTGACGGGTATCAAGCGAATTTCCTTGGCAGCTGCCCGGAATGCGGCGCAGGCCAACTCTCGTTCGAGGAGGGTTGTGTGAAGTGCCACATCTGCGGATACAGCCAGTGCGGATGAGGGCGATCGCCGGAATCTGCTGAAGCGGAGATTCGGAAGCCACGGACCGTGAACCGGATTCGCGTCGTCTGAGACGGCGTGGGCCCGGTTCTTTTCTTCTCCTGCAGGGTTTGTGTTCGATCAGAAGCTTGCCGATATTTTGAATCGGTGATGGTCGGTCAGGGCCGCTGAAATCCTCTCGAGGTCGGTCTCAACTTTATGAGGTTTCTTCAGCAGGCCTCAAAGGGCCCGATGTGGGAGATTCGATGTGAGTGAGCCTGTAAGAGCGGAGAAGGGTCAGAATCCGGTGCGGAACATCCGCAGCGACGAACTGATCGGACTCCTCTCGAGCCGGGTGGTGGGCCAGGCCCACGCCTTGGAGCATATCGTACCGAGCATCCAACTTCACCTGTCGGGGTTGGCCCCGGAAGGTCGCCCGGTCGGCGTATTCCTGCTACTCGGACCGACGGGGACGGGGAAGACCCGGACGGTCGAAGCGCTTGCCGAAGTCCTCCACGGCGATGCGCGCAGCGTGATCAAGATCGATTGTGGTGAGTTCCAGAGTGAGCATGAGGTGGCGAAACTCATCGGGGCTCCTCCTGGATATGTGGGACACGCCCAGACCGAGCCGCGCCTGAACCAACTCGTGCTCGACGAAACGACCAGCGCTGAGTGCGACCTCTCGCTGGTTCTTTTCGACGAAATCGAAAAGGCGGCGGCATCCTTGTCTCAGCTTCTACTCGGCGTGCTGGACAAAGCGACCCTACGGTTAGGAGACGGTGGTGAGGTAAACTTCGAAAAGTCGCTGATCTTTCTTACCAGCAACCTCGGAGCAAGAGACATGGTGTCCGAGCTCCAGCCGGGACTGGGCTTCGACACGGAGGTGAGGCACCCCGGGGCCGACCTCTCAGCGCACCTGGAGCGTGTTGGCCTGAGGGCGGTCCAGCGTCATTTCTCTCCGGAATTCGTCAACCGGATCGACGCCGTTATTACTTATCGTCCGTTGGGGAACGAGTCTCTGGTGGCGATCCTCGAACAACATGTGGTCGAACTACAGCGCCATGTCCAGAGCCGACTCGGCAGCAGGTCGTTCGACATCGAGGTGGCTCCAGCGGCCCGATTCTTTATGCTCGAAAAAGGGACGAGCATGGAGTATGGAGCGAGGGAACTGCGGAGGATCATCCACCTTCATTTGACCCAGCAGCTGGCTGCCATGGTAGCGAACGGTGAGGTCACGCCTGGGGCTCGGGTCACGGTCGACCTCCATGAAGACGGAGCCCATCTGACTCTGCTCGCCGTCGGTGTAGCGCCTCTACCCACCACCCCACCCGCGACCGTGCTGGCGATCGACGACAACGATGCCGTGCTGGGTTGGTTGAACCGTGTTCTCAGCGATGAGGGCCACCGGGTTCTACTCGGCTCCACGGTCGAGGACGCGCGGCACCACGTCAAACAGGAGGTGCCCGATATGCTGGTGTTCGACCACATCTTGCCGGACGGTGATGGTGTAGAACTTGCGGTCAGCCTTCTCAAGGAGTACCCCGACACACGAGCCGTAATCATGAGTGGGACGGCACTGGATGAAGAGGAAATGCTTCTCTGTCAGCGGTATGATATTCCGTTCCTCAAGAAGCCGTTTGTGGCAGAGGAATTACTCGGCGCCCTCGAGGCGATTTCGTTGAGCGGCGGATCCAGCCGCTCGGCGGCCGGCTGACCCGCACGCCGCCACGATCACAGCCGTCCCATGACTCCCGACGAATTCGCTGAGCGTTTCAACCGGTTACGCTCTTGGGAGGACCGCTATCGATACCTCATCCAGCTTGGACGCAAGCTGGAGCCTTACCCGGAAGAGTTCAGGGATCAAGAGCACCTGGTTCCAGGATGCCTGAGTCAGGTCTGGCTCGTGACCGTCGAGGGCTCCGAACCGTCCGAAATGGTATTTCGGGGGGACAGCGACGCACATATCGTCAAAGGGCTCATCGCGCTGCTCTTCATGATGTACTCCGGCAAGACGGCGGAGGAGATCCTTTCGACCGACCTGGAAGGGCTCTTCGAGCGGCTGGACCTGGAGCAACATCTTTCGGTCAATCGAAGGAGCGGATTCTATTCAATGACCCTGAAGATCAGAGAACATGCGGCTCAAGCGGTGGCCGCCCCATAGAAGCTGTTGAAGGAGTACAGCTGAACGCGCACAAGGGCCATTCCCCGGAAGTGTGAGAGCGATGTGATGAATCGATGGGTGATGCTGGCGATCGCGATGCCGCTTGCGGCCGCCGCGTGCGGTGGGGGTGATTCCGGAGGGACCGTCACGGTCCGGGTCGAGCGTCCGCCATTCAACGCGGTCCGTGCCTTTCAAGACCTCGAGAGACAGGTGGCATTCGGGCCCCGCATACCGGGGTCGCCGGGTCATGCTCAGCAGTTGGAGTGGTTGGAGACCCAGCTACGAGCGCTCGCCGATACCGTATTTCTCGACCCGTTCGAGCATTTGACCGGTGAGGGTCACGAGCTCTCTCTAACCAACGTGATCGCGCGATTCGGTCCCGCCGACGGCTCGCGGCTGCTCCTCCTCACCCACTGGGACACGCGCCCGAAGGCAGACCAGAGTTCCGAGGCAGCCGACCGGGAGCTGCCGGTCATCGGCGCCAACGACGGCGCTTCGGGCACGGCGATTCTCTTGGAGTTGGCCCGAATGTTCAACGAGCAACCCCCGCCGGGGAGCGTGGAGTTCCTCTTCAGCGACGGCGAGGACTACGGACCGTCCACCACCGACATGTTCTTGGGCGCCCGCCATTACGTAGCGGGAATCGGGAGTGAGAACCCGCCGGCTTATGGAATCCTCCTCGACATGGTTGGAGATGCCGATCCCAGCTTTCCCATCGAGGCCTACTCCATGGAGGGTGCGGGCCAGGTGGTTCAGCGCGTTTGGGGTATTGCGGCCGACCTGGGATACCGCCGCTACTTTCCAATGGACCAGACCTCGAGGGTGATCGATGAACACATTCAGTTTATCGACGCGGGCATTCCCGTGGCCGATATCATCGACTTCGACTACGGTCGGGGGAACCGCTTGTGGCACACGCCGCGGGACCTTCCGGAGAACACGAGTGCCCAAACGCTTTTTATGGTCGGAGACGTTGTGGCGGAGGTGGTGTACCGGAATCGTTGAAGTGACCTTGATCTCCGCTGGCGCCCGGCCCTTGAAATCTTCGGGCGCTGCGACCATGATCGGACGTGCCGTTTTTCACCCTCCTTTGTAGTAGCCACTGTAGTAGCCACGTTATCACGCGAGCAGTGCCATGACCCAGGCCAGCGCATCAAAGACCGATCTATATCTCACCGAGGCCGACCAGTTCAGTGCCCTCAACTACAAGCCCCTCCCGGTCGTGTTGGAGCGCGGGGAAGGCGAGTGGGTTTGGGATGTGGACGGGAATCGATATCTCGACATGCTTTCCGCGTACTCGGCTCTGAATCAGGGACACCGTCACCCGGCCATCATGGCTGCGGCCGAAGAGCAGATGGCGAAGCTTACGTTGACGTCGCGGGCGTTCCACAACGATCAAATGGGACCGTTTGTGCGCGACCTCTGTGTGGCCACTGGGTACGAAAAGGCCCTTCCGATGAACACGGGCGCAGAAGCCGTCGAGACGGCGATCAAGACGGTCCGGAAATGGGGTTACCAAGTGAAGGGCGTGCCGGAGGGCAAGGCCGAGATCATCGTCTGTGAAAACAACTTCCACGGGAGAACGACCACCATCGTCGGCTTCAGCTCCGAGGACCAGTACCGAGAGGGATTTGGCCCGTTCACGCCCGGTTTCGTGCTGGTTCCCTACGGCGACGCCGATGCGTTCGAGGCGGCCGTCACCGAGCACACGGTCGGGTTCCTGGTCGAACCTCTCCAGGGCGAAGGTGGTGTGGTCGTGCCGCCTGAAGGATACCTGCGCCACACTGCCGAGATCTGCCGGGAGCGGCGCATCGCGTTCATGGGGGACGAAATCCAGACGGGGCTCGGTAGGACCGGACGCCTCTTCTGCTGCGAGTGGGAGGACGTCCGGCCGGACGTCCTCATCGTGGGCAAGGCCCTGGGCGGCGGAGTCTACCCGGTCTCGGCGGCCATCGCCGACGCCGAGTTCATGGATGTCTTCCAGCCAGGGGACCACGGCTCCACGTTTGGCGGAAATCCACTAGGGGCGGCGATCGGCCGTGCCTCACTCCGCGTTATCCTAGATGAGAAGCTTTCAGAACGCTCCGATGAGCTCGGTACGTGGTTTATGGATCGGCTCCGCGACATCGGCTCTCCCCACGTCGGGGAAGTTCGTGGGCGCGGCCTCATGATCGGCGTGGTGATCAAGGAGTCGTCGGGCACCGCGCGGCCGTTCTGCGAGGCCCTTCAGGCCAAGGGGATTCTCGCCAAGGAGACCCACCACCAGGTCATCCGATTCGCGCCTCCTCTTACGATCGATCAGGCGACGCTCGAGGATGCGCTCGTGGACATCGAGGTGGTCTTGCGGGGTTGATCCCACCGTTCCGATGAGCGACACGACCGCCCCGGAGGAGCCTGGCGTAGGGCCGAATGCAGGGCGGATACCAAGCTTACTCGTTCCCCTGATCGTGGCGGCGGGCCTGAGCGTGGTCGGGTTCCTCGTCTGGGCCGCCGTGTCGCCCGGTGTGTGGCACGACGACGGTGCCTATCTACTGCTCGGCAAGTCCCTCGCGGATGGCGAGGGACTCCGATACTCGCAGGTTCCCGGGTCTCCTCCCGGCGCGAAGTTCCCACCCTTATACCCCCTTTTCCTCGCCTTGCTGTGGAAGGTCGCGCCCGAGGCGGTGGGGCAGGGGCAACTCGCGGCCCTCTTCAACGTGCTGTTCATTGCTGCGAGTGGAGGGATTTTCGTGGCCTATCTCCGCTCGCTTGATTTCTCGTGGCGGAGTTCGGTCGCTGTGGCCGTCCTGTTCTGGTTGCTTCCAGATCTTTGGCGACTGGCTCTTGTGCCTCTCTCCGAGCCGCTCTTCCTGGTCACACTGGTTGCGGCACTCTGGACGGGGTCTCGCCTGGAGGCGCAGCCCACATGGCGTCGACTCGGCGAATTCCTGGCCGTGTTCGCGCTCGCCTACCACACCCGAACCATGGGGCTCGCCGTAGGGATCGCAATACCGTTGGCCTTGCTGATGCGGGGCCGGATGGTGTGGGCGCTCCGGAGTGCTGCTGGCGCCGTGATGATCATCGTGCCGTGGATGTTCTGGTCGGGCCGGGCGGCTGGTGCGATTCCCGCTCCCCTTCGGGACACTTTAGGTCCGTATGCCGGCTGGCTCACGGGCCAGACTGGTGGGGAAGGTGGATATTTCGGTGTTATGGTTGCGCGCGCTCTCGCGCTGGCCAGCCGAATCGTTGGAGTCTTTTTTCCAGGCGCCCAGGGTTGGGGTGCCGTGCTGGCGGGGGTCGTAATCGGCGGGTTGCTCTTCCTCGGGGTGCGCCGGCTCTCCGCGCAGACGTGGACGCCGATTCTCACGGCCGCCCTCCTCACCGGAATGCTCTGGTTGTGGCCCTATCAGGAAATTCGACTGACGATGCCGCTCATCCCCGTCTTGGGGATGGTCCTGGTGGCCGGATTCAGGCCCGAGTCGGAGAGGCTGACACGTGGGATCGTAGTCGATGGAGCGCGACCGGATCCCGTTACGTTCTTGGTCGGGATCATGGGCCTGGCTTGGATCATCGCGTTGGGTTCAGCGAGTGTGATGGCTCTCGCAGGCGGGCGTCATGTGGAGCCCCTCCGTGTACGGGAGCTTATGCTTGCCCGGGCCGTGCAGGCTGTGGGTGAGCGCGTCCCACCCAACGGGGTGGTGGGAGCCCCCGAGTTGTGGGCAGGACTGGCCCTTCACACCGGCCGCCGCGTTGCCCCCAGTGCCCGTTTCCGGCTGGCTGGGGAGGGCCCCATCTGGGGTAACCCGTCGGAGCAATTCGCGGTCTGGTCCGCTGCTGGCATCGAATATGTCGTGTTGGAGAACGCCGGGCTGGTGCATCAGGAGGCGATGGACGAACTGGATGCGCGCTGCCCCGGGGCGGTTCAGCTTCAGGCGTCCTGGGCTGGGGGCATGCTGGTGCGGTTGGATTGGGACGATGTTTGCCGGGACCTTGTCGTGCCGGGGGCTGTACCGGGGGCCTAACCCCGCGGCCTAATCCGGCGGCACCCCACCGACTTTCCGTGAGTTTACCACTCGATCTCACCCTTCTGCGAGGTGTCGACTTCTTTCCCTTTGCCACCACCCAGCAATACGGTCTCGATCTGGCCGTACAGAAACTCCCGCGCCTTGGCCTCACGGGGGTCGAGCCCATAGTGATTGATCAGAAGCGTCTGGTGCTGTAGCCAATCCGCCCAGCAAGCGGAGCAGATCTGCTCCTGGATGCGTTTCCCCAAATCGTTCCGAAAGGGAGGCTTGGCCAGCGTCGGTTTTTCAGGCCCGCAGCGCCTGCACTCGATGGTTTCCAATTCGGCCTCGCAACACTCTATGATCGACGCCCGAACCCGGGCGAACCTCCCGATTCTCGATTCGGGGATCCCGGGATTACCCTCACACGGGAGTGGGGATCCCCGCCCGATGTGAAGATCGAAAGGGCGACCGGCTGTACGGGATCGGAGCGGTGGACCTCGAAGCGGTCCCCATGGACCGAATGGACGTAGACGACGTTTTCCGATTCGATTAATTTTTTCGCCGTAGGGCTAGTTGGCGATCCTGCTCCACAATCGAACCGATACGAATTCAGAATGTTGACCAAGAAGCAGCTCAAGCACATCGAGGGCCGGCTCATGGACGAGCGGGCAAGGGCGCTCAAGGCGTTGGGGCTCTTCGACAGGATTTCCAAGCTCGACCGGGAGACGATGGACTCCGATCTATCCGCCTACACGGATCACATGGCGGATCAGGGGACCGAGGCGATGGAGCGTGAGAAGGCCGCCCTCTTCGCGACCAAGGAGGGACGCTACATATACCGGCTCGAGGAGGCGCTGCGCCGGTTGTACAACGACCCGAAGACGTTTGGGGACTGCCACACCTGTGGCTCTGCAGTCGGCTTCGAGCGTCTCGACGCGCTCCCACATGCGCGGTACTGCATCGACTGCAAACGGAAAGAGGAGGACGTGGCCTAGAGCCAGGCTAGCCAAAAGCCGGGAGGGTGTGACGCCCCCTCTCCGCCGACGCTCGCTACCGCTTTGCTCCACCGCTTCGCGGCGGACCGGCTCCGAGTGGGCGTCACACCCTCCCGTCCGCCCGCAGCGCACACCGGGGCTAAAGGACTGCCAAAAACTGGTCCGCCAACCTCTCTGCTTGCCAGCGCCTCACCCCCGCGATCCCCGCGAGTTGTTCCACAGAATCCGGATGAATACGAGCGATCTCCAAGATCACGGTGTTCGACATCAGGACTCCCCGGGCGATTCCCAGGGCCTCTGCCGCCTCGTTTCGAACAACTTTGAGGCGGTTGGCGATTTCCTCCACCTCAGGTGAGGGGCGGCGTGGGCCCGCCGGACCACGGGGATAACCAACGAGCTCGGAATCGTCGAGTCGGTCGGTCTGTTCGAGCCGGTCGAGTAACCTCCTGCCCGACCGCTCCGCGAGCTGGGGCGAAAAGCCATGTACGCGCGCGAGGGCTGAAACGTCCCGTGGCCGCTCACGTACAACTTCCAGGAGCACGGAATCTCCTGCCACTCGGAAAGGGGCGCGATCCCGCGCGCGGGCGACCTCATCTCTCCAGAGCCAAGCCTCACGGATAAGGGCCACGTCACGGAGTTCGAAATTTCGCACGCCCTTGACCTTGGTGACCGGATCGACGTTCCCGTCGGCATTCCACCGAAACGTCTCCATGAGGGCTGATTCCTCCTGTGCCCAGGATCTTCTCCCGAGCGCGTCCAACCGCTCGGTAAGGAGGTCGGCCAACTCGTGCAGATGTCGCGTGTCCGACGCGGCGTAGGCAAGCATCTCGTCCGGGAGAGGGCGCTGTGCCCAGTCCGCGCGCTGGTATTTTTTGGACACGTGCACATCGAGGTACTTCTTCAGGAGCGGCGCGAGCCCGAGGGAGGGCTCTCCCAGAAGCGCTGCCGCGGTCTGCGTATCGAACAGCTTCACGGGGTGTAGATCCAAGTCCCGGTCCAGGAGCCGAAGATCGTAATCGCCGCCGTGTAGGAGGATCGTCACTGCGGGACTTTCCAGAGGACCCCTTAGCACGTCCGAGGGATCGACGGCGAGCGTGTCGACAACAAAATTCTGGTCGCCGGTGCTCACCTGAAGCAGGCAGACCCGATCCGAATACCGGTGAAAGCCGGCGGCTTCCAGGTCCATGGCCACCCGGGCTTCTCCTGTCAGACCATCACCCAATTCGGGGAGAGCGCCCGTTTCTGAGATGAGTCGGATCGTCATGATGCCGGGAGCTTCGGTCCATGGGACTCCGGGCGCAAGCGGATCAGGGTTCTGTCCGGGTTCGGTCCCGGGCCAGAGGCTTGCTCTTCAGATCACCCAGGGGCAGCTTCCACGGACCTCTCCGTATCTAGCCACCCTGGAGTTATGAAACTCACATTCCTCGGGACAGGAACCTCTTTCGGTGTGCCGGTCGTCGGGTGTGATTGTGAGGTCTGTACCTCAGAGGACCCCCGGGACAAGCGGACGCGCCACGGGGCGGTGCTCGAGCTAGACGAGGGCACGGTTCTGGTCGATACGCCGCCCGAACTCCGACTCCAGTTGCTTGCTGCGGGTGTCGAAAACGTCGATGTGGTGTGGTATACGCATGGCCATGCGGACCATTTACACGGCATTGACGATCTTCGCGCCTTCACCGCTCGGCAACGGCGTGATATCCCCGCCTTCGTGCCGGAGGAGTACAACGATCTCTTTCGAACCCGGTTCTCATATATTTTCGACGACGATTTTCAACCCCCCAAGGGAACGACCAAACCTCGTGTTCGCCTCAGACCGTTCGGGCCCGACGAGGCCACGATGATTCTGGGCCATCGCTTCGAACCGGTGGTGGTGCCTCACGGGCCAATCTCCGTATACGGCTTTCGGGTCGGGTCCCTGGGTTACGTCACCGACGCGAAAGAACTACCGGCGGCCGCTTTGGAAACCCTGAGGGGTGTGAGCGTCCTGGTACTCAATGCGCTGTGGTTCGGCTGGCCGCATCCGACTCATTTCAACGTTGAGGAGGCCGTCGAGGCTGCAACGGCCGTGGGTGCGGAGCGCACTTACCTCGTCCATCTGACCCATCGTGTTGGTCACCAGGAATTGTTGGATCGGCTACCCGAGAATGTGGCCCCTGCGTACGACGGTTTGAGCATCGAGATCTGAAGGCTGTTGAAGGAGTACAGCGGGTCGTGCCCACGAACATGAATGGAATGATATTACAAGTTGAAGGGTTGCGGTGGCACGACCCCATCTCCGTTGTTGGAGCTCCTAGCCGTAGCGAATGCTATGGCATCGTCGCTCCGCCTAGGAGCTGGGGCCGTGGCATCCGCAACGCGGCCCACTGTACTCCTTCAGCAGCCTTCTAATGACCCCTATCAAACTCGACTTCTCGAACATGGTGATGGAACGCCTCGGCGGGGGCGGCGTCGACCCGGAGCGTCTCGGGGGCGACCTGGCGGAACGTTTCCGGTCGGCTCATGAAAGCGTCGAGTCGGCTCGGCGTTCCGGTGAGATGGGATTTTTCGAGCTCCCGTACGACTCGGATGCGTTAGGCCATGCACAGGAGCTCGCGGATCGTGTTGAGGGGCGTTTCGAGAATCTCGTCATCATCGGGATTGGAGGGTCCGCGTTGGGCGCCCGGACGTTGAGGGACGCACTGCTCGGACCCTTGTGGAACGAGCGCTCGAACCTGGAGCGGGCCGGCCGTCCCCGGATGTACATCCTAGACAACGTGGACCCCGACGCCGTATTGGACGCGCTGGAGCATCTCGATCTTCGTCGTACGTTGTTCAACGTCGTCAGCAAGTCGGGATCCACGGTCGAGACCATGGCACTCTACCTTGTGATCGAGGAGCTGCTGATCGAGGAGCTCGGGACGGAGAAGGTGGGGGAGCACTTCGTGTTCACGACGGATCCGGAGAACGGAGCTCTGCGCTCGATCGCCGAGGCCGAGGGAATCAGCAGTCTGCCGATTCCCGGAAACGTCGGAGGGCGCTTCTCTGTGCTTTCTCCGGTGGGTCTCTTTCCGGCCGCTCTTGCCGGCGTGGATGCCGCGGCGCTTCTCGCTGGCGCCGCGCGGTCCGACGAGTACTGCCGTACGCCGGTGCTGCAGGAGAACCCGGCCGGACTCATGGCTACATTGCTTCACAGAGCTCACAGCGAATCGGGGGCCTCGATCCATGTGTTGATGCCCTACTCGGAGCGCCTTCGGTCCTTCTCGTTCTGGTTTCAGCAACTCTGGGCCGAGTCTCTTGGAAAGGCTCACGATCGCTCCGGTAATGCTGTCCACACCGGACCGACGCCGCTTGCGGCGGTTGGCGTCACCGATCAGCATGCCCAGGTACAGCTGTTCATCGAGGGGCCTCTGGACAAAGTTGTCATCTTCCTTGCGGTCGGCGGGGCGCCGCGGGACATAAGAATCGGAAACCACCGCGCCTCAGTGTCCTCGGTCGCATATCTCGGAGATCACACGCTGGGTCAGCTGATGGATGCCGAGAGAGAGGCGACTGCCGAGGCGTTGCGCCAGAACGGCCGGGCGAACATGACGTTCGAGATAGAGTGCCTCGACGCGTCGACGCTCGGAGAGCTCTTCATGCTCACGTCCGTTGCCACGGTGTACGCGGGCGCGTTGTACGACGTGAACCCACTCGATCAACCCGGTGTCGAGCTGGGCAAACAACTCACGTATGGACTCATGGGACGGGAGGGGTACGATCCGCCGGAACAATCGGATCCGGACCTCCGCTGGCGGCTCGAACCGGGATAACGAAGGGCTGTTCAACAGCCTTCTGGGGTGTCCCTGTGATCCGGCCCCTCTCGGCAGTATCTTCAGATGGTGGCGGGTGTCTTGCCCCGCTTCCAGAAGCTGCGGAAGGAGTGGATATCATGCGTGATCAAGAGGATCTCCCCTACATCATCGTCGAGCGGGACAGCGGCGGGAGCTTCGGGTCGTTCTGCCTCGGTGCGTTGGTCGGGGCTGGCCTGGCGCTGCTTTTTGCTCCCCAATCCGGCGAGGAGACGCAGGAGGAGATACGGGCCCGGGCCAAGAAGCTCCGCGCTGCCGCCGAGGAGCGCATGCGTGAGGCTCAAGTGACGCTCGAGGATCGGTTGGAGCACGTTCGGGAGGGTGTCGAGTCCCGCGTCGAGTTGGTGCGTGACGCCGTGGATTCGGGACGTGCAGCGGCCGAGGAGGCCCGTACGGATCTCGAAGCCAAGCTCGAGCGCACTAAGACCGCCGCGAAGGCGGGGATCGCCGCAGCGAAAGAGGCGGCTGTGGGCGAGAAGCCGACCCCGGAGGAGGACGTCGAAGAATAGTAGGCTCCGAGTCGGAACGCTCGTGAGTGCCGGCCCCGTAGCTTCCCCCCACAGTTCGCGTCTCGCCCGCCTCAGGGAGTTCTGGTCCCGTGTGTACCAGAAGTCCGCTGAGGACGACATCTTCTTCATGGCCGGGGCGATCAGTTTCAACCTTCTGATTGCCGTCGTGCCCCTGTTTCTCTTGGCCGTTGGTCTGTTGGGTTACGTTCTTCGTGCCCGGTACGGGGACCCCGCCGAAGTCATCATCGACCTTGTCGGGAACTACATTCCGGTGATCGACGGCGTCGACCTCTTTGCCGTGATCGACTTGGTGGTGAACGAGGTGGTGGACAGTCGCGCCGGGTACTCGGTCGTGGGATCGCTCCTGCTCATCTGGCTCTCGACCAGACTCGTAAGTACCGTCCGAATTGCGCTCCGAGACGTGTTCGACGTTAGGGTGAGCCACGGCGTGGTGCGAGGCAAGATCTTCGACCTGGAAGTCGTCATGCTCGGGGGCGTGCTGCTGCTCTCGAACGTGGTCATCACTGTCTTCCTTCAGTCGCTCGGCGGTTGGGGCACCGACCTGCTGGGTATACCGGAGGATTTTCTCGGAGCGACCCAGCGGGCGCTGGCCCGGTTGCTCGCGTTCACGTCGACCTGGGCACTATTCACACTCATCTATTGGTATGTTGCGGCACGGCAGATCAATTGGGGTACGGCATTGATGGCTGCGACGGTCATGGCCGTGTCGTACGAATCGATGAAGTGGGGGTTCAGTTGGTACGTCACTTCCGTAGCCGACTACAGCTCTGCGTACGGGAATCTGGCCACGATAGTCGTGCTCTTGTTCTGGATCTATTACGTGTCGGTAGTGTTTGTCCTCAGCGGGGAAGTAGCCCAGGTTTACACCACACGCAAAGCGGGAAAGGCGCAGATTCAAACTACCTTCGGGGGCCTGGCCTGAAGAAGCTGGAGGACTGTTGAGCAAGCAGAATGGTGGCGGAGAAGACGGCCGTAAGGTCGTGGGGCGGAATCGGAAAGCCCGGCATGAATATCAGATCCTGGATACCTATGAGGCTGGAATCGTGCTCAAGGGACCTGAGGTGAAGTCGCTTCGGGCCGGGCAGTTGGCCTTCCGCGATGCCTTCGCTCGGGTGGAGAGCGGGGAAGTCTGGCTCTACAACCTCCACATTTCGCCTTACGAACAGGCGAATCGGGCCGACCAGGAGCCTGATCGTGTACGTAAGTTGCTCTTGCACCGCGAGGAGATCCGCCGTTTGGTGATCAAGACCGGGGAAAAGGGACTCACTTTGATCCCCCTCGAGATCTACTTCCGGGGGGGGAACGCGAAGGTGCTTCTCGGCGTGGCGAGGGGACGCCGTCTTTACGACAAGCGTGAAAAGCTGAAGAAGCAGACTCAGGATAGGGAGGCCAAACGAGCCATGAGCAAGCACCGATGATTGGATCCAGGTCGTGGAGCGTTCTCGGCGTTCTGGCCTCGTTCGTTATGGTCCTCGGCGGGCCCGCTCCCGGTTTTGCTCAAACGGGCGATTCTCTCGTCGTATACGGCCCGGATGACTCCTCTCTCTTGTTGCCCCTCGGGCGGTTGCGCGGGTACGCGTCAGTGTCTCTTGGGGCATTAGGTCAGTTGGGTTGGGCGATCGAGGTGGATCCACCTAAGCTCCGTGCCCAACTCGGCTCCGATGGGCCTGTGGTCGAGTTTTCGTTGGGCAGCCCGCTCTTCCACTGGGACGACGAACTGCTCCAACTGGTGAGCCCGCCCTTTTCGGGTGGCGGCTCCATTCAGATTCCGCTCCAGTTCGTGGTCGACTTCCTTCCGGCCCGGGCGAGCGAGGCGTACGCGTTCTCGCCGGACGAAGGGGCTCTCGAAATCCTCGACGCATCTCTATGGCCCGAAGGTGATACCGAGATCCCCCAGGTGGAGCGCGCGCGCGGAGGAATCGCGACCCGAAGCGGTCTCGCCGACCAGGGTGACCCGGGCAGCCAAGAGGCACAGGACCTCCAGAAACGAGTGGTCGTGATCGATCCGGGCCATGGGGGTGGAGACCCGGGCACTACGGGGAGTGGTGGGCGCCGCGAAAAGGATATCGCACTGGCCATCGGGCGTTATCTGGAGAGGGAACTGAGGGGGGAAGAAGACCTCGAGGTATACATGACCCGCGACCGGGACGAGCTGGTTCCACTCTGGGAGCGTGGCCCACAGGCCACCCTCTGGAAGGGAGCTAGCTCCGGTGTCTTCCTATCCATCCACGTGAATTCTTCCCCGACGAGCCCCACGGTACGAGGGTTCGAGACGTACTTTCTGTCTGAGGCCCGCACCGAGCACGAGCAAAGGGTGGTGGCGATCGAGAATGCTCCGATCCAAGGTGAGGCCGAGTCGAATGGTAGTGAGGTGGAAGATGTGGATTTGGCCTTCATTTTGAGGGAACTCCAAAAATTCGACCACCAACACTGGTCGTCCCTTCTCGCGGAGGGAATTCAGGCGGAACTGGAGGACATACATCCCGGACCCAACCGAGGCGTCAAGCAGGGAGGGTTTGCGGTGATCACCAACGTTCTCATGCCGGCAGTGTTGGTGGAGGTGGGGTTCATTTCCAACCGCGAGGAAGAGCGCGTGCTTTCCCGAGGGGAATTCCAGCGCGAGGTCGCCATGGCTCTCGCGCAAGGAGTCCGGAGGTTCTTCGAACGGTATCCGCCGGGGCAAGGAGTCGCGGTTCAGGGCTCTCCGCGGTGAGAATCTCCGGCCCGAGACACGTGGCCGTTGCGACGGTGGGGTTGGGGCTCTTTGTGGGCTGCGCCACATACAACACGCTCTATAACGCTGAGGCCTTGTACCGGGAGGCCGAAGATTTGCGCCGGACGGGCCAGGACTCCGCGGTTCGGGAACAGTATCGCGAGGTCGTTGCCAGGGCCACCAAGGGGTACGAGTCCGACGAGGACGGGGTCCGGGCCGATGATGCCCTCCTCCTCATCGCCAAGGCCCACCTTCGCTTGGGGGAGATTCCGGAGGCCAACCAGGCGCTCGACCGGGTTTTCGAAATCAGTAACGATCCCGACGTGAGGGGGCAGGCTTCACTGTACCGAGGTGTGGTTGCCGTGGCGGCTGGAGAGATGGCTCGGGGGATCGCACTTCTCGACGAAGCGATCGCCGGCATCGACGAATCGATCCATCGGGCGGAGGGTTATCTCTGGCGGGCTCGCGCCCAGCTTGAACGGGGTGTGGTAGAGCAGGGGTGGCAAGATCTGGACCGTGCGCGGGAGGCTCATGGCCGCCTTGTGGTGCCGGCCGATCTCGAGCGCGTCGCCTGGGGATTCGCTCTGCCGGATTTGACCCGTATCCATCAGGGAATTCAGGCGCTGCTCTCAACGAGGCGGGCGCAAGTATATGGGGACTCCGTCCGTTCGCTGGTCCAACGGTTCGCGGACCGATGGGGCGCGGCAAGTGCCATGGTCCTTTTGGACGACGCCGAAGACACACAATGGTCCCGAGAAGAACGGGACCGTCTGTTGATGACCCGCGCCTGGCTCGCTTATGAGGCGGGCGATAGGGGTCGGGCGAATAAGGACGCAGGTCGGGTCGGGTCGGGCGTGGGTGAGCAGGCCTCAAACGCGAGAGTGACGCTGGCGAAGTGGATGCTCGAGGAGGCGGAGAAGGTGGGCGACCTCGCGGCGCTTCGGTCCGTTCTTCTCCCGGCGGTGACGTCCCTGGAGGCCCAAGCGCTACTGAACGCGACCCGTCGGGTAGAGCTTCTCACCGACTATGGGCTCGAGGGTGAGCCCACCGCGCTGATCGGCGCGGCCGAGATCGCGCGAGACGGGCTGGCCGCTCGACGGCTCTCTGCAGCACTTTTCCAGGCCTATGCGGATGCGGCGCCCGACGGGCTGTGGTACACCAAGGCGCTTCTCGCGGCCAAGGAACTGACGACTGATCCGGCGGAACGGGAGCGGCTCGACGAGCGGCTCGATGCACTCCCGGGGGATCCTTATGTTCGTTATGCTCGTAGAGGTCTCGACGTACCTGAGCTCGGGGAGTTGGAATACCGGCTCCAGGGGGCGCTCGACCCACTCATCGAGCGGGTCGACGAGGAACTGATCGCCCGTCAGCAATTCGCGGGCGCGCCGAGAGAGTAAGACCGATCGATACGAACATGCCTACGAACAAGCTACTGAGCCAAACCCTGTTCGGAGCGACATTTCACAACCCCGTGCTCCTCGCCTCCGGAACGTGCGGGTTCGGTGAGGAACTCAGGGATGCCCTCGACCTCGAGGCCCTGGGCGGCATCGTGACGAAGTCGGTGACGCTGGAACCTCGGGCGGGTAGTCCGGCACCACGCCTCGTGGAGGCCGGAAATGCTATGCTGAATTCAGTTGGTCTGGCGAACCCCGGCTTGGAACGGGTGTGCTCGGAGAAGCTTCCCTGGATGAGGGATCACCTCTCGGGTATCCAGGTGTTCGTGAGCGTGGCCGGCCACATACCGGACGAGTACTGGCGCATTGTTGAGGGACTCGAGTCGGTCGGCGGCTTTCTGGGGTACGAGTTGAACCTTTCCTGTCCCAACGACACTCGCCTCGGTGGGCTTCCCTTCGCCCTGGATCCCGAAGCTCTCCGTGGCGTCGTTGAAGGTGCACGGGGCCTGACCGATCGGCCGCTCCTCGTGAAGCTCGCTCCCAACGTCCCGGACATCGGGCCGGTTGCGGAGGCAGCGGAGGACGCCGGTGCGGACGGAGTCACCCTCGTGAACACGATGCCGGGTTTGGTCATCGACATCACGTCGCGGAGCGCCGCCCTTGGCGCAGGCTCGGGCGGTCTGTCCGGACCCGCGTTACGGGCTGTAGGGGTGCACGCCGTACATCGGGCCCGGGCGTGCACATCCGTTCCTCTCCTTGGCGTCGGCGGAATCACGGACGCCGGGGACGCGATCCAATATCTTTTGGCGGGCGCATCCCTTGTCCAGGTCGGTACCGCCACCTTCGCCGATCCGAGGACTGCGCAAACCGTGGCGAAGGGCATCGCCCGGTACGGGGACAAGATGGGAATCGAGAACATTCAGGACTTGATCGGAGCATACCAGGGGGCGGATCGCCCAGTGCCCGTCTCCGGAGGGCCAGGCTGACATGGCTCAGGTGATCATCGCGCTCGACGTTCCGACCCTGGACGAAGCCCTGGGCCTGGTGGATGCCCTCGGGGAAGGGACCGATTTCTATAAGGTGGGACTCGAGCTCTTCACCCGGGAGGGACCTTCCGTGGTCCACGCGCTCAGGGGGAGGGACAAGCGCATCTTTCTCGACCTCAAACTGCACGATATCCCGAACACGGTGGCGCGGGCGGTTGCCCGAGCCCGAGATCTCGAGGTCGATCTCTTGACCCTCCATGCGACGGGGGGACGTCCCATGCTGGAGGCCGCGGTCGAGGGAGCCGGAGACCATCTTATGCTTCTCGGAGTCACCGTGCTGACGTCGATGACGGCGTCCGACGTGGAGGACTCGTGGGGCCGTGCGGTGGACTCGCTCGAGGAGGAGGTCGTGCGCTTGGCCCGGCTCGTGCAGGAGTCTGGGGTCGGGGGTGTGGTGGCGTCCGTGCGGGAGGCGGCTCCGATAAAGGAGGCCGTCGGGACCGATCTGGTGGTGGTCACGCCGGGGATCCGCCTCGCTGGGGACGACGCTCACGACCAGGCCCGTGTCTCTACCCCGGCCGAGGCCGTGGCGGCCGGCGCCGACTACCTGGTGATCGGGCGTTCCGTAACACAGGCGCCTGATCCGGCGGAAGCGCTCCGGCGGGTTTACGAAGAGGCGGCCGGCCCAAGCGCTGTGGGAACAGCATGAAGGTTCGGGCCCCGACGAGGGTGCAGCTGTGAGGGAGCTGAGCATGCTTCGCCCGCGAGCGTTGATCCTGGGGATTTTAGGTGTCGCGGTCGGTGTCGGTGCGCCCGTCGCATGCCTCGGACAGGGCCTCGAGGAGGCTGCCACCGGATTCGCCACGCAGTGGGCCGCCAGTGACGTCTCTCGGCTCCAGAGTCGATTCTCCCAGAGCGGAGTGAGCATTCAATGGGAGGCGCGACCTCTCGGTGCTCTCTCTCCCCAGCGTGCCGGAGCCTCCATTCGAGAGTACTTGGAAAACCGTGAGGCCGCGTCGGCTCGTGTGTCTCAAGTCGGGGAGGTGGGTGGTGAGCCCCCACGGGGATTTGCGGAAATCCGGTGGGAGTCGAGGATCCGCGGGATGTCCGAGATGGTCACGCGAACCGTATTCGTAGCTTTCGTTTACGAGGATGGTAATTGGCGGGTGGCTGAACTTCGGGTTCTTCCGCAGACGCGGCTTTGACGTTGGCCCTGAGACTCTACGACACCTTGACCCGCTCGGTGAGGGAATTCCAGCCTGCCGAACCGCCCGTCGTCCGGCTCTACGCATGCGGCCCCACCGTGTACGACCATGCACACATCGGTAACTACCGGAGCTTTCTGGTCTACGACCTACTCCACCGCTACCTGAGGTGGTCCGGCTACGAGGTCGACTTCGTCATGAACCTCACCGATGTGGACGACAAGACCATCGATCGCGCGTCGCAGGAAGGGAAGGACGTGCGGGAATACACGGCTCCGTTCACGGAGTGCATCCTGGCCGATGCGCGAACCCTCGGAATTCTTCCGGCTCGTGCCTATCCATTGGCCACCGGATACGTCCCCCAGATGGTGTCTTGGATCGAGCGACTCGAAGAGAAGGGACTCGCCTATTCGGCAGAGGACGGGTCGGTCTATTTCTCCATCGGTGCGTTCCCCGGCTATGGCCGCCTCAAGGGGCTGGACCCCGAATGCACACGCCCCAATGCGCGTGTTGCGGACGACGATTACGAGAAGGAAAATGTCCGCGACTTTGCCCTCTGGAAGGCGGCCAAGCCCATGGATGAGGAGGCGGGCGCCGCCTGGGATTCGCCGTGGGGTAGAGGGCGGCCCGGTTGGCACCTGGAGTGCTCGGTCATGAGCATCGCTGAACTCGGAGAGACGCTGGACATCCATATGGGCGGCGAAGATCTGGTCTTTCCGCATCACGAGAATGAGATCGCCCAGTCCGAGGGGGTGACTGGCAAACCCTTCGTGCTCCATTGGGTGCACGTAAAACATCTGGTCGTCGAGGGCGAGAAGATGTCCAAGTCCCTCGGCAACACCATTACGGTGCGCCAACTGC
This sequence comes from Longimicrobiales bacterium, assembly GCA_965206505.1. Classification (GTDB taxonomy): domain Bacteria; phylum Gemmatimonadota; class Gemmatimonadetes; order Longimicrobiales; family Gaopeijiaceae; genus UBA822. The sequence goes on from CBDBJW010000006.1 coordinate 857,552, forward strand.
TCGAGGAGGGGCTAAGGCCGGCTGCCATCCGTCATCAGTTGCTCGGCGCCCAGTACCGGCGGGAATTGAACTTCACCCGAGACGGTCTCGCGAGTTCTGCCGCGGCTGTCCAGCGCCTCCTGGACTTCGAGGCGCGGTTGGCGGAGGCCGTCGGTGTGGACGATGTGGACGGCGTGGACGGCGTGGACGAGGTGGACGGTGTGGAGCCCAGCGGCTCCTCGGGGCCCCTGGCTCGTCTGGCCGGTGAAGCCATCGAGGCTTTTCGTGCGGCGCTCGATGACGACCTCAACTCAGCCGAGGCCCTCGCCGCCTTGTTCGTCTTTGTCAACCGCGTGAATGGCGAGTTGGATGCCGCTTCGGACGTCGCCGAATCCGACTTGGAATCTGCGCGAAGCGCGCTCGCCTCGATCGATGAGGTGATGGGGCTTCTCAGCGTGGCACGTGAGGGCCTCGAAGTGGACGGTGACTTCGAGTCCTGGATTGTGTCGCTCATCGCCGAACGCAAAGCCGCTCGGGCGGACAGGGACTTCGCGCGCGCGGATGCCATCCGGGACGAGCTCGGCGGGCGCGGTATCGTGCTAGAGGATTTCGCCGGTGGCACGCGCTGGAAGCGCGTCCGATGAGGGGTCAGCCCCCTCTCTGATAAACGTCCCTGAAACCACGGCGGCGCTTCCTGCGATAGTCTTGTAATGCTTGGTTGTGAAGTTGAGAACCTTTCCTGCCGCGACAGCAGCCGCCTTCGGGTTCTTCGTCACGATTATCGTCCCAAGAAAGGCCCCAGCAGTTGCAACTACGATTGACCTAGCCCCCTGAAACGAGACCAGGTCCAGTGTTAGAATCTGGGCGGGTCGAGACCGGGAGGAGGTCGAGATGGCAGCACGGAAGAACTACACGGCAGCGCAGATCATCAACGGGCTACGGCGGGCGGAAGTGGGGCTCGCCAACGGGAAGTCGATGAAAGAGGTGATCCGGGATCTAGGGGTGAGCGAGCAGACGTACTACCGGTGGCGGAGGGAGTACGGGGGGATGAAGACGAGTCAGGCGAAGCGTCTGAAGGAGCTCGAGAAGGAGAACCAGCGACTGAAGCGGGCGGTGGCCGATCTGACGGTGGACAACATGATCCTGAAGGAAGCGTCAAAGGGAAACTTCTAAGCCCCGAGCGGCGGAGGCGCGGTCAAGTCCCGAGTTGTGTGTAAAAGTGAGAGGAAGCTCCTCGATGCTTCGGTTAGGCTGCGTTGGCGACCTCCTTCGGTTCGAGAAGCGTGAGATCGAGGTAGCGGCGTTCGCTCCAGACCGCAGTAGTCCTCAGAGCAACCGCGGTGATGAGGCGGAGCGCACTGGCTCGGTCGGGGAAGGCGCCGGCGCTCCGGATCCGACGCTTGATCTCGGTGTGCAGGCGCTCGAGGCTGTTCGTGGTGCGTAGCCTGGCCCAGTGGGGCTCGGGGAACGCGTAGAACTGGGTGGCGGCCGTGAAGCCCCGCTCGAGCACCTTCATTGCCTCGGGGAGCTCCTCTTGCCAGCGCGTCGTGATCTCGGCCAGGCGCTTCTTCGCCTCAGCGAGCCCGGGGGCCCGGAAGACGGCGGCAGCCTCGCGCGCCACACGCTTGCGCAGGCGATGCGGGACCTTGGCCAGCACGTTGCGTTGCAGGTGCACGGTGCAGCGCTGGCGGCGCACCTCAGGCAAGAAGCGGCGCACCGCAGCCGCCAGGCCCGCGTGCTCGTCGGCGATCACCAGTTCGACGCCGCTGAGACCTCGCTCCAGGAGCTGCTTGAGGAGCTCGGACCAACTGTCCTCTGACTCCTCAGGGCCTAGCGTGATGGCCAGGAGCCGGCGGTGACCGTCCGGATCCACCGCGTAGGCCACGAGCGCGCTCACGTTCTCGACCTTCCTGGCCCAGCGCGCATCGAGGAACGTCGCGTCCAGATACAGATAGGGGTGAGGCCCCTCGATGGGTGCGCTCCGCAGCGCTTCTACGGCCCCATCGAGCCGCTTCGCGACCCGGCTCACCGTCGAGCGTCCCACGCGCTCACCCAGCAGTGCTTCGGTCACGTCGCCCATCTTGCGCTGCGACACACCGCTCACGTAAGCCTCCACCATCATCTCGTCCACTTCTTCACTCCTGCGCCGGTAGCGGCCCATCACGTCGGCGGGCGAGCCGCCTTCCCGGCTGCGCGGCACCATCACGTCGATCTGACCCAAGCTCGTGAGCAGGCGCCTGAGGTACGTGCCGTTCCTGTGGTCCTTCCGGCTGCCGACCCGCTCGAAACGACGCGCTCCGACCATCGCTTTCAACTCCTCCTCCAGCACCATCTCGAGCGTCACACGGATCGCGCCCTGAAACAACGACTTTAAATCCTGCCGTAACTCATCTTGCGTGGCCCGCTCAACTTCAACCATCTTTTCCATGAGGAAGCTCCTTTCCGGTTCCGGACCTGCTGGCGCAGGCCCGGACTCCCCGGGTTCATGTGATGATGAACATTCACAAGGAGCTTCCTCTCTCTTTCCCCGGCTGTCCACCCTCCCCGGACCCCTCACCCCCTTTTACACAAATATCGCGACACTACCGGAGGCGCTGTGTGGTGCGGGTCCAGCAGCGGCTCGGGGTGAGCGAGAGGCGAGCGTGCGAGGTGTTGGGCCAGGCTCGATCGACACAACGGAGGAGTCGGAAGAGAGGGGCTGATGAAGCGGCGCTACGAGCGGACGTGGTCAAGGTGGCGGGTCGGTTCGGTCGCTACGGGTACCGGATGGTTACAGGGATGTTGAGGGCGGAGGGCTGGGTGGTGAACCACAAGCGGGTGGAGCGGATCTGGAGAGAGGAGGGTCTGAAAGTGCCCAAGAAACAGCCCAAACGGGGCCGGCTCTGGTTGACGGACGGCTCATGCATCCGGCTTCGACCCTTGTACCGCCATCACGTCTGGGCGTATGACTTCGTGGCGGATCGGACGCACGACGGTCGGCCGCTGAAGATGCTGACGGTGTTGGATGAATACAGCCGGGAGTGTCTGGCGATCGTAGTGGCCCGAAGGCTCAGGGCGGACGATGTGTTGCAGACGCTCAGTGAGCTCTTTGTCGAGCATGGTCCACCGGCCAATCTCCGGTCCGACAACGGTCCGGAGTTCACGGCCAAGGTGGTTCGTGAGTGGCTCGAGCGGGTCGAGGTGAAGACGCTGTATATCGAGCCGGGTAGCCCGTGGGAGAATGGCTACAACGAAAGCTTCAACGGGACGCTGGGCGAAGAAGTCCTGAAGCGGGAGATCTTCTACTCGTTGGAGGAGGCGAAAGTGCTCATCGAACAGTGGCGGCGGGAGTACAACACCATCCGACCCCACAGCTCGCTCCGCTACCGACCACCGGCCCCCGAAGCGCTACGGCCCGATCCCTTCTTCTTGAATCTGCCCAAGCTTAACGGCCCTCACCCCAGGCTTCAGGAGGCCCTTGGACTAACACAGTAGGTGGTACCACTATTGGGGGCCGGTCACGAAGGTGAGGGCCGCAAACCGCTTCCAGTCTGACGTAAGGGATCGGCTCAGCTCCAGTTGAAACGAATAGTGAGTCTCGACAGCCCTTGGTTGGGACGGTTTCGGACATGGTGGCGACGTTCCCTCGGGATCAGCGACGCCAACTTCTTGCCCACCGAACAGGATGCGGCTAATCTGCTCCTGCCCCCCCCTGGCTCCTTCATAGGAGGCAGAATGCACCGCACAGGACTTCTCCTTCTCAGCGCCCTCGTAGCTGCCCCAATCGCCGGACAGCAGCTTGAGATCCATCACATCGACGTAGACCAGGGCGACGCGACGCTTGTGGTTACTCCGAATGGCAGCACGCTACTGATCGACTCCGGTCTGGACTCCCGTGGTGATGAGGTTGCGAGCTTCCTGCAAAGCCAAGGCATCACCCAGATCGACGCCTTTCTATGCACGCACTACGACGCCGATCACTACGGCGGGATCGACAAGGTCGTCGCTGCGGGGATCACCGTGGACTCGTGGTTCGAGCGAGGCGAACGGCAGCATCTTCCGGCCAGCAAGACGAGCCAGGACCAGTTCACTCAGTATGACGGCGTGGCCATGAACGAAATCAGCCTGATGCCAGGCGAGGGCATCGCCATTGATCCAGACGTGACTATCACCGTTGTGGCCTCCAATGGTCACGTCCGAGGGGCAGCTCTTCCGTGATCATGCGGACGGCCGACGCTCGGCGTGTTGAACTCTGGACCCGCGTACTCGGGGCAGGGAAGGACCCCCACACGGTCAGCCTGTCGGAATGGGAACGCTTCATTGATGCCCGGACTTCTGGTGAAATCGACGCCAAAGGGAAGGGGGTCCCTGGAGCGAAGCGGTCCGTAGTCAGAACCCGCAGCGTTGAGGCCGACCTCAAATGGCTTCGGTGGGTTTTCAATTGGGCAGCTAAGTGGCGTACCGCGCAGGGGCAGTACCTGATGCGGGAGAACCCCGTTCGAGGCTATGACATCCCGACGGAGAAGAACCCATCACGTCCGGTGGCTTCAACGGATCGGTACGAAGCAATCAGAAAAATCAGAGACGATCACCAGATGGAGGTTCGCTGGAATGGGAAGCGTGAGAAACAACGGAGTTACCTTTCGGAACTCCTAGATATCGTGAACGGCACGGGGAGAAGGATCTCAGCCGTCTGTCAGCTGCGATATGAGGATCTCCGGTTGTCCGAAGGGCCTTACGGTTCCATTCGCTGGCCTGCCGATACAGACAAGGGAGGCAGAGAGAGTTGCGTCCCCATCAACCCAAGCGTTCGACGTGCTCTGGACCAGGTTCTAAGAGACCGGCCTGGGATTGGATCTGCACCCCTATTCCCCAAACCCACAGATCGCGCCGTACCCCTGACCACAGACCTCGCCTCGAAGTGGCTCATAGAGGGCGAGACGCTCGCAGGGCTCCAGACCCAGAAGGGAAGCCTATGGCACGCATACCGTAGAAAATGGGTCATGGAACGGAAGCATTGGCCGGACGTAGACGTAGCCGCAGCAGGTGGCTGGAAGGGCACACAGGCCCTCAAATCCGCCTACCAGCAGGCGGATGCCGAGACTATCTTACGGGTCGTGCTGGAGGCCGGTGAACTCCGTGAAGTCCGTTGATTAGGCCCGAACATGCACACCAACATGCACACCGCGTCGGGCGCAAGAAGAGGGCAAGCGCCAAAATTGGCTTAGTTATAGGACGAAAGTACTACTCGCTGGCGTAGCTCAACTGGTAGAGCAGCTGCCTTGTAAGCAGCAGGTTAACGGTTCGAGTCCGTTCGCCAGCTTTGGTGTAAGTGGAATTCCGGTAGGGAGTTAGGTGCCGCCGTACCCCCTTGTCGGTCAGCCCCCGAATTTCCTTTTACATCCCGATTGCGTCCCGATTTGCGGAGTTCGGAGCCGTAGCTCGACCTTCCACGGGCCGTCCGCGGTTTGGCCGGGGAGCCTTCATGACCGTGTAATGGGCCAGCGCCCATAAGGGAATCTTGACGCGACGGGGTCCGACTCCTATGCTGTGCCCCCACCGCGTGCCGATCGAGGACGCGGGCTCGAAAGTCATCTCCTCGCGCCGGCTCCTCACTTCACTGAAGGGCCTCGCCCGGAAGAACCTGTGAAGTATCACGAAGGATCAGAACCCCGCCCACCGGACAGTTGGATCGACTCGATGTACAACTGACTTGGAACCGCAACGACCAAGTAGAGAGTGGCCGAGATAAACGAAAAAGGAGAGGTGTGATCATGGATACTTCCAGCGCGAATCCCAATGCCGGGCAAAACACAGAGGGCTTGGATCGAAGGGACTTCCTCAAAGGAGCGTCGGTCATCGGCGGGTCGTTCATGACCGCTGGACTTGCCGCCGGTCCCGGGACTTCCTCGGACAATAACATCTCCGACGAGCCGACCGTCGCGACATCGGACTCCGGCCCCCGACAGGTCCCTTCCGCCCAGATGACCCCGAGGGAACAGGAGGTTCTGGACCTGGTCAGCGAGGACGAGGTGGCTTCCGTCCTCCAGGACTTCGTGCGCATCCCGACGGCCATGTCCAACGAGCAGGAGGGAGCCGAGTACTTCGCCGGCAGGTTGCGCGAGTGGGGGATCGAGGAGGCGTGGATCCAGGGGATCGAGGGCCACCCGGGCCGGTCCAACATGATCGCTAGGCTCCCGGGGCGGACGCCGAAGGGGCCGACCCTGATGATCACGTCTCATCTGGACAGCATCGCCTTCGAGGACACGGCCGATCAGGACGATTGGTTTGCGGGTCCTTTCGAGGGTGTGATCCGGGACGGCCGCGTCTATGGGCTGGGGGCCTCCGACAACAAGGCAGGCTGCGTGGCCAAGGTCTTGGCCGCGAAAGCCATCAAGGAGGCGGGGGTGGAGCTGCCCGGCGACCTGTTGATCGGGCTGGTGGCCGACGAAGAGGGCTACATGCTGGGCATCAAGCAGTTCATCAAGGCCGGTCTTCACAAGGAGGTCTCCGGCGCCTTCTCCGAGGGTTCGGGGGGGGGCTCGCGGGTCGGCGCGTCGAGGCCCGGGCGGACCTCGGCCATGATCACCTTCTACGGCACGAACGCCCATGCCGGGACCTCCCCCAGGCCCGGTGTGGGCATCAACGCCATCCACAAGGCCGGCAAGTTCACCGCCGCTATCGCCGAGTCGGCGCCGAACCACCCCGCGAACCCGTACTACGGGCGCTCCTTCTATCAGGTGCTCCAGGTCACAGGCGGGTGGCCCACCACGCAGACCTCTCAGAAGCCGGCGTTCTGTCGGGTGTTCCTCGACACCCGGATCGTGCCGGACCACGACCCCGACGATGTCTGGAGGGACGTGCAAGTGATCCTCGACCGGCTCTCGGCCGACGACCCATACTTCCGGTATTCGATCGGGGAGATAGACCGGAGACCCGGCTACTACGTGGACTTCGAATGGCCGGTGGTCAAAGCGACCGCGTCGGCTTACGAGGCGCTGGCCGGAAGGCCCCCGGAGTACGGTGACGTGGAGCCAGCCAACTTCGCCATTGGGACCACAGACACCCACTACCTCGTCAAGGAGGGCATTCCCATCGCCAATGTCCTTTCGCCGGAGCCCGGGGACGGGGCCGGCCACGGCGCCAACGACTACAAGGGCATCCGGTCCCTCGCCGAGGGTACAAAGGCCACCGCCCTGGCCATCATGCGCTACTGGGATTTCGTATAGAAGGTTGGAGCGAAGCGGCGGACCTCTTCACCTGGAGACGGCCAAAAGGACTCAGTGGCTCATCGCCCAGATGAGGATGTTGATCCCGAGACCGTAGGCGTGAGGTGAGAAGGTGTAGAAGAAGTAGGGTACGTCGCCCTCACGCTCCCAGCCGTCCGCGATGTCGGTGTTGAAGCTGACGAGGACGAGGAGTCGCCTCTGGTCATCGAAGATGGCCCGAAGGTGGGGAACGGACGTCTCCGCTCCAAACTCGGAGGTCTGGCCGCCGTTGCGCCGCCAAGACTGGTACGACGGGATCTGGGGGACCTCCTCGACCGCATAAAGGACGGAAAAGAGAGCATGCTCGGGCGTGATCTCTTCGATCGAGTACTCGGGAAAGATCCGGCGCATCTCCGTCTCGAAATAGCTCCAGGCTCGGTTGCCCCAGAGGTCGTCAGCCCAGAGGAACCCACCCTTGAGTAGATAGCTCCGGAGACCCTCGATCTCCGCCTGCGAGAAAGTGACTGAGCCGGGATCCGTCATAAAGAGGAACGGACACTTGTAGATGTCGGGATCGGTGGCCCGCACCGCCGCGATCCCCGGATCCCCGTTCTTCCAATGCTCGATGTACGTGGGAGTCAGCTCCTCCAGGCGCGTCATGAAGTTATTGTCCGCCGCGGGATAGTCTGTGCTCCATCCGAGGCCCGAGCGCATGCTCCGGGATGTTTGGTACCAGAGGCGGCAAAACATGAAGCCACCGCTGGAATCCGGCAGGCCGGTTCGCATGGGAGAGCTGTAGCGACCTTCGTCTGAACCCCAGATCTGGGCGGACGCAGCAGCCGGGACGGACAGCCACAACGGCAGGCTCGAGCCGACGATCACCACGCCTTGTATGAAGACGCGAAGCCAGGGGATTTGGCGGCTCAATTGGGCACCAGGCGCTTCAACTCCTCGAACCAGTTCTGGACGAGGATGTGGCGAGCGACTGGATTGGACATGGGCGCACTCCGGGATAAGACCGAGATCAACATCCAAGAGTGGACCGATGGGCGCAAGCAGAGGCCTGTCAGAGAGTAGCGTCTTCCGGTGCGGGAGGTGTCGCGACGAAAACACAATTCTTTCCTCGTTCCTTAGCCTCGTACATGGCGGCGTCCGCCGCCGCAACGAGTGCCTCGAGGGACTCGCACCCGGCGCTCATCTGTACGACACCGAAGCTCGCCGTGAACCTGACCTCACCGTGGTCGAGACGGACGACGGACTGCTCCATCTGCTCCCGCAGACGTTCCGCGAGTTCTTGAGCGTTTCTTGCGTTCGTCTGCGGGAGGAGAATGGCGAACTCCTCTCCGCCTACACGTCCCGCTACATCGGACTCCCTGCCTGTACTGGCAACGATCCGAGCCAGGCTCTTGATCACTTCATCCCCGACCGCATGACCGTGTGCGTCGTTGATCTTCTTGAACCGGTCGATATCAAACAGGATGACGGCCAAATCCTGTCCGTGCCTTCGCGCGAGCCTGAACGGGGTCTCACACAGGTCGTAGAAGGAGCGGCGGTTGTTCATGCCGGTCAGGAAGTCGGTGCGGGCAACCGTCTCGGCATGCTCCTTGGCCCTTTGCAGTTCGTACGACAGGGAGTGGGAATGCTGGACGAAATGGTTCGTGATCCTCAGCGACCGGTAGGCGACGATCATGAAGAGTATGGCCGCGATCGCCATCAATCGCTCTGGCATGCTGTCTTGGAGCGCGAAGTCCAGCGTCGCAGGAAGCACCAGTGAGAGTATGGTGAGCATGACCGCCCACACGTGGATCGAATAGACAGCCACCGCGGCACTCGCCATCCCGATCATGAAGAAGAAGATCATCGCCCGGTAGGCGAATTCCTCCGGCAGCAGCAGCCACCCGCCTACGCCCCAGCACAAGCCTACCAGGATGAAGCTGTAGGCGAAGAGACGCTCCCAGACGCCCATGGCGACAGAGCTCTGGTGCCTTCTAAAAGCGACGACCAGGCCGATTCGAAGAAGGGCCAGCAACGCGAGGACCACGACCCAAATGATTACAGAGCCATGGTCTGCTACTTGCCATATCCCTATGGCAAGGGTGGTCGCGGCCATGGGACTGATGACGATCGCCAGTGGCGCTTGCGCGAAGACGAGCTTGAGTTGCTCGCTTCGGATGGTGTCGTCTAGACTTGTTGTCTGGTCTTCCTCAGCCATATCTGGCTGTTCCTCCGCGGATTCTGACTTCGCTCCGCCCGTGCAGTGCTCTCCTATACCCTATGTGGGGTGCCTCCGTGTACCCCAGGAGCGGGGCCAACGTTCTGGTGGTCGGGCTATCGTCTCCGGCTGCCCCCTTGCACAGGCGGACCAGTCTGGACTGATTTGGGAGCAATTTTCGGACGACATCAGACCGGAGGAATCATCCTGAGGATCGTGGTATTGGGCGGTGGCCGTGTAGGCAGCGCGATTGTGCGTGACTTAGCCGCGGAAGACGATTTTTCCGTGTTCGGGGTGGATCTCGATCCCGTGCGGGTCGAGCGGATGACCGAATTCGGCGCGGACGGCTTGGTCGCCGACCTCTCGGAGCTCAGCAACGTGTCCAAGGCGGTTGCCGACGCCGACCTCGTCGTCGGTGCGGTGCCCGGTTTCATGGGGTATCGGACCGTCGAGCGCGTCCTCCAAGAAGGAAAGCCGATCGTCGACATCTCGTTTTTCCCCGAGGACGCGTTCGGACTCAACTTGCTTGCGCAGGAGGCCGGGGTGTGCTGCCTAGTCGACTGCGGGATCGCGCCCGGGCTGAGCAACCTCATCCTCGGCCGCATGGAGGAGCACCTGGACGAGACGGCGTCGTTCCATTGCCTCGTCGGCGGGCTTCCGGTCGAGCGGACCTGGCCGTGGGAGTACAAGGCGCCCTTTTCGCCGGGTGATGTGATCCAGGAGTACGTGCGGCCCGCCCGGCTGCGCCGAGACGGAGTGGAGATCACCATGCCGGCCCTTTCGGAAGTCGAGTTGGTGAATTTCCCCGGACTCGGCTCTTTGGAGGCCTTCAACACGGATGGACTGCGGTCCCTGCTACGTACCTGCAAGACCCCGGACATGGTCGAAAAGACCATGCGTTATCCGGGTCACGCGGTGCGGATGCGAATCCTGCGGGAAGCAGGTTTCTTCTCCACCGAGGAGATCCAAGCCGCCTCCGGCCTCGTGCGCCCCCGTGACGTGACCGAGGCGCTGCTCTTCAGCGCATGGCAATTCGAGGACGGCGAGCCGGATCTGACGGTCATGCGTATTGTCGTAGAGGGCAAACAAAACGGGAAATCTCTCCGCCACATCTACAATTTGCTCGACTATTACAACCCCGACACCGAAACCTCATCGATGGCCCGGACCACCGGCTATACTTGCACAGCGATGGTGAACCTGATTGCGAGGGGACTCTGGACTGAGCCGGGCCTAGCCCCGCCCGAGGTTGTGGGACGTGATGCCGCCTGCTTCGACTCGGTGCTCAAACACCTCGAAGACCGAAACGTCCACATTTTTCAACAGGTCGAGGAGCGGTAGAGGGCTATTGGAGGAGTCCGGCGGTCGCGCAGCCTTCCCTAGAGGTCCGGACACGCCCAGGTCACGTACCGCACGGCGCCCGCCGGTTGGGTGCAGGCGCCAAGAGGCCGGCCGGCATAGTGGGATCCAGTACCGATAGTCATGAAGTCCTCCCGGCACAGATCTGACCCCCGCCCCGTGCACTGAGCGATCTCCCAGGGTCCGGCGCTGTACCAGCCCTCTCGACCCGCCATGGGCAGGCAGTCGAAGGCGACTTCGACGTTCTCGCGCCGGCCGCGTCGGATCCGAAAATCTCCCTCCGTAGGATCCATTGTCGCGTCCCACTCCCCGACGGGTGTCTCCTCGAACTCCCGGAGTTCGTCGCCGGCGTCGACCGGAATCCCCAGATCATCACCCGGAAGGGGAATCCGCCACAGTTCGGTGCTAACCGATATGTGGGCAGCCAGCATCACCGAAACCTCAATTCGAGAGTCCAGACCGATGAAGATCCTACGTAATCCCCTGGAGACATACGCCACCGGCAACTCGGATAAGGGCGACCTGATCCGCACGGCATCGTCGGTCCACGGGAGCAAGACGGGGCGTGTGATGGCCAGGCCGGCGACGCGGGGCTCCTCGTCTTCGCCCCGGATCTCCTCGAGGCTACACCCGAGCGTGGAGACGGTCGGCGCGGCGAGTCCGAGCGCGGTGACGCGGCGGAGGAACGCACGACGGTCGTACCGCTCGGTCAAAGTGTGCCTCCGGTGTTGGATTCGATGGACTGCGGTCTCGCCCAACGCCACTATGCCCTATAGTGGGCGTAATCGCCAGCGGTGAAGGAACCCACTATTTTCGTTCACACGTAAAGAGCGGTTTCTGTCCATACGCCTATGCCCCCTGCCTCGATGCCTACGAACCCGAATCCCCTGCTAGTCGAATACGACCGTATCCCCTTCGGCGAAATCGAGGCCGCCCACGTGGTGCTTGCCGTGCGACGGATACTGGAAGACGCCCGAGCGGAGATCGAGGAGCTGGTGTCCGTCGAGTCCACGCCGACTTATACCGATACGATCGGCCGGCTGGACGGCGTGCTCGAGCGGGTGAAGGAACGAACCGCTCCGGTCACGCACCTGTTGTCTGTGGCGGAGACACCGGAATTACGAGAGGCGTACAAGGAGATTCTGCCGGAGATCACGGAATTCTGGACCCGGGTCACACTGAACAAGGAGCTTTGGAATCGAATCAAGGCTCTTGCCAATACTGATGAAGCTGTGGCTCTGCCGCCGATCGAAAGACGGCATCTGGACACGACATTGCGGGATTTCCGGCGAGCCGGCGCCGACCTTTCGACCGCCGGCAAGGAGAAGCTGAGTGCCATCAGGCTCGAGATCTCGAGCCTCGAGCGCAAGTTTTCCGAAAACGTAATCGACGCGACCAACGCCTATTCCCTCCTGATCGAGGACGGCGGGCGTCTCGAGGGTGTCCCGAAAGCAGACCGCGAGGAAGCATGGCGCAAAGCGGCTGAGAAGGGGCAAGAGGGCTGGCTTCTCACACTCGACTACCCCTCCTTCGAGCCGATTATCAAGCACGCCCACGATCGTGAACTTCGCCGGGAGCTGTATATCGCTTACGTCGAACGCTGCCGAGACGGTGAGTTTGCCAACAGCGAAATCATTACCCGGCTGCTCCACCTCCGGAGAGAGTTGGCGGATGTACTCGGATACGCCGACTTCGCCGACTACCGACTCGAAGACCGTATGGCCAAGACGGGTGAGCGGGCTTTCGGCTTTGTCGAGGATATGACACAGAGGACGCGGCCGTACTGGGAACGTGACCTGGCGGAGTTACGGGAGCATGCGTCTGTGCTGGGCCTTTCCGAGGTAGAGCCCTGGGACACGGACTTCGTGGGTGAGAGTCTCCGACGGGCGAGGTTCGACATCGACGATGAAGTCATTCGTCCGTACTTCCCCCTCGATCGGGTTCTAGGCGGAATGTTCGAGGTGGCGCGCAGAGTATTCGGCCTCGTCGTTCGGGAGCGGAGGATTCCCGAAGTCTGGCATCCGGACGTTCATTATTATGAACTATTGCGTGAAGAGGACGGCACGTTATTGGGGTATTTTTATGCCGACTGGCATTCGCGTCCCGACAAGAGACAGGGCGCCTGGATGAACGACCTGAGGACCGGAGGACCTCGTAACGGGGGGTTCGAGCCACACATCGGGATCATTGCTGGGAACTTGTCGCCGCCCAAGGGGAATGTCCCGTCACTCCTGACGCACCGCGAGGTGGAGACCGTCTTCCACGAGTTTGGACATCTTCTTCATCACCTGACCTCCACCGTCCCGATCGCTCCCATGGCGGGCATCAACGTCGCTTGGGATTTCGTCGAACTCCCCTCACAGACTATGGAAAATTGGACCTGGGAAGAGGAGGCCATATCACTCTTCTCCGGGCATCATGAGACTGGTGAGCCGTTGCCCGAAGACCTCTATGAGAGGCTCCGAAGCGCACGTACGTTCATGGGGGGTTGGAGGCAGATGCGGCAGCTCTCGCTGGGGCACCTCGATCTTCGACTCCACCGCGGCCACCCCGATGAAGTGACCCACGATCTGATGTCCTACATAGAGGGGCTGTTCGAGGAGTATACGCCGGGCTCGGCGTTCGCCCGGATGCACTCCACGACGTCGTTTACGCACTTGTTTTCCGGTGGATATGCCGCTGCGTACTACTCGTATCTGTGGTCCGAAGTGCTCGATGCCGATGCTTTCGCCCGATTCCGCCTCGAAGGGATTTTCAACAGGGAGGTCGGACAGGCGTATCTCGATTCGATCCTCACCAGGGGCGACAGCGATGAACCTGAGGACCTTTTTCGTGAATTCATGGGGCGAGATCCGGATCTCCAGCCTCTCCTGGATCGTAATCTTGGGCGGCCCCTGGAGGACGGCTCATCGACCATGAGCGGACCCTGAAAAACGCTTCAATTCAGGACTTGATGAGGCTTTAGGCAGCCGTTAACTTATCAAGCTTACTTGGAAAGGGCCGCCCGCTGGGCGGCTTGTTGTGTTCCGGGGAGGGTAGGTCACGGGTTTGTATTACTCCGGATCGATGGCCGGTGGGGTACCGAAGCGGTCAAACGGGGCAGACTGTAAATCTGCTGGCTTAGCCTTCGTAGGTTCGAATCCTACCCCCACCATTTAATTGGACGGTGGCTTTGCGGGAGTAGCTCAGTTGGCTAGAGCATCAGCCTTCCAAGCTGAGGGTCGCGGGTTCGAGTCCCGTCTCCCGCTCTAGATAGGTGGCGCTCCGATAGCTCAGTGGTAGAGCGCCTCCTTGGTAAGGAGGAGGTCCCGGGTTCAAGTCCCGGTCGGAGCTCTGAGAACAAGTAGGGGGTCGAAGCGAAGGAAGCGATTTCCAACACGGCGAGGCAAGAGCGATGGGCAAGGCGAAATTTGATCGAACGAAGCCACACGTAAACGTGGGAACGATCGGGCACGTGGACCACGGGAAGACGACGCTGACGTCCGCGATCACGCAGACGCAAGCGAAGAAGTTCGGAGGGGACGCGGTTTCGTTCGACAACATCGATAAGGCACCGGAGGAAAGAGAACGAGGGATCACGATCGCGACGGCGCACGTGGAGTACGAGACGGAGAACCGTCACTACGCGCACGTGGACTGTCCTGGGCACGCGGACTACGTGAAGAACATGATCACGGGAGCGGCTCAGATGGACGGAGCGATCCTGGTGGTGAGCGCGGCGGACGGACCGATGCCACAGACACGGGAGCACATCTTGTTGGCCCGTCAGGTGAACGTGCCTTATGTGGTCGTGTTCCTGAACAAGGTGGACATGGTCGACGACGAGGAGTTGTTGGAGCTGGTGGAGTTGGAGGTACGGGAGTTGCTGAGCGAGTATGGCTTCCCGGGCGACGACACACCGGTGATTCGAGGGAGTGCGCTGAAAGCGATGGAAGCGGAAGGCGAAGGTTCGGACGTGGAGTGCATCCAGGAGTTGATGGAGGCGATCGACAGCTTCATCCCGGAGCCGGAGCGAGACGTGGACAAACCGTTCCTGATGCCTGTGGAGGATGTGTTCTCGATCACGGGCCGAGGGACGGTAGCGACGGGGCGGATCGAGCGCGGGATCGTGAAGCAGGGAGAGGAAGTGGAGCTGGTGGGGATGGGAGCGGACCGCAAGACGGTGGTAACGGGGGTGGAGATGTTCCGGAAGCTTCTGGACGAGGGGCGAGCGGGGGACAACGCGGGACTACTGCTGAGAGGAGTGGGGAAGGACGAGATCGAGCGAGGCCAGGTACTGGCGAAGCCGGGATCGATCAACCCTCACACGAAGTTCAAGGGCGAGGTGTACGTGTTGACGAAGGAAGAGGGAGGCCGCCACACACCGTTCTTCGACGGGTACCGACCGCAGTTCTACTTTCGGACGACGGATGTGACGGGGGCGGCGGTGCTACCGGAGGGAGTGGAGATGGTGATGCCGGGCGACAACGTGCAGATGGAAGTGGAGCTGATCACGCCGATTGCGATGGACAACCAGCTACGCTTTGCCATCCGTGAGGGCGGACGCACGGTGGGGTCGGGGGTGGTGACGGAGATTGTGGAATAACACGGATTCGACTTTTCCCTCTCCCTCCGCTACACCGTAGGCCGGGACGCTGCGGGAGAGGGAAAAGCCGAATCCTGCGCATAGCTGGACTCTCCGTCGGTACGCCCGACTGGGCGTGCTGGGCGGGGCAGGAAGATTGGCTGTAGCAACCTGAAAAAAGCGAGATGATGCGAAGGGCGGGGCGGTTTTGGCCCGCGTGAGGACCAGCCGAGCGCGGCGGGGAGTGGAGACTCCCTCCGCAGCGTCCCGGTCTACGGTGTAGCGAAGGAGGGAGCCTCCGCGCACCGCCGCGGCCCTCAGCAATGAAGCAAGCGGGGCCCACCACCCCACAGGGAGCGGAAGATAATGGGGCGAGAAAAGATCACGCTGGGCTGCTCCGAGTGCGAGGAGCGGAACTACAACCAGACGAAGAACAAAAGTCTGCACCCCGAGCGGGTCGAGTACAAGAAGTACTGCCGTCGCTGTAGGCGGCACACGATGCATAAAGAGACCAAGTAGCGGGCTGGCGGATGGCGATAGTATCGAGAGTCACAGCGACACGCGACTTCATCGAGGAGTGCTGGGAAGAGCTCTCCAAGGTGACGTGGCCCGATCAAGATCAGCTCAGGAGTGCGACGATGGTCGTGATCCTGTTCGTGTTCTTGATTTCCGCCATCATCTGGATCATGGACGTTGCGTCTAGGTGGTCCATCGGCCTCATCATGGGGATCTTCGGCGCGTGAGCCAACAGGTACGATGATGATCATGGCCGAATCCACGTGGTACGCGGTTCAGACCTATTCCGGGCACGAGAACAAAGTCCAGAAGCTGATTCAGCGGCGTATCGAGGAACAAGACGCCTCTCCGGAAGAGAAGGAAATCCGTGACGCCGTGGTCCCGACGCAAGACGTCGTCGAGATTCGAAACGGCAAACGCGTTACCGTAACTCGGCGGCTTTATCCGGGATACGTGCTCGTGAACATGGACCTGAATGAAAGGACCATGCACACGGTCAACAACATTCAAGGTGTGATCAAGTTCGTGGGTAGTGGGAAGGCTCCGCAGCCCCTGCACGAGGAAGAGATCAACAAGATTCTCGGAATCAAGGTTGAGAAGGACGACGAGGAGAGTCACGAAGAGATCCCGTTCCACCTCGGGCAGGTGGTGGAGGTGACTCAAGGTCCCTTCAGCGATTTTTCGGGGACGATCAAGGAGGTCTACCCCGAGAAGGGTAAGGTAAAGGTCGAGGTGTCGCTCTTCGGTCGGCCCACATCGGTCGAGTTGGACTACACGCAGTTGAAGGGCTTTTAGGATTCCATAGGCGAAGGACCCAGGATACAGAATGGCGAAGAAGGTCATCGGTTTCATCAAGCTTCATGTTACGGGGGGGCAGGCCAACCCAGCTCCGCCGGTTGGTCCCGCGCTGGGTCAGCAGGGCGTGAACATCATGGAGTTCTGTAAGCAGTTCAACTCCAAGACGCAGCAGCAGACCGGGGTCACAATTCCGGTCGAGATCACGGTTTATGCGGATCGCTCCTTTTCATTCATCACGAAGACGCCGCCGGCGTCGTTCCTGATTAAGAAGGCCGCAGGTCTGCAGAAGGCTTCCGGGGAGCCGAATCGCGAAAAGGTTGGATGGGTGACCCGTGCCCAGCTAGAGGAGATCGCCGGGATGAAGATGGAGGATCTCAACACGAACGATATGGATGCCGCAGTCCGCATGCTGTCTGGTAGCGCGCGGTCGATGGGTATCGAGGTTGGGGAGCCACAGTCCGCAGAACCACCCGCTGAGAGCCGCCAGGGGTGGGAGGATTAAACAAGTCGGTTCTAATGATTATGCCAAAACACGGTAAGAAATTCCGTGAGGCGCAGGCTAATGTACCGCCGGGCGTCCAGTTTAAGCCCGATGAGGCGGTTCAGATGGTCAAGGATCTCGCTTCGGCGAAGTTCGACGAAACCGTAGAAATAGCCACCTGCTTGAACGTCGATCCGCGCAAAGCCGATCAGATCGTAAGGGGCACGGTCGTGCTGCCGCACGGCACCGGGAAAACGACACGGGTGTTGGTCATCGCCCAGGGTGAAAAAGAGACTGAGGCTTCGGAGGCCGGGGCGGATTATGTGGGCACGGAGTACGTGGATAAGATCCAGGAGGGATGGCTGGAGTTCGACGTGTGTGTGGCCACCCCCGACCTCATGGGAAAAGTCGGACCGCTCGGAAGGATTCTGGGGCCTCGGGGCTTGATGCCGACGCCGAAGGGCGGAACGGTGACATTCGATGTCGGTCGTGCCGTGAGTGAGATCAAGGCCGGAAAGATCGAATACCGAGTTGACAAGACCGGAAACGTACACGTGCCGATTGGCCGCGTCTCTTTCTCTCCAGAACAGCTTGACGAGAATCTGGGTGCGATCATGGATTCGATCGTCCGGGCCAAGCCCTCGGCATCCAAAGGCACGTATGTCAAGAGCGTCACCTTATCCAGCACGATGGGCCCGGGCGTGGCCATCGATCCGAACCTGTTTCGCCGGAGCCCTAAATGAGTCTCACGGAAAAACAGGCGTTCGTGGACGGTTTCCGCGAAAAGGTTCAAGAAGCTCCGGTGCTCTATCTGACGGATTTTTCCGGTCTGGACGTGAAGTCCATGACCCTTCTCCGCCAGCGGCTCAGAGACTCCGGGGCCGAGTACCTGGTGGTGAAGAACCGGCTCGTCAAGCGTGCCGTCGCCGACTTGGATATGCCGGACATCTCCGAGGCATTACTCGGCCCGACCGGTGTCGTGTTGGGTTACGAAGGGGTTGTCGAACCCGCGAAGGTAGTGAGCGATTTCGCCAAGGAGCACGACGACAAACCGGTCTTCAAGCTGGGCATTCTCGACAAGAAGATCGTCTCCGCCGTCGAGATCCAGCGGCTTGCCAAACTTCCGCCCCGCGAGCAACTCCTGGCGGAGTTGGCTGGGGCGCTGGAGGCTCCGATGGCCGCCTTGGTGAGTGCTCTCGAGGGTAAGATCCAGGAAATGGCGGGACTCCTGGATGCACTGAGGGAACAGAAGGAGGGCCAAGGAACGCAGTCGGCTGAAGCTGAAGCTGAGGCGGAATCGGCTGACGCTGAGGTGGAGTCGGCTGACGCTGAGGCGGAATCGGCCGAAGCTGAGGCGGAATCACCTGAGGCTGAGGCGGAGTCAGCTGAAGCTGAAGCTGAGGCGGAATCGTCTGACGCTGAGGGGGAGGCGCCTGACGCTGAGGCGGAGTCAGCTGAAGCTGAGGCGGAGTCGGGTGAAGCTGAGGCTGAGGCGGAATCGGCTGACTCTGAGGTGGAGTCGGCTGACGCTAAGGTGGAGTCGGCTGACGCTGAAGCTGAGGCGGAATCGGCTGACGCTGAGGGGGAGGCGCCTGACGCTGAGGCGGAGTCAGCTGAAGCTGAGGCGGAATCGGCCGAAGCTGAGGCGGAATCACCTGACGCTGCGGCGGAGTTGGCTGACGCTGACAATGAGCCGCCTGACCCTGAGAATGAGAATTAGGAATCCATAGTCACACCCCGGCCCCAGGCTGGGTGAACCCAGGAGGAAGCCACCATCATGGCTACCAACCAAGAAGAGCTTCTCGAAACCATCGGCAACATGACCGTACTTGAACTCTCTGAGTTCGTAGACGCGTTCAAGGACAAGTTCAACGTGACCGCTGTCGCGGCGCCGGTGGCGGTAACCGGTGCTGCGGGTGCGCCTGGCGGCGAGGCCGTCGAAGAGAAGGTAGAGTTCGACGTCGTCCTCGAAGGAATTGGCGACAAGAAGATCCAGGTGATCAAGGTGGTCCGAGAGGTCACGAGCTTGGGTCTCAAAGAGGCCAAGGACCTGGTCGACGGTGCTCCGAGCACGGTCAGGGAGGCCCTCGGCAAAGAGGAGGCCGAGCAGGTCAAGGCCAAACTGGAGGAGCAGGGCGCAACGGTAGCCCTGAAGTAGTAGGCGAGTCCCTGTGACTCTCGCTCTCGGTTTCGCCGAGAGGCCTCCACACGTTTGTTCGGCCCTCCCTTCGGGGCGCGGGCCGGAAAAGGGGAACACCCTTGGATACTAAGAACGATGCCCGTCCGGTAGTGAGCTTTGCCAAGCTCGAGTCGGTCATGCCGATGCCCAATCTTCTGGACGTCCAGCTCCGGTTTTTCGAAAAGCTCGTCGAGCAGGATGTCGATCTGAAGGAACAGTGGGATTTTGGCCTGGACCGCGTTTTTGCAGAAATTTTTCCGATCTCCGACGTCAACGAGAACTTCACCCTCGAGTACGTAGCGGCCTCCCTCGGTGACCCGAAGTACTCGGTCGAAGAGTGCATTGAACGTGATATGACCTATGCGGCACCCCTAAAGGCGACGTTGCGGTTGGTCGTGTGGGAGCGTCCGGAGGAGGACGGCGAGGGAGAAAAGCGTCCGGGAGATATTATCGAGAAAGAGGTCTACCTCGGCGATCTGCCCCTCCTCACAGAGTTGGGCACGTTCATCATCAACGGTGCCGAGCGGGTCGTGGTGAGTCAGCTGCATCGTTCTCCGGGCGTGGTCTTCGAGGAGAACATCCACCCGAACGGCTCGAAGCTTCACAGTGCCCGCATCATTCCCTTCCGGGGCTCGTGGGTCGAATTCAGCATCGACATCAACAACATCTGCTATGTGCATATCGACAAGAAGAAGAAGTTCCCGGCAACGGCCCTCCTGAGGGCCTTCGGTTACGGAACGGATGCGGACATCTATCAGCTCTTCTTCGCGACCAAGACGGTCAATCCGATGGCCGTGGATAAACAAGGCTACAAGGAGATCCTCGGAAACGTCCTGTCGGAAGAGATCGTCGACCGCGGGACGGGCGAGGTGTTGGTCGAGGAATCCACGGAG
This sequence comes from Longimicrobiales bacterium, assembly GCA_965206505.1. GTDB lineage: Bacteria > Gemmatimonadota > Gemmatimonadetes > Longimicrobiales > Gaopeijiaceae > UBA822. Next base: position 877,720 of record CBDBJW010000006.1, read on the forward strand.
GTCGATGAGGATGTGGCCGAGCTCCTGGAACGGGCTGGCCGGAAGAAGGTCAAGATCTACACCAGTAAGAAAGAGACCGGACGAGAGAGTCCGATCATCAAGAACACCTTGCGGAAGGATCCTACCAACAGTGAAGAAGAGGCGCTCTCCGCCATCTATTCGCTACTGAGGCCCGGCGACGCCCCCAACATGGAGACCGCGAGGGCGGCGATCGAGCACGTTTTTTTCAATCCGAAACGGTACGATCTCGGCCGCGTGGGCCGCTACAAGATCAACAAACGGCTGGATTTGAAGATTCCGTCGCATGAAACGGTCCTCACCAAGGAAGACTTTATCGAGATCCTCCGTTACCTCATCGAGTTGAGCGAGGGGCGTGGCTCTACCGACGATATCGACCACCTCGGGAATCGCCGTGTACGCACCGTGGGTGAGCTCATCGCCAACCAGTTCTCGGTCGGCCTGTCCCGCATGGCACGTTTGGTCAAGGAGCGCATGTCGATCAACACGGACCCCGAGCGGATCAACATTGATGACCTGGTGAACGCCCGAACGGTGTCGGCGGTCATCCAAGCATTCTTCGGCTCGTCACAGCTCAGCCAGTTTATGGACCAGACCAATCCGCTGGCCGAGCTGACACACAAGCGGCGTCTGTCAGCTCTGGGTCCGGGTGGCCTGACACGGGAACGTGCCGGGTTCGAGGTGAGGGACGTACACTACTCCCACTACGGTCGGATGTGTCCGATCGAGACGCCGGAGGGCCCGAACATCGGCCTAATCACGTCACTCACGACGTACAGCCGAATCAATGAACTCGGCTTCGTCGAGACGCCGTACCGGCGGGTGGTCAACAAGAAGGTCACGGGCAAGATCGATTGGCTTTCGGCCAACGAAGAGGAAGAGGTCCGGATCGCTCAGGCCAATGCTCCTTTGGATGAGAAGGGGAGCTTCGTCAAAGAGTACGTTTTGTGTCGGGAGCGGGGTGATTTCCCTCTGCTCAAGCCGGACGTCATCGATTACATGGACGTGGCACCGGACCAACTCGTATCAGTGGCGGCGGCGTTGATTCCGTTCCTCGAACACGATGACGCCAACCGCGCGCTCATGGGCTCGAACATGCAGAGGCAGGCGGTACCGCTCCTGTTCCCCGATGCCCCGCTGGTGGGGACTGGCCTCGAGTTCAAAGTAGCCAGGGACTCCGGAGCTATCATCACGGCGCGCCGGGGTGGAAAGATCGTCCGAGTGACGGCGGATGAGGTTGTCGTCGATACCGGAAGTGTTGTGCCTGGACAGACCGATCAACCCCTCGCGAAGCTGGCTCAGTACGATCGCTATCGGCTGAAAAAATTCTGGCGTACCAATCAGGACACGGCGATCAACCAGAGGCCCTTGGTGTCCGATGGCCAGGCGATCAATCCGGGCGACATCATCGCGGACGGGCCCTCCACGGACAACGGCGAGCTCGCGTTGGGCCGAAACGTGCTCGTCGCATTCATGCCGTGGTACGGCTACAACTACGAAGACGCGATCGTCATCAGCGAGAAACTCGTGAAGGAGGACGTGTTTGCGTCCATCCATATTCAGGAGCTCGAGCTTCACGTGCGGGACACCAAACGGGGGATGGAGGAGATCACGCGCGAACTCCCGAACGTGGCGGAAGAGAGCCTGGTCGATCTCGACGAGCGTGGGATCGTCCGGGAGGGCGCTCGCCTCACGAGCGGTGATATTCTGGTCGGTAAGATCACGCCGAAGGGCGAGACCGAACTCTCGCCGGAAGAGAAGCTGCTCACGGCCATCTTTGGAGAGAAAGCCAAGGACGTGAAGGATTCCTCCTTGAGGGTCCCGCCCGGAATGAGCGGTACTGTCATCGACGTGAAGATCTTCTCGCGCCGCATCGACGATCCACTTCTGGAGAAGGAACACGGCGCCCGCATCGGAGAACTCCGGAAACTGGAGCGCGACGAGATCTTCCGCGTCACTTTAGCCAGGGACGACGAGCTACGAGAAATCTTGCACCTCAACACGGTGACGCTGGCCCTGAAGAAGGGGACGGTGGATCCTCTCCTCGACGAAGGCACGAAGCTCACCCAGGATTTGCTTACCGATCTGGACTTCTCGCAGCTCGATCTCAGCACGCTGAAGGTGAAAAGCAAGGAAGCGAACACGAGAATCCGCAGGGTGGTGGACGAGGCCCAGCACCGCATCGAGCGGGTGAAGCGGAAGACCGAGGAGCAGATCGACAAGGTCTTCCAGCCGGACGAGCTTCCGCCCGGTGTGGTCCAGCTGGCGAAGGTCTACATCGCCGAGAAACGGAAGATCTCCGTGGGTGACAAGATGGCGGGCCGGCACGGGAATAAGGGGATCATCGCTCGGATCGCGCCGGAAGAGGACATGCCGTTCCTCCCGGATGGGACCCCCGTCGAAATCGTGCTGAATCCGCTGGGCGTACCTTCTCGTATGAACGTGGGACAGGTTCTCGAGACCCATCTCGGGTGGGCGGGACGCGTGCTCGGTTTCGAGGCGAAGACTCCGGTATTCCACGGTGGCTCGGAGGACGAGGTCGGTCTTCTCCTCAAGCTCGCTGGCCTTCGTTGGGCACATCAATGCCTCGGCATCAAAGCCGAGCCACCCCAACTGGATGCGGAATCGACCACCCAGTTGATCAATCTGGCTCACGATCTGCCGGAGCGAGAGGTATCACATGCTGGAAAGGGAAACGGGAACGGCAGTGACCTTAGGAGGGTCGGGATCGGACGTACGGTCGATGCCTACCTGGGACTCAAGCTCTCGAAAGCCCAGGCTGGATTCTTCGACCGTCTGAAGGACTATTTGGTCGAGGCGGGCAAGGAACTAGCCGAACGGCAGGGGGCCGCGTTCGCCGAGGTTTTCCCAGCCATCGCTCATCTCTCTCGGAAGAGAAAGTTGGACGAAGGCTTGGACGCCGCTTCGCTGGAGCTCATGGACATGGCGAGGATCCTGCCGAACGGGAAAGTCATGCTGCGTGATGGACGTAATGGACGACAGTTCGACTTCCCGGTCACGGTGGGCATCATCTATATGCTTAAGCTCAGCCATCTGGTGGACGACAAAATCCACGCTCGGAGCATCGGCCCCTACTCGCTGGTTACACAACAGCCCCTTGCCGGCAAGGCACAGTTCGGAGGTCAGCGATTCGGAGAAATGGAGGTGTGGGCGCTGGAGGCGTACGGCGCCGCGCACACACTGCAGGAGATTCTCACGGTGAAATCGGACGATGTCACGGGTCGCTCGAAGGTATACGAGGCCATCGTGAAGGGAGACAACCTCCCGCAACCTGGGATACCGGAGTCATTCAACGTGCTTGTCAAAGAGCTTCAGGCGCTCGGCTTGAGCGTCAAGCTCGCGCGGGAGGAATAGATCCATGATTGATTTCCCGAGAACGAGAGATCAAACGGCCGCGGACTTTGATTTCATCCAGATCAAGATCGCCTCTCCAGAACAGATCCGTTCGTGGTCCTTCGGCGAGGTCATGAAGCCCGAGACGATCAACTACCGTTCCTTCAAACCAGAGCGGGACGGTCTGTTCTGCGAGCGCATCTTCGGTCCGGTCAAGGATTGGGAGTGCCACTGCGGGAAGTTCAAGAGGATCCGTTTCCGCGGGCATGTCTGTGACCGTTGCGGCGTCGAGGTGACCTTGTCCAAAGTTCGCCGCGAGCGAATGGGTCACATCGAGTTGGCCGTGCCGGTCTGCCATATCTGGTTCTTCAAGACGCTCCCCAGCCAGCTAGGATACCTGGTGGGGATGACACTCCGGGATCTGGAGAAGGTCATCTATTACGCGTCCTATGTGGTGACACATCCGGGTAAGCAGGACCTGGAGTTCCTCGACTTGCTCGATGAGGATGAGTATTACGATCTCCGTGTGAAATCGCGTGAGGAGGGCGACGAGAAGTTCAAGGCCGAGATCGGCGCGGAGGCGGTTCGCACGCTCCTCACCATGCTCGATAGCCCGGAGAGGCGGATCAACGACCGCAACTCGGATGGCAAAGGACTCGGCCGCCTGGCCAAGTGGCTGAGGATCGAGATCGCGACGGAGACTTCGCAGCACCGTAAGAAGAAGAAACTCAAGAGGCTGAAAGTCGTCGACGCACTCCGAAATTCAGGTGCCTCGCAGGATGAGGGGAATCGTCCCGAGTGGATGGTTATGGACGTGATTCCCGTAATTCCGCCGGACTTGCGGCCTCTCGTGCCCCTCGATGGAGGCCGGTTCGCTACTTCCGATTTGAATGATCTTTACCGAAGGGTCATCAATCGGAACAACCGCCTCAAGAAGCTCATCGACATGCGTGCGCCGGAGGTCATCCTTCGGAACGAGAAGCGCATGCTCCAGGAGGCTGTGGACGCGTTGTTCGATAATGGGCGGCGGTCGAAGGCCATCCGCGGTCGCGGTAAGCGTCCGCTCAAGTCTTTGTCCGACATGCTCAAAGGGAAGCAGGGGCGCTTCCGACAGAACCTGCTCGGGAAGCGCGTCGACTACTCTGGCCGCTCAGTCATCGTAGTGGGCCCCGAGCTCAAGCTACACCAGTGCGGCCTTCCCAAAGCGATGGCCGTGGAACTCTTCAAGCCTTTTATCATCCATGAGCTGGAGAAGCGGGGAGAGGCTGAGACCGTCAAGCGGGCGAAGAAGATCGTCGAACGGGACGATCCGAAGGTCTATGAGGTCCTCGAGGACATCATCAAGGATCACCCGGTTCTGCTGAACCGAGCGCCCACCCTCCATCGTTTGGGAATTCAGGCTTTCGAGCCTGTCCTGGTGGAAGGGAAGGCGATCCGCATCCACCCGCTCGTGTGTGCGGCCTTCAACGCCGACTTCGATGGAGACCAGATGGCGGTCCACGTGCCACTTTCGTTCGAGGCACAGTTGGAGGCGCGGGTGCTGATGCTCTCGAGCAACAACATTCTGCTCCCGTCCAACGGGCGGCCCGTCGCGGCTCCGTCGCAGGACATGGTGATCGGAGGGTACTACCTGACCAAACCTTCCCTGGAGATCTCCGATCTCGAGGATGTGGCGTACAACCTCAAGACACCCAAGAACGAACGAGCGAGCGCCGAAGAAGCTTTGGATAAGGTCTACGATAGTGCGCCCCGCTTCTCGACCTACGGAGAAGTGGAGGTGGGCGTGGAAGCCGAGCGCCTGGAGTTCGGAAGCCCGTGTTGGTACTGGGTTTCCAAACACTCCGACGAGGATGGGGAGGTTGCCGGCACGTGGCTACGTAGTACCGCGGGCCGCGTGCTCTTCAACTCCATCATTCCCGAGGAATTAGGGTTCTTCAATCAGACCTTCGGAAAGAAGGAATTGGGCGATCTCATCTTCGACTGCTTCACGTCGGTCGGGCTGTCCAGAACCACCGAATTCCTCGACCACCTCAAGGACTTTGGATTCCGTTACGCGACGATGGGCGGGGTCAGTGTGGGGATCGCGGACCTGGAAGTACCGGAGGAGAAACCGGAAATCATCCAGGACGCCAGCGAACAGGTCGCACGGTTCCAACAGGCGTACGCCAGCGGGTACATCTCGAACGGGGAGCGGTACAACAAGGTCATCGACACATGGACCCACGCCAATAACGATGTGGCGGATGCCATGGTCGACCGGTTGGCCCGTTCTCAAGAAGGGTTCAACCCCGTCTACATGATGATGACGTCGGGCGCCCGAGGGAATCGCGACCAGATGCGGCAGCTCGCGGGAATGCGTGGCTTGATGGCGAAGCCACAAAAGAAGCTGACCGGCGGAATCGGTGAGATCATCGAGAGCCCGATCAAGTCGAACTTCCGGGAGGGCTTGAGTGTGGTCGAGTACTTCATCTCGACGCACGGGGCGAGAAAGGGTCTCGCCGACACGGCGCTCAAAACCGCCGATGCAGGCTACCTCACCCGGCGGTTGGTTGACGTGGCCCAGGACGTCACGATCACGTCGGACGACTGCGGGACCATCCTCGGTCTCGAGATGGTGGCCCTCAAAGAGGGTGAAGACATTATTGAGCCTCTTCCGGACAGAATCGTGGGTAACGTTGCGCTCGAAGACGTCTACGATCCGATCGATGGGGAGCTCTTGGTCTCAGCGGGGCAACTCATCGAGGAGGACGCGGCCGAGGCAATCGAGGCTGCAGGTATCCAGGTCGTCAAGATCCGGTCGGTCCTCACGTGTGAGTCGAAGCGAGGACTTTGCCGGATGTGTTACGGACGCAATCTGGCGACGATGCAGGTGGTAGATATCGGGGAGGCTGTGGGCATCTTGGCGGCCCAATCCATCGGTGAGCCGGGTACCCAGTTGACGCTTCGGACATTCCACATCGGAGGCACCGCAGCACGAATCGCGGCTCAGACGCAGCGCCGATCGAAGATCGACGGCGTGGTGAGTCTGGACCGGGTGACCACAGTAAAAACGCCTACCGATGACCAGATCGTCACCTCTCGCGAGGGCCAGATCGTTCTCAAGACGGCGGAAGGTCTGGTGCGGAGTCGCCTCAGTGTGCCGTATGGCGCCACACTGGTGGTCGAGGAAGGACAGACCATCGAGGCCGGTGATGAGTTGTTCAATTGGGATCCGTACTCGGAGCCGATCGTGGCGGACGCAGGCGGCGTCCTGAAATTCCTCGATATCGTCGATGATCAGACGATGCGTGAGGAGCTGGACGAGTCCACAGGCCGTCGCCAGATGACGATCATCGAGGATAGGGACAAGAAGCTCCATCCGACGATCCAGATTCGGAAGAAGACCAAGAAGGCAGAGAAGCTTCGCGAGTTCATCATTCCTGTGGGAGCCCAGCTCACCATCCACGACGGTGACGATGTCGCCCCCGGTGACACGATCGCCAAGATCAGCCGGGAGGTTTACAAGACCCGGGACATCACGGGTGGGTTGCCCCGTGTGGCCGAGCTGTTCGAGGCTCGCCGGCCGAAAGATCCCGCGGTCATCACGGAGATCGACGGTGAAGTCCGCTTCGGCGACATCAAGCGGGGCAAGCGTGAGGTTCTAGTTACGCCTGACACGGGTGAAGAGAACGAGCGGGCCTATATGGTGCCGGTCGTCAAACACATGCGTGTGCACGAGGGTGACCGCGTGCGGGCGGGCGATCGACTCTCCGAGGGACCGATCAATCCGCACGACATTCTGAAGATTCGGGGCCCGAGAGCCGTCCAGGAATATTTGCTCAACGAGATCCAGGAGGTCTACCGACTCCAAGGTGTGAAGATCAACGACAAGCACATCGGCGTGATTGTGCGCCAGATGCTCCAGAAGGTGCGGATCACGGATCCGGGAGAGACGACCCTTCTCGAGGGGGAGAACGTCGACCGGGTGGAGTTCCGAGAAGTGAACCATAAGGCCATCCAGGCTACTCTGAAACCAGCCCGCTCCGAGCCGCTCCTCCTTGGAATCACGAAGGCCAGCTTGACAACCGAGTCCTTCATCTCGGCCGCGTCCTTCCAGGAGACGACGAGGGTGCTGACGGACGCGGCCGTTCGTGGAGCCCGGGACGAGCTGAATGGGCTCAAGGAGAACATCATCATCGGGCACCTGATTCCGGCCGGGACGGGAGTGCACAGGTTCCAGGGCGTGGAGTTCATGGTCGAGAAGTCGTTCTACGAGGAGGAGATTCTTCCGCTGGGCGAGCCTGAAGAGCTCGTGGTGGGGCTCGAAGAGGCTACCGCGGACTGAGTGGTGGCGAGCGTCGTCGCGGCCCCGCTGCGCCGACGCTACGGTCCGCGGCTTTGCCGCGGACCGTTTGCTCCACGGCTTCGCCGCGTACCGCGGCTTGCCGCGGACCGTCGCTGCGGGGCCGCGACGACGCTCGCCTCAATCATGTTGGGGGGGCAGGGGTTTGGCGCGAAGCTACGCGCGCGTGTGGATCGACGCTGCGCTCCACGGCTTCGCCGCGGCCCGTCGCTGTGGGAACGTGACGACGCTCGTCTCAATCGTTCTGGGGGGAGGGCGTTGGCGCGAAGAGCCTCAAGATGTCCGCGATCGATTCGTGAGATACGCGAGTCGCGACGAGAGGTCGGCCTGGGAGATGTCCTTCAGATCCGGGGACAAGGAGCCGAGCAGTCCGGTTAACGCTTCGGTGGCAAAGGAGAAACCGGTCCGGGCAGGCTCGCGGGGTCTTGTCTCCGTCACCACCCTGGCTGTTCCCCGAAGCTTCATGTCCACCAAACGGTGATCGAAGTACGCCTCTTCGAATCGATTTTCACACTCCACCACGAGGTTTCGCATGGCCGACAGCCCGTGCGGAAGGTCCGCCGACAACGGCGGGAAACTCGTGATGTCCTGGACGATCGAGATTCGGGACAGCCCGTCGTCCATCCGCACGTAGAAATCAAGAAATGGCGAGGTGGCGAACTCGGCCTGACCTGCATCCGGACCCCGTGGGGCGGCCCCCACGTGTCCCCAACTCGAGAGCCGTGAAGCGAGCGGTCTCACAGGCAACGTCGTATCCTGGACGTCCACTTGCGGCCGGCACACCACCGCGATGGTGGGAGCGTCGTAAGCCATCGTCCATTCCGAATCGTTGCGGCCAACCTGTAGCCCTCCGTCGGTAAAGACGAGCGACTCTGACGGACTCTGCATAGGAATCTCTATGAGGTCACTTCCCGCGACGAGAGTGGTGTTGAACCCGGCCGCATCGAGGGCCGCGGCGGTATCCGAGAGCTTGGCCTCGTCTTCCTCCGCGAACCAGACCTCGGGGAGGCCGTAGTTGGACTTCATGCGCACCTCAGCCACAGTAAGACCGAAGTAGGACGCCGCCTCGGCCGCGTCCACGTCGTCGTGCGGTGGGTCGGAGATGAGCAGGTAGCGGGTGCTCATGTCAACTTGACTGCATGGGACATCACGACCTCCTCCGGAGAAACTCGAGCTTGGTGCACGAACCGATGCATTTGAAAGATGGAGGGATCCCGAGAATTCATGCAAGAACTTACCGATCACCGCGTCCACGATTCTCTGGTGGAGACGGGTGGGCATTCTTTTCCCATACTGGCACAACGTGCTCCAAAATCCGCCGTTGGACGGGCCCCTTCGACGTCCCTGAATCACCAGGCTGCGTGCGGTCTGGTAACGGGTCAGGAGTGTTGCAACTGCGGTGGCACATATCTGGCAGGTTACCCCTTCCAGTCGCATCGGGGCCGCCTGATGTTGATAGTGCTGCTCAAAGCAAAACCGCCGAAAGGCGGTGACGCAAAGCTACGGGGCCGACAGTGATCGTCAGATCACCAAGCCAGCCGGGCCGCCAGCCAATCCTGAACTAGAAAGCAGGAGAAACTGGCGGCCCGCTTTGCTGCCCCTCAGAGACTTCGGAGGAAGTCTCAAGGGCATTATCACCGACATCAGGTCGTAAGATGAAGATGGAGAAACGGAGCGGGTTCTCGCTGATGGAGATGCTCGCCATACTCCTCGTCCTCGGGAGCGTCGCGGGAACGGCACTCCCGAGGGTCCGTGGCGCTTGGGAGCAGTTCGCAGTCAAGGGGGCCGCCGATCAGTTCATAGCGGCGCATCAGAAGGCGCGCACTGCTGCGGTGCGATTCGGCGCTGTGGCCGAACTTCATATCGACGCTTCCACGGATCGGTTCTGGGTCCAGATCGATACGACGGTTTCGGGATCCGGCGTCATGGATACCATAGGTCAGGTCGTCGACTTGAGTGAGGACCAGGTCGACCTGACGGCCACCAGATCCTTGGTTTGTTTCGACCCGCGGGGACTTATCGCCGCCGCGGCTGGATGTCCGACAACGGGATCTCTCGGCATCGGATTCTTTCGTGGAAGCTCGTCGGACACGCTTGTTGCAACCGCGTCGGGGCTGCTGTTCAAGGCCTCTGAATGAGTACCCACACGAGGAGGTCGGGGCCCGAGGCTGGTGTCTCCATCGTGGAGGTGCTGATCGCCCTGGTCGTTTTCACGGTCGGAGCCCTTGCTGCCGCCCAGCACACGCTCGTTGCCAGGCAACAGGCCAACGCCGGAGAGATCATCACCGAAGCCGCTGCGGCGGCGCAGTACCAGATGGAAACGCTGCGTTCGCTTCCGCCCGACAACCTCGTTTCGGACTCGGACACGGTGTGGGGATTTCCGATCAGCTGGACGGTCTCGGGTACGGCCCCCAAGGTCGTCGTCCTTGCCATAGAACGTCGTTCCGTTCTCGGCGGCATGACGGTGGACACTTTCGTAACCCACGCCGCTGATATCGGGAACTGATGAGCGCCCCCCGACATCCTCGTGTGGTCCGCACCAGCCGTGGAGGATTCACATTGGTGGAGTTGCTGGTCACACTAGTGGTGGCCGTTTTGCTTGCGGCGGCGGCGTTCACGATCCTCGGTTCTCAGGTGGCCCTCTATACCGTACAAAGCGCCAAGCTGGGAACCCAGGTAAGCCTACGTACGGCGGCCAACATGCTGTCGTGGGCCATCCAGGAAGCGTCCGCCACGGGGGGCGACCTGACGACCCTCGGTACGAACAGTGTAACCATGAGGGCGGTCCACGCCGGCGGGATCATCTGCTCCACGAGCACTCAGTGGCTGGGCATTCACGACGTATCGGGACAGTTCGCCGCAAGCGACAGCGTGCTGATCTACTCCATTCAGAACGACGATTGGAACATCGTAACGGTGGCGGCCACGGATACCACTACATCGGGATTGGCCACCAAGACTCCGGACTGCTTCTGGGGCGACACGACCAGTGCGCCCAACCCTGAGGTCGCCATCGACCTGGCGGGCTCGCCGGCCATCATCGACAACCTCTTGGTGGGCTCGGCCATTCGCGCCTTCCACCCGATCCAGTTCGGTCTCGAGGAGGTGAGCGGGAGATACTGGCTGGTGCAGAGAGTCCCGAACGTCATCGGTCCGGAGCGGTTGGCCGGCCCGCTCATGAGTCCCGCCGACAGCGGGTTGGTCTTTAACTACTACGACGCGGATGGCGACGCGACCACCACACCGTCGGACGTCGCCACCGTCGAGATCCTTCTCAAGGCCGAGAGCCGTGAGGATCTGTCGGCCTACGTGAGGTCGGGTACCCTAGCGGACACGCTCCGCCTCAGGGTGAGCGTTCGCAACAACTAGAGTGTTCAGGAGAATCGAAGAGATGCCAAGACCTAGCACCACCTGGATCCATTACAGAGCCCCCTCCAAGAGGGGCGGCGAGCCGGCGGCCGGCCATAAGGGCACCCCGTTGGTCCAGCCTGCACGGGACACTGGGTTCGCCCTGCCCATCGTGGTCTTCGCGCTGGTGCTGCTGGGCATGATTGGCGGCGCGGCGCTCCAGGCTTCACGGGACGAGCTCCTCTCGGCAGAGGCCGTGAGCCACTCCAATCAGGCGTTCTACGCCGCCGAAGCGGGCATCTACAGCGCTGCTTCGAATTGGGACCAGGTAGCCATGGACACGTTGATGGCCAGCCCGGGAGACAGCCTCTTGGGGTCCTGGACGAGCATCGAGAACCGCTGTAGCTACCAGCTCGTATACCGCCGCATCGACGGTGGTGACACGTCTGAGAAGCTCTACTCCGTCGAGTCCACGGGCCGGAGCCCCGGCCTCAACGGAGGAAGGCGCCGGATCGGCATCATCGTAAGGAGTAGGTACGGGCTCGGTGCCGCCCTCGTCTTTGGAGGTGATGTGGACCTGTCAGGCAACCCGACCATCAAAGGGGAGTGCCCGGATATCCACTCCAACGGCGACCTGGACGTCAGCGGGACCTCGACGGTAGCCGGTAACGTGAGTAGCTCAGGCACGGCGTCGGTTGGGGGCACACTGCAGGACACCCTAGGGAGCTCGGTCACTGCAACGTCCGGCGCGCCGGAGAAGCCCATCCCCGATCTCGATCCCAACGACTATTGCGGCGAAGCCGACTACATCTTCGACGGCAAGTTCGGGACCGAGGTCGCCACCACGACCACCAGGAACCTCGACACCGGAACTTGGTGGGGTTGGAAGTGGAGCGGAGGCATGTACTCGACGGACAACGACAACGTCCAGCCCGGCGTCTATTGCGTGAACAATGACGTCGAGGTCGGGAACGAACTCGGCTCGCCCGGCGCTCCCTTGGCCATCACGATCCTCACGACCATGTCGGTAACGATTCCGGGGGATCCGTACATAGTCCCAGCCCACTCGGACAGCCTTCTCATCGTGGCCGGCGGGGACGTGAAGCTCAACGGGAGTCCGTCGAGTGGCGATCAGAACTTCGAGGGACTGGTCTACGCCGGCTCCCAGTGCGAAATCTCCGGTACGCCGGTGATGTACGGCCAATTGATCTGCCGAGACGACCCTAATCCTTTCGGTAGTGAGGATTGGGTGTCCGAGAATAAGATCAGCGGTGATCTCACGCTGACCTACAATTGCGGGGGAATGCTCGGTGGTGGTGGGGTCGGCCCCATCTCTGGCCGAATGTGGAACCATGTATGGTGAGCACGCTTCGGAGCTCCCCTTAAGCATCAGCCCCCTAATCTTACGCATCAGCCCCTAATGTAGACCATCGGCTAGTGCCGGCCGACACGTGCCCTCAGTGAACTGCGAAAGGCCGGCCATTCTCGCGCCAGACGGGATTTTCGCCGTACCCGCAAGGGACCGAGCCCCACTCGGCCAAAGAATTGGCGAAGAGAACATAGTTGTTGAAACTGATGCGGGCGGGTGGAATCTTTAAGGATACCCGAATCTCAAGGAATCGAGCTTGGCGACTGGATCCAAACGAGCTACGGGCGTGATCCCTGGTCGGGGGGCCAGCGGATTTACGCTCATCGAGCTCGTAGTTGTACTGGTGCTGGCCGGCGCGACGGTTGCCGTTGCAAACGGTGGGTTGACCGGTTACACGCAGAGGATTGCTGCACATCATGCGGCACAGCTGTTCGTCCGGGACCTGTCTCTGGCGCGGGCCCATGCCGTGCGCGGGCGGGAACCGGTCGTGATCCGCTTCTCCGAGTCCAGTCGCTGGTACTCGATATCGACGATGACGACAGGTAGGGAGCTGATACGGCGCCGCTTCAACGTCAATGCGGACATCGGTCTCGCGGCCATCGACCTCGAAATACCCGGGGACACCGTCTTCTTCACTTCGAGGGGGATCTTGAGCGGTGTGAGCGGGCAACTGGGGACGGCGACGTTCGCGACGGCGGACGAGACGTACGCGGTGTCGTTCAACATCATGGGAGCCTCGAAGGTCGAGAGACGGTGAGCGCAGAACCATGTCTCTCCAATCCCTGCCGTGGCGGCTTTACCCTCATCGAGGTGGTCGGCGCCCTCTTGATCTTCGTGATGGGCGTGCTCATAGTGATGAGGCTCAGTGCCGTGTCGTCCACTCAGCTACAGTACTCGGGGGTTGCCTCGGAGCTCGTCGTGATCGCCCACGAGCAGATCGACTCGTTGGCGGCGACGCCCTTCGACTCACTGGAGGCGAAGACCGAGGAGAACGACTTCAAGGTGGGGGCGGCGGAGATCGAGTACACCAAGACCGTGACGGTCAGCTTGCTGAACCCGCTCTTGTACCGGATCGACGTGGACGTGTCACTAAAAGACACTTTGGCCTGGGGTCCCGGCTACTCCGTGACGACGTACTCCGCGGGCGCTTGGTAGGAGCACGCGCCGGTTTCTCGCTCGTGGAAGCCACGGTGGCCCTGACGCTCTCGTCCCTGATCATTGTGATGATCGCCGGGACCTTTTTGGCTCAGAACCGTTCCTACCAAGTGCAGCTCGGTGTGACCGACTCACACCACAACGCACGAGCGGTCACCGAACTCCTCTCCAGCGAGCTTCGTTTGGTGATGGAGGGCGGCGTGGTGCTCGCCGAGAACGACGAGATCAGCGTACGCACGCCGATCGTGGTGGCGGCGGTGTGCTGGACCGACGGCGTCCTGGTCGGCGTGCACACCGAGGGCGGAGAGGCGGCCATCGAGACCCGTGCAGAGGAAGTGACTGGCTTCGGCGTCATGGACGGCGTGGGGGGGTGGGACTACTACGACGTCGACTGGACGACGATCGACGACGCGAGTTCGAGCAGCGTCATTGCCGGGTTCTGTTACGCTAACGGGGCCGACACGGTGGGAGCCCGCGACAACTTCCACTCCCTCGAGAGCCTCGACAGCTACCATCCGACGGTACCTGATGTCGGCGAGGTGATCCTGCTCTTCAGCAAGACGACGTTCAAGTTCCAGACCTCGGTCCTCGATCCGACCACGGTCGGGCTCTTTCGCCAGATTAATGGCGATACGCTGGCCGAGTTCGCGACCGGCATGGACTCAACGGCCCAGTTTCAGTACCGGACAACCGAGAACTCGTCGTACGAGGAATCCGTGTCGGGCTCCTCCGTCGAAGACGTCGATGTCGTACGCATAGTATCCGATGTCAAGGAGCCGGCCCCGCCGGGTATAGAAGGCGAGATCCGGTACGGGTGGTCCGTGAACGTCGCGCTGAGGAACGTACGGTGAGGCACGCATCCGAATCCGGGACGTCGCGCGGCGGCTTCGTGATTTTCTTCGTGGTGCTCATGCTGTTCGCGATCTCGATCACGGCGGTCACGGGCTACCTCGTCGTGGACTCGGAGTTCAGCCTGTCGAACCACGCGAAGGAGGGCGCCGAAGTGATCTCCGTCGCGCACGGGGGCCTGCAGCGTTTCCTCGCCGATCAGACCGGCGGGGTCGGTGACTCCATCGTCTACGAGATCGGCTTGGGCATCGCCATCGTGACCAGTCGCAAGCTCATGGAGAAGGACTCGCTCAACCACCTGTACTATCTGCGTTCCGAGGGGACGCTCAATGACATCAGGACCCCGGCTGCTCCGGTCGCCAGGAGGGTCGTCGGGGCATTCGCGTGGCACCGGCTGAGTCCGATGGTTCACCGTGCGGCGTTGATAGTGTCCGCCGACGAGATCGACACCAGCAGTGGCGGAGAGGTCGACGGTGATGACGATTCACTGCCCACTGATTGCCAGGGCGGGGGGACGGCCGGAATCACAGGGGGCATCGCGAAGGATAGGGTCATGGGGAACGTCGACGGCAACCCGCAGGAAGAATACCGGGATTGGGTCGTGTCGGACATGGCCGACTCGCTCCGAATACGGTGGGACGTGCTCCAGGACCCGAGTTTCCCCTTCGAGTTCGACGGCTCGCCGCCGAACTTCGCCTCCCTGCCTGCCGACTCATTCCCGATGGTACGTTTTCAGGGCGATCTTGCGCCCGCGAGCTCGTGGAGCGGGCGGGGCCTCCTGGTGATCACCGGGGAGTTCAACTCGAGGTCGGGCTTCGAATGGGAGGGGATCGTGCTAGCCGGCTCCACCGACGACGGCCTGGACGGTGATGTCGAGGGGATGATGGTGCTCGGCCTCGACGGACCCAACCCCTACTCGGACATCGACGTCCGGATGGATGTCGAGTACAACGCGTGCTTCGTGTACGCCGCTAACCGGACGCTCTCGTATTTGGAGCTCGTCGACAACACGATTTTCGAGGCGTACTAGGAAATGCATCAAACGAGGATCTATCAACTCTTGACTACTCGGCGGTTCGCCAGGAAAGGCCGCCGCGGCTTCACGCTCATCGAGGTGGTGTTGGTGGCGACCATCACGGGTTCGCTGGCGGCGCTCGCCATTCCGAACGTGCAGCGCCTCATGGAGCGGTCGAGGGTCGTCGAGGCGATGTCGGACGTCCGGATCCTCGCGTCGACCGCAAGGGACCACAAGCTTGTGAACGGCACGTTTCCGGATTCCTTCGACAAGTTCGGGTTCGACGACCCTCCCCTCGACCCCTGGGGAAACGAGTACGAATACTTGCTGATCGAGGGTCAGTTCGAAGTATACCCTCCGGGTAAGAAACCCAGGCAGGACAGGTTCCTCAGGCCGGTCAACCGAGACTTCGACATATATAGCAGGGGACCCGACGGGGAGACGTCGGACAACCTGACTGATGCGTACAGTCTAGACGACATCATCCGGGCCAACGACGGCGGCTTCGTGGGCATCGCGGCGGACTATTGAGCCCGGTGCGCGTGGAGTTCCTGCGGACGCGTGTCGCGCGGAGAGTCATGAGCCTCTTCGTGCTCGGATCGCTCTTCCCGATCGCTGTCCTGGTAGCTCTCTCCTACAGAGCGGTATCCCGTCAGCTCGAGGAACAGAGTGAACAGCGCTTGGCGGACGTCACCGACATCGCCGCCCAATCGCTTCTCGATCGATTCGACTTCTTCCACTCGTGGCTTCGAGGCGTCGGCGTGCTCGGGACCGTAGGCTTGGGCCAGGCGGGTGACGTTGGCTCCGCGTCGTTCACCGATGTGGTTCCGGGCGGCGTCGAGGGGTTGGCGCTCGAAGAGGACGGGCGCGTGCGCACGATCACTGGCACGATCGGACAGCTGCCACCACTCGGGGCTGCGGACGGGGAGCAGTTGGCGATGGGCCAGCCCTTGGTCAAGGCCGCCGTCGGTGTCGACGGCGTTAGCCCGAGCATCTTCATGGCGCTGAGCGCTCGGGCCGGCGACGCCGATCGGGGAGTGTTGTGGGCACGTATTACCGGGGACTCGCTGTGGGCGACGACAATCCTGTGGGCGTCGACCTCGACGGTCCAGGATCTCTGCATCCTGGACGCGGGGAGCCGGCCCTTCCACTGCAATCGAGGCGAGGGGAGTCGCTTACCGGCAACTGTCCCTCCCGTGGGGAGCCGTGAATCGAACACGGGGCTGCTGGACGTCGAAATGGGCACAGAGGACTACAAGGCCGGCTGGCGCGAGGTCTACCTGCCTCCCAGGTACGGGGCCCCTTCGTGGACGGTCGTGGTGAGCGAGTCCAGGTCCACGGTCTACAGCCAGGTCGAGTGGTTCGCCTACTATCTGCCGGTGGCCGTGGTGAGCGGCCTCTCGTTTGTGCTGCTGCTCGCCAGCGTCATCGTGCGTCGCACGATGGACCCGCTCGAGCGGCTCACGGAGGGCACGCGACGGATCGCGGAGCAAGACTTCGGCACCCGAGTGGACGTCGAGAGCAAGGACGAGTTCGGTGAGCTCGCCGCGTCGTTCAACACGATGGCGGAGCGGCTGGGGCTCCAGTTCAGGCAGATCGAGGCCGGCAGGGCTATCGACCGTGCGGTCTTGTCGGCGAGCGACCGCGAGATCGCAGTGCGGGCGGTTCTCGACGGGCTCGGCGACGTCGTGCCGAGCGCACATCGGGCCCTCCTGCTCTTGGAGCCGGGATCGGACGGCGAGGCGAGCGTCTACTTCGTGAGCCGTATGAGTCGCAGAGCGAGCGGCATCGTGCGGAGCACCTCGTCCGTGGACGAGGCGGATCACGCGTGGCTCTCCGGCGACAACCTGGACGTGGTGGCCTACAACGGAATGGAGCTGCCCACTGTGTTCGAGGGCGCGGGCTTCGCCGCCGATGACCAACGGGTGCTCGTGCTGCGCCTCGTCGTGCAGGGAGAGGCTCTCGGCGCCGTGGCCATCGCGGGCCAGGCCGGCCGCGACTTCTCCAAGGAGGACGTGCGCCGGGCAGGGCATTTGGTAAATCAGGCCGCCGTCGCCCTCAACGATCTCAAGCTCCGTGCCGAGCTCGAGGAGATGAGCTGGGAGGCGCTGCGAGCGCTGGCCAACGCGATCGACGCCAAGTCGACGTGGACGCGGGGTCACTCGGAGCGGGTCACGGCCCTCGCACTCGAGGTCGGGCAGGTGCTCGAGCTGAGCGACAAGGAGCTCGACATCCTTCATCGAGGCGGGCTCCTTCATGATATAGGCAAGATCGGCGTGAGCCTGCATGTGCTCGACTACCCCGGCCCGCTCGACGACGAGATGCGCAAGGAGGTCCAGGCGCACACGGTCATCGGGGCGCGCATTCTGGAGCCGATCCGCGCCTTCCAGCCGATGCTGCCGATCGTTCTGTACCACCACGAGCGCTGGGACGGCCTGGGGTATCCCGAGGGACTCAAGGGACTGGAGATCCCTCGGCTCGCACGGCTGGTGGCGATTGCTGATGTGTACGACGCGATGGTGTCGGCCCGTCCGTATCGAAGCGGCATAGATCCACAGGTCGTCCTCGACGAGATCCGCAGTTGCTCAGGCACCCAGTTCGATCCCGAGATGGTCGTGGCCCTTATGCGCGTCATGGAGAGCGGCTGGCTTCTCCGGAACGTCCCGAAGCAGGAGCTGATTGATGCCTGAGCCACCTCGGACCAGAGAGAGAAGGGGTCCCGAGCGCCGGTCTGACATCCGTCGGAGTGGGGCACGGCTCAGGGCCGTGCTCGCCCTGGAGATCGTCGTCGACCGCGAGAGCTTCGGTGACCTGCTGGACGCCCCGCCGGAAGAGCTCGTGGGCACGTGGGTTACCGAGAATCCCGGATACTCGGATCGCGCTTTCGTGATCGGCTACGAACATATCGAGCTCCACCTTGGGGAGGACGGCGGGATCCGATCTCATCCGGTCCTGTTGATCCGGGGAGTTCAGGGCCCGGAGAGCTGGGAGTACGAGATTGATTACGAGGGCTCGGGGGGCGAAACGACACTGGCGGTCCACCTCTATCCGGATGGCGTGCTCCGGCTCAGAAACCCCGCGGACGTGGTGTGGAGGCGGAAGCCGTCCAGTTAACCCCTGCGGTGGACCTTGTCACCCTCCCTCCGCGCCGACGCTGCGCTCGACGGCTGCGCCGCCGATCGTCGCTCCGGGGGCTGATTCCCAGAAAGCTCCGTAGAAATTACGGAAAGGGAGGGTCGCGTGCGATGAACCGCCTGGTTCCAGGTGCTTAGTCCTGGGGGGTCAGCAACTCGAAGTACGCCGGCACCGAAAACCCGACCGGATCGACTTGATAGTACTGGCCTTTGGCGAAGTGCCCCGTGGTGGGGTAATACGGTGGGGGCTCGGTCGCCGCACATGAATCGTAGCTGTAGCGCTTCACGTATCCGGTTCCAGAGCCCGTACCAACCGCACCACGCGTCGTCTGGATGATTCCACCCGTGATGTAGAGGCAACCCCGGCCCCAGGTCTGGGCCTCGCACTTCTCGTCGTTGCGGCTGCCCGCGTTGTAGTTCTGCACGGTGAAGATGTCGAGGGCCAGGATCACACCGTGGAAGAACTCGTCCTTGGTGTCGTCGTACGTCCGGTGGTTCCAGTTGGTCCGGGGCCTCACTGGGGCGTTCATGAGGTTGTCGGCAACGATCACGCGTGCGCCGGAGAACATGCCGAACATGTCTTGGCATAGACCCGCACCGGGATCCGTGGCATACACGATGTCGTCGGCGAGGATGATGTCGTCCGTACCCGCCATGGTCACCCTGCCCCGTAGCACCCCGCTCACCGCGACTTTGCCCGTGACCGAGATCACGCCCTTGAAGCTGGGGTTGTACTGACGGGACAGTGGAAAGAGGTACCCGGCGTCGGAACGCCCCGCGAGCCCCGGAGCCGGGATTCCGGGATAGGGAAGCCAACTTCCCTTCCCGTCATTGACCACGAAACCGTTGGTGATGGACTCGTCTCCACCCAGGTAGCAGCGACGGGCAGCAGACGTTAGGGCCTGCAGGGCCGTTCTGTCGGGAGTGTCGGGATCGGTGTCGTGATCATAGGGGTGGTCGTCTGCCGCCACGAAAGTGCCGTCGTACCAGGTACCGCAGTTCTCATTATTCCTGAGGTCGCTGTCCCACGTACCGACGACCCAGGCCTCATTCGTGGACTGGTAAACTCTGAAGAAACCCTCGTCGTCGTCGGTGACGTCGCCGTCGGTGTTCAGGTCGACGGCGACGAACTCGATGCGGGTGCTCGCCTGGCCGTAGCCGCCGTTGCTGTCACCGGTGAAGAGGGTGCCGCCTGCGGCGGCCTGGGCTGCGACCTTGCTGAGATCCGCTGTCTGAGGCATCTCGATCCTGGGCACGTACTCCTCGTAGCCCATCATGAATGTGCCGTATTGCGGAGAAGGTACCCTCTGTGCCGTCCGCACATCTTGGTGGAAGGTGGCTCCCGACGAGTAGATCTTCAGGTCCGAGTTGGAGTGCACGGGGCCGAAGATCTGGTCACCGCCGCCGAACGAGATGTTGGAGGGCTCGACGTCGGTGAAGTAGGCGAACTTGGCGAAGCTCTCCTGGGAGATCTGAGAGCGCCGGACGACCTCACCGCCGCCGTCGTCCCGGACGATGGAGACCACGCTTCCGAAGATGCCGTACTGACCGGTGGTAACGCCGGTGGGACCCACATGGAGCCACCGCTTGACGCCGGGAATCGTGTTGCCGGCGCCGTCCTTGACCGTCACGCCGTCCTCAAGCGTGGCATAGGCGCTGTCTGGATAGAGGGTCGGGTCACCGTTGACAAAGGCCCGGGCGAGCTCGAGGCCGCTGTTGGCCACGATCTGGAGCTGATTGGTCCTTTCGTAGTAGCGGTTCGCCAGGACGTGGTTTCCGCCCACCATGACCGCACCGGTGGCCAACGCGCTCACGGCGAGCACGA
Organism: Longimicrobiales bacterium; assembly: GCA_965206505.1. GTDB lineage: Bacteria > Gemmatimonadota > Gemmatimonadetes > Longimicrobiales > Gaopeijiaceae > UBA822. Next base: position 898,129 of record CBDBJW010000006.1, read on the forward strand.
CGAGCATCGTGAGGACCAGGGCAAACCCGTTCTTCTCGGAGAGATCCGTGAAGTGAGTGAGTGTTTTCATGATAGTATCCCTCTTCTAGCGGCCCGTGGCCTAGCTTACTGTGATCTGCTGAGCCTGCGAGAGCGGGGACAGAGACGGTGTGCAGTCCTGAGCCGCATGGGCATACTCATACGTGCTGCCCTCCAGCACCGTGGCGTCCTCGTACGTGTAGGGGGCGGCACCTGCGGGTATGCTGAGGAACGGATCTCCCCAGTCACCGCTGTTCGGGACATCGCGCCGGTAGAGCACATAGCGGATGACGTCTTTCTCACCAATGGACTCGTCCGTGGCGGGAAGCCAATCGAGTCGAACGACGGGTGTGTCTTCAATGGTGACGATCTGTAAGGCCAGGGGGCTTCCGAGAATCGGCTCGTCACCACACGTCCCCACGATGGCGACGCCCGCGCCTGGCAGGTCGATCACCCGGCTCAGGTCGGCAAACCACTCGCCGACCGCCGGCCGTCCGTTGGTGGAGCGGAAGCTCACCCGCACTGCACGGATACTGTCTCCCCTGGCGCTGTTCGCCGTGTCTGTGGCCGATCCGTGAATCATGACTGAGTGGAAGAGCGGGAGATCACCGTCGGCGATACTGTCGAGCTCGGCACTCTGACTGGTGTAGGTGCGCTTCCTGAAATATCGGAAGAAGGGCAGGGCTCCTTGCTTCATGAGATTCCTCGCGAGCACCTCGGGTGATGCGTCGTTGACCTGCCGCTTGAGGACGTAATCGTCGGCCCGGGTGGTCGTGGCGTCCGGTTCGAAGTAGTAGATGGTCAACTCGGCCATGCTGGGTGTTCCCCCGGGAGCAGTATAGATCGTGTCCGGCCAGGAGAAGGGCGAGTTGGGAAGGTCGATCTTCACACGAGGCGCCTGAACCAGCCCGTTGGGAGCATCGGGGTCGACGTACACGGCGGACACGTCGTTCACCAGGTTCGACGTGTAATCCCCAGTAAACGCGATGATGTCGTCGTCCGCGAGCACGATCGCCGGCTGCCCTGCCGGAACGTTGCTGCCCAGGGTCGTGAAATCGATCTCGAGCGTCTGATACGCATACCGGAGGTTCTGCAGTGTCATCAAGCGATCGGAGCCCTTCATGAAGGCACTGTGCTGCACGGTCATGAACCCCAACGCGCCGGTCAGGACGATTCCGAATATGACGGTGACGATGAGGAGCTCGACCAGCGTAAACCCCGATTTCATCGAGACCTTTTCTCGTCTGCTCAACTGCTCCTGCCTGCTCAATGGTTCGTGCCTCCTCACGGTGAACCCACGATGATCGTGCGCGACATGCCGTCGGGTAGGCCTGGGCCCGAAACGGAAACCATCATGATCTTGTAGTCGGTGACGCGACCGGCCTGACCCTCGGTATCGGTCTCTACGTGGGTGATCTTGGTCACCCGTTCGAAGCTCTCGAGGCCGGGCAGGTCGGTCTCCGTTTTCTCGTACAGAAATTCCAGGTCGCGGTATCGCGGATCCATCACGATCTGAGAGATGCGCCCCTCCACCGACTGGAGCGCTTCCGACTTCGCGCCCGCCGTCGAGGCCGCCTGGATCATGAATGTCGCGGACGCACCGATTCCCAGAATGGCGGTGGTGAGAATGAAGACCACCACGGTCATCTCGATGATCGTGAATCCACGGTTGTCCATGATCAGCAGCCTTCCTGCCAAGCTGAGGTTCGATAGGTAAAGCAACGGACGCGCCCGGTAGCCCGCTCGATCTGTAGGGCTCGAGTATCCTGGGAGTTACTGTTCCCGCCGGCGGCGCGAATGGACGTGAGATAAATGACGCCCTCTTCGCTGGCGGCTCCATTTCGATGGAACGTGAGTGCTGGGAGTTGCTCTGCTCTCTTCGTGAACGAGATGGCCTCGGTCAGGCCCAGGATAGGCGTGGCTCCCCCGCGGTCGAACTCCACGCGCTCGGGGAGCTGCACCGCTCTGCGCTCCTCTCCAGCGTCCGTCTGCCCGTTGTTGTTCACATCGTTGAGCACGACGAACCGGTCTTCGGCGAACATTAGCACATGGTCGTACTGGCGTAGAATCGCCCGCCCCCTGGCAGCTGCCACGGCGGACCCGACCTCTCGCATGGCCGCGTCCATCTGGAAGCGCTCCACGTCGATCCTGGGAACCGCGATGAGCATGAGGATTCCCGCCACCGCCAGGACGGTGAGAAGCTCGATCAGGGTGAACCCGGCTTGGGGGGGAGGTACACGATCCCCCTTGCGTACTCCTAGGGGGGTACCGCTCCAGAACGGAAGGAGGTTTTCGTATACCATCAATCGGTCCAACGGACGACTGTTGTTGCAAGGGATGTGCCCAGAGGCCGAACAAAACGCGAAGACCGTTGAATCTCCTATACTTTACGGGGTCATCAGCAAGGGTCTGCCGCGGGGTGATAATGGTGGGAAAGTGGAAAACGTTACGTATGGTTGGACAAAATATCCCTGACCACTTCGTGTCCGGGCTCATACCGAGCTATTGGGTGATCCTGAGGAGCTTATGGCAGGGCTTTGGCGCGAGGCTAGGCGCGCGCGTGGATCGTCGCTACGGGGCCGTGACGACACTCACCTCAATCATGTTGGGGGAAAGGGCCTTCGCGCGAGGGGTTCTCGGGGCGCTCCGGATCACACAAATCTCCCTGTTTTCTTCTCGTGGCCTTACATTTGTGCATGCATCCTGACCGCACCGCTCCCCCTCAGACAGACCGATGAGCGACGAATTGGCACCGAAGCACCCCGTTGGATCTCCTCCGCAGATGAGCGACGACCGCGAGATGGTGTTGGTGCCGGGGTCCACCTGAGTGCAGAAAATCGACCGCCTCGGGTGGGCGGCAGGGGGGGCATTCGTATCATACGGGTTACGGATTGGGATTCGGGTGAGTAGCCCGCAGATCATGGATCGGATCGAAAGACTGCTTCCGCCAAATGCCAGGCCGGCTGTCGGGCCCCGCGTCGGGTGTCTCTATTCGCTTGTTGTCAGCGGAACCAAGGTGGGCCGCCACGTTCGCCGTTTCAACATTCTCTATGTGAACGGGATACGGATCGTCCGTACGAAAGACACGGACCAGGTACTGGAAGCCCTTAATCGGGACCTGCAGATATACATCGCCGAACAGGCCCGCCGCAGGGTGTTCGTCCATGCTGGCGTCGTGGGCTGGCGTGGCAGCGCGATCGTCATCCCGGGGCGTACCCTGAGCGGCAAGTCGACCCTGGTGAAGGCATTGGTCGAGGCGGGGGCAACGTATTACTCAGATGAATACGCCGTTCTTGATGAGCGTGGTCGGGTGCATCCCTATCTGAGGCCTTTGTCGCTGCGGGAGAACGGGGGTGGACGCCCGAAAAAGATCCTCCCGGAAGCTCTGGGGGGGAAACCCGGTGTCAAGCCGCTCCCAGTAGGTTTGATCGTCGCGACGAGCTACCGGGAAGGCGCTCCCTGGCGACCCCGCCGCCTTTTGCCGGGGCGAGCCGTCATGGCGCTTCTTTCCCATACGCTTTCGACCAGGAGTAAGCCGAAACGGACCCTTTCGACGTTGCGACAAGTCGTCGTGGAGGCCCTGGCGCTAAAGGGGATGCGTGGCGAGGCGGCCGAAACCGCTCAAAACCTCTTGACACGGTTATCGGATGAGGTGGGTGGAGGTTCGTGAGAGGGTAGCTCGGGACGAGATATAACTTGTCGGCATCGTTTGAATGGCGAATGTTTGTAGTATGCACAAGCGCCAGCGATTTGGAGTGTAGTACCTATGGGAACGACAAGAGCCCTGATGCCCCGCGCGAGGAAAGACGAGCTGGCGGTCGAAGAACTGCCCGACGAAACCCTGGTATACGACCTGAAGCGCCACAAGGCCCGTTGCCTGAATCGCACGGCCGCCCTGGTGTGGCGGCGCTGCGATGGACGAACGAGCGTCGCCGATGTCGCTGCGCTGCTGGAGGAGCAATCAGGAACTCCGACAGACGAGGCGGTGGTGTGGATGGCGCTGGACCGTTTGGACCGGGCACATTTGCTGAGTGAGGCGGTGGCACTGCCGGCTGATAGGGCTCAATACTCGCGGCGGGAAATGCTACGAACCCTGCGACGGGCAGCAGGGATCTCGCTCCTCCTGCCGGTGATCGAATCGATCGTCTCGCCACTCGCGGCCGCACAAACATCGTGCCTGCCCCAATCTGGCTGTGGGGGGATGCCGGATTGCACCCCATGCATTAGCAACAACGGCAAAAATTGCACCAAGAGAAGTTGTTGCGGTGGTAGGTGCAGGCGAAACAATAAGTGTGGTTGTTAACCCCGATCGGGTGAACGTCGAGCGGACTTTTTCCCTTTGACCGCTGGAATCACCTCTGTCCGGGAATGGGCTTTTCGGGTTGACCGTTACTTGATTGAGCTTGGGAACCTCCTCCCTTCTCCCTCGACCCTCAAGAAGTGCTTCCGCCGAATGCTAAGCGGGCTCGCGGGCCCGCGTCGGATGTCTGTATTCGTTGATAGTCCGTGACACCAAGGTCGGCTCCAACGTTCGCCGTTTCAATATTCTCTATGTGGACGGGATACGGATCGTCCGTACGAAAGACACGGACCAGGTACTGGAAGCCCTTAATAGGGACCTGCAGATATACATCGCCGAACAGGCCCGCCGCAGGGTGTTTGTCCATGCTGGGTCAGGCGTCGACGCAGCGCCGGGTGAAGAAGCTACCCGGCGACGAGGAGGCGCTACGCACGGACGTGATACGGTTGGCGAGCCGGTTCGGCAGGTACGGGTATCGCCAGATCACGAACCTGCTGCGTATCGAGGGCGTGGCGTGTGGAGCGTATCTGGAGGCAGGAGGGGCTGAGGCGGCCGAAACCGCTGAAAACCTCTTGGCACGGTTATCGGATGAGGTGGGTGGAGGTTCGTGAGAGGGTAGCTCGGGACGAGATATAACTTGTCGGCATCGTTCGAATGGCGAATGTTTGTAGTATGCACAAGCGCCAGCGATTTGGAGTGTAGTACCTATGGGAACGACAAGAGCCCTGATGCCCCGCGCGAGGAAAGACGAGCTGGCGGTCGAAGAACTGCCCGACGAAACCCTGGTATACGACCTGAAGCGCCACAAGGCCCGTTGCCTGAATCGCACGGCCGCCCTGGTGTGGCGGCGCTGCGATGGACGAACGAGCGTCGCCGATGTCGCTGCGCTGCTGGAGGAGCAATCAGGAACTCCGACAGACGAGGCGGTGGTGTGGATGGCGCTGGACCGTTTGGACCGGGCACATTTGCTGAGTGAGGCGGTGGCACTGCCGGCTGATAGGGCTCAATACTCGCGGCGGGAAATGCTACGAACCCTGCGACGGGCAGCAGGGATCTCGCTCCTCCTGCCGGTGATCGAATCGATCGTCTCGCCACTCGCGGCCGCACAAACATCGTGCCTGCCCCAATCTGGCTGTGGGGGGATGCCCAATTGCAGCCCATGCATTAACAACAAGGGCACAAGATGCGACAAGAGAAAGTGTTGCAACGGCGCCTGCGTTAATGCCAAAAACGCCAAAAAAAATGTGGTTGTTAACATGCACCCTCCTCACCTCTACGGAAATGTCTGAGCCACTGCTCGACCGGCCGGTCGAGCATGCACAGCCTGCATGAGCAGAGAAGCCTTGCAAGAATTGCCAAGGAGTAGGCTTGCCGTGTAGTGTGGTACCCACCAACGGTGGTCACCGCCAGATGAAATGAACCGAGGAGCATGGCGTGCCCGAACCGACCACAGATAATGAGGCCGTCTCGCTCTTTTTTGCGTTCCCTGATGGGGTTTATCACTACGTCTGTGCGGAGTGCACAGCCCTGTGCTGCCGCGGGCAGGGCTTCGGCGGCAGCCTCGAGCGGGAGATGCGGACGCTGCTGCAGATCTATCCAGCCCTTGGCAGCCTTTCCACCAGCCGCGTAGCCGATCAAGTCAACATCATAACGCCCACCGGCAGGTGCTTTTTCCTCGACGCCGACAACCTCTGCCGTATTGAAAAAGAGCACGGAAAGGCCACCAAGCCGGGGGTTTGTGTACTTTTTCCCTTCAACGTGTTCACAAGGATCGGGGCGGCCGTTGCCGTCAGCCCGCACTTTCTGTGTCCGCTGCGTTTGCAGGTCCCCCCATGGTCCGGGGCTGTTGAGGGTACGCACGCAGACCTTGAAGCTGCCATCCGTGACAGCCCAATGTTGGATCCCGCATACGTGAAGTCGTTTCTAACACCAGCCCGTTTACACCCGGATCTCAACCCGCGAGCCGTAGTGGCGCGGGAATCGACCTTCCGGGATGCGTGTTCCCAGGCCCTCGGCCATGCCCGCTTCACCGACACGCTGAACGATGCGTCCACCGATCGCGCGGCGCTGGATTCCCGCGTGGATCGTGGAACTCGGCTTCTCGGCTTGAATCCGCCCTTCGGCCCGCCCGCCCGGGACGCAACAGACGACTTGTTGCTGGCGCTGGCCTCCCCCCTCCGGCTTGGCCTGCTCAGCTTGAGCTCGGAAGGAATGCTCGGGGCGCTGGTGTTGGCGGAGCGCGTTCTGAGACACGTAAGCGCACTGTCGTCTGAGCCGCCTTCCCTACAGGGAGCCTACCAGGTTCTGAGCGATCTTTTCCCCGTGCTCCGCCTATTGGCTCGTGGTGACGAACCCCTTGAAATCCGCCGAGCCGCCAACCTGAAATTGCCACCGTCCGGCGTTCCCGAGCTGCTCTTCACCGCCCACCGCTTCTGGCGTGCATTCGGGAGCACCCCGCAGACTCTCACGGTCCTCGAGCAGTCGGTTCCACCCACCATGAGCCCCTCAGATCGGACCGTGCTCTTCAACAGTCTGGGAGCCCGGATGGACCAGGTGATCCTGAAGCGCGGAAGGAAGCGGTAATGATTGAGCTCGGGGTGGTGAGATACGTGGAGTGAGATCGTCGGATCCGGATCCGCGCCCTGACAACGACCCGGGACGACGAGGTAACCTGGTTGCATCGGCACTCACCGGCGCTTGGCGCGCGTCCCCCCCACCCTGGCCCCCGTCTCTCTCTCCCGCCGCCCTGGCCGAGGTCACGCCGCTGTTGCTCGGCAAGGGAGCGGGGAGCCTTGGGTGGTGGCGGGTGCGGTCGTCGGAGTTACGCACCTCCGCCGCTGCCCACGAACTTCGGCAGGCGTACCGCCTTTACACTCTCGAGGCTGGCCGACAAGAGCGCAAAATTGCCCGGGCCATCACGCTACTTCGGTCCGTGGGTGTGGAGCCGCTACTCGTCAAGGGCTGGGCGGTTGCTCGACTGTACCCCCAACGCGGGTTACGACCCTACGGAGACATGGACTTGGGTGTTCGGCCAGAGCAGTATGCGGCCGCGTGGGCTGCGCTTGCCGCTCCGGCGGCCAAAGGGGTCATAGTCGATTTACACAGGGGTCTGCCGCAGCTCCACCGCCCTTCGCTGGATGATGTCTACGAGCGTTCCCAGCTGGTACCGCTGGGCGATGTCGACGTGCGGATATTGGGAACCGAAGATCATCTCCGTTACTTGTGCATTCACATGTTGCAACATGGCGCCTACCGCGCCTTGTGGTTGTGCGACATCGCCGTCGTGCTGGAGTCCCTGCCCGAGGATTTTGACTGGGAGTATCTTCTGCGGGGAGCCCGTCGGCCCGCAGAATGGGTGGCATCCACGGTGTGTCTGGCACACCAGCTTCTCGGGGCCCGTCTGGACGGCATGCCCGTGGCGGAGAGGACCAAACACCTGCCCCGATGGCTCCTCCGCTCGGTGCTCAGGCAGTGGTCGACAGAGCAGCATTACATGCGTGGTCATTCGATGGCGGACTCCTTTCGACACCCCACCCAATTGGTAAGAAGGCTTTGCCTCCGTTGGCCCAATCCGATTCAGGCCACGGTACACGTCGGAGGGCCGTTTAATGAACTGCCCAGATTGCCGTTTCAGCTGTGGGAGTGCGTCTTGCGAACAGCTCGTTTCATCACACAGATGCCGACGCTGGTCCGAGAGAGATCCTCGCGTCCAGCGGGGGGTCGGGAACAGCTCCGGTAGCCCCCGGAATCCTCCTTCCGGCGCCGATTTTCCGGGGTCGAGGACCGTTGACACCCCATTACCCCTCTTTTAAGTTTCCCAGTCTATCCAACGGAGGCGTCGAAGCCGGCGGCTCCGGGTTGAATTCGCGCTGACTGGCGCTTTTTTTTGGCTTATTGAACCTGGGCTGGTATGCCTACCATCAACCAACTCGTTCGCAAGGGACGTCGCGAGCTTCAGAAGAAGAACAAGTCCCCTGCGTTGCAGAAGAGCCCCCAAAAAAGGGGTGTCTGCACACGGGTGTATACGACCACCCCGAAGAAGCCGAACTCGGCGTTGAGGAAGGTGGCCCGGGTACGTCTGACGAACGGGTATGAGGTTACGTCGTACATCCCGGGAGAGGGACACAACCTCCAGGAGCACTCGATCGTGCTCATTCGGGGTGGGCGGGTGAAGGACTTGCCCGGCGTACGATACCACGTGGTGAGAGGTACTCTGGACGCGTCGGGCGTGGGTGAGCGTCGGCAGGGACGGTCCAAGTACGGCGCGAAGCGGCGTAAGTAGGGGATCCTGGGATGAGCCGTCGTTCACGAGCAGTAAAAAGGGAGCTTACTCCCGATCCGAGATATGGGTCGGCCGAGGTTACGAAGTTCATCAACAATCTCATGGTTGACGGGAAGAAGTCTCTTGCGGAGAAAATATTTTACGGGGCCCTGACCCTCTGCGAGGAGCGCTCGGGCCAGCCAGGCTTGAACGTATTCGCGCAAGCGCTGACGAATGCCAAGCCTGCGCTCGAGGTGAAGAGTCGCAGGGTCGGCGGTGCCACGTATCAGGTTCCTATCGAGGTACGGCCCGAACGTCGGGCCGCTTTGGCGAGCCGTTGGTTGATTGGTTTTGCTCGCGGTCGAAGCGAGAAGACGATGGCCGAACGGCTCGCGTATGAATTCCTGGCAGCATCTAAGGGAGAGGGAGCAACCATCAAGAAAAAGGACGACACGCACCGGATGGCGGAGGCGAACAAGGCGTTCGCCCACTATCGCTGGTAGTTAAAATCCGCTCGGGTTCTGGCCGCCTGTAGTCGCGGTCAAAAGGACTCAACTTGCTGTCTCGCGCATGAGCGCCGAGGCACGAAGCGCGGAGGCTGCCGGCGGCATCGAATACGGCAGCTGGGGGAGATCGCGCTTCCTGCTTCGAACCGTTCGTGCGCTTTTTTTCTGACTGAGAACTAAACCGAGAAGAAACGGATCCAATCGAGATTATAAGATGTCCAGACTCACGCCACTCAAGCACCTGCGCAATATCGGCATCATGGCGCACATCGACGCCGGTAAGACGACGACGACTGAAAGGGTGCTCTACTATACCGGACGGCTCCACCGGGTCGGCGAGGTCCACGAGGGCGCCGCTACCATGGATTGGATGGAGCAGGAGCAGGAGCGGGGGATCACCATTACGTCCGCGGCCACGACCTGTCATTGGGAGCGCTTCGGAACCGAGTACCGCATCAACATCATCGACACGCCGGGGCATGTTGATTTCACCGCCGAGGTGGAGCGGTCTCTGCGCGTACTCGATGGCGCCGTCGCCGTGTTCTGTGCCGTGGGAGGGGTCGAGCCCCAATCGGAGACGGTTTGGCGACAGGCCGACCGCTATGGCGTCCCGCGTATCGCGCTGGTGAACAAAATGGACCGAGTCGGGGCCGACTTCGAACACGTCATCGACATGATGCGGGACAGGCTCGGAGCCAACGCCTTCGCTGTGCAATATCCGCTCGGCGAGGGCGAACTTTTTACGGGGATTGTCGACATCGTTCGCAACAAGGCTCTTCACTATCAGGATGAGCTCGGTTCGGAGGTGGAGGAGGGCGAGGTGCCCGACTCTCTGGTCGAGAAGATCACCCAGTTGAGGCACGAGATCATGGAGGCCGCTGTCGAGCACGACGACTCGTTGCTCGAGAAGTACCTGGGTGGGGAAGAGCTCACCGATGAAGAGCTCACGCACGCGATTCGCACCGCCACGATTTCCGGCAAGATTTTCCCGGTCTTCTGTGGCTCTGCTTTCAAGAACAAGGGGATACGGGCGCTCCTGGACGGGGTCATCGACTACCTCCCTTCGCCCCTGGACGTTCCGGCGATCCAGGGCCACCTGCCCCAGCACGACGAAACACCGGTTGCCAGAGAGGCGTCCGATGATGAACCCTTCAGCGCCCTGGCGTTCAAGATCATGACAGACTCGTTCGTCGGGAAGCTGACGTATGTACGGGTCTACTCCGGTTCTCTGCCCGCGGGCAGCTACGTTCTCAACGCATCGAAGGACCGAAAAGAGCGGGTCGGGCGGTTGCTTCAGATGCATGCGAACAAGCGGGAGGAGCGGGACGAGGTGTTCGCGGGTGATATCGCGGCGGTCATCGGTCTCAAGAACGTCAAGACGGGCGACACGATCTGCCATCCAGACCACCCGATCATTCTCGAGGCGATGAACTTCCCGGAGCCCGTGATCTCGGTAGCGATCGAACCGAAGACCAGGGTCGACCAGGACAAGCTCACGGCCGGGCTCGTCAAGCTGGCCGATGAGGACCCGACATTCCGCGTCCACACGGACGAGGAGACGAGCCAGACCATCATCAGTGGCATGGGTGAGCTGCATCTCGAGATCATCGTCGATCGGCTCCGGCGTGAGTTCAGCGTGGAGGCCAATATCGGGCGCCCGCAGGTCTCCTACCGCGAGACGATCCGAAACCGTTCGGAGAAAATAGAGGGCAAGTTCGTGCGGCAGTCCGGGGGACGCGGGCAATACGGCCACGTGGTCATCAACATCGAGCCGCTGGCTTCAGGCGGCGGCTTCGTGTTCGAGGATCGGGTCAAGGGTGGCGTGATTCCGCGCGAGTATATCAGTTCGGTCGAGCAGGGCATCAAAGAGGCCCTCGAGTCGGGGGTCCTGGCGGGATACCCGGTCATCGACCTGAAAGTGGAGTTGATCGACGGGTCCTACCACGACGTGGACTCGAGTGAAATGGCGTTCAAGATCGCCGGATCCATGGCGATCAAGAATGGAGTGAAACGCTCGGCTCCGGTCCTTTTGGAGCCCGTCATGGATGTAGAGGTCGTAACACCCTCGGACTACATGGGGGACATCGTCGGCGACCTTTCCTCCCGCCGTGGCAAGGTGGGTGGGATGACCGACCGCGGCGATGCTCAGATTATTGGGGCGAGCGTCCCACTGGGCGAAATGTTTGGATACGCGACGACCCTGCGCTCGCTGAGCCAGGGTCGCGCTGTATACACCATGCAGTTCGCGCACTACGAGGAAGTACCCAAGAGTAAGGCCGAAGAGATCATCAATGCGAATGGCGGTGGTCGCTAGCGGTCCCGTTTTCCGGAAAAGGGAGCCACGAGGCAAGAGCGATGGGCAAGGCGAAATTTGATCGAACGAAGCCACACGTAAACGTGGGAACGATCGGGCACGTGGACCACGGGAAGACGACGCTGACGTCCGCGATCACGCAGACGCAAGCGAAGAAGTTCGGAGGGGACGCGGTTTCGTTCGACAACATCGATAAGGCACCGGAGGAAAGAGAACGAGGGATCACGATCGCGACGGCGCACGTGGAGTACGAGACGGAGAACCGTCACTACGCGCACGTGGACTGTCCTGGGCACGCGGACTACGTGAAGAACATGATCACGGGAGCGGCTCAGATGGACGGAGCGATCCTGGTGGTGAGCGCGGCGGACGGACCGATGCCACAGACACGGGAGCACATCTTGTTGGCCCGTCAGGTGAACGTGCCTTATGTGGTCGTGTTCCTGAACAAGGTGGACATGGTCGACGACGAGGAGTTGTTGGAGCTGGTGGAGTTGGAGGTACGGGAGTTGCTGAGCGAGTATGGCTTCCCGGGCGACGACACACCGGTGATTCGAGGGAGTGCGCTGAAAGCGATGGAAGCGGAAGGCGAAGGTTCGGACGTGGAGTGCATCCAGGAGTTGATGGAGGCGATCGACAGCTTCATCCCGGAGCCGGAGCGAGACGTGGACAAACCGTTCCTGATGCCTGTGGAGGATGTGTTCTCGATCACGGGCCGAGGGACGGTAGCGACGGGGCGGATCGAGCGCGGGATCGTGAAGCAGGGAGAGGAAGTGGAGCTGGTGGGGATGGGAGCGGACCGCAAGACGGTGGTAACGGGGGTGGAGATGTTCCGGAAGCTTCTGGACGAGGGGCGAGCGGGGGACAACGCGGGACTACTGCTGAGAGGAGTGGGGAAGGACGAGATCGAGCGAGGCCAGGTACTGGCGAAGCCGGGATCGATCAACCCTCACACGAAGTTCAAGGGCGAGGTGTACGTGTTGACGAAGGAAGAGGGAGGCCGCCACACACCGTTCTTCGACGGGTACCGACCGCAGTTCTACTTTCGGACGACGGATGTGACGGGGGCGGCGGTGCTACCGGAGGGAGTGGAGATGGTGATGCCGGGCGACAACGTGCAGATGGAAGTGGAGCTGATCACGCCGATTGCGATGGACAACCAGCTACGCTTTGCCATCCGTGAGGGCGGACGCACGGTGGGGTCGGGGGTGGTGACGGAGATTGTGGAATAACACGGATTCGACTTTTCCCTCTCCCTCCGCTACACCGTAGGCCGGGACGCTGCGGGAGAGGGAAAAGCCGAATCCTGCGCATAGCTAGACTCTCCGTCGGTACGCCCGACTGGGCGTGCTGGGCGGGGGCAGGACGGAAGCGTAGCAGGCAGCAATAGCAGGACGAAATCAGTGGGCGGTAACAAGACGAAAGCTGTAGCAACCCGAAAAAAGCAAGATGGAGCGAAGGGCGGGGCGGTTTTGGCCCGCGCGAGGACCAGCCGAGCGCGGCGGGGAGTGGAGACTCCCTCCGCAGCGTCCCGGTCTACGGTGTAGCGAAGGAGGGAGCCTCCGCGCACCGCCGCGGCCCTCAGCAATGAAGCAAGCGGGGCCCACCGCCCCACAGGGAGCGAAAGATAATGGCGGACAGAATTCGGATCAGACTAAAGGCCTTCGATCATTGGCTCGTGGACCAGACTGCGGGCGACATTGTGCGGACGGCACAGAAGACGGGCGCCACTGTTCGTGGTCCGATTCCTTTGCCGACGCGGCGAAACCTATGGACGGTTCTTCGCTCGCCGCACATCGACAAGAAGAGCCGTGAGCAGTTCGAGCTCAGAACACACAAGCGCCTCATCGACATCGTAGATAGCCGTCCGCAAACCGTTGATGCGCTTACCAAGCTCGATCTGCCGGCCGGGGTGGATGTGGAAATTAAGGTCGATTAAGGAACAGGGCTGAGTGATGGCTGGAATAATTGGAAAAAAAATCGGCATGACTCGCATCTTCGATGACGGAGGTGCCGCGGTTCCCGTGACGGTCGTGGCGGCGGGGCCTTGCCCCGTGCTTCAGGTCAAGAGTGAGGAGACCGACGGATACACAGCCGTTCAGTTGGGTTTTGGTGCCCAGAAGGACAAGCGGACGAACAAGGCTGAAAAGGGGCATGCGGCTAAGGCGGGCGTCGAAGTTACACCTCGTCTGGTTCGCGAGTTCGACGTTTCAGGCAATGATGAGTATGAGGTGGGGCAGGCGGTTACCGTCGAGGTCTTCGAGGTCGGCGACAGTGTGAGAGTGACGGGAACCACGAAGGGGAAGGGCTTCCAGGGTGTCGTGAAGCGTCATGGTTTCGCGGGCCGTCCGGCTTCGCACGGGCATCCGATGTCCCGAACCCCCGGGTCGATCGGGCCAGGTACCGATCCGTCCCGCGTGATCAAGGGCAAGAAACTTCCGGGCCGGACGGGTGGGGTTCGTGCCACCATCGGCAATCTGAAGGTCGTGAGAGTGGACCTGGAACGGAATCTCCTCTTCATCAAGGGTGGGGTACCGGGGTCCAGAAACAGCTATCTGTTGATCCAGAAGTGACACATGCTTAAAGCTCGCTACTACCAGAATGACGGGTCGGAGGGGAAGGCTCAGGCACTCCCCGAATGGCTCTTCGACGGCGTCGTCCACGAGGACGTCCTGCACCAGGTGATCAAGGCCTATCTGTCGAATCAGCGGCAGGGTACGGCTGCGGCCAAGTCCCGGGGTCAGGTCAAGGGCGGCGGCCGTAAGCCGTGGAGGCAAAAGGGGACCGGGCGGGCCCGGGCAGGAACGATTCGCGCTGCGCAATTTACGGGGGGGGGCGTCGCGTTTCCTCCCATTCCGCATTCGTGGAGGGAGCGTGTCCCTCGAAAGGTCCGTGCCCTGGCTCGGCGATCCGCGTTTAATTCCAGGGCGCAGGGAGACCGAGTGGTCTTGGTGGATTCGCTCGAGTTCGACACTCCCAAGACCAAGAAGCTCGTGGAGATGCTTGGCACGCTCGGGGCCGAGGGGAAGGCGCTTATCCTCACGGATGGTGTGAAGGAAAACGTCTACCTTTCGTCACGGAACCTTTCGAGCGTCATGGTGCGGCCTTTTGGCGAGGAGTCCACATACGACATCCTGTGGGCCAACCTTCTCGTCATCGAAAAAGCCGCGCTCGAAAGTGCCGAGCCGTCCGGCATGGACAAGGCCGCGATCGAATCGCGGTCCCGAGGCGAGCCCGCGGTGAGGGCTAGGGAGAGGGCCGCCGAGGAGGAGCAGGCGGAGCGAAGGAACGCTCGGCCGGGCCACGGGGGCAAGTCCAGCAGGGTTACGGGGGTGAGGGCCGGGGCCGATGTCGAGCCCGATAGGAAGGTCGCCGCCAAATCTAAACCGAAGCCCAAGGCCAAGGTTGAGACGAAGGCAGAGACCAAGACGGAAGCCAAACCCAAGGCAGAGGCCAAGACCAAGAGCGACACGAAGGCAGAGGTGGCACCCAAGAAGAAGGCTTCACCGAAGGCCTCGGCGGCGTCGGGGGCCGAGTCGGATCTTTCGACCATCAAGCTGCCCAAGGTGGCTGACATGGCAGGGTTCCTCGCTCAGTTCGACAACGAATCCGATATCAAGACGCTGAGGGCGCGTGATTCACGTAAGACGGCCCAGCCCCTCTACGAAGCCCGCTTGGTGGAGCTTTCGGGTCCGGCCAAGGGCAAGAAGGGCTCAGGGGGCGACGATGAGTGACGTCTATGATGTGATCTACGCGCCGGTTGTAACGGAAAAATCAGCAGAAGCGATCGAAAACGACAACATCTATACCTTTATCGTGGACCGGAAAGCCAACAAGATCGAAATATCGAGGGCCGTCGAGAGCATCTGGGACGTGAAGGTGAGCGACGTACGCACGATGCGGTATAGCGGCAAGCTGAAGCGGGCGTTGATGGGGCGGCTGTCCCAGAGCCAGAAGATCGGGCGACGCGCGGCGTTCAAGAAGGCCATCGTCCAGTTGGTTGAGGGTGACCATATCGAGTTTTACGAGGTCGGATAACACCAATGGCTATCAAGAAATTCAAACCGATGACGCCCGGAACACGCTTCCGCTCTATCGTCGACAACTCGGAGATTCTCACGAAGAAGGCCCCGGAGAGGTCGCTTCTTGAGGGGTCCGCGAAGTCCGGTGGTCGCAACCATCACGGTCGCGTGACCTCTCGCAGGCGTGGGGGTGGGCACAAGCGGCGTTACCGCCGCATCGACTTTCGCCGAGACAAGTTCGGGGTTCCAGGGAAGATCGCCGCGATTGAGTACGATCCAAATCGTAGCTCGAACATCGCCCTTGTCCACTATGCGGACGGCGAGAAGCGTTACATTCTTCACCCCCGGGGACTGGAAGTCGGCACCTCCATCATGTCAGGCCCGGATGCGGACATTCGCGTGGGCAACGCGCTTCCGTTGGACAAGGTTCCTCTCGGTACGGTGGTGCACAACATCGAGCTCAAGCCGGGAAAGGGGGGGCAGATGGCGCGCTCGGCGGGGGCGGGTGTGCAGGTGGTCGCGAAGGAAGGGAAGTATGTCGCTCTCCGCTTGCCTTCGACCGAGGTGCGGCAGGTGCTCAAAACCTGTCTGGTCACGATCGGACAGGTCGGCAACATCGAGTACAACCTCCAGTCTCTCGGCAAGGCGGGAGCCAGCCGCTGGCGGGGCCGGCGGCCGAAGGTCAGGGGAGTGGCGATGAACCCGGTGGACCATCCGCTTGGTGGTGGTGAAGGGCGGGCTTCAGGTGGCCGGCCCCCGGTAACACCGTGGGGAAAACGTGAGGGCAAGAAGACTAGGAATAGAAGGAAACAGTCCAACAAGTACATCATCCGCGGTCGCAAGCGGGGCAAGGCGACACAATGAAGTCACTCCCAATAGCGTTCTAGAGGTCGATTTTATGCCGCGTAGCGTCAAGAAGGGTCCGTACATCGACAACAAGCTGCTTGCGAAGGTCGACGCGATGAACGCGCGCAATGAGAAGAATGTCATCAAGACCTGGGCGAGGGCGTGTACGATCTCGCCCGACTTCGTCGGGCATACGATTGCGGTGCACAACGGCAACAAGTTCATTCCCGTGTACATCACGGAAAACATGGTAGGCCACAAGCTCGGGGAGTTCTCCCCCACGCGCCTGTTCAGAGGCCACGGTGGAAAACTTTCCGACAAGCGGTCGAAGATAGTTTAGGGGGGAGAATGGACATGCAGGCCAAGGCGATTGCCCGGCAAGTACGGATGAGTCCCCGGAAGGTCCGCTTGGTGGTGGACCAGATCCGCGGAAGGTCGGTGAACGAGGCCTATGCGATTCTTCAGTTTTCGAAGAAAGCTGCTGCGGATCCGGTCGGGAAGACGCTCCGATCGGCAGTGGCGAATGCCCAGAATAGGGCGCAGGACTCGGGGGATGTTCTCGATGTCGACGATTTGAGGGTAACGACAGCCTTCGTCGATGAGGGACCGACGCAGAGGCGATGGAGAGCGGCGGCCATGGGCCGGGCGGCTCCCCTTCGGAAGCGGACGAGCCAGATCACAGTTGTCGTGGATACCAAGGAATAGAATGGGACAAAAAACTCACCCGTTGGGATTTCGACTCGGGATCGTCAAGGATTGGAGGTCTCGTTGGTATGCCGATCGCGATTTTCCCCGTATGCTCCAGGAGGACGAAAAGATCCGTACCTACCTCGAGCGGCGGCTGGCGCACGCAGCCTTGTCCAAGGTGGAGATCGAGCAGAAGCCATCGAAGATCGTTGTGACACTTTTCACCGCCCGCCCCGGTGTCGTAATTGGCAAGCGTGGTGCCGAGGTAGACAAACTGAGGGACGAGTTGGCGTTGGTCACTAAGGCCGACATCTCGGTGAACGTGGAGGAAATTCGACGTCCCGAGGTCGATGCTCGGCTGGTGGCGGAGAACGTGGCCCACCAGTTACGGCAGCGTATCTCCTTCCGGCGAGCGATGAAACGAGCGGTTCAGTCCGCAATTCGGGGTGGAGCGGAAGGCATCAAAATTCAATGTGCCGGACGGCTGGGAGGTGCGGAGATCGCTCGAACCGAGGGATACAACGAGGGACGTGTGCCCTTGCACACCCTCCGCGCGGACATCGACTACGCACAAATTCATGCGATGACGACGTACGGGATCGTGGGTGTGAAGTGCTGGATCTTCACCGGCGAGGTGGTCGAGGAACGCCGTGGCCGCACGTACTCCACCGGTGCGTGACGGAGAGGAATAGAGAATGTTAGCGCCCAAGCGAGTAAAACACCGCAAGACCCACAAGGGCCGGATGCGTGGTAAGTCCTATCGCGGCAATAGGGTCTCGTTTGGTGAATACGGTCTCCAGACTACGGAGTGCGGCTGGCTCTCGAACCGTCAGATCGAAGCCGCCCGTGTGGCGATGACCCGTCACATCAAGCGAGGTGGGAAAGTTTGGATCCGGATTTTTCCGGACAAGCCGATCACCTCCAAGCCCGCCGAAACCCGTATGGGGAAAGGAAAGGGGAACCCCGAGGGGTGGGTAGCCGTGGTCAAACCCGGCCGGATGATGTTCGAGCTCGAGGGCGTGCCCGAGGAGATGGCACGGCGGGCCATGGAGTTGGCGGCGGCTAAGCTGCCTGTGGCCACGCAGTTCGTCATTCGTGAGCAGCAACTCGGTTAGTGAGGAAATGATGAAGGCAGAAGATATTCGCGATTGGGACAACGTCGAGATCCGGGCACGACTCGGAGAGCTTAAGGAGGAAAAATTTCGCCTTCGTTTTCGGCTGGGGACGATGCAGCTCGAGAACCCCAAGATGCTTCAGCACATTCGGCGTGACGTTGCGCGCCTGACCACGATTCTTCGAGAGCGAGAGCTTTCCGGGACGCCTGAGACGGCAGAGACACCTGAGACTGCAGAGACACCTGAGACTGCAGAGACACCTGAGACTGCAGAGACACCTGAGACTGCAGAGACACCTGAGACGGCGGAATAGAGCGGAATAACCATGATAGAAGAAACATCCGAGCAGGCCGAGCAGGTCGAACCGGCCGAGCAGGCCGAGCAGGCCGAGCAGGTCGAACAGGCCGAGCAGGTCGAACCGGCCGAACAGGCCGAGCAGGTCCAACAGGTCGAGCAGGTCGAACCGGCCGAACAGGCCGAGCAGGTCCAACAGGTCGAGGTGCCGGAGGCGGACGGAGCGCGATTGCGGCGTAAGATCCGGACTGGAGTGGTGGTGTCCGCCCAGAATGACAAGACGGTGACGGTCCTCGTGGAGCGCCAGTTTGCCCATTCGCTCTATACGAAGCAGGTGAGGAAGACCAAGAAATACCGGGCGCATGATGAGACCAACGAGTACCAGATGGGTGATGTGGTTCGGATTGTTGAAACACGGCCGCTGTCGAAGACGAAGCGGTGGCGGGTCATAGAGCTGCTCGAGCGTTCCGAGTAGCAGGACTAGAAACGAGATGATTCAGCAGGAATCGATGCTCAAGATTGCCGATAACTCGGGGGCCAAGAGCGCATTGTGTATCCGCGTTCTGGGCGGCTCGAAGCGTCGATACGCGAGTATCGGCGATGTGGTCGTCGTGACCGTCAAGGACGCTATTCCAAACTCGCCCGTGAAGAAGGGTGAGGTCGTAAAGGCTGTGATCGTGCGGACCGCCAAGGAAGTACGGCGCCGCGACGGGACCTATATCCGTTTCGACGACAACGCGGCCGTGTTGCTCACCGCCCAGGGAGAGCCTCAAGGTACGCGCATCTTCGGCCCGGTCGGCCGTGAGCTCCGTGAGAAGAAATATATGAAAATCGTTTCATTGGCTCCGGAGGTGCTCTAATGGCCAGGAGGAGGCCTTCGAGTATCGTCAAGGGGGATCGCGTCCGGGTCATCCGCGGCAACTTCCGTGACATGGAGGGGCCGGTTCTTGCGGTAATTCCTGCCAAGCAGCGCGTAGTTGTCGAAGGCGTGAACATGCGGAAACGTCACGAGAGACCCAGCGAAGCGAACCCCGAAGGCGGGATTATTACGTTCGAAGCGCCGATCCATGTATCCAACGTCATGCTGGTGGATCCAGCCGGGGGTCAGGCGAGTCGGATTCGGGTTCGGACAGAGGCTGATGGTGCCAAGGAGAGGATTGCTGTGAAGACCGGCAATCCTCTCCCGAAACCGCACGCGGGACCGTAGAGAGGTAGAGAGATGGAGCCCAGACTACTAAGACATTACAAAACATACGCGCGGCCCCATTTGGCCGAACAGTTTCAGTGGACCAACCTGAACCAGATCCCGAAAATCGAGAAGGTGGTACTGAACGTGGGCGTTGGCGAGGCGTCCAAGAACGCCAAGCTCCTGACCGCCGTGGTCGATGAATTGGGTGTGATCACCGGACAGAAGGCTTTGGTGACGCGGGCGCGGAGGTCCGTCTCGAATTTCCACCTGCGTGAGGGAATGCCCATCGGAGCGTCGGTGACGCTCCGGAAAAGCCGGATGTACGAGTTCCTGGATCGCCTTGTGAGCGTGGCCATCCCTCGTGTCCGAGATTTCCGCGGATTACGCACGCGCTCCTTCGACGGTCGTGGCAATTTCACCATGGGCGTTCGGGAGCAGATCATTTTTCCAGAGATCGACTTCGACAAAGTCGGTCAGATTCACGGCATGGACATCACCGTGGTCACGAGCACGGATAAAGACGATGTAGCGCTGGCTCTTCTCAGGGCGATGGGCTTCCCGTTCCAGGGGGAGATTCCAGTCGTGATCGAGCAGAACGCCAACTAACACGGATAGGGGAAGTCGATGGCCAGGAAGGCTCTGATCGAAAGGAACAATCGCAAGCCCAAGTTTCCGGGCCGGCATCGCAATCGTTGTAACCGGTGCGGACGCCCGCGTGCGTTCATCCGAAAATTTGGAATCTGCCGAATTTGTTTCCGCCAGAAGGCGCTTCAGGGTGAAATCCCGGGCGTTCGGAAAGCGAGCTGGTAAAGGATCGAATCGAACAATGATGACTGACCCCATCGCGGATATGCTTACTCGGATCCGGAATGCTGGAGCTACAGGGCACAAGTGGGCGGACATGCCGGTCTCGAAGCTGAAGACCAAGGTCGCCGACATACTGAAGGACAACCACTTTATCTATGACTTCAAGGTCTTGGACGACGGTCGATTCGGGGTGCTTCGTGTGTATCTCAAGTATCACGAAGAGGGGCCTGTCATTCGGCACCTGGAGCGGGTTTCCCGTCCGGGCCGGAGACGTTATGTGGCCGTCGACGAAATTCCGAGGGTTCGGAATGGACTGGGGATGGCCATCCTCTCCACGTCGCAGGGCTTGATGTCCGACCGGGTGGCTCGTAAGCAGGGCGTTGGTGGAGAACTCATGGCCCTCATCTGGTAAACCGGAATCGAGATAACAGATGTCGCGGATTGGTAAACAGCCGATTGAGATCCCCCAGGGGGCCGACCTGACTCTGAACGGGCAAACAGTGCACGTGAAGGGTCCGAAGGGCGAGCTCACCTTCGACGTCCACCCCGACATGACGGTGACGTTGGACGACGGAGTGGTCAGGGTGAC
Source organism: Longimicrobiales bacterium (assembly GCA_965206505.1). Taxonomy (GTDB): domain Bacteria; phylum Gemmatimonadota; class Gemmatimonadetes; order Longimicrobiales; family Gaopeijiaceae; genus UBA822. The sequence continues at coordinate 919,077 of CBDBJW010000006.1, forward strand.
GAGGCCGTCCGACGTTCCCCAGCACCGCGCTCTACACGGTCTGACCCGAATGTTGGTTGCCAACATGGTCGAGGGAGTCGTGACGGGCTTCAGTAAGACACTCGAGATTCAAGGCGTGGGGTATCGTGCCCTGAAAAAGGGCTCGGGTATAGAGTTGCAGCTTGGCTTCTCGCACACGATCGAGTATCCGGCTCCGGACGGCGTGAGCTTGGACGTGCCGGACCAGACCACGATTGTTGTCACAGGGGTGGACAAACAGAAGGTTGGCCAGGCGGCCGCGGAGATCCGTTCCTTCCGTCCCCCCGAGCCGTACAAGGGTAAAGGGATTCGGTACAGGGGCGAACATGTACGGCGTAAGGCCGGCAAGACTGCGGGGGTTGGGGCTTAGTGCGGGAGCTTAGAGCAGGAGCTTAGAGGTAGGACGATGAGCCACAAGAAATCCGTTAAGACACGTGAGGATCAGCGCAAAAGACGGCATTCCCGCGTTCGTAAGAAGATCTGGGGCACAGCGGGGCGACCGAGGCTCGTGGTGTTCCGATCATTGAAAAATTTCGAGGGTCAGGTCGTCGATGACGATGCGGGTCGGACGCTGGTGGGTCTGTCCACGCTTTGTGCCGATCTCTCCGACTTCAAGGCGGAGGGTCGAAACGTGGCGGTGGAGCGGGCTAGAGCCGCCGGCAAGCTCCTCGCCGATCGGGCCAAAGCCGTTGGGGTGGATTCGGTCGTGTTCGATCGAGCGGGATACCAGTATCATGGCCGGGTGAAAGCCTTCGCGGAGGGCGCCCGGGAGGGAGGATTGAAGTTCTGATGGCCAGGGACCAGAAACGCAAACAGGGTCGAGCGCGGGAATCCGAATTCTCCGAGAACGTGATCCATATCAACCGGGTGGCCAAGGTGGTGAAGGGGGGCCGAAGGTTCTCCTTTACGGCGCTGGTGTCCGTCGGAGATCAGAAGGGTCGCGTCGGTATCGGGCTCGCCAAGGCAAATGAGGTCGCGGAGGCCATCCGAAAGGCGTTCGAACGGGCCAAGAGGGAGTTTGTCGAGATTCCCGTGCAGAACGGGACCATTCCGCACGAGATCGTGGGCCGGTGGGGTGCCGGCCGTGTGATGCTTCGTCCGGCGGCGCCCGGAACGGGCGTAATCGCGGGCGGACCCGTCCGGTCGGTACTCGAAGCGGTGGGGATCAAGGACATCCTTACCAAGAGCCTGGGTAGCAACAACCCGATCAATGTGGTCCGTGCTACGATGCAGGGTCTGACGAGCCTGGTCACCGCCGAGCAGGTTGCCCGGGAACGTGGCGTGCCTGTGGAGGTTATTCTGGGGATGGGCGACGATGCCTAAGAAGCTTGCCATCACGCAGGTCCGCAGCGGCGTGGGGCGGAAGTTCAAGCATCGCCGTACGTTGGCGGCGCTCGGGTTCAAGAAGCACCAGCAGACGGTGGTCCATGACGACAGCCCTGCGATTCGCGGTATGTTGCGGCAAGTCCACTACCTCGTTCAAGTTAATGAGATCAAGTAATGGCTGAGTTACACGAACTACGTCCGGCTTCCGGTTCCCACCAGAGCGCCAAGCGCAAGGGTCGAGGTCCAGGCTCCGGGAAGGGCAAGACTGCTGGACGCGGCGAGAATGGCCAAAAGTCCCGAAGTGGTGGTTCGGTGCGGCCGGGTTTCGAAGGCGGCCAGATGCCCCTGCAGCGCCGCATTCCGAAGCGCGGGTTCACGCCCCGCAAGCGCAAGGTCTTCCAGATCGTAAACGTGGGGGATCTGGCCCGTGTGGAGGGCACCACCGTCAACGCTCAAACGCTGAGGGACGCGGGCTTGATCCGCTCTAACCAGGGCCTGATCAAGGTGCTCGCCATGGGAGATCTTAGCCAGGCGTACTCGGTGGAGGCGCACAAGTTCAGCGGAGGCGCGGTGTCCAAGATCGAGGCAGCGGGCGGGAGCGTCACAACGGTGGATCCCGTGGTGAGGCCGGATCCGCCGCCGGCAGCGGCGGAAGCGGAGAACGATGGCTAATCCGATCCCGAATCTCTTCCGGGTTCCGGAGCTCAAAGAGAAGATTCTCTTTACGCTGTTCATTCTGCTCATCTATCGGGTCGGTGCGCACATCACCGTGCCTGGCGTAGATGTGGGGATCCTGCGCCAGCAGTTCGGAGCACTTTCAGGTGGAATCCTGGGCATCTACGACATGTTCGTTGGCGGGGGCCTGAGCCGGGCTACCATCTTGGCCCTCGGGATCATGCCGTATATCTCGGCCAGCATCATGTTTCAGTTGCTGGCTGCCGTTTTCCCCACCGTGGAAAAGCTGCAGAAGGAGGGTGAAGACGGTCGGCAGAAGCTGACTCAGTGGACCCGCTACACGACGGTAATCCTGAGTGTGATCCAAGGCTTCAGCTACGCCGCCTTCCTCAACAGCACTGGGGCCGTTCGGGATCCCGGGTTCATCTTCAACCTGACGACGACCGTGACACTCACGGTGGGTGCGATCTTCGTCATGTGGCTCGGTGAGCAGATCACCGAGCATGGGATCGGCAACGGGATGTCGCTCCTGATTTTCTTCTCCATCATCGAGAGTTTTCCGGCGGCGGTGGGGCGGACGTGGGAGTCGTTCACCGCAGGACAGATTTCGATCTTCGCCCTGGTCGGTCTGGTGGTCGTTCTGGTGGGAATTACCGCGGCCGTGGTGGCGATGACGATGGGGGCCCGCAAGATTCCGGTGGAGATTCCGCGGAAGGTGGTAGGGCGCGGACGGATCCGCGAAGGACAGAAGAGCTTCGTTCCCCTTCGCGTCAACTCCGCAGGTGTCATGCCGATCATTTTCGCTCAGTCCTTCATCGTGGTACCGGGGACGATCGCGCAACTCGCCGGGCAAGCCGGGGGATTCTGGGATACGATCGCGCAAATTTTTCAACCCGGCCCGGTTTACTACGTCACATACGGTCTACTGATCGTATTTTTCACGTACTTCTACACGGCCATCATTTTCAACCCGGTCGATCTGGCCGAGAACCTCAAGAAGCAAGGTGCTTTCGTCCCGGGTGTGAAGCCCGGGGCACGGACAGCCGAATACATCGATCGGGTTTTGACGCGGGTCACGCTTCCGGGATCGATCTATCTGGCGCTCATAGCTTTGGTTCCCTTCTGGATTTTCAGCCTTTTCAACATCCAGACGTTCTTTTTCGGAGGCACCGGCCTGCTGATCGTTGTGGGCGTAGGACTCGATACGGTCCAACAGGCCCAGCAACACCTCTTGCTGCGCCACTATGACGGGTTCATGAAGAAGGGCCGCGTGAAAATGCGTGGTCGGTCCCGCTACGTATAGTCGGTTCTAGTTCTACGAGAGGATTCGGCCATGTACCTCATCCTGATAGGCCCTCCCGGGGTCGGTAAGGGCACGCAGGGAGTACTGCTTGCGGATGCGACGGGATGGGAGAGGGTGGTTACGGGTGATCTTCTGCGTGTCGCGAAGGATGCCGGCACGCCCCTGGGGCAACAGGCGCAACAGTACATGACCGCTGGTGATCTCGTACCCGATCATCTCATCATCAAGATGGTAGAGGAAAAATTGACCACCTTACCCGCCGGGACTGGCGTGATCTTCGACGGCTTCCCGAGGACTGAGGCACAGGCCTCGGCGTTTCAAATGATGCTGCAGCCTCTCGGTCGCACCATCGACGGGGTCGTTGTTCTCGAGGCAAGCGACGAGGTGCTGACTGAGAGAATCTCTGGTCGCCGTTCCTGCCTCTCGTGTGGGTCTGTCTACAATACCGTCCTCGCGCCGCCTGAGCGGGAGGGCATTTGTGACAACGACGGGACTCCCCTCTTCCACCGTGCTGATGATCACCCCGACACGGTTCAGAATCGGCTGGACGTATATCGCACAGAGACCGAGCCCCTGATTGCCTATTACGAGGGGAGCAAGGCCATGGTGTACCATGTCCCAAGCGACGGGGGGGTGGACAAGGTCCAGGGCGAGCTACGCAGGGCTTTGGGCTTGGGTGAATAGGACAGCCTTCTAGATGATCCACCTGAAGACTCCCGAAGAGATCGACGTGATTGCCCGGGGCGGCGCGATCATCGCCGATTTTCTGGTTGAGGTCCGTCCACGGATCCGACCCGGGGCCTCCACGCTGGAACTCGATGGGTTCGCTGACGAGTTCATCCGCGCCCATGCCGGCGCGGTGCCAGCGTTCAAAGGCTTGTATGGTTTTCCCGGGAGCGTCTGTACCTCATTGAATGAGGAGGTCGTTCACGGCATTCCGAAAGCCGACCGGATCTTGGCCGATGGGGACATCATTTCGATCGACGTGGGGGTCAAGTTGGACGGTTGGTGCTCCGACTCTGCCTGGACCTTTCCGGTCGGTCAGATCGACGAGAGCACGCGCCACCTCATGGAAGTCACTGAAGAGGCGCTCGACCGAGCGGTGTCCGCTGCCGTTCTCGGGGGTTCCGTCGGAGACATCGGTGCGGCCGTGGTGACGAGGGTCGACGGGTCGGGCCTGGGCATCATCAGGGATCTGGTGGGGCACGGTGTGGGGCACGAAGTGCATGAAGAACCTCAGGTGCCGAACTTTGGTGTTTCTGGTACGGGGCCGGCCCTCCGGGAGGGCATGGTGTTGGCAATCGAGCCGATGTTATCCTGTGGGACGTCCGAGATTCAGACGCTCGACGATCGCTGGACGGTGGTTACGCGGGATAGGACTCGGGCGGCCCACTTTGAGCATACGGTGGCTGTAACCTCGGCTGGCCCCCGAATTCTTACGGCGGCTCCGGCGGAGGCCCCGGCGTGACAACCGCGGACGGAATCGGCCGGTAATGGTTTAACTGTCTCACCTATCACTTTCCCCATTTCTTGCCCTCCTGGAACTGCCGGCGAGGACGGTGCATGGCTGATCATGACGCGCTCCCGGTCGGCCACGCCTTGAGAGTGATCAATGGTTCCACTATCATTACAAGCTCTGCAATAAACGTGCGTCAGGGTGCTGAAAATGAAGGTACGTAGCAGCGTAAAACCGATTTGTGAACACTGCAAAATTGTCCGTCGGCGGGGAGTCGTGCGGGTTATCTGCAGTCGGAATCCCAAGCATAAACAACGCCAGGGTTAAGAAGGCCGGATGGCACGAATCGCGGGTGTGGATCTTCCGAAGGAAAAGCGGATCGAGATCGCTTTGACCTACCTATACGGCATCGGTCCCTCGCGTTCGCGAGTGATCCTCGAGAACACCGGAGTAGACCCGGATCGCCGTGCGGTCGATCTCACCGATGACGACGTGAACAAGCTGCGTCAGGAGATCGAGGGGAACTACAAGGTCGAGGGAGCGCTGCGCACCGAAGTGTCCATGAATATCAAACGTCTTATGGACATCGGTTGTTACCGGGGTCTCCGGCATCGACGCGGCCTTCCCGTGCGGGGGCAGCGCACCCACACGAACGCTCGGACCCACAAGGGTCAAAGACGTGCCATAGCCGGGAAGAAAGCGCCTCCGAAGAAGTAGGCCGACGAAGATTCAAGGTCCGAGGGAAGGTTCAGGGTCCGAGGGAAGGTTCAAAATAGGAATGAGGACGATACCGAGTGACCGATGAGAAAACGCCGCGTAGGCGGAGTAAGAAAGTCGTCGAGGCAGAAGGGGTCGCCCACATCAAGGCGACGTTCAACAATACGCTGATTACGATCACCGATAATGTTGGAAATACGGTTGTTTGGGGCAGCTCTGGAAAGGCCGGTTTTAAGGGCTCTAAGAAATCGACGCCCTTTGCCGCGACGGTAGCGGCGGAGCAATGTGGCCGTGAGGCCGTTGCCCTGGGTGTCAGGCGGGTCGATGTACGCGTTCAGGGGCCTGGCTCCGGGCGGGAGTCGGCCATTTCAGCCCTGGCGGCCGCAGGAATCCAGATCAAGTCGATCCAGGACGTAACGCCGCTTCCTCACGATGGATGCCGCCCCCCCAAGAAGCGCAGGGTCTAACAGGGAACAGCGGGGTCCGAAGGGAACAGCCGGGTCTAACCGAGAATCACCGGGTCCAACCGAGAATAGTATGGCACGACACACCGGAGCAGTTTGCCGACTCTGCCGCCGCGAGGGGCAAAAGCTCTTCTTGAAGGGACAGAAGTGCTACACGGAGAAGTGTGGCATCGAACGTCGCGCCTACCCACCGGGTCAGCACGGTCCCGCGCATGCGCGCAGGCGCAAGCAATCCGACTACGCCGTCCAGCTTCGCGAGAAGCAGAAGGTGAAGAGGATTTACGGACTTCACGAAAAGCAGTTCCGTACTCTGTTTGAGCGGGCATCGGCACGGGATGGAATCACGGGCGAGAACATGCTGATTTCCCTGGAGGTCCGGCTGGACAATGTGATTTTCCGGATGGGCTTCGCACCGAGCCGCGGAGCGGCCCGGCAACTCGTTCGGCACCGCCACGTCGAGATCAACGGGCGTGTCGTGGACGTACCGTCTTTCCAGTTGGGCCCTGGGGACGAGGTGGCCATCAAAGCCAAGTCCAAGGACCTGGCCACGGTGCAGGGGAGCCTAGAGGCTCGAACTCGCCCATCCCTGGTGGAGTGGCTCGCCCTGGATGAGAAGAACCGTGTCGGTCGGATGACTCGTCAGCCTACGCGCCAGGATATCCCTCTGGCCGTCCAAGAACAGCTCATCGTGGAGCTCTACTCGAAGTAATGGAGACTTCAGTGCAGATCGATTTAACCGGTTTGGTACTGCCCGAACGCATTGAGGTCTCACAGGCCTCAGAAAATGGGAGCCGTGCGGAGTTTGTGATCGAGCCTCTCGAGCGTGGTTTCGGCCATACGCTTGGAAACTCGGTGAGGCGGGTCCTCCTCTCGTCCCTTCGCGGAGCCGCGGTCTGGGCGTTCCGGATCGACGGTGTCGTGCATGAGCACCAGACCATCGAGGGCGTGGTCGAGGACGTCCATCAGATCATTCAAAATTTCAAGTCCCTCGTTGTTACTTTGGACGACGATGTACCCGAGGCGACGCTTTCGATCCGGGAGGATAAAGCGGGCCCGGTCATTGCCGGCGATATCGTGCCGGTAAGTGGCGTGACGATACACGATCCGGACCATCACCTGATGACGGTTCAGGGCAAGCGCAAGCTCAACGTCGAATTGTACGTCCAGAAGGGACGGGGTTTCGTACTTGCCGATCAGCATGAGTTGCCGCGGGGAGCTCCTGTGGACATGGTGCGGATCGACGCGATCTACAATCCCGTCCGGCGTGCCAACTTCTCGGTCGAAGAAACACGGGTTGGGCAGCGTACCGACTTCGATCGGCTCACGCTCCTGGTCGAGACGGACGGGTCTGTGGATGCAGAGTCTGCGGTTCACTATGCGGCCGCGCTGGTTCGTAAACATTTCGAGTTCATGCTGTACTTCGGAGAGGGTGGGGTGCCGCAGGTGACCGTTCCGGGTGCAGTTGAACTGCCGGAGCAGCTGCGCGATCTGTTCCACCGCTCTATCGAGGATCTCGCGGAGTTGAGCGTTCGATCCCGGAACTCGCTTCAAAAGGAGAACATCCTGACGTTGGGGGACCTCGTTCAGCGCACGGAAGACGAGATGCTGGGGATCGAGAATTTCGGCAAGAAATCGCTCACCGAGATCACAGCTTTCCTCGATGAGCACGAGCTGAACTTCGGAATGCGCCTAAAGTCTGGAGACGAGGGCCAACTGTTCTTGGTCGAAGAAGATGCGGTGGAATCCGCAGAGACGAGCGAGGAGTAGCGTTCAGGCATGAGGCACCGCAAAAAGGGCCGGGGCCTTTCCCGGACGGCGAGCCACAAGAAAGCGACGATGCGCAATATGGCCACATCTCTCTTTCGCCACGAACGAATTGAGACTACGACGGCCAAAGCGAAGGAATTGCGTCCTTTTGCCGAGCGGTTGATCACGCTCGGCAAACGCGGGGACCTCCACGCACGCCGGCTCGCAGGCCGATTGATCGCAGACCGCCAAGTTCTCGGCAAGCTGTTCGACGATATCGGGCCCCGTTTTACGGAACGGCCCGGAGGCTACACCCGCATTCTCAAGCTGGGAAATCGGCGCGGCGACGCCGCGGAGATGGCGCTGATCGAGTTGGTCGATTAGACTGGCGGGAACAAGCACAGATCAAGACTGGGAGTAGGGTTAGACATGGTATCGTTCGGATCCCGGAGAGGTGAGGCTGGGTCTCTATCCATTTACTTGATGGTTGGGACGTTTCTCGTCGCAGGAGGCTTCTTCGCTTGGTTGTCTGTAAAGGCCGCCCCGGTGGACGTCGCGGTTGTGGAGGAGGGCCCCGTCGAGAACTTGGCGACGGTCGTGGCCATAGACGTTTTTGGAACGGATCCCATGGCCCAGGCGGGCATGCTCATCCAACTCAACCGCTTGGGGGTGGGGCAACTCATCGGAGCGGAGGCCTTTTTTGTTACGGTTCCCAACCAACCGAATGCCTACTTCGTGAAGATGCTTCCCGAGGTGGTGGTGGACGGTGGGGTCCTTGAGTACGATGCGACGGTGTCGCTGACCGGAATGGTGTATACCATGTCGGATAGTGTGGCCGATGCATGGGTCGCCAGCGGCGGCATCGGAGAGAATGATCGGATTCTTGCCCTTTTCGCTGAGTCCTTCTTCGAGGCTAGCGAAGTAGAGGTTACAGCCCCGCCCCAGCCCGAATAACTAGACGGACTCCGCGGGAGAAGAATATGGCCCGAGTATGTTATGTGTGTGGCAAGAGGCCGCAGACCGGAAATAACGTCAGTCACGCCCACAACAAGACGAGGCGTCGCTGGCTGCCGAATCTTCAGACGGTCAAGATTGTTACGTCCGACGGGGACCGGCGTCGCGTGCGTGTATGTACGACGTGCATCAAGGGCGGGAGAATCGTAAAGGCCCCGCCGGTGGGGGTGGCTGAGGGATAAGGCTGACCGTAGAACCGTGGTACGTGATGCTCCTGGGGTGTTAGGCCCTCAGGAGCGTTGGTGTTTAAGCCTCTGCTTCTCCGAAACGGTTCGACCCAGGGCCGCCCTGGTGTGTATATTGGGCCCATGAACACCGCCGAATCCTTAGATGTGGCGATCGGGTCTCGTCCCCTGATCGGTCGAACCCTCGTCGTTACGAGGGCGGCGGCCCAGGCAGAAGGACTGGTCGACGCCCTGGAGGCCCTGGGGGCGAGGGTGGTACGTCTGCCGGCGATCAGAATCGAGCCCCCCGTGGACCAACGAGCGCTTCAAAGCGCCGTGCTGAGTGCCGCGGAGTACGAGTGGGTGATTTTTACATCGGCCAACGGTGTCGATTTCTTCCGAACGGCGGCGGAGGACGTGGGCATCGATGCGAAAGGCGCGCTCGCGTCGACGCGTCTGTGCTGCGTCGGGCCCGCCACAGCGAGCGCGATCGAGGCTCTGGGCCTCATGGTTGAAATCATCCCCGAGACCCATAGGGCCGAAGCGGTCGTCGATGCACTCTCGGCACGGACGTCGCTTCGTGGAAAGCGCGTTTTGATCCCGACGGTTGCGGAGGCCAGGCCCGTCCTACGAGACGGCTTGCGGGAACTGGGTGCCGAGGTGGATACCGTGACGGCGTATCGAACCTTCTCCGTCGAATACCGGGATCCAGGTGCCCTTGGCCAGATCGAAGAGGGGGTAGATCTGGTGACGTTCACTTCTCCGTCCGCGGTGCGGAGCTTCCATCGCTTAGTGGGTGGTGAAGTCGTCGCAGACGCGGCCGTGATCGGGCCACTTACGGCCGAGGCAGCCCGCGGATTGGGGTATCGCGTTGCGGTGGAGGCAGATCCCTTCACAATTCCGGGGTTGGTGGAGGCGATCTTGAGTCACTTTGAAGGAGCATGAACGTGAGTGAGGTCGCCGCATCCAGCGTTCAGGGGGCAGACCCAACGGGCGAGGGTCCGTCCCCGAACGCGATTCTGGACCCGGTTATTCTCCGGTTCGCCGTCCTCACCTATTTGGTCGTTTTGCCGGTGGGCCACCTCGTCGCCATACCCGTCAACGATACGATGGCTGTGGGTAGCGACCTTTTCCTCGCGTTGGTTTTGCTCGCAGGGATCATCGAACTTGGCCGTGCGAGTCGCCCTTACCTTACCGGAAAGGTAGAGAGGGTACCGTTGCTTTCGGGACACGGCGCCTTCCATATGGGGGCTTTCTTCATGGTGGCCTTCAGCGCGTGGGTCGCATTCGGTGCGCTTTGGGGTCTTGACCCGACTTATGCTATCACCAAAGGTCTGGCTTTCGCGGCGCTCAGCATGGGTGCTCTGGCGATGGTGTGGTGCGGTGCCGGATGGGGGAGGGTGGCCGATGCGTGGCTCTTGGGGACCACGGTATGCCTGGTGGTGACGTGGTTCGCCGTCCTCCTGGGTCCCGAGGCGCTTCAGGCGCGTATGTTTTATGGCGGAGGGTCGATTCGCGGCCTTCCGATGCCGCGCGTGTCGGGAGCGTTCCCTCACCCGAACATGTTCGCAGATTATTTGGTGGTGTCCGGCGCTATCCTCTGGGCGAGATGGAGGGCATTAGGGGACGTGTGGGGGCGCGGCACCGTTGCCGCAGCATGGTTTCTGGCTGGGACTTTGCTCATGACCGTTTCCTCAGCGTGGCTCGGCGCTGGTGTATTGCTGACTGCTATCGGTCTCCACACGATGCGCCAGCGGCATAAGCGGTTGGCCATCCAATGGGAAAGACCGGGTCCGGTCATTTTGGTGGTCACGGGCGTCATCCTCTTTACGATGACACTGGCGGGGCTCGTTCTTCCCATGGGTGTTGATGTGGCGGGGCTCACGCTCACGGGAAGTGGAATCCGGCCCGCTATCTGGAGCTCGGCTCTGGAGGCGTTCAAGGAGGCACCGATCGGTGGTGTGGGTGCCAGGCCATTCTTGGCGGTCGCGGCCGACCCGCTCGATGTGACGAGCGCCGCAGGGTCCTGGGATGCGCATAATGTCTACTTGAGCATCCTCGGCCAGTTCGGCCTGGTCGGGGCGGCCCTGTTGGGCGGGGCGGTCGCCGTGCTCACCTGGACGCTGGTTCGGGCGGGAGCCACACGTAAGCAGGCGGTGCTGCTCGTGGCCCTATTAGCGGCTGGAATCCACGGGGTCGCGGCCGCCAATGAAGAATTCCGACACCTATGGGCGTTGCTGGGCCTCATCGGTTTGGCGGGTGTCCCACAGTGGGCCCAGGGGCAATGGTGGAAGGAAGAGGATGTTCACGAAACGGAAGGCGTGACCGCTTTGGTTCCGTATGAGGTTGCCCAGGAGTGAACCGCTCGGCCAATACCGCTACCTTGCTGCTTCTGGCGGTCGCCGCCTCAGCGCTGCTCGGATTCGCGGTCATCTTGACCCCCGGTGTTGCGCTCCCTTTCTCCATCGAGTTGATCCTCCTCTTTACACTCACGTTGTGGGGCCTCTCCCGAGAGCCCGATCCCGATCTCCGTAAGTGGCTGACTCGACTGGTGCTGGCGACGCTGGCGCTCCGGTTGCTGATGGTCCTAGTCGTTCAGTTCAACTTTTCGCCCTACTTCTTCGCACCGGATGCCGAGGCCTATGAAAGCATCGGCAAGGAGATCAGCGATTACTGGGCCGGCGTCGGATTTGCGCCGCGGGCCATCCGCGAGGGTTGGCGTCCCGGATACTACCACCTCAATGCCGTCTTCTACACGGCGTTTGGCGAGTCCCGACTTGCGCTGGTCGTACTCAACATGTTTGCAGGCGTGTGGACGGCGCTCGTCACGTTCTATATGACCAGGGAGATCCTGCCGGTCGCCTCCGCCAAGGCGGCCGCAGTACTCACCGGCGTTTTTCCGTCCATGGTGCTCTGGTCGATTCTCAACATCCGAGATGCGTTGGCCACCCTCTGCACGGTGCTGATCGTGCTGTACGGTATGCGCCTGTCCAAGAGATTCCAGCTTTCTCACCTCTGGATTTTCGCCGCAGCCGTACTCGGCCTGAGTTTGATCAGGGACTACATGGCCTTCCTCGTCGTACTGGGGCTCGCGATCGGAAGTGTGACTGCGGTCCGCACAGAACGGGTGGTCGGGACGATGTTGTTCGGCACCTTGGTCGCGGTGGCGTTGACCTATTTCGCCGATCAGGTTGGTCTATTTTCGGGCATACGCCCAGACGGGCTTCTCGAAACGGCGCAGGGTCTGCGTAGTGGACTACAGCGCGGGGCCACCTCGGCGTTCGGGGTCGGAGCGGAGACCCGTACCATCGGAGCGGCTCTCCAATACATACCAATTGGGGGTTCCTACCTACTCTTTGCGCCCTTCCCGTGGGATATCGTCACCACACTTCAGTTGGCTGCGATGCCGGAGACGCTCCTCTGGTATCCTCTTTTTCTGCTGTCGATTCTCGGATTCCGAATCTCCCTCCGAAATCGTCGGACCACGGCTCTCGTTCCGCTGTCCGTGCTTCTGGTCGTCGTGTCGAGTTATGCCCTGGTGGAGGGGAACTTTGGGACGGCGTATCGGCATCGAGCCCAGATCATGCCTCTTTTCTTCGTCTTTTCGGGTGTTGGCCTCTCTTGGATCAAGGTCCGGGTCATCAGCCAAACGAACTGGTGGCGGACGAGGACCAGAGTACTTTCTCGGCGTTAAAGGGGTGGCCGTCAGCCATTTCTTCCTCAGACGCCCTCGACGCAACTCAGACACCGTCAACGCACTCAGACACCGTCAACGGTACGGCTTGCCTCGCGGGCTCGCCCCCAGGCGTTGATCCGCCGCCTCGCCGGTGCCTCCAGGTATTTGAACGTTAGCACGGAGGCCAGGACGGAGAGAAGCAAGAACGTCGCGAAGATGAGCTCTTGGGGAAGCTGCTGCAGCGCATCGACCCGGTTCACGATCGCGCGGGTCGTGTCTCGAAGTGGGACGTGGAGAAGGTAGAGCGCGTAGCTGGACTCCCCAAGCAGAAGGAGCAGCGGATGAGAGAGAAGCCGCGTCAGAAACGACTCGTGCTGCGCGAGAAAGTAGATCGTGAGCAACGACGCAATGTCGATCCAGCCTGTGTGTAGATAATCCCTCGAGAAACGGTCGCTCAGCGCGAATACCGCGAGTAGCACGAGCAGCGGCACCATTGCGAGGGCTGACGAACTTTCGCGCTTCGAAAGGAGAAACGCACGCGCGAGTACGACCCCGACCCCGAATTGGAGGAATCGGAACGGGGGAAAGACGATAACGGTCTCGATCGGGATCGGGCCGGCTAAGACGAGACCCTGAAGCAGAGCGCACGCCACTACGAGACCCGCGCATGATGTCCATGCGGCTCGCCTCCCTCCCTTCCACACCACCGCACAAAACGCCGGGAAGAGAGCGTAGAAGAATACCTCACAAGCCAACGACCAAGCGGGGTAGTTCCAATACGCGATCTTGGGGAACCAGGCCGACAGAACCGCCGCGTTTCCCAGGAAGGTGATCACGACCGACTCGACCGGGCCGAGGCCGCCCAGTGCGAGATCCCCACCCGGAACGAGACCCGCGGCGAGGGCGACGGGAGCGGCCACGAGGAGGCTGAAGAAGAGAGCGGGGTAGATGCGAGCGAAGCGTGCAACGAAGTAGCGGTGGTGAGGGAAGTCTGCCGTCTCATCGCCGTAGCGGTAGCCGAGGACGAAGCCGGACAGAATGAAGAAGAACCCCACGCCGCTGAAGCCCGACTTCATGATGTTACGAATGGGACCGTCGATCAGGGTTACCTGGTCGAGCCACACGTACTCGGTGTGGAACAACACGACGAACAGGGACGCGAAGAATCTGGCGCCGGTCAGGCTCAGGATTGGCGGCCTTTGAATCGGACTCGCCACATTTCGGTCGACTGCCTTCACCCCCCAGCTCTCTGCGGGTGACGGAACCCGTTCGCTGCCGCGATCTGCATGCACCTGAAGCTCAGATGCGGGTCCGAGTCTCAAAGATACGGCTCGTTCAGCCCGAGTTCCAGTTCGCAGACTACGCTCCTCGGCGTGACCCGCTCCTCCGACCCGTTTTCCGAGGCTCAGTACCAGCCATGAGGGTGTGTCATCAGCCAGACGGTATGGTGGCGGACGAGGACCAGGGTAGCTTCCCGAAGATAGAGACCTATTGAATCGCTCCCGTCGCGACACTGAGTGCTCGGAACCTGTCAACGACAATACGGCTCGTTCAGCCCGAGTTCCAGTTCGCAGACTACGCTCCTGCCTCCGAAGAGCCATGAGGGTGTGTCATCAGCCAGACGGTATGGTGGCGGACGAGGACCAGGGTAGCTTCCCGAAGATAGAGACCTATTGAATCGCTCCCGTCGCGACACTGAGTGCTCGGAACCTGTCAACGACAATGGGACACTCTACGGGATTAATTAGAGAGCAATGTCCTGTGTGGTGAGGGAAGGGATGGGAGGATTGATGAAGACGGCCTCCGGGAGCGGTTTGGGCTTCGGCACACCTCTGACGAAGCGTTCGGGATGAGCGGCCCATGCTTCGCGGAGCACGGATTTCCTGCCGGCAATGACCTGATCGGCGTTTCCGAAGTGGACCTGCTCGGGGGTTAGCATCGAGATGCCGCCATGGCGGTGCTCGGCATTGTACCAGCGGAAGAACGATCGACAGAACGTCTTGGCTTGGCCCTGATCCCCGAACCGTCCGGGAAACGAGGGATGGTACTTCAAGGTTTTGAACTGAGCCTCGGAAAACGGGTTGTCATCCGACACCTGAGGCCGGCTCAACGAGCGGGTCACGCCGAGGTCAGCGAGAAGTTGAGCGGTGCATTGGCTCGTCATTGGAGCTCCCCGATCCGAGTGCAGGGTCAGGACCCGGGGCTGGACGCCATGCTTCAGGCAGCTCTGCTGGATCAACCGGCCGGCCAGGGCCGAGTTCTCCCGGTCCGCCACCATCCAGCCCACGACGTAGCGGCTGTAGATGTCCATGATGACGTAGAGGTAGTAATAGCTCCACTTCTTCGGCCCGAGCAGCCGCGTGATATCCCAGGACCACACCTGGTTCGGCGCCGTGGCCATCAACTCGGGCTTCTTGTACTCGGGATGGGTGCGCTGCGCCCGGCGTTCCTGAACCGGCACCTCGGAGGCCAGAACACGATACATCGTGCGTTCGCTGCACAGGTAGACCTCTTCGTCGAGCAGCGTGGCCACCACCTCGGCGGGTGAGCGGTCCACGAACCGCTCCGAACACAGCGTGTCGAAGACCTCGCCTCGTTCCGTCTCGCTCAATGCCCGGGCGGGCGTCGGGCGGGGCTGCTGTTGCCCGGTTGATGGGCCTCGACGACGGTACAACGTCGATCGGGAGACCTCGAGGGCCGCGCACGCCGGTTTTACACCGACGTGCTTAGCCAGCTCATCGGCCGCCTTCAAGAGTTTGTCCCGTCGTCGAGGCTTATCCCCAGCAGCCCCGCAACTTTTCCCTGCACGTCGATGATCAGGTGTGCCTTCCTGAGCTCATTCTCGAGCCGTGCGTTTCGCCGCTCCAGCTTGCGTACCTTCTCATCCAGCGGATTTCGCTCCGGCTTGCGGCCGCGTTTCTTCGACAGGGCCTTCAGCGACCCGCTATGCGCCGCCTTGCGCCACGTCGTCAGGTGCGACGAGTACAGGCCCTCTCGCCGCAGGACTTGACCCACCTCGCCGGGCTCGGTGCACCGGTCCGCTTCTTCGACGATCCGCAGCTTGTACGACGGACTGAACCGCCGCCGTAGCGGCCTATCTACTACCTCCGGGTCCGCAGGAGCTGCCGCGCTTCGCTTGGCCTCCCCGGTTCCAGGGGCACTACCATTCTCTTCCATTCTCTCTCGCAGTCCCAACATGTTCGGTTTCTCTGCCTTCGCCCTACTCTAATTCTTTGCGTGCTCCGTGTCTCACCTACGTTGGCAGAGAGGGGATGGTGTTGTACTCCCGCCGCCACTGTTCGATGAGCACTTTCGCCTCCTCCAACGAGTAGAAGATCTCCCGCTTCAGGACTTCTTCGCCCAGCGTCCCGTTGAAGCTTTCGTTGTAGCCATTCTCCCACGGGCTACCCGGCTCGATATACAGCGTCTTCACCTCGACCCGCTCGAGCCACTCACGAACCACCTTGGCCGTGAACTCCGGACCGTTGTCGGACCGGAGATTGGCCGGTGGACCATGCTCGACAAAGAGCTCACTGAGCGTCTGCAACACATCGTCCGCCCTGAGCCTTCGGGCCACTACGATCGCCAGACACTCCCGGCTGTATTCATCCAACACCGTCAGCATCTTCAGCGGCCGACCGTTGTGCGTCCGATCCGCCACGAAGTCATACGCCCAGACGTGATGGCGGTACAAGGGTCGAAGCCGGATGCATGAGCCGTCCGTCAACCAGAGCCGGCCCCGTTTGGGCTGTTTCTTGGGCACTTTCAGACCCTCCTCTCTCCAGATCCGCTCCACCCGCTTGTGGTTCACCACCCAGCCCTCCGCCCTCAACATCCCTGTAACCATCCGGTACCCGTAGCGACCGAACCGACCCGCCACCTTGACCACGTCCGCTCGTAGCGCCGCTTCATCAGCCCCTCTCTTCCGACTCCTCCGTTGTGTCGATCGAGCCTGGCCCAACACCTCGCACGCTCGCCTCTCGCTCACCCCGAGCCGCTGCTGGACCCGCACCACACAGCGCCTCCGCCGCTCGGGGCTTAGAAGTTTCCCTTTGACGCTTCCTTCAGGATCATGTTGTCCACCGTCAGATCGGCCACCGCCCGCTTCAGTCGCTGGTTCTCCTTCTCGAGCTCCTTCAGACGCTTCGCCTGACTCGTCTTCATCCCCCCGTACTCCCTCCGCCACCGGTAGTACGTCTGCTCGCTCACCCCTAGATCCCGGATCACCTCTTTCATCGACTTCCCGTTGGCGAGCCCCACTTCCGCCCGCCGTAGCCCGTTGATGATCTGCGCTGCCGTGTAGTTCTTCCGTGCTGCCATCTCGACCTCCTCCCGGTCTCGACCCGCCCAGATTCTAACACTGGACCTGGTCTCGTTTCAGGGGGCTAGGTCACCACCTTGACCGTGCTCGGCCGGATTTCCTTTCGGTTCTTGGACGATGTGAAAGAAAAATGGTCGTCCGAGGGGACCCCGGTTGCTTTCGTCGGCCGAATGGAAGAGGCCGAACTGGCGTTTCGGGCCCTACGTGTTGTGGAGGAGCCGACGCTTCGGCCGGTCGCTGTCGTGGATCATACGTATGGAGGGCGGCGGGGACGCTTCAAGGGGTACCCATTGTTCGGGGGGGACTCCGGGATCGAGAGGGCGGTCGGTGAATGCGGTGTCAGCGCGGTTGTCGTCATCGATAGGGGAGGGGCGGGTACGGACGACACCCGAGCGGTGGCGGAGTACCTGAGAAGCGAGGGGGCGCTGGATGTGTTCGCGGTGCGTATCTCTGTCGAGCCGGCGCTGGTTGAGGTCTCCACGGTGCTCGGAGTTTCCTAGTAATCTCCCTGTACCATTCGTCGCCTGGTTACTTATCTTGCTGCATCTTCATCTTGCAGCGTCTTCAGCTCATTACTCCTACACCGGGCTAGACCCGGGATCAGCCCCGAGGCACGATGGCCAACACTCCCCTGGAACACTTCCGCTCGGGCGACCTCACCGTGGGTGTGGTCGGTCTCGGTTACGTAGGATTACCGTTGTCGGTGGAGATCGTCCGCTCGGGTCTATGTGCCGTGGGCTTCGATGTCGATCCGGAGGTCGCGGATGGCATCAACCAGGGAGCCAGCCACATCGAGGACGTCACGGGGGGAGAGTTGGCCGAGGTTCTGGCCACTGGACGGCTGGAGGCCACCACCGACATGGCCCGGCTTGCCGAGTGTGATGCCATCTCGATTTCGGTGCCGACTCCGCTGTCGAAGACGCAGGATCCGGACGTCTCCTTTGTGATCGCCGCGTCGGAAGCGGTGGCAGCGGCCTTGCGCCCTGGGCAACTCGTGGTTCTGGAGTCCACCACGTATCCGGGGACGACGCGGGAGGTACTCCTCCCGGCGCTGGAGGGCACCGGACTTACGGTAGGTGAGGACTTCTTCCTTTGTTTCTCTCCCGAGCGGGTGGATCCCGGAAACCAGGTATGGAAGACGAAGAACACCCCGAAGGTCATCGGTGGGGTGACACCGGAGTGCACTGCGGCTGGACTAGCGGTCTACGAGCGCTTCATCGACACCATGGTGGCGGTTTCGTCCACCGAGGCGGCGGAGATGGTGAAGATCCTGGAAAACACCTTCCGGGCCGTGAATATCGCCATGGTGAACGAGGTGGCGCTCATCGCCGACCGGCTCGACGTCGACGTATGGGAGGTCATCGAGGCGGCGGCCACGAAACCTTTCGGTTTCATGAAATTCACGCCCGGACCCGGGCTCGGAGGGCACTGCATCCCCGTCGATCCCCACTATCTGGCGTGGAAGATGCGTACCCTCGACTACCGGACCCGCTTCATCGAGCTGGCCTCGGAGATCAACGCCGAGATGCCCGAGTTCGTGGTGGGGAAGGTCCGATCCGCCCTGAACGCCCGCAAGAAAGCCGTGAACGGCGCGCGCATCCTCGTGCTCGGCGTGGCGTACAAGCGGGACGTCAACGATGTCAGGGAATCGCCGGCCCTGGATATCATCGGGCTTCTCGCCGCCGATGGTGCGGAGGTGAATTATCACGATCCCTTCGTGCCGGATTTGGTCGAGGACGGAGCCAACCTGTCTTCGGTCGCCCTCACGGATCAAGCCCTCACCGAGGCCGACGCCGTGGTGATCGTGACGGATCACACGGACGTGGACTACGCGCGCGTTCTCGAGCGGGCTGCCGTCGTGGTGGACGCCCGGCACGTCACGGCCGCTCTCTTCAACGAGAGCGGCTCACGGGCGGGCGCGTGGATCGTGAAGGGTGGGCCGGAGTGAGGTGAGCGATCCCCCGATACTCATTCACCGCGTCATCGCACGGCTCAACACGGGTGGACCGGCCATGCATGTCGTACATCTGGCCGAAGCCCTCGACCCTACTCGCTTTCGCACGCGGCTGATCACAGGCCGCATCACCGAGGACGAGGGAGACATGACCTACTACGCCCGGGAATGGGGCGTGGAGGTCACCGAGATCACGGGAATGTCCCGGCTGCTCTCACCGTTGGGGGACCTTCGTTCTTTTCTGACGTTGCTTCGGCTTTTTCGTCGCGAACGGCCCATGATCGTACACACCCACACCGCCAAGGCGGGTACGGTGGGGCGTTTGGCCGCGGTTGTGGCCCGCGTCCCCGTGATCGTCCACACGTTCCACGGGCACGTCCTCGGGGGTCGCTACTTCTCCCGGCTCAAGACACGGTTCTTCCTGGAGGTCGAGCGGCAACTGGCGAGGGCCACCGACAGGCTGGTTGTCCTCACTTCTGATCAGGCCCGTGAGATGTCCGAGGGCCTGCACGTTGCGCCTTCGGGCCGATTCACCGTGATTCCGCTCGGGCTGGACCTCCAGCCGTTCGCGGATGTGGATCGAGCTGCGGCCCGTTCTCGGCTTCAGGCCGAGCTGGGGATCGATCAGGACCGTCCTGTCGTCGGCATCGTGGGCCGTATGGTGCCCGTGAAGAATCACGAGCTGCTGTTCGATGCGATGGTGCTGCTCGGCCACCGAATGGATCCCGCACCGCATCTGATCGTGGTGGGGTCGGGCGAACGGGAGCGCGCTTTGCGGTCCTATGTGAGCGATAAGGGTCTCGAGGACGTCGTACATTGGCTCGGCTGGAGGAAGGACCTTCCGCAGATATTTCCCGCGTTCGACGTCACGGCGCTCACTTCCCTCGACGAGGGTACGCCAGTCTCGTTGATCGAGTCTTTGGCTAGTGGAACACCCGTGGTTTCGCTCGCGGTCGGTGGTGTGCCGGAGATCCTCGACGGGGGCGAGCTGGGGTGCCTTGTGCATTCTACTTGGGACGATGAGGTTGCCGCCGGGCTCGACAGCGTCTTGGCATCTCCTCCGTCGCCCGAGGATAGGGAACGGGCGCGGGAGCTGGTTCTCGAGCGATTTTCGATCCGACGGCTAGCCGAGGACGTTGAGCGTCTGTATGTGGAGGCGCTGAAGCAGGCGGGCGTTGCAGCTTGACGAAGCATTTAAAGGATCATGGATGACATCGATGGGCTGCGAGGAGACTGTGTATGAGCCGGTCGGATGATCTCGCCAGGATCCACGACGCGATCATGGCCGCCGCGGACGCGATTGAGCCGTTCACGCCGGGCGATATCGAGTTCGAGATCAAGAGTGAACGGGGAGACCCGCTGACCGCGGCGGACGAAGCGGCGGATCGTGCACTTCGGGAGGTGCTCCCCGCCCAAGGAGAAGGATGGCTCTCGGAGGAGTCGATCGACGACCCTGTCCGTCTCGGGTGCCGGCGGGTCTGGGTGGTGGACCCGATCGACGGGACCCGCGAATTCATCGACGGGATCCCGGAGTGGTGCATTTCGGTGGGCCTGGTAGAGGACGGTCTCCCGGTTGCTGGCGGCATCTACAATCCGGTCACCGAGGAGTTGGTGATCGGTTCGCTGGAAACCGGAGTGGAGTACCAGGGGCGCTCCTCATCCGTAACCGGCCTTCCCGGTCTCGACGGCGCCGTGATCCTGGCCAGCCGGAGCGAGATCAGAAGGGGTGAGTGGGACGTGCTCGACGAGGCGCCATGTGAGGTACGGCCGTGTGGATCCGTCGCCTATAAGATGGCGCTCGTCGCGGCAGGCCAGGCGGATGGAACCTGGACACTCGTGCCCAAGAGTGAGTGGGACGTCGCGGCCGGTACCGCGTTGGTTCGGGCGGCGGGCGGGTCCGTAATCCACGCCGACGGCTCAGCGCCCGCCTTCAATCGGCCCGTACCACGGCATCCGAATCTCATGGCCGCCAGTACGGGAATCCTCCGGGACTTTCGGGAAAACTGGATGCCGGTCTACTCCTGATGAAGGTCTACTCTTGAGGACCCCGTCTCGACGATGCTGTCTCGAGGATGCTGTCTTGAGGATCCTGTCTTGAGGATCCTGGTCACCGGCGCGACCGGCCTGTTGGGTAACGCCGTGGTACGTACTGCCGGGGAGAGAGGCCACGATGTCCGGGCATTTGCCCGATCCGCCCTCGACGTCACCGACCCCGGAGAGGTGGAGCGGCACTTGAGGGCGGAAAGGCCGGAGGTCGTCGTCCACTGCGCCGCATACACGGCGGTGGATCGAGCCGAGGAGGAGTCGGATCAAGCCATGAGTGTCAACCGTGACGGTACGCGGAATGTGGCGTTGGCCGCCGCCCAGGTCGGTGCCACGGTCGTATATCCGAGCACCGACTTCGTGTTCGACGGCCGGGCCGACACGCCGTATCGTCCCGACGACGAAACGAGTCCCCTCAGCGCATACGGCGTCAGTAAGTTGGCTGGCGAGCAGGTGCTCGCGGTGTCGGGGTGCAACTGGATGATGGTCCGCACGAGTTGGCTGTACGGGCCCGGAGGCTGGGACTTCGTGGATGTCGTCCTGGAACAGAGTGAGCGTGGCCGTGCGATGACCGTGGTGGACGACCAGGTGGGTTGCCCGACGTGGACGGGCAGTCTTGCTCCAGGGATCGTGGAGTTGGCCGAAGCGGGTTTGAAAGGCACATACCACCTGTGCGACGCGGGCCAGGCATCATGGCTCGATTTGGCACGGCAGGTGGTGGAGGAGGCCGGAATCGACCTCGAGCTCACGGCCACGAACACGCTCGCTTGGGGTGCGCCCGCGCAGCGTCCGCCGTATTCCGTACTGGACTGCTCAAAGGCCGAGCATATTCTGGGACGTGAGATGACTCCTTGGCGTGAGTCACTACGCACCTACCTCTCGGAGGTCTTATGAAGGGCGTTGTACTCGCCGGAGGACTGGGTAGCCGTCTCCTGCCCATGACCCGTGTCACCAACAAGCACCTTCTGCCGGTATTCGACCGGCCAATGATCTACTTTCCCATTCAGCAGCTCGTTCATGCGGGGATCGATGACATCCTCATCGTGACGGGTGGAAATCACGCGGGTGACTTTCTTCGGCTGTTGGGAAACGGAAAAGAGTTCGGGTTGCGACGGCTGAACTACGCCTACCAGGAGGGAGAGGGGGGAATCGCCGAGGCCCTCGGTCTCGCCGAGGACTTCGCCGACGGCAATCCCATCTGCGTGATCCTGGGCGACAACATCTTCGAAACCCCCATCCGTGAGGCTGTGGACACTTATCGGGCCGACCCCGAGGGAGCGATGGTCCTGCTCAAGGAGGTCGACGAACCGGAGCGCTTCGGCGTGGCCGAGCTGCAAGAGGACCGGGTCGTGAGCATCGTAGAGAAGCCGTCCGAGCCTGAGAGCAACCTGGCCGTGACCGGTTGCTACTTCTACGACGGTCGTGTTTTCGAGATCGTGCACGGTCTCTCGCCCTCCGGCCGGGGCGAGCTGGAGATCACTGACGTCAACAACCGCTACCTCGAGTGGGGTGCACTTCGCCATCACGTAGTCAGCGGCTGGTGGACCGATGCCGGTACCATCAAGTCGCTGTATCACGCGACGCAGTTGGTCGCGGCCGCCGAGAATGCACCCGTGCTTCGGATGCCCGAGGTCGGGGCGTCACCGCAGGATGACGTCTGAAGGGGGACCGAGGAGGTGATCGACCCTTGAAACTGCTCGTGACCGGTGGCGCCGGATTCATCGGGTCCAACCTGGTGCGGTACTTCCTCGAGGAGTACGAGGACGTCGAGGTGATCAACCTGGACCTCCTCACCTACGCCGGGAATCTGGACAACCTCGCCGGGTTACAAGCGGATCCACGTTATCACTTCGTTCACGGCGACATCTGTGACGCCTCCTTGGTGGACGACCTCGTCCGGGAGGTGGACGCCGTCCTCAATCTTGCGGCCGAGTCCCATGTAGATCGCTCGATCGCGCACGACACGCCCTTCGTTCGGACCAACGTCAACGGGACCCATACACTCTTGAGCGCCGCGCTGGCCGCCCCGACCCCACCGCGATTCGTCCAAGTCTCGACCGACGAGGTGTATGGTGAATTACCGTGGAGAGAGCCGGGAGCTCCCGCTCCCGCCAGTCGGGACCCGGCCGGGCGGGACTCCGCTGGGCGGGACTCGGCCGGTCCGGACTCGGCTCCACCGGCCTCGGACGATGAGCTCTTCACCGAGTCCACCCCTCTGGCGCCTCGTTCGCCGTATTCGGCGACCAAAGCCTCAGGCGACCTGCTGGCGCTGGCGTACCACCAGACGCACGGGCTGGATGTGGTCGTCACGCGCTGCTCCAACAACTACGGGCCGTACCAGTTCCCCGAGAAGCTGATCCCGCTGATGGTATCCAACGCGATGAAGGGCGAGCCGCTGCCGGTCTATGGCGACGGCCTCAACGTGCGCGACTGGATCCACGTGCGGGATCATTGCCGCGGCCTGGACGCCGCGCTTCGGAAGGGCCGATCAGGAGAGGCCTACAACTTCGGGGGAGATGCAGAGCGCACGAACCTTCAGGTCGTGAAGGAGATTATCGAGCTGACTGGGGCCGATCCGAGGTTGGTCACCTTCGTGGAGGATCGCTTGGGTCACGACCGGCGTTACGCGGTCGACGCCACGAAGGCGAAGGAGGAGCTGTCCTGGGCGCCGCTCGTGGAGTTCGAGGAGGGACTCGCCGAGACGATCGGATGGTACGGGCAGAATGAGGCGTGGCTCGGGCGGATTGAGAGTGGGGCGTATCGGGAGTGATCAGAATCAGGATTGATCCGAACTGTGATTGAAGTGTAGGTTTGTAGTCTGATGTCTAATTCCATCCTAGTCACCGGCGGTGCGGGTTTCATCGGTTCACACCTGGTGGAGCGCCTGCTCGAGGCCGGAAAGACCGTCTTCGTGGTCGACGACCTGTCCACGGGCAGCCTGGACAACCTCGCCGAGGTCCGTGACCACCCCTCGCTCCACCTGATTGTCGATTCCATTCTGAACCACCCGATGATGAGCGACACGGTCGACCAGGTCGATCGTGTCGTCCATCTGGCCGCCGCGGTGGGAGTCCGAAAGATCATCGACTCTCCCGTCGAGACCATCACGACCAACGTCCGGGGAACGGAGATCGTCCTGGATTGTTGTGACAAGCAGGGGACGCCGCTTTACGTAGCCTCGACATCCGAGATCTACGGGAAAGGTGGCGACCAACTCCATGAAGAGCATGATCGGGTGATGGGAAGCACGTCACACCGGCGTTGGTCCTACGCGTGCACCAAGGCCTTGGACGAGTTCCTCGCGTTGGCGTACCACCAGGAAAAAGGATTGCCGGTAATTCTGGGGCGGTTCTTCAACACCGTGGGGCCGAGGCAGAGCGGGGAATGGGGCATGGTGGTTCCGACGTTCGTGACGCAGGCTCTGACGGGAGATCCCATCACGGTCTACGGCACCGGGGATCAGCGGCGTTCGTTCTGCCACGTGGAAGATTCGGTACGGGCTGTTCTCGGCCTCCTCGACACACCCGGCGCCGTTGGGCAGGCCTTCAACATCGGCAACGAGCACGAGATTACGATCATGGAGCTGGCGGAGCGTGTGAAGGATCGACTCGGATCGAGGTCAGAGATCGTGGTGGTGCCGTACGACGAGGCCTACGGCGAAGGCTTCGAGGACATGGAACGTAGGCAGCCGGACATCGGCAAGATTCGCGGACTGCTCGGGTGGGAGCCCGAGAAGACGATCGATCAGATTATCGACGATGTGGTGGCGTACTACGAGGTCCTAGCCGCTGGGTGACGAGCGGGTTGGGGTGACGAGGTGGCTGGGGTGGCGAGGCGATTGGGGTGACGAGGCAGCTGGGGTGACGAGGCGGCTGGGATGGCGAGGCGATTGGGGTGACGAGGCAGCTGGGGTGACGAGGCGGCTGGGATGGCGAGGCGGCCGGGGTGACTTAGGCGGCCGGGATTGATGGGAGGCTCCCCACCTCTCGTCGCTCGCTCGTCTGGTTATGTTTTGGCGAGGGTTCTTACTGTACGCCTCGTACAATCCGTACGGCTCACCATACCGACTGTCCCGCTTGGGATCCACATCGTTGAGAATTACTCCGAGGACGGGAGCTCGGACCTGTCTCAGTTGTTCCATACAGTGTGTGATCGCTCCCTTCTCCGTGACGTTGGCGCGAGCGACCAATAAAGTCCCGTCAGCGTAGGTTCCGAGTATGGCAGCATCGGTCACCGCCATGAGAGCCGGACAGTCGAGGATGACGGCATCGAACTGAGCTTTCAGACTCTTCAACAACCCCTTCATGCGCGCTGAACCGAGCAGTTCGGTTGGGTTGGGAGGCAGTGTGCCCGTGGGCATGAAGAAGAGGATGCCGCTCTCTTCGAGGTCAACTGTACGAATCGCCTCGTTGGAGTAGTTTTCTCCCGCCAGGATCTCAGAAAGACCCGGATCCCGGGGTACGTCGAAGACATCGTTCAGACAGCCGTGCCGCATGTCCGCGTCCACGAGAAGGGCACGACGCCCCAGTTGGGCGAGTGTGATCGCCAAGTTCGTAGCGCAGGTGGACTTGCCGTCCCTTGGGAGCGCACTGGTGAAGACCAGCGTGGTGGGCGGCCGATCCGGGTTCGCGAACATGATATTGGTGCGAAGTCCTCGGTAGGCCTCGGATGCCCAACTCTTCGGATCCAGACCGGCCACGAGGTGGTCGCCGATTCGCTGGGTCCTGCGCCACCTGCGGGGCGATCGTCCACGGTGGCCAGGTTCACAGCGAATCCGAGGAACCACGCTTATTACCGTCACGCCCCCACTCGCTTTGCGCAGATCATCTCCCGTATGGACCCTATCGTCCAGGCGCTCCCTTATGAACGCCACACCGACCCCCGCCACCAGTCCGAGCACTAGCCCAAGCAACAGGTTGAGCAGCCCTCTGGGACTCACCGGCACTGGTATAGCCCAGAACGTATACGCCAGCGTTCCTCCGGCTACGGTGCCGATCGCTGCGGCGATGAGGAGCCAGCTCCGGACCAGGAGGTTCCAGAACTCCTTGACGTTGATCCCGTCGTCTGGGTGGGCGCCGTTGATCGGCGGCGGAGCTCGGTCCATGTCCATGCCATTCGACCTAGTTGACGCCAAAGGCGACGATGGCAGCTGTTGCCGCCAGGAATATTCCGACGAGACCAACGTTCCGGCCGGTCGAACTTCGCTCGGGAACGGCGCTTGCCCAGACGACGAAGAGTTGATCACCCGATCGGATCGGGGAGTCTGCAATCAGAGTTGTCCCCCCTAGGATGGTCGTGATGATCTTCCCATCTCGGAACACCCACACCTTGTCCCCCTGGGCCTGGGGCGTGAGCCCTCCCGCCATGGCCACGAGTCCCGAAATAGTCACGGTCCGATCCAAATTGAAGAGCCCTCCGCTGCGAACGGCCCCGCCGATACGAAGCTCAATCGTTTCTCCCGGATCGACCGAGGGGTTCGTGACTTGCCCGAGCGTTGTGCTAGGGAGGTTAAGCACCCAGCCTACGACGACGGTGGCAAGTACTTTCAGCATGCCAAACTCGGGTCGAGTCGTTGGAAAAATTTGTTTGGGCGGACAATGTAGGTGATGGGTCTCACTTCAACAAACCCAGCGAGCTCCTCGTTCTCCGAATGTGGCTATATTACTTAGCTTTCTGCAGTATGTGTTGAAGTGGCAAAGGCACTTTTCCTGCCAGATTCGGATCTACGAAGAAGAAACATTTGTTTAATATTGGCTCCAGATCCTCCGGAGGTAGCTCCCGTCGAAACGCACGCGGCGAGATCCGGCGTGCGGGACGAAGCGGACGGACTCTCGCGGAATCCTTGACCCGAAGCCGGTGATTGGTAGCTTCTTCACCGAAGGTTTCACGTTCCCCACCCACCCGACCTGAAGCACTCTCCCTATGCTGATCTTCTCGCGGGCTGTGTGCCCGCTGTAATGTTATGACCGAGCATCTGATTGCCCCTCACGGCGGTGAGCTCACACAACTGATCGTAGAACCGGAGCGCGCCTCCGAGCTCCAGGAGGCCTCACGGGATTGGCCCTCCTGGGACCTTACGGCCCGCCAAATGTGCGACCTCGAGTTGCTCATGAGCGGCGGATTTTCGCCTCTCAGCGGATTCATGACGGCGACCGAATACGGGAGCGTGTGTGAGAAGATGCGGTTGGCGGACGGAACCCTCTGGCCGATTCCCATCACCCTGGATGTCGACGAAGCGTTCGTGGACGGACTCGAATCCGGATCCACGGTCGCTCTTCGTGACCCTGAAGGTGTCATGCTTGCGGCGCTCCACGTCGAAGAGATCTGGCGTCCCAACCGGGTGCAGGAGGCCGAACAGGTGTTCGGTACGGCGAATCCGGAGCATCCCGGCGCCGCATACCTGTTGGAGCGGTCGAACCCCGTGTACTTGGGGGGCCGCGTCGAGGGTGTCCAAGGCCCCAGCCACTACGACTTCCGCGCGCTTCGCAGCACACCGCTGGAGCTCCGTCACGGCTTTGCACGGTTGGGATGGCGGAAGATCGTCGCGTTCCAGACCCGAAACCCCATGCACCGTGCCCATCAGGAGCTGACGCTCAGGGCCTCGAAGGAGGTCGGCGCAAATCTCCTGATCCATCCCGTCGTAGGCATGACCAAACCCGGCGACGTGGACCACTTCACACGGGTTCGGTGTTATGAGGCGCTCCTGGGTACCTACCCTCAGTTCACGGCCAAACTTGCGCTGCTCAATCTGGCGATGCGGATGGCGGGACCGAAGGAGGCGCTCTGGCATGCCATCATCCGGAAGAACCATGGTTGCACCCATTTGATCGTGGGGAGGGATCATGCCGGCCCCGGGGACGACTCGTCCGGGACGCCGTTTTACGGGCCGTACGACGCGCAGGAGTTGATGAGCGAGCACGAGGAGGAGCTGGGCATCCACATGGTCCCGTTCCGACTCATGGTCTACGTCCAGAACCGTGCCGAGTACATGCCCATCGACGACGTGCCGGAGGGCGTCGAGCCGAAGTCCATTTCGGGCACCGAGCTTCGTGAGCGCTTGGCGGACGGTCGGGACATTCCGGACTGGTTCACCTTTCCGGACGTGGAGCGGGAGTTACGTAAGAGCCATCCGCCCCGGCACCGCCAGGGATTCACGGTTTTCTTCACTGGGCTTTCAGGGGCGGGAAAGTCGACGGTCGCCAACGTCCTCCGGGTCAAGCTGCTGGAGATGGGCGGCCGGCCCGTCACACTTCTGGATGGCGATTTCGTGCGCAAGAACCTCTCTTCGGAGCTCGGCTTCAGCAAAGAGCACAGGGACCTGAACATCCGCCGCATCGGGTACGTCGCGTCGGAAATCACGAAGGCGGGCGGGATCGCGATCTGTGCTCCGATCGCGCCGTATACCGCAATCCGAAAAAAGAATCGTAAGCTGATTTCCGCCTTGGGAGGATACATTCTCGTCCACATCTCAACTCCCCTCGAAGTCTGTGAGCAGCGGGACCGTAAAGGACTCTACGCCAAGGCGCGCGCTGGTATCATCAAAGAGTTCACCGGGATCTCCGATCCATACGAGGTGCCCAAACATCCCGCCGTCCGCATCGATACGACCGACATCTCACCCGAGGAAGCGGCTCACCAGATCTTTCTCCATCTGGAGAAAGAAGGGTACATTGGCGCCGCGGGGCCGTGATCGAATGTGTTCGTCGACCGTACGCCTCGTTTTCCTGAGAATCCTCCTCCTCCTTCCCCCTCTTCTCTTTGCTCCGCCTTCGGCCTTGGCACAGGACCCCGGCCGGATCGGATCGAGAATTCTCTCGATGGACTCGTGGACCTACGAGGCCATCGAGCGGCTTCGGAGCAGAGCGTACCTGCCGGGACTGAATCCATTGGCTCAGCCGTACCGCAGGATCGACGTGGCCGCAGAGCTCGTCGACGTCGACGCGGATACGCTTCGAGAGCCGGTAGCCGGTTGGGTCCGTATGCTGAGGGGCGAACTCGCCCCTCAGCTCAGCCGCCTCTCGGAACCGGAAGATGAGGCGGCGGGGCAGCGAGTGGGCCTCCAATTCCTTCTGGGAGCGACCGCCTCGGACAGCCGACGCCGTGATCCCCTGATGCCCTACCGCACCTCCGCCAATGAAGGGTTGAGCGATCGTGCCTGGTGGTCCTGGGCGGGCGGGCTCTGGCTGGAGACCTATAACGTCGCTGTGGAGACGAGGCTCCACTGGGACACCTGGTATAAGAAAACGCACGGAGATCCGGACGGCCAGAATCCAGGAGGTTTCAAGGCCTTCGGACGTACGGACAACGCCTACCTGACCTTGGCCTATCCGTGGGGCAACATCTGGGTCGGCCGATTCAAGCGGAACTGGGGGCCCATCGGCCAGACCGGCATGATGATGGGGACCAACCCGACGTCGTATCCCCAGATCGGACTCGACCTGGGCAGAGGAAGCCTCACCTTCCGCTTCATGGCGGGCGAGCTGGAGTCGGTCGACGGTCGACAGCGCTACATCGTGGGCAACCGGCTCGACTACCGCCGCGGAAACTTTTGGGTGTCATTAGGCGAGTCCGCGCTCTACTCGGGAGAGGTCGCCGTGCTACGGCTGTTCAACCCGCTGGAGTTCATCTTCTTCGACCACAACGCCAACAATAACCGGACGGAGATCTCGGGAAACCTGATGTTGAACGCGATGTTCTGGGCACGCGTGGGCCAGGGTACGGTCTACGGAGAGTTCGCCCTCGACGATTTCGACCTCAACCCACGCACCGGGGTGTCGAACCGGCCCATCGAGGCCACCTCGTATCAGCTGAGCCTCGGCGGACGTTATCTGGGTGTATCCGATCGCCTCGAGTTCGGCTTCGACTACCGCAGGGTCACCGCGTGGTCGTACCGCTCCGGTGCACTTACCGAGGTATGGATGCACCTGGATCGGGGGCTTGGGGATCCATGGTCGGACTACGACCGTCTCACCTTGCGGGCCGACTTTTATCCCTCCATTCGGGGCCTGCGTGTTTCCCCCGTGCTTCAATTTCAGCGCAAGGGGGAGGGCGATTACCGGATTCCCTCAGGGCCACAGGTGGGTCTCCCCGGGATCTTCCACGGGGTGATGGAGACCACCAAGCGTGTGGCGTTGCAGGGACGTTATCAGCCCCGCAGTGAGGTCTTCCTGGAGTGGGATCTGGGCCGAAGCTTCATCTCGAACGCCGGCCACATGGACGGCTCGAGTGAGGGACGCTTCTCCTTGTCGCTCCGCTTCGGCCTTACCCTGGAGCGAGGCTTTGGAGCACTCTAGGCTAAAAATAAGCGTTTTGAGGGCCGGGGTAAGTCACAACTGTAGCGCGATGGAGTGGTCCTGCCAACGAACTTCCGGCCCCCAGGAGTTGCGTGTTCGGTGGGTAACATCTGGAGCCCGTCACCCGTGGGGTTACTTTGCTTGGGAACAAGGGGTTACTTTGCTTGGAACAAAAGGATGGAAACCCTCCCTCATCACCGACAACTGCATGAGTTTCCTCGAGACATGACGGCCCCATTAGAAGATCTGGTGCAAGTATCGGAGGGCGCCACTCGCATGTCGTCCAAGGCGGTATCTGGTCTTCCCGACGGAGCTGTGGAGACGCCAACGGTTTCTGGACGGTCTCAATCGCCGGGCAGGAATATCTTCCTACATTGGAGCCGTAGTGCTTTTCGGGTCGCAGCACTGCTCGCCGCTGACATAACGGCGTTCGTACTTCTCCGATCTGCGGTGAGAGCGGCGTGGGCCGGAGAACTTTCTGGCTTTGGTATCTCGTCTGCGTTTGCCAACATGGTGTTCCCCCCAGGATACCTCCATGTGGGACAGTTCATTGTTGCACTGATCATCGGCATGACGCTCTCGGGATCGTATGGCCCTGGGGATGCCCGCCGAAGCCCGTCTCGATTGTTCGCCGGAGTGGGCTTCGCAGTGTTGTTGACTTTGTACAGTTCTTTTCGGACTGAGCCCTTCTTTCAAGTTCTGCTTCAAGTGGTTGCCACTGCGTTGGTGTTCGGCGTGACTCTGACAGTTTTCCGCTTGATCCTTGATCGGATCGCCGCGGTCTTCTGGACCGGGCCCCCTCCGGCACGGACGATCGTGATTTTCGGGAGAAGGCCGAGCATGGGCGACCACTCTGACGTCGAGGCGATGTTTCGCTCCGGGCCCGGATTTAAAGTGGTGGAAACATTTCCAGTCCAGCTCGGGAACGACTTTGGTCCCTCTCTGGCCGCAGCGATCGATTCGCAGGGCGTGGATACGGTGGCGATGATCGGGAAGTTTCCAGGGACATCCTACTCCGAGATCGTCGATGTGTCTCTTGCACACGGTTGCAGGCTTCTCACGACGCCCAGAACCACGGGTATCGTGCCGAGGTCCGTTCTTATCGATGGCGTGCGCGTCGTCGAGTTGACTGCTCCAAGCCTCAAGGCGCCTCAGTTGTTGGCGAAACGCCTCATCGACATCATAATTTCAATGATCGGGCTCATCATCATGAGTCCGATCATTGTAGGCCTGGCTCTGTGGGTTCGACAGGAATCCGAGGGTGGAGCTTTGTTCGCACAAGATCGGTTGGGGCGTGGGGGGAAGCTCTTTCGATGTTTGAAGTTCAGGACCATGAGGAGCGACGCTGAGGATCTGCTTCGGACCCGCCAGGATCTGTATGATCTGTATCTGGCCAATGATTACAAGTTGCCGGACGGTCAGGATCCGCGGATCACGAAGTCGGGTCGATTCTTACGCAAGACGAGCCTTGATGAGCTCCCCCAGCTTTGGAATGTCTTGAAGGGCGACATGTCGCTGGTGGGGCCGCGACCCATCGTGCCTGAGGAGCTCTTGCATTACGAGGGACTGTCGTCGCTCTTCCTCTCGCTAAGGCCCGGAATGACCGGCAAGTGGGCGGTCGGTGGTCGCAGCGACGTCGCTTACCCGAAGCGTGCGGATATGGAGTTGGAATATATTCGGAGGTGGTCGGTCATAGGTGATCTTGAGATCCTGCTCAGGACTGGACGGGTGGTTTTTTTGGGGGGGGGAGCGCACTGAAGAGGACGTCTCTTGCGCCGGACCGCGCCGAAGGCGCTCAGCTCAGATCCAAACCTGATTCTCGGCTTACGATCTCCAGGTACTCGCTTCGAAGCCGCTCTCGCCCAAAGCACTCTGCACTCTTTCGGATCTCGCTTTCCTGGAAGTCGGGCTCCAATTCACAAAACTGTCCAATCGCGCCATTGAACTGCCATGTTGGGCTGCCAGGCGGACTAGAACGACTGATCCGCCCCCCGAATCGGGTCCCCCAAGAAGGTGAAAAAACGAATCGACGAGGAGTTTCGTGCCGACCGCGCTCATTACTGGAATAACGGGTCAAGATGGGTCCTATCTAGCTGAGTTCCTTCTCGAGAAGGGATACCGGGTGGTTGGGGTTGTTCGAAGAACGTCCCACCATTCGTACGAGAGAATCGCCCACCTAAACGGACAGGTCGAGATCGTGTCAGCGGACCTTCTAGACCAGCACTCTCTCACTCAGGTTGTGGGGGAGTCGAAGCCGGATGAGGTATACAACCTCGCGGCGCAAAGCTTTGTACCAACGAGCTGGCAGCAGCCGGTGCTCACGGGCGAGTTCACCGCCCTCGGGGTCACACGGATCTTGGAGGCCGTGCGGATGACCGCGCCGGAAGCCCGGTTCTACCAAGCCAGCTCATCCGAGATGTTCGGTAAGGTGGTGGAGACGCCGCAATCAGAGACAACGCCTTTCTACCCGCGGTCACCATATGGCGTTGCGAAGGTCTACGGTCATCATATCACGGTAAACTACCGTGAGTCATACGGCCTGTTTGCAGTGAGCGGCATCCTTTTCAACCACGAATCGCCTCGTAGGGGGCTTGAATTCGTCACTCGAAAGATCACGGATGGCGTAGCACGAATCAAACTGGGCCTCGCCAACGAACTCCGCCTCGGGAACCTCGAAGCATGTCGTGATTGGGGGTTCGCCCCCGACTACGTTCGAGCCATGTGGTCGATGCTACAAGCTGACGAGCCTGGTGATTACGTCATCGGATCGGGCGCGGCCCACTCGGTGTTGGATCTCGTACACGTCGCGTTCCAACACGTGGGCCTGGCCTGGGAAGACCACGTGGTCACTGATTCTTCCCTTTTCCGCCCTGCAGAAGTGGATCTCCTGATCGCGGATGCGAGCAAAGCGCACCGGGACCTCGGTTGGGAACCCCAATGCACTTTCGAGGAGATGATTCGGGGTATGGTGGAGGCGGACATTGAACGGGTCAGCTGACCTAGAGGCATGAGGGTCTTAGTCACCGGTTCCAATGGCTTCGTTGGCCAAAAGCTCGTCCCTTTTCTCCTGCGAAGAGATCACACGGTGATCGCAGCGCATCTTCCCGGCGACGACGTAGCTCCCCTGGCTGGCCCGGGCATCACGGCCGTGCCACTGGACCTGCGGAGCGCGTCGTCGATCCGCAGAGCCCTCGGCGCCCACCCTGATGCTGTGGTGCATCTCGCCGCAGTGGCATCCGGCAGCGTCGCGAGGATTGATCCGGGCCTGGCTTGGGAGATCAACGCTGCGGGAACCGCACGAATCCTCGATGAAGTCACGAAAGCCAGCGGTGGCCGTTCGACGCTGACTCGTTTTCTTCTGGCCTCCTCGATTGAGGTATACGGAGCCGGTGAGCCGAGGCCTCGGCGAGAGACCGATCCGGTCAACCCCTCTTCACCTTACGCTGCATCCAAGCGTGGGGCTGAACTCGCATGTCTCGAGACATCGTCTCGTACAGGCCTGCCCGTCGTGATCGCGCGAACCACCAACCACACGGGCGCGGGTCAGGATGGACAATATTTTGTCCCGGCTTACGTCAATCGAATCACCAGGGCAAAGGCGGCAGGTGAGGGCGTGGTTCGGTCGGGGAACCTCGAACCTGTTCGTGACTTTCTCGACGTCGCCGACGTGGTGGAGGCCTACGTCGCACTCCTGGAGCGCGACGACCTGGGTGGCATCTTCAACGTGAGTTCCGGGGTCGGACGCCGCCTAGCGGAAGTTGTGAGCCTCATCGCGGAGTTGGCGGATGCCGATGTGCGGGTTCGGCGGGACCCCGCTCTCGAGCGACCAGCAGACATCCCGCACTTGGTTGGAGACAATGGTAGGTTGGTGGGTGAAACTGGCTGGGGTCCGAAAGTGGGACTCGAGGAGACGCTCCGAACGATGATTGAACAGGCGACGATCGAGGCCTCGTCACGGACGCGAGAGTGACGCCGAGAACTCCTCCCAGGCTGCTTCCATGAATCCGCCCAGCTCTTCATGGAAGCGTTCGGGACCAAAGCGCTCAGCATTGCGCCTGCAGTTCGCGGCACAGACTCGCCCCGGATCCTCTTCCAGCGTTTGGATCGCTTCCCGCAACGAAGTTACCGACTGCTCCTTGAAGAAGACACCAGACGGTGCCGGATCATCGAGACCCCGTATCGTCTCCAGAGCCCCGCCTCGTCCATAGGCCACGACCGGTGTGCCGCAGGCCTGAGCTTCGAGGGGAGCGATCCCAAAATCCTCTTCGGCTGCGAATATGAAACCGCGGGCAGTTTGTAAGTGACTCAACAATACTGAGAATGGCTGTCGGCCAAGGTAGCGGACATTCGAAGGGAGATCCTTCAGGAGCTGCTTACGCATCGGGCCATCGCCGATCACCACAAGTCGCCGCTCAGGCATCTCTCGAAACGCCTCCACCAGGAGCCCGACTCGTTTGTAGGGTGCCAGGCGTCCCGCCGTAACGTAGAAGTCACCTCGAGCGGCCTCCTCACCCGGTACGAATGATGATATGTCAACCGGTGGGTAGATCACCGTTGAGTTGCGTCCGTACGCTTTGGTGATCCTGCTCGAGATGAACTCGGAGATCGCGATGAAGTGGTCCACGCCGTTCGCTGTCCTGGCGTCCCAGATCCTGATCCTGTGGAGAAGGCTCCGGGCGAGTATCCCGCGTAGCCCACGGTCGAGGCCCGCCTCCTTCAGGTACTGATCCTGGAGATCCCATGCATACCGGATTGGGGAAAGGCAAATGCAGACGTGTAGCTGCTCCGGACCCGTTAGCGCTCCCTTCGCAACCGCATGCGAATTCGAAATCACGAGGTCATACTCACGGAGATCGAACTGCTCGATGGCAAATGGCATGAACGGTAGGTAGCTTCTATAGTGCCTCCTGGCGAAGGGCATCCGCTGCAGGAAGGAGTGGTGCGTGGGCCGCCCCTCGAGAAACCGTCGGTCCTCCGGGTCCAGAAAGTCCACGAGGGTATAGACGTCGGCTTGGGGAAACACCTTTAGGGTGTGCTCCAGGACCCGTTCTCCACCTGCATAGGTCACAAGCCAGTCGTGAACCAGTGCAACCCGAAGTGAGGCCATTGGCGATTTCATCCCGAGCCCTCCGGCTTGGAACTGCGGAAGAGGGGAGTGTTTCGAATCCCTAGCCCCCACCATATATTTTGCTCGAACGCGCTCTGGCAGGGGTCTTTTCTTGGACGTACCCAATCGAAAAGGTTATCAAAACTAATTGCCTATGAACGAGACGCAATTCTCCCCCCAACCCCTTGTTACGACTGACCTCGCAAGCGTCGTGGCGGTCGTCTTGAACTGGTCCGCGGAAGAGCTCACCAGCGAGTGTATCGACTCGCTCGAGTGCTCCCAATATTCGCGCCTGCGCATCCTACTCATCGACAACGGCTCTCCAGACGGCTCCGGCGAACGGCTGCATGCTCGCTTCCCCACCATCCCCTACCTCCAGATGGGACGAAATCTGGGTTACGGCGTCGCAAACAACCGAGGCATCGAATGGGCCCTGGCTCACGGCGCAGATTATGTCCTCGTCGTGAACAATGATGCGGTCGTGCTGCCCGGTGCTATTGGTCGCCTCGTGGATGCGGCAGAGTCTGGAAAGGATGTCGCGATCGTGGCACCGTTCATCGGGTATCACGATGATCCCGAAACTGGATGGTACGCGGGTGGCCAATTTAGCCGACTCCGTGGGCTCGGTGTGCACAGAGCCCCACGCCCCGCCGAAAATCTGACGAAACCGGAGGAGATATCCTTCGCAACCGGATGCGTGTGTCTCATCTCAGCCTGGGCGATTCGAGACGTCGGAACTTTTGCTGAAGATTTTTTTGCCTACGTGGAAGATGCCGAGTTCTGTGTGAGGCTCAGGCGTGCCGGCTATCGGATTCTTTTCGAGCCCAGGGCGAGGGCTCTTCATCATACGCCTCGCCTCGAAGACGATCCTGCTCCCTACAAAATTGGCCTCCGAGACAGAAACCGAAGGCGCGTCATGAGGCGCCATTTCGGCCCCTTGGTCCGGATCCCCTTCTTGGCGCGTTTTTACGTGACACGGCTCATCATGTTGATGCGTTACAGCGCCCGCCTGGACTGGCCTCGTGCCGCTGCGGTTGTCCAGGGTATGGTGGAGCGTTGATCGGAGGGAACATGAAGATTCTAATAGACGCGCGACTGTTGAACGCGGGTGGTATCGGCCGGTTTATCCGTGAGGTCAGTCAGCGGTGGCTCGCGGACTCCCGTGTTGGCGGGATCCACTTTCTGGGATCTCGTTCTGAGATTGCGAGGTGGCTTCCCAAGGTGGACCCTCGTGGTATTGGCACCGTAGTTCGGTGGCCGGGTTCAGCCTATTCCATCGTCCGGCAGATCGCGTGGCCCCGCGTCTTTTCCGGGCTGAGCAAGAGGGTAGACGTTTGTCTCTTTCCCCACTACGATGCTCCGATTCTCGGCCACCCCGCCCGTTCGGTGGTGATCGTATATGATCTGATCCATTTTCGCTTTCCGTCTGGGTTCCCGCTGCGAGTGAGAATTCCCGGGAGCTTCTTGATGAGATCGGCGCTTCAGAAAGCCAGTCGCCTCGTTACGATATCACAACACTGCCGTGATGATATTATCCGCTGGAAACCGAACACGGCCGGTAAGCTCTCGGTCATCACGCCGGGCTTGAGTGAGGTCTTCCGCCCCCTGGAGGAAGGGGAGCGTGAGGATGCTCGGCACCGTTGGGGAGGGTTGCGCCCGTTCCTGCTGACGGTTGGGCCGGCCAAGGCGCACAAGAACCTGGAGTTGGCGGTCGAGGTGCTTGCGGAAGTCCGGCGAGTTCAGCCCGACCTGAGACTCATCATGGTCGGGGCGGCGGGACGTGGACTCCGGGACCTTTACCGGAGGGCTGGCGCGTTGGGTGTGGAGGACGCCGTGGTCGGCCTCGGGTTCCTGAGGGATGAGTATCTCCGTGAGTTGTACTGTACGGCTGACGCCCTCCTGTTTCCCTCGAAATACGAGGGGTTCGGGATTCCACCGCTCGAAGCCATGGCGTGCGGCTGTCCGGTGATCGCTTCGAGTTTGACGGCGATACCGGAAGCCGTCGGGGACGCCGGTAGGCTCGTGGATCCTGGGAATAAGGAAGAGTGGGTACGGGCGGTGACGGAGGCCGTCGTCGGCTCCGGGATGCAGCATATGAAGGCTGGCCGCCTTTGGGCATCGGGCTTCTCTTGGGATCAGACCGCCGAGAAGTTGCTCGGGGTGGTTGCGGCGGTGGCGGCGTGAAATCGTAGCCGCAGGCCAGGCTGGGGCGGGAAGCCCGCCAGAGAACACCTATGTGTCTCATGGGAAGTGGCCTGGCGCAAGTCGTTCCGAGTCAATAACGTAACCCTCTGAGAAACGGCTGGTGTCGCCCTCGCACTCGATTCTATTCCGTCGGCGGTCCATTGCAGCACCGACCAACTGAGGTGCCCCCAGTTGCGGTACCACTTCCTATGTTAGACCCCGAGCCATCGGTGGTCCCTGGAGTTGGGGCATCCTGAGGAACCAGGGCGATGGTTTTATCGTCTCTGGGGCGGGGGGTAGTCCGCCGTGGGCACGATGGGGTCGGACGGTATTGTACAGCCGCCTCCACTGCTCGACGAGTACCGTTGCCTCGGGCAGTGTGTAGAAGATCTCTCCGTTCAAGAACTCGTCTCTCAGTTTGCCGTTGAAGCTCTCGTTGTAGCCGTTCTCCCACGGACTGCCCGGCGCGATGTAGAGGGTCTGGACCCGCAGCCTGGCCAGCCATCTCCGCACCAGTTTCGCCGTGAACTCTGGCCCGTTGTCCGAGCGCAGATGCTCGGGCGGACCGTGCCGAGCGAAGAGATCGGTGAGCACCTCGAGAACGTCGTGAGCTCGAGTCTTTCGACCGACCTTGATCGCCAGACACTGCCGCGTGTACTCGTCGAGCACGGTCAGAAGCTTCAGCGCACGGCCGTCATGGGTCCTCGTGCTTACGAAGTCGAGGACCACACGTGATTCTTGTGCAGTGGCCTGAGCCGGATGCACGAGCCATCGTTGAGCCACAACCGACCCCGTTTCGGTTGCCGTCTGGGCACTTTCAGCCCCTCCTGCCTCCAGATACGCTCCACACGCTTGTGGTTCACCTCCCAGCCCTCGATACGCAGCAGGTTCGTGATCTGGCGATACCCGTACCTGCCGAACCGGCTCGCCAACCGTATCACGTCCGTGCGTAGCGCCTCCTCGTCGCCAGGTAGCTTCTTCACCCGGCGCTGCGTCGAGCGCGGCTGACCCAGTACGTGACACGCGTGACGTTCACTCGCCCCGAGTCGCTGACGTACATGCATCACGCACCTGCGTCGGCGCTCGGGGCTCAGAAGTTTCCCTTGGTCGCTTCCTCCAGGATCAGCTTGTCCACCGTCAGGTTCGCCACCGCTCGCTTTAACCGTGCGTTCTCCTTCTCCAGCTCCTTGAAGCGTCGAGCTTGATCCACCTTCATCCCCCCGAACTCCTGCCTCCACCGGTAGTACGTCTGCTCGCTGATCCCCAACTCCCGGCTCACCATCGCCACCGTTTTGCCGTTCGCCAGACCCACCTC
Source organism: Longimicrobiales bacterium (assembly GCA_965206505.1). GTDB lineage: Bacteria > Gemmatimonadota > Gemmatimonadetes > Longimicrobiales > Gaopeijiaceae > UBA822. The sequence goes on from CBDBJW010000006.1 coordinate 957,853, forward strand.
CGCCTCTCTCAATGCCGTGATGATCTGCTCCGGCGTGTGTCGTCTCCTACTCATTCTGACCTCCTCCCTGATAGCTGCGACCAAAGCCGCATCCTAACATCAACTTTGGTCTCGTTTCAGGGGGTCACGTCATCATGACTACCTGACGCTGTACACGATCATGCCCAAAGGTGAGTCGAGGGGAGTTGGCAAACTGCCGGTTTTCGACCAGGAACGCTTTGAGCGAATCCTCGGCAGTCGAAGACTCCACTCCTAGTTGTCCGAGACGCTCCTCCGCAAAGCCCCGCTCCGCCGACGCCTGCGATTGGCGGGTTTCGAGGTCGAACGCCGAGATCAGGATGAGACTTTCGGAGACCTCGGAGGAGCTCCTGCTGGTTGTAAGCGGCGACCTCTTGACAGATCTGGACTCCAGCCAATTCGTGGATTTCCATCGCGAGCGTCGCGTAGTGGGGATGATTGGAGTATATGAGAGACAGATCAAGATCCACTTCCGCATTCTCGAGGTGAGTCCGGAGGGAGTTATAACCGAGTGTATCGGGAAGCCGGATACCAGCACCTCGTGAGCATGGGGGCTTAAGTGTTCGGATCTGAGGTGCTTGAACTGATCACAAGTGAAGGGAAGTTCGGCCTGCCTGATCTTATACGTATGCTGACCAAACGCAATTGGAGAACGGCCACGTACCGACACGAAGGGCACTGGCTCGACATCAAGAGAGTGGAGCATCATCAAAACCCCTTGGACCATTGGCCGGACTTGATCCGTGGAATGTTGGAGTGAAGCTTTCCCACCGACCCCGCACCAGGAGGGACAGAGGAGCGGGTTATCCGACTGATAGCCGAAGATCCATCCGCCTCCGGGAGCCAAGTGATGGAAGTGAGTGAGTCAAGGGGTTGGTACAAGCGACCCTTCGATTTGGCCATCCTGCTCGGGGCCCACATGATACTCTTCCCGTTGTGGCTGGTCCTGTGGACCGTCATTCCGTTGGCGATCTGGATCACCGACGGCCGTCCGATCTTTTATCGTGCCAGACGGATGGGCAGGTACGGTCGGGTATTCACGGCGCTGAAATTCCGCACGATGGTGGTGGGTGCCGATGCGGTTGGGATGTACGGAACGGTGCAGAACGATCCGAGGATCACGAAGGTGGGCGCGATCCTACGGAAGACGGGGTTCGATGAGTTGCCACAGATCATCAATATTCTACGTGGGGAAATGAGCTTCGTTGGGCCGCGTCCGTATAACGTCAATTCATTTGAAGCAGCTTCGCAGAAGGATCCTCAATTCGGAAGGCGGTTGGCGGTGCGACCTGGACTCACCAGCTTGGCTGCCATCTACTCAAATCAATTGAGTGATGAGCGGGATCACTTGCGCTACGACGTGCTCTACATGCGCAAGATGAGCCCTTTGCTGGACTTGAAACTCCTGTTCTTCTCATGGTGGATCACGTTCAGGGGCCGGTGGGAGAAGCATAAACGGGCGCCTGTGAAGGAGGCCCAGTAGTGCAGCTGGAGGGAGGGGAGGGTCGCCTTACGTGCCTCCCCCCCCGGCAGAGTCACTCCGAGTGATATGCGGATAGATCGGAAAGATCTTGCCCGCACCCGTTTGTCAACCCCTTGAACGAGGCGTTCCAACGATCTAGGATGATAAGGATTCATCCTCTCGATCTGTACCCCACACCTTGATTCGCTTTACCTGCATATCGGCGCGGTCCACTGTCGCGGACTGGGCATTGGATGACCGACTGACAGAGACCCCCGACTTGGAGGGCCGGTGACGGGCTATGTGGGACGACGAATGAAATGTGGGCAGTATGATGTTGTGATCTCAGGGGCTTCCTGCGCCGGGCTCATGGCCGCAGAGAAGCTGGCACTCGGCGGGAGGAGGGTCCTGGTTCTGGAGAGAAAGGCGGTTCCGGAACAACCGAAGCGAACCTGGATTGTTACGGACCGATTGCGCTCTGTTGTCGGCGAGTTTCCAACTGGAGTGGTCGTCCACAAGACCGGGGCCATGGAGGTTAACGCCGGCAGCTTCCGGGCTACCGTGACTTTGGATCACCCCGATCTCATCATCGAGCGGTCGGCGCTTCTTCGCCACCTGGCGTGCAAGGCCGAAACGGCGGGGGCGGAGCTTTGCGTGAACGCTGATCTACGCAGTGTCAGCGCTACCTCGGATCCCCTCGCCCTGGACGTTTATGATCGCGAGAGTGGTGATCGTCTCCAGGTGCTGACGCGGCACCTAGTGGGTGCCGGAGGGGTGAACTGCCAAGTCGCACGAGCCTTCTCTGCTGCCCCCCAGCGCGCCGTTCCAGTTGTGCAAGCTGCGGTGAGGCTCCCCCGGGGCTATGATCCAAACGTGGCCAAGGTCTGGTTTGAACGTGCCCGGACGAAGTACTTCTTGTGGGTTGTGCCCGACTCTGATCGAACCGGTGTGCTTGGCCTGATCGCCGAAACAGCGTCTGGAGCGAGGACCGTTCTCGACGATTTCATCGAGAAAGGGGGATACGAACGGCTCGAGTATCAGGGCGCGATGATCCCTCTGCATCAGCCTCGCCGGCGTCTTGCGTGGCGATCTCGAGGGAATAGGATTCTCCTCGTCGGTGATGCGGCCGCACATGTCAAAGTGACCACGGTAGGAGGGGTGGTCTCTGGCCTCTTGGGCGCCCAGGCTGCTGCCCGTAGCCTACTCAGGAACACGCCATACAAGAAGGAGCTGCGGGCCTTACACCGAGAGCTCTACCTCCACGATCTAATCCGATGGTCAATGGACCGATTCGATCAGCGGGCGTACGAGGACATGGTCAGAGTGCTGAACGAGCCCTTGAGGACGTTTCTTGGCAGGCGCGATCGGGATTCCATGGCCGGTGGGTTCTTTGGGTTGCTCACGCGACAGCCCGCCATGGCCTGGCTGGGACTGCGTTCCCTCCTCAAACCACACCGCCCGCCAACTCTTTCCGCCTCTGGAGCTCCAACGGCTCCTTTGATTATCCCCCAGCTACACGAGTCCGCTGATTAGTCCCAGTGCGCAACACAGCTAAGCAATCCAAGGTCCTCTTCGTTCCAGCGATTGGAGTGGTCCTCATGTGCCGGAATGAGTGGTTCTCTTTCGCCGGAATGAGTGGTTCTCTTTCGCCGGAATGGGTCGACCGTTTGGCCTGGAATCAGTGGACCTCTTCAGCCGGAATACGGTGTTGGTTGTTGAGCACGTGCTGGAGTCCGGGCCTCCTCTCGACGTCGAATATTGAGTCAAGTATCCCCCATAGAAGGGAAAAAGAAAGGCCCAGTGCCGGATCGGGATGGCGTGAGGAGATGCTCGAGATCCGTTGAGCAGGGATTCTGTGCCGACGCCCGATGATCAAGCGGGCACTCAGGCACCCGCAATGCTCGAAGTGTCCGTGTCCCTGGACAAGGGCCTCCGACGCACCGTCGAGTGACTGACCGAGTGGAACCGAGCCGCTGAGGAGTCCTTATGACAACACTGATCACCGGCGGTGCCGGTTTCATCGGCTCGCACCTCTGCGAGCGGCTGCTCGACGAGACGCACGAGGTCGTCTCGCTCGACTGCTACGACGACTTCTACGATCCGGCCACCAAACGTGAGAACCTGGCTCAATGCCGTGACCACTCGCGATTCCAGGAGGTCGAGGGCGACATCCGGGACAGCTCCGTCCTCGACGCCCTCCCCGAAGTGGAGACGATCGTCCACCTGGCGGCAAGGGCGGGTGTTCGGCCCTCCATCGAAAACCCCGTTCTCTACAACGATGTCAACGTGGGGGGGACCCTGTCGCTGCTCGAATTCGCTCGGCAGCGCAGCATCCGCCGCTTCATCTTCGCCTCCTCGTCGTCCGTCTACGGGAACAACGAGGCCGTGCCTTTCTCCGAGAGCGACTCGGTCGACCACCCCATATCGCCCTATGCCTCCCCGGTTCCAGGGGCACTACCATTCTCTTCCATTCTCTCTCGCAGTCCCAACATGTTCGGTTTCTCTGCCTTCGCCCTACTCTAATTCTTTGCGTGCTCCGTGTCTCACGTACGTTGGCAGAGAGGGCGGCACGTTCGAAATCGTCAACCTCGGAGAAAGCCGCACGGTCCCACTGACGGAAATGATCGATACGGTCGCTCGGACCATGGGAGTGACGCCTGAGATCGAACGTCTACCCATGCAGCCGGGTGACGTGGTCCGAACCTTTGCGGACATCACCAAGGCCGGTCGCCTTTTCGGTTACGACCCTCAGACGGGGTTCGAGGAGGGCGTGGAGCGGTTCGTGGAGTGGTTCAACGACCATCCATCGTGAAAGGAAGGGTGCGGTAGCACCGCCGGAGTCACCACGTAAGGATAAGCCGGCCCCATTAAGCAACTCTGACGGTTCGCGGCAGGACCAAGCGAATCCCGGCCCCCTCCCGTAAGCGTTGGGTGCCAGCCCATAGCGTGGTATGCCTTTCCCACGCAGATTCCTGACTCGACTCCACCAACACCCCTGGGGCTTCATGCACATAGCAGTCATCGGAACCGGGTATGTCGGCCTCGTGGCGGGCGCCTGCCTGGCTGAGACCGGCAACGACGTGGTCTGTGCCGATATCGATTCGGACAAGATCGAACTTCTCGACGGCGGCCACATTCCCATCTACGAGCCGGGTCTCGAGGTGTTGGTCGAACGGAACCTCCGCTCCGGTCGCCTACGTTTCACGACCGACATTCCAGAGGCGGTGCGGGCTTCCAGCGTGATCTTCATCGCGGTTGGGACACCCCCGGACGAGGACGGGTCCGCCGACCTCCAGCATGTGCTCGAGGCTGCGAAGACCATCGGCGCTTCGATGGACGGCGAGCGCATCGTGATCACCAAGAGCACGGTTCCGGTGGGAACGGCGGCGAGGGTTCGGGACGCCATCGAAGCCGAGACCGATCATCCGGTGCACGTGTGCTCGAACCCGGAATTCCTGAAGGAGGGGGCCGCGGTCGACGACTTCATGAAACCCGACCGGGTGGTGCTGGGTGTGGAAAGCGAGTACGCGGCGGATGTGATGCGTGATTTGTACGCGCCCTTCGTCGTGAGCGGGAACCAGATCCTGATCATGGACATCGCCTCGGCCGAGATCACCAAGTACGCCGCCAACGCGATGCTCGCGACCAGGATCAGCTTCATGAACGGCATCTCCGGGCTCTGCGAGAAAACAGGAGCCGACATCAACATGGTGCGCCGTGGCATCGGCAGCGACGGGCGAATCGGACGCGCATTTCTTTATCCGGGGGTCGGATACGGGGGTTCGTGTTTCCCAAAGGACGTGAAGGCGCTCATTCGCACGATGGACGAGTTGGGGGCGGACCCGTCGATCCTCCAGGCAGTCGACGATCTGAACGACCGCCAGAAGCGATCGCTCCTCCGCGCGTTGGTGACGCGGATGGGAGAGGACCTGAGCGGGATGACGATCGCGGTCTGGGGGCTCGCGTTCAAGCCGAATACGGATGACATGCGTGAGGCGCCGAGCCTCGTTACGATCGAGGGGCTACTCGAGCGGGGCGCCCGCGTCGTAGCCCACGATCCGGAGGCGATAGCGGAGGCAAAACGCCGCTTCGGCGATCGTATCGAGTTGTGCGAAGACGACTATGCCGCACTGGAGGGTTCGGCCGCACTGGTAATCCACACGGAATGGAACCCGTACCGGCGTCCGGACTTCGATCGCATGAAGGCCGAGATGGCGCAGCCACTCGTCTTCGACGGCCGAAACCTCTACGATCCCCAGCGCATGGCGGAGCTTGGTTTCGAGTACTATTCGGTGGGGCGGGCGCCGGTGGGAGGGAGAGCCACAGAGGAACCCGCATGACAACTCTGGTCACGGGTGGTGCGGGATTCATCGGTTCGCACCTCTGCGAGCGGCTGCTCGCCGACGCGCACGAAGTCGTGTCGCTCGATTGTTATGACGACTTCTACGATCCGGCCACCAAACGTGAGAACCTGGCTCAATGCCGTGACCACTCCCGATTCCAGGAGGTCGAGGGTGACATCCGGGACCACTCCGTCCTCGACGCTCTACCCGAGGTGGAGATGATTGTCCACCTGACCTCGATGATCTCATGAGCCACTCGATGACGGGAAATGCGCCTTTGGATCCGGGCTCCGACGTCCGCGACTCCCTCGAGCGGTGGGCGGAGCGGAAGGGATGTGGGCTGCTGGTCCTCTTCGGGTCCGAGGCAATGGGTCGGGCGAGACGGGGGAGTGATTTGGATCTGGCCATCTCCTTCGACCCCCTCCCGACAGCGGAGGACCGGCTCCGGATCGTCGGCGAAATCCAGGACCTCTGTGCGCCTCGGAGCCCCGATGTGGTGTTCCTTCGCCCCGAGACCGATCCCGTCCTCCGCTTCGAGATCTTCCGCAACGGCGAGACTCTCTACGAGCGCGAGCAGGGCCTCTTCGTCGAGGAGCGTGTCCGGGCGCTCATGCTCTACGAGGACGTGCTCCCCTTTCGGCGGGCGCTCCGGCGGCGGCTGGCGCCTGAGGCCGATTCGTGACCACGGAAGTCCTCGCCCGCAAGCTTGCCGTGCTAGAGCGCTACCTGGAGGATCTGCGTCCGCACCAGGGCGGCCGACGCCGGGATCCTGCCGGAGGCCCTCGCCGCGCGGCTGGCGGATGCGGCCGGGCTCCGGAACATCCTGGTTCACATGTACGAGACGATCGACTACGAGATCGTAGCGGCCAGCGTGAGCCCGGCCCTGGAGGACTTCGGTGCCTTCCTCGACCGCTACCGGCGGCGGCTGGCCAACTGGGAGGAGCGCGGGGAGCAGGAGGGCTGACCGAGACCGCCTTCGTCACGCGCCACCGGTGACGACAAAGTGGCGACTGGGTTCACGACACCCACATCGACGAAGTAGAACTTGGGTGAAGCGAACACTCGGCGCTTGGGTCGCCTCCGGTATGCAGGACGGCCAGTTGGGTGGGCGGCCTCGGTATGCAGGACGGCCAGTTGGGTGGGCGGCCTCGCAAGCCCCCCCCGAATAGTCGTGGGAAGCCTGGCCTTGGTGTGTCGGCGGTGTGTAGATTGACGCCCGCAGAAACCCGGCGAGGACACCAAGATGCCACGAACGTATCACGAGTTAGCGGCCCAGGCTCGAGAACTCACCAATGAAGATCGCGTGCGCCTAACGCAAGCATTGATTTCGACCTTTTCCGTGCCTCGGTCCCCCGAAGAGTCCATGCGCGAGGTCAAGAAGGTCGCAGAAGGGCGGTTCGGATTTTCAGCGAGCGACCGCGAGCGGGTGGCGGAGCTTCTGGCGAGGCCGGTCCGGGCGGTGGACCGGCGGGTCGATGACGTCGAGCGGCGCCTCGGCAGCTTGAGTGCCCGACTGGAGGAACTCGAAGCTCGGCTGATTGATGGAGAATCCCACTGACATGCAGCGCGTCCTGATCACCGGTGCCGCCGGCTTCCTCGGCTCTCATCTGGCCGATCGCTTCCTGACCGAGGGGTACGACGTCGTAGGCGTCGACAACTTCGTCACGGGTTCCGAACAAAACATCGCGGTCCTCCAGGAACACGAAGGTTTTTCGTTCCTGCGCCATGATATCTCCACTCCGCTTTACGTCGGTGACGAGTTGAACGGTGTTCTCCACTTCGCCTCTCCGGCAAGTCCCGTGGATTACCTCGAGCTTCCCATCCAGACCCTGAAGGTTGGCAGCCTGGGCACGCACAACATGCTGGGCCTCTCGCTCGCGAAGTCGGCGCGTTTTCTGCTCGCTTCGACGTCGGAGGTGTATGGCGATCCGGAGGTGCATCCCCAGACCGAGGACTACTGGGGGAACGTCAACCCGGTCGGGCTCCGTGGCGTTTACGATGAGGCCAAGCGCTTCGCCGAAGCCATGACGATGGCCTATCACCGCTACCACGGAGTGGATACGAGGATCGTAAGGATTTTTAATACGTTTGGGCCTTCTATGCGTCCCGCCGACGGCCGGGTCGTCTCGAACTTCATCGTGCAGGCGCTCAGGCACGATCCGCTCACGATCTACGGTGACGGCTCGCAGACACGTTCGTTCTGTTACGTGGAGGACGAGGTGGAAGGCATTTTTCGGCTTTTCCACTCGGACCGTTTCGAGCCGACGAACATCGGTAATCCGGACGAGTTCACGATCTCGGAGTTGGCCGAGGTGGTGATCGAGGAGACGGGATCACGGTCGGCGATCGAGTTGTTACCGCTCCCGGAGGACGATCCCAAGGTGCGCCGCCCCGACATTTCGGTGGCGAGAGACATCTTGGGTTGGGAGCCCGTGACGACCCTCCGAGAGGGCCTGAAGAAGACGATCCCCTACTTCCGGAATCTGGTGGAGACGGAGAACGCGCGGGCCCGGACGCTGACCCCGGAAGGATGATGCCGGTCAGCGCTCCAGCCACCGAGGCGCAGCGATCCGCGCTTCTGGTCGTCCCCTCGGCTCGTTACCTGGTAACCGGCGGCGCTGGCTTCATCGGCTCGAACCTCGTGGAAGCCCTCGTTGAGGAAGGGGCGAGCGTCCGTGTTCTCGATGATTTTTCGACGGGGACACGTGAGAACCTGGGCGGATTCCTCGGTGCGATCGAACTGGTCGAAGGATCGATCACGAATCCGGCGACGTGTGAATCCGTGTGCGAGGGGGTCGACTTCGTGCTGCACCAGGCGGCGCTGCCGTCGGTGCCACGAAGTGTGGCGGATCCTGCTGCTTCGCACGAAGCGTGTGCGACGGGCACGCTGAACATGTTGGTCGCGGCCCGTGACGCGGGGGTGAGACGTTTTGTGTATGCGGGGTCGAGCTCGGCCTACGGAGACACACCCACGTTACCCAAGGTGGAGAACATGCCGGCGCTTCCGCGGTCGCCCTATGCGGTCGCCAAGCTTGCGGGTGAACAATATTGCGTGGCCTTCAGCCTCATATACGACCTCGAGACCGTCGTGCTGCGCTACTTCAACATCTTCGGCCCACGGCAGGACCCCACATCCCAGTATTCGGCGGTGATCCCGCTCTTCATCACGAAGGCGCTCACAAGGGAAAGCCCGACCATCGATGGAGATGGCGAACAAACGCGGGACTTCACATACGTGGAGAATGCCGTCCGAGCCAACCTGTTGGCGTGTACCGCCGACGCGTGGGAGGTGTCCGGGGAGGTCTTCAACCTTGGCTGTGGGGAGCGGATTTCGGTCAATCGGTTGTGGGAAGCGATACAGGAGGCCACCGATGCCGAGGTGGAGTCCGTGAATGGTCCGGCGAGAGAAGGGGACGTGCGCGATTCTCTCGCTTCCCTGGACAAGATCCAGACTCACTTGGGTTATGAAGTGACCGTGTCCTTGGCTGAGGGCCTCCGCCGGACTGTTGCGTGGCTGGGTGGACCTTAGCCGCCAATTGTAAAGAGCAGTCCAGCCTTGAAGATCAGGGATTCGGTGCCATCGGCGAAATTCAGAATCGCCTCTCCGTAAGGCTGGGCATTACCCGTCCGGTTGAACACCATGCCGCCCTTCAGATTTAGGCCGACATCCGACACCGCATCAAAGGTTTCGGTAGAATACCTCGCCCACGAAATGCCCCCTCCGATGTAGGGGTTCACCGATTCAGCCTCCAACTGGTACTGCCCGTCGAAATTCAGGACCCACAGGGATTGGCTCAGCCCGCCTGGGGTGTTGTCGATCCCGGGGTAAAACTCGAGCCCCGGGTTCAGCGTGATGGGCAGCGACGAGAGGTGGATCCGCGCCACGGCGCCGAGGTTGAGTTCGTTGTTGTCGAGGTTGACCCCCAGCTGCGGGCCCAACTCCCACGGCGTTTGAGCCTGCGCGGGCGGAGCCGCAACGAGCCCGAAGAGGAAGAGTGCGCAAGAGGCGGTACGGAGCATCTTCATAGGGGAATCCTCGAATCGTGAGAAACCTGGTGCCTGTTCCTCGCTACTTACCTTTTCGGGGCGTGTCAACGATCATGAAATAATACCCTCCGGCCCGATGTTTGCTGTACATTGCTCTTATGATCTACCGCGCCCGCGCCAAACATTTGGCAAGCGTGACCATAGTGACCATAACCTCGACGCTGCTCAGCGCCTGCTTCATGGGTGGTGGAGACGAATCTTCCATCCTCCGGGGGGACGAAGCCGCCGCGCGGGGCGACCTGGACGCAGCCCTGGCGGAGTACCGGCTTGCGGTGCGGCGGGGCTCCGACGACGCTCCTGCGTTGGTTCGTGTGGCCCATACCTATGCGGAGATGGGCCGTATCGACGAGGCCGGAGAGTTCTATCATCAGGCCGTGGACCAGGATCCGGACTTCGCGGACCAGGCGGTTTCCGACATGGTACGTTTGGCTCGCGCCGCCCGGGACCGGGACGACCTCTTCGGCCTCGCGTCGGCGATGGAAACGGCGATGTCGTTCCGGCCGGGTATCACCATGCAGGACATGGCTTTGCCTCTCGCGCGCCACTACTTCAGGAGCGGCGAGTACGCTACGGCGCTCCCCTACTATCAGGCGTCGATCGCGGGCATCCAGGGCGACACCATACGTGACGTAGTGTTCGAGGCTGGTTCCGCCTATGACGAGGTCGGCGATTGTCGTCGGGCGCTACTCTACTATGAGGAATACCGAACGCTGATTCGGAGCTACCAGCGTGGTGAGGTCGATTGGAAGATCGGCAGCTGCTCCCTTCACCTGGCGCAGGAGCTCCGATCGGAGGGCGAGGACGAAGAGGCCTTGGCCCACATTGAGCGCACGATCGCACTGGGCGAGCCTCGAAGCGATCAGGCTCAGGCCTACATCGAGATGGCCGAGATCCTCTCCGATCTGGGCCGGTGCGAAGACGCCATGGATGCCTACCTCCAAGTCCGCCGTGTCGACCAGACGGGTACGAGCCCCCTGGTAGAGCTGGCCCAATGGCGCTTCGACCAGCTTCGTTTCGTGGGACCCGCGGGTGGCGGACTCGGTACCGGCTGCTGACACATGAGTCCCCGAAAGCGAAAAACGAAAGAGGTCGACTACGAGCGCCCCGAAACGGGCCCCGGGTCCGATCGGGCGCCCTCGGTTCGAGAAATCACGGCGCGCGCTAATGCCGCCTGGGAGCAGGACGACTTCGAGGTTGCCTACCAGCACTTTCGTACGATTCTCCAGGACCATCCCAACTTCGCCGACGTACGCCATCGGGCGGGGCTTTGTCTGGCGATGATGGGGGACCCAGCGGGCGCGCTCGAACAGTTCGACGAGGCACTCAAAGTCAACGAGAGCTACTCTGAAGCCCTTCTGAACCGCGCCATCGTTCTCAACGACCTCGGCCGTTTCGAAGAGGCCTCGGAATGTTTCCATCGCGCCAGCGCATTGGATGTCCGCGACGCCGGTGCGTTCCCATCACACATGGGTAATCAACTCGCCAACGCGCACGCCAGAACCGGCGATCTCTACATGGCGGCGGATCGCCCCGAAGAGGCCGCCACGGAATACGCGGCGGCCGTTGAGATCCGGCCCAGCTTTCTGGACCTGCGGTTCAAGCTCGCGGAGGCCTACATGGACCTGGACATGTGGGTCGACGCCCGCCTTCACCTTAAAGAGATCCTGGTGCTGAATCCCGATTTCGGGGGCGCTCGCGTGCGGTTGGGCGCCCTCCTCAATCGGATGGGAGACACGGAAGGAGCACGGCGTGAGTGGGAGTGCTGTGCCGAGCGAGATCCCGACGACCGCCGAATTCGAGCCTACCTCGCGTCTTTGAATTCGTAAGAACGACAGTATTCCCCACCCCATTGCGATCATTCCGCGATCCGACGAGGGCTAGGGCTGTTTTTCACGAACCCGACTGGAACACCACATTACGTCGGCGGTTAATTCAGACCCATGACGAACAACGTTCGACGAACCCTGGTACTTTGTTTGGCCTCCTCTCTGTTTCTTGCCGCCTGCGGGGGATCGCTGCCATTCCCCGGGCTGACGTCTGAGGAGGTTTATGCCTTGGGGCTTCAGGCGATGGAGCAAGAGGAGTGGGAGGAGGCGGCCGCGTCCTTCGAGCACGTCCTCGTTTCACCCGGATTCAACCAAGCCTCCGAGGCCCGGCTCCTACTTGCCGAAGCCCAGTATGCACAGGAGCATTACATCGAATCCCGGAGTGAGTTTCAGCGTGTGATCGACCGCTGGCCGGCCGACACCGTTGCGGTTCGGGCGGCGCTCGGGGTTTGCCGCTCACTGGCGAGCCTGTCGCCCATCACGCAGAGGGACCAATCGTTCACGAGACAGGCCAGCCTCGCGTGCCGGCAGGTGGCGGCGGACTTCGCCGGGATGGTGATCGGACTTCAGGCGTCGCGGCTGGCCGACGAGATGTCGATCAAGCTCGCCGAGCAGGATTACGAAACGGGACTCCACTACCTCAGGCGAGGTCTCCTGGATTCGGCGCTACTCTACTTCGAAGAGGTGGCAACTGAGTTTCCGGAGACCGAATGGGCCCCCTGGGCCCTCTATCAGATGGTCGATGTCTTCGGGCAGATCGGGTACGAACGGGACGTCGAAACAACTCGGGAGCTGCTCCTCGATGCCTATCCGGATTCGGAGCCTGCCCTGCTGCTCGAAGATGACAAACGCTAGTGCGAACACTACTGCGGAGCCCGATGAGGACCCTCCCGTCCGGCTCGGCGTGTTCGGGGGTACGTTCGATCCTCCTCATGTCGGCCACGTCTCCTTAACACGGGAGCTTCAGGAGTCCCGAGCGTTAGACGAGATTCTCTGGATCCCCGTGGGAATTCCGCCGCATAAACCTGTGAACCCGCTCACATCTCCTAAGCTTCGGATGGAGATGGTGCGTGCCGCGATCAACGGGTGTGGGCATCAAAGTGTCAGCGATATCGAGCTTCTGAGGGAGGGACCGTCCTACACGGTAGATACACTGAGGGCACTCCGCTCGGAGTGCCCTCAGGTCACACCGGTTCTCATCATGGGCTCGGATCAGTTCGCTGAGTTGGCGGGGTGGCACGAGGCTGAGGAAGTCGTTCGCCTTGCGGATGTGTGCGTGTTGCCCCGCGGCGGCGTCGAGCTCGCTACGGTTCTGCCCCCACGGGGCGTGGTATGGAGTGCTGCGGACGTGTCGCCCGTCGATGTCTCGTCGTCGGAGGTTCGAATGCGGGTCCGGGAAGGCCGGCCCTACCGGCATCTGGTGCCGGTGGGGGTGGCCGATATTATCGAGCGGGAGAATCTGTACGGCGTTTGAGGGGGAAGGTCGTTACGACATGGACGGTCCTTACGTCGAAGGTCCCCACGAAGATGCTCCTCTACTACCTACACGAACGTTTTTGGTGCAAATTTACTGGCTTGGGTGTGGCCCCGGCCCAAGCGGAGTAAGACGGGTGTCTCCCAGGGGCCCTCTGGGGCGGGCGAGAATCCATTGAGTATGCTGAAGGCGGTAGTGAAGAAGATTCTCGGCTCGCGGCACATCCGCGAGGCGAAGAAGCTCCAGCCGTTGGTCGACCGGATCAACGAGCGGTTCGAGGAATACCAGTCGCTCTCCGAAGAACAACTCAAGGGCAAGACAGAGGAATTCCGCTCGTTCATCGCCGACGCTACGGCCGAGATCAAGGACGAAATCGAAAAGCTTCGCGAAGAGAAGCGCCATTCCGAGGATCCCCTCAAGCGACAGGAGCTGCAGGAGGCCCTGGCCGATCTCGATGACCGGCTGGTGGCGAAAACCGTCGACATTCTCGAGGAAATCCTTCCCGAGGCGTTCGCGACCGTCAAGGAAACGTGCCGCCGTCTCCTCGGCACCGAGGTGACGGTGACGGGCCAGAAGCAGGTCTGGGACATGGTCCCATACGACGTCCAGCTCATCGGCGCGATAGGCCTCCACAGGGGCAAGGTGGCCGAGATGGCGACGGGGGAGGGAAAGACCCTTGTGGCCACGATGCCGCTCTACCTCAACGCCCTCGTGGGCGAGGGCGCCCACCTGGTGACGGTGAACACGTATCTGGCGCAGCGCGACTCCGAGTGGATGGGATACATCTACAACTACCTCGGCCTCACGGTCGATTGCATCGACAAGTACGAACCCCACTCGCCGGAACGCACCGCGGGTTACGGGTCGGACATTACATACGGAACCAACAACGAATTCGGGTTCGACTATCTCCGAGACAACATGGTGCACGCCCTGGAACAGCGGGTGCAGCGAAGGTACTGGTACGCGATCATCGACGAGGTGGACTCGATCCTCATCGACGAGGCACGTACGCCCCTCATCATCTCGGGTCCGGTGGGCCGCGACACGTCGACTCCCTTCAAGCAGTACAACACGCTGGTGGGCAGCCTGTATAAGAAGCAGACGCGCCTGGTGAGCGAACACATCGCGGCGGCCGAAAAGGAGCTCGAAGCCGGCAACGAGTTCGAGGCGGGTGAAAAGCTGTTGGCCGCCAAACGCGGGGGCCCACGCAATAAGCGTCTTCTCAAGCTCTTTGCCGACGATCCGGCGCTACAGAAGCTCGTCCTCAAGGTCGAGGCCGACTACATGCGCGAGAAGCGCCTCTTCGAAATCGACGAACTGCTCCTCTTCGCGATGGACGAGAAAGGGCACGCGGTCCACCTGTCGGATGCGGGTCTCGACGAACTCTCCCCGGGGGATCCGGACGCCTTCGTGGTTCCGGACCTGTCCGAGGCCATGGGATCGATCCAGGAGGACGAATCACTTTCGGTCGACGCCAGACGGGAGATGATGTCCAGGCTCGAGGCGGAGTACGCCGGCAAGAGCGAGAAAATCCACGTCATCCATCAACTCCTCAAGGCGTACACCCTCTTCCAGAAGGACGAGAAGTACATCATCGGCGAGGGTGGTGAGATCGTGATCGTCGACGAGTTCACGGGTCGCCAGATGTCTGGCCGGCGCTGGAGCGACGGGCTCCACCAGGCGGTGGAGGCCAAGGAAGGCGTGGAGATCAAGGGCGAGACCCAGACGCTCGCCACGATCACGATCCAGAACTACTTCCGGATGTACGATAAGCTGTCTGGGATGACCGGAACGGCAGAGACCGAGGAGACCGAGTTCCACCAGATCTACAAGCTCGACGTCTTCGTGATCCCCACCAACCGTCCTGTCATCCGCGACGACCGGGACGATCTGATCTTCCGAACCAAGAGAGAGAAGTATCAGGCGCTCATGGACGAAGTCGAGCGGCTGCACCGGATGGAGCTTCCCGTCCTCGTGGGAACCACGAACGTCGAAATCTCGGAGACGCTGTCGCGGATGCTCAAGCGACGGGGAATTCCGCACAACGTTTTGAACGCCAAGCAGCACAAGCAGGAGTCCGAGATCGTGGCGGAGGCGGGACGGGCTGGGGCCGTGACAATCGCCACCAACATGGCCGGCCGTGGGACCGACATCAAGCTGGGCGAGGGTGTGGTCGATCCCCGTACGGTGGGGTGGGCGAAGGAACGCGGCTTGGACCTCGAGGAACTGGTTCCGGTGGATCCCACGCGGGAGGTGGAGTTCCAGGATAAGCCCGACGACTACGTCATTCAGGTGGGTGGGCTCTGCATCCTCGGGTCCGAGCGGCATGAGTCCCGACGGATCGATCGTCAGCTTCGGGGCCGTTCCGGGCGGCAGGGCGATCCCGGGTCGTCTCAGTTCTTCATCTCGGTGGAGGACGACCTGATGCGGCTGTTCGTCGGGGATCGCTTGGCGAACGCGATGGACAAGTTGGGTGCCTCCGAGGGTGAGGTCATCACCCACCCGCTTGTCACCCGCTCCATCGAAACCGCGCAGAAGAGGGTGGAGAGCAATAACTTCGAGTCGCGGAAGCGCCTACTCGACTACGACGATGTGATGAACCAACAGCGGGAGGTCATCTATGATCGCCGCCTCTTCGCCCTAGAGGGGGGAGAGGATCTGAAGGGCGAGATGTGGGAGATGATCGAGTACACCGTGCAGTCCACCGTGGATGAGTACCTTGAGTCCGAGCACGAAGAGGAATGGGATCTCGCAGGGCTCAAGAGGCGCATCTCGCTGGACTACTTCGCCGTGCCCCAAGGCCTTCCGGACGAAAATGAAGGGGAGCACGAGCTGGAGTCGCACGAGATTCACCAGACGGCGGTGGACGCTGTTCACGAACAGTTTCACCGGAAGATCGATGGTTTCGGGGAGCATGCCGAGGGCGTCACCAGCTACATCATGCTCAGCGTTATCGATGGCAAGTGGAAGGATCACCTGTACGACCTGGATCACCTCAAGGCTTCGATCGGCTTCCGGGGATGGGGACAGAAGGATCCCCTCGTCGAGTACAAGAAAGAGGCCTACGAGATGTTCGTGGATCTCATGAACGACCTTCGCGGGACCGTCGGAAACCTCCTCTTCAAGGCCCAGATCGGCCAGCCGCAGCAGCCCGTTCGCCAGCCTCAGAGGATGGTATACTCGGGCCCAACGGAGGATGGCGCAGGCACCGGGGCTATTGCGCAGGCGGCGGCCGCCCGTCGTACTCAGACGCTGGGGAGTGGCGGCCGCGTGGACGATCTGGGGATGGCTCGGAGCGCGCGCTCGGATGGAGCGGGTCAAGGGCGAACCGTCCCTCTGGGCTCCGTGGGCGGGGTGCCCTCACCCCAGGATCCGAGAGAGTTGGTCACCAACCGCGGAGAGGGGGAGCGCGTGCGTGCGCCGGTGACCGCTACCAAGGAGCCGGGGCGGAATGAGGCTTGCCCTTGTGGGTCGGGGAAGAAGTACAAGAAGTGCCATGGGCGAGGGGGTTAGGGGCTCCCTTTTTCTGCCTGTGGAAGGGGAGAGGAATCGATGGTCCTCCTCCGGCCAGCGCTTTGCTCCACGGCCTTCGGCCGCGGACTGTCCTGCGGAGGACCATCGATCCCTCTCCCTCCAGGAGCTGGGGAACAGCCTAACGCTCTCTGCTCTGCGCGCTGGCCCAGCGCTTTGCCCTACTTTCCCTTCGACCGCTCCTCTGGTGGGCCATTGTCTCTGGCCTCCCCGACTGCCCGATAGAACCGGACACTGGCGCCCGCAAACTGAGGGGGCTTTTGCGGGTGGGTGGGAAATGGGCACCCGCTCCGCCCAAACTGAGCGGGCCCGGGGCGGATGGTGGAAATATTCCTCCCGCCCCGCCCCCATAGCCCGGAGAGCGTCCATTGGCCCCCAACCATGCCGACGTGAAGAGGGGTCCACGGTCCCGCGGAGGACAGTCTGCCGCCGAAGGCGGTAGAGCGAAGCGCTGGCCGGAGCGGGATCGTGGACCCCTCTTCCACCTATAAGCCTAGGGGCATGCAAATCGCTCTCCACCCTCACGTAGTCTCGTGGCGGCATTCACTCGCCCACCCCCGTGCCCTCTCTTACGTCCGCACGCACGGAGAGAAAACCGGAGGAGAGCCCATGTCCGAACGAAGCGAACCCTGGAATGACATCGAGACCCTGCTTGATGCGGTGAGGGTCGAGGAGGAGGTGCAGTTGGCGGTCTTGGAGGCGTTGGGGGAGTTGGACGACCCGGGGGAGGGCGAGTTTTCGTGGGACGACTTCGGCTGGGCGTTCCTCTATGGGGCGACTTCTCAATGAATGCCATCCATAGGTGACCTTCCCCCCGGCGAGCGGCCCCGCGAGCGCCTGGACGCACTGGGACCGGAGGCGCTCACGGGCCGTGAACTGGTAGCCCTCTTGGTAGGAAGCGGGGGTCGCAGGGCTTCGGCCCTCTCGATCGCGGAAGAGGTGCTGGCGAGCGTGGCGGGGTCGTTGCGGACTTTGGGATCGATCTCGCCGTCGGCGATCGCTGCCATCCCCGGAGTGGGTAGGGCCACCGGTGCCCGGATTGCCGCGGCTCTCGAGCTGGGTCGGCGAGCGAGCGCGGAAATCCGTCATCCAGGAGATCGGGTTCGCGGTCCGCGAGACGTGTTCGATCGCATGGAACCGCGCCTCCGCGACCTCCCGCAGGAAGAATTTCATGCGCTCCTTCTGTCGGCCCGCCACAGCGTGATCCGGGAGGTCCTCATTACAAGGGGCATCCTGGATGCTTCCCTGATCCACCCGCGTGAAGTGTTTCGCCCCGCCATCACCCAGAGTGCGGCGGCCATCATCCTGGTTCACAATCATCCATCCGGAGATCCGACGCCATCGGCCGAGGATCGTGCCATCACGAAGCAGCTCAGTGCGGTGGGCCGTACGGTAGGCATCTCCATCGTCGACCACGTCGTGATCGGAGACGGTCGCTTCGTCTCCCTGGCAGACGACGGTGCCCTCGAATAGGCTCTCGGGGGCCCTGGGCGGGTGGCGGCTCCTTTTGCGTGCGGAAGGGAGAGGAATCGATGGTCCCGCTCCGGCCAGCGCTTCGCTCTACCGCCTTCGGCCGCGGACTGTCCTGCGCGGGACCGTACGACCCTCTTCCACCCACACGCATAAGAGGGAAGCGTCGGACCCGACGCCCCATATTAGGGTAGTTGAAGAATGGCTACTGCTACCGCTACCCAGACCATCCGTGGGCTTCCGAGGCCCCTGGCCCTGGCGATGGAGGCGTACTCCGACCGCCTCGATGTGGACGCGGTGCGGGACGCGTACAATCTGGCGCGGGAGGCCCACTCGGGTCAGCGGAGGGCGTCGGGCGACGAATTCGTCAGTCACGCGGTGGAAGTGGCGACCATTCTCGCGACGTTCGGTCTCGACACCGAGTCCCTGGTTTCGGGCCTCGTCCACGACGTCGTAGAGGACACCAGCGTCTCGGTGGTGGACATCGAAAAGCGCTTTGGCCAAAACGTCGCGACCATTGTCGACGGAGTCACCAAGATCGGGCGTGTGGAGTTCCCCTCGAATACGGAACAGCAGGTCGAGAACTACCGCAAGCTCCTCCTGTCGATGGCACGGGATGCGCGGGTCATTTTGGTCAAGCTGGCCGACCGTCTCCACAACATGCGGACCCTGGACGCCCTCAAGGAGGAAAAGCAGCGCAGGATCGCGTTGGAGACGAGGGAGATCTACGCGCCTCTGGCCCATCGCCTCGGGATGGCCGCGATCCGGTGGGAACTCGAGGACTTGGCCTTCAAATATCTCGAGCCGGAAGCGTACGAGGCTCTGAGTAAAAAGGTTCGCCAGAGAAGAAAGGAGCGAGAGCGGCAGGTTCTGGAGATGCAACGGCCACTCGCCGAGGCGCTCGCCGCGGCAGGTGTTCCCGCCGAGTTGACCGGGCGTCCCAAGCACCTCTGGTCGATCTACGCCAAGATGGTGAGCCGAGGCCTACCGTACGAGGAGATCTACGACCTGATGGCCATGCGAGTGCTGACTGATGACGTGCAGAACTGTTACGCCGCGCTTGGCGTTATCCACAACAAATGGACACCTGTTCAAGAGCGATTTCACGACTTCATCGCGACGCCCAAGTCCAACATGTATCAGTCGCTCCATACGACGGCCATCGGACCGGGTGGGCGCCGATACGAGATTCAGATCCGAAGCCATGAGATGCACCGGACCGCGGAGTACGGGATCGCGGCCCATTGGCGCTACAAAGAAGGGATCACCGGGGCCGAGTCGGGCGGTGAGGACGAAGTCGATGAGGCGCTGACCTGGTTCCGGCAAGTGCTCGATTGGCAGAAGGATACGAGTGAGCCGGAGGAGTTCATGGAATTCCTTCGGATGGACCTTTTTCAGGGCGAGATCTTCGTGTTCACTCCGAAGGGTGAGGTCAAACAGCTTCCGACGGGTGCCACGCCCATCGACTTCGCTTATTCGGTTCACACCGAGGTTGGCAATCACTGTGCCGGGGCGCGCGTTAATGGCCGGATTTCACCGCTTTCCCGTGAACTCAAGAATGGTGACGCAGTGGAGATCATCACCGATGCCAGACAACGCCCCAGCCAGGACTGGCTCGCGTTCGTCAGGACATCGCGTGCCCGCGGACGCATCCGCCAGTGGATCCGGAAGGAGGAGCACGACTCAGCCCTTAAGCTCGGAAAGGATCTTTTTGACCGCGAGATCAGAAAGGCGCGGAGAGGTAAGCCTACGAAGGCCCAAATGAAGGAGGCGGCGCAGAGCCTCGGATACGCGGAATTCGACCGAGTGTTGACCGCTCTCAGCAGAGGGGACGTGGGGCCCACTGCGGTGATTCAGGCGCTCTATCCGGATGAGGACCCGCATGAGGTGGTCAACCGCACGCCGACCAAACTCGAACGTATCGCCGATCGTATCCGTCGCTCGAACCGTGCCGTACGAATTCAGGGCATGGACAACCTCATGATCCGTTATTCCCGGTGTTGCCAGCCAGTTCCTGGGGATCGGGTCATGGGCTACATCACACAGGGGCGTGGCGTGTCGATCCACCAGGTGGACTGCCCGAACGTCCTCAACCTGTCGGAAGACCGACGGGTCGAGATCGAATGGGCGTCCCAAAAGGATGACCGTTTCTTCGTGAGACTCGTCTTGGAGGGTACCGACCGACGTGGGCTCCTGTCCGATGTGGCCAAGGCGATCAGCGATACCGATACCGATATCGTCGAGGCCGACATGAGGGGGGTGGAGCGGGGTATGCTCGGTAGGTTCTCCGTAGAAGTGAAGGATCTGGCTCATCTCACGAAGGTCATCAAGGCCATCAGCGAGGTGAAAGGGGTGGTTCAGGTGGACCGGCGGGATGCCTCTAAGGAGTCGGATCTCGAGTCGGATTTTTCGTCGGATCTCGAGTAGGAAGCTGTCCGAAACCAGGAAAACTGTCCGAGCCACCGACCCAGCAATGCCTCGATTCGATCTTTCGTCCACGTACGAACCTCGAGGGGATCAGCCCTCCGCCATCGCCGAGTTGAGCGAGGGACTGGCCCGTGGGGATCGCTTCCAAACCCTCCTTGGGGCCACGGGCACGGGGAAGACGTTCTCGATCGCCCACGTGATCGCCCAGTATGGCCGCCCCACGCTCGTCACGTCACACAACAAGACGCTCGCGGCGCAGCTCTACGGTGAGTTCAAGGCGCTCTTTCCCAGTAACGCGGTCGAGTACTTCATCTCCTACTACGACTATTACCAGCCGGAAGCCTACGTCCCCGCTACGGATACCTACATCGAGAAAGACGCCACCATCAACGAGGACATCGAGCGCCTGCGCCTGCGCGCGACATCATCGCTGATGGAGCGTGAGGACGTCATCGTCGTCGCTTCCGTCTCCTGTATCTACGGGTTGGGAAGCCCGTTGGACTACCGGTCGCTCATGCTGCACCTTCGTGTGGGCCAGGCGATCGGGCGCCGGGAGATTCTCAGGGCGCTCGTCGAAATTCAGTACCGCCGCAACGATTACGAGTTCGAGCGAGGGACGTTTCGCGTCCGGGGCGATACGGTCGAGATCTTTCCGGCCTACGAAGAGCAGGCGATTCGTGTGGAGTTGTGGGGGGATGACATCGAGCGGATCACGCGCTTCGAGCCGCTGACGGGGGAGACGGTCACACCGATGGAGCGGGCGTCCGTCTACCCGGCCAGTCACTACGTGACCCGCCGAGAGGTGATCGAGGAGATGGTGCCTCGCATTCGGGCCGAGATGAGGGAGCAGGTCGCTGCGTTCGAAGCCGCCGGGCAACTTCTGGAGGCGCAGCGCATCGAGAGCCGGACGAACTTCGATATCGAGATGATGCTCGAGATCGGAATGTGCCCGGGCATCGAGAACTACTCCCTCTATACCAGTGGCCGGCGGCCGGGGGAACGCCCGGCATGCCTGCTCGACTACTTTCCGGAAGACTTCCTTCTCGTGGCCGATGAGTCGCATGCCTCGGTGCCACAGCTCCATGGGATGTACAAAGGGGATCGATCTCGCAAGGAAACGTTGATAGAACATGGCTTCCGGCTTCCCAGCGCTCTCGACAATCGTCCGTTGCAGTTCGACGAGTGGGATTCGCTGATCCATCGGGTGGTGTTCGTATCGGCGACACCGGGCGACTGGGAACTGGAGCGCTCAGGCGGCGTGGTGGTGGAGCAAATCATCCGCCCGACCGGGCTCGTGGACCCCGCCGTCTGTGTGCGCCCGGTCAAAGGCCAAGTAGACGATCTTCTCGCCGAGATTCGTGAGCGAGAGGTCAAGGGTGAGCGCGTGTTGGTAACGACCCTCACGAAGCGGATGGCGGAGGATCTCTCCGAGTATCTTCAGTCCGTCGGGGTGCGGGTGAGCTACATGCATTCCGACATCGACACAATCGAGCGGATGAAGATCCTGAGGGATCTGAGGTTGGGGAAGATCGATGTCCTGGTCGGGATCAACCTCTTGCGTGAGGGTCTGGACCTGCCTGAGGTCTCATTGGTGGCGATCTTGGATGCGGATAAGGAGGGATTTCTTCGCGATGGGCGCTCGCTCATCCAGACGATCGGGCGGGCCGCCCGGAACGTTGAGGGTAAGGCGATTCTGTATGCAGACAAGGTGACTTCGTCCATGCAGACCTGCTTGGACGAGACGAACCGGCGCCGGGAGATCCAGGTAGCACACAATCGGGAGAACGGCATCTCGCCCGAAACGATTCAGAAAAGTGTCCAGGAGATCGAGTTCACGACCCGAGTCGCGGATGCGAGACGAAAGCCCGTGGGCCGGGTGTCGGAACCCAAGGCCCGGTACGCTGACGAGGTCAACACGGAGGAGTTTCTCAAGATCTTGGAACAGGAGATGGCGGAGGCTGCGGAGGCGATGGACTTCGAGCAAGCCGCGATCTTGAGAGACCAGATCTTCGAGCTGAGGGCGGCGGCGAAATGATTAGAAGGCTGTTGAAGGAGGACAGCGGGTCGCGCACATGGCGCTTGTGCGCGTTCAGACAAGGAACGACGACGAGGCGTAGCAGCGCTACTCCGAGGAGGAGAGACGCAGGATCAACCGCACAACCGCCATGTGCCCACGAACATGAATGGAATGACCTTACACGTTGAAGGGTTGCGGTGGCACGACCCCATCTCCGTTGTTGGAGCTCCTAGCCGTAGCGAATGCTATGGCGTCGTCGCTCCGCCTAGGAGCTGGGGCCGTGGCATCCGCAACGCGGCCCACTGTACTCCTTCAACAGCCTTCCGAAGGATCGAATGATTCTCAACGAGGCCGAGATGATCCGCTGGGGCGAGGCCATCGGCGCGGCGGCGCGCACTCCGCTGTTCCTCTTGCTGCGGGGCCCGTTGGGGGCCGGCAAATCGGTGCTCGCTCGCTCGATCGCCCACGGGGCCGGGGTCGAGGGAGCCGTCCCTTCGCCGACCTTCAACCTCGTGTTTCGATATCCGTCGCGCCGGGGTGTCCAGATCGTACATATGGATCTTTATCGGTTGTCGGATCCGGGTGAGCTATGGGAGCTCGGCTGGCAGGACCTCGGAGGCCAGGACGAGTTGGTTCTGGTGGAGTGGCCTGAGCGTGCGGAGGGAATGCTTCCCGAGCATCGGTGGGAGATCACATTGGGTGCGGTCTCGGGAGACCGGGAGGCCCGCACGGTGTCGGTGAGCCGGTTCGGTGTGCCGCAGTATCTCCCCGGGTTTCCGGTCTCGGTAAACCTATGAGTTGGTCGGCCGAAGGAATGTACCTGGCGTTGGACACGTCCACAGCCGTGGGGTCGGTGTGTGTGGGCGTGGGGAGCCGCGTTGTCGCCCGGAGGGTGATCCGTGGCCAGGCCTCGCACTCCTCGGATCTGATCCCCACGATCGACCGGGTGCTTCAGGAGGCCGAAGCGGACCTATCCGAGCTTGCCGGGCTGGTCGTGGGGGCCGGCCCCGGTTCGTTCACTGGTGTGCGAGTGGCCGCGGCGACGGCCAAAGGGTTGGCCCACGCTCTGGACATTCCTCTCTGGGCGGTCTCCTCTCTCGAGGCAGGCGCTGCGGCCGTGGATATCGATGAGGTTGAGCTTTTCGGCGGCGACGGAGAGGCGTTGCAGCCGAATGTGGGGCATACGGTAGCGTTGTCTGAGGAGGAACGCGCTTGGCCACGTTATGTGCTCTTCGATGCCCGGAGCGATCGGGTATATGGTGCGTGTTACCGGCCGACCGGGAGCGGATTCGAGGTACTCATTCCGCCTCATTCGACCACGATCGGGGCGGTGCTCTCCGACAACCTCCCAATTTCCGTGTTCGCGGGTGACGGAGCCCGAAGGCATGCCGACGAGATCCGTGGCGCGGGTTTTACGTTGCTTCCTGCGCCATTCGGAATGCCAACGGCGGCCGGGCTGCTCACGGTCGTCGCAGACACGCCTCCCCGTGAGCCTGTGGAGGATGTCGCCCACTGGCAGCCCGAGTACCTTCGCTCCTCCTCGGCGGAACGATGCGCGGGGTCGGGGGCATGACTTCTCCTTTATCCCTGAGGCCGATGACGTCGTCGGACGTACCCGAAGTGGCCCGCATCGAGACGACGGCCTTCTCCACACCCTGGAGTGAGGGGACGTTCCGCTTGCTCCTGGACCGTTCGGGTGTTGAGCTTTGGGTGGCCGAGTGGGAGGATCAACTCGCCGCATATGCGATCCTCTGGAAGGTGCTGGATGAGGGAGAGTTGGCCAACATTGCGGTTCGGGGGGATCTACAGGGTCGCGGCATCGGTTCCGGTCTTCTCAGTCGAATGCTGGAGGTTGCCGAGGACTCGGGCGTTCGCAGTCTCTACCTCGAGGTTCGAGAGTCCAACGGGCGAGCTCGGGAGATGTACGCCCGGCGCGGATTCCATGAGATTGGTGTCCGAAAGGGCTACTACGAGGGGCCCCGTGAGGACGCTCGGGTGCTCAAGAAGAGCCTTGAAGGTGTCTGATTCAGGGAAACGTTTGTAGTTGAATGGTAAAAAACGCGTTGACCTCGGGGACCTGATTCGCCTATCTTCGACGTTGAGTGGTAGTGAGTAAAGCCCCGTCCCATATAGTAAGGGAGCGATCATGGTCCGGTCCGTGATGGCCGTGCTGGCGTTGGCAATTTTCCCCGGTTTGACGGCCGGCCAGGAGCCCGTACTGCAGGCTTCGCAACGGGCGACCCTCGAAGAGGTGGTCCGTTTCGACTTCGACGAAGCGACCATCACCGCCGAGGCGGACCAACTCCTGCGTGCGAAGCTGCCGATCCTGCGTAACAGCCCGACCTTCACTCTTCGTCTCGAAGGTCACGCCGACGAGCGTGGCTCGATCGAGTACAACCTGGCCCTTGGAAGCCGGCGTGCCGAGAGCGTGCGGGAGTTCCTCACGGGCCTCGGGATTTCTGAGGATCGGCTCACGACGACGTCGTTTGGGGAAGAGCGTCCTCTCGCCGACCAAAGCGACCAGGCGGCGTGGGCTCAGAACCGTCGGGTCGAGTTCGTGATCACGGGCATTCCGGGTCCGACAGTGGCGGGAGGGGGCGTGCCGGGTCCTGCGGCCGGGGACACCGTGGCGGCGGACATCGACCTTCAGAACCCGGACTTGGCGCAGCCGGGGCCGGCGGTCGTCGGAGACGTGGTGGTGGTGCCGCCCACGGTCGAAGAGGTGCCACGCCCCACCCGCGAGAACTCAGAGCGGGACCGTCGCTCTAGATTCTATCGGGACCCCTCAGCCTCCTCGACCGTTCGGGCTGCAACGGTGGCGGATCGAGCAGGCGACGCTATCTCTGGGTGACACGGACCTCCACCTGGTCGGCCGAGTGGCTCGGCCCGATGTTATTGGACGAGGTTGAATTCGACGGGCAGATCGAGTCGATCGTGCAGGAAGGTGATGTCCGAACGGCTTTTCCCTTTACACGTGTGCGTCTGGGTCTGGAGCCGGACTTCCGTGCGAGGCTGGGGGAGGACCTGCAGATCTTCCGCCCGGCTCGAGTCAACAAAGGGCTGGGCGTCGTGCTACGCCCGATGGGTGTGTTGTCCGTGACGCGGGTCGCACCCAACGTCGTCGAGGGTGTGGTCGGGGAAGTCTTCGGGCCTGTCAGGGTGGGTGACTTTGTACGCCCGGCACCGGTCCACGACTTGAGGCCGGGTGAATACCCCGCAATGGTCACGAACCGGACCGCTGCCACCGTCATCGAATTCGGAGAGATCCACCAGTTGTACGGTTTGAAACAAGTGACGATCCTGGACAAGGGCTCACGGGACGGGCTCGACATCGGAGACGAATATGTGGCGTTCTTCGGAGATGGGTCGACGGAGGACGTTGTCGGACGCCTGAGGGTCGTGTTGACCGAAGAAGAGACGTCCTCGGCCGAAATCGTTACAGTAGAGGGACCTGTGTTCCAAGTCGACACTACCGTCTATCTGGACAGGAAGATGAGGTAGGCGCCGAGGCATCTACATGATGGGCTTCCGTTGACGCACGCAGTCTCTCTTCTTCTCTACATCGGATCACTGATTCTGTGGTTCCGCTCTCTCCTGAGCGGAGGGCGCGGACGCGGCCCGATGATCGCGTTTGTTTTGGCCGCCGCGGGTGTCGCCGTACACGCTCTGGCCTTAGCCCGCTTCACCGCAGAGTACGGTCAACTTCCGCTCAACGGGCTCGCTCCCTCCCTCTCCACCGTCGCCCTCATCATCGGCATCGGCTTAGTGGCCACCCTTGGTCTGGGCGAAGGCCGCCGTGTCGGCATCGTCTTGGTCCCCGTCGTAATTCTACTGGAGGCGGTTGCGGTTTCGTTGGGGATCGAGCCTGCTCAAGAGCTGCTGAACTTCCAAGGGGCTTGGTTCGCTTTCCACGTCACCTTGGCCTTCGCCGGCCTAGGCGGATTGGCGGTAGCTTTCGCATCGGGGTTGCTCTACCTCGTTCAGCTTCACGAGCTCAACACGAAGAGGATGGGACGGTTGTTCCAGTTCACACCTCCTCTCACTACCCTCGACCGTCTGGGCCGCACCGGGCTGGTGGCCGGGATAATCACATATACACTCGCCCTCATCCTCGCGTGGTTGTGGACCATCAACTTTGGGCAATCGTCCGACCTGTGGAACCCGAAGGTTTTCTGGGCGGTCATGAGCTGGTTCATCTTCGTCGCAGCCCTTGGAGTCCGAGCTGGCGGTGGGGTGAGGGAGCGAAGGAGCGCCCTGGTGAGCGTGGTCGGGTTTTCGTTCATCGTCTTTTCCTACCTCGGCCTGCGCCTGGTGAGCTCTCAGGGGGGGTTCTTCCTTTGAGCCCCGTCTCCGTCGTTGGCGTGAGCCACCTGACGGCGCCTGTCGAAATCCGGGAACGTTTCGCGTTCGCCCCGGTGGAGGCCGAAGCGGCACTCGGCGGGCTCCGCACTGCATCCGAAGTTCAAGAGGCCGTCCTCCTCTCCACCTGCAACCGTACAGAGATCTACGTCTGCCCAGGGGGAAATGAGCGTGTACAGGCGGCCGCGGAGCGAGTTCTTTCCGAGAAGGCGGGCGAACTGGTTGGCGGAACGAGGCAATATCTCTACCGCCACGATGGCGAGGCATCGGTCCGCCACCTCTACCGCGTAGCCGGGGGATTGGACTCCCTGGTCCTCGGTGAGGCCGAGATCCAAGGACAGGTCAAGGACGCTTACGAGTTGGCGGGACGGAGTCCGGCTACGCCAGCGCTGGCCGGACCGGTTCTACACAGACTCTTCCAATCGGCCCTGTCCGTGGGAGGACGTGTCCGTTCCACGACGCCCATCGGAGAAGGCGCGGCGTCCGTGGCGTCTGTGGCGGTGGAGTTGGCGCGCAAGATCTTCGGAGGTCTCGAGGGCCGCCAGGTGATGATCCTCGGAGCCGGCACCACTGCAGAGCTGGTGGTGGAGGCGCTCGGGCGGGACGGTATCCGGGGGCTCGTCGTTTCCAACCGGACGTATGAGCGGGCCACTGAACTTGCGGGTAAACTTTCAGGGCGCGCGGTGCACTTCGATGAGATGCCGTTCGAGTTGGCCAAGACCGACATCCTGATCGCGTCCACGGCCGCCCCCCACCCCCTGGTGACCAGAGACGGTTTTCGCCATGCCAGGGAGGGCAGTCAGAGCGGTCCACTGCTCATTCTCGACCTGGCGATTCCGCGCGATGTGGAGCCTGAGGTCGGCAATGAGGCGAACGTATTCCTGTACAATGTGGACCACCTTCACGAGATCTTGGACGACAACCTGGTCAAGCGCCGGAGGTCCGTTCCCGAGGCCGAGGCCATCGTCGAGGAATACGCCCGGGACTTTCTCCATTGGTACGGAGCCAGGGGGGTGGTCCCGGTGATTCGTAGTCTCCGGGGGCGCTGGGACGACGTGCGCCGAGGTGAGCTGGACCGCCTCTGGCAAAAGCTCTCGCACCTCTCCGCAGACGATCGAGACCTTGTCGAGGCCTTTTCGAAGCAACTCCTCAACAAGCTCCTGCACGACCCCACAAAGCGCTTGAAGCAGGGCGCAGGTAACGGTCGGGGCGTCGAGTTCATCGATGCGGTCCGGTACTTGCATGACCTCGAAACGATGGAAGCGGACCGCTCCGAGGGATCGGGGCCGGACGATGACGATGAGGTCGAAGGCATCGAAATGCACGTACCGCGAGCGGACGATGAGTGATGCGCCTCGAAGCGTTCTCGTAGATGAGTGATACCACTCGAAGTATTCTCGTAGATGAGTGATACCACTCGAAACGTTCTCGTAACGGGGGGCGCCGGATTCATCGGCAGCCACGTGGTCGACGCGTATCTGGAGCGGGGCGAACGCGTGTGGGTCGTCGACGACCTGTCGAGTGGCTGTCTGGCGAACGTCAACTCGAAAGCGGAGTTCGTCGAGATGGGAATCGAGGATCCGGCTTTGCGTGGCCTGTTCTGTGATGTGGGGTTCGATTTGGTGAGCCTACATGCGGCCCAGATCGACGTTCGTGCATCCGTCGCAGATCCCGCACGGGATGCATCAATCAACGTCCTCGGAATGCTCAACGTAGTCGAGGGTGCCCGGGAGACCGGTACGCGGAGGATCGTATACGTCTCGAGCGGCGGGGTCGTCTACGGCGAGCCAGAGAAAATTCCCACACCAGAGGGCGCACCCAAACTGCCGCTCTCTCCGTACGGGGTCACGAAGCTCTCCGGGGAGTACTATCTCCACTACTACCAGGCGGTCCATGGCCTCGAGTACGTGGCGCTACGGTATGCCAACGTTTTTGGACCTCGGCAGGATCCGCATGGGGAGGCCGGTGTCGTGGCGATTTTTTGCGAGCGGCTGCAGTCGAGAGAAGAACTCACTATCTTCGGCGACGGCGAACAGACCCGAGACTACGTGTACGTGAAGGATGTGGTGAGCGCGAACCTCCTCGCATCCGAGATGGTATTGAAGCCCGCACCGAATATCGATGCGGTGGCCTTCAACGTCGGCACGGGGGCGGGGACCAGCGTGAATCGGCTTGCGGATGTCCTGGAGAGCATTGCTGAGGACCGCCCGGGCCGGGTCTACCGCGAAGCGCGCGCGGGAGAGCTGCGACACAGTACGCTTGATGTGTCTCGGTTCGCCGAGCGGGGTTGGGCGGCCCGGCATACCCTCAAGGATGGTCTCCGGGAGACGTTTCACTTCATCGCGAATCAGAAGATCGGAGCTTGAATGGGGCTTTCGACGCTCCTTGCCCAGACCGGTGGGCCGACGAGCGGGTGGGATATGCTGTTCGGAGGGACGCTGGCGACCAGGTTGGTCCTCATCGTCCTTGCCGTTTCGTCGCTCATTTCGTGGATTCTCATTTTCTGGAAGGCAAAGCAGTTCAGAGCCGTTCGGCGTCAGGGCGACCGATTCCTACAGAAGATGGAGCGAGCAACGGGCCTGGCGGACGCCTATAAAGCCGTTCTGTTGCTCCCGGAATCTCCCTACGGGCGTGTTTTCCGCGGGGGGATGAACTTTTTCAGCGAACTGCGACCAGGCGCGCTCCGTGAAGGGGCCCCTCCGAGCGAAGGGCTCACCGTGACCCAGTTGCAAGTGCTCAAACTGGTCCTGGAGAAGGAGGAAGCTGAGGAGCGCGACGAACTCGCGGAGGGGCTGATCTGGTTGGCCGTCCTGGGTTCGGTCGCGCCGCTCATGGGTCTCATGGGGACCGTCCTTGGCATCACGAACACGTTCCTTGGGATCGCGGCGTCCGGCTCGACGAACATCACTGCGGTGGCCCCGGGCGTGGCCGCGGCTCTTGTCACCACGGTCGCCGGTCTCATTGTGGCGATGCCCGCGATCATCGCCTACAACCACTTTCTCGCGAGGCTGAACTTGGTCAGCGGTGAGCTCGAGGGTTTCTCGAGCGAGTTCATCGGCACGCTGGCTCGGGAGGGACGGTTATGATCGGTCCCTCGGCAGCGATTCGTCTCTTGGGTTCGAACACGGGTACGAACGTCCGATGCTGAGGACGCGCGGCGGAGGGCGGGACCTCCAACCGGTCGCCGAAATCAACGTCACGAGCATGGTCGATGTGGCGTTTACGTTGCTCATCATCTTCATCATCACCGCCCCGATCCTCCAGGGAGGTATCGAGGTGGCGGTTCCTAAAGCGGACATATCTTCGCTCACGGCGGAGGAAAACACCCTGATCATCACTGTGGACCGTGACGGGGTGGTTTACATGGCCGAGACGCCTATGGACCGGACGGAATTCCGGGAGGCGTTCGGACAAATCGTGTCGGCTGGAACGGTCGACAACGTGTGGCTCAGGGGCGACTCACTTTCTACTTGGGGCGCCGGTGTCGACGTGATGTCCGCCATCGCGGCGGCCGGGATCCCCGTCAGGGTCTCCGCAGAGCAGAGGCCGGAGAGGTAATGACGGTATGACCGACCCCGAAGCGCCCGAAGCGGCTCCGAGGCGCCCGCCGCGCCAGACGGTCGGGAAGGGCCCCGTCATCGGGTCCGCTTTCATCCACATGTCCGCGATCTTCCTAGCCTGGTGGACCTCGGCCGTGTCTCCCCAGGTACCCGACTTCGTCGCGTTCGAGATCGAGTTGATCTCTCCTCCGGCGGCTGAGCTCGGTGAGCGGACGACACCCCCTCCCGAGGAGTTGGTCATCGAAACGCCCCTCGACCCGGTGCCCGAGCCGCAGGAGGAGATTCCTCCCGCGGTCATCGAGGAGGAGGCTCCCGCCGACGAGCCTCCGACGCCCGAAGAGACGGTTGCTCCACCCGACGTTGAACTGGTGGATGACCCGGAGCCGCCGACCAGCCCGAATCCGGATCCCGATGTGGAGACGCCGGGAGAGGACCTGAACGTTCGGCTGGAAGGCCTTCGAAGAGATTATCCGGTGTATTACGAAAACATCATTCGACAGATACAGCGGTGCTTCCGGTGGCGAGGGGAAGAGGATTTGCGCGCTAAGGTTTACTTCGTCATCAATCGGGACGGCTCTGTGTCCGAGGTCGATATCCTGGAGTCGTCGCGGAGGATAGCTTTCGATATCGAAGCGATGGGGGCGGCGGAGTGTGCGGGGGACCGGGGCCGCCTGGGTCCTCTTCCGGAGGCCCTTCCCTTTGATCGACTTCCCGTCAGCTTCACATTCAGCCCCCGAGCCGGCCGCGGCTCCGACTCCGGGGGATGAGGGGCGTATCAGGGATGACGGACGAAACAGGGATGAGCAACGAAGCAGGGAGTAACGAAGCAGTGAGAAGGAACGGAAGAGCGATGAGGGACGGATCGGGTATGAGGGATCGGGTATGAGGGATTGGGGATGCTCAAAATCGGGAGAAAGAGTATGTGCATGCTGAGATCGCTTTTGGGAGCGGCATTGGTCCCCATGTTGTGGATGAGCCCCCTGGCGGCGCAGCAGGACTCGATTCCGGGTGTGACGTTGGGGTTGCTGTACGAAGCAGAATTTCAGCCCGCCCTGGCCGTCCAGCCTTTCTCGGGCCGTCTGGGAGGAGAGTCGTTGGCCTCCCGGATAGAGGCGATTATCGCCAGGGACCTCCGCTACAGCGACCGGTTCGAGGTCATGGATTCTCTCCCGGCCTCCTTGGTCGCCGACGAGATCGACTATCAGCTTTGGGATCAGCTTGGAGCCGTATGGTTGGTGTCGGGCTCCCTGGAGGGGGCTGGTTCGGGATTCGTTTTGGTGCTGGAACTCCATGATGTGGTCTATGGCGAAATCCGTGAACGGGGCCGCTTTCCAATCCCAGACTCTGGCGACGACGATTTCCGAATGGCCGCACATATCGCTTCCGACGCGATCATCGAGTGGATCTACAACGAGCCCGGGATGGCGGCGAGCCGGATCGTCTTTACACGCAGAACGGAGGATGGCAATCAGGACTTGTACGTGATCGACTCGGACGGTGAGAACTTCAGGCGGCTCACCCACTACAATGACCTTACGATGTCTCCCTCCTGGTCTCCGGACGGGACACACATCGCCTACTCGTCCCGCAAGGGGTCCGGGTTGCCTCGAATCTACGAGTTGGACCTCGAGACCTTGGTCGAAAAGCCGCTCGACGCGGGGCGAACCGGTGACCATAACACGCCGACATATAGCCCCAATGGCCGTGATTTGGCTTTTTCGATCACGGGTGGCAGGCGCAGCGGAATTTTCCTCTACGATTGGGAGCGAAGCTGCTGTCTCACGCATCTGAGCGGCGGACGGTGGGATGACATCTCGCCGACTTATTCGCCCGATGGGCGTTGGATCGCGTTCAACTCCAACCGTCTGGGCACTCCATTTCCGCAGATCTACGTGATGCCGGCCACGGGAGGAGAGGCGGACCTCGTTTCCCCTTATCTGCATGGCCAGGAGGGATACTACACGTCTCCTGATTGGGCGCCCGTGGGTGATCACGTGGCCTTTCATGGGCGCGTCGGCCGGAGAGGGCGATACAATATCCTGGTTGCGGATGTTTCCGACCGCGGGCGCCGCCTGAGGCAGCTTACCTGGGAGGGGAACAATGAGGATCCGAGTTGGGCTCCCGACGGACGCCATCTCGTGTTCATCGGGCGCCGGGATTGGGGCACCGGTCTTATGGTGGTCGATACGGCCACCGGCACCTATCGGATGCTCTTGCGGGGGATCGACGTCCGCCTACCCGATTGGTCACCGCCTTTAGGACGGGACCGGACCTAGATGGCGCCGTGCCCAAGTCATTGCGCGATGGTGCCTAATGGCGTATATGCCTTATGTTGGGTTCCACCCTTATGCTGGCCAAAGTTCGTATTGGGAACAAGCGTTTTACCCACAGGCTCACCGAGTCGGGTAAGCCTCCTGACATGACCACACACCGACAGGATTGAGGATGCGGATCAAACATCTTTTCATACCAGCTATCGCCACCACGCTCGTTCTCAGCGCATGTGGGGGCTCCCCCCCGCCGGCGCCGCCCGGGCCCGGCGGACCGACTCAGGCCGAGATCGACGCACGTAATGATTCGATTGCAGCGGCCAGAGCCGCGGAGCAGGCGCGCGCACAAGCCGAGCGGGATGCTCAGCGCCGTGAGCAGGATCGCATGACCCGGGAGGCGGACCAGGCGCGGAGGACGCTCGAAGCGGTGGTCCAGTTCGACTACGATGAATCGGTCATTACC
Organism: Longimicrobiales bacterium; assembly: GCA_965206505.1. Lineage (GTDB taxonomy): Bacteria > Gemmatimonadota > Gemmatimonadetes > Longimicrobiales > Gaopeijiaceae > UBA822. The sequence goes on from CBDBJW010000006.1 coordinate 991,123, forward strand.
GCGGCGGCGGAGCGGCTCCTACGTGCGAAGCTACCGATCCTGCGTAACAGCCCGACAGTGCGCCTCCGCTTGGAGGGGCACGCCGACGAGCGGGGCTCGACGGAGTACAACCTCGCGCTGGGAAGCCGGCGTGCCGAGAGTGTGCGGGAGTTTCTCTCGGGCTTCGGGATTTCGGCGGATCGGTTCACGACGACCTCGTTCGGGGAAGAGCGGCCTGCGGTCAACCGGAGCGACGAGGCGGCCTGGGCTCAGAACCGTCGGGTCGAGTTCGTGATCACGGGCGGTCAGATCGTGACCAGCGAGGACGATTAAGAACAGCGTCAACCTGCGGTTGGGGACAGGATGAGCATGACCCCTCCCTTTGGCACTTCAGTCGCGCTTCTCCGGCGTGGCTGGGGCCGTGGGGGAGGGGTCTTTCTCGTTACCACGACGTTGCTGCTGTCCGCAGGATGTGCCATGAAGGGGGACGTGAGGCGTCTCCAAGATGAGGTGGCAGGGCAGGCGGCTCGCCAGGAAGCCCAGTTACGAGAGCTATCCGCCGACATTGAGGCCCTCCAGGATTCGTTGGAAGTCCAGTCCGCGATTGCGAACGAGATGGTGGTGGACACCCGTGGGGGGATTGCGCGGGAGCTTCGGGATATCCGAACCCAGTTGTCCCAATTGACCCAGCTGACCGGACAGATCCAGCGTTCCGTGGTCTTGATGTCTCAGCGGCTCCAGGCCGAGGGAGCGGGGGTGACAATCTCGCCTCGGCGTGCCGATCCCGATTCGCTTCGTGCTCTACTTGGGCGCGGTGGTGACCCAGCCGCCGCCGACGAGACGTACGAGGCGGCGGTGACGCAGTTCAATCGTGGTTCGCTCAACACTGCACGGATGGCCTTCAGCAGCTTCCTGGGGGACTATCCAGATCATCGTCTGGCCCCCTCGGCTCAGTTCAATCTTGGGGACATCCTCTTTCAGGAAAATCGGCTTGACGAGGCGATCGAGGAATTCCTCCGGGTTGGCGAATTGTATCCGACGGCGGACCAGGTTCCGGTGGCCCTGTACCGGATCGGCCGCATCTACGTGCTCCAGGAAGATGTCGAAACGGCCAGGACCTTTCTCGAGCGTGTGGTCAACAGCTATCCTGACAGTGGCGTGGCGGAACTTGCCCAGGACCTGCTGGAAGACATCCGCTGACGTCCGTGTCTGATGCGCTGTCCAAAGTGTGACGCCACGGAGAACCGCGTCGTCGACACCCGCGGTAGCCGGGGCGGGCGTGCGGTCCGGCGCCGCAGGGAATGCGCCGTGTGCGGGGCCCGTTTCACGACCTACGAACACGTCGAACAGCGACCCCTACGTGTTGCCAAACGTGACGGGAGCGGAGAGGATTTCGACCGGACCAAGCTACTACGAAGTGTTGCGATCGCCTGTGCGAAAAGGCCGGTAACTGAAGCCGACATCGACGCGGTCGTGGACGCGGTCGAAGAGAACCTGACACGGACCGCCAGCTTCGAGGTTTCCAGTTCCCTCATTGGCGAAATCGTCATGGAGCATCTCGGCCCGTTGGACCGGGTGGCCTACGTGCGTTTCGCCTCCGTCTACCGGAACTTCCAGGACATCGGTGAGTTCCAAGACATGGTACACGACCTGAACGCAGAAGAGCGGCGTCAGGGCTCGGCCAGGAACCAAGAGGAGCTCCCACTCTGATCTTCCCACAGAATGCCGTCGTGCGGCAGCGTGGCGTCGGTGGCGCATTACTTCCTGCTTGTGCCGAGCTACATCCCACTTGTGCCGGGCTTGTCTAGGGCGCTGGCTCACCCAGAATGGCGATACTGACCCGAAATTACCGCGGCGAGATGCCGTTCCTGGACCACCTGGAGGAACTCCGTTGGCGGATCCTGTGGAGTCTTCTGGCGGCCATCGTCGGGAGCGTAGTGGGCTACGTTCTGGTGTTGCAGTTTGGGGTGCTCGAAATTCTCATCAGTCCGTTCTACGAGGCGATGGGAGCCGAGGACAGGCTCGTGTTCCTTTCCCCGACGGAGCCGTTCTTCCTCCTCCTGCGGATCGGGATCCTGGTCGGGTTGGTTCTCTCCTCGCCGATCATCGTCTACCAGGTCTGGGCGTTCCTATCGCCGGCACTCGAGCGGCATGAGAAGAGGGCCATCATTCCGGCCCTTTATCTGGGAGTGGTCCTCTTCGCGGCCGGTGTGGCGATGTCTTACTTCCTGGCGCTTCCGATGACGCTTCGGTTCCTCTTGTTCTTCGGAACGGACTACTTCGAGCCGATGCTGCGGGCGGGCGAATACTTCAATTTTGTCACGAAGCTGCTGATGGCGTTCGGTGTCCTGTTCGAGTTGCCGGTGGTCGTCATGATCCTGTCCGCGCTGGGGCTGATCACGCCTGCGTTTCTGCGGGCGAAGAGGCGTCACGCGATCGTTGCCATCACCATTGTGGCCGCCCTTCTCAGTCCGGGTGACGTCTTCACCGTGACTGCCGCGATGATGATTCCGATGGTGGCTCTGTACGAATTCAGCATTCTCCTTTCGGTCGTGATCACCAGACGGCGCCGGGCGCGGACGATCGGAGGGGACCCGCCGGACGAATCGGTAGAGGTGGAATGAGAGCCGGGGCACTGCCCCACCGTCGCTTCGGACCGTGCGTAGTCGCGTGCGGTCTGGCTGTCCTCGCGGTCGGATGGTCCGCCCCCGCGGCCGCACAGGTCCAGGAACAGCCCGGGGAGGAGGTCGACTCCGCTCGAATTCGGGTGCTCGAGCGGTTGAACAGCCTCTCCAGGCCGCCGGGCGTGGACTCCACCCTCTTCGTAATCGACTCGGTAGCCGGACCGGCTGGTGCGGCAGCAACACGCCAGCCGCAAGCGGCCGACTCGTTCATGGCCGCTCTGCTTGGGTTGCCCGGCTATTCGGTGGCCCGGTATTCAGGTGGGGAAGCGCGATTCGATGCGGAGTCTCAGCGCATGACGCTCGTCGGAGCCGAAAACAGGCCTGCCGAGTTGAGCCAGGACGGGATGACCGTCACGGCGTTGGACACGATCAACCTCGCCGATTCGCTCGTTTGGACTGCGGGCGAGACAGTGACGGAGCGGCCTGGTGAGCCGCTCGTGCGGAGCTCGAACATCATCTACGACCGACGGGCCGACCGTGGGACGGCGTTCGACGCTCATACGACCATGTCTGAGGGCGCAACCTGGATCATGGATGGCGATCTTCCAGCCATCCTCCCGGACACGGTCTTCGGCCATGACATCAACTTCACGTCCTGTGAGGAGACCGAGCCCCACTACCACTTTGCTGCGCGAGAATTCAAGGCCATCGGCGGCAGTTGGTTCGTCGCCCGAAATGTGACGCTCAACTTCGACGACGTACCTGTGTTCTGGCTGCCCTTCATCCTTCAGAGTTCGGAGCCGGGGAGGCACAGCGGCATTCTCACGCCCCGCTTCGGCGTCAACGACATTGTGCGTACGTCTCGAGGACATACACGGCGTGTGTCCAACATAGGATTTTTCTGGGCCATCAACGACTACGCCGACGCCACCTTCGCCGGGGACTGGTGGAGCGACAACTATACGGCCCTCACGGGTGCTTTCCGCTATCGAGTGACACAGAAGTTCCTCAACGGATCGGCGAACGTGAGGCGCTTCTGGAGAGTCGACGGCGGTCGAGAACTCTCCTTCGACACTCGACACAACTGGACCGTGGACGAACGCATGGACGTGCGTGTTGCGGCGCGATATGCGTCCAGCTCCAGATTCGTAACGCAAAATTCGTTCGATCCGAGGGAGGTGACACAGTCCATAAACTCGGAGGGTGGCCTGAGCCGCCGATTCAATTGGGGAAACCTGTCTGCCAGCGCTGACCGCCGTCAATTTCTGAGCGACGACCGTGTGGAGATGACACTTCCCAGTGCAAACCTGTCTCTGAAGACGATCACGTTGTTCCAGGCCCCGAGTAACCGCGCCCGGTTCTACAACAACCTGACGTGGTCGGGAAGCGCGAGTTACCGACGGAGCACGGTCGATCGGGCCCCTCAGCTCCCCGCCCTGTACACTCGGCGCCTGGCCGACCAGGTTCGGTCGACGGCCAGCATAAGCAGCGGTTTGAACCTGGGTGCGTTGTCGTGGTCGCAAGCATTGAGTTTCTCCGAGATGGCCGACCTCGGCGTTCCGGCCACGATCGCGTTTCCGGGCGACACCCTCGGTCCACCACCCACCGGCATCGTCGATCTAGCCACCGCCGACGTTACGTGGAACACGAGCCTCAACTACCAACAGCGTCTGATCGGAACCACCACGTTTACACCCAGTCTGCAGATTTCGGGGGCCGGCACACGGTCCGACGAGATTCCAGAGGCGTCTAGTTTCGTATCCGGACCACGACGTTTTTCATTCGGTGCCCGCTTGAAGAGCGACATCTACGGATATTATGGCGGTTTGGCCGGGTTCGAGGCGATCCGGCATAAACTTTCGCCGTCGATCTCCTACGCTTACGCACCGCAAATCGTGGCCACGCCCCTCCAGGAGACAGTCTTCGGGGCGGCGAACGCGTTCGCGAGGAACGTCGTCACCGTCGGTGTCAATCAAACCTTCGAGGCGAAGCGTGAAGAGGTCGAAGGGGACGAGGCCGGTGGCCCCGAGGAGATCGGACTGGATCTGGAAGAAGACCTCCTGGCGCCGGACTCCGTTCTGGACGCGAGGGCGGATTCGCTCTTCAACAACCTTCAAGACACACCGGTCGCGCTTCCCGCCGATGACCAACGGGACGGGGATGGCCCGAGGAGGCTCCCCGCCTCGAGGGTAATCAATCTGATGACGCTCAACACGAGCGTGATCACTTACGATTTCGTTCGAGCGCGGAAGGCGGACGAACGGCTGGAGGGATTCACCACGACCCGCCTGAGGAACCAGATCAGTTCGGACTTCTTCCGCGGGCTTCAGCTCTCCATCGAACACGACCTCTTCGGCACCGAGGATCGGAACGGAGAGAACCGCCGAGTCTTCGATCCAATACTTTCACAACTCAATCTTTCCTTCGCGTTGAGTTCCAGCTCTGACATCATCCAGACGCTCGGCCGTCTGTTGCGCGGTGGCGGGGACGGGGGATCCGGGGCCGCGGAGCCCTCTGAAGCGGACTCGACGGCCGGGTTGGTGGATCCGGATGAACTCGATCCGAGTCTCGACAACGTTGGCAGTCTCAGCCCGACGGACGAGTCCTCGATCATCCCTGGAGCAGGGTCGGACGACGTCGTCGGTCCGGGCGCTCAGCGGGCCGAGCGGCGGGCGAGCACCGGTGCGTGGAACACAAACTTCTCCTACTCCCTTCGCCGGAATCGCGATTCGATTCTACCGGCGAGCCAACTGCTTCAGATGGGGATCCGTCTCAAACCGACGGAAAATTGGGACCTCGTCTGGCGCACTTCATACGACATCACGGCGGGTAAGTTTGCCGACCATTCGATTCGATTGTCGAGAGACCTGCACCGGTGGCAGGCGAACTTCGACTACACCCAAACGGCGACCGGAAACTGGTCCTTCCGCTTCTCGGTGTCACTCCGCGACAACCAGAGCCTGAAGTTCGATTACGACCAACAGAACACGGACCTCGCGAACCCCTTCTGACACCCCCATCTTCTGACCTGGGCGCTCAACCCCCCCATTCTTCTGTCTCCGGCGCTCCAACCCCACCGCACTTCTTGTCTCCGGCAGGGGCCAAATTGTCCTCTGTGGAGGACGATTCTTCCACGGCTACCACTGAGAATCCTTATTTCATGCGGATTCCAGGTTTGGTATCGCTTGTGCATTGAGTAGCAGACGCGAGGCTGTCGAGGACCCCGGATGGGTCCCACTCAACGCCAGCGAGGAATAGGAATCATGTGGAAAAGGGTGCTTATGCTGACGGGGGCGGTGCTCCTAGGAGCTTGTGACGACGACGATACGATCTTCATCCCCCTCGATGGACCCGCTCCGCCCATTGGGGTAGATGCCGCCTATTACAATCGGGCCGTGACCGTGTATTGGGAACTCTCCTCGGGGTGGAATAGTGAGACGTTCCGGGTTTTCGGCAAGCGGGTGGGAGATGCGTCCTTTCTCCTCATCGCGGAGGTGACGAGTTGCTCCGCGGGAAGCTGTGAATACACGGATACGAACATCGCGTCCAACGTGAGCTACGACTACTTCGTGTCGGCTCTGGATCCTGATACCGGTGCGGAGACCGATTCGGACCGGACCGTCCGGGTGTCTGTGCCGTCCTTCACCCCTCCACCTGTCCCCACGGATTTGGAAGTGGTCGCTTTGGACGCCACCAACTACCTCCGTTGGAATGACAATGCTCGTTCAGACAGTGATTTTTCTGCATATCGGGTCTACCTCTTATCGGATCAGGGTGCGACCCAAACCCTACTAGGGGGATCGGACTCGCCGGGTTTTCTGGATGCTCTGGCGGAGAACAGCGTGACCTCCACCTATGCGGTGTCCTCCGTCGATGTTTTTGGCCATGAGAGCGGGACCAGTGCCAGTAGGCAGGGGACACCTCGACCCGATTTCACGGGAGAATTGGTCTACTCCTTCTTGGATGAGCCGATCTTATCCGGTTTCCGCTTTTCGGAATCCGATCAGGTGGATCCGATCGTGGCCGGCGGGTCTCCCACAAGGCACTTTCGGCTGGAGACGGACGTATCAGGGTGGTGGCTCGTCCCCGGGCCTTCGGCAGAAGTATTCCCAGAGGGTGTCCTTACCACCCAGCTCAAGTGTGGCGTCGCCGCCGACCCGCAGTGCCAGGACTGGACGACTGCGCCGCTATCGGGGTACAGCCCTGTAGAGATCGCGGTGGAGCCTGAGTTCACATACGTGTTGCGGGTCGTGGAGGGTGGCGGGGTGGTACGCTACGGCGCGGTGCGAGTGACCTTGCTTGGCACCGACCAGGCCGGGTCCGAGCTCATGATCTTCGACTGGGCATACCAACTCCAGTCAGGGAATCCGCAACTGGCCGAGGGCTGAGCAGGTCGGCTGGGCAACGCGGCCCGCTTTACTCCTTCGACAACCTCCTTGGGGCACGCCGCCCCAAGCGTTGCAATTAGGTTTCGACCCTGTCTATCATGTAAACATGGTGCCCGTTCTAGAAGCAGTACCCAACTTTAGCGAGGGGCGAGATCTCGGGTGGATCCGGGAGTTGCTCCAGGTCATCGGGCGAGAGGGCGTCGAGGTGCTCGATTGGACCGCGGATCGCGAGCACCATCGATCCGTGGTCACCTTCATCGGAGATCCGGAGCACGTCGAAGTCGCCTCAATAGCGGCCGGCCTGTTCGCTATGGACGGAATCGACCTGCGAACCCATCAGGGTATTCATCCCAGGATCGGTGCTCTGGATGTGCTGCCTTTTGTGCCTTTACACGACCTCACCATGGACTTGGCGGTAGAGAGTGCGCGGCGGGTGGCGGGCCGGCTGGCGGCGGAAGGGATACCCGTCTATCTGTACGGAGAAGCGCGTTACGGAACGACCCGGTCGCGATCCGACCGATCGCTCGCCTCGATAAGACGCGGTGGGTTCGAGGCGCTCCGCGGGGGGTTCCCGGCGGGCCGAGAGCCCGACCTGGCCACTCTTCAGTGGCCGGGCAGGCCACATCCGAGCGCGGGCGCCACCTGTGTCGGTGCGCGTCGTGTTTTGCTGGCCTGGAACGTCTTTGTGGAGGGGATATCCTTGTATGCCCTCAAGGCGATCGCCAGAGAGCTCCGTGAGTCCGAGGGTGGGTTCAAGCACCTGCGGGTGTTGGGGTTGGCACTTTCCGAGACCGACCGGCTCCAGATCTCCATGAACCTCGAAGACCCTGTGGCGACGTCACCGTACGATGTGTTCGATGCCATTGAAGAGCGCGTCGAAGCGAGCGGCGGGCGGGTCATCGAGACCGAGGTCATCGGCATGATTCCCCATCCCCTTGTGCTTCCGGCGGCTGTTGACAGATTTAGGCTTCTTCATCCGGGCGAGTCCCGGCTCCTCTCTCGTCGCGTGTCAGAATATGTGTCTGCGCGGGGGATAAGTCAGACGCGAGTATGAGTGCCGCTTTGTGAGCAGTGTTGAAAATCTAAAGGAACGGGCTCGGAGCTTCGAGCAAAACGAGCAGTGGGGAGAGGCCTTGGATCTTTACAGCCAGGCCATCGACCTGTTGTCGAACGACGACACGCCTGATATCGCACTGTTCAATCGGTCTGGTGACCTGGCGACAAGAATCGGGAGCGCCGCCCAGGCCGTAGCGTTCTATGAGCGGGCTGTAGATTTTTACATGGATGCGGGGCTCCCCAATAACGCTGTCGCCGTTTGTAAGAAGGTGATGCGGAACCTCCCCGATCGGTACAGCATCCACCTCAAGATGGGGCAGATCCGGGCGGCGCAGGGTTTCATCACGGATGCGCGCTCAAGCTTCGTAACATACGCCGAGAATGTGCAGGCCGCCGGAGATCTCGACGAGGCCCTCCGGGCGTTGATCGAGTTCGTCAATCTCGCTCCGGACGACTATGAAATCTGCATGATCCTTGGGGCGCAGCTCGAGCAAAGCAATCGGACCAGTGACGCGCTTACTCAGTATGTCGGAGCGTATCGCATCATGCGGCGGCAGGGCTTGGGTGACCTCGCCCAGAACGTCGCTGCTCGAATCCGGAGGATGGATCCCAGTTTGGACCTCGAGCAAGCCGCGTCGGACGAGTCCTTCAACCAGGGGGCGGGATCTGAAGATTCAGAGGGCGGGGTGCCGGTGCCTGACCGGGAGACAGAGATCATCGGTCCGGTTGATCTTCCCCTCATGTCGTTTGACGATGACGACGCGGACGCTGCCCCCAACAAGGCTGCGGAGGAGGCCGCGGCCAAGTCTGCCGAGGAAGCCAAGGCCAAGGCTGCAGAGGAGGCGGCGGCCAAGTCTGCCGAGGAAGCCGAGGCCAAGGCCGCGAAGGAAGCCGCGGCCAAGGCTGCGGGGGAGGCCGCTGCTAGGGTGGCCTCTGCGGTAGCAGAAGAGACTGCGGAAAAGGCTGCGGAGGAAGCCGCGGCCAAAGCTGCGGAGGAAGCCGCGGCCAAAGCTGCGGAGGAAGCCGCAGCCAAGGCTGCGGAGGAAGCCGCAGCCAAAGCCGCGAAGGAAGCCGCGGCCAAGGCCGCGGAGCAAGACGCAGCCAAAGCCGCGGCCAAGGCTGAGGAGCAAGCCGCGGCCAAAGCTGCGGAGGAAGCCGCGGCCAAAGCTGCGCAGAAAGCCAGGGCCAGCGCCGCCGAGGAAGCCAGGGCCAGCGCCGCCGAGGAAGCCAGGGCCAGCGCCGCCGAGGAAGCCAGGGCCAGCGCCGCCGAGGAAGCCAGGGCCAGCGCCGCCGAGGAAGCCAGGGCCAGCGCCGCCGAGGAAGCCAGGGCCAGAGCGGAGGAAGCCGCTGCGGCCAGAGGAAGCCGCTGCGGCCAGAGCTGCCGCGGACGCAGATACCGCCACCACGTCCGTGGAGGAGTCTCTGGGTGTGTCGAATGTGGATCCCGAGCCTGAAAGTGCGACAGCGGCCTCATCGGAACCTTACGTCGACATCGGTGCGATGCTTCTCGGTGATGAGGTGCACACGACCCAAAAGTCGACCCGATTCGTTGTGCCGTATGAAGAGCCGACCGGTGATGATCAGGCCGACTTCGAGAAGATGTTGGACCAGTTCAAGAAGAAGGTTACGGAAAACATCGAAACCAGCGATGTGACCGCCCATTACGATCTTGGCACCGCCTACATGGAGATGGGCCTCCTAGACGAGGCGATCGGTGAGTTCCAAATGGTGCTACGGAGTACTTCAGACCATCTTGCGACGTATGAGATGCTCGGCCAGACGTTCCTGCAGAAACAAGAGCCGGAGGCGGCGCTCCAATCCCTCACGCGTGGGCTCGACGCCTCTGGTGCGATCGAGGAGGAACGCGTGGGCATTTATTACTACCTCGGGCTGGCGCATGAGACGATCGGCAACACCGAAAAGGCGGCGGAGTTTTACGACAAGGTATTCGCAATCGATATCAACTTCGCGGATGTCACCGAGCGCCTTCGGGGCCTCCGCACTTAGCCCCCGCGAGCATTGATCGATGTGTATGTCGAATAACGCGGTGGCCTTGTGATGGAGGCGGCTCCGAGTTCCGTTCTGAGAGGTCCGCCGCCGAATCTGTCCTCTGTGCAGAACCTCGTTGCCGGTCGCCTCGAGGAGGTCCGGGGCGATCTGAAGCGGATCATCATCTCGGACTTCGATCTGATCGAGGAGATCAACGAATACCTTCTCCTGATGCGCGGCAAGCTTTTCCGTCCCACGCTTCTCCTTCTCAGCAATGAGGTCGGAGGAAGCCCGTCGGACGATGCGATCACGCTAGCCGCCGTTGTGGAGTTGGTTCACCTCGCCACACTCGTGCATGACGATGCCGTCGACCACAGTGTCCTGCGGCGTGGTCTCCCCACGGTCAACGCACTCTGGACGCACCAGATTGCGATCATCATGGGGGATTACTTGTACAGTCGCTCGGTCACGGAGCTCACGCGGCTCGGAAGGTTGGATGCAGTGGCGGTTCTCGCGAGCGCCGCCAACGAGATGAGCGTCGGTGAGATGCGGCAACTCACGTCCTACGATGCCCTCGAGTTCACTGAGTCCGACTATTACCGGCTCATCGCGTCGAAGACGGCTTCGTTGATGTCCGCGGCCTGTGAAATGGGGGCCCTTGGTGGTGTGAATGAGTATCGGAAGTCCCTTGCGCTCTTTGGGCATCATCTGGGCATGGCGTTCCAGATTGCCGATGATCTTCTGGACTACACCGGATCCGAGGCCATCACGGGAAAGCCGTCCGGGCACGATCTGAGAGAGCGCAAGGTGACGCTTCCGCTGGTCGGTGCCTTGAAGAACGTGTCCGACGTTGAGTCGCGTGAGATTCGGGACTTCTTCACGTTGGTAGAGGCGGCAGATGAGGACATCGATCGTGTGATCGAGATTGTACATGACCGTGGCGGGTTGGACTACGCGAACAAGCGGGCGGATCTGTACGCAGGGCGTGCCTGGGAGGTACTCGCTACCCTCCCAGAGAACCCTGCCGTGCACGCGCTGAGGGACGCGGTGACCTACACCGTGGGCCGTGATCGCTGATGTCACGGATACACGTTCCTCAGTCCGTGAAACGATAAGGCATGTTAGTCGATACGTATCAGCGGAATGTGAAGCGCCTGCTGTGGACGCTGGCGCTCGGATTGCTGGTGGGTGGGTTGCTTACGCAACTCTCTGTAGCGTTTCTCCCGGAAAGCCCGGCCAAGGCCTTTCTCACGATGTCGGTGGAGGCATCGGTTGGACCGCTGGCCATCGATCTCTTGGTATTCGCGTTCACGATTGGCCCCCTGATCCTCAGCCTGAATGTGTTAACATTCGTAGGGATCGCGATTGTGGCCTTTATTGTTCGCTCCTGGATGTAAATTCAGAACGGACTTCGAACGGAGGGAATTATCATGGGAATCGGTGGACTCGGCATGGGGGAGATGATTGTGATCTTCCTTGTGGTCCTCCTCCTTTTTGGGGCGAAGCGGCTTCCGGAAATAGGTTCGTCTTTGGGCAAGGGGATACGGGAGTTCAAGGGTTCGATTCGGGAGATCGAAAAGGAGGTCCAGGCCGTAGATGAACCGCGGCGCGACGAGGTGCCTCCTCCATCGACGTCATCGGACGAACCCGATCAAGAGCCAAGGCGATTGACGACGAACCCTCCGCCGTCGGAGCAACAGACTGGAGGCGTGCCGACGGCCGAGAGTCAGGCCGGGGGTGTTCCTCCGCAGGCAGCTTCCTCCGACCGGTCGGCCGCAATCGAAGAGTCGGCGGAGATTCCGGAAGGTGTCCCCGCGCAGGAGGGGCCGACGGAAGCAAGGGCAGAAGAGGAAGAAGAAGAGGAGGTCTGATTTTCTTGCGTTTGGACGGGGAGAGGAATCGACGGTCCTCCTCCGGAGTGGTGGGCCCTGGGCGGAAGTGGCGACTCCTTTTCTTGCGTGTCGACGGGTAGAGGGATCGACGGTCCTCCTCCGGCCAGCGCTTCGCTCCACGGCCTTTGGCCGCAGACTGTCCTCCGGAGGACCATCGATCCCTCTCCCTACTTGCGGTCCGTGGAGCCGAACACCACCCGCCCGCGCTCGGGGGGCTTTGGCGGGGTGATGGGAATGACCTTTCCGCCCATGCCCAACCAGTAAGATCCCGCGGCAGATCGACGGCACGAGCTTCCTGCGCCGCCCAGGATGCTGACGTGATGAGGGGTTTAGGGCCCCGCGCAGGACAGTCTGCGGCGAAGCCGTAGAGCGAAGCGCTGGCCGGAGCGGGGCCGTGAACCCCTCTTCGACCTAGAAGCCGAATCCGCCGATCGGTTGTTGAGCATCTGCGGGATCGGCGTTCAATACTTCATCCCGTCTGTCGATGATGCGGGCCACTTCACGAAGGCCCTGGAGCCACTCCTGGAGCCGACTCTGTTGGGCAACGCCGATCATTTGATCCCGTAGCAGCAACCGCTCGTCTTCGAAAGCGGTGGTGTCCGCAGCGAAGTAGTCGGCCAACTCGATGATGAAGATGTTGTTGTTGGCCTCCACCGCACTGCTCACGTCTCCAATATTCAGGCCAAATCCCGCCCCTACCGCTGCGTTCAGCCGCCCGATGCCGGGAACAAAGTCTACGCGGGCGTACGGACCGGCGATCTGGACCTCCAAGCTCTTTTGTTCGGCTATATCAGCCAAGTCCGCCCCCGCCCGAACCTGGGCGACGATCTCCTCGCCCTCGTCCTTGGCTTGTTCCACCTTCTTCCCGGCTCTCACCGTTTGCTCGATGGACCCTCTGGCGTCGTCGAGTGAGATTGCCCCCGCCTCCCGGAGTTCGACGAGTTCAAGCATATAGAATGCCTGCCTTGTCTCAAGAACGGGGCTGACATCTTCAACCAAAGCTTCCTCGAAGGCCCAGTCGGCGCCCTCTCCTACCTGCCCGGCTCCCGCAACGAACGCAAATTCAGTGCTCAGAAAAGCGGTCTCAACGCCGAGGCCCAAGTTTAAAGCCGACTCTGCCAACGTGCGTGACTCTCCAAGCGCCTCCAGCGAGTCGGCCAGCGTGAGGAGCGCGAGTTCAGATTCCTCGGTGCGGGCAAAAGGAACGAGGATATGCCGGGCCTGAATACTGTCTTCCGCTTGATCCTGTACTTCGATCAGATGGTAGCCGAAGGAGGTCCTCACCGGTTCCGTGAGCTCGCTTACGGTCGCCGCGAACGCCACATCGGAGAACGCCTCAGGCCAACGGTCCCTCGTAAACCAGCCCAGGTCTCCTGACCCGGCTCCGACGCCAGGCCGAGTGAGCATATCCTCGAAATCGGCCCCCTCGATGATCTCTCGCCTCAGCCCAGCGGCAAGTTCTCCCATGGCAACCGTGTCTTCGGGCGTGGGAGTCTTGTCGAGGACTACCGCCCGAACCGTGGCCTGCTCAGGAATCGCGAATTCCTCTTCATGGTCGTTGTAGTATCCCCTCACCTCCTCGGGTGTCACGGCTACGGCGGAGTCGGCAACCCGTTGAGCGGGATTGAGAGCGATGTAACGAACCGAGATCGTCTCGTTTCGGTCACGATACTCGTCCCAGAGGGCGGCATCCGTAACGTAAAGGTCGGACGACACCTGCCGCATCAGCTTACTCCGGGGGATCACGTCCCGGTAATACGCCTCCAGTTGGAGGAGCATCAGATCGTCAATGGTCGGAGAGGCTAGGAACGCCTGGTACTTCTCGATATCGAAAACCCCGTCCGTTTGAAACGCGGCGCTGGTCTGGAACTCCGGCGGTGGACTGAACCGTGCGGCGTTCAGCAACTCGTCATTGGTCACCAGGATACCTCGCCGCCTCAGTTCCTGCTGGATCAGGACCTGGTTGACGACCTCGTCCCATGCAGCGTCTTCGATGTCACGGATCTGTTGGCTCGTGATGGGATCCTCCTGCGAAGCCTGCATCTGATCGAAAAGCGCGCGGTAGGTTTGATTAAAAGCGTCGTACATCACCGGCGTGCCGTTGACGCTACCGATTTCTCCGATAGAGAGGCCGCTTCGCCCGGTGATGTCCATTCCCCACTGGAACACCATGAGGCCCACGAAGGCGAACGCCGTCACCAGCATGATCCACTTCGTGTTCTCCCGCATCTGACGCATCATGAGACGGCAACTCCTCGACGAGTCCTGTGCTTGATCACATTCGCGCGATCATACACGGTAGGGCCATGAAAAGGTAATGGCCGGTATGGGGCTCCTCAACCTCTTTCGTTGACACGTTTTCGGCGTAGTCAGTATCTTCCTCGCGTCTATGGTCCTACAAGTGTGCCTCTCGTCTCTTCTTGTTCGTCCGGGGAGTTCTGTGTGCCAGAGTCTCTGAAACAGCAGATCGACCGACTACAAGAATTGTACGAGTCGGAATTAGACCCGGGGGGGAGGGCTTTCGTGCCCCTGGCGGATGCCCACCGCCGGCTCGGCGACCTCGGTAAGGCGCTGGCCCTTATCCAAGAGGGGCTCGGCACACATCCCGATTTTGCATCCGCCCATTTGGTGCTGGGTTGGGTGCATCGCTCCCGGCAAGAGCCGGACGATGCCATACGCTCGTTCGAGCGGGTTCTGGCGTTGGACGCAGAAAACACAGTCGCGCGGGCCGCCATCGCTGAGTTGATTGACGATCAAAGGGCTCAGGCCTATCGGGACCAGGTGGCGGCCGGGGAATCGGGCGAGCGTCCGGTCGTGCCGATCGCCTCCCTGGCGCCGGGGGCGCCGGCCGACCGTCCCGTGGTACCGATCGCCTCGCTGGCGCCGGGGGTGCTGGCCGATGAACGCCCCGTGGTACCGATCGCTTCCCTGGCGCCGGCTGAGCAGGACGAGACCAGTTCCGCACCTGACGCCGCACCCGAGTCGGCACCCGACGACGACGACCGTCCCGTGGTGCCGATCGCCTCCCTGGCGCCGGGTGATCAGGACGAGTCCGGTGCTTCACCCGACGCCGCGCCCGAATCGGTACGTGACGGCGACGACGGTCCCGTGGTACCCATCCCATCGCTGGCACCCGAAGGAGATGGGGAAGCGTCGGACGGCGACGGGCAGATCGACGGAGAGATTTACACGCAAACGCTTGCCGAGCTATACGTGGCCCAGGGGGCTACCGGAAGGGCGATCGAGGTGTACGGAAAGCTGATCGCGGATGATCCGGATAACGAAGCCTTGCACAGGCGACTGACCGAATTGGAATCGCTCGAGTCCGGTGCCGATGGAGCACCGGCCGTTCTGGATGTACGGGCAGGACTCGGCGCACTCGTGGCCGGTCTTGACGAACGGCAGACGGTTTCCATAGAGTCGCTCGCGCCGGATGGTATTGGATAAGATCGTGCGCATCGCACTTATCAACGGTCCCAACCTCGGCCTGCTCGGGCGTCGCGAACCCGAGGTCTACGGAAACGACACGTTGGACGACATCAACGGTGCCGTTGAATCGTTGGGTGCCGAGTTGGGTGTGGAGGTCGAGACCTTCCAGTCCAACTCGGAGGGAGCCATCCTCGACTTCCTGGAGGAGGCCAGCCAGCGGGTCGACGGCTTCTTGATCAATCCGGGAGGGTTGACCCACACGAGCGTGGCTCTGCGCGACGGGCTGGTGGGTGTGGGGCTCCCGTTCGTGGAGGTCCACCTCTCCAACACGATCGGCCGAGAGCGGTTCCGGCGTCATTCTTATCTCTCGCCGGTAGCCAGTGGGGTGGTTCTAGGTTTTGGATCTCAGGGCTATCTTCTAGCGCTGAGAGGGCTTGTGGCCCGAATCACCGGCGAGTAGCACTTCCACATTCTCATCGACTGATGGAGGCTGTTGAAGGAGTACAGCGGGTCGCGCACATGGCGCTTGTGCGCGTTCAGACAAGGAACGACGACGAGGCGTAGCAGAGCTACTCCGAGGAGGAGAGACGCCGGATCAACCGCACAACCGCCATGTGCCCACGAACATGAATGGAATGACCTTACAAGTTGAAGGGTTGCGGTGGCACGACCCCATCTCCGTTGTTGGAGCTCCTAGCCGTAGCGAATGCTATGGCGTCGTCGCTCCGCCTAGGAGCTGGGGCCGTGGCATCCGCAACGCGGCCCACTGTACTCCTTCAACAGCCTTCTAGGTTGTATGGCCTCGACCGCGGATTTTCGTAACGGCTTGGTATTGGATATCGACGGCCAGCTCTGGACCATCATTTACTTCCAGCATGTGAAGCCCGGTAAGGGCGGTGCATTCGTCCGGACGAAGCTCAAGAACGTTCTCACCGGGGCGGTGGTGGACAAAACCTATCGCGCGGGGGAGAAGGTGACCGACGTGCGGCTGGAGCGCCGTCCCGTGACGTACAGTTATTCGGACGGGCAGCTCTACCACTTCATGGACCAGCAGACCTATGAGATGATCCCGATCTCTGGAGACCTGCTCGGCGAAGATCAGCTCCGGTACCTGAAGGAGAACATGGAGTGCGAGGGCCTGGTCCACGGCGGCACGGTCATCAGTGTCGAACTGCCTCAGTTCGTGGAGTTGGTGGTCACGCACACCGACCCCGGATTCAAGGGTGACACGGCCCAGGGCGGCACGAAGCCCGCGACCCTGGAGACTGGCGCTGTGATTCAGGTGCCGCTTTTCATCGAACAGGGAGAGGTGGTCAAGGTGGATCGCCGGGAAGAGAAGTACTTAACGCGAGCATCCGCATGATGGATCTCGATTTTGTCCAGAGCCTCATCAAAGCCCTCGACGAGAGCGGATTGGATTCCATCGAGATCGAGCGAGGAGGCACGCGTATCCGACTCGCCAAGACGGCGTCCGCCGATGCCGCTTTGGTGGCGCAAGGGGGTTTGGCGCAAGCGTCCGTGCCGATGGGCTCTTCAGCCGCGCCTGCCCTCACACAAGAGGAGCCCCTCCCATCTTCTGAGACCGTATCGGGAGGTTCGGGGCTGATCGAGATCACGTCTCCCATGGTAGGCACCTTCTATCGGGCTCCCGCTCCGGATGCTCCATCTTATGTCGAATTGGGTGCCGCCGTCTCGCCGGGTGACACGCTTTGTATCATCGAGGCCATGAAGCTCATGAATGAGCTGGAATGTGAGGTCTCAGGCGTCATTCGCGAGATCTGTGTCGAGAGCGCCGAGCCCGTAGAATATGGGCAGGTACTGTTTCGCGTGTCCCCGTGATGGCGGGTCCGGGGCATCTAATAACAGTAGCCTGCTCGAGGCACGCTGAGTGTTCAAGAAGCTGCTGATCGCCAATCGTGGTGAAATAGCCCTGCGGATCATCCGGGCATGCCACGAACTCGGCGTGAAGACGGTGGCCGTATACTCAGAAGCGGACCGCGAGTCGCTCCACGTCCGCTTCTCCGACGAGGACGTTTGCATCGGTCCAGCGCCGGCGAGGGACAGCTACCTGAACATCCCCCAAATCATATCGGCTGCGGAGGTGACGGGCGCCGAGGCCATCCATCCGGGGTACGGCTTCTTGGCGGAGAACGCCGAGTTCAGTGAGATCTGTCAGCGTTCGGACATCGTGTTCGTGGGTCCGAACCCCGATCAGATCCGCGCAATGGGCGACAAGGCGACGGCCCGTCAGACGATGACGGAACTCGGTGTGCCCACGGTACCCGGTTCAGATGGCATCATTTCGGATCTCGGCGAGGGTGAGAAGGCTGCCGCCGACATCGGCTTTCCAGTCATGATCAAGGCCTCTTCGGGTGGGGGAGGGAAAGGGATGCGGATCGCTCCCGATGTGGAATCCTTTGGCCACATGTTCCAGGCGGCGCAAACAGAGGCCGAGGCCGCGTTCGGCGATCCGGAGGTCTACCTCGAGAAATGCATCGTCCGAGCCAAGCACGTGGAGTTCCAGGTGTTCGGGGACCAGCATGGCAGGGTGGTCCACCTCGGTGAGCGAGATTGCTCCATCCAGCGACGACATCAAAAGCTGATTGAAGAGGCTCCCTCGCCGGCCCTGACGCCCGAGTTGCGGGAAAAAATGGGGACGGCGGCGGTCCTTGCGGCGAAAGGGATCGAGTATGTGGGAGCCGGTACGGTCGAGTTCCTCGTCGATTCCGATGGATCGTTCTATTTTATCGAGATGAACACGCGGATTCAGGTAGAGCACCCGGTTACCGAAGTCACGACGGGACTCGATCTGGTGAAGGAGCAGATTCGTGTGGCCGCTGGTGAACCCCTGTCGTTCCCCAGCGAGATTCCTCAGGTACGAGGGCACGCCATCGAATTTCGCGTGAACGCCGAAGATGCTTTGCTTGATTTCGCACCCTGCCCGGGCCCGATCATGACGTTCCATCCTCCAGGTGGACCCGGTGTTCGGCTCGATACGCATCTGTACAGCGGTTATCAGGTACCGCCACACTACGATTCCCTGCTCGCCAAGTTGATCGTCAGCGGCAAGGATCGGGAAGAAACCATCGTACGTGCGCGGCATGCGCTCGAGTCCTTTGTGATCGAAGGGATCAGGACCACGATTCCGTTCCTCGCCGAGATTACACGGAATGAGAAATTCCTGGCGGGTGGGGTGGACACCGGATTCGTGGATCGTTTTCTGGGCAAAGAGCGCTCCTAATGAAGATCGACGTACATTTCGAGCCCGCCGCCCCACTGCCCGACCTGACCGAGAGTATGGTCGTCGTGATCGACGTCCTACGTTCGACGAGCTCGATGGTGGAGGCACTCGTCAATGGCGCCCAGGGCGTCTATCCGGCTCCTTCGACCGAAGAGGCGATCAAGTTGGCGTCTTCCCTCGGACGCGAGGACACGATTTTGTGCGGCGAGGCACGCGGACTCATGATCGAGGGCTTCGACCTCGGGAATTCTCCGCAGGAGTTCTCGGCCGAGAGGGTGGCGGGAAGGCGGTTGGTAATGAGCACCACGAATGGCACCCGCGCCTTCTTCTTGGTCGAAGATGCGGTGAGGGTCTTGGCCTGTAGCTTCATGAATCTGAGTGCGGTCGCGGCGGCCGCGATGGAAGCCGATTCGATGGTCGTCGTGTGCGCCGGAATGGAGGGGCTGTTTTCTCTCGACGACGCTGTCTGCGCGGGAGCCCTGGTGCAGCGTATCCGGACGGCGGCCGAGGTCGACATCGAACTCAACGACGCCGAGAAGGGAGCCGTGGAGATGGCGCTGACCTTCCGCATCAATGCCCATTTCCTCGCATCCACGACGACAGGTCAGCACCTGATCGAGATCGGACTCGGAGAGGACCTGGAGGTTTGTGCCGAAATCGATCGCCATTCCGTAGTGCCGGAAATGGATGACCGGGTCATCCAGTTGCGTTCCACGGACGCGGGGTCCTCCGGGCCCGAGAGTTAGGGGGCCGTCTAGATGCTGTCTCAGAAGCAGCAGCGGGACATCGCAGTTGCCGGCTTATGGGCGTTGGGGCTGTTCCTTCTTCTGGCTCTCATCCCCGTATCGGTGTTCGGCCTGAGGGGTGCGGAGTGGTTTCCGTCGGGGAACATGATGGGTGTGGTCGGAGAGACGGTGCGGAGTGTGCTCACCACCCTAGTGGGGATTACGGCGTTTCTTATTCCCGGCCTCCTTATTCTCGGCGCGCTCAGGATAAGCGGGTGGCTGTCTGTAGGGTGGACGGCGCGCCTCTCGATTCTTATGGGAGGCCTCCTGTTGATCGTACCCGCCGGCCTCGGCATCCTCGGCCAGGACGGGGAGACGGGCGGCCGATGGGGTCAGTTCGCTGGTCCTTCCCTCGTGACAGCGTTCGGTGTTCCAGGGGCGATGCTTCTCGTTCTGCTTGTCCTCGTGACCCTATCTGTGGGCACGATAGGGTGGAATCCGATCGGGTCCTTGGCACGCGGCATGGCCCAAGGAACGGGAGTGATGGCGCGCGGGGCTCGGGGCCTCTTCTCCATAGGGGAACGCCTCAAGGCCCGTTGGGACGAGCGGGCCAGAGGTCGGCTGGAGCAGACGCCGCCGATGGATCTCCTCGAGGGTGATGGAGCGACCGGTCCGGAAGACGTCTTCGAGGATGCCGATGACGATGTGCATGATGAGGCGCACCGGGAGCCGTTCGAGGGAGATCCGGAGGCGGTCCGTCAGGATAGGGAGGGGGACGGCGACCGGGAGGGAGCCGGAGACGAGGAGGAGGAGGGCGACGAGGAGGGAGCCGGAGACAAGACAGGGGACGGCGACGAGGAGTTGGCCGGAGAAGAGGAGGACGATCCGTTTGCCGAGGGAGACGTCTCCGATACCGGACTTCCCCCGATGGAGTTCATGTCGGCGGCGGATGACGAACATCGTCATGACATGGAGCGGGAGCTCGACGCGTTGGGCGAGGTTCTGATCGAAAAGCTTCGGACGTTCAACGTCGAGTGTGAAATCGGTGGCCGGACGACGGGGCCGGTGGTCACGCAGTACGAGGTAGTCCCCGCGCCCGGGGTGAAGGTGAGCAAGATAGCGAGCCTCGACGCCGACCTCGCCCTGGCGATGAAGGCGAAGAGCATTCGTATTGTTGCGCCGGTTCCGGGGAGGGGCGCCGTCGGCGTGGAGATTCCCAACCCCGAGCCGGAGGTGGTCCGCCTACGCGACATCCTCGACTCGCCGACCTACCAACGCAGTCGCGCGGAACTCCCGTTGGCGCTCGGCAAGGATCTCAACGGACGGCCCTACGTGGCCGATCTCCGCGACATGCCCCACATCCTCATTGCTGGCGCCACGGGGTCCGGTAAGTCGATCTGCCTCAACACGATCATCACCAGCTTGGTCTACCGCCACACGCCCAAGACCCTGAGGCTTCTCATGGTCGACCCCAAGATGGTGGAGCTCTCCACGTACCGTTTACTGCCGCACCTGCGCCACAAGGTGGTCACGGATCCGCGGGATGCTGCGGGGCTTCTCAAGTGGGCGGTCCTGGAGATGGACCGCCGGTACAACTTGTTGAACGCGAACGGTGTGCGCTCGATCGGTGAGTTCAACGAACGTGTAGAGGAGGGCGTGACGCTCCGGCGTTTCGAGCCGAGGGGCGCTGACGACGATCCGGACCTGTGGACCTACGAAGACGGGGTCTTGCCCTACGTCGTGGTGGTCGTCGACGAGTTGGCGGACCTCATGATGACCGTGCAGAGTGAGGTGGAGAGGCCACTCACTTATTTGGCGCAGAAGGCCCGGGCCATCGGGATTCACCTGATCGTAGCCACACAGCGGCCGAGCGTGAACGTCGTCACCGGCCTCATCAAGGCGAACTTTCCCTCCCGCATCGCTTTCCGCGTGACATCGAAGACTGATTCACGCACCATCCTCGACCAGAACGGCGCCGACAGTCTTCTCGGCAACGGGGATATGCTTTTCCTTCCCCCGGGCACGAGTGAGCCCGTCCGGATTCAGGGCGCCTACATCTCCACGGCGGAGACCGATCGGATGATGGCCTGGTACGGAGATCAGATAGAGCTTCAGAACAAAGCCTTGGACGAGACCGAGGCGGCCAAGGAATCGGATATTCTGGAACAGATGCGGGCTTACGAGCACGAGGCCGAGATGGCGGTCGGGGCCGCGGCTGCGGGAGATTGGGATGACCTCTTTCGCGCGGCGGGCGAGGTGTGCGTACAGCATCAACAGGGCTCGACGTCGCTGCTCCAGCGTAAGCTCAAGGTCGGTTACGGGCGAGCCGCCCGGATCGTGGATCAACTGCATGACGCTGGCATCCTGGGACCGTCCGAGGGTTCGAAGGCGAGGGAGGTGCTCGTCGGGCTAGACGAGCTCGAGACGATCTGCGGGCACCGGGGATTGTAGTGACAGGGAGTCCAGGCCGGTTCCCGCTCGGAACGGGTCTGTCGCCGACCGTGTATGGACGGCGCATGAACAAGCCGTCCTACATCCGATCGTCGGGGTTATGAAGAACCTTAACGTCTTGGTCTGGCGGGCCCTGACGATTCCGCTTCTGCTGGTCCCTCTCGTCTCGGCGCCGCGGCCACTCGATGGCCAGGACGGTCAGGCCTACCGGGTCTTATACGCCGCTAGCGAGCGCTACTACGGCCTCGAAACCCTCTGCGCTCACTTCGAGCAGGTCAACGAAGTCACGCTCCTGAGGCAGACCGTCTCGAGTGATGGCACACTCTGCCTGCGGCAGCCCGATCGTTTTTCCATGCGCTTCAGTGATCCAGGGGGGGGGGATCTTGTGGTCGTGGACGGGGAGTTCCTCTGGACCTTCTATCCCAGCCAGGATGACGTGCAGGTGATACGTTTGCCGGCGGAGGAGGAGGGCGGGTTCAACTTCTACAAGAACTTTCTGGAAGATCCGCGGGGGCGGTTCGAGGCGGTGCATGAGGGCCGAGAGCCGATGGGCGACGGCCTGTCCCACAAGATCGCGTTGAAGCCGAGGGAGGCCGATGGCGTGCGGTCCGCGGACTTCCGATCCGCGGTTGTTTGGTTCGATGCCGACAGCTACCTGATCACCGCCTTGGAAATCCACAACACGAACGAATCGATCCGGCGGGTCCGGCTCACGGACATCCGCGTCGACATCGAAATCTCGGACGATGTATTCCGCTTCGTGCCACCCGAAGGTACGCAGGTGTTCACGCCACCCGCCGGTTCGAGCGTGATCCCGGGATGAAAACGAGGGCCCTACCGGTCTTTCCCCTGGCCCCCGATCCGATCCGGCCAGAGGTGTCGCGAGACGTCGAGGCGGTGCGGCTGACCGTCGATCCGATCGGACCCCTGGGCGGCCCCGAGATCGGCCTGGTGACGCTGGGGTGCGACAAGAACACCGTGGATTCGGAGAAGATGATGGCGGCGTTGGTGGGACACGGGGCGCGCGTGTCGTCCGACATCAACAGTGCGGACGTGGTGGTCGTGAACACCTGCGGGTTCATCGAATCGGCCAAGGAGCAGTCGATCGAGACCATCCTGGAGGCCTGCCGGCTCAAGGAGGAGGGGCGGGTACGCGCGGTGGTTGCCGTGGGATGTATGGTCCAGCGGTACAAGGACGAGCTCCGCTCCGAGATTCCCGAGGTCGACCTCTTTCTGGGCCTCTCGGAGATGGCTTCTCTGATACCGGAACTGCGCCGTAGTGGCTTTCTCCGGGATTCTCCGGAGGGTGTGCCCACAATGGAGCGGCCGCTTCGGGTCCTCTCGACGGAGACGCCCCACACGTCCTTTCTCAAGATCAGCGAGGGATGTGACCACACCTGTGCGTTCTGTGCCATCCCCAGCTTTCGTGGGTTGCACCGGTCGGCGCCGCTCCCCGAGTTGGTTCTGGAGGCCCAGGCCCTGGCGCGGCAGGGGGTGAAGGAGCTGAACATCATCTCTCAGGACACGACCTGGTATGGACGGGATCTGCGGAGAAAGGACAGGTCGGCACCGCTCCTCCCGGAGTTGCTGCGGGCCTTGGTCGCCGAGACGGACGTGGAGTGGCTTCGCCTGTTTTACATGTATCCTTCAGGCATCACTCGTGAGATCGTCGAGTTGATGGCGGGTGAGGATGTGCTTTTGCCCTATCTCGATATGCCGCTCCAACACGGAAGCGACAGGGTTCTCGAAGCGATGCGTAGACCAGAACGGCAGGCAGTCATACGAGAGCGCGTTGCCTGGATCCGGGAAGCGGTCCCAGACGTGACGCTCCGGACCACGGTGATCGTAGGATTTCCGGGGGAGTCGGAGGACGATTTCCGCTTAATGCTCGACCTCCTGGAGGAGCTCAGCTTTGACCGGGTGGGGGCGTTCACCTACTCGGTGGAGGATGGCACACCGGCGGCGGATATGCCCGACCAGATCCCGGATTCCCTGAAGCGGGAGCGGCTCGAGGAGCTCATGGACGTACAACGCATGATCTCCTCCGAACGCAACGAGGCGCTGATCGGCCGGAGATTCCGAGCCCTGGTCGATGAAGTCCTGGACGATCCCGGCCCGATGGCAACGACGGCCGCCGGCCGGCGAGTCGGCGTCGCTCGGACGGTTGGCCAGGCCATCGAGGTAGACGGCGTCACGCACCTTCATCCCTTCGATGCGCTCGCACCCGGACAATTCGTGACGGTGGAAATCGAAGACGCGGAGGAGTACGACCTGATCGCGCGGGTGGTGGAGAGCGAGTGACGGATCGTACAAAGGGGTTGTGGCGTCGGGCTCAGGCTGTGATCCCGGGAGGCGTGAACTCTCCTGTACGTTCTTTCCGTTCGGTCGGGGGTGAGCCCTTTTTCGTGGAGCGTGGGGAGGGCGCCTACCTGTACGACACCGAGGGTCGCCGCTACGTGGACTACGTATTGAGTTGGGGTCCGCTGATCCTCGGCCATGCCCATCCCGTGGTCACGGAGGCGCTGGAGCGGCAGCTCGGGCTGGGCACATCGTACGGCGCTCCGACAGAGGCCGAGGTGGAACTGGCGGAGCGCATCGTTCGTCTGGTGCCGACCGTAGAGATGGTTCGGCTAGTCAACAGTGGGACGGAGGCGACAATGACCGCACTCCGGCTCGCTCGGGCGGCCACCCGCCGTACCTTGGTGTTGAAGTTCACAGGCTGCTACCACGGGCATGCAGATGCCTTTCTCGTCGCGGCCGGGAGTGGCGTGGCTACACTCGGTCTCCCGGACTCTCCTGGCGTCTCCGAAACGGCGGCGGCCGAGACTTTGGTGCTTCCGTTCAACGACCTCGCTGCGGTCGAGAGGCTGTTCACCGCGAGCGGGGACGACATCTCCAGCGTGTTCGTCGAGCCCGTGGCCGGCAACTCGGGGTTGATTCCACCGGTGGACGGATTCCTGGAGGGCCTGCGTACCATAACCGAGCGGCACGGCACGTTATTGATCTTCGATGAAGTCATGACCGGGTTCCGGGTTGCCTTGGGGGGCGCACAGGACCGATACGGGATCGAGCCTGATCTCACGACGTTGGGCAAGGTCATAGGAGGTGGGCTACCTGTCGGGGCCTTCGGTGGCCGCCGGGACCTCATGGAGCAAATCGCGCCCGCTGGGCCCGTGTACCAGGCCGGCACCCTGTCAGGAAATCCACTTGCGACGGCTGCCGGAAACGCTCAGCTCCGCTACCTCGAAGAGGATGACCCCTTCGGCGACTTGGCCCACGCTGCGGAGCGATTGTCGTATGGGGTCGTGTCGGCGCTGACGGAAGCGGGGATCGGGGCCACCGGATGTTCCGTCGGGTCTATGTGGGGTGTGTTTTTCAGCCAGGAGTCGGTCCATTCCTTCGAGGAGGCTCAGGCCACAGACCTCGACATGTTTCGGGCGTTCCATCGGGCGTGCCTTGATCGTGGTGTGTTTCTTGCGCCATCTCCCTTCGAGGCCGGGTTCGTATCTACGGCGCATACGTCCGGCGTCATTGACCAGACCCTCGAAGTTGTGCGGGCGGCGGCACTCGAGGTTGCGGCACTCGAGGTTGCGTGACTGAACTGACAAGCGCGAACGGAGTTTCGACAGGGAGGTGAGGTGCGGATGATGAGGTGTGTGAATCGGTTGGGGATGGTGATTGCAGCAACGGTGGCTGGTGTGGTTGTCACGTCGGCGCTGCCCCACGAAGCACGGGCGCAGGACCTGGCCGACTACGATTACGAGAATCTCTCGTTCCGGGGTATCTCCTTCGACGTTGGGTATCTTTACGCCGACAACGTCGAGGATACTCGGACCCTGGGAGTGCGATTCGATCTGGGATTCCTCGGGCCCGGCTTCAGACTCATGCCGGGGGTGACGTACTGGGAATCCACGTTGGCCGATCCCGAAGTGGATCAGTTCGAGACTCGACTCGGCACGCTCACCACGGACCAGGGAGGGATCGCTCCGCCAGGCGGTTTCGATCTCGGTGTCATCGACCGAAGCGACATCGTGGTGAGCATCGATGGCCATTACGTATGGGCAGTGCCTCTGAACCTCTTCTTCTCAACGGGAGTCGGGTTGTCGGCACACTTCCTCAACGGCTCCGGTCCCGGGATCGACGGCACGTTCGTCGAGGACCTACTCGACTCGGTATCCGCAGGCTTCAACCTCCATGCGGGCTTGGAATACCCGATCGCGGATCGCGTGCGCATTCATGGAGGATCCAAGGTCGAAGTCCTGGGCGATCTCAACTATGTCGAGTTTCGTGGGGGGCTTTCGTTTATCTGGGGTGGGTTGGTACAAGAGGAGGACCGGTGACGTCCGCGCCGGAGCGCAACTCTGTGCAGGTCGGCATCCTCGGTGTTGGAGCGATCACTCAGGTCGTACATCTCCCCATTCTTTCGGAGCGCCCCGATGTTGATGTCATTGCCGTCTCCGATCCGGATCGCCTGAAGGCGGAGACGCTCGGGGCGCGGTTCGGAGTGCCCCGCGTTCTTTCGAACGAAGAGATCCTGAGCGACGGCCAGGTCCAGGCTGCAGTGATCTGTACTCCGAATCATCTCCATGAGTCGCTGGCGGTCGAGGCCTTGGAGCGTGGCAAACACGTCCTGGTAGAAAAACCTTTGGCGATGAGTGCGGATGGCGTGCGGAGGGTATTGGATGCGGCAGCCGCCTCGGGGCGGCATCTCGCCGTCGGGATGCATCACCGATTCCGACCGGATGTGGGGGCCCTTACAGCTTTTGTGGCCGGCGGCGAGTTGGGTGACATCTATACCGTGCGGGCTAACTCCCTCACGCAGAAGATGCCTGCCGTGCGCTCCACGTGGCGGCAAGAACCGGAAGAGGCAGGAGGGGGCGCGCTCATGGACTTGGGTGTCCCGACCCTGGATCTCGCCTTCTGGCTCGTGGATTATCCTCGGATCACTCGTGTGACCGCCGTCTTCCGGAGTGGAGAAGCAGACGTCGAGGAAGCGGCCACCGTGTTCGCCGTGTCCGAGTCTGGCATCGCGTTCAGCGTCGAGGTGAGTTGGAACCTCTTTGCCGAGGCGGACCGACACCGTGCCCGGGTGATGGGCACCGAGGGTTCAGGCTCCCTGCCACCGCTGAACATCAACAAACAATTGGGGGGGCGGCCCATGGACGTGACGCCGCGCCAACCCAAGGCTCGGGGCGGCGAGAACCGATTCCAAAACGCCTATCGCCGCCTTCTGGATGAGTTCGTACGGGCGGTTCTTGGTGAAGGCGACGTCCCCGCCCCCGTCGAACAGGTCCACCTGATGGAGGTCATCTCGGCGGCGTATCGATCAGCCAGGGAGGGCCGGGAGATCCATCTTGGCGAAGGCTGAGTTGCTGTGCCCGCCGTGGACCCGATGCCCAACACCGGCTTTTTACTTGGCCCTCGTCGTTTGTGCGGCGGGCGGGGGGCCGGGTCCGCTCAGAGCGCAAGGTGGCGCGTCCGGCTCCCACCTCCAGGTCTCGCTGATGACGATTGGCCCCGGGGATGCCGTCTGGGAACGCTTCAGCCACAATGCTCTCGTCATTCGAGATGAGAGGGCTCAAACGGAGGTAGCATACAACTGGGGGATCTTCGACGACCACGACGCGGACTTCTATCCGCAGCTGGCGCGAGGCCGCATGCTGTACTCCATGCAAGGCTTCCTGGCCTCAAACTTGATCGCCGCCTACCGCCGGGCGAACCGTGAAGTGTGGCTCCAGACGGTGAATCTCACGCCCGGAGAGCGTCTCGAGCTTCAAACGCTGGTTACCGAGATGGACACGGATGCCAACCGCTACTATCGCTACGACTACTATCGGGACAACTGCTCCACCCGGGTGCGTGACGTACTGGATCGTGTCCTCGGAGGACAGATCCGCTCAGCCACCGAAGGCACGGATACCGGGACGACCTATCGCTGGCACACCGCCCGATTGCTCCAGTCTGCACCGGCCCCCTATGCCGGAATCCAATTCGTGGTCGGGAACCGTGGTGACGAGACGATTTCCGCCTGGGAGGAGATGTTCCTTCCGTTGCGTCTCAAGGAGCATCTGGAGGGTGTCCGGATCGTGGATGCAGAGGGAGAGCCAGGTCCCCTTCTCGGCGAGGCGGTGCAGGTTGTCGAAGCCGTGCGTGACCCGGTGCCGCTGGCTGCCCCTGCCTTCCTGTTCCCCTTGCTTCTGTTGGGCACCGCACTCGGCGGGTTTTTCGCCGGCCTGGGTTGGGGGGCCGGTGAAGGAAAACGCTGGGGCCGGTGGGCCCTCGCCCTGTCGGGAGCCGCCTGGAGCGCCGGAGTGGGCCTGTTGGGTACCGCGCTGCTCTTGTCGTGGTCCTTCACCGATCACGTATTCTGGACGTTGAACGAGAACGCCTTCCAGGCGAATCCGATCTCACTCCTGCTGGCGGTCGTGCTGGCGGTTATGCTCATTAGGGAGGCGTTGAACCGGAGCGGGCGTCGGGCCGGTGTCTGGGCCGGTATGCGCGTCGATGCGGTGGCCAAGGTGGTGGCCGGCGTGGCGATCTTTGGACTTTGTGTTCAGGTGTTGCCGGGGTTCGATCAGGTTAATGGTGAGGTTCTGGCGGTGCTGCTTCCCGCTCACGTGGGACTTGCCTGGGGTGTGCTTCGGGCATGGCCGCCCTCCATGGCGTGATTCCGGAGCGCGGCCACCGGCTGCTCCCGGCGGTATCGGCCCTCTTGGCGGTCGGCGCCTTCCCTCCGTTCCATCTATTGATCCCGTCGTTCGTCGCGCTCGTCCCGCTGGCGCTCTGGGTGGCGGACCAGAACGACGGACGGGATGTCTCCGGACGTGTTTTCCGAGGCGGCGTGTGGTTTGGCGTGCTCTACTACGGGCTGCTCCTGTACTGGATTCCTCTGGCGCTGGCGGCGTTCACCTGGTGGGCC
Source organism: Longimicrobiales bacterium (assembly GCA_965206505.1). Classification (GTDB taxonomy): domain Bacteria; phylum Gemmatimonadota; class Gemmatimonadetes; order Longimicrobiales; family Gaopeijiaceae; genus UBA822. The sequence continues at coordinate 1,019,816 of CBDBJW010000006.1, forward strand.
GTCCCCGCCTATCTGACCGTAGTCATGGTGTTGGCACTTGGAGCTGGGTGTTTCACCTGGTCGCTCCGTCGCCTGACCCGCCACGGTGGAATCCCTCTTTGGTTGGCACTTCCGTTGACGTGGACGGCACTCGAGTGGGTGCGAGCGCACGCGCCGGGAGGTCTGGCCTTTCCATGGTTGGGGCTCGGAACGTCCCTCACCGGTTACCCTGAACTCGTGGGTGCGGCCGAGTTGGTTGGTGCGCGCGGGATCACGCTGTGGCTCGCCCTGCTCAACGGGTTGATCGCCGAAGGTGTACGAGCCGCCCGGGAGCGGAACGGGACTCAGATGTTGGCGCGCTGGGCGACGGCGTTTGCCCTCGTGTTGGCCGTGCCCGCGGCCTGGGGTTACTGGCGAGCCAGCACCCTTCCCATCCGGGCTGTCGGCGAGGTCGCGGTCGTGCAACCCAACGTCGCGGCGCAATTCAGGTTGGACGGAGGCAGGAGCAACGACAGTACGATGGCCTCCTTGACGCGCCTCCTTCCGGAGGGGGCCGGGCTTTCTCCGGGCGTCCCCGACCGGGACGGGCTCTCCTCGGGCCTCCCCGAGGGCACCCGGTCTCCCGTGGACCTCGTGGTGTGGCCGGAGGTGACGTTCTTTGGACCGATCGAATCCGATGATTCCCTACGCGACCGGGTCCTGGCGGTCGCGGAGGGGTGGACCGCCCCCGTCGTCTTCGGCGGGATCGGCGAGACGGTGACGGAAGAGGGTAGTCCGATCCCGATGAATTCGGCGTTCCTGACAGGACGGGATGGTCGGCTAACGGATTTCCGGTACGATAAACACCGGCTCGTGCCCTTGGTCGAGGAGCTTCCGTTCCGACGGGGTGTGTGGAGGGACGGGGGCGCCGAGGTCGATTCCTATGGGAGAGGAGTGGATTGGCCTCTCGGAAGCATGGGGGTGGGCGCCCGTTTCGGCGTTCTCATCTGTAACGAATCCATTTATGCCAGCCATGCCCGCCGGTTTCGGCTGCTGGGGGCCGACTTCTTCTTGAACCTCACCAACGACGGGTGGTTTGGTAGGGAGGCGTGGTATACCTGGACGTCTGCTCTTTGGCAGCACCCCGCACATGTGGTCATGAGGGCGATCGAGCAACGGGTCGGGGTCGCAAGGGCCGCCAACACAGGCTTCTCACTCTTTGTCGATCCACTCGGACGTGTCCACGGCCGGACCGAACTTTTTCAGGCGGTTGTCCGTACCGAGACGATCTACACGAGTGATGTCTTGACTCTGTATACCCGTACCGGAGACGTGGCCGGATGGACCGCCCTGCTACTAACGCTCGGGCTCTTGGTGATTCCACTTCCTTGGCCTCGCCCCGCTTGAACTCGCCTTCGGCAATTTTTATATTCCCCGCGGCTGAAGAGTGGGCCCAGAGTGCTGCATCGATCAGAGCTCCCAGCCGACTTTTCGTTGAATTTGGAGATGGACCATGAAAAAGGGTATCCACCCCGACTATATGTCGGCCACGGTCACCTGCGCTTGCGGGAATAGGTTTGAGACGATGGCCACGCAGCCGGAGGTTCACACGGACATCTGCTCCGTGTGCCATCCGTTCTATACGGGTAAACAGCGCCTCGTGGACACCGCTGGACGGGTCGAGCGCTTCAAGAAGAAGTACGACAAAGTCAGTTCGTAGGTCGGGCCGAGGCCCCATTCACCTATGAATAACCCCGGAGGGGCCGATCCGCGGCTCCTCGAACGCCTCCGCGAAGTGCAGCAGCGTTTCCAGGGCGTGAACGAGTCGCTGGCCAGCCCGGACGTCATCCAGAACGTCGATCGGCTCAGAGTCCTTGGGCAAGAGCGTGCTGAACTCGAGCCGGTGGTCCGTGCAGCCGATGAGCTCCTCGGCCTTGTGGAAGAACACGAGGGTGCGTTGGAACTGCTCAAAGAGGCCTCGGATCAGGAGTTCCGCGATATGGCCGGCGAAGAGGTTGCGTCTCTGGAATCTCGCATCGAGTTGCTGGGGGCCGAAGCTCGCCTCCTCCTCATCCCCAAGGATCCCCTAGACGATCGCGCCGCTGTAGTGGAAATCCGGGCAGGAACAGGTGGAGACGAGGCGGGACTGTTCGCGAACGATCTTTTCCGCATGTACCAGCGAGCGGCCGAGCGAGAGGGCTGGACCGTCGAGTTGATGAACCTTTCTGAGGGAATCCCAGGGTCCCTAAAGGAGGTCATCTTCACGGTGCGGGGTAAAGGTGTGTACGGACGTCTCCGTTACGAGTCGGGAGTCCACCGTGTCCAGCGTGTGCCGGAGACGGAGAGCCAGGGCAGGATCCATACGTCCGCGGCGACGGTGGCGGTCTTGCCCGAGGCAGAGGAGGTGGATTTAGCGATCGATCCCAAGGACCTACGTTACGATGTGTTCCGCTCCTCCGGTCCTGGTGGTCAGTCCGTGAACACGACCGATTCAGCCGTGCGTATCACGCATATCCCGACCGGACTCGTTGTGTCCTGTCAGGACGAGAAGTCTCAGCACAAGAACAAGGCCAAGGCCCTCAAGGTGCTCCGAAGCCGCCTGTTGGATCAGAGGATCGCGGAGCAGGAGGCGGAGCGCTCCCGTCAACGGAGGGCGCAGGTCGGAACGGGCGACCGCTCCGGCAAGATCCGGACGTACAACTTCCCTCAGAGCCGGGTCACCGACCACCGGATCAAGCTCACGGTCCATACGCTAGACCAGGTGTTGGATGGAGACCTGAACGACGTGATCGAGGCGCTTCGGTTGGCGGATCAGGAGGAACGACTCCAAGGCGACGCCGAATGAGTGGTGTCGGAAGGCTGGCCGAGCTGGAAAGGGATGCTGAGGGCGGCGTGTCGAACACGGCGGAGTCGTGGACGATCCTTCGGTTGATGCTTTGGAGCGCGGAATACCTCAAGGACAAGGGAGTGGAGACCGGGCGCCTGGACGCGGAGTGGTTGCTCTCGGCGGCGTTGGGTATCGACCGACTCCAACTCTACCTGCAGTATGATCGCCCCATGAGCTCGGAGGAGCGGGAGGCCTTCAAGCCGCTTCTCCGTCGCCGTGCCAGCCGGGAGCCGCTACAGTACATCATCGGTCGCGCCGCCTTTCGGCAACTCGAGTTGAAGACGGATTCCCGGGTTCTGATCCCTCGTCCCGAGACGGAAGTGCTGGTCCAGGAGGTATTGGATTGGGCGTCGGCTGGGGCAGGAAGCGTCGGACGGGTGTGGGATATGGGGACTGGGACGGGCGCCGTGGCGCTTTCGCTCGCCGCGGAGGGAGCATGGACCCGAGTCGTCGCTACAGACGTCTCGCCCGAAGCCCTTTCAGTGGCGGCGGACAATGCAGAACGCCACAACTTGAGTGGACTCGTTGAGTTCCGAGAGGGTTCGCTGTTCGAGCCGTTGGAGGAGGGGGAACAATTCGACATCATCGTATCGAATCCGCCGTACGTAGCGGAGGGCGAAAAGGGGGAGCTCCAGCCCGAGGTTCTCGATTGGGAGCCTCCAGAGGCCTTATTCGCGGGCGAAGACGGCCTGGTGGTGATTCGGCAGCTGGTCGCGGGAGCACCGGAGCACTTGCGGTCCGGCGGCTTGCTGGCGCTCGAATGTGGCCTCGGCCAAGCCGAACGAATTGCCGCCGATGTGAACGCGACCGGTGCATTCGCCGCAGTCCGGATCCGCCCGGACCTGACCGGCCGGCCGCGGGTCGTGATGGCCGAGCGAGGGGCCTTGTGACCAAGAAGGCTCCTTCAACCATCTTCAAGTGAAGGGATCGGGGGAACGCACAGAACCATGAACCTACAGGAATGTTGATGACACAAGTAACGGAGATGGCAAAGGATCTGGGGAAGGCTCTTGCCCAGACCGAAGAATACCAGACGCTCAAGCAGACGGTCTCGGGTACGGCCGATGATCGGGAGTTGGCTGAACTGCGGACGGAGTTGGACGGTCTCGAGGGCCAGATAGAAGCCGCACTGCGTGGAGGGAATGAGCCCACCGAGGAGTTGAAGACCGGTTATGAAGCGGCTGTGGGACGCCTTCAGGCGAGCGCCACGTACCAACGCCTCGTTTCGGCCCAGGCGAACTTCGACAAGGTTCTGGTCAAGGTGAACCAGACGATCCAGGAGGGGATCGCCGAGGGCGCCGAGAGCCGGATCATTATGCCGTAGGAAGTGCCGGTATCATCATCCGGTATCATCATACTGTGGGAAGTGCTTGGTGCTTTGGTCATGAGTTGGAACCTGAACGATCTTCAAGGTCGGGTCTACCCGATCATCGACCCCGTAACCCATTGGCTGGTGCGGCGAGGGGTACATCCGAACCTCATTACCACGAGTGGGTTCGTCGTTACCATCCTGGCTGGTTTTATGTATGGCATCGACCATGTCCGCACCGCCGGGTTCTTGGTTCTTTTGGGTGGAGCCCACGATATCTTCGACGGTCGAGTGGCCCGGCTCAGCGGTCTTCAGTCCAAGTTTGGCGCCTTTTATGATTCCGTGCTCGACCGGATCAGTGAGGTCACGATCTACATTGGGCTCATCTCGCTTTACAACCAGTATGAGATGTCGCTGCTCAATATCGGCATGATCTACATGATCGCTCTGGCCATGGCGGGCTCGCTCATGGTCAGCTATTCCCGTGCGAGAGCGGAAACGCTCGGACTGGACTGTTCCGTTGGCCTCATGCAAAGAGCGGAGCGGATTGTCCTTCTCGGGTTGGGGTCCCTGATCTTCGGCCTGAGCTGGGATGGCCTTGTGCTCAGCGCCATCATCGTGATTTTTGCTGTCCTCACCAATACGACCGCGATTCACCGAATCCTGTGGGTCCATCGGCAAGCGGCCGGTGTGCCTTTGGACGAGTAGAACGACCCAGTGTGCATGATTCTGTGAAGTGATGGCAGTCGTCGATGGAACATTGTAGGCTCGCGAACCGTACCATAGGGTATGGATCTGTCGGCCGTTACGCTGAATGACGGTGGGACAACTCGACCATCAACTCGATTAATCGATCAAGGAGATACACAGTGATAGAACCTCCTGAGATTCGCCCGCCAGAGGGACGACTGGGGGTACTTCTGCCCGGCATGGGCGCCGTCGCCACCACGACCATCGCGGGGGTCTTGCTCGCGCGGAAGGGGTTGGCCACTCCCATCGGAAGTCTCACGCAGATGAACACGATTCGTCTGGGTCAGCGTACCGAGAACCGTACGCCGCTCATCAAGGACTTCATCGGATTGGTGGAGTTGGACGACATCGTATTCGGCGGCTGGGATCCGATCCCGGACAACGCCTACGAGAGTGCTGTGAACGCCGGTGTGCTGAGCGCCAAACACCTCGATCCCATCAAAGACGAGCTGTCGGCCATCGCCCCCATGGCGGCTGCGTTCGACACGGAGTACGTGACGCGCCTGGACGGTCCGAACAAAAAAACCGGGGCCAACAAACGGGAGATCGCGGAGTCGCTTCGCGAAGATATCCGGAACTTCAAGACGGAGCATGGTTGCGACCGCCTCGTTATGGTCTGGTGCGGCTCGACGGAGATCTTCCTCCGCGCGGGACCGGCCCATGAGACCGTGGAGTCCTTCGAGGCTGCCATGGAGCAGAATGATCCATCGATCGCGCCAAGCATGCTGTACGCGTACGCCGCATTGATGGAGAGCGTCCCCTACGCCAACGGAGCCCCCAATCTCTCGGCCGACTTCCCGGCGTTCGAGGACTATGCAGTGGAGAACGGCCTTCCCATCTGCGGGAAGGACTTCAAGACTGGCCAGACACTCATGAAGACCATCCTGGCCCCCGGCTTCAAGGCTCGCATGTTGGGCGTTCACGGTTGGTTCAGCACGAATATCCTCGGCAACCGTGACGGCGCCGTGCTCGACGATCCGGCTAGCTTCAAGACCAAGGAAGAGTCGAAGTTGGGTGTGATCGATCACATACTTCAACCGGAGCTCTACCCGGAGCTTTACGGAGACATCTACCACAAAGTCCGGATCAACTACTATCCGCCCCGCGGAGACGACAAGGAGGGCTGGGACAACATCGACATTTTCGGGTGGCTGGGATACCAGATGCAGATCAAGGTCGATTTCTTGTGCAAGGACTCCATCCTGGCCGCCCCGATCGTGCTCGATTTGGCTCTATTCATGGACCTAGCGGGCCGCGCCAGCTTGGGGGGGATCCAAGAGTGGCTATCGTTTTACTTCAAGAGTCCACAGTGCGCTCCGGGTCTCTACCCGGAGCATGATCTCTTCATCCAGAACTGGAAGCTGAAGAACACGCTTCGGTGGCTCGCGGGAGAGGAACAGATCACACATTTGGGCCGCGAATATTACGAGTAGAGGCCTGAGGCCTATTGAAGGAGTACAGCGGGCCGCGCACATGGCGCTTGTGCGCGTTCAGACAAGGAACGACGACGAGGCGTAGCAGACGCTACGGCGAGGAGGAGAGACGCAGGATCAACCGCACAACCGCCATGTGCCCACGAACATGAATGGCATGACCTTACAAGTTGAAGGGTTGCGGTGGCACGGCCCCATCTCCGTTGTTGGAGCTCCTAGCCATAGCTACGGCTATGGCGTCGTCGCTCCGCCTAGGAGCTAGGACCGTGGCATCCGCAACGCGGCCCACTGTACTCCTTCAATAGGCCTCTTAAATGGTGACGGAACGACCGGAAGGGGAGGCGAACCGGGGACGGTTCGTGGTGCTGGAGGGGGTCGAAGGGGCAGGCAAGAGCACGCAAGCCCGGATGTTGGGGGATTGGCTGGAAGCTTGCGGAATCCCGTTCACGCTGACGCGAGAGCCTGGCGGCACCGAGGTGGGAGAGGCGATCCGGCACGTGGTACAGGACCGGCCTGAACTATCGGTTCCGTCCGAGACCGAGCTCTTGCTCTATCTGGCCGCGCGCACGGCGTTCGTACAGGAGGTCGCGCTGCCGGTCCTCGAACGGGGCGAACTCCTGATCGTGGACCGTTTTTCGTTGTCGACCTACGCCTATCAAGGGTACGGCCGGGGACTCGACCTCGACGAAGTTCGTAGGATGGACCGATTCGCCTCTGGCGGACTGGCGCCCGACATTTATGTAGTGCTCGATTTGGCGGTCGAGGAGGGTAGAGCTCGGCAGAAGGCGGCAGGAAAGAGAGAAGATCGCCTCGAGAGTTCTGGCGAAGGGTTTCTGAAAGCAGTCGGGAGGGGCTATCGTGAACTTGCGCGTACGGACGAAAGCGTCCGGCTGGTTGACGCCCGCGGAACGCCGCTCGAAGTCCACAGGAGAGTGCGTGAAGTCTTGCGTCGAGAGATGCCGGAAACTTTCGTTATCTGTGAGGATTAGTTCTCTTGGTAGGTGGACGAATGGGTCGATGGACCATGAAACGGATTGAGCGATGGCCAACAACGATGACATGAGCACTCGATCGGCTTGGGGACCGCTGCTCGTGCTCGTGGTCGCTCTCGTCACGGGGGGTTGGTTTCTCCAACGGGGAGTGGCGCAGGACGCCAACGTTTATCTCCAGGCGAGGCTGTTCCAGGAAGTTCTGGACCACGTCACGGAGCAGTACGTCGATCCGGTCGACCGATCCGGGCTCATCGGGTCGGCCATCGAGGGTGTTCTCGGGGAGTTGAATGACGCCCATACGTCCTTTATCGACGCCGAAACGTGGGATGGATTCCGGTTTCGGAGCGGGGCGGATGCGGATTACGGAGGCGTCGGTCTCGAGATCCGGAAAAGCGACGGATGGGTCACTGTGATCACGCCGATCCCCGGGGGACCGGCGGTGCGAGCGGGGATACGGGCCGGTGACCGGATCATAGAGGTGGAGGGCGCGTCGGCCGCGGATTGGGAGACCGACCAAGCAGCGAATCTACTGAGGGGAGCTCCCGGGACGGACGTGTCTCTACTCATCGATCGCCCGGGTGTGGACGATCCGATTCCGTTCACGTTGACCCGCGCGGTGATCGAACTTCTTTCCGTGCCTTTTGCCACGATGGTGGACGAGGGTGTCGGGTACATCCCGCTCCAGGTCTTCAGTGAGACCTCGGGGCGTGAGGTGCGCGATGCGATCGAACGTCTCCAGGAGGAAGGGCTGACGTCCTTGATCTTGGATTTACGGGGAAACCCCGGGGGGCTGCTGGAGGAAGGTGTTGGTGTGGCGGATCTTTTCCTGGCCGACGGGTCCCCCATCCTGGAGACCCGTGGGCGAGCCGCCGGACAGAACCAGAACTTCGGGGCGGTGAATGCCGAGATGGTCCCGGGGCTTCCGGTGGTCGTCCTGGTGAACGAGAGCAGCGCCAGTGCTTCCGAGATCGTGGCCGGCGCGCTCCAGGATCACGACCGCGCCCTCGTGATCGGGACCCGGACTTATGGGAAGGGCTCGGTACAGACGCTTTTCCGGCTCAGCGGCGGGAACATCCTCAGGCTTACGACGGCGCGTTGGTACACACCAGTGGGACGATCCATTCAGATCGTCCACGATGAGCCGGCGGAGAACGATCCTCCCCAGAGCCCGGCGTTGGGACTAGGCGGGGAGCCGGTCCTCAAGGATGTTTCAGAAGAGCTGCCGACCGTAGAGTCCATGGGTGGACGTACGATATACGGTGGGGGCGGCATCACGCCCGATCTCGTCGTTCTGCCCGACACACTGTTGGCGCGTGAACAAGCGGCGGTCCAGCGCCTCTTCCGCTCAGCGAACGTATTCGCCACTGCTTCGTTCGACCACGCCGTTTCTTACGTACAGGATCACCCCGATCTGGAGCCCGGGTTCGGCCTTCGTTCTGCGGATCTGGATGGGTTCTATCGGACTCTCATCGATGAGCGCGAGATGGTGCTCGACGAATTGGACTTCGTGACCGCCGTACGCTTCGTCACGTACCAGCTCGAGAGCCAGATCGCTCTCCAGGCGTGGGGTGAAGAGGGTGCGTTTCTCCACACCCGAGGGGACGACAGGCAACTCAACGATGCGATAGAGATCTTGAGGCGGGCGGAAACACCTGAGGCCCTTTTCAGTTTGGCTCGTGCCGCGGGAGCGGTCCAGACCACCACGGGTGCGGGTGGATCCGCTTCCGGTGCCTCGGGCCTCAACTGACCCAAAGAAACCTTTGGCTGCCCCGGCGCATCCGGTAGAGTAGAGAGATCCGGGCTGTCCCCCCGGGTTCCCCGCATCACTCAAACGGGATGGCGGCTTGGCGCCGCTTGACCGGCCGTGGCCCCACGGGACCGGCCCCACTCGATGACGAGCGCCGCAGGGGTGCGGCGGCGCTTTGGGAAAAGGCCCAGAAGGTAGCCTTCCAGCGGAGATCCGCCCGGTGATGTTCGTCGATCGTGTTGTTATCAATTTATACGGAGGAGCGGGGGGAGCAGGCTCCGAAGCGTATCGGAGGGAAAAGGGCGTGCCGCGCGGCGGCCCTGCCGGGGGCGACGGCGGAAACGGAGGAAGTGTGATCATGGTCGCTGACGCGCAACTCTCGACCCTCCTGGACCTCCGCTACAGGCAGCATCACCGAGCGGAGCGCGGCCTTCATGGCTCGGGGAAGAACAAGACCGGTAGGAGCGGGGACGATCTGATCGTTCCCGTGCCGCCGGGTACCGTGGTCAAGGACGCCGACACGGAGGTCGTTCTCGGAGAATTACTCTCGCCCGGCGACCGTATGGTGGTCGCCAAGGGGGGGCGGGGTGGAAGGGGGAATGTGCACTTCGTGACATCCACGAATCAGACCCCGATCCGGTGGGAGCCCGGGTGGCCCGGCGAGGAGCGGCGAGTGGAGGTCGAGCTCAAGTTGATCGCCGACGTAGGGCTCGTTGGGGAGCCAAACGCAGGCAAGTCGACCTTTCTGGCGGCCGTGTCGAAGGCGCGGCCGAAGGTGGCGGATTACCCGTTCACGACGCTGGCTCCGAACCTGGGGATTGTGGAGCTGCCCGATTTCCGCACCTTCGCGGTGGCGGACATCCCGGGCATCGTAGAGGGCGCCCATGAGGGAAGGGGGCTGGGCCTCCAGTTTCTACGGCATATCGAACGCACCCGCACGCTGGCCCTGATGGTTCCGGTCGACGCACCGGACCCCGAGCAGGTCTATCGGGAGTTGCGGGAAGAGCTTTCCTCCTACTCGGACGAACTGGGGGCGAGGCCGCACTGCGTGGTTCTGACCAAGACCGATCTTCTCGGCCCGGAGGACGATCCTCCGGTGTTGGATGCTCCGGAGGCGTGGGGGGTTTTCACTGTGTCCTCGGTGGCGCGGATGGGGCTCTCGCGCCTCCTGGAGGCTCTGTGGCTGAGGATTCGCGAGGTCATCGACGCGGAAGCCACCGGCACGGGAGACGAGGATTGGGATACTCCCTGAGTGTGAGCTCTTCGGAGCGGGTTCGTGAGATCCAGGCGGTCCTACGGCTTGGCTGCGTGCCTGGAGTGGGCACGCGGGCCCTTTGGCGGATCCTCAACCGATTCGGATCCGGCCGGCGAGCGTTGGATGCCGGCCCGAGGGAACTCGACGCGGCGGCGGGAACAGCGTGCAGCGACGCACTGGGGTCCCCCGGGCTCGACCGTCGAGTGCGCGATGGCTTGGACCGTTGTCGCACGCCCGAAATTGAGATCCTGCTGTGGTCGGATGAGGTGTACCCGGAGAGGCTGGGCCATCTCGTCGACCCGCCGCCCGTGTTGTTCGCTCGCGGGCGGCTCGAGTTGCTCTCGAGACCCGCGGTGACCATCGTCGGTTCTCGCCGCTCCACGTCGTATGGACGCCGTAGTGCGGAGGCGCTGGCGGCTCAGATGGCCCTGCGGGGGATCACCGTCGTGAGTGGCTTGGCACTCGGCATCGACGGCGCGTCGCACCGTGGTGCCTTGGAAGCAGGAGGAGACACGATTGCGGTCCTCGGCTCCGGTGTTGATTTGATCCAGCCGGCCACTCATCGTCGCCTGGGCGAGTGCGTTGCCCGTGAGGGGCTTCTCCTTTCGGAGTTCCTGCCCGGAGAACCGGCTCGGGCTCATCACTTTCCTCGGAGGAATAGGATTCTGGCCGCATTGGGTGGTGCGGTGGTGGTGGTCGAAGCGGCCGAGAAGAGTGGCGCCCTGATAACGGTAGAGCATGCTCTCGATCTGGGGCGGGATGTGTATGCGGTCCCGGGGGCCCTCGACGCTCCGCAGAGTCGGGGATGTAACCTGTTGATCCGCCAAGGAGCACAGGTGATTACCTCGCCTGAGGAGTTCGGGCGGGACCTCGGCTTGGTCTGCGGCTCCTCGGGGGAGTTCCGGATGGCCCGGCAGGTCCAGAGGGCCCGCCCGGTACCTCGCGAGACTTCGAGGTCTGCATCGGCGCGGAATGAGGTGCCGACCGGTCTCGATGACGAGGCGCGTCGCGTTTGGCTAGCCTTGAGCGAACGGTCGCTCGGAATCGATGACGTCGCGTCCGGCGCGGATCTGCAGTTGGCCCCGGTTCTCGCGGCGCTCACGATCCTCCAAGTTGCGGGACTCGTCGTGCAGGAGTCGGGGATGCGATTTCGCCGGGCGCCTTGATGAAACCGTCGGCGCTGGCTGCGGTGCGGGTCCTTGATCGTCCCCCGGCGCCCGGCGCCATCCGATCCGTTTACGTGCATGCCCCATTCTGTGCCCGCCGGTGCTTCTACTGTGACTTCGCCGTGAAAGTCGCGTCGGCGGATCGTGATGCGTGGCTGAGAGCCCTGAGAGCGGAGGTCCGGGCCTTGGAGAGGGAGGGCGTGTTTCTCTTGGACGATACACTCGATACGCTGTATGTCGGCGGGGGGACACCTTCGCTTCTCGGTGCGCCAGCCATGGAGGGACTCCTGATGGCAATTGGGGAGGAGCGCCTGCGGCACTCCGACCTCGAGTGGACCGCCGAGGCCAACCCGGAGAGTTTTACGAGAGACGTGGCTACCCGTTGGCGGTGCGCCGGCGTCAACCGGATCAGCCTTGGGATCCAGAGCTTCCACGCGCCGTCGCTGAAGTGGATGGGACGGTTGCACGGAGCAGACGGAGCCCGCTCGGCGGTCCGGATCGGAAGGGCGGCGGGCTTCACCAATCTCAGCGTCGATCTGATCTTCGGCCTACCGGACCATCTGGAGCGGGATTGGGAACGCGACCTGGACCATACACTTTCCCTCGATCCCGATCATGTGAGCCTGTACGGCCTAAGCGCCGAGCCCGCTACGCCCCTGGGTCGCGCGGTGGCCGAACGTCGTGAGACCCTTCCCAGCGAGGGACGGTATGAGCAGGAATACCTTCTGGCCGTGGATCGGCTGGCAGAAGCCGGGTACGAGGTGTACGAGGTGTCCAACTTTGCCCGGCCGGGATTCGCGTCGCGGCACAACTCGGTCTACTGGTCGGGAGAACCGTACCTGGGGTTGGGGAACGGGGCACACAGCTACCGGCATCCGGTCCGAAGATGGAACCTTCGAGACTGGGACGCCTACCGGGCTGGAGCCGAGGGCTCCGGCTTGCCGGTGGACGACGAGGAGGAGCTCGACGCGGGTAAAGTCCGGCTCGAGCGTATTTGGCTGGGACTGAGAACGAAGCGGGGGATCTGCTTGCAGGATCTACCCGCCTCAGCCAGGGACCGGGCGCGGTATTGGGAGGAAAATGCTCTGGCGGTGGCGGAAGGGAATGTCGTGCGACTGACACCGAGGGGATGGCTGGTGGTGGATCGCCTGACCGTCGAACTGGATGCGGAACTTGAAGGGTGATCGCAACTAACGCTGTTTCTCGATATTTTTAACCATGAGTCCAGATAACCTCCAAGCAATCGGTCAGGATCTCTCGGAGCGCGAGCGACGGGTGCTCGAGGCAGTGGTCCGTACGTACGTGGACTCTGCGGAGCCGGCCGGGAGTCGAACGCTGGCAAAGAAGTTCGATCTCGGGGTTTCACCGGCTACCGTCCGGAATACGATGAGCGACCTCGAGACCAAGGGTTATCTCTTCCATCGTCATACCTCCGCCGGACGTATACCGACGGATCACGCGTACCGGTTCTACGTCGACCGGATCATTCGGCCGCAGCCGCTGGCGGAGGTCGAGCGTGAACGGCTCGTCCAGGAAATCGAGGTCGGAGGATCTCTGGCGGTCGAGAGGCTCGTACAGCGTGCGATCCGGGCCCTCAGCGTACTTTCAAGAGAGTTGGGCGTGGCTGTCGCTCCGAGGCTCGGTGAGGCGATCGTTGAGCGACTCGAGCTGATCCAGGTGTCGAGTGCGAAGATTCTGATGGTGATGACCATCAGGAGTGGGTTTGTACACACGGTCTACGTCGATCTGCCCGGCGAAGTTCAGGCCGATGTCCTGACGAGTGTGACACAGGTCCTCAATGAGCGGCTCGCGGGCCTGACCCTCCTTGAGATCAGTGAAACCCTGCCCGAGCGACTGAGGGATACGGGGATAGGCGACGGTGGAGGGGCTGACGAACTCTTGAATATCTTCATTCAGTCCAGCTCTGAGCTGTTCGATTGGAGGCCGCTGCAAGGGGGCGAGGTCCATCTGGGCCAGACCAGCGTCCTGGCGTCTCAGCCGGAATTCAACACCGGAGAGCAGCTCAAAGGGCTCATCGAACTGACGGAGCAGAGGGCTTTGCTTGCCGACGTTCTGGGGAACAGGGAGCACAAGGGCGGACTAAAGATCACCATCGGCAGCGAAAACCCGGAGGAGGCTCTGTCCGATTTCACGTTGGTCACAGCGGAATACCGGGTCGGACAGCTCAAGGGTGTGATCGGCGTGATCGGTCCCACTCGGATGCCGTACGAAAAGGTAATCGCGATCGTCGACTATACGTCGACGCTGGTCAACAATGTTCTCGGTGTATAGTGGCTCGCGAACTTCTGGGGCACTGCACTGGAACCGGATCTTCGCAGGGGTAAATGGCCGACTACTATGAGTTGCTGGGCGTCTCGAAAGGCGCTAGCACGGACGAAATCAAGAGGGCTTACCGTAAGCTCGCCCTGAAGTACCATCCCGATCGGAACCAAGGCTCGAAAGAGACCGAGGACCGCTTCAAGCAAGTGACCGAGGCCTACGAGATTCTCCGTGATCCCGAGAAACGATCGATCTACAACCAGTACGGAGAGCAGGGGCTGAATCGGGGTGGGGCGGGCGGATTCGCGGGTTTCGACTTCTCTGACGCACTCGAGGTCTTCATGAGGGACTTCGGAGGGTTCGGAGACCTTTTCGGAGGAAGGCAACAGAGAGGCGGATCTCGATCGGCACCTAAGGGCGAGGCCATCAAGGTCAGAGTGCGCGTCTCGCTCCGGGAGGTGGCCACGGGCGTGGTGAAGACGCTGAAGGTGGCGATTCTGGACACCTGCGACCGGTGTTCGGGAACCGGAAGTGCCGACGGAGCTACGCCCGCACTCTGCGCGACGTGCCGGGGGTCGGGGGAGGAGCGTCAGGCGCAGCGAACGGTGTTCGGGCAGTTCATCAGCGTCGTTCCGTGCCGTACGTGCCGGGGTGAAGGTCGTGTAATCAAAGAGCCGTGTCCCCAGTGTCACGGTGAAGGACGGGCCCGCTCCGAGCAGCCCATCAAGGTTGAGATCCCCCCCGGCGTGACATCCGAGAACTTCATGACGCTGCGTGGCGAAGGCAACGTAGGACTGAGGGGGGGGCCGCGCGGGGATGTCATGGTACTGATTGAGGTCGAGGAGGATGCCCGTTTTGTCCGTGACGGCGCTCACCTGCGATACGACCTGGCCATCACCTACTCGCAGGCGGCCTTGGGTGACGAGGCCGAGGTCCCGACGGTGGATGGGACGGTCAGACTGACCATCCCGAAGGGTATCCAGAGCGGAGAGGTCTTGCGTCTCAGAGGCCGCGGGCTCCCAGAGCTCCACGGGCGGGGGAAGGGGGACCAATTGGTCCGAATTATGGTGTGGACGCCGGAGCATTTGACGCCCGAACAGGAAGAAGCGATTCGTACGCTTCGTGAACTGGAGGACCCGGCGCCTGAGCAACTCGATGGAGATTCCGGGAGGAGTATCTGGTCTCGGGTCCAAGAGGCGTTCACACAGGCGTGATTGACGCCTCGGCTTCCTCCGACGCCTCGGCTTCCTCGAACGCTACTCCCGACCGCTGGTTGGCCCTGTCGGTTGATCGGATCTCTCCCCTGGCATCGGAACTCCTGGTGGAGCTCCTGCTCGGCCTCGGCGCAAGGGGAGTGCAGGAGATTGGGGGTCGATTGATTACGTACGTGCCTCCTCCCGTCGACCCGGAGGCGTTCGTGAGACGGGCACAAGACGTGTTTCGGGAGGCCACCGGACTTGACCATATCGCCCTGACTTGGTGCTGGCAGGAACACCGGGATTGGTCCGTTTTGTGGAGGCAGGGGCTCGGACCAAGAACCGTCACCGACCGTTTGGTCGTCACTCCCAGCTGGTGCGAGGCCGAAGCTCCCGAGGACGCGGTGGTGGTCACCATCGACCCCGGCATGGCCTTCGGCACGGCCGAACATGAGACGACGCGGGGAGCCCTCAGGCTGATGGACCGGGCCCTATTACCCGGTGAGGGGCTCCTCGATGCGGGATGCGGTTCGGCAATTCTAGCGATCTCCGCCGCCCGCCTTGGTGCGCGGAGCGTCCTGGCGGTGGACATGGATCCGTATGCTTGTGAAGCTGCCCGGGAGAATGCGGTCGTCAACGGAGTCACCGACTCCGTTCGGGTCGAGGACGCTGATGTGACCCCGGACTGGCTCTGTGGGCGGGGACCCTTCGACGGCATCTTGGCCAACATTCATACGGGGGTCCTCGTGCCGCTCTTGGAGAGCTTCGCGGGGGCGCTGACGTCGGGCGGATGGCTCATCTTGAGCGGTATCACGGAAGAAGAATGGCCTGGAGTGTCCCGGTCTGCAGCCCTGCTGGGGTTCGGGCTCGAGGATGTCGACGAGGAGGGAGGGTGGCGCACCGGTTGGTTCAGGCGGCGCGTCGACTGACCGAGGCGCTCCGCTCAATCAGTAGAAGCCAGTGTGCCACGGCCGTGGCCGAATTTTCGTCGACCCTCCTTCCCAGACAACGAAGACTTTCCGAGGTCCGGTCCCACACCGGTGATCTCGCTCGGGTGCCGGGAGCGAGCCCGAGGACCCAAGTGTCCGGGCTCCATGGCGGGTCCTCGCCTGGCTTCGCCGTTGCACGACGCCAAGGACCGATCAGGGGGTCCAGAACACGAAAAAGGTCGGGACGCGACCGAATCTCCGTTAGGATCAGCTCGGCACCGGCGGCGTGGCCTGCCGTTTCCTCCGTGATCGCCTTGACGAGGCGAGGGAGCGGAAGCGCCGGAGTGGGAGAACGACTCAGGATCTCCTTCGCAAGATCTGGTATGGTCTTCATGATACCCTTCAGGTCCCGGGAAACAGCATCGTCCGCTTGCTCCGAGGATAGGTATCGGGTGAGGGCCGCCCCATGGCTGGATGGGACTGCCGTGGGTAGCTTCCCACCCATGTCGGAAGATCTGAAATCGAGGCTCCGAAGTGACCTCGTCGTGGTCCGTAAAGCGCGAAATCGGTTGGGCACAGTGGTCCTCACCACCCTTCTTTCGGAGGTGCGCAATCGGGAGATCGAGGTCGGCGAGGAGTTGGATGACGAGGGCGTTCAGACGGTCGTCGCCAAGGCGATCAAGCAGCGGCGCGACGCGGCGGAGCAGATGCTAGAGGCCGGACGTCCGGAGTTGGCCGAGAAGGAATCCGAGGAGGCCTCGATACTCCAGGTGTACCTACCACCGGCTCTCTCCGAGTCCGAGGTTCACGCCATCGTTCGGGAGGCGATCGATGCCGGCGCCACCGAGATTGGCGCCGTGATGGGCCGAATCATGCCGAGGATTCGAGGACGCTTCGATGGAAAGGAAGCGAACCGCATTGTCCGAGAAGAACTTGCGTGAGTCTCACGTGAGTGAGGAACCGCTCGCCCGCGCTTCCTTCGGATGAGCGAGCACGCCCTCACGGTCCTGGACTTCCATCGAGCCTCGGTCTCGTGGAAGGCATCGGACGGACCGGTCCGCACGGAGGTCGACCTCCGCGGCTTTCGGGTGGACGAAGTCGACCAAGAGTTGATGCGTTCCATAGATGAGGCGATCCTTTCCGATCTCACCGAGTTGAGGATCATCCATGGCAAAGGGACCGGCGCAGTGCGGGCACGTGTGACCGCGCTGCTGGAAGACGATGGCCGAGTGTCCACCTTCCGGGTCGCCGGGCGTGCCGAGGGTGGGGCCGGCGTTACCGTGGCGAGCTTCGGATGATCCCGGACGATCAGGTCGAGGAGGTTCGCGCCCGGGCCGACATCGTTCAGGTGATCGGCGACGTCGTGCCTCTGAAGAGGTCTGGGAAGGACTATAAGGCCTGCTGCCCGTTCCACGATGAAAAGACGCCCAGCTTCTATGTGGTCCCGGCGAAGGGATTCTACAAGTGCTTCGGCTGCGGGGAGTCCGGTGACGTTTTTGCGTTCCTCATGAAACGCCTCGGTCTCAGCTTCGTGGATGCGGTCAAGCACGTGGCGACCAGTAGCGGAGTAGAGATCAGAGAAGTGAGCCGGGGCCAGACCGGTGAGGATCCGTTTCGGCACCTTTACGAGGCCAACGCCTTTGCGCGCATGTTTTTCCAGGACTCGCTCTGGGACGAGCAGGCCGGCCGCCCCGCGAGCGCCTATTTGGAGGAGCGGGGTATCGACCGGGAGACGGCCGAGCGTTTCGGTCTCGGCTACGCCCCCGACGCGTGGCGTGGGCTTCACGAGGCGGCGTCCCACCACGGAATCGGGGAAGAGGTTTTGATCGAAGTGGGCCTCGTTACCCATAGTGAAAAGCGAAAGGACCTTTACGACCGGTTCCGCGGCCGGCTCATCTTTCCGATTGAGAGCCTCTCAGGGAAGGTGGTGGGTTTCGGCGGCCGAGAATTGGGTGCCGGAAGGGAGGGATCACCGAAATACGTCAACTCACCTGAGTCTCCGATCTATCACAAGGGGGAAATCCTTTACGGGTTGAGCTGGGCGAAGAACACGATCCGCAGGAGGGAGACGGCTCTCGTAGTGGAGGGCTACATGGATGTCGTGTCCCTTGCTGCGGCCGGATTCGAGAATGCGGTCGCTCCGCTCGGAACGGCGGTCACTCCAGACCAGGTGGCCGTTCTACGCCGTTATACATCGAGGGCTCACCTCTTGTTCGATAGTGACGCCGCCGGGCTCAAGGCGACCTTCCGAGCCGCGGATCTGCTCTTGGCCGGAGGCGTACACCCGTGCGTCGTTACGCTTCCGCCCGGAGAGGATCCGGACACCATCGTCCACTCCGAGGGGGCCGAGGTGCTCCAAAGCCACATCGACGGGGCCGTCGACGTCCTCGACCGAAAGCTCCAGATCCTTGAAGAACACGATCATTTCAGGAGCATCGAACACACGCGGACGGCCATCGACCGGTTGCTTCCGACGCTCCGTGCGGTCCAGGATCCGGCGCTACGGGACATTTACGTGGCAAAGGTCTCGGAGCGAACCGGCGTACGTCGAGACACGTTGGAGAGCGAATTGGCACGGGTCACGCCTCCGCCTGGGTCGCAGAGGGTGGCACGGCGGCCGGATCACCGCCGCCCCTCGGTAGCCTCCGTGCCGGAAATGGGGCCTGAGCGCGAGTTGCTCCTGCTCATGACCAAGGACCGCGATTGGATCGAGCGCGTTGGTGAGCGCCTCGGCCCTCAGGACTTTCTGGACGTCAGGTATCGTGCGGTCTTCGAGTCGCTCCTGGCAGACCATGAGCTGACACATCCGCCGGAGAAAATGGTTCCCGAGGCCGCCCGGGTGCTGGAGGAGTTGCTGGCCGATCGGACAGAACTCAGCCGAGCGAACCGGGTTTTCGAGGAATCGTTGAGCAAGATCCTCAGTACGTTGTTTCAGCAAAGGCTCGACGCGGTGGACCATCTCCTACAGAATACCTTGGACGAGCAGCAAGAGACCCAACTCCTGGTGGAGAAGGCCCGCCTCAGCAAAGAGCGCAGGGAGTTGGGGCGGGACTGGTCGCCGACCGTACGCAGAGCACTGAAGGGCAATCACCTATAGGGCCATTCTGGGTCCATTCGAGCGAAGAACATTTCATGACACCGCAGACACGGACATCCCTGAAGGAGCTCCAGCAGCTCGACCAGGAGATCGCGGCCGTTCGGTCGGCGACGCAGAGCTTCGAGCCCCTCCTGGAAGAAGTCGATGCTCCGGTGCTCCGGCTGGAGCAGGAGGTACAGGCCCTCGAAAAGCGACTCCAGGAGATCAGGCTCGAGGAGAACAGGATCGAGCTGACGATCGAAGAGAGGAGGGTCCGAGCGGCCAAACTACAAGAACGCATGGAGGCGGTCCGGAACGTGCGGGAAGAGGCGGCTGTGCATGCTGAACTGGAGATGGTCCGGCGGGCGCTCGAAAGTGAAGAACAGGAGGCCCTGAGTCTCCTGGACCAGATCAAGCGCCTGGAGGAGCGACTCGAGGAGCAGAAAGACGCGTATCGTGAGGCCCTAGCCGAAGTGGAGCCCCGCCGGAATGAGTTGGTCGAAGAACAACGGTCCACGGAAAGCAAGCTCGAGGAGCTCTTGGCCGAGCGAGAAGCGTTCGCGGCCGGAATCGATCCGGGCGAGCGGCGGATCTACGACAGCATCATGGCCGGAGCCAGAGATGTGGCCGTCGCTGAACTCACTCAGGATGGCGCTTGCGGCAATTGCTACAACATGGTCCCGCTCCAGATTCAGAACCAGATTCGTCATGGCGACGGGATGATCCGGTGTGAGGGTTGTGGCGTGATCCTGACGCCGGAATCCCCCGAAGGACTTGCTCGGGCGCAGGAAGAGGGAGAGAGGATCGAGCGCGCTCTGAGGGCTTCGACGGACCAGCGAGATGCGGAGCGGGTTGCCCTCTCCGAGGCTGAGGCTCTTGAAGAGGCGGAGGAGCCCGCCACCGAGGATGTCGCCGACGACGATGTCTCTGCCGAGGAGCAGGCGGTCGAGAATGTCGCCGTGGACGATGTCCCTGCCGAGGAGCTGGCGGTCGAGAATGTCGCCGACGACGATGTCTCTGCCGAGGAGCAGGCGGTCGAGGATGTCGCCTCGGACGATGTCCCTGCCGAGGAGCTGGCGGTCGAGGATGTCGCCTTGGACGATGTCTCTGCCGAGGAGCTGGCGGTCGAGGATGTCGCCTTGGACGATGTCTCTGCCGAGGAGCTGGCGGTCGAGGATGTCGCCTCCGACGATGTCTCTGCCGAGGAGCTGGCGGTCGAGAATGTCGTCTTGGACGATGTCCCTGCCGAGGAGCAGGCGGTCGAGAATGTCGTCTTGGACGATGTCCCTGCCGAGGAGCTGAGGGTCGAGAATGTTGCCTTGGACGATGTCCCTGCCGAAGAGCTGGCGGTCGAGGGTGTCGCCTCCGACGATGTCTCTGCCGAGGAACAGGCGGTCGAGGATGTCGCCTCCGACGATGTCTCTGCCGAGGAGCAGGCGGTCGAGAATGTCGCCTCGGACGATGTCTCTGCCGAGGAGCAGGCGGTCGAGGATGTCGCCTCAGACGATGTCTCTGCCGAGGAGCTGGCGGTCGAGGAGGCCGATGCCGGGGAGGTCGTTGACACCGACATCGTCGCCGACGGGGCTGAGCCGCAAGAACCGACCGCCGACGCCTAGGCGTCAGCGCCGGTGACCGCTGACGTGGAAGGAGGGGGTCTGACTCCCCAATCGGCGATCCCTACGGTCGAGCCCCGGTGGGAGGAACCCGGCGAAGCACCCCCCGAGGTCGTGCGCTCACTTCAGAAGGCGCTCTCCCTTCCCGAGGTACTCTGTGCACTCTTGGTGCAACGGGATCTGGCGGATCCGGGTCGTGCGAAGGCGTTCCTACGGCCCCTGCTTTCCGAACTCGACGCCCCCGATTCGCTCGCAGGGATTGCTCCAGCTACCGAACGGGTCCTCAATGCGCTTCGAAGGGGAGAAACGATTCTCGTGCACGGCGATTACGACGTGGATGGGATCGCGGGTGCCACGCTCCTGACCAGGTGGATTCGCCGGATCGGAGGGAACGCTGTCCCCTTCGTGCCCCACCGTTTACGGGACGGCTATGACTTCGGGGCCGCCGGGATCGGCGCGGCGAGGAGAGCCGGAGCGGACTTGATCCTCACGGTCGACTCCGGGATTCGGGCCCACGACGCCGTGACGGATGCGAACGCTGCCGGCCTCGATGTGATCGTCACGGATCACCATACGCCGGCTGAGACGCTCCCTCCGGCGCTCGCGGTTGTCAATCCGAATCGTGTCGACTGCGGATATCCGAACAAGGGCCTCTGTGGCACCGGTGTCGCGTATCGGTTATGCGAAGCTCTCGCAAAAGAAAAAGGAATCGACCCAGAGGAGTTGTATTCGTCCCTTGACCTAGTGGCACTCGCCACGATCGCTGACGTGGTGCCTCTGAATCAAGAGAACCGAACCTTGGTTCGTTACGGCCTCAAAGCGTTGGCGCAAACGAGGCTGCCCGGCCTGAGGGCTCTCATGGTGCGGGCCGGACTCGGAGACGGACCGATCGATGCTGGACAAGTCGCGTTCCGCATCGCCCCGCGCATCAACGCCGCAGGGAGGATGGCGGAAGCGATGACCGCGCTCGAGTTGCTGATGTCGGACGATGTGGCGCACACGTCGGCCCTGGCCGACCGTCTCGAGGATGCGAACGAACTAAGGCGCGACGAAGAAACGCGGACGTTACAAGAGGCCCTCGACCAGTTGGAGGGGTCGTTCGACCCCGCCAAAGATTTCGGCGTCGTGCTCGAGGGCGAGGGGTGGCACCCGGGTGTGATCGGGATTGTCGCGTCGAGGATCGTCGAGCGGATCCATCGTCCGACCGTCCTGGTCGCGGTTGCCGACGGGCAGGGGCGTGGCAGCGCACGGTCGATCCCCGGATTCGATCTCTTCGCCGCGGTCGATGCCTGCAGGGGGCACTTGGGTCGTTTCGGCGGACACCGCGCTGCGGCAGGTATGGATATCGCGGCGGATCGCATTGTGGGCTTCCGGGACGCGTTCAACGCCGAGGTCCGAAAGCGCCTGCGAGGGGAGCAGCCACGTCCTGTTATCAGACCGCAACTCGAGATCCCTCTCGCCGCCATGACTGAGCGACTCGCGCACGTGCTCTCTTACCTCGGACCGTTCGGCGTCGGTAATCCTGCGCCGGTGTTCTTGGCCCGGCGGGTCGATCTTACGTGTCCTGCCCGGGAAGTGGGGAAAAGCCACCTGAAGCTCCAAATGACTCAGTTCGATCATACCGTCGACGCCATCGGCTTCGGGCTTGTCGACCGCATCGCCCCCGAGAGCCTTGGAACCGGCCCCGTGGACCTCGTGTTCAAGGTGAAGCTTAGCGTTTTCCGAGGGCGCCGGCAGGCTGAGGCGCACCTCCTCGACGTGCGTCGGTCGGACCCGAAGGGCTCCCCCGAAAATCGTCCCATGTCAGCGGATGCGGTAGGATGAGAATCATCGCCGGACGGTGGCGGGGACGTCGGCTCAAGGCGCTTCGAGGGCGGGGCATCCGGCCCACGAGCGATCGTGTGAGGGAATCGTGGATGGCGGCGCTGGGTCCGGACCTGGAAGGCGCAACGGTGTTGGACCTCTTTGCGGGCTCCGGGGCCCTGGGCTTCGAGGCGTTGAGCCGGGGAGCCGAGAGAGTCGTGTTCGTGGAACGGGCCCGGGGGGCGTTGAAAGTGATACGGGCCAACGCGGAACTGCTCGGTGCGGTATCCGAGGTGGAGATCTGGAGTGGAGATGCTATGGAGTACGTGAGCCACTTGAGCGCTAGATCCTTCGACCTCGCCCTTGCTGATCCACCATACGGAAAGGGTTTCGCGGCCAGCTTGATCCAGCGCTTCGAGGCGACCGCGTTTGCGTCCCAGCTTTGGGTTGAGCATCGTACGACCGATGTGACTCCGGACCATCCCGGGATCCGTCAGCGGCGGTACGGTGACACGCTCATTTCCATCGTCGAGGCGAAATCATGACACGGGTTCAGCCGGTGGTGGCCATCTATCCGGGCTCTTTCGATCCCATCACCAAGGGGCATGAGGATGTGGCTCGCCGGTCACTGCGTCTCGCGGATCGGGTATTGGTTGCGGTGGCTCGCACGGTTTCGCCGGCGAAGGGTAATCTCTTCAGCGTCCAAGAGCGGCTGGAAATGGTCCAGGAGGTCTTTCGGGACGATGACCAGATCGAGTGTTGCCAGTTCGAAGGCCTCCTTGTCGATTTCGCCCGAGAGGTGGGGGCCCAGTTCGTAATACGGGGTCTACGGGCTGTCTCCGATTTCGAATACGAATTTCAGATGGCCCAGATGAACCGGGAGTTGTGGAGCGGGGTCGAAACCATATTCCTCACGCCAGACCAGAAGTACTCTTTTCTTTCCGCGTCCCTCGTCCGGGAGGTCTCCCGTCTTGGAGGTGACGTGTCCCGGTTCGTGTCCGAGCCCGTTCTGAGACGCTTAAAACGAGCTCCGGGGGAGTGAGTTGGCCGTGCCACGAGCCGTGAAATTCGGTCGCCGACCCCCCGCCTGCCGGAGGAGACGATCCGAAGAAGCAAACCGTGAGTATTGCCCCAATGGGTCGTTCCATCTTATCGTTTTTCTTCCGGTGCGGCGCGCGCGTCCGCGTTGCCGACGCCCATCCCAAGCGGAGGAACCATGGCATTTCAGGTGAGCAGGTCAGGCGACGTGACGGTCATCGATGTTGAAGGGCAGCTCATCGTCGGAAATCGCCAGGAGCTGAAGCAGAAGGTTCTCGATGAGCTTGAGAAGGGGGAACGCAGGTTCGTCGTAAATTTTTCTGAGACAGGCTACATCGACTCTTCCGGTTTGGGTGTGCTCGTTTCCCTTTCCAAGAAAATTCGTGAGCAGGAGGGTGAGCTTCGACTGGCCAGCCTCAACGAGGACCTGCGAACCCTGTTCGAGCTCACGAAGCTGGACACGCTCTTCACGATTGCGGATTCGCGGGAAGAGGCGCTAGAGGGGCTCTAAGAGTCCCTCCGGATCCAGCGGAGGATAGTGGGTGGACCAGGAACTCATTCTCGAGTTGCCGAACGACATTCGTTCGATCGAACACGCCGTGGAGTATGTCACGCAACACTGCTCCGGTTGTTATGAATATGCCCGCCGCTTCAATTTGAACTTCCGAGTCGGACTTACCGAGGCCCTTTCCAACGCCATGCTTTATGGCAACAACAGCGATCCCGAGAAGCGTGTTCGTGTCGAAGTCACGGTAGGGGTCGAAGAGGTCTCGGTCAGGGTCACGGACCAGGGTGTGGGCTTCGATCCCACGACGGTGCCCGATCCGACCCTCCCGGACAACATCTCCAAGTCCGGGGGTCGTGGGATCTTCCTGATGAAGGCCCTGATGGATGAAGTGCAGTTTAATGAGCGGGGGAATTCGGTGACACTGGTCCTGCGTTTCGAGGGCGAGGCCACGGCATGAGCCCGGGAGGCGGGTCGCCCCCTGTCCTTTCAGTTCCGGTTCGTGAGACCCTGGACCAGTTCAGCTCTCACCTCGATCTGGATCTCCACGTGTGGAGCCTCGGGGAGGATGGCAGCCGGACGGCTCAGCTCTATCCAGTACTGGAGAATGGCGTCCCTGACGGGATCCGGGAGCCCCTGCCGGACAGTCTTCTCCGCTCACTGTCCCCGAAGAGTGGTCCGACCTTGCAGCTGGAAATCTGCTCCTCCGACGGATTGGCGGTGGAAAGTGTCGCTTCCTTCGTACAGGCGGAGGTGGAGCGGGTGCTCGACCTCATGCAGGAGGTCGATTTTTTCACCCGCGAGCTGTCGGAGCGGTATGAGGAAATCGACCTGCTGTATTCGATTAGCGAGACGCTCGGTTCAATCCTCATTCTCGAGGAAGCCACTGAGGAAATCCTGAAAGAGGTCTGTGACGTATTAGGTGCCGAGAGAGGGTCTCTCTGGGTCTATGATCGCAACAGAGAACTGCTCCGTCTTACGGCGGCGGTGGGCCCGGGTTCCGGCGGTCCCCTCGATGCGCGTGTGCCAGACCTCGTCACGTCACGAGTTTTCGAGGAAGGACGCGCCCAGATTGGCGGCCGCGGGGACTTAGGTGAACCTCGCTCGGGGGGTGCAACGACGGATATTTCGGTGCCCATCAGCTACAGTCGTCGTTCGGTGGAAAGTAGGATCGTAGGTGTCATCGACCTCTTTAGGCGCTTACGCGCCGACCCCTTTACAACGAGCGACAAGAAGCTTCTCTCGGCGATCGCAAGTCAGGTGGGTGCGGCGCTCGAGAACAACCGGCTCATTCAGGAAAGCCTCGCGCAGGAAAGGATGAGTCGCGAGATGGAGTTGGCGCACCATCTCCAGATGAAGCTTCTGACTTCACCAGAGGCGTTCGACGGGGCGGATGTCGCAGCCCGAGTGGTGTCCGCGGAACGGGTCGGTGGGGACTTCTTCCATCTCTTCAAGCTACCGTCGGGAAAGATCGGCGTGATGATCGGGGATGTCTCGTCTCATGGCTTCCCGGCTGCCCTGATCATGGCCCTATGCTTGAGTGCTGCGAGCATCTACGCCATGGAGTCGCCTAATCCAGGGGAGGTGCTGCGGAAGCTCGACGATGCGCTGAGCGGCGAGCTCGAGACCACTGAGATGTCCGTGAGCCTCTGTTATGTCGTGATCGATTCAGCGGCCGGTGAGCTTCGATACTCGAATGCCGGCCATCCGCACGCATGGGTATTCCGATCCGATGGCGATTCGGAGCGGCTTGGAGCCACTGACCCACCCATGGGATTTGCGGGCCCCGAGTCGTACGCTGAGGAGCGAGTGCCCTGGCAGAGCGGAGACCTCCTGGTCCTCTTCACCGATGGCCTGTCCGACACACTCGCGACTCCTGAGCCGGGGAGTGGAGAGGCCGCGGTTCTCGATGCAGTCGCGAAGGAGCGAGAGGCGGATCCCTCTCGTATCGTCGAGGTCCTGTTCGCAACGGCCGAAGCTGCCACCCCCCACCATCCGGCGGACGATCAAACCGCGGTGGTTCTCAGAACCTAAGGGGAGGACGGACCCCCAGAGGCCTTCCATTGATGCGGGCGAAGAAATCTCTCGGACAGAATTTCCTCGTGGACGTTTCGCTTCAGCAGAGGATCGTCGAGGCGCTGGATTGTTCGAGGTCGGACACGGTGTTGGAGATCGGCTCCGGCCGGGGCGCGCTCACACGCCATCTGGTTGGCCGGGCGGGGCATCTGGTGCTCGTGGAGTTGGACGACCGGCTGGCAGAGGCGCTCCGGGACGAGTGGGGAAGGCGCCCCGATGTGGACGTCCTCCATCGGGATTTTCTGGAATTGGATTGGTCCGCAGTGGTCCCGGATCCGACGGATCTACTCGTCGTGGGAAACATCCCGTACAACATCACTGCGCCAATCATCTTCAAGCTGCTCGCACGCCCTCGCCCCCGTGACATCATCCTGATGGTACAGCACGAGGTGGCCGACCGGCTTACCGCTGAGCCCGGTACGGGCGAATACGGGGCTCTGACCGTCGGCGTCCGGTGCGTCGCATCAGTGGAGAAGGTTCTTCGTGTGCCGCGAACGGCGTTCCGCCCCGTACCCGGGGTGGACTCGACCGTCATGAGAATCACTCCGTTCGCTCCTCCGCCTCTTTCCGCCGATGAGGAGCGGTCACTCAGGGTTCTCACTCGGGCGGCGTTCGCCTGGCGGCGAAAGCAGGTACAGAAAATTCTGCGCGACCACGAGGCTCTGCGGCTCTCTCGTGATCGGTTGGACGACCTCACCCGGGAAACGGGATGGGACCTTACGCGCAGGCCCGAAACGTTATCCCCGGACGACTTCGTTCGTCTGTCCAGATTCATCGCCAGAAAGGCCTAGCGTTGGTGCCAGGCCCGCCTGCCGCGTACCAGCGTTGGCGCACACGTGCCATGCCGATTAATATTGTGAAGATTTTCACAAGGCCACGTGAGGTCGGGAGATGGGGTCATAGTTGTCTATTTCGCGGAAAATTTCAGAATCGGCGGTCCACCGGCTGTCCCTCTACCTTCGGATTCTGGAGGATCTGGAGCATGAGGGTCGAAATACTGTGTCCAGCGAGGAGATGTCGGGTCGGAGCGCGACCACGGCTGCTCAGGTCCGGAAGGATCTCTCGTTATTTGGGTCGTTCGGAAAGCGTGGGCTCGGCTACGCCGTCCCTGAACTGGCCGTACGGCTCAAGAAAATTCTGGGTCTCGACCGGCGGTGGCGGGTCGCCCTCGTGGGAGCGGGGCGCATTGGGTCGGCTCTCGTGGAGTACGGTGGGTTTGGCGATCGCGGCTATGATGTGGTGGCCATCTTCGACTCCGATGCGTCCAAGGTCGGCGGGACGTGGGGTGGGCTGTGCGTGCGGGATATCAGCGAGTTCGAAACCGTTGCGAACTCTCAGAGTGTCGAGATCGTGATTCTCGCGATTCCGGTGGAGGCCGTCCCCTCGGTCATGGAGCACGTCAAGAAGGCGGGCGTCAGGGGTATTCTCAACTTCGCGCCGACCAAGCTGAAGGTCCCTACGGGCATTGCCGTGAAGGACGTAAACATGGTCATGGAGCTCGAAGCCCTGTCCTTCGCCTTGAGCCAAGAAGACGGGGAGGGATGAGCGCAGACCGGGCTCTGATCCACCGGGCTGCTTCTGTGCTCGAGAAGGGGCCCACGCATACGGTTGCTCTCGCCTATGAGGCTTTGGGGCTCACCGGAAATCCTGGGGCCGCATCCGCCGCCGTATTTACACTCTTGGGGCCTGACTCGAGGTTCCAGGTCAATGGCGAAGGGGTCTGGTCGATGGCCCGGCCGCGTCCCGGGACTCCGCTCTCCGAGTTGTGTTATGCCGTGGTAGACGTCGAGACGACGGGTGGGAGCTATGGTCTCGGGCACCGCATGACCGAAATCGCCATCTACGAAGTGCGGGGCGGTGTGGTGGAGGACGGGTATCGGTCGCTGGTCAATCCGGGGAGGAACATCCCTCGCCACATCGCCGTGCTGACCGGTATCAGCAATGATATGGTCTCTTCCGCGCCCTTCTTCGACCACATCGCAGCCGATGTTCTAGAGCGACTCGAGGGCCGGATTTTTGTGGCACACAATGCGCGCTTCGACTGGGGTTGGGTCAGTCGGCAGCTCACCGAAGCCGTTGGCGAGGTTCCCAACGTCGAGCGCTTGTGTACGGTCCAGATGGCGCGCCGCCTTCTCCCCCGGCTGCGGCGCCGGAACCTCGACGCGGTTGCGCGGCATTACGGGATCGACGTCGCGGATCGCCACCGGGCCCACGGAGATGCATTGGCTACCGCGCGTGTTCTGATCCGGCTCCTCGATGAGGCGGGCCGGCAGGGACTCGCCGACTTCGACACCCTTAGAGCTTTTCTCTGGAAGCGTGGGCGGCGTTCGCGACGGCGGCAGGGCCAGCAACTCTCTCTTGGGTTCCACTCCGACTAGATTAGGTGGCTGCCTCCGCCGCAATGGCGGGGTGAAACTCCACGAGAAGACGGGCGGTCATGGGTGAAAAGGCGAGAACCGCAGTAATCCTCGGAGGTGGCCGCACTCCGATCGGCGGCTTTCTCGGGGGCCTGTCTCCCCTCGCCGCCCCCGAACTCGGTGGAGTAGCGATCCGGGCGGCAATGGAGCGATCCGATATCGCTCCGGCGAGTGTCGACGAAGTGATCATGGGCAACGTCGTAGTGGCAGGTGAGGGCCAGGCCCCGGCCCGGCAAGCCGCGATTTCCGGCGGGGTTTCCGCGACCGTCCCGGCCGTCACCGTCAACAAGGTCTGCGGATCGGGCTTGAAGGCGGTGATGCTTGCGGCTCAGGCGATTCGAGCAGGGGACGCCCATGTGGTCGTAGCCGGGGGCATGGAGTCGATGTCGAACGTGCCTTACTACGTCCGGGGGCTGCGATCCGGTGTAAAATTCGGCGATAAAACGCTCCAGGACGGCTTGGTGTTGGATGGTCTGTGGTGTGCCTTCGGCGACTGCCATATGGGCGGTCACGCCGAGTATACGGCTGCGAAGGCGGGGATTTCGAGGACCGACGCCGACGAGTTCTCCCTTCGCTCCCACCGCCTGGCGATCGCCGCCATGGACGGGGGCAGGTTCGAGCAGGAAATCGTTCCGGTGTCGATCGAAACACGTCGCGGTACCACGGTGGTCGATTCTGACGAAGGCCCCCGGCGCGACACGTCGCTCGAGGCACTCGGGAAGCTGCGGCCCGCTTTTGCGGCCGACGCCCCGGATGATATCGAAGAGCTGGTCGTGACCGCAGGAAACGCCCCAGGGCTCAACGATGGAGCGGCGGCCGTCGTGGTTGCCTCGCTCGAGTTTGCCGAGGTGCATGGAATAGCGGTCCGTGCGGAGATTTCGGCCTATGCCGCCGCCGGAGCCGACCCCCGAGATCTGTTTTTCGCGCCCATCGCCGCGGTAAAAAGCCTGATGGAAAAGGAGCACACGGGCATCGGGGACTATGGGCTGATCGAGTTGAACGAGGCGTTCGCCGTGCAGGCATTGGCGGACATGAGGGGGCTCGAGTTGGATCCAGAGCGGGTGAACGTCCATGGCGGCGCAGTGGCCCTCGGACATCCGATCGGTGCCTCGGGTGCACGTATCTTGGTGACCCTTCTCGGGGCCATGGAGGATCGGGATGTGGAGACCGGCCTGGCGACACTTTGTCTGGGCGGAGGCAATGCGGTCGCACTCTCGGTCCGCCGCACGTAAATGCCGATCCCAAGGACATCATGGGCATCCAGATAGTGACAGTGGTGGGCGCCGGAACCATGGGAAACGGGATCGCGCACGTCTGCGCACTGAGCGGGCGAGACGTACGAATCACCGACGTGTCACAAGACGTTTTGGACGGGGCGCTCTCGACAATTTCCAGGAACCTGGATCGGCAGGTGAAGAAGGAGATCATCGACGAGGCCGGGCGAGGCGAGGCCCTTGAGCGGATCCGCTCCATGACGGATCTGGACGCTGCCACAGCAGGGTCGCAGTTGATCATCGAGGCCGTCCCCGAAGAGGCAGAGATCAAGTACCATCTCTTTCGTCGACTCGATGCGATCGCCTCTGCCGAAACGATTTTGGCCAGCAACACGTCTTCCATCTCGATCACAGCGATTGGCGCGGAGACGGCACGTCCCGACCGCGTCATCGGCATGCACTTCATGAACCCCGTCCCAGTAATGACGCTGGTCGAGGTGATCCGCGGACTGGCCACGAGTGATGCCACCACTGCGGCCGTCATGGAATTTTCCACGGATTTGGGGAAGACCCCCGTGGAGGTCAACGATTTCCCCGGCTTCGTCTCGAATCGAATTCTGGGGCCGATGATCAACGAGGCGGTGTTCGCGTTGATGGAGGGTGTGGCCGACCTGGAGGCGATCGATCTGGTTATGAAGCTCGGCATGAACCACCCAATGGGACCGCTGGCGTTGGCCGATCTGATCGGACTGGACACCTGCCTCAACATCATGGAGGTCTTACATCGGGAGTTGGGGGACGACCGCTATCGACCCTGTCCGCTCCTTCGAAAATACGTCGCTGCGGGTTGGCTTGGACGTAAGACGGGCCGCGGCTTCTATACGTATGCGGACTGATCCGGTATGTGGACCGCCGAGCAGCCGAGGTGAGGGTCAAGGAGCACCACACTGAGGGAGAGGTCGGGAGGCAGTTGGAAATTTTCGAGGTGATGGCGAACAAGGAGCACGACCAGCTCCTGTTCTGGAGTGATGTATCCATTGGATATCGTGGGATCATAGCCATCCACGACACCTCGCTAGGCCCGGCGCTCGGGGGCACTCGGTTTTGGAACTACACCTCGGAGACTGAGGCAATCACGGACGTGCTCCGACTCGCGCGGGGGATGACCTATAAAGCCGCCATCACCGGTCTCGCTCTCGGCGGTGGAAAATCGGTCATCATCGGGAACAGCCACGCGACCGATCGTGAGGCGATCTTCCGGGCCCACGGACGTGCCATCGAATCTCTCGGAGGCCGATACATCACCGCTGAGGATGTCGGGACGTCTGTCGACGACATGGAGTACGTCCGCAAGGAGACCCAGTGGGTGACCGGCCTACGCGGACGGTCCGGCGATCCGTCACCAATTACCGCCTTCGGAGTCT
Organism: Longimicrobiales bacterium; assembly: GCA_965206505.1. Lineage (GTDB taxonomy): Bacteria > Gemmatimonadota > Gemmatimonadetes > Longimicrobiales > Gaopeijiaceae > UBA822. The sequence goes on from CBDBJW010000006.1 coordinate 1,050,884, forward strand.
ATCAGGGCGTCAAGGCGTGCGCTCGGTTCCGCTACGGCGAGGAAACTCTTGAGGGCCGCCACGTCGTGGTTCAGGGGCTGGGACATGTGGGATATCACCTTTGCAAACACCTCGCGGAGGAGGGGGCCCGCTTGAGCGTGGCCGATATCGAGGACGATCGGGTCCGGAAAGCAGTGGCTGATTTCGACGCGACGGCAGTGGCGTCCGACGACGTGTACGGGACCCGTGCCGACATCTTCTCCCCGTGTGCCCTGGGCGCCGTGATCAACGATGATACGCTCGACATGCTCAAGGTCGACATCGTCGCGGGTTCCGCCAACAACCAGTTGGCCGAAACCCGGCACGGCAAGGCGCTTCATGAGAGGGGCATCGTGTATGCACCGGACTACGTGATCAATGCAGGCGGCATGTGCAACGTTTACGGGGAACTCAACGGTTGGACGGCGGCGCAGAGCATGGAAAAAGCCAGCGGTATCTACGAGTGCCTCCTCCAGATTTTCGGGCACGCTTTGGTAGAAGATATCCCGACCAGTCGAGCCGCGGACGACATGGCTCGCCGGCGTATTGCCGAGGTGCGACGGAGGCGCGATGCTTAGCTCAGGCGGCCCCTTTATCACCGAATTGGTGTGGTTGAAATAACTCCTTATGGCTCGAACGAGCATGGCGCGATAGGTTCGCGCAACGCGGCCCACAGTACTCCTTGAACAGCCTTCTAATGGATTATTTGCGAAGCACCGACCCCGAGATTTTCGAGGCGATCCGCAGCGAAGCGGCACGCCAGGCTTCACAGCTCGAGCTCATCGCGAGCGAGAATTTTGTTTCCCGAGCCGTCCTCGAAGCCATGGGGACGGTCCTGACCAACAAGTACGCTGAGGGGCTTCCCAGAAAGCGCTACTACGGCGGTTGCGAGTTCGTGGATGAGGCGGAGGAGCTGGCACGCAGCCGGGCCATGCAGCTCTTCTCGGCGGACCATTCCAACGTCCAACCGCACTCCGGCGCCCAGGCCAACCTGGCCGCCTACTTCGCGTTGCTGGAGCCCGGTGACACGATCCTGGGGATGGACCTGAGTCACGGTGGTCATCTGACCCATGGGTCGTCGGTCAATTTCAGTGGACAACTATACAATGCAGTGTCGTACGGAGTTCGGGATTCGGATGCTCGCATCGACTACGACCTCCTTCGCGAGACGGCGTTGGAGACCCGACCGAAGATGATCGTGTCCGGTGCGAGCGCCTATCCTCGGGTTATCGATTTCGAGACATTCAACGATATCGCCCGTGAGGTGGATGCCTACCACATGGTGGATATGGCGCACATCGCAGGCCTCGTCGCCGCCGGGCTCCATCCCAGCCCGATCCCGCACGCCGATATCGTCACGACGACGACGCACAAGACGCTTCGGGGCCCGAGAGGGGGCATGATCCTGTGTAAGGAGGAGCATAAGAAAGCAGTGGACAAGGCCGTGTTCCCGGGTCTGCAAGGGGGCCCGTTGATGCACATCATCGCGGCCAAGGCCGTCTCGTTCAAAGAAGCTCTTGAACCCGACTTCAAGAGTTACCAGCGCCAGATCATTAACAACGCGAAGGCGCTTGCGGAGCGGCTCATCGACAACGGGTTCTCGCTGGTCAGCGATGGTACGGACAACCACCTCCTTCTGGTCGATCTGCGTGAGAGCCACGCGGCGCTCACCGGGAAGGAAGCGGAGCATAGGCTCGAACGTGCCGGCATGACGGTCAACAAGAACACCGTTCCGAGGGAAACCCGGTCGCCGTTCATCACATCGGGGCTCCGGATCGGCACGCCCGCAGTGACCACGAGGGGCCTCCAGGAGCCAGACATGCACCGGATCGCTGACTGGATCGCCGCCGTGCTATCGGACGTATCGGACGAGGGGGTGATCTCAAAGACACGTGCCGAGGTCGAGGCGTTGTGCGCGTCGTTTCCACTATATGAGGAGTTGGCTGGACGTGTGTAGAAGGCCTTCTGGCCTGGCGCGAGGATCGCGAGCGGGTGAGATTGCCGTATGACCGAACTTCAGTTTGCCGAAGACGTTCTGGATCAACTCCAGGAAAAGCACCCCCGGTTTCACGGGAAGGCCTACGTCTTCTTGCTCTCGGCTCTGCAGGAAGTCATGCAAGGGTTGGAGGAACCCCGGCACATCAGCGGGCGGGAGTTAGCAGAGGGTGTCCGCCGACTCGCGTTAGGCCGCTTCGGCCCCTTGTCCTGGACAGTGCTTCAGCATTGGGGGATCCACTCGACGGAGGACTTGGGCGACATCGTCTTCGCTCTGGTGGAGTGCGGCGTCCTTATCCGTCAGGAGGGAGATTCCCGAGAAGATTTTCGGGACGTCTATGATTTCGAAGAGGCGTTCGAGCAAGATTATCCATGGAGTCCAGGGATCTGAAGTCTTTGGAATCGAGAAATCGTCACGAGGGGGGGAGGGGTTAACATGGACGAATCTGGATTTCCTCGTTGTCAAAAGTGTGATACGGGAATCCTGCTTCCTCTTTCAGACTATGGCCGCGACGGAGCCTCCATCCGCTATAAGGCCTGGGTGTGCTCCAACCCAGAGTGTGGGTTCAACATCCGGATCGACAATGGGGAGATTTCGCTCGGTCGAAGTATCGGCGAGAGCTACAAGTAGGTTACTTCCTTCGCCCCCTGGGCTGACTTCCGCTTCCCCCGGATTCGTGGGCTGGATTCCTGAGGGGACTCGGGCATGAGTTCGCCGACGCTCCGGCCCTTTGCGCGTTCGCGAGTTTGGGCACCCACGGCCACCGAGGCCGCGGCTTTCGACCGGGCAGCCATCGAGCGCCAGGGGGTCCCGCAGGCCGCCCTCATGGAGTGTGCGGGGCGGTCCGCTGCAGAAATCCTCGGCCGACTCTTTCCGCAGGGAGAGGTCCTCGCGTTCATCGGTGCTGGAAACAATGGTGGAGATGGCCTCGTGATGCTCCGAACCTTGCGTGCGTGGGGCCGCCCGGTCAGAGCCGTTCTCGTGGCCGACAGGGACCACCGAGCGGACGGGCAAGAACCAGGCGGGCAGGCAGGGGGTCACACGCCGCTCGGGAAGGAGGATCTACTGCGTGGCTGGCATATCCCATTCGAGAAGGACGATGGGCTCGGACACGATTCGGGACACTTGGATACGGTGTTGCGTGCCGCCTCGGTCATGGTGGACGGTATTCTCGGCACCGGCATCAACGGGGCACCTCGAGACCGCCAAGCCCGAGCCATCCGGGCGATCAACCGGTCCGAGCGGCCTGTGTTCGCGTTGGATACACCATCGGGAGTAAACGGCGATACGGGCGAGATCGCTGGAGAGGCGGTCAACGCTGGTGTCACCGTCGCTTTTGGATGGCCGAAACTGGGGACGTTGCTGCAACCTGGGCGGTCGAGGGTCGGACGATTGATTGCCGTAGAGATCGGTTTTCCGCCGGTACCGGACCAGGGGTTCGGTGCCGCCGCCACCACTCCGGCGTGGGCCGCTGAGAACTGGCCGAGGCGTGAACCCGACGCACACAAGAATAGCGTCGGGACACTTCTCCTGGTGGCGGGCCGTCCTGGGATGGCGGGAGCTGCGGTGATGGCGGCCCGAGCAGCCCTTCGAGCCGGGGTGGGTCTGCTGCGAGTCGTTTCGTCGTCCGAAAACCGTTCCATCATTCAAGAGTCCGTTCCGGAGGCGATCTTTGTTCCCTCCGAGGACGTCGACGCCGTGCGCGAGGCTGCAGGCGCATCTAAGGCCATAGGCGCGGGTCCGGGGCTTGGAAACGGGGCCGAGGTGGGAGAGCTCTTGACGACCGTGCTCGAGGCGTCCGGGGGCCTTCCAACGGTTCTCGACGCCGACGCACTCAATCTGGCGTCGTCGGGAGCGGGTCCGGGCGTGGCGGAGTGGGCTGCCGACCGACCCGTCCTCGTTACGCCCCATCTTGGCGAGATGGAGCGGCTATCTGGAGTGACGGGAGATCTGATCGAAGAGGACCGGATGGGCGCTGCCCGAGATCTGGCCAGGACGACAGGAGCGGCTGTCCTGCTCAAGGGCCTTCCATCGATCGTGGTGCCCCCCCAGGGCGTCTGTCTTGTGGATACAATGGCCTCGTCCGACTTGGCGGCAGGGGGTATGGGGGACGTGCTTGCGGGCGTGGCCGCTTCCCTTTTGGCCCAGGGAGTGGGTCCGGATGAGGCGGGCGCGCTCGCTCTGTACGGGACGGGCCGCGCGGCGGCGCGTGCCGCATTGGGTCCGAGTTTAACCCCATCAGACGTAATCGATCAGCTTCCGGTGGTGTGGACCGAAGAAGGGCCCGGAGAAAGCGATCTCGATCATCCCTTCGTGATTTTCGATCAGGATCCGGCGAGATGACGCTCGTTGGGGAATTTGACCTGATACGTGACCTCTTGGCGAAGGTGAACCCGGCCGGCGCTGGTGCCCACACCGGGACCGACGGCGAGGACCGAAAGGAAGTAGGATCCGGGGGAGTTGGGAGTGGAGTTCGTGCACCGGGGGTGTGGTTGGGTGCGGGCGACGACGCAGCGGTCCTCGATGAGGGGCGACTGGTGATGAGCACTGATCTGACCGTCGAGGACGTACACTTTCGCCGGAGTTGGGTGACGTTTGCCGAGGCCGGAGCGCGCGCTGTCGCCGCTGCGGCGAGCGATCTGGCGGCCATGGCGGCCGCGCCCGTCGCGGTGTTGATCTCTTTGGCCGTCGCCCCCCTGGAGGCTCAGGCCATTCTGTCCGAACTCGGCGACGGGTTCAAGGCGGCGTTGAGGGAGCTCGGTGTGCCCTTGGTGGGAGGTGACCTGTCTGCGTCTCCCGGGCCGGTCGTCATCGACGTCACGGTCGTAGGGACGGTCGAGGAACCCGTTACACGAAGCGGCGCGCAGCCCGGAGACGAGCTTTGGGTCACGGGTGTGCTCGGGGGGAGCGCTGGAGCGGTGCGGGCTTGGCGGAACGGTGCGGAGCCAAACCCGGGTCTCCGGGCGTCCTTCGTCCGGCCCAAGGCCCGAATCGATGAGGCGCGTTGGTTGGCCAATCAGGTTCAAGTACGGGCCATGATCGATCTTTCGGACGGCCTGGCGGGCGATACCCGACACCTGGCTGCGGCCTCCGGTGTGCGCGTTGTACTCGACCCGCGACTGGTCCCGGTCCACCCCGATCTTACGGGGGAGGATGGGTGGCCCCTGGCGATGTCGGGAGGGGAGGACTACGAGCTCTGCTTCGTCTCACCGCCTGATGTGACCGGGCGCCGGTCCGACGAGTTTCAAGAGCGGTTCGGGATCCGACTTACGCGCGTGGGCCATGTGGAGGAGGGCACGGGGGTCGAAGTCCTGGATGCGGCCGATGGACAGGACGGTGTCACCGGGGGGTTCGACCACTTTTCCTCGGTCGAGGGTTAGAAGGCTGTTGCAGGAGTACAGCTCGTGCTGAGGTCGGCCTGGATTCTGGGCGTCGGGGGTCTGCTCACACTTTGGTACGCGGGGAGGGTCCTGCTCCTCTCCCTTTCCAGGAACCCGGGGGCGCTTTGCCGATCATGTGATTCGCTGGCACGCCGATGGTCCCGGGCCCTACTCAAATTGGCGGGCGTCTCCGTTCAGGTTGAGGGTGTGGAAAATCTGACGTTGGACGGGGCGTTCATCATCATCGCCAATCATGAATCCTGGTTCGACGTGTGGGCCCTTGCCGGTTGTCTGCCCATCGATGCGCGCTTCGCCGCCAAAAAGGAGCTTGAGCGAATTCCGGTGTTCGGGCGCGCGTGGCGGGCCTGCGGCCATATTTCCGTCGACCGTGCACGCCGTGCTTCGGCGATCGGGTCCATGACCCGGGCGGGCCTACAGATCAAGGAGCGGCGCCTCAACATGGTCTTTTTTGCGGAAGGGACCCGATGCCCGGACGGGACGCTGCAGGCCTTCAAGAAGGGCCCGTTCGTGATCGCGATCGAGGGAGGTGTCCCCATCGTTCCGGTCGGGTTGGTAGGGAGCCGGGCGATCATGCCCAAGGGATCCTTCCGGATCCGCCGGGGAGTCATCGTCGTTCGAGTCGGTGAGCCCATTCCAGTGATGGGTATGGAGCATGCCGACCGAGACCGCCTTCGTGATAGCGTTCGGGACGCTGTCGCCCGGCTGCGGGGCGGAGAAGGACGGACCTGCTGCCTACCGGGAGAACCACCGTTGCACGATGTTCCGGAGCCGTTGAGGTCGAATTCGAATCCATCATGAGCCACGGGAACTCGCCGTCACGGGGACCGAGCGGCGTGTGAGTCATCTACGTGTGAGCCATATAGGAGTGTAAGGGGTGTCGGCGATCATAGATGTGAAGGGGCGGGAGATTCTGGACTCACGCGGAAACCCTACGGTGGAAGCGGACGTGCTGTTGGAGACGGGCGTGCGCGGCCGGGCCGCCGTTCCGAGCGGAGCCTCGACGGGCGAGCACGAGGCGGTCGAACGCCGGGATGACGACGCCGAACGGTATTTGGGGAAAGGCGTCTTGGGCGCGGTAGAGTCGATCAACACCGAGATCAGCCAGGCCGTTCGGGGCTTCGAGGCGCGAGAGCAACTCGACCTCGACCGCACGATGATCGAACTGGATGGAACCCCAAACAAGGCGCGGCTCGGGGCGAACGCGATCTTGGCCGTCTCCCTCGCGGTGGCCCGCGCGGCGGCTCAGGAGAACCAGTTGCCCCTATATCAGTACCTCGGCACGACCCGGTCCAATGTTGTTCCCGTCCCGATGATGAATATCCTCAACGGAGGCGCCCACGCGCCGAACAACGTCGATATCCAGGAGTTCATGGTCATGCCCGTGGGCTTCGACACGTTTTCCGAGGGCCTGCGTTGCGGCGTCGAGATCTTCCACCACCTGAAGAAGGTTCTGTCCGGGAAGGGGCTCAACACCGCCGTTGGGGACGAGGGTGGATTCGCCCCCGATCTTTCGAGCAACGAGGAGGCTGTGGAGGTCGTCCTCACGGCGATCGAACGGGCCGGGTTCCACCCCGGAGATGACGTGTTGCTGGCGATCGACGCCGCTGCGAGCGAATGGATGGAGGAAGGCGAGTACGTCTTTCGGTGGTCGTCCGGTGAACGGCGCGATGCGGCCGGGATGGTCGAGTTCTGGACCGACTGGCTCGACCGGTATCCCATTCGGTCCTTGGAAGATCCACTTGGAGAGAACGATTGGGAGGGCTGGGAGCGGCTCACCGACGTGTTGGGTGCGACCACCCAGATCGTGGGTGACGACATCTTCGTGACGAACGTAACCAAGCTCGAACGCGGCGTGCGCAATGGCGTGGCCAACGCGATCCTCATCAAGATCAACCAGATCGGAACGCTCACGGAAACACTCGAAGCGATCCGCTTGGCTGACGACTCGGGATACAAGTCGGTGATCTCGCACCGGTCGGGCGAGACGGAGGACACCGCGATAGCGGATTTGGCCGTGGCGACCGGGGCGGGACAGATCAAGACCGGCAGCGCGAGTCGAACCGATCGCGTCGCGAAGTACAATCAACTGCTTCGAATCGAAGAGGCTCTGGGAGAATCGGCCACCTATCCAGGAAGGAGCCTGTGGGATCGTTGAAGAAGGGCACCTCGAGGCCCCAGGTGACACTTATGAAGTGGCTCATCCTCTCTGCGTTGATCGGGTTGTCCGTCTACTTCGCGTTGTTCGGTGGAGAGTACTCCGTATTCGAGGCCAGACGCGTTCGAGTCGAAAATCTCGAACTGGAGCAGAGACTCACGGAATTGGAGCGGGCGAACGACTCACTGCGGATCTGGGCCGAGGCTCTGGAGACTGACTCAGCGACCATCGAACGGTTGGCGCGAGAACGGTACGGGATGATTCGGGCAGGGGAGGTCCTTTACCGCATCGCCGCACCCGCCGACGCCGTAGCGGACTCCCTACAGGATCCGGAGCGCCCCTGAGAGTACCAGACGGCTGGGCTCATTCGCCCTCTTGTTCCAAGGGTTCTCCTCCTTCATCTCCCTCCGCATCCCTCTGAGTCGCGGGTACAGCATGCTCGTCCGATGAGGATCCGCCGCTCCCAATCCCCATAATGGCCTTGGCCGCTTCTGTGAGCATCGCCGGGTCGACGCCGGCGGGTAGTGCGTTTTCCGACGCTTCCGCTTCGAGTGTCTTCAACGGATCACCGGGAGACCCCGACCACTCGCCCAATGCCTTGAACCGCTCACCTGCCTCCACAATCGGCTTGAACAGGTCCATGGGGATGGGGAACACGGTTGTCGAATTGTTCTCGGCGGCGATCTCCACCACCGTTTGGAGAAAACGCAACTGAATGGCCACAGGGTAGTCCTGGATCAAGCGGGCGGCCTCGGCCAGCTTTACGGCGGCTTGCGCCTCTCCGGCGGCGGCGATGACCTTACCCCGCCGTTCCCGTTCCGCCTCGGCCTGCTTGGCCATCGCTCGCTTCATCTCCCCGGGTAGACCGATATCCTTGACCTCCACGGCCGTGACCTCGATGCCCCACGGATCGGTCCCCTGGTCGATGATATCACGGACCACCCGGTTGACCTGCTCACGCTCGACGAGAATTTCGTCCAATTCCGACTGTCCGATGACACTGCGCAAGGTGGTTTGCGCGAGCTGGCTCGTCGCGAAGTAGTAGTCTTCAATCTCTACGACCGCCTTGGAGGGGTCGGTGACGCGGAAATACACGACCGCGTTGACGGTCACGCTGACGTTGTCCTTCGTGATGGTATCTTGCGGGGGGATATCGAGTGCGACGATCCTGAGATCCATCTTTTTCATGCGCTCGATCCCGAACGGGACCAAGAACACGAGCCCCGGTCCCTTCGCGCTCGTGAGTCGGCCGAGCCTGAATATGACCCCACGCTGATACTCGTAAAGGATTCGCAGGCTCGAGAGTAGGGCCACACCTCCGATGCTGGCGAGCACGATCCATACGGTACTCATCATACACCACCTCCGAAATCAGGGTGAATGGTGGCTGGCGCACGACCAGTGCGCCCTTCCTACCTACCCCCGAAACGGGAGGATGGCTCCATTGACACCCCCCGATACTCTTTTGAGGTTTGGGAGCCTGAACAGCACGGCGGAGTAGCTCAGGTGGTTAGAGCAGCGGAATCATAATCCGCGTGTCGGGGGTTCGAGTCCCTCCTCCGCTATTAGAAGCCCGGGCCGATCGCTCGGGCTCTTTTCTCGCTGAGACCAACGGTAGCGGGCGGGGCACACAGGTGGATAAGTTACTTCTCTAGTTGAGTCATCCAGGAGTTCGGGACATGAACGATCGGGCAACAACCCTACTCGAGGGGCGAAGAGAAAAGATGGAGCGCGCATTGGGCCGCCCGCTCGCCGTCCCGGAGCCAGCCAGCGGCGCCCGGCTTTCGGAGTCCGAGCGGGACCACCTGCGCGAAGCGGCGACCGACCTCTATCTCAACGAACTCGCCTGGGAAAACATCACCGAAGAGGAGCAGGTCGAGGGAGAGGCTCTCGCGGAGCTCGCCTTTCCAGGATTTCTTGCGTTCATCCAGGGTCTTCTTCTGGAACGGGTCATGCCGGACTCTCTCGCACCGGCGAATCCGAGGCCGGAGATCGCGGAGGACGTGGTGAAGTTCTTGGCCGAGCGGGTGGTGGCCCTTCAGGACGAAATGGGGGGGGGCGGTGAGGGGGATGCCGAGCAGGAGGCACGGGACCTCGCCCTCACGGATCGCCTCCTCGACCTCGTGCTGTTCCGTTTGCACGGGGTGGATCCGGCGGATGCCGAGGGATTCAGGGACCCGGCGCCGGCGTCCTGAACGCTGTGCCCTGTGACGCGGCCCCGTTGGCCTCGCCCCGGCCGCCCGTACCTGGCGGGTAGCCCGCTCTTCATCGCCCACCGCGGCGGCGGAAAAATGGCCCCCGAGAACACGATGGAGGCGTTCCGTCTCGCCGTGGACACGTGGGGAGCAGACGTGCTGGAGACGGACGCGCGCCTCACGTCCGATGGCGAGGTGGTTCTGATCCACGATGAGAGGGTGGACCGGACCTGCGACGGGGAGGGAGCCGTCGCCGAGATGTCGTGGGATCGCTTGAAGGCTTTGGATGCCGGATATCATTTCCGGGACCTCGATGGTGAGACATCCTTTCGAGGACTCGGCGTGTCCATCCCCCGATTCGATGATGTGCTCGAGGCGTTCCCGGATACACGTCTGAACGTTGATACCAAATGCAGGAAAGTGGCCGAGCCGCTGACGGAGATCATCCGGCGGCACCGTGCTCACGATCGGGTACTCATCGCAGCTGAGGTGGAGACGCACCGTAGGGCAGTGCGCGGTTACGGAGGACCGTGGGGAGCGTCCCGCCGGGACATCGGACTTTTCTGGAGCGCTGGTCACCTCCGTCTTACTCCGTGGTTCCGGCCTCGCTTCGACGCTCTGCAAGTGCCGGAAGTGTGGCACGGAATCCGGGTCGTCACACCACGCTTCGTGTCCGAAGCGCATCGCCTGAACCTTGCCGTCCATGTCTGGGTTGTGGACCGAGAGCAGGATATGAACCGGCTGCTTGCGTGGGGAGTGAACGGCATCCAGACGGATCGGCCAGACGTACTTTCGCGCGTCCTGGTGCGGGAAGCTGGACGTCTCCCCCCTCCCGATGCACCCGATTCAGACTCTTGAACGTGTACATCGGGCTCGCGCGCGACTTCACGGACCACGTTTTGCGGCGTGGGTTCTTCACGGCGGGCGACCGGATTTTGGTTGGCGTTTCTGGTGGGGTGGATTCTTTGGCTCTGCTCCACCTTCTGAGGTTCTCCCCCGGGTTGCCCGCCACTGAGCTGGTGGTGGGCCATCTCGATCATCGAATGCGCTCGGAGAGCGATGGCGATGCGCTCTGGGTTCGCGGATGGGCCACGGCGTGGGGCCTCGAGTGCAGACTCGGCCGGGCCGAGACGCGCTTGTCGAGCGAGGAGGAGGCGCGCTACGCGCGTTACGCCTTTTTCGAGCGAGAGCGGAAGGCGCTACGGGCCCGGTGGGTTCTGACGGCGCACCATGCCGACGATCAGGCCGAGACGATTTTGTTTCGTATTGTACGGGGAACCGGACTACACGGTCTCGAAGGCATTCCGGAGAAGAGAGCCCCGGGCATCCTACGTCCGCTCCTTCCGTTCACTCGGGATCGTCTGTCCGAGTACGCGGCGGCGGTGGGTATTCGACCCCGCGTAGACACGTCCAATGAGGATCCACGGTTCGCCCGCAACATCATCCGAAACGAAATTCTGCCTCGTCTCGAATCGGTGATCGCTCCCGGCGCGCGGCCGTCCCTTCTACGTTTGGGGCGCATCGCGCGTAGAGAGGAAGCTGCTTGGAAATCTATACTCAAAGATCTGGTCCGGGACCTGGTGACCGGGGAGGACGATGTCCGCATCGAAATCAAACGTGTGGAGTTCTTGGACCACGATGAGGCCGTGCGCGCTCGGATCCTTCGGGAGTTGGCCGGCCGACTGGGGGCCACCTTGAGCGAGGCAGGAACCCGGTCCGCCTTGGCGTTTACAAGCGCCGGTGCCAGTGGCCACGGGCACCCGATTTCCGGTAAAGTGCGTCTGGTCCGGTCCTTCGACCGGCTGGTCTTCTGCCATACGTCCGATCCGGGCACCAACCGGACCTTCGATATCGAAGGTCTGGGGGACGGGGGAGGGGCCTTCTTGATCGGGGGCCGCGACTGGTCGGTCACTTGGTGCCTGGGACGGGGTCCTGTGAGTCCGTGGGTGGAGAGGTTCTCCGTTTCGGGGCTCCAATTTCCGATAACCCTGCGTGGTTGGAGATCGGGGGATCGCATGAAGTACTCGTATGGATCGAAGAAGCTGAAGAAGATCTTCGGCGAGAAACGCGTAGGCCTAGAGGAGCGCTCTCGAGCCGCGGTTGTCGTGGACGGTAAAGAACGGGTTCTCTGGATCCCGGGCGTGGCCCGGTCCTCGCTCCTCTTGCCTGACGCCGAGGATGATGCGCTTATGCTGTCGGTATCGTCTCCTGTGGTCCCGCGGAAGGATGAGGGGGCGGCGGATCTCCCGTGAAAGCTTCCGCTACCTGCGTTACGTTATATAGTGACGTTGTAACGTCGGTGAGAACTCCGATGTTGGTTGAGGTGTTATCCACATATGGCTGAACAAGATCCGCTTCGAACGCAGGACGACGGCTCCAAGATGACCCGTGTCTCCAGGACCGGGGCCTTCTGGCTGCTGCTCGTTCTCATGGCGGCTCTCCTGGTCCAATTGATGAGAGGGCAGGAGGACGCCGTGATCGAGTTCACCTATACCGAGTTCAAGGCGCAACTCGACGCCGACAATATCCTGGAGGTGACCGTCGTCGAGAGCAGGCGAATCGAGGGCGAGCTCAGAGCCCCCCGCATCGAGGAGGGCAGCGAGTTCCAGAATTTCGTGACGATGCTTCCGGGTGAGATCAGCGATGAACTTCTCGCAGACCTGGAGCAGCAGGATGTCGAGATTTCGGGTCAGCTGGAGACCCGGGGATGGGGTACACTCCTCGTGCAAACCTTGCCCTGGGTTCTGTTCATCGCGTTCTGGATCTGGATTTTGCGCACCTTCCAGGGTGGGGGTAATCGCGCTTTCCAGTTCGGACGGTCCAAGGCGAAGATGATCTCGCCCGAAGCGCCCAAGGTGACGTTCGCGGACATCGCTGGTGCGGATGAGGCCAAGAATGAACTCGAGGAGGTCATCGAGTTCCTCAAGGACCCTCAGCGGTTCTCGCGGCTCGGCGGCCGTCTGCCCAAGGGCGTCCTTTTGGTGGGCCCTCCCGGGACGGGTAAGACCCTCCTCGCGCGGGCCGTCGCCGGAGAGGCGGCCCGGCCCTTCTTCCAGATGTCGGGTTCGGACTTCGTCGAGATGTTCGTCGGTGTGGGTGCTTCCCGGGTTCGGGACCTCTTCGAGCAGGGGAAGGCGCAGGCTCCCTGCATCATCTTCATCGATGAGATCGATGCGGTAGGCCGCCACCGTGGAGCTGGCCTGGGTGGCGGCCACGACGAGCGCGAGCAGACGCTGAATGCCCTCTTGGTGGAGATGGACGGCTTCGAGACGAACGAGGGCGTGATTCTACTCGCGGCGACCAACCGGCCGGATGTGCTCGATCCCGCCCTCCTGAGGCCGGGCCGCTTCGATCGCCAGGTGATCGTGGATTTCCCCGACGTGCGGGGGCGGGAAGGGATTCTCCGGGTGCATGCCAAGAAGTTACCGCTCGCCGCGGATGTGGAGCTGAAGGTCGTGGCCAAGGGCACGCCTGGGCTGAGTGGGGCGGATCTCGCGAACATCTGCAACGAGGCCGCTCTTCTCGCGGCTCGGGACGACAGTGACAAGGTCACCATGTACCATTTCGAGGCGGCGAAGGACAAGGTCATGCTCGGTGCCGAGCGGCGGAGCCTGGTTCTGACCGAGTCGGAGCGGAAGCTTACCGCGTATCACGAAGCCGGGCACGCCGTCATCGGGCTGAGGCTGCCGGGGCTCGACCCGCTGCACAAAGTTACGATCGTGCCCAGGGGCAGTGCACTCGGACTCACGGCGAGCCTACCGCAGGAAGATCGGCACTCGTATACGAAGGAGTGGCTCGAGGGACAGTTATGTATGCTGTTCGGGGGACGCGTCGCGGAAGAGATGGTCTTCGGACCCGAGAAGATCACGACGGGGGCGGGGAACGACATCGAGAGGGCGACCGCCATGGCGAGGCAGATGGTGACTCGCTTCGGTATGTCCGAAATCATCGGACTCATGGCGATCGGTCAGGCGGACCAGGAGGTCTTCCTGGGCCGGGAGTTGGTTCAGCGCCGGGAGATTTCGGAGCATACCGCCCAACAGGTGGATCAGGAGATCAAACGTGTGTTGGATGAGGCCGAGGAGCGAGCTCGCTCGATCGTCACCGAGCACGAGGATCTCCTCGAGCGCATCGCACAAGCGCTCCTCGATCGGGAAACCCTGGACTCCGCGGAGATTTCCCTCCTGGACACCGGCGAGGAGCTTCCGCCTCCTGCGAACGGCGGCGAAGAGGCCGACGACGGCTCAGAAGAGGCGGATGGGGATCCGGGCGACCGCGGAGAGTTGGAGGCGGATGAGGCGGACGCGGGGATGGACGAGTTGAACGCCGCGTCAGTGGAGGAGACGGACGCGCAAACGGAGGTACCGACGGCTGTGAAGGTTGGTGACGAGCCGTCTGGCGATGAAGAGATGAGCCCCAGTACGGTGCGCACTCCAGCAGCGCAGCTCAGGGCCGAGGACCCGGAGGCCGACGCGTCGGGCTGAAAGGTCGCGACCTTGATGTTCGACGTAGCACAGTGGTTTCCGCGGCACCTGAGCCGAAGGCGAAGAACGAACGACGACGAGGCGTAGCAGAGCGGGCACCGCGGCCAAGGGCCGTGGTCGCGAGGAGGAGAGACGCAGGATCAACCGCACAACCGCCATGTGCCCACCACCATTTGGGGCATGACCATACACGTTGAAGGGTTGCGGTGGCGCGACCCCGACCACGCTTTGCGCGGTGCCCCCGTTGTTGGAGCTCCTAGCCGTAGCGAATGCTATGGCGTCGTCGCTCTGACCCAGGATATCGCGCGGGTACGTCGGATCTGGAGCCGTGGCATCCCGGGTACCCGTGCGTTGGCACGGGTGGCGGCCCACTGTACTTCTTCAGCAGCCTTCTAGTGTCTCAGCTCTGGTCCCAGCTCCAGTTCTCCTTGCTGGACTTCCTACAGATCCTCTTTGTGGCCTTCCTGCTGTTTCGAGTCCTTCTCATCATCCAACGGACCCGAGCAATGCAGATTCTGCTCGGGGTCCTCGTCATCGCGGCGGCCTATCTGCTCTCTCAGGTCTTGAGACTGACACTCATCGAAACCTTGCTCGAATACCTCCTACAGTACGGTGTGATCGCGGCGCTCGTTGTGTTTCAGCCGGAACTCCGGACGACACTCACCCGTCTGGGTCAGAGCCGACTGCTGCGCATCGTGAACCCGATGCCGGAAAATCAGCTCATCGACGAGATTGTGCACGGCGTGGAAGAGCTCGCCCGAAAGAAGACGGGGGCGATCATCGTTCTGGAGCAGGACGTAGGCCTCGATGAATACGCGCACACGGGTAGCCGAGAACGAGTAGGCGTCTCGGCGGCCATGCTCCAGACGATCTTTACGCCGGGGACGCCGTTGCACGATGGCGCGGTGATCATCGTCGGAGGCGAAATCCGAGCAGCAGGTGCGGTTCTACCGTTGACGCAGTATGCGGTCACCGACAAGACACTGGGCACACGTCATCGGGCGGCGATCGGCCTCAGCGAGGAGACCGATGCTCTAGTCATCGTGGTCAGTGAAGAAACGGCAAAGATCTCGGTTGCGTTGCGGGGCCTCCTCGAGCGGGATGTTGACGAGGCTCGCCTCCGGGAGATTCTCGGTGGAACGGTGCCGGAGCGCTCCGCTGCTCTTGCGATGCCCCCCAACCTCGTGTGACTCCAATCCTTAGGTGGCGAAGCCGTACCTTCGAACTTGTGTTCGCCGGGCACTAGAAATTTTCGGGCTGACACCGTACATTGCCGCGACTGTATGATAGGGGTCGCCGAACCGTCGGCGATCACGGGGCTATTTTTTAGAGGAGCGGTGCTTGGACGCCAGCCAATATCACCTTCTGTCATTGTTCTCCGATGGCGGGTTCATGATGTACCCGCTCGTGCTGTGTTCGCTCATAGCACTGGGCGTGATCATTGCCAAGTCATGGACTCTATACGTTGCGCACGCGAGCACGCAGGCTGTGCTCGCGGAGGTCGAGGAAGCCGCTTCCGCGGGCCGCCTAGATGAGGCCGCCGAGCTCGCCGCGTCGCATCCGGGCCCAGCGGCCGCGATTCTTGTGGCTGGACTGCGCCGCATCACGGAGGGCGAGGCAGGTGAGAGCGAGTTGGCTTCAGCCATTCGCACGACGGGGACGATCGAACTCGGATTCCTGGAGCGTGGCCTCGTCATTTTGGCCACCGTTGCCAACGTTGCACCGCTCATGGGCTTCCTGGGCACCGTTATCGGAATGATTCTCGCATTCGCTGCCATCGAGGCCGCCGGAGATGTAGACCCGACGCTCGTCGCAGGGGGGATCAAGGTGGCGTTGTTGACAACGGCTACCGGGCTTTTGATCGCGATTCCCGTCAATATCGGGTACAACTTCTTCGTTACGCGCATCGACACCCTGATCCTCGACATGGAGCAAGGCGCGCAGAAGGTGCTCGATCTGGCTTATTCGTTGGGAGTGAAAAGGCCGTTGGCCTCGGCCGGGGCGAGGGGGGTCGCACCACCGGTGGACGTCCCCCCCGGCGACTCGGGCGCCGGCGAGTCGACATGATAGCTGATTTGAGGAACCTTTCCGGCGGATAGCCGGTACGCGGGCACACATACGAGGGCTGTAGCATGGCCGTATTGGACAAGAAGAAATCGAAGGTCAGCGACAAGGTGCCGTCCTCGTCGATGGCGGATATTGCGTTCCTGCTTCTGATCTTCTTTCTGGTGACCACGACGTTCCCGAAGGACAAGGGACTCGCGATAGTCCTTCCCGAGGAGGGGGGGGAGGTCGAGATCAGTCCGCGGAACATCCTTCACATCATCATTCAGCCCAATGGGCTCGTCGAAGTGAAGCGTGGTGAAAGCCCGCAGGTGCAGACGGTATCGCCCAACGCTATCGAAGGTCTTTGGCGGCAGGATGTGAGTGAAAACCCGAATCTCATCGCTGCCGTCAAGACCCATCCCGATGCGCCCTACAAGTTCATGGTAGACGTGTTGGATGCGCTTCACACGGCCGGTGCAGAACGTATTTCCCTTCAACTCTTCGAGGGTTAAGCCATGCCGATCAAGTCGGGGGGATTCTCGAGGAAGTCCGAGGCGTCTTCAAAAGTGCCCGACTCCTCGATGGCCGATATCGCATTCCTACTTCTCATCTTCTTCATGGTGACCACCGTTTTCCAGAAGGACCGGGACCGGCCCATCATATGGCCGGAGGCGGAGGCCACCCAGAAGATCGATGAGAAACTGAAGAACATTCTCAACATCTGGGTGCAGCGAGACGCGGGCATCTTCATCAACGACCGGCCCTATAACATGGGAGAGGTTACCCAAGTGATAGCCCCGCTTTACGCGGCGTCGGACCGAGCGTTGGTGATTTCGATCCGAGCGGATCGGGAAGTACAGTACAGCACAATGGACCTACTTCAGAAGCAGTTGGTGGCGGCCGGTGTGGTGAGGGTCGTATTCGCCACTGAGTTGGAGCAACGTATGGCACGGGAGCAACGATGAACGCGAAAGCTATTCCCGCTGAGCGGGCGGCCATTAGCCTTGAGACAGAGAACGACCGATTCAAGAGGTCTTTCGGGTCGTGGTTTTGGGGCTCGATGATTACAGCGACGGTCTTCCACTTCATGCTCTTTCAGTTCTGGCCGACACAGACGGCGGATGACGTGTCCTTCACGGCCGAAGAGGTGGAGTTGATCGAGCTTCCCCCGGAAATTGAGATTCCGCCGCCACCCGAGGCCATTTCCCGGCCCGCGACGCCGGTGATGGCCCTGACGGAAATCGATGACGATATCACGATTGCCCCGACCACGTTCGAGGATAATCCGATCGAAGACTTGCCTCCACCGCCCACTAACGACGGGGGGGTGGATCTATCAGCTGCTCCGGTGTTCACGCCGATGACCGTCCGGCCGGAGATCCTAAACAGGAATGAGGTTTCGGCAGCCTTGATGAGGCTGTATCCTCCCATTCTTCGGGATGCCGGAATCGGTGGGTCGGTGACCGTTTGGTTTTTCATTTCGGAGGAGGGCACGGTGCTGGACAGGAGAGTTTCTGAGAGTTCCGGTCACGTGCCGTTGGACGAGGCGGCCCTCCAGGTCGCGAACGTCTTCAGATTTTCGCCAGCCCTGAACCGGGAACAGATCGTCCAGGTCTGGATTCAGCTTCCGATTACTTTCCAGGTCCAAAACTAGCTGGTCCGACGGTTCTTTTGGAGACGACCCCGCCGGCGTGGCCGGCGGGGTCGTTTTTTTCGATCGGTACCCCGTGTTGGCGCAATGAGATAGAATGATCACATCCACCTACGATGAGCGGGTCACGGCATCGCTGCCCGAAATCCAGGACCGGATTTCCGACGCGGCGGGGCGGAGCGGCCGTGCCTCGAACGAGGTCACCTTGGTGGCGGTGACCAAGGCGCATCCCATCGAGGCCGTTCAAGCGGCACTTTCCCATGGCCTGTTCGCCTTGGGTGAGAATAGGACGGAGGAACTCGCATGGAAGCGCGCGGCAGTGGAAGACGGGCGGGCTCAGTGGCATATGATTGGCCATGTCCAGCGGAGGAAGGCCCCACGGCTCGTTGGGGTAGCCGACCTGGTCCACTCGATCGATTCGGTCCGGCTTGCCGAGCGACTCTCGAAGGCAGCCGTGGAGGCGGGCGAGGTTGTTCCCGTCCTGGTGCAGGTGAACACGTCCGGAGAGGAGAGCAAAGCTGGCTTTCAGGGCGGTGGTGTCAGGGATGAAGTTCTGAGCGTGCTTGTTTTGCCGGGCCTGGAAGTCCGGGGCCTCATGACGATGGCTCCGTTCACGGACAACGAGGCACCACTTCGGCGCACGTTTGAGGGGGTCCGGATTCTCCATGAGGAGCTTCGGGCGTTCGAGGGGTATTGTGGGGACCATCTCTCAATGGGTATGACGAACGACTTCGAGATTGCCATCGAGGAGGGCAGCACAATGATTCGGATCGGCACGGCTCTTTTCGGGAAACGAATGGACCATGATTGACCTCACGCCGTTGGATGTCCGCAAGAAGCGGGGGGATTTCGGGAAAGGGCTTCGGGGTTACGACCCGCAGGAGGTCGACAGCTTCCTCGAGTTGGTCGCGGAGCGGATGGAGGTATTGGTCAAGGAGAATCTCGCCTTCCAGGGAGAGATAGACCAACTGGGAGAGAAGGTTGTTGTTCAGGAGGGACGCGAACAGGCGGTTCAGGACGCGTTGGTGACCGCGCAGGAGCTCCGCCAGGATGTGAAAAAGCAGGCTCGCCTGGAAGCGAAACTCGTGGAACGGGAGGCACGAGGGCGCATCAAGGTAATGATTGCGGAGTCCGAGAAGCTCCTCACCGAGCATCACAAGGCCCTGCAGGAGTTGGAGCGCCAACGTGAACGGTTCTTGAAGGCTTTTCGGACCCTCCTGGAGCGTGAGCTGGACACGGTCGAGGTTGAGTTTGGCCGAGCCCCACTGGAAGACGTCACGCTGGACCTTGAGCTCGGACAAGGAAGCTGGTCGATAGGGGAGGACGAGGACGACGAGGACGAGGACGGAGACGACGACGGAGACGAGGACCAACGAGACGCTGGAGGCCAAGCCAAGCAGCAGGAGAAGCAAGTGGAAGGCGACGCCCCCGCCGTCGCTTCGGTGACGCCGAAGGCAAAGAAACGGGGAACCAAGGCCGACGTCCGGCGATCTCCCGAAGGAGAGGAAGGTGATGACTCGCTGTGGCTCTCTTCCATCATGACGGATCGGAAGGATGAGGGCGCCGAGTGACGGTGTAGGAAAGACTTGATGCGATATCCGGAAATCCCCGATAAGCTGATTACCCTCGAGGAGGAGACGCTGGCCCGCTGGCGGGACGAAGACCTTTTTCGCCAGACACTGAAGGCTACGGAATCCGGTGAGCCGTTCGTTTTTTTCGAAGGTCCCCCTACTGCTAACGGCCGCCCGGGACTTCACCATATCATCAGCCGGACGATCAAGGATCTGGTGTGCCGGTTCCGGACGATGGAGGGGCGGAGCGTTACGCGCATCGCCGGCTGGGACACACATGGGTTGCCCGTCGAGATCGAGGCCGAGAAGAGGCTGGGCATTTCGGGCAAGCCCGAAATCGAGGCTCTCGGCATCGCGGAGTTCAACGCGGCTTGCCGCGACTCGGTTTTTACGTATAAGAAGGATTGGGAAGCCCTCTCCGAACGTATCGGTTATTGGCTGGATTACACGCGACCGTATGCCACCCTCGATCTCGACTACGTGGAAAGCGTATGGTGGATTCTCAAACAACTCGCGGACCGGGGTCTCTTGTACCGAGGGTACAAGAACGTCCCATACTGTCCACGGTGCGGGACCGGGCTCAGTTCCCATGAAGTAGCGTTGGGGTACCGGGACATCGAGGACTCATCTCTCCACTTCTTGTGCCCGTGGCTGACGAACGAGGGCGAGCCTGACTCCGAAGGGCGGGCGTTCCTGGTCTGGACGACGACGCCGTGGACGGTCCCTTCCAACACGGGCCTGGCCGTGCATCCGGATCTCACGTACGTGGACGTCCAGTACGAGGGACGGCGTCTGGTATTGGCAGAGGAGCGCCTCGAGGCCGTCCTGGCTGAGGGAGTCGAGGTCCTTCAACGGTTGAAAGGGTCCGAGCTGGTGGGAACTCGTTATGCCCGGCCGCTCGAGGTCGTCCCCGCGCCTGACGATCGTGGGCATGGCTGGACCGTGATCGCCGAAGACTTCGTCAGCTCTGAGGACGGTACCGGCATCGTTCACATCGCACCGGCCTTCGGCTCAGACGACTACGCCGCAGGCCAGCGGCACGATTTGCCGATGCTCCAGCCGGTCGACGACGCGGGATGTTTCGTCGACGGGACGGAGTTGGTGGCGGGCATGTTCGTGAAGGACGCGGATCCGGTGTTGGTGGAGGAGCTCGAGTCGCAGGGGAATCTCTTTCGGTTCGGCACCACCGTGCACTCTTATCCGCACTGTTGGCGCTGCGAATCGCCGCTCATCTACATCGCAAGGGATTCGTGGTTCGCCGCCACCTCCACCCTGAAGGACCAGATGTTGGCCCACAATCGGGCTGCGAACTGGTTCCCGCCCGACGTCGGCGAGGGCCGAATGGGAGAGTGGCTCAAGGGGAACGTTGACTGGGCGCTTTCTCGGGACCGGTATTGGGGTACGCCGCTCCCGGTGTGGGTGTGCGATCAGGAGCCGGACCACCTGGAGTGGATCGGGAGTTACAAGGAGTTGGCGGAGCGAACCGGACCCCTGGGAGACGACTTCGACCCTCACCGTCCCTACATCGATGAGCGCACGTGGAATTGTAGAGGGTGCGCCGGGACCATGAGGCGAGCGCCAGAGGTTATCGACGCCTGGTTCGACTCGGGTGCGATGCCGTACGCACAGTGGCACTACCCCTTCGAGGGTAGGGACGACTTCGAGCGGCACTTCCCGGCCGACTTCATCTGTGAAGGCCTCGATCAGACGCGGGGATGGTTCTACTCCCTCCTGGCCATCTCCACGATGCTGGACAAAGGCCCACCCTTCCGAAACGTGGTGGTGAACAATCTGATCCTCGATGCCGAGGGCCAGAAGATGTCGAAATCAAGTGGAAATACGGTGAATCCGTGGGATGCCATCGCTGATCATGGGGCCGACGTTATCCGCTGGTACCTGATCACGTCCAGCAACCCGTGGGTGCCAAAACGGTATGATCCCGCGGCCGTCCAGGAAGCATCGCGGAAGTTTCTGGATACACTGTTCAACACGTACCGCTTCTTTACGCTTTACGCCAACGTCGAAGATTGGTCGCCGTCCGGGGCCGATCCGGCGCCTCAGGACCGAAACCTGCTCGACCGGTGGCTGGTTTCCAGGCTGAGTTCGGTGGTGAGCGAGGTGCGCTCGGAGTTGAACGCCTATCAGCTCACTCGAGCCTACCGGGCTCTAGGCGAATTCGTCAGTGAAGAGCTATCCAACTGGTATGTCCGGCGGTCCCGACCCAGGTTCTGGGGAAATACGGACGACGATGACACTCGTGCGGCGTTCAGGACGCTGTGGGAGGCGCTACGCACTGTTTGCCTCCTGTCGGCGCCGGTGACGCCCTTCGTTTCGGACTGGATCCACCATGGACTCACCGGGAAAAGCGTTCATCTCGAGGCGTTTCCGGGGGACGGCTCCGCGGAAGGGCTGGAGGGTCGTGACGAATCGCTTGAACGAGAAGTTGAAGCGGTTCGGGCGCTGGTATCCCTTGGCCGAGCGACCCGAGAGGAGGTCAAGATTCGGGTACGTCAACCGCTCAAGCGGTTACTCGCGGTCGTTCCCGAGGGGTTGCAGATTCGGAAGGAGATCCTGGATCTCCTCCAGGACGAACTCAACGTCAAGGCGGTCGATTTCTTAGCTTCCGCAGATGGCCTGATTACGTTAGCCGCGAGGCCGAATTACAAGGCCTTGGGCCCGAAATTCGGTAAAGAAACAGAAGTTGCCGCCACTGCGATTCGGGGACTTTCCGAACCGGAGTTACAGGCCCACAACGCGGGGAATCCGGTCTCGATCGAAGTTGCGGGCCGCACCGCCGTGCTCGGTCCCGAGGATTTAACCGTCGAAGAGGAGTCCAAGGGGGAGTTGGTGGTGCGATCCGAGAGCGGGTACACGGCTGCTCTCGACCCCACCCTGGATGAGGAATTGAAGGCAGAGGGGATCGCACGCGAGTTGGTCAACCGCATTCAACGGCTGCGCAAGGAGTCCGGCTTGGCCATTACGGACAGGATTCGGCTGGGAGTGTACGGTCCGGAGCCTATCAGAGCGGGGGCGGATGACCACCATGATTACATTTGTGATGAGACACTTGCCCTTCAACTCGAGATCTACGACGCCCGGGACGCCGTCGATGGCTACGACGCGGTCCAGAGCGTGACAATCGATGACATGGACGTCGTGATTGCACTCAATCGGGGGGTAGAGAGCCGACCGTCGGCGGGCCGGGCCCGCGCCGGAGCTCAGGATTGAAGGAGACTGAGGAGCGGGTGGAGGTCCTTACCGTCCGTCATGCCGGGGATCGGCTCGATGTCTACGTGGCGGAGAATTCGGACCTCTCACGGACCCGTGTGCAGGCCCTCGTGGTGGAGGGTAGGGTACGGGTCGATGGGCATGTGGCACGAAAGGCCGATCGGCTCGAGGCCGGGCAGGAGATCGAGGTGCGGGTTCCCCCACCGGAGACGCTGGAGGCCCAACCAGAGGATCTCGCGTTGGACGTCCTGTTTGAGGATTCGTCGCTCCTCGTCGTGAACAAACCTTCGGGCATGGTCACTCACCCGGCGCCCGGGCATCCCACCGGAACCTTGGTGAACGCACTCCTTGCGCATACGGACGACCTGTCGGGTATTGGAGGTAAGCTACGGCCCGGAATCGTGCATCGGTTGGATCGTTATACTTCGGGGCTCATGGTTGTGGCGAAGAGTGATAGGGCGCACCACGCCCTTTCTGAAGCACTTCAACGGCGTGAGGTTAAGCGGCTGTATATTGCAGCATCATGGGGGCATCTTTCCGAGTCACCGCTCGAGGTTACTGCGCCCATCGGACGTGATCCGGTCGAGCGGCAGCGTATGGCGGTAGTAGAGAAGGGGCGTAATGCCGTGACACGCTTTCGCGTCGTGGAACGCTGGATCGGCGCGGAGTTGTTGCGGGTGGCGTTGGGCACGGGGCGAACCCACCAGATTCGGGTTCACCTGGCGCATATTGGACATCCTGTGGTCGGGGATCCCGTGTATGGTGTAGGCTGGGAGCGCGGGATGGGCGGTAAAGCTCGGGAGTGGGCAAGAATGCTAGGCAAGAGCGTGGAGCGGCAGTTCCTCCACTCATGGCGGCTCTCCTTCGAGCATCCGGTGAGTGGAGAATCGATGCGATTCGAGGTTCCTCTCCCAGCGGACCTGGAGACGTGTGCCGAATGGGCACGAAAAGACTGCGTATCGTGACGGAGGTCGGGGTAGAGCTGTGGTAGCGTCGGATCTGGATCCGAAATTTACGTTCGATAGCTTTGTCGTGGGACCGGCCAACCGGCTCGCGGCGGCGGCGGCGCGGCGCGTGTCCGATGCGCCCGGCACGTCCTATAACCCTCTTTTCATCTATTCGTCATCGGGTCTGGGGAAGTCTCACATCCTCAACTCGATCGCCCACTATGCCGCCCGGGTACATCCCGGCTTCGGCGTCATGTACGTGACGGTCGAGAGCTTCCTCAACGAACTCACCCAGGCCATCCAGGCCGGGGAGGAGAAAGAATTCCGGGAACGGTACCAGGAACTCCACATCCTTCTTCTTGACGACGTCCAGTTCTTTACCGGACAAAAAGAAGCTCAGGAGATCCTTCTCAGGCTTTTGGACGGAATGAGTAAATCCGGGGGTCAGGTCGTCCTTGCCAGTGACCGCCCGCCCGCCGAGATCAACGAACTGGACGCCCGCCTACTCACTCGTTTCTCGGGTGGGTTGATCGTCGACATCGCCGTGCCGGAGTACGAGACCAAGGTCGCCATCCTCCGTAAGAAGGCTGAGGAGCGGGGCCAGACGTTCGAAGGGGGCGTGGCCGAAGCGCTCGCAAAGCATGCCTTCACCAGCATCCGCGCCCTAGCGGGGGCGCTGAACAAGGTTCTCGCCATCCAGGAACTAGAGGGCCGCCAGGTGGAAGCGAACGAGATCGGGGCTCTGGCGGGGCTTCAGGAAGAGGCGCCGAGCGAAGGCCCGATCGCGGGCCAGCAGCTCCTCGATGAATTTGGCTCGTTCATGGAGGGGCTCTCCCAAACGGTGACGAGCGCGGAGCCGCAAGAGGAGCCCTGGAGGAGGCTGCTCCGCGAAACGGTGGAGCTCTTCGAGAGGGACGGGTACTCGGGCACGCGCTTACGCCGACTACTCGAATCCGACAAGTCTCCCCCGGAGCCCCAGGAGGTGGCCGACCAATTCCGCAGAGATATCGCCCAGCTCCGTCAGGCGGAGAAATCCCTCGCCAGCGCCGGCAATCCCTGGCCGGAGGCCGCGGTCGGTGTGCTCAAGGATCCCGAGCGTCTGGATGAAGCGGCCTCACTGCTCGCCTCGGCTCTAGAGCGGGTCAAGCCCTTCCTTCGCGTCGGCCAAGGTCCTTGGTTGGACGACCTCACGTCGAGCTACGACGCGGTCGTGATCAAGGCGGCCGGTCAGCTCGTCACCGAGGAGCGTCCGGAGTACAACCCCCTCTATGTATGGAGTGTGAACCGGGCCGGCCCGTTGGCGCTTCTTGCGGCGACAGCGCGATCGTTCCGGGAAAAGCATCAGCTTTCAAACATCGCCATCGTTTCCGCTGCGGAATTCGCGGAGGACTACATTCGAGCGTTGTCGGACGGTGTGGCCGGGGCGTGGCGGGAACGCTGGTGGGATGTGGACCTCCTGCTCCTTTACGACGCGGAGCTGATTTCTCTGACAGAGCGCGCCAAGGACGAGCTCTTCCATCTCCTCGAGGCCTCGAGTCGCAAAGGCACCAAGATTCTTATTGCGGCGGACCGGGTCCCCTCGGGGGTCGACGACATCGACGAGAGGTTACGGACCCGCTTCGAGATGGGCCTCGTGGTGGAGGCACCCGGTAAGGATCTGCCCAAGGGTGCTGGAGAGCTGAATCTGGAAGAGGCGCCACCCGAGTTTATACAAGACGAGGACCTCTGGGGCGGATTCATGCGGCCCGAGGTGGACGACACAGTTCTCGCTCCGATCGATGAGTTCGAGACCGGCGACCGCGGTGGCTTCAAGCCCTCATTCGACGACTCCGCAACCAAGGCTGCTCCAGCCAAAGAAGCGGTCCCGACGGCGGAGGTGGCCGAAGTGGCGGAAGTGGCTGAAGCGGGGGAAGCGGAGGAAGCGGCTGGGACGAGCTCGGCTTGGAGTCCCTCCAAGGAAAACGTGGTGTGGGACTGGCGGGTGATCGAAGAACGTATTGTCGAAATGACTGGGTAGGTATAACAGGTTATGGCAATCCAGGGAGCACTGAGCGACGTCAGTCTGGCCGATATCTCCCAGCTGCTGGGCATGGGCGGAAAGACCGGGTGCTTGACCCTGACGAACTATGGGAACACCGGGTCCGTCTACTTCGAGGACGGGACGGTGATCTTCGCCACCGTCGCGAACCGGCTGGACCGGCTCGGAGATCTCCTCGTCACCCACCAAGTTATCACCCGGGATCAACTCTCCGCCGCGGTGGCGAAGCAGGTGCCAGGCAGCGGACAGCGATTGGGTGAGGTGCTCGTCGAGCTGGGCAGCTTGACGCAAGAGAAGCTGGACGAATACATCGCCGTGCAGATCGAAGAGGCGGTCTACCTCATTTTTCAATGGAATGAAGGGACGTTCAAATTCGACCCGGACATCATGCCGGAAGAGAGCGTGTTTCGCGTTTCGCTCAGCATCGATGGTCTCCTTATGGAAGGAGCGCGCCGAGTGGACGAGTGGAGCGTGGTCGAGAAGAAGATCACCTCCATGGATCTCGTCTTCGCATTGGAACGAAACCCCCTGGAGGATGAGGGCCTCGACCTCACGGACGACCAGAAGCTGATCATCCCGCTGATAGACGGACAGCGCTCGGTCATGGATTTGGTCGAGGTTTCCGGACTCGTGGAATTCGACACTGGAAAGGCGCTGTACGGCTTGATCCAAGCCGGGTTTGCCGTCCAGGTTGCTAAACGCGTTGGGGAAGACGAGGCCAAGGGATCGTTGGAACAGGCCCTCAAGGCCGGGCTGGACGCCTATAAGTCGGGGATGATGGACGATGCGACCCGTGAGTTCCGAAAGACTCTCGAGGTTGATCCAACACACGCCGAGGCCCGGGCCCACCTGGCGCTCATCAGCCTGAGACAGGGCAAGGCACACGAGGCCATCGTTCACTTCGACGGGATGGACGAGGCAACAAAGCCCACATACGCCCTGCTCCGGAACCGCTCTTTGGCGTACGAAAGCCTGGGCAGGTACGCCGAGGCGCTGTCAACCCTGACCGAAGCCGAGAAGCTCGAGGCGGACGATGCGGGTCTTGCCCTGGCGCGAGGCATCGTCGAAATGAAATCGGGGGACGGCACGGCTGCGATGGGCTCGCTCAAGGTATACCAGGACAAGCTCGGATCGGAGAAACCGCTGCCGATGTTCTACGCGTTTTCCGTTCTGGCTGCAGGACTCGCGGGGGACATGGGCCGCGCCTTGGAGATCGGTGAAGAAGGACTCAAGCAGTATCCGGGAGACGGGGCGATCCTGGTAAATGCCGGGGCCGTGTTCGAGCATCGGGGGGACGGCGAGGCTGCGACCGCATGCTACGAAAGAGCCATCAAGGGTGACTCTCCTCCTCCCCAGGCCTTCAAGGCTCTCGGGGACCAGGCGCTTGGCCATGGAGACAAGGCTCAGGCCGCGAAATATTATGAGTTGGCCGTGAAGGAGGACCCCCGCCTCGGAGAGGACGTTTTCATCAAGCTCGGCGCCATCGCGCTCGAGAACTCCAATACCGAGGCCGGGGCGGCGTTATGGCGTCGAGCCCTGGAGTTGAACCCCGACAATTTGACTCTCCGGACTAAGGTCGATCAGCTCGGAGACACGGCGGGGACGTGATTCCAGCCGTCCTGGCCCTGATTCTCGTGATCGGCCAGGACACGGTCGGACAGGGCGGGCGTGGGCCGAACACGGCCGGGCTGAGCGGGGGTGGGCAGGACTTGGTCGCTGCAGGTGCACCATGGCAGGACGGCGCCGGGCTTAGGCTTGCGGATGGCCGATACCTGGCCGGGGTGCGGGCCACGGTGTCCTTCGTCTCTGCTGATTCGATCAAGGCCGTCCGAGTTCTCAGCACTCTGGAGGACGCCACGTCACTACCGGGCCTGCCTGCGGGGGTACCCGCAGGCGTACTCCTCGTCTTAGCCCCCGATGAATCCGAGTTCGTCCGCCTGACCGGGGGAGGCGCTCCGGATTGGGGTGCCGGTGTTGCGTTGCCGGCGCAGTCGGCCATTGTCGTTCCGGCGTATGCGTCGGCGCGGGGTATGGGCTGGAGTGATGCACGTGTCGTCCGCCATGAGTGGGCGCACATCGGCCTTCACCAGTACTTGGATGGACTCCGCGTGCCCCGCTGGTTCTCCGAGGGATACGCGCAGTGGGCCAGCGGGGGATGGGATTCGGGCGAGGGCTGGAAGCTTCGGATAGCGTTGGCCCGAGGGGGGAGCCCACTCGACTCCCTTACCTTTTCGTGGCCGCGGGACGAGGCGAGGGCTCGCACCGCCTATCTTCTGTCGGCCACGACCGTGGAATTCCTGGTCGTACGGAGTGGCCCACGGGCGCTCGAGGTGCTGCTCCGACGGTGGAAGGAACTTGGTAACTTCGAACGGGCGTTTCGGGCCACGTTCGGAACCACGACGGCCCAGTTCGAGGAGGACTGGCGGCGCTACGTCGAAGATCGCTACGGGTGGCTGTTCGTCCTTTCGCACTCGGCGGTATTTTGGATGTTTCTGAGCCTTGTGCTCGTTGCCATGGCCGGGGTCCGGAGGCGGGCACGGAGGGAGCGGATGGCTCGACTCAGAGCGGCGGATATCCCGGATCGGCCCAGCTTCTGGGTGACCCGCGATGGTTTACAAGACGATGATTCTGGACCCGACCCGGACAGGTCGGAGTAAGAGTTGGCAGCGCGCTCCTAGAATCGCGCTCCGAAAAAGGATCCAATGTCTCGTATCCTCCTGGTCGACGACGACGCCGACCTCCGATCCGTCTTTCGAGAGAAGCTCGAGTATTCGGGTCACGAAGTAGACGAAGCGGACAGTGCCGAGGTCGCGCTGGCCAAAGTCGGCGCCTTCGATCCGGCGCTGGTTGTCACCGATGTACGTATGGATGGGATGACGGGGCTGGAGCTCCTAAGCCGAATCCGGGAGTCCATGGAGTACGTCGACGTGATCGTCATGACCGGACACGACACCCTGACATCCGCCGTGGAGGCCATGAAGTCCGGGGCCTTCGATTACCTCGTGAAGCCGGTGAGCCTCAAGGAGCTCGTGGCCGTCGTAGATCGTTGTCTGAGCGATCAGGAGATCAACCGAGGCGCCATCGAGCAGCGGGAGGCAGACAGCGAAGAGGCTGACGCTGCCGGACCCGACACGGGGGCTCGGACGGTCGTTGGCCGAGATCCCAGGATGATCGAGATCTACAAGATGATCGGAGTTCTTTCCAGGAATCGCGCTACCGTCCTGATCAGGGGAGACACGGGGACAGGGAAGGAGATGGTCGCCCGGGCCGTGCATGACCACTCGATCCACTCGGATGAGCCGTTTATCGCGGTGAACTGCACCGCACTCACCGATACGCTGTTGGAATCGGAGCTCTTCGGGCACGTGCGAGGGGCGTTCACGGGAGCGGTGGGCGGGAAAAGGGGGTACTTCGAACTCGCGGGGCAGGGCACGATCTTCCTCGACGAGATCGGGGACACCTCCCCGGACTTTCAGTCCAAGCTCCTTCGGGTGCTTCAAGAGCGTCAATTTTATCCGGTGGGGGGTGAACACCCCAAGACTACCGAGGCGCGTGTCGTGGCCGCGACACATCAACCCATGGAAGAGTTGGTATCCGAGGGTGGCTTCCGTGAGGATCTATACTTCCGTCTGCGGGTCGTCGAGATTCAGGTCCCGACCCTGCGTGAGAGGAAGGGCGACATCCCTCTTCTCGCTCAACATCTTCTTGGGCGCATCCGACGCGAGACGGGCGCCACAGCGCAGGCGATCTCAAAGGAGGCGATGACCTCTCTTCAGGAGTACGATTGGCCCGGGAATGTGCGTGAACTCGAGAACGCGTTGACCCGTGCAGCCATTGTAGCCCGGGGCCCGTTGGTAGGCGTCGAACATCTCACGCTGGGGTTCCGGGCTGCCGCGAAAGTGTCCCCCAAGGGGTCGGGTCGGGTACCTGAGGGTGATCTGACCTTGGACGGGGCGATCGAGTGCCAGATCCGGCGTGTTTTGGAGAAGACGGACGGAAACAAAACCGAAGCCGCCTCGCTTCTCGGGATCTCTCGGTCCCGGCTCACGCGGTACGTGGAGCGATTCGGCCTCCCACACTAGCGGTTGACCAGGGTACGTCCCTGAAATAGGATCCGGGACATGAACAAAGAAGACGAATCCGGAGGTAAGGGGGCGGCAAGCAAGGCATCCCTAAAGTTCTCGGTGATCAACCTTGCGTTCGCTGCCGGAGCCTTCGTGACCATCGTGCTCGGCTACTGGCTCCTCTCCGTGGGCTCCATCACGTGGGCCCCGATCCTGCTGGTCCTGGGTTACGTGTTCCTGGTGCCATTGGCGATCATCCTGTAGAGGCCCAAACCGTGGAGGCTCCAACTGTAGAGGCTCCGATCTGTCCATGTCTGGATGGGACAGTGGCTCAAGTCTGTCCGTCTCTGGATGGACAGACTTTTCTAGACCGGCTTGGTGACCACCCTCGTTTGCGCAAACTGGCGGTGGCCGTCCTTCGATTTGTGGAATCCGAACCCGCTCTGACGGGCGCCTACCCAGGGCGTGCCCCTCGCGCCCCCCGCCGCCTTGTTGATTCCGATCATCCCTGCCGTGAGCTGACGCGCGACCCGAGTGGTCCGCTTGCCATCCTCCCCGAAGACCACCGCGCCGAGTCCGAAGTGGGTAGCGTTGGCCTTCTGAACGGCCTCGTCTTCGGACTCGACCCGTGTCACACAAGCCACGGGTCCGAAGGTCTCCTCCGTCGCGATGGACATCTCTTCGGTGACGCCCGTGAGAACCGTCGGGGTGACGAAGTTGTCGTGATGTCCCGATCCGCCGGCCAAGACCTCGGCGCCCTCCGAGACCGCCGCCTCTAGCTGGGTCAAAACGTGGCTTCGCTGACGTGCGTTGACCATGGGGCCGATCTTGACACCTTCGTCCAGGCCGTTCCCCTGCGTCATCGACGCCGCGGCCTCCACCAGGAGAGCCTCGAAGCGGTCGGCGATAACCTCCGGGACAAAAATCCGCTCGGTGCTCACGCAGACCTGGCCAGCGTTGCGAAAGCTATTGAATGCGGCGAACTGTGCCGCCTGCTCGAGGTCGGCACTCTCAAGCACGATCATCGGATCCTTGCCGCCGAGCTCCAAGATGACGCGCTTGAGCCCCCCACTGGCGGCACAAAGAATGTGTTTTCCGGTCTCGCGTGAGCCGGTGAAGGCGATGAGGTCGACGTCGCTGTCGACGAGCCCCTTGCCCTGATCGTCCGCTCCGTGAACCGTGATAAGGACGTCGCCCGGGAGTTTCTCGTTGAGGACATCAGCATACGCCTGCCCCGAAAGCGGCGTCTCCTCCGACGGCTTGAGGATCACGGTATTCCCTGCCGCAAGAGCCGGTAGGACCATCCAGGCCGGCATGGCCATGGGGAAGTTCCACGGCGTGATTGCGGCGCACACCCCTAGAGGATCGTGATATACGGTCGAGCGATTGCGTCCGTCGTCGAAGGTTTCGGGAGCGAGCGCCTCTTGGATCTCCTCGAGCTCGTGCTGCACCCTCGCCAACGACTTCGCCTCTCCGATCCCCTCCGCGAGCGGCTTGCCCATCTCCAGTGTGATGAGTTGCCCGAGTTCGTCGGCCCGGGCGAGAAACAACTCGGCGGCATTCATCAACAGGCGGGCGCGGCCCTCGTGTCCAAGCGCCTCCCAAGCCGTTTGTGCTGCCCGAGAGCGCTCTACGATGCCGGGAATGTCATCGGCTGAAGTGATCGGCACCTCTCCGACAACATCGCCGGTCGCGGGGTTGTAGGACCTGAGCGGTTTCAAGAGAGCTCCGAGTGCGGTCTCGTGAGGACCGTGTGATCGGTGGAGGGTGTCGCCCGGCCCTGCCTAGCGAGTCGATTCACCTCAAGTTAGGACGAAATCCACGGTAGTCGACCCCCGTGCGGGGGCGACGGTTTCTATACCCGAGGCTGACGCACCGAACGAGCTGGCGGAAAGTACTGACTCTGGGCAAAGACGCGAAGAAGATGGCGACTCTTCACGAGCTGGGAATACTTCGCAAGCGGAAGCCAGCGACCGATGAGTATGCCATTCTCGTTCACTCTGATGATTTCGTCCTTCGCGGCAATGCCGGGGATACTATCTGTTACCAGAAAAGAAGTCTTCTTCATTGCAGCAAGGTTGGGAACGCCATCTGTGACGACAAAAGGAGCCTGCTCCATAGTGAGCCTCCGAAGTAAAGGGTGTTCCCCTAAACTCGGACGCCAAGAGGCGAGGCAGGATTGGCCGGGTGGGGTTGTTCCTATTCACGATACCGTGGTATTCGTGGATCATGATAATAAGATCCACGACCTTTCACCGCCACCCCGAAGCCGCTTGCTGCACCACACGCCTTAGACGCATCTTGTACGCCATGTCTGATGCCGTAGCCCGACCCCTTAGGAGTCCTAGAGCGAAAGCCGTAAGAATAATCGCGATCTTGGTCCTCGTTTACGTGGGAGTCATCGTGGCGTTTGAGTCCATGCTCGGGTATTTCCAGCCCGGAGGTCAGGGTACGCTAGTTATCACCACCACAGATGGGGATGGAACCACAAACGACCGAGTCCTGACTCGCCTCGAAAGTAATGGCCAACTCTATGTGGCAGCGAACCACTGGCCCCGAGCTTGGTACAAACAGGCTTTGGAGAACCCGAGTGTGCAGGTCACTGTGGATGATGAGAAAGGTGCCTACGTGGCAGTACCCGTAACCGATGAAGAGCACGATCGCGTCAATAGCGACAACAGCACGGGTATAGTGTTTCGAATCGTGACCGGGTTTCCGCCGAGGTACTTTGTTCGCCTAGATCCACACTAGCTCAGTGAGCAACGAGATTGAGTCGGTGCCATGGCAGGGATAGATCCAGAAACGGTTGTCGGTCACGTTCACCTTAAAGTAGCCGACTTGGAGCGGTCGATCCGATTCTACTCCGAGGTGCTGGGATTCGAGATCACG
Source organism: Longimicrobiales bacterium (assembly GCA_965206505.1). Classification (GTDB taxonomy): domain Bacteria; phylum Gemmatimonadota; class Gemmatimonadetes; order Longimicrobiales; family Gaopeijiaceae; genus UBA822. Next base: position 1,083,567 of record CBDBJW010000006.1, read on the forward strand.
CTGAGGATGGGTGACGATGCCGCGTTTCTGGGAGCGGGGGATTATCATCATCACGTCGGCCTGAACACGTGGGAATCGAGAGGGGGTAGCCCACCGCCTGCAGCCTCGACCGGACTCTACCACGTTGCCTTCCGCTACCCAGACCGGGCTGCCCTGGCGACGGCGTTCCGCCGACTTGTTGAGTTGTCCATCCCGCTCGATGGTGCGGCGGACCACGGCGTAAGCGAGGCCCTCTACCTACGGGATCCAGATGGCAACGGCGTCGAGCTCTACTACGACCGACCCCGGCAGGTTTGGCCCCGGGATCCTGATGGCGGGCTGCAGATGTACACCAGAACTCTGGATCTGGAAGATCTGCTTCGTGCTTAACCTTGAACGGGAGCCGCCGCGAGGGTCTTGGTCGGAGGCCGTGTACCCACGGGCGGTTAGCTCAGTTGGTTCAGGGCGCCTGGTTTACACGCGGGTTTGGAAACCCCCGACTTCCGGGAAGTTAGCGTCAAAAAAAACGCGAAGCCGCCCAGGCCCCGAATGGACATGCAAGGGTCACGCAGCTCCGGGTCGTGTGGAGACGCTTGCCGCCCCACCCGTCTTGGACGCATCTTGTCCGCCATGTCCGACCCGGTCGCCCGCCTGAACGCAGCCCTAGAAGGCCGCTACGCCATCGAGCGGCGATTTCTCCCGACGGCCCGGAGGCCTGCCGCCGCCACGCCACATTGAACGAGGGTTAAACGATGAAACGCTTTCTGATGATCCCGATCGCCATCATGGCCACGACACTCACCGACGCCACTGCGGCCTCAGCGCCGGTCGGTGGGGAAGGGGGAGCGCTCGCGGGCGCCGACAACGTGTGGTGCGGAGATCTGACCTCGTTCTCGATTATGGAGGGGACCGTCACCAGCGCCTACGTGGTCGAGACCGGGGCGTTCACGCCTCCGGTCGCATCAGGCGGTCGCGCCCCCTCGAGGGCTTCGGTGACCCGCACTTACGGTGGTTTGCCCGCGTTCTGCCGGGTGATCGCCACACTCCGACCCACGAACGATTCGAACATCACCGTCGAGATGTGGATGCCGCTCTCGGGATGGAACGGAAAATACCAGGCGGTCGGGAACGGTGCGTTCAGGGGATCGATCAGTCATAGCGCCATGGCTGCCGCGCTGGCCAGCGGCTACGCGACCAGCTCGACCGACACCGGGCATATCGGCAACACGGCGGAGTTTGGTCTCGATCATCCCGAGAAGGTCGTCGACTTCGGCTGGCGCTCGCTGCACCTGATGGCTGTCCTCACCAAGGAGGTCATCGCGGCTCATTACGATGAGAGTCTCCGCTACTCCTATTGGAACGGGTGTTCCGCCGGTGGCCGCCAGGCGATGAAGATGGCGCAGGCCTTTCCCGAAGACTTCGACGGCATCGTTGCCGGAGCACCGGGCCAGGATTGGAGCGGACGTGCAGCCGGAGCACTCCGAGTCGCCACGTATCTGGAATCTAACCCAGCCGCCCGTCTCTCCGAAGATGACAGATTGCTTGTGCATGCGGCGGCAATCAGCGCGTGCGACGCGGCTGATGGTGTCGTGGACGGCGTTATCGACAGCCCTCAGCGTTGTGATTTCGACCCCGCCGTCCTCCAATGTGAGGGTGCCAAGAACGGCTCCTGCCTGACGGCCGCACAGGTCGGGACCGTGCGGATGTTGTACACGTCTCCGGTGAATCCCAGCACCAACCGGGAGATTACCGGTCTGGTTCCGGGGAGCGAGCTCAACTGGACCGACCTCGGGTGGACCAACTCCGCACGCGCCACCGGGCTCGAACTTTATCGTTATCTGGTATACGGCGACCCCAACTGGACCATCGACCGATTCGATTTCGACACCGATGTCGTGAAGGCCGAGGAGACCGACGACGAGACGCTGAATGCCCTCGATCCCGACCTCAAGCCGTTCTTCGCCCGGGGCGGCAAGTTGCTCGCGTATCACGGCTGGAGCGACGCGCAGATCTCACCCTTGAACGCAACCCAGTATTACGAGCGTGTGGTAGAATCCGTCGGCAGTGCCGAGGAAGTTCACGACTCCTATCGTCTGTTCATGGCGCCGGGTATGGGGCATTGCGGCGGTGGTGAGGGGCCAAGCGTCTTTGACAAGATGGCGCTAATTGAAGCGTGGGTCGAAGAAGGGCAGGCGCCAGACCACGTGCTTGCGACCAAATTCGGTCCGGAGGGCGAAGTGGAGATGCGCCGACCGCTGTGCGCCTACCCCGCGAGGGCCGTTTACGACGGGAACGGAGACCCGAAAAGGGAGGAGAGCTTCTCGTGCGCCACACGCTGACGAGGACAGGCGCCAGATGCATTTGACATCGCCCATATTTGCAGGGATTATTCTCGACCGGTACACCGCGAGTTTCCAGAGGAGATCAGGGATGCAAGACCGGTCTGGAAGATGGGCCACTGCGACGGCTGTCATCGCGGTCGGTTTGTTGTTGGGAGCGACCATTGCCACAGCGCAGGCGACGGACTACCGGGCGCCGCGGACCGGCGACGGCAATCCCGACCTGAACGGCATCTGGCAGTCCATCAACACCGCTAATTGGGACATTGAGCCCCATGCTGCAAGCCCCGGTATGGTCCGCGAACTAGGTGCCATTGCCGCAGTACCCGCGGGGCTTGGTATCGTCGACGGAGGCTCGATTCCGTACCGGCCAGAGGCGCGTGCACAAAGGGACGAGAACTTCGCCAGGCGCCTGGAACTGGACCCTGAGATCAAGTGCTATCTACCCGGCGTGCCGCGCGCCACCTATATGCCCTTTCCCTTTCAGATCATTCAGAGCGGGCAGCACATCATGATAGTCCATGAGTACGCTGGCGCGGTCCGGACCATCTACATGGAGAACCATACCCTGCCGCCCGCCCCCACTTGGATGGGTTGGTCGAACGGGAATTGGGACGGAGAATCGCTGGTTGTCGATACCAGGGGCTTCAATGGTCAGACTTGGTTCGATCGGGCCGGAAACTTCCATAGCGACGCCCTGCATGTGATCGAACGATTCACGCCGCGAAGCGAGGACACACTGCTGTATGAAGTAACGATCGAAGATACGAACGTGTTCACTCGACCCTGGACCATGAGCATGCCCCTCTATCGCCGTGTCGAACCGAATGCAGAAATATTAGAATTCAGATGCGTGGAGTTTGTAGAAGACCTGATCTACGGCCACCTCCGCAAACAGGCGATTACTCCGGAGCGGTAACCCAGTGCACAAGAGAATGCATACGAATCATCGATTTCTCAATTCAGGCAGTATTACCGCCGCCGTAATTGCAGCCTCTTTACTGACGGCCAACCTGGTTGGCGCGCAGGTACCAAACCCGAGTCCGGCCGATGGCTACACGGTGCCCCGCACGACGGACGGGCAGCCGGATTTGGGGGGGTTCTGGTCGAACACAACCCGGACGCCGTTGCAGCGGCGCGATGGCGTGACCGGCGAGTTCTACACGGCGGAAGAAGTTGCTGCAATTGAAGCGCGTGCGTTGGAGCGGGAAAGCGCTCAGACCGTTCCGGGCACGAGGGCGGACGTGCACTATGACTTCACTCAATTCGGACTCGACCGGAGTCAGGCCACTCTCGCAACCGGTCTGCGAACCTCACTCATTTTCGATCCCCCGGATGGAAGAATCCCTCCCCGGACTGCTGAAGGTCAGCGGATCATGGCACAGCGTGAAGAAGAAGCCCGGCTGAGGGGCGGACGCTGGGACTCTGCCGAAAACATGAACCTGGGCGAACGTTGCCTGATCATGAGGGGTTCCGGCCCGCCAATGATGGACGCGACCTATAACAGCAACTACCAGATCGTGCAGAATCGCGATTATGTCATGATCCTGGTTGAAATGATTCATGATGCCCGCATCATTCCCCTGGACGGGCGAGGGCAAGCCGACCAAAAAGTTCGCCAGTGGATGGGCACCTCGCGGGGGCATTGGGAGGGTAATACCCTGGTGGTGGAGACCGCGAACTTCAACGGCAAGAATCCTATCAATGGATCCACCGAGAACAAGCGTGTGACCGAACGTTTTACACGAATCGATGACGAAACGATGGTCTATAGATTCACTATCGAAGATGAAACGATGTGGGCCCGCCCCTGGTCTGCCGAACTTCTGATGAAACAGACAATCGGTCCGATCTTCGAACACGCCTGCCACGAGGGTAATTATGGTCTGGCTAACACCTTGGCCGGAGCTCGCCTCGAAGAGAAATTGGCGGCGGAAGAGGCAGCGGCGCAAAGATCTAATTGATTCCCGCCGGAGATTTCAGATGAAACATCGATTTCTCACTTCAGGCAGTATTACCGCCGCCGTGTTCGCAGCCCCTTTACTGACGGCCAACCTGGTTGGCGCGCAGGTACCAGACCCGAGTCCGGCCGATGGCTACACGGTGCCCCGCACACCGGACGGGCAACCGGATTTCGAGGGGTTCTGGTCGAACGCAACCTATACGCCGTTGCAGCGGCGCGATGGCGTTGCCGGCGAGTTCTACACGGCGGAAGAAGTTGCTGCGATTGAAGCGCGTGCGTTGGAGCGGGAAAGCGCTCAGACCGTTCCGGGCACGACGGCGGACGTGCACTATGACTTCACTCAATTCGGACTCGACCGGAGTCAGGCCACTCTCGCAACCGGTCTGCGAACCTCACTCATTTTCGATCCCCCGGATGGAAGAATCCCTCCCCGGACTGCTGAAGGTCAGCGGATCATGGCACAGCGTGAAGAAGAAGCCCGGCTGAGGGGCGGACGTTGGGACTCTGCCGAAAACAACCAACTGGATGACCGTTGCATCATCATGGGGGGGTCCGGTCCGCCAATGATGAACACCGCTTACAACAGCAACTACCAGATCGTGCAGAATCGGGATTACGTCATGATCCTGGTTGAAATGATTCATGATGCCCGCATCATTCCGTTGGATGGTCGAGAGCAGGCCGACGCAAAGATTCGCCAGTGGATGGGCACCTCGCGGGGGCATTGGGAGGGCAATACCCTGGTGGTGGAGACCGCGAACTTCAACGGCAAGAATCCTATCAATGGGTCCACCGAGAACAAGCGTGTGACCGAACGTTTTACACGAATCGATGACGAAACGATGGTTTATAGATTCACGATCGATGATGAAAGAATGTGGACCCGCCCCTGGTCCGCCGAGCTTCTGATGAAACAGACAATCGGTCCGATCTTCGAACACGCCTGCCACGAGGGCAATTACGGTCTGTATAACACCCTGGTTGGCGCCCGTCTCGAAGAGAAACTGGCGGCAGAAGAAGCAGCGGCACGAAAATCGAATTGAGGAGGGCATTCTGATGCAAACCCGAATGAGAGTTGCGATCGTAGGCGTCGCGTTGGCACTCGCGGCCATTCTCGCGGCCATTCCCGCGGCCATTCCTGTATGGGCCCATCACGCATTTGCTGCAGAATTCGACATCAACAGCCCGCTGACCCTCGAAGGCAGACTTGCCGTGTGGGAAATGATCAATCCCCACTCGTGGTTCCATATTGACGTCGAAGGCCCGGACGGCGAGGTGGTCCAATGGGCGGTGGAGGGCGGTAGCCCGAATCAGCTGATACGCAATGGCGTGACGATAAACACGGTGCCCATAGGAACCGTGCTGGTGGTCGAGGGCTATGCCGCCAAAGACAGGACGAACAAAGCGGTAGGAAGCAATTTTACGCTTCCCGATGGCAGCCGATTGTTTCTTGGCGGCTCGGTTAATGCCGGAAGATAACAGCTGCTAGCAACGGCAGCGGTAAGCTGCTCAGGTCGCGATCTTCAAATCTCTTGAGTTCCGCAGAAGACAACCAGCCGCCTGATCCCGCGTGTCTTGGTGAACGTAGTCGGCTTTGCGTGGGTTATTGGTCTCACCGCCCTTTCTATGTATGCGAATGGGGTTCTTCTGCTGCGACTTGGGTATGGCGGCTTACCTAAAGAAAGAAGTACCCACGGGCGGTTAGCTCAGTTGGTTCAGAGCGCCTGGTTTACACCCAGGAGGTCACAGGTTCGAATCCTGTACCGCCCATTGAAAAGAGGTCACAGGTTCGAGCCGAGGCGCCGTCGTGGCCTTCCGCGAAGCGGCCCGTTCGCTGACCGCCGAGCCGACCGAGAAGCGCGGAGCGCTTCGCAGGTCAATCCTGTACCGCCCATTGGAAAAAGGTAGGAATCAAGCGGCTTTCTGGGCTTTTGGCTCGGGAGGCCGTTTTAATGTGTGAGCTTACGCCTAAGAGTGCGACCGGCCAGGGTATCTGGAGGCAGCGTGCCGTTCGACCTGTTGTACGGGCTCGTCAGCAGCGATGGGACGTACATTGACGTGCACCCGGCGGCACATCCGGCTGGTGCCAGGGGCCGCGTTACGGTCACAAACTCCAGCGACTGGTTCGAGGTCTGCGATTGACCCGTCAGATCCCCTGGCTTCGCGTCTTCGTGGAAGGCGTGGTGATCGTCGGCGTCGGGTGCCGAATGCGTTGGCAAGTCGGCTCAGCACCAGACCTTGGGTTTCGATCCACTCGGCGGGACTCCCCACTAATAGACTTTTCACGCTGGAGGTCCTACCATGATCGCATGGAGATGTACAACTAGGTTTTGCACGGAGGGATCGATGCGCTATTGGCTTCGAAGGACAGTCGGTTGTGCCGTCCTACTGGCCCTGGTCCTCGTCATGCGCCCCGCGGACAGCGCGGAAGCGCAGTCGGTTCAATACCGCAGAGACCAGTCCTGGGTTCCGATTCCAGAGAACGCAGAGGACCGCTGGGAGATGAGCGCGGTCACGGCGGATCGGGAAGGGCGACGCGTTTACGCGACCCGTCGGTCGGATCCCCCAATTCTTGAGATCGATGGGGCAACGGGGGAGATCATCCGCGAGTTCGGGACGGGACTTCTGGTCTGGCCGCATGGCATCTTCGTGGACCGGGAGGGATTCATATGGGTTGCCGACGCGACCGTCGGCCCAGCCAGAAACTACAGGTTGGCGTCGCTCATCGAGAGCGCCTTGAAGGCTGGTCGTGGCCATCAAGTGTTGAAGCTTACGCCTGACGGAGAGATCGTGATGGCGTTGGGTACGAAGGGTGTTGCTGGAACTGACTCCCGAACCTTCAATGCGCCAACAGATGTCGTCGTCGCTCCCAACGGCGACATCTTCGTAACGGATGGACACAACGCCGAAACCAACGCGCGTGTTGTTAAGTTCTCGAAGGACGGGGAGTTCATAAAAGCATGGGGGATGATGGGCTCGGCGCCAGGTGAATTCCAGGTCCCACATGCGATCGCGATCGATTCGCAAGGCAGACTGTTCGTAGCCGATCGGTCCAACGGTCGCATTCAGATTTTCGATCAGGATGGTGGCTTCATCGCACAGTGGGAACACTTTGGTACGCCTCAGGCTATCGCGATTACTCCAGACGACACGATGTTCGTGGCGAGCGGCCGTATGATCACGATCGCAAGTGCGAAGGACGGATCCGTTCTCGGCACGATCACGGAGGGCATCCAGGCGGAGGGCATAGCGACGGACTCACACGGCAACATATACGCGGCCGAGGTGAATGACCGGTCAGTCAAGAAGTTCGTCAGAGATTAGCGAAACGGCTTTCCGGCGATCAGCTTTCCCGGCGATTTTTCGGCCGCGCGCATTCGGCGGCCCCCGACGAGCACACCAGGCTGGATGTCCTGATCCAGCACGACCCGCAGCATGGTGTCGGCATCGGTCTCCTGCTAAACGAGGCGCAGCCCCGTCACCATTGAAGTCGATCGGCTACAGTATACGGTAAATGTCGTACGCAACCTTGCCAGGCACCTGCTTACTCTTGCCTACAAAAACACTATGGTTGAGCCAGTCATATTTCTCTGACGCGGTTTGGAAGACGGGTCGTACTCTCCAATACCGTCCGTTTTCTCCTGACCGAATAATTCCGGTGTAAGACATGTAGATGAATTCACCGTCATCGGTCTCCAGAGTGATGCGCACGTCGAGACTGCTATGACCTGAGGCCTGTGTAATCCAGTCGGCGCCTCCGGGATGTACCGTTCCCTTGATTCTTGGTCCACCGAAGGTTCCGCCGGCAACTGGCGCAATACGGGTGTGGCCAGCGTCGATTTGGGCATCAACGTCAAGCACCAACTCAAGAAGAAATTCGGATTCAAGGTCGCTAGCGGGCGTTTGGGCAGACACCACTTGACTAGCTCCTAGTGACGCCCATGCCAGGGCAATTACGCTTATTCTAGCACATTCTCGTCGGGATCGAGATTTCTTAGCCTCCCTCATTATAACTCAGGGAGTCTTGGATCACGGCGTCGACCATGTTTATACGAGCATCGAGACCGTGAGTGGACCGTCGCTCATGGCGGACAAGATGCGTCCAAGGCGTGTGGTCCGGCAAGCAACTCTACGGTCTGGAGAGGTCGGCCTAGCTCTCTAACAGGCACTCGCGCGTCATCTTCTGCTGCGCGAGTCCGGCATAGAACGAGTTCCACGGGTGACGAAAGCCGTGTCCCGGGATTGCGTGGAGCCGTCCGGAGGACCCCGGACGGCTCCCGCTCGTTCCTTCTAGAAAATCCCCAGGCCTACGTGCGTTTGTATCGAGAGGGTCCGGTTCCTCAGTGAATCGGTCGAGATATTGTTGATAGAGGTCATCCCGGTCGTATAACGGGCGTCGAATCCGGCGTATAGGATCCCGCCCAGGCTGAAGCTGATACCAAGACCGGCTGTGCCGCCGATGTCGGTCTTCTTGAAGTCCGGTCCATTGGCCAAACTGGCACACTTTTGGGCTACGGCGAGGCCCTCAGTGACGTTACAGCCGATCCTGAACCCGAAAGTCGGGCCGAGCACGAGGTTGAACGTGGTAGGTCCGGCGGACACCAACGGTATACGGACATGGATCGGCACTTCGATATACTCGAGGTCGATCAGTCGCGCGATCTCCTGCTGGGTTGCCGGGTCCGTGAGGACTTCCTCAACACCCTTCTGCGACCAGCCGCCCCCAAGGGCGAGGCCCGGGCCACCGGTCGGAATGATCAGGTCGATTCCGAAGAACATGCCAGCCCGATTCGTGGCGTTCTGGACATCCGAGCCGCCCAGTGCACCCTTCAGATCCGAGAGATTCATTCCACCGGAGAATTCCAACTGCCCCTCGACGGGGAGTGCTATAAGGGCCATGATCATGGCCACCATACTAAGAGTTTTCATCGTTTGCTTCCTGTATAAAGTCATTTTCGGTTGTGATGTGCATCGAAACTGGGCTCTATTTCAACGCTATCGGCGGTAAACGTAGGGCGCAACGAAAAAAAAGCGTCCTGTGTCTTGCCGGCGCTGAGTCGTCATTTCTTCCGGCAGAAACAGGGTGTTCGGACGTGGAAGCAGGCGTAGCGCCGCCGAATGGAGATGCCTAGGCGACCCCAGCGAATGCTCAGATTCGGAGTCCACCTCTGAAACGGATCCAATGAAGTGGTCGTAGGGTTTAGAATAACGTGAGGCGTACGTGCCCTGAGCCGGGGCGGGAGCGCCCACGACTGACCTATAGGCAAGGATGTGACTCATGCTCACGCTGCTTACACTGGGTATCGCGGGGGCGGCGGGGATTCTTGGGCATACGAGGGCCCGGAGTTTCGTCGGACGTCGGCTTCGGTTTACGAGCCTCGTGGAAAAGCCCTACCTCGGCGTAGCGGCCGGCGTCACAGCCGCCGTCGTAGCGTCTCCTGTGGCGGCCTTGCTTCCGCTGGTGGGCGCTGGCACGGCTATCGTTTTCGGCGCCGGCGTCGGGACCGGTGCGGCGCTCGGTGCCAAGGATGCGAAGAGGCCTTTGCTGGAAGATTGACCTCTCCGTGAGCCTTTTCGGCCCCACGGGCGCCACCGGGCCCGAGCGATTCAAGGCGTACACTGGGGCGGACGGATTCGCTCGGTGAGCCCCCTCTCCCCCGCCGAGAAGATCTTCGGCGCCATGCTGGCCGGAGGAAAGAGCCGCCGTTTTGGCCGGTCGAAGGTGTTTGCGCCGCTCGCAGGTGCGCCGTTGGCCAGCTGGGGCGTGCGTGCCCTTCAGTCGGCCGGCTTGCCCGTTGGCGTCGTATCGGATGAGGAGGGTGTGGAGGCCGTGCTGGGCGTCCCGGCTCGCCCCGATCTGGAGGCTGACCTCGGCCCGATCGGCGGGTTATGGACGGCGCTTCAATGGGCCAGTGAGAGGGGTGACCATGGAGTGCTGCTTCTCGGATGCGACATGCCGCTCGTAAGTGAGGCTCTGATTCGGACGATCCTCGACTGGAACGACAACGCCCCGGCGGTAGTTCCCGTTGGCTCCGAGGGTCCGGAGCCCCTGTGCGCGTTGTACCGATCGACGTGTACGCCGGAGGTCGAGCGCAGGCTCCACTCCGACGACCGGTCCTTACGTGGACTCGCTAAAGCCGTTGGGGCGGCGTTCATCGGTGAAGATGCGGTGGCCCGGGTCGCGGACAAACAAACCACGTTCCTGAACGTGAATACGGTGAGGGAGCGGGATCGCGCTGAGGATCTCCTCGACCCCCGGAGCCCCCGGATACAAGCGAGCCCTTGATGGACTCCAGCGTTGTGCCAAAGGTCGGGCGGTCTCGGTGGATCGCCGCTCTAGGCGTTTCCTTCCTCGCGCTGCTGGCGTTGGCCCTGGTGCCGGCCTTTCTGGAACGGCAGGAGGCTGCGCTGGAGCGGGAACTCACTGTGTTCTCTATGGCCCGCCCCATGTTTCCCGCGATTCAGAACGTCCACTCTCAGGAAATGATACAAATCGAACGGTATGTGAACTCGGGTGACTCGAGCTTCATCGCCCTCTATCAGGATCTCGTCAGCCGGGAGGGTGAACTTCTCAACGCCCTGAGGGAGGTGATCAGCGGGATGCCGCCGACCTACCGGGTGGAGCTGAGCCAGGTCGAGTCCCGGGCCAACGACTGGCGGGTGCTCCATTCACCGCTCATGGAAGAGGGTCCACTCTCCACCGATCCCGTGGCGTTTCGCGAGCACATGGAGGATGACCGCGCCCGTTACGATTCCGTTCAGGTTGCGGTGCGGGCCTTCGAGGACCGACTGATCCGCGACGAGTTTTCGGCGGCGAGCCGCCTGGAGCGCCGTCGCACGTGGCAGTTCTGGGTCACGTCGGGCTCCATCGCCCTGGCCATCTTGGGCGTAATCGCCATGGTGGCGGTCGGCGCGAGTCTCCAGAATCTCGCTCGGCGCGAGACACGACGCCGGCTGGAAACCGTGGCAGTACGCCGAGATCTACGTTCGATCCTGAGAGGGACTGCCGACGGCCTGATCGGTGTCGATCAGGATGGGAACTGCACGTTCCTCAATGAAGCCGGGTCGACACTGCTCGGCTACTCCCCCAGCGAGCTACGTGGGCAGGCCGTGCACGGTCGGATCCATCACACCAAGGCGGACGGTGGCGAGCATTCGGAGAGTGACTGTCCGGTTCACAGGGCGTTGGGCTCCGGTGAAACCGTTCGCGTGCCGGATGACGTGTTGTGGCGCAAGGATGGGACGTCCTTCCCCGTCCAGCTCATCATCAGTCCCATGAAGGACGCGCGGAAGGTGCGTGGCGTTGTCCTCACGTTCACCGACATGACCGAGATTCGTGCGGCCGAGGCGGCGCTACGTGACGCCGTGAGAGCGAGGGACGAGGTGCTGGCCGTCGTGTCCCACGATCTCCGGAATCCGGTCGGCACAATCGCGGCGGCGGCCGAACTCTTGGCGGATGTTCCGATGCCTCCGGCGCGGCAGGGAGAGCATCTCGAGATTATCGGCCGGGCGGCTGACCGCATCAACCGGTTAATCCAGGATCTCCTGGACGTGGCGCAGATCGAGGCCGGGCGGCTTTCGGTCCGCACCAAGGCCGTGGACATGATCGAGGTGTTCGAAGAAGTCGTGTCTCAGATGCGCTGGGAGGCCGATGAAGAGAAGGTCGACCTCTCGGTACACGTTCCGGAAGATCTGCCGGCGGTGAAAGCGGACCGTGATCGGATCGTGCAGGTGATGTCCAACCTCATCGACAATGCGCTGAAGTTCACTTCGGCCGGCGGGCAGGTCACGGTGGCCGCGTCGCAGGCGCCGGGGGGGGTATCGGTGACGGTTTCAGACACGGGCCCGGGCATCGAGTCCGAAATGGAGCGGCACCTCTTCGATCGTTTCTGGAAGGGACACGCGGACGGCACACGGGGCGCTGGGCTGGGCCTCGCAATCGTCGACGGAATTCTTCAGGCCCACGGCACACGGATTCATGTGGAAACCGAGGTCGGCTGGGGGAGCGCCTTTTCCTTTACCCTGCCGACTGGGGACTGAAACCCAACAACTCGCAGGAGTTTCGGACGACCGAGGCATAGTCGGGTACGATGGCAAGCCGAATCTCATCTCCCGTGGCATAACTCTCGGTCGTCGGGAGGTGCACGGTGATGGCGCGGTGTTCTCCGGCCTCGGTCGGAAGCTGAACTTCCACTTCGACGGCACTCCCGGTATAGGTCGTGGACGAAACCGAGCCCTGGAGCAAGCCGTGCTCGGAGGGAGTAAACCCCTCGGGCCGCACCGAGACCATCACAGGTGCGCCGTCCGGGAGCCCGGAACGATCCACGCGGCAGAAGGATCCGAAATCGGTGAGCACACACCCGTCGACACCCTGGATAAGCCCTTGGAGCAGGTTGGTACGGCCCACGAACGTCGCCACGAAGATCGATTCGGGATGTTTGTAGATCTCCAAGGGCGTTCCGACCTGTTCGATTCTCCCTTGATTCATGACCGCCACGCGGTCGGAGACAGCCAAGGCATCCCTCTGGTCATGGCTGACCAGAATACAGGTGATTGCCGCCGACCTCAGACTTCCGATCACCTCGTCACGAACATTGTCGCGTAGATGCGCGTCCAGATTGCTGAAAGGCTCATCCATCAGCACCACGACTGGCTCCGGGGCGACCGCGCGCGCGAGCGCCACTCGTTGCTGCTGCCCGCCGGAGAGTTCGTGCGGGTATCGGTCGAAGTGGTGTGACAGGTCGAGAAGCTCGAGTACTTCTTTGGCGCGCCCGGGGCGTTGTCTCTTCGGCCGACCGTGGAGCCCGAACATTACGTTTTCTCCCACCGACAAATGGGGGAAAAGGGAATAGTCCTGGAAGACCATGCCCACGCCGCGGTGTTCCGGCGGAATCCAGTCACCGTTGCCCGAAACCGCAGCGTCGCGGACGCGAATCGTCCCCTCATCCGGAGCCTCGAACCCGGCGATGAGTCTCAGGGTCGTGGTCTTACCACATCCGCTGGGGCCCAGCAGAGTGAGGATCTCGCCCTCACGGACATCGAGCGTTACGTCGGACAGGGCCTGAACGGGCCCTGGCCAATACTTCTTGCCCACATTTTCCAGGTCGATTGCCGGCATTTTTGGCGAACGCGATTGAGAATCGTTTTCAACTCGTGTTCGATGGTAGCGGATTAAGCGCGGGAGTCAATGAAGATGCGGTGCGCGCGGCGGCGTTTCGAGGCGCGTTAGAAGGGTCATCGGGGAGGGGAAGGGGGATCGCCTAACCTCACTCTGAGGGTAGGGTGTGCTCCGCTGCAAACTCCCGGTACTCAGCCAATTCTCGCGCTCTCCGATCCGTATCCCATCCCAACGCTTCCGCCATGATATCTGCGGCGGCTTCCGCTCCGGCGAGCCCAAAGTCCGGGCTGAAGAGCAGGAGTGCCGCCCGCCGGTCCATAAAGTCGGTGAGTGTGAGCGCCATCTCCCGCTCCACGGCAAGGAGGACCTCACCCCTGAGCGCCGGCACTTGCGGATGGAGCGATTCCAGCCAAGACGGATCGGCGGCGGCGAGCGCAAGCAGATCGTCGAGTTGCCTCCCATACAGCCAACAGAGGCGCTCGACGACCAACGGCTCGACCCCGACCTCGAGAAGTTCCCGCGAGCGCTCGGCGTGGTAGACCTCCAACCCTGCGGCACCGATAACGGCACCCGGAAGTGGTACCGTGGCGGTCCGGTCCGGAAGTCCGGGTGCGGGTCCCAGCTCCGGGTCGGCAAGCTCGAGAACCCTGCGCGCCATTTGCCGGTACGTCGTGAGCTTTCCACCTGCCACCGTGATCAAACCGGGGGGCGAGCGCCAAACCGCGTCCTCGCGGGAGGTGTCGCGCGTGCTTTTGCCTTCTTCACGAATCAGAGGACGCACGCCGGTCAAGTCCCGAGTTGTGTGTAAAAGTGAGAGGAAGCTCCTCGATGCTTCGGTTAGGCTGCGTTGGCGACCTCCTTCGGTTCGAGAAGCGTGAGATCGAGGTAGCGGCGTTCGCTCCAGACCGCAGTAGTCCTCAGAGCAACCGCGGTGATGAGGCGGAGCGCACTGGCTCGGTCGGGGAAGGCGCCGGCGCTCCGGATCCGACGCTTGATCTCGGTGTGCAGGCGCTCGAGGCTGTTCGTGGTGCGTAGCCTGGCCCAGTGGGGCTCGGGGAACGCGTAGAACTGGGTGGCGGCCGTGAAGCCCCGCTCGAGCACCTTCATTGCCTCGGGGAGCTCCTCTTGCCAGCGCGTCGTGACCTCGGCCAGGCGCTTCTTCGCCTCAGCGAGCCCGGGGGCCCGGAAGACGGCGGCAGCCTCGCGCGCCACACGCTTGCGCAGGCGATGCGGGACCTTGGCCAGCACGTTGCGTTGCAGGTGCACGGTGCAGCGCTGGCGGCGCACCTCAGGCAAGAAGCGGCGCACCGCAGCCGCCAGGCCCGCGTGCTCGTCGGCGATCACCAGTTCGACGCCGCTGAGACCTCGCTCCAGGAGCTGCTTGAGGAGCTCGGACCAACTGTCCTCTGACTCCTCAGGGCCTAGCGTGATGGCCAGGAGCCGGCGGTGACCGTCCGGATCCACCGCGTAGGCCACGAGCGCGCTCACGTTCTCGACCTTCCTGGCCCAGCGCGCATCGAGGAACGTCGCGTCCAGATACAGATAGGGGTGAGGCCCCTCGATGGGTGCGCTCCGCAGCGCTTCTACGGCCCCATCGAGCCGCTTCGCGACCCGGCTCACCGTCGAGCGTCCCACGCGCTCACCCAGCAGTGCTTCGGTCACGTCGCCCATCTTGCGCTGCGACACACCGCTCACGTAAGCCTCCACCATCATCTCGTCCACTTCTTCACTCCTGCGCCGGTAGCGGCCCATCACGTCGGCGGGCGAGCCGCCTTCCCGGCTGCGCGGCACCATCACGTCGATCTGACCCAAGCTCGTGAGCAGGCGCCTGAGGTACGTGCCGTTCCTGTGGTCCTTCCGGCTGCCGACCCGCTCGAAACGACGCGCTCCGACCATCGCTTTCAACTCCTCCTCCAGCACCATCTCGAGCGTCACACGGATCGCGCCCTGAAACAACGACTTTAAATCCTGCCGTAACTCATCTTGCGTGGCCCGCTCAACTTCAACCATCTTTTCCATGAGGAAGCTCCTTTCCGGTTCCGGACCTGCTGGCGCAGGCCCGGACTCCCCGGGTTCATGTGATGATGAACATTCACAAGGAGCTTCCTCTCTCTTTCCCCGGCTGTCCACCCTCCCCGGACCCCTCACCCCCTTTTACACAAATATCGCGACACTACCCGCACGCGCCGGCCCATGTAGCGAGAATGTCGTCGTAACCGAGATTCTGCTCGGGAAAACAGTTGCTGACCAGGTCCAACACCTCGTCCACATCGGATCGTGTGGCGCGTGGCCGGTCGAGCGACCCTTCATATTGATCGTCGGTAGTGCCGACGTAAACAAAACCCAGGCCCCGCATTGCGAGACCTCTCTTCCCGTTGGTCGCGCGCAGGAAGGTCGCCCCCTCGATCGGCAATCGCTCGGCAGAGAACAGGATGTGGATCCCCTTGCTCGGGATCAGGGAGAACTCGGCGTCGTAGCGGGCCTCCGCCAACAGCCCTGCCGACCACGCGCCTGTCGCGTTGACGATCAGTCGAGTGGACACCTCCACGGTTCGGTTTTCGATCAGATCCACTACGCTGCATCCGGCGACCCGCCCGTCGGTCATCCGAAAATCTTGAACGCGCGCATGGTTGACGACCAGCGCGCCGTGCTCGGCCGCCGACTGCGCATTCTCCAGCGTGAGGCGTGCGTCGTCGGTGATGTACTCTGGGTATCGCACAGCACCTTTGAGCGGATCGCGAAGCCCGGGAAGCTGTTCCCTAACCTCCTCCGGTGAGAGGTTCTCGTGCTTCTCGAGGCCGTCTGAAGTAGCCAGGAAATCGAACACAGTCAGACCCGCCCGGATCTTGAGCAGGCTTTCGCCACCGAACACGGGGAAGACGAAGGGGAGGGGATGGACGAGGTGGGGGGCAATGGTCCGTAGTACCGCCCGCTCCTGTGCCGCTTCCTTCACGAGTAGAAAGTGCCCGTACTCCAGGTAACGAACGCCGCCGTGCACGATTTTCGACGAACGGCTGGAGGTGCCGAAGGCGAAATCCTCCTTTTCCACAAGCCCAACGGTCCACCCGCGGAGGGCCGCGTCCCGCGCGATGCCGCAGCCGGTGATGCCTCCACCGACGATGAGTAGATCCAGGCGGTTCTGGCCGAGCCGCGTGAGGGCCTCACGCCGTCCGGCAAGGTTGAAGTCATGGGGAAGGGGCATCCTATCCCGACTCCTGGCCGGCCCACACGAGAAGCCGGTCGACGTGGTCGGTCGTGAAGCCGGTGACACCTGCCCGTCGCAGTCGTTTCGCTTCATCGGGCTGGTTGACCGTCCAGGTTACAACCTCGACCCCCTTGTCCTTCGCCCGCTGTACGACCGACGGGTCATCCAGTGCGATTTTGTGGTTCAGATCGATGATGGCAGCCGGATCGGCCACAGCGCGTGACAGCGCCTCGTCGAACAGGTCGGCAGTCACCACGATGAAGCCGATACGGATGGTCGCATGTCGGGCGCGAACGCGTTCGAGGATGCTCCAGTCGATGCTGATGAACGTCGTGTGATCGGACATGGCCCGGTCCTGGACGATGCGGACCATACCGTCGACATCCGACAGCCTCCGGATTCCCTTCAACTCGGGATAGATATGGTGCGCTCTGCTGGCGACATGATCGAGGGCGTCGGCCAGAGTGGGGATCTTCTCGCCGGCGAATCCTGGATCGAACCAGCTGCCCGCGTCTAAGGTCCGCAACCGCTCGACGGTTTGCCGCAGGACCGGCCCCTCTCCGTCAGTGGTGCGATCCAGCGTCTCGTCATGAATGACCACGGGCGTGCCACAGGACGCCACATGGACATCGAACTCCACGGCGCGGGCGCCGGCCCTCAACGCGGCCTCGAGGGACGCGAGCGTGTTCTCTGGAGCGCGGGACGCGTATCCGCGATGTCCGATGATCTCGATGTCGCCCAAATGGCTTACTCGTCCGAGCTGGGCCCCGTGTGGCTTCTTGATGGTGAGTGCCGAATGGATGTGGTCGCACGTGCGCGCGCAAGTCGCCTTGGCATTCTCTTGAGCGAGGCCTCCGGTTCAGCCTCCTCTACGAGCCGCTGCATCCCCCCAAATGTGTAACAAAAATGCCCGTCCTAGGGTATAACCCTCACCAAATCTTCGAGTGTTTTTTATGATTGTGGTTGACCCGCGGCCTGTGCGGCGTACTTTTGGTCGACCGTAGCTAATCGGGCACAAGGGAGGGGATGGGGTTTTAGGGGGGGCAGCGAGCCCGAGGAGGCCTTTGGGAGTAGACATTTTCAGGTCCCATGCAGGAGTAAGGATGATGATTGGACGCCGCCCTCTATGTTTTTGTGTAACCGTGCTGCTCGCACTGACCCTTTTGGGCAACACGGCGCTGCAGGCCCAACAGACTGTAAGCAGCCGCTTCCGGGTGCTCATTCCGGACTTCCAACCGATAAACGACGAAGACGACGACTTCGGCAAGGATCTGGCGGATGAGCTGCGGGACTTGATCGACGATATGCTTACCCACAGTGCGGTGGAGGAGGACGACATCGAGGACGCCCTCAAGCAGTTCGACCTGGACATGGAGGACCTCAATTGCATCGTCGCCCGTCAGCTTGCCCAACAGAACAACTATCAGGTAGTGCTCTGTGCGCAATACGCGGGTTCTAAGGAAGCGTGGCAGGTCCAAAACATCCGTTTTGTGGACAGTGGGACCGGAGAAGTGTTCGAAGTCGACCCGATCATGTCCGCCGAGAGGATGGAGGAAGAGGCGGCCCAGCAGATCGTTCAGCGCTTCGAGTTATTTGTCGAGCAGACGAGGGTAGCGATCTTTTGTCGTGACTATGCCCAGAGCCAGCAGTGGGAGAACTCGCTCACCAACTGCGACCGGGCGCTCGAGTTGAACCCGAATTCGAATACCACCCGGTATACACGAGCCGACGTACTCCGGCAGACGGACCGTTACGAAGAGTCCTTGGCGGAGACCCAGCGCCTGCTCGAGCGTGATCCGTACCACGAGAACGCTCTGTTGCTCGGTGGTTTCTTGGCCACCAACCTCGAGCAAACTGAGGTGGCTCGTGACTTCTATAACCGGTACCTCGAGCTGGATCCGACGAATGCCTCTGTGCGGATGACCGTCGCCTACGATCTGGCCCAGGAAGGTGATCCCCTCGGAGGTATGCTGATTATTGAAGCGGGAGTCGAGGTCGATCCTGAGAACCTCGACTTCTATGAGCAGTTGGGGAACTTCGCGTTCGCCGGAGCGGAGAGCGTACGGAGAGAGGCGGAGGTCGACGGAAGTGAGGGTATGACCGCCGAGGTCGCTGAGTTATATCGGAAAGCGATCGCGGCGTACGAGAGGGTCTTTCTCGAGAAGGGGGAGGAGACGTTGGTTTCCCAGCTCCGCAATGTGGCCGCCGCCCAGCTCCAATTAGGCCAGGTGGACGAAGCGATCGCGTTCGCCGAGCGTGCTATCCAGACTCACCCCGATGATGCAAGCCTGCGAGCCACCCATGCGGAGGCGCTGAAGCAGTCGGGGAAGGTCACCGAGGCGGTTGCGGCACTCGCGTCCATCGAGGAGATCGATCCGGATTGGCCCAACCTGCACCTTCGTATGGGTAGCTGGTTGATAGAGGTAGGGCGTGTCGAGGAGGCCGTACCGGCGCTTCAGAGCGCGGTTGCGCACGGATCCACGCCGGACGCGGCGGCTGGCATGATTTTCGCCCACGCCTTCGTGACCTATATGCAGCCGACGGTGAAGAACTACCCCCGCTTCATCGCTTTGAATGCGCTTGCCAAGCAATTCGAGGTCAGTAGTGCCGCCCGGGAGCAGTATGAATTCTACCACGGTTACGCTCTCTATAGCCATGCCGTCGAGCTGCAGACACCCGAAACGCCGGAGACGGCGAATCGGACGCTCCCAATGTTCCGGGAGGCAGTCACGCACTTCCAGCAGGGCAAGGGACATGCAGACCGTACAGCGGGGCTCGAGATTCAACAGTGGATGGACAACACCACCGTCTACATTGAAATCCAAGACGCGATCATCGCCCGGGCCAACCGCCGGTAGCTCGCGCCCTCACGAGTGCCGCGAGTGCTGTGGGCGCCGCGGGAGTTTTTCTCCCGCGGCGCCTCTTTTTTTGGGGCTAATGTCAGCCGTCTAAGAGCCGAGACCTGCCCTTCGGTACCTCCGCACTCTTGGTAGCTCGGGAACTTCTGAGCACCAAAACCACGTGGGAAAAAGTGGGTAAAGCCCGTAGGCGGCGGTTTCGCGTGGTAATTTTTCGCAAATTCATCGTGGCCAGCAGTGAGTTGTTGATCATGTAACTCATTACCACGCTTTATCTTATACGCTTCCTGCAGGGCTCCCTAACCCAAACAAAAACCGAAAACTATCGGTCCTAAAAAGGCTTGACGGCTCTCGAAGTAGGGTCGTATCTTGGTCTCGTCATACCACTCTTCACCACTTTGACCCACCGAGTGCCACGACGTGACAAGTTTTTTGGGCCGGTATGAGTTCCAGATGGATGAGAAGGGGCGGGTCAGTCTTCCGTCGGCGTTTCGCCGGGAGGTGGACGGTGACCGCTTCGTCTTACTCCAATGGAGAGCGCCTGCCCTTACGCTCTTTCCGGTGGCATCCTGGGCCGCCACGCAGGAGCGTCTCCTGACGTTCCGGAGAAATCAACCCGAGGCGTGGGGGGATGTGCTGGCCATTACATCAAGCGCCGTCGAGGTCTCGCCTGACAAACAAGGCCGGATTCTCATCCCCGCCTGGCTACAGGAGGCAGCTGGACTTGATGGAAAGGTCCTACTCCTGGGGAACATCGATCGGGTCGAGTTATGGCATCCCGCAGAGTTCGAGAGAGTGGCACGTACCGGTTCCGCCGAGTTCGAAAAATTCTCCAACCAAATTTTCGGGTGATCCGTGTCCCTACCTCTTCGAGCGGCTGAGACTCCTGTGAGCGAGTGGACGGAGTCGCTGGCCGGTTTTCACGACCCCATTCTCGTGCGAGAGGTGATGGAGTTCTTAACTCCGTCCGGCGACGGTGTTTATCTAGATGGTACGGTCGGAGGCGGAGGGCACTCCGCCATCCTATTGGAGGAATGCGCGAGCTGCGAAGTCATCGCGGTGGACCGTGACCCGGATGCTTTGGAGGCGGCGAAGGCGGGCTTGGCCCCGTTCGGGGCGCGAGTGCGATTCGTCCAGGCGCGATTCGATGAAGCGCTTCGTTCCGCCGACCTGTCGGAGCCCCTCGCCGGAGTGCTTCTCGATCTGGGCGTGAGCTCCCACCAACTCGACTCGGACCGGCGGGGGTTCGCTTTCAGGGTGGGGGTGGAGTTGGACATGCGCATGGACGGTACACAAGCGGGTCAGCCAAGCGCGGCTCAAATCCTGAATTCGGAGCCTGAAGAGGCTCTAGCTCGGATCTTCCACGAATATGGAGAGGAACCCCGCTCCCGGGGGCTTGCACGGGCCGTCGTCGAGCGTAGGGCCGCGACACCGTTCCGGACAAGTGACGACCTGGTCGCTGTCCTCTACAGGACGCTCGGCAGGATCCCGAAAGCCAAGGATAAGGCGCGGATTTTCCAGGCTCTGCGAATCGCGGTAAACGACGAGCTCACGTGCCTGGAACGTGGCCTCACGGAATTTCGCGAGGCCATGGCACCGGATGCCCGGATGGTGGTGATCTCGTACCACTCGCTCGAGGATCGGCTTGTCAAGAATGCGTTTCGCGATTGGAGCCGTTCCTGTGTCTGCCCCCCGGGGATGCCGGTGTGCACCTGCCGCGGTGCGCCATTGGGGAGCGTGCTGACCCGAAGAGCTGTACGTCCGAGTGAGGTTGAGTTGCGCCGAAACCCGCGCGCCCGTAGCGCACGCCTTCGAGCTTGGAAAAAGGGATGAGGCGCTCCCGTTCTGGCCGCTCCCGTTCTCGCCGTTCTTGGGCCACACTGACCCTGCTCGTGTTGGGCTTCTCCGGTCTTCTCTCTGCTTTGAGTCTCGTGACCTGGCGCCAGAGCCGTGCCTTCGAGGCGCTGGCGGAGCTGGACCGCCTGGAAAGGTCCCTTTCGCTCGCTGAATCCGAACGGACGGATCTACTTCGACGCATTCAGGTCCTGGACAGCCGGACTCGCATCTCGTCGGTCGCTCAGGAGCGCCTCGGCATGCACCGTCCGGACGCCTCCGAGATGGTTCTGCTTTCGGGGCGTGCCCAATGAGACGCCGAAGACGCGTGATGGAGACCAGGGTGAAGGTGCGTCGGAGGGTGCTTCTCACGTGCTGGTTGTTGAGTGGAGGCCTGATCGTTGCCAGAGCCGCCCAGGTACAAGTGGCCCAAGGTCCCTTTTGGAGGGAGCAGGCGGCACGCCAGCATCACACGAGCGTGGAGATCGCCGCAGTTCGGGGATCGGTGCTCGACCGTTCGGGTGTCGAGTTGGCCATCAGTCGTGAAACCTTCAGGGTGAGCGTCGCGCCGAGAGAGCTCCGAGACGTGGAGGCGGTGACACGCCTCTTGTCCGAGATACTAGGACTGGACGAGGGGGTCGTAGTTGAGGCTACGACGTCGTCGAAACCCTGGCGGGTCCTCCCGAAGGCCTTTCCGCCCTCGGTGCGAGAAACACTCGACGACATTCGTGGTGTGTACCTCGAGCGTGAGCACCGCCGATTCTATCCCCAAGGTGACCTGGCGAGGGGTCTTCTCGGGATCGTGCGGGACGGCGAAGGGTCCGGGGGTGTCGAGCAGGCGTACGACGACGTCCTCCGGGGAGGCGTCGGCCAGGCGGTCCTGGCGAGAGACCCCACAGGCAGGCCGATCCCGGGGGAGAGCGTCCTCGTGGAAGGACCACGGGAGGGTGGCCAGGTCGTTCTAACCATCGATGTGGACCTGCAGGAGATTGGGCGGGAGGCATTGGCGGAGGCCATTCGAGAGACCGAGGCTCGAGGTGGAGATCTCCTCATCACGGATCCGGGCACCGGAGATGTTCTCGCCATGGTGTCCATTCGCGATGAGTTCACGAACGCCTTGTCGGCGATCAACACTCCTTACGAGCCCGGCTCCACCCTCAAACCGCTCACTGTGGCCGGCCTTTTGCAGAATGGGCTGGTGTCCCTCGACGATGTGGTCGACACGGAATCCGGCTCGTGGACCGTGGCCGGACGGACGATCGAGGACGTAAACAAGGAGCACGGCCCCATGACGCTGGCGCGGGCGTTGCAGATTTCCTCGAGCGTGGGCGTGGCGAAAGCGGCCCAGGCCATGAGTCCCGCGGTCCAGTACCAGAACCTCCGCGATTTCGGGCTCGGGGCCCCCACCGGGATCGGCCTTCCCGGTGAGGCGAGAGGCACCCTGCGCCGTCCGGAGCGTTGGAGCGGGCAGTCCCCGGCTTCTCTCGCGATGGGATATGAAATTTCCGTGACACCCCTCCAGATGGCCATGGCTTATGGAGCCTTGGCGAATGGGGGTCGGCTCATGGAGCCCCGGCTCGTGAGGGAGTTCCGGGATTCCAACGGCAAGGTCACAACCCGCTTCAAGCCCCGCGTGGTCCGAACGGCTGTCTCGCCCGGTGTGGCGCGCGAGGTGGCCGATGTGCTTGTCGACGTCGTTGAAGACGGAACAGGGACGCGTGCCCGCCTCGGCACTTTCAAGGTGGCAGGCAAGAGCGGTACGTCGCGCGCCTTCTCGGGGGGGGCGTACCAAACTGGGGAGTACTTCGCTTCGTTCGTCGGATTTTTCCCCGCCGAAGACCCACAGCTCGTGGTCATGGTCAAGTTGGACCGTCCCCACGGGGCCTACTACGGCGGATCCACCGCGGCTCCGGTAACGCGGGCCACGATGGAAGCCATTCTGGCGGCCCGGGAGACACCCATCGATCGCCGGGCCCTCGTGGAGGTCGCCCATGCTCAAGAGCTCGCCGTTACGCCACGGAAGGGTAGCGGTGGTGAGGTGCCCGTCGTGGCGCGATTTGCAGAACTCCTCCTGGGTGAGAATCCAGGGTCGACTGCGATTCAAGGGTCCAACGTGTCCGCATGGCGTGAGTCCGTGCTGTCCGAGGATAGGACCGTAGTGAGGGTTCCGGATGTTTTGGGACTCCCCGTTCGGGCGGCGGCGCGGCACATCCACGAGGCGGGGCTTCGGGTTGAGTGGGATGGATCGGGCGTGGTGAGGCGAATGGTGCCCAAGGCCGGCTCGATCGTGAGCCCGGGCGACACAGTGCGGGTGGCGTCCATGGGGGAGAGCGGAGATGACTAGTCCTTCGTCCGCTCTCCAGGTGGTCACCGCCGCCCTTGAGGCCGCCGGCCTCATCGAAGCGATCCACGGTTCGAGTGACGTGGAAATTTCCGGTGTGACGCAGGACTCGCGCACGGTCCAGCCCGGCAACCTTTTCCTGGCGTGGCGCGGGTCTGCCTGGGACGCCCATGGCTTCGTGGCTCAAGCCGCCGAGATGGGTGCGGCCGCAGCCGTGGTGGAGCGGCACGTTCCCGAGGTCGAGATTCCGCAGGTCCAGGTATCGGATGGCCGCCTGGCCGCCGCTTTGGCCGCGGACGCAGTGCTCGGTTTTCCGTGGTCCGACTTGTTCACCGTCGGGGTGACTGGCACGAACGGGAAGACGACCACAACTCTACTCGCGCAGCACCTCCTCGGCTCCCGGGGTGCCTCGGCGACGGTGGGCACGCTTGGGCTCATCGAACCTGACGGCTCGGTGAGGGAAGGGACGCAAGGGCTCACGACGCCGGGCCCCGTTGCCATCTCCACCTGGTTGGCCGATCTGGCTGGGGAGGGCGTTGCGTCGGTAACCGTGGAGGCCTCTTCTCACGCACTCGAACAGAGGCGCCTCGACGGGGTGCGTTTCGATGCGGTGGTGTTCACCAATCTGTCCCAGGACCACCTCGATTATCACACTGACATGGCCGCGTATTTCGAGGCCAAGTCCCACCTTCTCAATCTGATGAAGAAGGGAGGATGTGTGGTCGTCAACGCCGACGACGCACACTGGAAAAATTTGCCCCTCCGAGGGCGCCAAACAGTTACTTACGGCATCGACGAACCGGCCGACCTACGTGCGGAGATGATCGAACCGGGTTCGGCCGGAACCAGGTTCCGTATGGGAGGCACAGCGGGCAAGGTCGACGTCGACCTTCCGCTCATCGGCCGCTTCAATATCGAAAATTGTTTGGCGGCGGCGGGTGTAGGCGCGGTCGCCGGCATGTCCCTCGAGTCCGTGGCGGACCGGCTCGCCAGCGTACCCCAGATTCCCGGCCGACTCGAGGTGGTGGCGCGGAGGCCTTTTACGGTCGTGATCGACTTCGCGCATACGCCCGACGCGCTTCGTCGCGTTCTGACCACGATGCGCCCGCTCACCTCCGGGCGTCTGATCGTCGTATTCGGTGCGGGCGGTGACCGGGACCGCGGAAAACGGCCCGAGATGGCTCGGGCCGTCGCGCAAGTGGCGGATTTGGTCGTGATCACGTCCGACAACCCCCGGACGGAGGATCCGGAATCCATCATCGATGACATCGTACCGGGGATGAACGGCTCGCCGTTCGAGCGGTTGGCGGACCGTCGTGAGGCGATCGGCTACGCGCTCGCCCAGGGTCGCTCTGGGGACCTTGTGCTGCTCGCCGGAAAGGGACACGAGCGGTATCAGGTCATCGGCACCGAGCCGCACCCGTTCGACGAGAGGGTGATCGTCGAAGAGCAGCTCGGCCGGGCGGGAGAAGTGGCGTGAACCCTCCCTTCGAATGGACGGACGAGCAGGTGACCACCGCTTTGCACGTCGCACCTCATGAGGACTGCAGCCTCATCTTCACAGGCATCTCGACGGACAGTCGCACGACTCGTGAGGGGAACCTGTTCGTTGCTCTGTACGGGGACAACTTCGACGGGCACGACTACGTGTCCGACGCCCTCGGTCGGGGAGCGCAGGGCGCCGTGGTGGCCCGCCCCGTCGAGGCGGACGGCGCCTGTGTCTATCCCGTGGAAGACACGCTGCTGGCGCTGGGACAACTCGCCTTATATCGCCGGAGGTGCCTCGACGCCGTTGTGGTCGGCATCACCGGATCATCAGGAAAGACCGGGACCAAGGAGTTGACCCGGGCAGCCATCGAGGGCTCGCGCCGGGTCTACGCCACACCCGGAAACCTGAACAATCGAGTCGGTCTGCCATTGACGCTGCTCGACGCGCCCGATGACGCCGAGGTCGTCGTACTCGAAATGGGTACGAACGAGCCGGGGGAGATCGCTGCTCTCACACGGATCGCTGAACCCCAAATCGGTATCGTGACGACCGTTTCAGAGACCCACATCGAGAAGCTGGAGTCCCTCGAAGGCGTGCTGGAAGAAAAGCTCGACCTCCTGCGGGGACTTCCGGAAGACGGTAGGGCGATCGTGGGCGAGGAGCCGGCCATCCTCTCCCAATACGCCGGCCGCATCCCCCGTGACGTTCTGGTCGTGGGCCTCGGTACCGGCGCGGACACCGAGTATCGTCCGGACGACGCATCGATGGATGAGCAGGGATGCTGGAGCTTCGTCTGGCGTGGGGAGCCTGTGCACCTCCGGGTCCCGGGACGCCACTCGGTCCAGAATGCCCTCCTCGCACTCACGGTAGCCGAGCTGCTGGACGTCCCTGCCGCCGAAGCAGCCCGCGGTGTCGGCCGGGTCGAAGCGGGTTCCATGCGTGGAGAGATCAGGCGGATCGGCGGACTCACACTCATCGTCGACTGCTACAACGCGAACCCGCAGAGTCTACGGGCTGCGTTGGATCTGCTGGTGGACATCGAGCCCGGGCGGACCAAGGTGGCGGTCCTCGGTAGCATGCTCGAGCTGGGGGTACGTAGCGAGGAACTCCACACGGTGCTACTGGACGAAGCATCCGCGCTCGGGTTGGACCTGCTTGTCGCCACGGGTGACTTCGCCCGGGCCGCCTCGCGCGCCCGGTCGGCAGAGTCCCCGCCGGCAGAACCCCAGGGGGTTGTGGGGCCCGATCCAGATGCCCAGGGCGGGGGCGTTCCTTCTGGCGGGTCGACGATCCTTTCCGTAATGGACCCGCTCGAAGCCTACCAGGAACTCCGCGAAAGGCTTGCTGGTGACGAGGTCCTACTGATGAAGGCGTCGCGGGGTGTGGCGTTGGAGCGTCTGATCCCGCTGTTCGAGAACGACTTCGGTGGATCGCTAACGGGGCCCCACGGGGTCGAAGCCTGATGCTCTATCACCTGCTCCCGGATCTGGCCGACGTCTACAACGTGTTCAATGTCTTCCGCTACATCACGTTCCGCGCTGCCGGAGCGCTCGTGACGTCGCTCGTGCTCGCCTTCGTGCTGGGGCCGATGACCATTCGTGGGCTCAAGCGGTTCCGGATTGGCGAGGTGGTGCGCGCGGATGGGCCGGCGACCCATCTTCCCAAGGCCGGGACACCGACGATGGGCGGAGCCCTGATCGTCATGTCGGCGGGCGTTTCCACGCTCCTATGGGCCGAGTTGACCAACTGGTATACGGTACTCGCGCTGCTGACCTTCGTGGCGATGGGCGCCCTCGGCTTCATGGACGACTATCTCAAGGTCGTTCAAGGGCGGACTGCGGGCCTGATCGCCCGATATAAGATGTTGGGGCAGTGGACGTTCGGACTCGGCCTGGGGCTCTTCCTTCTCCTCCGTCCGATCTCGCCTGTGCCCCCGAACCACACCATGGTGCCGTTCTTTTCCGACATCGCGTTGGTTTTCCATCCGTGGCTCTACGTGCTGTTCGTCGGGTTCGTTATCTCGGGCAGCGCGAACGCGGTGAACCTTACCGATGGACTCGACGGGCTGGCCGCCGGCTTGTTGGCGATCGCCGCGTCCACGTTCGCGGTCTTCGCGTATCTACTGGGCCGCGTGGACAGCTCCGCGTACCTGGGGCTCTTCTACCTGCCCGGCGCGGGGGAGTTGGCTGTACTGGCGCTCGCTCTGGCAGGTGGCTGCTTCGGATTCCTCTGGTTCAACACACATCCCGCAGAGGTCTTCATGGGCGACACGGGGTCGCTCGCTCTTGGCGGTGCCATCGGGGTCATGGCCATTCTGCTCAAAGCGGAGTTTCTGCTGGCGATCGTGGGGGGTGTCTTCGTCGTGGAGGTGCTCTCGGTGGTCCTCCAGGTCGGATACTTCCGGTACACGGTAAGGAAGCACGGCTCTGGTAGAAGACTCTTCAGAATGGCCCCGATCCATCACCACTTCGAGCAGTTGGGATGGCCGGAGAGCAAGATCGTCGTCCGTTTTTGGATCATGGGAATTCTGTGCGCGATGGTCGCGTTCAGCGCGCTCAAGATCCGGTGAGGACCAAACGTTTTGAACACGCTGGAAGGCGAAATGGTTGCCGTTGTCGGCTTAGCCGCGTCCGGATGGGCGGCGGCGAGGTTAGCACTCGAAAAGGGAGGGGAAGTCCATGTCTCGGATTTGCGCACTGACGCCGCAACTTTTGCTCGTGGAGCCGAGCTCCGAGCGCTCGGAGCCGAGGTCGATCTGGGAGAACACCCGGTCGATCACATCGCCGGCGCCACTACGGTCGTGGTCAGTCCGGGCATCCGCCCAGACGCTCCTGTGCTCAAGGAGCTCGGCGAACGGGGGGTACGTTGGATCTCAGAGCCTGAGTTCGCCTTTCGGTTCTTCGATGGTCCACTGATCGCCGTGACCGGAACGAACGGCAAGACAACTACGGCGGTCTTGGTGGCGCATCTGCTCGAAGAGGACGGCCTCGAAGTGGCTCTAGGCGGGAACATCGGCGCCGCGTTCGGCCCGCCTGCCTCCGAGCTCGCACTCCGAGAGCAACGCCCGGCGTGGTATGTCGTGGAGATGAGCTCGTTCCAGTTGGCCGCGATCGATCAGTTCAAGCCGGACATCGGCGTGATGACTAATCTCGCTCCGGATCACCTCGACCGGTATCCAACCGTGGAATCCTACTATGCCGACAAGGCCAACCTCTTTCTTAACGCCGATGACAGCAGCCGGTGGGTGTTGAATGGAGGAGACCCGGCCGTCGCTGCTCTCGCGCAGGGTATTCCCGGCCGTCACTTCTACTTCAGCAGGGCGAGCAGTGACCGTCCAGGTGCCTACCTCGACGGTGATACGCTGACGTTAGACCTGTCCGGGGCGGTGGAGCCTTTGGGCCACGTCGAGGACCTCGCCCTTCAGGGAGCTCACAACCTTGAAAACGCCCTGGCCGCGTCCATCGTGTCGGGGCTGGCTGGCGCCTCCACGGGATCCATTCGACAGGGTCTGGCGACGGCCAAGGCCCTTCCGCACCGTACCGAGAAGGTGGCCGAGGCCAAGGGTGTCCGGTGGGTCAACGATTCTAAGGCGACGAACCTGGCCGCGGCTCGGTCCGCCATTAACAGCTTCGACGGGGCGCTGCTCGTCCTGCTCGGTGGAAGGGACAAGGGCGAGGACTTCTCGAAGCTGGTTGCGGCGCTCTCGAATGCCGACGCCCGTGTGCTGGCATTCGGCCAGGCTGGGCCACGCATTTTCCAGGCTCTGGACGGTCATGTGCAAGTCGAGCTATTGCCTGGAGGCTTCGACGGGGTCATGGAGGCCGCCGCCCAACGTGCGGTCCCAGGGACCACCGTCCTGTTGTCACCGGCCTGCTCCAGCTATGACATGTTCACGAGCTACGAGGAGCGTGGTGCCCGCTTTACGACGTTGGCCAAAGCCTCTTCGGAGGACGCCGAGCACTGATGGCCCGACCCGTGGACGTCTCTCCGTGTGGGCCTGTGGCCCTGCCCATCACAGGCATAGGAAGTGGATGGGAGCCCGCCGCGATCATGACGCTCACGCTTCTCCTCCTCTCTCTCGGAATGGTCACACTTTATTCCGCCAGTGCCTTTCTCGCCCAGGGACAGGCCTACCCGGATTACTACTACGTGCTTCGACAGGCGACAGGAGCGGCGGTTGGCTTGGCCGTTCTCGGCGTGTGCGCGTGGATCCCACATGACCTTTGGCGACGGCTCGCATTGCCGATGGTCATCGTCGTGTGGCTCCTGCTCATGATCGTGATCGTGCCGGGCACCGAGGCCATCGCGCCCTTGACCAAAGGGGCACGCCGGTGGATCCGCTTTGGCGGCCTGAGCCTTCAGCCGTCGGAGTTGGCCAAGGTCGCCGTCGTCGTCTGGACGGCGTCACGCGCATTTCGAAAGCAGGAGGAGTTCTCGAGCTTGAGCCGAGGCCTGGTTCCGTTCCTCCTCGTATGGGCGGCGCTGATGGTGCCGATCGCGCTCGAGCCGGATTTGTCGACCGCGTTGCTCCTGGGTGTGATCGGGTGCCTGGTCGTCTACGTGGCGGGAGCTCGACTGACCCACTTCTTCTTCTTGGGTCTGCTCGCGGCTCCGGTCCTGTATAGCCAGTTGGACGTCGCCTTCCGGGCTCGCCGCGTGATTGCGTACCTGGACCCTTCCGCTGATCCGGCGGGCGCCGGCTTCCAGGTGCACCAGTCACTTCTTGCGTTCGGCTCAGGCGGCGTCGCCGGCGTGGGGTTCGGACAGGGCCGGCAGAAGTTCGGATTTCTTCCGGAGGCCCACAATGATTTCATCTTCGCGATGATCGGAGAGGAATGGGGACTGATCGGCGTCACGACGATGGTACTCCTCTACCTGTTCCTGGTCTTGATCGGTTTTCGTGTTGCCGCCCGTGCTCCTGACCTCTTTGGACAGCTGTTGGCGGTTGGGCTGACCAGCATGATTGCCATGCAGGCCATCCTTCATATGGCCGTGGGACTCCGTTTGGTGCCGGCCACGGGTTTGGTGTTACCCCTGATCTCCTACGGACGCTCACACCTGGTGGTCACGCTGGCATCGCTGGGCATTCTCATGAGCATCTCTCGGGCGAGCGAGAGGCCCCGTCCCATGGGAAGGAGGGCCCGTGCATGAGGGTCCAGTCGTGGTTTTCGCCGGAGGCGGCACCGGGGGCCACCTCTATCCGGCTCTGGCACTCGCGGACGAACTCGTGCGGCAACGTCCGGACGCGCGGCCGTTTTTCCTCGGTGCACGTAGGGGCATCGAGGCTCGGGTGCTCCCCGAGCGGTCGCTGGACCACCACCTCCTTCCCGTGCGAGGGGTCCGGCGTGGGGAGTGGTGGTCGAATCTCGGAGTTCCCTTTGCTCTCGCCTCCTCGCTCGCGACCACGGTTGGAGTCCACCGTCGTGTCCGTCCGGAGCTGGTCGTGGTGACGGGCGGGTACGCTGGGGCGCCGGCGGGATTGGTGGCGGCCGTCATGGGGACACCGCTGGTGCTCCAGGAGCAGAATGCGTGGCCTGGAGTGACAACTCGCTTCTTGTCGCGATGGGCAGCGCAGGTACACCTCGCCTTTGCCGAAGCGTTGGCGGAATTACCCGCCCGTGTGCGGAAGGTGGCACGGGTTTCGGGATGTCCGATCCGAGCCCTTCCTGAGGACGTGCCCGACCGGCGCGATGTTCTTCTCGGTATGGGTCTCGAGCCACAACGGAGCCTCCTGCTGCTGATCGGTGGAAGCCAAGGATCTCTGGCGCTGAATGAGCTGATGCTCGAAGCCGCCCGGGCCGTAGCTGCGGGGGAACATGCGCCCCTGGATGAATGGCAGCTTCTCTGGATGACGGGTCCGGCCCATCACGCCTCGATCGTCGATGAGCTTTCCGCGTTCGGAGATCCGCCATGGGTCCGAGCGGTTCCATACATTGAGGACATGCCGCGGGTTCTGGGGGTTGCGGATCTCGCGCTGTCGCGGGCGGGCGCCATGACAACGGCGGAGCTCTTGGCATGGGGAGTGCCGGCCATCCTGGTACCGCTCCCCAGCGCGGCTGCGAACCACCAGGCACTTAATGCCCAAGCCCTCGAACAGGCGGGCGCGGCCGTTCACCTGGAGCAGGAGGGACTCACGGCGGGGGCGCTGTGGCGGGCGATCACCCGTTTGGCGGAGGACGGTCAGCTGCTTGCCACGATGAGTGAGCTCGCAAGGGAGCGTAGCCGGCCGGACGCCACGTCCCTCATCGTCCGCGAGATCGTGGGCCTTCTCGCGGATCCCCAGCCGGGGGATATCCGATGATCGCACTTCATCCGGAGTCGAGCTTCGTGGGCGAGCGGGATCTGCACCGGCTCTCGAACGAGGGGCGGGTGCACTTTATGGGGGTAGGGGGTGCCGGCATGTGCGCGCTGGCCGAGCTCTTCGTGAAACGGGGAGGAAACGTCTCGGGGTGTGACCTACGGCCGGGGTCGAGCACGGACAGGCTCCGGACCCTGGACGTACAGATACACAAGGGGCACGAGGCGAGTCACGTAGAGGGGGCGGCTGCCCTCGTGGTCAGCGCGGCGGTCCCAAAGGACCACCCAGAGGTACAGGAGGCGCTCCAACGTGGGATTCCGGTCTTCAAGCGAGCGGAGGCCCTGGGCCAGTGGGTCAATCAGGGTCGGGTGCTGGCGGTCGCGGGTACACACGGCAAGACCTCCACGACGGCGATGGCGACGGAGATCCTCACGGCGGCAGGGATGGATCCGACCGGCTTCGTCGGCGGCCGTGTGTCCGCTTGGGGCGGTAACCTTCGTAGTGGTGGCGATCTCTATGTGGTCGAGGCGGACGAATACGACCGATCCTTCTTGGAGCTGAAGCCTGCGGTGGCCGTGGTGACCAACGTCGAGGCGGACCACCTCGATACCTACGGTGCCCTTCAAGGTGTCATGAAGGCTTTTCAGGAGTTCCTCGATGGGCTCCTGCCAGACGGCTCGGCCGTCATCTGCGCGGACGATCACGGGGCGAGCAGGCTCGTCACGGGCCTTGAATCTCGGGTGCGTACCTATGGTCTGAGAGCGGGTGCGCAGGTGCGCGCGGTCGACGTCAAGGTTAGCGCGGCCGGCATGGACTTCCGGGTGATCGACGAGGGAGTCGACCGCGGGACCTTCCGACTTCCGGTGCCCGGAGTTCACAATCTGCAAAATGCGCTGGGCGCCGCAGCTGCGGCTCGGTGCTTCGGGGTGGACTGGGGCACCGTCCGCGACGGGCTCACGACCTATCAGGGTGTCGAGAGGAGATTCGAAACGGTCGGGTCGGTGCGGGGGATCCTGATCGTGGACGACTACGCACATCACCCCTCGGAGATCCAGGCTGCCCTGGCAGCCGCGCGGGGCGCCCACCCGGACCGGCGGATTGTGGCCGTTTTTCAACCGCACCTGTTCACACGCACACGAGATTTCGCCGATGAGTTCGGGCAGGCGCTTGTGGCAGCCGACTCGATCTGGGTCACCGACGTGTTCCCAGCCCGCGAGGATCCCATTGAGGGTGTAACGGGCGAGATGGTCGCACTCGCAGCTGGGCGTGCAGGCGGCCACGTACGTTATCACGCCGACGTGAACACGATGGCGGACACCGTCATAAAGGAACTCGCGTCGGGTGACCTCCTCCTGACGATGGGCGCGGGGTCCATCGACCTCGTGGCTCATGAAGTCGCTGCACGCCTCGAGGTGGCCGATGCGTAAGCTGCTCCGGGTCACGCTGTGGGGACTGGTTGCGGGAGGTGTCGCGCTGGCTGCCGACTGGCTTCCGGATGCCCTCGCCGAACTGGAGTTTTTCCGGGCCCGCGATTACAGGGTTTCCGGAACTCACCTCCTCCAGGAGCAACAGGTCTTGGCCACCGCGGCAATTTCACCGCTCGCGAGCGTGTTCGACGATCTGACGTCGATAGAGCTGCGTCTCGAGCGGCACCCATTGATCCGGCACGCCCGCGTAACCGCCGAGCTCCCGGGAACCCTGGTCATCACGATTGAGGAGCGGACTCCGGTCGGATTCGTGGCGAGTCCGGTGCTCGAACCGGTGGACCGAGATGGCCAGGTGCTCCCGCTGGACCCGGTCGAGCACCGCCTGGACCTCCCGATCCTGATCAGGGCTGGAGGGGGTGGGGCCCTCTCGCCTACCCAGTTGAGGGTATTGGCGATGGAGGCGGACCGGCTCGCGGCGGATGATCCCACCTTTCTGGCCGCGGTCTCGGAAATGGCGATTGACGATCGCGGTGACGCAACCGCCGTGGTGCGCGGAGACCTTCTCCTTCGATTCCGTCCACCCCTCTCACACCCGCGGCTCCGTGACGGTCTCACAGTAGTGGAAGACGCCATTCTACGCCGCCCCGATCGAAGAGCGGCCGTCCTCGATCTCCGGTTCGAGGATCAGGTGGTTGTTGGGTATACCGAGCCGCATGCCGAGGCGTCAGCCCAGCGGAGGGATCGCTAGATGCACTCGATTCTGATCGCTGGCGTCGATCTCGGCACGACCAAGACCTTAGCGGTGATCGCGGGGGTCCATGAAGACCCGTTCTTGCGAAGGGACCTCAAGATTCTCGGGGTCGGACAGGCTCCGAGCGTGGCGATGCGAAAGGTCGTCACACATATCGAAGATGCTACCAAATCCGTGAAAGAGGCCATGGAAGAGGCCGAGCTCATGGCCGGCGCGAAGGTGGATCGGGTGTATGTCGGCATCAGTGGCGAGCATGTCCGGGCAACCACGTCTCCGGGCGTCGTCGCCGTAATCGATGACGAGATCTCTTCCCTCGACCTCGAACGTGTTCACGAGGTGGCCCGCGCCGTCGCCCATCCGCCCGATCGTGAGCTCCTGCACGCCATTCCCCAGGACTACATCGTGGATAACCGTCCTGGGATCAAGGATCCGCTGGGGATGGAGGGCACGAGGCTCGAGGCCGAGGTCTATCTCGTGACCTGCACCTCATCCGTCGCCGAGAACATCAGGAAGTCGGTCCAGCGCGCAGGTTACCGGGTTCAGGAGTTGGTGCTCGAATCCCTCGCGGCGGCCCGGTCGGTCCTCACGGAAGATGAGAAGGAAGTGGGCGTTGCGATGGTCGAGCTCGGCGCCTGTACGACCAACCTCGCAGTCTATTGCGACGGCGAGCTCCGACATCTCGCGGTCCTCCCCTTTGGAGGGACCACGATCACCAACGATCTCGTGAGGGGCTTGTCGATCCCCTTTGCGGAGGCCAAGCGGGCCAAAGAGCACTTCGGCGTGGCGTTCGCCCAGCTCGTGGATCCCCAGGAGACGGTGGAGTTGCCGGGCCCGAGCCCGGGGCAGATGCGGCAAGTCGCTCGCGAACTGATTGCCCACGTCGTCGAGCAACGTCTCGACGAGATGTTCGGCCTCGTTAACGCCGAGCTGGAGCGCGAGGGCCTGCTGAGCAAGCTGGGTGCGGGTATCGTGCTCACCGGCGGGGCGTCGACGCTGTATGGGACCGTGGAGCTGGCCCAGCAGGTGTTCGCGGCACCCGTACGCAGCGGCATCCCGGGGGAAGGCCTTACGGTGCTGGCCGATTCCGTTGGAAGGCCGAAGTTCGCGACGGCTGCAGGACTCGTGCTGTATGGCGCCGACCGGTACGACGAAAGTGGGAAAGGCGCATCGACACTCACGTCCGGCCTGGTGTCCAAGGTCTGGTCGTGGCTCAAGGAATTTTTCTAGTGTTACCATCCACTCATGGGAGCCAAATAATGATGATTTTCGAATTCGAGGACACTCCACTCCAAACGGCCCGGATGAAGGTGGTCGGAGTTGGAGGAGCCGGCGGAAACGCAGTCAACCGAATGGTCGACGAGGACTTGGAGGGTGTCGAGTTCATCAGCGCCAATACGGATGCCCAGGCGCTGAAGGGCTCCCGGGCACAGGTCACACTTCAGGTCGGCAAGAAACTGACTCGCGGACTGGGTGCGGGCGCACGGCCAGAGGTCGGCCGGCAGGCCATTGCCGAGAGCCAGGACGAGATCCGCAGGGTGCTGGAGGGGGCCGACTTGGTGTTCATCACGGCGGGCATGGGAGGCGGAACCGGTACCGGAGCCGCCCCCATCATTGGGGAAATCGCTCGCGAAATGGGTGCCCTCACGATCGGCATCGTCACGAAGCCTTTCTCCTTCGAGGGGAAGAAAAGGGAGCGGCAGGCCGAGCAGGGCCTCGCGGAGCTTCGCAGGACCGTCGACACGATGATCGTGGTGCCGAACGACCGCCTCTTGTCCGTGGTGCCGCGGGGGACTTCATTCCGGGAGGCCTTGAAGAAGGCGGACGAGGTGCTCCTACACGCCACACAAGGTATTAGTGATCTAATCCGGGTTTCGGGCGAGGTGAACGTGGATTTTGCGGACGTTCGAACCGTGATGGCTTGCCGTGGGCCAGCCCTCATGGGTTCCGGATTCGGAGAGGGAGACAACCGGGCGCAGGAGGCCGCTCAAGAGGCTGTTTCTTCACCGCTGCTGGACGACGTTTCCATCAAGGGTGCACAGGGCGTGCTGATCAACATCACGGGGGGGATGGATCTCGCCATTGACGAAGTGCACCAGATATCAACTATTATTCAAGAAGAGGCCGGAGATGAGGCGGAGATCATTTTTGGCGCGGTCCATGATCCGGCGCTGGAGGGACAGATTCGGGTTACGGTGATCGCCACCGGCTTCGACGATGTTATTCGGCCGGACTTCGGAAGGCAGACCCCGTCGCCGTTGCCTCAGCGTAAGGCTCAACCGTTCCCGCAGGTGGCTGAGCCCCGGCAGCAGGTGGCGGTGGCTGGTGGGGGAGCGCTTGATGTGGTGCCGCTTCCTCGACCGCCGGAGCGGGTTGTGACGTGCGAACAGATCGGCGAGCTGGACGTTCCCACGTTCATCCGCCGGCAGATGGACTGACCGGCCGTGTGGCGGGACAAGCGGGAAAAGCGGGAGAAGCGCGGCAGAGACGTGGGTCCGTATGGACACGGGCTACTGGCGGTAACGAATAAGAAAGGAGGCAGGGTGGGCTCGGGCTCCAAGATATTGGGATTCATGGGGGTCCTCGGAGTAATGGCCTCAAGCCTGGCGTTCGTCCTGTTCTCGGGGAAAGAGGTGCCCACGGTGGGCCTCGTGGCACCGGTCTTCGCGACCGCACCGGAGCGGGTCGAGCTTCGAGCGCTGAAGCAGGACGAGACGCTCGGCGAGCTCCTGGAGGGCGTGCTGGACGCCAGCGGCCAGTACGGCTTGATCCTGGCGTTGAGGGAGCGTGCCAATCCTCGCCGTCTGCGCCCTGGTACCGAGGTGGCATTCCGCTGGCTCACAGCGGAGCCTTCCGAGTTGCGGGCCGTCGATGTCGCTGTCGACGCGGACCTGACCGTTCGCATGACGCCGTCCCCCGTCGGCTGGACCTCGAGTGTGATGACAACGCCCGTGGTGACGGATACCGTGTGGGCGTCCGGCGAGATCGAGTCGTCACTTTGGTTGGACGTCTACGGGACCGAGGGCTTGGAAACAGTCAATTCCGCGGACCGCTCCGAGCTCATTCTAGAGCTCCAAGAAATCTACCAGTGGCAGGTGGACTTCGAACGGGACATCTGGCCTGGAGCCTTTTACCGGTTCTCTTACGAACGGGCGGTTCGCCCGGACGGAACCATGCGCGTCGGGCACGTGCTCTCCACGGAGCTGGTCAACCGTGGGCGCTCCTATTTGGCCAGCTGGTTCGACCCCAACGGAGACGGGGACGGCACGTATTACGACGAGAACGGAAAGTCCGTGCGGCGGGCGTTCCTTCGCAGCCCGATCACACTCAGCGCTCGGGTTTCCAGCGGCTTCAGCAACAGCCGGTTCCATCCGGTGTTGCAGACATGGCGGGCGCATCGGGGTGTGGACTACGCGATTGGGACCGGGACTCCGGTGCAGGCGACCGGAACCGGCGTCGTGATCGAGCGGGGCATGCAGAGCACCTACGGCAACACGATCCTGGTTCGCCATCCGAACGGATGGAGCACGCGATACGCCCACATGAGTCGTTTCGCCACCGGAACATCGGTGGGCAGCCGTGTCGAACAGGGTGACGTCATCGGGTACGTCGGGATGACGGGTCTCGCGACAGGCCCCCACCTCCACTATGAGATGCGGTATAACGGTGGTCCAAGGGATCCGCTCGCCGTCGATTTGCCGCCAGGCGACCCGGTTCCAACCGAGCAGTGGGAGGAGTGGGAGGCACAGAGCCGTGCTCGCGTCGGCCTTCTCGACCGGCTTCCTCTTCCGTGGGAGGTTCGGCTTACCATGAACGTCCTCGGGGAGGGTGACGCGCCGGACGCAGGAGTGCGGTGACCCTTTCTTGGCTGGCCTTTGTAATTCTGGTGGCCGGCGCGGGGGGATTCGCCGCGTGGATCTACGTGCGCCGCGAGCTCCCGATCCCCGGCCGGAGGCTCCTCGGCACCATCCGCGCCTCGATCCTCGTGCTGGTACTTCTCTTGCTCTGGGATCTCCGGCTGCCCGGAGGTCCGCGAAGCGGCGGAGCCGATGGTAGCTGGGTCCTGCTGGACGTATCCACTAGTATGTCGGCCGGTGGGTCGGCCGATGCGGCGACGGGTGGGTCGGCCGATGCGGCGACGAGTGGCGCGAATTGGGTGTCGGCGTTGGAGCGTGCGGAGGAACTCGCCGAGGGGGGCGCCCAGGTCCTGCTTTTTGGCGAAACTCCGCGGGTCGTCTCCTTTGATTCCCTCGATACGTTACTTCCTCTGGCGTCTGCCTCGAGACTCGCGCCCGCTCTCGCCCGGGCGGCTGAAGCAGGAGCCACGGACGTCACGGTTCTCTCGGATTTCAGACTCGACGATCCAGTGGAAGCGGAGCTCAGTCTGCGTCGATCCCCCTTCGGGGTTCGGATCGAAGGGAGTGGGGCCCCTGTCCGAAACGCGGGGGTTGCCCGCTTCGAGCTTCCGACTCGGGCCGAATCCGGGACCCCGCTCTCGGTTGGGATCGCCCTGTTCTCCGAGGGGACCGAACCGGGAGATACGATTCAGGTCGAAGTGTGGGAGGAGGAACGTCTCGTTGCGTCGGCTGGGGTTCTGGCCGTTGAGCCTGGCCTTCTCGCTACCGCGACGATCCGCCTACCTCCTCCTCGTGACACGGGCTGGCTCCGTTATCGCCTCCTGGCGAGCTTGCCGGGTGACCGATTCGAGGCCGACGATGCCAAATCCGCGTTCACGGAAGTCGACCCGGCGGAGGGTGGTCTGGTTCTTCTTTCCCTCTGGCCCGACTGGGAGCCTCGTTTTCTGCTCCCGGTACTCTCGCAGGTCACCGGATTCGATTCCAACGGATATCTCAGCCTGAGTGGGGGCCGGTACCTTCGCCTGGGCTCGGGTCCCCAGGTCGGTCCACCGGTAGATGAGGCCGAGGTCCGGGGGGCTCTTTCGGGAGCGGACTTCGTGGTGCTTCACGGCCTCGGTGCGGGAGCGCCGGATTGGGTTGGGACGACGCTCGCCGAGGCTCCCAGATCGATCGTCTTTCCGTCCGACCCGCCGGGAGCCCTCGCTTCGGGTGTGGAGGCTAGGGCCCACTTGGATGGAGAATGGTATGCGACGCCCGACCTACCTCCATCTCCGCTGGCGGCCAGCTTATCCGGTGCAGATCTGACGGGGCTGCCACCATTAACCGCGATCCTTCCCCGGCGGACACCAGGGACGGTGCCGACCCCGATCCCGCTCCAGCGACAGGGGAGTGGACCCATGGAAGCTGGGCTTGTGCTGGACGAGACCCGAGGGCGTCGTCGGGCGGTCGTTCTGGCATCGGGCTTTTGGCGGTGGGCGTTCCGTGAGGGCCCGGACCGGGAGGTGTATCGTAGGTTATGGGCTGGTGTCGCGGGATGGCTGCTCGCCTCTGCGCCACAGGACGGGGCCACACCGGTACGTCCGGAGAAGCGCGTGTGGAGTTCTGGTGAGCCCATGGCGTGGCGAGCCCCCGGTTTGATCGGAGGCAATGTCCGCCTCGCACTCTCCCTGGGTGACTCGGTGGTGCTTGATACCACGGTGGTAGTGGATGGCGCCGGGCGGGCGCGGACTAGGGCGCTTCCCGTGGCCGAATATTCGTATCGGATCACGCGCCCCGGAGAGGACGGGTCCATCGGGAGTGGGCGGATCGAGAGTGAGGACCACACCCTCGAACTTCTCCGCCGGCCGGTAGACCTCTCGCTCGCGGAGTCGGATGCGGCCGAAGGGGTCCCGACGAGAGTGAGGCTCGGCCCGCCGCTACGGACCCACCCGGGTCCGTATCTTCTCATCCTCGTGCTTCTTTCCGCCGAATGGATCGGTCGCCGGCGGGGCGGGCTACGATAGGCGTGAGAGGTCGGGATTGACGATGGCCCGATTGTTCAAACCAGGAGGTGGGAACAAGAAGGGGCTGTGGAGACGGGCCGTCGATCTCGCGCTGACCGACGTCCGAGTCGCCGTGGGGGGCGTCGACCACGAGTCATTGGAGTCACTGGAGGAGCGCCTTCTTACTGCTGACTTCGGAGTGGAAGCCACCACGCGCCTCGTCGATCATGTCGATTCGCTCGCGCGCAGAGGTAAGGTGTCGGGTGCTTCCGAATTGAAGCGCGCCCTTAGGGATGAGATCGCCCGGATCCTGGAGCCAGCCAGGTCTTCCTTTCTTCAGATGGCGGAAACGGGTACGACGGTCTACCTGATCGTTGGCGTGAACGGGGTGGGCAAGACGACCTCCGTGGCCAAGCTCGCACACCGTATCCGGGGCGAGGGACGCAGCGTGATGCTCGCGGCGACCGACACCTTCAGGGCAGGGGCTGTAGAGCAGCTTCGCGTGTGGTCGGAGAGGGTGGGCGCGGACTTCGTCGCGGGCCAACAGGGGGGTGATCCGGCCGCCGTGGCGTTCGACGCCATCGCCGCTGCCGAAGCCCGGGACGTGGACGTCGTTCTGGTGGATACGGCCGGGCGCCTTCACACCCAACGGAACCTCATGGAGGAGCTTCAGAAGGTCGATCGTGTGATCCGCCGGCGGTGTGAAGGGGCTCCACACGAGTGTCTGATCGTATTGGATGGGACGGTTGGGCAGAACGCGGTGGCTCAAGTGCGCTCCTTCAGTGGCGCGGTCGACCTGTCTGGCATCATCCTGACCAAGTTGGATGGCACGGCGCGTGGTGGTATCGTGGTGGGTCTCCAACACGAGTTCGGGCTACCGGTCAAGCTCGTGGGGTCCGGAGAGGGGATCGACGATCTGTCCGACTTCGATTCCGATGATTTCGTAGAGGGGGTCTTCGAGGAGTGAGCTTTTTCAGGCTGGACAAGCCGGTCCAGTTTCTGAAGGGAGTGGGGCCGGTTCGGGCCGAGAAGCTGGGTAGGATGGGAATCGTGACCGCCCGCGATCTCCTCTACCACGTGCCGCGACGCTACGACGACGCCTCCACGATCGAGCCGTTGGGACGCCTGGAGGTCGGCGCGGACGTCACGGCCGTGGGGAGAATACGCTCGAAGGGTGTCATCCCCACGCGTAAGGGCCTTCGCATCTTTCAGGCCGTCCTGCAGGACGATTCGGGGATGATCACGTGCGCCTGGCCTGGGCAGCCCTGGCTGGAGCGGAAGCTCCACGAAGGGGATCTCCTGCTGGTGACGGGGCGTGTGAAGTTCTTTCACGGGAGACAGCTTCAGCCGCGAGAATTCACGGTGTTGGCTCGCGCCTCGGACGACTCCCCGGCCCAGGTGGTGAAGGGGCACGTTTTTTCCACGTATCCGGCGAGCGAGGAGGTCCCGCAGTGGGTCTTTCGGGGGCTTTTCGAGAAAAATCTCGACGTGCTCCTGACGGAGGTGGCCGAAGAGGAGTATCTCACCGGGCGGGAGCGGAGCAGGTTTTCGTTGCCGGGCCTCACGGACGCCCTTGGCGCCCTTCATCGGCCATCCTCGTTGAGCGCTGTGGAGGCCGCCCGCCGGCGCCTCGCGTTCGACGAGTTGTTCTTCCTCCAGCTCGTTCAGGCTCAGGCCCGCTACCAAGAAACCGCCATGAAGCCCGGGCTCGTGTTCGAGCGAACCAACGAGCTCATCCGGCCTCTGCACGAGGCCTTGCCCTTCAAGCTGACAGGAGCACAGGCCAGGGTCCTCCGCGAGATCTACGCCGACATGAGTTCCAAGCGGAGGATGAACCGTCTCCTGCAAGGGGATGTCGGGTCGGGGAAGACGATCGTCGCCCTCTTCGCGATGCTCCTGGCCGCCGAGAGTGGACGCCAGGCGGTCCTTATGGCGCCGACGGAGCTGCTCGCGGAGCAGCACGTACGTAAGCTGAGAGAATTGGTGGAGCCTCTTGGCCTGAGCGTCCAGATACTGACGGGCCAGCTGACGACCTCGGAGCGAAAGGAGGTGTTGAAAGGTCTTTCTGACGGTACCGCTACACTCACTGTGGGCACACACGCGCTGATCCAGGAGACGGTCGAATTTCGAAACCTCGGCTTGGTCGTGGTCGACGAACAACACCGCTTCGGCGTAAGACAACGTATGGCGTTGGGAGAGCGCGAGATTCCACCGGATACGCTCATCATGTCGGCGACGCCGATCCCCAGGTCATTGGCGATGACGTTATACGGAGATCTCGACTTGTCCCTTCTCGACGAGATGCCGGAAGGCCGAAAGCCCGTGAAGACGTTGCTCCGTTACCCGAGCAAACGAGCCGAAGTCCACCGCCTCGTGGACGAGCAACTCGAGGCGGGGCGCCAGGCCTACATCGTATATCCGCTCGTGGAGGAGTCGGACAAGATGGATCTACGGTCCGCCACCGAAGAGTATGAACACCTCTCGGCCGAGGCCTTCCAGCACCGACGGGTCGGTCTGATTCACGGCCAACGGTCCAGCGCGGAAAAGGACCAGGTCATGCGGGCGTTTCTTGCGGGGGATATCGACGTACTGGTCGCGACCA
Organism: Longimicrobiales bacterium; assembly: GCA_965206505.1. Lineage (GTDB taxonomy): Bacteria > Gemmatimonadota > Gemmatimonadetes > Longimicrobiales > Gaopeijiaceae > UBA822. The sequence goes on from CBDBJW010000006.1 coordinate 1,125,606, forward strand.
CCGTGATCGAAGTCGGCATCGACGTGCCTAACGCGTCCGTAATGGTGGTGGAGCACGCCGAGCGCTTCGGATTGTCGCAACTTCACCAGCTGAGGGGCCGGGTGGGGCGTGGGGCCGCGAAGAGCTACTGCATACTCATCGCCGAACCGGGCGAAGCCGCGGCCGAGCGGCTGAAGATCTTCAGAGACACGTCCGACGGCTTCGCCGTGGCCCACGCCGACCTGCGTATACGCGGGCAGGGAGACCTCTTCGGCGCCCAACAGCACGGACGGGATCTTGTCCTGCGGTTCGCCGACCTTACGAAGGATGAGAGCCTCCTCTTGGAGGCCCAGGGTTGGGCCCGGGCTCTTGTCGAGACCGACCCGGAGTTGAGCGGCGACGGGGTCACGCGGATCAGGGTGTTGATGGACCATCGGTACGCGGAGCGGCTGAAGCTTTTCTCGGTCGGATAACGCCACTACTCTCCGGTCGGTCACGCCCCGAGCGCCGATCACCTCGCTCGTGTGTTGCCGCCCGTATGAGTCCATTGGTTGGCCGAGAGCACTCTAAGGAAGACGACGCTTCAACAGCAGGGATCACGCTAATGAGTCAGGAAGGAATGACCGAAGTCGGTTCACTCGGCGACCACGTAGGGACGTCGGTCACCATTCTCGGATGGGTCGAGAGCACGCGCAGCCATGGGAAGGTCGGCTTCGTGGTCGTGCGGGATGGCACGGGGCTCGTGCAGGGTGTTCTTCTCAAGAAGGAGCTTCCGGCGGACACGTGGGCGCTGCTGGAGTCGCTCACGCAAGAGTGTTCTGTGGCCCTCGGCGGTGAGGTACGGGAGGAGCCACGCGCACCCGGGGGATATGAGGTGGGCGTAACCCGGATGGAGCTACTCGGGGCTTCGGAAGAATACCCGATTCAGCCCAAAGAGCACGGGGTCGAATTTCTCTTGGATCACCGCCATCTCTGGCTTCGGTCCAGCCTCCAGCGCGCGGGTCTGCGCGTTCGCCACGAGGTGGAGCAGGCCATACACGACTACTTCTATGATCGGCATTTCGTCCGCATCGACACACCCATCCTCACCGGCTCCATCGGTGAGTCCGCGGGCACGCTGTTCGAGACCGACTATTTTGGTGAGCCCGCCTTCTTGGCTCAGACCGGTCAGCTGTATGTCGAGACGGCGTGCCCCGCCTTTCGGAAGGTGTACTGCTTCGGCCCCACGTTTCGAGCCGAAAAATCCAAGACACGCCGACATCTCACCGAATTCTGGATGCTCGAGCCGGAGGTCGCGTTCGCCGACTCGGACGACAACATGGACCTCCAGGAGGACCTCGTCTGTTACCTCGTCGAAAGGACGCTCGAGCGGTGTAGTCGTGAGTTCGCGGTGCTCGAGCGGGACACCTCGGAGTTGGAGACGATTGCCCGGTCCTTCGCGCGCATCTCCTATACGGATGCCGTCGCGCTTCTACAGGAGAAGGGGAGTGAGATCGAGTGGGGTCGCGATTTGGGCGTACCCGACGAAATGTTGCTGACCGAGCAGTTCGATCAGCCCGTGTTTGTCCATGACTACCCGAAGGCTGTGAAGGCGTTTTACATGAAGGAAAATCCGGACGACCCGAGGACGGTCCGTTGTAACGACCTGCTCGTGCGTGGATACGGTGAGCTCATTGGAGGGAGCCAGCGTGAAGACGATCTCGGCAAGCTGCTGGCGCGGATCCGGGAGGAGAAGCTTCCGGAGGACACCTACGCCTGGTATCTCGACCTGAGGCGTTATGGAACCTTCACCCACTCAGGCTTCGGACTCGGGCTGGAACGTACGGTGGCATGGATAACGGGACGGCCGCACGTGCGGGAGATGATTCCGTTTCCGCGATTGATGAATCGGTTGACGCCCTGACATGGTGGTGGGGCAGCCGCCCCGAGATGCAGTGAGACAGCACTCCCACCACGCGTGTCTCGAGCTTCCTCCCCCCGCTCCTCGCGGGTTCTTTGGGGGCCACGTCACCTTATGATCCCGAGACTTTCAATTCCGCGGGGCTAACTATAAAATGGTGCAACTCCGCCGTCCCTTCGGCCAACGTGTGGGAACGTCTAAGCAAGAGAGGGCCTCGAGGGCCCATTTAGTCCGCGAAGGTAGGACGCCTGTGAACGGATTCGCCAGCTGCGTGATGCCTCCCTATCGGAGAGTTCTAAAGAGTTTGCCGATACTCGGTGTGGTGGTGGCAGCTCTCGGGCCGGTGCACGTCGTGGGCCAGGAGGGTGGGGAGATCACGGCGGAACTGCTCAGGGACGTGATGCCGGCGGCGGAGCGCTTCTCGGCCAAGGAAGGAGACCCCCCCGTCTTCCACGGATTCGGGGTGGACCCATCCAGCGGGAGCGAAGCGCTGGTGGGCTACGTCTTCCTCACCTCCGACCTCCCCCCAGAGCCCGTGGGATTCAATGGGCCCGTCCGAGTGCTGGTGGGAATGGACCTGGAAGGCAGGCTGACCGGGATCCGTGTGATTGAGTATTGGGAGTCGCTGCGGTCCAGCCGGGGTGATTTTCTGGCGCGACCCGGCTTCCAATCCAGCTTCTCCGGGAAGCACGTCACGGAGCCGTTCAGGGTGAAGCGGGACGTCGACGCCATCACCGGGGCGACGATCACCGTGGCCGCGATGGCCGCTGGGATCCGCAACGCGGCCAGACGAGTCGCCATCGCGTACTTGACGGGATCGGGACCCCCGGGGGAGGCCGAGCCAGAGAGCTACATTGGCACGATCAGCGAGGATGAGCTGAGCCGGCTTTCTTGGCTCGAGATGCTCAGCCGCGGTCTGGCCGAACAGGTCGTTTCGCTGGAAAGGGGCTTCGCCACCTTGTTCGTCTCGCTGGCTTATCTCCGGGACGAGGCGGTGGGTGAGATTCTGCTTGGTCCCGCCAACTCCCAGGATGTGCGGGATTGGTACGCCAAGGCGAGCGCCGAGGGGGGGCATCTCATGATGTTGGGGGTGGACGGAAGCGCTCCCTATGGATTCCGCCCGCAATCGGTCTTCTTCGTGCAAGAGGATGATACGGTCTGGGTCTCTCCTGAGCACTTTTTCGAGGTCAGTGCTACCGCGGGAGGCACGGTCGAGGGTCGGTTCGACCGGGTTGGCCTCCTGCTGGTCGAGCGTGCCCTCGATGTAACGCGGCCATTCACGATCATGCTGGAGCCCGGTCGGGCCTTTCCCGAAGTTAATGGCAGGCGGCCTAATCTGGGCCAGTTCTCCTCCGACGAGTATGTGGTGGAGGCGGTCGCGGTAGCGCCGGCGTTGGTAACTGAGACAGCTCCGGCGAGCGTCGGTCCCGAGGAGCTCGAGGCCGGTACGGAGGCCCTGGCGACCGAAGAGGAATCCTCACCGGGGTCCGCAGCGCCCACGGTCCCCGCAGATGCCGTTGCTCCTTCCTCCGGCCCGACTGCCCCGACGCTTCCAACGCCTACGGTCCCCGCCAGCGATTTCGGGCTGTTCGACTCCTTGTACGAGGAGGAAGAAGAGACGTTGCTCTCAAAGATTCTGGAGGAGACCTCATGGGCTCGCGTGGTCCGGCTCCTCCTACTCCTGGGCCTCGGGAGCTGGGCCTTTTTCACCAAGAGTAGCTCGCTTCGCTGGGTCACGCTGGGCGCTAGCCTGCTGTACCTGGGGTTCGTCGATGGCGGCTTCCTGTCCGTCTCGCACATCATCGCCGGGATTGCTGTTGGACCGGGGGTTTATCTCACCGACCTTCCCCTTCTGCTGTTCGTCACCTTCACGGTGGGAACCACGCTCCTGTGGGGGCGCGTCTTTTGCGGGTTCTTCTGTCCCTTCGGCGCCCTTCAGGACCTCCTCGAGCGGATCGTGCCGCAGCACTGGCGCTTCCGCCACCACCTGTCGCAAGTGATCCACGACCGCGCCTTGTACGTAAAGTACGCGGTCCTACTGCTGGTCCTCGCTCCGGCCTTGCTCGGACTCCAGTTCAGCCTCTTCGGCTATTTCGAGCCGTTCGGGACCGTGTTTTTTCTGAGTCGCTCGGTGCTGCTCTGGGCCATCGCGGTGGGCCTCCTCGCCGCGTGTATCGTGGTGCCACGCTTCTATTGCCGCTACGTATGTCCCCTGGGAGCGGCGCTAGCGCTGGGTTCACTGCTCGCGCCGTTCCGCATCCGCAGGGTAGAGGCGTGCACCGTGTGCAAGGTGTGCGAGCAGGGGTGCCCGACCGGGGCGATCCGCGGGCCGGAGATCGATTTCAAGGAGTGCGTGCGCTGCAACGTCTGCGAGATCAGCCTGATCCAGGGAGCCGGCGTGTGCAGGCACGACTTCGAGGAGGTTCGGCCGCGGCTGGTCAAGTTGCAGACGGCTCGGACGACGACCGCCCGTTGAACCACTCCTGCGCTACTGTGCCCGTCCGCCCTTCGCCCTCGAACGGCTCGAGGCTACCTGGTCCTGGTACACAGTGGTGCGCCTGGAGGCGAGCGCATCGTCTATCGGCTCCCCCCCAGTCTCTGCAGCAGCTCGACGGTGCTCGTCGAAAAAGCCCCGCTCCGCCCGTACGCCGTGTCCCCGGTGCCCCTCCCCGAACCCCTCCCGCTGTCCATGGCCAAGGCCAACGGGGTCTGTCCCTCGTTGTTGGTGACGGCCACTGTGGCGCCGTTCTCGACGAGCAACTCGATGACCGCGTCGTACCCGCGGGACGCGGCGGCGTGTAGCGCCGTATTGCCGTCGGCATTGGCGGTATTGACATCGACCCCAAGCTCGACCGCCAACCGGACCGCCTCGAGCGCGATGGCTGCCTGCTTGACGGGGTCAGGCTCCTGGCGGCCGACCGGCGTAGCTTCAGCAATTCTGTCGAGCTCACCAACCGCGACAAGCGGGGACCGCCCGGATTCAATGCCTCCCAGTCCCACGGCGGCCATCAGCGCCGTCGTATTCCCCTCCTCGATAAAGGGCAGTTCAATTTCAAAGTACCCAATTCCGTTTCCATCATAGTACGCAGGATGGTGAACGACCAGCGGATCGGCGCCGTACTCCGCCAAGCGGCGCATAATCTTTGGTACGCCGAAACGGGCGGCCAGCCAAAACGGCGTCGCCCCGACGAATCCGGGGCCGAAATAGAAATCTGCGCTGGCGCGGCGGACAGGGGTGGACTTCAGAACTGGGGCGTTCGGATTCGCGCCGTGGACGAGGAGCGCGTCCACCAATTGCTCGTCCTTCTGCATGATCGCCGCATGCAGGGCCGTGTAGCCCGCGCCAGCTGTGGTCGGGTCGGCGCCGTTCTCGAGCAGAAAGGCGGCCAGCTCTCCATGCCCGCTATGCGCGGCCACAACCACGGCGCTGGTGCCGGAGGGCGCTAGGTCGTTCACGTCGGCGCCGGCGGCCACGAGGAGCTTCGCCGAGGCGAGATCGCCCACGCGCGCCGCAAACAGCAAGGGTGTGTACCCACCCTGCTTAAGATCCATGATGTAGGCGGGATTCGCAGCCTCGCGCGCGGTCTTGACGACCTCGGTCCAGCCGTCCGACCGGGCAGCCACGTCCGCACCGTGGGCGAGCAGCACGTCGACGACATCGGCATGTTGCTGCGCCACCGCCCACATGAGCGCCGTTTGTGAGCCGTACGCGTGTTCCTTCGCGTTCACGTCCGCGCCCTTGGCGAGCAGCTGTTCGACGACGTCCGCATTGCCCGTGCGCGCGGCCGTCATCAGGAGCGTCTCGCCGGATGAGAGCGCCGCGTTCGGGTTCGCCCCAGCCTGTAACAGCGTCCGGACCATAGCCGCGCTTCCGTTCTCGGAGGCCGCCCAGAGTGGCGTGACGCCAAGATCGTTCGCCGCATTGACCCTAGCACCGGCACGAATCAGCAGCTCGGCGCTGTCGCCATGATCCCAGTAGGCCGCCCAATGGAGAGCGGTCGTGCCATCCGCCTGGGGGGTGTTGACGTCCGCCCCCTGCTCGAGCAGCAAGCGCATGGCACCCCAGTCGGCGTACTTAGCCGCGTCAGGGAGTGGTGCGTCAGCGCCACGGGCCGCGACGACGAGGATGGCGAGCCCGAGTAGAACCGCGCATCGGCGCCAGGATTTCGTCCGCATGATTGCATTTCTCCTTACTTGATACTTGATGTGTTTCACTTGATGTGTTTCCTCTGAGCCGACGGTCTCGGGCGGGATTGGCCCCGCCCGAGACCGAGCCGCGGTGGTTACACCCCGGAGAGCGTCTTGATCTGGCTCTCGTCGATCGGGAGCCTGCCAGTGCTGGCGCCGATCCGTTCAACCGGCACGTCGAACTTGTCCATCAGCGACACGAGCAGGTTGGCATTGGAGGTATCGCTGCGATACTTCAGATGCCGGCCGCCCTTGATCCGTCCCGCCCCGCCGCCGACCAGGATGATGGGCACGTTCTCGCCTGAGTGGATGGTGCTGTTGGAAAGGCCCGTGCCATACATGATCGTCATGTGGTCCAAGAGCGAGCCGTCGCCGTCGGCCGTCGCGCGGAGCTTCGCCAGATAGTAGTCGGAGAAGAGCTTGGCGTGATAGGTGTTGATCTTGGACATCAGCGCGATGCGCTCCGGGACGTTTTCGTGGTGCGACAGCGGATGGTGCGCATCGGGCACGCCGATCTGGGGGTACGCGCGAGGGCTCTGTTCGCGGCCGTACATGAACGTGATGACGCGCGTCAGGTTGGTCTGTAGCGCCAAGAGCTGCAGGTCGAACATCAACTTCAGGTGATCTTCAAACACCTCGGGCGTGCCCTGAGGCTCCTCCACCATCAAGGACGGATCGATCTCGTCCTGTGCCTCGGCCAACTGGATGCGGCGTTCGACGTCACGAACCGCCTCGGCATACTCACTTACCTTGACCCGGTCCTGCGGTCCGATCTTCCGCCTGAGGTCCGCCAGCTTGCCCGTCACTGAGTCCAGAATGCTCTTCTTCTGCTGCATGCGCTCGTGCCGCAGGGCCGGGGTCGTCAAGCCAGGGTCGCCAAACAGCCGCTCGAACACCGCCCGCGGGTTGTGCTCCATCGGCAGCGGCTGCGTGGCGCTGCGCCACGAGATCGTCTGGGTGTAGGCGCAGCTGAGGCCGGAGCCGCACTGCCCCGCGCTGGCTTCGTGTTCCATTGTGAGCTCGAGCGATGCCAGCTGCGTCTCCGCCCCGAACTCCCTCGCGAGCATCTGGTCGATCGACGTGTCCGCCAGAACCTCCGTTTCGGTTCGCCTCCCGGGCGCCGCGCCCGTCAGAAACGACCCGGAGGCGCCCGCGTGCACGTGGGTCCATGACGACCGGAGCCCCGAGACGACGAGCAGTTGATCCCGGAACGGCGCCAGCGGCTCGAGAATCGGCGTGAGCTCGAAGTTGCTTCCTTCCGCCGTCGGCGTCCAGTACGGCATGGCCATACCGTTCGGCACATAGATCGCCTGGAAGCGATGGATGGGCTTGGCGGCGGCCTTCGCCAGCACCGACAAGGCCGGGACCATGGCATCCAAGTACGGTAGCGCCAACGTCGCACCCATGCCGCGCAGGACGGTCCGCCGAGGCAGCGATTTCATCGTGATATTCATGATCGTCGTCCCCTTGTCATATGAACCAACTTCATCTGAACCAACGTCATCTGAACCAAACGTGCTCGTAACAACCGCTGGCGCTCAGCGCAACCCAGGACCGTCAATCCGCCGCCTGGGTGTTCCGCATCAGAAACGCCGGACTCTCGACAATCCCGAGCAGGAGCGCCGACCAGCGATACTCCTCGGCCGCGGCGTCCTGGACGATCCGGCGCACGGTCGGCTGGTCGTAGTACTCGAGCACGCGCCCGAGGGCGTAGGATAGGAGCTTTTCGGTCACCGTGCCGACAAACTGCTCGGGCTGATCCAGCAACAGCGCACGCAGACCCGAGAGGCCCTCGACCGTCACGCCGCTTGGCATGGTCCCCGTGGCGTCGACGGGGGCCCCCCCTTCGTAAGCGCTCCCGTAAACGGTCCGCCACGCCCCCAGGGCATCAAAATTCTCCAGCGCGAACCCCGGCGGATCAATGTTGTCGTGACAACTGGCACACACGGGATTGCTCCGGTGTCCCTCCAGTCGCTCGCGCACCGACACCACCTCGCCGCTCGGGCCGCGCTCCGGCAGGGGCGGCACGTCGTCCGGGGGCGAAGGTGGCGGCGCGCCGAGAATCGTATCTAGCAGCCATTTACCGCGTAGCACCGGCGACGTCCGGTTGGGGTAGGACGTTAATGTCAACAGTCCTCCGTGCGCGAGCAAGCCGCCCCGCTGCTCGGGGTTCGGGAGGGTGACGCGTCGGAAGCGGTTGCCGTAAATCCCCGGCAGTCCGTAATGCCGCGCCAGCCGTTCGTTGACGAACGTATAGTCCGCGCGCAAGAGGTCGAGCACGCTCCGGTCCTCGCGCAGCGTGCTGGCGAGAAACAGCTCCGTTTCCCGCTGGAACGCCACGACCAGATTTTCATCGAAATTGGGAAATACCGACGGCACGCTCTCCACATCCTCCAGGCTGCGCAAGTGGAGCCACTGGGTGGCAAAGTTGTCCACCAGCGCCTGGGCGCGGGGGTCGGCCACCATGCGCCGCACTTGCTGTTCGAGGATCCGCGGATCGGTGAGCTCGCCGCGCTCGGCTAGGTCGAGCAACGCCTCGTCGGGGATGCTGCTCCACAAGAAAAACGACAGGCGCGAGGCCACCTCCACGTCGCTGAGGCGATAGGGTTGTCCTGGCGCCGCTTGGGCCGGATCCGCTTCGATACGCAGGAGGAAGTCCGGATCGGTGAGCAGTCGTTCGAGCGCGAGTTGAATGCCGGCGTCGAAGCTGCCACCGCTGCTGCGGCCGGATTCGAAGAACTCGAGCAGCATCTCCACGTCGCCGGCCGTCACCGGCCGCCGAAACGCCCGTCGGGCCAGCCTCGAGAGAATCGTCGTGGCGCACGCCTCCTCGCCCGCACGTCTCTCGGGGTGACAGACGAAAATCTCGCGACGGCTGGGGGTGTCCCCCGGTCCGGAGATCTGGAAGGGGCCTCCGATCGCGACCGACTTCACGGTCGCGACGTCGTGATACTTTTCGTCTCTCGTCAGGACTTCCCCCCTCATATCCGGCTGCAGGATGCCTTCCCGCTCCCACGTCTTCCTCATGAAGTACACGCCGACCAGGCGCGGTCCCGCCTTGACCGGCAGGCGGACTTCCAACCCATCGTCGGCGGTGTGGAGGTACTCCTCCCACTCGGGGTCACCCAACTCCGCGATCGTGTAGGTGGTGGGCGCGGCCCGGCCCTTGGCTTCCCCTCCGACGGTGAACCGTTTCACCAACGCGCCGTCGATGCGGACTTCCAGCTGATTAGGTCTTGCCATGCCGCGGATGTAAGCTTGCCAATTCGTTCCAAGACGAACTTTGATCAGATACTCGCCGTCGACCGGAAAGTTATGACGAATCGCGATGCCACCACGAGATCCGAGCGGGAGATCTTCGCTCTGCCGGTCGTATTGCCGCAGAAGCAAGGGAACAGTGAATGTCTCAGACCCTCCTGTCGGAGGGAGGCCCGTCGCGAGGCGCGTGATCTTCCGGGCCGCTGACATGTAGCGCTCCAGCTGGGCCGTCGAAATCGAGAGGAAATCCGCTTGGTTGTCGAACCCTGTGTCCGACGTCTCGTCCCCGGGAAGGAGCGCGTCCCCATCGATCTCGAGCGCGAAGAGGTCACGAATCGCGTTGGTGTATTCCGTGCGATTCAGGCGGTGGACCGTGTGGTTCCGGCCGGGATTCGGACTCGCCGCCGCCCCCCGGTCGATTTCGGTCTCCAGCCAGCTCGCCACCACGTCATACGTCGCCACGTCCGGACGTGGGCTCCCGCCCGGCGGCATCGTGCCCGCCCGGAGCTTCCTGATCGCGGCTTCCCACGCTTCCAGATTGTCGCTCGGTCGGGTCACGTCCAAGACGTCAAATGCGAGCCCCGTCTCCCGCAGTTTTTCATTCGTTGCAGAAGTTGGCCCCGTGGCGCTCACCCTTCGCTCGTTGTGACAGGTGACGCAGTACTGATCGAGGACGGCACCTACCGAGGACGCGGTCGCAGTTGTGGTCGCCTGGGCCTGCAGTGTGGCCGCGGCCAGGACATAGCCCGACACGGCCGGGAGGACCGCGATCGAACCGGCGACGATGACGAGCACCAGGATCGATCGGCCCCCCGCCAGCGAGGTTCGCCTGAGCATATGGCGCGTCTCGTGCCCAAGAAACCGCATTGTCGTCCTCCGTCGTTAGCGACAGCACCTACGCCCTAATGCTACCCAGGCTTGAACATAATACTATCGCCGGGACTAGGATAGATCACATCCACAGGTCCATAAGTTGTTGTAATTAAAGGAGAAAGACGCATCCGGAGCTTCGCGGTTTCGACCTCGGTTAACCGTACCCTAGGGCTCTGATATATCTTCGCAACTGTCGTGGAGCCACGTCCGCCCCATACAGGATGGTGTCCGAGGCGTCTGCCGCCACACCCGAAGCACCGGAGATTCGGGTCTGGTCAGCGATGGCCAGGTCGGGATCCGGAATGAAATATACACGGCTGAGGTGCACGCGATCTGCGAACGACAGAAGGCGAGTCATCGAGGCGGAGCCACGGTAGGTGGCGCGGACGTCTGTCCGTCATGGGTGTGGTCTACGGCAGGGCGAACACCCAGATGACGCCGCTTCCTGGCGGAATGTCCTCACCTGTCAGCCGAGCGTACGAAGTCGTCTGGGCGATACGACCACCGGCGCCGACGGCGACATACTGCGTCCCCTCGACCTCGAAGGTGACCGGAGCACCGGATATGTCACCGTTTAAACGCATCTGCCAAAGAACCGATCCGGTGTCCGTGTTGAGCGCAAAAAAACGACGATCCGCGGATCCACCGAAAACGACACCACCCCCCGTCGCCAGGGCGGCAGCCGTCATCGCGGCCCCGCTCGGCTGGCGGTACTCCCATTGCCGGGCCCCCGTGACAGGATCGAAGGCCACGAACTCCCCCACGTACTCGTAGCCAGGCACCATCTTGAGACGCCCCCTCATACCAGCGTATCGCCCCCCCGGCTCCTCCGAGACAAAACTGACGTCCATGCAGCTATTGTTGAGGCCCATGTAATACAGTCCCGTGAGCGGACTGTAGCTTGGCGAATTCAGATTTCTCGCCCCGTGATAGTGTGGGCACACCTCGAAGACCTTGTCGGAGTCGACATCCGCCTGCGTGGGGATCTGATCAGGGTTGAATACCGGGCGACCTTCTTCCGTCCAACCCATGATGAGGTTGTCGTAGGCAGTCCTGAATGAGTGAATGAACTGGCCCGTCTCCCGGTCCAACACGACACCCCAACCGATCTTGCTGGTATGGATGAGGACCTTACGGACCTCGCCATTGATGACCATATCCAGCAAGGTGCTCTCGTACGGCGAGTCCAAGTCCCAATTGTCTTCCGGAACGACCTGAAAGTACCACTGCATCTCGCCGTTCTCGATGTCGAGCGCGATGACCGAGTTCGTGTACAATGCATCACCAAGACCGCGAAGCGTCGAAGACCAGGGTGTCGGCTGACCGGTGCCGAAATAGACGAACCCTAACTCGGGATCGTAACTCTGCGTGCCCCACGTCAGCCCGCCGAGTGGTGGCAGGTTACTATCGTTCCAGCTCTCCGAACCGGGCTCACCCGGGGCGGGCACGGTATAGGTCTTCCAGATCAGCGCGCCATTCTGGGGATCGTACGCCGCGATCGCGCCACGCGCGTTACGGTCACCTCCGGTGAATCCCAGGATGATCTTGTCGTCGGCGATCAAGGGAGGGTGGTTGTGGCCTAAGCCCGTATGGTAGTCACCCGTCCTGACCTCCCAGATCTGGCTGCCGGTACGCGCGTCCAGGGCGACCAGATAAGAGTCGGCGGTCCCCCAGTAGATCTTGTCCTGGTAGACGGAGACTCCACGGTGGCGACCGAAGGCCTGGGAACTCCTGATGTCCTCGGGATAGTCGCGTTCGTGAATCCACGCCACGTCTCCGGAGACGACGTCGAAGGCGACGACACGGCCGCTGCCCTCGGCGACATACATGAGTCCGTTCGCGACGATGGGCGTCGGGACCCATCGACTGTTGTCCCGCATCGAGTAGGACCAGACCGGTCGGAGATCGTGAACGTTCGTCCTGTTGATCTGGTCCAGAGGGCTGAAGCCGAACACGTCGGGGGTGCGCCGGTAGCTCAGCCAGTCACCATCCTCCGGATTCATCAGCCGCTCCTGCGTGATCGGCTCCCACTCCGGTAGCTCGGTCTGGGCGAACGCCCCGGCTGCCACAAGCATGGTGGCAAGCATCGCCCACGAAACGCTGCATACAAATGGCGCTTTCGGTGTCTTCTCGCCCATCCCTCTCTCCTCGTCTGCGTGCCGCTATCAGGTGAGTGACTTCAGCTTCCCCCGAGCCGGCATCGTAGCTCTGGCACTGGAAGTGGGCAACGCGAACTCGTCGGTATCGCCCTAGTTGTGACACTACCGACTTACCCAGGAAGCTGGCGCCCCATCCAGGCGCGCCTGGCACCTCGTCCGAAGTAGGCGTCTGCAGGGCAGGGTCATATAGGGCAAATGCCTCGGCCTTGCGGGAGAACGGGATCAGGTGCATCCTCGGAGTCGTGAAGAAGTATGCCGTTACAGCGAGGGCGTGCCCGCCACGATGCAGCGGTTGAGTTCATTAGGCGCCCGGCAGCGAATCCGGATGGCGGAACCCGAGTGCGGGCGCCCTGCCGGACGCGGGAGCCAAGCGATGAGAAGCGCGAAGCCGAGGCAGCGGATGTGGTCGCCTGTGTCCATGGCGAACGTCATCGGTGCCATCTCGGTTTGCGCGTTAGCCGTTGGCGGCTGTGCACCGGGTACCACGTCCAGCAGGTCCGACCTCCTGGCCGCCGCCGCCGCTGCACCCACTCAGTCCGCCGCCGAGTCCGTTCGCGGTGTCCTGGATCAATACTGTGTCGGTTGTCACAATCAGCGCAGAGTCAGCGAGGTGGGCGAGCCCCGGACCGTTCTCGATTCCCAGATCCGGGCTGCGGGACTCGCATTGGACAATCTGGACGTGGCGCGGCCAAGCGCCGACGCGGAAGCGTGGGAGCCCGTGATCAAGAGACTCCGCGCCGGCTCGATGCCGCCGGCCGGGCGCCCGCGGCCGGACGACGGGGAGGCGCGCGCGGTCACGAGCTGGCTGGAGACGAGGATCGACGCCGCCGCGACCAGGGACCCGAACCCGGGCAGAAGTGGTGGGGTGCATCGCCTCAGCCGGACCGAATACGGCAACGCGATCCGTGACCTCCTCGCGCTCGAGATCGATGTGACCGCGCTCCTACCTGGTGACGAGACATCGGATATCGGGTTCGACAACAACGCGGAAGTCCTCACGATCTCGACGGCTCAACTGGAGCGATACCTTTCGGCGGCGCGGAAGATCTCACGCCTCGCCACGGGAGTGATGACAGCACCCGACTTCGTGAGATTCGAGAATTCGGTGCTTTTGACTCAGGCGGATCGGCGGAGTGAGCTCCTGCCGCTCGGATCCCGTGGTGGTATTGCCGCCACGTACAACTTCCCGGCCGATGGCACCTATCTCTTGAGAGTCGGGCTGACGCCCAATTACCAAGACTACGTCCGCGGCATGGGGAGAAGGAACGTCCTCGACCTCCGCATCGACGGTGAGCTCGTCGAACGATTCACCGTCGGCGGCGAGGCTCCGGGCACGCCCGCTCCCGCGAGCTGGGCTCCGACCGAGGTAGGCGACCCTGAGTGGGAACGCTACGTCCGCGAGGCTGCCGACCACCTGGAAGTCCGCACGCGGGTTGAAGGGGGGCCACACGTCGTTGGGGTGTCGTTCGTAAGGAGGATGTGGGCGCCGGAGGGGATCTTGCAGCCGGAGATGAAGGGGGCTGTCCTGTCCAACGACGAGAAATATCACGGGAACGCGGAGGTCCGGGCGCTGACCGTCGAAGGACCATACGAGGGCGCGGTTCCGGAGGACACGCCGAGCCGGCGGCGGATCTTCGTCTGCTATCCGGTCTCGGCTTCGGAGGAGGAGGCGTGCGCCGAGCAGATCGTTTCGCGGTTGACTCACCTCGCGTATCGGCGACCCCCAACGGACCAAGAGATCGAAACGCTCCTCCTGTTCTTCGAGGAAGGGCGGGCGAAGGAGGGGGGGAGCTTCGACACCGGCATTCAGCTGGCGCTCGAACTACTCCTCGTCGATCCGGACTTCCTCTTGCGTGTCGAGGAGGATCCACCCGGCGCGGCACCGGCACAGGTCTACGTGCTCAGCGATTTGGAACTCGCATCACGCCTGTCGTTCTTCTTGTGGAGCAGCATCCCGGATGAGGAGCTGCTCGAGGTTGCCGAGCGCGGACAGCTCACCGATCCCGCGATCCTGAGCCGCCAGGTGCGGCGCATGCTGGCGGATCTGCGGAGCGAGTCGCTTGTGAGCAACTTCGCCGCACAGTGGCTTCACCTACGCAACCTCGAGGAAGTGAAGGCCGAGCCTTCGGTGTATCCCGAGTTCGACCAGGATCTGGTGGAGGCCTTCCAGCGAGAGACCGAGTTGTTCCTCGCCAGCACCATCCATGAGGACCGCAGCGTCCTGGACCTTCTGCGTGCCGATTACACTTTCGTGAATGAACGGCTGGCACGGCACTACGGTATCCCGGGAGTCTACGGGAGTCGCTTCCGACGAGTGACGCTACCGAACCTGGAACAGCGGGGCGGTTTGCTGGCCCAGGGGTCGGTGCTGTCGTTGACTTCGTACCCGAACCGAACCTCGCCGGTCCTGCGCGGGCGGTGGCTGTTGGAAGCGATCTTCGGTACGCCGCCACCCGGCCCTCCGCCCAACGTGCCCGCTTTGCCGGATCGGGGGGAGGACGACGAGCCGGCATCGGTACGCGAGCGCTTGGAGTTGCACCGGCGCGACCCCGTGTGTGCGAGTTGTCACAGGAGCATCGATCCACCGGGCTTCATGCTGGAGAACTACGACGCCATCGGAGGATGGCGGACCGTTACCGAGGAGGGGCGGCCGGTTGACGCCGTCGGGACCATGCCGAACGGTGTCACGGCGGAAGGCCTTTCGGGACTGAGGGGTCTGTTGCTCGACGAGCCCGAGCAGTTCGTCAGCACGCTCACCGAGCGGCTGCTGGCCTACGCCGTCGGGCGCCAGACGGACTACTACGATCAGCCGACGGTTCGGAAAATCGTCCGGGACGCGGCCGAGGACGAGTATCGTTGGACCTCGGTCATTCTCGGGATCGTCAACAGCCCGGCTTTCTCGATGCGGAGGGCGGCGGAGTGAAAGCAGGGCGAGAAGGGTTTCTAACCTATAGGGCCGAGAGGGGCCCATAAGGGGACTGACATGAAAGGCATCAATTTACTCACGACGAAGCCGTTGTCCCGCCGAACCGTCCTGCGCGGTCTGGGCGCGACAGTGGTGCTACCGTTTCTGGACGCCATGTCGCCTGGCTTGTCGGCCAGGCAGAGGGCCAAGCCGATTCATCGCTTCCAAGCGATCTTCGTGCCGAACGGGATGGCGATGGAGTATTGGTCGCCCGAAGCGGCGGGACGTGACTTCGAGCTCACGCCGATTCTGCAGCCCCTGGCTCCCTTCAAGGATCAGATGCTCGTATTCTCGGGGCTCGATGCGACATGGACCTTCATTCATGCGGGCGCTTCCGGCTCATTCCTGACTGGCACGACACGGGGGGGAAGGTCGGAAACGGATGTGGTGGCGGATACGTCGATCGACCAGATGCTCGCGCGCGAATTCGCCAGCTCGACTCCACTCGCCTCGCTCGAGCTATCGATCGACAAGCAGGCGAATGCGGGCCAATGCACTTCTGGCCTCAGTTGCGCTTACATCCAGACGATCTCGTGGCGCTCCCCCACGATGCCGCTGCCTACGGAGAACAACCCGAGGGCGGTGTTCGAGCGGTTGTTCGGTGACAGTGGCTCGGCCGACCCCGCCGTGCGGTTCGCACGCATGCAGGAAAAGAGGAGCATTCTGGACTTCGTGATGGACAAGCTTGCGGATATCGACCGTCGGGTCGGGGCGGACGACCGGCGCAAGGTCGAGGAGTATACGGCGGCGATCCGCGACGTCGAGAGGCGTATCGAGGTAGCGGAATCGAGGAGCGACCTGGATCCGGAGGTCTTTGTGAAGGAGCCTCGGGGTGTCCCGCCCACCTTCGGGGAGCACGTGGAGATGATGTACGACCTGCAGTTCCTGGCGCTTCAGAGTGACTTGACGCGGGTCGCCACGTTCATGCTGGGCAGGGAGCTGAGCATGAGGACTTACCCCGAGGTCGGCGTCACCGAAGCGCACCATCCGCTTTCGCACCACGACAACGTTCCGGAGCGAGTCGCCAAGATGTCCAGGATCAATATCTATCACGCGGAGCTGACGTCGAGGTACTTGGAGAGGCTCCGTGCGACGCCGGACGATGACGGCTCGCTCCTCGACAACATGACCATCATGTACGGTACGTGCATGTCCAACAGCTCCCGTCACGCGGGCAACAACGTCCCGATCCTCGTACTCGGCGGCGGCGCGGGGCGGCTCAAGGGTGGTCGACATCTCAGGTATGACCAGCGTACGTCGCACGCCAATCTGCTTCTGACGCTCATGGACAAGTTCGATATACCGTTGGATCGAGTCGGCGGCAGCACCGGACATCTGTCGATCGACGGAATCGACACGCTGTCCGAGGTATAGGCACCTGGAGCCACAGCCTGGAGCCACAGCATGATTAAGAGAGTCACTACCTACGGAAGAAGCGCTGCCATGACGTGGAAAGCGTGCGTCCGCCGCTACGGGCTCGTCTTGGCCATGGTGGCGGTGAACGCCGCGGCCACGACACCGCCCGACGCGCCCCTCGCCGACGCAGCGAAGCGTGCCGATTGGGCGACGGTGCGCATGCTGATCCAGCAAGGTGCCGATATCAATGCACCTCAGGGGGACGGCGCCACCGCGCTTCATTGGGCGAGCTACTGGGATAATCGCGAAATCGCGGACCTGCTCATCGGCGAGGGTGCCGACGTCAACGCTACGAATGATCTCGGAGTCACACCGCTCTGGGCAGCCTCCGAGAACGGAAGCTCGGCCATGGTGGAGACCTTGTTGGAGGCCGGGACCGATCCGAACGCGGCGCTGCCGTTCGGCGAGACACCTCTGATGACGGCCGCTTGGACGGGTAATGCGGACGTGGTCGATCGGCTGCTCGCCAAGGGCGCCGCAGTCGATGCGGCTACCGAGGCAGGCCCTTACGGAGAGCAAACGGCGCTCATGTGGGCTGTCAGCCAGCAACACGCCGCCGTCGTGGAGGTGCTGCTGGCACATGGCGCCAACGTACATGCGCGGTCGAGCGTTTACACGGAGACCATCAAGACGAATCCGACGTATGCGAACTTCGGCCTCCAGTGTGTGCCCAGGAACGAGTGTTACATCACCGAGATGGAGCGTGGGGGCTTTACGCCTTTGCTCTTCGCCGCTCGGATGGGGGATCTCGGCTCGGCGCGTCTGCTCGTGGCTGCGGGCGCCGACGTGAACGATCTTACGCCGGCTGGGTCTAGCACATTGGCGGTCGCGGCTCTCAGTGGGCACGGAGACGTCGCCGCGCTCTTGCTCGAGCAAGGTGCGGACCCGAATGCGGCCGCGGGCGGCTATGCACCACTGCATGCGGCGATTCTGCACAGGGACGCCAGGCTCGTGGAGGCGCTCCTCTCGGCTGGGGCGGATCCAGACGCCCGGGTCACAGCCTCCACGCGATTCACCCGTGACTCCACGGACTTCTACTTTCCTCCCTGGTTCGTTGATGCGACGGCATTCTGGCTCGCCGCCCGCTACCGGGATGCGGATGTCATGCGTCTCCTGGCCCGGTACGGGGCGGATCCGCTGGTCACTCACAGTCCTGGGTATTGGACCACCGACCGAGAGAGGGTCGCGAGCCGGAGGTGGGTCGAGGAAGGCGAGACCACTGTTCTGATGGCCGCTGTAGGATTGGGAGGGCGGGACCCACTCTGGGCGGTGGACCACCGCGCAAGGGTTGCGGAAGCTGGGGAGGCGGATTTCCTGGGCCGCGGGCCCGGGTCCGATCAGGCTGAGATCGAGGCCGCCACGCTCGAAGCGGTCAAGGTCGCGCTCGAGTTGGGCGTTGGTCTCAATGCCGCGAACGCACAAGGGCAGACGGCGGTCAGTGCGGCTCTGGCCGACGGGTACGAGGAGGTGGTCGCTTTCCTCGTCTCGCGTGGGGCCACGCTCCCGGCGAACTGAGCGAACCGCTCGTCGGTATCGCCCTAGTTGGGCCACGACCGATTTGGCCAAAAAGCTGGCGCCCGATTCTCCCGTGCTTTCCATAACCTGGCCCTCCAAATGTGACCGTTCTACCTTGGTCAGGCACCGGAGTGTGCTTTGTCGATGGGCCGTCTCATCTGTCCTTCTCTTCAAGGGAGGAGTCCCAATGTTGCGTTCGATACGAACGGGTCTTCTGGCCAGCATCGTGTTCGTTGGAGCCCCGGCTCTTTCGTCGGGAGGGACCGCCGCCCAGTTACAGGACCAGACTCAGATCAGCCCGACCAATGGCCTGCCCAACCCCTACGAAAGGGTCCACCCGTGGGGTGAACTCCCCACGGGCCGCTATGATGAGCGGGCATCGTTCATTGGGGCCGAGCAGGGTCCGGACGGCAACATCTTTCTTCTGAGCCGCTGCCTCCAAAACTCGTGCACTGGGCGGCCCGAAGCGCCGGTCATGAAGCTCGATCCAAACGGAAGGTTGCTGAAGGTATGGGGTGAGGGGATGTTTGATTTCCCACATGGATTCGCTGTGGACCGAGAGGGGAATCTGTGGGCGTCCGATCAGCGGGGCCACCAGGTCTTCAAGTGGGACCCGGAGGGTGAACTCCTGATGACCATCGGCCGAAAAGGCGCCCAGGGGGACCCGCCCAGCCTTCTGTCCGAGCCGACGGACGTGGCCATCGCCCCCAACGGCGACATCTTCATCACCGAGGGTCACAGCTTTGCTCAGGGCGCCAACCGGGTCTCGAAATATGCGAGCGACGGGAGGTTCATCATGTCGTGGGGGAGCACTGGCTCGGGCTCGGGCGAGTTCAACCACCCCCACACCATCGCCTTGGATTCACAAGGCAGGGTGTTCGTCGGCGACCGCGGCAACAACCGGATCCAGATCTTCGATCAGGAAGGAACCTTCCTCGACGTCTGGTACCAGTTCGGTCGCCCGAGCGGCATCGCCATCACCGCCGATGACAGAATTTACGTCGCCGATTCAGAGTCGTGGGGTACCGACAACCCTGGGTGGGAGAAAGGCATCCGGGTGGGCAGCGCCCGGGACGGTTCGGTTCAATACCTCATCGCGGACCTAGAGCCCACCGCGAGCGAGCACAGCGGAGCCGAGGGTGTCGGGGTGGACTCCGAGGGCAACGTCTACGGGGCGGTGGTGCGCAGGCGAATGCTCGAGAAGCACGTGCCCATGGGCGCCTCGGGCGGGTCGTCCGGAGCTCAGGCATCCGGGGCTCAACAGCAAGGGCAGGCACCCCCGCACGTCACCCACGTCGCCACCCGCTTCAACTCGGCTCCCGGCGGAAGAGGACTCGCCGCGACGGCCTCGACCGAATCGGGGATCGCGCTCCTGCACGCCAATTTTGCAGCAGGGGACCTCAGCGACTTCGCCCGAATGCAGCGACACGCGCGTCACGTTCTCCATGCGCTCGACCCGGCCGAAGGAAGTCGGGGGCCGGGGCTCGGTTACGGGCTCATCCGCGCCGCCGAGGGCGTGGCGACTCACGTCGAGTTGGCCGCGAATGCGTCCGGTGCTTCAGCGAGCCTGCGGACGCACGCGCAGCACGTCGCCATGGTCGCCCGCACGGTCGCGGCGCGCGCGGATGAGGCCGCTGCAGTCGCTCGGCAGCTACAGGCGGCGCCTTCGATGCGGCGAGCCTCCCCGCTCGTCGCCCAGTTACGCCTCTTGATGTACCAGATCGCTGAGGGAGGCGACGTAAATGGTGACGGGCAGTTGTCGCTCGACGGGGAGGCCGGCGTGCAGCAGCTGGAAGCCCACGTCTACCTGCTTCTGGTGGGAGAGACACTTCCGAGAGTGCTCAGGTAGGCGTTTCGAGATGATCACGTGTTGCGAGAGAAGGGCGAGCAGGGTGGTGTAAGGCAAATGCCTCGGACCTTGCACGAGAACGGGATCAGGCGCATTCTAAGAGTCGTGAAGAAGTATGCCGTTACAGCGAGGGCGCGCCCGCCACGATGCAGCGGTTGAGTTCATTAGGCGCCCGGCAGCGAATCCGGATGGCGGAACCTGCCGGACGCGGGAGCCAAGCGATGGAAAGCGCGAAGCCGAGACAGCGGATGTGGCCGCCTGTGTCCATGGCGAACGTCATCGGTGCCATCTCGGTTTGCGCGTTAGCCGTTGGCGGCTGTGCACCGGGTACCACGTCCAGCAGGTCCGACCTCCTGGCCACCTCCGCCGTTGCACCCACTCAGTCCGCTGCCGAGTCCGTTCGCGGTGTCCTGGATCAGTTCTGTGTGGGTTGTCACAATCAGCGCAGAGTCAGCGAGGTGGGCGAGCCCCGGACCGTTCTCGATTCCCAGATCCGGGCTGCGGGCCTCGCATTAGACAATCTGAACGTGGCGCGGCCAAGCGCCGACGCGGAAGCGTGGGAGCCCGTGATCAAGAGACTCCGCGCCGGCTCGATGCCGCCGGCCGGGCGCCTGCGGCCGGACGACGGGGAGGCGCGCGCGGTCACGAGCTGGCTGGAGACGAGGATCGACGCCGCCGCGACCAGGGACCCGAACCCGGGCAGAAGTGGTGGGGTGCATCGCCTCAGCCGGACCGAATACGGCAACGCGATCCGTGACCTCCTCGCGCTCGAGATCGATGTGACCGCGCTCCTACCTGGTGACGAGACATCGGATATCGGGTTCGACAACAACGCGGAAGTCCTCACGATCTCGACGGCTCAACTGGAGCGATACCTTTCGGCGGCGCGGAAGATCTCACGCCTCGCCACGGGAGTGATGACAGCACCCGACTTCGTGAGATTCGAGAATTCGGTGCTTTTGACTCAGGCGGATCGGCGGAGTGAGCTCCTGCCGCTCGGATCCCGTGGTGGTATTGCCGCCACGTACAACTTCCCGGCCGATGGTACCTATCTCTTGAGAGTCGGGCTGACGACCAATTGGCAAGACTACGTCCGCGGCATGGGGAGAAGGAACGTCCTCGACCTCCGCATCGACGGCCAGCTCGTCGAACGATTCACCGTCGGAGGCGAGGCTCCGGGCAGGCCTGCTCCCGTGACCTTTTCTCCGTCCGAGGTAGGCGACCCTGAGTGGGAACGCTACGTCCGCGAGGCTGCGGACCACCTGGAAGTCCGCGTGCAGGTTGAAGGGGGGCCACACGTCGTCGGGGCGTCGTTCGTAAGGAGGATGTGGGAGCCGGAGGGGATCCTACAGCCGGAGATGAAGGGGACGGTCCTGTCCAACGACGAGAAGTATCGCGGGAACGCGGAGGTCCAGGCGCTGACGATCGAAGGACCATACGATGGCGCGGTTCCCGAGGACACGCCGAGCCGGCAGCGGATCTTCGTCTGCTATCCGGTCTCGGCTTCGGAGGAGGGGGCGTGCGCTGAGCAGATCGTCTCGCAGTTGGCTCACCTCGCGTATCGGCGGCCGCCAACGGACCAAGAGATCGAAACGCTGCTTCTGTTCTTCGAGGAAGGACGGGCGAAGGAAGGTGGGGGCTTCGACACCGGCATTCAGCTGGCGCTCGAACGACTCCTCGTCGATCCGGACTTCCTCTTGCGTGTCGAGGAGGATCCACCCGGCGCGGCACCGGCACAGGTCTACGTGCTCAGCGATTTGGAACTCGCATCACGCCTGTCCTTCTTCTTGTGGGGCAGCATCCCGGATGAGGAGCTGCTCGAGGTTGCCGAGCGCGGACAGCTCACCGATCCCGCGATCCTGAGCCGCCAGGTGCGGCGCATGCTGGCGGATCTGCGGAGCGAGTCGCTCGTGAGCAACTTCGCCGCGCAGTGGCTTCACCTACGCAACCTCGAGGAAGTGAAGGCCGAGCCCTCGGTGTATCCCGAGTTCGACCAGGATCTGGTGGATGCCTTCGAGCGAGAGACCGAGTTGTTCCTGGCCAGCACCATCCATGAGGACCGCAGCGTGCTGGACCTTGTGCGTGCCGATTACACTTTCGTGAATGAACGGCTCGCACGGCATTACGGCATCCCGGGAGTCTACGGGAGTCGATTCCGGCGAGTGACGCTACCGAACCTGGAACAGCGGGGCGGATTGCTGGCCCAGGGGTCGGTGCTGTCGTTGACTTCGTACCCGAACCGGACCTCGCCGGTCCTGCGCGGGCGGTGGCTGTTGGAGGCGATCTTCGGTACGCCGCCACCCGGCCCTCCGCCCAACGTGCCCGCTTTGCCGGATCGGGGGGAGGACGACGAGCCGGCATCGGTTCGCGAGCGCTTGGAGTTGCACCGGCGCGATCCCGTGTGTGCGAGTTGTCACAGGAGCATCGATCCACCGGGCTTCATGCTGGAGAACTACGACGCCATCGGAGGATGGCGGACCGTTACCGAGGAGGGGCGGCCGGTTGACGCCGTCGGGACCATGCCGAACGGTGTCACGGCGGAAGGCCTTTCGGGGCTGAGGGGCCTGTTGCTCGACGAGCCCGAGCAGTTCGTCAGCACGCTCACCGAGCGGCTGCTGGCCTACGCCGTCGGGCGCCAGACGGACTACTACGATCAGCCGACGGTTCGGAAAATCGTCCGGGACGCGGCCGAGGACGAGTATCGTTGGACCTCGGTCATTCTCGGGATCGTCAACAGCCCGGCTTTCTCGATGCGGAGGGCGGCGGAGTGAAAGCAGGGCGAGAAGGGTTTCTAACCTATAGGGCCGAGAGGGGCCGACAAGGGGACTGACATGAAAGGCATCAATTTCCTCACGACGAAGCCGTTGTCCCGCCGAACCGTCCTGCGCGGTCTGGGCGCGACAGTGGTGCTACCGTTTCTGGACGCCATGTCGCCTGGCTTGTCGGCCAGGCAGAGGGCCAAGCCGATTCATCGCTTCCAAGCGATCTTCGTGCCGAACGGGATGGCTATGCCGTATTGGTCGCCCGAAGCGGCGGGACGTGACTTCGAGCTCACGCCGATTCTGCAGCCCCTGGCTCCCTTCAAGGATCAGATGCTCGTATTCTCGGGGCTCGATGCGTCATGGACCTACGTTCATGCGGGTGCTTCCGGCTCATTCCTGACTGGCACGAGACGAGGCGGAAGGTCGGAAACGGATGTGGTGGCGGATACGTCGATCGACCAGATCCTCGCGCGCGAATTCGCCAGCTCGACTCCACTCGCCTCGCTCGAGCTATCGATCGACAAGGAGGCGAATGCGGGCCAATGCACTTCCGGCCTCAGCTGCGCTTACACCCAGACGATCTCGTGGCGCTCCCCCACGATGCCGCTGCCTATGGAGAACAACCCGAGGGCGGTGTTCGAGCGGTTGTTCGGTGATAGTGGCTCGGCCGACCCCGCCGTTCGATCCGCACGCATGCAGGAAAAGAGGAGCATTCTGGACTCCGTGATGGACAAGCTCGGGGATATCGACCGTCGGGTCGGGGCGGACGATCGGCGCAAGGTCGAGGAGTATACGGCGGCGATCCGCGACGTCGAGAGGCGTATCGAGATAGCGGAATCGAGGAGCGACCTGGATCCGGGGGCCTCTGTGAAGGAGCCTCGGGGTGTCCCGCCCACCTTCGGTGAGCACGTGGAGTTGATGTACGACCTGCAGTTCCTGGCGCTTCAGAGTGACTTGACGCGGGTCGCCACGTTCATGCTGGGCAGGGAGCAGAGCACGAGGACTTACCCCGAGGTCGGCGTCACCGAAGCGCACCATCCGCTTTCGCACCACAACAACGTTCCGAAGCAAATCGCCAAGATGTCCAGGATCAATGCCTATCACTTGGAGCTGACGTCGAGGTACTTGGAGAGGCTCCGTGCGACGCCGGACGATGACGGCTCGCTCCTGGACAACATGACCATCATGTACGGTACGTGTTTGTCCAACAGCACCCGTCACGCGGGCAACAACGTTCCGATCCTCGTACTCGGCGGTGGTGCGGGGCGGCTCAAGGGTGGTCGACATCTCAGGTATGACCAGCCTACGTCGCACGCCAATCTGCTTCTGACACTCATGGACAAGTTCGATATACCGTTGGATCGAGTCGGCGGCAGCACCGGGTATTTGCCGATCGACGGAGTCGACACGCTGTCCGAGGTATAGACGTCTGGAGCCACAGCCTGGAGCCACAGCATGATTAAGAGAGTCACTACCTACGGAAGAAGCGCTGCCGTGACGTGGAAAGCGTGCGTCCGCCGCTACGGGCTCGTCTTGGCCATGGTGGCGGTGAACGCCGCGGCCACGACACCGCCCGAGGCGCCGCTCGCCGACGCAGCGAAGCGTGCCGATTGGGCGACGGTGCGCATGCTGATCCAGCAAGGTGCCGATATCACTGCACCTCAGGGGGACGGCGCCACCGCGCTTCATTGGGCGAGCTACTGGGATAATCCCGAAATCGCGGACCTGCTCATCGGCGAGGGTGCCGACGTCAACGCTACGAATGATCTCGGAGTCACACCGCTCTGGGCAGCCTCCGAGAACGGAAGCTCGGCCATGGTGGAGACCTTGTTGGAGGCCGGGGCCGATCCGAACGCGGCGCTGCCGTTCGGCGAGACGCCTCTAATGACGGCCGCTCGGACGGGCAATGCGGACGTGGTCGATCGGCTGCTCGCCAAGGGCGCCGCAGTCGATGCAGATACCGAGGCAGGCCCTTACGGAGAGCAAACGGCGCTCATGTGGGCCGTCGGCCAACAACACGCCGCCGTCGTGGAGGTGCTGCTGGCACATGGCGCCAACGTACATGCGCGGTCGAGCGTCTACCCGGAGACCGTCAAAACGACTTGGTACTATAACACCTACAACCTTCCGTGCGTGCCCAGGAACGAATGTTACATCACCGAGATGCAGCGCGGGGGCTTTACGCCCTTGCTGTTTGCCGCTCGGGTAGGGGATCTCGGGTCGGCACAGCTACTCGTGGCTGGAGGTGCCGACGTGAACGATCTTACGCCGGCTGGGTCCAGCGCATTGGCGGTCGCGGCTCTCAGTGGGCATAGAGAAGTCGCCGCGCTCTTGCTGGAGCACGGTGCGGACCCCAATGCGGCCGCCGGTGGCTATGCGCCACTGCATGCAGCGATTCTGCACAGGGACGTCAGGCTCGTGGAGGCGCTCCTCTCGGCCGGGGCGGATCCAGACGCTAGGGTCACAGCCTCCACGCGATTCAGCCGTGACTCCGCGGACTTCTACTTTCCTCCCTGGTTCGTCGATGCGACGGCATTCTGGCTCGCCGCCCGCTACCGGGATGCGGATGTCATGCGTCTCCTGGCCCGGTACGGGGCGGATCCGCTGGTCACTCACAGTCCTGAGTATTGGATGACCGACCGAGCAAGGTCCGTGAGCGCTGTGGGCCGGAGGTGGACCGAGGAGGGAGAGACGACTGCACTGATGGCAGCGGTAGGATTGGGAGGGCGGCGGGACCCACTCCGGGCGGTGGATCACCACGCAAGGGTTGCGGAAGCTTCGGAGCTGGGGAGCGGACCCGATCCCGATCAGACCGAGATCGAGGCCGCCACGCTCGAAGCGGTCAAGGTCGCGCTCGAGTTGGGCGTTGGCGTCGATGGCGCGAACGCGCGGGGGCAGACTGCGGTCAGTGCGGCTCTGGCCGACGGGTACAAGGAGGTGGTCGACTTACTCGTCTCGCGCGGGGCCACGCTCCCGGCGAACTGAGCGAACCGCTTGGCCACGCTCGCACGTTCGGAGATCCCGTCTTGTTCCAAAACTCGGATCCTGGAAACCGACGAGGGGCCGCTTCACGCCATTGAAATACCGCTTCCCTGAAGATGCGGTCCAGGCCTTCCGCTTCTCCCTGGCGCTTGACCAGTTGTGACCCTGGAACGACCCAGGCTGGTGACCAACCTGATTCTCTGGATTGGCCTCGGGATCAGGAATGCGCTCGCTCACACTTACGACATGTTCAGGGCTGGTGCCCCAGGTGACCTGGGGGCTCGATGAGGGAGGCGTCGATGGTCTCTTCCCGATCGAACCGCACATCGGGGTCGGAGGGCAAGGTTCGCCAATAGCGCAAAGCTTCATCCCAGTAGTCGCCCCTGGGGCTGAACTGCCTGCCCTCCAGATATTCATAGGTGGTCTCGTGGTGGACCCGATTCCCCAGGCCATGGCACCGACCGCCCCCTGCGTGCAGGTGTGACTGTCACCACAAACAATCAGCATACCCGGTTGAGCCAGGCCAGTCTCAGTCTCCCAAGCAGGTTCGTTTCGGCAGCGGAATAGCTGCTCACCTAACTTCTCACGCAAACCTGCGCCCCACCAGGGGATCGGCTGTGGCTGTCAACCGATTCTCGCCATCGAGGACCCATCGCGGTATCATGGACCGGTTCCGAAGGCCGAGGCCCGCCGCCGGCTTGCGGTCGTGGCTTCCCCGCTGTCAGGGCTGGAGGTAAGGCATGAGGACTCGGATTCTGGGTGGAGTGGTGGTGCTGGTCGCGGCGGGCGCAGCGATCAAATGGGGTATCTCCGTGCGTTCGGTCGATGCTCCACAGAGTGTCGGTGGCCCACATCTCCGTGCGTTCGGTCGATGCTCCACAGAGTGTCGGTGGAGTGTGGGTGCTCCACAGAGTAACGAGGGAGCGCACGCCGTCCTGCCGTGGGCCTTCGTACTCAACGACCCCGCCCCCGATAATGCCGAGGCGCCAGACCGCGACGAAGTGGTCACCGTGCCCGGTTCCGACGTGTCGATGCGGCGCGCCGACATCAACATCAACGACGGGCCGCCCGACTGGCACCCGGACGGCCATCCACCCATGCCGGAGCTGGTAGCGCGGGGTGGCGGCGAGGGGGTCGCGGCGTGCGGATACTGCCATCTGCCCAACGGTCAGGGCAAGCCCGAGAACGCCGGTTTGGCGGGGCAGCCCTTCGAGTACATCGTCCAGCAGATGGAGGACTACCGGAACAGGCTGCGGACGACTGGCGAGCCGCGCATGGGTCCGCCCGCGTTCATGATGCGAATCGGCGCTGCGGCCACCGACGAACAGGCCCGTGTGGCGGCCGAATACTTCTCGTCCATCGATTTCAAGCCGTGGATCCGCGTGGTCGAGACCGACATGGTGCCTGTGACGCGGTTTGCGGGCTGGATCCACCAGGTGGTCGAAGGTGGCGGCATGGAGCCGATCGGAGTTCGGGTGGTGGAAGCGCCCGAGGACCTGCACCGGACCGAGTTACGCGATGATGCGTCGAGCTTCATCGCCTACGTGCCTCGAGGCGCCAAGGCGCGCGGGGCCAATCTGGTGAACAGCGGCGATGGTGGTCGCACCGTGGCGTGCACCGCCTGCCACGGACTCGATCTGCGCGGCCTCGGTCCCGTGCCCGCGTTGGCCGGCCGCTCACCCAGCTACATGGCGCGTCAGCTCTACGACCTTCAGCAGGGGAACCGTGACGGCGCCTGGTCCGATCTGATGGATCGCGCGGTGATGAACCTCACCGTGGCGGACATCGTCGACATTGTGGCCTATACGGCGAGCCTGGACCCGTAGTGTGAGGGACCCGTAGGCCACTGGCCTTAGTTCTCCGGCAGAGCGAACACGAACACGGCTGTTCCAGCCCCTGGCCATACGATTTCGGGCTGCAGAGGTTGCGCGATCCTGACGGTCCAACCGTGTGCATGGACGGAAGACACGTCCAGGATACACAGCGGAGGTACGGGTGGGAGATGGTCTACGACGGATGGCGCTAGGGCTCGTGACGTTCGGTGTCGGATGTGTCGGCCAGCCCGGTGAGCTGCAGTTGGAGGAAGGCGTTTCCGAAGAGCTCGCCCGCCACAGGAGAGGTACACTTGCAGATCTGAGTTATGCCTATGAACTGAGCGTACCGCGCGACACAGGAGCGCTCACCGGAACCCTGGTCGCACAGTTCACGCTGCGCGACCACTCCAACAATCCCGTGGTCATCGACTTCAAGGACCCGGGCGAACGTGTGCGAACCGTTTATGTCAACGGGAAGGCGGCCGATTGGACTCCGGTCTTCGACCACCTGGTCATCGACCACTCCGCGTTCACGAGTGATGCGTCCAATGAAGTGAGCATCGAGTTCGAGGCCGGCGACGAGGCCCTCAACCGAAATCCGGATTTCCTCTACACTCTGTTCGTTCCCGACAGAGCTCATTTTTCGCTCCCGATTTTCGACCAGCCGGATCTGAAGGCACCCTTCAACATGACTCTGCAGATTCCGTCCGAGTGGGTGGCGGTAGCCAATGGCAGGGAGGCCTCCCGGGAGCTCCTGGACAGAGGACGGACCCGGTACACTTTTCAGGAAACGCAGCCGATCCCGACCTACCTCCTCGCCTTTGCCGTGGGGGACTTTCAGATCGAGGAGGCGGAGCGGGGGGGACGCACCTTCCGGATGTTCCATCGCGAGACCGATGCCGCGAAGGTGGCCCGTAATCTGGATGCTGTCTTCGATCTGCACGAGACCGCGCTGGATTGGCTGGAAGACTATACCCAGATCGAGTACCCGTACGGGAAGTTCGACTTCGTACTCATTCCGCCCTTTCAGTACAGTGGGATGGAACATCCGGGATCGATTTTCTACAGGCAGCGGTCTCTTCTTCTGGACGAGTCGGCAACGCAGGATCAGATCATCGGACGGGCGAGTCTGATCGCACACGAAACCACTCATCAATGGTTCGGCGATCTGGTGACCATGGCCTGGTTCAATGACGTCTGGACCAAAGAGGTTTTTGCGAACTTCATGGCGTCCAAGATCATAAATCCGTCCTTTCCCGACCTGAATCACGATCTGCGGTTCTTCCTGGCCCATCACAACACGGCCTACGGAGTGGATCGCACGGCCGGTGCCAACGCGGTGCGTCAGCCACTGGAGAATCTGAGGGAGGCGGGCACACTTTACGGTGCGATCATCTATCAGAAGGCTCCCATCGTGATGCGCCAGCTGGAGCTGCTGCTCGGCGAAGAGACTTTTCGCGATGGGATGCGTGAGTACCTGACCGAGTTCGCACACTCGAACGCCACCTGGCCGGACTTGATCGGTATTCTGGACGACCTCAGCGATGAGAACCTGGTGGACTGGAGCCGGGTTTGGGTGGAAGAACCGGGCAGGCCCACGGTGTCCACAGAACTCGCGCTCGAAGATGGACGCGTCAGCGACCTTCGAATTTCACAGAGTGATCCGGCCGGTGAGGGTCGTGTCTGGCCCCAGACGATGGAAATCACGCTCTCGGCCGGTGGGACGCTCTCTACCCTGCCGGTGCGCTTGGACGGCGAGCCGCTCTCGCTGGGCGACTGGGCCGGACGTGACGCTCCAGATTTCGTTCTGCCGAACGGAGGGGGGTTCGAGTACGGGCATTTCCATCTGGACGCGGGAAGCCGGCAACGCCTGATCGAGACGCTCCCCGAGATTCCGGATGCCAAGACCAGGGGTATCGCCTGGGTGACCCTCTGGGACGCAGTCCTCGAGAGAGAGGTCGCTGTTGCCGAGTGGTATGCGCTTCTCCTCCGTGGCGCGGTGGAGGAGGAAGACGAGCAGAGTCTTCAGCGAGTTCTCGGATACCTCGGATCCACATACTGGGGATATCTGAGCGAAGATGAGAGAGTGGCCCAGGCCACATCGACCGAAGAAATACTCTGGGGTCAGGTCGAACGAACGACGATCACGACACGGCAATCGTCCTACTTCAACGCCTGGCGGAACGTGGTGAGTACGCCCGCGGGACTGGCTCGGCTCCGACGGATCTGGGCGCAGGTTGATTCGGTTCGAGGCATGAAATTCTCGGTCGAGGACTACACGGGTATGGCCACCACCCTCGCCATCCTGGGGGAAGCGGACGCCGAGGAAATCCTCGAACGTCAGCTCGAGAGGATCGACAACCCTGATCTGAAGGCTCGATTCTTGTTCGTTCGCCCTGCTTTGTCTGCGGACCCGGCCGTGCGAGAGGAGTTCTTCGAGAGACTGGGTGATCCCGAGAATCGCTCGCGGGAGCCGTGGGTGCTTGCCGCTCTGGGCTACCTGCACCACCCCACGCGGACCCGTCATTCCCGCCGTTTTGTGATCCCCAGTCTGGAGATGGTGGAAGAGATCCAGCGGACAGGTGACATCTTCTTCCCGCAAGGATGGCTGGGGGTAACTCTGGGATCCCATAGCGACCCCGGATTGGCGGCCGAGGTCAAGGAGTGGCTGGATGCTCTACCAGATGACTACCCACACCGCCTCAGGGGGAAGATCCTACAGTCGACGGATGGACTCGATCGGGCTGCCGGGATCGTTCATGGGACGGATCCCTGACACGTGTGGTGGGATCCCCGTCTCACTCCAGCCATTCGGGCGTTCGCAAGTTACGGGACAACCAGTTAATCTCGTGCCCAACGTGGTGTGCTGAAGTTTCATCAACCGCATAATCCCCGGGAGACTCCATGCCATCAGCGCTCATACGAGTATCCGGTCTTGCGATGATCTTGCTCGTGACCGCTCTCTGCCAACACGCCACCGCTCAGTCGATCCGCATCGAGCGCCTGGTCGACGGTCCCATCATCCGCCCCGAAATGGACGGGTCGATGGGAAGTAATATCGCGGGCCCGTCGCTCATCCGCGTGCCGGACTGGATCGAGAATCCGCTCGGGCGCTACTACCTGTATTTCTCCGATCACAGGGGCCTCTATATCCGACTCGCCTACGCGGATGTGCTGACCGGGCCCTGGACCATGCACGAGCCGGGCACGCTGCAGATCGATCAGTCTGGCTACCCGGCTACGTGTCCGCCCTGCTCGCTCGCGCAGGGGACAGGTGCCGGCCAGTCCCTCTACGCGCACATTGCCTCACCGGACGTGCACGTCGTGGACGAGCGTCGCGAGATCGTGATGTACGTCCACGGGCGGGACGTCGGTCGTCAGCTCACTCGGGTGGCCGTCTCCACTGACGGCCTCCACTTCGAGGGACGATCCGAGGTGCTTGGGCCCCCGTACTTCCGCGTGGTCTCCCACGATGGCTTCTTCTACGCGCTGACGATGCCGGGTGTCATGTATCGGTCGCGCGATCGCCTGACCGGCTTTGAGGAGGGGCCGGGGATGTTCAACCGGAACATGCGCCACTCGGCGTTGCTGAAGCGTGGGAATCGCCTGTTCGTGTTCTGGACGCAGCGCGGCGACGCACCCGAACGAGTGCTGGTGTCGACGATCGACCTCACAGGTGACTGGGATACGTGGACGGAAACCGACCCGGTGGAGGTGTTACGGCCGGAGCGACCGTGGGAAGGCGCCGAATTGCCGGTGGAGCCATCGCGCGGCGGTGCAATCAGCATCCCGGTGAACCAGCTTCGTGACCCTGCGATCTTCGAGGAGGACGGTCGCGTCTATCTACTGTACTCCGTCGCAGGCGAGCGGGGGATCGGGCTCGCCGAGGTACACGTCGACCCGTAGCACGTTGCCGAGGGGTCGAGCTGAGGTGGCCTCATGGTCCGTACCTAATGAGGCGCTACTCGCCGGAATTTCTCCCCAAACCCTCCTCGATCTTCACCTCATCCCAGATTTGGTCGAGCACCTCCAGCGTAGCATCGGGGATCGAGATGTCCATTTCGGCGGCCATCACCTCGAGGCGTTCGAATCGGCGTGAGAACTTGCGATTGGCGTGCTCCAGTGCCGTCGAGGAATTGCTTCCCGCCAGTCGAACGAGATTCACGACCGCGAAGAGGAGATCCCCGAGTTCCTCTTCGAGGTGCGGTGCATCCCCGCGAGTGAGGGCCTCACGAACTTCCCCGATTTCCTCCTGGACCTTTTCGAGCGCTCCCGTCGCGTCGTGCCAGTCGAACCCCACTCCGCTGACCCGGTCCTGGATGCGGTGGGCCTTGTGGAGGGGATCCAGGCCGGTGGGTATGCCGGCGAGGACGGACGTACCCTCCTCTCCACGTTTTTCCTGCCTTTCTCGCGCCTTTAGGACTTCCCAGTCCTCTTTCTCTCCGAGGCCGAAGAGATGGGGGTGCCGCGCCCACATCTTTTTCTCCAGGCGTTCCATGACCGATGCGGCGGTAAACGCCCTTCGCTCTTCGCCGAGCACGACCTGAAACGCGAGATTGAGCAGTAGGTCGCCCAGTTCTCCCTCCAGGTCGTCGTCGTGGCTCCCTCGAATGGCGTCCACGACCTCGTGGGCCTCCTCGAGAAGATGTGGGACCAGGCTTTCAGAAGTCTGCTTTCGGTCCCAGGGGCATTCACCTCTGAGAAAGCGTACGAGTTCCACGGCGCGATCCATGTGACCCGCGCCAAGGTCCGGCGGGTCGGGATTATTGTCATCGGAGCCCATTCGGGTCTTCCTCTGTCGTTTGATGGGGAGAAACTGAACCTTGATCAGGGCATATCTTTTCGCTTTTTTCAACGGATATGTCAACGGACCCTCAAGTACGGGCCTGGGTGGAAGTGCGGCCCGCAGCGCTTCGTCGGAATCTCCAACGAATCCGTGAATCCATCGGGAATGCCTCCAAGATCATCCCCATGGTCAAAGCGGACGGCTACGGGTTGGGGATGGAGAACGTGGTACGAACGTTGGAATCCGAGGACCCCTGGGGGTTCGGCGTCGCGACCGTGGAAGAGGGCATAAGGCTGCGCACTGCAGGCGTCAAGACTCCGGTGATCATCTTCAGCCCGGTACCGCCTGGCTCTTACGAACCAGCGGTGGCGCACGGCCTCACGCTTACGGTTTCAGATCTGGACTCCGTCGAGCGAGTGGCGTCGGCAGCCACTCGGACGGGGCACGTGGGTCGTTTTCATGTGGAGATCGACACCGGGATGGGCCGGTCCGGTTTCGACTGGCGGCGGGTTGCGGAGTGGGGACCCGGCTTGACTGGTCGGAGCTCCCCTACTTCGATCTGGGAGGGATGTTTTACCCACTTCCATTCGGCGGATCTGGCCGACGATGGGCCAACGCCGGCGCAATGGGAGAAATTTGCTGAGGCCCTTGAGCAGCTGAAGCCCGAAGAGGGAAGTCTTATCCACGCCTGTAACGCTGCTGCGGCGATGCGATACCCGAGCTTTGCCGCGGACGCGGTCCGGCCCGGCATTTTTCTCTATGGGGGGAGAATAGGTGCAGGTGTGGCCGTCCCCGAAGAGGTAGCTCGGGTTCGCGCCTGTGTCACGCTCATCCGCGATGTGCCCGTAGGAACCGCACTGGGATACGGAGCCACATATCGCTCCTCCGGGAATGAACGGTGGGCCACACTCGGCATCGGCTATGGAGATGGATTTCCCAGGGTCCTGGGGAATCGCGGAAGCGCGCTGCTCTCCGGGCGGAGGGTTCCGATTATCGGGCGGATCTCGATGGACATGACGGTGGTAGACATTACCGGCGACGACGGAGTGGGGGTGGGGGATACGGCGACATTGATCGGCACGGACGGGGACGCGAGCATCACACTGGACGACGTCGCGGACTTGGCAGGGACGATCAGCTACGAGATCCTGACGGGCTTCACGGCACGGATGCCGAGGATCTGGATGATTGAATAATCTGAGGAAGTTGACTTGAAGCGATATTGTTTTGTGACGGTGATGGTTTGCGCGGCGGCGTGGGGTTGTACAGAGAAAATCTCGACAGCGCCTGATCTCGGTTTCCTTCAGGTCGATCCACGTACCGTAGAGGCTCTCATACCTTTTGAGGACTTCGTGGACGACGTGCAAGTCTTCGGTGGGTACGGATCCGCCGCGGACCTCGGTCGCGGATTCGTCGCGCAAGACTTTGACGGGCTGAACGTGCGGACCCTCGTACATCTCGGCGACTTCCCCACTACGGATCTGGGCTCGGGGGCCCGGACCTTTACGCAAGGACGCGTCGTGCTTTTTTTCGACACGTTGCGCGGAAGCGTTAATACTCCTGTGTCCGTTGAACTGTTCGGCGTGCAAGAGCAGTGGCACCCGCCCACGGTGACTTGGGAAGTTGTGGTTGACACCGCTGGAGATCGGAGGGAGTGGAGCCAACCGGGGGGTGGCGTTACGACCTTGCTTGGAGGGGGGGTCTTCGACATCCAAACCAATGCGGGCGAAGGAGAGGGTCTCACGGATTCGGTGAGTATTTTTGTCGACTCGTTCACGGTGGCTGCCTTGGGAGATCCGACCAGCGGAACGACCGGGCTTCTCGTGGCTGGGGCCCAGCCGGGGACGCTGCTCCATCTGCTGGATGTGAGGCTCAGGATCACCACGGTGGCGAGCGAGGGGACTGATACCATCGTCGAGGTATCGGCCCTATCGGACGATCTGAGCTTCATGTTCGACCCAGCGCCCACGGCGCCACTGGGGTGGCTCCGTGTGGGGGGCACACCGGCGTGGCGCTCCGTACTTACGATGTCGATGCCGCGCACCATAACCGGTACGCCCGAGGTCTGTGGGGCCGTGGGTTGTGAGGTCGATCTTACGGAGGTCGACGTGAACCTCGCCGAGTTGGTGCTGACGACTCGACAAACCGAGCAGGAGTTCCTGCCCCAGGATACGACGAGGGTGGACATCCGCACCGTGCTCAGCCCGGCGCTGCTCCCCAGATCCCCGCTCGGAGGGCCGTTGCTGCCGTTTCCCAGGAGCTTCCCGCCTGAGCTCTTTTTGGGACAGACCGGGACGCGGGTGGCGCTCTCGGTGACCCCCTTGGTGACAGGGATTCTTGGCGTCGCCGCCGCGACGGATACGGTGCCTGTGACCTCGATCGTTCTGTTCAGCAACCCCGAACCGAGTAGGATCGGATTCGCGTCCTTCCAGGGTGCCGGGGGTGCGGGCGCTCCCGCATTACGCCTGCTGTACACGATCGCCAACCCTGTGGGCTTGCCATGAGATATATCAAATGGTCCTTGGCGCTCGCTTTGATTTTGCCGAGTGCGCTGGCGGGCCAGTCCATTATGGGGGCGAGTGGGCTGGGGATGAGGCTGGAGCCGCTCGATGCCGTGCAACGGGCGCTTGGCGGGGTGGGAGTCTCGACGCGCACACCTACGGTGCTTCCGGGAAATCCTGCGGCGTCCTTAGACATTTTGGCACCTACAATAACCTTCACCGTCCAGCCACACTGGGGTAGATACAAGGTCGGATCGGAGGAGGGCAACTTCTTTGCGACCCGGTTTCCCGTGCTCGGTTTCGTGTACCCGTTGGGCACAAATGCAGTGTTCACAGTGACGGCGGGAAGCCAATTCGACCAGAACTGGTCCGTCGAGTCGAGGGATTCCGTTGATGTCGGAGGAGAGAGCGTTGGATTCACCGACACCTTTCGTTCGGATGGAGCCGTCACGGCGATCCAGGTG
This sequence comes from Longimicrobiales bacterium, assembly GCA_965206505.1. GTDB lineage: Bacteria > Gemmatimonadota > Gemmatimonadetes > Longimicrobiales > Gaopeijiaceae > UBA822. The sequence goes on from CBDBJW010000006.1 coordinate 1,161,017, forward strand.
GGATGGGCCCGGCGCTGGTCTACAACTTTTGCGTTGGGAGCAACCGTTGGTGTGCATAGAGGGGGGCTCACACGGAGCTTCACCCGGGCATTCGACCGAGAGGCGGCCGATTCGGTTACACTGGAGAACCCGATCGCGCCATTCGGTATAGGTGGGCGATGGAGTCATTCGGGCCCTCTGGCCTCGTTGAACCTGTCGTGGGATCCGAGTCCCGTCCTACAGTTGGGCGCGACCGTGGCGTGGGGGGGGACGCTCAAGGTCAGTCCCCGGGAAGAGGGCCAGAGTGTCAGTCGGGAAGTGTCGGTACCGTTGGAGTTCAAGGTATCCACAGTCGCTGTGCTCCGCCCGACCTTGGCCCTGAATCTGGGAGCTACCTTTTCGAACTGGAGCGATTTGGGCGAAACGAGTGTCGAGGACGCGGGCGCCGGCAAAGTGGCGTCGTACGGTGTGGGTGTGGAGTGGGACGGCATTAACTTTTGGGCGGGCAGTCTCCCTGTTCGGTTTGGCTTCCGTCAGTCGGATCTGCCGTTCCGCTTTTTGGAGAACAAGGTGAGGGAGAGTGCGATCTCCTTTGGATTCACAGTTGTGATGGCGCAGGCTTTGGATCTCCCATTAGCGGCCATGGATGCGGCGATCGAGGTGGGCAACCGGACCTCGGGGGATTTTGAGGAGAGCTTTCGCCGGCTCACCGTGACGACCCGGGTGGGAGGCTTTTGAGGCGGCCGCGAAGCGTGCGGGTTTTTTTCCATACCTTCGGGTGTAAGGCCAACCAGTACGATACCGAGCGCATGCGACAGGAGTCGGAGGCTCGAGGTGTCGTCGCTACGAATGACGTGGGCTCGGCCGAGGTGTGTGTGGTGAACACCTGTACCGTGACGAATGCGGCCGACGCCGAGGCGAAGCGTTTTGTTCGGCGCATCAAGAGAGAAAGCCCCCAGACCCAAATCGTCGTCGCCGGGTGTTCCGCTGTGCTTCGGAAGTGGGAGTATGCCGAAATGGAAGGTGTGGTCTGCGTCGTACCGGGCCACGACCCCCTCCAGGTCGCCGCTGCTGTGGCCGGCGCAGCGGCACCTCGTGGAGCCCTCATTCAGCTCGGCATGAAGTCCGGGCTCGATGGATCACATCTGGAACCGATCGGTACGGCCATCCTGGACAGGCGCGAGGGTGCCACGAGGGGTTGGCTCAAGGTCCAAGATGGTTGTGACCGAAAGTGCTCATTCTGCGCCACGCGGCTTGCGCGCGGTGCGAGCCGCTCCCGCCCCCTCGGGGACATCATCCTCGAGGCGCGCATGCTGGCTCGCCATCATCCCGAACTCGTGTTGACTGGGATCCACATTGGCCACTACGGCCGGGATCTGGAGAGTCCTTTTACGCTTTCAATGCTCCTTGCCCGTCTTTTGGACGCCGTCCCGGACGTCCGGTTCCGTGTGGGGAGCGTCGAAGCCACGGAGATCGACGAGTTGCTTCTCGATCTCATTCGCACGTCGTGTGGCCGTGTCGCCCCACATTTACACATGCCCTTGCAGAGTGGTGCCGATCCGGTCCTGCGCCGTATGAAGCGATGGCATACGCGAGAGGCGTACCGAACCCGGGTGTTCCAGGTCGCCGATGCCGTCCCCCGAATCGGCTTAGGCGCGGATATCATCACGGGTTTCCCCGGCGAGACTGACGTGGACCACGAAAATACGGTGCGTCTCGTCGAGGAGCTTCCCTTCACCTACCTCCACGTCTTTCCGTTTTCACCCAAGGACGGTACCGTGGCAAGCGCGCTTCCGAATCCAGTCCCGCAGAGGGTCGCGGGCGAGCGGAGCCGTGAATTACGGGCGCTGGCGCAAGAGAAACATCGCCGGTACAGGGAGTCGCGCGCCGGGGAGGTGTCCGTGGTCACCCTGGAAGCCCAGGGTCGCCGAGGCCTGACGGGAGATTACCTTCGGGTGGACGTGGAGGGGGCCGGGGTGGAAGACTGTGGGCGTCTCCACTCAGGCGTCCTTCGGGGCAGTGGGGAGGACCTTTATATTGAACTCCCCGTGGCCAGCACGCCCACGAGGGCCGCTTCCGGTATGGAGTCGCCCTCCCATTCCGACGTGAGTTCGGCATGATTCAGCGGTCCAGGAAGCGCCTATACGTCGAAACGTATGGCTGCCAAATGAACATCAGCGATGGGGAGCTGATGGAGGGCGTTCTGGAGGCCCATGGATACGAGATTTCCGCTGACCCGGAGCAAGCGGACGTCATCTTGGTGAACACCTGCGCGATCCGGGAGCATGCAGAGAGGCGGGTGCTCGGCAGGGTGGGCCAGCTCTCCGGGCTCAAGCGCGAACGTCCGGACCTGATCATCGGCGTCACCGGGTGCATGGCGCAGCGCATGGGTGAGACGCTTCTGGAGAAAGCTCCCCATGTGGATTTGGTGATGGGCCCCGACGGCTACCGGTCTCTGCCGGAACGGCTTGCGGCAATCGAGGAGGGTCGGAAGACTCGGCCGTCCCGGTCGGCCAAGAAACGTGGACCCCAACTCTTGGTTCTCGACCTCCACCTCGGTGAGAATTACGAGGGTCTGGACCAGCGTCGCTCGTCCCGGGTTTCCGCGTGGGTACCGGTCCAGCGAGGCTGTGACCACCGCTGCACGTTTTGTATCGTCCCCTACGTGAGGGGTCCTGAGAAGAACCGGAAACCGGGGGAGGTGTTACGGGAGATAGAAGAAATCGCCGACTCCGGCGCAACGGAGGTCACGCTGCTGGGTCAGACCGTGAACTCGTATGAGGCCGACGGGCAGTCCTTCTCAGACCTTCTGCGGTCCGTGGCCCGGGTTCCGGGCATCCGGCGCGTTCGGTTCACGTCACCGCATCCCAACGACGTGACGACTGATCTGCTGGATGTCATGGCGGAGGAAACTGCGGTGTGTGAGCAGCTCCATCTGCCACTTCAGGCGGGAAGCGATCGAACGCTTCGACGGATGCTTCGGCGCTACACTGTGGAGGCCTTTCTTGAGAAGGTGGAGTTGGCGCGCACGGTGATACCCGGCATCGGGCTTTCGACCGACGTCATCGTGGCTTTTCCCGGGGAGACCCAAGACGAGTTCGAAGAAACGCTCGAGGTGATGCGGACCGTCCGCTTCGATGATGCCTACACCTACCGGTATTCCCCGCGGGAGGGTACACCCGCCACCCGTTTTCCGGCTGCGGACTTCGTTCCCGACGGGGAGGGCCAGGAGCGACTCCAGCGCCTCATTGAAGTCCATCGAGCGATCCAGGCCGAAATCAACGAGGCCGAAGTTGGACGCGTGGAAGAGGTTCTCGCGGAAAAAGAGGCCCGTGATCCAGGTCAAATTCTAGGACGGACACGGCGGAACAAAGTGGTCGCGTTCGCTGCATCTCCGGAGCTGGTTGGCACCTACCATAAGGTGCGTCTCACAGACACGACGGGAGCGACGTTCGTCGGGGAGCTGGAAGCTGCTCCGACTCTCACGGGGTCCACATGACACGGTTCATCGGACCGCTGGGAGTTGTCTCCGTCCTGGTGGTCTCGATCCTATTCGCGGCCCTGAATCCGCAGCGGGTCACGATCGATCTAGGGGTGAAGGTCCTCTACGGCGTGCCCCTGATGTTGGTGGGGTTTACAGGTCTGTTCATGGGAATGTTGGTGATGCTCGTCGCGGGAGTCCGCAGCGATCTCAAGGTCCGGGCCGTGCTTCGCCAGCGATTGGAGGCCGAAGATCGTGAGGAACGGGCTCTTATCGATCGGACCCAGCAAGATCTTTTTCCGCCACGTCCCCTTGAGGATGAAGGAGGTGGCGATCCGGAGCCGTAACCTGAACTTCGACGCCTTTTGGCGGCTGCGGACTCCACCGTGAGGCCTCGACCGCCACCGGTGGTTTTGGTCGCTCTCGCCCTCATCGTAGGGAGCGGCTTATACGCGGTGTTGGACTTCTTCCTCCCGCCCGCTTTCTCCCTCGCGTTTGTTTGCCTTCCTATTCTGCCATTGATTCGCCCTGGTTTTCTGCGGTCTCTTCGGACCGCAGCCGACGCACGAGAGTCCGCCGAGGTACTCGTCGAGCTACTCCCGGGTTTTCCCATCACCGTGCACACTGCTGCAGTGTCTGCGGCACTTGCCTTGGCGGTGCTCACGGGGAGCCTTACGACCTACGCGCAACGTCGAGCGGCGGGCAGTGACTGCAGGCTCCATATGACGGATGGAGCGAAGGGGCCGATCACGGGTTGGTTCGAGGGCGGGACCGGCACAGGAGCCCGGCCATTTCGCTTGATCCGCGGCCTGGACTGCGAGGGCTCCGTCCGGGCGTTCCAAAGGGGGGGTGATGCCGCGTTCCCCCCCGGGACTCGAGTCCGTGCCGTAGGGACGTGGCAGCGGGCGGCGCACCCGGTTGTGGCGGCCCCCGCCTCGGCCGGGACGCTTCTGCTCGCCGAGGTGCAAGTCGACGAGAGTGTCACCGGCGTACGGTTCGCGGGAGCCAGGGCGCGTCTCCGGGGACGGATCGAATCGCGGATGCGGGACCTCCTGCCCGAAACGTGGCCCTTGGCCAGCGCCCTGATTTTGGCCCGGAAGGAGGCGTTGGACCCTGACCGGCCCCCAATAGTGGTACCACCTACTGTGTTAGTCCAAGGGCCTCCTGAAGCCTGGGGTGAGGGCCGTTAAGCTTGGGCAGATTCAAGAAGAAGGGATCGGGCCGTAGCGCTTCGGGGGCCGGTGGTCGGTAGCGGAGCGAGCTGTGGGGTCGGATGGTGTTGTACTCCCGCCGCCACTGTTCGATGAGCACTTTCGCCTCCTCCAACGAGTAGAAGATCTCCCGCTTCAGGACTTCTTCGCCCAGCGTCCCGTTGAAGCTTTCGTTGTAGCCATTCTCCCACGGGCTACCCGGCTCGATATACAGCGTCTTCACCTCGACCCGCTCGAGCCACTCACGAACCACCTTGGCCGTGAACTCCGGACCGTTGTCGGACCGGAGATTGGCCGGTGGACCATGCTCGACAAAGAGCTCACTGAGCGTCTGCAACACATCGTCCGCCCTGAGCCTTCGGGCCACTACGATCGCCAGACACTCCCGGCTGTATTCATCCAACACCGTCAGCATCTTCAGCGGCCGACCGTCGTGCGTCCGATCCGCCACGAAGTCATACGCCCAGACGTGATGGCGGTACAAGGGTCGAAGCCGGATGCATGAGCCGTCCGTCAACCAGAGCCGGCCCCGTTTGGGCTGTTTCTTGGGCACTTTCAGACCCTCCTCTCTCCAGATCCGCTCCACCCGCTTGTGGTTCACCACCCAGCCCTCCGCCCTCAACATCCCTGTAACCATCCGGTACCCGTAGCGACCGAACCGACCCGCCACCTTGACCACGTCCGCTCGTAGCGCCGCTTCATCAGCCCCTCTCTTCCGACTCCTCCGTTGTGTCGATCGAGCCTGGCCCAACACCTCGCACGCTCGCCTCTCGCTCACCCCGAGCCGCTGCTGGACCCGCACCACACAGCGCCTCCGCCGCTCGGGGCTTAGAAGTTTCCCTTTGACGCTTCCTTCAGGATCATGTTGTCCACCGTCAGATCGGCCACCGCCCGCTTCAGTCGCTGGTTCTCCTTCTCGAGCTCCTTCAGACGCTTCGCCTGACTCGTCTTCATCCCCCCGTACTCCCTCCGCCACCGGTAGTACGTCTGCTCGCTCACCCCTAGATCCCGGATCACCTCTTTCATCGACTTCCCGTTGGCGAGCCCCACTTCCGCCCGCCGTAGCCCGTTGATGATCTGCGCTGCCGTGTAGTTCTTCCGTGCTGCCATCTCGACCTCCTCCCGGTCTCGACCCGCCCAGATTCTAACACTGGACCTGGTCTCGTTTCAGGGGGCTAGGTCAACCCTGCGGTCCGGGAGGCGTTCGCTGTAGCTGGAATCGCTCATCTGCTCGCGATCTCGGGATTCCATGTGGGAGTGGTGGCGCTCCTTGTGAGTGTCGTCATTCGCGGTGCAGGGACCGGCCCGCGCCGAGTGCCGGCATTCGCCGCCTCCATCACCTGGCTCTACATCGGCCTGATCGGCTTTCCGGCCGCTGCGACCCGGGCCGCGCTCATCCTCACGTTTGTGGCCGCCGCGCAGCTGAGAGCTCGCCCCGCGGGGGCACTGGGCGCGATCGCGTCTGCAGGCATCATTCTGTTTCTCCTCGATCCCTCTGCCCTCCAGAGTCCGGGATTTCAGCTGTCCTTCGCCGGGGCGCTTGGATTAGTGATGTTAAGGCCTCCCGTTCGGAGGTGTCTGGACGGGGGAGCCTTCAGCGTAATACCGGCAATGCTGAAGGATGCGGTGGCGGCGGGTGTTGGAGCCACGCTGGCAACGATGCCGTTCGTGGCGTTTCATTTCGGGAGAGTTTCAGTCGTGGGTTTGCCCGCGACGCTCGTGGCCACACCACTCGTAAGTGCCGCGATTCCCGGTCTGTTGTCCTCGATCGGGGTGTCGTGGATTTCACCGTCGCTTGCCCATTTCCTTGCCGGAGGGACCGACCTTCTGCTCCGGTCATTGGAGTCGGTCGCCCGCTTTTGTGCCTCACCTTCCTGGGCCTCCGTCTGGGTGGGGGACGCCGTTCTGATTGGCAGTCTCATGGGCGGCCTCGGTGGCGTGATCGGAATGCGCTTCCTTGGTGAAGGGGTGCGAGGATGGGTGCGCTGGATGACGATCATGGTCTGGGCCGCGACTGGCGCGGGAGTGGCACCGCTCGCCGAGCGTTGGGCTGGTCTGGGCACAGTGGAGATCGTTTTCCTGGATGTTGGCCAGGGGGACGCCCTGGCCATCCGATCTCCCGGAGGCCGGTGGATCCTGGTGGACACGGGTCCACGGAGCCAAACGTACGACGCGGGTGCGCGCGTGGTCCTCCCCTACCTGCGCCGCAGGGGAGTGGCGCGGATCGAGGCTCTCGTATTGACGCATCCGGATCTGGATCACATCGGTGGAGCCGAAGCGGTCGTCCAGGCGCTCGACGTGGGATACGTGTTGGACCCCGCCCAGGCGGCGGGAAAGGATGCCTATGTAGGGGTCCTGGAGGCGGCCAGCCGTGACGCCGTCCCCTGGCTTGAAGCACGGAGGGACGTCTCGATCACGTTGGACGAGGTCCAAATTTCGGTTCTGTACCCTAACGACGGCCGTACGCCCGCGTCTTACGGCGGGACGGACTCCAACGCACAATCTGTTGTCCTTCTGGTCCGGTATGGAGAGTTCGAGGCGCTCCTGACCGGCGATGCACCGGTTGCTGTGGAGGAGGCCATCCTGGACGATCTTCCTTCGGATCTCGAGGTCCTGAAGGTCGGTCATCACGGGTCGAACACCTCGACCTCTCCATTACTTCTCGCACAGACGTCACCGGAGGTAGCCGTGATCTCGGTCGGCGGGAGGAACCGCTACGGCCATCCGCACAGCGACGTCCTGTATCGGATCATCGAGTCGGGGGCTCGTATCCTGCGAACGGACCTGAGCGGCGACATCGTTATACGAGCCCGGCGCAGCGGACTCCACGACGTCCGAACCGAGTGGTGAAACCGCACCTCGGTGGTGAGAGGGAACTCTTATGGTGGCCGGGACAAAGGGCGTCTTGGACCTCCGGATGGGCCCGGCTATGTTTTGCTGTAGTGTGGGGCGCCACACTAGTTCAGAGCTTTCTAAGAGACCAGGTCCCATGAGGCTATGACGAGCGCCAGTGTCGTAACACTAGAGAGACATATCGTCGAAGAGGAACGGACTCGCCCGGAGGCGACCGGCGCCTTCAGCAATATTCTCTACTCGCTCACCCTCGCTGCGAAAATCATTTCCAGGGAGGTGAATAAGGCAGGCATCGTTGATCTGCTCGGAGGCACCGGAGGCACGAACGTACAGGGAGAGCGTGTCCAGAAACTCGATCTTTATGCAGAGGACGTGATCTACCGGGCGATGGATCATACGGGCGCGCTTTGTTGCATGGTCTCCGAGGAGTCCGAGGACATCCTCCCCATTCCAGAGCAGTTTCCGAAGGGGGAGTACGTCTTGATCTTCGATCCGTTGGATGGCTCTTCGAACATCGACGTCAACGTTTCGATCGGCACCATTTTTTCGATTCACAAGAAGGTATCCGACGGTGAGGACGGCACCCTCGAAGATTGCCTTCAGGCAGGGTGCAGGCAGATCGCAGCGGGATATGTGCTCTATGGATCGTCGACCATGCTCGTGTACACGAGTGGGCGGGGGGTGCACGGGTTTACGCTCGACCCGTCGATCGGTGAATTTCTGCTGAGCCACCCGAACCTTGTCATGCCCGACCCTCCCAGCCGGATGTACTCGATCAACGAGGCCTATTATCCTCGCTGGTCTACGGGGCAGCAGAGGCTCATGCAGCATTTGAAGGGGCTCGATGGTGAAGCGTCGGTCTCCTACAGTTCACGTTATATCGGCTCTTTGGTGGCGGATTTTCACCGCACTCTTCTCAAAGGCGGAATCTTCATGTATCCAGCGGACTCCAAAAGTCCGCATGGGAAACTGCGACTCCTCTACGAGGCCGCGCCGATGGCTATGATCTGCGAGCAAGCGGGGGGGCGAGCATCCGACGGGGGAACCCGAATACTGGACCTCGTTCCGGAGGGTATTCACCAACGGACGCCACTCTACATCGGGTCTGCCGAAATTGTTGGGATGGCCGAGGCTTTTCTGGCCGAGAAGGCTTAGAAGGCTGTTACAGGGGACACTCCTTCCTACACGCCACGGCTCACCGGATGCCGTTCCAACACTTTGATCGGGTGGTTCCCGGGCAGGTAGCCCATGTCGAGATCGACGAGGGGCGCGGCATAGTTGCCCGAGAAGCAAGCGTCGCAGAAGGAGCTGTGGTCCGAGACGACTGAGAGCATTCCTTCGAGGGACAGGTACCCCAGAGAATCGACTCCGAGCCCCTGTCCGATCTCTTCTGGAGTGAGTCTGGACCCAATGAGTTCCTCATGGCTGGGCATGTCGATGCCGTAAAAGCAGGGGAATTTTACGGGTGGGCTGGCGATGCGGAAGTGGACTTCTTTGGCGCCGGCTTGCCGAATGAATTTGACCAGGCTCCGGCTCGTGGTTCCTCGAACGAGTGAGTCATCCACCACGATGACACGCCGACCCTCCAAGACTTCCCGCACCGGGTTGTATTTCATCCGAGCGCCGAAGTCTCGATCGACCTGTGAAGGTTTGATGAAAGTTCGCCCGACGTAGTGGTTTCGGAGCAGACCCAACTCGAAAGGGATTCCGCTTTGTTCGCTGTATCCGAGGGCCGCCGAGTTAGCGCTATCGGGCACCGAGACAACGGCATCTGCGTCTATCGGATGCTCCTCGGCAAGCCGGCGTCCGAATCCACGGCGTGCGGCGTCCACGGAGATGTTCCAGAGATGTGAGTCCGGCCGAGCGAAATAGACCAACTCGAAGATGCACGGTGCGGCTGATTCGGCTCTGGTGAGCTCGGGGAGGTCGTGGAGCGTTCCACCCTCGATCCTGAGTACCTCGCCTCGCTTGATGTCTCGCAGATACGCTGCACCCAGAATGTCCAGCGCACACGTTTCGCTTGCGACGACGTGTCCCTCCTCGAGTTTGCCCAGCACGAGAGGGCGGTACCCCCGCGGGTCACACACGGCGTACATCACCTCACCCACCGTAATGGCGAGGGAAAATGCTCCCTCCAACTGATTGAGAGCATCGGCCACCTGCCCGTCGACGGTCGCCTCGCGAGACCGAGCGATCAGGTGAACGATCACCTCTGAGTCCGACGTGGTCTGGAAGATCGCGCCCTCCTTCACGAGCCGTGTCTTCAGGTCGTGGGCGTTCGTGAGGTTCCCGTTGTGGGCCACCGCCAGATCGCCCTCGGCGTACCGAACGACAATCGGTTGCGCGTTTAACGCCTGGCTCCCGCCGGCCGTCGAGTATCGCACGTGCCCCACCGCCGTACGTCCGGGAAGGCCTTTCAGGACGTCGGCGTTGAACACGTCGGCAACCAATCCGACGCCCTTGTGGAGCCGCGCTTCGCCGTCGTCGATCGCGCAGATGCCCGCGGATTCCTGGCCCCGATGTTGAAGGGAGTACAGTCCTAAAAACGCCAGTTCGGCGGCGCCATCGATGCCACTGAAACCGACGACGCCGCACTCCTCGTGAGGGCGGTCGTCGAGTTCGGACGACGCGACGTCCATGGGTCCTGGGAGCGTCTGGGGGAAAAGCTTCGAGGTCACGATGGTCCGGCTCCATCCATGAGGTTGGGGATTCGGCCGAAGAACAGCTCGGCGAGGATTTCGATATCGGCCTCCAGAGACGTCGCTCGCCCGTCGATCCTGAAGCCCTCATCTGAAGGGACGACCTGTCCTATGGCGCGGCAGGGTACGCCGTGGCGCTTGGCGAGAACCAGAACCTCGTCTGCGGATTGTGGGTCGCACGAGACCACCACTCGGCCTTGAGCCTCACCGAAAAGGAGGGGAAGGACCGGGACTGCGTCGTGAAGTGTGACCTGCACTCCAAGCGGGTTCTCTCCGGCCCCGAGTGCACTTTCGGCCAGGGCACATGCGAGCCCTCCCTCCGACACATCGTGGGCAGAGCGGAGTAGCCCGTGTTGAATCATCGCCAACACAGCGTGCTGGAGTCCGCGTTCTTTGAGGAGGTCGACCGAGGGTGGCTCTCCAGCCACGAGTCCCTCGATCGCATAGAGATACTCCGAGGCCCCGAGTTCGTCCGTGTTGTCGCCCAGCAGGATGATCGTGTCGCCTACGTTCTGAAAGGCGTGGTGAGTAATGTGATCAACGTTTTCGACGACACCGACCATGCCGATGACTGGCGTTGGGTAGATCGCCACCCCGTTCGTCTCGTTGTAGAACGACACGTTTCCGCCGGTGACCGGGGTCTCGAACAGCTTGCAGGCTTCGGCCATGGCCAGCACGGCTTCCCGGAACTGGTAGTAGATGTGGGGCCTGAGGGGATTCCCGAAGTTCAGGTTGTTCGTCACGGCGGTTGGAAGTGCGCCAACACAGACGAGGTTCCTCGCCGCTTCGGCCACCGCGGCCAGCGTTCCCGACCGGGGGTTGAGATAGACGTAACGTCCGTTGCAGTCGGTGGTCGCGGCTACCGCCCGGCTCGTACCGCGAAGGCGCACGACGCCGGCATCCCCACCCGGCCGCACCGCCGTACCGGTTCTTACGGTGGTGTCGTACTGGCCATAAACCCAGCGTTTGGAAGCGATGTTGGGTGACGCCATCAACTTCAGGAACGCCTCCGACTGATCGGAGTCGGCCTCGGTGAAGCGGGTGAGATCTGCACATCGAAGGTCCCGGATTTCTTCAGATTCGACGCCTTCCCGCTCATACGTGGGGCAGCCCTCCGTCAGGGGCAGGGAGGGGATCTCCGCGACCACGCGGTCCCCCTCCAGGACGCGGAACAGCCCGTCATCGGTGACACGCCCGATCTCCCCGGCCTCGAGTTCCCATTTGGTCAGGATATCGCGCACCACGTCTTCACTCCCAGACTTCGCGACGACCAGCATACGCTCCTGGGACTCCGACAGGAGGATCTCATAGGGGGTCATCCCGGGTTCCCGGGTCGGCACGAGCTCCATGTCGATCTCTACGCCGTTGCCGGACCGACCCGCCATCTCGGACGCGCTCGACGTGATCCCGGCGGCTCCCATATCCTGGATGCCCGTGATATGGCCGCTCTGGATGAGCTCGAGACTGGCCTCCAACAGTAGCTTCTCCGTAAAGGGGTCGCCCACCTGGACCTGCGGCCGACTGGCTTGGGAATCGTCGCTGAGTTCCTCCGAAGCGAACGTCGCTCCATGGATTCCGTCTCGCCCGGTGCGTGCCCCTACCGCCATGAGCGGGTTTCCGACCCCTTCCGCTTCACCCTTGATGAGATCCTCCGCCTTCATGAGTCCGAGGCACATCGCGTTCACAATGGGATTTCCCTCATAGCCGCGGTCGAAGAAGGTTTCCCCGCCGATGTTCGGGATGCCGACACAGTTTCCGTAGTCGCCGACTCCCTTCACCACGCCAGAGAAAAGGTAACGAACCCGTCGACCGTCGAGATCCCCGAAGCGAAGCGAGTCCAGGATGGCGATTGGCCGGGCACCCATCGTGAACACGTCACGAAGAATGCCGCCTACGCCGGTTGCGGCACCCTGGTAGGGCTCGACCGCGGAGGGGTGGTTGTGTGATTCGATCTTGAAGGCCAATGCCAGGCCGTCTCCAATATCGATGACACCCGCGTTCTCGCCGGGTCCCTGAATCACCCAGGGAGCCACGGTGGGGAGAAGGCCAAGGAGACGCTTGGAGTTCTTGTAGCCGCAGTGCTCCGACCACATTGCGCTGAACACGCCCAGCTCCGTGAAGGTGGGTTCCCTCCCAAGGATCTCGAGCACCCGGTCATACTCCGCCGGCGACAACCCGTGATCCTCCACCAACTCCGGTGTGATGCGGGGGTCGCCCTCTCTCGGTGATACGCTCGATAGGGTCATGCCTCCGGCTTTGTCCGGTCTATCGGTCACAATTCGATGAATCCGTTACCTGGATATCCCACCGGTCACACCGTTCCGAGGACGGATAGGTGCGACAGGAGTGCCGTAAAGAGGCCGAGTCCGTCTACGGACCCGAGGATGGCTTCGACCGCCCGTTCAGGGTGCGGCATCATACCCATAACATTACCCGACTCATTGAGGATGCCGGCGATGGAGCGGGCCGAACCGTTCGGGTTCGCACTGTCCACGGCCTCCCCTCCAGCGTCGGCATACCGGAAGAGCACTTGGCCCTCGCCCTCCAGACGGTCGAGCGTCTCATCATCGGCGTGGTAATTCCCCTCGGCATGGGCGATCGGCATCCGGAGGATTTGGCCGGACTCGTACTCCTGCGTGAAGATCGACGACGTGTTCTCCACCCGTAGCAGCACGTCTCGGCTCGCGAAGAGCAGTGAGCGGTTTCGCAGGAGTGCCCCGGGAAGTAACCCGGATTCACAGAGCATCTGAAAGCCGTTGCAAATACCCACAACCGGACCGCCGGACTTCGCGAACTCCTTCACCGCATCCATGATCGGACTCATGGTGGCGATGGCGCCGGCTCGGAGGTAGTCCCCGTAAGAGAAGCCACCGGGGAGCATGACCACGTCGACCTCACCCAGATCGACGTCTCGGTGCCAGCGGAATTCGGGGGCTCCCCCGACCAGTTGAATGCACTTGTAGAGGTCGTAGTCGCAGTTCGATCCCGGGAAGGTGACGATCGCGACCTTCATGCGGGCACCGTTTCCTCGGTGGCCTCTCGAACATCGATCTCGAAGTCCTCCGTGACCGGATTTGCCAGCAATCGCCGGCACATCGCTTCCGCGCCCTCTCGGGCTTCCTCGCTGGAAGCGGCCTCCACGTCCAGATAGAGGAGCTTGCCGACACGAACTTCGTGGACCTGTTCGTAGTCCAAAGAGTGAAGGGCGTGTTGGATGGCCTTCCCCTCCGGGTCCAGCAGGCCCGGGCGCGGTATCACTCGGATCTCAAGACGAAAACGACTCACGTTCCGCTCTCCACGTCGTCAGGATAATTGGGTGTGACGGGGCGTCGGTATTCTCCAGGCGTCAATTCCCCGTAGTCGACGGGCCGTACGTCTCCCTCGGCATCGTCGAAGCTGTGCGCCAGCGGATCGCGTTCTGGCAGCCGTTCCAACAGACCGTGGATCACCGAGCCGGCCAGCCCCCAGGCGGTATAACCGAGGAACATGGGAAAGAAGTAGTAAGCCGGGAACATGATGGCTACGAGCACGTTCGCGAAGAGCCAGAGCGAGAACAGGATGCCCTTTCCGGATTTGAAACTCAGCTTCGGGACAATCGCATAGGGAACATTACTCAGCATCAAGGCGCCCAGCAGGATCAACAGGATGCCCATGACACGAGGCCAGGGCAGCATGTCCGCGAGGTAGGTTTCAAAAAAGGCGGTTTGGCTGAACGGGTAAAAGGTGGCCAGGATGATGCCGGGCGTCGGCGAGGGAAGCCCGTGGAAGTGGCGCTTGGCTTCTCCCTCTTGCTCCATGTTGAAGCGGGCAAGCCGGACCACCACGGCCATCACGTATACCAGCGGGAGCACCCAGCTCCAGGTCCCGTCGGCGAAATACAGTGTGTACATGATGAAGGCGGGCGCGACTCCGAAGGAGATCGCATCCACCAGCGAGTCCAACTCTTCACCAAATGCGGATCCCGTCCGAGTGAAACGGGCGACGCGGCCGTCCAGAAGATCCGTGACGGCAGCCCACACGATGAACCACCCGGCCCACTCGAAATCCCCCCGGGTGGTGGCCACGATCGCATAGAACCCAAAGAACAGGTTCGACATCGTGAACGCCGAGGGCAGGATGATGATGCCCTTGCGAAGCCGCTTGACGGGCCGCATCCGATCGATCATGGGGTTTCCTCCCGACCGTCGATTCGTGCCAAAACCGTGGATCCGCCGGCCACCTTGTCTCCCACCGCGCAGTCGAGACTCCAGCCGAGTGGCATGAACAGGTCCACCCTCGATCCGAATCGAATGAGCCCGATGCGCTCCCCACGCTCGACCTGCCCGCCCTGTTCGGGGTAGGTGACGATCCGGCGGGCGATGAGTCCGGCAATCTGGCGGACGAGCACTCGGTGGCCTCGCGCGATCAATCCCAGGGAGGACTGTTCGTTTTTCTCGCTGGCCTTCGGATGCCAAGCCACGGCGAATTCACCGGGGCGATATTCGCGGTGCGCCACGTTCCCTGAAACTGGCGCTCGCTGGACGTGGACGTTGAATACGCTCAGGAAGATGGTGATGCGCCGGCACGGCCCCCCTATGAAGGAGGGCTCGTCCACCTCACGAATGTCGATGATCTTGCCGTCGCCAGGAGAAATAACCACTCCTTCTGCGGAGGGAAGTTCACGCTCGGGGTCCCGGAAGAAATAAACCACGAAGGCCGCAAGGAGGGTGAGTAGGCTCGCGGGTACGATGGTCCAGGATCCCAGGCCGGGCACTGCGATCCATGCTAGCGTAGCGAAAAGTACTGCACCGAGCATGAACGGATATCCCTCTCGAGCGAAGCGCATTCGGGCGTTACCCGAAGTTCGGGGGTCGAAAGTCATCGAGTTCCGTTCCGGTCAGGCGCCTGAAGATCTCCAGGTACCGATCCGTCGTGTCGCGCACGACGTGGTCGGGTAGATCCGGAGGCGGCGGCGACTTGTCCCAGTCGCTCAGACCGTCCAAGAAGTCCCGCACTGGCTGTTTGTCCAGAGAGGGTTGGCCCTGGCCCGGTGTGTACAGGTCTGCAGGCCAGAACCGGGAGGAGTCCGGTGTGAGCACCTCATCGATCAACAGAAGGTGGCCGTCCACGTCGTGCCCGAACTCGAACTTGGTGTCGGCGAGGATGATCCCGTGCTCCGTCGCGATCGTCGCGCCGTGCCCGTAAACAGCTAGGGAGAGTTCCCGCAGACGGCTCGCCTCCTCACTACCCAGTTGCTCCATGACGCCAGAAAAAGGGATATTCTCGTCGTGGCCCGTCTGCGCTTTCGTGGACGGAGAGAAAATCGGAGCGGGCAGCTTCTGACTCTCGACCAAACCCTCCGGAAGGGGTTCCCCCGCCAACGTTCCGGCGCTTCGATACTCCTTCCAGGCTGAACCCGACACGTAACCCCGGACCACACACTCTACCAGGACCGGTTCGGTGCGGTGAACCAGCATGCTCCTGCGGGCCCAGGTGTCCTTGGATTCTCGCAAGGAGGGTACCTGATCGGCGATCTCGTCCGGGTCGGAGCTCAGCAGATGATGGTCGAGCACGTCGCGCAGCGAGTCCAGCCACCACGCCGTGAGCTGTGTGAGGACCTCACCCTTGCGAGGAATCCGCTGGGTGAGGATCACATCGAACGCGCTCACACGATCGCTTGCAACCATCAGGAGCCGGCTGTCCCCGACATCGTAGATGTCACGCACCTTCCCCCGGTAGAGGAGCGGTAGGGGCACCTGCGACTCCATCAGGGCCATGGCGTCAGACTCGGACATCGGGTTCTCCAAGGCGCTCGTTGGCACCGGCTTCGAGGCGTACCAAGGCGGGCTGTACCCACTCGGCCAGAAAGCGGTCCACCTGTTCGGGGGCCCGTCCGACGAATCGTGCGGGATGAGTGATTGCGCTCAATTGCTCCAGGCTCATGCCGAAGGCCTCATCGTCCGCGATCCGCTCCAGCAGGTCGGCGTGGGCACCCTCGTCCTTCATACGAGCCGCGGCGGCCATCGAATGCTGCCGGATCTTTTCATGGAGTTCCTGGCGGTCCCCTCCGGCGGACGATAAGTGCATTAGAATCGTTTCGGAAGCCATGAACGGGAGGTACTCCTCCAGGTTCTTACGGATCACCTCGGGGTTCACAACAAGCCCCGAGGACACGTTTTCCACCAGGACCAAAATCCCATCCAATGCGAGGAACGCGTCCGGGATCGACATTCTCCGGTTGGCCGAATCGTCTAGTGTGCGCTCGAGCCACTGTGTGGCGGCGGTAAAGAGAGGGTCCTGGGCCAGGACGATCACATGTCGCGCCATGGCGCAGATGCGCTCGGCTCGCATCGGGTTCCTCTTGTAGGGCATGGCCGATGAGCCGACCTGTTCATCTTCGAACGGCTCCTCAACTTCCCTTAGATGGGCGAGAAGGCGTAGGTCATGGCCCATCTTGGACGCCGACGAAGCCACATTCGCGAGTGTCCCGAGAATCTGGGCGTCCACCTTCCTCGTGTACGTTTGGCCTGTGACGCCGTACTGCTGCTCGAAGCCCATGCGGTGCCCCACAGCCGAGTTCAGCGCGTCCACTTTTCCGTGATCCCCCTCGAACAAGTCGAAGAACGAGGCCTGCGTACCGGTCGTACCCCGTACGCCCCTGAAACGGAGCGCCCCCAGTCGAAACTCGAGTTCTTCGAGGTCGAGCAGAAGGTCCTGCAACCAAAGGGTCGCCCGCTTCCCCACCGTGGTCGGTTGCGCGGGCTGGAAGTGCGTAAATCCAAGTGTGGGGAGGGCCCGATAGTCGGCCGCGAACCCGGCAAGTCGCGCAATACATCGGACCACCCGGTCTCGAATCAGCGTGAGGGCGTCCCGGTGGAGGATGAGATCGGTGTTGTCCCCGATGAACGCACTCGTAGCGCCAAGATGGATGATGCCGCGCGCCGCGGGCGCCACATCCCCAAAGAGATGAATGTGGGCCATCACGTCATGGCGGAACCGCTGCTCGTATTCCGCCGCCTTGGCGAAGTCGATTTCGTCGAGACCGGCTCGCATTTCGTCGAGCGCCTTTTGCGGAATCGGTAGCCCCAACTCGTGTTGCGCGGCGGCGAGGGCCAACCACAAACGCCTCCAAGTTCCATAACGACGCTTCGGTGCGAAGATGGCCTGCATCTCTCCGGACGCGTATCGCTCCCCGAGAGGATGGCTGTAGCGGTCCATGCCCTGCTCAACCACGGCCTCTCCCGAATATGAGACGCCGCACAATCACTTCGCCGCTCCGTTCGATGTAGACGGTGACATTCCCAGACGCTTGGCGGAGGACTTCCGCCGCCTGTTCCGCCGATTCGACCCGTTGCCGGTTGATCTGAAGGATCACGTCCCCCACCCGTAGGCCGATGCGGCCCTCGAGGTCGCGCTCGATGTCCACGATGAGGGCTCCCGTCTCATAACCGAGGCCCCGCTCGGCGCGGATGCCCGGGGTTACGGTGATCAATTCAATCTGCTCGAGGGCGGTGACGCGGTCGGCGGAGACGGATGGAAGGGCCTCCGACACGAGCGTCACCGGTCCTTGCCGTCCGTCGATTCCCAGCGCGATGGACTCGCCCTCCTCGAGGTCCAGCATCAGAGACTCGAAGTCCAGCAGCGTACGTAGTGCCCTTCCGTCGGCGGTGACCACGCGGTCGCCCCGCGAGATCTGCGCGCGCGCGGCTGGCGAAGATGGGGACACGCTCGATACGGCAACACCGTGCGTCCTCCCCCAGATGTCTTCGTCGCCCGGGTCCACCTCGAACCCGAGCCACGCCCGCTTGACTTCCCCGAAGGCGATGAGCTCGTTCGCGATGCGGATCGCCCGGTCGATCGGTATGGCGAAGCCAAGCCCCTCGCTCCCCCCGCTGCGGGAGAAAATCGAACTGTTCACACCAATCACCTCCCCAACGGAGTTCACCAAGGGCCCACCAGAGTTGCCGGGGTTGATGGAGGCGTCGGTCTGGATCATCCCCAGGTAGACCACCCGGTCCTCGTCATCCGGGATAATGTGGCGCCCGGTTCCACTGATCACGCCCGCGGTCACCGAGGGTTCCGAGTTGGAGAACAGGTTGCCGAACGGGTTGCCGATCGCCAACGACCACTCTCCTATGAGCAATCGCTCCGACGTGCCCACCGGCGCCACCGGTATGTCGTTCCCTTGGATTCTGAGCACCGCCACGTCCGTGAGTTGGTCCGCCCCGAGCAACTGGGCCTCGAAGTCCCGGCCGTCTGGGAGCGTGACCATGATGCGCTCGCTGTCACGAACTACGTGATCGTTGGTGAGGATCACCCCGTCCTCACTGACGATGAATCCGGATCCCAGGCCGCGGCTGCGCCGAGTGCGAGGCATTGGGAAGGGGTCGAAGAAGGATGCTCTGCTCTGTACTTGCTCCGTGCGGATCACGTTGACGCTCACGACGGCCGGCGCCACCCGGGCGGCCGCCTCCACGATGGCCGTGTTTCTCGAACCGGAGATCTGGCCCGATTGGGCCTGACTCGGGGTGGCCGTGGTCCGCTGGAAAGCGCCGGCGTTCGGCTGGGAGAGCAGGGGAGTCGCGACCGGCTCTATGGCGGGCGCCAAGTCGAGACCACCGTCGCCTGGGTTGCCCTCGCCGCAGGCCCCGACAGGGGCCACCACGGCTGCGACCCAAACCAACATCAGTCTGAACTTGCGGAGACTCATCGTCAGGTCTGCCATGGATTCGCCATCGCAGGCTAGAGTTGCTTCCCGAGGGATTTCCAATCCGCCATGAAGCCCTCGAGGCCCTTGTCCGTCAAGGGATGCTCCAACAACTGATACAGCACTTTAGCAGGCAACGTGCTGCAATCAGCTCCCAGCAGGAGTGCCTGAACCATGTGTTGAGGGTGTCGGATCGAGGCGGCCAGAATTTCCGTCTCGATTTCGTAGTTGTCGTAAATCTGGCGAATCTGCCCGACCAACTCCATTCCATCTCCGGACACATCGTCGATCCGGCCGACGAACGGTGAGATGTACGTGGCTCCCGCCTTGGCGGCGAGGTGAGCCTGGGTGGGAGAAAAACAGAGCGTCACATTCACGCTGATGTCGTCGTTTGTCAGCGTGCGGCATGCGCGAAGTCCCGCCTCGGTGAGTGGGACCTTGATCACGATGTTGTCGTGAATCTTTGCGAGGCGCCGGCCCTGTTCGATCATACTCTCGGCGTCCAGCACGACGACCTCAGCGCTGACGGGGCCGTCCACGGCCTCGCAGATCTCCAGAAACAGTTCCGCTGGCTCGCGTTCTGCCCCCACCTTCGCCATGAGCGACGGATTGGTGGTCACGCCGTCGATCAGGCCGGCCTCAGCCGCGCGGCGGATCTCAGCGATGTCTGCTGTATCCAGAAAAATCTTCATTGAGTCACTTGTTCGGGAGATGAAGGGGGCTGGTCCTCAGGCGATGAAGATAACTCCGTCCGTGAAGACGGTCCTGCCCCTGGGGCGCCCTCGGCTGGTCGCGAGGATTTCCTTGGTGTCGTGTGCTGCGGCGGATATGCGACATGATGGAGAAACAGACCTGTCGGCGGTGCGGGAGGGGAGGTCCGAAGGTCACTCTCTGGCTCTTCGAGGAGACGCCGGAGGTCCTCCAAGGGGCGCTTGCCTCCAGCAATGTCCACCATCGTTCCAACCAAATACCGAACCATATGATGAAGGAAGCGGTCGGCGGTGATCCGAAACGTGAGCCCGAGGTCTTCCCAGGGTGCCCAACAGGACTCGTGTACCGTACAGCGGTCCCCTCTCTCGGGCTGGCCCGACTTTCTGAAGGCCTTGAAGGAATACTCGCCCACGATCGTTCCGGCCGCACACTCGAGAAGCCCCGTATCCAACGGCTTGGCGAACGGCCAGCACCAATGGCGGTGGAAGGGCGAACGGGCCTCTGCAGAAAGGCCGAGATGATAAAGATATGTACGGTTCACCGCATCGTAACGGGGATGGAAATCGGGGGAGGCGGGCTCTACGCTTTTGATCCAGATGTCGCTCGGCAGTACTGCGGACAAGGCCTTCTCGAGTTTTTCGGGCTGCCACGTGTCCGGAAGGGAGGCGACCGCTACTTGGCCGGTCGCATGCACCCCACGATCGGTTCGTCCCGATCCGATCACTGGGCGACGGGTACTAGTGAGCTGCTTCAGGGCCGCCTCCAACTCCCCTTGAACGGTGCGCTCCGCGCGCTGGATTTGCCAGCCGTGGAAGGCGGATCCATCATATTGGAGAATCAACTTGAGGCAATGGTCCTTCACGGCGTTCACAGCAGAAAGGTAGGTGGGGCACAAGAGTGAGTCAAAATTCTACCTCTCCACTGGAGACCTTCGACCTCCGAGCCGTGATTCAGAAGGCCGCTGGAGGCGAAAATCTCACCGCGTTCGAGGCCGAGTTCGCATTCGACGTATTCATGGAGGGTGAGGGGTCTCCCGTGCAAATGGCCGCCCTCCTTACCGCACTTCGCGTAAAGGGAGTTGCGTCCGTCGAGGTGGCCGGCGGTGTGAGGGCGCTCCGAAAAGCCATGATCCCGATCCACTCGGGATCACCCGACACGTTGGTCGATACCTGCGGGACGGGCGGTGGAGCCGTGACCACCTTCAACATTTCGACGGCTGCGGCCCTCGTCGCTCGTGGTGCAGGCGCACGGATCGCGAAGCACGGGAACCGCTCGTTCACTTCCCGGAGCGGAAGCGCCGACGTCCTCGAGGCACTAAACGTCCGCATTGAGCTCAGCCCCGAGGAGATGGCTCGGGTCCTCGAAGAGGCGGGTGTAGTTTTCATGTTCGCGCCGTTACTCCATCCTTCGATGCGGCACCTGGGGCCGGTCCGCCGGGAGTTGGGTTTCCCGACCATCATGAATATCCTCGGTCCGTTGACCAACCCGGCCGGCGTGCGTAGGCAGTTGGTCGGCGTCGCCGACCCTGCGTTGGTTCCTCTCGTCGTCGAGGCGCTGAGAGAACTAGGTCATATCCGCGCGCTTGTCGTACACGGCGAGGCCGGGCTGGACGAGTTGAGTCCCATGGGACCGACGGCGGTGGCCGAACTCCTTGATGGGGTCGTAAGTCGGCGGGCCGTCCGCCCAGAAGACTTCGGGTTGGAGCCCTGCCCGGCGGAGGAACTGGCCGGCGGTGAGCCCGAGGACAATGCGGGGATCATCCTGAGCGTGCTAAAGGGTGAGAAGCGGCGGGGTGCGCGAACGGCAGTCCTCATGAATGCCGGTGCCGCGCTCTACGTGGCGGGCATTTCAGACACGCTGGAAGAAGGTATGGAAGCCGCCGTCGCAGCCATCGACGACGGGAGTGCGCTGGATGCGCTCGAGCGGCTGCGAGAGGCCTCAGCCTCCGAGGCCTCTAGTACTTCCGGATGACCCCCACGACGACGCCCTGGATCTGCACGTTGCGCGCATCCTCGACGATCGGCGGCATAGAGGGGTTCGCCGGCTGAAGCCGAATCCGGCCGTCTGGTTCCCTATACATCTTCTTCACTGTCGCCGAATCACCACGGATGAGGGCGACAACCATCTGTCCGTCCGAAGCGGTCTCCTGGGAACTCACTACGATGTAGTCGCCGTCCCGGATCTGCTCGTCGATCATCGACTCACCTTCGACCCGTAACACGAAGTTCTCAAATCCGGACCGTACCATATCCGGCGGCACGGCGATCGTCTCCTGTTCCTCGATCACTTCGATGGGTAACCCTGCGGCGACCGCGCCGAGGAGCGGTAGTTCGGTAGCGTTTGCGCCGAAGGTCACGCCGACCAACTCGATGGAGCGGCTCTCGTTGTAGGCCTTCCGGATATAGCCCTTGCGCTCCAGATTGCTCAAATGCTCGTGCACGGTCGCCAGGGAGGAATACCCGAACGCGTCGGCGATCTCTTCGAAGCTCGGGGCGTACCCATGTTTTTCGATGAAACTCTCAATGTGGTCGAGGATCTCTTTCTGTCGCTTGGTCAGGGGCATGTCGACGACCTTTGTATGATTGAAACCCGAATAAGACCCGAACAAATGGTACCCGAAGGTTGCCCGAAATGCAAGGCCGTATGGCGCAGGCCTTGGCCCGTGGTTTTTCGGGTGGCCGAATGACGCAGCCCGACGACGTCCTCCAACAAATCGTCGAGACCAAGCGGACCGAAGTCGAAGCGTTGAGGCGAAACTTTCCGGGACTCCGGGATCAAGCCGAGGACGCGCCACCCGCGAAAGATTTCGTCGGCTCCCTCCGGGGGGGAGATGGGGTGGCGATCATTGCTGAGATCAAGCGGCGTTCGCCGGGTGCTGGCGAGATCCGTACGGATCTCGATCCCCTTCGTCTCGGACCTCGGTATGAAATGGGAGGGGCCGCGGCACTCAGCGTTCTCACGGATGCCGAGTATTTCGGCGGTTCTCTCGGGGACTTGGCTGAAGTGCGCGGCCTCGTGAAGATTCCCGTACTTCGAAAGGACTTCGTCATCGACGAGTCGCAGGTGTATGAGGCGAGAGGGGCGGGGGCGGATGCAATTCTACTCATCATCAGCATCTTGGACGATGAAAGGCTTCGTTCGTTGAGGACGCTTGCCGAAGAGCTCGGGATGTCCGTGCTCGTGGAGGCCCATGATGGCGTTGAAGTGGAACGTGGTCTCGCGGCAGGGGCGCGGCTCCTCGGCATCAACAATCGCAACCTCCGGACGTTCGAAACGCGGATCGATGTAACCCTCTCATTGGCGGCCCAGGTCCCACCCAGTGTGGTGCTGGTGTCCGAGAGCGGGATTCACACTCCCGCCGATGTCCGCAGCGTCGGCGACAGCGGCGTGGACGCCGTACTCGTGGGTGAATCTCTCCTTCGTCAGGAAGATCCCGGAGCCGGCGTAACCGCGTTGGTGGGGCAGTGGAAGGCCCCGCGGACATCGAAATGAGCGAACTCGGCATCAAGATTTGTGGCATCACCACGCCGGAGGATGCCGTCGCTGCGCGAGAACTCGGGGCCGACTACCTGGGCATGATTCTCTCCCAGGGGTTCGCGAGGAGCATTCTGCCCGACGAGGCCGTGGACATCGGGCTTGTTGCCGGGGCTCGGCTGGTGGCGGTCCTCGTGGACGAATCGTTGGACGAGGCCGAGCGCATCGCCGGGTTGTCCTGTGCTTCCGTGATCCAGTTGAGCGGTGAGGAGGACGGTGACTATGCAGAGGAGTTGCGTCGGCGGGGAAAGTGGGCCATTTGGAAGGCTGTCCGGGTTCGAGACCCAGAAGATGTGACAAAGGCAGTGGAGGCCCTGGGTGCCTCCGTAGACGGCCTGCTCCTCGATGGGTGGCATCCTGACCGGCCCGGTGGTAGCGGAGCATCGTTCTCCTGGGAGGGTGCGCGCTTGGTGAGGAACCACATTCCGCCCGCCCTGAAGGTGATCGTTGCTGGAGGCCTCACGCCGGGAAATGTGGCTGAAGCGGTCCAAACCCTTCGGCCCGACGTCGTCGACGTGAGCTCTGGTGTGGAGCTAAACGTTCGCCGCAAGGATCCGGAGCTGATCCGGGCGTTCGTCCGTAACGCCCGCAGGGAGAAGGACCATGGAAACTGAAGGGGAGCGATTCGGTCCATTCGGAGGCCGGTACGTGCCTGAAACGCTCATTTCGGCTCTGGACGAGCTGGATGCCGCCTACCAAGAAGCGATCACCGACTCCGGGTTCCGCGAAGAACTCGACCTCCTACTTCGCGACTACGTAGGCCGTCCCTCTCCCCTTTATCGTGCCTCACGATTGGAGGCGTCCGTGGACGGGGCTCCGATTTTTCTGAAACGGGAGGATCTCAACCACACCGGTGCCCACAAGATCAACAATACGATCGGGCAGGCGCTTCTCGCCCGCCGCATGGGAAAACACCGAATCATCGCCGAGACCGGAGCCGGCCAACACGGCGTGGCCACGGCCACGGCCTGTGCGCTCTTCGATCTCGAGTGTGTCGTTTATATGGGCGAGGTAGACGTGGAGCGACAGGCTTTGAACGTCTACCGCATGGAACTCCTCGGTGCGGAAGTCAGGCCGGTCGGATCAGGAACGCGCACGCTCAAGGACGCAACCAACGAAGCCATCCGTGATTGGGTCACTAATGTCGAGACGACGCACTACATTATCGGTTCGGTCGTGGGGCCTTCACCGTTTCCGCGGATCGTTCGTGATTTCCAAGCCGTGATCGGCCACGAGGCACGCGAGCAGATGCTCGCTTGCACCGGCGCATTACCTGCCGCCGTCGTGGCGTGTGTGGGCGGTGGTTCGAACGCTATGGGCATCTTCCAGGCGTTCCGGGAGGAGGACGGAGTAGAGTTGATTGGCGTTGAGGCGGCCGGTGAAGGCTTAAGTTCCGGAAGACACTCCGCGACGCTTGCGGCAGGACGGCCGGGCGTGCTTCATGGGGCCATGAGTTACCTGCTGCAAGATAGTGACGGTCAGGTAGCGCCGGCACACTCGATCTCCGCCGGGCTCGACTACCCTGGTGTCGGTCCCGAGCACTCCTACCTTAAGGACACGGGACGTGCCCGGTACGTATCCGTCACCGACGAGGAAGCCCTTGAGGCGTTTCACGGGCTGTCAGATTTGGAAGGAATCATCCCGGCGTTAGAGAGCGCGCATGCCATTGCGCATGTCCTGAGGGTTGCTCCGGAGTACAGAGGGCACGGACCTCTTTTGGTGTGTCTGAGTGGTAGGGGTGACAAGGACGTGGCACATGTTGCTCGCGTGGAAGAAGGAGCACGTTATCTTTGAGTAGAAGCACATCCCACTCAGGACGAGCGACCCTTGACCGACAAACCGGCGGACATCTCCGACCAGACTCTGGGCGAGCCTGAAGGCTGGAGCGAGGGCGACGACCTTCCGGTCGCCCAGGTTCGGGAGCTCTTTACTGTGTTCGCCAAGGCCCTCCGGGCTTTTCAACTCTACGACGAGAACAACCCGGTCCGGAGGCGCTTCGTCACCAACCTTCGTGAGTGCTTCGAGCAGCTTTGGCAGGAACTCGAGGGTCTCAATTTGTCGGTTGAGGAGCACCAGTTTCTGTTGGCTGGTGAAGCAGTCTACGAGAACCCTTCCCGCTCGGACTCGCTCGCCTTTCTGCTGTACAAGGACGGTGTCCGTGATGTCACGTTTCTCCGGGGCGTCGAGGGGCATGAGCTCGAAAAGATTCTCGGCGTGCTCCAGCGGGCGAGGATGCTCAAGACGGCCGAGGCAGATGACCTCCTGACGATGCTCTGGGCGGCGGACCTGGAGTTTTTCAAGTGTCAGGTGGTAGCCCGGTTCACAGACGGTGCAGTAGTTCCCACGGCTCAAGCGGCGGCGGAGCGTGCCGATCTGGGTCAAGTCCTTCAGGGTGAGGCGGAGGCATCCCAGGCCGCGAGAGATGGTGCTGGGGCGGAGGCGAGCACCGAGAAAGGTGATGCTGGGGCGGACGCCGCCAAAGATGATGCTGCGACGGGGGCGAGCACCGCACAAGATGGCTCACCGTCGCCCAAGATCGGCCAGGATTTTTCGCCGACACGCTACGCGCTCGAGCCGGAGGAAAAGGCGGAGCTTCAGCGAGCGTTGGCGGCCGAGATGTCCCGCGATTTAAGGCATGACGTCCTGGCCGCCCTCTTCGACCGAATGGAAGACCCTGAGTATCCGGACCGCAAATCGGAAATCCTGAAAATCCTTCGTGAGCTGCTGCCGAATTTATTGAGTCGCGGGGCCCTCGAATCCGTGGCCGGCATCTTGGAAGAGTTGGCCGTGGTGCGAGCTGAGCCAGGAGTCTTGGGCAAACTCCACCTAAGGGAGTGTGATGACCTCCTCGACGACCTCTCGTCCGCGGAGGCTCTCGAGGAGTTGGTGCGCGCTCTTCAGGATGGGACCATCGATGTTCCGGTCGATGTATTGGGCAGGGTTCTGAAGTTCCTCCGAGTCGGTGCCTTGCCGGTGCTTCTCGGGGCGGCCGAGCAGGAGGAAATTCCCGCTTTGAAGGACACACTCCGCGGTGCCGTGCACGGTATCGCCGAGGAGAACCCGGAGGCGGTCCTCGACCTTCTGGAGAACGTGAATCCGGTCGTGACCTCGGGAGCGGTGCGCCTGATCGGGAGGATGGGTATGGCGGAGGCAGGTCCTAAGCTAGCAGGCCTCATGGCGCATCCGGATGCCGAGGTCAGGCTCGCCCTCGTCGAGACGGCGGAGTTGCTCAGGGAGGACACGACCACGGGGGCGCTCATCGGTGCCCTCTCCGATGCGGAGCGCGATATCCGCTTAGCCGCGGCGCGCGCGTTAGCGGCCCTCGGGCATGAGCAGGCCGGGCCGGCGTTGAAGGAGTTGGTGACCAGCAAAGAGATTCGACAGGCCGATCTCACCGAGAAAATCACGATTTTCGAAAGTTACGGGGTGCTTGGCGGCACCGATGCGGCTGATGTGCTGAACACACTCCTCAACAAGAAGACTTTTTTCGGCCAACGTGAGCCCTCGGAGATCCGAGCGTCCGCGGCACGGGCCTTGGGCAAGTCGGGGATTCCGGGTAGTGAGGACGCTCTCCGCGCCGCTCAGGGGGATGTGGATGCCGTCGTCCGCACCGCGGTGCGGCAGGCCATTCAGGGCGTCGAGGAGGTGACCGAGTGAGTTCGCTCGACGATACCAGCGAGGTTCAGGATCTGGGTGGAAAATTGCTCACGGGGATCCATGTTATCCTCCGGTCGATGAGGCTTTACCCGCTCGAGAACGTCCAGGTCCAGCAGTCTATCGACGACCTGCACGCGCGAATGGTTGCTTTCCTAGAAGGTGAGGGGGCGTTCGAGCTCCATATCGCCGGTGACTTTTTCTTCCTGAACGAGATGCGGCTTCGACTCGACCTGTCCAACTTCTCCACCTTCGGAAACCTGGCGTCCGTGCTGACGAGTCACGGGATCGGAGAGGTCGGAGTGTTGCCCGGTGTGCAGCGTGAGGAGTGGGCCCCCTTCGCCGCTCTACTTTTGCGGGATCCGAAGGAGGATCCCTTCCCGGAGTTCGTCGACCGGTTGAGCCAGACACCGGCGGAGCATATCGATGTTCGGCCTGTGGCGGAGTCCGCCGAACCCGAACTAATGGAGCGTGACTCGCTCGATGAAGCCAAGGGAACGTACGCGCAGTCCGTGAAGGTGGCGAGGGACGTTCTCACCGGCATGCGCCTGGGAAAGGCGGTGAATGCCCGTAAGGTGAAGCGCGCCGTTCAGGGTATTGTCGACCAAGTGCTGGACAATGAGTCGTCGATGGTGACCATGACGACGCTTCGCGGATTCGACGAATACACATTCACCCACTCGGTGAACGTCTCCATCTTCAGCGTCGTCATCGGACAACGGCTCGGGCTCACGAAATTACAGCTGTACGAGCTGGGTCTCGGTGCACTGCTCCACGATATTGGCAAGATGCGCGTGGACACCGAAATCATAAACAAGGCCGGCGGGCTCACGGAGGATGAGTGGACCGCGCTCAAGGATCATCCCACCGAGGGACTGCTCCTTCTGTTCCAGATGCGAGGCTTTTCCGAAGTTCCGTACCGTCAGATGCTCATGGCCTACGAACACCATATGAAGGTCGATCTTTCGGGGTATCCTCAGAACGAACGTGTCCGGGAGCTCGGACTCTTCTCACGGATCGTTGCGGTTGCCGACGGCTTCGACGCTGGGACTTCAGTACGGAGTTATCAGTACGAGCCCTGGCCTCCGGACGAGGTGCTCAAGGAAATGAGGGACAACCCCCGGCGTGGGTTCGATCAACTGATCGTGACGACCCTGATCACGGCAACAGGTGTCTACCCGGTCGGCACGCTGGTGATTCTGGATTCGGGCGAGCTGGCGGTCGTATCCAAGACCCATTCGGAAATCGAGCACATCCACCAGCCCACGGTGAAGGTGATCTCTGATGCCAAGGGCCGGCCATTGGAAACGCCCGTCATGGTGGACATTTCCCTGGGCGAGCGCATGATCGTGAGGACGACCGATGCGCAGAAGTACGGCATCCGTGTCAGCGACTACCTCATCTGACTTGAGCTCCAATCTCTGCGCCCGATACGAGTTCTATGCCGAGTATCTCTGAGAGGTTTGCGGAGCGTCGAGGCGAGGGGCGGGCCACCCTGGTCCCGTACGTGACTTCCGGCTTTCCGTCTCGTTCCGCAACTGTAGACGTGCTGACGTGCCTGGCGGAAGCGGGTGGCGACGTGCTGGAGCTTGGAATCCCCTTCAGTGACCCGCTCGCGGATGGCCCGACCATCCAGGAGTCCACGTTCCGGGCCCTTGAGGGCGGTATGACTGTCGAAGGAACGCTGGAGGTGCTTGCTGAGTTCAGGCGCGGGTCGGACGCCCCGATCGTTCTCTTCAGCTACCTGAACCCGCTCCTCCGGTACGGCCTCGAGGCGTTCTTGGCGGATGCGGAACGGGTGGGGGCGCAGGGGTTGCTTCTCACCGATGTACCTACCGGTGCCGACTCACAAGTCGAGGACGCCATCCTCGATTCAGCCCTGGACCTGATCCGCCTGACCTCTCCGACGACCCGCCCGGATCGCGCTTCAGCGATCGCGGACCAAGGACAGGGATTCCTCTATTATATCGCAAGGACGGGAGTGACCGGGGCTAGTGAATCCTTGGCAGAGGATTTGGAGGAAGAGGTGAGGGCTCTCCGCGAAGTCGTCGAGCTTCCGGTGGCCGTGGGGTTCGGAATCTCCACGCCCGAACAGGCGGGCCTCGTCAGCCGCGTCGCCGACGGTGTGATCGTCGGCAGCGCGCTGATCCATGCCTTGGACGAGGGTGGCCCGGAGGCCGCGGGGGCCTTCCTCGCCACTTTGCGATCCGCCATGGACGAGGTCTCGACGGGCGCAGAGCTTCCGTAGAAGTCAGAATCGGGTCCCATCGTATCGTCATCGACGGAAGATGGCGGAGAACCGGGGGTGCGCCTGGCCGTTCGGGGGGGCCTCGGCTAGCTTTTGGCGCCGTCAGTCCGCGGATGACAAGACCGAGCGATGCCCGAACGTAAATCTTGCATAGTGATCGAGTGTGCTCCGATGCCGGCTGGAAGGCGGGTATGAGCGAGCTCCATCCCTGGGTCGCCGCGGCGGCTAGGGGTGTACTTCCTGATTGGGCTGTCGCCCGCAAAAAACGTAGGGCACACATGGCGCGGGTGGCGGCGCTGCTGCATGAGTGGAGCGAAGTCAGGGGTGATGGCCCGCGCGACGTCGAGCGTTGGACCGCAGTGGGTTATCTTCATGACGCCTTGCGCGACGCGGACTCGGATGAGCTCCGCGCCGCGTTGTTGGGGCCTCTGGATCACCTGCCGGACGAGGTTATCCACGGTCCGGCCGCGGCGGATCGGCTTCGCCGGGGTGGGGTCACGGACGAACCTTTACTTACCGCTATCGCGTTCCACACGATGGGAAGTCCGGACTTCGATGACATCGGAAAAGCGCTCTACGTGGCGGACTTCCTCGAGCCTGGGCGTAAGATTCAGCCCAAGTGGAGGGCGCGCTTGCGCGATGAAATGCCGGCGAGCCTCGACTCGGTCGCCCAGGCTGTCGTGGGGAAACGGGTTCAGTTTCTGATCAAGAAAGGGCGGCCCGTGCCGCCGGAGACCTTCGGGTTGTGGAACGTACTGGCGAAGGGGAGGTTATGGGCGAGCGCCTCCGAGGTCTGATCACCCTCGGCGTAGTTCTGGCCGCGGGAATTTTCATCGGATCGGCGGTGTCGCAGTGGAAACCGTTGCCCCAGCAGGAGCGCGCGGCGCCGCCGCCCCGCGATTTCAACGCCGCAGGGTTGGGCCGCGTCCGGGTGGAGGTACTCAACGCGGGAGGGAGAGACGGCATGGCCCGCCTTGCCACCGACCACCTTCGGGACCGAGGCTTCGACGTCGTCTACTTCGGTAATGCGGAGGACTTCGGGCAGGACTCCACCATCGTGCTCGACCGCGCTGCGAGACCGCAAGCGGCGGCGGCGGTTGGCCAAGCGCTCGGTACGGACTGGGTGGAGAGCCAGCCCGATGCGAACCTTTACCTTGATGTTACCGTACTGCTGGGTAGTGGATGGCTTCCCGACGTGCCTGTGGATGAAGGTGAAGCCGAGGAAGCTCCTTGGTGGGACGTTCGCAGGTTTCTACGATAAATCGACCATGGCCAAAAAGAAGAGACGACATTCCGGTGGCGGGCGTGAGCGGGGTGGAGGGAGTCCTGCGAAACAGGAAGCGGCGGAGGCGAAGTCGCAGGACGATGCCAAGGCACCCGATTTCGTGACCGGCCCGGCCCGGCCGCAGAACGGTGGGGTCATGGAGTGGATCAAGTCCCTCTTGGTGGCTGCTGTGCTGTTTCTGGTGATTCGTACTTTTATTCTGCAGACCTTTGTAATCACGTCCGGGTCCATGGAAGAGGCGCTTCTGGTTGGCGATTTCCTGATCGCGAATCGTGCCGCCGTGGGTGTGCGTATTCCCGGGACGCGAACCCGTATCCCCGGGTACTCCTCGGTCCGCCGTGGGGACGTCCTGGTCTTCGATCCACCGCACGAGCCCGATCTCAAGCTCGTCAAGCGCCTCATTGGCGTTCCGGGAGATACCGTCTCGATGAAGGACGCCGTGCTTACAATCAACGGAGAGGTCCAGAACGAGCCGTACGTCAAACATGTCGATCCCGCGGGCGACGGCCCGGACAACCGGTGGATGTCCTGGCAGGCGGAGCATCTGGTCGATACGGCACGGAGCGCGACCTACCGGCCGACACGGGACAACTGGGGTCCGCTCGTGATTCCGGAGGACCGGTACTTCATGCTGGGTGACAACCGGGACACGAGCCTCGATTCCCGATACTGGGGACTGCTTGAGGGGTGGCGCCTCGAGGGGCGAGCCTCGCTTATATACTTTTCCTACAACAAAGGCTCATTCAGGCCGTTTCCGTGGCTTCGTGAGATCCGCCTCGGTCGGGTCTTCTCCCGCATACGCTGAGACCTGATGGCCTCGGATGCTGCGAGGCTCCATTCTGGTCGCCCGAAGCTGGCCGCATGCCGCATCGATGTCTCGTCCGCGCGGGACACGAACGGCCACAGATACGCCCCGGGCCTCGAGTACCGAGCGAAACTCCTCGATGCGCTCTCCCCGGCTCGCTCTCCAGTCCTGGTAGGGAATGGGATTGTAGGGGATCAGGTTCACGAAGGCGTCGACCGTCGAGGCGAGGTCCGCCAACGCCGGAGCTAAGTGAGGAGCGTCGTTGATACCCCGTATCATCGTGTATTCGAACGTGATTCGGCGTCCGCCCGCCCGGTCGAACCGGACAAGGGCGGCCATGAGCTCCTCGAGGGGGTGTCGCTTCTCGAGGGGAATCAATTGACTCCGCAGGTCGGACTCCGGCGCGTGCAGGGAAATGGCCAGTCGGAACTGTTCTTCGCGGTCGGCCAGCTCGAGGATGCCTGGAACGACGCCGACGGTCGACACGGTGATCCGCCGCGCGCCGACGCCGTAGCCCTGGTTGAGAATGGTCAGGGACGGGTGAAGCGCCTTTCGATTGCTGAGCGGCTCCCCCATTCCCATATATACGATATTGGAAATTCGCCTGTAGCCGTTGTCGAGGGCCCACCTCCGGGAGACTCGGTATTGGGACACGATCTCGCCGGCCGTGAGGTGGCGCCGGAATCCGGCCCAACCGGTTGCGCAGAACGTGCACCCCATCGCACAGCCGGCCTGAGACGAAAGACAAAGGGTCAAGCGGCTTGTCGTGGGGATCAACACGGATTCCACGAGTTCTCCGTCCGCGAGTTTCCAGAGGTGCTTGACGGTTCCGTCCGAGGAGCGGGATACGGTATCGACCGTGGGCTCTAGAAGGGAGAATTGAGCGTCGAGGGCCTCCCGCTCCGCCACAGGAAGATTGGTCATCGCGGCCATCGCGGGGACACACTCTTCGAAGACCCACTTCTTGACCTGCCCTACTCGGTAGGAGGGTTGGCCCCGGGCAGTGAAATGCTCGGCCAGGGCGGTCTCCACGTCGTGGGGCGGAAGGCCGAGGAGATCCGTTTTCGCGTTGAGCATGGATGGTGTCCTTCGGGCCGGAGCCGCCCGATCGGTTCGGAGTCACCGCATGGCGATGAAGGAGAAGATAACGCCATACCAGAAGGCTGTTGAAGGAGTACAGCGGGTCGACTATTTCTTGTATCGCCCAGATGCCCGGGTTAGACTTGAAGCGTTCCCGCTGTAGATATGAAGGCTGTTCAACAGGAGGGCCGGGCACTGTATCCGCCGTCGAACAATCGGTGATGGGTCGAGTTTTCGGCTGGGGGCCGGCCGCTCTCTGGGTGGCGGTCCTCTTTTTATTGAGCGAGCTCCAGTGGGCGGGCGGCGGTCTGCCGGCCGGTGCCGACAAGTTGGTTCATGGAGGTCTGTATTTGATTCTGGGCCTGTCTCTCGCATGGGGAAAAGGGAGGACCGGATCCGGCGCGCCGGTGGTCCTGCTCCTACTCATGGGCATGGGGTACGGTGCGTTGGATGAGTGGCATCAGAGCTTCGTTCCGGGCCGGGACGTCAGCGTGGGAGATTGGGTGGCGGACAGCGCAGGCGTGATACTCGGCTTGCTGTTGTTCTCGAGCTTTTCCCGTCCGTCCCGTGGCATTGGACAGTCGCCGAGCGAAGGCACTACGACAACGGGTACTTCCTCAACAACCTTCTGATCATGGACCAGATCGATATAGAACGGACCGCATTTCGCTCTCGGATGCTGGGCGGCATGCGCTCCGATGACGAGGGGGCCGAGGTCGAGTTGGCCGGCTGGGTTCACCGCCGCAGAGATCTGGGTGGTTTGGTCTTCCTCGATCTTCGCGACCGAAGTGGGCTGGTCCAGGTTTCCCTTGGGCCGGATTGGACCGATGCGGCCTCGCTCGACCTTGCCCATCAGCTAGGGGCCGAGGATGTCGTGGCCGTTGTTGGATCAGTCGTGGTTCGGCCCCGTGAGAACTGGAATGCGGAGATCCCTACGGGAGAGATCGAGGTTCGCGCTACGGTTCTGCGTCGCTTGACCGATGCCGACACGCCAGCCATCCCGGTTTACCGTGGGCCCGAGGACGAATTGCCGTCGGAAGAACTCCGGCTGAAGCATCGTGTGCTGGATCTCCGGCGTACCGAGCTTCAGGAGAATCTCCAGCTCCGGCACCGGCTGATTCTCGCCTGCCGAAATTACCTGGACGGGCTCGGGTTCATCGAAGTCGAGACCCCGATTCTGACCAAGCCCACTCCCGAGGGTGCTCGCGACTATCTGGTGCCTAGCCGTTTGCATCACGGAGAGTTCTACGCGCTGCCGCAGAGTCCGCAGATCTATAAACAGCTCTGTATGGCGGCAGGGTTCGATCGCTATTTTCAGATCGCGCGGTGCTTCCGGGATGAGGATTTGAGGGCGGACCGGCAGCCCGAGTTCACTCAGATCGATGTCGAGGCGTCCTTTGTCGACCCCGACGATATCCTCGGGTGGATGGAGGGGCTCATGGTCGCTCTCGCTGCAGAGACACCCCGAATTGGGGCTCAAGTGCCTTTTGTCAGGATGACACATGCCGAGGCGCTGGAGCGTTATGGGACGGACCGGCCCGATCTCCGCTACGGGCTGGAGATCCAGGACTGGACGACTGCTCTGGTAAGGCTCGACGCGCCGGTATTCTCAGCTTCGGTCGCGGAGGGCGGGCGCGTCCGTGGGCTCCTGCTCGAGGACGGCGCGGCGCTCTCCCGAAAACAGGTCGAGGCGATCGAAGGCCACGCCAAGGCAACGGGCGCGCCTGGGTTGCTCTGGGCGAAGCGTACGAACGACGGAGGGTCGGGCTCGCTCGCCCGCTTCATGGACGAGGAGGCGTATCGCGAGGTGGGAATGAAGCCTGGCGACCTCGTGTTCGTTGCTGCCGGAAGCGACGGAATGACCTCGCCGGCCCTGTCGGCGGCGAGGTTGGCCGCGATCGAGGCGCTCGAAATGTCCGAGGACCGTGAACACGCTTGGTTATGGGTCGTGGATTTTCCAGTCTTCGAGGAGGGGCAAGATGGCACGTTAACGGCGAGCCACCATCCATTCGTCATACCTCATCCGGAAGATGAGAATCAACTCGAGAGTGAGCCACTTGGTGTGCGCGGCCTGGCCTACGACCTAGTGTTCAACGGCGTTGAACTCGGCTCGGGCAGCATCCGTAATCACGATCCGGAGCTCCAGCGCCGGATCCTTCGCTTGCTCGGCTTGGATGATGCCGAGATCGAGCGGAAGTTCGGGTTTCTGTTGAGCGCCCTCTCCTCGGGTGCGCCGCCCCACGGGGGCGTGGCATTCGGTTTGGATCGGCTGGTCGCGCTCTTTGTTGGCGCCGCGAGCCTGAGAGAGGTTCTCGCGTTTCCCAAGACGACCGCTGCTCGCGCCCTTTTCGAGGGTGCGCCGACGGCACTGGACGCTGACGATCTTGCGGAGCTGGGCCTGTCCCTGAGGCCGGCTGTGAGCCAGGCCGGCTCCGTGGAAGAGAACGCGGATCTCATTCCAGTGAGGCAGCCCGAATGAGTGAGGCTGAAACATGACCTCAGGGGGGACGACGCCGGGTCAGAGCACGATGGTAGAACACCGCCTGGACGCTGAGGGGGTCGATCCGCTGCTCCTGACTGGCGCGAACGACGCGAATATGAGAGAAGTCGCGAGTCTGTATGACATTCGGCTTGTGCTTCGAGGGAACCATCTCATCCTGTCCGGCGAGTTGGCGACGGTGGAGAAAGCCGCTCCCTTGGTCCAGCATCTGATCGAGCTGTCCCGTTTGCGGACGCCGTTCGACCGGAACGACATCGCCCGTTTTGCCGAGGGTTTGGCGGTTCACGGTCCGGACGCCGTCGTTCCCCCCGAAACGGACCTTCAGGTCGCGCTGCCGGGGTCAAGAAAAGTGATCCGCCCCAAGTCGGAGGGACAGCGCCAATACGTCAAAGCGATCAGGGACAACGACGTGGTCATCGGCATCGGGCCCGCCGGGACCGGAAAGACGTATCTCGCAGTCGCCCTTGCCTTGGACGCCCTCTACAAGAAGCGGGTACGGCGCATTGTCCTAGCCCGGCCCGCCGTTGAGGCGGGCGAGAGTCTTGGGTTCCTTCCCGGAGATATGCAGGAGAAAGTCGATCCTTACCTGAGGCCTCTGTATGATGCCCTGGAGGACATGATGCCCTCCGACCGGGTCCGGAAGGCGCTCGAGGATCTGACCATCGAGATCGCGCCGCTGGCCTATATGCGTGGCCGGACCCTCTCCGATGCCTTCGTGATCCTGGATGAGGCCCAGAACTCCACAACGGCACAGATGAAGATGTTTCTGACGCGGCTTGGGTTGAACTCCCAGGTGGTGATCACGGGAGACAAGACGCAGATCGACCTCCCGCGTAAGGAGGATTCGGGCCTGCTTCAGGTGGAGGCTATCCTACGAGGGGTCGCGGGCATCGAATTCATTTATCTGGACGACACGGACGTCATTCGGCATCGTCTTGTGAAGGACATCATTCGGGCGTATGCCCGTTCGGACTCGGAGGTGGGCGAGTGACCCGGGACAGCCACTCCACATACGGTGTTGCCAGCGAAGTGCAGCCGGACCACGTGCGTCCGCCATGGCCGGACGGAGTTGTATACCATGGATCCAGACTGCTGCTCGTGGTTGCGCTAGCGGGGGCGATCACCGCGCTCTTCCTCCCGATGGGTGGGTCCCCACTGGTCCAATATGAAGTAGGGGACGTCCTTCCCGAGCCGGTCCTTGCCGAGGTGGATTTCACCATACCGAAGCCGACGACGGACCTGCAGCAGGAGAGGGCGGAGGCCGCAGCGGGCGTACCCCGTACGTTCAACTACAGGCCCGAGGTCGGAGACACCATGGTTGTCCAGCTCGGTAGGTTCTTCACCGGGCTCGACTCGGTCGCTTTGGAGGGCGATCCGGAGATCCTACGCGCGCATTTGACTGATGCGTCTATCGTGGCCAGTCCGCAGCAGGCCGTTCTCCTTATGGACGAGGAGACCCGCCAGCTCCTGAGCTACACCTCCGTCTCCGGCGTGCGGCGATACGCGGGGATTGGCGTGGTCGACGCCACGCGGGAGAGCGAGCTCACCGCAGAGAGCATCCTGATTCAGGACCCGGGGGAGAACGACCGCCGCTCAATGCCGAGTGGAGACGTTCTGACCGGAGGAGATCTCACTGTGCGGATCGTCAGCGACCTGGGGACGGCGAGTCCCGAACTCAGCGAGTTGCTTCGTCTGATCGTCATCCGCCACACCGTCTATTCCCTCGAGTTCGACCCCGACGTCACCGCTGCCGATCAGGAGGCGGCCCGGCAAGCGGTTCCCGTATCGATAGGAAACGTGGTCCAGCAGGAAGCGATTATTCGGGCGAACGAGCCCATCACGGAGGCTGATCTGGAGCGCTTGAGAGCACACCAGGCGGAGATGAGTCGGCTCGATCGGCTCGAGGAGCCGGGCCTCCAACTCGGGCTGCTCCTCGGAGCGTTCCTGCTGAATTTGTCACTTGTGTCGGTGTTCGGGGCGCTCATCTTTTTCTTACGGCCAATGATCTACGGATCTCTGCGGTGGTTGGTCCTACAGGCGGCTCTGGTCGCGATCTACTTCGTTATGGCTCGGGTCATCGCATCCAACGAATGGCCGCCCGAAGCATTGCCCGTGGCGTTCGTCGTGCTGGCGGTCTCGGTCATTTGGGATTCGAGACTCGCTTTGGTGATGGGGCTCGTCCTGGCTGGCCTCACAGTCGCTCAACCTCCGTTCGCGAACCCGAACGTTCTGTTTCCGGTGATGATCGGGGGCGCTGCGGCGGCCATGTGCGTCCGGGTTGTCCGTCGCAGGGCACAGACGCTGGTGTTTGTGGCGATCATCGCAGGGGCCTATGCGGTGACACTCCTGGCGATGAGCCTGCTGGAAGAGCGCTCGCTGATGGAATTCGCCGGGTCGATGGCGTGGGCGGGTCCGTTCGCGGCGGCGAGCGCGATCCTCGCCATGGGCCTTGTGCCCGTGTTCGAGTGGTTCACGGGGATCACTACGGATCAGACACTCCTTGAATGGGCGGATCCGAACGCACCCCTCCTGAGGCGCCTCTCCCTTGAAGCTCCGGGCACGTATGCACACACGATCAACGTGGCCAACCTCGCGGAACTGGCCGCCAACGGGGTCGGAGCTCACGGACTGCTCTGCCGGGTCGGCCTGTACTACCACGACGTGGGAAAGGCGCTCAAGCCCCATTACTTCGTGGAAAACCAGCATGAGGGCAGAAATCCCCACGACAAGCTGAAGCCTGATACGTCGGCGGCCATCCTGATCGAACATGTTGTCGAGGGGCTTCGGCTCGGGAAGGAGGCGAAGCTCCCCGAGGCCATTCAGCGGTTCATCTCAGAGCATCATGGGACTCAACTCATCGCCTACTTCTATCATCGTGCGCAAGAAGACCTCGGTGAGGACAATGTCTACGAAGCGGATTACCGGTATCCCGGACCGAAGCCGCAGTCGAAGGAGACTGCCATTGCAATGATGGCAGATTCGATCGAGTCTGCCACGCGGGTGCTCCAGGAGCCGACGCCCGAGCGAGTCCGTGATCTCGTGGAAGGAATCATCGAGAGTAAACGGCAAGACGGCCAACTCGACGAAGCGCCGTTGACGTTGCGTGAGATCACTGCCCTCAAGGACACCTTCGTGAAGGTATTGAGTGGCATTTATCACCACCGCATCGACTATCCTACGACAAGACATTTAACCGACGCACCGGACGAAGCCTCGGAGGAAGCTTCGGAGGAAGCTTCGGAGGAAGAATCCGGTTCGGAGAGGGAGCGGGTCGCCGCGGAGGACGACCCGTCAGTGGGCCCGGCGGCGTCCGACGGGGAGGGCGCGACCGGCGAGGAGGCCGGAGCCGGCGGGGAGGCTGGGACCAGCGAACAGATGGAACTCGGCGACGTCGAACGCCGGTCCTAGCGTGACACCACGCTGAGTTCGTTGGAAATCCAGGTCTCCGGGGAGTCCCTTGCCGGCGCGTCGAAGGATTGGCTGCGGTCAGCGGTCTCTCTGGTTCTCCGAAGCGGGGGACTCAGCGAGGGAGAGATTTCCCTGACGCTCTTGGATGATGACTCCATCCGGGAGTTGAATCGTACCTACTTGGGCAAAGACGCCCCCACCGACGTCATCTCTTTCGCCCTCCATGAGGGCGATGAAGCCGTGTTAGGAGACGTCTACGTCGGGTACGAGCAGGCGGCAATTCAGGCGGCAGAGGCCGGTGTCTCTGTCGAGGAAGAGTTGGCCCGGCTGTCGATCCACGGCACCCTGCATGTGCTGGGGTACGACCATCCGAATACGGAGGCTCGCTTCTCCAGCGAGATGTTCATCCTCCAAGAGAGCTTGGTTCAGAAGCTACTGGACGAAGCGATCTGAAGACCCCACTCTCCGGGGCATGAGCACCCGCGACACCAACGAATTCCCGGATCTGCAGGAACGCATGGCCGCGCTGATCGGCAAGGGCGACGTTCCTACCCTGGAGGCGGTGCTCGAGGAGCTCCACCCTTCGGATATCGCCGACGTGGTGGAATCGCTCAGTGACGAACTTCGCTTGGCGTTGGTTCGTGCGCTCCCGGCCGACTTGGCTTCGGAAACGCTTGCCGAGATGGAAGAAGGAGACGTCCGGGCCGAGCTTTTGACGGCTTTGGCTCCCACCGAGGGCGCGGAACTCCTGCACGAGCTGTCGGACGATGACGCCGCGGACCTGGTTGGTGAGCTTGCGCCGGAGGCGCAGGATCGGATTCTGGCGGAATTGCCCACGGATGAGGCGGGCGACATCCGTGACCTTCTCCAGTACGACGAGGATACCGCCGGAGGGATCATGACCACTGCCCTCGTGTCGGTGCTGGGCCACTTCACGGCGGGTGAGGCGATCGAGGCCGTGCGTGTGAGGGGGAGGGAGGTGGAGGACTTCTACACCGTGTTCGTGGTCGATGAGGACACCAAACTGCTCGGCACGGTCCCGTTGGACGACCTCATCTTATCGGATACGGAGCATCGAATCGGTGATCTGGTGGAGCCCACCGTCGCGTCCGTGTTCCCGGAGTCGGACCAGGAGCTGGTTGGCCACATGATCGCCCGCTACAACCTGGCATCCATCCCGGTCGTTTCGGACGACGGGGTCCTGCTGGGCCGCGTCACGTTCGACGACGTGATCGACGTCATCGAGGCGGAGACCACAGAAGACCTCCTCCTCTTCTCGGGTGTGTCGGAGGCCGAGGAACTACGCGGTAGCTCGCTCGAGGCGGTTCGAACCCGACTTCCGTGGCTCCTTCTCAATATGATGACGGCGAGCCTCGCCGCCGGCGTGGTCTGGTGGTTCCGGAGTGAGATCGCCGCAGCCACGCTTCTGGCGGTGGCCATGCCCGTGGTGGCTGGACTCGGAGGAAATGCCGGCCAGCAGGCGCTTGCCGTGACCGTTCGGCGCCTCGCGACGTCGGCGGGGCCGCTCGAAGCTCGCGGCCGGGTGGTAGGCAAGGAAATCCTGGTGGGGTTGTTTAACGGAGGAGCTATTGGTGTCCTCGTCGCCGGGGCGGCGGCGATGCTCGCCCTGGCCATGGGGGTGGACGCGCGGCTCGGTGTGGTCGTGCTGCTGGCCATGTGGGGGAACATTGCGATGGCCGGGTTCGCCGGCTCGTTCATCCCCACGTTCCTCGATCGAATTGGACAGGATCCGGCGGTCGCCTCCACCGTGTTCTTGACGGCCCTCACCGACCTTACGGGCTTTCTCCTGCTCCTCGGGTTGGCCACGGTCATCCTGTGAAGGAAGGTTCATGAGGAGCTTCTTCAGGGGGATCCGAGTTCTCGTGAGCCTCACACCCCTGGTCGTGGGCTTTCTGAGGGATCGGAGGAGATGGATCATCGTGGGGGGCCCCGCGCGCCGTACCGAGCGGCATCATCGGCGCCGGGCGGAAAAATTGGTAGCTCGGGTGGCCAAGCTGGGCCCGACGTTCATCAAGCTCGGCCAACTCATGTCCGCGCGGGCGGACATCTTTCCCGAGCCCTATCTGACGGCGATCAGCACGCTTCAGGATCAGGCCCCTCCTGACCCTCCGGATCAGATCATCGCGGTTATCGAGCGTGAGTTGGGTCGACCGATGGATGAGGTCTTCGACGAGTTCGAGCGGGAGCCAGTCGCCGCGGCGAGCCTCGGCCAGGTGCATGGGGCCGTCGTCGATGGACAGCAGGTCGCGGTCAAGGTGCTCCGCCCGGGTGTGGAGGAACTCGTGGCGCTCGATCTCGACATCGGCTTCACGCTTCTGTTTTGGCTCAATGTCCTCTTCCCGAACCATCACATTCAGGCGCTCACGAACGTCGTGCGTGAATTCTCCCACCGCGTAAGGGAGGAGATGGACTTCCATAGGGAGTCGGAAAACGTCGAGCGTTTCCAACGGTACTTCAGGGACGACCCCACGGTTCGAGCCCCCGATGTCTTGGACGAATACACGCGTCCGCGGGTCTTGGTCATGGAGCGTTGCACGGGAACCAAGATCGATCAGTTGCACGACCAGTTCGCGACCGGCCGCCTCGATTTCAACGAGGTGATGGAGCGGCTGACGGGGCTCTACCTTCGCATGATGATGGTCGACGGGTTTCTGCATGCCGACCCCCACCCCGGCAACCTCCTCGTTCAGGACGACGGCACGATCGTGGTGCTCGACTGGGGGATGGTGCTCGATGTTCCGAGCTGGACCCGTGAGTACATCCTCGACCTCGCGCTGGCGGTCGGACGGGACGATCTGGACGGGATGATCAACGGCATGTACCGATTGGGCATGATCAGCCCCGAAGTGTCACGGGGTGAGATCCGCGAGGCGGCCACCGAGATTCTCGCCATCATGGCGCGTGTGAGGATCTCCAATGAAGACCGCGTCGAGGAAATTGTCCATGAAATTTTCGACACGTTTTATACATGGCCCGTCATGCTTCCACAGGAGCTCGTTTATCTCTTTCGGACCTCGGTTCTTCTGGAGGGTGTCGGGTTCCGCTACGAGAAGAATTTCGATGGGTTGGGGCTTCTCAAGCGCGTCGTCCGGGACCTGAAGGGCGAAATTGTGAAGACTGCCGTCCGCCAACCCGTGGCCGCCGCGAAGGATCTGCTCGTAGAGGCCCAGACGGCGATTCGGACCATGGTCGATCTTCTGGGACGGGCGGAGCGTGAAGAGTTGAGGGTACGTGTACATCCCCGAGACATCCAAGGCCAGGAGCGGTTTCTCAACCTACAAGCCCGCCGCATCAGCTTGAGTATTTTCGCCACGGCTACGGCAGTCATCTCGTCCATCATTTTTATTTCGGTTGAGAATGTCTGGCTACTCGGGGGTGGTCTTGTGATTGCTCTGCTGATGTTCGTGCTGGTGTTTTTCATCCCCACCCATCTGCTCGAAAATCCGCTTCGCCACGCCCGTCGGGTCCGGCCCGGTGAGCGCGGCCGATAATCCCGAATGGATCCGACTGACCTGTTTCCGGATGAACTCGGGTCGCTTCTCGAGAGCTTCCAGGCCGGGAAGAGGACGGCTCTCGCCCGTGCAATTTCCTTGATCGAGAATGAGAGACCCGGGTTCCAGGGATTTCTCCATCGCGTGCTCTCCGCGGGCCCTCGCGCCGGGCGCGTCGGGGTGACCGGTCCCCCGGGGGGCGGGAAGTCGAGTCTGATCGCGACGCTGGCCAACCTGTGCCGTGCGCGAAAGGAGGAGGTCGGTGTGGTGGCGGTGGATCCCACGTCGCCCTATTCCGGGGGCGCCCTCCTCGGGGACCGGATCCGCTTGAACGATCTGGCCACCGATCGCGGCATATTCATTCGTTCCATGGCGACCCGTGGATCGCTCGGGGGGCTGGCCACCACCTCCAAAGAGGTCATCGACCTCATGGACGCGTTCGGGCTCGCGCGGCTCCTCATCGAGACGGTCGGAGTGGGGCAGACCGAGCTGGGAATTACCGGGGCGGCCGACACCGTTGTGGTCGTATTGGTCCCGGAGTCGGGGGACGGAATCCAGGCCATGAAGGCGGGGCTCATGGAGATTGCAGATATCTTCGTTGTGAACAAAGCGGATCGGCCGGGTGCGGATCGTGTTTTCGGTGATCTGCGGGCCGCCCTACACGTTCGGGCTGGAAAGACCTTGTCTGATGTTCCAGCCCACCACGGTGTTGATCTAGCGCACGCGAGGAAGAAGGCGGACGCCCCCGCTTCGCATGTCGCTCCGGACGACCCGAGGCCCTGGGCCATTCCCGTGCTCAAGACGGTGGCCCAGACTGGGGAGGGGGTGCCAGAGCTGCTCGAGGCCGTGGACCAGCATCGGGAGTATCTCGATGAGTCCGGTCAGTTGAGGATCCGACAGCGGGGGCGTGCGGCCGTGCGCGTGCGCGAAGTCACGGAGCGTTCGCTCCGCGGAATCCTTTGGGAGGGCGAGGTGACCGAGGGAATACTCGACGCCGGCCTGGATCAAATTCAGCAGGGCACGGCCACCCCGTACTCGGTCTCCACTTTGATTCTGAAGGCGCTCTTGGCGGACGAATAGAAGGCTGTTGAATCCTTACGGCCGGTCGCGCCCACTGTATTTAGGGGACGAACTTACACGTTGAAGCGTTACTTTATGAGATCCGGCATGCCATGGAGAAGACCTTTGGGAGCTACAAGGAACCCGTCTTTTTCTAGCAAGCGCAATCTTCTAGCGAAGCGCAAGCGGATCACCGACCGCTGTTCCTGGCCTCAGCTCTCGGCGGGCTAGATTTTTTCGATGAGGTAGCTGATCCGCCAGTTGCCCATCGCTTCGGGGTCGCCCGAACCCTCGTCGGCGGGCTCGTAGAGTCCCGCCCAGTCATCGACAGGGCCCCGACGCTCACGCCTATAGTGATCCAGCTCGTCGTTCGCACTCATCAGATCGATCTCCTCACCAAACAATTCGACGAGGAGATGATCGTCCGCGTCTCCCTCGAAGAGGGTTTTGTTCAGTGTGACGTAATTATACCCCGGCTTGTTCGAGAGTGAGTAATGCCCCTCCTCAGGGAACCGTGTCTCATGCGAAAACCCTTCGCCACTTTCGCTCGAAACCCGGGAACGAAAACGGAATTCTACCGTTTTCTTGAAAAACGGTACCCGTATAAAATCCGAATAGTCGCCCAACGCATCACACCGCCCCCCGCTGGCCCCGTAAGTGATTGACGGGTGCGACAATAGCGGAGTTCCTAACCCTCGCCTCCGGGGCAATTTCGCGAAGAACCTTGCGCCATAATCGTCTATCCACCATTCTAATGGTGATATTGCCACTGATACTCGGGGGGCCAAAATGGAAACAACCCGGAGAAGGGGCGTACCGCTCAGCGACACTTATTGCAGCAGGGTGAGGGAGCCCGGCCGGTACGGCGACGGCGGGCGCGGCGGTCACGGGCTGTACCTGAAGGTGCAGATCTTCACCAACGGCAGGATCGGCCGGGCGTGGGGCCAGCGGGTCCGGATAAACGGACGGGCGACGAATCTCGGGCTCGGCAGCTATCCGGCCGTGACGCTGGCCGAGGCGCGGCGTCGGGCGATCACGAACCGCCAGTCGATCGAGGAGGGCCGGGACCCGCGCCGGGCTCGGACGGCGGCCGCTACGACCTTCGCGGCGGTGGCCGAGCGGGTGATTAAGCTGCACGCGAAGGCATGGAAAAAGGGCTCGTATCTTCCGACGGCGTGGCGGTCGAGCCTTGAGCGTTACGCTCACCCGGTGATCGGGACCAAGCCGGTGGGCGATGTCACCCGCTCGGATATCCTGGCGATTCTGACGCCGATTTGGACCGCGAAGCCCGCCACCGCGAAGATCCTGCTGCAGCGGATCGGCGCCGTTTTGAAGTACTCCTTAGCGGAGGGGCTCGCGCCCCTCAACGTGGCCGACCCGGCGCTCCGGGCGGCGCTCCCGAAGTTGAACGGGGGGACCCGGCACCACAAGGCGCTCCCGCACGCCGAGGTCGGGGCGGCGCTGGCGGCGGTGCGGGCCAGCCGGTCGCGCCCGGCCGCCCGGCTCGCGGTGGAATTTCTGGCGCTGACGGCTTGCCGCGTCGGCGAGGTCTTGGGGGCACGGTGGACCGAGATCGACCTACAGGAAAAGGTCTGGACGGTACCTGCGGCGCGCATGAAGGCGAAGCGCGAATTTCGGGTGCCGCTCTCGGGCCGGGCGCTGCAGATCCTGTCCGAAGCCCGGAAGCTCTCGGGCGGTTCCGGGCTTGTGTTCGTTTCGCGCCAGGGCAAGCAACTCCCCCGGCAAACGCCGGGCTTGCTTTTGCGGCAGGACGGGATCGGCGGAACGGCGCACGGGTTCCGCTCTAGCTTCAGGGATTTTTGTGCCGAGAGCGGCGTCGACCGGGCCACGGCGGAGGCGAGCCTAGCCCACGTTGTCGGGGGCGTCGAGGGCGCATACTTCAGAAGCGACCTGCTAGACGCGCGGCGGGCCGTTGTAGAGGCTTGGGCCGTCCACGTCGGTTGACCACGGGCCGGGGCGGCGCTATCGTCCACCTGAGTTTAACCGCCCGCACCGCGAGGGAGGAGGCAAGCCTGCCCGGCAAACCTTCACCCGGACGGCGCAAGTGAAGGCGGGGTTCCTTTCGGGGGGCCCCGCCTTCGCCGTTTAAGGCACCCACCCAAAAGTACCA
Organism: Longimicrobiales bacterium; assembly: GCA_965206505.1. Taxonomy (GTDB): domain Bacteria; phylum Gemmatimonadota; class Gemmatimonadetes; order Longimicrobiales; family Gaopeijiaceae; genus UBA822. The sequence continues at coordinate 1,205,853 of CBDBJW010000006.1, forward strand.
CGGTGGTACTTTTCCCCCTGGCCCAAAAGCGCCACGGTGGCGCTTTTCAGGACCCCGGCCCCCCCCCCTCGCCTTAATTGTCGCACGTGTCAACTTAACTCTTTATGGAGCAAAGATTTACAGAGGTCTTGCGGAAGGGCGCGGGGGGTGGTAGGATCCCACTCGTTAGGCTCAGGAGACTTTCAGAGACGAGCGGGCAAAAATGGATCTGAATCCGATAATGAGGCAGCGGGAAGTGTCCAAAGCGATCGGTTTTTCGAGGGGACATCTCTATCGGATGATCGCGCAGAAACGATTCCCAGAGCCCTTCAAAATGGGAAAAAGAGCCGTCGGATGGCGGCGATCAGAAGTACAGGGCTGGATCGACGACCTGCGGCGGAAGCATGAGGCCGGGGGGTGAGGAACAGTTGTCGTAGGACCGGGCTGCGCCGGGCGGTTAGACTCGAAGACGCTTGGGGCGTGGCCTTTGAGAAGGGCTCTTACCAAGGGGGCACACGCGTGCGCAGGAGCGAGGCTAGACCTAACGCGGGACAGCCGCACGCTGTCGGGCTTCGCTGCCCGGCAAGAATCCGCATTCGACCGGCGATAAGCGAAACGCAAAGGACTAAGGGGCGGGCAACCGACCCCCTGGGGTCCAGGCGTTCGGTCGGTCGGGCCTACGGCGAACCGGGCGGCTCCGTTACGGCGGTTTGAGCTAATCCAGTTCCAAGGCGGTCTGCCCGTCCTGGCGTCCGAATAGAAATCGGGCCAGGGCTAGGGCAGACCCTTGCCTGGCACCCTGGGACTCACCACCCGGCGGTGCGGTTGCCACCGGCCCGTAAGGGCCCGGCTCGGGCCGGATAGGTCCGAGTCCGTCTTGGTAGTGTCGTCTTGGAGGGGGGTGGACGCGATGGGCTGGATTGAGTGCGGGGCGTGGCAGGCGTTGCCGTGGTCGGAGCGGCTCGCGATTTGGATGCTCGGGTCGGTCATGTTTTCGGAGGGCCAGGCGCATGTCGGCGACGCGAGAGAGTGCGACGCCTTCGGTTACCTGCCGCTCACGTACACCCTTGCGAACGAGGCCGCCTTGCGGGTGCTCTCGACCCGAACGCCGCCGTCCCCTGACATGCCCCCGCGCGTGGCGGCGGTGGCGATGGGGGAATTGCTGGTCGCGGCGCTCGAGGAATACGCGGCTCTGACCGAGCGGCGGGCCGTCGAGCTAGGTGGTTTCCACTAGCCTCGGCGCGCCCCCGTTTATGGCACCGGCGACCCCCGGCGCACGGGCCGGGTACCGTTGTGGTAGTCTCCGTTCCACACAAACGGACTTCTTTCTGAGGGAACACCAGTGCCACGTGTGAGGGTAAGTTGGACCGGCACCCTAAACGAGGTTGGACACACTACACCCCGAGGAACAAACGCATGAAAGATGAACAGACTGCAGCGATTGTCGAGCTGACCAAAACTGTGGAGGAGTTGCTTACAGTTGTGGCCCGTGCCGAAAGTTATCTTGGCATGAAACTGGACGACATCAAAGAGTCGGTCGATCAAGTCGGAGTGTCGATCGACGAAATCAACAAAAAGGGCCGGGCGCCATACTAGCACGGCCTTGAGACCCTCGGCGCAGTGAGTAGCCAGGGTTGAGATAGACGGAGGGCGGGGGAAGGAGACGGGTCCGGGGTGGACCTGGCGCGTGAGGTAGGGCGGTACATCGAGGGGCTGGCGCTCTCGGGTGGCGACTTGGACGGGCAACCGTTCCGGGTGCTTCCGTGGGAGGCGCGGTTCCTTCGCGGGGCGCTCGCGGGTGGGGTCCAGACCGCCGCAATCTCGGTCGGTCGGGGCAACGGCAAAAGCGCGCTGGTGGCGGCAATCGCGGCGGCGGTGGTGGATCCCGAGGGGCCGTTGCACGGGTCCCGGCGCGAGGTCGTTTGCGTGGGTCCGAGCTTTGAGCAAAGCCGGATAATCTTCGAGGACGTGCTCGCGTTTTTGGGGGATCGGTACGACCTGGACGACCGGCGGCGCTGGCGGAAGGCGAACACCGCGAACCGGGCTCTCCTGGAATGGCGCAAAACGGGATGCAGAGTCCGTTGCATCGGATCGGACCCGTCCACGGCGCACGGGCTCCGGCCGTTCCTGGCGCTCCTGGACGAGCCCGCACAATACGACGCGGCAAAATCGGACCGGATGCTCGCGGCGATCCGGACGGGGCTTGGGAAGGTTCCGGGGTCCCGGCTGGTGGCGCTCGGGACCCGGCCCGCGACGGACGGGCACTGGTTCGCCCGGATGCTCGCAGGCGGCGCGGACTACGCACAGGTTCACGCGGCCAGGGCGAACGATCCCCCGTTCCGCCGGCGGACGTGGAAGCGCGCGAACCCGTCACTAGACGCGCTCCCGTCGCTTGAGGAAGCGATCCGGGCGGAAGCGGCGGCCGCGAAGCTGGACGAGGTCGCTTTGCAAAGCTTCCTGGCCCTTCGTCTAAACCTGGGCGTACCGGACGCGGCGGCGTCGGTCCAGCTGGAAGCGGCGACCTGGGAACGGGCCGAAGCGCTCCCGGTTCCGGAGACGCGGTCGCCGGACTACGTGCTCGGGATCGACCTGGGCCAGAACGCCGCAATGTCGGCGGCGTCGGCCTACTTCAAGAGCGGCGAGCTTGAAGCGGTGGCCTGCTTCCCCGAGCTTCCGAGCCTGGTGGAGCGGGGCCTGGGGGACGGCGTCGGGGACCTGTATCAGCGGATGGCGCGGCGCGGCGAACTGTTCCAAGCGGGGCGTAGGGTGAGCGACGCGGGCGCGCTCTTGCGCGAAGCTCTGGACCGGTGGGGCCGTCCCGTCGCCGTAGTGTGCGACCGCTGGCGGGTCGCGGAGCTACGCCAGGCGCTAGGGAAGGTCTGAACAACCCCCATCTTGGGAGGAACGCGATCGGTTGCGGTTCGAAGATCCGGTTCGAAGACCTATCGGAGCGATGAAGTGCTGGCTGGCGCGCCGGAGAAACGGTCCGAACCGTCAGGAAGTCGCTTCGATGTGTCCGGCTCCCGCCCTCGCGGGGCCCATGGGCGCATGGGCCCCGCGTTATCCGGTCGCGTAGCGGCCAGCGATGAGCAGATTCGAGAACCCGAGCAGCAACGCGATGCGCTGCGTGTTCTTCGCCAGTCCCCGGTAGCGCACCTTACCGTACCCGAAGCGCCGCTTCACATACAAGAACGGATGCTCCACCTTCGCCCGCACCGATGCCTTGCGCTTCTCGGCCGCCGCCTCGGCGCCGTCCCGATCGAGCAGGCGACGCTTGCCCGGCTTCATCGCCACCTGCCAGGCGACGTCGCAACCCCTGTTCTCCGGGCGCTTGTCCACACCCTGGTAGCCCGCGTCGCCCCATGCCTCCGTCTCGTCACCATGCAGCAGCACGCACGCCTGCGTCACGTCCGCCGCGTTGGCGGCCGTCGTCGCCAAGCTGTGCGCCAGACCCGATTCGGCGTCCACCCCGATATGCGCCTTCATCCCGAAGTACCACTGGTTTCCCTTCTTCGTCTGGTGCATCTCCGGATCCCGTTCTCCCCTGCGGTTCTTCGTCGACGACGGCGCGTCAATGATGCTCGCATCCACGATCGTCCCCGTCTTCAACCGATGCCCGAGAGACGCCAGATGCGTATTGATCTCCTCGAACAACCCCATCCCCAAGCCCTGCGTCTCCAGCAGGTGGCGGAAGTTCAGGATCGTCGTCTCGTCCGGCAAAGAACCGCTCAGGCGCAGACCCGCAAAGCGGCGCACTGACTCCACCTCGTAGAGCAGATCCTCCATGCCCGGATCGCTCACGTTGTAGAACAGCTGCACACAATGAACCCGCAGCATCACCCCAAGCGGATAGGGGCGGCGGCCACGGCCAGCCTTCGGATAGAACGGCTCGATCCGATCCTCCAGCTGTTGCCAGGGAATCAGCCCCTCCATCTTCTCCAGGAAAATCTCCCGGCGCGTCCGCCGCTTCTTCGAATCGTACTCCAGCTCCGCGAAACTCATCTGAAGCTCCATGGCCCGCTCACAACTCCCCGGTCGTTTCATACCATGAAACTACACCCGTCTTGTTCAGAGCTTCCCTAGAGGGCGTGGGCTTCCCGATCGCGGGATGGGCTACCGCGACGGGGGCCAGGACGTGCGAGACTTCCGGGCGTCGGTTTTGGGGGACAAGGTGAGGCCGTCGCGCGCTCTCTTGCTTCGTCACGCGCTCTCCGAGGCGCGGGTAACGTCCGACCCGGCGGGCAACGCGAAGCTCGCGAAGAACGCTCAGGGTGGCCGCCGCCTTCGGGCGCGTGACGACGCGGCGGCGGCGGCGATCCTGGCCGTTGCGGAAGGCTTCCGGCGCTGGCACGGGGGGAGCACGGCGCGGCCCCGCTGGCGCTACCACGGCGCGGCTTGACCTGGCCGACTCGTGCCCGCTATGATTATGCTCGCGGCGCACGCGTAAGCGTGCAATGTTGGCAATCACATAACTGGGGAGAGCATCATGACGAACATCCGGCTGAGTTACGAAAACCTGGATCGCGTGGACACCATTCGGGAGTACTTCAAGGACCTGCAGCCGATCAGCGTCGATCTTAGTCCGACTAACGTTGTCACGATGGCCTTGCGTGACCTGTGCACGGTCGTCACATCGACCGGATTTTCAAACGACGACGCAGCAGCTCTGGATGCGGTAGCCGTAGTTTCCGAGGACGGCCCGGAAGGATGATCCGCGAGCAATGAGCCGGAAACACGCCCGTCTAAACACGAAGCGCTGGGCCATGGTCCGGCGCTTCGTGTTCGAGCGCGACGGCTGGCGATGCCGCGCTTGCGGCCGTCCCGGACGGTTGGAAGCACACCACGTCACGCCGCTCCAGAAGGGCGGCGATCCCTACGACCTGGCGAACATCGAGACGCTCTGCCGCGCGTGCCACATAGACCGGCACCGGCGCAAGCGGACCCCGGCGGAGACCGCATGGGCGCGCGCCGTCCGGAAGCTGGTGTAGCGGTCCCCTATTTACGGGTAATCTTCGGTCGTATTATACTCAAGCACGAAACGCGATCACACCGGGCGGGTGAGGGCACAATGACGAATGACCACCCTGCAGAAGCTCCGGCTCCGCCTATCCCAAGTACGCCAGCGGCTCAATGAGATTTCGGGACTTGAAGGTGACGCCTTCACGGACGAAATCAGGGCCGAGGCGGAAACCCTCCAAACCGAATACCGCGACCTAGGGAAGGTCTGAACAACCCCCATCTTGGGAGGAACGCGATCGGTTGCGGTTCGAAGATCCGGTTCGAAGACCTATCGGAGCGATGAAGTGCTGGCTGGCGCGCCGGAGAAACGGTCCGAACCGTCAGGAAGTCGCTTCGATGTGTCCGGCTCCCGCCCTCGCGGGGCCCATGGGCGCATGGGCCCCGCGTTATCCGGTCGCGTAGCGGCCAGCGATGAGCAGATTCGAGAACCCGAGCAGCAACGCGATGCGCTGCGTGTTCTTCGCCAGTCCCCGGTAGCGCACCTTACCGTACCCGAAGCGCCGCTTCACATACAAGAACGGATGCTCCACCTTCGCCCGCACCGATGCCTTGCGCTTCTCGGCCGCCGCCTCGGCGCCGTCCCGATCGAGCAGGCGACGCTTGCCCGGCTTCATCGCCACCTGCCAGGCGACGTCGCAACCCCTGTTCTCCGGGCGCTTGTCCACACCCTGGTAGCCCGCGTCGCCCCATGCCTCCGTCTCGTCACCATGCAGCAGCACGCACGCCTGCGTCACGTCCGCCGCGTTGGCGGCCGTCGTCGCCAAGCTGTGCGCCAGACCCGATTCGGCGTCCACCCCGATATGCGCCTTCATCCCGAAGTACCACTGGTTTCCCTTCTTCGTCTGGTGCATCTCCGGATCCCGTTCTCCCCTGCGGTTCTTCGTCGACGACGGCGCGTCAATGATGCTCGCATCCACGATCGTCCCCGTCTTCAACCGATGCCCGAGAGACGCCAGATGCGTATTGATCTCCTCGAACAACCCCATCCCCAAGCCCTGCGTCTCCAGCAGGTGGCGGAAGTTCAGGATCGTCGTCTCGTCCGGCAAAGAACCGCTCAGGCGCAGACCCGCAAAGCGGCGCACTGACTCCACCTCGTAGAGCAGATCCTCCATGCCCGGATCGCTCACGTTGTAGAACAGCTGCACACAATGAACCCGCAGCATCACCCCAAGCGGATAGGGGCGGCGGCCACGGCCAGCCTTCGGATAGAACGGCTCGATCCGATCCTCCAGCTGTTGCCAGGGAATCAGCCCCTCCATCTTCTCCAGGAAAATCTCCCGGCGCGTCCGCCGCTTCTTCGAATCGTACTCCAGCTCCGCGAAACTCATCTGAAGCTCCATGGCCCGCTCACAACTCCCCGGTCGTTTCATACCATGAAACTACACCCGTCTTGTTCAGAGCTTCCCTAGAGATCCGGAATCAAGCCGCGATCGTCGCCGAAGGCGAAGACGAAACGCGGGCGAACGCGGGCGACCTGGACGCCGAGGCGCGCGAGCGCCTAGAGCTTCGATCCCGCGCGAGCCTGACGGCCTATATTCGGGCCGCTCTCTCGGGGGGCCAAGTGTCCGGCGCCGAGGCCGAACTACGGGACGCGGCCGGGATCGGCGACGGGATCCCGCTCGAACTTTGGGACGTCCCGACCGAGGGCCAGGAGACCCGCCAGGATGCGCCCACGGGCGCGCCGGGGGTCACGGGCATAAACCTCGACCGGATCCGACCGGCCGTGTTCTCGGCCAGTATCGCTTCGACGCTCGGTATCGAAATGCCGAGGGTTGCGAGCGGCAGCTACGCAAGCGCGACGATCACAACGTCCCTGAGCGCGTCTAGCCAACCGAAGGGTGGCAAGTCCGAGGCGTCGGCCGCCGGGTTCACGGTGTCGAGCGTGACCCCGAAGCGGATCAGTGCCAGGCTTGGGGTCCGGATCGAGGACGTCGCCGCCGTCGGTCAAGCCAACTTCGAGAGCATCCTGCGCGAGAACCTGAGCCTGGTTCTTTCCGATGCGCTCGACGATCAAGTTATCAACGGCGCGGGCGGCAATTCCGGGGCCGACCTGATCGGCATTTTCGAGAGGCTCACGGACCCGAGCGACCCGACGGCGGTAGCCGACTTCGACGCCTTCGCGGCGGCTCACGCCTCCGGGATCGACGGCCTTTGGGCTTCGTCGCTCAAGGAGGTCTCGATCGTTTGCGGACCCGAGACGATGGGGTTGAGCACGAGAACCTTCCAGAGCGCCGCGAGCTTCAAGGGCGAGCTATCCGCCGCCGCCTATGCCGCCAGGGAAACCGGCGGCTGGCGGACCAACGAGCGGATGCCCGCCGCCGAGAGCGACATTCAGCAGGCGATCCTCTACCGGATGGGCCGGAGCATGATGGGCGGCGCCGGGTCGATGCGGACGGCCGTTTGCCCGCATTGGAACGAGGTGTCGATCGACGACATCTTTTCCGGGAGTGCTTCTGGCGAGCGATTTTTCACGCTCCATGTGCTTTTGGGCGACGTGATTCTCGTCCAGCCCGACGCATATTCGCAGGTTGCTTTCAAGGTCGCCTAATGGACTTCGACGCCACGCCGGTTCCGGTGGACGTTGTCGCGGCGCTCGGCTTGGCGCAGGACGTGCTCTACAGCGGCCAGAACGTGGGCGGCACGGCGACGTTGTATGTTCGCGAAGCGGCGACGGTCCCGGCCGTCACGGATCGGGCGTTCCGGGTCGAAAGCGGCGGCCAGTTCACGCTACGGCCGCGCGGCGAGCCTATCTGGTTTTGGACCGATGAGGCGGACGGATGCGCCGCGATTCTCACGGTGGCCCCGTGAGCGACTATCCGATACTCGACGGTCGCTTAGAGGTCCGGGCCAGGGGTTCCGGGCGGGTGCTCTCGGGCCGCTTCCCGTACAACCGGGTGGCGACGGTCCGGGGCCGTGGCCGGGTCCGTAAAGAACGCTTCGCGCCGGGCGCGCTGGCGTGGCAGGTCGAGGAGTTCCAGAAGCTCCAGAAGGAAGCGGCGGAGGCGGTCGGGGCGGCGTTGGACGCGGCCCTAGAGGACGCGCTAGAGCGCCGGAACACGTTCCTGCTTGTAGGCCATTCCTACGACCGGACGATCGCGGATATGCGCTCCGGGACCCTGACCGTGAAGCACACGGCGGCGGCCGTCGAGCTTGAGGCCGTGCTACCCGATCCGGACAAGATGCCGTCATGGGTCCGTGACGCGGTGCTCGCGGTCGAGGCGGGCCAGCTTCGCGGGATCTCGCCGGGCTTCCAGGTACCGGCGAAGGGCGGGGAGCGGCTGATCCCCGAACCTGGCAACCCCGGCGTGATGATCCGCGAGATCCAGGACGCGGTGGCCTTCGAGTACAGCTTAGTCGCAAGGCCTGCCTACAGCGGAACGGACGTCGACGCCAGGGCGGAAGATCCGGCGCTCACGGGATCGAGGCGGCGGCTGTGGCTGTGACGTTGACGGATGCCGAGATCGCGGCGGCGCTGGCCGTGAACGACGCGCTGGCCGCGCGCCTTCGCCCGGTGGCCGTGGCGCTGGTGGAGCGGTTCGCACCCGACGCGCCGGACACGGTCCAGAACGAGGCGGCGATCCGGTGCGCCGGGTGGCTGGCCGAATCCCCCGCCGGGGCGATCCGCTCAGAGACGACCGGCGATGTCCGAACCGTTTTCGACGTGGCCAGGGCATCGAGCGCGCTTCGACACTCGGGCGCGATGGGGCTCCTGTCGCCGTGGAAGGTCCGGCGCGCGGGCGCGATATGAGCCCTACGGAGATGAACCTGCACCGGCGCTTTCCTGACCGGATCACCCGCCGCCGCCGGTCGCCCGTCGATTACGACCGGTTCGGCGATCGGGTGGATGCGTACATGGTCGAGACCGAGCTACGGGCGGCTGAAGGTCTACGTACCCGCAAGCTCGGGCGATCTACGGGCCGCGTCCGATGACCTAGGCGAGGCCGATCAGGTGGACTACAAGGGCAGGCGCTACGTGGTCGAGGAGTCGCGGGCCTGGCCGAAGTTCACCCGTGCGACGCTTCTACGGGAGACCTAATGGCGCCGCGCTGGTGGCCGTGGGTGAAGCGAGAGCGCCGCGATTCTGGGGGCGACTTCTCCGACGCCGTTGTGCGGCTGATCGAAGCGCAAGCGTCCGGATCGGCGGCGGATGCAAGCTCTACGGCGGCCGTCGAGGCCGCTAGCGGCGCTCTGTCGCGCGCCTTCGCGGGTGCGACGGTCGAGGGGCCGGAACCGTGGGCGCGGGACGCCGTCTCTCCCGTGTTCTTGGCTCAGGTGGGCCGTGACCTGATCCGGTCCGGGGACTCGCTCCACGTTATCGACGTGGACCGCGACGGCCGGGTGACGTTGCTACCGTGCGCTAGCTGGCACTTCGAGGGGGACGCGCACCCGAGGACCTGGACGGTCCGCGCGACGTTCTACGGGCCGAGCACGTCCACGACGCGTAATCTTCCGTTTGAGGGCGTCGTATTCGTCCGCTGGGGATCGACGCCGGGCCAGCCCTACATCGGGACCGGGCCGCTCTCTTGGGCGCACACCACGGCGCGGCTCCAGAGCGAAACCGAGCGAAGCCTTGCCGATGAAGCGGCCGGGCCCCTGGCGCAGCTCCTGGCGATCCCCCAGGACGGCGGGGACGACTCCGAGGCCGATCCCCTGGCCGCGCTCAAACAGGACGTCCGGACGGCTCGCGGCAAGGCGCTTCTACTGGAAACCGTGGCGGCCGGATGGGGCGAAGGCGCGAGCGCCGCCCCGCGCCGGGACTGGCAGGCTTCGCGTCTAGGGCCCGACCCGCCGGAAGGTATGGCACGGATCCGCCGGGACACGTTCGACGCGGTTCTAGCGGCCACCGGGACGCCTCCTAGCCTATTCGTGGACTCGGACGGAACCTCGCAACGCGAGGCCGTGCGGCGCTGGCACTTGGGGACCGTGCTTCCGTTGGCAAGGATCTTGGAATCCGAGCTAACGGCGAAGCTGGAGGCCGACGTCCGGCTGCGCTTCGACGCCTATCCCCTGGACCTGGCCGGGCGCGCTTCGTCGTTCCAGAAGCTCGTAGCGGGGGTCAAGTCCCGAGTTGTGTGTAAAAGTGAGAGGAAACTCCTCGATGCTTCGGTTAGGCTGCGTTGGCGACCTCCTTCGGTTCGAGAAGCGTGAGATCGAGGTAGCGGCGTTCGCTCCAGACCGCAGTAGTCCTCAGAGCAACCGCGGTGATGAGGCGGAGCGCACTGGCTCGGTCGGGGAAGGCGCCGGCGCTCCGGATCCGACGCTTGATCTCGGTGTGCAGGCGCTCGAGGCTGTTCGTGGTGCGTAGCCTGGCCCAGTGGGGCTCGGGGAACGCGTAGAACTGGGTGGCGGCCGTGAAGCCCCGCTCGAGCACCTTCATTGCCTCGGGGAGCTCCTCTTGCCAGCGCGTCGTGATCTCGGCCAGGCGCTTCTTCGCCTCAGCGAGCCCGGGGGCCCGGAAGACGGCGGCAGCCTCGCGCGCCACACGCTTGCGCAGGCGATGCGGGACCTTGGCCAGCACGTTGCGTTGCAGGTGCACGGTGCAGCGCTGGCGGCGCACCTCAGGCAAGAAGCGGCGCACCGCAGCCGCCAGGCCCGCGTGCTCGTCGGCGATCACCAGTTCGACGCCGCTGAGACCTCGCTCCAGGAGCTGCTTGAGGAGCTCGGACCAACTGTCCTCTGACTCCTCAGGGCCTAGCGTGATGGCCAGGAGCCGGCGGTGACCGTCCGGATCCACCGCGTAGGCCACGAGCGCGCTCACGTTCTCGACCTTCCTGGCCCAGCGCGCATCGAGGAACGTCGCGTCCAGATACAGATAGGGGTGAGGCCCCTCGATGGGTGCGCTCCGCAGCGCTTCTACGGCCCCATCGAGCCGCTTCGCGACCCGGCTCACCGTCGAGCGTCCCACGCGCTCACCCAGCAGTGCTTCGGTCACGTCGCCCATCTTGCGCTGCGACACACCGCTCACGTAAGCCTCCACCATCATCTCGTCCACTTCTTCACTCCTGCGCCGGTAGCGGCCCATCACGTCGGCGGGCGAGCCGCCTTCCCGGCTGCGCGGCACCATCACGTCGATCTGACCCAAGCTCGTGAGCAGGCGCCTGAGGTACGTGCCGTTCCTGTGGTCCTTCCGGCTGCCGACCCGCTCGAAACGACGCGCTCCGACCATCGCTTTCAACTCCTCCTCCAGCACCATCTCGAGCGTCACACGGATCGCGCCCTGAAACAACGACTTTAAATCCTGCCGTAACTCATCTTGCGTGGCCCGCTCAACTTCAACCATCTTTTCCATGAGGAAGCTCCTTTCCGGTTCCGGACCTGCTGGCGCAGGCCCGGACTCCCCGGGTTCATGTGATGATGAACATTCACAAGGAGCTTCCTCTCTCTTTCCCCGGCTGTCCACCCTCCCCGGACCCCTCACCCCCTTTTACACAAATATCGCGACACTACCCGTAGCGGGCGGGGTGAGCGTTACCGAGGCGCTGGCGACGGCCGGGCTCCTGTCCGATGATGCGGCGTAAACCAACACAAGGGGAGGGATTTTCAATGTTGCCGACGAACCGGATTGAGATAGTGCAAGAGGCGGTGGCCGCCGTGACGATCGCGGAGCGCGAGGTGGCCGAGGCGTTGGGGCGATACCGGAAGGCGGACGGCGAGCGGACGCAAGCGGCGCTAGACGGGGGCCGGGCGCTGAACCGGCTCAAGCACGCGACCCAGCACGGTAAGTTCGGCGCGGCGCTCGCAGTAGTCGGGATGTCGAAGCAAACCGCTGCGCGTTGGATGCGGCTCTCGGGGGCGAAGCTCAAAAGTACCACCGTGGTACTTTTGGGCGGGATCAGGAAGGCGGACGAGCTTCTAGCGGCGGGCGCGGATCTCGAAAAGTTGGCGGCGAAAATGACGACGGCCGTTACGGCGGTGCGCGACTTGGAGGCTTCGGTCGAGGAGGTGATTGTGGCCGGGGAGAAGGCGCTGGCTTCGGTCGAGGAGGTGATTGTGGCCACGGAGAAGGCAGGGCAGGAGGTGTGTGCTGAGGACGAAACGCAACGGCGCGAGATCGAGGCGCTGTTGTGCGCATGGCGCGCGGAGGAGGTGGGCGCGGCGTGAGCGGACGCAGCAACGGGGCCGGGCTGCAGCTAACCTGCCGGATCGGGGACTGTCACCGCCCCTACATCGCTCGGGGACTGTGCCCGACTCATTACCAATACTGGGTAAGGCGCGGCGATCCCGAGGCCCCGAGGATCGCGAAGGGGCGACCGTGGACCCCCCGCGAGCTTTCCAAGGTCCGCAAGTTGCTAGACGAGACGCCGGGCGGGATCGGCCGGGTCCCGATGGGCTCCGCGACCGAACTCGCCGAGGCCCTTGGCCGGTCCCCGGACGCGGTGCGGCAGAAGCTCATGACGCTCCGGAAGTGGCGGCGGGTCCGGAAGGACCCGCGCGATCTGCTCGCGATCTCGGCCCAGGACGCGCGGTATAGCTAGACACTTCTCCAGGTGTACCCGGAAGGTGATATCGTGAGCGGGTAGAATCGTGTAACGGTTTACGCCGCTTGAGCTTACGGGATATCAATTCGTTCTCTTGAGGAACGGCTCGAGGGTGTCGAGAATCTTGATCCACCTGAGCGTGACACGAGTCCGCGCCATCGATTGGCTCCTCCAGCCTGGAGAGTTCGAGGTTCTCTGAATCCAGGCCACGTGTTCGTGGCCCGAATGTCGCCGATGTTATGGCCGTGGGGCCAGTTTGTCCAGCAGGACTGGCCTTTAGTCAGGGGCCGAAGCTGCGTTGGGAAGTCCCACAGGCACTCCACCGGTAGCCCGCAGGAGGGGCCTGCCGAACGTTCGAGACTCGGATCGGATCTTCCGAGGCCATATAGGCGAGCATCGCGACCAGGGTGGCGTTGTTCCTCAGGTCGTCGAAGACGATTTTGTCATAGGTGTCGAGGTCCGTATGCCAGGTGTACTGCCGGTAGTCCGGATAGTCCGATAGAAGCCGGAAACCCGGGGCGTCTCTGCAGATGAACGACGTTTCGTCGCTGCTCCCGCTCTCGGGCACCACCTGAAAATCGAGCTCGATGTGCTGTGTGATATCACGCGGGATCACACTCACCCATCGGCCCCAGTTCTCGCTTGCCTCGGGGAAGTCCTGCATTTTGAAGAACTCAGCTCGCCAGGTACCGTTGTCCTGATTGAACGCAGCCTGAAGTCCGTCGACCACCTCAGGATGATCCTCCGCGAAGGCTAGAGAGCCGTTGGTCCCTTGTTCCTCGCCTCCCCAATGTGCCACCAGAATGGTCCTTCGCGGCTGTGGGTAGACCTCCTTCAGGATGCGCATGGCCTCCATCATCATGATCGAACCCGTTCCATTGTCCGTGGCGCCCGAAGCGCCATCCCAGGAGTCGAAGTGTGCGTTTAGGAGAACGTACTCATCGGGCAACTCGGCACCGCGGAGTTCGCCGATCACGTTGAAGACCGGAACCTCGCCCAGAAATTCCGCCTCCGCGTCGATTCGGAGCACGGGTCCCTGATCGTTCGAGGCCAAACGGTGGACCAGCCCGTAGTCTTCACAACTCAAGTGGATGGACGGGACACGGTCCGTGTTCGAAGAAAAGATCTTGTTGGCGCCCCATCCGTTCGACCAACGGGCGGTGACGATTCCTGCGGCTCCAGCACCCTCGATCCTCCTGGCAACGCTCCCGGTGCCTCCGGCACTCCGGATGCTCGTGTTCCACTCATCCAGGACGCGCTGTTGAAGTGCCCGCATGCGGCTCTGGGATTCCGGCGTGGCAAGGGCTGCCCAGCTTTCGGGCGCACGGCAGGTTGGCTCGGCGTACGAGAGGGCGACGATCTTCCCAGTAACGTTGGGTAACCAAGCTTCGAAGTCGGCCTGGTTGCGGAACGACGGCATCGCGATCATCTCGCCCTCTACCGGTCCGTCGGTGCCCGGGCTCCAGGCCAGCATCGTCCCGTTGAGCGTGCGCTTCCGCGGAGCCACGAGATCGATATGTGTGTAGCCACGGTCCCAGCCCCGCCACGTACCGTATTGCTCTGCTCGGACCGGAACGTCCCAGTTCTCGTACATCGATGTGGCCCACTCTATCGAGCTGCGCTGACCGGGGCTTCCCGAGAGGCGGGGGCCGATTGAGTCCATCAACACCTGAGCGAGCCGCTCGACTTGCGAGCCCTCTTCCATGCCCTGCGCCCAGATCGCCCGGATGATCGGGTCGTTGGTCGGAAAATTCTGGGCCTTCAGTTCGTGGGTGCTGAGCCAGGACAGGAGTGCAGTGGCGAATGAAAAGACGAGCAGGCGAGACAAATTCATCCGGTTCTCCTCATGAGCGGTCAACGGCCGCGTCCTCTATCGAGTGGGCACCCGACCACAACAGATTGCGTGGGGTGATCGCCGTGAGCAAGGGAGCGCAGCCCAGTTAAGGAAACGAGCCTCCCAGGGCTTAGGGAAGGTCTGAACAACCCCCATCTTGGGAGGAACGCGATCGGTTGCGGTTCGAAGATCCGGTTCGAAGACCTATCGGAGCGATGAAGTGCTGGCTGGCGCGCCGGAGAAACGGTCCGAACCGTCAGGAAGTCGCTTCGATGTGTCCGGCTCCCGCCCTCGCGGGGCCCATGGGCGCATGGGCCCCGCGTTATCCGGTCGCGTAGCGGCCAGCGATGAGCAGATTCGAGAACCCGAGCAGCAACGCGATGCGCTGCGTGTTCTTCGCCAGTCCCCGGTAGCGCACCTTACCGTACCCGAAGCGCCGCTTCACATACAAGAACGGATGCTCCACCTTCGCCCGCACCGATGCCTTGCGCTTCTCGGCCGCCGCCTCGGCGCCGTCCCGATCGAGCAGGCGACGCTTGCCCGGCTTCATCGCCACCTGCCAGGCGACGTCGCAACCCCTGTTCTCCGGGCGCTTGTCCACACCCTGGTAGCCCGCGTCGCCCCATGCCTCCGTCTCGTCACCATGCAGCAGCACGCACGCCTGCGTCACGTCCGCCGCGTTGGCGGCCGTCGTCGCCAAGCTGTGCGCCAGACCCGATTCGGCGTCCACCCCGATATGCGCCTTCATCCCGAAGTACCACTGGTTTCCCTTCTTCGTCTGGTGCATCTCCGGATCCCGTTCTCCCCTGCGGTTCTTCGTCGACGACGGCGCGTCAATGATGCTCGCATCCACGATCGTCCCCGTCTTCAACCGATGCCCGAGAGACGCCAGATGCGTATTGATCTCCTCGAACAACCCCATCCCCAAGCCCTGCGTCTCCAGCAGGTGGCGGAAGTTCAGGATCGTCGTCTCGTCCGGCAAAGAACCGCTCAGGCGCAGACCCGCAAAGCGGCGCACTGACTCCACCTCGTAGAGCAGATCCTCCATGCCCGGATCGCTCACGTTGTAGAACAGCTGCACACAATGAACCCGCAGCATCACCCCAAGCGGATAGGGGCGGCGGCCACGGCCAGCCTTCGGATAGAACGGCTCGATCCGATCCTCCAGCTGTTGCCAGGGAATCAGCCCCTCCATCTTCTCCAGGAAAATCTCCCGGCGCGTCCGCCGCTTCTTCGAATCGTACTCCAGCTCCGCGAAACTCATCTGAAGCTCCATGGCCCGCTCACAACTCCCCGGTCGTTTCATACCATGAAACTACACCCGTCTTGTTCAGAGCTTCCTTAGCTACCCCCGCTGCGGCGAGATCGGTAACTTTCTCTATGGATACCGTGCGTTACTACCTCGGCCTACTCTTGGTGGTCTTGGTACCTCCGATCGTGGTTTTCTGGTGCGCCGTGCACCCTCTGGCGGTGGTGTGGCGGCGGGTTGGCCCCTGGGTCGCGTACTCCGTACTTCTCGGTATTGTGTTCGTCTTAGGTTGGGGCTGTTTCCTCCTCCGTGAGGTGCTGACGGGACGGGATCTCGGTACCTATCTGCTACCGCTGGTCCTGGGACTTTCACTCTACTTTATCTCGATACGACTTGAGATACAGATACGTAAGTACTTGACATTAAAAACGTTGGTGGGGTGGCGGTAGCTGGCGCCGAACGGGATGGAGAGCAAGCTTCTCAAAGAGGGCATCTACGGACGCGTGCGTCACCCCAGGTACGTGAGCACGATGGTGGGGATGGTCGGCTTTGCCCTACTCACGAACTATTCGGGCGTGTATGTGGTGGTTGCCCTGACTCTTCCGGGGCTCTACCTGATCACAATACTGGAGGAGCGTGAGTTGCTGGTACGATTCGGTGAGGAGTACCGGCGTTACCAGGAGGAGGTACCGCGCCTCATACCCCGTCTCACTTCGTAACCTGATTGCGGCGTCCCGAGTTCTGGGCTTTGAGCGAGAGGAGATGTGAATGTCGTCGGAGGAACGGAAGATCCGTGTCCTCGTGGCCAAGCCCGGTCTGGATGGCCATGATCGCGGCGCCAAGGTCATCGCGGCGTCTTTCCGAGATGCGGGTTTCGAGGTGATCTATACGGGCCTTCACCAAACGCCCGAGATGATCGTCCACGCGGCTGTTCAGGAGGATGTGGACGTCGTGGCTTTGTCGGTTCTCTCAGGGGCCCATATGACGCTTTTTCCCAGGGTGCTCGAACTACTCAAGGAGGAGGGCGCCGATGGTGTGTTGCTCACGGGCGGCGGAATCATCCCCGAGGCGGACATGGAAGTGCTCAAAGAGGCGGGAGTGGGGCGCCTGTTCGGTCCCGGGACTCCGACCTCGGAGGCTGTAGGGTACATTCGTGAGTGGTTGTCCACGCGCACGGAGCGGGTCTGAAGTGCTCTTCTCGCTGTTTCACCAGACGGGGGGACGTACCGCTCTCCTCGAATGGAGGATCGGGGCGTTCTCCCTCGGCGCCGTCCTGGGACTCGCAGGCATTTTCCTGAACATTTCCTGGCTCGTGTGGGCCGCGCTGATCGTTTTGCTGGGGGGAGTCGCGCTTCGAAGGTGGGCGGCCCGTGATTCGGAATCCAAAGAGCAGGAGCCGACGACGCACGAGTAGGAGCCTCACCATGCCCGGCCGTCCATGGACTCGCCCGGTGCCCGAGTCCAGAGTTGCGGATGTCCCCGACTTTGGTCGAAGCCCGCCGCATTTTACACGATCAATTCGGATTCTCGTCTTTTCGAGACGGCCAGGAGCCTCTGGTGGGTGCCGCGCTGGCAGGCAGGGACGCACTCGGCGTACTTCCGACGGGCGGCGGCAAGAGCCTCTGCTATCAGGTCCCCGCCCTGGTTCTGCCTGGGCTCACACTCGTGTTGAGCCCGCTGATCTCGCTTATGGAGGACCAGACCCAGCGAGCCCAACGTGCTTCGATCCCGGCTGCGTTCATCACCAGCGCGCTGTCCGCGAGCGAGCGGCGTACGGTGTTGCACGGTGTGCTCAGCGGGGGGATCAAGCTGCTTTTCGTGGCGCCGGAGCGTCTGGAGACGCCAGGTTTCATGGACGCGCTCGGGGCGGCTGGTGTCTCACTGATTGCCGTGGATGAGGCACATTGTATTTCAGAATGGGGGCACGACTTCAGGCCCTCCTATCGCCGTCTGGGCGTGCTGCGACGCAAGCTCACGGCGCCGGTAATGGCTCTCACCGCGACCGCCACACCGAGAGTACGACAGGATATTCTGGACGTGCTTTCGCTGGATCGTCCGCTACGGGTCGTGGGGTCGTTCGATCGCCCGAACCTGAGTTGGTACGTCGAACGGGCGGATGGGCATTCGGCGAAGATGAGCGCCATCCGCCGCCTCGTTCGATCGGAGTCGGGCGCCGTCGTGATCTACGCAGGGACGCGCCGTGTCGTCGAAACGATTCGCTCCGATCTCGCGCAGCTTGGGACACCGACTGCCGCATATCACGCGGGGTTGGAACCGGAGGCGCGAAGCCGTGTGCAGGAGCAGTTCCTGACTGGAAAGACCCGCAAGGTCGTGGCCACCAACGCGTTCGGAATGGGTGTGGACAAGAGCGACGTCCGGCTCGTGCTTCACTACCAGATGCCCGGAACCCTGGAGTCCTACTACCAGGAGGCGGGGCGCGCTGGCCGGGACGGCGCTGCCGCTCGTTGCGTCGCTCTCTGGGGTGCGAACGATCAACGTCTACACATGACCTTCCTCGACCGCTCTCGGCCGCCCCTGCGCCTCTTGAAGAGGGCTGCCCGGTGCCTCCGGCGTAGAGTCGGTGCGGGCGAACGGGGCTTGGTGGAGGCCCGTCATCTCCTCCGCGCTGCTGGTTGCAAGGAGGAGGAGTTGTCGACGTTTCTTGCGGCCCTGGAACGCCACGGGGTGCTTCGCGTCTACAACCGGCCGGGGAGGGCGGACTCAAACCCGCAGGGGAGGGCGGGCTCAGATCCGGGCCTCGTCGACCCGATCCTCGATCTAGGTGTTCGCGCCTCGCGCCCGGACTGGTTGGGGGCACAGCGGCTCCGTAGGGCGGGCGTCGAAGCGCTGCGGGCGGTCCGAGATTACGCCACCACGCCGAGGTGCAGGAGGCGGGCGCTTCTCGGCTACTTCGGCGACGAGGCCACGATCTGCGGCGGTTGTGACGTATGTGGGGACGGTGGCTTGGGTACGGCCTCCATCGGTCGAAGGGTATCATCAACGGTAGGCTGACGGTTAGCTTTGAAATACGCGTGAACTCCGATCGAAGACGCTTTCGCCGGAGAGAAGCATGGCCGCTCTCTCGCTCGACTTGGCAAAAGCGCCTTCGACACCGCCGACACCACACTACGAATTGAGACTGAACACGAGAAGTCTTGAAGCAATTAAGGAAAGGAAGATCCCTCACGAATCACCCAGCTTGGCTGAAGCGCCGAGGTCTGCGAGGTCGGTGAGGGTACTAACGAAATCCAGCGTCTGATCATCGGGCGGCAACTCATCAGAGAGATGCTCGGCCTGACGGCGCCGGAATAACAGGGAAGTCCACTCGGGCCGCTGGCCTGCCATTACGGGCTCAGTCTGAAGCCGACGTCGCTCCTCCGAGGCTTAAAGGGGGGGGCGGCGGCGGGACGGGTTGAGCGCACCGGCGGGATTGGTCATGAGGGACCGACCGGGAGAAAAATCAAAGTGAGGAGAGAAATCCTCGTGAGCGCTACCGCCCACGAATCGTGGGTAGCGCTCATGGAAGACGACCAGTTGGTGGAGATGATGCTCGACCGAGCCGACCAAGGCCGCATGCTCGGAGACATCTACTTGGGTAAGGTGGAAGCCGTCTTGCCCGGCATTCAGGCCGCATTCGTCGATATTGGTACAGACAAGGCCGGATTCCTTCATGTCTCGGACCTCGAGGTGGAGGACGACGACGACGAAAACGGCGGTGGCCGGCGCAGGCGCGACCGGAAGTACCCGCCGATCCAGGATCACATCAAGAAGGGCCAGGAGATCATAGTCCAGGTCACGAAGGAGCCCATTAGTACCAAAGGGCCGCGCCTGACCGCTGAGATCTCACTTCCTGGGCGATTTCTCGTCTATATGCCTGGGTCGTCCCGGGTGGGTGTGAGCCGCAAGATCGAGGACCGCGAGGAGCGTGCGCGCCTCCGCAAGCTTGCCAAGGGTGTCCTCCCCAAGGACCGGGGGGGTATCATCGTGCGGACGGTGAGTGAGGAACTCAATCAGGAAACGTTCCAGAAGGATTTCAAACGCCTCAGCTCCAAGTGGCGGAAGATCCTGAAAAAGAAGGAGGGAGTGAAGGCGCCACGCCCTCTCCACCGTGAGGCGAAGCTCATCAGTGGCGTGATCCGGGACCTGTTCAGCAGTCGTTTCGAGTCGATTACGGTGGACGATAAGGGGGTCCACAGTGAGATCCTCCAGTACGTGAAGAGCGTCGCTCCGGAGCTCAAGGATCGCGTCCGGCTCCACAAGGGCCCCGAGTCACTCTTCGACGAGTATGGAGTCGAGGAGGAATTTCAGGCGACGCTCCAGAGGAAGGCGGTGCTCCGTTCGGGCGGATATATCGTTATCGAGCCCACGGAGGCGCTCGTATCGATCGACGTCAATACGGGGCGGTACAAAGGAAAGAAGGATCCCGAAAGCACGATCCTGAAGACCAACCTCGAGGCCACCCGGGAGATCGCGCGCCAGCTCCGCTTGAGGGACATCGGGGGCATCATCGTCTGTGACTTCATCGACATGGAGTCTCAACGGAACCGTGACATGGTCCTCAACGAGCTCCGCACTCATCTGGGCAGGGACCGTGCCCGCACCAAGGCCTTCGAGGTCTCCAGTCTGGGATTGGTCGAAATGACGCGTCAGAGGGTCCGGCCGTCTCTGTTCCAGACCCTCACCGGTGCGTGCGATCACTGCGAGGGGACCGGCCGGGTGTACACGCCGGCTACGGTCGTTCGCCAGATTGAGCGGAGCATCCGGCGTGTCTCGGTGAAGGGAGATGAGAAAAAGCTCTTGATTCGGATGCATCCCGAGGTCGCTTTACGGATCATCGAGAAGGAGCCCGACTTTATCCGGAAGTTGGGACAGGTCACCAGTCTGAAACTCGACATGAGCGACGATCCGCTGCTTCGAGAGGACGAGTTTCGGATCCTTTCCGGCGCGGCCCAGACCGATGTGACTTCCAGGTACGTGGCTGCTTGACGACCGGCCGGCGATGAATCGGGAACCGAACGACCGCCGAGCTGCGAAGGGGTTGACCCTCCACCGGCATTCCGTGACTTTTTTTTTGGCTACACGGGGTCAATTCGTAGGGACGACGAGGATTTATGTACGCGGTCTTTCGCACAGGTGGTAAACAGTTCCGGGTGGAACCGGGCTCCAGGCTCCGGATCCCCACGCTGGAAGCGGAGGAAGGCACCACGGTCTCTTTCGACCAAGTGCTGATTACTTCCGACGGAGACGCGGTCTCAGTGGGCCTGCCCACGGTTGCCGGTGCCTCCGTCAAAGCCGAGGTGCTGCGTCATGGCAAGGATCGTAAGATCATCGTCTTCAAGCGCAAGAAGCGTAAGGGTTACCGCAGGAAACAGGGACATCGTCAGAAATTCACCGAAATCCGAGTCGCTGAAATCAAGCTTTAACATCTGGATTTCGTTACAACGCTCCCGAGGAGCACCTGATGGCACATAAGAAGGGCGTGGGATCGAGCCGAAACGGCCGGGACAGTAATCCCAGCCGGCTCGGCGTGAAGCGGTACGGTGGGGAGTGGGTGAGTGCAGGTAGTATCATCGTACGGCAGCGCGGGACCCACTTCCATGCCGGGTTTAATGTAGGCCGCGGGGGCGACGATACACTTTTCGCCACCTCGGACGGAGTGGTGAAGTTCGAAAATTATCGACGCCGCAAGGCCGTTTCGGTCTATCCGACGGCCTGAATCTGAGCCCATGCCCAGTAAGGCCCGTTCCGCGGCGACACGCTGCGGGGCGGGCCCTTTCTGTTTCGATTTTTGTCCCCTTTTTAGGACACCTCACCGGATCTTTTCCCGCTCTTCTAGCGTAGTGTGCCGAGCGGAGGGAGAAGTATAGATATGTTCGATACGAAAGAATTGTTGTCACGGGTGAGGCGATGGCCATCGGTTTTTGGGCGTTCGATGGTATTGTCGTCTCGCCGCTTGTCCGCGAGCGGATGGTACACGCAGCGGGGGCGGGCACGGAAATCTGCGGAGCGGGTTTTGCAACTCGTGGTATTGAGCTTCGCCCTGGGTGCGTTGTTGGTCGATTGGACCCCGGTGCATCGCCTCGCTGGGGAGGTCGAGGCGAGATGGTCGCGGCACGCGGTCGTTCCGTCGGCGGTCGTTTCATCGGCCCTGGCCGACATGGGGCGTGAGTTGGCCGACGTACAGCTTCCGATCGAACTGAACGAGCGCGTCGAGCATTGGATGCTGCGGTTTTCCACGTGGGACAAGCCAGAGTTTGAAGAGACCCTTTCCCGGGCTGGACTCTACTCCGACATGATCCGGGGTAAGCTCCGCGCTCGCGGAATGCCGGAGGAGTTGGTTTACCTCGCCATGATCGAGTCCGGATTCCTCACAAACGCTCGATCGCACGTCTTGGCGACCGGCATGTGGCAGTTCATGGATCCCACAGCGAGAGCGTACGGGTTGCACATCGACGGCTACGTGGATGAGCGACGGGATCCGGTGCGGGCCACGGACGCCGCTCTCCAATATCTCAGTGATCTATATCAGCAGTACGGCTCGTGGTATCTCGCCGCCGCCGCGTACAACGCCGGTCCGACCCGGGTGTCACTTGC
This sequence comes from Longimicrobiales bacterium, assembly GCA_965206505.1. Taxonomy (GTDB): domain Bacteria; phylum Gemmatimonadota; class Gemmatimonadetes; order Longimicrobiales; family Gaopeijiaceae; genus UBA822. The sequence continues at coordinate 1,228,006 of CBDBJW010000006.1, forward strand.
CCTCGCGCGGCGGTCGGGTGTGCGGGCCGGGGACAAGAACCTCCATGGGGAGGGGGATGAGAACCTCTATTGGGAGATTGTCGATCATCTTCCCGAGGAGACCGCCCAGTATGTGCCGAGACTGCTCGCCGCCATGTACCTGGCGCGTTATGCCGACCGATTCGACCTGGATGTGACCTTGGCGGATCCGTACATGTACGATCTGGTTTGGGCCCCCGGCGCCACATCGTTGGCAGACATAGGGGAGACGATGGGGCTGTCCCGTGATCGAATGCGAGAGCTCAACCCGCAGCTCATTCGCGGCATGACGCCGCCCGGTAACGTGTATCCGTTGCGGGTTCCCCTCGGGCGGGCCTATCAGGCGATGGCCGCCCTGGCTACACCCCACCGCCGGAGTCGTTTGGCGGACGACTAAAGAAGACTGTTGAAGGAGTACTACCGCTCGGGTTGCTCGGGCTCGGTAGGCCTGGTCGGCGGGTCTGAGGAGCCGCGCTGGCTTTGTGTTTGGCGGGCGGAAGAGATAATACGCCAGATCACGTCCCGGGTGAGTTCTTCATCCACTCCCAAGGCCCTCGATCGCTCCGCTACGCGCCGCACGACTCGGGCCTCACGTGCTGGATCGAGGATCGGGAGGCCGAGCGATTCTTTGATGCGGCCGATTTCCAGGACCAGGTCCCGGCGTTCCCCGATCAACTGAATGATCTCATCGTCGACGGCGATGATGCGTACTCTCAGTTCCTCGAGTCGTTCCTCGGGCGGTGCGGTCGAATCCGGCGGGGAGTCAGCGCTCATTCGACCGACCATCCTCATCCCACGAGTAAAAACCTTCTCCCGATTTCTTGCCAAGCTTTCCCTCCGCGACCATCTGCTCGAGAAGTTCGGGTGGTCGAAACGCCTCCGATCCCAGCGCTCCGTGAAGATAAACGGCGGCGTCCATCTGGACGTCCAATCCCATCAGATCCATAAGCCTCAATGGCCCTACTGGATGACCGTATACGAGTCCCATCGCCCTGTCGATGTCCTCCGGGCGAGTCACGCCTGCTTCGACCATGCGGATCGCCTCCAAGCATAGAACGATTCCCAATCGCGACGATGCGAAGCCCGGTGAGTCCCGCACCAGGATCGGGTGCTTACCGATCGCCTCGACGAATTCGACGATCTGCGCCCGAGTCACTTCGGACGTGTGCACTCCCCACACGACCTCCACGAGGTCAATCTCGTGGACCGGATTGAAGAAGTGGACCCCGAGGAAACGTGCTGGATGGTCCATGCCGGTGGACAGCTCGGAGATGCTGAGTGAGGACGTGTTCGTTGCGAAAACGGTGTCTTCGCCGACCCTTTGCTCCAAAAGCCTGAATAAGCCACGCTTGATATCCATCGATTCTGGAGCCGCTTCGATGATCAGTTGCGCGCCTTGCACGGCAAAAGCCAGGTCGGAGCTTCGTTGGATTCGGCTGAGGACCTGATCCCGTTCGGGTTCGGAAAGCTTTCCTATGGAGACGATTTTATCGAGGTCCGTCCGGATGAGTTTGAGCCCGGTTTCGACGGCGCCGAGGTCCACGTCATACAGGACCGTGTTGATACCGGCCAAGGCACACACGTGCGCAATCCCGTGTCCCGTGGTACCGGCTCCGAGCACGGTCACACTCTGAAAGTGTAGAGTCATCCGCACCCCGCGGTTTTGACGCGTCCGGAGCATCCGACCACATGACGGGCGCGAAAGGGGGTGTCGGGCCCGTGGTCGCGGCTCATTGTGGCCCCCAAGTGACGGGATCGGTGTTCTTGGCCGCCCGCCGGCCGAGCGGTATCCCCAGGAGCGCGACGGTGGCAACCATCCCTCGGACGGAGGGCGTCTTCCCTACTTCAACCGTTTCGTGCGATTGTTTGAAAAGCAAGCTATTCGGACTTCCGCCGAGGGGCAACCAGCCCCCGGGCGGCCTAGGAAGCACCTATTCGTACAGCGCCTAAAGGTCTGTTGAAGAGGTGGTAAAGGCCTGCGCGAGAAGGTTTGGAGACCCCGAATCGTACCCTCAATAGACGCTGGATTGCGCGGTGCGTCCCAGGGTGTGTGCTCTCGGGGCGACCCGCGAGGGGATCAGGCTACTTGTAGACCCGGGTTCCGGCCGTACCTTGTGATGGTTCGATACGATGAGCGACCCCAGGAGGGGAATGCCATGCAACGGACTTATTTGACCGCCGCCGCCGTACTGGTCGGGGGACTCGTGGGCTGGCCGTCGGGTGCCCTTGCACAGGACGCCCCATTGGTATTCAGGGTTCCCGTGACCGGCGTGGTGGAGATGGGGCTCGCCCCGTTCATCGAGCGTGCCATCCGTGAGGCTGAGAGTGCCGGAGTAGGTGTCGTCGTCCTCGATATCGATACACCCGGTGGACGCGTCGATTCGGCAGAGCGCATCGCCGACGCGATTTCCGATTCGGGTGTGCCCGTTTATGCCTTCGTGAACCGCCGAGCTTTTTCGGCGGGTGCTTTGATCGCTCTGGCGACACGCGGCATCTACATGAGGCCGGGGTCGGTCCTAGGCGCGGTAACGCCGGTTGATGGTTCCGGTACGAAGGCTTCCGAGAAGATCGTTTCCGCGATGCGAAGTGAAATGCGTGCACTCGCCGAGGCCCGCGGGCTCGATCCGGCGATCGCGGAGGCGATGGTGGACGAATCGTTGGCTGTTCCGAACGTGGTAGACGCCGGGCGGCTCCTCACATTGACGACGGAAGAGGCGGTGCGCGTCGGGTATGCGAGCGAGACGGACAACTTCTCCAGCTTACTCGATGCTCTCGGCTTCGCCGGCGCTGAGGTCACCGATTTCAATGTAAATTGGGCCGAACGGTTCGTCCGATTTTTCTCGAACCCCGTCGTAGCCCCGTTCCTGCTATCACTGGGATTCCTAGGGCTCATCATCGAAATCAAAACGGCGACCTTCGGGCTCGCCGGGCTGGCCGGCGCACTTTCTCTGTCCCTGTTTTTCGGCTCCCATTTGATTCTCGGATTAGCCGGCTGGGAGGATCTCCTTCTTGTTGGAGCAGGGGTCTTGTTCGTCGCAGCCGAAGTGCTTCTGATCCCCGGTTTCGGCCTCTTTGGCGTTTTGGGCATCGCCGGCATCGCCGCCGGCATCTACATGAGTCTGCTCGGCAGTCTTCCCTCGGCGCAGGACTTCAGCCGGGCGGGGAGCGTGCTCATCACGACATTGGTGCTCTTGTTGGTCACGGGATGGGCTCTCCTGCGGCATCTGCCCAAGAGCAAGAGGATGTTTCGGTCGGGTATCTTCCTCGGCACGCGGACCGACCGGGCCATCGGATACGAGTCCGCCGAAAAGAGGAGCGACCTCATCGGCGCCGAGGGTGTCGCCGCGACAGATCTTCGGCCCTCGGGTGTGGGTATCTTCCGTGACGAACGTGTCGATATCGTGTCCCAGTCGGAGTGGATCGAGGAGGGCACGCCCGTCCGCGTCGTGAGCGCGGAAGGATACCGTCAAGTGGTTCGGCCCATCGGTATTTCCGGTGAAAAGAGTGCAGCCAAAGACTCATCTGACCAGGATCCATCTGAAGTAGCGGACGTCTAACTCCTACGGACTGATCTTTCGGAGACTCCACCCGTTGGGTCAACCGGTTCAGCGAAAGGAACACTAAATGCAGGACGGCGATATTTTCAGTTTGTTCGTGCTTGCCATGGTCATCGGGTTGATCTCGGTGGTCGCGTGGGCGGTTCCGGTACGTTTGTGGATCGAAGCGCTATCTGCCGGAGCGCGTGTCGGGATGGGATACCTGGTCGGCATGCGTCTGCGTAAAGTGAGTCCGCCGGCGGTGGTTCGGCCCCTGATCTGGGCGACCAAGGCGGGCATCCCGTTGAGCGTGAACGACCTCGAGGCGCATTATCTCGCGGGAGGGCAGGTGGATCGGGTGGTTCGTGCGCTCATCAGCGCCGACAAGGCGAACATCGAGATGGGCTTTCAGCAGGCGGCGGCCATCGACCTGGCGGGCCGCGATGTGTTCGAGGCGGTGCAGGTCTCAGTGAACCCGAAAGTGATCAACACGCCCAAGGTGGCCGCCATGGCGAAGGACGGCATCCAGCTCATCGCGCAGGCCCGGGTGACCGTACGGGCGAACATCAATCGCCTGGTGGGTGGCGCTGGCGAGGAAACGATTCTGGCACGGGTCGGGGAGGGAATCGTCTCCTCCATCGGCTCGGCGCACTCCCACAAGGAAGTTCTCGAGAACCCGGATGCGATCTCGAAAACCGTTCTGGCCAAGGGGCTCGATTCCGGTACCGCCTTCGAGATCCCTTTCGATCGACATCGCCGACGTCGACGTCGGGAAGAACATCGGTGCCGACCTCCAGACGCATCAGGCCGACGCGGACAAGCAGGTGGCCCAGGCCCGAGCCGAGGAGCGTCGCGCGATGGCGGTCGCCTTGGAGCAGGAGATGAAGGCGAAGGTCGAGGAGATGAGGGCCGATCTGGTGAAGGCCGAGGCACAGGTGCCGCTCGGGCTGGCCGATGCGTTCCGGCAGGGTCATATGGGCGTCATGGACTACGTGCGATACAACAACATCCAGTCCGATACGTCCATGCGGCAGGCCATCGCCAGCGGTGATGAGGCGGATTCGGAGCCGCTGGCCTAAGTGGAGGACGCTCATGGATGACGGACTGATCCAGTTTCTGATCATCGCGGTCTTTATCATCGTTTCGATGATGGACGGAGCCGCCCGGAAGCGGCGCAAACAAGCACAAAGCCTAGGGACTCTCCCCGAGCCGAACAGGTTTTCGGAGGCGGCCGACGATCTGGATCAGACGGCCGAGTCTTCTGAAGGGATCGTGCCTGAGGATCTCTGGCAGGAGATCGCCGCATTGGCTCGTGGGGAGGCAGGCTTGAACCCCGATCCCGACTCCGAGCTGGAAGCGTGGACTGCTCCGCAGCAAGAGATTCCGCAGATGAGCACTCCTGCGGCGGAAGGCGGAGGGCCTGCCGGACGGTCGACCGAGTCATACGATCGGCCGGATATTCCTTCACTGACCGAGACACGAGCGGCCGACCTCCAGAGCGGGTACTTACACGCCGACCAGGCCGCTAGCCACGAGGAGCACGCTCACGAGAAACACGCCCAGGTTGCCCGGCCGGCCCGACCCCTCCCCGAGGAGTTGCCACGCGAGTTTGTGCCGCATCCCCCCGGGTCGCCCAGCAAGCTGCAGAAGGGGCTTCGCAGCGCCCAGAAATCACGGGGTTTGCTCTCGGGGGTCAGACTCGGCGCCCGGGAGTCTCTCCGGGACGCCATCATCGTGGCTGAGGTGTTGAGTCCTCCGGTATCACTACGAGACTCGGAGTGGAAGCCTCTTTTCTAGGCCCCCGCTAGCTCTACATCTCGCCCGAGGCGATCCTCCGGAGTACCGTGTGCAGGATCCCACCGTTTCGGTAATACTCGACGTCCACTTCTGAATCGAGACGGGCCACGGTCGAAAAGCTCG
>CBDBJW010000007.1:0-2160000 GCA_965206505.1 Longimicrobiales bacterium
TGCGCTCAATCGTCCGCATGCAGAGCGTCGAGCAGGTCCTCGACGCTGGCGAACTGCGGGAGGTTGCCCTGGCGGGCTTCCTTCATCGCCTCGATGGTGACGGCGTTGGGGATTAGCGGCGCGAAGGGCAGGGCCTTCTCTCTCGCCACCTTGGTCAGTAGCAACCGCACCGCGTCGGACACGGTCAAGCCCATGGCGGCCAGCACCGTGGCCGCTTCTTCCTTGACGGCCCCGTCGATACGGGCCTGGACGAGTTGATTTGCAGGCATGTCGTAGTCTTCCTTAGTTGAATTACATTGTCATTCAAACAGTCGTAGGCTGTCCAGTCAAGACGCCGGTCGCGACATCCTGGTCCGTTGCCCGCGAGCTCGGATACCATCCGGGCGACGGCGAGCCCTCGGGCCGTCCCTTTCCCAGGGTCCCTAGAGGGGGGCTCAGCCGGTGCCGGAAAGTCCGCGCTGACGACCGGCCGGGGCCCGCCGATCGCCTTCAGCGCCCTGAGAGGTTCTGAGGAAGGCCTCCTCCGCGCTCAGGCGAGAGTTCACAGAGCTCGCGCTCGAGGGGGAGATCTGCTACTCGTTGGCGGAGGCGGCCGTGCTGGTCGAGCAATGGGGGCGCGAGTACAAATACCGTCCGACCCCACAGCGCCTGCGGCGGCTTTCCCCCGGCCCCTGAGGCGATTAAGCCGTCGCCCTGGTTCCTGAGGATGCCCGTCCTTCACGCCCTCCACAGGTGCTGGGACTAACATAGTATGTGGTACCGCTCTTGGGGGCAGGTCAAGGCCAGCCCAGGTTCGTTCAGAATCAGGAGGGCGGTCCAACTGGTGGGAGGTCCTACACCGCCTCGAGTTGTTCGTACTCTGCTTCCGGAAGCTCAGGAGCCATGCCGGGTCCACACGACCCCAATCAGTCTGGGAATCCCCACCAGGAAGAGATACGGGATCAGGCCATAGAGCAGGACCCCCGGAGGGCCGAATAGCCCCCCCACGAGGCTCCCGGCGACCGCCACGGGGGTGGCCAGGAACGTAGCGCCCAGCAGCAGCGTGCGGAACCGACCGGTCGTGCCGCGGAGAAGGCGTTCCACCACCCAGCCAATGACCCAGCCCGTGACGAAGAACAGACCTAGCCCGATCCACATCAGCGGATTCACCAACTGCAGCAGGCCGTGCTATCTCCAAAGCGGTAGAGCGCGAGGAGAGTTTGCAGGGCCACCATGCCCGCCCCGCATCGCACTGGGATCCTCTAGGCGCGCCATCGGGCGCTCAAATCGTTCGCGTTGGAAGTCATGCTCGTACAGCGCTCCTTTCAGCCGCCACCGCTTCCCACTGTCCGGGTCGTTCGGCCAGGGGTGCCGATCATGAAAACCAAGGCGATAAAGCCCTTCCCCAGATACGTGAGTAGGTCTGCCCCCGGGAACTGGTCCAGCTCGATAGCGGCACGTTCGACTCGCGCGAATCCGATCAGCGCCCGGTAGCGTCGATGCCGGCCTCTTTCTCGAGGATGGCGGTACGCGTCTTGATGAAAGCCTGAATCTCGGCAGCCATATTGGATCTGGTGGCACTGCAGGCGGGTTTAAACCTAGTGTGCAGGCTTAGTGGCAGGTCCAGGCTTAGACGTTTGGTTCTGATGGCGGACGGCAACGCGGCGATCTGGGGCGCGATGAGGGAGGTATGGCCCGAGGCGGGTGAGCAACGGTGCTGGACCACCAAGATGAGGAAGCGTGCTGGACCGACTACCTCAGCGGGAGCAGGGCGAGGCGAAGGATCTTCTCAGGGCTGTGGTCTACGCACCGAGCCTGGCCGGGGCCGTCAAGGCCCGGGAAGTGTTCGCCAGGCGCTACAGGCCGTGGTATCCGAAGGCGGTGGACGTACTCGAGGACGACTGGGAGCGGATGGTAGCGTTCTACGACTTCCCCGAGGACCACTGGAAGCATCTACGCACGACGAACGTGGTCGAGAGCCCCTTTGCGGCGGTACGACTCAGGACGACGGCAGCAAAGCGGTTCAAGCGGGTCGAGAGCGCTACGGCGCTGATCTGGAAGTTGCTCCTGGTGGCTGAGAAGCGGTTCCGAAGGCTCGACGCTCCTCACCTCCTCAAGGACGTGTTTGAAGGAAGAAAGTTCGAAGACGGAAAGCCCGTCTCAACCCAACAGCGGAAGAACGCCGCCTGATACGTTTACACACTTATTGACCCAACCTCCCTGGCGTCCGCTACCGGTCCAACTCAACAGCGAAGCAGCCCGAAGATGAAAAGGCGTTCTCCCCTCGGAGTGGATGCACTTTCATTAGCGCAAGCAAGTAACCCACAGCGCGAGGAGGACAACGCCCATGGACAGGTATATCGGGCTGGACGTTCATGCGTCAAGCTGCACGCTGGCGGTGGTAGGGCCGAGCGGAAAACGTCTGGGCACGCAGGTGAGGTGGTGGAGACGAACGCGCGGGCTCTGAGTCATAGTCCCAACCAGCCATCGCCCAACCTCAGCATCACCCATAGCTTGAGCGCATGGGCATCAGGGGAAACTTCGGTCAACGCCGATTTCGTAGCTCTCCTTGAGCATCGACCAGCCTAAAGATTCTTCAACGGCCTCGCTCGTTCTATTGATTAATTTCCGGGCGGACGCCGTTTTCGCTTCACCGATCCTAGCGGAAACGAGTTAGCGGTCTGGTCAGATCAATAGAAGTGGCGCCCGAGCTGGGTATCCGCGGTATTCAAGGCTTGCTTCCTAACTCATATCCCCTGATCATCGTGAGCGCGCTGTTCGCGCTGGGGCTGCCGTTGGTGCTGCTGTGAGCGAACGCCGGTGGTTCCGGGATAAGCCCAAGCCGACCTCAACCGCATGAACGGGCATGGCAGCGACGTGACTAGCCAACTAGCCACGATTCGCTCCGAGACGAAGAAAAAAACTAAAAGGAGAAAGGAGAGAGGTATGAAAATGATCTTTTTTCTCTTTGTCTTGGCCTTTGTTTTCGTGCCTAGTGCCACACAAGCACAGGGCGGGTGGCAAATCGAACAAACAATCTTGTCTCATGGTTCAAGTCCGGTCACCAGTGGCACTTCTGGCACCATTAGGATCAGAAACAAGAACGGGCGGATGGTAGAAGCTACTCTCGAAAGAGAGCTGCAACGCGTTATCTACGGACAATACTTTGGCGACGACGACCTTGCCTTTAAAATAGGGGCTTCTGCGGGACTGTTACAAAACGCTCCTGTTGTCACCCTACTACTCGAGACAAATGTTCGCCTGTCGCAAAACATTCGCCTTGGCGCCATATACTGGCCGGGCTTCTTTTTCTGGGGAGAACCCAGAGACTGGAAGACAGAAAACGACGGGGTAGAAAACCTCGAGGGCGTTTTCCAAGGACAGTTTGGTGGTATATGGATGAGTTTCGGCGATCTACAGCTGAGCTTTCACATGCTCGACTTTCTAGATGAGCCCCCAAACGAGCTCCCAGGCATAACCTATACCCGCGCCCTACGCGACAACCTAGGCCTTTCTGCGGCTGCCACTTGGAACAACAACGACCAAGAGTTCATGCCTTGGATCGGCCTAATCTGGAACCCCTGATACTCAACAATAAAAAGGAGGTGAGCCTCGACTACGAGTTGGGGCTTTCCTAGTCCGGCCAAGCCGGTCTCTCGCAACCTAATGAAGTCCCCGATGTCCTCCTCCTAGCCGAGCAGATCTTGCCGCTGGGCAAGTTGCTGCCCGGCCATACGTCGTCGGGAAGTCCAACTGTGAGAAGATCGAGGTGCTTACTGCTTTTCCAAGTGAGTTCGCACGGCCCGTCTGGGAAAGTTCGCGGTTGACTGTGCGTCGGGTTCGGGTGCCAGCGCTGCCAGAGTTCCTCCTGGTCGCCGCTCACCTCCCTTCTAAGATGAGCTTTAGCCCTGAGAGCCAGCAGGCTGGGATTCAGGAGTTGGCGCAGACCGTTCGAGATATCGAAGCGGATCAGGCGTTGCCCTCCATAGTGATGGGTGACCTGAACGTTGACCCTTGCGAGCCAGCACTAATCTCGGCAGCCGGGCTGCACGCCGTCATGGACCAGCGGATCGCTGCCAGGGGCAAACGCGTTGTTCAAGATGTCGAGTATCCGTTCTTCTACAACCCAATGTGGCGTCATTTCGGAGACCAAGGTCCCACGCCCCCGGGGACACACTATTACCCGCGGGCAGAACCTGTCTGCTTGTTTTGGCACATGTTCGATCAGGTGCTAGTTCGTCCTCAATTGTTGCCAGCCCTGCGCGAAGACTCTATCCGAGTGATCACCCAGATCGGAGAAGAGCCCCTGACGAAATTGGATCGACCTGGGACCCTGCACTCAGACCACCTTCCCATACTGCTCGACATCGATCTTGAGAACCTATTGGAGTAATCAAATGGCTGACGAGATTCCCGATCTGTGGCCCGAGGATTTCGGCGACACGACTGTCGCCACACCACTATCTGTTCTTCGCATTCAGGCCAAGGCGTTGGCCGCACGCACGGTTCAGGCATCTGGTAGAAGCAACACGGCTCGCAACCTTCAGTTGCTGTGCGAGCCCTGTAACCGTCGGAAGGGTGCAAGTCTGGCCTGATGTAATGAGGTGGTCCTACTTCGTTGGACAGTCCGAGGGCGATCTTAAGGTGGATTCCGATGGTCTCCAAAGCCCTCGGGGTCCCGCTTGAGGCCGGGTGTTCTCCTTCGAGCCCGGTTTGAATATAACCTCCGTCTTCCCGTCGGGACTGGTTCCCTGCTGAATGCCGTCGGCGCGGTGCTCAACGATCAAAGGGTGTGTAAAAAGAGAGGCGACGTACCTTACAGGGCCGCGACCCTCGAGACGGCGGTGAGAGCCTGAGCATCTGAAATGACGGGACACACCTATGAATTCAGGCGACGGGTTTCCGGCGAGTTGCAAGGACAGGAAGCAGTCACCGGCGCTGGCGATCGCTGTTTCTCAGGATCGCAAGCTCGGTCGAGACGGCCGGATCCAGGCGATCTCCGACATCTAGAGAACTCTCTCTTTCGCTGTGGTCCTGTGCTCAGCCGTGAAACCCGTCTTTGACAGAGAGAGGGAGTGCCGACGGCGCGCGGGCGACCCTTTGGGAAGCAGCGCCGACCGGCGCCTCCCCCCTCCTTCCTCCTGTCGGAGTCGGGGTCGGGGTGGAGATGGGGTCCGGTTGTTGTGCCGCAATGACTTACGCGAACGTTGTTCTCCGGTTGCGCAGGTCCTTGGATGGCCGCCGCCGCCGCCTCAGGGACGATCAGCCAGCCGCGCCGACCATCCTGGGTGGTTGCCGTCCGGGTAAGGATCTCGACCCCAGCCAGGTCCTCCCATGCGGCGTCCTGGTTGGCCCGCGTCCGGTTCTTTTTGTCTTGGGACCCGAACGCCAGCCGCCGCCGATCTGCCGCTGTCAGAACGGGGTAGTGAGCTGGGTCGGAGCTCCATAGGTGGACGCTCTGGTTGCGGGGGTGGCGTCGGCGGGTGACGCCCGGTCGCCAGGCGACGGAATGCGCCGCGACATACGCCCGGAACTTCGGCCCGGACACCAGCCGCAACCGCGCCAGCTCCAGCCGGTCGATCACCGGGCCATGGGCTGCCCCGTCTGGCAACTCCACGTCGAAGATCACCTGCCGGTCCAGGTACTCGGGCCGGTAGTCCGCCGGGGGGATCTTCCTCACGGCGACGGTCCGCCAGAGGTCACCGTTTTCCAGAGGGAGCCACAGGTCGCTGGCGTTCAGCGCCGCGGTCCGGACCCGCTCCCAATCGCCGGGCCGGTTACCGGTTGGGCTGGGATGCCAGATCGGCCCGAATAGGAAGTCGCGGAGCTCGAAGGCGAGCCCGTCTCAACCCAACAGCGGAAGAATTGATATGTTCCCCGTTTGGGGTACATTATTAGCAAACAAGACGGGGAGGTGCCAAAAAAATGGCCAAGACCGAAATGATCCGGGCCCGCGTTGAACCGGAGTTGAAGAGCCAGGCCGAAGAGGTCTTCTCGGGGCTCGGTTTGTCGCCAACCGCAGCGATCACGCTGTTCTATCGCCAGGTAACGCTGCATCACGGCTTGCCGTTCGCTGTGAAGGGTCCCAATGCCGAGACCATCGCAGCGTTGCGGCAGGCCCGCACCGGAGAGGGACTCACCGAATACACCAGCCTGGAGGATCTCAAAGCCCGGTACGGTTGATCCCAATGCGCCTGCTTACCACGAAGCGATTCGAGAAGGATCTCAAGCGTGGCAGAAAGCGCGGCAAGGATCTCGACAAGCTCTGGAGTGTCGTGGAGCGACTTCTGTCGAATCAGCCTCTCGACCCACGACATCGGAAGCATCGGTTGACCGGGGACTGGTCTCCCTGCTGGGAATGTCACATCGAACCGGACTGGCTGTTGGTCTGGGACCAGGGGGACGATGCTCTCATCCTGGTTCGGACTGGAACCCATACCGATTTGTTCGATTGATCTGGCGCTCTTCAGTGGCTGGGGCCAGAGTCCCGCTCCGATCCACGCCCCCTCATGCCCACCGGCCTTACGGCCAATCGGGTGGGCCAGGGGCCAAGCATTCCGCGTATGCGCTTTCTGATACTAGCGGCCGCGTTAGCCTGCACCGCCTCGCCCGCGCTCGGGCAAGTCCGGCAGGAACTCCGTGAACGGGGCAAGCTGGGGAACGTCTCGGCCCAAACCCGCCTCGAACTCATGTACGATCTCGGCCGTGACGGTACCGCAGAACGATGCGGAGGGCCGTGAGCTGGAAGCGGATCCTGATTGGCGCCGGGATCGGATTCGCCGCTGGATTCGGGATCCTCGGCACCTGGAAGCTTCCCACAAACGCCGAGAATCTGGTCAGTTTTCGGGGGTCGCGCCAGGCACGCGCCAGCGGTCTCGAAGCACCGGTCTACGTAGCAGCGCTGGCAGTGAAACTCTTCTCGACCACGGCGGCACCGATAGAATCGCCACAGACGTTCACCGCGGTCCTGAAGCGGTCCAGGAGCCAGTCGACAGACAGAATCAAGCCGATGTATTCCACGGGCAACCCGACCGCATTGAGGACGATCACCATGGTGACCAGACCGGCTTCCGGAATCCCTGCCGCTCCGATCGCCGCCATTGTCGCCGTCACCGCTATCACCAGCTGGTCTGCGAGCGACAGATCGAAACCGAGAGCCTGCGCGATGAAGATCGCCGCGGCCGCCTCGTACAGGGCGGTCCCGTCCATGTTGATCGTAGCGCCGAGTGGCAACACGAAATCCGCCGACTGTTTGGACACATCTGCGTTCTTGACCGCGCACTTCATCGTGATCGGAAGTGTTGCGCTCGAGCTGGCCGTCGAGAACGCCGTGAGTAGCGCCTCGGACATCCGGTACATGAACCGGAAGGGATTCCTGCGGGTGAACATCCAGTAGATAAGTGGGAGGGTTAGGAGCACATGGGTCCCCAGGCCAGCCAGGACGGTCACAAAGTAGGCCCCGGTCTGGCCCACGACATCGAGGAGAACGCCCTCCAGTTGGGCTTGTCCGAACCGCGCCGTGACGAGACAGAAAATCCCTAGTGGCGCGACCTTCATCAGCAGCAGGACGAAGGACAGCATTGCGTTGTTGATCTGGAGAATCATCTCCGTGAGCGCATGCACCTTGCTGCCCATTGTCGTCAGCATGCCGGCAAAGATTATGGAGAAGAAAATGAGCGGCAGCAGGCTACTCTCGGCGGCTGCGAGAAACAGATTGTCGGTAAACAGCATCAGCACCAGGTTGCTTAGGATCGAGCCCAAGCCCTCGTCCTCGCGACCTGCCGTGATCTCCTGGCCTTGCGCCGCCATGGTCTCCAGCGTATCCGCATCGATCGCGCCGATGCCCGGTTGGATGACGTTGACCATGATCAGACCCACGATGACCGCCATCACCGTCGTGGTCAGGTAGTAGGCGATCGCAAACCCGCCCGGCCGCCCCAGTTTGCGGATGTCCCCGAGACCGATGATGCTGCTCATCACGCTCGCGACGACCAACGGAACGACCATCATCAGAAGCAGGCGCAGGAAGATCTCGCCGCCCAGTTCAAATTGGACGGCGACCTGCGGAGCCGTAACCGCGAGCCCGACAGCGGCCACGATGGCAATGCCGATATACAGGGTCAGACGGCTTTTCTTACGCTTCGGTACCTGGGCATTGGGTGGTGCGCTGGGTGTGTCCGGCAGACTCATGTGTCTTCCCTTGGCACTTGCCGACCGCTACGAAACGATTCGGAAAAGCCCTAAGTGGTGGTGTCTTCTAAGACCTCGGGGGGCGACGTACCTTTGCGCTGAGATTTAAAGCAGCGAGCCCAGGGATCCGTCAAAAGTAGTACTTCAGGCCGACCGTTACCGCCAGGTAGCTGATGCCCTCGAATCGCTGCGTGGTGTCGAATGGGGTGACGCCGTCCGCCTGCACGGGCGCATGGCTGCGGAGAAGATCCCAGGTCGCCTCGTCGGTGATATGGCCGAATTGGGCCCAGCGCCCTGTCACGCCGACCGAGGTGTGCTCGGTCAGCGCGTAGTCGGCGCCGGCGAGCACCTGGAACCCAAACGCTTCTTGACGCACCGTCGTATCGAGGGAGCTGAGGGTGCCCGCCGCGGCGCGCTTGGGGGCGTCCGGCCAGTCCGGCTCAAAGTCGATGCGCAGGTACTCGACGTCCGGCTTCCGGATGAACTGGTTGGCATAGTTCAGGGTGGTGATGGCCACGCCGAGGCCGCCGCCGACGTACGGCGTCCAGGGCGACTCGTTCGGAAAGTCGTAGTACGCGTTGGCGAAGATCTGGTGGGCGGCGTAGTCACGGATCCACTCGCGCGGCGGCTGGTCGTCGCTCCACTCGGTGTCCTTGCCCTGGAGCGCCACGTCCGTGGTGGCCCCGACCGCCGCGGTGGCGGGCCCCTGGGACCGGGTGAGATACTCCACCTCGACGCGCACCCGGTCGGCCCGGTAGCCGAACAGGAGGCCGCTCACGACCCCGCCCCCCGGGTTGAACGCGTTGCGCAGGATGGCCGTCGGCGTGCTGGCGCGGCACGCGAGAAGCTCGTTGCTGGCCGGCGGGCTGGCCGATGCCGGATAGAGGAGCCGGTCGCACCGCGTCGGGTGGTTGACCCCGGTGACGACCGAGGTGAGGGTGGACGCGTTCGCCCTCCCCACCTCGAGGCCGACATAGAAGCCGTCCTGGTCGGTCTGGCCGCGCGCGGGCGCTGCCGGCCCCAGGAGTGAGAGGCCCAGCGCCGCAGAGAGGCCCGCGCGCGCCGCCGATCGCGCCCCGCCGCCGGATGGCATTAGTCCCATGTCGGTGTTGTACCCGCGAGCACGCACGCCGGTCCTGGGGCTTGGTCAGGAAAGCATCGAGGCCCTGTTGGAGGCGGCGGGCGGCGTCCGGGTCCTGGTCGGCGCGGGCGGACGCGGCGCCGCACGACGGCCGCAGGCCGGGTCGGGGCCAGGAAGGAGCGGGCTGCCAGCGCCGCTTCCCGGTCATCACAGCACGCAGTATGGATTGTTCTTCAGAACCGGGCGTCATCGTCGCCGGGGCAGGGGCTCTTCCGAGAGCCCGGCGCCGTTGCGAGGCCGGGAAGCGAACGCACGGCCCCGGCACGCGGGCCTGCCTGGCCCTGCTGGCCGCCACCGCGCTGCTGGCCCTGGCACCGCCCGCACGTCGGATGACGCCCTACCCGGCCCGGCTTCACCGTGAACTGGCGAACCATTCCGGGCTCGCGCCGCGACCAGTGTTCCGGATCAAGGCGAGTGATGACCTCAAGCATCAGACGACCATCCGGTAGTACGTTCTCCGTCCATTCCTCGACGAACTTACTCCTACCCGCTCGCTGTTGCTGTCTTCCGCGATGGCGAAACGCTCGGACGGTGAGCGACGTAGCGGGCAACGCGAAGCTGGCAAGTGGCCGTCATTCCCGGAGCCGCGACGATGCTGCGGCGGCTGCGATCCTGGTCGTTCCTATCTCGCCTGTGGGCGTTAGCGCAAGGCGATAACGGGGAAGACGATCCTGCTCTGCTGTAAAGGCGCCCCCCCATCGGGGGTTCTACGCCCCGTAGCGGAGCTCGGCCTCCGCTTGATTGAAGTTAGCCACGTTCACTAGCTCGTACTTCTGGCGCTCCCCGTCTTGTCCGCACGGCGGGTCTGTGATATACCTACAGGTGTACACACCTTCGCGTGTACAGACCGACCCCGCGAGGACGCATGAAAACCGTAGCGATCATCAGCCAGAAAGGCGGTTCAGGGAAAAGTACCCTGGCCCTTCATCTGGCCGTTGCATCGAGCCGAGAACGCGACACGGCCGTGATAGACCTCGATCCGCAGGCATCAGCCGCAAGTTGGGCCGATCGCCGTGAGGCCGGCACTCCCCCCGTTCTCTCCGCTCATTCAAGTCGCCTGCCTTTCGTCATGAAGGAAGTTGAGCAAGCGGAGGGCCCTCAAGGATCGCTGGTGATCCTCGATACGGCCCCCCACGCTGATCGCGTAGCGCTCGACGCGGCCAAGGCGGCCGACCTGGTCCTTATTCCGGCCCGTACAACCATTCTCGACATCGAGCCTTGTCTTAGGACGTGTGAACTGATCGCCACGACGAAGACGCCGCAATTCGTTGTTCTGAACGGTGTGGCGGCCGTGGGCAGTGAAGCAGACGACGCGGCCAGTGCGATCGAAGCCCAGGGCTTTGCCGTAGCGCCCGTGCGCCTGGTGAACCGCGTGGCGTACGCCCGCTCACTCATGGTCGGTCAAGTCGCCCAGGAGTTTCGCTCGAACGACAAGGCCGCGAAGGAGGCCGCTGCCCTACACACCTTCGTGTGTACACACCTGTACGCTTCTCGAAAGGAGACACGAACTGATGGCCGGAAAGCCAAGCTTCGAAGAGGCGCTTAGCAAGAGGAAGCCCGCTAATGAAGAACCGAAAAGGCCCAAGCGGAGCAGGGGAGGGACCTCGACGCTCAAACCCTCACGGACGGGCACCAAGCACATCGGCGGCCATTTTCCACCCGAGGTTGCGAAACAGCTACGCCAACTCGCCGTAGACGAAGACACGTCCCATCAAAAGCTCTTAGGCGAAGCGCTTGATTTACTCTTTCAGAGCCGACGTCTCCCCACAATCGCCAGCAAGTAATCGTGCCGCGAGACTTCCTGGAGAGTCCTACTGTCTCGCGGTGATCGCTGCGGGCAAAGTGCGACCCCGGCCTCTAGCACTTCGGCGAGGTTCGCCCTTCCCGTGGTGGCCCGCGTTGCCAGCTTTCTGGGCACCGGCGCGCTCAACCCCCGTAGTACTGAGCCACGGCGCCACGGGCGGCTAGCTCACCCCGTGCGTAGAGAGCGGGCATCCGAGCGGACTCCCATCGGCCAGCGACCTGTACGGCGGCTACACTCGCGCCGCCAGCTACCAAGTCACGCGCCATGCCTACCCGGCCGGAGTGACCACTGAACGCACCGGAGAGCCCGGCGGCCTTAGCCATTCGTGCGAGGCGGCGGGAGATGCTACGGCCACAAGTGAACCCGAAGACGCGCGCGGCGGGCTCGACGTGCGCTGGTCGGATCAGCCGTAGCGAGGCGGCGGCGTCTTTCCCGAGGTACTGTACGGACCCCTCGCCTTCCTGATCCGTTTTGCTCCGTGGGATTAGGATGCGTCCCGTTCCGTCGGTGCGTATCTCGACTTCACCCCAAGTGAGCGCGGCGGCTTCGGAGCGCCGTAGCAGTCCGTCCCGCATCGTGGAGGCTAGAGCTATGTCCACG
Organism: Longimicrobiales bacterium; assembly: GCA_965206505.1. Classification (GTDB taxonomy): domain Bacteria; phylum Gemmatimonadota; class Gemmatimonadetes; order Longimicrobiales; family Gaopeijiaceae; genus UBA822. The sequence continues at coordinate 11,715 of CBDBJW010000007.1, forward strand.
TTCCCGCGCTTGCGCGCGGCGGCTTTGGATTCGATGCGGCCCGATGGCCCCCGGCGCGGGGTGAGGGCGGTCGCACGTACGGCGGCCAGTGCCTCACCAGTCAACGCGGCGGCCTGGCGCGTGGTGCGGCCACCCGCTGCGGCTATGCGAGTGAGCCCCCGCGTGACGGTGGCGACGCCGGGGTGCTTCGTGGGGGACGGTAGTTGCTTGGCGAGGTGCTCGGCCCGGATGGCGGCGCGGTCCAGGCGGATCGACGCGGGCCCTAGCCCGCCTTCCGCACGTTCGGCCAGGTAGGCTGCTACGGTTTCGGGCGCGGCTGGCAGGCTGGCGTGGCCACCCGCCTCGCACCAAGCAACGAAGCGACGCCAGGCGGACGCGTAGACGCGGCGGGTGGCCGGCGCGCGGCTGGCCTCGATAGCGTCCCGGATGGCGTTCTCTTGAGCGAGCGAGAGTGCGGCGGCTGTCTGCTTGGTGGTGGCGATCCCCTCCCCGCTCCTGCTCCGTGTCCCGACTAGCGCCTTGCCCATCGTCTTGTCTCCCTTCCTCTTAGTTTCGTTGTTTGTCCGTTAAGGGAAGTTAACGGACCGCTTGCATGATTACCATGCTATGAACGCTAGCGTGTCCCGTATCGCTCGATCAGCAGCTCGGCAGCCTCGACACCGAGGGACTGCATGGATCGGTCCGACATGGCCGCGGCCGCCTTCAGCCGCCGGGACGTGTCGGGGTCCAGGTAGGTCACCCACGCGCGTTTCCCGCGCCGCGAGGGGATCGTCTTCTTCGCCGCCGGTTTCGGTTCGGCCGCCGCTTGCAGGGCGTCCTCCAGGGTGCGTTTCGTCACACTGCCTCCATTGCCCATCGGTATAGGTCCGCGATCTCTCGGGCGGATTCTGTCGCGTGGATCTCACGTCCGTGCACGGGCTCCCACCTCAAGCGGTACGGGCGCTCGCCGCGCTCTCGGATCGCTGTAACCGAGACAAGCGATCCCGTGCTCGGGTGCCTACGTTGGCGCGTGCCTCGGGCCGGAGCGTGCGGGCATGGCATCGGGCGTTCGTAGCTTTGGCCGTTGCTGGGTGGGCGTGGTCGCGTGGTCGATGCAGGGGTCTGGGACGTGAGCAAGTACGGGCCGATTCCGGAAAACGTCACACTCCATTCCGGAGAATGGCACACTTCATTAGTAGTAGTAGAGAAAGACAGAAAGAGAGCGACCCGGCGGTGCCGGGCGGGTGTGATACACTGATTCAAGCACAACAGCGAACCGCACGACGGCCGACTCAAGACGAATTGCTGGCGATGCCGCGCGCTGTCCATCTTGTTGGGTGCGTCTAGGTCGGTATAGAAGTCGTACTGGACGCCGTTGGTGACCACGCCGATCCGGGCCTGGGTAGCGGTGAAGTAGCGATAGAGCTGATTGGTCTCCGCATTACCCAGGCTGACGTTGATCTTCTTGCACTCGATGAGGATCGATGGCGTGCCCTCGCGAAGGATGGCGTAATCCACCTTTTCGCCCTTCTTCGTGCCGATGTCAGCGTGGAACTCAGGAACGACCTCGCTGGGGTTGAAGACGTCGTACCCGAGCGCGGCGATGAACGGCATCACCAGGGCGTTCTTCGTCGCTTCTTCTGTTTTAAGATGCTCGATCAGGGCTGGCGCGCGCTGCGCCAACCCGGCCAATTTATCAGCAATGGTCACGGATGGCCTCTCTAGCGTTGGTCAACGTGCGGATGAGCATGAGGGTGTTAATTCATAGGGGATTATAGCCCCATGCGCCTGGACCGGACGGCGGGACGCGGTGCGGGAAGGGATCGGGGGGACGCGACGTGCTCGCACGGGCCGGGGAAGCGACGTGTCCCGATTGTCGGTCGGCCATCGAGACCGGCCAAGCCCCCGAACCAGACACGTCCGAAAGTGGCCCCGGCCCCGAGGAACTACTGGAGAGAGTGCGGGCGGCGCTGGCCGACAGCTTCCATTCTGCTCTCGAGGGGCGGGCGCTGTTGCCCGAAGATCCGGCCAACCCGAGCGGCCCATGGGTGCCAGCCCCCCGACTCGACCCCCTGACCGTCTGGCAGGTTGCCCGCGACTTCGTGGCCGATGCGGGATTACCAGACAACAGCATCCTGCCCCCCCAGCCCGTGAGCGCCGAAACCCGGCGCGATTCCCTCTTGCCCGTGGTGCAATCCGTGAGCGAGCCCCCGGAGCGGGAGGCGGGGCGGCTGGCGTTCGGCGGGCTGATCGAGGGGCGCGCCGATCCGGGGGGCCAGCTCCCCTTGCTGCCAGCCCCGGAAGGCCCCCGCGTTCCCCTCTTGCCGACGTGAGGGGCGGCCCGATCATGGTGCGGGGGCGCGATGCTCCATGGCCCGCGCAACCCGTGGACGGCTGGCGGTGACGGTGCGCGAGCTCCGGGACTTCTTGTGTACCCCCACGGGTGGAAGCGAGTGAAGTTGGGTTTGCAGGTGACAACCCAATATGCCCCTGGATGTAGTGGATCGTTCGCTGGCGGGATTGGTGACGATCGATGAGTGAAGTACCTTACTGAAACGCGCAACGCCCGGACCCCTGAACCAGGACCGAGCGTCACGTCTTCCGACTTTGCCATATCCGGCAAGGTGGCAGGACGACCGCGCCAACATGAGGCATAAACTCATGAGAGCACGTTCCGAAGATACACCTTCGGCCCCTCGGACGGAAACCCTACCAGTCCGGATTGAACAACCTGCACGTTTCCGGCGTGGGATGAAGCGCCCGGATGGCCGCCACTGGGCCGGGCCGCCACACTCGCCTCTACTCTCCGTCACCTCCAGCCGCAATCCGTTCGCTGTGATCGCTCGCTCGGTCCTGGCCGATCAATTAATCCCGGATGGCGCGCTCGTTTTGCTGGCGATCCTTGCCAGCCTCCACCGGGGGAAACGACCGCTCACGCTATCGGCTAAAGAGCTTGCCGTATCGCAGGGCGTGATGCTCTCGACACACTACGACCGCCGCCACCGATTGATGGTCCTGGGCTACCTGGACGAAGACGGAAAGCTCAACCCCGAGTACCGGCCAAGCGAGGCCGCGAAAGCGGCGGGCGGATTCTGTCGCGTGGATCTCACGTCCGTGCACGGGCTCCCACCTCAAGCGGTACGGGCGCTCGCCGCGCTCTCGGATCGCTGTAACCGAGACAAGCGATCCCGTGCTCGGGTGCCTACGTTGGCGCGTGCCTCGGGCCGGAGCGTGCGGGCATGGCATCGGGCGTTCGTAGCTTTGGCCGTTGCTGGGTGGGCGTGGTCGCGTGGTCGATGCAGGGGTCTGGGACGTGAGCAAGTACGGGCCGATTCCGGAAAACGTCACACTCCATTCCGGAGAATGGCACACTTCATTAGTAGTAGTAGAGAAAGACAGAAAGAGAGCGACCCGGCGGTGCCGGGCGGGTGTGATACACTGATTCAAGCACAACAGCGAACCGCACGACGGCCGACTCAAGACGAATTGCTGGCGATGCCGCGCGCTGCGCGGGTAGCGGCGCTGGAGGCGTGCATCGCATAAGGCCAACCGAAGGAGCCGAACGATGATCGAAGTGAAGGTAGATACCGCCGCGCTCTCCAAGATCATCTCGGGACGTCGGATCGCCCGGAGAGCGTGTTGCTTGATCCGGCGGATTGGGAGCGGTGTGAGACGGACCTGCCGCCAGCCCGCGACGGTGCCTCCTGCTGCCATGCCTCTCCGGGATGGCGGACGTCCACTGCACCAGCGCACCTACCCGTTTACCGAGTACCAGCCGTTCCCTGAGAACTGGAACGGCGAGACGATCGCACCGGATATGTGATCGAAAATGCTACCGGTCAATCGCCGGGTTTCCGAAATGAGAAAAACAGGCTAGTCACCACCCGGGGAGTAACCGAGAAGATCGGACACGTCGGCGGCCTCCGCGATCAGCCGGGCCAGCCGCCCGAATCCGGACGTGCCGCCAACCGCCAGCGCCGCCCCGTCCTCGCGCGCGTTGATCGCCAGGGCATCGGCGATCCCTTCCGCGACGAGGTGGAACACGCCTACGGTGTTCGCCCGCAATGCCGCCGCCTTCCGATGGCGCGGGCGCTTGCATGATTACCACGCTATGAACGCTAGCGTGTCCCGTATCGCTCGATCAGCAGCTCGGCAGCCTCGACACCGAGGGACTGCATGGATCGGTCCGACATGGCCGCGGCCGCCTTCAGCCGCCGGGACGTGTCGGGGTCCAGGTAGGTCACCCACGCGCGTTTCCCGCGCCGCGAGGGGATCGTCTTCTTCGCCGCCGGTTTCGGTTCGGCCGCCGCTTGCAGGGCGTCCGCCAGGGTGCGTTTCGTCACACTGCCTCCATTGCCCATCGGTATAGGTCCGCGATCTCTCGGGCCGCCGGTGACGCGGGTTCCGTTTCCTGGGCCGTCCGGCCGAGGGTGAACGCCTTTGCATGGGCCACGCGAGCCCCGAGGGTGACGGGTGCCAGCCCGATCCCGAAGGCGCGCACCGCGTCGGCCGCCTGGGCCGTCCACGGGCCGCGAGGGGGGCGGGCGTTGAGCACGGCCAGCGCGTCCGCCATCCCGATGGCCGCCAGCGTTGCGGGGATCGCCGCCAGGTCGATCGCGGACGGCCGACACGGGATCATCACCAGGTCCGCGAGCCGGGCCGCTTCCGCAGCGCCGCCCGCCTCCCGGGGTGCCGTGTCGATCACCACCGGGGGGACGCCCTCGCGGAGCCGTCCCTACACCGTCGCCGATCCTTGCGGGTCCAGGTCGATTACCGCCGCCTGTCCGCCGACGAGCTCATGGGCCGCCGCGAGGGCAAGGGCGAGGGTCGTTTTCCCGCTTCCGCCCTTCTGCGATATCAGCGCCAGCGTTCGTAGCATGGTAAGCACGCTGGCGCTTGCTTTCCGTCAAGTCAAACGGGCCGCCGGGGGTTTCAGCCTGGGGGAGTCGAGGAGGGAGGCTCGCCTTGCGTAGAATCGGGGCCGCCGGGGTTGCGAGCGGCACTTAGCCAACGGTGTCCCGGCGAACGGAAAACCGACGTCGCCCTATCCCGCCTGGGGGGTCGCGTCGCTCGCGCCCGTGCCACGTCATCCCAAGCTCGCCGAACGTCAAGGGCCGCAGAAAAGTCCCGTTGCTTCGGCGCTGGGAAAGCAGAACGCCCAGCACCAAAAGCTCGCCACCTGGGAGGCAAAGCAGCCGCGCGCGCGTAGGCTTGCGACATTGCTGCTGCCAATGGCCTCGCCCGGATTCGTTGCACGATCTCAGGGTTTATCAGGTCCCAACGTGCAAAGCGTGCAACGGGGGGCCGCCGTGAAGGTCGCTACCCATCGTCGGAGGAGACCAGCCCCGCCACCGCCACGGCCTTCTCAACGGCCATCCCGCCCTCGACCATGCGCTTAAAGGTGCTTGCTCTACCCCAGATGTCGGAGCCATAGAGCGCCGTGTGGTCAAAGGTGAGTCCTGGCCGGTCCAGCTTATCGGCAAGCTCGGCCGCGATGATCCGGCCGAGAGGCGCGACGTGCGTGTGCACCCAAAACCGGAGCGCTTCACGCCGTGCTATCCCGGCGGAATTTGCGACCAGGAGCGCGCTCGGCACACCAAGGGCCTCCATCAGCCTTTCGCCCGTCTCCGAGGCGAGCGCCCGCAGCACGTCGGGCGGGTTGGCCCCGATCCGGCGGACGGCGAAATCGCTCATCGGTGCGCCCGCCCGGTCGCCATACCCACCCATTTGGGTTTCGGCCAAAACCACGCCACCGCGGGCGGCTTTCATGTCCGCTCGGAGCGTCTCGGTTGAGTCGGCCTGGCCGTCGACGGGCGAGGGGACCACATAAGCCACGCTCGCGCCCGCCTCTTCCCCCAGCCGCGTTATCAACGCACTGAGCAGCGAGGCATCCAGATTACTCCGAGCAAGAGGCCCTACGCCTTTCCATGGCCGCGCCGGATCGACCGAATATCGGATATGGACGATACCAGCGCTCGGGACGGTCCTGGTCGTGCCGCCGTCCGGGCCATAGAGCGAGCACCTGTAGAGCCAAGTGGCCGGGTCCGGAGATCGCCCCTGGACGTCATGGTCACCAACCGGAAGCAATTTGAGCCCGCCGCCCTCGACGTCGATCACGTGGAGAGACTCGCCAGACACCACCAGGTCGCGGGCGATCCTCGATAGCGTGAAGGGATCGAGCGCGGGCACCTCGGGCTCGAGCCGGGCTGAAGCAAGGGCCGCGCTCCAGAGCGAGACCGCCGCTTCGCACGCGGCCGTCTCGGAAGCTTGACCAAGGGCGCCACCCGATGCTTGGCGAACCAGCAAACTCACGAGGCTGTCTGTGTAGCTGGCCCTCGTCTCGACACGTCTTCGGAACGGATTCCTCACAGGCTAACGGGCTCCCACCGGGCCGCAATCGGCCCCAAAAAGTGGGGGGTCTGGCATCGAGAGGCCGAGAAACGCATCCTAGAGCGTCTGAGCGCCTTGGCCGTTTTGGGCCTCTCCGGCCGAGATCGGCTCATATCGCGCCCGCCCGGTGGACCTTATAGGGCGAAAGGAGAGCTTGTGCTCCTGACCTTCGGAGCGCTGAGTAGCCGCCGATCCGTGGGTCGGCATCCGGCATGCCATCGCCTAGCGAACCTGTGAACCCGAGCAGCGCCCCGGAGCGTTGCAGGTACGAGCCGCACCGGAAAACGGCCTCGCGCAACGTGGCGTCCGGAACGTCCGTGCTCCCCATCTCGGCGCTCACGGCGTCCAGCGCGGCCCCTGCCTGGTCGGGCTGGACGCGGCGCTTCACATAGTCGGCGTCTCCGACGTCGCCATAGCCCACGAGGCCAGTCCATAAAACCAGCGCGGCCGGGGTCGCGCCGGCGTCGCCGTCACGGGCCAAGGCCAGTTCGGCGGGTGTCATATCGCAGCCAACAGTCTTCGGCGCGACGTGCTGAGCACGGCGGATCGACGGCTTCCATACCAACGATTCACCGCAGCGCCGCACTCCTCAGAAAAATGGACGCGCCCCCGAGGCGTTCACGTATGACGGCCTCGCCGGGGTCAACGGTCGTGACCGTGAACGATGCGGGAAACTCGTCGGCGATGGCTCGCCACTTGGCCGCCTGGTTGGGCGTCGAAGTGCTTACGGCCACCCTCAGCCCTTCGGAGGAGAGCACGGCGCGCCGTTACGACCTTCAAATACAACGCGAGCCGGAGCGCGGGGTCTGCCTGGGTCCGTTCGGGATAATTCCCGGACGTGTCCCGTTCGAGCAATCGGAGTGCGCCCCATAGAGGCGTCAGGTCGGCCACGAGATCAACGGCGGCCGTCGAAAGAAGGTTCCGCAGGACCTCGCTCTTACCACCGCCCACAGGCCCCTCGACCAACTTCAACGAGGCACCCTGTTGGCGGTGCTCGATCACGGCACCCTTGTAAATCGGTTGCCGGACGCTTGCGAGCCCGACCAGCTGCGCATCGTGAACGATCCTGAGCCCTTGTGAGCGGGTCTCGCCCCGCGGTCGAAACTCGATACTGAATCTATCGCGCCCCTGCAAGTCTCCGGAGTACGAGCCTTCGGCCTCAAGGCCGCGCTCGCTGTTGGATGGCAACACCTCGCCGATCTTCGGCCCGCCGTGCTCTAGGACCAGAGCAACCGGCTTCAAACCGTCGCCGAACGCGCCGCGCGTGAACGTTTCGTCGACGCGCTCGCCATCCACCACCACGGATGCGCGCGCGCCCCACGGGACACAAAGCCCAGAAATCCGACGTCCGCGAAGCTCAAGCGGCGCCGATCGGCGCTCGAGGGTTTCCATATCTATCAGCTACTCAAGGCGAACACGCGGACGGGAGCCCCACCCGACCGGCCCTCACCGGCCCCCACGAGCTCGCGCACCGCAGGAAGACATCCCGCCGCGTTGTTCATCTGGCTTAGGCGTGCTGGGTCTGGATTCTCGAAAACCCAGAAATCCGCGTGATCTTGAAAGCCGCCATGAGCAACGGCTGTGAGGATGATTTTTCCGGTTTTTGCGCCGGTCACTTCATCCGGAATCAGGGTCACCCCCGCCCACAGAGCGGCACCCCATCGTCGGCCGATCCGCGGCGAACGATCGCGTCTTGCTTGTTCCCCGAGACGGCCGCGACGTGAGCGGAGATCCGCACGCCGCCAGAGATCCGGCGCAGCGAGTCGATGGCGGCATCGTCCGCGTTGTTCGATCGGTACTTACCGCTCGCGTGAACGGCCGTGGCCGATCCCATGAGGATCCGGACGGCGCTTTCCATCTTGGCGTAGCGGCCGTCCAGCCGCTCGTAAACCAGCTTCGAGCGGTAGGTGGCGAACGTGTTCTCGGCGGTGGCGTCCGTGCGTGCGACGTCGGAGACGATCTGGTCGATCACCTCCTTGTCCAGCGCCTCGCTCAGGCCCTCGGAGAGTGCGGAGCGGAGCGACTGGTCCAGGTCTCCGAACCTACTTGCGTCAGAGCGCCGGTACTCAAACGAAGCTTGCAGCCGCCCAGGGCTCAGGCTGGCAGCCGAAAATGACCCGTCGGTCACCGCGACGCTCGTATCGCCGGTGTGCGGCCCGCCCACGTTCGGCCGGGTGGTCAAAACCGGGAACGTCGCGTCGCCTACACCAACGGACGCCATTCTGACGCCCAAAAACGCAGCGTCACCGGTGGCGAAGACCGGCATGACAGCCGGGGCCGCGGTGCTCTCGATATCGGCCGGAACCGACGCAACCGCACGTTGCTCCAGGAGCACGAGCGGGACGGCGTTCTGAGCTAACTTGAAGTGTTGCTGCAGCTCTGCCGTCCGTCCGTCCGGCGCGCCATGGTCGACCGCGGCCGCGAATACCTCGCCGGCGTTGGAACCGTCGATCAGCGAACGGAGCTCGCGGCTTTCCGCGTCCTCAGTCGGCTCGACCTTGACGACCTCGCCGCCGGGCTCGACGCGTTCCAACGCTTCGGCCCGCGTCTCCAGGTCGTTTAGCTCTTTCGTCGCCTTCTCGATGTCCTCGGACGTCGAGTCTTCCTTGGCAAGAAGAGCGCGAAACTCCCTCGATGCGTCGTTGGCGGCCTGGCGGGCTTTCTGTCCGTCTAACATGCGGGTTGCTCCCGATGAAAAGTTTTGTGCTGATCGCTTTCCACCGGCACCGCCGGGCCACCCGAACTGAACCCCCCTGGGGACCCCACCCGCTCCCCCTGGGAGCGACGTGCGGCCGGGTGCTGTGCTACTGCTACGCCTCTATTGGACCGAGCCCTTTCGGCGGATCGCCAAGCTCGACCGAGCCATCAACACCCACGCTGATCGGTGGGCACGGAAGGCCTTGGTCATTGAACAACTTTTTTACAGCGCTCAGCACCATATGAGGCAGCGCCTCAACGGCTAAAGTCCTGGCCCGCTCTTCGGTCCGCTCTTCCAGCTCATCGAGCGCCTGGCGAGCGCCGCCTTGCCACGCCTCTTCACCCTCATTTATGAACGCCGAAAGCACGGCCCCGGCGTGCCAGGTCAACGGCCCCTCGCCGATCTCGCGATTAGGGCCGCGCCATTCGACGATAGCGGCAAGCTCCAAAGCGTATTCGATGGCTCGGGCTCGATTGCCAGCCGGGTCCAAGCGCTCGGCTAGCTCGTAGGCGCGATTAGAGAGGCGCGGTCTGTTCTGGTGTAGTAGCTTGCTCATATGTACCGGAAGGGTACCGGATCAGCGCGAGCTCGTCAAGTGGCCGTAGATCAGCGCCGCGCCCTCGGGGGCGACGTTGACCAGGGCCTTCTTCACCCGGATCGGATCGGAGAGCGCCCGCCTGACGGCCTTCGGGTCCACTTCAAAATGGAGCGCTAGTAGCTCAGCCGCCGTGTCGATCAGCGCGGGCCGGTCCACTAAGTGACCCACGGCTGCCATCGACAAGGCCGGACCAGGGCCGCTCACTTGGTTAAATCTCGCACGAGCGTCCGCCACGCCTGGGCCTGTGGCTGGCCGCGCAAACGATCGTGGCGTCTTATGTGGCATGGCGGGCAAAGGGTCAAGAGCGAGCCCAGCCGATTGTCGTCCCGCCCATTCAAGTGGTGGACTTCATTTCGGGGGCCCGGCCCCGCAGTCGCGACACCGGTAGGAATCGCGCTCAAGGACCCGCTTCCGGATTCGGCCCCACACCCGCCAGTGGGGCCTTACGCGGGTCTGTGCCATATCTCTGTCACCATCGCGGCGATGGGACGCTCCTGCTCGTCCTGGCCGAAAAAATGGGGAGACATGGTGATGTCGACACGCACGAGCTCCTCATGGGCCTTGACCACGCTGCCCCCTGCGAATTGGACCAGGACATCGCGCACCTGGTCCGCCATCTGCACGACCGGCGACGGGTCCTCGGGGTCTTCGCCCCGCACCTGAAATTGAACGCCTGAATGGAACCATAAAACTCCGCCGTCGGACGTCACACCGAGCGGGCCATCGACCACCGGACTCGAACCCAAGTACCGCTGCGCACCCACCCCCGAAAGCGGCACGAAGGCCACGTCGACCGGCCCCACTTGTCTGGCCAGGCAAGCGGAGCGGGTAGAGCGCACCTAAAGGCTCTTCCTCTACGAGAATCACTTCCAGCGCAGCGAACAGGCCCATTCTAGACCGCTACGAGCCGCAGCCCGTGCCGCTCAGGAACACCCCGCCGCATTCCCTCCGCAACTCCCAAAATCAGCGCGGCCACCGCATCGTCCCGGCCAAGCGCACGGCGCCCGGACTGGCTGCCTTTCGCCAATTTTTCGTTGCCCGCCGTGTCGCGCACCACCCGCGCCTCGGCTAGAGCGCTCCGAAGTAGCAGCGAGCGCGGAGCCATCACCTTCCCCTCGAAGACGGCCGCCCGGAATCGGCGAACGTCCTCAGCACCGTCGCGCCAGCCCATCCCGCGCAACGTGACCGGCCGCGCCGGAACCCGAGCCGCGTTCAGGGCGTCGTAAAGCTCCGCCTCTTTGTACCGATCGGCGACGATCGCGCCGGGCACGCCCCAGCGCTCGATCACGGCCTCGATGAACCCCTCGACGTCCGGAGTCTTGCGGCCCTCGGAAACGAGCAACTCGCCTCGATCCGCCATCTTGCGGTAGAGCGGTCCCACGTTGTCAGCCCGGCCCCGCTCCGCAAGCGACGGAACCCCACCAATCACCGCCATGACTTCCGCCCGATGCGTCGCCGGCCAGAAGCCCGCCGCCGCCGTCATGGCGCTTGCCCCGCCCATGTCAAACGCGAGGATGAAAGCGCCGTCGCGGGCTGGCGGTAGGTCCGTTTCGCACCGCTCCCAATCCGCCGGATCGAGCAACACACTTTCCGGGCGATCCGACGTCCCGAGATTCAAGGCGAGCGCCCGATACGAATAGCGCGCCGTCGAATGCGAACGGGCTTCGTCCCGTTGGCTGTGGAGCGTTTCACGCAACGCCGGCAGGTAGTCATATCCGGGATTCGCCCGGCGGATCGTTCGCATTTGGTACGGCGGATCGCCCGGCCTGGCCGCGTGAAGCTGCGCATAGTCGGCCACGCCCCCGAGCCATTCGCTGAACCAGTGCATCGGATCGTCGGAGCGCGTTCCCAAAGCCACGACCTTGGAGCCCTCGACCTTGCCCGCTCCCGTCCGGATCGCCGCCAGCATGGCGTCACGCGTTCCCGGTGGCCATTGCGCGGGCTCGTCCAGGAGCGCTAGCCCATAGACGCGGCCATGAGCCCGTCGCGGGTCACACCCGAGAGCCCTCACGGCCCGGCCGGTCGAACGATTCCGGATCAGCGCCGTCGTGGTCGAGTCCTGAAATTGCCAACGCGAACGGTCGGCTAGATCCTCGCCCGCCGCTTCCACCATGGCGGCGACGTAATGGAAGATCACCGTCGCTTGTGTGTAGCTGGACGCGACGATCACACATTCGGAGTCCGGCGCACCGTCGCGCAGGTAGTCCGCCGCGAGCCTCGCAGCCAGCCAACTCTTGCCGTTGGACCGGCTGACCGAGAGCGCCGCCGTCCGAACGTCAGGCCTCCGGAGCCCCCGCAGGAAACGGGCCTGCCACGGGATCACCAGGTCAGCCATGTATCCAAGATCCAAAGCTACCCCCTCGACTCCCCCCGCTCTCACGAGGGTGAACGACGCTCCTTTTCACTTGGGGATCGTCCTGGATAGGCGTTTCGCAGCGATGCGTAGCAGCTTACGGCCTTCCATCGCGGCATTCCTCAACCACTTCTTTTCACCGCTGGTAGGCTCGATGGCTGGGTGCTCATGGAGGGCGGCGGCGTAGGGCGCTTCCGCGCTCCCGTAGATCACGCTTGCCGATCCGTCGCGATTCTACTGGGTGCGTCCTGACTTCTTGAGCGCCCCCGTGTCCTTCGGCACCCGCTGGTCAGCATCCTCTAGGATGGTCTCAGCCATGGCCTCGGCAGCCTTGGCGAGATCGCCGTCGCTGCCTTCGAGGCGCTTGATCAGGGCCTCTAGTCCGGACGTGTCGGTCGTTACGTCGATCATCGTTTTCTCCGCTTCTTTGGTTTCGGACGACGGACCGGGTCCCGGTCCGTTGCCGGGCCGACGAATCGCCGTCACGCGTTCAAGGTACTTGGTGAACGGTTCGCCCTTACGCATGGGAGGCGGCAGGTCACGCGGGCGCATGTTGTCTCAGAATCGTTGCGAGTTGCGATCGAGCCTTGCGCTTCCGGTCCTCCACTTCGGCCTCCGTGAGTGGTCCGTTCAGCGTTTTAGGCTGTTCAGAATGTGTGTGAAACCTCTTTCTTGATCCCTTTACTGATATGGCGGACAGTTTTTTCCGGGTAGAGCGGACAGTTTTTTCCGCGAACGTGAAAACCCTTGTAGGGATTGAATATCCGACGGCCCTCAGTTCGCCGAGAAGCCGCCGTGCCGTGCGTGTTGAACGTCCGATCGTGCTCGCCAGATAGCGCCGTGACACCCGGAGGTTGCCCCTGCTGTCCGTGAACAGCCGCACGGTAACATGGAGCCGAAACGCTGCGCACCCCGTGAGGCTTGCCCGGTCCGTGCGGACGCGAGCGTAACGTTCACCCTTCTTAGTGATCGCCTCAGCCGTCGGCTTGAGCTCGGACGGATTGCACGAGCCCTTGAGCTCGCAGGCTGGCGAGGTGCGTGGCCACCGTCTTCCCGCAGAACCCCATCGACCGGGCGAGCTCGCCGAACGTCAAGGGCCGCAGAAACGTCCCGTTGCTCCGGCGCTGGGAAAGCAGAACGGCCAGCACGAGGAACTCGCCACCTGGTAGGCAAAGCAGTCGCGCCGGGAGCAAAGCGTAGCTTGAGCCCGCTTGCGTTGCGGGAGTCTCGATGTTGACGCGGCTCAGGACGCCTTGCCCGGAAACGGGCTGGCGGGTACGTTCATCGTGCCTCATGGATTGCGCTCCATGTCGCGCCGCCCGCGCCGCCGTCAACGGTTAAGGCAACTAGGATCTCCCTCTCGGGTTCGTCCCGAGGGGGATTTTCTTTTCTCCTGGTCGGGGTTTCGGCTCCACGACGGACCTCCAACCTACTACCGCCTGGCGCACCCGCGCAAGAAACGATCCACTGCATCTAGGGGCGAGTTGGGTTGTCACCTGCACGCGCCGGGTAGGGTTGGGCACACCCGAAACGCACGAAACGCGGCCTATGGGGCAAAGCGGGCGGCTGTGTCCGAAAACAAGGCTGTAGGATCGCCCAGGATCGACGACAACGACCCCCCGAGGGGTAAGGGGGTACCCCCCGATTCTGGGTGGTGGCGGCTGTCAGGCGGTGAACCCGACCAGCTTTTGAGCGTCGGCCAACGGCAGCCCCGGGCACGTTCGCCCGGCGGCCGCGTCGGACCCATGCGCGGTTGACCTCGCCGCCGCACCGGCACGGGCCGCGCCACGCGGCGCGCCGCTATCGTCGCGATCGGGCCAGACCACGACGGGGACGGCCAGCGCCGCGAGGTCGGGGGCCAGCCGTCCGAATCCCGAAGCACCGCCCACCGCCAAGGCCGCTGGCCTTCACGGGTCCTTCTCCGGGCACTCCGGACGGGTCGGCATGGCAAGGGATCTCGTGTCCGCTGGCGCATCCGTCCCCGCCGTTCAAGTCGCCGGCCGATGGGCTTCAGCGGATATGCCCGCGCCGAGCTCGCCGCCCGTGGAGCCGTCGCCAGCTACTACGGGGATTGAGCAGTCTCGACGACGCGCCAGCCGCCCCATCGACCGCCGATCACCGGGACAGCCCCCCCGCCAGCCGTCCGCCCCCCGTGTCCTCGTGTGCCCGGAGTCCCGCGCCCACGTTCGCCGCCGGACTCGAGCCCTAGCCTACAGCGCGCCAGACGCACCGCTTCGTCGCGATCCCCGCGATCCTCCGAGTCCGTCAGGGTCCACCCTGGACGATGCCCGACACTCCCCGGCGCGAGACTCCGGAGGCTCTAGAAAATGGACGTAATTCGTAGAATTTTTGGACGATCCTTCGCGCGCGCGAGAGCGTCGAATCGGGCCAAGGATTGGCCAGTACCGGCCCAGGGGTTTCGATTTCCCGGCATAGCGCGCCCCAGAGACGCCGCAAGCCCTCGGGGGGCCGAGGGGGAAAGTGCAGGAACCGCGCTCAGGAACACCACGCACCCGCTCAGGGACCTTGGGTGGCCGGTTCACGCCGGGGAAGTGCCCACGCGCGCCGCCGGGGCGCAGGGGAATCCATTTGTACACTTTGGACACCGAGGCGGACACGCCTCCGGAGGAGGGGAGCACCCCACTTCCGAAGGGCGCGGCAACGGCCGCTGGACCGCGTTAGGCGAGTCCGTCCACGCTATCCAGGTCACGGACGGACGGCTGGAGGCTCGCTCCGATCGGCTCGTGGGACGTGCGCGGGGGGCCGAGATCGACGGGGACACTTGCTGCGAACCTCGAGCAACGGCTCGGGGAAGAGGCGGGAGGCGCCGTGGGACACTTGCTCCCGATCCCTCAGGACGGCGGCGACGGCTCGACGGACGATCCGAACGCGCAGCTCAAGCTCGATCTCGCGGCCGGCCGAGGTCGCACGCTTCTAGTCGAGACGACGTCGGCCGGCCATGGCGAGGGCCGTATGAGCGCGCCGCAACAGGACTGGGTGTCGTCCAGGTTCGGAGCGGATCCGCCCCGGTCGCGTCCAGGATCAGCGCGTGAGCGAGTTGCGCCGGGCCGGAGAAGACCGGCCGCGCTATAAACCGAGTTCGGCATGTGATCCGAGGCGTACCAGGCGCAGGGTGTCGGCGCCGGACTGCTGGTAGATCAGCACCAGGTCCGGCTTCACGTGGCAGTCATGGTGATCTCCCCACTCACCGCTTAGCGCGTGGTCGTGGTGCCGAGGCTCCAGCGGCTGATCATTGGCCAGGGCCTCCACGATGAGTGCCAGCCTGGCATCGAGGTATGTCCGATGCCGGCCCCGGGACTCACGCTTGTAGTCGCGCTTGAACTGGCTGGTGCGCTCAATCGTCCGCATGCAGAGCGTCGAGCAGGTCCTCGACGCTGGCGAACTGCGGGAGGTTGCCCTGGCGGGCTTCCTTCATCGCCTCGATGGTGACGGCGTTGGGGATTAGCGGCGCGAAGGGCAGGGCCTTCTCTCTCGCCACCTTGGTCAGTAGCAACCGCACCGCGTCGGACACGGTCAAGCCCATGGCGGCCAGCACCGTGGCCGCTTCTTCCTTGACGGCCCCGTCGATACGGGCCTGGACGAGTTGATTTGCAGGCATGTCGTAGTCTTCCTTAGTTGAATTACATTGTCATTCAAACAGTCGTAGGCTGTCCAGTCAAGACGCCGGTCGCGACATCCTGGTCCGTTGCCCGCGAGCTCGGATACCATCCGGGCGACGGCGAGCCCTCGGGCCGTCCCTTTCCCAGGGTCCCTAGAGGGGGGCTCAGCCGGTGCCGGAAAGTCCGCGCTGACGACCGGCCGGGGCCCGCCGATCGCCTTCAGCGCCCTGAGAGGTTCTGAGGAAGGCCTCCTCCGCGCTCAGGCGAGAGTTCACAGAGCTCGCGCTCGAGGGGGAGATCTGCTACTCGTTGGCGGAGGCGGCCGTGCTGGTCGAGCAATGGGGGCGCGAGTACAAATACCGTCCGACCCCACAGCGCCTGCGGCGGCTTTCCCCCGGCCCCTGAGGCGATTAAGCCGTCGCCCTGGTTCCTGAGGATGCCCGTCCTTCACGCCCTCCACAGGTGCTGGGACTAACATAGTATGTGGTACCGCTCTTGGGGGCAGGTCAAGGCCAGCCCAGGTTCGTTCAGAATCAGGAGGGCGGTCCAACTGGTGGGAGGTCCTACACCGCCTCGAGTTGTTCGTACTCTGCTTCCGGAAGCTCAGGAGCCATGCCGGGTCCACACGACCCCAATCAGTCTGGGAATCCCCACCAGGAAGAGATACGGGATCAGGCCATAGAGCAGGACCCCCGGAGGGCCGAATAGCCCCCCCACGAGGCTCCCGGCGACCGCCACGGGGGTGGCCAGGAACGTAGCGCCCAGCAGCAGCGTGCGGAACCGACCGGTCGTGCCGCGGAGAAGGCGTTCCACCACCCAGCCAATGACCCAGCCCGTGACGAAGAACAGACCTAGCCCGATCCACATCAGCGGATTCACCAACTGCAGCAGGGCCGTGCTATCTCCAAAGCGGTAGAGCGCGAGGAGAGTTTGCAGGGCCACCATGCCCGCCCCGCATCGCACTGGGATCCTCTAGGCGCGCCATCGGGCGCTCAAATCGTTCGCGTTGGAAGTCATGCTCGTACAGCGCTCCTTTCAGCCGCCACCGCTTCCCACTGTCCGGGTCGTTCGGCCAGGGGTGCCGATCATGAAAACCAAGGCGATAAAGCCCTTCCCCAGATACGTGAGTAGGTCTGCCCCCGGGAACTGGTCCAGCTCGATAGCGGCACGTTCGACTCGCGCGAATCCGATCAGCGCCCGGTAGCGTCGATGCCGGCCTCTTTCTCGAGGATGGCGGTACGCGTCTTGATGAAAGCCTGAATCTCGGCAGCCATATTGGATCTGGTGGCACTGCAGGCGGGTTTAAACCTAGTGTGCAGGCTTAGTGGCAGGTCCAGGCTTAGACGTTTGGTTCTGATGGCGGACGGCAACGCGGCGATCTGGGGCGCGATGAGGGAGGTATGGCCCGAGGCGGGTGAGCAACGGTGCTGGAACCATGAGGAACGTGCTGGACCGACTACCTCAGCGGGAGCAGGGCGAGGCGAAGGATCTTCTCAGGGCTGTGGTCTACGCACCGAGCCTGGCCGGGGCCGTCAAGGCCCGGGAAGTGTTCGCCAGGCGCTACAGGCCGTGGTATCCGAAGGCGGTGGACGTACTCGAGGACGACTGGGAGCGGATGGTAGCGTTCTACGACTTCCCCGAGGACCACTGGAAGCATCTACGCACGACGAACGTGGTCGAGAGCCCCTTTGCGGCGGTACGACTCAGGACGACGGCAGCAAAGCGGTTCAAGCGGGTCGAGAGCGCTACGGCGCTGATCTGGAAGTTGCTCCTGGTGGCTGAGAAGCGGTTCCGAAGGCTCGACGCTCCTCACCTCCTCAAGGACGTGTTTGAAGGAATAAAGTTCGAAGACGGAAAGCCCGTCTCAACCCAACAGCGGAAGAACGCCGCCTGATACGTTTACACACTTATTGACCCAACCTCCCTGGCGTCCGCTACCGGTCCAACTCAACAGCGAAGCAGCCCGAAGATGAAAAGGCGTTCTCCCCTCGGAGTGGATGCACTTTCATTAGCGCAAGCAAGTAACCCACAGCGCGAGGAGGACAACGCCCATGGACAGGTATATCGGGCTGGACGTTCATGCGTCAAGCTGCACGCTGGCGGTGGTAGGGCCGAGCGGAAAACGTCTGGGCACGCAGGTGAGGTGGTGGAGACGAACGCGCGGGCTCTGAGTCATAGTCCCAACCAGCCATCGCCCAACCTCAGCATCACCCATAGCTTGAGCGCATGGGCATCAGGGGAAACTTCGGTCAACGCCGATTTCGTAGCTCTCCTTGAGCATCGACCAGCCTAAAGATTCTTCAACGGCCTCGCTCGTTCTATTGATTAATTTCCGGGCGGACGCCGTTTTCGCTTCACCGATCCTAGCGGAAACGAGTTAGCGGTCTGGTCAGATCAATAGAAGTGGCGCCCGAGCTGGGTATCCGCGGTATTCAAGGCTTGCTTCCTAACTCATATCCCCTGATCATCGTGAGCGCGCTGTTCGCGCTGGGGCTGCCGTTGGTGCTGCTGTGAGCGAACGCCGGTGGTTCCGGGATAAGCCCAAGCCGACCTCAACCGCATGAACGGGCATGGCAGCGACGTGACTAGCCAACTAGCCACGATTCGCTCCGAGACGAAGAAAAAAACTAAAAGGAGAAAGGAGAGAGGTATGAAAATGATCTTTTTTCTCTTTGTCTTGGCCTTTGTTTTCGTGCCTAGTGCCACACAAGCACAGGGCGGGTGGCAAATCGAACAAACAATCTTGTCTCATGGTTCAAGTCCGGTCACCAGTGGCACTTCTGGCACCATTAGGATCAGAAACAAGAACGGGCGGATGGTAGAAGCTACTCTCGAAAGAGAGCTGCAACGCGTTATCTACGGACAATACTTTGGCGACGACGACCTTGCCTTTAAAATAGGGGCTTCTGCGGGACTGTTACAAAACGCTCCTGTTGTCACCCTACTACTCGAGACAAATGTTCGCCTGTCGCAAAACATTCGCCTTGGCGCCATATACTGGCCGGGCTTCTTTTTCTGGGGAGAACCCAGAGACTGGAAGACAGAAAACGACGGGGTAGAAAACCTCGAGGGCGTTTTCCAAGGACAGTTTGGTGGTATATGGATGAGTTTCGGCGATCTACAGCTGAGCTTTCACATGCTCGACTTTCTAGATGAGCCCCCAAACGAGCTCCCAGGCATAACCTATACCCGCGCCCTACGCGACAACCTAGGCCTTTCTGCGGCTGCCACTTGGAACAACAACGACCAAGAGTTCATGCCTTGGATCGGCCTAATCTGGAACCCCTGATACTCAACAATAAAAAGGAGGTGAGCCTCGACTACGAGTTGGGGCTTTCCTAGTCCGGCCAAGCCGGTCTCTCGCAACCTAATGAAGTCCCCGATGTCCTCCTCCTAGCCGAGCAGATCTTGCCGCTGGGCAAGTTGCTGCCCGGCCATACGTCGTCGGGAAGTCCAACTGTGAGAAGATCGAGGTGCTTACTGCTTTTCCAAGTGAGTTCGCACGGCCCGTCTGGGAAAGTTCGCGGTTGACTGTGCGTCGGGTTCGGGTGCCAGCGCTGCCAGAGTTCCTCCTGGTCGCCGCTCACCTCCCTTCTAAGATGAGCTTTAGCCCTGAGAGCCAGCAGGCTGGGATTCAGGAGTTGGCGCAGACCGTTCGAGATATCGAAGCGGATCAGGCGTTGCCCTCCATAGTGATGGGTGACCTGAACGTTGACCCTTGCGAGCCAGCACTAATCTCGGCAGCCGGGCTGCACGCCGTCATGGACCAGCGGATCGCTGCCAGGGGCAAACGCGTTGTTCAAGATGTCGAGTATCCGTTCTTCTACAACCCAATGTGGCGTCATTTCGGAGACCAAGGTCCCACGCCCCCGGGGACACACTATTACCCGCGGGCAGAACCTGTCTGCTTGTTTTGGCACATGTTCGATCAGGTGCTAGTTCGTCCTCAATTGTTGCCAGCCCTGCGCGAAGACTCTATCCGAGTGATCACCCAGATCGGAGAAGAGCCCCTGACGAAATTGGATCGACCTGGGACCCTGCACTCAGACCACCTTCCCATACTGCTCGACATCGATCTTGAGAACCTATTGGAGTAATCAAATGGCTGACGAGATTCCCGATCTGTGGCCCGAGGATTTCGGCGACACGACTGTCGCCACACCACTATCTGTTCTTCGCATTCAGGCCAAGGCGTTGGCCGCACGCACGGTTCAGGCATCTGGTAGAAGCAACACGGCTCGCAACCTTCAGTTGCTGTGCGAGCCCTGTAACCGTCGGAAGGGTGCAAGTCTGGCCTGATGTAATGAGGTGGTCCTACTTCGTTGGACAGTCCGAGGGCGATCTTAAGGTGGATTCCGATGGTCTCCAAAGCCCTCGGGGTCCCGCTTGAGGCCGGGTGTTCTCCTTCGAGCCCGGTTTGAATATAACCTCCGTCTTCCCGTCGGGACTGGTTCCCTGCTGAATGCCGTCGGCGCGGTGCTCAACGATCAAAGGGTGTGTAAAAAGAGAGGCGACGTACCTTACAGGGCCGCGACCCTCGAGACGGCGGTGAGAGCCTGAGCATCTGAAATGACGGGACACACCTATGAATTCAGGCGACGGGTTTCCGGCGAGTTGC
Organism: Longimicrobiales bacterium; assembly: GCA_965206505.1. Lineage (GTDB taxonomy): Bacteria > Gemmatimonadota > Gemmatimonadetes > Longimicrobiales > Gaopeijiaceae > UBA822. The sequence goes on from CBDBJW010000007.1 coordinate 31,971, forward strand.
AAGGACAGGAAGCAGTCACCGGCGCTGGCGATCGCTGTTTCTCAGGATCGCAAGCTCGGTCGAGACGGCCGGATCCAGGCGATCTCCGACATCTAGAGAACTCTCTCTTTCGCTGTGGTCCTGTGCTCAGCCGTGAAACCCGTCTTTGACAGAGAGAGGGAGTGCCGACGGCGCGCTTCCGGCGACCCTTTGGGAAGCAGCGCCGACCGGCGCGAGCATCATTGACGCGCCGTCGTCGACGAAGAACCGCAGGGGAGAACGGGATCCTCCCCCCTCCTTCCTCCTGTCGGAGTCGGGGTCGGGGTGGAGATGGGGTCCGGTTGTTGTGCCGCAATGACTTACGCGAACGTTGTTCTCCGGTTGCGCAGGTCGCTGGCCGCTTGGATGGCCGCCGCCGCCGCCTCAGGGACGATCAGCCAGCCGCGCCGACCATCCTGGGTGGTTGCCGTCCGGGTCTTTGACAGAGAGAGGGAGTGCCGACGGCGCGCGGGCGACCCTTTGGGAAGCAGCGCCGACCGGCGCCTCCCCCCTCCTTCCTCCTGTCGGAGTCGGGGTCGGGGTGGAGATGGGGTCCGGTTGTTGTGCCGCAATGACTTACGCGAACGTTGTTCTCCGGTTGCGCAGGTCCTTGGATGGCCGCCGCCGCCGCCTCAGGGACGATCAGCCAGCCGCGCCGACCATCCTGGGTGGTTGCCGTCCGGGTAAGGATCTCGACCCCAGCCAGGTCCTCCCATGCGGCGTCCTGGTTGGCCCGCGTCCGGTTCTTTTTGTCTTGGGACCCGAACGCCAGCCGCCGCCGATCTGCCGCTGTCAGAACGGGGTAGTGAGCTGGGTCGGAGCTCCATAGGTGGACGCTCTGGTTGCGGGGGTGGCGTCGGCGGGTGACGCCCGGTCGCCAGGCGACGGAATGCGCCGCGACATACGCCCGGAACTTCGGCCCGGACACCAGCCGCAACCGCGCCAGCTCCAGCCGGTCGATCACCGGGCCATGGGCTGCCCCGTCTGGCAACTCCACGTCGAAGATCACCTGCCGGTCCAGGTACTCGGGCCGGTAGTCCGCCGGGGGGATCTTCCTCACGGCGACGGTCCGCCAGAGGTCACCGTTTTCCAGAGGGAGCCACAGGTCGCTGGCGTTCAGCGCCGCGGTCCGGACCCGCTCCCAATCGCCGGGCCGGTTACCGGTTGGGCTGGGATGCCAGATCGGCCCGAATAGGAAGTCGCGGAGCTCGAAGGCGAGCCCGTCTCAACCCAACAGCGGAAGAATTGATATGTTCCCCGTTTGGGGTACATTATTAGCAAACAAGACGGGGAGGTGCCCAAAAAATGGCCAAGACCGAAATGATCCGGGCCCGCGTTGAACCGGAGTTGAAGAGCCAGGCCGAAGAGGTCTTCTCGGGGCTCGGTTTGTCGCCAACCGCAGCGATCACGCTGTTCTATCGCCAGGTAACGCTGCATCACGGCTTGCCGTTCGCTGTGAAGGGTCCCAATGCCGAGACCATCGCAGCGTTGCGGCAGGCCCGCACCGGAGAGGGACTCACCGAATACACCAGCCTGGAGGATCTCAAAGCCCGGTACGGTTGATCCCAATGCGCCTGCTTACCACGAAGCGATTCGAGAAGGATCTCAAGCGTGGCAGAAAGCGCGGCAAGGATCTCGACAAGCTCTGGAGTGTCGTGGAGCGACTTCTGTCGAATCAGCCTCTCGACCCACGACATCGGAAGCATCGGTTGACCGGGGACTGGTCTCCCTGCTGGGAATGTCACATCGAACCGGACTGGCTGTTGGTCTGGGACCAGGGGGACGATGCTCTCATCCTGGTTCGGACTGGAACCCATACCGATTTGTTCGATTGATCTGGCGCTCTTCAGCGGCTGGGGCCAGAGTCCCGCTCCGATCCACGCCCCCTCATGCCCACCGGCCTTACGGCCAATCGGGTGGGCCAGGGGCCAAGCATTCCGCGTATGCGCTTTCTGATACTAGCGGCCGCGTTAGCCTGCACCGCCTCGCCCGCGCTCGGGCAAGTCCGGCAGGAACTCCGTGAACGGGGCAAGCTGGGGAACGTCTCGGCCCCAAACCCGCCTCGAACTCATGTAACGATCTCGGCCGTGACGGTACCGCAGAATGATGCGGAGGGCCGTGAGCTGGAAGCGGATCCTGATTGGCGCCGGGATCGGATTCGCCGCTAGATTCGGGATCCTCGGCACCTGGAAGGGGGGTCGCGCACAAACGCCGAGAATCTGGTCCGTCTAATTCCCTAGGTGTAGGGCCCAGGCACGCGCCAGCGGTCTCGAAGCACCGGTCTACGTAGCAGCGCTGGCAGTGAAACTCTTCTCGACCACGGCGGCACCGATAGAATCGCCACAGACGTTCACCGCGGTCCTGAAGCGGTCCAGGAGCCAGTCGACAGACAGAATCAAGCCGATGTATTCCACGGGCAACCCGACCGCATTGAGGACGATCACCATGGTGACCAGACCGGCTTCCGGAATCCCTGCCGCTCCGATCGCCGCCATTGTCGCCGTCACCGCTATCACCAGCTGGTCTGCGAGCGACAGATCGAAACCGAGAGCCTGCGCGATGAAGATCGCCGCGGCCGCCTCGTACAGGGCGGTCCCGTCCATGTTGATCGTAGCGCCGAGTGGCAACACGAAATCCGCCGACTGCTTGGACACATCTGCGTTCTTGACCGCGCACTTCATCGTGATCGGAAGTGTTGCGCTCGAGCTGGCCGTCGAGAACGCCGTGAGTAGCGCCTCGGACATCCGGTACATGAACCGGAAGGGGTTCCTGCGGGTGAACATCCAGTAGATAAGTGGGAGGGTTAGGAGCACATGGGTCCCCAGGCCAGCCAGGACGGTCACAAAGTAGGCCCCGGTCTGGCCCACGACATCGAGGAGAACGCCCTCCAGTTGGGCTTGTCCGAACCGCGCCGTGACGAGACAGAAAATCCCTAGTGGCGCAACCTTCATCAGCAGCAGGACGAAGGACAGCATTGCGTTGTTGATCTGGAGAATCATCTCCGTGAGCGCATGCACCTTGCTGCCCATTGTCGTCAGCATGCCGGCAAAGATTATGGAGAAGAAAATGAGCGGCAGCAGGCTACTCTCGGCGGCTGCGAGAAACAGATTGTCGGTAAACAGCATCAGCGCCAGGTTGCTTAGGATCGAGCCCAAGCCCTCGTCCTCGCGACCTGCCGTGATCTCCTGGCCTTGCGCCGCCATGGTCTCCAGCGTATCCGCATCGATCGCGCCGATGCCCGGTTGGATGACGTTGACCATGATCAGACCCACGATGACCGCCATCACCGTCGTGGTCAGGTAGTAGGCGATCGCAAACCCGCCCGGCCGCCCCAGTTTGCGGATGTCCCCGAGACCGATGATGCTGCTCATCACGCTCGCGACGACCAACGGAACGACCATCATCAGAAGCAGGCGCAGGAAGATCTCGCCGCCCAGTTCAAATTGGACGGCGACCTGCGGAGCCGTAACCGCGAGCCCGACAGCGGCCACGATGGCAATGCCGATATACAGGGTCAGACGGCTTTTCTTACGCTTCGGTACCTGGGCATTGGGTGGTGCGCTGGGTGTGTCCGGCAGACTCATGTGTCTTCCCTTGGCACTTGCCCCCGACCGCTACGAAACGATTCGGAAAAGCCCTAAGTGGTGGTGTCTTCTAAGACCTCGGGGCCAATGTATGTGCCGAACCCTGGAGACGCACCGGAGCTTTCGGGCCTTTCCCGCGGGTCAGGTCTGGCTGTAGCTAGAAATGATGCTTCATTCCAAGACTGACTCCCACAAAGGAAAAACCGTCGGTCGACATCGTACCGTCCACGGGCTCACTGCCATCGCGCCGCAGATTCGGCACATGGCTGCGCAACGGATCCCAGACCACGGTACCTGCAAATTCACCCGACCTCATCCAGCGAGCCCTGAGTCCTACCGACACCGTTTCCGACACCGGGTAATCGAATCCAGCGAGAATTGGCGGCGAATTCAAGTCCTTAAGGGTGTCGATGTACTGTTGGCCGATCAAGTCCCGGAGCTCCTGTGAACACGACACGGAACAGGACGACTCATGCGACCTTCGTGTTCTTCGAGGACGCGCGTCGCGGTTTCGACGCGTTCCTGGGCCAGCTCTGGCACGGCGCGGATCAGATGCGTCCGGATGTTAGGGTTCATAATGACCTTAAACATCATGACCCTAATATTGGTATCATAAGGGGGTCACGTCGTTATGATTAGCCCGGCCGCGCGAGAGCGTTGCCCGAACCGATGCCCCGTCGCGTGACGACAGCTCGGGCCGATCACCTAAGTAAACCCATAAGGGCATATGAACCAGAGGAGGCATTTCATGCGGCTTGTTTTCGCGGGGTTGGTTCTGGGCTCTGCTATCGGCCTGGTCGCATGCGGTGACGACTCGACGGGGCCCGACGAAGACTCACTGACCCGGGAGGAGGCGCTCGCGCTCGTGAAGGCGGCGACGAGCCCGGGATTTGAAGTCATCACCGAGAACTCGGCTCTTGAGGGCGAGATCCTAGACCCCGGGAGCCTCATCCAGGAAGAGTTCACTGCGCCCTGCTTGATGGGTGGAACGGTGACTGTGAGCAACCTACAGGCCGAGTTCATGGGAGATCCAGACAGCGACGAAGACGTTTCCGTGTCCCTGTCGATGACCATGATACACTCGGACTGCGTGGTCACGCCCGAGGATACCGGGCTCGCGCTCACCCTCAACGGCGCGCCCAACCTGGCCATAAGTCTCGCACTGTCCATCATGGGCGACCTTGGGTTCGCCTTGAGCGGCGAGGTGGATGGTACGGTTCGCTGGGCCACGGACGACGGTCGGAGCGGATCCTGCCGGATAGATCTGGACATAGAGGCGGAGATCGGCCCATCCGGGTTCACTTCGACCCTCACCGGGCAGGCATGTGGAGCTCAATTCACAGAGTCAGACGCGGGGATGTTCAGCTTCTGATGAATACGGGGCAAGGACTGTCGCGACCGTGGACGACATCCTGGCTCCCCCTCCGGATCTCTGAGAGCTCTCGCCCGAGTGAAGCGGCCCACGAGCCCATCGGCGATTCGGACCTGGACCGAGATCCGCTCCACGATGTTTCGGGTGACGTGCCGCAAGCGGTTCGATGTCCATGACCGACAGCAAGCGGTTGACGGTCCTCGATTGCTTATGATTAGTGCCATTACGGGAGCGTCTCCACACGGGACCCGTAGCAGCCTTCCACCGGTAGTACGTCTGCTCGGTGATGCCGAGCTCCCGGCTTGATCAGCTTCACGGATTTGCCGCGGGCCAGACCGACCTCTGCCTCCCGCAGTGCAGTGATGATCTGCTCCGGAGTGTGTCGCTTCCTTCCCATCCTGACCTCCTCGCTGAAAAGCTTCAGACCAGGTCGATCCTAACATTGCACCTGGTCTCGTTTCAGGGGGTCAGGTCAGGTTCTGCGCGTGCTGTCGGCCAACTCGGGACGGGTGTCGACGTACCGCTCGTTGCTCTACCAGGCGTGGGGGCGCAATAAGGGCTACACGTCGACCCGAAGCGGGTGCACGCTGTCGTGAAGAGGCTCCGCCGCAAGCTGGGCGACGACGCGGCTCGGCCGGCCTACATCCTCAACGAGCGCCGGGTCGGCTACCGCATGCCCGCCCCGCCCGAGTAGATGAGGGCGGCCGTCCAGCAAGACAGGCGCAACGAGGGGGGACGGGTGGTCGACAACGCGGTCGATCCGTGGATGGCCGGTCTCCCTGGGTCGTCGAGCCCCCGTTCTGGATGCCGACGGTCAGGGCTCTTCCGTCATGGGCCCTGACGTTGGAGGCTGGCAGGCTCGAAGAATCCGTATTGCGTCCGCATGAAGCGGCGAATGACCCTCGCGAGCTTGGCCGCGTATGCGCGTCGATTCGCCTCCGTATCCCGGAGGCCCGGAAAATGGTGTTCGATCTGAACCCCGCTGATGACTTCCCCGCTGGATCTGGAGCCATACTCACGCGTGTTGTATCCACCGCGGAAGTACGCGGCGGCGCCCGGTGAGGGATCGCCGGGGCTCGGTACAGTACGAACGCCCTCGTCCTGAAGCAGCCCCCCGAGCGATGGGCCGCCCCGGAGCAGCTCCGGGAACGGAAGTGCCGACCCCTGGGCCAGCTCCCGGATGCTCGACCGCGCAATGATCTGGGGCGCATCCAGCAGGGCGTCGAACCTGTCCAGCTCCGAGGCGTCCAGCAGGTAGCCCAGTTCCAGGCGGTCGATGTCGTGAGAGTGACCGTGAATGTCGAAGTACATCCCCCGGCCGAATCGCTCCTCCACCACCGCGCGCGCCGTCCGGATCCAGGCGTGCAGCTCGCGCCACGCCTGCTCCGCGTACGGGTTGCCCTGAGCCGCCTCCACGATCTCCCGGTTGGGATCGAGCTTCCTGCGGCGGAGGTGCGAGATGATCACGTGCGGGGCGAATCCGGTCTGTTCCACGAATGCGCGGCGAATCGCCTGCGTGAGCTCCATCGTGTTCCGGTCGGAGGTGGTCACCCCGTAGCTGCGGTTGGGGATCTCCGCGGGAATCAGAAGGCCGCCGTGCGTGGCCGAAAACACTACGGGCAGCTCGCCGGGAATGTACTGCACGTAGTTCCCGCGGCCCCAGTAGCTCTTGCCCGATTCGTATTCGGCGATCTTCTCCGGCACGAAGACCTCGAGCCGAGCTGTGCCGCGGGCGCTGCCCGCCGTGGCGATCACCGTTGTCGTTCCGGCCGAGACCCCGGTGGCGATGCCCACGGCGTCGATGGTCGCCACCTGTGGGTCGGCCACCGTCCAGGTCACCGAGCCGGATACCGGCCTGCCGGACTCATCGCGCACCATGGCAGAGAAGCCGAGCGATCCTCCCGCGCCCACGATCAACGCCTCGCCTGGTTCGACCGTGACGACGGCAGGGCGGATTCCGGTGCCGCTGTCGCCGCCGCAGCCGGACAGCGCACCGAGCGCAAGAGCGGTGAGGAGCGCACGGACTCTTCGGCTCGACTGCCTGTTATTCACGGGTCGAAAGCACCACCGGTGGTCCCCGGACGTCGCGCCCTTGTAGTCCGCCGTCAGTTCCTTCTGACAAATATAGGCCATCCCTCCGCCAGAGTCCGACTCCCACGCCCTCCGGCCCGTCCCCGAGGACTAGGCCGGGGAAGACGATCATGCTCTGCTGTAAGGTGGCGCGGGACCCCTACACGCCGTAGGCGATTGGAGTGGACGCCCCCCAATCTCCGGCACGAGAGTCTGCCGGGTCAGAAGAACGCACCAGGGGTGCCGTCAGGGACACGAGACGGGAGGATCCATGGACATAGTCGTCAGCATCACAGGCATCGACATCTCGAAGAGCACCTTCCAGCTGCACGGAGCCACGTCGAGCGGTGAGCCCGTTGCCGAAATGAAGAGGGTAGGTTAATCAAGAGACACCCCGGAGCCACCACCTTCAACTCGACCACCATCCTGAGGAGTGGGCACTGTTGGAGTCGGTCCAGTTATGTTTTTCTAGGGAAGCTCTGAACAAGACGGGTGTAGTTTCATGGTATGAAACGACCGGGGAGTTGTGAGCGGGCCATGGAGCTTCAGATGAGTTTCGCGGAGCTGGAGTACGATTCGAAGAAGCGGCGGACGCGCCGGGAGATTTTCCTGGAGAAGATGGAGGGGCTGATTCCCTGGCAACAGCTGGAGGATCGGATCGAGCCGTTCTATCCGAAGGCTGGCCGTGGCCGCCGCCCCTATCCGCTTGGGGTGATGCTGCGGGTTCATTGTGTGCAGCTGTTCTACAACGTGAGCGATCCGGGCATGGAGGATCTGCTCTACGAGGTGGAGTCAGTGCGCCGCTTTGCGGGTCTGCGCCTGAGCGGTTCTTTGCCGGACGAGACGACGATCCTGAACTTCCGTCACCTGCTGGAGACGCAGGGCTTGGGGATGGGGTTGTTCGAGGAGATCAATACGCATCTGGCGTCTCTCGGGCATCGGTTGAAGACGGGGACGATCGTGGATGCGAGCATCATTGACGCGCCGTCGTCGACGAAGAACCGCAGGGGAGAACGGGATCCGGAGATGCACCAGACGAAGAAGGGAAACCAGTGGTACTTCGGGATGAAGGCGCATATCGGGGTGGACGCCGAATCGGGTCTGGCGCACAGCTTGGCGACGACGGCCGCCAACGCGGCGGACGTGACGCAGGCGTGCGTGCTGCTGCATGGTGACGAGACGGAGGCATGGGGCGACGCGGGCTACCAGGGTGTGGACAAGCGCCCGGAGAACAGGGGTTGCGACGTCGCCTGGCAGGTGGTGATGAAGCCGGGCAAGCGTCGCCTGCTCGATCGGGACGGCGCCGAGGCGGCGGCCGAGAAGCGCAAGGCATCGGTGCGGGCGAAGGTGGAGCATCCGTTCTTGTATGTGAAGCGGCGCTTCGGGTACGGTAAGGTGCGCTACCGGGGACTGGCGAAGAACACGCAGCGCATCGCGTTGCTGCTCGGGTTCTCGAATCTGCTCATCGCTGGCCGCTACGCGACCGGATAACGCGCGGCCCATGGGCCGCCCGAGGGCGGGAGCCGGACACATCGAAGCGACTTCCTGACGGTTCGGACCGTTTCTCCGGCGCGCCAGCCAGCACTTCATCGCTCCGATAGGTCTTCGAACCGGATCTTCGAACCGCAACCGATCGCGTTCCTCCCAAGATGGGGGTTGTTCAGACCCTCCCTAGGGGAAACATGAAAACCGTTTTCTTGTTCGTCAAGTTCTTCGACAACCCAAGCTATGCCGATGATTTCGTCCACGGTCGAATCTTCACCAATAGACTTTCAAGGTTCAAGAAACCCGAAGATAGTAACGAGTTCGGGCGCATGGATAAGCACGAGGGTACGACAGCTTGGCTGCAACCGGGCGAAGGCCGTCTAATACTCAATGGTATGGACATGTCAGACGATCTTGCCGGGCCAGTTCAGATACAGATGAACTGGTTGAACCATCTAAACATCTTTTGCCTCAATGCCGCCCACAGCGGAGACTTGGATTTGGCGAGTATTTCAAACGATAACATTGAACCCCTTCGACAAGAGCTGACGATACCCGATGAATGCTCGGCTCTTGGTAAGTACGCAGTCGTTGTCGATAACGTGCCTGAGTTCCGGACGATCCGGCGCGCGCCCAGGGATCAGCAGCCTGGGGCACCGCGCCTACCTCGAGGCGGCGGAGCTGCGGGAGGAGATCGCGCATGAGGCCGATGCCCAGGGACCAGATCCGGGACTACCTGCTGCGGGGCGTCGAGCGCGGCACGGTGCAGGACCGGGCCGGCGTCGTCGCCGCCCTGCAGGAGGCGGGCTTCGACGTGCCGTGCCAGGGCAAGAACTACGTGACCGCCCACGACCCGGACAGTGGGAAGCGGTGGCGGCTGAAAGGAGCGCTGTACGGAGCATGACTTCCAACGCGAACGATTTGAGCGCCCGATGGCGCGCCTGGGGGATCCCAGTGCGATGCGGGGCGGGCATGGTGGCCCTGCAAACTCTCCTCGCGCTCTACCGCTTTGGAGACAGCACGGCCCTGCTGCAGTTGGTGAATCCGCTGATGTGGATCGGGCTGGGTTTGTTCTTCGTCACGGGCTGGGTCATTGGCTGGGTGGTGGAACGCCTTCTCCGCGGCACGACCGGTCGGTTCCGCACGCTGCTGCTGGGCGCGACGTTCCTGGCCACCCCCGTGGCGGTCGCCGGGAGCCTCGTGGGGGGGCTATTCGGCCCTCCGGGGGTCCTGCTCTATGGCCTGATCCCGTATCTCTTCCTGGTGGGGATTCCCAGACTGATTGGGGTCGTGTGGACCCGGCATGGCTCCTGAGCTTCCGGAAGCAAAGTACGAACAACTCGAGGCGGTGTAGGACCTCCCACCACTTGGACCGCCCTCCTGATTCTGAACGAACCTGGGCTGGCCTTGACCTGCCCCCAAGAGCGGTACTACCACATCCTATGTTAGTCCCAGCACCTGTGGAGGGCCGTGAAGGACGGGCATCCTCAGGAACCAGGGCGACGGCTTAATCGCCTCAGGGGCCGGGGGAAAAGCCGCCGCAGGCGCTGTGGGGTCGGACGGTATTGTACTCGCGCCCCCATTGCTCGACCTGCACGGCCGCCTCCGCCAACGATCGCCCTGGCTAGCGACATCCACCTTCGGGCAGAGCGCCACATAGCCGTCGCCCTTCGCGTTCGACGATCGCGGTCAAGCGTCTGTTCATAATACACGTCTCCCGTGCCAAAGCTGTCCGGTTCCGGGATTCCCGTGGCAACAGGCGATGAATCGCTGTGTAAGGATTTTTTGCCGGGCACCGTCCCGGCTTCACGAGTATAATGTCACGACCCGGACTTGGGGGCTGATCTAGTCGGCTCCGGAATGTTCAACGCGCGCCGGTGACGTGGCGACGTGGATATCGCCTTGGCCTCGGCTCTCGCCCCGCTGCCTCCGAATATCACGAAGCCCTTGTGGCAGAGATCCTTCAGCGCCGTAAGGTGGCCCATTCTGCCCCTCCTCGATCACGATGGACGGCTGGTCCTGCTCCACGTCTTGATCGAGCCTCTTGAATCTACTAACAACCTCCAGGATTCTGTGCCCAGAAAGTGAGGGGTGAACACCCGTACACATGGCTCGTGGACACATCCGTAAGATTTCCGACCATCCCGTGTGCGTCCCGAGTCGTCCTCCACATTGGAGATACGAGGTCACGCACGATCCCCCCCTGCGCCCATGTCTATCTCCTTGCTTACGGTACTGGTGGCCCCTTGTGGGACACCGCAGGCTCTGCCGATGTGAGGCTCTGCCGATGTGGGGACCAATGGGAATCCGCGGGTGCTCCACATCTGGTCCGGTTTCCCGAGTTGCGCCGTTTGATAGTTCGTCATCCGGCGCATTCCCGGATCTTGCTCGTGCAGTGCCCCGTACTCCCCGGTACGATCAGACTGACAGAAAGCGTAAGTGCGACAAAGGGAGGAAGCTTCTGGAGGACCCGAGATGACAAGGCGAGCTAAGATCAAAGGGTGTGTAAAAAGAGAGGCCACGTACCTTACAGGGCCGCAACCTTTGAGGACGGCGGTGAGAGCCTGAGCATCTGAAATGACGGGACACACCTATGAATTCAAGCGACGGGTTTCCGGCAGAGTTGCAAGGACAGGAAGCAGTCACCGGCGCTGGCGATCGCCGTTTCTCAGGATCGCAAGCTCGATCGAGACGGCCGGATCCAGGCGATCTCCGACATCTAGAGAACTCTTTCTTTCGCTGTGGTCCTGTGCTCAGCCGTGAAACCCGTCTTTGACAGAGAGAGGGAGTGCCGACGGCGCGCTGGCGACCCCTTGGGAAGCAGCGCCGACCGGCGCCTCCCCCCTCCTTCCTCCTGTCGGAGTCGGGGTCGGGGTGGAGATGGGGTCCGGTTGTTGTGCCGCAATGACTTATGCGAACGTTGTTCTCCGGTTGCGCAGGTCAGATTCTCCGGTTGCGCAGGTCAGATTCTCCGGTTGCGCAGGTCAGATTCTCCGGTTGCGCAGGTCCTTGGATGGCCGCGGCCGCGGCCTCGGGGACGATCAGCCAGCCGCGCCGACCATCCTGGGTGGTTGCCGTTCGGGTAAGGATCTTGACTCCAGCCAGGTCCTCCCATGCGGCGTCCTGGTTGGCCCGCGTCCGGTTCTTTTTGTCTTGGGACCCGAATGCCAGCCGCCGCCGATCTGCTGCTGTCAGAACGGGGTAGTGCGCTGGGTCGGAGCTCCATAGGTGGACGCTCTGGTTGCGGGGGTGGCGTCGGCGGGTGACGCCCGGTCGCCACGCGACGGAATGCGCCGCGACGTACGCCCGAAACTTCGGCCCGGACACCAGCCGCAACCGCGCCAGCTCCAGCCGGTCGATCACCGGGCCATGGGCTGCCCCGTCGGGCAACTCCACGTCGAAGATCACCTGCCGGTCCAGGTACTCGGGCCGGTAGTCCGCCGGGGGGATCTTCCTCACGGCGACGGTCCGCCAGAGGTCACCGTTTTCCAGAGGGAGCCACAGGTCGCTGGCGTTCAGCGCCGCGGTCCGGACCCGCTCCCAATCGCCGGGCCGGTTACCGGTTGGGTTGGGATGCCAAGTTGGCCCGAACAGGAAGTCGCGGAGCTCGCGGACGGTCGTAACGAGCCTCCCGCGGCTCATCCGGACACGGTGGGGCGTCAAGATGCACGCGCCGATGTAAACGGCCAGTTCCAGGGGCGCGCCTCGGCCCTGGGCCATGGTGGGGACGCCGTAGCGGTCCACGAGCTCGAGCAGGGGGACGCGAGGACCTTCCGGAGCCGGGAGTAAGGGCAGTTGCCTGTCCGCCGGCAGGTCTTGGTCAAGGTCGACGATTCCCCCGAAGGCGAGCCGGCCGGCCTCCCGAGCTGGATGCTCCCGAACGGATACCGCGACCGGGAGGATCGGGTCGGGCCGTGATTCGGGGCGCACCTCAGGAGGCGCCTGGGCTTCCTCCCCAACCTCCGGAGCGTCCAGAGGTCGCGCCTGGATCTGGAGGGCCTCCAGCTGCGCCTCTGCCTCCAAGAGTTTCCGCTCCTCCTGCTCCCGCTGCGCCTCTGCCTCCAAGAGTTTCCGCTCCTCGAGGAGGCTCTGACGCCCCTCCTCGGTCAGGCTCTTGGCCAAGGCCTCGGTCAGGTAGTCCGTCAGCTTCGGTTTATGCGGCACGTTCACAGTGGCCTCCTAGACAGACAGGTGTACACACTGGTACACGATTATTTGCTGGCGATCGTGGGGAGACGTCGGCTCTGAAAGAGTAAATCAAGCGCTTCGCCTAAGAGCTTCTGATGGGACGTGTCTTCGTTTACGGCGAGTTGGCGTAGCTGTTTCGCGACCTCGGGTGGGAAATGGCCGCCGATGTGCTTGGTGCCCGTCCGTGAGGGTTTGAGCGTCGAGGTCCCTCCCCTGCTCCGCTTGGGCCCTTTCGGTTCTTCATTAGCGGGCTTCCTCTTGCTAAGCGCCTCTTCGAAGCTTGGCTTTCCGGCCATCGGTTCGTGTCTCCTTTCGAGAAGCGTACAGGTGTGTACACATGAAGGTGTGTAGAGCGTTGGCCTCCTTCGCGGCCTTGTCGTTCGGGCGAAACTCCTGGGCGACTTGACCGACCATGAGTGAGCGGGCGTACGCCACGCGGTTCACCAGGCGCACGGGCGCTACGGCAAAGCCCTGGGCTTCGATCGTTCTGGCCGCATCGTCTGCTTCACTGCCCACGGCCGCCACACCGTTCAGAACAACGAATTGCGGCGTCTTCATCGTGGCGATCAGTTCACACGTCCTAAGACAAGGCTCGATGTCGAAAATGGTCGTTCGGGCCGGAATAAGGACCAGGTCGGCCCGCCTTGGCAGCGTCGAGCGCTACGCGATCAGCGTGGGGGGCCGTATCGAGGATCACCAGCGATCCTTGAGGGCCCTCCGCTTGCTCAACTTCCTTCATGACGAAAGGCAGGCGACTTGAATGAGCGGAGAGAACGGGGGGAGTGCCGGCCTCACGGCGATCGGCCCAACTTGCGGCTGATGCTTGCGGATCGAGGTCTATCACGGCCGTGTCGCGTTCTCGGCTCGATGCAACGGCCAGATGAAGGGCCAGGGTACTTTTTCCTGAACCGCCTTTCTGGCTGATGGATCGCTACGGTTTTCATGCGTCCTCGCGGGGTCGGTCTGTACACGCGAAGGTGTGTACACCTGTAGGTATATCACGGACCCGCAGAGCGGACAAGACGGGGAGCGCCAGATACCCCTCGCCGAGCTCGTCCCACCCAGTCCGGTTCGATGTGACATTCCCAGCAGGGAGACCAGTCCCCGGTCAACCGATGCTTCCGATGTCGTGGGTCGAGAGGCTGATTCGACAGAAGTCGCTCCACGACACTCCAGAGCTTGTCGAGATCCTTGCCGCGCTTTCTGCCACGCTTGAGATCCTTCTCGAATCGCTTCGTGGTAAGCAGGCGCATTGGGATCAACCGTACCGGGCTTTGAGATCCTCCAGGCTGGTGTATTCGGTGAGTCCCTCTCCGGTGCGGGCCTGCCGCAACGCTGCGATGGTCTCGGCATTGGGACCCTTCACAGCGAACGGCAAGCCGTGATGCAGCGTTACCTGGCGATAGAACAGCGTGATCGCTGCGGTTGGCGACAAACCGAGCCCCGAGAAGACCTCTTCGGCCTGGCTCTTCAACTCCGGTTCAACGCGGGCCCGGATCATTTCGGTCTTGGCCATTTTTTGGGCACCTCCCCGTCTTGTTTGCTAATAATGTACCCCGAACGGGGAACATATCAATTCTTCCGCTGTTGGGTTGAGACGGGCTCGCCTTCGAGCTCCGCGACTTCGCTATTCGGGCCGATCTGGCATCCCATGGCCCGGCCAGTAGGCGCGCCCGGCGATTGGGAACTGGCCGTCTACATTGGCCGCGTGCATCCTGAACGCCCCACCGTGACCCGTGGTGAGCCGCTGGAAAACGGCGACCTCGTTACGGACCGTCGCCGTGAGGAAAGATCTCCGCGACAGACTATTCGGGCCGAGTACCTGGCATCCGGCAGCCCGATCTTCGACGTGGAACCGCCCGACGGGGCGGCCCATTGGGAACGGTGATCCGGGCCGGTTGGCGCTGAACGCCAGTTGACCTGTGGGCTCCGACCTCTGGACACCTACGGCGACCTCACAGCGGAGGCCCGTCGCCGTGCTGGAAGATCGGGTCCCGAGACAAGAACTACCGGACCCGAGCCGACCTGGACGCGGCATGGGAAGACCTGGCTGACGTGGAGTTGCCCGACCGGGGCGGCAACCATGGCCCAGGATGATCGACGCGGTTGGAGCTGATCGTCCGCGAAGTTGCGGCGATGGCCATCCGGGCCGCTAAGTTCCATGCAGCCGCGTAGCCGTCGCGGCCGCGATTCCGTCGCCTGGCGGCCGCCGGCTGTCCAATTCCGCCGACGCCACCTTTCCCGCAACGGCTGGATATGGTCGACTTCAAGCCGAGAACTGGCAGCTCCGACTCGACGCAGCGCCAGCCGTCGCGCTCAAGCACCGTCAAGGCGTCTACGCTTCCATGCTGCTTTGGACGTGCGGCTCATATGATCATCGACCTTAACGCCGGGCTCCGGTGCGTCCTCTTGGAGCGCCTTACGCCAGCCGAGGCTCACGGCCAGGATCGCAGCCGCCGGAGCATCGTCGCGGCTCCGGGAATGACGGCCACCTTGGGCGCTCTTTGCCAGCTTCGCGTTGCCCGCTACGTCGCTCACCGTCCGAGCGGTCGCCATCGCGGAAGACAGCAACAGCGAGCGGGTAGGAGTAAGTTCGTCGAGGAATGGACGGAGGACGTACTACCGGATGGTCGTCTGATGCTTGAGGTCATCACTCGCCTTGATCCGGAACACTGGTCGCGGCGCGAGCCCGGAATGGTTCGCCCGTTCACGGTGAAGCCGGGCCGGGTAGGGCGTCATCCGACGTGCGGGCGGTGCCTTCAATTGTGCGCGGGTCCTGACGAAGGTGTTGTAGTCGGCGATATCGGTCGAGAGCGCGTCCCGGCCCGTCGAGCTGACGAAGATCAGCCGGAATTGCTCCCCGGCGCCGAGGTCCGCCGGCTTCAGCGCCCAGTCGGCCGGCACCATTTCGGTCTGGGCCTGCGCGGGCGCGGCCAGGGCCAGCAGCGCGGTGGCGGCCAGCAGGGCCAGGCAGGCCCGCGTGCCGGGGCCGTGCGTTCGCTTCCCGGCCTCGCAACGGCGCCGGGCTCTCGGAAGAGCCCCTGCCCCGGCGACGATGACGCCCGGTTCTGAAGAACAATCCATACTGCGTGCTGTGATGACCGGGAAGCGGCGCTGGCAGCCCGCTCCTTCCTGGCCCCGACCCGGCCTGCGGCCGTCGTGCGGCGCCGCGTCCGCCCGCGCCGACCAGGACCCGGACGCCGCCTCCAACAGGGCCTCGATGCTTTCCTGACCAAGCCCCAGGACCGGCGTGCGTGCTCGCGGGTACAACACCGACATGGGACTAATGCCATCCGGCGGCGGGGCACGATCGGCGGCGCGCGCGGGCCTCTCTGCGGCGCTGGGCCTCTCACTCCTGGGGCCGGCAGCGCCCGCGCGCGGCCAGACCGACCAGGACGGCTTCTATGTCGGCCTCGAGGTGGGGAGGGCGAACGCGTCCACCCTCACCTCGGTCGTCACCGGGGTCAACCACCCGACGCGGTGCGACCGGCTCCTCTATCCGGCATCGACCAGCCCGCCGGCCAGCGACGAGGCGTGCCGCGCCAGCACGCCGACAGCCATCCTGCGCAACGCGTTCAACCCGGGGGGCGGGGTCGTGAGCGGCCTCCTGTTCGGCTACCGGGCCGACCGGGTGCGCGTCGAGGTGGAGTATCTCACCCGGTCCCAGGGGCCCGCCACCGCGGCGGTAGGGGCCACCACGGACGTGGCGCTCCAGGGCAAGGACACCGAGTGGAGCGACGACCAGCCGCCGCGCGAGTGGATCCGTGACTACGCCGCCCACCAGATCTTCGCCAACGCGTACTACGACTTTCCGAACGAGTCGCCCTGGACGCCGTACGTCGGCGGCGGCCTCGGCGTGGCCATCACCACCCTGAACTATGCCAACCAGTTCATCCGGAAGCCGGACGTCGAGTACCTGCGCATCGACTTTGAGCCGGACTGGCCGGACGCCCCCAAGCGCGCCGCGGCGGGCACCCTCAGCTCCCTCGATACGACGGTGCGTCAAGAAGCGTTTGGGTTCCAGGTGCTCGCCGGCGCCGACTACGCGCTGACCGAGCACACCTCGGTCGGCGTGACAGGGCGCTGGGCCCAATTCGGCCATATCACCGACGAGGCGACCTGGGATCTTATCCGCAGCCATGCGCCCGTGCAGGCGGACGGCGTCACCCCATTCGACACCACGCAGCGATTCGAGGGCATCAGCTACCTGGCGGTAACGGTCGGCCTGAAGTACTACTTTTGACGGATCCCTGGGCCGTCGGATCGAGCGGCTGCCGTCTGCTCGCTCACGTGGGCCTGCGGTGGTCGTCTCCGCGCGTTTCCGGGTCGTGTGTGGCGAGCCGGAAGGGCACCTTTCAGCCCGACGCGCTGGGTGCGGACTCCGTGACTCTTCCTCCTCCATGATCTGTTGGATGAACTCCTGTGCCTTCTCCCCTAACCATCCCCTCGAGCATCCGGGTGACAGCCCTGGGGAAAGGAACGTCGCCTTCATGAGAGAGGATATCGCGGGACCCCAGGGTGCGTCCAGCAGGCCGATGTGGGAGATGGGCTCGCTGCTTTAAATCTCAGCGCAAAGGTACGTCGCCTCTCTTTTTACACACCCTTTGATCGTTGAGCACCGCGCCGACGGCATTCAGCAGGGTTGGCGAGGCGGCCCGGTAGGCTCGACCGTTCCCCGGTCGCGCCGCCCGATGCGCGAACCCGACCGAGGTCGGCGAAGTGTTACGCTTCCAACTGCCGTTGTCAATTTCGTGTTCATTCCCGTCATCGCTCCGTCCGGCCGAACTCATACCCACATTGGCACAATACAGGCAATGTGTTAATGTGAGTATGTGATCATCGCGTTCCTGAACCAGAAGGGTGGTGTGGGCAAGACCACCCTCTCCATCAACGTTGCGGCCGATCTCGCTAACCAGGGGCACAAGGTCTTGCTCATCGATGCTGACAAGCAAGGCTCGACGAGCACCTGGGCAAGTCTGCGCGACGATACTGCCTTTCAGATTGTGAGCCTTGCGCGCGACAACATGGCGAGAGACGCCTTGAAGCTTGCCATCGATTACGATTTCACCGTGATCGATGGCCCGCCACACGCCGAAGAGGTTGCCAGGTCCTGCATCATTGCTTCGGACTTTGTAGCGCTTCCGATAGAACCCTCGGGCCTATCAACATGGGCTTCCGACCTCACCGTAAAACAGGTTCAAGAGGCCCAGGAGTACAAGGGCTACCTCAAATGTGGGTTTGTGGTATCCCGCAAAATAGGGAACACGGTAATCGGACGGCAGATCCGCGTGATGGCTGCAGAAGGCGGCATGCCGATCCTAGTGGCCGAGGTCGGAAACCGGGTGCCCTTTGCCGAAAGCCTGACTATGGGCCAGAGCATCTTCGAGTGGGCGCCCAAAAGTGTTGCCGCACACGAGATTCAATCCTTAACCCGAGAAATCCTCAGCTATGGCGAAGAAGAATTTCGCAACCGCGCCCAAGCCGGTTAAACAGCCGACAGATGGACAGATCGCCGCATATGAGCGTGGGGGCACTGGCCACGACACCCCCAACCGGAGCACCAGTACGCCAACCACTACGCCGAAGGCAAAGACCGAACCCACCAAACGTCTAAGCCTGGACCTGCCACTAAGCCTGCACACTCGGTTTAAAACCGCCTGCAGTGCCACCAGATCCAATATGGCTGCCGAGATTCAGGCTTTCATCAAGACGCGTACCGCCATCCTCGAGAAAGAGGCCGGCATCGACGCTACCGGTCGCTGATCGGATTCGCGCGAGTCGAACGTGCCACTACCGAGGGGGACGACTGGCCCCCGAGCTTTGCGAAGAACCGGGCGGCCAGGTATTCGGCGAGGGTGGCGTCATCGAGCGGCCGGCCGGCGAGCCAGTCCCGGAGGCGCGACGGGTGTTCGCGCTGACCGAAGCGGCGGCGAGTTCGCGGGCTCTCTCCCGGGCGGCCGAGAGGTCGCGTCCCGCGGCGTGCCTTTCGAGTGCGGCTCCCATCGGAAGGCGAGAGCCCGAGGCCAAGGCAGTCAAGACGAAGGAAGCTCCGGGCTCCCCCCCGGAGTCTCCCGCCAGGCGGATTCGCGCGGCAACCTGATGTTCGACGCGCAGATTGGCGCGCTCTGCCGAGAGCACGGCATCGGCACCATTCTTACGAACGACCGCGACTTCGAACGCTTCGAACCATTGCAGGTGCGGCGCCTGAACTTACGCCCGGATCCTGGAGGCCGAGCTATCCGAGAAGCTGGAGGCCGAGGTCCGGCTGACCTTTGACGCCTATCCCCTAGACCTGGCCGGACGCGCACAGGCGTTCCAAAAGCTCGTAGCGGGTGGGATCCCCGTCTCGGAGGCGCTGGCCACGGCGGGGCTGCTAGCGGACGATGCGGCCTAAGCTCCTGGGCGTGACGGAATCACGGTTCCTACGGTGCCGCTCCTAGGTGAAAAAAGCGCTCGCCGCGACAAATGCCGCGATGAGTATATTGACCATCGTCGCCACGGTGATCACGCGCGTATACCGGAGCAGTGCTTCCGTGAGTCGCTCCATGTTTCGTATAGCGTCCAGCTGCTGCTTGTGCATTATTTGCTGAGACCAAAAGCTCGCCGTTCCAACGACGGATCCCTGGCCGCCCCCAATCGCGTCATTGAAACTGACGATCAACTCGTCCATCGACATCCCGAGCAGAGCTTGCGCGGGCGGCACCTGAGATCTTCCAGCCATCTGCGTCCTCTCGTCTGATATTACATATGTAAAATGATAATTTTGCTTTGCTCTATCCCCGTACTCTCCGTAGATTTTCCGCACCTGCTCGGGCGTCGCCAACGCCCGGACTGCCGCCAGCGTTTGCTCGGCCGCAACGATCCCGTCGCGGAGGCCGTGACGTCGATCGAATCTAGGCCGAAATCCCCCCACGATGTTGCGGATGACACGCCGTGGTGCTGAGCGATTGATCCCTGAGGGCCGCGGTACGATGTCCATGACCGATGTCAAGCGGTTACCGGTCCCCGAAGGGTGTGCTCCGCTCGGCTCGTCAGTAGCTAACGCGGAACGTGGGGCTGTCCTCGGGGCGGCGTGCACGCCGGTCGTAGAGCCGGGTGGTGCTGACGTTGGCGTGGCCGAGCCAGTCCTGGACGCGTGCGATGTCGGCGTCGTGCTCGAGGGCGTTGGTGGCGGCGGTGGCCCGGAGGGCGTGGACGATGCGCTCCATAGGGATGGCGGCCGCCGAGGCGTACTTCCGGACGAGCTTGTAGATGCCGTCGCCTGTGAGCGGCCGGCCGGCCCAGCGGGCCTGCGTCGGCTGGAACAGGGGTGCGTTCCGGTCGCGGCAGTGGGGTGCGAGCTCGAGGTAATCGCCCAGGGCTGAGAGCGCGGCCGGGTGGACCGGCACGGGCCGGGTCTTGGAGCCCTTGCCGAGGACCCTGAGGTGCGGCACGCCCCGGTGCTCGTGGAGCGATCCGACCGTGAGGCGCGCGACCTCGTCGCGCCGGAGTCCGTGGTAGAGGAGGACGGCGAGGAGTGCCCGGTCGCGCCGCGCCTGGAGGCTGTCGCCCTCCGGAACGCTGAGCAGCCGGCGTGCCTGGGCGTCGGAGAGTGCCGGTGTCCGGCCTTGCTTCGCGTTCTCCATCCTGGGCCGCTTCACGCCCGAGACGGGGTTCTCGTGGACGGCGTTGGCGTTACAGAGGTAGCGGAAGAGCGAGGAGACGGCCGAGAGTTTCCGGCACCGGGTCGCCGGGCCGAGACCGCGCTCCTCGAGCGTTTTCCGCCAGGCGATGACGTGGGCACGACGGACGAGGGGGAGCTCGCCGAAGCGGCGGATCCCGAGCATCGACATGAACTCCCCGACGTCGCCCCGGTACGCGCGCCGGGTGTTCGCATTGTCGACGTTGGCGAGCCACTCGGCCGCCGCCGGCACGTCGGCCAGCTGCTGGAACTCCGCCGCCGAGATCAGCCGCCGGCCGACGTCGCCCCGGACCGTCAGTCCGGTCGACGTTGGCCCCGGAACCGCAGGGTGCACTTCAGGCGTGTCCATACGGGATTTTACTACCGATAATATATTTTATCAATAGTAATGGCCCGAGTACCCTTGCCTTGAATCATTCAAGGAAAAATTCCCGACACAGGACCGACCCCGGGGGACAAAAAGCTCCGGGCGCGCCAGCGCGACGCCTCCGCAAACTCAAGATCCAGCGGCCCCCCGGGGAACGGAAGCTCGACGAGTTGGCGGCGTCCTCGTCCTGCTAGTGTCGCGTCACTCATCGAATGTCGGATAGAGCCGAGCGAGCTTGATCCGTGCGTCGGGTGTGGTGAACTGCCAATTGACGCGTGCGTTCTTGTTGTCTCGGAAGGACTGCCACGCTTCGACCTCGCGTCGGACCACGTTGATGTCGTCGATTCTCCTGTCCAGACACTGCGTGCTGAGCACGTTCAACTCGATTTCGGCCACATTCAGCCAGCTTCCGTGCTTCGGGGTGTAGACGAAATCGAAGCGATCCCATAGCGCCTTGGCTTTGTCCGGGGCAAATGCCTCGTACAGCGATCCCGGCACGTGGGTATTCAGGTTGTCCATGACCAGCGTGATCTTCTCCGCGCTTTCGTACTGGTCTGCGATCTCCTCAAGGAAATGGGCCCAGTCCCGCTTTGTTCTTCTTTCCGTGATCCTGACCATGCGCTTTCCGGCCAAGGGCTCGCTTGCGAGGAACACCGTGCATACACCGCAGCGCCTGTATTCGTAGTCGTGTCTGGCCACCCGTCCCGGCAACCCAGGAATCGGGACCCTCGTCTCGGCGATCAGTTGCTTGGGAGATTCGTCCATGCAGACCACGGGACGCAGGGGATCGAACGGTCGCTTGTAGACGTCCAACACCCTCTCCATATGAGCGACGAAACTGCTGTTGTGCTCCGGCGGAATCACCCATCCCTTCCGCCGCCAGGGCTTGAGTTCGTTTTTTTTAGAACGCGGCGGACGGTTTCGTGCGAGACGCTGTCGATGTAGCCGAGCTCGACGACTTGGTCCGCCAACAACCTCAGAGACCACCTCGCAAAGCCTTCCGGCGGGTCACTGCAACTCAGCGCCACCAGATGAGCTTCAAGGTCCCCGTCCGCTTTCTTCGCGTAGACGCGGCTCCCCTTCGTCCCGTTCAGGCACACCTCAAGACCGTCAACGACGAAGCGCCTCTTCACTCGATCGATCTTCCGCATGCTGATCTTCAGCACGCGGGCGATCTCTTCATTCGTCGAGCGCTCCGTCTGAAACTCGCCCGCATCACACCCCAGCAAGATCAGTGCGTTGAGAATTTTCTGGGATCTGTGCTTGCCCTTCGATGTGAGTGCGCCAAGAGCTTCGCGCTCCTCCTCGAGCAGCGTCACGACGTATTTCTTCATCTGCATTCCTCCCGCGTGGGGGATGCAGAGAAGATACGATCTATATTACGACACTACAAGCATGACGTGACACTAGGGACCTGCCAAAAGAAGCTGATGGCGGAAGATCCCGAGTACAGGGATCTTAGATCCTTGGCCGGGATCGACGTGTAAGGAGCCGCTGGCAGTTTCACTCTCGCGTTCTAAAGAGATCATGGATGATCGGATGCGATCCCAGCGCGTTCTCCGAAATCCGAAAACCGTTACTCGAAATTCCGTACCCGACCCCCATGGGCGATCCTCGCTGCTAGGACCGTCATGGGCGGCCGAGGGGGGGGAGGGGGCAGACCTGCTAATCGAGCGCTACCGTGCGCGCCACCGTTGAATCGTCCAACACGAATTCATACTCGACGGGTAGGCCCACCTGCGATTCAAACCAGCCACCGGCTGCTGTGCTGAGCACCTCGCCCACGTCCGGTTTCGCCGGAAAAAGTGTGCCGACCAACGTTGATCAGTCCGGAACAGCCGACCTGGCACGAACACGTCGCTTGTGTCGGCAAGTTGACCGGCTGATGCGACCAGCTTGGTCCACGCGCCGCCGACGGGCCGTGTCACGCTCGCTATCGTCACACTTCGCCCGCCGGAGTGCGTCCGCCGGCGGGGTCGTCCTGGCCCACGGTGGCGAACGCCTGGTACTCGTCGCAGATGAAGACTGCGGGCCGGAGGTAGCGTCCGGGCCGGCGGGCAGCCTCCGCGGGCCGCCGGAGGAGCGCCTGCATCCAGGCGTTCTTGAGCAGCACGCCGATGGCTCGACCGAGCGCCGGGTTCGCGCCGGCGGGCATGTTGAGGGCCAGGACCCGGCCCCCTTCGATCAACTCGGCGAGGGGCGGCAGCCGGCGGCGAAGGCCCGGCATGGGCCGGACGGCCGCCGCATCCTCGTCCGGTGTGTCCTTATATATATGTGTGGGCGCATCCGGCTCCGGAGGCGGCGGACAGAACATGCTCGCGACCTGCGGCTGATCGAAGAGGGAGAGGAAGACGGAGATGCCCTCGACGATCGAGGTGCGGAGCTTGGCATCGAGCGCCATCCAATCGTTCAGGTACCAGCGCTCGATCGCCTCGACCTGCTCCCTGAGTTCGCTGCCTGCGCCGCTCTCGCCTTCCTCGGTCTCGAACGGGATCTCAAGCTCGGCGAGCCGATCCCGGAGGACCGGGTCGAGCCGGCACGTCACCGTGTCCTCACCGGAGGTATATATCCAGACCCAGTCATTCAGCGCTTCCGGATGGCCGATCATGTCGTCGTGGGAGATGACGACGCGCGCCGGGCACGCCTCAGCCACCAGGTCCTGGGCCTCGCGGATTCTCTCGGCGAATAGTTCCGCGTCGATCGTGCAGCGGTAGACATCCTGCAGCGTGACCCAGCCCCCCGGCAGGAGTCGGTACAGTTCGATGATCCAGCGCACGAGATTCGTATAGGCTTGCTGCCAGAACGGCTCTCGGCTCTTGCCGAAGAGCTGGTTGATCAGGGAGGCGACGCTGTAGGCGAGCGAGTAAGTATCAAGCAGCGGATCGTCGAGCGGGTTCCACTGCCAGGACCCGTCCAGCCCGATTTCCAGGTAGTCGTCCGCGCGGCCGGCCTCCTCGAGGATCCCCCGCACGCTGTGGCAGAAGTCGCCCTTGACCTCGAGCACCAGGGCGCTGGCCCGGCGCCCTGGCCGATCGGCCTGCCAGGAGAGGAGCTGCTGGGCGAACGGATACATGCAGGCCGAGGTCTTGCCGGAGCCGACCGCGCCAACGATGAGCACGCCGGTGTAGAGCCCCGTCTCGGGAACGACGAGCCAGGACGGCCGCTCGCTCTCTCGCGGGACGACGGGATGGTGGAGCTCGCCGATCACCAGCGAGGGTGTCTCGTCCTCGGGCGAGGCGGGCCAGGGTGGCAACGTGCCCCGGCGCCCTCCTCCCGCTCGTGGCTGGAGCCAGACTCTCCAGACCGAGAGGCCGAGGCTGCCGAAGAGCACCACGGCGACGGCGGGCGCCGCGTAGTACCAGACGCGGATCACGGTGTGGAGCGTCGGATCGTGGTAGGCGATCAAGTCGAGCACAGGATTACCGCCGCTGGCGGGAAACGGCGCCCGGAAGGCGTGGGCGATCGCGGCCGCCGAAGCGAGGCCCTGTTCGATACTCACTGTGCTGCTGTTTACCTGACCGAAAAGACCGATGTTGCCTTCAGGCCATTCGGGCTAGACCTCTTCGACAAGCTGGTGGGGGCGTGCAAGATCGTCCGGACCGAACTCGAGAAAGAGCAGCGCTCCCTGGCCGCGAATACCCTTGCCACTTTGCAAGCCCAGATTCCGGACGACACCGCTGTGGCAAGATTGCTCTCCCACATCACTTCACTAACCAGTCCAGAGACGGTAAGGGCACTATCCCATCTTTCGTCGGACGACGAATCCAACCTCGCCCGGCTTGAGCGATCGCTTCTCGACCTCCGGGCGAATGACCCCAAGATGGTGATCGAGCAGCTTTCACTTCGGGCGAGCCGGGTCCACGCATTGGCCCAGCATCTTAAGACCGTAGAAGTAGCGCTATCCCCGGAGTCTATCGATCGAGTGTTCGCTGCGCGGGAAGAATGGAAGCGCAAGGCTAAGGAGGCCGAAACACTCCGCGAGACAACGTTTCAGGCAGGGCACCTATCCGGGACAGGCTCTGAGGTCTGGTACGCGCTTTGGGAGTCTGCACGCCGGTTCTCCCAGACTGCCGTGTATCCGGATCATCCATTTCCGGCGGTGGACAACGGTGCACAATGCGTGCTCTGCCAGCAAGATCTTGATAATGCTGCCCAAGAAAGATTTCGGCAATTTGATACGCTTGTTAGATCCACGGTCGAAAAGGAAGCCCGCCAGGCGAGAGAGACCTTC
The DNA here is from genome assembly GCA_965206505.1 of Longimicrobiales bacterium. GTDB lineage: Bacteria > Gemmatimonadota > Gemmatimonadetes > Longimicrobiales > Gaopeijiaceae > UBA822. Next base: position 56,967 of record CBDBJW010000007.1, read on the forward strand.
GAGAGGATGAGGATGGAAATTACCGATCTCACGGTCACAAGCACAGCCACTAGCGATGCACTCAAGGAAATTCCCCGAGCCGGTCGCGCCGAGCATCAGAGTGTGGCCGACATCACCGGCGAACAGGTCGTAGTGGTACGCCGTCCGCCACGGGGTCTCGAACACCGCGAGCGACTCGCGACCGAGATGCTTGCTCTTTGCCGTGCCCCTGGGCGGCCCGAACAACGGTGCCAGACACGCCGCCACTCCGGCCGACACGAACACCTTCCGCACCTGCCGCCCACGCGGCTGGGCCGGGAGCCGCGAGAACCAGGCCGGGAGCTGGCCGTAGCCCTCCCGGATCACCTTCGCGTCGTGCGCGGCGAACAGCCGACGCAGGTCGCCGTCCAGCCGCTCGATGCTTCCCAGCTCGCCGTGGAGCGCCACGGTCAGCGTGGCCTCGCCGTAGCTCACTCCGTCCGCTTCCAGCTCGACCAGCGCCTCGCCCAGACGGTCCGACTCGGTCGCCGCGGCCGAGTCGACCATCGCGGCCGCCGTGCCCTCGGTCTCCTGCACGTGTGCCATCATCGAGTAGCGCCTGCGCGAAGTAGTGCCGCTGCGCACCGCGTATCCGGCGCCTCGCCGCCTCCACCGCCCACGGGCGCCACTCGAGCGACACCGTCATCACCGCGTCCAGGCAGTAGAGCTCTTGGAGCAGGTTCGCCCGCGTCTGTCCGGGTGGCGAGAGGAGCGAGTACAGGATCACGGGCTCGCCGTCGAGCCGCAGGTGCCCTCGCTCCGCCTCGAGCTCCGAGAGGGCGAGCCGCCAGTTCATACCGCTCCCCGTCGCGCCGTCCCACATCGTGCCCGGACGGTTGATCAGCTCGGAGAGGAGTCGCGAAGCTTCGGCGGGCTCGAGCATCTCGATCGGCGTGTGCTCCTCCACGAGCGCCCGGCCCGCGTCCACCGTCGCGCGAAAGCGGGCGGCGGCCGCCTCGATCTCGGACCGCAGGTAGGTGGGCGCGCCCCCTCGGCGGCGCTTCCACCACTGCATGAGCCGGGAGGCGCTTCCCGATGTTGGCCCGTCTGCGACCGCCCGGAGCCGGGGATCGTGCGACCAGACCAGGTAGGCCTCGAGCCGCTGCACGCGGCCCGAGAGAAACGCGCCACGCTTACGCTGCGACACCGCTACGATGCCGGAACCCTCGTCGTCCGCGGCCTCGGGCGAGGCCGGGCGACGGAGCAGATAGAAGTAGAGGCGTGTGTCGGAGTCCAAACCCGAGAGCAGACGCTGCCAGCGGCCCAGCACCCGGTCGATCTGTTCGGGCGAACGCCCATCGACCACCGCAGGCGCTCCAGCCGTCCGGCCGCGATCAGCTCGCCCGTGCGGGTCAGGCAGGTACGGCCGTCCTCGAGCCAGCCCCAGTAGGGCAGCTCCTCGGCCAGCGAACCGGCCGCCTCGTGGTCCCGGAGCTCAGCGGCGATCCTCACCGCCCGCTCCGGATCACGAGATGCCACGGCTCTTCGGCCCACTTGCCCGGGTCGAAACGCGACGGGTAGCGCGTCCCGGCGCGGAGCACGCCAAGCATGTCGGGGTCCCTCCGGCCGGCCAGCCATCCGGCCCCGTAGCCCACCGCGAACACCACGCCGCCCGTCACGAGCGAAGCCGTCGCGTTCCACATCGCGAGCCCGAGCGTGGCGACGAGGAGAAACCCCCTACGCTCGACGCCCAGGATCGTGAGCGGACGGTTCAGCGCCGCATAACCGGCCCAGCGCCTCAGACCCCTCATCAGAACAGCCAGGCCAGGAAGTTCGCCGCGCCCATCGCCATCCCGAGACCGAAGATGATCCCGGCCAGCGTCCGCTTGCTACCGCCCTCGCCGAACGCGAACATCAGCCCGCCCACCACGATCGCGATCAGCGACAGCCCCCGCGCGATCGGACCCGTGAACTGCGCCTGCAGCTCGTTCACCGCCTCCACCCACGGGCTCGTCCCCTGCGCCCACAGCACCCCGGGGAACAGCAACCACAGCGTGGCCCACGCAGCCGCTCGTACCGTCCTTATGAAAGGTTGCATCGTCTGCTCCTTAGTCTCCATTGAATGCGTCGCTCACTCCGCCTCGCCGCGGCTCGCCACGATCCGCTGGCGGATCCACTCGTCCACCTCCGCCTCGATCCAGCCGACCGCATGTGCGCCCAGCGATAGCGGCTTGGGGAAGCTGCCCCCGGCCAGTCGCCGATAGATCGTGCTCCGCGACAGCCCTGTGCGGGCTTGCACTTGGTGAAACCGAATGATGCGGGCGGGGGTGTCCCTGCCCGGCTCGACCGCTCGTGTCATCGCTCCGTCTCTCCTGCTGTCGAGGAAGAATCGCCGAGGCTCTCGCTGCCGGTTGAACCGCGAGCCCCGTGCGCAGCCCCCTCGTAGACCTCCATGAACGCCATAACCCGGTCCACGGTCGCCAACCTCGGCGAACGGCCGCGCCGCAAGTCTCCGCAGAACTTCCGGTCGCCGATCGCCCGCTCACCGAACTCCGACGGCGTCAGCTGCGTGCGCCGAAGGAATTCCGCGATCCGCTGCTCGAACTGCTTCGTCAGGCTCTCCATACCAATGCACCAAACAATCTATTGGTAAATTACGCAAGTCAGTAGGAAATAGGACATTTCCCACGTGCTTGCGGAGCAACGAGATACGGAAATGGGGGTCGGCGACGCTCCGCCAGCGTGGCCTCGAGCAGGTCCCGGAACACCCGCTCGACGCTCTGCAAGCCTTGGTCGAGATGGATGGATTCAGCCGTGTGGGCGGCCCACTAGCCGGAAGCCCGCCCCGAGGGTGCTGCCAGTCGAGCCGAGGAGCTACGGGGTGATTCCTACGTTCTCCGTCCCCGAGCCGGGGTGTCCTGTTGTGTCGGCGACATATAGTAGGTAATATCCCACCATATGGGACGAGCGACGAGATACGACGGCACGGCGATGGACCCGGTTCGCCAGCGGATCCTCGGGCTGGTTGCGCAGAATCGCTCGAACCTGCGGATGGCGTCGCTCGCCATCGGACGAAACGCGGCCTACCTGCACCAGTTCATCCACCGGGGCACGCCCCGTGTCCTGGCCGAGGACGACCGCGAGGCCTTGGCGAAGCACCTGGGCTGCAGCCCCGAAGAGATCAAGCACGGCCGGCCCCCGAGTGGGGAAGCACGTCCACAGCCGCCCTCGGCCGACCCGCGTGCCGTTCCGATGGGCTACAGCGCGGTGCCCGAGATCGACGTCCGCGCGGCGGCGGGCCCGGGGGCCTGGAACGAAGAGGTGGAGCAGACCAAGGCGACGTGGCTTCTCGCCGATCCCCTCATCCGGCATGAATTCCAGGCCAGGCCAGAGGATCTGCGGATGATCACTGTCGCCGGGGACTCGATGGAGCCGCTCTTCTCGGGCGGCGACCGGATCCTGATCGACGTGAGCCGGCAGGTCCCCGTCCCGCCGGGCATCTTCGTGATCTGGGACGGAATGGGACTGGTCACCAAGCGGATCGAGCATGTGCCCCACTCCGAACCGCCAAGGGTGGTGATCAAGTCGGCCAACCCCGAGTACGAAAGCTACGAACGCCTCGTCGATGAAATCCGCATCGTCGGACGAGCCGTCTGGGTCGCAAGGCGACTGTGAGGGTCAGGAGCCGTGCCAATCGGAAGCGCCCCTGATTTCACTGGACAGTAGATTGGCAACGAGGATGGGGTCCAGCGAGAAAGGGGTGTGTGATGTCTCCCAAGCCGAGGGAGTCGAAAGCGCGACCGAAGGTCGCTGCGGCGAGCCGGGCCGGGTCTTCCCGATTGCCTGGGGGGGTCGGGTCCGCTCGGCTTATGCTGGCGGTGCATCTTGGGGAGGTCCGCTTCTCCCGGGTCTACCGCCGAACTGGCCCCCTATCTAGCCGCTAGGGGCTTCGCCGTAGCCCGGAGCCGAGCCCATGTTGAACGGCAAGCCAAATCCGCTGCCCCGGCGGCGGCGACCTAGCGCCCTGTCACGTCGAATGCTTCGGGCGGGACTTGCGGAGGGCCGATGGCCCCATGATCGGCGTTCCTGACTGGAGATATTCGCGGGGTGAGGGAGCAGTGAAAATCAACCGTCTACCACTACGCCGCTTCTACACCCCCCCCCAGGGCCCGTCGCGTCCCCCCTGCTCCCCCCGGGGGGGGGGGGTTCTAAAACTCTGATGGCAAGAGATCCCATCAAGCTCACCATCCAAGGCGATGACGACGATGGGCTCCGGTTTGAACGGTGGCTGGCGGTAATGCTCACCCTCTGTGGTGGGGACTCCCATCCTGAGCTCGTTCGTCTGATGATGGAGAGGATTGAGAGGGGTGAGGAGATCCGGGCGAGGAATCTGGGGGTGAGAGTCACGCGGAATAACGTCACAGAGCCTACCCCCGGGACGATCGCCCACAGGGTTTGGGACATCATCAGCCGCTTGAGAAAGCCGGATGGCTCCGTCGATCGGCACAACGTTTTCAACGCCGGTGTACCGGTGTAAAGGAAGGGATCAATCCGGGCACAGTAACGGCACAGTGGAGCCGATGGAAGAGGTTTCATGGCATGAATGGAAACAGGTTTCATGGCATGAAGAGAGGGGATCCGACGTGAAATGGGCCGAGCTGCCCGGCCCCGTCGCATGGCGATAGGTGTTCCCGAAAAAAGCCTCCGACCCTGGCCGCTGGTTTCCCACTTCCCCTCGCCTCTTGCGCGTTTCCGGATGTTGGTGTTAAGGTCTGCCATCACGCACTCTTGAAAAGAAAGAGCGTGGAGCACATTTTCATCTAGTGTCGAGTAGTGTCGAGCGCGTTTTTCATCTAGAAGGGAGAGGGGCCATGAAGAAGTTGCTACGGTTCGCAGGTGTCGCATTACTCGCGCTCACTATAGGCGTGTTCGGTTGTGACGATGACGACCCGGTCGCGCCGGTCGCGCCGACGGTGACGGTGACGGTGCCGCCGACGACGCCGACGCCGACGCCGCTCGCGGTCACGATGACTCCTACTTCGGCTGACGTCGCAGTGGGAAGCAATGTCGTCTTCGCCATCAACGCCTCGGGTGGGGCTGCGGGCGCGACGGCTAGCTGGACCTGCGCCTCGTCCGACACCACTATCGCCACGGCTAGCGTGGCAAGCGCCGGCTGTGAGGCGACGGGCGTCGCGCCTGGCGGAGTGACGATCACCGCCATGGTGACGAAGGGTAGCGAAACCGGGAACGCGGGCTCTCAGCTCACCGTGATGGGGCCGCAGGTGGGTGACCCGGCCTTTATCCTTATCGCCTCGATCAAGGATGAGTTCGACGAGACGACCGGCCTGAAAGGCAGGGTGGATGTTCAGGTCAATGTCGAGCGTGGCGACCAGGTGCTCGAAGTGTTGACGCTGCTCGTGGACGGCGACTCGGTGGGTGCACAAAACTTCGGCGTCACTGCCGAGCCCGCGGTGGAGGAGCCAGCCGCGCAGGCAATACACTCCTTCACCCTATCGTTCGACTCGGACGCCCATGATGCGGTAACGGGCGACGTGGGTTACGAGAACGGCGATTACGAAATATCGATGCAGCTCAAGGTCGCAGGCAGCGAGCCGATCTCCTCGAACGTGCTCACCGTTGATTTCAACAATGACGACGGCTACGTCGTGACGGCCGATCTGGGCGACAACAGCGAGATAGGCGACGACGGACGGCGGTGGTATGGAGGTCCGAGCAACGGGACGATCGACATTACCGCTCTGCCCGTGAGCTACAGCGGTGGATCGGTCACGTCCGTTAGCGCGAACTTCTGCGGCGAAGACGCCACGGATTCGGACGGGTCAGATGGCTACACGTTCGAGTTTAAATGCGAGAACCGCGAGAGCAACACGGACGCTGGTGAAGGCGCGGTCGGTGAGATGCTCACCATCTCGTCACCTGGCACGGATGGCGTAAGATCCTGAATGGCGATCATCCCTTCCCGGCCTTCGTCGACTTCGTGGGTCCGTCGGAGTCTCCGATCATTGTTGCGAATCGCAATGGCCGGGAGATGGCTGGCTCAACGCGGCCGTGGCCCTGACGGGCGAAGTCGACGCAGACGAAGACGACGACGAGAATTGGTTGGTTGAGGGCGCGGACGAGACGGGTGGTATCGGCGGCTACAACATGATGCTCCGGATCGGGGAGGATCTGGAGGCTGCGTTGGCCGCTTCGCCGTGTTCGTCGCTGCCGGCCGAGAGTGCGGACAACGATAGCTACTGCGCAGTCGCCTCGGCCACCGACGACCTCGGGAACGAGTCGGGCTCCCGGATGCGGACGACGCCACGTGTCGCGCCGCGCCGGCAGGGGCCGATGCGCTGGTGGACCACGACATGATGCGATGACGCCGGACGTATACGGTTACGACGAGACTCCAGACGACGCCACGGATCCTGTTGACGGACGTCAGTGGGCAGACCCTGGAGTTCGGTGTCGACACCACGGATCCGACGATCGAGTTCGCGGATGACTACGACGACGATAACCGTCACCTCGAGATCCCCGACGCGTTCGTGTTCGAGCCGAGGACGACGAGAGTAACGTCGGCAACTCCGGACTGGTCCAGGACGGGGGCCTCGGTAGCCTACTGGTAGGGATCCAGAGGCGGACGGCTTCCAAGACCGAGTGCCCCCATCGGAGACGACGGGCACGTCTCTGACGCGGCGATGTCGATGACGACTGCGAAGACAGTGGCCATACAGCGATGAAGATGTCACCTTAGTGACTGGCGCGGGTGTGGCGTACTACACGCTCTCGGGGATGGCGCAGGACGCGGCCGGCAACAGCTCGGATGCGGTCAGCCATACGTTCGTGTATGACAACGGCCGTCGCGACAGCGACGGCTCCCTCCGTTCCGGGGGTCATCGAAGCCGGCAAGCCCTTCGACGGGGCTTCCTTCCTGAACGACAATCTGTCGATTCGGGACTACTATGGTGCGGTCAACTTCGCCCAGGTCCTCAGCATCGGGATCGGCATGCCCATAGCAGTCGATGAGTTCAATGCCTCGTCGCTGACGTACCGGAACCACACGGTCAGCGCCACTGTGGATACGTACGCGGGTCTGCAGAGCGGGAGGGCAATGCTGTCCAGGCCCTCAGCGGGGCCACAGTGGCCGTCCGTGACCAGACACAGGCCAATACACGAGCATGCCCGCTACATTCACCGTGGATGACGCCCCGGATGCCGATGATGGTTTCCCGGCCACGAGTGCAGATGACGGCTTCACGCTCGAGTTCCCAGGGCGACGATCGTAGGCGTGTACGCGTGTCTGCGGCATTGCGGAGTGTGATGATGATGACGCCGAGACCTCGGTGAAGATCGAGGTCAGAGCCAAGCCGACAGCGTCGGGCACCTTCAGCAATCCGTTCGAGAGGGTGGACTTCTGGGTCACGGACATAAACGGCGTCTCCTGGAGGGTCGGTTCTGATGCAAGCGGGACCAGCGGCCGCGTCGGTGGGGCCGACGATAACGCGCGCAACCGGACGTGGACGTACTCCGTGACGCTGCCCGGGACGATGCTGAATATGGCGACCAGGCCAGGGATCGGTGGCAACGAGGTTCCGATGATCCGTGCGATCGCCGTGAACGACAACAACGTAGGGCTGCTGGAGTCGACGGGAGTCGCCGATCGATACGACCGCGCCCTAACCTTAACCTTTAGACCACCGCGAGCTTTCAGCTCGCAGTGAACCGGGAGGGCCCGGCCGAAAGGCCGGGCCCTTCTGCTTTGTGGTGGGCCCGGCATGGGCGATGACTTGGAGGTGAAAGTCCTCCCGGAACCTGGTCGCAGGGACCGAAGGGAAGCGCAAGGCGTTCGTCGTGAGGCGTACGCTGAACGAAGCGTGAAACGAACCCGTGAGTCGACGAACAGGAACCGGATACGAGGCGCTGCGGACCGGGGCGAGCGGACCACTGACCGCGAAGCTCCTGCGACCAAGGGGAAGCGGCGTAGATCCGGCGATTGTGCGGGGAAGGTCATCGTTCTTACCCGGGGAGGTCTCGCCTGACGCCTGAAAGGGCGACGCCGGCATTGCGCTGTTGGGCCTGCCGGCGGAGCGAGAAGTCAGCAGAGGCCATAGTAGGCCGACGAAGTGCATGATGCGCTTGGACCCAGCTTTGTCGGACGAAGGGCCGAACGGAGAGGAGAGTGTGACGACCGTGGATCTCGAGAAGGCCATGCGCCAGGAGTCCAGGCAACTGGAGCTCCCGCTGGAGGATAGGGGTGAAGCCCCGAAGGTAGAGGGGAGTGGCGAAGCCGGAACGGTGGCCCATGGAGACGAGCGCTCAGGAAGCGAGCATCTCCTGATGGAGGAGGTGGTCGGGCGTGCCAACCTCGTAGGAGCGTTGAAACGCGTGCGGCAGAATAAGGGCAGTCCGGGCATCGACGGGATGAGCGTGGAGGAGCTGCCAGAGTACTTGCGCAGGCACTGGGGGGAGATCCGACAGCGGTTGCTGGCGGGGACCTACCAACCGAAGCCGGTACGAAGGCAGGAGATACCGAAGAGTGGGGGAGGGGTCCGGGAGTTGGGGATTCCGACCGTGCTGGACCGGTTCATCCAACAAGCCATCCTGCAGGTGCTGCAACCGAGGTTCGACCCGACGTTCAGTCGGCACAGCCACGGCTTCCGGCCTGGGCGCCGAGCACACGATGCGGTGCGCGAAGCGCAGCAATACATCCAGGAAGGGAGACGATGGGTGGTGGATGTGGACCTGGAGAAGTTTTTCGACCGGGTGAACCACGACGTGCTGATGGGGCGGCTGGCAAAGCGGATCGAGGATAAGGCGATGCTGCGGATCCTCCGTCGCTACCTGGAAGCCGGAGTCATGGCGAACGGGGTGGTGATGGAGCGGCACATGGGGACGCCTCAGGGCGGACCGTTGTCGCCGTTGCTGGCGAACGTGCTCCTGGACGAAGTGGACAAGGAGTTGGAGCTACGCGGACACGCGTTTGTCCGGTACGCCGATGACTGCAATGTATACGTGCGGTCGAGGCGGGCAGGACAACGTGTGATGCAGGCGCTGAGGCACTTGTACGGGAAACTTCGGCTTCAGGTCAACGAGGAAAAGAGCGCGGTGGCGCGAGTGTGGGATCGACAGTTCCTGGGCTACAGCTTCTGGGTAGCGGCAGGGAAGGTCGTGAAGCGCCGGGTCAGCAAGAAGGCCCTGACGAAGTTCAAGGAGCGAGTCCGGCAGATTACAAGCCGGAGTGGCGGGCGGAGCCTGCAACAGGTGGCGGAAGAGCTACGGCGCTACGTGCTGGGGTGGAAGGCATACTTCGGCTTAGCGGATACACCGGGGGTTTTCCGAGACCTGGACCAATGGATCCACCGCCGGCTGCGTACGTTGCAATTACGCCAGTGGAAACGGGGAAGGACAGCGTACCGGGAGTTGAGGGCTCGCGGTGTGAGCGAGAACCTCGCCTGGCGAGCTGCTCGGTTCGCGCGAAGCTGGTGGCACGTGGCCGCGCACCACGCCCTGCACACGGCCTTGCCAGGGGCGTACTTCGACGAGCTGGGTGTGCCCCGGCTCACGCCGTACTGACCTCAACTCACCGAACCGCCAGGTGCGGACCCGCATGCCTGGTGGTGTGGGAGGGGAAGGACCGGGATCGCCGGTCCTCCCCTATCCCGATCCAGGCATGCCCCGTGGCTGGAGTGAGAGTCTCTAACGGGTGGAGGTAGCACGGAACCGGATAGCCGAGGGCAAGGGTGGCTGTCGCGAGGCGGGATCTGAAGGAAGCCGGAGGCAAATCGGCACGAGATCTCAGAAGAGGGGCGGTAGAGTCAGGGGCTGGCGCGGTGCCCTTTAGGGGTACGCGGCGTCCTCCGCACGCTTTCGCGTCGGTGCTTAGATCGTCTCCCATAGACCCGGTTCCAGCCCCTGCCTCCTCGAACCGGACGTGCGGATTTCCCGCATCCGGCTCTCAGTCGGGATCATGCCTTCGCACACGGAAGGTACCTCGGCATCGACGAAAGGCGTCTCAGGCTGTGGTACAGCCGTGTGTTGAAGAATGGCACGTAGTTCCTCTTCTTCACCTTTCGCTTTCGCTTTCGCCGTAGCCGCCGGGTCGAGTGTGCATCTACGGCCTCGTAGGCCGGGCTGACTTGCCCGATTGTGAAGTAGTTTGCCCATCCGGACATCATCCGATTGAGGCGCCCTACGACCTCCTCTGCTCGCCAACCCTGGTACCGCCGGGCCGTTTGCTCACTAATCCTACGGCAGATGCTCTGAACGCTCGCCCTGCTCGGTCGCGTGCCGATGTACCGGCTTCCGTCCGTCGGGCGATAGTTCCAGCCGATGCGATATCCAAGGAACTCAAGAGGCTCCTCAGGGTGACGTGACACCCGGAAGCTGAGCTAGCTATTCTCTGACTCCTCAGAGTAAGTGAGGAGTCATGAGGAAGAGTAGGTTCACGGAAGAGCAGATCATGGGGATCCTACGGGAGGCGGAGGCGGGCGGAGCGACGAAAGAGGTATGCCGACGCCACGGGATCAGCCACGACACGTTCTATCGGTGGAAGAAGAAGTACGGGGGCCTTGAGGTCAGTGACGCGAGGCGGTTGAAGGTATTAGCGGCGCGTGAAAATTTCCCACTTCTTGGAGTGAACCCCTGTCCACCTACAGGGGTTCACTCCAACATCTGTAACTTTTTCAACCGGCGTTGACATCTGGCTGCTACCAGCGGAAGCGACAGTCGCTGGGTGGGATTCGCACCCACTAGGAAAACGCGCCTTTCCACGGCGCACTTCAACATTGCGTGGGCCAAACACGCTCGAGGTGCTCCCCGCAGCGCCTAATCGCGGCCGGTCGCAGTGCGTTCCATCGGGGTATTTCATACGCGGCGGCACACTCCGAATCGTGGCCGAGCCCGAGCGCGACCGCTTTGGCAGCGGAACTGGCCTCCGAGGGCTGTCCACGGTCTCTCTGCCGGTGTACGGCGGCACGACACATGTCGCATCTTGGCTGGGATCCGGAGACGTGGCGGGCTCACGGCGTGGAGTTCGGTTCCGGATAGGGATTGAGTAAGGCAACCACCTTCTCCATCGCGGCATGGCCATCTGTCCGTTCGCCATGTTCCCGGCCAGCGCATTGCGGAAATGATCGACTCGGCGTCTACTTGCTCATATGGGTGGGCCTCGGAGGGTGTCCTAAGTTTAGTTGGAATTTGAAGTGACCTCCGACCTCGGGTAAGGTGGGTGTGAGGAACACAACACCGAACCATGAGAGGAAGGAGGCCACCAATGGAGAGAGTGCCACAGCTTGTACGTCGAGGCAAGAAGGACCGAAGGATGGGTGCGCCGAGTGAACTGGACTGGGAAGCGATCGAGGCGCTGAGGACCGAGATGCGGGTGGAATTGATCCAGGAATTGATACCGCTTGGGCTGGCGGAGGTGGGGCGGGTGCTGGACGAAGAGGTCGAGCGGTTGGCGGGTCCGAGGCACGCCCGCAAGGGAGAAGGAGAAGTGATCTACCGGCATGGGAGCAACCCGGGCTCGGTACGCCTGGGCGGGCAGCGTCATCCGGTCCGGGTCCCTCGGGTGCGAGGTCTGGAGGGAGAGGCGCGTCTGGAGTCGTACGAGCGCTTGCACTGGGCGGCGGGCGAGGTGGACGAGGGGTTGTTCCGCAAGGTCCTGCTTGGGATCTCGTGTCGTGACTACGAGGCCGCGGTGGAGGCAGTGCCGGGGGCGATCGGGCTGTCGAAGTCGACGGTGTCGCGGGAGTTCAAGAAGGCGACCGCCAGGCAGCTGAAGGCGTTTCAGGAACGTGAGCTTACGGAGCTCGACGTCGTGGCGCTCTTCCTGGACGGCAAGACGTTTGCCAATGACGAAATCGTCGTCGCGTTAGCCGTGACGATGGGGGGAGACAAGGTGTTTGCGGGATTCGTGCAGACGGAAACGGAGAACGCCCGGGTGATCACGAGCTTTCTGCGCTCCCTGAAGGATCGGGGACTCGATCTGTCGGCCGGAGCGCTGGTCGTGATCGACGGCGCCAAGGGGCTGAAGTCGGCAGTGACGACGGTGTTCCGGGGCCAGGTGCTTATCCAGCGCTGCCAATGGCACAAGCGAGAGAATGTGGTCTCGTACCTGCCACGCACCGAGCAGAAGGCCTGGCGTGGACGTCTGCAGCGAGCCTACGAGCGGCCCACCTACGAGGAGGCGAAGCGGGACCTGAAAGCGATGCGGGCTGAGCTGGACGAGCTCAACCAGTCGGCGGTTGCGAGCCTGGACGAAGGGTTCGAGGAGACGTTGACCCTGCATCGACTCGGCGTGTTCCCGCTGGTTGGCCGTTCGCTGAAGACGACCAACGTTCTCGAATCCGTGAACGCTCAAGCCGAACAGCGCTGTGGGAGAGTCGACCGATGGAGAAACTCGAACCATAAGCAGCGCTGGCTCGCCGCCGCGCTCATCGACATCGAGCCTCGGCTCAGGAGGCTACTCGGCTATCGCCACCTCCCGTCGCTCCGTGCCGCGATTCAGAAGGAACTCGGGATCATCCATCCCGATAGCCAGACTCATGCCGCAGCCTGAGCGTCCCGAGGTCACTCGAGTTTCAACTAGCTTTGGGATTGACTCGGGCCTCGTCTCAGTCCTTCCCCGGCTCTACGCTGCCCACTCTTGCCGCAATTCAAATTGCACCGAAGCCTCGCTTGCGGTGCGTTGGGGGATGGGTGCATGAGCCGCTATCGAATCCTCATCCTTGTGCCAGCGACGCTGTCGGCCACCCTTTGGGCGTACGCTTGCGGCGACGGGACCACGGCACCCCCGACCCCCCGACCCCCGCGGCCGACGACCGTGGCGGTCACGCCCGCGACCACCCAGCTCACCGCCCTGGGCGCCACCGTGCAGCTCTCGGCGGAAGTGCGCGACCAGAACGGGCAGGTGATGGCGGGGGCGGCGGTCACCTGGTCGAGCAGCACCACCTCGATCGCGACGGTCAGCGGATCCGGTCTGGTGACGGCGGCGGGCAACGGGACGGTGACGATCGCGGCGAGCGCGGGCGGGGCTTCGGGAACGGCTGAGATCACGGTGACGACCTCAGACCGGGCAGCGCTGGTGGCGCTCTACCAGGCGACCGACGGACAGAACTGGGTGAGCAACGAAAACTGGCTGACCGATGCGCCGCTGGGGGAGTGGTACGGAGTCAGGGTTGATGGCCAGGGCCAGGTGGCCGGACTGTCCTTGGGCAGCAGCAACCTTTCCGGTCCGATCCCGTCGGAACTCGGGATGCTCGCCAGTCTGACGACGCTTAATCTATCGAGCAACAGCCTTTCCGGCCAGATTCCCCCGGAACTGAGCTACCTTGCCAAGCCTGACGTTGCTCGACATTTCCAACTGTGGCCTCACCGGCCCGATCCCTCCCGAACTCGGCAACCTCAGCAATCTGACGCGCCTTATCCTCTGGTATAACAACCTCACAGGCCCGATTCCGGCCCAACTCGGTAACCTCGCCAACCTGAGGGAGCTGTTGCTTCATGACAATGACCTGACGGGAACGATCCCGCCGGAGTTGGGCAACCTGAACAACCTGACGAGGTTGACGCTGAGGAGTAACAACCTCACAGGCCCGATTCCGGCCGAACTCGGTAACCTTGCGAGTCTGACGGAACTATGGCTCGAGGAGAACAACCTTACGGGTCCTATCGCGCCCCAACTCGGCAACCTGTCCACGCTGGAGGAACTCTTCCTAGAGAACAACGCCCTGACGGGCCCGCTCCCCCCTGAATTCGGTCGTATGTCGAGCCTCAAGCAGCTGGTCCTCTCGAACAATCGCGGTATGGAAGGGGCCCTTCCGGCTGAACTGACAAACCTCACCCGCCTCGACATCCTGCTGACCGTGAACACGGATCTATGCGCCCCAGCGGACGCTGGCTTCCAGACATGGCTTGAACGGGTGTACAAGCACCGGATCAACCCGTGCATTGAAGACCCGCCGATGGCGTACCTGACCCAGGCGGTGCAGTCGCGGGAGTTCCCGGTCCCGCTAGTCGCGGGCGAAAAGGCGCTGTTGCGGGTGTTCCCGACGGCCAACCAAGCCACCAGCCAGGGCATCCCGTTGGTCCGTGCCCGGTTCTTCGTCAACGGGCGCGAGACGCATATGCAGGACATTCCGGGCAAATCCACACCGATCCCGACCGAGGTGGATGAGAGCAGCCTGGCGAAATCGGCCAACGCCGAGATTCCAGCCGGGGTGATTCGGCCAGGGCTCGAGATGGTCATCGAGGTTGACCCGGAAGGGGCGCTGGACCCGGCTCTGGGAGTGGCGAAGCGGATCCCTGAGACGGGCCGCTTGGCTGTGGGTGTGCGTTCCGTACCCCTGTTCGACCTGACGCTGATCCCGTTCGTATGGACCCAGACCAACGATCGGTCGGTCGTGGAGTTGATTGAGGCCATCGCCACCGATCCCGAGAACCACGAAATGCTCGAAGAAACGCGTACGCTGTTGCCAGTGGGCGATCTGGACGTCAAGGCCCATGAACCCGTGATCAGTTCGAGCAACAACGGGTACGGCCTGCGTGCCAACGCGCAGGCCATCCGGGCCATGGAGGGCGGGACGGGCCATTACATGGGCATGATGCCAGAGCCCGTGACGGGCGCGGCCGGAGCCGCGTTTATTGCCAGCAGGGTGAGTTTCTCGATTCCTTCCCCAACGACCATAGGGCATGAATTCGGCCACAACATGAGTCTCTTCCACGCGCCGTGCGGAGGCGCTCGCGGCCCGGATCCCTCGTATCCCCATCCGGACGGATCTACCGGCGCCTGGGGCTACGACTTCCGCGACGGCGGCAGTCTGGTGCACCCGTCTACAGGGCGTGATCTGATGAGCTATTGCAGCCCGCGCTGGATCAGCGACTACAGCTTCACCAACGCGCTGCGCTATCGGCTGTTTGACGAGGGTCCCCCGGCGGCTGTGGCTGTCGCTGCCACCACCCGGTCGCTCCTCCTGTGGGGCGGGGTCGGCGCGGACAGCGTGCCGTTTCTGGAACCCGCTTTTTTAGTGGACGCCCCGGCCGCGCTGCCTGATTCTGCGGGCGAACACACGATCACCGGCCGGACCAACGGTGGCTCTGAGCTTTTCTCCCTCAACTTCACCATGCCCGAAACAGCCGACGGCGACGGTAGTTCGTCGTTTGCACTCGTTCTCCCGGTGCGGCCGGGATGGGAGGGTAACCTGGCAAGCATAACGCTCACCGGCCCGGGCGGTTCCGTCACACTCGACGGGGAGAGCAATCTCCCGATGGCCATCCTGCGCAACCCGCGAACCGGCCAAGTGCGGGGGATCCTGCGGAATGTGCCGCCCCCAACCCAGGCGGCCATGGATGCGACGGGTCGCGCCGCGGGACCGGGCTTGGAGGTGCTGTTCAGCCGCGGAATCCCCGAAGGCGCGGCCTGGAGACGCTGATCGCGGCGGACGGAGGAGCCAATCGTCGTCTGCGTTGAGCGCTGTCATGGTCCTTCTTCGAGCCGGAGCGCTCCACCGCTAGTGTAGTGTCCTAAACATAATGGTGGGTTAACAGGCGGCAGCGGCCATGGCCTGCCGGGCCCGGTCGACCTTCTCGAGGATCTCGGCGGCCGACTTGGTCCAGACGAGCGGCCTCGGACTATGGTTGTATGTCTCAAAGGTAGTCTTTCAGGCATCGTTCAAGGTGGGCGACGGAAGTGAACACGCCGCGGCGGATCCGCTTCTGCGTCAGGGTGGAGAAGAAGCGCTCGACGAGATTGAGCCACGAAGTGCTCGTGGGCGTGAAGTGCAGGAAGATCCGCCCCTGGCGTTCGATCCCAGCCGGCCCTTCTTCAAGGGAAGCCCCGGCTGCGTCCGGTCCAGCGCCTGGATCTGGCTCTTCTCGTCGAAGCTGAACACCGCCGCGTTCCCCGGCGGATCGAGGTACAGGCTCACGACGTCGATGAGCTTCTCCTCGAAACGCGGATCCGTGCTCAGCTTGAACGTCCATACCAGGTGCGGCTTCAAGCCGCAGGAGCGCCACACCCGGTGCACGAAGCTGTGAGAGGTCCCCAACTCCCGCGCCAGCGAGCGGCACGACCAGTGCGTCGTCCACTCGATCACCTTGCGCCTTAGTTCCGCCTGCGCGGGCGAGTCCTTCCCTCCGTGGTTGCCGCCCCGGGGATGCTCCTTCTCGATCCCCTCCAACCCCTCGCCCGCGTACCGCCTGCGCCACCGGCTCACCTTGTTCGTGTCGATCCCCAGCTCCCGCGCGATCTCCTTGTTCGTCAGGCCCTCGGAGGCCCGCAGCACGATCCGCGACCGCTCCCTCAACCGCACCGCCACGCTCCGCGACGTCGCCCATCGCTCCAGCTTCTTCCGGTCGGCCTCCGGCAACTCGATCTTCACCGCCACCCGCATGCCCACCTCCCTTGACCTGCCCCCAAGAGCGGTACCACATCCTATGTTAGTCCCAGCACCTGTGGAGGGCCGTGAAGGACGGGCATCCTCAGGACCCAGGGCGACGGCTTAATCGCCTCAGGGGCCGGGGGAAAGCCGCCGCAGGCGCTGTGGGGTCGGACGGTATTGTACTCGCGCCTCCATTGCTCGACCAGCACGGCCGCCTCCGCCAACGAGTAGAAGATCTCCCCGTTCAACAGCTCGTCCCCTGAGCTTGCCGTTGAAGCTCTCGTTGTAGCCGTTCTCCCACGGGCTGCCTGGCTCGATAAAGAGCGTCTCGACGCCCACGCGCCCCAACCACCGCCGCACGAGCTTCGCGGTGAACTCCGGTCCGTTGTCCGACCTCAGATACTCGGGAGGCCCGTGTCGGACGAACAGATCGGCCAGCACCTCGAGCACGTCATGGGCTCGGATCTTGCGAGCCACCACGATCGCCAGGCACTCCTTCGTGTGCTCGTCCAGCACTGTCAGCAGCTTCAGCGCACGCCCGTCGTGCGTCCTCGAGGCCACGAAGTCGTACGACCAGACGTGGCCCCGATACAGCGGCCTCAGCCGGATGCACGATCCGTCGTCGAGCCACAGCCGACCTCGCTTCGGCTGCCGCTCCGGGACCTTCAGCCCCTCCTGCCTCCCGCAGTGCAGTGATGATCTGCTCCAGAGTGTGTCGCTTCCTTCCCATCCTGACCTCCTCGCTGAAAAGCTTCAGACCAGGTCGATCCTAACATTGCACCTGGTCTCGTTTCAGGGGGTCAGGTCAGTGTCTATTCGGACGGAAGAGGCAGCCAATCCGGGAGATGCCGGGGGTGCCCATATTTGTAGGGGAGGCCAGACGATGAAGTACTCGCTAGGGATTGGCGTGCTTGTACTTACTATCCTCGCCATCAGCGCGACTTATGCCTATGCGGCCAACCCAGACCTCCGGGACCAGGTGGTGCTTGTTAGCGAGGCGAAGGCCGACGTCGAGAGGGCGATGGCAAGGCTCAAGGCAGAGCGCTGAGCAGGGGTACTCCCGAGATTCGGCGTGTCTGCGCTGAACAATTGACGGTTTTACCCGATCAGATCCGCCTCCGCCTGCCGCACTATACCCCCTCATAGCAGCATTCCGGCTAGCAAGCTGGCCGAAGACTGTTGCCTCAAGGACCCTCTAGCGGACTCCGCGCCGTCAGTTGCAGAGGAAGAGAAAGCTCGTCCGACGGGCAGTTCAAGGCAACGCCCCGGGCGGGGAGGCGACTGTCCCCGCCCGGGGCGGTTCTCCGTGTTCTCCGGTCGGAATCCTTATCGCGTACCCGCGGGCAGGATCTCGACCCTGCGGTTCTGGCGCCGTCCGTCTTCCGTGGTGTTGTCGGCTACGGGTTGAGATTCACCCGCACCGGCAATCCGGAAGCGATCCGCGTCGAGCGCCGGGAAGTTGCCTGCGAGGTAGTCTCGCACCGCCTGCGCGCGACGCAGGCTCAGTACTTGGTTGTAGTCCTCCAGGCCTACGGAGTCGGCATGGCCGACGACGCGGACGCGCTCGTTCGGACGGTCCGACAGCGCGTTTCCGGACTCGTCCAAGATCGAACTCGCTGCGGCGTCGAGCTCCGCGGAATCGTGCGCGAAGTGGACGTTTCCAAAGATGAGCTCGGGCTCCGGTTCGGGCTCTGGCTCGGGCTCCGGCTCCGGCTCGACGACAACAGGGCATCCGGCCGCATCCACCTCGGCGCCGGAGGGTGTGTTCGGGCAGCGGTCGAGACCATCGACGACGCCGTCGCCGTCCGCATCCGTCGGACAGCCGTTCTCGTCCACTTCGGCGCCGGCCGGCGTTCCGGGACATTGATCTGCGTGGTCGGCCACCCCGTCCCCATCGGAGTCGAGCGCACACCCCCGTTCGTCGACACCAGCACCCATGGGTGTTTCCGGACACGCGTCCAGGCCATCAAGCACACCATCTCCGTCCCCGTCTCGCTGCGACTCTCCTCCGAGGAAGTACGAGGCACCGAGCGAGAGCCCCCAACCCCGAAAGGTCTCCGACGGGGCTGCGGAGCCGGCCAGTTCGGCAGCCGTATTCGCCAGTGCGCCGGGGGTCTGGTGCATGCGCGCCTCGACCCGCAGGGCAAGGCGAGGCACCACGCGGAGTCGCACCCCGCCGCCGTACACAAGGCTGACGTCCGTCTCGGGGTCGAGTTCTCCAGGCCTCCAGTGCGCAGCTCCGAGGCCGACCACTCCGTAGGCTTGAAGCCGGCCGCTCAGGGGTAGGTTGTATCCCACGCCTCCGCTGAAGTACGCCAGGTCCAAGTCCACCGTGCCTCTCGTCGGGATCCTCATGTCGAACGGCATGTACCCGCCCTCGAAGTCAGCGAACAAGCCGGAGGCGAAGTTGTAGGCGACATGCCCGCCGCCCGTGATGTTCCGGGCGGGGTCGACGAAGATGGGGCTGCTGCCGCCCGGATGGAATTCCGGCACGTCGTCGAAGAGGCCGATGTAGGGGGAGATCTCCCATCCCGTGGGCACCCAGCCATTCGAGTCTTGCGCGGTGAGGGCCACCGAGGGCCGGAGAAGAAGAAGCGTCACGGCCACGGCTGACAGTGCTCGATTCATGGTGGCGGTCCTTTCGCATTCCCGGTTTTTGGTCCTAGATCACACCTAACTCGCGTGTCGTCGTCAACGACGCCGATCGCTCAACCTTCCCTGGATCGACTCGGGTGCTGCCTCACCGTATTGCGCATACAAGCCCTGAAACATCCGAATAGGAAACATGTTAACCCGTCACAAGATGTCCTGTAAATAGCATTGAGCTAGGATCAAAGGGTGTGGAAAAAGAGAGGCGACGTACCTTTGCGCTGAGATTTAAAGCAGCGAGCCCGGATGACAGCCCGGGGAAAGGAACGTCGCCTCATGAGAGAGGATATCGCGGGACCCCAGGGTGCGTCCAGCAGGCCGATGTGGGAGACGCTCGAGGGGATGGTTAGGGAGAAGGCGCAGGAGTTCATCCAACAGATCATGGAGGAGGAAGTCACGGAGTTGTTAGGCCGGGAGAAGTCAGAGCGCAGGAGGGTGGTGGACTCGGCCGAGGGCTAGCGCAACGGATATGGCAAGCCGAGACGGTGGGCGATGAGCTCGGGCACGATCACACTCCGACGCCCTCGGGTTCGGGGCGTCGAGGAGCGGTTCGAGAGTCGGGTGCTGCCGTTGTTCGCGAGGCGGACGAAGGAGCTGGGCGCTCTGCTTCCGGAGCTGTATCTGCACGGACTGACAGAGGGAGGCTTCGAGCTGGCGATGCGGGGACTGCTAGGCGAGGGGGCACCGCTGTCGAAGTCTTCGATTCGGAGACTGCGGGCGGGATGGACGGCGGAGTTCGAGGAATGGAGCCAGCGTCGCCTGGAGGGCCGTGAGGTCGTCTACGTATGGGCGGACGGGATCTACGTGAAGGCAGGGCTCGAGCGGGACAAGGCGGCGCTGCTGGTGGTGCTGGGCGCGATGCGAGACGGGACGAAGGAGGTGTTGGCCCTGAGATCGGGCTACCGAGAGTCGGTCGAGTCCTGGTCCGAGGTGTTGCGGGATCTGAAGGCACGCGGCATCGAGGCGCCCCGGCTTCTGATGGCGGACGGTAACGCGGCGATCTGGGGCGCAGTACGGCAGGTATGGCCTGAGGCGGGCGAGCAACGGTGCTGGAACCACAAGATGAGGAACGTCTGGACCGGCTGCCGCAGCGGGAGCAGAGCTGAGGCGAAGGGCCGTGGTCTACGCACCGAGCCGGGCCGAGGCTGTGAAGGCCCGCGAAGTGTTCGCCAGGCGCTACAGGCCGTGGTATCCGAAGGCGGTGGACGTACTCGAGGACGACTGGGAGCGGATGGTGGCGTTCTACGACTTCCCCGAGGATCACTGGAAGCATCTACGCACGACGAACGTGGTCGAGAGCCCGTTCGCTGCGCTACGGCTCAGGACGACGGCGGCGAAGCGATTCAAGCGGGTCGAGAGCGCTACGGCGCTGATCTGGAAGTTGCTCTTGGTGGCCGAGAAGCGGTTCCGAAGGCTCGACGCTCCTCACCTCCTCAAGGACGTGTTTGAAGCAAGGAAGTTCGAAGACGGAAAGCCCGTCTCAACCCAACAGCGGAAGAATGCCGCCTGATACGTTTACACACCTATTGACCCAACCTCCGGGCCAGACCGACCTCTGCCTCCCGCAGTGCAGTGATGATCTGCTCCGGAGTGTGTCGCTTCCTTCCCATCCTGACCTCCTCGCTGAAAAGCTTCAGACCAGGTCGATCCTAACATTGCACCTGGTCTCGTTACAGGGGGTCAGGTCAGAGGACCTGAATGGGGTTCAGGGGGTCGCCGGTTCGAATCCGGCCGTCCCGATTTAATAAGTGGTGTTACCCCAATCGGTTAGAACAATGATCGTCACCCCCTCTCCGACGGTCATCGCTTGGGGTCACCAAGAGGTCACCATGCGGACCTCGTTTCGCGACTGTGCGCGGTGGCGGATGACGGGTCCTCTCTGGTTGACAGCGGGCTCATCAGGCTGGACTACCGATACGATCGTATCTCCGCAACTTGCTCAACCGCAACTCCCCGCCCTTCTGGCATTCCTCCACCGACTTGCGCCCGACCCCCCCCCCACCCGAGCCTGTCATACCCCCCCTAGTTTTTTCGCAAGCTTCGAGTTGAGAAACGCTGTGACGACTTTCAAATCGAGCCAGTGGATGTGAAGTCAGAATGACCCGTACGACCTATCCTTCTATTAGCCCGGACCAGATCCTCACTGGTGCGTTGTTCAGCGAGCCGATGCGCGTGGAGACCGCCCGCGAAGGAGCAAGCGGTTCCTGGACCGTCGGCCTCGTCGGTACCCGGACTGAACGCTTCCGAAAAGTCACGCTGACGGCCGACGATCTCACCTCCCTTACCATCCTTGAGCCGGGTTTCGCCTACGATGGTGATGGTACGCTCCTGCGTCTCGGTCTGCAGGCCTATGCACTCGGTATCGCCTGGGAGTTCGACCCGTACTTCGGCCTCTCGATCTCTCGGGTCGATCCGCTGCCCCACCAGCTCGAAGCGGTCTACCATCATCTCCTAAAGCTTGCACGGGTTCGGTTTCTGCTCGCCGATGACGCTGGGGCCGGCAAGACCATCATGGCGGGCCTCCTCATCCGCGAACTGCAGCTACGCGGTCTAGCCGAACGCATCCTCATCGTTGCGCCGGCCAACCTCGCTTTCCAGTGGCAACGCGAACTCATAGAGAAGTTCGACGAGAAATTCCTGGTACTGAAGGGCAGCGATCTGCGCGACCAGTTCGGCGTCAATCAGTGGATGGAGCAAAAGAAGATCATCACGTCTCTCGACCTTCTGGGGCGAGGTTACACGCCCCGGCGAGACCGCGCCCCGCATCCTACGCGTGGTGACGCTGACCGACGGTGAGACGATCCACAATGCCTTCTTCGTGCCGCGTCTTTACCGGCTCCAGGCCGCGGCATCGGGAATCCCACGGCTGAAGAGCACGTCGAGGCTGTCGGGACCCGCCTGAGGGGCGAGAGCCGCCCCCGCGTCCGCCTGAGGCAGGTCGCGCAGGATGCCCCTCACCTGTCCTGTGCCCGGATCGAGCAGGATGGCCATTGAAAGGTCGGTGTCACTGTCCAGCGCGGCCGAACCGCCCGGCCCGGAGAGCGTGATGCTTGCCACGTTGCCGGCCCAGCCGGGCTCGACCGGGAGAGCGAAGACGAAGGACGAACGGCCATCACCGTCGGCCGTCTCGGGCATGGCGAAGCCGAGGGAGAAGAGTTCGTCACCGTCGGCCGTCCGGCCGACGATCCGGTGCTCACCAGCGGCATCGGGGAGCATGGGCGGGGCGTCGACCACGAAGGCGGGGTTCAGATAGAGTTCGCCGTCGGCGTCTTCACCGCCCCACAGGAGGAGGGACGTCGCCCGAGCGGCGACGTTTGTCGTGTTGGCACCCCCTTCGTCCTGCAGCCGGTAGCGTAGCGCATTGGTGAAGTTGTAGTCGCTGATCCACTGAGGCGAACAGTAGCCCATCATGTCCGGCGTGGAGGGCTCCACCAGCACACCGCCATCGCGAAAATCGTATCCCCATCTGCCGATCGAACCGTCGGGGTAGGGAAACGAGAAGGCAGGCTCGTACACTCCGCACGGCGCGTGGTAGAGCTTCATGTTGTGCCCGAGTTCGTGAGCCATTTCCCACCACCTCGGGACCGCGAAGCTCGACCGGCCGGGAGTATACGCCACTCCGCCGGCGCCTGTAATATATCCTGCCATGGTGCCCATGTAGTGACCGGTCCCCCCTTCCATGACCCGAATCATCTCGACCTGCTGCAACAACGCGGATGTCTCGTTGCTTGTGCTCACCACGTGCTCGTGGGCATCCACCTCCAGACCCGCGACCGGCGTCAATGTGCGTATGCCCCAGAGCAACTCATGGTTCTCGGGGTCTTCGGCCATGCCCGTGGTTATGTCCAGGACGGACAAGTCCGGTGCGGAAGCCCACAGAAACGGAATCAGGGTGAGATCAAGGGGCGGCATGGCCTGAACATCGACCGCCATGCGGCCCGTCTCGGGGATCCGCTTCACTGCGAGCAGCCCGGGGTCGAGCGTATTGTCCGGGTCGATTTCGACCACCATCTCCAGGCCCGGCTGCACGATGTCCCCGGAAATCTCGGCGTTGGCCGACTTCGCGAGGTCGCCCTCGTCAACCTCTGTGGGGATGACGGTTGACTGGTTCGCGATGTCCACGACAAGCCTCTCGGCTCCGCTCAGGTAGAATCTGGCCCGGACGGGGGGAATGCCCTCGGAGGTAGCGTGCGTCGCCCTCACGAACACGCGCAGCAGGGCTTCCTCGCCCGCGACGAGCGGCACCGGGAAAACCGCCGACTGCACTGCCTGGGTCAGGTACGCATCGGACCAACCCGGGCTGGCGCAGGTGGCCACGAGCGATTCGTCGAGGCCGTTCAGCCAGCCCAGGAAGCTGGCGTCGAAGGTCGCACAAAGTTCGGTACCCTCCGCCCGCAACTGTCTGAGTTGGCGGAGAGATGTCAGGCTGGCCGGAAGGGCTCCCCGCAGCCCGGCGTTATTCGCCAGGATCATGGACTCGAGACTTGTCATCCCCGCCAACTCCGGCGGCACCGTGCCCGTCAAATCGTTGTAGGCCACGTCCAGGTATGTAAGCTTGGTGAGGCGGCCCAGCGTGGGCGGGATCGTGCCCGTCAGGTCGTTGACGGCCAGCTCCAGGGTCTTCAGGTTGGCGAGACCTCCGAATTCAGGCGGGATCGGGCCGGTCAGGTTGTTGGAAGACAACACGAAGTACCCCAAATCGGAGAGGTTGCCGAGTTCGGGCGGGATCGGGCCGGTTATTTCGTTGCTGTATAGCGATAGGAAAAACATCTCGGTGAGGCGGCTAAGCTCGGGTGGGAGGGAGCCTGTCAGGTTGTTGTTTGTAAGCTCAATCGATCGGACACGCCCGTTGCTGTTAATCCCCACACCGTACCACTCACGGAGTGGAGCGTCGGTCAACCAGTTACGGCTGAAATTCCAGTCGGGTCCGCCTGTGGCCTCGTATAAGGCCATGAGCGCCGCACGGTCCGTGTTGATTACCGTAATCGTCACCGCGGCGGAACCTGACGCGTCGCCCGAACTCGCTGTGATCGTCGCTGTCCCGTTGCCCGCCGCTGTCACCAGACCCGACGCGTCCACCGTCGCCACCGAGTTGGCGCTACTCGTCCACGTCACGGTCGCGCCAGCCATCACCCTTGCGTTCTGGTCGCGCACCTCCGCAGTCAGCTGAACGGTCGCGCCCAACGCGGTCAGCTCGGCCGTGGCCGGGCTGACCGTGACCGTCGTCGGACGGGCGGGCTCTGGCGCCGGAGGCACGGTTGGGCTGTCGCCGCCACACACCCACACCAAGGCTACACCCGACAGCGCTGCGGACAGGCGGATGAGGGTTCGGTGACGAGTCATTGGATTTCTGAAGGGGCCATCGGAGTTACCGATCCTGCCATGGGTGGCGAGGTCGAGGCTTAGGCTGATCCTCAGGATCGCCGCGCTCAGCCGCGAGGCGCGGTCGTCGCCGTGACCGTTCGCGGGCCCGCTTCGATCCGGATCGTTCATTTTGGGCTCCACTCCCCGCCGAAGGGTGAGGCGTCCCGGCCGGGCTCGACCGGACCGCCGGGAAAGTGGAAGGATAGCGCCGTTCGGACCGCATGTCACGCTTATGACATGTAAATCCCCCGAATGTTCACAATTCAGTCACTAATAATCGCGTAGATTACGGATTGGCTCCTGATAGTTGTAGCTATCAGGGTCACCACCGCAGAGCCTGATGCCGATTCGGCGGACGCCGTGATCGTCGCCGTCCCATTGCCCGCCGCTGTAACGAGGCCCGACGCATCCACCGTCGCCATCGAGCTGGCGCTACTCGTCCAGGTCACGGTGGCCCCAGCCATGACCCTGGCGTTTTGGTCCCGCACCTCGGCGCTCAGTTGAACGGTCGCGCCTGGGCCCGCTCCTCCTCCGCGTCCAGCGTCATCGAAATAGCGTCGTTCAAAGCCGCCACGCTCTGCTCGAATTCCTTGCGGCGGCGATAGACGAGGTTCAGTTCCGCGTCGAGCGCCCCGCGATAGGCAGCCACTCGCTCCGCCACATCACTTCCGTAGGTCTCGAGTTGTCCAAATAGCGGCTCCACGTCACGCCGGAGGAGCTCCAAGACGCCTGATTCGTCGTCCGACCTGAGTTCGGATTCGATGCGGTCGAGATGCTGCGCCAGCCGGTATCCCACCTCTTCCGGCGCGGGAAGCGGTCGGATCTGCCCGGCGGCATTGATCACCTCCAGGGCCAGTTGGAGCTGTTCGCTGAGGTCCGCCCGAATCGCCTCGTTCCGTATCCGCGACGAGTCGCGCATGTCGACCAGGCCGTAGAGCGGGCACACGTCATGGAAGACGATCTGCTCGAGCTCGGGGCTCACCTCCCCGCGCTCCTTTTTCTCCAGGTAACGCAGGGCGGCTTCGCGGAAACGCCACTCGACAGACGAGTGGATCGCCGTGTACTTCCGCTTGATGAGTGCCTGCACATGATCCTCGAGCTCGTCCAGGTTGCGCTTGAGTGTGGTGGCGAAGAGCGGGACGACGTCCAAGAGTCGCCGGGCATTGAAGGCGTTGAGGTCACCGGGGTGGGGCGACGCGAGCTCCATGAGCCCAACCAGTTGGTCGCCGACGTGGAGCGGGTAGAGAAGGAGGCTGCGGTGCCCGTGCTTTCGCAGGTGGTGTTCGTAGCCGGTGCGTATTCTCGACCTCTTCAGGTCCTGAACGATGACGAGGTCCGTGCCCTCGAAGACTCCCGCGTAGTAGGAGTCGGCTCGGTTCGGGCACGCGGGGGCGCATTCCTCGCAGAGGAGCAGGCTCTTGCCCACGGCCCTCGCTCCCTCGATCGCTTCGACGTCGGCGCGCCGGTCGAAGGCGATCAGCCCGAGGCTGAGCTCCGGGCAACGCAGGAGATTGCGGAGCCGATGCTGGAGGCGATCGACCTTTTCGGGCGACGCCATCGAATCCTTCTCGATGAGGTCGTTCTTGAGTCGCGAGATCACCTCGTGCGGCGTCACGTCCACCGCTGTGATCACCGTCATTCCATCGAACTCGAAGGCGTCCGGAGGGAGCATCTCGGTCCAGAGGTCGATGTCGGTCGGCTCGGCCAGCAGGCGTGCGATTTCCTCCGAGGACGGCTTCTCGATGTCACGAACGAGCCTCACCGACGTGAACCGAGGGTCGACGTCCAACGAGAAGTGCCTGTCCAGCCCGACCTCCTCGTCGTGTACGGTCATGACGAGGCCGGGCTGGAGATTCGCCTCGACGCCCACCCACTCCTGGAGCAGAAACCCACATGAGCTTTCCGAAGGCGAACTGCTCCGGCGGCATGTTGAGCTGATGCTTGACGCGCTCGGCCTCGCCGAGCCCTAGCCGCCGCCACGCTGGCGTCTCGTAGAAACAGCGGGAGAGTGTCTTGAAGGGCTCGCCGGCCGCGGCGTAATAGTCGTCACGCCGACCCGCCGGAACCACGGCGGTCATCATGAGGTCGATGAGCTCCCGGTGCGGCTCCAGCGCCGAGCGGTCGTCGATGATCTCTCGGAGCTCCGGAGCCTCTGCGAGCCTCTCGACGATCACCCTGGCCAGGGGCGCATGCAATGAGGTCGGGTCCCCGTCCTCGCGCTCCCAGAAGTCGATGAGGTGCGTCAGGCTCAGGCGGGTCCCGAACGGAAACTCTTCTATCGGTGAAGGCGTGGACATGATCGGCCTGTGCCTAGGAGCGGGGGAAGGAGGGTGTGACCGCCACAACCCAACACCCCGACGGGGGCTGAGGATCCCAGTACCGCGGTCCGATCCGTCTCCGCAGCCGTGAGGTCGACCGCGAGGGACGCGAGGGCGCTGGACCGGGGGGGGACTGACCCACCCAGAGCGAGGCCTAGATCTCGCCTTTTCGAATACAGGCTACCAAGTGCTCGCGCCCGCCTTCTCCCTCTGAAGCTCCCACCGCCTCGAGTGTCGGGAGCGCCTCGCTGCACGCGGATATCGCGAACGGACAACGCGGATGGAAAGGGCATCCCGGAGGAGGTGACACGGGGCTCGGCGCCTCGCCCTCCAGCGGTTCCGCCTCGTATCTGCGTCGGGGATCGGGAACCGGGATGGCCTCGATGAGCGCCCTCGTATACGGATGAGCGGCCCGTTCGAAGATCGTCTCGACCGGTCCCACTTCCACGATCCTACCGAGGTACATGATCGCGATCGTGTCGCTGATGTACTCCACCACCGAGAGATCGTGGCTGATGAAGACGTACGTCAGATTCCGCTCCCTCTGCAGGCGGACCATCAGATTCAGCACCTGGCTCTGCACCGACACATCCAACGCCGAGACGGGCTCGTCCGCGATGACGAGCTTGGGTTCGAGGGTGAGCGCCCTTGCGAGTCCGACCCGCTGCCGCTGACCGCCAGAGAACTCGTGGGGGTAGCGCGCGAGCGTGTCCCCCGGGAGCCCGACGACTTCGAGGAGCTCGCGAACCCTCTCGACCTGCTCGGCCTTCGTGCCGACGCGGTGGACGAGCAGAGGTTCGCGCACAATCTCGCCGATGGTCATTCTGGGGTTCAACGAGGAGTAGGGGTCCTGGAAAATCATCTGGATGTCGCGGCGGAGGCGGAATAGCTCCTTCCCGGAGGCGTGCGCGAGATCCTTCCCTTCGAAGATGACTGTGCCCTCGGTCGGCTCCTCCAGGCGGTTCAGGGCGCGCCCCAGCGTCGACTTGCCGCAGCCGGACTCCCCGACCAGCCCCAGTGTCTCGCCCCTGCGGAGCGTGAACGAGACACCGTCCACCGCACGGATCTCGCCGATTTTCCCACCCAGGATACCCCCCCGCACCGGGTAGTACTTCTTCAACCCGTCCACCACGAGGATGGAATCGTCGCCGTTCCCGCTCGCGCTCACCCGGCACCTCCCGGAGTGGGCGCGACCAACTCTCCAGTCGTGACTTCAGCTCCCCCGAGGGGGAAGTGGCACGCCACGAGGCCGTCGCCCACCGAGCGAAGCCGTGGATCCTCACCGAAACATCGGCCTTGATCGGCCTCGTCGACCCTCTCTCGTTTCGCACAGCGCGGGGCGAACCGACAGCCCTCGGGCGGATCCAGTAGGGACGGGACCAGGCCTTCGATCGTGGGCAACTCGGACTTCTTCGAGACGCCCTTCTTTGGGATGCTATCGAGCAGACCCTTGGTATACGGATGTTTGCTCCGCTCGAAGATCTCCACGACGTCCCCCTGCTCCACGACCCGCCCGGCATACATGACGGCGACCTCGTCACAGATCTCGGCAATGACGCCCATGTCGTGGGTGATGAAGATGACGGCGGCGCCGGTGCGTTTCTGAAGATCCTTGATCAGGCGGAGAATCTGAGCCTGGATCGTCACGTCCAAGGCCGTTGTGGGCTCGTCGGCGATGAGGAGCTTCGGCTCACAGAGAAGTGCCATCGCGATCATGACCCGTTGCTTCATCCCTCCCGACAGCTCGTGCGGATACGCGGCAAGGCGCTCCTCCGGATCCGCGATCCCCACCGTTCGGAGCATCTCCGCGGAGCGCTTGCGCGCCTCTGCCCTCTCCAGTCCGAAACGGAGCTTCAGCACCTCCCCCATCTGTCTCTCGACCGTGAACACCGGGTTCAGAGAGGTCATGGGGTCTTGGAAGATCATGGAGATCTCCTTCCCCCGGACGTTCGACAGCGCTTCGGAGGTGAGTCCCAAAATGTCGGCGCCCGCAAACCGGATCTCCCCCCCGAGGATCCTACCGGGGGGCCTCGGGACGAGCCGGAGGATGGACGACGCGGTAACGCTCTTCCCGCAGCCCGACTCCCCGACGATCCCGAGGGTCCGACCCGCGTCGACCTGGAACGACACACCGTCCACCGCGTGGAGGAGCCCGTCCTCCGTCTCGAAGGCGACCTGGAGCTGGTCGACCTCGAGAAGCGGAGGATCCGCGAGACCGGCTTGGGACCCCGGTTCGCCCGGGGAGGATGGCATTTCGCCTTCGGATCGACTCACGGCAGGAAGCGCTCGCGAATCCCGTAGTAGTCCTTGTCGAGCTCCTCGTCCAGGGGGAGCGCTTCCCCTGACGCCATCGCTTCTTCGAGCCGGGCCCGGCGCTCGGGATCGATCCAGTAGACCATCCAATCGGTGATGCTCTGTGTGCGGCGGGGGAGGTAGAATTCGGGAAACCGCAGGTAATCCCAATGCACGATCCGGATGTAGGGAGCCATCCAGAAGGGAATGTAAAACGCCTCCTCACTTACGATCTCGTCGATCCGGTGCACTGCATCGAGTCGGGCGCCGAGGTCGAGGTCCTCTTCGTAGATCCGGATGAGTTCGTCCACTTCCGCGGTCCCGAAGCCCCAGATGTTGTTGTTGTTCGTCTCGCGTTGGAACTCGGTGTGGAGGTATTGGCGAGGAGCTGGGTACAGACCCGCCGTCCGGCCCGTCAAGGTCATTTCATACTTGCGCTCGAGTCCGCGCTCGAATGCCGCGCCGGGCTCGAGCAGTTGAAGCCGCATGTCCACTCCAGCGCGCCGGTACTCCTGCTGAATTACGGTGAGATGACGGCCCAGGCCCTGCTGCCCGTAAATCACGGTGAAGCTGGCCTTCTCGCCCCGCTCGTTCACCAGAATAGCGTCGGCATCCGACCGAGTGAAAATGACCCCGCGGAGTACGTTCCAGAGGCTCTTAAAGAGGCCCCCCCTGCGGATGTCGTCGGGCCGACGGTACCCCGCACGCTCGAGGTACTCGCGGGCCAGGATCGGATCAAAAACGTACGGTTCGAGATTCGGGTTCGCGTACTCGGTTCCCTCGAAGAACGAGATCTGGCGAAAATATTCGTCGAACATGAGGTTCCGGTTCAGCCTCTCGAAGTTGAAGAGGTACTGCACCGCCTTCCTGAAGTCTTTGTTCTGGAAGATCGGAGCCTCCAGGTTCATGTGGAGCCCGTAAACCCCGGAAGGATTCTCCACAAAGACCCTTGCCCGTCTGAGCCAACCGTTGCGGACCGCTTCGAAGGCGTACTCCTCATTCCAGGTCCTCGCTGTATTCTCGAGGATCAGGTCGAGCTCCCCGAGACGCAGATAGTCCAAAGCCCGTTCGCGTTGGATCACGCGCAGACGTATCTCGTCGAAGTTGTACTGCCCGATGAAGTACCGCTTTCCGTCTCCCCACCAGTCGTCGAGGCGCTTGAAGGTCACGGACTCCCCGCGGGCCACGTCGGACACTACGTAGGGGCCGACCGCGACCTGGTACTCGTTTGTAGTTCGGCTGACCCAGTCCTCATCGAGAACCACGGCGTGGGAGGGTGTCGGCCAGAGGCCTGCATAGTCGGGGAGGGGTCGCCAGCTCGGTCGGGTTCCCACGATCCGCAACGTGTAGTCATCGATCTTGTCGACGGACTCCCAGTACTGCTCTGCATAGCTGTTATAGAACGGATCGACAATGTGCTCGGACTGAAACATCCTCCAGGTGAACACGTAGTCGTCCGCGGTGACCGACTCTCCGTCGCTGAACCGTGCGTCTGGGTCCAATCTGAAATAGATGGTCCTCTGATCCTCCTGCACGGACCAATGGGTCGCCATCAGGGGGATGAAGTTGTCTGTGACAGGGTGCTGTCCCACCAGCGGGAAGGCCATCGTGAAGGCCCGGTTCCAACCCGCGAAGGCATCGTTGGAGTTGGGTCCCATGAGGCGGAAGGTGAGTGGGTATGCGTCCAACATATAATGGAAGGTCCCTCCGCGGATCGCATCAGGAGAGCCGATCAGCGGATCGTCGTTGTTCGTCTCCCACACGATCCCGTCGGGGAGGGTGACCGAGCCGTCGCTGCCCACCTCCTGAGACTGAGCACCGGAGGCCCCCAGGATGGCCGCGGCAACCACGAGGCCGACACAGCTCTTTCGCTTCATCGTCATCCTCCCTTCGGTCATCCCTCCTCCTTCCGACTCACTCATACTTGGCGTACCGCTTGGGATCGAACGCTTCCCGGATCGACTCGCCGATGAACACGACCAGCACCAGTGTCACCGTCAGCGATCCAAAGGGCGCGAGGATCAGCCAGAGCTTGTCCCGGTTCTCCAGTTGCAGCGCCTGATCGATCAACTCTCCCCAACTGGGAGTCGGTGGCGGAAGGCCATACCCCAGATAGTCCAGGCCGGTCAATGCGAAGATCGCCCCTACGATCGCGAACGGGGTGAACGTCACGAGCGGCGTCAGACAGTTCGGCAAGAGATGACGGAATATGATTCGGAGATGTGAGGCGCCGTACGAGCGGGCCGCGAGGCAGTACTCCCTGGTCTTCTCCCGGTACATCTCCGTGCGCATGTAGAAGGTGATACCGATCCATTGGAACAGCGCCATGATCCCGAGAAGCATCCAGAATGTCGGCGCTACGAGAGCGGCCATTATGATCACCACATAGAGGAACGGTACGGCGATCATCACCTCGATCACGCGTTGGCTCAGAATGTCGAAGCGACCCCCTAGGTAGCCCTGTAGGCTCCCTACGAAGGTGCCGATCACCTGGCCGACGAGCACCAGGAAGAGTGCGAAAAAGATCGAGATCCTGAATCCGTAAAGGAGACGCGATGCCACGTCCCTACCCTGTGAATCCGTCCCTAAGTAGTGCCGTCTCGTGAGATCGGGCGGGGTGGGAGGCACCGCGCCGAGCCTCGCGAGGGCCGGCATCGCCCCGATGCGTGCCAGGCCGAGGAGATCCCCTGTGGGCGAGCGCTCGGGATCCGCCATCATCCCTTCGATGTCGCCGGTCTCGATGGCATCGGCAAGCTCGACAATCCGGTCGCGTCGCGCCAACGCAGCCGCCCCCTGGACATCCCCTGCGTCAATGAGGCCCTGTATTTCGTTCAGGATTTCGTTGTACCAGAAGTCGTTCTGGTAGGGATTCCAGGGGATCGGAGGCATGATGACGAAGTCGCTTCGGTGCGGATATCGCCCCTCGAGCGCCGCGAGCGCTGCGGGGTCGTCTGCGATTTCGGCGAGCTCACGGTCGTAGAGTTCCCGCTCCAGCGCCCACTCGCGCTTCAGACGCAGATACTCGGTCTCCAGGTCGGCGATCCCCCAGGCTGGCGGCGGCTCCTGGCCAAACGTCTCCATATCGAAGTATTCGAACGTCGGGAGGAACAGCCGCCCGCCATGCCACACGAGCAGCGCCCTGCTCTCGGCCAGATAGGGTGCGAAGACCGACAGGACAATCGCGACGGACAGAATGACGAAGGAGTAGTACCCCCGCTTGATCCGCCGGAAGCGCTGCAGCCGCCTACGTGTGATGGGGTCCAGCTTGATCCACTGCATCGGCCCGGCCTCGTCTACTCGAACCGGACGCGGGGATCCACGAAGGCCACCGCAAGATCCGAGACCAGATTCCCTACCATGAGTAGGACACTCGAGATCACCAAAAAGCCCAGAACCACAGGGAAATCACGTGCCTGGATCGCCTCGAAGGAGAGGAGTCCGACCCCCTGGATGTTGAACACGCGCTCGATCAGAAAGCTGCCTGTCATGAAGATCCCGAGGAGCGTTCCCACGCTTGTCGCCATCGGAATCAGCGAGTTCCTCAGGGCATGGACGAACACGGTCCGTCGCCAACTCAGCCCCTTGGCGAGCGCCGTCTTGACGTAGTCGGCGCTCATGTTCTCGATGAGGCTGTTCTTCATGAGCATGGTGGTGACTGCAAACGCGCCAGCGAGGTAAGCGATCAGCGGGAGTACCGAGTGCCACGCGACGTCCCAAACTTGAGCGAGGAACGACAGCTCCGCGGCGCCCACTGACTGAAATCCCCCGAGCGGAAAGATCTCGAACCGCACCGCGAGCAGATTGCTGAGCACGGCCCCCAGCGCGAACCCCGGAATCGCGTAGCCCACGAAGATCAGGACTGAAGTCAGGTTGTCGACGGTCGTCCGGTGCTTGATCGCCTTCAGGATACCGAGAGGGATGCAGATCCCGTAGGTGAGGAACGCCGTGATGAGTCCATAGTAGATCGAAACCGGGAGACGGTCCCCGATCACCCGAAGCACGGGTTCGCTGTACCGGAAGGAGTCTCCGAAGTCGAGTCGAACGACATCCCAGAGCCATGAGGCGTAGGCCACCGGGAGTGGCTCGTCGAACCCGTAGTACTCGGTGAGCTGCGCCAGCTGCTCCTCGGGGATGTCGAGTTGTGCGATGGCCCCGCCCCCACCCCCGACCTCGCCACCTCCCCCAGCACCGGCCAAAGCCATCCGGATCTGATCGATCTGCCCGCCCGGAACGAACTGGAGGAGCGTGAAGGTCACCAACGTGATACCGAGAAAGGTCGGAATCATGAGGAGGAGTCGTCGGATGACATAGTCCCGAAGCGCATCTCCCCTTGATTTCACCTCGACGCCTCCCTCTCCCTGATCGGGGCTCTGTGTCGCTCGTTCACCATGACCGCCCACGCTACGCTCTGGGGCGCCGCTGGGCAACGACCGGTCCCTGCGGCAGATCGAGTTCGAAAGCCTAAACGACGTCAGCCCCCTGCTAGCCTTCAACTCCCGTGTGTTTGGGTTTACCCCGAGCCCATACCGCTCTCGTCCCGGTGTCTAGTTCCTAAACGTATTTCCTTACGGTGCCGAGATACTCGGAGCCGTACACGTTGCCCTCGGCGCTACCCCCGCCTCTGTGGCCGTCGGCGACATAGATATCCCCGTTCAGCCCGATGGCGACGTCGGTTGGCTGTTCGAACTCGTCCAGGCCGGAGCCGGTAACGCCAGGCTTCGGGAGTGACCCGATGTGACCCTTCCGACGCGTCCCTCGTCTAGTTCCCAGCCTCGATATGGAAACACACTGCTTTTTCAAGGAGAGAACCATGTACAGAGCGCCAGCTTCCAGCAGCGGAGCCGCCGGATTCCTGATGTTGATCTTCCTCTTGTGGGGAGCACTCTACGTCAGCGGGTGCACCGATACGCCCAGCGATCTGGGCTTCGACGAATTACCTCCGATGGAGGACGTGGAGATCGAGATGGCTACAGATCCCGATCTGACCGCGGCCCTCATCGAAGACGTATCCAGTTCCATGAGTGCCAACATGACGGCCGCGGCCGCCGTCGAGATCTCTATGGCCGATAGCCTCTTCAACGAGGCCCGCGTCGAGCTGACGCGGGGCGACTACGAGCGGGTTCGCTCGCTCGGCGACCGGGCGCGGGATGCGCTGGGCCGGGCTCTTGCGAGGGGGCGGGACCGCTCCAGCCTGGACGACTTCATAGATCGTGTGCGGGACGTGCGCCGGCTGCTCGCGGCGGGTGATACGGTCGACTTCGATCGTCCCAGTGATTTGGCAAGAGACATCGATCGGTTCTTGGACGACGCGACGGACGCACGCGATCGCGGCGACGACGTGACCGCCGGTAAGCGGGTCATCGATGCGCATCGGCGCACAGACCGGAGCCGCGTCAGGCGTCATGATGGCGATCCGGAGAAGGGTGCTCGGTTGGTGGTGGCCATGGCCGAAAAGGCCGTCGAGCTTGCGAACCGTCTCCTGAACGGGACGGAGATAAGCGAGCGCCAGCAGCACCTCTTGGACACGGCCGCGCGCCTGGCTGCGGCCTCGGCCGAAGCCTTCCAGAACGGTCACTTCCGACGGGCCATCATCTTCGGCCACAAGGCCGTGAGCATGTCGCTGATGGCCGTGATCCGGCCCGATCGGGTGACGGATGACAGAATCCGCGCCCTCACCGATGTGGCCAGCTCAGAGTTCCAGGTCCTCATCGATCTGGCCGAGGCCGAGCTCGAGGCCGCCAAGGCCGCACTGGAGCTCGACCCCAACGAGTTTTTCGAGAAGTTACTGACACGGGCTGACGTACCCCCTCCTGCGGTACCACTTGCTATGTTAGACCTGAAGCCATTGGCGGTCCCTGGAGCTGAGGCATTCTGAGGAACCAAGGTGATGGTTTCAATGCTTCCGGAGCGGGGGGTAGACCGCCGCAGGCGCTGTGGGGTCGAACGGTATTGTACACCCGCCGCCACTGCTCGACGAGTACGACGGCCTCGGGCAGTGTGTAAAAGATCTCTCCGTTCAAGAACTCGTTCCTCAGCTTGCCGTTGAAGCTCTCGTTGTAGCCGTTCTCCCACGGACTGCCCGGCGCGATGTAGAGGGTCTGGACCCGCAACCTGGCCAGCCACCTGCGCACCAACTTCGCCGTGAACTCCGGCCCGTTGTCCAAGCGTAGATGCTCGGGCGGACCGTGCCGAGCGAAGAGATCGGCGAGAACCTCGAGTACATCATCGGATCGAGTCCTTCGACCGACCCTGATCGCCAGACACCGCCGCGTGTACTCGTCGAGCACGGTCAAGAGCTTCAGCGCTCGGCCGTCATGGGTCCGCGTGCTCACGAAGTCGTAGGACCACACGTGATTCTTATGCAGTGGCCTGAGCCGGATGCACGAGCCATCGTTGAGCCACAACCGACCCCGTTTCGGTTGCCGGGTCAAGTCCCGAGTTGTGTGTAAAAGTGAGAGGAAGCTCCTCGATGCTTCGGTTAGGCTGCCTTGGCGACCTCCTTGGGCTCCACCGGTAGTACGTCTGCTCGGTGATGCCGAGCTCCCGGCTGATCAGCTTCACGGATTTGCCGCGGGCCAGACCGACCTCTGCCTCCCGCAGTGCAGTGATGATCTGCTCCAGAGTGTGTCGCTTCCTTCCCATCCTGACCTCCTCGCTGAAAAGCTTCAGACCAGGTCGATCCTAACATTGCACCTGGTCTCGTTTCAGGGGTCAGGTCATTCTCTCTCCGCGTCACAAATCGAGCCAAAAATATAAGAGTCGTCCTGTTCGGAGCGACTCTCGAAGCCCTTGATCCGTTGCCGCGGCAGGCACGGCATCCCGCTCGGCGACCGCCCCGCGCCCCGGCATGTGAAACCTGTCATTTCCGTGTGGGCGACGCCAAGTCGGCCGTGCCCGGGCCGACCTTCCGGTCGAGCCTCGCACCCCACCCCCCCGGCCTCGCATCCCCTGCCTCGCGGGGGCGTGCGCCACTGCACTGGCGGCGGCCTCCAGAGCCTCCCGGACAACGTCGGATAACTACGTGCACCACGGACACTTAGGAGATTTCCTAAGAGTTGACTTCCTGGCAAAGGCCCCTTCAACGTTACGGGCCATGACACGGTTGGAACGGCTCTCATGCAGACCCTGGAGGAGCAATTCAACACACGGCTGAACGCGTTTCTGGGCAGCACGGGCCTGAGGCCGACGACGCTCGGCATGCAGGCGGTGGGCGACCCGAGCCTGTTACGCCAGATCGAGCGGGGACGCTCGCCGTCGCTCAGGACGGCGGACCGGATTCTGGCCTTCATGGCCGCCTACGAGCAGGACTCGGGCGGCCCTCGGACTCCGCCCCGAGGCCACCGGCGTCCGGAAGCCTTCGTCACGGGCGAGGAGAACGAGGAGGAGCAGAGCGATGACCGGCGCGCGACTTACGGCCGCACTGGAGTGCGCAAACGACGCGGGGGGCCGATGCGCACTTTGGCCCTCCGGCGATGCGCACGCGTGCTACGGAGTAAGCCACGACACGGCCACGTCTTGCGCCTTCGCGGCCGCGTCGGCCGGCGCCGCACGGGCAGCACCGGCCGGGACGGGAGCGACCCCCCAGTCCGAGGGCCTGGTACGGGTTCGGAGGCAGGTGTGTTTGCGCACCTGCCCCCGCCCTCCTGGGGTCGCTCCCGAGCCATCGATCCTTCCAGGAAGGGTGTTGGACCGATGAGGCCGGCTACGCTCGCCATCATCGGCACCGCTCTGGGAGCGGCCGCCATCTACGCCGTCGCTCGTGCAGCCGGACTCACCGACCTCGGGCTGCGCGTCGATCTCGCCGAGGGCGACTGGGAATGAACGCGGAGACCGGGCGGGCGGCGGGCCGACGAGATCGACCCAACCGTGCGCGCACACCTCGCGGCGCGTCCGTCGAGACCCTGCCAGCTACCTGGCGGACGCAGGCCAAGGCGCTCCGCCAGTACGGGGGCGAGACGCCGGCCGTCGCGCTCGAAAGCTGCGTGGCCGAGCTCGAGACCACGCTCAGGGAGAGGGACGAGACGACCCTCTCGCTGACGGAGGCCGCCAGGGAGAGCGGCTACTCCGCTGACCATCTCGGCCGCCTCGTGCGCGACGGCAAGATCCCCAACGCCGGAAGGCCCGGCGCGCCCAGGATCGCCCGCTCGCACCTGCCACGGAAGACCCAGGCGCCAGCCACACCGCTACTGGTGGAAAAGCATCGCCGAGGCGAAGTTCCCAACGCGCAGATCGTGCAGTCCATCATCGAGGAGGAATCGAATGATGGCACGCACGAAACCTATCCGGCGCTCCTACGGCGCCGGCGAATGGGGCCGGAACCGGGTACGGGTCTTTCCCGATCCCAAGACCGGCCTGTTCCAGATCGAGTGGCGCGACAACGGGCGCAGGCTCACAAGGTCGCTGAAGCACCGCGACTGGAGACGGGCGAAGCGGCAGGCGGACGAGTTCGCCGCTGGCTACCTCGGGCCGGAGATCGAGGGCAAGGCGGAAGCCGAGTCCGAGCCGCTCACCCTGGAGACGCTTTTTGACATCTACGGTGAAGAGGTGACGCCGGCCAAGCGTGGGCAGTCGCGGCTGCACGACAGGGCCGCGATGAGGATGTTCCTCGACTTGCTTCGGCAGGGACCGGAAGCCCGCAACGCTCTCCCAGCGCGACTGGGACCGCTTCATCCGGGAGCGGCGCGCGGGCAGGGCCGGGCCGAGCGGCAAGCCGGTGGCCGACCGGATGATCGAACGCGACTTGAAGTTCCTGCTCGCGGTCCTCAACTGGGCCGTGAAGTCGAGGGACGAGCAAGGCCGAACCGCTCCTCGAAGCTCGAACCCGCTGAAGGGCCTGAAGACACCCACGGAGAAGAACCCAACCCGGGTCGTCCTTTCCGAGGAGGAATACCAGGCGCTTCTCCGAGGTGTCCCGACCCGGTCGACTGGCGGTTCCGTGTCGCGCTCGTGCTCGCGCACGAGACGGGGCACCGCATCGGCGCCATCCGCCAGCTTCGATGGTCGGACATCGACATTCGAAGGCGGAGTGGTGCGGTGGCGCGCAGAGCACGAGAAGACCGGGCTACGAGCACCGGACGCCGGTCACCGCCGAGGCGCTCGCCGTGTTGGAAGAGGCACGGCAAATCAACCCTGGGAACGGGGACGCGCCGGTCCTGCCCGCGCCTTGGGATCCCTCGACGAGCTTCAGCCGCGCGCGGGCCTATGTCTGGTGGAACAGGGCCGAGCGGCTCGCGGGACTGAAGCGCATGCGAGGAAGAGGCTGGCACTCGCTCAGGCGGAAGTTTGCTTGCGATCTCATGGACCTGCCGCTCAAGGTGCTCTGCGAACTCGGCGGCTGGAAGGAGGCCCAGACCGTGCTCCGGTGCTACCAGCAGGCCGACGAGGTACAACTCAGGAAGGCTCTGGAGAGCCGCCACAAGGTTCGCGCCTGATCCAATCGGCGGGAGTCAAACAGCGGGAATCCGGTCCGGTATGCCCGGAAGTTCAATTACCCCAATCAGATACGAATCTGCCAGCTTCTGCCGCCTCGGCTTTCCATATCCGTTGCGGTAGCCCTCGACCGAGTCCACCGTACTCCTGCGCTCTGACCTCTCCGGCCTAACAACTCCGTGACTTCCTCCTCCATGATCTGTTGGATGAACTCCTGCGCCTTCTCCCTAACCATCCCCTCGAGCGTCTCCCACATCGGCCTGCTGGACGCACCCTGGGGTCCCGCGATATCCTCTCTCATGAGGCGACGTTCCTTTCCCCGGGCGCTCACCCGGGCTCGCTGGCTTAAATCTCAGCGCAAAGGTACGTCGCCTCTCTTTTTACACACCCTTCTTCTATGGGGCTGGCGGTCAAGACGCACCTTCCCCACGCGCCGTCGGCTCATTTTTTGACCGTCGGCGTCCGCATGGTTTGGATTGCCCGGTCGACGACTCAGGGTGGGGAGGGGTGCGCTCGCAGGGTCCGCATCGCAGTCCGGAAGACGTTCACAGCCGTCGCGTTCTCCGCTCTGGAGCGGGAACCATCCTTCTATCTGGGACTCTGTGGCCCATCGCTTCGTTCGGCTCTCCAGGGGTGCATAGCCTTTGAGTGGGGGCTTGGGCTCTCTGCCCCGGCCCACGGTGTGTATGGATGCTGTCCCCTGTAACCGGTTCGCTTCCGTTTCGTCGGACCCCATGTTGTGACCGCTTTCGACCCCACGCTCGCCGATCCCGGCCCGGTTTACTCCGTCGCTTCCAGTCTCTTGGGGTCGTACGCTTCGCCCGTGCGCCACACCGCTAGCACGATCGAGGCGAGCTGACGCGCGATCGTCAGCTTCGCCAGATTCGGCTTCGTGCCCCCCTCCAGGAGTCGCTCGTAGTGGCGGTACAAGGGTTCGTTTTCGGCCCGACCGATCACCGTCGTCGCCGCGCCCTTGAACACACGCTTCAGCGTGTGGTTGAAGTTCCGATTCAGCCCCCGCGTCTGCTGTACCGGTTCCCTTACCCACCGCCCACCCGGACCCCGCACCCAGTCCGACGAGCTCCGCATCACCACGCCCAGTCCGCAGTACGCCCAGAATCTGCTCCGGCTCTGGAACCGGTACGGCGTCACCACCACCGGCAGGAGCTCCGCCGTCCGGATCGGACCCAGACCCGGGCACGTCTTCAGCACATGCCACTCTCGATGCTTGCGTGCTTCCGCCAGCAACGCCTTCTCGGCCTTCGCCCTCAATGCCACGAGTGCGTCGTGCTCCTCGTACAGCAACCCGGCCGTCGTCCTGCTCGCTTCCGGCAGCTTGGCCAACCACTCCTCCCGGTCGCGCTTCAAGTAGACCGAGCGCCCCGCGCCGTAGGCCACTCCTCTCGAGCGCAGCACGCTCTTGAGCCGGTTCTTCACCCGCACCGTGTCGCCGACCAGGAAGTCGTAGCTCTTCGCCCGTTCCCCCAGCCGCCTGAACTGGCCCCGGTTCTTGTAGACCCTCGTCTCCAGTGATCCGATCCGCAGCTTCTCCGCCAGGGCAAACGCGTCCAGCTTGTCGGTCTTCGGGCCCCGGCTCTTGCCGACCCCCGCCACCGTTAGCTCCTCCACGTGCGGCTCCAGCACCTCGTACAGCCACCCCGACAGCGTCCCTTCTTCCAGGCACAAGTGCCGGTTCCTCGGAATCCCTCGCAGCACCTCGATCAGCGCCCGCGCGTTCGTTTCCACCACCTGCGAGCCCAAACGTTTTCCGCTGGGTCCTACGATCCCCAGCGTGCAGCTCGACGCGTGTGCGTCGAGTCCGATATATCTCTCCATCGGCGTTCTCCTCTTGGATAGGTGGGTTGCTTCCTTGCGCGAACAATGATGAACGCGCACCCGTTCCCGGAGGAGAACGCCTCTTCGTCTTCGGGCTGCTTAGCTGCTGATCGGTACCGGTAGCGGTCGCCATGCCCCTATGATGCCTTTGATCCTAGCTCTCAGCTCTCGGGTTTTGTGCCAGGCATGCCCCGTGTCTGGAGTGAGAGTTTCTAACGGGCGGAGGTAGCACCGAACCAGATAGCCGAGGGCAAGGGTGTCCGTCGCGAGGCGGGATCTGAAGGAAGCCGGAGGCGAATCGCGGCCCGACGAACAGGAATCGAGATAGAAGGCCCATGACCGCGGGGTGAGCCGGCAAGAATTCGGTAAAAGCCCTAAAGCTATCCGGACGCGACGGGGGTAAATCCGGCGGGGATCGCAGGAAAGAGACGAGGCTTACCCTGGGAGGCCTCTGAGCCTGTGAGCCCCCTTCCCACCCGATGTGTGCCAGGCATGCCCTGTGTCTGGAGCGAGAGCCTCTAACGGACGGAGGTAGCACCGGGGACCGGATGGACAGCCCAGGGCCGTGGGGAACTGGGGACGTGTGCGACCGGGCCGGATGACGGTCTCGTTGAAGTACTCGAGACCGGGAAGATCGCGGAGCTCGCCTTCGAGCGCCTCCTCGAGATCTCACGTGCGTACTCACCGAAAAAGTCGGTCGGGCCGAAGAACACTCGACGACGGCATCGATCCTCCGATCGCGCACGGCGGCGAGGAGAGCTACCGCGCCTACCCGACTGGACCCCAGGATCGCTACCCTCTCCTCATCCAGTTCCGGAACCTGTCAACGACAATGGGACACTCTACGGGATTAATTAGAGAGCAATGTCCTGTGTGGTGAGGGAAGGGATGGGAGGATTGATGAAGACGGCCTCCGGGAGCGGTTTGGGCTTCGGCACACCTCTGACGAAGCGTTCGGGATGAGCGGCCCATGCTTCGCGGAGCACGGATTTCCTGCCGGCAATGACCTGATCGGCGTTCCCGAAGTGGACCTGCTCGGGGGTTAGCATCGAGATGCCGCCATGGCGGTGCTCGGCATTGTACCAGCGGAAGAACGATCGACAGAACGTCTTGGCTTGGCCCTGATCCCCGAACCGTCCGGGAAACGAGGGATGGTACTTCAAGGTTTTGAACTGAGCCTCGGAAAACGGGTTGTCATCCGACACCTGAGGCCGGCTCAACGAGCGGGTCACGCCGAGGTCAGCGAGAAGTTGAGCGGTGCATTGGCTCGTCATTGGAGCTCCCCGATCCGAGTGCAGGGTCAGGACCCGGGGCTGGACGCCATGCTTCAGGCAGCTCTGCTGGATCAACCGGCCGGCCAGGGCCGAGTTCTCCCGGTCCGCCACCATCCAGCCCACGACGTAGCGGCTGTAGATGTCCATGATGACGTAGAGGTAGTAATAGCTCCACTTCTTCGGCCCGAGCAGCCGCGTGATATCCCAGGACCACACCTGGTTCGGCGCCGTGGCCATCAACTCGGGCTTCTTGTACTCGGGATGGGTGCGCTGCGCCCGGCGTTCCTGAACCGGCACCTCGGAGGCCAGAACACGATACATCGTGCGTTCGCTGCACAGGTAGACCTCTTCGTCGAGCAGCGTGGCCACCACCTCGGCGGGTGAGCGGTCCACGAACCGCTCCGAACACAGCGTGTCGAAGACCTCGCCTCGTTCCGTCTCGCTCAATGCCCGGGCGGGCGTCGGGCGGGGCTGCTGTTGCCCGGTTGATGGGCCTCGACGACGGTACAACGTCGATCGGGAGACCTCGAGGGCCGCGCACGCCGGTTTTACACCGACGTGCTTAGCCAGCTCATCGGCCGCCTTCAAGAGTTTGTCCCGTCGTCGAGGCTTATCCCCAGCAGCCCCGCAACTTTTCCCTGCACGTCGATGATCAGGTGTGCCTTCCTGAGCTCATTCTCGAGCCGTGCGTTTCGCCGCTCCAGCTTGCGTACCTTCTCATCCAGCGGATTTCGCTCCGGCTTGCGGCCGCGTTTCTTCGACAGGGCCTTCAGCGACCCGCTATGCGCCGCCTTGCGCCACGTCGTCAGGTGCGACGAGTACAGGCCCTCTCGCCGCAGGACTTGA
The DNA here is from genome assembly GCA_965206505.1 of Longimicrobiales bacterium. GTDB lineage: Bacteria > Gemmatimonadota > Gemmatimonadetes > Longimicrobiales > Gaopeijiaceae > UBA822. The sequence continues at coordinate 99,318 of CBDBJW010000007.1, forward strand.
CCCACCTCGCCGGGCTCGGTGCACCGGTCCGCTTCTTCGACGATCCGCAGCTTGTACGACGGACTGAACCGCCGCCGTAGCGGCCTATCTACTACCTCCGGGTCCGCAGGAGCTGCCGCGCTTCGCTTGGCCTCCCCGGTTCCAGGGGCACTACCATTCTCTTCCATTCTCTCTCGCAGTCCCAACATGTTCGTTTTCTCTGCCTTCGCCCTACTCTAATTCTTTGCGTGCTCCGTGTCTCACGTACGTTGGCAGAGAGGGTTCCGGCACGTGCTCGAACGCGACAGAGAGAAGGGACATGGTATCGTCGACGTCCCAGTCCCAGGGAGACTGGGTAGACCCTGGGAGGGGAACACCTGGTTCCCGAGTCGGAGGGGTTCCGACCGATAGGACGGTACGACGAAGGCACGCTCAGTCCCTGGGCCTGAAGGATGGGAGTCAGCAGAAACGTCAACTCGACCGCCACCCCGTCATCCTCACCGTGAGTAAAGAGGACAACGGGAAGGGAGCCGGGCTCAGCACCTTCCGGAGTCACTACCGCCCCGTAATGCCGTAGCCCACCTACGGTGTGAGAAAGGATCCGGACCCTGAGGGATCCCGCGGTCGCCGACTGGTCCAGTTCAAGGCGAACCCCGCCGACCTCGGGCTCACGGGCCTCCCATTCAGCCTCCACTGCGTCGGGTCACGCAATTTGGCCTTGCGCTGCCTCGAACACCTTAGTCAGCCGCAAGGATCTCTCCGACGCGCTCACCCCAAGCTCCAAGGGCTTGGGCCTTTTCCGCAGCGTAGTCGTGTCGTTCGTAGACCGACGTAACACTCGGGTCTGCATGATTCAAAATCCGGCCGATGATGAACCGGGAGACGCCGAGTTGAGCCATATGCGTCGCAGCCGTGCGTCTCAGATCGTGCGGGGTCCAGTGCGGCACGTCGGGGATCCGCTTGCGTACCCGGGCGCTGGCGTGGGACAGCCACCGGACCGGGCTACTGCCACGCGGGCTGGGGAACACGTAGATGGCCGGCTGCTTTTCCGCCGAGGCGGACAGGGCAACCTCCAGTACCTCTTGGGCGACCGGCGAAATCGGAACTCGGTGCGTACGCCCGGACTTGGTCGCGCTTGAGCGTAGCGTCCACCACATGCCGTCGAGGTCGCCGCGTCGCATTCCAAGCACTTCGCCCGGCCTCTGGGCGGTGAGGAGTACAAGGCGAAGGGAGGAAGCCGCACTTGGCCGTTCAGGTTCCAGGGCACCCCACACCTTCCGGATTTCGTCGGCACCGAGTACGCGGTCGCGCGGTGTCTCCGGTATGGCGCGGGGAAGAGCTTGCGCGGGGGACAACTCAATCAGACCGCGGTCCCGCGCGAATGCGAAGAACTTGGAAAGCAGAGCAGCCGTCCGATTAGCCTGGACGCCCGCCCCTCGGTCGGCCACGCGGTCGATGATCCTAATCAGATCTTGCCGCCGAACCTCAGCAACCGGCAGACGTCCGATGATTGGAAGCACGTCTCGGTTGAGCTGCCGATGGTCCTCCTTCCAGCTCCGCTTGGCAATCTTCGCGTACCGGTCCAAATAGACCTGGGCGAAGTCCTCGACCGTTTCCGCCTCACGCCGCATACGCTCCTCGAGGACTGGGTCGCGGCCCTTGGCTACCTCCACGAGCGTCGCTCGGGCCAGCTTGCGGGCATCGGCCAGCGGCAGAATCGGATGCGTCCCGAGGGTCTTCCAGCGCCGCTCGCCCCGGTGGGTGCGGTAGCGTACGAAGTAGGAACAGCGTCCGCTCTCGCTTACCCGCACGCCAAAGTCCGGAAGCGCCCGGTCGTGGTATTCGGCGCGCTTCGTGGCCTTGGCGGAGATACTCCGGAGGAGTCGGTCAGTCAGATTCTGCGTCGGCATGGTCTTGTCCCGGATGCTCTCAGTAGCCAAGCGGATCACAACGATACGGCAATCTAGGTCGCGAAGATCCCTTGGCGTCCAAATGGCGTCCAAATGGCGTCCAAATGGCGCGGGATATAGCAGGACGCCCTGACACTCCATGGTACGCGATTATGTGGCTGAATCCCAGTGATTTAGCGGATTTATGAACCAATCTGGGATTCAGTGAAACGTGGTGAGACCATCGAAATCCCTGACTCTTAATCAGTAGGTTCGGGGTTCGAGTCCCTGGCGGGGCACTGCGGTAAGTGAAGGCCCGGCAACCGATTGCGGTTGCCGGGCCTTTGTTCTTTCCGGGACGATTGTGACACGGATTGTGCCACGAGGGGCCGAAACCAACCCCCTTCAGGCGCTGCCGGTCACGGCCCGCAATACACCCCGCCGCATCGGAATGTTGGTATATCTAGCGGACGGTCTCCACCGAGTTCCAGCCACCTGCTCCCGAACGCCGCTGGGACGCTCGGGGCACTCCGCCGAAGCCAGGATGAAAAGGAGCGGCCCCCGAAGGAACCGCCCCTCTTTGCTCTCGATGTCACTCATGTCCGGTGCCGAGAGACGCCAAACGGCTACCGGGAAAAGCCAACTGTGCTAAGGCAGGCTAGGACGCCAGTTTGACAGTGGCATTCCACGTTATACCGTCAGTTGTACCGCTACCCGCCCCTGTGCAGCCGTCCCGACGATTCTTGCCTCGGGTGCGTAACTCCCATTCATCGTCCACTTCCCCAAAATTCCCGTCATTGCCCAGCGTGGGAAGCCAGGGATTCGGCGTCGTCGACGCTAGTTCAATCACGTGGCTTGCGGAGTTGTGCTCGAAGGAGAAAAAGAGGAGCAAACGGTCCGACCCCCCAATATCACAAGATACCCCTCTATGGAGGTTGGTAGGTCCTCCCCACCGCAGGTCACTAACGGATTGTCCTTGAAGAAACTGAGGTCCGCTTCAAAGTTTTCCACCTCGGGGACACCGGGGATACTCTCTTTAGGACCTCCGGAAATGTCGCCCAAGGGCCCCAACTCGACTGTGTATGTGGGCGGTTCCTCCTTGCACCCCCGGTGTGTGGGGTTTGCCCCACAGTCTTTCTTCGCGAACTGCGGCCCCGCGCCATCCGACGCCACCACACCCGTTCCCACATCCTGTGTTAGCGGCGGGTGAAAATTTCCCATTTGTGGCGGACGAAAAGGTTACAGCTCGGCGTCCGAGAACCGGACGTGGAGGGTAGGCTGCCGATGACCGAGTAGCTGCTCTTACGTCCTATCGGCCACCTTGGCACCTCCACTTGAAGAAGCGGAGGTGTCCGTGATCGGATGGGAGCGGCGCGTGTTGCTGAGACACTACCTAGAGCAGGGCATGACGAAGACGGAGCTGGCCGAACGGTTCGGCATCAGCCGTCAGACGATTTATCGCTGGATCCGCAGTGGAGAGCTGGACCGAGATCTGAGCGCCGCTGGGGTGCATTATTCGGCCCGGGCGCCGGTTGCCACCAAGCTTGATCGGTACCGAGACATCCTCGTCAGCCGACTGGGTGAGTACCCGGATCTGACAGCGGTGCGGCTCTTTGAGGAGATCAAGGCGGCCGGATACGCCGGCGGTTACACGCAAGTGAAGGAGTACGTTCGGAAGGTCCGGCCTCGAGCGCCCGAGGAGCCCGTAGTCCGTTTCGAGACGCCACCCGGCCACCAGGGTCAGGTCGACTTTGCAGATTTTCGGCTGCCTTGGGGCAAGCGGTATGCGTTTTTGGTTGTTCTTGGCTTCTCCCGCGTGCTGTGGCTGCAGTTCTTCACACGACAGACGATGCTGCATGTGTTCGAGGGCCTGGAGGCGGCCTTCACCTTCTTTGGTGGTGTGCCTCGTGAGCTGCTGTTCGACCAGATGAAGGCGGTCGTCACTAAGGATGAGCGAGCGGCCGGAGGTCGCGTCACTGAGAACGCCGAGTTCCTACGCTTTGCGCATCACTGGGACTTCCGCGTCCGAGCGTGTCGTCCCTACCGGGCGAAGACCAAGGGCAAGGTCGAGCGACCGGTGAGCTACGTGCGTTCGAGCTTCTTCTATGGCCGAACCTTCACGTCGGACGAGGACCTGAACGATCAGGCCCGCCACTGGCTCGATCACGTGGCCAACGTCCGTACGCATGGCACCCTGAAGGAGCGGCCCGTCGATCGCTTCGAGCACGAGCGAGACCTGCTGCGGCCCTTGGCCTCGCGCCCATACCGATCCTTGGTACTGCCGCCCGAGGTGACGAAGCAGGCCAAGGCTGTACTTCCCCGTATCGACGTGGAACGTCGGCCGCTGGAAGCGTATGCCCAGGTGGCCGGAGGTGTTCGGTGAAGGCCGCGGGCTCGCGCCGTGACCGGATCCGGGCCCAGCTCGCCGATCTGAAGATGCCCGGTGCGCTGGAGGCCGTCGACGACGTCCTTACCAGGGTCGATGGCGGAGGCGTGACGGCCTCAGAAGCCATCGAGCAACTCCTCGGTGCTCAGATCATGCTGCGCAATAATCGGCGCCTTCAGGCTGCCATGCGCTCGAGCCGGCTCCCGGCCATCAAGACCCTCGACGACTTCGACTTCAGCTTCCAGCCCTCGATCAAGCGCGAGCAGATCGACTCGCTCCACGAGCTCGGCTTCTTGGAGCGTAAGGAGAACGTCATCTTCCTCGGCCCGCCGGGCGTCGGCAAGACGCATCTGGCGATCAGCCTTGCCATTGCGGCGGCGCAGAGCGGGCGCAGAGTCTACTACGGCGCTCTGGCCGATCTCATCACCTCGCTCGAAGAAGCCAAGACCGCCGGTCAGCTCGGACGCCGCCTCAAGATCCTCACCTATCCCTCGCTCCTGGTCATCGACGAGATCGGCTACCTGCCGGTCAGCCAGACCGGCGCCATGCTCTTCTTCCAACTCATCAACCGGCGCTACGAGCGCGCATCCACTGTGCTGACCTCCAATAAAGGCTTCGAAGAGTGGGGTCAGATCTTGGGCGACGAGGTCATGGCCGCTGCACTCATCGATCGCTTGCTGCATCACTGTCATATCGTCAACATACGCGGCAGCGCTACCGCATGCGCAAGCACATCGACCTTTCCGATCCTACACTCGCCTCCTGCGGAGCCGAGCCCTTTACCCCCCAAGAGAAAGAGAGCCAAAGGAGAAGTCGACGAACTAGAGGCTCGTCACCTCCGCCGGGTGTAACATTTTCACCCGCCACGTTTGTAACTTTTTCAACCCGTTGACATCCTGACAGCCCAAGACGAACGCCACCCCGAGTAGGGCAGCAAAAGGAAGGAATCGACGCATGACAGCCTCCTTGTGACGAGATGTGCTGATTCTCGGTCAGTGGGACCGGAAGGAGCCCCACTTGGACAAACACCTAGGGTAGCAACCGCCGCTCTTATTGCCGAAATAAGACTTCGACTCGGGGCTTCGTGCCCCCAAGCGGGACCCCAAAAACTCGGGTTAGCTGACGGGAACTCAGGGCGCCATCACGGCAGCGCAAACGCGACAAGCGCGCCCGGAAAGTCCGTGCGGATGCTCCCGATCTGCACCACGACGTACTGCTTGCCTTCATGCATATAGGCCATCATCCCGTACTGGCCGGGGGCCGGAAGCGCGACGCTCCCCAGGATCTCGCCCGTCCGCTTGTCGCGCGCATGGAGCTCCAGGGGGGCGTCGGGGAGAAGCTGCGTTCCGCCGTTACTGAGCGCCCTGGTCTGGACCAAAAGATCACCCATGACCATCTGGATCGATGCGCCGGCTCCTCCCGTATTGGGAACATCCACTCCCGCCAGCAGAGGGTGGCTCCTGATCCGCTCAGGAGTCTGGCCGACCGGCAACGACCAGACCCGCCTGCCCGTGTTCATCCGGAAGGCGGAGAGCTGGTTGTCCAGGGGCTTGTAGAGCCGCAGGCCCTCGATCGTCTCCAGCCGCCCCTCCCCTGTGCCACCCCCGGGTAGCCACGCTGCCACCGTGGTGCCCGTGGTGGGAGTATAGTTGGGAGTGGCACCGCCCTCGTCAGGTACGGCGTACTCCGTGCGTTCTTCGTCCACCCCGTTGGTGGGCGCCATGAACTGGCGGGCGCTGCAGGTCCGTGAGTGCGACGCGTACATCATTCCCGTGCTGGGATCCGCGACGGCGGGATTGGGGATGTTCAACCCCCCTTGGCAGCCGACGTTGTTGACGAAATCGTTGTTATGGTTGAAAGGAAGGGGCGGCACGTAGAGGCCCCCGACCTGGAACTGACTCAGCATGATCCGCGCCTGGGCATTCAGCTCCGGCGTGTAGTCGATGAGGTACTCTTCGGTCAGCCCGTCCACTACGATTGGGTCCAACGGTTCCGGCAGGGTCGGGTAGGGCTGGGTGGCCGCTGTGTAGTTGCCAGGGACTTGGGTCTGAATGACCGGGCGCTCCTCTATGGGCCAGATGGGCTCGCCGGTCGCCCGGTTGAACGCGAAGACGAGACCTTGCTTCGTGTTCTGGATCACCGCCGGGATCTCCTCTCCGTCCACCGTCAGGTCCATCAGAATGGGCGCCGCCGGAATGTCGTAATTCCACTGGTCGCTGTGGTGGATCTGGAAGTGCCACCTCCGCTCGCCGGTCTGGACGTCCAACGCGATGAGGCTGCCGCCGAACAGGTTGTGCCCCGGGCGATGGCCCGTGTACGTCTGGACCGTCGAAGCGTTCGTCACGAGGTACACGAGCCCCAGCTCCGGGTCGGCGGAGGCGGGAGCCCACGACGACAGGTCCCCCGACCACTGCCAGGCGTCATTCTCCCACGTCTCGTGCCCGAACTCGCCGGGCCGCGGGATCATGTGGAACTTCCAGAGCAACTCACCCGTTCTGGCGTCGACCCCCATGATGTCGCCCGGGACATTCTGGATCCGGGTCTGTTCATAGCCGGGCTCGTGGCCCACGAGCACCACGACGACCCCGTTCACCACGATCGGCGGCGACGAGCTGGTGACCATGCCGAGCTCCCTCGGGACCCCATAATTGGCGTCGTACGGTCCTTCGTCCCAGCGCTCCCACTGGCCCCAGCCCTCCAGAAGGTCCGGCACCATATCGCGGACACCGGTCTGGGAGAAATCATCGAGCGGTACGGGCTCGCCCCAGCTCTCCAAGGGCCGGCCCGTCTTGGCATCGAGCGCCCAAAGGAAGAAGGCGGGGCTAGTGAAATAGATCACGCCGCGGCCGTCCACCTCCCCGTAGGCGACCCCTTTTCCGTAGGCCCGCCTGGGAGAGCGCAAAAACCTGACCGTCTCGGGCTCGCGGAAAACCCAGAGCGTCTCGCCCGTTTCAGGGTCGATCGCCACCACCTGCCGGCGCGGAGTGACCACCGTGTAGAGTATTCCGTCGACGTAGATCGGTGTGGACCGGGCAAAGTAGTCGACATTGGGGCCGAAGTTATCACTCCGCCAAACCCACTGCTGCTCGAGGTTCTCGAAGTTGGCGGCGTTGATCTGGTTCAGGGGCGAGGAGCGGGTGTGCCCCGCATCGCCACCCAGATAACGCCACTCGCCGTTCTCGGTCCCCGGCAGGCGCTGAGCGAATGCGGTCGCTGCCGTCAGAAGCAAGAGTGCAGAGGCGAGGCCGAGGCCAAACACGAGAGTCTGCGTTCGGCAGGGTCGGATCTCCAAGTTCATGACCTTCGTCATTTCTCCCTCCTCCTTGATGGGGCCGGATACGAGTGTCTTCCGAGCCAGGGAAGCGCGGCTGTCATAGTACGGCATAACAGGCGTTCGCGCACAAGGTGATAGTACAGAGTGATAGTACAAACTGAGGGTTGGCTCGACCAGCTAAGTGTCGCGAGGGCGGCGAGCTAGCAGTCGCAAAGGGAGAAATCGAGAACTACGCCTCTGCGCCAACGCTTGAGTGTAGCGCGAACGCCGCCCCCTGTGGGTCCATACACTGCGCGACCCGATCCCCGCCCGGAACGTTCATGGGCCCGTTTAGTACCTGGCCACCCAATGATTTCAACGTCTCAACAGCAGCGTCGATGTCGGACACCGTAGTGTAGAGGAGCCAGTGGGGGGGAGCAGGGATCTCGGGACTCAGGTTGTACATGCCTCCAAGCTCGTGCTTTCCACTCCCGTACATCTGGTAGACATTCCCTTCGCCCATCTCCATAGCACTGGTCTTCTCCCAGCCGAAAAGGGCCGAGTAGAAGTTGAAGCCGGCCTCGTAGTCAGAAGTCGCGAGCTCGTGCCACGAGAACTCCTTGACCCGGGGAGGCCCATCCCGTCCAGGGGAATCACTCGCGGATGTGAACACTGCGAAGACCGCCCCCTGTGGATCTCTGAGCACTGCCATGCGTCCTACGTCGGGAATGCTCATGGGCTCCATGAGGACGTTGGCTCCCAATTCCTTGGCCTGCTCAACCGTAGCGTCGGTGTCTGGGGTGGAGACGTACGCCAGCCAGTGGGGAGGTGCGCCACCTGCCCTGGCCTCTTCGGGAAGGTCCATGATTCCTCCCACAGGGGCTTCTCCGATTGTGAACATCGTGTAAGGCTGGCCTCCAGCCTCCATGTCCTGCGTGTCCCACCCGACGACCTCTTTGTAGAAGTCGATAGTGGGGCCTTTGTCTACGGTGAGCATCTCGTACCAGACGAAACGTCCGTGGGGCGACTCGGTCATTGCCATCCTCCCACCCAAAGTGGCAGCCACGGGTCGGGCCGCGGAGCGGGCTGACCCAGAAAGGGCCTCCATAATGATCCCGCTGCAGCTCGACCGCTAGTGTCCGATCACGAAGTTGAACGACAGGCTCTACGAATACGCCTGTCACGAGGCCAACTACGGTATAGGTATGCTACCTGTTGCGTCCAGTCGGGTTCTCCACCGTGCCGCACTCGTCCCCTAAGTAGCCGTTTCCACCACAGTAGCTCACGTCAGAAAGCTGGAGGAGGATGCCGTCTGGATCCGTAAAATACAGCTCGGGAGTACCTTCCGGTGCACCGCCTCGGTTTGGTCCTCGCATCGACACATACGCTTGTAGTGGGCCGTTGGCGCCCGACCCTTCTTCCAGCAACGTCAAACCATAACCTTCAAGTAGGGAGAAAATGCGGTCGACATCAAAGTCATCGACGGCCAGAGAGGCGTGGTGTATGAAGCCCGTGGAGATGCCGGGCCTCTCCGGCAAGGCCAGGAACTGACTTCCCGATCCGACCCTGAGCACCGGCAGGGCACCCTGGTAGGTATCGACTTCCATGCCGAATAGCCTCTGATATAACTCGATGGAACGTTGCTGATCTGTCACGAAGATCGCAAAGTGGTTGAACTCACTCACAGCCAGGAGCCCCTCATCAGGTGCACGCTCTGGTGTCGCCAGACAGTCCTCGCCCAGCAAGCCTGCGCCACCGCAATAACTCGAGTCCTGCAATTGTAGGACCACTCCGTCCGGGTCTCCGAAGTAGAGCTCGGGTGTGCCGGTGGGCGCGCCACCGAAGTCTTCCCCGCGCATTCTGACGCGTGACTGCATCGGGCCGGATTGGCCAGTTGCTGCGACACCGTTCTCGGCCAGGATCTGCACAATCCGTTCGTGGTCAAAGTTATCGAGCGCAAGGCACAGGTGGGTAATACGTGGATTGTCGCTCGCAGCTCCGTTTAGGGCGATGAACTGAGGACCGTCACCAACCTGGAGCACCACCGTCTCGGCCTGGCGTGCTGCGATGGGCATGCCAAACAGTCCTTGATACCAGGCTAGCGATGCCGCCGGGTCAGACACCCTGAGTGTCATATGATTAAGAGTCTGCACAGGGATCGGTGGACCCGTTTGCGGAAGCCCGGCCAAGGTTGGAATCTCGGTCGAGCTGGCGGATGTATTGCTGCTGTCGTCACTGCTGCATCCGGGCACCGCCAATGCGGCCAGCGAGCCCAGGAAGGTACGCCGGCCTAGCTGTCGGTTCTTGAACGCGGTCATCAGCCGGTCGATGTCTGATTCCATGTTTCACTCTCTCCGGAATATGAGTTGAATAAATACCTTCCCTCGTGGGGCGGAGCTCGTGTCGTCGGGGGGTTCAGTAGTCGAATGCCTCGCCCGTCAGAGGCGGTACCAACGGTGACAAGCGCCAATGTCTGGTCGCCTGCTCAAAGGCGAAAGCGAAGCCGAGGAGTTCCGGTTCCGAGAACGCTCGGCCCAGAAACGAAATGGTCGTCGGGAGACCGCCGGACGTGAAACCCGCAGGTACCTGGATATCGGGAAAGCCCGAGTAACTGGAAAGGTTGGTGGCCGATCGTCCACGCTCGCAGACACGACCGACATCCTCCTCGGCTGTATGGAGGGTGCCCGTTGGACACCTCGATGTCGGGAATACGAGCGCATCCAGGTCGTCCCTCTCCATGATCTCGTGCACGGTGCGCCTAACCATTGGAAGGTCGCTCTCAATCGCCCTGATGTATTCGGGGTTATCAAGGCCTCCGATCGCGAGGTTCCGTTTATGTAAGGCGATCAAGCCCGGGTTCACGGGCAGCGCTGAGTGCATCACCTGCGGTGACTCGTAGATCCCGATAATGTCCGCCAGAGTACGCGGGTAACCGTCATCCAGAGTGGCGAGGTAGTCTTCCAAGGCGGGTTTGAACTCCGCATCGATGCGCGACCTGAGACCGGTCCCGGTCCTTGCAATGAACCTGAGGAACTCCTCTTCGAATCTGACCGACTCAATGATGGTCGCACCTAATCCTCTCATTGCTTGGATCGACGCCTCGATGAGCGTATCTATTTCAGGGTTCCCGCCAAAAAAGTCACGCCCCACTCCGATTCGGGCTCCGCGCAGGGCCTGCTCGTTCAGGAACTGCGTGTAGTCGTCGTGGGATCTCCCTTCACGCTCTAGGGTCGTAGGGTCACTCGGATCGACACCGGCCATGATCCCGAGGGCGATCGCAGCATCGGTGACGCTTCGTGCCATAGGCCCCGGCACATCGAGCGAGGGGGCTTGTGGGACGATACCCTCCCGACTTAACAAACCATACGTTGCCCTGATCCCGACAAGCCCGTTCGCGGCAGCAGGGCCGCGAATCGATCCACCGGTGTCGGTCCCGAGTCCTACGGTGGCAAAAGTGGCTGCTATGGCCGCGCCCGTTCCCCCACTGGATCCCGCCGGGGTGCGGCGGAGATCGTAAGAGTTCAGCGTGATCCCGTTAAGAGAACCATATGACCCCCACCCCGCGGGTGAGGCGAACTCGCTCATGTTCACCTTGCCGAGGATGATTGCTCCAGCGTCTCGCAACTGCCTGACTGTGAACGCGTCGCTGGGCGGGATCGAGCCCTCGAGGACCACTGATCCTGCCGCCGTCGGCATGTCAAAGGTGTCGTAATTATCCTTTACGAAAATAGGGATTCCGTGCATAGGACTGCGCGGTCCCGACAACGCTCGCTCTCCATCGAGTTCCGCTGCGATTTGGAGGGCGTTCGGATTGAGGCTGATAATGGCGTTTAGCCTCGGACCCCGGGCATCATACGCCTCAATTCTTGCCAGGTAGAGCTCCACCAGTCGGACAGATGTAAGTGCGCCCGCATCAAAGGCGGCACTGATGTCCTCAATCGTGGCGGTTGTAAGGTTGAAGGTCCGTGTGCCTCCCGTTTCTTGCGGCGCCGCAGCTGCAGTCGGTATTGCTGAAAAATTCAGGCCCATCCACAAGAGACCGCAGGCTGATACCTGTGCGACTGCCTTCACGTCGGACCTCCTGTCGTGTGGCAACGGCTGGGGCCTTCCACGAAGACCCCGAGTTCGTTCCGTGCTTAGAAGGGGTACCCGTCCGGCGAGTATTCAATGGACCCTGGGAAATCGATCCGCGTGTTGCTCTCGTAGTAGAGATCCTCGACGATCGTGCGACCCACGTAAACGGGTGACGTCGCGGTCCTGTTCCGAGCCAACTCCCGCATAAACACGTTCTCGTCCTCCGGAGCGGGGATCCCCACCTCCAGGCAGGTGCGGACGATCCCGGCCATCTCCTCGGCCGTGTCCCGATGGGGGGAGTGGCCCGCAGGCAGGAGCCAGAAGCTGCTCTCCACCGACCTCCTGTCGAGGTAGTTGTACCAGATGTGATTGGCGATGCGTACCGGGTTCGGCGTGTCCTGAACCCCCCACATCAGCGCGGTCGGGACCGGGCTCTTGCGAAGGTTATCCAGCCAGCGATACTGCCTCACTGTCCGCTCCAGCTGGTACTTTCCAACGTGAAGCTGCGCGCCGACCCCGTCGTTGAACGCCAGGATGTCGGCGTTGGCGACCTGCTCGGGCGTGCCTTCCGTCACCCGGGGCCGGGCCTGCCGCTCGCGGGTCACTTCGGGACCCCTCACCGGGTGTAGGAAGTCGATCTGGCCGCCGAAATTGAGCAGGGGCTGATAGAGCCCACCGTTGGTTATGAAGTGGTAGGTGATCTCGTATTCTTTCTCCTCGCTGGCCATGTAATTGCCCAGAAAGGCGAAGCCGACGCTCCCGCCGCGATCGTGAGTCAGGAATTGGAACTGAGACAGCCCCACGATCTCCCGGACGAAGTAGTCCATGAGCTTCGCGTCGTCCGCTATCATATACGAATAGCCGTCCTGGGGCTTGTCCGAGAAGCCGAAGCCGGGGAAGTCCAGGATGGCAACGAAGTAGTCCTCTTCCAGGAAGGGGATCAACTCCCGGAAGTCGAAACTGTGCCTGTAATAGCCGTGGAATATCACCAGCGCCGGGTTGGAGCGGTTCCCAAAGGTCCGGTAGAAGACGTTCACTCGACGGCCCTCGTTGTTGTTAGTCGTCGAGGTCCACTCGAAGTACTGTCCGGCGCGGTACCATTGCTCGGCGAGAGGGGAATAGAAGGTGAAACCGGTCTGGGAATCGAGTGACGGTGTGCCGATGACGGTTCCACTCGCGTCGCCGTCCAGGCTACCGTCTGAACATCCCGCGTAGATGGGGCTTGCTAACGCCGGGCTCGCAGCAGCGAGCTTCACGAATCCTCGTCTATCCATGATACCTCCCGCGTAGTAGGTCAGTCGCTCCGGACAACCCTCGGTAGCGGCACTCCTCTCCTATCCCCTCTAGGGGGCGATGATACCCGAAAACTGGATTCGTATCCGTGGCCTGACCCTTAGCAGGCCGAACATGACCACAGGTGGCTCCACGCCGTAGGTGGTCATGTCCAAGGCCAGCTCACCTTCAAGCTGGACACCCGATCCGGACGGCGTCAGCGAGAGGGGGAAGCTCACCGCTTCGGTGGCATTGAGGATGGTGAGCGCACCAGTAGTGACGGCGCCCTGGCCACTCGCCTCGTAGCCCTCGAGCCGGAAGGTGATCTGGGGGAACTCGTCTGGCCTCAGCGCCTCGAGGAGATGTTCCGTCATCTCATCCTGAGGACAGTCGAACTCTCCTACCGGCACACTGAGCGTAGCAGTCCGGACTCCATCGGCCAGGCCACGCACCGGGGTGGACGAGCCGGCGGTGACCTGGGCGGTGCCCGTCACCGAACAGGTCCAGCCTCGTATCGTCGAAGTGCCTGACACCGTGAAATCGACGTTCGACCGCTGCGCCGTCACCGGCCCACCCTGTAGCAGCGCCAGTCCGGCGATGCTAGACGTCAGGATCCGTCTCACGACGCTCACAGCCCGAACCCGAATTCGTTGCGCCGCGTCATGATGGGATTCTTCGCTTCCATCACGAAGCGCGAAGTGATTTGATCGATCGAGGTGGTCCGGGTCTGCCGCATGACCATACGGAACTCGGCCATGATCAGCTCGATGACCTTGTCGACCCCGTCCTCGCCGAACGCTCCGAGGCCCCACACGTAGGGGCGACCGATTCCAACCGCGTCGGCACCCAGCGCGAGGGCCTTGTAGACGTCGGTCCCACGACGGACCCCACTGTCGATCATCACGGGGACCCGTCCTCTGACTGCCGTGACCACTTCGGGCAAGGCGTCGATCGTCGACCAGAGGCTGTTCACCGCGCGACCACCGTGGTTCGAGACGTAGATCCCATCGGCGCCGTGCTCGATCGCCAGCTCTGCCTCCTCTGCGGTGACGATGCCCTTCAGGACGAGGTTCATGTCGCTGGCGTCCTTGAGACGGCTGACCCAGTCCCAGGTGTACGGAGGACGCTCACCGGCTGGCCCGCCTGGATCGCGGCGCATGGGCCGCTGATACCCTTCTTCGTGTTCGTGGCACTGCTGGCAGAGCTGTGACTCCCGGCCCTCGCCGACGAGCGACCGCCGGTTCAGCTCCCGGTTGCTTCCGCCGAGGAGGTCGATGGTCCACACCAGTGTGGGGCAGCCCGCGCTCGCCACGCGGTCGATCAGCCGCTGGTTCCAGTTCCAGTCGGGATTCGTGTAGATCTGGAACCAGTGCGGCTCGCCCCGCGCCTCGGCGATCTCTTCATACGACTGCGAGCTCGCATTCGACTGGACCTTCAGCACGCCCCTGCGTTGAGCTGCCCGCCCGGCGCCTGCCTCGCCCTCCGTGTGGTACGCCTTGAGGGCAGCCACGGGGCAGAGGAACAAGGGTGCATCGAACCGCTCGCCCAGAATCTCTATCGAGGTGTCGAATCCGGTCGCCGCTTCGGCGCCGAGCCGGCGGGGACGAAGCATCAGACGCTGGAATCCCTCTCTGTTCGCCACCCGCGTCTCGTAGTCGTCGACACCCATGTGCAGGTAGTCCCAGTGCTGGGCCAGGTTGTTGTCATGGGTCACGCGCTCGAAGTCCCAGACGTTGGTCGCGTCGTCCGGCGACGTAATGAGGCTCCCCATCAACTGTTCTTCCTGCGCTTGCTGGGGAGGAAGCTCCTGGGGAGGGATCTGCTGGGGAGGGATCTGCTGGGGACGGATCGCCGGGACTACGCGCGTCGGATCGAGGCCGGGCGGGAGCACCGGGGCGCCGCAGTTGACGCAGGGCAACGGTGTCGGCCTGCTGGGTGGCACCTCACCCGCGACAGGCTCCAGCCAGTTCGACGGCAGCGCCCAGTAGGCCGCGGCCGCCAGCGGACTGGCGGCCAGGAACTGGAAGAATTTCCGCCTACTTGTCCCCTGATCCGTGGGAGACGTATGCGATCCTCGTTGTGTCATGTCCGGTCTCCTCGAGTGTGCGACATGCGTTGGGAGTCGGTGCCGGGCGACGTGACCAATGGTCCCGGGTCGGGAGCCGTAGGCCCACCACCGACTTCGTCCCGAATGTGAGGGGGACAGCTACCGGATGCAACATGCCCTCGCCGCGGCACCGGTATGGCGCACTCCCCTCGTGGTCGCTATTGTGCTCGCCCAACTGGGGCTCCTTCGGCCCCGCCACCGTTGTAGACGCCACGTAGGACGCCCGCCCCGAGGTGACCCGGGGGTCACCGACGACGAACGATCACATCTCGTCACAAGGAGGCTGTCATGCGTTCGTTGTCCTCTAGGCCGGAACGAAATAAATGGAAGCACAGGATAAGCGTCGGATTTGGGAGCGCCGCAAAGCCGACCAGCACAGCGACGAAGGCAGACGGATCGACCAGAGGCGCCGTATCTGGAAGCGTCGCCACGGTGCACGAGAAGAAATGACCGATGGAGGCAGGTTCGACAGGCGTGGGGAGCACCCCTCGTTGTTCGCGACGCTCGGATTCCGGCTGTTGCGGGGGGTTCGTCGTATGGACTCGGACCGACGTAGCGACGTAGTGCGCCGTTTCTTCATACGCCGATGCCTCGACCGGCGAGCCCCGTAGCGTCCAAGCGACGCCGGAAAACACCTCTTTGCGCCTCGTCCGCGTGTCGGTTACTGTGTACGTGAGGCTTCCGCAGCCTTGCTGCGACGCCGAGCGCGCTTGTCGAACAACTTACGTGGGAAGAGACAAGGCGATGCAGCGAGTCCGTTTTATAACGATGGTCATGGTGCTGGGCGCCACGTTCGGCGCGGAATTCTGGCAGCCGTTGGAGGCTCAGGACCCGGCGGACTGCCGGACCCCGCGAGCGTCCTGCGACGGCTTCGATCGTTTTAGGCTGAACCCTTCGAACGCCCCGACTTGGTCACCGCAGATGATACGGGCTTCGGGACGGCCGATCGTGCCCGTCTTCGAAGGTTGGTTTCAGAATGAGGACGGCACCTACACGCTCTCCTTCGGCTATATCAGCATGAACCTCGAGGAAGCGCTCCACATCCCTCTTGGGACAGACAACTTCATTGAGCCGAGCGAGTTCGACGGGGGCCAGCCCACCTACTTCAAGGAAATTCACCGGCGCATTCGCCGGCCGTGGAACAGTTTCATGATCACGGTTCCCGCGGACATCGGAGAGCAACGTGTCGTCTGGACGTTGCGAAATCACGGGGAGACGTATTCTACCCCTGGGCATGTCACTGAATCGTCCTACATGCTAGAGAACCCAGTAGCGCCAGCGAGGTACCTGGTAGGGACCGCCGGCGCCTATGCGCCTGAGCTCCGTTTCGACCCGGACGGACCTGGAGTGAGAGGCCTCCGCGGCACTCGGACGGGTCCGCTCACCGCGAGAGTCGGCGAACCACTGGCGATCTCTGCCTGGGTGGATTCCGGCGAAACAAAGTACGAGGGGCCGCAGAGCTGGCTGTACTGGATGTATTATTCAGGGCCCGGCGAAGTGACTTTCAGCGAAGACGAGATCGAAGTCGCATTAACCGAGGGCGAGGGAATGGGCACGACGATGGTTACATTTAGCGAACCGGGGGATTACGTCCTGCTCGTGCAAGCGATCGAAACCCTCCGTAACAGCTTTGAATACCATTGTTGCTGGACCAACGGGTACGTCGATGTCACCGTCACCAACTGACCGGAGAGTTTTCTCATGAGTGGGACGAAAGGTCTTCAGAATATCTGGGTAGCACTCGCTGGGGCGGTGCTCGCTGGAACGGTGGCTTTGCCGCAGGCCGCCGCCGCGCAGGACGTAACCTACGCCGGCGATGTTGCAGCCATCGTTCAGGAGAACTGTGTGAGGTGTCATCGGGCGGGCACGGCTGCGCCGATGGTGCTCGACACCTACGAGCAAGTGAGGGCCTTCGCGCCATTGATCAAACACTCGGTGGAGACGCGGACGATGCCACCGGGCTGGTATATGGACCGGACCCTGGGGATCCAGGACTTCAAGAACGACCCGTCGCTCTCGGAGCAGGAGATCGAGACGATCGCCAGTTGGGTGGACTCGGGCACGCCGCTGGGCGACCCGTCGCAGCTGCCGCAGCCGGTTGAGTGGCAGGCAGACCACGAGTATTGGCAGCTCGAGCAGGACCAGGGTTGGGGGCCGCCGGACATGATCATCACGTCGCCACCGTTCACGGTTCCTGCCAATAGCGGGGATCAGTGGTGGGAGCCGGACGCATCAGTGGCTGATGTAGCCGAATCGATGATCACAGGGGGCAGGTGGATCAGGGCGGTGGAGACGAGGCCCGCGGACACCGAGAGCGGATACGTCTTTCATCACGCCAACACGAGTCTCCGTAGGGCGGCGGACGACGGGCCGGCCGGGGGGGGGCTTTCCTCCGCCGCAGTCGGAAAGAGAGTGGACATGTATCCGGAGGATGCCGGCAAGCTGATCCTGCCCGACGACCAGATCAGCTTTTCGATGCACCTCTTCCCGATCGGGGAGGAAGTGGTCGACGCGAGCATCCAGGTGGGCCTTTGGTTCTACCCGGAGGGAGAAGAGCCAACGTACACCACGAACGATGAGACTTTATTCAATTCGGGCGAGAGTCGTGATCTGGGTCTGCCGCGATACACGGATCTGCTCATTCCGCCCCATGGGTACCAGTTGATGCGTGGCAACTTTGTGCTCGAGCGGAACGCGCGAGTTCATAGCATACGTGGTCATATGCACCTTCGAGGCGGGTATCAGATGATGGAGGCGATCTATCCCGACGGCCGCCGGGAGGTGCTCAACAAGATCGACTGGAACCATCTGTGGCACACCACGCACATCTACGACGATTTGGTGCAGCCTCTGTTGCCGAAGGGCACGGTTATCATCTCCACCTCCTTATTGGACAATACGGCGGACAATCCATCCAACCCCGACCCTGACCAATGGGTGGTCTACAACCGCCGCAGCGCAGGAGAAATGGCACACGTCCGTTTGGGGATCACCTGGATCCCCGATGAGGACTTCGAGCAGATGGTCGCCGAACGGGAGCGGCTCCTGGCGGAGCGGGCCCGGCCCGCCGCCGACGGATGACCGCCGGCAAAAGGACGTAGGCGTAGCCGACCGTTCACGGGAAGTCCCTGAGCAGCAGGAATACTAAGGCCGGATTCCGCGGATCAGAGGCAGCGCTGGGTACTCAGGCGTCGAGAAACGCCTCGAATACCTCCTCTTGCCGATCCTGAAGGACTCGTCGCGTGACGTTGTAATTCTCCATCCGAGTGGCTGCGGGTCGGCCGACGACCAACTCAATAGCAGCCTCAACTGCTCGGAACGGCTTGGCGGTCACCGGGGCAGCGAGGTTCAGCCGCCCAACAGATCGAGCTTTGAGCACGTCCACGTCGATTTCGAAGCCCAAGATCCGACCTGAGTGCTGCCCTATGCGTACCTCTACCTCTTCGGATACCTGATCAATCTCGTATTCCTCGCGGACCATATACTTGAATTCGATTACGAACTTCTTGTGCTCCTCGTCGTACCCCCCTCTTACGCTGTCCGGAATGTCAGACGGTGACACAAAGATGTTCAGCCCCAGATCCTGATAAAACATGCCAATCTCGTGGAGCTCGTCGTAACGTTCAGGGTCGATCCTGAGCCACCTACCTTCCGCCATTTCTCACCCCACGCGTGCGTCACGAGGTAACCGACCACCTTCGCCCCATCATACGGGGTGCCCTTCGATCCGAGCAAGCTGGGTGATGCCCTTCTGCTTGCGCCTACCTGCCGACTCTTGGATGTTGACTGCGGTCCGACCCAGGAGTGCGCCTTGTCCGATCCAGTCACCCGCCTGAACGCAGCCCTCCTGAAACGCTCGTCCAAGTACCTTGTCTCCGCCTTCATAGGATTGGCCGCCGGACTCTGCGGGATCGCGGGGATGGTGCTACGTCCGGGCGGGGGGTCCCTCATGTCGATGCGTCCCGTGGCGGATCCGGGCTGGCCGGGAGAGTGGACACCGGCCCTTATTCCTGCTTCGGCCGGACAGGAATTAGCCTTTACAAGTTTGCTGGGCCTCCTGACCGCAGCGCTTCTGCTAGCTGCCGGCGCCGCCCTGGTCTGTGGTGTCTTGCTCCTGGCGGAGGAGCGCATCGCGGCGACGCGGTCCGTGGCCATCCAGTCCGCTCTTGGAGTCGATCGATGGGGTCTTGCGCTCGAGCTCGTGCGGGATGTCGGGCTCCGAGGGTGTAGAGCCGGTGCGGTGGCGCTTGGGGTGGCGCTCCTTTGTGGCCTCGGCATCCGGTGGACCTGGCCAGGCCAGGTGCTCGGATGGTCTTCGCTCGACGGGACGTTGACGTTCGGCGCGGTCGTGGCCGCCATGGGGATCGTGATCGCCACGACGGTCCTTCCCGGGCTCGCGATCTGGAGGCATAAGCGTCTTTTTGCTTTCCTTTCCCGGCAGAACTCTGCCCTACCGGATCGAGGTGAGTCGTTCGGGCGGGACGTGGCGGTGGTCTGCCAGGTTGCTGTTGCCGTCGCGGTACTCGTGTTGATCGGAGGGCTCGTCGGCTCGGGTGCGGGGCGCGCCGGAGTGGACACTTTAGGAGAAGATACGGTCGCCATTCCGATGGAAGTTGCTACAGCCACCTCGCGGCCGTCTCGTGCCCGGCTCTACGAATCACTCCTTTCAAGGCTTGCGGCCCGTCCGGACGTTGAGGCGGAGAGCATCGCGAGTGCTGGCGCGCTACTTGGGTTAGGAGCCAACGGTATGGTGGTGGCTCAATGCGGTCGATGTATCATCGGGTTGATTCCTACACCCTTTCTAAACGGCTTGGTCGACCATCACGCGGTGGGACCGGGCTTCTTCGGGTTGGTCGGCTATGAAATCGTCAGCGGTCGTGAGTTTGCGCCCACCGATGTCTTGGGCTCCGACCGGGTTGCGATCGTCAACAGGAGCCTCGCGAACAGATATTTCGAGCGGGGTGATCCCCTCGGGAGGGGTATTCAGGTCGGTGGCCCTCGTGGAGATTGGTATGACGTCATCGGCGTCGTGGAGGAGCCTCGGGCCGTGGCGATAGGGGCGCGATCCTCAGAACGGCCGACGCTCTACCTCCCCGCGCTCCAAGTGCCTCCGGCCCGGGCGACGTTGATCGTCCGGCCGAGTTCTTCCTCGGCGGCGGACGTTGAACGCCTGGATGCTCTAATACCGCTCGGTGTGGCGTCGGGCCCGCCGAGTACGGTTGCTGCCGTTCGGAGGGTGTCCTGGGCTCCTCTCTCATGGCTGAGACAGGCACTCCTGGCGGTGGCGGCCATCGCTCTGTTCGTTGTAGTGGCCGCGGTGCGAGCGGTGATGCGTGTGTCGGTGGAGCGTACCGCTCCGGAGATTGGCCTGCGCATGGCGCTCGGCGCTACTCCCGCGAGAATCAGGGCACTCGTGATCCGGCGATCCCTCAATCGACTCGCTTGGGGTATCGTCGTCGGTATTTTCTTTGGACTGGTCTTCTTGGGCCGACTCCAGCTTGTAATCCCGGAAATCTTGCCTCCACCGATGGAGTGGGTTTTGGTCTGGACGTCGTTCCTCTCTTTCGTCGCAGTGTGGGGCGCTTGGGGCCCGGCTCGGCATGCGGCGAGCCAAGATCCAGCCCGGGTGTTATCCAGGGGATAAACCGTCGGAGTTCAAGTGTAAACATAGGTATGACACCCCGACCTCGACTCGGGGTCTCGAATATTGACGCCCCACCCTGGCTCCTTTGAGCAGTCCATGCGATTGTGCACCTTCGCGATACGCGTAGACCATTGAACCCTTCCGGCACATGAACATCCTCGATTCCATCAACGCTCGTCGCTCGATCAAAACCTTCACCGACCGCCCCGTGTCGCGGGAAGAGATCGAACAGCTCCTCAGCGCGGCCTGTCAGGCCCCCAACCATCGAATGACGGAGCCGTGGCGTTTCTACGTGCTCGGCCCCGGGGCCCGTCGCGCCTACGGTGAGGCCCTCGGGCGCCGAAAAGCAAAACGGGTTGACGACCCCGAGGCGGGGAAGGCCGTCATCGAGAAAGTAGCCAAGACCCACGAGTCACTGCCCGCCATGGTTGCGGTCGCTATCGAGGTGCACGAGAACCCCGAGATCCGAGAGGAAGACTTCGCGGCCGGTTACATGGGTATCCAGAACCTGTCGCTGGTCGCTCATTCAATGGGCCTGGGCACCCACATCAAGACGGGTGCCATCATGGACGACCCCGCCGCGCGGGCGGCGGTCAAACTCCCCGAGGGCGAGAAGATCGTCGCCACGATCAACATCGGTGAGCCCGACGGGTTGCCGGATGGGCAGGCTCGGCGGCCGGCCACGGAACTCACGACGTGGGTGGAGTGACGCCGGGTCTCGAATATTGACGCCCCGACACGCGCCCCGCAGTATTGGACAGCTTGGTCACTACGACGAGTTGGCTGTGGCATCGATCACCCCACCTCGGAGGCACCGAATGGCTCGCATCATGTCGGTCGTTGGCGTTACGATGCTGGTAGCCGGCATCATGACCCCCTGCTCAGCACTCTCCCAGACACCGGACCGTGCGGACGAGGCCCACAGCCATGCAGGTGATCCTGTGAACTGCACGACGCTTGCGATGCCGCCGTGGAGCGGACTGCCCGAGACGGATCGCCTGAAAATGACTGAACTGCGGGAGGAGATCTCCGCCCTCAACACACCGGAAGCCGCGCGTGCCGCCGGGTTCAATCCTGCATTGGGCGATATCCCCGGCATGGGCGTGCATTACGTGAACTCGGCCCGCGGCCGGGACGGTGTGGACATTGATGCGCCGGACCACCTGATGTTCGTCAGCATCGATGGCCGGGAGCAACTCGTCGGCGCGGCTTACGTGTTCATCGACGTGCCGGAAACCGAAGAGCCCATACCGTTCCAAAGCGACCTTGCTAAATGGCACGACCATCCCCAGTTCGCCCGCGATGGTCAGACCCTGCACATGCTGCACATGTGGTTCATTCCGTCTTCGAACGGCCCGTTTGCCGGCCTCAACTTCTGGCTACCCTACCGTACCGCGGGCATCGAGGTACCCAGCTCGTGCTGGATGGCCGATGAGGCGGACGCCGATCGGATTCGCACCGTCTCGTTCGCGCTCGTGCCGCCGCGGCGGTTTGGCCGCGGGGCTGCGCAACAGGTCGCGGAGCCACGGCCCGACCGGACGGAGATGTTCGCGGAGTTGGACGCCGCCGCGCGTGCTGTCGACCACGATGCCTGGGTCGCGGCCGCAGACCGCTTCATCGCCGATCTGACCGAATCCGAGCGGACCCGTGTCCAGGGTCTGCTCGGCAACTTGGGCGCGAACCAGATGTCGTCGGCTGAGCGTGACGCTGCAGGCATCGCGCAGCCCCGCAGAAGAGGCGGGAACTAGCCTAGGGGTCGATCACGTCCTCCTAGTCAGTCCGGTTCGGGGTTAGTACCTCGCACCTCGCGTTCAAATACCGTCCTCTCAATCACGCCTAGAGTCACTCGCTCCCTGCACTTCCATTCTCTCCTGATAACGCGCGCCGCTCAGAACTGCGGCGAAGCTGTAGTTGCCCTCGTGGCAGGCGTACTCATAAAGCACGTCGTCGAACTTCTTGATCGGGATCTCTCCTCCCCACGGCTGGGTGTACATCGTCGGATCCTCAACGGTGAACTCGTAAAGAATCGTTTCTTCGTCGACCCGAGTGAAACGCTCGGTCACCGTCATGTGCTCCGAGGGGAGGACTCCACGGAGAGACTGTTGTGGATTGATGTTCGTGGTCTCGACCACGAGTGCATCACCTTCCCACCGACCCCAGGAGTCGCCGAACCACGGGCGGACGTGCGTGGGCAGCCTCGGGCCGTCACCGATCCGGATAATCCGCGTGTCATGGATCATCTCCACCATGATCATCACGTGATCGGCCGTCTGTACGATCGTGAAGTTGCCGTTGTAGGAGGTTTTGGGGACCATGGGGGGTCCGGCAGGGTTGGCGCTGGAACTGTTAATGACGCAACGCTCTCCGAGCGGTCTCAGCTCCGGGTGGTCGTATGGGCCAAACTGGCTCGTCAATTCGCGGGACTCCTGAACCCGCCGCTCGCCCTCCGCCGTGAGGGGTGGACGGCGCCCATTCGACGGACGGGTGACCAGAGAGGTCCTGGGCTCGCCGTCGACGATTGCTACCCGCGTCCCCCGATCCCAATACACCTCGTTGTACTCCGCGCCACTCAGTCGGCTCTCATTACTCAGAGACGCATCCCCTTGGTTGTCCACCCTTCCACACTCGACGGTCCCTGGGTTAGCGGGGCACCCCGCTGCCGTTGGCCGCTCGATCGCATCGACTTCCTCCCACGTGAACACAGGACCCCTATCCTCGGCCCGCTCAAACGGAGTGAGCGTCATGTTTGTCCAGTTCCCCTGAAGGTCGGGATGCCCGTCGGGTGTCCTGGGGACTTCCCACTTTCCGGCGTCGGAAGCTCTGCTCTGCGCCCCTGCGGTCGAGACGACGCCCGGCGCTGCGGTTGCACAGAGAACGGCGAGAAGTAACGCAATACGATTCCTCATTTCGACCTCCATTCCGGCGTGATCCACGACTTACCGGGACTCTTACCAAATAGCCCTCTGACGGAGTGGGGATAACGTGAGGGGCGGGACCGAAGCGGTCAACATCAGGGCTTCACGGGTCTAGCGAAGGCTCAAGGCGCAAGGAGCAAGGTTGACGTAACCTGGTCTCGAAGCATCGCGTGCGAAACTACGTAAGCGGGGCTGTTGCGATGCGCTGCTGACAGGCATGTTGGGCCCATACCTACCGCAACGTTCCATTGTGTACGGGGAGGACATCACCATGCCTGCATCGATGACTCGGCGTCAACTGATTCAGGGGCTCGCCGCCATGGCACCGGCAGCGGTTGTGACCAGCGGACCGGCCAGCCGGTCACTGATGGCAGCCAGCCTCGGTACGTCTGCCGCCCCGCAGACCATTGAGATGGGACCGCTGGCCGCCGAGGTGCTGCCCGACGGCGTCCGTTCACGATTCGTGGACAACATCAACGGCCTCCGCTTCCATGTGCTCGAGGCGGGTTTCGAGGGCGGGGGGCGGCCAGGCCTGATGCTGCTCCACGGCTTTCCCGAGCTGGCTTACAGCTGGCGGAACGTGATGGTGCCGCTGGCCGAGGCCGGGTATCATGTCCTCGCACCTGATTTTCGAGGGTTCGGGCGCACGACCGGATGGGACGCCGACTACGACGGCGACCTCTTTTCGTTCCGGCGGCTGAACGTCGTTCGCGACGTACTGGGGCTCGTCTACGCCTTCGGGTATCGCTCGCTGCCGGTAGTCGGGCACGACTACGGCTCGCCGGTCGCTGCCTTATGTGCAGTCGTGCGGCCCGACGTGTTCACGTCGGTGGCCTTGATGGCCGGGCCCTTCGGCGGAACCGGGTCGCTGCCGTTCGACACGGCCAACAATCCGCCGCCGCCGTCGTCTCCGGGCCCCGATCTGAACGAGGAATTGGCCAGACTCCCGCGTCCTCGCAAACACTACCAGCGGTATTACACCACGCGCGAGGCGAACGAGAACATGTGGCACGCGCCCCAGGGGCTGCATGCGTTCCTCAGGGGCTACTACCACTACAAGAGTGCCGACTGGACCGACAACAAGCCGTTCAGGCTCGCATCGCGTACGGCCGCTGAGATGGCGCAAATGCCCACCTACTACATCATGGACCTGGCCGATGGCATGGCCGAGACGGTCGCCAAGAACATGCCTGATGCGGCCCAGATCGCGGCCAACACGTGGCTGCCGGACCACGAGCTTCAGGTCTATGTCGAGGAGTATGGCCGCACCGGCTTCCAGGGCGGGTTGAATCTCTATCGATCGGGCGGTATCGGCGCTCCTGAGCGGCAGCTCTTCGCCGGGCGGACCATCGATCAGCCGTCGCTATTCATCGCGGGCGCGAGCGACTGGGGCGCCCGTCAAAACCCGGGTGCACTGGAGCGGATGCAGAATGCCGCCTGCACCGACCTGCGAGCCGTGCACCTGGTGGACGGCGCCGGTCACTGGGTGCAGCAAGAACAGCCCGAGGAAACGAGCCGCCTGTTGATCGAATTTCTGCGGAGCGTATAACACTTTCCGTCGAGGCGTGGGTGCACCGGGGCGCGGACCCCTTAAGAATTAACTGCCTGCACAAACCGTTGTTTAATCTCCATCGCTTTAAGCGGTATCTCTCCACCCACCTTGTCATTGCCTGCCTGGATCATGTAGTGCACGAAGCGTGATTTGTTTTTCAAAGCCTGGCTAAGCTGTTGCGGGTCATCGGTCATGACGGTCTTGGAGACACCCATCGATTTGATCATCGCGCTCAGGTTCATACCCTGTGAGCTGAGTGTAGGCTGATTGCCGGTCGAGCCCCAACTACCATTATCGAGACAGATAATCGTTAGGTTTTGCGGGTTGAAGGTGGCGATGTCGACTAGTTGGTTCGGGTTGAAAAAGAAGGAACCGTCACCATCGATGACATAGACGTGGCGGTGTTTAATTGCTTCAGCCAGGCCAATGCCCACTTCGCTGGCGGAACCGAGAGCGCCGAGCATATAAAAGTTGAGCTCGCGATCACGCGTATTGTAAACCTCCTTGGATGGGAAACCGATCTGGGAGAGCAGGATATCGTCCTCGGCAATCGAGTCCATGACCACCTTGATGGCCTCAACGCGGGTACCGTTTGGTGTACCGGAGTAACCATCGGCTTCTACCGAAACCTGGTTGATTCTGGGTCGGCCAAACACATGATAGTCTGCGCTGTTGATTTCCCACAGCTCGGGCGACATTAAATAAACCTTGACCTTATTCGCCTCGAAGCACCGGGCGACGTCGGTGTCTATGTCTGCCAGATCAGCCTCGGATTCGAATATCGTGTATTCGACATCGATGGCATTGAGGAAATCTTCTACCTTGCTACCGAAGATAATCTGCGCCTCAATCGGTTCCTGGTAGTAACCACGCCAGGAGACAAATATGGGCAAAGCCGACTGATACAGTTTTTGCATCGTGTATAGCTCGGTCACCAGGTTTCCGAGGCCGGTATTCTGGATCATCATAGCAGAGCGCTTACCGGCCAGGCTGCGTCCGAAGCACAGGCCGAGGCCAACGGATTCCCTGGTAATATTCCAGACATCAATACTACCGGGAATATACTGCATCAGGGCATTTAGCTTATTGCAGGGCAGGAAGGTGACTTTATCGACATTATTCGTCACCAGACTTTGCCAAACCCGTTGAGCATTGTTCATATAATAAATCCAGATTGCCTACCAATGGGGTCGTCATTATGCTCTACCCGGAATTGACCCACACGGCTCACTTGGTGGAAGGGAGCGACGCCCCTCAGTCCATACCCGCCTGCTCCCTCACGTACCGCGCCGCGTCCTCGTGCGTGGCGAACCAGACACCTCCCTTCGCCTGCATGTGGGCGATCAGCCCCTCCAGCGCGACAATCCGTGAGCGGTGGCCGCTCACGTGCGGATGCATGGTGAGTAAGAACATCGTGCCCTCTTCCCAAGCCTTGTCGAACTCGTCGATCCACACCTGCATGACGTCACGTGGGTTCATGTAGCTGTTGCCACGCGGGTTGAAGAGCGGCGCATCGTCCAGAATCCACTCGACCGGAAGCTCTACGACCCCGGTCGCCTCTCCGTCCTGCATGAGCTCGTACGGACGGTCGTCGGCCATGAGCGAGCTCTCGTACAGGAAGCCCAGTTCACGGATGATCCGGAGCGTGTTGGGGCTGTGGTTCCACGACGGGGCCCGGTAGCCGACCGGCCGTTCGCCCGTGATCTCCTCTATGGCGTCGAGGGCCTGGCGGAGCAGGCGCTCCTCCGTCGTGCCGTCGAGCGCAGTATTGAGCTCGTGGATCCATCCATGCACCGCGATCTCGTGCATGTCCGACCCGTTGATCACGTCGGCCTGTTCCGGGGCGAGCTTGAGACTCCAAGCCGGGAAGAAGAAGGTCGCCGGGATGCTCTCACCGTCGAGCAGGCGCACGACGCGGGGTAGCGCGACGCGCGCCCCGTATTGCCCCTGCGACAGGGGGCCGATGCTGGCCGTTCCCGAGCGAAGCCCCTGGACCGTCTCGTTGTCCACGTCGAAGGAGAGCAGGACCGCCACCCGCGCGCCGCCCGGCCACGATTCCGGATTGAGGTCGCGGCCTGCGCGAACCTGGTTGACGACGGACCGTACATACTCCTCCGACCAGTTCCATGGCTCGGACGGGTCAGGTGTGGCCTGCGCCGGGGCGTCGGGCATCTGGCACGCTGCGGCATTGAGGCAGAGCACGACGGGTACGAGGAGCAGCGCGCCCGTCGATGGGGGCGACGTCGTCTTCAGGTTCATCGGACATCTCCGTGTGGGGTTGCCCTCAGCCTAACTCCCGCGTCGGATCCAGACTAGCACGGCATCCGAGCGCCTCTGAAACTCTGCCCGTCCCAGCCATGTAGGGGAGTCACCTCTTATCCTCACACTTCTGGAAATAGACATGGCACGACCCTCTATCCATCAGGCGCAGTAACGAGCCGCACGGGATGCAGGTGCGATAGCGGATCTGGCCGCCGAGGCGTAGTATCCGCGGGAGCGTTCCAGGAGCCTCGTGGGAAACGGTCGCACCTAAACACAACGGACGATATGCGCTTTTTCAGCCGGACAGTCCTCGTTTGTCACGTTGCCTTCGTAATGCTTCTGGCTGGCCCGGAACGAGGTCCGGCCCAGGACTCTTTCGCCGATCATCGCTACACCAGCGAGGCCATCGAGGCGGGCTCTCGTGTGTACGTGGCCGAGTGCGCGTTGTGCCACGGAGCGAGCGGCGACGTTGTGGACGGTGTGGATCTCCGGCGGGGATTGTTCCGCAACGCGCGATCAGACGAGGATCTGCGCCGGGTCATCGCGACCGGTGTCTCCAACGGGCGAATGCCCGCCTTCGACCTGCGGCCGTTCGAGCTCGATGGAGTCATCGCCTACGTCCGCGCCGGCTTCGATCCGAGCGGCGTCGCGGTCAAGGTCGGTGACGCGGCACGCGGCCAGGTGCTCTTTGAAGGCAGCGGCGACTGCGCCTCCTGTCATCGGGTGCATGGGCGGGGCCCCTACACCGCACCGGACCTGAGCGAGATCGGCGCGGTCCGTACGCCGGCCGCGCTGCAGCAAACGTTGCTCGATCCGAGCGCCGCCCTCTGGCCGATCAACCGACCGGTACGAGCCGTGACACGCGCCGGTGAGACCATCCGCGGGAGGCGGCTGAACGAGGATACCTACACGGTGCAGCTGATCGATTCGGAAGAACGGCTGCGCTCACTCGTTAAGGCCGACCTGATCGAGTACGAGGTGAGTGAGACGCCTATCATGGAGGCGACCACGCTCTCCAGCGACGAGGTCGCCGACCTCATCGGATATCTCCTTTCGCTAAAAGGCCTACCATGAAGGCGGTCCAACGCACTTGCCTGCTGGCACTCGTCCTGGGAGGGCTACTGGCGCCCTATCACCTCCGGGCCCAAGTGACCTATGATCGGATCCTGCGCGCCGCGGACGAGCCCCAGAACTGGCTCACATACAACGGTACGTACTCGAGTCAGAGGCACAGTGGCCTCACTCAGATCACGGCGGCGAACGTGGGAGACCTCGAGTCGAAGTGGGTGCTTCAGAATCAGGTGTTCGGTGCCTGGCAGTCGAACCCGATCGTCGTCGACGGGATCATGTACGTCACCGAGCGACCCAACGACGTCATGGCCCTGGATGCGGTCACAGGTCGGGTGTTCTGGTTATACCGGCATAGACCAGCCGACAATGCCCGGGTCTGCTGTGGTGCCAACAACCGCGGTGTGGCCATCCTGGACGACAAGGTGTTCATGGGCACGCTGGACGCTCGGCTCATCGCGATCGACGCGACCAATGGCCGGCCGATCTGGAACATCGAAGTCGCTGACCCGGGTCAGGCCTATTCGATCACCATGGCGCCCCTGGTGGTGAAGGACAAAGTGATCGTCGGCGTCGGCGGCGGTGAGTACGGCATTCGCGGTTTTGTTGCGGCGTACGACGCCGAGACAGGGGAAGAAGCCTGGCGCTTCTACACGATCCCCGGGCCCGGCGAGCCCGGACACGAAACCTGGGAGGACGACGACTGGGAGCACGGCGGGGCCTCGGTGTGGATCACCGGCTCGTACGACGCCGATCTGAATCTGACGTACTGGGGCGTGGGGAATCCGGGTCCCGACTGGAATCCCGGACAGCGTCCGGGCGACAACCTCTACTCGGATGCGGTCATCGCCCTCGATGCGGATACCGGCGAGCTCGTGTGGTACTTCCAGTTCACACCGAACGACGGCTATGACTACGACTCGGTTCAGGTTCCCGTGCTGGTCGACATGGAATGGAACGGGGTGCCGTCAAAGCTGATGATGTGGGCGAACCGGAACGGCTACTTCTACGTGCTCGATCGTGTGACGGGCGAGTTCCTGACCGGCACGCCATTTGTGAAGGTGAACTGGTCGAGCGGTCTCGAAGAGAACGGGAGGCCGATCCCGACGCCTCAGCCGGCCGGCTCACCCACCTGGCCGGGGAATCAGGGCGGCACCAACTGGTACCCACCTTCGTTCAGCCCTGCAACGGGCCTCTTCTACATCTCCGCCTGGGAAGACTATGCCACGATCTATCGTCCGGAGGAGGACGTGTTCACCCCGGGTCGGGCGTTTCTCGGTGGCGGATTCGACGTGCTGACGCCGACACCGGGTGCGCCGGGCGTCGGGATCGGTCGAACCACGCCCATCAACAACTGGACGAACGAAGTCGGGCACGGCACGGTGATCGCCATGGATCCGCGCACGGGCGAGGCTCGCTGGAAGTACGAGCAGTTCGACGTCAGCGACGGCGGTATGCTGACCACGGCTTCGGACTTGTTGTTCACCGGTGGCCGTGAGGGCCACTTCCACGCGCTCGATGCGCGGACCGGGGAGTTGCTGTGGCGGGCAAGCCTCGGGGGTCAGATCGTGATGGCTCCGATCACGTACATGGTGGATGGTCAGCAGTACCTATCGGTGATCTCAGGACACACGCTTGTGACGTTCGGGCTGCGCGACTAGCCGCTGTCATAGCGAACGGTCCGAAGGGCTCCGTTCAGGTGGGTGACGGGAGAAAAGTCTTGTTTCTGTGGAATTTCTGTGTTTCAGTGGTATTAAGGTTCCAGTGGCATTAAAAGGAGGAGAGCCATGACGGACGCGTATTGTGTCAAGTGCAAGGCAAAGAGGCAGATGCAGGACGGCGAGAGGGTCACCATGAAAAACGGGCGCCCTGCCATGAAGGGAAAGTGCCCGGAATGCGGGACTGGGCTCTACCGGATTCTCAGCACCAAGTAGAAGAGAGGGCTCGACAGCTGGCAGGTCGTCCTCACCATGGCTCAAGCAGCCATGGATGAGCCGCCTTGCATTAATGCTTGAGATCCGCGGCCAGGTAGACCGTGGCCGTCCCGCCCTCGCCGAGCTCACGCCCAATCGCGTAGCGGCCTTCGGACTCGGCTTTAGCAGAAGGCTCGAAAGGCTCTGGGCATCGCCGACCGGATAGTAGCCGCGGTAATCGTCACCGAGCAGTCCCCTGGATCCGGAGATGTCGGTCGACAGCTCCGAAATTCCTTGCTTCCCTCGTCGACCTATACGAACGTTCATCGTACAGGTGTTCGAAGGCATGAGCGCCGTACGCCGGGCTTGTTTGAGACAGAAATTCCCTGGTCGATAGGGGCCGAGAATGAAAGGACAGTCAGAAATGATCGATCTCGAGATGGACGCAGAGAACGGTGCCGCACCGACGGACGAGACCGGTGACGAGGCGACCGAGGTGAGCGCCGAACTGACGCTGCCACCGCGCCCGCGGGTCAGTCTTCCCGAAAGGCCGGGCCGTCGGCCCGAGCTGCCCGGCGAAGGCGGGCGCAGTCCCGATCAGCGCAATCGGCCCGAGACTCCCGGCGAACGCGGGCATAGCCCCGATGAGCCGTGCGGTGACGACGGCAAGATACTGGTCATCGGCCGCGAGATCGTCCTCAACGGCAAGATCGCCTCGTGCGACCGGCTGGTCGTCGAGGGTCAGGTCGAGGCCAAAATGAAGGACTGCCGCGAGATCGAGATCGCCGAGACCGGCGCCTTCAAGGGCCAGGTCGAGTTCGACCGGGCCGACATCAGCGGCAGCTTCGAGGGCGATCTGACGGCGCGCGACCACCTGGTGGTGCGCGCGACCGGGCGCATTACCGGCAAAGTCAGGTTCGGTGAACTCGAGATCGAGCGTGGCGGCCAGATCATCGGCGACGTCCAGGTCTTTGGCGAAGGCGCGGCGGTGGGGAAGGATGCCGGAATCACCGTCGACAAACCGGCCAAGTAATACGGCTTCGCTTCCTCGGTTACCTTTCCAGGCGCCGTCTTTCACCCTAAGGAGGCTCGGTCCCCCAAGATCCGAGGGTGAATCGGACCACCGCCCCCTGTCCCAGGACACCGTTGGCCCACACTCGTCCATCGTGGCGACGTACGATTCGCTCGACAGTGGCCAGCCCGAGTCCGCTCCCTGAGAACTCCGCGCTGTTAGGGAGCCGTTTGAAAACCTGAAAGATTATATCGCTATCGGCGTTGTCGAAGCCGATCCCGTTGTCGCGGACGTGGTAGATCGGGACATCATCCTCGTCCTCGACGACGCCCAGCTCGATCCACGCGTCCTTGCAATGTCCGGTGTACTTCCATGCATTCTGTAGGAGGTGAGTCAGGAGAATCTTCAAAAGCGTCTTGTCCCCAAAGGCCTTGATTCCAGCCTCCGCCTCGAACGCCACGGCACGATTCGGGGCCATCGCCCCCAAATCCTCGATGATGTCTTGCCCCATCGTGGAAAAGTCGACTTCCTCTCGACTGATCTCGCCCCGGTTTATGTCACCGAGGTCGCGAAGGTCGTTGATGATATGCATCATGTGCTGGCCTGCAGCCCGAATGCGCTCTAGGTCGTCTGCCTCTTGCTCACTGAGGGAGTCGCCAAGGGTTTGGCGAAGCTGGTGGCTGAAGTTGGTCACGGTCAACAACGGGTTTCTAAGATCGTTGGTTAGGGCGTCGTGAAACGCCTCTAGCTCGCGATTCGCCACTTCGAGTGCAGCCACCGACTGAACAAGCTGCTCCTCGATTTCCGTCCGATCGGTCGTATCAGGCACATCCGCCACTGCAGCCCCCGGCTTCGTGACGTCTTGAACGGCGCAGCTTACTCCCACCACCGTGCCGTCAGGGGATCGCACCGGATAGAAGTTGTGTTCGGATAGAAGTTGTGTTGAAACGTCCTCCTGATCCCGGAGTGGACCGGCGTCCGCGTCTCCACGGTCACTGCCTCGATCGGTTCACCGGTCGTGATCACCTGCCGTAACTTCTCATCGACGACCCGTGCGACATCCGGAAGCACGTCGCCGATGGTTCGGCCCAAGTGTTCCTTGACCGCCAGCCCGTGGACGGCTGCGAGCCATTCGTTGATGTCGAGATAACGTAGGTCCAGATCGAAGTAACAGAGGCCTATTGGCCCCTCGTCGTAGAGGCTCGATGGGATTCCCGCATACGGCTCCACGCTCTTTGGCTTGGGGGCTTGGACCGGGGGCCCTTGGTGGCCCGACCCGTCTTGGACTGGTCATCCTTTCTTGCCCACAACGGTTACCTCACTGGCACGAACGACAGATAACGGACCGTCGGCGGGGAGACGAGCCGCCTGCCGCTCAGAAATTTGGTAACGCCAAGTTAATACAGGATCGTTGCCCGCGCGCCTTTCGGACCTGCCTGAAGCAGGTGGAGCCCGTTCAGGGTTCCAGCCCCTTGATTTCTGGAAGGGTGGAGTCGCTATTGGAGGCTGAGCAGCGAGGCAGAGACCGAGACGAAGGAGTTATTGGCAGATGGACCTGAGCAAGACTTTTACAGATCAGAGAACACGGCCCTCGGAACGCGCGTTGCGACTCGGCGTGCTCTTGGCCGGTCTCTCATTCGCGTCGACCGTGAGCGCACCGACCGTCGACGCGCAGTCGAGCCCCCGACCCGGGCAGGAGGTTGTCCTCGTCACGGGCTCGACGAGCGGACTGGGGCGCGAGGTCGCGCGCAGACTAGGCGCTATGGGCGCCTTCGTCATCGTCCACGGCCGGAACCGTGAGCGGGGGATGGAGGTCGTCGAGGCGATCGAGAGCGAGGGGGTCGGCAACGCGCGCTTCTACGCCGCAGACCTCGCGTCGTTCGACCAGGTCCGGGAATTCGGTGAGACGATCCTGCGTGACTATGATCGACTCGACGTGCTCGTCAACAATGCCGGCTTCGGAAGCGTACCCGATGAGCGCATGGTCACGGAGGATGGGCATGAGTTCCGCTTCCAGGTGAACCACCTCTCGCACTTCCTCCTCACCCGGATGTTCTTACCTCGACTCCGCGAGAACGCCCCCTCACGTATTGTCAACGTGTCGTCGGGTGCTCAGCAGCCGATCGACTTCGACGACGTGATGATCGAGAACAATTTCAGCGGGGGGCGCGCCTACGCACAGAGCAAGCTCGCTCAGATCATGTTCACCATCGACCTCGCCGAGGAACAGGCGGGAACGGACGTGGTCGTGAACGCGCTGCATCCGGCCACCTACATGGACACGGGGATGGTGAGGAGAGCCGGGCGCACGCCGAGGGCCACCGTCGGCGAAGGGGCCGACGCGGTGATGCAGCTGATCACCTCACCCGATATCGGCAATGGCGGCTACTTCAACCAATTGCAGCCCGCGCGTGCGAATGCCCAAGCGTACGACGAGGAGGCTCGCGCCAAGCTTCGCAGGCTGAGTGAGGAGCTGACCGGGGCGCACTGAGGGCGTGACGACGAGCTCCCCGAATCGGCCTAATTCACAACCGCCTGATAGATGAGCGCCCGCAGCTTGCCGTGGTCGTCGATGCCGCCAGCGGGTATCAGGTTGGTCAGGTAAACGACGATGAGTTCCTCCTCGGGATCGACCCAATACGTCGAATGATAAGCGCCCCCCCAGCCGTATTCGCCGACCGAGCCGGGGATACCGCGCGCTCCGAGGTCGGTCACGATGGAGAAGCCGAGGCCGAAGCCCTGCCCCGTCCGAAACGGGATGCCTCGGAGATGGTCGGTCGTCATCAACTCGACCGTCTTCGGCGACAGGATGCGGACGCCCTCGAGCTCACCGCCGTTCAGCATCATCTGCAGGAACCGGGCGTAGTCGGACGCGGTCGACAGGAAACCGGCGCCACCCGAAAAACTCCGACGTGGCCCATCGACGTAAGCACCTTGGCCCGCCATCTGGCTCCGATCGGGCGCGCGCGCCAGTCTGCCATTGGCCGCGGAATAGACCGTCGCGAGGCGGTTCCGGTCGCCTGTCGGTAGATAGAAATGTGTGTCGTCCATGCCGAGTGGTTCCAGGATGCGCTCCCGCATGAACACGTCGAGTGGTTGGCCACTCACCTTCTCGATGAGCGCCCCGAGGATATCGGTGTTGTAACCGTAGACCCACCGTGTACCCGGTTGTGCGGTCATCGGGAGCCTAGCGATCCGTGTTACGGTGGCTCCGATTGGCTCGTCCCTGTTCGCAAAATACCAACCGGTGATCTCGGCCTCCTCCCAGCGTTCGCCCGCCGCTCCCGTGCCGTAGCTGATTCCGGCCGTATGGGTCAACAGGTCGCGGATGAGGATGGGCCGGTTGGCCGGGACCACGTCGTAGCCGCCTTCATCATTCGCGACGCCCACGGTGGTCTGCATGAACTCCGGCAAATACTTCCCGACCCGGTCGGTGATGAGGAGCTTTCCTTCCTCCTGAAGCATCATGACCCCGACGCTGATCGGTGCCTTCGTTTGTGATGCAATCCGAAAAATCGCATCGACCGGCATGGGCGAGCGAGCTTCCCGGTCACGGGCGCCGAACGCCTCGAGGTAAGCGACCTTGCCGCGGCGCACCACGATGGCGGTGGCGCCCGCCAGCTCCCCGTTGTCGACGTAGGCCTGCAGCGCGTCGCTCAGCCGCTCGAGCCGAGCCGACGACATGCCGACCTCCTCGGGCGTTGCGCGCGGAAGGTCCTGGGCAATCGCCGGGTCGATGGCGACGGCCATGAGGAGAGTGGAGACCAGTGGGAGCGCCTGCCAGGGAAAGCGGGTCACGGTGCCAGGGGTCGTGATGGTCATGAGCGGCTCTCCATTCGATTGACTGCGTGTGGCCGAAGACCGGCGAGTCGGTCACTCTGCGCCACCCGGCGCGCGAGGTCAAGTCGTCGACTGACGGACTATCAGAATGCGTGGTGACGGCCGGCCGGCAAGCGTGGGTCCCTTCCTTGCGTGACGAGCGCGAACCCGACTATTCTTGCCCGAAAGAACCCTTGATGTGCGATTTCGTGAGGGGGGATCAAGGCGAGGTGTTAATGCGCGCACTCCGAACGTCCGCCGGACTGATTCCAGCCGTGTTCCTGGCGGTCACGGTCGTGACGGCCACCAGCGCCGAAGCCCAGAATCCCGCCACCTTCACCAGCGACATCCGACCCATCATGGAGCGGAGCTGCTGGGACTGTCATGGTGTGGAATTCCAGCGGTCCGGTCTCGATCTGCGTACCCGGGATGGCGCACTTCTCGGAGGCAGCAACGGCCCGGCGATCGTGCCCGGACGTGCCGAAGAGAGTCTGCTCTACCGCATGGTCGCGGGGCTCGATGAACCCTTGATGCCGAGGGACGGTCCGTCCTTGACCAGGGCAGAGATCGCCGCAGTGCGCGCTTGGATCGATGGCGGTGCGCACTGGGACGATGGGCCGACCGTGGCCGTAGCCGCGGACGCAACAGATGAACTTCCCTCCGGGGCTCGCGAGGCCTGGGCCTTCCGGCTCCCGGTGGCGGGTACCGTACCCACGGCAGCACCGTTCGAACATCCCGTCGATCGTTTCCTCGAGCAGACGCGCCGGTCACAGGGCCTCACCGCGGCGCCGCGCGCCGATCGCCGCACGCTGCTCAGGCGCGCGCACCTCGATCTGATCGGGTTGCCGCCCACGCCCGAGGAAACGGCGGAGTTCCTGGCCGACTCGCGGCCCGATGCGTGGGAGCGTGTGATCGAGCGGCTCCTGGCTTCCCCCCACTACGGCGAGCGTTGGGGTCGCCACTGGCTCGACGTCGCGCGGTACGCGGATTCGGACGGCTTCGAGCAGGATTACGACCGTCCCAACGCGTGGCGATATCGCGACTACGTCATTTCCGCGTTCAATAGGGACAAACCCTTCGACCGGTTCATCGAGGAACAGATCGCTGGCGACGAGCTCGACTGGGCGACCGACGAGACCCGGATCGCCACCGGGTTCCTGCGCGCCGGTCCCCGCGTGCACTTTCGTGAAAAGGACAACCCGGAGCGGCGGTACGAGTACCTGGACGACATCGTCGCCACGCTCGGCCGTGGAGTGCTCGGCCTAACGGTTCAGTGCGCGCGTTGCCACGATCACAAGTTCGATCCGATTCTCCAGACCGACTACTACCGCCTGGCGACGTCGATCTTCGGATACGTCGAAACGGAGTATCCGCTGCTCCCGCGCGCGGAAGGCGAAGCCTACAGGGCGAAGATCGAGGACATCGCCGAGCGGCAACGCCTCCTGAGAGCTCAGGTCGCCGAGATCGAAGCGCCCTACAGCGAGCGACTGAAGATCGAACGCCTGGAACGGGAATTCCCGGCGGATGTGCTGCGCGCGGTGCAGAAGCCCGAGAGCGAGCGCACGCCGGGAGAGAAACTCCTCGCCGATCAGGTCCTTTCGCTCGGGGTGTCTAGGGCGCTCGTGGCCCAAGCGCTGACGTCGGAGGATGCCGCCCAACGGCAGACGTTCATCGATCGAATCGCCGAGGTGGGGCAGGAGCGGCCTGAACGACCACCCATGGCCGACATCGTCACCGACGGCGACTACCGCTTCACTCCGGATGGACCCGGCGACGAGATCATCGGCTGTCCTGAGTGCCGAGTGCCTCCGGATGAGCCTGGCAGCTACCTGCATGAGGGTCCAGGACGGTACGAGGTGCCCACGAGTCACCTTCTGATCCGCGGCGATCCCTTCAGCCTGGGACCGGTGATGTCGCCTGGTTTCGTCAAGGTGGCGACCTACGGCGATCCGTCGACGGAAATTTCGCGGCCTGACGGGCGCACTTCCGGCCGGCGCCTCGCGCTTGCGGAGTGGCTGACCTCCGAGGGGAACCCGCTAACGGCACGCGTGCTGGTGAACCGGATCTGGCACCATCACTTCGGACGCGGCATCGTCGCAACGCTCGACAACTTCGGAGCGGTCGGGGATCCCCCGACCCACCCCGAGCTCCTCGATTGGCTGGCGGTCGAGTTCGCGAGCAACGGCTGGAGCATCAAGCAGATGCACCGCCTGATGATGACGTCCGAGGCCTACCAGATGGCGTCGGCGTACGAGGATGCAGGCAATGTCCTCAACGATCCGGAGAACCAGAGCGTCTGGCGCTTCCGCACTCGGCGGCTCGAGACCGAGATCTTGAGAGACGCCATCATGGTTTCGAGCGGAGGCATCGACCTCACCGTCGGCGGACCGCCTGTGTTCCCCTACGTGCCGGAGGAGATCCTGGCGTCTCAGGCGCACGGTCGCTGGGACAACCAGCCCGACGGCCCCGCGGTGTGGCGCCGCAGCGTCTACGTCTATCGACGTCGTTCGTTGGTCTTTCCGTTCTTCGAGACCTTCGATCTCCCCGACCAGGGTGTGACGACGGCTGCCCGCAACGTGTCTACGGTGGCGACACAGGCGCTGACCCTTCTCAACAATCCGTTTGTGCTCGGGCAGGCCGCCCTGTTCGCCGAGCGAGTGGAGCGGGAAGCGCCGAACGACGTGGCGCGGCAGGTCGATCTAGCGTATCACATCGCGTTGACGAGGCCTCCCACGGGCGCAGAGGCGGCGATCGGTCGCCAGCTCGTCGAAGAGGGATCGCTGGTGGATCTCACACACGTGATGTTCAACCTGAGCGAGTTCCTCTACCTGAGGTGAGGCATGGGTAAGTGCAATTGTCACGAGAAGACGTTTTGGTCGCGTCGCGACTTCCTCTTTCAGTCGGGCGGTGGTCTAGCCGGAGTGGCCCTCGCCCAACTTCTCGACCGCGAAGGTCTGCTGGCGGCCGAGCAGCAGGTCCTGGGGCCGTGCGACGAACTGGTGCCGGGTAACCCGTTTGCGCCGAGGGCGCCTCACTTTGCTCCGCGCGCCACCGCCGTGATCTCGCTCTTCATGAGCGGCGGAGTAAGCCACGTCGACACCTTCGATCCGAAGCCGGCGCTCACGAGGTACGCGGGGCAGCCGCTGGACAGCCATGTGGATGGAAACATCGTCGTCCGTCAGGGCTATCCGGGTCCGCTGATGCCGAGCCCGTTTTCCTTCGACCGATACGGCGAGAGCGGGATCGAGGTATCCGAGATCTTTCCTCACATCGCGAAGCACGTGGACGAGATCGCCTTCCTACGCTCGGTGTACGGGCGGTCGAACGATCACGTCCAGGCGACGTACGAGATGCAGACCGGCCAGATCCGCATGGGCTTTCCGAGTGTCGGCTCGTGGGTGACGTACGGTCTCGGGTCGGAGAGCTCGAGCCTGCCCGCGTTCGTCGTGATGACTGACTATCGGGGTGGGCCGCTCGGTGGCCCGAACGACTGGGCCGCCGGCTTCATGCCGGCGAGCTACCAGGGCACGCAGTTCCGCGCGGCGGGCGACCCGATCGTCGACCTCGAGCCCCCCCAAGGGATGACGGCGGAGGAGCAGCGCGCTCGCCTGGACGTGCTGGCGAAGCTGAACGAGATGGACATGGAAAAACATCCCGGCAACTCCGAGCTCTCAGCTCGGATCTCGTCGTATGAGCTCGCCTACCGGATGCAGGGTTGTGCTCCTGAGGCGATCGACGTGTCGTCGGAATCCGAGTTGACGAAGAAACTCTACGGTCTCGACAACGAGATCACCGAGCCCTTCGGGCGCCAGTGCCTGATGGCGCGGCGGCTCGTCGAGCGCGGCGTCCGGTTCGTGCAGCTCTTCCAGGGCGGCCTCGGTAATCAGAACACCGACACGTGGGACGCACACAGCAACCTAGTGGAGAATCACACACAACACGCCGCCGAGTCGGATCTCCCGATTGCCGGCCTGTTGACGGACCTGAAGGCGCGAGGGCTCCTGGACACGACGCTCATCGTGTGGCACGGGGAGTTCGGACGCATGCCGATCTCGCAGCGCGGTGTAGGCCGCGACCATAACCCCGGCGCCATGACGGCTTGGATGGCCGGTGCGGGAATCCGAGGCGGGCAGGTCATCGGTGCGACCGACGACTTCGGCTACAAAGCTCTGGAGCAGCCGATTTCGGCGCATGACCTGCACGCGACCATGCTTCACCTGCTGGGCATGGACCACACGCAGCTGACGTACCGATTCAGTGGCCGCGACATGCGGCTCACGGACGTTCACGGGACGCTGATACCGCAGATCGTCGGCTGAGTCCGTCCCGCCGCAGTACGGCGTCATCGTGGTGGGATGGGACGTCCTGCTCGTGGAAGTGGCCACGGGGATCATCCACGATGTGCTGATGGACGTGACCCGGTAGGAATCCTCCTCGGCGAGCACTAATGACTTATTGTTGTCGCGAATACCCAGAGACCTGAGTTCTGGTCACTGAGATAGATCAGCCCGTCGTGCAGTTGCGGGGCCCAGCTGCAGGTCCCGCTACCACCCGCACAGCCGCCTCCCGGGCCGTCGTATTGAAGCGCCGTATACTCATGGCCTTGGCGATCCAGCTCACCCGATAATCGGCCGCTCACATCCAGGGCACGGATGCCTGTCTCGTACCAGGCCACGTAAAGGATCCCCCGGGCCTCATCCATCCAGAAGTTATGCGGCGTAATGCCCGTGACGCTGAAGCTGGCGACCTCGACGGGCACGCCCAGATCGCTCACATCGACGACATGTACGATGCCCGGGGTATCAAAATCTTCTTCGCCGACGAAGACGTAGCCCGCCTGTGGCCAATACCAGGCGTTGTGGGTCTGGCCGCCCGCCGTGACGATGCGGCCCACCTCGGTCGGGCTCGACGGCGATCCGCCGGCTACACCGTTACCCACATCGAGGATGACCAGTCCGGCGTCCCAGTGGGAGAGAAAGGCGAGTCCATCGCGCACGTAGACATCGTGCAGAAAGCTGGAGCCGGCATAGAAGCGCGCCACGGTCTGCGGCGCCGCAGGAGTCGAGATATCGATGATTGCCAGGCCTCCTGTCGTCGGATCGGAGGTGTCGAGGGCCGCGTAAACGAAGCTCCCTTCAACCCACACGTTATGCACGCCCGCCTCGAGACCATCCGTATAACGGGTGATGACAGTCGGGTGGGCAGGATCGGCCAGGGCGAGCAGGGTGATGCCATTCAATCCGTCGCCTGAGTTCTCATGGGTGATCACCGCGATCGCCCCATCCGCCCTGACCTTCACGTCGTTCACCGTAATCGCATCGATCTTCACCGAATCGGTGCGTGAGGGCGCGGCCGGCGTGCTGATGTCCCAGACGAACAGGGTATTCCCGAGACCCGGTCCGCGAACAGCCCAGGTGCCGGTGTAGGCGTAGTTGCCGTGCACCCAGAGGTCCGAGGTGAAGCGGCCCACCTCGATGCCCCGGCCGACGAGGCCGAAACTGCCACTCAGCGCGCGCGTGTCGATCGTGACCGGTAGCACATCGGACACTCCGTTCACGCTGACGACGATCGTAGCCGAGCCAGAAGCGTAACCGACGAATTCTCCTTCCTCGGTGATCAGGCCAGCGGAGCTCGGCTCGACCGACCAGGTCAGCGAAGGTTCGTTTACGAGAGTGCCTGACGCATCCCGAGCTTCCGCCGTATAGGCCGTCACGTCACCCTGTCGCGCACTGGACGGGCCCGTGATGATGACGGACGCAGGATCTCCCGGGCCGGTTCCGTCGTCACTACAGCCGGAGAGACCCCAGACTCCTATCGTAGCCAGTAAGGCCAGAGCTCGTT
This sequence comes from Longimicrobiales bacterium, assembly GCA_965206505.1. GTDB lineage: Bacteria > Gemmatimonadota > Gemmatimonadetes > Longimicrobiales > Gaopeijiaceae > UBA822. The sequence continues at coordinate 140,304 of CBDBJW010000007.1, forward strand.
TGTAAGGTGACCTCACGTTGGATTTTCCGGTGTGCAGTTCGCTCAAAAACGTCGGCTCCAGCATCCAGAGGCTGCTGTTCAAGTCCCATAGGAAGATGGACCAACTCTGGCTTGCGCCTAATCCTTTCTGAGCGATAGAGTTCCAAATGGAGATCGTGGCGGAGAATGGGAGGCCGGGCGCGCAGGAGGTGTGACACTTCCACGATCGTTGCCGGGCGCGCGATCGATCACGCGAGTTTCGCGCATTGCCCTAGGAGGAGCCACCGCCGGTGAGCCGCGCGACCACCTCTTCGATGACGGCATCCGCCCGGTCCTCGATCTCGGCCCGAGTCTGATCCTGGATGGGGTGTTGAACGAACACGGCTTCCAGGTCGGGCCGCCCCAGGCGGCTTGCCTGCACTCTTGCAGCCGTGCGGAACTGGTCCGTGGCCAGGGGCACGGAGGGGATCCCTTTCGTTTCGAGTCGAACGCTGTCGTGCAAACTGCACGTAGTACAAGAGCCTCAGTCGGCCAGCGCTTCGATCACTCCATCCACGAACGCGAGCCTCTCCAGCAGGGCTCCAGGAGCGGGCTTGGTGTAAGTCGGCTTGATCTCGCGAACGATGCTCGAAACTCTGTACCGTTCCTTGAGAAGCTGCTCCAGTCGGTCCAGCAACGCCTTGCCTCCGGGCTTGCTGATGTCGAGGAGGGCGAGCGTCTTGCCCTCGAGGTTATCGAGCCGGGGCGCAGGGGCCAGTTGGTCTCGGGAGCGTTCATCGAGGGGGTTCACCAACGTGGACGTGGACATGGGATCTCCTTTTGGATGTTCGTTCTTCGGATATGGGTTCGCCTGCTTACCACTTGACCGGGTACGTCACCATTTGAGAGCCTCCAGAGCCCCCCTGCCAGCCCCCCAGCACCGCGGAGAACTTTCCGGCCGTGCCGCCCGCCACGATGATCCGAATCTGCGACGGGTCTTTGAACTTCCGGTAGTGGGGCTCACCGTCGATCAGAACCTCCTCGTAGGAATCGCGGAGCTGGGTACCGTCCGTGCCCTCGTGGTCGAACGCACGCAAGGGAACGCCGGTGTGCTCGAAGAGGAAGTCGCGCACGTCGCTCTTGCTGAATCCGTCAGAGCTCAAAGTTGCCGCGTGTTCCGGGCACACCACCACCAGCCCCTCGACCCGCCCGCACAGCCTCCAGCTCCAGATCATGGAGAGCGTGGCAGCCACCGTGCGGAGCACTCCAGCCCCCGTTCGGGCCGTGTGTTCGCTCACCTCTCTGAGCCCGCCCGCGGCGAAGAGTGTGACCGTGCTCTCGTCCTGCCCAAAGCCGAGCTCTACGTGGAGAGGCTCCCAGGGGCTCTCCTCGTGTTTCTCAGCCACGCAGTACGAGAAGCGCCCCGGGTTTCCCAGCCCCGACATGTCGATCTCACCGGGGAGCGCCCCGCCCAGGTTCGCCATTATGAGCTGGAGGGATCGGCCCACTGAGCTGTTGGCCCGGGACACGTTTCCGAACACCCCAGCCCCGCTCGCGAAACCCAAGCGTATGGCGGCAGGTCCGCTCAGGATGATCAAGGGCGTGGCCGTGTGCGTGGTCGCCTGCACCCCGTGCAAGTTGAAGCGTTCGTCGCAAGCGGCCCTGATCACAGGGATCAACACCTCCATGTGCTCCGGCTTGCAGCCCGCCATCACCGCGTTGGCGGCGATCTTTTCGATCGTGGCGGGCCCGAAACAAGGCGGGACCAGTCCCACGACACGATCCGGTGGATGTGGGATCACTTCCAGGAAGGCGTCGACCCGCTCCGCCGTGGGTGGGACCACCGGGAGGAAGGGCGAGAAGCCGGCGCTCATGCAGTATTCGTACGGATCCTCGTCCTCTGCCAGTGTGAGACGTGAGGCCCGCAGCGCTCGCTCGGGACGCAGATCGATCGGATCGGGCGACGCCTCGCCAGATGCCTCGACAGCCCCGACGGCCATCGCCGACTCGAGATGGCGGGAGGCACACCCGGGCTTCATCAGTGGAGCCCCATCGTCGAGGTCCGCCACCGTCCGAACAGGGAGTCCAAAGCCGGAGAGCATTATTTCCGCCGCCGAATTGAGGTCCCCCTTGTGGAAGCCCACCTCGGAGAGCTCGATCTGCCCCCCGTCGCCCACGAGGAACAGCGCCGGGACGCTGAGGGGATCGTAGCTGCGGGACACATCCAGATCCATGTCAAGGAGCACCGGGAAGCTCACGTCATAGGCGTCCACCAGCTCGCGTGTTTCCTGGGCACCGTCCTGCGAGACCGCTACGACCCGATGGCCGTTGGGGCCGAGTACCTTGGCCAAGCACTTCAGATACGGAACCGTGAGGCGGCAGGTGGGGCAGTCGGTCTCGATGAACGTGAGCAGGAGCGGACCTCTGGCCGCCTCCTCCTCGAGTCGCCAATCGGTTCCGTCCAGCCGCCGGAGTGAGAAGTCCGGTGCCGAGTCTCCCGGAGTGAGCATCGTCAGGTTACGAGGATGGAGGGTGAGGTACGCGGCCGAGCCGTTTACTCTGGGATCAGACCGAAGTCAGTATTCAATGCAGGGAGCGAAAGGCGCAAGCCCATCGTCCCATCCGATTGTAGCGGGATTCGCCAGGCAACATACATGGGTTCGGCTCGCCAGACACGGCACCTTCGCGTACTCTCACCAACGACTTCGGGGGCCTTCCCCACCCACCCACTAGCGTATTCGGATCCTCATGAAGATTTCCTCAAGGCAGATTCGGGGCGGCATCCTGCTCTCAGCCGCTTTCGTCGCGGCAACCGCACCGCCTGCGTCCACCCAAGAACCACCTTCGCAGCAGGACGTCTGGCGGTTGGACCGTTCAGAGCCCATCACATACTTCATTGCGGAAGGCTCGCCCGAATCGGGTTTCAAGGAGGGAGACCGCACCCTGGCCGAATGGGCGCTAGAGGCGTGGGGCAGGCAGTCCGATCCCCCTGTGGAGATGGTGCCCGGCCCTGAAGCCTCGGCAACGATTCGTGTCTATTGGGTGCCCGCCGGCGCGGGTCTATATGGTGAGATGCGAGGACGACTGGTGGAGGGGCGGCTTGCTGCCGACGTGTTCGTGCACCCCGATACCGAGAGTCTGGGGTCGGACATCGCACAAAGAGCGAGGCTGGATCCGCTCTTCAGGGATACGGTCGTTTATCTGACCTGTGTTCATGAGTTAGGCCATGCGTTTGGGCTCCCCCACACCAGTGCTTTCGCGGACATTATGTACTCCTTCCAGTATGGTGGTGACTTCGTGGCCTACTTCATGCGCTTCCGCGAGCAGCTCGAGGTCTGGGATGACATCGAGCGTGCCTCGCCGTTCTCCACCGCCGACGGCGGCAGATTCAGGTTTTTGTACCCCTGAGCACGCCGTCCACCGCGCGCGGGTCTAATCGGCGAGATATCGGCGCTCGAGATGAGCCTTGAAGAAGCGTGCATCCAGCCGCTCACCCGTAACCTCCACCAGCAGATCCTCGGCGCTCAGGAGCTGTCCACGGCCGTGAATCTCCCGTCGCAGCCACTCGATCAACGAGCGGAATTCCCCTGCCTCGATCTGCTGCTCCAGCTCCGGATTGGCCCGGCTCACCGTGGTAAACAACTGGGCGGCCGTGAGCGCGCCCAGGCTGTAGGTGGGGAAGTAGCCGAAGCTCCCCGCAAACCAGTGGACGTCCTGCATGCAGCCGTCCTTCAGGTTTCCGCGCGTGCTCAGCCCGAGGTAGCGGGTCATCAACTCGTCCCAGGCATGGGGAATGTCCCCTACCGCCAGGTCGCCGGCGATTAGGGCCTGCTCGAGCTCAAAGCGCAGAATGACGTGTAGCGGATAGGTGATTTCATCCGCACCCACGCGGATATAGCCGCGCCGCACGCGAATCGTGTGTGCGTGCAGATTCTCGGTGCTCCATGCCCCATCATCGCCGTCGACGCTGAATTGCTCGCGGATGATCGGTGCGGCGAACGTCATGAACGCGCGGCTGCGGGCCACCTGCATTTCCACGAACAGCGACTGGCTCTCGTGAACCGCCATACCGAGCGCCGAGCCAACGGGCTGATGACGCCAGTCGGATGGCAGCCCCTGCTGGTAGAGCGCATGCCCGGTCTCGTGCAGAACCGCCATCAATGACCCGAGAAAGTTCTCCTCATCGTAGCGTGTGGTGATGCGCGTGTCGTCGGACACCCCACCACAGAACGGATGATGGCTCACGTCCAGGCGGCCGCGATCGAAATCGAAGCCGAGCTCACGCATCATTGTCTCCCCGAGCCCGTGCTGCTGATCGGGACGGAACGGACCGGGGACCGACACAGGTGTCTTCTGGCGCTCGAGCACACGTTCCAGAAACTCCGGAAGGAAGGTCTTGAGGTCATCGAAGACTTCCGTCACATGCGCCGAGCGGGTACCGAGCTCGTAGCCATCGAGCAGCGCATCGTATGGCGCAAGCGAAAGACTCTCTCCGAGGGCAGTCGCCGCTTCGATGGTCAAGCGCACCACGTCCTCCAGTAATACACTGACCGCCGGCCAATCATTGTTCCCACGTGCGATGCGCCACACCTGCTGACATCGGGTGCATGCGATCTGTGTTGCGCGCACCAAAGACTCGGGCACCGCGCTCGCTCGTTCGTGCGAGCGGCGCATGGCCCGCACGTTGGCCTGTTGCCACGGACTCAGCTGCTCGTTGCTGCTCTCGGCCTCATCGAGGAAGGCTGCGATCTCCGGGTGGGTGAGCCTCTGATGTGTAATGCCGGCCAGCAGCGCCATGGACTCGCCACGTGCCTCGCCGCCGCCCCGGGGCATCATGGATGCTTCGTCCCAGTGGAGGATCGCCCCTGCATGTCCGAGATGACTGAGATCTCGGAACCATGCTTCCAACTCTTCGTAAGGTGTCACTTCTCGTCTCCGTGGTGGCTTTGTGAACTTAAGCTAAATCCACGGCAAAAAACGTTGCATACCATTGATGCGCCGGCGCATAGTGGAGTAAGACGGGCATGTCCGTCCCGTGAAGCTCCTCCTCGACGAAAACCTCCCTCAGCGCCTCCCGGGAGCCACAACGAGACACCGATATGAACACGCCAAAGATCCCCCTCGCGTCCAGGATCGTAGCACTACCGGTAGTCGAGATTGTCCCTCTCGTGTGCACTCTAGGGTGCGCTCTACTTGCGATACTCGTCACCTCATCTGTACTTGGCCCCGTCAGGTGGATGGGTTACTTACCCGCCACGCTTCTTGGCGCTTCGGTTGGCGTGGGTGCCGCTTCCCTCTCTGCCAACGTACGTGAGACACGGAGCACGCAAAGAATTAGAGTAGGGCGAAGGCAGAGAAACCGAACATGTTGGGACTGCGAGAGAGAATGGAAGAGAATGGTAGTGCCCCTGGAACCGGGGAGGCCAAGCGAAGCGCGGCAGCTCCTGCGGACCCGGAGGTAGTAGATAGGCCGCTACGGCGGCGGTTCAGTCCGTCGTACAAGCTGCGGATCGTCGAAGAAGCGGACCGGTGCACCGAGCCCGGCGAGGTGGGTCAAGTCCTGCGGCGAGAGGGCCTGTACTCGTCGCACCTGACGACGTGGCGCAAGGCGGCGCATAGCGGGTCGCTGAAGGCCCTGTCGAAGAAACGCGGCCGCAAGCCGGAGCGAAATCCGCTGGATGAGAAGGTACGCAAGCTGGAGCGGCGAAACGCACGGCTCGAGAATGAGCTCAGGAAGGCACACCTGATCATCGACGTGCAGGGAAAAGTTGCGGGGCTGCTGGGGATAAGCCTCGACGACGGGACAAACTCTTGAAGGCGGCCGATGAGCTGGCTAAGCACGTCGGTGTAAAACCGGCGTGCGCGGCCCTCGAGGTCTCCCGATCGACGTTGTACCGTCGTCGAGGCCCATCAACCGGGCAACAGCAGCCCCGCCCGACGCCCGCCCGGGCATTGAGCGAGACGGAACGAGGCGAGGTCTTCGACACGCTGTGTTCGGAGCGGTTCGTGGACCGCTCACCCGCCGAGGTGGTGGCCACGCTGCTCGACGAAGAGGTCTACCTGTGCAGCGAACGCACGATGTATCGTGTTCTGGCCTCCGAGGTGCCGGTTCAGGAACGCCGGGCGCAGCGCACCCATCCCGAGTACAAGAAGCCCGAGTTGATGGCCACGGCGCCGAACCAGGTGTGGTCCTGGGATATCACGCGGCTGCTCGGGCCGAAGAAGTGGAGCTATTACTACCTCTACGTCATCATGGACATCTACAGCCGCTACGTCGTGGGCTGGATGGTGGCGGACCGGGAGAACTCGGCCCTGGCCGGCCGGTTGATCCAGCAGAGCTGCCTGAAGCATGGCGTCCAGCCCCGGGTCCTGACCCTGCACTCGGATCGGGGAGCTCCAATGACGAGCCAATGCACCGCTCAACTTCTCGCTGACCTCGGCGTGACCCGCTCGTTGAGCCGGCCTCAGGTGTCGGATGACAACCCGTTTTCCGAGGCTCAGTTCAAAACCTTGAAGTACCATCCCTCGTTTCCCGGACGGTTCGGGGATCAGGGCCAAGCCAAGACGTTCTGTCGATCGTTCTTCCGCTGGTACAATGCCGAGCACCGCCATGGCGGCATCTCGATGCTAACCCCCGAGCAGGTCCACTTCGGAAACGCCGATCAGGTCATTGCCGGCAGGAAATCCGTGCTCCGCGAAGCATGGGCCGCTCATCCCGAACGCTTCGTCAGAGGTGTGCCGAAGCCCAAACCGCTCCCGGAGGCCGTCTTCATCAATCCTCCCATCCCTTCCCTCACCACACAGGACATTGCTCTCTAATTAATCCCGTAGAGTGTCCCATTGTCGTTGACAGGTTCCGCTTGGACTATCCTCGGCGCGATCGCGCGGGTTGTCGCCGCAGTGAATGGTGCGCCGTTCCAGAAAGGGGACATCGTGCACGTACTCAGCGGAAAACATAAAGGGGTGAAAGGGAGAGTCGAGGAACCGAAGGTAGCCCACCACGGAGCCCATGGCTCTATCACGGTCGATGTCGATGGTGAGTCGACTGGCTACGGCGAGTTCGACCTCTTTCTCATTGAACGAATTAATGGTGCGGCGCCTGACGATTCGTTGTAGCGAAGCGGTATCATTCCCCCAACCAATAAGCCACCACTGTCCGCGATGGGACATGGACGTACACCGTCAGATCCCCTCCCGCCGTAGCATACAGCTGGCCCTCGAGGACGAAGGTAGAGGGGGGAGCGTAGTTGACCGCCCAGAGAGAATCACGCGCCTCGATTCCCTCATCATCCAAGAAGTCATGATCGTGGGGCCGCAGCTCTCTGAAGACCTCAGGCCCGGTGGTCTCCGGGTCGAACCCCAGCTCTACGGCTTTCTGGTCGGCAATCAGGCGGACCGTTTGTTCTTCCTGTGACGGTACATCTTCCATCTGGTGTTTACTCTGAGGCCGGGCCCGGGAGTTTCCTCGGGCCCGGCCTCGTCGAGTGGGGAGGTTCGGCGGTTGGGGGCTACGGAAGTGTCAGCGCCACCAGCGCAACCTGCTGACCGCGTTTCGGGCTGCCGGTTTGCATCAGGATGTACTGCTTTCCTTCGTGCATGTAGCTCATCATCCCGTACTCGCCGGGCCTCGGGATCTCGAGGCTCGCCAGAATCTCACCCGTCCGCTTGTCGCGGGCATGCAGGAGCGGCATGCCGTTCTCGTTCACTTCGGTATTACCCCGCAGGTCCTCCGTGGTTTGCAACAGGAGGTCGCCCACGACCATCTGGATGGAGAAGGCGGTTCCTCCGGCATTGGGAATTTCCACTCCCTCCAAAAGAGGGTGGTTCCTGATCCGGTCGGCGGTTTCGCCGATCGGGATGTCCCAGAGCTTTTCGCCCGTGTTCATGTCGTAGGCGGCGAGAGCCTGGTACAAAGGCTTGTAGAGCGGCAGGCCCTGAATGAGCGGCAGTGGCTCGAGAGGGCCGCCCGGCGCATACGCTACCACCGTGGTACCTGTGGTGGGCGTATACCGCTGCCGCCCCCTCCAGTCGTCCGCATCCAGTCCGGCCAAACCATGCTCCTCGTCCTCCCCGTTCGTGGGCACGATGAACCCCGGGGCACTGCATTGCCGGTTGTGCGACGCATACATCATTCCCGTGGTGGGATCCGCGATGGGCGGATGGTAGATGTTCAACCCGCCCATGCAGCCGACGACATTGCGGTACTCGTTGTCGTGGGGGTAGGGAAGCGGCGGCATGTAGAGGCCCCCGACCTGGAACTGACTCAGGATAATCTGCGCCTGCGCGTACAGGTCCGGCGTGTAGTCGATCACGAACTCGTCGGTGATCCCGTCCGTCACGATGCGGTCCAGCGGTTCCGGCCGGGTCGGGTAGGGCTGCGTGGGGGATGTGTAGTTGCCGGGGACTTGGGTCTGAACGACCGGGCGCTCCTCGATGGGCCAGATCGGCTCGCCAGTCTCCCGGTTGAACGCGAAGACGAGGCCCTGCTTCGTGTTCTGGATCACCGCGGGGATCTGCTCCCCGTCCACCGTAAGATCCATCAGAATGGGTGCGGTGGGAATGTCGTAGTTCCACTGGTCACTGTGGTGGATCTGGAAGTGCCACCTCCGCTCGCCCGTCTGCACGTCCAACGCGAGGAGGCTGCCGCCGAAGAGGTTGTCGCCCGGCCGATGGCCCGTGTAGTTCATGACGGTCGAGGCGTTCGTCACGATGTATACGAGCCCCAGCTCCGGGTCGGCGGACGCAGGAGCCCACGACGACATATCGCCCGACCACTTCCAGGCGTCGTTCTCCCACGTCTCGTGGCCGAACTCGCCCGGCCGGGGGATGACGTGGAACTTCCAGAGATGCCTTCCCGTTCTGGCGTCGTAGCCCATGATGTCGCCCGGGACGTTCTCGATCCGGGACTGGGCGTAGCTGGGCTCGTGGCCGACGAGCACTACGACCACCCCGTTCACCACGATGGGCGGCGACGAAGTGGTGACCATGCCCAACTGCCTCGGGATCCCGTGTTCCGGGTCGTAGATCCCCCCGTCGGCCATGAATTCCCGCCACGGGCCCCAGTCCCCCACGAGGTCCGGTATGAGATCGACGCCGCCGGTCGGGGAGAAGTCCTCCACCGGTATACGCGTACCCCAGTCCTCCAGGGGCTGCCCCGTCTTCGCGTCCAGCGCCCAGAGGAAGTAAGCGGGCGACGTGATGTAGATCACGCCCCGTCCGTCCACCTCCGCGTAGGCGACGCCCTTTCCGAAGTCCGTCCTCGGCGAGCGCAGATACCTCATCGTCTCGGGCTCCCGGAACACCCAGAGCGTCTCGCCAGTGGCGGCGTCGATCGCCACCACCTGCCGCCGCTGACCGACGACCGTGTACAATACGCCGTCCACGAAGACCGGCGTGGACCGGGCCGTGTACTCGGGGCTCGCCCCGCGGTTCTCCCCTCGCCAGGTCCACGCTACTTGCAGATCGGAGAAGTTGGACGCGTTGATCTGGGTCAGGTGCGGAGCGGACCGGGTGTGCCCGGCGTCGCCTCCCAAATAATGCCACTCGCCGTTCTCGAGGCCCGTCAGCTGCGCAGACCCCACTGACGCGCCACACAGGAAGGCCGTTAGAGCCAGGACGCCACAACTGATCCGGAATTGCCTTGTCATGTCTACTCCTTGAAAAGAGTTGGGGCGACGACTACGAACTCTCGACCGACCCGCTTCGGCAACCTGCGAACCGCGCAGAGCGTTGTCAACATGACCCAGTGCTAACCAGACCCGGTGGGTTCTCGCCACCTACAGTCCTTCTACGGGTGGCCCGCTCCCTCGTAATGGCGGCGGAGCAAATCGTCCCCAAAGTCGTTCTGGGGATCCCGCAACACCGAATGCACGTGGTTGGCGCCACCCTGCGTGTTGTCGTACTCGATCAGCACGGTGGGTCCGTGGATGCGGTAGTAATGACCCTCGCCGCGGTCCGTGCTTCCCGCCCAGGCGAAGTGGAGGTTCTCAAGTCCGGCATCGCGGATTTCCTGCATCTTCGCGTTAGCGACTTCGGCGTTGGCGTTGTTCAGGTATTCCGCGATGAGATGCATCAGCGCGTGACTCTGCGCGTCGTTCATCTGCGAGGCGGGTAGCCCTTGGAAGGCGTCGAACTCCACCGTGCGCGCATTCCCCGTGATGATGTCCCTGGGGGCTTCCGTCTCGATGATCGCGGTTCGGAGCTGGGCGGCGGAGAGGAGGGCCAGGAGCTCACGCGCCAGATCCTCCTCGGCTCCCAGCAGGCGTCGCCCGGCGTTCGGGCCCTCTTGGACCAAGGCCGGATTCGAACCCAGAAACGTTGGGGTCACTGACGGAAGGTCGCCTCCCGCCGCGGTGAAGTTCATGGAGACGTGGTGTCCCTCGAATCGCCAAGCCCAGGCCCCATCTTCGGAGGGGGCGCCAAAGATGTTGAAGTAGTAGTCCTGAGGATCACGTCGCTCCGGCCGGCCCTCGATCACACCGAGGATCCCCTCGAGCTGCATCACTCCGGTCGCCTTCAGGTAGCCCTGGGAACTGAGCACGCTCTGCAGGAGTCCGTGGGCGGCCGTGCGCTGCTCAGGGTTCATGTCCTTGAGCAGCACGCCGTATCGCACCCGTGGTATGAAGTGCCAATCGACGCGCTGCTCGGCATCCAGCTCCCAAGTGCCTTGATCGCGTTGGTCAGTACTGAGGGTTCCGATAAAGGCATCGGCCGCCGCGGCCATGTGGCCGCCCACCTCGGCGGGCGCGGCCATGCGATCGATGGTCTCGATGGCCGGAGCCTCCAGAGTCCGGATCGTCAACGCGGCCACCAGGATGACGGCCAGTAAGGCCGCCGCGACGGTGGTCAGGATGTTGCCCATGAGTGTCCTCCCGCTTCCGACGTAGAACGGCGACTGTACCAGGGTCGGCAAACATGCGGCGAAGAGGTCGGTCGCGACAGAGGGAGGGGTCAGGTAATGCCCAGCCTGCCGCCGTGCTCGACCCCCGCACTGTCACGGAGGAGTTGACTCTCCTCAGACCCCCGCGATGTCGGCGTAGGTGGCTTCGATGCGCGCCCGCATGGCGGCGTCCGGCAGCCGGCCGCGCGAAGCCCCGTTGTTGTCGATGGCGTGCTCGACCCTCGTCGTGCCCGGAATAACCGCAGTCACGGCGGGATGGGAGACAAGATACTTGAGGTAGAGCTGAGCCCAGGACGTGCAGTCGATGTCCGAGGCGTAGCCGGGTAGCGGCGAATCCCCCATCTCCGAGAGCACGGAGTTGCGGCGACCCCCGAATGGCACGTTGCAGATCACCGCGGTTCCCTGCTCCTGCGCCAGCGGGAGTATCGTCTCCTCGGCGTTACGGTTGCCGATCGAGTAGTCCACTTGCAGGAAGTCGAGCTCGCCTTGACCCAAGTAGCGAGCGGTCTCCCGATAGTCGCGGTCGCTCGACGTGCTGATGCCGACGTAGCGGAAGCGTCCCGCTGCCTTCAGCTCCTGCAACAGCGGGAGGAGGTTATCGGTGTCGCGCATCTCGTGGACCAACATCACGTCGACCATGTCGGTTTGAAGCCGCTCGAAGGCCAGCTCGAGGTGAGCCATATGATCGACGGGGGCGCCTCCTCCCGTCTGTCTTCGACCTCTGGCGTTACCCTCGCTGTACTTTGTCACGAGGAATATCTGGTCCCGATTGCCGTTCTCGGTGATACACCCGCCGATGACCTCTTCGGCCCGGCCGTACCCGCGCGCAGTGTCCACCATACTTCCGCCCCGGTCGGTCATCGTTTTGAGCACGTTGCACAGGTTCTCGATGTCCGCGGCACCGCTGACGCTGTAGCGGTTCGTGCCGAGGCCAACGACGGGAATCCGCTCACCCGTCCTGGGGATCGCCTTCGTGACGAGAGGAAGCTCCTGCTGCCGTGCCACCTCTTCCGCGAAAAGCTCGAGGTGGTTCCCGATGGCGAGCCCTCCGCCGGCGACGAGCCCGGCCTTGATGGCGGCTCGGCGTGATGGGTTCGGGACGGAACGTGTCATTTGAAATCCTCGCACTTGGGGTTGATCGGATCGCCGCTTGAAGATGCGCGCAACCAGCCGGTGGAAGGCCGGAATCCTTCGAGCATGATAGTAGCACACCACGTTAAAGCCGCGCCATAACGCCGGTTGCTCGGCGGGGCTCTGAGTGGCAGGTCTCTCATTTACCGGCTACGCTGTAGCATGCCCGCAGAGCCTTCCGCGCCGGCCAAGCCGGGATCGCCCCCGCCGGCGAAGCTTCGTCATCTCGTGGCGGGGCCTCTGGTCTTCGCCGTGCTGCTGCTGATTCCTTTGGGTGGACTTGCCTTCGAGACGCGCGGCGCCATGGGTCTGCTGGTTTGGATGGCCTGGTGGTGGATTACCCGGCCTGTGCACCTGGCGGTCACGGGGCTACTTCCACTCCCGGTCGGCGCCGTCTTCGGCCTCGCGCCCATGGATGAGGTCGCGACCTCGTACGCTCAGGACACGATCCTTCTCCTCTTGGGTGCGAACATTCTGACGAGCGTCTGGGTGCGATGGGGGCTCGATCGGAGAATCGGCCTCGCTTCACTACTCGGGGTTGGGACCGACGTGCGCAGGCAGATCCTCGTCTGGTTTCTGGTCAGCGCGGCCCTTTCGGGCGTCCTCCCGAACACGATCGTCGCCGCCACGATGATTCCGATCGTCGTGGCGATGTTACGCTCCGTTGGCATCGAGGACCTCTGGAACAGCCGAGTCGGCACCGCACTCGTGATCGCCGTGGCTTGGGGCACGAGCACAGGGGGCGCCGCGTCGCCACTCGGTGGCGCCCCGAATCTCTTGACCGTCGGCTTCATCGAGGAGTTGGTCACCGGACAGGAATTCCTTTTTCTGACCTGGGTCATGCGACTGGCTCCGATCACCGCCGTGATCGTGCTCGTGATGTTCCTCTTCCTGCGGTTCGCGATGCGGCCGGAGGTAGACACGTTACCAGGATCCAAGGACTACATTCGGGACGAGCTTGGGGCGCTGGGTCCTATGAAAACCGAGGAAAAGTGGGGACTCGCCCTGTTTGTGGTGGCGGTGGCGCTCGCATTCGGACGCCCCCTATATGCGGAATTTGTTCCTGGCCTCACGCCCGCGTTCGCGTTCGTTGCCATGGCCGTGGCGAGTTTTGTGATTCGTACACGCGAGGGGCCGCTCATCACGTGGGCTTTCGCACAGGCGAACATGTACTGGGGCCTGTTCTATCTCTTCGCTGGAGGCATCGCCCTGGGCCGGATCCTGAGTGGCTCGGGTGCCGCTCAGGCGTTCGCGAATGCGCTGATGCCATACGCCGGCTCGGGCGGCTTCACGGCCGTGCTCGTGTTTTCTCTTCTGACGATGGTGCTCACACAAGTCACCAGCAACACGGCCGCCATCGCCATCGTCGTCCCCGTCACCATCAGTACGTTCCAGTCGCTCGATCTGAATCCGATCCCGTTCGTCTATATCGTCACTGTGATCGGAAACTGTGGCTTCATCCTTCCCTCGTCCGCCGGCGGACCCGCTGTGGCGGCCGGCTACGGAGTGAATTTGCAGACGATGGCCGTCAAGGGTCTCTTCGCTTCACTTCTGGTACTCCTGACTTTGGTGGTGTTGGGTTACGCTTTGGCCAGGTGGTGGCCGGCATTCGGAGTGGCGTAGGGCTCTACCGCAGTTCCGTAAACCGGTAGACGATCACGCCGCTGCCGGGGCGATTGTCGATATCGACGTAGCCCGTCTCGAGGAGCTCGTTGAGCGTATTTTCGACGGCGTCGAAGCTGGCTCCCGTGGCGGCAACGCCCTCGGTAACGGAGAGCTCGCCTCCCCGTTCGATCGCGGCGTCGAGCAGCTGATGTTTGAGGGGCTTTTCGGGCGCTGCCGGAAGTGCGGCAGGCGGCTGCGTCAGCCGGTTGAGCTCACCCGCCCAGCGCGGATGTGGAAGGTAGCCCTCGCGGATATTGGCGTCCCGGACGAGCTTTTTCATCCGAAACAGGTCGACGAACGTGCCGATCCCACCGAGTCCCAACGTGAGCCACCAGAGGATGCCGGTAGCGTACTTACCAAGGTAGATACAGTGCAGGCCGGCGAAACCCAAGAAACTGGCGCACCACAGCCCGTATCCGACTCCCTCACGATACCCGTCAGGATCTTGGACGACCGGTACCTGCGACATCATCGCGTGTGGGGTAGCTCTCTCAAGCGCGCGCGTTCCTTGTGCGTCCGCATAGCGCCGTACGGCATTCGGTGCTCCGGGTTTCGCGAACCGCTGGCCGCCGCCGTCACCGGGCGGCACGAAACAGGATAACGTCTCCGTCCTGCGACACATACTCCTTCAGCACAGACTCCTTTTCTAAGAGTCCAGTCGTTCGGCTGCGGCTACTCTGCCTTGAGAAGAGCGACGGGATCCATTCGCGTCGCCCGGAGGGCGGGAAGCAGGCTCCACAAACTCGCTTGAGAAAGTGGCTGGCGGAGGGTCTAGAGGGAGGCGTTCCTGGCCAGCTCCATCAGGTGGTCCGCCGCAACCTCACCTAGGAGTGCTTGCTCGACCTCGGGGGTCGCCCATGTGATGAGCGTTGGTCCAACCATGCCACCGGAACCACTACCCGAACCGCTACCCGAGCCAAAGGTGGCGGAGGGCTCGGGGTCACGCCGTCGAGTTCCCTCCCGGGGAATCAGGTAGTGGGAGATTACCTGCCCGTCCTCGACGTACTGGATCATCGCTCCGCGCCGACCTTCTATCAAACAAATCTCGGCGCTGGTCACACGGAGCCCGGCGACGTCTAGGGGCCGGATCGGACGCCCCAACTCCCTCGTCAGGAAGCGGCTGATTTCAGCAGCATCGGAACTGACGATCCTTTCCTCCGCGACCGCCCGACGGAGGTAATCTTCCGCAAACAGTCCGCCGTCAGTTGGCGCTTCAGGCACATTTCGGAGAGACACGGCAAACCCTCCGGCCAAAAGGCCGACCACCGATGCCGCCGCGGCAAGAATCCAGCGGCGACGGGCCCGCCTCGTTGGCGGGAGACCGAGACTCCTCGACCTCTCCCGGGCCAGTGCATCGAAAACACGCTCGCGAAGGATCTGGGGCGCTCGCTCCTGGCTCGCACGGTCGTACGCCTCGAGCAGGACGCGGTCCTGGGCAAAGTATGATTCGCAGGCTGCGCACCCCTGCACGTGCCGGCGAGCCTCGAGTACCTCGGCCTCGGCGAGCCGGGGCCGTTCAGGAGGCCACAGCGCGTGCCTCGCTTCGGAGCAGTTCATGTCGTCCCTTCGTCTAATACCTTCGGTCGTGATCGGTACCATTGCGGTCCACCGATCCCCGCACGACCGCCGTTAGAAGCACCTGCCGGTACCGAAGCAGATCCTTCACACCATCCACATCCGTCCCCAACACAATCGAGGCGTCGCCATAGGACCAGCGACGGAACACGACGAGCCAGATGGCGGCCCGCGCCAAAAGGGGCATCTTCGCCCCCGCCCGGAAAAGAGCCTCCGAGTCGATCTCAATGGTATCGGAAAACGGCGTGTGGCTTGACGGGACGTCCACCGAAGAGCCACCCATCTCGGTAGACGCATCGTCGCAGGAGCCCGAGGCCGCGCGCGCCAGGAAGGCCTCGACCAGCTTCGCCTCGATCCACTCCGCCGCCGCACCTGCGTCGCCGATCTGCCGAAACTCCTGAAACGCTCCGGTCAGAGTCCACAGAACGAGATCCTCCGCGGGTGGTTCCTTTCCCCCATTGAGAAAGAGCGCGCCGTGATAGAGGACGTCGATATACCGGCCCGCAAATTCTTCGAATGTCTGATTCACTTGTCCGTAGTCTCCCATAAGCCCTTAGGGACGCCAGAGATCCAGGTTCGGGAAAGTGTCTTCTACTGCCGAATTCATGCGCCCTTCAAACAGTTCCTGGACGTCTTGGAAGGCCTTGAATACGGCACCGTTCCCCGCTCCACCCGGTCGAACGAGGTCTCCGTCAGATCCCGGAGAGTTGAACCCTGAATCATTTGGTTGTAAATGATAGGCTCAACAACAAGACGTTCGGGTCATCACCGATCCACATCATGGAGCTTGTTCGATTATGAGCGATTCAAGACTTCTCTCAGTTTCAACGCTCACCGGTTTACTTGCCGTGTTGCTTTCCGGACCAGCTTCATCTCAGAATCCTGGACCGACTGGCCCCAGCCCTTACGACATCGTCGAAGGGTGGCATAAGCCGTTTGCCAAGCAAGGTTTTGCCTTCGGAGGCAACTCAGGTGTATTCGCTGAATCGCCAGATCGTATCTTCATCGCGCAGCGTGGAGAAACCAGGTTGCCGATCCCGATTCCTGCTGAATTTGCAGGGTATGCGGGATCCATCGGGATCAACACTCTACGCGCAACGGACCTGCGTAGTTGGCAGAACTGTCTGTATACGATCGATGGTGACGGTAACGTGATCGACATTTGGGAGCAGTGGGACTACTTGTGCGCGGGGTCAGAAGGACCTGGACCTCACCGGATTCGCATAAGTCCCTATGATCCTGAGCACCGTGTGTGGGTAGTCAACGAGACCTTTAATCAGATTTACGTTCTCGCCAACGACGGCAGTGAACTGCTCATGACGCTGGGTGAGAAAAACACCCCGGGGGACGACGAGACCCATTTCGGCAGACCGCAGGATGTGGCGTTCCTACCGGACGGCCGAATTCTGGTGGCCGACGGCCTGGACAATCATCGTGTCATCATCCTGGATAAGGACGCGAATTATCTGTCAGAGTTTGGAGGGCGCGGAGACGGTCCCGGTCAATTCAACGGCGTTCACGCGATAGCCGTCGGGCCCGATGGTCTGATCTTTGCCCTCGATCGCTCGGGTGGTCGGGTCAACGTGTTCAAGACCACAGACGATCCGCGGGAAGTCGAGTTCGTCGATGCTTGGGGTGGTTTGGGACTGACCCTGGACCTCATCGTCAACGACGACGCTATCTGGATCACCACCCTGGGACCGCTCAGGTTCATCAAGTTCGATTTCGAGGGTAATCGGCGATACACGTGGAGTGTCCCCAGAGAGCTACCGAGCGGATATCTCGAAGTGCACACGTTCACGGTCGACTCCGACCGCAATCTCTACGGTGGGGACAATCAGTATGGCCGGACTCAGAAGTTCGTACCCAAGCGTGGTGCAGATCCGGCGCTGATCATTGGACCGCCATGGGTTGAACGTTGATCGCCCAGAACGCTTGATCGGCCTCAAACCACGTATGATGTGAGCTGATCCATGAAGACAGACTTCTCCCAGAGGACTTCTCGTCTCGGACATGTCGTGCTGGCCGCCGGGATGGCTTGCGGGCTGGCCACGCTGGCCGCGATTCCCGCCCCGGCCAGGGGTGCCCAGACCGAGACCATGCGCCAGTACCAGTTCGACGTGGTCGACGACGAGGTCGCCCTCGTGATGAAGGAAGTGGACCGCCCCGCTCCGGGCGCCAACGAAGTCCTGGTCCGTGTGCGAGCCACGTCCCTGAATCGGCGAGACCTTTCGATCCTCGAATCGCAGTACGGAGGCGGGAATCCGCGGACCGGCCTGGTGCCCCTTTCGGACGGAGCGGGGGAGGTGATCGGCATAGGACCGGGCGTCACCCGTTTCGAGGTCGGGGATCGCGTGGCCGGAATCTTCTTCGCTCGCTGGATGGACGGAAGACCGAGCGCCCTGACGAACGCATCGGCCAGAGGTGGCTCGATCGACGGCATGCTCTCGGAGATGATCGTCAGTCATGAGGACGGGCTCGTCGAGATTCCGGAACACCTTACGTTCCAGGAGGCCGCCACCCTCCCCTGTGCGGCGGTCACCGCATGGAACGCTCTGTTCAAACACGGAGAACTGGCGGAAAACGACTTCGTGCTGCTGGAAGGCACGGGCGGCGTCTCCATCTTCGGACTGCAGTTCTCGGTAGCCGCTGGAGCGAGGCCGGTCATTACGAGCTCGAGCGACGCGAAGCTGGTGCGTGCTCGTGAGCTTGGGGCGTACGGCACCGTCAACTACCGGACCAACGCCGAGTGGCAAGACGAGGTGCGCAACATCACCGGGGGAGCGGGCGTCACCCAGGTCCTCGAAGTGGGTGGCCGGGAGACACTACCCCGGGCGATGCAGGCACTCGGATACGGCGCCCATATCGCGATAATCGGAGGCCTTTCGGGCCGCGCCAACGCCATTCCCATCGGTTCCTTCGTCGGCCGTGGAACTCGGGTGACGGGGATCTATGTTGGATCCAGAGAGGACTTCGAGGCGATGAACGCCTTTATTACCGAACATAGGCTACACCCCATCATCGACCGGGTATTCACCCTGGAGGACGCGCCCGCGGCATATGACTACATGGCCAGTGGGAGCCACCTCGGGAAGATCGTGATCGCGCTTTAGGGGAGACGTCCATGAAGGAGACTACCGTAGGAATCCCGCGTTTTCGACCCTCACTGACCGTTTTCGCGGCTTCGGCGTTGGTCCTGGCACTCGCCTCCTCACCTCTCCTCGCGCAGGCGGGCCTGGCCGAGCAGGAAGGACGCACGATGAGGATCGGGATCATCGGATCGGGCACCATGGGTGGGGCCATCGGCCTTCTTTGGGCGGAGGCAGGGCACCAAATCCTGTTTTCGTCCAGGAATCCGGACGAGCTCATGGATCTCGTGCAGAGTGCCGCGCCGCAGGCCAGCGCCGGCTACCCGGATGCGGCCGCCTTCTTCGGAGATGTGGTTCTGCTCGCCGTGCCTCCCGGCGCGATCCCGCAAATCGGTGAAGATTTCGGCCACCTGATGCAGGGCAAGGTCGTGATCGACCTCAGCAACCCTCGCGCTGACCGGGACGGGCCTCTCACGGATGAGTGGCTGGAGATGGGGACGGGTCTTGCGATGGCCCAATACCTGCCCGGAGTTCGACTCGTGAAGGCGTTCAACAGTCTCGGCGCACCTATGCTCCGGAACCCGATGCCAACGGTGAGAGAATCGCCGTACCCATCGCCGGTGACGACGAGGAGGCTCGGGACATCGTAGCCGATCTCGTCAGGGATACAGGGTTGGAGCCCGTCATCGTCGGGCAACTGGCCCGGGCGAAGGAGTTCGACCGGGGAAGCCCCGTGTGGGTGTCAGGGCAGTCGGCGCGGGAGGTTCGAGAGGCTCTGAACATACGGTAGGCGAACTACAACTCTGAACATACGGTAGGCGAACCACAACTCTGAAGTGGGAGGAAAGCGAAATGGCGATCGCGCGGCTTCGTAAGTCGGTAATGGTCCTGCTCTGGTTTTCCGTGTTCACCGCAGTGGTCGTAATCGTGGCTGCCAACAGGGAGTACGGATACGCCCAGCCAGCCGTGGGTGCCTTGCCCGCCGGTGCTCTGGCGGCCCAGGAGGCCCCCGGCTGTCCAGGCGAGAGGTCCGGGGTCCTGGCCACGGGCGAATACCGCGGCGCGCCCGTCGAAGAAGTGGTCATCAACGGGGAACCGTGGGGAGGGGCCGACTGGGCGGCGGGTCACCGCTCCTACTGGCACTGCCACCGTGGCGGGCAGATCCTCTTGATGTGGGACGGCGAAGGCCGTATCCAGAACCGCGGAGAGCGGGTTCGCATCCTGCAACGGGGCGAAATGTCACACGCCCCTCCATGGATCGAGCACTGGCACGGGGCGTCCCCCGACACTCATGGCCATTGGTTGCAGGTTTCGGTTCAACCCACCGGGACGTACTGGATGGAGGAGGTGGGTGACGAGGACTACCTGGGGAACGACATCGGGATCAACTCCCGCAATGAGTTCCTGACCACCGGCGTCCGGGAGAAGTATCCGGGTCGCTGACCAGAATCCGTTTAATGTTTTCGCTCCGACGAGCCGTCCTACTTGACTAGCCTGACTAGATATAACAATATCTGGTCATGGCTGATATCTACTCCATCTACGATGCCAAGGCTCGATTCAGCGAGTTGATCCGCACCGTGCGTGAGGGCCGGACCGTCCTGGTTTCCTATCGCGGCGAGCCGGTCGCGGAAATCAGGCCCATCCAAGATGCCGGCGGCAGCGAGTTGGGAAGGCGCCTTCACATGTTGGAGGGGCTCGGCATTTTGGTGCGTGGGTCCGAGCGGGTGGACCAGCTTCGTCCTATCGCGCGGAGGCCGGGGGCCCTCCAGCGGTTCCTCGAAGAGCGGGACGATTGAAGGCCGGCTACGTCGACACGTCCTGCCTGGTCGCGATCGCATTCGACGAGCCCGAGCGCACCGAGGTGGCCTCCCGACTGGGCGAGCACGAAATGCTGCTTTCCTCCAACCTTCTGGAGGCCGAGTTCCGGGCCGCACTGGCCCGAGAGTCGGCCGACTTTGACGAAGCGCTCTTTTCGTGGATCACCTGGGTTCTGCCCGACCGACCCCTCTCTGCCGAGATCACCCGAGTTCTGGGGACCGCGTATGTGCGAGGCGCCGATCTCTGGCACCTGTCGACTGCGATCTACGCGACCTCCGAGCCCGCTGACCTCACGTTCCTGACTCTCGACCAGCGACAGAGGGAGGTAGCCGAGGCGCTCGGGTTCGGAGTTTGAGCACTCACCTCTACGGATTCAGAATCAGCTTCTGCACCCGTGAGTTCGAGGTCTCCGCAGCGAAGAGGAGATCCTCCGAGGGGCAGGCAAGTCCATGGACCCCGGAGAATTCCCCAAGCATTCGTCCGGCGTTGCCGACGACCCCGAGCACCTCGCCCTGGAGTGTCGCCTTGATGATGCGCCCGGGGAACGTGCTTTCGCCCACGTAGATGACGTCGCTCCCCGGCGGGATGCAGAGCGAGTTCGGCGCGCCGTTTCCGGCCACATCAGTGAGGTCCGTCGGGGTGGTGCCGTTCACGGCCTTGGAGCCTGATGCGATCGGGCTGGCGACGCTGAACATGCGCTGGAAATTACCTGATGTGTCGAAGACCTGAATCCGGGCGTTCGAGCGATCGCCGACGTAGACATTGTCGTCCCTGTCGATCGCGATGCTGTGTGGGGTGCGGAGCTGGCCGGGTTCCCTGCCGGGCTCACCCCACGACATCACCCAGTCGCCGTTCATGTCGTACTTGGCGACTCGGGAGTTTATGTATCCGTCGGCAATGTAGATGTTACCCTGCGAGTCGAAGGCCACGTCCGTGGGTTCACGGAAACGCCCGTCTTGAGGGGGGAGCGGCGGATTTCGCCGCTCGATCGGGCGAGCTCCCTCGGAGCTCGACTCCGCTTTGCGGCCGAACACCCAGACGACCCGGCCCTCGGGGTCCATGCGGATGACCATGTTCGAGCCCTTGTCCACGGTCCATATGTTGTCGTTCGCGTCGATCCTGAGCCCGTGCGCGAACGCCCAGGCGTAGAGCCCTCTGCCGTGCTCACGGATGAAGTCGCCCGAGGGGCTGAACTCGAACAGTTGGGCCGCGTGAATGCCGTACGCGGGACCACCCCCGGAGGGATTCGAGCGGCTGTACACGAAGATGTGGCCCTGAGAGTTGACAGCCACGGCAGGCACCTCACCGAAGTTCACTCCGGTGGGCAGCCGGAAGAAGTCCGGCACGGATTCGACGGGAATCTGAGGTGCGTATTGCGCCTCTGCTGACGATACGGCCACGATCAACGCGACCAGCGCGGTAGCGAGCTTCTTCATCGTTTTTTCTCCCGGTGAGGACAAGGGTGGCCTCCAAGGTTTTCGCGTGATCCACATCCGTCAATGGGCTCGAGAGGCCTGTCGTGGGGAGAACCAGAAGTGAGAGGCGAGTGTGATCTCTTGACGGGTCTCGACCGCCCCCTCACGTTGTCCCGCTCCGCCAATGGGCCTTTGTTCTTCTTATCTCTCCCACCAACGGTGAGCCCGTGTACCGGGGGCGATTCATCCACGAATAGTTAAAACTCGGGTGTGAGGAGGGTGTCATGCTTAGACGTGCGACCATGAATGTGCCGCTCGCGGCGGTGATGGTGTTGTATGCGACTGGGGCGTATGGACAGCTGCCGGCGTCGCTCGATCGGATCACGCTTCCGCCCGGCTTCAGCATCGACATCTACGTGGAAGGTTTGTCCACCCCACGATCAATGGCTCTCGGGCCAAACGGAACGCTGTTCGTGGGCACCCGCCGCGCCCCACAGAACATCGCGCGAGGTGCTTCGCCAGACGCTGGTCAGGTATACGCCGTGCTGGACCGCGACAACGACCAGAAGGCGGACGAGGTTATCACGATTGCCGCTGGTTTGAACGCGCCGAATGGCGTGGCGTTCCGAGACGGCTCACTGTACGTCGCCGAGATCAACCGGATCTTGCGCTACGACCGGATCGAATCGCGTCTCAACGACCCGCCCGAGCCTGTGGTGGTGACGGACGCGTTTCCAACGGACTGGTTGCATGGCTGGAAGTTCATCCAGTTTGGCCCAGATGATAAGCTCTACGTGCCGGTCGGCGCCCCCTGTAACGTGTGTGATCGGGGCGATGAGGAGCCGCGGTACGCCTCGATCACGCGGATGAACGCCGACGGTAGCGATCTGGAGGTGTTCGCGAGCGGGATTCGCAACTCCGTCGGGTTCGACTGGCATCCGGCGACGAACGAGCTGTGGTTTACGAGCAACGGGCGTGACGGGTTGGGCGACGAGACGCCGCCCGACGTCCTGAACCGTGCGGATCGAGAGGGCCTGCACTTCGGTTTCCCGTATTGTCATGGCGGCGACCTTCCGGATCCCCAGTTCGGTGAGGCGAGACCTTGCGCCGACTTTGCGCCCCCAGCACTCGGTCTCGGGCCCCACGTGGCGGCCTTGGGCATGCGCTTCTATACGGGTGACATGTTTCCCGAGCGGTATCGGAACCAGATCTTCATTGCCGAGCACGGGTCGTGGAATCGAAGCCCGGCAGCAGGCCACACGGGTTATCGGCTGATGGTCGTGCACTTGGACGGCGATCGCCCCGTCGAATACGAGGTGTTTGCAGAAGGCTGGCTCCAGGACGACAACACGGCGTGGGGACGGCCTGTGGACGTACTGGTGATGCCAGACGGCGCGCTGCTGCTAGCCGACGACGGCGCCGGGGTAATTTATCGGATTAGTTATTCGAGGTAGGTCGCTCAGCCGAGACCGACCGCTACACCCCGCTCAACGTCTCCAACGGCAGTCGACCCGTGGCGTCCCCTAGCGACTCAATGGGCACACCCATCTTGTCGAGCAGGCTCAGATGCAGGTTTGAGAGTGGCGTGTCCGCGGCGTACTGAGTGTGACGCCCCGCCGTGCCCGCTGCGCCACCGGCTAGGAGGATCGGCAGGTTCCCCGAGTAATGTGAGTTGCTGTCAGCCATGCCGGCGCCGTAGACGATCATCGAGCTGTCGAGCAGTGTCCCGTCACCGTCGGGCGTCGAGCTCAGTCGCTCGAGGAATTCAGCGAAGAACTGCACGTGGTACTGGTTGATCTTGAGTAGCTTTGCGAGCTTGACCGGATCCCTCTGGTGGTGTGAGATGGGATGGTGCGCGTCGGGCACGCCGATCTCAGCGTAGGTGCGGCCCGTGATCTCGCGACCCATCATGAACGTGGCCACGCGCGTGAGATCCGTTTCGTACGCGAGTGCCATGAGATCGAACATGAGCCTCGCGTGCTCGCCGAACGTGCTCGGGATCCCGGCCGGCTGATCGATCAACGGAATCTCGAGGTCGCTCTGGGCCTCGGCCATCTGGATTCGCCGTTCGATGTCGCGGACGGCCTCGAGGTACTGGTCCAGCTTGGCTTGGTCGGCCGACCCGAGCTGGCGTGAAAGGTAGCGCGCCCGCTCGGTGACGGAATCGAGCAAGCTCGCGTCCTTCTCCAGTCGTGCCCTCCGGACCGCAGGGTCGTTGGTGCCGCTATCGCCGAAGAGCCGCTCGAATACCGCCCGCGGGTTGTTCTCCATGGGGAGCGGCGTCGTCTCGTTCGCCCAGGAGATCGTGTTCGTATACGCGCAGCTGAAGCCATCGTCACACGAGCCGGCAAAGTCACGCCCGTCGATGGCGAGCTCGAGCGTGGCAAGCTGCGTCTCGCGACCGAGCACACGTCCCGCGATCTGATCCATCGAGATGCCGGCCCGAAGGTTCGACCCATCATCACGCAGTGAAGCAACACCGGTCAGGAAGCGTGTGGAGGCACGCGCATGCGGCCCTTCTGCGTCCACTCCGTGCATGCCCGAGAGCAACTGTACGTGCTTGCGGAACGGTTCGAGCGGCTTGAGGATCGTCGGGAAGTCGAAGCCGCTGCCCTCGGTCGTCGGGGTCCAGTGATCCATCATCATCCCGTTCGGGACGTAGACGATCCCAAGTCGACGCACTGGGTTCGCCGCCGTGTCGCGGAGTGCCGTGAAGGCCGGCACCATCCCATCGAGGAGCGGCAACGCGAGCGACGCGCCGAGCCCGCGCAACATCGTGCGGCGAGGGATTGCCTTCTTGGTGATGATCATGACTCCGACCTCCTCATTCGAAACGGCGTGCTTTGCACGATACGCACAATAATAGATGACCAACGGTAGTCTTCGAAAGCTGCTGCACGAGTCGAGGTAGGCCGCTCAGCCGAGACCGACCGCTACACCCCGCTCAACGTCTCCAACGGCAGTCGACCCGTGGCGTACCCCAGCGACTCAATGGGCACACCCATCTTGTCGAGCAGGCTCAGGTGCAGGTTTGAGAGTGGCGTGTCGGCGTACTGAGTGTGACGCCCCGCCGTGCCCGCCGCGCCACCGGCGAGGAGGATCGGCAGGTTCCGCCAGTAATGTATGTTGCTGTCAGACATGCCGGCGCCGTAGACGATCATCGAGCTGTCGAGCAGTGTCCCGTCACCGTCGGGCGTCGAGCTCAGTCGCTCGAGGAATTCAGCGAAGAACTGCATGTGGTACTGGTTGATCTTGAGTAGCTTCGCGAGCTTGACCGGATCCCTCTGGTGGTGTGAGATGGGATGGTGCGCGTCGGGCACGCCGATCTCAGCGTAGGTGCGGCCCGTGATCTCGCGACCCATCATGAACGTGGCCACGCGCGTGAGATCCGTTTCGTACGCGAGCGCCATGAGATCGAACATGAGCCTCGCGTGCTCGCCGAACGTGCTCGGGATCCCGGCCGGCTGATCGATCAACGGAATCTCGAGGTCGCTCTGGGCCTCGGCCATCTGGATTCGCCGTTCGATGTCGCGGACGGCCTCGAGGTACTGGTCCAGCTTGGCTTGGTCGGCCGACCCGAGCTGGCGTGAAAGGTAGCGTGCCCGCTCGGTGACGGAATCGAGCAAGCTCGCGTCCTTCTCCAGTCGTGCCCTCCGGACCGCAGGGTCGTTGCTGCCGCTATCGCCGAAGAGCCGCTCGAATACCGCCCGCGGGTTGTTCTCCATGGGGAGCGGCGTCGTCTCGTTCGCCCAGGAGATCGTGTTCGTATACGCGCAGCTGAAGCCATTGGCACACGAGCCGGCAAAGTCACGCCCGTCGATGGCGAGCTCGAGCGTGGCAAGCTGCGTCTCGCGACCGAGCACACGTCCCGCGATCTGATCCATCGAGATGCCGGCCCGAAGGTTCGACCCATCATCACGCAGTGAAGCAACACCGGTCAGGAAGCATGTGGAGGCACGCGGGTGCACCCCTTCTGCGTCCACTCCGTGCATGCCCGAGAGCAACTGTACGTGCTTGCGGAACGGTTCGAGCGGCTTGAGGATCGTCGGGAAGTCGAAGCCGCTGCCCTCGGTCGTCGGGGTCCAGTGATCCATCATCATCCCGTTCGGGACGTAGACGATCCCAAGTCGACGCACTGGGTTCGCCGCCGTGTCGCGGAGTGCCGTGAAGGCCGGCACCATCCCATCGAGGAGCGGCAACGCGAGCGACGCGCCGAGCCCCCGGAGCATCGTGCGGCGAGGGATTGCCTTCTTGGTGATGATCATGACTCCGACCTCCGCATTCGAAATGGCGTGCTTTGCACGATACCCACAATAATAGACGACCAACGGTAGTCTTCGAAAGCTGCTGCACGAGTGATGCCCCGTACAGTCGCCCGGTCGTAGTGTTCAGGCCCCCGGCCTATGGCATATGCCAGGAGTTTTTCAGTCACGGTGCCGCTGAACTCTTCCCGGCGCTCGAGGAGCAGCGTCCGAAGGCCCTGCGGCCCGTAGAACTCAATCCCGTTGGGCAACTGCCCCGACGCGTCGATCGCCAGATTGCCCTGCCCGGTGTTTCGCCACCTACCAATCGCGTCGTAGTTCTCGAGCGCCAATCCCAGGGGATCCATCGGTGCATGACAGGCCGCACAGACGGGGTCCTCTCGGTGTCGTATCATCCGATCGCGAACCGTTGCCGGCTGACCGTCCTCACCGCGGTCCGGAAGATCCGGCACGTCGGCCGGCGGCGCCGGTGGTGGCGTCCCGAGGATGTTCGTCAGCACCCACTTGCCGCGGAGTACCGGCGACGTGCGATTCGCGTAGGAGGTGACGGTGAGCAGACTTCCTTGTCCCAAGATGCCACCCCGTCGTTCGGCCAACTCACCATCGAGCGGCACCCGGCGGAAGTGGCTGCCGTAGACGCCGGGAATGCCGTAGTGCTCCGCGAGTCGTTCATTGGCGAACGTGTAGTCGGCGCCGAGCAGATCGAGCACGCTTCGGTCGTCCTGAATCAAGCTCTCGACAAAAAGTTCAGTCTCTTGCCGGAAGGCCTCGCGCAGATTCTCGTCGAACTCGGGAAAGGAGACCGCGTCGGGCACCACGCTGCGGAGGTTCCGCAGGTAGAGCCATTGGCCGGCGAAGTTCTGGACCAGTGCCTTCGAGCGAGAATCGGCCAGCATTCGCCGGGTCTGCTGCTCGAGCACCGCCGGATCCTGGAGCATACCGCGCTCGGCGAGGTCGAGTAGCTCGGCGTCCGGGATACTGCTCCAGAGAAAGAACGACAGCCGCGAGGCGAGCTCGAGATCGCTCAACGCATAAACCGTCCCCGGTGCGATGTCGGTGGGATCACGCTCCACGCGGAACAGGAAATCGGGCGAAATGAGCAGTCGCTCGAGCGCGAGCTGGATGCCGGCATCGAAGCTGTCGTCGCTCCGGCCCGCGCGGTAGAAATCCATGAGCGTCTCGAGATCGCCCGGCTCGACAGGCCGCCGGTACGCCTGCCGTGCCAGCGAAGACAGGATCTCGCGGGCGCACGCCGCTTCGTCCGGAGACGCGTCGCTCGCCGGCCGGCAGGTGAACACCGCCCGGCGGCTCGGCGGGTCACCCGGGCCACCGCTCCCAAAGGGTCCGGTGATCGTCACCTGCTCAACGGCTGCGTCCCCGTCGCGCATCTCGTTCACCGCCACCGCGAACCCACTCTGTCGAGGCTGAAGCACACCCTCGGGCTCGGTAAACTTCCGGACGAACGAGACGCCGACGAGGTGCGGCCCCGCCTTCGCCGAAAACCGTACCCGCAGGTTGGCGTCGGCGAAGAGCATGTACTCTTCCCAGGCCGGATCGCCGAACTGGTTGCCGCCGTAGCTGGCGGGCGCCTGCAAGACGTCCGGCTCCTCGCCACCGAAGGTGAACGTCCGGACCAGCACGCCGTCGAGCCGGACTTCCAACTCGTGGCTCGACCCCATGCCGCGAACATAGTTCACATAGTTCCGATGCAGCCTGATCGAGAGGTCGTACTCACCGTCGACCACGAAGTAGTGGCGGATGCCGATCCCTCCGCGCGAGCCAAAGGGTAGATCGTCGCTCATTCGGTCGTTCTGTACGAAGAGAATCGGCACCTCGTAGATCTCGCCTACCGGTCCCAGCGGAGTTTCGCCAACGGCCAGTCGGGCCGTCTTCCGCGCCGCCGACAGGTACCGCTCCATCAAGGCGGGCGAGACCGTCAATACGTCTGCCATGTTGTCGAAACCGTGCTCGTCGATGTCGTCCGCCGGCAACAGCGCCTCCACGTCGACATCGAGCGCCAACAGATCACGAACGGCGTTGGCGTATTCGGCGCGATTGAGGCGATGGAACGCTTCAGTCCGCCCCGGATTCGGATTGGCTGCCGTGAACTGATCGATCTCGGATTCGAGCCATGTGGCGAGCACTTCGTACGTCTCGTCTGCGGGACGCGGCCGACCGACCGGCGGCATTCGACGTGTGCGAAGCTGGCGGAGGACCCTCTCCGGAATTGCCGCGTGTTCACCGACCCGTGAAAGATCGAGGCCTTCGAAGGAGAGGTCACCCCTACGGGTGCGGTCGTTATGGCAGGTGACGCAGTACTCGCCGAGAGTTGTCTGGAGAAGTGCGGCTTCGGGGGCCGACTGCGCTTGGGCCCCGGCAGAGAGGGGCGCAGAGAGCAGCGCCACAGTCACTGGTGTCGCTGTTGCGAAGACGGTCGCCAATGAAAGGTTTCGTGACATCATCTGTCAGCCCCCTACGGACAGTCCCTTGCGGTCGGTCCCCTACTGCTTCTAGACTAGCCTTGATCCGACTATCGATTTCGGTCTACGTATCGACTTCGGTCCCCCCGGGCTAGTGTGGGGACACCACACTGGGTCTAGATTGGCTCGGCCTGACTGGGGTGTCAATGTCGGACCGAATGCCGTAGCATGAGGCACCATGTTTAAGAGACTTTGCTCCGCGGTATGGCTGTTACCTACGCTGACGGCCGTTCTTGCCGGGCCGGTTGCACTTCTCGTCTGGCCGCTTGCCGCTCACGCGCAGTCCGCACCTGCGATCATCGAGGCCCTGAAGGCGGGTGACCTCGAGATGGCGCGCACGCTGGTAGCCGGCGGAGCCGACGTCAATGTGCCCCAAGGCGACGGCGCTACGGCGCTCCACTGGGCGGCGCACCGGAACGATCTCGACGCGGCCACGTTGCTCATCGAGGCCGGCGCGGACGTCGACGCGGCCAACGCGCTGGGCGCCACGCCCCTCTGGCTGGCGGCGATCAACGGTAGCGCGCCGATGGTCGAGCGGCTGCTCGAATCAGGTGGCGACCCGAACGTGTCGCTCAAGATGGGCGAAACGCCGCTGATGACCGCAGCCCGGTCGGGCGACCTTCAGACCGTCGAGCGGCTTCTCGACTATGGCGCTGACGTCAATGCGGCCGAGCACGAACGCGGACAGACCGCGCTGATGTGGGCGGTCGCTCAGCAGCATGGCGATGTCGCGCGCTTGCTGATCGAGAGTGACGCTGACCTGCACGCCCGTACGAACGTTTGGTATCAACTGGAGAACACAGCGGGAAACACCAACCCGTCCGGCAACTTCCGGATGGCGCACGGAGGCTCGACACCTCTGCTTTTCGCTGCGCGTAACGGCGACGTCGAGACCGCTCGGGTGCTCGTCGACACCGGCGCCGACGTCCAGGACACCGAAGCCTCCGGCGCCAGTGCGCTCGTCATCGCGGCGCACAGCGCGCACGGGCCGCTCGCGATCTACCTGCTCGAGCAGGGCGCCGATCCGAACACCGCGGGGGCCGGGTACACAGCCCTTCACGCGGCAGTCCTGCGAAGCCAAGTCCAGCTGGTCGAGGCGCTGCTCGAGCACGGCGCGGATCTGAATGCCGTCGTCGAGCACGGGACACCGGGCCGGCGGTTCAGCGCGGACTACAGCATCCGCCATCAGCAGATTGGCACGGACGCGTTTTGGCTCGCCGCGAAATACGGCGAGGTCGAGATCCTCCGCACGCTCGCCGAGCATGGTGCCGACCCGTTTGTCGTCCACTCGAACATGTCGACGCTCCAGGTAGCGATCGGCAATTCGGGCCCATCCAGCCAGGATCGACGCGACCGGAGCGGTAATGCGGCTCCGGATCGGGCAGAGGAGGAACAACGAACCCTCGAATTGGCGCGCATCCTCATCGACCTCGGCGTCGACGTCAACACGGCCAACCGGAGGGGCGAAACCCCACTCCACGACGCGGTGCGGAAACGCTTCGGATCGGTGGTCGAGTTCTTAGTGGCACGGGGCGCCGACATCAACGCGGAGAACCAGGGTGGCCAAACGGCGTTGGCGTTGGCCGAGAGTGTTCAGACGATTCCCGGCACCAACGGGTTGAGGGCCACCCGCCCCGAGATCGCGGCGCTGCTGCGCCGATTGGGGGCCATCGAGTAGGGTTGGAAGGCTGAAGACTCGGCAATTCTGAGTAACGAGAACGGGAGGTCGACTCATGACAGCGCTGACGGCCCTGTGTGCGAGAGCATCGTCGTCGGTGCTGCATTGCTCTCAGCGGCATCAACCGACCCACGAGCTCCTGGATTTGAAGAGGGGAACCAGGAAGCGAACTGCCTTCGTAATCGTCGGATTTGGTGCGTTGTTCTTGAGCCTCAGCTGTGGAGGGGACAGCGCAACCCAACCGCCCTCGATCCCCTCGGTCCCG
This sequence comes from Longimicrobiales bacterium, assembly GCA_965206505.1. Classification (GTDB taxonomy): domain Bacteria; phylum Gemmatimonadota; class Gemmatimonadetes; order Longimicrobiales; family Gaopeijiaceae; genus UBA822. The sequence continues at coordinate 170,543 of CBDBJW010000007.1, forward strand.
ATCCCCTCGGTCCCGATCCCCTCCACGCTCAATTCAGTTTCAGGTGCGGCTCAGGCGGATACGATCGGTGCCGCGCTAGGCCAGCATCTTGTGGTGAGGGTGGAGAGCGAAAATGGTACTCCGGTTCAAGGCGTGCCCATCGACTTCGAGGTGACCGCAGGAGAGGCAGGGCTGTCCGCTTCTTCAGTCCGCACTGACGACCGCGGCCGGTCAGCGGTAAACGTCACCTTCGGGACGCAAGCGGGTGAGGTTCACGTCCGGGCGTCCAGCGCCGAGCTCCCTGCCGAATCGTCGGTCAACTTCGAATTGACCGCGCTACCTGGCGAGCTGGCTCAACTCCAAACGGAATCCGAAGGTCCCCACCGAGGGATTGCGGGCCAGCCACTCTCAGAGCCGCTACAGGTCATTGTCGTTGATCGGGGCGGGAATCGGCTGTCGCGCATCGAGATTTCTGCTGAGTGGCAAGTCCTCGAAGGAGATGGCAGTATAGAACGGCTATCCTCAACAACGGACGACGAAGGGCGTGCAGCAGCCGCGTGGACGCTTGGCCCGGGACCCGGCCGCCAATTAGTAACGGTTAACGTGGGATCTGCTGAGACCCGATTCGTGGCGTACGCCATGGCCGCGGTGCGCCAAGTTGCCCACGCTTCCCTGCCTAGCTGCGGTGATGTTATTACAGCGGATGTGACGCTGAGCGGTGATCTCACATGCCCTGTCGGCTTCACCGGAACGGTGCTTACCATCGGTGCTGACGGGATCACCTTTGACGGCGCGGGACGCACCGTCACGGCACCCGGCGCGAGCACAATATTCCTTGCAACATCCAAGACCGGAATCACCATCAAGGATGTGATCGTAGCGCCGGGGACGGGCAGTGGCACGGGGGTGCTGCTGATCGATGTGACGAACAGCACGTTGAGCGGGATCAGCGCGACGAACCGCAGCGTGGGGATACAGAGCTCGGGCACGGCGACGACGGGCAATGTCTTGCAGGGCAACACGCTCTCGGGGAACGTGACGGGGATCAACTTTCAGGGGGACGGCAACACCTTTTCGGGCAACGACCTGTCCAACAACAGCAGTTTTGGCCTGGTCATCAGCGGCAGCAACATCGTGGTCGGACCTGGGAACGTCATCACGAATAACGGAACCGGGGTTCTCAGTAGCGGCTCTTCCAATGTCAATATCAATAACAATGTCATTGCTGGGAACGTGACATTTGGTGTCCAGAACGCCAATAATGCCGTGGTGATTAACGCAGAGAACAATTTCTGGGGTGATCCTTCGGGTCCGCTCGATAACGATGTCCGAGTGGGCGGTCTCAACGACGCCCTCGGCCTTTCGAATCCCGCAGGTCTGGGAGACGCCGTTACGGACTTCGTCGATTACGTACCGTTCCTCACGCCGCCGCAGCAGATCGAGGCGCTGATCGGCAAACTCCAAGGGATCGTCGCTGGCAACCCGGGTACGCCGCTAGCTGACAAGTTGGAGGATGCGATCGCAAAGTTAGAGACGGCCTTACAAGAACTCAATAAGACGCTGCCCGATAATCAAGCAACGGTGGGAAACATTGAAGGCGCGGTGGGGGATCTCGAAGCGGCCGTCAATGACGGACTGCTGGATCCCGTCGAAGGCGCTCAATGTATGGATCAACTTGCAGGGATCGCCCGGCAGTTGGCGGTGAATGCCCTGGATGAGGCGATTACCCGAGCAGGTGACGTGACCGTCATCGCGGACGCTCAGCAGTTCCTGGCCGACGGGGATGCGCTGAGGGCATTGGGAGCGTTCAAGGATGCGGTACGCGAATACAAGGATGTGCTAGCCAAAGCGGAGAGCGCCTAAAGAGAATTCGGTGCGGTCCAAAGCCGTTGAACGCCCGCGTCGCTTCGGTACGCGGCGGACCAGTCAGCTCTTTAGCGTCACCCCGACCGACCCGGCGACCCTTGCGGCCGCCGCCATGTTCATCAGCATCGCGCTGCTGGCATGCTCCATCCCCGCACGCCGGGCGACGAAGGTAGACCCGCTGCTGGCCTTGCGGGCTGAGTAGGAACGAACCTATTGACCCAAGTTGCGGCCGCCCGCCGTGAGTGCTCGAAACTGATGCCTCTCCCTGTCGTTGACATCATGATGTGGTGATGTCATGATGTATCATGAGGACAACCGTCAATCTCGATGATGAGGTGCTTCGGGCTGTTCGTAGCCTCGCTCGGGAGCGCCGCGAAAGCCTCGGGACGGTCATCTCCGCGCTGGTTCGCGAGGCACTCAGCCCGCCCGGCCGAGTCACATACGAGGGGACCTTCCCGGTCTTCCAGGTACGGGAGGGCTCCCCCCCGATAACGCCTGAGATGGTGGACTCGGCGCTGGAGGACTGCTGATCCGGCTGCTCGACGTCAACGTCTTGGTGGCGCTCGCGTGGCCCAATCATGTGCACCACAGTCGCGCACTTCCATGGTTCGCAGCCAACTGTGGGGAGGGTTGGGCGACTTGTCCGGTGACCGAGTCGGGGTTCGTGCGGGTATCGAGCAACGTGCGCGTCATTCCCGACGCGCGGACACCGGAGCAGGCGATCCACTTGTTGCGACAGATTCGCCAGCTACCGGGACACACGTTCTGGGATGACGACGTGTCCCCCGTCGATTCCGACGCGACGGCGTTCGAAAGGGTCGTCGGCTATCGGCAGGTGACGGATGCGCATCTTCTTTCGCTTGCCATGCGTAAGGGCGGGTGCCTTGCGACGTTCGATCGCGGCGTTGTCGAGTTGGCGGCCGGCATGCCGTCTGCAGTCGATCTGATTCCCTGAGCCGTTATGCGGTCTCGCCATTACCAGCCCGCCCCGGGGCGGCCTCGGACATGCTGTTACGCCTGACTCCTTACCACGGCCAGCCCGCCTCCGAACGGATCCATCCCGACCCGGCTTTCCTCCATCAGGCCTCGACCCCTATTATCTTCGCCGTCGTCATCAGACGGCTGTTGGATCCCCCGGATTGGGAGTCGTGGATGCTCAGACAGCCTCCTCTCACAGCGTGCGTTCGGGCCACCCTGAGCGTGGTCCTGTTATTCCTTGCATCGACCCCGGTTACAGCCAGAGCGCAGTCGTCCGACGACTTCGTCCCGGTCACAGACGCGATGCTCCAGGACCCCGCCCCGGAGGACTGGCTCATGTGGCGCCGAACGCTCGACAGTTGGGGCTACAGCCCGCTCGATCAGGTCAACCGGGAGAACGTCGGCGAGCTCCAGCTGGTCTGGACCCGAAACCTGGCGGCTCGAACCGGTGAGATAACACCTCTGGCATACGGCGGCGTCCTCTACGTGCCGCAAGCGGAGGATGTCATCCAGGCGCTCGACGCAGTGACTGGCGACCTCATATGGGAGTATGGCCGCGACTTGCCGGACGACCTCTACGGCTACGTCGGGAACAGTGCCCGCAACAACCGTAACGTTGCCATCTACGACCGGCTGATCATCAACACCAGCGACGACAACTTCGTGTTCGCGATCGACGCAGTGACCGGCGAGACCGTTTGGGAAACGAAGATCTTCGACTACACGGTCAACTCGGCCACGCACAGCTCAGGCCCGATCATCGCTGACGGCAGGGTCATCTCGGGGCGCAGCTGCCGGCCGTGGGGCGGGCCAGAGGCCTGCATCATCGCCGCCCACGATGCGTTGACGGGTGCTGAGCTGTGGCGACGCCATCTCATCGCCGGCCCGGGCGAGCCGGGCAACGAGACGTGGGGCGACGTCCCGTGGGAGGGGCGGCGACACGTGGGCGCCTGGATGGTGCCGAGCTACGACCCCGAGCTGGAACTGATCTACATGGGCACGTCGGTCACATCGCCCGCGCCGAAGTTTTATCTGGACGACCCCGACAACGCATACCTCTACCACAACTCGACGCTCGCACTCGAGGTCGAGACCGGTGAGATCGAGTGGTACTACCAGCACCTGATCGACCACTGGGATCTGGACCATCCCTTCGAGCGCCTCCTCGTCGACACGCCCGTCGCGCCCGACCCGAACGCCGTGAGCTGGATCAACCCGCGCCTCCAGTCGGGAGAGGTCCGCAGGGTGATCACCGGTATTCCCGGCAAGACCGGGGTGGTCTACACGCTCGATCGTGAGACCGGCGAGTTTCTCTGGGCGACTCCGACGGTCCGTCAGAACGTGATCGACCATATCGACGGCGCCACCGGGGCGGTGACGGTAAACCCGGAGGTTGTCTTCAGGGAGCCGCAGCAGGAAGTATTCGTTTGCCCCGCCTTCGCGGGCGGCAAGGACTGGGAAGCCGGCGCCTACAGCCCGCTGACCAACACGATGTACTACCCGGTGCGCAACACCTGTGCGACGATGTTGGCCGCGGCCGACTTCGAGACCGATCGGGAACGAGCCGAGGGCGCCGTCGCGATCTACTCGCTCGCCGCCCGAAACCAGGTCGCACCCGGCACGGACAACCTGGGGACCGTTCGAGCGATCTCGGTGGAGACAGGCGAGACGTCCTGGCTCTACGAGACGCGGGCCGGCACGATGTCGCTCGTAGCGACCGGCGGCGGGCTCATTTTCGGTGGCGATTCCAACGGGCGGTTCCGGGCCTTCGACCACGAGACGGGTGAGGTTCTGTGGGAGGTCAATCTCGGCTCGCCGGTCAGCGGCTACCCGATCACCTACGCGGTCGACGGACGCCAGTACTTGGCGGTCAACACCGGGGCCATATTATTCAATCTGACACCGGAGCTCCGTCCGAGCAGGGGCACCGACCTGTTCGTGTTCGCGCTGCCGAGCCGCGACTGAACCACGAACGGGTTGCGGAGCACTCGCCCCGAGATCGCGGAACTGTTGCGTCGATTAGGGGCGATCGACTAGGGCGCGGACTCGCTTCCTCCGTCAGGCTCCGACACCTATTATCGTCGTCGTCATCTTATCGCCGTCGTCATCAGATGGTCGTTGGATCCCCCGGATTTGGAGTCGTGAGATGCTGAGACAGTCTTCTATCGCAGCGTGTGTTCGGGTCACCCTGAGCGCGGTCCTGTTATTCCTTGCATCGACCCCGGTTACGGCCCGAGCGCAGTCGTCCGACGACTTCGACCCGGTTACGGACGCGATGCTCCAGGACCCCGCCCCGGAGGACTGGCTCATGTGGCGCCGGACGCTCGACAGTTGGGGCTACAGCCCGCTCGATCAGGTCAACCGGGAAAACGTCGGCGAGCTCCAACTGGTCTGGACGCGAAACCTGGCGGCTCGAACCGGCGAGATCACGCCGTTGGCATACGGCGGCGTGCTCTACGTGCCGCAGGCGGAGGACGTCATTCAGGCGCTCGACGCTGTGACCGGTGACCTCATATGGGAGTATGGCCGCGACTTACCGGACGACCTCTACGGCCTCGTCGGAGGCAACGCCCGCAACAATCGGAACATTGCCATCTACGACCGGCTGATCATCAACACCAGCGACGACAATTTCGTGTTCGCGCTCGACGCCCTGACCGGCGAGACCGTTTGGGAAACGCAGATCTTCGACTACAAGGTCAACTCGGCCACGCACAGCTCAGGCCCGATCATCGCGGATGGCAGGGTCATCTCGGGGCGTAGCTGCCGGCCATGGGGTGGGCCAGAGGCCTGCATCATCGCCGCCCACGATGCGTTGACGGGGGCGGAGCTGTGGCGACGCCGTGTCATCGCCGGCCCCGGAGAGCCGGGCGACGAAACGTGGGGCGATGTCCCCTTCGAGGGACGGCAACACGTCGGCGCCTGGATGGTGCCGAGCTACGACCCCGAGCTGGAACTGATCTACATGGGTACGTCGGTCACCTCGCCGGCGCCGAAGTTTTACCTGGACGACCCCGACAACGCTTACCTCTACCACAACTCGACGCTCGCACTCGAGGTCGAGACCGGTGAGATCGAGTGGTACTACCAGCACCTGATCGACCACTGGGATCTGGACCATCCTTTCGAGCGCCTCCTCGTCGACACGCCCGTCGCGCCCGACCCGGACGCCGTGAGCTGGATCAACCCGCGCCTCCAGTCGGGAGAGGTCCGCAAAGTGATCACCGGTATTCCCGGCAAGACCGGATTGGTCTACACGCTCGATCGCGGGACCGGCGAGTTTCTCTGGGCGACTCCGACGGTCCGTCAGAACGTGATCGACAACATCGATGGGGCAACGGGGGCGGTGACCGTAAACTCGGAGATCGTCTTCAGGGAGGCGGAGCAGGAAGTATTCGTCTGTCCCACGTGGACGGGGGGCAAGGACTGGGAGGCCGGAGCCTACAGCCCGCTGACGAACACCATGTACTACCCGCTGCGCAACACCTGTGCGACGATGTTGGCCACGGCCGACTTCGAGACCGATCGGGCACGAGCCCTGACCCGCGGTGGGCAAGGTGGGCTCGCGATCTACTCGCTCGCCGCACGACACCAGATCACACCCGGCACGGACAACCTCGGCACCGTTCGAGCGATCTCGGCGGAGACGGGCGAGACGTCGTGGCTCTTCGAGACGCGAGCGGGCACGATGTCGCTCGTGGCGACAGGTGGCGGGCTCATCTTCGGTGGCGATTCCAACGGGCGGTTCCGGGCCTTCGACCACGAGACGGGCGAGGTTCTGTGGGAAGTTAATCTCGGCTCATCGGTGAGCGGTTATCCGATCACCTACGCGGTCGACGGACGACAGTACGTGGCGGTCAACACCGGGGCCGGGTCGATGAACCTGACACCCGAGCTCCGTCCGAGCAGGGGCACTGACCTGTTCGTGTTCGCGCTGCCGACCCGATGACTGAGTCGCTGCCCTAAGCCCCGCGATCAATCTGACACGTGAGTTCCCTCAGTTCAAATCCCACTCCCAATGACATAGCGTATATGCTATATTACGGCATGAACGTTTCCTCGGTCATACAGAAGACTCGCCAGCGTGCTGGCCTCACTCAGGCAGATTTGGCCCAGCGGGTTGGCACGACTCAGTCGGCGATTTCGCGACTCGAGAACGGTCGCGTCCGCCCTTCGCTCGAGACGATCGAGCGTCTCGCGAAGGCCTGCGGGGCGACCCTGGAGCTCCGTCTCCGAACCTCCGAGGCACCGACAGCGGAGTTCGAGAGCAATCTATCACTGACGCCGGCCGGCCGTCTCGATCAACTGATCCGGGCGGTGCAGTTCGTGGTGGAGGGCCGCAGGGCAATGGTACGACGTGGTGGATGACCGCGTGGGTTTTGATCCGCGGGCCATGCTGCGCGTCCTCGTCGAACACGAAGTCGAGTTCGTGCTCATCGGCGGGCTGGCCGCGACCCTGTATGGCTCGCCCCACGTGACCACGGATGTCGACATCAGTCCCTCGTCGGCGTCTGCGAATCTGGAACGCCTTACGGCCGCGTTGGCGGTACTGGAGGCCCGTATTCGCGTTGAGGGGGTTCCGGAAGGGCTCCCGTTCGATCCCGCTCCGAGTCTCCTATCGCGAGTCTCCATCCTGAATCTCACCACTCGCTTCGGAGACCTCGATTTGACCTTCGAGCCGAGCGGCACCGGAGGTTACGGAGACTTGATCAAGGCTGCGATCTCGCTCGACATCGGAGACGTCCAGCTCTTGGTTGCGTCGCTCGACGACGTCATCCGCTCGAAGGAAGCAGCTGACCGAGAGAAGGACCGCCTCACCCTCCCCACCCTACGACGCCTGAAGGAGCGGCTGGATCGGGACGGCTGAGCGCTAGGAGGAAGCCGCATGGGAGCACCTCCGATAGACGTTGATCCTTAGAGAGCTAGCATTCCGCCTTCGCCGAGCTCACGCTCGATCGTGGAGCGGCCCTCCAGGGCGGCGTTCAGGCGGGTGGCGGCTTCCGACATGTGGGGAAACCTACGGGGCCGCCGTCAACTCGTCGAACACGTTCCGGATACGCACCGGTGCGAGTGGCCAGTCCAGATCGGTCATATCGACCCGAGATCCGATGTCGTCGCGCGTCGCGCCGGCCGCGATTTCGGCGCGGACCCGGTCGATCACGGTTTCGAGCTTTCCACGGAACGTCCTGACGTCCTCCTTGGTCAGGACCGGCCCGTGACCCGGGATCACGGTGTCGAAGTCGAGGGCGAGCAGGCGGGTCAGCGTCGCCGGCCACTCGAGCACGCTGCCACCGTTACCGAAGTCCCAGAATGGCGACAGGGTACTGCCGTCCAAACGCTGGCCAAAGACGAAGAGATCGCCGGTGTGGACCGTCCGGAGATCGGGGAAGTAGGCTACGGCATCCCCGTTCGTATGGCCCCGTCCGAAGTGGTGCATCCGAACTTCCGCACCCCCCAGGAACACCGCGGTTTCGTCCGCGAAGATGACACGCGGCGCGCCGGGCTGGTTGTTCCGGACGATGTTCGCGCGGGCGTTCTTGTGCGCGATCACCTCGGCTGTCGGCATGAAGTCGGCGTTACTGCCGGAATGGTCGTCGTGGTGATGCGTGTTGAGCACATACTTGATCGGCTGGTTGGTGACGTTCCTGACCTGCGCGGTGATGAAGTCGAAGCTGTAGGGGAACTTGTCGTCGACGATGATGACGCCGTCGTCGGTCACCCGGACCGCCACGTTCCCACCCGACTGCCCGCCGTCGAACCCGGGAATGACGTAGAGGCCGTCCATCACCTCCCGAATCTGCAGTCGCGCCTCCTGCTCGGGGGTGAACGTGGGGACTTGCTGGCCGGCGGCCAGGGTGAGCATTGAACCGAGGATGACAAGAGCCGTTAGTGAGCCGAGTTTCTGCAAGGTGCGCATAGGATGCCTCTCTGTAGGATGCCTCTCTGGAGGAGTGTCTCGGTAACCGTCTTGGACCACGTACGTAGGATTAGAGTCAGAACATACGTACGACACCGAATGTGCTCAGAGAACTACCGATTGTTGGGCGAGCGTTCTGTTCAGTTCGGCCGGATGATCCCGTATGACTGAACCGTCACGCCGTCGGCGCCCGAGGACCCGGTCACCCAGACTTTGGCCCCGACCTCCTGCGCCAACGCGTCCGAGACACCCATGAGTTGGACTCCGGGATCACCTCCGAGCCAGTACCCACTGTCACGTCTCTCGAGCACACCTACGCTCGGTGTCTCACCGTTCACGCTCACCACCTCGTATTCCGTGACGTCCAGCCCGCGGTCCGCGGGCGCGGGGGCCTCGTTCCCACGGACGGTCACCACCGCACCCGAGAGCCTCGCGAGCTCGGCGGCCAGGTCACCGACAAGTCCGACCGAGGTCCCGTCCTCCGTCCGGAGGTTCACCATGCGCATCCCCTCGGTGCCCGTAGAGGTGACCGGTCCGGTGAACTCCAGCAAGGAACTACCACCCTCTGCGGGTCCTGCAGCGTCACCTTGGTCCGCATCGACGGCCTCCGGCGCGTCTTCGGACCCACCTCCGCACGAGGGAAGAACCACGCAGGCCAGCGCCAATAGTCCCAATCTCAAAAACGTTGCCATCATTCGACCCTCACGATCCAGACCTGGAAGATATCGGGTAGGACGTTGCCACTCTGATCCCGGATACGGACTGCCGTCGCGGGTCGCCCAGTGCCGCTCAAATCGAAGAAGGCACTTGATGCGGCCCGCACGTCGAAATCGTCCTGGAAGTCCGCGAAACTCCGCGCCCGCGGCGTCAACCGGGCCGCGGTCGAAAACCAGGCATCCTCAAGGGTTCGGAGATTCCAGTTCGCGAACTGGAACATGTCGAACGCCGGATCCACGAAGCGGTCGTCCACGTAGAGCATTGCCGCCCAGACCGCCATCATCTCGCCGATCGTTTTACCGAAAACAGTCTCGATGGCTGCGAAGCCGGGTGCGCCGGCGTAGTCGACCAAGGCGCGGTGCACGGCACGGGTATCTCCGGCCCCATATAGGTCGATTCCTTGCCGTATCAGCGACCAAGTAGGTCCATAGGGCAGACGGGCGGCGAGATTGCATGGCCCGGCGGTGCCGTCAATCTCTGACCCGACCCACGTACACTCCTCGGGTGCCCCGGGGATCGAGCCGTCGATGAAGTCGTACCCGAAGTACCCCAGCAGGTCGCCCATGAACGAGTAGTAGCCGTTCGGGTCAGCGCCGAGGGTTTCGTAGATCACATCGGCTGTGTAGTTCTGGCCGTCCATACGGCTCTCGTACTCGAAGCCGACGAACTCCTGAGCCGCAGTCGCGCCGCCCTCGAGCATGAACGACGTCATGAAGGAGCCTCCCGCGGCCATGCGCCGGGAGAACTGGATGATGTGTGTGAACTCGTGCGCGAGCAGCACGCGGCCGTCGAGCCGGGCATCCGCCAACGTGTAAATACCAGCGCCGAACATGCCGAGTGGATCGGGCGCGCGGCTCCAGTAGTACTCGCCCTCGTTGCTGGCCGGGCAGCTGGCGACCGGGAAAAGGTCCGCGCTACTAACGAACGCCAGCGGCGAGCTGGTGGTCAGCTTGTTCACTTCCTTCGTGATGACGATCACGATGCGGCTGTTCGCGTCGATATCAGACGGCGCCCCGAAGAAATCGACGTCCACGTCGTAGATGGTGCCGTCGAAGTCGGCCGCCAGCGCGTCGAAGTCGGCGGTCACGAAGCCGCCGGCGGGGTTGAGTGTGTCCTCCACGATGGTGGCACGGGTGCCCACCTTACGTACGATGACCCCAAGATCCACGGAGTCGGTGCAAGTGTTCGTGTCGAAGCCCGGGAACCGCACCGTGAGGACCGTGCCCACCGTGACGTCGCCCGGGATCAGAGCCGGCGCCGTCCGACTCGGCGCCAGGGGTGGGAACCCTCCGGACCGGAGCAGCGGGTTCAGCACCCTGTTCGAGCGATCGAAGAACGCGCCCTCGGCCGCGGCGTGCCGGTTCCACCTCTCCATCTGCCGCAGGTCGCTGGTCGAAAGGGACGGCCCCACGGGACTCGCAAACAGGACAGGATCAGGCAGCTGTGGGCTCACGGGGGCGGCCGCCGGAATGGTGGACGACACCCGGACCGGTGTGAGCGTCGAGGCAACCTCCGACACCGACTGCACACCGAAGATGTAACGCTCGGCCCCGGTGCTCTCATCGAACTGCATGCAGAAGCCCGACGGAGTCTCGAGGACCACCTGATCGCCCACCGCCATCGCCAAAAAGCTCGCAGGTGAGGCGGTCGTGTTCGAGACGTTACTCGACTCCGTAGCCACCGTGACCTGAACGCCCACTGAGCGCGTGGGCAGACAGTCGAAGGTGGGTACCACGATGTTGAGCGACGTGAACGTCGCCTGCGTCACGACGGCCATCACCCCGTCCACGGAGCAGCGGCCCAGGATGTCATGATCCAGGGCAGAGCTAACGGCATCGCGCCGCCCACCTGGGTCACGGAGCGTCTTGACCAGGACCCCGGTGCGTTTGAATTCCGCAGGGCCTGGAAGGGGAAGGTGCAGGCGATCCGGGAGACGCGTGGTCGTCAAGGTATCGGATTACATCATCCAATCCGGTCTGGCCTGTTTCGGTGGGGGCATCATGGCCAGTGGGACGATCGCCCACGAGATGGGACACGCCCTAGGCCTGCCGGATTTGTATGACACCGACTCGGGTGACGGGACAGACTCCGAAGGGATCGGGGAGTCGGGCCTGATGGGAAATGGCAATCACAACACGCAAGTGTCTCCAGCGCACATGGGCGCCTGGTCGAAGGATTTTCTCGGGTGGGTGGACGTCACGACGATCGTCGCGAATCAGACTTCCGTACAACTGCAGGCCGTACAAACCACACGCACGGTGTTTCGGGTCGACGTCCCCAACAAGAACGAGTATTTCCTGCTTTCGAACAGGCAACAAATCGGTTCCGATGCCTCTCTGCACGAGCCAGGGCTCCTGGTGTGGCACATCGATCAGGACGTTATCGATGCCCAGCAGCCGTTGGGCCGTGTTAATGCCGACGCCACCCACAAGGGCGTCGACGTCGAGGAGGCTGACGGACTGGCCGACCTGGACAACATGGTCAACCGTGGAGACGACGGGGATCCGTTCTCAGGATCTACCGGGAACACGGGGTTCAACCTCGCGACCAACCCTGACAGCCGCGACTATACAGGCGTGTCGTCCGGGCTGGCGTTGGAAAACATCACGCACTCTGGTGGACTGGTGACGTTCGATGTCTTGATCGACGCGTTCGAGCCGTTCGTGTGGGGGGATGTGACGGACGACGGTATTGTGGACGGAGACGACCTGAACGAGATCTACTGGTTCTCACTCGGCTGGACTGGTGGAAACCTCGCCTTGATGGGCAGGGGCGACGTCGATGATGATGGGGATGTGGATGTGATGGATGGGTTCGTGGTTCACAGCTTCATCGACCTTATCCCGACGTTGGGTTTTCGAGTTGGAGAGATCGGAGTCGGACTGCCTCCCGTAGTGTCGGGGCCACCGGCACCGGTGACTACGGCCCCGGCCCTTGTCAATCGCAACCGATGAGCACGGGTCTTCATACGCGAGTGGGTGCCAGCCGGATATTGCGCGTGCCTGCCGTTCATCGGAGTGCCGTGACGCAGCTGTGGGTTGTCCTGACGGTGGTCGCGTCCGTCAGCTGTACCGGGCGCAACCAATCGCCACCGGAAAGTGACACTGCCGGTGACGACGCGTTGCCGCTCGCCCAGTGGATCGTCGGGGAGTGGCAGATCACCGCCGAGAACGGGACCGGTCCTCAGCTCACGATCTCCATTGACTCCGCCACGGCCACGACGCTCGACGGACGCGTGATGCGGTTCATGTCCGGGAACGCGGGGGTTGGCCCCGGCGAGTTCCGACCGTTTACAGGCACTGTGCGCCCGGACGAGTCCATCGAGTTCACCATCGAAATGGTCGATGCTCAGCCGTCAACCCGAATCCAGCTGGAACTACATCGGACCGCCGCCGACTTGGAGGTCCAGGGTTTTCGCCTGGGGACGCAGAACATGACCGCGAACAACAGGTTGTGGATCGCGCGGAGGGTGGGATAGGATTCGAGTCCGAGCCGTTACCGGACCTCGAAAGCAATCGGAAGCTGAATCCAAACCTGGACGATATTTTCCCGGTTCAGAGCTGGCGAAAATCTGAAGACGTCGGCGACCTGGAGGGCCGCCTCGTCCAGCGGCACGTGACCGGAGCTCCGAGCGACTCTCCTGTCCAGCACCTGGCCCTCTTCCGAAATGAAAAACCAAACGATGACCGTCCCCCCGATTCCGGCGGTCCGAAGAAGAGGAGGATATTCCCTCATCAAGGCTGCCTGGACCTCACGCCTGTTTCTGATCTCCGGATGCACGGTCATCGGGGTGAACACCGGATTGGCTAAGAGATCCACCCCTCCGTCGTCTGTGGGCGGCGGAGGCAAGACCTCGACCGGATTTTTCTCGAACGTGGTCAGGGCGATCGTGACATCGAGATCGACATCCGTGACCTCCACCGGCGTTGCGGGCCGGGAAATCGCCTCGGGTGGCGGCGGAATCTCAATTTCCGGGAGGACATTAATCAGTTCCAACTCGGCGGCCGTGAAAGACACGTTCCCCGCCGTCTGCGTCGGCCAGAACTGAAATAGCATAAAATGGAAGACCGTCGCCGTAATCATCGAGCCCCAAAGCCACGATTCGAACGACCCCTTGAATCGGTCGTTCGCCGTCTTGGCATATATGGCCTCCGCCTTGGCGGGAATAGCCATCGCATTCATTTCGGAATCCTCCTCAAACCATACGAAACAACCAAGCCAATAAACCCTCGGTCACTTGGTCATTAAGCAAAGGCCGTGCCAGTAGTCTCTGCGAGACTTAGTGGCGATTTAGGCGGTGCCCTGGCGGTGAGCCCAGGGTCGTTGTCCTCCCGAGGGGACGTTGGAGATCCTGTCCGAGGACGACCAAGAGGCGGCCCCCCCTCCACCTCATTCCCCTCTCCGCCTACGTAAGGCTATGCTCGACAGGGAGGGCCTCGCATATATGGAGTAAGTCGGTGAAACCCTCTCCGGGAGGATGTGTCGGATGTCTACGAGGCCGCTGTGAGACACGGGGACGTTCTGGGCCTGTTGTTGATGACCGCGGTCGCGATGTCCGCGTGCGGTCGCCAACCGCCCCACAGTATCGTGCCGATACCGCAGAGCTTTGAGACAGGGGAAGGTGCCTTCGTCCTCGACGCGTCGAGTGCCATAACGCTGACCGACCCGAGTGATACCGAAGCTCGAGAGGTCGTGGAGTTCTGGGCCGCCGCGGCCCGGCTCGGCACGGGGCTCGCGCTGCCCTTCTCCGCTGACGGTGGGCTCCACATCGGTGTCGACGGAAACGGAGGTCCGGAGAGCTACCGACTCACTGTGTCCGAGTCGGGCATTTCGATCGCTGCGGGTGATCACTCGGGCCTCTTCTACGGCTTGCAGACGCTGTCGCAGCTCCTGCCCCCGGGGCTGGGAGACGGTGCCGGGTTGGTGCGCGGTGCCGAGGTGGCTACGGCGCCGCTCGAGGTTCGGTCCGTCCGAATCGACGACGCCCCGCGCTTCCCGTACCGTGGCATGCACCTCGACGTCGCTCGGCACTTCTTCGGCCCGGACTTCGTGAAGCGCTACATTGACATGCTCGCGCGCTACAAGATCAATCGCTTCCACTGGCACCTGACCGAGGATCAGGGCTGGCGCATCCAGATCGACCGTTATCCGCTACTGACTGAAGTGGGCGCGTACCGGGCGCAGACGCACGTCGGACACGGCCGGGACGACTTCAACGGAGACGGCCAACGCTACGGCGGCTTCTACACGAAAGACGAAATCCGCGACATCGTGGCGTACGCCGAAGCGCGCTACGTGACGATCGTCCCGGAGATCGAGATGCCCGGGCACTCCTTGGCCGCATTAGCTGCCTACCCTGAGCTGGCTTGCACCGAAGGTCCCTTCGAGGTCGGAATGACGTGGGGCGTCTTCGAGGATATCTACTGCCCCTCGGAAGAGACGTTCACGTTCCTTCAGAACGTGCTCACGGAAGTCATCGAACTCTTCCCGGGCGAGCTGATCCACGTAGGTGGGGACGAGGCACCGAAGGACCGCTGGGAGGAGAGCGAGCTCGTCCGACAGCTGAAGGAGCGCGAGGGCCTCGCGGACGAGCACGAGGTGCAGAGTTGGTTCATCCAGCGTATCGAGCGCTTCCTGAACGCGAGGGGACGCCGACTCATCGGGTGGGACGAGATCCTCGACGGGGGCGTGGCGCCGAATGCGACGGTCATGTCGTGGCGGGGAACCGAGGGCGGAATCGAGGCGGCCAGGCAGGGACACGACGTCGTCATGACTCCGTACAGCCACCTCTACCTCGACTTCTACCAGACGGCGGACCAGGAAAGTGAGCCCCTCGCCATTGGCGGCTTCCTACCGCTCGATACCGTCTACTCCTACGAGCCCGTCCCTGCGGAGCTCACGCCCACCGAGGCGAGGCACGTCCTCGGGGCCCAGGCCAACGTCTGGACCGAATACATGACAACCGAGGACCATGTGGAGTACATGGTCTTCCCCCGCATGCTGGCGCTCTCGGAGGTCGTTTGGTCGCCCAGTGAAATCCGAGACTACAGCGGCTTCGTCGCGCGCCTGGAGTGGCACTTCGACCGGCTCGATGCGCTCGGGGTCAATTACCGACCGCTCGATCGATAGCGCTGGAGGGGAGAGGAATCGACCGTCCTCCTCCGGCCAGCGCTTCGCTCCACCGCCTTCGGCGGCGGACTGTCCTCCGGAGGACCATCGATCCCTCTCCCTCGACCGTGTTCGTGGAGCCGAACACCGCCCGGCCGGGCTTGGGGGGCCGAGACAACCTGGGCCTGCTTCAGGGACTTGCCGTCACCGGCACCTTTCTGGTCCATCCCCACACGTCGTCCGCTTCACCTTGTTGAATCGAGATGAGGTCCTGGCGCAGCCGATTTGTCCACGGTGTGTCGTCGGGAAAGTCGATCTTCTGCTCCCCGTCGACGATGCGCGAAACCGGGCAAATCTGGAGAGCCGTCGACGTGATGAACACCTCCTTCAGAGTGCCGGCCTCCACTGCCTTGGCGACTTCGTTCAAGGTGATGGGGCGCTCGACGACTTTCAGTCCGTGGCGCTCGCGGGCGAGGGTGATCACCGAGCGACGCGTGATCCCGGGGAGAATCGTGTCCTCCAGCGAGGGTGTGACGAGCTCCTCACCGATGACCATGAAGATGTTCATCGTGCTGGCCTCTTCGATCCTTGCGTGGTTCTCGGCATCGAGCCACAGAACCGCGTCGCAGCCAGCCTCCTTGGCCCGCCAAGTTGGATAGTACTGGTGGGCGTAGTTCGCGGACGTCTTGGCGTGACCCAGCCCCCCTCTGGCGGCTCGGCTGAACTCGCGCTCGGCGAACAGCACCAGCGGCTTGTCCGGAAACAGGCGCAGTGGCGCGGTGAGAACCACGAACGTGCTACGGACCGATGGAACCGGCATCACGTGGTCGTCCTCGCCGAAGACGAGCGGACGGATGTAGAGTGTCTCGCTCGAGAACGGAGACGACCAGCTGGTCGAATCCTTCACCTGACCCAACACGGCCTCGAGGAAGATCTGTTCCGGAGGGACCGGCATGCGGAGCCGGTCGCACGACGCGACCAGGCGTCTGTAGTGCTCGTCGATACGGAAGAGCAGCGCAGCATCTATTCCGTTCCAGAACGCCTTGCAACCCTCGAACACGCTCTGCCCGAACTGGATCCCCATGGCGCCTGGGTGAACGGGCAGCTTGCCGCACGCGACGCGACGAGGGGAAGTCCAGTCGCCGCCGGCACACTCGGCGGTGCCCATCTGCGGCGACCAGTCCTCGAATAAAGGTTGGCGCGGCTGCTCCGCCGGCTCGATCTCAGGTGCCGTGAAAGGCAACGGGCTTGCCACGTGGCTCCGGCTCCAGATCCGGTTGGCTCGAGTCCGTGAAGACCTCGTGCAACTCGAGTTGGCTCGCCTGCATGAACGCTTCTTGCGGAAGTGTGCCGGAGCGTGCATGCCCTTTCACAAACTCGTCCGACTTTACCCACGCATCGAACGCGGCCCGGGATTCCCACAGGGTCAGGACAATGTATGGGTCTCCCGGATTCACTGGGCGCAGTACCTTGTTCCAGATAAACCCGGGCATCCCGTCCACCAGCCGCGCCCGCGTCTGGAAGCGCTGCTCGAACTGCTCGGCGTACTCCGGCACCACATAGATGCGGTTCATGGCGGTGATCATTCGTCAACATCCGAGAACGGGCCGGTAGGCGCAAGCTCGCATTACGCCCGAGGCCAGGATAAAAAGGGGCGGTCCACGAAGGTCAGTCCTGCGGGCCTACTACCCCATCACAACCGCGCCAGGGTTACGAAGGCCTCGTCCAAGTTGTCGCAGGTCATGAAGAGGGAGTCGGGCCCTCCTTTCGATGTTCGGCGCAGCTATGCGCTCACCTGGTCTATGACGTCCCCCCTGGGAGGTTACATAGGCCGGGAGCAATTGGTAGTACGCCCCCAGCACTGCGAGCAAGGCAGATTGCGAGGTCATACACATAGGCCGAGCCTGAGTCGGTACCCGCATCATCGTCAAAAGCAGCCCCCACGATGGCCTGTTGCCCATCGACGGACACCGACTGGCCGAACTGGTCACCTGCCGCCCCGTCGGTGGCGGTGAGCTTCGCCTCCTCACTCCAGCTCGCCCCGTTGCGCCGGAAGACATAGGTCGAGCCTGAGTCGGTTCCAGCGTCATCGTCCCCATGAGCCCCAACTACGGCCAGGTTTCCGCTGATGGACGCGGAAAATCCGAAGAGGTCATGCCCCGCCCCGTCGCTGGCGGAGAGCTTCGCCTCCTCATTCCAGATCGTTCCCGTGCGCAGGAACACATAGGCCGATCCTGAGGAGTTTATCGCGCCAGTGCCGAAAATAGCCCCCACGATGGCCCGCTTGCCGTCCAAGTACACCGATGCCCCGAACCGTTGCTGGAACCCCCCGTCGCTCGCGGCGAGCTTCTGCTCCTCAATCCATTTCGTGCCATCCCACCGAAACGCATAGGCCGAGCCTGTAAAACCATCGTCCCGAACACCCCCTACGATGGCCCAGTCCCCACTAATGGAAACGGAGGTTCCGAACCGGTCATCTAGGGCGCCGTCACTAGCAGTGAGCTTCTGCTCCTGTATCCAGGTGGCGCCATTCCACCGAAAGACATAGGCCGAGCCGGTAAAGCCATCGTCCCCGATAGCTCCCACGATAGCCAGGTCCCCGTCGAGGTACGCCGTCCGGCCGAACTGGTCACCTGCCGCCCCGTCGGTGGCGGTGAGCTTCTGCTCCTCACTCCAGCTCGCCCCGTTGCGCCGGAAGACATAGGCCGAGCCTGTAAAGCCATCGTCTCCAATTGCCCCCACGATAGCCACGTCCCGGCTGATGGACGCGGAAAATCCGAAGAAGTCAAACGTCGCCGCGTCGCTGGCGGTGAGCTTGGCCTCTTGGCTCCAGCTCTTCCCCGTGCGCTGGAAGACATAGGCCGAGCCTGCGAACCCGTCCAAAGCAGCCCCCACGATGGCCCGGCGCCCGTCGACGGACACCGGCTGGCCAAACTGGTCACCCGCCGCCGCATCGCCGGCGGTGAGCTTGAGAGATCCTGTTGGTGGCGCTGTCGCGAGAGAGGGCCCACCTCCAACTGACTCAGGGGATAGCGGTGCGGGGTTGTCACATCCTGCAATCAGGAAAGCTGCTCCCAGGAGTGCGAGCGATACCTTCGCGAGGTGCGCTTTCATGCGTTTCTCCATCCTTAGCGCCGTGGTTCATTGGTGACATGAGCGTCGCCGCTCGGCTGATACCCGGACCCGGTCCCTGCTGAACTGGGGGCTGGAAACTGAGGACTGAGGGGACTGCTGAGCATCCTCAGTCCTCAGTTGCCCGTGAGCGACTTCAATCAGTTCGCGTGTACACCAGATCGCCGAAGCAGATGGTGCCGATCGTTGGGCCTGTCTTATTACCCCTCGCGGTCAACGGGAAGACATCGACGATGTTGTTGTTCTCGGGGCCACTGATGATGAACCCATCCGGCGCGCTGCCGTCATCCTGTAAAGAGCCGATAGTAGTGAAGGGAATCTTGCCCGTCGTGTACCTGATGCCGGTGTTCTGCATCCCCTATGGACAGATTGACCCAGTCGACTTCGCCCTTGTGGATTCCCACACCCGCGATGGCGCGACCCTCTAGTAGTAGGCCATCCACTGTCACTGTCAGGTCGCCCGGCGCCCACCTGGGGGACAGACTGCTCCCAGTGGGGACGCCGGGCATCGTCGAGATCCAGGTGTTAGTGCTTACGGGGCATTGGCCCGCCACCGCGACCACCGAGTAGAAGGACGCGTCGGGCTTGCCGTTGCCCCCTCTCATGAACTGCGGCCCCGGACCATCCGACGCCACCACACCCGTTCCTACATCCTGACAGCCGAGGACGAACGCCGCAGACAGGATTGCGAGCGATACCTTCGTGAGATGTGCTTTCATTCTTTCCTCCATCGTTAGTGCTGTGGTTGCCCCCTCTTGGACCGATCCGTAGCTTTTTCACCAGGGTAGCACCAACACTCTAATGGGCAGCCGTTACATGGCCGTCACTGGAGTGTTGCACCGGCCGTCATGGTGCCGTCACGTGGGTGCCAAACTGGCCGTGGGCGACAGGAGTACCGTTTGCCATGATCGAACTTCGGACGTTCGGAGGGCTGGACCTCCACGATGCCCAGGGGCGTGAGCTTCGCGTGATCTTAGCGGCCTCGAAGCGGGCCGCCCTGCTGACCTACCTGGCCATCGCCACCCCCCGCGGCTTTCACCGCCGCGACACGCTGCTGGCTCTCTTCTGGCCCGAACTGGACCAGGAGCATGCCCGCGCCGCTCTCCGACAAGCCCTCCATCTCATCCGCCGTTCCATGACCGCCGGCGCGTTGCTCACTGAGGGCGACGACGCGATCGCCCTCGACCGAGATCTGTTCTGGTGCGACGCTGTGGCCTTCGAGTTGCTGCTGGACGAGGGAAAGGAGGAAGAGGCGCTTGATCTCTACCGGGGGGCATTGTTGGAGGGCTTCCATCTCTCGGGGTGTCTCGAGTTCGAGCGCTGGTTGGAGGATGAGCGGCGTCGATTAGAGCGGAGGGCGGCGGAGGCCACTTGGTCACTCGCTCAGCAAGCCCTAGCCGAGGGACAGAGGGCACAGGCGACGCACTGGGGCCGGCGAGCCCTGGCGTTTTCCCCCAGCGATGAGGGCGTGTTGCGACGCGTCATCGAGCTACTGGACCACCTGGGCGATCGCGCCGGGGCGATCCGGGAGTACGAGGGGTTCGCGACGCGGCTGCAAGAAGACTACGAGGCGGATCCGGCGCCGGAGACGACGGAGCTGATCGCATCAGTACGGGCCCGGGAGCAGGCGAACGGCGGCGTGCTACCGAGTACACCGCTCGCGAAACCGCCTGTCGACGCGGCGCTCGCGAGTGTCACGACCCGACCGCGCACTCCCTGGCGCACTTATGGTCGTGCGGCGGCGGCGATCGTGGTGCTGGGGGCCATGGCGGCGGTCGGCGCAAGCGTCATAAGGAATGGACGAGGCGACGCGCCGGAGCTCGATCCCACGCGTGTGCTCGTTGACCTCTTCCAGAACGAGACGAGTGACCCCTCCCTCGACCCTCTGGGCCGCATGGCCACCGACCGGGTGACCGCCGGTCTCACCTATTCCTCCTTCGTAGAGGTCGTGAGCCTCGGTACACAACTGCTGTCGCTCGAGCCCATCGTCGCAGACACGGGTCCGACCGAAGGGTCCGACCGCTTGCAGGCGCTGGCTCGCGCCAACGGGACGGGGACGGTGGTGTGGGGCAGTTACTACTTGCAGGGTGATAGCCTGCACTTCCTCGCCCACGTGACCGACGCTGCCACGGGTGAGGAGCTGGCGACGATCGAGCCGGTACGAGGGCCGGTCGATGCTCCCGTTGCCGCGGTCGAGCGCCTACGCGACAGGGTGATGACCAAGCTGGCCACGCTCACCGATCCCCGGCTGGCCAAATGGATGCGGTACGCGAGCCAACCGCCGACGTTCGAGGCGTACCAGGCGTTCGTCTTGGGCATAGAACTGTTCGCCACGGACGGGGGCCCTCGGGTAGCGGCTCAGTTCGTGCGAGCGGCCGCCCTCGACTCTAGCTTTACAATGCCCTTACTCTGGGCGATCAACACGGGCGCGTATACGAACTCTGTGGCGGATTCCATAGCCCAGGAGCTCAATCGGCGGCGCGAGCAACTGGCCCCCCTCGACCGTCATCTCTTGGACTTCTTGCTGGCGAAGCAGCGCCTTGCTCTCGGCGAGGCCCTCCAGGCCATACGGCAGGTGGTGGACATCGCTCCCAACTCCGAATACCTGTCCCAAGCCGCACAAACTGCCATGAACCTCAACCGTCCTCGCCTGGCGATAGAGTTCTTGAGGCAAGGCAATCCCGAGAACGGATGGCTGCGTGGTCAATGGGTGTATTGGGACCAGCTGGCAGTGGCGTACCATAGGCTCGGCGATCATCGCCAGGAACTCGAGGAGGTCCACCGCGGTCAATCGCAGCTGCCGGACCGCCGTAACATCCCTTGGCAGGAGATGCGTGCCCTGGCTGCGCTTGGGTGGACAGAACAGCTCAACGCGCGGATTCAGGAAATCCCCCCGGAGAGTCGCGGTGACCTGATGGCGAAATTGGCCAGGGAGCTCAACGCGCACGGCTACGCGGGCGCTGCTACGGAGATGCGGCACCGCGCCGTCGAGTGGTTTGAGGGTAGATCGCCTGAGCAGAAAAGAGCTCTTGGTGAACGCCGGCGACTAGCGGCTGTGTTTCTGGACCTTGGGCGGCTGGACGAGGCTGAGGTCGTCCTGGAAGGACTTCTGGAGGACTACCCGGAGTACCAAATGAGTCTGGCGCAACTCGGGGTCGTGGCTGCACGGCAGGGTGATCGCGAGGAAGCGTCCAGGATATCCCGGTTTCTCGAGGAGTGGGAGCGCTCTGCGATGCGGTCACTCCTCGCTAGCCGAAGAAATGCATATTGGCGCGCGGGGATCGCCGCCGCCCTGGGCGAGCGAGAGCGAGCGATGCAACTGCTGCGCCAGTCGGGTCCCTTGAACTGGTACCCGAACCTACTGGAGCATGTGGACCCCAACCTTGAACCGCTGTGGGACTACCCACCGTTCCAGGAGTTGCTGCGGCCCAAGGGGTAGCCGGCTCCGCACGTCCGCTACCCAACAACGCCCCCCCTAGTACACCACCGCCATCCCGTCCTTGTGCGGTGTCGACCCACCGATCATCGCACCGGTCTCCCGGTCGAATATGATAATCTGAGCGCCTCCCACACCCCCGCGGGTGGTTCTCCGGTTGATCTCGTGGCCCATCGCCTCGAGCTGGGTCAATGCCGCCTCGTCGATGCCGG
This sequence comes from Longimicrobiales bacterium, assembly GCA_965206505.1. Taxonomy (GTDB): domain Bacteria; phylum Gemmatimonadota; class Gemmatimonadetes; order Longimicrobiales; family Gaopeijiaceae; genus UBA822. Next base: position 192,888 of record CBDBJW010000007.1, read on the forward strand.
GTTCGACGGTCACGCTTAGCCCGCTCCCGTGATTGATCCGAGGGATCTCGACGGCTTGCTGCGCGTTCATTCCAAATTCGACGACGTTCAGGAAGATCTGCACGTGCTGCTGAGGCTGAACGGCGCCGCCCATGGCCCCGAACGTCATGAAGAACTCTCCATCCTTGAACGCCATCGCCGGGATGATCGTGTGGAAGGGGCGCTTGTGCGGCTCGACGACGTTGATGTGGCCTGGCTCCCGCGAGAAGAGTGCGGCCCGGTTCTGCAGCGGGAAGCCGGTTCCCGGGGCGACGAGGCCGGAGCCGAAGCCAGAGTAGATGCTGTAGATGAATGAGACGGCGTTGTTGTCCTTGTCCATGACTTCGAGCAGGACCGTGTCTCCGTTGCCCGAGATGCCCGACTCGGGACGTTCCATGGCCCTTTTCGGGTCGATGCGCTCGAACTGCTGCCGGCCGTACTCGGTAGAGATGATCTCCTGGATTGGGAGATCGTTGAACTCGGGATCCCCGTTCCACCTCTGGATGTCTGCGTAGGCGAGCTTCTTGGCCTCGATGATGTGATGGAGGTACTCCGCGGAGTTGTGGTCCATCGCACCGAGGTCGACGTTGCCGAGGATCTTGATCATCTCGAGCGCGGCGATACCCTGGCCGTTGGGCGGCAGTTCGTAGAGCCGGTAGTCCCCGTAGTCGGCGAAGATCGGCTCGACCCACGTCGAGGTGTGATCCTCGAAGTCCTTCATGGTGAGGAAGCCGTCGTGCTGGTCCGAGTAGGCCACGATCGCTTCGGCGATGGGTCCTTTGTAGAAGGCGTCCCTGCCGTGTTCGGCGAGCAACCTGAACGTTTGAGCCAGATCCGGGTTGCGGAACACATCACCCGCTCTGGGCGCACGCCCACCGTCGAGGAGCAGTGCGGCCCTCGTGGACGGCTCCTGATTCCGCTCGAGCCCCCGCCAGGCGCCGGCGATGATGGGCGAGACGGGGAAGCCGTTCTCGGCATAATAGATCGCAGGCTCGAGAACCTCGGCCATGGTCATCGTCCCATATTCCTCGAGTACCTCGAACCATCCGTCGACCGCCCCGGGCACCGAAACGGAGTAGATACCGTTGATCCGATCCATCCCGTGCTTGTCCAGCTTCACGTTCAGCGCGTCGAGTGTCATCGAGTACGGAGCCCGCCCGCTCGCGTTGATGCCGACCAACTTATCCTCCGCAGCGATGTAGATCATGATAAACGCATCGCCGCCGAGGCTCGTGCTGTTGGGCTCGACGAGGGTCAGCACGGCGGCGGTGGCGACGGCCGCGTCGATGGCGTTACCGCCCTTCTTCAGGATGTCGAGTCCGGCGTTCGCGGCGAGCGGTTGGCTCGTGGCCACGACCCCGCGTAACCCCATCGCCGGGGAACGCAGTGTCTCGTACGGGAATCCCTCGATGTTTTGTGCTTCTGCGTTTTCCATGTTCAGACCGAGGAAGAGGATGGGAAGTAGTACGACGAGAGCCGTGAGCCGACGCTCGGTGGTGGAGTTTAGCATGGTCTTCCTCTCGGTATCAGTTGCCTGGATCGTACTCGCGCTCGATGTGTCCGTCGAGATCTGCACGGTAAGGATAGGGAGCAACTCGGTCAATCCGCTAGCGGCTCCTTTTCTTGCGGGTGGAGGGGAGAGAAATCGACGGTCCTCCTCCGGCCAGCGCTTCGCTCCACGGCCTTCGGCCGCAGACTGTCCTCCGGAGGACCATCGATCCCTCTCCCTCAAGCGTGTTCTCTGGAGCCGAACACCGCCCGCCCGGGCCCGGGGTATGTGGGCCTAGAAGCGAAATCCTGTGCCGAGCACTATAGTGACGCTACCATGGACGAACGTCTCCATGGGAATCGCCTTGGCCAGGAGGACGGCAGATGAGCATGCGATCGTCGACTTCGCTTCTTGGTCTGTGCCTCGCGGCTGCGGCGGCAGGGCTTCTTTCCCCCGCCACGGCTCAACAGTGGGTGATGCCCCGGACCCCCGATGGCCATCCAGACCTCCAGGGAAATTGGACCAATGTGACGCTCACGCCGTTCCAACGTGCAGCGGACCAGGGTCCGGTCTTCACCGCCGATGAGGTCGCCCGGCGCGAGCAGGGGGCGCAGAGCCGCGTCATTAGCGGCGCTCAGCCGAGTGACCCGGAGCGCGCGGCACCCCCTGCCGGTGGCAACGTCGGTGCGTACAACAACGTTTATTTCGAGCAGGGTTCTCGGGTGGCGGTCATCAACGGAGAGCCCCGGAGCTCGCTACTCACCAATCCGTCGAACGGCCGCAGGCCGTCCCTCACGCCCGAGGCGGAGCGGCGGATTCAGGAGCGTAGAGAGTTCCGCAGCCAATTCGGCCAGTTTGACAACCCGGAGAATCGAGCGCTGCTTCTTGTTCGCCTCGAACGCTGGCCCTCCGATGATCCCCAACGGCGCCTACAACAACAACTACACGATCGTCCAGACTGCGGACTACGTGATGATCCACCCCGAGGTGATCCACGACACTCGGATCATCCGGCTAGGCGAACCCGATCCACCGCCCGCTCACGTAAGGCAGTGGTTGGGATACTCTTGGGGTCGGTGGGAGGGGGATGTGCTCGTTGTCGAGACGACCAATTTTCATTCCATGCAGGACTTCCGCAGTATCCCCCCCACTGACGATCTGAAGGTGATCGAGCGGTTCACCAGGGTGGACCAGGAGACCATCCTCTACGAGTTCACGATCGACGACCCGACCACCTACGCCGAGCCCTGGGGGGGCGAGATCCCGATGAAGGCGCTTCACAACCAGCTCTACGAATACGCTTGTCATGAGGGCAACTACGCGCTCTCGAACGTCTTGAGCGGCGCACGCTACCAGGAGAGGCAGGCCGAGGAAAACCGGCCTCAATAGCTGAACTTCACGTGTGGAGGTGCAGGTATGAATGGACATGATCGCTCCAGCGGTTTCACCCGTCGTGAGGTGATCCAGCTGCTCGGCGGTGTGGCCGGGCTCGGGATGGTGGCCGGCTGCAGGGATTTCGGCGGCTCTAGGTTGGCTGGAGTTCCACGGGACGCGATCATCCGGACGGTGCTGGGCGACATCACTCCCGATGCCATCCAAGGCGCGACGCTGTTCCATGAACACCTCTCGATCCGGATGTCGCCCGATGCGGAGTCGGCGACCGATGACGTCGACAACGTCGTCGCCGAGATCCGGACCGCCGCCGCGGAAGGGGTCGGCTGCATCGTCGATGGCGGGCATCCGGACCTGGGTCGGGATCTCGACGCGGTGCTACGGGTCGCTAACGAGACCGACGTGCACATCGTCGCGTGCACCGGATACTACATGGAACGGTTTTACCGGCCCCACGTCGCGACGAGCAGCGAGGATCAGATCGCCGAACGCCTGGTGGCCGCCGCCGCCCGTCTTCGGCTAGGTGCATACGGCGAGATCGGCCAGAGCTCGGATGCCGTCGAGATGACCCCTAACGAGCTGAAGGTGTTTCGCGCCGTCGGTAAGGCGCACCTCGCCACCGGTCTCCCGGTCTTCACCCACAACGCCTACGGCACCGGTGAGAACGTGCGGCCGGACGCCGGCCTCACCCAGCTGGACGTGCTCGAATCGGTGGGCGTGAGCCCGGACAACATCGTGATCGGGCACGCCTGCTGTCTCGACGACCCGTCGGCGAGCGTACTGATCGAGATTGCCGCCCGCGGTGCCTTCGTCGGATTCGACCGGGTGACCGGAGGGCGGGTCCGGGACCCGCAAAAGGTCGAGACGATCATGGCGTTTCTGGAGGCTGGGCACGCCGACAAGCTGGTGATCTCGTCCGATTACACGGGCCGGCGGTCCGAAAGGCGTCCGGGTTACGGCAATTCGATCACGGTTTTTGCGCCGCTGCTGCGTGAAGCCGGTATCGACGAGGATGTGCTGGGGGCAATCCAGCGCGACAACCCGCGCCGATTCTTGGCGTTCGTGCCCGTCACCGGCTGAGGAACCCTCCGGGTGTTAGGCCTGATCAGTTAATCCCGGCCTCTTCGAGCAAGGCCTGATAGCGGGGATATTCGCCTAACAGGTTGCCCAACACCAAGTGGGCGCGGGCGGTCCGTGCGGAAGCGGTCGCTTGAACGAAGTAATAATCAAACAGCTCGATGGCGTACGGAGGTCGTCCATTTCTCGCGTACAGCCAGATCTGGAACAGCCGATTCGGGTCGAACTCGGGGAACCTCCATTCCCAGCGAGTTACGTCATCGCGCGTGTGCGCTACATACGTCTCTATCGCACCCCGACCAAAGACCAGCCTCGTCACCGCGGCGAACCGCTCTTGGTCTGCTGGACCCATCTCCCGACTAAGAATAATCCTGGTCGCGGAGTCCAATACGTCCTCCCCCACCGATGCACCGGCATCGAGGAGGAGCCCCGCTAGGGAGCCCAATATCGAGGGGTCCGCATATCTCAGCGCGTGCTCGAGGGGTGTCCGGCCAGCTTCTGGCGGGCCATTGGGGTCGGCACCAGCCTCCATGAGCAATCGCACCATCTCGACGTTGTCGTCTTGAACGGCGTCCTCGAGGGGGGTCCGGCGAGCCTCGGACGAACCATTCGGGTCGGCGCCGGCCTCCATGAGCAATCGTGCTATTCTTTCGTTTCCACTACCGATTGCACTGCCCAGGAGCGTGCTCGAGGGGGTGAATACGTTGGGGTTTGCCTCGTGCTCCAGGAGAAGTCGTACCATCTCCACATGTTCCTTCCTGACCGCCTCGAAGAGGGCGGGGGTGGGAGACGGGAGGTCAACATTCGGGTCGGCGCCGAACGCCAGCAACAGCTCTGCGGAGGCCAGATCCTCGTTTCGAGCGGCCCAGAAAAGAGTCGTCCACCCGCCCTCGGAGTTGGGGTTGGCTCCCGCCTCGAGGAGCAGCTCGGCCACGTCGGGCCTCTCCTGTTCTACTGCGACCTTTACGGGAGTCCAGTCCCCCGGGGGGCTTGGATCGGCACCTGCGTCCAAGAGGTCCCTGACGAGACGTAGGGGGCTCGTCCGGGCTGGGAGCGCGAGCCCGGAACTAGAGCCGCGGTCGGCGCGAGCTGGATCGGCCCCAGCGCGGAGTAGGAGCGCGGCGATTTCGGCGCCAGCCTGCACGTCCGACCGGCCCAGGGCCGTTCTCAGGGCCGACGCACCCAACTGCGATGCGAGGTTCGGATCCGCGCCTCCGGCGAGGAGCGCAGAAACGATCTCCACCCAAAGCTTTTCGACTGCGACGTGAAGAGCGAGGTCGGCGTCCGCACCGTGGCGGAGGAGCAACTCTACCACCGCCAGTCGTCCATCTCGGCTCGCCACGACAAGGGGTGTGCGTCCACTGAGGTCCGGAGGGTCGACCGGTCCGCGGAGAGCAAGGCTCGCCACTACCAGCCGTGGCAGTCCGTAGGTGGCCCCGACATGGGCGACCACTCCCGACCAAACGCTGCTCATCAGGATCATCAGGAGGATGGCGCTGCCACGGAGGAGGGTCCCAATCCGCCGACGGGATTTAGATTTCTGGTTCTCGGGCACGAGTCCTACTCTGTCGCTCAGTCTCCGGGAGGGGGCCGTTCTGACGATGTTGAAAGCTAGGTGCCGGGTCTGCGTCCCCTCAAGGATCTCGTAGTCGGGCGGGTGTCTCACGGTCGTCTCATTCGTTGGTGGCACCTCGCTAGAGCAGTTGCACTGATGGGCGCTTCACCTCATTCTGAGATATCACGATCTTCAACTACGAGCAGCTCGACGAACGGGCGACCATCCTGGAGCCTGACCTCTATCCGGAGGGCATGGAGTACGTTCTGGTAAACGGTCTGCTCACTCTCGACGGCGGAGCCCTGACGGGCGCGCTCCCGGGCACGGTCTTGGACAGCTGTGTCAGGTGAGGGCGATTCGTGCATTGGCGACTGCAGTGTGGTTGTATGCCGTAGCCGGTTGCGGAAACGGCGACGCGGCCGGCCCAGATGACGACAACAACGGCAACAACGGAGGCTCGGGTCTGAGCACAGAGCAGGTCGTGACGGGATTAAGCGCACCCCTCTTTCTCACTCACGCCGGCGACAGCCGACTGTTCATTGTCGAGCAGCGAGGTCGCATAAGGATCGTGGAGAACGGCCAACTGCTCGACACTCCGTTCCTCGACATCAGCAATATCGTGCTGGACCAGGGGGAACGGGGCCTGCTCAGCATGGCGTTTCACCCTAACTACTCGAACAACGGATTCTTCTACGTCTATCACACCGATCAAGGTGGAGATTCGCGAGTCGCCCTGTACAGCGGCTCCGGAAACACCGCGGACCCAAACAGCGGTCTGACGATCATGACGATTGGCCAACCGTTTAGTAATCACAATGGTGGACTGCTGACGTTCGGGGCGGACGGGATGTTGTACGTGGCGTTAGGTGACGGAGGGTCCGGTGGCGATCCAATGGGTAATGGGCAAGACACGACGACGTTACTCGGCTCCATCCTTCGGATCGACGTCGACAACCAGGATGTCGGATTGAATTACGGCATCCCATCGGACAATCCGTTCTTCGGTAGTGGGACTGCCCGCGGCGAGATCTGGGCCTACGGTCTGAGAAACCCCTGGCGTTTCGCCTTCGACGACACCGATGGACGTTTGTACGTGGCCGACGTGGGACAGAGCAGCTTCGAGGAAGTGAGCGTCGTGGACGCGGCTGTCGGCGGATTAAATTTTGGGTGGAACGTTATGGAAGGGAGGAGTTGCTTCAACGCCGCCAATTGCGACCAAAGCGGGCTCGTGCTGCCCGTATTGCAGTACGACAATGTTGGGAGCAACTGCTCGATCACCGGTGGCTACGTCTACCGCGGCTCGGAGCTGAGCAGTCTTCAGGGACACTATTTCTATTCCGATTTTTGCGGTGGGTTCTTGCGCAGCTTTCGTTACAACAACGGCGCGACTGCCGACGAGCAAGATTGGGCTCTGAATGCCGGTGCGGTGACCTCGTTCGGGCAGGATTCTGCGGGAGAGCTCTACATGATCGTCGCCGCCGGTGCAGTGCTCAAGATCGTGGCGTCGCCATAGTGGCGTCCCCGCAAAAGAGACCGACTTCATCGAGGAAGAGTGAAATGAGACTGACTCCGCACGTTTTTCCGGCCGGAGCTAAGCCGATCGTCCACTGGTGGGCCATGATGTCGGTTACGCTCCTCGCCACGACACTGGTCCCCCTCCGCGCATCCGCCCAGTTCACGCCCTTCGAAGCGACGCTTGCACAGTTCGATGCTGAGGTGGCTGCAGGCGTCGCGGAGGACGCCGGTGGCGCCGTCTCCCTAGCGGTTTTCTCGGGAAGCGAGGTGATCTGGGCGAGGGCGTATGGATGGGCGAACATCGAGGAGCGGGTCGCCGCCGATGCCCGCACGATCGGTCGCACCGGCTCGATCTCCAAGTCCTTCACGGCCGTCCTTATGATGCAGCTCGTCGAACGCGGCATCATCGCGCTCGACGACCCGGTGAGTGACTACTTCCCGGAAATCGAGGGACTGGCGGAACCTCCCGCACGGGCGGAGCCCATCACCTTCCGGATGCTGGCCAGCCACACCGCTGGCCTGGCGCGTGAGCCGGGGTTGGAGGGCGCGGCAGCGGGATCGATCTACACTTGGGAGGAGAAGGTCCTGTTCTCGATCCCGACCACGAGGTACCAGACCTCACCCCTCACGGAGTATTCATACTCCAACATCGGCTTCGGCATCCTGGGCCTGGCGCTCTCCCGAGCCGCTGGCGTTCCGTTCATGGATTTGATGGAGTCGCTGATATTTCGGCCGTTGGGAATGGAGAGCACGACGTTCATTCTGGACTCGCCCGACCTCCTCACCCGCATGTCTGTGGGGTACAGTCGTAATCAGAGGACCGGCGAGATCTCCGCTGAGCAAGCGACCCGGGAGCATTTCGGTCGGGGATACAAGGTGCCCAATGGCGGGGTCTACTCGACGGTGCACGACTTGGCTGCGCTCGCTGCAGCGCTGATGGGCGAGGGCGACGTACAAATCCTTAGCGAGAAGAGCCGGTCCGAGATGTTCAAACCCCAAGCCCCCGCCGATGGTTACGGACTCGGACTTTTCCTGTACAACAGTGACGAAGGCCCTCTACTCATAGGGCACGGTGGTTCGGTGGCGGGCTACAACGCCGACCTCGTGTTCGACCCGCAGACTAAGCTGGGTGTGTCCATGCTGCGTACGACGAGCTACACCCCGCCCATGGCAGATCTCTTGCATAAGCTTGTGTCCCCTTGAGAAACCGTTGGCGCTACCGCTTCATCTACGGTCGACATCTTGTGCAGGTGAGCCGGAGACGACTAAACACGACCAACTGCCCCGATGCATATTGAGTTGACGAGCATCCTCGATCAGTTCGACGCGGCCCAGGCCCGGCTTCATAGACTTGCCGACGACCTGACCGAAACGCGGTGGGCGGAGCGTGCCGACCCCGCTCGATGGTCGGTCGCGGAGTGCGTGGCTCATCTCAACCTGACGGGTCGAGCCTATCTTCCACTGCTCCGTAAGGCGCTCGAAGAGGCGAGCAGCAGGGACGAACCGCCCCCGACTCGGTATCGTCGTGACCCCTTGGGCTGGATGCTGTCGCTTATGATGGGCCCGGTGGCTCGAATCGGTCGTTTCCGGCTCGGTGCGGTTCGCACTACACCGGAATTTGTGCCCGAAGGTGGCCTGCCCAAGGCGCAGCTGATTGCGGAGTTCGATCGGCTTCAACGAGAACAGACGGGGCTTGTGCGAGAGGCCGACGGGCGCCCGATCAATCGCGTTTGGGTGACGTCTCCTTTCGATCAGCGCCTGCGCTACAACTTGTATTCAACGTTCGTGATCCTGCCTAAACATCAGCTGCGCCACGTCGTGCAGGCGGAGCGGGTTTGGCGGTGATTTCGGGTGAAGCCTCTGTCGCCTGGGGAGGCACAGTGCGGCTATGAAAACAATGAGATGGCGCCTCATTGGTTCGGGTCCTCCTGGAGAGCCTCGATTTTCTCTTTGATCAGATCGCGGGCAGCACGAAAACGCGCCTGCGGTTCAGTGGTGTCTTCTGCTGCTGAGTCTGGTGCGGCGGGGTCGGCTATCGGCCAGTGCAGCCGTCGAACCTGCCCTGGCAGGATCGGGCAAACCTCCTCGGCGCAAAGTGTCACCACCAGGTCGAGGCCTGATAGATCAATGGTGTCTACGGACTTTGAATATTGGCCGGTGATGTCGATACCAATCTCGGCCATGGCTTCGACGGCATGAGGATTTACGGGCGCAGGCTTCGAACCAGCGCTCGAGACCTCGGCCCCCTCGCCGAGAATCTGCCGGGCGAGGCCTTCGGCCATTTGGCTGCGGGCGGAATTCGCGACACAAAGGAACAGGATGTGCTTCATTGTGCCCTTACAGAACCTCGGAGCATCAGGGCTCCAGACCCAGCAGCCGAGCGGGGTTCCGCCGCAGCATCAGGTCGATCTGATCGTCGGTGAGCCCTGCATTACGAAACGCCGTGACGTAGGCCCGCAGGCCGTCGACATGCGAGGGGCTGGTCGCCTGTCCGAGGTCGGACGACATCAGGAAATGCTCGGCGCCGATCTCCTGGATTGCGGAGACGTATTCGGTCACGGTCCGGTTTCCGAGATAAACCGCGTACCAGTCGATCTCGAGAATCGCGCCGGCGTCGGCCATCTGCTGCATTTGAGCGCGCGAGGGGCCTTGTGAGAAGACGTGTGTCACGAGGATCTGCTCGACACCGTAACGGCGCGCCTCAGGGATGAGGATCAGCACTTCCCCCGGTGACGAGTGGCCCATGGCGAGCACGAGGTCGTTTTCGGCCACGAGCGTGAAGATCTCCGCCAGTTCGGGAAGCGGCGCCCCGCTACGTGTTACCGAAACGAAAGGATCGGAGCTGCCCTGCGCCGTGATGTAGTACTCCGCGTCGAACGTCGGCAGCCAGACCACCTTTCCTCTCCCGCCGCTGAACCGGACCATTTGGCGGACCGCCTCGGCGTTGAGTCCGCCGACGGCCCGATTCAAGACGACGGCGCCGAAGATCTCGAGGTCATCGACTTGGTCCATGGCCAACGCCGCACGGTCGGCCGTCATCGTGAAGTGGTTCTTCAGGACGATGCCGCGCATGCCCGCGCGCTGGGTCATGCGGGCCACTTCCAGATCGGTCACCGATCGCGGGCGGGAGTCGGGGCCGGAGTGTACGTGAAAATCGATGGCGCCGGCGAGCGAGACCTCTTGGCCCTGGGCCGATCCTCCGCCAGCCCACACCGCGAGCGCGAGCGCCAGCCCGACCGCGAGCCTGGCTCCGCTCCGCCTCATTCGCACAGTCTCAACTCGCCGCCTTCATTCGAAAAGTCGAGGACTACGCCGTACCCGAAAGCCACCCAGGACTGTCCGTACTCCCAGGCCCCACGGTCGACTGCGTCTGGTGCTCCCATTACCGCGCGAACCTCGTCGCGGCTACTTCCCGAGCGAAAGCAGCCGGTACGCACATACGGCTCCACGAGTGGCTCCACGGATGGCACCACGGGTGGCTCCACGGGTGGCTCTCCGGCGGCCGGCGCTTCGGTCGCCCCCCCTTCGGCGGCATTTACGGGCCGAGGCGCGTCGGAGGGGGCTCTGATCAACACCACAAAAACAAGCAGCACGACCAGTCCAACGGGGAAGACCCGAGCAGCGTTCAGCCGGCTGGTGGGATCGGACATATGCTACGCTCCAGTGGACCGTCGGACATCGCGGCAAGATGCCTCTAAGGGGGGCGGGACTGCAAGGCACCCTGCGAGTCCGTCGAGCCTCGGGGGTCCCTTCTACTCCTCCGGGAACTAGTCGGACCCTAGCAGTCGATCCACGTCCTCTTCCGCCTCCAGGCGGAGTGCCTCGTCCGTGAGCTGCTGCAACTGCTCATTCCGGTCGTAGATCGTCTCCAGCCACTCGGAGACATCGTCCGCCGGGAGCCCGTCCACGAGCCCGGAATCATCCGTAAAGGATGAGATATCGGCGAGGGCTCTTACGGTCCGTCTCGCGCTGATCCACTCTCGAATGCGGATGATGGTCACCGCAAGTCGAAAGACCGACGGGTCCATAGCTCTCGTCTTCTTGGTGAAGAGCCCTTCGTACTCCGGAATGCCACGATTCCACCGCTTGTTCAGCGCCGAGCCCGCCCTTGTGTGGCGGTAGAGCTCCTGGCCGATCGCCGCCAGTTGGGCGTCACTGAGGTTCTCGTTCGCTAGACGTAAGGCAACCGGGATCCAGGCGTTCTGCCAACGCGCGACTTCGATCTCTTTCAAGCGCTGGAGGGCGGGCTGGGCCTTTCGGCTGATTTGCTCCTCTCCCTTCTCGATGGCGGCCCTCTGCTCCGGCGTCAATTTCGGCTTATGGTAGCCGGTTAAGTCTCCTTCCAAGGTCGCGAGCTTCTGCCATTCCTCTTGCGCTTTGTTGATGACCTTCCAGACCTCGGCTTCGGCCGGGCGCAGGGACGCACCCCGCGGTGCGATTCTCAGGTACACGAGTACACGACGCCACAGCCTTCGCGGGAACCCGCAGCCTGGGCAGTACTCCTTGCCAGCTGCGATATTGAAGTCGCAGCCCCAGCGGCGACACTTCCTGTAGCCCAACGCTCTTCCTGGGCCGTGTGCATCGTTCCTCAGTTTTCCACGCGCTCCTTCAACTCCTCGAAGCAAGATCCTGAACGGAGTCCGCCAAAAATTGCGTTGGCTGATAGGGACCGCAAGAAAAAGGTCATGGGAGCGGGCCTGGCCATGCATGACTTGTCTTGATGCTCACGACCTGGGTTGGCATCGTGGTAGGAGTAGATGGATAGGTCCCATCCACGTTCGAAATCGGAGGAGTTGGGGTACAATGCCGGCCGATCACAAGCAGAAGGATCCTACGGTGGCGGGCGTTTTAGCACTCGTTACCGGTCCCCTTGGCTTTCTGTACCTCGGGTGGCGTTACGGCCTGGCCGCGACCGTTGTCTTTGCAGGCGTTATCCTGGTCGTGTCGTTTCTGCTCCCCATCCCATCCTGGCTCCTGTTTGTCAATCTGCCGGTTCTTGCACTCATTGCCTACAGGATTTGCCAGAAACTCAATAGCCTCGTCGACGAGGGACAACATAGGGGGGAAGTCGCCTCCAGGACGCTGCCAGTCGCCGTTTTCGCCATGACGAGCAGCCTTCCTCTGCTCGCAGGGGTCAACTCGGCGGTTATGGGCGTCACCACCGCCGTCCCGCAGTTCATGAACGGTGCCTTTGGCAGCGGTCTATTCACGCTGTTGCTGGTGACACCGGTATTTGTCGTAGCGAACTTCGTCCTGGGCGTGCTGGTTGCCGCAGGAATTGATCAGGGGGTCCTGAGGGTGGCCCCTACCGCACCGAGGCACATTTTTCCTCCTGCGATAAGCGTTGGGCAGTAGACGTACTTACCGATTCGCTTTGTCCGCAGCCCTCTTCGCCCCCTCCACCCAGTTCGGAATGACCCGCAGGAAAGAAGCCGTACTACAAAGTCCAGGACATTGACAAACGGGATGACCATCATTTAGGTTTGCCTAAATACTATTTTTAGTCGCTCCTAAATATGAGGCGGAATCACGTGAGTGAAGCGAGGATCGCCCTCGTGCTGCTTTTTGGCTTGGCGATGGCCGGGTGTGATGCCCTCACGCCCAGCGCCCCGGCCGAGGAAGAGGTACTGGACGGGACCATTGAAGGGATGACCGGATCGCAGGTCGGGCAGCACCTGGCCGGCGACGAAGAGTTCGGTCGTATCTTCGCCGAAGAGGACGGCCTGGGCCCGATCTTCGTCGCTTCGTCGTGCGAGCAGTGCCACGCTGGTGACGGGAAGGGCCACCCGGTCTTCAACCTCGTCCGTTTCGGGCGTCCCGGCCCGTCGGGCTTCGATCCGATGATCGAGTTCGGCGGTCCGCAGCTCCAGCATCGCTCGATCGCGGGCTATCCGGCCGAGGCCGTGCCCGTGGAGGCCGTGGGCGTATCGACGTTCAACCCACCTGCCGTCACCGGTCTCGGTTTCCTCGATGCGGTAGAGGACGCCGCGTTGATCGCACTAGCCGATCCGGCGGACGCCGACAACGACGGGATCTCGGGTCGACTCCAGCTCCACGACCCGAGCGAGCTCATCGAAGAGGCGCTCGAGCTCGAGCGCCGTGGCTCGCCCGATCCGGGCGCGCGTGGGACACAGGTCAACGGCCAGTACATCGGCCGCTTCGGGAAGAAGGCCCTCACCGTGAACCTGCTTCACCAGACGGTCGGGGCGTACCAGCAGGACATGGGGGTGACCAGCGACCTGCTCCTCGAGGATCTCTTCAATCCCGACGCCGGCAGCCGCGCATCTGACGAAGCACCCGACCCGGAAGTCTCCAGCGCCACCGTCTCGAACGTCGTCTTCTACCTGAAGACGCTCCGCGCACCGTCACGGCGCGACCAAGGACATCCCGACGTCCTCGCCGGCGAACAGCTCTTCTCCGCCAGCGGCTGCGCGGCGTGCCACGTGCCCACGCTCCAGACGGGAGCCTCGGAGATCGAGGTTCTCGATCGGGTGCAGTTCCATCCGTATACCGATCTGCTGCTCCACGACATGGGCCCGGAGCTCGACGACGGGTACACGGAGGGCATCGCGCTCACGTCGGAGTGGCGGACGCCGCCGCTCTGGGGCATCGGCATCCAGGACGCGTTCCAGGGTGGCGAGACCTTCTTCCTGCACGACGGCCGGGCGCAGACGCTGGCGGAGGCGATCGGGCTGCACGGCGGTGAGGGAGCGGCGGCGCGGGACGCATACCAGGCCCTGTCGGCCGACGATCAGGCGCGCCTGATCCGTTTCCTCGAATCGTTGTAGGGGGCGAGACGATGGAGCGACGAGCTTTCGTCCAGCGACTGCCCGTTCTGACCGCGGGCGCCTCCGCCGCGATGATCGGCGGATGCGCCTCGGTGCCCTACCTGGTGCCGGAACTGACCCCGCGTGGTCTGTCGCTTGATGCGTCCGAGCTGAGTCCGGAAGGAGACGCCTTCGTGCAGGCTCCGGACATGGAACGACCCGTCTACATCAGGCGACACGCGTCGGGTTCGTTGACCGCGGTGCTCGCCCTATGCACGCATCAGGGGTGCCAGCCCGAACCGGTGGGCGATCGACTCGAATGTCCGTGCCATGGAAGCCAATTCAGCTTCGAGGGCGAGGTGCTCGCCGGGCCGGCGGACCGACCGCTGACCCGCTACGAAGTCGTGGAAACGGATGGTGAGATCGTGGTGCGACTCCCGGGAGGCGCACGATGACAGCCACGACGATCACCCCCGTCCTGACCACGCTCTTGGCGATCGCGGCGATCTCGGCCGGGGTCGAGCCGCTGTCAGCTCAGGCGGACACGACGCTGGCGCAGGGCGGCATCTACAACCGTCCGTTCATCGGCTCGCTCTCTTCGACGTCGATCGGGGGCTACGTCGAGGGCAACACGAACTACTTCGTCGAGGACGGGGTCTCGGAAGGCTTCTCGATGGAGCTCCGGCGATTCAACGTCTTTCTCTTCTCGCAGGTATCGCCGCGGATCCGCTTCCTGTCGGAGCTGGAGTTCGAGCACGGCACGGAGGAGATCGCGCTCGAAACCGCGCTCGTCGACTTCCAGCTGGGACGGGGACTCGCGCTGCGCGGCGGCATCATCCTCGCACCACTCGGCTACCTGAACCAGAACCACGACAGCCCGCGCTGGGACTTCGTCGAACGCCCGCTGGTCACGACCGACATCATCCCGTCGACGCTCTCCGAGGTCGGCTTCGGAGCGTACGGCAGGTTCGCGAGCGGTGAGCTCGTCTTCTCGTACGATGTGTACCTGACGAACGGCCTCGGTGCCGCGGTTGTGACCAACGAGACCGGCCGCACGGACATCCCGTCCGGCAAGGACGAGGAGCTCTTCGGCGAGGACAACAACGGCTCCCCCGCCCTCTCGGGACGACTCGCTCTTCGGCACACGGGGCTCGGCGAGGTCGGCGTCTCGTACCACGGCGGCTACTACAACGACTTCCAGGTCGAGGGCGAGCAGGTCGACGAGAAGCGCTGGCTGGGCATCGCCGCGCTAGACTTCGGCGGCGACGTCGGCCCCGCCTCGATACGGGGAGAGGTCGTGTACGCATCCGTCGACGTGCCCAGGAGCCTCTCCGAAGTTCACGGCGACACTCAGTGGGGTGCGTACCTGGACGTCCTGGTGCCGGTATGGCGACCAAGCTTCCTCGGCTACTCGGATGCGGTCGTCACCGCCGGACTTCGACTCGAGACGGTCGACTACAACGTCGGCACGTTCACTTCCACGGGCTCGAGCATCGGCGACCAGGTGACGGCGATCGTTCCGTCGATCAGCTTCCGGCCGACCTCCGATACGGTGTTCCGCGCGAACTACCGCTATCACTGGGCCACGGACTTCCAGGGCAACGACGCGGCGCGCATCGCAGGCTTGCAGTTCGGGTTCGCCACCCACTTCTGAGGAACTTGAGATGTGGAGGCGTTCTTCGCCGGGGGACCGTCCGGGTGAGTGCTACAAGTCGGCGCGTTTTCACTCGACCGGCCCCACGATCCGACGGGCCTTCATGTCGTAAACGTCGCCGGGCGCCAACACGAAATACGGCTTCTCCCACGGCTGATACGCGCGTGTGTTGTCGTGCACCGCGACCATCCAGTTGCCCACGACCTCGAACGTATCCCCCGTGACGATGATCGCCGTATCCTCCGAGAGGCCGATGCCGAGCAAGTGTGGCTTCTGCTCGATGACGGGGATGATGTGGTCCCAGCGGTTCCGGGTGTTGATGTGCTGGTCGATCGCAACTTTGCGGAGGAATTCGAAGCCGAGCTGATGGTTCTCCTCGTCGGTCATGACGATTCCTGAGCCCCTGGTGTCGCCCCTGACGAGGTACTCGCCCAGAATCGTGGCGCCGGCCGAACTTCCGCCGACGACACCCCCGCGCTCGAGGACCTTGTGGAACTCGTCGTAGGTGCGGGTCCCCGCGTAAGAGTCGACGATGTTCCACTGCCGGCCTCCGTTGAACCACACGGCGGTCGCCTGCTTCAGCTCGGCTACGAACGCCTCGGTGTCCGCGATTGCGGGATCGTGCGTATGCAGCATCGAGACGTTTCGGAGTCCGCGGGCCCTCCAAGACCTCAAGACCTGATCCTCGCCGTAAACCCGCATGTTGCCGTCCCCATGGTAGTTCCCGCCCGCGGTCGGCACGATGACGAACCGGCCGTCCTCAGCGCCGCCTCCGAGCTCGATGAAGCGCTCGAAGATTCCCGCGTCTCTCAGACCCCCGCCGACAACGACGAGCGTACCGGTTGGCGGCCCGTATTCTGGCGCCTGCTGGGCGTAGATCTGGGCCGTGGGGATCTGGGCCGACAGCCCGATCGCGAGCGCCAGGGTCGGGACCAACAGATGGTGGATTCGGTTCCTCATCGTCCTTCTCCCGAAGTCGGGTGGATCTGGTCCACCGGGGCCCCCAAAGATGGCAGTGGCGAGCGTCAGAGACACGATCCTACTGGGCGGTCACCACGCCACCCAGCCCGTGCTGCGACAGGAAACGCCGAATCGTCTCGAAGATCGCCAGCGTCTGCTCCCGGTTGAAACCACCATGACCTCCACCGGGCACCGTGTGTAGCACGTTCGACACACCGAGCTCGTCCAGCTTCTCGTGCAGCGTGATGGCGTGCTGATACGGGACCGTCGGGTCCGCATCACCGTGGATCGTCAACGTCGGTGGTAATCCGGCCCGGACGTACGTCATCGGGGACACGCGTTCTGCGATCTCGAGTCGGTTCTCCAGGCTGCCCATCCACTCGACCGCGTAACTCTTCGTATTGGCACCGTCGAGCAAGTCGCCAACCTCGGTGATCCCGTACCAGTTGATGATCGCCGCGACGCTCAGCTCTTCGGAGCCCGGACACTCACGGTCCAGACCCGCCGATGCGGGGATCATCCCTGTCGTCAGGGCGAGGTGGCCTCCTGCCGAGTTTCCAGTCGTCACGATACGCGACGTATCCAGGTTGTACTGTCCGGCGTTTCGAATGACCCAACGCAGAGCACACAGGCCGTCCTCTACCGCCGCTGGCGCACGCGCGACCGCACCCAGCCGGTACTCGACGTTGGCCACAGCCCATCCCATCTCGAGATAGGGGAGGATGCGAAGCACACTGCTCTCTTTGGTTCCACCAACCCATCCTCCACCGTGGATGTACATCAACACGGGTGTCGGGCCGGTGGCGCCCCTTGGGACATACAGGTCGAGCTTGTTCTCTTGGTTGCTCGCCACGTGATACGTCACGTTGGGAATCACGCGATACTGGTTGGACACGTGAGCCAGGAACGAGCTGGTTTCCCCGAGCTGGGCGTTCGCTTCGGTCGGCCCCGCCATCAGGAGTGCGACGCCGACGAGCATGACGAAGGGCATTAACCGCTTGGACATCTTCTCCTCCATAGGTTTAGACTTTGCGTGCCATCGAGCCCCCGGCGCACATCGTCGACGAAGCGCGATCAGGGAACTCGCAGCAGGGGCAGTCATGGGCCCGCAAAGATGCCTTCCACGGGCGGTTGGAGCAAGAAAGAGCCGGGCACCCCGCGATCCCCATGGACCAACCCGCCGCGGGTGTACAATTACTGTTCGACCCAAAGCGCGTGCGCTGGTCTCCCCCCCGGCTTGTTTCCCAAGGATTCAAATGAAGAAGCTGAGCCAATCCGTTTCCTATGAACTCAAAGAGGGGGTTGCCGTCCTCATTTCCAACAATCCTCCGGTTAATGCCATGAGCTACCATGTTCGGCAGGGGCTCGTCGACGGTTTGGAAATGGCCGAAAGCGACGAGAACGCGCAGGCCGTCGTGATTCACTGCGAGGGACGGACCTTCTTTGCCGGTATGGACATCACCGAGTTCGGCAATCCGAACGTTCCCGACGCGCCTGGGATAAGGGGGGTGATCGAAGCGTTCGAAGGAGCGTCCAAGCCCGTTGTCGCGGCGATTCACGGCACGACGCCCGCGGGTGGCTGCGAGACCGCTCTGGGTTGTCATTACCGAGTGGCCGTGCGTTCGGCGAAGCTCGGGCAGCCCGAGGTGAAGCTCGGGATCATCCCGGGAGGGGGTGGGACGGTTCGTCTTCCACGGGTCATGGGGGTGCAAAAAGCACTCGAAATGATGACGTCCGGGAATCCCATTTCCGCTGGACAGGCGCTCGCCGGGGGTCTCGTGGATGAAATCGTGGAAGGAGATCTCTTGTCCGGTGCGATCGAATTTGCCAAGCAGGTCGTCAGTGAGAACAGGCCCCTGGTCAAGATTCGTGACTCGAGCGAAATGCTGGAAGATGCTCGAGAAAACCCAGCGATTTTTGATGCCTTTCGTAAATCGATCGCTCGAAGGACGCGAGGATTCAAGGCGCCCGAAGCGATCATCCAGTCGGTGGAAGCAGCGGTCCGTCTACCCTTCGACGAAGCCTTACGAAACGAGCGAGAGTTATTCGACGAATGCCAAAACAGTCCGGAGGCGAAGGCACAGCAATATTTCTTTTTCGCCGAGCGAGAAGCCAAGAAGATACCCGATGTCCCCAAAGACACGCCCACCCGTGAGATCAAGAAGGTCGGTGTGATCGGTGCGGGCACGATGGGTGGTGGAATTTCGATGAATTTCCTCAATCGGGGGATTCCGGTCACGATCATCGAGGCGACCCAAGAGGCCTTGGATCGTGGCCTCGGAATCATCGAAAAGAATTACGCCGACAGCGTCAAGAAAGGACGGATTACCGAAGACGATGTGAAGAAACGGATGTCCCTGCTCGCGGGCTCTCTGGACTATGAAGCTCTATCCGATGTGGATCTGGTCATCGAGGCCGTCTTTGAGGACATGGACCTGAAGAAGTCGGTATTCGAGGCGATCGACAACATTTGTAAATCAGGCTGTGTTTTGGCTTCCAATACCTCGTATCTGAACATCAATGAGATCGCAGCGGTGACCTCTCGTCCGGGGGACGTGATCGGACTGCATTTCTTCAGTCCTGCGAACGTCATGCGTCTATTGGAGGTCGTAAGAGGGGATCAGACGTCGAAGGAAGTGCTCGCGACTTGTATGAAGCTCGGTACAGACATTGGAAAAGTTGCGGTCGTCGTGGGAGTGTGTCGTGGATTCGTGGGCAATCGGATTCTTGCCGCACGTATGCGGCAATCCGATGACATGCTTCTGAAGAACGCGATGCCCAAGGATATCGACCAGGTCGTTTTCGATTTTGGCTTTCCGATGGGTCCCTTTGCGATGCGGGATCTAGCGGGTCTGGATATTGGCTGGTTGGGAGACAAGACCCCTGACAAAGACACGAATATTCGACACCAGCTTTGCGCGCGTGGTCGTCTGGGCCAAAAGACGGGGGGCGGATTCTACGATTACGAAGATGGCAGTCGAACGCCCGTACCCAACACCGAGGTAGAACAACTCATCCAAGACGTCTCCAGGAACACAGGCATCACACGTAAGGAGATTTCTCAGGAAGACATGCTCAAGCGCATGATCTATGCGATGGTCAACGAGGCAGCGAAAATATTGGATGACGGCATCGCCCTGCGAGCTTCCGCCATCGATGTGATCTGGGTGTATGGATACGGTTGGCCTACCTATCGAGGCGGGCTGACCTACTATGCGGACCAGATCGGACTGAACAACATCGTGGAAGACTTGGAACGCTTTATGAGGGAATACGATGATCCCGAGCTCGAGCCTGCGCCTTTGTTGCGCCAGCTCGCGAAGGAAGGAAAATCGTTCCGGGATTTTGTGCGGCTCGAGCACTTGGAGGCCTGACGTTGAGGCCGATCGCAGGGTGAGTTCCTTGTGGAGCGTGGGTAGCCGACGAAGCTGGGTTCGACTAGTAGAGGGCAGGTAGATGAGAGAAGCAGTGATTGTGTCCACAGCCAGGACGCCGATTGGAAGGGCGTACCGAGGCGCCTTCAACAATACACATGGTGCCGACCTGGGCGGCCATGTGATTCGACATGCGGTCGAACGGGCGGGTGTCGACCCCGCGGAAGTCGAGGACGTCATCCTCGGATGCGGGGGACCCGAAGGGGCGACCGGGTTCAACATCGGCCGACAGGCCGTCATTCGGGCGGGACTACCCACCAGTGCCGCGGGTGCCGTTATTTCACGGGATTGCTCTTCGGGGATGCAGGCTATCGCGACCGCGGCCCATCGGGTGATGGTCGATCGAGTGCCCATCATGGTAGCGGGCGGATTGGAGTCCGTATCTCTAACCGGTCGCGAGCAGAGAAATATGTCCTACGCAACCAATGAATGGCTGGTAGAGAACAAACCCTCGATCTATGACACGATGCTGGAGACGAGTGAGGTCGTGGCCGAGCGATACCAGATCTCTCGTGAAGCTCAGGATCGATTTGCCTTGGAGAGCCAGCAGAAAACGGCCGCTGGCCAGGATGCCGGTCGATTCGACGACGAGATTGTTCCCTTGCCCAGTATCAAGAAGATCATCAACAAAGAAACCGAAGAGGTGACCTACGAAGAGGTGACCCTGACCAAGGACGAGGGAAACCGACCCGGAACGACCCTGGAGGCGCTCGCCGCCTTGAAAGCAGTCCTCGGCGAAGACAAGAGAAGTGACCGCGGGAAACGCGAGTCAGCTTTCCGATGGTGCATCCGCCTGTGTGGTGATGGACGCTACGCTGGCGGAGAAGCGCGGACTCGATCCTCTTGGGATCTTTCGAGGATATACGGTGGCTGGTTGTGAACCGGATGAGATGGGTGTGGGGCCCGTTTATGCCGTACCACGTTTGCTGGAGCGATTTGGCCTGAAGATGGAGCAGATCGACCTGTGGGAGCTCAACGAAGCCTTCGCATCCCAAGCAGTCTATTGTAGGGATCAGCTAGGCATTCCCCATGACATTCTGAATGTAGACGGCGGTGCCATTTCCATAGGCCACCCGTTTGGCATGAGTGGTGCGCGGATGGTCGGGCATGCCCTGATCGAAGGAAAACGTAGGGGAGCGAAGTACGTAGTGTGCACCATGTGTGTGGCAAAGGGCATGGGCGCCGCAGGTCTGTTTGAGGTCACTTCGTGACTCCGTCCCTTCATAGCCTGCGGGTCTGCGATTTGACCCAGAATCTCGCCGGACCCTTCTGCACCCAAATCCTGGGGGACCTCGGGGCAGACGTCATCAAGGTGGAGGCACCCGGCGGTGACCCGGGAAGGGCCTGGGGGCCGCCCTTCTGGGGGAGCGACAGTACCCTTTTCCTGTCAGCGAACCGCAACAAGCGAAGTGTAGTTCTGGACCTGAAGAGTCCGGAAGGGCAGGGGATTCTTCATCGTCTCGCGGGCGAATCCGACGTCCTCGTTCAGTCGGCACGTTTTGGCGTTCCCGAACGGCTGGGGTACGACTACGAGTCGATCCGGGCGCTCCGGGATGACATCATCTATATGTCGATCAGTGCCTACGGTGACCGCGGTCCGATGCGCGAGCTTCCGGGATATGACCCACTCATGCAGGCCTTCTCGGGGATCATGTCGGTGACCGGCAATCCAGGGGCCCCACCCGCCCGGGTCGGTGGATCCGTGGTGGATTACGGCACTGGCATGTGGGCGACGATCGCTATCCTCGGCGCTTTACGCACACGTGATGCGACGGGCCGTGGCGCTAAACTGGACGCGGCGCTCCTCGATACCGCCGTCGGGTGGGTGTCCTATCACCTGTTGGGCTACTTCGCCACGGGTGATGTACCGGGCCCCATGGGGTCGGCCATGGACGCCATCGTACCGTATCAGGCGTTCCAGACCGCCGATGGGAGTGTGATGATCTCAGGCGGGAGCGACCTAATTTTCGTCAGGCTGTGCGACGCTCTCGGGCTCAGCGAACTGGGTGAAGATCCCCGCTTTCGCACCAACCCGGACCGCGTGGCGAACCGAGTCGGGCTTATCGAGATCCTCGAGAGCCGAACCAAGAGGTACGAGACCGAGGACTTGCTCGAGCTCATGCACGACCATGCGGTTCCGTGCTCGCCCATCCAGAACATGGCGGAAGTGGCCGCACATCCGCAGGTGGTCGAGGCCGGACTGCTGCCGATGGCTGATCATCCGGCGGTTTCCAACTATCAGGATGTCGCCTTGCCGCTGCGCGTGGACGGTGAGAGGCCTCGAGGCACCCGCTCGCCCCCCGCGGCGGGTGAACACACCGGCGAGGTGCTCGCTGAATTGGGCTATACGGAGGGTGAAGTTCGGGGGTTCCTTGAGCGCAGCGTGGCTTTTGAGTCCAGCTCGAGCCCAGTTTAGGCGGAAAAGGACAGAGCCTCCTCACCTTCGCTTCCCGGCATGGCGAAAACAACGATCTAGTGTTCGGCGAAGGCGTCGGTTCCATCGATCCGATCTCATGTCTGGACGCTCTATTGTTTTCGCGTCAAGCAAACCGCGCCTCTCAGATTGAGCAGCCGAGGGAGTTTCTCGCTTCGGTACTTCGGCGGGAAACAGCAGCAGGCCCCGACTTGGTCGTGGTCTTCGGGGCCGGCCCCGAGATGTTTCCTCCGAGAGAGGTCTACGGCTTCGAGGTCGTCGATAGCATTCTCGCTGAGGGGTGGAGCTACTGGTACGCGATGCACAACCACACCGTTCAGAAGAACGGAGACCTGCTCGCCCTGGGGGTCCCAGCTCCGAGCACGTCCGACGTGGGGCTCTATCGAAGTCTTACTGAAGAGATGGGTCTGCAATCCTTCAAGGTTACGAACGGCTTCTACACCTTCAGCGCATCGACTGACGAACTAGGTGCGTTTCGAGCACGATAGTGGTGCGTTTCTAACCAGCGACTGCTACTGTCCGCGGCAGGACCGAAGCGAAGCAGATAACGCCCCTCTAGGCCACGAGGATGCTCCAGCCTGCCCTAGATACCTTGCGCCTACCGGCCCGCTCTCGGATGTTGACCTTGGCCTGATTCCGGAGTGCGCCCATGTCCGATGCCACTACTCGCTTGAACGCAGCCCTAGAAGGCTGCTACGCCATCGAGCGTGAGCTGGGCGAGGGCGGGGTCACCGCTTTGTGGCTCCTCGGCTCAGGGAGGAAGGCGGCGTTGTCCTGAGTGTGAGCAACCTGCAAGGCGATCTCGTGCTCGACTTGAACACGGGCATCATCGAGGACCTGCCTGGCGGGAACCCATGAGACGGCCGGAAGTGCTCAGTCACAGATCGGATTTTGCCGTTATGGACGAATAGGGCGCGATGAGCGTGAAGATCCGAGAGGACGACTTCATCCGCAGCGTCGCCGACGCCCTCCAGCACATCTCCTACTACCACCCCCGTGACTACATCCAGGCGCTGGGCGAGGCGTACCGGCGTGAGGAGTCGCCGGCCGCGCGGGACGCCATGGCACAGATCCTGACGAACTCGCGCATGTGCGCCGAGGGACACCGGCCCGTCTGTCAGGACACGGGACTCGTGGTGGTCTTCCTGAAGATCGGGATGGAGGTATCGTGGGAGGGCGCGAGAAGTGTGGAGCAGATGGTGAACGAAGCGGTTCGGCGCGCCTACCTCGACCCGGAGAACGTTCTGCGGGCCTCGGTGGTCGCCGATCCGCTGGGGAGGCGGCGCAATACCGGCGACAACACGCCCGCGATCGTCCACGTCGAACTCGTCCCGGGCTCCACGGTGGAGGTGAAGGTGGCGGCGAAGGGCGCCGGCTCAGAGAACAAGGCGAAGTTCACGACCCTGAACCCCAGCGACGACGTGGTCGAGTGGGTCCTGAAGGTGGTCCCGGAAATGGGGGCTGGCTGGTGCCCGCCGGGGATCCTCGGGATCGGCGTCGGTGGGAGCGCCGAGAAGGCGATGCTTCTAGCGAAGGAGTCGGTGCTGGACCCCATCGACATGCACGAGCTGAAGGAGCAGGGTCCCCGGAACCGGCTCGAGGAGCTGCGCGTCGAGATCCACGACAGGGTCAACGCCCTCGGAATCGGGGCGCAGGGTTTGGGTGGCCTGACCACCGTGCTCGACGTGAAGATCCGCGACCACCCCACGCACGCCGCCTCGCTGCCCGTCGCCATCATTCCCAACTGCGCGGCCACGCGGCACGCCCACTTCGTCCTGGACGGCACGGGGCCGGTCGAGCTCCCGCCCGTCGATCCAGCGGACTGGCCGGAGGTCGACTGGGCGCCTGCGCCCACGGCCCGCCCGGTGCACCTGGACGGCGTGACCCGCGCCGAGATGCTCGACTGGAAGGCCGGCGACATGCTCCTCCTCTCGGGCCGGATCCTGACGGGCCGTGACGCCGCTCACAAGCGGATCGTCGACCTCCTCGCCCGGGGGGAGGACCTTCCCCCGGGGGTCGACTTCACCGACCGGTTCATCTACTACGTCGGACCCGTGGATCCCGTGCGAGACGAGGTCGTGGGCCCCGCCGGTCCCACGACCGCGACCCGCATGGACAAGTTCACCGAGATCATGCTGGAGAGGACCGGCCTGCTCGGGATGATCGGGAAGGGCGAGCGCGGTCCTACCGCCATCGAGGCTATCCGGAGATACGGGGCCGTGTATCTCGTGGCCGTCGGCGGCGCGGCCTACCTGGTCTCGAAGGCGATTCGCTCCTCGCGCCTCGTGGCTTTTCCAGAGCTGGGAATGGAGGCGATCTACGAGTTCGAGGTGGAGAACATGCCGGTGAGCGTCGCGGTGGACGCGAACGGCTCCTCGGTGCACGAGACGGGTCCCGCCCGGTGGCGCCGGCCACTCGTGCAGCTCTCCGGGCCCACCGGGCCCACCGGCTGAGCCCGGTGGAGCCGGCCGGACCGTCCGAGCGCATGCCGACGCGCTCTTTCGTGGGGCCGATCGCCCGCTCCTACCTCTTCGTCCCCGGAAACCGCCCGGATCGATACGAGAAGGCGTACGCTTCGGAGGCGCACGCGGTGATCGTCGACCTGGAGGATGCCGTCGGACCGGACGACAAAGGAGGAGCCCGGGAGGCCGCCGCAGCATGGCTCGATTCTTCCCACCCGGTGCTGCTGCGGATCAACGCCGCCGGCTCCGAGTGGTTTGGGGAAGACCTTGCGCTCGCCGGCGCTTCAGGAGTTTCCGCGGTGGTTATTCCCAAGGTCGAGGGGGTCGAAGAGGTGCGCCGCGTCGGGGAACGGACGCGACCGGAAGTCCCGGTCCTTCCCCTGATCGAATCGGCCATGGGGATGCACCGGGCCATGGAGATCGCTCGCGAGCCGAACGTACAGCGACTCGTGTTCGGTTCCTTGGACTTCCAGCACGACGTGGGCATAGAGGGCGACGGCGAGGAGCTTCTCACCTTTCGCTCGCACCTGGTCCTGGTGTCGCGGCTCGCGGGTATTCAGCCGCCGGTGGACGGCATCTGGACGCGAATCGACGACGAGGAGGGGATGCGCGCCCACACCCGGCGCGGTCGACGTCTCGGCTTCGGTGCAACGCTGTGCATCCACCCGAGCCAGATCGGTCCCGTGAACGACTGCTTCCGACCGAGCCAGGAGGAGATCGATTGGGCGAAGCGGGTTCTCGATGCGGTCGCGAGCTCGAGGGGGTCGGTGGTCGCCCTCGACGGCCAGATGATCGATCACCCGCTCATCCTGGTGGCCGAGCGGATCCTCGACGACGGCGAAGAACCGTCGTCTTGATCCGGTCGGAATCGGTCACCAGATCCCGAGCACCTTCCACCAGAGGCCCCCGATCCCGAGCCAGATGGTGATGTTCACCAGGCTGATCAGTGCTCCCAGCTTCCACCAGGTCCCCATCTCCACGTTTCCCGATCCGAAGAAGATTGGAGCCGGAGCGGCCCCGTAGTGCGTCATCGAGGCGAACAGGTTGCTGAAGAACCCCAGCACCAGGGCGGCGAAGAGCGGAGGCGTGCCGACGGCGAGGGCGACGGCGAGGAAAGGCGCGTACATGGCACTCACGTGAGCCGTGTTGCTGGCGAAGAAGTAGTGGCTGTAGAAGTAGATGAGGGAGAGGCCGAGAAAAGCGGGTAGCCAGCTCTCTCCTCCGATCACCGAAGCCACCTGCTCGCTGAACCAATCCACCAACCCCCGCTCACCCAGCTGACTCGCCATCATCACGACCACGGCGAACCAGATCAGGGTATCCCAGGCGGCCTTCTCGCGCAGCACCTTTTCCCACGGCAGGGCTCCGGTTACAAGCAGCGCTCCCACACCGACGAGCGCGGTTGTCGTGGTGGCGATGCCGAGGGTGGAGCCGAAGATCCAGAGGCCCAGGAGCAGTACGAACACACCGAGGAGCATCCGCTCGTTCCGGGCCATGGGACCCATCTCGCGGAGGTGCCTTCGCGCCAGCTCCGGCGCCTGCGGGGTTTCCCTGGTCTCCACGGGATAGAGGTAGAAGATCAAGAGCGGAACGACGGCCAGGCTGACCAGCCCCGGGAGTGAAGCGGCCAGGGCCCATCGTGTCCAGGTGATCTGGACTCCCTGCTGCGCAGCCAGCTCCACGGCCAAGGGATTCGCCACCATGGCCGTCAAGAACATGGCGCCGGTCACGCACGTCCCTTGATAGGCCGTGAAGGTCAGGAAGCCCGCGACGTCCCCCGAGGCGTCCCCCGGGGCATCGGGCGAGGAGTCGGCTCGAAGCGAGACACAAAGTGACCGCAGGATCGGGAAAATCACTCCCCCGGCCCGGGCCGTGTTGCTCGGAATCGCCGGCGCAAGCACCAGGTCGGTGGCCACGAGTCCATAACCCAGGCCCAGCGTACTCTTTCCCAGGACCCGCATGAAGTGATACGCGATCCGGATGCCGAGACCGGTGTGGAGGAAGGTCGTGGCAATGAAGAAGGCGGCCACCACCAGCCAAACGATTGGAGCTCCGAAGCCGGCTGTGGCTTCGTCGATCGTGAGAGTGCGCGTCAGAACCGCCACCCCGGTCGCCACCAGAGCGACCGCTCCCATCGGAAGGGGACGCAGGATGATCCCGGCGATGGTGGCGACGAAGATGGCCAGGAGCTTCCATGCCTCCGGCTCGACACCGACCGGCACGGGAAGGAGCCACAGCCCCACTCCCACGAGAGCCGTGGCCACGAGCCTTCCGGTCCGCACGGTTGTGATCGCCGGTTCCTCGCTCATCCCTTCTTCCGGTCCCGGAATTCATCCCGAATCGCATTGGAATGTTCGCCTATGTCCGGAACCCTCGAGTGCCGGCCTCCGCGGACGCCACTCCAGAGCACCGGGTCGGCCGGGAGCGCGATCGCCCCCCCGGGGCTCTCGATCTCCATGAGCCCGAGCTGGGGATGTCTGGCGAACTCCTCCACCGAGTTGAGGCGGCCGTACGCGATCTTGGCGCCGTGCAGGCGATCAACGACCTCGACGGTGGTCAGAGAGGAGAAGACCTCCTCGATGGCCTCGCGCAGCGCCGGGCGGTTCCGCACCCGATCCACCCCGGTCCGGAAGCGGTGATCCTCCGCCATCCCGGGTCGCTGGAGCACCGCTTTGCAGAAACGCTCCCACTCCCGTTCGTTCTGGATCGAGAGCAGCACCAGCTCGCCGTCGCGGGAAGCGAAGGCTCCATAGGGTGCGATGGAGGCATGGCTCAGGCCCATCCGTTTCGGACCCTCCCCGCCGTAGACGGCGTGGAGGTACGGCACGCTCATCCAATCGCCCATGGCCGAGAAGAGAGACACCTTGAGTTCCGCTCCGCGGCCGGTGCGCGCCCGGAGCAGAAGGGCCTCCAGGATGGAGCCGTAGGCATACATGCCAGCGCCGATGTCGCAGATCGAGATGCCCACCTTCGCCGGAGCGTCTGGTTGTCCGGTGACCCCATGGATACCAGCTTCGCCCTGGACCAGGTTGTCGTACGCCTTCATTTCGGCGTAGGGACCTTCTTCTCCGTAGCCGCTGATGTCGCAGGTGACGAGGCGCGGGTGTCGTTCCCGCAGCGCTCCAGAGCCGAAGCCGGCCCGGGAGGCCGCTCCCGGGCCCAGATTCTGTATGCAGACGTCTGCCCGGGCCAGGATTCGGCCCAGGAGGCCCGCGTCCTCGGAATCCTTGATGTCCAGGGCCAGCGACTCCTTGCCCCGATTCAGCCAGACGAAATACGCGCTCTGGCCTCGTGCCACATCGTCGTAACGCCGCGCGAAGTCACCGCCGGCTCGCTCAACCTTGATGACCCGGGCGCCTGCGTCCGCGAGCTTCCGGGTGGCGAAGGGGGCGGCTACCGCCTGCTCCAGGGCGACCACGAGAGTTCCTTCCAGAGGCAGGATGTCCCCGACATCCGATCCAGCCTCAGGA
This sequence comes from Longimicrobiales bacterium, assembly GCA_965206505.1. Lineage (GTDB taxonomy): Bacteria > Gemmatimonadota > Gemmatimonadetes > Longimicrobiales > Gaopeijiaceae > UBA822. The sequence goes on from CBDBJW010000007.1 coordinate 221,115, forward strand.
CTCTGATGTGGTTCCTTCTCCGTCATCGACGCGCCCGCGTTGAGATCGGTCGTCCCGCTGGTGCAGCCACCCCAGCGAGGCAACGTCGTCGTGGGCCAGAAGACTGTCAATTCAAAATCGCCCTCGACAAGGGGCGCGCTCAGTCTCTAGACTCTCAGGAGCATCGGGCACCAGCCGATTCCGCGGACGTGGATACCTATTCGAGAGGACCGGAATGGAAGAGGAGCTGAGGGACGCGATCCGAAAGCTCTGCGAGCGTTATCCCGACGAGTACTGGCAGAGTCTCGACCGGGAGCGGGCGTACCCGGAGAAGTTCGTCGGGGAACTCAACGAGGCCGGCTACCTGGCTTGCATGATCCCCGAAGAGTTCGGGGGCCCGGGCCTTGGAATCCGCGAGGCGGCAGTGATCCTGGAGGAGATCAACCGCTCGGGGGGCAACGGGGCGGCGTGCCACGCCCAGATGTACACGATGGGCACCCTCCTTCGTCACGGTTCCGAAGAACAGAAGCTGCGCTGGCTACCGGACATCGCGGCGGGTAAGACCCGGCTGCAGGCGTTCGCCGTGACCGAGGCGGATGCGGGCTCCGACACGACCAAGATCTCCACCTTCGCCGAGAAAAAGGGTGATCGATACGTCGTTCGTGGCACCAAGACCTTCATCTCCCGGGTCCAACACTCGGATTTGATGATCCTCCTCGCGAGAACGACGCGCCTCGAAGACGTGGAGAAGAAAACGCACGGCCTCAGCGTTTTCCTCGTGGACCTACGCGACGCCGGAGACCAGATCAAGGTCAGCCCTCTGGACACCATGATCAACCACGAGACGAACGAAGTCTTCTTCGACGGACTCGAGGTGCCTGAAGAGAACCTGATCGGTGAAGAAGGTAAGGGGTTCCACCACATCCTCAGTGGCATGAACGCCGAACGCATCCTGCTCGCGTCCGAGTCGGTAGGTGACGCCCTCCACTTCGTGGACCGATCCACCAAATACGCGCGCGAACGCGTCGTCTTCGCGCGTCCCATCGGCCAGAACCAGGGCGTCCAGTTCCCCATCGCCCGTGCCTACATACACGCACAGGCGGCTGCGGCTCTGCGGGACCGCGCCGTCGAGCTCTATGAAGCCGAAGAGCCTTGCGGCGCCGAAGCGAACATGTGCAAGCTGCTGGCGTCGGAGGCCGCTTGGGAGGCCGCCAACGCTGCCATGGACACGTTCGGCGGGTATGGGCTGGCTGAAGAATACGGCATCGAGCGCAAATTTCGAGAGGCCAGGCTCTACCTGATCGCCCCCATCGCCAATAACCTGATCCTGAGCTACGTGGGACAGCACGTGCTGGGCCTGCCCCGGTCCTTCTGAGCACAGAGGAAGAGTAGCCTGTGGCCGAGAGCGAAATCGCCGAGCTCGAATCGTGGATCGACAATGAACGCGTGGACGAGGACGTCCTCACTTTGGCTCCGGCCCGGGGGATGTCTGCGGTGCTGGACTGGCCACCAGAGGCGCTGGGCCCCGCCTCGCCTCTCCCACTCGCGTGGCACTGGCTCTACTTCAAGCCGGCCACGCGCCGGTCCTCGCTGGGGCCGGATGGGCACGAGAGGCGGGGCGACTTCCTACCCCCCATTCCGCTCCCCCGGCGGATGTGGGCCGGAGGCCGGCTCCACTTCCTAGGGACGCTCCGTCTAGGCGAAGCTGTCCAGCGAAGGTCCACGATAGCCACCGTACAGAGCAAAGAAGGTCGATCCGGCCCCCTCGTCTTCGTCACGGTTCGGCATGAGATCACAAACGAAGCGGGCGTGGCGATCGAAGAAGAGCAGGACCTGGTCTACCGTGATGGCGCGGGGGCTGCGGGCGGCCCGCCCCAACCCCCACCCGAAGCCGCGGAGTGGTCCGAGTCCTTCCTTGCCGACGCGGTGACCCTCTTCCGGTTCTCTGCGCTCACCTTCAACAGCCATCGCATTCACTATGACCATCGCTACGTGACCGAGGTCGAGGGGTATCCAGACCTGGTGGTGCACGGACCGCTCATCGCGCTCCTACTGTTGGACGCGGGATCGAGGCGGCTGGGTGGCTCCCCCGACTCCTTCTCCTATCGAGCGGTCAGCCCTCTCTTCTGCGGGGAGGAGTTCACGATCGCCGGAAGGGCCAACCCAGAGGACCAGACGGAGGTGTGGGCCGCTCACCCCGAGCGGGGCCTGGCCATGCGGGCAACGTTGGGGTCTCCTTAGTGCTAGGGATTGCGGGGGCAAGGAAAAGGTCGCTGACGACCAGCCCGTAGCCGAGGCCAAGGCTCGTCCTCCCAAGAACAGGGATGAAGAAATACGCGACGCGGGTGCCCAGCCCGGTCTTGATGAAGCCCCGGGCGATGAAGAAGGCCGCGAGTACGAGCCAGGTGACGGGGTGAGCGAAGCCGCTGAGGCCGTCCCGGATTTCTACGGTGCCCGTGAGGACGGTCACTGCGAGGGCCCCGATTGGGGGTGTCACGAGGGCCACCTCAGCCATGATCACGACGAAAACACCGAACCAGGCTGTGCGGGTCAGGGCGTACGGCTGCAAGACCTTTCAGGGCCGCTGGGGACTACCATCCTAATTGAAGGAGAGGTGGGGTTCATCCGGCCGTAGTGCAGCAACACCTCAGTAGGTGTACCTGAGCCCCGTCCTCAGGCTCGTATCCAGCGCACTGATCTCGTCGGGTGGTCCGCTGTCGTAGCGGAGATCGAAGGATACCGTGAGGTCCAGCTCGTCCGTTACAGACGCGGCGACTCGAAAATTCGCGAGCGTCCGAACGTCACCCCACTTACCGACCACGGGTTGTAGATAGTTCGTAGACGTGATCACGAGATTCTCGTTGGGTACCAGGCGCAGGGTGAGGAAGTAGCTCCCCCGGATCGCGGTGGTCCGATTGTCGTGAACGGCGGCATCGGAAAGGTCCAGTCGCTCGTGTTCTAGAAAAAGAGCTGCGCCCGTACCAAATTCTCCCCACTCCCCGCTGGCGAAGGAGGTCCGTGCTCCGCCCCCCGTGACCACCCTGAAGTCGAGGAGTTGAGGCCGATCGTAGTTCAGTTGTCCGTACCACTCCGGTGAGATGAGATCGTTGTACCGGTAGGTCTCGCGATAGTGTAACAGACCTGACGACGCGAAGCGGCTGCCACCCTGCAGGCCGAGCCCCCCGTTTCCTACCATGAGCCTGGTTACGGATTCCCTGACAATGTAGAGGCGTGCATTCAGATCGACCTGGACCAACTCCACGTTTCCGGTCCGCAGGGTCAGATCACCACCGAACGTGCCCGAGTATCCGAGCGGAGGATCCTCCTGCCGGAGCGCCTCTACATTCACTTGAGCGGACACGGGTAACGGAAGCGATGCAGCGAGGACGATGAGCAGCCGGAGGCCGCTATAACGCAGAGTGAGATGGCGTACCGGAGTCATAGAGCGTTCGCTAAGGTTGATCGAGTGGAGGATGCGGACGCCGGTAAGCTAATGAAGGTGGCTAGCGCGGCACCTCAATCAATACAGCAACAGGCGGCTCTCACCACCACCTGGAAAAACCCTGAAATGCACGTAGGTATAGATTGTTGAGGGATCGTGGCTGACCTCCGCGAAGCTCCTGCCGAGTCCAGATTCGGCCCAGCTCTTCGCGTAAGCACCCAGGCCCAACCTTCTGATGTCGGCGCCGGGGAGCCCTTTCACACCCCACGCGAAGATGCCGTTCTCGATCAGCGGGCTCTCATCAGGTCCGAGCCACGGAGGTTGCCTAGCATTCCAAGCGAGACTGACCGGCGACGGTTTCCATGTCTCGGGATCCGCCAGGGAATGGTAGTGTTCCCCATCAATCGCGTGGACTGGGCCTCTGCGAAAAGCCATCGCGTCACCTGTGCCAGGCCTCGCTCCTCCGAGCTTTAACGGCGCGCCGGGCCCCGCTCCTCCGGGCCGCATCGCCGGGCCGGACCTCGCTCCTGAGAGATCCACCGCCCCGCCGGCGATCGTGGCACAGCCGCTGGAGAGAATTGCTCCCGCCGTGATCACTCCCATCCAACTACGCTTCATGAGTCCTCCTGACTGTCGAATCGTGTTTTCATAGCGAAAGATGCCGCCGACCGGCATGGGGTTGGATACGTCGAATGACGTAGCAGAGGACAGCAGACTGACCGGCCCCCAATAGTGGTACCACCTACTGTGTTAGTCCAAGGGCCTCCTGAAGCCTGGGGTGAGGGCCGTTAAGCTTGGGCAGATGTCCCTTCCACGCTTTGCAGGGTGGGGGGCCGCTGGGGGTTTCTTGCTGTCCGCGATCTTTGTCTTGGCCGTGGCGCTGGCTGATGACTCCGCTTTCTTATGGAACCTGGTGGTCTTGGGCCCCATCTTCGCGGTGGCCGGCGCGGGCTCTGCTGTTGGTTCGCTGGCCCTTGCCAGAAAGGCCGAGGACCGAGAATTGCTCGAGGCCAGTGAGGACGTGGCCGAGGTGGGGCTTTCCGAAGGTTAGGCGCGAGAGCTGCTCGGAGCGGGGGCTGACCTATCCACGTAGATCCGGTCCGCAGCCTTGGAGAACGTTGCTCGTCCAGTTGTGTGTGGGTGGCCCGAGCGATGCCTAAAGGATTTGCGATTCTGCTGCGCGACAACAGTAATGTCCATGGGAAGGACGTGGCACTTCATCCTACTGGATAGCAGGTGAGGTCCTCAGCGATTCTCACGACTCCGTCGTAGCGAGCCCTGACGTCAGCCACGCCCCCTGCGACGTCTCCGACGAATAGGTGACTGAGGATTAACTGTTCGACATCCGAGTCCGCAGCGACTTGGCCAACGACCTCAGGGGTTGCATGGACGTCGAGCCTAGCCCCTGATGCCGCGGGGGAGACCGCCAGGTGCATCACCAAAGCCGAGGCACCGCGTGAAAATGAGACGAAAGCTGGATCTCTGCCGGTCTGATCACCGCTGAACACGACGCTCACGCCCTGAGTCTCCACCCGGTAGGCGAGCGAGGGGATATTCGCATGCGGAACTGGTAGGGCACGCACCGTCAGACCCGCTTCCTGCAAGATCACCATGGGGCCAGCCCGATCGACATCGACCATTACCGGGTCGAAAGGCGCGCCCCGCCCCGGGCCGCCGATTGTGCCGCTGAGCATCTGAAAGGCACCATCCTCCGGATCGAAGAGCCGCGAGAGAAACAGGTTCAACGCTGGGACAGACTCGTTTCCGGAAGGACCCGCGATGCGAAGTGGCTCTTGGCGGAGGCGATCACCCCAAAGAATGGCGGGAAGGTCAGAAACGTGGTCTGGATGAAGATGGCTGAGTGCGAGCAGATCCAAGTCCGCCAACTGCGCGCCCGATTCGCCGAACCGCAGAAACGATCCTCCACCTGCGTCCACCATGAGCCGGGAACGACCATCGACCCAAAGCACATAGCTAGACGAGGCTCGACCCGTTCTAGCGAGTGGGCCTCCAGACCCGAGTACCTGTACCGCCACCCCTGTCGACGGGCACTGGGTTTGGGCGACGATGGCGGACGATGCGAGAGCGAAGAGGAACAACGTCTCGTGGAGCACCCGAACCCACACTTTGAGATCCATATCCGAATTTGTCCCTTCGCCAAAATCTGAACTCATACCTGCCAGGAGCCAGCTCTCTAACGGATTTGCGATTCTGCTGCGCGTCAATCTGTCGACCGCAAGCCTAGCGCGCGAGCCTCGTGTCTACCGCGACAGTGGCAATCGCTTGATAGTTAGCCGATTGCTATCTGTAGACGTCGCGTCGATGGCCGATCTTGACCACCGTGACGACGCGCTCATTATCGTCGACCACGTAGAGAATCCGGAACTGGCCCTGGCGGACTCGGTAACGATCCTGGCTCGTGAGTTTCTCGCACCCCTGAGGACGCGGATCGTCCTTCAGAGTGTAGATCTTGTCGACGATACGGGTGCGGTCCGATTTACGGCCTAATGCTTCGAGCTCTTTGGCCGCGGAAGGCTTGATAAAAAGCTCATAGCTTTCCACTGCGCTTCAAGTCCTTGACGACGCTCTCGAACGAGAGGTTGGGTTCAGAGGTTCTGGATTCGAACGCCTCCAAATCGGTGACGTCCTCCGAGAGGCTCTCGCGAACCGCCAAGTTGACGAGTTCCGAGAAGCTTCGATCGGTCTCCGCCGCCTTGAGGCGGAGGGCGCGATGAATCGACCCGTCGAAATAGACCGTGGTGCGTCGTGTATCCTCGCTCATGCTCGCAATATGACCTCATAACGTCATAGCGTCAAGACGTCATGAGGCGGGCCAAGACTCTCGACGGTACCTGTGCCGCCCGTGCTCAGTGCAGTCCCGCATGACGGGCTGGACTCGAGCCCTCTCGCCTCGCAACGGTCTCCCGGGCCTTGGCCAGGCGGATTGCGGTCGTAGCGTTGCCCTCCGGCGCCGTCTACCTTGCCATGAGGAGGCAGGCGGCAGTTGACCGTCGAAACGAGGTAGCGAATTGGAGAGTTTGCGGGGCAGTCTGCTGATCTCTAGCGGTGGCCTGTACGATCCGAACTTCCGCCACACAGTGGTCCTGGTTGGGGAGCACAACGCCGACGGGGCGCTGGGCGTTGTCCTAAACCACGCCCTGAACGTCACGGTCCAGGAGCGGCTTCCGCCCCTAAGCGACTTGGTGCCGCCCGGCGAGCCGCTCTTCCAGGGCGGTCCGGTCCAGCCGGCCAGTGCCGTGCTCCTCGCCGAACTCGCGCACGCCAAGTTAGCAGATATCCTGGTGTTCGGGTCCGTAGGCTTTCTTGTGGGCGCGGTCTCGCCGGACATCGAGCCGAGCATTCTCAGGGCGCGGGTGTTTGCGGGATACTCGGGATGGGGGCCCGGCCAGCTCGAGGCGGAGATGGCCGTCGACAGTTGGATCATCGAGCCGGCGCGCGAGGACGACGTGTTCACCGATGCGCCCGACTTGCTCTGGAGTAGGGTGCTTGAGCGGAAGGGGCCGGAGTACCGGCAACTGTCCCGGATGCCGTACGACCCATTCATGAACTGAGCGCCGTCAAATCCCACAGAGCTCAGCGATTCCGTCTAATGGATCTGCGATTCTGCTGCGCGTCCAAGATGTGGAGCGCGGGCGCAGCGCGGGAGCCTGATGCCTACCGCGACTTAAGCAATCGCTTGTTAGCAACGCACCGACCCCCGGAGGGGCCGGCGACATGAGAGAGAAACTGTGCCATGGCCCTGGGCCGAGGATCTGTTACCCTGTGGCGGATCGCATCCGAGGGCCGAGGCCGATCCGCCACTGGTGGCATGTCCCCGTTTGTTAGCATGGTCCATGGGTTGTAGCGAACACATCATTGGTGACGCGCATGGCGTGATCCCGTTCAGGAGAGTGTTCACGAGACGCATCCCTGCCCTTCGATGCTCCTTCGATATCACAGAGCCAAGGAGCGAGCCATGAAGCGCAGGCCCAAAGCCTCGAAGAAGAATCGTCGGAACCGACGGAACCGAGTGGCGAAGTTCCTCGAGAGGGTCCACCTCGACGCGGCAGGCATCGATATAGGCTCGGCCAGCCACTGGGTTGCCGTGCCCGAGGATCGCGACGATCAACCTGTGCGCGAGTTCAAGAGCTTCACCCCGGACCTCCACGCGCTCGTCGACTGGCTCGACGTCTGCGGCATCGACACCGTCGCCATGGAGTCGACTGGCGTCTACTGGATCCCGCTCTTCGAGATCCTCCAGGAGCGTGACTTCGAAGTCCTGCTCGTCAACGCACGTCACGTCAAAGGCGTACCGGGTCGCAAGAGCGATGTCGTCGATTGCCAGTGGATCCAGCAGCTGCACACCTTCGGGCTCCTGCGCGGCAGCTTCCGACCCGATGCCGAGATCACCGCCATCCGCACACTCGTGCGTCACCGAAGCACCCTCGTGCAGGAAGCCGCGGCCCACATCCAGCGCATGCACAAGTCGATGACCTTGATGAACCTCCAGCTCCACAACGTCCTCACGGACGTCACCGGCGTCACCGGCATGGCCATCCTCCGCGACATCGTCGCCGGCCACACCGACCCCTCCCTGCTCGCCCGCCATCGCGACCACCGCTGCAAGGCCACGACCGACGAATTCGTCGCGTCCCTCACCGGCCACTACCGAGCCGAACTCGTCTTCGCGCTCGGCCAGTCCATCGAGCTCTTCGACGTCTACCAAGACAAGATCCGAGCCTGTGACGAACAGATCGAAGCCCTCATTCGCGACCTCGTGGCCCAGTGCCCGACCCCCGAGGGCGAACTCACCGCTCGGCCGAAGAGCAAGAGACCCCGCAAGAACGAGCCCCTCTTCGACATCCGCTCGCCGCTCTTCGTGCTCTCCGGCGGCGTCGATATCACCGAGGTGCCCGGGATCGGGCCCCACAGTGCGCTACAGCTCATCTCCGAGACCGGACGGTCAAGTCCCGAGTTGTGTGTAAAAGTGAGAGGAAGCTCCTCGATGCTTCGGTTAGGCTGCGTTGGCGACCTCCTTCGGTTCGAGAAGCGTGAGATCGAGGTAGCGGCGTTCGCTCCAGACCGCAGTAGTCCTCAGAGCAACCGCGGTGATGAGGCGGAGCGCACTGGCTCGGTCGGGGAAGGCGCCGGCGCTCCGGATCCGACGCTTGATCTCGGTGTGCAGGCGCTCGAGGCTGTTCGTGGTGCGTAGCCTGGCCCAGTGGGGCTCGGGGAACGCGTAGAACTGGGTGGCGGCCGTGAAGCCCCGCTCGAGCACCTTCATTGCCTCGGGGAGCTCCTCTTGCCAGCGCGTCGTGATCTCGGCCAGGCGCTTCTTCGCCTCAGCGAGCCCGGGGGCCCGGAAGACGGCGGCAGCCTCGCGCGCCACACGCTTGCGCAGGCGATGCGGGACCTTGGCCAGCACGTTGCGTTGCAGGTGCACGGTGCAGCGCTGGCGGCGCACCTCAGGCAAGAAGCGGCGCACCGCAGCCGCCAGGCCCGCGTGCTCGTCGGCGATCACCAGTTCGACGCCGCTGAGACCTCGCTCCAGGAGCTGCTTGAGGAGCTCGGACCAACTGTCCTCTGACTCCTCAGGGCCTAGCGTGATGGCCAGGAGCCGGCGGTGACCGTCCGGATCCACCGCGTAGGCCACGAGCGCGCTCACGTTCTCGACCTTCCTGGCCCAGCGCGCATCGAGGAACGTCGCGTCCAGATACAGATAGGGGTGAGGCCCCTCGATGGGTGCGCTCCGCAGCGCTTCTACGGCCCCATCGAGCCGCTTCGCGACCCGGCTCACCGTCGAGCGTCCCACGCGCTCACCCAGCAGTGCTTCGGTCACGTCGCCCATCTTGCGCTGCGACACACCGCTCACGTAAGCCTCCACCATCATCTCGTCCACTTCTTCACTCCTGCGCCGGTAGCGGCCCATCACGTCGGCGGGCGAGCCGCCTTCCCGGCTGCGCGGCACCATCACGTCGATCTGACCCAAGCTCGTGAGCAGGCGCCTGAGGTACGTGCCGTTCCTGTGGTCCTTCCGGCTGCCGACCCGCTCGAAACGACGCGCTCCGACCATCGCTTTCAACTCCTCCTCCAGCACCATCTCGAGCGTCACACGGATCGCGCCCTGAAACAACGACTTTAAATCCTGCCGTAACTCATCTTGCGTGGCCCGCTCAACTTCAACCATCTTTTCCATGAGGAAGCTCCTTTCCGGTTCCGGACCTGCTGGCGCAGGCCCGGACTCCCCGGGTTCATGTGATGATGAACATTCACAAGGAGCTTCCTCTCTCTTTCCCCGGCTGTCCACCCTCCCCGGACCCCTCACCCCCTTTTACACAAATATCGCGACACTACCAGACCGGACTCGACATGAGTCGTTGGCCCTCTCCCGACCACTTCGCTTCCTGGCTCACCCTCGCGCCCCACAACAAAATCTCCGGTGGCAAATTCCTCGGTTCCGCCACCCAACCCTCCTCTAGTCGCGCCGCCAAGACCCTCCGCATCGCCGTCATGAGCTTCACCCGCAGTGATCACGCCCTCGCTGCCTTCTACCGCCGCCTCGCTGGACGCATCGGCAAAGCCAAGGCCATCACTGCCACCGCCCGTAAGCTCGCCATCATTATCTTCCGCATGCTCCGCGACCGCTCGCCATACCGCGATCAGCCCGCCGCGGTCTATGACGAGCGCCACCGAAAGCGCGCCCTCCTCGGCCTGCGCAAACGTGCTCAGTCCCTCGGCTTCGACCTCGTTCAAATCGACTCTGGTCTCATCCTCGAATCACCGCTCCTCACCCCGACAACCCCGTGATAATCCAGGTAGTTTCTCAGGAGAGTGTTTGCCCGGACGGTTATACCATGGTATTATAAGGGTATGAAAACAGCGATATCACTACCAGATGACCTCTTTGAGTCTGCCGACGCCCTCGCTGAGCGGTTAGGGTTGTCTCGAAGCGAGCTTTACGCAACGGCCGTTGCGGAGTACCTAGCCAAGCACCGGGACGAGGATGTGACGGGCAGACTGAACGATGTCTTCGCCGACGAACCCAGCGGTATCGACCCGGCGGTACGAGCCGCCCAGGCACGAAGTGTGAGTTCGGCTGGGTGGTAATACAACGTCGTGAGGTGTGGTGGGCCGATCTCGAGGAGCCACGCGGATCCGAGCCTGGCTTTCGCCGCCCTATCCTCGTCGTCCAAGCCGACTCCTTTAATCGTAGCAGACTGCGGACAGTGCTCGGAGTAGTACTAACGTCGAGTACCCGGCTGCTTGACGCCCCTGGCAATGTCCTTCTGCCGGCCCGGAACAGCGGCCTACCCAAGGACTCGGTGGCCAACGTCACACAGATTGTGGCCCTCGATGAAGACTACCTGTCGGAGCGAACGGGGCGCTTACCGCCAAAGCTGATGGCCCACGTCGATGCAGGTCTGAAGCTGGTCCTCGATCTGTAGCCTGACCAAGCGCTCTAACGGATCTGCGATTCTGCTGCGCGATCAAGATGCCGACCGCAAGCGAAGCGCGCGAGCCTGATGTCGCACGCGACAGTAGCAATCGCTGGTTCCCTCTCTGCCAACGTACGTGAGACACGGAGCACGCAAAGAATTAGAGTAGGGCGAAGGCAGAGAAACCGAACATGTTGGGACTGCGAGAGAGAATGGAAGAGAATGGTAGTGCCCCTGGAACCGGGGAGGCCAAGCGAAGCGCGGCAGCTCCTGCGGACCCGGAGGTAGTAGATAGGCCGCTACGGCGGCGGTTCAGTCCGTCGTACAAGCTGCGGATCGTCGAAGAAGCGGACCGGTGCACCGAGCCCGGCGAGGTGGGTCAAGTCCTGCGGCGAGAGGGCCTGTACTCGTCGCACCTGACGACGTGGCGCAAGGCGGCGCATAGCGGGTCGCTGAAGGCCCTGTCGAAGAAACGCGGCCGCAAGCCGGAGCGAAATCCGCTGGATGAGAAGGTACGCAAGCTGGAGCGGCGAAACGCACGGCTCGAGAATGAGCTCAGGAAGGCACACCTGATCATCGACGTGCAGGGAAAAGTTGCGGGGCTGCTGGGGATAAGCCTCGACGACGGGACAAACTCTTGAAGGCGGCCGATGAGCTGGCTAAGCACGTCGGTGTAAAACCGGCGTGCGCGGCCCTCGAGGTCTCCCGATCGACGTTGTACCGTCGTCGAGGCCCATCAACCGGGCAACAGCAGCCCCGCCCGACGCCCGCCCGGGCATTGAGCGAGACGGAACGAGGCGAGGTCTTCGACACGCTGTGTTCGGAGCGGTTCGTGGACCGCTCACCCGCCGAGGTGGTGGCCACGCTGCTCGACGAAGAGGTCTACCTGTGCAGCGAACGCACGATGTATCGTGTTCTGGCCTCCGAGGTGCCGGTTCAGGAACGCCGGGCGCAGCGCACCCATCCCGAGTACAAGAAGCCCGAGTTGATGGCCACGGCGCCGAACCAGGTGTGGTCCTGGGATATCACGCGGCTGCTCGGGCCGAAGAAGTGGAGCTATTACTACCTCTACGTCATCATGGACATCTACAGCCGCTACGTCGTGGGCTGGATGGTGGCGGACCGGGAGAACTCGGCCCTGGCCGGCCGGTTGATCCAGCAGAGCTGCCTGAAGCATGGCGTCCAGCCCCGGGTCCTGACCCTGCACTCGGATCGGGGAGCTCCAATGACGAGCCAATGCACCGCTCAACTTCTCGCTGACCTCGGCGTGACCCGCTCGTTGAGCCGGCCTCAGGTGTCGGATGACAACCCGTTTTCCGAGGCTCAGTTCAAAACCTTGAAGTACCATCCCTCGTTTCCCGGACGGTTCGGGGATCAGGGCCAAGCCAAGACGTTCTGTCGATCGTTCTTCCGCTGGTACAATGCCGAGCACCGCCATGGCGGCATCTCGATGCTAACCCCCGAGCAGGTCCACTTCGGGAACGCCGATCAGGTCATTGCCGGCAGGAAATCCGTGCTCCGCGAAGCATGGGCCGCTCATCCCGAACGCTTCGTCAGAGGTGTGCCGAAGCCCAAACCGCTCCCGGAGGCCGTCTTCATCAATCCTCCCATCCCTTCCCTCACCACACAGGACATTGCTCTCTAATTAATCCCGTAGAGTGTCCCATTGTCGTTGACAGGTTCCGGTTAGAGCATGTTCCCGAAGAAGCTAACTGTTAGCAGAAATCCCACGGCCAGGATGCATCTTTGCCACCAAAGTGCTCGACGACCAGCAACCAGGTTGATCACGAAGAGAACCAGCGCCAAGAATCCGAGAACGATGGCAAGTCCAACGATGATTGCCGCTGGCTCGCCCCCGCGGAACACCTCTACAGCTGCAGGACCTAACCAGTGCCGATTGAGTAGCACGGCGACCTCAAGCCAGACCATGATAATCCCCACGGAAAGCGCCGCCATCTCCATCACAATCGTAGCTGGCAGTCTTTTCATATCCGCTCCGGTGATTCGCTGCCGCCTAACGGATCTGCGATTCTGCTGCGCGGCCAATGTGGTGACCGCAAGCGAAGCGCGCGAGCCTGATGATTACTTCGACTGCAGCAATCGCTTGTTAGGTAGCACGTGGCCGGTCTACTCGGCCAACTCTCAGCGGTCCTCCAGGATGGGCCGGGTCGCCGCAAACCGTTCGAGAATCTTCAAGGTCATCTCTACTCCGCGGCGGACGTTCTCTTCGGTCACCCGCTCATCGTTGCCGTGCACCCCCGCCTCATCCTCCATCGGCGTTGCGGTCGCACTGTACCCATAGCTCACGATCCCCAGATCCCGGAAAAAGTGACTGTCGGTAAATCCGCCCTGAACCATGGGCACGAAGCTCGCGTCCGGGAACGTCTCCAGCGTCACCTCGCGGACGGTACGGTAGAGGTCTGTATCCGTGCTTGAAACTGCGGGCGTGAAGCCCATCAATACTTCAATCTCGATCTCGGATCCCAGCACTCCCTGCAACTCCGAGAGCCATTCGTCCGGATCTTGGTCGGGGAGTAGCCGGCAGTCCAACTCGGCCCACACCTCGGTAGACACCACGTTGATCTTGCTGCTGCCTTCGAAGCGCGTGATCGAGCAGGTGTTTCGGATCAGCGTATGGAGGAACGGATCGTAGATCTGCAACTCTCGCAGCACCCCGGGCTCCCTCATCGCTGTAGCGAAGTCTTGAAAACGAGAGCCCCACGGCTCGGGGAGGCTCTCCGCTATCCCCTTGAACTGCTCGTCCACCTGGGGAATCAGACGAGCCCCAAACTCGTGCTGGCGGAGGTTGTCCAGGGACTCGATCAAATCCAGGGAAGCGTAAGAAGCCCGCGGCCCCGACCCGTGGCCGGCTTCGCCGGTGGCGCTTACCCGCAGCCAGTACGGCACCTTTTGGGTGACCTCCACCCCGAACTGAACCAGCCCCTCGACGACGCTGCCGCCCCCGCCCTCGTTCAAGAGCAACCCAATGTTTTCGAATAACTCTGGGCGGTTCTCCACAAGCCAGCCCGCTCCGAAAAAACCTCCAGCCTCTTCGTCGGCGGTGGCTAGGAAGACCACGTCCCGATTGAGAGGTGTGTTACTCCGATGAAGCGCCAAGAACGTGGCCAGATGCAAAATCCCGCTCGTCTTGGTATCGAGGGCCCCCCTGCCATAGATGTAGCCGTCGCGGAGTTCTCCGGAGAGGGGCTCCGTGGTCCAGAAGCGCTCGTCTGCCGGCACCACGTCCATATGGTGTAGCAGGACCAAGCCGGGCTCACTACCCCCGTCGAGCCGCGCCCAAATATTGCCCCGCCCTGGCGCGGATTCGGCGATTTCGTAGTCGATGCCCTCCACGTCGAAGATTCTCGCGAAGAACTCGGCGCCGCGAACCTCATTCCCGGGCGGATTAACGGTGTTCACCCGAATGTACTCCTGCAGCCACTGCACTGCCTCATCCTGCAGCGCACCCAGATCCACCTGGGACTGGGCAGGGTTCGGCAGGATCGCCGCCAGAACCACCGCGGCGGAGAGCTGCAGCCAAACGGGATATACGGTGCGCTTCCGCATGCTACCTCTCTTCGTGGGAGTGTGGACTTTTCGAACTCATCGCGGTGCCCAGCCTACACGACCCGAGTGGAGGCAAAGTGAGAGTTCTTCATCGCGAAGCATTTGTACCTTCGGAAGATCCGTGTCTCTACAAGCCAACTTGAAGTGCTACCTAACGTCTCTGCGATTATGCTGCGCGGCTAATGTGGTGACCGCGGGCGAAGCGCGCGAGCCTGATGCTTTCCGCGACTGCAGCAATCGCTTGTTAGCAACGCACCGACCCCCGGAGGGGCCGGCGACATGAGAGAGAAACTGTGCCATGGCCCTGGGCCGAGGATCTGTTACCCTGTGGCGGATCGCATCCGAGGGCCGAGGCCGATCCGCCACTGGTGGCATGTCCCCGTTTGTTAGCATGGTCCATGGGTTGTAGCGAACACATCATTGGTGACGCGCATGGCGTGATCCCGTTCAGGAGAGTGTTCACGAGACGCATCCCTGCCCTTCGATGCTCCTTCGATATCACAGAGCCAAGGAGCGAGCCATGAAGCGCAGGCCCAAAGCCTCGAAGAAGAATCGTCGGAACCGACGGAACCGAGTGGCGAAGTTCCTCGAGAGGGTCCACCTCGACGCGGCAGGCATCGATATAGGCTCGGCCAGCCACTGGGTTGCCGTGCCCGAGGATCGCGACGATCAACCTGTGCGCGAGTTCAAGAGCTTCACCCCGGACCTCCACGCGCTCGTCGACTGGCTCGACGTCTGCGGCATCGACACCGTCGCCATGGAGTCGACTGGCGTCTACTGGATCCCGCTCTTCGAGATCCTCCAGGAGCGTGACTTCGAAGTCCTGCTCGTCAACGCACGTCACGTCAAAGGCGTACCGGGTCGCAAGAGCGATGTCGTCGATTGCCAGTGGATCCAGCAGCTGCACACCTTCGGGCTCCTGCGCGGCAGCTTCCGACCCGATGCCGAGATCACCGCCATCCGCACACTCGTGCGTCACCGAAGCACCCTCGTGCAGGAAGCCGCGGCCCACATCCAGCGCATGCACAAGTCGATGACCTTGATGAACCTCCAGCTCCACAACGTCCTCACGGACGTCACCGGCGTCACCGGCATGGCCATCCTCCGCGACATCGTCGCCGGCCACACCGACCCCTCCCTGCTCGCCCGCCATCGCGACCACCGCTGCAAGGCCACGACCGACGAATTCGTCGCGTCCCTCACCGGCCACTACCGAGCCGAACTCGTCTTCGCGCTCGGCCAGTCCATCGAGCTCTTCGACGTCTACCAAGACAAGATCCGAGCCTGTGACGAACAGATCGAAGCCCTCATTCGCGACCTCGTGGCCCAGTGCCCGACCCCCGAGGGCGAACTCACCGCTCGGCCGAAGAGCAAGAGACCCCGCAAGAACGAGCCCCTCTTCGACATCCGCTCGCCGCTCTTCGTGCTCTCCGGCGGCGTCGATATCACCGAGGTGCCCGGGATCGGGCCCCACAGTGCGCTACAGCTCATCTCCGAGACCGGACTCGACATGAGTCGTTGGCCCTCTCCCGACCACTTCGCTTCCTGGCTCACCCTCGCGCCCCACAACAAAATCTCCGGTGGCAAATTCCTCGGTTCCGCCACCCAACCCTCCTCTAGTCGCGCCGCCAAGACCCTCCGCATCGCCGTCATGAGCTTCACCCGCAGTGATCACGCCCTCGCTGCCTTCTACCGCCGCCTCGCTGGACGCATCGGCAAAGCCAAGGCCATCACTGCCACCGCCCGTAAGCTCGCCATCATTATCTTCCGCATGCTCCGCGACCGCTCGCCATACCGCGATCAGCCCGCCGCGGTCTATGACGAGCGCCACCGAAAGCGCGCCCTCCTCGGCCTGCGCAAACGTGCTCAGTCCCTCGGCTTCGACCTCGTTCAAATCGACTCTGGTCTCATCCTCGAATCACCGCTCCTCACCCCGACAACCCCGTGATAATCCAGGTAGTTTCTCAGGAGGTGGCTTGGATTCATATAGTAAGTGCAACAAACCACCCGACCGAACTGCACAAAGAAGTTGAGGCGAGCTGGGACGCCCTAGACCTTCCTTCTCGACGAAAAGGAGGAAGTTCATGAACAGGTATCGCCAGCTCACCTCTGGTGAGCGATATGCGCTCTCTGCGCTCAGAAAACAAGGATGCAACCAAGCTGCGATCGCTCGAGCACTGGGCCGACATCGAAGTACGATCAGCCGTGAGGTGCGCCGCAACTCGAAGGATCGTCAGGGCCGGGCCTATCGACCGGACCTGGCCGATGACTACGCCCGGTGGAGACGAGGCAGATCGCGCCGCAATGAGCGCTTCGGTGCATCGGACTGGCGAATGGTGGAGGCGTGCCTCAGGCAACAGTGGAGCCCTGAGCAAGCCGCAGGCTGGTTACGGCGCAAGGCTCGGCTCTCGATCAGCCACGAGACCATCTACCGCCACATCTGGCGCGACCGAAAGCGCGGTGGCCGCCTGTATCTGCATCTGCGCTGTTCGCCCAAGCAACGCCGAAAACGGTACGGATCCTATGATTCCCGAGGTCGGTTGGCCGGCAAACGGCCGATATCTGAGCGCCCAGCTGGCGCACAGAACCGAAGCCGAGTCGGCCACCTCGAAGCCGATACCGTGATCGGTACCAGCTCCGACAAGCACTGCGTCCTCACCTTCGTCGATCGTAAGACGGGCTACGTGATGATCGGCAAGCTCGAGGCTCGTACCGTCGAGGCTACGAACCGTCGAGCCGTTCGTCTGATCAAGACTGCCGCTCGCCCCACTCACACCATCACGGCCGACAACGGAACTGAGTTCCACGGCTATGGGGCGATCGAAGCAGAAACCGGATCGAAATTCTACTTCGCCGCGCCCTACCACTCTTGGGAAAGGGGGACCAGCGAGAACACCAACGGTCTGATTCGTCAGTACCTACCGAAGCGTACCAGCATGGCTCACATCACCCAGCATGCTTGCAACCGCATCGCTCACAAACTCAACAACCGACCCAGGAAGCGTTTAGGCTATCGCACCCCCGAGGAATGCTATGTACAGATCTAGCTCGTGTTGCACTTCAAAGTTGATCCGAAGTGGCCCCGCTGCAGGGTCAAACGGCCCTCCAACGATCGATCTCGACGGCTTACACGAAGACCTCGCACCCTCCGGCCCTGGACAAGAGGAGCTCCTGCAGTGATGGCCGTCATCCGACACCAAGACGCCGAGCGCTCCAGAACGGCGAAAACCGGGCGGTCACTCAGCAACCCACACGAACGTACCACCACGGTTCTCGAACTTGCCAAGACCCGGGAAAGGGAAGTGCACCGCGTAGACGCGCTGGCCGGAGCCGGCTGCGGAGGCAAGGACCGCTTTCCGGCTTTCCTGCGCCAACGGAGCGTCGCCATCGAAGGCGATGGTCCAGTCGGGTCGCTGCACCGAAATCACCGAATGGTGCATCGTGTCGCCGATATAGAGTAGTGAGGCCTCGCCCGAGGTGATGAGGTAGCCAGAGTGGCCAGGCGTGTGCCCCTGGATGTCCACCGCCGTGACGGTGCCCGGCACACGATCCGAGCCGGGCTCAAAAGCCACAACCTTTGGACTGATCGCTGTCACCAGTGAGGCGAGTTGGGCGTTCGCCTGCATTGCTGCCCACTCGTTGACCGAGATGTGGATGTCGCCGTTGGGGAATGCCAGGGCGGCGTCCGCGTCCACGAGCCCGCCGACGTGGTCGCCATGGCTGTGGCTGATGAAGATGTCAGTCACATCGCCTGGCTCGACGCCGGCGGTTGCCATCGATGCGGATAGCATTCCCGACGGGCCGTTTCCGGTGTCGAACAGGAGCACGCGGTCGGGTGTGCGGACGATCAGTGGCTGGACACTGAGTTGGAGGACATCGGTCGCAAGGCCCGCCGTCGTCAGCAGGGCGTCCACATCGGCCTTCGTCTCGTTAATGGCGAGCGTCATGTTGTCGTTGGCTGGTGCGAAGGCGGCGTCTCTCAGTGACGCGGCCTGCAGCGAGCCGATCGCGAAGGGCGACACGTTCTCGCCCGCGCCAAATGCGGCGATGGCTGCCGCCGCGGCTTCGGCAGTTTCAGCGGGAGCGGCTTCTTCAGTTGTCGGCGAGCAGGCGGCCAGGCTCGCTACAAGCATGGTGACGATGGCTGTGTCGGTTCTCATGGCGGTGGTCTCTTGTGGAAGGCGCATAGTGCGCGTGGCGGATCTGGGCGGCTACCGGTCGGGAAACCGTCCCGTAGGTCGTGTCACCGAACTGCCCATCTAGCGGCCTAACGATCCCTCTGGCGCTCGATCGCATGGCGGCCTTCGAGGGCTGCATTCAGGCAGGTGATGGGGTCGCTCATAGGCGCAACTTAGTCTCTCCGATTAGGTTGTGCGACACCCACATCGCCTTAGGACTGGCCATCTAACGGATATGCGATTCTGCTGCGCGGCTAATGTGGTGACTGCAAGCGAAGCGCGCGAGGGCGACGGTTGCCGCGACTGCAGCAATCGTTTGTTATGCGGCGCGGCATGTATTACAATGCAAGACATGAAGACCGCAGCACTAACGATCCGTTTGGATCCAGATCTGGAGCGCGAACTGACTCGCGCGGCACGTCGTAGTGGACGAAGCCGTAGTGAGTTCGTGCGCGATGCACTCCGGCGCCAGCTAGCAATCGCTCAGTTTGCTGATCTACGTCGACGCATCATGCCTCTGGCTGAGGCCCGCGGATACTTGACCGACGAGGATATTTTCCGCGACGTGTCGTGAAGGTCTTTCTGGACACGAACGTCCTAGTCAGTGCGGTTGCAACGCGGGGATTATGTGCGGACCTTTTCCAAGCGATTCTGGCCGATCATGATCTCGTAGTAGGAGAGACGGTTCTTACGGAGTTGCGGCGCATCCTCCAGCACAAGCTTCACACCCCTTCAGGAACAGTCGAGGAGATGGAGCTATTCTTGCGGCGGGAGGCGGTGGTTGTCGGGGACGCCCCGGCTCTCGACATCGTCATTCGGGATGCGACGGACGCAGTGGTCTTGGCGGAGGCTGCGGCCGCGGAGGTAGATGTCCTCGTGACAGGGGATCGGGACCTGTTGGAGATCGCCACTACTGCTCCAGTCCGGATCCTCAACCCCAGGGGCTTCTGGGAAGAACTCCGCTCCGATGACGCAAGCAACGAGTAGCGCCGCATAACGTCTCTGCGATTCTGCTGCGCGGCTAATGTGGTGACCGCAAGCGAAGCGCGCGAGCCTGATGCCTACCGCGACTGCAGCAATCGCTTGTTAGCAACGCACCGACCCCCGGAGGGGCCGGCGACATGAGAGAGAAACTGTGCCATGGCCCTGGGCCGAGGATCTGTTACCCTGTGGCGGATCGCATCCGAGGGCCGAGGCCGATCCGCCACTGGTGGCATGTCCCCGTTTGTTAGCATGGTCCATGGGTTGTAGCGAACACATCATTGGTGACGCGCATGGCGTGATCCCGTTCAGGAGAGTGTTCACGAGACGCATCCCTGCCCTTCGATGCTCCTTCGATATCACAGAGCCAAGGAGCGAGCCATGAAGCGCAGGCCCAAAGCCTCGAAGAAGAATCGTCGGAACCGACGGAACCGAGTGGCGAAGTTCCTCGAGAGGGTCCACCTCGACGCGGCAGGCATCGATATAGGCTCGGCCAGCCACTGGGTTGCCGTGCCCGAGGATCGCGACGATCAACCTGTGCGCGAGTTCAAGAGCTTCACCCCGGACCTCCACGCGCTCGTCGACTGGCTCGACGTCTGCGGCATCGACACCGTCGCCATGGAGTCGACTGGCGTCTACTGGATCCCGCTCTTCGAGATCCTCCAGGAGCGTGACTTCGAAGTCCTGCTCGTCAACGCACGTCACGTCAAAGGCGTACCGGGTCGCAAGAGCGATGTCGTCGATTGCCAGTGGATCCAGCAGCTGCACACCTTCGGGCTCCTGCGCGGCAGCTTCCGACCCGATGCCGAGATCACCGCCATCCGCACACTCGTGCGTCACCGAAGCACCCTCGTGCAGGAAGCCGCGGCCCACATCCAGCGCATGCACAAGTCGATGACCTTGATGAACCTCCAGCTCCACAACGTCCTCACGGACGTCACCGGCGTCACCGGCATGGCCATCCTCCGCGACATCGTCGCCGGCCACACCGACCCCTCCCTGCTCGCCCGCCATCGCGACCACCGCTGCAAGGCCACGACCGACGAATTCGTCGCGTCCCTCACCGGCCACTACCGAGCCGAACTCGTCTTCGCGCTCGGCCAGTCCATCGAGCTCTTCGACGTCTACCAAGACAAGATCCGAGCCTGTGACGAACAGATCGAAGCCCTCATTCGCGACCTCGTGGCCCAGTGCCCGACCCCCGAGGGCGAACTCACCGCTCGGCCGAAGAGCAAGAGACCCCGCAAGAACGAGCCCCTCTTCGACATCCGCTCGCCGCTCTTCGTGCTCTCCGGCGGCGTCGATATCACCGAGGTGCCCGGGATCGGGCCCCACAGTGCGCTACAGCTCATCTCCGAGACCGGACTCGACATGAGTCGTTGGCCCTCTCCCGACCACTTCGCTTCCTGGCTCACCCTCGCGCCCCACAACAAAATCTCCGGTGGCAAATTCCTCGGTTCCGCCACCCAACCCTCCTCTAGTCGCGCCGCCAAGACCCTCCGCATCGCCGTCATGAGCTTCACCCGCAGTGATCACGCCCTCGCTGCCTTCTACCGCCGCCTCGCTGGACGCATCGGCAAAGCCAAGGCCATCACTGCCACCGCCCGTAAGCTCGCCATCATTATCTTCCGCATGCTCCGCGACCGCTCGCCATACCGCGATCAGCCCGCCGCGGTCTATGACGAGCGCCACCGAAAGCGCGCCCTCCTCGGCCTGCGCAAACGTGCTCAGTCCCTCGGCTTCGACCTCGTTCAAATCGACTCTGGTCTCATCCTCGAATCACCGCTCCTCACCCCGACAACCCCGTGATAATCCAGGTAGTTTCTCAGGAGGCCGAACCCCCGGAGAGTCAGTTCTTCAGGTACGTCGACAGGAACGCGAGTGTCTCAGCGATCACTTGTCGCGTCTCTGCCGTGTCGTCCCGGTTATCGAAGCTGTGCTGGCCATCAGGATAGTTGAGGAGACGAAAGCGGAGATTCTCCGACAGAGCATACCCGGTGAAGCGATCAATCGAGGCGAGAATCGCGGCCGAAGCGTCGCGACCCGCGCGGACCGCCAAGATCGGTAGGCCCGGAGGGTAAGCTTGGCCGGGCTGATAGCCGGGGAGTACCCAGCCGAAACGGGAGCTCGCGCCCCGCAGTCCCTCACCCTGAAACCCATCAGGGGTTGGCATCACGCCATAGTACACGACCAGAGCCGTCGGTTTGAGCGGGTTCTCACTCCGGACGTAGTGCAGCGCAGTCGGAGCGTTGGCCGACGCCGCCATCAGCGCAACGCGGTCAGGGTTGATCCCAAGCCGTGGCCCCTCTGACGCAACGAATCCCATCACTTCCCGGAGGTCGGTCACCGGATCGCTCGTGGAGTAGAGAACGCCGACGTGCCCCTCTGCGGCGACGATTCGAGCCCAATCTCGGTATTGCTCAAGGTTCATAAGCGGACCCAGAGAAGAAGCCTCGTCGGGGACTCCCAACACAAAGACGACGGCTCCAAGTGGACGATCAGTCGCGGAGCGGGGAAAGACGAAATCAACGCGCCGATCGCCGATCGACTCTGACAGAACTCTGAGGTCCTGCGAACCCGAACCGTCGAAGTAGACGCCCTGCGCCACCACCGGGTGGACTGCAGCACTAGCGATTAACAATAATGCGCCCGCCGACCCAACCCAGTGGCATGGTGACAACTCGCACCTCTCGCTAGAAGGGAAACCGCATCCTCGGTGACTTCGTTCGGCCTAAACGGATCTGCGATTCTGCTGCGCGTCCAAGATGCCGACCGCAAGCGAAGTGCGCGAGCCCGATGCTTACCGCGACTGCAGCAATCGCTTGTTAGCAACGCACCGACCCCCGGAGGGGCCGGCGACATGAGAGAGAAACTGTGCCATGGCCCTGGGCCGAGGATCTGTTACCCTGTGGCGGATCGCATCCGAGGGCCGAGGCCGATCCGCCACTGGTGGCATGTCCCCGTTTGTTAGCATGGTCCATGGGTTGTAGCGAACACATCATTGGTGACGCGCATGGCGTGATCCCGTTCAGGAGAGTGTTCACGAGACGCATCCCTGCCCTTCGATGCTCCTTCGATATCACAGAGCCAAGGAGCGAGCCATGAAGCGCAGGCCCAAAGCCTCGAAGAAGAATCGTCGGAACCGACGGAACCGAGTGGCGAAGTTCCTCGAGAGGGTCCACCTCGACGCGGCAGGCATCGATATAGGCTCGGCCAGCCACTGGGTTGCCGTGCCCGAGGATCGCGACGATCAACCTGTGCGCGAGTTCAAGAGCTTCACCCCGGACCTCCACGCGCTCGTCGACTGGCTCGACGTCTGCGGCATCGACACCGTCGCCATGGAGTCGACTGGCGTCTACTGGATCCCGCTCTTCGAGATCCTCCAGGAGCGTGACTTCGAAGTCCTGCTCGTCAACGCACGTCACGTCAAAGGCGTACCGGGTCGCAAGAGCGATGTCGTCGATTGCCAGTGGATCCAGCAGCTGCACACCTTCGGGCTCCTGCGCGGCAGCTTCCGACCCGATGCCGAGATCACCGCCATCCGCACACTCGTGCGTCACCGAAGCACCCTCGTGCAGGAAGCCGCGGCCCACATCCAGCGCATGCACAAGTCGATGACCTTGATGAACCTCCAGCTCCACAACGTCCTCACGGACGTCACCGGCGTCACCGGCATGGCCATCCTCCGCGACATCGTCGCCGGCCACACCGACCCCTCCCTGCTCGCCCGCCATCGCGACCACCGCTGCAAGGCCACGACCGACGAATTCGTCGCGTCCCTCACCGGCCACTACCGAGCCGAACTCGTCTTCGCGCTCGGCCAGTCCATCGAGCTCTTCGACGTCTACCAAGACAAGATCCGAGCCTGTGACGAACAGATCGAAGCCCTCATTCGCGACCTCGTGGCCCAGTGCCCGACCCCCGAGGGCGAACTCACCGCTCGGCCGAAGAGCAAGAGACCCCGCAAGAACGAGCCCCTCTTCGACATCCGCTCGCCGCTCTTCGTGCTCTCCGGCGGCGTCGATATCACCGAGGTGCCCGGGATCGGGCCCCACAGTGCGCTACAGCTCATCTCCGAGACCGGACTCGACATGAGTCGTTGGCCCTCTCCCGACCACTTCGCTTCCTGGCTCACCCTCGCGCCCCACAACAAAATCTCCGGTGGCAAATTCCTCGGTTCCGCCACCCAACCCTCCTCTAGTCGCGCCGCCAAGACCCTCCGCATCGCCGTCATGAGCTTCACCCGCAGTGATCACGCCCTCGCTGCCTTCTACCGCCGCCTCGCTGGACGCATCGGCAAAGCCAAGGCCATCACTGCCACCGCCCGTAAGCTCGCCATCATTATCTTCCGCATGCTCCGCGACCGCTCGCCATACCGCGATCAGCCCGCCGCGGTCTATGACGAGCGCCACCGAAAGCGCGCCCTCCTCGGCCTGCGCAAACGTGCTCAGTCCCTCGGCTTCGACCTCGTTCAAATCGACTCTGGTCTCATCCTCGAATCACCGCTCCTCACCCCGACAACCCCGTGATAATCCAGGTAGTTTCTCAGGAGATGGCGCTGTTCACAGTGCAGACGGTGAACGCAGATCCGCCACGTCCATCACTCACATCCGTCTCAGATCAAGTCGGCTCAATCCGTGCCGCGAAGGTCTGAATCGCGATCTTCCCATCGCGAATCACAAACGTATCGGTGCCCAGCGTAACCTCCGCGCCTAAGTTCGAGGAGTGCCAAAGGATGAACGCGACGTCACCCGAGATGTCGATGCGATCCATTTCGAACGAATACGTCCCTGGCTTGAATAATCCTCCGTAAAACCCTTCGAACGCAGCGCGCAACGCTGCCAACCCGGAACCTGTCAACGACAATGGGACACTCTACGGGATTAATTAGAGAGCAATGTCCTGTGTGGTGAGGGAAGGGATGGGAGGATTGATGAAGACGGCCTCCGGGAGCGGTTTGGGCTTCGGCACACCTCTGACGAAGCGTTCGGGATGAGCGGCCCATGCTTCGCGGAGCACGGATTTCCTGCCGGCAATGACCTGATCGGCGTTTCCGAAGTGGACCTGCTCGGGGGTTAGCATCGAGATGCCGCCATGGCGGTGCTCGGCATTGTACCAGCGGAAGAACGATCGACAGAACGTCTTGGCTTGGCCCTGATCCCCGAACCGTCCGGGAAACGAGGGATGGTACTTCAAGGTTTTGAACTGAGCCTCGGAAAACGGGTTGTCATCCGACACCTGAGGCCGGCTCAACGAGCGGGTCACGCCGAGGTCAGCGAGAAGTTGAGCGGTGCATTGGCTCGTCATTGGAGCTCCCCGATCCGAGTGCAGGGTCAGGACCCGGGGCTGGACGCCATGCTTCAGGCAGCTCTGCTGGATCAACCGGCCGGCCAGGGCCGAGTTCTCCCGGTCCGCCACCATCCAGCCCACGACGTAGCGGCTGTAGATGTCCATGATGACGTAGAGGTAGTAATAGCTCCACTTCTTCGGCCCGAGCAGCCGCGTGATATCCCAGGACCACACCTGGTTCGGCGCCGTGGCCATCAACTCGGGCTTCTTGTACTCGGGATGGGTGCGCTGCGCCCGGCGTTCCTGAACCGGCACCTCGGAGGCCAGAACACGATACATCGTGCGTTCGCTGCACAGGTAGACCTCTTCGTCGAGCAGCGTGGCCACCACCTCGGCGGGTGAGCGGTCCACGAACCGCTCCGAACACAGCGTGTCGAAGACCTCGCCTCGTTCCGTCTCGCTCAATGCCCGGGCGGGCGTCGGGCGGGGCTGCTGTTGCCCGGTTGATGGGCCTCGACGACGGTACAACGTCGATCGGGAGACCTCGAGGGCCGCGCACGCCGGTTTTACACCGACGTGCTTAGCCAGCTCATCGGCCGCCTTCAAGAGTTTGTCCCGTCGTCGAGGCTTATCCCCAGCAGCCCCGCAACTTTTCCCTGCACGTCGATGATCAGGTGTGCCTTCCTGAGCTCATTCTCGAGCCGTGCGTTTCGCCGCTCCAGCTTGCGTACCTTCTCATCCAGCGGATTTCGCTCCGGCTTGCGGCCGCGTTTCTTCGACAGGGCCTTCAGCGACCCGCTATGCGCCGCCTTGCGCCACGTCGTCAGGTGCGACGAGTACAGGCCCTCTCGCCGCAGGACTTGACCCACCTCGCCGGGCTCGGTGCACCGGTCCGCTTCTTCGACGATCCGCAGCTTGTACGACGGACTGAACCGCCGCCGTAGCGGCCTATCTACTACCTCCGGGTCCGCAGGAGCTGCCGCGCTTCGCTTGGCCTCCCCGGTTCCAGGGGCACTACCATTCTCTTCCATTCTCTCTCGCAGTCCCAACATGTTCGGTTTCTCTGCCTTCGCCCTACTCTAAGGAAGCTCTGAACAAGACGGGTGTAGTTTCATGGTATGAAACGACCGGGGAGTTGTGAGCGGGCCATGGAGCTTCAGATGAGTTTCGCGGAGCTGGAGTACGATTCGAAGAAGCGGCGGACGCGCCGGGAGATTTTCCTGGAGAAGATGGAGGGGCTGATTCCCTGGCAACAGCTGGAGGATCGGATCGAGCCGTTCTATCCGAAGGCTGGCCGTGGCCGCCGCCCCTATCCGCTTGGGGTGATGCTGCGGGTTCATTGTGTGCAGCTGTTCTACAACGTGAGCGATCCGGGCATGGAGGATCTGCTCTACGAGGTGGAGTCAGTGCGCCGCTTTGCGGGTCTGCGCCTGAGCGGTTCTTTGCCGGACGAGACGACGATCCTGAACTTCCGCCACCTGCTGGAGACGCAGGGCTTGGGGATGGGGTTGTTCGAGGAGATCAATACGCATCTGGCGTCTCTCGGGCATCGGTTGAAGACGGGGACGATCGTGGATGCGAGCATCATTGACGCGCCGTCGTCGACGAAGAACCGCAGGGGAGAACGGGATCCGGAGATGCACCAGACGAAGAAGGGAAACCAGTGGTACTTCGGGATGAAGGCGCATATCGGGGTGGACGCCGAATCGGGTCTGGCGCACAGCTTGGCGACGACGGCCGCCAACGCGGCGGACGTGACGCAGGCGTGCGTGCTGCTGCATGGTGACGAGACGGAGGCATGGGGCGACGCGGGCTACCAGGGTGTGGACAAGCGCCCGGAGAACAGGGGTTGCGACGTCGCCTGGCAGGTGGCGATGAAGCCGGGCAAGCGTCGCCTGCTCGATCGGGACGGCGCCGAGGCGGCGGCCGAGAAGCGCAAGGCATCGGTGCGGGCGAAGGTGGAGCATCCGTTCTTGTATGTGAAGCGGCGCTTCGGGTACGGTAAGGTGCGCTACCGGGGACTGGCGAAGAACACGCAGCGCATCGCGTTGCTGCTCGGGTTCTCGAATCTGCTCATCGCTGGCCGCTACGCGACCGGATAACGCGGGGCCCATGCGCCCATGGGCCCCGCGAGGGCGGGAGCCGGACACATCGAAGCGACTTCCTGACGGTTCGGACCGTTTCTCCGGCGCGCCAGCCAGCACTTCATCGCTCCGATAGGTCTTCGAACCGGATCTTCGAACCGCAACCGATCGCGTTCCTCCCAAGATGGGGGTTGTTCAGACCTACTCTAATTCTTTGCGTGCTCCGTGTCTCACGTACGTTGGCAGAGAGGGCCTGGCTCGATCACTAGCCGAGCGCCATCGAACGGCTCTGCGATTCTGCTGCGCGGCTAATGTGGTGACCGCAAGCGAAGCGCGCGAGCCTGATGCCTACCGCGACTGCAGCAATCGCTTGTTAGACAGCTTGGATTCATATAGTAAGTGCAACAAACCACCCGACCGAACTGCACAAAGAAGTTGAGGCGAGCTGGGACGCCCTAGACCTTCCTTCTCGACGAAAAGGAGGAAGTTCATGAACAGGTATCGCCAGCTCACCTCTGGTGAGCGATATGCGCTCTCTGCGCTCAGAAAACAAGGATGCAACCAAGCTGCGATCGCTCGAGCACTGGGCCGACATCGAAGTACGATCAGCCGTGAGGTGCGCCGCAACTCGAAGGATCGTCAGGGCCGGGCCTATCGACCGGACCTGGCCGATGACTACGCCCGGTGGAGACGAGGCAGATCGCGCCGCAATGAGCGCTTCGGTGCATCGGACTGGCGAATGGTGGAGGCGTGCCTCAGGCAACAGTGGAGCCCTGAGCAAGCCGCAGGCTGGTTACGGCGCAAGGCTCGGCTCTCGATCAGCCACGAGACCATCTACCGCCACATCTGGCGCGACCGAAAGCGCGGTGGCCGCCTGTATCTGCATCTGCGCTGTTCGCCCAAGCAACGCCGAAAACGGTACGGATCCTATGATTCCCGAGGTCGGTTGGCCGGCAAACGGCCGATATCTGAGCGCCCAGCTGGCGCACAGAACCGAAGCCGAGTCGGCCACCTCGAAGCCGATACCGTGATCGGTACCAGCTCCGACAAGCACTGCGTCCTCACCTTCGTCG
The DNA here is from genome assembly GCA_965206505.1 of Longimicrobiales bacterium. Lineage (GTDB taxonomy): Bacteria > Gemmatimonadota > Gemmatimonadetes > Longimicrobiales > Gaopeijiaceae > UBA822. The sequence goes on from CBDBJW010000007.1 coordinate 249,144, forward strand.
ATCGTAAGACGGGCTACGTGATGATCGGCAAGCTCGAGGCTCGTACCGTCGAGGCTACGAACCGTCGAGCCGTTCGTCTGATCAAGACTGCCGCTCGCCCCACTCACACCATCACGGCCGACAACGGAACTGAGTTCCACGGCTATGGGGCGATCGAAGCAGAAACCGGATCGAAATTCTACTTCGCCGCGCCCTACCACTCTTGGGAAAGGGGGACCAGCGAGAACACCAACGGTCTGATTCGTCAGTACCTACCGAAGCGTACCAGCATGGCTCACATCACCCAGCATGCTTGCAACCGCATCGCTCACAAACTCAACAACCGACCCAGGAAGCGTTTAGGCTATCGCACCCCCGAGGAATGCTATGTACAGATCTAGCTCGTGTTGCACTTCAAAGTTGATCCGAAGCAGCGCGCCGGAACCTGTCAACGACAATGGGACACTCTACGGGATTAATTAGAGAGCAATGTCCTGTGTGGTGAGGGAAGGGATGGGAGGATTGATGAAGACGGCCTCCGGGAGCGGTTTGGGCTTCGGCACACCTCTGACGAAGCGTTCGGGATGAGCGGCCCATGCTTCGCGGAGCACGGATTTCCTGCCGGCAATGACCTGATCGGCGTTTCCGAAGTGGACCTGCTCGGGGGTTAGCATCGAGATGCCGCCATGGCGGTGCTCGGCATTGTACCAGCGGAAGAACGATCGACAGAACGTCTTGGCTTGGCCCTGATCCCCGAACCGTCCGGGAAACGAGGGATGGTACTTCAAGGTTTTGAACTGAGCCTCGGAAAACGGGTTGTCATCCGACACCTGAGGCCGGCTCAACGAGCGGGTCACGCCGAGGTCAGCGAGAAGTTGAGCGGTGCATTGGCTCGTCATTGGAGCTCCCCGATCCGAGTGCAGGGTCAGGACCCGGGGCTGGACGCCATGCTTCAGGCAGCTCTGCTGGATCAACCGGCCGGCCAGGGCCGAGTTCTCCCGGTCCGCCACCATCCAGCCCACGACGTAGCGGCTGTAGATGTCCATGATGACGTAGAGGTAGTAATAGCTCCACTTCTTCGGCCCGAGCAGCCGCGTGATATCCCAGGACCACACCTGGTTCGGCGCCGTGGCCATCAACTCGGGCTTCTTGTACTCGGGATGGGTGCGCTGCGCCCGGCGTTCCTGAACCGGCACCTCGGAGGCCAGAACACGATACATCGTGCGTTCGCTGCACAGGTAGACCTCTTCGTCGAGCAGCGTGGCCACCACCTCGGCGGGTGAGCGGTCCACGAACCGCTCCGAACACAGCGTGTCGAAGACCTCGCCTCGTTCCGTCTCGCTCAATGCCCGGGCGGGCGTCGGGCGGGGCTGCTGTTGCCCGGTTGATGGGCCTCGACGACGGTACAACGTCGATCGGGAGACCTCGAGGGCCGCGCACGCCGGTTTTACACCGACGTGCTTAGCCAGCTCATCGGCCGCCTTCAAGAGTTTGTCCCGTCGTCGAGGCTTATCCCCAGCAGCCCCGCAACTTTTCCCTGCACGTCGATGATCAGGTGTGCCTTCCTGAGCTCATTCTCGAGCCGTGCGTTTCGCCGCTCCAGCTTGCGTACCTTCTCATCCAGCGGATTTCGCTCCGGCTTGCGGCCGCGTTTCTTCGACAGGGCCTTCAGCGACCCGCTATGCGCCGCCTTGCGCCACGTCGTCAGGTGCGACGAGTACAGGCCCTCTCGCCGCAGGACTTGACCCACCTCGCCGGGCTCGGTGCACCGGTCCGCTTCTTCGACGATCCGCAGCTTGTACGACGGACTGAACCGCCGCCGTAGCGGCCTATCTACTACCTCCGGGTCCGCAGGAGCTGCCGCGCTTCGCTTGGCCTCCCCGGTTCCAGGGGCACTACCATTCTCTTCCATTCTCTCTCGCAGTCCCAACATGTTCGGTTTCTCTGCCTTCGCCCTACTCTAATTCTTTGCGTGCTCCGTGTCTCACGTACGTTGGCAGAGAGGGCGCCGGACGCCTGAGGCGAGCCCGACTAGCCTGAGCTTTGGACGAAGTCAGCAAGTTGTTGCCAAAGCTGATTGTCCCACCAGCGACGCGCCGCAGCGCTTGTCGAGGGAGCGACGAACAGGCTCGTTAGCCCAAAGAGATCAGACTGCACCCCGTAGGTGACCTGCTTCCGACCCAAGGCCTCCGAGGCAGCCCTCTTCCCGTTGAAGCACAAGAAGCGCGGTGAGTATGGCTTTAGACGATGCTCAAGCTCGGCCCCGTACCCTGGAAAGTCGATGTCGATATCCATCCCAGCCTGATCCTTCACCACGTCGGTGAGTCCGATCCCGTATTGGAGCAAGCTCCGGAATTCGGACGGCTGGAGAAGACAGGGCGTCAGGCCCGTCTCTTGAAGGACAGCCCAGAATCGGTTCCCGGGGCCGGCGTAATACTGACCCCTTTCAGCAGATACGGAACTCGCAGCGGTTCCGCAGACCACCAGATCTAGGCCGGGACGGAGGAGATCATCGAGCTTCGCGCTGGGGTCCACTCCGCCTCCCGGTGAGTCTTGGCGCTGCCTAACGTCTCTGCGATTCTGCTGCGCGGCTAATGTGGTGACCGCGGGCGTAGCGCGCGAGCCCGGTGCCTACCGCGACTGCAGCAATCGCTTGTTAGACAGCTTGGATTCATATAGTAAGTGCAACAAACCACCCGACCGAACTGCACAACGTCCGGGCCCGCTGCGAGACTCCGCCTCCCGGTGAGTTGAGTCTCTGCGATTCTGCTGCGCGGCTAATGTGGTGACCGCGGGCTAGCGCGCGAGCCCGGTGCCTACCGCGACTGCAGCAATCGCTTGTTCGATTCGAAAAGACCGACTGCACAAAGAAGTTGAGGCGAGCTGGGACGCCCTAGACCTTCCTTCTCGACGAAAAGGAGGAAGTTCAACAGGTATCGCCAGCTCACCTCTGGTGAGCGATATGCGCTCTCTGCGCTCAGAAAACAAGGATGCAACCAAGCTGCGATCGCTCGAGCACTGGGCCGACATCGAAGTACGATCAGCCGTGAGGTGCGCCGCAACTCGAAGGATCGTCAGGGCCGGGCCTATCGACCGGACCTGGCCGATGACTACGCCCGGTGGAGACGAGGCAGATCGCGCCGCAATGAGCGCTTCGGTGCATCGGACTGGCGAATGGTGGAGGCGTGCCTCAGGCAACAGTGGAGCCCTGAGCAAGCCGCAGGCTGGTTACGGCGCAAGGCTCGGCTCTCGATCAGCCACGAGACCATCTACCGCCACATCTGGCGCGACCGAAAGCGCGGTGGCCGCCTGTATCTGCATCTGCGCTGTTCGCCCAAGCAACGCCGAAAACGGTACGGATCCTATGATTCCCGAGGTCGGTTGGCCGGCAAACGGCCGATATCTGAGCGCCCAGCTGGCGCACAGAACCGAAGCCGAGTCGGCCACCTCGAAGCCGATACCGTGATCGGTACCAGCTCCGACAAGCACTGCGTCCTCACCTTCGTCGATCGTAAGACGGGCTACGTGATGATCGGCAAGCTCGAGGCTCGTACCGTCGAGGCTACGAACCGTCGAGCCGTTCGTCTGATCAAGACTGCCGCTCGCCCCACTCACACCATCACGGCCGACAACGGAACTGAGTTCCACGGCTATGGGGCGATCGAAGCAGAAACCGGATCGAAATTCTACTTCGCCGCGCCCTACCACTCTTGGGAAAGGGGGACCAGCGAGAACACCAACGGTCTGATTCGTCAGTACCTACCGAAGCGTACCAGCATGGCTCACATCACCCAGCATGCTTGCAACCGCATCGCTCACAAACTCAACAACCGACCCAGGAAGCGTTTAGGCTATCGCACCCCCGAGGAATGCTATGTACAGATCTAGCTCGTGTTGCACTTCAAAGTTGATCCGAAGCAGCCTAGTATTATAATGTATCACGATATACGTTATAGACGTGATCCAATCCTACGGCAACCAGGGGACGCGCGACGTTTACGACGGTGTACGATCCAAGGCAGCCTCCAAGGTCTGCCCATCCAACCTCTGGGGGACTGCGCGGAGGAAGCTTGATCAGTTGAACTGGGCCGCGGTGCTGGACGACATGAGGGCGCCGCCGGGCAACCGTCTAGAAAGGCTTCGCGGTGATCGAAAGGGCCAGCACAGTATCCGGATTAACGATCAATTCCGCATCTGCTTTTCGTGGTCAGACCATGGTCCGGCCGATGTTGAGATTGTGGACTACCATGGCTAAGGGAGGCATATCATGACATTGCCGATGAACAGGGCGCCGACGCATCCCGGCGAGATGTTGCTCGAAGAGTTTCTCAAGCCGTTGGGTATAAGTCAGACGGATCTCGCTAGCCGCATCAACGTGTCCTTTCCTCGAGTCAACGAACTGGTCAATGGGAAGCGAGGTGTGACCCCTGATACCGCCCTAAGGCTCTCTCAACTCTTCGGAACCACGCCGGAATTCTGGTTGAACGGCCAGCGGAACTGGGACCTGTGGCACGCCTTGAAGTCTCCCAGGGCGAAGGAGATCCGACGGATCAAACCCGTTCAAGTTGGCTAGGAAGGCTGTCTAACGTCTCTGCGATTATGCTGCGCGGCTAATGTGGTGACCGCGGGCGAAGCGCGCGAGCCTGATGCTTTCCGCGACTGCAGCAATCGCTTGTTAGCAACGCACCGACCCCCGGAGGGGCCGGCGACATGAGAGAGAAACTGTGCCATGGCCCTGGGCCGAGGATCTGTTACCCTGTGGCGGATCGCATCCGAGGGCCGAGGCCGATCCGCCACTGGTGGCATGTCCCCGTTTGTTAGCATGGTCCATGGGTTGTAGCGAACACATCATTGGTGACGCGCATGGCGTGATCCCGTTCAGGAGAGTGTTCACGAGACGCATCCCTGCCCTTCGATGCTCCTTCGATATCACAGAGCCAAGGAGCGAGCCATGAAGCGCAGGCCCAAAGCCTCGAAGAAGAATCGTCGGAACCGACGGAACCGAGTGGCGAAGTTCCTCGAGAGGGTCCACCTCGACGCGGCAGGCATCGATATAGGCTCGGCCAGCCACTGGGTTGCCGTGCCCGAGGATCGCGACGATCAACCTGTGCGCGAGTTCAAGAGCTTCACCCCGGACCTCCACGCGCTCGTCGACTGGCTCGACGTCTGCGGCATCGACACCGTCGCCATGGAGTCGACTGGCGTCTACTGGATCCCGCTCTTCGAGATCCTCCAGGAGCGTGACTTCGAAGTCCTGCTCGTCAACGCACGTCACGTCAAAGGCGTACCGGGTCGCAAGAGCGATGTCGTCGATTGCCAGTGGATCCAGCAGCTGCACACCTTCGGGCTCCTGCGCGGCAGCTTCCGACCCGATGCCGAGATCACCGCCATCCGCACACTCGTGCGTCACCGAAGCACCCTCGTGCAGGAAGCCGCGGCCCACATCCAGCGCATGCACAAGTCGATGACCTTGATGAACCTCCAGCTCCACAACGTCCTCACGGACGTCACCGGCGTCACCGGCATGGCCATCCTCCGCGACATCGTCGCCGGCCACACCGACCCCTCCCTGCTCGCCCGCCATCGCGACCACCGCTGCAAGGCCACGACCGACGAATTCGTCGCGTCCCTCACCGGCCACTACCGAGCCGAACTCGTCTTCGCGCTCGGCCAGTCCATCGAGCTCTTCGACGTCTACCAAGACAAGATCCGAGCCTGTGACGAACAGATCGAAGCCCTCATTCGCGACCTCGTGGCCCAGTGCCCGACCCCCGAGGGCGAACTCACCGCTCGGCCGAAGAGCAAGAGACCCCGCAAGAACGAGCCCCTCTTCGACATCCGCTCGCCGCTCTTCGTGCTCTCCGGCGGCGTCGATATCACCGAGGTGCCCGGGATCGGGCCCCACAGTGCGCTACAGCTCATCTCCGAGACCGGACTCGACATGAGTCGTTGGCCCTCTCCCGACCACTTCGCTTCCTGGCTCACCCTCGCGCCCCACAACAAAATCTCCGGTGGCAAATTCCTCGGTTCCGCCACCCAACCCTCCTCTAGTCGCGCCGCCAAGACCCTCCGCATCGCCGTCATGAGCTTCACCCGCAGTGATCACGCCCTCGCTGCCTTCTACCGCCGCCTCGCTGGACGCATCGGCAAAGCCAAGGCCATCACTGCCACCGCCCGTAAGCTCGCCATCATTATCTTCCGCATGCTCCGCGACCGCTCGCCATACCGCGATCAGCCCGCCGCGGTCTATGACGAGCGCCACCGAAAGCGCGCCCTCCTCGGCCTGCGCAAACGTGCTCAGTCCCTCGGCTTCGACCTCGTTCAAATCGACTCTGGTCTCATCCTCGAATCACCGCTCCTCACCCCGACAACCCCGTGATAATCCAGGTAGTTTCTCAGGAGGCTGAATCCCAACGCGCTACCGACACCCGCCCTCATAGCAGCTGATCCTCCGACCATCCCAAGTGGCAACCTCCACGCGCGCGCCGGCACGTCCGTCCCTTGTGCCGGTAAAGGTGCGCGCCTGTGAGAGCACCCGCTCGATGTCCGCCTCGACGACGCCATGCGCAAACAACAGCCAGCGCCCCGCAGGCTGGGGTCCTGCCCTGCTGAGAGTGTTCCCAAAAACTCGTGTCGAGGTTTCGGCACGGCGGGTCAGGCGTTCCGAACGGACACCGAGGGGGAGTAGGTCAGACAGGAAATCCTCGCAGTCTTCGACCGGGTATCCGGCAGGGTGACAACGAATTCTCATAGTGCCCGGGTTTGCCAACTCCAGACTGTCCGCCGGAAGCACCGTGAATGACGCCTCGATGGGCTTGATGAACGCGTGGGTCTCAGTCCTCCAGACCAGATAGCGGTCCGAGTCCCCCTGATACGCAATCTCCAAGGTGTCCGCCACACGGCCAGGCGAAAGGTCCAGGGGTTGGCGAAGCATCGCGGGCGTCATCGTGGCCCCTCCGAATCTAGAAGGACGATGCGCACCGAGGATTTCAAGCCTGAGAAGCCCTTCGGACCGGGAAACCACTGCGTCGATGACCGTCCCCGTGATGGGGAAGTGATGCTCCGTCTCCAGCACGACCTTCAGTTGTGGCTGGCTGCGTTCGATCAGCAATTGGTCAAATAGACCGATGAGGAGGCCGCCTTCGAAGGGGCGTGGTGCCTAGGTTCAAGGGGTCGTCGCAACAGTACCGTGTTGAAGGGTTTTCATAAGCCCCCGTTTTGCTGGACACTAGGCTGGTGAGAGCGACGGGGTCCAGAAAGAAAGAAGTGGGTTCTTGATGTCCCCAACCCGAGGGAGTCAGAAGCGACCGAAGGTCGTTGAAGGCTGTAGATACGGGAGCGGTAGAGCATTTCAACGCAAGGTTGAGGTCTGGTTCTTTGATGATAACAGATCTTCCAAGGTTTCCGCCGGAGTTCTCCAACCGAGGGTCTTGCGGGGGCGACTGTTGAGAGCGGCTGCGACGGCGGCGAGGTCGTCAGCGGTATGTCTGCTGAGGTCAGTGCCCTTTGGGAAGTACTGTCTCAACAGGCCGTTGGTGTTTTCGTTCGTGCCGCGCTGCCACGGGCTCTGCGGGTCGCAGAAGTAGACGGCCAGGCCAGTGTCGATGCGCAGCCGTGCGTGCTGAGCCATCTCTGCTCCCTGGTCCCATGTCAGAGACCGGCGGAGTTGCTCGGGCAGGGTCGTGATCGACGAAGCGATCGCGTCCCGGACGGCTTCGGCACCGTGTCCAGCCAACGCTGGACCGTTCTTGGTCCTGGGCTCGTCGTGTTTGTCAAGGCGGGGGAGGTGGAGCAGCGTCGTGAACCTGGAGGTCCGCTCGACCAGCGTTCCGATCGCCGAACTGCCCAGCCCCAAGATCAGGTCGCCTTCCCAGTGCCCGGGAACGGCGCGGTCGTCTGCCTCGGCCGGCCGCTCGCTGAGCATGATCTCGGGGTGAACGAACGCCTTGCCCCGTCTGCGGGTGCGTGCTCGAGGCACCCGTAGCGCGCGTCCCGTCCGAAGGCACGCTGTCAGCTCCCGTCGCAGCGCACCGCGGCCCTGAACGTAAAGCGCCTGGTAGATGGCTTCGTGCGATATACGCATGGACTCATCGCCGGGGAAGTCGACCCGTAGCCTGTTGGCGATCTGCTCGGGACTCCACGAGACCGCCCACCGCCGGTCTTGTCGGCGACCGTGACGCCGTCCGATCCAGCGCACATCGGGGCCTGCCAGAGCGGCACCGTCCAGAGCTCGGATCACGCCTCCGAGGCGATCCTGTACATACTGCCTCAGTTCGCCGTTCGTAGCGAGCTTCGCAAGCTTTGGACGTTTCGCTCGCCGATCGGCGTGCCATTGAGCGGTCGTGGCCCGATACTCGAGGTTCCTTCCTCCTGTAGCTGCGTTCCGCCGCAGTTCTCGCGAGATCGTCGAGGGTGAGCGGCCCAACTGCCGGGCGATCTCGCGTACGCCACGACCACGGGCTCGAAGAACGGCGATCTCTTCTCGCTCAATGAACGTGAGATAGCGCCGCGACTGGGGACGAAGATTGAGGGGTGACATGCCACCACATTCGCGAAACCAGCGCGCCCCGACAGCGGGGGACACACCCGCCGCCACGGCGGCCTCCTCGCTCGACTGACCTCGAGCTACCTCTTCCCAGAACCTCTGCCGATGCTCGCGGCGTCCCACCGGCGGACGGCCTGGTGAACGCATCCGTCGACGTAGAACTCGATCCGCTCCTCGGCGCCTGATTGCCTCCATCGCAACTCCTCCTCGAGGTGTTGCGACGACCGCTTGAATTCACCGTGTGACGTCGAGCTCATAAAGGGGCGGAGCGTAGTCGAGGCGGAAGCGTACAAGAGAGCCGGACTCCCTGACATCGACTCGAACACTGTCGTCCTCGAAGCCGATGATTGCGACTCGGACGAGGTACGTAGCGACCGGGATACTGTCGAAGCGGAAGAGGCCGGAGGAGTCGGACAGCGCGCCGATTCCCAACTCGGGAACCTCTACAATTGCAGCCACAAGGACTCTCCCTGCCGTGTCGGCCACCTGGCCATGAATCGACCCGGTCTGCGCCTCGGCCAGCGTAGCACCGGCCAGCACTGCCAGGGCGAGGGAACCCGCCATTCGAATGCCTCGCATCGACCCTCCTCGATTCGGCCTAACGTCTCTGCGATTATGCTGCGCGGCTAATGTGGTGACCGCAAGCGCAGCGCGCGAGCCTGATGCCTACCGCGACTGCAGCAATCGCTTGTTAGCAACGCACCGACCCCCGGAGGGGCCGGCGACATGAGAGAGAAACTGTGCCATGGCCCTGGGCCGAGGATCTGTTACCCTGTGGCGGATCGCATCCGAGGGCCGAGGCCGATCCGCCACTGGTGGCATGTCCCCGTTTGTTAGCATGGTCCATGGGTTGTAGCGAACACATCATTGGTGACGCGCATGGCGTGATCCCGTTCAGGAGAGTGTTCACGAGACGCATCCCTGCCCTTCGATGCTCCTTCGATATCACAGAGCCAAGGAGCGAGCCATGAAGCGCAGGCCCAAAGCCTCGAAGAAGAATCGTCGGAACCGACGGAACCGAGTGGCGAAGTTCCTCGAGAGGGTCCACCTCGACGCGGCAGGCATCGATATAGGCTCGGCCAGCCACTGGGTTGCCGTGCCCGAGGATCGCGACGATCAACCTGTGCGCGAGTTCAAGAGCTTCACCCCGGACCTCCACGCGCTCGTCGACTGGCTCGACGTCTGCGGCATCGACACCGTCGCCATGGAGTCGACTGGCGTCTACTGGATCCCGCTCTTCGAGATCCTCCAGGAGCGTGACTTCGAAGTCCTGCTCGTCAACGCACGTCACGTCAAAGGCGTACCGGGTCGCAAGAGCGATGTCGTCGATTGCCAGTGGATCCAGCAGCTGCACACCTTCGGGCTCCTGCGCGGCAGCTTCCGACCCGATGCCGAGATCACCGCCATCCGCACACTCGTGCGTCACCGAAGCACCCTCGTGCAGGAAGCCGCGGCCCACATCCAGCGCATGCACAAGTCGATGACCTTGATGAACCTCCAGCTCCACAACGTCCTCACGGACGTCACCGGCGTCACCGGCATGGCCATCCTCCGCGACATCGTCGCCGGCCACACCGACCCCTCCCTGCTCGCCCGCCATCGCGACCACCGCTGCAAGGCCACGACCGACGAATTCGTCGCGTCCCTCACCGGCCACTACCGAGCCGAACTCGTCTTCGCGCTCGGCCAGTCCATCGAGCTCTTCGACGTCTACCAAGACAAGATCCGAGCCTGTGACGAACAGATCGAAGCCCTCATTCGCGACCTCGTGGCCCAGTGCCCGACCCCCGAGGGCGAACTCACCGCTCGGCCGAAGAGCAAGAGACCCCGCAAGAACGAGCCCCTCTTCGACATCCGCTCGCCGCTCTTCGTGCTCTCCGGCGGCGTCGATATCACCGAGGTGCCCGGGATCGGGCCCCACAGTGCGCTACAGCTCATCTCCGAGACCGGACTCGACATGAGTCGTTGGCCCTCTCCCGACCACTTCGCTTCCTGGCTCACCCTCGCGCCCCACAACAAAATCTCCGGTGGCAAATTCCTCGGTTCCGCCACCCAACCCTCCTCTAGTCGCGCCGCCAAGACCCTCCGCATCGCCGTCATGAGCTTCACCCGCAGTGATCACGCCCTCGCTGCCTTCTACCGCCGCCTCGCTGGACGCATCGGCAAAGCCAAGGCCATCACTGCCACCGCCCGTAAGCTCGCCATCATTATCTTCCGCATGCTCCGCGACCGCTCGCCATACCGCGATCAGCCCGCCGCGGTCTATGACGAGCGCCACCGAAAGCGCGCCCTCCTCGGCCTGCGCAAACGTGCTCAGTCCCTCGGCTTCGACCTCGTTCAAATCGACTCTGGTCTCATCCTCGAATCACCGCTCCTCACCCCGACAACCCCGTGATAATCCAGGTAGTTTCTCAGGAGGTGGCTTGGATTCATATAGTAAGTGCAACAAACCACCCGACCGAACTGCACAAAGAAGTTGAGGCGAGCTGGGACGCCCTAGACCTTCCTTCTCGACGAAAAGGAGGAAGTTCATGAACAGGTATCGCCAGCTCACCTCTGGTGAGCGATATGCGCTCTCTGCGCTCAGAAAACAAGGATGCAACCAAGCTGCGATCGCTCGAGCACTGGGCCGACATCGAAGTACGATCAGCCGTGAGGTGCGCCGCAACTCGAAGGATCGTCAGGGCCGGGCCTATCGACCGGACCTGGCCGATGACTACGCCCGGTGGAGACGAGGCAGATCGCGCCGCAATGAGCGCTTCGGTGCATCGGACTGGCGAATGGTGGAGGCGTGCCTCAGGCAACAGTGGAGCCCTGAGCAAGCCGCAGGCTGGTTACGGCGCAAGGCTCGGCTCTCGATCAGCCACGAGACCATCTACCGCCACATCTGGCGCGACCGAAAGCGCGGTGGCCGCCTGTATCTGCATCTGCGCTGTTCGCCCAAGCAACGCCGAAAACGGTACGGATCCTATGATTCCCGAGGTCGGTTGGCCGGCAAACGGCCGATATCTGAGCGCCCAGCTGGCGCACAGAACCGAAGCCGAGTCGGCCACCTCGAAGCCGATACCGTGATCGGTACCAGCTCCGACAAGCACTGCGTCCTCACCTTCGTCGATCGTAAGACGGGCTACGTGATGATCGGCAAGCTCGAGGCTCGTACCGTCGAGGCTACGAACCGTCGAGCCGTTCGTCTGATCAAGACTGCCGCTCGCCCCACTCACACCATCACGGCCGACAACGGAACTGAGTTCCACGGCTATGGGGCGATCGAAGCAGAAACCGGATCGAAATTCTACTTCGCCGCGCCCTACCACTCTTGGGAAAGGGGGACCAGCGAGAACACCAACGGTCTGATTCGTCAGTACCTACCGAAGCGTACCAGCATGGCTCACATCACCCAGCATGCTTGCAACCGCATCGCTCACAAACTCAACAACCGACCCAGGAAGCGTTTAGGCTATCGCACCCCCGAGGAATGCTATGTACAGATCTAGCTCGTGTTGCACTTCAAAGTTGATCCGAAGTGGCATCCGGGGGCACTCCCGCCTTACCCAGATCGGCGGCTAGTCGCAGCGTCTAGAACGCGTTCTGGGTCCAGGCGAACGTCGTGGCCCAAACCAAGACTGCCGCGAACATCGCTACGGCCCCGGCTCCCACCGCAGTCTTCCTGGCCCTGAAGCCGATGACCAGAAGGTGCGATGAGGACGAAGTTGGCAGATTCCCGGGAAGCGGTGACTAGCCCCCGAGCTCGTCGAAGATCTGCTCGATCCGGCGGCGCAGGTCAGCGTCGGGAAGATCGCCCCGACCGGCGCCCATGTTGTCGACCATGTGTTCAGGGTCGTCCGTGCCCGGAATCAGGACGGTCACCGCCGGATTCGAGAGGCCGTACTTCAGGCAGAGCTGCGCCCAGCTCGTGGCGCCGATCTCGCTCGCGAAGTCGGGGAGCGGCCGGTCGCCCACAAGCGAGAAGACGCCGCCGCGGCGGCCCGCGAAGGGTCTCGCCACCACCACCGCGACGCCGTGATCTGCCGCCAGCGGGAGAATCCTCTCGGCGGCGGCTCGATCCAGCACCGAGTAGTCGATCTCGATCATGTCGAGGTTCTCCTCCCGAATCAGCCGCTCGAGCTCCGGATACTGCTCGGCGCTCATCGTGGTGACGCCGAGGTATCGGATCCGCCCGGCTTCCTTCCACTCTCGCAGGATCGGCAGCAGGATCTCCACGCCGTCGAGAAAGTGGACGCGCATGGCCGATACGCGCTCGACTCTCAGCGCGGTCATACAAGCCTCGAGCGACGCGACTGCCTCTTCGCGGTTGTCCGGCGTCGGGACCTTCGTCGCGATGAATACGTCGTCGCGGGCGTCCAGCTCACGGAGAATCTGGCCAATGACCTCCTCGGCCCGCCCGCGGCCGTAGATCCGCGCCGTGTCGATGAAGCGGGCGCCGCTCTCCTTCATCAACCGAACGATCTCCCGAAGCGGCGCGATCTCCTCCTCGCTCTGCGCCCCCCACTGGTTCGTGCCGACTCCAACGACGGGAAGCCGCTCGCCGGTTCCGGGGATCGGCCGAGTCATGAACTCCTGGGTGAGGGTCGGCACCTCGCCGAACAGTAGCGCCCCCCGACCGACAGCCACCCCGGCCCCTGCCAAGAGTCCCAGCTTGATTGCATCGCGACGCGTCGTGCTCTGTGGGTCGGCGTGATTCATATCATTCCTGCTCGTGTCGGTATCGTCGGCGGCCTCGTAGTCTCGCTCCTATCGAGACACCCGAGCGGACGGTGTCGTTGAAGGGCGGCAATCGCTCTCGACTCGTCGATACTCGGATACTCGCCTGCCTTACACTATGCCGCGAAGCCACCATTGCAGCAATCGCTTGTTAGGCGTCGGGGCGAACGACTTCAACGCCAAGTCACGCGTCACGGCCAGTTGCCTTGGTGATCGTCGCAACATCGAACAGCGTAAGCGGTTCTCCCGACTTGTACCCGACCAGTGCAGACGACATGACCACCCTACCGTTCAGGTCCACAACCAGTGTGGCAAAGTTGCCTTCTTCTGGAAGGTGGAAGGTCACCAGGTAAATACTTTCCGCTATGGATCGCGCCTGATATGCAAGATCCCTGACGGTCGTGCCCTGAAACGGCCCGCTAATCCAATTGTAGTCGATGAGGCCATTGTGGAAGGTCACCTCAAGAGCGCCGCCATCGGTGTATGTGTACTCCAGGCCGACGCCATCGAGTGCGTTCGTGAGTTGAGTCAATGGTCCATTCCTTCGGCGGAGATGTGATCGGACGCCTTGTATGTCGACGAATCGACAAGTTCGATAGCAGAATAAGGTGCGGCAGCCCGTTCCGCCTAGGGTCATTGAGACCGTACGTTAGCTGGGGCGTCGCACCTTAGCTCGCGATTCGTCAGATCTCGAACAGTTGCCAGGGCCATGAGCCCGCATCGTGCAAGGACGGGAGTGTACGAGTCGCCTCCACTAGCGAGGAGGTTCGTATGAAAGCGTCCCCGGTCTTCGTGGGTGTCGACGTTTCGAAAGTCCGGCTCGACGTGGCGTCCACAGGCTCAGACGAGGCATGGAGTGTTGCCAATGCCTCAGAGGGCATCGCTCAGTTGGTCCAGCAGCTGCGTGAAATCGGGCCCATGCTCGTGGTGATGGAGGCAACCGGAGGCTTTGAAGTCCCGGCAGCGGCAGCGCTCGCAGCCGCTGAGGTCCCGGTCGTCATCGCGAACCCGCGTCAGGTCCGCGACTTCGCCAAGTCTACAGGCCAGCTCGCCAAGACCGATGCGATCGACGCCGACATCCTCGCACTGTTTGCTGAGCGCGTGAGGCCCCAGGTCCGAGCCCTACCTGATGAGGACGCCCGTGCCCTGGACGCGATCGTTGGACGCAGGCGCCAGATCATCGACATGATTACGGCCGAGAACAATCGACTCGGCTTCGCCCTTCCAGCTGTCCAGAACGGCATCAAGAAGCACATCCGTTGGCTCGAGCGTCAGCTCGATGACGTGGACTCAGACCTCGATACTCTCATCCGTAGGAGCCCTGTCTGGCAAGCCAAAAGCGATCTCCTGCGTGACGTGCCTCGGAACCTGTCAACGACAATGGGACACTCTACGGGATTAATTAGAGAGCAATGTCCTGTGTGGTGAGGGAAGGGATGGGAGGATTGATGAAGACGGCCTCCGGGAGCGGTTTGGGCTTCGGCACACCTCTGACGAAGCGTTCGGGATGAGCGGCCCATGCTTCGCGGAGCACGGATTTCCTGCCGGCAATGACCTGATCGGCGTTTCCGAAGTGGACCTGCTCGGGGGTTAGCATCGAGATGCCGCCATGGCGGTGCTCGGCATTGTACCAGCGGAAGAACGATCGACAGAACGTCTTGGCTTGGCCCTGATCCCCGAACCGTCCGGGAAACGAGGGATGGTACTTCAAGGTTTTGAACTGAGCCTCGGAAAACGGGTTGTCATCCGACACCTGAGGCCGGCTCAACGAGCGGGTCACGCCGAGGTCAGCGAGAAGTTGAGCGGTGCATTGGCTCGTCATTGGAGCTCCCCGATCCGAGTGCAGGGTCAGGACCCGGGGCTGGACGCCATGCTTCAGGCAGCTCTGCTGGATCAACCGGCCGGCCAGGGCCGAGTTCTCCCGGTCCGCCACCATCCAGCCCACGACGTAGCGGCTGTAGATGTCCATGATGACGTAGAGGTAGTAATAGCTCCACTTCTTCGGCCCGAGCAGCCGCGTGATATCCCAGGACCACACCTGGTTCGGCGCCGTGGCCATCAACTCGGGCTTCTTGTACTCGGGATGGGTGCGCTGCGCCCGGCGTTCCTGAACCGGCACCTCGGAGGCCAGAACACGATACATCGTGCGTTCGCTGCACAGGTAGACCTCTTCGTCGAGCAGCGTGGCCACCACCTCGGCGGGTGAGCGGTCCACGAACCGCTCCGAACACAGCGTGTCGAAGACCTCGCCTCGTTCCGTCTCGCTCAATGCCCGGGCGGGCGTCGGGCGGGGCTGCTGTTGCCCGGTTGATGGGCCTCGACGACGGTACAACGTCGATCGGGAGACCTCGAGGGCCGCGCACGCCGGTTTTACACCGACGTGCTTAGCCAGCTCATCGGCCGCCTTCAAGAGTTTGTCCCGTCGTCGAGGCTTATCCCCAGCAGCCCCGCAACTTTTCCCTGCACGTCGATGATCAGGTGTGCCTTCCTGAGCTCATTCTCGAGCCGTGCGTTTCGCCGCTCCAGCTTGCGTACCTTCTCATCCAGCGGATTTCGCTCCGGCTTGCGGCCGCGTTTCTTCGACAGGGCCTTCAGCGACCCGCTATGCGCCGCCTTGCGCCACGTCGTCAGGTGCGACGAGTACAGGCCCTCTCGCCGCAGGACTTGACCCACCTCGCCGGGCTCGGTGCACCGGTCCGCTTCTTCGACGATCCGCAGCTTGTACGACGGACTGAACCGCCGCCGTAGCGGCCTATCTACTACCTCCGGGTCCGCAGGAGCTGCCGCGCTTCGCTTGGCCTCCCCGGTTCCAGGGGCACTACCATTCTCTTCCATTCTCTCTCGCAGTCCCAACATGTTCGGTTTCTCTGCCTTCGCCCTACTCTAATTCTTTGCGTGCTCCGTGTCTCACGTACGTTGGCAGAGAGGGCCTGGGGTCGGCCCCAACCTCGCGCGCACACTCATCGCTGAGCTCCCTGAGCTCGGACGACTCTCCCACAAACAGATCGCAGCACTCGTCGGAGTCGCTCCGCTCGCCCGCGACAGTGGACTGTTCCGAGGCAAGCGAAGGGTCTGGGGTGGACGTGCGTCCGTTAGGTCTGCGCTCTACATGAGCATCCTGAGCGCTACGAAGTGGAACCCCGTCATCCGCGTTTTCTATCAGCGCCTACGGGACCAGGGAAAGCCGCCCAAGGTCGCTATGGTCGCTTGCATGAGGAAGCTGCTCACCATCCTCAACGCTATGATCCGCGACGGCCGGGAATGGGATCCCTCACTCCCCCTCGATCAGCTCCGTTTCCAACACAGTTGCTAACGTCTCTGCGATGTGCTCTAGTTCCGCGGGACATACCCGCCGTTGTCACCAAACGGCTGGATGTCACGGTGACTTAGCACCTGACGAAGCTCGCCATCCTCGCCTCGGATGATGGTGAAGCTGAACCGCACCCGGTAAGCCTCTGGCTCCATCCCTCGCCGCTGGAATTCCTCCGTATGGAATCCCCATGCGACACCGACGTTGTCGTGGACGGACGTGTGAATCTCGTCGAGTCGCAGGTTGTAATATTCCATCGACGCGAAGAAGACCTCGAGCAGCTCCCGCGGGAACCCAGCCGCGGTGTCGCCAACCCCCCGCGGCGCAAGGGATCGGAAGCCGAAGCCGGCAGCGGATCCCTGCCCCGATGTGATGAGGTCGATGTCGGCGTTGGCCCAGGCCACAAGTCCGGTCCGATACGACTCTTCCATATCGGCGCCCAGATCACGGTTTTGAGCAGCGGCGGTCCCGGTGAGCGAAGCCCAAGCAAGGACGCCGGACGCGGCCAAAACTCCTACGCGAGTCTCCACTGCTCACCTCCTAGTTTTGCGGCCATCTAACGTCTCTGCGATTCTGCTGCGCGGCTAATGTGGTGACCGCAAGCGAAGCGCGCGACCCTCACGTCTACCGCGACAGTAGCAATCGCTTGTTAGCCAGCTTGGATTCATATAGTAAGTGCAACAAACCACCCGACCGAACTGCACAAAGAAGTTGAGGCGAGCTGGGACGCCCTAGACCTTCCTTCTCGACGAAAAGGAGGAAGTTCATGAACAGGTATCGCCAGCTCACCTCTGGTGAGCGATATGCGCTCTCTGCGCTCAGAAAACAAGGATGCAACCAAGCTGCGATCGCTCGAGCACTGGGCCGACATCGAAGTACGATCAGCCGTGAGGTGCGCCGCAACTCGAAGGATCGTCAGGGCCGGGCCTATCGACCGGACCTGGCCGATGACTACGCCCGGTGGAGACGAGGCAGATCGCGCCGCAATGAGCGCTTCGGTGCATCGGACTGGCGAATGGTGGAGGCGTGCCTCAGGCAACAGTGGAGCCCTGAGCAAGCCGCAGGCTGGTTACGGCGCAAGGCTCGGCTCTCGAGGGCCGGGCCTCAGCCACGAGACCATCTACCGCCACATCTGGCGCGACCGAAAGCGCGGTGGCCGCCTGTATCTGCATCTGCGCTGTTCGCCCAAGCAACGCCGAAAACGGTACGGATCCTATGATTCCCGAGGTCGGTTGGCCGGCAAACGGCCGATATCTGAGCGCCCAGCTGGCGCACAGAACCGAAGCCGAGTCGGCCACCTCGAAGCCGATACCGTGATCGGTACCAGCTCCGACAAGCACTGCGTCCTCACCTTCGTCGATCGTAAGACGGGCTACGTGATGATCGGCAAGCTCGAGGCTCGTACCGTCGAGGCTACGAACCGTCGAGCCGTTCGTCTGATCAAGACTGCCGCTCGCCCCACTCACACCATCACGGCCGACAACGGAACTGAGTTCCACGGCTATGGGGCGATCGAAGCAGAAACCGGATCGAAATTCTACTTCGCCGCGCCCTACCACTCTTGGGAAAGGGGGACCAGCGAGAACACGAACGGTCTGATTCGTCAGTACCTACCGAAGCGTACCAGCATGGCTCACATCACCCAGCATGCTTGCAACCGCATCGCTCACAAACTCAACAACCGACCCAGGAAGCGTTTAGGCTATCGCACCCCCGAGGAATGCTATGTACAGATCTAGCTCGTGTTGCACTTCAAAGTTGATCCGAAGGCGCTTGCCGGACGAGAACCCAACCTCAACGCGACCAAACGGTCACTTCCGTCCCGATATCAAAGGTCATTAGGTCCTCACCAAGAACCAAAGGGCCGTCGTAGGTCGTGCGGGTTCTGGCTATGAGTTCGGATAACGGCAGATCACCGAACAAAACGTAGTGTGAGTAGACGGCTAGCTTCGGCGTAACCTGGGAGAAGACTCGGCCAACGTCAGGCGGCAAGGTGTGATGTGCGAGCACGACGTTGTCCGGATTGGCCTGTAGGAACGCGAGGGGCGCATCAGCCACCTCGTGGATGAGCATGTCCACACCCGCAGCATTCCGGATGAGAGACTCCGAGTAGCGCGTGTCTCCCGATAGGGCGACGGACCTACCCTCGTGATCTACTCGGAATCCGAACGCCGCCTCGATGGGTCGATGGTCGACTAAAAAAGCCCGGACCCTTACGCCATCTTCCGTCCACTCGTATCCGTCCGTTACCTCGATTACTTCAAGCTGGGCTCCTTCCGGGGACCGGCCGTCATCCGAGATACGGATTCCGATGTCATAGGCGAACGCCTGAACAAGATGCTCAACCATCGCGTTCGTGCCCTCGGGACCGAAGATCCGTAGCGGCCTCGAGCGGTTGGCTAGGAGCCACCCGATAAGCCACAGATCGGGGAGACCCACCACGTGGTCCGAGTGCAGGTGAGTCAAGAAAATCGGGTAGTGTCGCGATATTTGTGTAAAAGGGGGTGAGGGGTCCGGGGAGGGTGGACAGCCGGGGAAAGAGAGAGGAAGCTCCTTGTGAATGTTCATCATCACATGAACCCGGGGAGTCCGGGCCTGCGCCAGCAGGTCCGGAACCGGAAAGGAGCTTCCTCATGGAAAAGATGGTTGAAGTTGAGCGGGCCACGCAAGATGAGTTACGGCAGGATTTAAAGTCGTTGTTTCAGGGCGCGATCCGTGTGACGCTCGAGATGGTGCTGGAGGAGGAGTTGAAAGCGATGGTCGGAGCGCGTCGTTTCGAGCGGGTCGGCAGCCGGAAGGACCACAGGAACGGCACGTACCTCAGGCGCCTGCTCACGAGCTTGGGTCAGATCGACGTGATGGTGCCGCGCAGCCGGGAAGGCGGCTCGCCCGCCGACGTGATGGGCCGCTACCGGCGCAGGAGTGAAGAAGTGGACGAGATGATGGTGGAGGCTTACGTGAGCGGTGTGTCGCAGCGCAAGATGGGCGACGTGACCGAAGCACTGCTGGGTGAGCGCGTGGGACGCTCGACGGTGAGCCGGGTCGCGAAGCGGCTCGATGGGGCCGTAGAAGCGCTGCGGAGCGCACCCATCGAGGGGCCTCACCCCTATCTGTATCTGGACGCGACGTTCCTCGATGCGCGCTGGGCCAGGAAGGTCGAGAACGTGAGCGCGCTCGTGGCCTACGCGGTGGATCCGGACGGTCACCGCCGGCTCCTGGCCATCACGCTAGGCCCTGAGGAGTCAGAGGACAGTTGGTCCGAGCTCCTCAAGCAGCTCCTGGAGCGAGGTCTCAGCGGCGTCGAACTGGTGATCGCCGACGAGCACGCGGGCCTGGCGGCTGCGGTGCGCCGCTTCTTGCCTGAGGTGCGCCGCCAGCGCTGCACCGTGCACCTGCAACGCAACGTGCTGGCCAAGGTCCCGCATCGCCTGCGCAAGCGTGTGGCGCGCGAGGCTGCCGCCGTCTTCCGGGCCCCCGGGCTCGCTGAGGCGAAGAAGCGCCTGGCCGAGATCACGACGCGCTGGCAAGAGGAGCTCCCCGAGGCAATGAAGGTGCTCGAGCGGGGCTTCACGGCCGCCACCCAGTTCTACGCGTTCCCCGAGCCCCACTGGGCCAGGCTACGCACCACGAACAGCCTCGAGCGCCTGCACACCGAGATCAAGCGTCGGATCCGGAGCGCCGGCGCCTTCCCCGACCGAGCCAGTGCGCTCCGCCTCATCACCGCGGTTGCTCTGAGGACTACTGCGGTCTGGAGCGAACGCCGCTACCTCGATCTCACGCTTCTCGAACCGAAGGAGGTCGCCAACGCAGCCTAACCGAAGCATCGAGGAGCTTCCTCTCACTTTTACACACAACTCGGGACTTGACCGCGCCTCCGCCGCTCGGGGCTTAGAAGTTTCCCTTTGACGCTTCCTTCAGGATCATGTTGTCCACCGTCAGATCGGCCACCGCCCGCTTCAGTCGCTGGTTCTCCTTCTCGAGCTCCTTCAGACGCTTCGCCTGACTCGTCTTCATCCCCCCGTACTCCCTCCGCCACCGGTAGTACGTCTGCTCGCTCACCCCTAGATCCCGGATCACCTCTTTCATCGACTTCCCGTTGGCGAGCCCCACTTCCGCCCGCCGTAGCCCGTTGATGATCTGCGCTGCCGTGTAGTTCTTCCGTGCTGCCATCTCGACCTCCTCCCGGTCTCGACCCGCCCAGATTCTAACACTGGACCTGGTCTCGTTTCAGGGGGCTAGGTCAGATGTCTACCGCGACTGCAGCAATCGCTTGTTAGAGAGCCCGGAACCTGGTAGCATTAAGGTGCTACTTTTGGAGGAAGACCATGGTTCAAAATGTGAGGTTACGCCGAATGGGGGGATCTGTCGGTGCCACCCTGCCGAAGGATATGGCAGAGCGCCTCCACCTTGAAGCGGGCGACGAGGTACTGGCCGTTGAGACGGCGAACGGGATTTTGCTCACGCCCTACGATCCAGATGTGGAGGAAGGGCTCGCGATCGCGGCCGAGGCTCAGAAGCAGTACCGGGGGGCTCTCAGAGAACTCGCTAAGTGACGCAGCCGGAGCCCCGGTGGGTTCCCCGGCTTGTCATAGAGGCCGTGCATCTCGACCAGATTCGCGAGCACGGTGGCTTGATGGGTATTCGCGACGAGAACGCGCTGGAGTCAGCCCTAGCCCGAGCAAGGCAGAGGTGGACGTATGAGCCGGAGTCGGATTTGGCGCGCCTCGCCGCCGACTACGCTTTCGGAATTTGCTCCAGTCACCCCTTCCGAGACGGTAACAAGAGGCTCTCGTTCTTGGCGGCCGTCATATTTCTTGGCCTCAACGGGCTCGACTTGATCGCCCCCGAAGAGGAAGTGGTCGAGACGATGTTGGCCGTGGCCTCAAGCAAGCTCGATGAGGAAGCTATAGCCGCGTGGATTCGATCACGGACCCGGCCTCGTCCGAGCGTCTGACGAGGGCTCTCTAACGTCTCTGCGATTCTGCTGCGCGGCTAATGTGGTGACCGCAAGCGAAGCGCGGAAGCTGTCCCAACCGTAGTTGAAGGTTCCTGATAGGGGAGAAAGAAAAGTGGTGGCTCCGGGGGTCCCGGGCCGATAGGCTCGGGTAGGCAAAAACCCCAACACGGAGCCACCACGATGAAGAGAACGTACGAGGTAAGGGATCGGGCGGACAAGCGCGCGATCAGGGAGTTCCTGAAGCGGGAGGGGCAGTTTCTGCTTCCGATGCTTGAGCTCGTGGAGCAGACGGAGGTCGCGATCGACGAAGTCATCCAGGTGATGGGACGAGCGACGATCGAAGCGGTGCTGGAGATGAGCGCCGAGGGTGTGGCAGGCGTGAAGCAGGCAGGTCGGTCACGAGCGGAAGACGACACGGTGTGGTATGGCCGGCAGGGTGGTGTGGTTTACCTGTCGGACCGGAAGGTGCGTGTGGAGCGGCCACGGCTCAGGCGCCGGGGCGCTGGGGAGGGTGGCGAGGTCGAGGTGCCGGCGTACGCAGCGATGCGGAGACCGGGCGCCGTGGCGGATCGGATGCTCGAGGTCCTGATGGCGGGGGTGAGCACGCGGAAGTACGGCCGTGTGATCGGTGAGATGGCCGACACGGTCAAGTCCCGAGTTGTGTGTAAAAGTGAGAGGAAGCTCCTCGATGCTTCGGTTAGGCTGCGTTGGCGACCTCCTTCGGTTCGAGAAGCGTGAGATCGAGGTAGCGGCGTTCGCTCCAGACCGCAGTAGTCCTCAGAGCAACCGCGGTGATGAGGCGGAGCGCACTGGCTCGGTCGGGGAAGGCGCCGGCGCTCCGGATCCGACGCTTGATCTCGGTGTGCAGGCGCTCGAGGCTGTTCGTGGTGCGTAGCCTGGCCCAGTGGGGCTCGGGGAACGCGTAGAACTGGGTGGCGGCCGTGAAGCCCCGCTCGAGCACCTTCATTGCCTCGGGGAGCTCCTCTTGCCAGCGCGTCGTGATCTCGGCCAGGCGCTTCTTCGCCTCAGCGAGCCCGGGGGCCCGGAAGACGGCGGCAGCCTCGCGCGCCACACGCTTGCGCAGGCGATGCGGGACCTTGGCCAGCACGTTGCGTTGCAGGTGCACGGTGCAGCGCTGGCGGCGCACCTCAGGCAAGAAGCGGCGCACCGCAGCCGCCAGGCCCGCGTGCTCGTCGGCGATCACCAGTTCGACGCCGCTGAGACCTCGCTCCAGGAGCTGCTTGAGGAGCTCGGACCAACTGTCCTCTGACTCCTCAGGGCCTAGCGTGATGGCCAGGAGCCGGCGGTGACCGTCCGGATCCACCGCGTAGGCCACGAGCGCGCTCACGTTCTCGACCTTCCTGGCCCAGCGCGCATCGAGGAACGTCGCGTCCAGATACAGATAGGGGTGAGGCCCCTCGATGGGTGCGCTCCGCAGCGCTTCTACGGCCCCATCGAGCCGCTTCGCGACCCGGCTCACCGTCGAGCGTCCCACGCGCTCACCCAGCAGTGCTTCGGTCACGTCGCCCATCTTGCGCTGCGACACACCGCTCACGTAAGCCTCCACCATCATCTCGTCCACTTCTTCACTCCTGCGCCGGTAGCGGCCCATCACGTCGGCGGGCGAGCCGCCTTCCCGGCTGCGCGGCACCATCACGTCGATCTGACCCAAGCTCGTGAGCAGGCGCCTGAGGTACGTGCCGTTCCTGTGGTCCTTCCGGCTGCCGACCCGCTCGAAACGACGCGCTCCGACCATCGCTTTCAACTCCTCCTCCAGCACCATCTCGAGCGTCACACGGATCGCGCCCTGAAACAACGACTTTAAATCCTGCCGTAACTCATCTTGCGTGGCCCGCTCAACTTCAACCATCTTTTCCATGAGGAAGCTCCTTTCCGGTTCCGGACCTGCTGGCGCAGGCCCGGACTCCCCGGGTTCATGTGATGATGAACATTCACAAGGAGCTTCCTCTCTCTTTCCCCGGCTGTCCACCCTCCCCGGACCCCTCACCCCCTTTTACACAAATATCGCGACACTACCGCCGACCACGGTCGGGGTGAGCAAGTCGGCGGTGAGCCGTGAGACGGTCGAGGCCTCGGAGCGCGTGCTGAAGGAGCTGATGGAGCGCCGGCTGGATGCGTGGGACCTGCTGGTGATCTACCTGGACGGGATCCAGATGGGCTCGCACCACGTGCTTGCTGCGGTAGGCGTGGACTCAGACGGAAAGAAGCACGTGCTGGGCGTGAGGGAAGGAGCGAGTGAGAACGCCGAGGTGACCAGCGCGCTCCTAGAGGATCTGGTCGAGCGCGGCCTGGACCCGGGCAGGCGGCGGCTGTTCGTGATCGATGGCTCGAAAGCGCTCAGGAAGGCGATCGAGAAGGTGTTCGGCCAACGTCACCCCATCCAGCGCTGCCGCAACCACAAGCTCCGCAACGTGCTGGGTCATCTGCCGAAGGATCAGCATCCTCAGGTGAAGGCGGCGTTCCGGGCGGCGATGAAGCTGGACGCGAAGCAGGGCGAGCAGAAGCTCGAGCAGCTCGCCCGATGGCTCGAGCGCGACCACCCCTCGGCCTCGGCCAGCCTACGCGAAGGCCTCAGCGAGATGTTCACGATCAACCGGCTCTGACCTAGCCCCCTGAAACGAGACCAGGTCCAGTGTTAGAATCTGGGCGGGTCGAGACCGGGAGGAGGTCGAGATGGCAGCACGGAAGAACTACACGGCAGCGCAGATCATCAACGGGCTACGGCGGGCGGAAGTGGGGCTCGCCAACGGGAAGTCGATGAAAGAGGTGATCCGGGATCTAGGGGTGAGCGAGCAGACGTACTACCGGTGGCGGAGGGAGTACGGGGGGATGAAGACGAGTCAGGCGAAGCGTCTGAAGGAGCTCGAGAAGGAGAACCAGCGACTGAAGCGGGCGGTGGCCGATCTGACGGTGGACAACATGATCCTGAAGGAAGCGTCAAAGGGAAACTTCTAAGCCCCGAGCGGCGGAGGCGCTGTGTGGTGCGGGTCCAGCAGCGGCTCGGGGTGAGCGAGAGGCGAGCGTGCGAGGTGTTGGGCCAGGCTCGATCGACACAACGGAGGGGTCAAGTCCCGAGTTGTGTGTAAAAGTGAGAGGAAGCTCCTCGATGCTTCGGTTAGGCTGCGTTGGCGACCTCCTTCGGTTCGAGAAGTGTGAGATCGAGGTAGCGGCGTTCGCTCCAGACCGCAGTAGTCCTCAGAGCAACCGCGGTGATGAGGCGGAGCGCACTGGCTCGGTCGGGGAAGGCGCCGGCGCTCCGGATCCGACGCTTGATCTCGGTGTGCAGGCGCTCGAGGCTGTTCGTGGTGCGTAGCCTGGCCCAGTGGGGCTCGGGGAACGCGTAGAACTGGGTGGCGGCCGTGAAGCCCCGCTCGAGCACCTTCATTGCCTCGGGGAGCTCCTCTTGCCAGCGCGTCGTGATCTCGGCCAGGCGCTTCTTCGCCTCAGCGAGCCCGGGGGCCCGGAAGACGGCGGCAGCCTCGCGCGCCACACGCTTGCGCAGGCGATGCGGGACCTTGGCCAGCACGTTGCGTTGCAGGTGCACGGTGCAGCGCTGGCGGCGCACCTCAGGCAAGAAGCGGCGCACCGCAGCCGCCAGGCCCGCGTGCTCGTCGGCGATCACCAGTTCGACGCCGCTGAGACCTCGCTCCAGGAGCTGCTTGAGGAGCTCGGACCAACTGTCCTCTGACTCCTCAGGGCCTAGCGTGATGGCCAGGAGCCGGCGGTGACCGTCCGGATCCACCGCGTAGGCCACGAGCGCGCTCACGTTCTCGACCTTCCTGGCCCAGCGCGCATCGAGGAACGTCGCGTCCAGATACAGATAGGGGTGAGGCCCCTCGATGGGTGCGCTCCGCAGCGCTTCTACGGCCCCATCGAGCCGCTTCGCGACCCGGCTCACCGTCGAGCGTCCCACGCGCTCACCCAGCAGTGCTTCGGTCACGTCGCCCATCTTGCGCTGCGACACACCGCTCACGTAAGCCTCCACCATCATCTCGTCCACTTCTTCACTCCTGCGCCGGTAGCGGCCCATCACGTCGGCGGGCGAGCCGCCTTCCCGGCTGCGCGGCACCATCACGTCGATCTGACCCAAGCTCGTGAGCAGGCGCCTGAGGTACGTGCCGTTCCTGTGGTCCTTCCGGCTGCCGACCCGCTCGAAACGACGCGCTCCGACCATCGCTTTCAACTCCTCCTCCAGCACCATCTCGAGCGTCACACGGATCGCGCCCTGAAACAACGACTTTAAATCCTGCCGTAACTCATCTTGCGTGGCCCGCTCAACTTCAACCATCTTTTCCATGAGGAAGCTCCTTTCCGGTTCCGGACCTGCTGGCGCAGGCCCGGACTCCCCGGGTTCATGTGATGATGAACATTCACAAGGAGCTTCCTCTCTCTTTCCCCGGCTGTCCACCCTCCCCGGACCCCTCACCCCCTTTTACACAAATATCGCGACACTACCAACGGAGGAGTCGGAAGAGAGGGGCTGATGAAGCGGCGCTACGAGCGGACGTGGTCAAGGTGGCGGGTCGGTTCGGTCGCTACGGGTACCGGATGGTTACAGGGATGTTGAGGGCGGAGGGCTGGGTGGTGAACCACAAGCGGGTGGAGCGGATCTGGAGAGAGGAGGGCCTGAAAGTGCCCAAGAAACAGCCCAAACGGGGCCGGCTCTGGTTGACGGACGGCTCATGCATCCGGCTTCGACCCTTGTACCGCCATCACGTCTGGGCGTATGACTTCGTGGCGGATCGGACGCACGACGGTCGGCCGCTGAAGATGCTGACGGTGTTGGATGAATACAGCCGGGAGTGTCTGGCGATCGTAGTGGCCCGAAGGCTCAGGGCGGACGATGTGTTGCAGACGCTCAGTGAGCTCTTTGTCGAGCATGGTCCACCGGCCAATCTCCGGTCCGACAACGGTCCGGAGTTCACGGCCAAGGTGGTTCGTGAGTGGCTCGAGCGGGTCGAGGTGAAGACGCTGTATATCGAGCCGGGTAGCCCGTGGGAGAATGGCTACAACGAAAGCTTCAACGGGACGCTGGGCGAAGAAGTCCTGAAGCGGGAGATCTTCTACTCGTTGGAGGAGGCGAAAGTGCTCATCGAACAGTGGCGGCGGGAGTACAACACCATCCGACCCCACAGCTCGCTCCGCTACCGACCACCGGCCCCCGAAGCGCTACGGCCCGATCCCTTCTTCTTGAATCTGCCCAAGCTTAACCGCCCTCACCCCAGGCTTCAGGAGGCCCTTGGACTAACACAGTAGGTGGTACCACTATTGGAGGCCGGTCAATCCAGCAGAGCTGCCTGAAGCATGGCGTCCAGCCCCGGGTCCTGACCCTGCACTCGGATCGGGGAGCTCCAATGACGAGCCAATGCACCGCTCAACTTCTCGCTGACCTCGGCGTGACCCGCTCGTTGAGCCGGCCTCAGGTGTCGGATGACAACCCGTTTTCCGAGGCTCAGTTCAAAACCTTGAAGTACCATCCCTCGTTTCCCGGACGGTTCGGGGATCAGGGCCAAGCCAAGACGTTCTGTCGATCGTTCTTCCGCTGGTACAATGCCGAGCACCGCCATGGCGGCATCTCGATGCTAACCCCCGAGCAGGTCCACTTCGGGAACGCCGATCAGGTCATTGCCGGCAGGAAATCCGTGCTCCGCGAAGCATGGGCCGCTCATCCCGAACGCTTCGTCAGAGGTGTGCCGAAGCCCAAACCGCTCCCGGAGGCCGTCTTCATCAATCCTCCCATCCCTTCCCTCACCACACAGGACATTGCTCTCTAATTAATCCCGTAGAGTGTCCCATTGTCGTTGACAGGTTCCGTTCCAAACCCATTGAGAACTCCAGAGCCCTCTCTGCCAACGTACGTGAGACACGGAGCACGCAAAGAATTAGAGTAGGGCGAAGGCAGAGAAAACGAACATGTTGGGACTGCGAGAGAGAATGGAAGAGAATGGTAGTGCCCCTGGAACCGGGGAGGCCAAGCGAAGCGCGGCAGCTCCTGCGGACCCGGAGGTAGTAGATAGGCCGCTACGGCGGCGGTTCAGTCCGTCGTACAAGCTGCGGATCGTCGAAGAAGCGGACCGGTGCACCGAGCCCGGCGAGGTGGGTCAAGTCCTGCGGCGAGAGGGCCTGTACTCGTCGCACCTGACGACGTGGCGCAAGGCGGCGCATAGCGGGTCGCTGAAGGCCCTGTCGAAGAAACGCGGCCGCAAGCCGGAGCGAAATCCGCTGGATGAGAAGGTACGCAAGCTGGAGCGGCGAAACGCACGGCTCGAGAATGAGCTCAGGAAGGCACACCTGATCATCGACGTGCAGGGAAAAGTTGCGGGGCTGCTGGGGATAAGCCTCGACGACGGGACAAACTCTTGAAGGCGGCCGATGAGCTGGCTAAGCACGTCGGTGTAAAACCGGCGTGCGCGGCCCTCGAGGTCTCCCGATCGACGTTGTACCGTCGTCGAGGCCCATCAACCGGGCAACAGCAGCCCCGCCCGACGCCCGCCCGGGCATTGAGCGAGACGGAACGAGGCGAGGTCTTCGACACGCTGTGTTCGGAGCGGTTCGTGGACCGCTCACCCGCCGAGGTGGTGGCCACGCTGCTCGACGAAGAGGTCTACCTGTGCAGCGAACGCACGATGTATCGTGTTCTGGCCTCCGAGGTGCCGGTTCAGGAACGCCGGGCGCAGCGCACCCATCCCGAGTACAAGAAGCCCGAGTTGATGGCCACGGCGCCGAACCAGGTGTGGTCCTGGGATATCACGCGGCTGCTCGGGCCGAAGAAGTGGAGCTATTACTACCTCTACGTCATCATGGACATCTACAGCCGCTACGTCGTGGGCTGGATGGTGGCGGACCGGGAGAACTCGGCCCTGGCCGGCCGGTTGATCCAGCAGAGCTGCCTGAAGCATGGCGTCCAGCCCCGGGTCCTGACCCTGCACTCGGATCGGGGAGCTCCAATGACGAGCCAATGCACCGCTCAACTTCTCGCTGACCTCGGCGTGACCCGCTCGTTGAGCCGGCCTCAGGTGTCGGATGACAACCCGTTTTCCGAGGCTCAGTTCAAAACCTTGAAGTACCATCCCTCGTTTCCCGGACGGTTCGGGGATCAGGGCCAAGCCAAGACGTTCTGTCGATCGTTCTTCCGCTGGTACAATGCCGAGCACCGCCATGGCGGCATCTCGATGCTAACCCCCGAGCAGGTCCACTTCGGGAACGCCGATCAGGTCATTGCCGGCAGGAAATCCGTGCTCCGCGAAGCATGGGCCGCTCATCCCGAACGCTTCGTCAGAGGTGTGCCGAAGCCCAAACCGCTCCCGGAGGCCGTCTTCATCAATCCTCCCATCCCTTCCCTCACCACACAGGACATTGCTCTCTAATTAATCCCGTAGAGTGTCCCATTGTCGTTGACAGGTTCCGCTTAGGTCAGGAAGCGACTCGCAGAGGACCCAGTCGCTTTGCTCGAAGCCCCAGCTATAGCGCCCGCTGAACGTGCCATATCGCCGTGTCTCATCGGGCTCGATGCACAGACGAGGATCAAGCTCGAGCTCCACGGCGCTGAGTCGATCGCGGCCAATGGTGAACGGGCCGAGGTTACGGCCGAATTGCCTCCGCTCGACGCGACACTGTGCCCAAAAGACCGCGGAGTCACCGACTAAAGTTCGGAGGCTGAAGCGCCCCAGAGAGTCCGTCATCGCATATGGTCCGTCGACGATGCCGACCATGTGGCGGCCAGCGGCAGCCCGCTCGGGCCCGTAGAACAACCGGCCAGTCACCTGCACCGTGTCGGGCGCTTGCGCAACGGCCGCCGGCGCAGCCAGAAATATGAGAGGCACCCAAGTCACACTCACTCAACTACGTCCGCACACTTTTTCTCCTCAGCACCGGCTCCATAACTCTAATTGTACTTCTTTACCGGTCCCATCATGAGCGCCACCCCACCCTGAGCGCAACGCGGATCCCAGTAGCGGTCCGGTCTGGAGTCTCGCGGAGCGGATATCCGTTGCGCCGCAATAATCTCTTGGACGGCGCAGCTCAACGTAATTGGACTGCGCCTTCCGACCTCACATTTCAGACCCGCCGATTCGGTAGCCGATCCAGTGGGCTCTCGATGTTCAGTCCCGGCCGGTGCACCACGTGGAGGTATCTCGCCGTGGTCTTGAGGTCCCGATGGCCCATGAGGCGTTGTAGTGTTGAAATCTCACAGCCGGAGCGGATCATCTCGGTGGCGAAGCACGCTCGAAGCACGTGGGCAGACAGTGGTTTGCTGATGCCGGCCTCTCGCACTGCCGCCTTGATGGCGCGTTGAATCGTTGTGTGGTGGACGGAGAGTCGGCCTCTCCGACCCGTCTTTGGGTCTCTCGTCAGCTTCTGGCTCGGGAAGAGGTACTGCCACGCGACTTCCCAGCCCGCCCCTGGGTCCTTTCGTGCTAGGGCTCCGGGGAGTTGCGCCCAACCGGTTCCTGCCTCGAGGTCCCGCGTATGTAGTCGGGCTACCGCCTCGATTTGACGTCCGATGTCCTCGACGGCACGTCTGGCGATTGGCACCACTCTGTCCTTGGCTCCCTTTCCAGCCCGCACGGTGAGCTCCCGGTTTACGAGGTTCAGGTCTTTGACCCTTATCGCCATCGTCTCAGCGAGCCTGCTTCCGGAACCGTACATGAACATGGCGGCCATCCGAGGCACCTTGGGGAGGTGGGTCATCACGGCGCCCACCTCCTCCGGTGTGGCATACCGAGGTAGCGATTGCACCGGCTTGGCCCTCACCACCCCGTCCCTTCCTCCGTACTCCTCCCGATACAGCTCCCTGTATAGGAACAGGACAGCGGCTGCGGCCTGGTTCAGTGAGGCGGCTCCGAGTCCCAACTCCGCTCCGAGGTGGCCCAGGAATGTTTCGATCTCCGCGCGTCCCATCCGTCCGGGATCCCGCCGACCGTGAAAGCCGATGTAACGTTCGATCCAGCCGAGATATGTCTTCTCGGTGCGTGGACTCAGGTGTCGGGCCCGGATGCGGGTGCGCACCCGCTCCAGAACGCGGGCGACGGCTTGACGATTTCTCGGGTGACGTGATGTCGCCTCGATGGCCTCCAGCCCCGGGCCGGCCTCTGACCTACGGCTCCTCATGCCGGAAACTTCGGCCTCGACGCGGGGACGCGGGGATGGCGGGATCTGCCCCCACCTTGCCCACTCGGTGCACCGGATCTCATCTTGCGGTGATTGCCGGAGGGGGGTTCGTACTGTCTACGAGGTGACGACATGAAGATCTCGCGTCGAAGGATGCTCAAGATCAGCGCGGGGGCTGGGGCCGGCCTGCTGCTGAGTGAGCTGCCGGCCTTCTCTCAGCAGCAGCCGCAGCTCATGCGTACCATCCCCTCTTCGGGTGAGATGATTCCCGCCGTGGGGCTCGGTAGCGCGCGTACGTTCAACGTGGGCCCGCCGAATCCGGAGTGGGTCACGTTGGGTGACGTGGTGCGACTCTTCCACGAAATGGGGGGGCGCTTCTTCGATACGGCTCCGTCCTACGGCACGTCGGAGCAGGTGGCCGGCCAGATCACTCAGGAGCTCGGAATCCACGACGACCTCTTCTTCGCCACCAAGATCTCGACGCGTGGAGGGCGGCAGGCCGGGCTTGATCAGCAGGCGGGGTCGTTCCGGGACTGGGGGCGCGACAGGATCGACCTGAACCAGGTGCACAACTTGCGGGGCACGGACATCCACTTGAGGACGATCCGACAGTCGAAGGAGGAGGGTCGCACCCGGTACGTGGGCGTAACGACCTCCTTCGGACGACAATACGAGCAGATGGAGCAGGTGCTGCGGACCGAGGAGCTCGACTTCGTCCAGGTCAACTACTCGCTCGGCGAGCGTGAAGCCGCCGATCGTCTCCTTCCCCTGGCGCAGGATCGAGGGATCGCGGTGGTGGTGAACGAGCCGTTCAACGTGGGCCGGCTCTTCGGCGCGGCGAGCGGCCGAGCGCTTCCGGATTGGGCGGCCGAATTCGATTGCCGCAGCTGGGGGCAGTTCTTTCTCAAGTACATCCTGGCGCATCCAGCGGTGACGGTCATCATTCCGGCTACCGGGGATCCCGAGCACCTCGTCGACAACATGGGCGCCGGTATCGGGGGGTTGCCCGACGAACGGACCCGGCGGCGCATGGAGGAGCTGTTCGACGATTTATAATCGTCCCCGATGACTATCCACGACTGAAGCGTCGCATTCCCCTCACAGTTGCGAGACGAACATGCAGCGGAACTTCTTCTGGAGCAGTGACCAGGCACTTCCCAAGCTGCTTGTGATATTATTGGTGCTCTCCGCCCCCCTTCAAGCGCAGGAGTTCGGTGCGGCGGTCGCAATCGGGGATGATGAGATCCTGATCGGGGAACCGCTCAACCAGCGGAGGCCGGCCACGATCTACCGCTACAGACCGTCTGCCGACGGATGGGAGCAAGCCGGTACGATGAGGGCGCCGGCACCTGGGCGCCGCGCCGACTACTTCGGCCGTTTTATCGCCATGGATAACCGCTCCTTGTTGATTGGGGGCACTCTGTATGAGAACTCGACCGGCACGGTTTGGTCCTATCGTCGGGAGGGCGCCGATTGGACGTTCGACGCGATGGTTCAGCCGGACAGCCTCAACGAGGGCGAAGCATTCGGCCGGTTTGGTCAGCTCTATGACAACATGTTCTTCGTATCCTCCCTCGGATTTGGAGGGGTCGGCGCCGTTTGGGTTTTCGAGCGAGACGGGAGGGGCGCCTGGGTCGAGCAGACGGTGCTACAACCCGACGCCCCCGCACCGCGTGAATTCTTCGGCTGGGGCCTCGATTACAACGGCGAGCGGCTCATCGTGGGGTCCTTCGCCGGGGAGGGGGGCTCGGGGGCCGCGTACGTGTTTTCGCAGGACGATGAGGGGGCTTGGTTCCAGGAAGTGCGACTCGCCTTGGCAGAGGGGGAATCCCAGCCCGGTGACATCGGTTTGCCCGGCCGCCCGGGAGCCGGAACCATTGGTGTGGGCTGGTTCCAGGGAATGGCACTTCTGGGACTCCCGGGGCGTGACGGTGCGGAGGGCGCCGCATACACGTTCACGCGATCGGCAACGGGTGACTGGGTTGGTGGCACCACACTCACCGCATTCGATCGCCGTCCGAATTCCTTCTTCGGTCATCTATTTCACGACCAGGGGAGTGAACTTTGGGTGGGGGCACCGGGTGCGGGCGGCGCAGGAAGGATTTACCGCTTCTTTTATGATGCCGATTCGGGGGAGTTCCGCGAGGCCCGTACCTTCGGAAACTCTATCGATGTGGACTTGGAGGATCGGTTCGGCGCCACGATCGCGACGGCCGGTGATCTGGCGATCATCGGGCAGCCAGGCGACGACGAAGGTCTCGGGTCCGTGGTGGTGATGCGATCGCAGGCGGGTGACTGGGCGTCCGAGTCCAAACTTCTGATCCCGGGGAGACCCGGCTTGCCCGCGATAACCGGGGGTGAGGTCGCCTGTGGCGAGCTGGGTACTGCCGATCAGTTCGGCTGCTCGCGGGTGGACATTCTCTCCTTCCTCCCCACCGATGCGATCGGGGGAACTCGCGGGGTCGGAACCAACGACGTCTGGGGCTGGACCGACCCACAGACGGGCCGTGAGTATGCGATCGTGGGCCGCTCGAATGGCACCGCGTTCGTCGATATCTCCGACCCGACCGATCCCGTGTACCTGGGCAGCCTACGGAAGACCCCCGGTTCTCTAGCGTCCTCGTGGCGGGACATGAAGGTGTTCGACAATCATGTCTTTGTTGTCGCCGATGGCGCCGGTCCGCACGGAATGCAGGTGTTCGACCTCACGCGACTGCGTGACGTGGCCAGGGAGCCCGCAGCGTTCCTGCCGAACGCGTTGTACCAGCGTATTGCGAGCGCTCATAACATCGCGATCAATGAGAGTACCGGCGTCGCGTATGCCCTCGGCTCGGGCTCCGGCGGAGAGACGTGCGGTGGTGGGCTCCACATGATCGATATCAACACTCCGACCGAGCCCACGTTCGTCGGGTGCTTCCAGGACGGCACGACCGGACGTGCCGGAACGGGATACACGCACGACGCACAGTGCGTCATCTACCAGGGTCCGGACGCCGAGCACGTTGGAAGGGAGATCTGCTTCGGCTCCAACGAGACCGCGCTCTCCATCGCCGATGTGACCGACAAGGACAATCCCATCTCGATCTCGATCGCCGCCTACCCCAACGTAGCCTACGCGCACCAGGGTTGGCTCACCGAGGACCAACGGTATTTCTTCCTGAGCGACGAGCTTGATGAGCTCTCGGCACGGCGCGATACCACCTCCACATGGGAGGGCGCACGCACCATGATCTGGGATGTGGCCGACCTCGATGATCCGATCCTGGCGAAGGAACACTTCGGCGAGGTCTTCTCGAGTGACCACAACCTGTACATCAAGGGTAATCTGATGTACCAGTCGAACTACACGAGCGGGCTACGCATCCTGGACGTCAGTGACCCGGTGAACCCCTTCGAGGTCGGCTTCCTGGACACGGTCCCGGGGAGCGATTCCCCGGGGTTCGGCGGATCTTGGTCGAACTACCCGTTTTTCGAGAGTGGGACGATCGTGGTCTCCAGTGGCCGGGAGGGTGTCTTCTTCCTCAGGTATCGGCCCCCCGAGCTTCTTTAGCAGGGATCCGCACTCCCCTGGGCCGATCCACCATCGCGCCCTAACTTGCCCTCCAGGCTCAGAATGACCGCCACGCCTGAAGCGTCACGGGAGCTTGTCATGTTATCAGTGAAGAATTCGATCGCGCCTTCGCCCTACGAGTCGCGCACACGGACGCGCAGCGTGTATATGTTTATTTGCGTCGGGTTGCTCTTCGTCGGGCTGAATTCAGCCTCGGCGCAGGTGCTGCCCGTAGAGCTCCCCGCGCGCGTCGCAGCGCCGTTCATGAGTTATCAGGGAGCCGGTTGGCTCGAACGCCCCGAGCGCGTCGCAGAAGAGATGCCCGACGCGATGGTGGCCATGATGGGCCTCGAGGACGGCGACGTCGTCGCGGACATCGGAGCCGGCTCCGGATTCTTCACCCGCAGGATCGCCAGGCTCGTGGCTCCGAGGGGCACGGTCTACGCCGTGGACATCCAGCCCGAGATGCTGGAGATCCTACAAGGTTACGTCGAAGAGGAGGGTGTGACCGGCGTCGTGCCCGTCCTCAGCGAATTCGATGACCCGAAGCTTCCCGAGGGCGAGATCGACTGGATCCTGCTTGTCGACGTGTATCACGAGTTCGGGAACCACGAGGCCATGCTCGCCAAGATGCGCCAGGCGCTGAAGCCCGACGGAAGGGTGGCTCTGCTCGAGTATCGGGTCGAGGACGGCACGGGCGACCACATCAGGGGTGATCACCGGATGTCGGTCCGCCAGGTCCTGAGCGAGTGGGGACCGGCGGGGTTCGACCTGGTCGAGCTGCACGAGTTCCTGCCGAGTCAACACCTGTTCATCTTCCGACCCGCTCGCGGAGACCGGACTGCGGGTCGGGATGGCCCTGCTGGTGTCGAGCCCAGTCAGGTCATGGCGGATTACGATGTCCTCGAGGCGATCAGCGAAGGCCATATCGAGGTAAGTACCTCGGATCTGGGACCGGATGCGGTCACCCTTATGCTCAGGAGGACCAGGCCCGAACCGATGGTGATCACACTCCCGGTGGGAACGTACTTCGAGACTCCGGGTCGAGCGAGCGACTTGATCGCACGCAGAGACGGAGTGGCCGTTCTCCTCGACGATGGCCTCCAGGCCTGGTCGGTCCTTGCCCGTAACGTACAGGGAAACCTGCCGAGCCCCGATCCGCAGGACGTGTTCGAAATCCAATCGGCCGACGAGCGCATCGGCATGCGCAACGTAATGTGGCTATATCAGGGGATGAACCTTCAGCCCCTGCTCGAACCAGTGATCCAGCAGCTCTCCCTGTGGATTGCCTCGGACAACCCCGGTTATGATGATCTCGCCGAGCTGGCGTCGAGTTCGCCGTTCCCGGTTGAAGAGGTCGTGGCACTTGCGGTGGCCTACACGGATTCGAGCGGGACCGACGTCACGCAGAAGCGGATCTGGGCCGACCGCGAGAGGTTTGTCCCCGCCGTCACTGACCCCGGACTGCGGAGGTTCTTCGAGACTCCCTGATACTCTGCCATGCGGTTAGGGGCTCAATCCAAGCCCCTACACCATGTGCAGGCACCTCCACTCACACAAACTTGCACAAACCCGATCCTGTCCCAAGAATCATTGCTCCTACCTTTGGGACGTTGCTTTAGGAGCCTCCGGGAGTGGGCAATTCTTCGACCAGGATGGTGGAGGCCGAGCGCCTTTTGGCGAGGTTGCCGGGCGTGCTTTCCGCCTCCATAGAGGATGACATCGGCCGTGCGGCGGAGGTGCGCCTTCTGGTCGAGCAAGATCCGCATCCATCAGAAATTCTCGGGGCAGCGCGTGCTGCGCTCGACAGGGACGCCGCCGATTTTCCGCTCGGAGCCTTATTTCATATCCAAGTCGAGTCGGTGGGCGACGGGTCTCCACACCTCCAGTCCGGGAGAAACGAGGACCCTGTAGCGGCCTCCCCCACTACCTCCGAAAATGGCTCCATCAGGCTCATAGCTCACCAGGTGCGTGACGTCAGCCCGGGGGTCATCGGAGTCGAGCTGACCCTCGGTCTCGCGGGTAAGCGTTTTGCCGGGGGGGCGTCAGGGAAAGCCGACTCGCCAGGAAGAAATCGGGTACCGGCTTTGGCCACCCTGAGTGCTCTCGGGTCCTACGTTCGATTCGCATCTAAAGGATCCGGGCCGACCCTTTCGCTCGAGAGCGTATCCGAATTTTCGCTCGGTGCCTCGCGCGTGGCCGTGGTAGTGGTAACGATGTCCGGGCATTCGGCGCCGCTGATCGCTTCCTGGCCGTTGACGGGCCCGTCCGGCCCGGCAGTTGTTCGTGCGACACTCGAGGCCACGGCTCGCAGGGTCACCCGATTGTCGATGGGGGGAGATCAGGCCACAGGGCCAACTGAGCCAGTGAAGCCAGTGGAGCCAGTGAAGTCAGTGAAGCCAGTGGAGCCGGCGGAGCCAGTGGAGCCACTAGAGCCACTAGAGCCACTAGAGCCAGCTGGAGCAGTCGGCTCGGGCGGGATACTCCGTCAACAGGCTGAGTCGCTCCTGGAATCGGCGGGGCCAATCGCTTCCGCCCATATGGTCCTCGACAGCGTGCGAGGGTGTCGAATTCACATTCTGGCTACTGCGGAGCTATCGAGACCGGAAGTCTCCCGAATGGTGATAACTCTCCTCGAGGAGGGTCTCGGCCTCAGGGTCAGGTCGGACCAGATCACCGTGGCCCAGAGCCGCCTTTCCCGAGAGGAGTTGGAGCGCGTTCTCCGCCCTACGTCGCCGAGTACACCCGCCGATGCCTCGTCGGCTTATGTGTCCCGCCCCGCTCTCGTGGACCTCCACATCGTGGCCAAGATGGGAGGGAAGCAGGAGGTCGGCGTACGTATCGTGGGAAGAGGAGGCTCGTTTGACGGGCGGTGTGAGGCGAATGGGGGGGGTGGGGCACTCCTGCGGCCGCTGGGCGAGGCGACCCTGGACGCCATCGGTGGGCTCATGCGGAAGGGAGGAAGGCAAGTAGCTCTGGCGCTCAAGGATGTGCGTCGCTTCAGGGGGCGAGGCGGCGACGGGGTGGTGGTGCTCGTTGAGGCGATGGTGGACGGTCGCAGGACACTGTCGTCGGGTGTGGCGTTCTCCGGTGATTCGTTCGAACGGGCATCCGTTGTGGCCGTCCTCCAGGCTTCGAACGCGTTCGTGGCCGCTGTCCCGGAAATCCAGTGCGTGGATGAAGAAGAACTCGGGGCCAAGGCCGTCGGCGACTCGGTCTCGAGAACTTCGCAACCTCCCCGGCCCCACACCCCTGAGAAGCCATCGGATCCGTCGAAGGAATCGGCTCCGCCAAGGGGATCGGCTCCGCCAAAGGAATCGACTCCGCCAAAGGAATCGACTCCGCCAAAGGAATCGACTCCGCCAAAGGAATCGGCTCCGAAGGACTACGTGAGTGAGGTGCTGTCGCGAATGCAGTCTGGAACTAGTCGCAGGCCAGGTTGGACCGCGCCCGGCCTCCCTGAACCTGACTGAATAGCGTCTTCCGGCCTGCCGATTTCCAAATGACTTCTACGGCAGCCCGGCCTCGATCTCATCATAGAAGCCCGGAATGCTTCTTCCCATGAACAGGCCATTTTCCGCCATGGTCCAGCTGAGTTCTTGCGTCCTTATACGATCGGATGCCTGGCTTTTGGGCATACCCGACCGGATCAGATCCGCCATACGGGCACGAACCGCTTCCATCTGATTGCGAAAATTCATCACATCACTTCGATCCATGATGGCGCCGTGCCCCGGAATCGCCGTGTCGAAGTCGAGTGCTAAAATGTTGTTCATGGTAGAGACCCAACCTTCGCTGCTACCGCCATTGCCATAGTCGATAAATGGTGCGATGCCATGGAGCAGATCACCTCCATGCACCGTTCTCAGATCGGGAAAATAGATCACCGCATCCCCATTGGTGTGTCCACGGCCCATGTAAAAAGCTCGGACCTCGATGCCACCGAGATAAACGGCGGTCTGATCGGTAAAAACCACTCTTGGCGGCGCATCCTGGTCGCCTCTCACCATGTTGTCTCTGGCATTCTGGTGAGCAATGATCTCGGCGATGTTGATGTACTCCACATTGCCACCTGAGTGGTCGCCATGATGATGCGTGTTGAGGACGTATCTGACCGGTTGATCGCTTACCGTGCCGACCAGTTCCTGGATCTCGGCAAAATTTCGCGGAAATTTGTCGTCGATCAGAATCACTCCCTCAGACGTAACACGTACACCGACGTTTCCACCGCTACCGATGATAGCATAGAGCCCGTCTTTGACCTGCTCGATCGACAGGCCCTGCTGCGCCTGTACGCCAGTGAAAGCAGTTGCGACAAAGACGCTGCTCAGAACGATTCCTCTCATCGAGTTGATCATGATTCCTCCTGCCGGCTTTTATCGCCGCGGTTGGTGCATTAACCACCGAGTCCTATTCCGGGCACGGATCGGCTCGCCTCCGAGCAATGTTACGCGCCTCTGACCTTCTTGACGAGTGGCTTGGATCTGGCCGCCCTGCGGCGCCCGTCCCGGGCGCTGGCTACGACGGATTCGGTATCGGGCAGTCCGGCATAGGGATCGCCTGATCCGAGCTGACCACGACGAAGCGCCGGCTCACCGTCGCGGCGAAAACGCCGGTACCGTCTCCGCGGAGACTCGGCACTCTCACCTGTCCGGACGGGTTGAAGTTCCCGCCCCGTGCCCAGTTCACGTAGTTCCCCTCGACTGCCGTGATCGACACTTCCGCGGTCGTCGAATCGGGCAGCCCCTCCTGCAGCCGGGTCGCCACGTCGTGGTCCAGGTCGAAGCGGTCGAAGACCCCGAATTCACTGGGAAAGACGGTCGTCGTGTCCTGGTCCGATATGGAGAGGCCCAGGAGATGGAGCGGGTCGTTGTCCTCTTCCACCACGATCCCTTCG
Source organism: Longimicrobiales bacterium (assembly GCA_965206505.1). Taxonomy (GTDB): domain Bacteria; phylum Gemmatimonadota; class Gemmatimonadetes; order Longimicrobiales; family Gaopeijiaceae; genus UBA822. The sequence continues at coordinate 288,236 of CBDBJW010000007.1, forward strand.
GGCTCGAGTGCAGCGGTCAGGCCCGAAATCGATGTCTCGCTCACGTAGGCCCACGCCCCGTCCGAGCTGGACCAGAGGAGGGGTAGGAGCGTGTCGGGATCGAGCCGGCAGGCCGTCGGTATGCCGTCGATCTGGAAGGAGGATGGCACGTGCGTAGCCCCAAAGAGGGTTCCCCCGTCGGCGAGCGTGACCTGGACCTCGAGTTGATCGCCCGGGCTGAGGTTCGGAGTCTGCGCGGGATTGGCGAGGAAGCAGACTCCATCCCCCACGGTCGGTAGGGAGTCTAGGCAAGCGTCGAGCTCGTTCACCCCCAGGTCGAGCGTGAGGCCGTCGGAGCGACTTACGACGATCCGAGCATTCGTGAGCTCGTCGCCGCCCGATCCGGGTGCACCGACGGTGTAGTGCAGGTAGGCCCGGACCTCATTCTCGGTCGGGTCCTCGGCGAGGTTCACGTAGATCTCGGCGACCACTACATCTTCGACCTCGACGATCAAGATCTCCTCGAGGTCACAGGCGGCCAGGACGGTTGGGGCCGCGAGGCATATGAATCGGAGCACGTTGGGCCGTTGACACATCAGAACCGCACCTCCAGACCGAAGGTGGGCAGCAGGGGAAACATCGACACGCCCGATCTCACGGGGGGGCTCTTCTGATACTCGAAAAAGTAGAAGAGCACATTCCGCCGGTTGTAAACGTTGAGGAGGCTCACGTAAGGGGTGAGCGTGCCCCACGACTTCTCGGAGGTGCGGCGGAAGCTCAAGTCGAGCCGGTGGTAGACCGGGTACCGGGACGAGTTTCGATCCCCGAGGACGACACCGTAATCCCCGTCATCATCGGGGTCCGCGTCGGGGTCCGCGTCGGGGCCAGGCGCGCCCGACCACACCAGGCCACGGCCCTCGACGTAGCGGGTCTCGTAGTACTGATACGTGCCGAGCACGTTCGTGTAAGGGGTACCCGTACCGAGGTTCCAGCGGATGCCGCCCTCCCAGCCCCAGGGTGCGGGGTATCTGAGGACGAAGTCCATGTCGATGCGGCGGTCGAAGATCGGGGAGTACGAGACTTCCGGTTGGCCTGGCAGCGGTGACAGGGGGTCCGGAAAGGTGCGGTCCGCCTCGAGGTACGAAACGGCCAGCCATCCGGTCACCGCACCGGTCTCCCTCCTCACCATGAGATCGACCCCGTACGAGAGGCCGTCCCCGGACAGGATGTCGTCCAGGTCATCGTTCGGGTCTTCGGCGGTGTTGAACGTCACGACTCCATCGAAGGAGCGGACGTATCCCTCCAACGACCAGAACCAGTCGATGCCGCGGTACCCTTCAATGCCGACCTGAAGCTGGTCCGAGATCGTGTGCGGGGAGCGTTCCCCGGCCAGCACCCAGAAGTCGAGGCCGAGCGGCAGCTCCTCGTCCCGCAGCGAGTGCACGAACTGTGTGTAGCGGCCGACCGCCACCTTTACGGCGAGGTCTCCACCGCCGAGGAACCGCTTCACCGCCAGACGAGGAGCGATCTCCTGGGCCCATTCTCCTGGGTCGGGACTGTAGCCATCGGCACGGAGCCCGAGCTCAACGAGCCATCCGGGGGGCGACCAGCGCGTCTGGACGTACGTGCCGAACAGCCATGCATCGCCGATTCCGGTGCCGAACTCCGTCCCGCCGCTCGAGAAGAGGTTCTTATAGGACTGACCCTCCACGCTCGCCCCCACCTGAACGGACACCCGGGCCGAAGGCCGCAGGTCGAGATCCGCCCTGAACTGTCCCTGCTTGATCCTGCTACTCAGTCGAGTGTCGGCGAAGTCGGGGAAGGTGAGGCCAGTCGAGAAGCGGCTGAAGTTTGCTCGGACGTCGAACGAGCCACCCCCACGCCTCGGGTGGGTCCAGCGGGCGCCGAACGCGTCGTTGCCCCAGTCCCAGTCGATCCGCAATGGAAAGTCGTCGAATTCCCCGCTCGTCAGATCAAAGACGTCCCGACCCTTGTAGGCCGTGAGCGTGAGGCGGTCACCACCCGGCGTCCAACCCTCCACGATCCCCTGAAAATCAGTCAGATGGTACGGGGCTTCTTTAACGAGCAAGTCGAGGTACGAACGCCGGGCCGACACCCGGTAGCGCATGTTCGCGAAACCGAGCGCGTTCGCGATGGAGCTTCCTAGGCCTCCGCCCACGGCCACCCTCGTGGCGATGAGGGAGACTGCTCCATCGACCGAGAAGTCTCCGTCGCCTGCGTCGCTCTCGACCTGAAGCACGGACGAGACTCGGCCACCATGCTCCGCTGAGAACCCGCCCGAGTAGAGTTCCACGCGGTCGATCATGTCGGCGTTGAACACGGAGAAGACGCCCCCGAGATGGAACGGAGAGAACACCGGCATCCCATCGAGCAGAATCAGGTTCTGATCTGCTGACCCTCCCCGCACGTGAAAGGCTGCGGAGAAGTCGGACGTCGAAACCACTCCCGGTAACACCTCGATCGCGCGCACCGGATCGGGCTCGGCGAGGGACGGCACCGCCCTCACGACGTCGACATCGAGATCTCTTATCGTGGCGCCACCCACTTGCTCGAAACGCGCCCGCGTACGACTGCGCTCGGCCTCGACGGAGATTCCTTCGACCTGGAGCGCGCTCCGCTGGAGACGGAGGTCGAGCTCCACGGTTTCGGTGGGGCCGATGACGATCTCCTCGGAATACTCGGCGTACCCCAACCCCCGGACGCGAACCGTGTAGGGCCCCGGGGCGACTTCGACAATACGAAACGAGCCCAGTCGGTCCGTATCGGAGGCGACCACGGGCGTATCACTCCTGAGAAGTACGATGGTCGCCCTGAACAGGGCGGCGCCTTCGTCGTCACGGACGCGGCCCTGGACCGTCGCGTCCTGCGCAGTGAGGGGTGCAAAGGGCAGAAGGAAGATGCCCACGAGGAGCACCGAGCGTGCGTGTTTTGTTGCGATCAAATCGTCCCGCTACCTGTCCCAGTCCTCTCCGCTGAACCGACCGCGCCGGAGAAAGTGCACGACCTCTTCAGCCACATCCCTGCGGTTCATGATGAACGTATGGGTTGCCGAGACCACCATGAAATCTGTCGCTCCCTCGACCCTGGCCCGGTCAACGCCGACCTTGCCATCGTCTGGCCCTGGAATGAGCCACGAACCCAGCGGACTTATGCTCCGATCGCCGGTGACGATGCCCAAACCGAATCGTACCGGGCCCAGTTGACTCGGGATGCCCGCGGAGTCGGTCCCGAGTTTCGAGCCGGCGGGACCCAACAGGCGCTGAAGGAGTGGAGAGTCAGAGAAGGCGTCGATCAACTCGCTTCCCTGGCTCGGGGGACTCAACATCACAACACGCCCCTGATGCGGGTCGGGCTGGCGGTTGAGGTAGCTGCGGACCAACACTCCCCCCATCGAGTGGGTGACGAAATGTACAGTTTCGGCTTCGTTCCTACAGCACCGCCCCACTTCGGTCTGGAGCCGATCGACGAGGGCTTCCATGGGCTCCGATGTTGATGGGTATCCGAAACTGAATACGCGAAAACCGGCGTTCTTGAGACGCGATACGAGAATCGTCATCGATGCGGGGGTACGGCCTAGGCCGTGCACGACGATGACAGATTCCGCCCCATCCGGGGGTGGAGGTGAGCAACCGGACAGAACCGATAGAAGCACGCAGGTCACCGGTACGAGGACGATTTTGTTTACCATCAATGCGACCTGACCGGTTTGTGGATCAGCTGGACGATCCTACGTCTACCCCAACGCGTGGGTGAGTTCTTCAAAGCTCTCCTCGAAAGTGCTTGTTGTCACTACAATCGGAGATCCGACGGCCACGTGTATGGTCGAAAAGGGTAAGGGCTGCATCTTCCGATCCCAGGACCTGGATCGTAGGCATCTCGTTGCCGAAATGTGCAGGGGTACGATCGGCACGCCACTCTGAAGGGCCATGTGTAGAACCCCTTTCCTCAGTTTTCGTGCTGGCCCACTCGGTCCGTCCGGAGCGATGACAGTCGAATATCCACTCTTGAGGTAGGTCACGAGTTCGTCTGCCGCTCGGCGTCCGTTATGCCCCGTCGAGCCGAGAACCAATCGTCGCACACCAAACAGTTTCAGAAGCACGGCAACCGGCTTCGTATACCAGTGCGGATGCTGCATCCAGGCGTGCGGCCGCTGCCGAAGATAGGCCGGAAGACGCGGTGTCCACCCTTGGAAGGACAGGGGGCCAGACTCGTGCCACTGACAAAAAATGTAATTCGAGTCGGCCGAGAGGTTCTGCGTGCCCGTTACACGAACGGCTATCGTCAGACGTAGCACCAGCAGAAACGCGAACCAGAGGGCCCCCAACAGATATCCGTAGATAAGGAAAGGAACCCGGAGTACGAGAGGCACATTGTCTAACTGATATCGAGTGAACAGTCTATTTCCCCCCCTTCCCAAGCGACTTCCGAGCCTTCTGCTCCGCCTTCATACGGAGCCGGGCGTCGCGCGGAGTCGCCGCGCCGGGGTGTCGCACCGTGACACCGGCCTCGCCCATGAACGCCAGGCCGGTGACCCGCAGGACGGGTGCGTCCGGGTAGGTGGGTGGACGGTAACGGTTGCTGATGCCGAAGCGGCCCATTATGCCGACTCCGGAGGACTCCACCTGAACATCCGGGGGAGCGATGATCTCGACGGCGCCCATGAACGCGAGGACCCGGACTTCGGTGACGCCGGCCCCCAGCTGCGCCCCTCGGAAGTCGAGCTCGCAGCGTCCCATGACGCCCACGGCCCAGTTGTTCTCCGCCGGGATCCAGGTGCCGGAGCGCGCTCCGCCGCCCATGATTCCGACGATCACCGAGTGATCGGGGATCCGGTCGTTCGGAAGAGTCGGGCGCGGAGCGAGGTCGGAAGAGGGCGAACTAACCGCCCCCTCGAGCTTCACGGGGACCGGCGGGATGGGTAGATCAGCCAGGATCAGGCCCAGTTGGTCCGCAGTCTCCGCTTGATGGACCAGTTCGAGTCGCTTCTCGAGCTCGCCGATCTCCATCTCGTCTCTAGCGAACGACTCGCAGAGGGCGTCGATGATCTTCTGCCGTGTTTCCGGTGCCGGCCGGGTGGTCTCGCTCATCGGGCTCTTTCAGGCATAGGTGTTTCGGAGTTCCGACTTCTGCACCTTACCTGTGCCACCGATGGGCAGCTCCTCGACCATCACTACGTCATCCGGTATCGACCAGTCCGCAACTTTGCCCTTGAAGAACCCGAGCAAGTCCTCTTTGGAGGGGTTCGCCCCGCTCTTCGGCTTCACGATGAGGAGCGGCCTTTCCGTCCACTTTTCATCGGGAATTCCGATCACCGCCGCCTGCGTTACATCAGGATGACTCATCGCCAGGTTCTCGAGCTCGATCGAACTGATCCACTCTCCTCCTGACTTGATCAAGTCTTTCATCCGATCCGTGATGTGCATGTACCCGTCGCTGTCGATGGTCGCGACGTCTCCCGTCGCGAACCACCCCTCACTGTCAACGGCTTCGCATTCCTCATCTCGATAGTAACCACTGCTCACCCATGGTCCACGCACCTTGAGTTCACCGAAGGCTTCTCCGTCGCACGGCAGCGTATTCCCTTCGCTGTCCACGATTTTCATCTCCACGCCGTAGACGGCCCGCCCCTGTCGAATCTGGATATCGAAGCGTTCCTCGTCGGGGGCTGCGCGCTGCTCCGGCTTGAGCATGTTGATCGACCCGATGGGGCTCATTTCCGTCATGCCCCAGCCCTGCCGGACCTCGATACCAAATTCCTTGTCGAAAGCCTCCACCATCGAACGCGGCACCGCGGACCCACCGATAACCGTGATCTTGAGCGTGGGAACGCTGGTGTCATGTTCGCGCCAATAATTCAGGAGTCCAGACCAAACCGTAGGGACGCCGGCCGTACTGGTAACATCCTCATCACGCATCAGTTCGGTAAGGCTGGCGCCGTCCAGCGCCGGACCGGGTAATACGAGCTTGGTACCGGTCATCGGAATGGCATAAGGAGTTCCCCACGCATTAGCGTGAAACATGGGCACCACGGGCAAGAACGTCTCGGATTCCGAAAGGGCGAGAACCGCTGGGAGCGATACGCAGAACCCGTGCAGCACGCTGGACCTATGACTGTACATCACCCCCTTGGGATGTCCCGTGGTTCCGGATGTGTAACAGAGCGAAGAAGCGGTGTTCTCATCGAAGTCCGGCCACACGAAGTCGTCTGCCTGTGCACTCAGGAGATCCTCATAACACAACAGGTTCGACAACTTCGACTCCGGCATGTGATCGGCGTCCGTCATGACCACTATGCCCTCGACCGTCTTCAACTGGTGGGCTATCGCCTCGACCAGGGGAAGAAAAGTGAGGTCGGCAAATAGATACCGATCCTCGGCGTGATTTAGGATGTAGATCAACTGTGAGGGGTGGAGTCTCGGGTTGAGTGTGTGACAGATGGCCTCCATACCGGACACACCGAAGTAAAGCTCGACGTGTCTGTATCCGTTCCACGCCAGGGTCGCGATCCGATCCCCCGCCTTCACCCCAAGTGCCGTGAGGGCGCCGGCCAGCTGTTTGCTCCGCTGGTGCAGTTCCGCCAAGGTGTACCGATGTATCGGACCCTCTACGGTCCGCGAAACAATCTCGCGATCGTGATATACCTTGGCGCCGTGCTCGATCAGGGAAGAAATGAGCAACTGCCGGTTCATCATGAGGCCCTTCATGACCCCTCCTGGGTATGAGGTCGCGGCGGAATAGTGAGGTACTTCCACGACGACGCCCGAAGACCCTTTGCGATGTGCACGATCTGTCCGACGTGGTAGCTCGTGTGGGCGAGGGAACGAAAGAGCCCCTCGTCCACCCTGAGAGGAACACCGCGGATGGTGATCGTACCGGAGAGATCTTCGTCCGCGAGTTGGTCGAAGGTATTTAGAACCACCCCCCACCCATCCTCCCATTTGGCACGGATCTCCTCCGGCGTCGCAAGCCGCCGCTCGAATTCAGACTCGCGATCGCGCCACGCCTTCTCTCCGTCCGTCTCGAGGAAGTCGGTAAATCTCGACTCGAGGTTTCCGGCGATGTGCCAGACGATTGTGGCGACCGAGTTCACCCCTTCAGCGTCGGCGAGTAGCTCCTGAGCATCGAGCTGCTCCAGGGCGCCCTCTCCTAAACTCTTGTATCGCCGGTACTCCCCTTCGATCAGGGATATGATGGTCCGACCCATAATCATTCTCACAGTCACTGTGGCGTCACGATTCGTGCCCAATCTGCACACCGCAAGCGCGGTGCGGGCTTCTAGAAGCCCGACGGCGACGATCCGGGGAACTACCTTGGGATCATCGCCCGGGCAGATTCGTGCCCCGGGCTCCGCGCCTATTACTTGATCGGCGAATAGTCGGTCGGATCGAGGAACACTGATACCACACCGCTCACGATCCGTCCGTCGACCTGGGACTCACGGGCCACCCGCTGCCATTCGGGATCGGCTAGGAAGGCCGCCCAGCTCGCTGTCGCCGCTTCGCGGCTGTCGTAGGCGATGATGTAGACCAGGGTATTCGACGAGTCGGGCTCGTCCTGGGGCGTCCAGTAGCCGATGTTCGTGATCCCGTGTTTTTCGAACAGGCCCATCGAGTGATTGCGGAAGCGGGCCTCGAGGTTGGGCAGCTTGCCCTCGGGGGCCGTGTAGGTTCTCAGCTCGAAGACGCGGTCGGCAGATTGTGCCTGAGCGTCGTCTACGCCTTGGACTGTGCTGCCCAACATGAAGCCCACGCCAAAGATGAACGCCAACGCGGCGAACAAGAACGGCCTCCTAGCTGTCATGGTTTGCTCCTCCGGGCTCATGGCCCAATGACGCAATAGCTGGTGTCCGCACCAGGGTGACTCCGTCGGCGAAGGGCGTGTCCGGCCCGCGGCGGCGAGGTTCTCCGGGTATGGCGGACGGGAAGTATAGGACGCACAGGACCCCCATGCCAGCCAGGGATCGGAGGTCCGCAGATGCTACAGTTGCGGCCGGAGTGGAACTAACGCTTCGCGGCTTCTGCAGCCAGGAACTCCGTGACCGAGTCGTAGGTCCGGGCGGTGGCCACGGTGCGGCCAATGAGGTCGGTGGCGTTGACGTCCACCCCCAACTCCACCACCAAGCGCACCGTTTCCAGCGTGAGAAACTCCAGCTCGGCGGGATCCGGACGCACGAAGGGACGCGCTCTCCTCTGGGCCATCCCGACTGCGGCCATGAGGGCGGTCGTCGCTTCGTCCGTGCCGGCGGCCCCATACGACCCGGATGCAGCCACATAGTGGACCTCATGCACGAAGAGGGGATCGGCCCCGTGCTCCGCGAGAAGGCGCATGAACCCGGGTTGGGTGAATCGAGCGGCCAGCCAGAAGGGTGTCGCTCCGATCAGGGCGGGGTGAATATGCCAGTCGGCCGATGCCCGCCGTGTGGGGGTCCAGTTCGTGATTCTAGCGTTCGGATCGGCCCCGTGGTCGAGAAGCTGTCGCCCCAGGTTTTCGTCCCGACGCATGATCGCCAGGTGGAGCGCGGAGAATCCGGCCTCTGCTGCATTCGGGTCGGCGCCCTCATCGAGCACGAACTCTACGAGATCCACAAATCCTGAGTGGGCGGCCAGAACCATGACACTGGCGCCCCGCGCGTCGGCATCGTCTATGTCGGCACCCGCATTCACGAGTATCCTCGCGGACGAGAGATCACCCACCCGCGCCGCAAAAGTCAGCGCCGTGTTGCCTCCGTGGGGCACGCTCTGCTGATTTTCCGGATGGCTATGGGGAGGGACGGCCATGACCTGGCTCCACGTCTCCGATCGGGCGTGGACGTCTGCCCCATATTCGAGCAGCACGCCGACCACATCGGAATGCCGTTGGGAGGCCGCCCACATGAGCGCGGTCTGGCCGCGGACTGCCCGGGCGTTCGGGTCGGCACCCGATGCGAGTAGGCGCTCCACCACCTGGGGGTTGCCCGTACGGGACGCCGTCATGACGGGGCTCTCGCCCGAGAGAAGAGCTGCGTTCGGCTCCCCTCCGGCCTCGAGCAGGCGCCGAACCATGTCAGTGCTTCCGTTCAAGCTCGCGATCCAAAGGGGGGTTGCGCCGAGATCGTTCGCCGCGTTTACGTCGGCGCCTGCGCGGATCAGGAGAGCGGCGGTCTCGACGTTGTCCCAGTAGCTAGCCCAATGAAGGGCAGTCGCTCCGTCGGGTGCGGTGGCGCCGACTTCGGCTCCTTGTTCGAGCAAAATGCGGACGGCTTCCCAATCCCCGCCCTTCGCCGCCTCGATCAGGGGTGGCTCAGCTTGGCCGGCCCCGATGAGAACGAGGGCCAAGCCTAGCGACGTCAAGCTTCTGCCCCGGCCGCAGCCCCTCATGAGGCTCCTCCCGAGCCGCTGCACACCGTCCACTTGCACATGCGAGATCAGATCCCGGCGAGCGGTTCGAGGGGCAACGCTCCGGTGCTCGCTCCGATCTTATCCACCGGCACACCCATCTTGTCCATGAGCGTGACGAGCAGGTTCGCCATCCCCGGGTCGTCGGAGTACGTGAGGTGTTGACCGCCTCGGAGGCCTCCCGCGCCGCCGCCCATCACGAGGAGAGGAAGGTTCTGGCCCGAGTGCCGTGTGCTGTTGGAGATCCCCGAGCCATACAGGATCGTCATGTTGTCTAGCAACGTTCCGTCCCCGTCGGGGGTCGCCCGAAGCTTCGCCAAGTAACCCGAGAACAGCTCGGTGTGATAGCGGTTGATCCTCGACATGCGCTCGACCAGCTCCGGCTGGTTGTTGTGATGCGAAAGCGGATGGTGAGCATCAGGCACATCGATCTGTGGGTAGGGCCGCGGGCTCTGCTCTTTGCCGATCATGAACGAGATGACCCGCGTCAGGTCGGCCTGGAGCGCCAGGAGCTGCAAGTCGAGCATCAATTCGAGGTGGTCCTCGAACACCGGCGGCGCACCCTCGGGCTGCTCGATGTTGGGCAGCTTGATGTCGATCTGCTCCTCGGCCTTCTCAATTCGCCGTTCGACATCCCGGATGGCCTCCGTGTATTGCTCCACCTTTATCTGATCCTGCGCACCGATCTCGCGGCTCAGGGCGCCTATCTTGTCCGTCACCGAGTCGAGGATGCTCGACTGCTGCCTCAACCTCGCCTCCCGAACGCCACGGTCGGTGGAGCCGGCGTCGCCAAACAGTCTCTCGAACACAACCCGAGGATTGTACTCTGTCGGGAGGGGTTGCGTCGGACCCCGCCAGGAGAGCGTATGGGTGTAGACGCAGCTGAGGTTGCTGCTGCAGGCCCCCGCGTTCGCCGAGGCGTCCATGGAGAGCTCCAGCGAAGCCACCTGAGTCTCCCGGCCGAACTCTCGCGCCAGGAGCTGGTCCATCGATACGTCGGCGAAGATTTCAGTCTCGGTCCGCCCGCCCTGGGGAATTCCGGTCAGGAACGATCCGGAAGCGCCTGCGTGGATCTGGACCCAGGTCGCATTAATTCCCGAAAGAACCAACATCTGGTCCCGAAACGGCTCCAGCGGCTCGAGGATCGGGGTTAGCTCGAAGTCTCTCCCTTCCCCCGTCGGCGACCAGTACTCCATCGCCATCCCGTTCGGGACGTAGAACGTCTGGAACCGATGTACACGCTCGGGGGCGGCCTGTCCGCGGAGCCCGAAAGCCGGAAACATCGAGTCGAGAAACGGTAGCGCCAAGCTGGCACCGATCCCCTTCAGAAGCGTTCGCCGGGGGAGCGATTTCCCGGTCAAGATCGTCGTCATGTGGTCCCTCCTAAGTGTATTCCGTTTCCCGTCTCAGATCGCTTCCGCGGACCGGCGCATGAGAAAGGCCGGGCTCCTCGCGATTCCAAGGACGATGGACGACCAGCGGTAACCGCTGTCTTCCGCGTCGCGTACGATCTGACGTACGGTCGGTTGATCGAAATATTCAAGTGGACGTCCCAGAGCGTAAGACATGAGCTTCTCGGTCACCGTCCGAACGAACTGATCATCGTACTCGAGAAGGAGTGCCCTTAGCGACCGCACTCCATCCAATTCCACGCCGCTGGGCCAGGTCCCGAGGTTATCAACCGGACCGCCTGTCTCATCGGTGTCCCGCCACGCGCCCACGGCATCGAAGTCCTCGAGCGCGAACCCGAGGGGATCCATGAGCGTATGGCAACTCGCGCATAGAGGATCTTCCCGGTGCCGCTCCAGGCGCTCGCGGATACCGAGCGCCTCCGCCTCAGGACCCTGATCCAGGCTGGTGTCAACGTTGGCAGGCGGCGGTGGTGGGTCCGCGCCCAGGATATTGTCCAGGAGCCACTTGCCACGCAACACGGGTGACGTGCGGTCCGGGTACGCGGTGATGGCCATCAGCCCTCCATGAGCGAGCAGGCCTCCCCGCTGATCCGGATTTGGAAGCGTGACTCGGCGCGGGCGGCTGCCGTAGATGCCCGGGATCCCATAGAACCTCGCCAAGCGCTCATTTGCGTACGTGTAGTCTGCGCTCAGTAGCTCCGGGATGGGCCGATCCTCGCGCAGGTTGCTGGCGACGAACAGCTCCGTCTCCTGTCGGAACGCGTCCAGGAGGCTGTCGTCGAAATCGGGATATTTGAGAGGATCGGCGAGCTTCTCGGGGAGAAGCCGAAGATTCAGCCACTGAGCCGCAAAGCTCTCGACGAGCGCGCCGATGGCGCGCGGATCTGCCAGCATCCTTCGAACCTGCTCCTCGAGCACAGCAGGATCGGTCAAACGCCCATTCTCCGCCAACTCGAGCAAGGGCTCGTCGGGGATGCTGCTCCACAGGAAGAACGACAGCCGCGAGGCGACCTCCACGTCGTTGAGCGCATAGACGTCGCCCGGCTCGACCCCGCTGGGCTCGCGATAGATGCGGAAGAGGAACTCCGGATCGACAACGAGTCGTTCCAACCCGAGCTGGATTCCTGCGTCGAAGCTACCCCCCTCGGAGCGACCCTGACGGAAGAACTCTAGCAGCATCTCCACGTCCTGGTCCGTCGTCGGGCGGCGATAGGCGCGTCGGGCCATTCTCGAGAGAATCTCCGCGGCACACGCCTCCTCTTCCGCGCCGGGCTGGGGACGACATACGAAAACTTGCCTCCGGCTCGGCGTGTCCGTGGTCGTGCCGGTGACCTCGTACGGGCCTCCAATCTGAACCGAGTGTACGCTCGCGTGGTCCATGTAGATCTGATCGTTGGTCAGGACCCGCCCTCGCTGCTGCGGCTGCGGCAGTAATTCCGGCTCCCACTGGTCTCTGACGAACGACACGCCGATCACGCGAGGCCCGGCCTCGACCGTGAGGCGGACCTCCAGATGGGCGTCTCCGCTCATCTGCATGTATTCTTCCCACTCGAGGGAACCGGCAGAACCCGGCTCCCCCGCGCCGGCGTAGCTGGCGGCCGCAGACCTGAACTCGGTGGCCCCGCCACCCACTGTGAACCTCTCGAGGAGCTCCCCGTCGAGCCTGAGGTCCAACTGCTGCGCCCATCCCATGCCCATCAGGTAGTCCTGGTACTGCCTGCGGAGCTGGATCTTGATCAGGTACTCGCCATCGACCGGAAAATCGTATCGAACGGCAGTGCCGCCCCGTGACCCGAAGGGGAGGTCTTCACTTTGACGCTGGTCCTGCACCACGTGCAGCGGCACCTCGAAGGTCTCGACGCCCGGAGCCGTGGGAGGGAGGCCCGTCGCAAGACGGGTCACCTGCCGGGCCAGGGACATATACCGCTCCATGTGCGTGGTCGTGATGGAGAGAGCGTCGGCGTAGTTGTCGAAGCTGCCATCCGCCGTCTCGTCACCGGGCAGAAGTGACGTGACGTCCACGTCGAGCCCGAATAGGTCGTTGACTGCGTTTTTGTACTCCAGGCGGTTGAGCCGGTGGACCGGATTCGTCCTGCCAGGGTTGGGCCCAGCCGCCGAGGCCGCCCCGTCGATTCCCGTCTCCAGCCAGGTCGCCACAAGGTCATACTCGGCCGGATCGGGCCGCCTGACGCCACCCGGTGGCATCGTGCCGGTCCGCAGCTTCCGGATTACCGACTCCCAGGTACTGGCACCTGCCCCGGGGTTGTCGACGCCCAGCATGTCGAGTGCCAATCCACCGTTGAGACGCCTCTCGTTGTGACACCTTACGCAGTAGGCGTCGAGGATCTCCCGGACTTCGTCCGGGTCCGTCCGAGTGGGGTGGGGCGTGGCCGGACGGGTGAACCTCAGGTCGGCCGAAGAGGTGGGCGCGCCGATCGCTACCATCGAGACCCCACCCACGAGAAGGAGCGCGGCCAGCGAGGCGTGTCCTCTATTCGTCATGGTCGCTAGCGTGAGATTCGAGCCGCTTCACTTCTTCGTGGGCGTGATCTGTCCGCAGGGCCCGATTCCTCGCTCGAATATCGCGGGTTGCGCGACTCCGGATTTGTTCAGTACTCACGGAAGAGATCGACATCAACTTCTCGATTTCCTGATTTCCGCACGCGGGGCAACTGGGGACTGGGGACGAATTCAGCACGAGAAGCTCGAACTCATCCCCGCACGCGGAACAACGATACTCGAAAATTGGCACTGCGCCTCCCGGTGGTTTCTCACCGACCCGCGGCGATTGGCCGACCTTACCGCTGGGGTGGAACAAGGTAGGCCTCGTCGCTGACCGGGTCCAGCCATTCGACGGTGCCCTCGTAGATCGTCATCTGGAGCGCATCCTCATCTGGAGCCGCGCCATGCCAACCCCGTGCCTTCTTGACTCATCGTTCGTCCTCCATCATGGGGTCACAGTGACGGCGAGGTTTTCATAGCTGAACATCGACCCGTCACTAGCGACCACGCGGAGGAGGTATTCTCCTGGCTCATCAAAGGTCGCTTGTGCGAGCCATCTGCCGCCTGGAGGCGGCTCCGGAATGATGTATGGAGGCGACCACGGAGAGTTTCCATACACCCGGCTGTCCGTCCACGTCTTCATCTGAATCGGATCGAACGTGACGTCCCGGGCTGGTCCTCGGTAAACAATCCACGACAGCCGCAAACCGGGTCCGCTCAAGACGACGACCGACGAAGGAGGCTGATACAGCTGGTCCACATTGGCCGGGGCTCGGCTTCGTCCGCTTCTGCTCGGGAGATCGTCGGGATCGTTGGCTACCACGGCCAGTGTCAGCGGCCCTCCTACGCGTACCGTGCGATGTTGCTCCCCTTCGATCTCGATCTCCGGAGGTATGTTGTAACGAAGGGCATCGCTGAGGCTGCCAAAGGCCCCTCCTACTTCCGTCGAGATCACCTGCGGGTCGATCCGATAGTCCTTCTCCAAGGAGGCGTACGCGCGATGCACCTTCCCTCGGGTCGTGAGCGTCCAGACCAACTCCCTGGTGCCGAAATCCCGAGGCACGCGGACCGTGAAGAGGAAGGGGTTGCGTCGGGGGTAGAGGTGGGTCGGCTGTCCCTGGTCGGCCTCCGAGGCATCGTAAGCATCCCGCTCGAGATCGTCCAGCCGCCCCGGTTCGGTGGACACGAAATAATTCTCGGGACCGATCGGGACGTTGAATTCCTGTTCCCAGTTGGAGTTCATGTACCCGAAGAACATCGTGAACGACCCGTCGTCGTTCGGCCACCACCCCTCGAACGCCGGAGAAACGGTCTGGCCCCTCAAGTACATGAATCGGGTCTGCGCATCAGCGGTCTGGCCCAATAGGAGAGCTGCCGAAAGGGCAAGCAGCAGTGGCCCCCCTGTCGCTCTGAGTCGCAGGGTGCCGACAGACATTACGGGGCTCCTCCGTCCGCCGCCGGGACGCTCTCGACCTGGGGCGCCCAACACAGCGGACACCCGATGTCGTAGTCGTTCCTGTCCTTCATCATCTCGCGTCGCACGGCCATCTCAGCCTGGAACTGTTCCTCCGTGAGCGTGACCGAGTAACCGAGGTCGATGAACATGTTGGAGACCGACCGCCGGCCACCTCCGGCCCAGTTTCTGGAGTCCGCGATGTTCTCGTTGTCGGGCGTGGTGTCCAGGAAGCCGACAATATGCAGAATGGTACCTTTGGGCAGCAGGGGCGCGTAGTCATCTTGGTACACGTACTGCTTGACCCAGTTGTGATCGTACCCCACGCAGTTGAGCGTGAACTGGTTGTGGCCCCAGATCGCCTCCAGGCACATGCGTACGCCCGGCGCGTGGAGGTGCGGCTCGAAGGCGACGATCTTGGTGTGCTGACTTAACACGCTGTACGAATGAAACTCCTGACCGGCCAGATTCGGCTTCACATCGATGTCGACGCCGTTGCCGAGACGCGCGCCACCGCGCCGGTATTCCGGCTCGTACCCCAATGGATAGAACTTGAATCCGAATTCGAGATGCCCGGTGGTTTCCCGGCCATTCGAGTGAACATGGGACGCGCCGAGATGCAGAGCCGAATTCGCCCGCAAGAGCCTACCGGCCTTCTCAGGGAAGACGTCCGCGTTGCGCCCAACTTCGTGAATGGGCCAACGCGTGGACGGGCCGTCGATCTCGGTCCCATCCTCGCTCAGGACGCCGCTGGAATACGTCATGTGGTGGAATATGTAGCGGCCACCCACCGTACTGCTCGCGGCTTCGACGGGAATATCGTTGATCTCGCGGACCTCGACGGCCTGCACGTAGCGGTCCACCGTGAGACCCGTTGGCACGAGGCCAATGTCTCCCCACCGGTCGGGCCCGACGGCCGGAACAATCATGTCGATGGACCGGAGCACCAGGTCCGGCTCCCCGATCGTCCACCCCACGTCGGCACTGTACTCGATCGGTTCCGGAAGGTCGGCGGGATTCCCCTCGGGGGCCCCGTTGTCCACCCAGGCCTGGATCAGGGCCAACTCTTCGTCGTTGAGGGACTGGTCGTCCTTGAATTGGTGGATCCCGATCTCCTTCTCGACGAAGAACGGCGGCATGGCGCCCATCCGGTCCCGGATGGCCGTCCGGAGCTTGATCCTCTGGGACCAACGCCTCACCTCCTGGTACGTCGTGAGAGCCATCGGTGCGCCGCCGCCGGCCCTGTGGCAGTTCTCGCAGCTCCGTTGAAGAATGGGTGCGATGTCCATGGAGAACGTGACGTTTTCCGCATTGATGCCGAAGTCGGCCGCCGCGAACAGATGGAGCTCATGATTCCCTACACTGGCGTCATGGGCCTGAGCGCTCAGGGAGAACGGCACGAGCAAGAGGGTCATGACCGAAACTGCGAGAAGATGTCTGGCGTTCATGACGAACTCCCTTGAGAAACGTCACCTCAAAATCCATAGAAAAATGTGCTAGCTACGGTCCCGTCGCAAGCTGAGGCACCACCTGTCAAGCTAGGGCGGTACTCCGGCAGAACGAACGCAACCAATGTGGTCCCAGAGGGGATGAGCACATGCGGTGCGCCGGCTCGGTCAGAACGAGGCCGGCTTCAGCATCAGCCGATGGGCCACCTTTTCCTCGATCGCCTCCCGGCTGAAGAGTAGCGGAAAATACTCCCCGTTGCTCAAGTGCTCGCGCAGGTTGCCGTAGAACGGGCTACCAGGCTGAGCGCTCTGGCCGGGGGCATTCGTTGCTACAGAGCGGTCCAGGTCGGAAAGGTCGATGATGCGACGGAAGTTGGCGCCGGTCGCGTTGACCGTCCCGAAGCCGCCTGGCCGCTCGACGGCCGGGAGGTCGAAGTCCGGAATGAAGATATGCGCGAGCCCGCTCGGGTTACCTCTGCCGTACCGCCACTCTGACCAATCGGCTCCCCAGTCTTCCGTCAACGCCGCAACGGTCTGCTTCAAGCCCTCCTCGATCAGCGCCATGCGCTCCGCTTTCGGCGTGTCGACATTCTGTGCTCTCGAATCGGACAGCTGGGTCCACCGCACGTAGATTGCCGCTGCGGTGCTCTCCCTCGTGAGCATTCCATCCCACTCGGCGATCAAGGCACGTGCCCGCTCCACTTCAGTGACGTCGGAGGTCCACCCCTGGAAGGCGGGAATGTCCCCTTCGGAGCGCAACGAGTAGGCGTCGTGCTGGATCGCCTGGTGATCCTCGACTGAGAACAACCGGTCCGTCCCGAGGATCTGATGGAGACGCGTGATCCGTGAGGTCTCCACGCCCCTCGACGAGTGATAGAATACCGGCCGCCCTTCGTAACCCGGGGGATGGACGTTGTTGTTGGCCGTGGTGATGTAGCCCCTAGCCGGATTAAATTCGCGCGGGAGATCACTCCGGAACCCGAGCCACTCGTACTCCCCGGTGCCCGGAACCGGCAACCGCCCGTTCCAGCCGTCCCGGTCGGGGGTGAGCCCCGTCACCTGGAGGGCGATGTTGCCCTCTACGTCCCCGCAGATCAGGCTGTGGGTGGGCACCATCCAGTACATCGCCCGCTCGAAGAAGTCGTTGCAACTCTCCGCCTGGGCCATCTTGAAGCTGCCTTTATACGCGGCCGTGCCCGGGTCCTGGACGACCGAGCGCACCGCGTAGGCGACGTGGTTCTCCGTATCCTCGTAGATGACCGGGCCGTGGCGGCTGAACTTCAGCTCGACTGTGCGCGGTGCTTCGCCCTTGATCTCGATTTCCTCTTCGATGACGCGCAACTGCTCCCAGCCGTCTTGCCATCGAACCAGGTTCGGATTCTCCGGGTCGACCTCCTCGACGTAGAGGTCGACCATGTCCGTCCCGGCGAACGTGAAGCCCCACGCCATCCGCTCGTTGTTCCCCGCGTCCACTCCGACGAAGGGTGGCTCGCCACCTCCTATCACGTTCCAGCCCGGAGCGTTCAGGTGTACGAAATATCGAAGGGCCGGCATCTCGATCCGCCGGTGTGGATCGTTGGCGAGGATCGGCACACCAGTAGGCGAACGCTCGCCACTCATGACCCAGTTGTTGCTCCCCTCGGTCGCGATTTGCGGATTCGAGACCTGGGCCGTCCGCACGACCGGCGTAAGGTGCTGATACCGTTCCACCACTTCCAGATCGGGGAGTCTGCTCCCCCCGAACGGATCTCCGTCCCCGGCTCGCATCGCACTGAGGACCTCTTGAGTGATGATGCTTACGTCGAGGCCTTCGGGGACTTGGAGATCATCCCATGGATCGGGGGTTGTCCGCCGATTCGCTTCCTCGACGCCGAACTGGCCCACGTTCATCGCGAGGCTGAGTTCACTGATCGCATGGCCCCGGACACTCGACAGCCCGACCTGCGCCCAACGCAGCACCACGGTCTTGGCGGTCCACGGATCCGGCTCGACTCCGGTGAGCTGGAATTCGACCGGAAGATTGTCCTGATTCTGCTCGATGAAGGCGTTGACTCCGTTGGCGTAGGCCGTGAAGATGCGCTCCCCGTCCGGGTGATAGCTCGTCCACTCGGACTCGTCCCATGGGCCGCGGAACATCATCTGCCGGGTGCGGAGGTCGTAGTCGAACGCCTCCGGTCCGTAGATCTCGGAGAGGCGTCCCTCGTGCCAGCGCCGCCACATCTCCATCTGCCAGAGCCGGTCCTGGGCCATTACGTACCCCTGCGCCAGGAAGAGGTCGTCGTCGTTCTGAGCGTAGATATGCGGGATTCCCCACTCATCTCGGATGACCTCGACCGATTCCCTCAGGCCGGGGACGTCCAGCTCTCCGCCGATCTGAGCCAGTGACCGGCGTGCCAACTCCTCCAAGGAATCGGGCTCCGACGGTGGGGAGCAACCAGCGGCCAGGAGCAGCAAACCCACCACCACACCAGCGAATCGTCTTGGATCGAAGGACATGGGACCTCTCCTACTACGGCGTTTCGGTGACGTCGACCAGCACATTCGTCCAGCGCCCGCAGCACGCCAGGTCGCCGGCCGACTCCCATCCAAGTCAGGGATACAATGAGGGTAGGGGTCTCATGGGCATTGTCAACTCGGTGCGGGAGCTCACCTCTTGGAGCAGCTGGGGCTCACCTCGCCGCGGATCCGGCTTGACAGTAGGGTTACAAGGTATCTGTTGCGCTTTGGGAGGGGTGCTCCTCCCAAAGCGACTTCCTCCATGGAGGACTTCAGGGCTTGGCTCCTGGAGTAGAAACAGGGAAAGGGATGAGCCAAACGCCGGAGGGGACCCTGCGTGCCGTAGGGTATTGGAGACACCCGGAGCGTGGTGATCACCGCTTTCGCCATCCCATTGCGTTCGTGGACTCCGAATGGGACCTCGAAGAACGCCGTCTGGTCGCGCACCACCTACGCTCCGCGGAACGGGCCATAGGCTGGATGGGCTTCTCCTGGTGCCGGTTTCGTTGCGGGGTCGACGACGCCGAGATGGGGGCCTCGGACTTCTCTGATGGGTTGTGGATATGGCCCGAGGGCCTGGCACACTACGTGCTCGAGCACTCGGTCCGTCTTCCTGAGGAGTTTCTTCATCACGTTAGGCATGAGGCCGAACATCCTGGTCGGAAGTACCAGCGCGAGGAGGATAACCTGGCCTGGGACTACGACTTCTGGGTTGATTGGTGCAACGAGCACGCCAATCCGGCGTCAGGTTTCAGAGAGCTCGAGGAGTCCGAGAGGAAAACTGTTCTTCAGAAGCGTCTTGTGGAGGTGCCGGAGCTGGAGAAGGAGTTCGGCGTTGGGACGGAGGAGTGCAGCGAGCCTGGCTGTGAGCGACGAGTCTTAGGGAATATGGATCGTTGCGCGTGGCACGTGGCCGGCGGGGATTCCTGACGGAGGCTGAGCGGTTCGCTTCGGCTCATGATTGCGCGGATCGCTCAGACCCGGTTACCCTCATCCCGATCCCAATCCCGGCCGCGGTCCGCCCAGGCCCGATCTCGTCCATTCGTGCATGAGGGGATGGTCCAATGAACAAGACGTACACCCGCCGAGACAGTCTCAAACTCATGGGATCTGCGGTCGTCGGATCGCAGGTCGTCGGGCGTGCTCAGGCCTTGGATGCTCAGACCGATGAAGTACGAGCCGACGTGGACGACCGCGCGGCCGAGGACATGCGCGGCATCTTCGTCATCCTGTCGACTCCGTACACCGAGTCGGGCGCGGTCCACTACGATGACCTGGCATTCCAGGTAGAGTGGCTCGAGCACGCCGGGGCCCACGGGCTCGTCTGGCCACAGAACTCGAGCGACTACCCGAGGCTGACGACCGAAGAGATCATGCAGGGGATGGAGGTCCTCGCCCGAGCCAACCGCGGACGGTCCATGACGCTCGTGCTGGGTGTGCAGCAGAACTCGACACGGGAACTGGTGGAGTTGGCCACCTTCGCTGAGCGCCTCGCGCCCGACATGATGATCGCGATGCCGCCGAAGGTTGGGAACTCCCTGGAGGACTACCGGGAGTATTACTCCGCCCTGGCCGAGGTCACTTCGCGGCCCATCATGATCCAGACGCAGCCGAATCTGCCCGGGGTAGAATTCAAGACCGACTTCATGCTCGAACTCGCAGACAAGTATCCGCACCTCGGCTATGTGAAAGAGGAGGCCCAACCCGTCTTCGAGCGCATTCAGGCCCTGGTCGGCCAGCCGCAAATCAAGCGTGTGTATTCCGCTATGCGGGGGCGTTACTTCGCCTACGACCTGCGCTTGGGGGTGGATGGGCTGGTCAGTGGCATGTCGATGTACGCGGAGGTCTTTGCACGGATGTGGGCCGCGTCGCGCGAGGGCAATTGGGATGCGGTGCGTGACATTCATGGGAAGTTGCTCGTAATGCTGACTTGCGAGATGGAGATCCCCGGGGCGGGCCGTTACCTTCTCCAGCGACGCGGCATTTTCACGACGAGGGCTCAGCGGGGCCGCGATTATTCTCTTTCGCAGATACAGATCGCTGAGATCGAGCACAATCTGAAGGGACTCGAGCCGTTCTTGATTCGGGTGCCGTCCCGAGGGGTGTAGAGCCGAGGATCATCTCGGGGCGCCGGCCGCCGGTGTCGGTTCACCGCTCAGGCTAGATTTCGCTCCGTCGCGCGAACTGACCGATGTGGTCGGCCGCTCGGTACGCCAGCGCCTGGATGGTGCAGGTAGGCTGGCCTCGTCCTCCTGTCACCATGCTGCTTCCGTCACACAGGAAGAGGTTCGGCACGTCGTGCGTGCGATGGAACTTGTCCACCACGGACGTATTCGGATCGTCCCCCATCCGGCAGGTGCCGAGCAGGTGGACGCCGACCCTCTGCTTGAAAACGCTCGGCTTCCAGGTCTGCAGCGCTCCCGCAGCGTCCATGATGTCGGTTGCGATCTGAGCCAGGAAGGCCAATGTCGCCAGGTCGTCGGGGTGATCCTTGTACGTGACCCGAAGGGCCGGAAGACCCCAGTCGTCCACGAGGTCCGGGTCCAATTCGATCCGGTTCGTCTCGACCGGGAGGGATGTGGTGTGGACGTCGGCGTTCATGGTGCGGGAGTAGTTGTCGGGGAGCATACGCTTGAATTCCCGTCCCCACATCGGTGATCCCGGTGGTAGGTAATCACCCAAACCGAAGAAAACCGGGTAGCCACCCCAGAAGCGAGCGTCGATTCCGCCTCCGCCGTAAAAGCCCCGTGCCGGATCCGAGTCGTAGTAGTCCCAGATCATGCGCGTGACCATGACGCTTTTCCACTCGTTGAGCGGCCGCTCGAAGACCCCGTTCGTGCCCGCGTTCCCGTTGAACATCAGGTACTTTCCGACTATACCGCTAGAGTTGGCGAGTCCGTCTGGAAACGAGCTGGTGTGGGAGTTGAGCAGGAGACGTGGCGTCTCGGCACCGTTGGCGCACACCACGACGGCCCGAGCGCGCTGCAGGTGTTCGACGCGGTCGGCGTCGAAGTAGACCACGCCGGTCGTGCGGCCCTGCGCGTCCATCGCGATCTGACTGACATAGCTGTCCGCCCGTATTTCACAACGGCCCGTCGCTTCGGCATCCGGAATCGTCGTGAAGAGCGTAGACGATTTGGCCCCGTGCTCACACCCGAAGCCCGCGCAATACCCGCAGTGTTGGCAGCCCGATCGTCCCTTGTAGGGCTCGGAGATAATACACATCGGCGCCACTTGGGGGTTAAGTCCCAAAGCTCGTGCACCACGTTCGAAGAGCACGCCCGAACTCTTCACGGGGAGGGGTGGGAGGGGATATGCCCGTGACCGAGGAGGGTCAAAAGGGCCGGGCTCGCCCGACACACCGAGATCCCACTCGGCTTGCGTGTAGTAGGGCTCGAGTTCCTCATAAGTGATCGGCCAGTCGTCCAGGCCAGTCCCCGGGATCTCGCCTAGGGCGCTCCGCTCCATGAAGTCGACCGGCTTGAAGCGCCAGTAGTTTGAGGTGAACATGACGCTGCCGCCGCCCACGAGTCGGTGATATCCGACTCCGGGAGTGCCGGTCGCGAAGACGCCACCCCCGGGCTCGACGGAGGCGTCCGGGCCCTCCTTGAAGTTTTGCGGTTGAGTGCTCGGATGATTGCTGTACGAGCCGCCCCAGAATGTTTCGAACTCGTCGTGCTTGAATTCGTGGGCCTCGACACGCGGACCCTGCTCGAGCACCACTACCGAAAAGCCGGCCACAGCCAATTGTTTGGCCATCACTCCGCCGGCGGCTCCCGAGCCGACGATCACGAAGTCGACCTCCCGACTCTGTTGAAATCGCACGGGCCGTCGCCATCCCACGCCGCTCAACGTCCCGTTACCTCGGCGTCGTACTCCCCGAAGGGCGGGCGCCAGAAGTAGCGCGGCTCGAAACCCAACAGTCCCCACCCCGCGCCGTCGTAGTTCCCGCCGTGATCGGGGTGTGCGAACATGCCGATTAGGACCGCGGCCCTCACTTGCTGGAAGAACCCACCGTTCTCGATCTCCTGGAGCAGCTCGATCTGCCGCTCGTCGTTCAACTCCGAGAAGCGCTCTGTGCCCCAGCGCTCCGAGACCTGGCGGTTGAGATCATCGAGGTCGTCGAGTAGCGCCTCCGCCTGGCCCGCCATGTAGTCGCCCAGCGCCCGGTCGATGAAGACGATCACCCGTGCCTCACGGGCGCCTGGAAGTTCGTCGTCGCTCGGAATGATCTGGGCGGCGATCGCATCGAAGTCGGCGGCTTGTTCGGCGGTCAATACTTCATACGCCACTTGCTCCCCGCGTGCCGCGGCGCGCTGGGCTTCAAGGGCACGGAACCAGGCCTCGCGATCGGTGCCGAGCCAGCTTGCGGCAAGGACGCCCGTGGATGCGAGAAACTCGCGGCGGTTGGGCCCAATCACCGATTCGCCTCGCCCATACCGCCTTCGCCGAGCTGGCGCTCGAGGGTGGAGCGGCCTTCGAGCGCGGCGTTCATGGGGGTGATGGCGTCGGTCATGGTCACGGGGCAAGGAAGGACGACGGAAACTGCGCCAAGATTGAGCACGGGCGGAAAATGCCGACCTGTTAGGAGAAGGGCAAGGAAGAGGCTGGTCCCCCGAAGGGCCCGGGAAGGATATCGTCCTTCTTCGACCCCTTCAGTCACCGCAGGGCGCACACGTCCCCGACTCCGGGAACACGAACAGGCGCTCGGCGGCCACCCGACCGCCGCATGTGGTGCAAACCCCGTACGTGCCCTCCTCCAGCCGCCGGAGCGCTCCCTGGATCAGGGCCAGCCTGACGCTTTCGCGTTCCCGGAGGCCCTTCGCGAGATTCTGGTTCTGAAGGGAATCCATGCGCGAGAGTCGTCCCACAGCACCCTGATCGAGCTCGACAGTCTTCAAGGCTTCGTCCGTGACCGTCATGCTCTTTTCGAGCTTGACAAGTTGCCGCTCGAGCTCGTCGCGGAGCTCGGCGATCTGCGCCTCGGTGAGATTGCTCATGATTCCACGTTATTCAAGAACCGGATCGGTATGCTAGGCCTCGGTGGCATGATGCTACCCCTAATCAAGGACTCGGATCGGTGAGCGGTCAATCGGAGTCCCGCTTCTTCTCGAGCATCGTGAACACCGGGTAGATCTCCTGGCGTTCGAGCAGGAATCGCTCGATGCCGAGTACATAGTTCAACGCCGGTCCGAGGCGGATCGCGACCTCCTTCGCGTCGAAGGTCTCGACGGTCGCGGGTCCCGTGCTGACCGTGGATTGGTCGAGAATCGTTATCGCGGCCTCGCGGATCACGGCTGGATCGCCGTCGGGCCATTCGACCATCAGCTCCACAATGGCCTCCTCCGCGTCTGCGGCGATCGCTCCTCTGACGAACCCGCTGCCGTAGATCCCGAGAAAACCTCCGACGAGCGCCACAAGGCCGATCCCGATGCCGATTCCGAGCATAGCTCCGCCGCTCAGGCCGAGACCCGGGCCGACAAAGGGCATGAGCACAAGGGTGATGATGGCCACGATTACGACGACGCACCCCCAGCCGCTCGGGTCCGTGGGGGGTGGACGATCGCGCAGGCGAGCGAGTGTTTCCATGATCTCCTGCCGCTCGAGACTTTCGGGCGAATCACCTGGGCTCTGCGGGTTCTCCATTAGCCGTATCGCTCCTCATTAGACCGAGCCGAGAGGCTTGTCGAAGAAGTTGGGTGAGCCGTCTTAGTGTGGCCAACCCCTGAGAAACTAAATTAGTGTGGGCAACCTCCGAAAAACCACGTTAGACTGGAAGTAGCGAATATGCCCGCCACCAAATGGAGAGCCTGTGGATCTCACCGCTGCCGGACCTGTAAGCTCAGCCGTCCGGTCCCTCTGTGCTGACTTCAACGGTTTCGGCCTCGACCTGCATCGAGGGCTCCCATCCGGGGGAAATACCTTCATCTCCCCTCTGAGCATCGGAGCGGCGCTGGCTGCGCTCCTTCAGGGCGCTCGAGGCCAGACGGCCGCGGAGCTGGCGCGGGTCCTGCGACTCGAGGGTACGGCCGAGGACACCGCTCGCGCGATGGCGGAGCTACGCGGAATCCTCACGCCACGCAAGACCGTGGAGGAAGCCTGGAACGAGAGGACCGAGGAGTTCGAGACCGCCGTGCGGGAAACCTTCCGGCTCTCCCTAGCGACCGGCCTCTTGGTCGAGGAGGCCTACCCCCTCCACACCGCGTTCTGCGACGCACTGACGGAGGCGTTCGGGGCCGAGTTCCTCTCCGTGACGTTCGCGAATCCCGAAGAGACCGCAGACCGCGTCAACACCTGGGTCGCGGACAAGACCGAGGACCGGATCACCGACCTCGTTTCCCCGGACTCGCTGCTACCCGACATGCGGCTCATCCTGGCCAACGCTGTTTATTTCAAAGCACGCTGGGCGGACCAGTTTGCGGAAGAGGTGACGCGTTCGAAGCCGTTCCATCTACTGCCGGGTGCGGGCACAGGGAGCGTGGAGGTGCCCATGATGGCCCGGCCGGGGACGTTCCTCTACTGGAAGTCCGAGTCCGCAGAGGTGGAGGCATTGAGCATCGACTACGAGGAAAGGCTTTCCATGCTTGTTGTTCTGCCGGCGACTGGGCGTTTCGCGGAGGTGGAAGCCGGACTCTCGGCCGACATGTTCGCCCGCATGCAGGCGGGGTCCGAGTGGACGCTCGTGGACCTCGAGCTCCCGCGGTTCGAGATGAGATTCGAGACCGAGCTCGGGGACGTGCTTCGCGGGCTGGGCCTGCAGACCGCGTTCGACATCGCAACAGCGGACCTCGGGGGGATCACGCCCCACCCGGACGGTCTCGTACTCTCCGAGGCGATCCACCAGGCCTGGTTGAAGGTGGATGAGCACGGAACCGAGGCGGCGGCGGCGACGGCCCTCATGGCCGTGGGCGCGGGGATACCGGAAGAGGAACCGCCGCAGCCCATACCCTTCGTCGTGGACAGGCCTTTCTACTTCTTCATCCAGGAGCAGCTGACGGGAGCTGTGTTGTTCATGGGCCGCGTCCTGGATCCCTCGGCGTAGTCCACCCCCCACCACTCGGGGCAGATCGATGTCATCTGAGCGCAGCGGGCCGATTGCCGGTGTTGTACTGGCTGCCGGCAACTCGACGCGAATGGGTCGCAACAAACTCCTGCTCGAGCTGGATGGAGAACCGGTGATCCGGAGTGCGGTTGGGCGGGCGATCGACGCAGGCCTCTCCCCGGTCATTGTCGTGCTGGGCTTCGAGGCGGATCGGGTCCGGGAGGTTCTTTTGGGCCTGATGCATCAAGAGGTCGTCAACACCGAATTCGAAGCGGGGATCAACAGCTCGGTCCGACTCGGTATCGCTGCAGTCCCCGATCAAGCGATCGCCGCGATGGTGATGCTTCCGGACATGCCTTTTGTGACGACCTCCATGCTCGAGACACTGATGGCGCGTTACCGAGAGAGCGACGCGCCGCTGGTGATATCACGCTACGGCGACGTCAACGCCCCTCCGATGCTGCATGGCCGGGAGTTATTTCCCGAATTCGAGGAGCCGGACGGAGAAGGGTGTGGCAAGCACATCGTTCGGCGTCATCGCGACGACGCCGCGGTCGTCAAGTGGGATCCTGCGGCGCTTACCGATCTGGATGTGCCGGAAGACTACGAACGCGTCAAAGCACGCCGTCGACAGCTGCTCGACTAAGATCCGACCAATCTACCTAGACCTGGAATAAGACTCGGCCACCTCGTCCACGACCTTGCGCTGAGTGGCGTTCATTCGGGCCAGGGGCCGCCGCCCGAGCACCAACTCGACCGCTTCGGCGGCGCTCTGCACGTCACCCCGAGCCAACAGAAGGGAAGTAGCGACCAGTGCCGTCCGGCCGTGGCCTTCCGCACAGTGGATGTACACGTCGCCCGGCAGATCCATGATGGCGCGCGCGACCTGCTCGAGGGCCTCGGGCGTGGAGGGTGACCCGTCCAGGATCGGGAATGCCCAGTAGTTACGGCCCTGTCGGATGCGAGAAGACTCGGGGAACTCTGCCGTCAGATCCACCACCGACTCGATCCCCTCGGGGTACTCACCCGGGAGCAGCCGCCTGCCGATAATGATTCCGTCGACGAGCTCGTGGAAAGGCCGTTCACTTCGGAGCGCGCGGCTCCGTCCGTCAGAGACTTTCCCGAAGATGCGCGGACCCACCCCCGCGTACCCCAGGCCCACCACTCCCAGAGCCAGGCTCCCCCACAGCTTGAGGACGGAGCTGGCGGTCCACGGGAAGGCGATGACAACGAGACCCACGCTGCAGGCCAGGAAGAAGACCGCGTATTTCACCGGTTATCCATACGGCGGCAACCCCCTCCTCGCCCCGTGAAGCAGAACCACGGCAAGGAAGAAGAGGTTCCGAGGGATGACACCGTAGACCGGGAGTCTGATGGGTCGGGTCGCGACGCCGGACCGCATTGTGGCGTCGAGTTGGGCCGCGAGCCTCTCCATCCAGGCGGTGGAGCGCGGCCACTCGATCAGCCGGTCCAACCACTCCTCCGGAATTCCCTCTCTACCCACGGAGGCTCCCACGATTCCCCCGACGATGGCACCGGTCGAATCAGCGTCACCACCACATTGGATCACCGCTTGCACGGCAGATCGAAAGTCACGCTGATTCGTAAGCCAGGCGTGGAGTGCCACCGGAACCGTGTGCAAGACGAAGCCTGAGACTCCTTTGGCGAGCCCCAGAGATGCGGCGAAGTCGGCGGTGCTCTGACCCTCGTCTGCGGCTCGCACGGCGTCCTCGATGAGGCATCCCAGCTCGTCGTCCTCGATGAGGCGTCCCAGCTCGTCGTCCCCTCCCTCCGAATAGGCGCGGTAGCGATCAAGGAAGGCCGCTCCCGACACGATTTGACTCTGGCGGGCCATCTGAGCCGCGAGCGCGACGGCCAGCGCGCCGGACTCGGCCCTGGGATCCGTGTGGGTGATCCTCGTGGAGGAGCGCACCAGACGAGTTAATTCGGCACCATCGTCGACGGCGGCCCCGATGATCGCTGCTCTCATCGCCGGACCGTTCCCGGCGGAATGGACCCCGCTCTTCCGGGGACTCACGCCGAGCCAGAGCTTGAGGATGGAGCGCAGCGTGGCGAACCCGATCCCCGCCGGCAGCCCCAGCATCCATAGACGAAATCCCCAGGCCAGCTGTCGTCCGAACACATCGGGGTCCCCACCGGAGCTGATTAGGGACTGAGCCACCATACACGTGTGCTCCGTGTCGTCGGAGACCATGCCACGCCCGAAAAAAAAGCGATGCCGATCGGGCGGACCCAGGAGCCTCCTGGCCCGGCGACGAGACAGACCTTCGTACGGCAGCCCGATGGAATCGCCGATGGCCGTGCCGAGTAGGGAGCCGACGATCTGAGCTTCTGCCATTAACTTCAGGAGCCGTGTACCAGGTGAGCTTCCGCCATCGACATCAGGAGCCAGGCACCCACTGGAGGCACTGAGAAAGCGCCTTACCTCAGTCGGATCGGCAGCTTCCGGATCCTTTCACCCGTCAGCGCGAAGAGCGCGTTCGTGACCGCGGGCACGATAGGCGGAGTTCCCGGCTCGCCTACGCCGCCCGGCGCATCACCGCTCGGTGTCAGTAAGACCTCCACCTCCGGAGCCTCGTTCATCCGAAGCATCTGGTAGTTGTGGAAATTGCTTTGTACCACGCGACCTCCCTCGATGTTGATCTCGCCGTACAGAGCGGCCGTGAGTCCATAGACGATCCCGCTCTCCATCTGGGCCCGAACGATCGCCGGATTCAAAACAACCCCACAGTCGATCGCGCACCACACTTTGTGCACGCGCGGACGGCCGTCCTCAATGGAGACCTCCGCGACCTCGGCGACGTACGAGCCGAATGACTCCGCCATCGCAATTCCCCGGGCCCGTCCTTGGGGGGCGGGTGAGCCCCAGCCCGACGCTCCCGCGACGGCGTCCAGGGCTCCAAGATGCCGAGGATGTGCGGCCAGCAGGTCCCGCCGGTATTCATAGGGGTCTCGACGCGCGGCGTGCGCCAGCTCATCGATGAACGACTCGACGACGAACGCGGTGTGGGTATGCCCGACGGAGCGCCAGAAACCTACCGGAATCGGTAGGTCGACCTTGGCGAATGTCACGCGGATATTCGGCACATGGTACGGCTGGTCGCGGGCTCCTTCCGTTGCAGTGGGGTCCTTGCTCCCGGCCAAGCGCCCTGCGAATCCCGGAACCCAGCCCGGCACCAAATGCTGCATGATCGACTGGGTCGCGATCTGGTGTTGCCACGCCTCGGGCATCCCGCCCGCATCGAGCACCGCTGCGATCTCGTGATAAGAGGCAGGACGGTAGAAATCGTGCTGCATATCGTCTTCGCGCGACCAGATCACCTTCACCGGACCGTCGATCTTGCCCGCCAGCTCGGCGGCCTCACGTACGAAGTCCCGCTCGGCCCGGCGCCCGAAGCCGCCGCCCAAAAAGGTCGTGTGAACCTCGGTGTCGTCCGCTCCGACGCGTGCGGCTTTTGCAGCGACCTGGCGTGCACCCCCACCGACGATGCCCGGCGCGGTCTGGAACTGGGTCCCCGTCCACACGGTGCAGCGACCATCCCGCACCCAAGCCGTGCAGTTCATCGGCTCCATCGTCGCGTGCGCGAGGTAGGGCAGTTGGTACGTCGCCCGGATCGGCTTCCCACCCGCCGCGAAGGCCTCATCGACGTCGCCGTCGTCGCGGGCGGACCCTCCACCCTTCTGCGTTGCCGCGGCAAAGCGGCGGAAGATCTCGGCATCATCCAGCCCACTCCCGGGCCCTTCGTCCCACTCGACGACGAGGGCGTCCCGTCCGGCTTTTGCGGCGACGTACCCGTCCGCGACGATTGCGACGCCACTCTCGAGTTCCACAACTTCGTCGACGCCTGATACGGCGAGCGCCGGAGTCGGGTCGAAGGAACGCACGGAGCCCCCGAAGACCGGGCTCCGTGCCACCACGGCGACGCGTGTGTGCGAGGGACCGGCGTCGATGCCGAAGACGGCTTCGCCCGTCGTCTTTACCGGGACGTCCAGGCGGGGCACAGACTCGCCGATGAGCCGAAAGTCCGCGGGGTCTTTCAGGGGCACGTCGTTCGGTACGTCGAGCAACGCCGCCGCCGCCGCGAGCTCGCCGTATGTGAGCTCGGCGCCGCCGCCGCCGATCGCTTTCCCGGAGTGCATCTGGACCTGGTCGGCCTGAACGCCCCACCGCTGGGCCGCGGCCTCGCGCAGCATCCATCGCGCCGTCGCGCCCGCCTCACGTAGAGGTTCCCATGACTGCATCACACTCGTGCTTCCTCCCGTCACCTGCAGGCCAAACATGCCGTACGCCGGATGGGCAGGCGCGAACGCGAAGGATACCCGATCCCAGGGGACGTCGAGCTCCTCCGCGAGGAGTTGAGGAAGCGCCGTTGCCACCCCCTGACCCATCTCGGAACGGCCCACCATCACCGTGATCGATCCGTCCGTATCGATGCGGAGGAACGCGTTGGGGGCGAAGGCCGCGTCGGTTGGAGGGGCGCCCGGTCCAGAAATCACTCTGTAAGAGACACCGAGCGTGAGGCCGGCCCCTGCCACGACGCCGATCTTCACGAATGTGCGTCGAGAGGGGAGCTTGCTGGCGCTCTCGGCCGCTCCGTTCTCGGCTCCAGTCGGTCCGTCCTGTCGCTCGCTCATCGGTCGCCTCCCCCGTCGCCGCCGCCGGTCGAGATTGCCCGCGTTGGGAGATTTCCCGCCTTGGGATCGGTCGCCTGGAGATCGGCCGCCCGATGGATCGCTCGTCGGATCGCGCCGTACGTTCCGCACCTGCACACGTTGCCGGACATCGCGGTATCGATGTCCGCGTCCGTGGGCCTCTCGTGCGTCGCCAACAACGCGACAGCCGACATGATCTGCCCGGATTGGCAATAGCCGCACTGCGGAACCTGCTCCTCCACCCAGGCTTGTTGCACAGGGTGACTGCCATCCGGAGAAAGGCCCTCGATCGTTGTGATGTCGGCCCCTTCGGCGCCGCTGACCGGGAAACTACACGACCGGATCGGTTGGCCATTCAGAAGCACCGTGCACGCCCCGCACTGGCCGATCCCACATCCGAACTTGGTGCCGGTGAGTGCGAGCGATTCGCGCAGGACCCAGAGCAGGGGATTACTCCCCGGAACGTTGACCTCCCGGGCCTCTCCGTTGACGGTGAACTTCGGCATGGCTGGACCTCTTGGGTCGAGAATTACCGGGTGCGCGGGTGCCCTGAACGCCTCGCGCAAGCGATAACCTCCGGTAGGTAAACCTGCGCGTCCAAGGTCATCAACGCCACCCTCGGTTTCCCCTATGACGGGTTTAACGATGGGAACCCCACAAGCGTCCGTAGAGTAGATACGCTCCGCCTCCAAAGAGACTGCCTTAGAAACTGCTTTGATACGCCTTACGCCGCTTCGTTCAACTCCGGCTCTTTTGATGCCGCCCACATCGGTTCCGGTTTCGGTGTGGCTCATGCTGATCGGTGCACTCACCCTCCCCACGCAAGCTCTGTCCGGACAGTTTGCGGCCGCCGGTGTGTCCGGACAGTCCGCGGCGCCCAGCGTGTCCGATTCCCTCGAGCTTGTTGCAGAGGCCAAGGACGTCCAGGCGCGTTACGAGCGTTATCGCGAGCAGCGCACGCCCCCTGCTCTGGCCGACGTCACCCGTCGGTGCGACGAGATCGTTGGGCGTTACTGCTTTCGTTTTCCGGACCACATCGACGTCGACGACTGGCGAGCCCCCGAGCAGCCCGTGGAGCTCGAGCTGGCCCGGACTCGAGTGCTCGAAGATCTCGGCAACATAGCCGGGAAGATTCCGGGGGACCTTTGGATCCTCGGTCAACGGGTCTACTACCTGACCGACATGGGTGCTTGGACGCACGCCGCCAACCTGGCCAGGAGATGCGGCGGCCGAACCCACTGGTGGTGCACGGCTCTAGCCGCCTATGTGCACCATAAGAGGGGACTCTGGACCGTGGCGGATGAGGTCTTTGCCCAGGCGCTCGAGCAGATGCCACCCGATACGGCAGCACGCTGGAGAGCCCCCGAGCACCTCCTGGAGGACTCGGCCTGGGAGATCTACCAGAACGCGGCCAACAAAGAAAGCTTGGAGGAGCGGCTGTGGATGCTTTCCGACCCTCTTTACCTGGTCGAGGGCAACGATCGCAAGACGGAGCAGTACGCGCGGCAGGTTCTCATCCGGATCCGGGCGGGGGCCGTCAACGGCACGGGCCTGGATTGGGAAGACGACCTGGAGGAGATCACCCTCCGTTGGGGAGCACCCGAGGCCTGGTCCCGGGAGCGAGACCTGCCGACGGGGGACACGCTGGTGGACTCCCGGCGTATGGTGAGCCACCCCCGCGGTCAGGAGTTCCTGCCCCCGGGTGAGGCGTTTGAGGATCCTTCGCAAATGGCCCCGGGTGAGTGGACGCTCGGTGAGCGGGCCCGCATGGAGCTCAGGGAGGGGGGCATACCTGTGGATCCGCTCATCAACGCCGGCTTGCTCGAGGCGTTGACCGGGTCACGTAACCCCAGCGGGGGTTCCATCGATCTCGATGGCATCATTAACGATGGCATCAACAGATCGGGGCCACGGACCGGATATACGGTGCCCTACGCGCCGGACCTCACGTCCTCGAGGTCCAAGTAGCACGTTTCCGGCGAGGTGACTCGCTCTTGGTGGCCGGCGCCTTCGCCCCGGGGCCGGAGGAGAAAAAGGCCCTGGGCGCCGCGCCGCGCGCCTCAGGGGTTATCGACCTGACGACGGCACGCAACGAGAGCCGGTCTGACCGTCAGAGGCGCACCAACCCCTTCGGTGCCGTGCGTGAGGTGCCTGTGGCGTTCATGCCCGAGGTGTCGGAGCAGAATATCCAATCGGGGCTCTTCCTCATCGACTCCGAGAGCGGCAAGCGATACCAGGTCCTGGGCGAGGGGTCGAAGGGCGCCTTCCAGCTCCAGGCCCCCAACGGGCATTACGTCGTCGGCCTGGAGGCCTTCAGCCACCACGCGAAGAACGGGTGGCGGGAACGGCACGGCCTCTGGCAGGATCCTATCGTTCCGGGGCTCGCAGCCATCTCGGACCTGCTGATCCTACAGGGAGGCGGAGAGGTTCCGACGTCGCTGGATGAAGCCCTTCCCAGCGCCCTTCCGGCCGTGAGGATCGATGCGGGTGACGCCTTCAAGGTGGCCTGGGAGCTCTACGGGCTCCGGGTGGGTGAGTCGGCCCGCGTCCGGATCGGGGTGAACCCCGCTCGAACCGGTCTCGGCAGGCGATTGGGGGAGTTCCTGCGCCTCCTGGAACCCAACGAGCCCGTCGTCATGACCTATGAAGATGCGGGCCCGGACGTCCTGGGGACCGTGTTCAGGGCGGTAGAGCTGAATCTGTCCGATCTGGAGCCCGGCGAATACACCCTCACGGTTGAGATCGAGCTAGCCGGTCGCGAGCCCATGACCGTGGGTAGCCCCCTCAGCATCGTGCCCAAGTAGGCGGAGCTGCAGGGCGAGCCGACTGGACTTAAGGTTGGGCACCGCCCGTGATCACTCCTCGGAGCCGCGCCAGCGCGTCCCCCGGGCCCACGAAGAGCTCCTCGGGGTAGGTTATGTATGAAAGCATCTGGCGGTAGATCAGGTCCTGCTCATACCGGTTGATCCCCAGGCCCGCCAAGTACTGAAGGCGGAGGTTCCGGTCGCGGTTTATGTCCGCGTCCTCGAGCCATGGTCCCAACTCGTCGGCACGGCCTGCGTAGGTCGAGAGCAGATCCAGGAGGGAGCCGATCCCAACTTCCGAGAGAGACGCGCGGACCTCCGTATACGCGGGCTGCTGCAGCCGCTCGTTCAATACATCGATGTCGATGTGCGTCGGCTCTAGTTGACCCATCAGCACGAGGTCGTACCCTTGCCCGTTCACGGTATTCGCCCAGATCGTTCCGTTGGGAAAGGCTTCGAGGAAGGTGGCGATCTCGCTCTTGACCGCCTCCGCGCCGGACTCGTAGAGCTGGACGAAGACCGTGACGACGCCCCCAGGATTGAGACGCTGCCTCACCAGCTCCCAGAATTCCAGTGTATACAGGTTGGCCGCGCCCTTGACCCAGGGGTCGAGGGGATCGGAGGTGATGGCGTCGAAGGTCTCATCGGTGGTCAGTAGATAGTGTCGGCCGTCGTCGATCCGGAACTGGACTTTCGGATTGGTGGCGACTCCGAAGTTGTGGTCGTTGAAATATTCGGACACCACCTCGGGTACGAGAGGTTCGATCTCGGCGACTGTGACGCGGTCCACCCGGGGGTCGATGCTCACGGCGCCGGCTGTCACCCCGGCTCCCATCCCGATCACGAGCACCGAGCGGGGGTCATCAGGCACCAGCGTGGTGAAATGCCCCAGCATGCGCTGCAAGCGCATGTCCTGTGGGAAACTGGACGCCTGGATCTTGCCGGCATTGTGGTAGCTCAGTATGCCGTTGGGTTCCCGCGACACGGCCAACGAAGAATGGGTGCCTTCTCCGACGTAGATGATATCGCCGGCGCTTTGAACCCACGTGGCTGCGTATCGACCGTACGCCACCAGCAGGCCGGGTACCGGGGCGACGCCGACGCCGAGCACGACCGCCACCCCTACGATCACGGCGGTCGGGGCGATGCTTCGGACCTTGAAGGTGAGCCGGTGATTGGAATCCGATGCCAACGGGCCCAACAGGATCAGCGAGGAAATTCCGGCCATCCCGATCAGTACTCGATGCGTCTGTTGCGTACCGATGGCACCGATCAAGAGCAGGGATACGGAAAGTGCTCCGATGATCGCACCCACAGTGTTGGCCGCATAGACCCGACCCACGAGGTGCCCGGTGTCCTGCTCCTCGGACGCTACGGCCGCCAGCGCGAGCGGAAAGCTGAGACCCCAGAGGATTGCGCCTGGCACCACGGTCAGGAGACACCGCACGAAATCGATCTGGAAGTTGTTCGAGGGCGAGCTGGCAAGCGAGGGATCGATGGGCCAGTACGGGAGGGCCGTAGTCAGCGCATAGGCCGCCCACGCTAACCCCCCCATGACCAGCAGTTGGCACAGAGCAAGCGCTGCCCGCGGATTTCGTATGGATCGGGCCAGGAACGATCCGGCTCCACTCCCCAGCCCGAGCCCTATGAGGAAGGCAGCCAGGATCAGGGAGAAGGTGTAGACCGTGCCCCCCAGCGTCAGGGAGAGGAGGCGGGTCCAAACCACCTCTGCGCCGAGAGCGGTCATTCCCGAAAGCCCGATCGCTACGAGAACTGGCCAGGCGGCCGGGGCCACCGAGGCCGCGGCAGGGTCGTCGGCGTCGGAGTTCGGTTGATGCGCTTCGAGTTCGGCCAGCAGGAGCCCGATCGCCGCGACGCCCAGATTGATCGCTGCCGCCGTGTAGGTGGCGACGGCGGTATCGTGCTCCCGCAGGAGGAAGAACCCGGCGAGCAAGGAGCCGAATACCGCTCCGGCGATATTGCCACCGTAGAAGAAACCGAGCCACGACACTCCCTTCGGTGTCGCCTCAACCCACCGTGCAATGGCCGGGAGGGTGGCGCCCATCAAGATGGTGGGGGGAAGGAGCAAAAGCGCAGAGAGGAACGCGCGGGCGGCCAACCCACCCATCCCTCCTCCCCCGATCACAGTGTACAATCCGTCGACCCAGGGAAGGGCAAGGAGTACCAGCACGCCCAGTAGCCCGATCGCCAGCTCGAGTACCGCGTAGACGCGGAGCGGGTGGAGTCGGGCAGGAACCACGTACGAGAGGCCTACGCTCCCGATGCACATCCCGCCCATGAAGACGGCGAGCACCACGCCGAGCGAGATCGCTGACGAGCCGACGATCTGCGAAAGCATCTGAAACCAGACGATCTCGTAGATGAGAGCCGCCGACCCACTCCCCACGAACAGGACTACGAGTAAGGGCAGGAAGCGTGTCGACAGCGACGGCATGGGGAGGGTTAGGAGCCTTCCTACCGGAACTCCAACTCCGTAGTGATCTCGATCGCTCCTTTGAGGCTCCTGGCCACCGGACACTTGTCTACGTGCATTTCAACCACTCGGGCCACCGTATCGCGCACCTCGTTCGGGTTCGGCACGTACAGTCTGTATTTCACGTGGATCCGCCGAATGACGAGGATACCGCCCTCCTTCTCAACCTCACCAACCACCTCTGCGATGAGATCCTCGGGCTTGATGTTTATCTCGCGCGCACCCAGCGCGCCGGCAAGAGTGCCCGTGAGTCAGCCACCCGCCGCCGCAACGACGTAGTCGATGGTCGTGGCATGAGGCTCGATCTTGGTCACGTCGACGCCATAATGCTCCGCGATCGCCCCATGAGTACCGAATAGGACCGGCTCGCTCTCCGCGGGCAGCGTGGCCGAGCGCGTTGGGCCTCCCAGACGTCGTATTTCGACTCGCGACTCGTAGGCTACTTCTGACATGTCTATCTCCAACAAAAAGGTAGAATCCAGCGTATGTGTAGGACCAGCGGCGCTCAAGAAGGAACGGCGCCGCAGGGGGGAAGGATATCGCGGGACCCGGGACCGAGTCC
This sequence comes from Longimicrobiales bacterium, assembly GCA_965206505.1. Classification (GTDB taxonomy): domain Bacteria; phylum Gemmatimonadota; class Gemmatimonadetes; order Longimicrobiales; family Gaopeijiaceae; genus UBA822. The sequence continues at coordinate 324,497 of CBDBJW010000007.1, forward strand.
ACCCCCTTCTGTGCCTCAGCGGAGGCCCTACCCTGGATTGATCAAGCCGGCTTCCACGAATTCTGCCCGTGTGGCTCCTGGGTTCAGGGATGAGCCGTAGACCGCTCGCGCGGCGGTGATGTCGAGGGCACTGAGCTGATCGGGTATGAATCCCGTGAACGCACCCGGCCCGCCCGCCATCAACGACTTGTCGTTCCCCCCGATCAACTCCTGATCGATGTGGCACATTCCCATGACACCGTGCCCGATGATGTCGTGGACGAATGCATCGGCCGGTTGAATCGATTCCCTGAGGGTGGCCCGGCTCGAGATCATGATCCCACTTCCCGCCTCGGTGAACTGGATGTGCACGCACCCCCGGTCGAAGGCGCATCCCGTATCCTGGGGTGACGGGTGATCGGTGCCCGTGGCTTCATTCAGTCCGGGCATCGGGTCGGGATCATTCGTAATCGTGAACGAGGTTTGAATCTCGCCCAGCGTGGCCTCGGTGACCGTCGCCAGAGCGGCCTCGATGAGTTGCTTGGTGTCGACGCCGTCGCTGCTCAGGTCGAGCGTTGACGAGGCGACAACCCGGACTGTGGTTCCCCTGGGAAACCCCGCCCACTGGCCTCGATTCGTCACACAAGCTGTAAAGTTGTCCTGTGGAATCAACGGTACGGTTCCCAGGAAAAGCGCTTCGATATAGTTCTTCACGAACTCGTCCATATCCCCCGGCTCCGGGTCCGTCCCCGAATCGGAACAGGAAACGACGGAAGCGGCCAGCACGATCACCCACCAATTCGTCCGCGGGTTCGGATGCGAAATTCTCGGTGTTGGCACGTGTACGCCTGACGTAGGAGTCAAACCACCGTAGGCGAGGGAAGAGCGTTGGGTGAGTCGGATGGAATCACCCCACAAACTAAACCGGTGACCCCTATGTTGGTTCCAGAGCAGGAGAGCGGTTGACGCGGATCGTTAAGGGTAGACCACTAGACTCGGATCGTCGCGTTCGATGAAGTGTCCAACTTTTCGTCATGACGGTGAGCGGGTTCGTCACCTCGCCCGTCCGGTCCACCTAGCTCCGGAGCCTACCGGTGTCGTCGATCCAGAAAGGGTATCTGCTCCTCGCGGACATCTCCGGCTTCACGGCATTTCTCGAGGGCACCGAACTGGATCACGCTCAGGGGGTCCTCGAGAACGTCATGCGCACGATCATCGGTCAACTGACACCGGCTTTTCAGCTTGCCGAGGTGGAAGGCGACGCGGTCTTCGTGTACGGCCTCGAGGAGAGAGTCTCGCGCGGGGAGCTCATCTTCGATCTTGTAGATGCCACGTATACGGCGTTCCGCGACCTTCGCCAGACCATGAGCCGCAACGCCACATGTCCCTGCCGGGCCTGTCAGACCATCGATCACCTGGATCTGAAGTTCGTCACCCACTTCGGCGAGTTCGTCCTGCAGGACGTGGCCGGCAGGAGCAAGCCGCTCGGTTCCTCTGTGAACCTCGCTCACCGGCTGCTCAAGAACCACGTGACCGAGGAGACGGGATGGCATGCCTACGCTCTCTTCTCGGAGTCGAGCCTCGAGCGCATGGACGTAGAGTCGCACGGGATGCACGAGATCGTCGAAGAGTACGACCATCTGGGCGAGACTAGGCTGCTCGGGTTCGATCTCGATGGTCGGTACCTCGACCTGGTGGAGGGCCGTTGTGTCCTCGTCGAGGCCGACGACGCACATGTCTCCGTCTCGAGGAGGTTCGACGCTTCACCCGCCATCACCTGGGACTGGTTTAATGACCCGGTCAAGCGATCACGGTGGATGCCCCGCTCGGACTGGCAACCGTTGGCTCGACCCGGTGGGCGTACTGGCCGCGGGACGCAGAATCACTGCACGAAATCGAAGGTCATCGAGCAGGTTCTGGATTGGCACCCCTTCGACTACTACACGGTCCGCTTCAGCCGAGGACCTCTTCGCATGCTGAGCACCGTGGAGTTCGAGCCGTTTGACGGCGGGACCGAGATCCATTGGAAGATGCTGGCGGAGGGACGCCTCCCACGCTTTCTGCTCGTGCGCGCGTGCCAGGCGATGGCGAGATTCGGGATCGAGCTCGATGAAGCACTCGATCGTCTCACCGCCCTCATATCCGAGCATGCCGCGGAGGACGTGACCCCCTAGCTCATCCGCCACGTCGGGCCCTAACTTGCCGCCCGGCCCCAGAACGCTTTTGGATAGGATGCACCCGCATGCGACCACGCGCACGATCTCTGTTTTCGATGTTGACCAGTATGGCTGCTGCTGCCGTGCCCGTCGTCACCCCCATAACCACCGAGGCCCAGCCGGCCGCTACCGCCGTGTGGCAGCTCGGCCAAGTGCAGCAGGACCCGGCTCTGGAGCATGCCCGCACCGGCTCCCTGGATGAGCCCATGCCGGTCGGACCCAATGTCACGGTTGGGCAGCTCGACAACGGCGTCCGCTACTTCATCCGCGAAAACAATGAGCCGGCGAACCGGGCTGAGTTCAGCTTGGTGGTCAAGGCAGGCTCGGTGCTCGAGGACGAAGACCAGCTTGGGCTCGCCCACTTTCTCGAGCATATGGCCTTCAACGGGACCGAGAACTTCGAGAAGCAGGAGCTGGTTGATTTCATGGAGTCGATCGGCATGCGGATGGGCGCGGACCTGAACGCCGCGACCGGCTTCGACGAGACCAGGTACATGCTTCAGATCCCAACCGACTCGGCCCAGGTGATAGCCACCACGTTCCAGATCCTGGAAGACTGGGCGCACGGAATCACACTGGATCCCGAGGAGATTGATCAGGAACGAGGCATAATCATCGAAGAGTGGCGGATGCGTCGTGGCGCCGGCGCTCGCATTCAAGACCAGCAGTTCCCGGTAATCCTGAGGGGCTCGCGGTACGCAGAGCGCAGCCCGATAGGAACGGTCCAGAGTCTCGAGACCTTCGAGCACGAGGCGCTCAGGCGCTTCTACCAGGATTGGTACCGGCCCGACCTGATGGCGGTCATCGCGGTCGGTGACTTCGACGGGGCCGAGGTGGAGGCCCTTCTTATCGAGCATTTCGGAGAGATCTCCGCTCCTGACAGCCCGCGTGAGCGTACCGAGTATCCGGTTCCCGACCATGATGAGACCCTGTTCGCCATCGCAACCGACGAGGAGATGCCGTCAACCAGCGTCACCGTGTATCACAAGAGGGCACTGGAGGAGGAGGACTGGACGATCGGCGGATACCGCCAACGGATGGTGGAGCGGTTGTACAACGGCATGCTCAACCTCCGGCTCAACGAGATCGCCCGGCAACCCGATCCGCCGTTTCTGGCTGCCGGCTCGAGCAAGGGGCGCATCGTGCGCTCGAAGAGTGCGTACGCTCTGAGCGCCGGCGTGCCCGAGGACGGGATCGAGCGTGGTCTCGAGGTCGTGTTCACAGAGGCCGAGCGGGTAGCGCGCTTCGGCTTCACGGCGTCCGAGCTCGAGCGCCAGAAGGTCGACCTACTCAGAGGCATCGAGCGTGCATACGCAGACCGGACAAACCGGAGATCGGCCAGCTACGCCGCCGAGTATTCCAGGGCCTTCCTGGACGGTGAGTCGATCCCCGGAATCGAGTACGAATACGAGCTTTATAAACGCTTCGTACCCGGCATCAGGTTGGAGGACGTGAATCAGGTCGGGAATGACTGGATCCGCCCCGAAAACCGCGTCGTGGTCATCACCGGGCCCGAGAAGGAAGGGCTCGAGATACCCAGCGAGGAGGCACTCCTAGCGGTGCTGGCCGGCGTGTCGGATATGGAAATCACGCCCTACGAGGAAGCGGTGATCGATCAGCCGCTCCTAGCAGTGATTCCCGAGGGATCGGCGGTCATCGCCACGCGAGAGTTCGCCGAGGGCATCGTGGAGTGGGAGTTGGCCAACGGAGTCAGGGTCGCACTCAAGCCCACGGATTTTAGAGAGGATCAGATCCTGTTCCGGGGTTTCAGCCCCGGAGGTACGTCTTTGGTGAGCGACGAGGAGTGGATTCCGGCGAGCTCGGCGACGGCCGTGATCCGGGGCGGGGGGTTGGGCGAGTTCAACACGATCGACTTGAGGATGGTTCTCACGGGCAAAGTTGCGGCGGTGAGCCCGTTCATTTCGTCGTTCGAAGAAGGCGTCACAGGAAGCGCGTCGCCCCAGGACCTCGAGACGCTGTTTCAGCTCATCTATCTGACATTCACCGCACCGCGCGCCGATCCAGAGTACTTCGAAGTGTTCAACACGCGGAACCGGACCGGCTTGCAGAACCGTGACGCGAGTCCTGCCGTCGCGTTCAACGACGCGATCAACCGGATCATGACGCAGGACGCCCTGCGCTCGCGTCCGGTGACCGTGGAGACGCTGGATCACACGGACCTCGACGAGTCCCTCGCGTTCTACCAGGATCGATTTGCCGATGCGAGCGACTTCACGTTCATCTTCGTCGGCAACATCGACCTCGACACCGTGCGACCCCTGGTCGAGCGCTACCTGGGCGGATTACCGTCCATCAATCGGGTCGAAACCTGGCGTGATCTCGGTGACCGTCCACCGAGCGGCGTGATCGAAGAGACCGTACGTAAGGGCCTCGAGCCACAGGCTCAGACGCGGGTGTTCTTTACCGGCTCGCTCGACTACGGCGACAGGAGCCAGAGGCTCGGCATCGCCGCCATGACGGCGGTTCTGCGCAGCAGGCTACGTGAGGTCCTGCGCGAAGAACTCGGCGGCACGTACAGCGTTACGGTAGGGTCGACCTTTTCCTGGCGGCCGGAGGGCCAGTATCGCCTGTCGATTACTTTCGGCTCCGATCCGGAGCGGGCCGATGAGTTGCTCGACGCGGTGTACGGAGAGATCGAGCGGCTCAAGGGCTCGCCTCCCACCGATGCCGAGGTCAACGATGTCCGCGAAGCCCAACGGCGATCGTGGGAGACGAATCAGGAGTCGAACTCCTGGTGGCTCAACGTGCTCGACGGCCGCTACCGGTATCTGCTCGACCAGAGCGACGGCCGTGCCCCGTCAGGCGACCTTCTCCTCGCGACGCTGTCGACGTATGGGCCGGCGCTCGATGCACTGACGCCAGCGGGCATCCAAGAGTTGGCGCGCCGCTACTTCGACCTGGACAACCGCGTGCGGGTGACACTGCTTCCCGAGGAGTTGAACTGATCGTCGTGTTCGGGGTCAGCGCTGTCCCGAGTATTCCATGTAGGCGGCACTCAACCAGCCCGTGGCCCCAGGGAGCTCGGCGTACCCTCGGGCGGGGTTGGAGGCGATGAGCTCGTCGGCGGAGAGTCCCCGGGCGATCCCCTCTTTGATCCGGCCCCGGATCGTGACCAGCATCATTCTGAACTCGAGGAGGTCCGCGCGCGTGGACAGCTGACCGTGGCCGGGAATGATGATCGTGTCGTCGTTGATCAGCCCCGCGATGGTCCACAAGGCTTCGATCATTCCATCCGTCGACCCCCCGTTTCCCTGATCGATGTAGGGAAGCCCATACCGAACGAACATGTCACCGGTGTGGATGACGTTGGCGTCACGGAAGTACACCTGCGCGTCGCCGTCCGTATGCCCGGGGCCCGTGTGAATGACATCGACCACGTTGTCATTGTAGTAGAACCGCATGGACTCCAGGAACGTGATCTTGGGTAGCCCCACCTCGTCGTAGGCGGGCTGAGGCCGGTTGGACCCGGACAACACCTGGTCCGTCGCCATCCGCCGCCGGCTGTTGTCCTGAGCCACGATGAGCGCCCCGGCCCGCCCGAAGTTCTCGTTTCCGTCGGTGTGGTCGTAGTGAAAGTGTGAGTTGACCACGAAGTTGACGGGGTTGTCGGTCAACCCGGCTATGGCCGCGACGATCTTGTCGGTCAGCGGAGCATACTGGTCGTCGACGATGAACGTGCCGTCGTCACCGATCGAGACGCCGATGTTCCCGCCGCTCCCCTGGAGCATGTAGATGCCCTCGGTAACCGGGATGGTCAGGATCCGGACGTTGTCGAAGTTCTGGGCCGAAACAAGCGCGGGGCAGACCAACAGCCCGAGGATAGCAGATCTCACTTTCGCACTCATCGTCATGATTTTCCCCAGGTAGGGTGGTTTTGTGGGCGGGTGAAGCGTGCGACACCCGAGAATGTGCGCCTACTTGTGATCCGGCAAGTAGCGGGCAGAGAGCGAATCCCTAGGCACCGGTGCGCCATCCCTCAGAACCGGAACAGCCGATTGATCTTCACGACCAGTCCGCGGTTGCGGAGCTGCGTGAAACGGTCGGGGACCAGGGGGTCCGTATCGCGGTCCTCTGAGTAGACCACGAAGAGTTCGCTGCCGGGACTGTACTCCCAACGGAACCGAAAATTCGTGCTGAACGAGTCCACACCGGAGCTGTACTGTAACAGTCCGCTGAAGAACATCCGGGGTGTGACGGTATAGGTGAACCGCGTTCTGACGAGCTGCGTATTAAACGAGCCCTCCGGCAGGTCCACCCAGTTGAACGAGAAGCTCGGCTCGACCGACAACTGAGGGGTGACTTCGACTCGGCCGCGGCTGAGAGACAAAGAGGTGTTGTCGCCGCTCCAGAAGCCACCGGTTTGGACGGTGATCTGGCCGCTGACAGGTCGCTGGGCACCGAATCGGTACGACGCTCTGAAGTTTCGGAAGTTGTACCCCCCCACCGGAATCGTTACACCAGACGAGATGGTGAACGGCACGGTCAGCAGCTCGTAGTGGTCATTGAAGAAGAAACTGAGTTGGTCGCTGTTCTCGAACTCGGACTCGAGTAGGAGTTGGGCTTCGCGCGTTTCGAGGTCTCCTCGGTCCGCGGTGGCGATGTGTTCGAATCGGCCGCTCACAACGAATCGCCGAATCAGGTCGATCGACTCGGGTCGCGGACTAAACCGTGCCGAGGCCGAGTTGTGGCGGAAGTTGTCCCGGGGAACGAAACCGACTTCAGGGATGAACCTGTTCTCGACCACGAGGTGGCCGTAGCTCAGGCCGTAGAGGTCTCCTGTATAATCGAAACGACCCTGGTAGCTGTTTTCCTTGCCGTTCCTCGCAGGTGTCTGCGTGTTCGCGAAATAACCCGTGATACTGAAGTCGTCATAAAAGGCGAGACGGCCGTCGACGCCATAGACCTGGCTGGACCCGTCCCCGACGAGCGACGCCGAGCGGTTGGTGAAGATGCCACCAATGGTGCTCCGACGCAGAATATCTCTCTTCACCCGGACGACCGTGAAGTTGGTCGACACCGCGCCCGAGGTCGCCTCGTCACCTGTCTGGATGTTGAGCAGACCCACGTCGAAGAGTCCGACTTTGCCGGTCACACGGCCGCCGGCCGTGATCGGAACGATCTGTCCACCTTGGAGACCGATCCGGCGGCTGAAGAAAACCGTCGGCGTGGCTCCACCGTCACCTCCACCGCGACCTCCACCCGGAGCGAAGTCGAAGTTTCCTCGCCCCTCCAGGAAGAACTCGCGCTTCTCCGGAAAGAACAGACTGAACCGCGTCAGGTTGACCTGCCGTTCATCGACCTCAACCTGGGCAAAGTCGGTATTGAGCGTGAAATCGGCGGTCAGGTTTTGGGTGAGGCGGTACTTGACGTCGAGTCCGGCGTCGGCATCCGTGTCATTTTCGGTCGGCGGACTGGCGTTGACGTCGGTCCTCAACCCCGCGATCCCGTAGGGCTTGATCTCTACGTCGATGCTCAGTGGAGGCACTTCGAGCCCGACGAGTGTGGCGGCCCCAGAAACGCGCCAGAGACCGGCGATCACGCTGTTTCCGCGGGCCGCAGAGATGGGTAGCGCCGTAAGGTAGGCCGCTTCGTTCCTGCGACGAACGATGCGTCGCAGCTGAATCCCCCACACCTGGGTCTCACCGGGTTGATACCTGAGCGACTTGAACGGTATCTCGATCTCTACGGTCCAGCCGCCCTCGAAGCGGCCGGTCCGCATGTCCCAGACAACATTCCAATCGGTGTTCACGTTCCCTTCGTTCGTAATCGCAAAGTCGGAGTACCCGCCGATCGGCGTCACCAGGAACGCCACCCCATTCCGCCGGTCATGAAAAGTGTCGAGGAGGAGCGAGAACGAGTCGTTTTGGCGTAGCTGCATGACGTCGTGACGCATCTCGTTCGCGACCCACTCACTGGGCGGGGCCGAATCGTACGCCCGCGCCGACACGTAGATGCTGGTCTCGTCGAAGAACACCCACGCGTCGGTCCGCTCACTGGCGAGAGCCCCTTCGTCCGGAAGCTGCTGGATAAAACCGCTGATCGGCGGCACCGTTTGATACACGGCCTCATCAAGCCGCCCATCGAGGCGAATTTCTTGCGTCAACCGGGTGGCACGCACCGTGGTTCTGCCTTGATCGTCCCGAGCGACCACCTCCGGCGCGATGGGCATCGGCATCTCTTCCTGGGCCGAGACGGGAGCGCCGAACCCGAGTGCGAGGCCCACCGTGAGGCCGAGCCTGAGGCCGAGCGTGGGACGCGGTGTCCTATTCCTCGTCACGGCCCCCCGCCTCTTTCCCCAAAATCGCCGCGATGATTCGGCCCGGCCCGTGGACTCCGGTCACGAGAACTTGGCCGATGTCGGCCGATTTGCTTGGGCCGGAGTGGAGAGCAAGGGTTGCCGGAAGATCCTCACGGCACGCTTGCAGCGCATCACCCAACGTCGTGTGTACGTCCCGGGCTCGCACCCAGACGAGGTGAACCGGGGGGAGGAGCTGCGGCCGCCGGCCTTCCCTTGAGGAAAGAAGAAGCGAGCCGGTCTGAGCGGCGGCTCCCACCGCCACCGACACCCCAAGGGTGGCTTCGGAAGGTGGTGCCACGGGGAGGGCCGGTTGGAGAGCATCGGGTACCCCCGTGCAGACCGACATGCTCTCGAATTCGCTCGCGAAGTCCTCTAGCCACCTCCGGGCCACCGCCTCGTTGGCGAGTCGGACGACCTCACCCCCCGCGGCGCGGAGACGATTCTCAAAGGCACCGACGGGATCGGCCCGGCCCGCGTCACCGAACGGTCCCGGTGGCTCAAGGGTCTCCGGAAGCGAACCAGGGTGCGAAACGGGTTCCCGATCCCGGTTCGCCTCCCGGATCCGGCTCAGGATGCGCTCTCTCGCGACGTTGCTCACTCGTTGCTCACTCGATGCCCTCGTCCCAGAGTTCACGGAAGGTCGGACCATCCGCCCGGGGGGGCTCGCGGCCGGAGCTCCACTCACGGAGCATCGGCAGGCGTCGAAGGACCTGTTCTGGAAGGAGTCCGGCCACCTTCTCCGCCCACCCGAAGAATCGGGCGCGCGTCGCCGTGGAGGTCAGAAGTCCCAGCACCGAACGTTCCACATCGCTGGTGAGCCCACGTTCGACCGCCCGTTGGCGCCAGACATGAAGCAGATCCGGGATCGGGATCCGGACCGGGCACACATCCGCGCACGCTCCGCAGGCCGAGGAAGCGAAGGGCAGAGGCAGCGTCTCCTCCAGGCCGATCAACCCGGGGCCCACGATGGCGCCGATCGGTCCGGAATAGACGTAACCGTATGCGTGCCCACCCGTCTGTCGATACACGGGGCAGATGTTCAGACACGCCCCGCAGCGCACGCAGCGCAGTGCCTCCCAGACCTCGGGATCAGCTAGCAATCGCGTGCGTCCGTTGTCCACCAGCACAACGTGGAGTTCCTCCGGTCCGTCCGGCTCACCTCCGGGCGAGCCTCCAGGCCCCTGAATCATCGAGACGAAGCACCCCACCGGCTGTCCGGTCGCCGACTTAGCGGTGACCTGGAGGAAGGTCGAGAGATCTGCCCATCTGGGGAGCACCTTCTCGATCCCGACCAGCGCAACGTGGATCCGCGGAACCGAGGTCGACAGCCGGATATTGCCCTCGTTCTCGATCAGAGCGATCGAGCCGGTCTCCGCGACCAGGAAATTGCCCCCGCTGATTCCCAGCTCGGCCGTAAGGAAGGCGTCTCGCAGGAGCTCTCGGGCGGCTTCGGCGAGGCGTTCTGGTGACGCATCGCGCGGCGTACCCAGCCGTTCGTGGAAGATCGCTCGCGTGTCGTCGAGACTCTTGTGGATCGAAGGGCCGACGATGTGGCTGGGTGGCTCGCCGAGGAGTTGGATGATGTATTCGCCGAGGTCGGTCTCGAACACTTCGACACCGCAGGATTCCAGAAAAGGGTTGAGCCCGACCTCTTCACTGAGCATGCTCTTGGCCTTCACCGCTCTCCGAACGCCACGTTCGCGCACAATACGCTCTAAGATTCGGTGGACGTCCGAAGTCGTCTCAGCCCAGTGGACTTGGGCCCCCCGCTCGACGAGCCGAGCCTCCGCCTCTTCGAGATAGTCCGCGAGGTGGGTGAGGGCGTGGCTCTTGACCCCCTCGGCCCATCGGCTCAATGCGAGCCCGTCGAGGTCGGCGAAGGCACTCCGTCGATGGTCGTCGAACGTTCGGGTCGCAGCAGTGACCGCCTCCCGTACCTCGGGGGTCTCCTCAATGATACGGCGGGCTCGAGCGCGGTAATCCCGGCTATGCACCTCCACGGCGGGCCTCCCAGAGGACCGAGGCGAGCGACTGGAAGCGGATGGGCATCCCACGGTGTCGAGCGCGACCGTCCAGCTGGAGAAGGCACCCGCCATCGGCGGATACGACGGTCTCCACATCGGGAAGTGTTTTCAGCTTCCGGTCGGCCATGGCGACGGATACCTCGGGCGCCTTCACGGAGAAGAGCCCCCCGAAACCACAACACTCTTGATCCATCTCCCACGGGACGACCTCGGCCCCTGCGGACTCGAGAAGCCGCAGCGGTTGCTCTTCCACCCCGAGCTCCCGGAGCGCGTGGCAACCGTGATGGTAGGCCAACCGACGTCCTTCCAAACCAGACCCGAGTTCGGTGACCTCGAGGACGTCCATGATAAATTCGGCCAGTTCGTAGGAGCGCTCGGCCAGCGCAGGCGATTCTAGCAGACGCGGGTACGTGCAGCGCAGCATCGCGGTGCAGCTTCCGGACGGAAGGACCACATAATCAGCGTCGGCGAAAACTGCGGCGGTGTGAGCAGCCATTTCGCGAGCCTGAGGTACGTGGCCCGAGTTCCACGCCGGCTGGCCGCAGCACGTCTGATTCCTGGGGAAGTCGACTTCCACCTCCAGCGAGCGGAGGAGGCGAACCGTGTCGGCTGCCGCTTTTGCGAAGAAGCGGTCACCGAGACAGGTGACGAAGAGAGAGACTCGCATGGGGGTGAACCGTCCAAGGGGCTTAGGGTCCGATCAACATAGGAAAGCCAGAGTTCCAAACAACTCAGGCGATCCTCAGCCCAACCCGAGCCTGCTGTAGACAACGCCCATCCGTGCGCGTAGCATGGATGTCCAATTCGCTGTGATTCCGACGCCATCTAGGCTGTAGTGGAATCTGCAACCATCGGTCCAATGGAGGTCATCCAATGAAGCGCATCATTCTCGCTGTCGTCGGCGTGCTGACGGTTTCGGCCGGCGTCGATGCACAGAACACAGCACAGACGATCGAGCGTGCCCTAATGGCTGCGCCCGCCCGGGGCAGTGATGCTGTCACGGTCATCAAGTGGAATGCCGACTACTCATACGAAACCCTCAGAGAGGGTACGAACCAGATGGTCTGCTACGACCGGTCTGGCGACCCCGGCCAACGGCCATTCGCCGTGCAGTGCACAGTGCTAGGGAACCTGGACAGGGTCGCACAAAACAGGCGGTTTGCGGCAGAGGGCGGAGACGCGGCGGGGAGTCGCGCGTTGGTGGCCGCCGCCGCGGCCAACGGCACACGAGCCAATGTCGTGTTTGGGTCGGTGTGGATCTCTGTAAGCGGTGCGGATCAGGCGAGCGCCGGAAGCCATATGACTGTCGCAATGCCGGGCGCCACGATGGCATCGTCGGGCTTTCCCGAGAGCCGTCAGGGTGGTGGTGCTTTCATCATGGCTGCCGGTACCACGGAAGCCCACCTCATGACGCCCTATGTCCCGGTGCCTTAGCCCAGGTACGCATTAAGAGCATGAACCCGCCAACCGTAGGAACGAAGATTTTAAGACGACGTGGCTTGAGCGCTGCCGTTCTCGTCGGCGCGGTGTGTGGCCTCGCCGCATGTGGTGGCTCCGAGTCTTCAGGGGAGGCCTCCAGTACACCGCCCGATGGCGCCGCGCCGGCCGCGCCGGCCACCGCCACCTCGAATGCCCCGTTGGGGACGGGTTTCATCATGATGTCGGAATCGTCGCAGCTGCATTTGACCGAAGCCACCTATCTCGAGGAGTCGGACTGTATGGCGCGGGTCTCGGCCCTCGGTGATGCCGCAGAATACGAGGGCTGTCTGGAGGTCCCCGCCTCAGCGATCTGCCTTCAGGTCTCCGAGGGCTCGCGGGAGTCCGATAGATGGTGGGAGTGTTTTGTGCAGGAGGGGGGGTGTGAGGAGGCCATCGCGGGCCACGAGGTCGTGAGGGAGATAGGTGGTTATGTCCGGGAGATCGTCCTGGGTTGTGCCGAGACGGAGCTGGCCTCGGTTTTCGCGAGCATGTAGCCGGTCAGGAGAAAACCGGGGCCTCCTCGACCAATGTGGCCCCCAAACCCCTGGACCAGCTCCCCCCCTAACTGTACGTTCACCGGACGCTGAATTTTGTCCCATCACGAGGACGCCGCCATGTACCGTATCCTGAACGTCGGCCTAACGGCCGGAACCGCAATTCTCCTGCTCTCCGTCCAGCCCGCTTTGGCGCAGGACGATCACCTCGCACAAGCCGTCGACCATGCCCAGCAGGCCGCCGCCCATGGTGGAATGGGCCATGCTGCGATCCTTGTCCAGCATGCCGATATGGCCCTGACACACGCCCGGCTCGCCCCGGATGACAACCCCTACACCGTGGCCGCGATAGCGAACCTGACGGACGCCGTTACACACGGAAACATGGATCACGCTCCCGTTGCGACCGGAATGGTCAACACGGGCGTGACGAACCTCCAGGTTGCCGTCCACGTCGGCATGGCCTTGGACCATGTAATGCAGGCAGTCAACCATGGCAACATGGGCCATGCCCCTCTGGTGGTCACCCATGCCGAGATGGCGTTGACCCATGCACAGGCTGCCGCCGAGCTCTCGGATAGCCCACACATCGGCCTGGCCATCGAGGGCCTGGAGTCCGCCGTAAATCACGGTGGAATGGGCCACGCTGAAATCGCTACGACGTCTGCGCAGCAGGCGATGAGCCACCTACACATGTAGGGACATCGACGCGTTTAGGGACATCACACATGTAGGGCCCTCGACTGGGCGACCCGATTTCGCCCGGTCGAGACGCCAGGGCCGAGAAGCCGAGGGGGCCAGACCCCCCTCGGCTCCGTGGTGGGAGGATGGTCCAAACATCAGTGCGCCTCGTGCCCAGCCTAGGTTCAAGGGGTCGTCGCAACAGTACCGTGTTGAAGGGTTTTCATAAGCCCCCGTTTTGCTGGACACTAGGCTGGTGAGAGCGACGGGGTCCAGAAAGAAAGAAGTGGGTTCTTGATGTCCCCAACCCGAGGGAGTCAGAAGCGACCGAAGGTCGTTGAAGGCTGTAGATACGGGAGCGGTAGAGCATTTCAACGCAAGGTTGAGGTCTGGTTCTTTGATGATAACAGATCTTCCAAGGTTTCCGCCGGAGTTCTCCAACCGAGGGTCTTGCGGGGGCGACTGTTGAGAGCGGCTGCGACGGCGGCGAGGTCGTCAGCGGTATGTCTGCTGAGGTCAGTGCCCTTTGGGAAGTACTGTCTCAACAGGCCGTTGGTGTTTTCGTTCGTGCCGCGCTGCCACGGGCTCTGCGGGTCGCAGAAGTAGACGGCCAGGCCAGTGTCGATGCGCAGCCGTGCGTGCTGAGCCATCTCTGCTCCCTGGTCCCATGTCAGAGACCGGCGGAGTTGCTCGGGCAGGGTCGTGATCGACGAAGCGATCGCGTCCCGGACGGCTTCGGCACCGTGTCCAGCCAACGCTGGACCGTTCTTGGTCCTGGGCTCGTCGTGTTTGTCAAGGCGGGGGAGGTGGAGCAGCGTCGTGAACCTGGAGGTCCGCTCGACCAGCGTTCCGATCGCCGAACTGCCCAGCCCCAAGATCAGGTCGCCTTCCCAGTGCCCGGGAACGGCGCGGTCGTCTGCCTCGGCCGGCCGCTCGCTGAGCATGATCTCGGGGTGAACGAACGCCTTGCCCCGTCTGCGGGTGCGTGCTCGAGGCACCCGTAGCGCGCGTCCCGTCCGAAGGCACGCTGTCAGCTCCCGTCGCAGCGCACCGCGGCCCTGAACGTAAAGCGCCTGGTAGATGGCTTCGTGCGATATACGCATGGACTCATCGCCGGGGAAGTCGACCCGTAGCCTGTTGGCGATCTGCTCGGGACTCCACGAGACCACCCACCGCCGGTCTTGTCGGCGACCGTGACGCCGTCCGATCCAGCGCACATCGGGGCCTGCCAGAGCGGCACCGTCCAGAGCTCGGATCACGCCTCCGAGGCGATCCTGTACATACTGCCTCAGTTCGCCGTTCGTAGCGAGCTTCGCAAGCTTTGGACGTTTCGCTCGCCGATCGGCGTGCCATTGAGCGGTCGTGGCCCGATACTCGAGGTTCCTTCCTCCTGTAGCTGCGTTCCGCCGCAGTTCTCGCGAGATCGTCGAGGGTGAGCGGCCCAACTGCCGGGCGATCTCGCGTACGCCACGACCACGGGCTCGAAGAACGGCGATCTCTTCTCGCTCAATGAACGTGAGATAGCGCCGCGACTGGGGACGAAGATTGAGGGGTGACATGCCACCACATTCGCGAAACCAGCGCGCCCCGACAGCGGGGGACACACCCGCCGCCACGGCGGCCTCCTCGCTCGACAGACCTCGAGCTACCTCTTCCCAGAACCTCTGCCGATGCTCGCGGCGTCCCACCGGCGGACGGCCTGGTGAACGCATCCGTCGACGTAGAACTCGATCCGCTCCTCGGCGCCTGATTGCCTCCATCGCAACTCCTCCTCGAGGTGTTGCGACGACCGCTTGAATTCACCCTGTGCGTGTTATCTTTTATCTGCGGCGGGTGGTTTTCCGGGGACGGATCTCCTCCGTTCTACCGCCTTTTCAGCTTTACTCTGATTTGATGCGAGGAATGTGTTGAGCTTGAGTGTGTCTATAAACGACGGACCCGGGCGGACCTCCCGGAAGATGGGGCTCGGTGTGACCCTGCTGATGGGGTTGGTCCTGATCCTCATGCCCAGCAAGGTGGCCGGCCAGGACCAAGGCGGAGTTGAGCCCGCACCTATAAGAGGTGCGAACGCGAAGGCGGACGCCGACGCGACGCGGACGCGGACGTGGACGTGGACGTGGACGTGGACGTGCACGCGGACGTGGAGAATACCGGTTTGGTTCCCGACCGACCGACAGTGCGTCCAACCCGCACCGACACGCCTCCGGATATCGACGGCCGCCTCGACGACGAAGTATGGAAGACGGCGGCTCTGATCACCGAGTTCGTGCAGCAGTCTCCCCTCGACGGTGCTCCCGCGACCGAGGAGACCGAAGTTTACGTCGCCTACGACGCGGACAATCTCTACTTCGCGTTTTATGCACATTATGAGGACCCTTCCATCATGCGCGCGAACCGGGTGGACCGCGACCAGGCCTCCTCAGACGATCTCATGACGGTCTACTTCGACACCTTCATGGACCAGCAACGGGGGTACGATTTCGACGTCAATGCCTACGGGGTGCAGGGCGACGGTGTCCTCAGCACGAGTGGCAGTTCAAGCTTTCATAGAAGAGGGGGAGGGGGTATCCCGTATGCGGATCGCTCGTGGAACGCGCTGTTCGAGACTGGTGCCCAGATCGTGGAGGACGGCTATACGGCAGAGATGGCGATCCCCTTCAAGAGCTTGCGATACCCCAGCCGGGCTCGGGGCGAGGCGCACCGCTGGGGGTTCCAGATCGTTCGTGAGGTCAAGAGTAAGGATCAGGAGAACCAGGTCTGGGCTCCGATGTCTCGCGACGAGTCGAGCTTCTTTGCGCAGATGGGCGTGTTGGACGGTATGGTCAACCTGTCCACCAGCCGGAACATCGAGGTCTTGCCGACCTTCACGACCATCCGGCACGGTGCGATCGATCCGACCATTCCCGCGTTCGCCCACCAGGACACCAATCCCGACGCGGGGGTGAACGTCAAGTACGGGGTCACGTCGAATCTGACCGCTGACTTCACTGTGAATCCGGACTTCTCACAAATCGAGTCGGACCGCACCCAGATCGAGGTGAACCAACGCTTTCCCATACGCTATCGGGAGCTCCGGCCCTTTTTCTTAGAGGGGGCGGAGATTTTCAACATCACGGGGCCGGTAACGCTGATCCACACCCGCACGATGGTCGATCCGGACTATGGCGCGAAGCTGACGGGCAAGGTGGGTGGCCTCTCGATCGGTGCGTTGGCGGCGAACGACCGTGCCCCCGGGAAGGTGGAGGACGAGTTGGACAGAGCGTTTGGCCAGCACGCCAACACGTTCATCGGCCGCGCGAAGTACGACGTGTACGCCGAGTCCAACATCGGTGCCATCTTTACAGATCGAGAGTTTCTGGACGGCCATAGCCGGTTGCTCGGAGTCGATGGCAGATTCCGGCTGAGCCCGACCATCGCGGTTGGCGGTCGTGCCATTCGAACCTGGCTGCGGGATCCGGGTGGGGTCGAGCGTACGGGTCGCATGTTGGACGGCAGCATCAGTAAAAGTGGGCGAAACCTGAGCTGGTTCCTCGCGTCCTATCAGCTCTCTCCGGACTTCGGCACCGACGTCGGATTCGTACGCCGAACGGACGAGCAGCGTGTTATCTCCAACATTTCATACCGGTTTTGGCCGGATGGACGGATCATCAATTGGGGCCCCCGAGTGAGCGTCAGCCGTAACTGGGACTTCGACAGAGTGCTCCAGGACCGAGGGCTCGGTCTCGGTCTCGATTTCTCCTTTGCCGGCAACATCTCCTTCAGCGCCGACGTGGATCGAGACATGGAGCGGTTCCTCGGGACGAACTTCGAGAAGAAGAGGTTCTCCGCGCGGGGGTATGCGAACACCAGCCGTTCATACTCGTTCGGCGGCAACGTCCGGGTGGGTGATCAGATTCTCTACAGCGCCAATCCGACCCTCGGCCACCAGGTCGAGTGGGGTGTCCATGCCCAGGTGCGACCCACGTCGAGTATTGCTTCGAGACTCAGCCTGGACGCCACCCGACTGATGATTGATGGCATTGAGGAGTTCGACGTGAAGATCCTGCGTGCCACCACGACGTATCAGGTCACCGAGAGGTTGGGGCTCCGCAACATCACGGAGTTCGACTCGCTGAATAAGAAGCTCGACTTCAATATGCTCGCCACGTTTCGGATCAATGCGGGGACCGTTTTCTTCGTCGGTTATGACGACCACTACCGGCGGGCCAATCTCATCGAAGGAGATCCGGACGGTAACGGAATCGAAGAGCAACTTTTCTTCACGGGAAATCTACGGCGCACGAATCGCGCGATGTTCGTGAAGCTTCAATACCTGCTTCGTTACTGAGTACAGGCGCGGGGTTCAGAGTGCAGACGCGGGGTTCGTGCATTTCGACTCCAGATGGAGTCAGGGCATGAAGGAGGGGTGATGTCGGATGCTCGTGGAAGGACCCTGGTCCAATACGAGTTCGGCTTGCCGGATGGGTCGAGCCGGAGCTTCAGTGTCGAGGTCGGACCGGATCGAGTGGACGGTGGACCCGCCGAACCTCCTCCCTGGGCCGCCCTGGACTTCCATAAGTGTCCGCACTGTCCGCTCGATGTGGCTGAGGAGCCGTTCTGCCCCGCGGCGATGAGCATCGCCTCGCTCGCCGAAGCGGTCGATGGGCTCTGGTCCTACGACATGGTGTCGCTCAAGGTCAGGACGCCGGAGCGGTTCTATTCGTTTACCCCGGTGTCGCTGCAAGGCGGATTACAATCGCTCATGGGCTTGGTGTTGCCGACGAGCGGGTGCCCGCACACCGCTTTCTTCCGCCCCATGGCGAGGTTCCACGTGCCACTCGCCACGGTGGAGGAGAACGCCTACCGCGTCGCTTCCATGTACATGCTTGGACAGTGGATATGCAAAGATGAAGGTGCCGAGGCGAACTTCGACCTTGATGGCCTGAACCATCTATACGATCAGGTGAAGGTGGTGAACCATCATCTTCATAAGCGGCTAGAGGAATTCCCGACGGATGCGTCGAAGAATGCGGTTGCTTTGCTCTACGTTTTGGCTCAGATGTTACCCAAGATACTGGATGACTCCTTGGCACCGATCCGGCCCCTTTTTTCTTCGTATTTTGCCGAAGACGAGATCACCTGACAGGACGGCGCCCGCCGTGGGCCTGGCTTGACTACCCGTTGATAGCGACCTAGAAATCACTCCGCCCGGGAGAACCTCGGTCGAAGCCACCCACGGGAGGACGATGGATCACGTACGGCCAATGAGGCGTTGGGGCCGTGAAATGAGAATTTCACGTACTGTCCTGTGGGTGGGTCTGTGGGCACTGGGATCTCTTCTCCTGGTATTCCCCTCTCTTGCCTCCGCCCAAATCCGCCAAACAGTCGACGCCGAGATGATACAGTCGGTGATGCCCGCAGCCGACAGCTTCTCCGCGAAGGCGGGCCTCCCACCCGTGTACACCGCATACGGGACTGGTGCGGACGGATCGCCAGGAAGTGTGATCGGCTACGTGTACCTGACCGCAAATGTGCCACCCTTCCAGTACGGCTACAGCAGCCGGATCGATGTTTTGGTGGGGATGGATCTGGCGGGGCGTCTCACGGGCATGCACGTCGTCAACTACCGGGAGTCGCTCACCAGTTCCCATGGGGACTTTCTGAGGGGGCCCGGCCTCGCGGAGCAGGTTGTCGCCAAACACATCGGCGAGTCGTTCCAGGTCGGTAGGGATTTGGATGGCGTCAGTGGCGCCACCATATCGGCCCGAGCCATGTTTCGCGGTGTCCGGAACTCGGCCCGGCGGGTGGCGCTCGCACACTTGCAGCCTGACGAGTCGACCGCACGCGTGACGGCTGGGGCGCTCGAGGACCTCACGTGGTTGCAGCTGATTTCGACTGGCTTCATCCGAAGGATGTCGATCGAGAGATTCAACGCGGAGGGCTTGGATCTCTTCTTCGCGTATATGGGGGACGAGGCGCTCGGAGGCCTTCTGATCGGCCTGGTGAGGTACCAAGACGTAAGCGAGCGGGTGTACGGTTTGGTTGGCGACGGTTTGGTTGGCGACGATCACGTCATGTTCGTCGGCATCGACGGTGGCGCGGTTGCGGGATTCCGCAGCAACCGGCTCTCGATCGGCCAAGGGGGGGAGGTTTATCCAGTTCCGAGTAGGCGGGTCACCTTCTTGGGAACGCCGTATGAGGGTAAGGCAGCCGGGCAGGTCCAATACACGCTGATCATGCGGATAGACGATGCAGTCGATGTCGAACAGCCCTTCACGGTTGTCTACGACGACGGGGTGAACGCTCCGTCCACCACGGAATACGCTGTTCCGGAGGGGGTGCTGACAGCTGTCCGCGAGCGAGCCGCCGCCGCGGAGTTGGTCGCCGCAGAGCGGGACGCAGCCGAGCCGGGTGCGGAAGAGGCAGCCGCTGCGGGGTCAGCCGCTGTGGGGTCGGCCGTCGTGGAGCCGGCCGCTGTGGAGCCGGCCGTCGTGGAGCCGACCGTCTCCGCAGACGGATCGTCCGCATCCGGAGACGTATTGGGCTCCGTCCCCTTACGAGCCGGCGCAATCGATTCGGCTTCCGCGGAATCGGTCGAGTCCGAGGCGCTCGCTGCGGAGCCAGTCGACGCGGAGGCCGTCGCTTCGGCAGCGTCGGACGCGTCCTCCCCGCCCCCGGGGCTGACCGTACCGGAAGGGACCCTTGATTTGAGTTTGGACGGGCCGCCTCAGGGTATCCCCGAATTAGACTTTTCGAACTTCGAGGATTTCGAGGACGAGACGGCTCTGTCTCGGCTGTTGCTCGAGACCCGGTGGGCTCCTGTAATTCGCCTCGTTCTCCTCTTGGGCCTCGTTCTATACGCCTTCTTCACGAAGAGTGGGCGGGTAGGGGGCGTCACTCTCGGCGTGACGCTCATCTATCTGGGATTCTTCGACGGTGGCTTCCTCTCCGTCTCGCACATCACCAGTGGAATTATCGTGGGTCCAGGCGTCTATCTCAGGGATATGGCGTTGCTGTTCATGGTCGGGTTCACCGTGGTCACCACCCTTCTCTTCGGCCGGGTGTTCTGCGGATTTCTCTGTCCGTTCGGTGCCTTACAGGACTTCATCACCCGGATCGTGCCGCGCCGTCTGCAGCGGAGCCTTCCCCAGCGAATCCACGACCGAGCCATCTACGT
Source organism: Longimicrobiales bacterium (assembly GCA_965206505.1). GTDB lineage: Bacteria > Gemmatimonadota > Gemmatimonadetes > Longimicrobiales > Gaopeijiaceae > UBA822. Next base: position 344,845 of record CBDBJW010000007.1, read on the forward strand.
CAAATACGGGATTCTGCTCCTGATCGTCGGCTTGGCCGCCGCGCCGGCCCAAGTTTCGGTCTACCAATACTTCGAACCCTTCGGGACGGTCTTCTACCTGAGCTCGTCACCTCTGTTGTGGAGTATCGCGGGTGGGTTTCTCGTGGCGTCGGCCGTGGTGCCGCGCTTTTACTGCCGGTACGCCTGCCCTTTGGGCGCCGCGTTGGGCGTCGCTTCCTTCCTCTCGATCTTCCGGATCCGGCGCGTGGAGCAGTGCGCCCCCTGCAAGGTGTGCGAACACGCATGTCCCACCGGTGCGATCCGCGGGCCCGAGATCGACTTCAAGGAGTGCGTCCGATGTAACATCTGCGAGACCAAGCTGTTGACCAAGGCGGGTGTGTGTCGACACAGTATGGAATTCGTTCAAGCCCGGCTGGTCCGGTTGAAAACCGCGGCTCGGTAAGGAGGTCGTATGTCGGACGCATCCGGTCGCAGCCTCCCACGGCGCCAGGTTCTGCGGATTACCGCAACCGTGGGCGCGTCGGCGATCCTCGGCGGAGGCCTGCTTCGGGCCGCCCTGGAGCGTGCAGGGTTCCACCGAGTGCGGCAGACGCGCACCCAGATGGGCACGCTGGTCACGATTACGGCCGTGCATCCGGACGCCGAGGCCGCGCGAATGATGGTGGCCGACACGTTCGACGAGATCGAGCGCCTCGAGAGCTTGCTGAGCCGCCACCGCGTAGGCACTCCCGTATGGAATCTCAACGAGACCGGGGTGGTTCGTGCTCCGGCACGGGAGGTGCTCGAAGTGGTTCAGAAGGGACTCGACTACTCGGCGCTGACCGCCGGTGCGTTCGATATTACGATCGCTCCTTTGCTCAACCTCTACGATTCGAGCTTTTCCGAGACGGGAGTCGCCCCTCCTCGAGAAAAGGTTCGGCGGGCCCTGGCGCTCGTCGGATTCCAGCATGTCCGGGTGAGCGGCCGCGAGATCGCCTTCCAGAAGGCCGGGATGGCGGTGACACTCGACGGCATCGCCAAGGGATACATCGTGGACCGGGCCGTCGAGGTTCTCCGGAAGCGCGGCGCCGCGAGGGTACTGGTCAACGCCGGTGGCGACATGGCGTCGGCCGGGGAGGCCCTCGGGGGGGACGCCTGGAAGATTGGCCTTCAGGACCCCCGCGTTCCGGATGGAAGCCTTGGTGTCGTCCAGCTGCGAGGCGAATCTGTCGCCACCTCCGGCGACTATATGCAGTACCTCACGCCCGACATGAGCCTGCACCATATCCTCGACCCCCGGACGGGATTGTCGCCCACACACACGAGCGGCGTCTCCGTGGTGGCTCCGTCCGCGATGGCGGCGGACGCGTTGTCGACCGCCGCGCTGGTGCTCGGCCCAAGGGAGGGGATGGAGCTTCTCGACCGCCTCGAGGGAATCGAGGGGATGATCGTTACGAAGGATCAGGTGGTGCTGAAGTCGAGGGGGCTGGGCCGGTACACGGCGTGAGGGCGTCTCTTCTGCGACGTCAGAGGATTTTTTCCTGGTGAACCTGGGTCCAGATACCAGTATTTTATAAGTAGGTGCGCCCTTCGTTCGGACTCGCGTGTTGGGCCGCTGAGGGTATCCGACAGTAGGATGGGGGAAAAGATGAGGAAAGTGGATGACTGAGGTGGGACGTAGCGCATGGATCAGGGGCGCTCTTGTACCGATAGGAGTAATTGCCCTGGCGTTTGGGACGGCCAGTGCCTCGGCCGCACAGGGGATCGACCAGCGCCTGAGATCCTCTCGTGGGTTTTCCGGTGGCTCCGAGGGTTTTGCGGACCCGTCCGGGCGATCCTTCACTTTCTGCCGGGTCCAGTACACGCAGGTGCGTAGAGAGGCGCTGGGACAAGGTTGGCGCACCGACTATCCAGATGCCGACCGGAACCTCATGCTCCGACTCTCGCAACTCACAACGACGCCGATCAGGACGAACTCACGGGGGCGCCCCGAACATCTCGTCGTACATTTCACCGATGATGAGCTCTTTCAGTGCCCGTTCATCTTCATGTCCGACGTGGGGACGATGGAGCTCAGCTCGGACGAGGCGGAGCGTCTCCGCAAATATCTCACACGGGGCGGGTTTCTCTGGGTCGACGATTTCTGGGGTGGGTATGCATGGGATAATTGGGTTCGAGAGATCAGCAAGGCGCTTCCAGCGGGCGAATATCCGATCGCTGACATCCCCCCAGGCCATACGATCTACAACGCGTTATACCAGGTGTATGATGTGCCCCAGGTGCCGTCCATTCAACATTGGCGCCGGAGCGGCGGGGGCACGTCGGAGCGGGGCTCCGGTAGTGCCGTTCCGCACCTGAGAGGTATCCGTGACGCGCACGGGCGGATCATCGTCCTGATGTCTCACAACACCGATATCGCCGATGGCTGGGAGAGAGAGGGGGAGGACGAGGAATTCTTCTTCGCGTTCTCACCCAAGGCCTACGCACTCGGGATCAACATCGTCCTGTACACGATGACGCACTGACGCTCGTTGTCGGACTCGTACATGGAGTCGCCGAAGGTAAACGATCCGGTACGCTGAGGAAAAGCGCATGAGTAAGGTCGGAAAGAGCCGATTGATCAGGGGCGCTCTTGTGGCGTTTGGGGGGATGGCCCTGGCGTTCGGGACGGTCCGCGTCTCGGCTGCACAGACGATCGACCAGCGCCTGAGCGCCTCCCGTCGGTCTTTCGGAGGCACTGAGGGTTTTGTGGACCCGTCCGGGCGAGCTTTCACTTTCTGCCGGGTCCAATACCAGCAAGTGCGCCGCGAGCCGGGGGGGCGAGGTTGGCGCACCGACTATCCGGATGCGGACCGGAACCTCATGCTCCGACTATCCCAACTCACGAGGACGCCGATCAGGACGACCCCCCAGGACCGCCCCGACCACCTCATCGTGCAACTCACCGATGATGAGATTTTTCAGTGCCCGTTCATTTTCATGTCCGACGTGGGGACGATGGCGCTCGATTCGGACGAGGCGGAGCGTCTCCGCAAGTATCTCACGCGGGGAGGGTTTCTCTGGGTCGACGATTTCTGGGGTGGGTATGCATGGGATAATTGGGTCCGAGAGATCAGCAAGGCGCTTCCAGCGGGCGAATATCCGATCGCTGACATCCCCCCGGGCCATACGATCTACAACGCTTTATACCAGGTGTATGATGTGCCCCAGGTGCCGTCCATTCAACATTGGCGCCGGAGCGGCGGGGGCACGTCGGAGCGGGGCTCCGGTAGTGCCGTCCCGCACCTGAGAGGTATCCGTGACGCGCACGGGCGGATCATCGTCCTGATGTCCCACAACACCGATATCGCCGATGGCTGGGAGAGAGAGGGGGAGGACGAGGAATTCTTCTTCGCGTTTTCGCCGAAGGCCTACGCGCTCGGGATCAACATCATCCTGTACGCGCTGACCCACTGACGGCGCGACACCACACTAGACCTTGGCTGCGGCTCGGCGTTTGAGCTCTTCCTCGAACGCGACGATCTCGAACTCGTCCTCGAACCCCGCTCGGTCGGGTGAGGGGAGGTAGGCGGTCAGGTCGACGTCGGCAGCCAACTCCCGGTCGAACGCGGCTCGATCCCGCTCGGACGTCTCCGCTGGCGAGTCCGCGCTCGAGTAGACGGCCGGGCCGATCTTACTGTCCTCGAGCTTGAGCTGTCGCCGAATCGTCTCGCTGGCCAGGAACTGCTTCCGAATGGCGGGGAAAGAGAACCGAAGGGAGCCGGCTCCCGCCTCCCCGGACGACACGTCCGCGTCGAACTCCGCCGCGAGTTGGTGAAGGGCCGCTTCGACCTCCGACGGATCCACGGTCCGATCCTTGATCTTCGCCTGCACGTGTTTGGTCGCCGCTTCGACCGTAATGGAGCCGCCCCCGGCGAGCGCCTCCCGGTACACGAGGCCCAACACCAGCCGCCGCACATTACGGGCTTCCCGTGCGCGGTTCTCGCGGCGGACACCCAGGACGCGGAGGAGTGGGATCGAGAAAAAGAGGACACTGAAAACGACGGGGATGATGACCAGTCCCCAGAACCCAGCGGTGCCTGCGAGCCAGGCGAGCGAGGGGTAATACGAGCTAACTTGCGGAATGATGAACCCCGGTGCGGTGGCGGCTGCCACCAAGGTGAACCCGTTCATTCCGATGATGACGGCGTCATGCTTCTTATCGTTGCCTGTAAGCTCCAGCGGATACTCCATCCGCATCCAGGCCGGGTTCGGTTCTCGGGCCTTCACTGCCCCGTGAGCGCTCGTCATGAGCTCAGGAAAGGTGTAGACCAGCTCCCCATCCGGCGAAACAGCGGGCTCTCCCGCGTACGATCCTAAGAGCCGTCCCATCTCCTCTTCCGCGTCGGGCAGCGCCAGTGCCGTATGCTCAACGAGCTCGGCCGTAGTGAGCGCTCCTCGCCGGGCTCGGATGAGGCGCAGCGTGCCGCGGTCGAGCTGCTTCCGGGTCGGCTTCGGCCGGTCGGGCCCGAAGACGAACGCGAAGACCTTCTTGTAGAACGGAGGCCGGCTGTCCTTTTCGAGCGTGGCCTCCCAGCGGCGGCCGTAATACGGGCTGCCCAGCCGCCAGCGCGGTGTCCATATATAGTACCAGAGCCAAAAACTCGGGAAGTGGAAGTGCCCGTGATGGCGGCCAGCGCCCCGCCCCAAGCTTCCGCCACTTCGGCGGTCGCCGCCCCGGGACATCATCGCGACGAGCGCCGCGACGACAAGCACCACGAAGACCACGAAATAGATCACGAGCATCGCCACGATCCAGGCCTTGAATGCCCCGGTGAGAAACCTCTTAGCTGCGCTCTTGAGTCGTTGGATCGTGGGGACCCGATCCCGCCGGATCAGCTTGCGGTCGAAGAGGTACACCAACTCTCCCGACTCGGATACCTCGAGGTGCCCCTGGTGAGACTCCAAGAGGCCCTTGAGGATGCCCTCGACCTGGTCCCGCGGTAAACCCACGTTGGAGACTACATCTCCTACGGTACCCCGCCCCTTCAGGGAACGGAGCGCCTTCAGAACATCGGGTCGGGCTTCGGCAGTCGCGACTGTGTTCACTCTGGTCTCATTTGAGGGTTCGTGGAGGACCCGAGAGGGCCGCTTGGGTGGCCCCGTGGCCTCTTCAGCCTTACATGAAAGCCCCAATCCTCCTAAGGAGATCCATATCGAAGAAGGATGGACCTTCCCACGACTCTGAGGTCTGCTAGTTTAGCTCACTTCGATACCTCGCTCTTCCTAATTCTTCACCAGGGCGAATGAACATCTACATCTCCGAACGCTCATCAGCCCCGTCCGCCCGTCTCCCGAAATGGGGTGCCACACGGCGGGCGTCGATATCCTGTGCTGGCGCGCTTCTGATGGCGGTGTTGCCCGTGGTCTTGCAGGGCCAAGCCCCAGGACCCACCCGCGAAAGCTGGACGGTGGGCTTGGCCGCGGGGGTTTTCAACTACGAACCGTCAGCGGACCAGGGCTTTCCGATTATTACGGTGCGGGCAGATCGGCCCACGTCGAAGTGGGTGCGCCTCGAGGCAGCCACGTCCTACACGCGCCCCGAGGTTCAAGCCGACTCCGAGATGATGTTCGATCCGTCACTGCCCGCCGAATACACGAATCTTTTCACCGTCACGGTGGGCCTTCAGCTCCGAGTGACCGTGGGTCGGCTGGAGCCCTATGGGGGTCTTTCAGCCGGATTCTTCGGCCGGTACGACGGGGATTCCGCGGGGCGCAGGTTTGGGCGTTCGACCTTCCAGTTCCCCTTCGGCATCCGTATTTGGGCCACAGACCACATCGGCGTGCGGGGGGAGTACCGTTTCGACGAAGACCGCCACGAGGCGGGGTTCACTCACTCCGACAGCGAAATGACCGCCGGGGTGTTCTGGACGTTCTGAGGCTGCTCCGAAGGCCGTTGTTCTCGATCCCCCATGCCGGTAGACTAAAGACACAAGGATGTGCGAAGTGAGGGTCGCCGTCGGGCCCCTAGGGGTGCCGATGGAGGAAAGTCCGAGCTCCGTAGAGCAGGGTGCCGGGTAACACCCGGGCGTCGGTTTCGGCCGACGACGGAAAGTGCCACAGAAAGCAAACCGCCGATGGCCCTTTCGGGGGCACAGGCAAGGGTGAAAGGGTGCGGTAAGAGCGCACCGGGCCGCCGGAGACGGGGGTCGCATGGTAAACCCCACCTGGAGCAAGGCCAAATAAGGGACGAGGAGTCGCTCGCTCCACCTGAGTCCCGGGTAGGCCGCACGAGGCCGTCAGCAATGACGGTCCCAGATAAATGACCCTCCCGCCGCTTAGGCGGAGGACAGAACTCGGCTTATTCCGCGCATCTGCTGTTGCGCCCGTAGCTCAGCTGGATAGAGCGCTGCCCTCCGGAGGCAGAGGTCACAGGTTCGAATCCTGTCGGGCGTACTGGAGAGGGTCCCAGGGGACGCGGTTTCCCCTGGGGCGCTCTCTATTAGGGCCTGGTGCGGACTCGTTGCTTTAGGTTCGAGCCGAGGCGGGAAGGTGTGCCACCGCGAAGCGGATCTGGAAGCTGACCGCCGAGACGACCGAGGAGGCCCGAAGGGCCCCCGCAGGTCAATCCTGTCGGGCGTGTTGGGAAAGACCAAGTTCTCAAAACGGGCGTACGTATCTTTACATCGTGAACATACGTACGATGGCCCTAGAGATGGTGCCGAGCGCTCTGTTCGTCCTCGCCGAGGGAGTCGCGGCTAAGGGTCGTTGAAGCAGACCGCCACTGGTCGGAGGGTTTGTTCGGGCTCACGCCCTATCCACCGTCATAGACTGCGTCTTGAGGTGTCACTTTGGGCCGCACTTCTTCCCAAAGGCCAATCGCAGCAGGCTATTGCAACGGACTCCTTGTAACGGGGTGGGCGGTCGCGCCCACCGCCTTCAGCCCCCTTCATCTGTTGATCGGCTCGAAGAAGTCGTTGTTGATGTCAATCACAAGTAGGATGGGGTCTCCGTCTTGAAGTAGGTCAGGAAACACCGGCGTCCCGCTCATCGACTCGGTTATCTCTTTGTCTCGCCACTTCGCTGGATGCCTCAGCTCTCCGAAGTTCAGCCGCCCGCCGTGCGAGGAGGCGTTGCGGACATGTATAAGGAACTCTACTACCGGTTCCGTCTTAATCTCGCCGAATCGCCGATGCTGCTTCAACGTATCCCACATCGCGCCGAGGAAGATGCAGTTCGTCTGACGGAATGAGTGTTGCAGGGTCCCAACGTTGCCCAGGCCCTCGGCCCTCATCGACTCGAACATCCCCCTCACGTTGATGATCAGGTTCTCGTGATCCGCCGCGTATGACGTGGACACCACCGCCTCGGGAAGACTGGCGCTGACCAAATCCTGTACCTCGGGTATTCTGAGAACTATGAGGGCAACGCAGGTCTCCAGATACGCGTCGATCAGCGGTCTCGTTAGGAAGCTGATGTCATCCGAATTCGTCATGAGCAAGTGCCGTCCTCAAAGTTGATCGGGCTCGGCTTCCACCCGCCATTCTCAGGAGTGAAGAATGACGAGCGCTTCTTTACTCGGTGGAGACTCAGAATACCCAGCGATGCGATTTCTCCCGTGCTCCTTTGCGAAGCTCTTGGCGAGAGCCGCAAAGCCCTCAACCTGCCGATCCGTCAGCGCGGACGTGTGGGAGACGACGCAAATGCCCACCGAGATGGTCGGACGCCTTTTGATCTCTCCATAATCGGTTGCCTCAAGCTCCTCGCCTAGGCGCGCGAATAGGTCGACGGCTTCATCGCGTCCACGATTGGGGAGCAAGACCACGTACTCGTCCCCTCCGAAGCGATAGGCGTGCCCGTGCCCGAATACCGCTGACTCAAGCACTCGCATGAAACGAGGAAGAATTTCACGGTCCACCGTCGGTTCCGTGAACTCGGTATTAAATGACTTGAATTCGTCGATGTCTATGTAGCCGACCGTTACGTCTCGCGAACGGACTTCGCCACAATGGAATCGGTAGAAAGCGAGGTCATCGAGAAAGAGGCCGGGTGCGGTAAGTATCCCGAACTTCTCGTCGAACTCACGTGGGGCGAAGTCGTAGGCTCCGGAGAACCACCCATCGATTTCCGATATCACCAGGTAGTCTGACAGCCGGGGTGGCCTCGCCACCTTAACCTCCTGGACCCAAGGCCTATCCGCCAGGTCCAGGTATGGCCGCAGCTCATGATCCAGCTGGCTCTTCGTGGCGCTGTCCGGCGTCCTCTGTGCCCGCTCTCCGTGGCTTTCTGACATCACTCTGAGCTTATGGATCACTGCTGCCTTGATGACTCCCGCATGATCAGACGGCAGTTCAAAAGTGGGCGCGGCTCTTTGTTCCTCTGTCGTGCTCTGCAGCGTTCTCTGGAGCCCTTGGAGGACTTGGAGGAACTCCGTAATTGGGGGCGGCGCGACGCCCAGCCGCATCCTCACAGGCCGCTCGACCCGCTCAGCGAAATCGTTGGTGAGACTCTGGACGCAACTGGCCAAGATCTGGCGATCCGCAGTATCTATCGTTGTGTCATTTGCAGACACTAGGTGCTCCAGAACGGTGCGAACGGGGTTCAGGAATGTCCTGTAACGGTCCAATGATTCACGACGTGGAGGCAGGCGCAAGCCCTCGTAGCACGTTGGGCGCCGAGAGCCCTGCGGCGGCTGCCGGAGCGTCCGCGTAACGGCCGAGCCGACTGGCGGCCTCGGTCGAAGGGAGTCAACGCCTATCTCTTCACAGCTCGCAAGCGTAGCTGAGGCGAGAGCGTGAATCAGGTGTTAGCCGATGCACCGCTGGATAAGCTACGATTTTCGGTGTACCTTCGGCAATCTTGGCCTGTGGATAAGGAGCGATACGGGATGGGTATTGAGATTGACTTCCTTGCTGTGGGGGAAGAGAGCCAGAGCGGAGACGCGATTCTGGTGCGGATGGGGAATCTCTACGGTACGCGAAGCGAGCAGACCGTGCTGCTGATCGACGGGGGCTTTCTCGACACTGCGGCGGACGTCATGACACACCTCTCCACTCACTATGCGACTTCCCACATCGACCTGATGGTGTCTACGCACCCCGATGCAGACCACATCAACGGTTTGATCGCCCTCATCGAGATGGCCGGAGACGGCAAGTTGACGATCGGTGAACTCTGGATGCATCGGCCGTCACGGTGGAAGGCAACCATCGAGCGTGCGCTGAAAAAGGCTGCCGGTCACCAGTATGCGGAGGCCGCGAAGTGACCGGCCCCCAATAGTGGTACCACCTACTGTGTTAGTCCAAGGGCCTCCTGAAGCCTGGGGTGAGGGCCGTTAAGCTTGGGCAGATTCAAGAAGAAGGGATCGGGCCGTAGCGCTTCGGGGGCCGGTGGTCGGTAGCGGAGCGAGCTGTGGGGTCGGATGGTGTTGTACTCCCGCCGCCACTGTTCGATGAGCACTTTCGCCTCCTCCAACGAGTAGAAGATCTCCCGCTTCAGGACTTCTTCGCCCAGCGTCCCGTTGAAGCTTTCGTTGTAGCCATTCTCCCACGGGCTACCCGGCTCGATATACAGCGTCTTCACCTCGACCCGCTCGAGCCACTCACGAACCACCTTGGCCGTGAACTCCGGACCGTTGTCGGACCGGAGATTGGCCGGTGGACCATGCTCGACAAAGAGCTCACTGAGCGTCTGCAACACATCGTCCGCCCTGAGCCTTCGGGCCACTACGATCGCCAGACACTCCCGGCTGTATTCATCCAACACCGTCAGCATCTTCAGCGGCCGACCGTCGTGCGTCCGATCCGCCACGAAGTCATACGCCCAGACGTGATGGCGGTACAAGGGTCGAAGCCGGATGCATGAGCCGTCCGTCAACCAGAGCCGGCCCCGTTTGGGCTGTTTCTTGGGCACTTTCAGGCCCTCCTCTCTCCAGATCCGCTCCACCCGCTTGTGGTTCACCACCCAGCCCTCCGCCCTCAACATCCCTGTAACCATCCGGTACCCGTAGCGACCGAACCGACCCGCCACCTTGACCACGTCCGCTCGTAGCGTCGCTTCATCAGCCCCTCTCTTCCGACTCCTCCCGTTGGGTAGTGTCGCGATATTTGTGTAAAAGGGGGTGAGGGGTCCGGGGAGGGTGGACAGCCGGGGAAAGAGAGAGGAAGCTCCTTGTGAATGTTCATCATCACATGAACCCGGGGAGTCCGGGCCTGCGCCAGCAGGTCCGGAACCGGAAAGGAGCTTCCTCATGGAAAAGATGGTTGAAGTTGAGCGGGCCACGCAAGATGAGTTACGGCAGGATTTAAAGTCGTTGTTTCAGGGCGCGATCCGTGTGACGCTCGAGATGGTGCTGGAGGAGGAGTTGAAAGCGATGGTCGGAGCGCGTCGTTTCGAGCGGGTCGGCAGCCGGAAGGACCACAGGAACGGCACGTACCTCAGGCGCCTGCTCACGAGCTTGGGTCAGATCGACGTGATGGTGCCGCGCAGCCGGGAAGGCGGCTCGCCCGCCGACGTGATGGGCCGCTACCGGCGCAGGAGTGAAGAAGTGGACGAGATGATGGTGGAGGCTTACGTGAGCGGTGTGTCGCAGCGCAAGATGGGCGACGTGACCGAAGCACTGCTGGGTGAGCGCGTGGGACGCTCGACGGTGAGCCGGGTCGCGAAGCGGCTCGATGGGGCCGTAGAAGCGCTGCGGAGCGCACCCATCGAGGGGCCTCACCCCTATCTGTATCTGGACGCGACGTTCCTCGATGCGCGCTGGGCCAGGAAGGTCGAGAACGTGAGCGCGCTCGTGGCCTACGCGGTGGATCCGGACGGTCACCGCCGGCTCCTGGCCATCACGCTAGGCCCTGAGGAGTCAGAGGACAGTTGGTCCGAGCTCCTCAAGCAGCTCCTGGAGCGAGGTCTCAGCGGCGTCGAACTGGTGATCGCCGACGAGCACGCGGGCCTGGCGGCTGCGGTGCGCCGCTTCTTGCCTGAGGTGCGCCGCCAGCGCTGCACCGTGCACCTGCAACGCAACGTGCTGGCCAAGGTCCCGCATCGCCTGCGCAAGCGTGTGGCGCGCGAGGCTGCCGCCGTCTTCCGGGCCCCCGGGCTCGCTGAGGCGAAGAAGCGCCTGGCCGAGATCACGACGCGCTGGCAAGAGGAGCTCCCCGAGGCAATGAAGGTGCTCGAGCGGGGCTTCACGGCCGCCACCCAGTTCTACGCGTTCCCCGAGCCCCACTGGGCCAGGCTACGCACCACGAACAGCCTCGAGCGCCTGCACACCGAGATCAAGCGTCGGATCCGGAGCGCCGGCGCCTTCCCCGACCGAGCCAGTGCGCTCCGCCTCATCACCGCGGTTGCTCTGAGGACTACTGCGGTCTGGAGCGAACGCCACTACCTCGATCTCACGCTTCTCGAACCGAAGGAGGTCGCCAACGCAGCCTAACCGAAGCATCGAGGAGCTTCCTCTCTCTTTTACACACAACTCGGGACTTGACCCGATCGAGCCTGGCCCAACACCTCGCACGCTCGCCTCTCGCTCACCCCGAGCCGCTGCTGGACCCGCACCACACAGCGCCTCCGCCGCTCGGGGCTTAGAAGTTTCCCTTTGACGCTTCCTTCAGGATCATGTTGTCCACCGTCAGATCGGCCACCGCCCGCTTCAGTCGCTGGTTCTCCTTCTCGAGCTCCTTCAGACGCTTCGCCTGACTCGTCTTCATCCCCCCGTACTCCCTCCGCCACCGGTAGTACGTCTGCTCGCTCACCCCTAGATCCCGGATCACCTCTTTCATCGACTTCCCGTTGGCGAGCCCCACTTCCGCCCGCCGTAGCCCGTTGATGATCTGCGCTGCCGTGTAGTTCTTCCGTGCTGCCATCTCGACCTCCTCCCGGTCTCGACCCGCCCAGATTCTAACACTGGACCTGGTCTCGTTTCAGGGGGCTAGGTCAAGTTCGCGATCTCGTCTTCCCGACTCCATCTTTTCCAACTCAGCCAGGACTCCGGTCGCCGAGTAAATCTCAGCGGATAGACGATTCGACGGGCCGCATACCTCCAGCCCCCCTATTCCGTCGCCTTTGAACGGGTGTCGGACGTCGGCTCCCACCGCCCTCGCGAGAGCTCGGATCTGAGCAGCGCGAGTCCGGATATCAAGCAGCCCGCTGACGGTCTTCTCATATAGGCCGAGGCTACTCAAAAATTCGAGGAAGGCCCAGTCGACAGCCAGATCGAGGTCGTGCAGCCAAACCGTGCCGACGGCGGTATCGCCAACGCGGAGCAACTCCTCCACACCACCGGCGTGATCTTGATGGAGATGGGTGCAAAGGACGTTGTGGAGATGGGTTATCCCGCGGTATGCGAGCAGATCTGTGACGGTAGAGGCATCCGAGGCGGTGCCCGCGTCGACGAGTGTATGGATGGTTTGGTCACCAAACCATGCGGTGACCAGGATTGCATCAGCATCGCCGACCGACAACATGTCGAATTCGATGGCGCTGGGCGGCATTTCTAGTCAGAAAGTTCTGCCGCGCGGTTGAGAAGCTCCTCAGCGTAGTAGCGCGCGAAGCGCTCCATTCTGATCAAGGCCGCGAGAGCGGCACCGACCAAGACAAGCCCACTCGCCCAAGTCAACGCACCTGTTCCGGCCCCGACGCCTAGGGTCAGCAACAGGGAGGCAGCAGTGCCACGAAGCAGCCCGTAGTTGCCGTTGAACCGCTCGAGTCGTGTACCCCATCCGGCCGCGTGGACCGCGCCGATTAGTCTGCGCGTTTCTACCTTCCATTCATCCCGCGACATGCGGGTCATGCCAAACCTCTCGACCAGAGTCGCCCGGACCTCCGGTGAAATCAGCGTGGCGCGGCTGCGGGGCCAATCGGAAGGCATCGCTCGACGCACCCACCAAAGAGTCTCCAGCAAATTCCCGGCCAACTGTACGACGTGCCCCGTAGCGTAGGCGACAACAAGCAGAAGGACGGCGCCGCCTGTCGAATCAAGGACGATCTGTAGCTGGTCACCCGACCAGAAGAGAGCAAGCCCTAGCCACAGTACGGCTCCAGGGACAAAGACGCCGGTAAATTCGTAGAAGTCAAAAGTGCGCAATCTGGCTCCTTCGCTGTCTCCCAACGGTTTGGTAAGACTCAGCCGCGGTGATATCCGCTAACGGTTTCTTCCTGAACCATATCAGGTTACTCACCAATTCGCGACGCCATCGCGACGGATCTCGCCTATGCTCGGCAAAGGCGGCGCGTGTCGCCACTCCTGACCGAACTCGACGAAGGTGGGGGCTACTGGCTGTGACACGACCTGTCTCAAAGTATCACTTTGGGCCGCACCTCATGTGAGAGGCTAGAGGCGGCCAGCGTTTGCCACGGATTCTAAGTCAGTTGTTCGACGTATAGCGGGGCAGGCGTCCCCGCGAAGCAGGGACACCCGACAACCACCCGAGATCTTGACCAGGCGGGCCGCGTCACCGGGGCGTTCTACATGTTCGGAAGGCCTCAGTCGGCCTGCAGCACCTCTGAGGGAGCCGTGCGGGACGCGCACGTTGCTGGAACGAGCGTCGCAACCGCTGTGATGGACAAGAGAAACGTGAAAACAGCGCCGTAGGTCAGCGGATCGAGGGGTGGCACGTCGAAGAGAAACCCACTGAGCAGTCGACTAGTACCTGCCGCGATGACCATCCCGATGCTCAGACCCGCCACACTGATGAGGAGCCCGTGCCCGAGCACCATGTTGCGGACCTGACTCGCCTCCGCGCCGAGAGCCTGCCGGATACCGAACTCGCTCCGCCGGAGTCCCACCGTGTACGCAACGATCCCATAGACTCCGATCGCGCTGAGTACGAGCGCCAACACCGACGCGGCGGCCAGCAGCCACATCACGATGCGAAGGCGCCCGGTCGCCTGTATCACGCGGGAGTCCATCGTCTCCGCATTGGCTACCGGGACGTCGGGACGAAGCGATCTGACTTTGTCGCGGATCGCCGAAACCAGGGACAAGGGGGGCACGCTCGTCCGCACCACGAACCAAGCATTCCACACTTCGCGATTCTCCTCTTCCCCCCTTCCGAGCAGGGGCGCATACATGAGAGGGAGCGGCTCTGGAAAACGGAGGGAAACCGTCTGGATGTCCTCGACGACGCCCACCACGGTGAGCGGTCGGGGCGTGGACTCCAGTCCAAAATCGTACAGAAGCTTGCCCGTGGCGAGCTCGCCCGGCCAGAACGAGTCCGCGAGGCCGCGGCTAACCAACACGTCACGGTTCAGTTCGACCTGATCGCTCCGCGTCAGGGGGCGCCCCGCCACTGTGGTAATGCCAAGCGCGTCCAAGTATCCGGACGAGGTTCTAAGGATTGCAGCGGTGACTGGTTCGGCTGCGTCGGAGTCCACAGGCGAGCTGGGCCTCAACACCCACGCGCCCATGCAGGATGCGACGATGGGTATGCAGTCGGCAAAACCGGCCCTCTCGGCGCCGGGAAGCTCCTCGATCTGCTCCGCCAACGTCGTGAAGAACGGGGTGGCGTGGAACTCGCCCGGGCCGGCGTTCTGTAACTCGGCGGTGGGGTACACGACCTGAAAAGTCAGGATGTCGCTGGACTCGAATCCAATATCCACGCGGATCAGCGACCAGAAGCTGCGAAGCAACAGAGTCGAAGCGACCAGCAGGACCAGGGTCATAGTCATCTGGGACCCCACCAAAGTGTGTCGGAGGATCATGCGACGGCGACCCGCGGTACGTCCACAACCTCCGTCATTGAGCGCAGCGAGCCCACTCCCACGGCCTTGCAGCAGCGCGATGGCGCAGAATATGGCGACGCAGCCCACGGCGAGGCCCATGGCCAACAGAACCACACTCGAATCGATGGCTACCTCGTCTACTCTAGGGAGCTGGCTCGGCAGCAGCACTTTCAGGACCTGCACGATCCCCCCAGCGAGCACGAGTCCTGACACGGTGGCGGCTCCGACTAGCAGCAAGATCTCGGTCGCGAAAAGCCGCACCGTCGCGGCTGGTCCCGCGCCGAGCACCGTCCGAATCGCCCGCTCTCGGCGGCGCGCGTCGCCGCGGACCAGAAGCAGGTTCGCTACGTTGGTGCACGCGATCACCAACACCACGGCGACCGAGCCCAGCAAGATCCAAAGTGTAGGAACAACCCCTCTGACCACCCACTCCTTCATCGGTGTGACGCGCGACCTCATCTGAGCGCCGACCATCAGAGGGATGTCGCCCGACGTAAACCGCTCTGGCAGCTCGGCGATCAGCGCGTCCAGCTCTCGCTGAGCGGACTCCGGCGTCGCGCCGGGTGCCAACCGAGCGATGATGCGGTTGAAGGGCCTGTCGGGATACTGCGTCAGAGTGCGTCGAGTCCACGGACGGGTGAGTGCGACGTCCTCCACCGGGAGCCGGAATTCTTTGGGCATCACACCGATGACCTCATGCTGTACGCCTTCGAGCGTGATGAAACGGCCGACGACCGACGGATCGTTTCCGTAACGGGAGCGCCAAAGAGAGTTGCTCAGAACCACGGTTCCGTGACCGTCGATCATGGGGTCGGGCTCGTCAGCGAGAAACGTCCGTCCTACGGTCGCCGGTGCGCCCAGCAGACCAAAGAGGCTCGGTGTGACGTAGCCCATTCGCAGATACTCCGCGTCACCGTCTCCGGAGAGTGCCGCATCGAACGCTCCGTATCCTGCTAGTGACTCGAGTTCCCGGCTTCTCTCCACGTAGTGTAGGTATTGACCGGCGTACCCAGCGATGCGGAGGATTCCGCTCCCCATCGAGACGCCTGGGACATCGTGCTGGATCACCACGAGGCGCTCGGGCTCAGGGTAGGGGAGCGGCTCGAGAAAGACGCCGGAGACCACAGCGAACATTGCCAACGTGGCCCCGATGCCGAGTGTCAAGGTCAGAATCGCGGATACCGTGAGGGTCGGCGTTTTGGCGAGCCGCCGTGCCGCGAGCCGGAACTCCCTGATCCACTCCATTCCCGACCCCCCTCCCATCCGCCAGGACCGCCACCCCAGCCGCACAGCCGCGACCGCCGCCTCCGTCAAGTACCACACGTCCGCGCTGAAACCTCCTCCGGCGTCCCGCCTATCGCTGTAGAACTCGTCCAGATCACCGAGGATGCCCTGACGATTTCGGTCGCTGGTGGCGACCAGCGAGAGTAACCGCTGGCCGAGTCTCACGAGCGGGCCACCGCGCCGACTCAAACGTTCTCCAACCTGTCTTCGATCCCGGCCCACAGGCTGAGCATCGTCTCCCGCACTTCCCGGAGGGCCTGAATCCCCTTGGGCGTAGGCATCGCGAACCGCTTCGGCCGGCCGCCGCGGCGGGGGTCCGGGGCGCCCATCCTCGATCGAATCATCCCCTTGTCCTCGAGTCGGTCCAGCGTCACATAGAGCGATCCGCTAGTCACACGGCGACCCGTCCGCTTCTCGATCTCCCGAATCAACTCGGCCCCATAGGCGTTGTCCCCGAGCGACACGGTTGTGGCCAAAACCACGTGTTCGAATTCCCCGAGTATCGCCTTGGATCCCATACATCCCGAGATTGTAGGGTTGATGTCGAATGTATCACCCACGCTCTCTGCCGGGCAACGGGTCCCATCCAGAAGCAGTTGGGTCAGGCTTTGGTCAGGCTTAGCACAGTGGCGGATACGCCCTCAGTCCGCCTGGAGCGCCTCCCGCGGATCGAGCCGAGTGGATGCGCTCCTGGAGTTCTCCTCGTCGGTTGGACTATCTCGGACTGACGCGCCAACCCTTCATCTCACAGGTGCCCTCCTCTTGACGCTCTACAGTAGAGCGCGGTACTCTTTCTGTAGATGCTCAAAAGGAGAGATCATGCCGGCCGACCGATCAGAACTTCTGCAGGGCACTCTCGAGATGCTCGTGCTCCGGACGCTTGCCCTCGAGCCGATGCATGGCTGGGGCATCGCCCAACGCATCGCGCAGATGTCCGGCCGAGTGTTCGATGTGAACCAGGGCTCGCTCTACCCCGCGCTCCAACGGATGAAGCGGAAGGGATGGGTCCGGTCGGAGTGGAGACTAACGGAGAACCACCGGAGGGCGCGGTATTACGAACTGACCGGGGCAGGGGAAAAACAGCTAGTGAGGGAACGGTCACAGTGGGAGAGAGCGTCCGAGGCGATGAACGGAATCCTGGGTTGGTCCGAAGGCCTCTCGTGAG
The DNA here is from genome assembly GCA_965206505.1 of Longimicrobiales bacterium. Lineage (GTDB taxonomy): Bacteria > Gemmatimonadota > Gemmatimonadetes > Longimicrobiales > Gaopeijiaceae > UBA822. The sequence goes on from CBDBJW010000007.1 coordinate 361,970, forward strand.
GATCGTTTCGGAGGTATGGCAGCGGCTCAGAAGTCTCCTCCTTCGTTCCATCGAGGAGCGGGAGATGGATGAAGAGCTGCGCTTCCATATCGACCAGCAAACAGAGCAGAACTTGCGCGCGGGCATGAGCGCGCGTGAGGCCCACCGTCAGGCCCACATCAAGTTCGGCGGCGTCGAGCGGATGAAGGAGCGGACGCGAAATGCCCGTGGGGTCCGTTGGCTCGGTGACCTTGGGCAGGACGTCCGCTTGGCACTCCGTACGCTTCTGAAGGACCGCGGTTTCGCCGCTGTGACCGTCCTGACATTGGCCGTCGCCATCGGTGCAAACACGGCGATCTTCTCTATCGTGGATGCGGTGCTGCTAAACCCCCTCCCGTATCCTGACGCAGACGAAATCGTAACCCTCGGTCTCGACCGGCCGGGCCTCGGCAGGGGAGAACTTGGGTTCTCCGATCGCGGCTATTGGCACTTTCTCGAGAAAAACAGGAGCTTCCAGGACTTCGGGGCCTACCAGTCGACGGAGCTGCCGCTCACCGGCGACGGAGAGCCGACGCAGCTCTCGGTTGGCGTGATGACCAACGGCGCCTACGCGGTATTGGGCGTCCCCGCGCTCCGAGGCCGCCTCCCAGGCGAGGAAGAGGACATTCCGGGCGGGCCCCTAGTCACCGTCTTGAGTTACGAACTCTGGGCCTTGACCTAGCCCCCTGAAACGAGACCAGGTCCAGTGTTAGAATCTGGGCGGGTCGAGACCGGGAGGAGGTCGAGATGGCAGCACGGAAGAACTACACGGCAGCGCAGATCATCAACGGGCTACGGCGGGCGGAAGTGGGGCTCGCCAACGGGAAGTCGATGAAAGAGGTGATCCGGGATCTAGGGGTGAGCGAGCAGACGTACTACCGGTGGCGGAGGGAGTACGGGGGGATGAAGACGAGTCAGGCGAAGCGTCTGAAGGAGCTCGAGAAGGAGAACCAGCGACTGAAGCGGGCGGTGGCCGATCTGACGGTGGACAACATGATCCTGAAGGAAGCGTCAAAGGGAAACTTCTAAGCCCCGAGCGGCGGAGGCGCTGTGTGGTGCGGGTCCAGCAGCGGCTCGGGGTGAGCGAGAGGCGAGCGTGCGAGGTGTTGGGCCAGGCTCGATCGACACAACGGAGGAGTCGGAAGAGAGGGGCTGATGAAGCGGCGCTACGAGCGGACGTGGTCAAGGTGGCGGGTCGGTTCGGTCGCTACGGGTACCGGATGGTTACAGGGATGTTGAGGGCGGAGGGCTGGGTGGTGAACCACAAGCGGGTGGAGCGGATCTGGAGAGAGGAGGGTCTGAAAGTGCCCAAGAAACAGCCCAAGGGCCGGCACGTACGGGGCCGGCTCTGGTTGACGGACGGCTCATGCATCCGGCTTCGACCCTTGTACCGCCATCACGTCTGGGCGTATGACTTCGTGGCGGATCGGACGCACGACGGTCGGCCGCTGAAGATGCTGACGGTGTTGGATGAATACAGCCGGGAGTGTCTGGCGATCGTAGTGGCCCGAAGGCTCAGGGCGGACGATGTGTTGCAGACGCTCAGTGAGCTCTTTGTCGAGCATGGTCCACCGGCCAATCTCCGGTCCGACAACGGTCCGGAGTTCACGGCCAAGGTGGTTCGTGAGTGGCTCGAGCGGGTCGAGGTGAAGACGCTGTATATCGAGCCGGGTAGCCCGTGGGAGAATGGCTACAACGAAAGCTTCAACGGGACGCTGGGCGAAGAAGTCCTGAAGCGGGAGATCTTCTACTCGTTGGAGGAGGCGAAAGTGCTCATCGAACAGTGGCGGCGGGAGTACAACACCATCCGACCCCACAGCTCGCTCCGCTACCGACCACCGGCCCCCGAAGCGCTACGGCCCGATCCCTTCTTCTTGAATCTGCCCAAGCTTAACGGCCCTCACCCCAGGCTTCAGGAGGCCCTTGGACTAACACAGTAGGTGGTACCACTATTGGGGGCCGGTCACCCTAGGTGCGGCATTGACTGCATGTGGCGACGGGGATGGAGGTATGGAGCCCGAGCCGAGCATCGTAGGAACATGGACGCTCAACCAGGCCGCACTGGGGATCGATGCCTCTGGCGGAATGGCCTTCAGCCAGAGCGGAGGCACAAGCGGACTCACGACCCCGGATGTCACCGCTACTTACACCACGAGCGGGACGACGATCAGCATAACCGATACAGTTGGGACATCATCATGTGATATCACTCAGATTGGTGTATACACGTACACGGTCAGTGCCGCCTCTCTGTCATTTCAAGTTCAGAGTGACGCATGCGATGGCCGTCCCGACAGCCTGACAACAGGGACCTGGAGTCGAGAGTAGGGCTGCTTCGTCGAGTCTCCCCAAGGCGCGGGCCTGTCACGGCGTACCACTTTATTCGACCGACTTGCTTCAGGTACACGGTTCGCAAAGGGGTTATTGTTTTTCCTATCCTTCTCTTTCAGGTTGTGAATGAGGTTGTCAGATCGAGCCCCTCACGGTGTGAGAACGAAGACGAGAGAGCTATGAACAACAAGATCAGATTTCCGTTCGTGATGACCGGCGTCCTGGTCCTAGGTCTGTCGGCCCCCGTGGCGCTCCTGGCGCAGAATCGCCAGGACCAGGTGCACCCGGATGCCGCGGGTCCGGCGGCCCAGTCTCTGGCCGTGTACCGTCCGGCTGTCCAATTCGTGCATGGTGCGGTCACTGCTGGTCACCCGCTTGCATCGACGGCAGGACTAAGGATCCTGCTCCAGGGAGGAAACGCCGCCGATGCGTCGGTGGCCACCTTGTCGACGCTGCATGTCGTGACACCCCAGAGCTCGGGTACTGGTGGCAACGGGTTCTTCACGATCTACGACAAGGCGACCGATCGCATCTACTCGCTGGGCGCGACCGGTGCTGCCGCTATGGCGATCGACCCAGCGAAGATGACGCGCGAGGCCCTGAACCAGGGGATTCATGCCGGTGTCGTCCCGGGTCTGTTCGGAGGTTGGATTGCGGTTCTCGACCGATTCGGAACCATGAGCCTATCTGAGGTGCTCGAGCCGGCGATCGATTATGCAGAAAACGGCCATCCGATCGAGGAATCCGTTGCCCGCTCGATCGCCGGAGCGCGGGCGCGCTTCGAGCGGTTCCCCACGAGCGCGAGCGTGTTTCTACCTGACGGAAAGGCGCCAGAGCCGGGGGAGACGTTCCGCATGACTGACTTGGCGAGCACCTTCAAGAAGGTAGTGGAAGCCGAGCAGGAGGCACTCAGAACAGGGAAGAGCCGCTCAGAGGCACTGCAGGCCGCCTTCGACCGCTTCTACAGGGGCGACATCGCCCAAGAGATGGCCCGGTTCTACCAGGAAAACGGAGGAGACTTCACGCTCGAGGACTTCGCCGCGTACGAGCCGATCTGGGCCGACCCGGTGCACACGACCTTCCGCGGCTACGATATCTACTCGAGCCCTTCGACGTCCCGAGGGGGGTTCGAGGTCGGCATGCAATTGAACCTGGTGGAAGGCTTCGACCTCAAGGCGCTCGGTCACAACAGCGCAGAGGTGCTCCACCTCCTCGCGGAGGCGATCAAGGTTGCGAAGTCCGACATCTACCACTATGTGGGAGACCCGGAGTTCACCGATATCCCGGTGGCCGGCCTCCTGTCGAAAGAGTATGCGGCGGAGCGGCGTAACTTGATCAGCCGACGGACGGCGATGCACTATCCGGAGGCCGGCCAGCCGGCTCCCGCCGGCACCGGGGCGTCGGCGTCGATTGCCGCGCCTCGTGGACCGCAGTTCGATGAACTAGCGGAGGTAGGCGGCACGACCAGCTTCTCCGTGGCAGACCAGTTCGGCAACGTGCTCAGTGTCACACCGACCCACGGTGGAGGCTTCGGTACTGGGGTAGTCGTCGGCAACACCGGACTTCTGTTCAACAACGGGACGCGGATCGGGTCGACATCACCGTATCCGGACGATGTCAACTACGTGAGGGGCGGGCAGATTCCGTTGCTGAACAACTCGCCCGTTATAGTGATGAAGGACGGCGAGTTCGTCCTTGCCGTCGGATCTCCCGGCGGCGAAACCATCGGCCAGACGCAATTCCAGACGGTGTTGAACGTCCTGGAGTTTGGGATGTCGATTCAGGAGGCGGTGGCGGCGCCGCGGTTCGTCCTGACGGCCGAGCCGAACTTCTACTTGCCTGGTGCAGAGGTCATGCTGAGCCTCGAGAACCGTATCGATCCGTCGATCGCGAGCGCGCTGATGAACATGGGGCACAACGTCGAGCTGGCTGCGCCATACAGCTTCGGCAGCAACCAAGGGATCCTTCGGGATGCCGGAACCGGGACGCTGTCAGCGGGAGCGGATCCCAGGCGGGTGGGGTATGCGGTGGGCTGGTGACCGCACCGCCTTGCTTTGGTTGGCGGAGCGCGCCTTCGTCCCGTGCTGTATGGGCGATGAGGTCGATCTTAGGGGTACAAACGTGAGTTGCCCGGACGTAGCTCTGCTGGAAGCCAAGCTGGTTGAGGTGATTTCCGACTGTCCATAGTCCGTCCTAACCGTCCGCTGCGAATACCCCGACACGTCCCTGCCACCCACCGCACGATCAGAAGTCACAGATCGGTTAGGGCAGTCCGCGAAACAACTCGATCATTAGGAGGACGCTTTGAGTGAAAAACGGAGAGCCGCCAAGGGGCACGCGGTGCGTGGGGGAATTGGCTTCGGTAGCGCCCTTGCGATTGTCATTTCCTGGTCGCTGCATCAGTCCATCCTATGGGCCATCATCCACGGTGTCTTTTCATGGTTCTACGTGATCTACTACGCCTTTACGCGCTGATGTGTGGGGGGGCAACCCCCCATCGTTCGGAGGTTCAGACAAGGAGACGGGATGACCCCTCAACGCAGCTTCGAGACAACCACCGAATGCTGATTACACTCGGTGGGGCCGCCCGCGCGGGGAAGGGCATCATCTCCGGGAAGTTGGTCCACAAGACTGCGATCCCACTCCTAGCGCTCGATGTGCTGAAGATGGGACTGCACCATGGAGGTTCTGGACCTGGTCGAGGAGAACATCCAATTCAGTCGGTATCTCTCCGAGGAGTGCGACCGTTAGGGTTTCAGGTATTTCGACTGCTCGACGGATTTCGAGGGGAGGGTTGAAGCGGTTGTGACATACCTCACATAGGCTCGCAAATGCCGAGAATCGAAAAAGACGGCGACATCTGCACCATCATCGTTACGGTCGATGCTGCTCCGGAACTCTTGTCGGTCCTCTCGGAGCATGCCCGTCTCGGACTCGAGCGTTTTCCCGAGTTCCCGGGATTCTTGGGTGGAGCTCTGCATCTGAGTGAAGATCAAGGTAGGATCGTCCAGTACTTACAATGGGCCTCTGAATCCGAATACCGAGCTTGTATTGACGATCCGAGTTGGGACGAACTGCACCCAGGGCCTCCGCCTGGAGTCCGGGGTGCCCTCGCTGGAAGCTGACCGTTGGCGTCATCATCAGCGTCCGTATGGTGAGCTGCCCTCCTCTGGGCATCGCATCCCGTGCGTTCACGACCAGGTTTGCCATGATCTGCTCCAGTTGTCCCTTGTCGGCCAGGACGTTCCCCAGCGTTTCGTCGAGCTCGCTCGACAGTTCGATGTCCGCGGAGATCAGCCGGCCCAGCATGGTGCTCATTCCGGAGATGAGCCAGTTGATGTTCACAACCGTGGGCTCGACGATTTGTTTCCTGGAGAACGCGAGGAGCTGCCGGGTGAGCTCCGCGGCCCGATCGGCGGCCTGCTTGATCTCGCTGAAACGCTCACGAAGCGGGTTGCCCTCACCCAAGCGCCTCATGCCGAGCTGGGCCCCGACGGTGATGACGCTCAGGATGTTGTTGAAGTCGTGGGCGACTCCGCCGGCGAGCTGGCCCAAGGCATCGAGCCTCTGTGCCTGGCGGAGTTGCTCCTCCAACATCCGTCGGTCCGTAACATCTTCCACCATGAATTCGAGGCAGACGACATCTCCAGAGTCATCCTTCACCGGGCCACCGCTGAAGAGGAGGGAGACTACCTCCCCGTCTTTGCATATCCACTGAACCGGGAAACGCTCCACATGCTCGGCGGCAATAAATCTCTGGACCATCCCGGCCTTCTGAGAGGGATCCGCATAAACCATCTCTGCAGAGTCGAGCGCGATGAGCTCCTCCTCGGAGTCGTATCCGAGAATCCGGACCATAGCCGGATTCACCATCAGGAACAGTCCCCCTGGGCTCGTTTGGAAGATGCCATACACAGCCCGCTGGATCAGCTGCTCCGCCTCGTGACGCGCCCGGTGGAGGAGGTCCGCGAAGACGCCCAGACCAAGAGACACGCCGATATAGACGACGACGACACCAAAAAGAAGAGTCCAGTTCGGCGCAACGTGCCCCAGGAGTAGAAGGGCCGCGTGAGCGGACGTCAGCGTAGCCATACCGAGGGCCAGGGCCACCGAGGTGCCGTGCCATCCCTTGTAGTAGGCCAGCAGGAAGGCCGGCACGAGGGCGGTCAACCAAACGAGGACGCCCTCTCGACTGGTCATCCACTCTGGGGCGACAAAGCCCGCGAGAAGAGGAATGGCCATGGCCGCTACCGAGATGACGAGGGCACGGAGCGGGAGTGGCTTACTTACGGATGTATGCACCGTTGAAATTTACTACAACTCTTGCCCCGACGGTTGCAGTTTCTCAACTGGCGGGCTGAGGAAAACCCGAAAAGAGCCGAATCGGGAGGGCTAGGGAAGCTCTGAACAAGACGGGTGTAGTTTCATGGTATGAAACGACCGGGGAGTTGTGAGCGGGCCATGGAGCTTCAGATGAGTTTCGCGGAGCTGGAGTACGATTCGAAGAAGCGGCGGACGCGCCGGGAGATTTTCCTGGAGAAGATGGAGGGGCTGATTCCCTGGCAACAGCTGGAGGATCGGATCGAGCCGTTCTATCCGAAGGCTGGCCGTGGCCGCCGCCCCTATCCGCTTGGGGTGATGCTGCGGGTTCATTGTGTGCAGCTGTTCTACAACGTGAGCGATCCGGGCATGGAGGATCTGCTCTACGAGGTGGAGTCAGTGCGCCGCTTTGCGGGTCTGCGCCTGAGCGGTTCTTTGCCGGACGAGACGACGATCCTGAACTTCCGCCACCTGCTGGAGACGCAGGGCTTGGGGATGGGGTTGTTCGAGGAGATCAATACGCATCTGGCGTCTCTCGGGCATCGGTTGAAGACGGGGACGATCGTGGATGCGAGCATCATTGACGCGCCGTCGTCGACGAAGAACCGCAGGGGAGAACGGGATCCGGAGATGCACCAGACGAAGAAGGGAAACCAGTGGTACTTCGGGATGAAGGCGCATATCGGGGTGGACGCCGAATCGGGTCTGGCGCACAGCTTGGCGACGACGGCCGCCAACGCGGCGGACGTGACGCAGGCGTGCGTGCTGCTGCATGGTGACGAGACGGAGGCATGGGGCGACGCGGGCTACCAGGGTGTGGACAAGCGCCCGGAGAACAGGGGTTGCGACGTCGCCTGGCAGGTGGCGATGAAGCCGGGCAAGCGTCGCCTGCTCGATCGGGACGGCGCCGAGGCGGCGGCCGAGAAGCGCAAGGCATCGGTGCGGGCGAAGGTGGAGCATCCGTTCTTGTATGTGAAGCGGCGCTTCGGGTACGGTAAGGTGCGCTACCGGGGACTGGCGAAGAACACGCAGCGCATCGCGTTGCTGCTCGGGTTCTCGAATCTGCTCATCGCTGGCCGCTACGCGACCGGATAACGCGGGGCCCATGCGCCCATGGGCCCCGCGAGGGCGGGAGCCGGACACATCGAAGCGACTTCCTGACGGTTCGGACCGTTTCTCCGGCGCGCCAGCCAGCACTTCATCGCTCCGATAGGTCTTCGAACCGGATCTTCGAACCGCAACCGATCGCGTTCCTCCCAAGATGGGGGTTGTTCAGACCTTCCCTAGGGACTCCGGGATCGTAAATGATGTGATGAAAGAACTCTGGACAATGGAAGACGTCGAGGCAGCAAGGGATAGGCGATAGCTGAAGCCACCTCAGGGCTTCAGGCTGGCGAAGAGCGCGTCCAGTATTTCGCCGCTGAATAACACCCCACGGTCCTTTGCGAGCTCCTCCCGGGCGGCCTCCGCAACAAGGGGCTCTCGGAATGGCCGGGGATCCCTCAGCGCGCACCAGGCTTCTGCGACACCGACGATCTGGGCGGCGAGGGGGATGGCGTCACCAATCAGCCCCTCAGGGTATCCGGATCCATCCCATCGCTCGTGATGAGACAAGACGCACGCCCGAGAGGATCCCAGAAGATCGAGGGGTTGGAGAATGCTCGCGCCCACCTCCGGATGTCGTTGCACAACAGCCCACTCTTCCGAGCTCAATACCTCCGGCTTCTCTAGCACGGAGTCCGGCACCGAAAGCATACCGATGTCGTGGAGCAACGCCCCCACACGGATTTCCTCGACTACGGACGGGTCGAGACCCATCTGACGCGCCACCCCAACGCTCACTCTAGCCACCCGCTGGGAATGTTCCCTGTAATAATGGGTGCGAGAGTCGAGGGCGGCGGTGATCGCAGCGAGAACACCCACCATCACCTCGTTCAGCTCGAGTTGACCTTGCTCGAGCTGTTTAGTCCGTGCCTTCACTTCACGTAGAACCCAGGCGTGGTTCTCACGGTGGACGATCCGCTGCCTCCGTCTTCTCAGCGCGTGCTGCAGCGCCTCGTTCAGCTTGTCGAAGTCCACCGGCTTCTGGAGGTAGTCCATGACGCCGAGCCGAACCGAATCCGCAGCGGACTCCAGGGTCGCATCTCCAGTCAGGACGATTATGGCGAGGTCCGGATCCACCTCGAAGGCCCGTTGGGCTAGCTCGATCCCGTTAACCTGCGGCATGTTCTTGTCGGTAATGAGCAGCGTCGGCCCATCGAAGGAGAGTCTGTCGAGGGCGTCTTGCGGGTCAACGAAGGCGGTGACCGGGTGGCCGAAGGATTCCACCCCCTTTCTCATCATCTCGAGAAAGCCATGGTCGTCATCCACCACGAACACGAGGCAATCCGCGGGAATCGTCGATGGTACGGCGGGCGGAGAGGCTTCCATTTCTGGTCATCCCTAGGGGGACACGGCACCGCCGTGGCGGGGCGAGCTTCCGGGAAGTCCTGGAAGCGAGACTCCTATAGTTAAGCTATGTCGGAACCGGGCGGGGTCGCCAGCTTTTGAACGACGGGTTCGAGCCATCCCTCCCTCCTTGCTCGGCATTACAGTGCGGCGCATCTTTTCCGTGGTTCACCTCGGGCGTAGTTGCGGTACCGCCACAAATGGCGCACGGAGGTGCTTCAATGCCGACAAAGCGCATGTTGTTCGGAGTCGTTGCGAGCATGGCACGAACGCGGAATGGCTCGAGAGCATTCCCGGGACAGATCAGCGGAAGCGCATGTTCGAGTCCTGTGTGCGCTGCCATACCATCGATCGAGTCATGCGGTCGCAGTACGATGCGGAAGCTCGGCCACGCCAGGCCGACTATCTGGCCAGCATCAATTTGAGCTCAGGTAAACGGGAGTACGACCTGAAGACCTTCCCCCGTCCTACGGGCCGGGCCACACAGGTCACATTATGGAGAGAGAAGGCCGCCGAGAGGCTGGAGAAGAGGCTCTTCGCCTCCTCCATGTACACGGCCAGAGTCAGCTCGACGATCTCGTCCGCTGCTATGGCGATCCATTCGGGCCAAGCCAAGTTGGACGCGCGCGTCTTCATGCGATGGTGGTGGGCGATCTTGGCCGCTGTCGTTGCGGTCGTTGCAGTCGTCGCTCGGGTCGTCGTTGTCAGGCGTGGATCGAGCTGGAAGCGGCTGGTGCCCAACTGACCCGTCAGATCCCCTCTGCGGGGACATGGATATGGGCGGGCTCCCTGACCCTCGCCGCAACCACTGGCTATGTGCGTTACCAGGGGGGTGAGCACTTCCCGACCGACGTCATCAGCGGGGCGATTATTGGCTCGTTGCTCGGATGGGGGGTGCCAAAGCTCCACGAGGTCGACGGCGTCAACCTCACGATCGCTCCCTCGGGGGGCGGCATCGCCATCGGGCTGATGCTGGACCACTGAAGCTGGCCTCCCTGCACGTCCCTGAACACGACGTATCGGTTCTTGTGCCGGTAACCCAGTCGCCTGAGCGCATAAGGCGCTAGGGCGTGGGCGCGTTGTCGTGAACATACGTACGAAGGCTTGTGGTGCGGATTCGTCCTGAGGCTCGAGCCGATGTGGGAATGACCCGCAGGGCTTCAGCCCTGGTACCCTTTTCGATATGGTTGCTGCGGATTCATCCGGAAGCCCTTCTATCCGCCCCAGGTCGACAACCATGATCATCATGAAGTTCGGTGGAACCTCGCTAGGAACCGCGGAATCCATCGAGAACGTTTTCCGGATCGTCCGCGACCGCATTGACCGAGACCCCGTGCTCGTGGTCTCGGCGCACGAGGGTGTGACGAATTCCCTCGTTGAGATCGCTCGAATGGCCCCCGGCGGTGACGCAGACGTCTCCAAGATCGAGGATTTCCACCACAGACTCCTGGACGGTCTCGACTTGCCGGTCAACCTCCTCGACGAACAGTTCGGCGAAATGGCCGACCTGGTGCGAGGGATGAAGCTCGTGTCCGAGGCCAGTCCCAGGGTCCGGGATCTCCTGCTGAGTTTTGGCGAGCGGTGTTCGACGCGGGTCGTCGCAGCCTACTTCAACCAGCAAGGGATGGGGGCCCAGGCGGTCGACGCGTTCGAGGTCGGCTTGCGCACCGATAGCAACTTCGGTCGCGCGAGACCTCTTGCGGACGATGGCCGGATTGCCGAGAGCATGAGTACGATAGAGGGAATCCCGATCCTGACAGGCTTCCTCGGCCGCGACGCCGACGGCGACATCACCACGTTAGGCCGAAACGGTTCCGACTTCTCAGCGGCTCTGTTCGGCAACGCGCTCGATGCCGCGGAGATTCAGATCTGGACCGACGTCGATGGCGTGATGACTGCTGATCCTCGACTGGTGGAGGGCGCGCGCCAGATCCCGATCATGAGCTTTGGCGAAGCAAGTGAGCTCGCCTACTACGGTGGCAAGGTGCTCCACCCGGCTACCATCCTGCCGGCGATGGAGAAGTCGATCCCTGTGCGGGTTCTGAACACCAACAACGCCGACAACACCGGGACGGTCATTCTGCCCGCATACGAGGAGTCCGACGCCCCCGTCAGGGCCGTCGTGCACAAGACCGACATTCATCTGATCAACCTCGTGTCCCCACCGATGCTGCAACAGCACGGGTTCCTAGCGAAGGTGTTTCGAATCGCCGAGGCCCATGAGGTCGACGTCGACCTGGTCGCCACGTCCGAGGTGTCGATCACGATGACCGCGGATCGCGCCGACCATCTACCGGTGTTCTGTGACGAGCTTGGCGAGTTGGGTGATGTGACGGTCGAGTCTGACCATGCGTTGATTTGTGTTGTCGGCCAAGGGATCGCACAGACCCCTGGCATTGCGGCGCAAGTGCTGGGTACGCTCGCTGAGGCAGGGGTACATGTTCGAGTGATCAGTCAAGGGGCGATCAAGGTTAATATCGGGCTCGTGATCCAACAGGTCGACCTCCCCGAGGCTGTCAATCGCTTACACTCCCATTTCTTCCCATAACGTATCGCTCTTTATTCATCAAAACGCAGGCGTACGTCTCAACGCCCGTCACACCGCTCGCCAAACCAAGAGGGCCCGGCCATGATGGCCGAGCCCTCTTCTGGCCGGTCTTGTGGGCCGGTTCTTCGGCCCTCCGGACACGTCGCCCAGCTATTCTTGGGCGAGTGCAGGAGCCACCGCCGTCACAGCAGCGGCCAAGTCATCGTACGCCATCGGATCGATTCCATTGAACTGAGGCGTGGTCCACGAGACTCGCCCTTCCGGATCGACGACAACTACCGCCCTGGTTTCGGGCATTCCGTTGTCTCTTTGGCCGACGCCGAAGGCCACCGCAGCGCTGTTGTCGTCGTCACTACCGAAGAGGACCGGGAAATCGGCGTCCGCGGCCCATGACGCCAAATCCTCCGCAGAGTCGTTGCTGATGCCGAGGACCGTTACGCCGCGTCCGCCCCTGAAAACTCTTGCGTACTGATCACGGTACGCTTCCATTTGAATTGTTCAGCCACGCGTTCGCGCTCTGAAGAAGAACGCCAATACCACCACCTCTCCTCTCAAATCCGACAAGCGGACCGGGTCCTGGAGGACTCCGTAGCGTGTGGCGCCCGTGACTGTGAAGTCAGGGGCCATCTCTCCGACCGCGATGATGTCGGATGCGTCGGCCTGAGCAGCGGCCGGCTGAACGAAAACCGCCAAGCCCAGGGACAGCGCGAATAGGAACGCCATCGTGGATGGCCGCATTCGAATCCTCCTTTCTTTGTAAGACGGGACCTGCATCTGGACACATCATACATCGCTAGATCGTGATGCGCAGGGGGGGTCGCAGGTATGTGTGCCCAGACCGGCTCGACTTCGACAGCAGCTTCAGCACCCCTTCTTTGCCGATTCGGCCGACGCCTGCTACCGTCCCCTCGTTACGGCCTCCATCCCAGCTGGACCAGAGGTGGGACGCATGAAGACTAGCCAGTACCAAGGAGAAATGACCATGCTTCGAGTGCTCACCTGCGTAGCTTTCTTATACGTTCTCCCTATGAGCCTGGAGGGCCAGGCCCGTCTACCAAGCCCGCGCGGGGAAGCACACACGCAAATCGGTGGAGCGTATAACGCGAACGGTCAATACGAGGGCGGCTGGTGGATCGTGGTGGACTACGGTCGCCCGATCCTGCGCGGCCGCGAGAATATGTTCGGGTCCGGCCCCACATATGGGGACGCCTTTCTCCTTGGATCGCCGGTCTGGAGAATCGGGGCCAACCTGTCGACGCGTTTCCACGCCGGGACCGACCTGATGTTCGGCGACCAGCGCCTTCCGGCCGGCGAATACAGCATTTTCGCGGACCTGGAAGAGGACGAGTGGACGTTGATCTTCTCCACCTGGGGTGTGAAGCAGACCACCCCGGAAGTCAACCCGAACGCCCTGTGGGGCTCGTATGGATACACGGACGAGCGGGACGTTCTACGCACCGCCATGTCGGTGCAGACCATCGCGAGGGCGGCCGACCAGCTCATCATCACGTTTACGAACATGACTCAGCAGGGCGGTGACTTTACGATCTGGTTCGACGACCAACTGGCGACGGTGCCGTTCAGGATGGCGCGTTAGACGGGAGACCTGACGCTAAGGTCGGGAAGGAGCCTGGGATTCCAACGCCGAAGCCACAGCCTGAGAAAAGCCGACGGGATCGGAGGTGTAGGCCCCATGCCCCTTGGTCTGGAAGACATGAGTGTCTGCGTCGGGGTATAGGGCCAGGAGCGCGGTCCTCATCTTGCTGCCGACCATGGCGTCCTTTCGAGAGAGCAGGATGGTGACCGGCCCGCTCCACGCGTCGGCGGCCTCCGGCGTCCAGTCGTAGGACTCGACGAAGTCGGACATCAGCAGATAACGACTCACCAGCCCTTGGCGGTCGAGGCGCTCGATTTCCCCCGAGTAGAACGGCAACCAGAACTCCCTGCCGGGCATACGCTTCAGCATGGCGCCCACGAGCCGCGTGAAGAGCCAACGGATCAGAGCCGTCGGCAGGACCGACACGATGCGTGCCACGCTGCCGAAACACCGTGATCGTGTTGATTGCCACATCCTGCACTTCTCTCTCGGCCCGCGGCATGCCCGCGATCGCGGGACAAAATCTGACGCAAACGCGTCAGCCCGGATGTGCGGCCTGGCCCTAATGTAGAGAACCGGCTCGACGGGCTCCGGATCGTTTTGTACGAGGCCGGAGCCGCCGGCACGAAAATCGCGAGTAAGGTGCCATGCAATCAACTCATATTTCAAGAGGAGACCTCCCATGAGGGGTATGATGATCACACCTAGTCGTTTGACCATGGTCTTGGGTGAACGAGAAGACGGCCACCTCCGAACGATGGGAGTGCCCGTCGCTTGTTTGAACGCTGCCCGAAACACGGTCATCGTGTTGATTTCCGCCTTCTGCATTTCTCTCTCGGGCTGCGATGCGGCGGCGGATCCGGTCGGCACATCGGGGTGCACCACGTTCGTCGATTGTGAGAACGTTGCCGACGACACTACCGATGACGATCAGCCCACTACGGCGGGTGACTATCCGTCCATCACGGCGGTCGAAAACGATTTGCTCGCTCTCATCAATGCCGAGCGTGCCCTCCAAGACCCACCGCGTCCGGCGCTCGTACGTGACCCCGGCATGGATCGCGTCATGTTGTGGCACATCACTGAAATGGCCGAACATAAATTCTTGTCTCACACCGACAGGCAAGGACGGAGATCTGAGGCCAGAGCTAGAGCCTATGGCGACGACCCGAGCATCCGCTGTTTGGAGATCATCCAATGGTGGGGTGGCACGCCCAGCGGCCGAGTTCAGTATGACGGCTATAAGGCCTCTCCCTCACATCACGCCGGTTACCTGGAGCAGGCGCCGTACAGCCTGGGCCCGACAATGTGGGCTGGCGTTGCTGCCGTTGCCGGTACGGGCCCCGAGGGAAGCGCTTTCGAAGGTCGTTCCGGTACCTACACGGGTGTCACGCTCTGCGAGCACCCGGTCACGCTGACCAGCGATCCGTTCGACACGTCTGGTCCCGCCGCCGCGGTAGACGCCTCGTACGGCACCCGCCCCGACGATGAGACCGCTAGGCCGTTTGGTAGGAGGGTTCAGCAATGAAACAGCATGCACAGGTACTCGTCATCGGCTCGCTTCTTCTCCCGCTCGGCTGTGGCGACAACCCGGTGGACCCCCCGCTCGAGCTTCGCCAGGATACCGAGGCGTCGGTGGTCACCTCGGCGGACGGGGCTACCTCGCTGATGATTCCAGAAGGTGCGCTCCCGTCAGGCGTCGCGGCTACCGACATCACGATCAGGGACGTGAGCGCGGATCCCGAACGCTTCGTGGAATCGGACGGCCGTCCGACCTTGGCGGTCCTGCTGCTGGAGCCGCGCGGGTTAGAGTTCTCCCAGCCGGTCACCCTGACCGTCCGGGACCTTGCGATTGAGCCCACTGAGCCGTCTGCGGAGACGGACCCACCCATCGACAGTCCGCCTCCTATCTCCGTTACACACATCTCCGGGGATAATGCGGTGGTTGTCTCGGACGTGGTGACCGAGGTCGACCCTGTGAGCAACACGCTCACCGCCTCGATCCCACTAACGCACTTCAGCTGGGTCATCGTGACGGACATCGAGAAATTGGCCAGGGCCGAGGTGGATGCCCCCGAAGCCGCCGACTTCGGGCGCTCCTTCGAGGTCACGGTCAAGGCGACGCGGATGGTCACACCGGGACAAGTCGTCTTTGAAGGCACGTTGACGGATCGGAAGGGGGAGGTGACCAAGTATGTCCGCCGCATGTCCGATCGCCCCTGGGAGCTAGAGGGCCTGGCAACTGGATTCTTAGGTATAGAGCCGAAGCGTGTCAAAGACGTCCCGCCGGAAACAAAGGTCACTGGGGCGACCTCCGAACGCCTGGCAGTGTTTGAATGCACATCGGATGTGGTTGGCTGGAATGTGGACTACTATGTCCGTGGCAAGTTCTGGCTGACATCGGAGGTGAATGGCGTCCAAGGAGAGGACCAACAGCAGACGGATACCGACAAGTCTGATGTCGCCGCCGGCTCATGCAAAATGCCAAGGATTTTCGCGATCGCCACTCCGCCGGAAACCGTTTACACTGTGCTGAAATCTCCCATCCCTGCCCCCTCCTTTACGTGGTCCGGGTGGACCTGCGGATCAGCCGCCGGCCAAGGAATAAACCTGCTGGTCTGGGATCTTCGCCTCGTGCTCCAGGGCGGCCTTGCGGCCCGCGCCCCCGGGAAACACCTGGCCGGCAGCCCTTCGATGGGGCCAAGAAGGCCAAACGGCCAAGGAATAAACCTGCTGGTCTGGGATCACGGCCCTAGCTACTGCGAGCACACGCAGGTAGGGCATCCCGAGGCCACAATTTCGGTGCTTGTGAGGGGCACATTCGAGATTTCGGGAGGTCCGTTTGAGCTGCAGTGCACCTATCCCGGTGCGCTTGACGGGAAGGGCCCCCCCTGCACGCGTACGGTGCTGCCGGCTCCCCGCGAGCGGCCGATCGTTTTCGCGCGCAAACCGCTCAAAACCTCACTACGCCGGCAAATCTTCGTCGTGGATCCGGTGAGCGGCGCTCAAACGAACCTGGGCCCGACGGGCTCGGGGTGCTGTTTCGATCCGGTCTGGTCGCCCAACGGCGAGAGGATCGCCTACGAAACCACGGGGTGGTCGGGGGAAATCTGGGTGATGAACGCCGACGGCACGAACCGGGTGAGCCTAACGAAAGCCGACCCGCTGTATGACGGGAATCCGGTGTGGTCGCCCGATGGCACGAAGATCGCCTATCAAAGTGGCCGGGAGGATTACTACGGGGACATTTGGGTCATGGACAGCTTTGGCGGGAGCAACCCGACCAACCTTACGAACCTCAACGACCCGGACCTGCGGCGGCAGCCGGCCGACCACTCCGCGGCGTGGTCACCGGACGGTCGAAAGATCGCCTTCGTGAGCAGTCGCGACGACGGGGATCTCGGCACCGAAGATGTCAGGCCGGAGGGCGCCGACATCTACGTCATGAACCCCGACGGGAGCGGCGTCGCGAGACTCACTGAACCAGACGAGCGGGGGACGGGAAACGGGCAGCCCGTTTGGTCGCCGGACGGCTCGAAAATCGCATTCGTGAGCTACCGTGATCGCGGCGCCCGTGGGGACATCTTCGTAATGAACGCGAATGGGTTGGGCCAGACGAACTTGACCAACGCCGGGGGGAGCTCGTTGTCGATCTCGAGCCCGGTGTGGTCGCCCGACGGCACGAAGATCTTGTTTAGGAGTGTTGAAGGCCCGATAGGCGGGAAGGAGGAGGACATCTGGATCATGAACGCCGACGGTTCCAATCAAACGAACCTGACCGCCGCATCCGGCGCCTTCATCAATTCCAATCCCGTGTGGTCTGCCGACGGAACAGAGATCGTGTTCGTCACCAATCGTGCTCGTCTCACGGACCGGAACATTTGGATCATGAACGCCGACGGCAGCGATCAACGAAGCCTCACCGGGGGCAACGTGAAAAACTTCACGCCCGATTGGTAGGTGCAGCGTCGAGGGTGATCCAGTGGGTGAGGGGGCGCGAATCCGCCTGGTGCACCTCGGGTATTGCGGGTAAGATGGGATCATGTTCGGCCACAGTTACGTGGCCCGCGCGCGAGCGCGATCTGCAACTATTGAGCTGGAGGCGATAATGCGCAACGTGCGATACCCCGTGGCGAAACCGATCATCGCCCGTGCGATTCTTACCACTCTGTCTTTTCTGCTACTGGCTGGCTGTGGTGATACGGGTGTGGAGTCTTCCAGTTCTGTTGGAGTCAGCTCCTGCGGATCCCCACCTATAGTCGTGCCTGGCGAGGGGGCGAGCTGGGCCTGCATTTCTGCAAGCCAAGGGGGTTCCCTCGAGCTGCCTGGTGATCCACGCTCGTCGTTGACGATTCCTCCGGGCGCCCTGGACTCAAGCACAATGATCACCATTCGGGCCGTGGCGCGACCGCGAGCTGGCTATAGGGCGATGCGCTTCGAACCTGATGGACTGGTGTTCAACAAGCCGGCGATTCTGGAGATCGGTTAGCTCCCGGGGAGTAGGCCCTCGCTGACGATTACCAATTCGTGCTCCGGAAATGGAGTTGCTGATGGGGCGGCCCCAGTGGCTAGATCGATGAAGTGTGTGCCCCTGATCGTCGCGTTGGCGGGAACTACCTCGGCGTATGAGTAGATTGCACCAGTCTGCAGAACTGGTTGACGGGCTGAGTTAACTTCAAAGTCCTGCTGGAAGCCGGAGACGTGGATCGCCAGGAGCTCAGTTACGTCGAACGGATAGGGGCCGACGGAAAACATCACCCCCCCGGCGGCCGCATTACCTTTGGTGTTGAATAGGATTGTGAAGTCGCCGCCAATCTGTTCACGGGTAGGCGTCCACTTGAATGTGTGGATGATGGGAATGATATTGGGGGCGGTGCCAGTGAAGGTAGCACCCGCGGGGAGATCCGTTGCACGGACAAAAGTGCGCCCTTTCCCGTACCAGCCGTCGAAAAAAAACGCCGGTCCCGTTGCGCCTGGCACCACCTGGACGTTGTAGACCGGCATTTCGATCGTCTCGCCGAAGTTATTGAACCAGCAGCCGCTGCAATGGCGGTATATCGTGGACTATACTGTGCCCCAGTACGCTGGAAACTGAGCGCGGGTGCGTTAGGCGCAGGGTCAGTGAGGGAGAGCGCTCTATCCGCCGGAGACCCACACGACCCCGGCCTAGATCGTCTCCAGTGCCCCCAACTGGACCCAGCCCACCCTACCATCCTCCAGCACGACCTCGGCCCACTCCTCGGAGACGCGATCGATCCGAACCTTGGTCCCTTCGTGCACAGTGACCGGGTGACCGCCGGTCTCACCTTCACCACCTTCGTGGATACCAATGGACTTCATTGTATGCAGGGGAACTGGCGTTTGTGTTGGCAAGCCAGGGCCATCGTGACCAAGCCTTCAAGGCGCTCGGCCTAACCAGGCGGCCGAACGACTCCTTTATTCGAGCCGGGCTCGAGGCAGCTCTAGGTGAGCGGGAGCGAGCGGCGCGGCTATTGCACGAATCTGGATATAGGCCCTGGATGCACCGTGACCTTGCGTACGAACTCTGGCCGCTGCGGGACTATCCTCCGTTCAAGGACTGGCTGATGGAGTAGTGCCCCGCACCCCCGCCACCCCCGTCCTCAACTCCTCGAAACGTCTACCCTCTAGCCATGAGATCGAGCTTGCGGTCAACAACTTCGAGGACCTGCTTATCATCGATGCGCAGAATGCTACTCCGATGACTGGTCTTTTCCACATCTAAATAGAGGCGGGTGTAGTCGATTTCGAAATCGCTACAATAATTATGGAAGTGATCGGGACTACCCTCGTCCGCAAGCTCGATTAGACTCGACTCGTGTGGCGTCAACCACATGGCATTCGCGAGCCCGGCCCCATGTTGGCCGATTACGATTCCGTTACCACTGAACAACCGGAATTGCTCTCGAAAAGTCATCGATTCCAATTTGATATTACGAAACAGGACCCGATGTTGAGCGCAGTAGGTCTCCAAGGATTGTCTCAGTTCGTTGTGATTGATGATAGAACGTCGCGTCGCCCCTCGATTGGATTTGCCCCATGCTCGTTCGATGAGCATGATCGTCTTCGGATTTCCTTCCGAGCAATGAAATCTCCGGTAGAGATACGATCGAAAAGCCTCGACGCTTTGCCGAGCTGCCGCCAGGCTACCAAAGGCCCTCAAGTAATCCCGAAAGCAAGAATTACAGCCCTTCAGCTCAACGCGGGGAGCTGAATCGAAAAACTTGAATCGCAGTCGATCGACAACGGTCCCCTGCAGGAGCCCAATACCGAATATCTCAAGAAAAATGTGATCGAAAAAAAGGGGGCCACGCTCCATCGAGGCAATCGTAACGCTCTTGTCTTCCAGCCATCCCGCATCATTGTCGAGCCAATGGAAAATCGGCCATACAAAGTCCATGATGAAATGGAAATAGTGACTGACGTAACCGGAGGATCGTGCGATCCGCAGACGGTACACTTCGCGACCCGATCGTATTGTGAGGTTCGATACCTTCATCAGCAGTCCGGGTGCTGAGGGCGGGGGCACCGGATGGAGGGGAACCGATGAGTGAGCGTGACTGGTTCCTGGCCTTCGTGACGAGAGTCAAACACGAGGACCTTTATGTCCGGGAGTGGCTCGAGTACCACCTCCTGGTCGGCGTTGAGCACTTCTTCCTCTACGACATGGACGGTGGAGAGGGTCTGGCCGGAATCCTCGAGCCCTACGAGCACGCCGGAGTCGTGACCCGCATTCCGTGGTCCCACTACGAGGGGACACGCTTGGACCGAAAGAAGGCATTTTTTCGTCACAACAAGAGCTCCCTGGCGCATCGGCACTTCGCGCGCCACTTCCGCGGACGTGTGTGCTGGGCGCAGAAGATCGACGGGGACGAATTTCTGTACCCGTTGGTGGACGACGACGTGATCGGGCCGCTCCGGGCGTTCGACTACAACCGGGTTCGCGGGATTCGTGTGCCACGTTTCAACTTCGGCCACAACGGGCACGAGCGTCGCCCACCCGGGCTCACGATTGAGAGCTACCTGAGGCGCGAAGCCACACGATCGAGCAGCAAGGACATGGCGAACGGCGAATTCCTGTCCGGTAATCACTTCTGTCGGGGCTCTCATCGTTGGTCGTACCACCTTCACAGGCGTGGTACCCTCGTTCCATCCGACCAGGTGGAGACGCTCCGAATCAATCACTATTTCACGAAGTCCTTCGAGGAATTCCTGATCCGCCAGAACACCAACCGCACACGGCGTCAGACCCGTGAGCAGTTCGATGACCGGAACCGCCGGCGTAACGATGTCGACGACGACGGAATGCTGCGATTCGTTCCGGCGGTCCGGCGCGCGCTCGGTTTGCGGTAACTAGGTTTCCTACGCAGTAGAGCTGCTCTGCGCCTGACCCATAACCTTATTTAGTGCCGCTTTGAGGTTTTCCTCGGACCGCGTCATCAATCGGGCCCTTATGTTAGACAGTTCTGATCGACGATCAGAAATATCAGAGTAGCTCAGCTCCAATGCGGTCTGTAGCGCCTCCGACAACATCCCATCTCTATAGGTAATCGCACAGCTGCTAATCCCATAAATCGACGCTAAATCCTCATGAACAATGGGAATGATCCTGTTACCGACCGCTGCAGGAATCGATGAGGAGGCCTTGTCCTCAAAATAACTACGATATCTAGGGTGCTCTTTATCTATAAGAGGACACAGGAACGTAGACGCTCGTAACTCCTTGTAGAACTCGTCATACCCGACCAGGGACCGAGAAAAGGAAGAAGATCGAAAGAAAGAAAAATATCGGCCTAGTCCTCGAAAAAAAACAATCCACTGGATCAGATATCCTTCCACGGAAGTACTCTTGCCCAATATCTTGACTGAAAAATTCCGGAACCCCTTTTTCTTCAATTTCCGGGCAGCCGTAATAATCGACCAATAATTCCGCCGCTGGAGTCTAGTCTTACCTTGTACGCAAAATGTTCTCAGGGCGGAATCATCTTCCATGGACTTGTCTCCGTTTGAGGCAAACATGCCCGGAAAGACCCACGTTGAATCTACCTCGTTTTTTTTCAGAAACGCAGCAACGTGCGGCGACAAAACCAAAACTTCCCGATGTCTTGGGCTGACATAATCCCGATTAGACTCCGACTCAGACAGACGGTGCCCATTGTGCACAACCAAAAGCGTCGGCATCTCGATTTCGGCGAATTTGGCAAGGGTTTCATCCCGCTTGAAAGTATTCAATACCAAGACATCAAAAGCAGTGAGAGTGTCCTTCCAAACCGCCATATCGAAGGAGTCCCGATCGATCGGCATCAAATTGAAATCGAGGTGAGATAATCCCACAAACGGATTGAGCTCCAATAAGTCGGGAGAGACATATACATCCACCGAAAAATCGAGTCTGTTCAAGAGATATACCAATGAAGGAATAACTTCACCGTGAAACCAACTAAACTCCAAAATAATGGCTCGTTTTTTCATTGGAGTGGTGCCGTGATGAGCTCGGTGGGCACCAACTTGTCACACCACGGGACCGCGAGGGTCACGAGGCGAAGAACGGAAGCCGTCGACGAACGGCAGAATTCAACATTGCCCATCGGAATCGTAGATAGTCCCAGCTTTTCAATCCGTACACGCGACCTAGGTCATAACGTCTATGCAACATCTCTGCCGTCGCTAGATCGCCTGCTTTGGCGTGTCGTCGAGCAGCGATCAGCGCGTAGTACGCCAAGCAGCGATTCCAGAGCGCGTGATACTCGGCCGGACAGTGGTCCCAAATCGCGTCGGGGTCCAGGAGGAACGGCCAGGGTGGCCGAACCGTCCGACGACGTGGGCCCAACTGAGACGCCTCGGTGTGAATCCAGGTCAAGGGCGTGAAATCCCGGTAGACCTGGTGGTTGAGAGCGACCTGAATCCAAAGCCATGCGTCTTCGCCATAAGTGCAGAACCGCTTGTCGTAGAATCCGCCATACTTCTCCAGGACATCACGATATATGGAAACCGTACCGGGACCAAAGAAATCAATCGCCGCTTTGAACCCGACCGGATCCATGTCGGTTGGTAGTTTCCATGCCCCCCTCGTCACACCGTTCTTAACAAATCTTCTGGTGCGATCCGCGCGATCCGGCCCCTTGATCCCGCCCGTGACTACGGCGACGACGCTGGGATTACTTTCTAGCAAGTCCAACGAATGCTGCAAGAACTCCGGCATCCACTCGTCGTCAGCATCGACAAAACTGACGACCCTCGCCGTCGCTTCGCGAATACCGCGATTGCGGGCGGCGCCGGGCCCCGCGTTCTCCTGGGAAATCAGCCGTAAACGGGGCTCGCCTGAAGCCTCGACAACCGCTGGTCCGTTGTCCGTCGAACCGTCGTCGACAACAATGACTTCGAAATTCTCAAACGTTTGTGTTCGAATCGACTCCAAGCACCGACCGATGTAGGGCTCTTTGTTGTAAAGTGCGACAACAATCGAAATGGCTGGAGTCGTCGACAAGCCTGGTAAACGAGGTGTGCGTGAGGCGGAGGCGGGGAACTAGTCCAACGTCTCCGCGAGTCTACGCTCCGCGGTCTCCTGAAAACTCGGGTCCGGGGGTTCGAGAATCGGCAGCTCCAGCACTCGCTGAAATTGACTTCGGGCCTCTTCCATCCGCTCGCGATTCTGATACATGATCCCGAGGTCCAGATGGAACAGGATGTACTCGGGCCTCAGCTCAACGGCGCGTGTGAGGTACCGCTCGGCGTCCTCCCAACTGGTCGAGTTCATGACGTCGGCCCCGAGGAAGTTGCTCGCCACAAAACGCTCGATCCAGGAGAGCCTCCGCACCCTGTAGTTGAGAACGCCAAGGGCGTGGTAGGCGCCGGCATGCAGGGAATCCACCTCCAAGACCTGATGGGCCAAATCGTACACTTCCCCACCGAGGGCCGACGCCTCCCTGGCCCCCGACCGGACGGCTCGGAGGCCCTTGGCGGTCAACAGCCAGTACAGCCCTTCGAGACTTTTCGGCTCGACCTCGGTGGCCCGACGAGCGTAGGACTCCCCGATCTTGTACCACTGATTTCGTATCTCCCTCCCACCGGAGAGGAGCCCCTGAGCGATTGCCGAGCGGGCTGCGCCCCATAACGCTTCGTAGTTCTCCGGAAACTCGTAGCTGACGTCCTCGAAGAGTTGAAGGGACTCCATGACCAGATGGTCGAGGTAGAGGTCGTGCGCCTCTGAGATCCGGGGGTCGATGCCGGAGCGGGCTGGGTCCGCGACCGCTTCGGAGCCGGGACCGGAGATTGGCCCGGAATCTGTGTTCGTCCGCGGCCCGGTTTGCGCTGCGGTAAGGGGCTGGCCCACCAATAATGTGGCGCCGAGTATCGAAAGAAGGCGTCGTCTGGACGAGACGTTCACAATATCGCGCCGCCTGGGGTTTGTGAGAGATCAGGTGGGCATTAGATAGGCCAGGCGTTCGTACCCCGGCGGGCTTAAAAGGTCATCGGAAAAGTCGCTACCTGTCTGTCTGGCCGCAACCAGGCTGGGGACCCACCACCTGGCCGAGGCCGATATCACGGCGGAGGGCTGCTCGGCAGACCGTTAACCCATGCGTAAACACCGCTTACAGCGGAGGCGTTGACCCCCGGCATATTTTAGTACGCGCCCCAGGCCCACGTCGTCGAAAAAGCTGCCCAAGCAGAGCGTAAGACTGTCCGGATTGGACTGGAACGCCTGTACGGCCCAAGGGCGACCCATGATGCCGCACAGGAGCAGCATGGTCCGCAGAGCGGTGGTGCCCTCGTTTGAGCTCTGCCCCCATCCGATCTCGTCGACCCAAACATCGAACACCTCCGGGCTTTCGTGTGCTCGGAAGCGATCGACTCTCAGTACGGCTCGGAAGGGGATTCCCAGCAGACGCTCGATGGCGTCGACATCGTGCTCGGTACTGCACACGAGGAACGTGTCGCCGCCTCTCTTGACCAGGGCGTCCGCCAGCCGGGGCCGAAACCAACGCATCGCGTGATGGAAGAGCGTCGCGGGCAAGCGGTGGTGGTGCTCGAGCTCGGGGAACTCTCGCAGCACGTCCTCCGCCTGGACCCCATGGCAGCGAGGACACGGTAACCCCACGAGAAACCTCTCACGGATTTTCGGATCGACTGAGGTCGTCAGGCGTACGATACAGCCCTCGAGAAGATACCTGACATGTTCGGGACAGATCTCGACACCATCCCTGTTCGTATGTGCCCCTTCGATCAAACAACGGCACTCGCCGTCGTTGAAGTGAGCGAATCCGAACCCTCGGCCCTGGTCCAACTCTCGGAGCACGACGTGAATGGGCCAAGCGTCGCACCCGGGCGACTGTCCGTGTGAAGACTCCATCCGCTCGACATCGGACTTCCACTCGACATCGGACTTCCACCCGACGTCCGACTTCCGCACGCCCCATATCGACCGCGAGTAGACTCGGCGTTGTGACAAGATGCCCTGCCGTGCGAGCCAGCCTCGTAGACCGCGGAGAGGCGGAGTGTTCACCGTCATGCTCTTCTAAAGCGGGCCCTCAGGGCGCGCAAACGCCAGAATCGCGACCCGACGATCATGGCAATGGCCGCCCTCGCCACGGAATGACGGCGCCCGGGGCTCTGGAGTGTGGGAGCATATCCCCCCGCCGAGAGGACCGGGGCCAGAAGGGCCTCGGTCCTCTCCAGTTGAGGTGCCGACAGGACATCGCGGTAACGGCCCACAGCGGCCTCCGAAACGCCATGCAGAGCGGAGTCGAACCCCGAGTTTCCGGAGTACTCCGCCCCGAGAACGGTCGGCGTGACGACGACGGGGTCGTACGGAACTTCCAGAAACTGACAAACCGTCCGCATGACACGGCCCGGGTCCTGTACGAGTCGTTCGTAGGAAATCACGAGGAAGCGCGGATCCTGTTCGTGCTCGGTCACGACCTGATGTGCGAGCCGCCCAGTGAGTGCCATCTGAAAAATGGTGTGGGAAGGGTTCCTTTTCAGGACCGAGGTGATAACGTCGCGGGGGTCCCGGCGCATCACGAGAATCCTCGCCCCGGTCGGAAACCACCTCAGAAGGGTGGTGGATTCGTAGAGATGCCGGGGGGTCTTCTCCACCCACCGGGTGTTCTGGGGCGCATCCGTGAGCTCGCGCCATCCCTCTACCAGGGCGAGCAACCGCGCCCGCGGTCCCCGTGTCTGGCCGAATGTACGTGTGAGGACGTCCTCGACCTCCTCCCTTGAAATCGATGGGCGGTGCTGGTGAATCGTGGGCCAAAGCCGAGTCCTGTCGAGCAGGGCGGTGACCGGGTCTCCGGACCTGGCCCAGTCGAACAGGTGTGTCTCGAACGGGATCACGAGGAGGTGGGGATGACTGTCCAGCAGCGCTCGTAACAGACTCGTGCCGGATCTTGGATGCCCGACGATGAAGGTAGCGGATATGAATCTTTGGCGATTAGAAATGATCATGGATGGATGACAAACGGGGGCCTACTTCGGTCAGCGGATGTTGCAGTTCCCCTGGAAGAATAGCAAACTGGTCAACCATGATGGTGCTGTCCGGCGTCCGTGCTGATCTCGCAGACGTGAGATGAACTCGCGGCGTGATGTGACTCCGGGGGAGCCCGCCGTCGACCTTGTTTACACATGGGTCGATGGGGACGACGTACAGCTTCAGGCGGACATACACCGATACGCCTCTGATTCGAAGCATCTCAACCCCGAGCGGATGCGCGATTCGTATGATCTGCTGCGGTATAGTCTCCGGTCGGCGGACATGTTTACGCCCTGGATCAGAAATGTCCACATCATCACCCGTCGCCCGCAGGTCCCGAGCTGGCTCGACCTGAGTAATCCACGGGTGAACGTCGTCCACCACGACGAGCTGAGCGACTTTGGGCCCTACCTTCCGACGTTCAACTCGACCGCCATCGAAAGTTTCGTTCATGCCGTCCCCGGTCTCTCAGACCACTTCCTCTATTTGAACGACGACTTTCTGTTCGGGGCCCCCTTGGTCCGAGAGGATTTCTTGACGACCACCGGAAAACACAGAGTCTTCGGGACCTATTTCGGCATCTGGCTTCCTTTCCGGATCTATCGAAAACGATGGAAGTTGTTCAACAGCGGCCACATCGAGCACTGTCCCAGATTCGTTTATAAGCCGTTTTGGGAGGCCATGTTGGAGGCCAATCGGAAAGCGCTGCATCGGACCCGCAGTAACCGTTTCCGGAACGGCTCGGATTTACGCATGGATCGACTCTACCGGATGTGGATGCTCGGGCCCAAGCGGCGGCACGCCGAGGCAGTCAAGGCTCGCGAGCTGCTTCAGTACCACCGCTTTCATCGGATCGACAACAACCGAAAAAGGCAGACCCGAGGTTTGGACGCCCTCGTAAGGATGCGGCCCAAGTTCTATTGTCTCAACGACAACCAGGGGGGAAATCCCGATAGCTGGGTATGCGACCGCGTGCGTGAGTTCCTCGACGCCTATTATCCAGACGCCTCCGAGTTCGAGCGGCGGGTAACACCATGAGCGTCAGTGCGGTCGTCCTGAACTGGAATCGGCCGTCGTGGTTGCGCCGTGTGATCTTGCCCTTACTCGCTCGGCATCCCCTCGTCGATGAGATTCACATATCTCACGGCCGTGAACGGACGTGCTTCTCGTTCGAGAGTCCACGCTGTGGGATCGTCCACCGTCACGACTGGGACCTCAACGATCGTTATGGGCTCGCGTTGCGATTTGTGGCAGCGAGGGAAGTAAAGAACGACGCGGTCTTGATCCTCGATGACGACTTGGTCGTAGCCGCGCGCTCGATCACGGGCCTCAAGGCTTCCTTGGACGCAGCGCCCCACACACTGCACGGGATCTTCGGACGTCGTATCAGCCCGGCCTACGAATACTCCTACGACGGATATACGCAGGGCGAGACACCGCTCGTACTGACTCGCTGCCTCATGATGCACCGTTCCTACGCGGACGTATTCCTCGAGGCGGAGCCATCCGCGGCTGCGCTCGTCGCCCGGGGTGTACCCAAGTGGAACGGAGAGGACATCTTCCTTTCACTTCTGTCGATTCGGAGGACGGGCGTCCTGCCCCATGCCTACGATCTGCCCTACAAGAATGTGTTGTGGAGGCGTCGTGGCAGTGTCTCCACTACGAAGGTGCCTCGCGGTGACCGGGAGAAGATGGCCCACAAGGCCTATCGTTCCTGGTTCACGCGTGAGGCCATCCAACTGCTCGGCGTCCAGGCTCAGATCGACGGTTATTTGACGAGCACTGCCTGAGGGGTCAGGGCTCCCCAGGAGGGAGTTGGGTCAAGCTCCGACCGGTGCGTCCTCCTCGGATTGAGCCCGGTAGAGTTCATAAAAGGCCCCACCCCTTTCGATCAACTCTCCCCAAGTGCCACGCTCGACGATGTGGCCACCGTCGAATACGAGAATGAGGTCCGCATCCCGTATCGTGGACAGTCTGTGCGCGATAACGATGAGGGTGTGTCCCGTCAGTCGCCGCTTGATCGCGTCAGCCACACGTCGCTCGATCACGCTATCCAGCGCCGATGTCGCTTCGTCGAGGATCACGATGTCCGGATCTCGCAGAAGAGCTCGGGCAAGCGCGATCCGTTGCCGCTGGCCCCCAGACAGACGGACCCCCCTGTCGCCTACCTCCGTGTCGAGGCCGTCCGGTAGGTCTACAAGAAGGTCGTCCAGTTCGACATCGGCTAGGACCCCGACCAATTCCTCGTCCCCCAAGATCCTTTCGAGCCCAAACTTGAGGTTGTCACGCAAGGACCGGTTCAACAACCACACATCCTGGCTGACGATCGCCATCCGCGAATGCAACGACGGGAGGGAGTACTCCCGGATGTCGGTACCATCCAAGAGGATCGTGCCGGGCTCGCAATCGTAGAAGCGTGCGAGGAGATCGACGAAGGTCGTCTTGCCTGCTCCACTCGAGCCGACGACCGCCGTGACCTTGCCGGCGGCGATCGTCGCGTTCAGGTCCCGTAGCGCCTCGGGCCCCTGCACGTAACGGAAATTCAAATTGTTTACCTCAATTTCCTGTTCGAGCCCCCCGAAGGTCTTGTCACCGGAGGTCACAATGAACTTGCCCTCGTCGGAAAAGAGGCCGGCCACGGCTTCCAGACGAGGAAGTTCCTCGAAGACGCGGAGGCTGAAGCGGCTGATCAACTTGTAGTCGCGAAGTGCCTGCTGAAGCACGATGAGAAAAGCGCCAAAAGCTGCCAGGTCGGCCGGGCGAAAATCCCCGGTCGCATAAATGAACACGCCCTGAACGAGGAGCATCAAGAGGAGGATTGTGATTTCCTCGATGGGGTAACGAACTCCAATCGCCCGATGGCGCCGTATCGCCACACGCTCCCCTTGGCGGAGGACCTTCTCGTACATCTCGGAAGCGGTCTGTTCCTGCGAAACTGCCTTTACGAGCGGAATGGCCCCCAGGATGTCGAGAGTCTGTGCGCGTATCTGGCGGTCTACCTCCGCTCCCTCCTCCGAGATGCGTTTCACCGCCCGATTGATGGCCGCTACCAGGCGTTGCACCAACGGCAGCGTCACGAGGAAGGCGATGGTGAGCGGGAGCGAGATCCAGATCATCACGCCGGCCTTCACCAACAATGAGACGACGTAACGGAAGAACTCCTGAGCCGCGGTCAGGAGCCCGATTACCGAACTGGACCAGCCAATCTCCGCATCGATTCTGCCGATTGCCTGGCCGTCGAAGTACTGCCGCCCGAATCTAAGGACCCTGCCGAACGTCTCCTGGCCGACCCTGACCCGATACCGTTCGTTACGCGCAGTCACAACGAGTTGAGCCGCGTATTGGACTCCCAGCTTCCCGACGCGTCCAAGAATCATCAGGACGGCGATACAGAGCACGAGATAGGCGTCACGCGACGACGGATTCAGGCTGTCCGGCACGAGTGTGGGGATCCACCCGAAGGCTCTCGACTGCCCCAGGAAGTCGAAGGAGTTTTCCGCCACCGCATCCTTGAGCGGGATCAGAAGTGAGAAGGAGGCCCCCTCGAATGCGCTCGCGAGTAAAATCAAACCGATCGGTAGGACGAGGTGCCACACCTTCACCTCAGCCACCCGCCAGTAATGGCGGAGGACCCCAACGGGGGTCGCTAGTATCTCATTTTGTGGTGCAGTCATCCGGACGTCGGACCTCTAGGTGACCATCTCGGTACTGAAATCCCTCCCACCGTTGAGTATAGCACTGGCCGAGGGCGCGAACGACCGGACTCGCTCCTTTGGGCCGCGCGTCTGCCGCGGGCGTTGCCTCAGTACACGGTGTCTTTCAGATTCCAAGCCGACCGAATTCCAGGACCCAATGAACCAGAGGAGCTTGTGCGAGGGAACTCCTGTACGATCGTGCGCGCTCGGCATGTCTGACGAGGGCCCGCGCGGGCACCCAAAGGTCTTCTGCGTGGGCTTCAACAAGACCGGCACGGTCACACTCGACAGCATTTTCTGCGATCAACTCTCCTATCGCTCCACCCATACACCAGGGTGGACGGATTGGACTGTCATCCAGGATCGGCACCGCCTCGACCGGTTCGACGCGTTCTCCGATGGTGCGTGTGCTTCGATCAAGAATCTGGATGAACTTTATCCCGAAGCTCTCTTCATCCTCAACACGAGACCGCTGAAACACTGGGTGCTCAGCCGACACAAAGCGGTCGAACGATCGAAGAGGGCCACTTATTGGGCGCTCACGAAGTACGTTCCTCTCGGACTTCTTGCCCGCATCATAAACCGGTGGGTTCTCGATAACAGCGACCGAGCGGTGATTCGTTGGATTCGGATTCGGAACTCCTATCATGAGCACGTGATCCACTACTTCGAGGACCGAACGGAAAAGCTTCTGATCTTGAATATCGAAGAGGCTGAGTTCGCAACGCAGCTTGCACGATTTCTCGGCACTGAGAACTCCATCGTTCCGACCCGGGAGCATCGGGACGGACAAGGCTCGACGACCGGGACCATTCTCGACTCGATTGGCGAGAGGATGGGGACGCCTACGAGTGAACCCGACGTCGAAGCATTGTTCTCGTCGCAGGGTCTGGACCAGCACCGCGACAATCTTACGTTTTTCGATTCGCCCTCGTTTCGGTTGTCCCGGAGCGCCTCCGACTACTGTCTGATCCTCTTGCCCTTCCTGAAGCCTCTTTTTCGATGGATCTACCCTGTTCTTGTAAAGGGTCGAGACAGGGGTCGCAGCTTCCTGGCGAAGTGGCTGGTCGATTCTCTCATACGATTCTTCAGGAGCGAATCGGACATGCACTACTTCACGACGGTGCATCGACTGGGTAGCGGATCGAAGTGAGCTTCTCTCTTGAGGTCACTCAGGTGGAGGGCCGGCGGGGTACGTCGCGTTTCGTGGACGCCGCCTGGAGAGTCCACGACCAACCCGTCTCGTCCGGCTGGATCCCGCCACTTCGTGCCGTCGTGAGGGATGGCCTGGATCAGAGTGGAAACCCCTTTTATCAACATGCCGAGCGGGCGCTCTTCATCGCGAAGCGTAATGGCCGAGCCGTCGGGAGGGTGGCGGCGATCGAGAACCGATGGCACAACGACCATCACGATGATCGAGTCGGGTTTTTCGGCTTTTTCGACTGTCGTGACGATCAAGCAGCCGCGAACGGGCTCTTCGAGCGGGCCGAGGGGTGGCTCGGCGACAGAGGGCTGCATTCGGTGCGTGGTCCGGTCAACCCGTCGATGCACTACGAGTGTGGTGTGCTCGTCGACGGGTTCGAGTTCGCGCCGATGATCATGACGCCCTGGAATCCCTCGTATTACGGCCCTTTGATCGAACGCGCCGGTTATGCTCCGGCCCGAGATCTCCTCGGATACCATTTGCCCGCCGGGGATCAATTCGCGGTTCCGGATCGGGTGCGTCGGCTTGGGGAGCGAACGCTTCAGCGGACCCGCCTCGTGTTTCGAGAATGGGATTTCGACACGATGGAAGAAGAGGTGAGGAACGCCTTCGACCTATACTGCGACGCATGGGCCGGGAACTGGGGCTTCGTCCCCCCGTCCTGGGAGGAATTCTGGCACATCGCGAAGGACCTGAAGTCCGTCCTGCACCCGAATTTCGCGTTTGTCGCGGAGCTCGACGGTAAGACGGTGGGCTTCATCATGATCGCACGCGACATGAACCGCGTGCTCTGCCGGATACCGTCGGGACGGCTCTGGCCGTGGAATATCGCCCGTCTCCTCATCGGCCTTCCCAAAGTTCTCAGCGGACGGATCGTCCTGTTGGGCCTCAGGCGAGAGTACCAGAATCGCGGCTTCTTCCCGCTCTTTGCCTTTGAGGTAGCCCGCCGTGCTATGGAGATTCGGGCCGAAGGGGCGGAGGCGTCGTGGATTCTCGAGGAAAACGAGGCGCTGACGGCACCACTCGAGGGGATGGATCTGGAGCCCTATAAGCGGTGGCGTATCTACGAGAGGCTCCTAGAGGTCACCGGCCTCCCCGATGGCTCGCCATGATTCCGCGTGTCATTCACCAGACCTGGAAGGACCGAGACATTCCGGCGCGGTTTCTCGATGCGCAGCGCAGCTGGCGGGACGCACATCCCGATTGGGAGTACCGCTTCTGGACCGACGAGGACCTCGCAGCACTGGTGAGGGAGCGGGCGCCCGAGTTGGTCCCCCTGTATGAGGGGTATCCCGAGGCCATTCAGCGGGTCGATGCCGCACGTTATGTGATTCTCCGGGAATTTGGAGGGCTTTACGCGGACCTGGACCTGGTGTGCCTCCGCCCGATCGACGGACTCCTCGACGCCGAGGTGGTGCTTCCGCGGACGACGCCCTTCGGCGTCTCG
This sequence comes from Longimicrobiales bacterium, assembly GCA_965206505.1. Classification (GTDB taxonomy): domain Bacteria; phylum Gemmatimonadota; class Gemmatimonadetes; order Longimicrobiales; family Gaopeijiaceae; genus UBA822. The sequence goes on from CBDBJW010000007.1 coordinate 394,068, forward strand.
AATCAGTTCATGCTCTCCGTAAAGGGACACTCACTGTTCCACCATGCCATTGCCTCCCTTCCGCGGGCCTACGCCAAGTGGGGCAGGGTGTGGCCGCGACACCTACGAATACTCACGACGGCGGGCCCTCTGTTCCTGACTGGCCGATTGCGGGAGCACGGAACGAACGAAGGCATGAGAATCCTTTCGCTGGAGGAGCATGGGCACGGTGACCCGGAGGTCGCCTACGTGGCACACCTTCGCGGTAATACCTGGGCGGCCTGGGACACTCACGTGATCAACTTCTTCCACGACAACTGGAAGTGGCTCGCGGCGGGTATCGTGGTCTCGGTCGTGCTGCTGCAAGGCTTCCTTTGAGGGCCGGCGCGTTGTGGCCGACCGTGTCCGATTGACGCGAGGCGATCCACGCCCCTAAGCTGCTGAGACAAATCCGACCCTTCCCTTCTCATATGACTCGCCTAAATCTTTCTTTCTTCGGGTATTCGATCGACGACCGGATCCAAGATGTCTGAACGCACCTCCGACGTGGCTGAACGCACCTCCGACGTGTTGAGCAAGGCGTTCGAGTTCCATACTGCGGACGACGCCAGACGGGAAGGCATCTACCCGTACTTCAAGCCTTTTGATTACCACGACGGCCCCGAGGCGGTGATCGACGGCAAACGTGTGACGATGTTCGGCTCCAACAACTATCTGGGCCTGACGACGCACCCCAAGGTTCAAGAGGCCGCCGTCGCCGCCATCGCCAGTTTTGGGACGAGCATGACGGGGTCTCCCTTCGTGAATGGCTCCATCAAGCTGCATCGTGAATTCGAGGAAAAAATCGCCTCCTTCTATGGAAGAGAGTCCGCCCTGGTCTTCACCACGGGGTATCAGGTGAACCTCGCCTTGGGCTCCGCTCTACTCGGTGCGGAGGAAAGCGTCGCCGTGGTCGACCGAAGTGTACATGCGTCGATCTACGACGGCGTACGCCTGGGCCAGGCGGCGGGCGGGCGTATGGTTCGGTTCAGGCACAACTCGGCGGTTTCCTTGGAGCGCGCGCTCTCCAAGCTCAAGGCCACGGAGTCCGCACTCGTGATGACGGATGGCGTCTTCAGCGCCGAGGGTGACATCGCGAAGCTTGACGAGTTGATCCCGGTAGTCCAGAAGCATGGCGCGAGGTTGTTTCTGGACGACGCGCACGCCTTCGGAGTCATTGGACCAGGAGGGCGCGGAACGGCGCACTACTTCGGATTAGAGGGTGATGTCGACCTGATCGGGGGCACGTTCAGCAAGTCGCTGGCCAGTGTCGGCGGGTATTTGGTCGGAGAGCGGAAGGTACTGGACTACATAAGACATTTTGCACCTTCTTTCATGTTTGCGGCCAGTGGTGCGCCGTCCTGTATCGCCGCCGCAATGGCTGCGTTCGACGTCATGCAAGAAGAGACCTGGCGGCTTGATAAGTTGAAGGAGAACTACACCTACATGAAGGACGAGCTCACGGGGATGGGCTTCGAGTTGAGTGACACGGAGAGTGCCGTAATCCCGATCTTCATTCGTGATGATGCGCTGACGCTGGAGTTTTGGAGGACGCTGTTGGAGGATTATTCGGTGTACACGAATCCGTTTATCTCTCCGGGTGTGCGGCCCCGGAACTCTCTCCTGCGCACCAGCTACATGGCCACCCATGAACGCGAACATCTCGATCGGGGCCTCGAAGCGCTCCGAGGCGCCGGTAGGGAGCTCGGGGTGATCTAAACGGACGATCGGCGAGGAAGGCTGCTGAGGAAGTACAGCGGGTCGCGCACATGGCGCTTGTGCGCGTTCAGACAAGGAACGACGACGAGGCGTAGCAACGCTACGGTGAGGAGGAGAGACGCCGGATCAACCGCACAACCGCCATGTGCCCACGAACATGAATGGAATGACCTTACAAGTTGAAGGGTTGCGGTGGCACGACCCCATCTCCGTTGTTGGAGCTCCTAGCCGTAGCGAATGCTATGGCGTCGTCGCTCCGCCTAGGAGCTGGGGCCGTGGCATCCGCAACGCGGCCCACTGTACTTCCTCAGCAGCCTTCTAAGGGGACGGCAGTCTGTGCGGATCTTACTGACGGGAGCCTCGGGATTCCTCGGCTCTCACATTGCCGAGCAACTCGATCAGCAGGGTGCCGATGTTCTTGCGCTGGTCCGGCCGACGAGTGATACCCGATTCCTGGAGGGTCTCGAGCATGTGACACTGCTGTCCGGGGCTCTGAGCGACGAGGACAGCTTACTTGCGGCGACGGAAGGTGTGGATGGAATTATCCATGCTGCTGGCTTAGTCAAGGCCAGGCGTCCGGCTGACTTCCACCGGACGAATGAGCAGGGGACAGCAAATCTGCTCGATGCGGCGAAAAAAAATGCTCCGGGTCTCGAGCGTTTCGTGTTGGTCTCGTCGCTGTCGGTGATGGGCCCTAGCGAGGACGGACGTCCCGTCCTGGCGGGTGCCTCTCCCAACCCCGTGACCCACTATGGACGGAGCAAACTGGCCGCAGAAAAAGTCGCGCGGGCGGAGGCGCACTCGCTTCCCATCACGATCATCAGGCCACCCATGATCTACGGACCCCGAGATCGGGAGATTCTTCCTTTTTTTAAGTCCGTGCAGCTGGGCGTCCTTCCTCTGACGGGTTCGCCGAACTCTGCGCTGAGCGCCATCTACGCCGCGGATTGTGCCGCGGCGTGTATCAAAGCGCTCGAAGCGAAGGTACCGAGCGGCTCCACCTACTTTGTCGAGGATGGACGCCTGGAGACTCTGGGTGGACTGATTCGCCACATCGAAAACGCGCTCGGCAGGCGCGCCTGGTTGCGAGTTCATGTGCCTCGCTTCCTGATGTATGGGGCGGCTCTGGGTAGCGAATTTTACGGAAGGGTCATGGGACGTGCGGTCATGTTGACGCGCGATAAGCTGAACGAGTTATTGGCTCCACACTGGGTATGCGACTCAGCGGAGGCGCAAGCGGCGCTTGGCTGGAAACCCCGCATTTCCTTCGCCGAGGGAACTCGGATCACGGGGGCGTGGTATCGCCGAGCGGGTTGGTTGTAGACCCCAAACAGGCGCGAATCGCTTGTGGATGATATGTTCTATTCCATGCCCGCATGATAGGTGCTCAAAATCAGGTTGGAGGCCACCCTTGAAGTCATTTGATTTTCTCGTCAAGCTCTTGGTGGAGGAGTTTGGTGTGGACGCCGGTGAGTTGGTGCCTGAGGCCTCGCCGGTGGGCCTTGGCCTCGACTCACTTTCCACGATGGAAATGGTGAGGGAATTAGAGGATGAGTTCGGTATCAAGTTCTCCACCGAGCAGGTTAATTTTTCCACCTTGGGTGAGGCGGCAGCCCTAGCCGATGAGTTGATCGAGGCCAAGGGACTCTGAGCGGCGTGCCCCTGCGCCGCACGTTCATCACAGGGATCGGCGTAGTATCTCCCCACGGGGACAACCTGAACGACGTGTTCGATCGGGTTCTTGCCGGGGAGTCCTCGGTCCGCAGGGTGCCGGTTGAGGCTAACGGGTCGAGGTGCGACATGATTCTGGCGCCTGTCGATTTCAAGCCCGGCCATCTGATTCCCAAGCTGTCGGGACGCTTCATGGCACGGGCGACCAAGATGGCGGTTGTTGCGGCGCATCACGCCCTGGAGGAATCGGGTCTGTTGGTATCCGGTGCTGGACCGGCGGAGGCAGGCGTTTACATGGGGTGTGGACTGGGGGGGTCCGACGAGCTCGAGGCCCACTATGAACGTTATCTGGCGGATCCCCCCAAGAGGCTGAGAGCCGCGAGCACGCCGATGATCATGGCCAGTGGCCCGGCGTCCCACATCTCCATGCAGTATGGGATTACCGGCCCGACAGTGACCTACTCCATCGCATGCGTTTCCTCGGCGGTGGCCAGCGCCGAGGCGTTTCGTGCGATTCGACATGGGTACCTCGATACCGCCTTGGCCGGTGGGGCTGAAGCCCAACTCAACGCGGGGGCCTTGGCCGGTTGGAGGGAGCTGAGCGTCCTCGCGAGTGAGCATGTGACCGGTGCCGAAGCTTCCAGCCGGCCGTTCGACGCCCAGCGGACGGGCCTGGTTCTCGGCGAGGGCTCCATTGTTCTGGTGCACGAGAGCGAGAGCGCGGCTCGAGGCAGAAGTGCGGAGCCGCTGGCAGAGATTGTGGGTTACGGTGTCTCCAGCGATGCGTACAACCTGACCGAGCCTTCTCCGGACGGTCAGGCTCGTGCAATGCGCCTGGCACTGGAGGATGCGTCCATTGAGGGCGAGGACATCGGGTATATCAATGCACATGCCACGGGCACGCTCATGGGAGATCGAGTCGAGGCGGAGGCCATCAGGAATACTTTCGGGTCACACGCCGACGAGCTGGCGGTAAGCTCCACGAAGTCGGTTCACGGCCACCTGATCGGGGCCGCGAGCGCACTAGAGGCTGCGTTGACGGTTCGTATGTTACAGACGGGCCGGATAGCGCCGACCGCCAACCTCACCGATCCCGATCCGGAGTGCAACCTGGATTGTGTGCCGTTAGTCGGCCGAGAGGCGCCGGGGCTGGAGTTCGCTCTTTCGAACTCATTCGCGTTTGGTGGCAGTAATGCGACGCTAGTCTTGCGTAAGGTGTTGGCCTCATGAAGTTATGTCTTCAGGACCGGATATGTCTTCAAGAGGTGTGAGCGCGTGACCCCCTATGCCTTCATGGCCGAGGTATTGAGCAAAAAATACGACGTCGATCGAGCGGCCATCAGCCCCGAGGCGACTCTGACCGAACTGGGTCTCGACTCCCTCACGATCGTCGAGCTCTTGTTCGACGTCGAAGACGAATTCGGAATCGAGGTCCCCGAGGAGCGCGCGACCTTCCAGACGCTTGCGGACGCCGCGGCGCTGGTGGACGAGCTCGTCCAGGCCAAGGGGAGCTGAGCCGCCCGTGGGTGGCCGCCGCGTCTTCGTGACGGGGCTCGGGTTCGTGTCCCCGCACGGGGAGGACCCGGCAGCGGTCTTCGAGAGAATCTGTCTCGGAGAGTCTGCCATTCGCATGGTGCGATCCGGCACTCCCGAGTTTGGGGCAGATGTGCCACTCGCCTCCATCGAGTTTGAGCCAGGCGACCAAATCAACAAGGCCGACCGGCTTTTTATGGCGCGGGCGGCGCAAATGGCCGTGGTCGCCACCCGAAACGCTCTGGAGAGCTCCGGGCTCATGACGGACGGACGTGGACCTGAGGAAGCAGGAGTGTACATGGGGTGTGGGCTCGGAGGGGCCGAAATCCTTCAGCGATCCTACAGAACCTACTTCGAGCAGCACAGCAGGCGGGTAAGGCCGACGACGGTCCCGTTGATCATGGCCAGTGGCCCGGCTTCTCAGGTATGTATGCGCTTCGGGTTCCGCGGACCGGCGCATACGTATGCGGTCGCTTGTGCCTCTTCGTCCGTCGCGATCGGTGAAGCCTTCCGGTCCATCCGAGACGGTTACTCCGATGTGGTCATCGCCGGGGGAGCGGAGGCCATGCTCAACGATGGGTCTGTCGCCGCCTGGCAGGCTGTCGGGGTGATTGCCAAGGAGCAAACGGATGGTTCAGGGGCCTTCTGCCGTCCCTTCGACCTGGAGCGTACCGGCCTCGTTCTGGGAGAAGGAGCGGCCACGCTCATTCTCGAGAGCGAGGAGCGAGCCGCGGCACGGGGGGCTGAGTCGCTCGCAGAGATCGTTGGTTTTGGCGCGTCGAGCGACGCGCACAAGCTCACCGAGCCGTCGGTGGACGGCCAGGAGCACGCCATGCGGAATGCTCTGAAAGATGCGGGGCTCCCCGCCGATGCAGTGGGCTATATCAATGCGCACGCCACGGGAACCCCGGCGGGTGATCCGGTGGAGATTGAGGCGATCAAACGTGCGTTCGGGGCCACTGCCGGGGGCGTCGCAATCAGTTCGACCAAGTCCATGCATGGACACCTGGTGGGAGCATCCGGTGCGCTCGAGTGCGCGATTACGGCGCTGGCGCTCCGCGAGCGCCGGATTCCGCCCACGGCCAACCTAACCGTTCCGGATCCGGCTTGCGATCTCGACTGTGTCGCCAATGTGGGCCGTGACGCTCCGGATCTCGAGATCGCCCTCTCGAATTCGTTCGCTTTCGGAGGGTCGAACGCCACGCTGGTGCTGCGGCGGGCTTGACGCCGAGCGTACTGAAGGGTGACCGGAAACATGCCTGGTGCGCGCTTCGCTTCCTGGAACCTGGCCCTCTTGCGGGGTGGTATCCTCACCGGCGCGACGCTGCTGCTCGTGGTTGCGCTGCGAGACATCGATTGGGACCGGCTCCTCCAGCTTCTGCAAGCAGTCCGCCTTCCCTGGCTCGTCGTCGCCATCGGTTTGAACGGGTCGATCATCGTCTTGTGGTCGCTCCAGTGGAGGATTCTGGTGCCGGGCGAAGGCGCAATGACATGGGCTAACATCTTTCTGGTGGTCTCGGCGATGGCCATGATTTCTAACTCGGTTCCGTTCATGGTCGGACAGGCCTCGGGCGTGATGCTTCTTGCTCGATATGGGCGGATCGGCCATGCCTCGGCGCTGTCCGTTTATACGATGGAGCAGGTGGCCGAGGGGATCGCCAAAATCGTGGTGGTAGTAGGGGTGGCATTGTTCGCCCCGTTACCCGCCTGGCTCGCTCGGGGCGTGCAGGGTCTCGCGGTGCTCGTATCGGTGCTCGGTGTGACCTTCGTCGTCCTTTCCTTTCGCTTTCGACATCCTCCCGCTGCTGTGCGGCCAGCGAGTGCCCTTGGCCGTGTGAGGCACTTCGGAGCCCAGTGGGCCCACTCTCTCGAAGGGCTACGTACACCCCGTGTGTTCGCGGTCGGAATCGCTCTCGCACTGGGGATGAAAGCGGCCGAACTCGGTGGAATCCTCGCCGTTCAGCAGGCGCTTGGGCTGAACTTGCCGGTGGGAACCGCGTTGCTGGTTCTGGCGAGCGTAAACTTTGCGACGATCGTTTCGGTCACGCCTGGAAACCTGGGCGTGTTCGAGGCCGTGTCGTTTGCCGCTTACCGGCTCACGGGAGTCAGTCCGGAACACGCCCTTACCCTGAGCCTGCTTCAGCATGTCTGTTATCTCGTTCCCATGGTGGGGGTCGGGTATCTCTACGGTGGGATGCGGGTGTTCAGGGAGCTTCGAGATCCGGAGCCTCCCTCATGAGCGAATCCCAACCACCGGTGCGGATCGTGATCGCCAGCTATCTGGAGCCACACCATGTGGATCGGATCCGCGCGGTGAATCCACGCCTCGAGGTCGTGTACGAGCCTCACCTGCTTCCGCGTCCCCGTTATACAGCGGACCATGTGGGGCAAAAGTTGGAGCGTCCGGAGGAGGACGAGCGGCGCTGGGTGTCTCTGCTCGCCGAGGCCGAGGTTCTGTTCGATTTCGACCGAACTCATCTCGAGGATCTGCCTGAGCTCGCGCCGTCGCTGAGTTGGATCCAGGCGACGAGCGCTGGGATCGGCCAGCTCGTGGCCCGGCATCGGTACGTGGAGCGAATGCCCGAAACGGTGATCACGACGGCCAGTGGGGTCCACGCGATACCTCTGGCCGAGTACACGCTGATGTCTATCCTCATGTTCCGGAGGCAGGTCCCGGAGATGCTTGCCGACCAGCGGGACCGTCGGTGGCAGCGCTTCGCCTCGACTGATCTCACGGGGCGGAGTCTTGCCGTTGTGGGAATGGGCTCGATCGGGCAGGCCGTGGCTCGCCTGGCATCGGCGTTAGGAATGAGGACCATCGGCGTGAAGCGGACCGTGGCTGGGGTCGAGCCCGCTTCTCTTCACTTGGAGGCTCTTTACGCGTTGGATGAACTCCACGCGGCTCTCCGCGACGCCGAGCACCTCGTACTGGCGGCTCCCCACACGCCCGAAACGGAGGGGCTGATAGGGGCAGCCGAACTCGCACTACTCGCTCCGGGAGCGATTGTCGTCAACGTGGCACGCGGCGCGCTCATCGACGAATCCGCTTTGATCGACGCCCTCGAGTCGGGGCACGTCGGAGGAGCGGCGCTCGATGTGTTCCAAGAGGAGCCGCTATCCCCCGACTCCCTGTTCTGGACGATGCCGAACGTGCTCGTCTGCTCGCACTCGGCGGGAACGAGCGACCGCGAGAACGAGAGGATCACGGACATCTTCTGCGAAAACCTTCTCCGGTACCTTGCGGGCGAGCGACTACTCAACGTGCTGGATAAGGACAGGATGTACTAGCTCCTTGTTCGATCGTATCATGGTATAGGCTACGGGCCTCCCCGATACAGGGGTTCCAAGGATGGTCACCGAGGAGGCTTCTTCGAGGCGACCCCCCCCGCCTGACCGAGGTGACAATGCGTCGAGCAGGATCGTTTGCGACCCTTTTTGTGGGATCCCTTCTGAGTGCCTGCGCGGGGGCCACGCCGCCGCCCGCTGCTGTGCCCATCCCAGGGCCGCCGGCGCCCGCCGTTCCCGATCCCGGCGTCGATTACGATCTGATCATCGAGAATGGCCGGGTCGTGGATGGTACGGGGAGTGCGTGGTTCTACGGCGATGTTGCCGTGAAGGATGGCCGTATCGCTTGGATCACGCCCGGCGGCTTGCTGAAGGGAGCGACGGCGATCGAGCGGGTGGATGCCGCCGGGCACGTGGTATCGCCCGGATTCATCGACATTCATAGCCTGTCGCGCTACGCCCTACTGTCCGGCGACAGCCGAGTCATCAGCAAGGTCACACAGGGCATCACCACAGAAATCATGGGGGAGGGCGTGACGACGGCCCCGGTCAATCCGGCCTTTCTCGGTCCCTCCGGGGACGATGATTCGAAGGCGGACCGTCAAGCTCGGCTTTTCTCGGGAGAGCGAGGGTTCGACCAGTGGCTCCGGGCCATGGAGGTCCGAGGCACCTCCGTGAATCAGGGCTCTTTCCTCGGGGGCGGGACACTCCGCACCTATGCCGTCGGACTACGGATGGGTGAAGCCGGTCCGGCCGAGTTGGACACGATGAAGGCGGTCGTAAGAAGGGCCATGGAGGACGGCGCCTTCGGCGTAGCGACAGCGCTGATCTATGCTCCCGGCAATTTCGCCTCCACCGCGGAGTTGGGAGAGATCGCCGCTGCGATGGCCCCGTACGGTGGCGTATACATCACGCACCTCCGCTCAGAGGCCAACAACCTTTTGGAGGCGATCGACGAGGCGATCGAGATTGGGGCCCGTGGCGGTGTGCCGGTGGAGATCTATCACCTGAAGGCCGGCGGCCGTGACAATTGGCCCAAGACAGCCCAAGCGATCGCGAAGATCGATTCGGCGAGGGCTGCCGGTGCTGATGTTCAGGCGAACATGTACCCGTATGTCGCGGCTAAAACTGGGCTCACATCCTGTTTCCCCCCGTCGGCATCGGCCAACGGGAGGCTCTTCCATAACCTCGCAGACATCGAGGCGCGCGCGTGGGTTCGAGCCGAGATCGAGAATGAGGCTGGGGGTTGGGAGAACTACTGCGCACTTTCGACGCCGAGTGGGGTGCTCCTTCTCGGTTTCGACAAGGCCGAGAACCGACAGAGGTACTCCGGTCGTTACCTGGACGACGTCGCGCGAGAGCTTGGCAAGGACTGGATCGACACGGCGATGGACCTGGTTCTCGACGAGCGTCAACAGATCGGCACCGTATTCTTCGCGATGAACGAGGACAACGTTCGGCTTCAGATCAAACAGCCGTGGATGAAATTCGGGACGGATTCCGGAGGCGTGGATCCCCGGACTACCACGGCTCTGATACACCCGAGGGGGTACGGAACCTTCACCCGGATCCTCGGCCGCTACGTTCGAGAGCAGGGTGTCGTGCCCCTTGAAGACGCCATCCGGAAGATGTCTTCAGCGGTCGCAACTCGCCTGTCTATTCCTGATCGGGGTGTGCTCCGTGAGGGTTTTTATGCCGACATCGTCATCTTCGACCCCGAGACCGTCATCGACCGGGCCACGTACGAAGATCCCCATCAGGTCTCGGACGGGATCCGAGACGTTTTCGTGAACGGCGTAGCGGTTGTTCGTGCAGGCGAGCACACGGGTGCCAAACCGGGCATGATCGTGCGTGGGCCCGGGTACCGCCCCTGAAGGTGATCGGATTTCCAGGTTAGAAGGCTGTTGAAGGAGTACAGCTCGGGGCCCCCCTTTCTTCAGGGCGGCGCCTCTTTTCTTAGGAGGAGTCGGACGGACCTTGGGTGGCGGGACGCGCGACCCCCACGCCGTCCCCGCTCGAACGGGTTCGTTGAGCCCTGAGATTCAAGAACTCCACGAAGACCGAAAATCCCATCGCGAAGTAGATATACCCCTTGGGAATGTGGAAACCCGCACCTTCGGCGATGAGGCTCGTTCCGATGAGAAGCAGGAAACTCAGGGCGAGCATCTTCACCGTGGGGTGATCGGATACGAAGTCCCCGACCGGGCCGGCCGAAATCATCATGACGCCCACGGCCAGGATCACGGCCGTGACCATGACCGCCAAGTCGTCGGCCATGCCGACGGCCGTAATGACCGAGTCGAGCGAAAAGACCATGTCCAGGATCGCGATCTGGATCAGTACCCCACCGAACGTCGCCGCTTTGGCGGCGCCCGTCGCTTCGTCGCTGCTCCCCTCCATCTTATCGTGGATTTCGCGCGTCGACTTGGTCAGGAGGAAGAGCCCACCCACGATCAAGATGAGATCTTTCCCCGACACGTTGTGCCCGAATAGGGCGAACAGCGGTACCGTGAGCCGCATGATGAGCGTGATGGAGAAGAGCAACAGAATCCGCGTCAGCATCGCTAACAAAAGTCCTATCTGACGGGCCTTCGGGCGCTCCTTAGGTGGAAGCCGGTCGGCCAGGACGGAGATGAAGACGATGTTGTCGATCCCGAGAACGATCTCGAGTGTCGTGAGCGTGGCCAGGGCGATCCACGCTTCAGGGCTGGTCAGGAGGTCCACGCCACAAGTATGTACAAGGGGCGGAGTGCAACAAAGAGGCCAGACCCACAACGCTCGATCGGACTCGAAGATGGATGCCGTTCCAACAACCACACGTCCTCCGGCATCTCAGGGGATTGTGCAACATCTCGGCACTCGTTCGTCATTAGATTTGAAAAGGCCGATTGATCGATCGAGGATGCCGTGGATGTAGACTGGGGAGAACTGTACAGGACCACGCTGCCGGACTTGGTGCGCTTCCTTCATCGGAAGGTGTGGGATATGGAGCGCGCGAGGGATCTGGCGCAGGATACCTTCGTGCGGGCGCTCCGGGAGAATCCCGCTAATCCTCGGGCTTGGCTGTTCACTGTTGCGGCCAACCTCGCCAGAGATGAAGCGCGTACGGCGATTCGCAGGAAGGGCCACTTGACACTGCTGAAAACGGAAGCGGAGGTCCATGCCGTGACCGCCGATCCAGCCGCGGAGCTCGAGCAGGGCGAACGGGAGGGTGTGGTCCGCCGGGCGCTCGAGGCGTTGAGCGAGCGAGATCGGGAGGCCCTGCTCCTCTGGGATGGAGGGCTCGATTACGGAGAGATCGCGGGAGCGCTCGAAATCTCGGCGGGATCGGTCGGCACCACGCTCGCACGGGCCCGGGAGCGGCTCGTGAAGGCACATCGAAAGCAGGAGAAAGATGATGTCGCACATCAGTAACGGAGACGTTCACGCCTACCTGGACGGCGCGTTGGGCGCCTATCCGGAGGAAGCCGCCAGGCACGTTCGGGAACACCTGGACGCCTGCTTGACGTGCGCCCAGTTGCTCGAGAGTGAAAGGCGCCTGAGGCAAGAGGCGTCCGCGATCCTCTCGGCTTCGGCTCAGGGACCGGTGGAATTCGATCCACTTGAGGAGCTGCTGGCTCGGGCTGCGGAGTCCGATCGGCAGGAGCCGGCTGAAGGGGCCGAGGGCTCCGAACGGACGGGAAGGGCTCGGCCCTTGGTTGGCAGCCGTCTGTCCTCGCTCCGTTGGGCGGCGACGATCGTGGTGTCGCTCGGGGCCGGCTGGATGGCCCGGGAACTTACCGGGCCGGCGGGCGATCTCGCACGCGGAGCCGCTTCCGAGAGCGTCCTTACCGAGATTGGGTTGCCACCCGCCGCAGATCAGGAGCGTATGGAACGTGACAATGCAGGGGAGCTCGCCGAAACGGAAACGCTACCCGAGTCGCAAGCTGCAGTGGTCGGTGGGCTCGCCGACGCAAACGCACCGCGCGAGTCGCGAGTTGCGGTGGTCAGGGGGCTCGCCCAAGCGGACACACCGCCCGAGTTGCAAGATGCGGTGGCCGGTGGGGGCGTCGGACCCGCTGCCGATCAGGCCGCTGTTGGGTTCGATGACGATTTGGCGCTGGATCAGATCGCGGTTGTACCTGCTCGACAACGAGAAGAGTCGGCTGTTGCTCTTAGGTTGGAGCGGGCCGACGCGAACGGGAGGGCCCAGGCGGCAGAACCCCCGGTGGAGGCTGCGCGGCTCTCCGACGAGGTACGTGGCTCCGCGGTTCCAAGCTCCGCGCCCCAAGAGGACCGACGGGACGGAGCCTCGCTGTCTAGCAACGCTGCCCAGGCACCTTCTGTGTCCGCCTCGCTCTCGACGACCCCGTTTCTGGTCCCGGGACTCCCGGTCCGTGATGTGCGGTTGGCTTCGGAGGCCGATGGCTTGGCCGGAGGGCCGAGCGGTTCGGTGATCGTGACTCAGGAGTTAGGGGACGGGCGTGTCATCGAGCTTCAGTTTGTTCCGCTGGCCGGGGGCGATGCGGTGCTCAGGGAGGCGTTTCAGGAGCGAAACGAACTCCTCGGTCGGACGTCGCCGGCGGACTGGAGTATGGCCGTCCGCGACGTGCCTGGAGGTGTGGCGGTCTTGTCGGGACCACTCACCGAGCGCGAGCTGGAGGATTTGTTGGACCGCGCATTGGGGCTGCGCTGAAGCCCCGGTCCGCGACGTTCCTTGGTCTCCTCAAGACCCACGGGCCTCTAAGCACCGGGATGTGGGATTGTGATCTGCGGAATCTCGGGGATGGACGGCTGGCGTACTCCGCTTTGGCGGGTAAGTTTTGGGCCGACCGTGCCGTTCCGGTCTGCTTGAGCGGGCGCGAACCACGTCTTTGGCGAGTACGTAAGAGAGTCTGATGAAATCACAGTGCCTTCTGTCCACGGTCATCTGCATGGGGGTAGCCTCGGGCTCCGCTTGTGCTCAGGAGCAAGATGGCGGCCGACTCGAGCCCCTGGGCGAGGGCGTCGCGGCCGCGGCCACGTCCATCAACCCGGACGACTATCTGCAAAAACTCGGCGTGATCGCTCACGACAGCATGGGCGGCCGGGATACCCCGAGCCCTGGCCTGGAGATGACGGCTGAGTGGATTGTCAGCGAATTCGAACGGATCGGCCTGGTGCCCGCGGGCGACGACGGATCCTATGTGCAGCGTTACCTGATCGAGACGGTCGCGCCTGACCTGGTTGCATCTTATGCGAAGGTGAATGGCGGAGGCGACCTGCGCTTCGGCCGCGATCTTGTGATCGCTGCGGCGTCCGAGGGAGACCTCGAGGGTGACGTAGTGATGTTCGTGGGCATGGGTGACATGACGCCTGAGGCGGTCTCCAAGATCGTAGGGAAGCACGTGGTCGTGGGTTCAATGCCGGGTGGGCTGGACGCTGCGGGACGAAGGTTCGTGGCGGACTTACGTCGGAGCGGAGCACTTTCCGTCCTCGTTGTCACAGACGTGCCGGATCGTACATGGAATCAATACGTCGAGCGTGTTTCGGGTAACAGCGTCATCCGGCTGGGCCACGACGATACAGCGACTGGCTTCTCCGTGGAGGTGCGCGACCACGCCATTCGGCCGATCCTCTCGGCCCATGGAGTGGACCTCGATCAGGCTCGTGGGCAGGGGGCGGTGTCCATCATCGACGTACCCGGATTGGCGCTCACGCTCTCGCCCAGGGTCCAGGTTCTCGTGAGCCGGTCGGCGCCGAATGTGGCCGGTATCCTGGAAGGCAGCGACCCGGTCCTCAAGGAAGAGTACGTGGTCTTCAGCGCCCACATGGATCACATAGGAATCGGTTCGCCCAACGCCGAAGGCGACAGCATCAACAACGGGGCCGATGACGACGGGTCCGGTACGACGGCCGTCCTCGAGATCGCGGAGGCGTATGCGTCGCTAGCCACGAAGCCGAAGCGCTCGATGATCTTCGTGTTGGTGAGCGGCGAAGAGAAGGGTCTTTGGGGCAGTGCCTATTTCGCGGACAACCCGCCTGTGCCCATCGATCGCATGGTGGCCGACCTAAACGTCGACATGGTCGGGCGTAACTGGCCGGACACGATCGTCGCGATCGGGATGGAGCACTCCGATCTCGGCCAGACCCTCCGGCTCGTGAATGAAGCGCATCCGGAACTCGGGATGACCGCCATCGACGACATTTGGCCCGGTGAGCGTTTCTACTTCCGCTCCGACCACTACAACTTCGCCCGAAAGGGCGTGCCGGTCCTCTTTTTCTTCAACGGCACGCATGAGGACTATCACGGGCGTGACGACGAGGTGGATCGCATCGATGCGGAGAAGGCGGCCAGAATCAGCCAATTGATTTTTTACCTTGGAAACGAGCTCGCCAACCGGCTCGAGCGCCCCCGATGGAACCCCGAAAGTCGGCGCCAGATCGTAACAGACGGGTAGCGCCGCGGACGGGCCTAATCGGGAACACGCTTGCGGCACTTAGGTCCACTAATCGGAAAAAAATGCCCCTCGCCCCGGACGGCGAGAGGCATTGAGAGGGAAGCCGAAGCGGTTCTAGTTCGGCTGTCCCCCACCGGAACTGACACGAACGAAGAGAACGTCCAGGCCCATCGCCTTAAGCACGGACCAAGCGTGCTCTGGCAGCCCCATGAGCCACACCTGGCGATCCTCGGAGTGGGCGAGGCGTTGCGCGGTAAGGAGGAGCGTAAGTCCTTCAAAATCAACGACATGGGAGTCTGTAAAGTCGATCAAGACATCCGACTTGGTGTCTTTTTGGACGTGTACGGCGACATGGGACACGGCCTCAACAGCGGGCGTACCCGCCGAGAGGCCTCGGCCCCACGTGTTGCTCTCGTGCCCGCTCATGACCTCCTCCTCGTTCGGATCGAAGGCTCTGCCGATGCGATACCGGCTCGCTTCGATATAACTTCAAGAGTCGTGCCAAAAGGGGGAATTCCCCCCTTGGTTGGCGCGAGGGCTTGCCTGGCACGTTGCACATGGCGAAACGTTGAAAAGGGTGGAAGATTAAGCACTAGGGGTCGGTCTGGGACCCTGGAGGAGACGTACCGTACCTTTTTGGAGACACCGAGAACTTCGCGGACCTCCATCGGCCCTACGATCAAACGGTGATCGCGCTCGTGAGAATTCGAAATCCACTCGTCCCGTTGTCCAGTTACGTCGAGCTTCCTGTGGATGAGATGCGGGAGCGTGCGAGTGCGTTTCTGAAGCAGGCCCAGGACCGGCGTACGGTACGCGATTTTTCTGACCGGCCGGTTCCTCGGGACATCATTGAAACGTGCATCCTCGCTGCTGGAACCGCGCCAAACGGAGCCCATCGGCAGCCATGGCGCTTCGTGGCCGTGTCCGATCCGGAGATCAAGCGAGTGATCCGTGTGGCTGCCGAGGAGGAGGAAAAGGCGTTTTACGGAGGGCGCGCACCCGAGGATTGGCTGGAGGCCGTGGCACCCCTCGGAACCGATGATGCGAAGCCGTTCTTAGAGAGGGCTCCATACCTGATCGTCGTTTTCGGAGAGAGTTATGCGGTCCAAGAAAGCGGCGAAAAGAGTAAGAACTATTACGTGACCGAGTCCGTCGGCATCGCCACCGGGATGCTGATCACCGCCATTCACAGAGCCGGCCTCGTCTCACTGACGCACACGCCCTCACCGATGGGCTTTCTCAATGAGATACTCGGACGGCCCGAGAATGAGCGACCCTTCCTGATCCTTGTGGTGGGCTACCCTGAGCCCGACGCAACCGTGCCGAAGCTCCAGCGGAAGTCGTTGGAGGAAATCGCGACGTTCATCGAATGACGAGTCATGCGTTCGCTTCCGAGATGGGGAAAGGCTCGGTCCGGGTCTTTACCAAGGCACTGCTCAAGGACCTTCAGGCCCTCGAAAAGATGCTGGAGGACGACCTGATCGAGTCCGGTGTCCGGCGCTTCGGCTGCGAGCAGGAAATGTTCCTGGTCAACCAGGCTTGGCGCCCTGCCCCAGTCGCGATGGAGGTCCTCGATCGGCTCCACGGAGAAGCGTTCACCACGGAGTTGGCGCGTTTCAATCTCGAGATGAATCTCGAGCCCATGATGCTTGGAGGGGGTTGCTTTAGCATGCTCCAGGCGACCATCGAGGAACTCTTGTCCAGGGTACGCGAGGCTGCGAGTGAGGAGGGCGCAGATGTAGTTCTGGTGGGCATCCTCCCAACACTCGGCAAATCCGACCTCACACTCGACAACATCTCTCCAATACCGCGCTATTATGCTTTGAACGAGGCGCTGACGAGGATGCGTGGGGGGGCGTACAGGCTCCAACTCGAGGGGCATGACGAACTCCAGATCGAACACGATTCCGTGATGATGGAGGCGTGCAACAGCAGTTGTCAGGTCCACCTTCAGGTCGACGCGGCGGAGTTCGCGGCGATGTACAACGTGGCTCAGGCAATGACCGGCCCGGTCCTGGCAGCCGCCGTGAATTCCCCTATCCTCTTCGGCAAACGCCTCTGGGCCGAGACTCGGATCGCCCTCTTTCGCCAATCCCTTGATACACGAAGCACCTCGGTTCATCTACGTGAGTTCAGCACCCGGGTCCGATTCGGTGACCGATGGGTGGAGGAGAGTGTGACTGAGCTTTTCCAAGAGGACATCGCCAGATTCAGGGTGTTGTTGGCTCAGGAGACCGTAGAAGATCCTTTCGAGCAATTGGCGGCCGGGGACATCCCTCGCCTACAGGCGCTTCAGCTCCACAACAGCACGGTTTATCGGTGGAACCGGCCCTGCTATGGAATCTCAGAGGGGAAACCCCATCTGCGCATCGAATGCCGCGCGTTGCCCTCGGGCCCGACCGTACTGGACGAGGTCGCGAACGCGGCTTTCTGGATCGGCGTGGTTCTTGGCTCGCAAAGTGAATACGGTGACATCACGGAGAGGCTGAGCTTCGACGACGTGAAGCACAACTTCCTCACCGCTTCGCGCCAGGGACTCAACGCCGGACTCCATTGGGTTGATGGACAGACGGTTACCGCGCCGAAGCTGATTCTCGAAACTCTGATTCCGTTGGCCCGCGCGGGTCTGGAGGCATATGTCGATCGATCCGAAATCGACAAATATCTCGGTGTGATTCAGGACCGGGTCGAGCATTGTGGGACCGGCTCCGAGTGGATGATGCGCTCCTTGTCCGAGATGAAGGACCGCGGTACCCGCTCCGAACGAATGACGGCGCTTACAGCTGCCATTGCCGATCGGCAGATGGAGGGGAAGCCCTGCCACGAGTGGGCGTTGGCGAGGCTTGAAGAAGCGGGCGGCTGGACCCAGAACTATATCAAAGTGGAGCACTACATGACCACGCAGCTCTTCACGGTGCAGGAGGATGAGCTGCTCGAGATGGTGGCGTTCTTGATGGAGCGGAACCAGATCCGCCACGTGCCGGTGGAGGATGATCAGCATCGGCTGGTCGGGCTCGTATCATACCGGTCCATCCTACGCATGGTCTCCGATGTGGGGAGCGAAGGGGACAAGGGGACCACGCCCGTGAAAACGATCATGGAGGTGGATCCGGTGACCGTCACTCCCGAGACGTCCACGCTCGAGGCTATCGACCTGATGCGGAAGAAGGGCGTGTCCTGTCTGCCGGTGTTGAAAGGCGAAAAGCTGGTGGGGTTGGTGACCGAGGCGGATTTCGTGCCGATCGCATACGAGCTGCTGGAGAAACAGCTGAGGGATGCATCAACCGAGGATTGAAGGCTAGGTCATGTGCGGTCGGTATAGTCTGACGACCCCGGCAGACGATCTCGTCGAGGTCTTCGAGGTTCCCCCGGTGACGTTCGACTACCGCGCACGGTACAACGTCGCTCCTTACAGGATGTGCCGGTCGTCGCTTCCGACCGGCGCGGCACAAGGCTGGGTTTGTTGCGCTGGGGCTTCGTGCCCGTCTGGGCTGACGATCCTTCGATCGGTTCGCGAATGATCAACGCCAGAGCCGAGAGCTTGCTGGACAAGCCCGCCTTCAAGCGGGCAGTCGTATCCCGGCGCTGCTTGGTCCCCGCAGACGGATTTTACGAATGGGCGGCCGAAGATGGCCGCAAGGTTCCGTATTGGATTCACTCCCCGGACCGTGAGCCCATGGGTTTCGCCGGCATATGGGAGCGCTGGCATCTCCGGGGACGGGAGCCGGTCTTCTCGATGGCCATCATCACCGTGGATGCCAACGACCGGATCGAGCATCTACACGATCGAATGCCGGCCATCGTCCCCGCCGCCGACCGGAGGGCCTGGCTCGACACTGAAACGCCGAT
The DNA here is from genome assembly GCA_965206505.1 of Longimicrobiales bacterium. Taxonomy (GTDB): domain Bacteria; phylum Gemmatimonadota; class Gemmatimonadetes; order Longimicrobiales; family Gaopeijiaceae; genus UBA822. The sequence continues at coordinate 412,562 of CBDBJW010000007.1, forward strand.
TGCGAACGCGCTGAGCCTGCTCAAGCCGTACGGGGGGGTGCTGGAGGCGTATCCGGTGTCGACCCTCGTCAACTCCCCGGCGAACGACGAGCCTGGGTGCATCGAGCGGGTGTCCTGAATCAGAAGGGTGCCGGAACTCGTGAAGACGCCTAGTTGGCTGGCCTGGCTCGCTCCCTGGCCCATGCACGTAGTTCGTCGACGTACTCGGCTCGGGTCACGGAGAGGGGTACGGTTCCGGCGGCCTCCTTCAGCAGGGATTCGGTCGTGATGGCGCCGACGGCGGAAAAGGCAGAGTACAGACTGGACACTACGACCTCCTCGATCTCCGATCCGCTAAACCCAGGGGTTGCCGTGCCGAGCGCTTCCAAGTCGAATGACCCACTGGTCTTCCCGCGGTTTTCCAGATGGATTCGAAAGATCTCCGCTCGCGTGGCTGCATCGGGAAGATCCACGAAAAAAATTTCGTCGAAACGACCCTTCCGTAGAAACTCGGCAGGGAGCCGACTGATGTCGTTGGCGGTGGCCACGACAAACACGTCGCGGGTGCGGTCCTGCATCCACGTGAGAAAGCTTCCCAGGATTCGCTGGGAGACGCCCCCGTCCTCGCCCCCTCCGGACGCAAACGCCTTCTCTAACTCGTCGATCCAGAGGACCACCGGGGCGATTTGTTCGGCGGTGCGCATGGCTCGCTTGAAGTTCCGCTCGCTCTCTCCGATGTACTTGTTATAGAGATTTGATGGGTCGAGCTTGAGAAGCGGCATCTGCCATTCGGCCGCGACCGCCTTGGCACAGAGGCTCTTGCCACATCCGGGCACACCCAAGAGCAGCATGCCGCGGGGAAAGCTCAGCCCGAACTCCTCGGCTCGTGCCGGCTGTGCGATCACGGCCTTCCGCTTTGCCAGCCACGCCTTCAGGCTGCGGAGGTCCGCAATGTTCGCGAGCGCCGCTTCCACCGGGTAGTATTCCAGCAGACCGTCCTTCTCGACGATGGCGGCCTTCGCTTCGATCACGTGGCGAATGTCGTCTACGGCCAGCTTTCCGTCCTCGATGATCGCCTTGGTCAGGATTTTCTCCGATTCCATGAGCGTCAGACCGGAGAGATGTCGAACGAGGAGCTTGATCTCCGCGTTGGTCAGTGTCATGTCGACGCGCTGCCGTTTGGTCACATCTCGAACGATCTGAGAGAGCAGGTCTATGTATTCCCCAGATGTCGGGCTCGGCATCGTGACGACGGTCACCATCCGGTCCACCGAATCGGGGAAGGGGACACTTTGCCCAGTTACGAGAATCGCTCCGCCCACACGTCGAAGCTTCTCGGCGGCCTCCTTCATCTGCGCGGCCAGCATAACGTCCTGCTCCAGATGTGGCGCGAGATCCCTGAAGTGGTACAGCCCGGGCAGATCAGATGCCGCGACATGGCGAAAGGCCTTCGCGGGATCATCGGTGTCGTACACGGCTCCGGGCAGGTCCACTCGGCCCAGCCCTCGGACGCGAGTCCAGGTGAATAGAGGCTGGCCGAGTCGGTCCGCGACGTGGAGAAGGAGCGTGGACACACGTTCCTCCTCGTCTGTATCGAGATGAAGCAACTGGTGTCCGGAACGGACCAGGAGCACCATGTCGTGAACCGGATCGATCTTGCTCACGTCATATGGCGGGACGGTGAACAAGGCCCACCTGGGCCCGGAACGGCCCCGGAAGTAAGGGGATCGCACATCAATCCAATAAGGGCCTCTCCAAACAGTGGCGCAACGGTTTACGCTCCGGCGCTTAATCTGAAGCGGTGCGCGACTCCGATCGGTGCTCGACGGCATCGAATGCGGCGGCCATACGTTCCAGGCCCTCCTCCAGTTCAGCTGCGGGGAGGCCAAACCCCAGCCGTAAGTATTGGTCCATCCCGAAGTGATCCCCCGGGACCACGAGTAGGTCCATCTCTGTGCGAAGGGTCTCCGCAAATTCGGTGGAATTGATCGATGTGTGATAACGCGCGTAGCAGATCGCGCCTGCGTCGGGAGGCCGATACCTGAACCGGCCTTCCTGAGCATCCATCCAGCTCGATAGGAGGGAGATATTATTGGCCAGAATCTTACGCGTTCGTGCCAGGATCTTGAGCCTGGTAGCGGGTTCCAGGGCCACGCGGGCCAGCACGTCCGAGAGGCTCGCCGGGGCAATGGTAGTGTAATCCGTGCGGCCCCACAGGGCTTCCATCATCTCGGCGGGCCCAACCACCCAGCCGATCCGAAGCCCGGGTAATCCATAGGCCTTGGATAACGAGTTCGTGACGAGGACCCGATCGTGGAGGCCCCAGAACGAGGGAGTCTCAGGACCGTTGAGTTCGGCGCCTCGGTAGACCTCATCGGCGAGAATCCACGCCCCGTGGCGGTCGGCGAGTGCGACGATCCCGGACATGGAAGTGTCATCGAGGACGGCTCCCGTGGGGTTGTTCGGGTTGGTGATGAGAATGAAGCGCGCGCCGTCCCTCAGGCCCTTCTCCAGCTCGTTCAGGTCGGGCTGCCAACCGTTCTCTTCCACCAAATGGAACGGGTGGATGTGTGCCCCGAAGCTCTCGAGCAGTCCTGGAACCTGCATGTAGTTGGGAAGCATGACCGCGACTGAGGCTCCCGGTTCCATGAGCTCCCAGAACGCTGTAAAGTTGGCCTCGGCTCCGCCGGTGGTCACCAGCACCGACGCTTCGGTCGCATCGGTATAGAGGTCCGCGATCAAGTTTCGGAGGTCATCGCTGCCGTTGGACTGTCCATATCCGAGACAGACGTCGAGAGTGTCGGGATGGAGGTCCGCCAAGGAAAGCAACTCGGTGACTGAAAGTGGGTGCACTCCACTCTCCGAGAGGTTGAAGCGAACGCGGTGTTCGTAGGTGGATTGCCACCGTTCCATGACGAAAGGATGGTACTTCAAGGCAGATCCTCCTCGCGTGAGCGGTGCGGCCCCGAGGCCTGTTGAAGAAGTGGGGTGAGCAAGTTAACCCTGAAACATCGTAGCGGCTCCAGGGTCCCGCTATGTTTTCCGGGACTGGTTCTTCACACTCTTCTCAGGATGAAGTCATGTCGCACGCCTCGCTCCCCCACAGCCTTACGTTCCACGGCGATGGTGGCGGAACGATCATCATGCTCGTCATGGATGGCCTGGGTGGCCTGCCGCATCCGGACACGGGGCGAACGGAGTTGGAATCTGCCGCGACCCCCCACCTCGACGAGCTCGCTGCGCGGAGTTCCTTGGGGATGCTGGCTCCGGTAGGGCACGGGATCACGCCGGGAAGCGGGCCGGGACACCTCGCACTCTTCGGGTACGATCCCATTGAGTCCATGATCGGGAGGGGAGTACTCAGCGCACTGGGGGTGGGGCTCGAGCTGCGGCCGGGAGACGTGGCGGCCCGTCTCAACCTGGCGACTGTCGATCGTGCCGGAGTCGTGACGGACCGCCGGGCGGGACGCCCGTCGGACGAGGATGGGCGGCGAGTGATCGAAAGAGTCCGTGACGATCTTCACACCCCGGAGGGGGTCGAGGCGACACTCATACATGAAAAGGAGCACCGTGCGGTCCTGGTGCTCCGGGGTGAGGGTCTGGGCGCTGGTATCGCCGACACCGATCCGCAGTGGACCGACCTCCCACCCATTCCGGCCTCCGCCACCGGGGCGGATCCGGCGTCCGAGCGGACGGCGGGGATTGTGCAGGACATCCTCGACCAGGTTCGGGACATCCTCGCGGACGAGCCTCAGGCGAACTCGTTCCTAGCGCGCGGGTTCGCCGCGTTCACGCCATACCCCACGTTCGAGATGCGGTACGGCCTCCGGGCGGTTGCCGTGGCGAAATACCCCATGTATCGCGGTGTGGCGAGCTTGGTTGGCATGGCCATCGACGGGGTGCCCGACTCGAATGAAAGCAGCGTCGAGATGCTCGAGCGGCACTTTGGCAGCTACGACTTCTATTTCATCCACTTCAAGGACACGGACTCTCGGGCTCATGACGGTGATTTCGAGGGGAAGGTCGCGGCCATCGAAGAGGTGGATGCCTTACTCCCCCGGATCACGAAACTCGGCGCCGACGTGCTCATTGTTACTGGGGACCACTCGACGCCGGCGCTTTACGGTGAGCACTCATGGCACCATGTGCCGACGCTCGTCGCTTCCAATTGGACTCGGCCTTCGGCGGTAGTGTTCGGGGAGGGGTCCTGTCGGGGAGGAGATCTCGGGGTCGTGCCAGGCAAGGATCTGATGTCCCTGGCCCTCGCGCATGCCGGCCGGCTCGACAAGTATGGGGCGTGAGTAGCGCCATCTAGCGGCTCCGTTATCTTAGACGCGCCATCGTGCCGTATGCGCGGCCCGTGACCCCCAAGGCTGAGCGTCATGCTGTCCATCCCGATCGAGCGATTCACGCTGGATAACGGCCTCCGGGTGAATCTCTCCCGCGATGCCACAACCCCGGTCGTCGCCGTCAACATCTGGTATGGCGTGGGATCTCGGAACGAGCGCGAGGGCAAAACCGGTTTCGCTCACCTGTTCGAGCACATGATGTTCCAGGGCTCCGAGCATGTGCCCAAGAACAGACATTTCGAGTTGATCGAGAGGGCAGGGGGATCACTCAACGGGAGCACCTGGTTCGACCGGACCAACTACTTCGAGACCGTTCCCTCACACCACTTGGAGCTCGCGCTGTGGCTCGAGTCCGACCGAATGGGTTGGTTGCTTCCGGCGATGACTCAGGAGAGGCTCGACAATCAACGCGATGTCGTGATGAACGAAAAACGGCAGCGCTACGACAACCAGCCCTACGGCGACTGGGACGAGTGGATTCAGGCGATGGTATTTCCGGAGTCCCACCCCTACCACCACACTGTAATCGGATCGATGGCGGACCTCGAGGCGGCCACCCTCGAGGATGTCGTCGAGTTTTTTCAGACGTACTATGTACCCAACAATGCGGTTCTGTCTGTGTGTGGGGACTTCACTCGAGACGAAGCCTTGGACCTCATCGAGCGTCACTTCGGAGGGATCGCGCCGGGTGGGGAGATCCCTGCCATTCCAGGGGATCCTAATCTCGATCCCATCATCGGGGGGACGGTGCGTGAGCGCGTAGAGGCCGAGGTGCCTCTCCCGCGCGTTCTCATGGCCTTCCGCGTTCCCGCGTATACCGATGACAATTTCTGCACGGTGGACGTTGCGGAGTCCGTGCTCGGAACCGGCCGGGCGTCGCGGCTATACCGTTCGCTGGTTCGGGAACGGCGTGTGGCCAAGGATGTCACTAGTTTCGTTTTTCCACTCACATCAGGCGCCGGGATGTTGCTCGCATGGGCGACTGGCTTCCCTGACGGAGATCCGGACGAGATCGAGGCTGCCCTGGCCGCGGAGATTGAAGGACTCACCTCCGTGACGGACCAAGAGATCGAGCGGGCTGTCGCGCTCACGGAGACGGCCCTCGTACGGCAGATCGAACAAGTTGGGCACCGAGCCGACCTGGTGTCGATGTTCGACCAACTCTTCGATGACCCCGCACGGTTGAACAGCGAGTTGGAGCGTCTGCGGGCGGTGACATCCGTGGGGGTGTCGGCATTTGTGGAGCGGTTTCTCGGCCCCGAAAATCGGGCGGTCCTGACCTATGTACCTGCGACGGAGAAGACCCCGACTGCGAGTGTGCCATGAGCCCACCATCTCGATCCGTGGTGCCGCCTGCGGGGCACGTCCGAAGTTTCGACTTTCCGCCGGTTCACGCCGATGTGCTGGACAACGGTCTCCGAATCCGTTCCGTGAGGGTCGGGCGCCTACCCATCGTAACGGCCATGTTGGTCCTGGACGCTGGAGAGGGACTGTTAGACGACAGCCGGGCCGGAACAGCGGTTCTGACCGGAGACTGCCTGGAGGGAGGCACCGCGAAACGGACCGGGGTGGAGCTGGCCGAGGCGCTGGAAACGATCGGAGCCGGGCTCTCCATTGGCACGGGATGGGATTCGACGACCGTTTCTCTATCGTGCATGGCCGACCGGCTGGATGATGCGATGGGCCTCCTCGCGGAGGTAATCCTTCAGCCCAGCTTTCCCGATGACGAGGTCGAGCGGATCCGAGGTCAACGTCTGGCGGCGATACACCAGAGGGAGATGGACCCGGTCGGAATTGCCACGACCGCGTCACGCCGTCTTACCTACCGAGAGGGTGTTCCGTATGGGCGTCCGCTTGGAGGAAATGTTGAGTCGGTGGATCCGTTCAGTCCGGACGCCGCCGCAGAATTTGTGGCGGCCCGGTACTGTCCCAAAGGGTCTGGGTTGGTCATCGTGGGCGACGTCGATGCCCGGCAGGTGCTCTCGCTGGTGGAGACTCATTTTGGCGAATGGACCGGCGGGACCAAGCGCCGGCCCGAGATCGATGCCGAACCCAGAACTCGCGAGCGGGGGATCGTGGTCGTGCATCGCGCGGATGCCCTTCAATCCGAAATCCGCATCGGTCACGTGGGCCAGGCCCGATCCACACCGCAGTACTTTCCCCTCAGGGTTCTTAATACCGTTCTAGGCGGCGCCTTCACAAGTCGGCTCAATCTCAACCTCCGGGAGGAGCACGGGTTTACGTATGGCGTTCGTTCCCGCTTCCTGGTCCGCAGGGGAGCGGGACCGTGGTGCGTTTCCACTGCGGTGGGTACCGACGTCACCGCCGATGCGGTGCGCGAGGCGGTCTTCGAGATCACGGCCCTGGTCGCGGAGGGGCCGACCGAAGAGGAGGTTGATGCGGCCAGGGACTACCTGGCGGGCGTTTTCCCGCTGGAGTTGGAAACCACCGCTCAGATCGCGGCCCGGATTGCGGAGCTTCTCGTTTACGATCTCGCGGACGATTATTATGCACACTATCGAGATCGTATTCGCAGTGTGACGCTCGAAGAGGCCTGTGAGGTCGCCCGTGATTGTATCCGCCCGGACGAGATGACGGTGGTGGTCGGTGGGGACGCCGGCGAGGTCCTAGGCCCGTTGGAGGAACTCGGATGGGGACCCGTGACGGTCGAGGCGGCTCCCTGAGCCCCCCCGTGCCTGGTCGCGTCGACAGCGAGGTCGTATACGAGGGACGGGTCGTTCGGTTGAGTGTGGATACGGTTCGGTTCCCCGATGGAAGTGAGGGCCAGCTCGAGATGATCCGGCATGCTGGCGCATCGGCTGTGTTGCCCTTTCTGGGCGGTTTGTTGGATCCCGACCCCGACGTGCTGTTGGTTCGGCAGTACCGGTACGCGTCCGACGGCTATCTTTATGAAGTCCCAGCCGGCTTACCGGCGGGGCCCGAGGAGAGCTGGGAGGAATGCGCGCATAGGGAACTGGAAGAAGAAACCGGTATGCGGGCGGCAAGAATGACCCCGCTCACACGTATCTATACTACACCAGGCTTCACGGACGAGGTGATCCGGCTCTTCATCGCGACAAATCTGGAGCCGGGGGAACTCTCGAGAGACGCGGACGAATTCATGGAAGTAGTAAGAGTCTCTTTTTCGGAGGCGCTAGAAATGGTCCGGGACGGACGGATCGTGGACGCCAAGAGCATTGCCACGATCCTCTTTACGGACCGGTTTGTGCGGGGCGATCGTAGTGAAAACGGACCGACTGGGCCTGCGGATATGCGCCGTGGTGTGTCCCCCCGTTGAGATCAGGCGTCCCCAAAGTGGGACGAATGGGTGCCTCGAAAAGTCTGAAAATGGGTTATCTTGTATCGAACCAACTGGCACGGAACGTGCGGTGCTTAATACGACGGGACGGGTATAACCCGACGCAGTCGGGTGAGCGCGACGCAATAGAGGGACTCGAGACGTGAAGAACACAGCCGAAGTCCAGCTTCTGCCGGGAGGCGCGGCTAGAGAGCATCGCAAGATGCTTGGGCAACTCGACGATAGTGATGTGGTCCGGGCCTTCCTGGGCGGTGACGAGCGTGCGTTCGGGGAGTTGGTGAAACGGTACGACGGACGCCTTTTGAACTTCGTCTATCGCACGGTCGGCGACCGTGAGCGGGCACAGGATCTCGTACAGGAGACGTTCGTCAGGGTGTACCGTCATATGCACCGTTTCGACCAGACCAAGAAGTTTTCGACTTGGATCTACACGATTGCGGGGAACCTGGCCAAGAACGAGTTGCGGAATCGTTCGAGAAACCCATTGGTGCTTTTCCAGACCATCCGGAAGAACTGGGAGGCCGATCACAGGCCGCTTGAATGGGAGGACTCCACCTACAAGCCCGACGATCTCTTCCGCAAGCGCCACCTCAAGGATTTGGTCGAAAAGGCAGTGACGCAGCTGCCGGAGCATCACCGGATCGTTTTTGTGCTCCGCGAGCTCGAGGGCAAGACCTATGAGGAAATCGCGGCGATCACCGGATGTAACCTGGGCACAGTGAAAAGCCGCCTGAACCGGGCGCGCAACAATTTCGCCCGCGTGATCGCGCCTACGCTCGACTGAACCTTCCGGAACCTCGTTTCCACTCTCCAGGTACCATCTTCCCAGGTACCATCTCCCAGAGGGAACACCGCCGGTCGATGCACGTAATAAGCAGGCTCGACGGTGTGTGCCGCGTGCGAATCTTGGATCAGGAGTCCGTCTCGTTCTATGAATTGCTCGGATTTTTTAGGCCGGTTTTCCGAGTTTTATGATGCCCCCCAGGGAGCCTCGGTACGGCAGGAAGCAGAGGCCCACATGGCGGTGTGCGGAAAGTGTGCTCGATACCAAGAGGTCGTGACCCGGAGTGTGGCGTTACTTCATGTAATGCCCAGGGCTGAACTCGCCGAGAGTTTCCGGCCGCGGCTCGAGCACCGCTTGTTTCACCTGGACGACGGCGGGTCGGTGGCCCGGTCCGGCAAAGGCTCCGCCACACCGGCGATGACCGTGTTAGGGATGGCGATCCTGCTCATTGCGGTCGCCTGGTCGCCAATCATCGGGAGCGGTGTTCCCGAAGTCGACCTTCCGGCGATCGTCGTATCGGGTCCGCCGATGCCCGAACTGCCTTTCGAACCCGATGCACTGGGGGTTACGCCGGTCTCTTCCGGTCTGTTCTCGGGAGGGTTATGGTCGGACGCGGAGAACCTCCTTTACGAGTACTCTCCGATGAGTGAGCGGTATCGTGGCCAGCAGGATCGTGGCGAACGGCTACTCCGAAAAACGGGTCTCGATTGAACGGACGGGCGCATCCAACACATCGGCCACCGCCATGAGTAACCCTCTCCCGAAGGTCCTCGCGCAGGAATCCCCGGGCGGGGTTTTCTTTCTTTATGGAGAGGACGAGCATCGCAAGGGGGAGGCCGTTCAGGCCTTGGTCGAAGCCCATCTGGATCCGGGGACTAGCGACTTCAACTTGGACGTTGTGCATGCCTCCGACGTGAGTGTCGAGGATCTCGCCCGAATACTGGCTACCCCTCCGATGATGGCCGAGCGAAGGGTGGTTGTGGTGAGGGGCACCGAAGCCTTCGCCGGCGCGGCGCGATCTCGGGACCTCATCCTCGGTCTGGTAGAAAATCCCCCGCCGGATCTCGCTGTGATTCTCTCGGCGCGGATTCCGGAGCGTTCGAAGGCGAAGTTTTATCAGACTCTGATCAAGCGGGCTCAATCGGTTGAGTTCGCCATGATCACGCCCGATGACGTGCCCGGGTGGTTGATGGAGGAGGCCACGGTCCGCTTCGGGGCGACCGTGGAGCCCGACGCCGCGAGGGCGTTGGGCCAAGCGATCGGGACTGACCTGGGCATCCTCTCACGGGAACTCGAAAAGCTCACGGCAGTTGCCGGAGATGAAGATCGAATTACCCTGGAGCATGTTCGGACGGCCGGGATTGTCTTGCCGACGCAGGATCGCTGGAAGTGGTTCGATCTCGTGGGCGCGCGTCGTTTCCGGGAGGCGGTAACGGGTGTTCGAGTACTCTTGAACCAGGGAGAGAGCGGTGTCGGTCTAACCGTCGGGTTGTCGACCCACCTGTTGAGAATCGGCGTGGCAGTGGAGAGCGGCCCGCGGGCACTCGAGGACGTGCTTCCCCCCCACCAGCGGTGGCTGTCCAGGCAGATCGGCCAGCAGGCTGGGGGATGGAACGCGGATACGATCCGGTCGGCGGTACTAGGCCTGCTTCGGGTCGATCGTTTACTAAAGGCGAGTTCCCTTTCGGACGAACATCACTTGGAAGAATGGCTTCTCACATTGATGAGCCGCGAAGACGTCGCGGCGTAATTCGTTTATCTGCCCTGATCCTGGCGGTGGGCGTCGCGGTTCCGGTGGGCGCTCAGGAGAGCCTGGACGTGGTGGATTCACTGGCTTTGGCCGGCCGGGCCGACGAAGCCCGGACCGTACTCGAGTCTTGGTGGCAGAGTCAGCGGGTGCGATCGAGCCGGCGTGACCGGCAGCGCGGATTGTGGTTGAGGGCCATACTCACTGTGGATCCTCGCATGGCTGGCCTAGACTTTCAGCGTTTGGTCTTGGAGTATCCAGGTGGTTTGCACTCCGATGAGGCGATGTTGCGCCTCGGTTTGATCTCGGCAGCCGTCGAGGATCTTCCGCGCGCAGCAGGGTATTTCAGGACGCTGGTGACGGATTATCCGAGGAGTCCGCAGCGCCGTCAGGCGGAGGAATGGCTCTCCGAGCACGTGTGGGCGGTTGAGGAGGCGGAGGCTGCGGCCCGGGAGGCGGAGGCTGCGGCCCGGGAGGCGGAGGCTGAGGTCCGGGAGGCTGCTGCCGATGCCGACGCTCGGGAGCCCGACGTGGACTCACCGGACCGCGCCGAGAGTGCGACGCCCGGTTATACTGTCCAGGTAGGGGCGTTCGAGAGTGAGGAGCGCGCGAGAAGCCTGGTGGCGGCGGTGAACGCTTCCGGCTTTCGGGCGAGGATGGTTCGCATCACGGGGAGTGCGCTCGTGCACGTTAGAATTGGTACGTTTCTCGATCGAACAGGAGCTGCCGAGTTGATGGTTCGGGTGAGGAGACGAGGGCACGAAGCGACGATTGCGGTGGACGTGGCCGAAGAGGAGCCGATGCAGTGAGCGTGCCTCCGAGGGTGCAGAAGACGGCGTGGCACGTCGTTCTCGCGGAGGACGACGACGACTACGCTATTGTCATCGAACGAGCCCTTGAGAATGTCGCCGACGTCCCAATGGAGATCCGGAGGGCTCGCACAGGTACCGAAGCGCTCACCCTGCTCAGGGATGACGTACCCGATCTACTCTTGCTGGATCTCAAAATGCCGGGGATGGCGGGCCACGAGGCCCTTGAGGAGATGAAAGGAGACGACGAGCTCCGTTCGATTCCCGTAGCGATTCTTACCTCGTCCGACCGCGACGATGATGTTGCCAGGAGCTACGGACTCGGAGGCAATCACTTCATCACGAAGCCGAGCGATCCTCTGGAGCTCGAGGTGAAACTTCGTGCCCTCCTTCGGAACGTCACGGAGTTGGGGGCGATTCGTCGGGGGTCTACGGGAGCCTCGACGACGGCGGTCAGCGCTGTGGATCCCCACTCGATGGCCGCAGTAAACGTGCTCCGCTGGGTGGCGGTCGCCGGTGTGTTGATCGCGCTATACGTCTTCGGAAAAGTGTCAGGGGCGTTCTAAGGGGCCTGTTGAAGAAGTGGATTCATCTCTCTCTGATGTCGGTCCGGCCCGCTCTGCGGTAGAGCCCGGTTCGTCGGCCACGCTCCTCACCCAAGAGGTTCCGATCACCGGCATGACGTGCGCCGCATGCGTCCGGCGTGTGGAAAATGCGCTGGCCGGCGTTCCCGGCGTTGCTCACGTAGACGTCAGCCTCGCTACCGAAGCCGCCCGTGTACAGTACACTCCCGGAGCCCTGGAAGGGGATGCCGTTCGGGAGGCCGTCGTCGCGGCCGGCTACGACGTCGACTCGGCCGCCGAGAGGGAGGACATCGAAGAGACCCTCCGGCGTCGCGACGAGGAACGGGAAGCAGAAACGAGGGGGCTTCTCCGCCGCTTCAAGGTCGGAGCCCTGCTGGGCGTGCCTGTCGTGCTCATAGGGCATGCCCAGTTCATCCCCGGCCTCCAGGACCTGAGTCCCGGTGTGATGCGGGGCTTGTGGACACTCAGTGGCTTCTTGACCATCCCGATCATGGTGTATGTCGGCGGCCGCTTTTTTACGGGGGGATGGTCGGCCTTTCGGCGGCACGACGCCAACATGGACACACTGGTCGCTCTTGGGACGGGGGCGGCTTGGCTCTATTCGACGGTCGCGGTTGCTTTTCCCGGGCTCTTTCCCGAGGGGACGGCTCATCCGTTCTACGAGGCGACGGCCGTCGTCATCACGCTTGTAGTACTCGGCCAGGCGCTCGAGGCCCGCGCGAGGGGCCGGACCTCCCAAGCCGTTCGGCGCCTCATGGACCTCCGTCCTCTGGTAGCCAGGGTCATCCGCGACAATGCCGAGGTAGGGGTTCCGGCTGCCGAGGTGAGGGTCGGTGAGATGGTGGTGGTCCGCCCGGGAGAAAAGATTCCGGTTGACGGGCGTGTTCACGAGGGCCGAAGCGCCGTAGACGAGTCGATGGTCACCGGCGAGAGCATCCCCGTCGAGAAGGCCCCAGGGGACGAGGTCGTCGGCGGCACGATCAACGCGTCGGGTGTGATCCACTTCGTGGCCGAGCGGGTCGGAAGTGAGATGGTCTTGTCCCGTATCGTCCAGATGGTGCGGGACGCACAGGGCACCAAGCCCCCGATCCAGAGGGTGGTAGACGTGGTGGCCAGCTACTTCGTGCCCTCTGTCATGATCGTTTCCGTGGTTTCATTCGCCGTCTGGTACACATTCGGTCCTTCCCTGAGTTACGCGGTGGTTGTGGCGGTCGCCGTCCTCGTCATCGCCTGCCCGTGCGCACTCGGTTTGGCCACGCCGATCTCGATCATGGTTGCTGTTGGGAAGGCGGCCGAGCACGGCGTCCTCATCCGGAACGGAGAGGCGTTGCAGCGGGCCCGTGAGGTGGACACCGTCGTGCTCGACAAGACCGGTACGGTGACGCAGGGTGCGGCGACCCTCACCGATGTGGTTCCTCAGGTGGGCGTGAGCGACGAGGATCTTCTCAGGTTGACGGCAGCGGTCGAGGCGGGATCGGAGCACCCACTCGGGAGGGCGGTGGTCGATGGCGCCTCCGCCCGTGGGGTCCACTCCGAACGGGCGACGGATTTTGTGGCCGTTCCGGGGCAGGGCGTGCGGGGCACAGTCGACGGGAGAGCTGTGCTCGTGGGTACCACCTCCTTCTTGGCGGAAGCTGGTGTAGACACGGAAGACCTGGAGCGGAAGGCGACTGATCTGGCGGCGGAGGGGCGCACACCGATCCTGGCCGCGGCGGACGGGAGGCCCCTGGGCGCCCTCGGGATTTTTGATCCTGTGAAGGCGGATTCGGTGGTGGCAATTCGTCGGCTCCAGGCGTTGGGTAAACATGTCGTGATTTTGACCGGTGATCACGAAGCGACCGCCCGGGCCGTTGCGCGTGAGGTTGGTGTCGCTACGGTATGGGCCCGTGTGCTGCCGGAGCAGAAGGCGCACCGCATCGCGGAGCTTCAGAAGCAGGGCGGCCGGGTGGCCATGGTGGGTGACGGCATCAACGACGCGCCGGCCCTTGCCCAGGCGGATGTCGGGATCGCCATCGGGACCGGAACGGATGTGGCGATGGAAGCCGCCGACGTCACGCTTATGGGCGGATCTTTGGGGGGCGTGGTCGATCTCATGGAAATCTCGGAGGCTACGTTCGCCAATATCCGGCAGAACCTTGTCGGTGCCTTCATTTACAACGTGCTCGGGATTCCGGTGGCGGCGGGTGTGTTCTATCCCTTGTTCGGCATCCTGTTGAAGCCCGTCTACGCGGGTGCGGCCATGGCGTTCAGTTCGGTGACGGTGGTGACCAACGCGAATCGGCTGAGAGGCTTCAAGCCCCAAAAGGTCCGAGAAGTGGTGGAGTTGAGGGGATCGTCGGGCTCCGGATGATGCCTATCGACGCGGTTCTTGTGAACGTGGGCGCAGTTCTGGCGATCGTTTGGATCGTGTGGTACTTCTGGATGTCGGGAGAGGACTCAGCCGGCTGAGCGTACGGCTACACACGTGTATGTGAGGGGGATGCCTGCGGCTCAGCTCCGAGAGGCTCTCGGACTTCCGTAGAGCAAAAGCTCCCATCGGTCCAGCATCCTCTCGTACGAAAAGCGCTCCCGATAACACCGTTCACCGGCGTGCCCCATCTCCTCCAAGAGTTTTCGGTCGTATAACACAGAGTTCAGGGCCGAGGCGATCTGAGGCGATGCGAAGCCCGTGACCAGTCCGGGCGCCTGACCGTCCGTTCCGGGCTCCAACGCCTCAAGCGCTCCCGAGACATCGGTGGAGATGACGGGGACGCCTCTCGCCATGGCTTCGAGCATCGCCCCGGACATCCCTTCCCGGTCCGAGGTAATGACGAGAGCGTCCACCGCGTCCAACAGGGGTGCGATGTTCTGTTGGTAGCCGAGAAAATGCACTCGATCGCGGATCCCCAGGGTGCTGGCCTGCTGCCCCAGGGCACCGCGGAGTGGTCCCTCTCCTGCGATGGCCAGGTGGGCGTTTTCGTGTAGGAACACTTGGGCTTCCAGTAATCGGCCCAAGCGCTTTTGGGGCACGAGGCGGCCGACGCTCCCCAGGAGGGGCACGTCCGCCGGCAGGCCGAGGGCCCACCTCGCGTCTTCCTGCGCAAAGCGGGGACCCAGTGGCGGAACACCTTTGGAAATCGTGGTCAGCCGATGAGCGAGATCTGGGAAAGCTTCGATATACGATTTCCGCATCACATCTGCCACGAAGACCACGTGGTCCACCCAGCGTCTCAGCACGAACCGATACTTGAAATTTCTCGGCGTATCGGTCGAGAGCCCGAGGCGCGCCACGAGGTTCGGGACCTTGGCCATCCTGGCGGCCGCCGCCGCCAACCAGAGCTTGCGGAATGTCCCGACGATGAAAACGTCCGGCCGCTGCCGCCGGAGCACCAGAGCCAGATGAACCGCGTCGTGTACCGCGAGGTCGCCCCCCAACCTCAAGAGGCGCGTCTCGACTCCTCTCGTTTGGGCCGCCTCCGCGACCAGTCGGCGGTTACAGAGGAGCGTTACGTGATGGCCGCGCCTCGCCAGGCCGAGCAGGAGATCGACCAGTGCGATCTCCCCACCCCCCCACTCGCGTGCACCGTTGTGGGCGATGATCCGTAGTGGTGCCCTCTCCTGGCGAGACATGGGAAAATCCTCTTCACATTCCGGTCGGTTGATCACGTTCCGGCCGGCCGGTATCCTATGTGTGGTGTTCCAAAAGTGTCTCGGCCATTCGAACACATTCGCTCGTTCACAGCGTGCCCGAGCCCTGTAACCCCACGTGATGCCACAGGCTGACGATACCCCACTGATGCGCCAGTGGCGAGAGGTCAAATCCCAGCACAGGGATGCTCTCGTCTTCTTCCGGGTTGGCGACTTCTACGAATTCTTCTTCGAGGACGCCGAGGAGGGATCCCGGCTCCTGGGGTTGACGCTTACGTCTCGAAACAACGGAGCCGCGGCTCGTGTGCCCCTCGCGGGGGTTCCCGCCAAGGCGCTGGATGAGTACCTGGGCCGGCTGGTCGCTCTCGGGCAGAAGGTCGCCATCTGCGACCAGGTGGAGGATCCCGCCGAAGCCAACGGGATCGTTCGGCGCGAAGTCACGGAGACGGTGACTCCTGGCACTGTCCTTCACGATGCGCTCCTGACCGCCGAGCGGAACAATTTCTTGGTCGCTCTGACGGAGCCGACCGATGAGCGACTGGGGCTCGCCGCGCTCGACCTGTCCACCGGCGAGTTGTCCGTCCAAGACGTGTTCGTCTCTGAGTTGAGAGCCGAGCTGGGTCGGATCGATCCGGCCGAACTGTTGTTGCCGCGCGTATTCGAACGAGATGAAAATGACCTAGGCTCCTGGGGTGATGCACTCACCGGCCGGCTCCGCACGTACCGTGACGATTGGGTCTTCGACTACGCTTCTGCTGCCGACGAGATGAAGCGCCGCTACGGGATTCAAAGCCTCGGGGCGTTCGGCTTTCAACGGGAGGACCACTTGCTCGTTCAGGCCACAGGAGCACTTCTGACCTACGTCGCGGAGATCCGGCCTGCCGGAGTAGGACATCTGCGCCGACCCCGGATCGTTCGTCGAGGGAGCGCGATGCTCCTCGACGAGATGACGCGCCGTAACCTAGAGTTGATCGAGCCTCTCCGGGCGGGCGAGGAGGGTGGCACGCTTACCTGGGTGCTCGACGAAACCATGACGGCCATGGGTGCGCGGGCGCTCCGGCGCTGGATTCTGAACCCTTTGGTGGATGCGGAGGAGATCTGGCGAAGGCAGGAGGCCGTCGCGGAGCTCTTCGAGGCTCCCGACTTGCGTGTCCGCCTTCGTGATGCTCTCGGCCGAATGACCGACCTGGAGCGCTTGGCCGGGAAGGTGGGCGCCGGACGCGTCTCACCAAGGGAGCTTCTCGGCCTCCGCCGATCGCTTGCCGAGCTTCCGGAGATCCAGGAAGCGGGCGCGGGTGTGGAGAGTGCGTTTCTGCAGCGCCTGGTCACCGAAATGGATCTACTACAGGATGTTCGGGAGTTGGTCGAAACGGCCATCTCACCGGACGCCCCCGCCACGCTCCAGGACGGAGGGATCATCCGCGAGGGGTACTCCGCCGAGCTGGACGAGCTCAGAGCGACCCGGGACGGCGCCCGTGACTTCATCGCCCGGCTCCAGAGCCGGGAACGCGAGCGCACCAAGATTTCATCGCTCAAGGTCGGCTTCAACAAGGTGTTCGGGTACTACCTGGAGGTCACCAAGGCGAACCTCGATAAGGTTCCTGACGATTATGTCCGCAAGCAGACGCTGGCCAACGCGGAGCGCTATTTCACTCCCGAACTGAAGGAGTGGGAAGAAAAGGTCTTCGGTGCCGAGGACCGCATGGACAAACTTGAGGCCGGACTCTTCAGCGAGGTACGGGCCAGCGTGGCCGCCGAGGTGAGCCGCATCCAGGAGGCTGGAGGCCGCGCTGCCCGGCTCGACGTGTTGACCACGTTGGCCCAAGTGGCCGAAAGGCGCGGCTACGTAAGGCCTGAGGTCCATACGGGGTATGAGATGGAAATCGTTGCGGGCCGGCACCCGGTGGTGGAAATGATGATGCCCACCGAGTCGTTTATCCCGAACGATCTGGCACTGGACCAGGCCCGCCACATCGTGGTGCTCACCGGACCCAACATGGCGGGGAAGTCTACCCTGCTCCGGCAGGTGGGGCTCATCCACCTGATGGCGCAAGTCGGATCCTTCGTTCCGGCGGATCGGGCCCGCGTTCCGGTCTGCGATCGGATATTCACCCGTGTGGGCGCTTCCGACAACCTGGCCCGTGGCCAGTCGACTTTTATGGTGGAGATGAACGAGACCGCCTCCATCATCCATGGCGCCACCGAGCGGAGCCTTGTCCTCCTCGACGAGATCGGTCGGGGCACTTCCACATATGATGGGGTGTCCATCGCTTGGGCGGTTACCGAGCACCTACACGAAGAAATTGGAGCGAAGACGATGTTTGCCACGCACTATCATGAGTTGACCCAACTCGGCGACCTGCTGCCCGGCGTCACGAACATGAACGTGGCCGTACAGGAGGTCGGAGAGGAGATCGTTTTCCTGCGCAGACTCGAGGAAGGCGGCGCCGACCGGTCTTACGGAATCCAGGTAGCGCGCTTGGCCGGACTTCCCCACGCAGTGATCGCTCGGGCCAGGGAACTTCTGACCGAGTTGGAGGGAACACACACCGGTGGGGGAGAGGGTCTGGGCCGGTTCGGTGCACATCGTCCGGCGTCGGAGCCCTCGCTTGATCAGCTTTCGTTCTTTGCGGCCGGTGACCCGCCCTTGTTGAAGAAAATTCGGGCGATCGATCCGGAAACGATGACGCCTAAGGAGGCCTTGGACCTTTTGTTCGAACTGCACAAACAATCTCGTTCGCCGGAGGACCGTTGAGACCGCGCCGGAGCCGACGTGGTTCCCTGGCCGTGTGCGCGCTGCTCGCATCAGGAACGTCGGCTTGTTCTGGGGATCAGGAGATCGAGAGCCCATCACCGTTGAGCGCATCGGTGCCGATCGATTATCCGTTGGATCTGTGGGATCAGGGCATCGAGGGGAGCTCGATGCTGAAGGTGCGCGTGACGGACGTGGGCGAGGTGGACAGCGTGGTTGTAATGGAGTCCAGTGGATACGCCGCCTTCGACTCCTCGGCCGTCCGGGGAGCAAGAACGCTGAGATTCAGCCCGGCCCGGCAGGGGGACAAGCGCATCGAAGTTTGGGCACACGTGCCCGTTCATTTTTCCAAGAAACCGCGCCCGTGAAGGCTGTTGAACAGCCTTCCTGATCCCCGACGGGCCATGGGCCGGTCATGAGTGAAAACCACCCCCGCCCATACGACAATGTCACAGAGGTGGTAGGTGCGACCCCTCTGATCAGGCTGAACAGTGTCGCTCGCGACGTCCCCGGGACCATCTACGTGAAGTGCGAGTTCATGAATCCGGGTGGATCCCTGAAGGATCGCATCGGACTGGCTATGGTGGAGGCGGCCGAGCGTGACGGGGCGCTCAAGCCGGGAGGCGTGATCGTCGAGGCGACCAGCGGTAATACGGGGATGGCCCTGGCGATGGTCGCTGCGATACGCGGCTACCGGTGCATCTTCACCATGCCCGACAAGATGAGCCAGGAGAAGGTGAAGCTCCTGCGCGCCTTCGGCGCGGAAGTGGTCATCGTCCCCACCGCGGTCCCCCCCGACCATCCTGAGCACTACACCGTGAAGGCCGAGACCATCGCTCGTGAGACACCGGGGGCTATACTGGCCAACCAGTTCCACAACCTGGCGAATCCGCAGGCGCATTACGAGACGACCGGTCCCGAGATCTGGGCTCAGACGGAAGGAAAAGTCACTCACTTTCTCTCGGGTTCCGGCACGGGGGGGACGATTACCGGTGTCGGTCGGTACCTCAAAGAGCAGAACCCGGACGTCCAGATCGTGGGTGTGGACCCCGAGGGATCGATCCTGAAAGCCTTCTTCGATACGGGAGAGATGACCGAGGGCCAGCCCTACAAGGTCGAGGGGATCGGCAACGACAAGATTCCGGGCGCATTGGACTTGAGCGTTACGGATCGCTGGGTGACCGTGACCGATGCCGAGTCGTTCGCAATGACGCGCCGCGTGGCCCGGGAGGAGGGTCTCTTCGCTGGAGGCTCGGCCGGACTTCTGGTGCACGCCGCCCTCGAGGTTGCGGAGGAGGCCGGCGAAAGCACAGTGATCGTGACCCTACTTCCCGACTGGGGTGAGCACTACCTCACCAAGGTCTACGATGACGATTGGATGAGGGAGAACGGGTTTATGAAGCGGGCGCACCCCAGCGCCCATGACCTGGTAGCCGGAAAGGACCGTGATCTTCCGGGACTCATCACAGTTCAGCCCACCACCCCGGTGCGCGTCGCTCTCTCGACGCTCACGTCGCACAACGTGTCACAGTTGCCCGTCCTCTTTGAGGGTGAATGCGTGGGCTCGCTGACCGATGGCGAATTGATGTCCTCTGTGATCGAGGATCCTGAGCTCCTGGACCGACCTGTCGAGTCGATCATGGATTCGCCCTTTCCGGTCGTGGACAGCCATACGGACGCCGAGGGGGCGGCCCAATTACTGACTCGGAAGAACTCGGCTGTTCTCGTCCGGGATGACGGTGAGATCAGCGGAATCCTCACCCGGTACGACCTGATCCGTGACCTGACGGGCGCAACCGGCTGATGGGGGCCGGCGGGACAGGTGCCCCTCCGATGAGGGTTGTCGTTCTGCTCGGGGGCGAGTCGGAGGAGCGCGAGGTTTCTCTCGCGTCCGGCTGCAACGTGGCCGACGCTCTGAGGCAAGCGGGGCACGATGTGGTTGCGCTCGACTCGGCCGGCGGGGCACTGACCCGTGAGGACGAGGCCAAGATCCTCACCGAGGGCGTGGGGGTCTTGCCGCCGGGCACTTCCAGAAGGGCCGCTGCGTCAGGCCATTCCGGCGCGTCCGACGGCGCCAAGCTCGTGGATCACGAGGAGATCGGTTCTCCGGGTGGCGGTTTCGGGCTTGAAGACGTACGTGGCGCTTCGGCTGACGTAGTCTTTCTGGCGCTCCACGGGGGCATGGGCGAGGATGGTACTCTTCAAGCTCTGCTCGACCTGGGGGGTGTCGCATACGCGGGCACCGGCATGCTTGGCAGTGGCCTCGCCATGGACAAGGACGTCACCAAGCGCATCCTCCGGGACGCCGGAATCCCGACGCCGGATTGGCTGGTGAACCCCACCGCCCAGGAGGCGGTCGAGCGGCTCGGTCTGCCCCTCATCGCCAAACCAGTGGCGGGCGGCTCGTCGGTCCGCCTGTACCTACTCGACGATGCTGCCCAAGTGGAGGACAGGATCAGGTTGGAAGCCGTCGGCGCTTCCGAGAGCGGCGAGGCTTCGGACATGATGTATGAAGCCTTCGTCGCCGGGCGTGAGTTCACCGTGGGAATCCTGGGGGAGGAGGCTCTGCCAGTTGGCGAGATCGTTTCCGAGCATGGGTTGTTCGACTACGAGTGTAAGTACCAGGCGGGAATGGCCGACGAGGTTTTCCCGGCTGAGATCTCGGACGCCTTGGCCGAGACGCTTCGGGAACGAGCCCTCCGGGTGCATCGCCTGCTACGACTCAGGGATTTTTCTCGCGTCGACTTCATGGTCGATGGGAAGGGCGAGGCCTGGTGTCTGGAGGCCAACACCCTGCCGGGGATGACGGCGAACAGCCTCCTTCCCAAGGCCGCGCACGCGGCGGGCATGACCTTCCCGGAGTTGTGCGATCGGATCGTGCGCATGGCGGCCGAACGCGCCGGAAGAACGTCGTCCTAAATGAAGCTCCGTACCGGTATGAGGAAGGCTCTGCACGGGTATGACGTATCACGTGCGGGTGCGCCGCGGCACCCCGTCCGGCGCTCGCCGGAACCTGCTCGTAAGGACGGGGGTTTGAGTTCGAGATCGCGGTCTAATTTTTCTCAGTACCCTGAGGTGGAGAAGGGGCTTTGAGAGGTGCCGGATATAACCGGGGTGGTGGGATGAACCTCAGCTATCAATTGACTCCATGGGTCAAGCGGCTGCTGATCGCGAATGCGGTCGTATTTGCGCTCACCTGGGTCATTGGCCGAGAATTCGTCCTCGAGTGGTTCTCTTTCCAGCCCGCCAAGTTCTTGCTTCGTCCGTGGACTCCGTTCACCTACATGTTCCTCCACGGCGACTTCTGGCACGTCTTCTGGAACATGCTGATGCTTTTCTTCTTCGGCCCGCCCCTCGAATCGAAGTGGGGCTCGAAGGAGTTCATCCGGTACTATCTGGTGTGCGGCCTCGGAGGTGTAGCGCTCAGCTTCCTCTTCGTATCGTATCCGATCATCGGTGCGTCGGCAGCGGTCTACGGCGTCCTGCTGGCGTTCGCCATGGCATGGCCCAACGCTCCCATTTATGTGTGGGGGATCTTTCCAGTGCCGGCCAAGTGGCTCGTAGCTTTTTTCTTTGTGATCAGTTTCTCTAGCGCTTTCAGCGGCGGGGGCGGCGGTGTCGCCCACTTCGCCCATCTCGGCGGCCTCCTTGCGGGCGTCATCTACCTGAAGACCGATTGGCGTGCCTCGCAGGCGATTCAGAGTATGGGCAAGGCCGCTCGCGCGCGGCGGTTCGCGATCGTTCCTCGAGAGGAGCGGGAAGCAGCCCAGGGTGGGCTGAACCGGCCGAGCGACGACGCCGCCGAGAAAACGGCGTTGGACGCCGTCGATCGAGTACTGGACAAGATCTCGGCAGAGGGGATGGCGTCCCTCACAGAGCAAGAAAGGCAGTTGCTCGACCAGGTGTCGAAGAAGCACCGCACGAACTGAGTGTCGCCGCAGCTCCCCGTAGCCTGCGCCTCGTCGGTAGACCCACTCTTGGCCCCGTCCTCATCTGGACGAGATCGGCTGTTCGGCCTACAATCACCCCCAAAAGAAAAGTGATACCGTGCACATTGGGTAGGAGGTATACGTGGCGTTCGCCAAAGAGCATACGACGGATAAGATCAGGAACGTTGCCGTTCTGGGCCACGGCGGAGCCGGGAAGACCAGCCTCATCGACGCGCTCTGTTACACTGCCGGTTCCTCACGACGGAAGGGAAATGTCGACGAGGGACACGCGCTCACGATGTACACGCCAGAGGAGGCGAGCCACGGGATTTCGCTTCAGTGCACGCCGGCGTTCTGCGAGTACTCTGGCACCAAAATCAACCTGCTGGACACTCCGGGCTTCATGGATTTCGTCGGCGAGACGTTGGCGGCGATCCGGGTGGCGGACTCCGCGGTAATTGTCGTGAGCGCCACCTCCGGGGTGGAGGTAGGCACCGAAACCGTCTGGGAGTACGCGGAAGACCGGGGAGTACCCCGGTTCTTTTTTGTCTCCATGATGGACAAGGATCACGCCTCTTTCGAGCGTGTGTACCAGGATATCAAAGCGCGGCTCACCGAAAAGGTCGTGCCCGTCGAGATCCCCATCGGAGAGGGTGCCGACTTCCGCGGCATCATCAACCTATTCAGTGAGCGGGCCCACATTTATAAGGCTGGAACCGAGAAGAGCGAGTACGACGAGGTCGACGTTCCCGAGGAGCTCCAGGCCAAGTTCGAGGAGTGGGAGACCGAGCTCCAGGAGACGCTCGCCACCACGGACGAAGCGCTTCTCGACCGCTATCTGGAGGAGGGCAAGATAACCCGGGAAGAGGCCATCAAAGCCATGCACAATGGTGTGGCGAGTGGGGATATCGTCCCGCTTTTCTGCGGATCCGCGGAGCGCTCGTACGGCATGCAAGCCCTGCTCAAGGGGCTTATGGAGCTTTGCCCCAGCCCCGCCGAAGCGGGCGGCGAGACGGCCCAGCGCGCCGGCATGGAGGAGGAGGTGCACCTGTCGCCCTCCGATGAGGAGACCTTCTCCGCTCTCATCTATAAGACGGCCTCGGAGCCCCACATTGGAGAGATGTCCTACTTCCGCGTCGTGAGCGGCTCGGTCACCAACGGGCAGGAGGTCAAGAACGGGGAGCGTGGAAGCACCGAAAAGCTGAACCACCTCTCGATAGCAATGGGGAAGGACCGCCTCGAGGTCGCCAAGCTTCACGCCGGGGACCTCGGAGTGGTCGCGAAGCTCAAGGGTGCCCACACCAACGACACGCTTTGTGACATGTCCCGGTCCGTGATCCTCGAGAAGATCGCCTTCCCGAAGCCGGAGATCGCCATGGCGCTTCGGGGCGAGGGCCGGGGAGACGAAGACAAACTGGGCGTGGTCCTTCCCAAGCTGCACGAAGAGGACCCGACGTTTCTGGCCGAGTTCGACCCGGAGCTTCACCAGACCATCGCTCGGGGTCTGGGCGAGCTGCATTTGGCCGTTCAGATGGAGCGCCTGAAGCGGAAGTACGGCGTGTCCGTACTCATGGAGCAACCGAAGATCGGCTACCGCGAGACCATTACGAAAGAGGCCGAGGGACAGGGGCGGCACAAGAAGCAGTCGGGCGGACGCGGGCAGTTCGGGGATTGCTGGATTCGGCTCAAACCACGTAGGGCAGGCGAGGGGTACGAATTCGTCAATTCCATCAAGGGCGGGGTGATCCCAACCAAGTACGTCCCCTCCGTGGACAAGGGCATCCAAGAGGCGGCCGCTCGGGGAGTCCTCGCCGGTTTTAAGTGCGTCGACTTCGAGGCGCAGTGTTACGACGGCTCTTACCATGCGGTTGACTCGAGCGACATTGCCTTCAAGCTGGCCGGCTCTACCGCGTTCAGGAACGTCGCCCAGAAGTGCCGCCCAGTGATCCTAGAGCCCATCATCGAGGTCACGGTGACCACGCCCGATGGCTACGTGGGCGACGTCATGAGTGACATGAATCAGCGGCGTGGAAAGGTGCTGGGGATGGAGCCCACCGCGGGACGCACAACGGTCAAGGCCTTGGTGCCCGAGGCGGAGCTCTATAAGTATTCCACCGCGCTCCGTGCCATTACTCAGGGACGGGCACACCACAGCCGGAGCTTTTCGAGGTACGAGGCCGTCCCGGAGCTAGAGGTGCCCAAGGTGATCGCGGCGTCGAAAGAGGCAGTGGCGGCTCACTAACCGTCAGGAAGCCGAGGCCGGACGCGCGGGGGCAGGGGCCGGAACCGGAAGGTGGGTCGGAAGAGGAAGTGAGAGAAGGAGGCAGTTGCGGTGTCCGGACATAGCAAGTGGGCCACCATCAAGCGGAAGAAGGCGGCGACTGATGCAAAGCGCGGGAAGATCTTCACCAAGCTGATCCGAGAGATCACAGTGGCGGCCCGGGATGGTGGCGGCGACCCCAACTTCAACCCGCGCCTTCGCCTTGCCGTGGACAACGCCAAGGCCGGCAACATGCCCGCGGACAACATCACCCGGGCCATCAAGAAGGGCACGGGAGAGCTCGAGGGCGTCAGCTACGAAGAAGTTGCCTACGAGGGCTACGGCCCTGGTGGGGTGGCCCTCTACATCGAGACGCTTACCGACAACCAGAACCGGACGGTGGCCGACGTGAGACACGTCCTGACCAAGCTCGGGGGCAGCCTGGGAACGACGGGTTCCGTAGGCTGGCAGTTCGACCGCAAGGGTCAGATCTACGTGGAGGCCTCGCGTTACTCCGAGGAGTCGGTCTTCGAAGCCGCGATCGAGGCAGGGGCGGACGATGTCGAGCCGGCGGACGACGAGTTCATCATCACGACCGACCCCGGCGGGTTTCACGAAGTGCAGGCGGGCATGAGGTCTACCGGGATCGAGTTCGCGCGCGCCGAGCTTGTCTGGATTCCCCAGAACGAGATCCGCGTCGAGGGTAGGGATGCCGAGAAGCTCATCAAGCTCATGGATGCCCTGGACGACATCGACGACGTTCAGCAGGTCTCGTCCAACGCGGATATCGACGAAGAGATCCTCGCCCAGGCCATGTAGTGCAGGCCTCTAATTGAGTACCGAGCTGATTCTCGGGATCGATCCCGGAACGGCTGTCACCGGATACGGCGTTGTCGCCAACGAGGGCGGCGGCGCCGTTTCCTTGGTGGAGTGCGGGGTGGTGCGTACGTCGTCGGGAGAGGCGCTGGCGGTTCGGATTCGAGAGATCTACGAAGCGGTTACGGAGCTGATCATCCGCCACGCCCCGTCGGTGGTCGTGGTGGAGGACGTCTTCCAGGGAAAGAACGTGCAGAGCGCCCTCAAGCTCGGACACGCGCGCGGCGCTATACTGCTCGCGGCGGCGCTCAGCGAGATTCCGATCGCCGAGTACTCGCCAAGGGCGATCAAGAAGGCCGTGGTGGGAAACGGTAACGCGACCAAGGATCAGGTAGGCTTCATGGTGCAGCAGCAGCTCCGGCTCAAGGCCCCGCCCTCGCCGGCCGACGCAGCCGACGGCGTGGCAGCAGCACTCTGCCATTGTGTCATGGGGGCGTTTCAGTGATCAGCCGGCTGAAGGGCACGCTCATCTCCCGTGAGCTGGATCACGTCGAGGTGGAGACCGCCGGGGGCGTCGTCTACGAGATCAAGATCCCCCTGTCGATCCTCCAACGGCTACCGAAGCCGCCGACCCCCGACTTCGAGATCCGCACGCTCCAGCTGGTGCGGGAGGACTCGGTGACGCTCTACGGTTTCATAGAACCGTTCGAGCGTGAACTCTTTGTACGGCTTCTGGGGGCACCGAAGGTGGGGCCCAAGGTGGCGCTGGCCATGCTCTCCACGTATTCGGCGGGGCGGCTCGCGAAAGCGTTGGCCGAAAAGGACGTGAACGCCCTCATGCAGGTGAGCGGCGTCGGGAAGAAGACGGCCGAGCTGATCGTGCTCGAGCTCGCCGACAAGGTCGAGGACCTGGCTGTCAGGGCCGCCGGCCCGGACGGCCGCGACGGAACAGGCCCCGGGGTTCAAGAGGCGGTCGGAGCACTCGTGGCGCTGGGGTACTCGTTTGCGGATGCCGACGCCGCTGTCCGACGCGCGTTAGGCGAGGGCGAGGCGACGGGCACCGACGAGTTGGTTCGCCGGGCTTTGGCGAAGCGTTGAAGACGGACGATGAGTGAGCGACGGGCGATGAGCGAGCGACGGTCGACGAGCGAGCGACGGTCGGTGGGGACCAGACGATGACCGGCAGAAGCGAGATCACCACACCGGAGGTCCTTCAGGAAGACACCGTGGCGGAGCCCTCGCTCCGGCCCCAGCGTCTCGATGAGTTCATTGGCCAGGACAAGGTCCGTGAGGCGTTGAGCATCGCCATCGAGGCGGCCAAGCAGCGCCGGGAACCGCTAGACCACCTGCTCTTCCACGGCCCGCCGGGGCTCGGCAAGACCACGCTGGCGTCGCTGATCGCACGCGAGATGGGCGTGAACTTCAAGTCCACGTCGGGGCCCGTGCTGGAGAAGCCGGCGGACCTCGTGGGTATGCTCACCAATCAGCGTGAGGGAGACGTCCTCTTCATCGACGAGATTCACCGGCTCCGGCCCATCATCGAGGAGTTCATGTATCCCGCCATGGAGGACTACCGGGTGGAGATCCGCTTGGCCGACGGCCCCCGGGCGCAGACTATGACGATGGACATCGACAAATTCACGCTCGTGGGCGCGACCACCCGCTTCGGGCTCCTCACGGCGCCTATGCGGGCCCGCTTCGGGATCATCCAGCGGCTCAACTTCTATCCCCCAGAGGAGCTGGCGGTGATCGTGGCGCGGAGTTCGGAGATCCTGGGCGTGGAGTGCTCGTCCGAGGGGGCCCAGATCCTGGCGCGCCGCGCGCGGGGAACGCCGCGGGTGGCCAACCGGCTGCTTCGCCGAGTGCGCGACTTCGCCCAGGTGAAGGCCGAGGGCGTCATCACGGCGACCGTCGCCGAGGAGGCGCTAAGAATGCTGGACGTGGACGAGTACGGGCTCGACGAGATGGACGGACGGGTGCTCCAAACGCTGATCGAGAAATTCGAGGGCGGCCCCGTCGGGCTCGAAACGCTGGCCGTTGCGATGGGTGAGGACGCTTCGACTCTGGAGGAGGTCTACGAGCCGTTCCTGATCCAGGAGGGGTTCCTCATGAGGACGTCCCGCGGGCGGGTGGCGACGGTGAGGGCGTACAAGCGGTTCGGGTACGAGCCGCCCACCGACGGCGAAGCCGGGGGCGAGCATGGAGCGGGGGGTGGGCAGCCGTCGCTCTTCGAGTGAGGAGGCTGGGTGTTCCGCGGGAACGTGTAGCCGTTCCTAATGCGCTCTGATGTGTCGATCGGCGGGCTAGACGGGTGAAGGACGGCTCAAGGGTCTCCGACTACGATTACGAGCTCCCTCCAGGGAGGATCGCACGGTATCCGACCGAACGCAGGGACCAGAGCCGGTTGTTGGTCGTGCCGCGGGACGGTGTGCCCTTCGAGCATCGGGTGTTTTCGGATCTGGTGGACCTGCTGAGCCCAGGCGACGTCCTGGTCGTGAACGAGAGCCTGGTAGCGCCCGCGCGGCTGCTGGGTCGAAAGCCCACCGGGGCGCCTTCGGAGATTCTGCTCCTTCGGCCGTGGGCGGACAGGGATGAGTCGGGCGCGGAGGTCGGTTCGGAGGGTGGCGCCGGCCACGACGAGGCCACTCTCTGGGAGGCGCTGGTGCGGCCCGGTGGTAAGCTCAAGCCCGGCCGGGTCGTCAACATCGCGGCAGGCTTCGATGTGGAGATCGTGGATGGGGCGCCGGGGGGCGGGCGGATCGTTCGGCTCGCGGTCGAGGGTTCTGTGCGGGAGGCTTTGGAACGACACGGCCACGTGCCACTGCCGCCCTATCTCGAGCGGGACGATGAGGCGTTGGACCGGGAGCGCTACCAGACCGTGTACGCCCGTGTCCCGGGGTCGGTGGCTGCACCCACGGCCGGATTACACTTCACTGCCGAGTTACTGGACAAAATCGACACGAAGGGGGTGGAGCGCGTGGCGATCACTCTGGACGTGGGGGTGGGAACGTTCCGCCCCGTGGAGGCCGAGGATCCGGCCGAGCACGAGATGCACGACGAGCGGTACTTCGTTTCGGCCGGAGCGGCGGGAGCGATCAACGCTGCCCGCGGGGAGGGGAGGCGGATCTGGGCGGTGGGCACCACCGTGGTGCGCACGCTCGAGAGTGCATCCCGCGAGGGGGTGGTGGGGAAGGGGTGTGGGGTGACGGATCTGTTCGTCCGTCCGCCGCATCACTTTCAGGTCGTGGACGCGCTGATTACGAACTTTCACCTACCACGGTCGACGCTCCTGATGCTGGTGGCCGCATTCGGCGGGTACGAGAGGACGATGGAGGCGTACAGCGCGGCGATCCGCGAGGGGTACCGGTTCTACTCGTACGGGGATGCAATGGTGGTGGGGGTGAGCTCCCGGCGAATCTGACGATGAGAGGCTGCGCCGGGAAGAGCGCTTCGCTCAAGGTGTGGGCGACGAAGGCGTCGGGGGGCTAACACTCTTCTTCGGGCTTGCTGTCGAGGAAGGTGAAACGTTGCGGTCTTTCGTGTCGATTCCTTCGAGCGTCACCCACGCCTGGGCCTTCGCGGCGGCGTACCGGTACGCCCGCTCCCGAAACGCTTGGAAAGTCACTGCGAAGGCCAAGAGACTCACCATAAAAGCCTGAGAGCGGATGATCGGGAAGGGTCCGATCGACCCGGCGCCGTCGAGGGCAGCGACGGGAGCCCAGAAGGGAAGGATGAAGGCCAGGACTGCCAACGGAAGAATGAATCCCCTGGCCATCCGGTACTGTTCGCGATACACCTGGATCGTAGCGAAGACGTGGGGTGCGCGGACCATAACCTGGTACTCCACGCCCTGCATGAACATGGCTGCCCTCCACGCTTGGTTGTGCTTGCCTTCCGTCCCTTCCCCTTCTTCCCACAACTCCGCATAACTGGGTCGGGTTCATCCTGTTTGACTTGAGTGTCAGAGGCTCGACTGGAGCGTTCTGACTCGGTACTCGGCGGGGGAATATGGCCATGCGGCTCGAAGAGGCGATGGTGATTGAACCACCAGACCCCGAGGGTGGCGAGTTCGATGCTTCGAGGTTCCACGTGGACGCTCGGTCTTGTAGAGCCCAATGATCGTTCGGCCAGGGCGTTGTCATACGAGTCCCCTCGGCTCCAGGGCTCGATGCCCGCCAGCGCCACGGTGTAGCTCGACAGGTACTCTTCTGTGATGCACCAGGCGCTGCGTCGTCGCGTTCACAGATCGCCTGCTCGAGAGCGCCTCACTGCGAGTGAGTTCGAGACACGCCAACCGACGTGCGGCGGCTGAACGCATGAACGCATGACTCGTCCCACGTACGTGAGGTCCGAGACAGAGCTGGTTAGGGCGTGCCGCGCTGAAGTCTCGGTTCACGAGGTCCACGGTCTGAAGCGCTGCCTTCGCGTAACCCCACAAAGCTCCAGATCCTTCATGAGCCCCCCGGGGAGGGGTAGGCTTTGCTGAGGCTCGCCAGGCGGCTTTCCATCGCCCCGCTTGCCAACACGTCCAGGGTCCACTTCTGTTTCTGCTTGTGGAAGAGCCCTCGCGAGATCGTGTGCATGACGATTCCCAGCGCGAACGATACCGCCAGAACGGTCACGAAGACGACCACTGACTGACCCCCGGTCCATGCCGGGATCTCTTCGACGTTGAACGTCGGTGACGCTACATCGGCCAGCACCAACAAGACCATCGAAGTGAACAGGCCATGGATCAGGGTAGTGACGGCCATCAAGAACGGTTGCATCAGTCGGACTCCGGAGAGACGGGATGGCGGATTGTACTCAGTTGGCCGCGACGGCTCGACCTTCGTGAGATTGATCGAATGCCGATGATTCCACTATAGGCCCGAGACCGCCGAGGTGTAATGGTTTTTTCCACGGCTGGGTTGCCCCCGTCCCTACGACTGAGCTCTTCTCCCGCCCCCCTGTCCACCTTGTGCTTCTCGATGAAGGCAGTCCCGAGAGACATCCCGAAGAGACGACAACCTCCGCATCAAATAATCGTGTACAGGGCGTTCCGGCGAGCGGTATCTTCGAAGTATGCCCCCAAAACAGCTACGGATCGGCGGAGCCGTCATCGACAAGGTCCCTAAAGTATTCCGGCTTCAGAACATCAAGAGCCGGATCATGGGCCTCGCCTTGTTATCCACGCTGATCCCCTCCCTGGCCATGGCCTGGATCTCGTACGGCCAGAACCGTGACGCCCTGACCGAAAGAATCAACGAAGAGCTTCAGAGCGTGGGTGCGCAGACCGCACGCGAGCTCGACCTCTGGTTCAAGGAGCGCCTCTACGACGTTCGGGTCTTTGCGAGCTCCTACGTGGTAAGCGAGAACATCGAGCGTGCTCTACAGGCGGACGGCGGCGGTCAAGGGGATGCTCGGCTCTACGATTACCTCACGTCGGTCGGGGAGCGGTTCCCGGACTACAACGAGTTGATCGTGGTTGACCCCCAGGGCAAGCGGCTCGCAACGAGTGCCGAGCACCCAGGCAAGATTCATCTCACATCCGATTGGCTCGACCGCGTGGTGACGGGCCAGACGGTGATTGGGGACGCGTACTTCGACGAGGGGTTCGGACAACCGCTCATGACCGTTGCCGTCCCGGTCACCGCTGCCGACCAAACCTTCGTGGGCGCGTTCGTCGCCAACATCACGTACCGCGCTGTACGGTCCATCCTGCTGGTCTTCGCCCCGGGTAATTCGGGCAATTTGTACGTGATCGCGCCGGATGGCACCACGATCCTCAGTTTACGCACCGACACGCGGCCGTTCGCAGACCGGAAGCTCACGCCCGCCACGACGCAACTCCTGTTTTCGAGCGGCCGCAGGCCCGTCACGTATACCGATTTTTCCGGAAGCGAGGTCCTCGGCACCTTGAGGCGGGTCCCGAGCTTGGATTGGGCGGTAGTGGCGGAGATCCCCGCGGACGAGGCGTATGCGCAGGTCGTGCAGCTCCGCGACGTGACTGCGCTCCTCGTCATGGGGCTCCTGGTCGTGGTCGGCTTCATCGCGTACGGTTTGGGCCTCCTGATCGTGCGTCCGCTGAACCGGCTCACCACGGGTGCCGCGGAAGTTGCGGCGGGTGACCTCGAGGTGGATCTGCCCGTGGGCCGGGGCGAGGTCGGTTACCTCACCGAAGTATTCAACGGGATGGTCGACCGCCTCCGCGAAGGACGGGAGCAGCTGGAGGAGTTGCTGGTGACCGACCCGCTCACGGGAGTTTCGAACCGCAGGCACCTGATGGAGAAGCTGCAGAACGAAATACGGCGTTCGCGCCGCTCGAAAAAGTCGTTCACCATCCTCATGGCCGATGTCGATCTTTTCAAGAAGTTCAACGACACCCACGGCCACATCGCGGGAGACGAGGCTCTCAGGGCCGTTGCACAGGTCCTTCAGGAGGGGATGCGCGAGGTGGATCACGTCGCGCGCTACGGAGGGGAGGAATTCCTGGTCGTGATGCCGAACACGGGCATCGACGGGGGGGTCAAGGCAGCGGAGAGAATCCGGGAGCGGCTGGCCGAGCGCAGTGTGACTGTCGGGGAGCGGTCGGTCACGCTGACAGTGAGCACCGGCGTCGCCGAGTTTCCCACCGACGGGGACTCACCCGAGTCCTTGATCGTTTCGGCTGACGAGGCACTTTACCAGGCCAAGCGTGATGGACGTGACCGGGTGGTGCGCGCGAGTGGTGGCGGCCGGACGACCGCAGCAACATCAAGGAAGAAAACAAACAAGACGACGACGAAGCCAACGGGGACGAAGAAGACGACGACGAAGCCAACCGGGACGACGAAGAAGACAACGAAGAAGACGGACGAGTCTTAATTACCGGCCACCCTCGCGTGGGCTCGCGACGAGGTCATGGAAGATCCAGCCCTCACGTCCCTGGTCGTCGGTGATCCGCACCCACAGTTCCGTATGCGAGTGCCCCACCAACGGGGTACCGGGATCGAGCGTGTCGAGCACACGAAACGTAAGCGCCGGCCCCGTACGTACGTTGCTGCGTCGCGCCGTTTCGAGTGGCACCGGCAGCGCGAACAGCACTTCACTGGGCTGCCGGTCCCCCTGGCCTACATTGGTGAGGCGGAACTCGGCGGCGCGGGCCACGCTGCGGGCTTGGCCCGCCAGGTAGAGCGCGCCGGCGTAGTTCTCATCTGCGAACTCGGTCGTGCTGAGCTCCAAGAAACGCCGTGCTTGGGCGGCCTCGGGCACTTCCTGATCTCCCTCAGCGGCGGTCAGGGCCTCCACGCCGATCTCCGCCTCCGCCATCGCCGACGCCGCGTTCGCACGACTGGCAAGAGTCTGCAATTGTGCCATTTGGCGTACGACTTCCTGTCGCGCTGCGTCGAGTTGACGTTGGACGTCTTCGACCTGAGCGGTGCGTTCCAGGAGTTGGAGCTGAAGTGTGGCGACGCGCTGTTCGAGCTCGGAGTCCACGGCCGCGCGGACCACCACCGTGTCGACTACCGCTACCGTTTCAGGCGCCGGTGTCGCCGGAGATGTGCGGGCGGCGCACGCCACGAGCGAGATGCTAAATGCGGAGCACAGCGCGTTGCGGAGTCGAAAGGCCAGTCGGTTGGTCATGGTAAAAGATGTGGGCGCTCGATCCACATTACCATGAAATTGTTTGAAGCCGGCCCCCCGAAATTATGTCTCAACAGCGGCCCCGCGATCGCCACACCGTGCCGTTTTTGGCCACTTTTTCCGGACATGCTAGAGCCGAAGAGGCCGAACTCGCCTGATCGGCGCCGGATTCCGGGCCTTTTCGGCCCCCCAGATCCCACCGTACGTGGCACGAGCCTTGCGATCTTAATTCACGGCTCTCCGAGGGGTGTGCAAGAAAGTGGGTTTCAAACGTCCCCCTCCAAGACAGCAGCAAGACGATTCAGGACCTGGAGGCGACGGTGCGTAAGATTTATTTCCTAGGACTTCTCTACGTTGGTTTGAGCTTGGTGTATCTCGTGAGGGCTCCCGATCCCGGGGCGATCTCCGATCACCCGCCAGCTACGGTCACGGGCTCCGATGATCCCTTCACCGTCACCATCACCGTCGAGGGCGAGCCCGAAGTTGATCCCACGGATGCGGCGAGCTGGTTCCGCTCCATGAAGCCCTACTGCAACCCGGTGGAGGTGGCCACCCAGATCACCCGGAGCCCGGCACCCCGATCCGCCGACGGCACCGCGTTCGAAGCCGCGTGCTACGCCCTCGCTGGGCGTATCGAGACGGCCAGGGAGCGGATTCTCCAACTGCCCGAGGATCAACGATGGAATGCGGCCGGAGTGGTCTTCAACGTCGGACATCCGGTTGCGGACGCCGGTGACGACCTTGCAGCCGGCCCCATCATGGAGCTGGTGGTGGAGTTCTGGCCCAATCACTACATGGCCCTCTATCACGCTGGGGCCGCGCGCTACGCCCTGGGCGATTACGGATGGGCCCATAAGCACCTCGTGAGCTTCCTCGAGTACTACGATCCGGATGACGGCTGGCGTCGGAGCGCCTTGAACATGATCGCGGAGATCGAGGCTCAATGAGCGAGATCACGATTCCTGAGAGGGAGGTTGGCTCCTGCGTTCTCTGCGACGGCCCAGACACTCTCCACCTCGCGGTCTGCCTCGATTGCGCGAGTCGCACTGGCGACGGTCTCGTGTTCGTGGGCCAAACCATTCGGAAGGCTGAGCGCGCAAGCGTCGTCGAGCGCTTGCAGGGCATCCTGCCACCCGGGGTCGAGTGGGAGGCCTTCGATTTAGCGGCGAGGGGCCATCTGCCGCTGGCTTCCGTGCCTCTGTCGGCTGCCAAGCAGGTTTTCGAGGCCTTCGCCCACGAGGGCGTGCCGACCCAAGTGATTCCAAAACGCTGGGGCGTGGCTCCGATTCCGCCCCGCCTGGGTCTCGTGCTCTTGTCCGTGCTGATGGTGGGCCCCCTGGTCGGTTTCTTCTCGGGTAACCTACTCTTCCTCATGAGCCCTCTCTACGCCGGCCTTCTCTGGATCCTGGCTCAACTCCATCTGCGACGACCGGTCGCATGTGATCGTAAGAGCGAGCCGTGGCTCCCTCACGACGTAGAGGAGTGGTTGGTGGCGGCTCTCATGAGCCTGCCGGTGGGGACCCCGCGCGCTCTCCTCTCGGATGTGGTCCGCCTGGGACGTCTCCTCTGGAAGAGGGCGGCAGCTACCGGGGACGTGGACATCGTGGAGGATACGTCCGAGCTTCTGTCCCTCGCCGGGGACGCCGCCACGGATCTGGCGCGGGTCGAAGAGGCGGGACGTGTGATGGCGAGTCAAGGGGCCGAGAGCGCTGGGGACCTGGTCAGACGTACGGGGGCCCTGGAGGCCATCGAAGTGTCTCGCCAGCGACTCCACGACCTCCTCCTCGACGCAGTGCGAGCCATGGGCGGTGCCAATCGACGGTTGCCCGAAGCGGGGGGCCAAGGGCCCGAACTGGCCCGCCTGGCCGAGGCCATCGAGACCAGTCGCGTCGCGGAGACCGGAGCTGTCGCCGAGATGAAGCGGCTTCTGGTGTCCTGAGTCGGAAGTTCAGCACAGAAGAATCTCCCGACCTGGCCCGACGGGCTGCCAAACGAGGTCTTCATTGGGGGGGAGTTGCGACGTTGTGTTTCAAGGCCGTAATGTGAGGGCCCCCGCCGTCCGGGTCGAAGTGGATCGATCCTCCACTTCCCCTACACAACGAGGCAAGGAGTCAGTGATGAGCACCCCTGAGATGAGCCCTATCAACAACGGCGTGAACGTCGACGCACTACTCGACGCGAGGAAAGCGCTGTCCGAAGCCCCCGAGGCCGCCCAGTTCCAGTGGCGGGCGAAGTGTGAGTGGATGGAGGGCACCCACAGTCGCTCCACGGTGGAGGGTTTCTTCGGACTTGGTGAGGAGCAGCACCACAGAACCACATTTTCCTTCGACGCCGACCACCCCGAGGTCTTCGCGTCGGAAGACCGTGGTGCGACGCCGGTCGAGATCGTGCTGGCCGGTCTGGCGAGCTGCCTCACCGCTGGCATCGCGTCCGTCGCCCAGCTTCGTGAGATCCAGCTGCGTTCCGTTACGGCGACGGTCGAGGGCGGGATGGACATCCAAGGTATCCTCGGCATGGACAGTGAGGTACGGAACGGTTTCGACGGCATCAGGGTGACGTACAACATCGACGCTGATGCGACACCCGACGAGATCAAGGCGATCGTCGCCCAGTCGCAAAAGCGGTCGGCCGTCTACGACGCGATCACGAACCCCACGAACGTCACGGTCGAAGTCAGCTGACGCCGAAAAGCGGGATTCGACGACCGGGTCCCGCCCGCACAACTACGGTCGTCATCGGGGCTGGCCACGCCGGTTTGGCCATGAGCCGCTGTCTTGCCGACCGCTCGATCGACCATGTGGTCCTCGAGCGGGGCGAGGTGGCCAACTCGTGGAAAAACGAGCGGTGGGACTCGCTGCGGCTACTCACGCCCAACTGGCAAAGCCGGTTGCCGGGCTACGGCTACGAGGGCGACGATCCCGACGGCTTTCGTACGATGCCCGGGACGATCGACTTCATCGAGCGGTATGCCGAGGTGATTTCGGCTCCGGTCCAGACCGACACGACCGTCACCTCGGTGCGTAGCGTCGACGACGGCTACTTGGTCGCTACCACCCAGGGCGACTGGCAATGCAGGACGGTTGTCATCGCCAGTGGAGCGTGTGCCGTCGCGCGCGTCCCGGCCGTCGCGGAGGGGTTGCCATCCTCGATCACGACGTTCACGCCGATGGATTACCGCAATCCGGATCAACTCGCGCCGGGAGGTGTGCTCGTCGTCGGTGCATCGGCCAGCGGCACCCAGATCGCCGCAGAGATCCACCGTTCGGGTCGGCCCGTGACACTCGCACTGGGCGAGCACATCCGGGTGCCACGTGTCTACCGTGGCAGAGACATCGAGTGGTGGATGGATGCGGCCGGCGTGCTCGACGAGTTCTATACCGAGGTCGACAACATCGATCGGGTCCGGGGGGTGCCCTCTCTTCAGCTCGCGGGCTCGGACGACCGTCGCACCGTCGATCTCAACTCGTTGACGGACGTCGGCGTGAAGCTCCTCGGTCGTCTTGCCGGCATCAACGACGGTAAGGCGCAGTTTCGGGCGCGCTGCGGAACCTCTGCGAGATGTCCGACCTCAAGATGAATCGGTTGCTCGACACGATCGACGAATGGGTGACTGAAAACCCGCTCGGCGAGGAAGTCCCTCCCCCGCACCGCTTCGAGCCGACCCGGGTCGTGGCATCACCCCCGCTCGGTATGAACCTCAACAGTGGGGAGATCCAGACCGTTGTCTGGGCAACGGGGTTCCGGCCTGACCATTCCTGGCTCGACGTGTCGGTCTTCGATCGCAAAGGCCGCATCCGACACGACGGTGGCGTGGTCGAGGCCGCTGGCATGTACTTGATGGGCATCCCGTTCCTGCGCCGTCGAAAATCGAGTCTCATCGACGATGCCGGCGACGATGCCCGTGACTTGAGCGCCCACCTGGCGGCCTACCTCGGCGGAGCTGCTCCACGCCACGCCTCCGAGCCCGCGTCGGACGACAGAACCTCTGCCGTCGGTTAAAAGGCTGTTGAAGGAGTACAGCCTTCTAGGCCACGGCGGGCGGTTCTACAAACTCTTGGTCCCAGGTTTGCAGCAGGTCGACCTCCGCGTTCATCTCTCGACTGAGGACAAGATGGTCCTGCTTGGCCTCATCCAGATCCCACTCGAACGAGGCGATGTGGGCCGTGACGTCGAGAAGACCCTTCACCAGATCGTCACGGGTCTCTTGATAGCCAGCCAAAGCGGCGTCACCACCTTCTGCCACGGCCCGAGCTAAAAGCTCGGCGTCACGTAAGGCATCGGTGATCCCGTGCACGGTAATGGGATCCTTGAAGTATCCCGCGTCCCCGACCAGGGCCCAACCTGGCCCGGCGGAGCGTCGGAGGAAGCCGGGCGTGCCCGCGAACGCCCGGAGCTTCCCGGAGATCTCGCTTTCGTTGACGCTTTGTGCAAGTTCCGTCGAGACGTCGCTCAACAGGGCGTGGTAAACGGCGTCCAGGCCATCCGTTCGCTCTGTCTCGAAACGAGCCGGGGGAAGCGAAGCGAAAACGCACGTATCGTCGTCATTCGTCGGGATGGATCCCACGGCCGCGCCAATGTCGAAGAGCCAGTGAAATCCCTCCCACCCCAAATCTTTCCAGTAGCCGTAGATCGAGGCCGTCGTGTGAAGGACTGAGTAGTCGGGCTCGGCCTCCAGAATCCGCGCGACGCGCGATCGGACGCCATCGGCACCGATGACGAGATCGGCGGCCACATCGATCACCTGCCGGTCGGCTCCGGCGACGTTCACACCGCGGATGCGACCGTCGGGAGCCCGAAGGACATCGACGACG
Organism: Longimicrobiales bacterium; assembly: GCA_965206505.1. GTDB lineage: Bacteria > Gemmatimonadota > Gemmatimonadetes > Longimicrobiales > Gaopeijiaceae > UBA822. Next base: position 449,933 of record CBDBJW010000007.1, read on the forward strand.
GAGTAGCCGTGTACCACCTCGGCACCGGCCGCCAGAGCGGCGTCGCAGAGTATCGCGTCTAAGACGGTCCGACGCGGAGCGTACAGCCCGTCTACACCGTCCCACTCCTTGATCGAGACTTCGATGGCCTCGTCACCGTAATGGAAAGTGGTCGTCCGGATGGTGGGGGTCTCGGCGGCCCGGATCGCATCCAGCAGGCCCCAGCGGTGCAGTTGGAGCACGCCCCCCCGCATGAGCGCGTGGGTCGACAAGGTGTCGCTTCCGCGGTTCGCAGGGTCGACCACGAGGACTCGCAACCCCTGACGGGCCAGAAGCATCGCCGTGGAGGCACCCGCACAACGTGCTCCGGCGATGACGACGTCGTAGCGGTTCCGCGTGATGGGCGACCGCAGATTGGAGGACATGGACCGCAACATGTGGCTTAGCTACACGGTCATCAAGGTCCCTCGTTAGACGAATCTAACCCGGCGTCCTGTCCCGAGTCGGGTCGGATCCCTGGGGAACGGGCCGCGCGGGGGGACGCGCATCGCGACGCCTGGGTGCTCCGTCGCGCAGGCGGCGAAGGGGTACACCATCCCTCATGGCCCTGAGCATCTCTCTTGCGGCATCCGGGGCCAGGGTACCGTCACGCACCAGTCGGCGCAGTGCCGTGGGTACGTCCAGCAGGCCTTCCTCGCCCGTGGTCCTCACCAATGCTTCCTGCATGACTTCCATGGCCCGCCCGGCGGGCACACCGGCCTCCACCAGATCGCCCATGACCACGAGCGCCATGGGAGTCCGGGCACCCGCGTCCCGCCCGATCGAGGTAAGTGCGTCGGCCGCGACTCCACGACGTAGGGCGTCGGCTCCGGCCACAAGCCAAGCCACTTCACGTGTGCCGCTCAGGAGACCCTGAGCCCGCTCCATCCGTCCCGAGTACTCTCGGAGAGCCGGCATGACGCGGGCCACTGGGACCCGCTTCGCGGCCCCTTCGAGCGCCTTGTCGTACAAAGGAGCCACCGGGACTCCGTTGCGACCAGCCGCCTCCACGACAGCCTCGATCTGTGCCGCCGCATCGGGGGAGTAGGCCTCCCGAATGCGCGTCACCTGATCCTGTCCAAGCACGGCATTCGCCGAGCCCGCAGCCAGAACCGCTGCCAGGATGAGGCTTCTCTTTAGCTTCATGTGGTAACTCATTCTAAGTCCCCCCTTCATGGGACAACGATCGTAGCATTCATCTGTCCCCAGTCGTCGCTGACCCGACCGGGAGCCCCCTCTGGCACGAACCACTCACCGTCAACCAGAAAGCCGAAGTGGTACGTGCCGGCCGTCAGCGGAATCTCCAGGACCCAGTCCGAGCCGTCTTGAACCATGGCTTGGGGCTCCCAGCCCGAGAAATCACCCAGGACCTCTATTCGCTGAGCAGCCCGGTCTTCCACACGGAATTGGGCCGCGGCTCCTCCTGACGTCGATCGTAACACTACCACCGGTGTAGCGCCTCCCGGATCGAACCGGACGAGTCGGCGGCCGATGACCAGGCCTCCCTGTCCACCGGGCTCGCTTTGCACCAGCGGATCCGGGGCGGTTCGGCCCCCCACCAACCGAGCGAACCAGTTGGGACCACCCAGCGGCACCGTCACCGAGATGGTTCCCGTGGCCTCCGTCCCGAGCGGCGTGGCCCACACGCTGAGGGTGGCTGCCACGAGTGATCGGGTCGTGCCGGTGCGGACCTCGAACTCGCCCTTTCGGTACGTCCAGGACTCAGTCTCCAGGACCCCATAGGACGCTGATGCCACTACCCTTCCGAGGCGTAACTGCAGCTCGGGCCCCCCACCATAGTGCCAGAGGTCTTGTGAGAATGCCCTCACCCGAGTGCCCCGCCGAAACTCGATGTTGGACCGCCCCTTACCACCCTCGCCGTAGAGGACGATAGCGACCGGTCCCACGGGGATGCGCACCTCGGGGCGTGTAACCACCGTTGCGGCTTCATAAACGAATGGCCCCCCGACCGTAAACCCCGATACGGATGTCGACAGGCTGAACTCCACCGGTCCACCGGCACCGGCCACCGCCTCTCCGCCAAGGACGAAGCTTCCCCAATCCCCCCCTATCGAGCTCGTGGACATCCCTCCGAAGATGCCCGCGAAGAACCCACTTCCCGAGGGCGTCCAGCGATCCACCTGCAGGCCCGCAGTGATGTACGTGGCGGCGGCGAGGTCGGTGCCCGACGGAGCGAACGCCCGGGAACCTCCGACCTCGATACGTACGTCACCCCACTGGCCCAACGCACCGGCAGGACTCAATAAGAGCGCGAGGAGGATTGCTCCCGCCCCCGCGGCGTGGGCTGTAGCGCCAGCGCTGCGTCGGATACCCATGCTCACAGCGATGCCGGGGGAGTTACGGCCAGAACCGCGTTACGGTTGCCAAAGCCGTCGTCGGAGTAGCGCTGGGCCCTGGGATCCGTGACCCAAACAGTGCCGTCGATGACGAACATGTACTGGTGGACTCCGGGCGTGATCGGGATTCGTCCGGTCCAGATTCCATCGCCATCGGCGTCATCGAGGACGAAGTCGCTCTCCCATCCGCTGAAGTCACCGGCCACCGCAACCGTCGTGGCTCCGGGGGCTTCGAGGGAGAACTCCACCAGGATCTCGGTGATGGCGACGGGCCCGAGCTGCTGCGCGTCCGGGGGCCGGTTCGGTAGCAGCACGAATACCGCGACGGCAGCCGCGGCCATGGCCAGGCTTGTCAACGGGGACAGGCGGATGGCGCGGGGCCTCAGAAGCCAATCGAAAACGCCCTCCTTGGGAGCGCTCGCCAACGCGATCTCGCTCATGACCGCGTTCTCCATCCAGGGTGGGGCCTGCTTCGGCTCGTCGGCCCTCAGCTCTCCAGTGAGCCTTTGCCAGGCTTCGGCCTCGCCACGGACTTCGGGGCTCAGCTCTTCGAGCTCCCGGTCCCCATCCAGGTAGTCATTCAGTTCAGTGTTCATTGGTACACCTTCAACAATGTCTGCAGCTCGTCTCGGGCACGCAGCACCCTCATCTTCAGAGCCGACTTGGAGGCGCCCAGCAGGGTTGCCATCTCGCCGTACGATCGACCTTCCAAGTGTTTAAGCACAAAGGCCTCACGCTGTTCCGGGCTCAGCCGCTCCAACGCCTGCTTTACCCGTAGCTTCAACTCCTCTCGTTCCAGGTCCGAGTCCGGCGTCGGCCCCTTTCGCCTCTCGAGGGCCAATGCCAGCTTTGCCGACGCTCCATCTAGCGAGAGGTCGGCCCTGCGCGGACTCTTCAAGAAGTCCTTACAGAGGTTCGCGGCGATCCGGAAGAGCCAGCCACCGACCCGTTCCGGGTCACGGCAGCGGTTCAGCTTCTGAAAGCCGCTCACCAGGGTCTTCTGCACGATGTCGGACGCTTCGTCCGGCTGATCCACCATTCAATAGGCGTGCCTGTACAGAACATCCTGATACCGCCGGACCAGCACGCGATACATCTCGTGCTTCCCGCCCAGGATTCGCCGGACCACCTCGCCGTCGCTGAGTTCTTCCTGTGACATTAAAGGAAAGTTACCGGGACTCCATACGTTAGACGAGGAAAACCTGTTCGGGGTCACATTCGTATCGGGAATGGCGCCGGGGTATGGCCGGTATGGTGCCGGACCGGTGTCCCCGAAGGCACGTGGGGAAAATGAGGGATACGGGAAACGCCGGGGGGCTTTTCGCTCCCCCGGCGCTCCCCGTGACGTCGTATGGTCGACGACACAGTGTCGCTATCAGCGATGCGCGGCTTCAGCTCGCGATTACCGCTCCGACGACCCCCGCTCTCCAGATCAGCTGGATGCCTCTGGGGTTACCGTTCTCCAGGTGCTCAACACCGGTCTCGAAGGCTGCGAGTGCCCGGACCAGCAGTCTCTCGAAATACTCGTTGGGCTCGGGGTCCAGGTCCAGGGCGATCCTGGCGGCCTCCAGCTCGGCGCGGGCTACCTCGACGAGGAATTGGAACTCGGAGGTGGCCACATCGGTGAGGGCTCGGATTCGGTCGTCCGTTTCGGGGTCGGGCCTGATCACCGTGCCGTTCAAGATACGGTTCGCGAGCTCGACGGCCTGCTCGGCCATGGCCACCACCAGCTTGGCCCCCCTCTCTGGATCGGCATCATGACGCCTGACGCGGCTCCGGTCTGTGCCCGGTGCGCATCGACGACCCGCTCGCCGGCGGTCACGTCGTCGCCGCGATCGAGTGCGTCCGTCGCCTGGTCCAAGAGGTTATCGATGTCTCTTTTCAGATCACTCGGTCGATCGAAGTCGACCGTATCACCCGCCGCGAGCTGCCGGCGCACGTCCCGTACACGATCGATGAAGTCGTCCAGGCTGGAGCGGTCCCGTCCCTTTGCGAGGGCGCGGCCGAGCGCATCCCGGGCCTGGTCGCCCAGCGAGCGCACCCGTTGGTAGTCGCCCCGAGTCAGTTCGACGCGGGCCTCGGTGAAGAGGCTGTCGGCCGTCGAGATCTCGGCGGCGGCCGCCGCTGTCATGTTGGCGGTCATGGAGCTTGAAACGTCTTCGATAAGAGACGCGGTCAGATCGGGATCCGTAGCCATCTCGACTTCTGCATCATCTATCGGCGGAATTTCGTCGAAGGTCGGATCGGTGGGTAAATCGGTGCATCCGCTGAGGTAGATTGCTCCCCAAATGAGGACGATCAACATCAGGATTCCGGGGGCTCCGCTGCTGGAAGCTGGCGCTCTATACATGATTCTCTCCTTACAAACGAAGTGTGTTTCCCTCTCGAGGCTGGGTACTAGACGAGGGAGGCGCAGGAAGGGTCACATGGCGCGCGGGCGTGCCAACCGAGAGATTGGGTGAGGATTCCCCTCACCCGTCACAGGAGGCAGGTATGAAGATCAGGGATATCCTCCGCCACAAAGGGCGCGATGTCGTGACCGCGTCCCAGGGCGACAGCGTCCTCTACGCCGTGCGCGTTCTGGTGGATCACAACATAGGCGGCGTGGTGGTGGTAGACGGCAAAGAGGTCATCGGGATTCTCACCGAACGGGACATCCTCCGTCTCGTGGCGAACAAGCCGGACGAGCTCCAGAGCCTTGAAGTCGGCCAGGTGATGACGAGCGACGTGATCAAGGTGGCGCCCGACGACGATCTGGCTGACGTCGTAGAGGTCATGACGAAGAACCGGATTCGACACCTGCCCGTCATCGAGAAAGGTAGGGTGGCCGGGATCGTCACGATCGGTGACGTCGTGAACGCGTTCCGGCGCGTCGCTGAGGACGAGAACGCCCATCTCAGGCAATACATTCAGGCTGGGAGCTGAGAGAGCGTTCTACTCGCCCGGAGGTAGAGCCTACGGATCGAACCGGGGTATCGGGATCCTCAGCCCCCGTCGGGGTATTGGACTGTTGCGGTAACACCCGCTTCGCCCGCTCCGAGGTAGGCCGATCATGTCCATGACTTCACCGATAGAAGAGTTTCCGTTCGGGACCCGCTTGAGCCTTGCGCGCCTCATCGACTTCTGGGGGAGCACCAGGACGAGCACCCGGACTCATTACACGCGCCCCTGGCCTGCGTGATCATCGAGAAACTCGATGAAGCGCCGGAGCTTCGGGAAGTCATCCACGACCGCTCACTACTGGAGACACACCAGGAGCTCATCGAGCTCATGATGACCGCCATGGTCCCGGCGGGTCGGCGTGACGACTACTACGCGGCAGCCCTCGAGCCCTTCACGACGGTCCCCTTTTACGAGACACCTGCGTGGCAGCGGGTCGGGCTGTGCGAGCCCGAGCACATCAAGGAGCGGCTCAACATCCCGCTGGACCAGTTTGCCTTCGGAAGGCTCATGTGGGCCTACGCGTTTATTCTCGAGGAGTGGGTGGGCGTCGAAGTAGATCTTCAATGGGCCCTCGTCATGACGGTACACGACGAGGAGGTGGGGCTGGACAGACACTTTTCGTTGGGCATCGATCCTCGGTTCGTGTCGGTGAGGCTCGTTCGTGACCTCGAGAAGCCGTCCTCGGAGGACATCGCGCGCCTGCTAGCCGAGCCGACCAACATCGACCTCTGGACCGAGGTGCTCCCTCCAGATGCCTTCGAGTTCGATGGAATGACGGTGATCACCGCTGTGGACGTGACACCCCACGAGGTGATATCGCGACTCAAGAACGACCTCATCGAGAAAGATTCGATGGCATCACCCGAGAAGATCGAGCGCCTTCAGCATCGGATCGGAAATCTCCTGGGGTGCCCGGAGCTCAGCCTCGGGCTGATCGCCTTCGACCGGCGGGCCAACGTCGAAGCGATCGAGGGAGCGAGAGCGGTGGGCAAAAGCCTTCTGCTCTGCGACGATTGCGCTCCCACCTGCCCGAACCGAGCCGACTCCTGCTATGCGGGAATCTTCGAGAGCACGGACCCCGTCATCGTTCAGGATCTGAAGACGTCGGAGTTACGCACTGGCTACGAACACCACCTGCAGAAGCACGGGCACCGTAGTCTCCTTCTCTACCCGCTCCACGTCGACGACCAACTGGTTGGGCTCATGGAGCTCGCCTCGCCCAAGCCCGGCGACCTCAACGCCTTCAATGCCCGGCGACTCTTGGACGTGGTCCCACTCTTCGCCACTACACTCAAGCGCAACTTGGATGAGCTCGAGGATCATGTGCAGGCGCTCATCAAGCGGAAGTACACGGCGATCCACTCGTCTGTCGAATGGCGTTTCCGTGAGGCCGCCCTGAGCTACCTGGAGGAGAAGGAGCGCGGGGAGGTGAGCCCCGAGCTCGAGGAGATCGTCTTTCACGACGTGTACCCGCTCTACGGCCTCGTCGACATGCGCGACTCGTCGCGGATACGCAACGAGGCGATTCGGGCCGATCTGGGCGAGCAGCTCCAAATGGCATTGGAAGTCATCAATGCCGCGGGACAGATCCGACCGCTTCCCGCGTTGGAAGAAGTGGGATACCAGGTGGCTCAGCAGATCGACCGCCTCGAATCCGAACTCCGGTCGGACGACGAATCGGGCGTCTTGGAGCTCCTCCGGCGAGACGTGGAGCCGCTATTTGGACAACTCGAGACCTACGGGAGTGACGTGGCGGAGCGGGTAACCGCCTATCGCGCGGCACTCGACACGGACCTGAACATCGTCTATCGCCGCCGTAAGGATTTCGAAGAGAGCGTGACGGGTTTGAACGACGTCATTTCGATGACGCTGGACACGGAAGAGGAGAGGGCACAGGCCATGTTCCCCCACTTCTTCGAGAAGTTCAGGACCGATGGGATCGACCACAGTATCTACGTCGGCACCGAACTCCATGAGAACGGCCTCTTCGATGAGCTCTATCTGCGGAACCTCCGGATCTGGCAGCTCATGACGACCTGCCGGATCGAGTGGGAACTTGCCCGCGTCAAGACCGACATGGCCGTTCCGCTCGAGGCGACCCACCTGATCCTGGTCCAGCATCAGCCGCTTTCGATCCGGTTCCGGGTCGACGAGAAGCGCTTCGACGTGGACGGGGCGTACGACATTCGCTACGAAATCGTCAAGAAGCGGATCGACAAGGCCCGCATCCGCGGCACAAGCGAACGTGTAACTCAGCCGGGCCAGCTCGCCATCGTGTACTCGACGGCCAGCGAGGGCGCTGAGTACCGGAGATACGTCGAGTTTCTTCAGGGCAAGGCTTACCTCGGCCCAGGCCTGGAGGAGCTGGAGCTCGAGGACCTCCCAGGCATCTCGGGTCTCAAGGCACTGCGAGTCACGATCGCGAGCAGGGAAGAGACCGATGGCCCCCCCCCGGCCCGACCTTCGGCTAGCGAGATCGAGACGGTTCTCACTGGAGACCAGTCCTAGAAGGTCCTCGCGACCGACAGCACAGCCTCTGAGGTAGAAGCAGGAACCGGTCGTTGCCCAGCGGCGCCCCAGAGCGTAGCGTGGGGCGTTCGTGCCGAACGAGCGAAACACAACCCCGATCAGGGACCAGGAGGCGTCGACGTGAAATCAAGGGGAGAGGCGCTTCGGGACTACGTCATCCGACGACTGCTCCTCATGGTTCCGACCTTTCTCGGTATCACGTTGGTCACCTTCACGCTCCTCCAGTTCGTTCCGGGCGGGCAGATCGATCAGATCCGGATGCAGCTCGCGGGGGCGGGGGGTGGGGGTGAGGTCGGGGGTGGAGGCGGGGGACCGGGCCGACTCGACATCCCCGAGGAACAGCTAGCCCAGCTCGAGGAATACTACGGTTTCGACGAACCGCTCCCTGTCGCGTATGTCACCTGGCTCTGGGATGTGGTCCGGCTCGACTTTGGCCAGTCGTTTCGCTATAGCGAACCTGTACTTCGGGTGATCGGGGACCGGCTTCCGGTTTCGATCTACTATGGACTCATCACGGCGTTTCTCACCTACGGGATCTGCATCCCTCTCGGCATCCTGAAGGCGATCAAGCACCGAACGAAAGTCGACAACCTGACTTCGGTCCTGATCTTCGTGGGCTACGCGGTTCCTGGCTTCGCGCTCGGGGCCGTGCTCAGCAACCTGCTCGCCGTGCGATTCGAGATCTTTCCACTCGGGGGATTCCAATCAGCGGGCGCTGCGGAACTGTCATTCCTCGCTCAGGTTTGGGACATCATGTGGCACTCGGTGCTCCCGCTGATCGCTTACCTCGCTGGTGCGTTTGCGGTCACCACCATGCTCATGAAGAACAGCCTCATTGAGAACATGAGTGCCGACTACGTGAAGACGGCGCTCGCCAAGGGGCTGAGTTGGCGACGGACCGTGTTCGTCCATGCTCTCAGGAACTCGCTGATTCCGATGGCCACGAGCGTGGGAACGCTCCTCGGAATCTTCTTGACAGGCAGCTTTCTGATTGAGCGCGTGTTCAGCATCCAGGGGGTTGGCCTCCTGTCGTTCGAGGCGATTCAGGCACGTGATTTTCCTGTGGTTCTTGGGTTCCTCGTGATCTCTAGCGTCCTGCTCATGGTGGGTAACTTAGTCTCGGATCTCGCCGTGGCGTTTGTCGATCCCAGGGTCAGGTTCGAGTAAGCGCTGTGACCGGCTGCCTCGAATGAAGTGGATCAAGTTGGACCCCATCACGCGAAAACGGCTGGAGCGGTTCCGTCGGATCAAACGGGGGTACTACTCCTTCTTGATCCTCTCCGTCGCCTTGGTGGACTCACGCGAAAACGGCTCGGTTCCGTCGGATCAAACGGGGGTACTACCCCTACTTGGCCGAGAGCAGAGCCCTTTTCGTGTGGTATGAGGGGCGGCTCTTCCTTCCGACGTTCGAATACTTCGAAATGGACGTCTTCAACCAGGAACCGCCGCCTGCCTGGGGGATGGGGGATCTGGAAACCGAATACGTGCGCTTGAAGCGCGAATGGGCGCTGGAACGCGAACTCTATGACCGCGACCTCGTGGGGATGGGTGACGATCCTGCTGCGCTTGCAGCGCTAGACTTGCGATATCCGAACCGAGGCAACTTCGTCATCATGCCTCTGATTCCCTGGGATCCCTATCAGAACGATTTCTGGTATAACGAGATCCTGAACGAGATTCAGGGCCGCCTGGATGCTGGGGATGACCAGAGGGCGGCTTGGTTGGCGCGACGCGACCGGTTGGGCGACCTGGCGGATGCGATCGAGGCGGGCGACATCCGAAGTTTGATGTCAGACCCTGACCGCTCTCCCACGGGGGACCTGCGCGGACTGGTACGCACTGGGGCAATGGCGTCCCTCACCGAACTGGGTGCCGTTCCTCCGACCCCGCCCGATCTCGGGCGACGGCACTATTTCGGAACGGATTCGCAGGGGAGGGATGTCGCCTCTCGGCTCCTCTATGGGTTCAGGATTTCCATGTTTTTCGCTCTGTTCCTGGTTCTGGTCGGTCAAGCCTTCGGGACGGCCGTGGGAAGTCTCCAAGGCTACCTCGGCGGACGCTTTGACATCCTGAGTCAGCGGGGGATCGAGGTGATGATCGCCGTACCGTTCCTTTATGTGGTGATCATCATGGCCGCCCTCATTACGCCGACCTTCTGGATGCTTCTGGGGATCATGGCGTTATTCCAATGGATCAGCATCACCTTTTTCATGCGCACGGAGATGTACCGGGAAAAGACCAGGGAGTACTGCCTCGCTGCCCGCTCGTACGGCGCCTCACATCTCCGAATCATATTCCGCCATCTCCTACCGAACTGTCTGACGCCGCTCGTGACGTTCACACCGTTTGCGATCGTCGGGGCGATCTTCACGTTGACTAGCCTGGACTATCTGGGGTATGGACTGCCGGCTCCGACGCCGAGTTGGGGAGAGTTGATCGACCAGGCTCTACTGTTGGAAAACAGGGACAAACTCTGGCTGACTTTTGCTCCCTTCGGAGCGTTAACTATCACACTCGTGCTCGTGGTGTTCATCGGTGAGTCGATCCGAGAAGCGTTTCGGAACCTGTCAACGACAATGGGCGGGATTAATAGAGAGCAATGTCCTGTGTGGTGAGGGAAGGGATGGGAGGATTGATGAAGACGGCCTCCGGGAGCGGTTTGGGCTTCGGCACACCTCTGACGAAGCGTTCGGGATGAGCGGCCCATGCTTCGCGGAGCACGGATTTCCTGCCGGCAATGACCTGATCGGCGTTTCCGAAGTGGACCTGCTCGGGGGTTAGCATCGAGATGCCGCCATGGCGGTGCTCGGCATTGTACCAGCGGAAGAACGATCGACAGAACGTCTTGGCTTGGCCCTGATCCCCGAACCGTCCGGGAAACGAGGGATGGTACTTCAAGGTTTTGAACTGAGCCTCGGAAAACGGGTTGTCATCCGACACCTGAGGCCGGCTCAACGAGCGGGCCGCCGACCGAGAAGTTGAGCTCGTGGGAGCCGAGTCGGGTCAGGACCCCAGTCCAGGCAGGCGATCAACCGGCCGGCCAGGGCCGATCCGCCACCATCGAGGATGTCCCGTAGAGGGTCTCCCTCCCCGAGGATATCCCAGGACCACACCTGGTTCGGCGCCGTGGCCATCAACTCGGGCTTCTTGTACTCGGGATGGGTGCGCTGCGCCCGGCGTTCCTGAACCGGCACCTCGGAGGCCAGAACACGATACATCGTGCGTTCGCTGCACAGGTAGACCTCTTCGTCGAGCAGCGTGGCCACCACCTCGGCGGGTGAGCGGTCCACGAACCGCTCCGAACACAGCGTGTCGAAGACCTCGCCTCGTTCCGTCTCGCTCAATGCCCGGGCGGGCGTCGGGCGGGGCTGCTGTTGCCCGGTTGATGGGCCTCGACGACGGTACAACGTCGATCGGGAGACCTCGAGGGCCGCGCACGCCGGTTTTACACCGACGTGCTTAGCCAGCTCATCGGCCGCCTTCAAGAGTTTGTCCCGTCGTCGAGGCTTATCCCCAGCAGCCCCGCAACTTTTCCCTGCACGTCGATGATCAGGTGTGCCTTCCTGAGCTCATTCTCGAGCCGTGCGTTTCGCCGCTCCAGCTTGCGTACCTTCTCATCCAGCGGATTTCGCTCCGGCTTGCGGCCGCGTTTCTTCGACAGGGCCTTCAGCGACCCGCTATGCGCCGCCTTGCGCCACGTCGTCAGGTGCGACGAGTACAGGCCCTCTCGCCGCAGGACTTGACCCACCTCGCCGGGCTCGGTGCACCGGTCCGCTTCTTCGACGATCCGCAGCTTGTACGACGGACTGAACCGCCGCCGTAGCGGCCTATCTACTACCTCCGGGTCCGCAGGAGCTGCCGCGCTTCGCTTGGCCTCCCCGGTTCCAGGGGCACTACCATTCTCTTCCATTCTCTCTCGCAGTCCCAACATGTTCGGTTTCTCTGCCTTCGCCCTACTCTAATTCTTTGCGTGCTCCGTGTCTCACGTACGTTGGCAGAGAGGGTTTGATCCGAAGCGATACGCGAAATATGAGTGAGCGGGGAGGAGAGGGACGTGAACAGAAGGAGGACGGAATGAAGCGGAAGAGTTGGGTCGGTCTAGTCGTTGCCGCGACCCTCGTGGGAGCCTCGGGCACCCAGTCCCAGGCGTCCGATGTCGAGGACCCGGTCTCCCTCCCCGAGGGAATCGTGTGGGAGACCAATTACGACGATCCGCCCATCGGGTCGCCGGACGCCATCCGGGGCGGGACGTTCAACTACATGCTCGGCGCCTACCCGTTGACATTTCGGCTGGTAGGCCCGAACGCGAACTTTGAGTTTGCGGGTTGGAACCGGCAGTTCACCATGGAGTTCCAGCTCGTACGCCAACACCCGGTCACTGAGAACTACATCCCCTGGTTGGCGACCCACTGGTCGGTCCAGGACGACGGAAGAACGATCTATTTCAAATTGGATCCGGATGCGCGGTTCAGCGACGGCGAGCCGATCACCGCGGATGACTACGTGTTCACATGGATGATGCTGCAGTCCGAGCACGTGATCGATCCGTACAACAACACGTTCGTCGAGCGCGCCTACGAGTCAGTCGACAGGATCGACGACTACACCCTTCGAGTCGTGGGCACCCGACGAAGTTGGCGGCCGCTGTGGGAATACGCGGCGGAACTCCCGCTCTGGCCAACGCCCGCCCACGCCACCGTACTCGACGAGGATTGGGCGGAGCGGACGAACAACGAGCCGCAGTTGGCGATCGGCCCGTACGTCGCGACGGAAGTTTCCCGCGGCGAATCGGTGACCTTCGAACGGATCGAGGACTGGTGGGGCGACGGCAAGCACTACTTCCAGGGCCTCTTCAACTTCGATCGCATTCACCTTCGGGTCATTCCGCGTGAGCGGTGGCTCGACTACCTGCGCCGCGGCGAGATCGACCTCATTCCGGAGTTGACATCCAGAGTATGGAACGAGGAGTACACGTTCGAAGCGGTTCGCAAGGGGTGGCTGAGACGCGCCCGCGTGTTCGTCGACAGACCCACCGGGCTCTACGGCCTTCACATGAACCTTGAGGCCCCGATCTTCCAGAACAAGGACTTCCGGAAGGCGATTCAGCATCTGTTCAATTTCGAGCGACTGAACAGCAACCTCATGTTCGACGCCTACTTCCGTCAGGAGTCGTTCTTCGAGGGTACTGAGTTCGCCAATCCGGGCCTGACGTCCTACGAGTTCGACCCTATTCTCGCGAGAGAGTACCTCGAGCGCGCCGGATACCGAAGGCCCGAAGACATTCGGAGCGAGGGTCTCTTCGGGGGCATCTGGAACGCCTTTAAAGGGATCCTGTTCACTCGCAAGGATACGAACGGCATACTGGTCAACGAACAGGGCCAGCGGGCCAGCTTCTCCGTCATCTACTCTAGTCCGACCTTTTCGCGTCACCTGACCGTCATGCAGCAGGAATACCGGCGGGCCGGAGTGGACATGCGGCTTCAGCTGCTGGAGCCGGGGACGGCCTTCGAACGAGGACTGGAGCGGAAGTATGAGATGATCCAGACTAATCGCGGCGCAAACATATACCCGGATCCGCGCCAGTACCTGCACACCGATTACCTGGCTACCACGAACAACAACGACATTTGGGGATTCGGTTCGGAAGAGGTGGATGGACTGATCGAGATCTATGAGGGAAGCCTCGACGCTGAGGCGAGGTTGGAGGCGATGCATCGGATCGATGACATCGTGCACGAGGAGGCCTTCTACCTTCCGTTCTGGATGGCTCCGTATCACCAGATCGTCTACTGGGACTACCTCCAGTTCCCCGAGTTCTATTTACCCAAGAAAGCTGAGTCTCCCACCGAATTTATGGTCTTCTGGATCGATCCAGAGAAGAGGGCCGCTCTCGAGCAAGCGATGGCGAACGGGGAAGCCCTCCCCCTGAACGATGAGTTGGAAAAGGACTACTACGGGATTCGCGAGCGCTTTCTGCCGTGAGTCGATCCGAAGGCGAGCTGGAGTCCGCAAACGAGCTGGAGTCCGACACGAGCGGAACGGGGTCGCCCGCCGCTCTCGCTGAGCCTCCTCTGCTCGAGGTGGACGACCTCCAAGTTGCGTTCGAAACGGAGGACGGACTCCTCCACGCGGTGGACGGTGTGTCCTTTCAGGTTGACGCGGGTCGCACCCTCGGGATCGTCGGGGAGTCGGGCTGCGGAAAAAGTGTTACTGCCTCGTCCATCCTCAGGCTCGTCCCGAGCCCCCCCGGTAGGATCCTCGGGGGGGAAATCCGGTTTGCGAGCACCGACATCCTGGGACTCACCCCCGAAGAGCTGTCGAACATCCGGGGGAACCAGATCTCCATGATCTTTCAGGATCCCATGACCTCGCTGAACCCGGTGTTCACAGTCGAGAGACAGATGGGGGAGGTGCTGAAGCTCCGCTTCGGACTGGAGAGGGCAGAGGCGGGCAAGCGTTCCGCGGAGATGCTCCGAACGGTGGGGATCGCGGATCCGGAAGAGCGCCTCGCCGCCTACCCGCACGAGCTGTCCGGGGGGATGAAGCAGCGTGTCATGATCGCGATGGCACTTCTCTGTGAGCCGAAGCTCCTCATCGCGGACGAACCCACGACTGCCCTGGACGTGACCATCCAGGCTCAGATTCTCCAGCTGATCAAGGATCTTCAAGAACGCACCGGCGCAGCAGTCATCTTCATCACCCACGACATGGGCGTTATTGCCGAGATCTGTGACGAGGTTGCCGTCATGTATGCCGGGCGAGTCGTGGAGCAGGGTGACGCCGTGGAGATCTTCGAGCGGAGCAAACATCCGTATACCAAGGGCCTGCTCGAGAGCATCCCGAAGAAGGGCATCTCCAAGAAGTCCGAGTTACCCACGATCGAGGGCCTGGTCCCGTCGCTGCTGGATCCGCCCGAGGGCTGTCGGTTCGCCCCACGCTGTGCGAAACGAGAGAGGCTCGACGAGGCCGACCAAGGCCGATGTTTCGGTGAGGATCCCCGGCTTCGCTCGGTAGGCGGCGGCCTCGTGGCCTGCCACTTCCCCCTGGGGGGAGCTGAAGTCCCGACTGGAGAGTTGGTCGCGCCCACTCCGGAAGGTGCCGCGTGAGCGAGAGTGAGAACGGGAACGTGACCGGCAACGTGAGCGAGAACGGCGGCGATCCCATCCTCGTGGTAGAGGGCTTGAAAAAGTACTATCCCGTTCGCGGGGGTGTCCTGGGTGGGAAGATCGGCGAGGTCCGCGCGGTGGACGGAGTCTCGTTCACGGTCCGCGAGGGCGAGACGTTAGGGCTGGTCGGGGAGTCCGGCTGCGGTAAGTCGACGCTGGGGCGCGCCCTGAACCGCCTGGAGGAGCCGACCGAGGGCACAGTTCTCTTCGAAGGAAAGAATCTCGCGCACGCCTCCGGGAAGGAGCTATTCCGCCTCCGCCGCGACATCCAGATGATCTTCCAGGACCCCTACTCCTCGCTGAACCCCAGAATGACCGTCGGCGAGATCGTGCGTGAACCGCTCCTCGTCCACCGCGTGGGCACGAGGGCCGAGCAGGTCGAAAAGGTGCGCGAGCTACTCGAAGTCGTCGGGCTACCGGAGGACACGCTCGGGCGTTACCCCCACGAGTTCTCCGGCGGTCAGCGGCAGCGGGTCGGACTCGCAAGGGCACTCACTCTCGAACCAAAGCTCGTCATTGCGGACGAACCAGTCTCGGCGTTGGATGTGTCGGTCCAGAGCCAGGTGTTGAATCTGATGGTCCGCCTGCAGAGGGAGCGGAATCTGACGTACGTTTTCATCAGCCACGATCTCTCGGTGGTGGAGTATATCAGCGACACAATCGCGATCATGTACCTCGGTAGGATCGTGGAAGTGGGACCGGTCGAGACCATCTTCGAGAGGGCCGCTCATCCGTACACGAGGGCGCTCATTGAGGCCATCCCGGTTCCCGATCCCACACACGGGCACGAGGCCAAGCCCCTGGAGGGCGAGGCGCCGAGCGCCTTGTCACCGCCTCCAGGATGTCCTTTCCATCCACGTTGTCCGTTCGCGATAGCCGCGTGCAGCGAGGCGCTCCCGGCACTCGAGGCCGTGGGAGCTTCGGAGGAAGACGGCGGGCGCGAGCACCTGGCGGCCTGTATTCGAAAGGACGAGATCTAGTTCCGGCCGGTCCAGCGCCCTCGTAGGCCCTCGCGGTCGATCTGCCACGGGCTAACACGGCCCTGTTTGGGTGGCACGACCGGCGTAAACCCCAGCTCCAACACCAATTGCCGTGTTTCGGCCCCCTCGTAGGCCCGGTCCATGATCATCGACACAGTGGAGTGTACCGGCTTCAACATGCGTAGCAGTTCGCGTCCTTCGGGTGCGTCGTGGTTGTGGCCTGGCGATAGCGAGAAGGTTATCGCGGTTCGAGCATCTGCGGCAACCATATGAATCTTGGTGGTCCAGCCTCCACGCGACTTCCCGATGGCCTCACGGCCATCCCTGAGGTAGACTCGAGAGATCGTGCGGGAGTTTCGGATGTCTTCAAGCGGGTTTGCGTCGAGAACTACGAAGTCGGCGGTTTTTCCGGGGGCGATGGTGCCCGTATCGCTCAGGCCGAGTCGCGCCGCGGGTCGGCTGGTGGCCGCAACGATGGCCTGCATCGGTGTCATTCCCAGCCTAACGAAGATCTCCAGCTCGTAACCTCTCCGGCACTCCCGACCTCGAGGACTCGGTTGCCCTCTACCAGGAGGGCTCCGTTCTCGATCACGCCCCCGTCCCCGAGGATCAGGCGGGCTCCCGCGAAAAGCAGGGTCGCGCCGGGTTGGGCGTCGGGCTGGTTGGGCGCCGATGGTGCACATCCTCCCGTGAGAAACGCGGCGAGGCCGATTGCAACGACCCAATCTCGATTCATCGGATGGGCGTCAGCAGGGAGGAGGTCCCCTGACTCTTGGGTGTGTTGGTTGATCGGCTGCCCGTTTTCCTCGGTGAGCGTCTCGCTCGCGTACGTAGGTTTGGAGTCGGAACCTACGTACGAGAAGTTCTTCGTGGTGTTCACGAAAATAGAATAGCCCCTACTCGTACCGTAGCTCAGTTAGAGGTTCAGCCAGTAATTCACCTTGAGCAGGAAGATGTTGTCGGCCCGGAGACCGAAGAGTTCCCGCGTATCGTAGCCGAGGTCGAAAATCCCCACGTCCATGGCGCCCGTTTCGTCGAATTCGGACGCTCGGACCCGGCCCGCTCGAGTCTGTTGCCAGACCAGGAAGAGTGTCGAGCCGGGGCTCCATTCCCAGCGTAGGACAGCGTTTCCGAGAAGGCTTCTGAAGTTGAAGCTCCGGTCGCCTACCGTAAATTCCGCCGCCGCGCCCGCGCCGTCTGGGTCTATCAGGTAGTCCCCGTTGTCCTGGCGCACGCTGGTGCCGATGTCCTCGCCATAAGTCGCAAATCCGTACGTGCGGGGTGCACGGAACTCTGCGAGATCCCCATAGTCACCGCTCGAGATGAGCGGCTGTGCGTATACCTGCAGGCTGAGGGTCGGTGAGAACGTGACGTTCAGGCGTGTCTCCAGCGCGACTGTCGTCTGATCGATGGGCGCGAAGACATAACGCCGGCCGAAGGTGCTAGTGGCCAGGGGATCGCTCGTGGACGTGACGTACTGCGCTTGGGTGTAGCTACGTGTCACGGAGGGTCCCATCTGCAGCTCCAGCTTCTCGCCGGACCTGTACGTGAAGTCGATCGACCCACCGTGTCCCCACGAACCCGCGGCGTCACTCGAGCCGTTGTATCGCATTCGGACGTTCAACGCCTTCCGGGAATCCGAGTTGAGACTCGCCGACCAGAGGTTTGAACCGGGCGTCCGCGCCATCGGCCCCCCCCTCGTGAGCCGGTCGTCGAGCGTCGCGGGCCGGACCGCCCATCGCACCGAACCTCCCCAGTAGTTGAGCCACTGCCAAGTGAATTGGAGATTGAAGTCACTGAAGATCCAGTCGCCGCCGGTATTCCACTTGTTGTCGGGCCCACCATGGATACTCCAATTTCGGAAGTAGCTGCCGGGTCGGGGATGGCTCCACACGAAGTGTGTATCCAGAATGAATCGTTCGGTCTCGGTCTGGAACCCGAGGTCGTTTACCTCGTAGCCCGGACTCAGGTAGGCCGTGCCGATCCTGCCAGTAAACGAGCCGGCCTGTTTGTTGATCTCCCCCATGGCGTAGAACCCACCCATGGAGGTTGCGGTCGAATCGACACCCAGGTGGGTTGCGTCCGGCCTTTGTAGGTATCTGGCCGAGGACAGCTGGGCGCCGAGGATCGCAGCTGGGTCTCCCTCGATGTAACTCGTCGCAAACGCGCTGCTGACCTTCCAGCCCCGGTTGTTCCACTCGTGAACGAGGTCGGCTCCCGCGACGTAAGCCGAGGAGCGAAGCCGGGTGGCGAGCTCCGCGTCCCCTATGTCGCGGTGCACCGCCGTGGCGATCATGCCGAGCTGTGTCTCCCCGGCGCGCGTATCTCTGCGAGCTCTCCCAGCCAGGTAGCTCGTGGTGGGCTCCACGACGCTCCGGCCATCCACTCCGGCCGCATCCACGTATGGAGCGTACTCCCGGCCCGTGACAGCCTCGATCAGCCCGATCGACCAGTCTCCTACCTTTCCCGTGATTTTCGCGGCGCCGAGGATGGTAGTGGACACGGGCGCATCGGAATACACGGCCGCCGACGAGACACCGCCCTGTGGCCTACGACCGACGCGCCGCGAGTACAGAATCTGAGGTGCCCGCCCAGTGCTGCCTGTGGGGCCACCCCGGCCGAAGTTGAAGATTCCGGCTCCCTCCACGAAAAACGGGCGTCGCTCCTGAAATCGCGTCTCGAAGGCCGTCAGGTTGATGACAGCGGGGTCCACCTCGACCTGACCGAAATCCGAATTCACCGTGGCGTCCAAGGTAAGGTTCGAGCCGAGGCGATATTTGAGATCCACGCCCATACGGCTGAAGTAGTCGGATCCCGACCGGAATGGATTGTCGAACGCGATCTGCGAGTTGGGTTCCTGGTAGATGTACTCCGCGCTCATTCCGATGTAAGGAAGCAACTCCAGCTTCTTCTGTCCCCCACCGATGCCACGGATGCCCGTGAGGTGCCCGTATCGTGCGACCCCGCCTCGCTCCAGCTTGGGGGTGAAGGAAAAGACTGCACTCTCCTCGTTACGCCGAATGTTACGCTCCACCTGAATGCCCCAGAGCATTTCGTCCCCGGGGCTGAACCGAAGCTGACTGAAGGGGATGCGCATTTCGGTGAACCATCCCTCATCGGTAATCACCGAGGCCACGTCCCATATGGGGTCCCAGGAGGAGCCACCACCACCACCGCGGCTGCTGCCGCCGCTCGTTACCGTTTCGTCCCGCTTCAACCCCGACGGGTTTGTCGTGAAGCGGTACGAAGTCTGATGGTCGTGATAGCTGTCGATGGTGACCGTGAAAAGGTCCGAGTCCGAAACTCTGGCGTCCCGACGCGCCAAGCGGGTCATGATGGGGCCGGAGTCGTAGAACCGTCCTCCGATGTAGAGGGCGTCGTCGTCGAAGAGGAAGCGAACATCCGTGGGCTGGCTGACGGGCTCGCCCTCGTTCGGGTCGATCTGGGTGAAGACCGTCATGGGCGTCGCCCCTGCCCAGTCCGCCTCGTCGGGCATTCCGTCGATCTCGATGCTTGAGGACACCCGGACCGCGCCGACCACGGGGGCCTCGGAGTGGGGAAGGATCACGCCACTCTGACCGGCAACGAGGCGGTCTGCCTCCTGGGCACGGACGGAAACGGCCGACAGCACCAGAATTCCCAGCACGGTGGCGCAGCAGCGGTCTGACGGGTCTAAAATGGTGATAACCCGGTCGCCGCCGGCAGCGAATCGTTCCTGCTCCACTCGTTCCAGGAGCCGTCGTAGAGCCGCGTGTCATATCCGAGATGTTTGGCGATGAGATACGTATAACTGGCACGCATTCCTACGTAGCAGTAGTTCACCACGATGGCTCCGTAATCTGCGCCGGCTCCAAGGAACTGGAGCTGGACATCCGTCAAATCACGCAGGACCGGGTTCTCCGGAGCCACGAGAAGGTCTTCCCAGTAGAGATGGCGAGCGCCGGGGATGTGACCCGCCCGTCCTCCAACCCGAGTCGGAATACGTCCGGTGTACTCACCCTCGGGCCGTGAGTCGATGAGTACCATGCCGGGGCCGTACAGGCGCTCTTCGATCCATTCGGCCGAGACGAGCACATCGTCTCGGACCATCGGTGTAAACAGCCCGCGCGGGCCCTGCGTCGGGATCACTTCGACCGGATGGTCGGCCGCCTTCCATGCCTCCAGACCGCCATCCAACACCACCGTGTTGGCACCATGCCCGAGATAGTCGAGTGTGACATATGCCCGTGCAGGGAGGTGTGCCGGAGAGCCGTAGAGGACAACCAGTGCTTCGTCCGAGACCCCCGCCACCGCAAAGGGCTCGATCAGTTCGTCGGTCGGGGGCATCTCTACAATCAAGCTGCCTCTGACCTGCACGATCTCTTGATAATTCAGGAACCGGGCGCCTGGAATGAACTCAGCGGAGGAACGCGCAGTCGGCATACCGACATGAAGCAGAACCATCGAGGAATCCTCGAGGTGCTCGGCGAGCCAATCTATGGAGACGAGGACGACCGGCGCGTCCTGTACGGGGGCGGGTAGCTGAACTGAGATCGAGGCCTGCGCCGGTCGTGCGGGCAGGATCGCCAGAATCGCCAGGATCGGACAGGCGGTCAGGGCCACGGTCATCCAGGCCGGAGAGCGGTGCGTCCGCCGTTTTCGGAGCTTCATCTTCCGGGCTTCATCCTGAATCTGCCCTTCCTTTGTTTGTCCGTACCGGCTACATGTGCCTGATCGGTCCGCGACGCCCCGTATAACCGAACAACAGTATCATAGGGTGCGCTCTATGGAGCAACGGAGGAGCTTCCCACCCATGTTCGACTTCACCCTGCACGCCATGGACGGTGCCGCCCGCACCGGCACGTTCGTGACGCCCCATGGTAATGTGGAGACCCCTGTCTTCATGCCTGTGGGAACCAACGGATCGGTCAAGGGCGTCTCGCCCGAGGAGGTCGAGGGCACGGGGGCGTCCATGATCCTCGCCAACACCTACCACCTCTACCTACGTCCGGGACACGAGTTGGTCCGGGAGTTGGGGGGAGTTCACGAATTCATGCGCTGGGACGGGCCCATCCTCACCGACTCGGGCGGCTACCAGGTCTTCTCGCTCTCGGGTAGCAATAAGATTCGGGACGACGGCGTGGTCTTCCAGAGCCATATCGACGGGTCCAGTCATCTTTTCACGCCCGAGGGTGTGATGGACATCCAGCGGGCATTGGGCGCCGATGTCGTGATGGCGTTTGACCAGTGCCCACCGGGGGGCGTCAGCCGCGAGGAGGCCGAGGCGGCGAATCGGCGTACGCTGGATTGGTTGTTGCGCTGCCGGGATCGCTTTCAGGTGCTCGATGACGACGGAGGGGGCGGAAACCAAAGCCTTTTCCCGGTCCTCCAGGGGAACATCTACAAGGACCTTCGCCTGGAGCACCTTCGGGCGTTCCTCGATCTCGGGGACTGGGACGGGATGGGGATCGGAGGGCTCAGTGTGGGCGAGGCGAAGGACGACACCTGGCGAGTGCTCGAGGCGCTCCATGCGGAGATTCCGGACGGGCTTCCGCGCTACCTCATGGGTGTGGGTTATCCCGACGATTTTCTCGACTCCGTGGCCCGTGGATGTGACATGTTCGACTGCGTGGCACCGACCCGGAACGCTCGCCACGGGACGGCGTGGACATCGGTCGAGGGTCAGATCAACCTCAAGGGCGCCCGCTTCATCCGCGACCGGAAACCGATCGATCCCGGGTGCGACTGTTACGCCTGCCGGGGGTATGATCGTGCGTACATTAGGCACCTTTCTGTGTCGAGCGAGCTGTTCGGTGCCCGGCTCGTTTCGATCCACAACATTCGATTTCTGGTCCGGCTCGCTGAGGAGTCCCGGGAGCGCATCGCAAATGGTACCTTCCAGTCGTGGTCGAGGGACTGGCTCGAACGGTACCGGAGTTCGAAAGAGGCAGAGACCTAGCGGTACAACCAGCAGTAAAAGACGCCGTGGTACGAAACAGAGAAGTGCAACACAGAGCGGAGATCGGTTTTGGCTGAAGCCCTACTCGCAGTTGTGATGGCCCCCCGGCAGGGGGCGAGTGGCACGTTCGTGTTTTTCCTGAACATGACTGCCGTGGTCCTCATCTTCTACTTCTTACTCATTCGCCCACAGCGGAAGGAGCAAGAACGACAGAAACAGATGATAGCGGCGATCGCGAAGGGTGATGAGATCGTGACCACCGGAGGAATCATCGGCACCGTAATCCGAGCCGAGGAAGACCGCCTGATCATCAAGACCGGTGGCGAGACCAAGATCACCGTCGAGCGGAGCCGGGTCTCTCATAAGATCTCGGCGGACGGAAAGGCCGGGGCGGACCAGGCGGCCGCTGCACGGAAATAGGCGGCGCGAGAGGGTGCAGTGGTTCTAGCCGCATAGGTATGGAGGCGAAGTAGGAATGGCGGTTCGCAGGATTCTGCTGCTCGGCGAAGAAATCCTTCGCGATCCGGGTGTGGAGGTGGAGGCGTTCGACGACGAACTGCGTGCGCTGGTCGAAGACATGCTCGAGACGATGTACTTTGCTGAAGGGATCGGCCTCGCGGCTCCCCAGATCGGCGTCTCCCGGCGGGTATGCGTGCTCGACCTACATGACGAAGACAACCCCGAAGGCGGGCGTTGGGTCTTTGTCAATCCGGTGATCGTCGAGTCCAGCGACGAAGAGGACAAGGCGTCCGAGGGCTGCCTGAGTATCCCCGAGATGGAGGAGGTAGTCACTCGGCCCGCCCGGGTCACGGTCCGGGGCTTCGACGCCGAGGGAAAGGCCATCGAGGTCGAGGCGGAGGGGCTGTTGGCCCGTGCGCTCCAGCACGAGATCGACCACCTGGACGGGGTCCTTTTCATCGATCGGCTGAGTCCGTTCAAGCGGCGCGCGCTGCTCAAGAAGTGGAAGAAAAGCCAGAAGGAGGGGGCGAAGGGGTGAAGATCCTCTTCTGGGGAACGCCGGAGTTTGCGGTCCCCTCTCTCCGGGCGCTTGGCGAGGAGGGGCACGACATCGTGGGCGTCGTAACGCGGCCGGACCGTCCCGCCGGGAGGGGCAGGGAGCTTCGGGCGTCTGCGGTCAAGGCGGAGGCTCTCGACCAGAGCTTCAGAATCCTGGAGCCCGAGTCCGCACGTAGTGATGACCTTGTCGAGGAGATCGTGGGTCTCGGGGTGGACCTGTCGGTCGTTGTGGCGTACGGCCAGATCCTGTCGCGCGAAGTCCTGGACGTCCCCGCCCTGGGCTCGGTGAATCTGCACGCGTCGCTTCTCCCGGCGCTGCGAGGGGCAGCGCCCATCAACTGGTCCATCGTCCGAGGCGACACAGTGACCGGTGTCACGGTCATGCGAATGGTCGAGCAGATGGACGCCGGACCGATCCTCTTCCAGACCGAGGAGCCGATCGGCCCGGAGGAGACGGCCAGCGACCTCAGGATGCGCCTTTCCGAGGTCGGAGCCGAGGCCTTGGTGGAGGCGCTCGTGCTGTTGGAGGGGGGCGTGATCGATGAGGTGGAGCAGGACGAGTCTCGGGCTACCTACGCGCCCAAGTTCGATCGTGCCAAGGCCCGGATCGACTGGGCCTGTGAATCGGTCGCCGTCAGCAACTTCATTCGAGGGATGGACGCAGTGCCGGGTGCGTGGTCGGAAATCGAAGGCCACCCGGTCAAACTTTTCCGGACGGAGGCCGACCCGGACGTCATCCCGGAGGCTCGACCGGGAACCATCGTGGAGGCCGACACCGACACGGGACTGCTGGTGGCGACGGCTGAGGGAGCCGTGCGGGTACGCGAGGTCCAACCACCTGGGAAGCGACGGATGGAGGCGGGGGCGTGGATTCGGGGGCGCGGCGCGACGGCCGGCCAGCGCTTCGAGTGATCCCGAGGTTACACGTCGTCACCGACGACCAGATCCTGGCCCGGGCCGATTTCGAGACCCGCGCTCGCGAGGTGTGCGAAGTATTTGAGACGCGTGAGGGCGCCGATCGCGGCGGGATAGGTAGCTCGGCGGGTGGCTCGGTGGCGCTTCATCTACGGGGGCCCCGCACAACGGGGCGGAGACTCACTCGCTTGGCGCGGATTCTCTGTGGCCACGCCGCCACTTCCGGGGTCACACTTCTCGTGAACGATCGTTTGGACGTAGCGTTGGCCGTCACAGTGGCGGGCGTCCACCTGGGCTCCCGCTCGGTGCCGCCCACTGAGGCACGACGTCTCTTGGGGGCGAATCGCACCTTGGGCGTCTCGGTGCATAGCCCGAGCGAGGCAGTGGGGGCCGCGGAGTCGGGAGCGAATTACCTGTTCTTGGGCCCCCTGTTCGAGACGCCCTCACACCGTGGCGTGGCGGTTGGAGGAGCCGAATTCATGGACAGAGTGGCGTCGCGAGTCGACGTACCCGTGGTTGGAATCGGAGGCGTGACACCGGAGCGGGCGGCCGCAGTTCTCGCCTCCGGCGCACACGGGGTGGCCGCCATAAGAGGCATCTGGGACGCCCCCTCTCCGCCGGATGCCGTCCAGGCTTATCTTGATGCCATGGAACGGGCGATCCGAGAGAAGCGGACGGTCCGGGAGAAACGAGCGATCCATTAGAAACGAGCAATCGAGTAGAACCGAGCAATCCAGTAGAACCGAGCAATCCAGTAGAACCGAGCAATCCAGTAGAACCGAGCAATCCAGTAGAACCGAGCAATCCAGTAGAACCGAGCGATTTTCTGCAATGAGTGATCTGGGAAGTATTCAGGTACAGGTGAACGGTAAGGAGCGGGAAGTCCAGCATGGGCTTTCGGTCCATGAACTCGTGGAATCCTTCGATCTCAACCCCCTGCTCATCGTGGTCGAGCTCAATCGGGAGATTCTCAGCCGCGATCAGTTCAAGGACGTCCAGGTCTCTGAGGGAGACGCGCTCGAGCTGGTCCACTTCGTCGGAGGAGGCTGATATGGGACATAACGAAGTGGCTGTCGCCAGCGACGTCGACGGGACTTTCACCGGGCATCTGCGGATCGCCGATCAGGAGTTCGATTCCCGCCTCTTTGTAGGCACGGGAAAGTATCCCGATAACGAGACGATGGTCGAGGCGATCCGGGCTTCCGGCACCGCGATGGTCACCGTGGCCGTGCGCAGGGTCGATTTGGACCGTACACAGAGCGAGGGCATCCTCTTCCACCTCGACCCTGAGGAGTTCTTTCTGCTTCCCAACACCGCCGGGTGCTACACGGCAGAAGACGCGATCCGCTACGCCCGACTCGGCCGCGCCGCAGGCCTCAACGAGTGGCTCAAGCTCGAGGTCATTGGCGACGAGACAACGCTCGTACCCGACACACAGGCCACCCTGGAAGCCGCGGAGACGCTGGTGGCTGAGGGCTTCAACGTGATGGCCTACACGAATGATGACCTTGTGACCGCCCTCCGTCTGGAGGATGCCGGCTGTGTGGCCGTCATGCCCCTCGCGAGCCCGATCGGCAGTGGGCTCGGTATCGTGAACCCGTACTTCATCCGGGAGATCAAGCGCCGGTGTGACGTTCCGATCATCGTGGACGCCGGGGTTGGGACCGCCTCCGATGCGTGTGTCGCCATGGAACAGGGGGTGGACGGAGTGCTCATGAACACGGCTATAGCGACCGCCACCGATCCGGTGGCGATGGCGCATGCGATGCGGCTTGCTACCCAGTCGGGACGACTCGCATATCTAGCCGGCCGTATGGAGGCCCGGGAGATTGGGATTCCGTCGTCGCCGACGCGAGGGATGTTGGACTGAGCACTACGCCCGTCACGGAGGGCCGACTCGCCGCTTCGGATATTCTCGCGGCGGTGGCTCGTGGGCGGAGGCTCGACCGGGCCTTTGCGGCCGCCACTCGTTCACTCGACGCCCGCGATCGCGCGTGGTGCCGAGAGGTGGTGTTCGGCATTCAGCGGCTCCGAGGGCGGCTCGACTACCTTCTCGACCGGAAGGTGAAGCGTGGTCTCGAAAGTGTTACAGCTGGCGTTCGGAACTCACTTCGGATCGGCCTTTACGAGCTTCTGTATATGGGCGGCGTACCCGACTACGCGGCGGTGTCCCAGGCGGTCGACCTCGCCCAGTCGAAGGGTGGGCGGGGCGTTTCCGGATTCGCGAACGCGGTGCTTCGAGGCATTAAGCGGGAGGGCGGTGGCCCGGAGCACTTCCCGAACCCCGAAACTCACCCTGTGGAGTTCCTATCCACATGGGGTTCGCATCCCCGGTGGTTGGTGGAGCGGTGGCTTACAAGGTGGTCCTCCGCGGATGTTCGGAAGCTGGTCGACGCGAACAACGGCGTGCCTCCCCTATTCCTTCGGTGCCTCCGGGGTACGCCGGAGGAGGCTGCGGAGGCGCTGGAGGCCAGACAGATTGACGCCGGTGTCGTCGGTTTTGGCACGGGATGTGTAGTGATTCATGGGCATCCGTCACTGGAAGAGGCGATGAGGGTGGTTCCGGCCGTGGTACAGGACCCCGCGGCTGCCTTGGTGGTCTCGTATGCCGATCCTAGCCCGGAGGCCCGCATCGCGGACCTTTGCGCAGCGCCGGGCGGCAAGACGTTGGCGCTCGCGGCGCGAGGTAACGTGGTCTTGGCCGCAGATCGGTCGATCGAGCGCCTGCGCCTGGTTCGGGAGAACGCAAATAGAGTGAGAGAGCAGGGAGGTCCCCTCGTTCGATTGAGTTTGGTGCAGGCGGATGCGCTCGCACCGCCGGTCCGCCGACCGGACATGCTGTTGTTGGACGTTCCATGCACAGGCACGGGGACCCTGAGGCGTAACCCGGACATACGCTGGAAGCTCACGCCGGATCGGCTGGATGAGATGGCAGTCCTCCAAGGCCGTATGTTGGACGTGTGCGCGGACGTGGTACCGAGTGGAGGGGTGTTGGTGTACGCAACCTGTAGCCTGGAGCCCGAAGAAAACGAGGAACAGATCGAGGCATTCATGTCCCGCCGGCCGGATTTTCAGATGGATCCCGGCGGGGGGGTGGACGGAGAGTTCCTGAATGATCGGGGATTCCTCTATGTTATGCCTCAGGTATTCGGGTTCGACGGAGCGTTCGCTGCCCGCCTGAGGAAGGTGTAGCGGTGTTCAACAGCCCTCTAAACGAGAGGAGTCGAGAGACGCCGGCATGAGATTGGGAAGCTCGATTCGGCGGCGCCGATTCCGCAGTGACGGTCGCTTCGAGTGGCCGAAGAAGAGCTGGTGGGCTGGTGACGGCCCGTTCAGGCTCTCCCGAGGCGCTGTTTCCCTCTTGGGGGGGGTTATGGTCTTCGGCTTCGGTTTCTCCTACCTCGTGACCACCCGTCTGCTCTTCCCGATGCCGCCGCGGCCGGGAGATCTCTTCGAGGTGCCCGATGTCCGAGGACTCGAACGCTCCGCGGCTCTGGACATGATTGAGAGGGCTGGGGTGCAGGCCGCCGTGACCGATTCGTTTCGGCACCCGACCGCGTTGAGCGGTGAAGTTCTGGGTCAGACCCCCCTTGCCGGGCAACTTTCTACGGCGACGAACACAGTCGCTCTGACCGTGAGCCTGGGCCCGGTGCGGAGGCCCGTGCCGGATGTGGTCCGGCTCGGTTTGAACTCGGCCAGGACGGTTCTGGAAGCGAGTGGCTTCACGGTCGTTGTGGATACGCTCGAGGCTCAATTGCCGCCGGGCCTGATTGTGGAGGTACTCCCTGAGGCCGGTACCGAAGTGGATCTTCCTATGGAAGTCAGGATTGCCGTGAGCACCGGCCCTCCGTTGGTCCCCATGCCGCTCCTTCTCGGGATCGAACAGGAAAGTGCCGAAGTCCTGCTCGACTCCCTCGGCTTCGAGCTAATGGAAGTCGAGGATTGTTTCCGGTTCGGGCGGGACCAGGGGCGGGTGGTTGGGCAATCTCCGCCGCCGGACAGCCTCGTGAGGCCCGGTAGCGGCGTGAGGTTGTTCGTCGGGAGTCGATCCTGAAGGCCGTGAACATCACGTCGAGCTTGTCAAAGCGGGAGAAGATTCTTCTGAAGCCTTTGAGTCGCCGAAATAACCGCTCTATTTCGTTGCGACGGCGATACATGATTCCGGCCACGGGCTAACACGGCCCTGTTTGGGTGGCACGACCGGCGTAAACCCCAGCTCCAACACCAATTGCCGTGTTTCGGCCCCCTCGTAGGCCCGGTCCATGATCATCGACACAGTGGAGTGTACCGGCTTCAACATGCGTAGCAGTTCGCGTCCTTCGGGTGCGTCGTGGTTGTGGCCTGGCGATAGCGAGAAGGTTATCGCGGTTCGAGCATCTGCGGCAACCATATGAATCTTGGTGGTCCAGCCTCCACGCGACTTCCCGATGGCCTGCGGGCCGTTTTTTTTAGCGCGCCGGTGCCATCAGGGTGCACTTTGACGATCGTACTGTCGAGCGACAGCGCTTCGATCTTGATCCGGATGATCTGCTCGTCCTGCAGGGCCGCAAAGACACGATCCAGCACACCTGCCCTGGCCCAGCGATTCATTCGGGTGTAGATCGTATGCCAGTTACCGAAGCGCGCAGGCAACCCGCGCCACTTGCAGCCGTGCTCGGCCACATACAGGATCGCGTTAAGCACTTCGAGATTGGAGAAGCTCACATTGCCGCGCTGACGTGGAAAGCAAGCCTCTATCCGACGATATTGGGACTCTGTGATTTTCATAGCCCCAATATAATTGCAGAAACTAGCTGATTTCCAGATGCGGGGGTTAAATTGGGGCACCACCCATAAGCTCTACACAGGCTCCGTGACACATGACGGTTGAACCGACACTGAGCACCGGATATTCGAACCGACCCTACGCTTACGCCTTGGTCGGGGTCGCTCTGCTGATAGGCGTCGCCTGGCTGAATCAGGATCGTGTTCAGCCGGTGACCACCGGAACCCTTGCCCCGGACTTCGAGGTAAAGGATCTCGGTGGCGGCCGGGCTCGCCTCAGCGACCACAGTGGTGAGGTCGTTTTGGTGAACATTTGGGCCACGTGGTGCCTCCCCTGCCGGGTTGAAATGCCTTCGATGGAGCGTCTCTATCATGAGGTGGGTGAAGAGGGGTTCGAGATCATGGCGGTCAGTATCGATGCCGACCTGGGCCAATTCGACCCGACCGGTTACCCTGGGGGCGACATTCAGGCGTTCGCCGACTCGCTCGGGCTGACGTTCCCGATGCTCCATGATCCTTCAGGGAGGATGATCCAGCGGTTGTACCGCACAACGGGCGTGCCGGAGACCTTTCTGATCGGTAAAGACGGGATCATTTACAAGAAGGTGGCGGGCGGGACCGAGTGGGACGCGCCCGAGCACAAGGAGCTAATCCAGCGTTTGCTGGCTGCTCCGCAGTGAGCGGCC
This sequence comes from Longimicrobiales bacterium, assembly GCA_965206505.1. Lineage (GTDB taxonomy): Bacteria > Gemmatimonadota > Gemmatimonadetes > Longimicrobiales > Gaopeijiaceae > UBA822. Next base: position 479,246 of record CBDBJW010000007.1, read on the forward strand.
AGACCCTTCTAACCGCCGTGGTCCGCGACGGCCGACTCAAGCTGGCGGCCTTCGGACTGGCTCTATTCCTTTGGGTTCTGGTTCGCGTTGGAAATCCTAGCCAGCGTGATTTTCTGATTCCGGTCGAAATTCAGCTGGACGACCCGGGCTGGGTCGTGATGGCGGATCCGGTTCCTGACACCGTGCGCGTATACTTCCGCGGCCCTGAAACCGAGATTTTCAGAATGACCGGCTTCGACCTCATATCGGTGACTGTGCCCATCACGGAGATGTCGGGTGAGGAGATGGTGATCCAGCTCCAACCGGAGTGGGTGTCGGTGGCCGGATACCGGGGTGTGCAGGTGGAGGACATCGTTCCCGGCGCGATCAACGTTCGCCTCGATCGCCGGAGCACGAGGACTATTCCGCTTCGCCTCAACACGCGGGGAACGTTGCAGGAGCACCTGGCGCTGTCGAGTCCTCCTATTTTGACGCCCAGCCGTGTTGGGGTGAGCGGACCGGCAAGTTTCGTGGACGGGCTCGACACGTTGGACCTCGTTCCCGTGTTCCTCAGCGATGTCGACGAGCGGGTGACGGTGGAGACCGTCGTAGACACGGTGGGTATCGGCCGGGTGAGCGTTGTACCCTACCTCGTCATAGTGGAGATTCCGGCGGAAGAGTCCATCGAGCGGGTGTTTACCGGCGTTCGGGTTATTACGTATCCGGTCGCGGGAGCTGGGCCGATCTCGGTGTTTCCCGAGAACATACGGGTCACGGTGAGGGGTGCGGGCAGCCGAGTATCCGCGATGGACGCAGACATCTTGACAGCCGTCGTGCCGTCGGATGCCCTTCGGGACCTCGGGGCGGATGAAGAGCGCCGGGTTCCGATCCGTGTGGAGGGTGTTCCCTCCTACGTGACCGTGGTGCCGGCGGTCGACACGGTCTCGGTGCGCAGGCGCATCGGGCAGTGAGCGGTCCGCTCGTTCTGGGTCTCGAGACGAGTTGTGACGAGACCTCCGCGGCGATATTGAAGGCTCCAGACACCCTCAAGGGTCATGTGATCTACTCCCAGGACGAGCACATTTTGTATGGCGGTGTCGTTCCGGAGATCGCGGCTCGTGCCCACATAAAGCGTATCGACGAGGTGGTCGATCAGGCATTGGAGGAGGCGGGTTGCGTCCTGAGCGATGTCGACGCTGTGGCCGTCACCGCGGGGCCCGGCCTCATCGGAGCGCTCTTAGTGGGTGTTTGCTGGGCGAAGGCCGCCGCTTTCGGTCTAGGGAGGCCCCTCGTGACCGTGCATCACATGGAGGCCCATCTGTTCGCTCCGTCGCTTGAGAACCCCGACGCGGTGCCGCCATTCGTGGCGTTGCTCGTCTCAGGTGGCCATACGCTTCTCCTTCACGCCCCCGAGTGGGGCACCTATCACTGGTTGGGGCAGACGCGGGATGACGCGGCCGGTGAGGCCTTCGACAAGGTCTCGAGGCTTCTCGGTATGCCGTACCCCGGCGGTCCGGCCATCGAAGCGGCGGCATCCCGGGGTGACGAGGCACGTTACCGCTTCCCTCGACCGATGTTACGACGGAATCAGCGTCCCGGCGACGACGATTTCTATGATTTTTCGTTCAGTGGGTTGAAGACGGCCGTCGTCACGCTTGTCCGTGAGATCGAGGCAGATCGGTCGCTCGAGCCAGAGAGGGAAGACGTAGCGGCGTCGTTCCAGGCGGCGGTAGTCGATGTCCTGACCGCGAAGACGATGCGTGCGGTGGAAGAAACCGACTGCTCGCGTGTGCTGCTCGGAGGTGGGGTGTCCGCCAACCAGAAACTCCGTGGAGCATTGTCAAAGCGGCTCGAGCCGGATGGTGTGCTCCTGAGTGCATCTACCCGGCTGTCACTGGACAATGGTGCGATGGTGGCTCGCGCAGGTGCGTTTCGCCTCGGGCGAGGAGAGGTGGCATCGCTGGACGCCTCGCCTGACCCTAACTTGCCGTTTCCGGGTTTGATGAAAGCTTTTGCCTGAGCATGTCCTCCGAGCCGATCACCCTCCTAAGGACTGAGCGTGTACCCGATCTTCTTCCGTCTCCCGAGCTGGCTACCCTTCATGGGCGGCGAGCCGATCACCTCCTTCGGCGTGTTCATGTTCCTCTCCTTCCTGACAGGGGGGATGTTGCTGCGCTCCGAGATGGAGCGCACCGGTCACGATCCGGATCGGGCGTGGGATCTGGTGTTCATGGCGGTACTGGGAGGCGTCATTGGGGCCAAGGCCTACTACGTGCTCCTGAACTACGAAGCGCTTCTGGCCAACCCGTTATCGGCCATTTTTTCACGAGGCGGAATGGTGTGGTACGGTGGATTCGCGGGGGCGCTTCTTCTCATCGTCATCGAGATCAAACGGAGATCCCTGCCACTCGGACAGATCGCGGACCTCTGTTCCCCGACACTCGCCATCGGGTATGCCGTTGGCCGGATGGGATGTTTCCTGGTCGGAGACGACTACGGGCGTCCTACAGGCTCCTGGGTGGGGATCAGGTTTCCGAACGGCACGCCGCCTACGAGCGTGGAATCCCTTGAGAGAAGCTTCGGTATTCAGGTCGATCCGGCCCTAGTCGAGCGCTTCGGGCAGGTCGTTCCCGTGCACCCCACGCAGCTCTACGAGATTACGATGGCCTCCCTCATCTTTTTCGTTCTCTGGAAGCTCCGGGTCCACGAGCACGGGGCTGGCTGGCTCTTTTGGATTTGCTTGACCCTGCTCAGCGCCGAACGCTTCCTGGTCGAGTTCGTTCGGGTGAAGGACGACCGATTTTTCGGGCCCCTCACCCTTGCTCAGGGTATCGCCATTACCCTCGTGCTCGTGGGTCTTTGGGGACTGCGCCGAACCTGGTCCGTGGGAGCGGAGTCCGAAGGAGAAAAAGCCTGACGAATCGGGCAGGGTGACACAAGAATGCTGACGGTCCTACACGGGTCGGACGTACACTTCGGGAAACCCCATCGGCCGAGCGTAGCCACCGGCTTTCTCGAGCTGGCGCGAGGGGTGGCGCCCGATGTAATCGTTTTGGCTGGTGACTTGACGCAGCGGGCCAAGGTCGGGGAGTATGAGCAGGCCCGAGCGTATCTCAGGGAATTCAAGGATGTGCCGGTCGTGGTCACCCCGGGAAACCATGACATCCCGCTCTACCGGGTATATGAGCGGCTGTTCGCTCCTTTTCGGAACTATCGGGCGTTCATATCCCAGGAACTCGACACTGCAACCCGAGTCGGCGGAGCTGTCCTCGTGGCCTTGAACTCGGCCGATCCTCATCGAGGACTCGTCAACGGACGCATCGAGGAGCGCCAACTCCGTTTTCTGGCACGGATCTTCCAGGAACTACCGGGTGCGGACGTCCGTATCGTAGTGACGCACCATGCTTTGGTCCCGCCGCCGGATGGTGGGTCAGGTGCGGTCATCCCGAGAAATGAGGGACTTCTAGACCGATTCCGGGAGCTGGGAGTGGATTTGATCCTCAGTGGGCATCTTCATCGCGGCTTTGTGACGAGCTCATCGGAAGTGCGGCCGGACCACCGGGACCGGGACGATATCGTTATCGTCCACAGCGGGACCGCCGCATCCAGTCGGGGCCGAGCTGCTGAGAAGGGGAAAAACAGCGTGAACGTGTTGAAGATCGGCACAGAAAGAATCGAAGTGATTTCTCATTGGTTCGAGCAAAACGGGTCGGCGTTCGTGGCGCGTGAGCCCATCCTGATCCGGCGCAGCGAATGACCAGATTCTACGTAAAAACGGAGGCGGGAATTCACGAAACGGTCAGTGCGTTAGCCGTCGCCTTGGGTGTTGGCGCCTTTTCTTTCTATGTAGCCCGGATGCTTCTCGCTCGCGAGAATTTGGAATCCAAGGCTCCCTCGCAGGTGGCTGGGGACCCCGGACGTCCCCAGCCCAAGTAGAAAGCCGCGTGCGGGTCTTGTTCACCCTGGTCTTATTGATTCTGCTGATGGCGCAGGCACCGCTCCTCGCCCAAGTGCCCTCGGTCCAGGTCCGGAGCATCGAGTTTCTGGGTAACGAGGCGTTTCCGCAGGATTCCCTGGCGCGCGCCATCGTCAATCGTGAAACGAGGTGTCGCTCCTTCTCGGTGTTCGGGCTCTTCTGCCCCTTTGGTGCCCAGCGCGAAGTGCTGAATGAGCGGGAGTTGGCACGGGATGTTCTTCGGCTCACGAACTTTTACAACATCCGGGGTTATCGGCAGGCCCGGGTCGACACATTGATCACGCGTCCGTCGGAGGACGTCGTGGAATTGTCCTTTCAGATAGACGAAGGGTCACCCGTCCGAATCGCCAACCTGACGGTGGAAGGGGCGGAGGTCTTTGATGAATTCGACCCCACCGCTGACCTTCCGGTCCAGGTGGATGGTCTACTCAATGCGATCGATCTTGCCGCGAGCCGAGACACGCTGATCCAGCGGTTCCGAAACCGTGGGTACCCCAGGGCCGACGTATCTCGTTCGTGGAGCTTGCCGGCGGGGAATCCCTACCAGGCGGATGTGACCTTCGAGGTCGAAACGGGGCCGCATTCCTTTTTCGGACCCATCACCTTCACCGGAAACGAAGAACTCGGCGATGAGGTGATCCGCCAGTTACTCCCCTTCGAGGAGGGACAGGAATATTCGGAGGTGCGTACGCTCGAGGCGCAGCGCAATCTGTTCTCCATCGAAATGATCCAGCGGGCATCGATCATCGAGGCGGTGGATCCAGCGGGTGTCGTGCCCGACAATGTGGTCCCACTCCAGGTACGGATCACAGAGGCGGAGGCTCACAGTGTGCGCTTTGGCGGGGGATGGAGCACCCTGGAGTGTGGAAACCTGGAAGGACGTTGGACGAGCCGAAACTTCTACGGCGGAGCGAGACAACTCCAGCTCCGGAGCCGTATGTCCAATCTGGCAGCTGACCAACTCAAGGAAAGCGTCTGTCGCCAAGCCGGCATCAACGAGTTCGGCGGACTGAACTGGCTGCTTGCGGCGGAATTTTCGCAACCGCTGATCCGTCGGAGCGTGTCCTTCGGGCTCAACCTGTTCTGGGAGCGCCAGAGCGTCCAGGACGTGTTCGTTCGTGAGGCCGTGGGTGTCGACCTCTCCCTCTTTCAGGCGGTTGCCGCGAACACCTCCATCACGTTCGCGTATCGGCCTGATCTCACTAAACTGGAGGCGGCCTCGGTCTTCTTTTGTACGTCGATCCAGGTCTGTACACCCGAGGACATTGCCAGCCTTCAGGAACCGGCGTGGTTGGCCCCGGTCTCTGTGAACGTCGTTCAAGGGAGGACGGACAACCTTTTGAACCCGACTCGCGGATACCAAGTTGTGCTCAACTTCGAACACGCATCCTCCGCGACCGGTTCCGAATTTCAATACAATCGGGCTTTGGGCGAAGCGACCGCCTACATCGCAACACGGCGTGGCCAGGTGCTGGCGGCTCGGGTCTCGGCGGGATGGGTCAGCGCGGGCACGTTTAGCTTCGGAGCCGACGTCGTTCACCCCCAGAAAAGGTTCTTCTCGGGCGGGGCGAATAGTGTCCGGGGGTTCGCGCAGAACCAGCTCGGCCCGAGAGTGCTCACGGTAGATCCTTCGTCGCTCCTGTTCCCGAGGGACGGCACAGGGCCGGTGCCGTGCGCTCCGGCCGAGGTCATGGATCTCACGTGTAACGCCAACCCGTTGAGCGACGGGGCCTTCGGCACACCGCGCCCGACCGGTGGCGACGTCGTGCTCCAGGGCAGCCTCGAGTACCGGATGGTGTTGGGGCGGAGTCTGGAAGCCGCCATCTTTACCGACGTCGGACGGATCTGGACGGAACCGGGGTCGGGTAAGGTGAGCAGGCTCGAGATTTCGCCCGGAGTTGGTATCCGGTATCTGAGTCCCGTCGGGCCCATTCGTGTGGACTTGGGCTACCGATTCCGTGGTATCGAGCCGTTGCAGGTCGTGACCACGCAGATTCGTGCGTTCGAGGAGGGAGATAATCCCGGGGACAGGATCAGGGGTATTGTGGACGGCCAAGAAGAACCAATCGATTACGTGGCCACGGAGGAGCTCGCGGTGCTTGATCCGCGGGTGTTCTATGGTCCGCGGCGGGGCTTCTCCTTCAGTCGTTTTCAGATCCATCTCAGCATCGGACAGGCGTTCTAGTGCCTAGAACGCGACGGCTTCGGGCTCGGAAGGTGTTGAAGGTCGCGGCCGGTGTCCTACTGACGCTCGGTGTAGGAGCGATCGCCGGCGTGTTCATCCTCACCCGCACGAGCGTGGGACAGGTGTTCGTGGTGGAGCAGGTGCTCCGGCGGCTGGAGGGGACCCTCAACGGCGAGATCGTGATCTCTGGCTTACGTTCTCCGGGACTCCACAGAGCGGCCACTCTGCTTGGGGTTCGGGTTACGGCGGCGGACGGAGATCAAATCTTGGCCGTGGACTCGGTTGATGCCGAGTACTCCATTCGCCGTATGCTCAGCGGCGATGTCGCCCTTTCAGGCCTCACTCTCTGGGGGCCCAGACTCACTGTTACCAAGGAAGCGCCCGACCAGCCTTTCAATCTGGCGGCCTTCCTTGAGGGCACCGAGTCGCTGGAATTGGAGCTTGGCGATGTAAATGAGCTCACGGAGGCTGGAGTGCGTTTCCTGTTCGAGGACGTCGACATCCGGGACGGGAGTATCGATGTACGGTACCCGCTGACGGCTCTGGCCGATCCGACTTCCCGTTTCCTGAGCGAGCCCGGACCGGAGGGGCGGGGCTTCGTGCGGGTTTTCGGGTTCCATAACATCGATGGACACCTCGACGGGGCGGTGGCCGCGGATCCGGCCTTGGACGGACTCACGATGAACGTCAGAGACTTCGCCTTCGAGGGCAGAGTTTTTCAGGAGCCGGTCCAGGTCGGGAATCTCGTAGGGAGAGTCGCATGGTCCGGGGATCGGATCTCGGTCGACCTGGAGTCCGTGAGTCTCCTTGGGGGCAGCACCAGCGGATCGGCTACCATCGAGTTGGCCGACGGAGGTGTGCCGGATTTCACCTTCGACGCCGTCGTGGAGAGCCTGGATCTGTCCGAGTTACGATGGCTCGAACCCCGCCTTCCCGATGTCCGTGCCAGTGCCCTGGTCGGAGTGGAGTTCGGAGCGGATGGGTTGCGCGCGACGTGGTCCAATGGGCGGCTGCCGATCGACGGTGGCGAAATCGAGGGAGACGGGACCGTTAGGCTTGTTCCGGGCGGGGAGACCTCATTTGAGGATGTGACGCTGGATGTTTTCGCGGTCCCAGCGTCGGCGTTGAAGGCATTCATCCCGCTGGTGTTGCCGTTGGAGGGACGGTTGAGCGGAAACGTCGAGCTTTCGGGCACGATGGACTCCATGACAGTGGCGAGCCGGGTGGACCTACTGGAACCGGGTATGGGCCCGACGAGCGGGGAGATCGATGGTGTGTTTCACCTTCGGCGTCCTCTGGGCGTAACCGGCCTGACGGCTCGGCTGATTCCGCTGGATCTCGCCCTGGTCAACCGGTTTGCCGAGGGGCTGTTACTTGACGGCTCGGTGAGCCTTGATATCCGGGCGGCTGGCTGGCTGGATACTGGTATGCGCGTCGTCGCGGTGGCCACCTATCCCGACCCATTGTCGGAAGCGTCGAACGTTTCACTCCAGGGAATCGTCACCGAAGTCGATGGGGAGATTCAGGTCTCGTTCGATGGTGAGCTGAGCCCTCTCTCGATCGCGGGAATCTTCGGGGAGGAGTCGCCCCTGTCCCGCCTCGGGCTGGCACGGGGAACGTTTCAAGCCGAAGGGCCTTTGTCGGATTTCGTGCTCCGGAGCGATCTGACGACCGAGGGCGGCCGCCTTACCCTGGAGAGCAGCTTCGACGTCCGGTTGCCACTGGCCTCCTATCAGATCCGAGGAGAAGCCTTCGATTACGATGCCGTGGAGATCGCCCCTCGGCTCCCGGAAGGCACCGTGCTGTCCGGATCGTTCGACCTCTTCGGTGAGGGTGGCGACCTGAGAACAGCGGAGCTGGTCGGGGGCCTGAGTCTGAGTGACTCCCGGTTCAGTGATCTGACGGTCGACACGGTGTCGGTCGATCTGCGGATCTCGAACGGGATCGTAACGATCGACGACCTTCAGAGTCGGATCGGGGGCGTGACTGTGGCGGGCACCGGGCAACTTGCGGTAACAGGGAGTGGCGGCGCGGAGGATCTTCGAGTGAGCTTCGAGACGGAAAGCCTCGAGGGCCTTCGTCCGCTGCTGCGCGGTGGCGACGTGATCGCGGGTGACACGCTCACGGTCCTGGAGCGCCAGATTCTCGAGCTCGAGGGCATCGATCCGGACACGCTCCCCGCTCTTGCCGAAGTGCTGGTCTCAGGGAGGATGGCAGGTGAGTTGACGGTGAGCGGTTCATTCGAAAACCTTTCGCTCACAGGACGAGCCGCGGTGAACGACGCCCTTTATGTAGGAAATCGTGTGGGACAAGCCGAGGTCTCTTTTTCGGGGACGCGCCTATTTTCTTCCGATCGCGAGGTGTCTGCTCAGATCGATGCGGCTGCGATACGCGTTCTTCAGAGAGAGTTCGATTCGGTTTCGGTGAACGTGCGCTATCAAGAGCCGAACGGGAACGTGAATGTGTTCCTGGTCCGATCTCCGGATGAGAGCTATTCGGGCCTCCTCGCCTTTGACGGGGTGGGTGACCTACGTACGCTCCACCTGGATGAGTTGGTGTTCCGCTTCCCAGAGGAGCGCTGGAATCTCGGTGGACCCGCGACGATTTCGTGGGATCCGGACGGCCTCACGTTCAGAGACTTCCGGATGAGGCGTCCCGGAGTGGGTGGCATGCGGCTACAGGCTCAAGGTCGGATTCCGTTCGATGGAGGGGCCGATTTTGGGCTGGAGGCTGAGGCTCTCGACATCCGTTGGATCGCTCAGCTTCTTCAGCTGGACGAAGTGCTCGAGGGCGTGGTAGATCTGGATCTCCGGCTGACGGGCACCGATGCGGAGCCCGTGATGGCTGCGGCCCTCTCGACCGATGGCTTCCGGTTTCGTGAATATGCGCTCGACCGGCTCGAGGCCAACGTGGACTACGCAGACCGAAGGGCTGCCGGTGAAGTGGTGTTGTGGGCCGATTCCCTGCAAATACTCACGTTTGACGGGGAACTTCCTTTGGACCTGTCGTTCAACGCCGTAGAGGATCGCTTTCCCCAAGCGGTGATGGATCTCGTGGTCGTGTCGGATCGGTTGCCACTTTCGCTGTTGATGGCGCCGTTCCCGGGCTACGAGGAGGTGGAGGGGACGATTTCCGGACGCGTGGACGTAGGGGGATCGTCGAGAAGCCTTGCTCCCCAGGGCCAGCTTACCGTGGATGGAGGGGGAGCCTTCATGAGTGGCCTCGGCGTACGGTACGAGGACGCGAGCGGGACTCTCGACTGGTTTTCGGATGGGCGGCTGGAAGTAGACGTGGGTGCCCTGGCACTGGGAACGGCCAGGGTTGAGGGCACGGTGACGTTAACCACCGTGTTGGACCCGGGATTCGACTTGGCCATCCGCTTTGACGACTTCCAGGCGTTGGACCGGCGTGATGCGACTGGCCGTTTGAGCGGTGATCTTCGCCTCGAAGGATCCTTCTCGCGGCCTGTGATGTCCGGTGATCTTTTTCTGGATGGGGGAACCCTGTTTTACGAGGAGTTCCAGAGGTCAGCCGAGGTGGCCGATCTGTTCTTCGAGCGTGCCGCCGGGCTGGCGGACCTACCGGTGGTCGACACGACGGCTTTCGGTTTCCGCCCGATCATCGCCGGTGAAAGTCCTTTCCTCCAGAACATCCGGATGGAAAACACGACGTTGACGGCCCGGCGGGACAATTGGATCCGCAGCGAGCAGATGGACGTCGAGCTAGAAGGCGACCTCGACCTGCTCTACGACCGGCAGATTCAGGACCTGGCCCTCGTTGGTGTTTTGCAGGCTGTACGTGGATCGTTGGCGTTCGGCCCCCGGGGCCTCCGGAAGCAGTTTCAGGTGGACGGAGGTACGGTGCGTTTTCTGGGGGCGTCAGGGTTCAATCCCGACCTCGATATCACCGCAAGCGAACCCGTCAGGACGCCGGAGGGGGACCGGCTCACGATTATCGCCGCAGTCACCGGAACGCTCCTATCACCCAGGGTCGCGCTCAGGAGTGACGAGGCGGGGTTCAGCGAAGACGACCTACTGAGTTACCTCTGGTTCGGCCGCCCGACGTACGCCCTGACTTCGGACCAGAGCGAAGCGGTGGGAGCAGGGATGGCCGTTGGCCTGAATACCCTCAGTAGCGAGCTAGGCACGGTGATGACACAGGGATTGGGGCTCGACTTCTTGGATTACCTTTCCATCACCCAGCAGGGTCTGGGGTCGCTCGGGTCGTTCGGCGCCGACAACCGGCAAGGGGCTTTGAGTACGACCGTGGTCGAGACTGGCTTGTACGTGGGCGACTTCTTCGTGACGTTGCTCTTCCGGCCTGCGGGGGCGCAGGGAGGCGGCCCCGAAAGCTTCCCCGGAATCCGTTTCGAGTGGGTGGCGCCCCGAGGGTACACGATACAATCCTACTTCGAGGACCAGTTCTTCAGAGGTCGTTCCGTGGGCTTTGGCGAGTTCGGAGTGCAGACCAAGAAGGGGCTCGGACTCTCGATCTTCCGAGACTGGGCCTACTGATCTAACCGGCGTTTTCCCCGCCTCAGTCGACTCTTCAGCACGCACCGCCCACCGCAGAGCGCGCGGCCGTGGCCCCCTTTGAAGGAAGACCGCGTCTTTGATATTCTTGAAGGCTGTTGAAGGAGTACAGCGGGTCGCGCACATGGCGCTTGTGCGTGTTCAGACAAGGAACGACGACGAGGCGTAGCAGCGCTACTCCGAGGAGGAGAGACGCAGGATCAACCGCACAACCGCCATGTGCCCACGAACATGAATGGAATGACCTTACACGTTGAAGGGTTGCGGTGGCACGACCCCATCTCCGTTGTTGGAGCTCCTAGCCGTAGCGAATGCTATGGCGTCGTCGCTCCGCCTAGGAGCTGGGGCCGTGGCATCCGCAACGCGGCCCACTGTACTCCTTCAACAGCCTTCTAAAGGCTATGGCCCAAGAATTCCTCGTCGTGCGCGGTGCCCGGGAGCATAACCTCCGGAACATCGACGTCGAGCTCCCCCGGGGGGGCTTGATCGTGATCACGGGACTGTCCGGGTCCGGCAAGTCGTCTCTCGCGTTCGACACGATCTACGCCGAGGGGCAACGCCGGTACGTGGAATCTCTTTCGGCCTACGCCCGCCAGTTTCTTGGGCTCATGGAGAAGCCCGACGTCGACTCGATCGAGGGCCTCTCTCCGGCGATCTCCATCGAACAGAAGACGGTGAGTCGAAATCCACGGTCGACGGTGGGCACCGTTACGGAAGTTTACGACTATCTGCGGCTCCTTTGGGCTCGCGTCGGCGTCCCGCACTGCCCCGAGTGCGGCAGGCCGGTTCTTCGGCAGTCGGCTTCCCAGATTGTGGAGCGGCTGCTGCTTCTGGACGAGGGGGCCAAGATCCAGGTGCTGGCTCCTCTGGTTCGAGGCCGGAAGGGCGAGTTCCGTGATCTTTTCGAGAAGGCGCGAAAGGGGGGCTTCGTACGGGCCGTCGTCGACGGAGAGATGATCGATCTCTCCGACCCGCCTGTGCTCAATCGATATGAGAACCACGACATCGCGATCGTGGTGGATCGGCTGGTCATTCGGCCCGAGGATCGGGAGCGGCTGGCCGACTCCGTGGAGACGGCGCTGAGGGCCGCCGAGGGTACGGTGGAGGTCTTGGAGGCGAAGGGTCGTTCACGTGTGTCGCACCTGTTTAGCGAGCACTACGCCTGCGCCCACTGTGGCATCAGCTTGCCCGAGATCGAGCCTCGGCAATTCTCCTTCAACTCACCCTACGGGGCTTGCGAAGAGTGTGATGGGCTCGGGACCAGCAAACACGTCAATCCGGACCTACTCCTGGCAGACGGGAGTCTCTCTTTGCTCGAAGGGGTGATGCTGCCGTGGGGCGAGCCCGCGGGACACCTTCGAAGCTCGGTGATTGCGGGGTTAGCGGAGGCCTACGAGTTCGACCCACGGAGTCCTTGGAGCAAACTTCCCGAGGAGGCGCGCCACGCCATCATGTATGGTTCGGGCCGGATGAAGATCCGTTTCCCGTACCGCTCGGGGTCCGGAAACGCTCAGGGCCACTATCAGGACACGTGGGATGGTGTGATCGAAAATGTGGAGAGTCGGTATCAGGAGACCAAGTCCGATGCGGTACGCACGCAGCTTCACGATTACATGTCAACGCTCACGTGCACGGCGTGTGGCGGGAGCCGGCTGAGGGCGGAATCCCTGGCTGTGACGATCGGGGGGCGATCCCTGGGCGAGGTCGTCGATCTTTCCATCTCCGAGGTGCTCGAGCTCTTCCGGAGCCTTCCGGTGGACGAGCCGATAGGCTCGGGGGTGGACCGCCACGTATTACACGGAGAGATCGCGACGCCGATCCTGAAAGAGATCCAGGAGAGGCTCGGCTTTCTGAGCGATGTTGGCCTGAGCTACCTGACACTCGGCCGTTCTGCGGACTCTCTCTCCGGCGGTGAGTCTCAGCGTATTCGCTTGGCCACGCAGATCGGGAGCCGCCTGGTGGGCGTGCTCTACATTTTGGACGAGCCCTCGGTGGGGCTCCATCAGAAGGACAACCAACGGCTTCTGGAGACCCTTCAGGCGCTTCGCGACTTGGGGAACACCGTGATTGTGGTCGAACACGACGAGGAGACGATCCGGGTTGCCGACCACATCGTGGACCTGGGACCCGGAGCCGGACGCGCGGGTGGAGAGGTTGTGGTTCAGGGGTCCCTAGCCGACGTGCTTGCGGAAGAAGCCTCCCTTACGGGAGCGTACCTGGAGGGCCGGCGGCAGATTCCGATTCCCGATCGGCGCCGGGAGGGAAATGGGGATCGCGCGCTCTATGTACGAGGCGCGAGCGAGCACAATTTGTGTGATCTGGACGTCGCCATCCCCCTCGGCTGCTTCGTCGCGGTGACCGGCGTGAGCGGATCGGGCAAGTCTACACTCATCAACCATACGCTCTATCGGGCGCTGGCCCGTCACCTGTATCGGAGCCGGGTGGTCCCGGGGCGCCACCATGGGATCGACGGAATCGAATCGATCGACAAGGTGATCGAGGTCGACCAATCGCCGATCGGCCGTACACCGCGGTCGAACCCCGCGACCTATACGGGCCTGTTTACGCCGATCAGGGAACTGTTCTCCAGCCTTCCCGAGTCCCAGATGAGGGGGTACGGACCCGGCCGCTTCTCCTTCAACGTGAAGGGGGGGCGCTGTGAGGCTTGCAAAGGGGATGGCCTGGTGAAGATCGAGATGCATTTCCTCCCCGATGTCTACGTGCCGTGTGACGTATGCCGTGGAAGGCGGTATAACCGGGAAACTCTGGACGTTTTCTACAAGGGGAAGAACATCGCCGACGTTCTGGACATGACGGTCGACGAGGCCCTCGGTTTCTTCGATGCCGTACCCCGGCTCAGAGCCAAGCTCGGGACACTTTCGGACGTGGGGTTGGGCTACATCCACCTCGGGCAGTCGGCGACGACACTTTCCGGTGGAGAGGCGCAACGCGTGAAGCTTTCCAGCGAGCTATCGAAGCGGGCCACGGGGAAAACACTCTACATTCTCGACGAGCCGACGACCGGCCTCCACTTCGAGGACATCCGGGTACTGTTGGAAGTGCTCCACAGGCTCGTGGAGAAGGGTAATACCGTCATCGTGATCGAGCACAACCTCGAGGTCATAAAGACCGCGGACTGGATCATCGACCTCGGCCCTGAAGGGGGAGGGGCGGGTGGACGTGTTGTGGGCGAAGGCCCACCTGAGGCTCTTGCCGAGGTGCCGGGTTCGCATACGGGTAGATATCTCGCGCCGCTTCTCGGAGTGCCCAGGAGTGCCCGCGAAAAAATTTGAGTGGTGGCAGGAAACCGGGTACATTCGTTATCCGTAGGGAAAGGGCCCGCTGGATTGGGGCCTATCGCTGAACTGTCTGGCCGCGGCTGTACTAACGAACCGCACAGAGCATGGAGTCGGTCATGGTAACTCGAGAGGATCTCGAGAGCTTCCTCATTCGGATGGATCTGGACTGGAATGAGGTGGATGAGGGGATGTTTCTGGTGCAGGGTCCGAGCGGAGGTGTGGTCGTCCACCTTTCCGATCCCGTGCTACTCGTGCGCCTGAAGGTAATGGATCTTCCGAACGGTGAGTCGGACCTGGGTGAGCTCTACCGGGCCCTGCTCGAGCTGAACGCCACCGACATCGTGCACGGGGCCTACGGCATCGAAGATGGAGAGTTGATCCTGACCGACACCCTGGAATTGCAGAACCTGGATTTCGAAGAGTTACAGGCCTCGGTGGAGAGCCTCCAGTTTGCGGCGTCGAGTCACCTCGGGCGAATCAAGGTTCTCGCCGGGTCTGACGAGGGCGGTTCGGAAGGAGAGGACTGAGGCCATGAGCATCTTTACGAAGCTGTCTACGGTCATCAAGTCGAATATCAACGATCTGATCTCTCGGGCCGAAAACCCGGAGAAGATGTTGAATCAGATCATTCTGGACATGCGGGACCAGCTCGCGAAAGCCAAGCGGGAAGTGGCGGCGGCCATCGCGGATGAACGGAAGCTCCGTGCGTCGCTCGACAATGAGGTCAAGCAGATGCGTCAATGGGAGCACCGCGCCATGCTTGCCGTGAAGGAGGGCCGGGACGACCTCGCGAAACAAGCGTTGGTGAGGCAGCAGGAGCACAAGGGACGTGCTAGCGCGCTCGACGAGACTTGGAGGGCGCAGGCTGGGGAGACGGAGAAGCTCAAGGGCTCGCTTCGCCAGTTGAATGACAAGATCGAAGAGGCCAAGCGGAAGAGGAATCTTCTCGTGGCGAAGCAGCGTCGGGCTCAAGCCCAGCGGCGGATCCATGAGACGATGTCGGGGCTCTCCAACACCTCGGCGTTCGACGCGTTCAACCGCATGGCCGAAAAGATCGACGAACAGGAGCGGGAGAGCTTGGCCCACCAGGAGGTAAACGAGGCGCTCGGCCCCGGAACACTCGAAGAGGACTTCAAGGCGCTGGAGAGCGGTACTGAGGGTGGTGACGTCGAAGACCGTCTCCTGGCGTTGAAACAGGAGATGGGATTGATCGCTGCGCCTGAGGCCGAGGCGCCTAGGCGATTGGAGTCGGGTGACGAGGAGGACGAAGCCGGGGATGCCGCCGGGATCGCCGAGGGCTCCGATGGCGTCGCCGAATCAGCTGGGCCTGCCACGCCACCATTGCCCGAGGAGCCGGTCATTCATGAAGCGACGCTCATTGAAGAGTTCGACAAGCTGGAGAAGGGCGACTAGAGGCTTGGACTAGCCCCCACCCAAGAAAACACCGCCCCGGTTGCAAACTCCGAGGCCTGGTGGAGCTGAGGTGAGGGCCCGAGTTTTTCTCTGCGACCAAGTTTCTTTCCAAAAAACCGGATAAGATGAGCACAGTATACCTGAACGGCGAGTACTTACCCAAGGATCGGGCGACGATTTCGGTGGACGACCGAGGATTTCTGCTGTCGGACGGCATTTACGAGGTGACGCCCGCGTATCGGGGGCGTCTTTTCCGTATGGAGCAGCATATGAGCCGGATGCGAAACGGCCTCGATGCTCTCCGCATCGAATACGATGCGGCAGGGCTGCCGGAGATGCATGGACGCCTGATCGCCGAAAACGTTCTCGATACGGAAGACGTTGCGATCGTCTATCTCCAGATTACCCGAGGGGCCGCGCCTAGAACCCACCACTTTCCGCCGGAAGGGACTCCTCCCACGGTGTATGCCTTCGCCCAACCGTTCCGCCGGCCGGATCCAGACCGCTGGGAACTCGGTTATGAAGCCATCACGGTTCCCGACCATCGTTGGGCTCGAGTCGACATCAAGTCGATTAGCCTCCTACCGAACGTCCTGGCCCAGCAGGCGGCAGTGGAGGCCGGGGTGGCCGACGCTCTTCTGGTGAAGGACGGAGTCGCGCTCGAGGGATCCCACAACAACCTCTTCGCGGTTTTCGATGGTGTGGTGACGACGCATCCCGCCACACACGATATCCTGCACGGGGTCACCCGCGCATATGTGATCGAGCTGGCCCGAGAGCAGGGCATTCCGGTAGAGGAAAGGCCCGTGTCCCTGGAGGAGATGCGCGCGGCAGACGAGATTTTTTTTACCGGCACCACCACCGAGGTAAGGCCCACCGTTCGACTCGACGGCCAGCCGGTAGGAAGCGGCAAGGTAGGACCGGTCGCCAAGGTACTTTACGACGCCTTCCAAGTAGGGACACAGGCGGAGGTCTCGGCCGCGTAGGTGTCGACGCTCTCTGGAGTCTACGGATAGATCAAATACTGCTCGCGGACCTGCTTGAAGGTCTCCAACTCTTCCCGCCATCCACTCCGGATTTCATCGACTCCTGTTCCCGCGTCGATGGCCTGCCGCAGAAGATCGGTCCCCGCGAGGCGATCGAAGTGGGCTTGGAGCCATCCCCACTGGGTACCGGACATGCGGCGGGTCTCAACCAGGAGCGCGACCGCGGCGTGGGTAGGGTCGTATTCCGGTGATGTGGCCACCAGGCGGACCCCCTCGACCTCCACCCCGTCGAATTTCCCATCGGAGGGCGCGTTCGGGACGAAGCTGACCGGGTCGAAGCGAACGCCGGGCAGCCCGTATGCGTTCATGGATTCGGCGAGGGCCTCGCCGTCCAACCAGGGTGCGCCGACCTGCTGGAAGGGCGCTGCGGTGCCCCTAGCCACGGATAGAACGGTGCCCTCGAAGAGACATGTCCCGGGGTAGTGGGTGGCGCTCTCGACGTCGGGCATGTTGGGGGATGGTTGGATCCACGGCAGCCCGGTCTCGGCGAAGGGAACCGCCCGACGCCATCCGTCGACAGGTGTGACATGAAGCTCCCCTCCGATTCCGAATTCGCCCTGGTAATATCGGGCCAGTTCTCCGAGTGTCATGCCGTGGCGCATCACAGTGGGATACCTGCCCACGAATGTGGCGAACGCGGGATCGAGGATGTTGCCCTGCACGGCACCGCCGATCGGATTCGGGCGGTCGAGTATGACCACGGCAATCCCCTGTTCGACGGCCGTCTCCATGGCCAGGGTCATTGTAGATACGTAGGTCCAGTAGCGGGCGCCGATATCCTGATAGTCCACCAGGAGGACGTCGATTCCGTCGAGCATCTCCGGCGTTGGACTGCGCACCGCGCCGTACAACGAATGGATGGGTACGCCCGTCTCGACATCGACGTCGTCCTCGATCGTCTCTCCGGGGTCGGCCGTGCCTCTGATTCCGTGCTCCGGTGCGAAGAGGGCCACGAGTTCCACGGACGGATGTTCATGAATCCGATCGATCGAGGAGCGACCCGAGCTGTCCACGCCGGTTTGATTTGTGATCAGCCCGACCCTGCGTCCCGCCACCAGATGGAGCGAGTCCTCCAGGAGGACTTCAATCCCTGGGCGAACCACGCCGAACACGTTGCTGTTATCCTGGTATAAGGAACGGTCGAGTTGCGCGTCTGGCCGTGAGCAAGCTAGGAGAAGCAATATGGAACAGGATTGTGGCACCCTCCACAACTTCATAACTTGCCCTCCGAACGACACTTGGGCCGTTCTCTTCATTGACGCAGAGGTCTTTGAGTTCCCTCGATGACAACTCAGAGCGTTCCCCGACTCTCCCTGAGTAACCCTACGGGAAGCTTCTGGATCCTGGCGCTGCTGTTTTCCGCGTGCTCCGGGCAGGCTCCCGTGACCGTGTCGGCCCCTCCGCCGCCGTCTCCCGGGGAGATCGCTCAAGCGGACGATGACCCCGTGACGCCTGCCACGCCGGACCCGGAGCCCGTGGCTGCTTCCCAGCCCGCAGCGGCGTCGACCAGGCCCGCCCCTCTTACCTGGGCGCAAAGCACGCTCGCCCGGATGACACTCCGCGAGAAGGTCGGGCAGCTGATGATGCCCTTCGTGCTCGGCAATTTCGCCCCCGAGGGCAGTGAGACGCACGACCGCATCGTCAGTGTCATCGAGCAGGAGCACGTCGGTGGGGTGATCATGTCGGTGGGATCCCCGAGCGAGGTGGCGGTCAAGCTCAATGACCTCCAGCAGCACTCCAAGTTTCCCCTTTTGGTGGCCGCAGACCTGGAGACGGGGGCTGGATTCCGCTTCAGAGGAGCCGTTCATATCCCGACGAACATCGCGCTGGGTGGAGCGACCACCTTCCCGTCGCTGATGGCGTTCGGCGCTACGGGTGATCCGAGGCATGTTTACGAATTGGGGAGAATCACAGCGCTGGAGGCCCGCGCCATGGGCGTGCACGTCCCGTTCGCTCCGGTCCTGGACGTCAACAACAACCCCGAGAACCCGATCATCAACATTCGCTCCTTCGGCGAAGATCCTGATGCGGTCGCTGACCTGGGCGTGGCGCTGGTTCGAGGCCTTCAGGATCATGGCGCCGTAGCGACAGGCAAACATTTTCCGGGACACGGAGATACGGAGACCGACTCTCACTTGGATCTGCCCGTAATCCGGGTCGGGCGAGGGCGCCTCGATGCCGTCGAGTTGGTGCCCTTCCGCGCGGCCATCGCCGCAGGCGTGCAGGGAATCATGACGGCGCATATCGCGGTGCCGGAGCTCAGCGGAGAGACGATACCGGCGACTCTGTCCGAGCCGGTGCTCACCGGCCTACTCCGGGACGACATGGGATTCGACGGGATCGTCTTTACCGATGCGATGGATATGGTCGCCGTAGACCGGCTCTTTCCCCGGGGCGAGGCTGCGGTCCGGGCTGTGCTGGCGGGAGCGGATATCATTCTGATGCCTCGAGACGTGAAGCAGGCCATCGACGCGATCATCGAAGCGATCCGTGAAGGTCGGCTGACTGAGGCCCGTCTCGATGAGTCGGTCGGCCGGATGCTTCGGCTCAAGGAGGACTTGGGCCTTGGCGAAGAGCGTATGGTACGGATCGAGATGATTCCACGTGTCGTGGGCGTGCCCGAGCACATGGAGATGGCCCGCGAGGTCGCTGAACGCTCGATCACACTGATCCGGAACGAGCGCGACCTGTTGCCTCTCCTGGGGACTCGCAGGGCCCGCGTAATGTCCGTGAGCTTCCGTGATCCCGGGGACGTCCTCTCGGGGCGGTATTTCGACGCACGTCTGCGTGACACCTATCCGCGGCTCGTGTCCAGATCGGTGGATGAGGGTACGAATTCGGAGGGATATCAGGATCTCCTCAGTCGGGCTGGGAGGTCGGATCTGGTGGTCGTATCGGTCTACACGAACTTCGCCGGCCGGGTCGAGCTTCCCGACGCCACCGTGGAGCTTGTGAACGAGCTGGCCAGAAGGAGGGTCACCCACGTCGTGATCTCGTTCGGGAATCCCTACTTGATCTCGATGTTTCCCGAAGCTCGGGCCTATCTGTTGGCGTGGAGCTCGGCACAGGTAAGCCAGCAGGCGGCGGCGGACGCGCTGTTTGGGGCGATCCCGATCAGCGGCCGGAGCCCCACTGGAATGGAGCCATTCTTTTCGGTGGGTGACGGCATCCAGATCCCCCTCAAGGTGAGTGGCAGTGGGAGATAGGACGTTCGCTTGTGCGGCGGTCCTGACAGTGCTGTGGTCGAGCGGGTGTGGTGGGGTTAGGACGTCGGTGGGCACGTCGATCGGTGGCTCAGCCGAACTCGGTGGGGCGTCTTATGGGGTTGCCGGTCCGGTAACACCAGGCAGAGCCCCATTGAGTCCAGATGCCTGGCAGTGGGTCGAAGAGACCCTGTCTTCGTTGACCCTCCGGCAACAGGTCGCCCAGCTCGTAATCCAGTGGCTGCCCGGATCATACGCGTCGACCAGTAGTGCCGAGTTTCGGGAATGGGCGGGGTGGGTGGAGGACGACGAGATCGGCGGCCTTTATCTGTCGATCGGGCTCCCGCATTCGTATGCGGCCAAGCTCAACGAGCTACAGGCCCGGTCCAGGATTCCGCTGCTGGTGACGTCCGATTTCGAAAACGGCGGGCCTGGCATGCGGATCAACCATTCGTACGCTTTGCCGTCGCTCCTTCCGCAGGGTGGCGGAACGAGCTTCCCGCCCACGATGGCGTTCGGGGCCGTTGGAGATGAACGCTTCGCTCGGGAGTACGGCCGAATTACGGCGTTGGAGGCGAAGGCGGTAGGGCTTCATCTCAATTTTGCGCCGGTTTTGGACGTGAACTCGAATCCGGAAAATCCGGTGATCAACACGCGTTCCTTCGGCGAGGACCCGGAGACCGTAGCGCGTCTCGGCGCCGCCTTCATCGAAGGTTCTCACGAAGGTGGAGTCCTGGCGACCGCGAAGCACTTCCCCGGGCACGGCGACACCCAGACGGATTCCCATGTCGCCCTCCCGGTGGTACCGGCCGATTTGGATCGGCTCAACTCGTTGGAGCTCGTGCCCTTCCGGAAGGCAGTCGACCAGGGCGTGGACGCCGTCATGACCGCCCACGTTGTCGTGTCCGGAGTGCAAGGGTTGGAGGCGGCGCCGGCCACGCTGGATGCGCGATTCATGACCGACCTACTGCGGGACGACATGGGTTTCGAAGGGCTCCTCTTCACGGACGCGCTCGTCATGGGCGCTCTCTCGGACCGGTACGGCTCGGCAGAGGTGGCCGTAATGGCTCTCGAGGCTGGCAGTGACGTGCTTCTGATGCC
The DNA here is from genome assembly GCA_965206505.1 of Longimicrobiales bacterium. Lineage (GTDB taxonomy): Bacteria > Gemmatimonadota > Gemmatimonadetes > Longimicrobiales > Gaopeijiaceae > UBA822. The sequence goes on from CBDBJW010000007.1 coordinate 499,980, forward strand.
GACCGATGTGACGGAGTCTATCGATGCCGTGATGACCGCAGTGGACGGAGGGCGGCTCGAACCGGCACGGATTCGCGCGTCGACCCGTCGGGTCCTCGAGACCAAGGCTCGAGCCGGGCTGCACCTCGGTCGGATGGTCGATTTGGACGCTGTGGACGAGGTGGTGGGGGCGGCGGACCATTTGGCCTTCGCGGACACGGTCGCGACCCGATCCGTCACACTTCTCCGGGATCGGGACGCCGTATTGCCCGTGGATTCACGCCGGACGAAGAGCGTCTTCAGCCTGACATATGCCCGCACGGACAATCTGATCGCCGGCACCACGTTCGATCCCGCCCTCACCAGCAGAGTCGAGTTGGCGAACCGGGCGAGGGTCGGCACCGAAACGCCGCCGGAGGTCTACGACTCGCTCAAGGCTGTCGCCGCGGAAGCCGACCTCGTGATCGTGAGTGTGTATGCGCCCCCGAGGTCCGGAACGGGGGAGGTCTCGGTGTCCGACGACATGGCGGACTTTATCGCAGCGGTGGGCCCGGAGCGCCCGATGATGGTGATCTCTTTCGGTAATCCTTATTTGCTGGCGGCTTTGCCGGATTCGCCCGGGTATCTGATTGCCTGGGGAGCGCACGAGGTTTCACAGAATGCTGCGGTAAGGGCGCTCTTCGGCCAGGCGGCCATCAGTGGCCGCCTCCCCGTATCCATCCCGCCCTTCCACGGAATCGGTGACGGACTAAGACGCTCGGCGCTGCCGGATCCGGTCGACGTGAGTCCATCCTCGGGGGAGGTCGTTCCGGGGACCGTAGGGATGGACGCAGAGCGCCTCGCCGAAATCGACATCCTTGTGTCCGAAGCGCTGGCGGACTCGGCGGCACCCGGGGCGGTACTTGCGATCGCACGGCACGGGCGGTTCGTACGCCTCCGAGGTTACGGGAAGCTCGCTTGGGCCGAGGCTGCCGGACCTACCGACCTCCGTTCGATCTACGATCTCGCATCGCTCACCAAGGTGGTGGGAACAACAACGGCGGCCATGATCCTGGTGGACGAACGGCGTCTGGATCTGGATGCACCGGTAGTCCAGTATCTTCCGTGGTGGGCGGAGGGGGATCCGGCCAAAGAGGACGTGACGGTCCGCCATCTCTTGTTACACCGGGCCGGCCTGCCCCCGTTTCGCACGTTCTATCTCGAGATGGAAGGCAGAGCCACCTATGTGAGCGCCATCGGCCAGTTGGAGCTGGATTACCAGCCCGGTACTCAAACGGTCTATTCGGACATCGGCTTCATGACCCTGGCTTTTATCATTGAGAGCGTGAGCGGCCAGGGGCTCGATGAGTTTCTGCGAGAGAGAGTCTGGGACCGCCTCCAGATGCACGATACGGGATTTCGGCCCGCCGAAGCGCTCAGGGACCGGATCGCTCCGACGGAGGTCGACACGGTTTTCCGGAACCTACATGTGCACGGGGTCGTCCACGACGAGAATGCGTACGCGATGGGTGGGGTCGCTGGGCATGCGGGCCTTTTCTCCACCGTCACAGACCTGGCGGTCCTGGCGCAGATGCTGCTCGACGGGGGGCGTGTGACCGGATGTGAGCGTGAGGACTCCGATGGTGGCGGCGAGAGAATCTGCGCCGCCGGCGCCAGGGGTCCCCTGCGACTGGTGTCCGAAGAGACCGTAAGAGCGTTCACGAGGCGGTTCGATTCGCAAGCCTCACGCGCATTGGGCTGGGACACGCCGGGCGATCGATCCTCGGCCGGCGACTACTTTACAGCTGCTGCGTTCGGGCACACCGGTTTCACCGGAACCTCGATCTGGATCGATCCTGAACTCGACATGTTCGTCGTGCTGTTGACCAACCGAGTGAATCCCACGAGGGAAAACGAAAAACACGTACCCCTCCGCCGCGCGATCCACGATGGTGCGGCCCTGGCGATCACCGACATGGAGGTTTCGCTCCGTGGACGTTGAGCCCACTGGACATCCCGACCCGTCGAGCTTCAGGGGGCGCGCCTGAACGCCTTTACCCCGCTCGACTTCGGCGTACTCCTGGTGTACCTCGCTGGGGTCACGGCGTGGGGGGCATGGCTGGGGCGTGGGCAGACCGGTGGGCAGGACTACTTCCTCGGAAACCGGGAGCTGCCATGGGTAGCGGTGATGTTGTCCGTGGTCGCCACCGAGACGAGTACGCTCACCTTTTTGAGCATCCCCGGTGTTTCGTACCTGGGTACGCTCGGGTTTCTCCAACTGACGTTCGGGTATCTGGTTGGCCGAGTCGTCGTGTCGATGTTCCTGTTACCGGCCTACTACCGTGGCGACTTGAGCACGGCCTACGCGCTTCTCGAAGAACGTTTTGGGGAAGGAGCCCGGCGGTTCGCCTCGGCGGTCTTCATGGTCACACGGTTACTGGCCGACTCGGTGAGGCTTTTTGCCACGGCGATCCCTCTGGCCCTGGTCACGGGGTGGGATTATCCGGTGTCGATCGTCGTGATCGGGGCGGTAACACTCGTGTATACCTATTTCGGGGGAATCAAGGCGGTCGTCTGGGTGGATGCCCTTCAGATGGGCCTGTACCTCGTGGGCGCCCTTGTGGCGATGGCTGCGCTCCAAGTACTCACGCCGGATGGTTGGGCAGGTATTCTGAGCAGCGCGGGTGAAGCCGGGAAGTTGGCGGTCCTGGACCTGTCGTTCGACTTCGCCATTCCGTATACGCTGTGGGCGGGCGTGCTCGGGGGTGGCTTCCTCACGATGGCGTCGCACGGGACCGATCAACTCATCGTCCAACGCCTGCTCACTTGTCGGGATCTTGTGGCCAGCAAGAAGGCGCTGGTGGGAAGCGGCGTCGTAGTGATCGGTCAGTTTCTGGTGTTTCTGATGGTGGGTCTCGGCCTGTGGGTGTACTACGAAGGCAGAACGTTCGGCACCAGCGACGAGATTTTTGCCCGGTTTGTGGTAGAGGAGCTTCCTGCAGGGATCAGCGGGCTCCTCGTCGCCGGCGTTTTCGCCGCCGCGATGTCGTCTCTTTCTTCATCGATCAACTCGCTTGCATCGGCCACGGCGTACGATTTTTGGGCTCCCCTGGCCGGGGCCGAGGACGATGAAGCCCGTACGCTCCGAGCGGGGAAGCTGTTCACACTCGTGTGGGCCACACTTCTTGTGGGCGGGGCGATTTTGTTCATCCCGCTCAGCGAGGGGAACACGGCGGTAGAGGTCGCGTTAGCCATCGCTTCCGTGGTGTACGGAGGTCTGCTGGGGACGTTCGTTCTGGCGGTTCGCTCACGGAGGGCCGACCAACGCAGCGCCATCGTAGGGATGATCGCGGGCATTGCGGTGGTCACGGCTATCTGGCTGTTCGCCCGTGCGGATGTGGCATGGCCCTGGTTCGTACCGATCGGCACGGCGGTCACCGTGGCTGTCGGCTGGGTGCTGGGGCGGGGTAACCGGACCGAGGCGTGAGCTTTTTTTTGGGTGTCGACGGGGGAGGAACTCGCACCCGGGTGGCGCTCGTCGACGGAGCCGGCCGTGAATGCACACGTGCCGAAGGGCCGCCGACGCTCGTCGATCCAGCCAACCCGAAGGCAACCATTAGGGTGATCACGGACCTGTGTCGTGAGGTTGCGTCGAAAGGTGGGGCGGGTCTGCCGGTGGCGGGGCTCTGGGCCGGGATCGCGGGGGCGGGTACCGAGCCCACCAGGGGTGCCGTGGAAGCGGCGCTTCGCGAGGCGGGGTTATCCTCGCGTACGTCGGTCGGCGCCGACGCTGAGGCGACCTTTCACGATGCGTTCCCGTCCGGTCCCGGGATTTTGCTGCTCTCGGGCACAGGATCCATCGCGCTGGCCAGGGGAGCCGATGGCTCCCGCCTCCGAGTCGGGGGGTGGGGCCTGCACTTGGGGGATGAGGGAAGTGGCTATCGGATCGGGATGTCCGCCCTGCGCGCACTCGTTCGGGGCGAGGACGGTCGTGGCGTTTCCACCGATCTTCGGGATCCGGTCCTGAAGGCTTTAAGCTTGGCGGGGCCCGCAGACTTGATCAGGTGGATTGCGACGGCGCGGAAGGCCGAGGTCGCTTCCCTGGTCCCGCTGATCTGCGAAGTGGCGGAAGCCGGGGACCAAGCCGCCACGACCGTCATCGAGAAGGCGGTGGACCAGCTCGTCAGGCATGTCCGGACCCTTATGCGGCGCCTCGAGCCCTGGCCAGCCACTCCTGAGGTCGCCCTCGCCGGTGGGCTGCTCAAAGAGGAGCGGCCACTCCGGCTCCGAGTGATCCAGGCCATCGAAGGACTTCCTTGTCGGCATCAAGACCGTGCATTGGATGGGGCGAGGGGAGCCTGCTCACTGGCGATGGGCTTGGTGGACCAGAATGACGGGGCGCCTGCTCCTTAGCCGGAGCTGGCCACGTATTGGTCGATCGCGTCGCGAAGTGACTTTAGGATCCAGGCCCGCCTGTTGTCATCGGTTTCGAGAAGCGTGGCGCGGAAGCCGTGGTGTTCGCACTGAAAGCCCGTGAGCGGGACCACCACGATGCCGGTGGCTCCCATCAGGTAGTAGACGAAGCGCTTGTCGGGCTCCACTCCCTCCGTCATCTGCTCGATGGCCTCTCGTATCTGTGGATTCTCGATGGGAAGGGATTGGCTCTCGTCGAGGAGCCCATCCTTGAACATGATCGTGTAGTAGAACGCGCCCTCGGGCTTGTTCGCGACGATGTGCTCGCAGCCGGCGAATACGCCACTCATCTCGTCAGCCCTCTCGGAGAACTGTTGCGCACGCGCGTCGAGATGCCCTGGGTACCGTGGGTCTCCCATGATACGAGGGATCGACATCTGGGGGAGTGTCGTGGAGGATACTTCCAAGCGTTTCGCGGCGAGCAGGCTGTCTATGTAGTGAGCGAAGTTGCTGTCCTTGCCCTTGTTGAGGATCTCCAACCAGCCACAGCGCGCACCGGGCCAGGGGAACTCCTTGCTGATTCCCCGCATCGCAATTGCGGGAACGTCTCCGATCCACTCGCTCATGTTGAGCCGGCCCGCGCCGTTGTAAACGATGTTGGCGTAGATCTCGTCCGCGATCAGAAACACATCGTTTTCATGGGCTATGGCGGCGATCGTTTCCACGATCTCGCGAGGGTAGACGGCCCCGGTCGGGTTGTCCGGCGTAAGCAGGAGAATGCCGGCGATGGAATCGTTGTATTGGACTTTCTTTCGGATGTCAGCGACATCCGGCATCCACCCGTCGTAGGGGTCCAGGTCGTAGGTGACGTGACTGTACCCGGAGTGGGCGGCTTCGGCCGAGGAGTGTGTGCTGTACGCCGGCGAGGGGCCCAGGATGCGGGCCTCCCGGTTGAGGAAGCCGTACACCTTGGCGACGGCATCGCCGAGACCGTTGAAGAACATGATATCGTCCGGAGAAACCCGGACTCCATCTCGCCGGTTGACCTCCTCGGCAAGAAATTCGCGGGTCTCGATCACGCCCTGCGTATCGCAGTAGGCCCAGGACGGCGCCTCATGCACAAGGTCGGAAATCGTGTCACGGATCCATTTCGGGGGAACTTCTCCCTTCTGCACCGGATCCCCGATGTTCTCCCACGTGAGCCCGACGCCCAAGCGTTCGAGCTCATGGGCCGCAGCTACGATCTCACGGATCTCGTACTTGAGGTTCGCCGCGCCGTCGTGAAGGAGGTTTCTACGCACGATGGTTTGTCGTTAGAGGCTTGTTGAAGAAGTGGGGCAGGGCGAGGTGCCGCAACTCAGCGGAGCGCCTCTTCGAGCGCCGTGGCGGCGTCCGTCGAAGCATCGCGATACTTCACGATGATCGGGGCGTACAAATGGATCCCGTGTTCGCCCGCGAATGGCCCCGACGCCTCGCGCGCGCCGGGTACGACCACTGATCCATCCGGGATCGTGAGGGGGCGTCCGGGAGCGGCGCGGTAGGTTTCCTCCCGAACCAGGTCGTACACCGTGGTCGATGACGTGAGTTGGACGCCCGGCGCCAGCACGGCTCGCTCTCCCACCAGGGTCCCCTCGAAGACGCCCACGTTACCGCCGATCATTACGTCGTCCTCCACGATCACGGGGCGTAGCCCGACCGGTTCCAGGACGCCACCGAGTTGGGCCCCGGCGCTCAGATGCACGCGCTGGCCCACCTGGGCGCACGATCCCACCAAGGCGTGGGAGTCGATCATCGTGCCCTGGCCCACATATGCCCCGACGTTTACGAACGCCGGGGGCATGATAATCACGTTCTTGCCCAGGAAGGCACCGGACCGGACCGAAGTACCGCCCGGAACGAGACGGATGTTCTCTTCGACGCCGTGGGTTTCCCGCAGAGGCAGCGTGTCCTTATCGAAAAAGGGGACTGGAGCGGCGGGAAACTCACGGACCCGGCCAATGCGGAAAGCGAGAAGGATACCGGTCTTGACCCACTCGACGGCCTGCCATTCGTCGCCGACCTTGCGAGCCGAGCGCACCACACCCCGAGTGAGGGCGTCCATAAGGGCGTCAACGGCGGTCCGTGCCTCGTCCAGGTCCGTGTCTCGCACGTCCTGTGAGCAGCGAAGGATTTGAGCCTCGAGTTCCTCCAGGTCTCCCTGCGTGCCCTGATTCCCCTCGGTATCCGGACCTCCTTGGCCGCCTGTGGCGCCGTCGGCCCCGGATTGGCTACCCACCCCTGCTCGGGTCACTTCGAACCGTCCGCTTCCAACAGACCCGCGTCGGCCAGGGTACTCCGCAGGAAGTCCTCCACCTCGGCCGTCGGCCGAACGAGTGGCAGGCGAAAATGTGCCTGTCTATGCCCCATGATCTCCAGGGCGGCCTTGACCGGGATCGGATTCGTTTCGACGAAGATGGCACGCATCAACGGTAGCAGCCGGTAGTGCAGCTCCCGAGCTCCCTCGTAGTCGCCGGCAAGCGCCCTCGCCACCATCTGCGACATCAAAGCAGGCGCCAAGTTCGCCACAACCGAGATCACGCCGTCGGCCCCTGCCGCGAGCAGTGGGAAGGTGAGTGCATCATCGCCTGAAAGTATGGTGAACCCCTCGGGGCGTTCCCTGATCAGCGTCATGACCTGATCGACATCGCCGGAGGCTTCCTTCACGCCCGCGATGTTCTCGGTCTCCGCCAGAGTAAGCACGGTCTCAGGCAGGACGTTGGATGCCGTACGACCCGGAACGTTGTAGATGAACACAGGGCAGTCCACGGCACCTGCGACCGCTCGATAGTGTTCGATGAGTCCGCGCTGGGTGGGTTTGTTGTATGCGGGACTGACCGAAAGAACACCGTCGGCGCCCGCCTCGCGCGCCGCCCGAGCTTTTCGGACGACGTCAGCGGTATCACTTCCACCGGCTCCTGCAAGGACCGGAGTCCTTCCTCGAGTCGCCTCGACGGTGGAGCGAATCAGGAGTTGTTGCTCGTCGGCCGATAGGGTTACGCCTTCCCCCGTCGTGCCGCCGGGGACCATGAAGCCCACACCGTTCTCGATCTGGAACTCCACGTGTTTTTGGAGGTCCTCCACGTCGATCGAGCCATCGTCGCGGAAGGGTGTGACCAGGGCCACGCCAGTGCCTGAAAACGGTGTGTTTTCCATGTTCGTACCGGACTACATCAAGATATGAACGTCTTGGTCAAGATATGAACGTTTTGGTCAAGATGTGAACGTCTTGGTCAAGATGTGAACGTTTTGGTCAAGATGTGAACGTCTTGGTCAAGATGTGAACGTTTCGGCCAACATGTCGTCCAACGTAAACACGCCCGACCTGCCCCGAATCCACTTGGCCGCGGCGACTGCGCCCCGCGCGAACCCAGCTCGGGTCCGGGCCTGGTGGCTTAGCTCGATCCGACCATCGGGTCCCTCCAGGCTGACGACGTGCGATCCCGCCGTCTCCCCGACCCGCTCACTGGCCACATAAAGAACCTGGGGATGCGGGCCACCGTCGGGTAGGGTGGCCGACCAACTCTGCTTCCCGGCCAACTCCTCGATCAGGATGTCCGCGAGGGTGATGGCCGTTCCACTCGGATGGTCGATCTTATGCCGATGGTGGGTTTCACGGATGTGGACGTCGTATTCGCTCAGCGCGTCGGCCATTCTTGCGGCCATGCGGGCCAAGCGCAAAAAAAGGCTTACGCCCAACGAAAAATTGGCCGCGTGAACCATCCCGGTGCCGGCGGCGTTCACGGCGGCAGCCGCCTCGTCCAGGCGTTCATGCCATCCCGTCGTCCCCACCACCACATCTACACCGGCGGTCGCGAGTGCTGCGATATTGTCCACGGCGGCATCCGGAACGGTGAACTCGATGGCCACGTCGGCCCCTCCCAACGTTTCGGCGCCGATCTCGCGTGTGTCCAGGGTGGGATCGATCCTGGCGACCACCTCGTGACCGCTTTCCATCGCCACCCTCTCGACGGCGCGACCCATTTTACCGTATCCCACCAGCGCCAGCTTCATCGTCGATCCCCTTCTTTTCCCTTCGAGGCTGTCGCTTCATCCTCTCGTGCCCCCTCCTTCAGCTCGATGAGGGAGAGATGGAGCCTGCGCACCAGCTCCGGAGCCTCGGCCTCATCGACAACAAAGCTGATGCTGACGTCGGACGCCTGGGAGATCAGATAGACCGGCGTCTTCTCGACTGCCCAGAAAACGAGAGCATCCATCCCGGGCTCTCTGAGCATGCCCCGCCCGACCACTGTGACCGTGGCTACGTCCTTCACCACGTCGACCTCCGAGAAGACCGACAGGGCACGGCGGACTGCACTCAGATCCTCGTCATAGTCAACGGTAAACGCGGTACTGCTATGTGAGGTGGCTACCAGATCGACGGGCACTCCGTGGCGTCCCAAGACACCGAAGACCCTCGCCAGAAAGCCATATGCCAACGCCGTCGGGAACGCCCTCACCCGGATGAGCGCCACGTCCGTCTTGTGCGCGACGGCCGCGAAGGCCGCCGCCGCGCCCCGATCGGAGTGGATCAACGTGCCCGGACGCTCGGGTGCGAACGAGTTCTTGATCCGGAGCGGCAGGGCGCTCGCGATGGCGTGCTTGGCCGCAGCCGGGTGAATGACACGTGCCCCGAAATAGGAGAGCTCGACCGCCTCCTCCGACCCGACATCCGAGACCACCCTGGACTCTCCGACCAAGTTGGGGTCTGCCGAGTGGAGGCCGTCCACGTCGGTCCAAAGGACGACCTCAGGGGAGCCCAACGCCGCCCCCAGCAGCGTTGCCGTGAAGTCGGATCCCCCCCGCCCGAGTGTGGTCGTCGCCCCGCCGGCTTCGCTTCCGATGAATCCTTGAATCACTGGCACGCGACCATCTTCCACGAGGGGAAGGATGCCCGCGGGAGCCAGCTTCCGAATGGACTCGAGGTCTGGCACTGCCGCGCCGAAATCCGAATTCGTCCAGATAATGTCTCGTGCGTCCAGGACGGCGGCTGGAACTCCTTCGGCTTCGAGGGCGGCCACGGTCAGCTCGACCGCTAGGTCTTCACCGACGGCCATGAGCTGGTCCCCGAAGCGTCCGGCCTCTCCGCCCGGTCCCTCGCCGAGAAGCTGGGTGGCGCCATCGAAGATCTCATTGATACGCGCCGCCAAGGGGGCGCGCGCAGCCTCTTCCTCCACGATCACCTGCAGAGCATCTAAGTGCCTCTGCTTCATCTCCGCCAGGGTCGTTGGTGGATCAGTTACCTCGGGCCCATCACCCTCCATCGTCGCCAGGTCCGCCAGCCGGCTCAACTCGTTGCTGACACCCGCCATGGCGGACACGACGACTACGGAACAGTCTCCTCGATCGCGAATGATCGCCGCGAGGGCCTTGAGCCTCTCGGGTCCGTCCACTGAGGTACCACCGAACTTATGGACGCACGGCATCACCACGGTGACGCCGTCCGGCGACCCGTCAACCTCGAAGTCACCGGGTTCCGTGGTGGCACAGACTTCGGTGAGGTGCGGTCGATCCGTCATCATCCGCTCCCGAGGACCCCCTGGGCGTGGCAGAGCTCCGCATTGAGGAGCGCGGCCCCGGCCGCACCACGGACCAGGTTGTGACTCAGCACGAAAAACTTGGAATCCAAGACTCCACAGGGCCGGATACGGCCGACCGACACGGTCATTCCCTGTCCTAGGTCGCGGTCGAGACGCGGCTGTGGGCGGTCGTCCTCGGCCAAGACCTGCAACAAACGCTCGGGGGCGCTGGGGAGATCCCTACAGGCGTCCGAACCCCGGTATTCTTCGAAGGCTGCGGTCACGTCCTCGACCGACGGGTGGCCGGCCAGCGCTACCGATACGGAGAGTAGATGGCCGTCCAATACGGCCACCCTCGTACAGGATGCACTCACCGGAAAGGTCGCCGGCTCCAGGCCCTCCGATGTGACCGTCCCGAGAATCTTTTGCGGCTCACAGGTGAGCTTGTCTTCCTCTCCGCCGATGAAGGGAATGACGTTGTCCACCAGGCTCGAGGCGGGAGGGCCGGGGAGACCCGCTCCGGAGATCGCCTGGAACGACGTCGTAACCACGCTCTCGATTCCGAAGGTCTCGTGGAGAGGGGCCAGAGCCACGGCGAGGCCGACAGCCGAGCAGTTGGGGTTCGTAACCAGAGCGCCTTTCCACGGCTGGCGGGCGACGAGGTCGAGGTGGTTACTGTTGACCTCCGGGATGATGAGCGGGACTAACTCTCCCATCCGATGCGCCGAGGCGTTACTGACCACCAGGTGGCCGGCCTCGGCCAGTTGGACTTCCAACGTCTGGGCTGGTTCGGAGGGCAGTGCTGAGAGCAGGACGGACGAAGTCCAAGACCCGTCGGGGGCTTGCAGCTGGAGTCCCACCGTCGCTGAAGAGAGCCGGTCCGCCCCTGCTCCTAAACGCTCGGCGAGGGTTTTCCCCGCTGAGGCTGCGGAACCACATACCTCCCTCACGCGGAACCAAGGGTGATCCTCCAGTAACTGGATGAGCCTCTGGCCCACTGCGCCCGTGGCTCCGAGCACCCCAACATCAACACGATCGTCCAACTTCTTCTCCCTCCTCTATTTCAGGTTGTGCTGCATGTGCTTCAAGGTTGCCGCGGCATATGCCAAAACGACAGGCCTCCGATCGGGCGAGGCGCCATTTCGACACCTTCACACCGACGTAAGTTGTTGTACCATACCTATTTGACAGATTATATCGCTTCCTTCATGGCACGGCTCATGCACCCCTTGGTCGACGGGAATTCGGGATCGATCGAACATCCCCGATTCCTGATCGAGCTCTAGCCCTGAGATAGGTAAACAGAGCAAGAGTCAGGCCTAACCAATCAATTCAAGGAGCGATCCAATGTCACTCGTGAGATATACACCGAGATCCACCTTCGCGTCGTGGCCCGAACTCGACCTGTTTTCCAACCGCCTGTCCCGCGTTTTCGGCAACGCCTGGGATACGCCAGAGCCCACCGGTAACTGGATTCCTGCCGTTAACGTGGAAGAAAGCACCGACGAGCTGCTGCTTACCGCAGAACTCCCGGGAATGCGTGAAGAGGATGTCAACGTCGATATCGAGAATAATATCCTAACCATCCGTGGAGAGAAGCGGGAGGCACATGAAGAGGCAGACGAAGCGGGCCGGTACCACGTTTCGGAGCGCCGGTATGGAGGCTTCCATCGGAGATTCACCCTACCACGCTCGGTCGAGGCCGATGCGGTCCAGGCGGAGTTCGAGGGCGGAGTCCTCACCGTGCGGTTGCCGAAGGCCGCCGAGGCGAAGAGCCGCACCATCGAGATCGCCTCGAAGACGAAATAAGGACGCGGATCCGGTGGTCCGCATCGAGATGAGGGCCGGCGTATGGGCTCGGGTTGGTCCGAGCCCATACGTTCGTGTCTACGGGCTACCCGAGCAGCGCGTGAAGCGCCTCTTTCATAGCGGGCGAGTTCGCCCCGATGATGGTTCCGGGGGAGAGTCCTAGCCCGCCCCCCTCGACTCGGCCCAACACACCACCGGCCTCTTCGACGATCACCCACCCTGCCGCGAAGTCCCACGGGTTCAAGAAAAGCTCCCAGAAGGCATCGAACCTTCCTTCCGCGAGATAGCAGAGATCCAGGGCTGCCGCACCGCCGCGGCGGACGCCGCCAGTCGCGCCGAGTACGCGCACCAGCTGGGCGGAGTGCTCCTCGAGGAGGTGTTCGCTTTTGAACGGAAAGCCCGTCCCGATCAGGGCCCGCTGAGTCCCCTCGACTCCGGACACCTCGACGGGTGCGCCGTTCTTCCAAGTGCCCTTGCCCCGAGCCGCCCACCAGCGTTCTCCCGTGGGTGCGCATGAAACCGCCCCGACTGCCGGAATCCCGTCGATCGCCAATGCCACCGAAGAGGCGTACATGGGATGGCCATGCAGAAAGTTCGTGGTTCCGTCGAGCGGATCGACGATCCAGGCTGGTCCCTCCGGCGGTATGCCGTCCGAATCCCCTTCGTGGCTTTCTTCCGCTACGATCGTATGGTCCGGATGGTTCTTGCGGATGACGGCGACGCAGGCCTCCTGGGCGGCGAGATCCGTCGCTGACACATAATCAGCTCGCCCTTTTTCTCGGGCGCCGGCGATTCCCACCGAGGTGGCCTGCTCTTTGTGGACGGCGGCGGCTGCGTCGGCGGCTTTACGGGCTGTTGCAAGAAGAGTGGTGAGCTCGCTTGTCATCGCGGAGGGTAGCGGATTGGCCCGCGTCCGTCGACCCAACAATGATAGGAACATTCACATCGTCTTGGGCGGCAGGTAAGTTACTCGATGAACGAGACCGGCAAAGGGACGGCGCGGAAGAGGGTCCTCAGCGGAATCCAGCCCACGGGAGAGGTCCACCTGGGCAACTACCTGGGAGCCCTCCGCCAGTGGGTCCACATGCAGGACGAATACGAGTGCTTCTACTCGATCGTGGATCTGCACGCGATTCTCGGGGAGGACGACCCCGCAGACCTTCCGGCTCGGACCCTGGACATGGCGGTCAGCATCTTGGCCGTGGGCGTCGATCCCGAGCGATGCACGCTCTTCGTTCAGTCCGACGTGCCAGAACACGTCGAGTTGGCTTGGCTCTTCAATACGGTGGCTCCGGTCGGTGACCTCGAACGCATGACCCAGTACAAGGACAAGTCACAGCGGTACGAGTCCATCCCCGTAGGCCTGCTCAACTACCCGGTTCTTCAGGCGGCCGACATTCTCATCTATCGGGCGGACGCTGTCCCGGTGGGTGAGGACCAGAGACAGCATCTGGAGCTCACACGGGATATTGCCCGGAAGTGGAACGCCCGATACGGCGAGTATTTCCCCGAGCCCGGCGCCATAATCCCCGAGGTTGGCAGGATCAAGGGGCTTGATGGGGAAGCCAAGATGAGCAAGTCGCTGGGGAACACGGTCAGCATTTTGGCGGACGAGGAAGCCGTGTGGGGGCGTGTCAGGACGGCCGTGACCGACCCGCAACGCGTAAGGCGCGACGACCCGGGCCGGCCTGAGGTGTGCAACGTGTTCACGCTCCACAAGCTCGTCACGGATCCGTCCCTGATTGAGGACATCGAGGAGCAGTGTAGGGCCGGGACCCGTGGCTGTGTCGACTGTAAGCGAATTTTCGCCGACAGCCTCGTGCGTGAGTTTGCCCCCTTCCGTGAGCGCGCCGAGCAGCTCGTGGCACACCCCGCAGAGGTGCGTGGCGTGCTGGAGGCGGGAGCCGATCGGGCGCGTGCCGTGGCCCGGGAGACACTGGCTGAAGCTCGCAGTCGAATGGGACTTGATTGGCATTCCGCTCTGTGAGTCCACAACTTTAAACAGGTTGGTTCTCCGAGTGATAACGAATTGCCGAGGGTGCGACGCTTATGAATGAGATGTTCAAGAAGGCGATTGCGGATGGGGCGAGTGACATCCATATCAAGGCCGGTGACTTCGTCCGAGCCCGGGTGGACGGAGAGCTGACTCCGCTCACCGACCAGAAGATCTCCCACGCTCAAGTCCGTGAGTTGGCCTTGAGGCTCATTCCCCACGAACAGGACCGGGCCCGCGTCGACGAGATCATGGACTATGACTGTGCTTGGGGCCTTCCGGGGCTTGGACGCTTCCGCATCACTATCCTGAGGCAGTGCGGCGTTCTGTCAGTGGTTATGAGGGTCATCCCGCTTGAGATTCCGACGTTCTCCGACCTCAGGCTTCCCGCGGTGCTCGAGAAGATATCCAACTTCGAGCGCGGGTTGATCCTGGTCACGGGGGTTACGGGCAGCGGGAAGAGCTCCACGATGGCGTCCATCATCGGGTATATCAACCGAAATATGAAGAAGCACATCATCACGCTGGAGAATCCCATCGAATTTCTGCATCGTGATCTCAACTCCTCGGTCACGCAACGCGATGTGGGTTTTGATACCGAGTCTTTTACGTCGGGCCTCCGCTCTGGCCTCCGCCAGGACCCGGATGTCATGCTCATCGGTGAGATGCGCGACAAAGTCACTATCGACACGGCGCTCAAGGCGGCCGAAACGGGCCACCTGGTCATCTCCACCGTTCACACGAAGAACGCGGTCCAGACCCTCTCGCGACTCATCGCCGAATTCCGTCCGGAGGAGCAGGAGATCGTCCGCGGTCGGATAGCGGACTCGGTTCAAGCGGTGATCAGCCAGCGACTGCTTCCCACCACGGCGGCAGGCGGACGTGTGGTGGCCGCCGAGATCATGCTCGTCACGGGGACGATTCGGGATTGTATCATCGACCCGGAGCGTATGGAGGAGATCATCGATCTGATCCAGGAAGGAAAAGAACAATACGGATCGCAGACCTTCGATCAGCACCTCATGGAGTTGGTGGAAAGCGGAATGGTGGACTTCGAGTTGGCCAAGGCTGCGTCCAACAGCCCGAGCGACTTCGACCTCAAGATGAACATTCTCGCCGGAACGGGGCCCGGCGTTCAGCCTGCTCAACCTGCTCAGTCTGGTAGTGAGATAGGCGGCTTCACCCCGTGAGCGTCGATCTTTCGGGTGTTCTCGTGCCCTGCACGACCCCCTTCGACCCGGTAACGGGAGAGGTGGATCTCGTGGGCTTCCGTACGAACGTGCGGAGCTTCCTGGCCCATCCGATCCGAGGGATCGTCGTCGGAGGATCCACCGGAGAGGCCGTATTGTTGGAGGAGGACGAGCGGATGGTTCTGCTCGAGGGCGCCCGTGATCTGGTTCCGGAAGACCGCCTGGTGGTTGCGGGGACTGGGGCGGAGTCTACGAGGTCGACGATCCGTCGCTGTAGGGAGTCCGCGGGGACGGGTGCGGATGCTGTGCTGGTCCAGCCGCCCGCGTTTTATCGGGGAGCTATGACGGACGCCGCTCTATTGGAGCATTTCCGGGCAGTCGCGGCCGCATCTCCGATTCCGGTCATCCTCTATCAGGTGCCGCTGCGCATGAGCACCTTGGAGTTCTCCACCAATCTCGTCGCGGACCTCGCCAAGATCGACAATGTCGTGGGGATCAAGGACTCGAGGGGCAGCCTCGAACTGGTGGCGGAGTTGGTGGACCGTACCCCTGATGCCTTCCAGGTCTTGGTCGGGAGTGGCGCCGTGCTTTACGGCAGCCTCGAGGTCGGAGCCGTGGGAGGGATTCTCGCCGTCGCCAACCTTGCGCCCGGGCCGGCCGCCACGATCCACACGGCCCACAGGGCCGGTGATTCGGCGGAGGCCGGGAGAATACAGGAAGCTGTGGCTCCGATGCATGCCGAGATCGTAGCTGCGATGGGTGTTCCGGGTGTGAAGGCGGGGCTGGATCTCCTCGGCCTCCGGGGGGGAGACCCGCGGCTTCCTCTCTGGCCGCTGTCCGATCGGGACCGAGAGAGCGTGGCCAGCGTGCTCGATCATGCAGGACTCGGAGTAATGGAGACTCCTTCCATCTAACGCGGAGGATCGCTAGCTTCTCCTAAAGGATGTACCGCCCAGAGCCCATTCCCCCCCGGAATGGGCTTTTTTCTTTGATATCCGAAGGCCTGTTGGGCCCTCCAACGCGGAATAACGCCGTGCCTAGTAGAAACTCCGGCAACTGCATAGTGGTGGTGGGTTGCCAGTGGGGCGACGAAGGGAAGGGCAAGATCGTCGATGTCCTTGCCGAGGACGTGCATGTGGTCGCCCGTTACCAGGGCGGGGCCAACGCCGGTCACACCGTACATGTCGGAGACGATGAATTCATTCTGCATCAGATTCCGTCGGGGATCCTCCACCCAGAAAAGCGGTGTCTCCTGGGCAACGGTGTGGTGATCGACGCACTCGGCTTCGGGGAGGAGTACGAAAGCCTGACGGCTCGCGGTATCGCCGTCGAGGGGAGGGTCGGCGTGAGCCAGAAGGCCCACCTGGTGATGCCTTATCATCGGTTGCTCGATCAGGTCTCGGAGGATCGGATAGAACAGAAGATCGGAACGACGGGTCGAGGTATCGGTCCGGCCTACGAGGGAAAAGCGGGCCGGAGGGGTCTTCGGGTGTCCGATCTCGCCCACCCCGACCGAGTCGCCTCGCTCGTCGAAGAGGGGGTTGCGCGGGTGCGTCGGCGTGCCGGGGTGCTGGGGGGAGAACTCCCCGCAGAGATCCCTGCGATGGTCGATCAGGCCTTGGCGGCCGGGGAGCGCCTGGGGGAACTCGCTACGGATACGGGTCTCGAGATCGTAGAGTCCATCCGAGAGGGGAAGCGCGTTTTACTCGAGGGAGCCCAGGGTACGGCTCTTGATCTGGATCACGGCACGTACCCTTTCGTCACCTCCTCGAGCACGACCGCCGGTGGCGCCGCTACGGGCTCGGGGATCGGTCCCACCGTGATCGACACGGTGATCGGCGTGGTGAAGGCCTATACGACGCGTGTAGGGAACGGGCCGCTTCCCACGGCGTTCGAGTCGGCCATGGACGAGAAGCTCCGAGCGTTGGGGAGAGAGTTCGGGGCCACCACGGGGCGACCTCGCCGGTGTGGTTGGTTCGACGCCGTGCTCGCCCGTTACGCGGCCCGCGTGAACGGGCTGACGGGATTGGCGGTGACCAAGCTGGACGTCCTCGATACACTTCCCGAGATCTCGATTGCTACCGCGTATCGAACCCCTGTGGGGGAGGTCCGCGAATTCCCGGCCGACACATGGCAACTGGGCCAGGCGGAGCCGATCTACGAGACGCTCCCCGGCTGGGAGGCGTCGACTGAGGAGGCCCGGACGCTGGCGGATCTACCGGTGGCTGCCCGCCGTTACCTCGATCGCATCGAAGAACTTACGGAGACACCTGTTCAGATGGTGTCGGTGGGGACCCGCAGGAGGCAGATCATCAGGGTCTGAGGTCGCCCCGGCTCGTCTCGTGCTCCGGCCGGCCACTCGCTCTGCTCGGTCTGTATGAGCGGAGGGCCGTATTGGCGGGCCCGTATTAGCGCAGGCCCGTCAGATGCTCACTCAGGTCTTTCAGCTTGGCCCGTGCCTCTAGGTCGTACGCCTGAGCGTTGGCCCGCCCGGGGCGAAGCCCGACGAAAAACTGCCCCCCTTCGATTTCCGTGGAGGTGATCAACTGCATCACTGCGGTTGCCCCCTCGTCTATCGTCGCCCGGGGTTGGACCGCCTGCCTCAGCACCATCCCGGTGGGCATTAACGAGGCCGGATGAAGGGCGTTGACCATCACACCCGTCCCCGCGAGCTCCTCCGCGAGATCGAAGGTCATCAAGACCTGCGAGAGCTTGCTTTGACCGTAAGCCCTCCCGCCGCTGAAGTTGTTCTCGATCATGACGTCGTCGAAGTCGATCGGGCTGGCGGCAAGTGATGACACGTTGACGATCCGCGACGGTGTGCTGCTCAGGAGTCGCGGCATCAGCATTCTTGTCAGCAGGAATCCCGCCAGATAATTGACCTGGAAACGAAACTCATGGCCGTCTTCAGAGAGGAGGCGCTCCTCGGGGGTCCTACCGAATCCCGCGTTATTGACGAGGACGTCGAGCCTTTCATAGTCCCGTAGGATCGCTTCGCCCAGCTCGCGGATCTGTGCGAAGGAGGCGAAGTCGGCGGCGTAGAATCGGGCGCTGCCCGACCCTTCGCGCTCTATTTCTTCGACGAGAGCCATCCCCCGTTCGCGATTGCGGCCGTGGACGATGACATGTGCGCCACTCGAAGCGACTCTGCGAGCGACCTCCTGGCCGAGGCCCGAGGTCGAGCCCGTGACAAGGACAACCTGCTGGCCCCGCGCAGGTCGGGAGGGCGTCTGGGCGTCGGCGGGAGGTGCCAGCAATGAGACACCGGCCAGAGCGGCCAGAACCATTTCAAATCGGGCGGTCGTGAGATTTGGCATAACGCTTCCGATCAGGAGGTCTTTTCTTCGAAGGTAGGCATGAACCAGGAATACTAGGGTGACGGCCCCGAAGATGCACGCCGGTGCCGGGAAAAGGGGGCGCACGATCTACCGTTGCCCCGCCTATACTCTTATCTTTTTAAGCTTTGTCGCATCCATTCACTCGGGCATCTGTGGTGAGGGAGTGGGTGGTTTGCCAACGAGGAGGACTGGTCGCCGATGTTCGACGAACTCGGCAACAAGCTGGACAGTGTTCTGGGGAAGTTCCGGCAGCGGGGCGTCATCACGGAGCCCATGATCCGGGACGGCCTTCGTGAGGTCCGGCGGGTTCTTCTCGAGGCGGACGTCAACTATAAGGTGACGAGGCAGTTTCTCGAGCGCGTGCAAGAGCGGGCCCTCGGGGAGCAGGTCATCAAGTCTGTTTCGCCGGGGCAGCAAATCGTCAAGATCGTCCATGACGAATTGGCGGGTCTGCTGGGCGAGGGACCGGCAACGCTCGAGTGGGCGTCGTCGGTGCCGACAGTGATTTTGGTCGTGGGCCTACAAGGTTCGGGCAAGACCACTACTGCGGCGAAGTTGGCGAAGCGGTTGGCAGCTGAGGGCAGGGCGCCCTTGCTGGCCGCCTGTGACCTGTACCGCCCGGCGGCCGTCGATCAGTTGGCCACGCTCGGGGAGCAGGTCGGCGTGCCGGTTCATCGGGGTAGCTCGGGTGAAGATGCCGTCGCTGTGGCGAACGCCGCCGTGGAGGTCGCCCAGCGTGACGGCAGGACCGTGCTGATTGTGGATACGGCGGGTCGGCTCCAGATCGACGAGCCGATGATGGACGAGCTTCGCCGGCTCAAGGCGGATTTGGCACCGCAGGAGATCCTGTTGGTGGCCGACGCCATGACCGGCCAAGAGGCCGTGAATATCGCGGTCGGCTTCGACGAAGCGTTGGGCCTGACCGGTGTGATCCTCACCAAGATGGACGGTGATGCGCGGGGTGGAGCGGCGCTCTCGATTCGGGGGGTGGTCGGGAAGCCAATCAAGTTCGTGGGCGTTGGCGAGACCGTAGACGATCTGGAGCTGACCGATCCGGATCGCATCGCTGGGCGCATCCTCAGGATGGGGGATGTGGTCGGTTTGGTGGAAAGGGCGGAGCAGGTCCTCGACGCTGGAGCGCAGGAAAAGCTTCAGCAGCAGATGCTCAGGGGACGATTTACGCTGGAAGACTTCTTGACCGCGATGCGGCAGGTCCAGAAGATGGGTCCGGTGGAGCAGTTGTTGAAGATGATTCCGGGTGCGGCCGGGGCGATACCTGCGGAGGGAATCGATCCGAAAAGGATGAAACATGTTGAGGCGATCATCCTCTCGATGACGAGGGCTGAGCGAAGCAGGCCGGAGATCCTGGATGGATCGAGGAGGGCGCGTATCGCCAAGGGGAGTGGGCGGCCGGTGTCGGAGGTGAATCGACTGCTCAAGCAGTTCAAAGAGACACAGAAGTTCATGAAACAGATGAAGGGTATGTTGCCCGTCTGATCACTTGGAAACCGCCGGATAGACCGGCAACAAGAGGACGAACTGGAATGCGCATATGTCCGTAAGAATTCGACTTCGCCGTATGGGCCGGAAAAAACAGGCTCATTATCGCATTGTGGTAGCCGACTCCGCTGCACCGCGGGACGGTCGCTTCGTGGAGACTCTCGGGTACTACAAGCCCCTGACGACACCGGCCCGCCTGGTCGTGGACCTGGACAAGGCCGATGAGTGGATCAGAAAGGGTGCCGAGCAGTCGGAGACGATCCGCACGCTACTGAACAAGGCTCGCAAGGGTGGGGACGACAAAGTCGCACTCGGCGAGGTCGATCCCGAGGAGGCAAAGGCGGCTAAGGCCGCTGCCGTGGAGGAGCGCCGCAAGGCGGAGGCGAAAGCGCGCGAGGCCGCGGCCGCTGCAGCGGTCGCCCAGGAGGCGGCGACCGCGGCTGCGGCTGAGGTAGAGGCTGAAGAGGCTGCCGAAGAGGAGCCCGCCGCTGAAGAAGAGGCTGAGCCCGAAGCGGAGGCTGCCGAAGAGGAGCCCGTCGCGGAAGAAGAGGTTGAGCCCGAAGCCCAGGCTGCCGAAGAGGAGCCCGCCGCCGAAGAAGAAGCCGAGCCCGAAGCCGAGGCTGCCGAAGAGGAGCCTGCAGCTGAGGAAGAGGCTGAGCCCGCTGCGGAGCCCGCTGCCAAGAAGAAGCCCGCTGCCAAGAAGAAACCCGCCGCCAAGAAGAAGGAGTCGAAGTAACTCCTCCCACGCACCGTCATGGGTAAGACCGCAGCACCGCAACACTTGGTCGTGGGGCACCTCAACAAGGCCCACGGCACTAAGGGCGAGATCTTCATCTGGCCGCTGACCGATCACCCCGAGAGCACGTTCGTGCCCGGGGTGGTTCTGTACCTGAGTGACAAAAACGGCGATCTGCCGACCGATCCGCCGACGCTACGAATCGATGTGAGTCGAGCGTATCGCCGTGGGTTCCTGGTTCGTTTCGAGGGGGTTCAAGACCGGGGTGGCCTGGAGGGTCTGCTGGGCCGGTACGTCATGCGTAACATCGATCAGATCGAAGAGTTGGAGGAGGGTGAGACCTTCTACCACGACCTGCTCGGCATGGAGGTCGTTACGGTCGAGGGTCAGCGGGTGGGCGAGGTCATCGAGATCTACGAGCTGAGGCCAGCGGCCCTCCTGGAAATCCGGGGCCCGGAGAAGAACTTCATGATCCCGTATGTCGCCGAGATGATCCAATCGGTGAGCGTGGCAGAAAACCGAATCGTTCTGGACCCGCCTCCGGGCCTCTTGGAGGTATAACGTGGGCGGTCACGATCCGTTGACGATCAACATCGTCACGATCTTTCCCGAATTCTTCGAGACGCCGTTGGCGACGAGTATTCCTGGGCGTGCGGCCGAGGCCGGGCTCGTGCGCTATCGGGTGGTGGACCTTCGTGCGTTCACAACCGATCGGCACCAGACGGTAGACGACACACCGTACGGAGGAGGCGCGGGGATGATCATGAAGCCCGAGCCCTTCTTCGAGGCGGTCGACAGGCTGGCCCCCAAAGGCCCGGTGGTGCTCCTTTCCGCGCGCGGGAAGACATTCAGCCATGAGGATGCCGTCCGATACGCCGTGCAACCGGACCTCACGCTCCTGTGCGGCCATTACAAGGATGTCGACCAACGCGTCGCGGACCACCTCGCCACGGAAGAGATCTCTCTCGGCCGCTTCGTACTGTCTGGGGGAGAGATAGGGGCGCTCGCGGTCTCAGACTCGGTGGTCCGACTCCTTCCGGGTGCGATCGGCGACCATGACTCGGCCGCCACGGACTCCTTTTACGACGGTGCATCGCTCAGCGCGCCATCTTATACACGGCCAGCGGATTACCGGGGACACGCCGTTCCGGAGGTCCTCCGCACCGGTGACCACCGGCAGATCGAAGAGTGGCGCGAGGCCGAAGCGAGGCGGCGGACGGCGGAACAAGAGGGTGAGTAACCCTTTCCGATCGCCCCCCTAGGACGACCTCTTCACCGTTCGTCGGGCGTCGATTATCTTAGAGGTTACCGAACAACGGGCAGCTCGCCCGAACCACGAGGACGTGACATGTCTGATCTTATCCAAGAGCTCGAGAAGGCGGAGTTGAGAGACGACTCCCCCGACTTTGCTCCCGGGGATACGGTTCGGGTGCTCTATAACGTCCGAGAGGGTACCAAGGAGCGCATCCAGGCCTTCGAGGGTGTCTGCATCGGCCGCCGGGGTGGCGGTATGGGTGAAACCTTCACGGTGCGGAAGATCTCCGGCGGGGTCGGCGTCGAGCGCGTGTTCCCGCTTCATGCGCCGACCGTCACGGGAGTGGAGGTGGTCCGTCGCGGGCGGGTACGCCGCGCCAAGCTGTACTACATGAGAGGCCTGCGAGGCAAGGCGGCACGCATTAGCGAGAAGCGAACCTCGTAGGAGAAGCAAACCTCGTAAGAGAAGAGAACAGTGCTACGATGAGCGCACCGGCCACCTCGCCGGACGACGCGGGAATCGAACGGCTCCATGACCCCCTCGAGTACGAGAGGCGGTTCTGGAGCCGCGGTCTTTTGGGGGTGGCCGGCGTCGATGAGGTCGGGCGTGGCCCCCTCGCCGGGCCCGTGGTAGCGGCTGTCGTCGTTCTGCCGGAGGGCGTGGCGATCCATGGCGCCACCGATTCCAAGGCACTCGGTCCTGCGGAGCGGGAAGAACTCTCAGCGCTGATCCTGGCGCGCGCGCACTCCGTGACGCTTGGGGCGGCGTCCGTTCGCGAAATCGACCGTGCCAATATCCTCGTGGCGACCGCATGGGCCATGAACCGTGCCCTCGGAAGGTTGCAGCGTAAACCCGATCACGTCGTAGTGGACGGCCTTCCGATGAGGTCCCTTCGGTGGCCACACGAAGCCGTGGTCGGCGGGGATGCCCTCGTACATTCGGTGGCGTGTGCCTCGATCGTTGCGAAGGTGTGCCGGGATCGGCTCATGGCCAAGTTGGCCCCTCGTTATCCGGGGTACGGATGGGATCACAACATGGGCTACGGTACCACGGAACACCGTGACGCGTTGGAGCGGCTGGGAGCCACGCCGCACCACCGTCAGACGTTTCTGGGATTGCAGTACGGATTGGATCTGTGAAGGGGTGATCATCGACGATCGAGGTCGTGGAGCTTGGAGGTCGGAGCGACTAGCTTTAGCGCCGGAGCCGGTAGCTCAGCTGGTAGAGCAACGGACTTTTAATCCGTAGGTCGTGGGTTCGAGACCCACCCGGCTCACTAGGCCGGAAGTCCCTAGGTAGGCGGGCTTCCGGCTTTTTCGTGTCGGTGGGGTAGGGGCGAAAATGGAGCTTTGGTACCCCAGGTGGTACCCCAAAAACTCAGGTTGCCTGGCGGGAACTCAGCTGACGTGAGGGGAAGTCGGGTGAAGGGGCGGCAGTCATCGGCATAGTCACAGCGCCCGTGATCGAGCGTGAGCTAGGCGAAGGCGGCATGGCCACGGTCTACCTGGCCGACGACATCAAACGGCGCCCCGCCGCGGGATGTTTTTCGGTTTGCCGTCCGAGGCGCGCCCTTCGAACCCGGACTGTTTCTTTTGGCGCTTCGTCGACCGCCTGCGCTTGTCCGAGTCCTTCGTGTCGGCCTCGCCCTCGGCGTCTTTCGCCGCTCTTGGCTTTGCCATGGCTTCCGCTTCGAGGACTTTGAGCGTTGCGGCGCGTGTGCCCTCGTCCTCGGCCAAGTGACACTTCTTGTACTTCTTGCCGGAGCCACAAAGACAGCGGTCGTTTCGCCCTGTGGTCTTCAAACGCACTTCGTAGTCGCTGTCAGCCATTGGGCCTCTCGATGGTTCGGGGTCGATTGCGCGCCCACCTACGAACGCAATCTAACCGACTCGAAGTGGATGGAGTCCACGTAGGGCTGGCGTAGTTGCCGTCGGGGGTGCGGGATGCTCGTGCAGCAGCCCTGGTTACAGATCGGTTCGCTCGCGTTCTACCGCCCCACACCGCATCTTCTGCGCATGCCTGAGCCCATAACCCGCCTGAACGCAGCCCTCGAAGGCCGCTACCCCATCGAGCGTGAGCTGGGCGAGGGCGGCATGGCTACGGTGTATCTGGCCGACGACCTCAAGCACAACCGTAAGGTCGCCCTCAAACCGCCTGGGGACGCCCTGCCAGGTCTGAGGTCGCGGACGGGAGCACACGCGGGCCGTCCCACGGGACGACGCTGAACCGACACCTCCGTCGCGAAACCCCTTAGGGTGGGAGGGGGGGCGACATGAGGCTACGCAAACAACGAATTATCGGGCATGGAGTAGAGGGAGACAGGTGAGGAAATGCCGAAGACCAGAAGCTCTCTAGTCCTCAGCAAGCACTTCGGTCTTGACCCCTCCGCAGTAATGGGGCCGGCTGGAGAGCCACCATGGGCCGATCGAGCCGCTTGGCGACAATGGCTCCGCTCCGGCGGCCCGCTATAGGCTACCCGATGGAACGACGTTCGGCATCATCGCTTCAACAACCGAGCCGTTCTGCCGTGCCTTGGACCGGAGCCGGCTCACTGCGGATGGGATGTGGTTCCTGTGTCTATATGCAGCCCACGGGATCGACCTTCGGAAGCCTCTTCGACAGGGGGCCTACCAAGATGAGATCCGGTCGCTGATCGTCCGCGGGTGGACGGATCGTACCGACCGTGGGGCCGAGGATAGACATGCGCTGGGCTCCCGGGGCCCTCTCTATCAGATCGAGGATCTGCGCGAACATCCGCACCGCGAGATGCACACACTGGGCGGGTGATGCCGCCGCTCAGGCCAGAGCGTCCACCGCCCCCTCGTCAAACGAGGCAGAGAAGAAGTGGAGCTCACAGCGCATGGCGTAACGGTAGGCCTGTGACACCCTGTCTGTGCCCTCGGCAAGCTGGTCCAGCAGCGACTCGAGCTCGGCGGCCAGCGCCTCGAACTCCGCGCTCGAGTAGGTATCGATCCACTCGCGATAAGGATTCTGGGAGTGGTCGCCCCGGGCCAACTCCTTTCCTAAGTATGCATAGAGCCGCATGCACGGCGTCATTGCCGCCATGATCTCACCTACTTCGGTCGTCCACGCTGTCCGAAGCAAGAAATCGGTATAAGCGCGGGTGGCTGGATGGAGTCGGACGTTCCCCAGATCGATTGCCAGACTATCAGCGTAGCTTTCGTGGAACTTCAGCTCGTCCAGTACGCCGCCCATGAGCCCGTGGAGCCTTCGTACGACCTCCCGTCTCTCCACTGCCCGGACGGCTCCCAGGGCGTAGGCGCTGAAAAAGGCCTGCAGGAAGAAAGCGTCCTGGGCCACATAGCGCTTGAAGACCTCGGGATCCAGGCTGCCGTCTCCCAAGCCGCGGACGAACGGATGGGCCAGACATTCTTTGGCCAGTCCCTGGTTATCCTGCCATAGGGTCTTGTGAAGCGGTTCGGCGGACATGAGTGTTAGCCCATCGTTGGTTCTGAAGGTATGTTTTTGATAAGGAGAATCATTCTTGGTTAGCCACCTGCCTCCCCCTACCAGCGCCTCCTTATCTGACGATCGAAGTTGGTCATTGTTAACGGCCATTAGGTATCCTCGGCAATGAACGTGCTCCTCATCTCCTGCTATGAGCTCGGCCATCAGCCGTTCGGAGTAGCGTCCGCTGCCGCACACTTACTCGCTGAGGGCCGCCATCGAGTAGAATGCCTGGATCTCGCCGTCGAGGTTATCGACGAGGCCAAGGTCCGCCGAGCCGACTTCGTGGGAATCTCGACTCCCATGCACACGGCGATCCGACTGGGTGTCAAAGCCGGTGAGCTGGTCCGGGGATTGAATCCGCAGTGCCACATCTGCTATTTCGGGCTCTACGCATCTCTCAACGAGAACTACCTCCTCGACGGGGTAGCCGACAGCGTGATCGGCGGTGAATTTGAGACGCCGCTCACTCAGCACGTCGACCGCTTGGCGGAGAACGGATCGCGTGGCCCGGGAGGCGTCTCACTCTCGGAGCTGCGCGGTCCGCCCAACCTGTCTCGACAGCAGTTTCTCCCACCGGCGCGACATTTACTACCTCCCCTGGACAAGTATGCCCGCCTGAGGACCTCCGAAGGGGAGCTCCGGCTGGTGGGATATGTCGAAGCCAGCCGCGGTTGTGCTCATCGGTGCCGCCACTGTCCGATCCCCGCCGTCTATGAGGGCAGGCTTCGCATAGTTCAGCAGGAGGTCGTGCTCGGAGATATCGACAACCTTGTGCGCATGGGTGCGCAACACATCAACTTTGGTGACCCGGATTTCCTGAACGGTGTGAAGCACTCGCTCGGGATTGTTCGGGAGATGCGCAACCGCCACTCGGAGCTGAGCTTCGACTTCACGGCCAAGATCGAGCACCTGATCCAGCATCGTGACGTGGTCATGGAACTGGCAGCGCTCGGGTGCGTCTTCGTTCTGTCGGCCGTGGAGCATGTGGACGACCGTATTCTCCGGTATCTCGACAAGGGTCACACCCGAGATGACGTGGTCACTGCCCTGGAGATTACCCGAGTTGCCGACTTAGCCCTTCGCCCCTCGCTGCTGCCTTTCACGCCTTGGACGACGCTGTCGGGGTATTTGGAGCTGCTCGAGTTCGTGCAGAGCCACGATTTGGTCTATCACCTCGATCCGGTACAGTACTCCATCAGACTCCTACTGCCTCCAGGCTCATGGCTCCTCGACATCCCTGAGATCCAGCCCCACTTGGAGAGCCTGGTTCAGGAGGACTGCGTATACACATGGCAGCATCCCGATCCCCGGGTGGACATGTTGCAACGCCAGGTCGCGCGAGTCGCTGAAGAAGCAGCCAACTCGGGTGAAGACCCGGCAACGACCTTCTACCGAATCAAGGACCTTACCGTCGCGACAATTTTTGGCCGATCGACCGTAGCCCGACCCCGATACCGCCGTCGAAGCGTCAGACCGGCGCACCTGACTGAAGCGTGGTTCTGCTGAGCTGAGCCGACCGAGAGTCAGTTCGGCTCTGTAGCGACGGTGAGAGGATTGGAAAGCTAGCGCCATGGGCCATCATGCTTTTACGGTTGACGAGGCAAACGAGATACTTTCTGAGGTGCGGGCCGCCCTCGACGAGATCCAAAGCCTTCGCGACGTGGCGCGCAGCAAGGTGGACCAGCTGGCCGTGCTGGACGCTCTTTGGGGCGACCTCGTCTCGCAAAGCGCCAACCCGGATCACGAGGAGTACGCGCAGCATCGTCATTCTCTCTCGGAGTGCGGCCGGGCGATCGAAGAGCTCATCCAACAGCGGCTTGTTGACCGGGGCATCCGCTTTCCGGTCGGCGGTCTCGAGCACGGCCTGGTCGACTTTCCGACCACTCTGGACGGCCGGTGGGTTTATCTCTGCTGGCAGTCAGACGAGTCCAAGGTTTCGTACTGGCATGAGGTGAGCGGAGGCTACGCCGGTCGGCGCCGGATTGCGGCCGCGCAGATGCAGCGGTTCGGTCGGGTGGATGACCCAGCCCGCCATGAAGATTCGGCGCTGGACTTCTGAATCAAGCTACGGTCAACTGGGCTCGATTTTCACGTCGAGTCTCGCGTACGCGGCCCTGAGCGCGGTCTCCACCTGCTCCGGCGTCGCTGCTCGGGCGAAGAGAAATCCCAGGTAACGATTGCCCTCGGGGAGGGGCACGACCTTCTGGCCCACCGGGATCGTAATCTCGAGCCCTTCGATACCCGGAATCTCGAGGGCTGCATCGGACCCGCCCACCTCGCGCAGAACGCCGGCTTCCGGAATCGGCAGCATCATGACACCGCCGGCTCCAGGCGCTCGGGAGTACTCATCGATCGGCATCCCCAATGCATGATGCAGTATGAGCTCCTCGAGAGTCGCCTCCGGCTCGAAGCGGAGGATCGTGGAGCAACGGCCACCGATGGAGCGCGGCGCGAGCTCCAGGAGTGAGGCCCGCTCGGCGTCTACTCGGAGCTCGGCGTGAACGGGGCCGTCATCGAGGCCGAGGATGGCCACGGACCGTTGCACGCAGGAGACGACCTCGCGCTGAACGCCGTCAGGGAGACGTGAAGGCGTCACAAGGATGGTCTCCTCGAAGTACGGCCCCACCATGGGGTCCGGCTTGTCCAGGACGGCCAGGGTCTGGAGCTCGCCCTCCACCACGATCCCCTCCACGGCCACTTCCCGTCCCGGCATGTACGCTTCGATCAGGATCTCGGCCACCTCGTGGCCGCTTCGCGTGACCGCATCGCGCTGCGCGAGGATCGCCCGAATCCGGCTCCAGGCGCGGCCGAACTCCTCGGGCGTGTCTGCGCGGATCACCCCGCGGCTGGCGGACAACGCGAGCGGCTTGAGAACACAGGGATAGCGAGCCCTCGCAGCGGCCGCTTCCGCATCGTCTTCGACGGAGGCGACGTGGAACCAGGGTGACGGGAATCCGGCTGCCGCGAGTCGCCGCCGCATGACCGCCTTGTTACGAGCGGACCGGACCGCCTTGAGGGGATGGTGTCTCAGCCCAAGGGCCTCGGACGCTGCCGCAGCCACTTGTGCGAAATCGTCTTCCGCCGCCACGATGGCTGCCAGCGGATAGTCCGAGGCGAACCGCACGATGGTGGTCACCGATCGGTCGACGTCCTCGACGCCGAGGGTGAGCGCACTGCCAGGGGTCAGGTCAGCGAGGGCTTGCCGGTGATTCGAGCCGACCGTGATGTCCAGGTCCAGGCGGTGAGCCGCGGCGACAAAAACCTCGGCGCGATACGAGTTTCGTGAAAGGAGGAGAAGGACCCTCGACACGGCAGGCCCTCCGTTGGGGTGCCGGTTACTTAGACGCGCTGATGTAGGGGTTCTCGCCGTCGCGGTGGTTCGTCACGTCCTCAATGCCCTCGATCTCCGGCACCTGCTCCTGAAGGATCCGCTCGATTCCCTGGCTCAGCGTCACCGAGGCCATCCCGCAGCCCTGGCAGCCCCCACCCATCTCGAGGTAGACGATCTTGTCCCTGACTTCCACCAGCGTCACCTGCCCGCCGTGCTGGGCGACCCCTGGGTTCACGAACTGGTCGATGGCCTGTCGAACCCGGTCGGCCAAGGGCCCTTCCAACGGCTTTGAGCCGATGGGGGCCAGGTTCGGGTTCTCCACCTTGAACCCGCTATCGGTCAGGGTCTCGATCCAGTCGACGCGAGCGCCATCGAGGAGCTTCGCACTCTCGGGTTCCATCACGACCTCGAACCCGTAACCGTCGAACACCATGTCTTCCGGGCACTTTTCGTCGGGCTCGATCATCGTGATGTCGTAGCGGGGATCGAGCGGGCTGGGGCTGGCAACCTGGATGCGCACCGCAAGGCTCTCGTTCCCCTGCATCTGCATGAAACGGAGGACTTTGTCCTTCGCGAGATTCGTGAACTCCACAGGTGGCTTCGACGGGTCGCTCATGAATCTCTGGTGGGTCTGACCGGAACATTGAGAGGCAACACTAAAGCTAGTGGGTTCGCGACCCTCGCGTCGAGGGCCGGTGCTCCGCGACAACCTCATCCGCCTTGCCGGTGTTGACTTCTTGATCCTAGGCCGCGGATCGTGGGATCATGATTTCATGGCTGGATTCCGCGCCTCTTTGACGGCTGAGAACGACTAGGGCATCAAATTCCGAAAGTGATGGGACCCCAACTGAGACCCCAAACTCCCCGAAGCTGGTCGAATCTCGGCAGCTCTCGAGAGAACAACCGACCCTCTAACCCCCGAACTCGACACAACTTAGAAGACCTCACGAGTACTCTGCGTATATGCTGCTATCGGACTTTTAATCCGTAGGTCGTGGGTTCGAGACCCACCCGGCTCATTAGGCCGGAGGCCCCTGGGTAGGCGGGCTTCCGGCTTTTTGTGTCGGTGGAGTAGGGCCGAAAACGGGGCTATGGGACCCCAAGTGGGACCCCAAAAACTCGGGTTGCCAGGCGGGGACTCAGCGGACGTGACCTGTTAGGACGCCGGTTTTCGAGACCGAACGCTGGAGATTATATCCCGCCGGCGGAACATGTGCGTCGACCCTGGTGCGAGGCGTACCGGAGGTATAGACTGCCGAGATGTCACGGATTGCACCGCTCGTGTTGGTGACGCTGGTGTCGCTTGCGGCGAGCCCGGTCGCCGGAGCGCAGACCGGGGAATGGCGCGCCTACAGCGCCGACGCTGCCGGCACGAAGTACACTCCACTCGACCAGATTACGGCCGACAACGCCGGTGACCTGCAGGTCGTCTGGCGGCAGTCGACAATTCCCGACGCGATTCGGCAGGGCAGCACCGTGCGGGCCCCGCCGGTGGTGCAGAACACGCCACTGATGGCCGACGGCCGGTTGTATGTGAGCACGGCGCTTGGGACGGTGGCCGCGCTCGACGCGACCACCGGTGAGGTCGTCTGGTTCGATGCCCTACCCGACGGTGTGACACGCCGCGGACGCGCGAGTCGTGGGGTCGCGTACTGGCGAGGACCGGACGGCGACGACGCGCGCGTCATCGCCGTCGTCGGGTCGACCTTGGTCGCGCTGAACGCGCGGACCGGTGCGCGGTACCCCGACTTCGGGGTCGACGGCGAGGTCGACCTCACACAGGGCTACGACACCCGCACCGTGACGGATTTCGGCTGGCGGTCGGCGCCCCTGGTGGTCAACGACGTCGTGATCGTCGGCTCGGCCATCAGCGACATCATCAACGACGAGATGTTGGCTCGCAAGGAGATGCCGCCCGGCGACGTTCGGGGTTTCGATGTCCGCACGGGCGAACAGCTCTGGATCTTCCACACCGTGCCTCAGGAGGGCGAGGTGGGCAACGAGACGTGGCTCACCAGGATGGATGAGGACCAGGCGTCGTGGGAGTACACCGGGAACACGAACATGTGGGCCTGGCCGAGCGCCGACGAGGAACTGGGCTACGTGTATCTGCCGCTCTCGACACCGACCAACGACTACTACGGCGGACACCGGCCGGGTAACAACCTGTTCGCCGAAAGTCTGGTCTGTCTCGACGCCCGGACCGGCGAGCGCATTTGGCATTTTCAGGCGGTGCACCACGGGGTCTGGGACTACGACTTTCCGGCAGCGCCCAACCTGGTCGACATCACGGTGGACGGTCGCGACATCAAAGGGATCGCCATCGTCAGCAAGCAGGGCTTCACTTACGTGTTCGACCGAGTGACCGGGGAGCCGGTCTGGCCAATTGAGGAGCGTTCGGTGCCGGAGGGCCATGTGCCCGGAGAGTGGTACTCCCCCACTCAGCCGTTTCCGACCAGACCGCCGCCATTCGAGCAGCAGGGGGTCACGGTTGATGATCTGATCGATTTCACACCAGTGCTACGCCGGGAGGCGGAGGAGATCCTGGCCGGATACGTCTCGGGGCCCCTCTTCACGCCGCCGACCCTCATCGATGAACAGCCGGGTGGCACCCGTGGCACGGTCCAGGCCCCAGGCCTCGTGGGGGGCGCCGACTGGAGCGGCGCGGCTTTTGACCCGGAGAGTGGCACGCTCTACGTCCCGACGGTCCGGACGCCGGCCGTGGTGGGATTGAAGAGATCGGAGCATCCACGCTCGAACGTCGCCTACGTGATGGAGTCACTCGACATCGCCGAGGGCCCACAGGGGTTGCCGCTGCTCAAGCCGCCCTATGGCAGCCTCGTGGCCATTGACCTCAACGCGGGCGAGATCCTCTGGCGCGTGGCGAACGGGGACGGTCCGCGGGACCATCCGGCGCTTCGCGACCTGGATCTGCCGCCTCTGGGGCAGGCGGGGCGGGTGTCTCCGCTGGTCACAAGCACCCTCGTGTTTCTCGGTGAAGGCGTCGACCGGGGGATGCCAGTGCTGCCGGAGGACGTGGGCGGCAAGCTGTTCAAGGCCTACGACAAGGCGACCGGTGCCGTGGTAGCCGAGGTCGAGCTGCCCGGCGGCGTGTCCGGGGCACCGATGTCCTATATGGCCAACGGTCGCCAGTACATAGTCATGCCGATCGCCTGGAGCGGCATGACCAGCGAGTGGGTGGCGCTGGCGCTACCCTGAAAAAGCCGGCACCTCCCTTAAGCGAGCCGAGGCACCCCAGGAACCTGCCGTTGCGAGGCGGTGCAAAAAAGTTGTCAGCCGAGGTTCAGCTGTGGCCACTGTCCACATCGCCATTCCGGTTCAGGACGAGCTCGAATGCCTTCCCGCCTGCCTCGACGCGCTTCGGCGACAGGAGGGCGTGCGATTTGTCACGTGGTTATGCGTAAACCAACCGGAAGCGTGGCAACACGAGCCGGATCGACGCCCCGTGTGCGAAGCCAACCAGGCCTGTCTCCATCTGCTTGCCGACGTCACGGACCTCGACCTCCGCATTATCGATCGCTCCTCACCGGGCCGGGGCTGGCCACCGAAGCGGAGCGGTGTTGGGCACGCGCGAAAGGAGTTGATGGATGCGATCTGTGCGGAGGCCGCCCCCCGGGATATCATCGTAAGCCTCGATGCTGACACGCTGGCGCCCCCGGGTTATCTGCGATCCCTTATCGTCTCTTTCAACCGGCATCCGGCCGCCTGTGCCATCGCCGCGCGTTACTACCATCCACTCACCGACGACGGAGCCGTCACCCGCGCGATGCTGGGTTACGAAATCTACATGCGCTTCTATGCGCTCAACCTCTGGCGAATCGGGTCTCCCTACTCCTTCACTGCGCTCGGCTCGGCGATTGCCGTGCCTGTTTCCGTCTACCGAAGAGTGGGCGGGCTGACGCCTCGAACCAGCGGTGAGGACTTCTACTTCCTGCAGAAACTGACCAAACATGGACGGGTACTCCATTGGACCGCCGCCCCGGTTGCCCCCGCGACCCGCAAGTCCTGGCGCGTTCCCGTCGGGACCGGTCAAGCCATCGTCGCCGCCTGCGAAGGCGAATACTCCGACCGCTATCCACTCTATGCTCCGGAACTCTTCGACCGGATCAGCCGCACCACCAGGGCCTTCCCCGAACTGTTCGCCGGACCGGTCGAAACGCCGCTTGACGAATTCCTGCGGAACAAGATCAGTACCGACGCTCCATGGC
Organism: Longimicrobiales bacterium; assembly: GCA_965206505.1. Taxonomy (GTDB): domain Bacteria; phylum Gemmatimonadota; class Gemmatimonadetes; order Longimicrobiales; family Gaopeijiaceae; genus UBA822. The sequence continues at coordinate 532,758 of CBDBJW010000007.1, forward strand.
AACCGCTGCGCGATAACCACACGACACTGGATCGATTTGTCCGCGCCTGCCACGAGCGGCTCGACGGACTCCGCATTCTGCAATACCTGAAGGCCGAGTATCGTGAAGCGCCGACCGACGACCGGGCCACGCTGATAGACTGGCTGGACCGGTATGGGTGCCAGTTTCCCGGAACCGAGACCGAAGCTTCGCGCGTGCGGGCCCTGCTTAACGAGCGTATGCTGGCCGATCTGAGCATTTTTGAACTCGACGCGATACGCCGGGTGCTTTTCCAAATGGAAGATCGCTATCGTCGAGAGGACGACCTGGAGGGCTGAGTCACCCATTCCGCCTGGCGTAGGCGTTCACCCTCATCTCCGCCAACGCTGTGCGGGCCGCTTCCCCAAGTATGCGCTGCATGCGGGCGTCGGGGTCGTAGGCCTTGACGCTCACCCCGGTTATATACAGACTGGTCTGTCTGTAACGCTCGAGGATAGCGACCAAAAAATGGCACGAAGACGAGATCCTGAGTGGACGAGAGGGCAGCTCATCGAGGCGGCTTTCGGCGAGATGCATGAGAACGGCTACGCGGCTGCGGGCGTAGACCGCATCATCGAGCGATCCGGCGTGACGAAGGGAGCGTTCTATCATCACTTCGAAAGCAAGAAGGAGCTCGCCCAGGCCGTGATCGATTCCGTCGTTCGCCCTATGGTCGTGGAGGCGTTTCTCGCACCACTCGGGGAGACCCCTGATCCGATCGACGGCCTTCAGCAATGTCTCACGTCGCAGATGGAGCACCTCACGCCAGAACGGATCGCATCAGGGTGCCCCTTGAACAATTTCGCGCAGGAACTGGCCGGCGTGGACGATGACTTCCAGGAGCAGATCGACGGGCTCTACGGCCACTGGCGCGATGCGATCGCACAAGCGCTCACGCGAGGCCAGGAGGCTGGTCAGGTCCGGATAGACATCGATCCGCAGGAGGTGGCGACGTTCACCGTCGCGGCGATCGCGGGTACCGCTGGGTTCGCGAAATCCGCACGGGACGTCGAGGTCGCTCGCACGAGTGTGCGCGTGCTGTGCTCCTACCTCGAGACCCTCCGGGCGCCGGCAAACTAGTGGCAGGCCACACCCGCGCCTTCGCCCATTCCGAATTCTGTCATTCCATACGTCAGGAAGTCGAGCCGACCCGCGGCACCGCTTCCATCAACGCCTTAGAGGACTAGGGAAGGTCTGAACAACCCCCATCTTGGGAGGAACGCGATCGGTTGCGGTTCGAAGATCCGGTTCGAAGACCTATCGGAGCGATGAAGTGCTGGCTGGCGCGCCGGAGAAACGGTCCGAACCGTCAGGAAGTCGCTTCGATGTGTCCGGCTCCCGCCCTCGCGGGGCCCATGGGCGCATGGGCCCCGCGTTATCCGGTCGCGTAGCGGCCAGCGATGAGCAGATTCGAGAACCCGAGCAGCAACGCGATGCGCTGCGTGTTCTTCGCCAGTCCCCGGTAGCGCACCTTACCGTACCCGAAGCGCCGCTTCACATACAAGAACGGATGCTCCACCTTCGCCCGCACCGATGCCTTGCGCTTCTCGGCCGCCGCCTCGGCGCCGTCCCGATCGAGCAGGCGACGCTTGCCCGGCTTCATCGCCACCTGCCAGGCGACGTCGCAACCCCTGTTCTCCGGGCGCTTGTCCACACCCTGGTAGCCCGCGTCGCCCCATGCCTCCGTCTCGTCACCATGCAGCAGCACGCACGCCTGCGTCACGTCCGCCGCGTTGGCGGCCGTCGTCGCCAAGCTGTGCGCCAGACCCGATTCGGCGTCCACCCCGATATGCGCCTTCATCCCGAAGTACCACTGGTTTCCCTTCTTCGTCTGGTGCATCTCCGGATCCCGTTCTCCCCTGCGGTTCTTCGTCGACGACGGCGCGTCAATGATGCTCGCATCCACGATCGTCCCCGTCTTCAACCGATGCCCGAGAGACGCCAGATGCGTATTGATCTCCTCGAACAACCCCATCCCCAAGCCCTGCGTCTCCAGCAGGTGGCGGAAGTTCAGGATCGTCGTCTCGTCCGGCAAAGAACCGCTCAGGCGCAGACCCGCAAAGCGGCGCACTGACTCCACCTCGTAGAGCAGATCCTCCATGCCCGGATCGCTCACGTTGTAGAACAGCTGCACACAATGAACCCGCAGCATCACCCCAAGCGGATAGGGGCGGCGGCCACGGCCAGCCTTCGGATAGAACGGCTCGATCCGATCCTCCAGCTGTTGCCAGGGAATCAGCCCCTCCATCTTCTCCAGGAAAATCTCCCGGCGCGTCCGCCGCTTCTTCGAATCGTACTCCAGCTCCGCGAAACTCATCTGAAGCTCCATGGCCCGCTCACAACTCCCCGGTCGTTTCATACCATGAAACTACACCCGTCTTGTTCAGAGCTTCCCTAGCTCAGATGGCTCCCAAGACTCCGTGGGATCTCAAGGTGGAGGCCTTTGCGCGCCACGTTATCCGCTTCCGCTGGCCCATCGTCCTGCTCACGCTTCTTCTGGTCGGTGGGATCGGCAGTGGAGCCAGAGGACTCTTCTTCGATACCAGCTACTCGGCGTTCTTCGGCAGTGAGAACCCCCAACTCAGCGCGTACGACGAGCTTCAAAACGTCTAGACGAAGAACGACAACGTGCTGTTCGTCGTTGAACCGGCGAACGGCGAGGCCTTCTCGGAAGCGAGTCTCCTGGCGGTCGAGGCCCTGACCGAAGCGGGCTGGCAGTTGCCCTTTGCCATCCGCGTCGACGCGGTGACGAATTTCCAGCATACCACCGCGACCGAGGACGATCTGGTCGTGGCGGACCTCGTGGGCGACGTCGCGTCGAGCACGCAGGCCGAACGAGAGGCGGCCCGCGACATAGCGGTCGCGGAGCCGTTCCTCTCCGGCCGACTCGTCGATGTTGGCGCGACCGTGACGGGCGTGAACGTCACGCTGCAGCTTCCGGGGGAAGCACCCGACGAGCCGCTCATCGTCGCGGCTGCGGCACGCGAAGTCGCTGACGCGGTGCGCGCCGACCACCCCGAGGTCACGATCTACGTGACCGGCTTCGCGATGCTCAACAACGCGTTCCAAGAAGTGAGCATGAACGAGCTCGCGATCCTGATACCGCTCATGTTCGGGGCGATGTTCCTGGTGATGATCTTCACGCTTCACTCCGTGAGTTCATCGGTCGCGACGATGATCCTCGTGATGCTGTCGGTCGCGGTGGCGATGGGCGTAGGCGGATTCTTCGGGATTGGACTCACACCTCCGTCCGCACAGGCCCCGACGATCATCATGACGCTCGCGATCGCGGATAGTATCCACATCCTCGTGACGATGTTGAAGGGGATGCAATCGGGCTTGTCGAAGTACGACGCCATCGTCGAGAGCGTGCGCGTGAACATGACGCCGGTCTTCCTGACCAGCCTCTCGACGGTGATCGGATTCCTGAGCCTGAACTTCAGCGACGTCCCGCCGTTCAATCACCTCGGCAACGTCACGGCGGTCGGCGTGAGCGCTGCGTTCCTGCTCTCGATCCTCTTCCTGCCGGCCCTCGTCGCGGTATTGCCGGTGCGGGCACCGAAAGCGCGTGCCTCCGCGTCGACCGTCTACGAGAAGTTCGCCGAGCTGGTCATTTCACGGAGGCGCCCGTTGCTCTGGGGCTTCGGCGGCCCTGACGGTGCTGTTGGTCGCGATGATCCCGACCAATGAACTCGACGATCGCTTCGTGGAGTACTTCGACGAATCGATCACATTCCGCACCGATACGGACTTCACGGCCGAAAATCTCACGGGCATCTATCAGATCGAGTTCTCGCTTGGTAGCGGCGAAAGCGGCGGGATCAGTGAGCCGGCTTATCTGGCCCGCGTCGAGGACTTCGCCAACTGGTATCGCGACCAGCCGGGTGTCATGCACGTCACCACGTTCACCGACGTCATGAAACGGCTGAACAAGAACATGCACGCCGACGACGAGGCGTACTACGCGCTTCCCGAGGGCCGGGAGCTGGCCGCCCAGTACCTGCTCCTGTACGAGATGTCGCTCCCGTACGGACTCGACCTCAACAACCAGATCAACATCGACAAGTCGGCCACACGGTTCACCGTGACGCTCGACAACATCAGCGCCGTCGAAGTACGGGGTCTGGTCGAGGCGGGGGAAGCCTGGCTGCAGAACAACACGCCGGCCGCAATGCAGTCGGTCGGCTCTGGCCCGCTCGTGATGTTCGCGTATATCTCGGGCATCAACATTCGCAGCATGCTCGTAGGGAGTACGCTCGCCCTCATGCTGATCTCGGCGTTGATGGTCCTGGCGCTCCGGTCGGTCCGACTGGGCCTGCTGAGCTTCATCCCCAATCTGATTCCGGGCGCGATCGCCTTCGGCATCTGGGGACTCGCTTCGGGCATCGTGAATCTCGGCTTGTCCATCGTGATCGGGATGACGCTGGGTATCGTCGTGGACGACTCGATTCACTTCATGACGAAGTATCTGCGCGCGAGGCGCGAACAGTACCTCGAGCCCGAAGATGCGGTACGTTATGCGTTCTCCACCGTCGGCCGCGCGCTCACCGTAACCTCAGTGATTCTGGTGATCGGCTTCGGGATCCTCGCCACCTCGGCGTTCGCTATGAATTCGGATATGGGCAAGATGACGGCGATCACGATCTCCCTGGCGCTGCTGGTGGACTTTCTCTTCCTGCCGCCGCTGCTGATGGCCGTCGACCGGGGCGGCACAAGATGACCACTTCGAAAACGACACAACGAGGGATGGATACGATGAAGACGCTGACCAGGACGATGACGATGGCGTTGAGCTTGGGTCTCGGACTCACTGTGGCGGCCGTCGCTGCCCAGGAACCGACCGGAATCGAGGTGGCTCAGGAGGCCGATCGCCGAGACGAGGGCTTCCACGATCTGACCGCCGAGCTGACGATGGTCCTTCGCAACCGGAACGGAGACGAGAGCTCCCGCCGGATGCGGAATCTGACCCTCGAGGTCGAGGACGATGGAGACAAGTCGCTTGTGATTTTCGATGAGCCCCGCGATGTCAGCGGCACCGCTTTCCTCAATTACACGCACCGAGAGGGGGCGGACGACCAGTGGCTCTACCTGCCGGCGCTGCGTCGCGTGAAGCGGATCGCATCGAACAACAAGTCGGGGCCGTTCATGGGGAGCGAGTTCGCGTACGAGGACATCGCGTCCCAGGAGGTTGCCAAATACACCTACGACTTCGTCGCCGCCGAGACGGTGGATGGCGTAGCGATGTACGTCATCGAGCGAGTGCCGGTCGATGAGAGCTCAGGCTACACCCGGCAGATCGTCTGGTTCGACCAGGCGGAATATCGCCTGCAGAAGATCGACTTCTACGATCGCAAGAACGAGCTGCTCAAGACGCTCACGTACATCGACTACCAGCAGTACCTAGACCGGTACTGGAGAGTCGATCGCTTGGAGATGGTGAGCCACCAGACGGGCAAGAGCACCACGCTCTCGTTCGCCAACTACCAGTTCCAGACGGGTCTGACGGATCGCGACTTCGATCAGAGCGCCCTGCGGCGCGCGAGGTAAGCAAAGCCGCGTCGAGGCTCGTGTCGATCTCCTCAGGAGTCCGGGTGGGCGGCGTCGCGGTGGTCGCGGTGGTCGCGATGGCCGCCCTCTTCGGATCGTCTCGCGTGCAGGCCCAGGACGTCTTCTCCGGGTCCGTCACGGTCGAGGGTCGGTGGTATCCCTCGGGCGGACTCTATCCAGAGCAGCACGACGCGTTCGGCAGCGCGGTGCTGGGGCCCGAGCTTTTCTGGTCCACATCAGACGGGACGCATGCGTTTACGTTCGCGCCTTATGCCCGCCTCGACGGGGGAGATTCGCAACGGACGCACTTCGACATTCGAGAGGCGTACTGGCGCACCTACGGCGAAGCCTGGGACCTCGAGGCGGGGCTACTCAGGACCTTCTGGGGCGTGACCGAGTCGCAGCATCTGGTCGATGTCGTGAACCAGACCGATCAGGTCGAGAACACGGACGGAGAAGAGAAGCTCGGCCAACCGGCAGTCCATGGGACCTGGGTAGCGGACTGGGGCACGCTGGATCTCTACCTCATGCCGTGGTTCCGGGAGCGCACATTCCCCGGAGCCGATGGACGGTTCCGCTTTCCGCTGTTGATCGACGAGGACGCCGCCGTCATCGAGCGGACGCTGGGCGTCGCGGCGCGCTGGTTCCAATTTTTCGGGCCGCTCGATCTGGGCGTCTCGACCTTCTATGGTACGGCGCGTGACCCACGCTTCCAGCCTGTGGGGCCGGCTGCCGACCCGACGGGCTTCGGCCCCCTCTACGAGCGCATCCATCAGGTGAGCGTCGACGCCCAACTCACCAAGGGCGGGTGGCTGTGGAAGCTCGAGGCGATCACTCGAAGCGGTCAGGGTGACCGTTTCTATGCGATGATCGGGGGCTTCGAGTACACTCTGGGCAACGTCGGGAGCTCCGGTCTCGATATCGGACTGCTGGCCGAGTACAGCCACGACACCAGGCCCTCGGACTTTACTCAGCCCCCCTTTTCGGTCGCGATCTTCGACAACGACCTCTTCATCGGGAGCCGCCTCGCATTAAACGATGTCCAGAGCACCACCGTGCTGGGCGGTGCCATTCTCGATGTCGAGCTCGGCACCGTATCGTGGCTCGTGGAAGCGAGCCGAAGAGTTGGGGAGACGTTCACCGCGGACTTCGAGATACGGGCCGCCGCGAAGGTTGATCCGGAGGACCCGCTCTACTTCTTCCGGCAGGATAGCTACGCGCAGCTCGGGGCGAGCTGGTACTACTAGGCGGTCCGCTTGCCGGGTTGCAGCGGTCACGGAGCAGCCGGTCGAGTGGGTCGTTCCGCGCGGCAGCCTCTCAAGACGGGGTCTGGCGCACGCTCCGCCAGAGATCCACGTTTGGCTCGCTGAAGCTCGCCCCTCGCGTCAGGCAACTACCCCCCCCTCCCCTTTGGTACCCCAAGTGGTACTTACGTCTGTTAATTCTCCATTGGATTGGCTGATTTGAAAGGTCAATACGTCATCGGGCGCAGCACGCGGAATTCGACTATAGCCAAAATTGCTACGTATGCCCCTTCCAGCATCATGAACGCCAGCCCCAACCAACTGGCGGAAGACCAGTTTGTAGCAAAAATTCCGAAGCAGACTACAGACCAACAAAGATTTGCGGCGATAAGGAAAATGATCCAATGGCGTCCAGGTAGCTGTTTCATGCGAGCGAAAATCGCCAAAGATCCTGAATAAAGACCATAGACGAGGTTTGCTGCGCCGGTGAATAGAAGGATGGTTTTTGGCAAACCGTACCAAGCCGACAGGGTATCATACAGAATAAGCACAATGAATCCCGCGACGAGGGCACCCCCACTGTCTACGCTGAGGACAATTCTAGCTCGGGATAATTGGATCATGCGATTCATTCACCCATCAACATGCGACAAGTATTCCTGTAAACTATGAACCTCACCCCTTTGCCGATAATGCAGATATGGGTGGCCTACGATGCATTGCCAAACGAAGGGAGAATGGAACGCCGCATCTCGTGCACGAACTGCTTCACGCGATGCGCCTTCTGTGGAAAGCTCCTCTGTCTCGACCAGCTCATGAGCCAACTCCTATGACTCGGCAGTCCCGGCGCCCGCGGTCCCGTCTCGTGGTCGGGGGGAGGTGTCGAAGGGTTTGCGCGTGAACCCGTCAGCGTTTCGCGCGCTTGACCTTCGCGCGCATCAGCTCCTGTCCGACGCGCCGCTCCACGACGTGTGGTGCTTCCGGCTACGCGGCGGTGGTCCGGGCATCACCGTGCGCGACGTGATCGACCTCTTCGCCGACGTTGATGGCTCGAGGGTCGACCCCGCGGCCCGTGTCCTATTTGCTTTGCGCGCGATGATGGGGCGGGTGTTCGGCTGGGATAATCAGGTCCCGACCGCATCCGCCCGTTCCTACGTCAATCGGCTATCCGCGGAGGACCGTGCGCGATCACTCGACGCGCCCGGCTCGAAACGCGGCTTCTGGACCACCGTGTATACGTTCGACCGCGAGGCGTTGGGTGAGGTCATCAACCACACAGTGCATGCGTTTCTGCTCTTCGCCCTAGAACCGGCGCCCGGCGGGTACACCTTGTACTGGGGGATTTATGTCAAACCGGTAAGTCGATTCACGGCGTTCTACATGGGGCTGATCGACCCCTTTCGGCGGCACCTGATCTATCCTCGGCTCATTCGCCGATTTGAGGAGGTCTGGTCCAGAAGGTGGGAAGGCACAGCATAAAGGAGACCGTGATGACAGCCGTCGAGTCGCATGACGACGGGGCGGTGCACAGGAGGAAGACTCGTGAAGGCAGTCTGGCTCTTTTGGCTGCTGACGTTGCTGTTCGGTTTGGCCGGCACTCTGCCGCTTTTTCTCCACGCTCGACTGCGGGCGCTAGAAGCGCGCGTGGCAGCCAGCCAGTGGTAACGACCGAGACAAGAGACCCGATGCAGACCTTCGATCTCATAGTTGGGCCTTCATTCTCTTCAAACACGTGGCACGAGTGAGGGTCTTTGTCGCTGGTGGGACAGGCGTTATTGGCCGTCGCCTCCTTCCACTGCTGGCACGCGCTGGACATGAGGTGACCGCCTTGACTCGCTCGGTAAGCCGAGCGGAGGAAGTTCGCGCACGTGCAGTTCAACCGGTGATAGGCGACGCGTTGGACGCCGCGGGCGTGCGTGACGCCGTTATGGAGGCGACACCCGAGGTCGTGATCAACCAACTGACCAACATCCCGAGACGGCTCAATCCTCGCCGTATCAAGGAGGAGATGGGAGGAACGAACAGACTGCGAATCGAAGCTACACGCACGCTGGTGGAGGCAGCCCAAGCGGCCGGGGTACACCGGGTGATCAGTCAGAGTATCTCGTTTGTCTATGACCCCAGGGGCGCAGCGCCCGCGACGGAGGACGAACCGCTCCACCATGGTGCTCCCGCAGCTTTCAGCGACATGGTTCGCGCCATTGACGCGTCTGAGCACACCGTGCTAGACGCAAAAGGGGTCGCGGGCATTGTTCTCCGATACGGCTACTTCTACGGTCCAGGGACGATCTATGCATCGGACGGGAGTTTCGCGGAGGATGTTCGCCGTCGTCGTGTCCCGATTGTCGGCGACGGCGAAGGCATCTGTTCCTTCGTTCACGTCGACGATGCGGCCGCTGCAACCCTGCTCGCGGTAGAACACGGGGACCCCGGCACCTACAACGTCGTGGATGATGACCCAGCACCTGTCCGAGTCTGGTTACCGACGTACGCTCAACTCATTGGAGCTGCCCGTCCATTTCGGCTTCCGAGACTCGTTGGCCGGTTAGGAGCAGGACCCTATGGGCTCTACTTCATGACTCAGCAGCGGGGTGCATCTAACGAGAAGGCCAAGAAGCGACTTCGCTGGAGGCCCCGTTATCCGAGCTGGCGAGAAGGATTCCCGTCGGAGCTGGCAGCCGACCTGGTCCCTGAATCGTGAAGCATCTACTCTTCCTCGGTGCCGTCGAGCTCGGCAGCCGCCTGTTTCTCCCCGCGGCGTTCGGCTCGCTCATGTCGACTTCGATCGCGGTAGCGCAGACTTCCGATCAGGTACCCCGCGGTGCCATTGCTGCTGAGCTTTACTTCCCCGAGGACCGAGACAACCGTGACATTCGGGTGGCAACCCTTTCCGCCGAGAGCGAACGACACCTCGGGGCTGGTGTGTGGTTGCGTGGCGCACTGGGTCTGGTGTTTACCGAGGGCGTCAAGGTCGAGGATGACGGGCCGCAGTCCGCCGAACTGGAGGCCGACGCAGTAGGTCTAGCAGACCGTGGAAGAAAGGGGGTTGCAGGCCGCCGGGTGGGTGAGGGGGATCAGCACGGAGGCGGGGCTGACCTTGTGGCTACGGCGGGTGTTGCGGCCTGAAGAGGCGACAATGGGGCCAAGAAGGCCAAACGGACGGCAAGAGAGGCGAATCATGTGCAGGACGGCGGTGCTGACGTGGCATGCGAGCGCCGCTTGCGCCGTGGCGAGGCCCTGCAGACCGCGCGGGGTGCCAAAGCCGTACCGCTTGCGCATGAGAAGCCCGAGGTTGAAGGCGGCGGCCTGAATCAGGATCCGTTTTCGAATCTCCTCCCGCCCGCGGACGTGGACGCGGCGCAGCCCTCCGGTCACGAGCAGGTGCGCGAACCCCCGCTCCACCTTCTCGCCCCGCTGGCGCAGCAGCTCTTTCCCCCGGTTGCCCTGGATCCGCCGGCGGTTGTCATAGGTCGGCTTCTGCGCGTCCCGGTTCCGCTTCCACTTCCGGCGGCCGCGGTTGGGCTCGCTCACGTAGCTCCGCAGCCCGCGGTCCTGCACACCCGTCATCGTCTGGTTCGAGTGGTAGCCCTTGTCGGCCACCACTTCCCTCGGCTCCACCTCTATCTCCGCCAGTTGCCGCTGCGCCTCGTCCAGCGTGTTCGGCAGCGAGGCGGTGTCTCCCCCCTCCATCGTCTGCACCGTCACGGCCACGACCGCGCCGGTCTCCATGTCGACCGCCTGCTCGAACTTGTGCGCCAGGCCGGTCCTGCCGTCCTTCATCTTCGTGATCCGCGCCTCCGGGTCGTGCGGATGCGCCCACTCCCGGTTCGAGCCCTTCTTCGGACGCTTCCGGTCCAGCTTCGCGAGGTCTTGCCGCGTCGGCGTCTCGATCCCGGACGCCCGCGCCACCTCCTCCAGCCACTCCTCGTAGCCCTTCCCGTCGTCGCGCCGCACGATCGAGCGCATCGCCGCGTTCGCCTCCAGCGTCGTCGAGTCCACGCCCAGCGTCTTGCCGCTCAGAAGACCCGACGCCTGCACCACCTCCAGCACCCGGCTGAACACCGCCGCGTGCGCTTCCACGCTCAGCCGGTCTTCGACAGGCCCGAATGCTCCGGCGGGTTCCTCTCCAGCCCGTATCCGAGAAACTCACGCAGTGAAATCGAGTCCCCACACCGCCACGCAATCCCCCGCTCCGAGCCGATCCCTTCCAGATACCCCACCAGGTCCGAAAATACACCCCGGGCGGTATGCCCGGCCGACCCCGCTTCTCCGCATAGAACTCGCGGCACGTCTCCTCCGCGAACTCGTCGAAACCCTCCTCCTCGCAGCCTGTTCATGACGGTAGAAGGGGTTGCCCAGCCGCGAATCTCGCTCGCCGCCCGAACAACTCCTGTTGCCGCCCCTTGCCCCGCTTGCCTATCGCCATCCCCGCCCTCCATGGCTGGACCCCGGTTCGGTAATCTAAATCACTTCTTATCGACGCGCGGGTAGGAGTTTTTCCACGGGTCTAGGTACCGCCGGGTTCGTCCGCTGGCGACCGTTCGCAATCGGACCGGTCGCTCCCTTCGCCGAATTCGGGGTCGGAGTGCTCTATATGTCCGAGCCGTTTCCACCCGGTGGCACCCGGCGAAACTCCAATTGGCGGCGCGGGTTCGGCCTGGACATTCGACTCTCAGATGAACTGACCCTCACCGTCGCTTTTCGGCACATCCATATATCCAACGGCAAGGGGCTCGTACCTGAGAACCCTTCATACGACGGCGACGGTTTCATGATTGCGTTCGCCCGGTGAGGGACTGACTGCGTTGACGCCCGAATCAACCGAGGGACTCGAGGACCGCGGCCGGTCGCTCGAGTCTGGATAATGACTTCGCATCCAGCTCGGTCAGTTCGCACGCGATGACCTCGGTAGCTCTGGCACCGGTCATCGTATCTGAGGCGAGTGGCGGCGACGCCCACGGGCCGCCATGTGGACCAAGGCATCGATGCTGAACCCGCCGGAGGCTTGCCAAGTGAGCATGTCGTCGGTGACGTGGCGTTCGAGCAGACCGTGATGGCTCGTCAGGCTTGATGCGGTCGAGTGAGCCGACACTGATCGCTTGAGCCGGTTTGGGACCCCAACCGGGACCCCAAACTCCTCGAAACTGGTCGAATCTAGGCAGCACTCGGGAGAACAACCGACTCTCTAACCCCCGAACTCGGCACAACTTAGACTAGCTCACGGGCACTCTGCGTATATGCTACGACCGGACTTTTAATCCGTAGGTCGTGGGTTCGAGACCCACCCGGCCCATTAGCCGGGAGTCCGGTAGGTAGGGGACTTCCGGCTTTCTCGTGTCAGTGAGATGGGGCCGAAAACGGGGCTATGGTACCCCAAGTGGGACCCCGAAAACTCGGGTCGCCTGGCGGGGACTCAGTGGATGTGAGGGGAACTCGGAGTATCCGGACACGTCGAGCGCTCACGATGATGGCGTACCGACCCGCAAGGTCGGCGAGAAGCTCCTTGACTCGTTCCATGCCCCGGCATACCGTGCGTTTCGCACGAGGAGGCGGTTGAGTCCTTCTATACGCGGCTCCAGGTGGCCCTCCATAACTACGCTGGTCTGAACGGAGATCTGCTCTACGTTGGAGTCGATCATGGCGTCGCGTGGACAAGGAGATGGTCATGACGTCCGAGCCCAGGCACTTCTCCGGTCAACTGGCCAGCGCCTGGCTCCTGATCGCGACGAGAGGCTCATGCAGGAGCTTCCTTGTCTCCTACCACGCCCCGGCCCACCGTGCGTTTTCACATGACGAGGAGCTCATGACGATTCCCGGCCACGGTTCCGCTAGTTTCCGTTGCTTACAGATCGCCCTTCTGGTGCTCCTCGGCCTCGTCGTTAGTCACATGCCGACAGCCGCTCAGAGCGTAACTCACGGCCCGATTCTGGGGCGTCCCGGGGCGACGGAGATGGGTGTGTGGGCCCGGACGGCTGCACCCGGTGAGTTCACGGTCCGCTACGGACCCGCTCCTGACGCCCTGACCCAGACTTCGCCTCCGACCGTCACCACGCTCGAGCGCGACAACACGGGGTGGGTCCACCTGGAGGACCTGCAGCCGGGTACGACGTACTATTACGAGGTCGTGACCGACTCTCCGGGTGAACGGCCCCGCTCGGAGCTGGGTGGCTCGTTCCGGACGCTTCCCTCTCCCGATCAGGTTCGGCATCCGGTACACAACCCGGATGGCCTGTTCAACTTCAGCTTCGAGTACGCGTGCGGTAACAATCAGACCGGCAGCCTCCCACAGCCGGCCTTCAGGACGATGCTCGACGAGTTGGAGGGCCGCGTGCACTTCGCGATACTGAATGGCGACTTCATATACGAGGAGCGGCGGGCCTACACCGTGCGCGAGTGGCTCGAGCAAGTCGGCCAACCGCAGGGTCAGGTCCCACGCGTCCTCCAGCTTGCTCCGACAATGGTGGGCGTATGGGAGAACTACAAGCTGTATCTGGAGCGCGGGAGGAACCTCGCGGCTTGGCATCGGGAGACGCCGTCGCTGTTCGTGTTCGACGACCACGAGATCTTGAACGATGTCAACGGGACCGGCACCGTCGGGTTACGGAGTCGTCGTGCCGCCTTTCGCGATATCGGTGTGCAGGCGTGGTATGACTACTTGGGATGGAGCAACCCAATTCCCCACACCCAGACGATCCGTTTCGGGCGGGCGGAGCTGACCGCGGGTAGTGACGTGCTCGTGGATGCGAACGCGGACTTCGACGAGCTCGATCTGGACCAAGCCGCTACCCTGCTCGTTCACTGGGGCGGACCGACTGCGGGCGTCAACCGTTTGGACCTCGACGAGGTCGGCGGCGACCCGAATTCCGGTGTCTATGAGGTCGTCGAGGTGCTCGACGAGAATCGCCTGCGGATCTCACCCGCAACCCGCCAGAATGGGGCGGCCTCGTATTCGATCGGTCGACTGTCGTACTTCAGCAAGCGCGTCAGCAACGCGGAGCTGTTCGTCCTCGACACGCGTACGCATCGCCAGATGCACGACCTCGACGATCCGTTCCAGCCGGGTGTATCGGTTCTGGGAGATCGACAGAAGAACTGGCTGAAGGAGTCGATGGCCGCTAGCAGTGCCGACTTCTTGTTCGTGGTCTCCTCGGTCAACCTGATGGTCCCGCATGTACTGCCCGGCCCCGACAAGCGGAACAAGGACGAGGCCTGGACTGCCGTCGCCGCCGAACGAGAGGAGCTGATCGAGTTCTGGGATTCCCTGGGCAAACCGGTCCTCGTGCTGACCGGTGACTTGCACAACAGCTTCGCCATCAAGATCACGGATAGGGTGTGGGAGTTCGCCTCTGGTCCGCACAGCTCAGGCAACCACACGCTCGCGGCCGAATCGGACCGGCCGCCGAACGGCGTGTTCGAGTCGCGGGGCCGCGAGGCCGACATCCGCTGGTCCACGTTCTTTCCGGATGACATCGAGGGGCCGAAGCGACGACCGGTCTACACAGTCGTCAACGTCAACAACGTGTTCCGGAATCCTGGCGGCGACCAGGAGGACGTGTGGGTGGCCTATCCGCGGCCCCAGGTGGTCGTCCAATACTACGACGGTCTGAACGGGGATCTGCTCTACGCCGAGTCGATCATGGCGTCGCGTTGACTAGGAGATGATCATGAGGCCGAAGCAGAATCTGAAAGAGATCACTCCCCGGACGGTGCAAACGTCTGAGGGCCGATAGAGGAGGGCGACATGACGCGAGCGTTGAGCACGGTGAAGCTGGTCGTCGCGGCGGTATTCGTTTTGGGCCACGCCTATGAAGAGGTGCGAGCGCAGACCAGCCGTCTGGATGACTCCGGCAACGTCCGCCAGGGATCGTACATCCGGCTGCCGCTGTCAGCGGCTGATCAGAAGTACGCCTCGATCGACGGGGCGCGCATTAAGGATCTCGTCCGCGAGGTCACGCAGATCTCGCTCGCGAACCGTAATGATGAGACCAAATACTGGGGCCGAATCGCCGGTACTCGCGGGGAAGAGATGGCGCGCGAGTGGGTCGAGGGGAAGTTCCGCGAGCTGGGAATGGTCGATGTTCGCACCCAGGAGTTCGACCTGCCGACGCAGTGGTTCCCGAGATCGTACGACATCACGGTCGAAGCCAGCGGTAGGAGCTATTCCTTCGAATCGCTGGTCCCGGCGCTGCGGTCGAATCCGACCCAGGGCGCCTTGGACCTGGAGGCCGTCTGGGTCGGCACGGGTTCGACCGCCGACTTCCACGGTCGCGACGTCCGCGGAAAGGCCGTGTTCATTCATTCGATCCCGGCGCCCGGGTCGATGGGCCACTCGGCCGGCGCAACCTGGGAAGGGGCGATCCGTCGTGCCCAAGACGAAGGTGCCGCGGCCGTTTTCGTCATCTACGGCATCTCCGACAACTTCACGATCTGGCAGAGTCTGGGCGGCGGCATCACGATCCCGGGCGCTTTCATGGGCTATGGGGACGGCAACGTGGTCAAGGAGCTCATCGGCCAGGGACAGTCGGTGCGCGTGAAGATGCGCGTCGACATCGACCGGCGCGACGGCCTCAAGACGGCCAGTATCTTCGGCACGCTTCCCGGCACGACGGACGAAGAGATCCTCGTCCTCGCCCACTTGGACGGCTACTTCGAGGCGGCGCTCGACAACGCCTCGGGCATGTCGGTGTTGATAAGCCTGGCCGAGTACTTCTCGACGATTCCGCAGGCCGAGCGCCGTCGCAATCTGATCTTCGTCAGAACTGCAGGACACCACGTCCGCTCACCTGGTTCGCAATGGATGCACGACAACCGCCAGACCGCGTTGGCAGACGCTGCGCTGATGATCAACGTCGAACACGTCTCGGTACGGCAGACCGTCTACTGGGGTCCGGAGATGCGGATGACCGACATCCCGTCGCCGCGGCGGTGGTGGGTGAACGGCAGCGACAGACTCACGGACCTCGTTCTGGACGCCTATGGGACGTTCGGAGTCGCGGTGTGGGACCACATGGAAGACCGCGCCGCCGGCGAGATGGGCAGCGTTGCGCGTGATTTGCCTTCGATTCAGATCATCCGGTCGCCCGAGATCAAGCACACCGACCAGGACATCCCCGAGTGGATCCCGGAGGCAGGCCTCGAAGCCGTAGCGCGCGCCTACGCCAAGATCATCGATGAGGTAAACAAGCTGGACCGCTCGGCCCTTCAGCCGGGGCGGCAGACCGCCGTGCGGTAGATCGGGGAAACCATCTTCGACGGAACGATGGCGTACACCCCCGCAGGACATGGCGTATTGCGCCTATGCCATGTAGAGTGAGTACATCGCGTTGCTGGCCTCCGCCATCTTGAGGGCGGAGGGGCACGAGATCGAACGGGCCAAGTGCAGAACAGAGAGGGGATGAACCATGCAGCGATCCAGCCGCCGTTGCCACTTTTCCGGATGAACGCGCGTCCCGCGACCTCGCTCCTTATCAAGGGTTTCGGCCTCCTCGGGATCGTCCCCGCGATCCTTTCGAGCCCGTCCGCTTCCGAGGCACAGGGTGGGCAGGAGGTCCGTTACCAGAATCCGATCGTGTTCGCGCGCACCCATTTGGACGCCGCGGGGGCGGTCACCCGTCGGTCGAAGCTATGGGTCATGGAGGACGACGGCAGTGGGCTGCGGCAGATCACCTTCGGCGCGACGTACGACGACCACCCGTCCTTCTACGCGGATCAGCGGCACGTGCTGTATTCGGAGTTTCCAAACAACGTGCTCGACCGGGGCGACGGGGCCAGGCTCGTCAGCCTCGACATCTACACGGGGAAGAGGGAGATCGTGCACGAGGTCGCCGGGCATGCGCTCCATCACTCGTCGGTCTCGCCCCTCGGTGACGATCTGATTGTTTACGCTCGCGACACGGAAGTGCGCCATGCGGAGTGGCTGGGTCTGCCCCCGTACGACCGCGAGTTGCCCACCGTAGCCTCCAACGGAGTCGCCGTCTCGCGTGAGAGCGCGATCTTCATGCACGAGCCGCGGGGGAGCTCGCCCCGGAGGGTGGCGTTGGTCCGGATCGACGGGACGGGCCAGGGCGCCCACATGACCTTCCTGACCGACATGGAAGCCCTCCACCGCCGACCGGCCATCTCACCCGACGGGAGGTGGCTGGCGTGGCAAACCAACGGCTTCTCGGCGGAGGACGAAGTCTACCTTGCGGAGCTCGACGGATCGAATCCTCGCAATTTGACGAGCTCCCCCGGCAACGACGGCCATCCCTGGTTCTCCAGGGGCGGAGCGTGGATCGTCTTCGAGTCCGACCGGACCGGGGAAGATCTGCCAAGGAACGGCTGCGATGCTCGCCGCCACTGTGAAATCTGGAAGGTTCACGTCGCGACGGGCGAGACCGTCCAGCTGACGCACGGTGGTGACCGGTACGCCAGCACGCGGCCCAGGATGTAGACTCGCGCCAGCGCGCTCGCCGTCTCCCGATCGTCCCAATGAGCCGCCCAGTGCAGGGCGCAAGGGCGCAGGGCGGCCTTTTGAAGCGCGTCCAGCCGCTTACGAGTTTCTCGGCTCTCGATCTCGGTGCGGGCACCGTCAGCGCGTCTGCGCCTGGGCTTCCGGCTTTTGGGTGTCGGTGAGTCAGGTGTGAAAATCAGGCACATCAAACATCAACGGTACCGATCCCCGAATCGCCTTTCCAACCGCCACGGCCCGCCTAAAACGGAGATTCGGGAGAGCCTCCGCGACCGGCTTCGGAACTCGATGCTGGTGCCGTCGAAGCACTGGAAGGGTACTGTCAACTTAAGCGAAATTCAGGCCGAAACGTGGGCTCCCTAGGACAGGAACACCCTGGAATTCGGCCATTTACTGTCTAGCCGAGACCGCCAAACGGGCAAGAATTAGCTCAAGTTGACAATACCCTCTCGCCCTTTCCGGACATTTGTGTCCCATGTACCTTGTCATCGATAGTCATCACCATATCGCGACCTGGCCATTGGAAGCCCGGCTCTGGGAGTGACAACCCCAGGCGCAGTTCAGGTGAGCGTTTTTCACATCGTTTTATGCGGGAGGCAGAATGACAACTCGACATCGGACCACTTCAGGTATCCTTGCTCTGGTGATCGCGCTCGGCGTCGCGATGCCGGGATCCGCGCAGCTCACGGGCCTCGAGAACGGAGAGTGGCGTTACCTAATCGGCGACGCTGGCGCCACCCGGTCCAATCCACAGCTGACCCAGATCAATGCCTCCAACTTCGAAGATCTGGAGGTGACCTGGATCTGGCGGGGCGACAACGCCGGGCCGCAACCCGCGTATACGTCGCGGGCGGTCCCGATCTACGTAGACGGGATGCTGTACACCGTGTCGGGCGCCCGCCGCCAGGTCGTTGCGATCGATCCGGCGACGGGAGAGACGGTCTGGATGTTCCGTGAGCCCAACACCACGAGGTACATGCGGTCGCCCAGGGCGGCGCACGGAAAGGGCGTCGCTTACGGGGAAATAGACGGACGAGGCGTGATCTACATCACGACGCCTGCGTTCTTCCTGTGGGCCCTGGACGCCAAGACGGGGCTGCCCCTGGAGGACTGGGGCTCGCCCGTACCGCTCGATGACTTCGCGCAAACGGGGGTCGTCGACCTGATCCCGGACCTCATCGGGGATTGGGGGCCGTGGCAGGACTACGTGGCCGCGGGGGGGACCTACGACCCGGACTATGGGATTCCCAGGGAGCTGGGGATGGTCACGAGCTCCTCGCCCCCGATCGTCGTGAATGACGTCATCGTGGCGCAGACCGCCCACGAGCCCGCTTACAGCCAACGCCGGATCGAGAACGTCCCGGGCGACCTCTCGGGTTACGACGCCAGGACCGGAGAGCAGCTTTGGAAGTTCCACGTCATGCCGCGGCCCGGTGAGTTCGGCAACGACACCTGGGAGAACGACGCCTGGCGGTGGTCGGGGAACATGGGCCAGTGGGCTCCCGCGTCCGCCGATCCGGAGCTCGGGCTCGTATACTTCGTCACAAACGCCTCGACGATCCAGTCCTACGTGGGCCATCGCCCGGGGGACAACCTCTTTGGCGGGAGCGTCATCGCGCTGGACGTCCAGACAGGGGAGCGTAGGTGGCACTTCCAGATCCACCACAGCGACCGCTGGAATTACGACCTTCCGGCCGCGCCGATCCTGCTGGACCTCACGGTGGACGGGCAGGAGATCCCGGCGCTGATCCAGAACACCAAGCAGGGGCTCGTCTTCGCGTTCAACCGGGAGACCGGGGAGCCGATCTGGCCCATCGAGGAGCGACCGGTTCCTCAGACGCAGGTCCCGGGCGACTGGACGTCGCCGACGCAGCCCTATCCGACCCTTCCGTCGCCGCTGGATTCGATTGTCATCGACGGTCTGACTGACAAGTACATCATGGACTACACCCCGGATCTGGAGGCGCAGGCGCAGATCATCCTGAGTCAGTACCACATAGGTGGGACCTACGCGCCGCCGCTCCCCTTCGATCACACGAACGATTACCTAGCCATGATCAACTGCGGCATGGGAGGCCTCAACATTCCCACCCCGGCAGTCGCCGATCCCACGACGGGAATCATGTACGCCTCGCACTCCCGGAGGTGCGGAACCTCGGGTTTCCTGAGGCCCACGATGGAGGAGGACCTCAGGGATTTCACCGCATTGCTGCCCGGCGAGAGATCCACGCCCACTACGGGCGTTAGGCCGGTTCCCTGGCTGCCCGGGGGCGGGGGCCCCGGCTTAGAGAACATAGACGGTCTGCCGGTCTACAAGCCCTACAGCGGAATCGTCGCCATCGACATGAACACGGGCACAAAGCTCTGGGACGTCCCCGTCGGCGAGACACCTGACAACATCCTCAACCACCCCCTCCTGGCAGGAGTGGACGTTCCCCATACGGGAGCGGGAGGGGGCGGCATCCAGATGGTCATGGGCGATCTCCTGCTCCAGACCGTCCGGGGAGGCGGCGCCGGACCTGGCTCGGTCCTGAACGCCCGCGACAAGCGGACGGGTCAGGTCGTCGCCACGACCGAGCTCCCGACGCCCGGCCAGTACGGGATGATGACGTTCATGCACGAAGGCAAGCAGTACATCGTAGTGAACGTGAGCAGCGGAGACGTGCCAGGCGGCTATGTCGCTCTGACGCTTCCCTGAGCCCCGATCGTCGGAACTCCGGCGGCGAGGTCGCCGGAGAGGCCATGGGCGCCTCCGCGGATTGCCGCGCGCAGGTTCCGCTCGGGATCGGCGAACGACCCGCCCCGCATGACCCAGAGGGCGTCCTCCCTCAGGTCGGTGGGACTCGCGCCCCCGTTGTAGGGAGCAGCCCGGAAGGGAGTGCGGGTCCATTCCCAGACATTCCCCGCCATGTCGGCGAGGCCGTGGGGGCATTCCGGACAGGGTAGACTTCCAACCGGCTGGGTGCCCCCGCTCATGAAGTTGGCTCGGTCCCGCTGCGGCTCATCTCCCCAGGTGTAGATCCGTCCGTCGGTGCCCCGAGCCGCCTTCTCCCATTCGGCCTCCGTGGGAAGGGTGACCCGCCAGCCTTCCCCGAGGAGACGGGCCAACTCGGCGGGCGTTTCCCGAGACTCCCGCAGCTGCCCCTCGAGCCAGCGCACGTAGCTCAAGGCGTCAGTCCACGAGACGGCGACCACCGGATGGTCCGCGAGTCCAGCGACGGCCGCGGGGTCGGCTCGGTACCCAGTCGCTTCCACGAACGCACGGAACTGCGCTACGGTCACCTCGTACCGGCCGACGTAGAGGGTGGGAAGCTCCACCGTCGCTCGGCCCCCGGTGTCCAGCCAATGCTCGTTGTCGAAAGCGAGGGGATCGAGACCCGGGTCGCTCCCCATGAGGAACGGGCCAGCGGGGATCTCCACGAACCCCAGGAGTTCCTCGGCCGGCAGGAACCATGCGTCGGCTCGGAACCGGGAAAGATCACTGGTGCCCGCCATCGGAGGCAGGGGCGGCTCGTCTGAGGTGGGCCGAAACGTCCAGACGGCGCCCACCAACGTCAGCACCGCCAGAAAGATCGCACCGCCGCCCAGCCAGGCCGGACGAGCGGAGGAGCGCGCCTCGATCATCGCTCTGTCATGGGTCAGAGCGACCGGAGCGCTCGGGCTTCGCACGCGAAGTCCCACTGATGATCGCAGGCCCGCGCGTAGAGCTCCGGCTCCGGCATGTCCAGGAGTGTGGCTCTGCCTTCACGCACCAGCAGCCTCAAGTCCAGAGTCCGAGGGGGGGCGACGGCGAGGCTTTCCGGCTCCAGGAGGTTCAGGCAACCAGGTTGGAAGCGGGCCTCGCAGGCGCGGATGAAATACCCCCGCGACAGCTCCGGATCAGGATCCGCGATCCGCCCTTCCGCAAGATGCCGCCCCACCTCGTTGCAGGCCCAGCCGGAGTTGTCGACGCAGTAGGAGTACTCGACGTCAAGCAACCGGTCGCACGCCTTGCGCCGGCCCTCCTCGCAGGCCTGCTGCCAGAAGGGCACGCTGTGTCCCGTGTGGCGGCCGTCCGTTCGTCCGGTCGCGGTCATCAGGATGAAGAACGGGATCCAGAGGGCCATATGGGCCAGATTCAGCCGGGCGGGAGGCCACACGGGACGCATGCGGCCCCACCACGTCGTGCCCTGGATCGCGCGTGCGAGGCGGTCGATCTGTTGGACGCTCAGGTTCAGGAGAGGGACGGCCAGCAGCTTGTCGTAAAACCTTGGTGCACCGATCACGTCCAGCCCGGCGAAAAGAGCGAAGACGCTGACCCCGTACAGGAGCCCAAAGACCGCCTTTCCGAGGGGGGTGCGGGGCGAGGTGGAGGGGTCCGTCACCAGTAGATAGAGCCCGAGGAAGACCGCGCTGGGGATCTCCGAATCGATGAAGTAAGGAACTCCGGTCACCGTGAAGTACCCTGCGCTCCAACCGAAGAGCACCACGGCGGCGAGGCCGGAGACGAGAGTGATCGAGAAGTTGTACATCGCGATCAGGCCGATCACGAAGAGAAACGTGTAGATGCGCGGCGCCATGCTCAGCGTGGACGCGATCTCCTGGCCCCAGGTGAGATCCGTCGCATTCATGGCGATCAATACCACCGAGAAGAGCCCCAACGAAAAGGCGGAGGGGTTGAAGATGTGCACTCGCCGGCCCTCCCGCGTCCAGCGCACGAACTCCTTGCCCAGGAACCCTACCGCGATCATCAGGAACTGCAGGTAGAACCAGTCGTCATGGAACCAGAGGAAGAGGTTCGTGCTGAGCACGATCGGGAAGACCCCGAACCCCAGGGCGTACGGCTGACGGCGGGACCACGCGAGGAGAATCCCGAAGGCGTAGGAGAAGAGGATCTGCGCAAGCAGGAGCCACGCGTGCTCGTAGACCGGCCTCCAGTACCACCCCCAGTATCCGAACACGGAGAGCTGGAGGCATGCCTGAAGGTAATGCTGTGCTCGCAAGACAATCGAAAAGGCTGGGGTAGTGCGCTCCTCCTTCATCCCGAGGAAGAGCCATGCCTGCCAAGCCAGGAGCGTACCCACTGAGGCGAAGACCGACCACACCAGGACGGGATGGTCCCGAACCCGCTCCACGAACGCGATAGGGACGAGGGCGAGGGTGAAGGACAGCGGAACCCAGAAGTGTCGACTCGGAGGTGCCGCCAGCGCAGGGGCCGCCTCAGCTGCTCGCTGCTTCTCTTGTCGGCGCTCCTTCCCAGGGGGCCGGGAACTTGTGGGCACCATCAGTCCTCAACGGGCTGGAGATTCCCCCTCGGTGCTCTAGTAGCGTGCACTGAAGGCGTTCTGGTGAACCGTTTCACGCTAGTCGACGGAAGGTGAGGGAGCAAACCCGACCGTCGCTAGCACCACCATCTCCGTTCAAAGACCTACCGACTGTTACGGGCTCCCTCTTTCAAAGATTGGAGTACGGCTACTGCGGCCTGGGCGAATCCGGCCGATCCCCTACCTGAGCTTCACTCGGGCCACGGCAAGTTGACAATGCCCCTCGAGGAGCTGCACGATGTTGCGAGCTACATACAAAGCGAGATCCTGTCGCGACCTTGGTACGTAGGAAGAGGCGTGTCATGTCGAAGACTCATTTTGTCGCCCTTGTTGTTCTGCTCGGGACTGCTCTTGGCAGCGCCGCCTGCATGAGTCCGGAGCAAGACAGACCGCCGGCGGAAGAAGGCGCAGCTGCGGCCGCGCTTAGTGAAGCCGGAGCGGTCGAAAACCTCGGCGAGACTCGATGGGCGTCCCGGGCTCCCGAGGGCGCTTCGGCGCCGAGCTTCGTGGTCGACGCAAGCTGGCCAAACCCGCTGCCCAACGATTGGCGGATTGGCCAGGTCGGCGGAATTGCCGTGGACTCGCACGACAATATCTGGGTGTATCACCGGCCGCGGACGCTGAATGCGAGCTCGGCCGGGGCCATGCCGAGAGTTGGGACGAATGAGCAGGGTGTCCCGATCAGCGCTGTCGGACATCCAAGGCCATACGCCGACCGGAGCACGGGGTGCTGCGTACCGGCGCCGTCGGTGCTCAAGTTCGACATTGAAGGGAACCTACTCGACGCCTGGGGCGGGCCCGCCGATCCGGGCTTCCTCGAGGAGAACTGTCGAGAGGCGGACGGGTGTTCCTGGCCGGCCCGTGAGCACGGAATCTTCGTGGACGAGAACGACTTCGTATACGTGTCGGGGAACGGGCAGGACGGTGGAGCCCGTCAGCAACAGGGCTTGGCGACTTATCCGTGGGCGCCATCCTTCGGGGACGATTCGCACATACTGAAGTTCACAGCGGACGGAGAGTTCATCTATCAAATTGGAGCTGCCGGAATGGACGGGCCGAACAGCGAGAACATTGACGGCGGACCCAACGGGACGCCGCAGCCGTATCTGGTAGCGGACATGTCCGTCGACCCCAGGACGAACCGCCTCTACGTCGCGGATGGGTACGGGAATCGGCGCATCCTGATCGTGGACGCCGAGACGGGACAGCACGTCGGACATTTCGGTGCGTACGGGCAGAACCCGGTCGTGGACGACCCGAGCTCGGGAGTGGCAGATACCGACGTCGGTCCGTGGATAGCCGATTACCAGGCCGGCAACATGACACCCTTGTTCTTCCGCAGTCCGCTGCACTGTGCCATCGCGAGTCAAGACGGATTCTTGTACGCCTGTGACCGCGGCAACAACCGCGTCCAAATCTTCGATTTGGGAGCGGCGGAATTAGGCAAGCCATGCGCGAATCCGAACGCACAGCGCGATGTGTGCGGCTTCGTAGGTGAGATCCACGTAGCCGCGCAGACGGCCAGCGGGACGGCTGGCACTGCGGCGCTCTCCACCGATCCTGGTGAGAGCTGTATCTACGTCGGGGACCTCGCTAACGGCACGCTCTACGTCATCAACCGCGAGAACCGGACCGAGCTCGACCGGATTGGACGGGCCGGCCGCCAGGCGGGTGAGTTCCACTGGCTCCATGCCCTCTCCGTCGACTCGCAGGGCAATATCTACACCGGCGAAGTGGACACTGGGCAGCGGGTGCAAAAGTTTCTGAGGTATGGATCGGCGAGCTGCAGCGGCACGGGCAGCAGCGAAGTAGGTCTCTATAACATGAACAGGTAAGCGAGGTTTCTATGACGCACTCAAGAATGAGTTTGGCCCTGCTGCCGCTGCTGGTTGTGGCATTGACTGTCTGCGCGGCGCCGGCGACCGAGCAGAGCGACTACAGCAACCCGAACATGACGCCGACCAACAACCTGCCGAATCCGTTCTCGGAGAGGCAGCTCATGGCGCTGCCCGACGGCCGCGCCTGGGGTTCCACGGCCGGCGCCGATGCCGCCAAGGGCCGCGACGACATCTGGGCTATCGACCGATGCGGGAGCAATGGCTGTGTGGACTCCGATCTCGATCCCCTCATGCACTACGACGCAAACGGGAACCTGATTGGCCGTATGGGGGCCAACTTGTTTGCGTTTCCACACGGTATCCACGTAGACCAGCAGGGCAACGTGTGGGTGACCGACCCGCTGCCGCCCGACGGCCGCGGTGCGGGCGGCGACGTTGGACAGCAGGTCACGAAGCTCAGCCCGAGCGGTGAGATCCTGCTGCAGCTCGGCACGCTCAAAGTGACCGGGAACGGACCCAACCAGTTCAGCTCCCCGTCCGACGTCGTCGTAGGGAACGACGGCGACATCTTCGTGGCCGATGGTCATGGCGAGGGCACGAACGAGCGCATCATGAAGTTCGACAGAGACGGGAACTTCATCTTAGAGTGGGGCAAGCCGGGCAACGGCCCATGCGGAGCGGGTGAATTCTCGAGCCTCCACGCGATAGACATCGATTCACAAGGCCGGCTGTTCATCGGCGATCGCGACAACAACCGCATTCAGATCTACGACCAGGACGGCAACTATCTAGATTGCTGGTACCAGTTCAGCCGCCCCAGCGGGATTTTCATCGACGCCGACGACAACGTGTTCGTCGCGGACTCCGAGTCGAGGGACGGCGCCGACAATGGCATGGACCTGGCTCACGCCGGATGGGAGCGCGGAATCCGCATCGGCCGCGCCCGGGACGGCGCCGTGAGGTACTTCATTCCGGATCCTGACCCCCGGGGCGGCAGCAGCGCAGCCGAGGGCGTCACGGCGATCAACGGTGGAGCGGTCGTCTACGGTGCCGAGGTGGGTCCGAGAGCCTTCGTCCGCTACGACAGAAGGTAGGATCCAGTAGGTCGTGGGTTCGAGACCCACCCGGCTCATTCTTGATCCGCCGGCTTGGAGAGGCAAGGGCCCAAAGGGGAGAGGCGTCCGTACCCGCCACAGCCACCGGTGCCTCCTGGATCCGAATCGTGGGAAGCGTCCGCGAATCGAGTAGTTGGCGACCCCCTGAAGCCGTTTCGGGGTTGTTGCGTGGCCCTCCGGTTTTCCCATCAGATTATATGTTATTATATATATTATATCCGTTAATATTTGTTTTAGCATATACTATCGTTATTAATATATACTATATTATAGATATTCGATTGATGACCCATAACGTAGCACAGATATGAAGACAAACGAAGCACTTCCCAGCGAGGTTCTGTCTCAGTTGCGACGGATCGGCAATGGGATCAAGACCGCTCGGGTGCGGCGACACATGACTCAAGAGGAACTAGCTGAGCGTGTCGGCACCTCCTTGCAGACGATCCAAAAGATCGAAGGGGGCTCGCCGGGAACGCGAATAGCATCCTACCTGAAGTCTCTTTGGGTCCTCGGGCTGTTTGAGGATGTCCGGTTCTTGGCAGATCCCGAGCGGGATCGAGAGGGAATCATTCTCGAGGCGGCGGCCCGTGGTAAACGCGCGCGCCGTCCGCGGACGCTGAACCGTGACTTCTAGAGGGGCCACCTATGTCTTTGTCCAGCTTCCCAGCACTCGGCAGATCGTGATCTGTGGGCGTTACGAGCTGGAAGAGTTGGGCGATGAACACTTAGGGCGCTTCGTCTACGGCCGCACCTACCTCGACCGGCCGGACGCGGTGGCCATCGATCCCGTCAACCTGCCACTGAGAGACACGGAATTCACCGCGACGAAGATCAACGGGATGTTCGGGGTGATGCGAGATACCGCACCGGACCACTGGGGCCGAATGGTCATCGAGCGGAGGGATCGGGGGAGAGAGCACAACGAACTCGACTACCTCCTTGGATCGTCCGACGTACGCGTGGGCGCATTGTGTTACAGTCCTCGCCAGGATGTGCCCGCACTGGACTATTCTAGCACTCATTCATCAGAGGACCTACGAGCAGCGAGCGCAGCCGCTGACGCGCTTGAGGGCGAGATAGAAGGCGAGGAGAACCCGTTGTTGGCAGACCACGATCGACTGCTCGAGCTAAGTAGCGGGATGGGTGGGGCACGGCCGAAGACGGTGATTATCGACGATGGCCAGTTGTGGGTGGTGAAATTTCCTTCCCGCGGTGATCGATGGAACAACGCGATCGTGGAGGCGGCCTTTCTGAGTCTCGCTGGCGAATGTGGGATCACCGTCCCAGAGACGAAGATTATCGCGCTGGATGGGAAGAAGATCCTCCTGGTGAAGCGCTTCGATCAGGAGCCCAGGGGGAGTGGGTACCTCCGGCGACTCTTCCTTAGTGCCCACTCGCTTCTGGGTCTGGAGGAGTCCGTGACAGACCGTCGTGGGTGGTCATACACGGACCTTGCCCACCTATTGCGCAGGATCTCTTCAACTCCCGGAGAGGACGCCAGAGAGCTCTTTCGCCGGATGGTGTTCAACGCGCTGGTTTCGAACATGGATGACCACCCCCGCAACCATGCCATGCTAGGCACCGCCACCGGTGAGTGGCGTTTGTCTCCGGTTTTCGACTTGGTTCCCTCCATTGGCCGGAGCTTGGATGACCGTAACCTGGCCATGACGTGCGGCGGCATACCGGGTCGGGAGCGTTGGGCGAACCGGCTGAACCTCGTCTCTGGTGCACAACACTTCGATCTGGGCGCTGAAGAGGCGGATACGTTGATTACAGGAATGAAAGAGATCGTAGTGGGGCGTTGGGAGGATCACGTTCGGATTCATGGCGGTACAGCCCAGGACGGGCGTAACATCGCCCACGCGATCGCCTACCCGGGTTTCGAATACGACACTGTCCCCGACTCCTGACTGCAAAACCAGCCATGATCTTGTGCACCTTGCCTGGCCAGCAGGCCCACAGCGACGCGAGCAGGGCCGACCTCGCACGCGAGAGGACATTGCCACCTGGCACCCCGGAGGCCGGGGCGCTACACTCCGTCGCCAGGCATCAGCGACCCTCGAGCTGAGGCTCGCGGGTCGAGTCGTCTTCGATGGACTCTTCGTCGCTAAAGGCAACGGCCTACGCACTGGCGCATCGCCGGAGGGGAGGGTCCGACTACGCACTCGATCAGTGTGGTTCGTGGAGCTGGACTGCGCGCCGCGCCAGGCGTGGAGATCCAGGCCGGCGACCTGCGATTCAAGTTCGAGGATTCGACCGGACAGCCAGTCGCAAACGCAACCGTCGAATTTCAAGTGGCCTACGGCGGCGGCGAGGTCCGCGAGGCAGACCCCACGTTCGGATTCCTGCGAGCCGTCGAATCCACGCGAGCCTCGACCGACGCTGCAGGGGAGATCGATGCGCCCGTCTTCGCACTCGGTCCGGAGGAGGGTCCGCACGCACTACTCGCGCAGAGCGAGCACGCGCACCTTGAGCACATCGTCGTCGGAGACTTCTCCTCGACAGAAATCGAGATCGTCAGTCCTCTGCCCGGCGATCGGAGCCGCGTCTGCGGCGGAGGCTACCGTGTCGCCACGCGTGTCGTTGATCGGGGCTACCGCAACGCAGCCGTGCCGGGCCTGCCCGTCCAGATTGAGATCATCCAGGGCTCGGCCCTCATGGACACACTGGACGGCGTGCCGGGCGTCTACGACATCCGGCGCACCGCACCCGATGGAGCCATCACTTTTTCCGGCAGGCTCGGCAGACGAGCCGAGCCTCTGGTCTTCCGCCTCTCCGCCTATCGCCATGAAGGAATCTCCAGCGCGACCCTTACCTTCGACCTGCGTGCACCGGCGCTCCTGTCCTACTCGCGCCATCCGGTACGCGATGCGCCCGTGGGCAGCATCCCGATCCCGATGCGCACCGAGGTGTCGGACTCCGAGGACCAGATCCTGGACCTGACCGACGACGACGTCACTGGCGTGGTGGTACGCGTCGAGGAGTCGCAGGATCGTGTAGAGATCCACCCCCCGACGGGCGGCGAGCGCGCCGGCACCAGCTCCTTCACCTGGAACGGCCCGCAGGAGACGCCCTACGTGCTGGAAGCCCGCCTGCCCGACTATCCCGACGAGGCTCGCTTCACGCATGGCGGCGATCTCTTCGCTGAGCTGACAGGTGGAGTGCCCGCCCCCACCACCACCGGCACGACGTCGAGCGGTTTTCGCACCTACGTGCAGCTCGCTGGCGGCGGCAACCGCTACGACCCGCACTACCTGCGCGCCAACATCGTCGGCGGCACCGTGCAGTACGTCGGGCCAAACGCGACGGCGGGGCCGATCACGGTCCGCGTCGAGATCGACCCATTCAACCTGCCGAAGAGGCTCATCGAGGCCCGCTTCAAGTTCAAGTGCCGGCTGACGCCTTACAACTCTTCGGTGGACGACCCGATCGGGTCGACGACCCGGATCGCCGGCGGCGTCGCCGAGTCGAGCGGCGGCCCCTGGGCCGACGAGGTCGAGATCCCGGTGGCCGGTCAGCCGGGGCCGCAGGACATCACGGTCTTCTTCCGATCCAATGAGTTCAACCACGACCATCTGATCGACATCACCTGCGAGGTGACGATGGAGGACGAGGACAGCAACGGCAATCCCTTCCAGTATGTCGAGGATGGCCATGTCCTGCTGCGTGCCTCGTTGCCGCGCCCTCGGCTCTACCTGAGCCGCCTCTCGGGCTCGGACGTCGTGCCCGTCGACGAGTCGGGCGTGCTGCCGGTCACGGTGCAGGACTCAGCCGGCGGCTTCGTTGCACCGCCAGCAAGCTCGGCCTTCTTCATCGAGCTACGCGCGCACGACCTCGGCACCACCGTGGAGTGCAACGTGCAAGCAGGATCCACCAGGCGGATCACGCTCAACCAGGTCTCGGTCACGCCGAGCCACGCGCTCTACCGCTCCGAGCGGTGCTTCGCCGTCCTCGATCCGGGCGTGAGCGGGGCGCCCCCGCCCGCACCGGGCACCGACGAGCTGTTCTTCGCCTCGCCCAGCTCCCGGGTGAGAGCGTGGATGACCGACGAGATGCCGGGCAACACCCTGCAGCCGGACCCGATACGCTACTCGGCCGGGGTCCGACCCCTGTCGACGTTTCACCGCGTCTCCGTAGGTGACTGGAGCGTCGCCGACCGGCCACCAAAACCGTTCCTGCTGGTCGATCTCGCCGACGACGCCACCTGGACCACCCGCGTCCAAGGCACCACGCCACAGGTCCGCGTCAAGGGTTCGGTGCGTGATCAGCTCGCCGACAGCGGCGGACCGGCGCCGATCAGCGTGAGAATCAACGGAGATCTCCATACTCTGACGGCGGTCGCAGAGACCGCGACGCTGGGCCGACCTAACGCGACCAAGTACACCTTCGATGCCTGGATCGACGTGGGTTTCGGAGTCGACGGCGTACTCGTCGAAGTGGAGAACACCCTGGGCGGGCAAGCCCAGCGCCGCTACGAGGTCGAGATCGACGAGGCGACGAACAACCGTGCCGCGCCGGCGAGCGTCACAGCGTCGGTCCGCCCGGTAGGCCTCTACCGGCGCGATCCCGTCCCGCACTTCCACTACCTGTGCTCCTTCGGCACTTTCCTGGGGCGCACCACGAGCGTGCCGCCGAGCTTTCCCGCGACCGTCTCCACGCTCGAGGCCTTCCCCGACACGGCCATCCAGGCGAGCCTGCCTGTGCCTCTCCAGCACCGCACCACGATCGCCAACCAGTACGCGTCGCAGCCCTTCCTGACCCTTCGCGCCGACAACGCCCCCGGGGGGTCCCCTGCCGTCGCCGGTGATCACGCTACCCGTGGGCGGCCGCATCCAGTGGGAGACGGCCTCGAGGCCCAACGAGCTAGGGCCCATCGCCGTCACAGGGAGACTCCAGCGCCGGATCATCGACTATGCACTCGAGCGGCTCGAGCCGTCGACGGGCGTATGGGAGCCGGCAGATCTCGCGCTGCCCGGGGACAGCCTGCGCCTCGTCGCGCGCGTCACACCGCCCGACCCTCTGGGAAGGCTCGACGTCCGCGCCGGCGTCTCGGACGCGAGCGGTCGGTTCCTGGACGGCGCCGACCGGGTGCGCGACCTGGTCCTCACGGAACAGTCGCCTGGGGTCTACCGCCAGAGCGCCTACCTCGACGACAACTTCCAGGAGCAGTCGGCGGACTCGATGCTACTGGCGATGCACCACGACCCGGCTCCGCCGGTCACGGTCGCTCTCCTCAGGACGCCGGGACCGGGACGACTCCTCGCCAACCTCTTCGATGCCGTGGACGGTGCCGAGGTCGACGTGCCCATCCAGGTGCGGCCCGGCCGCGTCGAGCGCAACTCGGCTCCCCTCGATCAGGAAGGTGTCGGGGCGCCGCCAGGGCGCCTCGGGCCAACGTCGACGGTCGTCCCGGGAACCGGCGAGATGGTGCTCGAGGGCGAGGACTGCCGTATCGACGGCCCAAGTATGACCATGGTCTTCGATCGCACCCACCGCTCGGGGAACCGCTACGACGGGCCCCAGGGCCAGGGTTGGATCCCTTCGTTTCATCGGCGCATCTGGCAGATCGACGAAGACGAGCTGCTGCTTCTCGACGGCGATGGCCATCAGCTCACCTTCTCGAAGAACAGCCAGGGCACCTGGGACTCTCCGAATGTCGTCTTTGCACGTCTCGAGCCTACCGACGGCGGCTGGCGATTGCGGCGTATGGGCGGCTTCCAGGACGTCTTCCTGCCGGTGACCGCCGACAAGCCGAACGAGTTCGGTCTCGCCGCGACCGAGGACCGCTGGGGCAACCGCATCAGGTGGTTACGCGGCCATCACGGCCGTCCGTTTTCCGGACTCGACTCCCTCCGGCGGGCCTTCGAGCTGCGCTGGACCGGGGAGGCGGCGCGCCTCGAGAGCGTCGGTGACTTCGGCGGTTCGACGGTGAAGTACGAGTACTTCAGCACTGGAGACGCCAACGGCTGGCAGGGCAACCTCAAGTCGGTCCGCTCGCCAACTGTCGCCAATCCGGACAATCCCTTTCCAGACGGTCGCAGGTGGTCGTTCCGCTACAAGCCGCCGGGGGAGGATCACCGGCTCCACTGGATCCAGGATCCGGAGGGGAGTGCCGACAGCCTGGGTCCGATCCTGGACATGGACTACAACGCCGTTGGTCACGTCGAGACCCAACGCTACGTGCGGGGCGACGTCTCCTTCACCCGCGCCGGCGACACGCTGACCTGGAACGATCGGCGTGGCAACGACCACCGCATCGTCTTCCACGCCAGCGCCAACGACGGATTCGCCCAGCTACCGCACCAGATGATCACGGAGGTGCTCGGCGTCGACCAAACCCACGAGCTCCAGTGGAACCCGCAGCGCACGTTGACCGAGCATCGCGAGCCCATCGGCAACAGCACTGAGCTGGTGTACGAGCACCTGGCCGCTGATCCCAGGGACCGCGGCAACCTGCTGTTTCGCCGCCTCATGCCCGACGGGCAGCGACCCGCCGTAGTCTATCGCAGCGTCGGCATCAGCGACTTCTCCACGGATCCAACCGAGCAGTCACCCGCGCTGCTCGAGGAGTCCTACCTCTACGAGCCCAACTTCCAGGAGATCCGGCAGCACACTGACGCTATGAGCAGGATCACCACGCGCGTGTGGAGCGGACCCCGCCTCGAATCCGAGACTCGACCAGCCGTCAACCACACTGTGTCAGGGGGGGGCGCAGGCGCGTGTGCAAAAATGGTGGTGGAGCCGCTGGGGACAGCTGCTGCGCTCGGCCGATGAGAACGGCGTCGTCACCCGGTGGAGCTACTACCCGGCCACGACGCCCGCTGGGGCAAGCGGCGGTACGACGGTCAGCGCCGAGGACGCTCCCGGCGGCTATCTGGCGCGCATCGAGGCCGACGTGGCCGACCCGAACGTCCCACGCTCGGCCCACCTGGCACCGCTGCGGACAGTGACCGAGACCTTCGAACAGGTCGAGCAAGGCTGGCGCACCGCAGAGATCGATGCGCTCGGTAACGCCACGCGCACCACCTACAACGAACTCGGTGAGCCAATTCGTCTGGAGGATCCCGACGGTGGCGTCGTGATCCTGCGCTACGACGCGAACGGCCGCCTCACCGATCGGCTTCAGGAGATCCGTGATCTCGGGCTGCCGAACGGCGTGACGGCGCTACCCAACAGGGACTCACGCGAGCACTTCGAGTACGAGCGTGACGACCTTCCCAAGACGCGGATCGTCGACGCCGACGGTCTCGCTCTGAAGTGGACGATCGCCTACGACGGCAACGGCAACGTGACGCTCGAGACCACCCCTCGAGTCCACAGCTCGACGTTTCCCGACCCCTTCGCACAGATCAGCCACGAGTACGATGAATACAACAACCGCACGGCCACCGTCGAAGGGGTCGGCTCGCCCATGTCATTCCGCACCGAGTTCGGCTACGACGACAATGGCGAGCTGCAGGTGAGCATCTACACCGCGACCGGCCGCCTCACGAGCTTCTCCCGGGACGGATGGAGCCGACTGGTCGCCATCGAGGACACTCTTGGCACGCTCGATCTGAACTGGCTCGACGAGGTCGGTAATGTCACCCGGCGGCGCATTCGCGGCACGCTAGACGGCGACCCGACGCACACCGGCACGCTGCAGGAGTGGTTCTGGTACTACGACGATGCGGATCGGCGAATCGCGGCGCGCGCCCGCACCTTCCTCCATCGCCCCGCTACCTCCGGACCACCGACCGAGGAGTCCATCGGCTCGGGGGCGACGATCACCACCTGGTGGCACGACGCCGCCGGCACGGAAGTGCGCCACCTCGAGCCCACCGGGTTGCAGATCGACACCGTGCCCGACGGACACGGCCTCCGGAAGACCGCCTCGGACAATCAGGGCAGCAGCGCGGAGTTCGTCTACGATGCCCGGAATCTGCCGATCAGTGCCACGCAGACGGACAGCGTTGGCTCGCTCGCCACGACGCTCGGGTTCACCGCGGCGGGTCGGCAGAACGAGGAGCTGCGGGGCGGCGACGTGATCTGCCGCACCTGGTACGACACACGGGGGCTGCCGCGAGTCGAAGAGGATGGAGTCGGCAACCGCCGGATCATCCGATAAGACAACGCAGCGCGAGCTATCGATGAGGACTCCCTGATGTATGTCGAAGGGGCCCGTACGCCGGCCGGAGGCGGAAGCAACGCGCTGCAGTCGACCCTGACCCAGAAGACGGAGTACTACGCCGACGGACGGGTTCGTCGCCTCGAAGACAGCCGCGGCAACACCGCAGCTCGGTTCGAATACGACCCGACCGGGCGCATCAGCAAGCGCACACTGCCTGAAGACGCGTTCCGGATGCCGGGCGGCGGCACGGTCGACCACAACCAGGGAGACGAGGAGTACGTCTACACCTACCGGGCGGACGGGCTCCTGGACACGATCACCGACCCGGACGGGAGAGTCATCACGCACGCGTGGGACACGGCCGGGCGCTGCACCGGAATGTCGGTCGCCGCCGCCCCCGGCTCTACGCCGCGGATCGACGGCACAACTCAGATCAGCTGGACCCTGGACGGCCTCGGCCGACCCGTCGCGACAACGGATGACAACGGCCCCGGAGCGGGAAGCTCGACGGTCGAGCGCACCTACACGTCGCTGGGGCTCGTCGCCACCGAGAGGCAGAGCGAGGACCTCGGCGGCGCCACCGTCACCCGCGACGTCTCCGCGGGGCACCTGAGCGACGGCCGGCAAAGCCTGCTCTCCTATCCTGGCAACGGCCCGCGGGTCCGCGCCATTCCGGACATCCACGGTAACACCGACTTTGTGGTCGAGAACGTCTCAGGAACAACGCTCGTCAACCACGTCCACCAGCAGAGCTACCTCTCGTACCTCACCTTCGCCAACGGTATCCGCTACGGCTACGGCTACAACGCCAAGAAGCAGGTCGCCGAGATCCGGTCCTTCACAGGCACGGATTTCAATGACCTCAGCGCCTCGATTTCGGCCCACCGCTACGTGTACGACGCTCGCCAGTTGGTGGTGAGAGACCTCGACCTCAAGACCGACCGTTTCGCGCGCCTCGGTTACGATTCGCTCGGCCGCCTCGACGCCCACATCGACGGCTACGACATCAACAACCCCAGCGCCGTGCCACGCTCGGCGGCCAGCGAACCCAACGCGCGCTACTGGAGCTACGACGACGGCGGCAACCAGCTGTCGGTCGAGGCCGGACTCGTCATCACGCGCAACTCGCAGGGACGCCTGCTGCTCAACAAGTCTTTCGAGGCCACCGCGAGCTTCAACGACGCCAACCAGATGCAGTCTCGCGACGTGATGGAGCGCAACATCTTCTCCGGCGCGATCACCCGCCGTACCGAGGACCTTCGCCACGACCGACGGGGCAATCTGAGACGCGACGCCAACAACGACTATCGCTACGACTTTCTCGGCCGCTTGGTGGAGGTCGTACCGACGGTCTCGGGCAGCACCGCCGTGCGCATCTACTGGGACGGATTCGGTCGTCGGGTGCGCCAGGACGACCTGCGCTTCACCTACTGGGGCGACGACATCATCCAGGAGGAGCCGGACAGCGGCGCTTGGTACAAGCGCTGGATCTACGGGCAGAAGCCCGGCGAGCTGGTCGCCTACGAAACGAATCTCTCGGGCACCGACAAACGCTACTTCATCCACGTCGCCCGAACCGGCAACGTCGAGTTCTTGAGCGACGAGAGCGGCGCCGTCGTCGAGCGCTACGCGATCGACCCGTTCGGCACGCCCGAGCTGCGCGACGGAGCGGGCCAGCCGATGCCGGCCGCCAGCGGAACCGGCAACGCGCTGCTGATGCATCGTCACTACTACAGCGACAGCATCGGCCTCTACTTCGTAGGGCCACGGGTCTATCACCCGTTCCTCAACCGCTTCCTGCAGCGCGATCCGGCCGGGCTCATGGCCGACGCGCTCGCGCGTCGCCATCCCTACGTCTACGGCGGCAACAATCCGGAAAACTTCGGCGACGACGGCAACCTGGCATGGTTCCTTGCCGTCCCGCTCTACATCGGGGTCTCCGCCCTGATGGCTCTAGCCGAGACGGCGCTCGAGGAGGTCATCGTCGAGCGCTCCACACCCCCGGGTGCACCGTCGCAGTTCTCTTTCGGCCGCGCCTACGCTCGCAATTTCGGCGTAAACCTTGCCACCAACTGGATTCCGGGTTCGGGACCGGTCCGAGCGGCGAGAGCGGTGCTGGCGCGTCGTGCCGCGACCGGGACGACGATGTTCCTCGCCCCGCGCGTCCTCGGGTACGCGCGCGTTACGGCGGCGGCCCGCATCGGGCTGAGGGTCGGCGCCGCCACTGGTGGCGTCGCCGCCTACGCTGTTCGCACCGGGGCCGCCACGGCCCTCGAGTGGGGCATCGAACAGGCGCCAATCATTGGGACCGGCCGCGGCGTCGGATCGATCCTCCTCGGCAACATCGCGGGCGACCTCGTCGGTCTATCGCTGCGCCGCATCGCCGCCCGGCTCCCGATCGGTCGTCACCTCGACCTGGCTCCGCCAGGCACCTTCCGGGACCCCATGCATCCGGGCTGGTTCAGCCACACGCATCGCGGAGTGATCTTCAGGACGCGCACGGCTCCAAACGTCCTTCTCGTGCAGGTCGTCCAGATCGAGGGCCAGGGAGCATTTCGCGGTCTCTGGGCGGCGTTGAGACAGGCTGCGGCCCGATCGCGCGCCCGGCGCGTGTGGATCGGAACGACGACGGTCGTGGAGGAGACCGGTCGCCTCTCCCGGATCCTGCGGCGTATGGGTGCGCACCGGCAGAGGGACGGATCGTACCTGCTCAGGCTCGACCTTCAGTAGGAGGCGCCGTCCGCGGGCCTATGAGGGACGGTGCGCAGGATTCGGGTCCCAGATCGCGGTCGAGCACTTATGTGTGCCTTAAAGCGGAATACAGGGATCTGCGTTGCCGGATCGGCAGTTCCTTATGCGAAACAAAGTCTGTTTGAACGAGCAGGAGCCGCCCGGCCGCCAAATCAAGAAGATGTGGCCCACAAGAACAACTACCAGAAAAAGCAACCTGCGCAGGCATCGCATCCCAGAACTCCCCTGGAAGACCGGAGCCAAGCAGCCCGGCAGGAACGGTGCTAGCGTCCGCCTGACCTCACGACTGCACACCGCACAGAAAGGCTGGAGGTTGTTCATCATGCAGTCGAACTGGGGGCGATGCAGGCCGCAATGAAAGTACCGGGCTCCTTCGAAGGTGCCGACTGTGTCCGCGGCGACGGGGTTGAGTTGAGGATCACAGACGGTACAGTCCGCATTACTGGTAGACGGCAAGGGGGTCGCGGGCAGTATCAGGTCCCTCCACTTCAGCGTGGCTCGGTCGGTACTGGTTGTGACATTGGGTTCGATGGGCTCCGGGCCACCGTAGTTGTCTTGGGTCGTGTCAACTGCGCAGCTCTGAAAGAAGTCGTACTCGTCGGCTAGTCCGAAAGCGGAGTGTCCCATCTCGTGAAGCGCGATGTTCTCCCACCCGGCGGCAGTCGATGTAGTCCCGATCGAGCCTCCCGCGCCTCCCCAAATTGGGGAGTTCACGATCACCAATACCTGATGCCAGGCCGGAACCTGCGCGTTAGCCACGGAGAGGGCGAGTGCCCCATCGACCAAGAGCAATCGCTGTATGCCACTGTTGCAAAATGAGGCGTCGAAATAGGTGGCCGGGGTAGTCCCAGCACCGCCACAAGAGGTCGGATCGTCGGCCCCACTCTCGTTCGATGCCACATCGACCCGATGCACGTTTATGCCGCAGCGGGCCGTATCGAACGGAGGGGTTGCCCGCAGTCGGTTAACGAGACTCTGAGCATCAGAAGCAAACTGGGTCAACTCTACTGTCGTGTAACCCTCGGCGATCAGGACTAGATTCCACCGAACCGCGTCCGGGCCGCTGTCCACGATCTTCGTGGTCCCGACTATGGTACCGTCGGCGGCGCTCACCGCGCCTTCTCCTCGAGACTTCCCCTGAGGTCGAGACGCCAAAGGGATACGGCCGCCTGTTCCTCAGCACCCAGACCGCTTCCGAAAAACTCCAGGTAGACTCCCTCCGCAAGGTCCGGTATGAGCGGTGCGAAGAGCTCTGGTCGCGGTCCAATAACCGCCCTGGCGAGGGGTGAATCCGCGTCTCCGGTGAACACTTCTGTGGAAGTGCGCCGTGGATCTTCGGTCACCCTTCTGTACAGTGTATGGCCATTGGTGTCCTGCACCTCAAACCAAAAGCCTGAGCGCGTTCCTAGCTCTATGGGCTCAAGCGAGAGGGAGGGCGGAGCCTGGCCGTTCACCTGGGCGACGGAGGTAAGGCGCGCCCCGCCCTTGCCGTCAAGTTCGACGATGAGACGTAGCGATGCTCCAGCAGTCTGCCGGCGAGCCATGGGGTTCCTCATGACGGAAGAAACGCGAGTTCGACTATAAGCTCAGGGGGCTGCAGGTCGCAAGTTGAACACCGGCCCATCCCTTGAAGCGGGCTACGGATCGACAAGCGTCTCAACGCAGGGAGGACACTGGAAACTCCACGGCTTCCTGAGGAACCCCCCGAAGCTTGCGACGCTCCTCGGAATCGCCGAAGTTGACCGTCGCGTCATTCTCCCGGCGATCTGCTGGGCGGTCCGAGAGGACCGTCGTATTGGTAGCCGACGCTCCGCTTGGGGCCCCGTTTTCCCAAGTGGACTCCTCACGTTATCGCTAGGAATTTTGAGAGGACCGAATGCCCCACCGGCTAACTCGTGAAACCCCCGATTCGATCCGCGCGGCACCCAACCGGGAACTTCCCGACGGGACCCTGCGGTTCAAGCTCGAAGACTCCGACGGGCAAGTCGTGGCCGGGGCACCGATCGAATTTCACGTCGGCTATGGCGGCGGGTACTTCGTCGCGGACCCCGTTACACGACGGAAGGAGAACCGGATAGAGGTGAGCACGGATGCCTTTGGCGTTGTCGCCATGCCGATGTTCGCACTCGGGCCTCGGGCTGGCCCCAATGCAGTCCTTGTTCAGTCGGCCAACGCAGTGCTCGAGGAAATCGTGGTGGGAACCTACGAGGCGACGCGGCTGGAGATAGTCGATCCGGCCGTGGGCGACCGGGATGGAGTTAGCGGGCAGGAAGTCGATGTTCGCATACGCGCCGTGGACACCGCCGCTTCGAATGCAGGCGTACCAGGCCTACGAATCGAAGTAGAGGTCGTGAGCGGGGGGGCGACGTTCCGTCCGGGCGGGAGCTCGCCAGGTCATTATGGCATCCTTGTGACCGACGAGTTCGGCGAGATCGCCTTTCCCCTACAGCTTTCGCGCTGGGCGGAGGGAATCACGCTCCAGTTCATGCCGCTGTGGGAACGGTCCATTCCGGCTGCCCAGTTGCAGATCGACGCGCGCACACCGCTTCGAATGCAGGCGTACCAGGCCTACGAATCGAAGTAGAGGTCGTGAGCGGGGGGGCGACGTTCCGTCCGGGCGGGAGCTCGCCAGGTCATTATGGCATCCTTGTGACCGACGAGTTCGGCGAGATCGCCTTTCCCCTACAGCTTTCGCGCTGGGCGGAGGGAATCACGCTCCAGTTCATGCCGCTGTGGGAACGGTCCATTCCGGCTGCCCAGTTGCAGATCGACGCGCGCACACCGCGCCTCACGACCTACTCGCTTCTTGATCTCGGTGAGCAACCGTTTGCCAGCGTTACGCCGCCGATACGCGTCGAGGTCTCGGATTCCCTCGACGTTCTACCCTCGGCGGACGACGAGGAGATCCAGGGCCTGATGAGCCTCGCCAGGGAGGCCACTGACCGCGGCGAGATGTTCCCTCCTGCATCATGTGCATACAGCCGCTACAAGAGTTTTGTGCTGTACCCGGCCCTTCCCGACGCGTTCAACGCGATCGTATGGCTGCCCGACTATCCGGACTCGCCCCCGCTCGAGACTCGGGGTCGTATCAGCGAGCCCCACGAAGGCGTAATACCCGGCGTCCATGACCCAGGCCCGCAAGGCATCGACTACGTGCATGCCTTTGGGGGGGTAACGCGGACGCAGGCCACAAACTCAGCGTCGCGGTGCGAGGAGCGTTCGGTCAGCACCTCGGACCCAATGCGACCACTGCAGCACCGTTTCAAGTTACCGTCAGCGTCGCCGCCCCGGTCGACGAGCGGAAGTTGATCGAGGCCCGCTTCAGGTTCAAAGTCCGCACCACGCCGGGCAATTCTTCAATCGACGATACGACCAACCCGAGTGTGACTGCCGGACTTATCTCGCAGCCGGGAACGGGAGCCTGGACGGACGAAGTCACGATTACGCTCGACGGCATGCCGGGGTCCCGCGATATCGGAGTCCTTTTCAAGTCGAACAGCGAGAACCGTGATCACATCATCGAGGTGACCGCCGAGGTCACGATGGAAGACGAGGACGCGAACGGAAACATCATTCAGTTCGATGAAGCCAGCACCATTCTCGTTCGAGCGGCAATTTTTGCGCCGCGGCTCTATTTCAGTCGACTTGATGGTCCCGATTTCGTTCCGGTTGCGCACGAAGCGATTCGCCCGGTATCGCTTATGGACCGGAGCGGTACGCAGGCGCCGCCGTCCGTCGACGAGACCTTCTACGTGGAGTTGCGTTGCCACGACGTTGGGCCATCCATCGACTGTTACGTGCGGACTCCAGGTCGCCGCACCATCAGCCTACACCAGGTTAGCAGCTCGCCCGGGTTCGCTCTCTACAGATCGAACCCCTGTTACGTATATAGCGACGATTCGGGAGATGGCTCGGCCGGTGTGACTCAAATCCCGGACACAGAGATGTTCGCCGTGAGACCGGGTGCCGAGATCGAGGCACGTATTCGCACCGCGATGCCGGGCAACACCGACGATATCACATATCGCACGGGGCGTCGTCCGATATCTTCTTTCCATCTCGTCGAAACCGGGGACTCGGCCAGGCAAGATCGCGCAGTGCCACCTGTGCTGCACATCGACACTCGCGACGACGGCACGTGGGTCGCCGCCGTGGATGCGACGGGCTTGCACCTGCAGGTGGGTGGCTGGGTGCGGGACGCCGTAAGCGAGATTTCCGGGGTTCCGCCGACCGAGGTCACGATCAATGGCCAGCCCGTTGGTTTCTCCGCCGGCTCCGATGTAGCGACGTTCGGGCGCCCAAACGGCTGGATCGGGAACTTCTCTGCCCACGTGGATGCCTTCCCAGGGCTGCAGACCGTCACCCTTAGGGTTGAGAATGCGCTCGGTGTCGCCTCCGAGGCTCGTTTTGCCGTCGAGGTGTTGGAGGCCTCGAACGACTTCGTCACGCCCACTGCTTTGGAGGCGCGTGTCCGACCCGTCGGAGCTGCGCAGCCATACCCTGCTCCCTTCCTCACTTACTTGTACGCAAGCGGAACCGCCCCGGAACAGGGCGCGCCGATCCCACCCCAATTCGACGCTTCACTAGCCGTTCTCGATCCCTTCCCCTCGACCCAGCAGGTTGCAGGCGGCAACGTTACGATGCAGCACCTGACGACGGCCGCGAACGGATACGTTTCCCAGGCCCATATGGTGGTGCGGACGGACCAGGTGCCCTCAGGTCCGAATCCCCTTCCCAACATCCTCGCGATGCCGCTGGGAGGGCGACTCGAGTGGAGAACAGCCCAGATGCCCAATGCGCTGGGGCCTCTGATTCAGGAGATCCGTCGAGAGCATAGCCACTTCGACGTAGAACTGGTGAAGCAGACCAGCCCCACCACTTGGGACACCGCCCACGAAATCGTCAACGGTGATGTCATCACCGCCCATGTGCAGGTTTATCCGGACTCGTCAGGTCCACCCAACCTCTACTTGCGTTTTGTTGGCACCGACAGCATCCGGGTGGAGGGCGACGATCGGGAGGTAAACCTCCAGTTCGCTCCTGCGGGGTCCGGCACATTTGCCTTGCAGGGCTATCTCGACGGGGCTTTCAACTTTCATCAGGCCTCCGAGATCGCCGTAGCTGAAGCCACGGCGCCAGCGGCTACGCCACCGCCGTTACGGATCTTTGGTGCCGGGCGCATGCTGGTCGTCGAAGACGTCGATCCGTTGATACAGTTGCCTGCCTATGTCGCTCCGCGCCGCTTTCACCGCAATCCTCCCACCGAGCAGGAGCCGCTTCGTGGTGCGATTACCCGGCTCGGGGCCCTGGGCTCCGTGGTACCGGGGACTGGTGAAGTAGTTCTGGAGCACGCCGACTTGCTCATGCCGGCACGTGGTGTCGCCACCTCGGTCGAGCCCACCTACCGGAGCGACAACGACTATCCCGGCCCGATGGGCTACGGGTGGAACCCGAGCTGGAACGCTTACATCATACGCGTGGATGACGACAACCTGACCTTGTTCCGGGGTGACGGGCGTACGGTTCCGTTTACCCGTAACGCCTCCGGTACATTGGAGTCGATACCGGGGATCTACGCCGTGCTCGAGGAGATCCCCGGTGCGTACCGAATCCGTGAACCCGGTGGGATTCTCATAACCTTCGCCGCTCTAACGGGTGGTGTCCCCGGCGTCTATCCACTGGCCGCCATGGAGGACCAGTACCGTAACCGGACCAACTATCGCTATGGAGCTCACGGCCGACTGACTTACATCCTCGATGCCCTGGGCCGGACCTGCCCCGTGGGCTTCGATCCGGCCATCGGCCGTTGCGTCCAACTCGGCGATCATGCCGGCAACACCAGTGTTTATCGCTACTTCGATGTGGACGGGCCGGATGGGGTGCGCGGCAACTTACGTTCGGCCGAGTCGCCCGCCGCAAAACCAAGCCGCACGGACTCCGCGGTGCGTCGGATCACCGGCTACACCTATTACGACGCGACAAAGAGCCACCGCTTGCACACAGTCCAGGATCCGGAGGGCCTTGCTGACTCTCTGCCGGCCTTGGTGACGATGACCTATCATCAGAACGGTCACGTTGAGAAGCAGACGTACGGGGATGGCGACTTCGAGTTCACGCCTTCGCCGGGCCAGCTCGTGTGGAAGGACCGCGAAGGGAACGAGCGGACACTGACCTTTCACCCCCCTCCCGGAAACGGGTTCGGGAGTCTCGTGGCCACCTCGACGATCACGGTGGATGGGGACGACCTCGAGCACTCCTACCAGTACAATACCGCCGGGGAGTTGACCCGCCATGAGTTCCCGCTCGGAAACTACGAGCGCTTCGTGTACCACGAGGCCGCCGCCGACCCACGTGATCGCGGCAACATGACCCTGAGCGCTCGCGGCAGAGGTACATCGCCGAATCAGCACCTTGTCGCGCAGCAGGGGACGTACAGCCCCAATACGGGTAGCGGAAGCCCCCCGACCTACCTGCCCATGAACGAGATCGTCGTCGACTATAGGTACGTGCCTGGCTACCAGTACGTCGCCACATTTTCAGACCCATTCAACCACGTCACGACGTACGAGTATGCCACCGCGTGATGACTAAGGAAAAGCGGCCGCCGGTGGCGCATGGCGGCCCCACCCACCTACCCCAAGCGAGCGAGGTGCAATTCGTCCACAACGCTTGGGGACAGATCACCAAGAGGATCGAGCCCAATGGAGTGGTTAACCACTACAAGTATTTTCCCGAGAGCGATCCCTATGGAAAGACCGCGCCGCGCACGATCGCCGGCGACGGAGTGCCGACCGGATATCTCGCACTCGAGTCGGTCGATGTCGTTGACGGCGACTACCCGCGCTCGGGCGAGATCGAGGACGCTCGGCCAGTGGATACCTGGTTCACTTACGACGATCGTGGCAACGCGGCGTCTCGAACGGACGGGCGCAACAACACTACGAATTACGTCTTCAACGAGTTGGGTGACCTACTGAGCGTCAGCGGGCCTGAGGGTGAACTCAGCGACTACGCCTACGACACGAATGGCCGTGCCGCCTCAGCCATACGGGCCGTTACCGACCTCAACTTCCCGTCGTATCTCCCTGCTGCTGCCCCTGTCCATTCGAAAGACACCTATGAATTCAACCGGTGGGGCCTGATCACCGAATCGGTAATCGACGCGGATGGCCTGAAGCTGAAAACGACGTGGAAATATGACTCGAACGACAACGTCGAGTGGCTATTCTCGCCTAAGGCGAACCTGACCACCCCACCTGACGAGCACAGGATCCGGTACGGGTACGATGAAGCAGACCGGTTGGTCACGGAAACCGTTGGTGAGGCCTCTACACGCGATTTGTTGATCGAGTACGTCTACGACGCCAACGACAATCTCTTGGGCGAAAGCTATGGTGATGGCCTTTGGGGTAGGGATTTCGTGTTTGACGCTTTCGATCGCCTTGTGGTTCGGCGCGATACCTTGCTCAACGAATGGCAAACCCACCTCGATGCTGCAGGCAACGTTGTTCGCATGGTCCTCAAGGGCAATCCGGGTCTCGACATCCTGGAGAAAGAGATCCTTCAGGATCAGTATCGCTACTACGACGAGCGCGACCGGCTCCTCGCGGTACGCGAGCGGGCGTTCCAGCTGAAGAAGAACCCAGCGGGTGCCTGGCAGGA
Source organism: Longimicrobiales bacterium (assembly GCA_965206505.1). Lineage (GTDB taxonomy): Bacteria > Gemmatimonadota > Gemmatimonadetes > Longimicrobiales > Gaopeijiaceae > UBA822. The sequence continues at coordinate 576,799 of CBDBJW010000007.1, forward strand.
AGAGATTCTTGGCTCGAGCGGTATCCGAGTCACGTGGTTCATCTACGACCAGGCCGACAACCTGGTGAAGAAGGGCGACCCCAGGGGCCTCCAAGAAACAGCCAAGTTCGACGGCCATGGGCTCCCCACCGAGACGGGCGACTCCGGCGGGGTCTCTGGAATCGTGAAGTACGACGAACTCGACAACCCGACGACACTGACTCAGGTCGACCCCGCTGGTTCGCTGACCTTTGTGCGGGGTTACGACCGGTCCGGAAGGCCGACCTCGGAGACACGCAACGGCACGGTGGTGCAACGGGTTTTCTACGATAGCCTCGGCCGGCCGCGGATACGCGAGGATGGTGTGGGCAACTGGAAAGGCATCACTTACGACGGCGCCGGCCGACGCGCTGACCTCACGGTGGCCCAATACGATCTGAATCGCCGTGTCAACCGTGACGGGAGCGTCAACGCGGCCCGGGCCCCCTATGTGTTTCGCACCAGCCACGACGAGAACGGGAACATTTTGAGCATTGCCGACGCCTCGGGCAACGCCATCGAAACGTACGAGTACGACGAGCGCAACCTGGTCGCAAAACGGACGCTACCAGACGATGAGTCCTCCGATCCGCGCATCGCCCGAGACGACAATCCGGGTGCGGAGGGCTACGACTATGAGTACAACCGGGCGGGCCAGCTGATCATCGTCACCGACCCAGGCGGCGTGATCATCCGACACGACTACTCAGGTGCCTACTTGACCCGCCGGTGGGTCGATACGAGCACCGGGAACCCGGTTTCGGGCACTACTGAAGAGACCTTCGCCTTCGACGGCGTCGGCCGATTGATTGAAGCGAAGGACAACAACGGCAGCACCACCGCTTGGGCGACCGTTACACAGGCCTACAACTCGCTCGGCGCCATAGTGCATTCCAAGCAGGAGGAAAACTTCACGGGGACTGCGTACACGGCCGAGATAAGGGCGGCCCACCTGCCGGCCAACCTCAGAACCCAGCTGCACTATCCGAACAACGGTCCCGAGTTTCGCTATGCCAATACGTCCTACGGAGCTGTCCGGCGAATCGACAACCATACGGATTCCGAGCGTATCTGCGACTACGGGCACTGGGGACGGTTGTTCTCCCATCGCCGCAACGCCAACGGCGTCACACTCGGCTTCGGTTACGATGCCGATAAGCAGGTCGGCGAGGTCCGCACGTTCGAGACCGGTACTGACTTCGACAGCGCCTTTGCCGACGCCAGCAAGCTCATCGTCGGTCACAAGTACGCGTACGACGAAGCTGGCAAGGTGGTTCGGGACCTGGATCTGGTTTCCGACAGGTTCACGCGGGTTTACTTCGATGCTCTCGATCGACTGGTCGCAACCGAAGCGGGCTACGACAATAGCGACCCCAATTCGCTGCCCGACACCTCGACAGGCACCGACTACTCGCCCTCGGGCAACGTCGAAAATAGACAAGCCGTCAAGGTCGGCTCCCGAAGTCCGGCCGGCGACTTACGTGGGCATCTCTTGACGAAAGACACGTCACTCTACAATGCGGCAAACCAGCTCGGGAAGCGAGAGAGGTTCACCCATCCGCTGGGTGACAGTCCGACCCTGATCGCCAACACCGCCTACCGGTACGACAAGCGAGGCAATCTGAAGACCGACGGCACGAACAGCTACCAGTATGACTTCAAGAACCGTGTCACCAGCATCGTGACGGCCAGTCCTTGGTTCGCGCCCACGGCTGTTGCGACGCGCACGCATCGCTTCTTCTACGATGCCCTCGACCGGCGGGTGCGCAAGGACGACATCCGCTATGCGCACTGGCTCACCGATATTGTCGACGAACGCAAAGACGACGCCTCCTGGTGGAAGCGCTACATCTACGGCGGCAAACCCGGGGAGTTGATTGCGTATCAGACCAACATCCGTGACAGCAACAACCCCGAACTCTTCTTCACCCACGAGACCCGCAATGGGGATATCGAGTTTCTCACAGACAAAGACGGCGACGTGACCGAACTCTACCAGTTGGGAGCCGACGGTGAACCCACAGTAGTCGACGAGGACGGCGACGAGATCGATGCGGACGATCGAACGAAGAACCCGTTCCTGCGGCACGGGAAATACTATGACAAGGAAACGGGAACCTATTTGTTGGGGTCGCGGGTGTTCGTACCGGAAACGGGTCGTTTTGCTCAACGCGACCCCGGGGGGGCCACACAGCCGCCCACTCCCTCGGCCAGTGGGTACACCTACGCCGGAAACAACCCGGTAGAGTTCCGGGAATCGGAAAGCGATGGACCGGTCTACACCGGTCGATCAGACCCCAACTTCTCCGAGGCCGACACGGTAATTTTTGCCGCGCTCAAAACCATTGGCATAGGTATCGTGGCCATAGGCCTCTCCATGATCCCATACGTGGGCCCGTTCCTGGTGATGGCAATATTCACGGTGGCTGTCGGCCATTCGATGATTTCCCGAGCGACTGAGGCCCGTCAAATGGGAGAGGAACTCGGCTTCTTTAGCCTCCTGGCTGCCTCTCACGGGGATGCTTTGGGGATCTCTGCTCTCATTGAGGCAGCCAGCGGCCGTCGATTGTTGTCGAACGCCGGACTCTCGCGCCGACAGCGCGCCGAGCAACTCGGCACCGGCATTGGCATGGTCGCGTTCCTGCTGCCTGCCGCAGTACGCACGGGTTACAGTGCAGCGTTGCGCTTCCGACCGGGCGGACCGGAGCCCGTCCTGGTTGAACTTCAGGTCGTCCAATTTCGGGATAACCTATGGGGGCACTTGATGATACGGACACGGGGCCTGCGAACCGGACGGGTCAACTACATCGACCGCGATGTGTTCGTGAACCTCTATCGGTACAGGAACGGGCGTTGGGATATCAGAAGTGGGGGCAAGGGGTGGCGCCCAGCAGGTGGACATCCGACCGGAAAATGGGGTCGTCCAACTTTGAGCGCTCGCTGGATTGCCACGGAGCCTGCGGTGACGGCGGCGATGGCACGCGCGCAGGGCATAACGGGGACTCCCCAAACCTCTTGGCTCCGAAGCTTCGGACAGCGCTTCGAGAACTGCTCCACTTTGCCTGGAGAGATCGGGCTGGGCCTTAGGGCGCCATTCTTTCCCGAACCCCACCTCACGGTATTGTTCAACGGTTTGGTTTATGGCGGCCTCGGGGGTGCGTCCGGCGGCGCGGGGGCGGCCTACTATGCCGTGCGTCGTCCGTTCGATGCCGAATGAGACGGGTGCGAGGCCGGTCTTCCAACGCTACCTGGTGGTCTGTCCTCAGGACTTGGTGTGTAGCTCTCTCCTGTCTGGCGCTACATCTTTCGGCTATTCTTCCGAGCGATGTGCTATCCCCCCCCCTCGGGATTTCGAGTTGAAGTGGTCATGAATACGGTGGCGCAGAGCCTGACACGGATGGACTTGGTGTGGACCTCTAGACACAGGAGCACGGTTGAATGGAATCCTTCGAGATAGACAGTTACTACGTGAGTATTCCTTCGCCGAGATTGACCGGCCCCCAATAGTGGTACCACCTACTGTGTTAGTCCAAGGGCCTCCTGAAGCCTGGGGTGAGGGCCGTTAAGCTTGGGCAGATTCAAGAAGAAGGGATCGGGCCGTAGCGCTTCGGGGGCCGGTGGTCGGTAGCGGAGCGAGCTGTGGGGTTCGTCTGTGGCGCTGATCTTGGAGGCGAACGTACTCTCTTTCCCGCCTCTTCTCCCCCAGTCCCCAGGCCGGCAGTTCTGAGGACACGTCTTCGCCCTAACGGCATCATCCAATTCCTTTAGCTTGACCTTCATCTGATCCTCTGCGCTGTCCGATGCCTTCTTTTTCGATGTACCTTCTGCGTCGGCAACGACTGTCACGATCCACTTGTGTTTTTTGTCGCATGCCGTGGCCGCCGGGCCCTTTGTTTTACTGACTAGAACTGCCATGGCTTATCCTCCCTGTCGTTCTTCTCTCCGTGGCCGCAGAGTTCACCGAACGGTGTTTGGGCTCGCGGTTACCCTGGGAGTCACTTGCGGACGTTCCTAAGGGTTGGGGCAATTTAATAACTAGCCAGATCGGGGCTGACAAGAGGCGGTTGCAACCAGGCAAGCTTTGATACAGCCTTCGACCCAGCTCGTCTATGATCGTCCTGTGCCTCGAACTCGAGCGGTTCCCCGCGCACTCGATGAAGTGAAGGCGCGTGACGGACGGAAATCGCTTCAACTCATCCATCATGAAAATCAGCTCACGGTCCACCATGCCGTGAATCATGAGGCGATGCTCATCCGGATCGATGTCCGGCACGATGAAGCCCCGCGTGATCCCGAAATAGTGGAGGGCAGACGGGGTGATCGGGCCCACCTGGTCCTGAAGGGGAGTCCCTATGTGAAAGACGAGCCCGAACTCGTCGGGTGACGGCCTGATGTTGACCGGCTCAGAGGCCTATCGTACCCCGCGGTTGATTGGGATGGGATGCGGCTTTACCTAGAGCGGGCGGCCCGCGCGTAAGCCCTCCGCGACTGGACCAGCCGGGCTCTGCGCGATATAGTGGGGTCGCGGTGGACATGTGCTGTCGGGAACCCACGCAAGGAGGGCAGTCCGATGCGAGAAGGCCCGGCTCTTCGCTCGCCTGAGCAGTTGACGAATGACCCGCCCGGGACGTTGGTTGGGCGCCGCCGCGGCCTCAGGTCGCTCGCCGCACTCGGCCTGTTGGCGCCCGTCCTGATGCTGGGTGGAGTGTCCTGTGCCACGGCCGAGGGCCCTTTTGAGGGTCAGCCGGCTGCACCCGTAAGTGGCAATTCCAGGTCTCTCATCACGGGAGCGGAGGTGAGATCGGCCGGGGCCGGAACCCTGTACGACGTCGTGCAGCGGCTTCGCCCCCTCTGGCTACGGCTCGGGCCACCCCGCAGCCGTTCGATTCCATCAGAAATCATGGTGATTCTGAACCGCCAGTATTATGGACCCGCAGAGTCCCTCCGGCAGATGACCCCTCTAGGCGTTTTCAGCATTACCCACATGGATGGGCTCTCTGCTGCCGCAGAGTTCTCTTATCCCGGGGCCCAGCCGCACATCGTCGGGGCGATAGTGGTCGACTACATGGGTCCGAGATAGAGACCGCCGATGTGACAAAGCCGGTCAACATGAGGTCTTGAAGAGCGTGATCATCACCTCGGTGCTCTTCAGCGCTGGGGCTGCCACTCGTGTTGCTCTCAACTCGATTCTGGGCCGCTCGTCTGGCGGTTGGTGCCGGATTGAGAACGTGAGACTCCCCGTTCCTCGCACGATGGAGACTGTACCATGTCATTTGTAAGTCGAGCAGGATTCGCCGTAACGGCTATCGCGGCCATCACGGCGATCGTAGCTCCGGCCGCCGCCCAGTCCAACCCGTATCGGCAGGTCGACGAACCGAAGCCCCCGGCGCACATGAATGGAGGAGAATGGGGGGAGATGATTCAGGTGCGTGTTGATTCCGAGGACAACGTCTACGTTCTGCATCGATGTTTCAAGGTCGTGCTTGGAGATCCTGGAGTGGCTCCCGGGCACTCCGACGGCCGAGCCGCCGATTGTCTCGGGAGGTGGGCCCCTCACCCGCCGATCTTGAAATTCGCTCCGTCAGGCGAGTTCCTGGCAAGCTTCGGCGTCGGAATGTTTGGCAGACCTCACGGCTTCTCTGTGGACCACGAGGGAAACATGTGGGTCGCCGATGTCGGTGTTGTCCCTAATGAAATGGGCTCTGTCGTAGTGAAGCTCAGTCCGGACGGTGAAGTGCTGATGACGCTCGGCACTATCGGTGTCACTGGGCGAGGTCCTGACACGTTCAATCAGCCAACCGGAGTCGCTGTCGCCCCAAACGGCGAGATCTTTGTCACGGATGGGGAAGCCACCAACGACCGAGTGGTGAAGTTCTCTAGAGAAGGTCGCTTCATAAAGGCATGGGGGACGACGGGATCGGAGCCCGGTAACTTCAGTAACCCCCACGACGTCGCAATCGATTCCCGAGGACGAGTGTTTGTTGGCGACCGGAGAAACAATCGAATCCAGATCTTCGACCAGGACGGAAACTTCCTCGACCAGTGGAGCCAATTTGGCCGTCCCAGCGGGATGTATATCAACAGAGGGACGGACGTGCTTTATGTGACCGACTCGCAATCGAACTCCAGGAACAACCCAGGTGTCCGGAGGGGAATCTACATTGGGAGCGCGATAACGGGTGAGGTCACGTATTTCATTCCGGATCCCGACCTGGCCATCGCTGACCAGACCCGAATCTCTGGTGCTTCGGGTGTGGCGGGGGACGCCTCGGACAACATCGTGTATGGGGCGGACGTGGCTCCACGACAGTTGCGAAAGTATATCAGGCCCTAGTGTCGTGTACCAGAGATAGCTGTACATAGTCTCTGGATCTTCTGGAGAATGGAATCAGCGGTGGCGGTCCACAAGAAGGGACGGGCTTGGGGGTTATAGGCGTCGGTGAAGTATCGGATCTTGTCGACGAGCTGGCGGACAGAGGAGAACGAGCCGCGCCGGATCGCTTTTTGGGTAATGATGTTGAACCAGATCTCGACCTGATTGATCCAGGAGGAGTAGGTGGGGGTGAAGTGGATGTGATAGCGGGGCCGGGCAGCGAGCCAGCGCTTGACTTTGACGTGTTTGTGGGTGCTGTAATTGTCCACGACAAGGTGGACATCGAGGTCAGGGGGCACGTTGGCGTCAATGTGCTTGAGAAAGCTCAGAAACTCCTGATGACGATGCCGTGGCTTGCACTGGGCCAGGATCTGGCCTGTGGCCACGTCGAGGGCGGCGAAGAGGGTGGTGGTGCCGTGACGGATGTAGCCATGCGTGACGCCTTCGACGTATCCGAGCCCAAGGGGCAGCAGAGGCTGGGTTCGCTCCAACGCCTGGGTCTGGCCCTTCTCGTCGACGCAGAGCACCATCGCGTTGTCGGGTGGGTTGAGGTAGAGTCCGACGATATCGTGGACCTTCTCGACGAAGAACGGATCGGTGGAGAGCTTGAAGTGCTTCTGGCGATGAGGTTGGATATTGAACGCTTTCCAGACGCGGTGAACCGTGGACTTGGACACCCCCGTCGTGTCGGCCATGGAACGGCAACTCCAATGCGTGCTGCCGTCGGCAGGCTCGGTGTCGAGTGTCTTGCGCAGCAGCACCATGACTTCGTCATCTTCGATGGAGCGCGGCTTTCCCGGCCTGCGTTCGTCGTACAGACCCATGAGGCCTTGGGTGCGGAAGCGCTCGCGCCACTTGCCGACCGTTTGGCGGCTGGTCCCAACCTCTTCGGCGACCGCCTTGTTATCGAACCCATCGGCGCACAGAAGCACGATCTTGGCACGGCTCACGAGTCCGGCAGCCAGGCTGAGGGAACGCGAGAGAGACTCGAGCTCTTCACGGGTGCTCCCACTGACCTCGAGCGGCTTCAACGGACGTCCCCGGTCCATGGCTTCTCCCTCCTCCGAGTGGATGAGGGGCAACATACTCTATTCCTGTCATTATGTCCATGTATTTACGGGACACGACACTAGGGAAGCTCTGAACAAGACGGGTGTAGTTTCATGGTATGAAACGACCGGGGAGTTGTGAGCGGGCCATGGAGCTTCAGATGAGTTTCGCGGAGCTGGAGTACGATTCGAAGAAGCGGCGGACGCGCCGGGAGATTTTCCTGGAGAAGATGGAGGGGCTGATTCCCTGGCAACAGCTGGAGGATCGGATCGAGCCGTTCTATCCGAAGGCTGGCCGTGGCCGCCGCCCCTATCCGCTTGGGGTGATGCTGCGGGTTCATTGTGTGCAGCTGTTCTACAACGTGAGCGATCCGGGCATGGAGGATCTGCTCTACGAGGTGGAGTCAGTGCGCCGCTTTGCGGGTCTGCGCCTGAGCGGTTCTTTGCCGGACGAGACGACGATCCTGAACTTCCGCCACCTGCTGGAGACGCAGGGCTTGGGGATGGGGTTGTTCGAGGAGATCAATACGCATCTGGCGTCTCTCGGGCATCGGTTGAAGACGGGGACGATCGTGGATGCGAGCATCATTGACGCGCCGTCGTCGACGAAGAACCGCAGGGGAGAACGGGATCCGGAGATGCACCAGACGAAGAAGGGAAACCAGTGGTACTTCGGGATGAAGGCGCATATCGGGGTGGACGCCGAATCGGGTCTGGCGCACAGCTTGGCGACGACGGCCGCCAACGCGGCGGACGTGACGCAGGCGTGCGTGCTGCTGCATGGTGACGAGACGGAGGCATGGGGCGACGCGGGCTACCAGGGTGTGGACAAGCGCCCGGAGAACAGGGGTTGCGACGTCGCCTGGCAGGTGGCGATGAAGCCGGGCAAGCGTCGCCTGCTCGATCGGGACGGCGCCGAGGCGGCGGCCGAGAAGCGCAAGGCATCGGTGCGGGCGAAGGTGGAGCATCCGTTCTTGTATGTGAAGCGGCGCTTCGGGTACGGTAAGGTGCGCTACCGGGGACTGGCGAAGAACACGCAGCGCATCGCGTTGCTGCTCGGGTTCTCGAATCTGCTCATCGCTGGCCGCTACGCGACCGGATAACGCGGGGCCCATGCGCCCATGGGCCCCGCGAGGGCGGGAGCCGGACACATCGAAGCGACTTCCTGACGGTTCGGACCGTTTCTCCGGCGCGCCAGCCAGCACTTCATCGCTCCGATAGGTCTTCGAACCGGATCTTCGAACCGCAACCGATCGCGTTCCTCCCAAGATGGGGGTTGTTCAGACCTTCCCTAGCGGCCCTTTGACGCCGGCGTGCGAAACTTCTTCAAGGAGCGAGCATCCCGCCTAGTTCTTTTAATCCGTAGGAGTTCGGCGGCAGGTTCCGATTCCGGTGGAGGAACTCGACGGTGCGAGGGATCTACGACTTCGTCTTCGAGAACATGCCCCCGGGCAATCCGGGCAGCTTGAGCACCGACGAGTACGTGGACATCCTTGCGTACTTTCTGAGCATGAACCAATATCCCGCTGGAGCGAACGAGCTGCCGGCCGATCCATCGACCTTGCGTTCCATCCGTGTCGAGGGTCCACGCTGACCTCGAGGAATCGCGTACGTCCGGCTCCGACCGTGGACGTGGCCTAAGAAGGACCATCAATCCGTTCAAGAGAGGCTGACAATGAACCGTTCGCACAACTCGAGGTCCTTCGTGAGGGGCCTGGCCTCGTTCGCCTTCGTGGCGGTGGCACTCGTGGCGGCCCTCGTACCCATGCGAGGAGAGGCTCAGGAGCGTAACGCGGCGGGGGAGGCGTGGAGCCACATCGGCGCGGACGCCTCCAACAGCCGGTATTCGTCGCTGGACCAGATCGACGCCGACAACTTCGAGGACCTCGAGGTGGCGTGGATCTGGCGGGGTGACAACTTCAGCCCCCGCCCGGATCCACTCATGCGCTCCACACCCGTCTATGCTGAAGGCATGCTCTTCACGGTGGTGGGATCCCGCCGGCAGGTGGTCGCCATCGATCCGGCGACGGGCGAGACGCTGTGGGCCTACCGGGAGCCGGAGACGGAACGGTGGCAGCGCTCCATGCGCCAGAGCCACGGGAAGGGCATCGCCTACGGCCAGATCGAGGGTCGGGGCGTGATCTTCGTCGTCACGCCCGGCTTCTTCCTACACGCGTTGGACGCCAGGACCGGTCGTCACCTCGAGGGCTGGGGCCAGGCGGTTCCGCTCCCCGGGTTTCCGGCGAGCGGGGTCGTGGATCTTCTGCCGGACCTTCTGGAGGGCTGGGGGCCCTGGGAGGAATGGGAGGGCACCTACGATCCGGACTACGGGGTCCCGAAGGAGCTGGGTTACCTCACCAACTCGTCACCACCGATCGTCGTGAACGGCGTCGTCGTGGTGGGGAACTCCCACGAGCAAGGCTACCGCCAGAGCCGCAACGAGAACGTTCCGGGCGACATTCTCGCCTACGAGGCCGCCACCGGCGACCACAAGTGGAAGTTCCACGTGATTCCGCGCCCGGGGGAGGCCGGGCATGAGTCGTGGGAGAGCGACGCCTGGCGCTGGACGGGCAACCTGTCGTCGTGGGCTCCCATGTCGGCCGATCCGGAGCGAGGCCTCGTCTTCGTTCCGACCGATCCTCCCACCAACGACTTCTGGGGGGGGTTCAGTCCGGGTGACAACCTCTTCTCTACGAGCATTCTGGCCCTTGACGTGCAGACCGGCGAGCGGATCTGGCACTACCAGACGGTCCATCACGACATCTGGAACTACGACAATCAAGTTCCGGTCCTGCTCGACGTCGTCGTGGACGGCGAACCGGTTGCCGCCCTCGTCGAGACGTCGAAGAACGGCTTTGTCTACGCTCTGAATCGAGAGACGGGGGAGCCGATCTGGCCCATCGAAGAGCTCCCGGTGCCACAGTCGCGGGTTCCAGGCGAGCGAACTTCGTCGACTCAGCCGTTTCCGACGCGACCGGCACCCATCGAGATGCAGGGCCTCACCGAGGACGACCTCATCGATTTCACTCCGGAGCTGAGGCGACAGGCGCTCGAGCGCGTCTCGAACATCGAACTGGGCCCCATCTATACACCGGTCATCCACGAGGGCAATGACGAGGGATTCGTCGCCACGGCCCAGTGTCCCCGGTATGGGGCGCTCACCCACGCGCAGCCGGCGGTGGATCCCGAAAGCGGGATCCTGTACATCCCGTCGCAGAAGGAGTGTCGCTTCCTGTTCCAGGTTCCGGGCGCCGAGATGGATGATCCCGACGCTCCCTATACGACGGGCACGACGGTGGCGCGCTTCGTCCACGGTGGTGATCTGTTGGCGCGCATTCAGGGCATCCCCATCGAGAAGCCCCCTTACGGGAAAATCACCGCCATCGACATGAACACCGGGGAGCACCTGTGGTGGATCCCCAACGGTGACACGCCCGAGTACATTCAGAATCATCCGGCCCTGGAGGGGGTGGATCTTCCGCGAACCGGGAAGATCGCCCATCCACCTGTCATGGTGACTCGCACGTTGCTCATCTACGGAGAGGGGCGTGCGGGTGATCCGCTGCTCCATGCGGTCGATAAGAAAACGGGAGAGGAGTTGGCGACGATTGAGGTGCCGGCATCGGTACAGTACGGGCTCATGACGTACATGCACGAGGGTCGGCAGTACATCGTCCTGCAGGTCGCGGGAGAAGGGTTGCCCGGCTCGCTTGCGGCCCTTAGAGTCCCGTGACGTCGGTGTTGCCGTCCGATGGGGTACGACGGCTTTGTTCGGGGGCTAGCGAGGTGGCCATGACGAATCGGTGGGCTTCGATCCTTAGGCCTGTGTCCTTCATGGTCCTGGTAGGCGCCTTCGTGGCGTTCTCGGGTGATCTCGCGGCTCAGGCCGTGGCCAACAATCCCTACCGTGCCGTCTACGGCTGGGCCGGGCTCCCCGAGGGCCGGGAGCTGGGGGTCGTGAGCGGGATCAAGTCCGACCCGGACGGGGAGCACCTGTGGATCCTCGATCGCTGCGGAGCGAACCAGTGCGCGAATTCCGACTTGAACCCGATCCACAAGTTCGACCTGGAGGGGAACTTGGTGAAGAGCCTGGGCGCGGGGCTCTTCGCGTGGCCTCACGGCTTCGATGTCGACGACGAGGGAAACATTTGGGTCACGGATGGTGCTCCGGTGGGGGATGGCCGCATGGAGCCGGGCTTCCGCATGGGGATGGGCCACCAGGTCTTCAAGCTGAGTTCTGAAGGCGAGGTGCTGATGACCTTGGGTGAGGCGGGGGTGGCCGGGGATGACAAGACCCACTTCAACGGGCCGGCGTCCGTCCTGGTCGCTCCCAACGGGGAGATCTGGGTGGCGGACGGCCACCGGAGCGGGAACAACCGGGTGATCAAGTTCGCGCCCGACGGCGAGTTCATCTTCCAGTTGGGTGGAGCGGGGGCCGGCGCCGGTGGCGGCTGCGCGCACGTGGCTCCCGACGGGATCGCGCCACCCTGTCCGGGTCCCCAGCCCATCACTGATCCGATCCCAGGAGCGGGTGGCGTGAAGACGGCGAGCGGTGATCGCGGTCGGTTCTACGATCTCCACGACCTCGCCATGGATTCCCGAGGACGACTCTTCGTCGCCGATCGGGGGAACAACCGGATCCAGGTCTTCGAGCAGGATGGAAGCTTCTTCGAAGCGTGGACACAGTTCGGAAAGCCCAGCGGCATCGCCATCGATGACGACGACAGGATCTATGTCGTCGATGGAATGTCGGACGGCCGCTGGGCGGGCCGGCATTGGAATCCCGGATGGGAGCGAGGCATCCGGATCGGAGACGCCCGGACCGGTTGGATCTCAGCGTTCATCCCGGACTACGAAGCGTCGACATCGAGCTCCATGGAGTTTCTCGGAGTCGATGCGCATGGAAGCATCTACGCTGGAGACGTGGGCCGACGGCGGCTGGTCAAGTACGTTCGGGTTCGACCCTAGAGAGAGTCCATCTCGCGGGTGTATGGGTTTGCGCGCCGCGCACGTATCACCAATGTTCCTGAGTCCGGCTCCCGCGGCCGTGCCGCGGCAAAATCGAGATTTGCTTTGGAGGGACTAAATGTCATCGTTACGATTCCTGATGTCGGTGCTCTTTGGAACCGTGATTCTCGCGGGGTGCTCCGCCGAGGCCGGGCCACCGGCCGCGATGGCCGCTGCGGCAGTTAACCCGGTCACGGGTGAGGGACTCCCGAACCCAAACCCGACACGTATCGGGAGCTGGGCGACCCTGCCCGAGGGACGGGAGTGGGGCTCCACCGCAGGCCTCGACATCGACCCGACGGACGGACATGTCTGGGGGTACGAGCGTTGCGCCTCGGGCTCGGCGGGTGGACCCGGGGTCAACTGCGACAACAACCCCGTGGACCCGATCTTCAAGTTCGACCGAGATACCGGGGAGATCCTCGCCAACTTCGGTGCCGGAACTTTCGTGACGCCCCATGGCATCTACGCGGACGACGAGGGCAACGTGTGGGTGACGGACTTCGCCGGCAACGCCGACGGCACCAAAGGTCACCAGGTCCACAAGTTCAGCTCAACCGGCGAGCTGCTTCTGAGCCTCGGTACCGCCGGGCAGCCCGGGAACGGCCCGGATCACCTCAACCAGCCCAATGACGTGATCATCGCGCCCGACGGTAGCATCTTCGTCGCGGACGGCCACAGCGGTCAGAACTTGGCGTCAGACCAACAGATGGACGAGGCCCGCGCGGCAGGCCTGACTGGCCGCATCGTCAAATACTCGCCCGCCGGCGAGTACATCATGGAGTGGGGCGAGATCGGCACGGATCACGGTCAGTTCCGCACGCCACATGCCCTCGAGTTCGACTCTCAGGGCCGCCTCTGGGTTGCGGACCGGGGCAACCACCGCCTCGAGATCTTCGACCAGGAGGGCAACTACCTGGACTCGCGCTATCAGTACGGGCGCATCAGCGACCTCTTTATCACCGAGGACGAGATGGTGTACGCCATCGACTCCGAGTCCAACCGGCTCCGGCACATCAACTGGAGGAACGGCGTCCGCATCGGGCCCGTCGATCAGGACTTGCTCGTGGGCTACATTCCGCCGTGGGACTCCGACAGCCGGCCGCACTCTGGCGTGACGGGTGAGGGCGTGGGAGTGGACGAGGACGGCAACGTCTACGTGGCCGAAGGACCGGCCTCACTCAGCGATGCGGGCTCCGCGTTCACGAAGTATGTGGTGGCCGGTATGTAGGAGATGAGCGTCGTGCCCCCCGGCGGGGACACGACGCTCAGGCTGCCGGCCAGCTACCTGAGGTTCGAGTAGTTGGTGGAGCTCATCCAGTAGGCCTGGATGGAGACCGACGCGGGGTACTTCTCGCGGAGCGCGGCCCAGTCCGGGTCGGCGGCGAACCCTGCCCAGACCTCGTCCCGATGGGCGCGGTCTTGATAGGCGAGCATCCAGACCAGCGTGTTCGGATCGTCGAGACGCTGCCACACGGCGATGACCTCGGCGCCGTGCTTCTCGAAGATCGCCACCTCCTGCTCGCGGAAGCGCTGATGCAGCATGTCGATGTCGCCACTCTGGTTGGTAGCTGTGTACATCCGGAGCTCGAAACAGCGCGCGTTGGAGCCCACATTGTTGGAGAACTCCGCCGGCAGCTGGGCGGCCGGGCCGCAAGCGGCCGGCGGGCGCTGGGCTTGTGCCGTCCCGGCGAAAGCGAAGCTCATGACAACGGCGGCGCCGAGGATCGTGTTCTTCATGCCTATCTCCCTCTGGAATGGCTGGGGGTTCGAGTGTAGTGGACGGGTTCAATTGCGTGGGCTAGGCCCGGCCTTCCCATGGTGAACCCACAACGTTAGAGGCGTTACGACGCTTACGTCAGTAGGGGTAACCTGGAAGCCTTGGCATCCCGGGCTTCCAATCCGGTAGGGGAGCCCAGTTATCACGATTGGGCATCTCCACCATCGGCAGACTCTGGGCGTCCATTACCGCGTCCTCCGCGATGACACCGTTCATGGAGAGCAGATAGGCCGTCAGCGCGTAGACCTCATCGGCGGTGAGGGTTCCTTCGTCACCCAGAGGCATGCCGCGATTGAGGTAATCCCATACCGTCGTCGCGTAGGGCGAACGGATCGGCAGTATTCTCCCCAATGACCAGGGGTCGGCATCGGGTCCCGCATCGGGTCTTACCAACCTGGGCGCGCGGCCCTCTGTCCCATCCCGCCCGTGGCATGTGGCGCACCGCTTCTGCAGAAAGACCCGCCTACCTTGCTCGGCCGTTCCGCTGCCCGGCGGGAGTTCCTCGCCCGTAGGACTGATGGAGATATCCCAGGCAAGGATTTCTTCTGCGCTCGGGGTCCTTCCCAGACCAAAGGTCGGCGACTGCGCCAGCGCAGAGCTCCCCCCCAGGAGCATCAGAAACGGGAGAAGTCTAAGTGATCGCATTGTGAACGCTCCCGTCGCGCTCGATCCTCCACGGCTGGATGGAATTGTCCAGGCCTCCGGCCAACTGAGCTCGCGTCGGTTGAACCTGGCCCAGCTCGTCCGTGCAGCGCGACATGAGCACCTTCTCTGTTCCGTCCCAAGTCCAGTTGAAGCTGAACGCGGTGTGCGCCATCCGCTGCGGCGTCCCACGGAAGTCGGCGTCCATCCAGCTCTCGCCACCATCGGTGGATACTTCCACCCTGCTGACGACGCCCCCACCGGACCAGGCCAAGCCCCTGACCTCGTAGAATCCAGTGCCGGGCAGCTGTTGTCCCGCGGACGGATAGGTGATGACCGATTTCGGTCCGACCTGATAACTCAGGGCGGCCTGGTCGGAGTCCTGACGAAGATGCCCGTAGTCGTTGTACGTCATGTAGAACCGGTCGACCACCTTGATTCGCCGCAGCCACTTCACGTGGAGGATGCCTTCGAAGCCGGGAACCACGATCCGCAACGGGTGGCCTTGCTGTGGGCGTAGTGGCTCGCCGTTCATGGCGTACGCCACCAGGATGTCGTCCATCGCCTTCGCCATCGGAAGGCTCGACGCTCCTTTTACTTCCTCCACCCCTTCCGCCACGATCCAGGTCCCTCCGTCTTGCACGCCCGCTTCCTCGAGGAGCGTACGCAGGAGGACTCCGGTCCATTCGGCGCAGCTGGTCATCCCGTGCGAGTCGACGATCGTCCTATGCCGGGAACTGGTGCGGTTCCCAGCGCACTCGATGAAGTGAAGGCGGGTCACGGACGGGAATCGCTTCAACTCTTCCATGGTGAAGATCAGCTCACGGTCCACCATGCCGTGGATCATGAGGCGATGCTCCTCGGGATCGATGTCCGGAACGAAGGAGCCACGCGTGGTCCCGAAATAGAAGAGTGAAGACGGGGTGATCGGGCCCACCTGGTCCCCAAGCGGAGTCCCTATGTGAAAGACGAGCCCGAACTCGTCGGGTGACGGCCTGCTGTTGACCGGCTTCCGTACCGACGTCACGTGAGGGGAGCGTTGGCCGTAGGCGATGAGCTCATCACTTGAATAATCCGGGGCCTCTTGCGACTGGTCCTCAACGGACTGGTCCTCGACCGACTGTCCAGATGCTGGCGTCTGGCCGATCACGGGCTCTACCGCTCCCAAGCTTAAACCACCGGCCAATGCGGCCCCGCGTTTTAGGAATACCCTTCGATCAGGTTGTTTCGAACCCATGAGGTGCTCCTTCACACATGAGGTTACCCAAAAATCACTTCCCGTCCGTTGAGAGTATACGCCGAGGACAGTTAAACCAAAAGTCCTATGCCTCCACCGGAGACGCCCGGGAACTGTTTTGAGGTGTGCATGAATTCGGCAGCAGACACACACCTCCAACTTGGTTCCCTGTGAGGAGAGCTGCAGTGGGGGTCATCTCAGCGGCCCAGGAGGTTACACTACATGCGTCACATGCGTCGGAACCTCGAAGGAATCTCATTTCTATCCGTCGGCCTGGGCTTGGCCATGGTGGCCGTATCGGCCTGCTCAAGCAGCCCAACGGATACGGCGGCTTTGACCGCGCTGTGCCGAGAACTGCTGGCGGGCGCCTCGGTTGGGGCGAACCGGGACGGAATTCCCTCGCTTACGGACCCCGACCTGGTCGCGGCGGACGACGTCCTGGCCGGCTACCTGCTTCCGACCGACCGGGTGATCGGGATCAAAGCTGGCTCCGATTACCTGGCCTTTCCGCATAATATCCTCTGGTGGCATGAGATCGTGAATATGAGAAGCCTCGGCCTGGCGATCACGTATTGCCCGCTCACCGGGTCTAGCATGGTCTTTTCCAACGCGGCGGCCGCTGGAGCAGAATTCGGTGTATCGGGGCTGCTCTTCGAGAACAATCTGGTGATGTTCGACCGCTCTGCCGGTGGCTCGGAGGAAGACGAATCCTTGTGGCCGCAGATGCTGGCAGGAGTGGCAGGAGCGCGCTGTGGTCCGGCGGAGGGTCTGTCTCTGACGATGTATCGGTCCATTGAAATCGAGTGGGCAGACTGGGTGGCGCTCCATCCGGACACACGGGTTGTGAGCCCCAACACCGGGTCCAATAGGGACTACCGAGTTTATCCCTATGGGGGGTACGAATTAGAGGGTAACCCCCGCACGTTAATGCCCCTCCCAAGCCTCGATGACCGGCGGCCTCCGAAGGAGCGGGTGCTGGGGATTCCGCTCGGGAAGGGGGGCGGGACGGTTTTCCCCTTCGGTGCCCTCCGCGACCTCGGCGACCTCGCGGTGGTCCATGAGTCCGTTGGTGGTACTGGTGCCGAGAATGCGGTCGTCGTGTTCTGGGACAGCGACGCGGCGACGGCGGTGGCATTTCGGCCGCAGGTCGGCGTCCAGGATTTGACCTTCGAGGTGACGAACGGTGCCTTCGTGGATGCGGAGACGGGGAGTCAGTGGAGTATCGATGGGGAAGCGCTCTCGGGTCCGTTGGTGGGTTCAACCCTCCCGACCGTTACCGAGGCCTACGTGTCGTTCTGGTTCGCCTTCGCGAGGTTTTTCCCGAACCTGGATCTCTGGCTTCCCTAAGGGAATGTCCTCTCTGTAGGACAGTCATCGATGGGCAGGTTTTCCACCTTCATTATCAAGAGATTTGAAATGAACCAACCAAAATTAGTTTTTTCGTTCGCGTGGATCGCGGCGCTGTTAGCGGCGGCTCCGGCCATGGGGCAGTTGCTCAACCACCCCGTCCAAGCACTCCCGCTGGGCGATGCTGCGGGATCAACCTTCGTTGGGGCCGAGTTTGCCCGCGGACTCAATGACGACTCAGAAGAGCAAAGCTCGTTCGCAATGGGGGTCGGAAGAGCCATGAACAGGGTTTCTTTCATGGGGATGGGCGGCTACGTCGCGAGCGACACCGACGAGGTGACGCTCGGTGCAAACGTGGCCGTTCACCTGCTCAGTGATGCGGGCGCCGTTCAAGTGAGCGTTCAGGGTGGCGTCGGGTGGGCGTCTTTGAACTTCGGGACTCAGTCGCAAACAGAGATCAACCTACCGATCGGCATAACGATCCAGGGCACCAGCAACGAATCCGTAACGCCCTGGGTGATGCCCCGTCTTCAAATCGTCCGAACCGGTGAAAGCGGTGTCCTCCCCAGCGATACCTCGACCGACTTCGGCGCGACAGTTGGATTATCGGTCAACAGCGAGAGTGGGGCTGGCTTTCATGTGGCGATCGATTACGTGAACCTTGCGGGTGGTTCGCCCTTCGGGTTCGCCATCGGCGGGCACTACCTCGTCAGTAGCTGACCGTAGCGCCGCCGCCTCCACTCCACTCTTCAGCCACTCCACTCTTCAGCCACCCCGCTCGTTTGCGCCTGCGGTGTAGCCGTGGCAGTTTGAGGCTTGAACCAGGAGTGGCGATCACCGGATACGCGTTGATTGTGTGCGGGTTAGGTGCCCACAAACCAGAGGACGAGTGAACCATGAATATCAATCGCGGCATCGTTCGTAGAGTGTTGGTGGTAATCGGAGTCCTGGTCCTCATCCCGGTCTTCGCATTGAGTGCTCTGGCGGTCTCGGCGCGTATGTCCGACGGGGCGGGTAGAGTATTCAAGGGTGGACCGCTCGTTGCCGGTGAGTTGGTGAGGGGTGCAGAACCGGACTGGAGTTTCGTACGTGATATCCGGAACATCGAACTTCAGCTCCTCGATCCTCCCCAGTCCCGAATCCTTTGGATCGTGGAGGATCAAGGCAAAATCTATCTCAATTCCAACTACATGCTCGGTTTTATCGGACGCCTATGGAAGAGATGGCCGGCGCAAGCGGAACGAGATGGCCGGGCTATCCTGCGCGTCGAAGGTAAGAGGTATGAGCGCCAGCTCGTGCGCATCCGGACGGGTGCGATAGTGGACGATATAGCTGCGGCGTTCAACCGCAAATATAATGCCGGAATGACACGTGCTGAGGTCGAGTCGGGGAAACTGTGGCTTTTCGAGATGGCCCCACCCAGCGCGAACATGACCGGAGGTTCAAGGTGAAATGGTTCTACTGGGTTGGGGGTGGTGTGTTAGTCGCCGTCGTCCTTATCGTTCTATTCGTACCCGGGCTTGGCGACAATGTCGAAGGAAGGTTGTTGAGATGGATGGCTAGCATGGGTAGTCCCTGACAGGCACCGATCCCTTCTAGGACGAATGAACTATGGATATCAATCGTAGCATCGTTCGTAGAGTGCTGGTGGTAATCGGAGTCCTGGTCCTCATCCCGGTTGTTGGGTTGGGTGCTCTGGCGGTCTCGTCGCGAATGTCCGACGGGCCGTCTGTAGTATTCAGTGGTGGACCGCTCGTTGCCGGTGAGTTGGTGAGGGGTGCAGAACCGGACTGGAGTTTCGTACGTGATATCCCGACCATCGAACTGCAGCTCTTCGATCCTCCCCGGTCCCGAATCCTTTACATCGTGGAGCATGAAGGTAAGATCTATCTCAATTCCAACTACATGCTCGGCTTTATCGGACGCCTATGGAAGAGATGGCCGGCGCAAGCGGAACGAGATGGCCGGGCTATCCTGCGCGTCGAAGGTAAGAGGTATGAGCGCCAGCTCGTGCGCATCCGGACGGGTGCGATAGTGGACGATTTAGCTGCGGCGTTCAACCGCAAATATAACATCGATGTCCGGCGGCCTCCCGGAATGACACGTGCTGAGGTCGAGTCGGGGAAACTGTGGCTTTTCGAGATGGCCCCACCCAGCGCGAACATGACCGGAGGTTCAAGGTGAAATGGTTCTACTGGATCGGGGGTGGTGTGTTAGTCGCCGTCGTCCTTATCGTTCTATTCGTACCCGGGCTTGGCGACACCATCGAAGGAAGGTTGTTGGGATGGATGGCTAGAATGGGTAGTCCCTGACAGGCAACGATCCCTTCTCTGAACTCTTCTCGAGATTCGAGACCGGGACGTATAAGTTCAGCGGGCCCTTCAGGAGAACAACCGATCCACTAACACCGTAGCTCCAACTACGTAATCTCCACTGCCCATCTACGTCATTCGACGTATCAAACCACCACCGGTCTGCGCCTAAATTTCTTCCACGAATTGAAGACGGATTCAACTGGAAGGAGAATCAACATGTGGTCGTGTCCGAAAGCTCTACCGACCGTCAAGATTTCATCGATCATCATGCTGGGCAGCATGAACCTCACCGGATGTGCCACTTCCCGAATGATGATCCGATATGGCGATTTAGATACGAGGACTGAAATGAGTGAGTCGGTATTTCTCGAACTCCGCTCCGACCTACCGCAGACGGTGTACACATCCGAGGCCTCCACGGCGGGTCGCGAACTCACGATCCTGCCGGCTCTGGACGGACAGCTGACGGCGTCGGGCTACACGTTGGTGGACGCTCCGGAGGAGGCCACATACATCATTCAGATCAACCACCTGCGCCTGGTGGAATCCGAATTACAAGGGGACCAGACCGTCTCCAATGCTATCGGCAACGCATGGATGGCGGGTGCCGGGGCGGCTCTTGCTACCGACATCCTGGGTGCATCTGGAGCGGCCGGTGAAATCGGACTCGCGGTGGGCGTGTTGGGCTTCTTATTCGACGCCAAGACGAAACATATCGCTCATACGCTGACCACCGACGTGCTCCTCACGGAGAGGATCTCTGACGGTGAAGGGGACGCGGAACTCCGGTACCACGAGACCCGAATCGTAAGTGGTGCGTCCAAGGTCAATCTCGACCTGGAGGAAGGCCTGCCTGCCATGGTAAGCGGGCTGAGTCGCTCTCTAGCCGGCCTGTTGCCGCCAGCTCACCACGGTCCCCGAGGACGACGCGGCGAACGAGTGGGTAGATAATATTGACCTTCCGAAGGGGGCTCCCCTCTCCGATCACCCTCCTAGCGGCGGGATCGATGTCGACGTAGATCTAACCCTGAGTCGTTTGGTTGTCAGAAGTGTGGACGGCACAGGTGCCCAGATCGAGGGGGATCACGTGAAAAGGCCCATCCTTGGAGTTGGCGCAATCATTCTGTCGGTGGCGTACTTCGCCGAGCCGGTCGCGGCCCAGACGGTTAATGACCTGGTGGGAAGCTGGGAATTCACCATCGAGTTACCTCAACGTGGTGGTGGCGGCGGCGGTGGTGGTCGAGGTGGTGGTGGTCGCGGTGGGTTCGGCTTCCCCCAGACGCTGGCGCTCTCCCTTGATGGTGCGGCACTCCAGGGTACGCTCGGCAACGAGGCCGGGAGCGCCGAGCTGACGAGCGTTATGCTTGAGGGCAACAAGGTCACGTTCACGGCCGCACGGCAGACACAGCGCGGCTCCTTCGAGCTCACCTACACGGGTGAGATCGGAGAAGACGGCGACACGATGACCGGGACGTTTGAAGTCCCGCAAGGTGGTGGGTTCACGATCCCCTGGACCGCCACCCGAACGGATGACAACTGACCGGCTGGGTGAATTTCAACTGGTGAAGTAGGAGGGGGTATGTTGCTCAAGAATCTTCCTTTGGGAGCCATGTGGGCTCTCGTGGCCGGGTCGACGGGTGGCTTGGCAACCGGACTCTCCGCACAGGAACAGGCTAACCCCTTCACCGACGTACCGGACGTGCGAGCCGGCCAGCAGCTGTTCGACAGACAATGCTCGGTCTGCCACGGCGAGGGCGCGGCGGGCGGAGAGGTTGGTCCGGATTTGACGACCGGTGATTTTCGGCGCGCGAGCACCGACGCTGGCCTGTTCAACGTGATCTCCGAGGGCATACCGAACACCGCGATGATGGGGCTCAATCCGACGTGGACCGATCAGTCCGTCTGGCAGATGGTGGCATACGTCCGTTCCGTGTCGGGCGGCGAGCGCGTTGCGGTGGCCGGCAACGCCGCGGCTGGGGAGCGTCTGTTTCGCGGGAGGGGCGACTGCAGCGGTTGCCATCTGATCGACGGCGAGGGTGGCCGACAGGGCCCCGAGCTTTCGACCATCGGCGATCGCCGTTCACCCGACGAGCTCCTCTCGGATCTGGTCGATCCTGATGAAAGTGTGCAGCCGCGCTGGTGGACCATGCGCGTGACGCATCGGGACGGCACGCGGGTCGAGGGCTTGAGGATGAACGAGGGCACCTACTCGGTCAGAATCCTCGATGCGGAGGACAACCTGTGGTCGTTCCTGAAACGAGACCTACGCGAGAGTGAACGCATACAGACGTCGTCCATGCCCGCCTACGCGGGCACGTTGACCGAGGGCGAACTAGAAGATCTCGTCGCGTATCTGTATGGGCTGACCAGGCGAGACCCATGATCGCCGGCCTGACAACGTCCCCATGCGCTGACGTCGTTCAGCGCCCCCGTCCTGTTCGCGAGTGCTTTGAACGAAAAGAGGGAGCGAGATGATGAAGCCGTATGCGCTTTTCACCCTGTTGTTATTCGCGATCCCGGCATCGGCCGCGCAACAACGGTCCGGAGACCGAGCGACGATGACGCCCGCCCCGTCGTTCGTCCCTGTGACACACGAACGCCTGCTGAGTGCCGACGCGGAGCCAGAGAACTGGCTCATGTACTCGGGCAACTACTTCAGTCAGCGCTACAGTAGGCTGAGCCAGATCGACACCGGGAACGCGGGGCGGCTCGAGATGCAGTGGGCGTTCCAGCTGGAGGCATTGGACCGAGCCGAGACGACACCCCTCGTCGTCGACGGTGTGATGTACGTGACCGAATCGCCGAGCAACGTCATCGCGCTCGATGCACGCACCGGCGGTCAGTACTGGCGCTACAACCACGAGCTGCCCGAGGAGATGAATTTCTGCTGCGGTCGGAACAACCGTGGCGTCGCGGTCCTGGGTGACCGACTGTATATGACCACGCTGGACGCGCACATCGTCGCCCTCGACGCGAAGACCGGCAGCGTTCTCTGGGATACGGAAGTAGCCGACGAGGGAACCGGCTACAGCATCACCGGCGCGCCACTCATCGTCGGGGACAAGATCATGACCGGGGTCGGCGGTGGAGAATACGGGATACGTGGGTTCGTCGACGCGTATGAGGCAGAGACCGGGGACCTCGCGTGGCGGCTCTACACGATCCCAGGCCCGGACCATCCTGACAACGTGACGTGGGCGGGTAACTCCTGGCGCACGGGAGGCTCATCGAGCTGGATGACCGGCTCGTACGATCCCGAGTTGAATCTGGTCTATTGGGGCACTGGCAATCCCGGCCCGGATTGGAACGGCGACGTCAGGATGGGCGACAACCTGTACTCCGACGCGGTGCTGGCCATCAACCCGGACACCGGTGAGATGGTGTGGTATTTCCAGTTCACGCCACATGACGTTCATGACTGGGACAGCACGCAGATTCCGATCCTGGCCGATTCCGAGTTCGGCGGGCGGCAGCGTAAGCTGATGCTGTGGCCGAATCGCAACGCCTTCTTCTATGTGCTCGACCGTGAGACTGGAGAATTCCTGCTCGGCGAACCCTATGCAAGGCAAACGTGGGCGGAGGGTCTCGACGAAACGGGTCGACCGATCCGCCTTCCGAACACGTTTCCGAGCGTGGAAGGGACCACCGTCTCGCCGTCCATCGGAGGTGGGTCGAACTGGTGGTCGCCGAGCTACAGCCCCCGCACCGACCTCGTCTACGTCATGGCGTACGACGGCGAGACCACCTACTTCATTCGCGACGAAGAATACGTGGCGGGTGAGCCGTTCCGCGGCGGAGGCGGACAGACACCCCTCCCGCAAGACCACTACGTGAGTGCCGTGCGAGCCATCTCACCGCAAACCGCCGAGCGGGTGTGGGAGTATGAAGTGAAGGCGAGATCCACCGCCGGGGTGCTCTCTACCGCGGGCGACCTCGTCTTCAGCGGAACGATCGATGGCTTCTTCTTCGCGCTCGATGCCGAGACCGGAGAGGAACTCTGGCATATCAATGTGGGCTCGCGAGTACACGCGGCGCCGATGAGTTACATGATTGACGGCAAGCAATATGTGGCGGTCGCCGCCGGCAACGTCCTCTACACCTTTGGGCTGCGGGACTAGCTCGGGACGCGAATAAGCGGACCGTCTTCTACCATAGGGCAGTGGGACTCATCCCCCCACGCGCACGTCTCACCGGCTCGGGTCGCGTCAGAAGACCCTTGACCCGCCTGCTCGGGAAGTAGGGAATTGGTCACAAGGGCCTAAGCTGATCAGGCCTCTTGACTTACCAGAGCCCGAGAGGCTGGATGAAGCCCTTGCCACGTATTTGGACGCTCACCTTTCTCCCGCTGGCCGTCGCGGTCCTCTCCGAACCAGCCCAAGGACAGGACGCCTGCCCGCGCGTGTCCGGTCCCGACGCGGAAGCCGGCTGGGCTGCCTACGCCGACAACAACATGGCGGCGGCGAGGCGTCGGTTCGAGGCCGCGGTCGCACAATGTGACAACGACCAGTACGCGCGGTCGGGCCTAGGATACGTTTCTCTACGAGACGGAAATGTAGAGGAGGCCGAGCGTCTCTGGACGGTGGTGAGCACTGCCGAGCCGAACAACGTCGATGCCCTCGTCGGTTTGGGTTTGGCACGGTGGCGTTCCGGGGACATCGAAGCGGTCCGAGCCTACTTTAGCATGGTCTTCGAACTCCAACCGGGGCACTCGACGGCTGTCGACTACTTGGAGCGTGTCAGAAGCGCAGACGCAGCTGTGGCGGGCTCCGACGACCAGGCCGACGAGGCGTGGAGCGACGGAAATACGGCGCTCGCGATGCGGCTGTACAGCGACCGCCTGGCGGTCGATCCGGAGGACGGGACCGCGATACTGCGGGTAGCGCTCATGCAGGCGTGGCAGGAGCAGTACGATGAGGCGGTAGAGCTGCTCGATGACCTGATCGGGCAGCAGCCCGGCCACCTTGACGCTCGTTTGGCCCGGGCGCGTGTACGTGCCTGGTCGGGAGACATCCCTGCGGCCCTGGACGAGGTGGCCGAGGTGCTCGCGGTTCAGCCGGACAATGCCGAGGCCCTGGAGGCGCTGGCGATCTTCCAGGCTTGGGCCGGCCAGTTCGACGAAGCGCTCGCGAGCTACGACCAGCTGCTCTCGATCGCACCTGGGGCCAGCAGCGCGCAGCTCCAGCGGGCCCAGGCGTTTGCTTGGGCAGAACGGTTCGAGGCCTCAAGGGCGGCCTACTACGCTCTCCTGGCTCGCGATCCGGACGACATCGAAGCGAGGCTTGGTCTGGCGAGGACACTCGCCGTCTCGCAGGACTTCACCGGCGCGATCGCGCAGTACGATGATGTGCTCGTCCGGGCTCCGGACGAGATGAGGGCGCTCACCGGAAAGGTCAAGACACTGGGGTGGGCGGGTCGCCTCTCGGAGAGTGAACGGGTAGCGCTACAGGCCGTCGAGGCTGATCGGTCGAGTGCGGAGGCGTGGGGCGGGCTTGGACAGGTGTATGGCTGGCAGGGAAGGGACGCAGCCGCCAGGGAGGCCTTAGAGACCGCCGCTGAGCTTGCACCTACGAACGCCGTGATTCGGGACCAACTCCGGTCGCTGAACCTCGCTCTGGCACCTGTCTCTCGACCTTCGGTCGTCTACGAAAACGACTCGGACGGGAATACGATGGTGACCACGTCGCTCGCGGCGGGTTGGCACGCGACCCCGAGACTGGATGTGCGCGCCGAAGGTTATTTCAAGCAGCTCGACCAGACAACGGGATTCGGACAACTCGAGCTCACCGCTCAAGGCGTGACCGTTTCCGGTCGTTATCAACTCCGGCCCGGCTGGACCTTGTCCGGCGGCCTGGGTGGGAGTCGGAGTAACGGCGCGGATAACCCCTCGAACGTCGAATATCGGCTTGGCGTGAGGACTCCGGACCGGAGCAGCCTCGGCGGGGCGTTGAGTTTCGCTTCCGTGGGCCTGAACGAGACCGCCGCGCTCGCCGAGAGAGGGGTGCGGAGCACGGGACTCTTGATCATGGGGCGTTGGACTCCGGCGCTGGGTTGGCGCGTCGACGGCACGATGGGCCTGGGCAAGTTCGAGGGAACGGAAGGCAACGACCGCAGGAGTCTATCTCTCTCGGCGTCGCGGCGAGTCGGTCGGTTCTTTTCACTCGGCGCGAGCTTTCGAGGGTTCTCGTTCGAGAAGGATCTGGACGACGGATACTTCGATCCGGACTTCTACGGCGTTGGCGAGATCACGAGCCATTGGCTGTACGGGTTGGGACCGTGGACCTTTTTGGTCGAACTCGCTCCTGGGGTCCAGCAGGTGGGGAAGGACGGTGACGGTGGCTTGTCTGCTCGCTCGAACGTTCGCGTCGCATACGGACTCGGGCCCGGCCGTGAGATCTCACTCTCCTTCGGATATTCCTCCGCAGGATTGATGAGCTTTGCGAGGGGCGGTTCCGACTACCGGTATACAGCCTTCGTCCTAGGGTCGAACTGGGCGTTCTGATCGTGCCCTTTGCCGGTTTCGAGGCCCGCGGCAACGAACCCCTATTTATTTATTTTGACCTTGACGATCTTGAGCCCACCAAGGCCAGCGGCGATGAGGAGCCGCTTGTTCTCGTAATCAACGTGATTGACGGACTGCAGGTCGTCGAAGCGTAGGTGCCCCAGCATCGTGATGTTCTGGGGCGCGGCACACGGCGTGCTGTCGAAATCCGCGGCGCCTCCCGCGACGTACACACCCGCCTCACCGTTCGAGATGAACATCAGGTCCTCGTCGACGGTGACCGCGTTCGTCACGACGACCGACGGATCCAGCCCGAGGGCGGCCGGATCGGGACGGGGCACTGACCCGACGATCTGACCGTTGTCGAGGCACATCACCTGCACGCCCTCTGGGCCGGCAGCGATGAAGGCCTTGCCGCCGACGACTTCGACGGTCGACTTCGACTGGGGAACGCCGGCTCCGGGGAACGGGAACGTGTTGAGAAGGGTCATCGATTCACCCGGGAAGTCGTCGTTCTCCTCGAAAACGGAAATCCGTCCCGGCGTCCCTTGCACTACCACGATCCGGTCATTGTCTTCGTCGTGTGCCACCCACCGCGCGTCGTCGAGGGCGAATTGGCCAGCTATGCTCATATCGGATTCGTCGAGTGCGTATACGTGTCCGCCGTCCCCGGTCGTGACGTAGATCACATCGTCGACCGTGAGGACACTGGTGGCGGCAAAACTCGAGAGATCGAAGCGGTCGTTGTTCTCCAGCAGGATGCCGGAGGGGGCCACCGTTAGGCGCTCGATGGTCGCAGGTGTGGCGAAGCCGACCGCGGCTGTCGCCTCAGCCACGTAGATCCAGTCGTCGTCCTCGTCGTCGTCGCGGTCGCCGTCGTTATCGTCATCGTCGTCGTTGAGCCCGACCGCGCTGATGTCGGAGTCGCTGAACTCCACCGAAGAGACCAGCCTCGGGGAGACTCCAAAGGGGTTGATCACGTAGTCGACCGCCCCAATAAAAGGGCTGCCCTGTGTGTTGTAGCTGATCAGGAAGGCGAACCTTCGGCGTGCAGAGACCGAGGTCGCCTGGACCACCTGGCCGTTCACAACAGGTGACTCGAGTTCCGCGACCAGTGTCAGCTCCACCGACGAGGCTGTCGGCGGCGCGGCGGCCCCTTCTAAGAGCGCTGGGCTCGGCGAGCTCACCGGGTCGATGGGAACCTCGTCCTCGAGGTACGAAAGCCGCTCGCCGAGAACCGCCTCGTCGTTCGTTACGGTGAGGCGACCGTCCGTCTCGACGTCCGGAATGAGAATTTGATCGAAGCACGACGTGAGGGTGAGCAGCCCAAGGAAGATGAGGATCAACCGATTGGCCGGGCCCTGAGGCGGTCTGGGGCTCGGTGAAGCTATCTTCCGTGAAGCTGTCTTAAGAATATCGCCGCGATTTGACGTCTGCTCGGACACGAGCATTCCGAATACATTCTTCATAACGAAACAACCCTCTACGGCGTTATGTCGACCCTGACGATCTTGAGCCCACCTAGGCCAGCGGCGATGAGGAGCCGGTTGTTCTCGTAATCGACGTGATTGACGGACGTTAGGTCGTCGAAGCGCAGGTGTCCCAGCACCGTGATGATCTGGGGCGCGTCGCATGGCGTGCTGGCGAACTCCGCCGCCCCCGCCGCGACGTACACGCCTGCTTCACCGTTCGAGATGAACATCAGGTCCTCGTCGACGGTGACGGCGTTTGTCACGACGACCGACGGATCCAGTCGAGGGCGGCTGGGGCGGGGCGGGGCACTGACCCCACGATCTGACCGTTGTCGAGGCACATCACCTGTACGCCCTCGGGACCCGCAGCGATGAAAGCTTTGCCGCCGACGATCTCGACGCTCGACTTTGACTGGGGGACGTCCGCTCCGGGGAAGGGGAATGTGTTGAGAAGGGTCATCGATCCGCCGGGGAAGTCCCCCTCTTGGAAAACGGAAAGACGTCCGGGCGTCCCCTGCGCCACCACGATGCGACCATTGTCCGCGTCGTGTGCCACCCAGCGCGCGTCATCGAGGGCGAACTGGCCGACCGTCTTCATGTCGGACTCGTCGAGCGCGTACAAGTGTCCGTCATCGCCGGTGGTGACGTAGATCTCATTCCCGACGGCCAGGACACTGGTGGCCGCGAAGCTGCTGAGATCGAAGCGCGCGTTGTCCTCTAGCTGGACTTGGAAGAGGGAGAGCCGCAGGCGCTCAATCGCCGCGGGTGTGGCGTAGCCACTCGCGTCGGTCGCCTGAGCCGCATAGATCGAGGTGCCGTCGAGCCCCACCGCGCTGATATCGGAGTCGGTGAACGCCACCGAGGAAACCAGTCTGGGAGAGTTCCCGATGAGGTTGATCACGTAGTCCACGGCCCCCGCGAATGGGTCGCCTCGGGTGTTGTAGCTGATCAAGAAGCTGAACTGCCACGTCGCGGAGATCGACGTTGCTTGGACCACCTGGCCATCCACCGTTGGTGGGTCGAGCTCCGCGATGAGCGTCAGGGTCACCGCCGAGGGCGCTGTGGCGGGTGCTACGGCCACCCCCCTGAAAAGCGCCGGGCTCGCCGGGTCGATGGGGACCTGAACCTCGAGGGTGTCGAGTCGCTCGCTCAGAGTCGCCTCGTCGTTATTTACAGTGAGGCGACCGTCTGCTTCCACGTCCGGAATGACGACTTGATCGAAGCACGACACGAGGGTGAGCACCCCCAGGAGTAACGCGAGCCTTCCACATACATGTTTCATACCTAAACAACCCTCCACTCCCAAAATACCAGGTAAAGCGGCTGTTTACGTACAAAATTTTTCTCTGCGCCTACTGGAGAAGGACCCTCGACGGCTCTGTAACAGGCTAAATCACCAGAGCTTCACGGTTCAGCGAGGGCCTTCGAGCCACGGTCGGTAACTCTCGTAGGAATGGATTGCGAACCCGTAAAAACTCTCGAATTGTTGAAGCTCGAGCGCCGTTCGCTCGATCACGATCTCGAGTTCGCTCCTGCCGTACTCGGCGAACGACAACTTGCCCGATGGCACGCTTGTCGCCCGCGATTCCCTCAGAGTCACAGTCCCCATCATAGCTCCGGGGATCTCGGGCCAGCCGCCGAGCCGGTCCCACGCCTCCTCAGCGATCCAGCTGATACGCGCCCGCTCGTCGTCGATTTGTTCGATGACGACCCGCGAGCCGCCCGACCCCTGGGAGCCGAACGCAAAGTCGGTCTCGTCCGGTAGCTCGACGGTCTCGAGACCCAAAAAGACCCGCTTCCCGACCTCCGCCGCATACCGCAGCTCGCTCTGTGCATGGGCGATCGTCCCATCGGCGCCGTATGCCTGCGTTCGATAATCCATGATGCCCACGTTGTCCACGATGTCGATGATCAGTTCGCTCAGAGGCCGCCCTTCCACGTCCGCCACCAGCTCGAAGAACTCGTTTCGTTCGTCGAACCACGCTGGGATGTCGACCCCGTATACGAGACCTGCCTGGGCCGCCAACGCTCGAGATGCGGCAACGATCGTGAGGTACTGCTGCAGTATCTGCGGGCGGCGCACCCCGCTGAACCCCGGCAGGAGGTAGGGCTCGATGTCGTGTCGAATGCCGTCGAACCGTTCGGCGGGCGGGCTCTCCCGATTGTAGTCCTTAATGCTTTGGATTGTCGCGATGACCTGCCCATGCCACTCGGTGAGGCCGAACCTGGGGTCCCCGTCCAAGGCATGCACCGTGACCCCGGCGGCGTGGAGTTCGGCGATGAGCGGGCGAAGGCGTTCTCGATCCCACGAGATCGTCCACCGTTCGTCGACGCGCTTCGCCTCATAGGGCAGTTGCACGAACAGATCAGTGATGCCCTCGGTGCGGCAAAACTGCACGAGGCGTCGACGCGTGTCCGGACCACTTGTTACCGATGGAGTGTCCCAGAGCCACATCGCCCGTCTCAACGATCTGCCCGGTTCCTCGGCGCTCGCGGCTGTGGGTATTTCGGCGTCGCGGCGTGTCGTGAACGCGATATCCTTCAGGAATACCCGCCCGGATCCTTCCCCTTTCGTCAGGAAGACGAGGCTGGCCAGTTCTTGCGTGTCCAATGAGCGAGGCCAACCATCGAGGGGAACCCACGCACGCTGCCAAGCCGTCTCGACGCGCCCACCAGGGAGGAACGACGCAACGTCAGCGATTGGTAGCGATCCTTCTCGCTCCTCCCACGCGCGATCAGCGATGTGCAGCGCCAGGTCCTCCCCCCCATGCTCGCCGCGAATCGCGAACGTGAGGTAGGCGAATGGACTGGCGTCGAAGAGCACCCGTTCCGCGGGAGGTCGCTTGAAGTCGAAGAGATGGATCCAAAATCCGGCAAAGCTCCCGAGCGCTTTGTCGTATGAATAAGCCAGGGCAGGGCCGTCATCGGGCGCACGGGCGATAGCCATCGCCGACATGGATGGCGCCCGGGCGAAGCCGTTGAAATAGCCGCCAAGACGGTTGGTGTTGCCCTTGTCGAAATGCCCCACCAGAAACACATCCCCGTCGAGCGGCGGCGTGCGGTGTTGCGGCTCGCTTGGCCACTCGACCACCGGCGCGCGGTGTCGAACGTCATAAACAGCCAGCGCATCTCCTTCGCTCCTGTGGAGCACACCGACGTGCAGGTATCCGATCTCCGAGGCATCCGACATGCCCCAGTCGGCGAGCACGATCACCTGGGAGGGATAAACCTCGGGGGCCGTCTGGGCCGCGAGCGACCCCGTCAGGAGCCACAGGGTCACGCCCATCACCCCGGCCAAGGTGTTCCGTACCCTGGCCAAGGTGTTCCATGCACAGGCCAGGGCGTTCCATACACTGGCCAGGGCGTTCCATCTCGAGGGGTCGGGTGAAACCACTGCCCTAGAATCCGTCACGCTTGAATTTCCCCCACGTTTGACGTCCCCTCAGGAATCCCACGAATCCCTTGCTCAGGTAGTAGAGCTGCATCTGTCGATACCCGAGCATGGACAAAGTCGCAAAACTCACCAAAATGATGGCGTTCCCGAAGCCCTCATAACGAAACAGGGAAACGGAGTTGCGCCCGTCCGCCAACCGACCCTCCGTCCAGACACCCATCAACACGGCGGCGATCGAGAGCAGGGTGCCGTACAGAATCGAGGCCGCGAAGAACAGAAGGAGGTAGTCGGTGCTCACGATCCCGGCCAGGAAGAGCAGGGGAAGCAAGACATAGCCCAAGATTTCCACGAGCGGCCCCAGAAACTCGAACAAGAACTGATAGGGCATGGCAAAGAGGCCCACCTGCCGGTACCGTGCGTTGAACAGCATCTTGCGGTGGTAGAACAGCACCTGCCCTAGACCGCGGAACCAACGGTCACGCTGGCGCCCGAAGTCCCTTACGCGTTCCGGAACCTGAGACAGCGTCATCGGATAGGGGAGAAAGTGGATCCTCGCGGGAATCTTTTTTTCCAGGAGATACCGCTGTAGCCGCACGATGATTTCCATGTCCTCGCAGACGGTCTCCTTGCTTCCCCCACAGTATTCCGTCACAAGCCGCGACGTGAGTCGACCACTCAAGAAACCGCCGACTTCGAACAAGAGGCTTTTCCGGAAAACGGCCGACACCCCGGAAAGGATCAGCAGCGAGTTCAAGGTGACCAGAGCGGTTCGCCCCGCGGTGAACGAGCGCATGTACTCCACGACTTGGAACCTGGCGAGCCAATTACGCGGCAGGTGCACGTCGACGACCCGGCCTTCCTCGATGGTACAGCCGTTGGCGACGCCGACTTGGCCGCCGCACGCAGCGATACCCTCCGGATCCTCGACCATGGGTTGCATGACCTCGAGGAGGGAGTTCCGCCCCAGGATCGAGTCGGCATCGATGCAGCACACGAAGGGGGCGAGCGCCGCGTTGAGACCGGCGTTCAAGGCGTCCGCCTTGCCGCCGTTCTCCTTGTCCAGGAGGATGAGTCGCGTCACATCTCCCGTAGACACGGCTTCATAGGAATCCCGGATGGGGCTGGTGGGGACCGTCGATTCGTACCCCAGTTTACGACGGCTAAAACCGAAGGCATCCTTGAGTTCCTTGACCGTGTCATCGGTCGACCCGTCGTTGATGATGACGATCTCGTATCTCGGGTAGTAGAGCTTCGTC
Source organism: Longimicrobiales bacterium (assembly GCA_965206505.1). GTDB lineage: Bacteria > Gemmatimonadota > Gemmatimonadetes > Longimicrobiales > Gaopeijiaceae > UBA822. The sequence goes on from CBDBJW010000007.1 coordinate 609,188, forward strand.
AGCGCCCGGACACTCTCCGCGATGGTTTCCTGCTCGTTGTAGGCGGGGACGACGATCGTGACGGCCGGCGTCGAGCTCGAGTTGTAGAGGCTTTCCAGGCTGCCGATGGCTTTGAGGCGGAGAAAGAAGCGCACCTGAATCCACGCAACGAGCAGGAGGAAGAGATTGATGGTGTTGTACAGGACGAAATATCCGATGATGATGACTTCGAGGACCCGTACCGCCGCGAGCATGGGATCAGGCCTTTTTACGGGGCGACAACGAACGCAGCCGTCGGCGCTTGACGGCGCTCCGCACCGCTTCCACGGGGTCGTGGCTCAGCGCTTCGATCGCATCCTGAATGCCCGGGTCCTCGAGCTGGGCCAGCGTCTCGATCGCGGCTAGGCGGACCGTGGTGGCCGGATCTTTCAGCGCAAGGGCGATGTCGGGGGCGTACCGGTCGAGGTCCGTCTGGGCGAGGAAGTGTACGGCATCGGCTCGCTGCCGAGCCCCGCCGTCGGTTTTCATGATCTCGAGCACCTGGTAGAGTGTTCCGTCCTTTTTCAACCGTGTGCGCAGGGCAACGAGGTCCTCCTCATTCAGATCCCGACAGGCCTCCTCGAAGACCTTACGTTGCCCGGCCACACCAAGGCGGATGAGGGACGCCAGCGCCTGCGCACGGACGAGCACGCTTCTGTCTTTGGCCATTTTCGTGAGCACCTGAACGGACTCCTCGTCCTCCAGATCTGTCGCCCGGCCAAACGCGGCCGCCACCTCCTGGCGCACCAATACGGAGGGATCCAGCATTCGCTCCAGCAGGGGCCTCACGACCTCGGCACCCATTTGCTTCCCCAGGCACCGGGCGATCGCCGAACGGACCCGTTCGTTGGGATCTTCCAGATAACGCACGAGACTTTCGGGGGGCAGCCGAGAGGCGACGTGGGACAGCTGCTCAGCAGCCAGCTCCCGTATCTACAGCCTTCAACGACCTTCGGTCGCTTCTGACTCCCTCGGGTTGGGGTTCTCCAACATCAAGAACCCACTTCTTTCTTTCTGGACCCCGTCGCTCTCACCAGCCTAGTGTCCAGCAAAACGGGGGCTTATGAAAACCCTTCAACACGGTACTGTTGCGACGACCCCTTGAACCTAGGCAGTGTTCCACCACTTGGGAACGAAATTCCTGCGGGTCCTCGAGCCAAAAGAGGCTGGGATCGAGCGTCAGGACGGCGAAGAATTTCTCCTGCGTTTCCTTGGTACACCCCCGAATCAGATCACGGAACGGTGGGGCGAGCCTGGGATCCTGCAGCCCATGGAGAATCGTCTCCAGACCGGTCTGGTCGCCCAGGAGTGCCAGTCCGATCGCCGCCGCGGCCTGGGAGATGGCGTCGGAGACCCGGGCGTGGAAGCGCTGAACATGGGTGATCCCCGTTGGATGGCCGAGTTGCCCGATGGCCAGCGCGGCCTGGCGACCCACAGCGACGTCGGGATCGTCCAACAGGGGGACGAGCGGGTTGGCAAGCTCGGGGTCCTGGCACCGGCCGAGGCTCGCCACCGTCGCGGCCCGGACCCGGGCATCGGGATCCTCGAGGAAGGGCAGCAGGAGCGCACCCGTCTCGGGGGAGGCGAGTTCGCCCAGCGCGCCCGCCGCACTCGATCGCACGAGAGGCTCGTCATCCATGAGGAACGCTTGCAGGAGGCCCAGGGCCCGCGGGTCACCCTTCAGCCCGAGAGCCAAGGCTACTCCGGACCGGGCCTCCCCCGAGCGTAACCCCATGAGCAGGTCGGTGAGGGCGAGCAGGTCGTTCCGCTTCATGGCGGCCAACGCCCGGGCGATGTCGTCGCGATAGCTGTCGTCGGCGTTCTCGAAGGCTTGGGCAAGGGCTGGAATGGAGGTGGAGTCCTTGATCTCTCCCAGGGCGCGAACCGCTGCCCCCCGAACGAGGGACTCGGGGTCCTCGAGACACTGTTCGAGAGCTTGGACGGTGTCCTTTTGCGAGAAGCGGCCCAACGCAACAGCGGCATGCGCTCGCACCTCAGCCGCCGAGTCCCTTAGAGACTCGACGAGCGCCTGCTCGACCCGCTCCGAACGAATCGAGCCCACTAGCCCGACCATCAATTTTCGGATTTTGAGATTGGGATCGTGGAGCTTGGGCAGAAGATCCGGCAGCATTGGTTCCAGCACGGTGGGGGGGAGCTCGCTCATCGACTCCAGGATGCACTCCCGCACGTTCTCTTCTTCGTCTCCCAACTGACGTAACCACAGCGCCTGTGTCTGCTCGTCTCCGATCCGGATGAGGGCCTCCAGGGCGCGGGCCCGCACCGCCCATTCGGAGTCATTGAGCGCCACGTCGCTGAGGGCGTTCACCGCGTCGTTGCTGCGGACCTCGCCCAGGATTTGGCAGATTCGCACGCGTACCTGCAGATCCGGAAGCGAGAGGGCCTGGATGAGCGACTCGACGACGCCGGTCCTGGCAACCTTCAAGAGGACGAGGAACGAGGGCCCAGCAGTCGTTCCGGATTCCTCTGCGAGGCGCTCGATGAGTTGGCTGACATAACCATTGCGCTCCAGCGCGGTAGCGGCCTGCGTGCGCGTCCGTTCATCGTCCTCGTCCAGGGCTTGGAGAAAGAGGGAGACCGCCTCGTCACCCATCTTCTCCATTGCGGTCAGCGCGCCCGCTCGTACCTCGTAGGGCAGTTCGCCGAGGGCCTGTTTCAACGCCTCCAAGGCTTGCTCATCACCGATTTCGCCCAAGGCGCGCGCCGCTTCTTCCCGCACCGGCGGGAGAGGATCCCGCAGCAGAGTCTCGGTGAGGGAGTGAATGGCCGGGCGAGCTTTCAGCCTTCCGAGCGAACGGGCCGCTTCGGCCCGGACTTTTTCACTGCGATCCTGCAGCGCAGCGATCAGAGGAGCAGTGGTTTCGGAATCGGTCGACGCGCCGAGGATCCGAACGGCCCAATACCGCTGGCTGTCCGTCTTGGAGCTTTTTAACACATCGAGCAAGGCAGGCACAGCCTGCGGCATAAATCCCTCGAGTGTATCTGCGACGGCCTGACCAATGGTCGCATCGTCCCACGCCAGCGCCTCGACCAGCGGTGAGATCGCCCGGGGATCACGGATGTTTCGCAGCGCCAAACTGGCGACGCTCTTCACCTGCTTGTCTTCGCTCTGGTCCTGGAGCGTGGCGATGAGTGGCAGCACGGCCGCGGAGTGCCCGATGCGTCCCAGCCGTTCGGCCGCTGCGGCGCGCTCGTTCCACGAACCGGCGTCTGTCAGGGCTTCGATGCGTGCCTCGACAAGGCCGAGGTCCTCGTTGACTTGCACGAGCTTTTGGCGCATGGATGTCGCCGATTCCTCGGCGAAGTCCTCGAGGCACTTTTCAATGACCGGAAGGGGAAACGACTTTCGGAGCCGAGCGGCGAGGTCCTCAGGCTCCAAGTACTTCAGCACCCGTAATCGCCGGGTGCAGACCGTCCTCAACTTCTCAAATCGACGCCGCTCCCAGGCCCGCCACGTCTCTCTTAGGAAGACGAGGAGCACCATCAGGCCGATGGTCCCGACTAGACCATAGACAACCCATAACAGCATTACTCGTCGAGCAACGCTCTCATTTCTGCGATCAGCTGGTCCATGTCAAACGGCTTCGTGACGTAGGCATCTGCCCCGGCCTCTTTCCCCCAGAATTTGTCACTCTCCTGGGACTTAGCGGTCAGCATCAGGATTGGGATGGAACTCGTGTCGGGGTTTTCCTTCAGTTCACGACACACCTGATAGCCGTTCATCGCCGGCATCATGATGTCCAGCAGGATCAGATCGGGCTTTTCATCCGGGATCAGCTCCATGGCCGCCTTGCCGTCCGCAGCAGTCGTGATCTCGAAACCTTCGAATTCGAGCCGGGACGTCAGGGTCGATACGAAGCCCGACTCATCGTCCGCGATGAATATCTTCTTACCCATTGGCCAACTCCTCAACTAGGTTATCGACGTCACCAACCAACTCGTCCGGAGTCGCCGAATCCTCTGGACAGCAAATCGTAGAGACCTTGAAGGGACACCGTTCCTCATAGGACGCGAGCGCGCTCACCATCCGATCTCGCACTGCGGTTGCTCCCGACTTCGGCGTGTCGCGCAAGAAAGTGATCATGCGTCCGTCCCCGTAGTGAATCAGGGTATCATGCATGCTGCGCCCGACCTGCCGGCTTACTCTCTCGACCTCGGCCAGCAATTTCTTCCACTCCTCCACGCTGCACTCCTCTTTGTAATGCCTTGAATTCGTCCTTCTTGAACGCGAAGGCGATGAGGGAGAGGTAATCGCTCTGATGACACAGCTTGAATTCGGTGTGCACGATCTCCTCCAGCAACGCCTCCCGGGTGTAGACGGGTAAGGTGAAGATGAACGTACTGCCCAACCCCAGCTCACTCTGCAAAGTGAGCGTCCCACCGTGGAGTTCTACCAGCTCCCTCGAAATGGCCAGGCCGAGGCCGGTTCCCTTCTCTCCTCCCCCGTGCGTCCGATCGACCTGCTCAAACCGACCGAAGATGCGGTCGTGGTGCTCCGGGGCGATGCCATCTCCCGTATCGGCTACCGAGATCTGGAAGAGCTCGAGGCCGTTCTGGATGCGGACGGAAACAGTTCCGCCCTCCTCGGTGAACTTGAGCGCGTTCCCCACCAGGTTGGTGAGGACACGGACAATTTTCTCCGGATCGCAAAAGACGAGTCCGAGGTACGGATCGTGCGACACCAGAAGCGCGACGCCTTTTTCTTCCGCGTTCGCCTTTACCGTTCTGGTGACGCTGTGAATCAATCCTGGCATGTCGACTTGCGACTTCTCGAGGGAGACGCGGCCGGCACGGATCGTCGACATGTCCAGAAGGTTGCTGACCACGCTTGACAGCCTCTTCGCGTTGGTGTGGCCGGTTTGAAGCTCGTTACGCGCGTCTTCACTGAGTTCTCCCCAGACGCCAGCCAACGCATTGGAGAGAACGTTGGAGATGGTTGCGAGTGGCGTACGGAGCTCATGAGAGACGATTGTGACGAAGTCATCCTTGGTTTGATTTTCGATGAGCTGGGCTCGTAGCTTTCGCGAGTCGGAGGTGCTCTGCAACACATACAGACAGAAAAGCGGGACCAGCACCAAGAGACCCGTGAGGTAGGTGCGGTTTCGCGCGACGAAATCGTCGCTCGCGCCGACGAGCTCGGGTAGGTGAGACATAATCAGCGCTGCGGTCAAGACGAGTATGACGAGAATCGCGATCCACCAGCGTTGGCGATCACGACGCTCGATCTTACCGATGTCGGCAGCAAGGTCCTTAATGGTATATCCAGTGCGCCAGAGGAATCGCGGTCATCGTTTCAAATGTTGCCCAGCTTCATGATTTTTCCAAGCGAGTTCTTCAGGCGTGCCCGGCACCGGATATCTGGGCCGTTCCGGAGGCTCGGCGCTATCCTAGCCCGGCGGCGCAGGCGGGTGCGCGCGGCTCTGATCGTGATGGGTGTGTGGTGGGTCGTCGTGATGGCCCGGGGCGTGTGGATGCCACTCCCCGAGGGTTTGTCGACGTCAGGCCCCGAGCGCGGTGTCGAGCGACTCGAGTTCTTGACCGACATCACCTACCAGCGTGATGGCGTCCAGCGGACGGAGCAGGTCATTTTTGACCGTGTGCTGGGGCTGATCGACCAGGCCGACCGATTCGTGGTCATCGATATGTTCCTTTTCGACGACGAGCATATGGGGGATCGCGACTACCGGCCCATCACCCGTGAACTCACCGATCGGATTCTGGCACGACTAGACGCGGTCCCGACGCTGGACGTCACGTTCACCACGGACGAGATCAACAATTTCTACGGTGCCTACGAGTCGCCGGCGTTACACAGTCTCGAGGAGGCGGGAGTCCGCATTGTCATCACCGACTTAGACCGGCTTCGTGATTCGAACCCGATATTCTCGTCCTTGTGGCGGACCTACTTTCAGTGGTTTGGCACGGCCGGTCCTGCGTTTGCACCGCATCCCCTCACCAGCACCGGCCAGCGTGTCACGCTCCGATCGTACCTGAAATTGCTCAACATGAAGGCGAATCACCGGAAGGTGATCGTCACTGAGGACGGGTGTATGGTGTTGTCGGCGAACCCGCACGATGCGAGCAGCTTCCACTCGAATATCGCCTGGGACATCAAAGGGGGGGTCTGCGCCGATATCCTCGAATCCGAACGGGCAGTGGCGGCGTTTTCGGGTCACGACGTCCCAGCCCACGTGATGGATGAGTGGACCGAACTGGAGGGCTCGAGCACCACTCGATTCGTGACGGAGGGGGAAATTCGGACCGTGCTGATCGACGAACTGGAGCTGATGGGGGCGGGAGACCGCTTGGATGTCGCGATGTTCTATCTGTCCGGCCGCCGTGTGATCAGCGCGATCAAGTCGGCAGTGCGAAGGGGGGGTCGGGTGCGGATCCTGCTCGATCCCAACAAGGATGCGTTCGGGCGCCCGAAAGGGGGAATCCCCAACCGGCAGGTGGCTCGGGAGTTCATGGTCCTGGCGGAGGCTGAAATTGGTGAGGGTGGAATGGGAGAGGGCGGAATCGAGGTACGATGGTACGATACGCACGGCGAGCAGTTTCACACGAAGTTGCTTGCCTTCCACACGAACCGGGGCACGACGTTGCTCGGTGGCTCCGCCAACCTCACCCGCAGAAACCTTGGCGACTACAATCTCGAAGCGGATCTCCTCGTGCGAGCGAACGACGCTCTAGGTGCCCGAGCGTCGGATTACTTCGAGCGCCTCTGGTCGAACCACGGCGGGCACTTTTCGGTCCCGTATGAGGCCTACGCCGATGATTCGTGGGTGAAGCGAGCGATCTACCGGCTGCAGGAATTCTCGGGCCTCAGTTCTTTTTAGTGCGGGACACCGCACCAGCCGTTCGTTTGACACGCCCTCACGGCCCTCGATAGGTTGCTCCTCGACAATCTGAATAAGCGGGCGAGGCATCTCGGAAGCCGGTGAGAATCCGGCACGGCCCCGCCACTGTGATGGGCTCGGCGCATATGTGCCGAAAAGGCGCCCTCGAGAACGCCACTGGAGCCGAAAGGCCCTGGGAAGGCGGGGGAGTGCTGCCCTAAGTCAGTAGACCTGCGCGCCCGCGTCGCCGAGCACTCTTCGAGGGGAAGAGATGCGGGTTTCTTCGTTTTATCGGTCTACGGTGCGCGGTGGCCGTCCTTGCGGGACGGGGGCTGCCCAGGGGTGCGCTGCCTACGGGTGCGCTGCCCTGGCCGTGCTCGCTGCCCTAGCCGTGCTCGCTGCTTTGGCCTTGCCGGGGGCGGCCTCGGCCATCCAGTGGCCCGGTGAACTATCCGGCCGGATCGTGGATTCTCTCACGAGGACCCCGCTCGGTGCGGTTGAAGTTCTCGTCGAGCCGGGCGCCTGGAGAACGTCGACTGACGCGTCCGGCGCCTTCCGGCTGAGGGGGCTCGAGCCGGGTTCCTATCGGATATCGGTCCGCCGGCTTGGGTACGCCCGCACCTATCAGGACGTTGAGGTCCAGAACGGTGGTGTTGCCCGGGTTAGGGTGGGGCTCACGCCGGTAGCCCTCGAGCTCGTACGGATCACGGCTACGGTGGCGGCCGCCGGAGGAGTTGTGCTCTCCCGCGCAGCGATCGTGGCGTCCAGTGCCCGGACGGCGGGGGATGCCCTCCGAGGCGTTCCCGGCATCGTGATTCAGGAACGAACGAGGGGCGGCCCCCAGAGTGTCAGTCTGCGGGGCGCCAATCCGGACGCGGTTCTCGTGCTTCTCGACGGCATCCCACTGAATGACCCCGTCACCGGCGAGGCCGATCTCTCCACCGTCTCGGCCCGGAGTCTTACACGCGCGACGGTTCTAGCCGGCGCGCTCTCCGCTCGGTTCGGACCCCGGGCGGCCGCCGGAGTGATCCTGCTCGAATCGTCCGGTGACTCGGATCCCTGGCATGTGTCCACCTGGGCAGGGTCGCTCGGACAGCTCGGCCTAGGCGTGGGGAGCAGCCGGGCGCTGTGGAATGGTCGCTGGGTGGGACGAGTTGAGGGTAGGGGGCTCGACGGTGGGTTCGGCTTCACCATCCCGGCCGAGGCAGGAGGTGGTGAGGCATACCGCAGCAACGCCGATCTCTTGACGTGGAGCGCGAGCACTGGTTGGTCGGGTTCCCTGTGGGACGGTGACCTGAGCGCGATCGCAGGACTCGAAACCCTCGAGAGGGGACTTCCAGGGCGGAGCTTCGCACCGTCACCGGACGCGCGCCAGGATCTCGGCCGCACACGGATATCGGTTGGTTGGAATGGGGGCAATTCCGGGGGAGGGTCATTGAGTGTGCGCGGCTTCGCCACTCGACAGACGACTCGCTTCCAGGACTCCGATCCGCCGTTTGGAGCCCCATATGACGATCGCACCGTCCTCGCGGCGTTGGGGGCGTCGCTCGAGGGGGAAATCCCGGGGATCGGAGTACTTCGGGCGATATCTGGCGGTTTCGATTTCAACGTGCAGAATGTGGAGTCTGATGCGTTGAGTTCGGACGCCCCCCCCCGGCGGACCGACCTGGGGTTACATGCGTCGGGCACATGGTCACCCTCGGCGGGTGCGTGGTCGCTGTCGTCGTCCATCCGCGGCCACTGGGTTGGGCGGACCGATCGATGGCACGGGAGCCATGAGGTCGCGCTCAACGTTCCTCTCAGGCGCCTTTATCTGCGCGTAGCTCACCGCAGCGCATTCAGCCCTCCAACGCTCGGAGACCAGTTCTTTAGGGAAGGGGTGGGCGTCGAGCCCAACCCCGACCTCCGGGCAGAGCGTATACCCTCCGAGATCGCCACCCGGCTGTCGTGGGCTGGGGGAGTGGCGGGGGCCGACGTAAAGGTGTCCGCGGAGGCCTACCGGGGCGACATGAAGGGGATGATCGTCTGGCTTCCGGACTTCCGCTTCGTTTGGAGTCCCCGGAACACGGACGTGCGAAGATCCGGGGGGGAGGCGAGCCTGGAGGTGGAGTTACCCGGCGCGGGCGTCACCGTCGGCGGGAGCTTCAGCCTCACCCGTGTCACCTACGACCGGCCCGGGTCCGATGACGTCCAGGTGGCATACCGCCCCCGCTACGGGGCTACGGTCAGCGCTGCGTGGCAACGTGGCCCGTGGTCCTTCCGCTTGGCCTCCCTTTTAACTGGGGCTCGTTACCCCGTGCCCGCGCCCCTGAATGAGCTGGACGGATTCTGGGTGACAGAGTTTGACGTGGGACGCCGCTGGCTCTTCGGGGCCTGGAGCGCGGAGAGCCATCTGAGGATCGAACGTCTCTTCAACGTCACCGACGCTCTGATTTTCGCCTATCCCGACCCGGGTCGGACGCTCCGTGTGGAGCTCCGGGTCGGTCCGAGTTCCTGACCACTTTACCGGAGGACCTGAAATGAAGGATGAAGCACGAAGAGCCCGCTTGTGTCGACTGGGGCCGCTGTTGGGGGTCTTGTCCCTGGTGGCCTGTTCCAGTGACGGGACCGAACCGCTGCCCCCCGAGACCGCCGAAGTGGGTGTGGTGTTGGGGAGCGTGGATCGGAGTCTCACAATTTTCGAGGTCGAAGACCCGACGCAGACTCGGATCGTGGGCGTCGGTCTAGACGGCAGCCCTGTCAGCATGGCTGTGAGGGGGCGTCTGGCGGCCGTACCGCTCGGCATCGTTCCGGCCGTTGCGGTGGTGGATCTGAAGGACGGGATTCTCACTACGGTCGGGCTCCCCCAGGGATCCGGTGCGACCGGTGCAGCCTTCTTGAACGATTCCATCCTACTGGTCGGGAATTTCGATCTCAATTCGGTCACGCCGATCAACGTTCTCGCGGGCACTCGCGGGAGCGAAATCGAGGTGGGCAGGTTCCCGCAAGCAATCGTGGTCGAGGGTAGGCGGGCCTTCGTGCTGAACGCCGAGCTCGAGCTCGACCCCGTGTCCGGCTTTCCTGTCCCGGATGGACCGGCGACCGTCTCCGTCATCGACATCGAGAGTCTTACGGTTACATCGACCGTTCAACTGAGCGGTGAGAACGCCGCAGCCGGCAGTGTGGGGCCCGACGGGCGGTTGTACATCGTGAACTCGGGGTCGTTTGGATCGGGGAACGGGTCCCTTTCCGTCGTGAACCTGACTAGCCCGATCGAGGCGGAGCATCATACGGGTTTCGGTGATTTCCCCGGGAGCCTGGCGCTGGGACCATCCGCAAGAGCTTTTGTCGGCGCCTTTTCGTACGGCGTTGTGGTTTGGGATACTAGCCTGGACGCTTTCATCCGGGGACCGGCGGAGGCACTGACCCCCGGTGGCGTTGCCAGCACCTCAGGCGTCGGATTCGACGAGGCGGGGAGACTCTATACGCTTACGCCTGGTTTCTGCGATGGTCCAGGCACCGCCGACCGGCACGACGGCATGTTCGAGGTCGACGTCACCATTTCGGTTGGTATCTGCCCCTTCGCCATCGCTTTCACGACGATAGAAGAAGAGAACTGAGGACGCTGGCGACACTGTAGATGGGGTCGCCGCGAAGGCGATGGCGGGGAGGTGGGGCTAATCCAGCTCCGCCACCGCCGTCAGGATGTCCTCATTCGTGGGACGAATCCGGAAGTCGATTTCGATGAACTTCCAGTGCACGACACCGTCTTTGTCGATGACGAGCACGGTGGGATGCGGGACCGCCCGCCCACGCGATTCATTGGCGTTGAAAACCCCGTAGCGGTTGATGACGGCGTTGTCCGGGTCGGATAGGAGTTGGAACTCGATGAGCATCCCGTCGTCTGCAGCGACCCGGTCGATCATCATCTGCTGTTGCTCGCGTTCATCTACTGAGACGGCAAGGATCTCAGTGCTCTCCCTCTGCTCCGGCGACAGGAGGTCTCTCAGCTCCCCGAGCTGACGGGCGCAGAAGGGTCACCAGTAGCCGCGGTAGAAAACGAGTACGACGTTCTTCTCGCCACGATAGTCCGAGAGGGTGGTCACCGTGCCCGCATAGCTCATCAGCGAGAAATCAGGCGCGACACCACCTACGGCGACGCGCCCAGTATCGATTCCGAGGAGGTCGAGACCGTCGTGCGGTCCGAGCCGGGTTTCAGACCCCATGACGAGCCACGTCCCCACGGTCAGGGCCACTGCGAGGCTCAATAGAGTCAGCGTCCCTCCAATTGCACTCCTTCGACCAACGCCCATCCGACGGTTCTCCTCGCTAACGTTCATCACCGGGCTATTTTTGCCCCAGAAGTCCCAATCCTTCACATCACCCAGCGGTTCCCGATCAGAACTCGACCGCTAGAAGGCCGTCGTTAATATCCGAGGGGTACTTTCTAATGTCGGGCGGAATATACTGCGGTGGCCCGGTCGGCGCTCCTCCAGAAGAGGGGTTCGACGGATTACCATGTTGATCTCCGCCCCCCTTTGTTTCAATATGCTGAAGCGTCTGTCCCGTAATCGGATGAATCGTATGACCATGACGTGCCGCGCCATTTTCCTTGCGGTCCTACTCCCAGCCATCGTTTTCAGTCCTCTCTCTGCCCAAGGTGGGTACGGAAGTGCGGTTGTGGTCGTCGGCGATGATGTCGTCGTCCTCAAGCCAACGTACGGGCAGGGACCAGGCGCGGCCCTCGTGTACGGAAGGGACGTCGATGGTGTTTGGCAGGTGGAGAATCGCCTGGGCGCCGAACGGAGTACTTCGACCGGTGAGGGGCTGAGCCCGTCTATGGCCGTTTCCGGGGACATGCTGTTCGTGGCCGCTGGCGACGCCGATGTGCGGTGGGGCGCCCACCTGTTCCGGCGCAACACCCTTCGTGCCTGGAGCAGGGTCGTGAGCCTGCCACTGGTGACGGCTTCCGATGGCGATGAGCCCCAATGGAATTATGCGGCACTGACGGAGCTCCTCCAGCCTTCCTTCCGAGCGGTCGATACGGATGGTGATCACACGTTAGTGGCCGCGATCGGGGGTTTCGGGGGCGTGAGGGTATTCGAGCGGAGCCGCGACTCAGGCTCCTGGATCGAGCGGGCTGGATTGGAGCGTTCGGATCAACAGCGGGACGACGGGTTCGGTGCGTCCCTCAGTGTCAGGGGTGATGTGGCCATCGTAGGCGCGCCCCAGCATGGGATATCGGGTGCCGCCTACATCTTTTCGCGAGATCGTGTTTCAGGCGAATGGCGCGAAGATACGCTCATCTCCGCCCCCAGCCCGTTTCTCAACAGCGGCTTTGGCACTGCGGTCGCGATCGATGGTGAGGCAGTACTGATCGGCCATCCCGGAACGGCTGAGTCGCGCGGCATCGTCGTGGAATACACGTGGGACGGCGCACGCGAAATTTGGACAGAACAGGACCGCATCGCGCCGAGAGTACGTACAATTGGCGATCGCTTCGGGTCTTCTCTCGCGTTCCGAGAAAACGAAATGTTGGTCGGTGCGCCCGGGACCGATGAAGGCCGGGGTGGGGTTCACCGGTTCGTGCGCAACCGTAGGGGGGACATCTGGCAGGCGGTCGAGATCTTTTCGGTGCGGGGTAGCGAGCCGGGGTTCGCTCTCGGCTCGACGGTGGCGGTTGGCGGCAATGTCGCGGTCGCGGGGGCTCCGGGTGCCGATGGTGGAATGGGCCGGGCCGCCGTCTTTTCGCGGCCGGCGAACGGGCGGTGGGGCGAAGGTGAATGGCTGAGTCTTCCCACAGAGCTTCCGATGATTACGGGCGAGGAAGTGCTCTGTACCGACGGTCAGGCAGATCAGTTCGAGTGCAGCGATGTCGATCTGCTTGCGTTCCTCCCGCTCTCGGAGTTGGGCCTTTCGCCCGGCAGTGGGGTCCTGGCCGGGGGTATAACCGACGTGTGGGGATGGACGGATCCGGAGACCCGCCATGAGTACGCTCTCGTCGGGCGTATCGGAGGGGCGTCCGTGGTCGATGTCACGGACCCCTCCCTACCCGTATATGTCGGTCTGTTGGCAGTGGAGGGTGGCACAGCCCAGGACATCAAGGTCTATGCCGACCACGCGTTCTTCATCGGAGCCGAGAACACGGGCATGCCGGTGTTCGACCTCCGAAGACTCCGGGGCGTGAGTGAATTCCCGGTGACCCTCACGGCTGACGCGCGTTACGATGGCATCAACTCCGCGCATAATCTCGTTGTCGATACGCAGAGTGGATTCGCGTTTCCCGTCGGAGCCGCGGGTGGGGGTGACACCTGCGGCGGCGGTCTCCATATGGTCGACATTCGTGACCCGGTTACGCCGACATTTGCGGGATGTTACACCGATACCGAGGGTCTCGTGTGGGCGGGTCGGACCCACGATGCCCAGTGTGTGGAGTACGCCGGGCCCGATGGCGATTTTCGGGGACGCCAGATTTGCTTCGCCTCCAACGAGACAGCGCTTCGGATCGTGGACGTCACTGATAAGGACGACCCGGTGTCGATCGCCTCAGCCACCTATCCCGGCATGGCCTATATCCACCAGGGGTGGCTGACCGAGAACCAACGGTACTACTACATGAACGACGAGCTCGACGAGCTCACGGGGCTGGCGGAGCGTACCCGTACGCTCATTTGGGATGTCGCCGAGTTGGATGATCCTGTCCTCGTGGCCGAACATTTCGGGTCCACGACCGCTACGGATCACAACTTGTACATCAAGGGGGACCGGATGTACCAGGCCAATTACCAAGCGGGTTTGCGAGTCCTCGACATCAGTAATCCGGAGAGCCCCGAAGAGATCGGCTTCTTCGACACCACTCCGTATGAGGGGAATCCGCCGACGATGGCGGGTGCGTGGACGGCCTATCCGTTTTTCGAGAGCGGTACTCTGGTCGTGAGCAGCATGCAGGAAGGGCTGTTTCTATTACGGCTGGCTCGGCCGCCCGTGTTCTAACGGAGGCCTGTACTCCGCTACCGGCTGAACTTTGGTCTGTAAGATAGAAGAAGCCGGCATCAGCGTTTGGCCTCCTTGGTTACGCCCTTGCCGGTCCGATACTCACCTTAATATCGCGCCACTTGCCCTGCCGGAACCGGATGACGCTGAGTCCGCATCGGGTCATGTGCCCAATGAGGATGGCAAGCCATATGTAGGTCGCCTGGAGGTTCCCGGTAGCAGAAAGTACGGCGCAGATGCCGATCGGGATGATGAGCTGCGAGACGACCGAAATGTAAAATGGACTCTTCGTGTCTCCTGTCCCTTGGAGCCCCCCGGTATAAGCGAGCGCCACCGTAACGAACAGGCCGGATGCGCTCAAGATCGAGAGCAGACCGACGGCCATTTGTGTGACGAGCGGATCTTCCACGCCGAAGAACCCCAGGAGGACACGGGGTATCGCGAGGAAGAGAACGCCAACGGTCGTGGCCACCCCGAGCCCGATCAAAGAGGCCACGTGAACCGCGTGGATCGTGCGTTCCGGTCGTCCGGCACCGAGGTTCTGTCCGGACACCGCCGCTGTGGCACCTAGTAAGCCCGCCGATGTCCAGGTGATCAGCGAGAAGAGTTGTGTATAGCCGATCACATAGGCCGCCTGGGCTTCAGCGCTCTGCTGTAGCGACCCGATGTAGGCGAGGAGCATAACGCCTCCGACGTTCATCGCGACGCCTTGCAGGCCCGTCGGAATTCCAAAGCGGAACAGCTCGCGGATGATCGCGAAGTCCGGCCTCCAGTCCATAGCCCGGTGAAAGCCCACGACCCATTTCCCTGAAAACAGTAGGTAGATGGAGACAACCGCCATCAAGCCGCCAGCGATCACGGTGCCCATGGCCGCCCCGGTGGTGCCAAATGCCGGGATCGGGCCCAACCCGGGAATGAGAATGACGTTGAGCGTGATGTTAAGTGCCGTGAGCATGATGCCGAGACGAAGGGGCGTTTGTGCGTCCCCCGCCGATCGAAGTGCTCCTCCGACCATGAAGTAGACGATCATACCGAAGCTGAACATGAACATGATGCGGAGGTACAGCAGCGCCTCCGCTTGCACCTCGGGGGCGGCGTTCACCAGTCGGAGAAGCGAGGGCGATAGGAAGTACCCGAGTGGGGCAAGGATAGCGATTGACACGATGGCGGCAGTGAGGAACGCCTGATAGACGGTCCGATTCACCTTTTCCGGATCGCGAGCCCCCACGAATCGTGCTACCAGCACCCCCATGCCCGTGAAGAGAGAGCTGATGAACACCATGACCACGAGGAAGATTTGCCAGGCGACCCCGATGGCGGCGTTTCCGGCGAAGCCGACGAAGTGTCCGACCATGGCGTGGTCCACGATGCCCTGGAGCCCGCCGAGGATGTTCTGGAGCATCGTCGGCCAGGCGATTTTCCACACCACACTCGGGATGGGGCCCTCGACGATCGAGCGATCGAACGGTTTTGCCGATGTCCGGGCCGCTTTGGACATGGACTAGCTAGGCCCCCCGAGCGGCGTCGCGGGTAAACACGAGGCGGCCGCTCCAGGGGGCGTGGTACAGCCAGAGGGTCCATTTCCAGACGCTGCGAAGTACCTTGGAGGAATGTCACCAATGGCACCGGGGGATGAGCGTCGCGTGCTTTGTAGGACTCGATGGCCGCCTACGCGAATCGGGCCGAGGATCGTCAACATTCCCCCATAAACATCGTGGTTCACCTCCGCGGTGGTTCGGCATCGGCGCTGCCGTGCCGCCATTATGGGTGGAACGCGCCCGAGTCGCCAGGGAGTTCTGCACAGGTGGGGGCTGCTACCCCCGGCCGAATCGAGGGTCTGGAACTGGTCGCAGCCGAGGCCGATTGGGAAGTTGTCTTGTCGCTCCTCCCTTGACAGGGGACCTCTGGGCATTAGCGTTGTTCCTTAGAGGTTGTGGTAAGAAAGTAACTGTAGGTAAAGAGGACGCTGGTCATGTTGCTCAACAGTTGTTGTTGCCGATGTTCTTGTCCGAGTCCGGTGGGGTGTCGGGGAGACGTCGTATAGACATACACGCGACTAGATTCCCTGAAACGCCACCGGAGACATTCGGTGGCTTTTTTGTGGATATTATTTCCAGGATCAAGAGGCCACCGGGTTTTCCACGGGGGTCTTTTTTGTAGGAAACGGGCAGGACCGGCAGCAGAAGGACCGAAAACTCAGGACGAGGTATTCGAAACGTGCGGTTCCATGAAAAGGTGGAGGTTCTGGAGATGACTCCAGCGGCCATGTGTGGTTGTTGTTGTTGTTGCACGGTAACGCCTAGAGAGGGGCGCGTTCCGACGAGTCGTTGACAGGAAACGAAGACTCAAGCGGACGCTGCGGCCCCTCGAGGGTCGCGGCTTTTTTTGGGTCTCAGCTCTGGAAGAAAGCATGTTGAAATTAGAATCGGAAGGCATTAGATGACTGCGGCGACAGCGGGTACCGAAGACGTGAGGGGGAACCCGGTGGCTACGAACGGTAAGCTTGAAACCTCGGAGCCGCGGCGGTGGAAGGGAAGGCTCGGATCACTTATCGGCGACAAGCTTTCGCGGGAGATCGATGCCTTCGAGGGACAGATAGAGCAGAAGCGGGCGGGAAAGCTCAGCGATGAGGTATTCGCGGAGATGCGCCTGCGCCGGGGCGTTTACGGCCAGCGGTACGACAACGGCCAGCGCCACGACGGGGTGACCTCTAAGGAGATCGTATTCCCGAACGCCGAGCTCACCAAGGGTCCGGGAACGCAGTGGGATGCGCCGGGCATGGTGCGTATCAAGAATCCGTTCGGTGCCCTTACTGCCGATCAGATGGACGTGCTGGCGGAGGTCTCCGAGGAGTATGCGGACGCGATCCTACACGTAACAACGCGGCAGGACATCCAGCTGCACTTCGTGCATCTCGAAGAAACCCCGGATCTGATGCGGCGGCTGGGCGCTGTGGGGATCACGACCCATGAGGCGTGCGGGAACGTCGTAAGGAACGTCACCGCTTGCCACCTCTCGGGAGTCTGCACGACGCAGACCTTCGATGTCACCCCTTACGCCACAGCCGTCAGCGATTTCCTTCTCGGACATCCGGATACTCAGAGGTTCGGAAGAAAGGTGAAGCCCGCTTTTTCCGGATGTGCCGACCGTCCCTGCGGACTCGTAAAGATGCACGACTTCGGAGGAATCGCCCGGGTACGGGAGGTGGATGGAGTAGAACGGCGTGGATTCGAGTTCTATGTCGGTGGAGGCCTGGGGGCCGTTCCTCACCAGGCGGAGCTGTTCGACGAGTTTCTGCCCGAAGAGGAGCTGCTTCCGATCTGTCAGTCGATCTCTCGAGTGTTCGCCCGTTTGGGGGAAAAAGATGTGCGGTCCCGTGCCCGCTTGAAGTTCCTCGTCGCGAAGCTCGGCATCGAGGAGTTCCGGCGCCTGGTCCTGGAGGACCGCGCGGGGCTTGCCGAAGATCCTCGGTGGACGGCGTTCCTCGACGATGTTCACGAGGGTCATGACGGGCCGCTTTGGCAGATCGAGAAGCGGGACAAGCTCACTCCGAGTCCACGAGTGAAGGCGTGGCTCGATGCGAACGTGGCTCCACAGAGGCAGCCGGGTTACAAGGTGGTCATGGTTTACCTTCCTCTCGGTGATATCACGTCCGATCAGATGCGCGGCCTCGCAGACGTGGCACGGCGTTTTACCGGCGACGCGGTCCGTATGACGGTGGAGCAAAATATTGCCCTCCGCTGGGTGCGTGAAAGCGACCTCCCCGCTCTGCACGAGGCTTTGGACGAGCTCGCTCTCGCGGAGCCGCGGGCGGAGACGCTCACCGACATTACGGCTTGCCCCGGGACGGACACGTGCAAGCTCGGCATCTCCTCCTCGCGTGGTCTGGCGCGTACGCTCATGGAGCATTTGGAGGAGCGCGGAGAGGAATTGGATGAAGTGGTACGGGGGTTGCGCATCAAGATCAGCGGGTGCTTCAACAGTTGCGGGCAGCATCACATGGCGGACATCGGCTTTTGGGGCGTGAGCCGAAAGCGCAACGGATACAACGTGCCTCACTTCCAGGTCGTACTGGGGGGCCAATGGTCCGAGAACGCCGGATCCTATGGTCTGGCCATTGTTGCCGTGCCGGGGCGGAACATTCCAGCCGCCACGGACAGGATCACCCAGTATTACGTCGATGAGCGCGAGGGGGATGAGAGCTTCAAGGCCTTCGTCACCCGTGTGGGTAAGCCCAGCCTCAGGACCCTTCTGGAGGACCTAGTCGAAGTGCCCACCTACGAGGAGGACCGCAGCTTCTATTCGAATTGGGGGGACCCGCGAGAGTTCACACTGGGCGACATGGGCGTCGGTGAGTGTGCGGGTCAGGTCGTCTCGCCGGTCGAGTTCGGCCTCCAGGCCAGCGAGCGCGAGGTATTCGAGGCGCAGGACCGGCTGGATCAGGGGGATTCCCCCGGCGCCGCAGATATCGCCTACCGGGCGATGCTGATCGCCGCCAGAACGCTGGCGCGCGAGAAAGACTCAGGTCTCGGCGAAGATCCCGACGAGGTAGTCGCCGCCTTCAAGACCCATCTCTTTGACCCAGGCCTTTTCCACGATCCCTACGCGGGCGGAAAGTTCGGAAACTATTTGTTCCGTGTGCACGGCGAGAGCAACAATGGGTTCAAGCCGACGCCTGAGCGGGCTCGCCAGCGGATTGAAGAGGCCCAACTCTTTATCGAGGCCGCCCACTCGTACCACGTTCGGACCGCCGAGGTGGTGTTGGTGTGAGCATCCAGGCAGCTCCAGAGGCCGAGTCTCCGGTCGTTTCCGAGCCCCAAAGGGTAGGGGTAAAGGTTTTCGTCGAGGATCAGGAAGCGTTCGACCGGGCCCGGATGATCGAGGTGTTTCACCGTTGGATTCAGGAGGACCGTCTCCCGGGGACGCTCATCGACGTACATGATTACACGCACGTCCCAGAGGGGCCCGGAGTGCTTCTGATCGCTCATGAGTGGCACCTCCGCACCGACGAAGCAGGTGGCCGTATCGGGTTCGAGTACGAATTGAAGAGGGGGGTGTCGGGGACTCTGGCCGAACGCCTGAGGGAGGCGATCGTGAGCGTGCTCGAGGCTGCTGCCGCGCTGGAGCAGGATACAGCCGGAGAAAACCCCGTGCGGTTCACGACGCGTGAGATGGTCTTTCGTTTCACGGATCGTCTTGCCGTACCGGCGATGGAGGCCGCCTTTGAAGAGGTCACCCCTGAGCTCGTAAACGTCTTGTCGGACCTCTACGCCGGGGTCCCGATCGAGTTCGAAAGAGTCGGTCACGCGCGGGGGCCGCTGACGCTCCACATGAGGGTGGTTGGCGAGGGGGAGTGGAGTCTCGAAGAGCTCGTCAGCGGAGCTCGCTCGGCGGCCGGGTAGACGGTTGAAGGCCATGACCGTGATTCTTGCGGCGCACGGCGCGGGCGATGGCTCGGAGGCCAATCGGAGGCTCCTGTGGCTGGCCGACGCCCTGCGGGCGCGGCGGCCCGGCGTTCGCTTCGGGTGTGCGTTTTGGAAGGGCACACCGAGCTTTGAGGATGCAGCCCGGAGCGTACGGGGGCAGGGCCCCGTGGTGGTGCCTATCATGGCGAGCGGTGGGTACTACGCTCGGCGGCGCCTACCGAAGGAATGGGCGAAGGGGGATCCGTCTGGTTCGTATGTCATCGCCCCTCCGATCGGCACGCTCCCGTCGTTTCCCGGCGTTTTGGCGACCAAGGTGGGCGAGGCGGTGACGGACATGACGCGAGGCGGACTGAATCCGGTCGTCCTTCTCGTGGGGCATGGCACCACACGGGTCCGTTCGAGCGGGGATGCGGCTCGGTGGGTACGGGACGATTTGGCCCTCGCCTTTCCACAGACGGAGATCCTAACGGCGTTTCTCGATGAATCTCCACGCCTTGCAGACGTCGCCAAGTCACTCGGCGACCGTCCGGTCGTGGCGGCTCCTTTGCTCATGGGGGGTGGTCCACACGTCGACGTCGATCTCGCCCGCGCCTTGACCGCACCCCGAACACCCGCGGGGCTCAGGCGTATGACGGAGGCCATAAGAATCCTTTCGCCGATATTGGAGTGGCCGGAGTTGGCTTCACTTACTCTCGAAGCGATCGATTCGGCCTCGCGGCCTCCCGCTTCGTTCAGCCCGAACCTTCGGGCTCGGCCCGCGCGCGTTCGCCGGGCCGGGCGCCGGATATCGTCGCTCGATCCTCTCGCGCACCCACGCTTGGCCCGGGGAGTTGGCTCCGCACCTTGACCGGTCGGGTGTGGCTGGTCGGTGCGGGGCCTGGAGACGCGGGGCTCATCACGGTTCGCGGCCGGGAGCTTCTCGGGCGCGCCGATGTGGTCGTGTATGATCGGCTCGCCGGTGCCGAGCTCTTGACCTTCACGAGGTCCGATGCCGAACTGATCGATGTCTTCAAGCTGCCCGGTCAGCACACGCTGCCCCAGGACCAGATCCACGATGTCCTGATCGAGCGGGCCAGGGCCGGTAAGGAGGTGGTTCGTCTCAAGGGGGGCGATCCTTTTATCTATGGCCGGGGATGGGAAGAGATCGAGGCCTGCTATTTGGCCGGCGTCCCCTGTGAGGTGGTGCCAGGCGTGAGCAGCGCGATTGGTGTACCGACCCGGGCGGGCGTCCCGCTCACGCTGCGCGGCCGGGCGAGTACGGTGAGTTTAGCGACACCGAGTGTCGGAAGGGGCCTTCCTAAGCGTGAGCTCCCGTACGACGCGATGGCAAAGATGGACACCTCGGTCATCCTCATGGGCGGTGCTCTGTTGGAGGAGGTCACGAAGGGCCTGATGGCCGCGGGACGGGACGGTACGACCCCCGCTGCGGTCGTTCAGGAGGGGACGCTCCCTGGGGAGCGTCAGGTCCGTGGGACCCTCGCTACCATTGCGGTTGTCGCCCGCGACGAGGGTCTACGGGCTCCGATGGTGCTGATCGTGGGTCCGGGCGCCGGGTTGCCCCGCCTCGACGTTAATACGCCGGCTGTGGGGTTCGGGCCCCTGGCCGGCCGCCGAGTGGTCGTGACCCGGCCGTCTTTCGCGAGCCGGCAGGTCATTTCGAAACTTCGAGGACTCGGCGCGGACGTGATCGATTCGCCGCTGATCCGCATTGAGTATGTCGAGGCGGAGCTCGCGGGGCCGCGCTCCGACCACGATTGGATCGTGTTCACGTCGCTCCACGGGGTCGAGGGACTTGTACGGCAACTTGAACGTCAGGGATTCGACGCCCGCTTCTTCGGGACGGCCCGGATCGCCGCTGTCGGTCCAAAGACTGCGGCCTGCCTCGAAAGGGTGGGGATCCGTGCCGACCTGATCCCCGGAGAATATCGAGCTCGAGCTCTTGTGGAAGGGATCGTGGTAGAGGCGAAGAGCGGGGAACGTGTGCTCTTCCCGTGCGGAACGCTTGCGGTAGACGAGGTCTCCCACGGGTTGACTCGGGTGGGTTTGGAAGTCCAGACCCTCCATGTGTACCGTACGCTGCTCCAGCCGCCGAATGACGCCGCGTTGGACGCATTCAGGAGGGGGGTGGACGCAGTTCTCCTGTACAGCCCTTCGGCCGCGAAGTCGCTGGCCTCGTCCGCGGTGGATCTCGACGGAGTGCAGATCTTCTGCGTTGGGCCGACGACGGCGGATGCGGGGCGTGCCGCAGCCTACGTGTCTCCGCAGTACCTGACATCTATGGTGACGAGGGGATGATCGAGTCCCTGCTCGAAATGGCTGGTGCACTTCGTGGGGTGGAGGGCTGACAGGCTTCTAACGCTCGGATCCGCTGTCGTTCGGAGTCGTCTCCTCGACCACGAATTCCGTGAACATGCCTCTGTCTTCATGCCCAGAAAAATCGCATACCGCCTTGTACAGGCCCGGTTCGAGGTCAAGCATCACTGTTCGCCTCTCCCCTGGGCTCAGGCGGCGCTCGGTCTCCCAGACCGTTGAGTCGGATTGGACCACAACGAACAAGAGGTTGTGTTCCTCGAAGCCCTTGTTCGCGAGTTTCAGGGTCACTGGCCCCGCCGGTACAACGGCGTCCATGAGGACCACGTACTCGTCAAAGTCGATCTCCACGAGCACCTCGTCAGCGTCTGCCGCCGGTGTGGCTGCCGCAGAATCGCTCCCGCCCGTGGGGGGCGCTCCGCCCTCTCCGCACGCGGAGATGATGAACATGAAGGCCGCCAACAGGGCGATCACGGCGGTATGAATGTATCTATTCGAGATGACGGTCTCGGATGTCATTGAAGGCACCGGCATCAAAGTCGCGCGGCGGCTCGGGGATTCATTCGACGAATAGGATGGCTCTAAAATAGCCTTCCGGTCCGAATGTTGCAGTCGTAAGACATTCCTTTTGTAAGACATTCCTTTACCGGGCGGAAATCGCGCGTCGTTCGAGGTCGCACAAGAAAACAGCCGAGAACTCGATCTGGAGGTGAACACGATAAGCGTGCGGTTTCCTACAATAGAATCTACCTTCAAATAAGGATGTCCAGGGTCAGGTGTCGAGGGTTTGTCGAGGGTCAGGCATGGTCCGACCCCCCAGGAGTACCCTGTCCTGAATACCGCTAAGGAGAGTCGGTCATGACCGCAGCATTACGTACGGTGATTACCTGTTCCGCCCTCCTTCTTTTGAATCTGGCCTCCGCAGCCGGCCAGATCGCCGCCAGGGCGACTTACGTGGGTGATGGCTCCTTCGACCTTCCTCCTGCGGGTTCCACATCGCCCAGGGATCCAGCCGCCATCGCGGTCGCGCCCGACGGGGCGCTGCACATCGTGGACCAGCAGGGACAGGTGATGGTCTTCGAGCGCTCCGGCACGCCAGTGCGCTCTTACGGATTGGGGAGTCTAGACGAACCCGTGGCTGTCGCGTTCGACGGGTTCGGGCGTGCCTACATCCTCGACAAGGGGTTGAAGCAGGTCCTGGTCTACAATGGGGGGGGCGAACAACAGCTTGTCATCACCGGAGCCGACGGCGGGGCCTCCCAGTTGAATGATCCAGTGGCACTGGCGCTCGGTCCGCATGGGTTCGTCTATGTTCTCGACAAGGGCGACCGCTCGGTCGGCGTGTTTTCCCAGGACGGTACGTTCGTGCGCCAGGTAGGCTTGGGTGAGATGATCAGCGATCCCACCGGGATCGCGGTCGGTGGAGACGGTCGGATTTTTATCGCAAACAAGAGCCAGGGGGCGCAGGTCTTCACGTTGCCCGCTTTTTCCGACGTGCCTTGGCAGGGTGCTGCTGCAACCGAGGTGTTGTCGTTGGGAGCGGTCGAAGAAGCGGCGGCTATCGCGGTGGATGGATCCGGTACGGTTGTGGTCTTGGACGGCCGGCAGGGTCGTATCTGGGGCGGAAGCCGTCTCGACCCGGCGGCCACGACACAGACCCGCGCGCTGTATGGGGGTGTCGGCCGAGGTAGGGGATCTTTCCGTCGGCCGGTGGGGCTGGCCTTTACGCCCGAACGGCATCTCGTCGCGTTGGATCGCGACGTTCGAAAGGTTGAGCGCATCGAGCTCACCGAGGGCGAGGATGGGCCGCGGTTGGAGTGGGAGTACCCGATCCGCGTGAGCCAGCTTCCACCTGACCCGGTGGGTGCCGTCACAGCGGTGGCGCCGGCGACGGATGGTACCGCCCGTTTCGTCATGGCCTCGCCCCAGGGTCGCGGGCTTCGAGTGGACCGGGTCACCTCGGAGCGCTACGAGGATCTATTCGGTGACGTGTTCGATTCCTATGTGATCCCGGAGACGGGTGGCCCCGAAACTTTGGTCATGGGGTTCCAGCGGACCCCCGGCGCCATAACCCTCAACGACTCGGTACTCGTGGTTACGGAGCCGGACGAGGATCGCTTCGCCGTTTTCGACGTCCGTGATGGCTCTTCTCTCGGAACGTTCGGCCGGGATTACGACGACGACCGGCGGCTCAACAAGCCAGTGGGCGTAGCACTTTTCTCCGACGGGAGTGTAGTGGTCGCGGATCGGGACAACCATCGGGTCGCTGTATTCAGTTCGGATTTGGCCTCGCTTCTGGCTTCCTTCCCGCTTCTTGAGGCGTGGGGCGTGGCTCTTTCTCCGGACGGTGAATTGTTCGCTTGGTCCGAAGAGGGGTTGTCGGTCCTGCGTATCCCGCTCGACGGTGCTCCTCCCCAGGCGGTTGCGCCCGCGCTTCTGACGCCCCGGGTCCTGTGCAGGATGTCAAATTCGACGCTCGGGGAAACCTGTTCGTCCTCAAGCAGGAGACCAGCCGCGTAACGGTCGTGGATTCCGGTCTGGAGCGGGTTCTCGTCCGGCTGGGGGGCCGCGATTCGAGGTTCGGGGCGACACATCTTTCGGTGGATGCCCTGGGCAACGTCTACCTCGCCAACCTGGAGGAAGGGCGGACCCTGGTGTACCGGTGGGACGCACGGTTACCCGAGTTGGAGACGCTGCGCGTCGTCCTGTCCGCAGATGGTGTGGCCTTTTCCTGGGAGGCCGTCGCTTCCGACTACCTGTGGGGATACAGGGTCTCGGGTGCCACGTCTCGCCAGGGCCCGTTTACGGCGCTTGCCACGACGACCGGGGGGTCGTTCGACCTCAGGTTTGACGAAGATTTCGAGTACCGATGGCTTCGCGTGGATCCAGTCAGCATCGCTGGTTCGGCGGGCTCGTCGGATCAGCCTATTCCAGTGGCCCATAGGGTGGCCCGAGAAGCCGCGGCCCGGGAAGCGCACGCTGAAGTTCTGGACGTGGTGACCATGACGGAGTCGTTGGGGGCTCGAGGAGTCTTGAGCCTGGCGTCGGACGAAGCCCAGGAAGTCCAATGGTACGGGTTCTCAACGGAGTTCCAGCTGGGGAGGTATTCTGATGCGGTGGCCCGGGAGGAAGCGCTCGGGGGCTGGCAGGGTGAGGACCGCGGTTTCGAGCTCAATCGCCTTCTGGCGATCGCCCACACGAGTCTGGATCAGTACGGTCCGGCGCTGGAGAATGCCCGCAAGGCCCTTCAGGTCATACCGGCGAGAGATCGGTCGGCGGAAGGTGGGCTGGCGGTTCTACAGTTGGGTCTCGCCGCAGCGTTCGAGGCAGGGGCGTTCGAAGATGTCGTAACCTTCGGTGAAGAGCTTCAGGGCCGGATCGAGCCCGATCGGGAATTCCAGTTTTTCGCACGGCTGGCTGCGGGTCATCTGGCCTTGGACAATCAACAGCGTGCGCTCCAGATCGCGAGCGTGGTCCTCGAGGCGGACCGAGCCGGAACGATCGTCGCGTACGATGAGGATCGGCCAGACCTGTACTGGGTGGCGTTCCAAGCCTCTCTGGCCGTCGCAGACAACGAGCTCATAGAGTTGTGGGCTCAGGAGTACGGTCCGTACGTGACCGGCGAGCGGAGGCGGCCGTACTACGAGGCGCTGACTCGCTTCAGGGCGTCGCAGGGCGAAGGCGTTCAGGCCCTGGCCAACTTCTTGGAAGTCCTGGAAACGACCCCCGAGCCAGAGTTTTATTCGAACTCAGCGACCGTTGCCCTTACGCTTGATATCTTCAGGGCCCTTCAGGACAGCGATACCGAGGCGCATTCGGCGGGACTGACTTTCCTGGCAGAGTATGCCGCTGACTTGCCGAGAGAGGTCGAAGATCTCCGGCTCGCATACGAGGACTCGATCGCCTTGTTCACACCCCGTGAGGAGACACGGGCGAAACTCGGGGAGGGCTTCCAATACTGGATGGACGTCAACTTCGCGGGATTGATCCGTTTCTTTGAACAAGCGCTCGAGCTGGAGGGTCTCACGCCTGAGCAGGAGACCATCTCGAGGGCCTTACTCGCCGGAGCCTACCTGAGCGCCGGTCGCGGCGAGGATGCCGAGTCGACTTACCGGGGAATCCTCGATCTTGACCCGCTCTTCGAAATTGATGCCCTGGTCGAACAGGTGTACGGGTTGTACGGCGTCACTGTCTTCGATGGACAGGTGGAGGCATTCAGAAATGTCAGAAGGATACGGTAGGGTCGTCTACTTTCCACGAGGCTTGCCCCGGCCGCAGCCGACAACACATGTTTACGGTTGTGGCCTTTAACGAAGCGTGAATCGATGACCAAACGACCTGACGCTCCACCTCCTGACGATCCGCCTACAGACGATCTACCTACAGAGGCTTCATCTACAGACGATTCATCCACTGACGCTTCATCTGCTGACCCTCCACGCGCTGACGCACCAACCCCGGATCCAGACGCACCAACCTCGGCTTCTGACGCACCAACCTCGGCTTCTGACGCACCAACCTCGGCTTCTGACGCACCAACCTCGGCTTCTGACGCACCAGCCCCGGATCCTGAGGTTCCAGAGCTGGCTGCCAGGGGTGAACGTCGCCTCGCTGCAATCCTTTTTGCGGACGTGGCAGGGTATACGGCCCTGTCTTCTCACGATGAGGACCTCGCCCTCGCGATGATCCAGGCCTTCCAACGTATCTCCAGGAAGCTTGTGGGAGAAAAAGGTGGCCGGGTAGTGAAATTCCTTGGAGATGGCATGCTCGCCGAGTTCTCGAGTTTGGACTCTGCCGTTAATGCGGCTCATGCCCTACAGAGCTCGTTTCCCTATCTGGAGGAGGTCAAGAAGTCCCATGTTGCCTTGAGAGTGGGCGTCCATCTCGGGGACATCGTCTTCGGTGAGGATGGCGACGTGTACGGGAGTGGAGTGAACGTCGCCTCCCGCATCGAGGGCCATGCGCCCTTGGCGGGCGTGGTCGTCTCGGACTCTGCATACCAGCAGCTCCGCCACCGACGGCACTATGAGTTCTCCTCGATCGGCGAGAAGGACCTCAAGGGTGTACCCGATCCGATGGAGTTGTATGTCGTGCTCCTGGCTGGCCAGGACCCGCCGGCACCGGCATTACGTGTGCCGACCAGGGACCGGAGGTCAAACGGCAAACTGCGTTCGAGGAAGCCGTGGATAGCGGTGGGTGTTGCCCTCGTCGCCGGCGCCGCCGCCGTCGCTATGGATCTGGGCGGTAGCCAGGCGCAAGCTGATCAGTTTCTCGAAGGCATCGGGCTTCCGGCCGTTTTCACACGGGGAGTGCTTGCTCAATCGCCGGGGTATCGTGCGATCGAGGGAGGGGCTGCCATCGATAGCGATATCAGCGTAGGATTCTCAGGGCTCATCAACCGGGCGACGGCCACGAGTTCGAGCGTCCAGCTGCTCGGCCCGGGCGGAGTGCTGGTTCCGACTGAGGTCGCCGCGTCCGTAGACGGCTTGGCGGTCGACATCACACCGCTGTCCCCACTTGACTACGCGACGCGCTACCAAGTCGTCCTGACGGACGCGCTTCGGTCTTCCGCAGGGGGAGAGATCCGCCCGCCTCGCGGACCGGGGTCATCGGAGGATCTCCTGTCCTTTGTGACGCAGCCAGTGCCGCCGCTTCCGCCGGTCCTCGTGAGCACAGAACCTGCGGACGGATCGACGGGTGCCGACGGAGCGGGACCGGTGGTTGTTACGTTCAGCAAGCCAATGGATCCGCTGACATTGGATTCGACAACCGTAATGCTCATTGCGGCTGGTGGGGCCCAGGTAACGGTGGGGCTGACGTGCTGTGGCGATGATGACGGCACGCTTGTGGTCGATCCGGTTGAGCCTATGGCCGCTGGGCTCTACCGAGTCGTGCTGGGAGACGGCATCACGGACGTGGGAGGACATCCGATGGTCGCTGATACGTTCGGCTTTCGGGTGGGGGTGGTAGCGCGACGGGTCGCGCCGAGCGGTCCCGGACGGTTGACGATCGAAGTGATCCCGGCATCGGTTGCCTCCCGGACCATCGTGCTCATCGACGGGGACAGGGTGGGCCCTGCACCGATTCGGGACCGAGTGGTTTCAGAGGGAGTTGCCCACCGGATCGAGATTCTCGGCACGTCCCCCGTCTCCATCGGGACCATACGCATCTACGATGCCGTCCAGACGCTGTCTCCCGCCCAGAGCCTCACTGTGAGCGCTGCCGTGACACCGTTCGGAACCATCACTATCGCTTCCACCCCGGGGGGGAGGGTCTTCGTCGACGGAGAGGAGGTCGGCCCCTCGCCTCTCGCGAGCTATCCGGTAACGGCCGGGGCGGTTCACACCTTGGAAATCCGTCCGCTCGATGCGGATGCGGCGACCGGTGCACCGTACGTCGCGGACTTCAGTGTTGAGCTCCTCGAGGACAAGTCCTTGGGCCGAGTCGAGCTCCCGGTGCGTTGATCCTGGATGACACCCGCGTGGAAGTCATAGATGTCTGCTGAGAAAGACCTACTGAAAGGACCGGACCCGGGTTCGGTCTATCTGGGTAACGGCCCCGAGCCTTGGAGGCCGGAGATTGTCGAAGCTATCTATGGTCTTCTCTACCGAGAAAATCCCAGCGTCGACCGTCTCGTGGAGGACCTCCAGGAGATGGAGAGGCGGGAGGGCCCGATCGTGTATGTCGAGCTCCTCTACATTCTCTGCCACATGCGTTTCGAGCCGGGCGAGGCGCGGGAGCACTGGGAGGCGGTGATACACCACCGGGAGGAACTCGGGAATGCGCTCGGCTACACGGTGGATTTGTCTGTCGCGCTCGTAAGCTACTTCGTCCATGTGAGCGGCAAGCTGCGAAATCCGAAGGTGATCGAGCTCAAGCTCTTCGAGGAGACTCGCGCCTCAGCGTACAAAGACGAACTCACCGGTCTCTACAACTTCAGGTTTTTTCAGGAATTAGGCCGAATTTCTCGGGTGGGAGGTGAAGCGGTGCGAGAGGAGTGGCGGAGAGTTTTCCATCGCGATCGGCGACCTCGACAACTTCAAGGACTACAACGACCGATTCGGTCACGAGGCCGGCAATGATGCCCTACAGGAGGTCGGAAGAGCTCTCCAGCGCGGAGGAAGGGACCAGGATGTCGTGGTTCGGTATGGAGGCGAGGAGTTTGTGCTCATCATGCCTGCAACGTCGAAGGATGATGCGAGCCGGGTCGCAGATAGGGTGTGCCGCGCGATCGCCGAGTTAGAGATGTCACCCTCCGACCCGAGCCGCGGGGTGACCATGAGTGTTGGGGTCGCGTCCTATCCAGCGGACGCCTTGGCGTCTGAAGCTCTTATTCGCTGTGCCGATCGGGCTATGTACACCGCCAAGGCCAAGGGGAAGAACCAGATCCAGCTCTACGGCGCGAATCGCCGTGCACTCCGGAGAGTTCACGTCGAGGTGGAGGGAGAGATCCGCGTCCTGGAGGCCGAGAGCCTGCCGTTTTCCACCCTGGACATCAGTGAGCGGGGCCTGCGTTTCAGGGCGAAACGGTCGCTCTCAATGGACTCGATGGTCGAGTTCGTTCTGAAGCTCCCTGGCCATCGTCAGGGAGTCAAGGCATACGGCCGAGTCGTTCGTGTCTCCGAAAGTGACGATGGGGATTATGAGATGGCGCTCGAGATCATGGACATCGACACCCGAGAATTCTCAGCGTTGACGAGGTATTTGAGTAGACAAGCCTCGACCGCGAGCGGCGAACTCAAACCCAATTGAGCCCCAGTCGTCGGACTACAGACTCCTGCCCACTGAGGTGGCAACGGGCTCCAGGCCCGCCATCAGAGCGTCGAACTCGTCGAACGTGAGCGACTGATCTCCATCTGAGACGGCTTCCTCCGGTAGCGGGTGCACCTCGATCAACAACCCGTCTGCTCCGGCGGCGATCGCCGCGTAGGAGAGGGGTGCCACGAGATCGCGCCGGCCGGCCGCGTGGCTCGGATCGGCGATCACGGGAAGGTGCGTCTCCTTCTTGAGCACCGGGATGGCGGCCAGATCGAAGGTGTTTCGCGTCGCGTCCGAGAAAGTCCTGATACCCCGTTCGCAGAGGATCACGTTCTCGTTCCCCTGCTTCATGATGTACTCTGCGGCCAGGAGCAGGTCCTCCACCGTGGCCGACATTCCACGTTTGAGGAGGATCGGTCGGTGGAGTCTGCCGACCTCCGTAAGGAGGGTATAATTCTGCATGTTGCGGGCTCCGATCTGGAGCACGTCGGCGTATTCGGCGACCAGGTCCGCCTGGCGTGGATCCATGACTTCGGTCACGACCGGGAGGCCGGTCTCGGCACGGACGTCGGCGAGTATCTTGAGCCCATCTTCGCCCAGCCCACCGAAGGAGTAGGGTGAACTACGCGGCTTGAACGCACCGCCGCGAAGCCCTACCGCTCCTGCCTTCTGGACTCGCTGGGCTGTCTCGGAGAGCATTTCGATGCCCTCCACCGAACACGGGCCCGCCACGACCGCCACTGATGTATCGCCGACGGCAATGCCGCCCAGCTGAACTCTCGTGGGTTCGGCGGCAAACTGGAGGTTCGCCAATTTGTAGGGTTTCATGACCGTGTGAACGGCCTCGACGCCCGGGATCGACAGGAGCGGGACGCCTGCCAGAGCCTCCTCGTCTCCGATACATCCGACCACGGTACGGTGTTTGCCCCGGGACAGGTGGGTCTGAAGCCCGAAAGCTTCCACCCGCTCCCGGATGTGGTCCAGTTCTTCATCGGTGACGTCGTGCCTCGTGATGATGATCATGATCGTCTTTCTCGAGTTGTTGGCTCAGCTACGATAAAAAAAGCCCCCGACCGAGTCGGGAGCCGCGACGCCTGGTGTGTGACGTGTTGGATACGCGGGTGTCAGCCACCGGCTCCCGATGTGGACCGATCCCTATAGTACGCCATCAATCTCAGATACGTCGAAGTCATGACAGCCAACCTGCTCCTTGACCGTAGGTGAGTCAAGCCGCGAAGGTGGGTGGTTGCCTGATCGTCCGGTGGGTCCTTGGAGGGGTTTGGCTCAGACGGACAATTTAGAAAGGCGAGGAGAGGAAAAGGCATGTCCAGTATCGTTGCCGAAGTCAGGTACGTGTTCCGCAGCCT
Organism: Longimicrobiales bacterium; assembly: GCA_965206505.1. GTDB lineage: Bacteria > Gemmatimonadota > Gemmatimonadetes > Longimicrobiales > Gaopeijiaceae > UBA822. Next base: position 639,893 of record CBDBJW010000007.1, read on the forward strand.
GAATAAGAGTCGCACCTACGCTGCTGCCTTCGTGATTACCCTCGGCCTCGGTATCGGGGTGAACACGGCCATCTTCAGTGTTATCAACGGTGTGCTGTTGCAGCCGCTGCCGTACCAAGACGCCGACCGGATCATGTTCGTGCAGCAGCCCGCCAACAGGGCAGGGGCCTTCGACGCGGCGTTCTCGTTCGTCGAGATCGACGATTACAGGGCGGCGTCCACGACGATTGACGAGTTCGTCGAGTTCGGGGACTGGGATTTCAGTGTGATAGGACGCGGGGACCCCCATCGTGTGGTCGGCGGCTTGGTGACGGCTAATTACTTCGATGTCCTCGGCCTCCGCCCTCTGTACGGGCGTACCTTACTTCCAAGCGACGACGACGCGGGTGCGCCACCCGTGATGGTCCTCACGCACGACTACTGGACCCGCATGTTCGGATCCGATCCCGAAATCGTGGGCAAGACCGTCAAGTTGACGACGAAGAGTGTAGAGGTCGTGGGTGTGCTCGAGCCGGGGAGCCACTACACGGGACGAAGGAAGCCGGACGTCTTCACCAACTACACGACGAACGATCACTATATGGGCGCGGCCATGCGGGATGCCCGAACACACCGCATGACGAATGTGTTCGGGCGACTCGCTTCCGGCGTCACCATCGAGGTGGCCCAGGCCGAGCTGAGCCAGATCAACCGGCGACTCCAGGATGAATTTCGCGAGTCTTATCCAGAGGTGTTCGGCTACGAGATCACCGCTCGCCCTTGGCAGGAGGTACTCACCGAGTCCGCGCGCCCCACGTTCCTGATCATGATGGGAACGGTGCTCATGGTTCTTCTCTTGGCGTGCGCCAACGTGGCGAACCTGTCCCTGACGCGGTTGATCCGGCGCGAGCGCGAATTGGCCGTGCGGGCTGCATTGGGCGCCGGCAGACGGCGCATCCGCCGCCAACTCTTCACTGAGAACCTCATCCTCGCGCTGGCTGGTGCAGGGTTGGGGCTGGTCCTCGCCGTTGCCGGTCTAGACCTTCTGGTATCCTACGCCGACCGCTTCACGATCCGGAGCGAGGAAATCGGGATGGACGGTGCCGTTCTTGCGTTCACGCTCACCGTGGGGATCGGAATCGCGATGCTGCTCGCGTGGGCACCCAGCCTTCCCTTCACGTCCGAGATCGGAATGTCCCTGAGCCAGTCGGGCGAGCGGAGTTCGGGTGGGATATCCAGACGCCAGCTGCAGCGGCTGCTGGTCGTGAGCCAGCTTGCGCTTTCCTTCACGCTTCTGATCGGCGCCGGCCTCTTGGTGAGGAGTCTGTTCAGGTTGCAGGGGGTCGATTCGGGTTTCGAGGAGGGGACCGTGGTGACACTGGAGTCACCGAACTTCACATCACTCACGGCGGAGGAGCAGCAGACGTTGTTCGACGGGACCGTGGGCCGGATGCGGAGTTATCCGGGTGTGCAGAGTGTGGCGTACGCCACCTGGGCACCGCTTCAGAGTGCTCCGCCTGCCGCCCTCACGATCGAGGTTGAAGGCCAGGACGAACTTCAGGCGTCGACCCCAACGGGGCTCTTCAACACCGTGAGTCCGGACTATTTTCGGACCGTGGGAGCAACACTTCTTCGCGGGCGCTCCTTCAACCGGGATGACACGCCGGAGGCCGATTCGGTTGTCATCATCAATGAGTCTCTTTCGAGGGCGTACTTCGGGAGTGAGGATCCGGTCGGGAGACGCATCCGATGGCAGAACACGCGCGGCGCATGGCAGCCATGGCAGCGCGTGGTGGGGGTGGTCACCAACACTCGGGATGTGGGGATCGCACAAGCCGATGTCCATGTGATCTATCAGGCGACGAGTCAGGCCGTCCGCCGGCGCGGGGGTGTTGCAGGAGTGACGGGCGGCGGAGGATTTCCTTCGCAGACGATGCTCGTACGAACGACGGGCGAGATCGGACCGGTCGTTCGCCAGACCACGGAGATCATCCATGAGACGGACCCAGAGCGGCCCGTGGACAACGTCATCACACTAGACGAGTTGAGGAGAGAGGACATCGCCCCTCAGCGCTTGAACGCAACGCTCTTTTCCGCCTTCGCGATCCTGGCCCTGGTGGTGGCAGGGGTCGGTGTGCTCGGCGTACTGGCGTTCTCCGTGACCCAGCGAACCAAGGAGTTCGGTGTCCGCCTTGCGCTGGGGGCCGAGAAGGGCCAAGTGCTTCGGATGGTGCTGGGGGAGGGAGCGTGGTTGGTGCTCGGTGCGCTCCTGCTAGGAGGAGTGGCTGCGGTCATGCTGTCCAGGTTGCTCTCGGGGCTCCTGTTCGAGATCGAGCCCACGGACCCCTCGACGTTCGTGGTGGTGGGGATGGTGCTTGCGGGGGTCGCGCTGCTCGCCGCATACATACCGGCTCGCCGCGCCACTCGCGTCGACCCGATCGACGCGCTGAGAGCGGAGTAGCTGCGCCTGCTGGCTTCTCCGAACGGGCCAAAGGTGGAAGGCGAAGGTCCTCGGTCGGTTGCCACTCGCGCGGGTGGACGTCTTTCTGCGTGGTGGCCACCCTGGCCCAGTGGGGCCTCGACCAAGCCGCATTGTTGTCCCCCATGATGGTGACGACCAGTCCTGCGATCGGGTCCGGGCTTCTGATTGGGGCGGGCGTATATCAGGTCACTCCGATCAAACGCGCCTGTCTGAACCATTGTTGGTCACCCGCACACTTCCTGTCCGAGCACTGGCGCGCGGGAATCACAGGCGCGTTTCGGATGGGGCTGGAGCATGGAGTTTTCTGCGTGGGATGCTGTTGGGTGTTGATGGGGCTCCTGTTCGTGGGCGGCGTTATGAACCTGCTCTGGATCGCGGCCATCGCGACGTTCGTTTTTACCGAGAAGCTGATCCCTCTCCCTGATTCGCCGTTGCCGGGAAGGCTGACGGGTGGAACCATGATTCTGGGCGGGTTGATCCTTTTGGTGACGTGGGCACTCGCCCTCGTCCAATAATTTCGTGACAGCTGATTCTCCGGTGGGTTTGCGCTCAGATAGCCCACCACCGAATCGGGCGGTCGGGGCCTTCCAAGCAGATCGCCCCCGTGTAGGCCGGGCCCAGCTCAACGTCCTTGAAGTGCCAGCAGGACGCGTCGTCTTCCGGCATCTCTGTGGCCAAAAGGCCTCCTGGGCCCTCTCCGATGTAGTCGAGCGTGAAGCGATTCGAGGCGAAGCTCAGCCCGGTTCCCCAGGCTTTCAGGTAGGCTTCCTTCCGAGTCCAGGCCCTGTAGAACGCGGCGGGGCGGGCCTCGGGCGGGAGTGCCCGGAGTTCGGCACTCTCGGCTTGGGAGAAGAAGCGATCCGCGATCTCAGTAAATTCCCGCCCCTCCCGTGCGAACTCGAGGTCGACTCCGATGCGGGCTCCTCGCGACACGGCTGCGAGCCCCTTCGATTCCGAGTGGGACAGGTTGAAACAGGGTTCGTCGTGCTCAGCGAGCATCGGTTTTCCGTGCTCTCCATAGGTAAACTGAACATCTTGCGGAGGGGTCCTCAGGTAGCGGGCGAGTATTCGGCGCAAGTGTGCCCGTGCTGAGGCCTTCCGGTCCCGCTTCTCTTCAGCAACAATGCGATTAGCGGTCTGGGTTTCGTCGGGAGCCAGGATGGCCCAATCGTCGTCCTGGACCTCGAGCTCGAAGCGCCAAACGTCAATGACATTGTCGGGCGCGGGCTCCCATTCTTGAGCGGGACGCCAATGCTCAACCACGGCGGCTCCTCACGCTTGCTCCCGGTCCTGCTTTTCGAACCAAACCTTCAGGCGGCCCATCCCTTCCTCCAGGGACACCCGCGGCTCGTACCCGAGATCCCGCCTTGCCGCGCTGATGTTGAACGAACGTGAAGTGGTGAGTTGCCGCACGATCCAGCGGCTCATGCGAGGATCACCTTCGGCCCGTGAGAGTGCATGGATTTTCTCGAATGCCCATCCGACCAGAAGTGCGGTGCGGAGGGATACACTCTTCCGAACCGCGGGAACGCCCCCGGCACTGAGGAGCCCATTGATGAACTCCCAAATCTCTACGGGGTCCCCGGAACTCACAAAGTAGGGGCGGCCGTTGATACGGCGGGCTCCGTCGCCGCCGGCCAGGAGCCGATCGGCAGCGTGCAGATGGGCTTGGACCGCGTCGTCGATGTAAGTGATATCCGTCCACGTGGGCGGCCCCTTTATTCGTCGGAGCCAGCCGTTTCGCCCCCGCTCGATTACGCGAGGGAGTAGAGACGTGTCACCGGGGCCCCAGATGAGGGGAGGGCGGAGCGCCACGGTCTTGAGCCCGTCGGAGGCGGACGAGAGGACAAGACGCTCGGCTTCCGCCTTGGTCCGGCCGTAATCCGCATCATAGTGGGTGGGGTAGCTCACCGACTCATCAGCATCTTCCAGATCCGTGGGTCCGGAGACCACGCTCGGTGTGGAAGTGTAGACGAGCGCCAGCACGCCGCACTCCCGGCAGGCCGCGAGCACGTTCGCGGTGCCCGTGACGTTTGTAGTGTAGAAGTCGGCGCGCCGGCCTCCTGCCCCTACCTTCGCGGCGGCGTGGAAGACGATGTCGACCCCACGGGCAGCGCCGGCCACGGCTTCGGAATCCGCCACATTCCCCTGATACTGGTCGATACCGTAGGCCGCCAGCGCCGCGTGCTCTCCACGGGAGAAGCCTCTGACGTCATCCCCCCGCTCCCGGAGGGCCCGGGCGATGGCTCCCCCAACGAAGCCGCCGGCTCCGGTCACCAGTGCCTTCACGAGTGGGCACCCCGCCGCGATGCCAACTCCCTCTGGGCCCACACCGCCAGCTTCTCGCGAAAGATCTTGGCGTTGTGGCGAACATCTACGGGAAAGGAGGGGTGGTAAAGCACGGTGGCGATGGCCCGGGTGTGTTCATGGCTCAGGGCGATCTCCAGCAACTCTTCGGTGAGTCGCCCGTTTTCGATTGTAGCTCCCTTCACCCGCTCTACGCAGAGCAGCGGTGTGGTCATGCCCTCTCTCTTGACGGACACAAGGGCGCTTCGTCGAACGGCCGGATGTGTGTTGAAAACGGCTTCACAGGGGATCGTGTACAGGGTACCCGTTTCGGCGTCTACACGGTGGCCCTTCCGGCCGCACATCCAGAGTCGGCCCTGCTCGTCGAAGTAGCCGACATCGCCCATCCGGTGCCAGATGTCGCCGTTCTCAGTAGGAATCTTGGCGAGCTTCGTAGCTTGGGGCCGCTTGTAGTAGGACGGTGTCACGACCGCTCCTCGCACCACGATCTCGCCGATCTCCCCCCGGGGGAGCGCGAGGTCTTCGGACCACGACCCGATCGGTTCGTCATGGATCGGCACGATACGAACGTCCATCCCGGGGGCCGGGCGGCCCACGCACACGCCGCCGCCCTGGTCCGTGAGCTGTCGTGTCTCCCGTAGGATCTCTCTACTTCCGAGCATGGTGACCGGCAGGCATTCGGTCGCTCCGTAGGAGGTCAGGACCTCGACGCCCCCCGGAAGACACCGTTGAAATCGCTCGAGTGCTGGGTTCGACGCCGGCGCCCCGGCCGAGATGACTCGCCGAAGAGAGGTCAGTGTAAGACCCTGATCGACACAGTAGCGCCCCAGTTTTGCGATGAGGGCCGGAGAGGCGAACAGATTGGTGCAGTCATAATCCCGGAACGCTTCGAAGAGGCGTTGGGGATTGGCCTCCGCCGGGCGGCTCGCGTCCATATCAGGGACCACCGAGGCCATGCCGAGGGCCGGACCGAACAGCGCGAAGAGCGGGAAGGTCGCCAGGTCGCGCTCCCCTGGCTGGATGGCGTATACGTTTCTGAGCGCCTGCACCTGCGCCGCGAAGACCCGGAACGGTGTGACGACCCCCTTGGGCACCCCTGTGCTCCCGCTCGTGAAAAGGATCGCAGCCGTTTGTTCCGGGTCCGGCTGGAGGATCGGGAAGGGGTCGCTCGACGCCTGCGCCTCCAACTTGCTTAGTGTATGCCCTCCCCAGAAGAACCTGCGCCCTACGGTCACATTGGTTCTTACGGTCTGCTTCGCCCACCCGAATATGACCCTCGCCGCTTGTGCCTTGGGGACACCGATAAAGGCCTCCGGCTCCGCCTCGCCGAGGCACTCGGCCAGATTCTTGGTCCCCATGCCCGGATCCACCATGACTGGTATCACCCCGACCTTCAGCATCGCAAAGGTCAAAGAGAAGAAGTCGAGACTGGGTTTCACCATGAGGACAGTTCGAACGCCTGGGCCGATCCCAACCCCGACCAGCGCGTGGGCGATCCGATCTGAGCGGCGATGCAGTTCGAGCGCGGTCAGCTCGGCATAACGGGCCGTCCTGTCCGGGTTTCGCCCGTCGGATACCGCCACCGCGAGAGCGCCCGGTTGGCTCCGGGCCAGGTCGGCCAGGAATGCGGCGACATTGATATGGTCAGGGGACTGGTCGGGCAATCGCTCGACGGCCGCGTCAGATCTGTCAGGCGGCGGACCGTCCCCATCTCCGATCATGCCGAACTGTCCATCGGCTGGGTTTTGGGATGACCGTCCGGGTGACTTCTTGGAGGCGCGTCGACGAATTTATGGACGAGCGGAACGATCTCCTCTCCCGCGTCTTCCAGGACATAATGACCGCAGTCCTCGAAGCGGTGGACCTCGGCACCCGGGAATCGGCGAACCCATTCGTCGAGGAATTGGTGGCCGAAAACGAAATCCTTGAGACCCCAGCAAATCAACATCGGTTTGTCGGCCAGGTGGATGAGAGCGTCCCCCGTTTCCTTCATGACCGGGTACGCACGGTCTTTTTCCTTGAGCGGAATGTCCTGCACGAAACGATGCACGGCGATGCGATGCGCCCAGCTGTCGTACGGCTCCAGGTAACCGGCGGCCACTGCCTTGGGCATTGGCCGGCGCGTCACACAATACCGTACGGCGCCCCGCGAAAAGGCGTTGGCCCCCCGGACGAGCAGGGCGCCGATCCCAGGAGTGCGGGCCAGCGCAAGCGACGCGGGGAGGGTCTTACCGGCGGGCAGAGGGAAGGCGGCAGTGTTCATGACTACCAACTTCGCGATCCGATCCGGGTGCTGGGCCGCCCAGGCCATCCCGATCATCCCGCCCCAGTCGTGCACCACCAACGTGATGTCACGAAGGTCCAGCGAGTCGACCAAGCTCCTCAGGTCCGCCACGCGTGTCGATAACGTGTATTCGTAGTAATCGTCGTTCGGCTTGTCGGAGCGCCCACACCCGATGTGATCCGGAGCGATCACTCGGTGGCTCGACCTCAGCTGGCTGATGAGGTCCCGATAGTAAAAGGACCAACTCGGGTTGCCGTGGACCATAACAACCGGGTCTCCCTGGCCTTCGTCCACGTAGTGCATGCGGTGGCCGCCGCCTTCGGAGTTATCGCCGCCTTCGGAGTTACCGCCGCCCTGGGAGCGACTGCCGAGATCGTGGTAGTGCGGTGCGAACGGGTAGAGCCCGCTCACCAGTCCACTCCGAGCATCATGCAGTTGAGACCACTGCCGATGCCGAGAAGTCCCACACGGTGGCCAGGTGCCAGGAATCCCCGTTCGTGTGCTAGCGCAGCGGCAACGGGGAGGGCGGCCGTCCCGGTATTTCCGAGGTAATCATACGTCACGAAGTCCTGTTCATGAGACAGGCCCATGGTCCGCAGCATGACGTCCCGATGGGCTGAACCGACCTGGTGGCACACCGTGCGATCCACGTTCTCCACCGACCACTCCAACTCCGCGAGGAACTTGTCCCACGTACGTGACCCCAGGGCGACGCCGTGCTCGAGGACGGCGGCGGCGTCGGTGCTGGCGAACTCTCTCAGGCTCGCTTCGGTTCCGTTCGCTTGCCCGTCTGGATGGGGCTCCAGACCCCAACGGCACAACATGTGATGCTCTGGTGCGTTTTCGACCACGGCTCCCCGGAGACGCCGCCGCTCGGACTCTCCAAAAGACCCGTCACTCAGAATCACGGCAACGGCGGCCGACCCGCCGGTTAGCGTGGCGATGGCGGTCTTGAACTCCTCTATCACCGGATTGTTGGTCAACCGTGTGATCGTGGTATCGACGATGTCTCGCGCGGTCTCACAGCTCACCACCATGCCCGCTCGGATCTGTCCCAATTCGATGCGGTTGGCGATGTCGAGCACCCCGTTCAGCACCCCGAGGCAAGCATTGCTGACGTCGTAGACATGCGCCGACGGGTCGATGATGTGGCCGGCTCGTCGGAGGCCGGCCGCGACGTGACACGCCGTCGCCGGTTCGAAGTGCTCGCGGCAGACACCGGCGTAGATCAACATGTCGATGGCATTCGCCGGCACGGGGGAGTCACGGAGTGCGTGCTCGGCCGCCGCGGTAGCCCCCTCGGATACCGTATAACCTGGCTCCCAATAACGGCGCTCTTGAATACCGGTCATCTGAAAGAGTTGTCCCGGTTGGACATGGAGCTTGTGGTAGACCGCAGCGAGCCGGTGCTCCAATTCTTCGGACGTGACCACACACGGGGCGAGCTCATACCCGAAGCTCTCGATGACAACGCGGCTATATCTCAAGCGATCACATCCAAGGTAAAATCGTTCATCGTGTAGATGGTCCGGCCGTCCACCGTGAGGAATCCGTCGGCCCGCACGCGCTTGTGGGCGTCGTCCACGGTAGTGATGCTGGCGAAAACCTCTACCCGCTCGCAACCCGGCACGATCTGTCCACGGTACGTCCAGCGGTGGCGCTCTCCACCGGCCATCGTCGCGAATTCGGTGCTCTCATCCAGATCCCACCGGTCGACGGCGTACACCTTGAGTAACTGAATGAATGCCTCCAGGCCGAGTGAGCCGGGCCAAACCGGGTCCTGGTAGAAGTGGGCCCCGAAGAACCACGCGCTCGGATCGACCGTGATCGAACCCTGGACCCACCCGAGCCCACCGGCGCCGCCGTCCGCTACGAGGTGATCGATCTGATCGACCATACGAAAGCGCTGCTCGGGGAAGGGCGCCTCGTGTGGCATCACCAGGCTACGGCTTCTCTCCATCTCGGCCGCGCTGGGCTCATGGATCGACACGTCGCGAATGCCGACCTGGTCCGCCAGGGCCTGGTCGGAGAAGAAGCCGAAGTAGGTCGTGCCCTCGTAGAGAGGCCCGAGGTGTTCGCTATCCAGGGCCATGGTGTAATGCTGGATGATCATACCGCCCGATGCCGACACGTTCGTCAGCTCGACGCGTGTCGTGATCACGTCCTCGGCGGCCGTGAGGCGCGCCAACCGGGTCGCCTCTCCACCGAGATTACGGAATCGCAGGTTGTCCTCGGATGTCAAAGCCGATCCCACGTACCCGGCCAGCCATCCGCAGGGCTGGAGCGCCACTTCGAGGAGGACGGCAAATGGCATTTCGTGTTGGCGATTATTCCCGAAGTACCAATGATCTGGACGCACATCGAAGTGGGTAGTGACCTTCGCGCCGGCTTGCATCAGGAAAGGCTCCCCCTCGACCGCCGAGACCCGGTCCAGAAATTGGTACGGGGGGCGGGGCAGGCGCGCGATGCGGCGTTCGCCTTCGTCGAAAACGTCGTAAGCTGCTCCGAACGCCTCGGAGGGTTTGCCGCTGCCGAATGCGAGGATGCTCTTCTTGTCGTAGAGGATCGAGCTGTCGGGCGTGGCGAGCTGGACGTCGCCTGCCGTGGACTCGACGCTCGCAGGGGCTGCCTCCCGACCTGGGCTTCGGTGTGCCCACATCTCCTCGATCCTCTGCCGGTCCGTGCCGGTCAGACGGACAGACATGTCGCCGATCTCCACGATCGGTTTTCCATCTGCGTACATGAGCGCATCGGCGATCGTGTAGGGCTCCGGCTGATAGCCCACCTCACGCAGATGAATCTCGTACGTGACCCTCTTCGTGGAAGCGAGCACCTGCCCACGGCACCGAAGCCGACTTTTGACGTCCACGACGGGCTGCCACGCCGCGCTCTCGGCCTCCGCGATCCAGCCCATGCGCAGGAGAAAAATTCGAAGTGTATGGAGGCAGCACTCGTACATCAGGGTTCCCGGCATCACCTGGTCATCGGAGAAGTGGCACGTCAGGAACCAGTCGTCCGGATGGATGTCGGCTTCCGCCACGATACTGCCGATCCCGTACCGCCCCCCTTCGGGATCGAGCTCGGTGACGCGGTGGACCAGCCGCATGCGTTCCCCCGGGATCGTAAGTGGCCGTGTGATGTGCAGGCCCAAGAAATCCCCCCCGAAGGCGCCGACCAGATCTCCCGCACGAAGCGCCGCCAGTCGTTCTTCCCCGAGGTCGTCCTTTTGCATCGGTACCAGGTCCCGCCAGTCGGCGGGGCGACTCCCAGCCCGTTCCTGCTGTTCGATGCCGCTCCCGATGATCCCTCTGCCGGCGTCGAGCTCAGACTGAGTGAAGAAGCCCGCGGTCCCCTCGCGCATCGTCAGGAGCAGCCGGCCGTTCACTGTGGAGTCGAACTGGAAGCGGAAGAGCCAGGTGTCGCCCTGCCGGAAGAACTGGAGAATGCGGATGTCGTATTGCACGACTTGTCCGGGAGGCGGGAGCTCGGAGTAGAAGGTGACCACCGCGTCGAGCAGACGATAGACGGCCATGCCCTGGGTCTCTGAGTCGATCCCGAGGTAGCCCGACAGAAGCAGATCGGCTTGGCCGGCTTCCACGGCGACGCATGTTGGCATCCGCCCGCCGTCGAGGTACCACCCACCCTCGAGAACGTCATGCTCGGTCACGATCCGCCCGGACGTCATCGATTGTGGTTCTGCCTCGATCTCCGTGACACGGTCGACGAGCATGAGCGGTTCGTCGGGAAGACGAACACGCGTCGGGTGTGCGTCCACGTGAGCGAAGCGCTCCCCGAGGGCCCGGCCGACCGATCCGATCGCGAACTCCATGAGCAGGTCCCGATCCATCGCGAGCGTACCGGAAGAAGGCCCGGCAATTGGCACAGTCGCAGCCGAGGAGATGGGAGTCCCAACGGCCGGGATGGGAGGTCCACCGACGGCGACGGCTTTGCCATCGTCCGTGAGCGACCGAATCAGTTCTTGCTGCCTGGCGTATTCGGCCTGAGCGAGTTCCTGTGTCCGTTGCGCAGCCCGGAGGAAAGCCTCGTGGGCCTGGATCGTCGTCTCGGCCGCTCGGACCGCTTCGCTCAGTTCAGCCGGGACGATTCCCGAGTCCAATGGTAGCGGGACCAGGGATGGACCCTTCGACGGGCGGTGACCATCGTCCGGGGCCTCGCGGAATCCGTCGGATCGCGGGATTGGCGGCGTTAACGGCATTAGCGGCATGCGTCCGAAGCTTGCCCGCCCGACTGGAATCCGGGTGACTGGACCTGACTCGTCTTCAGTAAGCCCGCCCTCTGGGTAAAGCTGGGCCAGATCGACGGGGACCCGCTCCGCGATGAGCATTCCGAGCGCGCGGAGGACCGCGGAGGGCTCATCCTGGGTGGAAGAGGAGATCGAGCGCGCCCGGAACGGGACGCCGTCGAGGATCTTGTGGATCATCCTGACGCACGATCCGCCCGGGCCCATCTCCAGGAAGATTCTCACACCATCGTCATAGGCTTGGCGCACCGTTTTCGGGAAGTCCACTCCTTGGATCGCCTGGGCTAATAGCGAGTCCGCCGCCCGGTTCTGATCCACCTCGTACGCCTCACCCCAGGCTCCGCTGTAGATACGAATGCCCTCCGGTGGGCGGGTGTGCAGCACGTGTAGGTCTCGGTACTCCTCCGCTACCTCTGTGGCGACCTCGCAATGCACTGTCGGGATGCCTTCCAGAGCATGGAAGGGACATCCGAGCATCTCAACGGCTTTCTGCACCGCCGAACGGTCGCCGCCGATCACGCACTCGTCCGGAGTGTTTATGATGAGCAAATACACTCGGTCAAGCTCCTCCAGGACCTCCCGCACCCGAGCGTCCGGCGTCTCGACTACGCCCACGCTCCATTCCACCTCTGCGTCCTCCGCGACTCTCCAGGTTTTCCGAGCGGCGTCGCAGCGTCCGGTCAGATCGCTTACGAACAACTCACTTTCCGTTACCCGTCGGAGCATCTCGTCCCGCTCATGCCACGCACCCACCGAGAAAAGTCCGGCCGTCTCGCCGAGAGAGTAGCCTACGACCGCGTCCGGGCGGATGCCGAACCCGGTCATCAGGTCCGTCGCGATCGTGCCGAGCGCGACCTGCGAAAGAATGACCGTCCTGGCGTCCCCGATGTCCGAACCGTTCCCCCAGATTTTGGCAGCCTTGAGTTGCGATCTCAGCCGGTCATTCCAACGGTCTTGAGCACGCAGAATCTCCGGCCATTGGAGACAGAGTTCACGTCCCATGCCGGCGTATTGGCTTCCTGATCCGGGGTAGACGAAGGCCAATTCTCCCTTCGGCCCAAGGGGGTCGCGTGAGAAGAACACGCGGCCAGCGCTCCGGTCCGATGGGTCGTCCCCCCGCTCGAGTTGGTCCGCGGCGGACCGGGCCAGGGCGCTCAACTCGGCGGCATCTCGGGCGATCAGCGTGATGGCGAGCGGGGCATTGGGGCGGCTGGGGTGGCCTTCCCACCAGTCCTTCGCAAGACGGTGGATAACTGCCGGCCTGTGGCTTGCGGTCGCCCGCGGTCCGGCTGTCTCGGTTGCCGCGTCCATGAGGCTCCGTAGACCCGCCACGATTTCCCCACTGTCGCCCCCTTCGACGACGAAGAGCCCTTCGTTCAGCGGAAGATCGCCCCGCCAGGTGGCCCGGGCGTCGGTCCCGGTCCTCGGCGACTCGGCCGCCGCCGCCTCGGCCGCCTCCGCTTCAGCCTCCTCCAGAATCACGTGGGAGCAGGAGGCGCCACGCGAAACCGCGAGGACGCCAGTCCGACGCGGACCGTCGACGCGATCCCGAACCCAGGGTGTGGGGTCGCACAGATGGGTGAGTCCCCGGCCGCGGCCTTTCGGAGTCGCGGGCAGGACATGCCGGTACAGCGAGAGGGTCGCACTCAGTACCGATATGAGGCCGGCCGCGGCACCTGTGTGCCCTACACGCGCCTTCGCATAACCGAGCACAGTGTCCGGCCCGAAGGCATCGGAAAGTGCGGTCGTTTCCGCTTGGTCCCGCTCTGCGATCCCGCTACCATGCACCGCCACGTAGGGGATGTCTCGCGCGGGGACGCCGGCGTCCTCACAGCTTCTGCGAATCGATTCCCTGTAGGAAGAGCCCGAATCGGGAGAATCCGAAGGGGGGGATCTGAAATCGGGAGAGCTCGAATCGCCGCCGGCAGTCCCGATCGCTCTTATGATCGCATACACACGGTCGCCGTCTCGCTCGGCGTCCTCTGTACGTTTTAATACGAGCGCGACGGCGCCGTCGCTCGGTAGGATCCCCACCGAATCTTCACCGAACGAGGGCGAATCCCCTGGTTTGGCCAACCCGTCCGTGCTCTCGAGGGAGATCAGAGAACGCACGTCGCCTGCCAGGTCGACCGCCCCGACGACGGCGCAATCGATACGGCCCTGCTGGAGCGCGCGCGAAGCGGCGTAGAGGGCGGAGAGGCCGGAGGTTTCTTCGCTCGATATCACGTAGCTCGGTCCGCCCAGTCCGAACTCTCGGGCGACGCGGCTGGCCGCGATCGAACCGAGCCCGCCAATGGTGCGGTTCGCGTTGAGTGCGGGTGTGAGCGAATCGCAGAGTTCGTCTACCCACCGGTCGAACTCTTCGCCGTGCGAGGGGCGCCCGAGTCGCTGCGCCCAATCGCCCGCATGGGACCGAGCGGCCCAACGGAGGTGGTAGTTCGTCGTGTTGAGGTCGAGTTCGATCCCCACAAAGACACCGGTCCGGAGGCGATCGACCTGGTTGAGATCCGCGTCGGCGATCGCGTGCTCTGCCACCTGAAGCATGAGCATCTGTTGGGGAAGGGCCTCTTCGACCTCCCGGGGAGGGATCTTGAATCGACCGATCGGAATCTCGAGATCCTCGATAAACCAGCCAGCGGGAGCGCCCGCAAGACCCCAGTGATTCACCTTGGCGCGGGCGGGATGATTTTCGCCTCTGCCCATCAACCGGTCTCCGACTTCGATGACGTTCTTCCAGGGACCAACTCGAGCTCCCAACCCGACGATCGCCACGTCTGTCCCATTCTTCGCGCGAGGCTGCTCCGCGCGAGGCTGGTCCGCATGAGGCTTCTTCGCGTGAGGCCTCTCCGCGACACTGACGGCCGACCGTCCTCTGGTCGGTTCGGTCGGCTCTTGGAGAAGCACGTGGGCGTTGGTCCCCCCGAAGCCGAAGCCGCTGACGGCCGCCCGGCGTGGATGATCGGAAGGGGACTTCCACGGTTCGGCGGTGGCGAGCACACGAAATGGACTGCCCTCCAGATCGATCTTGTCTCCGGGCTCTTCGAAATTGGCGGTGGGTGGGAGAACCTGGTTCTCCATCGCCAGCACTGTCTTCAGGAGTCCCACGGCTCCGGCTCCGGTGAGCAGATGGCCGGTATTCGACTTGGCTGACCCGATCACACACTGGCCCGGTTCGTACTTCCCCTCCGTCCAAAGTGCTTGGAGGCTTGCGAACTCGACGGAATCTCCGACTGGCGTGCCCGTGGCGTGGCACTCGACCACGTCCACCTGACTCGGCGTCCATCCCGCGGCTCGGTAGGCTCCCTGCATGGCGCGTAATTGGCCCTCTCGACTGGGAGCGAGGAGACTGCCCTCGACATCGTTGGAAAGCCCAACGGAGTGTATCACCGCACGGATCCGGTCGCCGTGCCCCCGTGCGTCCGACAGACGCTTCAGAACGAGGACACCTGCTCCCTCGCCCACGACCAGGCCGTCGCTCTTGCGGTCGAACGGGGAGCACCGGCCCGTAGGCGAGACAGCGAGCAGCTGCGAAAACCCCATCTGCGTGTAGAGCGAATCCGGTCGTGAAAGCCCGCCAGCGAGCACCGCGTCAAGGCGTCCCTGCCGTAGGGCGTCCACGGCGAGTTCCACCGTAAATAGCGACGACGCACAGGCGGCGTCGATGCAGAATCGATCACCTCCGAGGCCCAGCCCCTTGGCAACCATCGCCGCCGGGAGGCCCGCGACCCATCGGTTGATCGCGGCCACGGGTGCTCGGGTTTCAGGGGGCATGGGCACACCCGCCGCCCGGAAGAGTTCTCGCTCGAAGCTTCGGCCGAGAATCCAATCTGCCATCGCCGAGGCAGATGCCGTGGGAAGGACGATGTTACCCAGCATCACGCCCACACGGGCGGGATCGACTGCATCGGCTACGGAGTCCCGCCAAGCTTGCCGCCCCGCGTGCAGCGCCAGGTGCACCATGGGATCGAGAGATTCGATCAACTCTGAGGGGAGGTCGATCCCTTGGGGGTCGAGTTGGAAATCACGGACGAAGCAGGCACGGGGTGAGTGCACACGATCGGGTTGTGCCTGGTCCGTCGAGTAGGCACGATCGAGAGCAAGGCACCACCGGTCGGGAGGTGGGTCGGAGGCCGTGTCCACCCCCGCCTCAACAACACTCCAGAAGTCGTCGAGTGTCGCGGCGCCGGGGAGCACTCCTCCGAGTCCGACGATGGCAATCGGCTCGGGCATTCCGGTTACGCCCTCGTGGGTGCGCTCTCGTCGAGTCGGTTGTGACGGAACGCCTTGCTCAAAGAAGAGTCCACCACGGATTCGTAACCTTCGAGGCGGGCGAGCAAGTTTCCGTCATCGCCGATCCAATCGATATCGGAAACGACCTTGCCGTTCGCCCGTTCATGCACGTTGATGACGATGCGCGCCCCCTCCTTGGGGAACGACGACACAAACTGGCGATAGCGTGTGAACCGCGAGGGCAACGACAACTCGCCCACACGGTCGGAGGTCCAGACAATCATCGCCTGGAGCCCACTGTCCAAGACGAGCGGATCGGCGATCCAGCGGCTTCGCACGGGCTCCTCCATCCAGTCCCGTGGAGGCGGGGCGACCCGGCAGCGCGCCACCAGCCCCGCGTCCCCACAGCTCTCGACAGCCAACAGCCCACGCATTTTTGGGCCATGGAAGAGCGTCTCGGCGTAGATCGTTTCGATCGACTGATCCAGGGGGGGCAGATCGCCCGAGACTTTGGCGGTGCCGGCGTTCGGTTGCTCGGCGGCTAACACGACGACGGCTCGCGCATGCAGAACCCGGCGGCCATTGCTGCCGTCACTGCAGAGCTCCGCCACGACTAGGAACTCGTTGCCCCGCTTCTGGGCCTTGTCCGCACAAATACGGATCTGTATGGACTCGTTGGGGTCAACGAGGACTCCCTTGAATACACGTAGGTCGTCGACGCCAACGAAGCGCAATCCGGGGTTCCCGTGGAGGGCACCGTGAGCCAGCCATTCGAGCGTCATCGCGGCCGGCAGCACCGCACGGCCTGAGAGGACGTGGGACGCCATGAAGTCGTGGGTGTCCGTGGTGATGGTGCGCTCGAACACCGTAGGTAGCTCCGCCGAGGGCGAAGCGGCGGCACCTTTCCATGCCGTGCTCGTGCTGTTCCCCGCGGCGCTGGTGCCGTTCTCTACGGCGGCCTTGCCGACCCCTGCGGCGCCGGTCCCGTTCTCCGCCGCCCCCGTCCCGTTCCTGCCCGTGCTGGGGCCGTTCGCGGAGGCGTGAGCCCCCTCGTTCCTCCCCGGGGCCGGAGGTGATCCGACGTGAGGGATCTGCGATCCGCCCCCGAGAATGAGAACCTCCGCCGGTCCGTCAGACACGGCGATCTCGTCGAGGAGGTAGGCTGCACCGCTTTGCATGCCGATCACCTCGATACCTTCATCGGCGAAAACGGCCCTCAAGCCGGGGGTCACCATTCCTCCATCCCACGGCCCCCAATTGACCGACACGACGCGGCACCCGTCCCGCCGTGCCGCTTCCGCTTGTGCCACCTTGTTCAGGACTTCGTTCGCTGCCGCGTAGTCGACCTGTCCTCGGCGTCCGAACCGTGCAGTCGAGGACGAGAACAGCACCATCGCCTTGAGAGAATTCTCACCAATGGCCTTCAGCACCGAGCGGAGTCCGCCGACCTTCGTCCCGTAGACCTCGGCGAAATCATCGTCGCTCTTGTCCTCGATGTTTCGGTCGGCCAGCACGCCGGCTCCATGTACGAGCCCCGTGACGGGTCCGTATTCCTCGATGAGCGGGGCGAGGGTCTGACGGACCGCGTCGGCGTCTCGCACATCGGTGGAACGGTAAGCGACCTCGGAACCGGCCTGGGAGATACGCCCGATTGTGCGGCGGATCTCCCTACCAGCGCGGACGCGGCTGAATTCGGCCTGAACCTCGTGGGGGGTGATACTCGGACCCACGTGCGTCAGGATCGCCCTCTTGATTTCGGCCTCGCTGTTGAGTCCGATCAGCCAATCAGGCTCCTTTTCGGGCTCCGGACTGCGCCCCATGAGGATGAGTCGCGGCTGCCCGGCCTCGGCCATCGCTATCGCGACCTCGGCGGTCACACCACGGGCTCCTCCGGTAATCAACACCGTGTCGTCCGAGTCGGGGAAGGATCCCGCTACGGGCTGGACCGATCGGGGTTCGAGAACCACCGTTTGGGGGCCGTCGGGACCCAGGCCGATCTCCACAGGCCCTTGGGATAGCGCATGCCGCACGATCTCCGCGGCGAGCCCCTCCCGGCAGAGATCGACGTCGATCGTCCGGCAATTGACGTCGGTCCATTCGGCGGCCGCCGTCTTTAACATTCCCCCCCAGGCACCACCCGTTGGATCGACATCCTCGGGCGGCGGGGCGTCGAGAGCGAAACCACCACCGAGGGCTGTGACGCTACACAGGAGGGCGCCACCTTGTAGCGCCGCCCGGCGGAGAACGGGCGCCATCGCCCGCATACGCCCGAAGCCGAAAAGGATGTCCTCGTCCGTGACCTGAGGGGGCACAACGACGATGAGTCCGGCCAGTTCGTCGGGAGGGTCATGTCCATCTTCGCCCAGTTCGATCTCTTCCGCCGCGAACCCCTGGGCGCTCAACTCCTCCACGATCTGGCCCGACAGGACATCACCACTCTTGGTCACCCAGATCTTGGAGCCCGCCGGGAGCCCGATGAGGTCCCCTGTACCCTGGACGGGGCGGAGCGTGGGAACGAAGCGCTCAATGTCGTCGGACATGGACGGGATTTCATCTGCCGCGTCCTGCGAAACGTACTCCGCTGATTCGGGCGAAGAAGGCGCCGGGACGGATTCCGCCTCGCTCGATAAGAGGTCGACGATCTGGCTCAACGTTCGCAACTCCCCCAGTTGATCCGGGGGAACGAGTGGGGCCTCTGGAAGGACTTCCTGAAGGGCGGAAAGGATCTCGACCCGCTTGATGGAATCGATGCCGAGGTCGGAGTCGAGGTTCATCGAGACATCGAGCATATCTACGGGGTAGCCCGTCTTTTCGGCGACCACGCCCAGAACAACCTCCGCGACCACCGTACCGCTATCCGTCGCACCGCCGGCCCCGTTCGCCGCACTCGCGATGACACCATTCGTTGTTGATGCGCCTACTCCGTTCCCTGTATCCGCGACGACACTATTCGCGGTTGAATCGGCTGCTCTGTTCGGCTCTGGCACTGCACTGTGCACCGAGGGTCCGTCCCGCTTGTCCAGGACCGCAGCGGCCACATCGCCGCTGGAGGCGTTGCCGCCGCTCGTGGAGGTTTCCGCGGATCCACCCAAGAAATCGACGATGTGGCCGAGGGTCTGTATTTCTCCGAGACGCTCCGGAGTGATGGTGGGGGCCTCAGGGAGGCGCTCCTGCAATGCGGAAAGGATCTCGACCCGCTTGATCGAATCGATGCCGAGGTCGGCGTCCAGGCCCATGGAAAGGTCGAGCATCTCCTCTGGGTAACCCGTCTTCTCCGAAACGACCGAAAGCAGCGCCGCAGCCACGCCGGGCACTACCCGCATCGGTGCGTCCACCGGTGTATTGCCGAGTGCGGCCACGGGTGTTTCGGCCGCTGTGCCGGCGGGTGCACCCGCAGGGGTGTCGGCCTGGGCATCTGGTATCTGTGCCGCGAGTGGAATCTGTACGGTCGGCGGCGCCGGCAATGCGGGCGGAATCTCTATTGATGCGGGCACAACGGCGTCACCGGGAACGGGCACACTCTCATGCTGGATGATGGCCTGAATCGTCCGCTCCTGCGATTCCAGGAACCGTCGATGCACTTCGGCCGTCTGTTCCTGGAGCCGTACCAGTGCGGCCAAGCTCGCTTGGCTCGCCCGGATTGCTTCGGCAAGTACCTGTGGGTCGGACGTCGGCGTGGCGGCTGGTTCGGACGTGGATAGTGCCGAGGCTGCCGGCCCGGTCGTACTTGCCACAGGTATCGGCGCCGCGACCCTGGGAGGACGCTTGGGGCGTTCGGTCACGTGATTCGCCCCGCTGATCTTCACGGTCAAGGCCGGTTTCTCTTGCGCCGCTTCGAGCCGCCATGCCTCGAGGGCACCTTCGTCCCACCGGTCGAGGGCGACTGCATGTCCGGCCGCTGCAAACTGAGCCAGCGTGCGGGCCAGATCTACCAGGCCAGGGCGCTGTCCGGACGAGGCGTCCATGGCCACGACCGTGACCTCCTCACCGGCCAAGATCTCCCCGATGAGTCCGGACAAGCGTCGGCCGGGCCCGACCTCGACGAATGTTCGGACCCCGTCGTCGAACATGGCCTTCACACATTGCACGAAGTCCACGGGTGAGTCCATCTGCTTGGCCAGCACCTTCCGTGCTGCAGCGGGAGTTTTCGGGTAGCTCGTGCCTGTCGTGTTCGCATATACCGGCACCGCACTCTTGGCCAGCTCGATGCCTTTGAGCGTTTCGGCGAACGGTGCGGCGGCGTCGGCCACCAACCTACTGTGAAATGCGGCCGAAACAGGCAGCTTTTTGGTCCGGAGGCCTTCGTGGGACAGAATGTCCGTCGCCCGATCGATCTCGGTGGTCACACCCGACAACACCACCTGAAGCGGCGCGTTGTGGTTCGCTACCACCAAGTCGAGATCGTGCCTCTGGATGAGCGCTTGGACTCGCTCGGACTCGGCGGCAACGGCCAGCATCGAGCCGTGATCGCCTTCGCCGCCGTCCATGAGATCACCCCGGAGGCGCGAAAGCTCGTACAGTTCCTTGGGCCCTAAGCGGCCCGCCGCACACAACGCGACCAGCTCACCGTAGCTGTGTCCGCACGTCGCATCGGGGATGATGCCGAACTGTTCGAGGACGCGGAAAGCACCAAGACTCACAGCGCCGAGGGCCGGTTGGGCGGTCTGGGTCGCTCTGAGCTCGGCTTCCTGCTCGGCTCTGGAATCGGCGTTGAACGCGGGGTGTGGATAGAGATTGTCGACCAACCCGGGGGTGGCCTCGGTTGCGGCGGCGAGCGTGTCGGCGGCAACCGGGAACCGGCACACGAGCTCGCTTAACATGCCGACGTACTGGGCCCCCTGGCCGGGGAAACAGGCGGCCCATCCTCCCTTCGACGAACCGGACCCGAAAAACACTCCCTGCGGCAAGCTCCACGCCGACCGGGCATCCTCCAGCTGGGGCAGCGCCAAGGTGATGAGGTCCACAGGGGACCTTCCATCCCGCTGCACCACCATGAGCAGCCGTACCTCATGCGAGGCATCGAAGGCAGAACGCGTTTCAGCCGCCTGCCCACGGATCTCCGCCCATGTGGATCCTGCCTCGAAGTCTTTCAGTTTCGATGCCAGGGCCTCGCGGCTCTTAGCCGAGAAGGCGAAGATCTGATCACGGCCGTCCCAATCCACGAGGGTCGCCTGCGATTCGTACTCTTCGACGACGCAGTGGAAGTTGCTGCCGCCGAAACCGAATGCACTCACTCCGGCCCGACGAGGATGACGGCTCTCCGGCAACCACGGACGCTTTTCGGTGTTGACGTAGAAGGGCGTCTCTCTCGGAGCGACGGCTTCGTTGGGCGTCTCGACCTTGATCGTGGGCGGGAGAACTTTGTGGTGGAGCGCCATCACAGCCTTGATCAGCCCTGCCGCTCCCGCTGCCGCTTTGGTATGCCCGATCATCGACTTGACCGAGCCCAAGGCACACCACGTTCCCTCACGTCCGGTGTCCTCATAAACGCCGGTGAGGCCTCGTGCTTCGGTGGCATCTCCCACGATCGTGCCGGTGCCGTGGGCCTCCAAGAGCCCGACTGTATCAGGCGTCACACCCGCATTTCGATACGCCGCGCGTAGCGCCCGTGCCTGGCCTTCGGGAGAGGGAGCGTAGACCGCCTGACCCTTTCCGTCGCTCGAGGACCCGAGGCCCTTGATGACTGCGTAAATACGATCGCCGTCCCGCTCGGCATCCGCTAGCCGCTTGAGTGCCACGACGCCTACACCTTCGCCCAGAATCGTCCCGTCCGCGTTCTGGTTGAACGGCTGTGCGTTCCCCGACGCCGAGAGTGCAGGTGTCTTCGAGAAGCACATGTACATGAAGATGTCGTTGAACGTGTCCAGGCCCCCACTGAGGACCATATCGGCCCGACCCGCTTCGAGCTCGAGAGAGGCGAGATGAATGGCACTCAATGACGAGGCACATGCTGCGTCGACGATGCAGTTGGTTCCATGCAAGTCGAGCCGGTTGGCGATCCGGCCAGCTACGACGTTGGCGAGAAGTCCCGGGAAGGAGTTCTCCTGCCATGGCACATATCCGTCAGCGATCCGAGCGATCACGTCCTCGCTAGTCTCCGCATCGACGCCGGCTTCAACCAGAGCCTGTCTCCAAATCGGGTGGCCGAGGCGGGCTCCTAGAGGGATGACCAGAGGAAGCGTCCCACTCACTCCGAGGATCACGCTCGTGCGTTCACGCTCGAAGTCTCGGCCGTCGGCCCCATAGCCGGCATCCCTCAGCGCTTCTCGGGCAACGTACATGCCGAGCAACTGGGTGGAGTCGGTGGCCTCGAGGTCCCGGGGTGAAATCCCGAAGCCCATCGGGTCGAAGTCGATGGCGTCGAGGAACCCGCCTCGTCGCCCATAGGTCATGTCTGGCGCTTTGGGATCGGCGTCGAAATAGTCGCCCACCGTCCAATGGCTCACCGGGACTGATGTGATGGCGTCGACGCCGTCCCGCACGTTTGCCCAGTATTCCTGCAGACTGCTCGCGCCTGGGAATAAGCAGGACATGCCGACGATGGCTATGGGTGACTGGGCCGCAGCCCGATCTTCATTCCGATCGCTCAAGTCAGCAGTTCCTCAAGTTCGCCTGGACCACGGGGCAGCACGTCCACACACGTGGCGGGAAAGTCCACCCCCTGGCTGCGTAGAGCAGCGGCACGAGTGATGACAGCTGCTCCATGTAACATGTTGTGCGCCACGGTGACGACGCGCCGATTCTCCCAGGGATCGAGAGCACTACCTCGAACCCACTCGTTGAACGCTCCCATCGCCGGACCACACCATACCTGGTAGTCCATTTCCCGCCCCGGCTCGCCTCTGTTGGCCCACCGGGACGACATCCCGAGGTACCACCGAAAGACCAGCGCCATCCGGTGTTTCGGATCGCGCTCGGCCCTCTCGATCTGGGTGACGTCGCGTTTCTCCCAAAAGCGTCGCGTCTCGTTCCAGATCTCCTCCAACGGCTTACGGAAAATCGTGCCTTCGAGGTTCTTTCGTGCGTCGTCGGAAATATCTTCGAGCCCGCCATGGGTCGTGTATAAATCATACAAACGATGGGCCCTCATGGGAAACATCGTTCCCCGCTTGAGCACCTGCAACCTGACACCCATTTCGAACATGTCGGCCGCAGGGGCCATAGTGACGTCGGCCTGCTCCGCCTTTGCCAACATCTGCCGCACCGAGTCGGACGTTCCCGCCTCCCGGCACGCCTGGTTGACCGATCCCGTCATGACGTAGTCCGCTCCCATGGCGAACACTGCGGCCACCGAGTGTGGCGTCGAGATCCCTCCACCGGAACCCACACGGAGGGGGACGGCGTAGTCGTACTCGGCCTGGATTCGATCGCGTAGCGCCAGCATGGTCGGGAGAAGGGCGACGGTCGGCCGATTGTCCGTATGGCCTCCCGAGTCCGCCTCGACGGTTAGGTCTTGGGCGACGGGGATCGATTCGGCCATCCTCGCCTGCTCCTCCGACAGGTCTCCACGCGCCACGAGTTCGGCCAACATCCTGGATGGCGGCGGAGCAAGGAACTTACGCGCCACTTCGATGCGGGAGACCTTGGCGACCAGTCGATTCGGCGTCACCACCTCCCCAGAGGCGTCGGAACGAATCCCGTGAAGCCGGTATCGAACCAGGGGGAGGGTCAGATCCATGTAGGCGGAGGCCGATACGCGAGTCACTCCGCGGCGCACGTAAAGGTCGGCGACCGCCTCTTCGAGCAGCGGCTCGTAAGGGCTGTGGATCAGGTTGAATCCCCAGGGGAGATCTCCCAAACGCGTCGAGATCCGGTCGATGGCGTCCTCCACCGTATCCGGCCCCAAACCAGCGGCTCCGAAGAAGGCGAGCATCCCGGCACGGCCCATCGCCTCGACCAGTTCGGCAGAGCCGATGCCGTTGGCCATCGCTCCAGTCGCATAACAGAAGCGCACGCCGTGGTCGCTGGCGAAACTGGCCGAGCCGAAGTTATGGGGTCTGCAGGGGGGGCTCACAGCGAGGAGTGGAAACCCGTGAACTCCGGGATCTCCGCCCATTTCAACGGATCCGCTGTCCGCGAGCCCAAACGCCTCTCCATAATCCACGGCGTACAGGGGAGTTCCGACACGACGGAGCCCCCGAGCGAACTCTTCAGGTGTCGTGAGAAGGCGGTCCGTCGGCCCACTCCACGAGCCGATCGGCGTGCCGGATTTGATTTTCAGATTCGACATAGGGCGCCCCCTAACACGGGGCCTGGCGAGGGGACTCACTCAGGAGGGGCGATTCGGATCGGCAGTGGCTTCCCCAGCATCTGTTAATGTGTACAAGCTCGGGGCGGATGTCGAGGTAATGAGGCGGCCATTGTTCGACTCTTGCCTGTGGAAGAGAGAGGAATCGACGGTCCTCCTCCGGCCAGCGCTTCGCTCCACGGCTTCGCCGCAGACTGTCCTCCGGAGGACCATCGATCCCTCTCCCTACTTACGGTCCGTGGAGCCGAACACCGCCGGCCCGGGCTTGGGGGGCAGTTGGTAGGAATCTACGGTGTGGTCTCTTACGCGGTGGGGCAGCGCATTCACGAGATCAGCGTGCGCATACGGGTCGACTGCTCTGAACTGCGCTTAGCCCCATACGGAACCTGTCAACGACAATGGGACACTCTACGGGATTAATTAGAGAGCAATGTCCTGTGTGGTGAGGGAAGGGATGGGAGGATTGATGAAGACGGCCTCCGGGAGCGGTTTGGGCTTCGGCACACCTCTGACGAAGCGTTCGGGATGAGCGGCCCATGCTTCGCGGAGCACGGATTTCCTGCCGGCAATGACCTGATCGGCGTTTCCGAAGTGGACCTGCTCGGGGGTTAGCATCGAGATGCCGCCATGGCGGTGCTCGGCATTGTACCAGCGGAAGAACGATCGACAGAACGTCTTGGCTTGGCCCTGATCCCCGAACCGTCCGGGAAACGAGGGATGGTACTTCAAGGTTTTGAACTGAGCCTCGGAAAACGGGTTGTCATCCGACACCTGAGGCCGGCTCAACGAGCGGGTCACGCCGAGGTCAGCGAGAAGTTGAGCGGTGCATTGGCTCGTCATTGGAGCTCCCCGATCCGAGTGCAGGGTCAGGACCCGGGGCTGGACGCCATGCTTCAGGCAGCTCTGCTGGATCAACCGGCCGGCCAGGGCCGAGTTCTCCCGGTCCGCCACCATCCAGCCCACGACGTAGCGGCTGTAGATGTCCATGATGACGTAGAGGTAGTAATAGCTCCACTTCTTCGGCCCGAGCAGCCGCGTGATATCCCAGGACCACACCTGGTTCGGCGCCGTGGCCATCAACTCGGGCTTCTTGTACTCGGGATGGGTGCGCTGCGCCCGGCGTTCCTGAACCGGCACCTCGGAGGCCAGAACACGATACATCGTGCGTTCGCTGCACAGGTAGACCTCTTCGTCGAGCAGCGTGGCCACCACCTCGGCGGGTGAGCGGTCCACGAACCGCTCCGAACACAGCGTGTCGAAGACCTCGCCTCGTTCCGTCTCGCTCAATGCCCGGGCGGGCGTCGGGCGGGGCTGCTGTTGCCCGGTTGATGGGCCTCGACGACGGTACAACGTCGATCGGGAGACCTCGAGGGCCGCGCACGCCGGTTTTACACCGACGTGCTTAGCCAGC
The DNA here is from genome assembly GCA_965206505.1 of Longimicrobiales bacterium. Lineage (GTDB taxonomy): Bacteria > Gemmatimonadota > Gemmatimonadetes > Longimicrobiales > Gaopeijiaceae > UBA822. The sequence continues at coordinate 665,095 of CBDBJW010000007.1, forward strand.
TCATCGGCCGCCTTCAAGAGTTTGTCCCGTCGTCGAGGCTTATCCCCAGCAGCCCCGCAACTTTTCCCTGCACGTCGATGATCAGGTGTGCCTTCCTGAGCTCATTCTCGAGCCGTGCGTTTCGCCGCTCCAGCTTGCGTACCTTCTCATCCAGCGGATTTCGCTCCGGCTTGCGGCCGCGTTTCTTCGACAGGGCCTTCAGCGACCCGCTATGCGCCGCCTTGCGCCACGTCGTCAGGTGCGACGAGTACAGGCCCTCTCGCCGCAGGACTTGACCCACCTCGCCGGGCTCGGTGCACCGGTCCGCTTCTTCGACGATCCGCAGCTTGTACGACGGACTGAACCGCCGCCGTAGCGGCCTATCTACTACCTCCGGGTCCGCAGGAGCTGCCGCGCTTCGCTTGGCCTCCCCGGTTCCAGGGGCACTACCATTCTCTTCCATTCTCTCTCGCAGTCCCAACATGTTCGGTTTCTCTGCCTTCGCCCTACTCTAATTCTTTGCGTGCTCCGTGTCTCACGTACGTTGGCAGAGAGGGATACGTAGGGGTCAAGTGTAAACATACGTATGACACCCGAGGATTTTGAAAGCGACCCACTGAAGCACCAACAAGTGTACCCTATTCGCACTTTGAAGTAGGCACGAGCTCATTGGGCACACGATCAGGAGCCAGAGGACGGTGCTGAGACGCGCTATGGGAAGCGGGGGACCCCGAGCGATCCGGGCAACCTCTTCCACCCTTGCCCCGGAAAACCCCAACGCGTACGGTTCCCACTAGCGAGGAGTCCTGCGGGCTTCTCTTGCGCAGGCGTGACGCTGACGCGCGTAGGCGCTCCTTACCAGGGTCTCTTGGACCACACCGAAATGAGGTGACATCATGTTGATTCCCAGATCCGTTGTGTGGATTGCCGTGTTGCTCGGCATCGCTCTGATTGCTTCGACCGAACAGGCCGTCGCTCAGGTGAACTCATCGAATGCGTACGCAATAGTCGACGGCTGGGCGAAGCTGCCGGGGGGAAGGGAGATGGGCGCTGTGGGCAAGGTCACCCTCGATCCGGATGGGAGGCATATCTGGGCGGTCATCCGCTGCGATGCGGGGGCTGAAAGGTTCGGAAGCGAGTGCGTCGACTCCGATCTGGACGCGGTCTTCAAATTCGATCTCGACGGCAATACGGTGGAGAGCTTCGGAGGCGGGATGTTCATCTGGCCACACGGGATGGACGTAGATTCTGATGGCAATGTATGGGTCGCGGACGCCGCTTCCTCGGCGAACATTCCCGAAGGTGACAAACGGGGCCACACGGTCATCAAGTTCAGCCCGCGCGGCGAGGTGCTCATGATGCTGGGCACGGGGGGAGAGGAGGGTGGTGGCCAGAATCACTTTACCTCCCCGAGCGACGTCGTCGTTGCGGAAAACGGGGACATCTTCGTCGCGGACGGCCACGGCAACGTCGGCAACAACCGTGTGGTAAAGTTCAACCGCCGCGGAGAGTTCGTTATGGCTTGGGGACAGACCGGGTACGGCCCAGGCGAGTTCCGTGGGCTCCACGCCATCGCCATGGACGCGAGCGGGCGGGTCTTCGCGGGAGATCGGAGCAACAGCCGCATCCAGATCTTTGACCAGCAGGGGAATCACCTCGCCACCTGGACGCAATTCGGGCGCCCTAGCGGAATCGCGTTCGACGACAACGGGCAGATTTACGTGGCGGACTCCGAATCCGACGACGTGCAGAACCCGGGCTACGAAATAGGGATTCGGATCGGGGAGATCGAGACGGGTTGGGTGACGGAGTTCATCCGCTTCCCCTGGGCGGATCCACGTGTCCCCTCACCAGGGACCGGGGCGGAGTTCGTCGCGGTGGATCGCCAGGGTAACATATACGGAGGGGAGCCTCGGCCGCGGCAGCTCCGAAAGTACATACGGGTGCGTCCCTAGGTTCGCACGTTACGCTCCTGTGTGGGCCGTACGTACGCTCGCGGCAGGCTTGCACCAAGAGGACCAATGTGATCCTTCGCCTTGGCTCGAAAGGAGTTACGTGGCCGAAAACCCGCTTTCGTGGGGTAACTTCCGGTACCTATGGGGGCACGGTGTCTATCTTTTAAACTGGAGTGAGAGGGTCCGGATGGTAAGGAAATGGCTGGCTCAGGCGGCCTTCCTTGGCGTATCGGGGAGCACGGTGCCGCCTTCCAGGATGAAGCTCTCATCCGCGAGTGAGATCAGCTGCTGGACGTGGGAGATGAGCAACACCGCTCCCTTACGGGCATGGGTGGTTACCAAGCGGACGGCTTGTGCGAACGCCTCGGGATCCAGCGCGTTGAACCCCTCGTCTACGATCAAGACTGCCGGCTTTCCGAGGAGAGCCCGAATCAGACCGATCATTTGACGCTCCCCTGCGGAAAGTCGTCGACCGTCCTCACCGATCTCCGTGGCGAGGCCGGCTCTGAATCGGCCCAGAAACGTCTCGACGGACAATTCTTGGAGGCGCCCCTGCAGGGCCTCGGGCGAAAGGTCGGGGGCCGCCATTGCGAGATTGGCCCCGAGAGTACCGTTGAAGATTTTCACCGTTTCAGGAACGAGGGCAACGTTTCGGCGATAGTCGTGAAGGTCGATCTCTTCAGCGGCTACGCCGTCAACTGTGAGCATTCCTTCAGCGAGAGGGTAACGGCGAGTGAGGAGGTGGATCAACGTACTCTTGCCGCTGCCGTTGGCCCCGCTCAAGCCGGTGATCCGACCCGGGTGGAGGGCGAGATTCGTGCCCTGAAGAAGAGGCTCGTTGGGAGACCACTGGAACGTCGCGCCGTCCAGGCTCAACTCTCGTTCCATTCGGAAGGGAGAAACACCGGGGTTCCACTCGGGCTCGGTGAGTAAGACGTCTTGCAGCCGCAGGGCCGCCGCCGACCCGGCCTGAAGGCTGAATAGGCCGCCGGTCACTCCCTGGAGGCTCGGGAGGGCCGCGGCGGCCAGTGAATAGGCGGCGAACATTGCGCCGATCGCCAGATCCCCGGCGAGGACGAGGAAGGCCCCAGTAGTCAGCACCGCAGTGAGGAACACTGCACCCACGGCTTCTAGTTTCGATACGGCGGCGGCTTGCGTGTGTCCGAGCCGCTCGAGCTTGGACTGGAACATGCCGAAGAGGGCCAACGTGGCCTTCGAAAAGGTCGCCGTGGCCCCGCTCCTCTGCACCGCCTCGATACCTTCGAGCGTATCGATGTACGAGCCTTGTAGTTGTCCATATGCTCCGAGCGCCTCGTGATGCTCATGATGGAGCCGCGCGGCGACCACGCCGGCCACCAGGGCGTAGGGCGGCATCAAGAGGAGTGCGACCCACCCCATCTCGACAGAGAAATAGAATACAACGCCGAGTGAGAGGACGGTGACGAGGACATCGATGGTCGTGCTCCCCAGAACTTGGAGGACCGCGTTCTGAACATGTGAGGCGTCCTGGAGGCGTGCCGCGACATCGCCTCTCTTTCGCGTATCGAAGAACCGGGATGGAAGGGAAAAGAGGTGCCCGATGAGCTCATGGGCGATGGCTGTGGCCGCTCGTTTGCCGAGCCCGACCAGAAAACGCTGACGCAGATAACCCACCATCGCTCGAATCAGCTGTAGTCCGAGCAGGATCCCTCCCGCGGCGATGATCCGGCTCCCATCGCCACCCGGAATGAAGTCGTCGACGAGCCTCTGGACCACGAACGCCGTCACGAGTCCCAGAGCCGTGTACATCAGTCCGAGGAACACGGATTGTACGAGCCACCCCTGTGCTCCCCGGCAGTGGCGCAGGACCCATGGGAACCAATGGGGGGGCGGTGCGGAATAGAGCTCCGGGCCGGGGTCGAGGAGAAGCACCGCTCCCTGTACCCAGATTCGCTCAAATTCGGTACGGGTAAGCCAAACCAGTCCGCGGCCTGGGTCCGCCACCCTGAGCTCGAGTTCTCCGGCCTCGTAGACCACCAAGTAGTGCGGGCCGGCCTCGGCGACGACGTGTGCGATGCAGGGGAGGTTCACACCCCTCAGAGATTCGTAATCTCCCGTCGCGCCTCTCGCGTCGAATCCTAGCGACTGAGCGGCCTGGTAGAGCCCGAGAAGACTGGTTCCGCCTGCGTCCGTCCCGGCAAGAGCTCGGATCGGCGCCAGACCGGCATCGCCGCCGTGGAATCGCAGGATGGCGAGAAGGCAAGCGGGGCCACAGTCGACCTGGTCGTATTGCCGAACCACCGGGTAACGACGCGCGAATCCGAGGAAACGTATTCGTGATCGGGTCGGTCCTCTCATCTCGCTGTGTGTTCCGGGTCCGGATGGGAAGCCGTGAGCCTGAGGAAGATCTCCTCTAGGGTCTCACTCCCGGAACGTGTGTGCATTTGCTTGATCTCTCCTAGCGTTCCGTCTGCTACCAAGCTGCCGTGATTGAGAATCGCGATGCGATCGGCGAGGCGCTCCGCGATCTCCATGACGTGTGTCGTGAAGAGTACAAGAGCTCCGCGATCGCGCGCGCTCTGCATCTGGTCCTTAACCACTCGGGCGCTGGCCGCATCCAGTGAGCCGGTCGGCTCGTCGAAGATCAGGATGTTCGGCCGATGCACCATGGCCGCCAGAAACGCGATCTTCTTACGCATGCCCATCGAGTATGTCCGGATCAACCGATCAGAGTCTTTGCCAATTTCGAGCGCGTCGAGGTTGTCGGTCAGCCAGTTATCGAGGTCCAAGGCAGCGTCGTAGAGCTGTCCCAGGAATTGGACGAACTCTCGGCCGGTCAGAAAGTCGTACAGCACGGGTTGTTCAGGCAGGTACCCGATTGCTCGCCTAACCGAGGCGATCTCAGGTGATTGCACGCTCACGCGGTTGATACAGACGTCGCCTGATGTGGGCGTCTTCAGGCCCATGATCGTGTGGAGGGTTGTGGTCTTGCCGGCTCCATTGGGGCCAAGCAGGCCCACGATCTGACCCGCCTCGAGCGACAAGCTCAGGTCGGTCACCGCGGTGACCACCCCGAAGCGCTTGGTGAGCGCATCCAACCTGATCTGGGCCGTCTCACTCATTCTTGATACTCCAGGTGAGGGAATCGGCGAAGAGCCAGCATCATCACGACTCCCGTCAAGGCAAATCCGATCCCGGCGGTTGTCATGAGGCTCGGGACGAACATGCCCGATGGGAGCATACCCGATCGTGTCATCCACCGGAGACCCGCGACGACGCCGGCGCCGTAGAGGGCGACCGAAACGAACGTGTATCTTCCCAATCGCGAGGCCCCGGGCACGAGAACGCTTCGACGTTCAAAGTCGGGGAAAAGAAAGGCCAGTGAGACCGCGAACGTGGCTCCAACGGCGGCTGTGAGCACACCGATTCCTGCTGCGACAACGAGACCGGGTCTCATGTGGAGGGCTTGGGATAGCGTCCCGGCGGCGGCGCCGTACACGAGTCCAGCGGGCACGACGGAAGCCAACACGGCAGCCGTTTTGTAGCCCAGCAGATCGGAGGGCCGCACGACGGGGCGAAGCAACGCCAACGCAGGGCCTTCGGAACCGAAGGAGCCGAGTCCTCGGAGATACGCCGCCGTGCTGACCAAGAGGACCAACAGACCCAGGACAAGCGCTTCGGCTTCGTTCTCCCCTATCAGGCTTTCCTGTAGGAGCCCCCAAGCCAGGTAGGAAGCCAAGCCGATCGTGCCGAGGAATACGGCCTGCCGCGCGATGAACTCCCGAGGCGAACGGACCGGGCCGAGGGCGTCCTTCAGGAAGAACATTCGAGCGCCGTGAAAAACGCGATGGGTCGACGGACTTTTTCGGCCCCCAAAAACGCTCTTAAAGTGACGGTTCACCGGGCCTTGGACTTCTCCGAGCAGGAGAGTGCTTGGCGTTTGAATGAGAGGCGCCGCAGCGCCAAGTGCGATCGCTCCTGCCACCCCGCACCCGATCCACCAGCCCAATACGGGTCCAGGCCGTACCGTCGATGCAACCAGGGCTGTGACAGGTGCGTAGAACCGCCCGGCGCTCTCGAAGATCGATCGGAGTTCACCGATCTGATCCGGCGCGTAATCCAGCAGCAGCATTGGGCCCCCCGCCACCATGACAAAGGCCAACACACCGGGGTACGAGGTCATGTCGTAAATCCTTGGCCCGATGTCGGTCGCCGCTCGAGCGTGCGGAGTGTGAGCCGGTACGCCACAGCGCCCAAGGCCAGGGTAACGATGGCATGACCGATCACATGGAGGAGCGTGCCCATGATGGGGTGTACCGCTAGCCTGCTCACCAGAGGACCGTAGAACAGATAGAAGAGAGCGAGGAGCATGAGGGTGTTGGCCGCCACGGTCTCTCCCCAAAAATGAAAGGCCGCTAGACCCTGCCTCGCGTGCGGGTACTGAGCGAGCGCGTCGTCGTGTCGGTGCACGACGAGGGAGCGCGCCGTCCGGGCGGCGACGAACAAGACGACGGTCGTCATCGTGAAGAGGTGGGCAGTCCACAAGACGACCCATCCGGAGTCCTCGCTCAAATTCGCCTGCCGGAGGGCACTCGAGACCAATAGGCTCTTCATCATGAAAGGAGCGGCGACCATGGTTGCGACGGCGAACTTGCCCGCGAACGTTGTGCGTACGCTGTGAACGAATTCGCGCCAAACGACGCGAAGCTTGACCCTGGTGACCAGAACCAGGTTGTTGTAGGCGGTCCTCATCGGACGTTGGGAGTGATCGGAAGATTCATGGCCGGTCCCGCGAGGCGAGGAGGGCCGGGTGCCTGACGGCGCCCGGCCCCAACCCGCTAGCCGAAAAACGCGTTCCCGCAGGACCCTATCAACCCGCCATAGATGGTGAGTCGTCCGATCACACTGGTGGTCGGCGTTATCGCGATCGCAGCGACCAGAAACACGCCGCAAAGAAACCCGTCAAAGAAGGGAGCGTTGAAAAACCTCCCCCCGTCGGTCTCCGACATTTGACCCATCGAAAGCTCTCGCATGGTTCTGTTCCTCATGGTTGAGGTGAATCGTAGTGTCTGTCCCGGGCCGCTAAAACGCGAAATCCAAGAGACACGCAGCGGGCGTGACCATGTAGACAAACGCGGCGGCGACCAGGCGCCCAGTAAAGGTGAGCCCGAAGGTAAGACCCACGAGGAGCCCACATCCTGTGCCACTTGGTGGTCTTGGGAACCTTGACCCGTGGAGCGTCCCCATGGCATCCGGCGTCAGAGTCGTCATCCAAAACTCCTGGTTAGGGTGAGTGCCGTGAGCGATCACCCTAATCCGTGGGTATCATCGTTCTATCATCGGCCCGGGGGTCGGACGCGGAAGAGCCTTTTGGCGCTCTTTGTATGAATCCAAGAGAGCCTTCGGCATGCAGGGGGCTGGAAGCGGATGTAGAAGCTCGAATAGCAGCGGTTTTCGGTTGCGCGATCCGCCCCCCGATGAGAAATTTTAGACCCGATCCACGGAGGGTGCGCCCTCCTGCCACCCGCCATGTCACGTGGGCTCGTGATCAAAGGAGCACCTTGTGCGAGCAACGCAAAAAACTATATACGGCCTGGGTGTCGGGCTCGCGATGGTGGTGGCTGGTCCGGTCGCCGCTGCACAACAGATACCGTTGCCGCCGAGAAGCGCGACCGGTCTTACGGTGACGCCTGCCTTCGAGGGCTGGTATGAGAACGGGGATGGGACGTACAGCCTCTCGTTCGGTTACTACAACCGGAATTCGGATGAGATTATCGAGATTCCGGTCGGCTCCGACAACATGCTCGGATCTGTAGGTCTGCTACAAAATCAACCGACCCGCTTCGAGGAGGGTCGCCACTGGGGCACGTTCGCTGTGCGGGTCCCGGGAGATTTTGGGGGTCAGGAAGTGACGTGGACTCTGAAGGTGAACGGCCAGACCTTCATGGTGCCCGGCCACCTGAGGCCTGAATGGGCCATCGACGCTCTGGGTGGAGGGGCGCACGGCATCACACCCCCGGTGCTTCGATTCGAGCGGGGCGGCCCGGAAGTGATCGGACCCGGAGCATCGGGCTTCGTGCTTGGTCCGCTTCGCACTTCTGTGGGAGAGCCCGTGGAGATCACGTTGTACGCCGACGACGCTGGCGTTGGCCCGAGCCTCGGCGGGTTCGGCGGCAGAGGTGGCGGCGCCAACCGCACACTTGCGGAGCTGACCTGGTTCAAACATCAGGGACCGGGAGAGGTTACGTTCGGTGAAGCAAGTCACCGAGTTACCGACGCAGACGTCGCGGTCGTGAACAGAGTGACCTTCGGCGCTCCAGGCGAATACGTTATACGCATACGTGCCACCGAATCCGGAGAGGTCAGCACCGCTGGGCATGCTCAGTGCTGCTGGTCCAACGGGTTCGTCGCGGTATCGGTCAACCCGTGAAAATGGAAAGAGAGGTTGGATTCATGACAGAGACAAGAATCGGCCGCGCGCTCCAGAGCGGTATTACGTGTGGAGTGATGGCTCTGGTCGCCGTGCCGGCGGCGGACCTCCCGGCGCAGGAAGGTGGCCAGCAGGTCACCTACGCGCGGGACGTGGCGCCGATCCTCCAGGAAAAGTGTCAGATCTGTCATCAGCCGAACTCGGTGGCGCCGATGTCGCTGCTGACGTATGAGCAGGTGCGGAGGTACGCTCCGCAGGATCAGGACGAAGGTCGAGAACCGCATAATGCCTCCGTACCACATCAACCGTACGGTGGGAATCCAGGACTTCAAGAACGATCGCGGCCTGACGGACGAGCAGATCGAGACGATCGTGAGCTGGGTGGACCAGGGCGCGGTGTACGGTGATGCGGCCGACGAGCCGCCGCCGATGCACTTCCCGGATCCGAACCGTTGGCAGCTGGCGGATGAGTTCGGCGAGCCGGACCTGATCGTTCGGTCCGAGCCGTTCTCGTTGGCGGCGGTGACTCAGGACAGGTGGTTCCGTCCGACGGTGCCGACGGGGCTCACGGAGGCTCGCTGGGTGCGTGCGATCGAGATGAGGCCGTCGTATCCGGAGGGACGGAAGATCGTACACCACGCGCTGGCGTTCCTCCTTCAGCAGGAGCCGGATGGGATCACCGGCCTCGCGAGCACGGCGGCCGGCGTCAACACCGGCATTAACCCTCTGTTCATGGAGTGGGCGGTGGGTAAGGTCGGTGAGGTCTTCCCGGCGGACGCGGGCAAGCTGATGATGCCGGGCTCGCAGATCAGTTGGGAGGTCCACCTGCACGCGATGGGTGAAGAGGTGAGGGACCAGGTCGTCGAGCTCGGCGTATACTTCTATCCTGAGGGCTACGTGCCTCAAAACCGGACCGTTCTGAACTTATTCCAGGTGGTCAACGGGGAGCTCGACATCCCGCCGGGACAGGTCTCCGTGACGCAGAACTTCGTCGTGCTCCAGGCGCCTGCGCGTCTGGAGAATTTCCAGCCGCACATGCACATGCGCGGTAAGGCGATGTCGATGGAGGCGATCTACCCGGATGGTCGCAAGGAATTACTGAGTTCGGTGGACAACTTCCAGTGGAATTGGCACAACAACTACGTCTACGAGGAAAGCGTGGCTCCCTTGCTTCCGAAGGGAACCACACTCGTGTTCACGGCGTGGCACGACAACACTGAGGCCAACCCGAACAACCCGGACTTTCGGCAGTGGGTCGGGTACGGAGATCGGACCGTCGATGAGATGGCCCACGCCTGGGTGGACGTGACCTACCTGGAACAGGAAGAGTTCGATAGGCAGGTCGCAGCGAGGGCGGACCGGCCGGCGGCGGACCGGCAGGACGACAACCAGTAGGTTTGCCGCGAGTGCAGTAGGCTCGACCATCCCCCTGTGGCCCTGGGCGGCCGCAGAGGGATGTCTTTTTCACAACGCTTCAGGAATCAGCGCCTCTGATCTCCGCGGCCCGGGCGTGAGCCTCGAGACCCTCTTGCCGGGCGAACCATGCCACGTCCTCGATCAAGTCGGGATCGAGATCCGAGTCGGCCTGGATCCAGGTGCGCACACGAAGGAAGTCCAGGACCGAAAGCCCACCCCGCGCTCTTGCAGTGCCGCCCGTGGGAAGGACGTGGTTGGGCCCGACACCGTAATCTCCGAACACCTCCGCCGCGCGCCAGCCGATGAAAAGGGCGCCGTAGTGGTGGAGTCGATCCGGCCAGGTTTTGGCGTTCGACACCGAGAGCTGCAGGTGCTCAGGTGCGATGGCGTCGCAGGCCAGGCACGCGTCTTCCTCGGTCTCGCACACGATGACCCCCCCGTTCGCGAGTGCTGCCCTCGCCGTGGATGCGGTCGGGAGATCCTCGAGCTGGCGCTCGATCTCTCGCTCGACCCAAGAGGTGAGCTCCGCGTCGATCGAGATCAGGATCGGCACCGCGTCGGGATCATGCTCCGCTTGTGCAAGCAGATCCGCCGCAACCCAGGCGGGGTCGGCCGATGCGTCGGCGACGACCACGAGTTCTGAAGGGCCGGCCAGCATATCGATCTCGACCTGTCCGGCGAGCAGTTGTTTGGCGGCCGTCACATACAGATTTCCGGGGCCCACGACGACATCGCTCGGGGGGATAGGTCCGACTCCGAAGGCCAGGGCCGCGATCGCATGGGCCCCGCCGGCCGCCAGGACTCCGTCGGCCCCCGCTACCGCCGCGGCCGCCAGGGTGATCGGGGCAGGGTTTGGGCTCGCGACCCACACGGACCGGACACCCGCCACACGTGCGGTGACCACCGTCATCAGCACAGAGGAGGGCAGGGGATAGCGGCCGCCGGGTGCGTAGCACCCCGCGCTGTCGACCGGATCGATACGATGGCCGGCTCGCCCAACGGCCACGGCGGTGTCCACCGCGGCTAATGCGGCGCGTTGCGACTGGGCGAACCCTCGGATCCTATCAGTAATCCGCTCGATACGGTTCCGCTCGTCCCCCGGGAGCTCTTCAAGATGACTCCTGAGGATCTCCCCCGTCACGTAAAGGGGCTCGTCGGGCATACAGTCTTCGAAACGAGTGGTGTATTCCCGCAGCACCTCTTCCCCGCCTGAGCGGACACGCTCCACGATAACCGCCGCTTCAGTGAGAATATTGGTGGGCACGCCGCCCTTGTTTCGGGCCCGAAACTCTTCGGCCCGACGGCGGGGGAGAAGAGACTCGCTCATTGATCTCCTCCTTCCTCGAGCTTCCCCTCCTCGGGCTTTGCGGTCATCGGACGCCGCCGAACCCGAAGGCTGCGTTGAGCGAGTTCCCGGCGGAGCGCACCCACTCCCACGCCGCGGCTCGCCGCGGCGACCAGTGTGAAATAGAGCAGATCGGCCGCCTCGTGAATCACTTCATTAGCTTGTTCCCTAGCTTGCTCCGTCGAGTCCTCCGTCCTGGCGTCGTCGCCATCCGCGTGTCCGGATCTGACGTCATCGATCTGCAGCGCCTGGATCAGTTCCTCGGTCTCTTCGCGGAGCTTCGACGCGAGAAGGGCCCGGTCTCCCATCAGTTTGGCCGTCCCCGACCCCTCAGGTGCTTCGTGACCCCGACGTGCGATGAGGTCGGAGAGCGCCGAAAGTGTGAAGGGCGTCGGCCAGCATCCGGGGGTTCCCGTGTGGCAGAATCCGGAGCCGTGTTGGCGAACGACAAAGCGGAGCGCGTCGCGGTCGCAGTCCAGCTCCACGCGAAGCAGCTCCTGCGTGGCCCCGGAGGTCTCTCCCTTGATCCAAAGCGAGTCTCGCGAGCGGGACCAGTAGATCCCGCGCCGCTCACCCACGGCCGCCTCGAGGCTCTCCCGCGTGCTCCAGACCAGACCCAGGGCCTGCCCCTCCTCGTCGCAAACGACGGTGGGCCAGAGTCGTCCGTCGATCGCCTTGACGAGCGGGGCGGCCACTGCTTCGCCCAGGCTCATGCGGTTCGTATAGAGGGCCATCCCCACCTGAGCGTCAGCGCCTAGCTGATCCAGCCGCCCTACGTCCTCGGCTGTAGTGATCCCTCCCGCTGCGGTGATCCGGACGGAGCCGGCTGCCTGAACGGCCTGTGCGACCAGATCTTCGTTCCAGCCCGCCATCCCCCCTTCATACTCCACCTGTGTCAGCAGGAAGCCGCTCACAAAAGGTGTCAATTCTTTGATCCGATCGATTACGCCGTGTTCGGTTTTGGTTTGCCAACCCTCCACGACAACCCTGCCGCCCTCGGCGTCAACGGCGGCGACAACCCGATCCCGAGGCAACTGCGAGCAGAAATCCACGGACGCGGCTGTTCCGATGACGACGCGTTCGGCTCCGGCGTCCAACCAGGCCAGAGCCGCATCGATATCCCGGATTCCGCCACCGACACGACAGGGCGCCTGCCTGACCAACTCACGAATGATCGGGGCGTTGGAGCCCTTACCCATGGCTGCATCCAAATCGACGACAGCGACCTCGCCCGCCACGGAGAACTCCTCGAGGCGTTCGAACGGATCGCCTCCATCGAGGACGAACTCCTTACCTCGCCGGAGCTGAACCGCACGTCCGTCCATGAGGTCGATGCTGGGAATGATCATGGGCGCACCGCCAATCCTTGCTCTGACACGTAGGTTTTGATCTGCCCGACCGTGAGGTCCCCGTCATGAAAGACCGATGCGGCCAAGACGGCATCGGCGCCGGCTCGGAAGGCCGTCGCCACGTCCTCCGGGGTACCGATGCCGCCGGACGCGATGACAGGCACGTCCACCGCCTTACGCATGGTTTCGAGCAACTCCACGTCGCAGCCCGCGCGCGTCCCGTCCCGGTCCCAACTGGTGAGCAGGATCTCGCCTGCACCGAGGTGTGTGCCCTCGCGTGCCCACTCGATGGCGTCGATCCCCGTCGCCTCTCGCCCGCCGACAACTAACGTATCCCAACTGTCGCCCAGGCGGCGAGCGTCGATGGCCAGCACCACACACTGTGTGCCGAACGCCTGGCTCAGCCGCCCCAAAAGGCTGGGGTCCTGGACGGCGGCGGTGTTGACACTCACCTTGTCGGCGCCCGCAGCCAGGAGGCCCCGCGCGTCGTCGACGGAACGGACCCCGCCGCCCACCGTGAGCGGGATGTGGATGCGCCTCCGCACGGCGCGCACCGTTTCGCGCTGTGTTTCACGCGCCTCGTGGGAGGCCCCGACGTCGAGAATGACAATCTCGTCCGCTCCTTGGCGTTCGTACTCTCCGGCCTGGTCGGCCGGATCACCCGCATCGCGCAGATTCTGGAAGCGGATGCCCTTCACCACCCTTCCGTCCTTCACATCGAGACAGGGGACGATTCGGGGAGCGACCTCCTGCCAAGCGAGTTGGTGGTCAGCCCCGGCCGCGGGCGGGTGCCCCTGAAGCTTCCCGCTGAGCCAGTCGCGGATGAGCTTCATCCCGAAGGCACCGGAGAGCTCCGGGTGAAACTGGCATGCGAGCGTCCGCTTCCGCGCGAGCATGGAGACGAAGGTCGCTCCGTGAGTCGTCCAGCCGGCGGACCACCCGCTGGGAGGGTTCGGCAGGTAGTACGAGTTGGCGAAGGCGGCTGTGCCGCTCGGGAGGCTCGAATTCTCTCCGGCGCTCACCTGATTCCACCCGAGGTGGGGTACACGCACCGAGTCGGGCAAGCGCTGGAACCGGCCGGAGACGATGCCGAGCCCCGGTGTGTCAGGGCTCTCGTCACTCCCCTCTCCGAGCATCTGCATGCCGAGGCAGACAGCGAGGAGCGGGGTCCCTCGTTCATGGACCTCGCGTACCGCCACGTCGAGGCCGTCGCGACGGAGGGTCTCGAGGCCGGCGGAGAACCGCCCCACGCCGGGCAGCACCACGTGGCTGGCTTCGAGCGCGACCTTCGGATCCCCGGTGATGGTATACGCGACTCCTAGAGCCACCAACGCACTCTCGACGGCCGCGAGGTTGGCCACGCCCGAGTCGACGATCGCGACGTGGAACTCCTCGGACGTCGGCGTGGGCGCTGCGCTCGAAGGGCTCACGAGTTGTCGCCCCCGATCGTACCTTTGGTGGACGGGACATCGTCGAAGCCCGACGGGCGCATCGACGCCCGGAGCGCGAGCGCCACGGCTTTGAAGGCCGCCTCGGCCCGGTGGTGGTCGTTGTCGCCCCTGAGCACATCGACGTGAAGGGTCAGCCCCGCAGCCGTCGCCAGCGAGCTGAGTACGTGCGGAATATTCTCGCACGAAAGCTCGCCCAGCCGCTCGCGCGTGAGCCCGAGGTCGATGGCTGCGAAGGGCCGTCCTGAAATGTCCACGACGGCGCGAGCAAGCGCCTCATCCAGAGGCGCATGGGCAGACCCGAAACGCTGGATCCCCACGCGGTCGCCCAGCGCTTCCCGGATTGCAGCTCCCAGCGCCAGGCCGCAGTCCTCCGCGGTGTGGTGGTCATCAACTTGCAAGTCTCCCTTACAGCGAAGCTCGAGGTCGAATCGGCCGTGGCGGACGAGAGCATCGAGCAGATGGTCGAGAAAGCCGATGCCCGTCTGGACATTCGCCTGTCCCGTTCCGTCCAACTCGAACGTGAGCCCGATCTCGGTCTCGTTGGTCTTGCGCTCGATCGTGGCGTTGCGCGAGGTCATGGCAGTAACTCCAGTAGGTCGTTAATGGTGCCCAGTACGGTCGCGGCCCCGGACTCACGGAGGGCGGCGGTGCTGGCCGTCGGATTGGGTCCGGGTGCGACGACCCCGATCGGTAAGACGCCGGCTGCTGTCGCCGCCTGGATGTCGTCTGGGGTGTCACCCACCATCCAGGCGCGCTCCACCGCGAGGCGGGATCGAGCCAGCTGGACGGGCGCGGGATCCGGCTTGAGGGGACCGTCCTCCATGCACACGACTGTGGGGAAAAGGTCCGTCAGCTCCTCTTTGTCGAGGAACCATTCGGCCTCTTCTCTCGGCCGCCCGGTCACGATTGCCAGGGGCAGGCGCTCCGCAAGGCGAGAAAGAACGTCCACGGGTACCAACATCCGTTCGGACTCTCGAAGCCCCGGAGAAGTCGATGTGCCGAGGTAGGACTCTTGAAAGGCCTTTGTGACGTCATCGAGTGACACCTCGACGCCTCGACCCGCCATGATACGTTGGGTCAGCACCCAGTCGTTGTTGGCGTCTCCTGCGAGCACCTCGGTGGCCACCTCCTCGCGGGTGACCTCCACGCCGAAACCGCCCGCCGTCTCGAGTATGCACCGGCGGTAGGACGTCTCGACGTCGGCGATCACGCCGTCCAGGTCGAAAAGCAGGCCCTGCGGTGCGACACAGGTCTCCAGAGCCTCCAGGAGCTTGTTCAGGTCGTCTGCCTGGTCGGGCACTGTGATCCGAAGGGCCTCGGCAATCTCGGGACGGTGGGGAAATCGTCGAACACGTACCCCTAGCGCCGCGAGCCCGCGGAAAACGAAGTCCGAGCGCGCACCAAAATCAGCCAGGACGAAGTTGCCCTGCGAAGGGCTGGCTTCGATGCCCCGTCGAGCGAGGCGTTCGGTGAGTTGCGCACGTCCCGCTCGGATTCGTTCCACGTGCTCGGTCAGCGCGGCTTCCCCCGTGGTCGTTTGGGCCCTCACCGCCGCCAACGACAGTCCGGCCACGGGGAAGGGGTTGCCCACATTGCGGAGGACCGTCGCTACCTCGGGGGATGCGATGGCGTAGCCCACCCGGCAGCCGGCCAGTCCCCAAGCCTTCGAGAACGTGCGCACCGTGACGACGTTGTCGAACCGTTCGGCGACGGCCGTGAGATCCTGGTCCGAGTATTCGACGTAGGCGTGATCGAGAAGGACCATCGCCCCGAAGGCTGTGCCGGAGTCCACCTTGGACGCTGCCTCGGCGACACGTTCGAGATCACTTGCGGTGGCCGTGCGGCCCGTCGGGTTGTTCGGCGAGATGATCGCAACGAGTGAGACGCTATCGTCCAGGGCGGCGATGACGTCGTCGGTTGGGAAGGTGTCCGTCCACGATACGGGAAGGATCTCCCCCCCGACCACGGTTGCGAAGCGATACATCATCTCGAAGGCCGGTACGGGAAGGATGAGGCGCCTACCGGCCGCAAGATAGGCCCGGAATACGCGATCCAGCGCGTCGTCCGCACCGGCCGTCACGAGGACACGGGCCGGATCCACCCCGAGGCGTTCTGCGATCTCGGACTCCAGGGGACGGGCGTCGGGATAGTCCCTGAGCCTGGACAGATCCGCCACCGTCAGATCCTCGAGGAGCTTCCGTGGTGGAGGATTCCCCTCGTTACCGTCGAGCCTGAGCACCCCTGGCTCCGGCTGGGTCGGGCCCTTATAGAGATCCCGAGGGATCCAAGTCGAAGGTAGGGGTGACCCTCGGTCGGTCGGCGGTGATCCTCGGTCGGTCATGGGACGATCTGCGAGATATCAGTGACCGCGACGTCGGTGCCGCCTGCGGCTTTGATGGCCGGGATGATCTCGTGAAGCTTCTCCCTCAGCACGGCTGCCTTGACGGCGTATCCGCTGTTTCCGAAGAGGGGGGCCACGGTGGCCTCGCGCATACACGGCAGGAGCGATACGACTTCCCTGAGACGGTCCTCGGGAGCGTTCACTTCGATCATGACCCGCTTTCGAGCGTCGAGCACGCTCCTGAGAAGTAGGCTCAGATCCTCGATACGCTCGCGCTTTCCATCGGTCTCCATGGCCTGGGGACTCGCGTACAGCCGGGTCGAAGACGTGATCACCGTGTCGACGATCTCGAGGTCGTTCGCCCGCAGCGTGCTGCCGGTCGCCGTGTTGTCGACGATGACGTCCGCGTCCTCGGGCGGAAATACTTCGGTGGCGCCAAAGGAGCGCACGAATTCCGCGTCGAGGTCTCGCCGTGCGATCCACGCTTTGGCGAGCCGCTCGTACTCGGATGCGACCATGAGCGGCCGTCCAATCTCCTCGAGTCGCTCGAAGAGGCCCGTGGGCGCCGCCGCCACCACGCTCACGGGGTCGAGCCCCGTATCCAAGAGTTCCACGACCTCGGCATCCAGCTCCTCGACCCAATCGGCCCCGGCGAATCCGACGTCCCTGCTCCCAAGCTCTAGCATCTCGACGATGTTCTGGTGCTTGAGGATTTTCGCCTCGCAGTCGGGAAGGGACACAGCCGGCCGGTACCCACGGGCCGTGGGCGTGACACGGATGCCGGCGTCGTCCAGCAACACTAGAACCGCGTCCTGCATACGGCCCTTCGGCAGTGCGAGGCGCAGGGTATCGTTATCGGTACTTTCTTGGCTCATGAAGGAGCTCCGTTGGTGGTGCCGGAACTCCGAGGTAGGCACAAATGAAAAACGCCGACCTCGGAGGCCGGCGGATGGTGCGTTCGGGTCGTCAGACGATTCGACTCAGTAGCACAGCCCCAGCCAGCCGCTCGGGAGCGGATGGTGATGATGAGGGTGCCGATGGTGTCGAGTCAAAGTCTTCATGACGGATACGTTAAATACGGGAGGTTGGTGAGGTCAAGTGGGTTGCCGTTGAGATAAAGTTGCAAGAAGGTCATATCTCGGCCTGAAAAGTCTTATCCGAAGTCGACTCCCGATGCTCGGCTCGGCGCTTCCGATCCGCTTCCTCCAACGCGCGTTGCATCTCGGGGCAGACCCCTCGGACTACGTCCACATCATCTCTACGCAGTTCGTAGAGAGCACACGGAGTCATCGCCCTGCATGTCGCCGATCGTGGAGTCCCGTGGAGTAACGCCATTTCACCGAAGAATTCCCCAGCGATAAGCGTCGCCAGGTCCCTTCTGGCTCCGCCAACCTGACGGGACACTCTGATCACGCCTCTCGCCACTATGAACAATGAGTCGCCCGATCCGTCTTGGCGGACGATTATCTCACCGGCCGGCACCGTTCTCCGCCGGAGTTTGGCCGCCACGACGGAGAACTCGCTCTCGGGCATATCAGCGAAGAACGGCACGTTCTTCAGAAGCTCCCCAGCACCGACCGTAAGCTTCTCTGGCTGGCTCGCCCTGATCTCCCTCAGCTCCGCCGCCAGGTCTTCGAGCATGCCCTCCGCTACTCCCTCGGGAATCAGCCCGGCGCGAGCTTTTTCTTCAATGGCTTCATGTTCTGCGTGCAGGACCATTCTCTTGGCCAAACGCTCCTGCGCCGAACTCACGAACTCGGGAAACTGCTCGGCGCTCTGATCGATCCGGTTCCGGGCCTGTTCCCACCAATAACCGTACGTGGCCCGAACCTCGGCCAGGACTTCGGGTGGTGTTGATTCGCCTTGGGCGAGCTCGTCCAACTCGAGCGTTACCTGGAAGCTGACCTGGGACCGGGCCCAAGCGATCTCATAATCCCGAGCCGTCCGCTCCGTCCGCAGCCTCTCTGCCCACCGGCCCCAACCAGGTACCCGATCCAAGATCCGATGGAGAGTGCTCTCCAGGCGCTCGCCGGTAGGAGGGTATAACGTGTGCTCGGGTAGACAGCCCTGGTGCCGGATTCCTTCGGTCTGAAGCTCAATGGAGTGGACCAAACTACGGTAGGTTCGTTCCGTCAGATGCCCGCGGCAGAACATCTGGTAGTACAGGACGTTCTCCGCTCCGAATGAACGGAGGTAGAGAAGTCTCCGTGCCTGCTCGGAATCCAGGCCCTCTCCTCTTAGCTCCTCCAGCTCACTCTTCATCGCTTTGATCTTGGCTTCACATTGGGTGCGCAGCTGCTGCGAGATGAGAGGCGAGAAAAGTCCACCTGTTTCTAACTCTGGAATCCGTTCCAACGTCCGCTGCTTGGCGGAAAGGAGTCCTTCGAGGCGGGCCATTGGTCTGACAGCGGAGGCACATGTAATCTGAATTTTCTGACCAGAGCTTCGATGGTGAGCCCCTGAGCCAACAGGCTGAACAGCACCGCTCCCATAACCACTGCGACGATGACCTGATTGAGATCCCCAAACCCCGCCACCTCTCGCCCGAAGTCGGGGAGGCTAAGAGCGACGGCAAGCGCCAAAGCGCCCCGCAGTCCACCCCAGAACATCACCGTCTGATGACCTCGGCCGATGGGATCGTACTCGGGAAGCCGACCGACTCCCGGCACAAGGCCGAACACGACGACCGCCCGTGAGACCAGCATCGCGGCGATGGCCACCATAAGTAGCGGGAAGCTGTCGGCCAGGGCCCCCAAATCGACCAGCAGGCCGACCATGAGGAAGATGAGAGCATTGGCCACCATGGCCATATACCGCCAAAAACGTTCCAGATAGTCGGCGATCGATGGGGAGATCTTCGCCTTACCCCAGCCGCCGATGAGCATGCCGGCCACAACCGTCGCCATCACACCGCTTACGCCGAGAACTTCTTCGGCGACCAGGAACGATACATAAGCCAGAACCGTGGTCAGCGTGACCTCGATAAAAGCGTCGGCATCAACTCGCCCCAAGATCATCCCGACGAGCACGGCACTGGCCCATCCGAGTAACATTCCACCGAAAAAGATGACGAGGAAATCCAGGCCGCCCTGGAACACGGTGGTCCCGTTTGCGACCACCCCGGCCAGGAGCATTAAGGTCAGGATACGTGCCAGTACGATCGCTGTTGCATCGTTGAAGAGACTTTCTCCCTCCACGAGGATGGTGAGCCTTTTTGGGGCACCGAGTCGACGGAGGAGGGAGACCGACACGGGCTCCGTCGCGCTCAAGATCGAACCCAGCAACAGCGCTTCGACCCACCCGAGCGGTGTCGCAAGAACCATCACTCCGGCAATTAATCCCGTAGAGAGGATCAGTCCCGGCACCGCCAGGGTCAGCACACCCGTCAGGTTTTCGCGGAGAGCCCGGGCATCGAGGTTGAACGCAGCCTCGAAGATCAGCGTGGGCAAGAGGACGAAGAAGGCCACATCCGAAGAAATCCGAAGGTTGGCGATCGGAGGGAAAACCTCCCCTCCCAACCGGGCAACCTGAGCCAGCACCATGCCAGTCACCACCAGCCCAACCGTGAACGGAATCGTGATCCGCGCCGCCGTAAAGGGGATTCTGATCCGCTTGGAAACGGCCATCACCCCGGTGGCCACCAGCAGAAGGCTGACGGTGACACCGACGATCTCGATTACGTTGTTGCCTACCTCCTCCATGTATGTGCTCCTGAGCGAGCCCTGGGCTGCCGAATTCCACTCAATTGAGGCGTGCCTTCACCGGCACGCAAGAAAAGCCACGGCAAGCTACGCCGCGCGGCGTACCACTCGCCACCCACCTTTCGCGCCGGATGGACGAGAGGCCCATCGAGAGAGGCTCATCGATTCCTTGATCCAAGGAGCGAGGGCACCTAAGCTTTCCGGAAACTCACACAGAGGACCCGATGGAGGTTTCGGAGGTCTCGATTGCAACTAATCCATGGAACGGCACCTTCGGTCGAGGTCATGGTGTCTGCACGAACGGATGTCGACCGAAGCCGAGATCACAACGAGGACCGGTTTCTCGTAGCCGATCTGACCTCGCAGGACACGTCACTCGGCGCGACTGGCCGTAGGTTCACGCTGGGGCCGAAGGGTTGTCTCCTTCTTGTTGCGGATGGCATGGGGGGCGCTCAAGGTGGTGAGGTAGCCAGCCAAATGGCGGTCGATCTCATCTACGAACGGCTCTCTAAGACGTGGGCGAACGATGCTGACAGCAGTGTGGATGTGTTCGGTTCTCGGGTGCGTGAGGCGGTTGAGAACGCGAACACTCTCATCCACGAGCGGTCCAAGCGGTCGGACGAACTACGCGGGATGGGCAGTACAGCCACCGTCGCCGGCATTCACGACGGATCCATTCTGGTAAGCCAGGTCGGAGACTCACGCGCTTATCTGATCAGAAATGGATCGGCAGTTCAGCTCACACACGACCAATCTTTTGTTCAGCGATTGGTCGATACGGGTCGCATTACGGAGGAGGAGGCGAGCCGGATGCCGTCGAAGAACCTTATCCTCCAGGCGCTTGGACCGAGTTCGACACTCGAGGTGGTCGAGACTCGACATCCGATACTACGAGGTGACACCGCACTCCTCTGCTCGGATGGGCTCTCCGGTGTGGTCGAAGCGGCCGAGATCGCCACCGTGGTTGCGGAGGAAGATGACCTTTCTACGGCCTGCCAGCGGCTCGTCGATCTCTCGAATGAGCGTGGCGGCCCCGACAATATCACTGTTGTGATGGCCCGTGTTACGGGTAATGGTCTCACTCCACCCGAGGAAGTCAGCCCAGGGGACCAGCCGGAGGTGGCCAGCTAGTGCCTGCGCAGATCATTTACGAGATGGATGGCCGCCAAGTTGTGGTTCCTCTGGACCACGACGAGCTGACCATAGGCCGTGACCCGAGCAACGATGTCGTGATCGGCGAGCCCTATGTTTCTCGTTGCCATGCGAAGGTGTACAAGACCAAGGGCGGATGGAGCGTGATGGATCTCGAAAGTAAGTGCGGGATTCAGATAAACGATAAGAAAACGGTCGATGGAGAATTGGCACACGGCGATTGCATCTTCATCGAGGAGATGTGCCTGACGTTCATGGAGGAGGAGGGCTCGGTTCCACCGCGGTCGACCGCTTCGGTTGTTGCATTGACGCCGACTGAAGCCAATACCGGCACAGTGTTCCGCCCAGCGGTCGACTTCGCGGAGTTGAGCTCGATTGTACCGGACGTCACACGGCTTCAGCGCCTCCTCAAGATGGTCAGCGAGACTTCACGAACTCTCCTCGAGAGCTCCGATCTGGACGAAACCTTTCAGAGCGTCCTGGATATCGTCTTCGAGGCTTTGCCGGTCCAGCGTGGGTGTATCATGCTCTGGGACGAGGCTGAGCAAAGGCTAGTGGCAAAGTCCGTGAAGAATAACTCTCGGTCCGGAGATTCTACGATACACTTCTCCCGCACCATCGCCGAGAAGGTCTACCGTGAAAAGGTTTCCGTCATGACCACGGATGCCCAGCGCGACGATCGATTTGCTGCGGGGGATTCGGTCGTGAGAATGGGCATTGGTTCGGCGATGGCGGCTCCCCTATGGCACGGTGACGTCGTGGACGGACTGATCTACGTCGATACTGCCTTGCGAGCTGCGGCTTTTAATCAAGACGACGTCGATCTTCTTTCGGCGTTGGCTAATCATCTCGCGGTAGCCATCGACCAGTCGCAGCTTCAGGAAGCGGTGATCAGCCAACGGTTGATGCGGAGACGGCTCGAGCGTTACCACTCCCCAGCAGTGGTCGAGCGTATCGAGGCGGGAACAGAAGGGACCATTCAGACCCTCATGGCGGACGAACGAGAGGCAACCGTTCTCTTTGCGGATCTGGTCGGCTTCACGGATCTCTGCGAGGGGATGAGCCCTCGAGAGGTCGTGGGACTGCTGAACCATTATTTCAGCGAGTTGACCGAGGTTGTCTTCCGGCACCAGGGCACGGTCGACAAGTTCATCGGCGACTGCATCATGGCTGTGTTCGGAGCGCCTGTCGCCACCGAGGATCACGCCCGGCGGGCAGCCGACGCGGCACTTGAGATGAGGCAGGCACTTCGGCAGTTGAACGAAGCGCTCCCCGATGCCACCCCGCTTCGCTTCAGAGTGGGCGTACACTCGGGCAAGGTAGTGGCCGGGGACATCGGATCGGTGCGTCGCGCCGACTACACGGTCCTGGGCGCCACCGTGAATATCGCCGCCCGGCTCGAGTCCACCGTTGCTCTGCCTGATCAGATCGTTATCTCCGATACTACCAAAGAGGCTCTGCCAGAGAGTTATGTCACAAAGTTTGCGGGCGATCGTGAGCTCAAGGGAATTTCCCGTAGGGTGCCGTGTTACGAGCTTCAGGATCAAATCCAGGCTTTGCGAATAAGGGGAGTCTCTGACTGATGGCGGAAGAGACCCTCTCCTGCCATGAATCTCGGCTTCGAACTGGCTAGGATTGGTTCCAGGCCATATAATTCCCGGTTACATTCAAACGAGAACCAGGAGGGTCAGGTGATGTCGCCCATCATCAAGTTTTCTATGCGCGCGTTAACCAAGACGTGCGTCGTCGTTATGCTCGCGGTGATCGTCCCCGTCTACGGACAGGCCCAGAGCCAAGAGATTCCCAGAAATGCCGCGGGCAGGCCGAACCTGAGTGGTATCTGGCAGGCGCTCGGCAACGCCCATTGGAACATCGAGCCGCACCAGGCCGCCGCGGCGATCGCCCTGGTGCCCGGTCCGCTGGTCCCTGTGCCGGCGCCGGAAGTGGTGGCGTTTGGAGCGATCGGCGCGGTACCGCCGGGCATGGGTATCGTCGAAGGCGGCGTGATCCCCTATCTCCCGGACGGGCGGGCCCTCAGGGACGAGAACCGCGAGAATTGGCTCACGCGCGACCCCGTGATCAAGTGTTACCTGCCCGGGGTCCCGCGCGCCACCTACATGCCGTTCCCGTTCCAGATCTTCCAGAGCGAAAGCGCGTTCTTCATCACGTATGAATATGCAGGTGCGGATCGCAACATCTATCTCCAGGACCCCGGCCCGGCACAGGTCGACTCCTGGATGGGCCAGTCGGTCGGCCATTGGGAGGGCGACACGTTTGTAGTCGAGGTAGCTGGATTCACCGGTCAGGCCTGGTTCGATCGTGCGGGGAATCACCACAGTTATGCGATGACGGTCGAAGAGCGGTACACCATGATTGACCCCGACCACATGATGTACGAAGCCACGATGACAGATCCGAATACGTTTTCTCGTCCGTGGACGATCCGCCTGCCGCTGTACAGACACATCGAGGACAATGCTCGGGTCGGTGTGTTCAAGTGCGTGGAGTTCGTGGAGGAACTCCTGTATGGTCAGTACCGGAAGGTCACGACTGGCTCACAGGGGAGGTAAGATGACTGTGCGACGCTTCACCAACTTTGCGGCGCTGTGCGTCACGACCGCATCATTGTTGGGGGCCGTTTCGCCTGCGGCTGCGCAGGCCCCTGATGCCAGCGACTGGGTTGTGCCGAGGACGCCCGACGGCCATCCGGATCTTCAGGGAAACTGGTCCAACGCGACACTAACTCCACTCAGTCGCCCGAGTGGCCGGGGCCCGACGCTGACCTGGGAAGAGGCCGCCAGGATCGAAGAGGGGCGTGAAGCGCTGGTAAATGAGCGCGCGCAGGCGAGCGACCCGAACCGCGAGGCGCCTCCCGCCGGAGGTACGAACCCCATCTGCATTGATGGGGCGACTACGTGCTACAACCAGGTCTACATCGACGCCGGCTCGCGGGTGGCCGTCGTGAATGGCGAGCCCAGGAGTTCCCTCGTCACGATGCCGGCGAATGGCCGTGTTCCGCCTCAGACGCCCGAAGCCCGGCAGCGGGCAACGGAGTCCCGAGAGCTCACAAGCCAGTTCGGCCCGTACGACCACCCCGAGGTCCGACCGGTCGCCGAACGCTGCCTCATCTCCTTCGGTAGTAATGCCGGTCCACCGATGCTCCCCAACGGTTGGTACAACAACAACTACACGATCGTGCAGACTGCCGATCATGTGATGATCATGGCTGAGATGGTCCACGACGTGCGGATCATCCGGATGGGCGACGGCCCGCGGCTGCCTGCCCAGATACGTCCGTGGTTAGGTGACTCATGGGGTCATTGGGAGGGGGACGTACTCGTTGTCGAGACCACCAACCTTCATCCCATGCAACAGTACTCCTCGGAAAAGATGAAGGTGACCGAACGTTTCAGCCGGGTCGCCGAGGACGCTCTCCTCTACGAGTTCACCATCGACGACCCGACGACCTACGCCGAGCCCTGGGGGGGCCAGGTCCCGATGTTGGCCCTGGACGACCTGCTGTATGAATACGCCTGCCATGAGGGTAATTACTCCCTCTCGAACGTTTTGCAGGGTGCGCGCTACGAAGAACGTATGAACGCACAAGAACAAGACCAGACAACCCAAAGGTGAGTAACATGCGAATGAAAATGATTTACGCGACGTTGGTGGCGGGAGCTCTCGCCATCCTGGTGTACGCTGTGCCGGCGGTTGCACACCACGCTTTCGGCGCGGAATTCGACCCGGACGCTCCGATTCGGCTCGAGGGTAACATCGTGAGGGTCGAGTGGGTGAATCCGCACTCGTGGATTCACCTCGAAGTGACGAATGACGACGGTTCGACGGATGTCTGGATGGTCGAGGGAGGCACTCCCAACGTGCTTCAGCGACGGGGACTCCGCCGGGAGTGTCTGCCGATCGGCTCCGAGTTGATCGTCGACGGCTATCAGGCGAAGGACCATTCGCTCAAGCGGGCGAACGGACGCGACGTGACTTTTACCGACGGCACGAAGTTCTTTCTTGGGTCGTCAGGCACAGGGGCTCCGACCGACGGCGCCGAGGCCCGGTCGCGTGAAACCCAGGGGAGATGCTAGGGGCGTCCTTGCGGACGCAAAATGATGCTACGTAACGCAGCTGCGTTTCTTGGGCTGTGTATTGCGACCACAACGTTTGGTTTGGTCGCGCCAGTGGCGGCACAGGCTCCGGCGAGCGCCTCCGGGGAGTGGGTCGTGCCCCGGACGCCCGATGGTCACCCGGACCTCCAAGGTAACTGGACCAACGTGACCGCTACGCCCATCCAGCGCCCGCCGGGGCAGGACCGGGTGTTGACCCCCGATCAGGTGGCGGCGATCGAGGGGATGCGGGATCAAATCGTCGAGGCGGGCTCCACGGCAAGCGATCCCGATCGGGCGCCTCCCCCGACGGGTGGCACGAACCCGGTCTGTCTCGATGGGGCGACGACATGCTACAACTACGTCTATTGGGATCAGGGCGACCGCGTAGCCATCTACAACGGCGAGCCGCGAAGCTCGCTGATCACGAACCCCGCAAATGGCCTCTTTCCCCCGCTGACATCAGCGGGGGCACAACAGGCCGCTGAGCTCCTGGACGTCACCCTCCAACTCGGCGACTACGACCATCCCGAGAGCCGGCCACTCCCCGAGCGCTGTATCATGTCGTACGGCTCGAACGCCGGCCCGCCGATGCTGCCGAACTATGGCTACAACAACAACTACACGATCGTGCAGACCGCCGACCACATCATGATCATGACGGAGATGGTCCACGACGCGCGTATCATCCGCCTGGGCGAGCGAGTTCCGTTGCCCGAGCATATCCGCCCTTGGATGGGCGACTCGTGGGGCCACTGGGAGGGTGATACGCTCGTGATCGAGACCACCAACCTTCCGGTGGCACAGCTGAACAAGCACTCGTACATCTATCCCGGTGGCTCAGAGCAGATGAGGGTGGTCGAACGCCTAACTCGGGTGGACGAGCGCACGATCAACTACGAGTTCACGGTCACGGATCCCGGCACTTACACCCTCCCGTGGGGAGGGGAAGTGCCGATGAAAGCGCTTGACAACCTCATCTACGAATACGCTTGCCACGAGGGTAACTACGCCCTCGGCAACGTGCTGAGCGGTGCTCGCTATCAGGAACGGCTCGACGCGGAGAATCAGAACTAGGCCGCCAGCGCGAGTTTGTGCGCCAAGGTGCCGGCATAGCTACGGAGCGCTGGTCGGGTCCACTTCACCGGACCCATAACTCGAGTCGTCGAGCGGCTATTGACAACCACCGACGCGGCCGGTTTGTTGGAGGCGTTCCCCCGCCTGTCTACAATGTCTTCCCTGAAGGTGTGTTATGCGATTCGTCGGTACCGCTCTTATACTGTTGGTCGCCGCGTGCGCGAGCGCGAACACGGCAGGGCTGCCCGCTCCCGAACCCATGGGCAGCCTTGCGCAGGTGATGCGGGGCATCCTGTTCACGAACTCCAATATCCTGTTCGACGTCCAGTCGATCGATCCCGACAATCCGCCGCCAGTAGCCGCGGGGGGAGGTGCCACGTCGACCTTCGCTGGCATCTACGCGGGATGGCAGGTGGTCGAGAACGCGGCGATCGCTTTGGGCGAGGCGGCCAACCTCATCACGATCCCCGGACGCCTTTGCGAGAACGGTCGGTCGGTGCCGTTGTCACAGCCCAATTGGGCCCAGTTCGTACAGCAGCTGAGGGACGCGGCGGACGTCATGTTGGTCGCGGCGGAGGCCAGAGATCGAGAAGCCGCGAGTGACGCCACCAACGACGTCGCGGACGCGTGTTTTTTCTGCCACGAGGTGTATCGCGATGTGGAACCACGCTGCACGCCTTGACCGTTTGCCTAACGTCTGATATCAGCCTGGTGGTCGGTGCCCGAACCGGCGGCGCTGGGCCACACCTCGCCTTGTGGATGAGCCCATGAGTCTGCGTCCCTTGTTCGAGTGGGTGGACGCATTCCCAAGCAGCATCGCCTTGCGCGAGTCGCTCTACGCCTTCCCGGTCGCGCTGACGGTCCACCTCGTCTCGCTGGCGATGTTCGCCGGGCTCGTCGTGATGATGGACCTACGCCTCGTCGGCGTGGCGTACCGAGGCACTCCCTTCTCTGAGGTCCAGTCGCGGCTCTTTCCGTGGCAGATGGTGGCTATGGTGGTGACCTCCCTCGCCGGAATTCTGCTCTTCTACATGCAGCCGATGCGTTACTTCGGGAAGGTGATCTACTGGATCAAAATCGCGTTGATCGTGCTGGCGAGCGTGAATATTCTCCTCTTTCACTTCGTCACCTATCGCTCGATCGACAAATGGGACCTGACCAACGCGCCCGTCGCAGCCAAGGTGGCGGGCTGGCTGTCCCTGGCCCTGTGGGGCGGAATCGTGGCCACCGGCCGATTGACGGCCTACGACTGGTGGACCTACGAGTAGGCCTACGATCTCATGCTACCTCCTGACCTTCTACTACCTCTCTTCGAGTGGTTGGATACCTTCCGGGTCGGCGACTGGATCAGTACTTCATCATGGGCTGCGCCAGTGATCAACGTGATGCACATCCTGGCGCTGGTCATGGTGTTCGGCTCGCTGCTCATCGTCGACGTGCGACTGCTCGGCCGCGGGATGACGCAGCAGCCGGTGGCGAGCGTCGCGCGAGCTGCGCGTCCGTGGCTGATCGGAGCACTCATCTGCATGCTGCTCACCGGCTTTCCACAGGTCCTGTCCCTCCCCATCAGACAGTATTACAGCCCGTTCTTCTGGATGAAGATGCGGCTCCTTCTGGTCGCGTTGATCTTCACCTTCACACTCCGACACAAGGTGACCATGGCGGACGAGGCGAGGGTGGGGCCGGTCTGGGGCAAGGTCGTGGGGCTCGTGTCCATAGCCCTCTGGACGTGGGTAGCCGTGGAAGGGCGCCTGATCGGACTGCTCTCGTAACGGGGGCTCGCGGTCTGGGCTCGCGGTTTCGTTCCTAGCCTGAATACGGCCAGCCATAATACGGCCAGCCGAATCCCTCCGAGATCGTCCGCAAGATCGTCCATGCGAGAAAAACGACTGAAAAGCCCACTCCGAACACCAGAGCGAGGCGGCTGAAAGGTCTGTCTCCCGCCTTTCCCGCGAGTTCGCCCTTCGCCCCCTCCCCTTCGGGCTCGTTGAGGCCGCTGTCTTCTACAGATGCCATTCCAAGAAACCCTGCATCAACCCTCAGTCGGCACCGATTTGGGCGCCCGGCCTCTGGAGCTCAAGCGCGTACGTCGCATGACAACCGGTACAGACGGCATACATCTCGGCACCCACGTCGAAGACGGCCATCTCGTCTCGGGCCTCAGCCACTTCGATCGCCTTCTGCCCAACGGTGACCATGGCTTGGGCAAAGCTGGCGTACAACTCGTCGTCGATCGCGCGGCCCGGCATCATCATCAGGTTGCCGGACTCGGCGACCACGAATGCCGCGTTACGTACCAGATCCCACTCTTCGGGGGAGGCAGGTCGGATCTCTTCCGTGCCGTTCTCGTCGATGATCCACCCCACCGCGTCCCAATAGAAGTCGGCCGCAGGGTCCACAACCGTCGCCATGAGTTCCTGGAGATTCGCCACTGGAGTGTATGGCTCCTCAGCTGCCATACATCCGGAAAGCAGGATGGGCAGTAAGAGCCAATGGGTTCGTCTTGTTTCCATCACACGCCAACCTATGGGAGGGTAAGGCGGGAGGTCAACTCCGTCTGCCAAGACTCGCGCGTCCGGGGCACAAGGCCTACTCTGGGCGCGTGCGCCCACCGGACCCAATGGTGAGTGCTCCGGTGAACACACCCTGCCACCGAAGAGGATGGGATGATTCGAAAAGCAGCGTTTGCTCTCGGCCTGTGCGGCGTGCTCGCGACTTCCGTTTCCGCGCAGAGGTTGCCGCCCGCCGTGCCCGAAGAAGTCGGTCTGTCATCCGAACGACTCCAGCGTATCGGAGACGTCTTCCAGGCCTGACCTAGCCCCCTGAAACGAGACCAGGTCCAGTGTTAGAATCTGGGCGGGTCGAGACCGGGAGGAGGTCGAGATGGCAGCACGGAAGAACTACACGGCAGCGCAGATCATCAACGGGCTACGGCGGGCGGAAGTGGGGCTCGCCAACGGGAAGTCGATGAAAGAGGTGATCCGGGATCTAGGGGTGAGCGAGCAGACGTACTACCGGTGGCGGAGGGAGTACGGGGGGATGAAGACGAGTCAGGCGAAGCGTCTGAAGGAGCTCGAGAAGGAGAACCAGCGACTGAAGCGGGCGGTGGCCGATCTGACGGTGGACAACATGATCCTGAAGGAAGCGTCAAAGGGAAACTTCTAAGCCCCGAGCGGCGGAGGCGCTGTGTGGTGCGGGTCCAGCAGCGGCTCGGGGTGAGCGAGAGGCGAGCGTGCGAGGTGTTGGGCCAGGCTCGATCGACACAACGGAGGAGTCGGAAGAGAGGGGCTGATGAAGCGGCGCTACGAGCGGACGTGGTCAAGGTGGCGGGTCGGTTCGGTCGCTACGGGTACCGGATGGTTACAGGGATGTTGAGGGCGGAGGGCTGGGTGGTGAACCACAAGCGGGTGGAGCGGATCTGGAGAGAGGAGGGTCTGAAAGTGCCCAAGAAACAGCCCAAACGGGGCCGGCTCTGGTTGACGGACGGCTCATGCATCCGGCTTCGACCCTTGTACCGCCATCACGTCTGGGCGTATGACTTCGTGGCGGATCGGACGCACAACGGTCGGCCGCTGAAGATGCTGACGGTGTTGGATGAATACAGCCGGGAGTGTCTGGCGATCGTAGTGGCCCGAAGGCTCAGGGCGGACGATGTGTTGCAGACGCTCAGTGAGCTCTTTGTCGAGCATGGTCCACCGGCCAATCTCCGGTCCGACAACGGTCCGGAGTTCACGGCCAAGGTGGTTCGTGAGTGGCTCGAGCGGGTCGAGGTGAAGACGCTGTATATCGAGCCGGGTAGCCCGTGGGAGAATGGCTACAACGAAAGCTTCAACGGGACGCTGGGCGAAGAAGTCCTGAAGCGGGAGATCTTCTACTCGTTGGAGGAGGCGAAAGTGCTCATCGAACAGTGGCGGCGGGAGTACAACACCATCCGACCCCACAGCTCGCTCCGCTACCGACCACCGGCCCCCGAAGCGCTACGGCCCGATCCCTTCTTCTTGAATCTGCCCAAGCTTAACGGCCCTCACCCCAGGCTTCAGGAGGCCCTTGGACTAACACAGTAGGTGGTACCACTATTGGGGGCCGGTCAGGACTACGTGGACGAGGGTCGGATCGCGGGCGCCGTAGGTATGGTTCTGAGGCATGGCAAACTCGCCTATGTGGACGCATGGGGTATGCGGGACATCACGGCCGGCGACACGATGGAGGAGGACGACCTCTTCAAAATCTGCTCCATGTCGAAGCCGGTCACCAGCGTCGCGGTGATGACACTCTATGAGGAGGGGCTCTTCTTCCTCAGCGATCCGATCGGTCGGTATCTACCTGAACTCGCCAACCTTCGGGTCGCCAACCTCGCCGAGGCGTCTGCGGGCCAGGAGATCCCTACCGAGCGCGCCCGCCGACCCGTGACGATCCACGACCTGTTGCGTCACACGTCCGGCTTCACGTACGGGGATCTCTCCAATACCGTCGTCGACGGGGTCTACCGGGAGCAGGAAATACTCTACCAACCGACGCTGGAGGACATGGTGGCCCGGCTCGGCGAGATCCCGCTTGTCTACCAGCCCGGAACGCAGTGGCACTACAGCGTTTCAGCCGACGTGCTCGGTCGACTCGTAGAAGTCCTTTCGGGCCAGACGTTCGATGCCTTCTTGCGGGAGCGGATTTTCGGTCCCCTCGGTATGGCCGATACCGGTTTCCTGGTACCGGGCTCGAAGCGTGATCGTGTCGCGCCGACCTATGGGCATTCCGGGCCCGACCTGACCCTCGGACCGGGCGACACCTCCATTTGTGCGTTGCCTCCCACGCTGTTCTCAGGTGGAGCGGGTCTCGTCTCCACAGCTCAGGACTACGCCCGGTTCGCCCAAATGCTGCTCAACGGCGGGGAGCTGGATGGGGCGCGGATCCTCGGTCGCAAGACGATCGAATTGATGACCGTCGATCATCTGGAAGAGGGGATGCCTACCGGGTTCCTGTCCCCCGGATGGAGCTTCGGGCTTGGTTTTACAGTGAAGACCGAGGCGGGCATGGACGGCTTGCCCTCATCGGTAGGTGAGTACAACTGGATCGGAATCCAGGGGACCTCCTTCTGGGTGGATCCCGAGGAAGACCTCGTCGGCGTGTTCATGGTTCAGATTCGTCCGAACCGTGACATCACGTTCCGGGATCAGTTCAAGAGGCTCGTGTATCAGGCTCTCATCGGATGATCAACCGCCCGGTCGCAGTCCGTAGCCACTCCTAAAGTGTGAGTGACAACTGACGCAGGACTGATAGAGTTGATCGTTCAGGTTGGCGAGCGCCTCGACATCCCTGTTTCGAGTCTCTCTCAACGCCGCCCTTCCGACCGCCAGTAAGAGCTGAGCATCGCTGATCCACTGTTCCTCGGGCTCTCGGATTCGGTCCGGCATCAGCAATAGGTTGGCCGCCTCACCGAACATGAGGGTCTTGGCCTCTAGCTCGCCCCATTCGGCATCGGTGGTGGGGGTACGGGTCTGGATGTAGAAAACGGCGTCCGACGTCGGGTAGATGAGGTGAACCATGAGCTGGCTCATGCTCCCTATGCGTCGCATCGAACGAACCGCTTCCGACTCGAGCTCCTGCCTAGAGGGCGTCTGCGCAGTGGGCTGCTGCGCAGGGGGCGTCTGGGCCGAAAGTGCTCCCGCAAGGGTGGCGCACGCCATGAGAACCATCACCGGTACGCGCATCGTCATACCTCCAAAGCGTTGGAATCGTCGCCCGTTTTCAAAGTCCGCCGCTCCCCCACGGACCCCAGATGGCATACGTGGCGCCAGGACGTTGGATGTTGAGAAACAGCGTATCACCGTCAGGGCTGAACGTGGGCCCGGCGAGCTCCGACGGGTTGGCGACGTTCTCGGCGAAGTCGAACATTCTGCCTTCCGGAGTGAGTACCCGCACGAAGTCACTGTCGCTCCCATCTTCCGTGATGAGGACGCCGCCCCGCGGACTGACACAAATGTTGTCGGGGCGATCGAGGATCTCGTCACTCGTCGATTCGAACAGCAGGATCAGCTCGCCACCGTCGTCCCCGTCCGGACGGTAGTGCCAGATCTGGCCAAGGCGTGCGTCACCGCCGTCGGTGCAGGTGAAATAGATGCCGTCGTCGCCGTAGAAACACCCTTCGATGCGTGAGTACCGCGCGCCGCCCTGATCCCAACCTTGCTCGAACACGGCAGCGGCGTTCTGCGCGGCCTGAGGCGGGTCCGGATCATCAATCGTGACCCAGCGTACGGGAAGCCGCTGCCCCACCTCACGTCCGGTCGCACAATTGAGCTTGGGCTGACCTTCGACGGCCAGCATTTGGAGCTCACCACCCGCCGCCAAGTCGCCTTGTTCGCCATTGCGGTACGGCCGACTCGGAAGGAAACGATAGAAGCCGGCGCGTCCCCGATCCTCGGTCAGGTACACGATGCCGGTGGCGGGGTCGACCACCGCCGCCTCGTGGACGAACCGGCCCATCGCCCGGAGGGGGACCGGATCGACCAACCCCTCCGCTGCCGCCGGAACCTCGAACACGTAACCGTGCTCGCGCGCCGGACGCCAACGCTGCGGGCCCCTCGGGCCTTGCGCGCGCCCAAAGGGACCGGCAATGACCTCCTCACAGGTCAGCCAGGATCCCCACGGGGTCGCACCCCCGGCACAGTTGACCGCGGTGCCAGTCAGGCTCACAAAATCGCGTACGACCTCGCGCGTGACAGGATCGATCTCCAGCGACGTGGTACCGCCTCCCGCCCCGGGATCGTAAACGAGATCGGGCACCTCTTCTGAGCTCGGGCGGCGTCGCACCTCGTGGTTGCGAATCAGGCGAACGTTTCCATTGGGCAACGGGAACGCGGCCATTCCGTCGTGCGCTAATGGCGTCGCTACTCCATCGCTCATGAGTGAACCTTCGACTCCGAATTTTCGGTATTGGAAATCGGGAGGCAGCGTCAGGTCTTCACCGGCCGGTTGCAGCGGCCCGTAGCTCCCCTCGCCGACCGCGGCGGTGCCTTGACCCGGCAAGGGCCCCGTGGTGCCGCGGAGACCGCAGCCCTGCAGCGCGGCAAACCCCGCCATGGCCGTTCCGGCCCTGAGGAAGCCGCGGCGATTTAGATCAGTCATGGATGTTACCAGGTTAACAAGTCGGCTAGAACCGTGACGAACGGATGAGCGTATCGGTGTCGGACCAGGCTTCCCGGAACCATGCACGGGTCTCGTCGGCCTCGGTCCCCCGCCCCTGGGCCCGCAGCGCCTGCTCCAGCCCGTAGATCGACCATCCGTTATGCGGATGCTGAACCAGCGCCTCCCGGTAAACCGCCTCCGCGTCCTCTGCGCGTCCGGCTTCGAGAAGGGCCGCGCCCAACCAGTGGCGCGGCGAGATATTCAAGGCCTCGGGCTCGGCGTATGGAATCGGGGCGTAGACCTCGACGGCGTCTTCGAACACTTCGATCGCCTCGTTCAGCAGGCCTTCCTCCCGGAGAATCTCACCTTCGAGTATCCCACCGGCAGCTCCGAGAAGCCGAGCCGCAGTCGCCCCCCGGATCTGGGAGCTTTCGGGAAGACTCGCCGCGGCGTCTTTGACCCGCCCGAGATATACACCGGCCAAATCGGCTTCCCCGCTGCGGAGGTGGGCGTACCCCTGCGCGAACTGGAAGAGGCCGAGCTGGATGGGCTGGTCGGGGTCGGGGGCCTCCTCGAGTTCTAGAATCTGGTCGAACCAACCGTACCGAAGCATGACGAGCGCCTCGTAGAACACACCGCCTTCCACCTGGTCGGCGTACGCTTGCGCAGCCAAAAGAGAAACGGCCCCTTGGCCTGCCATGGATCCTGCGAACAGCAGCATGTGGAGGTTGTGAGTCGCCCCGTAGGAGACACCCTCCCGGAATGCCACGCGCTGGTCCGAGTGCCACGCGTCGAGGTTCGACCGCACGGCTGAGTTCCATCGCCCGATCCGGTTGTACGTGTGCGACGGCATGTGGTTGATGTGACTCGACCCGGGAATTGAGGCCCCGAGAAGGTCCGCACAGGACTCTGCTTTCCCCGGCTCCTCCGTGGCTTCGGTGGCGTGGATGTAAATGTGACACGCGCCGGGATGGTTGATGTCCTTCGCCAGAACCGCCTCCAGGACCCGGTGGAATTTCTGGACCGAAGGGTCGCCGATCCGGTAGTTGGCGCGCACGGGATCGAGGAGAATCAACGACTCGGCATAGAGCGTGCCCACGTCCAGATCATCAGGGAAGTCCTGGTAGACTTCGGCCATCGCTTCTGAGTACATCGAGTCGAGCTGCGGACGGCGATCGGCGTCTTCCTCTTCCGTGTAGCGGAGGGCCATCGCGTTGATCAAAGCCCGCTCCCGGGGAGTTCCGGACTCTTCAGCGAGAACCATCGCCGTTTGGATCGCTTCGTATGCGAGCGGCGCGTTCGACGGCCGCATCCGTCCGTTGAGGAACGGCCCCCGGGCCCACGCTTCGCCGAAGAAACACATCGCACAATCGGGGTCCCGCCGCTGGGCCTCTTCAAACGACTCCAGCGCATTGGGAAGCGTGAACGCATACATGAACTGGAGGCCCTGATCGAAGTATGCTTGCGCGTCCGGGTAGGCCGTTGTGATGTCTCGGGTTAGTGGCCCGGTCACCGCCGCCAGCAGGGCAACTTCCGGCTCGTCGGACGTCCCCGAGCCCTCTTCAGAGCTCTGCTGGGCCCACGACGTCGAGGGGGCCACGAGGCCCAACAACACGAGCGCATACACTGGGAACAAGTGAATTCCGAACCGCCCAACGTCCCGCCGCGGTGTCTCGAACATCTGCATCATGGATCTCCCTACCAGGGGTGGATGGGCCGGAATCCGCCTTCGCGCGCTCAGTACGCCGGCTCGTCCGGTCGCTTTTCGCCGGCCGTCACGGCGAGCCGCAGCCGGTTCTCCGGGGGCGGGAGTGCACAGACCGTAAAAGCGCTGAACACACACGGGGGGTTGTACGCGCGGTTGAAGTCGATCGTGGTCCAGCCGTCCTCATCGACGAGCGGCACTCTCAGATATCGGCCCGTCTGATACGTATCGATCGCGGCTGTCGAGTCCCACATCATGATGAAGTAGGAAGGGCTCCTCGCGCTCTGAAGGACGGCGATCAGTCTGTGCTCACGCCCATCCGCCCGAAATATTAGCTCGCCGGGAGTCTGATATTCGATTATGCCACTGGTCACGTCGGGAACGGGGAGTGCCCTCGGCTCCGCGTAGGGCTCGAACCTGGCGGTGACCCGCCAATCCGTCGAAACCGGGTATGACTCGGGCAGCTCGAAGGTCTCACGCTTCTCGGGGTCCTCATCCCAGACGCGAAGCCAAAGCCGATCGGTACCCGGCTCTCCGTGGATCCGCATGCCCAGCGACTCCAGTGCCAGGTTGGTCGTGTTTCCCGACCGATCGCTTCCGAGCACGGTTGTTTCCGTGATGCGCTCACCCTCTCGGATCGTTAGCGGAGAGCCGGCGCTCGGCTCGAGCCGGATCTCCTGGCCGGACCGGTGGATGGTTCCGGCGAGTGAAGGAGAGTCCTCCTCCGGCAAGACGATGTTTAGGTCAGGGTCCGAGCCGAAAGGCGTCGCCCCCTGAGCGAGCTCCCAGAGCCCCATCCACAGCACGGGGCCGGAGAACGGCCTAACCAGCCGCTCCTCGCGATTGTCGCGCCACTCCTGGTGCTCCTGGGCGAATTCGTCGAAGGAAACGGGTGGAGGTGCGGGCCAATCGCCGCCCGTGCAGCCGGCGAGAAGCAGAGCGACAAGTCCGGAGCGTATTGCGCTAGAAAGCATGAGCGTGAATGTGCATCTACGGTTGCCCGGTGGTCTCCAGGAAACGACGTGCCTCCTGGAACCCGTCCAACGACTCCCGGCCCGCCCACACCTCGGTAAGCTTCTCGTAGGCCTCGGCAGCCATCCCATGGTTACCGGTCTCCGCATACGCCCGAGCGAGGCCGAGGAGCGATCGCGGACGATTCGGCAAGCGAAGGAGCGACGTCTCGAACTTCTCGATCGCATCGGCGGGCCTGTCCAAGTCGAGCAGGATCTCGCCGTACAGCTCGTGGACGGGCTTCACCGGGGAGGCCGCTCCGCGTGGATCCGCTCCCGACTCGACGATCGCCTGCGCCTCGTCCATGAGGCCGGTTGCCACGCTTCCATGCCCCATACCGGCATGGAGCAGCGCGCCGACCTCCTTCGCCATGATGTTGGCGCTCTGGTTTCCGTTCGGACCCTGCTCGGCCATCTTCTTGAGCGCGGCCTCGGCCTTCGCAACGGTCGCCTGGTCACCCGTACGCGCGGCGCTCAGACCCGTCGCCAAAAGCTCGTCCGCCGGCGACTCGTCCGTGATCGGCCGAACCTCCCATTCTTCGGTCTCGACGACGTAACGAGCCTTCAGTAGCGAGACCGTGCGGGTAGCCCGGGCCTGGCCCGGTGCGCCTCGCGGGCCGCCCTCGAGGAAGACACCCTCGAAGGCCATGCTCTCGATCCGATCGATCCACAATCTCGCCTTTCTGTAGTCCCCGAGCTGAAGATCGCCGTACTGGCCCCAATCCAGCGGATGGACTGCGGGATCCATGGGTTCGTCCGGCCTCCACAACTCTCTCGCGGCGGTATAGGCGGCCTGATTGTTGCCCGAGACCCTGTCCCACATGCCGTGTTGAATGAAGATGTGCGTCGGCATGTGAATCGCGTGGGCAACGGCGGGAGCGATCTCGGAAAAGCGGTATGCGGCCTCCAGCGAAAGTGGAGCGAGCATGGGATTGTCGAAGGCGTGGATCGTATAATGAGCGGCACCCGGATGGTTCGGGTTGTGCTCGAATAGATTCAAGGAGATGGTGCCGGCCCGTACGTTGAGCCGCTGAGTCAGATCGCGGGTCGCAGTGGAGGCGCTCAGTATCGAGAGCGCGTAGAACGCCGCCACCTCGGTGTCGTTGGGGTACTGCTCGTACAGCCGGCTCATCGCGTCCCTGTAGGCTACCGTACGGTCTGCTCGGTCACCCTCTCCCCAGAGGATTTCGACGGCGTCCAGAAAGCCCTTCTCACGCTGAGTGGGCGCCTTGGCCAATCGCTCGGCTCGTGTCGGAGCCAACCGCTCGAGCACTCTTCGCGGCTCCGTCGGGTCCATCCCCGAGTTCAGGGGGTGGTTGTATGCGAGCGATTCGCCCCAGTACGCCATCGCGAAGTCAGGGTCGATCTCCTGAGCCACATGGAACTCCTCGATCGCCTGTAACCAACCGAAGCTGTGCAACAAGGCTGCCGCCCGGAGGAAGTGTTGCTGCGCTTCACCCGATGCGGATGTGGGGAATTCGAAGGAACCTACGTTCTCGAACTGTGCTTGGGCGGGTCTCGCGCCCATCACGAGGAGGCTTGTGATCAGCAGGAGGGCGGGTGCACGGTTCATCGGTCTCTCCTCATTCAAAGGGGCCACACACACGGCGCCGGGCTTCGGCGACCGAAGGGTCGAACATAGCCCCAAGGAGATGATTCCGCTCCCCCAGGCGTTAAGCCAGTGTTTACATGCCGATTTCCGTTGTTGACAGGCTTACCTAAAATGGCCAGAATGGCCAAGGAACGCCCGGTAAGGGGTAAGGTCGGCTCGGTCGACGTCTGGGGTTCTTTCAGGGGAGGCGAAGTGGCGATGACAACACGGCTTTCGATCCTGTTTGCCGTAGTGGTGACGGTGACCGCAGCGGCGTCCGGCGCGCTGGCAACCAGCCCCGGTCAGCAGGCTGCGGGGACGGTCCTTTCCGCGAGTTCCTCACAACAAAGCGCCCTTCTCGACGAGTATTGTGTCACCTGTCATAACCAGGTCCGGTTGGAGACAGGCGGGGTCCCCTTCGCGTTCGAGGATCTGGACCTAGAGAACGTCGGCGTGGACGCGGAGGTGTGGGAGAAAGTCGTCGAAAAGATGCGGCTCGGCATGATGCCGCCGGCCGGCAGCCCGCGGCCCGACCGGGGACCGTACGACCAGTTCGTGTCGCGGCTCGAGACGGAGCTGGACCGCGCGGCGGCGGCCAGCCCGAATCCGGGCCGCCCCGCCATTCGACGCTTGGCGACTGCCGAATACATCAACGCGGTCCGCAGTTTAGTCAGTTTCGAGATCGACGAACGATCACTGCTGTTTCCGGCCGATGATGTCGACCCGGAGGGTTTTGCGACCAATGGCGACGTGCTGTCCATCTCGCCGGCGCTGTTCGATCGCTACCTGTCTGTTGCGAACCGAGTCAGTCGCCTCGCCGTCGGTGACCCGACGATTGGGCCGGGCTACGCCGCCGCCACCTACAGCACGGCCCGACTGCTGTATCAGGATGACCGGATGAGCGAGAGCCTGCCGTTCGGGTCACGCGGTGGGATGGCCATCAGCCACTACTTTCCGCTCGACGGCGAGTATGAAGTCAGGATCCGGCTACGCCGGATGATCTACGACTACGTCGTCGGGATGGGCAGGCCGCAAGAGATCGAGGTGCGCCTCGACGGCGCACTCCTGAATCGTTTCACGGTCGGCGACGCCGACCGATTTGGTTATCCATCGGCCTACAGCTTCTTCGGCACGATCCGGGGCGACCTCGATTGGGAGGAATACGTGTCCCGCGGCGCGGACGCGGGTCTGGTCGTCCGGTTCCCGGCCGAGGCGGGTACGCATGTGGTGGGGGTGTCGTTCGTCGAGGCCCGCACCGAGCCCACGGGCGTGCTGGAGCGACGTGCGTCGGGTTTTTCGCTCAGCGGCATGGGGTTCTATCTGGACAACGCTGCGGTTGGCCGTGTCGAGATCAACGGTCCCCATGACGCCACGGGTCCGGGCGACACACCGAGCCGGCGGGCGATCCTTTCGTGCACGCCAACCGGCCCGGCCGATGAGGAGCCGTGTGCGCGGCAGATCCTGACGGAGCTCGCCCGGCGTGCGTATCGGCGGCCAGCCAGCACCGACGACGTCCAGACGCTGATGACTTTCTACGAGGCTGGCCGGCTCGAGCGTGGCTTCGAGAGCGGGATCCAGAAGGCGCTCGAACGTTTGCTGGTCGCACCCGAGTTCCTGTTCCGTATCGAACGAGACCCGGTGGACATCACACCCGGGGCCGCCTATACCCTCGACGATCTGGAACTGGCCTCCCGTCTGTCGTTTTTCCTCTGGAGCAGCATTCCCGACGAGGAGCTGCTTGTCCTGGCCGAGGAGGGTCGCCTCCACGAGCCGGCGGTGCTGGAGCGACAGGTGCGGCGGATGCTGACCGACCCGCAGGCGATGGCGCTGGTCGACAATTTCGCGAGCCAATGGTTGCAGCTGGGCCGCGTGCAGGGTGTGATGCGGGATACCGAGGTTTTCTTCGAGTTCGACGAGAACCTGCGGGCGGACATGGCGCGGGAGACGACCCTGTTCTTGGAGAGCCAGTTGCGCGAGGATCACAGCGTCCTGGATCTTCTGACCGCGAACTACACTTATGTGAACGAGCGTCTCGCTCGTCATTACGGCCTTTCGGGTGTCTACGGCGAGCGCTTCCGGCGGGTGACGTTCGACACCGACGAGCGAGGAGGCTTGTTTGGCCATGCCAGCCTCCTGATGCTGACCGCCTATCCGACCCGGACCTCACCGGTGCTGCGGGGCAAGTGGGTGCTCGACAACATTCTCGGGATGCCGCCGTCCGAACCACCGCCCGACGTCCCCGACCTCCAAGAGAACCGCGGCGGGGCTGAGGTGCTGTCGATCCGCGAGCGGATGGAAGAGCACAGGGCGAATCCTGCGTGCGCGGTCTGCCATCGAGTCATGGATCCCCTCGGTTTCGCCCTCGAGAATTTCGACGCCATCGGGCGGTGGCGTGTCACCGACGAGGCCGGGGTGGTGGTCGATGCGTCGGGTGTGCTGGGGGACGGGACCGCCCTGACTGGTCCCGCCACGTTTCGCGCGGCGCTGCTCGAGTATGAGGACAGCTTCGTGAGAACTCTCACGGAAAAGCTCCTCACTTACGCGCTCGGCCGAGGCATCGAATATTACGACCAGCCGTCCGTCCGCCAGATTGCGGCGGCGGCGCGCGACGACTACCGTTGGTCGTCGATCATTCTCCAAGTTGTGAAGAGCATGCCGTTTCAGATGAGGAGAGCGGAATCATGATAATTCTCAAGAACGCGATTTCCCGTCGGGAGATGCTGCGGGGGGCCGGCGCGGCTCTCGCCTTGCCGCTTCTGGACGGGATGGTGCCGGCGCTGACAGCGCTGAGCGAGACGGCGGCGAAACCGGCGGTGCGGTTTGGCGCGGTCTACGTGCCGAACGGAATGGTGATGCAGAACTGGAGGCCGGCGACCGAGGGAGTCGGGTTCGAGCTGTCGCCCATCCTGGATCCGCTTGCCCCGTTCCGAGACCAGCTGCTCGTGCTGTCGGGACTCAACAGCACACCTCCTGTTGGGGTCAGAGGTGGTACGCACTCGCGCGCCTCGACGAAGTTCCTGACGGCTGTGCACCCCGGCCAGTGGGATCAACAGGAGGCGCCCATCTCGATGGACCAGCTGGCCGCCCGGGAGCTGGGACGGGAGACGCCGTTGGCGTCGCTCGAACTCGGCCTGGAGGGCGCTAACTTTGCCGGCTCGTGCGACAGCGGCGGCTATGGCTGCGCTCA
Organism: Longimicrobiales bacterium; assembly: GCA_965206505.1. Classification (GTDB taxonomy): domain Bacteria; phylum Gemmatimonadota; class Gemmatimonadetes; order Longimicrobiales; family Gaopeijiaceae; genus UBA822. Next base: position 705,994 of record CBDBJW010000007.1, read on the forward strand.
CTCGTACACGATCTCCTGGAGTAGCGCGTCGACGCCGTTGCCGATGGAGCACAATCCCCGGGCTGTGTTCGAACGGCTGTTCGGTGACGCCGAGAGCACGGACCCACAGTTGCGTCAGGCACGTTTGAAGGAGCAGCGCAGCATTCTCGACTCGGTGTTAGACGACGTGGCGCGGCTCCAACGGGAGCTCGGACCGAGCGACCGCCTCAAAGTCGGCGCGTATCTCGACGCGGTCCGTGACGTCGAGCGGCGCATCGGAATCGCCGAAGCGCGGGGCGCACAGGAAGTGCCGCTGATGAAGCGGCCCTTGGGTGCCCCGGCCGCGTTCGCCGAGCATGCAGAGCTCATGTACGACCTGCAGCTCTTGGCCTATCAGACCGATCGCACACGTATCGTCACCTTCATGAGCGGGCACGAGTTGAGCGGCCGCACCTACCCGGAGATCGACGTGCCCGATGCGCACCATCCGCTCTCGCATCACCAGGGTTCGGCGGCCTCGCTCGAGAAGCTGACGAAGATCAACACGTATCACGTCACGCTGTTCGCGTCGTTCCTCGAGAAGCTGCGGGCGACGCCCGACGGTGACGGTTCGTTGCTCGACCACGCCATGATCCTCTATGGCGCTGGTATGAGCGACAGCAACGCGCACTCGCCCTACAACCTTCCGATCCTGCTGCTGGGGGGCGGTGCAGGGCAGCTCAAAGGTGGCCGGCACATCGTGTACCCGGATCGGACGCCGTTGGCGAACCTGCACGTGTCGTTGCTGGACAAGCTCGGGGTCGACGTGGAGCGACTGGGGGACAGCACGGGCGGTCTCTCGAACCTCGCAGGGAGCCAGGGCGTTGAGGGGCTCGCCGAGATCTGACGGGTGAGGTACCCGGGATCTGACGCATGAGACACGCGCGCAGTCGCACACCGCGGGGGGTCGGGACCCGCTGGCTATTAGGAGTCGGCGGTGTCATCCTCGTGGCCGCGACCGGCAGTGAACTGGAGGCCCAAAGCGGCGATCTGCGCCTCTTGGGGGCGGTAATGCGGCAGGACGCCGAGGCCGTGTCGACGCTGGTGGAGCAGCAGGTCGACCTCGATGCGACCCAGGCGGACGGCGCGACGGCGCTGCATTGGGCGGTGTATCTGGATGACCTGGATGTGGCGCGACGTTTAATCCTCGCCGGCGCCGATGCAGCCGCCTCGAACGATCATGGTGTCACGCCGCTCTCGCTGGCCTGTACGAACGCGAACGCGGCGGTAGTGAGGGCCCTGCTAGCGGCGGGTGCCGACGCAAACGCCGCGGTCGCATCGGGCGAGAACGTGCTCATGACCTGTGCGCGCACGGGGAACGTGGATGCCGTGGAGGCGCTGTTGGCCGCGGGTGCGCGGGTGGACGCCAAGGAGTTCTCAGAACGCCAGTCGGCGCTCATGTGGGCGGTGGCGCAGCGCCACACCGCGGTCGTGAGGGTATTGATCGAGCACGGCGCCGACGTCCAGGCGCGTTCAACCGTCAGGCGGCTCGTCATCAGCCGACGGCTGCAGTCCGAGCTCAAGTACGGGGAGCTTGGTCGAAGCTACGGCACCGACGCCCAAGAGACGGACGTCGGCGGGTTCACGCCGTTGCTGTTCGCGGCCCGACATGGCGATATCGAGTCGGCACGGTTGCTGCTGGCCGCCGGCGCGAGCATCGACGACACGGCGCCGGACGGAAGCAGCGTGTTGGTCGTCGCAGTCTACAGCGGTCACGGGGCGCTCGCGAAGTTCTTGCTCGAAGAGGGCGCCAATTCGAATGCCGCCGCCGTTGGGTATACGGCGTTGCACGCCGCCGTGATGACCGGCGATCTCGATGTCGTCGAGGCGCTGCTGGCGCATGGCGCCCGGCCGAACGCGCAGGTCACCGAGGCCACCAAGGTCACCCGCAACGGCCAGGTGCTGATGCTCGACGAGCAGCTGCTCGGCGCAACGCCGTTCGCCTTGGCGGCCAAGTACACCGAGGTCGAGATCATGCGCGTGCTGGCGGCCGCCGGCGCCGACGCGTCGCTCCCCCTGAAGAATGGGTGGACACCGCTGATGCTGGCGGCCAGCGCCGGCTGGCGATACGGTGTCTGGGACCGGCGGGACCGCGTTTTGCCCAGGGAGCTGGCGACCCAGGCGGAGCTCGTTGACGCACAGGGCACGTGGGCGGCCGTCCAGATGGCGATCGAGGCGGGTGCCGACGTCACCTTGGTCGATGGGGTCGGCAATACCGCGCTGCATTACATCGTCGACAAGGGATTCGACCGTGCTGTGGAGTTGCTGGTCGTGAGCGGTGCGAATGTGAACGCAACCAACAACCGCGGACAGACCCCGCTCGCGATGGTTGAACGGGCCCGATCGGGCAACCTGGAAGCGGCCCCGGCGACGGTGGAGCTACTGCGCGTGTTGGGCGCCCGATAGGGATGGGTGCGGCCCCTGTCGTAGTCGGGGCGTCCGGTCGACGGGCTCAGCTCCTCGTGGGCGCCTCTCGTAGCGGAAGGCTGGGGGAGCCGAAGGTGATCTCCGAGATCGCCTTGACGCTACGCGCCCCGTAGCGGAACGGGATCACGAGCCGAAGCGGCGCACCGTTGATCGGGGGAATTGGCTGGTCGTTTATCAGCCACGCCAGCATTACCTGTGGGTGCATCATGGTGGGCATCTCTTCGTCGACCCAATAGCCGTCATGCGAAATCACCCGGCAGTAATGCGTGGGCGGCTGCACGCCGATCATCTCCGCGAAGTCACTGAATCGGACGCCCGTCCACTTCACGATCCCGGTGGGCTCCGGCACGCCACACTGGAGTAGGGTCGTCTGCGAATGACGAGGCAGGTCCTCAAGATCGCTGAACCGAAGCGTCCCTGTCAATCGGGCGAACCCGCGAGAGTCGAGCCTGATCTCCAAGTTCCGGTAATCGTAGTCGATCTCGGGGGCCTCTCCGCCGGTATAGCGCCAGATGACGCCCGTGATCTCCCCCGCGTCCCCGGGCCGGTGCTCGGGGGCGGATCCATCCGGGTTGAGCGGAAGTGCGGTCCGTTGGCGGAGCGTCCCCTCCACCAGATTGTCCGGCCACTCCTGCTGAGACGGGGCCTGCCCCAGCATGTCCCTTGCACTCATCACCCCCATGGACAATCCAGCTACCGTAGTGCCGGAGACTCGAATCGCATCTCGTCTAGAGAGCTTCACAGCGGGTACCTCCCCATTTTGGCGCGTGGCGTCCGTGACTCCAGCGTAAGCTAGGGAGGGGGTTCGGTTGGGGCAAACCATCTCTCTACTTCAAGGGGTCTGGTATCGTCGCGCCTCTTGAAGCCCGGTGTGATCCGAATCGGCATCGTCCCACATGTCCACGAGTTCTGCGTAGCGCCTGGTAGCCGTTGCCTCGTCTCCCATCAGCGCACTCGCCCGTGCCGCCCCCAGGAGCGAAGCCGCGCGGCGCGGCCTGCGCGAAAGCGCTGCCTCGAACTGTTCGAGCGCCTCGCGGGGCCGGTCGAGCTTCAGTAGCACTTCGCCATACAGCTCGAGTGCCGGTTTCAACGGAGCGGCAGGCCCGAAGGGGAGCGGCGCCGCGCGGTTCGTCTGCGCCGCTTCTTCCAGCAGGCGTATGGCGGTCTCTTCATCGCCCTCAGCCAGGTGAATCAGAGCAGTAACCTCCTGCGCCATCAAGGCGGCGGCCGACCCGGCGGCTATGAGACCGGCCTCGGCCTCGCGGGCCAACTCGAGATCGCCGGTCTGGGCCGCGCCCAGTCCGACCGCCAACAGCACGTCGGGCGTGTCGGCGAATCCTCCGGTCCTCGCGGTCTCCGCGAGCGTCGAGGCCTCATCCCAGTGGCCGGTCTCCACGAGATACCGCGCACTCGTCGATGCCAGGCTGACCCTGGCGGACGTCGCTCTTCCGCTGTCCTCGTAGTCCGTGCGAGCTTGCTCGACGAGGGCCTTGGCGTCGGCGTAACGTCCCTCTTGAAGCAGGGGATATTGCAGGTATCCAAAGAGGTGGTTGCCGTAGGTATGGTCGTCGACCTGGTCGATCTCCGTGATGTCGAAGCCACGGGTCCGCATCCAATCCCGGCCCATGGCAAACGCTCGTTCACTGGTCCGGCTCGCTTCGTCCCACATGCCAAAATCGATATACGTGTGCGAGGGCATGTGATAGGACCCATGAGAATCGGGGGCGATGTCAACCAAGCGGTCTACCGCGAGCAGTCCCACCGGCGCCCGCTCCGCATCGTCGCCGCTGAAAATCAGACTACGGATGGTGTGCCACTGTTCAGGATCCCTGAGCAAGACCTCCCAGGTAATGCGCTCTCTTTCTGCCCGGCCCCGCTCCCCACGTCCTGTCACACGCCCCGCGACCATGCCATAAAACGCCAGCGCCTGTGTGTCGTCGGGATGCTGCTCGGTAAGCCGGCGCATCGCCTCCGCGTAGTCGAGCTCGCGTTGGGACATGGATCCGTCCCCATAGCGGGCCTCCACCGCGGCCAGGTAGGCCTTCTCGCGCGCCGTTGGGGCCTTTGCGGCCCGAGCGTCCGGAGTCGGCCCGAGGCGACCGAGAACCTCTCTCGCGTCGTCGTAGTGTTGTTGTCCGCCCGGGTACCGGGTCCGTTCCGTATGCTGGGTCATGGCTTCGCCCCAGTAGGCCATGGCGAAGTCGGGATCGACCGTTTGTGCCTCTCGAAAAAGAATGGCCGCATCGTGGTAGCCCAAGGTATGGAGAGCGGCCACACCTTGCTCGAAGTACCTCTGTGCTTCCGCTGATCCTGACGTAGGAAAATCAAGGGTTCCGAAATCGAGCGTCATCAGATACTCGGCCATCTCTGCGGATGAATCGGGGCCCTCCGCCGGGGACGCGCACCCCAGGGCCAGGAGGCTTCCCGCCAGGCATCCCAAAGCGGCCAGCGTGGCGCGCGCACGTACCGTGTGTCGCCGTATGACAACCATGCCTTTCTCCTTCCTCGATCCGCTCGCGAAGCTCTCGATGGGTTCTACTCCGGTTCCCGCGTGAAGCGGCCTAGGGTACCGGCCCCCCCGAGGGATGCCGCGTAGACATCACCATGCGCGTCCACTGCGATCTGGTGGAGGTCGCCGCGACTGACGTCGTCGATCCGCGTGATCACGTCCCCGGAAGCCGCGTCCAGGATCACGATGTTGCGTCGATCGTCGGCCGCATAGATCCGCTCGCCGACGACCGTGAGGCTCAGGGGGCGCCGGACGTGCGTCCAGTAGGTCAGAAAATTTCCCTCGTCATCGAAGATCTGGATCCAGTCGTCCGTGGCCTCGTTGCAGTCGGTGATGCGACGCTCCTCCACCTGCCCGGGCAGTGTCACGGCCGGCTGCGACGCACCGGAGCAGCGATCGACCACCAGCAGCCGGCTGCTAGCATCCCGGACCACCGCGTGCACCCCCCCGAGCTTCCCGGGGCCGCGCCCATATTCGCCGCCCAGCTGCTTCAGGAACTCCCCCTCTCCATTGAACCAAACCACCCGTGAGTTCCAGTAGCCGTCCGAGACGACGAAGTCTCCGTTATCGAGGAATGCCACGGTGGTCGGACCGTTGAACGTCTCCGAGGTGTTCCCGAACTCGCCGGTCCCGACGGTCATGAGCAGTGTCCCGTCCGGGTGAAACTTCTTGACCTGATGCCCGTCACGGTCGACCACCCAAAGGAAGCCTTCGGGATCGAAGTGCAGCGCATGGGCCGCCTTGATGAATCCTGGATCAGCGGATGCTCCCCACACGCCGAGGAACGTCCCGCTCCGGTCGAACATCAAGATCTCATTGATCCCAGCCGCGGGCACGCCGGGGAGGCTCCCCCGCTGAAACGCATAGATGATGCCCTCGGCGTCGACGGCCACGCCGGCGACGTTGGTTAGCTCTCTCCCGGGCGGCAACTGCGGCCAATTCTCCACACGGCGATAGGGAGCCGCCGCCACCTGCTCGACGTTGAGCGGGTCTTCCGCGCCGTCGACCGCTTCTTCAGAATCGCATCCCCCGGCAAGGCCAATCCCGAAGCCGAGCATCACCGTGGCGGTCTGCCATCGTCGCTCTCGTAACATGCTGCTCCCCCCGAACGCCCGTGGTCCTCCCGCGCCTGGCTCGGCGCGCGACCGGTCTACTGGGGTGCCTCCTCACTGGCTTCGGCAGGGTTTCTTGCCCCGGGCCGAGGGAAGGACATGCAAACGAGGTCTGGAGGCTGTGGAACTTGTGACACGGTAGGCCGGAGTAGGCGGTAGGGCAAGAAGCCGCATAGAGACGCGTCCTACTTGCGCCCCGCGAATGGATCTCCCCTCTTATCATCCAGCGGGTCGAATAACGGAGGAACGATGGCTAGGACGTCGGAAACGGTGACCAGGACATTGGATGTGAGAGGCGAGATCTGCCCCTATCCGATGATGCGGACGGTCACCGCGCTGAAAAAGCTCTCCGGGGACGAGAGGACGTTGGAGGTGGTCACGGACCACCCACCGTGTTTGGAGACGATCCCGACACAGGCCGCCCGCCTGGGGTTTCGGACCGACGTCGAAGAGACGGGTGCGTCGGAGTGGCGCCTCGTGATCACACGTGATGAAGCGGAGGTAGAGGTATGACCTACGATCGAACGATACGGACCAAACTGCTCTGGATCGTGCTGCTGGGCGCCGTAATGGCCTCATGTGCCGGCGACGGCGGTGAGAGCGCCGAGCGGGCCTTCGCCAACGACGTCCTGGTCGATACGGAATGGATCGAAGCCCATATGGAAGACCCCAGCGTGCGCCTGCTGGAGGTGGGTAGGAACGCGAACGCCTTCGGCGAGGGCCACCTTCCGGGTGCATCCTTTCTGTCCATGGGGGGCTTGTCCAACCCCGACGATCCCATCCGCGGCCAGATCGCGACGGGGGCCCAGGTGTCGGTGGCCCTCTCGGGCGTAGCTGTCGAACGGGACCAGACCTTGGTCCTGTACGACCGCCGGAACAATCTCTCGGCCGCCAGGGCTTACTGGGTCCTGAAGTACTATCAACACGCTGATGTCCGCATCTACAACGGCGGGACGCCCAAGTGGAGCGAGGACGGGCGGGCGTTGAGCACGGTCATGGTAGAGTATGAACCGTCCGACTACCAAGCGGGTCCGACGGACCCGGAGATCCGCACGACCTGGCAGTACGTGGTGGACCATACCGACGATCCGTCGACGTTATACTGTGATACGAGGGGCCCGGAGGAATACCTGGGCCGAGACGTCCGAGCAGAGCGGGGGGGCCACATCCCCGGGGCGATCAACGTGGAGTGGACGGCGGCGGTCAATTCGGATGGGACCTTCAAGTCCTCCGAGGAACTGGCGGCCTTGTACGGCGGGGCAGGCTTCACCCCCGACAAGCAGATCATCACCTACTGTCAAGTTGGCGTTCGCGGTGCTCACACATGGTTCGTCCTTAAAGAGCTTCTGGGATATCCAAACGTGCGCAACTACGATGGCTCGTGGGGCGAGTACGGCAACAACCCAGAGAGTCCGATCGAGAGCTCGTGACCCTCCACCGAGCTAGTGGTGGTGGTGGTGAGTCTCCTCGTGCTCGGCGTGTGCCTCTTCCTCATTGGCTTTTTTCGCGCCCTCGCGCGCGAGCCCGATATTACGTTGCCGAGTGCCTTCGGAGCTGACTGACGAGAGGGACATGAGCCTCTCGAGGTCGGTGGCCTGGCAGGCTGGGCACGCAGGCGAGGTCGAGGCGAACACCAGCAGCTCGAATCGGTTCTGGCACTCACGGCATTCGTATTCGTAGATTGGCATCTGTTCCACTTGCGTGGCCGGGTCGTCAAATCCTAATCTGGGCCCTAATATTTGGACCCGTTTCCACCGTCGTCAACCCGAATACACTTGTCCGAGCTCAGGAGGTCCCCGTGAGAAACTTTAGTCTCGTCGTCATGCTGACCGCGTTCGCCAGCATCCTGGCCGCGTTCGCCAGCGCTCCAGCGGTCGCGCAGCAAAACGCGCCGGAGATCCCGTTCGAGTCCGTTCCCCGCCCGCTCGGGTACTCACCCGACATGAACCTCGGCGAGGTTCTCGGTGTGGCGGTGAACTCCCAGGGCCACATCGTGGTCTTGAACCACCCGGGTAGCGCCAACGCCGGCCCGATATGGATGAACTCCACGACGCAGTTGCTCGAGTTCGACGAGGATGGCGAATTCGTGGGCGAGATCGGAAAGGGCGTCTATGGCCTCGCATACGCTCATCAGGTTCGATTCGACGACGAAGACAACCTGTGGGTCGTGGACAAAGCGGCGAATACCGTCATCCGGTTCGACCCGGACGGATACGTCACCATGAACCTGGGGCGTAGGGAAGAGGGTTATCACGGCATCGTGGAGCTTCCCAGCCAGCAGAATGCGAGAGCCAGAGGGGGCTTCTTCAACGGGCCGACGGACGTCGCGTGGGACCCCGACGGCAACATCTTCGTCAGTGACGGCTACGTGAACTCCCGCATGGCGAAATTCGACAAAAATGGGAACTTCCTCATGGACTGGGGATCCCTCGGTAGCGAGATCGGCCAGTTCCGCCTACCACACACCATGGTGGTGGACCGAGCGGGTGACGTGTACGTGGGGGACCGCTCGAATTCGCGGATTCAGGTCTTCGACGCAGACGGCAACTTCAAGCGAGTGCTGGTCATGAACGTGCCGTACCCCGTGGATTATCAGCCGCCGTTCACCGCGATCAATCCAAACAGGCCGGTTGCTCCTGCCACGCAACCTTGGGCTATGTGCTTGACCAATTCGTCCCCCCAGGAGCTCTGGGTGTCGGACGCCGAGCCCGGACGCATCTACCGGATGGCGCTGGACGGAAAGATCCTGGGTTGGCTCGGCAGCTCAGGTCGGCAGATGGGGCAGTTCAACTGGATCCATGGGCTGGACTGCTCCCAGCTGGATGACGGGGTGCTTTGGGTTGCCGACATGAACAACTGGCGGGTCCAGAAGCTGCTTGTCGACATCGACTAGTGATCTCGCAGAGCTCGGCCTTTTGGCCGATATCCTCAGCAAAATATCGGTTCGCCGTAATTGGTGGAAATTTCGATCGGCATCCCGTCCGGGACCCTCGCACCACCAGCTTCCAGGCGGCCAGTTTCACTCAGGAAGAGCAACGAAGAACCGGAAGGTACTCGAGGAGGAGGTAAGATGATCACGCGTTATTCCACCATACTTGTGACATTTTGCCTAATGACCGCGGCTGAGGGGCTGGTCGCCTCTGCGGCAGCGCAGCAGTCCCCGGCGAGCGCCGCCGGGAGTTGGGTTGTTCCCAGGACGCCGGACGGTCATCCGGACCTCCAGGGGAACTGGACGAACGTGACGATCACCCCGTTTGAGCGCCCGGAGGACCAGGAGAGCCCGGTTCTCACCTGGGAGGAGGTCCAGGAGCGCCAGGGCGATGCGGAGGACCTGATCGTGAGGCGTGCTCAGCCCACCGACCCCGATCGGCCGGCGCCACAGCCTGGGGAAGTCTCGAGGTGCAGCGTCCTGCGAGGAAATCCGCTTGGGTCCACTACTACCGGGTGCGGGTACAACGGCGTCTATTGGGAGCGGGGCACCAACATCGCCATCGTCAACGGTGAGTTCAGGAGCTCGCTCCTCACCAATCCGTCGGACGGCCGTTTGCCGGCCCTGACGCCCGAGGGCGAGCGGCGGGTGGCTGCGTATAGAGCAACCAGGGAGCCGTTCGAGCAGTACGACCATCCGGAAATGCGACCGCCCGCAGAACGGTGCCTCATGGGCGTCGGAACATCAAACATCGGTCCGCCTATGATCCCGGGCGGCTACAACAGTAATTACACGATCGTGCAGACCGCCGACCACATCCTGATCATGTCAGAGATGGTCCACGACGCTCGTATCATCCGGATCGGTGATGTCCCACGGCTTCCGCCACACATACGTCCTTGGATGGGCGACTCCTGGGGTCGATGGGAGGGCGATGCACTCGTCGTCGAGACCACCAACTTCCATCCCTTGCAGACGTTCCGCAGGATTCCTCCCTCGGAGCACCTGAAGGTCACCGAGCGTTTTACACGGATGGATGAGGGCATCCTGTACGAGTTCACGGTCGACGACCCCACGACCTACAGCAGCCCGTGGGGGGGCGAAATCCCGTTCAAGCCGCTCAACGACCAAGTGCACGAATACGCCTGTCACGAGGGGAATTACGGGATGCCCGCCGTCCTGAGTGGTGCGCGCTACCAGGAGCGGATGGAAGCGCAGGAGAAACCCGACTCGAGGTAGGGCGCTACGCCGTGGGCAGCAGCAGCTCCTTGAACGGTGGGGTAGGAGCAATGGTGTCGCAGATCAGGACCGAGGGCTTCGAGAATTCCCACGTCATGGAGGTCTTCAACCAACTCACCAACGTGATCGGCTACGAACTGAGCAGTCATTGAGGAAAGCTCGGAGCCGCGTGTGCCTACCGCTTCCCGGTTGAATCGTCGCTTCTCAATCCCCTTAGGCTTGCGCTGCATACGTATGAGAATCGAGCGGTCTAGTAGTGTGTCCCAAAGGTTTCCGATGGCTGCGACTGCACGGCAGCCCGCGCGCTGAGGATCATGTTGAGTGAACTAGCCCAAACGGGCCGAGAGTGCGATTATGGTTGGCGGACCCAATAGGAACCGGAAGGTGCTCGAGGAGGAAGTAAGATAATCACGCGTTATTCCATCATACTTATGACACTTTGCCTAATGACCGCGGCTGAGGGGCTGGTCGCCTCTGCGGCAGCGCAGCAGTCCCCGGCGAGCGCCGCCGGGAGTTGGGTTGTTCCCAGGACGCCGGACGGTCATCCGGACCTCCAGGGGAACTGGACGAACGTGACGATCACCCCGTTTGAGCGCCCGGAGGACCAGGAGAGCCCGGTTCTCACCTGGGAGGAGGTCCAGGAGCGCCAGGGCGACCCCGATCGGCCGGCGCCACAGCCTGGGGAAGTCTCGAGGTGCAGCAGCCCGCCCACTATTCAGTCGTTGCCAGCAGGCTTTCAGGAGGCCACTACTACCGGGCGCGGGTACGACGACGTCTATTGCGATTGGGGCGCCAACATCGCCACCGTCAACGGTGAGTTCAGGAGCTCGCTCCTCACCAATCCGTCGGACGGCCGTTTGCCGGCCCTGACGCCCGAGGGCGAGCGGCGGGTGGCTGCGTATAGAGCAACCAGTGAGCCGTTCGAGCAGTACGACCATCCGGAACTGCGACCGCTCTCAGAACGGTGCCTCCTGTCCAGAGACGTCGCCGGTCCGCCTATGATCGCCCCTCGCGTGGCGCCCGACCGCTCTCATCTGGTCTTCAGTCCATTTGAGAGGGGGATTACCGCCTACAACAGTAATTACACGATCGTGCAGACCGCCGACCACATCCTGATCATGTCAGAGATGGTCCACGACGCTCGTATCATCCGGATCGGTGATGTCCCACGGCTTCCGCCACACATACGTCCTTGGATGGGCGACTCCTGGGGTCGATGGGAGGGCGATGCACTCGTCGTCGAGACCACCAACTTCCATCCCTTGCAGACGTTCCGCAGGATTCCTCCCTCGGAGCACCTGAAGGTCACCGAGCGTTTTACACGGATGGATGAGGGCATCCTGTACGAGTTCACGGTCGACGACCCCACGACCTACAGCAGCCCGTGGGGGGGCGAAATCCCGTTCAAGCCGCTCAACGACCGCCTATACGAATACGCTTGTCACGAGGGCAATTACAATATGGCCGGCGTTCTGGGCGGCGCGCGTTATCAGGAGAGAATGGAAGCGCAGGAGAAATCTGGCTCGAGGTAGGGCGCTACCCCCTTGGGAAGCAGCAGCTCCTTGAACGGTGGGGTAGGAGACGCCCGATACTCGAACCACGGCGTCCCGAACATTGAACCAGGAAGACAGACCATGACGCGTCCCATCGTTTTGTCACTCCTGATCGTACTTTGCCTAATGACCGCGGCTGAGGGGCTGGTCGCCTCTGCGGCAGCGCAGCAGTCCCCGGCGAGCGCCGCCGGGAGTTGGGTCGTTCCCAGGACGCCAGACGGTCATCCGGACCTCCAGGGGAACTGGACGAACGTGACGATCACCCCGTTTGAGCGCCCGGAGGACCAGGAGAGCCCGGTTATCACCTGGGAGGAGGTCCAGGAGCGCCAGGGCGATGCGGAGGACCTGATCGTGAGGCGTGCTCAGCCCAGCGACCCCGATCGGCCGGCGCCACAGCCTGGGGAAGTCTCGAGGTGCAGGCCGTCGCGGGAATCCCCAACGGGCAGCCCGCCCACTACTACCGGGTGCGGGTACAACTACGTCTATTTCGAACGGGGCACCAACATCGCCATCGTCAACGGTGAGTTCAGGAGCTCGCTCCTCACCAATCCGTCGGACGGCCGTTTGCCGGCCCTGACGCCCGAGGGCGAGCGGCGGGTGGCTGCTTATAGAGCAACCAGGGAGCCGATCGAGCAGTACGACCATCCGGAACTGCGACCGCTCGCAGAACGGTGCCTCCTTTTCGGTGGCCCCGGACCCCCCATCCTCCCCGTCGGTGCCTACAACAGCAACTACAGTATCGTACAGACGGCCGATCACGTGATGATCATGTCGGAGATGATCCACGACACGAGGATCATCCGGATTGGTGAGCCCCACCCGATACCCGAGGACGTTCGTCCGTGGTTCGGCGACTCTTGGGGTCGGTGGGAAGGCGACGCGCTCGTGGTCGAGACCACGAACATCAATCCAAAACAGTCTCTCCGGGGAGTTCCCCCCTCGAAGGACATGAGGGTGACCGAACGTTTCACTCGGGTCGACGAAGAGACGATCCTGTACGAGTTCACGGTCGACGACCCCACGACCTACAGCAGCCCGTGGGGGGGCGAAATCCCGTTCAAGCCGCTCAACGACCGTGTGTACGAATACGCCTGTCACGAGGGGAATTACGCGCTGTCCGCCGTCCTGAGTGGTGCGCGTTACCAGGAGCGGATGGAAGCGCAGGAGAAATCTGGCTCGAGGTAGGCGCTACCCCTTGGGCCGCAGCAACTCCTGGAACGGTGGGTAGTCCCACAGCGGTTCAAGGAGGGGGTCTAGGTGCAAGCCTGACCGAAGAGGGGCGCCCGGGGGGCCCGATTGGCGCAGCAGCACCATCGCTCGCTCCCTCTCGCCCAGCGCGGCGGCGATCACCGCGCGCGCATACGCACTTTCGCTGGGGATCAGATTGAGCAAGGGGTCCTCCTCCTCGAGTAACCGAGACAACCGGTAGGCTTCCACGCGATCACCCCGCCGTGCAGCTACGATCCCGAGTTGTGCCAGATATCGTGGGCCAAACCGCATATGGTGGCCATCGTCCTCCACAAGTCCTTCGAAAAGGACCTGAGCCTCGTCCAGCCGCCCGACGCGGAGCAACGCGGTGGCTAGTGCCCTGCGATCACCAAGTCCTCTTTTCTGCTCAGGTGATCTATCCTCAAACCACTCGACGGCGCGGTGCAGCATCTCTGTAGCAGCGCCCCCGTGGCCATGCCGGCTGAGCTCGGCCGCCAAATCGGCCATTTGGTGACCGAGGCGAGGCGATGGAAACTCCTGAAGAAGCGCCTCGATCTGCTCTGTCCGCCCTAGGGCAGCCAATGCAAACATCTCCTGCCACGTGATGAAAACGGGGTTCGTCTGCTGCGATTGACCGCGGCGGACCTCCTCGAGTTCCTGGCGATGGTCGCCGAGCATGTGGTACGCCTGTGCCATCTGGGCCCAATACAGCCACGGAGCACGCCACCAATTCTCGGGACCGCCTTGCCTTAGGAACTCTATCGCCAGACGAGGACGCCGGAGTCGCAGGGCGGTTCCTGCGGCTTGGGCCAGGTATTCGGAGTTGGGAGCGATCTCCACTAACCGCCTGATGTGCCCGAGAGCTGCCAAGAGATCCCCGCGGCCCTGCGCCAACAAAAAGTCCAGGAGGTCTCGGTCGAGGGGGGCTAGTTGGTCGCGCCGCCGATTGAGATTCTGGTGTATGGAATCTCTTGCAGGGCCCGTATATCCGCCCGTCATGGTCGCGTAGAGCATGGGCATTGTAAAGGTAGAGTCGAGGGCGGCCGCTCGGGTGAACTGAGCACCCGCTACCCTAGGGTTCCCGTCCGTGGCGTGCAGTTCTATCCCCTTGACGAACGCTTGGTAGGCCTCGAACGTCGGCGGTTTGCTCGCGTTGCGCATCCACCTGGCCAGCCGGGGATCGGTGAGCGTGGCCAGCGTGGTCATCACCCGGTCGCGTAGGCGCTCGATTGCGTCAAGGGGAGCATCGACCGGCCCGCGTATCGGCTCGATGGTCGTGAGTTCCTCACCGGTGGCCGCGTCGGCGACGCGGGCGAGGAAATGCACGCTATCATTCTGCAAGTAGTAGCTGCCCGATACCACCGTGCCCGTCCCATTGGCACGAGCGAGGGCCTGCAAGCGGCCGTACTGCTCTCGCGAATCCGCGTCTACGGCGACAGGCTCGAGCGACAGCAGTCGCGTACCGAGGCTCACCACGTCGACGAAGCCGTTGTAGGTGAGTCCCGCAGTCACCCGGTCTGTGGCCATGCGGCCCAGAGGGTCGAGGGCAGGGTCGCCCGTCTCGTTTTGCAGGACATCAACGAGTACTCGGGTGGGATCGAGTGCTGGCTCGTCGTTTCGGCCATTCCTCATCACAGTTGCACCGGCCGCCGCGATGGCCCCCAGCACCACGATCGCAGCCGCCGCACGGCCACGAGTGCGCCAGGAAGCGCGTGGTCGGGTCGTGACGCTTGCGGGCGCCACGGAGCCACCCCTATGCGCCTCGGTTAGGCTAGCAGCATCGGTGGGTTCTGCTCTTATCACGGCTAGGACTGCCGGCTCGGGTCCCGCCGCCTCGGATCCTGTCGCCGGGGACCGGATCTTCTCGATGAGATCGGACATCTCGACTGAAGGCCTCAGCTCCACTTCGGCCAGGCCGTTCTCGTACGCTTCGTACTCCCTCACTGCCGCGTCCCGGTCGCCCAGACGGTGCAGCAGTTTCAGTAGAAGCTGAACGACGATCTCGTCGAAAGGAGCCCAATCTCTTGCCTGTTGGAGCCACTTCGCCGCATCGACGAAGCTTCCGTCTCTCTCAAGCTCTTGCGCGTGGGTCACAGCCGCCCCAACGGCTTTCAGCCGCAACCTCTGTCGCTCTCGCTCGAGCCAACGCTCGAAGGCCGGACAATCTGAGAAGTCGGAGCCGTCCCATAGGTGCCCACGGTACAGCTCGAGTGCCTCCCTCTCGTGGCCGGCAGCCAAGGCCTCGTCGAACGCCGCCACGTCGGACCACAGGGCATCGGCCTCCAGGAAGAGTTCGCCATCCTCCGTGGTCCCAAGGACACGGGGCCCGAGTCCGCTCCGCAGTATGTGAAGGGCCTGACTCAGAGAGTTTCGTCCCTTCTTGGTGCGCGAATCCGGCCAGAGGAGTTCGAGGAGCTTTTCTCGGCTGTGGCTGACGTCCGTCGGCGAGAGCGCCAGGTAGACCAACACGCCAGGGGGCTTGGCCCTGGCGAGGACCGAGAGAATCTCGCGGCCGTCCTCCGAATCGCGGAGTCGCAGGTCTCCTAGAGCGCGTAGTTCGATCATCGAGCACGAAGCTCCGAATCGAGTCTTATTGAACCAATAAGAGCGGCGGTTACTAGCTTCGATCGTTGAAAACGTACACTGCCCGTATCCTGTTGAGCAACATGACCGCAGGGTCAGGCAAGACGCTCGACACCGGCGGATAGCAGCTTAATCTCGCCGGACAACGGAGATGAACTCATGAAATCGAATCTCAGGAACGTATCGCTGGCCCTCTTGTCTGCGGTATTTGTCCTCGGCTGTCAGGACCAGGGAACGGGTGTGGTGGTGGAGTCGGATGGCGCTGGGCCGCAGTTCGCGAAGAAAAAAAGGGGCAAGTCCGACAAGCCCGGCGGTGGTGGCGGCGTCAAGGGCACGGTGACCCTAGCAGGTGGCATGATCAACACGACAGGCCTACAGCTTCCCGGGAAGATCGATGCCACCACCGTCACCCTCAACACCAACAACTTCGATGGCGACATCGTGATGAACTTCGCCGGCCAGAATTGCCAAGTGATCGTTGGGCAGAACGGGCGCAATGGCGCGGCCCTCGACCCCGACGAGATGGACTTCCTCCTGGGCCAAGTCACAAAGACGTTTACCGGTGGGTGGTTCTTCCTGGAGGTCGATAAGACCAGCCTGACGGTGGACGACCCACCGAAGGCCGGAAACCACCTACTTTCGGTCGGACACTACGACACGCTTGATTCTCATAGGGTATCCATCGACATCAGGCTCTGGCCTGATCTTTCTGGGGTCGAAGGTGTCAAGGTGAAGTGGGTCTCACCGGACGTGTTCGAGTTCACCGGTCCGATCTGGGTGATTGCGGGCGGGGTTGATGGCCGCAAGGGCAAAAGGGGCCGTCGTGCAATAGCCTGTGGTGGAGGTGGTGACAACTTGGTGACGGTGACCGCCGTCCCAATTTGATCAAGAAGATCGGCTTCCCATAGCTTGACAATGCTTGGAGCCCCGAGCGTCCCAGCGGCGCTCGGGGCCTCTTCATATCCCTTCGGCCGCCCCGGCGATCCGTTCGTCGTACTCCCGCACATCCTGGCGGAGTTTGGTGGCATAAGTTAGACTAGTCTCAGACTAGTCAAGGGTAAACTGTGGCCACCATTGGATCCTACCAGGCGAAAACGCACCTCCCCGCTCTACTGAAACGTGTGCAAGCGGGTGAGACGCTCACGATTACCCGCCATGGGCACCCCATCGCTCGGATCGTGCCGATTGAGGCCCCTGTTCGCTTGACGCCCAGCGAGGCTGTGGACCGGATGCGGGAGTTCGGGAAGGGGCGGACACTGGGCCTGGACCGGACGGTCAGGGACCTGATCGAGTTCGGACGTAAATGAATTTCGTACTCGACGCCTCCGTTACGCTCGCCTGGTGTTTCGAGGACGAACGCGCTGGGTACGCCATGCGTGTGTTGGATGAGTTGTCCGGTGGGGAAGCCATCGTGTCATCGCTTTGGCCCATGGAGGTGACCAACGGTCTGTCCAACGCATTGCGGGAGAAGCGCATTGACCTGGCGGGGGCGGCTGAGGCCCGGAATACCCTCGTCGCGCTTCCCATTGTTGTGGACCCTGTGGACCGCCGCCGAGCCTTTGAAGACATCCCGCGCCTCGCTCGGGCTCATGGGCTGACGACGTACGACGCGTCCTACTTGGAGGTAGCGGTGCGCTTGGGGATCCCGTTGGCAACGTTGGACCGCACGTTGGCCCGGGCAGCGGCCGATGAAGGTGTCCAGGCCGTAGGCTGAACTGAGGTGAGTCCCGCTCCATCACCGTAATCCGTTTCATCCTGACCGGTCGTCTCTATGGCTGGCATCAGGATGTGATACGATTGGCATCATGATGTCCAATAGTTATCATCAACGCATGAGAACGACTCTAACTCTGGACGATGACGTGGCCGCCAAGCTCAAAGCGGAAACTCGACGTAGCGGTAGGTCTTTCAAGGACATCGTGAATGAGTATCTCCGCTTGGGGCTCTACACGAAAAAAACCCAACGGCCCAGTAGGCCCTTTTGTGTCGAAGCGCGAGACCTGGGCGCGCTTCGACACGGGCTTAATCTGGACAACGTTGGCGATCTTTTGGAGCAACTCGAAGGCCCGGTCCACCGGTGATCCTCGTCGACGCCAACATCGTTCTTCACGCGTACCATCCCCAATCGGAGCTTCACAAGGCCTGCCGTCTGTGGATCGAGGAGAACTTCTCAGCGCCATCGCCAATCGGATTTCCCTGGCTCACCATCTGGGCATTCCTTCGCATTAGTACGAATCCTCGCGCGTTCGAAAAACCGCTCACGATGAAAGAAGCCGCCTCGATCGCATCGTCATGGTTCGATGTGGCCGCCGTTCGAGTGGTGGTGCCGGGCGAACGTTACTGGGAGATCTTGAGGAACCTGCTACTCGAGGCTCAGGTCTCAGGTCCCCTCGTAACTGATGCGGCCCTAGCGGCCATGGCCATCGAGCAAGGCGCGAGGGTCTGCACGACCGACCGAGATTTTACTCGTTTCGCAGAAGTTCAGGTCGTCGACCCCTCGAGAGGGTAGGCGTTCGTCGTACGTCGCCACCCGGACATCCGCACCTCTCTCCCGCAGATAGCTCGCCGAGGCTACCCCTTGGGCCGCAGCAACTCCTTGAACGGTGGGTAGTCCCACAGCGGTTCAAGGAGGGGGTCTCCATGCGCCCCGGGCCCCAAGCCTCCCAATCTGCCGTCCACCTGGTGCAGCAGTGCCATCGCTCGCTCCCGCTCGCCCAGGGCGACGGCGATCTGCGCGCGCCCATATGCACCAGCGCTAGGGCCCTCCCCCTCCTCGAGTAACCGAGATATCCTGTACGCTTCCTCGCGATCACCCCGCCGTGCAGCCACGACTCCGAGTTGCCCAAGATATTCATCTCTTCGCGGGCCGTCCTCCAGAAGTCCTTCCAAGAGGATCTGAGCCTCGTCTAACCGACCAACGTCGAGAAGTACGGCCGCTAGTTGCCAGCGTTCACCAAGACGTCTTTTCTCAGGCGATCTTTCGTCAAACCACTCGACGGCGCGGTGCAGCATCTCCGTAGCAGCGCCCCCGTAGCCATGCGCGCGGAGCTCCCTGGCCAAACGCGCCATAGTGTAACCGTGACGCTCCCGGTTGCCTTCCTGAATCCGCGCATTGAGCTGATCTGTCCACCCAAGCGCAGCCAGGGCACGCATCTCCTGCCACAGGATGTTACGGCGGTCCGGCAGCTGCGATTGACCGTGGTGGACCTCCTCGAGTTCCTGGCGATGATCGCCGAGCCTATGGTACGCCACTGCCAGCCGGTCCCAATACAGCCACGGAGCACGATACCAGTTCTTGGGATCGCCTTGCCTCAAGAACTCTATCGCCAGGCGAGGACGGTTGAGTCGCATGGCAGTTTGTGTGGCGAGGTCCAGGTATTCGGAGTTGGGAGCGATGTCCACCACCCGCTGTATGTGCCCAAGGGCTGCCCGGTAATTCCTACGCCGCCGCGCCAACACGTAGTCCAGGAGGTAACGGTCGAGGAGAGCCAGTTGTTCGCGCCGCCCATCGAGTTGCTGGAGTATGGAATCCGCCACAGGGCTCAGATACCCGCCCGTTGT
This sequence comes from Longimicrobiales bacterium, assembly GCA_965206505.1. GTDB lineage: Bacteria > Gemmatimonadota > Gemmatimonadetes > Longimicrobiales > Gaopeijiaceae > UBA822. The sequence goes on from CBDBJW010000007.1 coordinate 725,134, forward strand.
GATCGCCCAGAGCAGGGGCATTGTAAAGGTAGAGTCGAGGGCGGCCGCTCGAACGAACTGAGCAGCTGCTACCCGAGGAGATTGCCCGTCCATGGCGAACAGTTCTATCCCCTCTACGAACGCTCGGTACGCCTCGAACGTCGGCGGTTGGCTCGCGTACCGCATCCACTTGGCCAGCCGGGGATCGGTCAGCGTGGCCAACGTGGTCATCACCCTGTCGCGTACACGCTCGACAGTGGCAAGGGGAGCATCGACCGGCCCGCGTACCGGCTCGATCGTCGCCAGCTCCTCACCCGTGGCAGCGTCGGTCACGTGCGCGAGGAAGTACAGGCTATCCCCCTGCAAGTAGTAACTGCCCCACACCACCGTCCCCGTCCCGTTGGCGCGAGCCAGGGCCTGCAAGCGGTCGGACCCTTCCGTCGAAGCCGTGGCTGGAACGATGGCTTCGTGCGACAGCAGTTGGGTACCGAGGCTCACGACGTCTACGAAGGAGCTATAGGTGAGACCGGCGGTCACCCGGTCGGTGGCCATACGTCCGACAGGGTCGAGGGAGGGGTCTCACCCGTCCCGTTCTGGAAGAGGTCAACGAGCACACGCGTGGGATCGAGTTCCGGCGCGTCGCTTCGGCCATTCCATATGACGGTTGCACCGACCGCCGCCATGGCCCCCAGCACCACGATCGCCGCCGCCGGACGACCACGTGTGCGCCAGGAAGCACGGGGTTGAGCCCTTATAGACGCGGTTACTTCCGTCGTCTCCGGCGCCGTATCCGCCTCGTTGTCTCCTTGCGGTTGCTTCGCGAACGCCTCATCCTCCCGTTCGGGCGCCGGCAGGACGGTTGTTTCGGGTCCTGCCGCCTCAGGTCCTGCGGTCGAGGACCGAATCTCCTCGATGAGCTCACACAAGTCGATTGAAGGTGCCAGCTCCAGGTCGGCGTCCAAATGCTTCTCGTATGCGTCGTACTCCGTCACCGCAGCGGCGCGCTCACCCATACCGTATAGCAGTTTCAGCAGAGGCCGAACGACAGCCTCGTCGTAAGGAGCCCAATCCCTGGCCCGTCGGAGCCATTGGGCCGCATCCGCAACATCGCCGTCCTGTTCAAACTCCTGGGCCACTGACACCGCTGCCCCCACAGCGAGCCTGCTGAGGCGCTGTCGTTCTCCGTCGAGCCAGCGCTCGAAGGCCGGGCAGTCAGCGATGTCGGAGGGGTCCCATAGGTGACCACTGTAGAGTTCGAGTGCTTCCCTCGCATGGCCCGCAGCCAAGGCCTGGTCGAAGGCCGCCACGTCGCACCACAGCGCCCCGGCCTCGAGGAAAAGGTCGCCACCCTCTGTGGTCCCGATCACACCGAGCCCGAGTCCGCGCCGCAGTATATGAAGCGCCTGATTCAAGGAGTTGCGTGCCCTCTCGGTGCTCGAATCCGGCCATAGGAGTGCAAGGAGTTTGTCGCGACCGTGGCTGAGGTTCGGTGGTGAGAGTGCCAGGTAGAGCAACAGGCCAGGGGGCTTGACCCTGGCGAGAACCGAGAGGATCTCGCGTCCGTCCTCCGAATCGCGGAGTCCCAGACCTCCCAGAGCACGAAGTTCGATCATCGGGCACCTAGCTCCGAGTCGAGGCTCATTGACCGAATAAGCCTCGACTAAGCGGCGGTTATTATGTTCGATCCTGAAAAACGTACGGTGCAGCTATGCCATTGAGCAATGATACGGCCGGATGTCACTAAGGAAGCTCTGAACAAGACGGGTGTAGTTTCATGGTATGAAACGACCGGGGAGTTGTGAGCGGGCCATGGAGCTTCAGATGAGTTTCGCGGAGCTGGAGTACGATTCGAAGAAGCGGCGGACGCGCCGGGAGATTTTCCTGGAGAAGATGGAGGGGCTGATTCCCTGGCAACAGCTGGAGGATCGGATCGAGCCGTTCTATCCGAAGGCTGGCCGTGGCCGCCGCCCCTATCCGCTTGGGGTGATGCTGCGGGTTCATTGTGTGCAGCTGTTCTACAACGTGAGCGATCCGGGCATGGAGGATCTGCTCTACGAGGTGGAGTCAGTGCGCCGCTTTGCGGGTCTGCGCCTGAGCGGTTCTTTGCCGGACGAGACGACGATCCTGAACTTCCGCCACCTGCTGGAGACGCAGGGCTTGGGGATGGGGTTGTTCGAGGAGATCAATACGCATCTGGCGTCTCTCGGGCATCGGTTGAAGACGGGGACGATCGTGGATGCGAGCATCATTGACGCGCCGTCGTCGACGAAGAACCGCAGGGGAGAACGGGATCCGGAGATGCACCAGACGAAGAAGGGAAACCAGTGGTACTTCGGGATGAAGGCGCATATCGGGGTGGACGCCGAATCGGGTCTGGCGCACAGCTTGGCGACGACGGCCGCCAACGCGGCGGACGTGACGCAGGCGTGCGTGCTGCTGCATGGTGACGAGACGGAGGCATGGGGCGACGCGGGCTACCAGGGTGTGGACAAGCGCCCGGAGAACAGGGGTTGCGACGTCGCCTGGCAGGTGGCGATGAAGCCGGGCAAGCGTCGCCTGCTCGATCGGGACGGCGCCGAGGCGGCGGCCGAGAAGCGCAAGGCATCGGTGCGGGCGAAGGTGGAGCATCCGTTCTTGTATGTGAAGCGGCGCTTCGGGTACGGTAAGGTGCGCTACCGGGGACTGGCGAAGAACACGCAGCGCATCGCGTTGCTGCTCGGGTTCTCGAATCTGCTCATCGCTGGCCGCTACGCGACCGGATAACGCGGGGCCCATGCGCCCATGGGCCCCGCGAGGGCGGGAGCCGGACACATCGAAGCGACTTCCTGACGGTTCGGACCGTTTCTCCGGCGCGCCAGCCAGCACTTCATCGCTCCGATAGGTCTTCGAACCGGATCTTCGAACCGCAACCGATCGCGTTCCTCCCAAGATGGGGGTTGTTCAGACCTTCCCTAAAGGAGCCCGCGTGCTGTCTCGACCACCGCCGCCTGTTGCGACCGACACACAAGACGATGGAGAAACTCATGAAATCTGATCTCACGAAGTTATCGCTCGCCCTCCTGTCCGCGGTATTTATCCTCGGCTGCCAGGATCTGGGAACGGGTGCGGTGGAGGCGGATGGTCTGGAGCCGCAGTTCGCGAAAGGGGGCAAGGGCAAGCCGCCCGGCGGCAACGTATCGGCCACGGTGACGTTGGCAGGCGGCATGGAGATGGCCCCGGGCTTACCGCTCGTCGGGAAGTACGACGACAACACCGTCTCCCTCAACACCAACGACTTCGATGTCAAGATCGACATGAAATTCAGCCCCGACCAGACCTGCACAATGATTGTTGGGGCGGACGATGGCGGTGTGATGGACCATCTCGAGGGCCAGCTCGCAACGGCAAGTCCGACAAGTGGGGCTTTCTTCCTGGAGATCGACAAGACTGGCCTGCAGGTTGGCGAATCCACGCAGGCCGAAAAACATCTTCTTCTCGTCGAATACGCCCACGTGTTTGACGGTCATTCCGTACAAGTGCTGATCATCCACGGTGACGCTTTCGCTCCAGCCGAGGTGGCGTGGGTCACCAGCACAGCCTCGGAGGACGTGTTCAACTTCACCGGACAGATCGTGGTGTGGATGCACGGGGTGGGCGGCCTCAAAGGCAAAAGGGGCCGTCGTGCAACGGCCTGTGATGCAGTTGACAAAAACTTGGTGACCGTGACCGTCGACCGATCTTGACCTGCCTTCGGGTTACGCTGTCGTCAACACAAGCCTTTAGCAGCCTCTCCGTGCGTCGCGCAGAACGAAGGCGGGCTCGCTCGATCCGATCTCCCCGTAAACCCTGGCGGTAAGCGAGTCGGGTGAAGTCCGTTCGTATTCGATGGCCTGCGGAAAGTCGTGCTCCGGAGCCTCAAAGCGCACCCGCCCGGTCGACATGTCGGTGGCCCTGAAGTCCGTCGGAGTCTGTCCGGAGGAATGGGCCGAGTATGTGAGGCGACCGTCCTTCAGTTGCAGCAGAAGAGACTCGTATGCGGTCGCCACGCCCCCGCGCACGGTGCGTGGGAGGTGACCAACGGTCTGTCCAGCGCATTGCGTGAGAAGCGTATTGATCTGGCAGGGGCGGCTGAGGCCGGGAATACTCTCATCGCGCTTCCCATTGTTGTGGAGCCTGTGGACCGCCGCCGAGCCTTTGAAGACATCCCGCGCCTTGCTCGGGCTCACGGGCTGACGACGTACGATGCGTCCTACTTGGAGGTAGCAGTGCGACTGGGGGATCCCTTTGGCAACATTGGACCAGGCGTTGGCCAAGGCAGCGGCCGATGAAGGAGTCCAGGCTGTAGGCTGATCGCTCCAACTTGGGCTAGTTGGCCCTCCCCCGCACCGTCGCGTATCATGTGGTCGGCGTCCCGCCGCCTGAGCGACGTCGTCACACAACTTTCAGCAGGAGATGCAAGATGCCGGGTATCGCAAAACTGTTGGTCCTCCTCGCCGCGATCACGTTCGTTCTTGCCGTGATAGGCGCCTGGTCGGGTACCATGATGGGGATCGGTGCCGAGGCGTTATCGAGAGCCTGCACCAACCTCGCCCTCCTCGCCATCGGCATCGTCATGGTGTTCAAGGAAGAGGGGGCGGCCGGCTAGGGAGGCGTCCGGACGGCCCTGGAAGCCGACCTCCTCCCACGCCACAGTCTTCGTATCCCGACATACAGCCCGATTGTGCTGGTGGCCAGCCCACCGAGGCTGAGCACGATGACACCGATATCCCAGACCGGGCGGTTGTAGTACCAGAAGCCGAAGTCCAGGCTGTGAAAGCCATGGTATATCCAACGCTCGACCCGATCGAGGCGGTGGACGCTCGTCGACAACTGTCCTGATCCCGGATCGATGTAGAGCCATGTCTGGTCGGGGTCGTCGAACTTGAGGCGCAGGATCGGCAACGGGGCCTGCTGGTCTCGCGAGTAGTGGTAGGAGTCGTACTCTTCGAGGAGGTCGGCTTCGACGATCGGAACGTCCGGATAAGTCTTGCGAACACGATCCATCAGTGCGTCCACCGCGAACGGTTCCCTCCGGACCTCGAGGGTTTCGGCGGCGACCAGCGCTCGACTAATGCCCCCCTCGGCTGCTTTGGCCGGCGTACTCCTAACCATGAAGTACGGCTCTCCCAAGATCCGTGTGTAGATGATCTCCTTGATGCTCCGGCCCGGCAGGAGGGTATCCCAGGCCTCGACGTCGATCTGCGGAAAGCCGGAAGCGTCGAGTGGTCCACCGACGAGCGCCTGCCGTAGCTCTCGGGTGCTCAGCCCTTCCCCAGACGCCCATCCGAACGGCTCCATCGACAGCAGGCCACTGAAGACCCAAGTGAGAGCGAGGACGCCGAACATCAGACCCATGATGTAATGCCAACGCATCCAGCCCGCATAAGGGATATAGGAGCGGATGCGCGACAGCCGGAAGGGACGCGAGAACTTGAACTGAAGGATTCCCAGGGTGATTCCCAGGATTGTGAGAACGCAGCCGAGCCCAGCGGTCCAGATGATGGTATTCGTCCACAAGTTCTGCCTGACCCGCAGCGGAGTGAAGTAGAGCCAGTGGGGGATCGCCGAGACCCAGGCCAGAGCGCGGCTGGCGCGTGTGGTCATCAGCGTTACCTCGCCCGACGCCGGCGACACGTAGAGCTGAGTGCCACGGTCGTCGTCGATGCTCAGCTTGTGGAGTGGGAGCAGTGCGAGCTGCGTGATGGTCCACTGGTCGGCCTGTGTCACGAGCCTCTCGTAGCGGACCCGATCTGGGGGAAGGTCCATGAATCGACCCGCCACCTCGCGTGCCGGGACGGGGCCCACTCCGGCCATCTTCTCACCCGTGTCGGCGAAGACCGTCGCCGCACCTCCGCTACCCAATCGGTACGCCGGCCGGTCCATCACCGTGAGAAGCGTGACTCTCCCCAAGGATTCACCCAGACCTGCCCGCTCAGCAGCCTCCAACGGGGTCACTCGGATGGATTCGAGATCCAGCGGCTGCAGTCGTTCCAGTCGCAGTTCATCCGTCAGACTCGGCATCCCCCGCGCGTAGATCATGCCGATGCCGGAGGCGAACCAGACCACGAACAGTAGGCCCAGGCCGATGCCCAGGTACCGATGTGGGAGGATCAACCACTTTCGGAACTGAGCCACGGTTGATCCTCCTTTCCCCCCGTACTGCGCGAATACACTACTGCCAGGACTGTGCGTGCCACAGTGAGGGGTGCTTGGTGTCGGGGCAAGGAGGGCTCCGCCCCGGGACGCGACGACTCCCCGTCATCGGTTGCTTGACAGTGATCCATCGCAGCGTCCATGTTCGGTCCGCGAAAAGCCAAGGAAGCCCCCCCCTGCTCCATGGTTCTACATTTGCGTAGGTTCACGTCCGTGTCCCCCGTCCGCGTGCTGTTCACGCTGATCGTGATTGCCATTGGCGCCCCCGTGGGGCTTACCGCTCGGATGTCACCGCTGTAGGCCCAAGGGGTGGTCACCGGCACGGTCTCCGAGCGAGCATCCCTACAGCCCATCGCTCTTGCCCTCGTGCGGGTCGCCGGGACCGACATTTCGGTGACGACCAACACCAGCGGACGGTTCAGGATCGAGAACGTAGCTCCGGGAACTCGCGAGCTTCAGGTCACGGCCTTGGGATACCAGACCTTTGACACCGACCCGCTGACGGTTGGCTTCGGTTCCGAGACTAGCGTCACCATCACCCTGGGGAGGGAGCCCCTGATGGTTGAGCGACTCGTCGTGACCGCGACGAAGACTGCTCAGAACTTGCTGGAGGTTCCGGCCGTGGTCACCGTGGTCGACCGCGAGGACTTCGTAGCACGGGGTGATGTCGAGCTCGTCGATGCGGTCGAGAACGCGCCCGGCCTCATGCACACCAACCAGGCCAATTCCTTCGAATCGATCGAGCTCCGGGGAATGCCACGACAGGGGAACGAGTTCGAGACCACCCTGCTGCTCATCGACGGCGTACCTCAGACCGATTCGAGGAACAGCGCCCGCGTGATCAATCTCCCCATCGATTATTCCAGTGGCGTAGAGCTCGTCAACGGGCCCAACTCGGCGCTTTATAGCCGGACTGCCATCGGCGGGGCGATCAACATCCTCACCGGTAAGCCCACGGCTGAGCCCCGAGTCAATGCGGAGCTGCAGGTCGGAGAATTCAACCATATCCGGGGCGCAGTCACTGCGTCGGGGCCGCTCTCGGACAAGGCCGGCTACTTCACGTCCTGGTCCTCGAGCGGCAACAAAGGGTTCTACACCGCACGTCCCGACACCTTAGGCCCCGTCTATGACGTGAACGAGACTGCGGTCTTCGCCAAGTTCGCGATCACGGCGGACAACCAGTCGGAAGCGTGGGTTTCGGTCAACAATGTCACGTCGGACAATTCGCTACCCACCAACATGCCGATCGTGGATGCCGCAAATGGCGTACCGCTCAGCGATTTCGAGCCGACATTCGACGTGTTCACCAACTTCAACCTGCCGACCGCCAACTACCATCAGGAGGAGCTGCGGCTGACGGCGTTTTACACCCGAGATCTCGGGAATAATGTCTCTTTTACGAACACTTTCTCTTACAGGGACATTCAGTACAAGTTCGTAGAATCGGGCGACTTCCTCGGCGGTACCGATACGGTTTCGCAAACGATCGAAATGTTCCCGTTCCAGATCCAGTCCGACGAGAACATTTTCTACGATGAAGCCCGCCTGGCGTACCTGCCGACCTTTGGAGACGTCGAGGATGAGCTGCTTGTCGGGGCTTCCTTCGAGCACAATTCGGGCTTCAGGTTCGGTGATTTCATCTCCCCGGACCCCATGGACGAGTTCGCAGCGTTCCCCATCAACTATCTCGACCCCGTGCCGCCGCCACGGTCCGTTTGGGAGTACTTCGAGTTCGCGAGAGATGACTACCGCCTTCGGACTTACGCCGCCTACGCCCAATACCAGATCGCGCCGCTCCCGCGGCTTCAGCTGACCGCTGCCGGCCGCTATGATCGACTCGAGCTCAAGAACGTGAACATCTTTGAGGGGGGTGAGATTGGGGAAGAGACGTTCAACGCGTTCAACCCGAAGTTCAGCGCCTTGTACCAACTCGTGGACGGGACCGAGGTGGGGTCGTTGGGCCAGGTCAACCTGAACGTCTACGCGGCCTACTCAGAGGCCTTCAAACCTCCGAGAGTACCCTCGGGACTCAACCCTCCCGGTGTAGACCCGACTCTGGACCCGGAGGACATCACGAACTACGAAGTGGGTCTGAAGAGCTCGTTCCTTGACGGCCGGGCCAGCCTGCAAGCCACCTACTTCAACATGGAACGAGACGGGGTGGTCGTGAGAACGCAGGTGGGGCCGCTCTTCATAGACAGCAACGCCGGAAAGCAGGATTTCGAGGGGGTGGAGCTGGGGGCGGCCTGGGCGCCCATGCCGAACCTCAGCTTCTTCGGCAACGTGGCTTTCTATCACAACCGCTACGGCCAGTTCGTCATCGAGAGAGATGATGGCATGGGAGGCGTTGCGCAGACTGTGCTGACCGGCAACCGGCTGCCCGCCGTTCCCGACAGAATTTTCAATGTAGGTGGCAGCTACGAACCGATTGACGACGTGGGGGTCACCGCGCGCTTCAAGTACGTCAGTGACCGCTTCGCCGAGGCGAACAACATCCTTCTTCTGGACTCGTACCAGCTGCTCGATGCCAGCGTATGGTGGTCGCACGGGCCTGTGCGGTTTACGCTCACCGCCCACAACCTGCTCGACGAACGGTACTTTACCTCCGGGAACTCGACCGGCGACAACGTGAATCTGGGGTGGCCTCGTCAATTCATGTTGATCGCTTCGTACACCTACAACTAGTGTCGTGTACCAGAGATAGCTGTACATAGTCTCTGGATCTTCTGGAGAATGGAATCAGCGGTGGCGGTCCACAAGAAGGGACGGGCTTGGGGGTTTATAGGCGTCGGTGAAGTATCGGATCTTGTCGACGAGCTGGCGGACAGAGGAGAACGAGCCGCGCCGGATCGCTTTTTGGGTAATGATGTTGAACCAGATCTCGACCTGATTGATCCAGGAGGAGTAGGTGGGGGTGAAGTGGATGTGATAGCGGGGCCGGGCAGCGAGCCAGCGCTTGACTTTGACGTGTTTGTGGGTGCTGTAATTGTCCACGACAAGGTGGACATCGAGGTCAGGGGGCACGTTGGCGTCAATGTGCTTGAGAAAGCTCAGAAACTCCTGATGACGATGCCGTGGCTTGCACTGGGCCAGGATCTGGCCTGTGGCCACGTCGAGGGCGGCGAAGAGGGTGGTGGTGCCGTGACGGATGTAGCCATGCGTGACGCCTTCGACGTATCCGAGCCCAAGGGGCAGCAGAGGCTGGGTTCGCTCCAACGCCTGGGTCTGGCCCTTCTCGTCGACGCAGAGCACCATCGCGTTGTCGGGTGGGTTGAGGTAGAGTCCGACGATATCGTGGACCTTCTCGACGAAGAACGGATCGGTGGAGAGCTTGAAGTGCTTCTGGCGATGAGGTTGGATATTGAACGCTTTCCAGACGCGGTGAACCGTGGACTTGGACACCCCCGTCGTGTCGGCCATGGAACGGCAACTCCAATGCGTGCTGCCGTCGGCAGGCTCGGTGTCGAGTGTCTTGCGCAGCAGCACCATGACTTCGTCATCTTCGATGGAGCGCGGCTTTCCCGGCCTGCGTTCGTCGTACAGACCCATGAGGCCTTGGGTGCGGAAGCGCTCGCGCCACTTGCCGACCGTTTGGCGGCTGGTCCCAACCTCTTCGGCGACCGCCTTGTTATCGAACCCATCGGCGCACAGAAGCACGATCTTGGCACGGCTCACGAGTCCGGCAGCCAGGCTGAGGGAACGCGAGAGAGACTCGAGCTCTTCACGGGTGCTCCCACTGACCTCGAGCGGCTTCAACGGACGTCCCCGGTCCATGGCTTCTCCCTCCTCCGAGTGGATGAGGGGCAACATACTCTATTCCTGTCATTATGTCCATGTATTTACGGGACACGACACTAGGAGGCCGCGTCACGTCTCCCCCCGGACGATCTACAGAATCTGCCCTTCCGTAGTCAGCCGAATTCGATACAGACCCGTGCGCGCCGTCATGTAGAGCGTATACCCGTCATCGCCCCAGCCGACATTGGCCGGCACCTCATCGGGTTGGATGGTTCCCAGATGTGTACCGTCCGGCGCGAAGATCCAGACGCCACCCGGCCCCGTTGCGAACAGGTTCCCCGCGAGGTCGACCGTCATACCGTCGGGAGCCCCCGTCGCCGTCTGGTCACTCACGTCGTAGAAGATGCGCGGATTCGACAGGCCTTGGTCGCCGATGTCATATGCGTACCAGACCATCTGGTTCACGTCGGAGTTCGCCACGTAGAGTGTCAGATCATCGGGCGAGAGGGCGATGCCATTCGGGCGGGTCTGGTCCGCATAGAGCAGCTCGAGCTCGCCGTCGGGGTCCAGCCGGTAGATGCCGTTGAAGTCGATCTCCCGCAACGGCGACTCCTCGAGACCCTCCAGCCCGTACGGGGGGTCGGTGAAATACAGCCAACCGTCCAAGCTGTAGACGGCGTCGTTCGGACTGTTCAAACGTCTTCCCTGGTAGTTGTCGACGAGCGTCGTTCGGGTGCCATCCGCCTCGAGTCGTGAGATGAGGCGATTTCCGTGCTCGCAGATAATAAGTTGACCCTGCCAGTCGAGCGTCAAGCCGTTGGCGCTGACGGATCGGAGGCCGGTGACGTCGCCCTCGAACACCGGGTTGATCAAGGGGCTTGCCCCCTCGGTCTCCGTCCATTGATAGATGATGTTGTCCCGCACGTCGGTGAACAGGAGCCGGGACTCGTCCTCGATCCAAACAGGCCCTTCGGTGAAGACGAACCCGTCGGCCAGCCGCTCGATTCGGGCATCGGCGGGAACCAGGGCGTCAAGACGCGGGTCGACACGCAGGATGAACCCAGCACCGGTGTTGGCTGCCTGATCCGGCGCCCCACAGGCCGTGGCTACGACGAGGGGGACCAACAGGCCCGTGACTCTCAGTCTCTTCATCGGACCATCGTAGGCCGGGGCCCGGGAGGTGTCAATCGCTGTCTAGTTCCCTCCTGGGCGTTCGGCCGCTCCGTCCAGGGCTGAGGGTCGGGGAAGGGCAAGAGGGGGGGTTCCGGGAGGTCATTGGGGCGTTCGTTGAGCAGCCTAACGAGTGGCTACGGGCGAGGCTGGCTTGTTGGAAAACTCCAGTCTTGTACCTCGGTACTTTCGCTGACATCGTTCTAGTAGACCACAAAAAGCTCCTTCCTGATCACGGATCTCCTAAGAAAAAAGTCTCAAACCAGACAAATCATGGCCAGAAAGTTCAACTTGCAGGAAGCACGAAAAAAGATTAAGCGAGTCTTCAAATACCTGGGTGAGCTAAACCGTATCAAGACTCCTCCAGACATTGAGGTCAGGAAGTACAAATGGCTCTTCTGGTTAGATCGGCTTCCCCGCTTTTCCACAATTGTGCGTGGTCAGGATTTCGGCAATTTGCATCTTCTGAGTGCGGCTGAGGGTTCGTTGCAAGAACCGGCGCCTGAAGTGACGAGTGGTAACTACATTTTCAAGGTTGGGCGGCCCAAGGAATCCGAGTGTCCTGAGCCTTCTATCAAACTCAAGAACTGGCTGAGGCCCGGGTACACCGACGTTGGGGCCAATCCTGAAGAATTCCTGAAGGAGACTATAAAAACCACGACGGGTAAGGCTGAAGAGTTCGATCATGTTCCCAGTCGGGTCGAAGCCTTCGAGGACTGGCTCAGCACGAAGCGACAGTGGGAAATCTCTGAGAAAAAAACGCTAGAGGCTATGGCAGCGTTTGAACATCTCTTCGACTTGCGTGGAAAAATTCAGCGTGAGTCGGAGAAGTATCAGATCTACGCAGCTGATGGAATTTTGGTCACGACGGTCGGAGCCAACACCATTAGCCACCCGGTTCTCTTGCAACGAATTATCCTGGATTTTAATGCGGCTGGCCCCGAATTCATTATTCGAGATAATGATGACCCGCCGGAGATCAATTCCGCGTTGCGCAGGTTTTCGGGAGTCGAAAGCTCGGCCTTAAAAAGAGTCAGAACGGAACTGCAAGAGGGGCATTTTCATCCTTTTGGAGGCGAAGACACCAGTCACTATTTACGGGATTTGGTGCAAAGGCTTTGGAGTGATGGGCAATACTTCGAAAATGAAGTCGAGGCGGCAGAAGCCTCGGGTGGCAGTTACCTCTACCGAAAACCTCTGCTGTTCTTGGGCAATCGTTCATATGGCTATACCGAGTCCATCGAAAGTTATATCGAGTTGATTCCTGAATTCGAAGACTTTCCCGAATCTCTACTCCGAGTTGTCGGTATCGACACCGGCGGAAGCGAAAGAACCGACGAAGAGCTAAAAGAGGTCGACCTGCTCCTCACCAAACTCGCCAACATGGAGCAAGAACGGGTTCTACATCGTCTGGAAGACACGAGCGCCGTTCTCGTGCAAGGTCCTCCCGGCACCGGCAAGAGCCATACGATTGCCAACTTGATTGGGCATCTGCTAGCAGAAAACAAGAGTATTCTGGTAACCAGCCACACTTCAAAGGCCCTGAGGGTTGTCAGAGATCATGTGTCTGAATCCCTTCAATCCCTTTGTGTCAGCGTGCTTGAAGACGATGAGACCAACAACAAACAGCTGGAAGAATCGTGACCTAGCCCCCTGAAACGAGACCAGGTCCAGTGTTAGAATCTGGGCGGGTCGAGACCGGGAGGAGGTCGAGATGGCAGCACGGAAGAACTACACGGCAGCGCAGATCATCAACGGGCTACGGCGGGCGGAAGTGGGGCTCGCCAACGGGAAGTCGATGAAAGAGGTGATCCGGGATCTAGGGGTGAGCGAGCAGACGTACTACCGGTGGCGGAGGGAGTACGGGGGGATGAAGACGAGTCAGGCGAAGCGTCTGAAGGAGCTCGAGAAGGAGAACCAGCGACTGAAGCGGGCGGTGGCCGATCTGACGGTGGACAACATGATCCTGAAGGAAGCGTCAAAGGGAAACTTCTAAGCCCCGAGCGGCGGAGGCGCTGTGTGGTGCGGGTCCAGCAGCGGCTCGGGGTGAGCGAGAGGCGAGCGTGCGAGGTGTTGGGCCAGGCTCGATCGACACAACGGAGGAGTCGGAAGAGAGGGGCTGATGAAGCGGCGCTACGAGCGGACGTGGTCAAGGTGGCGGGTCGGTTCGGTCGCTACGGGTACCGGATGGTTACAGGGATGTTGAGGGCGGAGGGCTGGGTGGTGAACCACAAGCGGGTGGAGCGGATCTGGAGAGAGGAGGGTCTGAAAGTGCCCAAGAAACAGCCCAAACGGGGCCGGCTCTGGTTGACGGACGGCTCATGCATCCGGCTTCGACCCTTGTACCGCCATCACGTCTGGGCGTATGACTTCGTGGCGGATCGGACGCACGACGGTCGGCCGCTGAAGATGCTGACGGTGTTGGATGAATACAGCCGGGAGTGTCTGGCGATCGTAGTGGCCCGAAGGCTCAGGGCGGACGATGTGTTGCAGACGCTCAGTGAGCTCTTTGTCGAGCATGGTCCACCGGCCAATCTCCGGTCCGACAACGGTCCGGAGTTCACGGCCAAGGTGGTTCGTGAGTGGCTCGAGCGGGTCGAGGTGAAGACGCTGTATATCGAGCCGGGTAGCCCGTGGGAGAATGGCTACAACGAAAGCTTCAACGGGACGCTGGGCGAAGAAGTCCTGAAGCGGGAGATCTTCTACTCGTTGGAGGAGGCGAAAGTGCTCATCGAACAGTGGCGGCGGGAGTACAACACCATCCGACCCCACAGCTCGCTCCGCTACCGACCACCGGCCCCCGAAGCGCTACGGCCCGATCCCTTCTTCTTGAATCTGCCCAAGCTTAACGGCCCTCACCCCAGGCTTCAGGAGGCCCTTGGACTAACACAGTAGGTGGTACCACTATTGGGGGCCGGTCAATCGATTTCGGGAATCATCAACTACCTCTCGACGACCAGTAAGAAGAAACTGGAAAAGCAAATCGAAGAGTTGAGAGAAAAGCGAACGAATCTGAAACAGGAGTTGGATGAAACTCGAGAAGCCTTGCTTCTTGCCGCCGAAGATCCCTCTCTGCCAACGTACGTGAGACACGGAGCACGCAAAGAATTAGAGTAGGGCGAAGGCAGAGAAACCGAACATGTTGGGACTGCGAGAGAGAATGGAAGAGAATGGTAGTGCCCCTGGAACCGGGGAGGCCAAGCGAAGCGCGGCAGCTCCTGCGGACCCGGAGGTAGTAGATAGGCCGCTACGGCGGCGGTTCAGTCCGTCGTACAAGCTGCGGATCGTCGAAGAAGCGGACCGGTGCACCGAGCCCGGCGAGGTGGGTCAAGTCCTGCGGCGAGAGGGCCTGTACTCGTCGCACCTGACGACGTGGCGCAAGGCGGCGCATAGCGGGTCGCTGAAGGCCCTGTCGAAGAAACGCGGCCGCAAGCCGGAGCGAAATCCGCTGGATGAGAAGGTACGCAAGCTGGAGCGGCGAAACGCACGGCTCGAGAATGAGCTCAGGAAGGCACACCTGATCATCGACGTGCAGGGAAAAGTTGCGGGGCTGCTGGGGATAAGCCTCGACGACGGGACAAACTCTTGAAGGCGGCCGATGAGCTGGCTAAGCACGTCGGTGTAAAACCGGCGTGCGCGGCCCTCGAGGTCTCCCGATCGACGTTGTACCGTCGTCGAGGCCCATCAACCGGGCAACAGCAGCCCCGCCCGACGCCCGCCCGGGCATTGAGCGAGACGGAACGAGGCGAGGTCTTCGACACGCTGTGTTCGGAGCGGTTCGTGGACCGCTCACCCGCCGAGGTGGTGGCCACGCTGCTCGACGAAGAGGTCTACCTGTGCAGCGAACGCACGATGTATCGTGTTCTGGCCTCCGAGGTGCCGGTTCAGGAACGCCGGGCGCAGCGCACCCATCCCGAGTACAAGAAGCCCGAGTTGATGGCCACGGCGCCGAACCAGGTGTGGTCCTGGGATATCACGCGGCTGCTCGGGCCGAAGAAGTGGAGCTATTACTACCTCTACGTCATCATGGACATCTACAGCCGCTACGTCGTGGGCTGGATGGTGGCGGACCGGGAGAACTCGGCCCTGGCCGGCCGGTTGATCCAGCAGAGCTGCCTGAAGCATGGCGTCCAGCCCCGGGTCCTGACCCTGCACTCGGATCGGGGAGCTCCAATGACGAGCCAATGCACCGCTCAACTTCTCGCTGACCTCGGCGTGACCCGCTCGTTGAGCCGGCCTCAGGTGTCGGATGACAACCCGTTTTCCGAGGCTCAGTTCAAAACCTTGAAGTACCATCCCTCGTTTCCCGGACGGTTCGGGGATCAGGGCCAAGCCAAGACGTTCTGTCGATCGTTCTTCCGCTGGTACAATGCCGAGCACCGCCATGGCGGCATCTCGATGCTAACCCCCGAGCAGGTCCACTTCGGAAACGCCGATCAGGTCATTGCCGGCAGGAAATCCGTGCTCCGCGAAGCATGGGCCGCTCATCCCGAACGCTTCGTCAGAGGTGTGCCGAAGCCCAAACCGCTCCCGGAGGCCGTCTTCATCAATCCTCCCATCCCTTCCCTCACCACACAGGACATTGCTCTCTAATTAATCCCGTAGAGTGTCCCATTGTCGTTGACAGGTTCCGGATGAGTACAAGACCAATGAGGTGGGCAGTCGAGAAATGCTCCCCTCCGAGGCGGCCCGTTGGCTCCTTGAAAACGCTGAAACGAACGCATGGATTCCCGGGCCGCTAACGGGCAATGAGTGCCCCATCGATCAAGCGGGACTGGAAGACCTTTATGAACTCAATCGAGAAATTTCGGCCGAAGACGAAGCCTTCTTGCGTTCAGAGCTTCCCGAAGAAGAACGATTGCCGACCCCCAGGTCTTTGCTGCGCACTTTGATGGTCTGGGCAATCTCAAAGACGTGGATAACAAGGTGGGCGAAGAGTTTTGGACTCATGACGACCAAGACCCTGAGAGACTCAAGAAACTCGTCGACCGCGTCCAGCTTGCGGCGGAAGTGTTTGGCGCAAAAGAACCTTGGGTCGATGAGTTCTTGGAAATTGGTCGCCAAAAAAAGGCTATTCAGAAACCTTGGATAGAAATCCTCGATCAAATTGACGAGCTGGCCACTGAAATTCCCAAAAAAGAAGGCATTGTACTATCCCATGGTCCCAAGATCGAGAACGAGCGCTCGGACGCGGATAATCTGAAAGTCTGTCAGGCTATTCTCGCTCATCTGGAGGGTGGAAAAAAGCTGAAAGCTCTTTCTACCATGCTCCACCGGGATTGGAAAGACTTTGTGGAATGTTCGCAAGTCGATTCAGGTCGCCCGTCGAAGACCGCTCACTTCGAAGCTCTTCAAAGTATGATCGAGATCAAGATGTCCCGTGATAATCTGCTTCAACGCTGGAACCGACAGGTGGAGCATCTGGACAATAGTCCCTTGGAAAACCCAGGTAAGAAACCAGAAAAACAGTTAAGACCATTAGCCAAGAAAATGCGTACAGCAGTGACTTGGTATCGGGAAAAATGGGGCCCCGTCAAGTCAGAATTGGAAGAAGAGTTCGGGTTAGACTGGGATCGTCTCTTACGAGCAGCTCCGACAATGCACTCCGAAGACGACGAGCACGGAGCCCTGAGATCGACTATTGCGCATTTGTTGATTCCCATACTCGAATCTCGTTGCGAGTTTGCTGCTTGGCGGACTTTGGAATCGCGGCAAGATGAGTGGGTCGAGTACCTGGACAGCTTTTCACGGCAGGCTGATTCCTACCCGATCATCAAGATGTTTCGCTCCGGCGTCCGCAAAGCGGACTACGATACGTACCGACAAACGTGGGATCAATTACAAAGGCTGAATGATCTGAGGGATGGACATTTTCGGCGAATCGATCTGTTGGAAACGTTGAGACCCGTTGCACCAGAATGGGTTGAAGAAATTGAAGCGCGCAAAAAGCCCCACGCCAGTGGGGAGCTTCCCGGTGATCCTGAGGCCGCTTGGACTCACCGCGTCTGGGAACAGGTCTTGGAAGACAGAGCGCAAACAGATCTGGATCAACTGCAAAGCAAGTTGAATGAGCTCACAGAAGACGTACAGGATCAAACGGGTCAGTACGTGGAAAAGTTGTCCTGGCTAGCCCAGCTTGAACGCACAGGGCTGGAGCAACAACAGGCTTTGAACGGTTGGCTGGGTCTGCACAAGAAGATCGGGAAAGGAACTGGCAAGCACGTTCGAATACTCAAGGAAGAGGCCAAAAAGACCTTGGCAAAATGTCGTGAGGCAGTGCCTGTCTGGATTATGCCCCTTTCTCGAGTGGTCGAAAGTTTCGATATCGCAACAACTCGCTTTGATGTTCTGATTATCGATGAGGCCAGTCAGTGTGACGTACTGGGCCTGGTGGCATTTGCCCTGGCCAAAGAAATAGTGGTTGTGGGAGATCATGAGCAGGTAAGTCCCTATGCCGTTGGATTCAAGACCGATCAGATCCATGAGCTGATTGATGAAATCCTGATAGATATCCCCAATAAGACGCTATATGACGCCAAGACTTCTGTTTATGCTTTAGCGCGACAGTCATTTGGTGGAACCATTCGACTGGTTGAGCATTTTCGATGCGTGCCCGACATCATCCAATTCAGCAATCAGATGTGTTATGGAGGCGAGATAAAACCTCTTCGCGAGGCCTCCGCTAGCCCCTTCACCCCCCACTTGATCGCTCACCGTGTGGAAGGTGCTGTCGAAAACAACAAGATCAACAAGAAAGAGGCGCTGGAGTTGGTGTCGCTGGTTCTTGCCGTAACTCGACTCGATGAATACCAGGATTCCACCATTGGGGTTATCTCCATGGTTGGTACCCAGCAAGCGGTCTATATCGATTCGATTTTACGGCGTCGACTGACTGTTTCAGAGTATCAGAGACGGCGCGTTCTCTGCGGGAATGCTTCCCAGTTCCAGGGCGATGAACGGGATGTGATTTTTATCTCCATGGTCAACAGTCCCACCGAGTCCGGCAGGCCTTTGCATCTGAGAACACGCGACGACGCCAGGAAAGTCTTTAACGTGGCCGCGAGTCGAGCCCGCGATCAAATGTGGATCGTTCACTCGTTGGATCCGCAAAAAGATTTGAAACCCAATGATCTACGCTTGAAAATGATCACTCATGCTGAAAATCCTGCGGGCCTGAGACCAAAAAATATTGAAGTAGCCGAGCGCAAGCTGAATTCAGAATTGGAAAAACAGGTTCATCAAGAGTTGGTCGACGCCAAGTATGAAACCATCATTGGATGCCCGGTGGGAGAATTCACGATCGACCTGGTTGTGGTCGGTAAGCGCGGAAATAGAGTGGCCATTCAATGTGATGGTGACCGGGACATTACCCCGGAAGAGCTGGAAGCCGGTCTTAACAAGCAAATGACATTGGAACGGTTGGGTTGGCGTTTTATTCGTGTACGTGGCTCCGAGTATTTGCGCCATCCACATGAAACCATGCGCAAGATCCAAAAACGCCTCAAGAAGTTTGAAATCGAACCCATGGGTCTATTCGACGGCAGGTCCAATGGGAAAAACAATGGCAAGGGCGGTAACGACGAAGAAGACCTACAAAGCAGTGATTTACATAAGAAGGTTCTTCAACGAGCTGAATCCATTCGCACTCGCTGGAAAGACATCCCCAGCGTTTCCTCGATATTCAAACAAGGGTAGAGGCACTCACCTTGCCGAGGCCGCTGGGAGGCCGCGCGGTTAGAGGGATTTCGAATCGTAGCCGAGGTGACGTGATCGCAAGAATACTTCGCGCTGGCTCGCAATCACTGATTGACTAGGGTCTGCCCCGAAGCCCGACAATCTGTGACAATCTGTCCCATCCAGACATTGACAGATTCAAGCGGGCGCCTTGCTCTTGATCCGGGATCCTACCGCAGGCCCCTGCTGAGCACACCCAGATTGCAACGTCCCCGCCGTCAGCGGATACCGCACCCTTCCGGGGCCTGAAACCCCGCCCTCGCCCGCCCAGAAGCCAGTCAGAGCCCCGAAAAACCCACCGTTAGATTGATGGGAGTCAGTCGCCGGGAAAGCCGTTCCCCTCAGCAAGGATCCTCGCATGATCGAGTTCGCACAAAGGGTATCGACGGACAACATCATTCCCCTACCCACGCCCACAATCCCAACACCGACAGTCCCAACACCGACAATCCAAACACCGACGATCCCAACACCGACAATCCCGCAGCCCGGGACCCTCACCCCGGCTCCATCCCCCGACCTCGTGCGACTCGGCGATGAGATCGCCGAACTCGCTGCCCACATCGATGCGGCCACCTACCGGCTATTGGTACTGATCCGTGAGTTCGACCAGAGAGGAGGTTGGGAGACCGGCTTCAAGACCTGCGCCCACTGGCTGAGCTGGCGCACTGGCATCGCCCATGGCCCCGCACGCGAGAAGGTCAGGGTCGCCCGTGCACTCGAGCAGTTGCCCCGGCTGAGCGGTATGATGCGGGGGGAGAGCTGTCGTACTCGAAAGCACGAGCGCTCACCCGGGTGGCCACCCCGGAGAACGAAGCGGAGCTCATGGACTTCGCCGGTGCCGGCACGGCGTCACATGTTGAGAGACTCGTGCGTGCGTGGCGGCGGGTGGATCGGCTGGAGGAGCAGTGGCAGGAGCGAGAGCGTCACAGGACCCGCTCGCTCACGCTATGGTCGGACGGGGACGGCATGTATGAGCTCCGGGGCCGGCTGGATCCCGAGGTGGGAGCGCTGTTGATGCGGGCGATCGAGGCCGGAAGCGATGCGCTCTACCGGCGGTCGGGGAAGTTCGAGCGTCCAAAGTCTCCTGAGGATCCCCAGCTCACCGCCGAGCAGATGCGGGCCGACGCCATCGGACTCATCGCAGAGCGGGCGCTTCAGGGTGGTGGGCTGGAACGCGACGGCGAAAGTATAGGTCGGGCCGACCGCTTTCAGGTTGTCCTACACGTGGACGCCGAGACACTCTCCGAATCCGCGGAATCATCGGAATCATCGGAGTCATCAGAGTCATCGGAGTCATCGGAAGCGTCGGAATCGTCGCGACCGTCGCCGAAGTTGGGCGGTGCCATTGTCGAGGACGGCGCACGCGTTCCCGCGGGAACGTCGAGGCGCATCGCTTGTGATGCGAGCCGGGTGGTCATGACGCATAACTCCGACGGCTCGGTGCTCGATGTGGGTAGAAAGACGAGGACGGTACCGCCGGCCATGCGTAGAGCGCTCGATCACAGGGATGGCGGTTGCTGCTTCCCGGGCTGTGGGCTCCGCTTCTGTGACGCGCATCACATCAAGCACTGGGCCGATGGCGGAGAGACTCGGCTCGAGAACCTGGTGCTGCTCTGTCGGCGCCATCACCGGGCGGTGCACGAAGAGGGTTTCAGGGTCGAGATCGTGACAGATGCGGAAGGAGGTAGAAGAGGAAGAGGAAGAGGAAGAGGAAGAGGAAGAGGAGGCACAAGCCTCTGCTTTTACTGGCCCGACGGGCGGCCGTTTCCGGATGTGCCCCCGGCACCGAGACTCCCCCAGGAACCGGTCGCGGCCTTGGAAGCCGAGCACAACAGGTTGGGGATCTGCGTAGGTCCGGAGACTACCACCCCCCTCTGGAACGGAGAGCGCTTCGACGTGGGTTGGGCGATCTACACGCTCCGGAGGCCGTGAACGCGCTGACACATTGAGCACAACGAGGGCGTGAGTCCTACAGTCCCAGAACGTTCGCCCGAAGCTTCGTGAGCCCTTGCTCTTGCGCCCAGATGTCCAGCTCCACCGCGGCCAACTCATCGACGAGCGGGACTGCGTCGCCCCTCTTACGTAGATCCACCGTCTTGATGTACCGGGAGCAGGTACTGCAAGCGTCGACCCGAACATGGGTGATGGACTCAGCTGTATGCACCGGAAGCTTGTCCGCCTCGGTCTCACCGCAGTGAGGACACGTGAGGCGTCGAAAGCGCCACTCTGTAGCGCATATTGAACACACAAGGCTCCGGCTCCCCAGTGCGTCGGGGAGGTCTCGGATCACGGCCACTTGAGGTTGCCCACCGCATACGAAGCAGAAATTCTGGGTCCAATCTGTGGGCTCGCTCGAGTCCGCCTGGGCGATCGCAGTGATTACGGGCTCCAGGAATGCGCGGGCGTAGAAGTAGAAGTCGTCGCCTCTTTCTTCCTCGTCGTCTTCCTCAGCCTCTCCCCAAGCGCCGAGCGCCGCGTGGAGCGGCTCGAGCCGGTGATCATCGTCTCCAGAGAGCAGGGCCTGGGCGCCGTCCTTGCTTATCTCGGTTCCGAACTCCGCCAGCCTGGAGAGGAAGTCGCGGAAGGGAAGGGCGAGTTCATCGAGTGGAAGCTCCATCACTCGGAGCCTGGGGAACTCGCTCTCAGGGGATCGGACGAGCGCCGACCAGTCGCTCACGGGCACGCGGTCCGCCAAACTTTCCTGTGCCCCAGTGAGCTCGACGTAGAACGTGAGGATCTCCTCCGCGTGTGGAGTTTGGCCGAGCAGATGGATCGCCCGGGCGCGACGGACCCTCCAGGGATTTCCCACCTTCAAGACCCGGACTGATCCCGTTGCCAAAGGGGGTGGTGGAGCTTGGCCCAGGCGTTCGACACCGATCCGTGAAGCATTCCACGGAGCGTCCCCGGATATGCGATCGTGCCGAGGTACACGTGCACGATCAAGAGCAGACCGCCGGCCACCGTGGAGAGGTAGTGGACCAGTCGCATGCCGTTCACGACACCGCCGTAGAACGGACCCACGCCCAGGGCTCCCCCGGGCAACCACATGGGAATCCCCGACACGATGTAGGTGATGCCTAGCAGGGCCATCGACCAGAAGAACAGCTTCTGACCGGCGTTGTACTTACCCGCCGGAGGGACGTTGTCCTTGTCGTGTACCGCATAGTGCTTCACGGCCCTCAGCCAGGCCCGGTCCCGGTCCTGGATCGCCATCTCCCGGACCCACATGAGGAACATGATCGCCATGGACCCGGTGAAAAGAACGCCCATCCACGGGTGAAGGACTCGAGCGGTCGATCCACCACCGACGAGGCTGGTGATCCAAAAGAGCCGTGGGTGAGAGAAGGCCAGCCCCGTGAAGAGGAGGAACACAAAGGAGAGCCCGGCCACCCAGTGGGTGACCCGCTCGGCGTAGCTGAAGCGCTGGAGTTCGCCGCGATCGTTCAAACGTCGGCTCCACCGTCGGCCTCGCCGGCTCCCGCGTCGGCATCGGCGACCCCACCGCTGGCCTCACCGGCTCCACGGCTGGCCGTTCCTGCTCCGGTCCCTGACGGAACCCCCTCCGGCTCAGGCTCCTGGGGCCCGAATCCCAGGTAGTGGAGCGCCGTGGCCAGGAGTCCGAGGCCGAGCGCGGAGGCGCCGAGCTGCCGGAGGCCCCCCAGGGCGGCGAGGGCGCCCGGGGCGGCTGTGGGATCAGCCGGTAGATCGTACTCGTCGAGCTGGTCTCCGTGCGGAACCACGTACATCATGTGTGTGCCGCCCACGCCGGCTGGATCGTATAGGGTGGCGTTCTCGAAGCCCCTCCCTTGCAGACCCTCCACCTTCTTCTCCGCCAGCGCGACCATGTCCTCCTTCGTGCCCCAGGAGATGGCGTTCGTGGGGCATGTCTTCACACACGCCGGCTCCAGCCCAGCCTCGACCCGATCGACGCACATGTTGCACTTGTAGACCTTTTTCGTGTCCGGATTGAATCGCGGGATGTCGAACGGGCAACCCGAAACGCACAGCTGACAGCCGATGCACTGTTCCTGGTTGAAGTCGACGATCCCGTTTTCGTACTGGACGATGGCCCCCGGCGCCGGGCAAGCGTACAAACAGCCGGGCTCCTCGCAATGAAGACAGGCGTCCTTCTTGATCAGCCACTGGAGGTCATCCGCGACCTCGATCTCGTTGAAACGCATGAGAAGCCACGTGTCCGGGCCGAGGTCACGGTGGCTCTGCATGCTCCCGAAGTTCTCCGTGGGCTCCACACCGAGCTCGTTCCACTCCTTACACGCCACCTCGCACCCCTTGCAGCCGATACAGCGCGAGATGTCGATCAGCTTTGCGTACTCGGGTCCTGTTCGGGGAGCGGGCGCGCCGTCGGGCCCTCGCTCGAGCGAGTGGCCGGGTGTAGCCGAGATCCGCCTGACGGCGAGACCGCTCTGGGGGCCCTGCGCGGTCTGGGCCATCAGGCCTTCTCCATATTTACGAGGAAGGCCTTGAACTCGGGGCAGCTCGTGTTGGCGTCGCCGACGAAGGGCGTGAGGTTGTTGGCCATTGACCCCGTGGTGATCCCCTTGAAGCCCCAGTGGACCGGGACACCGACGGTCCAGCAGGTCCGGCCGTTTACCGTGAGGGGCTTGATGCGCTTCGTGACCACGGCCACTCCCTCCACCTCACCACGTTTGGACCACACGCGGACCCGCTCGCCGTTTTCGATCCCCTTCTCCTCGGCGAGGCCATACGGGACTTCGACGAAGAAGTCGGGCATGAGCTCGACGAGGTACGGGACGTGGGACGTGACGAAGTGCTCGCGTTCCACGACACGATAGACCGTGCAGGCGTACGGAAAATCGTCGGTGGGATCGGCCAGCGTCTCTCGGACACCGTCGTACCAACGGATCAGCGGATTGGTGGGAACGTCTTCGTGCAGGATGTTGGGCGTCGGACTTTCCACCGGCTCGTAGTGCTCGGAGAAAGGACCGTCCACCAGGTAGGTCGTGAACAGCCTCGCCACACCCTCCTCGGTCATGATGAAGGCGCCTGCCTGATCGGGCGGCGTGGTCGGGCCGTAGTCCGGGACGTCACCGATCCACCGCTCCCCCGTCCATCGGATTCCCGCACGGCTGTCGTCCCAGGGCGTGCCGTCCCCGTCGGCCGAAGCCCGGTTGTAGAGCACGCGCCGGTTCGCGGGCCAGCTGAACGCCCAATCGTGATGAAAGCCCATCCCGGAGGGGTCGTCGGTGCCACGCCGAGCCATCATGTTCCCCTCTTCCGTGAAACTGCCCGTGTAGAGCCAGTTTCCCGACGTGGTCGTGCCGTCGTCGCGGAGTTGGCCGAAGGACGAGAGGAGCTCGCCCGTTTCGAGGTCGGACCCGTTGATCTCCTGTGCCAGCTCCTCGAGGCGTGGCTCCCGCTGATTCAGGTAATTCCACTGGAGGTTGAGGATCGGCTCGTGGTACGCTCCGCCCTCTTGTTCGTACAGCTCCTTCACGCGCCAGAAGAGCTCGGAGAGGATCCACGTATCGGAGCGGACCCCATCAGGCGCGTCGATGGCCTGTTCCTTCCACTGGGCCCACCGGCCCGAGTTCGTGAACGAGCCCGCGCGCTCGACCCAGTGCGTGGCCGGAAGGTAGAGCACCTCGGTCTGGATCTCGGAGGGATCGACGTCCGGTGCCCTCCAGAACTCCGCGGAATCCAGCATGAACGGATCGATGACCACCTTCCATTGCAGGTTGGCCATGGCCCGCAGGAGGCGAGGCACATCCGGTCCGGCCAGAAGCGGATTGAAGCCCAAGGCCACGAGCCCTTCGAGCCTCCCTTGAAGCGCCTGGTCCCACATGGAAAGCCACGTGGCGTCGTCCGCCGGTTTGCCCAGGTAGTGATATCCAAACTCGTTCTCCGGCCCGACCGTATCGCCGAACCACGCCTTGAGCTGGGAGATCATGAACCTGGGATAGTTACCCCAGTAGTTGACGGTGTCGGGCACCAGCGGCCTGGGCGTGGACTCCGTGAGATGGCTCGCGAGAGACGTCTGATCCGGGCTGGGCACCGTCAGGTAGCCAGGAAGAATTCCGGCGACGATGGCATGGTCCGTTGCGCCCTGCACGTTGGCATGACCCCTGAGTGCGTTGATGCCCCCTCCCGGCCGGCCGATGTTGCCGAGGATGAGCTGGAGGATCGCCGCTGTGCGGATGATCTGACTCCCGACGGTATGCATCGTCCAGCCCACGGCGTACATGATGGTGCCGACCCGGTCGGCGGTCCCCGTCGAGCATACGATCTCCGCCATGGCGAGGAACTGCTCGACGGAGCATCCCGCGATCTGCGCCACCACGTCGGGTGTGTACCGGCTGTAGTGGTTCTTCATCAACTGGAAGACGCAGCGCGGGTCCTGCAGGGTCATGTCTCGGCGCACGAAGCCGTCCGAGCCGCGCTCGTACTCCCAGGCCGTCCGGTCGTAGGCGCCCTGGGCCTGGTCGAAGCCCGCGAAAAGTCCGTTCTCGAATCCAAAACCTTCTTCCACGATGAACGAGGCGTTGGTGTGCAGCCGGACGTACTCCTCGTGGAAGAGCCCTTCGTCGAGGACCTTGTGAATCATCCCGCCCAGGACCGCGATGTCCGAGCCGGGGCGAATCTGCAGGTGATGATCGGCGACGGCGGAGGTGCGGGTATAACGGGGGTCGACGGTTACGATCCGGGCGCCGCGCTCATCCCTGGCCTCCAGCGCCCACTTGAACCCGCACGGGTGATTCTCTGCCGGGTTGGCGCCCATGACCAGCACCACGTCGGTGTTCTTGATGTCCTTCCAGTGGTTGGTCATGGCGCCCCGCCCGAACGTTGCGGCCAAACTGGCCACTGTGGGGCTGTGTCATATACGGGCCTGGTGATCGATGTAGACCAGCCCCATGGCGCGCATCGTCTTGGTAATGAAGTAGGCGTCCTCGTTGGCCACGGTAGCGCTTCCCACCCAGCCGATACCCTCGCAGCGGTTGACCGTCCGGCCCTCTTCGTCCCGCTCCACGAACGAGGCGTCCCGGGAATCCTTGAACTTCCTCGCGAACCAGTCCATCGCGAAGTCCCAGGTGACATCGGTCCACTCCGAAGCACCTGCCTCACGGTATTTGGGACCCTTCTCGAGGCGCGGGCTCATTGCGAGCTGCATCTGGGCCGCCCCTTTCGGGCACAACGTCCCGCCGTTGATGGGGCTGTCCGGATCGCCCTCCACGTGGATGATGGAGTTCACCGTGTTCAGGCCACCGCTCCCGTGCACGTAAGCGATCGCCCCACACCCCACGGCACAGTACGGACACACGGTCTTGAATTCCCGTGCGTTGGAGATCTTGAGCTCGCGAGCGGCCGCGTAAGCGGGTTTCAAGTTGAAGCCCAAGGCGCTGACGAGAGTGGCTCCACTCGCGAGGGCGGAGGCTTTCAACAGATCTCTTCGAGAGATATCCGGCGTCATCGCTGAGAGCCGTCCAGGGTCATCATTGAGACTTCCATCGTCATCGTTTTGTCACTCGCGGGCATGGCGGGTTCGGAGGCGGCCGGGAACAGTGGGCTGATAATAGGAAGGGTAGGGGTGGGGCGGCAAACGCCGCTCAAATCCCGCTACGTAATCTGGCGACCGACGCTCATGTGGGGGTGGCGGTTGCGCTACCCTTTGGCCGTAGAAACTCCTGGAAGGGTGGGTAGTCCGACAGCGGTTCATGGAGCGGCTCGATATGAAAGCGTGGATCCAGGCGGCTGGGTCGCGACTGGGCCAGCAGTCTCATCGCCCGCTCCCGCTCGCCCAGGGTGCCGGCGATAATCGCGCGAAAACGTGTACTTTGAGTACTAGCGACCGTGGGCTCCTCGAGTAATAGCTCCATCGCAGCGACAGGCATTCCTACCCATCCACCCATCCCTCCCTCCTTGCATGGGTGGACGCCGAGGCCCCACCTTACCTAGGCACGAACTCCCGAGGGCAGGCTCCTAGCGTGCCTCCGTGAGCTTCTTGTCGGATGGAGGTCGGGACCCTTGATGCAGAGCCACCGCAACCGATACGTGGTTCTCTGGGCCGTCTTCGCGCTCTCGTTAGGCCTATCACTCCCCGTGGAGGCTCAGGCTCAAAGCGTCGCGGCGGCCCCCGCAGCGGAGACCGGCACCATCCAGGAGCAGGTCCAATCGGGCCACGCGGTACCTGCCGGCCGCGGACGCGGTCACTGGCGTACCTACGGTGTGCCGGATGGTCTTGGAGGCGGGAGCGTGGGGACGATCTTCCAAGATCGGGACGGATATCTCTGGTTTAGCACTGACATTGGTGGTGTGAGTCGGTTTGACGGAGAGACCTTTGTTCCCTTACCCGGCCAGGAAGAGCACTTGCTGGGTGCGGTGTCCGCGATTGTTCAGGATCGGGACGGGCATCTGTGGTTCAACGGTTTTGGCGGCGCACTCCGGTATGACGGCGAGGCCTTCACCACGTTCACCACCGAAGATGGGCTGGTAGACAACCGGGTGCGGGTCACCGTCCAGGACCGCGAGGGCTACCTGTGGTTCGGCACCTCGGGCGGTGCGAGCCGTTATGATGGCCAGACCTGGACCGCGTTCACCACCGAAGATGGGCTGGTAGACAACTGGGTGGAGGTGATCGTCCAGGACCGCGAGGGCTACCTCTGGTTCGGCACGCAGGGCGGCGTGAGCCGCTACGACGGCCAGACCTGGACCATGTTCACCACCGAAGATGGCCTTTCGCACAACTTTGTGCGCGCGATCACCCAGGACCGCGAGGGCCACCTGTGGTTCGGCACCGAAGTCGGCATAAGCCGCTATGATGGCCACACCTGGACCACCTTCACCAGCGAAGAAGGCCTGCCGCACAACCGGGTGCATGCGATCGCCGAGGACCGCGCAGGAAACCTGTGGTTCGCCACCGCCTCTGGGTCTGGAGGAGCTGTGGCCCGGTACGATGGCAAGCGCTTTGTGACTTTCGCTACTCAGGACGGCCTCGCGGGCGAGTACGTGAATTCGATCGTTCAGGATCGCGAAGGGCATTTGTGGTTCGGCCACGCCGGCGCGGGTGTGAGTCAATATGATGGCCTGACCTGGACCACGTTCACCACCGAAGATGGGCTGGTGAGCAACGAAGTGTGGTCGCTCTCGCAGGATGAAGAGGGACACTTGTGGATCGGCACCCGGCTCGGCGTGAGCCGGTATGATGAGGAGACTCTGACCACGTTTACTACGGAAGACGGGCTCGGGGACGATGTAGCTTCTGAGATGCTAGTGGATCGGCAGGGCAACCTCTGGGTTGGCAGCTGGAATGGGGGCGTGAGCCGGTACGACGGCCGGACCTGGACCGCGTTCGGGCTGAAAGATGGGCTGCCACTCGGCTTGTTGAGGGCGCTCTTTCAGGACCGGGAAGGACGCCTCTGGATCACCGGCAGGCCCTACGCCCGTCGTTGGGACGGAAGAGCCTTTACTCCGCTTACTAGAGCCGATGCCCCCCTAAACAATAACAATCGGTTGCTCAACGTCTTTCAAGATCGTGAGGGTTATCTGTGGTTTAGCACCATGGATGGCGTCAGGCGCTATGATGGTCGGACCTTAACCAGTCTTACTGCGGAAGACAGCCCGCCGGGCAATGTGAACGCGATTGCTCAGGATCGGGAGGGGCATTTGTGGTTCGGCACCAACCGTGGTGCGAGCCGCTATGATGGCGAGCATCTGACTACCTTCACCACCCAAGATGGACTCGCGCACGACGATGTAGAGACCATCTTGGTGGATGAGCACGGAACTCTGTGGTTCGCCACCCGGGGCGGAGGCGTGAGCCGCTACGACGGAAAGGTTTTTACTACCCTGACCGTCGAAGATGGTCTGGCCCACAACGCCGTGACTGCGCTCCACGAGGACCGCGAAGGGAACCTGTGGTTCGCCACACTGGGCGGGCTGACGCGTTACCGCCCCCCCGAGCCCTCCCCACCGTCGGTTTTCATCGACGCTGTGGTAACTGACCGGCGCTACGAAGCGGTATCCGAGCTCGAGATTCCCTCCACGGTAGGGGTGACGGTCTTTGAGTTCCGGGGCATCAGTTTCAAAACGCGTCCGGAAGCGATGATCTATCGCTATCGACTGACGGGTTATGATGAGACCTGGCGGACGACCCGCGAGCACCGCGCCGAGTACCAAGATTTGCCCAGAGGGTCCTACGTTTTCGAGGTCCAGGCCGTGGACAGGGACCTGGTCTACTCGGCGAGTCCGGCGACGGCGGCATTGACGGTGCACCTGCCCTATCAGCAGGTCGCACTGCTTTCCGCCCTGGCCGTCGCGGTGCTGCTCATCGCCTGGCAGAGCGGGCGCGTGTTCCAACGAGACCGGCGACTGTCTCTGGCCAATCAAACCCTGGAATCGCAGAAGACACAGTTGGCGGAGGCATGGGGGGCGGCAGAGCAGGCCAACCAGGCCAAGAGCCGGTTCCTGGCCAACATGAGCCACGAGATCCGCACCCCACTCAACGCCATCCTGGGCTATGCTCAGATCCTGCGGCGCGACACGGAAACTCTCCCGGCGCAGCGTCGGGCCGTGGACACCATCGAACAGAGCGGTGACCACCTCCTGAAACTGATCAACGAGGTTCTGGATATCTCCAGGATCGAAGCCGGCGCCCAGGAACTGCACCCTGTTGATTTCGATCTGCAGGCCGTGGTGCAGGGCCTAGATGCGATGTTTGCGCTGCGCTGCGAGCAGCGAGGGCTCACCTGGAAGGTGGAAGGGCCGGAGGCCGAGCGACTGCTGGTCCACGGCGACGAGGCCAAGCTCACCGCGGTACTCATCAATCTCCTAGGTAATGCCGTCAAGTTTACGGAGGGGGGCGACGTGAACCTGGGGCTCATCCCACTGCCGGAAAACTTCTACCGGTTCGAAGTGAGCGACACCGGCCCAGGCATCTCCCCGGATGCCCAGGCGGCCATCTTCGAGCCGTTTCACCAGGCGGGGGAAGGGGCGCAAGAAGGAGGCACCGGTCTGGGGCTGTCCATCGCCCAGAGGTTGGTCGCGCTGATGGGAGGACGTCTGGAGCTCGAGTCCACGCCGGGGACAGGATCGCGCTTTTTCTTCACGCTGCGTCTGCCCGTCGCTCGGGCCGGGGGGGTGGCCGAGGCCTCGACAGAGCAGTGGTCGAGGGTAAGCCACCTAGCACCTGGCTACCGTGTGGCAGCCCTAGTGGCCGACGACGTCCCGGAGAACCGGGAGATCCTCTCCTGGATGCTCACGGAGATCGGTGTGGATGTGACTCTCGCAGCCAACGGTCGCGAGGCCATCGAATCGATAAAGAGCGAGGCGCCTGACATCGCGTTCCTGGACATCCGCATGCCCGAGATCGACGGCTCGCAAGTGGCGCGGCGGATCAGGGAGGAACTGGGTCGGGACGCCCCCAAAGTCGTGGCCGTCTCCGCGTCCGCCCTGGATCACGAGCGGAAGCAGTACCTGGAGGCAGGATTCGACCGCTTCATTCCCAAGCCGGTCCGGGCCGAACAGGTCTACGCCTGTCTCGCGGATCTGCTTCAGGTAGAATACGAGTATGCTTCCAGGGAGCCTGGCAACGGGGCTGAGGCGCCTGAGCTGAGCTGGAGCGGGATCCGTTTGCCCGACCAACTACTGATGCGGCTCCGGGAGGCTGCGGAGCTTCACAGTGTGACAGAGCTGGAGAGGTATCTCAGCGAGATGGAGGCGTTGGGCGAGGACGAACGGCACCATGCCGCCCACCTGCGCGATTTGAGCGAGCAATACGACATGGATGGTATTCTGAAGATCCTGAAGGACATTCGCGTTGTCTGACCGCTCCGTCGATCTGACCGGCGCACGCATCCTCATCATCGACGATATGCCGGCGACCCTCAGCGTAATGCGGCAGGACCTGGAGACCGCCGGTTTCGATGTGCTGGTAGCCACCGACGGTGCGATGGGCTTGAACATCGCCACACGAGCGGTCCCGGACCTGATCGTGCTGGACGTGCTCATGCCCGACATGGACGGATTTGAAACCTGTCGGCGCCTGAAAGCCGAGCCGGCGACGCAGGACATTCCGGTCCTCTTCCTCTCCATCGTCGACGAGACCGGGGAGATCGTCAAGGGCTACGAGATGGGTGGCGTGGACTATGTGGTCAAACCCTTCCAGGAAGAAGAACTGCTGGCCCGGGTCCGCACGCACCTTGAAAACGCTCGCCTGACTCAGGCCCTGACCGAGAAGAACCGGGCGTTGGAAGCGGAGATCAGCCGGCGTCAGGCCGTGGCCAAAGAGCGCAACCGCCTGGCCGGACGCCTGTCGATGATCTCCCAACACGAGGCCGAACACTGGGGTGTCGCAGGCTTTGTCGGCCGGAGCCCGACCATGCAGCGCATCTTCGAAGAGATCGATCTGCTGCAGCAGACCCCGGCCACGTCGGTGCTGATCACTGGAGAGAGCGGCACCGGCAAGGAATTGATCGCCCGTGCGCTGCACTTCGGCGGTCCTCAGGCGGATGGACCCTTCGTGCCGGTGAACTGTCCGGCGGTGCCGATTGAGCTGGCCGAGTCCCTCCTCTTCGGTCACGTGCGCGGGGCCTTCACCGGCGCCGACACCAAACGGATCGGCTGCTTCGAGCTGGCGCATGGGGGCACCTTGTTCTTGGACGAAATCGGGGCCATGCCCTTGAAGCTGCAGCCCAAGCTGCTGCGGGTGCTGGAAGACGGCCGACTCCTGCCGGTGGGTGGCACGGAAGAGAAAGTGGTGGACGTGCGAGTGGTGGCTGCCACCAATGCCGAGTTGCAATCGGAGATGGCGGCCGGTCGGTTTCG
Organism: Longimicrobiales bacterium; assembly: GCA_965206505.1. GTDB lineage: Bacteria > Gemmatimonadota > Gemmatimonadetes > Longimicrobiales > Gaopeijiaceae > UBA822. The sequence continues at coordinate 756,727 of CBDBJW010000007.1, forward strand.
TCAGGACCTCTACTTCCGCCTGGCGCGGTTCTTGGTCGAGGTCCCGCCGTTGCGGGCGCACAAGGAAGATCTTCCGCCGCTGGTCGAGCACTTCCTCACCTTGTTCGCCCGGGAGATGAATCTTGAGCCACCGGTCCTGAGCACAACGGCCCTCGAGACGCTGGAAGGCTATGACTTCCCGGGAAATGTGCGCGAATTGAAGAACATCATCGAGCGGGCCTTGATTCACAGCCGGGGAGCCGATATCCAGCCCGAACACCTGCAGTTTGTGTCGGTAATTCCCTCCACGCCCGCGCCCTTCCCTCCGGTCGCGGGAGGCCCAGAGGCACTTCCGCTCAACCTTGACGAGGCGGCGCTCTCGGTGATCGAACGTGCCCTGGCACAGACCAAGGGTAACGTGGCTGCCGCCGCCCGCCTCCTAGGCACCAGCCGCACCCGCATCTACCGCGTCCTGGAGAAGGAGAAGCAGGATCTTCTGCAAGGGTAGGGTACAGCAGGGCTACGGCGGCAAGTGTAGTGTTTCACGACAAACATGTAGCGCCCCGCGACGATATGTAGCGTTTCGGGGCACCTTCCTGCCGTTCTCAAGATCTCCCCGTTTTTCCTCTTACACGTTCTGCCACAACGTCTTAGGCGGATTTGCCCGTCTTGGCATCGTTCTCGCTAACGGAGATTAGCCGCTGTGTGCCATGAAACGATGGAGGGACTCAACGCCTTTTTCAACAATCCCCCCTGGTACCAGCCCACGTTGGAGGCCATGGAGGAGTTCTTCACCCGAATCTTGAAGTAGAGGGGCAGGAGCCAACCACGCCAACTGCGGAGGCAAGAATGAAAGCACATCTGACGAAGGTATCACTCGCCCTCCTGTCCGCCGCGTTTCTACTCGGCTGTCAGGATCTGGGATCGGGTGCGGTGGGGCCGGATGGTCTGGAACCGCAGTTCGCGAAGCCGAGCTGCCCTGGTCACCCGTCGTGCAAACCGGACGACGACGGCGGCGGAGGCGACAAAACAAACGGTGTATACTCCGTGACATTCACCGACCCCAGCGGCGGAGACGACATCATCACCGGATCGGGGGGGACATCACCGGAGGAGGGACCTGCGACCGTAGATATCACGAACACTAAATTGGCGCTATGGGGTGACCACGGCGTGGACTTTACCATACCCATTACCCAAGCGCTGTTTGATTGCTTTGACGATCCGCGGGCCGTGGACCTAGGCGGTGGTCGTTACACCATTCACCGTCCTCGTGGAGCCTTAACAATCATTGCGGGAACCAGCGAAAACGGCCGCCCCGCCAACGAGGCAGAGCTTGCATTCGGGATTCGTGTTCAGGATGCGAAGGGGTTGTGGATCCCTTACGTGTTCCAGACGTTCGGTGATATCGTAGGAGACTTTCGCCCTGCAACGGAACTTAGCTCTGTCACTGTGACGGGCACCGTCGAGGATTGGACGTTGGAGAATTCGGGCGGCAAGAAGGGCAGAGCCTGCGCTGCCGACAGTGGGACGGTGAGCTTCGAGGTCACGGTCACACTCGAGAGCATTATTAGTTAGGCTTGCCGAACGCAGTTGCTGTGACCGAGTCAATGGTTCGGCGCCACGGGCGGCGATCGGCCGGAGGCTAGTGGAGAAAGGGGCAGTCGCTTTGCGGGCCGCCCCTCGTCGTCGTGGCCTCGGCACAATGGCCTCGGCGATGAACCCCGGGCTTGCGCCTGGGGTCCGCTTTTCGGGGACGTTAGAGAATTCTGGGGGCAAAAAGGGCAGAGCCTGTCCTGCGGGCGGGGGGTTCGTCAGCTTCGTGGCCACGGTCAAACTTTTGAGCATCATTAGTTAGGCTAGCCGAAGATAGTTGCGTTGACGGAGGTAATGCTTCGGCATCACGGGGGTCGATTGATCGGAGGCTAGTGCGGTAAGGAGCGGTCGCCTTGCGGGGCCGCCCGGCGCAGCCGGCCCGAGTACAGTTGGCTTGGGACGAGCCGTCTCATCCAACGTCCAGATCCTTTGCCTCGCGCCACTGGACGCCGAGGTCCAGTTCGGCCACCCACCGCTCGATTTCCCCTCGATCGATCTGATCAGTGCTCAGTCGGAGCATCATGGCGATGTCCCGCAGGTGACGGTCCGATCCCGAGGAATCAAATCGGGGCCGTAGCCAAGCCTAGTCGTCGAGGAAGGCGGGGTGACCCAGGCTCTGCGAGGCCGTACCGAACTCCCGCTCGGCCGCGAGTGCTACGCACAGGAGCGCTTCGTCCTCTCCGCCCGGTGCCACGAGCTGCAACCCGATCGGCATGCCGTTTCCGTCGATTCCAACCGGGATGCTGATCGCCGTGAGCCCGAGCACGCTCATCGGGTATGTGGCCCGGAGGATCGCAGTGTTCGCTTCCGCGTATCGATCGAGGTCGGTGAGATCGGCCACAGATGGCGGAGAGATGAGGTTGCCGGGTAACACGAGGATGTCGGCGTCATCGAAGAGTTGGTTGGCCTGGGCCACCAAGCTGCGATGGTCCGCGAGCGCGGCCTGGTACTCTGGGTCATCGAGCGTCAGCCCCTGGGCGGCGCGGTTCCCCACGATCGGATGGAGGAGGTCGATCCATCCGGGCAACTCGCTCTCGAGGAAGGCACGGCATTCGGTCGAGGTGATCGGGCGGCGCCCCGTGGAGAGCTCGAACGCGTCGTCGAGGAGTCTGCCGTCGATCTCGACGAGGCTCCTGACGAGGCCGTCGAGGTGTGACAGCACCCCATCGAGTTTGTCGGAGATGTCGGCTTCGCAGGCATCCCAGATCCCGCACTTCGGGACTGCCATCCGAACGTCTCTCAGCTCTATGGTTGCGAGGTGCTCCAACAGCGATTGGGGCTCACCCCACTGGGGATCCACACACCCGAAGAAGTAGATGTAGTCCTCGACTGTGCGGGTGAGCGCACCGACGGTGTCGAGGGTGTGACTCAGGGGCACCACGCCCTCCGTTGGCCAGCGACCCCTCGTAGTCCGCTGACCCACCGTCCCGGTGAGTGCGGCCGGAATACGGATCGACCCTCCGGTATCGGAGCCGAGAGCGATGAGCGCCGAACCCTCCCACAGGCTCACGCCTGCGCCCGACGACGATCCGCCCGGTATCCGGTGCGTCTTGCTGTCCCACGGATTCCAAGGTGTGTCCCAGTGCGGATTGATGCCCACCGCTCCGAACGCCATCTCAGCCATGTGGGTCTTGCCGACTGTGATGGCGCCGGCCCCACGGAGCTGGGCGACGAGCCAGGCGTCCCGCGACCACTTTTCGGGCAGCTGCTTAGGCGTGCCTGCAAACGTCGGGAGGCCGTCGACGCCGTAGAGATCTTTGACGGACATCGGGATGCCGGTGAGGGGCGGGGCGTTATCGTCGGTAGCTAGCAGTTGATCTACCGCACGGGCCGACTCGAGCGCCCTCTCCGCATCGAGGAGCTTGTATGCCCGCAGGCGTTCCCCGAACCGGTCGTGCCGATCGAGGGCAGCGGTCATCAGCTCCGTCGCGGAAAATTCGCCGCGCCGCAGTGCCGAGGCGATGTCAGCGATGGAGCATGAGAGCATCTCGTTCATCGGTAGCTCGTGCCCTTGAAGTCGTAGGGTACGGAGGCGGAAAGGTAACCACCTCTCGCCGATCTCGTCGTCGCATGGGTCTTCCGAGGACCGACTCAGACGATCCTATACTTGCCGGACATCGACTTGTGGGAGCGCTGGGACAGCCGGCAGGCCGCCGATGTACGACGGCGGAGCTTCGAGAGCGCTACCTAGGGGCAGAGAATCCCGCTCTAGGGAAGCTCTGAACAAGACGGGTGTAGTTTCATGGTATGAAACGACCGGGGAGTTGTGAGCGGGCCATGGAGCTTCAGATGAGTTTCGCGGAGCTGGAGTACGATTCGAAGAAGCGGCGGACGCGCCGGGAGATTTTCCTGGAGAAGATGGAGGGGCTGATTCCCTGGCAACAGCTGGAGGATCGGATCGAGCCGTTCTATCCGAAGGCTGGCCGTGGCCGCCGCCCCTATCCGCTTGGGGTGATGCTGCGGGTTCATTGTGTGCAGCTGTTCTACAACGTGAGCGATCCGGGCATGGAGGATCTGCTCTACGAGGTGGAGTCAGTGCGCCGCTTTGCGGGTCTGCGCCTGAGCGGTTCTTTGCCGGACGAGACGACGATCCTGAACTTCCGCCACCTGCTGGAGACGCAGGGCTTGGGGATGGGGTTGTTCGAGGAGATCAATACGCATCTGGCGTCTCTCGGGCATCGGTTGAAGACGGGGACGATCGTGGATGCGAGCATCATTGACGCGCCGTCGTCGACGAAGAACCGCAGGGGAGAACGGGATCCGGAGATGCACCAGACGAAGAAGGGAAACCAGTGGTACTTCGGGATGAAGGCGCATATCGGGGTGGACGCCGAATCGGGTCTGGCGCACAGCTTGGCGACGACGGCCGCCAACGCGGCGGACGTGACGCAGGCGTGCGTGCTGCTGCATGGTGACGAGACGGAGGCATGGGGCGACGCGGGCTACCAGGGTGTGGACAAGCGCCCGGAGAACAGGGGTTGCGACGTCGCCTGGCAGGTGGCGATGAAGCCGGGCAAGCGTCGCCTGCTCGATCGGGACGGCGCCGAGGCGGCGGCCGAGAAGCGCAAGGCATCGGTGCGGGCGAAGGTGGAGCATCCGTTCTTGTATGTGAAGCGGCGCTTCGGGTACGGTAAGGTGCGCTACCGGGGACTGGCGAAGAACACGCAGCGCATCGCGTTGCTGCTCGGGTTCTCGAATCTGCTCATCGCTGGCCGCTACGCGACCGGATAACGCGGGGCCCATGCGCCCATGGGCCCCGCGAGGGCGGGAGCCGGACACATCGAAGCGACTTCCTGACGGTTCGGACCGTTTCTCCGGCGCGCCAGCCAGCACTTCATCGCTCCGATAGGTCTTCGAACCGGATCTTCGAACCGCAACCGATCGCGTTCCTCCCAAGATGGGGGTTGTTCAGACCTTCCCTAGAACTCACGGACAGTCCCGCCTCAGAACACCGCGATCGGGTTGAGCGGGGAACCGGTGCCACCGGTAACCGGAATCGGGCCCGCCGTCAGCATGAACTCCCAGCGGTTTAGGCGGGCCGCCGTCTCGGCGAGCGCCTCGAGGTCCATGTTGTCGAAGATGTTCGAGCCCAGGCCTGCAATCAGAAGAGTATGGACCGGCTGCGTGATACCCTCGACCATAGACGGCATCACATCCGTCGCCGCGTCGCTCCCCACGAACGCGACGTCGCGTGCCTTGATCCAGGGGAGGACAGACGCGTGTAAGCCGGCGCTGTTTCCCGACACCCGCCAGGGTCCGAGCGCTTCGCGTCTCGCCCAGCGGCCCGTGTATACGAAGATGACGTCTCCGGCCGAGACGGTGACGCCGGCTTGCCGCTCCCAGGCCTCGATATCCTCGATGTAGATCGGGGTCATGGGCTCGAGGTAGGGCACGCCCTTCAGGCGCGGGAAGTCGAGCAGGATACCGCGCGTGACGATGCCACTCTTGAGGTTTTGGATCCCGCTCTTGCCGCACCCCTCAGACGTGTTCGCGGACACGGGAACGTCATTATAGAGGCGGCCGTTGTGGGCGAAATGGCAAAGGGCGTCGATGTGGCTGACTCCGTAGCCGTGATAGGTGAAGCGATAGGTGTCGGTCCGGAGACTCCGGCCCACGATGTGTTCGAACGCGGTGACCGGGTTGTCGGGGGCCTCTTCTGTAATCGGATTGTGCGCCAGGGATACGGTGATCCCACTTTGGACCAAAGCGGCCGCCTGACGGGTCTTGGCCGGGGTAATCAGGTTCAGAGTTCCGCGCTCATCATCGGAGCCCCAGCGCCCCCAATTCGATAGGTCGCGGAACATCGCGTCGAACTCCTCCAGGTTGCGGGGAGCCCGCGTCGCGTCTTGGGCCTCGAGTGTCACCGTGGCCGCGCCCAAGCAAAGCGTCACCACGGCTGCCAATACCACGTCCGACGTCATCGACCCTACGTTCATCGTTTTCCCCCTCGGGCTGACATACACGTGCGCCGCGAGACCAGGATTTATGGGCGGCCGGGGGCACCGCACTGATAATAGGAAGGTCGACGGTCGGGTGGCAAATGGGTGCCGCAATGAAGTGGCCTAACTGGTCTTATCAGCCTCGGCCACCATGCGGTTCACGGTCCCGTGCATCTTGGCTTTGGTGTGTGCCACGAACTCCGGTTCCGCCTCTGCCACGATCTGTTTGTTGAGTAGTTGCGTTAGCGTGAGGAAATATGCGATTTCCCTGCGAAGGAACCTGTAACGGCGCGTGCCTCGCCTGAACGGGTTGGCCGCGAACCAAACGCTGATGATGAGGATCGCCAGCCCAATCGTGACCGACACGAGCCCGCGCAGGTCGCTTTCGGCGTAGAAGAAAGCGACACCCATGACCACGAGCGTGACACCCACAAGCGTGGTAGCCAATGGTAAATAGTTCGTTGGGGTGCGGGTGCCTGGCTTCCGATTCGTCATGGCAACGGGTCGGGCCTCCGTTGGTCAAGGGGCCCCCTTACGCACAAGCCTAATCGAGGCAGTCGGTGGGGGATGTTCTTGTTCTGTACCAATCTCAGTGGCGAAAACCGTGCCAGACTTCGGAACCGCCTGTCACCTGCCTTTTTGACAAGGAAAAGCCTTCAAGACCGATACATTTTGGGCAAGTGGGCATTTTTTTCGCGGATGGCGGAATCGAAGGAAGGGCGGGGGTGGGGCGGCAAACGCGCGAGTCCTCGTCACCCACCAAACCCGGCTCGCTCGAATGACGCGGTGCGATCTGCGGGAGCTGCCGGATGGCGTCCTGCGTCAAGAACCGACGGCTCCTCCTTCGTCGAGGACGAGTTCGTGGGACCATCTATCCCGTGGCCGGGAGTGGGTGTAGCTTCGACTCGGCGAACTGCGTCCCGAAAATAGGTGTGACGGTATCGCAAGCACCTGCGGGTTGCAGAAAGTGCGGATTATAGGAATCAAGGAGAGAGAGGATGAGAAAGACGCACAGCCCGGTGTTTTCTCGACCACTCGCATGCCTGGCCGCAGCGGCTGCCCTGCTCCCGGTCGCAATTAGCGGGGCGTCGGTGGGGGTCACCGCCCAAGCGGTTACGGTTGAGGTTCCCGACCTGGTGGGAGTCTGGGACGGCGGCGGGCGCGTGCGTCGGGTCAACGGACCGAATATGCCCTGGACGCCGGACAATTTTCCCGTGCTCAACGAGCGTGCGCTCGCCTTTCAGGAGGTCTTCGATGAGGCGATTGCACCGAAGTACGACTGTGTTCCAGCGGCGTCGCCCGCGCTGCAGTACGACCCCTATTTCATGGAAGCCGTGCAGTGGCCGGATCGGGTCTTGTTCCGGTACGAGAAGGACGACCAGCTCCGTACTGTATGGCTGGATGGGCGCGAGGCGCCCCTAAATGAATTCACCGTCCAGGGTTTCTCGGTCGGTCGATACGAAGGCGACGCGCTCATCGTCGAAACGACAAACTTCGTCTTCGACATCGCAGGGTTCGACGACTACAACGGGATCCCGTCGTCCCAACTCAAGAAGGTGACCGAGCGGTACTGGCGCGAGGGAGAGGAGTTGCGCATGACCCTCACCGTCGAGGATCCGTTGTTTCTAAGGGAACCCGCGTCATACACGACACGCTGGCTCCCGGCCCCCGAGGGCTACAAGCTCAATCCGTACGCATGTGATGCCGAAGAGGCGCGTCGTGCGGTGAAGTACATGATTCCGAAGTACCGATAATGGACCGACAAAGAGTCTGCAATCTCAAAGGAGCCAGTCCGATGAAGCCACTTCTCTGGATATCGTCACTCGCCGCTGTTGTTGTCCTCGGACTCTTAATCACGGGTTTCCCGGTCGAGGCGCACCATGCCAGTGCGCCGTTCTACGATGACACGAAAAGCGTGGAGATAGTCGGTACCGTCGAAAGATTCAACTTTCGGAACCCGCACTCGTTCATCTTTATCGAGGCAGAGAACGAAGACGGCGAGATGGTGGAGTGGGAAGTCGAGTTCGGCCCGGCCGTGCAAATGTCCCGCCGTGGATGGACCCGTGAAACGATCAAGGCTGGTGACCTGATCAGGGTGGTCGGCAATCCATCGCGAGCCCAAGGGACCTTCGGCATTTGCTGCGCGGAGCTCACTCGGCCGGACGGTAGCCCGATCCAACTCGTGCGTCTCGAGACCGATGACGTGCCGCTGCGGGTGGTTGCGTTCGTTCCTTCGGCGTCGGAAAAATAGGAAGCAGTCGATATGCGTCATATGCTTCTGACCATTTCGACGGTGTTGGCGCTCGTAGCGCTTGCCGCGCCCGCGGACGCGCAGTTCAAAATCGGCGCCCAAGGTGCCGTCATCAGCGGCGTCGACAGCCTGAGTACGATTATGCCGGGTGCGGCTGACCTGGACAACACGTTCGGCTTAGGCGCTCGGGTGGCCTTGCAGCCGCCGCTCTCGCCGATCGGTTTGGTGGGCCAGGGCGTCTACTACTTTCCCGACGCTGACGACAACAGCTACAGCACCTATTCCCTCGCGGCACAGTTGCGGATGCCCACACCGTTGATCAGCCCTTATGCGCTCGGCGGGTGGCAGTGGCGCCGGACGAGCTCCGGGGGGACGAGCAGCACCGAGAACGGAGCCATGCTTGGCGTGGGCGTCCAGCTGAACTTCGTCGTTTCTCTCTTCCTCGAGGCGAACTTCGAGTTCCACGAAGAAGTGGCCGGGACGACGGACTTCGACAATAACCCGATCGTCATCAAGGGCGGGATCATTTTCGGCTCCTAAGGTACACTGCACGAAGGGGTCTGGATGATGTGGGGGGCTGTTTTCGGACGGCCCCCCGTTCCTTTTTGGTCTGCGCCGGGAAGTCTGGTGTTCCGTTGCCAAAGGAGGGAGTCATGCGTGGAGTGCTCATCTCGGTAGGGAGCTTGATTGTGCTCGCCGGTTGCCAGGCCCCTTCCGGCCAGCCTGATTATTCGGCGGTATTCGACGGATCGGGAGGACGCTGGATCGACCTCAGTTATGCCTTCTCTGAAGAGACCATCTATTGGCCAACCGAAGACGGATTCCGGCTCGATGAGCTCGCGTACGGTGAGACCGAGACGGGTTATTTCTACAGTTCGTACAGAATCTCGACGGCGGAGCACGGCGGCACTCATCTCGACGCACCGATTCATTTCTCCCGCGGTGGCATGTCTGCTGAGCAGATCCCGCTCGATCGACTGATTGCGCCCGCCGTGGTCGTGGACGTATCGGCAGGCGCCACCCCCGACTACCGGATCGACGTAGCGGATCTGGAGGGGTGGGAGCGAGCCCACGGTCCCATTCCCGACGGCGCGATTCTGCTCTTGCGGACGGGGTGGGGAGCACGATGGCCCGACCGGCTCAGCTACTTGGGAACGGAGCGCACGGGGCCGGAGGCCGTCGCGGAGCTCCACTTTCCCGGCATTCATCCGGATGCAGCACGCTGGATTACCGATCAACGAAACGTCGCTGCGGTGGGTATCGACACCCCCAGTATCGACTATGGCCAGTCTTCCGGGTTCGAGGCCCACGTGATCATCTATGGCGCCAACATCCCTGGGTTCGAAAACGTGGCCAACCTGGATGAGCTTCCGGAGGCGGGTGCTTTCGTGGTCGCGTTGCCCATGAAGGTCGCCGGCGGCAGTGGTGGTCCGCTTCGGATCGTGGCATTCGTTCCCTTGACATCCGAGGAATCCTGATCGTGATCTCACCGGGGAAGGGTCTGTCGCGGGTCCGGATTTCTCGCTTGGACGACGGCCATCTCGCCGATCGCACGGACGTCGTGACGGTGGAGGAACCGCTCGAGATCCGGGTGGAGTTCACCCGAAACGGAGGGCGCGAGACGTCCGCGGTCTCCGTCACCATGCGAACGCCTGGCGACGACTTCGAGTTGGCGGCGGGATTTCTGTACGGCGAGGGACTCGTGCGTCGCCGGGAGGACGTCGCCGAGATCAGCTACTGCCAGACCGACGAGCCCCAGACGTACAACATCGTCGTCGTGAAGCTGCGACCCGGGGCCCCCTTCGATCCGGACGCACTTTCAAGAAATTTCTACATGAGCTCGAGTTGTGGGGTGTGTGGGAAGGCCTCGTTGGAGGCGGTGGAGGTGCGAGGGTGCGAGCAGATCCCGGACGAGGGCCTGAGCCTGGACCCGGCGATTCTGAGTGGCCTGCCGGAGAAGCTCCGAGCCAAGCAGGGGCTCTTCGACCGGACGGGTGGCATCCACGCAGCAGGCCGCTTCGACGAGGCCGGCGAACTCATCTCGGTGCGCGAGGACGTGGGGCGGCATAATGCTGTCGACAAGGTCGTGGGGCAGGCTTTTCTGGACGGTGAGCTTCCGATGGGAAGGACCATTCTCGCCGTGTCCGGACGGACTTCCTTCGAGATCATGCAGAAGGCCTTGGCGGCGGGCATCCCTCTGGTCGTCGCCGTAGGGGCCCCCTCCAGCCTCGCGGTGGACCTGGCGCGGAGCTTCAACATGAGCCTTCTCGGCTTCACACGGTCCGACGGCTTCAACGTTTACGCGGGAGCGGGACGTATCGCGGGGTAGGCGTTGGTGTCGTCTTCCGGCACCTCAGCTTGGCTTCGTCGGAGGGGACCTCGAAGCCCGCCATGCGGCCACGACTGCGAATGCTAACGCCGACGCCAGGACTCCGAACAGGCTGGAGTCAAGCACTGAGAGTCCGCCGCGATTGACCGAGATCAGCGTGACGACGCCCACGCCGCTCGCCGCCAGTGCCTCGGCCACGCCCGGTAGCCGGGAGTATAGGCCGGCTACGACCGGTACGAAGAGGCAGACCGCCATCAACGCATAAAAGATCTGGAGGGCGTCGATAACCGAGGGCAACCGGAGCGCGAGGACCACGCTCAGTGCCCCACCGGCGAGGGCGGCCCCGCGCGCCACCTTCAGAACCCGAGCGTCGCTCGCGTTCGGTCGTACGAATCGTTTGTAAAGGTCCTTGGAGAGAGATGTCGCGAGCATGAAGAGTATCGCATCCGCCGAGCTGATCTCCGCCGAAAAAACCGCTGCGAGTCCGAGACTGCCCAATAGCGTCGGAAGCCCCGCCGAGAGTACCAGCATCAAAGCGTGCTCCCGGTCCGCCAGGGCGGGGTCAAAGGAGTGGGCCAACATTCCCATGACGGGGGGAGCTAGGGCGAACAACATGAGAGCTACTGCCGTGGCTGCCAGGCCGACTCGAATGGCTCGCTCATCGACGGCCCCATACACCTTCTGGATCAGGCCGGGCGAGACCATGAAGTTCGGAGCGAGGAGTGCCAGGTAAATCCATCCGGATTCACCCCCCTGCCAGAAATTCAGGTAGTCCGGCGTGTTCGGTGTCGCAGCAACCACCGCATCCCAGCCCCCCACCGCCACCCAAGCCCACGGCAACGCCACGGCAAAGCCGGCCACGAGGACGATGAGTTGCACCATGTTCACCCATGCCGACGAGAGGAGCCCCCCCGCGGTGAAGTACGCCGTCACGACGATCCCGCCGATGAGTACTCCCGCCCAGTGGGGCGTCCCCGCGACGAAGCTCAAGATCTTGGCCATCGCGATGAGTTGTCCCGCAAGGAGCGCCGGGGTCCCGATCCAAAGGAGTGCCGTGATCGTGGCTCGAACCGAAGACCCGTATCGGAATTCCAGGTAGTCTCCGACCGTGTAGAGGCCCCGCTCGCTGGCAACCCGCCAGATCCGCGGACCGATCCAAAACGCCAGCACTAGGGTTCCCAGGGCGGCTGATCCGACCCACCACCAAGCAGCGAGGCCGTCTCGGTAACCCAGCCCAGCCGCTCCGACGGTGCTTCCCGCACCGATGTTGGCCGCCAGCACGGTCGAGAAGAGGAGCGCCGCGCTGAGGCGGCGATTGGCCACGAAGAAGCCCCCGCTGCTCTCGACGCGCCGACCGATCCATACGCCGAGTCCGATGAGCCCGGCCGCGTAGGCCAGGAGCAGTAGGAGTGTGAGGTTCAATGGTTGCGGAGTCGGAGGGGGTCCTTCACCTGCTTAACCCCCTAGAGTCCCACTGCGGCGAGTGCCACTTTCACATTGTCCTCGTCGGCCTGGGCCGACGCCCCACTCGCGCCCACGGCGCCCACCGTATAGCCGTCTCTTACGATCGGGACCGCACCCTGGAAGAACCGCAGCCGGCCGCCCGTGGCCTCGTTCATGTTCTGATAGAGGGGAGAATTCGCCTGCTCCGCGAGCTCGGCGCTCGGCCGACCGAAGATCGCGGCGCCCATGGCCTTACCGATGGCCGTGTCCATGGTCGTGGGGCGCGCATCCGGCATCCGGGTGGCAGCGATCAGGTCGCCCCGACCGTCGACCACGGCAATGCTGAGTCGAAGGTTCTTACTGGCGGCATCCCGCTGAGCTTCCGCGATGATGGCCTGTGCCTCGCTTAATGTGAGCCGTTGTGGGCCGGTCTGTGCCGCGAGTACCGCCGGCGCGCCCACGCCTCCTCCAACGAGTATGATCGCAAGGACGGCCCGCGAGGTTCTCGTGATCGGGTTCATCGACATCTCCAGAAAAAGTCGGCGAGCCGGTTCAGAAAACGGAAAGCGCGGAGCGCACCGCGTCTTCGTCCACCTGAGATGCCGCGCCGCTGCAGCCCATGGCGCCGATCGCTTCGCCATCTCGCATGATGGGTAGGGCTCCCTGGAACGGGTAAAGCGGTCCCGAGAGCGTCTCGTTGAAGTTCTGGAAGGCGGGAGAGTTACCGAAATCGGCCAGATCCGCGCTCGGCTGCCCGAACAGGGCCGACAAGCGTGCCTTGCCGCGCGCGACGTCCGTCGTATAGAAGCGAGCGCCGTCCATCCGGGCGAGCGCGATCAGGTCTCCGCGTGAGTCGACGACCGCGCAGCTGAGGCTGACTCCCAGCTCCGTCGCCACCTCCTGGGCGGCGTGGAGCGCTGCCATCGCCTGGGCGGCGGAAGGGCCGGGAGGGGCGGCTGGGGCGCCTCTTTGTTGCGCAGCGGTAGGCATGGCGGTGGGCGCGGCCAAGATCACGGCGACGAGCACACCGCCCAGGAGAACGGACCCACGTTGCTGAGCTCTAGCTCTAGACATTCTGATTCCTCCTGAGGATAGGCTTCTCTACGTCGCAGTAGCAGCTTAATCGGATCTGGGTTACCGAGCCACCTACCGGTAATTGCCGAACTGGAGCTCCATCCCCCAGTCCTCTCCTCGGAGTAACGCCATGACCTGCTGTAGCTCATCCTTGGAGGGGCTCGTGACCCTCAATTCGTCCGCTTGAATCTGGACCTGGACCTTTTTGAATCCGTGGCCCTTGACCGTCTTCACCATCTTTCTCGCGGTCTCCTGGTCGATACCCTGCTTGAGGCCCAGGACCTGGCGGGCCCGTCCCAGACTGCCGATCTCGACCCCGCCTTGATCCAGGTTCTTCACCGGAACCCCTCGCCGCGAGAGCTTCTCGCGGACCACCTGAAGCACGGCCGTAAGGCGGTATTCGTCATCCGCCTCCAGCTTGATCGCCCCCCCGCTCCGGTCGAATTCCACCGTGCAGTCCGTGCCTTTGAAGTCATAACGGGTGGCGATTTCTTTACGCGCTTGATTCACTGCGTTGTCGACCTCCTGGAGGTCGACGCCGGTGGAGACATCGAACGAACTCTTCTTGGCCATGGGGATCCCCCGGTGCGCCGCGATTGCTGGACGAATCTTCGGAATCTGTCGTTCCGCGGCCGAATGGTCTACACTGCCGCCGAAACTCGCACTGCTGCCGAAGTTCGTCACCTATGGAGATCATGAGCGCACATTCCGCCAAGTACCGCTGCACCACACTCGTGTTGGGTAGTGGCGTGGCCGGCCTGACCTACGCGCTCCGTGCGGCGCAGCACGGTCCGGTCCTCATTCTGACCAAGAAGCTCCGGAGCGACTCCTCGACAAACAGGGCTCAAGGTGGGCTCGCGGCGGTCCTCGATCCGACCGATTCCTTCGATCTGCACGTTGCGGACACTCTCGAGGCGGGGGCGGGTTTGTGCCGGCAGGACGTGGTCGAGGTCGTGGTACGGGAAGGGCCCGCTCTCGTTCGCAGTCTCACGAAGTTGGGCGCTTCGTTTGCTCATGCGGACCCCGATTCCGACGGTCTGGATCTGGGCCTGGAGGGGGGGCACAGTAGACGACGAATCGTACATTCGAAGGATCGCACAGGGCAGGAGATTGAGAGTACCTTACTTGCTGCCGTCGCCGAGCACTCCGAGATCACACTCCTCGAGCACCATCTCGCGCTTGATCTTTGGATAGGCGCGGATGGCGGACGCATCAGGTGTTACGGTGTGTCGTTTCTCGATCAGGAGACCGGAGGCATCGGGCTGGTTCGAGCGGAGCACACGATGCTCTCCACTGGAGGCTGTGGAAAGGTCTACCGGTATACCACCAACCCCGACATCGCTACCGCGGACGGCGTTGCGATGGCGGCGCGGGCGGGATGTTCGCTCGGGAACATGGAAATGATCCAGTTCCACCCGACCTGCCTTCATCATGCCGAGGCGAAGAGTTTCCTGATCTCGGAGGCCGTTCGCGGAGAAGGTGCGGTGCTCCGGAACCTGGCCGGCGAAGAGTTCATGAACGACCGCCATCCCCTCGGGTCTCTGGCCCCCCGCGATGTGGTCGCCCGAGAGATTGACCGGGAGACCAAACGCCGAGGCGACAAGTTCGTCTTGCTGGATACGTCCGGCATCGGTGAAGACCGATTCACAGAGCGGTTTCCCGCGATCTCGGCGCGCCTCGCGGAGTACGGGATCGTTGCCGGCCGGGACCCCATTCCGGTTGTTCCCGCGGCGCACTACATGTGCGGCGGGGTGGCTGTCGATCTGGACGGGCGTACCGAAATCGAGGGGCTCTTCGCAGCGGGAGAGGTGGCGTTTACGGGTGTGCATGGAGCCAACCGGCTGGCGTCCAACTCCCTGCTCGAAGCCTCGGTGTTGGCGGAACGGGCCGGAGCCATTGAGCCGCAGCCCGCTGAGGGACCCGAGCCGCCCCCGCCGCCCCCGCCGGGAACGGACCCGCCGCTGCCGGACCAGGGGGTGATTCTCGACCACGAGTGGGATGCGGTTCGAAGCCTGATGCTGAACTACATGGGACTGGTCCGATCACGTGGGCGGCTGGATCGCGCCGTAACCAGGCTGGGGGAGATGCGGGAGTGGTCGGACGACCTCTACCGGACGAGCAAGCCGTCGTCGGACCTGGCCGAGCTTCGCAATATTTCGCTCGTCGGGTTGATCATGGCGATGTCTGCCCGTGCCAGGGAGGAGAGCCGCGGGCTGCACACGCGACTCGATTTTCCCGAGACCGACCCGGTGCCGCGCGAGTCCTGGAGCCGGTTGGGGAAGGGCGAAGTGGAGGTGGAGCTGCGGCCGCTGGGGTCTTCTGAGCCGGCGCCGCTGGTGGACTAGCCTGGCTCGGGGAGCTACTTCCTAATCTCCGCTAACGCTTGCGCTTGGAGGCACCCATGCGACGACGACAATTCATCAGGTCTTCAGCAACGTTTGCCGCGGCTGTTTCGCTTTCTTCTGTTGATACCGAACGATTGTTCGCAGCGAGTCTTCAGGCAGATATTACCGACTTTACTGCGAACGAACTGTCTCAAGCTATTCGACAAGGAAGTGTCAGCTGTACCGAAGTCATGCAGGCCTACCTCAATCGCATTCATCGCTACAATCCGGTCTACAACGCGATTGTGTCGCTGGTTGATGATGATGAGTTGCTCAGACAGGCAGGTGACGCTGATCGAGCGCTGGCCAGAGGCGAGTATCGGGGCTGGATGCATGGTATGCCCCATGCAGTGAAAGAATTATCTGCGGTGAAGGGGATGCGCCACACGAGTGGCTCACTAATTTACGCTGATCGCATTGCCGACAGTGACAGCAATCTTGCCGCAAGGCTTAGGGCGGAAGGTGCCATCTTTATCGGCAAGACCAACGTACCGGAATTTGGCTCGGGCTCTCAAAGCTATAATCCAATATTCGGGGCCACCGGTAGCGCATGTAATCCTGCCCTGACCGCAGGTGGCAGCAGCGGCGGGGCGGCCTCTGCCCTGGGAACCCGCATGGTACCAGTTGCCGATGGCAGCGACATGCTGGGGTCGTTACGCAATCCAGCTGCTTTTAATAATGTGGCTAGTTTTAGGCCCAGTACAAATGGCCAGTCCACTTCCGGACCTATGGCTCGGAATACGGCAGATATGGTTCGCCTGTTACAAACCATGACGGCCAATCCAATTGGACCCATAGACGCGCCGGCGCGACTGCAGGACTTGAGAATAGGTTGGCTCGGAAAATTCAACGGATACCTGCCGATGGAGCCAGGCATCATCGGACTTTGTGAGTCGGGCTTGGCAGCGTTATCTGGGGCCGGTGCCGGGGTAGACGCGACAACACCGCATTTTGACATGTCTGACCTGTGGTTTTCCCAGACTACCATACGTGCTGCCCTACGTTCAGGTTCGCAAGAGTTGTACAACGATCCTGCACTACGGCCTTTGATTAAGCCGGAATATATTTGGGAGATTGAAGAATCTTTCGCTGTTACTGATCAGGACCTAGCGACCGCAAGGGAGCTTCATGACGACTGGCGTAGGGAGCTGGATCGATTGTTTGGCATTTACGATTTATTGGTGCTACCCAGCTGCCAGGTGTTTCCATTTCCAAAGGAGATTCACTGGCCGCAAGAGATCAATGGCAAGCCGATGGACAACTATATCCGATGGATGGAGGTCATGGCTCCCGTCACTATGAGTGGGGCTCCGACGGTGAACGTACCGGCGGGATTCGACGCGTCAGGTAGATGTATGGGCATGCAGGTGTTCGGTCCGTCCGGAGAAGACCAGAGGGTGCTGGAATTCGCCCTGGCGTATGAACACGTTACTGATTACCCACAACAGCGACCGACTTTGGTGGAGTCCCGCCCTTGAGAGTCACTCAGTTCGGTATAGCCACCCCCAGCCCCGAGCCGTACCCCTCGATCTCGATGACCTTCACGATCTCCTGGCTGTCCGTGTCGATGACGACAACCGTGCCAGCCCGCGCGTTGTCGCCCAGGTCGTAACGGGGCGTATACACATGGCCGGCTCTGGTTGGGTCCTCCGATATCTCGAGGTTCCGGCTGGAGACGTAGGCAAAACGTCCGTCTGGTGATGTGGCGGCCCCGTGGGGCTGCGCCACGCCGTTCCCCTCAATGACCTTGGCGAGCGTTCTCGTCTCCATATCGATCACGTTGACCGTATTTCCCCGATTGTTACCCACGTAGACCCAGCGCCCGTCCGTTGTGAAAACCGGATGCCACGGGGCAGCGTTTACCGCGAGAGTATCCACCGGTGTCAGGACGTGCGCCTGATCGAGATCGAACACGAACACAGTGCCCGTGAGTTCGGTCGTTCCCACCATCCATCGCCCGTCCGGCGACACCGCGAACCCGATGAGGGTGTGGGGGCGGTCGCCCCCCAGCTCGTAGAGCTCGACAGCCTCGTCCTCAGGATAGAAGGAGGCGATCTGGTTAACCGCCAGGCTGGCTGTATAGACGGTGCCGGTACCTGGCCGAACGGCCAACGCGTGGGGTCTCGGCAGGAAGACGCCCACTTCTTGGAACGTCATGTCCGACCGGCGAATCACTCCGATTTCCTGCGGCGGCCGCACCGCTGCCATCGAGCGGCCGGCGTAGAGGTTGTCGCCGTCGGAATCGAGAGCCAGAAGGCCCGGACGAACGAAGTCCGTTCCCCCGACCAAGTTGTTGTTGCGGTCGAACTTGAGGATCTGGTTGGCGGCGATGAGCGACACGTACCAGGAAGAGCCGTCCGGCTCGACCGCGATGTCGTGAGGCGATGCGTTTTCCTGGAATCCGTACTTGCGGAGATCCACGGTGCGGATCACCTGGTTGGTCTCCATGTCGATCACGGACACCACGGCCACGCTCTGATTGGCCGCGTAGAGGAGGTGTTGTGCGTCGGCAAACGGAATCTCACCGGTTTCCGATGGGGCTCCCTCGTCGATCCACTCGCTCAGGAGCGCCACCTCGGAGTCGTTCAGGGTCTCACGGCCAACCTCGGCGGGATGCGGACCACCCACGAGCTTGGTCGGCAATTCGACCAACAGCGAGCGAGCGGCGTCGAAGGGGATGACCGCCTCACCGTGGTCGGAGCCTGCGATCAGCGCCTGCCAGGAGTCGAGGCGCAGACCCTGCGCAGCGTCAGCGCCTGTGTGGCAGGATGTGCACTTCCCGTCGAGGACACGTTGGACATCTGCGTAGCGGATCGCCAAACGGGCGTTGGCGCCCGCGGTGGTCCCCGCCGCCTCGCGCCCACCGATGGCCAGGGCCGAGACGAGGAACGATATGCAGATCACAAAGCCGAACGTGGCCTTCAAGTCTTTTCTCCCGAAGGGGGCAAAACCTCTTATGCCGGTTATACCGAAGCAACCGCTCCGGTGTTCGCCGGGCGAACGCCCCGAACCGAATCCGCTGAAGGTCAGCCCGTGTACTGCCTAGGTTCAAGGGGTCGTCGCAACAGTACCGTGTTGAAGGGTTTTCATAAGCCCCCGTTTTGCTGGACACTAGGCTGGTGAGAGCGACGGGGTCCAGAAAGAAAGAAGTGGGTTCTTGATGTCCCCAACCCGAGGGAGTCAGAAGCGACCGAAGGTCGTTGAAGGCTGTAGATACGGGAGCGGTAGAGCATTTCAACGCAAGGTTGAGGTCTGGTTCTTTGATGATAACAGATCTTCCAAGGTTTCCGCCGGAGTTCTCCAACCGAGGGTCTTGCGGGGGCGACTGTTGAGAGCGGCTGCGACGGCGGCGAGGTCGTCAGCGGTATGTCTGCTGAGGTCAGTGCCCTTTGGGAAGTACTGTCTCAACAGGCCGTTGGTGTTTTCGTTCGTGCCGCGCTGCCACGGGCTCTGCGGGTCGCAGAAGTAGACGGCCAGGCCAGTGTCGATGCGCAGCCGTGCGTGCTGAGCCATCTCTGCTCCCTGGTCCCATGTCAGAGACCGGCGGAGTTGCTCGGGCAGGGTCGTGATCGACGAAGCGATCGCGTCCCGGACGGCTTCGGCACCGTGTCCAGCCAACGCTGGACCGTTCTTGGTCCTGGGCTCGTCGTGTTTGTCAAGGCGGGGGAGGTGGAGCAGCGTCGTGAACCTGGAGGTCCGCTCGACCAGCGTTCCGATCGCCGAACTGCCCAGCCCCAAGATCAGGTCGCCTTCCCAGTGCCCGGGAACGGCGCGGTCGTCTGCCTCGGCCGGCCGCTCGCTGAGCATGATCTCGGGGTGAACGAACGCCTTGCCCCGTCTGCGGGTGCGTGCTCGAGGCACCCGTAGCGCGCGTCCCGTCCGAAGGCACGCTGTCAGCTCCCGTCGCAGCGCACCGCGGCCCTGAACGTAAAGCGCCTGGTAGATGGCTTCGTGCGATATACGCATGGACTCATCGCCGGGGAAGTCGACCCGTAGCCTGTTGGCGATCTGCTCGGGACTCCACGAGACCGCCCACCGCCGGTCTTGTCGGCGACCGTGACGCCGTCCGATCCAGCGCACATCGGGGCCTGCCAGAGCGGCACCGTCCAGAGCTCGGATCACGCCTCCGAGGCGATCCTGTACATACTGCCTCAGTTCGCCGTTCGTAGCGAGCTTCGCAAGCTTTGGACGTTTCGCTCGCCGATCGGCGTGCCATTGAGCGGTCGTGGCCCGATACTCGA
Organism: Longimicrobiales bacterium; assembly: GCA_965206505.1. Classification (GTDB taxonomy): domain Bacteria; phylum Gemmatimonadota; class Gemmatimonadetes; order Longimicrobiales; family Gaopeijiaceae; genus UBA822. Next base: position 776,463 of record CBDBJW010000007.1, read on the forward strand.
GGTTCCTTCCTCCTGTAGCTGCGTTCCGCCGCAGTTCTCGCGAGATCGTCGAGGGTGAGCGGCCCAACTGCCGGGCGATCTCGCGTACGCCACGACCACGGGCTCGAAGAACGGCGATCTCTTCTCGCTCAATGAACGTGAGATAGCGCCGCGACTGGGGACGAAGATTGAGGGGTGACATGCCACCACATTCGCGAAACCAGCGCGCCCCGACAGCGGGGGACACACCCGCCGCCACGGCGGCCTCCTCGCTCGACAGACCTCGAGCTACCTCTTCCCAGAACCTCTGCCGATGCTCGCGGCGTCCCACCGGCGGACGGCCTGGTGAACGCATCCGTCGACGTAGAACTCGATCCGCTCCTCGGCGCCTGATTGCCTCCATCGCAACTCCTCCTCGAGGTGTTGCGACGACCGCTTGAATTCACCCTGCCTAGTCCCCTCGTAAATCTGAAGGCCTTCCGCACTTCGCACCGTCATGCGTGGCCGGCCCCGATCGTTCCCCATCGAGGCGGCACCGTACTCACCGTCCTTGTTGATGGCGATGAATTTTTCCGACGGGAAGAAGTGCGGATTCACGTTCCGGTACTTGTGGACGATCAACTCGCACGCGTCCTCACACGCTTCCTGGGGTGTGCGCCCCTGACCCATGCGCAGGACGGTGTAGAACGAGGCGCAGGACTTGATCACGTCCTCTCCGCGGCCGGTGGCCCCCGCCGCGCCGATGTCGTTGTCGACGTACAGGCCGGCACCGATGATCGGCGAGTCCCCGATGCGTCCGTTGACCTTCCAGCTCAATCCACTCGTAGTCGTGATGCCAGAGATGTCGCCGTTGGAGTCGACGGCCAAGACATTGGTGGTCCCATAGTGGAACTCGAGGGGTTCATCGACGCCTCCTGAGCTGGCGCCGGGCCCGGCGTCGGCACCGCGTCCGTCCGATCCCGGACCAGCCAGATTTCTCAAGTGATCGGGGGGCCCCCAGTCATCCCGATCGCTGTGTTCCTCTCGCCACCGCAGCCAAGCCGCACGGGACTGTTCGGTATGCAGATCCTCTTCCTGGAACCCGAATGAGCGGGCGAACTCCAGTGCGCCTGCTCCCACCAAGATGACGTGGTCCGTCCGCTCCATTACGAGCCGGGCGACGGAAGAGGGTGTCTTGATGTTCTCGAGGGACGCCACGGCTCCGGCGTTATACGTCCTCCCGTCCATGATCGAAGCATCGAGCTGGATGACACCGTTTTCGTTCGGAAGGCCGCCGTAGCCCACGCTCGAATCCTCCGGGTCCACCTCGATGACGTTGGCGCCGCGCTCGACCGCGTCCAGAGCGGTGCCCCCTTCGTCCAGGATTCCCCATGCTTGCCGCATGGCCTCTTGGCCGGTTTCGCTCGAATGGCTCGTGACGACCAGGGGAGTACTCGCGGCGCTCTGCCTCTGGCCGGTTGTCACTTCGGGCAGGCGGCCCAGTGCGGCAACGCCCGCTCCCATCCCCACGCTGTGGCGGACGAAGTCCCGCCGGCCAATCTCGATTCTTTTCCCGAACATGGAAGTAACCCCTGTCTCTCAGTGTTGCATTCGGCTGTTCCTACCCCGGTGACGGACCGTCAGATGCTAGGACATTCCTACAGGATCCGGCAAGCGACCGGTGCCAGAGTGGACTGCAGCCTGTTTTTCGACAAGGCCGTACCATACCTTATGGGACTCCGGTCAGGGACGACACTCAGCACGCTGGAGACCAAGCGGCATGGCTCAAACATCACGAAAGGACTGGATTGAAGAGGGCTTTCGGATCCTAGCCGGCGAGGGCGATGGGGGACTCACCGTGGACGCCCTCTGCGAACGCCTCGAGCGCACGAAGGGATCTTTCTACCATCACTTCGAGGGCCGTCCGGGATACGTTGAGGATCTCTTGGCCGCGTGGGAGCTCCAAGCCACGGACCGCATCATCGCCTCCGGTAGCTCCGACGCTCCGGTAAAGGAGCGGTTGCGCGATGTCAACCGGCAGGCGTCTGAACTCAAGAACGCGAGGTTGGAAAGGGCGATTCGGGGTTGGGCCGCCCGCGAGCCGCAGGCCCGACGCGTCCAGGATCGAGTCGACCGAAAGAGGCTGGAGTTCTTGATCGAGTTATGCGCCGAGCGGATGCAGGACCAGGAAGCCGCGGAGCTGCTCGCCAGGATTTTCCAACTTACCCTCATCGGTGCGCAACATGTCGATCCCCCTTTCGAGGGTGAGGCGCTCTACGGTGCGCTTCGGTTCCTCGATCCGTTGTTCGACATCACCGGAAATGGGGAGAGGGAATGAGTCCGCCAGGGGGAGGTGGAGAGGGGGGCGAGGGGCCGCCTGAGTATGGGCCGGATGGCCGCATCACCGGAAAGTCCTATAACCGAGAGCTCCTCAGGCTCCAGGAAGACCTGGTCGATCTACAGAAATGGATCAAGCACGAGGGTCTCAGGGTGGCTGTCATCTTCGAGGGCCGCGATGCCGCGGGGAAGGGCGGGGTCATCACGCGGATCACACAGCGACTGAGCCATCGGATCGTTCGGGTGGTTGCGCTGGGGATCCCCACCGAACGAGAGCAGAGTCAGTGGTACTTTCAGCGCTACGTTTCTCACCTCCCGGCTGCGGGAGAGATGGTGCTGTTCGATCGGAGTTGGTATAACCGGGCGGGTGTAGAGAGGGTAATGGGATTCTGCACCGATGATGAGTACCAGGACTTCCTGCGGTCGTGTCCGGACTTCGAGCGAATGCTGATCCAGTCCGGGATTATCCTGATCAAGTACTGGTTTGCGATCAGCCCGGAGGAACAGGAGCGGCGGTTCGAGAGCCGGTTGGAAGATCCGAGAAAGCGTTGGAAAATCGGACCCATCGACATCGCCTCGTGACCGGCCCCCAATAGTGGTACCACCTACTGTGTTAGTCCAAGGGCCTCCTGAAGCCTGGGGTGAGGGCCGTTAAGCTTGGGCAGATTCAAGAAGAAGGGATCGGGCCGTAGCGCTTCGGGGGCCGGTGGTCGGTAGCGGAGCGAGCTGTGGGGTCGGATGGTGTTGTACTCCCGCCGCCACTGTTCGATGAGCACTTTCGCCTCCTCCAACGAGTAGAAGATCTCCCGCTTCAGGACTTCTTCGCCCAGCGTCCCGTTGAAGCTTTCGTTGTAGCCATTCTCCCACGGGCTACCCGGCTCGATATACAGCGTCTTCACCTCGACCCGCTCGAGCCACTCACGAACCACCTTGGCCGTGAACTCCGGACCGTTGTCGGACCGGAGATTGGCCGGTGGACCATGCTCGACAAAGAGCTCACTGAGCGTCTGCAACACATCGTCCGCCCTGAGCCTTCGGGCCACTACGATCGCCAGACACTCCCGGCTGTATTCATCCAACACCGTCAGCATCTTCAGCGGCCGACCGTCGTGCGTCCGATCCGCCACGAAGTCATACGCCCAGACGTGATGGCGGTACAAGGGTCGAAGCCGGATGCATGAGCCGTCCGTCAACCAGAGCCGGCCCCGTTTGGGCTGTTTCTTGGGCACTTTCAGACCCTCCTCTCTCCAGATCCGCTCCACCCGCTTGTGGTTCACCACCCAGCCCTCCGCCCTCAACATCCCTGTAACCATCCGGTACCCGTAGCGACCGAACCGACCCGCCACCTTGACCACGTCCGCTCGTAGCGCCGCTTCATCAGCCCCTCTCTTCCGACTCCTCCGTTGTGTCGATCGAGCCTGGCCCAACACCTCGCACGCTCGCCTCTCGCTCACCCGAGCCGCTGCTGGACCCGCACCACACAGCGCCTCCGCCGCTCGGGGCTTAGAAGTTTCCCTTTGACGCTTCCTTCAGGATCATGTTGTCCACCGTCAGATCGGGTAGTGTCGCGATATTTGTGTAAAAGGGGGTGAGGGGTCCGGGGAGGGTGGACAGCCGGGGAAAGAGAGAGGAAGCTCCTTGTGAATGTTCATCATCACATGAACCCGGGGAGTCCGGGCCTGCGCCAGCAGGTCCGGAACCGGAAAGGAGCTTCCTCATGGAAAAGATGGTTGAAGTTGAGCGGGCCACGCAAGATGAGTTACGGCAGGATTTAAAGTCGTTGTTTCAGGGCGCGATCCGTGTGACGCTCGAGATGGTGCTGGAGGAGGAGTTGAAAGCGATGGTCGGAGCGCGTCGTTTCGAGCGGGTCGGCAGCCGGAAGGACCACAGGAACGGCACGTACCTCAGGCGCCTGCTCACGAGCTTGGGTCAGATCGACGTGATGGTGCCGCGCAGCCGGGAAGGCGGCTCGCCCGCCGACGTGATGGGCCGCTACCGGCGCAGGAGTGAAGAAGTGGACGAGATGATGGTGGAGGCTTACGTGAGCGGTGTGTCGCAGCGCAAGATGGGCGACCTGACCGAAGCACTGCTGGGTGAGCGCGTGGGACGCTCGACGGTGAGCCGGGTCGCGAAGCGGCTCGATGCGGAACCTGTCAACGACAATGGGACACTCTACGGGATTAATTAGAGAGCAATGTCCTGTGTGGTGAGGGAAGGGATGGGAGGATTGATGAAGACGGCCTCCGGGAGCGGTTTGGGCTTCGGCACACCTCTGACGAAGCGTTCGGGATGAGCGGCCCATGCTTCGCGGAGCACGGATTTCCTGCCGGCAATGACCTGATCGGCGTTTCCGAAGTGGACCTGCTCGGGGGTTAGCATCGAGATGCCGCCATGGCGGTGCTCGGCATTGTACCAGCGGAAGAACGATCGACAGAACGTCTTGGCTTGGCCCTGATCCCCGAACCGTCCGGGAAACGAGGGATGGTACTTCAAGGTTTTGAACTGAGCCTCGGAAAACGGGTTGTCATCCGACACCTGAGGCCGGCTCAACGAGCGGGTCACGCCGAGGTCAGCGAGAAGTTGAGCGGTGCATTGGCTCGTCATTGGAGCTCCCCGATCCGAGTGCAGGGTCAGGACCCGGGGCTGGACGCCATGCTTCAGGCAGCTCTGCTGGATCAACCGGCCGGCCAGGGCCGAGTTCTCCCGGTCCGCCACCATCCAGCCCACGACGTAGCGGCTGTAGATGTCCATGATGACGTAGAGGTAGTAATAGCTCCACTTCTTCGGCCCGAGCAGCCGCGTGATATCCCAGGACCACACCTGGTTCGGCGCCGTGGCCATCAACTCGGGCTTCTTGTACTCGGGATGGGTGCGCTGCGCCCGGCGTTCCTGAACCGGCACCTCGGAGGCCAGAACACGATACATCGTGCGTTCGCTGCACAGGTAGACCTCTTCGTCGAGCAGCGTGGCCACCACCTCGGCGGGTGAGCGGTCCACGAACCGCTCCGAACACAGCGTGTCGAAGACCTCGCCTCGTTCCGTCTCGCTCAATGCCCGGGCGGGCGTCGGGCGGGGCTGCTGTTGCCCGGTTGATGGGCCTCGACGACGGTACAACGTCGATCGGGAGACCTCGAGGGCCGCGCACGCCGGTTTTACACCGACGTGCTTAGCCAGCTCATCGGCCGCCTTCAAGAGTTTGTCCCGTCGTCGAGGCTTATCCCCAGCAGCCCCGCAACTTTTCCCTGCACGTCGATGATCAGGTGTGCCTTCCTGAGCTCATTCTCGAGCCGTGCGTTTCGCCGCTCCAGCTTGCGTACCTTCTCATCCAGCGGATTTCGCTCCGGCTTGCGGCCGCGTTTCTTCGACAGGGCCTTCAGCGACCCGCTATGCGCCGCCTTGCGCCACGTCGTCAGGTGCGACGAGTACAGGCCCTCTCGCCGCAGGACTTGACCCACCTCGCCGGGCTCGGTGCACCGGTCCGCTTCTTCGACGATCCGCAGCTTGTACGACGGACTGAACCGCCGCCGTAGCGGCCTATCTACTACCTCCGGGTCCGCAGGAGCTGCCGCGCTTCGCTTGGCCTCCCCGGTTCCAGGGGCACTACCATTCTCTTCCATTCTCTCTCGCAGTCCCAACATGTTCGGTTTCTCTGCCTTCGCCCTACTCTAATTCTTTGCGTGCTCCGTGTCTCACGTACGTTGGCAGAGAGGGGGTGGGGTACTAGGGCACTACTTCAAAGGTGAAAAGGTGATCTCATGAACGCAAGAAAAATTGGGACTCCACTCTCTCTGCCTGGTCGCTGACTTAGCGACGAATGATTGCCCTCTAAGCCACAAGAGCCGTCCGGCCTAGACCTGGTCGATGGTAGGGCGCAGGATCCGCCGTTCTCGCGTTGCCCTCATCTTGACCGCCTGGGTCCCGCCCCTCATGTTCACCCCACCCGTCAGAGGGCGATTCGATAAGAGTGCCCGTCAGTGTCGCGGATCCCGCTGGGATGGAGGATTAAATGAGCGATCGTATGGCGGTGTTTGGTCGAGGCCATGAAGTGATGTCGCGTAACTCCGCTCTACTTCTCGCCGTTTTCTGTGCAACCGCAGCGCCCGGCGTCGTCTCGACCGTGGCGGCGCAGGCTCCAGCCTCCGACGCCAGAAAGTGGGAAGTGCCCAGGACACCCGACGGCCATCCGGACCTTCAGGGGAACTGGACAAACTCGACGCTCACTCCGTTTGAGCGGGAAGAGGGTCGGGGTCCGGTGTTCACATCGGAGGAGGTCGACGCGATCGAGCGGCCAACCGGACAGACAGAGGGGTGCCCCTCTAACCCAGGGACGGTCGAATGCGGTAGGGCGGACAACCAAAGGGATGAGTCTCTGAGTGATAATGTTCGACTGCGCGGCCAGGAGTACAACGAGGTCTATTGGGATCGCGCCCAGCGGGTAGCAACCGTCGACGGCGAGCCCCGGACCTCGCTCATCACCTTTCCCTCGAACGGCCGGATTCCCGCGCTTACGCCAGAGGGCCAGAGGCGGACGCAGGAGTACCATGAGTTCCAATCCCGGTTCGGCCAGTACGACCATCCGGAGCTCCGGCCGCTGGCGGAGCGGTGCATCGTTTACTATGCCTCGAGCCCCACGGCCACCGTCGGACCTCCGATGACGCCCTCCGGGGGATACAACAACAACATGCGTGTCATCCAGACGGCGGACTACGTGGTGATCCACGGGGAGATGGTCCACGACACCCGGATCATCCGGCTCGGCGAGCCGAATCGACTGCCGGCCCACGTTCGGCCCTGGTTCGGCGACTCGTGGGGCCGCTGGGAGGGCAACACCCTCGTGGTCGAGACCACCAACATCCACCCCGATATGGGCTTTACTAAGCAGGGCGAAAAGGTCCTGAATTCCGAGGATCTGAAGGTGATCGAGCGTCTCACGCCGGTCGCCGACGACTCGATCCTCTATGAGTTCGAGATTCACGACTCGAGGACCTACACCGAGGTGTGGGGCGGGCAGGTTCCCTGGGTAAAGTTCGACCAGCGGATCTACGAATACGCCTGTCACGAGGGCAATTACTCGCTCGCGAACGTCTTGAGCGGCGCGCGTTATCAGGAGGGGATGGAAGCGCAGGGATCGAGTGATTCTAGGCGTGATTGAGAGCCGGCTCTAACTCCGCACAGATAGGCTAGAACGTTCCTAAGGAGGTACCCAACATGACAAAACAGACCACCCGTCGTGACATGATCAAAGGAAGCGTCGCTCTTGCTGGATTGGGCGTCCTCGGCCTACCGGAATGGGCGTTTCCGGCCCTCACGCAAGACCAGACATTGGTGCGCTTCACCGACTTGCCCGACACCATCGTGCTGGAGCGGACACCGGATCGGCGGATCATCGATATCCGCGGGATCGACGGGGTAATCACCCCCAGCGACCAGTTCTTCACGACGCAGCATTACGGGCACCCCGAGATCGACACGGCGACGTACCGACTGCGAGTGTCCGGACTGGTGGATCGGCCATTGTCGCTCTCGCTCGCCGAGCTGCAAGCGATGCCGAGCCGCGAGCTCGTCTTCGGGTTCGAGTGCTCGGGGAATCGAGGTCCGGTGAATGGTCTTTCGAGCAACGGCCGCTGGCGGGGCGTCCCGTTGCGGGCGGTCCTGGAGCGGGCCGGGGTGCAGCCCGAGGCCCGTGAGTTTGTCTTTCTTGGCGCCGACCATGGGGAAGAGGAGGTGGAGTTCCGAGGACGCGCGTACCCGGTGGACCAGCAGTACGGCAGGAGCCTCCAACGAGACCAGGCGCTGTCGGACGAGCCGCTGCTGGCCTATTCGCTGAACGACGAGCCGCTCAGCACGCACCAGGGGCGTCCGCTCCGGTTGCTCATCCCCGGGTGGTACGGTGCGCCGAACGTCAAATGGCTCTCCGAGATCCACGTCCAGGAGGAACAGTACCTCGGGATGTACCAGGCCCGCTGGTACCGGACCTTGAAGGGCGAGATGGTCAACGGCGAGATGAAGTGGAAAGAGACGGCGATCACCAAGATGCAGCTGAAGTCGTTCGTCGCGCGGGTGACCCGAGAGGCCGCCAACGGAAGCCGACACAACGTGTTCGGTGTGGTGCTGCACGACGGCACACCGCTCCGGTCCGTCGAGGTGCAGGTGGACGACGGCCCGTGGCAGCCGGCAACGCTCGACCCGGCGACGACCGCCGAGAGGTACGGGTGGAAGTTCTTCAACTACACCTGGAACGGCGCCACCCCGGGCGAGCACACTGTCACCTCGCGGGCGACCGACATCAATGGCAACGTGCAGCCGACCGCCGAGGAGCTGGAGACCAAGCTGACCTTCCTCGAGCACAACCTGCAGCTGCCGCGGACCCTCATCATCGAGTAAGGCGGGAAGGAAGCCTCCGCGGTCTTCGCAACCAGCCGCACTTCGCGCCTGGTTGAGGTCGAGTTACCCAATTCGTTTATAATATACTCCCTCAAAAAGGAGTGAACGCATGACCCATTACGGCTCCAAGGAACTCGCGCAGAGCTTTCGCACCGTTCGCAAGAACACCCTCGAGGCGGCGCGAGACATTCCGGAAGACAAGTACGACTTTCGAGCGACGCCGGATTGCCGAAGCGTCGAGAAGCTGCTGACCCATATCGCGCTGACCTATCGGTTTCAGCATCGGCTCCACGCTATCGAGAAGCGGTCCAGCATGGAGGGCTTCGACTTCCAGGCGGTAATGGCTGAGCTTGGGGCGCAAGAAGCGACCCCCCGAACGAAGAGCCAGGTGATCGCGCTGCTCGAAGACGAGGGCGAGATCTGGGCGACCTTTCTCGATGGCGTGTCCGACGAGTTCCTGGCCGAGACCGTCGCATTTCCACCGGAGTTTTCGCAGCCGCCGAAGAGTCGGTTAGAGATGATGCTGTCGGTGAAAGAGCACGAGATGCACCATCGCGGCCAGGTCATGCTGATCCAGCGGATGCTGGGTATTGTCCCGCACCTCACTCGGCAGCGGGAAGCGCGCACGGCCCAGGCGCGAGAAGCCCAGGCAGGTTGAGGATCCAGATACGCTGGCTTGCAGACCGGCCAGAAGGCCGGCATGCAGACCCTCGACATGGCGCTCCTGGAGTTGGTGCGCCGCGGCCTCGTCACCAACGAAGAGGCCCAGTCGAAGACGCCGACGCCGAACCTGTTCGGTCGCCGCGAAGCGGACGGACCACAGAGAAGCATGAGCGCGCAAAGCTGACAGCCGAACTCATGAACAGAGTCTCGGATTGGAAGCTTGACCTCCCCCTTTTTTTCCCAGGAGGCACGATGAAGAAGGTGGTATTCCTGTTGGCTGTCGGGACTCTCTCGATCGGAACCTGTCAACGACAATGGGACACTCTACGGGATTAATTAGAGAGCAATGTCCTGTGTGGTGAGGGAAGGGATGGGAGGATTGATGAAGATGGCCTCCGGGAGCGGTTTGGGCTTCGGAACCTGTCAACGACAATGGGACACTCTACGGGATTAATTAGAGAGCAATGTCCTGTGTGGTGAGGGAAGGGATGGGAGGATTGATGAAGACGGCCTCCGGGAGCGGTTTGGGCTTCGGCACACCTCTGACGAAGCGTTCGGGATGAGCGGCCCATGCTTCGCGGAGCACGGATTTCCTGCCGGCAATGACCTGATCGGCGTTTCCGAAGTGGACCTGCTCGGGGGTTAGCATCGAGATGCCGCCATGGCGGTGCTCGGCATTGTACCAGCGGAAGAACGATCGACAGAACGTCTTGGCTTGGCCCTGATCCCCGAACCGTCCGGGAAACGAGGGATGGTACTTCAAGGTTTTGAACTGAGCCTCGGAAAACGGGTTGTCATCCGACACCTGAGGCCGGCTCAACGAGCGGGTCACGCCGAGGTCAGCGAGAAGTTGAGCGGTGCATTGGCTCGTCATTGGAGCTCCCCGATCCGAGTGCAGGGTCAGGACCCGGGGCTGGACGCCATGCTTCAGGCAGCTCTGCTGGATCAACCGGCCGGCCAGGGCCGAGTTCTCCCGGTCCGCCACCATCCAGCCCACGACGTAGCGGCTGTAGATGTCCATGATGACGTAGAGGTAGTAATAGCTCCACTTCTTCGGCCCGAGCAGCCGCGTGATATCCCAGGACCACACCTGGTTCGGCGCCGTGGCCATCAACTCGGGCTTCTTGTACTCGGGATGGGTGCGCTGCGCCCGGCGTTCCTGAACCGGCACCTCGGAGGCCAGAACACGATACATCGTGCGTTCGCTGCACAGGTAGACCTCTTCGTCGAGCAGCGTGGCCACCACCTCGGCGGGTGAGCGGTCCACGAACCGCTCCGAACACAGCGTGTCGAAGACCTCGCCTCGTTCCGTCTCGCTCAATGCCCGGGCGGGCGTCGGGCGGGGCTGCTGTTGCCCGGTTGATGGGCCTCGACGACGGTACAACGTCGATCGGGAGACCTCGAGGGCCGCGCACGCCGGTTTTACACCGACGTGCTTAGCCAGCTCATCGGCCGCCTTCAAGAGTTTGTCCCGTCGTCGAGGCTTATCCCCAGCAGCCCCGCAACTTTTCCCTGCACGTCGATGATCAGGTGTGCCTTCCTGAGCTCATTCTCGAGCCGTGCGTTTCGCCGCTCCAGCTTGCGTACCTTCTCATCCAGCGGATTTCGCTCCGGCTTGCGGCCGCGTTTCTTCGACAGGGCCTTCAGCGACCCGCTATGCGCCGCCTTGCGCCACGTCGTCAGGTGCGACGAGTACAGGCCCTCTCGCCGCAGGACTTGACCCACCTCGCCGGGCTCGGTGCACCGGTCCGCTTCTTCGACGATCCGCAGCTTGTACGACGGACTGAACCGCCGCCGTAGCGGCCTATCTACTACCTCCGGGTCCGCAGGAGCTGCCGCGCTTCGCTTGGCCTCCCCGGTTCCAGGGGCACTACCATTCTCTTCCATTCTCTCTCGCAGTCCCAACATGTTCGGTTTCTCTGCCTTCGCCCTACTCTAATTCTTTGCGTGCTCCGTGTCTCACGTACGTTGGCAGAGAGGGGTCCGGGGAGGGTGGACAGCCGGGGAAAGAGAGAGGAAGCTCCTTGTGAATGTTCATCATCACATGAACCCGGGGAGTCCGGGCCTGCGCCAGCAGGTCCGGAACCGGAAAGGAGCTTCCTCATGGAAAAGATGGTTGAAGTTGAGCGGGCCACGCAAGATGAGTTACGGCAGGATTTAAAGTCGTTGTTTCAGGGCGCGATCCGTGTGACGCTCGAGATGGTGCTGGAGGAGGAGTTGAAAGCGATGGTCGGAGCGCGTCGTTTCGAGCGGGTCGGCAGCCGGAAGGACCACAGGAACGGCACGTACCTCAGGCGCCTGCTCACGAGCTTGGGTCAGATCGACGTGATGGTGCCGCGCAGCCGGGAAGGCGGCTCGCCCGCCGACGTGATGGGCCGCTACCGGCGCAGGAGTGAAGAAGTGGACGAGATGATGGTGGAGGCTTACGTGAGCGGTGTGTCGCAGCGCAAGATGGGCGACGTGACCGAAGCACTGCTGGGTGAGCGCGTGGGACGCTCGACGGTGAGCCGGGTCGCGAAGCGGCTCGATGGGGCCGTAGAAGCGCTGCGGAGCGCACCCATCGAGGGGCCTCACCCCTATCTGTATCTGGACGCGACGTTCCTCGATGCGCGCTGGGCCAGGAAGGTCGAGAACGTGAGCGCGCTCGTGGCCTACGCGGTGGATCCGGACGGTCACCGCCGGCTCCTGGCCATCACGCTAGGCCCTGAGGAGTCAGAGGACAGTTGGTCCGAGCTCCTCAAGCAGCTCCTGGAGCGAGGTCTCAGCGGCGTCGAACTGGTGATCGCCGACGAGCACGCGGGCCTGGCGGCTGCGGTGCGCCGCTTCTTGCCTGAGGTGCGCCGCCAGCGCTGCACCGTGCACCTGCAACGCAACGTGCTGGCCAAGGTCCCGCATCGCCTGCGCAAGCGTGTGGCGCGCGAGGCTGCCGCCGTCTTCCGGGCCCCCGGGCTCGCTGAGGCGAAGAAGCGCCTGGCCGAGATCACGACGCGCTGGCAAGAGGAGCTCCCCGAGGCAATGAAGGTGCTCGAGCGGGGCTTCACGGCCGCCACCCAGTTCTACGCGTTTCCCGAGCCCCACTGGGCCAGGCTACGCACCACGAACAGCCTCGAGCGCCTGCACACCGAGATCAAGCGTCGAATCCGGAGCGCCGGCGCCTTCCCCGACCGAGCCAGTGCGCTCCGCCTCATCACCGCGGTTGCTCTGAGGACTACTGCGGTCTGGAGCGAACGCCGCTACCTCGATCTCACGCTTCTCGAACCGAAGGAGGTCGCCAACGCAGCCTAACCGAAGCATCGAGGAGCTTCCTCTCACTTTTACACACAACTCGGGACTTGACCTTGGCAGAGAGGGTACCGCTCCCGTATCTACAGCCTTCAACGACCTTCGGTCGCTTCTGACTCCCTCGGGTTGGGGACATCAAGAACCCACTTCTTTCTTTCTGGACCCCGTCGTCTCACCAGCCTGTGTCCGACGAAAACCCTTCCCGGTACTGTTGCGACGACCCCTTGAACCTAGGCAGTGTTCGTCAAGCCATTTATGATGAGGTTAATGACCACGTACTGCAGTGGGAAACCAATATTGGCGACAACAGCATTTTTGATGACGGACAGTGGCATAGTGTTGGTTGCTTCTTTGAGCAACTGAGTGGTTAGGTCTCCTGGAATTCGCAGTGTTGAAGCCCAAAGACCTCATGTTGACCGCGCTGGTCCAGCCCCTCACATTATCCCGACCTGCCAAAAGGGCTTTTGGTTCAACGATCCTTCTTGGCAAGCGCAGGCCTAAACGGAGATCGCTTCCTATACTCTAAGGAGTGGGCTAATGCGAAAATCCGCATCGTTGTTCTCGTGTGTGGCCGTGATGGTAGCTATTCCTTCGATGGTGTGGGCACAGGAAGCGGAATATCCCATCATCGTGGTTCCGACGGGAGAGGGCGCGTACACGTTTCCGCAGGGCTACCAGACGCCGTGGGAGCAGATTGAGATCATGGTGACAGAAAAGATGTCGCCGAATCTCTTTGTTCTACACGGTTCGCAAGGCCTTGATCGGGGACACCCCGACGCGTCCGGCGGCAGGGTCATGGTGCTGTTCGGACCGGATGGCATCCTGCTGGTGGACACCCAGAACCGACAGGTGGCCGACAAGACACTGGCGGCAATCCGGTCTTTTGCCGACGGCCCCATCAAGGTCTTGGTCAACTCACATATTCATTCGGACCATACGGGCGCCAACGCCTTTTTCGGGGACCAGGGGGCGTTGATCTTCGCGCAGGAAAATCTGCGGCTCGACATGATCAATCCGCGGCGCCCCAACGGCCGGTCGGCCCCGGCACGCGATCCGGCCGGCATTCCGGTGGTGACCTATGAGTACGATCCCTCCGCGCCCGGTGAGCCCGCCGTCACCTTGCACATGAACGGCGAAACGGTGGATTTCATCCCGATGATGCCGTCCCACACTGCTGGGGACACCGTCGTGCGCTTCCGCAACGCCAACGTGATCTACATCGAGGATTTCTACCGTAACTACGGCTTTCCCTTCGCCGCTCAGACTAGTGGCGGCTCGATCAAGGGCATGATCGAGGCGATTGATCTCTTTCAGACGATCGCCGGTCCCGACACGTGGCTGATCCCCGGCCATGGCACGCTCATCCATAGAGAGGATCTCCTGCCGTATCGCGCCATGCTGGTTGACATCGTGGCGAAGGTCACGGCGCTGCGCGACGAGGGCAAGTCGCTGGAGGAAGTTCTGGCCGCGAATCTGACGGCGCCGTATGAGCAGACGACCCAGGGCGACACGCAGCAAAGCAAGGATCGCTTTATCAGGGCCGTGTATGACGAGGTGAAGGACTTTCCGCCTATCGTAAACGGCAGGCGGAACATGCCGACACGTCCCTAGGGCAGGCGGCCCCTTCAGAAGCGAAGCAGACGGTTGAACTTGACCACGAAGACGCGGTTCTCGAGCGCGGGAGAGCGTGGCCCCACCGTTATGCGCTCGTCGGTATAGACGACGAAGAGCTCGCTGCCAGGACTGTACTCCCACCGGAGGCGCAGATTCGTGCTCAACGTTTCGGCGCCTGAGCTGTACTGGAACAGCCCGCTGACGAACATGCGGGGTGTGAAGCTGTAATTGGCCCGGGTTCGGAGAACCGTGGTGGTGAAGGAGCCCTGCGGGAGCTCGACCCGGTTGACAGATGCGCCGGGCTCCAGAGAAAACTGCGGCAGGACCTCGATCCTGCCCGACGAGAAGCCCAGCGCCTTGAGGTCCCCATCGAAGAACTGGCCGAACTGAACAGTTAGTCGGCCATTGGCCCGGCGCTGGCCCCCCAGGGTGTAGCCCAGTGTTACGTCGGCGAACTCATAGCGGCCGGGCGGAATCGTAACGTCGGCGTGGATCTCAAAGGCCTGCTCGAGCAGCTCGTACGCGCTCGCCGCGTCGACGCTGAAGACGTCACTAGTTTCGAACTCGGTACTGAAGCTTGCCTGGGCTTCGCGAGTCTCGACGATGCCCGCGCCGTTCTCGATGTAGTTGAAATTGGCTCGCCAGGTGAACTGCCGGACCGCCTGGATCGAGGCGGGTCGCGGACTGAAGTACGCCGAGGCGAAGGTGCGGCGGAAGTCGTCCCGCCGGAGAAAGCCCACTTCCGGATTGAAGTTCTCTCCAACCAAGAGGTGACTCACTTGGAAGCCGTAGCGGTCTGGATTGTAGCTGAACTGGGCTTGGTAACTCACGTCTTCGGCTTTTAGCCCTGGCGTATGGGTACGAGACCAATAGGCACTGAAGTCGACATTGTCGTAAAGGGAGAAAGCTGCGTCGACCCCGTACGTCTCATTCGACCCCTCGCCCACCGTGGAGGTGGAGACGGATCTCCTCGTGAAGATTCCACCGATCCGGCTGCGACGCAGCACGTCGCTCTTCACGCGAACCACCGTGAAGTTCGTGGCTTCCACTTCGAGCGAGCCGAGGTCGTCGGTCTGAACGTTCAGCCCCCCGACGCTAAACCTTCCGATCTCGCCGGTCACGCGAAGGCCGCCTTGGATCGGTACCGGATGTCCATCCTGCAGCCCGATCCGACGGCTAAAGAAGAGAGTCGGGGTGCCGCCGCTCCCGCCGCCGCCCCCACCGGCGCTCCCGCCGCCTCCCCCGCCGCCTCCTCCTCTTCCCCCGCCCCCTCCACCCCCGCCGCCGGGACCGCCCAAGGTCCCGCCGAAATCGAAGATCCCTCGCCCTTCCTGGAAGAACTGACGCTTCTCCGGAA
This sequence comes from Longimicrobiales bacterium, assembly GCA_965206505.1. Classification (GTDB taxonomy): domain Bacteria; phylum Gemmatimonadota; class Gemmatimonadetes; order Longimicrobiales; family Gaopeijiaceae; genus UBA822. Next base: position 792,058 of record CBDBJW010000007.1, read on the forward strand.
AGAACAGGGGAAATCGCGTCAGGTTGACCTGCTGCTCGTCGACCTCGACCTGCGCGAAATCCGTATTGTAGGTCAAGTCGGCAGTCACGCTTTCCGTGATGCCAAACTTGAGATCCATCCCCCAGTCCGCCTCGTTATCGTTCGATACCTGCGGGTCGCTGGTCCGATCGGTCGTCAGCGAATAGATCCCGTACGGCGTGAGCTCCAAATTTCTGGCTGCAGGGGGAGCCTCGACGCCCACCAACGTTCCCGCGAAGGAGATCCGAAATTGACCCGCGGAACCTGACGACGAAGCGGACAGTGGGACCGGGGAGAGATACGACCATTCGTTTTTTCGGCGAATACCTCGGCGCATCTGAAAGCCCCAGACCTGCTCCCTCCCAGTCTGATATCGCAGGGATCGGAACGGGATCGCCATCTCGACGGTCCAACCACCTTCGAACCGGCCGGTCCTCACATCCCAGACAGGGAGCAGATCTCGATTTATATTTGTCTCATCCGTAATATACCTCTCCGCTCTGGCGCCCAATGGGTTCGTGTAAAAGAAATATCCGTTTCTGCGGTCGTAAAAGGTGTCCAGTACGACGCCGAAGCCGTCGTTTTCGCGAAGCTGAGTGGTGTTCCGCCGCATCTCATTCGCCACCCACTCGGACTCCGGTGCCGAGTCCCAGACGCGAGCCGAGACGTAGACGTTCTCCTTGTCGAACGATATCCACGCCTCAGTCTCCTCCGTCGCCGGAGCACCCTCGTCAGGTGTCAGCTGAAAGAAACCCGTTATCGGCGGTACCGTGTCATAAATCGCCTCGTCCAGGCGGCCGTCCAGCCTCAGCGGCTCCACGAGAGAGATCGCCCGCACGGTTACGTGGTTCTCTTCGTCGCGCGACATCGTTGCGGGAGGGATGGGCGGCGGCGGGCCGTCGATGACAACGCCAGACGGCAGCGACACGCCCGCGTTCGTAACCTGCCCGGAGGTGCGCTGAGCCTCGACGCTCGCACAGGGCCAACCGAGCATTACCAGCAGACACGCCCTACAGAGTTGGGTTGGGAGTAAGCTCACGGTTCTCCTTCGCCAGTCCCTTCATGATCTTGCTCCCGATTCTGCTGGCGGGGGTCACGTCGCGCACAAGATGCCTCTAGGTATGTGGGGTGGCAACAGGAGTCCCACCTCCCGTGTACGAAAGAATGCCTTGGGGGAGGCGGCAGCAAACCGTCGTCCCACATTGACAGTTTTGGATTATCTCACCTAGTCTGCCACTGGCGCCATGGGTGCCAAGATCGAAATCCACCACATCTGATGGACAGACAGCCTCCAAATCCAAGCGCCGCTTCCAACCGCACCGTCTGGTTCATGGCGGCTGCGGTTGGCGTAATGTTGGCGCTCCACGCGCTTCCCGCCCCGCCACCGCTCGAACGAAGTGGCGAGGTCGTGGAGCTCACCAGCGGCGGCAAGGCCACCATCGCCATCCTCGCTTTTGCCGTCGTGCTCTGGATCACCGAGGCCATTCCCTTCCGGTGCAATCGTCATGAGTCCGTGAATCTCGACGAACACGCGGCCAAGACGCTTCTGCAAGACGAAGGTGTTGCTATCCCCAGAGGCGGCATCGCACGAAGTACGGTGACCACTCGAACTTCCGTGGCCCCTTCAGAAGCGAAGCAGACGGTTGAACTTGACCACGAAGACGCGGTTCTCGAGCGCGGGAGAGCGTGGCCCCACCGTTGTGCGCTCGTCGGTATAGACGACGAAGAGCTCGCTGCCAGGACTGTACTCCCACCGGAGGCGCAGATTTGTGCTCAACGTTTCGGCGCCTGAGCTGTACTGGAACAGCCCGCTGACGAACATGCGGGGTGTGAAGCTGTAATTGGCCCGGGTTCGGAGAACTGTGGTGGTGAAGGAGCCCTGCGGGAGCTCGACCCGGTTGACAGACGCGCTGGGCTCCAGAGAAAACTGCGGCAGGACCTCGATCCTGCCCGACGAGAAGCCCAGCGCCTTGAGGTCCCCATCGAAGAACTGGCCGAACTGAACAGTTAGTCGGCCATTGGCCCGGCGCTGGCCCCCCAGGGTGTAGCCCAGTGTTACGTCGGCGAACTCATAGCGGCCGGGCGGAATCGTAACGTCGGCGTGGATCTCAAAGGGCAGCTCGAGCAGCTCGTACGCGCTCGCCACGTCGACGCTGAAGGCGTCACTGGTTTCGAACTCGGTATTGAAGCTCGCCCGGGCTTCGCGAGTCTCGACGATGCCCGCGCCGTTCTCGATGTAGTTGAAATTGGCTCGCCAGGTGAACTGCCGGACCGCCTGGATCGAGGCGGGTCGCGGACTGAAGTACGCCGAGGCGAAGGTGCGGCGGAAGTCGTCCCGCCGGAGAAAGCCCACTTCCGGATTGAAGTTCTCTCCAACCAAGAGGTGACTCACTTGGAAGCCGTAGCGGTCTGGATTGTAGCTGAACTGGGCTTCGTAACTCACGTCTTCGGCTTTTAGCCCTGGCGTATGGGTACGAGACCAATACGCACTGAAGTCGACATTGTCGTAAAGGGAGAAAGCTGCGTCGACCCCGTACGTCTCGTTCGACCCCTCGCCCACCGTGGAGACGGACCTCCTGGTGAAGATTCCACCGATCCGGCTGCGACGCAGCACGTCGCTCTTCACGCGAACCACCGTGAAGTTCGTGGCTTCCACTCCGAGCGATCCGAGGTCGTCGGTCTGAACGTTCAGCCCCCCGACGCTAAACCTTCCGATCTCGCCCGTCACGCGAAGGCCGCCTTGGATCGGTACCGGATGTCCATCCTGCAGCCCGATCCGACGGCTAAAGAAGAGAGTCGGGGTGCCGCCGCTCCCGCCGCCGCCCCCACCGGCGGCGCCTCCTCCTCCTCCTCCTCCCCCGCCCCCTCCACCCCTGCCGCCGAAACCGCCCACGGTCCCGCCGAAATCGAAGATCCCTCGCCCTTCCTGGAAGAACTGACGCTTCTCCGGAAAGAACAGGGGAAATCGCGTCAGGTTGACCTGCTGCTCGTCGACCTCGACCTGCGCGAAATCCGTATTATAGGTCAGGTCGGCAGTCACGCTTTCCGTGATGCCCAACTTGAGATCCATCCCCCAGTCCGCCGCGTTATCGTTCGATACCCGCGGGTCGCTGGTCCGATCGGTCGTCAGCGAATAGATCCCGTACGGCATGAGCTCCAAATTCCTGGCCGCCGGGGGAGCCTCGATGCCCACCAGCGTTCCCGCCAACGAGATCCGAAATTGACCCGTGCCACCTGACGACGAAGCGGACAGTGGGACCGGGGAGAGATACGACCATTCGTTTTTTCGCCGAATACTTCGGCGTATCTGAATGCCCCAGACCTGCTCCCTCCCAGTTTGATATCGTAGGGATCGGAACGGAATTGCCATCTCGACGGTCCAGCCACCTTCGAACCGGCCGGTCCTCACATCCCAGACAGGGAGCAGATCTCGATTTATATTTGTCTCATCCGTAATATACCTCTCCGCTCTGGCGCCCAATGGGTTCGTGTAAAAGAAATATCCGTTTCTGCGGTCGTAAAAGGTGTCCAGTACGACGCCGAAGCCGTCGTTTTCGCGAAGCTGAGTGGTGTTCCGCCGCATCTCGTTCGCCACCCACTCGGACTCCGGTGCCGAGTCCCAGACGCGAGCCGAGGCGTAGACGTTCTCCTCGTCGAACGATATCCACACCTCAGTCTCCTCCGTCGCGGGAGCACCCTCGTCAGGTACCAGCTGAAAGAAACCCGTTATCGGCGGTACCGTGTCGTAAATCGCCTCGTCCAGGCGGCCGTCCAGCCTCAGCGGCTCCACGAGAGAGATCGCCCGCACGGTTACGTGGTTCTCTTCGTCGCGCGACATCGTTGCGGGAGGGATGGGCGGCGGCGGGCCATCGATGACAACGCCAGACGGCAGCGACACGCCCGCGTTCGTAACCTGCCCGGAGGTGCGCTGAGCCTCGACGCTCGCACAGGGCCAGCCGAGCATTACCAGCAGACACGCCCTACGGAGTTGGGTTGGGAGTAAGCGAACGGATCTCACCTTCGCATCGGATTCCGAAGCGGTTCGCACGAACGCAGCTGCCAGTACGGGACTTCCCGGACGTCTTCAACCTCTACAATCGGGAGAACCTCCGGTCCTACGACTACAAGGTCGAGCTTCCGTCCGGCAGGTGATCCCGAACATCGGTGAGACGCTCTTGCCGATTCTGCCGTCGTTCGGACTCACCTGGGAGTGCATCATCGGGTTACGCTCACCTGTACATAGCCGTTCGTCCAGCAGCAGTGGCGCTCGAAAGACCGAATGTTTTCAATCGACTGCACCCGCAAGACGTATTCCCCCGGTTCACTGAAGGTCGCCCTGGTTGTTGCTCTATACTCTGTCGTCGGGTCAGCCTCCATCTCCCTCTGGCTGAACGTGACCTCGCCGGGTCCTTGGTGCTTGGACCATCCCACCCACCAGCGCGCCGGCCTACCCGTCGACTCCTGCACCGAGACCACTAACGTCAATGGGTTTTCGGCAGCAACCGTAACCGGTCCCGCTGTGATCCCCGTCCGGCCCCTTCCCTCCGTTCCGGCCGGATCGACAAACCGGAGTACAGGCGCAACAGATCCCTGCGCGAGTCCGGGACTCAGGTCCAATATCTCGACGTCTGGCGGCCGGGGTTCGGCGAGAAGGCGCTCCCACACCTGTGCCCTCGCGGGCGCGTCCGGGTCGTCCAGACGGTAACCGTCGGACGTCACATGGCCCGGTACGGAATAGGTGCCGCCATGGACCCTCAGCGTCCAAACAACGTCCCTATCCCCGATGTCTTCCGGCACGTTTACGGTGAAAACGCAATAATATCTGCGATATCCGGCACGCGGCACCGCATCGAAGTGTGTCGGCTGGCCCCCGTTAAATTCAGCCGGCTCGATGAAGTTATCGGGGCCCAACGGGATATCCAGCGCTTCTTCCGTGTTGGCGGAAAAGTATCCGAAGCAGAGCTCATAGGTCCCGTCCGGGTTCTGGTACCACCCCTCGAAAGCAGGCAGAACCGGCTGATCATGTGTCCGCAAGGTGCGAGGTAGCCAGTCGGTCCCGTCGACGGGGTGTTGTCCCTCGAGGGGCGTCCAGCCGACAAATGACCCGCCAACGAGAACTCCAACAACCACGACACGGCCACCAATCATTCTCACTCTCATCGCAGCCTCCGCACACCGGCGTATTCTTGTTCTCTGGACGACTCGGCCCCTATCCTCCGTCCGTTGCCAGTTGCTGCCGCCGCTCCTGCCGCTCCCTCACCAGCCTCTCAAACTGCTCCTCTTCCAGCGAAGTGAACCCCATCCACATGTGGGACATCTCGTCGACGGTTCGTCGGCCGAAAAACACCCACTGCGTAGGATCAGGGTTGTTCGGGTTTTCTTTTGTGTTGTCAAACGTAGAGGTGACAAGGAGCACGGTTCCCTTCGGCAACAGCGGTCGCACGTCGTCCTCATAGACGTAGGTAGTCATCCATCGGTGATCCAAGTTCATCCTGTTGATGACTTCGCGGCGACCGTCAGGATAGATGGCTTCCAGGGTCTGAGACTTGCCTCGCTGATGCTGGTGAATCTGAATGCTGTGTAACCGCGCCGCCTGACTCAGTATATGCACGCCCTGTAGCGTCGCTACACCATCGGGCGGAATGAAAAGATTGTTGCCATAATTCTCAACCAGATCCATGCATACAGCGCTGTCCCCTGCAGGCTCGGACTGCTGACTCCAGCACGGATTCCCTGACTGCCAAGGACCCTCACCGAAAGGAGCCGCTAAAAAAACCCGCTCGCCCGAGGCAAACTCGGGCTCCTGGCCCCGCGGGTAGAGCCATACGCCGATCTCCCCCTGTACTGTCACCTCGTCTCCCTTGGGGAAGAAGTGCATGTCGTAGGTGATCCCCGCCCCGGGCTCGATTAGTGTCCCCGAGTCCTCCGGGTAAAGGTCGTATAACTTTCCAACATTGGAATGCGATAGCAGCGACCCACCCTGACTACTGGTCAGTCGTGTGTTCCAGTGGTGGTAGACATATCGGTTGTCAGGGTTCGCCGGCCTCGTCTCGACACCTAGGGCCCATCGCGGCTCAGTCAGCCCCTCCACCTGAGTGGTTAGCTCTGCCCACTGATCTTGGCCATTAGCAAGCACAGTGAACGGAGGTGAACGTAGCACCAGATCAGGCGGACGACCCAACTCCTTCGTCAACGCCCATGTCCCGCTGTAATCCATTTCCGGGACCGGTGGCAGGTCCGCCGGGTCACCCAGCGGCGCGCCCGCATCCACCCACCGAGCGATCGTCTCGACTTCCTCGTTGCTCAACGAGGGATCATTCTTGAACTCTTGGATCCCGATGGTCTTTTCGATGTTCCACCCCGGCGGCATCTGTCGATCCACCACCTTCATCTTGATTCGCGGCGCGTATTGCCTCGCGGTCTCGTACGTCACCAACTCCATTGGCCCTAGGCCGCCCTCCTGATGGCAGGATACGCAGTTGTCCAGCAGGATCGGCGCTACGTCCTTCGCAAAGGTGACATCCTGGGCGCTCGCAAACTGGGCTTGGAATCCCAGGAGTACGATCAGCGCTAAGCTGTGCGTCCAGTAACGCGAAGCGTCCTTGACATAAGACATTGTGCCTCCAAATAAGCGAGGGGTGTCCTCCTCGATCAGAACATGTAAGGTATCGGTCAGGCAAGGATTGGCAAACCCAAAGTAGTCTGCCACTGCCGCCATGGGTGCCAAGATCGAAATCCACCACATCTGATGGACAGACAGCCTCCAAATCCAAGCGCCGCTTCCAACCGCACCGTCTGGTTCATGGCGGCTGCGGTTGGCGTAATGTTGGCGCTCCACGCGCTTCCCACTCCGCCACCGCTCGAACGAAGTGGCGAGGTCGTGGAGCTCACCAGCGGCGGCAAGGCCACCATCGCCATCCTCGCTTTTGCCGTCGTGCTCTGGATCACGGAGGCCATTCCCTTCGCGGCCACCGCCCTGTTCGTGCTGTTGCTCATTCCCGTCTTTGGAGTGAGCAGCTATGCCGAAGCTGTCCAGCTCGGCTTCGGACATCCCATCGTCACCTTTTTTATCGGCGTTCTCATTCTCTCGGCTGCGTTCAGCCGCTCCGGGCTCGGCACGCGCATGGCACTTCTGATCCTGCACAAAGTGGGGACGCGCACCGACCGGGTGCTTCTAGGGTTCCTGGTCGCCGGGGCGTCGCTTTCGATGTGGATAACGGACATGGCCGTAGCCGCGATCCTTTTGCCCCTCGGCGTGAGCTTGCTCGAAGATGCCGGGCTCGAGCGCCTGAAGAGCAATTTCGGCAGGGCGCTGATGATCGCATGCGCCTTCGGCCCGCTCATTGGCGGCATCGCCACCCCGGCCGGGACGGGCGCCAACCCCATCGCTCTGAGTTATCTGGAAGATCTGGCCGGCATCGAGATCTCTTTCGTCGAATGGATGGCTTACGGGGTGCCCGCCGCGGTCCTCATGCTGCCCGGCGCTTGGTTTCTCCTGCTTTGGATCTTTCCTCCCGAGATCGAACGACTGCCGATGGAGCGCGAGGAGATTTCGGAAAAGCTGGCCGGGCTCGGTCCACTTCAGAGCGCCGAGATCAAAACCCTCGTCGTCTTCGCCATGACCATCTCGCTCTGGCTCGTTACGCCTTTGCTGAACCGCTTGAGTGGAGGTGCCGTCAACCTGCCGCTCCAGGCGGTGGCGCTGTTCGGTGGCATCTGCCTGTTCCTTCCGAAGATGAACGTGTTGAGCTGGAAGCAAGCGCAGCACGACGTGGACTGGGGCGGCATCGTGCTCATCGCAGCCGGCATCTCGCTGGGTTTGACCGTCTTCGAAACGGGCGCGGCGCATTGGCTGGCACTCGTGCTCATGGGCGAAATGGGCGCGGTGCCGGTGCTCCTGCGTCCCTTTTTGATCGTGCTCGCGGTTGCGATGCTTCACATGTTGTTTTCCAGCAATACGGTGACGGGCACGATCATCATACCGATACTCATTGCGCTGGCGGCGAGTCTCGGGCTGGCCCCCTGGACGCTTGCCGGCCCGGCCGCCTTTACCTCGTCTTTGGCTTTCATCCTGGTCACGGAGACCCCGACGAACGTGATTCCCTACGCATCAGGCTATTTCTCGATCAGAGACATGGCCAAAGTTGGTATCCCTATGACGTTCATCGCGGCACTCTGCGTCGCTGTATCCATGCTCACCGTAGGAGCCATAATCGGCGGCTGAATCGAGCGCAGAAAAGGGAGCTCTATGGAAAGGTTATCGATTGGCGAGCACGTCGAGCGAGCGCGTGTCGCCCAGAAAAAGCTCGCCACCTTCGATCAAGCCCGCATCGATGACATCGTCTGCGCCGTTGCACGGGTGGGTTATGTGAACGCCGAGCCTCTCGCGAAGTTGGCGTTCGAGGAAACCGGGCTGGGTCGATATGAAGACAAGGTCCAGAAAAACCGGCGCAAGACCTTGGGCACACTTCGGGACCTCACAGGTGCCCAATCGATGGGTGTCATCCACCGGGACGCTGACAAGGGCATCACCGAAATCGCCAAACCTGTGGGCGTCGTGGGCGCAATCACTCCGGTCACGAACCCGTCGGCAACGCCCATCAACAACATCATGGTCACCCTGAAGGGAGCCAATGCCGTTCTCATCGCACCCCATCCGAAGGCGGATCGGACGTGCGCGGAGCTCATCCGCCTCGTGCATCGCGAGCTGGAACGGCTCGGCGCTCCCAAAGATGCCGTGCAGCACGTGAGCCTGCGGTCGGAAGACAAAGAAGCGAGCAAAGCTCGTTCGCAGGAGCTCATGCGCGAAGTGGACATCGTCCTCGTCACCGCCGGCCCCGCGAACGTGGCCGCGGGATACCGGAGCGGAACACCGGCCCTCGGCGTAGGCCGGGGCAACGTATCGGTGATCATCGACGAAACGGCTGACATTGGCGCGGCATGCGACCGCATCGTGGCAAGCGCCACCTTCGACAACGCTACGAGCTGTTCCTCGGAGAACGCGCTCCTCCTGGAGGACAGCATTTACGACAAGGTCGTAGCGGCGCTCACGGAGCGCGGTGGTTATTTCGCTACCGAGAGCGAGAAGTCGTCGCTTCGAACGGCCCTCTGGACACAAGGGCGTATCAACCGAGATACGGTCGCTCAACCTGCGGCAAAACTCCTAGAGCTCGCGGGGCTCGAAGCGCCCGAAGGGGCCTGCTTCATCATGGTCGAAGAGGAAGGCGTGGGCGAAGAGTTCCCCTTCTCGGGAGAAAAGATCGCTCCGGTCGTCGCTCTCTACAAATGGCACGGATTCGATCAAGCCTTGGATCTCGTAGAGCGTATCCTGGACTATCAGGGGAAAGGTCACTCCTGTGGCATCCACACGACCGACGACGAGCACATCGACAAGCTCGCAGCCCGGGCCGATGTCTGTCGCGTGCTTGTGAATCAAGCCCATTGCATCGGAAACGGAGGCGACTTCGAAAACGGCCTGGACTTCACACTCTCCCTGGCCGCGGGGACCTGGGGCGGCAATAGCGTCTCCGACAACATTACTTATAAGCATTTCTTGAACGTGACCCGTGTCGCACGAAGGATTCCGAAACAGGTGCCGACCGAACAACATCTGTGGGGCGACTATCTTCGTCGTTATCCGGATGATCCGGCGGTCCAATCGTCATGAGTCCGTGAATCTCGACGAACACGCGGCCAAGACGCTTCTGCAAGACGAAGGTGTTGCCATCCCCAGAGGCGGCATCGCGCGAAGTGTGGAGGAGACGGCCAGGCTGGCAGAGGAGCTCGGCGGCGCGGTCGTGCTCAAGGCGCTCGTTCCCATGGGAAAGCGCGGGAAATCCGGCCTCGTGCGTATGGCGGCCGACGCGTCTCAAGCACGGGAGCAGGCCTCCTTGCTCTTCGGTGCCGACGCCGCGGGCCACCCTGTCGATTCAGTGCGCGTGGAAGGGCGCGTTTCCATCGCTTCAGAGCTGTACCTTGCCGTCGTCAACGATACACGCGCCCGCGCCCCCCGACTCCTTTTTTCCACGGAAGGAGGCATGGAAATCGAAGAGCTCCATGCGAAGCACCCCGAGCTGGTTTTCGAGCTCGTGATCGACCCGCGACAGGGCCTGGGCTCGGCGGAGCTCGAAGCTTTGCTGGCGCCGTCCGGACTCGAGGCCGCCGTCGCCGGAAAACTCCACACACTTTTGCAAAAACTCTACGGGCTCTTCAGCCAATGGGATGCCGAGCTGCTCGAGATCAATCCTCTCGCGCTCGACACGACGGGAGATTTGGTGGCGCTCGACTGCAAGCTGACCATCGACGACGCGTCGCTCCATCGGCAACCCAATCTCCCCGAGGCAAGCCGCACCGGCACCGAGCTCGAAAAACGCGCCCACGAAGCGGGCCTTTTCTATATCGAGCTCGACGGCGACGTGGGGGTTCTCGCCAATGGCGCCGGACTGACCATGTGCACTCTGGATACGGTCGCCTTTTACGGCGGCAAGGCGGCCAACTTCATGGAGATCGGCGGGGACGCTTACCGCAAAGCCACGGAAGCGCTTGACATCGTTCTTGCCAACCCGCGGGTCAAGAGCCTGCTCGTGAATCTGTGCGGTGCTTACGCTCGCACGGATGTGATGATGGAGGGTTTGCTCGAGGGCTGGAAGGAGCTGAAGCCCGATGTACCGGTTTCATTCTCCGTACACGGCACGGGTGAGGACCGCGCCATTGAGCTCCTTCGCGACGAGCTTGGCATCGAGCCACACGACGTCATGGACGACGCCGTACGACAAGCCATCCACATGGCGGCAACGCGATGAGTTTTTCCGAGCATCCTCGAGTGCTGGTTCAGGGGATTACCGGTCAAGAGGCGAGCTTCTGGACGGAGCGTATGATCGCCTGCGGCACCGAAGTCGTCGCTGGTGTCACACCCGGCAAAGGGGGGCGCACCGTCCACGGTGTGCCCGTGTACGGCTCCGTCGCGGAGATTCCACCCGAGCGCGCTCCGGACACGAGCGTGTTGTTCGTGCCGCCTCGGGCCGCGAAGACCGCCACTCTCGAAGCCGTCGAGCACGGCATCCAGCGGATCGCGATTTTGACCGAGCACATTCCCATCCACGACGTCATGCAGATTCACGCCGAAGCCCACGAGCGGGGCGTCACTGTTCTCGGCCCCAACTCTCCTGGGCTCGTATTCCCCGAGCGCTCCTTCCTCGGCATCCTCCCCGCCTGGGAGCCGCGGATCTTCAAACGGGGCTCGGTCGGCGTCGTTTCGCGAAGTGGAAGCCTCGGAACTTTGGCCTGCGTGAATCTCGTACGGGCTGGACTGGGGCAATCCGCGTTTTTTGGCATTGGCGGCGATCCGATGGTGGGCATGCGCTTTATCGATGCGCTTCGCTGGTTCGAGAGGGACGAGGGCACCCGCGCCGTCGCTCTTATCGGCGAGATCGGCGGCAGCATGGAAGAGGACGCGGCCCCGTTCATCGCAGAGATGACCAAGCCGGTCGTGGCGTTCATCGCAGGGAGCAGCGCGCCACCCGGTAGGCGGATGGGCCACGCTGGAGCCATCGTTTCCGGCGCTCGGGGAACCGCAGCGTCCAAACGCTCGGCACTCGAAGCATCAGGAGCCCGGCTCGCGGACGTGCCGTCTCAGGTGAGCGAGATAGCTCGAACGCTAGTGGGGACAGACTAGCCGCCCCCCAGTTGCCCGTGACAAACCGTTCCAGGCATTTCGCCCGACTGCCACCAGATCACGTGCACCTGGTCCGACCCGTCCACGACGACCTCAGTTTGCTGCATGAACGTGATGCCGCTCTGAGCCTGGAATTGGGCGAGGGTCTCCACGTCCTGGCTCCCCACGCGAAGTACCGTCGTCTCTGACCGGGTCTGGACCGCTACGATGGGCTCGCCGTTCTCGGTCAGATGGAGAGTCGCGATGTCTCGCGCCCCGGCGAAGCCGAGGGTGAAATCGGTCACCGACATAACGTCCCGAAATTCGAAGGAGCCCACCGTCCCCTTCGCGTAGCGAATCACGCCAGCCCCCGATGCTTCCACGGCCAAATATACGAGGTGCAACGTGCTTCCATCCGGGTCGACCTCCATGTCCGGAAATCGACCGACGTCGGAGCGGCCTCCCAGTGGTTCAATGGTGGAAACGGTCCAGGTATTTGGCCCTACCCGGGTAGCAATTTTGCCAAGGCCGGCAACGTCGTCAAAGAATGCGGCGTGGATTCCGTCCGGCGTGTAGACAATCGCGGTGCCGCCCTTGTAGTCGAAGCTCCCTGGCGCGGCCAACTCGATATTCCAGCTCGATCCGTCCCATGCCCCGTAGTTGAGTCCCAGGCCTGAGAATCCGCTGGGATCATATGTCGCGGTATGCAGCGTGCCATCGGGACCGACGACTCCCGTGTTGTACCATCCGTCGTGCCCGGCATTCGTCATCGGCTGCAGGGTAAAGCCGCTGCCCGAACGGATCCCGAGCACCTGGTCCTCCCGGTCGTGGTCGTGATAGAGGATGCGCGGCTGGCCGTCGTCGGCGAGGAGGATGTCAATCGGACCGTAGAAGTACCCATCCGCGATGAGTTCGCTCTGGCCCGGCGAGGACGCGCCGGCGGAAAGGCTGGCGTAGCGCACCCATCCGTCCATGGCTTCGTTCATGAACGTCGCGTGGACTGTGCCGTCAGCTCCCACGGCGATCGCAGGCTTCACACCCACACCGAAGCGTGTGAACCGCCACCCTTCTACTGATCCGGACGGCACGCAGACTGAGGCGACCATGTCCTCACCATCATCTGGACCATCATCTGGGCTCGCGGGGCTGTCGCTACCGCAGGCCGTAAGCATAGTGGTCAGCGCCGCCATTCCAGCCAGACAGGAGCTCCGCCACCCTTCCCAAGACCGCACGAACACGAATGCTTCCATGCCTCCCTCCTCCCTGAGACTCTGACCTCACCTACCTGGATGACGGCGGCACGATTCCGTTGATCCGCATGTAGGTCACCAGGTTGCCGTAGTGCTCGTAGTTGTGCGCAGAGTTGAACGCGAGTATACCGCCGACGGTGTTTGGACCGCCGAAGAAGTCGGTCGCTGCCGCCGCCCCCGCATCGGTCGTCCGAGCGAAGACGCGCTCGCAGTACGCGAAGCCGAGCTCGAGCGCTTCGATGATCTCCGCTTTGCGTGTTCGCGTCTCCTCGAAGTTCTCGGGACTGGCGGCGGGTTCACCCGCGGCCCTGCCGCAGAACGAGAACTGCCCGTCGGCGATGTGGGCCAGAATCTGGCCAGCGCTCCGCACCTCGTCGGTCGGTCGGTAGGCGTACATGTCGTCGTCCAGGATCTCGGCGGTCGCCATGATGTTCGTCTTCGTGATATCGAGGGTACCCTTCAACGACTGCATGAGGGGATTCTGGGCGGACAACGAGAGGGGTGCGGCGAGTACCACCGCGACGGCGGCAACGAGAGTGTGCTTGGTCATGGTCGGGATCCGTTTTGGAGGGTGAGCTCTTAAGATCGGGCCTGTCACTGCGCCCACTGGAACAGAAAGCCTAAGGCACCCGTCGACAGCTTTCAATGCGTTAATCGTTAAGTCCGCCTCACCAAAGATGTTGCGCGTGCGCCAGGCCTTGCGAACCCGTCTACCTTGCCTCACTTTCAGCGCCTTTCCGGTCGTCGTCGCTGGCCCCGCCGCACCGACGCCCGTAGCCCGCGTCTGGAGGTTCGATGTTCATGCCAAGCCGTTACATCCGAATCTGTTTCCTCATGATCACCCTCGCCACGCTCGCCGGCTGCGCCGATGAAGGCTCGCTCGTCGGCCCCGAGGCGTCATCATCATTCGCTCTCGGTCTCGGCAACGGAGGGAACGGCAAGGGAGGGAACGGCGGAAGAGGGAACGTCGGCGGAGGCGACGGGGGCTCAGACGCCCCGCTGGTCGAAAACTTCGACCTCTGGGATCCCAGCGCCTGGATTCCCGGCGATCACCCTCTCGACCGTGGCTTGTTCGTTCCTGAAAACGTTAGCCACAGGGGCACCAAGCTCCTCCTCACGGTTCCCGCTGGGGGTTATAACGGCGCCGAGATCAAGTCCGCCTCGCCTGTGCAATTTCGCGATGTCGAGGTCCGTCTACGCACCCCGCGGGCGCCCGGATCGATCTCCGCGTTCTTCCTGTACGAGTTCGTTTACACCGACGACAACGACGAGATCGACATCGAGATCTTCAACGACGGATCTCGGAAGATCTGGTTCACGACCTGGGTTGGCGGAGGGCTGATCCCGACCAACCATGCGGAACACACTCTTCCCTTCGATCCGGCGCTCAGGTCTCACAACTACCGAATCGAGTGGTCGAGCGGCTGGGTACGTTTCCTGGTGGACGGCGTGCTCATGCAGGAGTGGACGGAGGGAGTCCCCCAGGACGCCATGTATGTGATGTCCAATGCCTGGTGGCCGACCTGGATGGACGGGCCCACACTGGATAAGTCCCGGATGCACCAGATCGACCGCATCATCTACTAGCCCTCGCCACTAGCTCCTCCCGCTCAGGCATAGGTTTCCATTACAACGACGCTGCCACCTTCTCGGTAGCTCCTCCTTGCCTCCTCGGTGGATATCCACACCGACGCTCTCAAGGCGCTCCTACGTCATCTCCCTCCTCCCGCTACGTCATCCTACGTATGGGGCCGAGATCGGCCACGTAACAGTTTTCACGTGTCGATCAGGACGCCGCGATCAAGCGGCACGTGCAATCACAAGGCGCCATCGGAGGCCGAGATGCAGACCGCCAGAACCGAACCAGCGGAACCCGCCAAACATCCGGAGACCGCCCAACGCTGGGTCCACTCGATGATCCACGGCAGCGCGGGCCTCTCGGCCTCGCAGGTCGGAGGAAAGGCGTGGAACCTGGCTCGACTAGCCGATGCTGGGGCCCTGGTGCCCCCATGGGTCGTGATCCCTGCCTGGGTCTTCGACCGCTTCGCAGCCGCCGCCGTGTCGTTTCGGGGCGGTGCCGCGGATTGCGCTTCGGCGCTCCAGATCCTCCAGGAGACCCCCCTCCCGGCCCGTCTCACCACCGCCGTTCTAGTGTCGTGTCCCGTAAATACATGGACATAATGACAGGAATAGAGTATGTTGCCCCTCATCCACTCGGAGGAGGGAGAAGCCATGGACCGGGGACGTCCGTTGAAGCCGCTCGAGGTCAGTGGGAGCACCCGTGAAGAGCTCGAGTCTCTCTCGCGTTCCCTCAGCCTGGCTGCCGGACTCGTGAGCCGTGCCAAGATCGTGCTTCTGTGCGCCGATGGGTTCGATAACAAGGCGGTCGCCGAAGAGGTTGGGACCAGCCGCCAAACGGTCGGCAAGTGGCGCGAGCGCTTCCGCACCCAAGGCCTCATGGGTCTGTACGACGAACGCAGGCCGGGAAAGCCGCGCTCCATCGAAGATGACGAAGTCATGGTGCTGCTGCGCAAGACACTCGACACCGAGCCTGCCGACGGCAGCACGCATTGGAGTTGCCGTTCCATGGCCGACACGACGGGGGTGTCCAAGTCCACGGTTCACCGCGTCTGGAAAGCGTTCAATATCCAACCTCATCGCCAGAAGCACTTCAAGCTCTCCACCGATCCGTTCTTCGTCGAGAAGGTCCACGATATCGTCGGACTCTACCTCAACCCACCCGACAACGCGATGGTGCTCTGCGTCGACGAGAAGGGCCAGACCCAGGCGTTGGAGCGAACCCAGCCTCTGCTGCCCCTTGGGCTCGGATACGTCGAAGGCGTCACGCATGGCTACATCCGTCACGGCACCACCACCCTCTTCGCCGCCCTCGACGTGGCCACAGGCCAGATCCTGGCCCAGTGCAAGCCACGGCATCGTCATCAGGAGTTTCTGAGCTTTCTCAAGCACATTGACGCCAACGTGCCCCCTGACCTCGATGTCCACCTTGTCGTGGACAATTACAGCACCCACAAACACGTCAAAGTCAAGCGCTGGCTCGCTGCCCGGCCCCGCTATCACATCCACTTCACCCCCACCTACTCCTCCTGGATCAATCAGGTCGAGATCTGGTTCAACATCATTACCCAAAAAGCGATCCGGCGCGGCTCGTTCTCCTCTGTCCGCCAGCTCGTCGACAAGATCCGATACTTCACCGACGCCTATAACCCCCAAGCCCGTCCCTTCTTGTGGACCGCCACCGCTGATTCCATTCTCCAGAAGATCCAGAGACTATGTACAGCTATCTCTGGTACACGACACTAGCCGCGCTGGACACTGCTGGAGTGCACGGGGAGGTCGCCGTCCGCTCATCGGCCGTGGAAGAGGACGGGGCAAGAGCATCCTTCGCAGGCCAGTTCGACTCCGTGCTGGGCGTACACCTGATCGATGAAGCGGAGGCCCTGTGGGCCGCCGTTCGCCGGGTGTGGGCCTAGGCTTACGGCCACCGAGCCGCTGCATACCGCCTGCACCACGGGGCACCGCTCCAGGGGCCGTCGGGCATGGGAGTCGTTGTTCAGCAGCTGGTGTCTCCCTCTGTCTCGGGAGTTGCTTTCACTGCGGACCCAGTCACAGGCGATCCCGATGTCGTGGTAGTGTCGTCTGTGTTCGGCCTGGGCGACGGCCTGGTCTCCGGCGAGCTGGACGCAGACACTTTTCGCGTCCGCTTCCGGGGGGACCGACTGGCTCTGGTGGAGCGCATCATCGCCACGAAGGAGCGGGCGGTGCGCTCGGTGTCCGGCGGGGGCACGGCGCTGCTGCCGGTGGCGATCGAGTTGCGCAACCGGCCCAGCCTTCGGGACGAGCAGGCTCTTGATGTGGCCCGTGAAGCCCGCCGCCTGGCGGACGCGATGGGCTCTCCTCAGGACGTGGAGTGGGCACTTTTGCCACCGGTTGGAGGCGGTCGAACGGGAGGCGCCTTCGTCGCGCTCCAGGCGCGCCCCATCACCACCCCCGTCTCCAGCGCCCACCTGACATCTCGGGAGCCCTCCTCCCAGCCGCCCCCACGACGCGGGTCGGCGACCCGTCTGTGGGAGAACAGCAACCTCATCGAGAGCTACGGTGGGATGACCAGTCCCATGACGTTCAGCTTTGCACGGCGCACCTACGAGGGCGTGTACCGAGAGTTCGCTCGGACGATGGGGGTGCCGAGTGCACTAGTCCAGACCAACCGGCCCCTCTTGGCCTCCATGTTGGGCTACGTCAGGGGGCGGGTCTACTACAATCTCTTCAACTGGTACCGCACGCTTCGCCTGCTGCCTGCGTACTCCCTCAATCGGAAGTTTCTGGATGGTATGCTGGGCGTAGACGATAGCACGCTCGAACCGCCCCGCTGCCCTCCCGTTCCCCGTCTCGAGGCGGGGCTCCGCGCGATCGTCACGCTTGGCCGCTTCGCGCTGGCCCACGTCACCCTCCGTATACAGATCCGGCGCTTTCACCGAATGGTGAGGTCGGCTCTGTCTCCCCTCTCCGCCGAGAGCCTGGCTCCCCTCGATCTGGACCAGCTCGTGGAGCGCTACCGGACGTTCGAGGAGGGGCTGCTCACTCGGTGGCGGACGCCGATCGTCAACGACTTCTTAGCCATGATCTACTTCGGTACCCTCTCCCGCCTGGTGAAGAGGTGGCTTCCCGGCGCGCCCGACATGCTTTTGAACGATCTGTTGGCCGGTCAGGGTGGGGTGGCTTCGGTAAAGGCCGTGCAGGACCTCGAGGCCCTTGCTGAACGCGCTGCCCGGACGCCGGGGTTGGCGGCGCTGCTCGACTCGGCCACCAACGATCGTGAAGTGTTTCGAGCCATTATGTCGGACCCCCTGTTCGAGGCCGTCGCGGAGGGCGTGCAAGACTACCTGGCCGACTTCGGAGACCGGTGCGGTGAAGAGCTCAAGCTGGAGACAGTCACCCCCCGGGAAGCCCCCTGGATCTTGATCGGGATGCTGCGAAGCCGCGTGCGCGGCGGCGCCGGCGCCGCCGCAGGGAGGGGCGACCCATCCAGCGATCGCGCGATCGAGATCCGGGCAGAGGCAGAACGGCAGGTTGCGATGCACATGAGGTGGTGGCGCAAGCCGGTGTTCCACGCGGTTCTGCGGCAGACCCGGGCGCGCGTACGGGACAGGGAGAACCTGCGGTTCGAGCGCACCCGCGCGTTCGGAGCCGTTCGCAGGATGGTCCGGGCCCTGGGATCTCGCCTGGCCGGGGCCGGACATCTCGAGTGTCCCGATGACGTGTTCATGCTGCGCATGGAGGACGTGTTCGCTTTTGTGGAGGGGACGTCGGTCACGGGAGACCTCGTGGCGCTCGCGGCCCTCCGTCGTCGGCGTCGGCGATCGTGCCGGCGGATCGGTCCCCCTGCGGAAGCCCCCCCGATGGGCTCCTGAAGGGAGTGGGATGCTCGCCTGGGCGCGTGCGAGCCCCTGTGCGTGTGGTCACCAACCCTACCGATGCCTCGAACCTGGAAGGGACGATCCTGGTGGCCGAGCGGACCGACCCGGGATGGACGCTGCTCTTTACGTCAGTAGAGGGCCTGTTGGTCCAGCGGGGCAGCCTCCTGAGCCATTCGGCCATCGTAGCCCGGGAGATGGGAATCCCCTGCGTGGTGAGCATTCCCGGGCTCATGGACTCCTTGAGCGACGGAGACGTGGTCGACATGGATGGGTCCACTGGCGTGGTCGTGGTAGCCGGGGACGAATCATGACCTCCTTCAGCCAGAGCCACGACCGATACCTGACCAGAATGAGCGCGTATCTGAGGGTCATGTTCCCGGTAGGGACCCGGGCCCTCACCGCTGTGGCGCTCTACCTCGGGTTTACGGCCTACATGAAGCTCATCCACGGGGTCCACACCCCGGTCCTCTCGTGGCACACGCTCCTGGGAGTGTGCAGCATCTTCGCGATGGTGCTGATCCTGCGGTTGATGGACGAATTGAAGGACCTGGAAATCGACCGGGAGCTGTTCCCGCATCGGCCCGTTCCCTCAGGGCTGGTCCGTGTGTCCGACATCCGCGTGACCCTGGTGGGAACGATCGTGCTCTACGTCCTGGCCAACGCGGGCTCCGGTACGACTCTTTGGCCTGCCCTCGCCACCGTCACCTACGCTCTCCTGATGTTCTGGTACTTCTTCATTCCAGGGATCCTGCGGGACCACCTTCCGTTGAACCTCGCCACGCACAACCCCATCATCGCTTTCGTCTTTCTGCACGCCTCGGCTGTGTTCGCCGCGGAGCAGGGTCTGGGTCTCCGGGAGCTGGAGTGGCCGGCGTCGGCACTTCTGATCCTGATGTTCTGGGGCGCACTTTTCTCCTGGGAGATCGCCCGAAAGATCCGGGCGCCTGAAGAGGAAACCGCGTACGTCACGTACTCCCAGCTCTGGGGCCGCACCGGCTCCGTCGCAGTGGTTTTGGCCGCCCAGGCCGGGGCTCTCGCACTAGGCCTGATTCTCTCGGTTCAATTCTCTTTCCCCAGGACCTGGCTCGCGTTGGGTACCGTGGGGTTTGCGGTTGCCGCCCGGGCCGCCCTCCGGTATCTGCGACGGCCCTCCAGCCGAACATCACGGCTGGCCCCGTTCGCAGAGGGATATGCCGTGGCACTGTGCGTGGCGGGGTTAGCGGCCTACGGGCTGGCAGGTTTGAGTCTTGGAGCCCCCTGAGGAGGCGATCATGTTCATCACTCGATTCAAGCATGACCAAGTCCTCTCACGGGAGTTCGTGGACCTGGAATACAGGCTCTATCGCAACGACCCCCACTGGGTTCCTCCGCTCCGCAGAGGGAGGCTCAGGGACGTGGGCGCCGACAATCCGCTATTCCAACGGCCGGGACACGACCGGATCCACTTCCTCGTCCATGACGGCCACCACGCCGTTGGCCGCCTGGTGGCTGCCGTGAGCCCGGATCTTCGAGACGAGGACGGAGCGTCGGTGGGAACGGTTGGCATGTTCGAGTGCGACGAGTCACCCGCAGCGGCCTCCGCTCTTCTTGGCGCCGGGGTGGAATGGCTACGGGAGAAGCACGGGATCCGTCGGGTCTGGGGTCCGATGAACTACGACATATGGCACGGCTATCGCCTCATGATCCGGGGGTTCGAAGAGCGGCGCTTCCATGGGGAGCCCTACAACAAGCCTTACTACGACGCGTTTTTCCGATCCGCCGGGTTCGAGGTGGCCAAGTCCTGGAAATCGGTGGAGGTCACCGGGTCGGACCGCCTGGCGGTGCTCCATGACCGCGGCAAGGACCGGTTGAGGCGGACCAAGGCCCAGGGATACCGGTTCAGGGCCTTCGACACGAGCCGCTTTCAAGAGGACCTACGGGAGTTACATGGGCTGGTGACCGGGGCCTTCCGCGGATTCCTGGGTTATACCGACATCACCTACGACGCCTTCGAGCGGCTGTTCGCGCCCGATCGCCGCGCCCTGGATCCGCGTCTCATCACGTTCGTCCACGATCCGGCGGGCCGGGTGGTGGCTTTCTTAGGCTCATTCCCGGACCTGGCGGAAGCTGTGGCCAGCATGGGCGGCCGCAGCGGCCCGGGCGCCCGTCTCCGTTTCGCCCTCAGGCGGCGCACGGCGGACCGGGCTCTGGTCTACCTCGTGGGCTCCAATGACGAGGAGCGCCGAAAACGGTCGGGCCTGGGCCGGGCGCTGGGCGCGCACCTGGTCGAGCAGATGCGCAACGCCGGATACGGCTCGTTCATCGCTGCCTTGATGGCCGACGGTTCCCCGGCCGGCCCACTACTGGCCGGCCAAGGGGGTGAACGTGAACGCGAATACGTGCTCTACCGGCTGGGATCATGAACGAGTCTGCGAGCATCGGGTTTATCGACCGGGGCATCGAGTTCATCGACCGAGCCACCGGTGCCCGCGTGCTGGAGAGGGTCCACGCCGACGGGTTCCTGCGCTGGGCCTACAACACCGAGTCGGGATCACTCGCCTTGCGCCTGCTGTTCCGCCGAAAGTGGTTTTCCAGTGCCTACGGTTGGTGGCATGACCAGCGGTGGAGCGCAAGCAAGATCGCCCGCTTTGTGGAGGCTCACGACGTACGGATCGACGAGGCTCTCGGCGACCTGGAGGACTTCCGGACCTTCAACGAGTTCTTCACGCGTGAGATCGACCTTTCCAAACGGCCCCTCGATCCCGATCCCAGTGCGTGCCTGGCTCCGGTGGATGGTCGTGTGCTGGCGTATGCCGAGGTGCACTCCGAGCAGACGTTTCAGATCAAGAGGGGCGTGTTCAACCTCAGAAGCTTGCTGGCTAACGACGGGCTGGCGGAGAGGTTCTCCGGGGGATCGGTGACCGTCAGCCGCGTACACCTCTCCGACTACCACCACTTCCACTTCCCCGACTCGGGAACGCCCGCCGCTCCGCGTTCGATTCCAGGGGTCTACGATGCCGTGAGCCCCTACGCTCAGCGCCGGCTCGTCCCATTCTACGCAGAGAACCATCGCATGGTGACTCCGTTCGGGTCCGACTATTTCGGCCCGATGGTGATGGTGGAGGTGGGGGCGATGACAGTGGGTTCGATTCGGCAGTGCTTCGCACCGGAGGCTCCGGTGGACCGAGGAGCCCGGAAGGGGTTCTTCGGGCTGGGCGGCTCCACCGTCGTGCTCCTGTTCGAGTCGGGCGCCATTGATCTGGCCCAGGACCTCCTGGACAACAGCGACGCCGGACTGGAGACATACGTAAGGATGGGGGACTCGCTGGGCCGGGCTCGTAGATCGCTGGCGATATCTACTTTGCCCAGCTAATTATTCGGTGGGTTAGGAACTGAGACCAGAGGCCACTCAACGTTGTTTATTCGCAAGCCACCTAGCCGCCACCTAATCAGTGCCTCGACGCCACCCTCAACCACCGCGCATGGGGTATCATGACTGCGAAAACAGCACGCCGGTTCAGAACCGCCATCATGATCATGATGGTCTGCGTTCCCGTCGCCCTTGGCTATGAGTTCATGAGCGACGGGAGGATTTCGATCATCGGTCTCGTCGTCGGGATCGCCCTCGCGATGCCGCTGGCCCTGCTCGAGGAGTCCACCTTCGACGAGTGGATGCGGCGTCTGCCGTTCTCGGTGGCACTACTGGCGAAGGCAATCACGTACATCGGATCCGTGATTGCCGTGTTCTCGGCGGTCGGCCTCGTCTTCGGTTTCCTTCAAGGCCTGACGATCGATGAATTTTGGGCAACTCTTTTAGAACCCACCCTCCCCCGCAAAGTCGCCATCGGTTTCCTTCTCTACGTGATCATCATCTTCTTTCGACAGCTCGATCGGATCCTCGGTCCGGGGGTGTTACTGAGCTACTTGCTGGGCCGATATCACAGGCCTCACCGCGAATCTCGCATCTTCATGTTCTTAGACCTCAAGTCCTCGACGTCGCTCGCGGAGGAGTTGGGGCACGAGGCCTACCTCGGCCTGATCAACGAGTTCTTCCGAGACATCTCCGGGCCAATACTCGACAGTGCGGGTGAGATCTACGAGTACGTCGGAGACGAGGTCGTCCTCACGTGGAAGGAGGAGCGGGGGCTCAAGGATGCGAACTGTATCCGAGTGTTCTTCGACATCGACACGATCATGGAGAAGAGAAAGCAGGGGTATCTAGACCGATTCGGCGTCGTGCCGGAATACAAAGCCGGAGTCCATTTGGGCGAGGTAATGACCGCGGAGATCGGAGATCTGAAGAAGGGGCTGATCTTCAACGGCGACGTGCTCAACACCGGCGCCCGGATTCAAGGAGAGTGTACCCGGCTGGGACGGCGTCTCGTTTCGTCGGCCGACCTCTTCCACCGCTTGGATCTTCCTGATGAGTGGACGGGCGAGGCGATGGGGTCCGTGACCCTGAGAGGGAAGTCCGAGCCGACAGAGCTGGTGGCGTTCGCGTGAGCCTGGTAAGAAGGGAACCGGCGATGACGGGATTGCCTCACGCTGCATGAGCAAGGGCGTTTCATGCTAGGGGGAAAGGGACTGCCGTCGGGGCCCGGGCGGGGCTCTTCCTTGGTGCAGTCAGTCCGGCAGGTTCATCCGCCGCCGCAGAGCCTGAAAGCGCGGGTCGTCGTGCAGGCTGTCGAAAATCGGAGCGATACTGATGGCACCAGGTATGTTGGTGTTACGAATTTGGACGCCGCGCTCCAGCCAGTCGATGGCTCGGTCGTGTTCCCCCGCGGCAGCAAACAATGCGGCCACGCCAAGGGGCGGAACATAGATTGTGTCTGAACGCGCCGCCCACATCTCCGCCGTGCGCCGCACGGCCTCGCGGAAGCCGCCCTCCGCGTAGCCACGGTCCATGGCTTCCGCGAGTCCACGTTCGCCCGGTGCGAAAAACAACCACTTCCATTCTGTCAACGCCTCTTCATTCATTCCCTTCGCGAGGAATGCATCGCGAAGCTCAGCATGCAACCCCGGTGCGTTCGGTGCCGTCTTGAGCGCGTTCTGGATCTGCGCGATGCCCTCGTCATACCGCCCTGCCCGGATCAACATGGCACCATAGTTGCCCTGGAACCCTTCGTTGAATGGGTCCACTTCCAAGGCGCGTTCAATCTGCACCATCGCTTCTTCCAGACGCCCCAGGATCTCCAACAGGCTCGCGTAGCCCCGGCGGGCCGCCGGATAGTTGGGGTTGAGCTGGATGACCCGCTGATACCCCGCCTCCCCACCCTCCCAGTCCCATTCCTCCCACGTTCTGATGCTTGCCAACCTGTGTTGGGCTTCCACAAGCGTGCTATCCAACCGGATGGCCTGCTGCGCAGCCGCCTTCACGCGTGGGCGTGCCTCATCGGGCGGCACGATGCCGAATAGCTCGCGTCTACTCCAGACTTGGGCGATACCGACGTAGGCCACGGCGTAGCTCGGATCTTTCTCCAGCGCGAGGTCGAAGTACTGGAGCGCGGCGTCGAGGTCCGACGCCGACTGTCTACCCAAGTGAAACTGGCCCCTGAGATAGGCCTCGTACGCCTCGGGATTCACCGGGCGGGCGCCGGCCAAGCGGGCTTCTGCTTCTGGTGTCAGGGCTAACTCGATTTCGTCGACGATCGCCCGAGTCGCTTCGCGGTAGAGCATGGGGATGTCCGCGATTCTTCCTCCGTAGGATGCGAACCACACGAGCTCGTCCGTCGTACCATCCACCAGGCGAAGATCGAGCCCCACGCTATCGGCGACCCGGGACAGCGCGGTCTCAATCACCGCATCGACGCCCAGACCATCAGCGATCTCGCGTGCCGGCAGCTCATCGCTTGCGAACTGTATTACGGAGCTCGCTGCGATCACCCGGACACCCGCTCTCTGCAGCTCCGTAATGAGACCGTCGTGCACACCGGCGAGCAGGTACTGTTGGTCGGGATCGTTCGTGAGGTCGGTCGGCGGAAGCACCGCCAGAAACTCGTAGGCGGGCCCGAGAAGCAGTGTGGAGAGCCACCACGCTCCGAGACCGAGTGCTGCCACTCCCGCAGCCAGCGCGCTCACGCGGCGGCGGCGAGCCCTACCCGTCCGCCGGTCCGCCGCAGCACGGGCCTCGACCGTATTGGCCTCGATCAGCGCCACGGAGAAGGCGCCGGCCGTTCCGAACCGATCGTCCGCCTCGCTCGCGAGCGCCTTCGTGACGACTTCCTCTATGCTCGCTGGAAGGTCGTCCCGCTCTCCACGGAGACCGGGCACAGGCCCCGCGATCTTCCTCGCGAGGATGGCTTGGGGGCTCCCGTCCGAGTACGGCGCCTCGCCGGACAACATCTCATAAAGGACGCAGCCGAGCGCATAGACATCGGTACGGGCATCCACGTGCGCATCACCAGCTGCCTGCTCTGGGCTCATGTACTTGATCGTGCCGATCGCGACGCCGGTACGCGTCAGCTCCTCGCCGCCGGCCGCGCTCAAGGCTCGAGCGATCCCGAAGTCGCTCACGACGGCATGGCCGGCCTGGAAGAGGATGTTGCCCGGCTTGATATCGCGGTGTACGAGCCCTTGTGAATGTGCATAGTCTAGAGCATCCGCTACCTCACGCGTGATCTCCAGGACCTCATCAAGCGGAAGCCGCTTCTGCGCGTCGAGCCGCTGCCGGAGTGACTCACCCTCCACGTAGGGCATCACGAAGTAGAGTAGCCCGTCGGCCTCGCCCGAGTCGTGGAGCGGGAGGATGTTCGGATGCGAGAAGCCCGCCGCGATCTCGATCTCGCGCATAAACCGCTCGGGGCCGAGCGTCACGGCGAGCTCGGGGCGGAGCACCTTGACGGCCACCTTGCGACGGTGCTTCACGTCGTCGGCCAAGTAAACGGTGGCCATCCCACCTTCACCGAGCTCCCGCTCGATCGAGTAGCGGCCCTTTAGGGAAGCTCTGAACAAGACGGGTGTAGTTTCATGGTATGAAACGACCGGGGAGTTGTGAGCGGGCCATGGAGCTTCAGATGAGTTTCGCGGAGCTGGAGTACGATTCGAAGAAGCGGCGGACGCGCCGGGAGATTTTCCTGGAGAAGATGGAGGGGCTGATTCCCTGGCAACAGCTGGAGGATCGGATCGAGCCGTTCTATCCGAAGGCTGGCCGTGGCCGCCGCCCCTATCCGCTTGGGGTGATGCTGCGGGTTCATTGTGTGCAGCTGTTCTACAACGTGAGCGATCCGGGCATGGAGGATCTGCTCTACGAGGTGGAGTCAGTGCGCCGCTTTGCGGGTCTGCGCCTGAGCGGTTCTTTGCCGGACGAGACGACGATCCTGAACTTCCGCCACCTGCTGGAGACGCAGGGCTTGGGGATGGGGTTGTTCGAGGAGATCAATACGCATCTGGCGTCTCTCGGGCATCGGTTGAAGACGGGGACGATCGTGGATGCGAGCATCATTGACGCGCCGTCGTCGACGAAGAACCGCAGGGGAGAACGGGATCCGGAGATGCACCAGACGAAGAAGGGAAACCAGTGGTACTTCGGGATGAAGGCGCATATCGGGGTGGACGCCGAATCGGGTCTGGCGCACAGCTTGGCGACGACGGCCGCCAACGCGGCGGACGTGACGCAGGCGTGCGTGCTGCTGCATGGTGACGAGACGGAGGCATGGGGCGACGCGGGCTACCAGGGTGTGGACAAGCGCCCGGAGAACAGGGGTTGCGACGTCGCCTGGCAGGTGGCGATGAAGCCGGGCAAGCGTCGCCTGCTCGATCGGGACGGCGCCGAGGCGGCGGCCGAGAAGCGCAAGGCATCGGTGCGGGCGAAGGTGGAGCATCCGTTCTTGTATGTGAAGCGGCGCTTCGGGTACGGTAAGGTGCGCTACCGGGGACTGGCGAAGAACACGCAGCGCATCGCGTTGCTGCTCGGGTTCTCGAATCTGCTCATCGCTGGCCGCTACGCGACCGGATAACGCGGGGCCCATGCGCCCATGGGCCCCGCGAGGGCGGGAGCCGGACACATCGAAGCGACTTCCTGACGGTTCGGACCGTTTCTCCGGCGCGCCAGCCAGCACTTCATCGCTCCGATAGGTCTTCGAACCGGATCTTCGAACCGCAACCGATCGCGTTCCTCCCAAGATGGGGGTTGTTCAGACCTTCCTTAGGGCGGCGTTCAGACGGGTGATAGGATCGCGCATGAGTGCCTCGAGGCCACGAGAACGTGGCTGTCATGATACGACATGGCGGCCGTACGCGCACAAGGCGATCCATGGCCGGTTCCGGTCGCGTGTCCTGTCGGTTGTCCTGTCGATTGAACCCGGCAGATCACGACATCGAAGAATCGCGAAAGCGGCATATCGCGCGATCCATCTAGGTTTTTCCGGCATCCTGCCGTGATTCTGCCCCCTACTCAGGCGCCTGATAAGCGT
The DNA here is from genome assembly GCA_965206505.1 of Longimicrobiales bacterium. GTDB lineage: Bacteria > Gemmatimonadota > Gemmatimonadetes > Longimicrobiales > Gaopeijiaceae > UBA822. Next base: position 818,807 of record CBDBJW010000007.1, read on the forward strand.
GAGGTCGGTAGTTCGAGTCTACCCAGGCCCATTGTTAGAAATCTTTGCCCCTACTGCACACGAGGCGACTCGCTTGGAGTAACGGGACGCACGATTCTGACGACTCCTACCTCACAAGCAGGCGGTCGGCACCCCGTTCGTCTAGTAGCTAGACCAATCCGTCCGCTCAGTGCGCACCTTGAGGTGCACGTTCACGCTCGAAATGGCTGCACGACAGAGATATTCAAACGCCCCGCGGATGCGAGCACAGGCTTGGCCTGAGTCCTCACCACGCGTCCGCTCCTAAGCGCCTAGCAGATGCAAACGGGATGCACGCCGATCAAAGGTGCAATGATCTTGGGGATGAACGGGCGTGGGGTGGGCCGGTAGCACGTACCCATACTGCATATTGCCTCGCACCTGTGATCGGAGAGCTCGGACGACGTGAGTGGCACGCCCTGTCCGGTTACGGCAAGCGCAGTCTGGTTGAGAACACCATGTACCGATACAAGACGATCATCGGTCGAAGTATGCGAAGTCGTACCCTTGACGGACAACGAAATGAGACTCAGCTGGCGAGCAAGATTCTCAACACGATGATCAGTTTCGGGATCCCGAACAGCTACCAACTGGCTTGAACCGAGCCGGGGGACGGGGGATTCGTCCTCTGCTTCGAGCCATGCAACAACGCCGCGTCAACCTGCACAGGAACCTGCACAGTCCGTCGGCCTTGGTCCCCGTTTTCTGGAGGGGAAGTCATGGCACCACTCCGAGCGCATCTAGTCCATCGGACTGACGCTCAAATTCTCGACGACGACGCCGGGGAGGACGTGGTTGATCCGAACGCCCCAGATGCCGTTCGTTTCCAGGAGTGGCCCCGCCTTCGCCGCGGCGTGGACGACCGTGCCGTTCACGACGAACTCGATCTGTTCCGCGCCGACACGCAAAGCGAGCTCATTCACCGACCGTCCGTTCGCGTCGGGACGCTGCACCGCCGGATGCTCCGTGTAGGTCTGGATGTGGTTCGTGTTCGTGTCGTCGATTCGATTGATGATCACGTACACACCGGTCTGCGCCACCATGAAGTAGAGGTACCGCTGATTCTCGGTGTTGAGATTCCGGCCGCCGAAGATCAAACCGTAGAAGTTCCGGTGGCTGCTCGGCTCGAGGAGGGTGAAGCGTCCGCTCAACGTGTAGTTCCCTCGTACCGTCTGCTCGGGCCGCCAGAGCGTCACGGCTGGGCCCGTGACCACCTGGAACCCGTTCTCGACCGCCGTGACAGTGACCTCGGGGACGTCGTCCGGGTCCGCACTGTAGTCAACGTACATCTCCGGGTCTGCGGCGTTGTTGCTCCGGTCCACCCTCATCATGAGATCGAGTGGCGCCTGCGCAGAGAGCGGTCCCGCGGAGAGGATGGCCAATAGGACGATGGTCAGTGCACGGTTCATCGTAGAGTTCCTGGGACGGTGTGTTTCCTTCGAGCTGAGCGAGGCGTCGGGTCGGCACGGCGTTCGCACTTTTTAGAGCGTGTGAATCTGGGCGGACCCGACGGCTCCGGCAAGCATTCTTCCCCTAGGCCCGATGGCGCAAGGGCCGAACAGGTCCGTGACCAAAACGACAAGGGACCGTTGGGCACCGCGATCGCTGGTCCGGAAGGTGTGGAATCTGTTGCGGAACCTACAGTGTACGCCTAATGTCGGGGCCGAAGGTTCTACGCGCATGCCGTCCAAATCGTCCAATACCGGAGTCTGACCGATGGTGACAGGAGAAGACCGTTCGCACGAGACCGGAGCGACCACTCTTGCCAGGCCCCGCGCAAAGGCGGGGCGCTGGGGCATCTTGTCCCTTCTCCTGACTGGCCTCGCTTCCGGAGTGGGAGGGCTTTCGGCCCAGGTTCCGGCCAGTGCCGTCGAGGGACGGGAGGTCATCATGGTGACGGGGTCGACCGGTGGGCTCGGACGCGCGGTCGCACTCATGCTCGCCGGACCGGGCACGCACATCATCGTGCACGGGCGCAACGTCGAGCGCGGCCAGGCCGTGGTGCAGGAGGCCGAGGAGAAGGGGAGCAAGGCTCGGTTCATTCAGGCGGACCTGGGCTCTTTCGCACAGGTTCGAGAACTCGCTGCGATCGTTTCCCGCGATTACGATCGCCTGGATTTCCTCGTGAACAACGCCGGGATCGGGAGGGGCCATGACGGCGCCCCGCGCGAGGTAAGCGCCGACGGATACGAGCTTCGCTTCGCCGTGAACTACCTTTCGCACTTCCTCCTCACCCGCGAGCTCCTCCCACTCCTCCGTGCGGGCGCGCCCTCCCGCATCGTAAACGTCTCTTCGGCAGCGCAGGGAGGGGGTGCCATCGACTTCGACGACGTAATGCTCGAGAGCGAGCCGTATCAGGGAGGGCGTGCCTACGCGCAGAGCAAGCTGGCTCAGGTCTTTATGACCTTCGATATGGCTGAGGAGCTCGCCGGCACGGGCGTGACGACAAACGCCGTGCACCCGGGCGGTTACCTCGATACGAGCATGATAAGCGAGCGAGGGTTAACGGCGAATATGAGCGCGGAAGAGGGCGCCACTTTCGTCATCAACGCAGCCCGTTCGCCGGAGGCTGGACAGTATTTCAACACGATGAACGTGGCGCGCGCGAACGATCAGGCCTACGACATGGAAGCGCGGCGGCAACTGCGTGAGCTGAGCATGGAGCTCGCCGGGCTCGACTGACTTCGAGGGGCGTTGGTGCATGGCTCCTGATCTAGGTTTCGTTGTGATGAGAAGCCCCTGACCCGGAGCCGCCACCCATGAAGTATCCGAAGCGAAGCCAGTACAAGCACGCGAAGTTTCAGTATCGGGTACGGAATTGGGCTGAGTAGGAAGCGGTCCTGCGGAGACGAGAAGAAGGACGAGCGGTGCGGGTGCTCATTCCACCTGGGCGAAACGCTCGGCTGAGTCTAAAGCCCTCGGCCGCACTGAGGGAGCGGAACCGCAACATCCGCTCGATCCGAGAACTCGGTCGACGCGAGTGGCACACGTCCTCAGGCTACAGCAAACGCAGCATGCTGGAGAATACCGTCCTGAGCTCGCGAGATAAGGCAGAGCGGAGGGATCGGGAGCCGGAATGGGACTGGGTTGGTTGTGCGTGACGAGAACCTGTATCACAACCTGTATCAGCGCTGGCCAGCGCTGACGAGCGCTCACGAGCGCAAAATCGGCCAAATCCCCCTATTTCCAGCGCTCACGAGCGCCCACGAGCGCCCGACTCATATCTGATAAGCGTGAGGTCGGTAGTTCGAGTCTACCCAGGCCCATTGTTGGAAGATGAAGCCCCGCTTGGTCTTAGGGCCTTGTGGGGCTTTGCTGTAACAAGAAAGGCGTGAGGGCAATAACACTGGCAGTAACAAAACGGGTTTGCTTTGGGCTGCCAGGACCCTTGTATTGGAAAGAGGAGGCCCCGAGGAAACTCCCAGAGGCCACCATGTCTCTTGTGTTCGGGCCTCTGGCAGACGAGGTAGCGGCCTTCGCGCTCGACCACTGCCGCGACCCCATCCACGCATCCGATCGTCTCGTCCTTGCATGGCCGGACGGCGAGCGTTCATCTTAGCCTGAGGTCAGCTTTGCGAGGGGAGGATCTCGCCTCGCTCAAGCGGGGTGCCGGACTCGGAAAGGGTCTTTAGAATCCCTATCCCTCACCGTGATGAGCCGGAGAACAGTATGAGTGTGCTCCTGTACACGATCTCATGTGCCGTAGCGATGGGGGCCGTTGCGATGGGTGCTGTTGCCATGCCGGCCGTCGCTCAGCAGGGAGCCACCGACGGACAGTGGCGTGCGTTCGCCGCCGATGCCGGTGCGACCAAGTACTCTCCCCTCGACCAGATCAGCAGGAACAACGTGGGAGACCTGCGGATCGCCTGGAGCCGGCCGGGGGTCGATCAATCCATCGTTGACCAGGTCCCCAACGTCCGTAGCCGCTCGCTCATCGGGACACCCCTCATGGTCGACGGCGTGCTTTACAGCCCCAATAGCGTGGGACTGGTGGAGGCGTTCGACGCGGGCACGGGCGAGACGCTCTGGATTCAGGAGCCGATGGACGAGGGACCCGAGGGTTATCTGGCGGGGGCCTCGACTCGCGGTGTGGCGTATTGGACCGACGGCACCGACCGGCGAATCCTGGTGCAGCGCCAGCGATACCTGTACGCCCTCAACGCACGGACCGGCCAAGCGTATCCCGATTTCGGAGAGGCAGGCCGGGTCGATCTGACCATCGGGCTCCAGGAGGGAGCGACTTACCGCTGGGGCGGCGCACCCACGGTCGTGCGCGATGTGGTCGTCCTCGGCCAATCGCTGACGGACGACTTCCTCAGCAAGGAGGCCTTCCGTGCTGATGTGCGAGCGTTCGACGTGCGGACCGGCGAGCTCCGCTGGCTCTTTCACACCATTTCGCAGCCCGGTGAAGTCGGGGACGAGACTTGGGAAGACGGCTCGTGGGCGTACACCGGGCACGCGCCGGTGTGGTCACTTTTCAGCGCCGACGCTGACCTCGGCTACGTCTACATGCCCGTGACCTCATCCACGAGCGACATGTACGGTGGTCATCGCCTGGGTGACAATCTCTTCAGCCAGAGTCTGGTCTGTGTCAACGCCGAGACGGGCGAACTCGTCTGGCACTTTCAGCTCGTACATCACGGATTGTGGGACTACGATCCGCCTACGGCCCCGATTTTGATGGATTTGGTTGTGGATGGGCGTCCGATCCAGGCCGTCACGCAGCTCACGAAGCAGGCGTTCGCCTTCGTATTCGACCGGGTGACCGGTGAGCCAGTCTGGCCAATTGAAGAACGCGTCGTGCCCCAGTCGCAAACCCCGGGCGAACGGACCTCGCCGATTCAGCCGTTTCCGACCAAGCCCCCGGCCTTCGACCGCCAGGGCTCGACCGAGGACAACCTGATCGACTTCACGCCGGAGCTGCGTGCCGAGGCGCTCGAAATTGTGCAACGCTACACCACGGGCCCGCTCTTCACTCCGCCTACGGTCCGTGGCGACGGGCCGAATGCGAACCTGGGGACGATCCAGCTACCGGGATCGCAGGGAGGTGCCGACGTACAAGGGGCAGCGTTCGATCCCGAGACGAACATGCTCTATGTGCCGTCGATCACCGCACCCTTCGTCGCCGATATCATCGAAGGTGATCCTGAACGCACGAACCTCCGGTACCTAAAGGGGACCCGCAGGTGGATCGGCGGCCCTCAGGGGTTGCCTCTCTTCAAGCCCCCCTACGGCCGGATCACTGCGTTCGACATGAACGCCGGAGAAATCGTCTGGCAGGTGCCGAACGGAGATGGGCCGCGTAACCACCCCGCGATTAGACATCTCGATCTGGGCCCGCTCGGCAATCCGGGCCGCCCCTCACCGCTGGCAACGGGCACGTTGCTGTTTATTGCTGAGGCTGGCGGCTGGGCAGCTGGTGGTCCAAGGGTCCCCCCAGGGATGCCGGTCGAGATCTCTCCCAACTACGGCGACCCAATGTTCCGCGCGTACGACAAGGCAAGCGGGGACGTCGTGTGGGAGATGGAGTTGCCCGCGCAGATGACGGGGGCACCGATGACCTACATGTACGAGGGTAAGCAGTACATCGTGGTGGCCCTCCAAAACGAGGATTGGCCAGCCGAGTTCATAGCGCTGAGTCTGCCGTAGCTGGGGAGGCCGGTGCGCTCAGGGGGTGGCGCTGACCTCCGGTAACAGCAGAGACCGGCGGGCGCGGCCCTATTCCAACCCGATCCGATACTCCACCACCTCGCCCCTCTGGCGATAGTGGCTGGGATGGCCATAGGTGTCTTCCACACGCGATACGTTCTTTGCGGAGAATCATTGGGGATCTGATCTTTGGTCGGGGGGGCTGCCGGTGGTGCTGCCGAACGGGGGCGCGGGGTAGTGGCGAGCGCAACTGGCAGCCACGACGCTTCGAGGGGAGTAGCCTCTTGATCTGGTCGGTGCGGAGAACGCTGTATCACAACCTGTATCATCGCTGGCCAGCGATGGCGAGCGCCCACCAGCGCAAGATCGGCCAAATCCCCCTGTTTCCAGCGCTCACGAGCGCCTACGAGCGCTCGACTCATATCTGATAAGCATGAGGTCTTCGGGCAGCCGCGCGGTACCCTCGAGGCCTAGACCGAAAGGGGCTCCGGGGGGAAGAAGAGGCTGACCCGGGCTCGATAGCACGACTGTTCGATAAGCACGACTACGTAGTAATCAGCCCCTCCCTACGTCATTTGACGTATCACGCCAGCACCCCCGAAAGCGCATCCTTCAGGCAGTTATTTACACTGCAATGGAGGCCGACTTATGCCGATCCCCCACAACCGTGCTCTCGAGGTTGCTCGAAGGCTGACCCGAGGCCGTGCCATGGCCGAGCTCAAGAAGCAGCTCGCGCCCACAACCCCGGTGGTGCGGCCGATACCGGAGAGTGTGCCCGGCCTTCGTGACCCGAGCGCAGCCGCCACAACGCAGCGACTGTGTTTTGCGGAGGATCGAGCGGGGCCACTGCCCTACCTGTCGGGCCGCGCCGAATCGCCGGATCCCGCCACGCTCCAGGGGAACATCGAGAACTACATCGGGATGACCCGGGTCCCCACCGGATTGATCGGCCCTCTCAGAATCAATGGGCTGCACGCCTTTGGGGACTTCTACGTCCCGCTCGCCACGACGGAGGGTGCGCTGGTCGCCAGCTACTCGAGGGGCGCCCGCCTGGTCACCCTGTCCGGCGGAGCCGCTTGTGTCACCACCGTCGAACAGGTTCAGCGTGCACCTGGCTTCAAGTTCGAGACGATGGGGGAGGCCGTTCAGTTCGCGGCCTGGGCGGTGGGCGAGTTCGAGCAGATGCGCGAAGTGGCCTCGCGAAAGACCCGCCACGGCCGGCTTCTCGAAATGCGGGTCCAGCTGCAGGCCAACCTCGTGTACCTCATCCTGGACTTCCATACGGGCGACGCCGCAGGGCAGAACATGGTCACGATCTGTACGGCCGCGGTGTGCGAGGACCTCATGGCGCGTACGCCCGTCGACCCGAAGTACTGGGTCATCGAGTCGAATATGGCCGGCGACAAGAAGGCGACGGCGCTCAACTTTTTCGAGACACGCGGCCGTCACACGACTGCCGAGGTGGTTGTGCCGCGTGTGTTGGTCGAAGAACGGCTTCGAACGACCCCCGAGCGCATCGCCGACTACTGGCGCATGAGCTTCGTCGGCGCCGTCCAGACGGGCTCCATCGGCGTGAGTGGGCACGTCGCCAATGCGGTGACGGCGCTGTTCCTCGCGTGTGGGCAGGACGTGGCTTGTGTGAGCGAGTCCAGTGTCGCCTTGCTCCGAATGGAGGTGACAGACTCGGGCGACCTGTACGCTTCCCTGACCCTGCCGAGCCTGATCGTCGGCACGGTTGGGGGAGGGACGAGGTTGTCGACCGCCTCCGAGTGTCTTCGCATCCTGGGGTGCGTGGGAGAAGGGGGAAGTGCCAAGCTCGCCGAGATCACAGTGGCACTGGCGCTGGCGGGGGAGATCTCCATTGCGGGCGCGATGTGCGCCGGTGAGTTCGCGCTAGCTCACGCGGAGCTTGGGAGACCAAACGGCCATGCCTGAGCCGAGGTGCGACCGCCCGATCGAGGAACGTGCCTCCTTCGATTCCATTCGATACGGGAGTGTTTGGGAGGATGCCGACGTCCTGTGCGAGGCGCTCGCGCCCGTGGCCGAGGGGGGGCGACTTCTCTCCGTTGCCTCGGCCGGAGACAACGCGCTGGCGTTGCTGACCCTCGACCCCGCCGAGGTGGTGGCTGTCGATTTGAGCCTCGCGCAGCTTGCATGCCTCGAGCTCCGAGTTGCCGCGTTCCGCGAACTCGACGACGCCAAACTGCTCGGATTCCTCGGAGTGACCGAGGCGTCGGATCGTCTGAGCCGTTACCGCTCCCTACGCGATAAGCTCCCCGACTTCGCGCGCACGTTCTGGGACCACCGACCCGAGCTCGTCGAGAGCGGCCTGGTGCACGCCGGAAAATTCGAGGCGTACTTCCACACGTTCCGCCGAAGTGTGCTGCGATGGATACACCCGCGCCATCGGGTGGAGGCGTTGTTGAGCGCACGGTCGGGGGAAGAGCGCGAAACGTTCTACCGTGGCGAATGGGATAGCTGGCGCTGGCGGCTCATGTTTCGGGTGTTCTTCAGTCGAGCCGTCATGGGGCGCCTCGGGCGTGACCCGGCATTTTTCCACCATGTGGACGGCCCGGTGGCCTCGCGCGTCAGGGACCGGTCACGCCGAGGGTTCACGACCCTCCCCACACACACGAACCCGTACCTCACGTGTATCTTGACCGGCCGATACCGGGCCGAGGCGCTGCCCCGGTACCTCCGTCCGGAGCACCGCCAGAAGATTCGAGAGCGGCTGAGCCGCCTTCGGATACGTCACGGGCGTGTCGAGGAAGTGGTCGGACGCTTCGACGGTTTTAATCTCTCGGACATCTTCGAGTACATGAGCCCGGCCCAGCATGAACGCTGTTATGGCGCGTTGTTGGACCGCGCCGCGCCGGGCGCCCGTCTGATCTACTGGAACATGATGGTGCCCCGACGGGTGCCGGCGCGCCTAGCGGATCAGGTGCGTTCCCTGGACGAGCTCGCACGGGTCCTGCACGAGCGGGATCGCGCCTTCTTCTACCAGTCGTTCCACGTAGATGAGGTCGGAGACGGGGGTGTGGCCGAGGATATGGCCGAGGGTGTGAACGATGTCTGAAGTGCTCCGTGTTGTTGCGGTGGGCACCGGGTTCCTCCTCATCTTCGCCGCGGCGGAGCTGTGGCGCCGGTACGGAAACCCTCCCGTTGAGTGGAGCCGTAAGTTCGTCCACTTCACCGGCGGGCTTCTCGTGTTGGCGTTCCCGTGGATTTTCACGAGTCGCTGGTCTGTGCTTGTCCTCGTTTCGGTGTTTTCTGTCCTCATTTGGGGCACGCGGCGTGCCGGCCTGTTGAGGAGCGTGCACGGCGTGACCAGGGAGTCCCACGGAAGTCTCTTCTATCCCCTCGCCGTCGTGATCCTGTTCGCGATTGCGTACGATCAGCCGGCCTTCTATCTGGCGTCCGCGCTCGCCCTTGTTGTGTCCGACACGGCTGCCGCTCTGCTCGGCTCGACGTACGGCCGCACCCGGTACGACGTCGAGCAGGACCGCCGCTCCATCGAAGGTTCGGTGTCGTTCTTCCTCGTGACCTTCCTGGCGGTCCATGTGACGCTCCTCTTGATGACAGAGGTCGACCGCTCCGTCAGCGTTCTCGTCGCCGTCCAGGTCGCATCAGTCGTCACGCTGTTCGAGGGCATAAGCCTGCACGGCAGCGACAACCTCCTCGTCCCCCTCGTGACCTACCATCTGCTTCTCAGGCTGACACCCGAGTCGCCCGCTGTGATCGCCGGCCACACGGGTGTGCTCGTTGCCATCCTGGTTCTCGTGAGCCTCCTGGCGCGGCGCTCGCGGCTCATGAAAACCAGCGGTGTCATGGCCGCGTCGCTGTTCTTCTATCTGGTCTTTTCGTTGGGGGGCCCGGAGTGGATGCTGGCGCCCGCTCTCGGCTTCATCGGGATCGTGGGAATGCGCGCGTATATCGCGGGAAGCCGCGGGTACACCGCCGGAATACGCGAGTACAAGGGCGCCTCGGGACCACTGCCGACCGCGGAGTTCCAGGTCCTGGCGACTTTCTACGCAACCGTAGTCCCGATCCTTCTCCTGATCGCACACGATCTCGTTACCACCCTGGACGGCGTGCCTCCTTGGCTCGAGCCGTGCGAGGCGTTCGTCGGGCCGTTCACGGGCGCGGTCGTGGCCCAGTTTGCGATTGTCGCAGCTACACAGCTGAAGCCGTTCGGCGTTGCGGGTCGGCTTCCCCCGCCCCTGCTGACCACACTTGCCCTGGGGGCTGCAGCGTTCCTGTTCATAGGGCCCGTCGGATTGCGGCTCCCCGACGGGTTGTCGACGACGGCGCTCGCCACGACGGCCGCCTTGACGGTCTTGGCCGTCCTGATCTACTGGACCGCCCGGAGGTTGCCCGGGTGGCCCGCGGCTCCCCCGTGGAACATGCGGCTCCAGGCCGCGAGCGTCGCAGTCGCGATAGGGCTCGTTCTCCCGATCCACCTTTGGTTGCTCGCCGGATGAATCCAAGCTTCTCAGGACGGGCCTCATGAGCTTCCGCCGCGAGACGGTATTCCGCGCCGAGACGGTATTCCGTTTCCTCACCGAACATCGCGCCCTCGTCCTCGCAGGGCACGCCGTACTGCTGGTCGTCGCTCTGTCGGGCCTGAGGAGTCTCCGGGTCGACTATTCGGCGGAACAGTTCTTTCTCTTCGGCGGACCGGAGCGTGAGGTCTTCGACGAGTTCAAGACCCACTTCCCCCGGGAGGACCTGCAGGTTTCGGCGTTGCTGGAGGTCACCGGGCCATTCGGCCTCGAGGAGTTCAGCACGCTGCAGCGTCTCGCCGAATCGTTCCGCACCGCGGGCCTGGATGACGTTCGCTGGATCGGGGAGACCGACTTCGTAGAGGAGACGCTCGAGGACCAGCAGCCCGTCGTCACCTTCGTACGCCTCGCGGACGAGGCCGACCTGACTGAGACTCGGCTGCGCTCAATCGTCGAGGCACGGCGGGATCATCCGCTCTTTTCCGGATCACTCTGGAATCACGATCTGACCGTGTTCGGGGTACACGGATACCTCGATCCCGGTGAAAACAACGATCCGCGGCGGCGCCAGCTCACCCGCGACCTCGAGGGGCGGATCGCGGAGATGTCACCTGATGCCGGTCGGATCGTCTTGAACGGTCTGCCGATCCTCCGCGTCACGATTCCGCTCGCGCTCGAGTCGGATCTCGTGAAGCTGCTCGGGATCGGGTCGCTGATCTCTCTGACGGTGCTGTTCGTATACTTCCTACGAATCCGGCTCGCCTTGCTCTGCTTCGCAGCGGTCCTTCCAGCCATCGTGCTGACCCTGGGCGGGATGGGTCTCGTGGGCCGGCAGATCTCCGTGCTCACGAGCAGCATGCCCATCGTGGTGCTCGTTGTGGGTATCGCCGATGCGACACATCTGCTCGTCGGCACCCGCCGGCGCTGGAAGGACGGCCTCAGCGTCCGGGATGCAACCGTGGACGCCTTCTCGTCCCTCTCCAATGCCTGCTTCTTCACGTCTCTCACGACCGCGCTCGGCTTCTTGGGTCTCGTGGCCACGCGCATCGGCGTGATCGTGGATTTCGGCGTAGTCACTGCGATCGCGGTCCTGCTCACGTATCTGGTGACGCTAACCCTTCTTCCTGTTCTGCTCACGTTCGCCACCGATCTCGGCCCACTAGAAAGCCGAGCGGACGAGTGGTGTCGAGCGATCGTCCGGAGAGTCGAACGGACGATCCACATGAGGCCCGGTCCCGTGATCTCCATCTTCGCGGCATGTCTCTTCGGCGGGTTGCTTCTCGGTGCGGGCCTCCGGGTGAACGCCCTCCTGATCGACGATTTGAAGCCGGGTGATCCGATTCTCGACGACCTTCGGTGGATCGAGGAGTCCGGGTACGGCGTCTTCCAGGTAAACGTATTCCTGAACCATGGCGAGCAACCCGGCGAGCAACCCAGCGAGCAACTAGGCCACTCCCCGGAAATGCTCCAGTGGACCGAGGATCTTCAGTCGTTCGCCCAGTCCGATCCCATTGTGTTGGGGGCCATGACCCTCCCGGAGTTCGTGCGCGAGCTCGGGGTCGTGGCCGGGTTCGATCCCGGATCCTCTGAGATTGGCCCGTTCGACCCCACACCAGTGGACGGTCGAAAATGTGAGGGAGCTGTTGTTCCTGGCCGAGCTTCAAGGGGAAGACGCGCTGGAAGACGTGTATGTCCGTGAAGACGGCGTGGCCCAGATGGTTCTCTACGTGCTCGACGGGGGATCATCTCGGCTGACCCCGTTCTTGCGCCGGCTCGAAGCACGACTCGAGGCCGTTCCGCCCCCGTCCGGAACCGCCGCGGTAACCGGTACGGTAAAACTCATGCAAGTATTCTGGGATCAGATGATCGCCCGGCTCCTGCCGGGTGTGCTCCTCTCGGTCATGCTCGTGTGGGTGTCGCTCGCTTGGATGTTCCGCTCGGTGCGCCTGGGGCTTCTGGCCCTCCTCCCGAACCTGTTCCCACTAGCGCTGCTTCTCGGAGTGATGCGACTCGGTGGTTTCGATCTGAAACCGTCGACCGCGATCGTCTTCTCCATCGCGTTCGGGATCGTGGCGGATGACACCATCCACTTCCTCGGGGCTTTGGCGAGCTATCGACGGCGGTCGCTGGACCTGAAAACCCAGTTGGTCGAGGCCGTGAGGGAAGTGGGACCCGCCCTGATCCTGTCCACGGTTGTGGTTTGTGCCGGGTTCAGCGCGCTTGCTGCGTCTCGGTTCCAGGCTCTCCTTCTGATCGGCCTTCTCACCGCTGCGTCCGCCTTGTTTGCGGTGGGGGCGGACCTCATAGGGTTCCCCGCGCTCCTTCGACTCGTCGCCCGTCGTCCCGGATTACGTTCACCTCTCCAGGAGAAGACCCCATTACAGGGAGAGCCGTGATACGTCGGCCCCTCATCGCGAAGTTGAGCTTCGTGACGTTCTGGGTAGGACCAGCTCAGGCCCTCGGCAGGCTCTCCACCAGCTCGATCATCCGCTCGCGTTGCTGCGCGTTGGGGAGCCTCCCCCTCCCGCCGGCGAGGTTGTCCGCCATGTGCTCCGGGTCGCTGGTGCCCGGGGTCGCCACGGTGATGGCTGGGTGGGCGATTACGAACTTGAGCATGAACTGCGCCCAGGTGTGTGCGTCGAACTCGGCGGCCCAATCCGGCAGCGGGCGGTCGCCGATCCGCTGCCACATCCGGCTCCGTCCGAACGGCAGGTACACGATCACGCCGATCCGGCGCTCCTGCGCCAGTGGTAGGATCACCTCTTCGGGGCCTCGGTTGTCGACGGCGTAATCGATGCCGATGAAGTCGATCGGCTCGTTGCGCATGACGTCCGCAAGTGCGGCGTATTGCCTCGAGCTCGTGGTCGTGATCCCGCTGTAGCGAACCCGACCGGCCACCTTGAGCCGCTCCAGAACTCCGAGCTGCGTCGGCGGATCACCCATGTTGTGTACCTGGATCAGGTCGATCACGGGAATACGGAGGCGCTCGAAGGAGCGCTCGATCTGCGCCAGGGCCGCGGCGGGGTCGGCCGGGGTGCCGCCCCGGCCGGCCACGTTGACCTTGGTCGCCCACCAAATCCGCTCGGCGACCCGGATTTCCTCGGCGACCCGGCCTGATACCTCCTCGGAGGCACCGTAGCCCGCTGCGGTATCGAGCACACTGCCACCCCCGTCCACGAGAGCCCGCAGGACGCCCCCGATCGTGCTGAAGTCCTCGGCGCGTGCGACTCGCGAGTACGTGTTGGCGCCGCCCAAGCCGACCACGGGGAGCCGTTCTCCGGTGGAGGGGATCGCTCGAGTGATGACCTCCTGGCTCTGTAGCGCCTCCAGAACTCGGGGATTCAGGCCGAGCGCGGCGCCGGCGGCGGTGATTCGGAGCCAATCGCGTCGAGATACCATTGGTCGTTCCTCTTCAGTTCATGTTCAGTTCATGTGGTCGACACAACGGGGACACCCAGCGGAGAGTCGCTGTTGGGAACCCGGCGCGCAACTCGATAGATTCGCCGAGGAACAGCAGTCTCGAGCCGTCCCAAAGGAGCTGGATGGCAGCGAAGACCGCGGCAGTGCCACGCGAGAAAACCGGCGTCCTCGCAGAAAACTGATCGGTTAGTCGTCCACCCCCCGTCGCGCCCGGCGCTTCGGCATCGGCCGCATCGGCACGAGCTCGCGCGTGATATACACGCCGAACCAGTGTGTGACGTAGTTCCACGCGGGTAATGGGTTGGTCGTTCGCCATTCGAGCAGATACCACGGCACGGTCGGGTCTTCGTGATGGTGGATGTGGCGGTTGATGTTGAAGATCGGGAAGTCGGCTTGACCGAGGGTTTGCCGCTCCCCATCCTACCCGTTCTTCTTCACGGTCGGATCCCTCGGGACCGGCCGTGAATCTTCTCCCCTACAAGGGAGTTGTTCATGCCAGTCGTTTCGATGCAGGTAAACGGCCAAGCGGTCTCGCACGAAGTCGAAGCACGCACCCTTCTGGTGGACTTTCTGCGTGAAACCCTGGCGCTCACCGGAACCCACGTCGGGTGCGACACGAGCCAGTGCGGGGCGTGTGTCGTCCATGTCGGGGGCAAGTCGGTCAAGAGCTGCACCATGTTGGCCGCCGAGGTCGAGGGCGCCGAGATCACGACAATCGAAGGGGTCGCGACGAACGGAGCGCTCCACCCCATGCAGGAGGCGTTCAAGGAGCATCATGGTCTCCAGTGCGGTTTCTGCACACCGGGTATGGTCCTGAGCGGCATGGAATTGGTGAGCCGCAACCCCGATCCGTCGGAGGGCGACGTGCGGGAGTGGCTGGAGGGCAACCTCTGCCGCTGCACCGGCTACCACAACATCGTGAAGGCCGTGCAGGCGGCGGCCTCCAAAATGGGGGGCTGAGTCATGGCGGAGAACGGAATCGGGGCCGCCGTACGGCGGAAGGAAGACGGCCGCTTCCTCACGGGAAGGGGTCGGTACACCGACGACATGAATCGGCCTGGACAGACGTACGCCTACCTCGTGCGCTCTCCTGAGGCGCACGCGAACATCACGGGCATCGACACTGCGGCGGCCGCATCTGCGCCGGGTGTGGTGGCCGTGTTCACCGGGACCGACTTGGCGGCCGACGAAGTGGGTGGGGTGCCGTGCGGGTGGGGTATTCACAACAAGGACGGCTCACCCATGGTTGAGCCGCCCCACCCAGCGCTCGTGGCCGATCGGGTGAGGCACGTAGGGGATATCGTCGCTGTCGTCGTAGCCGAGACGAAGGCGGCGGCCAAGGCCGCGGCTGCGCTTGTCGAGGTCGACTACGAGAGCCTTCCGGCGGTGGCGTTCTTGAATCAGGCCGTGGCCGAGGGTGCACCGCAGGTCTGGGACGAGGCGCCGGGCAACGTGTGCTTCGACTGGGAGATCGGTGACAAAGCGGCCACCGACGCAGCGTTTGAGGGCGCGGAGCACGTGGTGCCGATCGACATCGTGAACAACCGTCTCATCCCGAACGCCATCGAGCCTCGTGTGGCCATCGGCGATTACGACCCGGTGAGCGGCGACTACACGCTCTACACCTCGAGCCAGAACCCACACGTGATCCGGCTTCTCATGGGCGCGTTCGTCATGGGGATCCCGGAGCACAAGCTCCGTGTGGTGTCGCCCGACGTAGGGGGAGGCTTCGGCTCCAAGATCTTCCACTACGCGGAAGAGGTCATCATGACGTGGGCGTCGTCCAAGATCGGACGGCCCGTGAAGTGGACCGCCGAGCGCTCCGAGTCGTTCATGTCCGACGCCCACGGTCGGGACCACGTGACCCACGCCGAGCTCGCCCTCGACGGCGAGGGGCGCTTTTTGGGTCTTCGGGTGAGCTGCCTGGCCAACCTGGGCGCGTACCTGTCGACGTTCGGAGCGGCGGTCCCGACGTACCTCCACGGCACACTCTTCGCGGGGTGTTACAGCACGCCGGCCATCTACGGTGAAGTGAAGGCGATTTTCACCCACACGGTGCCTGTTGATGCGGTCCGGGGCGCGGGGCGGCCGGAGGCCTCCTTCATGCTGGAGCGCCTTGTGGACGTGGCCGCCCGCCGGCTCGGAATCGACCGGGTGGAGATCCGGCGAAGGAACTTCATCCAACCGGATCAGTTCCCCTATCAGACGCCGGTGGCGTTGGAGTACGACACGGGGGACTACGAACCCACGCTGGACCTGGTGTTGGACCTGGCCGACTGGGCGGGCTTCGAGGCTCGCAAGGAGGAGGCCTCGTCCCGGGGCAAGCTCCGGGGGATCGGCCTATCGACGTTCCTGGAAGCGTGCGGGATCGCCCCCTCGGCGGTGGCCGGAGCCCTTGGTGCCCGGGCCGGGCTCTTCGAGGTGGGACAGGTGCGTGTGCATCCCACGGGGAGTGTGACAGTCTTTACCGGGAGCCACAGCCACGGGCAGGGCCATGAGACCGCCTTCGCCCAGATCGTGGCCGAGAGCCTCGGCATCGGGATCGATCAGATCGACGTGGTTCACGGTGATACCGCCCAGGTGCCTTTCGGCATGGGCACTTATGGCTCCCGCTCGGTGGCGGTGGGTGGGTCTGCCATTTTCGAGGCCCTGCAGAAGATCATCAAGAAGGGCACCACGATCGCCGCCCACCTCATGGAGGCTTCCGAGGCCGACGTCGTCTTCGAGGACGGACGTTTCACGGTTGCGGGCACCGACAAGTCTCTGGGTCTCGCTGACGTGTCGCTGGCGGCCTATGTGCCGCACAACTATCCGGAGGGCCTCGAGCCCGGCCTCGAGGAGACGGCCTTCTACGATCCGAAGAACTTCACCTACCCGGCCGGCGCTCACGTGGCCGAAGTGGAGATCGACCCCGATACGGGGGTTGTCGACCTGTTGGCGGTCTCCTGTGCCGACGACGTGGGGCGCATCATCAACCCCATGATCGTGGAGGGCCAGATGCACGGTGGCCTTGCGCACGGAATCGGGCAGGCGCTACTGGAATGCTGCAAGTACGACGACAGTGGCCAGCTGATCACAGGATCTTACATGAACTACACCATGCCTCGCGCGGCCGATCTGCCGTTCTTCAAGACGGGACACAACACGACCAACTGCACCCACAACCCGCTGGGTGTGAAGGGTGTCGGTGAGGTGGGCTCCATTGGGGTTCCGCCCGCAGTCATCAACGCGGTCGTAGACGCCCTCGCCCATCTGGGCGTCGAGCACATGGACATGCCTGCGACCCCGGAGCGCGTGTGGCGCACCATCCGGGACGCCCAGGCCTCGAGCTGAGGGGGAAGACCCATGGATGACTTCACGTTCCACCGCCCCGGCTCGGTGGCCGAGGCCCAGAAGGCCGTACTGGGGGCGGTGGCCGGCAAGTTCATGGCCGGCGGCCAGAGCCTGCTTCCCATCATGAAGCTGGACATGGCGGCCCCCAGCGACGTGGTGTCGTTGGCGGGGCTCGACGAGCTCCGTGGAATCGAGCGGGACGGGGACGTGCTGGTGATCGGAGCCGCGATGACACACACCGAGGTCGAGGGCTCCGGCGAGGTGCGGGAGGCCATCCCGGCTCTCGCCGATCTGGCGGGAGGGATCGGAGACCCGCAGGTGCGGAACCGTGGCACGCTGGGCGGCTCGGTGGCACACAGTGATCCGGCGGCCGACTATCCGGCCGCCCTGGTCGCGCTCGGGGCCACGGTCGTGACCGACCGGCGTGAGATCGCCGCCGAAGACTTCTTCGTGGGCATGTTCGAGACTCCACTCGAGGACGACGAGATCATTACGTCGGTCCGCTTCCCGATTCCGGGGAGGGCCGCCTACGCCAAGTTCCCGAACCCGGCCTCCAAGTACGCCATCACGGGTGTCATGGTGGCCCAGGGTGACGGAGTCCGGGTGGCCGTGTCCGGTGCGGGGTACAACGTCTTCCGCGTTGCGGCCATGGAAGACGCTTTGGCGTCCGATTTCTCGCCGGGAAGCCTCGACGGCATCGGCGTGGACCAGGAGGGTCTGGTCTCGGATACCGACGCGGGCGCCGAGTACCGGGCGCACCTTGTTTCGGTCATGGCCCGCCGTGCGGTGGAGGCGTGCGTGTAGTGGAGGCGTTCGTGTAGTGGAGGCGTTCGCATAGAAGGGCGCGTATCGATCCCGGACTCGGTCGATGAGACTCTCTCGCTTCTCGAGCAGGAGCGATATGTGGCGGACCGATCTCTCGCTACGGCCGTTTACCTGTCACTCAAGCTTGGGAGGCCGCTCTTCCTGGAGGGAGAGGCGGGGGTCGGCAAGACCGAGGTGGGGAAGGTCCTGGCCACGGGACTCAGAAGGCGCCTGATTCGCCTCCAGTGTTATGAGGGTCTAGACGTGTCGTCCGCCGTCTACGAGTGGAACTACGCGCGCCAGATGATCGAGATCCGGATCGCCGAGGCGGCGGGCGTGACGGATCGAGTACGCCTCGAGTCCGACGTCTTCTCGGACGAGTTCTTGATCCACAGACCGCTGCTCGAGGCGCTGGAGCCCCGTCCCGAAGGGCCGCCCGTCCTCCTCATCGACGAGTTGGACCGCACCGACGAGCCGTTCGAGGCGTTCTTGCTGGAACTCCTCTCCGACTTCCAGATCACGGTGCCGGAGGTGGGGACCATCAAGGCCGAGGAGCCGCCCGTGGTGATCATCACCTCCAACCGCACGCGTGAGATCCACGATGCCCTCAAGCGCCGGTGTTTCTACCACTGGATCGACTATCCCACCCGGGATCGTGAGACGGAGATCGTGTCGGTTCGGGTGCCCGAGGCGGGCGACGAGTTTACACGGCAGGTGGTGGGCTTCGTCCAGCGGCTGCGGGAGGAGGATCTTTTCAAGTTGCCCGGTCTCGCCGAGTCCATCGACTGGACTAGGGCGCTCTTGACCCTAGGCCGCTCCAGCCTGGACGGCGACGTAGTCAACGAGACGCTGGGTGTGCTTCTTAAGTACGAGGATGACCTGGCACGCGTGCGCGGTGAGTCGGCTCTGGCCATCCTGCATGAAGTTGTCTGAGGGACCCGCCTGGGGGGAACAGCTCACCGAACGTGTGACCGATTTCGCCCGACTGCTGCGGCGGGCAGGGCTCCCCACCGGTCCGGGTGACGTGCTCAACGCTGTGGGGGCCCTGGCCTCGGTGGACGTCACCCGCCCCGACGAGTTCTACTGGGCGCTACACGCCGTCTTCGTGAGACGGGGTGAGCACAGGCCCACCTTCTACGAGGCTTTCAGGCTTTTCTGGTCGGATCGCCCTGCGTCAAACGCGGTCCTCGAGGAGCTCTTATCCCTCTCGAAGGTGCCCGTGCCGGCGCCCTCTCCCCTCCGGCGGCGCCTGGCCGAAGCCTGGGCGGAGGGGGGTCCCGGCGCCGGTTCCGAACGCGAGAGGGTCGAGGTGGACCTGCGAATGACCTACTCCGAACGTGAGGTGCTGTCGGAGAAGGACTTCGAGCAGATGTCCGTTGCGGAGGTCGAGGCCGCCCGCGAAGCCATCACCCGGATGCGGCTCCCGGTGCGGGACCTTCCGACCCGGCGCCGCCGGCACAGCGCCCTGGGATCCGAGGTGGACCTACGGCGCACGCTCCGCGCGACGCTCAGGGCCGGAGGGGCCACCATACCACTGGAGTGGCACACCCGCCGCCTTATGCCTCCCACCCTCGTCGCTCTGTGCGACATCTCGGGGTCCATGAGCGGATACACCCGGATGCTCCTCCACTTCCTGCACGCACTGACGAACGACAGGGACCGGGTTTATACGTTCTTGTTCGGGACCCGCCTCACCAACGCCACCCGTCACCTACGGCATCGTGACGGGGACGCGGCGCTGGAGCGCCTCCGCCATGTGGTGAAGGACTGGGACGGCGGCACGCGCATCGGGGCCTGCATCGAGGAGTTCAACCGTTCGTGGTCCCGACGGGTGCTGGGGCAGGGGGCGGTGGTTCTCCTGATCACCGACGGGCTGGACAGGGAAGGGGGGGAGGGTTTGGGAGCGGCCATGGATCGCCTCCACCGCTCCTGCCGCCGTCTGATCTGGCTGAATCCGCTCCTTCGTTACCGGGAGTTCCAGCCGGAGGCCGAGGGCATCCGGGCCATCCTTCCCCACGTGGACGACTTCAGGCCCGTGCACAGCCTGAGCAGCCTGCGGGAATTGGCACAGGTCTTGAGCGTCCCGCCTACCCCCGTCCGAGGAGGCGCCGGAGCCACGATCGGGGGGATCGGAGCAATAGCGGAAGCAGGGACAGCGCTTCCGAGCTAGAGCCGGCGGGCTCTTCTCCCCGTGGTTTGCCCGTCGCGATCTCAGCGGCCAGGCATGTGGTAAACTTCTTGAAGATCTGCGCCGCGACCACCTGGATCATACCCCTTCCGAAGCGGACGATCTTGCCGGCCAGCTGGATGTTCGCCACGACCGTGACTTCACAACGGCCTCCTTCCAGCTCGTGGACCGTGCTCTCCATGGCAAGGGTGACCGAGCCACCGCCCCGACGCTCCCGGCCCTTGCCCTCCATCCGGATGACCCGGTGCTCATGGTCCAACTCGGTGAACTCGACCGTCCCCTGGTAGTCCACGGCCACCGCGCCGAGCTTCACCTTGACCCCCCCCACATAGTTCCGCTCGTCGACGATCTCGGTGAGCTCGGCCCCGGGAAGGCACACGACGATGCGCTCAGGGTGTGTGAGGTAGGCCCAGGCCTCGTCCGGGTGTGCGTCGAGCTCGAAGCGTTCTTCGATCTTGAGGGAGGACATTCACGTCGCGTCCCGTCGGAGCTCCCCGATGACCTCCGCCATAATGGCCGTGGCGATCTCTCCCGGTGTCCGCGCTCCAATTTTGAGACCCACGGGGCCGTGAATCCTGGCCAAAGCCACCTCGTCGAACCCGGCCTCCTTCATCCGTTCGAGGCGCAGGCCCTGGTTCATACGGCTCCCGAGGGCTCCGATGTAGAAGGCGGGACTGCCTAGAGCGGCCACCAGGGCCGGATCATCGAGCTTGGGGTCGTGGGTGAGGATGACCACGGCGGTCCGATGGTCCAACGCCAGATCTGCCAGTGCCGCATCCGGCCACGAGAGGAGGCGATTCACGCCCGGAAAACGAGCCTCGGTGTTGAAGGCCTCCCGGGGATCCACGATCGACACTGAGAAGCCGGCGTGGCTCGCCATCTGGGCCAACGGCTGGCCGATGTGTACCGCGCCCACCAGCACCATACGGTGCGGTGTGTTGTGTACCTGCAGGAAGAAGCGGCCGTCCGGGCCGTCCACTGGCTGGGAGCGGTCGTTCAGGAGCGCAGTGCGAGCAGCCTGCTGAAGGTCGTCCGAGGTTTCCGGGCCACCGACCTCGGTCTCCAACGGGTAAAAGAGGACCTGCTCCCCGGTGTCCAGGTTCGTGGTCAGGACGACGGCTCGCTCGTTACGCCGATCCTTCACGAGTTGGCTCAGGAGCTCCGCCTTCACTCCACCCTCTCGACGTAGATCTCCACTTCGCCCCCGCAGGTGAGCCCCACTTCCCAAGCCTGCTCGTCGGTCACGCCGAACTTCAGGATTTTGGTGCCCCCGTGGACCATGAGCTCCTGGGCCTCCTGGATCACGGCGCCCTCGACACATCCGCCCGACACCGATCCGACGAAGTGACCGTGCTCGTCGATGCACATCTGACTGCCCGCCTGTCGCGGAGCGGAGCCCCACGTCCGCACCACCGTCGCGAGGACCACGCCCGAGCCCTGCGCTTTCCACTCGGCGGCTTGTTCGAGCACATCGGGGGGCGGCGGATTGGTCGGACGATCTTTGGTGGCGTCGGTCATTCGTACCGCTCGGCTGCGTTCGGGCGGGTGACAGGCTCCCTATGGGCGGACAAGATGCGTCTCGGTTGTGCCTGACCACAAGCCGCTCTTCGGTGTCCCTGACCACAACCGTCTCGGACAAGCGGGTCATCCGGGGGAATCAGCTCCCTGATTCAGGATGTGTAGCTGACCATTCGAGTCCCATCGACTCCGCTCTTTGCAAGACGACGACTTACGGCGCATACTGGGCAGCGGGCCGAAGTGGTCTGACAAAGACGGTTCCAAATGGGAGGACCGATGAGCCGCATGATCCGAGTTCGACGCCTTTTGTTCGCGCTCACCTTCGCTGTTGCCCTCTCCGCCGTTTCCGGCGGGTTCGCATCCGCCCAGACACGTGGCGGGGTCCCGGCGCTGCCACCACCGGATCGGCCGGTCGTGATCAACACGGACGTGGTGCCTCTGGTCCGCGTGGTGCCGATCGTCAGCGGGCTCTCACATCCGTGGGGCATGGCGTTCAGAAGCAACGGCGACATCCTGGTGACCGAACGTGAGGGAAGGCTGCGGGTGATCCGCAACGGCCAGCTTCTGGAGCGGGACATTCCAGGTGTGCCGGAAGTGTTCGCCAGTCGGGATCGCGCCGGACTCCTGGACATTGCGCTCCACCCTCACGACGACCGGGTCGTCTTCTTGACGTACACCAAGTCGATAGAGCATGAGGGAGAACCTGCCCTGACGGTTGCGTTGGCCCGGGGCCTTCTCGACGGGGATGCACTGACCGAGGTGACCGACATCTTCGTGGCCGAAGGGTTGGATGACGGCATCGCCGCGTCCAGACTCCTGTTCCACCCGGATGGGACGTTGTTCATGAGCGTCGGTGGCTCCTATGTGTTCGCGCAGACGGGGGAGTACGCGCAGGACCCGGGCACCCACTTCGGCAAGCTCCTGCGGCTGAACGACGATGGGACGCCGGCCAACGGCAATCCGTTCGTCGGCAACACCGATTACCTGCCGGAGATCTACTCCATGGGGCACCGGAACCAGCTCGGTCTCGCCTTTCACCCGGAGACTGGGGATCTGTGGGCGAGCGAGAACGGACCTCAGGGCGGCGACGAGGTCAACATCATCAGGTCGGGCCGTAACTACGGCTGGCCGATCGCCTCGTACAGCCGCGAGTACAATGGAAACCGGGTGTCGGACACACCTTGGCTCGCGGCGTTTGAAGAGCCGGAGGTTGTTTGGTGGCCGTCGATCGCGCCGTCCGGACTGACCTTCTACACTGGCGAGCGATTTCCCGCCTGGCAGGGCAGCCTGTTCGTCGGCTCGATGATGGTGGGGAGGATGTTCCACACCGGGCACCTGGAACGGGTCGTATTCAACGCGGGCGGCGAGGAGGTTGGACGTGAGTGGTTGCTCACCGAGCTCAAGCAGCGAATCCGAGACGTTCGGCAGGGGCCCGACGGTTATCTCTATGTGCTGACCGAGGAGGACGACGCGGTGCTGCTGCGGCTCGAACCGGGTTGAGCCAAGGCTCACGTTGACTCAGCCATCGTGCGTAGGACGTCGACGATGGTGACGATCCCCACCAGACGGTCGTCCTCCATCACCAGAGCACGATGAATTCTCCCACGTAGCAGGAATGCTGCGAGCTCCTGCAGGTCCGAGTCCGGGTGTATGTGGAAGTTCGCTGGTGTCATGATTTCGCGCACGTCGAAGTGGTCCAGGTCACTCCCGGCGACCTCACTCCCGGCCTGTCTTGGCGTGACGCAATGCGTTTCAGCGTTCCGGAAATAGTCGACGACGTCTTGGTACTCTTCGTAGTCATCCTCCTGTGGTGCCTCCAAAGAGAACTCCCCCTCGACAAGTGGTCTCGGGGCCAAGCGAATATCCGTTTCATTGGCGGCGAGTCGGATGACGTCGGTCATCGATACTACACCGAGCACCTCACCGTCGACGTCTACGACGGGTGCTCCACTGATTTCCTTGTCGGCGAGGAGCCCTGCGAGATCGTGTACCGACATGTCCGGGACCACGGTCACAAGCTCGGTTTGCATGATTTCACGCACGGTATCCATTCTCTGCTCCCTCCTTCCGGACCCCCCCATCGGTGGTCCGGTGACACGGCTCGGCCTAACGCCTCGCGGCCGCTGCCGCACGTCAGACCTCGTGGCCGTGAGGGTGACAGACCAGAGTCGGGATCTGAGCGCCCCGAATGACCTTGTCCGTCACGCTTCCGAGGACGAAGCGGGACACCCCACCGCGGCCGCGTGTGCACATCGCGATGAGATCGGCGCCCGACTGCTCGGCAAAGTGCAGGATCCCGGCGGCGGGCTCCCTGTCGGTGACGATGTGTCCTGTCGCGGGGATCCCTCGCTGGATCAGCGTCGCCGCGTGTTCTTCCACGTACTCCACGGCTGCGGCCCGACCTTCCTCGAGAACGTCGGCGTTCACCTGAGCCGTGTGAGGGAGGTATGAAGAGGCGAAGGCCTTTGGGTACGGGTAGACCTTCAGGATGTCGAATTCCGGCTGACCGTCGCCGGCCAGAGCCAGCAAATGGTTGAGAATCGCTGCACTCTCATCCGAGCCGTCCAGCGGAACGAGCACCCTTCGTGGATTGAAGTCCGCCTTGGTCCCCGAGCCTTCTTCGCAGGGGCGCAGTAACAGGATGGGGATCGTGGACCGACGAATGAGACCGTCCGCAGTGCTCCCCAACCAGAACCGTGACATTGGACCCCGTCCGTGCGTGGCCATGACGATAAGATCGACGCCTCGTTCGGCTGCATGGTTGTGAGTCGCCTCGGCCGGAATCCCTTTGAGCACCGTCTTATGAACTGGAAAACCCTCCTCCTCCTGGACCCGGTCGGCGACCTCACCGACGTATCGCTCGAACCATCCGTGTGTGGGTAACTGCAAGAGGTCGTGGGCCAACATGGATTGGTCCTCTTGAACGGTGACGATCTCCAGTTCGGCGTTCCAACGGCGCGCGATCGTGAGTGCCGTGGGGAGTGCAGACTCGGAGAACTTGGATCCGTCCAAGGGCACGAGAATGAGGTGCGACATGGCTAGCCTCCTCTAGGCGCGTTGGAATCGGGCGGGAGAGAACATCTTGCAACCGTCGATCGGCTCTCCGCTCACCACGCTCCGGGCGATGCTACGACCGGACTCGAAGGCGAACGGGACACCTCCGCCGCTAAAACCGGCGATGATGAATTCTCGGGAAGACCCCGGCATGGCTCCCACCATCGGGAGAAAGTCCGCGGTCCAGCCAAACACGCCGCTCCACCGATCCTTCACTTGGAGGGGTGACGAGGTGGGAAAAGAAGCCTCGAACCAGCGGTGGAGATCACCCTGAAGGCGATCGTCCAGCGCTGGCTGCGGCTGGCCGTATGCTCGATCCCACGCGTCGTGCCTCCACCCACTCATAAGCACACGTCCGGCCGACGTCTGGCGCCACGCGTTGAGCTTCCAATATGTGGAGAAGGAACCGTGAAAGACCTTGGGCACCGGCTCGGAAGCGAAACCCTGGCCCCGTATCGGCATGATCTCTTCCTGGACGAAGTCCGAAAACCGGCCCGAGTCGATGTGGGTGGCGTATACGACGGCCTTGCACTTCGTGGAGATGCCGTCGGCCCAGCAGGTGATTTCGTCTGGAGCGAGATCCGTCCTGATCACATCCACGTGCTCGATGATGTGCGCACCTTCCGACTCGGCTGCCTGGGCCAAGATCGCCGTGGCCGCTCCTGGATCCAGTGAGCCCCCGCCCTCGATCCGGTAACCACCCGTGAATCCGCGACCTCCACAAAGACGGCGGACCTCAGCCGAAGAAATCCAGTCCACGGGAAGACCGTTTCGGTGGAGGGCTTCGTACGCGAGCCGCATCTGATGGGTGGTGTGGGGTTCGGCGAGCACGTAGCCGCCAGACAGGTCGAGGCTTGCCTCCTCGGCCTTCCCTCGATCCCACAACAATTGGGCGAGACCGTGAATAGACCGGGCCGCGATCTGCCACAGATCGATCGCCGCGGCTCGTCCCCGAAAGTGGACGGTCTCGTGAAACGGCTGGCGAAGGGGCGGAGAGAGGACCCCGACCGCTGCGGCGGTCGCGCCTCCACCGATGCTTCCACGCTCTATGAGGACGACTTCGACCCCGGCTCTCGCGAGGTGGTACGCGGCAGAGGTTCCGGCGATACCACCACCCACTACGACAACGTCGGCCCGCTCCGGCAGGCGGTCCAGCTGCCATGCTCTAGGGTGCGTCAAGTTTTGCTGCACGATGCTGCCCTCCCGACTACCTTACGTTTTCGTCTAAGTTGCGGGCCTACCCGTTGCGAGTCTGTCGGGATTCGGCGGAAGTCCGTGTGGGGAGTTTCTCCCCATCACGGCCGTCAAGAACGAGGGAGAAAAAGGGTGTGACCGACGGACCTTCAGTAGAGGCGTCGGAGTCTGGCATGGCGCTCGACTATCGAGCGGTGTTCGACTCTGCGCCCGACGGGATCGTCGTCGTCGATGACAAGGGTCTCATCATCGAAGTCAACTCGAGCGCGTTGGCGCAGTTCGGATACGCCCCCGAGGAGTTGGTCGGTGAACCGGTGGAGATTCTGATTCCGGACTCCCAGCGCGGGGCTCATGAGCGGCACCGGGACCGCTTTCAGGCCAAGCCGGCTTCTCGACCGATGGGCGCGGGGCTCGTTCTGGTTGGCCAACGGAAGGACGGAAGTGGGTTTCCCGTGGAGATCAGTCTGAGCCCTTGGAAGACGGTCAGTCCAGGTTGTCGGCGCTGCTCCTCCCCCATGTCCGCACGTCCTGGAGCTCGGCGACGATCCTGACGGATGGCTCCGGACGTGCTTCGACCCTGACCCGGAGGCGCATCGTCGTCAGTTCGCGCGACGCCCCGACAGGTGCGGTGTGCGTCTCGAGACGCGGCCGGATCTGACCGCTCACCGAGACCTCTTGACTAAGCACCCCAGGCGGGAGGCCAGCCAATAGCAGGCCAAGCAGTAAAGCTTGAACCGCCCCATGGATCGCATGTCCCACGCCTAAGCTCCCTCCTCGTGAGTTCGCAATGCCTATCACAAAACTATTGAGGGGATGCTGAGCCAGATGTCGGGATTGTTTAGATGGCGACGTCAGGACCGTTTCGAGGGCGGTGTCGGGTAAAGTCGCACATGTCGGCCTGCTCCCCGTCCCGGTTGTACGCGAAGGCTAGGGATCGCGCGGCTCGCGAGGTTCGGGTCGCAGGGTTACAGCCGAGGAGCCAGAGATTTGTTTGTAAGGAAATCCCCCACAAATCAATGGGAACCCGCCCTACAGTCAGATCGGATATCCGATTGTATCCTTGGACGTCGAGATTACTTCGCCCTCCCCAGGGCGAAGAACCGGAGGCAGACTTCGGTGGCAAGGGAAAGTAGTTGGCCCGGGGGTCGGATGGTTGCGTTGCGAGTTGGCGGGACTCCACGTGACTGGATGAATCCCGGGCCGCTTTTTCTTGGTGATATCGATGCCGCGGTGGCCATCCCGATCCGCACCCGAGCGCGCGCGGCTGGACCCATTTTGAACGGCGAATCGGTGGGGTGGGGGTGTGCGACACACTCCAGGGAGCCGAGCGATGAGCAAATTCGGTCGTGCAGTTAGGGGGGCGCAGGCTGGAGCCATCGCCGCCGCAGGGGTAGCTCTCTCCTTCTTCTTTCTCGATCTGATACGGTTTCAGCCCATGGCCACGCCGGGCGCCCTCTCGGGAGCCGTCTACGGCCCTGCTGGCTTCGATTGGGATCTCACCAGCGTGTCGGGTCTCCTCGCCAGCCTGTCGATTGCCTACCGGATCGCGACCTTCACCATCCTGCACTTCCTGGCCTTCGCCTTGGTTGGGGTCTTCGCGTCCCTTCAGTTCGACTGGAAGCACAGGATCGGCCTCAAGCCGCTCCTCGCCGTGACGGTCCTATGCACCCTGGCTTTCTCCGGCACCGTTGCAGCGTCGGGCTCGGTCGTGGCGCTGGAATCTTTGGGGCCGGTTAGGATAGTGGGGATGAACCTCTTCGCCGCGATCCTGCTGGTTGGATTCCTTCGCCTGGCGAATATGCCGGAGCCGGGAGACGTTCCGCCGGCCTAAACACGCTGGCTGAGAGCGTAAGTGCGACTCTCGGACACGGGCTCATGGTGGGCCACACCAACCCTCACTAGCTGGTCGAGCGTGGCGGCCACGACCCGGACGTAGTTCGCGAGGTGGTCCGGGTCTTTGATTATTCCAGTGGTCTGGACGGTTACGCTGCGGACTCCGTCCCCCTTCTTGCGCCGCTTCCCCCACGAGAGCCGCCGGATATCCAGTCGGAGCGACGGTGAGACCATGATCAGCTCACGGAGCCGCCGGTCCATCATGAAGGACCGTCCTCGGGGGTCGTTCGAGCTCTTTATTTTGTACTTGCGCTCGAGCTGATGATCACCGACCAGAAGCCCGTAGAAGCCGAAGAGCTCCGCGATCCGGGTGAAGATGTTCCTCCGCGTGACGCGGAGAATGAAATCGTCCCTCGCTACGTACAGGGCCTGCGCCCGCGTATAGGTGACGGTCGTCTGGCCGCTGCTCACGACGTAGGTGTCGAGGACCACCTTCCATGGACCGTGCTCCAGGTGGATCTGGTCGCCGGAGCTTCGTTTACCCTGCACAAACGTCGCGTTGAGGTCGGACGCGGCGGCCTGGAACGCCTCGCGCCTGTCGAGCTTCGGTTTGTCGATCGCTTCAGGTTTCGACACTTGCCAGACCTCGGTCTGAGAGACGTTCCCAGTTTATCCAAGCGCGTCCAAATCGCGAAAACAATCCAGTGCCTCAGGGTTTGCCAACGCCTCGACGTTTTTCACTTTGCGCCCATGGATGATGTCGCGAACCGCGAGTTCGGTGATCTTGCCGGATCTGGTGCGGGGAATATCGGCTACCGCCAGAACCACCTGAGGCACGTGCCGCGGTGTCGCGCCGGCACGGATTCGTGTCTTGATCTCGTGCGTCAACGCCTCGGTGAGTGCCAGGCCTTCGCGTAATACGACGAACAACACAACGCGGACATCGCCGTCCCACTCCTGTGCGACCGCGACCGCTTCCAGCACCGCGTCGAGCCGCTCGACCTGCCGGTAGATCTCGGCGGTACCGATGCGTACGCCACCGGGATTCAGCACGGCGTCGGAGCGGCCCATGATCAGGTAGCCGCCATGCCGGGTTTCCAGCGCAAAGTCACCGTGGCACCAGATACCGGGAAACTTGTCGAAATAGGCGGACTTGAAGCGTGTGCCGTCGGGGTCGTTCCAGAAGCAGAGCGGCACGGTCGGAAACGGCTGAGTGCAGACCAGCTCACCGAGCTCTTCGGTCACCGGTTCGCCAGCGTCGTTCCAGATCTCTACCGCCATGCCTAACGCCGGCGCCTGGATCTCGCCCCGATATATGGGCCCTTGCGGATTCCATCCGACGAAACACGCCAGAAGATCGGTACCGCCAGAGACCGAAGTCAGCGCCACGTCCCGCTTGATATGTTCATAGACGAAGTCGAAACTCTCCGGGACCAGCGGCGAACCGGTAGACGCCAGGGTCTCGAGGTCAGGTAAGGGATGTGTCTCGGCAGGCTTCAGGCCGGCCTTCTTCACGCTGTCGATGAACTTCGCGGAGGTGCCGAAGAACATGGCGCCTTCATCCTGCACGAAATCGAACATGCGGTTGCCGTCGGGATAGAACGGCGAACCATCATACAGCATCAGGGTCGCCTCGGAGGCCAGCGCCGAAACCAGCCAGTTCCACATCATCCAGCCACAGGTCGTGAAATAGAAAACCCTCCCGTCCGGGCGTAGCCCAGCCATCAGGCGATGCTCCTTCAGATGCTGAAGGAGGCACCCACCGGCGCGATGTACGATGCACTTGGGTGTACCGGTCGTGCCGCTGCTAAACATGATGTACAACGGGTGATCGAATGGCAGGGGGCGGAACTGGGGGGCACGGCCGCGTCGTGCGTCGAGCAGCTCGCGCCAGTCCAGCATGCCCTCGGGCACGCCGAGATCCATGTACGGAACGATCACGACCTGCTCCACGGTCGGCAGCTGCTTCAGGACAGCGCTGATCCGCTCGCGAATGTCCACGATCTTGCCGTTGTACCGATATCCGTCGCAGGCGATCACGACTTTCGGCCCGACCTGCGCAAAGCGGTCCAGCAGGCCCTGCTCG
This sequence comes from Longimicrobiales bacterium, assembly GCA_965206505.1. Taxonomy (GTDB): domain Bacteria; phylum Gemmatimonadota; class Gemmatimonadetes; order Longimicrobiales; family Gaopeijiaceae; genus UBA822. Next base: position 848,406 of record CBDBJW010000007.1, read on the forward strand.
CCGAAGTCCGGTGATGCCGACGAGAAGACTCCTCCCAGCGCGGTGGTGCCCAGCATCACGCTGACCGTCTCGGCGATGTTTGGTAACACGGCGACCACCCGGTCGCCCGCTTCCAGACCGACCTCCTCCAGCCAGGCGCAAAAGGCCCCGGCCTCGATGTTCAGCTCCTGCCAAGTGACACGCCGGCAACGGCCGTCCTCGCCGAGCGCGACGATCGCCTCGCCCGAATCCGAACGCCGCAGGAGGTTCTCGGCGAAATTCAAGGTCGCGTCGGGGAAAAAACGCGTCGTGCGCATATCGGCGCCGGGCTCGTATACCGTGTCACCAGGCTCACCGAGCACGCCGCCGAACTCCCAGATACTCTTCCAGAATGTTTCCGGCTGTTCGATGGACCAGCGATGCAGCCCGCCGTAATCAAAAGACGGCTGCCCTGCATAGGGACCATGGCGGCTCGCAAACTCGGCCAAGACCGACGACGCCACACGTTCGGGCGACGGCTGCCACAGGATCCTGTCCTCAGGCTGGGTCATGGTTGGGCCCGCGCCCGATCGGCGCCCAACTGCTTGACCAGCGCCACGGACATCAACACGCCGATGCCGAGAATCGGCAGCGACACGACCAGGACCGCCGTTTGCAACACCTCGTAGCCGCCGATGAACATCAGCGCCAGCGGCAGAATCGTCAGCGTGATCGCCCAGAATAAGCGGTGCCAGCGCGGCGGATCGTCGCCTGCCTCGAGACGGAGGGTGGCGCTGGATGCGAGGATGTACGATGCCGAATCATAGGTCGTTGCGGAGAAAATCACGCTTACCGAGGCGAAGGCCAGGATCACCAGGGAGGCGAGTGGGAGCTGATCGAGAATCGCGACGATCGCCGCTGGCTCACCCGAGGTCCGGACGACCTCCGTCACCAGGAGCGTGTCACTCAGTTCGAGGTACAGGCCGAAGTTACCGAAGATCATGTAAAACAGGGCGCAGCCCAACGAGCCATAGAGCGTCATACCGAGAATCACTTGGCGTATCGTGCGCCCTCTGGAAATGCGCGTGACAAAGAGACCCACAAAGGGGGCATAGGCGATCCACCAGGCCCAGTAGAACACCGTCCGGTCACGAAAGAATACCGAGTCGGTAAAGGGGTCGGTCCACCAGTTCATCTTCAGGAAATTCGGCACGATCGTGAGGATGCTGTTCAGCGAAGTCGCGAACAGGAACAAAGTCGGCCCGACCACCAAGACGAACAGCAGCAACGCGAACGCGAGTACGAGGTTCAGATCGCTCAATCGTTTGATGCCGCAGTTCAGACCGAACCAGACACTGGTGGCGAATAGCGCTACGCAGAGCATCACGGAGAGGACCTCCAGCGTGAAGGTCACCTCCAGGCCGGTGAGCCGGCCTATGCAGGCGGCGATCATCGGTGTGGAGAATCCCAATGACGAGCCGGCTCCACCGAGCAAGGCGATCATGAAAAACAGATCGATGATGCGTCCCGCCGGTGTCTCTTTCTCGCCGCCGAGAAAGTAGTGACAGCCGGTGCTGAAGCGCAGATAAGGGACGCGCTTTACGTAATACGGATAGGCGATCGCGAGTGTCGGCAGGCAGTAGAAGCACCAGGCGGTGATGCCCCAGTGAAAGACGCCGTACGTCGCTGCCCAATCTGCGGCCTCGGGTGATCGCGGCGTGACGCCGAAGGGCGGCGTATCGTAGTAGGACGACCACTCGATCACCGCCCAGTACAGTAGACCCGCGCCGACGCGCGCGCAGAACAGCATCGCCGTCCAGCTGAAGTCCGAGTACTCGACGTCATCCTCGTCACGGCCCAGTTTCACCTTGCCGTAGCGACCGAAGGCGAGCCACACCAGCAGCACAAAAACGCCGAGCCCGGCGAAGGCATACAAGAACCCCAACCGGTCCGCGATGAAGTCATAACCGGTCGTCAGCAGACGCTCGCCCGCCTCGGGATACACTGCAAGCGGCAGGGAAACCAGCAGAACAATCACGATGCTGGTAAGGAAGCTGGGCCAGTCTACCCGGCTTTGCAGCGGCGGGCCTTGCGACGGTGGACCTTGCACCGGCTCCGGCTCCTTCGATGTGTCAGTCGCGCTCACGATCAGGGCCTGACCACCACGCAACCTCGAAAGCCGCCGTTCTCGATCAGCTCATGCGCCTTCGCGATCTCATCGAGCTCCACTACATGCGCCACGCGGTGCTGGAGCGTGCCCGCACGCAACGCCTCATCGATATCGGCGATCGCTCGCTGCTTTGCTTCCTCCGGCATCGCGTAGACAATGACGAGCCGGATTCTCAGATCCTGATACATCATCCGGTAGAACGGTAGCTTGGGCTGCGGAACCTGGGTCGATGAATAGGTTGCGATCGTGGCACCGATGCGTACGAGGTTCAGCACCTCGGCCAAATTCGCACCAAACTCGACCTCGATGACGCGGTCGATGGGCTGGCCATCATTCGCGGCCAGGACCTTGGCCGACCAGTCTTCCTCGCGGTGACTGACGACCGCAGCCGCACCGGCCTCCTTGCACGCCCGGTCGTCTTCGTCATTGCAGGCGGTGGCGATGACGCGTGCGCCCCCCTGGTGCGCCCACTGAATCGCATAGTGGCCGACGCGGCCGGAACCACCGGTAATCAGGATCGTCTGTCCGGCCACCGGTCCATCGGCAAACACACAACGGTGCGCCGTCATGACCGGAATACCGAGACAGGCCCCTACCTCATAGGACGCGCCCTCCGGCAACGGTGGAGCGCGCTCGTCTCCCACCACGACGAGTTCAGCGGCGGTCCCGAAGCGCCGGCCATACTGCGCCTGGTAGACCCAGACGTCATTATCGATGCGGTCGCTGGAGACGCCCTCGCCGACCGCTTCGATTACGCCGGCCCCATCGCTGTGCGGAATCACGTAGCCATCGTCCAACAAGTTGGGAAACGACCCGGCACGCTTTTTCACGTCGGAAGGATTCACCGAGCTCGCGTGCAGGCGTACCAACACCTCACCGGAATCCGGTTGCGGATCCTCCAGCTCACCGATGGTCAAAACCTCTGCGGCTTTTCCAAACTGCTCATACCAGGCTGCTTTCATTTCAGAGTCTTCGGTTTTTGGTTAGACGCCTGGTCCGGCTCAGTCGAGCCAGTTCGCGAGTGTTTCGGTGTGCCCATCGAGGCCGATTGCCTGACCGGAGATCACGCCGCCCTCGTCCGACGTCAAGAACAGGATCGTGTTGGCTACATCTTCTGCGCTCGCGAATAACCGCATCGAGCTTTGCCGCAAATACACGTCGCGGATCTGCTCAGCTGTCATACCGCGTTCAGCGGCGTCGCGCTCGATGACACCATCGATACGGTGGCCACTGACACTGCCCGGACAGAGCGCGTTCACACGGATCTTGTGAGCGCCCAGTTCCATCGCCAGCGTCTTCGTCAGGCCGACAACGCCCCATTTACTGGCGGTATAGGGTGAGCGCAACGGCAGTCCGGAAAAGGCCACGTTCGACGACAAATTCACGATGGATCCACCACCCGCGGCCTTGAGGAGTGGAATCGCCTCGCGGGCACAATAGAACTGACCCGTCAGATTCACGGCAATGGTTTGATCCCAGTCTGCAGGATCGACCGCCTCGGCCAGGGCCGTGGGCCCGGACACGCCGGCATTGTTCACGAGCACATCGAGCCGGCCCTGTTCGACTTCGATCTGGGCGAAAAACCTCTGCACGTCTTCGTAACGCGACACATCGGCTTGCACGAAGTGCAAGACACCCCGGTCCGCCCCGGCTTCCTTCAACGCTGTAGCATCGATGTCACAGACGTAGACAACCGAGCCCTGTTCCAGGAAAGCCTCGGCCACCACCCGGCCGATGCCGGAGGCACCAGCCGTGATGGCGACGATTCGACTGGAAACGGGATCGGACATGGGGGTTAGCCAGGCTGACCGGACCGGACAGGTCCGACTTTGCGGAGCCTACCGGTTCCTGGGCGGCCTGGACGGTCTCTCCCCCAAGGCGCGCCGCATCACCTCGTACTGGACCGACATGATGTGCCCGACCGACTGGGTCCAGTAGGTCCCGTTGTGAGCGCCGGGCATCTGCATGAAGTCGAAGGGGATGTCGTTCTCGAACAACACCATTGCGAGCTCCCTCGCCACTTCGATCAGTCGGTCTTCGGTGCCGCTGTCCAGATAGATGTGCGGCAGCCGCTCAGGGCTGACCTGATGAATCAGCGTGAAGGGATCGTAGGCATCCGCATCTTCGGCAGTCAGGAACGGCTGACCCTCTGGAGTACGCTCTACCTGACTACTGAATCCCTCGATGCCGATACTGGGATTGGGCCTGCGGCGAGCCTCTTCCCGGGCCGCCTGTTCCTCGGGAGAGCGCTGGGGACCGGCTCGGCGTGGCTCTCCCTCGCCCCTCAAGCGGCGGGCGGCGTCCCGGCCATAGGAGAGCGCCCCACTGGTGCTCCCGATCGAGATGAACATCTCCGGATTACGCAGCCCGAGCGTGAGGCCCCCGTACCCTCCCATCGACAGGCCGGTCATCGCACGGCCTTCCCTGCGCGCGATCGTCCGGTAGTTCCCGTCCACGTGGCCGACGACGTCCTGGACGATGTGGTCTTCCCAGTTGTTCCTCTGGCCTCCCTCGCTCTTGGCGTAGTTGATGTACCACGCGTTGCCGCCGTCGGGCATCACGACGATCAGATCGCTGAAGAGTCCGGCGTAGGCCGGCGCACCCTGGCGGCTCCAGACCGTGTAGTTTTGGGTGAGACCGTGAAGCAGATAGAGGACCGGATAACGCTCGTCGGAGCTGTCGTATTCGGCCGGAAGCAAGATGTTGTACTTCATCGTGCGGTCCACCGCGGGGCTGTAGAACTCGATGGTCCTCGCCTGCTCCTGCGCGAGCGCAACGGTGGCCAGCGAAAGAAGAAGGACCGTCAGAAGACTTGTGCGAACGGGTCTCGGTGTATTCACGACCGTGCTCCTGGAGTGGGCGGTGGGGCGGGGCGCTGGATAATCGCGAATGTCCGTGGCGTTCACGTCGCCGCCAAGTACGATGGGTGCGGAGCAGCGTTGGAGCACTAATGGAGCACTGTTGGAGCACTGATGCGAGCGGCCCTGCAGTCTCTACTGGCGATCCCTGACGAACACCAGGTCGTCATCGGTGGACAGCCCGGGTTCGAAGGCATATCCATCCTCCCGAAACCCTTTCAGGTCGTCCTCGCTCTCGATGCGGTTCTGGACCATAAAACGAGCCATCCTTCCCCGCGCCTTCTTGGCGACGAGCCCAATGGTCTTGGGTACGCCGTCCCGGATCTCCTTGAAGTTGCAGGTAACGAAGGGGCCAGCAAGGTCCTGAGGCTGGATCGCCCCGATATACTCCTTGGAGGCCAAAGACACGACCGTGCGGTTCTCATGGGAGGCGGTGACTTCATTACATGCGTCAGTGAGCCGGGAGCCCCAGAAGTCGTAGAGGTCCTCGCCGCGCCGGGTGGAAAGCTTCGAGCCCATCTCCAGGCGATACGGTTGAATCAGGTCGAGGGGGCGCAGCACGCCATAGAGGCCCGATAGAATGCCGAGATGGTGCTGGGCGTAGGTGAGATCATCCTTGCTGAGCGTGTCCGCGTCGAGCCCCACGTAGGTGTCACCGCGGAACATGAACACGGCTTGTTTGGCGTTACTCGGCGTGAAGGGCGTGGAGTACCGCTTGTAACGGGCGTGGTTCAGGTCGGTCAGGGCGTCCGAGAGGTTCATGAGGGCCTTGAGTCGGCTCTTCCCCAGACCTTTGACCGTATCCACGAGTTCCTCGCTGTTGTCCAGTAGCTGGGGCACTGTGAAGTCGCCCAGGGGCGGTTCGTTCTCGGCGTCCAGCTTCTTTGCGGGAGATATCAAGGCCAGCATTTCCGATCACCCTCCTATGGGCACACCCCGCCCAGGTACCCGCCGCCGCCGCAGTACGCCACGTCCTGAAGCTGGATCCTCAGGCCGTCGGGATCGGTGAAGTAGAGCTCCGGCGTGCCTTCCGGCGCGCCGCCGCGATTCGGCATGCGCAGGGATATCCAATGCTGTAGCGGACCACCTCCCCCACCCCGTCCGGTGCCTCTCGGCGTGATGCCATGCTCTTCCAGGGCCCTCTGAACGAACTCGACGTCGAAGTTCTCGAGGGTCAGGCAGGCATGATTGATACGCGCCTGGCCGGTGCCCGCGCCGGTGAACATCAGGAAGTGCTCGCCGGGCCCGGCACCCATCAGGGGTCTGGCGGCCTGGTACGTCTGGATGTCCGTACCGAATGTCTGCATGTAAAACGCGTTGGTGGCCTCTGGATCGGGCACGTTGATCGTGAGGTGGCTCAGCCCGCGGAGCGCGATGGATCCTCTTGTGGATGCGGGCTCAGGAGGTGGGCAGCGGTCGCCAAGCGGTCCGCCTCCGCCGCAATACGTTGGATCCTGTAACTGAATGACAAGGCCGTTGGGATCGCCGATATGGAGCTCGGGTGTGTCTCTCCTTGTGGTCGAACGTACCCTCATTGGGCCGCCGCTCAGCCCCTCACCGCGGCCGCCCGGGGTCACGTTGTGCTCCGCCAAGGCTCGAACCACTCTATCGACGTCGAAGTTCTCGACGGCCAGGCCGAAGTGGTCGATGCTGGGTGGCTCCGAGCCGGCTTCGGTGAGCGCGAGGAAGTGCGGTCCGTCGCCGATACTGAGAAGGATCTTACCCCCCTGGCGCGCCTGTACGGACATGCCGAAGAGCCCTTGGTAGAAATCCAACGAGCGCTCCAGATCCGATACGGCGAGTGTTACCTGATGCAGCCCCCGAACACCGAGGGGAGCGGCTTGCGCCTGGCCGAGCAGACGACGGGCGAGAGCCAACCCCGGCAGGGAGAGAAGTAAGCCCCGGCGGGTGATGACGCCTGCGGTGCCGCCAGTCATCGGTTCCTTGATCGGGTCGGTCACGGCTCGGTCACTCCTTTCCTGCTCAATCCCAAAGATTTCCGAAGCAAGAACATGGTGAGGGGCACTGGGTGGCACAAGAAAGTCGGTCAGGCGCCCTCGAGCAGCGTTTCCACGTGGGCGGCGGCGGCAAGTGCGGTCCCATCGACGTTGTATCCGCCTTCGAGCAGCGACACGACTCGCCCTCCGCAATAGTCGTCCGCAAGATCGAGCGAGATGCGGGTCATGCGACGGAACACGTCGTCGGTGAGATCGAAGCAACCCAACAAATCGTCCCGGCGGCTGTCGAAACCGGTCGACAGGATGATGAAGTCGGGCCGAAATCGGCTCACGGCGGGGAGAAGCTGATGTGGAGTCGCCGAATCGAGGGGACGGGATCCGACATGAGGGGAATGGGTGTGAGCTCCCGGTCGAGGCCTCGTGCTGCGAACATCTCACGGATCCTCTGCAACCGGAGCGGCCTCTCCGGGTGTGGCTCCCCGCGCCTTGGGGGCAGAACGTGATCGAGGTAGCGCTCGTCGTACACCAACCCGGTCCCTCGTGCCTGGGCGAATGACGGGCTCGTCCGGGCAGACGAGGCGCTGAGGGCCGGAATCGCGCCGAGTCCCAAGAGGCCTCGGGAGCCCCGAGCCAGGAATTCCCTGCGCGTATTCATGGCGTTCGCTCGTGTGAAGGGCGTGTCGTGCGTGTATTACCATGCGCGCGCATGGGGTCGGATGCAAATTGGCCCGTGCGACTGTATCCTTGGAGGGTGTTCGGAAAAGGGGGCTTGGGTTCATGAGTGAAACCGATCGATTTCAGCGGGCGATCCACAGCATCGACGAGGCCAACCGCGAAGACCCGAGTTCCGAGGTCGTCGACGGGGTGACGCACCCCAAGGAACTGCTCTACGGGATGAGAATGCAGAAATGGGTCGAGGAGCTCGATCCGGACGCTCCCGAAGCGTTACGAATCGCCGCGCGGAGCCAACACATCCGCCGGTGGGAGATTCCACGGAGCGATTATCCCATGGACCGGAAGGGGTACCTCCGGTGGCGTACCACGTTGTACGGATTCCATGCGGACAAGGCGTCAGAGATTCTTCGGGCCGTGGATTACGACGATGAAACGATTGAGCGGGTTCGGGCACTGCTCCAGAAGAGGAACCTACGCACCGACGCCGACGTGCAGACCCTCGAAGACGCCGCGGCGCTCGTCTTCCTAGAACATCATCTTGATGATTTCCTGACCCGTGACGACATCGGAGACGAAAAGGCCATCGAGATCATCCGCAAGACCTGGAAAAAGATGACCGAGCGTGGCCACGAGGCGGCATCGGCCTTGGAGCTTTCGCCGGAGTCTACCGCGTTACTGGAAGAGGCGTTGGCGGGCTAACCCCCTCGGCCTCCTCCTCCAGTTCTCCCACGGCCTGTCCCACCAGATCCACCAAAGACGTGCTGAAGGACTCCTGGTTCTGCTCGAACCAGGTCTGCCAGGAAGCGGTGCGCAGGTGTAGCTTGAGCGTGTCTCTATACGACTGCCACATCTGCTGGTCCAAAACTCCCACACGGTACTGATAAACGAGGTTGCCGAAGTGCCGGTAAACGGCGGTCATGTAGGCATCCCAGCGAACCAGCTCATTCGGCGACAGGCTCGATGGATCCCGCTCGGCACGGTGGAGGAATTCGGCGAAGTCGCCATCCCTGAAGGAGTGCTCCAGAATCCGGATGCTGTTCTCGGTCATTGCGTTGAAGGACGCGGCCCGGATGGACGTCGTATTCAGTCTCATCTGCCGGGCCAGGTAGATCAACGAGATGACCACGCCGAGGGCGCCCACGAACTCGCCTAGGCTGCCGAGGTCCTGGAGGGTGAATTGGCTGAACACTCGGGTTTACTTCCTTGTTTTTGGGGATGATCAGGTCCCGCGGCTCTTCCATGGCGGGCTCCCCAGAAGATACCGATGTCATCCGTTGTTCCCCAGCCCTGTACGTACGTGTTTGAAGCGCCTCCAGTGGAGATGTCCGGGAGCTGCAGGGACCTCCGCTAACGCACGGATGCCCGTGCCACGGCCATTTTTTCGAGCGAAGCCCGGGCCGCTGCCACCACGTTCTCGGTCGTCACGCCGAAGCGTTCGTATAACGTCTCGGCAGGGGCCGAGGCCCCGAAGTGGTCGATGCCCACCGCGCCGCCGCCCTCACCGACCCAGCGCGCCCAACCGAGCATCGTTCCTGCCTCGACCGCCACGCGGGCGCGCACATTGGGAGGAAGCACAAGGTCGCGGTATGCTTGGTCCTGCTGCGCGAAGAGGTACCAACTCGGCATGCTGACCACTCGGGCGGCGGTCCCCGCGGCCTCCAGGGCCTCCTTGGCGTCGAGCGCGATTCCGATCTCCGAGCCACTTGCGATGAGGACAACTTCCGGTGCGGAGCCCGACGCCTCGGCCAGCACGTATGCGCCCTTACGGGCTTCCGCAGCCGAGGCGAACACCGTTCGGTTCAAGGGGGGGACTCCCTGCCGCGTGAGCGATAACCAGGTCGGCCCGTCCGTTCGCTCCATCGCGATTCGCCAGGCCACGGCGGTTTCGGCCGCGTCGGCCGGCCTCAGGTCCAACAGGTTGGGCATGGCCCGGAGGCTCATGAGGTGCTCGATCGGCTGGTGGGTCGGGCCGTCCTCGCCGAGCCCGATCGAGTCGTGTGTGAACACGTACGTGACAGGCAGACCCATGAGGGCCGCCAATCGGATGGAGGGCCGCATGTAGTCCGAGAAAATCAGGAACGTCCCGCCGAACGGGCGGATCCCTCCGTGGAGCGCCAGGCCGTTCATGACGCCGGCCATCCCGTGCTCGCGGACGCCAAAGTGGATCACGCGGCCATCCGGGTTGGCCGCCGACAGATCTCCGCCGCCGTTGATGTCCGTCTTGTTCGATGATCCGAGGTCGGCCGATCCACCGATCAGATTGGGGACGCCTGCCGCGACGGCCTGAAGCACCTTGCCGGACCACGATCGGGTGGCGTCGGCTTTGTCGACGTTCTGGAATCCGGGAATCTCGGCGTCCCAGCCCGTGGCCAGCTCTCCGGCCATCATCCGGTTGAACTCTTCGGCCAAGTCCGGGTGCTCCGCCCGATAGGCCTCGAAGCGTGTGCTCCAGTCGGCCTGGAGCTGGCTGCCACGATCCCCTGCGGCTCGCCACGCAGTGAGCCCGCCCGGGTCGACGTGGAAGGGCTGATGTGAAGGGTAGGCGAGATTCGTCTTGGTCGCAGAGATCTCGTCGTTGCCGAGCGGGGTCCCGTGCGTCGAATGATGACCCGCCTTGTTGGGGCTGCCCTCGCCGATCCGGGTTGTCATGACGATCAGCGAGGGACGATCGGTCGCGGCGCGAGCGGCGGTGAGCGCCTGGTCGAGTGCGGTGAGATCGGTGCCGTCGTCGACGTGCTGAACATGCCAGTGATATCCGCGGAAGCGATCGGCCTGGTTTGTGGACGTGCTCAGGTGGGTGCCGCCCTCGATCGTGATGCGGTTGTCGTCAAAGATCCAGATGAGCTTGGCGAGCTTCTGGTGCCCCGCCATCGCGGCGACCTCGTGGGAGATGCCCTCCATGAGATCTCCGTCCGAGCACAGCGCATACGTGTAGTGGTCCACCACGTCGTGGCCGGGCCGGTTGAATCGTGCGGCCAGCCATCGCTCGGCGAGCGCCATCCCCACCGAGTTCGAGACGCCCTGGCCGAGCGGCCCAGTGGTCGTCTCGACGCCCGGCGTGTGCCTCAGCTCGGGATGCCCGGGTGTGAGCGAGCCCCACTGCCGGAAATTCACGATCTCCTCCATCGAGAGGTCGTAGCCCGTCAGATGGAGGAGCGAGTAGATGAGCATCGACGCGTGGCCCACGGACAGCACGAAACGGTCCCGGTCCGCCCACGCCGGGTCGGCTGGGTTGTGCCTCAGATGCTGCGTCCAGAGCAGGTACCCGAGCGGGGCGAGTGCCATGGGTGTGCCCGGATGGCCTGAGTTGGCCTTCTGAACCGCGTCCATCGCGAGCACGCGGACCGCGTCGATACAGAGTCGGTCGAGCTCGGGTGAGAGGCCGGTGGGGGACTCGGGCATTAGGCTTGCTCCACTTGGGCTTGCTCCACTTGGGCTTGCTCCACTTAGGCTTCCTCCACTACGAAGTTCAGGAGTCTGCTCGGTACGTAGATGACGCGCTTCAGCGTGGCGCCGTCGAGGTAACGCGCGACGTTCTCGTCGGAGCGTGCCGCAGCTTCGGCCGCATCCTGATCCATCCCGGCCGGTCCCTCGACTGTGGCGCGGAGCTTTCCGTTCACTTGGACTGCCAGCTTCACGGAGGTCTCACGAGTTTTGGCCTCGTCGTACGTGGGCCAGTTGGCCCTGTCGAAAATGCTGCTGTCGTGGCCCAGGCGCTCCCATAACTCTTCGGCCATGTGCGGCGCGAAGGGTGCGATCATCACCACAAGTGGTTCGACCTCTCCACGGGTGGCGCTGCGGCCGCCGGCGCGAACGGCGTTCAGGTACTCCATCATGGCGGCGATACACGTGTTGTAACTGAGCTCGGGGATCTGCCGGGTGACCTGGCGCATCGTCTGGTGGAGCTTACGCTCGACATCCGGGTCGGCGGCGGCTCCGCCGTCGGAACCCTCGTCGCTGTCTAGCCCCCCGCCGGTGTCGGGAGCCGCCTCGAGGTTCACCGCCGTGGTGACCGTCTCATATAGGCGATGCAGGAACCCGTGGGGCCCCTGGATGCCCTCGTCCTGATAATCGCCGCCCTCTTGATACGGACCCAGAAACATGAGGTACGTGCGGAAGGTGTCGGCGCCATATTGTTCGATGATCTCATCCGGGACGATCGTATTGCCCCTGCTCTTGGACATCTTAGCGCCCTCCCGGATGATCATCCCGTGGGCGCGGAAGCGGCTGAACGGCTCATCGAAGTCGAGATGGCCCAGATCACGGAGGGCCATCGTGACGAAGCGGGCGTAAAGGAGATGAAGGACGGCGTGCTCGTTCCCACCGATGTAACAGTCGACGGGCAGCCAGCTCCTTATGAGTTCTGTGTCGAACGGCACATCATGGTGATCGGTCGACGGGTAGCGCAGGAAATACCAGGAGCTGTCCAGGAACGTATCCGAGACGTCGGTCTCTCGCCGGGCGGGTGCTCCGCAGTGAGGACAATCGATCCTGTACCACTCCTCGACGCGTGCCAGCGGGCTCACGCCTGAGTCGTCCGGCTTGAAGTCCTCGACCCTCGGCAGCACGACCGGCAGATCCGCCTCGGGCACAGCCACCGGTCCGCACGCCTCGCAGTGGATGATCGGGATGGGTGGACCCCAGTACCGTTGCCGCGAGATGCACCAGTCGTGCAGCCGGTAGTTCACCTTGGTCTCGCCGCGTCCGCGTTCGGCCAACCACGCCGCGATGGCCGGTTTGGCGTCGGCCACGGCCAATCCGTCGAAGTGACCTGAGTTGACCATCCCGCCGTCGCCCGCGTAGGCCTCGGCGAGTGGCGTGTCGGCTCCGGCACCCTCGCCTGCCACGACGCGCACGATCGGCAGCCCCATCGCCTCGGCGAAGTCGAAATCTCGCTGGTCGTGACCGGGGACCGCCATGATGGCCCCCGTTCCGTACTCCATGAGCACATAGTCCGCGACCCAGATAGGAATCGGCTGACCGGTGGCCGGGTTCAGGCAATAACCGCCCGTAGGCACGCCCGTCTTGGTCTTCTCGACCTTCTGGCGGGCCACGAGATCCTTGGCCGCCGCCTGCTCCCGGTAGGCCGCGACCGCCTCCGTCTGCTCCTCACCGGTGACTTCGTCCACCAGCGGGTGCTCGGGTGAGAGCACCATGTAGGTTACGCCGAATACCGTGTCGGGGCGTGTGGTGAAAACCTCGATCTGGGGGCCGTCGACGTCCTCACCGTCGCCACCGTTCTCTCCGTTCCTGGGCTCCGGAGCCAGGATGGGGAAGCGCAAGATGGCCCCCTCGCTTCGGCCGATCCAGTTTTGCTGCGCCTTCTTGGTGGTGTCGGACCAGTCGAGACCCTCGAGATTGTCGAGCAGCCGTTCCACGTACTCCGTGATCCGGAAGAACCACTGCGCGATACGCCGCTGTTCAACAGGTGTACCACAGCGTTCACACCGTCCCGAGATCACCTGCTCGTTTGCCAGGACCGTCATACACGAGGGGCACCAGTTGACCGGCGCTTCCTTGCGCACGGCCAGCCCCGCGTTGAAGAGCTGGATGAAGATCCACTGCGTCCAGCGGTAGTAATCGGGATCCGTCGTGTCGACCGTATGGTCCCAGTCGAACATCCCTCCGATGCGCCGTAGCTGCCGCGTGAAGTTGGCCACGTTCGATGGGATGAGGTCCATCGGGTGAATGCCTTGCTTCAGGGCGAAGTTCTCGGAGTGGATACCGAACGCATCGAAGCCGATCGGCTCGAAGACCTGCTTACCGGTGAGGCGTTGGAAGCGTCCGTGGACGTCCGCGCCCGTGAACGCAAAGATGTTCCCCACGTGGAGCCCCTCGGCGGAGGGGTAGGGGAACATCATCAACTGGTAGTAGCGGTTCTCGGCGGCCTGGAGGGCATCGCTGGTGAAGCGGTTGGTGCCCAGCTCATCCCATCGGCCCTGCCACTTAGCCTCTACTTCGGACGGTGTGTAACCGCCGTTTCCGTCGCTGCTCATCTATGCGTGAAAGAGGGCCGTGCCCGTCGCCTGAAAGAGGGCCATGCCGCAGGAAGTGCGAGAAAATCATCCCAAGCAAATTTCGCCCCTAACCTATACCGGGGGCGGGGGCATCACAACGCGTCGAAGCCCGCATATTACGCGACTAGGGTTCGGAGGGCGAGACGCTCCGAAGGCTGATCGCCGAACCCTTCGTCCTGCCCGAAGGGTGAGGGGGCCTCGATGATCTGGATCTCGCCGAGGTCGCGTGCCCCGTTCGGCTCGTCTACGTTGCCGACGTCGAAATCGGGCGAAGCCTCCACGATGAGAATTCGAAGGATAGAGGTGGTTTCAATCGATTGAGTTAGGGAATACACTGAGAATCCCACGGACAGTAGAGACTGATGGGCTATTTACTTTATTGAATCCACGGGCTTGCTTATCCAAAAACAAACAGGAGTAATAACATGAAAAGAATCAGCAGAATCTTGACCGCAGCCTTGCTCGGGCTCTGCATCTTCACAACAAACAACATCCTTGCCCAGGGCAACTCAACCGATCTAGCAACGGACATCACGCTGCAAGAATGGCAGGCTGTGTTAAACGCACCGGAAGGTGGTGTCGATCGCCAGATCAAGGTTGTGGATATTGGCAAATCCAATGTCGCGGTAGGTGTCCTGCACCGTGATCAAGTGCCGGTCTCCGACCAACCGGTGCGAGGGATCGTGCACACCCTGGTTACCGAGGTCTATTACGTAACTTCAGGCTCCGGTGTATTGGTGACAGGCGGCACCGTTATCAATCGGCGGGATATTCCCGAAGACAATCCCATCGTCACCACCATTGTCGGCGAAAGCTTTTCCGGCGCCGTCGCCCGTGGTGAAGGTCAGGTTCGTGAGATCTCCGAGGGTGATCTTGTGGTTATCCCCGCTGGTGTATTCCATGGCTGGCATGAAGTGGAAGATCACATAACCTATCTAAGTATTCGGCCGGACCCAGACAGAGTCTTGCCGGAAGGCTATGTGAATCCTTACGCGAATTAGGGATAGAAAATCAAAAGGCCCTCTGCGGGCGGGGGTGCATCCCGGATGGTCAGCAGAGTCCGGTGGCGGGAACATGGCTCGGCAGGCTTCCAACGGCGTGGCCTGCCCCTGACCGCTACCAGGGCGGACCCTCGACGAAGAAGTTCTGCCGACGGCGTCGAGCGCGTCCCTCCCTCAGCAGCAGCTTGCCCGTCATGGTGGACGGGTTGCGGTGCCCCATCCCGAGGATGTCACTCGCTTCGGCCAGCGTGAGCGGCAGGAGGTCCTCGGTCGCGATCGACTCTTCCTCGGCGTCGGAAGGCTGATCGCCGAACCCCAAGTCCTGCCCGAAGGGTGAGGGGCCCTCGATGATCTGGATCTCGCCGAGGTCGGGTGCCCCGTTCGGCTCGTCTATGTTGCCGACGTCGAAATCGGGCGAAGCCTCCACGATGAGAATTTGGGCGAACGTGAGATTCCACCCCGCATCGGGGTGATTCGGATCCAGGCGCAGCGCGGCCTTGTTCTCTTCGACCGCTTGGCTCGCGTGGTAGATGATCGAGTCGCTGCTCTGTGAGAAGAAGAGCGCCTGGATGAGGCGCCACAGCCCCAGGTTGTAGTGGGCGCCGACGCGCACCCGCTCGTTGTCCGACTCCTTTGCGCTGGTCAGCTCCAGAGCGGCCTCGGGGCTGCCCATTCGGAGCAGCGTAGTCCCGAGGTTGTAGTGGAGCCGCTCGGCGGCCGAGTCCTCAGCGGCCCTGTCGACGTAGATCTCGGCGGCCTCCTCGAGCCGGTCGGCGCGGTGGAGTCGATTGGCGCGCGACTCGCTCGCCCGCTCCGCTCTGATGGTGAGTGCGATGCCGATCACCGAGAGGCCGACCAAGAGCAGCGCCCGCCACCCGCTTCCGAAGATCGAGTCGGTCATGCGGCCCGGGCCTTCCCGTCGTGGCTGCGTACGGCATCTGGCTCGTCGGGCTTCTGGTTGGTGCCGCCTCCGATGACTCCCCGACGGGAGTCGACGACGCCCTCCCACAGCAGGAGCGGGATCGCCAAGAGCGCGAAGAGTGCGGTCGTGTCGAACGGCTCGGAAGGACCCTCCCGTGAGTCGCCGCTCAGGTCGCGTAGGTCGTCGACGAGGGAGTCGAGTCCCCCGTCCTCCGTGATGTCCTCGTAGCGACCCTGCCCGGCCTCGGCCATCGCGCTCAGGAGGTCCGCGTTCTGGCTTGTGCGCACGGCTCTGCCGGCTGCGTCGAGAACGGGCTCCCCTGCGATCGAGATCGGCGATCCCGCCTCGGAGCCCAACCCGGCGATCCAGACCTCGAAGCCACGGGCGTCTGCGTCTGCGGCCGCGCTCACGAGCACGTCTTCGTCCTCGTACACGTCGCCGTCGGAGATGACCAGGATGGCTTGACGCCCATCCTCTGACGGCCGGGTCTCCAGCGTGCTGCCGGCGAGCTCCAGGGCGCTCCCAAGTGAGTTGCCCCAGTCCAGCTCCTCGACCACCTCGGGCTGGAGCGAGTCGACGAAGTAACGGATGACGTCCGGGTCGTCGGTGGGAGGCACCAGCACGTACGGCCACCCGGCGAAGACGACGAGGGAGAAGCGGACGGAGGGCAGCTCCTCCGTGAGGCGGTCTATCGCTTCCCGCGCACGCTCGATCCGACTTCCCGTTTCACCCGCGGCGTTCATCGACAGCGACAGGTCGACCGCGATGGCGACGTCGAGGGGAGGCACGGGCTCGGGGGGCTCCGGGTCCCAAAGGACCGGGCCGGCGGCGGCCAGGCCGAGGAGCGCCCCCGCGCCGACGAGACACAGGAACCGTTGTGTGGGAAAGCGTCCGGGGCTGGTCGGAAACAGGCGGCGAAGGGCGGTCAGCTCGTAGGCCGTCGCCAACCTCCTGAGGCGACGCCAGTGCGCCCCGACGGTGAACGCGAAGAGGATCGCGGCCAGGGGAGCCAGCGCGAGGAGCTCGGGGCGCTCGAAGATCACGGGAGCACCCCCCAGCGCGAGCCGCGCAGCGCCGCCCCCAGCAGGAGCACGGGCAGCGACGCCAGCAGGACCCAGAGCCCGATCGGGGTGGCCTCAGTCCGCTCGACGATCGCCTCCGATGGGGCGGCCAGGCGGTCGATCTCCTCGTAGATCTCCTCCAGGGCGTCGAGGTCGGTCGCGCGGAAGTAGCGGCCGTCCGTAATGAAGGCGGCCTGCGTGAGGACCGTCTCCATTTCGACGAGCTGGTCCCTCAGCATGTAATCGGTGCCGATCGCGATCGGGTAGATGCGGATGCCGAACGCGGCCGCGGCCCGCGCCGCACGCGACGGCGCGAGACCCTCGCCGTTGTGGGCGCCGTCGGTCACGAGGATGAGCATTTTCGAGCTGTGGGGCGAGTCGCGCAGGAGCCCGGCCCCGGCCGTGATGGCGGCCGCGATGTCGGTTCCGTCGAGAAGGAGCCGGGAATCCAGGCCTTCGAGCGCGGCGCGCACGACGTAGTGATCGTGCGTCAGGGGCACGCGGGTCAGCGCCTCGCCGCCGAAGGAGACGACGCCGACGTCGTCGGTGCGGCCCTCGATGAAGTCGAGGATGGTCAGCTTGGCGGCCTGCATCCGCGAAGAGCGCCGCGATATGTCGCGCGCGCCCATCGAGGTCGACAGGTCGATCGCGACAGCGATACCAACGCCCTCGGCTACCGGTTCTTCGAACGTCTCGATGTTCTGTGGCTGCGCGAGCGAGACGATGACGGCCGTGACGCCGAGCCCACGCAGGAGAATAGGCGCGAGCTCGAGGTCTCGCGCGATCCACGCCCGCAGGGAGACACGTCTCGCCTCGGTCCCGCGCGCCACGAGCATGGCCCCACTCCCTTTCGGGGTGACCCACCACACCCAGACCGGGACGGCCGCAAGGAGGATCAGCCAACCGGGCTGGGCGAACGCGAAGCTCACGAACGGACCTCCAGTTGGCCGGCCAGCCAAGCCCGGAGCACTGTCAGGTGTACGCCCGTGGGCTCGGCGTGGGGCCGCAGCCGCCCGAACTTCACGGCCTCGGCGGTTCCCATCTCGGCTGCGAGCACCGCGCCCTCGGGCGAGCGGCCCTTCAGCCTGTCCATCAGCTCCGTGCTGGTGAGCTCGGGGCCCCACTCGGGATCGAGCCGCTCGACGTATCCGCGAACGATACCGCTGCTCTCCTCGTATAGATCGTGGGCGCGCGCAGCCGGGTACGGGCCGGCCTCCAACAGCCGATCGAGCTCGGTGAGCGCCTGCTTCCTGGCCTCGTCCAGGGGGGTGGGGCCGGGCGGCGGTACCGGTGCCGGCTCGGCTCGGTCGGCGAGCCACTCCCGCGTCGTGGTGACGACGCCGCCGCCGATGACCGTCGAGAAGACGAGAAGGAGTGCCATGGAGGGCCAGCTCCAACTGAAGCCGACCACATCCTCGGGCCCCCTCGGCGACATACCCGCCACGACGTCGTCCGCCGAGTAGACCGGCTCCACCCAGATCGTCGGAGGCGTGATGCTGCGCGTATACCGGACGGTCGGCTGGCGCTCTTCCCACACGCCGACGATCGACCCTCCCGGGATGTCCTGCCCGTCGACTTCATCCTCCAGCGGCATCGTGATCACGTCGACCTGGGGAAGGGCGGTGTTCCCCATGCCGAACGGAATCAGCGCGTACGTGAGCTCGATCGTCGCGCCGCCGTTTGGTCCGCGACGGGCCCGCCAGTCGACCGGGCTGAAGCTCTCGACATCACCGGTGGAGGGGACGATATCCGGGAAGTAGACGATGCTGCCACCTGGGACCAGCACCTCCACGCGGAGCTCGAAGACCTCGGCCATCTCCACCGAGTCGGCGGAGAGGACTGCGACCGGTTCTGGGCTCTGTGCCGCCGTCGAGAGCGGTTGGAGAGCCCACACCAGCGCGACGCACCACACGGGCCTCACCGCGACACGCGCTCTCGTTGACGGAAGAAGCGGATGAGGGCGGGTACGTAGTCCTCGGCGGTGCTCACTTCGATGGTATCCATCCAGAGCTCCCGGAAGAGCGCGGTCATCCGGTCCCGCTGTGCCGCCTTTCCTTCGGCGTAGCCCCGCCGCTTGGCGGCCGATCCGGTATCGACGATGAGCCGCTCGCCCGTCTCCGGATCGACGAGCGCCAGGAGCCCCACGTTCGGAAGCACCGCGCCCCCCGGGTCGGTGAGTCGGATGGGCACCAGGTCGTGATCGCGCTTCACTAGACGGGCCGCGCGCGCGAACTCGGGGTCGGTGTCGTCGTCGAGCAGAAAGTCGCTCACGAGGAAGATCGCCGAGCGCCGGTGCAGCACTCGGGAAGCGTACTCCAGCGCGGTCGATAGGCGGGTGCCGCGACCGCTCGGGCGGAAGGAGAGCAGCTCCAGGACGAGTCGCATCACGTGGCGGCGACCCGAGTCGGGCGGCACAAACAGCTCCACGTGGTCGGTGACCAACAGGAGACCAACGCGGTCGTTGTTCCCCGCCGCTGCGAATGCGAGGATCGCCGCGATCTCCGACGCGATTAATGCGTTCGACTTCTCTCCGGTGCCGAACTCCTTGGATGCGGAGAGGTCGACGATCAGCAGAGCGGTGAGCTCGCGCTCCTCGACGTACTTCTTCAGGAAGAGGTGACCGCGGCGTGCCGTCACGTTCCAGTCGATCGCGCGCACGTCGTCGCCGGGTTGGTACTCCCGCACGTCCGAGAACTCGAGACCGCGGCCCTTGAAAACCGAGTGGTACTCGCCGTTGAAGAGCGACTCCACCAGGCCCTTCGTACGCAGCTCGATGCGGCGCACCTGGGCGGCGATCTCCTTCGAGAAGACGTGTGTCGCGTCGCGGTGCTGTCCGCCGACCGGCAGTTTCTGCTTCATCCTAGTTCGGTCAGGCCTATGGGGCCGCCACCGCGTCCAGGACCCGCCGCACGATCTCGCCCGAGTCGATCCCGCGGGCGTCGGCCTCGTACGTCGTGCGCAGCCGGTGGCGGAGTACGGCCGGCGCCATCGCCTTCGCGTCGTCGGGCATGACGTAGTCGCGGCCCCGCAGGTACGCCCGCGCGCGGGAGACGCGGGTCAGGAAGATCGTCGCGCGCGGCGACGCACCGAACTCGATCAGGTCTTCGAGGTCTGCCAGGCCGACCCCGCTGGGCTCACGCGTCGCGAAGGTCAGCTCCACGATGTAGTCGAGCACCTTCTCCTCCAGATGGACGCTCGCGACGGCTTCGCGCGCGCTGGTCAGCTCCTCCACCGTGGCGACCGCCTCGATCGGCTTCTGGCCCGCGGCTGCGACGCGGCGCACGATCGTTTTCTCTTCGTCCTTCGTGGGATACCCGATCTCGAGCTTCAGCGCGAAGCGATCGAGCTGCGCCTCGGCGAGCGGATACGTCCCGTGCAGCTCGACCGGGTTCTGCGTGGCCAGCACCATGAAGGGCGAGTCGAGCGGATACGTGTCTCCCGCGATCGTGACCTGGCCCTCTTCCATCGCCTCGAGGAGTGCTGCCTGCACCTTGGGCGGCGCGCGGTTGATCTCGTCGGCAAGGATGATGTTGGAAAAGATGGGCCCCTTCTGGACCCGGAACTGACCGCTCGACTGGTCGAAGATTGGCGTCCCGATGATGTCGGTGGGGAGCAGGTCAGGCGTGAACTGGATCCTGCGGAAGCCCGTGTGGATCGACTGCGCGAGCGAGCGCACCATCAGTGTCTTGGCGAGGCCAGGCAGACCCTCGAGGAGGATGTGCCCTCCGGTCAGGAGCGCGACGAGCAGCCCCTCCACTGCCTCATTCTGGCCCACGACCCGATCGTGCACCGCATCGTTGACCTTCTCCAGTAGTGTGGATCCTGCGGTCACCGTGGCCTGCTCCATGCGCGTTCCCTCGAGCCTCGCGTGCGTGCGTCTCCGGGGCCCGCCCCGGAAGGCGGGATATCATCGGGGGTATGGCGGGATGGCGCCAGAGCAAGAGCGCCGGCCGGGATAGCCCGACCGGCGCTTTGTCCTGATGGCCTTCGCTGGGCGTAAGCCCTCAGTTGTCCCGGCGGTACGTCCTAGTTGGAGGCAGCTGTGCGCCGGACAGATCGTCCGGTACCATGTCCTCGCCGACGACGGTGTGCCTTAGCGTTCCGATACCTTCGATCGAGGCTTGGATCGTCTCACCAGCCTGCAGGTACCCAGAGCCTGATGCGCGCTCGACGCGACCAGCGCCGGTTCCGCCCGACGTCCCGCTTTGCATGACGTCACCGGGAAATACCGTGATGAGCGACGATGCGTACTCGATCAGCTCCGGGATGTTGTGGATCATGTCCCCGGCCCTGGCTTCCTGAACGGTCACGCCGTCGATGACCAGGCTCTGGTGCAGGCGCTCCATCGGATCACCGTAGAACTCCTTTGGAACAATCCACGGCCCCATGGGCGCGAACGTGTCATGGCCCTTCCCGACGAACCAGTCCGAACCGGAGCCGTAGCCACCCGGCGGACGCCCGCCACGATCGGAGACATCCATGGCGACCATGTAGCCGAACACGTGGTCGTACGCGCGGCTCGCGGAGATGTACTTGCCCGCGCGGCCGAATACGACAGCCAACTCGACTTCCCATTCGATCCGGTCACGGCCATAAGGCATGACTATGTCCTCGCCGCTGCCGATAATCGCGCCGCGGGTCGGCTTGAGGAACAGGTACGGCACCCCCCGATTCGCCTGCCGCTCCCGGGTGTTCGCCTGCAGCTCCTCTGGGGTGCAGCCTTCACACGCGTGCGAGTAGAAGTTGACCGCAGCGTTCATGACCTTGCTGGGATACAGGATTGGCGCGAGGATGTCCACGTCCTGGACACGGTGAACGTAGTCTGCTCCAAGCAGGTTGTTGCCCACCACGTTGTTGACGATGTCGTAGATCCGGTATTTCAGGCCGTAATCATACTGCCCGATGAGCTCGAGCATGTCCGCCGGCGCGTTGACGTGTGGGTACATCGGATCGATCTCGAGCGCCGTGTTCGCCGCCGCGAGGTCGATGATCAGAGCGTCCCTGAGGACGACCCCTACCGTCGGCGCGCCCGCGATCTCGAAAGTCCCGACCTTAAATGGCTCGGCTGAGGACATCGCCTGGGCATTGATGACGGTGGGGCTCGCGAGGGCGATAGCCGTCGCGAGAGCCAAGGTTAGTCTTGTAATGCTTTTCATAGCCTGCTCCGGTGAAACCAGGTGAATCCAATGGCTGGTACGTTCCGCGCCAACGCGGTGCCTACCCGGGAACAGCGGCAGGCGGTTCAACCGACCGACCGAACCCGCGGGCAAAGAAAGTATGGCCGGGGACGCGCTTTGTCACGCCCCTACCTACGGGCGAAGCGACAAAGCGACTAGCTCGCCCCACGCGCGTAAGGCGCAGCGCCCGGAGTGGCATCGCGAGCGTCCGCCGAGGAGAAGCCTTTCTGGCCGGAGACCAGGTGTGTCGCTCCTACTCCCTCAGTCTTCCTCCGGCACCGCGAGCCCCATGATCTCCATGAGTCGAAGAGCGTTCGTCGACGTGGCAATTCCCGGTCGGAGTTGGTAGTCGAATGCGATGGGTGGGCCATCCTTGCTCTCCTCCAGGGATTCACGGAAATGAACCAACACCGCCCGCTCTTTGAGATCCTCCGCGTCGGCCAGGGTGAGGTCGTGAGTGGTCACCGCCCCGATGGCGCGTTGATCCAGGAGGTGGCGTAGGATGCGGCGGGCTGCGATCTGACGCTCGGCGGTGTTCGTGCCTTGGAGTATCTCGTCGAGAAGGTAGAGGACAGGCCTTTCATTTGCCTCACTTGCCGCATCACACACCGCCTTGAGGCGTTTGAGCTCGGCCATGAAGTACGAGATCCCCTCCTCGAGCGAGTCACGGATACGCATGCTCGTGCGGAGGTCCGCGACCGGGAGGGCCATCATCTCGGCGCAGACGGGGCCGCCGGCGCCAGCCAGGATGACGTTTGCGCCGATGGCCCGAAGCAGTGTGCTCTTACCGGACATGTTGGAGCCGGTGACAAGCAAAAGGCTGCCCGGAGGTCCGAGGCTGACGTCATTACGTATGGCGATCTCCGGGGCGAGAAGGGGATGCCCGAGCCCCGTCGCTTCCAGACGAGGTGATCCGTCGGGCTGCCCATCCGCGATCTCCGGAAAGGCCCAGTCGGGGTGGGCGTGCGCGAGTCCGGCGAGGGCCGAGAGCGCATCGGCCCGGCCCAGGGCCGTCATCCAGCCGCGCAGGGCCGCGCCGTGCCGGTTCTTCCAACGCTCCAGCCTCGTGAGTACGTGGATGTCCCATAGGGTCAGGACATTCAAGGGGAAGTGGACTTGGGAGTTGTACCGGACGTTCGACAACTCCACGAGCCGAAACAGACGCCTCAAAGCCTCAGCCGGGGCTTCAGGCTCAGCCGGGGCTTTAGACTCAGCCGAGGGGGACTCAGCCGAGGCAGACTCAGCCGAGGCTTCGCGACTCCCGATGAGGCTTTCGCGAAGCTCGGCCAGGAGGGGATCTTCGAACCGGCCGGCCGCGACGTGCGCCACGAGGGTGTGATAACGCCGGAGGCCTGATTCACCGCTGGAGGTTCGGCTGAAGTCTTCGTGGATGCGTATGGTGTAGCGCCTGGTCACCCCGATGGCCACGCCGATCGGTATGATCCACAGATAGGGCACGACGCTGAAGAAGTGGAGAGCTGCCCCCGCGATCATCAACATCGGCAACACGACGGCCAGCCATTTGAGGCCCCGCATGGGCAATAACCAAGCAGGGCTCTCGGCCCACTCTAGGAGAAATCTGAGCTGCTTGGGCTCGACGGGTCCTGCGATGCGGCCCATGGCCTGGAGCTCATCTCTGAAATCGATCGCCGGCGCCAACTCCCGCGCGGCGTGCTGGCGCCGTTTTACGATCTCTGGCGGAGCGGGGGCCAGGAGCCAGTCGGTGAGCATGTCGGCTCCCGGGCGTGTGCACGTGGTGCCCAGGAGCACGTGTAGCGACGCATGACCGAAAACGTCGAGGTCGTCCGCGTAGGGATGGTCCGGTGGCGGCTTCGGGCCAGACTCCTCGAACTCCCCCCACCGTCGCAGCCGCCGGTGACGCGCCTCGAGCGCCACCTGGGCCAACTCACGGTACCAGATCTCTTGGCGGCTTATGCGCGTATGCCTCACGACCAGCACGATGAAGCCCACGATGAGCACAACGGAGACCGCGATGAGGAGCATCTGAGCGCCCGGGACCGTCAGATACGCGACGACCACGGCCGCCAGAACGAGGCTCACACCCATCCTCAGGCGGGCCACCGTGTCGAAGCGGGTGCGCCAGCGGTCGGCCGACGCCGACGCTTCGGCCTCGCGGTCTGCGTAGATGGCGCGAGGGTCGGTCACCCGCCGGGAAGCAGGTCGAAAGGATCGTCCACCCGGTCCACGCCGTCCTTGAGGTACTGGACGGCCCGGCGTAGATCGCCCTCCCGCTCCAATAGAGCCTGAAAGTCTTGCAGGCGATGGTGATACCGAATGCGCGTCAGCAACGTGGCGTTGTTGAGCGGCGTGACCAGAAAGCTCTGATAGGTGCTCGCTTCGAACGAGGGCTGCACCTCATTCGAGAAGATCTCGAGATGCCTGCCGAAAATCCTCTCGCGCTCGGTCAGTTTCGTCTCATATGCGAGCGTCGTGTCCTGATACACGACCTCTAACTGCTCGACGAGACGCTCGATGAACTCTTCGAACCGCTGGTGGTCGCGCCAGCGGGCTTGGGCCCGGAGGCACTTTACCGTATCAGAGCCGCCCCCCTGACGGTTGCAGAAGAACTCGATGGCGCCTGCTCTCCCTACGAACGTGGCGAAGCTCTCATTGAAGCGGACCTGTCCCTTCACGAAGAGGTGGTTGTGGGACAACTCGTGAAGCACGGTCTCGACCAGATCCACCTCGTCGAGCCGGAGGAGGGTGGATAGAAGCGGATCCGCGAACCACCCGAGCGTACTGAATGCCGCGGTGGGCCGCAGAAAAGTATCGAAGCCGTCTTCTTCTAGCTTCCCCTGCTCCTCGATCGCGGCGTTTTCATTGAAGTACCCCTTGTATGGGACCCTTCCGACGATCGGAAACCACCAGGTCTTCGGCGTGAGGTGGTCCTGGTGGGCGGCGGATAGCACCATGGCGAGCGTGTCGGATTTCAGTTGTGAGAAGGACGTGTAGGAACGCCCCACGTCGAGCTCGAACTCGTCGATCGCGTAATTCCGTGCCTCCGCCACAAAGGTGAGCTTGGCCTTCGTGGTCTCATCCGTGGCGGGATCGAGAATCACCTCGGGGATGGGGCGACGGGCACGGAGGATCTTCGCTTCGGCGAAGCCCGCCCGGATCACGTAGATGGGCGAGCATGCCGCGGCGAGGGAGGTGACCACGACGACGGCGCCCACCCCGAGCAACAAACGCGTCCTGACCCGTCCTTTCATGATGTCAGTGATCTCCCGCCATCGATCCCCGTTGCCGCACGGCGTCAGTGACCCGTCCCATGGCGTCTGTGACCCCCTAGTTGGTTCCGACGTTGCGCATCAGCGGGATGCCGCCCTCGGTCGGTACGTAGACCACCGATCCGGACGGAAGGTCGCTGAGCTGCTCGATGTAGTGGAACATCAGGTACTCGGGCGTGAGGCCGGCCGTGATGATGACCTGGGCTTCGGCGAGTCCCCTGGCCGCCGCGATCTCCTGGAGCGCCTGCTCCTCGATGATCTCGGTCTGGAATTTCTCGGCCGCCACCTGCTGCTCCCGCTGGAGCTTCTCGTCGATCGCCTCGCGGACGGTGGCGGGCGCCTGGACGTCGCGCAGGAAGACCTCCACCACTTCGATGCGGTCACCTGCTTTGGCCTGGATCGCCATCCTCATATCGGCGGCGACCTGGGCCCGGTCGGGCGAAAAGATGTCGTTGATCGACTTGGTGGCGACGGCGTCCCTGACGCCGTTTCGGACGGCATTCATTACGATGCTCTGCTTGATCAGGTCTTCAGAACCGATGCGTGCGTAAAGGTCGGGCGCCCGAGCCGGATCGATCCGGTAGAGCAGGGACACTTCCAGCGCGACGTTCATCTGCTCACTGGTCTGTGCCTCGATCTGCTCGACGCCGCCGCCCGCTGGAAAGCTCTGCTCGCGGATCGACATGATCTCGATCGTGGCGAGCGGGTTAATGACGTGTACGCCCTCACCCAGTGGCACGAGGTTGACCTGGCCTAGAAAGTGCCTCACGCCCACCTCGCCGACATCGACGATGACCACCGTGTTGAGTCCGGCCACGCCGACACCTCCGAGCATCAGGCCGACACCCAGGAGCCTGGCCTTGCCTCGGTTGGCTGCGCCCGCTACGGACGGACCGATCACCCAGGCGGCGGCCCCCGCAACGATGACAACAATGGCCAGCAACATGGATTCCATGACGACCTCCCTATTTTGTCGAGGAGCCTCGGCTCCCTGACAGGGGCTTCGGTTCCCGACGAAGTAAGATACTCTGCTCTACAACTCCACTACGGAATACGGACGTCGAACGATGTTTCTTTACGGGGATCCATCCGGCTCCGCTTGTAATCTACCCACACGGTCGGCCGTAGGCAGCCTTGTGGAGTTGCACGTCGGAGGGACATCGTCAGCCATGGCACTTCCCCAGGGGTTGTACCGAATCGTGTTGCGGGCTCTTCGTGCCCTATCTCCGGCGATGATGAAAGGAGGCTCCAAGCTTGCACGCGGGCTTCGCGGCAGGCGTGATGCACACGAGCGGTTGGCTGCTGCCGCCACGGACCTCGCCGATCGGCCGGTCGTCTGGGTGCATGCATCGTCGGTCGGCGAATCGCTCCAGGCTCGGGCCGTCATCGATGTGCTTCGCGGGCGAATGCCCGGGCTCCAGATCGTCTTTACGTTCTTCTCGCCATCGGCCGAGGCGCTGCACGAGGATTTTCCGGCCGACGTCTTTTCCTACCTGCCGTGGGACCTTCCCGAGGTAATGGGGCCGGTCCTTGACGCTGTTCAGCCGTCCGTGATCGTGTTCACGCAGCGTGAGGTTTGGCCGACTCTGGCCGAGGAGGCCGCTGCTCGGGGCGTGCCGGCGGTACTCATTGCCGCCACGATGCCGCAAGGGGCCGGAAGGCTCAGCGGGCCGGGCAGGATCCTGCTGGGCCCCGCGTTTCGGAGCCTTCGATCTGTCGCCGCCATCTCCAGAGAGGACGGCGACCGATTTGGTCTCCTCGGGGTGAGGAACGATCGCGTCACGGTGACCGGAGACCCGGGGATCGACGGGGCTCGGGACCGTGCGGCGAGGATCGAGCGCGGAGCGCCCCATATGCGCGTCTTCAGTGACGAGCGAGGGCCGATCCTGGTAGCGGGCTCGACGTGGCTATCGGACGAGGAGGTACTCGTTCCGGCGTTGGCACAGGTGCGTCGGGCGGTTCCCGATCTGCGGCTCGTCTTGGCGCCCCACGAGCCTGAGGGTTATGACTTCACCCGACTCGGTCGGAGGTTGGCGGCGGATGGATGGACACCCGCAATCCTTGCGGAAAGAGCCGAGGGTAGTCTTGAAGCCGGGGGGGTCCGTGGCGTGGACGCGATTCTTGTGGACCGCGTGGGAGTGCTTGCCGATCTATACGGCCTGGCGTCGGTCGCTTACGTGGGCGGGGGATTCCACAGGGGCGGCCTCCACTCCGTGGTGGAACCAGCCTCCGTCGGGGTGCCGGTGCTCATCGGACCGCGGTACTGGGGTTCGGTTCATGCAACTCGGCTCCTGGCTGCCGGAGGTGCCCGTGCGGTCGCGGATGCAGACGACCTTGCCGACACGCTCCGAGAGTGGCTCGAGGTTCCGGAAAAAAATGAGGAACGCGGCCGGCATGCCATGGACTATATTGAGAATCATAGAGGAGCGGCCGAGTGTACGGCCGCTCTGATCACGCAGTTTTTTCCCCAACAAACTCGACGGGGGACTCTCTCCGAAGGGGAGACCTGACTTTGCGATCGCAGCTTTCCCGATATTCGCTCCTTACGACGGCGACGTGTCTCGTCCTCTTGGCCGCGTGCGGCAGTGAGTCGGCCCGGCCGGGCCCGGCGTCCGAGAGCGCCGGAGCCGTGACCCCTGCGGTGCTTGCATCGGATGCGGGGACGAATGCGGGCCCCACTTCCAATGCCTCGAGCGGGAGGCCCATGCTCGAGAAGCGGGCGGCCGCCTCGGCCCAGGTCGTGGAGCGAGGCACCGATGCCGAGCCGGAGGCGAGCTCACCCGAAGTTCAACGCGGATCGGACGCTACCAGCGGTGCGGACACCGATTCCGAGGGCCGCTTCGCGGACGACGGGGACGATTCCGAGGGCTGCTTCGCAGACGACGGTGGCGACGACGGTCCCGAGGACCATGACGGGGACGATCCCGAGGGCCACGACGACGACCATGAGGGCGCTGACGAAGACGACTGCGAGCCCAAGGTGAGCGCGAGAGAGAAGACGTTGGCTTGGCTCGCCGAGGCATCGGTTGGCGAAAACCTTCCGGCCCCGACTGCCCGCACCAGTGGGGGCGGCTCCGTGGCTCGGATTGTCCTGCCGGAGAAGCCCCTGGAGTTTGTCAGGCCCGATGCCGTGAAGGGCATCTATGTAAACGCTTGGGCGGCCGGGTCCGCTGCGCGGTCCCAGGCCCTCATCGATCTAGCGACCCGGACCGAAGTAAACACGTTGGTGATCGACCTCAAGGACGCCTCGGGCTACGTGAGCCATGCGACCGAGGTGATGATGGCCCGCGAGGCGGGCGCGGATCAGGAGATTCGCATTCGGGATCTGGTGGGGCTCCTTGAGCGGGTCCAGGAGGCGGGCATCTATCCGATCGCCCGCATCGTGATGGTCAAGGATCCGCTTCTGATTCGTGCACGGCGGGACTGGGCAGTGCAGGACACGGCGGGCGGCGTCTGGGTGGACAGCAACGGTCTTATCTGGGCCAACCTCCACGACAGGCGCGTGTGGGACTACCACGTCGATTTGGCGAAAGAGGCTGCCGCGGTCGGCTTCCCTGAGATCCAGTGGGACTACGTCCGTTTTGCGGACGCGCCCCAGGAGGATCTCGACCGGGCCGTCTACGCGGGTGCCGAGGGGCGGCGTCGCAGAGACGCCGTCCAGGCGTTTTTGGAGTACGCCCGGGCCGTACTGGAGGATTCCGGCGTCGCCATGACGGTGGATGTCTTTGGCGCCACGACCTCCGCACCGAGTGATGTGGGGATCGGCCAGTACTGGGAGAGCTTCATCGGTTCGGTCGACGTGGCGCTCCCCATGGTGTACCCGTCTCACTATTGGGCAGGAAGTTTTGGCATCCAGGACCCGAACGGACACCCGTATGAGATCGTGCGGGCGGCGCTCCTGTCTGGACTGCAGCGTTCCGAGGCGGTGGAGGGGGCGGGGGTGGCACGGCCGTGGCTTCAGGACTTCACCTTGGGACCGCCCCGATACGAAGCGCCGGAGGTCCGGGCACAGATTCAGGCGACGTACGATGCTGGTATCGACGAGTGGCTGCTGTGGAATGCCTCGAGTCGTTATACCGAGGCCGCACTGGAGCCCGCGGACGGCTATCCCACGGGTGTGGAGCCCGAGATACGCGTGGGAGGCAGGATCGTGCCGGTGTCCGAACGGTACGCGGCGATGGTGGCGGAAGCCGAGGAACGGGCGTTGGCCCGCGCGCTGGCGGACAGCATCGCGGCGGCAGTTGTTGCGGACAGCTTGGCGGGCGCCGTCCTCGACGGGGTGGCGACGGAGACGGGGAATCCGGAGGCTGTGGCGGGAATCCGGCGCTAAACCGGCGTCCTCGCGAACTGTAACTCGTGCAGTCGTGTGTATAGCCCACCATGATCCAGCAGTTCCTGGTGGGTGCCCTCCTCGCACAACGCCCCCTGGTGCAACACCACGATGTGGTCGGCTCCCAGGATCGTCGACAGCCGGTGGGCGATCACCATGGAGGTCCTGCCGGTCATGAGCTCGTTGGTGGCTTTCTCGATTTGTGCCTCGATCTCCGAATCGACCGAGCTCGTGGCCTCGTCGAGCACCAGGACCTGAGGGTCGAACGCGAGCGCCCGGGCGAAGGACACGAGCTGGCGTTCTCCGACCGATAGGGTCGCTCCGCGTTCGCCGAGCTCCTGGTTGTACCCCTCCGGCAGGCGCTCGATGAAGGGCGCCGCGCCAATCCGCTCGGCCGCCTTGCGCACCTGATCCTCTGGGATGTCCTGCGCCCCAAGCCGGATGTTGTGGGCGACGTCCTGACTGAAGAGGAAGACGTCTTGAAGCACAAGACCGATGTGCTCGCGAAGCTCGTCCAGCCGTAGCCGATCGATCGGGTTGCCGTCCAGCAGGATCCGGCCGCGTTGCGGCTGATAAAAGCGCATCAACAAGTTGATGATCGTCGTCTTGCCGGCTCCGGTGTGCCCCACGATCGCCAGTCGCTCGCCCGGCTCGGCTCGGAAGCTGACATCCTTCAGGACCCAGTCCCAATCGCCGTTCTCGTCCTTGCCGTACGCGAACCACACATCCTGGAACTCGATCTCGCCGCGTACTGGCTGCTCCAGAGGCACCGGATCCGGTGGGTCCACAATTACGGACTCGCGGTCGATCAACAGGAAGATCCGTTCCGATGATGCCATGGCCGACTGAAGTAGGTTGTACTTCTCTGAGAGATCTTGGATAGGCCGAAAAAAACGCTGGGCGAACTGGATGAAAGCGGCTAACACGCCCACGGTTACCGCGCCTTCGAGCATCGTGGCGCCTCCTCTCCAGATAATCAGCGCCAGCGCGATGGCAGTGAAGAGCTCGATGACCGGGAAGAAGAGTGCGTAATAGGTGATCGACCGGAGGTGGGCCTCTAGGTAGTCCTGGTTGATTTCGCCATGATGCCGCGCGTCGTGCTCCTCCCGGTTGAAGAGTTTGACCACCACCATGCCGGTGATGCGCTCGTGGAGGTACGCGTTGATGCGCGCCAAGCGTACGCGGATGTCGCGGTAGGCGCCCCGGAGCTTCGCCCGAAAGAGAAAAGCGGTGAGCACCACGAACGGCAAAACGCTGAATGTGATCAGCGCGAGCCTCCAGTCCATGTAGAGCATGGCGCTCAGGATGAAGCCGAGCGTGAAAAGGTCGCCGAATACCGCGACGACGCCTGAACTGAAGAGCTCGTTCAGCGTCTCGACGTCGCTCGTGATACGGGTCATGAGGCGGCCCACCGGATTTTTGTCGTAGAAGCGCAGGTCGAGCCGCTGGAGTTTACCGAAAATTTCCGTTCGTAGGTCGTACATGACCCGCTGGCCTAGCCAGGTCGTGAGGACGGTCTGGCCATAGAGCAGGACGAAGCCGACCAGGACAGACCCGAGGTAGGCGGCGGCGAGCACAGCCAGCAAGGATGTGTTGTCGTTCGGGATCACGTCGTCCAAGGCGATCTGGGTCAACCAGGGCCCGACGACCTGGAGAAGCGATGAGGCCACGAGGATGGCGATCGCCACAGCGACATACGACCGATACGGTCGCAGGTACCGAAGTAGCCGCCTCATCAGGCGGGCATCGTACCCCTTCCCCAGCGCCTCTTCTTCCTGGAAGTCGTCCTGTAGTGGAGGCACTTCGTGCTCCTAGAAGGCTGTCGGAAGCCTTCTCAGTATGAATGGTGACGGTGGCTGACGACGGTGGAGTGGGCGTCGGGGCTACCCGTTGCCTGGCAGGGGTGTTCCGAGGAGCGGTCGGGACGAGTGTTGAGGAAGTGGGGCGAGTGCGATGGGCTCCGAGGATGTGGCGTTGCGCGGCTCCCCGATTACTGTGCTATTCCGAGCATGGACGATTGGATTCGGATTCGAGGCGCCCGCCAACACAACCTCAAGAATCTGGACATCGACTTACCCCGGCGGGTTCTCACGGTAATCACCGGCCCTTCGGGCTCCGGTAAGTCCTCGCTGGCCCTCGACACGCTGTTCGCCGAGGGGCAGCGCCGGTACGTCGAGTCGCTCTCCACCTACGCGAAGCAGTTTCTCGAGCGGATGGAGAAACCCGACGTCGACTCGGTCGAGGGGATCTCGCCCGCCGTGGCCATCGAGCAGAAGAATCCCACCAAGTCCAGTCGCTCCACGGTAGGAACGGCGACTGAGGTCTACGACTACCTCCGGCTGCTTTGGGCGCGGGTGGGCCGTACGTATTGCCCGGAGTGCGGGGACGAGGTGCGCCCCGACTCCGTGACGAGCGCCGCGGGCCGCGTGCTCGCCTTGCCCGAGGGCACGCCCATCCAAGTGGCCTTCCCCTTGAAACTTTCCGGCCGGGTGAAACACGCGCTCGTGGTCGAGAACCTCCGGGCGATGGGGTTCGTCCGGATCCTCGCGGACGGAGTGCTTGTCGATCTTGGCGAGGACGGCGCTGAGACTGTGGAGCATGTCGGCTTCGACCTCACAGAGGTGGCGGAGGCGCTCGTCGTAGTGGATCGTCTGACGATTTCCCCTGAGGACCGCGATCGCCTGGCCGACTCGTTGAGCACGTGCTTCGTAGAAGGGGAGGGGGAGGCCATCGTGCTGATCCACGGTTCTGATGGTGGCGGGGGTCGTGGCGGTGGCGGGCGGGAGGTCACAGAACGCGTGACGTTCACCGAGCACTTTCGCTGCCCGAAGCACCCGGAGATCGAGTTCTTCGAGCCGACGCCCAAGCTGTTTTCGTTCAACAATCCTTATGGATCCTGCCCGCTGTGTACCGGCTTTGGTGCCACGCTGGACTACGATGTCGATCTCATCGTACCCAATCCCGTCCGCTCAATCGACGACGGGGCGGTCGATCCCTGGTCGAAGCCCCGATATCACCGGGAGCGGGTCAGGCTGCGCTCATTTACCCTGGACCAAGGAGCATCGCTTTACAGTCCATGGGCCGAGCTTCCCGAGGATTTCCGGGAAGGGGTCCTCTACGGAGCCGAAGGATTCAAGGGGGTGATCCCCTTCCTGGTGGCGCGTGAGCGCAAGCGTTACAAGCATTACATCCGTGTGTTTCTTCGCCAGTACCAGAGCCCCCAGGTATGCCGAGCCTGCGGCGGAGCACGGATCCAGCCGGGGGCGCTCAACATCAAGATCGGCGCTTCCTCGATCGACGAGGTGAGCAGGCTCCCGATCGAGGACGTCCAGGGTTGGGTCGCCGGCCTCGGGTTGAGTGAGATGGAGGCGCGGATCGCCGAGACGATCCTTCGGGAGTTACACGCCCGCCTGGCTTTCCTTGTCGACGTGGGCCTCGGCTACGTCTCTCTGGACCGGCAGATGCGGACCCTCTCCGGGGGTGAGGCCCAGCGTATCAACCTCGCGAACTCGCTGGGTTCTCGGTTGGTCGATACGCTGTACGTCCTCGACGAGCCGACGGTGGGGCTGCACCCAAAAGACACGTCGGCCCTCTTGGCGCTTCTTGGGCAACTACGCGACGCTGGAAACTCCGTGGTGGTGGTCGAGCATGATCCCCTCGCTATCCGCGAAGCCGACCACGTTCTCGAGTTGGGCCCCGCCTCTGGTGACAAGGGTGGGAGCGTGGTCTTTCAGGGTTCAGCCGACGAACTCGCCGGAGCTGACAGTGCCACGGGCCTGTACATCTCCGGGCGTTCCGAGATTCCGATTCCGGCCGAACGAAGGCAGGTGGACGGAGCAAGGTTGAGTCTCACCGGCGGGCGCCTCCACAACCTCGAGGGTGTCGATGTCGAAATTCCGCTCGTAGCGATGACCGTCGTGACCGGAGTGTCGGGGTCCGGTAAGTCGACGCTCGTTCACGACCTCCTATACCATGCCCTGGAGCGCGAGTTGAAGGGCGGTGAGACGAGTGCCAAGGAGCACCTTGGAGAGGTGATCGGCGAAGTCACATCTCTGGAAGGCACCACCATGCTCGATGAGGTCGTCCTGATCGACCAATCCCCGATCGGGCGCACACCGCGATCCAACCCGGTGACTTACATCAAGGCGTGGGACGAAGTGCGGAAGCTGTTCGCAGCTCAGCCGCTCGCCCGGAAGCGGAGGTATACAGCCGGAGCCTTCTCGTTCAACGTAAAGGGTGGCCGGTGCGAGGCGTGTAAGGGGGCGGGGAACGTCGAGATCGAGATGATCTTCATGGCCGATGTTTACGTTCAGTGTGATGCCTGCCGGGGCACCCGCTACCGGTCGGAGATGCTGGAAGTGCGGTTCAAGGGGCGGAACGTGGCGGAGGTTCTCGACCTCACGGTCGACGAGGCGATCCGCTTTTTCCTCCGTCAGGACCGGTTGGGGCGGATCCTCTGGCACCTCCAACAGGTCGGTCTCGGTTACCTCAAGCTCGGGCAGCCGGCCCCGACCCTGTCCGGCGGTGAGGCACAGCGGCTCAAGATTGCACGGGAGTTGGCGCGTGTCTCCGGAAAGAAGGGGCGTAAGCTCTACATCCTGGACGAACCCACGACCGGCCTCTCGGGCGAGGATATAAGGAAGCTCCTTCAGGTGCTGAACCGCCTGGTGGATGCCGGAAACTCCGTGATCGTGATCGAGCACAACCTGGAAGTGGTCAAAGCCGCCGATTGGGTGATCGATTTGGGGCCGGGCGCGGGCGCCCAGGGCGGACAGGTGGTGGCGATGGGGCGCCCCGAGGAGCTGGTCTCCGTTCCAGAGAGCGCGACGGGGCGATATCTCGCCGATGTGCTGGGCGGGGTCGCCGGGGGGGTCGCCGGCGTGGTGGCAGGGGGCCGGGCAGCAGGCGGCGGAGCGGTAGGTGGCGGAGCGGCAGGTGGCGGAGCGGCAGGTGGGGCCGGGGGTTGAAATGCCCGCGGCGATTTCGGTCCTTCTTCCGGTGCGCGACGCCGCGCCATACTTGCCCGAGTGCATCGCTTCGCTTCGCGCTCAGACGTTCCAGGACTTCGAGGTGCTCGCCGTGGACGATGGCTCGGCGGACGAGAGCCCGCAGCTCCTTTCGGCGTGGGCCCGAGAAGACTCGCGGGTCAGCTTGGTCCGCCAGCCGCCTCGGGGCATCGTATGCGCGCTCGAGGCGGGTCGGGCTGGTGCGCGAGGCCGCTACCTGGCGCGCATGGACGCGGATGACATCGCCGAGCCCACCCGTTTGGCGGAACAATTCGCGCTTCTCGAGGAGCGGTCGGATCTGGCCGGGTGCGGGGCGGGTGTCCAGTACTTCCCCAGGGCCGAGGTGCGGGGAGGGGGGCGACGTTACGAGGACTGGATCAACGCTATTCGTAGCCCGGAGGACGTGGAACGGAATCTGTTCATCGAATGCCCGCTGGCGCACCCCACTTTTTTCCTAAGGACAGGCGTCGTGGCGGAGGTTGGCGGATACGTCGACCGGGGGTGGCCGGAGGACTACGATCTGCTGCTCCGGCTGTGGCGATCTGGCGCTCGCCTGGCGGCGGTCGATCGGATGCTGCTTCAATGGCGGATCCGGGACGACCGGATTTCCGTGCGGCATGAGGCATACACCCTCGAGGCCTTTCGGCGCTGCAAGGTCCATTACCTGCTCGACACGCTGGCACGGGATCGAGATGGATTGGTGGTTTGGGGGGCCGGGCCGATCGGAAAGGCGTTCGCGCGGGAAGTTCAGGAGCAAGGCGGGACCGTCCGGGCTTTCGTCGATTTGAATCCGCGGAAGATCGGTCAGTGTATTCATGGGGCCCCCGTCATCGCCCCCTCCGAGATCGATCGATACCGGGATGGCTTCTCGGTGGCAGCGGTTGGCCAGGAGGGCGCTCGGTGTCAGATCCGGGCCGAACTCGAGTCGGCGGGTCTGAAGGAAGTCACCGACTTCGTTGCCGTGGCGTAGGATCCCCCCCGCGGCCTTAACGAATGGATCCAAATCCGGCTCTTACTGATTGGGAGGATCCCAGCGTTCAGGTGACAGTATTCGGATGGCCTTGAAGGAGGGTGAGGGCACAGCGATGTTGAAAGTAGGGCGGGCCTCTTCGGTACATTGGATCGATTGGCTGAAGACCATGGGTGAGCAACCTTCCAAGCTGGAGTGCTTCCTGGCGGAGTTGCGGCGTCGCCACGTCTTCCGCGTGGCCGTGGGCTACGCCGCTGTCGCCTTCGTGGTGTTACAGCTCAGTGAGATCGTCCTCCCCGCCTTCTCCGCCGAATGGGCTCTTCAGCTCGTGGTGGTGTTCGTGGTTCTGGGGTTCCCCGTGGTCATGGTACTCGCTTGGGTTTTCGATATCACAACCGATGGCATCCGTGTGACAGCCGCCCTTGAGCACGATGTCGCCGACTCGCCTTCGACTGGCACTCTTCCTCGTCTTGCATTAATGACCGTGACGTTGCTCGCAGTGGGCGGTGTCGGCTCGTGGTGGATTCTGAACACCGTCCAGGGCACCGACGCGGTGACCACCGCTTTAGGGCCGTCGGTTTTTCCGGCGGCCTACGACCCGGACGAAGCGATCCGTTCTCTCGCGGTCCTACCGCTAGAGAATTTTTCGGAGAACGCCGAACAGGACTACTTCGCTGCGGGCATGCATGAGGCGTTGATCGAGCGCCTGAGCCAGCTTCCGGAAATTCGGGTTGTGTCCCGGACCACAGTGGCGCGGTACGCGGCCACAGGACAGACAATCCCCGAAATCGCCCAGGAGCTCGGCGTCGAAGGAGTCGTCGAAGGTTCGGTGTTCCGCGCGGAGGACCAAGTTCGGATCACGGTGCAGTTGATCCATGGAGCGAGTGACACCCACATCTGGGCACGAAGCTACGAACGGAGCTTCTCGGATGTCCTGGCCCTCCAGAGTGAGGTGGCCAGCGCCATCGCGGAGGAGATCAAAGGCGAGCTGTCTACGGATGGAGGCACGCCAATGCTTTCTTCTGCCTCTGGGAGTGAAGTGCCCGCGGCCAACGAGGCGTTCATGAGGGCCCGTTTCGTCCAGTCCGACGAGACAGCGGAGGGACTTCTGGCCGCCCTCGATCATTACAGCGAGGCGGTGGAGGCCGATCCGACTTTTGCCGCCGCGTATGCCGGCTTGGCCAGTACCGAGTTGATGCTCGGTATGTCTCAGGGTTCGGGTCGCGATCCGACCGAATTCCTGGCGCGGGCGCGGGTGTTTGCACTGAAGGCGTTCGAGATAGATCCAGAGCTTCCCGAGGCACACGACATTCTTGCACTCATCGATGATCAAGTCGGCCGGGAGTTGTTCGGCCTACGCCCTGGACTCGATGCACCGGAGCCCATGACCGAGGTTCGGCTGTCAGGGGATTCCATCACCCTCATCTCGGTGGATCCGCAGGTCGCGTCGAGCTCCGACTTCGGGCGCGACTCAGCGCAGATTCTCGAGAGTTTTACCCAGGTGGGCCGGCAACTCCGGGCGGCGGTGGCCGGTTGGGCGACGGGGAGCGAGCGGAGGGCCTCGATGGACCCGTCCCGCCTGGTTTCGGCGGCGCAGCAGCTCAAGGCGGCGGGGCGTACTGACGAAGCCCTCGAAATTCTCGAGGAGGTTTGCGAGCGAACGCCGGAGCACCGGGAGGCGTGGGACGCATTAGGGTTACTTTACGCGTCCACCGGCCAGTACGAGCAGCTTCTCGACATGAGAAGGATGTGGGTGGATCACGGTGGCGGTGATGCCGAATCGGTCGACCAGCTCGAAGAGCGGCTACGCACCGACGGTGCCGAGGGATATTGGACGTGGCGGTTGGGGGTTCTGCGGGAGCGAGCATCTGGGGGAGAGAATGTGTCTCCGGTATACCTGGCTGCGGCCCAGGCTGCTCTCGGAGACACCGAAGGGTCGTTGGCCTCGTTGAGGGACGCGGTTCGCGTCCGCGACCAACGCTTGACGTCCTTGAGAACGGACCCGTTTTGGGATGTTATGCGATCCGATCCGCGCTTTGCTTCACTCCTGAGGGGGATCAGGAACCAGCGCCCCGGCAGGGGAGGCAGGGGAGGGGGTCCCCCGAACCAGGGGTCACCCTAGGAGGCGGCCCCGCCGCACCCCTTCAATTGCCTTTGGGGAATTGTACAGGGGCTTCTTTTTCGTTAGTTTTCAACAACTTAGCCCCGTCTGCACATCCCTTCGAGGAGTAGATTTGAGGCGCATCCTCGAAGTCGGAACGATCGGTTCGTTTTACTCAGAGAATGAAGGAGCTACTGACAGCTTCCCCGCCTCCGCCACCCGCCTGATCGAGGTATCCGCCGAGTCGGGCCCAGGCCGGCCGAAGAATTTCTCCAACGCTCTTTTCAAGGCTGATTGATGGCAGACGACGAACTCCGTTTAGGCGGAGAGAAGGTCCTCGAACGTCTTCTCGAGGACGAGATGCGCGAATCGTTCATCGACTACTCGATGAGCGTCATTGTACAGAGGGCGCTACCCGACGTGCGCGATGGCCTGAAACCGGTTCACAGGCGCATCCTGTACGCGATGAGCGAGCTCGGGCTGAGTTCGGGTCGGGCGCATAAGAAGTCGGCCACGGTGGTCGGTGACACGCTGGGTAAGTACCACCCCCATGGTGACTCTGCCATATACGACTCGCTCGTACGAATGGCTCAGGACTTCTCGCTGCGTTATCCCCTCGTCGACGGGCAAGGGAATTTCGGGTCCATCGACGGCGATTCGGCTGCGGCGTACCGGTACACCGAGGCCCGCCTTACCGCACTGGCCGCGGAGCTTCTGGAGGATATCGATAAGGAGACGGTAGCCTTCACACCCAACTTCGATGGGCGCTTGGAAGAGCCGACGGTTCTTCCGGCGAAGGTTCCGAACCTGCTGATCAACGGTAGTTCGGGGATCGCCGTGGGAATGGCGACCAATATTCCACCGCATAACCTCCGGGAGATCGTCGCGGCAGCGAGGGCGCTGATTTCCGATCCGGAGCTTTCGCAGGAGCGCCTCGAGCAACTGGTGACGGGTCCCGACTTTCCGACGGGCGGGTTCATCTGTGGCCGGTCGGGCATCGAAGATGCCTTCCGAACCGGCCGCGGCCGGATCGTCATGCGGGCGCGCGCTGAGATCGAGCAGATCGATGAGTCCTTCGAGCGCATCGTCGTGACGGAGATCCCGTTCATGGTCAATAAGTCGCGCCTGATCGAGCAGATCGCCCAACTCGTGCGGGACAAGAAGCTGACCGAAATCCGTGACATGCGAGACGAATCCGACCGGGACGGGCTCCGCATTGTAATCGAGCTCAAGAGAGACTCCATTCCGCAAATCGTCTTGAACCGGCTGTACAAACATACGCAGATGCAGTCGACCTTCGGCACGATCATGCTGGCGTTGGTGGATGGGGTGCCGCGTGTGCTTCCCCTCCGGAAGATGCTCCAGCACTTCATCGACCACCGTCACGTGGTGGTCGTGCGCCGGACGACCTTCGATCTGAACAGGGCCGAAGAGCGAGCGCACATTCTCGATGGCCTCAAGATCGCCGTCGACAATATCGACGAGGTGATCAAGATCATCCGGGGCTCGCGGGACGCCGAGATCGCGTCGGAGCGCCTGCGGGAGTCCTTCGAGCTTTCGGAACGGCAAGCCAAGGCGATTCTGGAGATGCGGTTGGCCCGGCTCACGGGGCTGGAGATGGAGAAGCTCGAGGAGGAGCTCGCCGCCGTGCTTGCCACCATTGAGGAGCTTCAGGAGATCCTGGGGAGCCTGGATCGCAGGATGGAGATCATCTCCGAGGAGCTCGACACGATCGCCAAGAAGTACGGAGATGACCGGCGCAGCGAGATCGTCGGGGACGCCTCTTCGTTGGACGTCGAGGACTTGATCGCGGACGAAGAGATGGTCATCACGGTCTCACGCGAGGGATACGTGAAACGGACCGAGGTGGACACCTACCGCGCCCAGAGGCGTGGCGGACGGGGCTCCAGGGGATGGGTACCAAGGAGGAGGACTGGGTGGAGCACCTGTTTGTGGCGTCCGCCCACGAGTACCTGATGATTTTCACCCGGTCCGGTCAGTGCCATTGGTTGAAGGTGTGGCAGATCCCGCCGGCCGGGCGGCACTCCCGCGGCAAGCCGATCGTCAACCTCCTGAACATCGATCCCGCCGACGAGATCGCTTCGGTAGTTCCGGTCCGGGAGTTCTCGGACGACCGGTACCTCCTCTTTTGCACCAGAGGCGGCAAGATCAAGAAGACGGCCCTGTCCGCCTACGGGAATGTGCGGGCCGTGGGTCTGATCGGGATCAAAATTCGTGAGGGGGACGAACTCATCGGTGTTCGGGTCACCGACGGTGACGACGAGGTGATCCTCGCGACACAGAACGGCCTCGCGATCCGTTTTCGCGGGTCGGACGCTCGTGTGATGGGTCGGGTCACGGAGGGGGTTCGGGGCGTCCGTCTGAGTGAGGACGATCGTGTGGTCGGCATGGTGGTGGTGGCGCGCGACGAGGCCACGTTGCTCGTCGTGTCCGAGTCGGGAATGGGAAAACGCTCCGAGATCAACGCTTACCGGCTCCAAGGACGTGGCGGGAAGGGCGTGATCAACCTGAAGACCACCGATAGGACGGGGAAGGTCATCGCGATCAAGTCGGTGGTGCCCGGGGACGAACTGATGGTGATCACACGGAACGGCGTCATCAATCGTCAGCGCGTCGACGAGATCCGCGTGATCGGGCGAGCGACGCAGGGTGTTCGCCTCGTGAACTTAGACGAGGACGACAGCGTCATGGACGTGGCTCGCGTGATTCCGGACGATTCAGTGAACGGTTCAGCAGACGATTCGGCGGAGGCTTCGACAGAACCCGGAGAGGATGCCGAGGCTTCCTTGGATTCGGGCACCGGAGGTGCGGTCGGGATGGACTCCGACACGGAAGGTGAGTGAGCTTCTAGTCGAGCTGGACGATATCCGGGAAGCCCAGGAGAGACTCCGCCCGGTCGTCGTACGTACACCGCTCTATCGTGCAGACGTTTTGAATGGCGAGTTGGGTTGTGACATCCGGCTCAAGCTCGAATCTCTCCAGCGGGGGGGGTCTTTCAAATTTCGGGGGGCGTACAACTTCGTTGCGCAGCTCCCCGATGACGCCCGCTCGAGGGGCGTTATCACCTACTCGTCCGGAAACCATGCAAAGGCCGTCGCGTTGGCCGCTCAACTCCACGGAGTCCGGGCGGTCGTGGTGATGCCGATCACCGTGCCCCACATAAAGGGGGACGGGGCGGAGCGGTTGGGAGCCGAAGTCGTGTTGGAGGGGACGACCTCTCTCGAACGAAAGGCTAGAGCAGAGTCGATCGCCGAGGAGCAGGGACTCGTGATGGTGCCGCCCTTTGATGATCCGACGATCATCGCGGGCCAGGGCACGGTGGGGCTCGAAATCGCCGAGGATTGGGATGCGTTCGATTCGGTATTGGTGCCCATCGGAGGTGGAGGGCTGTGCAGCGGAACCGCGGCGGCCCTCCGCCGGTTACGGCCCGACGTTCGGATTGTCGGAGTGGAGCCGACCGACAGTGCGTCCATGAAGGCGGCGCTCGAGGCCGGCGGGCCGGTTACGCTCGATCGAAGCGAGTCCGTTGCGGATGGCCTTCTGCCGGTACGGACCGGCGACTTGACGTTCAAACATGTGCGTGAGTTGGTAGATGACGTCGTGCTCGTGGCTGACGACGCCATCCGGGACGCGGCTTCACTCTTGTTCAAACAGCAGAGGTTGGTGGTAGAGTTCTCCGGAGCGGCTGCTGTGGCCGCACTGCGGTCCGGCCGGATCGAGACGGAGGGACGAGGCGTGGTCGCGGTCGTTAGCGGGGGGAACGTGGACCCGGCTGTCCTCATGGATCTTTGATCGATGCACACACTTGTTCTCTTCGACATCGATGGCACGCTGGTGCGGGGGACGGCCGCGAAGTTCGCTTTCGAAACGGCGATGTTGGAGACGTACGGTACCGCCGGAGCGGTCGATTCTTACGACTTCTCGGGCAAGACCGATCCGCAGATCGCCCGGGAGCTGCTTTCGGGCGCTGGGCTGGAGGACGCTGTTGTCGAGGCTGGGCTCGCCCGGCTTTGGGACCGATACATCGAAGAGCTCGAGTCTCGTATCATTGAAAATCCGATGAAGCTGCTACCTGGCGTGGCGGGCCTCATCGAAGCTCTCGATGCCGAACCCGACGTGGCGTTGGGACTGGTCACCGGAAACATCATTCGGGGGGCCCGGGCGAAGCTTGGATCGGTAGGACTCGCCGAGTACTTCGAGGTGGGCGGATACGGCTCCGACCACGCGGTTCGTGAACATCTGCCGGCCATCGCGCTCGAGAGGGCGTTCGAGGCTTGGGGCGTACGCTTTCCCCCGGAATCGGCCGTCATCGTGGGTGACACCCCCCGAGACGTGCAGTGCGGCAAGTACGAAGGGACCAGAACGGTCGCGGTGGCGACCGGGCGAATCCCGCGAGAGCGGCTGGAGACGACCGGAGCCGACGCGGTTTTCGACGATTTTTCCGATGTGGCGTCGGTGATCGAAGTTCTGCTGCCCTGATTTGGGAGGGTTGGCGGTGGGTCATATACCCCAGTAGCTTCCGTCCGCGATTGCAGCGGGCAGCCTTGGGGAGCATCTTACGGGGGCACGCGCAGCGGGTCACGCGCAGCAGGGGCCCATGCCCCCGCCGTACATCGAGCAATGGAGTGAATGGTGGCTGAAAAGAAAGGCGGAAACCTCAAGGGGTTCTATTGGGTTTTGGGGGCGACGGCCGTGA
The DNA here is from genome assembly GCA_965206505.1 of Longimicrobiales bacterium. Lineage (GTDB taxonomy): Bacteria > Gemmatimonadota > Gemmatimonadetes > Longimicrobiales > Gaopeijiaceae > UBA822. Next base: position 890,575 of record CBDBJW010000007.1, read on the forward strand.
TCGCCGTCGGCTCTCTCGGATGGTCGGTGCTTGGGGGCGCCGGGAGTTCGGTTGCGACGACGCCGCTCGCGAGCATCGTAACGGGGGAAATGGAGGATCTCGGAGCGCTGGTCGAGATGGCCACGGGTGTCGAGCGGGGGGATCCCGACGCGCCGATCACGATCCTGGAGTTCGGGGACTTTCAGTGTCCGGCCTGCCAACAGTTCGCCACGTTCGTCAAGCCCCAGATCGATTTGGCCTACGTCGACGAGGGAATCGCGCGATTCGTATTCCACGACTACCCGGTGGTGTCCGCCCACCCACATGCGTTTCTTGCGTCTCGCGGAGCGCGTTGCGCGCTTGATCAGGGCGAGCAGTATTTCTGGCCCTTCCACGATCAACTCTTCGCGCACCAGTCGACGTGGTCCCTGAGCCAGGGCTCGCCGATGAACGCCTTCGAGAGTTATGCGGCCACGGTCGGTCTCGACGTGGAGGACTTCGCTGGCTGTCTCGACAGTGACCGTCACGCCGAGGTCGTTAGCGCCAACTTGCGCTTGGGCATGGAGTTGGGCGTGAGCGGCACCCCAACGATCTTCGTGAGCGAGGGCGGCGGCAGGAGTATCCGTGTGACTCGTTGGAATGAATTCGAGTCCTACCAGACCGTGATCGAGCGCATGATGGAGGATGCTGGAGACGGGAATTGAGCGAGAAGCTCGCAACGGTCCGGCTGCTCTTCGTAGATGACGGATCGTTTCACCACGAGGAGGTCCAAATACCGGCCGGCGTGATGGCGGGCTACGAGCGGTTGATCGACTGTCTCATGGAAGACCCCACCGTGCTCAAGCGGCTTCACGTAGACGTCTCGCGGGTCTGTTCGGCGGAGTTGGCTAGTGAGAGCGCCGGCTCCTAAAAGGTCAACTCGCGGGCACGCGCGAGGGTCCACTTTCCGACGACCTCCGGAGGCCAGAGGCCGGCTGCTGCCTGCGCGGACAACGTCCTGACCTCCTCCCGGGCGCGCTGGGCGGTTTCCGGATCGACCCATCCCCTCACCTCCGCTTCTTCCAGTTCGTCTTCGTCGAGCCTCAGAAGGTCCCCGGTCGGCTCGATCCAGAGATCGAGGAACAGATCAGTAGTCCGCCAGACCCCACCGTCTTCGAAGACACAAGGGGTCAGAATGTTCGCGTAGGTGCCGGTGAATGATCCGTCGGCTCGATGGAAAATTCCGATATCGTGCCAAGCGCCGGGGAAGGTGAACCAGATCACCTCGGAGCCGGTCTCCAGTACAACCGCTCCTGCGATCCGCTTCGGTGATTCGAAGTTCAGGTCGTGAGCGTAGGTGACCTTTACGCCCTCCTCTTCGTAGATCAGATACTGCGTGTAGACCCGTTCCTGATCGGGTGGTCTGAGGTAGTGAATGTGGACGAGCGGTGGACCCTCATCCGTCACTCGCGGATGGCCTCTACGAAAATCTCCATCGTGCCCCCGCACACGGCCGGGCTCAGGGAGAGTAAATCCTCGGTCAGGTCGACCCGGACCAGCTGGGGCTCTCCGGTTCGGATCACCTCGTTCGCGGCCTCGATCACCTCACCCTCACCGCACCCGCCACCCACCGTGCCCACCAACTCCTCTCCGGGGTCGACGAGCATTTTGGCGCCCACGCCCCTCGGTACGGAACCCTTGGCGGATACGATCGTCGCCAGAGCTATGGTGCGGCCCTCGCGGACCTTTTCGGCGATCGCTTGATAGAGGTCGTAATCGTTATGGCTATTCAATCGAGCTCGCTTCCTTTGAAGAATCGTTCCAAAATACGCTCTTGTACCGCCATGGGGGCGCCGGTGCCGCCTCTCCACTGCAGGATGATCTCTGCCGCAACAGCAACGGCGATTTCAACGGGTGTCTCGGCCCCGATGTCCAGTCCGACCGGGGCGCGTACCCGGGAGAGCCGATCCTTCGGCATTCCTTCGCCCTGGAGCTGTGAAAAGGCCGCTCGTATGCGCCGCCGGCTTCCGATCATACCCACGTAAGGTGGCTCCACCTCGGTTTTCAGCAAGTGGCGTAGGCACTCGAAGTCGTACTTGTGGCCTCGGGTCACGAGCACGACGTGACTCGTGGAGTGGATGGGGATGTCCGCGAATGGATCCCTGAAATCGACCCGAACGACGCGGTCGGCCTCGGGGAAGCGCTCCCGGGTGGCGAAGTCGGGCCGATCGTCCACTACGATGACGCTAAAGCCCATCACCGCGCCCATGGAGCAAAGGGGCTGTGCGATATGACCCGCACCGACGATCACCAGGTCGGGATGGGGGTGATGTGCCTCCACATACACCTGGGTCGCCGCTCCCGAAGCCGATTTAAGCTCGTGGACACCCTCCTTCGAGGTTCTGCGTCCCTCGAGCCTTTGTGTGCCGAGCGCCAACGCCCCGTCGTCGAGGTCGGCATCGCCGAACGAACCCACGAGGCGTTTGGCCCCGCCTTTTGCCTGACGGACGACCACCCGCTTGCCTATGAGATCCGGAGGGCCCGACACGGCAACAATGAGCGCAATCGGATGGCGGGCCTGCTCGGCATCGAGCACCTCTGCCGTCGCCTCCACGGGCGTGAGTGGCGCGTCACGTGGGTCCGTCATCGGCCGCAGGAGGCTGTTGAAGGGGTACAGTGGGCCGCGTTGCGGATGCCACGGTCCCAGACCCTAGGCGGAGCGACGACGCCATAGCCGTAGCTATGGCTAGGAACTCCAACAACGGAGATGGGGCCGTGCCACCGCAACCCTTCAACGTGTAAGGTCATGCCATAAATGTAGTGGGCACAGGGCGGTTGTGCGGTTGATCCTGCGTCTCTCCTCCTCGGAGTAGCTCTGCTACGCCTCGTCGTCGTTCCTTGTCTGAACGCGCACAAGCGCCATGTGCGCGAACCGCTGTACCCCTTCAACAGCCTCTTTGGAGGTGAAGGCGGTATTCGTCGGGGCAGTGACGGCGGTACGCTGTCATATCGTCGATGTCGATGACGGTGCCTTCATCGTCGACCGGGACCGACACGGTGTCTTCGAGGTGCTCGTGCACCACGGTGCGGGCTCCCTCTGGGAGCGCGTCATTCAGGAGCTCATCGAACAGCACTCTACGGAAGAGGACGGGATGACCGCGCTTGCCGTTGAACGTGGGCACGACCAGCGACGCCTGGCTGTGCTGAAACACGTCGATGAGATCTTGTACCGTGTTTTCGTGAATCAAGGGATGGTCAACGGGGCAGAAGGAAACGCCTTCGACCCAATCATCGAGGACCCGGAGTGAGGCGCGGAGCGACCCGATCGGGCCCTCCTCCGGAGACGGGTTCCTGACAACCTGCGCCCCCGCCTCCATCGCGTGGGCGGCTACGGGTCCGTCCAGCGTTGGGAGTGCGACGAGCACCCGACTGCAGCCACCGGCCCGGTGCGCGTGGATCACCCGTTCGAGGAACGTTCGCCCTCCGGCGTCGAGCATCGCCTTGGGGGTGCCCATCCGGGTGGAATGGCCGGAGCAGGGGATCACCCCCCAGACCTCAGCCTGGGAACGACTCATAGAACCCCCGGTTTTCCCGAGCGAGACGGCGAATAAGATCGGCCGGGGCGAAACGGGCGCCGTATCGCTCCTCGAATTCGTTCAGGCGGCTCAAGATGGTCCGGGCGTGAATCGTGTCCGCGAACCGAAGGAGGCCGCCGCGGAAAGGCGGAAAGCCGGTCCCCATGATCATCGCGAGGTCCACGTCACTGGCTTGTTGGACGATGCCCTCTTCAAGAGCCCGAGCTGCCTCGTTCAACATGGCCAGCACAAGGCGGCCCCGGATCTCGCGCTCTTGGAGCGTCACACGAACGGCCGGCACCGTTCGGGAGAGAACGGCGTAAATCTCTGGGTCGGGCCCGTTCTCATTCCCGTCGTCGTACCGGTAGAAGCCAAGCCCTCCCTTCTTCCCCAGACGCCCACTGTCGGCCAGCGCCACGAGCGGCGGGGAGGGAGACAACCGGTCGCCGAGGGCCTCGTGCAGCGACTGCCCCGCGTGCTGGCTGATGTCGATGCCGACCTCGTCGACGAGTCGGAGCGGGCCCATCGGCATTCCGAACTTCTTCGCGGCGCCGTCGACGGCCTCGACACTGGCCCCGTCCGCGAGAAGAAACCCCGCCTCGTTCATGTACGGGCCCAGAGTGCGATTCACCAAGAACCCGGGTCCGTCGTTGGTCACCACCGGTACTTTGCCGAGTGCAAGGGCGAGCTTATAGGTCGTGGCTACCGCGTGGTCACTGCTCCGCGCCCCGCGCACGACTTCAACCAGGGGCATTCGATGGACCGGGTTGAAGAAGTGCATGCCGACGAAATTCTCTGGCCGTGCCAAGGCAGACGCCATTTCGTCCACCGACAGGGAAGACGTGTTCGTGGCTAAAACACACTCTCTCTGAACCGCATCCTCTGTCTCTCTCAGTACGATCCGCTTGATGTCCATCTTCTCCACGACCGCTTCGACGACCAGGTCCTGCCGTAAGAATCCTTCGTATCCGAGGCCACCGGAGATGAGCGTCATCCGCTGATCCGCCTCACGGCGCCGAAGCTTTCTCCGCTTCACCAGCCCCGCGAAGAGCTTCCGAGCGTGCTGAAGGCCGCTCACGACAGCATCATGGCGAATGTCCTTCATGCGGACGTGGACGCCCCGGTAGGCGGCGAGCTGCGCGATTCCACCTCCCATCACGCCGGCCCCCAGCACCGCAAGGTACTCTACGCGTCCGGGCTCGACGGTCTCGTCATCAACTCCGGTCCCCTTGCGTGCCTCCTCTCGGAGGTGGAAGACGTGGATCAGATTCTTGCAGACGGATGACGTGACGAGCTCTCCAGCGGCCTTCGCTTCGATCTCGAGAGCCTTCGCGAGGGATTTGTTGGCGCTCCGGCCTACGACTTCGAGGATCTTCAGCGGCGCCGGGTAGTGGCCTCCCGTCTGCGCCATGACTCTCTTCTTGGCGATGGACAGGACCACCCGGCGACCCGGGAGCGTGTCGTCCATGACGCGCTTCAAGAGAGAGCGCCGTGCCCCTCGTTTCTTGGGCGAGTTCGTGGCCGCCGCTGTGGCGAAAGCGGCGACTTTCTCTCGGAAGAGGTCCGCCGGCACGACCTCGTCCACAAGTCCCATGCGTCGCGCCGTCGAAGACGACACCTGACGCCCGCTCAGCATCAAATCCAGGGACGCCTGGACCCCGATCAGTCGGGGGAGCCGGGTCGTTCCTCCCCATGCCGGTAGGATTCCGAGAAGTACCTCGGGTAGACCCATCTTGGTGGTGGGTGAATCGGAGGCCACGCGAAAACTGCAGGCAAGCGACATCTCCACCCCGCCGCCCAGGCAGATTCCGTGTATGGCGGCGACGGTCGGGACCCCGAGGTCGCTCAGTGTGCTGAAGATTCGCTGTCCGAAGCGAGCTCCCTCCGCCCCCTCCACCGGATCCTCGATGGCTTCGATTGTGGGGACGTCTGCCCCCGCAATAAACCCTCTCTTCGCGCTCCACAGCACGACGACGTGCACCTTGCCTCGGGGAGCCAGATTCCGCACCTCATCCAGATGCTCCCCAAATCGCGTAAGCACCTGCTCACTGAGCACGTTCACTTTACGCACAGGGTCGTCGAAGGTGATCCAGGCAACCCCCCCCTCGTCAACCTGGAGGGTCGGATTTGTGTGGGGCAGGGGGTGGGTGCTCATGACCCGGAAGGCTGCTGAAGGAGTACAGTGGGCCGCGTTGCGGATGCCACGGCCCTAGCTCCTAGGCGGAGCGACGACGCCATAGCATTCGCTACGGCTAGGAGCTCCAACAACGGAGATGGGGTCGTGCCACCGCAACCCTTCAACTTGTAAGGTCATTCCATTCATGTTCGTGGGCACATGGCGGTTGTGCGGTTGATCCGGCGTCTCTCCTCCTCGGAGTAGCTCTGCTACGCCTCGTCGTCGTTCCTTGTCTGAACGCGCACAAGCGCCATGTGCGCGACCCGCTGTACTCCTTCAGCAGCCTTCTAACTTATTAGAAAGCCCCGCGGGCCGCTCAGGACCCGCGGGGCTTCTCGCGCTCGATTCTCCGGAAGGCTGCAGCTTCGGACGAAGCTTATAGTTTCGGACGAGAGGTGGCGTTGTCTCGCGTGAGTCGAACCTGCTCGGGCTCGCCGCCGACCACCGTTATGGGGACGTTCCAGTACAGCTCCGTGTAGGGGAGCTCATACCGGGCCGTTACCCAATAATCTCCGGCGCCGGCTTCAAGCTCGGCGATGCCACTGGCATCCGTCGTATCGTAGAGAACCGCGAGTCCGCTGGCCCGTTCCTTAAGGGACATGGCCACGCCGACTTCGGCGTACGCATCGTCCGCCCACTGCTCACGGAGCAGACGGATCTCTTCAGCGGCGGCGAGAGAGGCTCCCTGGAGAGAAGTGAAATTGTCAAACGCGGCATCACGCTGCCGCTCCACGCCGGCATACTCCTCATCCAGGTCCTCGAAATCCCTGAAGAGAACCCGGTATTGTGCCTGACGTCGGCTCATCTGGTCGAGCTCATCACTCAGGGTCCGAAGCGTGTCCCGGAGGACGTTCCACCGGGCCTCGGTGTCGCGCCAGGCCTGCTGTGCTGCGGCCACCTGATTCTGCGCATCGAGTACCGAGTCCGGGATCGCTGGTTCGGGAACCGTGGCCGCATCAGTCAGCGAATCGAAAACGAGGTCCCGATCGAACGGGAACATACGGATTTCTAGGTCGCCCAACGCCCTGGATTCGGTGCTCTGGCTCGGGTCATCCGGGCCGATCTCAGCGGTAACCACGACCTGGGTGGGACCGCAGGCGGAGAGAAGAGCCGTTCCTAGAACGGCCGGCAGAAAGTCGCTACGCGTCATGTCCAACTCCGTTATATGGTTCCGGAAGAATCCAGAGCCAAAGTACCATATGGTGCAGAGATCCGCGCTAGGGGATCACTCCGTTCAGGATATAATCGACGGGGTTCTTGGCCTCGCCATGCACCCAAATTTCATAGTGGAGATGGCTTGCCGTAGTGGTGCCGGTCCCACCGACCTGAGCAAGAATCTCACCCCGCGCGACTGCTTGTCCCCGCCCGACGAGGAGCCTGGAGGCGTGCGCATAGCGGGTCATGATTCCGAACCCGTGATCGACTTCGACCGTATATCCGTACCCCGATTTCCAGGCCGCATATGAGACGACTCCCTTCGCGGCCGAAACAATCGGCGTGCCCTCCACCGCACTAAAATCCATACCGACGTGCGGCAGCTCCTCGTGGGAGATGGGATGCAACCGGGCTTGGCTGAACGTACTACTGACCATTTCGATTCCCTGCCCGACGGTCGGCACGATGGAGGGAAACGCTTCGAGCCGAGCGTAGTTCGCCACAAGGCTCTCCATGGCTGCCGCCATGCTCTCGGAGAGCAGGGCGGCCCGCCGCTCCAACGCCGAGAGGTCGTAGGAGGTGGCGAAGACGGCTTCGGCGGTCACCGGATCCGCTTCCCACATCGGGGTGGACTCGGGCGTCGTCATACCCGGCCCCCCAACGCCCACCTCGAAAATTTCGGCGTCGATCGGATTGAGACCTGCGATGAGCCGAAACTGCTCGTCGGTCGCGATGAATCCATCGATCGACTCTTCTATCTGAGCCACCCTCGTGCGTATCGATTCGACCTCTTGCGACACCACGGCCTTTTCGCCCCGGAGCAAGAGGACCTGGATACGGGCCGACCCGTCGATGGCCACAAGCATGAACAGCGCGGTCAGGGCCGTGACGACGGCGGCCCCCAGAGAGGGAAGATAGTGAAACACACCGGCAGACACACTGAACTGCCGAACGGGACGCTCGTCCTCGGACACACAAACGAAGGTCCACCGTTGATTCGTCATAATGGGCTCGTCCTGGTCACGGGCCGAGGTTTGCGGGTCCATCGGGGCCGAATCGTCCCAAACCGGTCGCGCGTGCTCTTTTGGTGCAGTCGGTAAGGTATTGAGGGCCGTCGGAGAGTGTCAAGCGCGCGCCCTACGGGGTGTGCTCAGCTGACCCTCTACCCCCTACCGGTCCGGCCGAGGGAAGAGGGGTGCTCCCTTCTCGACCCTGAGACCTGCGAGCGGTATGGAGACGGCTTGTTCGAAAGTCGGCACCGATTTCAAACCCAGCTGGCAGGCGAGGTCCGTCATTTTTTGCGGCGTCACGGGTAGAAACAGAGCAGTCAGCACGGTCAGGACCCGGGCGAGTGACGCGAGGGTCTCGTCGAGATCCTCGGCATGTGACGGGTCCTTGGCTTGTGCCCACGGCTCGCGACGGTCCACGTAACCGTTGGCCGTCCTAGCCAGCTCCATGGCCGCAGCCATGGCGTCGTGGACCCTCAGTGCATCCATGTGCTCGGTCACCGCACTCAAGGTCGATGCGATTTCATCCTCCAAGCCGCTGCCCGCCGTCTCCGGGATGATCCCGTCGCGGTACTTGTGGATCATGGAAATGGCGCGGCTGGCGAGGTTGCCGAAAACGTTGGCGAGTTCATCATAACGTGCCCGAAAGCGCTCGGGCGTATACGACGCGTCGGAGCCCGTGGGCATCTCGCGGAGCAGGTACCAACGGATGCCGTCGGTACCGTAGTCCTCACGGAGCGCCAGAGGGTCCACGACGTTGCCCACCGACTTGGCCATCTTCGCGTCCCCCATCACCCACCAGCCGTGCGCGAGAATCTGCTCCGGAAGGGCAAGGTCGGCGGCCATGAGCAGTGTCGGCCAGTAGACCGCGTGTGTCGTAATGATGTCCTTGCCCATGACGTGTAAGCTTGCGGGCCACCAGGAATTCCCCTGATCCATAAAGCCCGGCTGGTCGGGACCGCCATCAGGGTCCAAGAGACCGGACGCGGTGACATAGTTGATGAGCGCGTCCACCCACACGTAGCAGACGTGATCGGGATCGAACGGGAGCGTGACACCCCACGAAAGGCGCGACTTGGGCCGGGAAATCGAGAGATCCTGCAACGGCTGTTTGAGGAACCCGAGAATCTCGTTGCGGCGCGTCCCGGGAACGATCCAATCGGGGTGGTCCTCGATATGCCGGATCAGGCGCTTCTGATAGTCGCTCATGCGGAAAAAGTAGTTTTTCTCTTCCACGAACTCGACGGGGCGTTTGCAGTCCGGACAGAGGTGGTCGGGCCCGACGTCCCTCTCCGTCCAGTATCGCTCTTCGTGGACGCAGTACCAGCCGCTGTACACGTCGTCGTAGATCTGTCCCTTGGCCCAGAGACGCTCGAGGATTGAAGTGACGACGCCGACGTGCTCGGATTCCGTCGTCCGGATGAAGCGATCGAACGAGATGTTCAGGTCTTTCCAGGCCGCCTCGAAGGACTCCGCCATCTGGTCGGCGAGCTCGATGGGAGTCATGTCCTTCTTGGCCGCGGCCTCCTGCATTTTTTGGCCGTGCTCGTCGGTCCCGGTGAGGAAACGGACCTCGGCTCCCGTCTGCCGATGGTACCGGGCCAGCGTGTCGGTGAGTACGGTCGTGTAGGCGTGTCCCAAGTGGGGATCGCCGGTGGCGTAGTAGATCGGAGTCGTGAGGTAGCGACGGGTCATTCGGGCCTGGCGGCTATCTCGCTCTTGAGCTCCTCGAGGGATACGGTGCGACGCTCCCCATGAGTGGACCGAAGTGTGATGGTCTCCTTCAAGATTTCGACGCTGACCACCTTCTCTTCTCCCAAGGAGGTACGAAGGGTCTTACCCTCCCTGGGGAAGCGGCGGCGTGCCTCCACGTAGGCCTTGTGCTCGTACATGAGGCAGCACATGAGGCGTCCACAGCCGCCCGATATTTGGGCCGGGTTCAGCGACAAGCGCTGGTCTTTGGCCAACTGCAGGCTCACGGGTTTCAAGGTGGGCAACCAGACCGAAGAACAGAGCTCGCGACCGCAACGCCCGACCCCACCGAGAAGCGCTGCTTCGTCGCGGACCCCGATCTGCTTGAGCTCGATTCGGGTCCGGAATGTACGTGCGAGAGACCGGACCAGTTCGCGGAAGTCGACCCGCCGATCCGCAGTGAAGTAGATGATCAACTTGTTCTTGTCGAACTGCCACTCGGCTTCGGTTACCTTCATGTTCAGCTTATGGCGCGCGACGAGCTTACGCGCCTCTGTACGGACGCGAGTCTCATCGGCTCGAAGTTCCTCGATCCGGACAAATTCGGCTTCCCCGGCCACCCGCAGGACGCGCTTTTCGGGCAGGGGTGTGGCGCACCCCCCGGAAGTCGCACATTTGCGCTCCGCGATCGAACCGAGCGCCGTGATCTCACCGAGGTCCTCGCCCCGGTCTGCTTCGACGATGACAGGGGCCCCTGGAACGAGGTCGAGAACCTCGTATGCGAAATAACCCTTGCGGGTACCCTTGAAGCGAACTTCGGCGAAAGCGGCCATCGATCTGAACCGCGCTCAGGCGTCGGCGGGCGTTTTGGGCGCGGACTCGCCCCACGCCCCCATCGCCTCGTACTTGGCCCAGCGTAATTTCCGCAGCCGGTCTGTTTTGATCCGGCCCAGTTCGTCGAGAGTACCCTCGAGGGCTTCCTTCACGGCGGCGGCGGTGGCGTCCCAGTCGGAGTGTGCTCCCCCCGACGGCTCGCGAATGATCTCATCGGCCACGCCCAACGCGACCAGATCCTTGGAGGTCATCTTGAGGGCCGCTGCCGCATCCGCCTTGAAATCTCGAGAGTGCCACAGGATTGCGGCACAGCCCTCGGGCGATATCACCGAGTAGATCGAGTGCTCTAGCATAAGTATGCGGTCGGTGACACCGATACCGAGCGCCCCACCCGAGCCGCCTTCCCCGATGATCACCGACACCAGGGGGACCTTCAGCCGCGCCATTTCGCGTAGATTAATCGCAATGGCTTCCGCGATGCCACGCTCCTCCGAGCCCAGGCCGGGGTAGGCGCCTGGAGTATCGATGAAAGTGACCACCGCCCTCCTGAATTTTTCTGCCTGTCGCATGAGCCTCAAGGCCTTCCGGTAACCTTCCGGATGGGCCATGCCGAAGTTGCGGCGGAGATTCTCCTTCATGTCACGGCCCTTCTGGTGGCCGATCACCATGACCGGGGTTCCTCCGAGTGCCGCCCAGCCCCCGACGATCGCTTCGTCGTCCCGGAAACCTCTGTCTCCGTGCAACTCTAGCCAGTTCGTGAAAATCCGTTCGATGTAATCGAGTGTGTAGGGGCGATCCGGGTGGCGTGCCACCTGGACTTGCTCCATGGGAGTGAGGCCCTGGTATGTAGATTGCTTGAGGGCGCCCAATTTGGTCCGGAGCTCCTTGAGTTCCTCGGAAACGTCGAAGCCGCTGCGCTCGGCCGAAGCCACGAGGCTGTCAATCTGCTCCTGGACTTCCATCAAGTTGCGCTCGAAGTCAAGCCTCGGCGATCCGGCCAACGTCGCTCTCCAGTCGATGGGGAAAACTGAACGTCCCCAATTGTAATGGGTTGGGTAGTGGGGCGGCCACAGTCCCTTTAGCCGCTCCCGCGACGGATGATTTCCAGCGGTTCGGCCAAGTCGGGGTCTGCGAATCGCCCCCAGAAGCGGGCCGTCGCCCTCGCCACCTCGGTACTCACGTTCTTGAGATGGAACTTTTCATAGAGCGCCACGAGCTCGAGCTTCTGTTCCATTTGAGGAGCCAGGTCGGGGAAGAACCGCGGGTGGAAGTCCACTGTCGACTCGGGGTCTTGATAGGCGAGGACGTTGGGGATCGCCTGCGAGTGGGCCAGCGCGACTCGGTGGCTCTGCGCTGAACTAGGCCGCTCGGAGAACACCGTGGGAAGATAAAGTATGCCCGGACGGGACGTTTCGAACACCTTCTCCAAGGTGGACGTCGCCGCGTCCAGGTCGACGACATGGCGGGTCTCCTCACCCATGTTCTCGATCTCCGCGTCGAGCAACTCAGCGGCCACGCGGGCAGTTGCGGCAAGTTCGGAGTGGGGATCCCCACCGCTCGCGAGGTTCACGATGAAGATCTTGTGACCCTCCTGTCGGTGTTTGCTCAGGACGCCTCCACACCCCATCTCCACATCCCCTGGACAAGCCCCCACTGCCACAACCGTGGGCGCTTGTCCAGCCCTCACCGGGGACTTCTCGCGGCTCAACAATTCCTGGATTTGGCGTACCATCTCCTCGGGGTCGATCGGCTTCGCAAAACGAAGGTCGGCCCCGGCGCGGAAAGCTGCGTCGACGAGCGGGTCGTTCGTCGAACCGCTGACGACAATGATCGGGAGGTCGGGGTGCTTGTTTCTACCGGCTGTGACTACGTCGACGCCGTCCTTTCCCGGAAGCACCACGTCTACGATCGCGAGGGCCCATTCCTGGGAGGCGATCAAAGTTTCACCGATATCTCCGTCGACGGCCATCGTCACTTCGAAATTACCGGCCGCCTCGACGACGGCCTTCATCAGACGGGCATCCATGGGGTTGTCGTCAACCAAAAGCACCGCCGCGACGTCCCCGGGGCTCTGCTCAGTCACGCGATTTCAGGACTCCTTGTGTCTCTTGAATAAGGCAGAAGGGCTTTGAGCCCCCTGCTGATAACGCCGGCGGTCCGCACAGACATCTTACGGCGTCAGCGCCCTCTCAGCATCCTCCAGGAACGACAGAGGGGGACCTGCGATCCGGTCAGATTACAGCTGCCGGAACTGCGGATGTATCGTCGTGAGGCTCCGGCTCCGGCACGCGGTAGGCAACGATCCACGCCATGATCAATACGGCGCCCGCTCCGAGGACCGTGTTGCTCCCGTATCCGAAGCGGCTGTAGAGCGGGCCCGCGACGGCGGCACCCACTGCAAAACCAATCTGACCCAACGCGATGGTCATGGCCATCAGCGAGCCGCGGCGTTCATCGCTCACGAGCGCCGTCAACAGCGCCGAGAAGGGGCTGATGCGTGCCGCCACGAGGACCATGAGAACGAAGTAAAGTAAACAGGCGGCCCAGAACTCGCGGACGAGTACCGTCGTCAAGAGCATCACGAGGGAGAGGCCGACGCTCGACAGAATGATGATACGTTTCCGGCCGATCCGATCCGACAGCTTTCCGGCTTGCGGGCCCGTGAGGACGTTTGCGATTCCACCGACGACGAACAGGCCGGCGATCGCATTCTGGCTCACGCCCAAGGATTGCTCCAGCCAATAAGGCAGGTAGACCACAAACAATGAGACGCCGATAAACATCGTGAAGTAAGCGACCGTTGCCGCAGCGATCTCGCTTTTTGCGAGCATCGCCCGGTAGTTCCGCACTGCGCTGGCAACCGTGAGGCGGCCCTCGGCACGCTGAACGTCCGGCTGAGGAACCCGGAACCAGATCAGGACGAAGGTCGCCCCCATGGCGACCGCGAACAGATAGAACGGAACCTGAAACCCGTACGCGCCAGCCAGAACGATGCCAATGGGGATACCCGCGATCTGGCCGAAGGCCATCCCGCTCATCACCCATCCCGTGGCCCACCCACGCCGGTTATACGGGAAGAAGTCTCCGATGTAGGAGACCGCTGAGCCGCTGAGAATCCCCCCCGCGCAGCCCGCGCCCACCCGGACGGCAAGAAAGGAGTAGTATCCGACTATGAAATAGTGCATCATGAGGGCGCCGGTCATGATGGCGGTGCCGAGAAGCAGAATCCGGCGACGTCCGATCTTGTCCGAGACGGGACCCGCGACGATCGCGAACAAGCCGACCATGATCGAGTAGGCCGAGACGAGCGTCCCTAGGCGGGATTCGGCGATACCCAGCTCTTCGCCGATCTGTGGGAGGATCGGCGTGATGATCATGAGCTGGCTGCTGGCGGAGAAGACCAGAAGCCAGAGAGCGAAAACGATGATGCCGGGGGAGGCCTTGGGTGGGTTCAAGGCCGTAGGGTCCTCAAGAGCCGACCGCCGCCGAAACTCGGATCTTGGTGCTCACGAGGTCGATGTGCCTCGCCTCCCAGTCGTCGATCTCTCCTTCGTGGACCGGCGAAAGGCCGCGTGCGGCGAAATCGTTCGCAGCGGCTCGGTCGGCGGTTTTTCCTAAGATGCGGTTCATCGACTCTCCGGGCTGAGCCCCCGGCCTTCCGAGAAGGCCGGAGAGGGCGCGAGCCTGGAAAGGTGTCTGCGACGGGAGGACAGGGCAACTGAGACCATGCTGCAGGCCGTTCTCGGCTACAGGCCCTTCTCGGTGGCAGTGACTTGAGAGAGCGCAAGAATGGGGCGGTCAGATCCATTTGACTTTCATGCAACCACCCATGTAGAATATCGTGCTAGTTGAAGGAATCCGGGACTCGACGGAGGAGCGCGATGAAGATTCGTCATGGGATACGTTGGTGGGTGTGGCACTCACTGTCCGTTGCGGCCCCGATCAGCTTGATCTCGGTCCTGTCGACCGTTGCCATCGTTGCCCAGGCGAGCGCCCAGGCGACCACAACTGCGACCGCGTCCTCGGTAGGTGCCGTCCTGGATCAGTACTGCGTCACCTGTCACAACGAGCGAAGGGTGAACGCCACGGGGCCAACTTCTGTATTGAATGCCAGACTGCGGGAGACGGGGCTCGCATTTGACATCCTGGACGTGACCCGACCGAGGGACGATCTGGAAGAGTGGGAAGCCGCGATCACGAAGCTCCGGGCGGGCACGATGCCGCCGGGCGGGAGCCCACGGCCGGACGACGCGACCTATGCCATGGTGGCGAGTTGGCTGGAGACCGAGATCGACCGGGTCGCGTCAGCGAGTCCCAATCCGGGCAGAAACAGTGCGGTGCACCGCCTGAACAGTACGGAATACACCAACGCGATTCGTGACCTCTTTCTGCTCGAGATCGATGGGGACGCGCTCCTTCCCGGAGATGAGACATCGGACACGGGATTTGACAACAATGCCGACATCCTCACGATCACAACCTCCCACCTCGAGCGCTACCTCTCTGCGGCACGGAAAATCACGCGCCTTGCCATCGGCTTGCCGCCCGCGGCCGGCTTCGTGAGGTTCGAGAACTCTGTGCTCCTGACCCAGTCCGATCGGCAGAGCGAGGATCTGCCCCTTGGATCCCGTGGTGGGATCGCCTCCCCCTACAACTTCCCGGCCGATGGTGAGTATCGGTTCAGGGTCCTGCTCGCATCGAATTGGCAAGATTACATCCGCGGGATGGGGAGACGGCACGAGCTCGACCTCCGCATCGACGGCGAGCTTGTGCGGCGATTCACGGTGGGAGGAGAAGCCCCGCCCGGTGCCGCTGCGACTTCGTTCTCCCCAGCGGAATTGGGCACCCCCGAGTGGGAAGAATACATGTTCGGGGCCGACTCGCATCTGGACATCCGCGCGCCCGTGAAAGGGGGACCGCACGTCGTAGGTGTTTCCTTCGTCCGATCGATGTGGGAGTGGGAAGGGGTCCTCCAGCCGCAGATGGTCGGCGAGCTCCTGTCGAATGACGAGATGTTCAACGGAGACGCGCAGGTGCTGGCGCTCGAGATCGAGGGCCCATTCGACGCCACCATCCCCGAAGACACCCCGAGCCGCCAGAAGATCTTCAGCTGTTATCCGACCGATGCTTCGGAGGAGGGGGCGTGCGCGACCCGGATTCTGTCGCGGTTGGCCCGCCTCGCCTATCGCCGGCCAGTGACGGACCAGGAGGTGCGGACGTTGCTCGCATTCTTCGAGGACGGGCGGGAGAGGGGTGGCAGCTTTGACACGGGCATCCAACTTGCTCTGGAGCGGCTCTTGATCGACCCCGCCTTCCTCCTGCGTGTGCAGGAGGATCCCCCCGACGCGGTGCCAGGACAGCCTTACCGCCTCGGCGAGATTGAGCTGGCCACGCGCCTCTCCTTCTTCCTCTGGAGCAGTATTCCCGACGAGCCGTTGCTCGACGCGGCCGAGCGCGGGGAGCTCAGCGATCCGGCGATTCTTGATCAACAGGTGAGGCGGATGCTTGCCGATCCTCGCACCGAATTACTGGTGAGCAACTTCGCCGCCCAGTGGCTCCATCTGCGGAATCTCTCGGACGTGAAGGGCGAGCCCGCGATCTTTCCCAGCTTCGACCAGGATCTGGTGGAGTCGTTTCGACAAGAAACGGAGCTGTTCATCGGCAGCACCATAAGGGAGGACCGGAGTGTCCTCGAGCTCCTGCGGGCGGATTACAGCTTCCTCGACGAACGGCTGGCGCGGCACTACGGGATTCCGGGCGTCTACGGGAGCCGTTTCCGGCGGGTCACGCTCCCGAATATGGATGAGCGGGGCGGATTGCTTGCACACGGGTCGGTACTGTCGCTGAGTTCCTACCCGACCCGGACATCGCCCGTCTTGCGAGGCAAGTGGCTCCTCGAAGCGATTCTCGGCGCGCCTCCACCGGCCCCTCCGCCGAATGTCCCCGACCTCCCGGAGCGCGGTGAGCAGGGTGAGATCACATCGGTACGCGAGCGGTTGGAGCAGCACCGGGCCAATCCTGTATGCAACGCCTGTCACCAGAACATCGATCCTCCCGGCTTCGCGCTCGAGAATTATGACGCCATCGGTGCGTTCCGACTACTCGACGAAGCAGGGCGCCCCGTGGACGCCGTTGGAAACATGCCGAATGGTGTGACGGTCGACGGCCTCCCCGGGTTGCGGTCGATGCTGCTCGAGAAACCGGAACGGTTTGTCAACACCCTGACGCAAAGGCTTCTCGCCTATGCCCTCGGACGCCAACTCGATTACCACGACCACCCCTCGGTGCGAGAGATCGTCCAGAAAGCGGTGGCCGAAGATTACCGCTGGTCGTCGATCATTCGAGGGGTGGTAGAGAGTCCGACCTTTCAGATGCGGATGCCAGCGGATTGAAGGAGCTGCGCACCGTGGTCTAACTGTACCGTATATGTTATAATTGAGGAGAGCGGTTCTAGATCGAGTCGAACAACAGGAGAGATAAAAGTCATGGATATCATCACTGGAAAATCACTGTCTCGGCGGACCGTTCTGCGTGGCCTGGGAGCGACGGTCGCGTTGCCGTTCTTGGATGCCATGGCCCCTGCGTTGAAAGCGCTCGAAAGGACCTCGGCAGGGGTTACCCGTCGCTTTCAGGCGATCTATACGCCGAACGGCATGGCGATGCCGTACTTTACGCCGGCAACGGTCGGGAAGGCGTTCGAGCTCTCTCCTATTCTCGAGCCGATGGCAGCCTTCCAGGATCAGATGCAGGTCATCACTGGGCTGGACGCCTCGTGGAACTATGTCCATGCGGGTGCTTCCGGCTCGTTTCTGACTGGCACGGCCCACGGCGCCAGGAACGAGACAGAGGTCGTCGCGGAGAAGTCGATCGACCAGATCCTCGCCGACGAGTTCGGGAGGTCGACTCAGCTTGCCTCTCTCGAGCTATCGATGGACAAGGAGGCTAACGCCGGCCAGTGCACCGCCGGCCTGAGCTGTGCGTACACCCAGACGATCTCCTGGCGGACGCCGACGATGCCACTGCCGATGGAGAACAATCCGCGAGCGGTGTTCGAGCAGATGTTCGGTGACAGCGGGTCCGCGGATCCTGCGGTACGAGCTGCCCGCCTGCAGGAAAAGAAGAGCATTCTGGACTCCGTGACGGATAGGCTGTCCGACCTCAACCGACGACTCGGACCTGCGGACCGGGTCAAGGTAGGGGATTGGGCCACGGCCATTCGCGACGTCGAACGGCGCATCGAGCTGGCGGAAGCGCAGGCCGACATTACGCCCGGGACGACATGGAAGGAGCCGCGGGGTGTACCGGTCGACTTCGAGGAACACCTCGCTTTGATGTTCGACCTTCAGCTCCTGGCGCTTCGGAGCGATCTGACGCGCGTCGTGACGTTCATGCTCGGTCGAGAGCAGAGCACCCGCAGCTATCCACAGGTCGGCGTGTCCGACGCGCACCATATGCTGTCGCATCACCAGAACGTCCCAGAGCGAGTCGAGCTGATGTCCAAGGTCAACACCTATCACGCGAAGCTGACTGCAAAGTATCTGGCTAACCTTCGGGCCACTGAGGACGGAGACGGGTCGCTCCTGGACCACATGACCATTCTGTACGGCTGTGGGATGTCCAACAGCACCAGGCACTCCGGGATCGGCATTCCGCTCGTCCTTCTCGGCGGCGGAAACGGGCGGCTGAAGGGCGGCCGTCACCTCGAGTACCCCGCCGGTACTTCGCACGCCGACCTCCTGGTGACGTTGATGGACAAGTTCGACGTCCCGGTTGAACGAATCGGGTCCAGCACGACGGGTCTGCCTCTCGAGACGCTGTCCGACGTATAGGCGCGTCGAGCCCGTACCGAGGAAGAAAAGACCTGGGGGGAGAGATCGTATGAGAGTGATGTCATCTGCTGGCCAGTACGGATTGACCCTGGTTTTGGCCGTCGTGACCATCGCGGCCGGAGCCGCCGAAGCGCCGGTCGCCGACGCAGCGAAGGATGCCGACTGGACCGCGGTTCGCGCTCTGGTCGTGCAGGGGACGGACGTCAACACGCCCCGTGGGGATGGCTCCACAGCCCTTCACTGGGCGAGCTACTGGGACAACGGTGAGATCGCCGATCTGCTGATTCAAGCGGGTGCAGACGTCAATGCGGTGACCGATCTGGGCGTCACACCGCTCTGGGCCGCCAGCGAGAACGGAAGTCCGGATATGGTGGCGAGGTTGTTGCGAGCGGAAGCGAGCCCCAACACGGCGCTGCGGTCCGGCGAGACGCCCCTCATGACGGCGGCTCGAACCGGCGATCCGGAGGTGGTGAGACTGCTGCTCGTGGATGGTGCTGACCACCGCGCTGCCACGCGGGACGGCCCGCGCGGACAGCAGACCGCGCTCATGTGGGCCGTAGCCCAACAGCACCCAGCGGTCGTCGAAGTGCTGCTCGAGTACGGTGCGGACGTCCACGCCCGGACGAGCGTCTTCATGGAGACCGTCAAGACCATGCGGGAAACGAGGGCTCTAGGCAGGCAGTGCCTGCCCAGAGAAGAATGCTACCTTATCGACATTCAGCGGGGGGGCTACACACCGCTTCTCTTCGCTGCGCGGGTGGGTGCTCTCGCTTCGGCGAGGCTGCTCCTGGCCGCGGGCGCCGACGCGAACGATGTCGCGCCCCAGGGAACCAGTGCTCTAGTGGTTGCGGCGCACAGTGGCCACGGAGACGTCGGGGCGCTTCTACTCGAGCACGGAGCGGACCCCAATGCTGCCGGGGCGGGTTATACGCCGCTCCATGGGGCGATCCTGCAAAACGACGCCCGCCTGGTGGCCGCGCTCCTCGCCGCCGGGGCGGATCCTGAGATCCCTCTTGCAGCTTCGACACCTACCCGCCGCGACAGCGTGGACTTCTATTTTCACCCGTCGTTCGTTGGAGCGACACCCTTCTGGCTCGCGGCACGCTTCAAATCGGCGGAGATCATGCGCCTCCTGGCGGAGCACGGTGCCGATCCGCTCTTCGTTCACAATCCCCAGTACTGGGACGCTGACCGACAGAACTACGGACGTCAGGAGCTTATCACAGAGGGTGAGACGACGGCTCTGATGGCGGCGGTGGGAATCGGAGGGCGAAACCCGATCATCGCGACCGAACATCGCGCCCGAGTTGCAGAGGACTCGCGCGTCGGCAGGCAGCGCAACGAGAGTCGACTAGCCGCCATGACGCTCGAGGCCGTGAAGGCGGCGGTGGAGATGGGTGTCGACGTTAACAAGGCCAACTTTAACGGTCAGACCGCGCTTCGTACCGCTGAGGGCGCCGGGTACGACGCGGTAGCCGAGTATCTCGTGGAGCAGGGCGCCACGATCAACTAGAGAAAGGGTCTGCTCTTTCTCCTGTAACCTACGGTCGGGGGAACCCAGGATCTCGTTCCCCGCCTCTCCTTTCGCGAGCGCCCAGGGGCGTAGCGCGAATCCAGCGGTCTACCAACAATCCGATGCAGAGACTATGCTATTAGCCGTTCTCGGTCGCAGTGAGCTGAGAGAGAAGCAGGGATGAGACGGTTTGTTCTTGCACACAACATTGCACACCACTGCGTGTAGCTGAACGCGGCTACCTGAGAATAACGCGCAGTTATGCGACGAAGTGACAAAAATGGGGCGTAGCTCAACCGGCAGAGCGCCTGGCTGTTAACCAGGAGGTTGGTGGTTCGAACCCACCCGCCCCAGTACTTGCTCTTCCACCGCGCATCCACATGGCCCAGAGCCGGGACAACACTCTCGACGCTCACTGTGCTCGACGTGAATGCGAGCCCGATAAACACGCTCACGGCCTTTTTTCACAGCAGGCCGAGACATTGAGCCCTTGACCACAACACCTCTGCCAATCGATCTCCACCGACTCGGTGCGGTCACACTGACTCCCTCTGGTCCTGTAGAGGCGGGCCAGGTTGGAACGTGGCGAATCGAACTCACGGTCGGCATCTACGGGATCGATGAAGGTGGCACCCTGAAGATCGCACAGCGGTTCGCCAGCGACTGGGAGATCCCTCAGTTCGATAGCCCATCTGAATCAGGGTTTACGACTGTCTCGACCACTGGAAATGCCAAGCTCACAGCCCGATATGACCCCAAAGGGTACATCCGCCCCTGGATGAAGTGCATCGTGCTCGACGTATACGACGGAAGTCTTGTTGAGGGTGACATCGTGACGGTCATCCTGGGAGATCCGTCGGAGGGATCACCAGGGATTCGGGCTCAGACCTTTCAGGAATCGCACCATGAGTTCCGGGTACTGGTGGATCCGACCAATGCCTGCCTTCCCCGGCGCGTCCCAACCTCCCCTGGGTTCCCGATTGTGCCGCAGGCGGCAACAAGAATCGTTTGCATCGTCCCGACGACCACGGTGGTTTCGGAGCCGTTTGACGTTTTCATTCGTGGTGAGGACCCCTGGGGGAACCCCACCCCTCGTCCGACGGGGGTGGAGCTCCGTTGGGAGGGCAACGCGCCGGCCCATCTGGAAAGAGCGGCAGACGGTGTTGACCAACTGACGCCCTCCGCCGCGGGCCAAGGACGCGTCCTCGCCCTTTGGCAGAACGGCGTCTTTCCCAGCAACTCCACCATCGCCACCCAAACGCGACCCACCTTGAGCCATTACTGGGGAGATTTACATGCCCAGTCTGACGCGACGGTCGACACAGGCGACGAGGAGGAGTATTTCACGTTTGGAAGGGACAGCGCTCGGTTGGACTTCACATCCCACCAGGGCAACGACTTTCAGATGACCGACGGGGATTGGGAGCGGCTCAATCGAACAGTGGCCCAGTTCAACGATGAGGGCCGCTTTATCGTTTTTCCGGGTTTCGAATGGTCGGCCAATTCGCCGGCGGGTGGAGACCGCAACGTATTCTACCTCAACGAGGGCCACCCGATTATCCGGTCCAGCCACTGGCAGATTCCCGACACACCCACGGATGCGCGAACGCCCGCACATCCAGTAGATGTCTTCTTTCGGAAAATCCGAGAGAACGTCCCTGAAGAAGAGGTGATCCTGGCGGCCCACGTCGGGGGTCGCTACGCGGAAATCCGCAAGGACGGATACTTCGATGAGCGCCTGGGACCTCTCGTTGAAGTGGCCTCCTGTTGGGGGATCTTTGAGTGGATTCTCTGGGATGCTTTTGACCGGGGTTATACCGTTGGCGTCATGTGCAATAGCGATGGCCACAAGGGCCGGCCAGGCGCGGAAGGGCCCGGAGCCGGGCAGTTCGGAATAGGCGGTGGCCTTACCTGTGTTCTGGCCGAGGACCTCACTCGGATGTCGGTCTTTCGCGCCCTAAAAGAACGTCGCTGCTACGGCACGACCGGCCCTCGCATCGTTTTGTGGTTCACCGCTGACGGCGAGCCCATGGGCTCCGTGTTGAATACGGCCGGGCCCATTCAGCTCCAGGCGCGGGCGGTCGGTGCAGGTCCCTTGGAGGCTCTGGAGCTCTACCGCGGTAAAGAGCGGATCGAGCAGGTCCGGGGCGCACCGCTCGAAGAATCTCTGAGTTCAAACCGGATCCGGGTCTCCTGGGGAGGAGCACGCATCCGCGGCCGCAGGCGGAGGGTGACATGGGACGGCACGATCTCTGTTTCAGACAACCTCATCACCAAGGCCGAGCCCTTTTCCTTCGATTCCCCCGCGGACGGGATTCGAAGTCTATCCGATCAAAGTATCACTTTTCAGTCAAGAACCACCGGAGACCGGGACGGTGTCGACATCTGGGTCAACGATTCAAATGGAGGGAGGCTGTCTCTGAAAACACCGCTGGGTTCCCATTCGGTAGACCTCGCAGAGCTTTCGGAGCAGCCGCTTCGGCAAGAGTTCGGTGGGCTGGATATTCACGCCCAAATACAACGTTATCCTGAGGTTGTGAACGTCGATGAGCTTGAACTGGAAACGCAGGTCGCGCCGACCGAATCCACACCCTACTTCGTGAAGGTCGTACAGGAGGACGGACATATGGCATGGTCCAGCCCGATCTACGTGCGACGTCCCTAACGTGTCTGGGCCGTCGAGTCGACCGTCGCAGTCCTCAGTGCGTCTCGCCGCGCTGTACGCCGGTCCGCTATTGGCAGCGGTGGCGTGGTTCGCACTACGCAGCCAAGGCCTGGGACCGGAATCATGCTGGACGGCATCTATCACCATCCTTTGTGGTGTTTGGTGGGTCTTTGAGCCCGTCCCAATGCCGGTTACGGCGTTGATCCCGTTTGCGGCGTTTCCGTTGGTCGGTGTGTTGGGGCACGGTGACGTTGCTCAGTCCTACGGGCATACACTCGTCCTCCTGATGCTTGCCGGATCCATGGTCGGAGCAGCGCTGGAGAAGGCCAACGCACATAAGCGCCTGGCTCTGGGGATGGTCCGATTGGTGGGTGGTCGGAAGGCGAGCCGCTTGGTCTTGGGTTTCCTCTTGGCCTCCGCCGTCTTGAGCATGTGGATTTCCAACACCGCCACGATCGTCATGCTCTTGCCGGTGACCATGGCCGCCTTGGACTCTCAGGGGGAGGAGGCGCGGCGGCACATGACGATCCCCCTCCTGTTGGCGTTGGCCTACGGCGGGGCAATCGGGGGCACGGCTACACCGATCGGCACGCCACCCAATCTGATCTTCCTGAGCCATTATGAGCTTGCCACGGGCCGCACGATCAGTTTTTCCCAGTGGATGGGAATCGGTGTTCCTCTCGTGGCTGTAATGCTCCCCATCGCCTGGCTTTGGCTTGTCCGCCGAATCCCAGCAAACACACCCACCGCCCAAATGTCACCCTTGGGACCATGGCGACTCTCGGAGAGAAGGGTGCTTGCGGTATTCGGACTCACGGCATTGGCATGGATGACACGCGCAGGCCCGTTCGGAGGCTGGCAAGAACTGATCGGAGCGGGAGGGACCGCCGGTGACAGCACCGTAGCGCTCGCAGCCGTAGTAGTCCTGTTCCTTGTACCGTCAGGCGATGAAGAAGGGGGAGCGCTGCTAGACTGGAATACTGCGATCAAGATCCCATGGGGGGTCTTCATCATGATCGGAGGGGGCATGGCCATCGGCCAGGCATTTCAATCGTCGGGTCTCGGCGAGGCGATCGGAGGAGCGTTGGGCCCAGTCACCCGGCTTCCGCTGTTCCTGATGGTGGGACTGGTCTGCATCTTCGCCACGTTCCTGACCGAGATTACAAGCAACACAGCGGTCGCCAATGTGTTGATGCCAGTTTTGGCGGCCGTTGGCGTGGCCGCGAATATGGATCCCTGGTGGCTTATGGTCCCGGCCACACTGGGCCTAAACTGGGCATTCATGTTGCCCGTGGCGACAGCTCCCAATGCGATCGTCTACGGAGCAGGTAGGATCAGAACTCAAGAAATGGTGCGGGAAGGACTTGCTTTGAACGTTATCGGCGCGGTGCTCATTACCGTGATGTCGATGTGGCTCTTGCGGTAACTCGCCCTTTCGGCTCCTGGACCTTCCGCGATGATCTCGCTTCGGGCGGTTCAGGTATGTGATCTCACCATCGGCTGATGACCACCCGTTGGTCCGTGAAAAACTCGGAATCACGGCAGGATGCCGGTAAAACCTAGATGGATCGCGCGATTTGCCGCCTTCGCGATTCTCGGATGTCGTGATCTGCCGGGTTCAATCGACAGAATGACCGACAGGACACGCAACCGGAACCAGCCAGCGATCGCCGACCCCTCGAGCGACGAAGTCGGACCGCTCGGCTCCCTTGGCGCCCACGATCTCAGCGCAATTCGATCACCGAACGGTCAGGACCAGGTGCCCGCCTTGGCGCCCTTCAAGTCAGCCTCGTTGAACCAATGGCTCGTCACCGCCTTGGTCTCGGTGAAGAATGCGATGCCATCTTCACCCATGCAGTGCAGGTCTCCGTAGAAGCTGCTCTTGTGACCGGAAAACGGGAAGGTCGACATCGGAACCGGGATACCCACGTTGATACCTACCATCCCAGCGTCGGTTCGGCGGCTGAACTCGCGGGCATACTTCCCGTTCATCGTGAAGATCGCAGAGCCGTTTGCGAATTCACTGGAGTTCATCTCCTGGAGGCCCTCTTCGAAGTTCTTCACGCGCTTGACGCAGAGCACCGGACCAAAGATCTCGTCGATTCCGATCCGCATTCCCGGCGTGACGTTGTCGAAGATGGTCGCCCCCATGAAGAAGCCTCCCTCATAACCCGGAACGCTCGGATCGCGACCATCGAGGACCAGCTCTCCTCCTTCCTCGGCACCTTTTTCCACCCAGCCGGAGACCGACTCCCGGTGCTCATCGGTGACCATCGGGCCGAGCTCCGTATCCGCCAGCCAGGCGGGGCCCATCTTCAGTCCCTTCGCCAGGTCGAGGATCGATCCGACCAGCTCGTCAGCAATCTCTTCCTCTACACAGATGGCGGGAAGCGCCATGCAGCGCTCGCCCGCACACCCAAAGGCGGAGTTGATGATGCGCTGGGCGGTCGCCAGAATCGGCGCATCCTTGAGAATCAGAGCGTGATTCTTGGCCTCGGTCAAACACTGGACGCGCTTGCCTGCCGCCGCCGCAGTCTTATAGATGTGCAGGCCAACCTTCTTCGAACCCACCAGCGTTACGCCCTTGACCATGGGGTGCCGGATAAGGAGCTCGGACTCGTTACGCGAAGCGGTCACCAGGTTCACCACGCCTTTGGGGAGGCCGGCTTCCGTCAACAACTCGACCATGCGTATGGCGGTCTGGGGGACCAGACTCGCGGCCTTCAGCACATAGGTGTTGCCGGTGGTGATCGCCAGCGGAACCATCCAGCCCATTGGGATCATCGCCGGGAAGTTGAAGGGTGCGATGCCGACGAATACGCCCAGCGGCTGCCGGTAGCTGACGGTGTCGAAGCCCGTCGAGGTGTTCATGGTGCTGCGCCCCTGCATGGTCACGGGAACCGAGCACGCCAGCTCTACGACTTCGATCGCTTTGAAGACATCGCCGTGGGCTTCCGCGAGGGTCTTTCCCATCTCGGTGGCAAGCAGTGTGGCCAACTCGTCTTTATGCTGATCGAGCAGCGCCTTGTAGCGGAACATCACTTGAACGCGCTTGCTGACCGGCGTATCCCGCCAGGCAGGAAAAGCAGCGGCGGCGGATTCCACGCAGGCATTGACTTCCTCGACACTACAGCTCGGTGCCTCCGCCATGAGTTCACCAGTGCTGGAATTCGTAACGGGCATGTAGATGCCGCTCTTCGATTCCTGCCATGCTCCGTCCATGAAAAACTCGAGCTTCAGCGCTGTTTCGTTCGCAATCGCGACGCTCATTTCTCTTCCTCCGTTACCAGAAACTCTGCAGCTAGAACCGCTGCGCGCGAGCCAGCCTATTTTATGGGGTGGGCATGCGCGAGAATCACGTGTGTCGGGCCCGCTCAGGGAGAAGGGATGCTATAACAAAGGCTCGACTGAGGGAAATATCGAGAAGACGCATGGCTCGACGAAGAGCAGGAAGACACCGCAGAAATCCAGGCTGCGAAACGTCCGACTGCTGGGCAAGCCGGATCGAATGAGGCTGCTCCATGGTTCTCATGTACTTACGACCCGCTGCTATAAATGGTCACGTCCTCCTTGATGGTCTCCATCACCTGGAGATCGTTCAGCGTCATCGGATCGACTTCCAACGGATTGTCTGACAGCACGACAAAGTCGGCCAGCTTTCCCACTTCGATAGAGCCCTTGGAGTCCTCTTCGAAGAACTGGTAGGCAGCATTGATTGTACTGGCCTTCAGCGCCTCCATGACCGATATCCTCTGCTCAGGACCAATAACTTTCCCGCTGCGGGTGACGCGATTGACGGTCGTCCAGATCAACAACAACTGATCGGCCGGATGGATGGGTGCGTCATGATGAATCGTGGTCGAAATGCCGTGATCGAGTGCCGACCGTGCCGGATTCAGCCGGGCGGTACGTTCCGGACCGTAGATGGTCTCGTAGTGGAAATCGCCGAAGTAGAAGTTGTGGGTGGCCTGAAACGTTATCGTCACGTCGAGCTCACTCAGTGTCTCCAGCTGATCCTCTTGTACTTGCTGGACATGGATCAGCTGGGTGCGTCGGTCCTCGCCCGGCACGGCGGCTTCCGCGGCCCGCACGGCCTCGATCGCCTGGTCAACCGCTGCATCGCCCAGCGCGTGAATGTGAGTCGGGATGCCGGCCTGGTAGTACCCCAACACCTGGGCATCGATCTCCGCCTGGCTCTCGTAACGCGGATAACCTCGATATCCCTGTTCACCGGGCATCTGCTTGTAGTACGGCTCACGCAGATACGCCGAGCGGCCGGGTGACCCGCCGTCGAGCACCATCTTGCTTCCACCCACTCGGAAACGACCCTCGTACTCAGTTGAAAACTCCTCGTTGGGCCCGGCACCAATGACATCGAATGGGAGTCGCCCCTGGCGAGCCATCTCTCGCAGCACGGTCCCGGAGCCTCCCATATTAATCACCGTGGTGTAGCCTTCCGCGGCGTACACTCCCAGCTGAGTTTCAAGGCGCTGTAACACGTCTTCCCCCGGCATTTCCCCGGGCGCGCCACCGGCCCCACCGGCCACGCTACTCACGAGGGACGTAGCACTCTCTTGCAGGATGCCGTTGGGCTCACGGCTGTTCAGGAAACGGTGGATGCGGCCACCTGGAGGATCTTCCGTCTCTGCTGAAATACCAGCCAGCTCGAGCGCCTTGCTGTTCACCACCTGCTGATGCCCCGAGAAATGTCTGAGCTGGATCGGGACGTCGACACTGACCTCATCGAGATCGTAACGTGTGGGGTGGCGCCCTTCCGCGAGCTGGGAGTGGTCGTAGCCCGAAGCGATCAGCCATTCGCCCGGCGCTGGGGGTGCGCTCTCGAGTCGCTCGCGAAGGGCGGCTTGGATTTTGCCAATGGCGTCGGCCGTCCCAGCCGGAGGCGGGTCGGCATTGACCAAGGCCAGCTTAGCCGCGGCCGAGGTCACGTGACTGTGGGAATCGAAGAACCCGGGAAGCAACGTCTTGCCATCCAGATCTATCCACCGTGTCTGACTGTCGGAGAGCGCTTCGGCCTCATCGTAGTCACCCACCATCACGATTCGCCCATCAACCACGACGACGGCTTCCGCCTCGGGCTGACGGTCATTCATGGTGATGATGTCGCCGTTAAAATAGATCGACTCGGCCGGAACCAGCTGTGAATTACAGCCGCTCAGCAGAACCAGACACCCACAGAGGACGACCAATAGAACGGCCTTCGGAGTCCTTGTAACCTCGCGCTCTTTCATCGTACCCTCCTCAAGTTCATTACGACGTTATGGACCATACCCTCGAGTATCCCGTACTTTGGCCTTCTTAGCCCGGGCTCAACCACGTCGGCTAGATGCGCGCGGCGGACGGGCCGGCGCGATTCTGCAGGTAGAATACGCGTTGCCGGTACATCGGCAACATGTGCTCGTAGCAGTCGAAGAGCTGCGCACGAATCACGGCAAACGCGCGATCTCGAGTGGTTTCAGACGGATCGATAAATCGTCTGCCGTCGACGCCCCACAAATACTGGCCTTTGCCGCGTTCGAAAATCTGCGGGGTTTGGTAGGGCGCGAAGGCGCGCTGCGAGGCCACGTAGTAGGTTTCGCGCCGGTCGACGATGGCGTCGGTGTTCCAATCGATGGGGAGTGGTAGATCGTATTTGGATTGGGTATTCACAACGTTACATTCGTGTACATCGTCGTGAAAAAAGTAATGACCGCCAAACGCATCGGCATTCACTGATTCCGAATCTAATGCCAGCGGCACCATAGGTCAGCCGAAAGCCAGAAACTGATTGTTCGTCAGCTTCGAGTGAGGGAGAATCGTTCTCGGCATCGACTTCTGATATCGAAATTCACCGATCTGAAGAGGAAGACCAACTTGTCAACCACGGCCACCTTGGAGATGGGACACACTCAACTCTATATCAACCACGAATGGGTCGACGGATCGGAAGGCGGCAGCCTCGACGTGACCAACCCGGCCACCGAGGAAACGATCGCCGCAGTCGCGTACGGAACGCAAGTGGATGCGCGCAGGGCACTGGAGGCAGCTCACACTGCACTGCCCGCCTGGCGAAAGCTCACGGCGTACGACCGCGCCGGCAAACTCAAAAAG
The DNA here is from genome assembly GCA_965206505.1 of Longimicrobiales bacterium. Classification (GTDB taxonomy): domain Bacteria; phylum Gemmatimonadota; class Gemmatimonadetes; order Longimicrobiales; family Gaopeijiaceae; genus UBA822. The sequence goes on from CBDBJW010000007.1 coordinate 919,087, forward strand.
ATCGCCGACCTCATGCGGGAGCGCGCCGACGACCTTGCCACCGCGATGACGATGGAGCAGGGGAAGCCGCTCGTCGAGGCCAAGACGGAGGTGATGGGCTCCGCGGCGACCTTCGAGTGGTTCGCCGAGGAAGGAAAGCGCGCTTATGGACGCATGATTCCTCCGAGCTTCCCGAACAAACGAATCTTCACCGCACGACATCCCGTGGGTGTGTGCGCATCGGTCTCTCCCTGGAACTTTCCGCTCATGCTGCAGGCCCGCAAGCTGGCTCCCGCCCTCGCGGTCGGCTGCACAACGGTTGCGCGTCCCGCCAGTCAGACGCCTCTCTGCCTTCTCGGTCTCTTCGAGATCATGGACGAGGTCGACCTGCCCCCCGGAGTCGTCAACCTCGTCATGGGCCCGCCTCGGGAGATCATGCAGGAGTTTATGACGAGTCGCCTCTGCCGGAAGATCTCGTTCACCGGATCGACCGAGGTGGGTAAGGATCTGCTCCGCCAGTCGGCCGACCACGTAAAGCGCCTGAGTCTCGAGCTCGGAGGGCACGCTCCAGTGATCATCTTTCCTGACGTCGACATCGAGGCGGCGGCAAAGGCCTCGGTCATCGGAAAGTTCCGCAACAACGGGCAGGTCTGCATCTCCCCCACCCGCTTCTACGCTCACAAGGAGATCGAGAAGGACTTCGTCGAGGCGTCCGTCGAGGCGACGAAGAAGCTGAAGATGGGCAACGGCCTCGACGAAGGGATCGAGATCGGACCGATGTTCGAGTCGAGAGCCCTCGACAAGACGGAGGAGCTTATCCGGGACGCGACCGGAAAAGGCGCGAAATGCCTAATCGGTGGCGGGCGCTCTAATCGTTTCGAACGCGGCTACTTCTTCGAGCCAACTCTCCTCACCGGGATGCGCGACAACATGGAGATCATGACCGAGGAGCCCTTCGCGCCAGTCATGCCCATCCTCGACTTCGACTCGATCGAGGAAGCTATCGCCGAGGCAAACAACACGAAATTCGGTCTGGCGGCGTACGTGATGACGAACGATCTCACCGCCGCGATGAAGATGGCCGAGGGGCTCGAGTTCGGCGTGATTGGCATCAACGATCCGGTCCCGGCGTGCCCGCAGGCGCCGTTCGGCGGCCTCAAGGAGTCGGGGATCGGCCGGGAGAACGGAATCGAAGGCCTTGACTCTTATCTTGAGACGAAGATGGTGTCCATGGTCTTGAAAGACTGAGCGAAGCACTAACGGTCATCCGGCTCCTCACTTCGGTGTAGTTGCCGGGCAAGCCGGATCGAGCGAGGCCATTAGCGGATTGTCTGACAGCACGCTATATGGAGTGGTTTCGGACGGTCCCTTGATCAGGGGGTGTCTCCGCCTGCTGCTTCCACCTCCGGCGGGTGCACCTTCGTGAACCGCACGTCTCTGCGTCGGGGCCGACTGTCATCTCGCCGAATCATGAGGTTGCACAGGTACGCCTTGTCGTCGCGCCCTGGATGGTCGCTCCGGTAGTGGGCGCCGCGGCTCTCCCTGCGCTCCAGGGCCGAGCGCACGATGACGTCGCAGGTGTCGAGATAGCTCTCCATGCTGAGGGTATCCATCCATGCGAGGTTGTACACTTTTCCGGGAACACAACCCGCGTGGCCGAGCTCCTCCCGGAGCGCTCCGAGACCCTGCGAGGCGGAGAGCAACGACGCCTCGCTCCGGACGAGCCCGGCATCCGTCCACATGAGGGAACGCAGCCGCTCCCGGAGGGCGTACAGGTCCGGGCCAATGGCTCCGCGCTCGAGCGGCGCCAGCGTGCGCTCTACCACGGCGGCCACCCAGGCGGGGTCGAAGGAAGGAGGGTTCCCACCCCCTTCCTCCACCCAGCCCGCGATCGCGTGCCCGGCGATGCCCCCGAACACCGTGGACTCGGCGACGCCGTTCCCGCCCAGCCGGTTGGCGCCGTGCACGCCCGCGGCGTCCTCGCCGGCCACGAAGAGCCCCTCCAGATCGGAGCGGCACTCGGTGTCGATGGCGACGCCGCCCATCATGAAGTGGGCCGTGGGTGACACGGGCACGGGCTCCCGCGCGAGGTCGTAGCCCACGTCCCGGCAGCGGCGTACCATGCCCCGGAAGTCCCGCTCCACCACGTCGGCGCCAAGGTGGGTGGCGTCCAGGAGGACCGCGCCGTCAGGTGAGCCCCGACCCGCCTCGATCTCCATGAAGCCCGCCCGGGACACGATGTCTCGTGTGGCCCGCTCGCCCCGGGGGTCATAACGCTCCATGTAGCGCTCGCCGGCACCGTCGCGCAGATGGGCGCCCGCCCCCCGGAGCCCCTCCTCCAGCACAGTGCCCGAGATCTGGTACGGTCCGGCCATGAGGCCCGTGGGATGGAACTGGACCATCTCCATGTCCATGAGCGTGGCGCCGGCGCGCCAGGCCATGGCAATGCCGTCGCACGACTTGTCGTGGCAGGGAGCGGCGATGCGGTACATGGTGGGGCCTCCACCCGTAGCCAGAAGCGTCGCCCCGGCGTGCACCACGATGAACCTCGACTGCCTCTGGTCCAGGAGCACCGCTCCCACGATGCGCTGCCCACTCCGGTCGGGCAGGAGCTCCACCGCTCGAACCTCCTCCAGGACCTTCGTGTCGCCGGCCGCCACCTGCTCGGACAGCCGGTTGACGATCTCGATGCCCGTGAGATCTCCCTTGTGTACGGTGCGGTCGTGGCTCTGTCCAGCGAACGCCTTCTGATGCACCGAGCCATCGGGATTCCGGTCGAAGAAGCAGCCCGCGCGATTCTCCAGCTCCAGGACCCGCCTGGGGGCCTCCCGAACCAGCGTCCACGCCAGCTCCTGGTCGTTGAGCCAATGGCCGCCGCGAAGCGTGTCCAGGAAATGATCCTGCAAGGAGTCGGGCGCCCGCAGCACCACGTTGTAGCCTCCCTGCACCATGCGGGTGCACCCCGACTTTCCGAAAAGACCCCGGACCGCGAGCACGACCGAGGGCCGGTGGGAGGCGTCGCTCAGGCTGAGGGCCGCGCACAGACCTGCTCCCCCGCTGCCGAGAATGAGCACATCGGTGCGCAGTGTCTCCCAGGGCTCCCCTCCCGAGCCACCGCTCACATCCATCACGACACCGGCGCCAATATGCGGGGCACGAAGATCAGCGAAGCGGCCAGGAGCACTGCCAGACAGGCACCGAGGACAAGGCCGAAGAGCAGACGCTGCCGGTGGCTCAGGTCGAAGAGGTCCACCGCCGTGACGCGGAGGCCGTTGAATAGATGGAAGGTCACCGCGGCCACCAGCACGTACTCGGCCGCCGCATAGAAAGGGCCGGAATAGGTCGCGAGCGCGCCGTCGAAGGCCGCCGCTCCACGCCGCGACGCGTTGATGGTGAAGAAGTGGGGCAGCAGGTAGATTGCCAGGGTCACGCCGGTAATCCGGTGGAGCAGCCAGCTCACCGTGCCCACGCTCCACTGGGGAAGCCAGATCCGCCGGAGCGCCGGCCCCACCCCACTCCTCACCCCAGGAGAGGCCGGATGCCCATGTAGCCGTATACCATCAAGGCGAGTCCTCCCAACCAGAAAACCGCGCCTAGCGTGGGCCTCAGCCGCCGCGGAGGATCGAAGTCGAGGACGATGCCCCACACTCCGTTCAGGGCGTGGAGGACCACGGCCGGTACGAAGAGCGCGTAATAGACGCTCCACGAGGAACCGTCCTGTAGCCGCATAGTAACGACGTCCCAGCTGAGCCGCCCACTGTCCACGACGTGCACCGCCCACAGGTGGACCGCCAGGCCGTACGCCAGGAAGAGCCCACTTACGCGCTGGAGTAGCCAGGACACGGTTCCGGGAGTGCTGGTCCACCTGTGAGACTGCGCGGGCCCCACGGACGCCGTCGCCGCCTGTCGCACGTCGCTCAAATGAGCTCGTCCTTGCGGTCCGTGGTCTCGCCGAACCGCTTTAGCGACGGCTGGGGCAGGCTGGCATAGAGCTCCGGGAGCCTCTCGTTGATGGCCTGGTTGGAGAGATCGAAGAGGCTGTTCCCCTCCAGATCGCCCTCAACCAGGAAGGCGCCCATGCTCTGACAGTCCAGCACCCAGATGGCCTGAGCGATTCCGAGCTCCTCGAGCCAGTGCACGGCCAGCACGTCGCGAATGCCCCGCCCGTACGTGGCCCCGAGACCGTATCCCATAGTGGTGAGGCAGACCGCACCCCTGGGCGCCAAGACGTCCCGGTAGTCGTCCGCGGACATCCCCCCCTTCCCGAGAATGACCTTCACCCCCGTGCGATCCAGCCACTCGGGCATCCACTTGCTAAAGCGGAACGACGCGGTGGCGGAGACCGATTTCACAACGTACTCGCCGTCCTCGGTGGCGGTGGCCGCCGGAGCGCAGTGGAAGTTGACGTTGGACAGTGACGACCACGGCACCGGAGGCTCGATGCCGTCCACCAGAAACCGCTGATAGACACTTTCACGCCCCGTGAAGATGGGTCCGTCAAGGAAGACCAGATCCCCGATGGACAGCCCCTGGAGCGCCTCGTCGCTTACAGGGCACTGGAGATGAACGGTCTTCATCTCCAGTTGGTCCAAACTCGCCCGGCTCACAAGATGCCCTCGCGTCGGTAGTAGGGAGTGAACCACTCGGGGTCGTCGCGGAAGTGAACCTCTCCGCCGGGACCCACCCGCGCGGTCGCCCGCCGAGATGCGAAGCAGAACGTGTGGAGCGCGACCGGCATGCCCCCGGTGTGCGTGTACGCCACCTCCACGTGCGCGTCGACGACCATGCTCTTCCCTTGTAGCCCCATGGGCCCCATGCCGATGGAGTTGCCCAACTCCATGAGCTCCATTTCGAGGGCCGCCACGTCGGGATCGGGGTTGCGATCGCCCACCGGCCGCAGGCAAGCGGCTTCCTTGGCGATGCGCATCGTGGTGTCCTTCGAGCCTCCCAGTCCCAACCCCACCACTGCCGGCTGGCACGCCAGGCCCCGGCGGCCGAACTCCACGAGGGTATCGAGGAAGAAGCGTTTGATGCCGCCCACGCCGTCGGCGGGAAAGAGCATGCGGTAGTCGGTGCCGAAGAGCCCGCCCTTGTGCACCGTGGTGATCTCCATCCAGCCGCCTTCGGGCTCGAAGGAGTACTGAACCTCAGGTGCGTGGATCCCCACGTTGTTGTTGAAGTCCTTGCGGGTGAGGGGATGCACCCGGTTAGGGCGGAGGGGGATCTCCCGGGTGGCGTCGGCGGTGGCCTGGCGGAGGGCGCGCTCCAACGCCACGAAACCGCCTTCGACCGAGCAGGTGTTTCCCATCTTCACGTAGTAGCGGGGCAGCCCGGTATCACCGCACATGGGTCGGCTGTCCTCCTCGGCGTGATCGTAGTTCTGGGATATCTGGTCGAGCACGTAGAGTGCCAGCGGGTTGTCCTCGTGCTCCCGCATGCCCGCCACACCCTCGCGGAAGTCACCCGGAATCCTGATGGCGGCCCTGCTCATGAGTTCCCTCGCGGTGCGTTCCACGAGGTCGATGGGGATGGGGTCGTCCATCGAGGCGCTAGAAAATCCGGGAGAGCACATGGCGAACCTCAAGCCGTTTGAGTTTCTGGATGGCGCTGGTAGGCGCCAGGTCCATGGGGCACTCGTCCGAGCAGTTGAACTGGGTGTGGCACCCCCACACACCCTCGTGTCCGGCAGTTCGCGCCAGGCGCTCCTCGCCGGCGCCGTCGCGGGAGTCACGGATGAGGGTGAAGGCGCGGGTCAGGGCTGCGGGGCCTAGGTAGGAGTCGCTGGCGGCCGCCATGCCGCAGCCTCCGTAGCATATGCCGCAGGTGATACACTCCACGTGGCGATCAATGTCCTGGCGCTCCGCTGAGTCCGGGCGCACGGAGGCGAAGTCCGGCCGCCCGGGCTGGGCGGGGACGAATTCCGCCCGCACCCGCCGGTACCGCTCGAAGAACGGGGCCATGTCCACCACGAGGTCCCGGATGACCGGGTAGTTCGGCAGGGGCTCTACCGTGAGCGGTCCCGAGCCCAGGTCACCGATGGCGGTCCGGCAGCTCCAGCGGTTCCGTCCGTTGATCCTCATGGAACACGTGCCGCACATACCAGCCCGGCACGAGTAGCGGAACGCAAGCGTCGGATCGTGACTGTTCTGCACGGCGGCTAGTACATCCAGCACGCTGCTCCGCGGCTCCCTCTCCAGCCGGTAGGTCTGGTAGTGGCCGGTCTCGTGGGGCCCGTCCGCCCGGAGGATCCGGACCACCAGGGGCTCATTCATGACCGACAAAGTAGCTGGGGAGGGCTTCGGTATCCAGTGTGCTCGGCTGCTAACCAGGAGGCTGATGTTCGAACCCACCCGCCCCAGTAGTTGCGGGTCACCCGTTTCTTCATTGAGCACTGGCATGACATCGTCGGCGATGCCACGTTGGCATCACCCTCCCCGGAGCGTCCATCAGAAGAAAGGCAACGTCCAAGACCGTGGCACCATCCATATCCCTCCACGGGGGTCCCCGAACAGGAGCTAGGAAATGACAATCCGTCATCATGTTTCACTCATCGGTTGTGCGCTCTGGATACCCGGTGTGGTTGCGCCTTCGGCTGCTGTCGCCAGTGTGGGCGGACCGGAAGTGCCACAGGCAAGCGCCTTCGTGGCGGTCGAAGAGGTCCTTGCGGACCCCGTCGAGGCATTGACGGACGGGCTACAGAGCCAGGACGGCTTCGTTCCCGTCCACTTCGACGAGGAGACCGGTCGGATCCTGTTGGAGGTGACCCGGCTGGACGAGGATTTCCTGTACGCCTACGGGCTGGCCAGTGGGCTGGGTTATCCCGTCGGAGTGGGAGGGGCCCCTCCGGAGCTTCCGCAGCTGGACCGCGGACACATAGAGTCGGGAAACCAAGCTCTCGTCCATTTCGAGCGGCACGACTCCAGGCTGATGCTCGTCGAGAAGAACCTGGCCTTTCGGGCCCTGACCGACGACGAAAGCCAGCGACAGGCCGTGGAGAGCTCGTTTCCGACCTCGGTACTCGGGGTGTTCCCCATCGTCGAGAGCACGTCGCCCGACCGGTATCTCGTGGACGGCACCGACTTCTTCCTGAGCGACGTCTTCGACGTGCGGGGCAGGCTTCTAGGGACGGGGGTGGATATTCGGCTCGACCGGAGCCGAAGCTACGTGGACATGGAGTACACGAGGGCGTTCCCGAAGAACAGTGAGGTTCGTGCGGTTCTCACGTTCGCGGTGGACGCCCCCTCCCCTGGGCTCCAGCGCCTCGTCCGGGACGCACGCACGTTCGCGCTGGAGCAGCACCACTCGTTCGTCGAGCTGCCGCCTCCGGGATTCGAGACCCGGAAACTCGATCCCCGCGTCGGGAGCAACCCTCTGGAATTCTGGGACTTCGCCCAGCCCTTCGACGGGGACCGGTATCTGGAGCGCTACATATTGCGGTGGCGGCTCGAGAAGCGGGATCCGGACGCCGAGATCTCGGAGCCGGTGGAGCCGATTGTCTACCACCTGGACCCGGCTATGCCCGAGCCGTACCGCACCGCCATCGCCGAGAGCACGCTGTGGTGGAACGAAGCCTTCGAGAGGGCCGGCTTCCGGAACGCCGTCGAAGTTCGGGACCTCCCCGAGGGAGCAGATCCCATGGACGCCCGGTACTCCGTCATTCTCTGGACGCACCGTACGGGACAAGGCTCCTCTACCGGCCCCACGTTGTTCGATCCCCGAACGGGCGAGATCCTCAAGGCCCTCGTCCGGCTGGACTCACACCGCGGATTGCACAACTACAACCTCTACGCCGGGTTGCAGCCGGCCATGGAGGCGGGGGGAGGCTTCCCCGTGTCCGCCGAGGAGTTCGCGATGTCGGTCCGTCACTGGCATGCCGTGCACGAGACGGGACACTCGCTGGGCTTCGCGCACAACTTCCTCGGGGGGGCGCTCGGGCACTCGATGATGGACTACCGGCCGGCCGTCTACGGCGTGGACGCGCGGGGCCAACTGGACATGTCGGAGGCGCTCCGGGACGGGCTCGGCCCGTACGACCACGTCTTGGTGCAGTACGCGTACACCCCCTTCGAGTCGCCGGAGGAGGAAGCCGCCGGGCTCGACGCCATCATCCAGGAGGCTTTCGACGAGGGGCTACGTTTCCTGGGAGGCCCGGATGCAACGCTGCAGGGCTCGGTGCCCCAGGCACACCGTTGGATAGACGGGGCGGACTTGATGGAGTCGCTCGTGCGGAACATGGCGGTGCGTAGGGTGGGGATCGAGCACTTCGACGAGACCGCCATCCGCCCGGGCGAGCCCATGTGGCTGTTGGCCAACCGGCTGACCCACGTCTACCTCCTGCACCTCTATCACCTGGATGCGGCGACGAAGTACGTGGGAGGAGAGGACTACACCTATGCGCTCCGGGGGGACGGCCAGACCCCGACCCGCATCTTCCCGGCTGCGGAGCAGCGGGAAGCCCTGGGGTTGATCCTCGAGGCCCTGTCACCCGAATCCCTGAAGGTGCCCGAGCGGATCACGACGCTGATTCCACCTCTGGCGCACGGGTACTACTCGGACGACCTCTACATCCGGTCTCCGACAGGCTTGGTTTTCGACGCCCTGACCCTGCCTCGCACACTGTCTCACCACGTCGTCGAGAATCTCCTTCATCCTGAGCGGGCGTCGCGGTTGGTGTCCTTCCACGCCAGGGACGCGGCGAACCCCTCTCTGGGCGAGGTCGTCTCACGGTTGGTGGAGGCGTCGTGGGGCGCGCCCCCGGGCGGCGAGAGCATGGATCGGGCGCTGCTCCGAATCACGCAGCAGGCGGTGCTCGACGGACTGTTCCGCCTCGCCGTCGATGAACGGGCGCCGGGTGACGTCCGGGCGGTGGCGGATCACCACTTGGCCCAGTTGGCGGACCGGCTCTTCCCTCCGGGAGCCGTCACGGACGAAGATTGGGCACACCGGTCGAAGGCCCTGCGGGACATTGACCGCTACGTGGCTACCGGTTCAGTGCCTCTGCTGAAGGCCGGAGTGTTCGACGTGATCGCCGACCTGAACATGTACACCCGCTGGCCGTAAACGTCCGGTACGATCGATGAGCTTTCTCCGGGAGCTGCGGCGCCGAGCACGGGATCGGCCCAGGAGCCTCGTGTTTCCTGAGGGTGCGGACCCACGGATCCAGGAAGCGGCGATGGAATTGGCGACCTCGGGGCTCGCCGACCCGATCCTCCTGGGGACCAAGGGGCAGCTCGGGGGCACCCTCGAGATGAGCGGGATGGACCCGCGGGCGATTCTGGTGGCGGACCCCGCCGACCCCGAACGTGTCGAGCGCTACGCGGCGGAGCTCCGCACTCTGAAGCGCTTCAGGGTGATCGACGACGACGAGGTTCGCCAGAGAGCTTCCGATCCCCTCATTCAGGGGGCCCTCATGGTCCGGATGGACGAGGTTCAAGGGTCGGTAGCGGGGGCCGCCCACACGACCGCCGACGTGCTCCGGGCCGGAATCTCATGCGTGGGAATGGCGGACGGGATCGGGACGGTCTCATCCTCCTTTCTCATGGTGGTGCAACCCTTCCGAAGCCCAGAGGCTGAGGTGCTGATCTTCTCCGACGCGGCGATCGTGCCCGATCCCACAGATGAGCAGCTAGCGGAGATCGCCGTCGCAGCCTGCCAAGTCCGGCGGCGGATCGTGGGCGGCGAGCCCCGGGTGGCATTCCTCTCATACTCCACGAAGGGAAGCGCCCAGGGCCCGTCGGTCGAGAAGGTGCGTCGGGCCTTGGCCCGCTTCAGGGAGATGCTTCCCGACGTGCCTGTGGACGGCGAACTGCAGGGTGATGCGGCCTTGATCGAGGGGATCGGCCGCAGAAAGGCACCCGGGTCGGCGGTCGCGGGAACGGCCAACGTGCTCATCTTTCCCAACCTGGATGCCGCCAACATCGCGTACAAGCTGGTTCAGCGCCTGGCCGGCGCCGAGGCGCTGGGACCGATCGTCCAAGGACTCGCTCGCCCGTGCTGTGACCTTTCCCGAGGTGCGTCGTCGGAAGACGTGGTGAACGTGGCTTGTATCACCTCGCTTCTGGCGGACTAGCACGTGATCCGAAGGTCCGGGGTCATACAAGAGACGTTCTCTTGCACGCCCAGGGTCCAACAGCTAGATCCGGCCGCGAGAAGATGCGAAAAGGTCTGAACTAATACAGTACAACCTCTTGATGAAAAGGGATGTCAGCAATGAGCGTTGATGAAGCCATCAATCAGGTGATGGGACCCCTCGCAGATCTCATTTCCCAGTTCATCTTCTACGCTGTACCTGTGGGTGGAGCGGAGCTGCCTCTAATCGTAGTATGGCTCATTGCTGGGGGGGTGTTCTTCACAATCTATCTGGGCTTTGTCAATGTGCGCGGGTTCAGACATGCGCTAGACCTTGTTAAAGGGCGCTACACGGATCCCTCACAGCCGGGAGAAGTCACCCCGTTTCAAGCTCTGGCTACCGCGCTGTCGGGTACCGTCGGAATCGGAAATATGGGCAGTGTGGCCGTGGCCATATCCCTGGGCGGGCCCGGAGCTACGTTTTGGATGATCACCGCAGGCCTGCTCGGCATGAGCACCAAATTCGCCGAATGTACCCTTGCGGTAAAATTTCGGCGCTCCCACGATGACGGTTCTGTCAGTGGTGGCCCCATGTATTATCTGCAGCGCGGATTGGCGCTGCGAAATTTACCTCGGCTAGGCCATGCGCTGGGGATATTTTACGCCGCCGCGATGGTGGTGGGCTGCCTTGGTATCGGTAACATGTTCCAGTCCAATCAGGCTGTCGCCATTGTGATTGACGTGACTGGAGGCAGCACCAGCTTCTTCCAGGACAAGGCCTGGATGCTGGGTCTTGTTATGGCCGTTACTGTGGCTCTGGTGATCGTCGGCGGGATCAAGAGCATCGCCAGAACCACCTCCAAGCTCGTCCCGTTCATGGCGGGCTTGTATATCGTGTTGGCCCTGGTGGTTCTGGCGGTCAACTTTGGACAGTTGCCCACGGCGATTGTGCAGATCTGGCAGGGCGCCTTTACTCCGCAGGGTATCGGTGGCGGCTTCGTCGGGGTCATGATCATTGGCTTTCGTCGGGCGGTGTTTTCCAACGAAGCTGGCCTCGGCTCCGCCGCGATCGCTCACTCTGCGGTACAAACCGACGAACCCGTCACAGAAGGGTTCGTTAGTTTGCTGGAACCGTTTATCGACACGGTAGTCATCTGCACGATGACTGCTTTGGTGATCATAACCACCGTTTACGATCCGGCGATGGCTTCTGCAGGTATCAGCGGGATCGAATTGACCACTAGTGCATTTGCAAGCACCCTTTCCTGGTCACCCATCCCACTGTCCGTCGCGGCAGTGCTGTTCGCCTTCTCGACCATAATTTCCTGGAGCTACTACGGCTTGAAAGCGTTCACCTACCTCGCAGGACAAAGTCGGCTCGTCGATATGGGGTTCAAGTTGTTCTACTGCAGCTTTGTTGTCCTCGGCAGCAGTCTCCAACTCGGCGCCCTGATCGATCTGTCAGATGCCCTGGTGTTTGTGGTGGCAATTCCCAACCTTCTGGGGTTGTATCTTCTCGCTCCAGTGGTAAGAAGAGAAATGCTCTCTTATCGAGAGCGACTCAAGCGTTATTGATTTCTATCAGAGTTCCTGGTGACTCCATAAGACGTGTGCCGGCGTCCGTCGGCTTATCCAAAGTCATGCAGCCGACCGTTCCCAAGCCAATGGACATGACCGCTGCCGAGGCGCTGCTGAAAGAAGCGAAACAGATCCTGGATCGACTCGGAGTGGCCTTTTTCTTGCGCCATGGTACTTGTTTGGGCGCTGTGAGGGATGACGCCCTCATCCAGTGGGACGATGACGTGGATATCGGCTCGGTGATCGGCATGCACGGTCTTACCGAAGAGCTGGTACGTAGCACAGCGGACGTGTTCAAGGGGCACGGGTTCGACGCAGGAATCGAAGAGTGCGAACTTCATGTGAGCGTTGATCTGAAGAAGTCCGGCACCCAGATGGACTGGACCTGTTATCGCATCATCGGGGACAACATTTACCAGTGGCCGGTCGTTCGAATCCCGGCAAGCCTCCACGCGGACCTGAAGGAGATCGATTTTCTCGGCGAGAAATTTTTGGTGCCGAATCCGCCCGAAGAATACCTTGGGCTCAAGTACGGTCCGGAATGGAGGATTCCAAAAAGGGCGGGCGGGTTCGAACAGGAAGTCCTGGATCTCATGGCCGAAACCACTCTTCCCACTACCTCCGACGGGATCATGGGCCTGGCTAACAGACTTGAACCTCAGCGGCACACCGGCAGTCTGAAGGTCCTCGATCTCGAGGGTCGTCCGGTTGAGGGAGCCGAGGTCTCGTTAGCCGCCACGACCGTCCTGACAGGGCTGGCTAGGTCAAGAACCAATATGGATGGGTATGTCTACTTCAGCCTGCCGGGGAACGCTGGATACGCGGTCGCCATCCAATATGGAGATCACAAGGAGATCCTCTATGTAGAGCACCTTGCACCTGGTGTTGACTACGTCTACCGACCGGACCCTCAGAATCCCTCCGGCAGGGCGGACGCCCTGATTGCCGAACAGGTCTGACCCCGGGGCTTCGATCAATACGACATAGACCCAAGCCAGGAGAACTCGCAATCACACGCGTGTACGTCGACATGGTGGCCGATCTGTTCCATTACGGTCACGTGAATTTCCTCCGACAGGCCAGAAAACACGGTGACTACCTGTTGGTGGGGGTTCACGCCGATGAAACGGTGATGAGCTACAAGCGCCGCCCGATACTTTCCATGGAGGAGCGCGTGGCTTCGGTCGAGGGCTGTCGCTACGTAGATGAAGTAGTATCCAACGCACCACTCACGATCGACCATGCCTGGATCGAATTGCACAATATCGACCTGATCCTGCACGGCGATGACTCTTCCAGCGAGATGGAGCAGCTCTGGTACAAGACTCCGATCGAGATGGGTATTTATCGCTCAGTGGCTTACACACCCGGGATTTCCACGACCGAAATCATCGACAGGATCAGGACGGAGTTTGGGTCATAGGTGGGTAAACGACTCAGGCGAGGTCTTGTGGCCTTGTCGGGTATTTCCCCTCAGGTCTCCGGCTCCTCGTTTGAGCATATTGTAGGTTCATCCTCGTGGGCCACATGAACCTGGAATAATCCATGCTGATCGGAGTACCGAAGGAAATAAAGCGAGAGGAGTACCGCGTAGCGCTGACCCCGGCGGGTGCCGAAGCGCTGACAGATGCGGGCCATCAAGTCTTGCTCGAGGCCAGTGCGGGCCAGGGGAGTGGCTTCACCGACGACTTCTACGCGGCTGCCGGAGCCGAGCTGGTGCCCACCTCGGACGAGGTATGGGCGAGGGCTGAGATGATCATGAAGGTCAAGGAGCCTATCGAGCCGGAGTGGGGGAACATCAGGCCAGGTCAGGTTCTCTTCACCTACTTCCATTTTGCGTCTTCCGAGGAGCTGACGCGGGCGCTCATCGCCTCCAAGGCCGTCGCGATCGCCTACGAGACGGTGGAGCTGCCGAGCGGTGAGCTGCCACTTCTGACCCCCATGAGCGAGGTTGCGGGGCGGATGGCGGTTCAGGAGGGTGCCAAGTACCTCGAGCGCCACTCGGGTGGCGCGGGCGTCCTCTTGGGTGGAGTACCCGGAGTGCTGCCCGGCAAGGTTGTCATCCTCGGGGGCGGCGTCGTCGGAACCCACGCCGCGCTGATGGCAGCGGGCCTGGGTGCCAGTGTGGCGATCCTGGACGTATCCCTTGCTCGCCTCCGTCACCTCGAAGGTATCATGCCGGCGAACGTCAATCTGCTCTACTCCACCCGCTACGCCATCCGGAAGCAGATCCGGGACGCCGACCTGATAATAGGTGCGGTGCTACTCCACGGGGCCAAAGCGCCTAACCTCATCCTCGAGGACGATCTGAAGACCATGAAACCGGGATCGGTGATCGTCGACGTGGCGGTAGACCAGGGCGGTTGCGTGGAGACGATTCGCCCCACCACACACGACGACCCGATCTACCCGGTCCACGACGTCATCCACTACGGTGTCGCCAACATGCCGGGTGGCGTGCCGAGAACGAGCACGCTCGCTCTGACCAACGCCACGCTGCCCTATGCCATCACGCTCGCTACCAAGGGCTGGCAGGTGGCCTGCCTGGAGTGTTCGAACGTGGAGGTCTTCCTCCACCCGGCCCCGCAGGGCTGACGCCGGGAATTACATTCCCGGAGGCGTAAACCTCCCGTCGATCGCCGTCCAGCCTCCGTCAGCGAAGAGCACCGTGCCGGTCACGTAGCTCGCCGCATCCGAGGCCAGAAAGACCGTGGGACCTGCCATCTCTCGGGTACTCCCCCACCGCTCGAAAATGTTTCGGTCCCCATAGGCTTGATACCACTCGGGCTTCGCCTTGATGGGAGCCGTGAGCGGTGTGTCGATGACACCAGGGGCGACCGCGTTGACCCGCACGCCCGAAGGTCCGAGCTCCGCGGCTGCGCCCCGCACCATCTGCACGATGCCGGCTTTTGTGGCCGCGTACACGCTCTGTCCTGGTTCGACCACTACCGAGCGGATCGACGAGAAGAGGATGATGCTGCCCGAACCCTGAGCGGCCATGAGCCGCCCAGCGGCCTGGATCACGTGTGCGTTCCCCTTGAGGTTCACGCCGAGCACCCGGTCGATCTCCTCGTCGGTGTAGTCGAGTAGCGGCTTGCGGACGTTTACCCCGGGCGTACACACCACGACGTCGAGGCTCCCCCGTTCTGTAGCGACCGCTTCAAAGGCGGCGCTGACAGCGGGACCTTCGAGGATGTCGACGGCAGCCGCATCGGCCTCGCCACCCAACTCCCGGATCGTGGCCGCTGTCTGCACAGCACCCTTGAGGTCGATGTCCAGACATCGCACGTAGGCGCCCTGCTCGGCGCACCCGATCGCGACGGCCTCGCCGATTCCCGAGCCCCCACCGACGATGGCTGCGTTCTTCCCCTCGAGGCTGAACATGTCACCCACTTCAAGTCTCCCTTTGAATTGAAGGCGTTTGCGGAACATCCACCGGATGATCCGCCCGGACAAGGTATGTCGTACGTGGATCAAGCCATCAGCACGGTCTTTCGCCCGAGCGCTCGTTGCCTACGTTCAGCGCGGCCGTGAAAACTCGCACACCTGTCCGAGAGGAGCCGATGCCGGACCCCGAAAACATCGATCGCGTGCTTGCCGAAGTCGAGCGCGGGCGGGAGGAGATCGTCGACTTCGCGGCCGAGCTGATCCGGATTCCCACGGTCAATCCGCCCGGTGAGGAGTATCCAGCCTGCGCCGAGTCGATTGGTCGGCGGCTCACCGAGTGGGGCATGGCCGTCGACTTCATCGAGGCGGTCGGCCGTTCCGAACACACGGTGGAACACCCGCGGGTGAACGTGATCGGTCGGCTGGAGGGCGTCAGCCCCCGACCACTCGTTCATCTGAACGGTCACTTCGACGTCGTGCCACCAGGATCCGGCTGGACCGTGGATCCCTTCGGCGGTGAGATCCGTGACGGCCGGCTGTACGGACGCGGTGCGTCGGACATGAAGGCCGGACTCGCGGCGGCCGCGTTCGCGGTCGAGGCGATTCGTCGAGCCGGCATCCCTCTGAGGGGGTCGGTCGAGGTGAGCGGTACAGTCGACGAGGAGAGCGGTGGCTTCGCCGGGGTCGCTCACCTCTGTGAGATCGGTCGAATCTCGAGCGAGCGTACGGACTACGTGATCATCCCGGAGCCGTTCGGTCCGGAGCGGATCTGCGTCGGCCACAAGGGCGTGTACTGGTTCGACGTCACGGCGCACGGCCGGACCGCTCACGGCAGCATGCCCCACCTCGGCCATAGCGCAATCGTTGACATGGCGGCGCTCCTGGAGCTGTTCCGAACCCAACTGGAGCCCCGGCTCAGGGAGTTCGTGAGCGCGATGCCGGTCGTACCGCCCGAGTCGCGGCGAGCCACCCTCAACGTCAATGCTCTCCATGGCGGCCAGGCCGCTGGGAAGCTGCAATCGCCCTGCGTCGCTGACGAGTGCCGAGCGACCTTCGACCGCCGCTTCTTGATCGAGGAGAACCTCGACGATGCCCGTCAGGAGATCTTGGAGCTGATCTCCAACGCCGAGGAAGCCGACCCCGGGCGGCGATACACCGTTACGGAACGTATGGCCGTGCTCCCGAGCCAAGTGCCTGACGGCTCGCCTCTGGTCGCCGCCCTGCAACGGGCGATCGAGCGGGTGGTCGGGCGCTCCGCCGAGCTTGTCGCGAGCCCGGGCACTTTCGACCAGAAGCACGTGGTGCGGATCGCGGGTGTGGGGCACTGCGTGGCGTATGGTCCAGGCCCGCTCGCAGAGGCCCATCAGCCGGATGAGTCGTGCGCCGTGGACGACATCGTGGCGTCAGCCGGGGTGATGGCGTTGACCCTCCTGGAGTTGTTGGGTGGGGAGCCTGCGTGACCGTAGACGCCGGGAGCAGAAATGTCGCATGCTCCCTTTACTTGGCCTCTGCGAAGCGTATAGTGCGAAGTTTTTTATCCATGCCCGTCTGGACGGGGAGACCGCAGGGAAGGGATGGAGACAATACAGGCGACACCACGCCGCCTGCGAGGAAAGTTAGCGCTATGGAAATTCAACACCCTTATCTCATGTTTTTGGGTGATGCCCCCGATAACCTTGCGGCCAAGGTGGCGAACGGCGTGGCGGCCTGGCGCCCCGAATGGTGCCTCGGGCAGTTTCGCCTGCCGGCGTGCAAGGCGGACGTCGGCTTGCCCGACATGGATCTGGAGGAGGGGTGGAAGGCCGGCTGCCGGTCGGTCATCGTCGGTGTTGCCAATCGTGGCGGCATCATCCCCGAAAGTTGGGTGCACCCGCTGATCCACGCCTTGGACATCGGTTACGACATCGCCAGCGGGCTGCACAGCAAGCTGAACGATATCACATCATTGCGCGAGCTTTCGTTACAGAACGGGCGCACGCTGTACGACGTTCGGCACCCGACCGAAACCTTCTCGGTCGCGTCCGGCGTGCGTCGTCCCGGTAAGCGGCTGTTGACCGTCGGCACCGACTGTTCGGTCGGCAAGATGTTCACCTCACTGGCCGTGGAAAAGGAAATGCAAGCGCGTGGCATGAAGGCCTCGTTCCGGGCCACGGGCCAGACCGGCATCTTCATCGCCGGATCCGGCGTTGCCGTCGACGCGGTGGTCGCCGATTTCATTTCCGGCGCGGCGGAAAGTCTGTCGCCCGCCAATGACGAGGACCATTGGGATGTGATCGAGGGGCAAGGCTCCCTCTTCCACGCCTCGTTCGCCGGCGTCAGCTTGGGCCTGTTGCACGGCTCGCAGCCGGATGCGCTGATAATGTGCCACGAACCGACGCGGGACCATATGCGCGGCCTCCCGGACTATAAACTACCGTCGCTCGATGACTGTATCGCAGTCAACGAACGGATGGGCCGCATGGTCAACGCGGATTGCAGGGTGATCGGCGTCTCGGTGAATACCTCGGGCCTGCCGCCCCACCGCCGGGACACGCTGGTGGCCGAGATCGAGGCCGAGACCGGCCTCCCGACTGTCGACACCTCCCGGCAGGGCGCCGGCCGATTGGTCGACGCACTCTAGAAGCCGATGGTGGCGGTCGACATCTGTCGTGAGTCCTGGCCCATCGCCGGGACCTTCACGATTTCCCGGGGATCGAAAACCGAGGCCAACGTGGTCGTCGTCGAGCTGACGGACGGCGCTGCACGGGGACGGGGCGAGTGCGTACCCTATGCCCGCTACGGGGAAGCGGTCGATAGCGTGGTGGCAGAGATCGAAGTGATCGTCGCCGACCTCGAGGCCGGCATGGATCGCGACGGCCTGCAATCGGCCCTCAAGGCCGGCGCCGCGCGCAACGCGGTCGACTGCGCGCTCTGGGATTTGGAGGCCAAGCGGGGCGGCAAACGGGCCTGGCAGCTTTCGGGCTTGGCCGCCCCGCCGCGGCCGGTGGTGACGGCCTATACGCTCAGCCTAGATACGCCGGAAGAGATGGCGGCCAACGCCCGGGCGAACGCGGCGCGGCCGTTATTCAAGCTGAAACTGACTGGCCAGGGCGACTTGGAACGGGTCGCGGCCGTCCGCGAAGCAGCGCCCGAGGCGCGCCTGATCGTCGACGCCAACGAAGGCTGGTCGCTCGACATGGTGGAGCCGCTTTCGGCCGCACTGGCCCGCCTGGGGGTGGAGATGATCGAGCAACCGCTGCCGGCCGCCGAGGACGGAATGCTCGGCGATGTCAGCCACTCGGTGCCGCTGTGCGCCGATGAATCCGTCCGTGCCCGTGACGGCTTGTCCGACCTGATCGGCAAGTACGAGATGATCAACATCAAGCTCGACAAGACCGGCGGCCTGACCGAGGCCCTGGCCCTCAAACAGGCAGCGGAGGAGGCGGGACTCGAGATCATGATCGGCTGCATGGTGGCCACCTCGCTGGCGATGGCGCCCGGCCTGTTGATCGCGCAAGGGGCCAAGGTGGTCGACCTGGACGGGCCGCTGTTGCTGGCCGAGGATCGGGCGGAGGGCTTGACCTTCGAGGGTAGCTTGATCCATCCCCCTGAGCCCGCGCTCTGGGGATAGGTAATAGCCCGGCTTATTCTGGAAATTCGGAGCTGTAGGACTCTGTGGCGTGACGGCTCACTCGTCGGCAGCCTCCGGTGGACCCCAATCCAGGACCCCCTGGAGGATTCGCTCAGCGTGCTCGGGCACGTCCTCCAGCTCCACGTCCAGACCACCAGCCTGCACCTCGTCCATCAGCTCTCTCAACACCAGTGCTCCCGTGAAGTCGATTCGGCCAAGTCCTCCCAAGTGCAGGATCAGTGTGGTGGCATCAGGAGCCTGGGCCACCCGCTCCTCGGCCATCTGCTCCAAGTGTGCTGCCGACCCGAACCACAGCACTCCCTTCGGCTTCAGATGCACCCCCCGGGCGTCGCTCCAGGAATCAATGCCGGGCTTCAGCTCCCGCCAGATATGAACCGACACCGCCGCCAGGATGCCCAGGACCACCGCCTGCTCAATGTGCGGCTCTAGCCACAGAGTGAGCACCAACGTAATCCACCCGACCGCTGCCTGCGGGCCTGACATGCGCCAGAGGGAGACGAGGGGCCGCAGACGAATGAGGGGAGCCACCGCCACGATGACGATGGCACTGAGAATCGCCCTGGGAAGGGGGGCGAGAACCTGAGCGAAGGGGAGAAAGACGAGGACGGTGGCTCCCGTCGCTAAGCCACTCCAGCGCGTGCGAGCTCCGGAAAGGTAGTTCAAGCTGCTTCGGGAAAAGGACCCCTCGACGGGGAACCCGCCGAAGATGCCGGCCGCCACGTTGGCGGCCCCCTGGCTGATGAACTCCCGGTCCGGACTCCAGGCCATGCGCTCCCTGGAGGCGTAGGTCCGAGCGATGGACGCGGTCTCGGCAAAGCCTACCAAGGCGATCACGAATCCCGGGAGGACCAGGACCGGCAGGCTCGTCCAGGGGAAGTCGAGACGGAGGGGCGGAAGGCCTACCGGGATATCTCCGACCCGGGAACCTGTATACTCGGTCACGATGGAGAACGTCAGACCCGCGACTGTGGCGATGAGGACTCCGGGCACCAGAGGATGAATACGGCGTCCCACATAAATCACCGCCACGGTCACCACCGTGAGGACGAGTGCGGCAGCTTCCC
Organism: Longimicrobiales bacterium; assembly: GCA_965206505.1. Taxonomy (GTDB): domain Bacteria; phylum Gemmatimonadota; class Gemmatimonadetes; order Longimicrobiales; family Gaopeijiaceae; genus UBA822. The sequence continues at coordinate 938,794 of CBDBJW010000007.1, forward strand.
AGGAACCCGGATGAGTAAGCGTCCAAAATGCTCGTGTAAGCACTCCGCCACTCGGGGCCAGGACGCCGGCCGCCCCGGGAAGCTGCGAGCTGATGATCAGGATCGCCGCTGCCGGAATGAAGCCGTCGAGCATGGGCTTCGACATCAGGTAGGAGATCCACCCGCCCTTGAGCACGCCCACCAAGACGCGGGCGATACCAACGACCAGGGCTAGAAGCGCCGCCAGGCGTATGTAGTCGGCCGAGCCCGGCGGGGCCAGGGTACCAAGGGCCCCCAATGTGAGCAGGGCCGTCAACGCCACGGGACCGGTCTGGAGGTAGGGCGACGAAGCGAAGAACGCGGCCCCAATGGGCGCCACGGCGGCCGCGAACAGCCCGTGCCGACTGGGAAGACCCGCCAGCTCCGCGTACGCCATGGCCTGGGGAATGAGCACCAGTCCCACGCCGAAGCCCGCTAGGAAGTCCCTCGCGGAAGGCCTCTGGACAGCCGTCACGCCGGCATTCCCACGTCAACTTCCCGGCCCAACCACGCCAGAACCCGTTGGGGGTTCTGCGAGAGAAGGGCCTTCAACGGGTGGGAGATGCGACACCTTCCCCACTTCGTGAGGCAGCATCGTGCAGCATGGCCACCGTACGATAGACGACGTGAGCAAACTTGGAATACGGGATGTACACAAGCAGAAAAAACACGAACAGGAGGTGCACGAAGTACGTCGGGTACGCAATCGCTCCCGCATCCATCAGCCTCATGACCTGCGCGAGAAACCCCGTAAGCGTGGTCAGCAGCAGGATGTCAAGGAAGAGCCAGTCGGAATAGGTGCTCTCGCCAGCCTGAGTCTTGTCGGCGATTCGGCGGTAGCCGAACATCAGGAGCGCAACGATGACCGCGGCCCCACTGAGGTTGCCGAGGATCTTCACGGGATGCCAAAGCGGCCAGGGCGTGAGGTAGCCGAAGGCGTAGATGCCGATCCCGACAGAGGCAGTCGTCACCACGAGACCGAGGAAGCCGTAGAACGCCAGCCGGTGGGTGCGAGCAAGAGACTCCCGAGGCGATGGGCGGGTTCCGGGCAACTCGTCATCACACTGCCTGAACTTACGGTGTCGGAGGATCGTCCAGAGCGTCGGCAGCAGCCGCACCGGACCTCGGTCGCCGAGCATCCCACGGTTCATCGCCCGCCAGTATCGAAGTCCGCCCATCGCCGCCCCGGTCAGTGAGAGCGCCATGGCCGCGATGAAGACCACTTCTATGAAGACGGCGGGCATGAACTTGGAGTAGACCACGGTGCCCTCCGGTAACGCGGTAAGGTTACCGAGTCCCGCAAGAATGACACTGAAAATCAGGGCGGGGATGGCGAACAGGAGCGGCAAGAACTTCGACTCGCCCAGCATGCGACCCATCACGCGAGGCACCGCGTAGTGTTCAATGCTGGACTCTCTGAGGGCAGCCATCACCTGGGCGGGCTGCGCCTCCCTCGGACAGTACGACGTGCAAATGGCACAATCGTGGCACGCCCATATCGAAGAATTCGACAGCGCCAGATCCTTCAGGCCCCACTGGACCCAGACCATTTCCTTGCGGGGAAACGGATTCTCGGGGGTGGAGATAGGACAGACGATCGAGCAGGTCCCGCACTGGTAGCAGGCGGTCAGGTCGTGCGCCCCCCGACCGAGGATCTCGGACTTGAACTCTAGATCCGGCTGGATCACCGACGTCTCTGGCACGCTCGAACCCCCTGGAATCAAAAGCCCTTGAACGGGTTCGGTCCCACCCGCTTGATGGTGTCGACGAACTCCTCCAATAGCCCCGGGATTCGATGCGAGTCCGTGATCTCCACTTCCATGAACCGCACCCGCTCGGGTTCCAAGGCCAACCGATCCAGCGTTTCTTTCACGTTTTCCATGCGGGTCTCCAAGAGCTCACTGCCACGAATGAAGTGACACTGGTAGTCCTCGCCCGCCTTGCATCCAAGTAACGCGACACCGTCGAATCCGCGAGAGACGGCATCGGCGATCAAGACGGCGTTGACGGATCCGAGGCAGCGAACTGGAATCACCCTCACGCAGGCCGGGTAGTGACGGCGTGCGATACCCGTCATGTCCAAGGCGGGGTACGCGTCGTTCTCACAGGCGAAGACGAGAATCCGAGGCTTGTCCTCGTCATCCTCTGGAATCTCCACGGAATTGATCATGCTGGAGAGCATGTCGACGGAGTAGTCGTCGAAGGAGATGATTTGAACCGGGCAAGCGCCCATGCAGATGCCACAGCGACGACATCTGTTGGGGTCGAGCACCGGATGATTCTGATTGTCGACCTCCAAGGCGCTGAAGGGACATTCTTGCGAGCACCGTCCACAGGAGGTGCACTTCTGCATGAAGAAGTCCGGATACGAGAGATCGTGCACACGCGGGTGCACGGCTTCTCCTTCCGACGAAAGTTCGATGCACTGGATGGCCTTGAGGGCCGCCGCAGCACCGTCCTGAATGCTGGCAGCCAGATCCGTCGCCTGGCGTACCCCACCCGCTGCGTAGATTCCCGTGCGCGCCGTTTCGTACGGGAAGCAGATGAAGTTCGAGTCAGAAAACCCAAACTTGGTGGTCGGTAACTCTGTGCCCTGGAGGTACTGGAGGTTCAGCGACTGGGACGGGGGGGAGTCAAAGCTGGTCGGAATCATGTCGGCGGACAGCACGAGCAGGTCGACCGCGATCCGCACCGGGCCTCCCAATACGGTGTTGTCGGCGTCGAACAGGATCGTGCCCTCGTCGTCCTGGCGCACGTCTCGGATTTCGCCACGCGACAACAGAATCCGTGGATCTTCCTGGACGCGTTTGTAGAAGTACTCGTACTGTCCCGGCGTTTGCATGTCGCCGTAGAAGAGGTACACGATCGAATCCGGACAAAGGTCGCGAAGATACAGCGCTTGCTTCAAGGCAACGAGGCTCCAGACGTTCCCTCCATACGGCAGATGGGCGTCGTCCTCCGGAGCGTCGCAGATCACGAAGGCCACTTGTTTCACGGGACGTCCGTCCGAGGGACGTGTGATGACTCCCTGCTGCGCCATCTCCTCAACCGCCATCGTGGTCACAACGTTGGGATACGCCCCCAGTCCGTAGGACTCGTGCCTGGCGGGATCGCCAGGCACCCAGCCGGTCGCGACGACAACGGCGCCCACAGTGGCCTGCTCGTCGCCATCGCCAGTTCGGATCGTCACGTCGTAGCGTCCGGGTTGGCCCGACAGCTGCACGAGTTCTGCCCCCACCAGCGTGCGGACATTCGGTAGGGAGGTCGCCTCTTGAATGCTGGCCTCGATGTCGACGGGCTCCAGGTCGCGGTACGGCGGGCGTTTGGGAAACTGCCGATAAAGACGGGCGGCATAGCCGCCCAACTGCGCGGCCTTCTCCAAGAGGAGGACCTCGAAACCGGCCCGCCCGGCGCTCACGGCGGCGGCGAGCCCGGCGGAACCACCCCCGATGACCAGGATTCTGCGTTCGCGGGCGTCGGTGTACGGGCTCGGCGGGCTCGCCTTCTGGGCCCGGACAATGCCCATGCGAAGGTAATCATCGGCCAGGCTCTGTGTCTCCTCGTGTTTGGGAGGCTGACACCAGGCCACTTGCTCGCGGATATTCACTCGCTCGACGAAGGCAGAATCGAAGCCGAAGACGTCGGTATTGACGCGAGGTGAGCACGCGGCGATGACTACGCCGTCCACGCCATCTCGCTCGATGTCTTCCCGAATGAGTCTCGCATCCTCGAGACAGAAAGCCGGAGAGGTCCGCACGACCGATACCGTGTTCTCGGGCGAGGCGATGTTGACGAGCTTTTCGGTGTCCAGGCAGTCGCTAATGCCGCATCCGCCGCACACGTAAACACCGAGCTTCTCACTCATCCACCAGGCCTCTGCGCGGTGCTCTGAATGGCCCCCATCGCCTTCACGGCGGCTGCCGTCGCGTCTTGCACGGCCGTGGCCACGTCCACCGGTCCTCTGGCGCAACCGGCGGCAAAAAGACCAGGGGCCGGTTGGTCGGGTAGTAGAAAGTGGTCCTCGTCGCACGCCAGGTCCGCGGTGGGCAGGCCGGTTTCGGCACTCGCCACCATCCCTGTGGCCAGCACCACGAGATCGACCGCGACCTGGAGCTTCTTCGGCTCCAGAATGTCCTCCGCCTCCACGAGCAGCTCTCCGGTTCGGGGATCGTCGACAATCCGACCGACCTTTCCCTTGATCACTTCCACGCCGGGGTCGGCTTGCACCTTTTGGGCGAAGAACTCGTACGTCCCCGGCGTCCTCAGATCGATGTAGAAGATGTAGACTTTCGCGTCCGGATTTTGGTCGCGCACGTAGGTGGCCTGCTTCAACGAGCCGAGGCAGCAGATCCCCGAGCAGTAGCCAAGGTGGGTTTCATCTCGTTGTCCTGCACACTGGACGAACGCGACCTTGTTCGCCGGCTCGCCGTTCGATAATCGGACGATCTTTCCGTCCGTCGGCCCGTTCGGCGAAGCGAGGCGTTCCATCATGACGTTGGTGATCACATCGGCATAACGGCCGAAGCCCAGGTTGTCGATCCGCCCCGCGTCGTAAGGCTTCCAGCCCGTCGCCAGTACCACGGCACCGACCTTCAAATTGAACGTCTGAGGTTTCATGTTCAGGTCGATCGCATCGTACGTGCACACGTCGACACAGCGCGCGCACTCACTGAGCTGGCATACCGAATCGTCGATCGCGTACTTCATCGGAAACGCCAGCGGATGTGAAAGGTAGATCGCCTTGGTCGTCCCCATCCCGAAGTTGAATGCGTCGGGCCGATCCGTCGGACAGACCGCCACACAGTCGTTGCAGGCCGTGCAGCGATCGTTGACGTAGCGCGGTCGCTGCGTGATCGTCACGTCGAGATCACCCGGCTCTCCGGATATGCTCTCGACTTCCGCTAGGGTGTAGAAGCGGATCAGGCGGTTGTTTTTCAAGCGCTGGAAGTTGATCTCGAGGCCACAATAGGGTGGACACAGCTTGGGGAAATACTTGTGGAGCTGGGCCACACGCCCGCCCAGGTACGGCTCTTTTTCAATGACGACGATGTCGTAGCCGGCCTCTGCTGCCTCCAAAGCGGCACTCATGCCAGCGATCCCTGCGCCCACAACGAGGATCGTCCGAGAGACTGACACTGGAGGAGACGATGACGCCGGCGTTGTTGGCATCTACTTTGGTGACCTTTGAAATGACAAGGAAATCAATGAGCTCTACGGAACCACCTGGATATAGGGCTTCTTGACCATGGTCCACTCCTTGGTGGCAGGGTCCCAGGTCGAGTTGGCGAAGCACTTCCAGTTCTCCTCGTCCAGCTTGGGGTAATCGGCGCGATAGTAGTAGCCCGGCCAGCGCGTCTCTTCCCGAAACATCATGTGCCGCATGTGCGCCTCGAGACACCAGACGCGGTCCCATACCTCCCAACAGCGGAGGAGGTCGTGCAGGTCTCGTGCGCCCAGCTTCTGAAGATCCTCCTTGAGGAGATCGAGCATCTCGAGCCCGCGCTCCAGCATCTTCCCATTCGTGAGGTAGTACGCGCCGTGACCCGCAGCGTACTCATCGGCGATCTTCTGAAGCCGCAGCAGGGCCTGCTTCGGCAAGATGTAGTGCGGGTTGACGTCGGGCTTGGTCGACGCGCCGACCCCGCGCTCGAACGTTTCGATGGGCTGCCACAACTCTTTCTTGATCGCCTCGACGCGGTCCTGCTCTAGGTTGCAATCATCGGGGTTGTCGTGGACGTACGCGACGGCAGCCTTGCCAGCAAAGCGTCCTTCGGTATAGGACCCTGACGAAAACTTATGCGCCGACCCGCTGACGCCGTCGCCGGCCGCGAAGAGCCCGTTGATGGTTGTCATGCGATTGTAGCCCCAGAAGTACTCCGGGGGTGCCAGGTCTTCCGGGCCGCTCACCCAGGCTCCGGTAGCCGACGCATGTGAGCCCATCAGATACGGTTCGGTCAGTACGATCTCGGAAGGGGTCTTGGCGGGGTCGATGTTTTCCGACGCCCACAGCAGGGCCTGTGACATGGTCATGTTGAGAAAGTCTTCCCAGGCCTCGCTCTCGATCTCCCGGATCTTCTTCTTGTCGTGCTGCACGTCGGCGAACATCTTCTGGAGGGCTTCGTCGGTCCGAAGGTAGTGAGGTCCCCCGCCAGCGAGAAAATCTTGTAATAGCTGGTGATTTCGGAGTGGTGTCGGAATGGGCTTCTGCCCGCCATACGGTTCCCAATCCTTCAAGAGGTGGGCCCACTTGTCCTCGACCATCTCTCCGTAGGCGTTCTTGAGCACCGCTTTGAACATCAGAAACCACATCCCCACCGGGCCGTAACCATCCTTTAACCGCGCCACGACAAGGCGGTGCTCGAACTGGCTCATTTGTGCGCCGGCCTGGATCATCAGCTTGTACACGGACCCGGTGTTCCACGGCGCGTACCAGATGCGCCCGAGCCCTTCCCCGACGGAATGCGGACGAAAGACCCCCGCCGCGCCTCCAGCAGCGCAGATGACCGCCTTGGCCTTGAAGACGTAGATCTTAGGCTCTCGAACGCTGAACCCGATGGCCCCCGTGATGCGCTTCGGGTCCTTGGCGTCGGTGAGCAGGTGTGACATGAAGATGCGTTCGTACACGTTCTGCTCGCCGACGGCCTTCTTGGCGGCTTCCGCCACGATCGGCTTGTACGACTCACCATGGATCATGACCTGCCAGCGCCCTTCCCGCTTGTAGCGTCCATCCTCCGTCTTGAAGAACGGGAGTCCCCAATCTTCGAACATGTGGACGGTCGAGTCCACGTGCCGCGCGATGTCATACACGAGGTCCTCTCGACTCAGCCCCATGAGGTCCTGCCGGACATACTGCACGAAGTCCTCTGGCTGGTTCTCCCCCCACTTCATCCCCATATAGCAGTTGATAGCGGACAGGCCCATCGCCACCGCTCCGCTCCGCTCGACGGCGCCCTTCTCCGCCAACACGACCCGGAGCCCCTTCGCACGGGCCCAGTGGGCCGCCTCGTAGGCCGCTCCGCACCCTGCCATGCCGCCGCCGACGATTAGGACATCACACTCAATTACCTCTGTGGTTGGCTCAACCATCACACGTTTCTCCCGTCAAAACACCGCTATTGGTGGCCGTCGGCACGGGGTTCACAAGTCCCCATGCGCCTGGTTGTTAGTTGGATTCCGGATGACGCTACGCGGGGGCCGGTGTCGGCACCTTCGGCACTCCAAGAAACTGCGCCTCCTGGCAAAGGGCCTGCCCGTTCAAATCGTCCTGCGTCGGCACCGCCATGCCATCGTGGGGCACGATGGATCCCCAGGGTGTGGTACGAATTGGAAACTTGAATCGCTTGGTCTGCCCGTCGCGGAACTTGATGGTCCACATGATCGAGTCTGTCCCACGCAACGACGTTATGCTGGCGCCCATTGGCGAGATGTCGGCATACGCACGGATATCGATCGCCGACTGGGGGCAGGTCTTCACGCACGCATAACATTCCCAGCACTGGTCGGGTTCGATGTTGAAGGCCTTCCCGAGAGACTGGTCGAGATGCATGATGTCGGAGGGGCAAATATAATGACAGGCAGGCCTGTCTAACGCCTTGCACCCGTCGCACTTGTCCGGATTCACATAGGTCGGCATTAGCTATTATCTCCGTCGGCCCGGCTATGCCCGGCCGGTGGTGTGCTGAATCAGAGAAACCTCATCTAGCCGGCGGGCTGCCACGCGGATCCCGCCGATGGGTCAAACCAGAACGTTTGAGAGTTTCCGTTCCTGTGTGTGGCGTCGAGGCGGCTACATTAAAGTCGAAGGGCGACCTCTTGTCAAATAATAGATGCAGCGGGTAGATGTGTAGGTCGGGCACGCCGGGCCGCCGTCCGATCAGATCCCGCCCTGGGAGCGGTAAAAGGCGGAGAGGATTTCCGCCACTTCCGGCCGGGCAAATTCCTCGGGGAGTTCCTCCCCCTTCGCCAGCATCTGGCGCACCCTGGTGCCGGAGAGGAGCAGGTAGTCCCCCTTGTCATGTGGACAGTCGCGCATCATCACTATCTTGCCGCATTTGAAACACCACACCGTGTGATCGCCCCGGAAAATCTGAATTTGCAGGGTGCCGGGGGGAATGTCGTCGAAGATGGCTTGGGCGTCGAAGGGGCCGTAGTAGTCCCCCACCCCGGCATGGTCCCGGCCTATGATGAGGTGGGTCGCCCCCGCGTTCTGCCGGAAGATGGCATGCAACACCGCCTCTCGCGGGCCCGCATAGAGCATGTCGAACCCGTAACCGGTAATCAGCACGGTGTTTTCGGGAAAGTACAGCTCCACCATTTTGCGGATGGCCGCATCCCGCACATCCGCCGAAATGTCCCCCGGCTTCAGCCTGCCCAGCAGCATGTGGATGAGGATCCCCTCGGCGCCCGTGGCCTTCTGGGCCATGCGGCACAGCTCCTCATGGGCCAGGTGCATCGGATTACGGGTCTGGAAAGCGGCCACTGTGTTCCAGCCCATGTCCTGGATCAACTGACGGATTTCCGGCGCGGTGCGGTACGTATTGGGGAAATCGGTGCGGAAGTAGGAATGGCTCAGCACCTGGATCGGGCCGGAGATCAGCATGTTCCCTGCGGCCTTGAACGCGGCCACGCCAGGGTGTTCCTGATCGGTGGTGCGGAACACGTGGCCCGTGATGGTCTCGATCTGCTGCGCGGCCATTTCCTCGATGGCGTTCACCTCCTGGATGGCCAGGATGGGATTACCCTCGACATTGGGATCGCGCAGGGCGATCTGGCCGGTGGTTCTGAATTCATCCGTCACCTTATCGCCCGTGGTCATGTGCAAGATGGGCACGGGCCAGAACAGGCCGGAGCCCATTTGCATGTTCTCAGCGACCGCCAGCGCGTCGGCCAGGTTCATGTATCCGGGCAGCGGGTTGAAGTATCCGGCCCCCAGCATGGCGGCATTGGCCGCCGCGGTGGATGCCAGCACAAGGGAGGGCATGGCCTCTCCGGCTTCCAGCAGCCTGTTTCGCTCCGCATCATCCGCCACATACAGCGGGTTTAGGGTCTCCGACTCATATGGTGGAATCATTTCCTCACTCTTTGTTCTGACAGTTCCAACGCCCGGGTACGCCGCCGATTTGCTGGTTGACATCCCGCCTTCCCGAGGCTGATTCCAGCGTCACGTGCACGTGGCGGGATGAGATGGAGCCGAACTGATAACTGAACCCGGCCCGGATGTCGAACGCGTACGTACTGGTTTGTTCGTTGGGATTGTCCCCTGGCCCGAGGAGACCTTGACACCATTTCCCAAAAAAGTTATCAGTCCCGAAAATTTCATGCTGGCTCTGTCGGCTTTGCGGACATCCGGGTCCTGACCCTCCCCGCAGCGGTGCCGAATGACAGAGCAGGATCGCGGTTCGCGATTGATGCGAAAGACAGTGATACCCCCGCTGGTTGCCCAGGTAGTCCTCGGGACGAGCTTCTTCCTCGTTATCCATTCGGATTTCTTCTCGGGCGCGGCGAGGGATTGAGGAAGAGACGGTTCTTGAACACTGAGGCTCTAGAAATCCAACAATTAGGAGGCTAGAGATGGCCCAGCAACTAGAGAGGCTAGAGATGGCGAAGACAAGAATGACACCCTCCGAGGCGCTGGTGGAGACACTTGTTGCCGAGGGAGTGAAGGATTTGTTCGGCTTGGTTGGATCAGCGTTCATGGACGCCCTCGATCTGTTCCCCGACGCCGGTATTCGGTTCATTCCCGTGGCCCACGAGCAGGCGGCTGCGCACGCTGCTGACGGTTTGGCCAGGGTGACTGGAAGGCCTCAGGCCTGTATTGCTCAGAACGGGCCGGGCGCGGCGAATTTTGTCTCCGCCATGGCTGCAGCTTACTGGGCGCATTCTCCAGTCGTGGCGCTCACTCCCGAGACGGGGTCGAAGGGGATCGGCACCGGCGGTTTTCAGGAACTGGACCAGATGGCCATGTTCGAGAAGCAGACCGTATATCAGGTGCGGGTCAACCGTCCCGACCGCATGGCCGAGTTGGCCAGTCGCTGCTTTTATCGGGCCAAACTCGAGCTCGGCCCGACCCATCTGAACATTCCCCGGGACTATTTCTATGGGGATTTGGAAGCAGAGATCCTGGTCACTCCGACTCTCGGGGCGGGTCGTCCGCCCAAAAAGGATATTGAGGCTGCGATCAGCCTTCTGAAGGCTGCCGATTATCCGGTTATCGTATCGGGAGGTGGTGTCAGTCAGGGCGACGCCCTGGATGAGATCAAGGCTCTGGCCGAGTATCTGAGCGCGCCGGTGGTCAGTACCTACCTGCACAACGACACCTTTCCGTACAGCCACGAGTTGGGCTGCGGACCGATAGGGTACTGCGGCTCCAAGGCGGCCATGCGGACCATCGCCAAAGCCGACGTGGTGTTGGCCTTGGGAACCAGACTGGGGGTCTTCGGTCTGCTTCCCCAGTACGATATGACCTACTGGCCCGAGGAGGCCACGCTCATCCAGGTAGACAGGGACGCGAAGCAGTGGGGCCTGAGCAAGATTCCGGACCTCTTTTCCGTGGCGGACGTGAAGGAGTACGCTACAGAGTTGCTGCGGGAGCTGAAGAACGTCCAGCCGAACCGGGAGAGAAACGAAGGGCGCATCGCCGAGGTGGCTAGGGAAAAGGAGACGTGGGACAGCGAGCTCGAAGACTGGTCGTCGTCTACGAACGAGCTGATGCATCCCCGGCGCTTCATCTGGGAACTGACCAGCGCTCTGCCTGAGGATGCACTGGTGACCACGGACATCGGGAATACCTGCTCCATCATCAACGGGTACCTCAAGTTTAATGGTCCCCGGCAACACCTCTCCGCCTTGACCTGGGGTAACTGCGGTTTCGCCTACGGCTGCGCCATGGGAGCCAAGATCGGCAAGCCGGACGCCCCGGTTTTTGCCGTTCAGGGAGACGGCGCCTGGGGTATCAGTGGGTTGAGCGAGGTGATGACCGCCGTCCGGGAGGACATTCCGGTCATCGCCATAGTAATCAACAACCACGAATGGGGTGCGGAGAAGAAGAACCAGATCGACTTTTACGGCGACCGCTTCGTCGGCACCAACCTGCGGGACAATCCGGATTTCGCCAAAGTGGCCGAGGCAATGGGCGCCCAGGGTTTCACGGTCGAGGACTACCGGGATGTTCAGGACGTAGTGCGCGAAGCCATGGCCTCCGGCAAGCCCTGCGTGATCAACGCGGTTGTCGAGGGCGGAGAGAAGGTGCTGGCGGAGCCTTTCCGGCGTGACGCACTGCAGATGCCGACCCGCCATCTCGACAAGTACGCACACCTGAGTTTGGATTAAAGCGTCGAGGGCCGACACGAGCCCGTCTCCGGTACGGCCGGGGGGAGAGCCAAATATGTTCGATACGCAAGACTTGCTGTCCAACTATGATGCCGAAGACATCATCGAGAAGGACAAGAAACATCTGTGGCATCACATCTTTCAGCACAAGATCTTCGAGTCGCAGGATCCGAAGATCTTCGTTGAGGGTGAGGGAGCCCGGGTCAAGGACATTGATGGAAACGAGTATCTGGACGGCGCCTCGGGCGGTGTCTGGTGCGTCAATGTCGGCTACGGGCGCGAGAGTATGGCAAGGGTGATTTATGACCAGTTGCTCAAACTGAACTATTACGCTGGAGTAGCCGGGACTGTCCCGGCGGCCCAGTTCGCGGGGAAGGTGACCGACCTGCTGCCGGGTTTGGACCACGTTTTTTTTGCGAACAGCGGCTCCGAGGCCAACGAAAAGGCCTTCAAGATGGTCCGGCAGATCGCTCACTTGAACGGGAACACGAAGTCCACGGTGTTATACCGGGACCGTGACTATCACGGAACCACGATCGCCTGCCTGGCCGCGACCGGTCAGCCGGAACGCAAGGAGGCGTATGGCCCCTTCCCGGACGGATTTGTGGGCATTCCCCATGCCCTGTGTTATCGCTGTCCCTTCGGCCTGGAGTATCCCGATTGTAACATCGAGTGCGCCCGTGCCCTGGAGGATGTGATCCAGGAGGAGGGTCCTGAGACGGTGGGCGGCGTCATCCTCGAGCCGATCACGGCGGGTGGCGGTGTTATTCCTCCCGTCGAGGAATACTATCCCATCATCCAGGAGATCTGTGGAAAATATGGCGTCATCCTGATCATCGACGAGGTCGTGTGCGGTTTTGGACGGACTGGGACGATGTTCGGTTTCGAGCATTATGACTTCACGCCGGACATCGTGACCATGGCCAAGGGTATGGCCAGCGCCTACGCGCCGATCTCAGCTACGGCCGTGCGCAGCGAAATCTTCGAGAAGTTCCTCCACGATCCGAGCGACAAATACGACTATTTCCGGGACATCAGTACCTACGGTGGCTGCACAGGGGGGTTTGCCGCCGCCCTGGAGAACCTGCGTATCCTCGAGGAGGAAGACCTGGTTGAAAACGCTCGCCTGGTTGGGGAGCACCTGCTCGACCGCCTTCGGGAGCTGTCCGACCATCCGCACGTCGGGGACGTCAGGGGTAAGGGATTGTTCGCCGGCGTGGAGCTCGTGGAGGACAAGTCGTCGAAGATGCCCGTGAGCGAGGACGTGATGAACGCGGTCATGCGAACGATCACGGGGGAGGGCGTGCTGGTTGGCAAGACCACCCGGAGCTTCCCGGACCTGAACAACACGGTCAACATCGCTCCGCCTCTGATCGTCACCAAGGCGGATGTCGACGAGATTGTCGATGCGGTCAAGGTGGGCATCGAACGGAGTTGTCAGGATCTGGTCTGAGCGGTTCGATAGCGCCCGGTCGGGATCAGGACGCATGGGGTAGGTAGATGGACGTCCAGGGGCCCAGCAGCTTCCCGGTTGTAGCGCCCGAGAAGGGACCATAGACCTTCCTGCTCGCGGACATCTTGAGCTGAGGGTAATCCGGCATGGTCCCGACCAGCCTCCATAAGGAGATCGCATGAAGCCCACACTCAGCCCGCGGAACGCAACACCGGCCGGGGGCAGGCGAAGCCACACGCTTGAGATCCGTAACGGCCTACAGAGCATCTATGCGGACGTCTACACGCCGGAGACCCTGGAGGCGCTGGGTGTCCTGGTGCCGTTCGAAGATGATCGCAGAGCACTGATGAAGGCTCGAATCGAGCGGCGGGCACTGCGCGGGCGGCTGAAACAGGGCATCGGCTTCCTGGATTCTGGTTCGACGATTCCGCGAACCCGGATCAAGGTCCGGGACGCTCGCAACGGCCGCTTCGCGGGCAGTGAGATCCCGGAGGACCTGCGACGACAGTGGATTCAGGGCACAGGCCCGGCGGCCAAGCCCAATGCGGCTGTTGAGAATAGCATTCGTAACGTTGCCTATGCACTTCTGTCTGGCGCAGACGGCTGGATGTTCGACGGCGAAGACGCGTTGGGGCAGATCGCGTCAATGTCACTGGACAACCAGCGCAATCTCAAGCTCGCCCTCGCCGAGGATCCTGTGTTCCTGAAGGTCGCAGAACAGGTCGCCCGAGAGATGAACGCTTGGTCGCGAGACTTTCTCGGCCGTCCGATCGTGGAGGACTGGAGAAAGCAACTCGACTTCACAACCAAGATATTCCGACCTCGGGGGCTTCATCTGGACGACCGGCATGTTCGCGTTCAGGGTGGCCGGGGGTTCTCGGCGTCGATAGTCGACCTCGTGCTCTACGTCGTGGGCAATCACAGGCCGCTAATTCAGGCCGGTTCCTCTATTGTTCTGTACCTCCCCAAGATCCAAACCGCCGAGGAGGCGGCTCTCTGGAGCGACATGATGTCGGCCCTCGAAGAGCACCTCGGCATTCCGGTTGGCTCGATCAAAGTGTACGTCCTGGTCGAGCAGATTGAGGCCTCCTTTCAGCTCATGGAGATTCGAGCAGCCCTGGGTCTGCATTTTGTCGGCTTCAACACGGGTCGTTGGGACTACATCAACAGCGTGGCTGACGCGGTGGCATGGGATTCGAGCTTCATCAATCCCAACATCGATGCGATCACAATGACCTACGGGTATATGCGCAACTACGAGGACCGGGTCCGCCGTGCGGTTAATACCCCGGACCAAAACGGACGCTACGCTCTGTGGCAAGGCGGAATGGAACCCAATATTCCGGTTGGATCAGACGAGGGCGTCGCCAGCGGAATGAAGAGGGCGATCGAGGGTGGCGCGCGCGAACGACGCGAAGGCGCCAGTGGGAAGTGGGTTGCCCACTGGAAGATGGTGCACATCGTGCGGCCGGTCTGGGAGGATGTTGGCGACGACAATCAGCTCGGGCGGGAGTTCCCACCCCTCGCGTACAACAGAGAAGACGCGGACGGTCTCACACTTCTGGAAGCCGCACCGCGCACGGTTCGCGGAGCCCGCGATCTCATCAGCGTGGCGATGCAGTATGGCAACGCCTTTGGTCAGGGATTGCAGGCTGCAGCACTGAAGCCTGCAGACTTCTTCGGGGACGACGATGTCCTCTATCTGATGGAAGACATGGCCACCGGAGAGATTCGGCTCAGCATCTTGTGGGAGTGGCTCCACAAGAGGGCGACCTTCACAGCCGACGATGCCGAGACGGGCGTCAAGGCGGGTGATACTCTCACCACCGAGCTCTTTGAGCGCCTACTGGCCGAAGAGTACGACAAACTGCGTCAGGCCAGGAACAAGGACGTTTTCGATGTCTCCAAGGACACGACGCTGCCGATCGCACGCGAAATCGCAGAGACCTATGTCACCCATTCTGAGAAGGCACCCTGGTATATCGACCTGCTCAATATCAACCTCAACAATCACAACCTTACGGAGGCCAAGAAGCGCATCCAGCAGTACACGGACGGATTCGACGAGGATGGCACTCGAATCACAAGGAACCTGGACTTCTGCACGTAGTGGTCGTCCATCGCCCGCCTATCCCTTTGGGCGTTGGCGTCGTCCGCGACGGGTCGTCACGTCGAAGGCTCCAGCGAGGTGGCCGATTCCAAACCGCGTTGTGGCGTCGGAGGGGGACCAGAATACCATCGTGTCCACGTCTTCGGCGGGTATCAGATGGAGCTCGTCCACGTAACCGGTTCGTACCCCGTCCACGTACACGACCGGGATCGGGTTAGGGTTTGAAATGGTAGCGTTTCCCTGGTGGTAGAGCCAGGCGGGTCGGAGGGACCGGATGGCGTGGTGCGCGCTCACATACGAAGCCCTCTCGATATCGGCGCGGGTGATCACCCCCCGGGTCGACGGTCGGGGCGACACCTGATCGAAGCTCCTGCCGCAGCTCGACGCACCGATCAGAGTAAACGTCACAACGAGGAGCCAGGAGGTACGGCCGGTCTGCATTTGTATCCCATTCTGGACTGAGGGGCGATCATTTTCATAATGACGCAATCCACCAATCATGTCTAGAACGCTCCACCGGACCGCCCGGGTCGTGGGAGGGAGGCGGGATCCGGGATGCGGAGAGATTTCGTGGCCCGTACGGGGCGCGCCCTCTGAGCATCTCCCGATGAGCATTTCCCGACGGAACGTCGATCCGACGGATCAACTTGACCGGGTTGCGCGGTTTACACAAACGCATTAAATGAAGGATGCGACATTGGAGTCATACGCGCCGTTATCCCCCCTTTGCGGAAAACTTTGGGGGGAGCGGCTTGCTGAACAAGAGAAGAAAAGTAATCGGAGTTCAACCAAGGAGGTTTCCAATGAGATCTTTTGTCCTGTCAGTTTTATTGGTCGTTGGGTTGGCCGCGCCAACTTCCGCTCAAGTGGTGGGAACCGTCACCGGGAGGGCGCTCGACGGGGAGACGGGAGAACCGCTTCCTTCGGTACAGCTCTCGATCCCAGGGTCCGGGCTGGGGAGCTTGAGCGGGACGGATGGCCGTTACCAGATCGCGAACGTGCCCGCCGGGGTCCGAACCCTGAGGGCGGAACGAATCGGCTACGGGACCGTGAACTCAACGATTACGGTTCCGTCTGGGGGGACAATCGTCCAGGACTTTCTGATGTCCCTGGCGGCGCTGTCCATGGACGAAATCGTGGTCACAGGGGTCCCCGGCGGGACGAGGGTAAGGGCGATCGGCAACTCGGTAGCAAGGTTGGACGCCGCAGAGATCGCCGCGGTGGCTCCCGTAACAGACGTGCAGTCCATGCTCCGCGGACGATCTCCAGGCGTAAACTTGATGGGGAACGGCCTGGTGGGTACTTCGCCGCGGATTCGAATTCGAGGCGCGTCGTCACTCTCGCTCACCTCCCAGCCCCTCATCTACATCGATGGCGTCAGAGCCGCCAATAACGAGGCAATGGGCCTGTCATGGTACACGGCGCGCGGGATCCTGGGCAGCCTGGAGCCGGAGCAAATAGAAAGGATGGAAGTGCTCAAGGGCCCGGCCGCGGCGACACTGTACGGGACGGAGGCTTCGCGGGGTGTCATCAACATCATCACGAAGCGAGGCAACGAGGGCGGGGTGCAGGTGGAGATGATGGTCCGGCAGGGGGTGAACTTCATTTCCAATCTCCAGGGCAAGTTGGGTTATGATAACTACTGGACGGATACGGCGACGGGTGAAGTGTACTCGGTGAACATGTTGGACTACATGGATGAGCTGGGAAAGGAGATCTACAGTTACGGCCAGGTCCAGAACTACAGCGCGAGCCTGAGCGGTGGATCCCAGGATAGCCAGTACTTCTTCTCCGGCGCGTACCAGAGGGACGTCGGCAGTCTCAGCCACAATTGGGTGCGTAAGCTCAACATGCGCACCAACTTCGACACACAGGTCTCCGACAACGTCAGCGTCGCCCTGAACATGGGATACACCAACCACAGGGACCGTGGCGTGGCGGACGGCTATTCGAGCATCACAGAGGGAATCGAATTCGGCAATCCAGGTAATCTGCCGGAACACAAGTGTCGAGTGAGTCCCGGCTTCGGCTGTGATTTGCACATCGGTTTCCCTACGCAATCGAATCCGGCGAGGGAAAGGAGTCAATTCGATCACACGGAGCTGAACCGTTTCACCGGCGGCCTGACCGTTAACTTCGAGGCATTGGGCTGGCTCACAGGACGCCTGACCACCGGCGTCGATTTCACCGGCGAACTGAACTCCTGGTCCAGGCAATTCCAGACGAACGACACGACCGTCGTGTCGCTCGGCACAAACGGAGCCAAGGGCTTTCGCAATGAGGCACGTCGTAACTACCTCCTCACCACCTCCGATTTCTCAACTACAGCGGAGTGGGGGTTGACCTCGAATCTCTCGTCGTCCACGTCTTTGGGCGTTCAGTATTACACGAACAACAATAGCTTTCTCAGTGCCACTGGACAGCAGTTCGCCGGCCCCGGCTTGAGCACGATCACTTCGACGGCCATCACGAGCACCCCGCAGAACAATAACGTCAGCAACAATACCCTCGGCTCGTACGTGCAGGAGACGCTGGCGTGGAAGGACCGGCTCTTCTTGACCGCTGCGGTGCGCGTCGACAACAACAGCGCTTTTGGTGACCAGATCGATTGGATAACCTACCCGAAGTTCTCCCTGTCCTGGGTGATGAACGAGGAACCCTGGTTCCCGTCGTCTTCATTCTTGAACACGCTGCGCCTCCGGGGCGCGTGGGGACAATCCGGAGAGCAACCGGCAGCGTTCTCGGCCCTCAGGACCTGGTCCCCCGTGACGGGGCCCACGGGCCCCGGGGTGACGCCGAGCACCCTCGGGAATCCCGAGTTGACCGCCGAGGTGGGCGAGGAGACGGAGGTCGGTGTCGATATGGATCTTTTCGACAACCGGCTCGGAGTTGAGTTCTCGTATTACCATAAGCTGACCAAGGACGCGATCCTTGAGCGGGGCCTTCCGCCTTCCGCCGGCTTCACGGGCCGCCAATTTTTCAATGCGGGAAGGATCAGGAACGATGGCCTGGAGCTCGGACTGAATGCGAATCTCGTCGACGGGTCGGCATGGGGATTGGACGTGGGATTCAATCTCTCCTACAACGACGCCGAGATCCTGCAACTCTCCGGAGAGCCGGGTGACACGTCCATCATCTTCAACAGTTGGAGCTCCCTGGAGCATCACGTCGGTGCCGCGCCGTTCAGCTGGTTCGGAAGGGACGTCGTCAGTGCGGACTGGGACGCGAGCGGGAATGCGATCAACGTCATGTGCAGCGACGGATCGGGCGGCACGACGCCCTGCTTCGACGCGGCTGGCAACACCATCGGTCCGCGTGTCGATCTGGGCCGTGCCATCCCGCCCTGGGAGCTGTCGTTTTACACCGACGTCGCCATCGGCGCCAACCTGCGTTTCCACGCGTTGTTCACCTCCATGCAGGGGCACAAGCGGTTCGACAACACAGAGCGTCAGCGCTGCCGGCTCTATAATGTTTGCCGGGAGAATTCGTACCCCGAAGAGTGGATCGGGGGGGACTTCGAGATGAAGGCCACGATTCAGAGTAGTGATCAGATCATCGACGGGTGGGTCAACGACGTCAGCTTCATCCGGCTCAAGGAGGTTTCCATGAGCTACGACCTCCCGGAGCGTCTCCGCATCGGGGTGAGCAACGCCGTGCTGCAGGTCGCAGCCACAAACGTCATGACGTGGTCCGATTGGACCGCTGGGGATCCGGAAACCATGTACACCAGCGGAGGCAGATACTTCATGGCGCAGAACAACATACCGCTGCCTACGCAGATCGTCGCTTCGATCCGCGTCAACTTCTGAGCCCGCGAAAGGAGAGCATATCATGATGTCTTTCAAGACTTTTCCAGCGATGCTGCGGGCCTCGGGATCTGCCGTGCTTCTGGCGGTCTCCATCGCCGGTTGCGACGTGAGCAGCCTTCTCGACGTCAGTGATCCCAGCCGCCTTCTCTCGGAGAACGTCGAGGTGCCGGAGCAGGCCGACGCTCTGATGAACGGGCTCGAGGCCGATTTTTTGTGCGCCCACGGCGCCTTTATGGTGATACAAGCGGCTTTCAGTGACGAGTTCGAAGACCACTCTGCCTCCGGCGACGTTTGGACGTTGGACCGCCGCCGCCCTCAGAACGTCGACAACTGGGGCGACAACGATTGTACGTCGCTCGTGCCCTCGGTCTATCTCCCGGCGGGCAGGTCCCGCTGGGTGGCGGACAACCTGGTCACCCTGTTGGGGGGGTGGACGGACGCGGAGGTCGCTAATAGGGGGGAGCGAATAGCCAGAGCTTACCTCTACGCGGGGTTCAGTGCATCCATGATAGGGATGACCAATTGTACGGCCGCCCTGGATGTGGGCCCGGAGCTGACTCAGGCGGATATGTTTGCGGAGGCGGAGACCCGATTCACGGCGGCTCTGACTGGCGGGGGATCGGATATCACGAGCGCGGCTCGGGTGGGCCGCGCCCGTGTGCGGCTGTACATGGGCAACACCGCGGGTGCGTTGACCGACGCGCAGGCCGTGCCGGCCGGCTTCGTCATGAATCTCTCGCCCAGTAACAGCACGACGCGGTTGTATAATCGCATATGGGAAAAGAATCTGTTCGCCAACAGTCAGGGTGTCCCGCCGTGGACACGGAACCTGTTGACCGGCGGAGTGCCAGACCCGCGCATGGCCAGTTCCGACACGGGGGAGAACACGGGTTGGGGACCCGGCAACGTCTGGTCGCAGGTGAAGTTTATAGAGGCGAGCACCCCGGTACCCATCGCTCGTTATGCGGAGGCCCAGCTCATCATCGCCGAGATCACGGGTGGCGCGACCGCAGTTGCGGTCATCAACGCGCTGCGCGGCCCCCTCGGCTTGCCGGTCTTCGCGAGCGCCATCGAGGCCGACATCCAGGCTGAGGTCGTCGCGGAGCGGCGGCGTGAGTTGTTCCTCGAGGGCTTCCGGATGTACGACATTCGCCGGCTCGGTCTGCCGTTCGTCCCCGCGATAGGCACGGCTTACCAGCCGGGAGTCAAGGGCGGGACGTACGGAGACCAGACGTGCATCCCGATCCCGGTCATCGAGACGTTCAACAATCCGAACTTCCTCTAACCAGCGCTATTCCACTCGGGACAGCCGAGAGGTGAGCGAACAGAGGGCCGGTGCAGGAGTAATCGGCACCGGCCCTCCTCGTGTTGGCCGTCGTTCGTAGGACATCTACGCCCGTTGAATCCGTTCTAATCCTGGTCCTTCTATCCGAGGCCCACCCATATCTAGCGGGGTCACGCGCGTGAGAGTCCAGTTATGAGAACTCAGGCCCGTGTGGTGGTCATCGGAGGTGGAATCAGCGGATGCAGCCTGCTCTATCACTTGACCAAGCTCGGCTGGACGGATGTGGTCCTTGTCGAAAAGAACGAGCTGACGTCCGGGTCGACATGGATGGCCGCCGGCAACGTCGTTCAATGGGCGCCAAACCGTACCACGTCCCGACTACTCCAGTACAGCATCTCCCTCTACCAATCACTCGAAGCGGAAACCGGCCAGGAGACCGGCTGGCGGACCACGGGGAGTCTCCGTCTGGCGACGACCGCGGACCGCATGGACGAGTACCGGCATGTGCTCTCCAAGGATCGCACGTTGAGGATCGCGTCTAGTCTCGTCTCTGCGGAAGAGGCACAGGAGCTCTTTCCGTTCATGGAAATGGACGGCCTGGTCGGGGCGATGCATCACGAGCTCGACGGGCACTGCGACCCGGCCGGTACGACGAATGCTCTCGCAAGGGGGGCCCGTCAAGCGGGCGCCGAGATCTATCGGTTCAACCGAGTGACCGACCTCTCCCGGACCGATGGCGGCGAGTGGGTCGTGCATACGGAGAAGGGCGACATCACCTGTGAGGTTGTCGTTAATGCAGGCGGTCTTTGGGCCGACCGGGTCGGGGCCATGGCCGGCGTGTATATGCCGGTGATAGCGATGGAGCACCACCACCTCCTGTTCGAAGATCTGCCGGACATCGAGGCTCTCGATGATGAGCTGATTTCACTGCGTGATCCGGATGTGCCGTTCTACCTGCGTCGGGAAGGGGGTGGCCTGCTGGTCGGCCCGTACGAAGCAAATTGCAGGGCGTGGAGTGTAGACGGTGTGGCCTGGGACTGGGCGCAGCAGGATCTTCCCGCCGACTTGGAACGGATTCAGGAATACATCCTGCGGCTCATGGACCGCGTGCCGATGCTCCAGGACGTGGGCTTGAAGCACATCTGCAACGGCCCGATCACCTACACACCCGACGCTCAGCAGCTTCTGGGACCGGTCTACGGCGTGCCCAACTTCTACTGCCTCGCCGGCTGCAACTTCGGGATCGCACAGGCCGGGGGGGTGGGGAAGTACCTAGCCGAATGGATCGTCGAGGGAGAGCCCAGCATCGATCTCAACAGCCTCGACCCGAGGCGGTTCGGTAACTGGACGAGCAAAGCCTACACGTTCGCCAAGGCGCATGAGGCGTATCGTCTGCAGTATCAGCTGTCGATTCCGGACACCGAGCGAGACGCCGGCCGGCCGGTCAAGACCCCGCCGATCTACGACCTGCAGAAGGCGCAGGGCGCGGTGTTCGGGAGCCGCTACGGGTGGGAGCGACCGAACTGGTTTGCTCTGGAGGGTGTGGAGCCCTTCGATAGGCTGTCGTTCCGCCGCGGGACGAACTACTTCGAGCATGTGGGTCGAGAATGTCTCGCGGCCAGAGACGGCGTGGCGGTGTATGAGAACAGCGCGTTCGCCAAATACCTCGTGTCCGGCTCGGCGTCGGTGCCGTTCCTGGACCGGCTGACCTGTGGCCGTCTGCCGAAGGTGGGGCGTGTCGGCTACAACCTGATGCTCACGCCGAAGGGATTCGTCGCCGACGACATGACGATGACCCGCCTCGCCGAGGATTCGTTCTACGTCGTCGCTCCGGCCGCCTCCGAGCTGCTTCTGTTGCAGCATATGGAGGGCCACCTCCCACCCGATGGCAGCGTGACGGTCGAGAACGTGACCAACCGCTACGGAGTTCTGGCCGTCGTCGGTCCGCAGTCGAGGGCACTCTTGTCGAAGCTGACCGACACCGACCTGTCCTCGGAACACTTTTCCTACCTTTCCTGGCAGAACATCCATGTGGGTGGTGCTCCAGCCAGAGCGCTGCGTCTGAATTTCGTCGGCGAGCTGGGCTGGGAACTGCATCACGAGATGATCTGCCAACGGTCGATCTATCAGCTGATCGTGGAGGCCGGGCAGGAGCTTGGCCTCGTCAACTGTGGCATGCGGGCGGTTCTGGGTTCGATGCGGCTCGAGAAGGGGTATGTGCTGGCCCCCGACATCTGCGGCGAAGAGACGCCTCTCCAGGCGGGTCTCGAGTTCTTTGTCAAGTTCGACAAGGGAGACTTCATCGGCCGAGCGGCCCTCGAGGAGCAAAAAACACGCGGCGTGCCGACGCGCTTGGTGACCCTTGTGGTCGAGGCGGGCGACGCCGACGCATGTGGCGAGGAATCGATCTGGAACGGTGACGACATGGTGGGCCGCGTCACGTCCGGGGCGTGGGGGCACCGGGTCGGCGCGAGTCTCGCCTTGGGATACATCGATTCAGAGCTGTCCGAGCCTGGGACGCAAGTGGCAGTCGAGATCTTGGACGAGAAGCGGCTCGCAACGGTGGTACGGACGCCGTATTATGACCCGGAAAACACCAAGGTGCGCGCTTGAGACGCGCACAGACGTGCACGGACGTGCGCTTGACGCGCGAAGGAGAACGAACGATGAGAGAGCTATCAGCGCGGATCATCCTGTGTGTGGCACTCCTCTGGGTGGCGATCCCTGGAAGCGTGTCGGCGGACCAACTGACGGTCTATCCGGCCCGCCGGATCATCACGATGGACCCGTCGCTGCCGACCGCGACGGCCGTCGCCGTCAGAGAGGACCGGATCGTTGCCGTCGGCACGATGGAAACGCTCCAGCCGTGGCTCGAGGTGTGGGACTACGAGATCGATGACACGTTTCTCGACAAAGTGCTGATGCCGGGGTTCATCGATCCGCACCTGCATCCGGGGCTGGGCGCCTCGCTGCTGGCGCGGAACGAGATCATCACCCCGGAGGACTGGGAGCTGCCCTCGGGGTTGGTCAAGGGTGTGACGGACCGAGCGGGTTACCTGGCGCGGCTCAAGGAGCTGGTCGATCGGGATCCGGATTCCAACCAGCCGTTCTTCACGTGGGGCTATAACGCCTTCTGGCATGGGCTCATCACGCGGCAGGATCTGGATGCGATCTCGGCGACGCGCCCGATCGTGGTGACGCAGCGCTCCTCGCACGAGGTGGTGTTGAACACGGCCGCGCTCGAGGCGGGGAACGTCACCGCGGAGGACGCCGCGAGGGTGTCCGACGGGGTCGATTGGGAGGGTGGGCGGTTCTGGGAAAGGGGCCAGTCCGTAGTCCGGGGGGCTCTCGCCACCTTGCGGGATAACGACGCACCCGGCGTCGGCTTCGACCTGGTGGCCGACCTGATCCATCGTGGCGGTGTGACGACGATCGCCGACGCGGGAAGCGCCCCGGTCGTAGGCTCCCCGGACTGGGAGAGCTTACGGGAGAGCTTCGACACCGACGAGACGCCGTTTCGGATTCTGCACGTCGGCCGGCCGGAGAGCTATCAGACGAGGCGAGGCGACAACCTCATCGACAAGTTCGAAAACGATCGAAAGTCGAGCACCAAAAGGCTGATTTTCACAAAGGGGATCAAGTTCGCGGCGGATGGCGCGATGTTCGCACAGTACATGCAGATGGGCGAGCCCGGCTACATCGACGGCCACCACGGCGAGTGGCTCACGCTGCCCGAGGAGCTGAAGCCCCAGATCGAGCCGTTCTGGAAGTCGGGGTTCGACATCAACATCCACGTCAACGGGGATTGGGGTGTCGATGTCACGCTCGATGCGCTCGAGGACCTGCTCATAGAGTATCCGCGCCCCGACCATCGCTATATCCTGCAGCACTTTGGGTTCTCGCGACAGGATCAGGCCACCCGGCTCGGGCAGCTGAACGGTGTGGTGTCGGCCACCGGATACTACCTGTGGTTGCTGGGTGACAAATATGCGGAGCTCGGGATCGGCCCGGAGCGCGCCGACCAGATGATCCGCCTGGGGTCGCTGGTGCGGAACGGCGTGAGGGTCACGCTGCACTCCGATCTGCCGATGGGACCGGTGCGGCCACTCCTGGCCGTCTGGTCGGTGACGACGCGAAAGACGGCGACCGGCACAGTGCGAGGGCCCGAGGAGGCCCTGACGCTCCACCAGGCGCTGCGCGCTGTCACGGTCGACGCCGCGTGGTCGCTTCGCATGGACCACGAGATCGGTAGTATCGCGGCCGGCAAGAAGGCCGACTTCACCGTCCTGGAGGAGGATCCCTACGCTGTGTCACCCGACGACGTGAAAGACATTCCAGTCTGGGGGACTGTCTTTGAGGGTCAGGTCTTCCCGGTGGTTTCGACTGGAGCCCCGTAGATGGTGCTCCAGCCAGAGCGCTCCGTCTGAATTGAGCTTGGCCTCGTCAACTGTGGCATGCAGGCGGTTCTTCAGAGCTGTCCGAGCCTGGGACGCGAGTGGCGGTCGAGATCTTGGACGAGAAGCGGCTCGCGACGGTGGTGCGGACGCCGTATTATGACCCGGAGAACACCAAGGTGCGCGCTTGAGACGCGCACAGACGTGCGCTTGACGCGTGAAGGAGAACGAACGATGAGAGAGCTATCAGCCCGTATCATCCTGTGTGTGGCGCTCCTCTGCGTGGTGATCCCTGGGAGCGCGTCGGCGGACCAGCTGACGGTCTATCCGGCCCGCCGGATCATCACGATGGACCCGTCGCTGCCGACCGCGACGGCCGTCGCGGTCAGAGAGGACCGGATCGTTGCCGTCGGCACGATGGAAACGCTCCAGCCGTGGCTCGAGGTGTGGGACTACGAGATCGATGACACGTTTCTCGACAAAGTGCTGATGCCGGGGTTCATCGATCCGCATCTGCATCCGGGGCTGGGCGCCTCGCTGCTGGCGCGGAACGAGATCATCACCCCGGAGGACTGGGAGCTGCCCTCGGGGTTGGTCAAGGGCGTGACGGACCGGGCGGGCTACCTGGCACGGATGCAGGAGCTGGTCGATCGGGATCCGGATTCCAATAAGCCGTTCTTCACATGGGGCTATAACCGCTTCTGGCATGGGCTCATCACGCGGCAGGATCTGGACGCGATCTCGGCGACGCGCCCGATCGTGGTGACGCAGCGCTCCTCGCACGAGGTGGTGTTGAACACGGCCGCGCTCGAGGCGGGGAACGTCACTGAGGCGGATGCGGCAGGGGTGGCCGACCGGGTCGATTGGGAGGGTGGGCGGTTCTGGGAAGGCGGCCAGTCCGTGGTCCGGGGGGCTATCGCCACCTTGCGGGATAACGACTCACCCGACACCGGCTTGGCCCTGGTGGCCGACCTGATCCATCGCGGCGGTGTGACGACGATCTCTACCGCTGGTAGTACGATAAGGCCAGGCTCCGCACAATGGGAAGCGTTCGATTCCGAGCGGATCCCATTTCGGACCCTCATCGTTGCTGGGGCAGGTGGGTACGGCTCCAGGGGCTCCAGTCCCGGAGGCACGCCGTCCGACCAGTTTGAAGACGCTCAGGCGGCGAACACGGGGCGGATGATTAGCACGAAGGGCGTCAAATATTTTGCGGACGGCGCGATGTTCGCGCAGTACATGCAGATGGGCGAGCCCGGCTACATCGACGGCCACCACGGCGAGTGGATGATGCCGCCCGATCAGCTGAAGCCCCAGATCGAGCCGTTCTGGAAGTCGGGGTTCGACATCAACATCCACGTCAACGGGGATCGGGGTGTCGATGTCACGCTCGATGCACTCGAGGACCTGCTCATAGAGTATCCGCGCCCCGACCATCGCTATATCCTGCAGCACTTTGGGTTCTCGCGACAGGATCAGGCCACCCGGCTCGGGCAGCTGAACGGTGTGGTGTCGGCCACCGGATACTACCTGTGGCTGCTGGGTGACAAATATGCGGAGCTCGGGATCGGCCCGGAGCGCGCCGACCAGATGATCCGCCTGGGGTCGCTGGTGCGGAACGGCGTGAGGGTCACGCTGCACTCCGATCTGCCGATGGGACCGGTGCGGCCACTCCTGGCCGTCTGGTCGGTGACGACGCGAAAGACGGCGACCGGCACAGTGCGAGGGCCCGAGGAGGCCCTGACGCTCCACCAGGCGCTGCGCGCTGTCACGGTCGACGCCGCGTGGTCGCTTCGCATGGACCACGAGATCGGTAGTATCGCGGCCGGCAAGAAGGCCGACTTCACCGTCCTGGAGGAGGATCCCTACGCCGTGTCACCCGATGACGTGAAAGACATTCCAGTCTGGGGGACTGTCTTTGAGGGTCAGGTCTTCCCGGTGGTTTCGACCCCGTCGGTGCGCTGACTTAGGCGCGGCGATCAAGAGCGAGGCGTACAGGCGTCCGGCGGACCTCGAGCATCTCGAGATATTCGGGACCTTGTCGAGGGGAAGATCGATCCGCAGACTGTGAATCGAGCGGCTGCGATCGTCGGAGCCGTGCGCCCTCCATTGGACACGGCTGGCATCCAGACCGGTGCCCCGTCACGGGTGTGCTGTCCCGTAAGGGAGTCCTTCCCAGGCGTGGTCTGACGTATTTCCAGCGATCGCGAGTGATATGACAGGTATCGACGACGCCATCAATGAAGCGTTTCGACCCATTGCGACCGCAGTGGTCAATTTCGTCTTCTTCTCCGTTCCGATCGGAGATGCCGAGCTGCCACTGATTGTCGTGTGGCTGATCGCCGGTGCGCTTTTTTTTACCGTCTACCTGCGTCTCATCAACATCCGCGGTTTTCTCCACGCGGTTCGCATCGTCATCGGCAAAGAGGACAAGGGCAGCGGCGCACCTGGCGAGGTCTCACATTTTCAGGCACTGACAACCGCGGTGTCGGGCACCGTCGGGGTGGGGAACATCACACATGTGGCAGTGGCCATTTCGATCGGCGGACCGGGAGCCACTTTCTGGTTGATCGTTGCCGGTTTCCTGGGAATGGCGTCGAAGTTCGTCGAGTGCACGCTTGGCGTGAAGTACCGACAGATCAATGCCGACGGGTCCGTATCCGGTGGCCCCATGTTCTACCTAGACAAAGGGCTGTCCGAACGGGGGCTGCCGCGTCTCGGCAAATCCCTCGCCTGGTACTACGCCATCTTTCTCATTCTCGCTTGTCTGGGGGCCGGGAACATGTTTCAGGCGAACCAGGCGTACGTCCAGTTCGTCAATGTCACGGGCGGAGAGTCCAGCTTCTTCGCGACTCGCGGCTGGCTGTTCGGCAGCGTGCTCGCGATCCTAACCGCGCTCGTGATCATCGGCGGCATCCGCTCGATCGCACGAGTGACGTCGAGGCTCGTTCCGTTCATGGCCCTTCTCTACGTTTCGACGGCGTTTATAGTGATCGGAGCGAACGCCGCGGCACTCCCCAGCGCAGTAGTTACCATCGTGACAGAAGCTTTCAGTCCCGGAGGTGTGACCGGTGGTATGATCGCGGTCCTCATCTTGGGTTTCCGCAGAGCCGCCTTCTCCAACGAGGCGGGTATTGGTTCCGCCGCAATCGCGCACTCCGCGGTACGAACCAAGGAGCCGGTGACACAGGGTTTTGTTGCGATGCTGGAACCGTTCATCGACACGGTCGTCATCTGCACCATCACCGCACTGGTGATCACGTTGACCGTCTACGATCCGGCGCTTCTGAACGACGGCACCATCAATGGCGTCGAGCTGACCTCGAGTGCCTTCGCCAGTGTCCTACCTTGGTTCCCGTACGTGCTCGCGGTTGTTGTGATGTTGTTTGCGTACTCCACCATGATCTCGTGGTCGTACTACGGTCTCGAGGGATTCATCTACATCTTCGGACCGAAGCGATGGGCGAAAATCACGTTCAATTCCATTTTCTGCCTGTTCGTGATCGTCGGCTGCACGACCCAGCTTGATGCCGTCCTCGATTTCTCGGATGCGATGATCTTCGCGATAGCACTCGCCAACGTGCTCGGCCTCTATCTGCTGGTTCCGGTCGTCAAGCGCGAGCTTGATGACTATTGGGTCCGGAAGCGCTCCAACGTAGGACCGCCACCGCGTTGAGCCTCCGCGGCCGCGTTTGGCTCATGATGGAGTGTGCCCATCGAGACCCCTGATACACTCGCGCTATTTCAGCTAGCGGGTGTCACCCTTGTCGCGGCCGTGATCCAAGGTGCAGCGGGCTTCGGATTTACACTTCTTGCCGTCACGTTCTTTCTGCTGATCATCCAATCCGGTGATGCGGTTCACCTGCTGATCATCATCAACCTCACGATCTCACTTGCGCTGATTGGGAGACTCTGGCGGGACGTAAATAGGGCTCTTTGGATCAGGCTGGTGCTGGGCGCCCTCTTAGGGCTCCCCTTAGGGTTGGGGGTATTTCAGAACGCAGACGTCAATCAACTGAAGATCTTGGCGGCCGTCGTGATCCTCACCTTCGTGGCCTTGGCAGTCTTTCGGAGACCGGATGCCGCGGACAGGCCGGGCCTGGTGCCGCGCTTCTGGACTCCTTCTGCCGTTGGTGTGGGTGCCCTCGCGGGGGGAATGACCACTGCCTTGGGAATGCCAGGACCCGCGATCGTGCTTTACCTAACTGCGCTTGGCTTCGGAAGGGATGCGACACGCTCCCTCACCCTGAGCTTCTTCGCCGTGTCATACGGGGTGTCCCTGATTCTCCAGACCGCAACGGTTGGCGTGAGCCGAGGGGTCTGGATCACCGCCGCATTCCTCCTGCCCGTCGCCGCGGTGGGGGCACCGCTGGGCCACGCACTCGGGAGCCGGGTTAGCGAAGTGGCCTTCCGCCGAGTGGTGCTGACGCTTGTTGCCTCGAGCGGTGCCTATGTGCTCCTCGACACACTTCTCTCATGATCACACGTCTGGCCGAGTTCCCCCGGATAACCCTGGCTCACCGTCCGACACCCCTGGAGTCGATGCCCAACCTCTCTCATGCCATCGGCTCTGAGGCCCTCTTCGTTAAGCGAGACGACTGCACGGGTCTTGCGATGGGCGGCAACAAGGTTCGCCAGCTGGAGTTCTATTTCGGTGACGCCATGGCACGCGGCGCGTCCGTGGTCCTCATTACCGGGGCGATACAATCGAACTACGTCAGGGCTACAGCAGCCGCCGCAGCCAAGCTCGGCCTTCGTTGTGTGATCCAGCTCGAGGATCGTGTGAAGGGGATGGCGTCCGACTACCACCGTTCCGGCAATGTCCTACTCGATCGTCTGTTCGGCGCGGAGATCCACACGTATCCAGAGGGTGAGGACGAGTCCGGAGCCGATGCTTCCCTAATCAGCCTCGCCCAAGAGCTGACGGTCCAAGGAGAAAGTCCGTATGTCGTCCATCTGTCTCCGGACCACCCTCCACTGGGCGCGTTGGGGTATGTGGAGGCCGCGGAGGAACTCCTGAACCAAGCGGACGACCAGGGTATCGATTTCAGGTCCGTGGTGGTGGCCAGCGGAAGCGGTCAGACGCACGCCGGTCTCCTGGTCGGCCTTCGCGCATTGGGCCGGAAGGAGGTCCAGGTCCACGGGGTCTGTGTTCGACGCCGAGCTAACGCGCAGGGGCCGCGCGTGCTCCGCTGCGCCCAAGCCGTGGAGGAGCTTCTCGGCCTGCCTGACCTGGTGGACACCGAAGACGTGACCGTAACCGACCAGCAGCTCGGCGCCGGGTATGGCCAAACCACCCCTGAATCGCAGGAGGCCATCCTCATGGCCGCAAGACAGGAGGGGCTTGTGCTGGATCCCGTTTACACCGGGAAGGCCTTCGCTGGAATGCTCAGTCTGGCTCGAAGCGGGGCGTTCCGTGGGCGGCCGGCCATATTCCTGCACACCGGAGGAACACCGGCGCTGTTCGGGTATGGGTCCCTGGACGGATGATCACCCCCGATCCGGGCAGAGAGCCATCGCCAGGCCGCCAAACGCCTCGTCCTCGGGCCCGAACAGCTCGTAATCGGTGAGCTCGAGCCCGTGGGCCGTGACGAGCTGCTCGACGTGCCGGCGGGCGGGGGGCGTCGTCGATATCCCGGAGCGGAACGGCTCGTTGACGTAGAACTTCATGCCCAACTGAATCTTCTTGCCGAGTTTTTCGAAAGGGGGCTTGGCGTCGATCAGTTCGTGGCTGAAGAAGTCGAACGCGATCCGGCTGCCGGGCGCGAGCTGGCCGACCTCGCGCAGCGTGGCCTCGACGTCCTCGATGGGGAGGTAGTAGGTCACACCTTCCCAGAGGAAAAAGGTCGGCAGGGCGGGGTCGAAACCCTGTTCGGTCAGTGCCTGGAGCCAGGTCTTCTCGACGAAGTCAGTCTCGACGAAGGTGACCCGGTCCTGAGGCATGCCGGCCGCATCGAGGGCCGCGCGCTTCGCAGCCTGGGTGGGCGGTGCGTCCACCTCGAAGAGGCGGGCGTCGGAGCCTGCGAGCATGCCCCAGGAGCGCGTGTCCCAGCCGGCGCCGAGGATCACGATCTGCTTCACCGGAGCTTGCCCCATCGGATCGTTGGCCTCGGTGAGCAGGCGGTCGAAGAATTCGGTGCGGTGACCAACCATGGAGTTCATCGTGGAAGGTCGCGGTACGGGATACGCTGTCCACGAGAGGGTGTACCCACTCCAGCGGGATGCCAGGCCGAAGCTCCCTAACAACCATGCGACCGCGGGACCGTAGGCCGGCAGGTGCGGAGCGAGCCGGGCCGTCGCCTCGTCCTCTCGTGCTCCAGCCCGGTGCATGATCAGGCGGGCGTTGAGGACCTTGTTTGCGGTGCCCGAGATCTTCTCCGGGTTGGTCTTTCGCATCACCTTGAAGGTGTAGACGAGCATCGCCAGGATCTGCCACGGGAGCAGCCAGAGCTCGATGAAGATGAAGATCAACAATCGCATCGCGTACCTCCTGCCAACCTCGGTAAATCTAGGCGCCGGTCCTCCGACATGGGGAGTCCACGTTCGCTCATGTAAGGATTGGACGAACCGAAACCTTCGGGCCAGCGACCCGGACCACAAGACCGCGATTTCGTTGCGTCTTAGCAGGCTGTTGTCTATGATGACGGCCCGCCATCACCCTCGTCTATCTTCGACTGAGCCGTTGACACAACCATATAACCATTGGGGTGGAATCATGAAAAGGTCGAAACTGGCCGTAGTGGTCGTCGCGTGCATGTTTGGCATCGGTCTCAGTGGCTGCGGAGAGGCCCCGCCCGACGCTGGTGCGCCCGCGGATGTTATTTTCGTCGGCGACAACATCGTCACCATGGATCCGGATCGGCCGACCGTCGAAGCGGTGGCGGTTCGGGGCGAGACGATCGTCGCCACGGGGTCTATGGACGACGTGATGGCGTTCGAGGGCGCCTCGACGCGGGTGGTGGATCTGGGGGAGCAGGCGCTGTTGCCCGGCTTCATCGATTCCCACGGCCACATTCTCTTCACGGGGGAGACGCTGGACCAGTTGTCACTCCACTCCCCACCGGTCGGCGACGTCAACAACGTCGACGACACCTGCGGAAAATTCGGGAGTGGATCGACGAGGGGGACATCCCCGCCGGCGAGATCGTTATCGGGGGCGGATACGACGACTCGCTGCTCGACGAGGGACTCCATCCCACGCGCTACGATCTGGACCGAGCCTCGACCGAGCACCCGATCGTGTTGATGCACGTGTCCGGCCACCTGCGAGCGGTCAACTCGCTGGCGCTCGAGACCAGCAACATCACTGCCGCCACCGAAGATCCTCCCGGGGGTCACATTCGCCGCGTCGAGGGCTCGCGAGAGCCCAACGGGGTCCTGGAAGAGGGAGCGGCTGGGCTGGTGGTGGGTGGTTTGGGGGGCTTCGGTGGGGGGGGCGACATCGACGACATGCTCCGCCGGACGATCGACCTGTATCTGAGCTACGGAACCACGACGATCCAGAACGGCGGCGGAACCGACCCGGAGACGGTAGCAGCGTTCCGCACGGCGGCCGACCGTGAGCCTCTCGAGGCCGACGTCGCCGCCTTCACGAGCATCGACGCGATCGTGGAGGAGAGCGTCGAGTACGATCCGAGCTACACGAACGGCTTCCGCGTGGCGGGCGTGAAGTTCGGGCTGGACGGCTCCCCGCAGGGGCGCACGGCCTGGATCACCGAGCCGTACCACGAGGGACCGCCGGGCATGCCGGCCGATTATGTCGCGTATCCTACGATGGATCCGGAAGTCTACCTCTCGGGGGCGTCCGCGCTGATCGAGCGCGGCGTGCCGTTCCTGGTGCACGCCAACGGCGACGCGGCGATGGACCTGATGATCGCCGGGGTCGCCGAGGCGGTCGAGGCCATGGATCCGATGCCGGACCACCGGTCCGTGATCATCCACGCTCAGCTCATGCGCGCCGACCAACTCGACCGCGCAGCCGAGTTGCGAATCGTGCCTTCGTTCTTCGCCGCGCACACGTTCTTCTGGGGCGACTGGCACGTGCGGAGCTTCGGTGAGGAGCGGGGCACCAACGTCAGCCCGGCCCGCTGGGCGATCGACCGCGGCGTGCACTTCACGATCCACAACGACGCGGCGGTCGTGCCTCCGGACATCATGCGGCTGGTCTCGATCGCCGTGAACCGGAAGAGCCGGAGCGGCCGCGTGCTCGGACCCCACCAGCGTTTGACAGTCATGGAGGCGCTCAACGCCGTCACGCTCGGGGGAGCCTATCAGTACTTCGAGGAGGACACGAAGGGCTCGATCACGGTCGGAAAGCAGGCCGACCTCGTGATCCTCGGCGAGAACCCGCTCACGGCGGATCCGGCCGAACTCGAGTACATCCCGATCATGGAGACGTTCTCGAGGGGCAGGTCGGTCCACACCTTATAGATCGAGGCAGCGGTCGAAAACGCACGGAGGCCAATTCTCTGTCTCAGGGTCCCTGGGAACGCAATGGGATGCGGCGATTTCGTTGCGTCTGAGCAGGCTGCTGTCTATGATGACGGCCCGTCATCACCCTCTTCTATCTTCGACTGAATCGTTGACACAACCACATAACCATCGGGGTGGAATCATGAGAAGGTCGAAACTGGCCGTCGTGTTCGTCGCGTGCACGTTTGGCATCGGTCTCGGCAGCTGTGGAGATGCCGCACCCGACGCCGGTGCGACCGCGGATGTGATTTTCTTCGGCGACAACATCGTCACCATGGATCCGGATCAGCCAACTGTCGAAGCGGTGGCGGTCCGGGGCGAGACGATCACGGCCGCCGGATCGTTGGATGACGTGATGGCGCTCGAGGGGGCGGCAACGAGGGTGGTGGATCTCGGGGACCAGGCACTGGTGCCCGGCTTCATCGACGCCCACGGCCACTTCCTCTCGGCGTCGCGTTCTCTGGAATCTCTGCAGTTGCACCCTCCGCCGGTGGGTGACGTCAACAACATCGATGACATCGTGCGCAAGATCCAGGCGTGGATTGTGGATAATGACATACCGCCAGGCCAGCCCGTTTCTGGAGGTGGGTACGACGATTCGTTGCTGGAAGAGGGTCGCCACCCGACGGCCGCGGATCTGGATCGAGCCTCCACCGAGCACCCGATAACCCTGGGTCATGTGTCGGGGCACCTGCGAACGGCCAATTCGATGGCGCTCGAAGTCAGCAACATTACGGCCGCTACTCCTGATCCTGACGGAGGCCACATTCGCCGGGTCGCAGGCTCGATGGAGCCCAATGGTGTCTTGGAGGAGGGGGCGGGCAGGCTGCTTAGAGTCGGCGGCGGTAGAGGTGGGCCGCAGTCACCCGAAGAGTTCGAAGAGATGGTGCGCAAGTCGATCGACGTGTGGTTGGGCTACGGAATCACGACGATCCAAAACGGGGGCGGCACGGGCGCCGCGACCTTGCAGTCGCTACAGGAGGCCGCCGACCGTGAGCCGTTCAAGGGGGACGTCGCAGTGTTCGCAGGTGCCAACGCGATGCTGGACGGCAGTGTCGATTATGAAACGACCTACCGGAATGGGCTTCGCGTTGCCGGTGTCAAGTTCATGCTCGACGGCTCGCCCCAGGGACGCACCGCCTGGGTCACCGAGCCGTACGTCGAAGGACCGCCGGGAGCGCCTGCCGACTATCGTGCGTACGGCACGATGGATCCGGACCTCTACAAGGCCGGGGCGGCCGCACTGATCGAGCGCGGCGTGCCGTTTCTCGCCCATGCCAACGGCGATGCGGCGATGGACCTGATGATCGACGGGGTCGCCGAGGCGGTCGCCGACATGGATGAGGCGCTGGATCATCGGTCGGTGATCATTCATGCCCAGCTCATGCGTGCCGACCAGCTCGACCAGGCCGCCGAGCTCAACATCGTGCCCTCGTTCTTCGCCGCACACACGTTCTTCTGGGGCGACTGGCACGTGCGGAGCTTCGGCGAGGAGCGGGGCACGAACGTCAGCCCGGCTCGCTGGGCGATCGATCGCGGCGTGAACTTCACGATCCACAACGACGCGATGGTCGTTCCGCCCAACATCATGCGGCTGGTGTCGATCGCGGTGAATCGGAAGGGCCGCAGCGGCCGAGTGCTCGGCCCCCACCAGCGGCTCACGGTGCTAGAGGCGCTCAACGCGGTTACGCTCGGGGCGGCATATCAGTACTTCGAGGAGGACACGAAGGGCTCGATCACGGTCGGGAAACAGGCCGACCTGGTGATCCTCGGTGAGAGCCCGCTCACGGCGGATCCGGCCCAGCTCGAGTTCATCCCGATCATGGAGACGTTCTCGAGGGGCAGGTCGGTTCACACGTTATAGATCGAGGCAGCAACCGTTGACACAACCATATAACCATCGGGGTGAAATCATGAGAAGGTCGAAACTGGCCGTCGTGTTCGTCGCGTGCACGCTTGGCATCGGTCTCAGTGGCTGTGGAGCACCCGACGCCGGTGCGCCGGCGGATGTGATTTTCTTCGGCGACAACATCGTCACCATGGACCCGAATCAGCCAACCGTCGCAGCGGTGGCGGTCCGGGGTGAGGCGATCGTAGCCGCCGGATCCGTGGATGACGTGATGGCGCTCGAAGGGGCGGCAACGAGGGTGGTGGATCTCGGGGACCGGGCACTGCTGCCCGGCTTTATCGACGCCCACGGCCACTTCCTCTCGGCGTCGCGTTCTCTGGAATCTCTGCAGTTACACCCTCCGCCGGTGGGTGACGTCAACAACATCGATGACCTCGTGGGGAAGATCCAGGCGTGGATTGTGGATAATGACGTACCGCCAGGCCAGACCGTTTCTGGAGGTGGGTACGACGATTCGTTGCTCGAGGAGGGTCGCCATCCGACGCGCTACGATCTGGATCGAGCCTCGACGGACCACCCGATCATCCTGACCCACGTGTCGGGACACCTTCGGGCGTCGAACTCGGCGGCGCTCGCCGCCGGCAACGTCACCGCCGATACACCGGATCCTCCGGGAGGCTACATTCGTCGTGTCGAAGGCTCGATGGAGCCAAATGGTGTCATGGAGGAGACGGCGGGCGGGCTCCTGGGGGGCGGCAGAGGTGGTGAGCCGCAGTCACCCGAAGAGTTCGAAGATATGGTGCGCAAGTCGATCGACGTGTGGTTGGGCTACGGAATCACGACGATCCAAAACGGGGGCGGCACGGGCGCCGCGACCGTGCAGTCGCTGCAGGAGGCCTCCGACCGTGAGCCGTTCAAGGGGGACGTCGCAGTGTTCTCAGGTGCCGACGCGATGCTGGACGGCAGTGTCGATTACGAAAGGACTTACCGGAATGGGCTTCGCGTTGCCGGTGTCAAGTTCGTCCTCGACGGCTCGCCCCAGGGACGCACTGCGTGGATCACGGAGCCCTATCATGAAGGACCGCCGGGCATGCCTGCCGACTATCGCTCGTACGGCAGGATGGATCCGGAGGTCTACAAGGCCGGGGCGGCCGCACTGGTCGAGCGCGGTGTGCCGTTTCTCGCCCATGCCAACGGCGATGCGGCGATGGACCTTATGATCGAGGGGGTCGCCGAGGCGGTCGAGGGCATGGACCCGATGCCGGATCACCGGTCGGTGATCATCCACGCCCAGCTCATGCGCGCCGACCAGCTCGACCAGGCCGCCGAGCTCAACATCGTGCCCTCGTTCTTCGCCGCGCACACGTTCTTTTGGGGCGACTGGCACGTGCAGAGCTTCGGCGAGGACCGTGGCACCAACGTCAGCCCGGCGCGCTGGGCCATCGATCGCGGGGTGGACTTCACGATCCACAACGACGCCATGGTCGTTCCACCCGACATCATGCGGCTGGTGTCGGTCGCGGTGAATCGGAAGAGCCGCAGCGGCCGCGTGCTCGGCCCCCACCAGCGTTTGACGGTCATGGAAGCGCTCAACGCGGTTACGCTCGGGGCGGCATATCAGTACTTCGAGGAGGACACGAAGGGCTCGATCACGGTCGGGAAACAGGCCGACCTGGTGATCCTCGGTGAGAGCCCGCTCACGGGGGATCCGGCCCAGCTCGAGTTCATCCCGATCGTCGAGACGTTCTCGAGGGGCAGATCGGTCTTCACATTGTAAATCGAGGCAGCGGTCCCAGTAGTAAGAAAGGTAGGAATCAAGCGGCTTCCCGGGCTTTGTGCTCGGGAAGCTGCTTTGGTGGCAAGCTGGTTGTCACCGATGACATTCAGGGGGAAACGATGAGAAGCTCGAAAACGGCCCCGATCTCGAAACAGTCCAATCCGCGTCGCTCCTTCATCAAACGGGTGCTCGCCGCGGGCGCGGCGGTCTCGGCATCGGGCGCGTTCGCTAGTCGCGCAGCGGCAGGTGCGCGGCAGGCACCGGGGATTGTGGCTCTCGATCACGTCGCGATTCCCATTCAGAACGTAGAGGAGATGGTGTCGTTCTATCGTGCCCTCGGGTTCCTGGTGCGGGAGGGCGAGCGAATAATCTCCGTCCACTTCGGCGATCAGAAGATCAACTTCCACCTTCCGTCCCTATGGCGGAGCGGGACGTTTACGCTCCGGGCGGCGGCGGCACAGCCGCCATGCGGCGACTTCTGTTGGGTGTGGGAAGGCACGCGAGCCGCGCTTGCCGAGATGTTGGCACGCGCCGATGCGGAGATCGTCGCGGAGGGTCAGCGAACGGGCGGTCGCGACGGTGGAAACGCATCCGGTCAAAGCGTCTATACGCGAGATCCGGACGGGAATCTGCTTGAATTTATTCGCTATTCGTAGGGAACTTGTTTAGCCGTCCTCCAGCCCAAGCGCCCAGCGGATGCCTCCGGTGATGTGGGCTTGGAAGACCGGATCATTGCTCCAGATATCGTCTCGGTGACCGAGCGAAGAATAGAATGACCTGCCCTGGCCGAAGTCTCGAGACCAAGCCTGTGGATAGTCGCCCCCCGGCTCCATGTCTGCGAGCCCCTCCATGTCGGTTCTTCCGGTGTCGATGCTGAGCAATACATGCACGCGCTCCCGTGAGAATCCCATCGGGATCCGGTTGTCGAAGAGCACGTCCACGTTTTCCTCGGGCCGGTCCGGGGTCCACGCCGCCGTGCCGTACTGGTAGAGCTCGTCTACGATTGGCCAACTGTCTCCCAGCATTCTCGTTGCGGGATGGTCCGTGTCCTCGACGTTGAGAACGAAGACGTGGTTCTGCTGGATCGCACGGCGGAAGTAAGCGCCCAGCATCTCCCCGAATTCCGGGTAGGTGTAGAGGGTCAGCGCCGCGCAGTGGATGCCGATGAACCCACCGCCATCCCTCACGAAGTCGACCAGCGCAGCCCTCTGGGAGTCCGTGAGCGGCAGATTGCCGTTGGTCATCATCATGATGCCGTCGAACTGGGCCAGGTACTCCGCTGAGATGAACGAGAGATCCAGGCTCTCGGCATCCTGCAGGTATCCCTGAACTGTCGTCACCTCGAATCCTGCGCGCGGCCCCCACGACGTCACCGCTTCCTCGGCCGGCCCGAGGCTCGTGTGTTTGTAGTATCCGGCGTGGGTGAGGAAGAGCAGCTGCTTGGGTTGCTGAGAAGCTGCTCGCTCGCTGAGGAGGGCAGATCCGGCCACCGCCAGGATGCAGGCGATCCAGAGTGTCGAGGCCGGCGAGTATTTTCGTTTCGCAATCATAGGGGCTCCTGTTCGCGGTGTTCGAATCCTTAGCACCCGCCGCCATTATGGCATCTCACATCCCCGGGCGGAAGGAGGCCGGGCGGGTGCAGCACTTCTTCTTCAGCGCCTCAAGGGCCCCGAAGACAGGGCGGTGGTGCTCTTCTGAATCACACGCCCCGCTAACGTGCCCGTGATCTCACCTGAGGACACCGCAGCTTCTCCATTCACGAACACCTCGATCATCCCCTCTGCGAGTTGATGGGGTTCTGTGAAGGTGGCGGGGTCGTTCAGGAGCGCGAGATCGAAGACCACGACGTCGGCGTAGGCTCCGGGGCGTAGCACGCCGCGATCTACAATACGTAAGACCTGAGCGGGGAGTCCCGTCATGCTCCGGATCGCGGAGGCGAGGTTCACGATCCCCTCCTCCAATACGAATTGGCGAATTTTTCTGGGAAAAGTGCCGTAGGATCTGGGATGAGGCACACCCTCCATCCATGGCACGAGATCCCCGTCCGACGCAGTTATGTTCCAGGAGGGAGCCATCAGCGTCCTGACGTCGTCTTCGTGCATGTTGTAGGAGATGATACTGACGACTCCCTGCCTGAGCAGATCGATCGACGTGTCGATCGGGTTCTGAGATCGCTCGCGAGCGAGATCAGAGAGAAGCTGTCCCTCGATCGACTCGTCAAAGCGCACTCGTCGAAACTGGATACGATCCGCGCCACCCCTCCGGGCCAGACTTTCGAACATAGCCGAGCGGATGTCAGCCAGGACCGCTGGGCGGTCGAACCGCGCCATGAGTGAATCCGTGCCGCCGGCCTGAGACCATCGGGGAAGAAGGGCTGCGGCGAGACTCGTGGCCGACGCCGTGTAGGGGTATTGATCGGTGTAGAGCTCGATGCCTTCTTCCCGCGCAGCTTCGATTCGCCGCGCAATGACTGTCCCAAACCCCCAGACTCGCGGGCCCATTGCCTTCACGTGGGTGACGATGCTCGGGACTCCGGCCCTTCTGGCGACGTCGATCACTTCTTCCACGGCCGCCACAAGCCCAATGGAGTAGTCGGATTCGTCGCGAATATGACTTGTATAGATCCCGCCGAACGTGGCCACGACGCTGGCCAAGTCGACGATCTCCTGCGGATCCGAGTAGCTTCCCGGAACGTAGAACGTCCCCGATGAGAGCCCGTATGCACCCTCCTCCATACCGTCATACCGTTTCGCACCAAGCTGCGCATCTCCTCCATTTCGGCGGCCGTAGGTGCGCGATCCTCGGCTCCCAGGACGACGCTTCGGATGGAGCCATGGGGTACCAACTGTGCGGTGTTTACGCCCAGGGGATCTCGGATGAGCTCCCGCCTCTGCTGGCCCAAGTCCACGGGACCTCCACCGTCCGGATTGATCACCACGGTCGTGAGCCCCTGTACCAGCAACGGCTCACCGTGGCTGAGTCCGGCCGTGGCCAGGCCAGGCCCTGCGTGAGAGTGGGCATCGATGAAGCCCGGCGTCACGTACAGGCCTGTGGCGTCGATCTCACGCTCCCCCGTGGCTGCCCCGAGATCTCCCATCGCCACGATTCGGTCTCCGTCGAGGGCCACGTCGGCCCGGAACCACGGGTTGCCCGTTCCGTCGATCACCCTCCCGTCTCGTATGATGACGTCATAGCTCTGAGCGGCTGTCACCGACGGAGTCGTCAGGGTCAAAGAGAGTGCTAGCAGCGAACCGATGGTGGAGTACCGAAGAATTAGCATGGTCCGCCTTTGATGGATGGTCAATCTCGAAGGCCCTTCCGGGGTGGGAGTATAGTGAGAGGCGGTGTCAGACCGGTCAATACAGGCCTGCTGAAGGGTCTCGCTGTGTTCGCTAGCCGTTCCAGGCCTGCCATCCTACCTTTCCCGGCCGAGGGTTTACGAGTATTTGGGTGCCGAGAGGAAGGAACTCTGGTGGCCACCGGAGGCGAATCCGCGCCCCTAAGGGAGTGATATATGAATCGGCTCGCAGCTCTTGCCGTAGCAGGTCTCACTGTCTTCGCAGTGGTGATGACAACGATCCCGGCCACCGTGGCCGGCCAGTCCTACCGGCCGGTCACCGACGAGCGACTGGTGAGTCCCGAACCCGAGAACTGGCTTTCCTATCGGGGAAATTACCACGGATGGGGATACAGCCCGCTCGACCAGATCGACGTGTCCAACGTGCAGAATCTCGTTCCAGCGTGGGCGTTCTCGACAAGCGCGACAGGAGGCCACGAGTCCCCGCCCGTCGTCAATGACGGGGTGATGTTCATCACCACGCCGGGCAATCAATTGTTTGCTCTGGATGCAAGGAACGGAGACCTACTGTGGCGCTACCGCCATGGGCTTCCCCCGGGTCGGATCGCGCTTCACGACACCAACCGGGGCGTGGCGTTGTTCGGAGACAAGGTGTACATGGCGACGCTGGACGCCCGGGTGGTGGCACTAGATGCCGGCACCGGAGAGGTCGTGTGGGATACGCCGGTGGCAGACAATAGCGCAGGCTACTACATGACCCTGGCGCCCCTGGCTGCACGGGGGAAGGTCATGGTCGGGGTCTCCGGCGGGGAGCTGGGCATCCGAGGTTTTGTCGTCGCGCTCGATACGGAGACGGGCGAGGAGGCCTGGAGGACCTATACGGTGCCTGGGCCGGGCGAGCCGGGGAACGATACTTGGCCGGATGATGCGTGGCGTACCGGCGGTGCGGCGGTGTGGATCACGGGCCACTACGATCCCGACCTGGGCCTCACCTACTGGGGCACGGGCAACCCTGGCCCGTGGATCGGTGACCAACGCCCGGGGGACAATCTGTACACCAACTCGGTGATCGCTCTCGCTATCGATACCGGTGAGCTCGTTACCCATCACCAGTACCATTGGAATGGGTCCTGGGATTGGGATGAGGTTTCGACGCCGCTTCTCATCGACGTGGAGCGAGACGGGCGGACGATTCCGGGGCTCGTCCATCCGGGCCGGAATGGGTACCTGTGGATTCTGGAGCGCGGCGCGGAGTCCATTCGCTTCGTGGACGCTCAGCCTTTCGTGCGCCAGAACGTCTTCACGAGCCTCGACCCCGAGACGGGTCGACCGACGTACGATGAAGACCGGAAGCCGGGTACCGGGAAGCCGGCCGAGTTCTGCCCGTCTCTGTGGGGAGGCAAGGACTGGCCGCCCGCCGCCTACAACCCCAACACTGGGTTTCTCTACATCCCGGCCAACGAGAACCTCTGCGGGACCAGCGTGGGAAGGGAAATCGAATACCAACGTGGCCGTTCATTCACAGGCGCCGACACGGAAATGCTCGTGGCCCCCGGGGCCGACCATATCGGTGAGCTGCAGGCCTGGGATTTGAATGCGGGCGAACGGGTGTGGACCCAGGAGTTCGACTCACAGAACTGGGGCCCGGTGCTCACGACCGAAGGGGGACTCGTCTTCGCGGGAGGCACGAGCGACCGGTACTTCAGGGCGTTCGACGCCCGAACCGGTGAAATCCTGTGGCAGCAGCGCACCAATTCGGGAGTCATTGGCGTGCCGTCCACCTACATGGTGGATGGAGTCCAGTACATCGCGGTCCAGTCGGGCTGGGGTGTGGATGCCGCGGCCATGGGCCGGCGCATCGATGGAGCGCGTGGCACGAGTAGCTTCGTTCCGCAGGGTGGTGTGGTCTGGGTGTTCGCGCTCAGGCAGTGAGGTCTATTAGGGCACGTTAGCGGAGGCCGTCAGCGTGCCTGACACGAACGCGTTGGTCGCTTGAAGCGTGGCCAGGATCGAAGCCCGTTCGACTCCATCGTTGGCAGAGGCGGGACCGGTCAGTGGGATCTGCCGGCCGCGGACCACCGCCTCCACCACCACTACGACCACGTCATGTTGCCGATGGCGAAGCCGGCGCGCAGACAAGAATTTGAGTCCGACCCTAGGCCCGTTGGTACGCCCGGATCGAAGGAATTCCTGGATCACGTCGAGAGC
Organism: Longimicrobiales bacterium; assembly: GCA_965206505.1. Classification (GTDB taxonomy): domain Bacteria; phylum Gemmatimonadota; class Gemmatimonadetes; order Longimicrobiales; family Gaopeijiaceae; genus UBA822. The sequence continues at coordinate 980,795 of CBDBJW010000007.1, forward strand.
GGCACTAGCCGGTACCTCCAAGGAATCCTCCTCCGTACCCGCCGCTTCGCGTTCGACAGCGATCGTCTTGTTGTTGTCTGCCAATCGTACAGAGATGGTGAACCCGCCATGGGGGTGCTTTTCCAGCTGGAGATCCTTGAGTTCGAGTCGCCCGAGCCCGATCTCCGGTCCATCCGGCGCTTCACTTTGTCTCCCGCCGAGACTGAACTCCAAGAGACCCGTGTCCGGCACAGGGCTCTTCGGACCGGGCGAGCCGGTCGGCGGACTCTCCGGCACGGCGGGGGTGGCTGACGGATCGGCCGCCTCAGGACCCAGGAGAGACCGCAGGTCCTCACGGGACAGGCGGCTCTGAACGACGGTTATTTGGTTCGACGGCACCGCAAAGCCGAGTCCCCAGGTGAGCGCGGACATCACGGCACGGGAGACCTCAGACACCGGTAACTCGGAGGTCGCAATGATGTGTACGTGGGCTCCCTTTTCCTGGTCGAGTATAACTCGTGCCGACACGACTGCCGTCAGGGAGCTCAAGAGGACTTCGACGCGGTCGACGAGCCCTCCGACGTCACTCTGGTCGTCGGCGGGCGTCATTGTGGCTGGTCCAGCTCCTCCGCACCGGGGGATCGATCCCCCCACAGCCAATGGCTCACGGTTCGGGTAGTGGCTTGCAGGGTCGCAAGAACGATCGCCAGGTCTGACATACCGACGAGGGGACACGCCGCGACCAGGGATGTTGTGTTCACCTTCTCTGATGCAGTTATCATCACCACGGCCACGGGGAAATCGCCCACGGATACCTCGACCACATTATCGAGAACGAGGGTCGGGTGGGAAGCGCCCAGGTAAAAGATCTGCATACAGGCGTCGAGGGCTCTCAGGGTGGCGAGCGCGGGGACTCGGAGCCGATCAGGGGGGTCTATAGGTCCTGATGCCGCGCCATTGAAGTCGCGGCCTTCGCAAGTGATCTGAGCTTCCACCTGAACCACGCCAGGCTGGACCTCACGTACCCGATGGCCCACGAGTCGAATGGTCCCGGCGTGCAGGACCGGAGCCTTCCCCACGCGGCTCGGCCGGCCTCCCGGGGATGCGCTTGTTTCTCGAGACTCGAGACTATTGTCGTCAGAGTTTGGCATGAGCCTACCGGCTCCATCAGTACGTGTGCTCACACATTCGGCTTCTCCGCCGTCTCAAACGTTGTTACGGCTGGGAAAGTGTCCTGAAACAAATGTTGTAGGGCCCATGCCTTTTGGAAACAATCTTCTGCCCCGCCCCCGGGGCCGATGCTCACCGCATCATCACGGGCGTCCTCCCACCAGGTCGGGTGGGATGCGGGCCTTGGTCGCTTGTTCGAAGTCGTACGCGTAGGGTGGGGTCCTCCACGAGGTCCCTGATCGGTGCGCCTGCCTGGCCGCGGTCGAACATGCCTGAACCAGCCATGAGAGGGCAAGAATGAAACAGGCCGAAGTAGCCGATCTACCGCTTCTCAATTATCGCCTCATACACGCCCGTCTTGAACTCTTCGCGAAAGCCTCGACCGCCCGCGGGCGAGAGCTGCGCCATCACGATGGTCACCATGTCCTCGACCGGATCGATCCAGAAGCGCGTCCCCGCAGAGCCATCCCACCAGAATTCTCCGTCGTTCATCGGGTAGGAGAACTCACGGGCGTCCATCACCACACTGAAGCCCAGAGTCCACCCCCTGCCAAGGGAGCGACGGTTGAGGGGGAGAAGCGCGTCGGGAACCCGATTGACCGTCATCATTTCGACCGTCTCAGGCCGGAGCACGCGGCGCCCGTCAAGCTCTCCCCGGTTCAGGAACATCTGTGAGAAGCGTAAGAAATCCATCGTGGAGGCCACCAGGCCGACGCCGCCCTCGATCAGGACCGGCCGCTCGGTGAAGGGGATGTCCTCGATCTGATACGGCCGGAGCTCGCCCTCGGGTGAAGGCCGGTACACGGTGGCCAGGCGGTCGGCCCGATCCGGCCCGACCCAGAACCCGGTGTCCATCATGCCCAGCGGCTCGAAGACGCGCTCCTGGAAGAAGTCCTCCAACGGCATTCCCGACCAGACCTCGACCAGCCGCCCGAGCATCGTGGTCGAGATGCCGTACCGCCAGTTTGTCCCCGGATCCTCGAACAATGGCGTGCGCGCAGCGTTGTCGACCATCTGCTCGATGGAGATCGAGCGTAAACGCACCCCTTCGGCCCGATAGATCCCAGAGCTTCGGCTTCCCAGTCCGGAGGTGTGGAGCAGGAGGTGCTCTACACTGATATCGCCGCTACGCGCCTCCGTTCGGTCCATGTCAGGCGACCCGGCATCGGAGAAGACCCTCTGGTCAGCGAACTGAGGCAGGTACCGCGAGACAGGATCGTCGAGCCTGAACGCCCCCTCCTCCCAGAGAATCATTGCGGCCAGGCTGGTAATGGACCGGGTCATCGAGTAGAGACGGAAGATGGCATCTTCCGGCATCGGGCGAGCGGCTTCGATGTCTGCCTGTCCCAACGCCTCCATGTAGACCAGTCGTCCGTCCCGGACCACCGCAGCCACCACGCCGGCGATGTGTCCGGCGTCGATGTGGGCCTGGAGGGCGTCGGTAACGCGGGCGAGTCGCTCGGAGGAAAGGCCGACCGATTCGGGACTAGCTTCGTGTAAGTCTTGCCCGAAGGCCGGCACGCCCGAGGCCAGAAGGCCGAGACCGAGGCCGAAGATGAGGCCGAGTGCGATCCTGTCGCGTCGTGCGGGGACCCAGTTGGGGCCGGTGATGGGCTCAGGCATGGCTGCAAGATGGGTCCGAGTTGTGCCCCCCCACAAGCAGCCGGGACCCTCGAACCCTCGGACTTCGTGGTTGCCCTGCCGTCGGTCTCGTCACTACGTAGTCTCAGGTGGTCGCAGCTTGACCTCAGCGGAGTCGCCTCCATGTCCTACTCGACGGACACCCACAACCCGTTGGCTATCGATCAGCCCATGGCCCTCACGGCGCTGAAGGCCGGTGCGCTCGTTGCTGCCGTGAGCGTACTCGTGTTGTTCAGCGCCCGGCTGACCGATCCGTTGCTGACACCGTCGGCCTGGCCTTGGCTGGCTACGGGCCTCCTGGTGGGGTATCTCCTGGCGGATCTCCTCTCGGGGACCGTTCATTGGTTCTGCGATTCTTTCTTTAACCCGGATACGCCGTTGATCGGCCGGACCATCATCCACCCCTTTCGTGATCACCACGACCATCCCGACGCCATCACACAGTACGGGTTCCTCGAGCAGGACAGCACCAGCTACATCATCATCATTCCCCCACTGCTTTGGGCTCTGCGTGCGGGCGGTCCCGATGTGACGAGTCCCGCAGCCGTGTTCATCCATGGGCTCTTGTTCGCCTTCGCCGTCGGTGCCCTGGGTACGAACCTCTTCCACAAGTGGGCGCATGCTCAGCGTGTCCCGCCCGCAGTCCGTTGGCTCCAGGAGTGTGGTCTCATCCTGTCCCCTGAGGCGCACCACCAACACCACAGCGCATACACACACGGCTACTGTGTCACTCACGGCTGGATGAACGTGATCCTCGATCGGTTCGACTTCTTCGGCCGTGCTGAACGGCTCATTCGCACGGCAATTCACCGCCAACGGCCCGAGGAGCGTGGAGGGGCCGAGTCATGAGTAGCGATCACACTCAGGATTCATCGTTCAAAGAAACCAGGCCCGAGTTCAGGTTCGGCGAAGGGAAGATCAGCGGCGTCTTGTCGATCTTCTTGGGATTGTTGGCACTGGGCGGTGTCATGGCGCTGCGCTTTCCGGGGATCTTCTCGACACCCGACGCCCGGGCGAGCTACCCGATGGAGGCGATACGCCTGCTCATCGATATTGTGCTCTTTTCCGCTTTGGCCCTCGGTGTCCTCAGCTTTATCCTGAGCGAGCGGAAGTCACGCGGGTTGACAGGTGCGGGCCTCGCGGCGTTTGCCCTCGCCCTCGGGGGTTCACGCGTGCAGATCGAGGGTCCCGTCGCCGAAGGGCCGTTTTTGGGTCTCGACTGGTTCCTCCTCTCCATCTTCTTCTTGGCGCTCATTTTTGTCCCCATCGAGCGATTCTTTGCCAGACTTCAGGATCAGCGTGTGTTCCGAAAAGGTTGGAGGACGGATCTGGCCCACTTCGGGGTGAGCCACATCCTGGTTCAAGTGACCGTGCTCGCGACCATGCTTCCGGCTGTAGTTTTCTTTCGCTGGGCGATCTCCAATGCACTACAATCGTGGATCTCTTCCCAGCCCCTCTGGCTACAGTTCATCGAAGCGATGTTCGTCGCCGACCTCTTCGCCTACATCGCCCACCGCATGTTCCACGAGGTCCCGTTTCTGTGGCGCTTTCACGCGATTCATCACTCGAGTGAGCTGCTGGATTGGTTGGCCTCGTCGCGGCTCCATGTGGTGGACATCGTGGTGACCCGGGGCTTCGGTTTCATCCCGCTATACGTTCTGGGGTTCTCGGACGCAGCGATCGTCATCTACCTCACCTGGGCGTCGTTCCAGGGGATTCTCAATCACGCGAACCTGCGATTCGTTTTCGGTCCTTTGCGCTACCTTCTCGTGACGCCACAGTTTCACCACTGGCATCACAGCGCCCGGACGTACAATCGCAACTTTGCCGCGCACCTCCCCGTCATCGATTGGATGTTCGGTACGTATCACCTTCCGGCGGATGACTGGCCGGAAGAGTACGGCATCGTTGGGAGCCCCGTTCCGGACGGTTACATGGGTCAGCTCGTATACCCGCTGCATCGGGGAAAGGCCGGCGGGCCGCCTGACGACGAGGAAGGGAGTGAGCCGCAGGTGGGGTGACCTCTATACGTCCCCTTCGGTGGAGAGTCGACCCTTGAGGTGCTGGTGAAGCCCGCTTGCGCCCCGATGCCCCACGTTCTTCGCCGCCATCCGGTTCGACTCGATCATCGCCGGCTCTAGTTGATCCCCCCCCAAGAGACGGGCGAGAAACGTAGCTCCCCAGACATCTCCACAGCCCGTGGGATCCCCCACCGCTTCAGGGCTCTCGGCTACGGTGATCCCACTGCGGGCGGGGCCCGGAGTCGCTACTCGATGGCGGGTGTCGGGCCAATACAAGGGATCGCTCTTGAACGCCGCGCCGGCGACGTATCCGGCCCCACGGGCGCCAAGCGTGACGGCGATCATCTTCAGCTCGGGACCCACGATCTTGGCCGCCAGCTCCCACGGATCTCCCACCTCCCGCCCGAGCAGCTCGAACTCCTCGGAGTTCATTTGCACGGCGTCGAAGCAGCGCAGCCACGCTCCCCACGATGGCAACTCCTGCGGGACGCGAAGACCGCTCCTGCCGACACCCAGAAAGAGTGAGTGTAGATCGGCGTAGGTAGGCCCGGCGAAACCACTGCGGAGGGACCGAGCCGTATCCAGCTCCATCTCGAAGCCGGAGATGAAGTTCACGTAGAGGGCGTCGCACGTCCGTGCCAGCGGGCCGAGCTCTGCCCACAACCAGGGAGGTACGCCCCCCGTCAGGCTCTCGGTACGCCGCTCCGGCCCCGTGTAGACGAGCTCCACCCGGTTGTTTGGCTCGGGAACGACGCGGATCCCCGTTTCCACGTCGATCCTCGGAAAAGATCGCAGAAATCTCCAGGCCGACTCCGCCAGGTCGGACCCCACCTTGACGATCGGTACGATCTCCCAGTCGTCCGGGAGAGCCGCCTCGAAAGCCGACAAGGCATACCCCACTCCACCCCACTCTTCCACTTGCTCGGGCCGACCATCCCGATATCTGATCGTGTCCCAGACGAGGGTCCCGACGACTCCGAGCCGCCTGGGAGTCCCTTCAGACATGGCAAGAAAAGGCCTTCTGGAGCACTCTGGACCCCCGATAAACAAGTGGCGTCGCCCCCGCAGGCGGCGTAGGGTTGATTAAGGCCATTTTTTTGCCAACCACTGGATCAGAGCCAGCTTTGACTCCTTCCAACAAGAGCGGCCCAGCCGAGCTTCCTGCCCAGGCTGCCCCCCCATCGGGGGCGGCGTTGTCACACGGGCTAAGCGAATTTCTCATAGAGCTTTCGATCGCCATCCATCAACATGCTATGTATCCTCCCGGGCATCCTTCGCTGGTGCCCGCCGCAATGCACGTAACGGACCGGGTTACCTACTTACTGAAGGAAAGAGGCACGCTATCGCTCGGTGCCGCCAAGGACCAGCTCGTGATCGAGGGGGTGGGAACCGATGTCAACAACCCCCTCTTGCGGGAACTCGCGGGGCGGCTTCGCCGACACCACCTGGGCGCGATCAGCTTCCATCAGGGTGTGAGCAAACAGGAGATCCTACAGTTCCTCACCCTCATGGCGGAGGAACCCGACCTGACCGACCAGCCCTTGGGTCTAGCACCACGTGAGCGGAGAGAACAACACCAAACATCCACATACACCCGGTTGCGTATGACAGCCTCCGATTGTTGGACGACGACGGAGCCGTCGAGGAAGACGAAGAAGGCCGGACAGCTCGCACTCGATACGCACAGCTGTGGGTCGGGTTGGCAAAAGCCGCGGTGGTGCGGGCGGGGCGTGATGAGCAGTCACCCGACGAGGAGGTCCACGGGGACCCGGAGGACGCGTCGCACGATCCGGCGGCGGTCGCGCAGGCCATCTCCGAACACTCCGAGAGTCACGCATACGACCAGATGATTGTCGGTTACCTGCTACAAATCGTCCAGGAACTGCGAGCCGCCAGTGGTCCCGATGCGGCTCAACTGAACCAACGTATGGGGAAGCTGGTAGCGGCGATGGAGCCGGGCGCGCTCTCCCGGCTCCTCCACATGGGCGGCGATCGTGGACAGCGGCACCAATTCCTGATGAACGCGTCCCGGGGCTTGAAGGGCAAGTCGGTTCTCCGTCTGATCGAAGCGGCTTCGCAGTCGGAAGAAAAGAAGGTGTCACATTCCATGCTCCGCATGTTGGGAAAGCTCGCCCAGCATGCCGACGGAGCCACAGGGGCGCAAAAACAGCACGCACTCGAATCTATTCAGGAACAAGTCTCCGATCTAGTTACGGGTTGGGCGCCAGAGGACACCAACCCCCAAGGTTACAGTGAAGCGCTCAGCGGGATGTCCGCAGCTAAACCCGACGTCTTCATGGAGGGGGTGCAATTGGCTGAGACAGAGCGGAGACGCATCGTGGACATGGCGTTTGAAATGGACGTGGTGGGAGAGTCGGTGGCCAACGCCGTTCGGCAGCTCATCGAAACGGAAGACACATTGTGGTTGCTCGGACGTGTCGCCGACAACAGGTCGAGCGCCTTGACCCAGTCTCTCATCGGCAACTCCGAGGGGTTCGGGAAACTCTTGCAGCACCTGCTCGACAACGAGGCAGTGGATCGGTCCACCTTCGACATGTTACTCGAGTTGGTAGGAGAATCGGCCGTCGAACCGATGATGCGAGCGTTGGTCGACACGGAGTCGATACAATTCCGGCGGTTGTTGATGGATCGGCTCGTTACGCTACAACCCGACGCGGGGGCGCTTGCGACCCGGCATCTCGATGATCCCCGTTGGTACGTGACACGCAACATGTTGCGTCTCGTCAGCGGACTGGACATAGCGCCCGAGGAATTCGTGCCGGACGCCTACCTCAAGCATGAGGATCATCGCGTACGCTACGAGGCGCTGCGGCTCTGCACGCGCGTGGGCCGGGGTCGCGAAAAGGCCATCATCCACGGGCTCGACGACGTGGAAGAGAAGACCGTTCGGTTTGCCCTCAACGCGGCGTTAGTGGACTGCCCCCGCGCCGCGCTTCCTTTCGTCGCGTCTCTGGCCCTCTCGGGGCCGACCGACATCCGCCTCTTGGCCGTACAAGTCCTCGAAAGCGTCGTCGGCCAGACCGCGCGGTCCGCACTCCTCAAAATCACCCGATCTAAGCGGGGACTGTTCCGCTGGAAACATCCCCCCAAAGACCCGGTGTATCTCGCCGACCTGCGGGCGCTCCACTCCTATCCCGACGACCGTCACGTACGCTCGGTGCTCGATCGGGCTCTGCGCCGACCCGATCCGGAGATCGCAGTAGCGGCGCGACAAGGCAGCGACGGGGGAGGCTGGGGTGGCTGGGGTGGCTGAAGGAGTCGAGTTCCTTCACGCGCTTGCGCAGGCGCTCGCGGTGGTGGCGATGTATCCACCGGGGCATACAACGAGGCGACGTGCCCTCGATAACACTTATCAACGGTTGCTGGATCTCTTTGCGGTAAACGAGCGGCCAATATTTTCGTTCCTGGGGGACGAGGTTGTTCTGGGGAAGCTAGCGTTGCGGGAGTTGCGCGATTGGGAATGGAGTAGTCGCCTGGCCGGAATTGGCATGCAGCGGCTGGAGTTCGACTCGAGTATCCCGATCTCGCTCGAGGAACTCGACGCACTCCTGGACGAAATCGTCGCGCGCCTCACGCTCCGTCCCACGGCTTCGTCAGCGGCGCGACAGGAGAGGGTGACGGGCATTCGCTTCGGGGCGGTGGGGGTTGGTGACGAAGGCGCGCCGGAAGAAGAGTCGGAGAAAGAAGAGGTCGTGACCGCGACTGCCGCGTTCAGCCTCGAGGAGGAAGCGGCGGCCGTCGTTTGGGTCCACGACGTGCTGCGGGACGGCGGCGAACTTCCCTTGATGGAAGCCGAGTCCGTGGTCCGCTCGCTCACGGTCGCCATGCACGGCGATCGGCAGATGATGCTCCCGTTATTGCAGCTCCGCCAATTCGACGAGTACACGACGACACATTCCTTGAACGTTAGCGTCCTGAGTATGGGACTCGCCGAATGGCTGGGTCTCGGCGGGCGGGATGTCCGCGCGGTCGGGGTGGCCGGTCTGCTGCACGACCTGGGGAAGGTGACAATCCCAAAGGAGATTCTGAACAAACCAGGGACGTTCGACGACCGAGAGCGGGAGATCATGAATCGACATCCCGTTGAGGGAGCCCGCATGATCCTCACCTCGGATCAGCAGTTGGACCTCGCGGCGGCGGTGGCTTATGAGCACCACATCATGATCGACGGTGGAGGGTATCCGTCGTTGCGGTATCCTCGTGATTGCCATGTTGCCAGCAAGCTCGTGCATGTATGCGATGTGTACGACGCTTTGCGTACGAAGCGACCCTATCGCGACCCCTGGCCCGCCAAGGCGGTGTTGACGTACATCAAGGAAAGATCGGGGACCGAATTCGACGAAGCGCTCGCCCATGCGTTTACGTCGATGATAGGCGAATGGGAACCTCGACTCGCCTCCCTCCACGGGGAGGAGACCCCGCCGACTACTCGGCACTCCCCAGCCCCGACCGACCAGGATCTCTGGACACCCGACGGGCCACCCGAATAGGGTCGAGTTGCCCGCCGCCACACCCCTGGAATAGGTTGTTCCTTACCGAGCCTCTAGTGAAGGCCTCTCCCCCCTCAGGAGCAGTGTAATGACACCGTCCAGAATGTTCCTTCTCAAGCACGCCATAGTACACCAAGCCAAACCGCCCTACGTCCGAGCGGCGAGGAGCGCGCGAATCAGAGGACTGGCCGCCGGTGCTCTGGTACTCTTCCTCGTCGCGTGCGGCGATTCTGTGTCAGTCCGGATTGTCGAGCCGGCCGACGGGGCGATGGTGGAGGGTGGCTCGGTGCTGGTGACGCTGGAGGTCTCAGGCTTGACCATCGCGCCCGCGGGTACGATGGAGCCGGGCACGGGTCACCATCATCTGGTGGTGGACGGCGTACTTCCGGTGGGCGGCTTGCCGATCCCGACGGTCGTGGGTACTCACGTCCATATGGGTCAGGCACAGACGGAATACGAACTCACAGGCCTCGACGCTGGAGAGCACATGGTGATTGCCGTGGTGGGCGACGGGTTGCACATCCCACTGGATCCTTGGGTCGTCGACACCATTCGCTTCGTCGTCGAGTAACGAAGAAGCGGAGGGGGGCGATGCCCCCCTCCGCGATCATCGTGGTTTGGTCCAGGTCTAGCCCAAAACGAGCGGTAAGCTTCTAGCGCGTCAGGGTGATCACCAACGTGGCAGCCGAGGCAACGTCGGGCTCGAATTCAAACTCGTCCAGGATCGTCAGCGTCATCGTGTCGCCGTCCCTCGCGATCGTATACACGTCCCCGGTGAGCTCGATCGAATCACTGAGCGTCAAGTCGCTACCGACCACATCGTAGGTGCCCTCGTCGATCTCATCGTCTTGCCCGGGCATAGTGAAGGTTAGCGTGAACCCGTTCACCGCGTCCAACACGAGTGTCAGTGTGGCTTGCTCGTCCCTGAGATCCGCGGTCAACTCGGCGTTCTCGACACTGGTAAAGAGCATCGATGTCGCCGTCCACGTACCCTCCAGATTCTCCGGCAAAACGCCCGTGGCGTCTGTGCACGCGCTCATCAAAATCAGAGCCACAGCGGAAGTAGTCAGATGTCTGAGTTTCATTTGTCTCCATCCTTTTCGATTCATGAGGGAGCGAGGCCCCCCTCCCGTGATCCTAGTGGTTGGTGTACGCTTAACGTTTAAGTGCGCGAAACTTCTAGCGCGTTAAGACGATCACCAACACAGCGGCCTCTGCGTTGCCACCGTCGGTAAAGACAACCTCATCGTCCAGCGTCAGCGTCAAGGTGTCGCCAACCCTGACGATCGTTATCTCCTCTACTTCCAGACCCGCTGGGGTGACTGGGGTGACGGTCATGGTGTTGCCCAACACCGTGTAGGTTCCCGTCTCGTTCTCAGTGGGCTCCACGGTGGAGGTGAAGGTGAACGTGTACGCTCCGTCCGCTCCCAGCACGAGTGTCACCAGGGCCCCTTCTTCGGCCACGAGGTCCATCGTCATCGAGGGGCTTGCTACACTGGTAAGGACTAACGACGTCGACGTCCATGAGCCCGCCAGGTCGTTCGGCTCAACGCCAACCGAGGTGTCAGTGCAGGCTGCCATCACAATCAGAGCCAGCGCGGAAGTAGTAAGATGTCTGAGTTTCATTCTTCTCCATCCTTTTCGATTCATGAGGATTTTTTTACCGATATGTCACTTCGTATCCATTGCCGGAGTACGGACGTACCAAGGGCAATCTCCGCGCCTGAAAGGCTCCCAGCGTCTCATCCACGCCCCACACGGCAGGAAATGCACCGATTTTCGGCTCACCGCATCGAACCGCGGGGCCACGGGGGGCGTGGCGGAAACCCTATTCGCCGTCAAACGCATGCTGGGTGAGGTGCAAACACCATGCCGCGAGGCACCTACTTGCCGAGAGTGGGGTCGCGACGACGGGGGCCGCCATCGCTGACCGCCGCGTCGTAGTAGTGGGTGGTGGCGTGATCGGGGTGTGCTGCGCTTACTTCCTGGCCAAGGAGGGCGCCGACGTGACCCTGGTGGAGCGCGACGAGGTCGGTGGTGCCGCTTCGTTCGGTAACGCCGGAACGATCGCGGCCGGGCATCCGCCCCTCAACAAGCCGGGAAGAATCCGGCGCTCCCTCCTAGAGCTTCTCAACCCGAAGAGCCCACTTTACATCCCGGTGCGATGGGATCCTGGCCTGTTCCGGTGGCTGTGGGAGTTCCGGACGTTCTGCACCGACCACCACCTTTCGGCGAGCATGGGTGCGTTGGCACCGCTCGGGCATGCCTCTCTGGACCTGTTCGGCGGCCTGGTCGCATCCGAGAATCTTGCTTGTAATTACAACCGTAGTGGCTATTACGAGATCTGCCGCACGAAGAAGGGACTGGCTGAAGTGACACATGATGCCGCCATGATGCGGCAATACGGCTATCACCCACGTGAAATGCATGGAGACGAATTGAGGGAGATCGAGCCCGCCATTCTCGAGGGTGTCGTGGGTGGCGTTCATTTTCCGGAGGCTGCGACGTGCGACCCCCATCGGTTTGTTCTCGAGATGGCGGACCGATCAGTTTGCCGGGGGGGGAGGATCGAGACCGGACGCGGCGTCTCGGAGATCTTGAGTACCGGAAGTGCGGTGAAGGGCGTGCGTCTCGAAGACGGCGAGATCCTGGACGCAGAAGCGGTGGTCCTGGCAACGGGATCCTACAGCGGAGACCTGACGAGAAAATTCGGACTCCGCCTGCCCATTCGAGCGGGGAAGGGCTACCACCGGGATTTGGAACCCGAGGATGCCGCCGCTCAACAGCTAGGTGTCGCGTGTGTTCTTGCCGAGACGTCCGTATTTTGTACCCCCATGCCCGGGTTCACGCGGCTGGCTGGAACCCTCGAGTTCTCGGGGGTCAATCACGAGCTGCGTCCGCGGCGCCTGGAACAACTCACCACTGCCTCCGCGGCGTATCTGGGTGGTGTGCGGGGCGCGCTGATCCGCTCGGAATGGTGCGGGCTCAGACCGTGCACTCCGGACGGGCTTCCGTACGTGGGTCCGGTCCCGGGGCAGTCCGGGCTTTTTGTGGCTACGGGACACGCGATGTTAGGGCTTACACTCGGTCCCGTGACCGGTAAATTGATCGAAGGGTATGTGTTGGAGCGACGTACGTCACTCCCGGCGAGTGCCCTCGGACTCGAACGGCTGAAGTAAGGAGAAATGAGCCTCACATGACCCCTTGGGTGAAGCGGCTTCTGGTGACGAACGTGATCGTGTTCCTGGTGCTGCAGCCGGGAACGCTCATGTACGCCCTCCTGACTCTGTTCCCCCCGGCCGTCGTGGGACTCGACCAGTTCTACATCCCAGAAGTGCCGTTCAGGCCATGGACGCTCTTCACGTACATGTTCTTACACGCGGGGCTGTGGCACCTGCTCTTCAACATGATCGGACTCTTTTTCTTCGGGCCGCGCCTCGAAGCGCGGTTGGGGGCGAGGGGATTCTTGGGGCTCTACTTTCTGAGCGGTCTCGGCGGCGCCGCCTTTACATTTGCGTTCTCCTACGGCTCTCCCGTCGTGGGGGCGTCAGCGGCCGTTTACGGCATCATTATCGGCTTTGCCATGTATTGGCCCCGGGAGTTGATCTACATCTATGGGATCGTGCCGGTCCAGGCTCGCTGGCTCGCAGCGTTCGTCGTGGCCATCAGCTTGTACAGTGGAATCTCGGGATCGGATGGCGGCACGGCCCACTTCGCGCACCTGGGCGGGCTCGCAGTGGGCGCAGGGTACCTTCGTTTGCGCGACCGGCATTTAGGCAAGGATCTGCGAGAATTCCGGCGTAGGGTCAACCATACCCCGTCGATGGAGGGATCGGAGGGCGATGCTCGAAGGCGCTGGTCGTCCATCGACCTGATGTCGATGCACACCCTCAACCGGAACGAAGTCGAGGAGCTGTTGGCCCGAGTCGATCGAAATGGGATGGGCGCTCTCTCGCTGGAGGAACGTCAGTTCCTCGACCGCATGTCGGGAGGATAGGCGATCCCGTCTGCGATCCCGTCTGGGCTCATCGCCGTCGTCGGCTGGTTGTGGCCCGGCGCAATCCTGTTCCTCACCGGGGTCTGGTTCGCCCCCGCGTTGGGGGATGCCACGTGGTTCTCCCAGGCGGTCCCCCTCTACGCTCCGGTGATCTTCGGCATCGGCTTGCTTCTCGCGTGGCGATTCGGTCGAAGTCGTGTGAGTGCGGTGTTGGTCGGCCTCGCCCTGCTGAATTATCTCCCCGGGTCGGGGTCCGGCGAAGCGACGGCCGGATCTCCTTGGGAGGCGGGCGGCATCATCCTGCTCGTCCTGATCGGAGCGCTGAGCGCACTCAAGGACCATGGTGTGTTTTCCCGCTTGGGGATCATACAATCTCTGATCGCGGCCGCCGTTGTGTCGGCGAGTTGGGCACTCATCTGGAGCGGTCGGTCTTGGGTGCCGTCGTGGGCGTGGCTGCCCATCCTGCCCGGCGGATTGGCTCCATGGTCGGGGCTCTCCGACGCCACGGTCCTTGCCGGGATCGCCGCTCTCACGTTGACGATAGCGATGGGCGCTCGGCGCGACCATCCGATGGAGAAGGGGCTCTTCTGGGTGCTCATCGCGATCCTGGTGGCGCTCGCCCACGGTGCGCAGTCGGACGGTTCGACCTTTTACCTGATGGTAGCCGGTCTGATTCTGCACGTCGTGGTTCTCGAGACCTCCCACGCGATGGCTTTCCGGGACGAGTTGACCGGACTACCGGCGCGCCGATCGCTGTGGCGGGAACTCGACTCGGCCGGGCGTCTCTATGCCGTAGGCATGGTGGACATCGACCACTTCAAGCGGTTCAATGACCAGCACGGGCATGACATCGGTGACCAGGTGCTCCGCCTGGTCGGATCTTGTTTGGGGAACGTCACCGGCGGCGGCCGGGCGTTTCGGTATGGCGGCGAGGAATTCGCGATCGTGTTTCCAGCGAAGGACAGGGACCATGCCTACGGTCACCTGGAGCTGCTACGCAAAACGATCGAAGAAACCGAGTTCACCGTGAGACGGCTGGTGAGGCGACGTCGGCAGTCCGAGGCTACCAAGAAGAAGAAGACGACGACGAAGAAGAAGAAGACGACGAAGCCGACGGTCAAGCTCTCAGTAACCGTGAGTATCGGAGTCGCCGAGCGGAACGAAAAAAACCCGACGGATGAGGCGGTGGTCAAGGCGGCGGATCAGGCTCTGTTCCGAGCAAAAAAGAAAGGCCGAAACCGCGTAGCGAGATAACCTCCTTACTTCGAGGTAGCGGGCAGCCTAGATCAGGCGCTTGTAATCAGCGAGGTGGCGGAGCGCCTTCTTGGTCAGGCCCTTTTCCTCGTAGAGGCGAGAGAGGTTGTAATGGGCCCAAGCGGAGTCCGGTTCGAAGCGAAGGGCTCTTTCATAGGCTTCTATCGCCTCCGCTACTCTTTTGAGATCCTCCAGCGCCACACCCAGATTGAACGCCGCCAGCGCCGACTCCGGGTTCGCTGAGAGAGCCTGTCGATAGTGGGCCTCGGCGGATTCGATCTCGCCGGCCTCGTGGAGCAGGCGTCCCAGGTTGAGATGGGCATGGACGTGGCCAGGGTGGAGCGCAATTGCACGGGTGTATGCTTCCGTGGCACGGTCGGTCGCGACACCCTCCAGATCCAGTGCCAGATCGTACCAATCGTCGGCCATCATCTCGGAGATGGCGGTACTCTCCACCATCGCTCCAGCGATGGGCGCGATCTTCTCCGCCAGCTCCTGAACGGAGAAATCCAGATGGACCTGCTCGGTCTGGGGGTCCCACACGGTTTTCTCTTCTTTCACCACGACAGAATCTCCGTCGGAAGTGATGTGAAGGGCACTGAGGGGCTGATCTTTGGGGAGTTGCCCGCGGAGCGAGCCGAGTACGTTCTTCACCCGGCGTAGAGGAATGCCGGACTCCATCAAGTCTCGTGTGGTTCTGAGCAGGATGACGTCGGCGAAGGAGAGTCGGTACTCGTTTCGGCTGCCGCGCTTCGGGTCGACGAGGACTGAGCGCACCAGCGAACGAAGGCGGGCCACTGAGATGCCGAGAATCTCGGCCACCTGTTGAGTCGTGTACCCTCTCAGCTCGAGTGACCGGCCCCCCCAATAGTGGTACCACCTACTGTGTTAGTCCAAGGGCCTCCTGAAGCCTGGGGTGAGGGCCGTTAAGCTTGGGCAGATTCAAGAAGAAGGGATCGGGCCGTAGCGCTTCGGGGGCCGGTGGTCGGTAGCGGAGCGAGCTGTGGGGTCGGATGGTGTTGTACTCCCGCCGCCACTGTTCGATGAGCACTTTCGCCTCCTCCAACGAGTAGAAGATCTCCCGCTTCAGGACTTCTTCGCCCAGCGTCCCGTTGAAGCTTTCGTTGTAGCCATTCTCCCCCGGGCCTGCTAGCTCTCTAAGCGTGAGAAGCACCTGGGCGGGGTTGTGGTTCGGGAGCATGCGGCAATTGACCAAGGCGTCGGCGGTCTGGGGTAACGCGTTGTCGGCGTGCCCGCCGCTCAGGCGCGTGGCCACACAGGTGGTCCTGAGCCGAGCATTCAAGTGCGGAAACGCTTGGGACGGCCCTCTGTCCTCCAGGCAATGTCCTCCGCTGGCTAAGCGACTCACGGCCCTCTCGTTCCCCGGGTTCTCCAGGACGGACCGGATGTCCTCCGCAATGGCTCCACCCTCCACCGCCGCAGTTCCGCGGAAATAAGCTTCGGTGACCTCGTTCAACATGACCGGGAAATTGTGCTGGCTGATGCGCGTGAGTACGCTCGCCAGTTCATAGATGGCGTTGTCGTCCCGTGGGAGCGAGCTGTGACCACCAGGGTTGGTGGCCCGCAGGTCGAAGTTTTGGTACACCTTCTCACTGGCCTGGACGGAGTTCAGTTGCCGTATGCCGTCCTTGAGGGCTCCTCCGCCTCCCTCGTTGAGCGCATACTCTGCGTCGATCAGGTCTCGGCGGTTCTCCAGGAGCCATTCGACTCCGTTGGCCGGGCCGCCCTCTTCGTCGGCGGTGAGAGCCACGATGATGTCACGGTTCGGCACGAACCCTTCTTCTTTATACCGGATGAGGTTGGCCGTGTAGATTGCCGCTTCGTCCTTGTCGTCCGTGACACCCCGTCCGTAGTAGTAGCCGTCGGCTTCGGTAAACGTCCAAGGGTCGATCGACCAGTCGGAGCGGAGGGCCTCCACCACATCGAGGTGTGCCAAGAGGAGGATGGGCGCACGGCCCGTATCCCGGCCGCGGAGTCTGGCGACCAGGTTCACCTTCCGATCGTTCGGACCGACGATCTGGACGTCCTCCCCAGGGAACCCAGCGGCGAGAAGGTGACGCGCCATCGCCTCTGCGGCCAGAGCCGTCCCCTCGGATTCGACTGTATTAATTTCGATGAGTTCCCGGAACAATTCGCGCGCCAATTCTTGATGGGGCTCGAGTTGTAGCTCCTGACTCGCCACACTCCCCGCGATCAACGTGAATGCGGCGGCCAGACCTGAGCATACGCGCCGCATCCTCTTTATCCAGATCGACATTGGGACTTCTCCGTTACTGGGATCGTCTCCTGCGAAAGTCGGTCACGCCGCTGTCACGGCATGAGACCGTCGATCCAGGTTCGGGTCGCATCCGCGAGTTCGTCTTGAACGTCATCATCCGTGCGACCGGACCTCTTCAGTACGTGAAAACCGTGATCCGCTCCTTCCACCATGTGCAGCGTAGCGCCCTGCGCGAGATCTTGGCAAACAGGCTCGAGTAGATCGAGCGGGGCCAGCTTGTCCCGGGTCCCTTGTAGAAAGAGCAGCGGAACGCCGGCTGCCCTCAAGTGATCACTCCGTTCGATACCCGGCTTCTGGACCGGATGGAGGGGAAAGCCGAAGAAAACGATGCCTCGGACAGCCGCGAGAGGCCCCTTCGACGCCGCCAGGGAGGTCATACGTCCACCCATCGATTTGCCGCCTGCAAAAAGGGGAAGCCTGTCCGAGAGCGCCGAGGCGGCAGATACCGCCGACCGTACAGTCTTCAGGAGAATGGGCTGAAAATCGGGGCGTCGGCGACCCTGCTCCATGTAGGGGAACTGGTACCGGAACGTGCCAATACGCCGAGCGGCCAGGTGACCTGCCAGAGCTTCCATAAAAACATGCCGCATCCCCGCGCCGGCTCCGTGCGCCAGTACGAGCAGGCAATTGGCCTTCGCCGGGCACGTGAGCAGCGCCGATACGACACCCGAGCGCTGCGTCGCCTCAAAACTGTGCTCGGTCAGTTCGACCATGTACGAAGGTGCGAACCCAGCATGATGCTCTCCGTCGGTTGTGGCGGGTCGAGGGCGACCAATTGGGTGGGTATGCGCCTCTGCCGCAAGGCTGAGCGACCTTCAAGGTCGTTGAAGATGTGCAGTGGGCCGTGCCACCCGGGGGCGGCGCGCGTAAGTTCGACCAACCAGTCATCTCGTTCTGGAGGAACACCATGCTTCGAGCCGCCGCCGCTGTTGCCCTATCCCTCACAATCGTCGCTTGCCAACCGCCCTCATCAGAGGCTGACGCTGCGCAACCAGCGATTCAGCAGGCCGTGGCCCCGGAGTATCTGAATCCCAGTGCTCGTTTGCCGTTCTCCGAAGGGGTTCGCCACGGAGACCTGCTCTTCTTGTCCGGAAAACTCGGACTGGGCGGGGAGCGTGGGATTCAGCCCGAGACACGCGCTGCTCTCGAGTCCATCCAGGACGCGCTCGAACGCTTCGGATCCTCGATGGACGGAGTCCTGAAGTGCACCGTTTTCCTGGCCGATATGGCTGAGTGGTCTGCCATGAACGAGGTCTACACGGAGTTCTTTCCCGAGAACAAACCGGCTCGGACCGCCGTCGGAGCTTCTGGACTGTCGGGAAATGGACGCGTGGAAATCGAATGTCTGGCGGCGGCGTGAACTCCGAATGAGCGACGGATCGCGGGAACTCGTGACCCTCGGTGGGGGCTGCTACTGGTGCCTGGAGGCGGTCTTCGAGTTACTCGAGGGCGTCGAGAGCGTGGTGTCGGGCGCCTCGGGCGGGCCCGAGCCGAATCCGACGTACGAGCAACTTTGCTCGGGCCGCACCGGACACGCCGAGGTGGTGCAGCTTCGGGTGGACCCGTCCGTCACGAGCTTCCGGGAGACCCTCGAGGTTTTCTTTGCCATGCACGACCCCACGACTCTGAATCGTCAGGGGGGCGATGTCGGCCCTCAATACCGTTCGGCGATCTATTACCACTCGCCGGAGCAAAAAGAGACCGCGGAGGTGATGATCGCAGCTCTGACCGCAGAGGGCGTTTGGGCTGATCCGATCGTCACGGAAGTCACACCCTTCGACGTATTCTATCCGGCCAAGCCGGAACATCAGGAGTACTTTCGCAGAAACGGGAATCAGCCCTACTGCCAGATCGTGATCAACCCCAAAGTCGCCAAACTCAGGCAGAAGTTCGCTCACAAGCTGAAGAACCCATGACGGTTACCCTCGTCACAGGGGCCAGCAGCGGCATTGGTGAGGCCACCGCCCTTCACTTTGCACGACTGGGCCATACGGTCTACGCCTCCATGCGTACGCCGGATACTTCCGGCGGCGCGCTCCGGAGTGCCGCGGAAGAGGGGCGGCTGGATCTTGAGGTCATGACGCTGGACGTCGACGACTCCGCGTCGGTAGCCTCCGCCGTTGACGGCGTCATCGAACGTTCCGGTCGGATCGACGTTCTTGTGAACAATGCCGGCCTCCTGAAGCTCACGAGCGTCGAGGAGGTACCCCTCGAGGAGGCCAAGGCCGTCTTCGAGACCAACGTCTTCGGACCGCTCCGGATGATGCAGGCCGTGCTTCCGGCGATGAGGGAGCAGGGAAGCGGCACGATCGTGAACATCTCGTCCGTCGCGGGACGCGTCGTGAGTGCCGGCCATGGGATCTACGCCGCGACCAAGTACGCTCTGGAGGCTTTGAGCGAGGCGGTCGCAATCGAAACGAGGCGGCTCGGAATCCGAGTTATCGTGATCGAGCCGGGGTTCATCTCGACTCCGATCCTCGACAAGGGTGTTGCGGTCGAGGTGGGCGAGGGACCGTACGCCCCTCACCTGAGAAGGATGCAGTCGCTGTATGGGAACGCTCGCCGAGCCGCTGACCCGCCGAGCGCCGTGGCCGAGGTCATCGCCGATGCGCTCGACGATCCGACCCCGCGCTTTCGTTACCTCGCGGGGAAGGACGCTCCACCCGTCCTCAATGGCCGGGCGCGAATGACGGACGAGGAATGGATCGACATGGGACGGGAGATGACGGATGACGAGTACTTCGCCGAGAGTGGGCGGCGATTTCCCGCAGACGGGGGTGCAGAGGCGGAATAGGCGGCTACGTCGTCACCGGGTTCCGTACCTGAGGAAAAGCACAGGTACCACCACCATGTTCAGCGCGAGGGACGTGAGGATGCCGCCCAGTACGACCACTGCCATCGGGCTCTGGATCTCGTTCCCCGGCTCCCCTCCGGAGAGCGCCAAAGGCAGGAGGGCCAGGCCCGCGGTGAGCGCGGTCATCATGATCGGGTTCAGCCGTTCCATCGAGCCCTGGATCACGGCTTGGCGGAGTGGTGCCCCCTCGTAGAGCAGGTGGTTGTAGTGGCTCACCATCAGGATCCCGTTCCTGACGGCGATCCCAAAGAGGGTGATGAACCCCACCAACGTCGCGACGTTGAGCACTCCGCCAGTGATCCACACGGCAATAACTCCGCCTATCAAGGCCAAAGGCAGGTTCACCATGACCAGGAGGACCTGGCGAACGGAGCCGAACTCGATGAAGAGAAGCAGGAAGATAGCCGCCAGGGACAGCAGGCTCATGAGTCCTATGGTGCGTGCGGCCGCACCAGCGGATTCGAACTGGCCACCGTATTCAATGTGGTACCCGGGGGGTAGATCGACCGCCGTCCGTACTCCTCTTTCGATGTCTTCCACGACGCTCCCCACGTCCCGGCCCGCAACGTTAGACTGAACTACGATCACGCGCTCGACGTCCTCGCGGGAGATGGCGTTGGGGCCCATGTCGAAGCGAACATCGGCTAGAGATCCGAGGGTGACCTGCGAGCCGACGGGCGTGTCGATCCTCGCGCGGCGCACAGCTTCGAGGCTCCCCCGATATTCAGGTGCGAACCGGACCACGAGATCGAAGGCCCGCTGGTCCTCCAGTACTTGGGTGACCGCCTCCCCCGCGAAAGCAACGTCGATGGCATCGGCAAGAACTTTGGGCGTCACCCCATAACGAGCCATGCCGGGCCGGGCCATCTGTACCTTCACTTGGGGGACGTCCGCCTGCTGCTCCACGGCGACGTCCACTGTGCCTTCGACCGCCTGAATCACGGTTTCGATTTCCCCGGCCAGCGCTCGTAGTTCGTACAGGTCGGGCCCGAAGAGCTTCACGGCGATGCTAGCCCGCGTTCCCGAGAGCATGTGGTCGATCCGGTGGCCGATCGGCTGGCCTATCGCAATCTCCGTTCCCGGTACCGCGGCCAGGTTCGCACGCAACTCTTCCAGAACCGCGTCGTACTCGTAGCCGGCCAGCTCCAGCCGCGCGTCGATCTCGGCGGCGTTTACCCCTTGGGCGTGCTCATCGAGCTCGGCTCTACCGGTACGGCGGGCGGTCTCCACGACCGCCGGATGGGCCAGAAGGGTCTGCTCAATCCGCCGTCCGAGCGCGTCGGACTCGTCGAGGGAGGTGCCGGGCACTGTGAGGGCACTGATCACGAGCGAGCCTTCCTGGAACTCCGGAAGAAAGGAACGGCCGAGGAACGGCAGGACAGCTAGCGACGCAATCGAGAGTACGGCGGCACCCGTCATGACGGGCCGTGGGTGGTGCAGGATCCGCTCCAAAATCGTCGCGTAGGATCGCTTCAGCGTTTGGGCTACCCAACTCTCCTCGTCCGTTTGCATCGCCCTCGACCGAGGCAGAAGGTAGGTGGAGAGCGCCGGAGTGACGGTGAGCGCGACGATGAGAGACGCCAGGATCGAGACGATGTACGCCAATCCCAGCGGCTGGAGCATGCGGCCCTCGACGCCAGAGAGAAGGAAGAGCGGCAGGAACACGACCATGATGATCAGCGTGGCGATGACGATGCTCGTTAGGATCTCCTTGGAAGCCCCGTATGCCACCTCGCGAACGGGCCTGCGCTCGTCGGGCGCCCTGTGTTGATTCTCCCGCAAGCGTCGGAACACGTTTTCGACCACGATCACTGCGTCGTCGACCAGTGCGCCGATGGCTATGGCCATACCGCCCAGCGTCATCGTGTTGATCGTGATGTCCATGACCTTCAGCGCCAACACTGATGTGATCAGTGAGAGCGGGATCGCCAGCACGGAAATGAAGGTAGTTCTGGCGCTCCACAGGAAGAGGAAGAGGATCACGACGACCAGGATCGCTCCGTCGCGAAGCGCCTCCAGGACGTTGTCCACGGCCGTCTCGATGAAGTTGGCCTGCCGAAATATGCTCCGATTGATCTCTATACCTGTGGGCAGGGTCGACTCGATATCCGAAAGCTCCTGGTCGATCCTCTCAGTGAGCTCCAGGGTGTTCGTGTCGGGTTGTTTTTGTACGGTCAGGATGACGGCCCGTTCGGCGTTGGCCGATCCTTCTCCGATCCGGGTGGCGGCTCCGATCCGCACGTCGGCCACATTGCCGATCGTGATCGGCGTTGCTTCCCGTACCGCGACCACCGTCTGTGCGATATCGTCGAGGTGCTGAACCCGTCCGGTCCCACGGATGAGGTACTCCTGCCCCCGCTCCATGAACACGCCGCCCGAGGCGTTCACGTTGGAGCCTTCAGCCGACTGTAAAACGTCCTGAAGAGTGACGTGGAAGGCGGCCAGCAGGGCGGGGCTGACCAGAACCTGATATTGCTTGACGTCCCCTCCCAAAGGAATCACTTGGGCGACGCCCGGGAGCGCGAGCAGACGCCGTCGGATCGTCCAGTCGGCGATGGAACGCACATCCATGTCCGATACTGCACCTGTCCCAGTCACTGCGATCAACATGATCTCACCCATGATGGACGAGATCGGGGCAAGCACAGGCGTACCCACGCCCTCAGGAAGCCCCGATGTTACGAGCTGGAGCCTCTCGTTCACGATCTGCCTGGCACGGAAGATGTCAGTGCCCCAGTCGAACTCTACCCAGACAATGCTGATGCCCTGGGAGGTGGAGGAGCGAACCCGGCGTACGCCGGTAGCGCCGTTCACGGCGGTTTCGACCGGGAACGTGACAATGGTTTCCACTTCCTCGGGCGCCATCCCGTGTGCTTCGGTCAGCACGGTCACCGTGGGGGCAGTCAGATCCGGGAAGACTTCCACGGGCATGCGGCCGGCCGTGATGGCTCCGGCGACCAGGAGGATGGTAGCCGAGACCGATACGAAGAAGTGGTTGTCGATGGACCAGCGGATCAGGTTACCCAACATCGTCGATACCTCAGTGGCTGTGGCCGCCGGCGAAGTCGCCGCCGGACAAGGAGGCGAGACGAACCTGATAGGCGCCCACGGTCACGACCCGCTCCCCGAGGTTGAGCCCCGCCAGGACTCGGGTTCGAGTCCCGTCACGGGCACCCAGCGTAAGGGCCCGACGCACAAAGGTTTCACCACCGGTCTGTACGTATGCCACTGCGGTCCCATTGTCATCGAGGATGGCAGTGTTGGGAACGGCTATGCCGTTCGTCACCCCCCCGATGGGCACGGTGGCCTGGGCCAACTGGCCGAAGGTGAAGGGCCCTCTCGCGGATTCAACCTCGAAGACCACGGGGATGGTCCGGGTCTCCGGGTTCATGACACTTCCGACCGAGAGACGCCTGGACGTCGTGAATACTTGGTCCGAGTCCTCCGTGGTAAATGTAGCCCGGGCTCCTTCGGGCACATTAGTCGCCGTCGCGGCCGACATCTGCACGCGGAGCCACGCCGTCGAAGGATTCACGATGGTGAAGAGAGGCTCGCCGGCCTCCACACGGCTCCCGGGCAGAAAGCTCCGTTCCGCAACTACGCCAGAGATAGGGGCTCGCAGGCTCAAGCTGTAGTCGCCATCCGTGCCACCACCCATGGCGTCCAGTTCGGCGCGTGCGACCTCCAGGTCATGCCGGGCTTCTTCGAGGCGCGTCCGGGAAATCGCCCCGGCCTCGACAAGCCGCTCACTACGTTGGACTTCTCGCGCCAGCCGTTCAACTCGGCCACGTGCCTGCGCAAAGCCGCCCTCCTGAGCCGTGGGGGCAAGAACAACCAGGATCTGTCCCGCCCGGACCGGCTCACCTACCGAGGGAGCGTTGCGGTTCTTGTCGGCCGGTGCGATGCCGTCCACCAAGGCGCTCACCTGCACGAGGGCCCCATCAGGGGGAACGATCTCGCCCGGCACAGGGACGGTCCGTTGAACCTCGTGCTCTGCGACCGGTTCCAACGCAAATGGAATCACCCACTGCTGCTCCTTCAGGAACGCGATCCCAGCGGCCCCCCCATCGTCCTCCCCATCCTCGACGGCTGATGCCTCCTCGAAGCTCGAAAACACAGAGACCTGCGAAAGCACATGCCGGCTGTTCATTTGAGGGCTGACGAGAGAAAGTTCTACTCGGTAGCCACCAGCCTCCTTCAGGAGTGGATCGAGGAGGAAGATCCCGTCCCGGGCCGGGGCCTCTACCAGAAAGGTCTCGACCCGATCCTCTTCGTTCCTGAAGGTGACGGTCAGGCGTCCTGAACTAATTGGCTGGAAGTCCTCCATAACCGAGAGGTGAATCGCCCAATTGCCGGTTTGCTGCCCGGCGACCGGGTGTGGATATTCGAGGAAGAGTTCGGTGGAGTCGTTCCACTGGGTCACCACCACCATGCCGATCTCCGGGTCCTGGACGTCGGAATCGGGGCCACCACAGGAACTGCCCGCGAGGGTGAGTCCGGCCAGGATCGCCGTACCAAGCCTTCCGCCCATCATCAGGCGGAGTACGGACCGACGGAGTATGACCCGACGCCGTTTAGGAATCATCGTCCAATCTCCGGCGAGGTGGTCTCTGGTTCAGGGCCGGCGTCGAATCCGCCCATAGCCCGCTCGAGGTCGTAGTACGCGATCCAGAGGTCGGACCTGAGCTTGGCCTCGGCGGAGTGGGCATCCCGAAGCGCCTCCGCGGCGTCCAGAAGTTCCACGAGTGTCATCTCTCCAGCGTCGTACGCCACTTGGGCGATCTCCAAGAGATCGGGATCCCCGCCCAGGATATCCTCCTCCAGAAGAGCGCCACGGAGTTGCAGGCTGTGGTAGGACTCGATGGCTTTTCGTAGATCGGCCTGCACCTGCCGGCGAGTCAGCTCGAGACGCTCCTCGGAAGCGCGGACCTGTGACTCGCTGGTCGCCACGGCTCCGCCGCGTCGATCGAAAATGGGGAGGGGAACGGATAAACCGAGGAAAGCACCATTGAAGCCGTCCGACTGGCGCTTGTATCCACCGGTGGCCGTTATGTCCGGGATACGCTCTGCACGAGCCAGTCGGCCGCCGGCCCTGGCAGCTTCCAACTCCGCGTCGGCGGCAGCCAATTCGGGTCTCCGGTCGATGGCGCTCTCCAAGACGCGATCAAGGACCAACTCGAGGGGCGGAACACCGAGTAGCTCGAGGGGGGCTACCCGGATCGTTTCCGCGTTTCCGTACACCTCACCGCCCGGAAAAATCAGCAGGGCGAGGCTTCTTTGGGCGGCCGCGGAGGCCAGTCCAGCCTCGGCGAGAAAATTCTCGTAGCGGACCCACTCAACCCGGATTCGTTGCAGGCTGTAGAGCGAGATGTCTCCTTCGGCTTCCCGTATGACGGCGTCTTGTGCACCCTGACGAAAGACCTCCGCAACTCGTTCGGTCATGGCGAGACGGACCTCTGCCAAGCCGGTTTCCACGAAGGCTCGCTTCACCTCGAAGAAGAGACCGGCGCTGTCGGCGAGCACCCGCGCCCGGGCAGCTTCCAGGACCCAGCCCGCTGCGTCCCGTCTGGCGCTCCGCTCCCCGGGGAGTGGAAAGCGTTGAGTCAGGTTCAGATACGTCTCAGAGTAGTTCTGGCCATTCCGGGACAGAGGCTCATGTGTGACGGCTACCGCAGGGTTCGGGAACGCGTTTGCCTGACGCGCGAGCCCCTCAGCCTCCGCTTCTCGAGTGTGGGCGAGGCGCAACTCTGGATTGTTTTGTACGAAGAGGCGGAGCGCCTCATCCAGGCTCATTCGGCTCGAGGGCTCCTGCGCCCGTATAGCGCCGGACCACGAGCCGAGGACGGCGGCCAGCATGAGCATCTTGGTCGTGTGGTTCACAGCGTTGCTCCGGAATTTGTTGTGCCGGTCCGGTACCGCCTGGGTGGGCGGCAGCCGAAACAGCTTGATCCAGGGATGTACGGGTAGGGGTCCGGGCGCTGGCGGGCGCTCGGAATCAGACGGGGAGGGGAGGGGCGCGCGGAGAAGTGGAAGGGGGAGCACGTTCTCGAGGGAGGTCGAGCTCGCGGCGCACGACATCCGGTATGATAACCACCGGAGGATCGGCGAGGGCGGTCGTTTCCGCGAACACCGTCAATAACGTTGGGCCCGCGGGTATTCGGTCCGTCTGCTCGGTCAGGACGACCCCGTGGTCGTGGTGCTCAGGGGCGACCAACTGCTGGCTGGCATCGTCGGCTACCCTGTGGCTGTGCGATGGGAGGCCCGTTCCTAGTGCTCCGAGGATGAGGAGCAGAAGGCTGGCCAAGAGCCGTTGAAAGGGTGACCGTCGCATAGCGAATATCATTAAGGGCACGCTGGGCTGAGTCAAGCGGGGTCTTTGAACCCCATGTACCAGTGTGACCCGTCACAGAACGGCTTATTACGGGAGCCACCGCAGCGGCAAAGCGTCTGCCGCTCACGAGCGTCGTACGCCTCGCCATCGCCCGCTACCACTTGAACACCTCGCACGGCGTAGGGCGCATCCCTCGCCACAGTGATACTTGGCCCCTCGGAGATCTCGACCAGCTCGGACGAGCCCGCCATCGAGTAGCTCAGAGCGCCCGACGGACACAGGCTTACCACCCGGGCAATCTCATCGGCCCCCGCTGCGTTCGGGTCGGTCCACGGCTCCACGCCCAACCTGAACACTTGCCTCAGATTGTCCGTGCACACTCCGGCGTGAGCGCAGCGGCTCTTATCGTCGTGAATCGTGATGCCCTCGCCCACGAAGCTCTCGGCCCGATCCGAAGCGGTGTCTTTGCTGGCGAACTCCTGCCCGTTGAAATTGTTGCTCTTGTGGGTGCCGTCACAAAACGGCTTGTTTTCCGATCCCCCACACCGGCAGAGGGAATACGCCGGAGGAGCCTCGATCCCGGCGCCCTCGTGATCGAGGATTGGCACTCCCCCCTCCACTCGGTACGGACCACCATTTAGTACACGAATCCTCTGCTCGTTCGCCTCGTCAGGCATCTTCTCCTCCATGGTTGCGGCCTCTAGATCCTCGCCTGTAGGGTGTAAAGTTGGTGGTAACGCCCGTCAATTTCGATCAGCTCGTCATGGCGCCCGCGTTCCACGATCTCCCCGTCTTCGATGACAAGGATGAGATCGGCTCGCTGAATGGTCGAGAGACGGTGGGCGATGACGACAGTCGTGCGATCCTGGAGAAGTCCGCCCAGGCTCTGCTGGATCAGCGCCTCGCTCTCCGTGTCGAGGCTGGACGTGGCCTCGTCGAGTAACAGCACTCGTGGATCGGATAGCAGCGCCCGAGCAATGGTGACCCGCTGGCGCTGACCGCCTGAAAGTTTGACCCCACGCTCACCGATCACCGTGTCCAGGCCATCCGGGAAGCGATCGGTGAACTCCGTGACGTAGGCCTGCTCGGCCGCATCCTGCAGCTGGATGTCCGTGGCAGCGGGCCGCGCGAAGAGAAGGTTCTCGCGGATTGTGCCGTCGAAGAGAAAGTCGTCCTGCAGCACCAGGCCGAGTTGTGACCGGTAGCTCGACAACTTCACGGTAGCCAGGTCGACGTCGTCCATGAGGACCCTGCCGGAGTCGGGCGTCAGGAAGGTCGCGGCCAGTCCGGCCAGCGTCGACTTGCCGGATCCCGAGCTGCCCACGAGGGCGATGACCGTTCCCGGCTCGGCGTCGAAGTTGATGTCGCGGAGCACCGGCTTGTCTTCATCGTACGCGAAGCTGACGTCCTCGAACACGAGGTGCCCCTCGACGCTCGGCATGGTCTCGGTACGCCGCGGATCGTCGTCCTCAGCGGGCCAGGAGAGGAGCTCCGCGGTCCGATCGAGGCCGGCGAACGCCTCGGTCATTTGGGTTCCGATGTTGGCCATTTGTACGATGGGTCCGACCAGGAATCCCATGAAAAGCGTGAACTGGAAAAGATCCCCCAGCGTCAGTGACCCCTGAAGGATCTGCTGGCCGCCGTAGCCCATAATGAGCACGCTCGCGGTGCCGATGAAAAACGTGCCGAGACTCGTGACGGTGCTCGTCGTTGTCAACGTCTGTTTGACGTTCCGGAAGATGCCAAGCACCCCGGCCTCGAAGATCTCGCCCTCCTTCTCGATCGCATGAAAACCCTTGATGATACGAATGCCCCCGAGGGCCTCCGTCAGGCGCCCCGTCACCTCCGCGCGGAGCTTGCCGCGCTCGCGGAACGCCGGACGCAGCCTCTGAAACGCCCGGGTCGACACGAGGGTGAAGAGCCCCAAGGGGACCAGGACGAGCAGCGTCATCACGAAGTCGATGGTGGCGAGGAAGGTGAACGCCACGACGGCGGTGATCGTGCCCCCGACCAGTTGAACCAGGCCGGTTCCCACCAGATTACGGACCCCTTCGACATCGTCCATGATGCGAGAGACCAACTCTCCGGTTTTCATGCTGTCGAAGAAACGCACGGGCAGGCTGAGTACATGCTGCTGGACCTGGGAGCGGAGTTGGGCGATCAGGTGCTGCGCTTCGACGCTGAGGAGGAGCGTGAGGAGATAAGCAGAAGCGGCCTGAATGATCACGGCCACCAGCAAGCCTCCCAGTAGCGGGTAGAGCAGGTCGAACTGACCCTGGCCGAGTACGTCGTCGACCAGGTACTTGGTGGAGTATGGAAGGACCAGGCCGCTGAGTCGATTGAGAACCACCAGGAAGAGGCCAATCGCGACGAGCTTGCGGCGGGGCCAGATGATCTCTCTGAACGCGTGCCGGAGGCTGTTCCCCGTGATTTTTGTGGGCTTGGCCAAACTCAGAATCCCGTGAGTAGTGTGGGCCTCACGCGCTGATCTCGTGGGCCTCCCCGGCGCCCTTCGGCACACGGATACGCTCCACCAGGTCCGCGATCCGGGTCGGTGGCGCAGGTGTGAACCGCGAGACCGTGAGCGCGACCGTGAAGTTCACCAGCATACCGAGGGCGCCGATCCCTTCGGGGGAGATGCCGAACCACCAGTTGTCGGCGGTGTTCGCGCTCGGGTTGATGAACTTGAAGTAGACGATGTATGCGGCTGTGAACGTAATCCCTGCGATCATCCCCAGGACGGCTCCTTCGCGGTTCATGCGTTTGGAGAAAATCCCCATGATGATGGCTGGGAAGAAAGAGGCCGCGGCGAGCCCGAAGGCGAACGCGACAACCTCCGCCACAAATCCCGGCGGATTGATTCCGAGGTAGCCCGCCACCCCCACAGCGAGCCCGGCACTGACGCGGGCTGCAATGAGCTCCCCGCGTTCTGTGATGTCCGGCTTGAAGCTGCGTTTGAGAAGGTCGTGGCTCACCGCGGCCGAAACGACGAGGAGCAGCCCCGCCGCTGTGGACAGGGCGGCAGCCAGACCTCCGGCCGCCACCAAACCGATGACCCAGTTGGGGAGGCCCGAAATTTCCGGGTTGGCCAGGACTATGATGTCCCGATCGATGATGAGCTCGTTCTCGATGGGAATTCCTGATACGTCCCGCGCCTCCGGGCCGACGTATTGGATGACGCCGTCGCCGTTTCGGTCCTCGAACGAGATCAGCCCCGTCGCTTCCCAGGTCGAGAACCATTCGGGCATCTCCGAGTACGGCTGCTCAGACACCGTATTCAGCAGGTTGGTCCGTGCGAAGACGGCAACAGCCGGCGCGGCCGTGTAAAGCAGGGCGATGAACACAAGTGCAAAGCCTACGCTGAGGCGGGCGTCTCTTACTCTGGGCACCGTGTAAAATCGGATGATCACGTGCGGGAGACCGGCGGTACCCACCATGAGGGCCGCCGTAATGAAGAGGACGTCGATCGTGGATTTTTCGCCAGAGGTGTAGGCGGCGAAGCCCAGGTCCCGATGTAGACCGTTCAGCTGGTCGAGCAGGAAGGTCCCGCTCGTTTGGTCCACACCGCCGAATCCAATTTGAGGGATGACGTTGCCGGTGATCAGGAGCGAGAGGAAGATCGCGGGCACCAGATAGGCGAAAATCAGCACGCAGTACTGAGCCACCTGCGTATAGGTGATGCCCTTCATGCCGCCCAGGACGGCATAGAAGAACACGATCCCCATGCCGATGAACACACCGAGCTCGATGGGCACCTCTAGGAAGCGGCTGAAGACGATCCCCACGCCGCGCATCTGGCCGGCGACATACGTGAACGACACGAATATGGCGCACACCACGGCCACGATACGCGCGGTCTGAGAGTAGTATCGGTCCCCCACGAAGTCGGGCACCGTGTAGGCGCCGAACTTTCTGAGGTAGGGGGCGAGGAGAAGCGCCAACAGTACGTACCCGCCGGTCCACCCCATGAGGTACACCGACCCGTCATAACCCGCGAAGGAGATGATCCCCGCCATGGAGATGAACGAGGCCGCGGACATCCAGTCCGCAGCGGTCGCCATGCCGTTCGCCAGGGGTGAGACCCCGGTGCCCGCGACGTAGAACTCGCTAGTGGAGTGCGCGCGGGACCACACGGCGATGCCGATGTAGAGGGCAAAGGAAAGCCCCACCAGTACGAAGGTCCAGGCTTGGACGTTCATCGTACGCCCCTCACTCGGCGTCCTCGTCGACCCCGAACTCGCGGTCGAGACGGTTCATGAGGAACACGTACACGAAGATCAAGATGACGAAGACGTAGATGGAGCCCTGTTGGGCGAACCAGAACCCGAGTGGGAAGCCGGTTCCCGGCAGGTGGAAACGGTTGAGCGGCTCGACGAAGAGGATTCCAGCCCCGTATGAGATGACGAACCATACGGCCATCAGGGCGCCCACATAAGTGAGATTGGCGCGCCAATAGTTTCGGCTGGGGAGGTCGCTGCGGTCAGAAGGATTGGTCATGGCGCGAGTAATTGGGCCCCTCGACGGCGATGTGGCAAGTCTTGGCGTGTGACTACTCTTTCGGCTGGCCCGACCAATGGCTGTGAATTAACATCCGCGTTCGCTACGTGGCCAGATGCTCGACGAGCGAAAAGACGGAAACTCCACCATGGAGGATCGGGAATGTCCCAGAACGAATTTCTCCCTCTCATTCTCCTTTTTCTTTTCGGGGGATTCGCGGTTGTTTCCGCATTGTTAAAGGCCCGCGCCCGTGTGACGGCACTCCTGGGTGTCACCTTGGCGGTGCTGGAGGGTCTCTCTGGTATGGCGTTGATGGCCGCCGCTCTACCCATGTCGGGATCCTTGGAGACGGCTTCGCGGATGGCGATCCTTACTGCGGTGGTGGTGGGTGTTTCGTCCACGGTCCACCTGCTCAAGGTCCGGGAGCGAAACCGAACCCGCGAGGCGTCGGAAGGGAAGCGACTCTATGCGGCCGTCAAATATGGGATAGGCGAACGCCCTGGTGTGACTGGGGACGAGCCCTCCGAACCGGATGCCTCCACCGACCCGGGAGATGCCTCCTAGGACGGCTTCAAGAGCCTTCTGCGTCCAGCAGAGCCATCACCAGCCCGCTCCGGACCTTCGGCTCGAACCAGGTCGATTTGGGCGGCATTTGCCGGTTCTGGCGGCACACTTCGATGAACTCCTCCATGGTGACAGCGGGGAGTGTTACCGCGTACGCCGCACGCCCTTCGTCCACCTCCCCTTGCAGCCAGGCCGCATCTTTGTTGCTGCCGACAAAGGTGAGCCGGTCGTCGCCAGCGTCGGCAATCCCGAAGACGTGCGCGAAGAGGTTCTTCTGGACGATGCCGTAGTCTATGGCTTCGGCGGCGTCGTTCGGATCGAACGTCCCCGGCAAGGGTCGCAGGCGCAGCCAACCGCGGTCAGGGGTGTAGAGACCGATCTCATGGGTTTCGGTGGGCTGGTAGTCCGCGTCGGCGTCCGCGCCGGTGGGTGAGTCTAGTTCGAACCTCTCCTGGATTGCAGCGGCCAGCTGATCCGCAGGAAGCGCTGAAGTGTGCACGAGCCGGTTGTATGGCCGGATACCCATTGTGCGAGCCGGAAAGAAGACGCTCAGGAAGTGTTCGTATCCGAGCATGGCCGCGGCCGCGCTCCGGTGATTCCCGTCGGCCACATAAGCGTGCGGCTCCGCCGCGAGGAGCGCTTGCAAGCGCTGGATGGTCTGCTCGTCCCGGACGATCCATACACGGTGCCGGTTCCCATGCTGATCGGGCACCTCGAGATCCGGCGGAGCGCCTGATGCGTGTGCCTCCAGGTGGCCCTGGAACTCGCCCGACACGTCGTCGACTCCGTTGTTCACCATGCCGATGATCGCTTTTGTGGCCTGGATCAGGTCGGCCCGGCCCCGTGCCTTCGGCTCACGGACTCCCTCGTTCCGGATAATGGTCCCCTGCGGCGTCGCGTCAGTCCGGATCTCGTCGGTCCTAGCCATGCCGCCCAGACCGATCTGGCGCACATAAGGCCGGTTGGGGTCTTCGATCTCGTAGACCCAGAGGATGTCACGCATCTCCTCCGTCAGCTGGCTCGCCTTGAGGTCCTCCATCTGGGTGGCCGCATTGGCCAACGCACTTTGCGAATCACGTAGGCCGATCGTTTCGGGTGAGTCTGCGTGGCAATGAGCCATAGTCACGCGCAGCACACTCATGGGATTCACTTGAAGCAGCTCCCAGATTTCCCTGTCGCCCTGGAACTCGTCATAGTTAGGGGCGCTGATACGGGCGGCCGCGGCGGAATCGATGGGGATGAGGGCGCGGCGCACCGGGGTGATCGTGATCATGAGATCGGCGCCGTCGAATGGGATCCGGTGATGTTGGGCACCGCGGAGGCTCAGCCCTTTGAATGGGGACGAAAGGCGAAAGATAACGGGGAACGTTCCCCTTGTGTTCGAGTGCCGTCACGTTGGTGTGGACTTGCGCGGCAGCCCACCTCCGACCCCTTTTTATCGTCGTCGAAGTTGCCCCCGCCGAAAGGCAGAACCACGAGACGGGCCGCCCTGTCGGAGGTCGTCATGGACAGATCCGATCTGACTCCCCCCGCTTTGGATGCGCAGCCCACGCCCGTGGTGCTCATAGTAGCGGATATCAGCGGCTACACGGATTTCATGCTCTCCCACAGGAAAGCCGTGGCTCATAGCCAGATGATCATCAGAGAACTGATCGAGACGCTCATCCGTCAAGTCGATGTGCCTCTCGAACTGGTCGAATTGGAGGGCGATGCGCTGTTCATGTATGCCGCAAAGACCGTTGACCCGAGTGCATGGGACCTCCGAGGCCAGCGCCTCGTGGAGCGGATCTTACAGATGTTCAAGGCGTTTGGGAGCAGCATCGTCGAAATCGGATCCTACAGCATTTGCCGGTGTGAGGCCTGCTCCAACATCTCGACCCTCAAGCTCAAGATCGTTGCGCACTCAGGGGAGGGATTTCTGAACGAGGTCGGTGGGATCCCGGTTCTTTCCGGGGTCGACACGATCATCGTGCATCGCCTGCTCAAGAATTCCGTGGACTTGGATGAGTACGTTCTGATGACGGAGACTGCGCATCGCGACCTTCCGTTTCCGGATCAGGCCGGGATCGAAGAGGGGAGCGAGCAATACGATGTGGGAACGTTCAAGACGTTCCTCTTCCGCCCCGAGTATTCGGCTGAGTTCGACGAAGTCGCCATCCGGGGAGCGTCTTCTGACTCGAACGTGGCCGTGAGAATCCTACGGGACGAAATCCAGCGGGAATACACGGATGTGGCCTGTGACCCGTCGAGGGGATTCCACTTCAACACCGGACAGCGCGCCACCGAGATCAACGAGTACGATCCGGAGTGGATGGAAGACATACCCAGCGATGTCGTCGAGTCGTTCGCGGGGATGGGCAACCCCTTCAGTCTCGGAACCCTTCAGCCTGGCGAGCATGTGTTGGACGTAGGCTCGGGAGCGGGCCTGGACAGCCTGATCGCGGGTCGGATGGTCGGCGTCGACGGTCACGTGATCGGGGTAGAGATGACGCCCGCCATGATCGAGAAAGGGCGGGCGGCGGCCGATACGATGGGTATCGATCAGGTGGAGTTCCGAGAGGGATACATGGAGTCGTTGCCGGTGCCGGACGCGTGGGCCGACGTCGTTATCTCGAACGGCTGCCTCAATTTGGCGCCCGACAAGTTACTGGTCTTGAATGAGATGTTCCGGGTGCTACGTCCGGGTGGCCGGTTACAGATTGCTGACGTGACTGTCTTGAAGCCCGTCCCGCCGGAGGGGACGGGAAACATCGACTTGTGGACCCACTGAATCGCTGGAGCTCTGCTCGAGGCAGAGCTCGAGGCCACGGTCGTGGCCGCCAACTTGGAAGGATTTGAGATCACCTGGAGGAAGAACGTGTTCGAGGGCGCCTCCCGCCCATCCCGCGATGCGGAGTTCCTCGGGTCGAGGGGTATCAACTTTCGGGCGTCAAAGCCAGCTTAAGGCGTGTGCGGCAGCCCTGAAGGCTGGTAAGAAACTTCTAATACGCCGCAGCGTCCGTCCCGCTCCTGCCTTCTCCGACCCGCACCAAGCGTACCCGGGCCTTCCCGAACATCTTCTGTAGCGCCTCTATGGTGTCGTGGGTGGGGTCCGCTTTGAGCGTCCGCGACCGTAATACTGGGGCCGAGAGTCCGTTGTCGACGCCTAGGCGGACCTCGACGGGGGCCGTCCCGGGGTGGGCGACCAGAATCTCCCTGGCTCTGGCGAATACGTTGTCGTCCAGCTCGCCGCCAACCGGCAACTCGATCTGAAGGGCCACTTGGCCGCTGTTGGATACACCTTCGAGAAGACGGGCATCGTCGAGGAAGACGGGTGGGTCTTCCTCGTCGCGCTCCCGTCCGCTCACCTTTCCGGAGATGAGCACGACGGCGTCCTGTTGAAGGGTCTCCTTGTACTTCTGCCAGTTGTCCTTGAAAGCGAGGATCGTAGCCGTGCCGTGAAAGTCCTCGACTGTGACCTTGCCCCACTCGGAGCTGTCACGGCGTGAGATCTGCCGTTGTACCTTGGTCACGACGCAGGCGAGGTCGAGCGGCTGTCCGAGATGGTCCTTCAGGTTGGCCGTGTTCACACGATCGAATGCCCTAACGACGTCCGCATACCGATCGAGCGGGTGACCGGAAATGAAGAAACCCAGGGCTTCCTTCTCTCTCTTCAACCGTTCCTGCTCTGGCCAACCTGGCACGTTCGGAAGGCCGGGGTCTTTGCGTTCGAGGGCCGCGTCTCCGGTGCCGAAGAGTGAGGCCTGGCCCGCTTCTTCTTCGGCCCTTCGGGCGCTGATCTCCGAGTAGGCGGTATCGAGCCCGGCGAGGAGCTGCGAACGGTAGCCGAACGAGTCCAAGGCTCCGGCTGTGATGAGCGCTTCGACAGCACGTTTGTTGAGAGCGCGGAGATCGACGCGTTCCAGGAACTCGAACATCGCAGTGAAAGGCCCGTCGGCTTCACGTGCGCTAAGGATGGAATTGACCGCGCTCGAGCCCACGCCACGAATGGCGCCCAGACCGAACCTGATGTGGGCCTCACCTACCGCCGTGAACTTCCAGCCTGACTCGTTCGCGTCGGGCGGCAGGACCGCAATACCATCGTTCAATTTCGGCAGGTAACGGGGGAGTTCCCGGCACTCTCCGATGTACTTGACCACATCGTCGGTGTTGGACACGACCGCCGAGAGCATGGCTGCCATGAATTCGGCGGGGTAGTGTGCCTTCAACCAAGCAGTGTGATAGGCGATGACCGAGTACGCTGCGGAGTGCGAGCGGGGGAAGCCGTACCGTCCGAAGGTCTCGATCTGCTCGGCGAGGCTCTCCGCCGTGCGCTTCTCCACGCCTCGTGCGATGGCCTTCGTGACGAACTGGCGGAGCTCCTCACGGATGAGCGAAGCCAGCTTCTTGCCCATCGCCTTCCGGAGCACATCGGCCTCGGCCATGTTGTAGCCCCCCAGGATGTTCGCGATCTGCATCACCTGCTCCTGGTATACGATGATGCCGTATGTGGGCTCGAGGACCGGCTGGAGGTCGGGATGGTCGTAGCGAACCTCCTCCCGGCCTGTTTTCCGCCTGATGTAGGCGTCCGCCATGCCTGAGTCGAGCGGCCCAGGGCGGATCAGCGCGTTGGTGGCTACCAGGTCGTCGAAGCGGTCGCAGCGCATGGCTCTGAGCTTTTCGATCGCCAACTGCGACTCGAACTGGAATACGCCCGACGTCCCACCCCTGGCGAGCATCTTGTATACGGCGGGATCGTCCAGGGGAACGTCGTCCATGGACTCGAAGACGGTACCGGATTCCGGGTGCCTCAAGTCGCCTATCCTGGCCACGACTGCCTCCACGGCATCGTGGATGACCGTGAGTGTCTTGAGACCCAGAAAATCCATCTTGAGCATTCCTGCGTCCTCGAGGCAGTTCATGTCGTACTGCGTGACGTACATCGCCTCGGAGGTATCTCCGTTCGAGCCGTTCTTTCCGGTCTGGATGCAGACCGGCACGTAGTCGTCCAGCGGGCCCGGCGCGATCACGATGCCTGCGGCGTGTACCGACGAGTGCCGGGACAGGCCCTCGAGCGTCATGGAGTAGTCGAAGAGCTGCTTGTATCGGCCCCCCTCCTCGTATAGGTCCTTCACCTCCTTGAGCTTCTTGATCGCCTCCTCGACGGTGAAGGACTGTCCCGGCGTGTTGGGAATCATCTTCGCGATGCGGTCGGTCTCGGACGGCTCCATCCCGAGGGTTCGGCCCACGTCGCGGATCACCGCGCGGGACTTCATGGTCCCGAACGTGATGATCTGCCCGACCGCGTTCTTCCCGTACTTTTCCTTCACGTACTCGATTACCTCGCCTCGCCGTTCATAACAGAAATCGACGTCGATGTCCGGCATCGAGATCCGTTCGGGATTCAAAAAACGCTCGAAGAGGAGGTTGAATGCCAGGGGATCGAGATTCGTGATCCAGAGTGAATAAGCGACGATCGAACCCGCGGACGATCCCCGGCCCGGTCCCACCGGAATGCCGTGGCGCCGGGCCCAGTCGATGAAATCCCACGTGATCAAGAAATAGCCGGCATACCCCGTCTCGGTGATGACCCCTAACTCGTAATCGAGGCGCTCCTGGACGGCTTCGGGCAGAGGATCGCCATAGCGCCGTTTCGCACCCTCGGTAGCCAGAAACACGAGGTAGTCGTTCTCGTCGGTGTGGTCGTCGGGAAGCGGGAACGCGGGCAGGTGGTACGTCTTCTCGAAGCCGAGGTTCACGCCGTCGTTAATGCTCAGAGTATTCTCGAGGACGTCCGGGCGATCGGGGAATCGTTCGACGATCTCCGCAGCACTCTTGAAGTAGAGGCCCTCGTCGTATCGCATGCGGCGGGTGTCGCTTCGGTCTTTACCGAGTCCGATACAGAGCAGGACGTCGTGCGCATCGTGGTCTTCCGCCCGGAGGAAGTGTGCGTCGTTGGTCGCGATCACCGGAAGGCCCATCTCTTCGGAGAGCTTGAAGATCTTTCCGTTGAGCTCCGCCTGTCCCTCGGAGTCGTGCGCCTGGACCTCCAGGTAGTACCGATCCTCGAAGAGGTTGGCGTACCAGCTAGCGGCCTCGCGGGCACCTTCCCAGTTGTCAGCCGAGAGGTGACGTGCGACTTCTCCGGCCAGACATGCCGAGCTGACTACCAGTCCTCCGGCGTGGGCGGCCAGAACCTCCCGATCCACCCGCGGCCTGTGATAGAAGCCCTCCGTGTACCCGATGGAGGACAGCTTCACCAGGTTCTTGTAACCCTCCATGTCCCGAGCCAGGAGCACCAGGTGGTAGTAGGCTCGTTCTCCCGAACCGGCCTTGGAGCGGTCGCGTCGATCACCCGGCGCCACGTAAGCCTCCATGCCGATGATCGGCTTGATCCCGTGCTTTTTGGCAAGTTTGTGGAAGGCCCAAGCGCCAAAGAGGCAACCATGGTCCGTGAGGGCAAGGCCGGGCATCTCGTATTCTTTGGCCCGGTGGACGAGATCGGTGAGGCGGTTGGCTCCGTCGAGGAGCGAGTATTCGGAGTGCGTGTGGAGGTGGACGAAGCTCACGAGTGCCCGGTCTAAGACGCCTGTGGAGATGAGAACTCGGCCTCCCGGTCGGGTCCGAAAAGGCCTACACTTTCCCCATTCTACACAACCGTGCTAGGACGGCAAATTTACTCGATCACCCAGGTGTATTTATCCCCGGAGTTCCACTTGGGTGAAGCCAGCATTTCCAATGCCGTGCGTCCGAGAATCGAGTCCGATGTGATCAGTGTGACCCCGACCAGGAAGGGCGATCCGCCCCAATAGTCGTAGTCCAGGGTGTAGTCGTCACTGACGAGGTCGAAGCCGCCGGGAAGGTACTCCTCGAGCCCCGGCGGGACGATGCCGCGGTCCACGTCGGACGGCCAAGCCTGCTGGTCCGATTGGTAGCTATAGGCGGCCACACGAACGACCTGCATGTCGCTGATGGCATCGGCCGCCTTGGCCTTGACGATGACGCTGGTGAGCTGGGGCTGCGCGATGGCCGCGAGGATGCTGACGATCAGCACCACGACGAGGAGCTCGATCAGGGTTACCCCATTACGATCCCTCATCGTGCACTCATTACGATCCCTCATCGTGCACTCGATCATCAGGCGCCCGCTCCTCCGGGAGTCGACGATATGCTCCCCGAAACGACTCCCATGGCGTCGGCGACGAGGTCTTCGACCGGCTCAGTGGATGTGTAGGCCACGGTGACGTCCCCTGTCCTGCCGCTCAGTTGAAAAACGTCGTCGGCTAGCTGCGTGTACTGAACACCCTCGGGCCTGTCGCCCAAATCGTCGAGGCCGCTGGGAAGGTTTCCATGCTCCGCCCGATACCTGATGATGTTGTTGAGCTGTATGAACATTTCCATTCGGAGGCCGGCCTCTTGAGCGGCGGGCGGGATAGTCGGCACCTCCGGAATAAGCGCCGTTGGTGGAAAGACCCAAAGCCAAATCGAGACGAGCGCCAGAGCAGGAGGGACGGACGGGTGCACACGAACCGGTGCGACTTTCGGAGTAGCGGTACTCCGAAGCTCATCTCGACGCACCTGATCCTTCAGGACGTCGCTCCGGAACCTGTCAACGACAATGGGACACTCTACGGGATTAATTAGAGAGCAATGTCCTGTGTGGTGAGGGAAGGGATGGGAGGATTGATGAAGACGGCCTCCGGGAGCGGTTTGGGCTTCGGCACACCTCTGACGAAGCGTTCGGGATGAGCGGCCCATGCTTCGCGGAGCACGGATTTCCTGCCGGCAATGACCTGATCGGCGTTCCCGAAGTGGACCTGCTCGGGGGTTAGCATCGAGATGCCGCCATGGCGGTGCTCGGCATTGTACCAGCGGAAGAACGATCGACAGAACGTCTTGGCTTGGCCCTGATCCCCGAACCGTCCGGGAAACGAGGGATGGTACTTCAAGGTTTTGAACTGAGCCTCGGAAAACGGGTTGTCATCCGACACCTGAGGCCGGCTCAACGAGCGGGTCACGCCGAGGTCAGCGAGAAGTTGAGCGGTGCATTGGCTCGTCATTGGAGCTCCCCGATCCGAGTGCAGGGTCAGGACCCGGGGCTGGACGCCATGCTTCAGGCAGCTCTGCTGGATCAACCGGCCGGCCAGGGCCGAGTTCTCCCGGTCCGCCACCATCCAGCCCACGACGTAGCGGCTGTAGATGTCCATGATGACGTAGAGGTAGTAATAGCTCCACTTCTTCGGCCCGAGCAGCCGCGTGATATCCCAGGACCACACCTGGTTCGGCGCCGTGGCCATCAACTCGGGCTTCTTGTACTCGGGATGGGTGCGCTGCGCCCGGCGTTCCTGAACCGGCACCTCGGAGGCCAGAACACGATACATCGTGCGTTCGCTGCACAGGTAGACCTCTTCGTCGAGCAGCGTGGCCACCACCTCGGCGGGTGAGCGGTCCACGAACCGCTCCGAACACAGCGTGTCGAAGACCTCGCCTCGTTCCGTCTCGCTCAATGCCCGGGCGGGCGTCGGGCGGGGCTGCTGTTGCCCGGTTGATGGGCCTCGACGACGGTACAACGTCGATCGGGAGACCTCGAGGGCCGCGCACGCCGGTTTTACACCGACGTGCTTAGCCAGCTCATCGGCCGCCTTCAAGAGTTTGTCCCGTCGTCGAGGCTTATCCCCAGCAGCCCCGCAACTTTTCCCTGCACGTCGATGATCAGGTGTGCCTTCCTGAGCTCATTCTCGAGCCGTGCGTTTCGCCGCTCCAGCTTGCGTACCTTCTCATCCAGCGGATTTCGCTCCGGCTTGCGGCCGCGTTTCTTCGACAGGGCCTTCAGCGACCCGCTATGCGCCGCCTTGCGCCACGTCGTCAGGTGCGACGAGTACAGGCCCTCTCGCCGCAGGACTTGACCCACCTCGCCGGGCTCGGTGCACCGGTCCGCTTCTTCGACGATCCGCAGCTTGTACGACGGACTGAACCGCCGCCGTAGCGGCCTATCTACTACCTCCGGGTCCGCAGGAGCTGCCGCGCTTCGCTTGGCCTCCCCGGTTCCAGGGGCACTACCATTCTCTTCCATTCTCTCTCGCAGTCCCAACATGTTCGTTTTCTCTGCCTTCGCCCTACTCTAATTCTTTGCGTGCTCCGTGTCTCACGTACGTTGGCAGAGAGGGCTCAGGGCGTCCCCATATTCGCTGGATTGCTGCCGATCGGGCGGCGGAGATTCGTTTATGTCCTTTTCGTCCATGGATCGCTTAACGGTGTAAAAAAAAAGAAATTCAGGACAGCTAATTCCTGCATTCTCCCCCCAATATGCACCGAGGTTACCCGGGATCCCAACATTTCTCATCCAGAGGGACCTTGTTGGGG
Organism: Longimicrobiales bacterium; assembly: GCA_965206505.1. GTDB lineage: Bacteria > Gemmatimonadota > Gemmatimonadetes > Longimicrobiales > Gaopeijiaceae > UBA822. The sequence continues at coordinate 1,021,255 of CBDBJW010000007.1, forward strand.
CTTTCCGAGAGGAGTATGAACTAGGTGTTCCTCGCACTGACCTCGACATTGGAATTGACCATGTGGTTCTGGATTCTGGGATTCGCGTTGGTGACCGTGGTGCTCTACGACCTCTTCCAGAAGCGACACGCCATTCTTCGCAGTTTTCCCATCATTGGCCACTTCCGATACATCCTGGAGGCGATCGGTCCCGAGTTGAGGCAGTACATCGTCACGGACAATGACGAGGAGCTGCCCTTCAGTCGGGACCAACGGAGGTGGATCTACGCCTCGAGCAAGAAGGAGAACAACTACTTCGGTTTCGGCACGGACAACGAACTCGAAAAGACGTCCAACTACATCATCATCAAACATTGTGTCATGGGTGCCGGCCGAACTGCTACCGGTGAGGCGTACGGGAAAGCCGGAACCGACGATACCTATCCCCTTCCGTGCGCGAAGATTCTGGGCGGCACGCGAGGACGGGCACGGGCCTTCCGGCCCGCCTCCGCCGTGAACATCTCTGCGATGAGCTTCGGTTCGTTGTCGAGCGCCGCCGTGAGCGCAATGAACCAGGGAGCCAGGATCGCCGGATGCCTCCAAAACACGGGTGAAGGGGGCATCACCCCTTATCATCGGCAGGGCGGCGACCTGATCTGGCAGCTGGGCACGGGCTACTTCGGCTGCCGCACGAAGGCGGGCCGATTCGACATGGACTTGTTCCTGGACGAGGTCGAAATGAGTCCCGTGCGTGCGGTGGAAATCAAGCTCAGTCAGGGGGCGAAGCCGGGCCTGGGAGGGTTACTTCCGGGGGCCAAGGTCACGAAGGAGATCGCGCGGATCAGGGGCGTTCCGGTGGGGGAGGACGTGTATAGTCCGGCGACACACTCGGCCTTCGCGGGGGTCGACGAGATGCTGGACTTCGTGGAGAAGCTGGCCGACAGGACCGGACTACCGATCGGAATAAAATCCGCGGTCGGAGAGCACCACTTCTGGGAGGAGTTGGCGAACCTCATGTCGACGGGTGATCGGGGGGTCGACTTCATTTCCATCGACGGGGGCGAGGGCGGGACCGGAGCCGCGCCCCTGGCGTTCTCGGATCATGTGGCGTTTCCCTTCAAGGTCGGCTTCAGCCGCGTGTATCGGATTTTGGCCGAGGCCGGGATCCACGAGAATGTGGTCTTGATGGCGTCGGGAAAACTGGGTCTGCCGGCCAACGCGATGGTCGCCTTCGCTCTCGGGTGCGACACGATCAGCGTGGCACGCGAAGCGATGATGGCCGTCGGATGTATTCAGGCTCAGCGGTGCCATACGGGACACTGTCCCACTGGCGTGGCGACTCAGAATCGTTGGTTGGTGCGGGGCTTGGATCCGACCTCGAAGGCCGCCCGTCTGGCCAACTACGTGGTCACGCTTCGAAAGGAGATCCTACAGTTGAGCCGCGCGAGCGGCGTAGCCCATCCCGGGCTCCTGTCCGGAGAAATGATCGAGATCCTGGATGGGCGTTTCGGGTCCGCGACGCTCTCTGAGATCTTCGGATACCGTGCGGATTGGGGTTTTCCGTCCGAGGCAGACCAGCGCGAGATCGTGCAGGCGATGGAACGCGGCCGGGACACTTCTGCGGCACCACACTAGTAGCGGTACGCCTCGGGCTTATACGGCCCTGCCTTGTCCACGCCGATGTAGCCCGCCTGCTCGTCCGAAAGCTCGGTAAGCCGAGCGTCCAACTTATCGAGGTGGAGCCGGGCGACTTTTTCGTCCAGGATCTTCGGGAGTACGTAGACCTTCTTTTCGTACTGGCCCCGGTTCTTGGCGAGTTCGATCTGAGCGATGACCTGGTTGGTGAAGCTGGCCGACATGACGAAGCTCGGATGACCTGTGGCGCAGCCCAGGTTGAGCAGACGCCCCTCGGCGAGGATCAACACGCTGTGCCCGTCCAGGAAGATCCACTCGTCATATTGCGGCTTGATGTTTTCCCTTCGGACGCCAGGCATTCTTTCAAGGCCGGCCATATCGATCTCGTTGTCGAAGTGGCCGATGTTGCCGACGATGGCTTTATCCTTCATGCCCGCCATGTGCTGGGCCGTAATGATGTCCTTGTTCCCCGTGGTCGTCACGAAGATGTCGGCCTCGCCGAGTACGTCCTCGATCCGGCGCACCGTGAAACCCTCCATGCAGGCCTGGAGCGCGCAGATGGGGTCGATCTCGGTGATAATCACCCGGGCGCCCTGATTCTTGAGCGCCTGGGCACAACCCTTCCCGACGTCACCGTAGCCGCACACGACGGCCATCTTGCCGGAGATCATCACGTCGGTGGCCCGATTCAGTCCATCGATGACCGAATGACGGCATCCGTAAAGGTTGTCGAATTTCGACTTGGTCACGGAGTCGTTCACGTTGATGGCGGGGAAGAGCAGGGTACCGTCCTTCTCCATTTCGTACAGGCGATGTACACCCGTCGTGGTCTCCTCGGAGACGCCAATGACGTTCGCCGAGATGTGATGCCACTTCTGCGGATCCTGCTCCAGGGAGTTACGCAGAAGTTCGAGAATGATCCCCCATTCCTCGGGCTCGGTCTCGGGGTCGAAATCGGGGACCTTACCCGCGTCCTCATATTCGACACCTCGGTGGAGTAGGAGTGTCGCGTCACCGCCGTCGTCCACGATCAGGTCGGGGCCGCTGCCGTCGGGCCACTCGAGGGCCTGGTCGGTGCACCACCAGTACTCTTCCAGCGTCTCGCCCTTCCAGGCAAAAACAGGAACGCCCTTGGGGTCCTCTTGTGTCCCCTCACGACCCACCGCGACCGCCGCCGCCGCATGATCCTGCGTCGAAAAAATGTTGCAGGAGACCCAACGTACGTCGGCGCCGAGGTCTACGAGCGTCTCGATCAGCACCGCGGTCTGCACGGTCATATGGAGTGAACCCATGATCTTGAGGCCGGCCAGGGGCTGGTCGGGGCCGTACTCCTCGCGAGCCGCCATGAGGCCGGGCATTTCGTGCTCGGCCAGGCGGATCTCCTTACGTCCCCACTCGGCGAGCGAAAGGTCGGCGACTTTGTAGGCGGGGCGAGCTTCATCGGTGGCTGCGCCACCCCTCCGGTTCTTGACTGCGGTATCCATGGTTCAGACCTCAACTATAGAAGGGGCCAATTTGAGTACGGAAGACAACTTGAATAAGAAAGAACCAACTGAGTCTCCGGGTGAATTCAGCATGCTCGGCCCCCTCTACGCCGACCGGCACCGGAACGTGCCGAGAATGGTTTCGAGCTGCAGCATGTACTCGTACTTGTCCTTTCCCGGGGCATACAGCCAAGCGTCAACCAGGTAGTGGCGATCCTGCGCCGGGCAGGGAACGGACCACGTGATCATGGGTCCACCGGCCGGGAACTGGTCCTCTGGCGGGTTGGCCCATACCGCACGGAGTTCCTCGAGGACCATGTCGCCCATTTGGAGCCGGCGCGTCTCGGCCAGCTCCATGTCGACAACCTGTGGATACTTGTAGTACCGGTCGGTGAGCACCTGCCGCCACGCCAGCAACTCATCTTGGCCCAATTCCTCAGGAATCGGACTCCTCCAGGTTACCGCGATCTGGCGGATCAGCTCGGAAGGGGTGGGGTTGTCATTCAAGAAAATGTAGACTGAATCCACGGTCCTTCGTTGGTACACGAGCGGAAGTAGGAGGGTGAATCCGGATTCGTTCCAAAGGGTGTCGGCGAGCAGGGAATCAAGCCCGCTCATGAACATCCTGTTGCGCACCCACATGCGGTACTGGCCATCGACGAGTTCGTGGAGAGGTTCCAGCATCTCGTCGACGCCGTCCGCTCCCTCAGAGGGCAAAAGGAGGACGGTCGCGGTCTGTCCTCGGGCCCAAAGGTCTTCGACCTGGAAGATCTCGGGGGGGTTGAAACTCTCACGGTCGGCGAGCGCCAGTGCTTCTACCATCCATGGAGAGTCCACCGCGCCGATCAGTAGGAGCTGAGTGAAGCGCTGGAGATTTCTCCATCCCTCTCCCGCTGGCACCTGGTGAGTGACCCGGAAGGTTTTTTCGGAACGTACCGTGACGATGGTGGCCTCGAGCGTCGATTCCACCATCTCACCGACCGCGGCCCACTGCTCCTCGGACGTGGCGACGATAATAGCGTTCCGATCGCCCCAGGCTCTGGGAGCTTCGCACCCCGCCAGAAGCGAGGTGAGCAAGACGGTGGCGGCGACTGTGCGAGCTTGGCGCATAAGTCCTCGATCGTGGGTGGTGCCGACTAGACGATCCAAGAACTGTACCTTGAGCGCCACCCCTCCGTTCCCGTGCACGGGGCTGGGTGTACGCTCACTGCCGGCGGAGCTCGACCATCTCCATAGCCGCCCACAGCGCCATCGCGCCTCCGCGATCATCGGGACCGAAGATGGCGGTCCGATCGAGGTAATACTGCTTCGTTTCTCCTGCCCCCGTCGAGGTGGAGACGTCGACCACGGCGCCGTCCTCCGCGATACGGGCCGCAATGCCATGCCAGGCGCGGTCAATCACCGATCGGTAGCTGTCATCGAGCCAGCCGAGCCGTACGCCGCGGGCCAGGGCCACGAGGGTCATGGACGTTACGCTCAGCTCCCGATAACTGCCCGGCTCGTCCACGACCTGCTGCCACATGCCGTCGGGCGCCTGATGACGCACGAGCACCTCGGCGTGCCGACGGTAGACGTCGAGAACACGTGACCGTTCGGCCCAATCGCCCGGAAGAAACGTCAGGGCTTCCGTCATGCCGAGTATGGCGAATCCGTTCCCGCGGCCCCAGGCGTGTGGTCCTCTCCCGGAATGGATGAACAGGCCGTCCGGCCGCTGGAGATTCTCGGCATAGGACGTCAGCAGACGCCCGACGGTCGTGCCGTACCGGGCGTCCCCTGTACGCGCTCCGATACGCGACAGGAGGCTGCTCGCCATGAACATGTCGTCGGTCCAACCGGTCGGGGACCGAAGGATCGCGTCCGGCGACTGGGGAAACATGAACTCGGCCCCGGCGATGGCGAGATTCATGGCTTCCTCGCTCTTTCCAGGCTCCGAGAAGTCCACGAACGCGAAGAGACCGGCCAGACTGCTGAGCCGGTAAGGCTCAGAAACCGTCGGTGTCTCCCCGGAGAGAAACCGGGCCATCTGGCCTCGCACTTTCTCGACCAGGGTGTCGTCGCCGAGGCGAGTGGCCAAACGCAACGTATTGGACCACGCCACTGCGGAGATGTAGCTCATGGCCGGCGAAGCCGGGTACCGGTCGGCCAGAACCTTAGCGATCTCGACCGGCGTTCGGCTGCCCCGCGCGAGCAGCGCGTCGTGCAACGGCGACCGGCGGAGTGACGTCGCGGCATCGAGCACGGACCGTAACATTCGGGGTGCATCATCGACGCTCGTCGAAGCGCGGACTGCTGCGACCGGAGCCAATCCCGAGGGTGTACCTGTAGATATGGCTGCGGCGAGCGTTCCATTGGGCGGAGGCGCCCCGTCGAGAGCAAGGGTGCCCGCGCTTCCCGAGATCTCCCAGGACAGGATCTGCCCCGACCGAACCTCCAAAACCAGGTCGGGTGCTTGAAACGCCACCCAGCGCCACAAGTACCGCGACTCGGGAGACGTATCGTGATTGTAGAAGCCGTCCTCCGGAGGGAAGGCTTGTGTACCTTCCGCTGCACGAACGGGGGCCGGGGTCTCGGTCGAACACCGTTGGGGGTAGGCGCACGGCAGCGCGGTGATCGTCCAGGCGCGCCGGAGCACATCAGGGGCCTCGCTCTTGAACCACCGGAGTGCCTCGAGGACCGCCTGGGCGCTCTCGGACGTCGCGTCGAGCCCTCCCACAATCACGAGATGCCTTGCCGAATCTCCGACGCTCCTGGCGTGCTCGAGCGTGAGCAGGCGCTCGTCGGCCCGCGTGAGCCCGGCTGCCGCGACGATCGACGGAGATCGCGGTAGGGCGGCCACCGCTTGGAGGGTGCTCAGAAGTGGGTCGTTCGTGGTCTGACCGGAGACCGCTCGCGTAGACATGATCATCAAAGCGGCGACAAGCCCGAGTCGTGCCAGCTTCATTCTCATTACAGCCCCCCTGCGTGAGGGAGTTTGCTCCGCCAGGTTATGGTACTAAAACAACTCCGAAGGATCCGGCTCCTGCACGTCCGCCTTGTCGTAGCGGTTGGGGATGAACTCCCCGGTGATCATGTCCCGGTAGGAGAGGCCGGGCCCTACCATGGGATAGACGTGGGCCTCGGTGTCGATGATGACCTCGAGGAAGGCCGGGCCGTCGAAGCTCAGGAATTCCTCCAGAACGGTGGGCACGTCTTCCTTACGGTCGAGACGTTTCGCGTATTGAAAGCCGTCGGCCTCAGCGGTCTTCACAAAATTCTTTTTCCTTAGTGACTTGTCGCTCGCCGAGAGCCGGCCCATGAAGAAGAGCCGCTGCCACTGCATGACCATCCCGTCACCGAAGTTGTTCAGCACCATGATCTTGATCGGCAGGTCGTAGGTGGTGACGGTCTCGAACTCACCGAGGTTCATGCGGATGCTCGCGTCGCCGTCCACGTCGATGACCAGTTTGTCGGGGCGAGCGAACTGCGCGCCGATGGCGGCCGGGAGACCGAATCCCATGGTGCCCATGCTCCCGGAGGTGAGCCAAAGGCGCGGCTCTCGAAAGTCGGAGTACTGCGCGGCCCACATCTGGTGCTGGCCGACCCCGGTCGAGATGATCGCCTCGCCCTGCGTGATACGGTTCATCGTCTCGATGATGTATTGGGGCTGGATCAGGTCGCTCTCCCGGTCGTAGTTCAGAGCGTACGTGGTCTTGAGCTCCTCGACTTCAGCGTGCCAAGCTGAGTAATCCACGGTAAAATCGGTCCTGCCTCTGTACTCCATCAGGGCTTCGAGGGCGTCTTTGAGAACACCGACGTGGTGCCAGTCGGCCTGCTTGACCTTATGAATCTCGGCGGGGTCGATGTCGAAGTGGAGGATGCGACGCGCCTTGGGCGCGAATTTGGGCGGATCACCCGCGACGCGATCATCGAAGCGCGCGCCGACGGCAATGAGTAAGTCACAGTCCTCGATTGCGTAATTCGCCTGTGCTGTACCGTGCATTCCCAACATGTGAAGGCAAAAGGAATCGGTAGTATCGAGGCCTCCCAACCCCATGAGCGTGGTGACACCGGGAATGCCGAAGGTCCGCGAAAACGCCCGTAGCTCCTCTGCGGCGTTGCCGTTGATCACCCCCCCGCCGGCGTAGATAAGCGGGCGTTCGCTCTCCGCCACTATGGAGAAGAACTCCGCACATTGGTCGTCGCCCAGCTTGTTGGACTCGACCGCCTTAAGCCGGTGGCGATAACCGGGAATGGGTAGAACCCCCTCACCCTCGAACGGCCCCTCCCAATTCTGCACATCCTTCGGAATGTCCACCACGACCGGCCCGGGCCTACCGGTTCGGGCAATCTCGAAGGCAGTTCGGACGGTGGACTCGAGGCTCTCCGGGTCCGTGACCAGGAAGACATGTTTGGCCACTGAGCCCATGACCGCGGTAACCGGCGCTTCCTGGAACGCGTCCGTGCCGATGGCCGCCCTCGGAACCTGCCCGCAGATGACCACGATCGGCACGGAGTCGGCCATACAGTCCCGCACCGGAGTCACGCAGTTGGTTGCCCCGGGGCCGGAGGTGACGACGGCGACCCCGACTTCTCCGCTGGCGCGGGCGTACCCGGCTGCCATGAAGCCGGCGCCCTGCTCGTTGGCGGGGACGATGAGCGGCATCGGCTCCTTCCCGTCCTCAGCGTGCGCCTCGTTGTAACGGAACACAGCGTCGTACGTAGGCAGGATCGCTCCCCCGCTATAGCCGAAGATCGTCCGCACGCCCTCGTCCGCGAGCACCTGTATAATGATCTCGGCGCCGCTCAAGATGGTGCCTGCCAGGGCGTGTGCCGGCTTCGCTTGAGTTTCCACGTCCATCTTTCAATCTTGAGATCCGGAGGGTTTGCCTGGTCGCCCCAAGAAGGTGTATAGCGGGCTGCGTATTGCAAGAGGGGCCATCCTGAGCCAAAGTTGCCTGAGCGGCGAAACTCCCTTGGACTTTGTATCCTGACTCAGCCTTCTAAATCTCCCTAGGCGTCTTCAGATGCGGCATATCATATCAGTCTTGTTACAGAACGAGGCGGGAGCACTTTCCCGCGTCACCAACCTGTTCTCGACCAGGGGCTTCAATATCGAGAGCCTCAACGTGGCACCCACTGATGACGAAACCGTCTCGCGGCTGACGGTCGTCTCGACGGGCTCGGATGCCATCATCGAGCAGATCTCGAAACATCTCGGCAAGCTGGTGGATGTTGTCAACATCGTGGACATGACGGGCACCGATCACATCGAGCGGGAGCTGGCTCTGTTCAAGCTGCGACTTCCGAAGGGTGGGAAGGAGGAGTTGGCACGTGTGGTAGAGGAGTTCGACGGCCGGATTCTCGATGAATCGGGTGGACACTTCACCGTCGAATTGACCAGCGGAGGGCCAGAGATCGACCGCTTCATGAAGGAGGTGGCCCAGGTCGCCGAGGTGGAGACGCTCGTACGCAGCGGCGCTATGGCTGTCACCAAAGGGGCTCCGATTTCTACGACGGGCTGAGATTTCGCCTCGTGGGCCGCCGAGCGATGTCTCCCTGTTGTCCCATCCAACCATTGACAACTTTGGCGAGTACGCTGAGGGGGGGGTCCGAGAACAGGCCGGGATTCCAATGCAGAGGGCCCCCCTTGCCGCTGCGACGCCGATCGGCCGACGTACCCACCTCCGTTGACCTTGCGACCCCTTTTGGACCCTCCAGGAGCTCCTGAGAGGGACCTGAAACCCGCCTTATATTTCCCTCTAAATTGGTGTCGTTCTTACAGATGAGGGGGTTCAGATGGGTCCCGCCGCACTCGCAGTTCCTGCAGCTTCCGACGTTCTAGCAGTTGTCGATGTTCCCGCCGTTCCCGAGGCCTCGCACGAGGTCGCGCACGTTCCCGACCAAGCCGAAGAATCGGTGCCTGAAGTGAGTCCTGCCTCCGTAGAGGCCGACGACGAGCTGGACCTGATCGACGATCTCGGTGACGAGATCGCCACTCTGGCGGCCCACCTGCACGCCGCCACCTACCGCCTCCTCACGCTGATCGCCGAGTTCGACCGACTGCGGGGGTGGGAGCCGGAAGGCCACCGCTCGTGCGCCCACTGGCTCGCCTTCCGAACCGGGATCGACCTGGGTGCAGCTCGCGAGAAGGTGCGTGCCGCCCGCGCGCTAAAGGAGCTCCCACAGATCAGCGCGTCGATGGAGCGGGGAGAACTTTCGTTCGCAAAAGTTCGGGCGCTCACGCGCGTAGCTACATCCGAAAGTGAGGGGGCTTTGCTCGAGCTCGCTCTGTGCAGCACGGCGGCCCAATTGGAGAGGACCGTGCGGGCGTGGCGTCTCATGTGTCGATTCGATGAAAACGAACTCGAAAGGATACGGCATCGCTCACGGTACTTTTCCGTCTTCCCGGATGAAGAAGGTATGTACGTAGTACGTGGCAGGTTGGACCCAGAGGTGGGGGCGATGCTCATGCGAGCGGTCGACGCGGCGAGCGATGCCTTGTTCAGAGCCGGCACCTCGAAAGAGATCGAGCCGAAGCAGCGGCGAGCGGATTCGGTGGGCCTCTTGGCCGAGCGGGCACTGGCAGTTGGGTTCGGGCGTGCGGAACGGAGTGGTGCCGCCGCGGACGAACGCACGAGCGACGCCACGGGCCCAGGCACGGCCGACCGCACGAACGACGCCAAGAGCGACTTTACGAACGAGGGCACGGCCGAACACAGAGCCGGTGCCGCCATCGTGCCCCTCAGTGGCACTCGTGCGGAGCGCTACCAGGTGGTACTCCACGTAGAGGCCTCCACGTTGGAGAACGAGCGGGAGCCGGGGCGTTCCGAGCTGGAGGACGGGACACGCGTTTCTGCGGAAACGTCCCGGAGGCTGTCGTGCGACACCAGTGTGGTCCGGCTTACGAAAGCCCGGGCGGCAAAGTATCCCACGGCGGAGTGCCCGACGGCAAAGCCCCCGACGGCTCGATGCGCCACGGCTCGATGCGCCACGGTTCGGCGCGCGACGGCTCCATGCACGACGTCGGGCGCAAGACACGAACGATTCCGCCTGCGCTCAGGCGTGCTCTCGAGGCCCGCGACCGTGGATGCCGATTCCCGGGTTGTGGACTCCGCTTCACGGAGGCCCACCACGTGAGGCACTGGGCCGACGGCGGCGAGACGAAGCTGGAGAATCTGATTCTGCTCTGCCGTTTCCACCACCGGTTGGTGCACGAAGACGGGTACACCGTGCACTTTCCCCGCGGAGAGCGGCCATACTTCCTCGACCCGAGGATGAGGCTGCTTCCCGACATGCCGCCCGCAGCCCCGCGCCTCCCGCCGGAACCGGTCGAGGCATTGCTAGAGCAGAACCACCGCCGGTGCGTTGAGCCCGGCTTCCTCACCAGCGCGGCCCGCTACAAGCGCGAGGACGACATCCCCTTGGCCGTGGTCATGCGGGCTCTGGAGGTTATGGAGGGGATGGCTCCCGTGTCCTGAAGGTTTGCTGCATACACGCCTGAGCCTCCACTCGCCGGCTCTCCTGCAAGCCGCAGCTCATTTGCTCAAGCGCTCTAGATCCGCGAATCCGTCGAAGCTGGAATCGAAGCTCATAATGCGGCGCACTTCATTCCGCGGTTGGCCGACCCGGGCCAGCCGCAGCGACTGCCGCACCGAGGGCGGGCTGCGGGACAGTAGCCTGGCGGTATCAGTAGGCCGCCACTCCAACGTCGGTTTGGCTAAAGTCGTCTCCCTTGAAGAGGAGGGGCTCGCGTGCCGCCATGGCCACTCCGTAGGCGAGACAGTCGCCGTAGTTCAGGACGCCGGGCGAGCCGACACGCTTGCCAAAGCGGGCATAACCCAGGCGCGCCAACCTCGCCCCGTCGTCTGAAAGCGCCACCGACTCGATCTCGAGACGCTCCATGAGCGCATCGAGCGCGATCTCTCCACCTGGGCCCTTCCGCCCGTGCATCACGGCAGCCGCCTCGACCAGTGTGGGCGTGCCCACAAGGCGAGACTCTGCTTCCACGATGGCCGTGACGAGGCGGACCGCCTCCGGTTCATCAAGGAGAATGGCTACCAAGGCCGACGTGTCTATGATCACGGCTGAGTTCTCCGGTCCTAGCTGGGTAGCCCGTGATCGTCATATCCGAGAATCTCGTCCGCGGATCGGCAATCCCGGTCAGGGAGCGCCCCCACGAAGTCCTGGATCTCGGCGACGGCCGCCATCAGCCCCCCCGGCTGCGCCTGTCGACGGAGGCCAGACAGGCGCTCCCGCAGTGCTACGATTACCGCCTTCGTGAGACTCTCCCCCGTCCGCTCCGCCAGTTCCTTGGCTAATCGGTGGGCTTCAGGATTCTTGATATTGAGCGACATGGCGTTTCCTTTAGTAAGGTAGAATGGTAGAATATATGGTATTAGTCTACCTTTTCCAATTGAAGGGAGCGGGGGGGGGAGGCCTCCTCCCACGTCTTTCCATAACGAGGTGGGCATACGTATATTACCTAACATCACACGTATACGTGTAAATCCTTATGAAACAAAAACTCACGATAACCGTGGACGGCGAGCTCGTTCCCAAGGCGAAGCGATATGCCCGATCCCAGGGTGTTTCGCTTTCGTCGCTCATCGAGACGGAGCTACGCGACTTGGTCTCAGGGGAGGCTTCGTCGTTTGCCTCGCGCTGGCGAGGTGAGTTTGAACCGGCCCAGCGCGAAGACCCCAGATACGAGGCACTTGCAAGAAAGTACCTGTGATCCTCATCGACACGGATATACTTGTCGACCTGGCACTGGATCGGGATCCGCACGCTGGACCGGCCTCAGAGCTGTTCGACTATCTTGAGATCCGCCGCCGCCGCGCGTTCGTAGCGTGGCACTCACTGTCCAACTTCTACTATCTCGTATCGCCCGCCCGTGGAGGGTGGCGCACTCGAGAGTTCCTCGTCGGTCTGACCCGCTTCGTGGCCGTGGCACCCTCCGACACCGACGCACTCCGTTTCGCTGCCCAGCTCCCTATGAGCGACTTCGAGGACGCGCTCCAGGTCGCCGCGGCGAGGGCGTGTGGTGCCTCCTTCATCGCTACACGGAACACGAGTGACTATCGCCGCTCTCCCATTCCAGCGTTGTCGCCCAAGGCGGTGCTTGAAGAACTGGAGGGCTAGGAGTCCGCCGCGACGCCCCCCCCTTTTTTCAACGCAGCGTCGTCTTCGGTGGCCACCCGACCTCCCACCAGCCCCTCGACCGTCACCGCCGCGGCCACGTGTCCGGTGATGTTCGTCGCGCTTCGAAACATGTCCGGAATCCGGTCGATTCCGAGGAGGAGGCCCAGGCCGGCCAGCGGCACGCCGGCTGCCTCCAGGATCGGGGCCAGCGTCACGATGCTGGCTGAGGGCACTGGAGCCACGGACATGGCGACCACGAAGCCCACGAATCCGGCAGTCACGAGGGTGGTGAAGGGGAGCGGCACACCGTAGAGGGCCGCGAGGAACACCACCGCTCCGGCCTGAAAGAGGGCACTCCCCGCCCGATTGATGGCCGCCCCCAACGACAGGACGAGCGAAGATACGGCGGGCGACACGCCGAGTGCCTCGGCATCCTCGAACATGACCGGGAGGGAGGCCACCGAGCTGGTCGTAGAGAACCCGATCACATAACTGCCGGCGACTCCACGAACGAACTCCCCTACGCCTTTCTTCCCCAAGAGCCGCACAGCCGGCAGGTAGAAGAGCGCCATGAACACGAACAGCCCGACAATCACGGTCACCACGAACACCGCTAGGCCGGTGAGTAATCCGAGCCCCATCCGCGCGACGACCGGCGCGGCGAGTCCGAACACACCGGCGGGCGCGGTCCACAAGATCCAGTGGACGAGTCGGACGAATACGGTGCTGATGTCCTCGGCGAGCGTGATCAGCCGGTGGCGACGTGCCTCCTCGACGGCCCCTGTCGCGGCCGCCATCAGGAGTGTGAATACGATCAGCGGGAGCAGGGCTCCGTCGGCCGCGGCGGCAAACGGGTTGTCGGGGATCAAGCGCAAGACGAGGTCGAGGAGGCCGGGGAGCTCCTGGGGGCTCTCTACTGTGGTCGGCGCCTCGACGGCCACGGGCCAGAGGGTCATCGCGATTGTCATGAACCCCATGCCGATGACGATGGCGGGGACGGTCGTTCCCCAGAAGAAGCCGAAGGCGGATCCCCCGAGCCTTCCCACCGCCCTGGGACTTCCGAGGCGCGCGACCCCGACGAAGATGGTCGTCACCACGAGGGGAATGACCACCATCCGGATCGCGTTGATGAACAGTGTGCCGAGGGGCGCCACGCCGGCAGCCAGGCGGTCGAGCAGATCGATGTCGGTGGCACTGGCGAGAAGCCCGAGCGCGAGGCCCAGGACCAGCCCAAGGGCGGTGGCACGATGATTCATGCGTCCACGGCTCCGAGCACCTGCTCGAGGTCGGCGCCGTTCGGATCCCACTCGTACCGGTCCCAGTCGATTCGCCCAGTTTTCGTAAAGTGCACACCCTCGTCCTCCAGGAGAGCGCGCTGAATCTGCGCCGTATGGTGGATCGAGGACGTAGAGATGCGGCCGGAGCTACTGATGACCCTCCACCAGGGGAGGTCGAGTTCGTCGGGGGTGCCCGAAAGGGCCCCACCGACCGCGCGAGGGGCCCGGGGGCGTCCTAGAATCGCGGCCACCGCCCCGTACGATGTGACACGGCCCGAGGGAATGGCCGCAACCACGGCGTACACCGATCGAGTAAAGGGGGTCATGGACGTGGTGGCTGCACTCGGGCTGTTTCCCGGATAGGTTGACGGACACGAGAGCAGCACTCGCAGCCATGCGCAACCCCCCACGGGGGGTCCTCCTCGATCGCACCAAACGGTAGCAGCTTCGGTTTGAGAATCATCGGCCTCATCTTGACTTTGATCCTCTTGTTCGGGATCACTTACGTGGCGCTGTCGGCCACAGCTCCCGCGTTCCCGGGAGCCGAGGTGGCGGTGCTCATCGGCTTCATTCTCCTGGTCGCCAACGTGACGGGGAGCCTGGTCGCCTCGGCGGGGCTGCCACGCCTCACGGGGTACCTGATCGTGGGGATTCTCGCCGGGCCGTCCGTCTTCGGCATGGTTTCTGTCGGTGCTGTCGAAGACTTGGCCCTGATCGACAGCTTCGCGCTCGCGCTGATCGCTCTCTTGGCCGGCGGGGAGTTGAAGCTCTCTCAGCTCAGACCCCAGGCTCGCAACATCCTGTATGTCACGTTGGCCGTGACCGGCGTGGTTTGGGCCGGCATGGCTCTGCTCATGCTGGTGATCAGCCCTCTGGTTCCATTCTTGTCCGCACTCCCGTTCTCGGGGGTGCTGGCCATCGCGCTGATCCTCGGCATCTGGGCCGCGAACTCCTCGCCCGACCTTACGGTCGCGGTCATCGAGGAGACTCACATGTCGGGTCCGCTCGCCGACGTGGTTTTGGGCGTCACCATCGTAAAGGACGTCGTCGTCATCGTGTTGTTCACCCTCACGATGGCGCTCGTCGCGCCGCTCTTGAACCCGGGCGAGCAGTTGACCAGCCACGTGCTGGTCGAGTTGGGGCGGGAGGTGGGCGGTGCACTGGTCTTGGGGGCCGGGCTGGGCTGGGTGTTCTCGTTCTATCTGGGCGATAGTCAGGATCGCTCGCGGTCGCCCCTGGCGACATTCCTCTTCGCGTACGTGATGGTCGTGCTTGCGGAGCGTCTCCAGGTGGAGTTGCTGCTCACCGGCGTGGCGGCTGGTTTTGTCATCGAGAATCTTTCCCCCGCGGGCGATCGTATGATCCGGGGTATCCAGTCTGTCTCGGTTGTGATCTTTGCGTTCTTTTTTGCGGTGGCGGGTGCGCGACTCGAGCTGGGGGCGATCCGAGAATTCTGGCTGGCGGCCCTGATCATCTTCTCGGGCCGGGCATGGCTCACATACCGGGGCGCACGAATCGGCCTGGAGCGGGCGGGGGCGAGCGTCGATCTTCGGACGAAGACTTGGCAGGGTCTGATTTCGCAAGGCGGGGTTACGTTGGGGTTATTGCTTCTGATCGAGGAGAGCTTCCCGACGGTGGGATCGGACATCGTGACGCTCGGGATGGCGGTGGTCATCGGGAACATCCTAGGGGGGCCAATATTGCTGAAACGGGCGATTACCGTACCGGTGCTCTCGGACGACCGGGCCGGGGACGCCTGAACGATGGCGCATCCGCACGGATCGTCGCTCGGCCACGGGCACACCCATACAGGTGGGCCCGGGATTTCGGGTACCGCGCTAGACCGCCGTCCCGAATCGAAACGCCTGTGGATCGTCCTGGGCCTCACCGCAGTGTTCATGGTGGCGGAGGTTGTTGGTGGCATTCTCTCCAACTCGCTGGCGCTTCTGGCCGACTCGGGGCACATGCTCGCCGACGTGGGGGCGCTGGCTCTTTCCCTGATCGCGATGCGGCTGGCGCTGCGCCCGCCGAGCGCCGAGCGCACGTTCGGATACGTCCGTCTTGAGATTCTGGCCGCGCTGGTAAACGGGGCCACGCTCCTTGTGATCAGCGGGTGGATCGTCTGGGAGGCCTGGGGACGACTCGGTGCCCCACAGGAGGTGAATGGGCCGCTCATGATGGGGGTGGCGGGAGTCGGCTTGATCGTCAACCTGGTCGGTGCCAGACTGCTCCACACACACGCCGGCGAGAACCTCAACATGCGAGGCGCCTACCTGCATGTTCTGGGCGATCTACTCGGATCCATAGGCGCCATTGGGGCAGGTGCGCTGATCCTCCTGACGGGTTGGACGCCCATCGACGCGATCGTCTCCGTCGTCATTGCCGGCCTGATCCTGCTGGGTGCGTGGCGTCTGGTGAAGGAGGCGACGGGTGTGCTCCTCGAGATGGTGCCGCCCCATGTGGACATGGAGGGCCTACTGGAGGACCTCCAGTCCATCCCCAACCTGCACGACGTGCATGATCTCCACGTGTGGACGCTCACGAGCGGTTTCATAGCACTCAGCGGACACGGCGTCTTGCACGACCCGACCCATCACCAACAGGTTCTCGATGAAATCCGCCAGAGGATGGAGCTGCGCAACATCGGGCATGTCACGTTCCAGCTGGAACCCGAGCGATTGCACCAGATCACGCGTCCGGAGTAAGCGGGAAACGGGATCAACCGGGTAACGGGAACCGGGAAACGGGATCAACCGGGTAACGGGATCAACCGAGGGCCCTCAGGTTCACACGAAATACGTGGCAGTCCTTGGAAAATCCCTTCAGTTGGTGCGCGCCGAGGGGTTCCACCGAGACGGTGCTGTTCACCTCACCGGCGGTAGCCTCCGAGATGTAGACTTCTCCGGCCGGGGCTATGGCGCAGAGCCTGGATGCGAGATTCACGGCCTCGCCGAGCACGGTGTAGTTGAGCCGGTTGGAGGATCCCATGTTGCCGGCCACCGCTTCCCCCGAATTGACGCCCACGCCGACACCAATCGAGTCGGCGCCCTCCGCCCGGCGCCGCTTGTTGAGATCAGCGAGCCCTTCCTGAATGCGAATTGCTGCGCGGACCGCGCGGCCTGCGTCGTCGCCGCGGGACACAGGCGCGCCGAAGACGGCCATGAGCTCGTCGCCCACGTACTTGTCGACCACTCCGCCCTCGGCTTCGACCGCCTCGCTCATTTTCTCCATACAATTGTTGATCAGGGTGATGACCTCCTCTGGCGCCATTCCTTCCGTAAGCGACGTGAAGCCACGGATGTCGGCGAAGAGCACAGCGACGTTCCGGGTCTCACCACCCAGTTCGATGCCGCCTTCGATGAGCTCCTCGGCGACGTCCTTGGAGACCACCTTGTCCAGGACCCCGCGGTATTGCTCCTTGAGACGCAGTCCTTCGGTCATTTCGTTGAAGGAATCGGCAAGTCGGCCGAGCTCGTCTTTTCTCGCCAACTCTACGGTGGTCCCGTAGTCCCCTTCCGCCACGCGGCCTGCGGCCTCCATCAGGGAGCGCACGGGACCGGCCAGTCCCTTTGCGACGAGGTGGCTGGCTAGCCCCGCAAGCATCAGCGTAACGAAACCTCCCAAAGCCAGGGCCCCTGATATTCGTTCGAACGGGAGGAGCACCGGCTCGAGGTCTACGGCGAGCACACGCCATTCGTCCTCCGGAGCGTCCGCGTTGAGTGGGTCGCTGAAGATCGCCCAAGGCCGTCCTTCGATCGTCGAACGAACCAACTCGGTAGTGCCGGCCGCAGATGCGAGTGTCGCTACCAGTACGTCTGATGCGTCTGGACTCCCCGCGACACACCTCCCATCAGCGACCAAGCAGACTTCGCCCCCTGCGAAGCGGCCGAGTTGGACAGCGACAGCATCTTCGACCCTGATGCCGAAGGCGGCCGTCCCGATGAAGCGGGTGCCCAACTCCAGCGCCCTGATCTCGATCAGGTAAAGGCGGCTGTTTACGAGCCGGAATGCGATCAAGTTCCCGAACCCGCCGATCACCACGTGATCGATCATCGACTGGAGGTTGGCCGGATCGCGGGTATTCAAAGTCTCGCCGTCGACCACCGTGAGAACCGGGACTCCGTCCGCATCTGTAAACAGCATCAACCCAATTTCACCGGCATCCACGAGCTCGAGTCCATAACCCACCTCCTGACGGAGTAGATCGGGGTCCCCCGCATCCAGCGCGGCCTCGAGCGCCGCCACGGTGCGCCTGGAACCCGTGATCGGATTCAGGACGTCGCTGAGCCGCTCTTCTTGGAGTGCCACGATTTCGGCGAATGCGGCTCGGGACCGCTCGGTTGCATCGTCGACGACGTCGCCGACCTGCAGGCGCATCTCGAAGCGCACGATCAGAAGTGTAGTGCCCAGTCACAGGGCCACCGTGCCGAGTACAGCCGTCGCGACCTTGGCTCCGAAACTTTCTCTCCAACGCACCCGCTGGGTCGCGGGTGAGCGGTTCATCGAAGTGTGACCTCGACCGTCGCGGTCTCACCTCCAGCTACGGTGACCGGTATGATCTGCTCATCGAAGTCGGCATGCCACGCGACCACTTCATATGTGCCCGGTGGCACGCCTCGGATCGTGAACGACCCGGCTTCGGAGACGGGTGAATGGTACGGGCTGTCCAACACGAGAACGATCGCCCTCATGAAGTCATGGACCTCACAATACACCTTCACAATTCCCGATTCCTCGAAGGTCACCTCCTTCGACTGGCCAGCCGGATAACGCCCGAGGTCGAAACGTTTTACTTGGGAATACGAGAAAACGTTGTGGGGAAAGGGGTCTTCGTTTGTGAACTCGACCGTCGCCCCCAGTGGAACCACGAGCACAGCGGGAACGAACGCCGTATCCTGCTGCGAGATGGTTTCGGGGGACCCGGGTGCCGCAGTGACTCGCGGTGCACCCCGCAGATAAACCACGGCGGGGAGCTCCTGCACTGCCCTCGCAGCCTGAGCTCGCCCGCCGGAATACCGCTGAGCCCTTCGTCGCGGCGGCGCCCGTTGGATTTCCACCGTTCCTTGGACCACTCCGGCCGACTCGGTCTGCATCGCGACCATGCGACCCGGAGCCGAGAAGGAAACCACCGTAACGGCGAATGCTAAGCTACGGCGGACCGATATCGGGGATCGCCCCACGGACAGGTTTCGGGCGGGCGAAATCAATCATCCTCCTGGAAGGCTGTTGACCGAGTACATTGGGTCGATGTCACCTGAACACGTTACATGAACATAGGGTCTCCGGTACGCCAATTCTAGAATGCGTTGCGGCATGCTAGTATGTTTTTCTAAGTATTTCCTCCGGCGACCATGACGGGAGACATTCGTGCACGACGTTGATCGGCTCGTAGATCCGGCGACCGGCCTTTCCAGCCAATGGCATTTCGAGATTGTCCTGGATTTCCTTTTTCCCATCGCCCACCGCGGCGTGACGTTGACTGTGGCTTTGTTCGGGATCGATGATGGGAGTTGGGACGACGACCACCCGAAGCCGGAGCAGGTCGTGACTGACTTGGGCTCGACGATTGGAGGCGTGACACGGAACAGCGACCTGGTCGCCCGCTTTGACGATGACACGTTCATTTGCCTGCTGCCCTTGTGCAACATCCAGGGGGGAATGGTCTTTGCGGATCGCATACGGGATGCGCTCGAAGACTTCAAAAAACGCACGGGGACGACTGTCAGTGCTGGGATAGCCAGTCACCGGGGGGACAGCGACGGGACCATAGCCGACATGCTCAGGGCGCTCAAGGGAGCCCTAATGGCCGCGCAGGCCGCCGGCGGTGATCGCGTCGAGATCTCCTCCGACGGTTGGAACGTCTGAGACGGTTCGGGTGAACTTCTTCCGCGCGGCGTTCTTTGGGTTGATCGGCATCGGCTTCATGGGGTCGCCGGTTCTTCCCGCCCAGGCAGTGGGCGACCCGTTCGGTGAGGCGTACGAACGGTTCCGCACTGGCCCTGAGCATTCGGGTGATGTACCCACCGGCCGACTGGAGTTCACACGGACCAACCGGAACGGACTGCTCCACAGATATGTGGTGATCGTTCCCGAGAACTACAACCCCTCTCGTCGTTATCCGGTGGCGTTCTACCTTCATGGCGGCGTAGCTCGGCCGGATCCCGGGCCGGGCGGCGGATGGTGGCGAAATTACGACAATGTGACAGGTCATGACCGGATTGCGGTCCTGCCCCTCTCGTGGAACGAATCGTACTGGTGGCAGGCGAGTCAGGTCGAGAATCTTCGAGGCATTCTTTCGGACCTGAAACGTACGTACAACGTGGACGAGAACCGGGTCTACGCGTTCGGGAGCTCGGACGGCGGCACCGGTGTGTACTTTTTGGGCTTCCGGGACGCGACGCCCTGGGCGGCCTTCCTTCCCTTCATCGGCTTCCCCGGTGTGCTGTTGAATTCGTCGACCGGTACGGACGGACAGATGCACATGGCGAACCTCACCAACAAACCCCTCTTCATAGTGAGTGGGGAGACGGATCGGCTGTACCCTGCCCGTCTCATGGCGCCTTTTCTCGAGGCTTTCCGGAGTGTAGGTGTAGATTTCGTCTTCACCGTGAAGCCCGGGGGCCATAACACGAGATGGTGGCCGGAAGAGGCGGAGAACATCGAGCGCTTCATCGAAGCCCATCCTCGCGATCCGCACCCGGAGCGGGTCCTCTGGGCGACGGAGCGCACTGATCGGTACAACCGTGCGCACTGGGTGGTGGTCGACGAGATCGGACCCATCTCAGGAGATGCCGGGCGAGGTGCTCTGGCGTCGCTCACGGCCGATGGTCGTAGCGGCGTCGTGGAGGCAGTTCGAGACGGCAACACGGTGACCGTCGACGCATATCATGTCCGGCGGTTTACCGTGTTGATCTCGCCGGATGTGTTCGACATGCGAGCTCCGATCCGCCTGATCGCCAACGGTGACGTGGCTTTCGAGGGGATGGTACGACCCGACGTGGAAACGTTGAGAAAGTGGGCGGCGAGTGATAACGACCGTACCATGCTCTACGCTGCCGAAGTCACCGTCGAACTGGAGCCTGACCCCTGACGAATGATCGGGATGACCGAATGAGCTTTCCGAGACTCCGACTTCGCCGGCTTCGGAGAGGTGAGACCTGGCGTCGCGCCGTCCGGGAGACCTCCCTCTCTACGGACGACTTGGTCTATCCGCTATTCGTCGTCGGGGGTGAGGGCGTACGGAATCCGGTGGCCAGCATGCCGGGCGTTTCCCAGTTGTCGGTCGATCTCATCGTGGAGGAGGCGCGGGAGGTCCACGCTCTCGGCATCCCGGCAGTGATCCTGTTCGGGGTGCCTGATGAGGGCGAAAAGGATGCGGAAGGCTCGGCCGCCTACGACCCGGATGGCTTGGTACCCACGGCGATCCGAGCGATCAGGGAGGCTGTTCCCGATCTACTGGTGTGGGCGGACGTGTGCCTGTGTGAGTACACCGATCACGGGCATTGTGGACTGCTCACCGAGGAGGGGGAGGTGGACGGCGACTTGACCCTTCCCCTCTTGGCTCGGGCTGCTTTGGCGTACGCCGATGCCGGCGCCGATGCCGTGGCACCCAGCGACATGATGGACGGCCGGGTGGGGGCGATCCGGACCGCTTTGGACGATGCGGGGCTCACAAACGTGCCCATCGTCTCGTATGCCGCCAAGTATGCTTCGGCCTTCTACGGCCCCTTCCGCGACGTCGCCCAGTCGGCTCCGGCGTTCGGCGACCGGAAGGGATACCAAATGGACCCGGCCAACACGGACGAGGCACTGCGCGAGGTAGAGTTGGACATCGAGGAGGGAGCGGACATCGTCATGGTCAAGCCCGCAGGGCCCTATCTCGATGTCATCTTCCGGGTGAAACAAACGTTCGGCGTGCCCACGGCTGCCTATCAGGTTTCCGGTGAATACGCGCTCATCAAGGCGGCCGCCGACAAGGGTTGGGTGGATGAGGAGGGCGTCATGATGGAGAGCCTTGTCGCCATCAAGAGGGCGGGCGCCGACCTCATTATCACGTACTACGCGAAGGACGCGGCGCGGGTGCTCGGAGGGACGTCCTGAGCGTGAGCGGTGAGGCCACAGACTCCCCGTTTCTAGCCGCATGTCGGTGTGAACCGGTTCCGCACACTCCGGTGTGGATCATGCGTCAGGCCGGGCGATATCTCCCGGAGTATCGGAAGATCCGGGCAGAGGTGGACTTCCTCACGCTCACCAAAACGCCCGATCTGGCGGTAGAGGTCACACTTCAGCCCGTCCGTCGCTTCGGGATGGACGCGGCGATTCTCTTCAGCGATATCATGACCCCGGTGGAGGGAATGGGCGTTAGGCTGGATTTCGCACCGGGGCCGGTCATCGGGACTCCCATCCGGAGCGTCGATCAGGTGGAGGCACTTCGGATCCCCGATCCGGAGGAGGGTGTGCCCTTCGTGCTGGAGACGGTTCGTTTGCTCAGCGAGGCGCTTCCAGCCTCGGTCCCTCTCATCGGCTTCGCGGGAGCGCCCTTCACAATCTTCTGCTATCTAGTGCAGGGAGGGGGGTCGAAGACCTTCTCCGAAGCCAAGGCCTTTCTCTTCGCAGAGCCCGAGGCATCACACAAGCTCCTGGAAAAGCTGGCGGACACGATGGTTCGTTATCTCGAGGCGCAGGCCGGCGCCGGTGCCAAGGCGCTGATGGTCTTCGATTCGTGGGCGGGATTGCTCGGGCCGGAGCAGTACCGGGAGTTCGCGTTCCCCGCCGTGCGACGTGTGATCGATGCCCTCCGCCCGCTGGATGTGCCCCTCATATACTTTCCGAACCAGGGTGCAACGCTACTGGGGATCGTAGCCGAGTGCAGTCCGGATGTGGTTGGAATCGACTGGCGGCTGCCGCTCTCCGACGCCCGCCGGATCCTCGGACCCGACACCGCCGTGCAGGGCAACCTGGATCCGACGGCGCTATTCGCGCCACGGGAGGAGCTCGCTCGTCAGATCGATCGAGTCTTGGAAGACGCCGGACCGGCACCCGGCCACATATTCAATCTTGGCCATGGGATCGAGAGAACGACGGATCCCGATGCCGTCGCGTTCCTGGTCGATCGAGTGCATGAGGTGTCTGGGGAGTAGCCAGCGTGCGGCCGTTAGTTGAGATTGGAGGACCATAATGCCGGCTTCTTTGACCCGTGCAGATCGGACCGCCCGGTTGCAAGGGGGGGGAGCTGGTAGTGAGGGATCGATCGGCGAAGGCGAAGGCGAAGGTGAGGGCGAGGGCGAGAACGGAGGACGGATGCCGGATCATCGACTGAGAATCTATGACTCGATGGTGGGCTTACTTTCAGATGCGGATAATCCGACACCGCTGGTCCGGATCAATCGGGTTGTCCCGTTCCGGCATGCACGCGTCTACGGGAAACTCGAGTGGTACAACCCGTTCGGCGCCGTAAAGGATCGAGTTGCGGCGAACCTGATCGCCGACGCCGAGGAGCGGGGTGTACTCGAGGGTGGCCAGAAGTTGGTCGAACCCACCTCCGGAAACACCGGGATGGGCCTGGCCATGATCTCCAATGTGAAGGGGTACTCGCTGACCACCCCCCTGTCGGTGGCCATCCCCCTCGAAAAGCGGATCATGCTTCGGTTCTTCGGGGCCGATGTTCTCGAGCTGGACGACGACTTGTGCCCCGCGCCGGGCGCGCCGGAGGGCGCCATCGCCAAGGCACACGAACTCGCCGACAGGCCCGAGTTCCACATGCTCGACCAGTACACGAACGAGGCGAATCCTGGGGCGCACTACAAGACCACGGGCCCGGAAATCTGGAGACAGACGGAAGGGAAGGTGACCCACTTCGTGGCCGGGTTGGGAACGTGTGGGACGATCACGGGCACGGGGCGCTTTCTCAAGGAGCAAGACAAGGAGATCAAGGTGCTGGGGGTACATCCACAAGAGGGACACGACATTCCCGGCGTCCGGAGTATCCGGCAACTTCACCAGACCGCCCTGTTCCGACCCGACGAGTATGACGAGCTGGTCGAGATCGATGACGAAGAGGCCTTCAGCTTGTGCCAGCGCCTCAATCGCGAGGAGAGCATCATCGCGGGCCCAAGCTCGGCCATGGCCCTCGCCGGCGCCCTTCGTTTGGTGCCGGACGAGCCCGGCGTGATCGCCGTGGTGATCTTTCCCGACAACGCCTTCAAGTACGCCTCGTCGATGAGCAGGCACATTCCCGGGATGGACGTCGGCGGAGGGGAGAGTCCGCGTGAGCGAATGATGGACACCCTGATCGAGAACACGAGAGGCACGCCGGCGCTCACCATCGAGGTCGAGCCTGCACACGAAATGATCGAGGCTGGCAGCCCCTTGGTCGTCGACGTACGTGAGTTCGACGAGTTCAGGGGCGGGCATATTCCCGAGGCGGTTAATATGCCCCTCCAGGAGATGAGCGCTTACGCCGCCCATCTTCCCGAAGATCGCGAAACCCCCATCCTGGTGGTTTGTGAGACTGGAAACCGGTCGCTGTCCGGCGCGCTCTTTCTGACCTCCCTCGGGTACCGCGATGTCCGCAGTATCAACCGTGGGACCACGGGCTGGAGGGACAAGGGCTTCACGGTTTCCGACGACTGAGGGGCGTCGCTCCTCCCCTCGAGCCTCCAGGTCGACTCAGGTAAGAACCCTTGTGTGGGTTGATTCGGGTTATATATTCTAATATTCTATAGAATTATTAAACGATCATGGTGCCGAGACGATGACACGCTTGAACACTGATGAACCATGGAACTGAAAGCCGCCAAGCTGGAGCTGTTCGAGCACTTCGCGCGCGTCGGGAAAGCCGTTGGGAGTCGACCGCGGCTTCTCCTGCTGGACCTTCTGGCGCAGGGGGAAAAGACGGTGGAAAGGCTCGCCCGTCAGACCGGTCTCACGATAGGGAATACGAGCGCTCACCTGAAGGGGCTCAGGCAGGTATCGCTCGTGTCCCCTCGTAGGGACGGAGCCCACGTCTATTACCGGCTTGCGAGCCAGCAGGTTCACGAATTTGTTCGATCCCTGCAGACTCTCGCGCGTGGCCAATTGGCCGAGGCGAGGGAGATCATCGACGACTACTTCCATGATCCGGACGTGCTCGAGCCGGTTCACTCCGCCGACCTCCTCGATGGGTTGCGTGACGGAGCGGTGACGGTGCTCGACGTACGACCGCCGGATGAGTACGCGGCCGCACACATCCCCGGGGCGATTTCCATGCCGTTTGGCGAGATCGAGCAGCGTTTGGACGAGTTGCCGTCCGACGGAGAGATCGTCGCCTATTGTAGAGGGCCGTATTGTATCTACGCAGTTCGTGCGGTCGAGACGCTCCGGAGGCTCGGGTTCCGAGCTCGGCGGTTGGAGGACGGTATACCTGATTGGACCCTACGCGGCTTACCCGTGGCGGTGAGGGCCGCCCAAAACCTCAACGATTGAAGGTCCAACAATGCTTTTTCGCCAATATCTGGACAAAGAGCCCGTGATCGCTACCTCCTACCTCTTCGGATGTCCTACCGAGGGAATCGGGGCAGTGGTCGATCCCATCGGAGACATCGCGCGTTACCTGAAGAACTCAGAGGAGGGGAACGTGGCGATCCGCTACGTAATCGACACCCACATGCACGCCGATCATATCTCGAACGGTCGCGAGCTCGCCGAGGCGGCCGGAGCCGAGTACGTACTGCTCGCTGGTACGGAGACAAACTATACGTTCCGGGGGGTCGAGGACGGCGAGATCCTGCATATGGGGAACACCGAGGTCGAGGTACTCCACACGCCGGGGCATACGCCGGAGCACGTCTCCTTGGTGGTGACCGACCATGCTCGAGCCGACGAGCCGTGGTTGGTGCTGACGGGCCACACGCTCATGGTGAGCGACATGGGTCGGACGGAGTTGGCGAGCTCCGCCGAGGAGGGAGCGAGGGCCCTTTTCGAGAGCGCGCAGAAGCTACGCAAACTGCCCGACCACATTGGCATTTTTCCCGGGGCATTCTCCGGCTCTGTCTGTGGACGCGGGCTCAGCGGGAACCCGAGCTCGACGATCGGGTTCGAGCGCCGGCACAACCGTGCGTTCACGCTCGAGAACGAGGAGGAATTCATCCAGCTCATGCTGGATGACATCCCCGATCCGCCGGCCAACGCCAAGCGAATCCGGGCCACGAACCTTGGACTCGATCCTGCCTGAAAATGACAAACCCTGTTCATCTCCCTCCCGCGCGGGCGTGACGAGCCTCCCCGTCGATCCCGCCGGCCGTTGATGCGGCGCGATATCGAGGTCGACATCAACGGGGGGTCGGCGGCGCCTCCGTCCGGTTCGGTTGAGCTCGGGTTGGGCCCGAACTTGGGGCAAGCCTGGCTCCTGGTGAGCATCGTCGCCTTCGTGGGCGCCATGGTGGGACTGGAGCGTACGGTTCTGCCCTTGCTGGCCGAGCAGGAGTTCGGGCTTCTGTCTCGGAGAGTGGCGCTCTCGTTTCTGGTCTCGTTCGGGGTGGTGAAGGCTGCGACCAACTTCTTCGCGGGGCGGCTGGGGGACCGCTACGGTCGTAAGCCAATCCTGGTGATTGGCTGGCTAGTGGGAATTCCGGTGCCACTCATGATCATGTGGGCGCCATCGTGGGGCTGGATCGTTGCGGCCAATGTTCTCTTGGGTGTCAACCAGGGACTCGCCTGGTCCACCAACGTCATCATGATGATCGACCTTGCGGGCCCTCGGCAGCGGGGCCTTGCGATGGGCCTCAACGAGTTCGCCGGTTATTCCGCGGTCGCGCTGTCGGCGCTGGCCACCGGATATATCGCCCAGGCGTTCGGACTCCGGCCGGAGCCGTTCTACTTGGGGATTGCGTTTGTGGCGCTCGGGCTGGGGCTGTCCACGGTTTTCCTGCGGGAAACACACGGACACGCACGGACCGAGGCCGAGCAGGCCGCGGCCCGGGCCGCGCGGGATGAGGCCGGCCCGCCTGGGTCCGCCCACGCGTCGGTGCCAGCAACTCGCGAGCTTCTCGCACTCACGGCCTGGAGACACCCTGCGCTGTCCAGCGCCAGCCAGGCTGGGCTGGTCAACAACCTGAACGACGGGGTGGCCTGGGGGCTCTTCCCGCTGTTTTTCGCCGCCGCGGGACTCGGTGTGGCCGACATTGGCTGGCTGATTTTTATCTATCCCTTCACGTGGGGCGTTCTCCAGTTGTGGACTGGCGCCTGGTCCGACCGGGTGGGGCGCAAGCGGCTGATCGCCGGCGGCATGCTGCTCCAAGGGATCGCGTTGGGGGCCATCGCGATGGCGAACGGGTTTGTGGGGTGGTTCGGGGCCAGTGCTCTGTTGGGGGTCGGTACGGCGATGGTGTACCCCACGCTTTTGGCCTCCGTCGGGGACGTCGCCGGCCCGGGTTGGCGGGGCTCGGCCATCGGGGTCTTTCGGTTGTGGAGGGACAGCGGCTACGCGGTGGGTGGTGTGATGGCCGGTACGCTCGCGGATGCCTTCGGGATGCAAGCGGCGATCGGGACCGTGGCGGTTCTGACGGGCTTGTCCGGCCTTCTTGTGGCTCTACGAATGCCAGAGACGCTGGAGCGCCGAGACTAGGGACTCTACTTGGGCAGAGTCTTCCCTAGAACGCCCACCACAGCCGAATCCCGGTGAACCGGCTGTCGGTATCGACCTCATTGCTCTGGATCTGCTCGTACGCCGAAAGGAGGATACCGGCGTTGCGGGCGAGCCGGTATCCCAAGGACGCTTCGTACGGGGTCACGTCGTTGTCCCAGTCGACGGGACCGTTCGGAGAGGCGGCGCCGAGACCGTCGTCCAGGGGGCGGAAGTCGATGTGCCCCACGCGTCCCGCCACAAACAGGCCGGGTACAAGATCCCAAAGAACTTCCACGCTGTATAATCGTTCGGTCGACCGCTCTGCGAGGTTTGGTACCGCCCAGTGATCGAGCATGGCCTCCGCGCGGAGCATCATGGGTCCTCGCGCGAAGGTGATGTCCACAGAAAAAATTTCCTGGTCGAAGTCTCGGTGGGAAGGGGGCTCGGCGCCCGCGGGTGCGCCCGGCGGCGGCTGGATGGTTCCCGCCGTGAGCTCCTCCATCCAGGGGCCTCGACTGTAAGAGAAGCCCAGGTCGAGATAAGGTGAGGGTCTTGTTCTGGCCGCGATCACCCAGGAGGGGTCCTCCAGCCTCTCCCCGTCGAATCCCCACACTTCGGGGGCGCTCGATGGAGCGCTGTTCATCGCCGCCACACGAAGATCGACCGGCCCAAGCGCCCCGAAGACCATCGCGCCCCACTGATACGGGACATCCCACACGGGCGGCGCACCAGGCTTTCGGAAGAACTCCGTCGCGTGCTTCCACTCCTGGAGGAGGGCGGCGTCAGCAGGCACCACTTCACGACTCATCACCGTGCGATAGTCGTACATCAGCGGAGGACGAAGAAACGGGTCCACCGTCGTCAAGTGACGCAGGGGATACGATCCGAAGGGACTCGCGAACCTGCCCGCTTGAACGCCAGAGGATCCTTGTTGGTTCGCAATTCGCACGTAGGCCTGTTCCACCCGCGCGACGGCACCGCCGTCCGAGGGTGCGTGTCCACGGTCACTGCGCCCCTCAATGAGCGAGTAGATGTGATCGCCCAGGAAGACGTCCGCGAACATTCGAAGGCGATACACCGGCAGGGCACCGCCATCACCTCTGAGTCCCATCCCCACGTGGCAGACCGCGCAGGGTTCGCGATCGACCGGGAGCGGCGCCTCGCCCTCTTCTCGTGCGACGAGCCCCGACCAGGACTCGCGGACGTGTAGGGTCTCCAGATCCAATTGGCCCGACAGGCTGACCTGGAAGAAGCCCGATCGCGAGAGATACTCAATCCCGGCGCCCGACAGCGTGGGCCACTCTCCGCCCTGTGCGATCAAGGCCGATGGAAAGCATGAGAGAGCCACCAGGAGCCACCTGGAGCGGATCATTGTGGTCCGCCGAGCTGCAGTGCGACACGAACAGTGCCACCCTCGGACACCGTGACCCGCTCCTCCAACGAGCCGACGTCGGGGTGATACGCCGCCAGCGTGTACTCTCCGGGAGGAACGCCCGTGATTCGGAAGGTGCCGTCCTCCGAGACCACGTCGTGGAAGGAGTGCTCGGTCACGAGGACCACCGCCCTCATGTACTCGTGGATCTCACAGTAAACCCTGACGATTCCCGCCGCGTCGAACACGACCTCCCTTGACTCCCCTTCAGGGTAGCGGCCCAGGTCGAAGCGCGGATCGGCATAGGAGAAGACGTTGTGAACGTACGGGTCTTCGTTGGGAAACCTCACGACGGTGCCGGCCGTTACCGCGAGGGCTCCGGGTAGGAACACCCCGTCTCGTTGGACGATATCGCGTACGGCTGTGACTGGGTCGTCCCCTGGAAAGTCGCCGAGAAGGTACACCACGGCCGGGACCGGGTGGACCTTCGCAGAGGTGGGGCCAGCACCGGGGTATCTCGAGGCCCAGCGCCTCTGGGGACCGAGGCGAAGCGAAAGTGTGCCCTCGATGACACCGGCTTCTTGGCCCACGAGGGGGGGCGCGATGCCCGGAACGGGAATCAACGTCAGGACGAAGAGTGCGCTTGTAAATCTAAGAGCGTCCAAGAACTCCTCACTGCCGCCATTCATGGGAGCGCGGACTCATGCGTCAAGCCATAAGGATAGGGACAATAAAGGCCCACTGCCGGATCGGGATAACGTGTGGGGCAGGACCACGGTGGTCAACTTGAGGTCGTGGAGAGCGTGATAATCACCTCACTGCTCTTCGCACTCGGGCTCCCACTCGTGTTGCTCTAGACTCGATTCTGGGCTTTCTGCTTGCGCCTACCGGCCCGCTCTCGGATGTTGACCTCGGAATTCCGTGGACAATGAACACAAAGGAGATGAGACATGCCTAGGGTAGTGGTCACCGCGCAGGTTGAAGACCTGGTCAAGTGGGAAGAGGGCTTCCGGACTCACGGAGACCTATTCAGGAGTCAGACTGTATCCGGACCTATTGGTATCGCGACGAAGGAGGACAACGAAGTTGCTGTCTGCTTCGACGCGAGCGATTTGGACAGGTTCCTCCAGGGGATGGATTCTCCGGAGACAGCCGAGGCCATGGCCGTCGATGGTGTCAGGCGGGAAACGGTGAAGGTCTTTGTCTTGGACAAGGACTTCGTAGTCTAGCTGGAGCCGGACCCCTGTCCGATGCCGGAGGGCATGGCATGCGTACCGTCGGAAATGGGGCTCTGAGCGGAAGCATCTGCCCGATGTAGATGTAGCTGCGGCAGGTGGCTGGAAGGGCACTATGAGCCTCAAACGCGGCTACCAGCAGGCCAACGCCGATACTATCTTATCTGTCGTTCTCAGCGGCGGTGAGTTGAGGGAGAAGTAGCCATGAACAAGCCATTCTTGCACAAAACATTGCACACCGCAGCCGAAAGTTGTTGCAGGGCCTGTAGCTCAGGTGGTTAGAGCGCACGCCTGATAAGCGTGAGGTCGGTAGTTCGAGTCTACCCAGGCCCATTGAACTTACGGGATTCGCGAGTCGGATTCCCGCTGTTGGATTCCCGCTGTTGGATTCCCGCTGTTCAGGGTCAGGAACGGGCTCTCCGGCGGTGCTCGAGGGCCTTCCTGAGCTGCCCCTCGTCGGCCCGCTGGTAGCACTGCAGCACCGTTTGGGCCGTCTTCCAGCCGCCGAGTTCGCATAGCACCTTCAGCGGCTGGTCCATGAGGTCCGAGGCGAACTTCCGCCTCAGGGAGTGCCAGCCGCGGCCACGCTTGGGTTCCAGCCCGGCGAGCTCTTGGCCTTTTTCCCACCAGTCGCGCGCCAGCGAACGGCTCCCACACTTCGATAGGTCCTTCGGCGCGGGCAGAACAGGGATGTCCCCGATCCCGGGGTTCTTCCTCCGTGCCTCTTCCAAGGCAGCGATGACCGGCCCCCAATAGTGGTACCACCTACTGTGTTAGTCCAAGGGCCTCCTGAAGCCTGGGGTGAGGGCCGTTAAGCTTGGGCAGATTCAAGAAGAAGGGATCGGGCCGTAGCGCTTCGGGGGCCGGTGGTCGGTAGCGGAGCGAGCTGTGGGGTCGGATGGTGTTGTACTCCCGCCGCCACTGTTCGATGAGCACTTTCGCCTCCTCCAACGAGTAGAAGATCTCCCGCTTCAGGACTTCTTCGCCCAGCGTCCCGTTGAAGCTTTCGTTGTAGCCATTCTCCCACGGGCTACCCGGCTCGATATACAGCGTCTTCACCTCGACCCGCTCGAGCCACTCACGAACCACCTTGGCCGTGAACTCCGGACCGTTGTCGGACCGGAGATTGGCCGGTGGACCATGCTCGACAAAGAGCTCACTGAGCGTCTGCAACACATCGTCCGCCCTGAGCCTTCGGGCCACTACGATCGCCAGACACTCCCGGCTGTATTCATCCAACACCGTCAGCATCTTCAGCGGCCGACCGTCGTGCGTCCGATCCGGTCAAGTCCCGAGTTGTGTGTAAAAGTGAGAGGAAGCTCCTCGATGCTTCGGTTAGGCTGCGTTGGCGACCTCCTTCGGTTCGAGAAGCGTGAGATCGAGGTAGCGGCGTTCGCTCCAGACCGCAGTAGTCCTCAGAGCAACCGCGGTGATGAGGCGGAGCGCACTGGCTCGGTCGGGGAAGGCGCCGGCGCTCCGGATCCGACGCTTGATCTCGGTGTGCAGGCGCTCGAGGCTGTTCGTGGTGCGTAGCCTGGCCCAGTGGGGCTCGGGAAACGCGTAGAACTGGGTGGCGGCCGTGAAGCCCCGCTCGAGCACCTTCATTGCCTCGGGGAGCTCCTCTTGCCAGCGCGTCGTGATCTCGGCCAGGCGCTTCTTCGCCTCAGCGAGCCCGGGGGCCCGGAAGACGGCGGCAGCCTCGCGCGCCACACGCTTGCGCAGGCGATGCGGGACCTTGGCCAGCACGTTGCGTTGCAGGTGCACGGTGCAGCGCTGGCGGCGCACCTCAGGCAAGAAGCGGCGCACCGCAGCCGCCAGGCCCGCGTGCTCGTCGGCGATCACCAGTTCGACGCCGCTGAGACCTCGCTCCAGGAGCTGCTTGAGGAGCTCGGACCAACTGTCCTCTGACTCCTCAGGGCCTAGCGTGATGGCCAGGAGCCGGCGGTGACCGTCCGGATCCACCGCGTAGGCCACGAGCGCGCTCACGTTCTCGACCTTCCTGGCCCAGCGCGCATCGAGGAACGTCGCGTCCAGATACAGATAGGGGTGAGGCCCCTCGATGGGTGCGCTCCGCAGCGCTTCTACGGCCCCATCGAGCCGCTTCGCGACCCGGCTCACCGTCGAGCGTCCCACGCGCTCACCCAGCAGTGCTTCGGTCACGTCGCCCATCTTGCGCTGCGACACACCGCTCACGTAAGCCTCCACCATCATCTCGTCCACTTCTTCACTCCTGCGCCGGTAGCGGCCCATCACGTCGGCGGGCGAGCCGCCTTCCCGGCTGCGCGGCACCATCACGTCGATCTGACCCAAGCTCGTGAGCAGGCGCCTGAGGTACGTGCCGTTCCTGTGGTCCTTCCGGCTGCCGACCCGCTCGAAACGACGCGCTCCGACCATCGCTTTCAACTCCTCCTCCAGCACCATCTCGAGCGTCACACGGATCGCGCCCTGAAACAACGACTTTAAATCCTGCCGTAACTCATCTTGCGTGGCCCGCTCAACTTCAACCATCTTTTCCATGAGGAAGCTCCTTTCCGGTTCCGGACCTGCTGGCGCAGGCCCGGACTCCCCGGGTTCATGTGATGATGAACATTCACAAGGAGCTTCCTCTCTCTTTCCCCGGCTGTCCACCCTCCCCGGACCCCTCACCCCCTTTTACACAAATATCGCGACACTACCGTCCGATCCGCCACGAAGTCATACGCCCAGACGTGATGGCGGTACAAGGGTCGAAGCCGGATGCATGAGCCGTCCGTCAACCAGAGCCGGCCCCGTTTGGGCTGTTTCTTGGGCACTTTCAGACCCTCCTCTCTCCAGATCCGCTCCACCCGCTTGTGGTTCACCACCCAGCCCTCCGCCCTCAACATCCCTGTAACCATCCGGTACCCGTAGCGACCGAACCGACCCGCCACCTTGACCACGTCCGCTCGTAGCGCCGCTTCATCAGCCCCTCTCTTCCGACTCCTCCGTTGTGTCGATCGAGCCTGGCCCAACACCTCGCACGCTCGCCTCTCGCTCACCCCGAGCCGCTGCTGGACCCGCACCACACAGCGCCTCCGCCGCTCGGGGCTTAGAAGTTTCCCTTTGACGCTTCCTTCAGGATCATGTTGTCCACCGTCAGATCGGCCACCGCCCGCTTCAGTCGCTGGTTCTCCTTCTCGAGCTCCTTCAGACGCTTCGCCTGACTCGTCTTCATCCCCCCGTACTCCCTCCGCCACCGGTAGTACGTCTGCTCGCTCACCCCTAGATCCCGGATCACCTCTTTCATCGACTTCCCGTTGGCGAGCCCCACTTCCGCCCGCCGTAGCCCGTTGATGATCTGCGCTGCCGTGTAGTTCTTCCGTGCTGCCATCTCGACCTCCTCCCGGTCTCGACCCGCCCAGATTCTAACACTGGACCTGGTCTCGTTTCAGGGGGCTAGGTCACTTGGGGGCAGGTCAACGGGGCCGAGAAGCGGTTCCGAAGGCTCGACGCTCCTCACCTCCTCAAGGACGTGTTTGAAGGAAGGAAGTTCGAAGACGGAAAGCCCGTCTCAACCCAACAGCGGAAGAATGCCGCCTGATATGTTTACACACCTATTGACCCAACCTCAATGACTTAGAGGATTGTGTCTGTTATCAGACACTTGGGCAGGGAGCCGGGATTGGAAAGGGAGAAGAGGAACCGGGTGGGATTTCGAAGGATTTGAAAGGTTGACCCCCGACGAAGGGTCGTAAACTGATCAGATCCGAACCGTCAAATTCTGCAATACAGCAATAACGGACAATGACATGGGGGTATTGGGTCGGAGTGCAATAGCCCGATTTGTCAGACGCGAAGCTCAGGCGACTGTGACCCATCCCTGTGGCTCATCTCGACCGTTGCCGGCCCTCGATCAATAGCTCCCTCTCATTTACTGCCTAAATATATGCTTGAGCGGTCAGGATTATGAGTACTGTTATCGTGTTACGGAACACGATAATTGCTATTTTCGTAAAACAGTAATAGAATACACCGCATGGACTTCGAGTTTGAGGACGATGACCTGAGGCGCATGTACACGGAGCCCAAGTTCACGGGGGGGTATGGACAGGCAATCGTTAAGGCATTTCGAAAGCGGATACAGCTTATCCGTGCCGCACTGGACGAACGTGACCTATACGCCTTGAAGTCGTTGCATTTTGAAAAACTGGAAGGTCGGGGGAGCAAACGTTCACTTCGATTAAATAAGCAGTGGAGGCTAATCATCGAGTTGGTCGGGGAAGGTGAAAGGAAGAAGGTCAGGGTGATCGGGATCGAGGACTATCACTAATGGCCAAGGAGGGTCGTCATGAATGAACTGGTGCCAGTAGAAGTGTTCTCTCCGGGAGAGATGTTGCTTGACGAGCTTGAGGAACGTGGCTGGTCTCAGCGAGAGTTCGCTGAAATTATCGGGCGACCTGTCGCGGCGGTAAACGAGATCATCAAGGGTAAGCGGTCTGTTACCCCGGCGACTGCAAAGGAACTGGCTGCGGCACTGGGAACCAGTGCATTCCTATGGTTGAACCTTGAGGCAGCGTATCGACTCCACACGACGGAACCACCGCCAAGGCGAATCGCGATTGAGGCGCAGTTGCGCGGCCTGTATCCCGTAAAAGGGATGATTCAACGGGGCTGGATTGAACATTCCAAGACACCGGAAGTGTTAGAGGCGCGAGTATTGGAGTTCTTTGGTATTAATTCGCTGAATGAGACCCCCGAGCTTCCCCATGCCGCCAAGAAGGGACAGGAGCTTTGGGGGTATGATGAGTCTTCGCCGACGCAACTCGCTTGGCTGTATCGTGTCAAGCAAATCGCAGCGGCGATGTCGGTGCCTCTCTACACAGTTGGCAAGCTCAAGGACGCGCTTGATGAGCTTCGACCCCTGATGGTGGCCGCAGAGGAAATTCGGCATGTACCGCGCATTCTAGCTGACGCTGGTGTTCGCTTCGTCATTGTGGAACACCTTCCAAGCTCCAAGATCGACGGCGTGTGTTTCTGGCTGAATAAGGACCAGCCGGTCATCGGCATGTCACTACGATTCGACCGCATCGACAACTTCTGGTTCGTCCTGCGGCATGAGATCGAGCACGTCTTAAATCGAGACGCCTCAATCGACTCCGAGTTGGATAAGAGCGACGACAATCTCTCCGGCGAAGAGCAGATAGCCAACGAAGAGGCTTCACATTTTTGTGTTCCCACGGAAAGGCTTAATGACTTTATCGCAAGGGTCGATCCGCTGTATTCACGCAACAGAATCCTTGGGTTCGCCAATGTCGTTGGCGTTCACCCCGGACTGGTGGTGGGACAGTTGCAGCGACGAATCAAACGGTATGACCTGCTCAGGAATTATCTCGTGAAAGTGCGGGAAGTTGTGACACCAGTTGCCATGACCGATGGATACGGACGAGTCTGCCCGGTCTAAGCCTTGCCTCCAATCGTCCAAGGGACAAATACCGATGCCGAACACAAAAGGCCGCCAGCTTCGCAAAATGGAAAAGGAGTACAGGGTAGAAACTGGCTCCGCAGGTCCACTGGATCTCCATATGGTTGCCGCATGGGCTATCAAGACCCAGCGCTGGGAAGTGACCTAGCCCCCTGAAACGAGACCAGGTCCAGTGTTAGAATCTGGGCGGGTCGAGACCGGGAGGAGGTCGAGATGGCAGCACGGAAGAACTACACGGCAGCGCAGATCATCAACGGGCTACGGCGGGCGGAAGTGGGGCTCGCCAACGGGAAGTCGATGAAAGAGGTGATCCGGGATCTAGGGGTGAGCGAGCAGACGTACTACCGGTGGCGGAGGGAGTACGGGGGGATGAAGACGAGTCAGGCGAAGCGTCTGAAGGAGCTCGAGAAGGAGAACCAGCGACTGAAGCGGGCGGTGGCCGATCTGACGGTGGACAACAGGTAGTGTCGCGATATTTGTGTAAAAGGGGGTGAGGGGTCCGGGGAGGGTGGACAGCCGGGGGAAAGAGAGAGGAAGCTCCTTGTGAATGTTCATCATCACATGAACCCGGGGAGTCCGGGCCTGCGCCAGCAGGTCCGGAACCGGAAAGGAGCTTCCTCATGGAAAAGATGGTTGAAGTTGAGCGGGCCACGCAAGATGAGTTACGGCAGGATTTAAAGTCGTTGTTTCAGGGCGCGATCCGTGTGACGCTCGAGATGGTGCTGGAGGAGGAGTTGAAAGCGATGGTCGGAGCGCGTCGTTTCGAGCGGGTCGGCAGCCGGAAGGACCACAGGAACGGCACGTACCTCAGGCGCCTGCTCACGAGCTTGGGTCAGATCGACGTGATGGTGCCGCGCAGCCGGGAAGGCGGCTCGCCCGCCGACGTGATGGGCCGCTACCGGCGCAGGAGTGAAGAAGTGGACGAGATGATGGTGGAGGCTTACGTGAGCGGTGTGTCGCAGCGCAAGATGGGCGACGTGACCGAAGCACTGCTGGGTGAGCGCGTGGGACGCTCGACGGTGAGCCGGGTCGCGAAGCGGCTCGATGGGGCCGTAGAAGCGCTGCGGAGCGCACCCATCGAGGGGCCTCACCCCTATCTGTATCTGGACGCGACGTTCCTCGATGCGCGCTGGGCCAGGAAGGTCGAGAACGTGAGCGCGCTCGTGGCCTACGCGGTGGATCCGGACGGTCACCGCCGGCTCCTGGCCATCACGCTAGGCCCTGAGGAGTCAGAGGACAGTTGGTCCGAGCTCCTCAAGCAGCTCCTGGAGCGAGGTCTCAGCGGCGTCGAACTGGTGATCGCCGACGAGCACGCGGGCCTGGCGGCTGCGGTGCGCCGCTTCTTGCCTGAGGTGCGCCGCCAGCGCTGCACCGTGCACCTGCAACGCAACGTGCTGGCCAAGGTCCCGCATCGCCTGCGCAAGCGTGTGGCGCGCGAGGCTGCCGCCGTCTTCCGGGCCCCCGGGCTCGCTGAGGCGAAGAAGCGCCTGGCCGAGATCACGACGCGCTGGCAAGAGGAGCTCCCCGAGGCAATGAAGGTGCTCGAGCGGGGCTTCACGGCCGCCACCCAGTTCTACGCGTTTCCCGAGCCCCACTGGGCCAGGCTACGCACCACGAACAGCCTCGAGCGCCTGCACACCGAGATCAAGCGTCGGATCCGGAGCGCCGGCGCCTTCCCCGACCGAGCCAGTGCGCTCCGCCTCATCACCGCGGTTGCTCTGAGGACTACTGCGGTCTGGAGCGAACGCCGCTACCTCGATCTCACGCTTCTCGGAACCTGTCAACGACAATGGGACACTCTACGGGATTAATTAGAGAGCAATGTCCTGTGTGGTGAGGGAAGGGATGGGAGGATTGATGAAGACGGCCTCCGGGAGCGGTTTGGGCTTCGGCACACCTCTGACGAAGCGTTCGGGATGATCGGCCCATGCTTCGCGGAGCACGGATTTCCTGCCGGCAATGACCTGATCGGCGTTCCCGAAGTGGACCTGCTCGGGGGTTAGCATCGAGATGCCGCCATGGCGGTGCTCGGCATTGTACCAGCGGAAGAACGATCGACAGAACGTCTTGGCTTGGCCCTGATCCCCGAACCGTCCGGGAAACGAGGGATGGTACTTCAAGGTTTTGAACTGAGCCTCGGAAAACGGGTTGTCATCCGACACCTGAGGCCGGCTCAACGAGCGGGTCACGCCGAGGTCAGCGAGAAGTTGAGCGGTGCATTGGCTCGTCATTGGAGCTCCCCGATCCGAGTGCAGGGTCAGGACCCGGGGCTGGACGCCATGCTTCAGGCAGCTCTGCTGGATCAACCGGCCGGCCAGGGCCGAGTTCTCCCGGTCCGCCACCATCCAGCCCACGACGTAGCGGCTGTAGATGTCCATGATGACGTAGAGGTAGTAATAGCTCCACTTCTTCGGCCCGAGCAGCCGCGTGATATCCCAGGACCACACCTGGTTCGGCGCCGTGGCCATCAACTCGGACTTCTTGTACTCGGGATGGGTGCGCTGCGCCCGGCGTTCCTGAACCGGCACCTCGGAGGCCAGAACACGATACATCGTGCGTTCGCTGCACAGGTAGACCTCTTCGTCGAGCAGCGTGGCCACCACCTCGGCGGGTGAGCGGTCCACGAACCGCTCCGAACACAGCGTGTCGAAGACCTCGCCTCGTTCCGTCTCGCTCAATGCCCGGGCGGGCGTCGGGCGGGGCTGCTGTTGCCCGGTTGATGGGCCTCGACGACGGTACAACGTCGATCGGGAGACCTCGAGGGCCGCGCACGCCGGTTTTACACCGACGTGCTTAGCCAGCTCATCGGCCGCCTTCAAGAGTTTGTCCCGTCGTCGAGGCTTATCCCCAGCAGCCCCGCAACTTTTCCCTGCACGTCGATGATCAGGTGTGCCTTCCTGAGCTCATTCTCGAGCCGTGCGTTTCGCCGCTCCAGCTTGCGTACCTTCTCATCCAGCGGATTTCGCTCCGGCTTGCGGCCGCGTTTCTTCGACAGGGCCTTCAGCGACCCGCTATGCGCCGCCTTGCGCCACGTCGTCAGGTGCGACGAGTACAGGCCCTCTCGCCGCAGGACTTGACCCACCTCGCCGGGCTCGGTGCACCGGTCCGCTTCTTCGACGATCCGCAGCTTGTACGACGGACTGAACCGCCGCCGTAGCGGCCTATCTACTACCTCCGGGTCCGCAGGAGCTGCCGCGCTTCGCTTGGCCTCCCCGGTTCCAGGGGCACTACCATTCTCTTCCATTCTCTCTCGCAGTCCCAACATGTTCGTTTTCTCTGCCTTCGCCCTACTCTAATTCTTTGCGTGCTCCGTGTCTCACGTACGTTGGCAGAGAGGGCTTCTTGAGAGAAACCCGCTCAAGGGGCTCCCCCTGCCCAAGGAGAAGAACCCGCTCAGGATTGTGCTCACGGGAGAGGATTATGAGGCTCTTCGCAAAGTCACGCCTGAGATGGATTGGCGTTTCCAAGTCGCCTTCGTTCTGGCGTACGAAACTGGACACCGCATTGGAGCTATCCGAAAGCTTCGGTGGTCCGACATCGACCTTGAGAAAAACCTCATCTGTTGGCGAGCCGAGGCCGAGAAGACAGGCTACGCGCACGTAACGCCGATGACGGAAGACGCGAAGGTCGCGTTTGAAGTAGCCCGCCGTCATGTTCCGGGTATCGGTGGTTCCTTGGTGCTTCCATCGGCCAAGGATGCCAGCCAACCCATCTCACGCTATCTGGCCAGGGATTGGTGGGAGAAGGCGGAGAGGCTGGCAGGTCTGGAGCCCGAAAGGGGGCGGGGCTGGCATTCCTTGAGGCGCAAATTCGCCACAGACCTCATGCATCAGCCGCTAAAAGTGTTGTGCAAACTGGGGGGCTGGAAGGACCCGAGCACAGTGTTGGAGTGCTACCAGCACCCGGACCAAGGAGAGATGAGGGAGGCGCTGGAGGATCGGAAGCGGGTCGCGGGGCGTTCTCAATAGCGGGAATAAACAGCGTATGTGGACGCCCCCTGGTGGGCAAGCCCGGCGTCAGAACCGAGTCGGTGGCAGCCTGGTCAGGTACTGTCGTATGTCCGGCCTCTTGATGCAGCCCTCGTCGGCCGCGGGCCCGTATGGTGTTCGTGAGATCGGATCCAAATCGGGAATGCGGGCTCGCAGGCCCTCCGCCATTTTCTGGTTTTTCCGACCCCGTCTTGTCGACCGTTTGCCCTTACCCGTTCCTGCGTCCTGCTGCCCACATCTCCCGGCAGCTTCTCTGCTTGTCGCTTCTCTCCTTTCTCCGGCCGCTCAGGCGGCAGCG
Organism: Longimicrobiales bacterium; assembly: GCA_965206505.1. Lineage (GTDB taxonomy): Bacteria > Gemmatimonadota > Gemmatimonadetes > Longimicrobiales > Gaopeijiaceae > UBA822. The sequence goes on from CBDBJW010000007.1 coordinate 1,060,687, forward strand.
CGAACCCGGTAGATCTCCTTTTTCGTGGTCAGCGCCCAGACCCTCCGCGCCGTCCTGTTGGCGAGCGCCACCGCGACCAGCATCTTCGGCTTGCGTGCCAGCATCCCGGCCAGCCACGGATCCGTGATCTCGCCGCGCCGGCTCGCGTGTTGGACGACCGCCATGGCTCCCGTGATCAGGAGCCGCCTGAGATCGCGCTGGCCCATCTTCGATATCCTGCCCAGCTTCGGCTTGCCGCCGGTGGTGTGCTGCCGCGGCACGAGGCCGAGCCAGGCCGAGAAGTCGCGCCCGCGCCGGAAACTCTCCATCGGTGGCGCGAAGGCCTGCAGTGCCAGCGCGGTGATCGGCCCGATTCCCGGGATCGTCATCAGCCGCGCCGTCTCTTCGCCCTCCCGCGCGCTCGCCTGGAGCTCGCGGTCGAGTCCATCGATCTTCTCATCGAGCTCGTCGATCCGCCCGAGCAGCAGCCAGCCCAGCTCGACGACCGCCTCCGGCAGGCCACAGTCCCCGTCTTCGAGCACCCGGGCCAGTTGCCCGATCCGGGCCCTGCCCTGCGGAGCAACAACGCCGTACTCAGCCAGGTGACCCCGAAGCGCATTGATCGTCTGCGTGCGCTGGCGCACCAACAGGTCACGCGTGCGAAAGAGCATCCCCTGAGCCTGCTGCGCTTCCGTCTTGACCGCCACGAAGTGCATGGTCGGACGCTGTGCGGCTTCCGAGATCGCCTCCGCGTCCGCCGCGTCGTTCTTCTGCCTCTTGACGAAGGGCTTCACGTAGATCGGGGGAACCAGCCTCACCTCGTGACCGAGCGCCACGATCTCCCGGCCCCAGTAGTGGGCGCTGGCGCACGCCTCCATCGCCACCGTGCAAGGCGGCTGCGAGGCGAGAAAACGCAGCAGCTTCCCCCGGCCCAGCTTCTTGCGGTACCCTACCGACCCGTCCCGCCTCGCACCGTGTACCTGAAAGCTGCGCTTTGCCAGATCGATCCCGATGATGGTAACCTCCCCCATTGGATGCCTCCTCCCTCAGATGGTTGGAAATGCTCAATACCATCTTGGCACACTGCCATGCCGCCGGGAGGGGGCGTCCACTCCATCGGGAATCGAGATCTGGTAGGCAGAGGAAAACCCCGCCCAAGGCCGTAACCTCAAGCGGGGCAATCCTTTCGCACAATCGGGACGGCCGGATTCGAACCGGCGACCCCCTGAACCCCATTCAGGTGCGCTACCGAGCTGCGCCACGTCCCGTTGTGGTACTTCCTTCCCGTAGGTAAGCGGTTTATCCGTTTCCAAGAATAGCCGCCGACGAACGGGTGTGCACGTTGGTGTGCATGTTAGGAGGTTCATTGGGCCTCCCGAAGCTCACCAGTATGCAGAACGGCCTTCAAGATAGTCGAAGGATCAGCCTGCTGGTAGAGATCTTGGACGATCTGGTTTGTCTTCCATCCAAGGGGAGTTAAGGACATACCCCCAAGGGGCAAAGTCGACAACGATGGAACCTTGACGGCATGTGCCGACCACGGTACGCTGACGCAATAATGTGGTGTCGCGTGGTCATCGAAGCGACTCGCAAGCGGATCCTGTAGACAAGTGGCTCCTGTAGAGACGAATTGCGCTTGGTGCATCCAGGCCGTGATTGGAGGGTGTCATGGAGACTGATGCGAGCCGGACCGATCGACGCTTCGAGCAACGTTCGATGATGCGGCGCTCTTCATCCCCGAAAGTCGTCGTACGCTCTACCTCGGTCATCTCGATCTTCGCGTTGATCGTGGTCAGCTGCGCACCCAGTGGCATGCCCGGCGTCCAGGCCAGGTCCGCCGCTCCAACCGCTGCCACCGCCTCTGCTGAGTCGGCACGCGACGTCCTAGACCAATACTGCGTTGCCTGTCACAACGAGCGAGCCGTGAACGCCACGGGCGAGCCCGAGTCGGTGCTCGATTCCCGGCTGCGGGCTACAGGACTCGCCTTCGACGCCCTCGACGTGACGCGACCAAGCGCCGACGCCGACGCGTGGGAGCGCGTGATCAAGAGACTCCGGGCGGGTTCGATGCCGCCGGCCGGGCGCCCGCGGCCCGATGAGACGACGAGCCGTGCGATGGTGGGCTGGCTGGAAGCCTCGATCGATCAGGTCGCGTCAAGTGACCCGAATCCGGGCAGGAACAGTTCGGTGCACCGTCTGAACCGCACCGAATACGGCAATGTGATTCGCGACCTTTTCGCGCTCGAGATGGATGTAGTGGATTTGCTGCCGGGAGATGAGACATCTGATACCGGATTCGACAACAATGCGGATGTCCTCTCGATCTCGACCTCCCAACTCGAGCGCTACCTTTCTGCTGCGCGAAAGATCACGCGCCTCGCGACCGGCCTATCGACGCGGGCCGAGTTCGTGAGGTTCCAGAATCACGGGCTCCTGTCGCAGTTCTACCGGCAGAGCGAGGAGCTTCCGCTCGGATCACGGGGTGGCCTCGCCGCGAGGTACGAATTCCCGGCGGATGGCGAGTATCTCTTTACCATCGAACTCGCGTCTAACTGGCAGGACTACATCCGCGGAATGGGGAGAAGGAACCAGATCGACCTGCGGATCGACGGAGAGCTCGTGCAGCGATTCACGGTGGGAGGGGAGGCTCCGGGTACACCCGCTCCACTGTCATTCTCTCCGGCCCAGGCCGGTTCCCCGGAGTGGGAGGAGTACGTCCGTTACTCCGCCGACCGCCTGCAAGTGAGCGCGCGGGTCGATGGCGGGCCGCACGTGGTCGGCGCGTCGCTCCTCAGGCGCATGTGGGAGCCGGAGGGGATCCTCCAGCCGCACATGGTTGGGCAAGTCCTGAACAGGGACGAGATGTACCGTGGGAACGCACAGGTCGAGGCGTTGACAGTCGAAGGGCCCTACGACGTCGAGGTTCCGGGGGACACTCCGAGCCGCCGGAAGATCTTCGTCTGCTATCCTACGGCTGCCGCGGAGGAGGAGCCGTGCGCGACGCAGATTCTCTCGAGGTTGGCCCGCCTTGCCTATCGGGGGCCGGTAACTGAAGAGGACCTTCGGATCCTGTTCGAGTTCTTCGAGGACGGGCGAGCCGAGGGTGGGAGCTTTGACGCAGGCATCCAGCTTGCGCTCGAGCGAATGCTCGCCGATCCGCATTTCCTCTTGCGCGTCCAGGCGGATCCAGTCGGCTCGGCACCGGGACAGGTCTACAACGTGGGCGATCTGGACGTTGCGTCGCGGTTGTCGTTCTTCTTGTGGAGCAGCATCCCGGATGAGGAATTGCTCGACTTGGCCGAGCGCGGACGCCTTACGGACCCTGCCGTCCTGCGTGGCCAGGTGCGCCGCATGCTGGCCGACACGCGTAGCCAGACACTCGTCGAGAACTTCGCCGTGCAGTGGCTCCATTTGCGTAGCGTCTCGGACGTGGATGCCGAGGGGGCGCTGTTTGCCAGTTTCGACCGTGAGCTGGTGGAAGCATTTCGTCGAGAAACGGAGTTGTTTATCGCCAGTACGATCCGAGAGGACCGGAGTGTTCTTGATCTCATTGGTGCGGATTACACGTTCGTCAATGAACGGCTGGCTCGGCACTACGGGATCGCAGGGGTCTATGGAAGCCGGTTCAGGCGAGTCACGCTTCCGAACCCGGAACAGCGGGGAGGCCTGCTCGCCCACGGCTCGGTGCTGTCGGTGACGTCTTACCCCAACCGGACCTCGCCCGTCTTGCGAGGGCGATGGCTGCTTGAAACGATTTTCGGCACGCCGCCACCGGCGCCTCCCGCCAACGTGCCCAACCTGCCAGAGACGGGGGAAGACAGGAAGCCGGCATCGGTCCGAGAGCGTTTGGAGTTGCACCGAACGAATCCGGTTTGTGCCAGCTGTCACAGGACCATCGATCCCCTCGGCTTCGCGCTCGAAAACTTCGACGCCATTGGGGCGTGGCGGACTCTCGACGAGGGCCAACCGGTCGATTCCAAAGGCACACTGCCCGATGGTACGACGATCGAGGGCGTTTCAGGGCTCAGGCAGCTTCTGCTCGATCGGCCGGAGCTCTTCGTGAGCACCTTCACCGAGAGGCTCTTGGCATACGCCATCGGGCGCCAGCCGGAGTACTACGATCAGCCGACGGTACGGCAGGTCATGCGGGAAGCGGCAGACGACGGATATCGTTGGTCGTCATTGATTATCGGGATTATCGAGAGTCCTGCGTTTCTGATGAGGAGGGCCGCGACCTGATGGTGCTTCACCATGTTTCCGTTGGCCTGGATTCCTCCCGAGAACAGATTCACACGCAGATAGCTGGACGAGCCTTGGAGGTTATATGACAGACATGAACATCATTACCGGTAAACCGTTGTCTCGCCGGACGGTTCTGCGCGGCTTGGGCGCAACGGTGGCGCTTCCCTTCCTGGATGCCATGACGCCGGCACTTTCGCCGCTGGCCAAGCCGATTCATCGCTTCCAGGCGATCTTCGTGCCGAACGGGATGGCGATGCCATACTGGTCGCCCACGACGGTGGGGCGCGGATTTGAGATCCCGCCTATCCTGCAGCCCATGGCACCTTTCCGTGATCAGATGCTCATGTTCTCGGGGCTCGACGCCTCGTGGTCCGCCGCCCATGCAGGTGCCTCCGGATCGTTTCTGACCGGCACGCTGAGGGGAGGGCAAAAGGAAACGGATGTGGTCGCAGACACGTCGATCGACCAGATGCTCGCACGGGAGTTCGGCAAATCCACTCCGCTCGCTTCGCTCGAGGTTGCGATCGACAAGGAGGCGAATGCAGGTCAGTGCGCCGGCCGCCTCAACTGCGCCTATGTTCAGACGATCTCGTGGCGCACGCCGACAATGCCGTTGCCAATGGAGAACAACCCGCGCGCGGTGTTCGAGCGGATGTACGGCGACAGCGGATCAGCCGACCCGGCCATGCAGCGCGCGCGCGCGCAGCAAAAGAAGAGCATTCTCGACTCGGTGATGGACAGGCTGGCGGGCATCAATCGCCGCCTCGGGCCGGAGGACCGCGTGAAAGTCGACGAATATGCGGCGGCGATTCGAGATGTCGAGCGGCGCATCGAGGTCGCGGAATCGAAGAGCGACCTCGACCCTGACCTCGTGGCGGAGGAGCCTCGCGGCGTCCCTTCCTCGTTCAGGGAACATGTGGAGCTGATGTACGACCTCCAGTTCCTGGCCCTTCAGGGGGACCTGACGCGCGTCGTCACGTTCATGCTCGGTAGGGAGCAGAGCACCAGGACCTACCCGGAAGTTGGAGTGCCCAACGCGCACCATCCCCTGTCACACCACGAAAACGTTCCGGAGCGCGTCGCGCTCATGTCGAAGATCAACACCTATCACGCGGAGCTGACCTCAAAGTACCTGGAGAGGCTCCGCGCCACGCCGGACGGAGACGGTTCACTCCTAGACAACATGACGATCATGTACGGTACGTGCCTGTCGAACAGCACGCGTCATTCCGCCATCAACGTCCCCATCGCCGTAATCGGCGGTGGAGCAGGGCGGTTGAAGGGTGGCCGACACCTCGAGTACAGCCGCGGCACGTCGCACGCGAATCTGCTGGTGACACTGATGGACAAGTTCGACTTCCCGCTGGAACGGGTCGGGGGCAGCACGGGCCGGCTGCCGATTGAAATCGATACGCTTTCCGAGGTATAGCGGGATGAGCCCGTTTCGGCCGCCGTCCAGGGGCAAGAGGAGCTGGACCATGATGCAGAGGGCAAGCGCCTTCCGATGCGGTTGCGTCGCCTTGCTTCTGGCTTTGGTGAACGTTGCCGCTGCTGGTGCGCCCGACGCACCGGTCGCAGACGCGGCAAAGGCCGCCGACTGGGCCCTCGTCCGCGCATTGCTCGACAAAGGCGCGGACGCCGCCGCACCTCAGGGCGACGGAGCGACCGCTCTTCACTGGGCGAGCTACTGGGATCAACCGGAAATCGCGGACCTCTTGATTCAGGCGGGCGCCGACGTCGATGTGGCGAACGATCTGGGGGTCACGCCGATATGGGTTGCCGGTCAGAACGGAAGCTCGGCGATGGTGGAGACGTTGTTGGGGGCCGGGGCGAATCCCGATGCAACGCTTCCTTCGGGGGAGACGCCCCTGATGACGGCTGCTCGGACAGGCAATGCGGACGTGGTGGAGCGGCTGCTCGCAGCAGGCGCCACCGTGAACGCAGCTACTGAGGAGGGGCCTTATGGGAACCAGACGGCCCTCATGTGGGCGGTGGGGCAACAACACTCCGCAGTCGTCCGGGTGCTACTTGCCCATGGCGCCGACGTCGCTGCCCGATCGAGCACATTCACCGAGAGGGTCAAGACCGTTTCCCCAGCGTATTCGCGCTACGGCGAGCAGTGCATACCGATTTACGAATGCAACACGATGGATGTGATGGCGGGAGGGTTCACGCCTTTGCTGTTTGCGGCTCGGGTGGGTGACCTAGCCTCGTCGGAGCTGCTGGTAGCTGCGGGTGCCGACGTGAACGACGTGGTTGCGGACGGGGCCAGCGCACTGGTGATAGCGGCCCAGAGTGGTCATGAGGCAGTCGCCGCGTTCTTGCTCGAGGAGGGTGCGGACCCGAACAGCGCCGAGGCCGGTCACACGGCGCTGCATTCGGCGATCCTGCGCAGGGACACCCGCCTCGTCGGCGATCTCCTCGCTGCCGGGGCCGATCCGAACGCCCAGGTGATGGCTCCCACGCGAATCCGCCGCCACAGCGTGGACTACCACTTTTCCCCTTGGTTCGTGGGAGCGACGGCGTTCTGGCTTGCCGCACGCCATCGGGAGGCGGACATGATGCGCCTCTTGGCGGAGCACGGCGCCGATCCGCTGTTCGTCCATAACCCCCAGTACTGGAGCACCGAGCGCGACAGGCGCCTGATCGAAGAGGGCGAGACGACGGCTTTGATGGCGGCGGTGGGGCTGGGAGGGCGAGATCCGTTCTGGGCGGTGGAGGACGCCGCCAGGATAGCAGAGAACGGGCGCATCGGTCGGCCCGATCCCGAAGAGATAGATCGGATGGTACTCGAAGCCGTCAAGGTGGCGGTCGAGCTGGGCGTCGACATGGACGTCGTCAACGCGAGGGGGCAGACCGCGCTCGAGGCGGCCAGGGCCGCTCGGCCGGTACCCTACAAGAGCGTGGTCGAGTTTCTGGAATCGACTCCCAATAGATAAGGTCAGGAGCAAGAAGAGCGATGCAGCGATGCCGATGATGCCACCGAGTCCATCACAACCAATTGCGAGCCCCTCACCGTGTCCTGCGAGGGACCTGCAGGATTGAATCACGGCGAGGAACGGTAATCCTGTTGGCATACAGCAAATCGCTGTAAATGTGGTCATGAGTAAAGCGGTGGCAGAGATCTCCTCGACGCTCGCGCTCGAGACTTCTCCCTATCTGGGATTCAACGGAGCTGTCCAAACCGCATATTGAGATCCCTGAGGGAATTGGTGGTCGACATTTCCACTGCGCATGTCGATGAGCTTGGCATCCTTCATGTTGTATTCTCCACCTAACAACACAAGATGCTCATGCTCCTCAAAATCACAGCACCCACTACTAGGCACTTCGGACATTAATACGCGGTCGATCTGGCCATCCTCGCTCGCATAGATCAAAGGAGGATTGGCATGCTCTACGTCCCCGTAGACAATGGTCATTTTGAGACCGCGTCCGCTAACGGATTTTGATGGCAGGTAAACGACTTCTCCCTCCTCAGCAGCAATTTCAGAGTCATGCAAGCGAACTCCGATCCTCATGGAGTCCAGCAAGTCTCGTAAGGACACGGAATTTTGGGGTTCTTCCTGCAGGAATTCTCTCGTAGCGAATCCACATCCACTCGTCTCTCCGCAGTCGGGCAACCTCTCGAGAACTTCCCAGTCTTCGCTTCCAACAAGACTCTCATAAATAGTCACCACTGCTGGGGTGCCCCAATCGGCAGACCGGGTCGCATCCAACCGAGCGCCCTCATACAGGAAATACACTTTTTCCTGCCCATTCTCCGTTGTCCTTACCACGTTCAGATCTGGCAGGAATACGAAATTACTGAATCGCAAGTTGGATGTGCTTCGGTCTCTCCAGATCTCGGTAACTGTCCAACCTATTCCAGGCGGGATTCGTGACAACTCCGTAGGCTGGGCGCCCAACTTCCATGGGAGCTCGTAAATTGTTTCCTCTATGCGGTAATAGACATTTTCAAAACTTTGGTCCCAAAAGATGTTTTCGGGAATGTGAGGTAGTGTTAGGAGCAAAATGTCTTCGCGCGTCTCTGGTTGGTATACGTGCCACTCACATCCAGAGGACGCACACCGATAATCTCCATCAAGCACGATACCTGAAACGTAAGAAACCGTCTTTGTCTGAGGTGATTGAGCAGATAATGAAGAGGGCTGGGTGCCCCAAGAACCAATAAAAGCCAAAATTAATGACGAGCAGAAGGCTATTTTTGTCATCGCCAGTCCTATTGGAGCCTCTAGGGAAGCTCTGAACAAGACGGGTGTAGTTTCATGGTATGAAACGACCGGGGAGTTGTGAGCGGGCCATGGAGCTTCAGATGAGTTTCGCGGAGCTGGAGTACGATTCGAAGAAGCGGCGGACGCGCCGGGAGATTTTCCTGGAGAAGATGGAGGGGCTGATTCCCTGGCAACAGCTGGAGGATCGGATCGAGCCGTTCTATCCGAAGGCTGGCCGTGGCCGCCGCCCCTATCCGCTTGGGGTGATGCTGCGGGTTCATTGTGTGCAGCTGTTCTACAACGTGAGCGATCCGGGCATGGAGGATCTGCTCTACGAGGTGGAGTCAGTGCGCCGCTTTGCGGGTCTGCGCCTGAGCGGTTCTTTGCCGGACGAGACGACGATCCTGAACTTCCGCCACCTGCTGGAGACGCAGGGCTTGGGGATGGGGTTGTTCGAGGAGATCAATACGCATCTGGCGTCTCTCGGGCATCGGTTGAAGACGGGGACGATCGTGGATGCGAGCATCATTGACGCGCCGTCGTCGACGAAGAACCGCAGGGGAGAACGGGATCCGGAGATGCACCAGACGAAGAAGGGAAACCAGTGGTACTTCGGGATGAAGGCGCATATCGGGGTGGACGCCGAATCGGGTCTGGCGCACAGCTTGGCGACGACGGCCGCCAACGCGGCGGACGTGACGCAGGCGTGCGTGCTGCTGCATGGTGACGAGACGGAGGCATGGGGCGACGCGGGCTACCAGGGTGTGGACAAGCGCCCGGAGAACAGGGGTTGCGACGTCGCCTGGCAGGTGGCGATGAAGCCGGGCAAGCGTCGCCTGCTCGATCGGGACGGCGCCGAGGCGGCGGCCGAGAAGCGCAAGGCATCGGTGCGGGCGAAGGTGGGGCATCCGTTCTTGTATGTGAAGCGGCGCTTCGGGTACGGTAAGGTGCGCTACCGGGGACTGGCGAAGAACACGCAGCGCATCGCGTTGCTGCTCGGGTTCTCGAATCTGCTCATCGCTGGCCGCTACGCGACCGGATAACGCGGGGCCCATGCGCCCATGGGCCCCGCGAGGGCGGGAGCCGGACACATCGAAGCGACTTCCTGACGGTTCGGACCGTTTCTCCGGCGCGCCAGCCAGCACTTCATCGCTCCGATAGGTCTTCGAACCGGATCTTCGAACCGCAACCGATCGCGTTCCTCCCAAGATGGGGGTTGTTCAGACCTTCCCTAGAACGAGCAGGAGGGGAAATCGGGCGCGACCCGGGGGCGCGGCAATGGACACCGCCGCTCCAAGAGGGGGTTATCACCAAGCGCCAACAACCCAGCTCGCACTAGCGTATTGAGGGAGGAAACGTCCGTGATCTGGTTTCCCTCCAGCCAGAGTGTCACGAGGTTGGTCAGCCCCGCCAACGGCGTGACATCGACCACCTCGTTGTTGATGAGCCTCAGGTGTCGAAGCCTGTGCAGACCGGCCAACGGCTGCACGTCTCGAATCCGATTGTTCGACAGATACAGGTTCTCGAGGCCCGTGAGTTCCGCGAGGGGTGTGAGATCCGTGATCTGATTCCCGTCGAGGGAAAGGTAGGTAAGCTGCGGAAGTTGTCGTAGCCACCCAAGATCGCCTATCTGGCCTCCTCGGAGCCGCAGATCGGTCAGCGACCGCAGCTCGAGTATCGCGGAGACATCGGTGATGATCCCTTGAGCGTAGATCGACAGTTCTCTCAGATTCCCGAGATCTCTGAGCGGGTCCAGACTCACCGCAGCGCTACCGCTCACACTGACGACCTCCAGATTTCCGAGATCTCTGAGCGGGTCCAGACTCACCGCAGCGCTACCGCTCACAATGACGACCTCCAGAGTGTGCAGGCTCGCCAACGGGGCGAGATCATCGACTTGATTCCCCTCCAGATCCAGGACACGCAGGTTCGTCATCCGCGAGATGGGTCGGAGATCCCGGACTGGCCGCTCCGCAATCAGCCGTGCAAAGGCCGGGGCAGGGGGGCGGTGGTCGTCGAGACCATATTCTCTGGTGACCGCGAAATTCTCGAGATCGAGCTCGTCATAAGTGGCGAGCGAGTCAGCGGCGATCAGGCAGTCCTCGGTCTCCACATAAGCGAGCAGCACCGTGACGGTATAACGAACTTCGTCGGGCGCTGCCGCGTCCTGGCACCACTCCAAGAACCCTTTGTCCTGTTCGGGTCCAGCACCGACAGTCACGGCGGGAAGCGCCCCCGGCTCAGCCGAGTTCGCGGTCGTATCCGTCGGTTGCGACTGCGGGGGCTCGCAGCCGATCACCCCGAGCATCAGAAGAAGGAGGCTGAGACCTCCCCGCGCGCTGTGTTGCTCGCCTGTCTCCATGTCTTGTCTCTCCGGCCTGACGGTGTACTACGATGTGTTCCGCGCCCTTCTTCTACAACACGCGTGATCCCGATCGCTGAACCCCCCCCTGGCCTGATGGGGATGGTGATGGCTAGGATGGGGTGGGTCGGAAGGGTTGTCCTCGGATCCCGTGGAGGGTGGTATGAGCGCGAGCAAAAGAACGAAGGATCTCGGTGAGTCCACTCTGGAACGGCGCGAGTTCTTGTCGGTCGGAGGGGCGACGATCGCGGGGGCGGCGATTGGGGGAGGGGAGGGGGTTGGTCTCATGGATCGGACGTTGCCGGAGGAGGAGCTTCAGGAAGCCCTCGCTGACGTGGAGGCCATGACGTTCGATGTGTTCGGGACGGTGGTCGATTGGCGGACGTCGATCATTCGGGAGGCGCAGATTCTTGGGATGGAGAAGGGATTCGACCGGGATTGGCCGGCCTTCGCGGATGCGTGGCGGCGCGGGTACGGGCCGGCGATGAATCGGGTTCGTACGGGGGAGCTGCCTTGGTTGAAGATCGATCAGCTTCATCGGATGATCCTCGATGATCTTCTGGTCGAGTACGACTTTCCCGCGATGTCCGAGGCCGAGATCGACGATCTGAATCGGGTTTGGCATCGGCTGATACCGTGGCCTGATACGGTGCGTGGGCTCTGGCAGCTCAAAGCGAACTTCACCTTGGCTACCCTCTCGAACGGCAACGTCGCGCTGCTGACGAACATGGCCAAGAACGCGGGACTGCCGTGGGATGCCGTCTTGTCGGCGGAACTGTCGGGGCATTACAAGCCGGACCCCGAGGTCTACATCAAGGCTGCGGATCTCTTGGGGCTTCCTCACGAAAAGGTCATGATGGTGGCTGCCCACAGGGGCGACCTTCGGGCGGCACAGGCGTTGGGCTTCAAGACGGCTTTTGTGCCGCGGCCGCTCGAGTATGGGCCTGGCCGTGTCATCGATACGATGCCGGATCCGGCGTTCGACGTCAACGCGACGGACTTCATGGATCTGGCGGCACAGCTGTAGGCTCCTCGAGCGCCCTCACGATCCGCGAGTGGGCTCTGCGTTGTCCTCCGCACCCTCCACAGACTGGGCCACTCCAATTCCATCCGAGGCTGGCAAAATGATCATCAGCAACACGCAGGAAATTCCAGGAAAGACCATCGTCGAGTTCTTCGGTGTGGTGAGCGGCAGCACGGTGCGCGCGAAACATATCGGCAGGGACATCATGGCTAGCCTGAAGAACGTGGTCGGGGGTGAGCTGACGGGCTACACGGAACTGCTGTCGGAGGCCCGCGGCGAAGCGATGCGACGCATGAGCTACCAGGCCGAGAGCCTGGGCGCGAACGCGATCGTAAACGTGCGATTCGCCACCAGCAGCGTGGCGCAGGGCGCCGCCGAGTTGTTCGCGTACGGGACCGCCGTCATGGTGGAGTAGAACCATGGAATTCCTGAGTTATTTGATCACGCCGGTCGTGTTATTTGGGGCTTGGATCTCCGGACGCATCCTCGAGCGCCGGCACCTGACGAACCTGCTGCTTCTCGAAAGCGGATCACAGGGCGTGCTGGCCATAACGATCGGAGACCTTCCGCCGGACTGGCAGGTCGAGTCATGTGAGCTCGTGATGGGCAACGTCGTGATCTCACTGGACTACTTCAAGCGTGTCGCGGCGAGCATCAAGGGTATCTTCGGGGGCAACATTCGTGTGTTCGAGCCTCTGCTGGAGCGTGCCCGCCGAGAGGCCCTGATTCGCATGAAGGGCGTGGCCCATGCGCACGGTTACGACACGATCATCAACGTCCGGATCGAGACGGCGGCCTTGGCCCGTGGCCGCAGCGACGGAAAAGGCACGGCAGGTGTCGAGATCCTCGCCTTCGGCACGGCGATTTCATACTCGAAGGACCAGGGATCTTCCGGGACGCCCTAACCGCCATAGGGTTGAAAATGAGGCGAGTCTCCAGGTTTGTTGTCGTTGGAATGCTGCTAGGGCTTCCGGCGTGCGGCGATGATTCGACCGGCCCTCCGAAGTTCGCCACGGTCGTCTTTAGCTATATGGCGCCGACCGCCACGGACCCGGCCGTAGCCGCGATGTTTCCTCAGTGTGTGCAGGGCGTGAACTTCACACACCTGCACGCGGGGTGGCACGACTTTCAGGCGTTCGCCCTCACGGCGATGGGACCGGACCGCTGGGAGATTACCTTGACCGACGTTCCTACAGGGTCCGATCAGCGGATCCGCATCAGTGATCCCAATGCTTGCGCCCTGAACGCGACTGGAGCCAGCACGGAGGGTGTGTCAGCCAACGGCAAGCTCCTCACCCGCGTCGTGGATACGCCGGGCAGCGGGATCGAGCCGGGTCTGGCGTTCGAGGTGGCGGCAGACGGGAGCGTCACTCCGTAACACCAGTGCAGGTCTCGCGACGAGGCCTATTACCCGAAGCGGGCGTTCAGCGTGACTCCGACCGCCGCGAACCCCGCGAGGAACAACACGAGCCCGCCCAACGCTCTCCAACGATACACCTTGGTGAGCTCATCCTGGCTCTTCGTGGAAAGGATGAACGGGTGGTCTTCTTCCGGCTTCATCAGAACGTCGACGTCCGGCTTCATCGCGGCCTCGGTCACCTGCTCCTCGACGAGAGCTTGCGCGGCCTCGCGGGCTTTCTCCCACTCGTCTCCGTCCACACGACCATCCCCGTCTGCGTCGAAACGGCGCACGAGCTCTTCGGCGTCGTTCTTCCATCCGGCGAGGATTTCGGACCGCTTCTTCGAGCGCTCCTTTCTTCCCGGGACGTTGCTCCACGTCTCGAAGTGGCCGAGTGCGTAGATGAGCTCGCCGGGACGCATGATCCGCTCGGTATACCGGTACCTCCCTTTTAGGCTGGCTCCAAACCGGGACGAACTGTCACCGTGGGGTCGCCGGGCGTCCCCGTACCAGACCCTCTGCAACGAAGCGGTGACGTCGGCTCCCATCGGATTCACGAGGATCTCGCCGGTCTCGTCCTTCAGGTGGAAGAAGCCGACGCTCGTATCCCTTTCCACGGTGGACCAGCTGGTCGACTCTTGCCCTTTGGAATTCCGTGTGCTTTCCCTCTTCTCGATCTTGTAGTCCCACCAAGTACAGGCACTTCCGGTCAGCGGGGCGGACAGGGGAGTGCCCTCGAGCGGGTGTTGTATTCCCGAGAGCTCGACGAAGCCCTGGGCGGCGGAGCGGATCTTGGACCTGGGCATGTCTTCCATCATACGGGCCTGCTGGAACGACTTCTTCCACAGGAAGAACCCGACGCCCGTGAAGACGGCGAGGACGAGGAGCACGAGTCCGAACTGCTCCTGGCTCAGCGCTTGGATGGTGGCGGTGAACTCGGCGAGGCTGAGCATCAGCTGAACAGCTTCTGCATGTCGACGTTCTTCAACTCCGGCTCTTCGAATTCGAGAAGATCCGCCTCCTGAAAGTGCAGATTGCGGGCGACGATTACGTCGGGAAACTGCTGGATTCTCACGTTCAGATTGTTCACCGTCGCGTTGTAGAGCTCGCGCCGGTCCGCGATGGCGTTCTCGAGCTGTGAGATTCTGGTCTGGACATGTCTGAAGGACTCGTTCGCCTTGAGGTCCGGGTACGCCTCGGCCACCGCGAACAGCGAGCCCAAGCCCATACGGAGCGCGCCCTCGGCGGGCCCCAGCGCGGCTACGTCCCCTGCCTGCCGTGCGCTCGCCACCGCCGACCTCGCCTTCATGACGGCCTCGAGGGTCTCCCTCTCGTGTTTCATGTACCCTTTACACGTCTCGACGAGGTTGGGGAGCTCGTCGTGCCGTTGCTTCAGCAGCACGTCGATGTTCGACCAGTTCTTCGTCACAGTATGCTTCAGGCGGACGAGGTTGTTGTAGATCGTCACCAGGTAAACGCCCGTGACGACCACCAACCCGAGCAGCACGTATTCGCTGATCCCCATGGCTTCCTCTTCCTGTGGGTTTCTAGGCACGACGCAGATTGAACGTCCTATTGAAAGATATCTGGTGACCCGAGTATCAGCGGTAGCCTTTTTTTGTATCGCCCGTGTCCCCGCGTTCCCCCCACTCCCTCGTGAATCTGTACTATTCACCCCCCGGGTAGTATCGTGGTATGTAAGAACGACCCCACCCGGCCAATTCTGCTTGTTGGCGCCCGAGTTTAGGGGAACACCCTTTGCTTTGGAGGCTCGACATGGAGAAGGCTTCTTTTCTCGTGACAGATGGCATTCCCGGCTTTGCCGCGAAAGGCGAAACCATCAAAGTGTCCGACGACGGGATACTCATCGCTCGCTGGCTTCCGATTTCGATGTATTCCAAGCTCATGGAGAGTCGCGATTCTCTCGGCCCCCCTGCGCCCCCTTCGGGCGATCAATATTTTTCGCCGCGTCGTCCTCGGGCATCGTGGTAACGAGCTGACGTAGCTGCTCGAACAACCCCACCCGGCCAATTCTGACCGCCTGTTGGCGTCCGAGTTTAGGGGAACACCCTCGTTTAGGGGAACACCCTTTGCTTCGGAGGATTGAGATGAAGAAAGCTTCTTTTCTCGTAACGGACGGCATTCCCGATGGAGTGGACGCCCCCTCCCGGCGGCATGGCAGTGTGCCAAGATGGTATTGAGCATTTCCAACCATCTGAGGGAGGAGGCATCCAATGGGGGAGGTTACCATCATCGGGATCGATCTGGCAAAGCGCAGCTTTCAGGTACACGGTGCGAGGCGGGACGGGTCGGTAGGGTACCGCAAGAAGCTGGGCCGGGGGAAGCTGCTGCGTTTTCTCGCCTCGCAGCCGCCTTGCACGGTGGCGATGGAGGCGTGCGCCAGCGCCCACTACTGGGGCCGGGAGATCGTGGCGCTCGGTCACGAGGTGAGGCTGGTTCCCCCGATCTACGTGAAGCCCTTCGTCAAGAGGCAGAAGAACGACGCGGCGGACGCGGAGGCGATCTCGGAAGCCGCACAGCGTCCGACCATGCACTTCGTGGCGGTCAAGACGGAAGCGCAGCAGGCTCAGGGGATGCTCTTTCGCACGCGTGACCTGTTGGTGCGCCAGCGCACGCAGACGATCAATGCGCTTCGGGGTCACCTGGCTGAGTACGGCGTTGTTGCTCCGCAGGGCAGGGCCCGGATCGGGCAACTGGCCCGGGTGCTCGAAGACGGGGACTGTGGCCTGCCGGAGGCGGTCGTCGAGCTGGGCTGGCTGCTGCTCGGGCGGATCGACGAGCTCGATGAGAAGATCGATGGACTCGACCGCGAGCTCCAGGCGAGCGCGCGGGAGGGCGAAGAGACGGCGCGGCTGATGACGATCCCGGGAATCGGGCCGATCACCGCGCTGGCACTGCAGGCCTTCGCGCCACCGATGGAGAGTTTCCGGCGCGGGCGCGACTTCTCGGCCTGGCTCGGCCTCGTGCCGCGGCAGCACACCACCGGCGGCAAGCCGAAGCTGGGCAGGATATCGAAGATGGGCCAGCGCGATCTCAGGCGGCTCCTGATCACGGGAGCCATGGCGGTCGTCCAACACGCGAGCCGGCGCGGCGAGATCACGGATCCGTGGCTGGCCGGGATGCTGGCACGCAAGCCGAAGATGCTGGTCGCGGTGGCGCTCGCCAACAGGACGGCGCGGAGGGTCTGGGCGCTGACCACGAAAAAGGAGATCTACCGGGTTCGCGCTGCCGCCTGAGCGGCCGGAGAAAGGAGAGAAGCGACAAGCAGAGAAGCTGCCGGGAGATGTGGGCAGCAGGACGCAGGAACGGGTAAGGGCAAACGGTCGACAAGACGGGGTCGGAAAAACCAGAAAATGGCGGAGGGCCTGCGAGCCCGCATTCCCGATTTGGATCCGATCTCACGAACACCATACGGGCCCGCGGCCGACGAGGGCTGCATCAAGAGGCCGGACATACGACAGTACCTGACCAGGCTGCCACCGACTCGGTTCTGACGCCGGGCTTGCCCACCAGGGGGCGTCCACATACGGCATTTGCCGCGAAAGGCGAAATCATCAAAGTATCCGACGACGGGATACTCGTCGCTCGCTGGCTGCCGATGTCGAAGTATCCCAAGCTCATGGCGAGTCGCGATTCTCTTCGCCCCCCTTCGAAAGGTCACCATTCTCCGCCAACTCGTCCGCCGCGCCGTCCTCGGGCATCGTGGTAACGAGCTTACGGACCTTTTTTCTTGTTTCGGAGGCTCGAGATGAAGAGGGCTTGTTTTCTCGTCACGGATGGCATTGCTGGCGTTGCCGCAGAGGGCGAAATCATAAACGTGTCCGACGACGGGATACTCGTCGGTCGCTGGCTGTCGATTTCGAAGTATCCCAAGCTTATGGCGAGTCGCGATTCTCTTTGCTCCGCTTCTATCTCCGGGGTCTGGATCAGCGAGCGGATTGAGTTCCCGCCGGTTGCGAGGCCACGCTAGGTTCATTATCATGATCTCATGAAGTATGATCATGAAAATGACACCCGCCCAGCCAAACGCGTGCGCGAGCCCGTGCAGGTCTACTTGGACGCCCCCGAGCAGGAGCGGCTCGAGCGTTTGACCGAGGAGATGGACACCACCAAGTCAGACATTCTCCGCCGTGGTCTGGAGGCGTTGGAGCGGGAGCTGTTCGATCCGGAGCGCCACCCGGCCCTCCAAATCATCGGAATCGCGGGAGCGGAACAGGGGCCGGAGTGTGACTTCGACGTAGCGCGGGAGCACGACCGATACCTCGCCGGCCTCGAAGACCGTCGGCTCT
Organism: Longimicrobiales bacterium; assembly: GCA_965206505.1. Taxonomy (GTDB): domain Bacteria; phylum Gemmatimonadota; class Gemmatimonadetes; order Longimicrobiales; family Gaopeijiaceae; genus UBA822. The sequence continues at coordinate 1,078,217 of CBDBJW010000007.1, forward strand.
CGGACGAGGGATCCGGTGGCGGCTGAGTTATTTGCGGATACCAGCGCCTGGTATCCGATCGCAGTACCGGATCATCCCGACCACGAGTGCCTTGCGGACGCACTGACGGTGGCGGTCCGTGGTGGCCGGCGGGTTGTGACGACCAACTTGATTGTGGCCGAGACGTACGCGCTGCTGTTGGCTCGCACGCGGCGGGAGGCGGCTCTGGGCTTTCTCCGGGCCGTCCGACGATCACCGAATGAAGTGGTGAGCGCGACGCCCGATCTAGAGGACCGCGCCATCACCCATTGGCTCGAGCGTTACGAAGATCAGGACTTCTCTTTTGCCGATGCCGTGAGCTTCGAGGTGATGACTGGTCGGGGCATCCGCGAAGTGCTGACGCTGGACCATCACTTCTCCGCGGCGGGATTTGTGATGGTTCCGGGCGGCTAGAACGCGGGACCCCTTCCCAGGGAGAACTCGCTCTTGATCCCCATGATGTCGAGTTTGAGGACGTCATCCGTCACCTCGTAGCTCCACGGTGGCTCCACGACGGTAGTCCACAGCTTGGTGCCTTCCAGGTTCCACGCGGCGAGCTCCAGCTCTGCCTCCATGATGACGACCTCGTCGTAGCGTGCCCACCTACAGAAGTAGTCCGCGACGTCTTCCCAAAGGCGGGCCGGGTGCGCGAGGTCATACGCGAGCAACCTTTCGCCGGCGCCTACGAACAGCACATCGGTCTCGGGCACGACGAGTACACCCGGATAGAACCCCGCATCCTCGGCTGGGTCGTGTCGCTGTGCCAGGACCAATGTCGGGCGATCGATGCTCCGTCCGACGACGAGATAACAGAAATCCCCATCCGAGCCCTGGAGGTCGAATTCCTCGAGCAGCTCGGCGTGCTGCTTTGCCCACGTATAACGCAGCGGTGGTTCTTGGGTTTCCAAGGACTGAAAGGCGATGACATAGGGCCCGACCGTTACCGTGTACACGACAGGATCCCTCGGTTGAGGCCCAACCCATGTGAAACAAGCGAAGAGTTCGTCCGGTCCTGGCACCAACGTCACGAGTCCGCTCGTAGCCGACAAGAGGTGAAAGAGGCCGAACGTCACCTCGGTGGGCGGCAGGGAGCGGATGTTTAACACGCTGGCGAGCCGTCCTCCCCGTACATAGCGTTCATAAGCTGCACGGACGTCACAGTTACGTAGGACCTATCAAGGAGGCAGCATGATCATCTGGAGGCCGCCAGCATTCCTCATCCTCTCCATCACCTTCGGGGTGTTCTTCCTGGGTCTCGGGGCCGTGGTGGTGAACCTGCTCGGCATCCTGCCACCAGGTGATCAGGCGGGCGCCGTCATGTCCCTGGCTTGGGGCGTATCGATCATTCTCGCGGACATCGGATACCGTAAGTACATGGAACTGACCCTATTCGACGTGAGCCAGTCGACCGTGTTCTTCGTCATCCCCACCTGGGTCGTCGGAATCCCCGTCATCATCTGGGGCCAATCGCTGTGAGCCGAATGGGCCGACTCGCCCTTCTGGTCGTCGACTCTCCTACTACCGGTGGGCGGAGCCGTGTGTTTCGCTCCGCGCCAGCCACCAAGTGTCGACCACGAACGAGTAGACGAGGAGGAGCAGGGCCGAGGCCGCGAGCGCGGTGGCAGGCGCCGGCCGGGTCACTGGGGCCAGGCAGATCACGAGCACGATCCCCTGCACCACGCAAACCACCTTCCGCCGCCGGCTGGGCGGCAGCGCCCCACGGAGCAGTGGCCACAGCAGCCCCCCGAGCACGAAGAAGTACCGCAGCCCACCGACGAGCAGGACCCAGGATCCCACCTTCCCGCTCCGCCAGAGCAACCCGGACAGCACCAGGAGCAGAAACGCGTCCAGCTCCATGTCGAAGCGGGCCCCGAAAGCGCTCTCCGTGCCGGTCCGCCGCGCGAGCGGTCCGTCGAGCCCGTCCAGCGCCAGCGCGATAGTGGACAGCCCCACGATCCACCAGTAGCCCTCCCCCGTGAACACGCCGGGCAAAAGAGCCAGCGCCGCAAGAGGCAGCACGAGGGTGGCGCGGGCCAGCGTCAGCCGGTTGGCGGGCCCGAGGCCAGGGCCGGGGTGGGAGGATGGCAGCTTCGCGAGCAGTAGCGCGCCCAGCGCGGCGTACGGTGCGACGGCGAGAAGCACGAGGCTGGTCGGAAGGGCGAGTATCCAGCAAGTTGCGAAGGACACGGCCAGGAGGGGTAGGAGCCCCAGCCCCACATCGCCCAACGGCAATGAGGGTCCCTCCCTGAAGGTGGGAGGCGGACGTGTCCGTGTGCGCTGACTCATGCGACCCACATTAGCTAACTTGGGATGAAATAGAACGCCCGTGCCGAGAACCGCTCGCCAGTTCTGGATCCGCACTCCGGGCCACGGAGAGATCGTCACGTCCCCGCTCGGTCCCCGGGAGCCGGACCATGTGCTCGTGCGCGCCCTCTACTCCGGCATTAGCCGAGGAACGGAATCGGTGGTCTTTCGCGGCGAGGTGCCGCCGTCCCAGCACCAGGCGATGCGTTCGCCGTTCCAGGAGGGCGACTTCCCCGGACCCGTCAAGTATGGGTACAGCAGCGTGGGCGAGGTTCTGGAGGCGCCGGCCCGGCCCGAGACCTCGCTCGTCGGGCGGCAAGTCTTCTGCCTGCACCCCCACCAGGACCTCTACATGGTGCCGGCTCGGGCCGTGCGCGTCCTGCCGGACGGCCTGCCCCCCGACCGCGCCGTCCTCGGCGCGAACATGGAAACCGCCCTCAATGCGGTGTGGGACGCGCGACCCTCGGCTGGCGACCGGATCGTCGTGATCGGGGGTGGGGTCGTGGGGCTCCTCGTCGCGTGGCTGTGCCGGCAGATACCCGCAACTCGCGTGAGCCTGGTGGACATCGACCCGTCTCGAGAGGGCGTGGCCCAGGGTTTGGGGCTGGAATTCGCCGATAGCGCGCCGGCCGGGGTGGATGCCGATTTCGTCTTCCACGCGAGCGGAAGCCCGCAGGGGCTAGAAGCAGCGCTCTCGGTGGCGGGCGTCGAGGCCACGGTGGTCGAGCTGAGCTGGTACGGCACCCGGTCCGTTCTGCTCCCTCTGGGAGAGGCCTTCCACTCCCGCCGGCTCACCCTCCGGAGCAGCCAGGTAGGCCGCATCCCCGCGGACCGGGCTCCGCGCTGGGATCACTCCCGCCGGCTCGGCGTCGCGCTCGACCTGCTCGGCGACGAGCGGCTCGACCTCCTCATCTCGGGAGAGAGCGACTTCGAGACGCTGCCGGAGGTGATGGTCGGCCTCGCCGAGGACGGGCAGGGAGTCTTGTGTCACCGCATCCGCTACGCTCAACCCTGACCACGGCCTGGAGCCGTCTGGAGACAGGACCATTGTACAGCCTGAACGTTCGCGATCACTTCATGATCGCCCACAGCTTCCGGGGCGAGGTCTTCGGACCGGCCCAGCGGCTCCACGGAGCCACCTACGTGGTCGATGCGACCTTCCGGCGCGAGGAGCTGGACGCCGACGGCCTGGTCGTCGACATCGGGCTCGCCAGCACCACCCTGAAGGCGGTTCTCGGGGAGCTCGACTTCCGAAACCTGGACGAAGAGGCCGCGTTCACGGGGAAGAACACGACGACCGAGTTCCTGGCGCGCACCATCTTCGACCGGCTCCTGGTAGCGATCCGGGGCGGCCGCCTCGGAGACGGAGCGCGAGGCCTCCAGCGACTGAGCGTGACGCTTCACGAGTCGCACGTGGCCTGGGCGTCCTTCGAAGGGTCGGTTTGAGCGCGCGGGAGCTCCATCTGATCGCCCCGGGGCCGCTCGACCAGCGAACCGGTGGCTACCTCTACGACGCGCGCATCGCTGAGGGCCTGAGGGCGTTGGGCTGGACGGTGATCGCCCATGGGCTCGAGGGCAGATTCCCCGAGGGGGACCCGTGCGCGGAGTCCAGCCTCGCCCGCACGCTCGAGGGGATCGCCCAAGGCGCCTGGGTGGTCCTGGACGGTCTCGCCATGAGCTTCCTCCCCGATCCTCTTCGGGCGCATCGAGACCGCCTGGGGCTGATCGCCCTCATTCACCATCCTCTTGCCGATGAGACGGGGTTGGGGCCCGCAGCGCGCGCGCGCCTCGTCCGATTGGAGAGCGAGGCTCTGGCGGAGTGCGCCGGGGTGGTCGTGACCAGCGCTTTCACCGCGCGCCGGCTCGGGGAGTACGGCGTCCCGGCCTCGCGCATCCGCGTGGTACCGCCGGGGACGGACCCCGCGCAGGCCGCGGTGGGCCCCGGGCCCGGCAAGTCTCCCCGCCTACTGTGCGTCGGCTCGGTGAGCCCCCGAAAGGGACAGGACGTGCTGGTTCGCGCCCTCGCCCGCGTCGCCGACCTCCGCTGGAGCTGCCTCTGCGCGGGGAGCCTGACGCGCGCGCCGCAATTCGCCGACTCGGTGCTGGGGCTGGTGCGAGAGCTGGGTCTGGAGGACCGGATCGAGTTTCCCGGCGAGCTCGGCGCCCCGGAGCTGGACACGGTCTATCACTCCGCCTCGATCTTCGTGCTTGCGACCCACTTCGAGGGCTACGGCATGGTGCTGGCTGAGGCCCTCGCCCGCGGGCTCCCGGTCTTGAGCACGCGCGGAGGAGCGGTTCCGGACACCCTGCCCCCCGAGGCCGGCGTGCTCGTACCCCCCGGAGACGAGAGGTCCCTGGCGGCCGCGCTGCGGGAGATCCTTTCAGGCTCGGAGGGGGCCGCACGGCGGGCCGCGCTCGCGGAGGCATCGCTCCGCCACGGCCGCTCGCTCCCCACCTGGGGCGACGCGGTGCAGGCCTTCGAGCGCGCCGTTCGGGAGATCTCTCCGGGTGGGTGAGGAGACCTTCACCCCCAAGTGGCTGGCCCTGCGCGAGCCGGTGGATGACCGCTCCCGCGCTGCCGATCTCGTGGCCCTCCTCGCTGAGTGGTGGGGGGGGCGTCCGAGCCGGCGGGTGCTCGACCTGGGTAGTGGTACCGGATCCAACCTCCGCTACCTCGCGCCGCGGCTCCCGGGCGAGCAGGAGTGGACGTTGGTAGACAGGGACGCCGCTTTGCTCGACCGGGCGAAGGGTGCGGCCGTCGCCGTCGCCGGGGTGACTCGGGTGAAGCGCGTCCCAGGCGAGCTGGACCGGGAGGGGTTGGCGCTCGTCCCCGGAGCCGACCTCGTGACGGCCTCCGCGTTGCTGGACCTGGTGACCCAGGAGTGGCTGGAGCAGCTCGCCGCGACGTGCCGGGCGGCCGGGAACGCGGTTCTGCTTACGCTCACCTGGGACGGCACGATGACCTGGGATGGTGACCCCGACCCCGACGACGCGCTTGTCGCCGAGGCGCTGCGCAGTCATCAGCTCCGGGACAAAGGGATGGGGCCGGCGCTCGGACCGGCGGCCGGACTGGCGGCGGAGCGCGCCTTTCGCTCGGCCGGATACGACACCTGGCTCCGGCCGAGCCCCTGGCGCCTGGGCGCCGACGACGCTTCGCTTGCCCGCGCGTTGATCGACGGGTGCGTGGCCGCCGCGGCCGAGCAGCGCCCCGCGGACGCGTCGCTCATCCGGGGTTGGGCCGAGCGCCGCCACGCCACGGCCAACACGCGGTTCGGGCTCGAGGTGGGACACACGGACCTGCTGGTCCTCCCTGCGAGGCCAGGCGCTCTCGAGTCTTCCGGGAGCGCTCGTCCTGCTCAGCTCAGGTCGAGATCGAAGAGGAGGTCGTCTCCCAAGGGTACGTGACGGCACCGAGGCCGCAGCGACTGGCCCGGGGCCTCAATCGGCGGCAGGGTGATCCCCGGACGGCCCGAGCCCATCAAGATAGGCGCGACGGTCAGGTGGAGTCGGTCGAGCATCCCGGCCTCGAGGAACCTCGACACCGTGACCCCTCCTCCCTCCACCAGCACCCGCCGAAGCCCTCGGTCACGGAGTGCTTCCAGCACGGCCCCCGGCTCGAAGCCCCCGGGGCCAGCGGCGGGAAGAGTGAGGACTTCCGTCCCATCCCCCGGCGTGCGGGCCGGGCCCGTCGGAGCCGCCGTGCGGCGCATCACGAGCGTACAGGCCGCTCGGTCCGAGAAGATCCGACGGTCCTGGCCGAGGCGGCCGTCCGGATCGAGCACCACCCGGACCGGATTCTCCCCCTCCACCTCCCGCACCGTGAGCTGCGGATCGTCCTGCGCCACGGCTTCGGCCCCCAGGATCACGGCGTCGACCAGAGCACGAAGTCGATGGAGGCGGCGGATGTCCTCCGGTCCGGTGATGTAGTGGGACCTCCCGCTCACCGTCGCGATGCGGCCGTCAAGGCTCTGGCCGAGCTGTCCGATGACGAAATCGGGCCTGCGCGTGAGCGGCACATAGAGGTCGAGCAGATCTCTAGCGGTCGGCGTGGGTGGAGCCGACGCCTCCCAGCCTCCGGACTCGCCCAGCTCCAGCCAGAGCTCCGGGCGCGTGCGATGAGCTACGCGACGAGGCCCGGGCTCGAGGACCGCGCGCGGAACGGCGGCACGCACCAGCACCCAGGCGGCGGCTTCGTCGAGGCGGGCGGAGACCTCAGCCAACCCGACCCGCCGCCTTCGCGGAGCCGCTCACGGGGCGTCCGTCTCCAGCCGGTCCAAGGGGAACGCCCGCGTGTCCTCGATTACCTCCGCCAGGACTGCCCCGTAGTGCGACACGAACCGTGCCCCCAGATCGGCGTCGGCCAGGGTCGCGTCCCCAACCGCTCCGTCGGGGTTTAGGTCGCCGGCAAGCCAAGAGAACGAGGCCGAACCCTGCGGAGCCACCCGGCGTAGTGTCTCCCCCAGCTCCTCGCCGAAGGAGCCGGCCCGAGCCGCTTCGGACATGCGCACCAGATCCGGCCGGAGATGCATCATCATGGCCGTCTCCACCGCCCCGCCGTGGATGCCGTGGCGCCACTCCCCCTCCGGGAGGTCCGCGTCTTCCGGCGGGGGAAAACGGAACCAGCTTGCTTGCACGACCAGCATTCCCAGCCCGTCGCGAAGCCGGAGACCGGCGGTCTCCAGCGCGTGCCGGTTCCCGCCGTGGCTGTTGCTCAGCACGAGCCGCCGCACTCCGATCTGCGCGAGGGCCTCGCCCGTCGCCTCGATCAGAGCGGAGAGCTGATCCGGCTCGAGAGAGAGCGTTCCTGGAAACCGCGCGTGCTCTCGGCTGCAGCCGATCGCTTGCGGCGGCAGAGCCCATGCGGGAAAGCCGTCCGGCAGCCGCCGAAACGCCTCCGAGAGCAAGCCGAGCCCGATCTCGAGGTCGGTGGAGAGGGGCAGGTGGGGTCCGTGCTGCTCGATCGCCGCGACGGGCAGGACGACCACCGGATCGCTCAGCTCGATCGCATCCGCATCCACCGTCGTCAGGGTCTGCCACCACCGGACCGGCCCGTCAGCCATGGTTCGAGGGCTCCCTCAGCCGGGCGTAGACGTCTCCCGAAGAAACATCCCCCCCCCCAACCCTCAGCCAGGCGACCATCTCATCGGCCGCGAGCCATCGCTTCGACATGAATGCCCTCTCCTCTCCTTCGACCGCGTTGAACTCGTACCCACTTAGCGCCTCGAGCCTCCGCACGCACGCTTCGGCGACATCCAGAGCGCCTGCCACGAACTCGACGGAGAGCGCGGGGATACGGTGACTCAACCCCGCCAGCACCTCGGCTTCGTACCCCTCCACGTCGATCTTGCAAAAGCGAGGAAGGCCATACTCCTCGATCAGCGCGTCCAGGGTCGTAACCGGCACCGTAACCGAGTCCTCCCAGCGCACGCCGCTGAAGACGGGGTTCCGATCGGCCAGGGTGGTGGGCCAGTCCTCGGCCAGGGAGGACATGCTCGGCGTGCGGCGGCTCACAGCCAGACGTGCGGTGCCGGCCGCGCGCCCCACCGCCTCCGCCCGAACCGAGACGTCCCGGCTGCGCCCCACCAACAACACCAGCCAGCGGCGCACGGCAGGCTGGGGCTCCAAGGCCACCACCCGCGCACCCAGCTTGCGGAACGCCGCCGTGCGGTCCCCCAGATGCGCCCCCACGTCGAAGGCCAGATCGCCGACCCCGACGAAGGGGCGGTATAGCTCCTGAAGCCCGCGCTGCCGGCCCGGCCGCCAGTAGATGATCAGTGAGCGGACCAGGCCGAGCCAACGCTCAACGCGGCACCACACCATCGGGCCCCTCCTCCGGCCTTTGTTTCGGGGGAGGTCCGGCGCTCCGGCCCCCCAGCGGAGGCCACATCCGCGACAGCGTCTCGTCCCGCAGCACCAGATGGTGCCGGAGCACCTCTGCCACGTGAACCGCCACCAGGGCGATCAGCAGGAAGGTCGAGAACCGGTGCACGAGGGACGCCCACGAGGCGACCTCGGGCATCAGAGGCAGGAGGGTCGGCAGTCCGAGCGCGTCCATCATCTCGATGGGGAAGCCATCCCCGACGACGTGCACGTATCCGCTCCCCGCAATCACGACGAGGACCGCGTAGATGACCCAGTGCGCCGTGGTCGCGATGCGTCGCTCCAGCTCCGGGATGGCCTCCGACATCGGCGGCGCCGGGTGCGTCAGCCGCCACAGCACTCGGGCCAGCACGACCACGAGCAGTACGACGCCGAGCCCCTTGTGAAGGACGAAGAGCCGGTCGATCGACCCCTGCTCTAGGGCGGGCGCGATCATCGCGATCCCCGCCGGGATCTGCACCAGCACGAGTAGCACGACCAACCAGTGGAAGAGCCGTGCGCCGGCGCCGAAACCGTTCATCACCTTCCCTCCTTCGTCAAGAGAGCGGCGGAGGCGGAGGTGCCGCCGCTGAAAGCCCGCACGAACCATTCTCGGAACTCGGCCATTCGGGGAGGCGACCCTTCCGGCTCCGGGAAGGCGCCGGGGCGGAACCCCCACTCGAGAAAGGGCTCGAGCAGGGCGGGGTCACGCGCGATCACGTGCACTGGAATGTCGGGGCCGCTCGCCCCAGTCACCCAGGGAGCCGCCTGGTGGTCCCCGACCACGACCAGGAGGGTCCCATCGTCCAGGAACCTCTCGGCGAACTCCGCCATCGCTTGCAGCGAGTAGTCGAGCGAGCGAGCGTAGCCCTCGCGCAGAGCCTGGACGTCCCACCAGAGCTCCTCGGGCGGATAGCCATCCTCGCGGTAGGGTTCGAAAATCGCTCCGTCCCCCACAGAGTCCCAGTCGATGAGGGGCAGGACGGGGGTCCAGGGCGCGTGGCTGCTCACCATCGCCACCTCGACGAAGAGCGGGGTCGCCGCCTCCCGGATGACCTCCCCGAGGAACGACCACGTGAACTGGTCCGGAACGGTGACCCAGTAGAAGGGCGGACCGGCGTAGGGGATGGAAGGCCTCGAGTACACGTCGTCGTAGCCGAGTCGGAGCCCCTCGGGCCAGCTCGTGGTGATGGCGGGCATCACGGTCGCGGTCCGGTAGCCGGCCCGACGGAAGTCGTCCACCAGCGTCTCTCGCTCGCTTGCGATCAGGAGGTCGTAGCGGAGCTCATTTTCGAGCCAGAGTCCGCTGAGCATGGTCCCGTGCGCATACCACGACTGCCCGCCAAGGGTGGGGGAGGCGAGTTCGCCGGTCGCGAAGTGAAGGCCCGCGCGCGCGATTCGCGCCGCAGTCGTATCCAGGCGCGGCCGGATGGTTGCCGCAAACTCGGGGTCCTCGAGCGCCGCCATCCCGTAGGACTCGATGTACGTCATTACAACGTTGCGCCCCCCCAAACTCGAGAGCAGCCCCGGCAGGTCCGCGAATCCGTCCGGCTGTTTCTCCAGCTCGGCTGCGAACGCCACCCGCTCCCTGCGAGTCGCCCGAAGCTGCTCCGCCTGCTCGAAGACGAGCTGCACGGCGGGTGTGGCCAGCCAGCGTCCGAAGGCGGGTGCGCTGCGACCGATGAGGCCGAGCACGAGCGCGGCCACGACGGCCACCCCTCCAAGCCGCGGTACGAGCGGGGGTAGGGGCCTCTCACGATCCGGGGTGGCCGGTGTTAGGAGCCACGCCGTCGCGAACGCCGAAAGGGCGAGCAAAACGGAGATCGCCCCGAACCCGAGGAGAGTCCGGAGGAAGCCCGAATTCCCCACCGCGAGGCGGTAGACGGCACTCAGCAGGTAGAGGTCCAGGGAGAGGTTGAGCGGGCGGCCCAGGCTCACCCGGAAGATGAGATCCGCGAGCGAGACAACGACGAACAGGATGACCCCCGCGGCCAGGATCCAGGCGAGCCCGCGGCTCCAAGGCCGCCGAGGCAGGAGCGCCATCGCGCCCACGATCAGGGCTGCCTCCAGGGAAAGCCAGGCGGGCGCCGGGGCGTCTGTCACGGCGCCCGAGAGCCACGACGGCGTCATGAGCAGCCCATTGACAAGCACCCACGCGGACACGAGCCTGATCATCTTAATGAGTACCCTCATCAGCCGGAGTCCTACAGGCGCATCATTCGTCCGATGGCCCCGGAGCCGGCTTCTGGGACGAATTTGCGGAGCGGCCCGCCAGCCCACGACACCCAGTTTGGGGCATACGCTGGCCCAACGATACCACCTGACTGAATCGTGCACAAAGCGGAACGAGGACTCTTCGATCTCCGACAGGGGCGAGCTCTCTGCGTCACTGATGTGGCTCGGGGTGCGTGCGCCCTGGTCACCGCAGTCGAGTTTCTCGGACTGGACAGGCTGGAGCAGCTCCGCTCCCTAGACGCGCCGCTTCGGCTGGTCGTGACCCACCATCGCGGTAAAGCGATGGGGATTGCTACGCACGAGGACGAGGCGGCCCTCAGCATCGGGCTCGGCGCGGGCGAGACTCCCGAGACGATCCTGCGACTCGCGACGGCGAGGAGAGTCGCCCATTCCGGCTCCCCGCTCCGCTTCGACACGCGTCGGGCCACCCCCACGGAATCGGCGGCGTTGGCGCTCGCACGATTTGGACGTCTCCTTCCGGCCCTCGTGAGCGTGGATGTGGATCCCGGCTCTCCGGTGCTCACGCGGTGGATCGAGGACGGGACCATTCTCGACGTCTCGAGCGAGGGGATCGAGCGCGCGGTGGCCCGGTCCGGGATCGAGGTCACCAGCGTGGCCGAGGCTTCGGTTCCCCTGGCCGACGCCGAGCACTCCCGCTTCATATTCTTCCGCGAAGGCGGGGGCTTCCTGGAGCACGTGGCGGTTCTGATCGGTCCCCGCGAAAGCTGGCCCGATCCGGTGCCGGTGCGTCTCCACTCGGCCTGCCTCACAGGAGATCTCTTCGGCAGCTTGCGCTGTGACTGCGGTGAGCAGCTCAGTGGGAGCTTCCGACACTTCAAGAATCGGGGCGGAGGCGTGCTGGTGTACCTTGCCCAGGAGGGCCGTGGGATCGGGCTGGGCAACAAGATCCGGGCCTACGCCCTCCAGGAGGAGGGGCTGGACACCATCGACGCCGACGGCGCTCTAGGCTTCGGCGCCGACGAGCGGCGCTACGACGCCGGCGTGGCGATCCTGCACCACCTCGAGATCGCGCGGGTCGAGCTCCTCACCAACAACCCCGACAAGGTGAGGGCCGTGGAGGAGGGTGGCATCGAAGTCGCGGAGCGCACGCCCCTTTTCGGCGGGATCAACTCCCACAACTTGCGTTACGTACAGACCAAGGTAGACCGCTCCGGCCACTGGCTGACGGACATGATCTCGCAGCGCGTCTCTGGGGATTAGGCGGCCGGCTTGGCGATCCTGAACGGTGCCGCCCCAGGCACCTCCGCCAGCCGTGCTCACGTGGACGGCAAGTTCCTGGAGGTCGACGGGCGTCGTCTCCTGATCAAAGGAGTGGCCTACGGCACGTTCGCTCCGGACAGCGAGGGAGCGCAGTTTCCTTCAGCAGAGCGCATCGCACAAGATTTTGCGCTGATGGCGGTCGCCGGCATCAACACGGTGCGCACCTACACACCGCCGTCTCCCACCCTGCTCGACCAGGCCCGTCGGCACGGTCTCGGGGTGATGATCGGACTGGCGTGGCCGCAACACATCCCTTTTCTCGACGATAAAAGGCTCACTCGACGCATCAAACAAGACGCCGTCACGACCGTGCGCCGGCTCGCCGAGCACCCCGCGGCGCTCCTCTTCGCTCTGGGCAACGAGATCCCCGCCGGAATCGTCCGTTGGCACGGCCACCGAAGGATCGAGCGGTTCCTGCGCGAGCTCTACGGAGACGTGAAGGCGGCCGCACCCGAGAGCCTGTTGACGTACGTAAACTTTCCACCCACTGAGCACCTCGAGCTCGATGTGTTCGACGTCTTCGCCTACAACGTCTATCTCCATCGAGAGACCGAGCTCCGTGGCTACCTCGCGCGCTTGCAGCATCTCGCCGGTACCAGACCGCTGCTCCTGGCGGAAGCCGGCGGGGATAGCCTGCGAGAGGGGCTCGAGGGCCAGGCGTGCATCACGGCGACACACCTCCGGACGGCTTTTGCCGAAGGCGCCTGCGGTGCGGTGGCATACTCCTGGACCGACGAGTGGTGGCGTGGAGGTCGGGCGGTCGACGACTGGGCTTTTGGCCTGGTGGATGAGGAGCGACACCGCAAGCCGGCGCTCGCCGCCGTGCAAGAGGTCTTCGCCAGCGCCCCGTTCCCGTCCAGCGACCGCGCGAAGTGGCCCAAGGTGTCGGTGGTGGTCTGCGCGTATAACGCGGCGGACACCCTTGCCGACTGTCTGACGTCGCTCGACGAGCTGACCTACCCCGACATGGAGGTCATCGTCGTCGACGATGGGTCGCGCGATGCGACCGGGGACATCGCCCGAGGATATTCCGGTGTCCGTGTGGTCGAACTGCCGAACGGCGGCCTGAGCGCGGCGCGGAACGCCGGCCTCGCCGCCGCTACCGGCGAGATCATCGCGTACACCGACGCGGACGTCAGGGTCGATCCTGATTGGCTGAACTACCTGGTCCAGCCGTTGCTCACCTCCGACGTGGCCGGCGTCGGCGGTCCGAACATCGTGCCGGCCGACGACCCGTGGATGTCGCAGTGTGTCGCACGTGCCCCGGGTGGGCCGACCCACGTCATGCTCGACGACCGGATCGCCGAGCACGTGCCGGGCTGCAACATGGCGTTCAGAAGGGACGCACTCCTAGCGGCCGACGGCTTCAATCCGGTCTATGCGCGTGCCGGCGACGACGTCGACATCTGCTGGCGGCTGCAGGCCAAAAAGCTAGACATCGCTTTCGCACCCTCGGCGTTGGTTTGGCACCATCGCCGTGCGAGCGTGCGATCGTACTGGCGTCAGCAGGTCGGGTACGGCGAGGGGGAGGCGTGGCTCGACGCGCATCATCCCGAGAAGTTTCTCGGCGGGCAAATGGTGTGGCGTGGGCGCATCTACAGCCCGCTCCCCTTCCTGAGTACGGCGGCCGAGCGACGCGTCAACACGGGCGTTTGGGGTACCGCCGCGTTTCCGTCGATCTATAGCACGCAGGCCCATCGGTGGCATTACTTGCCCCACTCGCCGGCATGGATGGCGGCGTCGCTCGTCTTGCTGCTCATCGGCGTCTTCGGACCGCTGGCGGGCATGGACGCCGCATGGCTGCCTCTGATCGCGGGGGTCCTCGGGGGGGCCACCACCGTCGCGCGGTGCGCCGTATGCGGTTGGCGTTCCAAGCTGGACGGTCTGCCGCCCATCGGACGTTGGTCCATGCGACAGAGTCGCTTTCTGTATCGGGGTATCATCGCGTGGCTCCATCTGCTCCAGCCGCTGGCCCGATTTAGAGGCAGGCTCCGCGGTCTGTCACGGCCCCAGGCGGTCGCACCGAAGCACATGACGCGGCATCCGTGGAAGTCGCCGATGCCGACGTTCCGCGACGTCGTCGCATCCGCGCGGCTCGTGACCCGCGCCGGCAGGGAGCGCTCGTTCTGGAGCGAGTCCTGGGCATCGCACACCGTGCTCCTGACCGAACTCGTCGGGGTCCTGCGCGCCTCGCGGCCGGCCCAGATCGTCGACGTCGACGAGGGATGGCGTCCCGACCGGGATCTCAGCTTGGCGATCGGCCGCTGGGGCTGGCTGCACGTGCGGACATTGGTGGAGGAGCACGAGCACGGAGCCTGTCTCTTTCGGGTCCGAGCGCGGCTGCGTCCCAGCTTCGCGGGCACCCTGCGCGGTGTGACGTTGGCGGTACTGGTGGCGGGCGGCATGAGCGCGTCGATGTTCATCTACGATCCGTCGGTGACCCTCCTCGTCGCGGCGGTCGCCATCGCGGCTATCGGCGCTCGCGCAGCTTGGCAAGTGATACGTGCCACGGTGGTACTCGACCGGGCGGTCACGCGGGTCAGCACAGCCGCCGGGCTGCTGAGACTTCCGGTCTCGCCCACGCCAGAATCCAGGACGGAAGCCACGGCTGAACTCACGGTCGAAGTCATGGCCAAACCCGCGGTCAAAACCGTGGCCAAACCCCCGCCCCGGCCGTCCGCCGAGACGCCGGTGTCCGATTTCATAGGCTGATCTACTCCCGTGACGGTAGTTTCCTGGACGCTCGGATTCCTCCGACCGTATCGTGGACAGGCCGCCGCGATCCTTGCGCTGTCGATCCTGGAAATCGGCCTGGCGGCGCTGGCCCCTTGGCCGCTCAAAGTGATCGTCGACTACGTGCTGGGCGGTCTTCCCCTCCCGGCACCGCTTGCGGCCATCACCCCCGCGGCGGTCGCTGGCAGCGCTGTGGCCTTCCTCGTGATGGTCGTCCTAGTGGGTCTCCTCGTCCAGGTCGTCAACGAGGTGGTCCGCATGATCCACACCCAGATGCAAGTGCAGGTAGCCCAGCGCGTTGTCTACACCCTTCGGGCTAAGCTCCTGGCGCACCTCCAGGCCCTCCCGTTGCGCCACCACGTCCTGACCCCAACGGCCGATTCGGTCTATCGGCTGGATGCCGACGCGCATTGCGTGGACGACCTGATCATCGGCGGTGTGTTTCCGTTGGCGCTCGCGGTGCTCAATCTTGGGGTCATGTTCGTGGTCCTCGTTTACGTGGACCCGACGCTCGCCCTGCTCTCGCTGGTGGTGGCGCCATTTCTCTATGTGTGCCTTCGCTTCTACTCACGCACCATGCTCGAACGCGCCGAGCGGGTGAAGGCGCTGGAGTCGACGTTGATCGAGCGCGCCTTCGAGATTCTGTCCTCGGTCGCCGCGGTCAAAAGCTTTACACGGGAGCGCCACGAGCTGGCGCGTTTCTCGAGCTCCGGCGACGACACCATGCGTGCCCGGCTCAGACTGACATGGCAGGAATCGCTCTTTTCAGTCACCGTGACGGCGATCACGCTCGCTGGCACGGCTCTGGTCCTCGTCGTGGGTGGACTCCACGTCCTGAACGGCACGCTGACGCTCGGGAGCCTGCTGGTCGTCATCGCGTATCTCGCCGCGGTCTACGACCCGATTTCCGCGATCGCACACTCGACCGGATCACTGCAGCAGGCCGTCGTGAGCGCTCGCCGTGTCCGCGAGATCTTCGCCCTCACTCCTGAGGTTCTCGACGCCCCTGATGGGATCGACGCGTCCGGCATCGAGGGACACATCCGTTTCGACGCAGTGAGCTTCGCCTACAGTGACCAACGGAACGTACTCGACACGATCAGTTTCGAGGCCCGGCCCGGAGAGCTGGTGGCGCTAGTCGGTCTCACCGGCGCCGGCAAGTCGACGATCGCCAGCCTGGTCCCAAGATTCTTCGAGCCCCGCAGCGGCCGCGTTCTCATCAACGACATCGACGTTGCCCGGTACTCCTTGCAATCGCTTCGCGAGCAGATCGGGTTGGTCCCGCAACAACCGGTGCTGTTCACCGGCACCATCGCCGACAATATCCGTTACGGGCGACTCGATGCTTCCGACGCCGACGTCGAAGCTGCGGCGCGAGACGCCAACCTTCACGATTTCGTGGCCCGTCTGCCGCAGGGCTACCAGACCCCCGTCCAGGAGGCGGGTGCGACGTTCTCGGGCGGCGAGCGCCAACGGATCGGTATCGCGCGCGCGCTGCTGAAAGCGGCTCCGATCCTGATTCTCGACGAGCCGACCTCGGCAGTCGATGCGATCTCCGAGGGGGCGATCTTCGACACGCTGCGGCGGCTCCGCGCCAGCCACACGATGCTCGTCATCGCCCACCGCCTCTCCACGGTCCGCGACGCCACGCGTATCCTCGTGCTGAACGATGGGCGGCTGGTCGCCCAGGGACCCCATCACGAATTGGTCACGACGTGCGAGCTCTACCGGCGGATGTGCGCACGCCTATCCGTCGGCCAGTCGCTCGATGACAAGGTCACGGTAGACGAGCTCTTGCGGCCACCTCATGAAGATCTCGAGAGCCACCTCACGCAGGTCCCGCGGGCCAGCTCATGAAGATCCTGTTCGCCGGCATCGTCGCTCGGTATCCGTTCGGGGGCGTCACTTGGTGTTCACTCATGTATCTGCTCGGCCTCCGGGCGCTGGGGCACGAGGTCCTCTACATCGAGGACACCGGCGAGTGTAGCTACGACCCGGAGCGTGACGAGATCGCGACCGACCCCAGATATGGAACGCGCTACATCCATGAAGCGCTCGAGCCGTTCGGTCTCGGCGACCGCTGGAGCTTCGTCAACTACGACGGATCGTATTACGGTCTTTCGAAAAACGCCGTTCGCGCCTACTGCGCCGAGGCCGACCTCTTCGTGAACCTCTCGGGCGGCTCATGGTTCTGGCGTGACGAGTACGCGGCCATCCCGCGCCGAGTGTTCGTCGATTCCGACCCGGTGTTCACGCAGCTCGCGATCGCCAAAGGCGAGGAATGGTATGTCGAGTTTTTTCGGGGGTTCGACCATCTGTTCACCTTCGGGGCGAACATCGGCACGCCGGCTAGCGATGTACCGACGAGCGGCTTCGTCTGGCACCCGACCTGGCAGCCCGTCGTGACCGAGCTCTGGCACACCGACGAGCCGCCGGCCGGTGACCGATTCACGACCGTGATGACCTGGAAGACCGAGAGCTTCACGGACGTCGACGGCAACAAGGACCGGGAGTTCATCCGGTTCATGGAGCTACCGGCTCTTACGCCCTCTCGCTTCGAGATCGCGGTGAACGGTCCCATGGGGCTGCTCAAGGAGCACGGCTGGTCGCCGATCGAAGCGATGAGCGTCTCCAGATCGCTCTGGGACTACCGCGATTTCATCCGCGACTCGAAGGCGGAGTTCGGCGTCGCCAAGCACGCCTATGTGGCTCAGCGTTCGGGTTGGTTCAGCGACCGGACGGCGTGTTACCTGGCAGCGGGGCGACCGGCGCTCGTGCAGGACACCGGGTGGAGCGCCCACCTCCCCTCGGGCACCGGTCTCATCGGTTTTTCGACCCTCGACGAGGCACTCGCCGGCCTCGAACGGTTGGAAAGCGACTACGCCCTCCATGCGAGCGGCGCCGCTGAGGTCGCCCGGGAGTCTTTCGACGCGGCTCGTGTCCTGGCGCCGTTTCTGGAAAAGGCATGCGGATGATACCGCAGCGGGTTGATGCGATGCGTATTGCGGTGGTCGGCCCGGTCGCTCAGTCGATACCACCGACCCGGTCCGGATCGGTGGAAACCGTCACGGCGCTGCTCACCGACGGCCTGGTGGCCAGAGGCCACGACGTCACCCTCTTCGCGACCGGATCATCGACGACGACGGCTAGACTCCATCCAAGCTTTCCACTCGGTTATCACGAGGACGCCTCGTTGTGGCCATGGGAGCTCTGTGAGCTCTTCAACCTCGCCGCCGCCGTCGAGCGGGCTGCCGAGTTCGACGTCATCCACTATCAGGCGGTGTTCGCTCCGATTTCGCTGGCGTTCACCCGGCTCTCGCCCACACCGGTATTGCTCACCCTGCACCACGCGCCGACGCCGCCCGAGGTCGCGCTCTGGTCTCGCTATCCCCAAGCGCCCTTCGTGGCCATCTCGGCCGTGCAAAAGCGGCTTCTCGCCGGACTCAACGTCGTGGCGACGATTCATCACGCAGTGGACACGGCCACGTTCGTCCTTCACCCGCAACCTGAAGACTACCTCGTCTTTCTTGGGCGCTTCACCGAAGGCAAGGGCGTACTGCAGGCGATCGACGTAGCCCGACGGGCCGGCGTGCGTCTCGTGCTCGCCGCAGCGGAGAACGATTACTTCTTCAACGTCATCGCGCCGATGGTCGACGGCCAGCAAGTCGTCTACGCGGGCGAGGTAGACCTCGCCGAGAAGGTGACGCTCCTCGGCGGGGCGCGAGCCCTGCTCTATCCAGTGCAATCGAGCGAGCCGTTCGGTCTCGTAATGGTGGAGGCCATGGCATGCGGCACACCCGTTGCCGCGCTTCGATGCGGCGCCGTCGACGAGCTTGTCGATGACGGCGTCACCGGCGGGATCTTCGACTCGCTCGACGCCCTGGTCGACGGCCTCCCACGGGTGCTGGCGCTCGACCGCAGCGGCGTACGGAGTCGCGCCATGGAGCGCTTCGGCCCCGACCGCATGGTCGCCGCGCACGTCGAGGGCTACTCGCGACTGGTCACAGAGCATCAGCGTGCCGAGCGCACCGCCTGACATGGCGACGCCACTCGATGATCTGAGCGGGTCTTCGCTTCTGGCGGTCTTCGCACACCCCGATGACGAGTCGCTGGCGTGCGGCGGCCTGCTCGCCCGGTGCGCGGAATGTGACGTCCGGGTCTCGCTCCTCTGCCTCACGCATGGCGAACACGGTCCGGGGCATGACGGCGAACCCGGTCCGGGGCATGACGGTGAACACGGTCCGGGCCATGATGGCGAGCACAGTCCGGAACACGACGCCCAGCGGCTTGGCGACATTCGGGCCGGCGAGCTGCGGGATGCCGCACGGGTTCTCGGCATTCGCGACCTCATATTGCTCGACCACGAGGATGGCATGCTCCCCTGGATCGACCACGCGCGGCTCGAGGCGGACATCCTCGGCGCCATCCGCCGGTTCCGGCCACACGTCGTCGTCACGTTCGACGAGGACGGCCTCTACTGGCATCCCGACCACATCGCGGTACACGAACGAACCACCGCCGCCGTCGCGGAGCTTGGCATAGCCGGCCCGGCCCTCCGTTATGTCAGCATGCCCCGAGGCAGAATGCGCGCCGTCGTGGATGCCGCATCCAAAGACCTCGAGCACGGTGATGAGCCTCCGAGGCCTATCCTCGGTGTGGCCGATGCGGATGCGTTCGGATCGATGGCGCCCGCGCCGACTCTCGTCGTGGAGGCCGGGGAGTTCGCGGGCCGGAAGCTGGCCGCGCTACGATGCCACGGCACGCAGTTCGACGGGAGTGCGTTGGCGTACGTCAGTGAACGAGACGCGGCGCGGCTCCTCGGTACAGAGCACTACCGGCGTGCGGAGGTTGGCTCGCGCGATGACGTTTTCGTTGAACGCTTTGGCACCCCGATGAACGCTTTGGCACCCCGATCACGGTAGGAAGCGGCGGATGATGCACACACACCTGCTGGACATCCTGCGCTGCCCCTTTTGCGGCATGGCTGTCTCCATCGTCGAGAACGAGGCCCTGGCTCGGGAGGGCGCCCGCATCGACACGGGAGTGCTCGGGTGCGAGTGCTGCGCCTTTCCTGTCGTCGCCGGTATCCCCGTGATGATGGCCGACGAGACGACGCGGCAGGCCCTGCACGCCCTCGAGGCGGGCCGGGGCGACGAGGCGCTCTTCAGCCTCCTGGGCCTTTCTGACGACACGGTACGGCGGGAACGTTTTCGCGTGCTCATGACACAGGACACCGCGACCTATCGCGACGCCCTCGGGCTGCTGTGTGACGACGCCGAGGGCACTTATTTTCTCCATCGCCTCACGGACCCGACGTTTCTGACCGCCGAAGCGCTGCTGCGGGCGATTGGCCAGCAACGCTGGCCCGTGCAGGGCCGCACCCTCGATCTGTGCGGCGGATCGGGTCATCTCACGCGGGTCCTCGCCGGTCTCGGCCCCCCCGGGGGGGCTTTGGTCCCGGGCACGGTTCTGGCCGACGTGTACTTCTGGAAGCTGTGGCTCGCCAGTCGGTTCACGGCGCCCGACTCCGGGCCGGTCTGCTGCGACGCCAACCACCCGCTACCGTTCGCCCCCGGGACGTTCTCGACCGTGGTCCTCGCCGACGCGTTTCCGTATATCTGGCACAAGCGACTGCTGGCCGAAGAGATGACGCGGCTTGTAGGCGCGGACGGCGTCGTGGTGATGCCGCACCTCCACAGCGCACTCGGAGACAACTTCTCAGCAGGAAACACGCTCACGCCGGCCGCATATCAGGCCCTCTTCGAGTCAAGCCAGCCGCGACTGTTCAGTGATGAGCGGATCTTCAATGATGTGATCGAGCACGGTGTCGTCGACCTGACGTGTGACGTGTCACCCGAGCAGCTCGGCACGGAGCCGGCGCTGACGCTGGTCGCCAGCACTCGTGCTGATCTGTTTCGTCGTTACGAGCTGACGGATGAGCCTGAGGTGACAGGCGAGTTGGCGGTCAACCCTTTGTATCGGGTCGAACGGCGCGGCGAGTCGTCGATCTTGACGCTGACCTTCCCCACGCCCGAATACGAGGCAGAGTTCGCCGAGTGCCGCCGGTACCTGCCGGACCGCATCACCGTGGAGGCAGACGTGACGGGTCCGATCCTGCCCGAGACCCTCGGGCCGGGATACGAGGAACTGCGGGAGCGACGGGTCCTCATCGACGCGCCGGTCGGCTACTGTTAGGTCAGGTACTGTAGCTCGGATATTGCCAGGAGGTCGCCGTAGGTCGACGGGGACGGGCCTAGTAGTCCACCTCGAGACGGGCCGCGACCGGGTAATGATCGGACGGGTAGCGGCCTCGGTCGTTGTACAGGACCGTCTCGGCGGAGCGGACACCAATGGGTCCCCCGACCAGAATCCAGTCGATCCGCTCGGCGTAGCCGGTTTCCGGGGGACCGAAGTCGCCCCGAGTCATGGCCGGACCCCGCCGCTCATCAGCCATGACCCAGGCGTCGTCGAGCCCATGGCTCGTGGCGATTCGCCAGAGGTCGCTCTCCTCTCCGACGTTGTTGAAGTCGCCCAGGACGATGACGGCGCTACCCGCCGGCAACGCGCCGACCCGCTCCAGGATCAAGTTGATCGCGTCGATTTGCCCTTGCCCTCGCCTCGGCGAGAGATGGGTATTGAAGACATACACCGCCTGCCCGGTCGCCTGGTGATGAAACCTCGCCCAGGTGACGATGCGGCCGCCACCTCGCCGGCGCCGGCCGGTCCCGCTCCTCGGCACCGGTGGCACGTCCGGTGTCTCCGTGAGCCAGAAGTTGCCGGATTCGATCGGCGTCAACTCGTCATGCCGGTAGAAGATGGGCGTGGCCTCACTGAGCCCCTGCCCCCCGTTGAGCCGGCGATCCATGCCCAGCCAGCGATACTCCGGCAGCGCCGACGCCAGATATTCGATCTGGTCGCCTATGGCCTCCTGCATGCCGACCACCTGCGGTGCAAGTCGGCGGATGGTTTCTGCCACCAGCTCCTTGCGATACGGCCAGGCGTTGTCCCCGTCGGTGATATTCGACGTTCGGATGTTGAACGTCATGACATCGAGCTGGATCTGCGCCGCCGCGGGCCATGGGGAAGCCGTCACGACAGTCGCCACAACAGTGGCGCCGATGAGGTAACGGCCGAGTGTTGCCATTGTCATGGCGTAGTAGCGGCCTTCAAGGGCTATGTTGAGGCGTGTCATGGGATCGGACATGCGTGACAAGATGCGTGGCAGGAGTGTGGGGCGGCAAGCAACTCACCGCGCTAGTCAGGGTTTGGGGCCGCTTGCCTTGAAGACCCGATACCGATAAGCGACGAGCCCACGCTTCAAGCACTGGCGCAAGGCGTTGCCTCCCAGGTGGCCTTCGAGTCTCGGACTCATCGAGGCGAAGGGGCGCGTGAGGGCCATGAGTAGGCCGAGCGCCCGATCACGGGGGCGGTCGAGCTCGAGAAACGGCGTCAGATCCCGGTCCTCCACGAGCTCGAGCCCGTGCTCGACCGCAAGAACCTCCACGGCCTTCGGGCCCAGAAGTGAGCTCGCACGCCACCCCCGGCGGAACTCGCGCACCCAGCGATCTTCTCCTGGACCCGTGAGAAAGTCATCGCACAACACCAGGTATCCGTTCGCCGTAACCGCCTTCGCGATGTTGGCAAGCAACTCTTCAGCATCCGTCGCTTGCACGAAAGATTCGATCCCGAAAGCGAGGTCCACCGGGGCGGGAAGAGGGTCGGAGCAGAAATCCAGCTCGAAGATCGTGGCTCGTCCGCCAAGTCGCTTACGCGCGAGCTCCGCGTGAACGCCGCTATTGGTGACGCCGAAGCCAGCGACCTCCGTCCCGCGGAGTACGTATTCCAGGCTCGCGCCAACGCCGCAGCCGAGGTCCAGTATGCGCCGCGCGCCGCATTCCGCGATACGGGCCCGCAGGAGGTCGTGCACGAAGTGAAAGGCCTCCTCGCGGCCGCCAACGCCCTCGCCCCAAACCGCTCGATGAATGATGCCTTGCGCGCCGCCTTGTCCATGGGCAAGAAAGCTCGCCGTATTCTGGTCGTAGTAGCGCGCCACGTCGGCGCTTTCGAATCTCACGAGGCAGGCGTTACGACTTGAAGGCCGAGAAAAGCCCCTGCGACCGCGAGGTGTTGACACTGGATCATCACCTCTCCGTGGCGGGATTCGTGATGGTTCCGGCGCCGTGAGCGCACCCCAGATGCCGGGCGGCTAGAACTTCAAAGAGAACGCAAGCTCCGTCAGTTGCTGCTGTCGGAAACCAGTCTTTGGACTCTCACCGTTGGTGTATTTGAGAGACACGCCAGCCAACGTCCCGGCATCCGTTTTCAAGAACCACACGTTCGCGTCCGCCGTCACCAACTCGTGACCACGGTCTAGCTGATCGGGTGCGGCAGTTTCCTGCAAGTCGTAGACGTAGGTAGTACTCGAGGTTCAGTTCGAGCCGTCGTGACCAATGCGAAGGCAGCGGAACCAGCTCCGCCCGCACCCCAGTGACTGCCCGGACAATGGAGTTTTCGAGGGACTCGTCCAAAGCGCTCACCACACTCTCGTGCTCGAGACCGATGGACGGGCTGTAGGTGAACTCAACAGCCGAGCCAAATCGCGTCGCGACATTCGGGAGAAAGAGATTCGAGAGACCGCCGCCCCGGTCCTCCGCCACCGGAATGAAGAGCAGGTCCGTCAGCACCGACCTGGTGGAGCGCTCCAAATCGTTCTTGTACATGACGCGTGCAGCCAGGACTGCGCTCCATTTCTTATCTTCCGCCTCCGCGTCCCGAGTCTGCCAGTCCGTCGACAGTCCGACCATAAAGACGTTTTGCGGCTTCTTGATGTTCGTCAGCAGTCGGTATTCGACGAACGGGCCGATAACGATCTTCTGGCCCAAACTCCCGAAACCGAAGTCGACCCGCACGGCTGACCGGATGCTGTACGAAGCGGTGGTATCACCGGGTAGGAGGACGCTGAACGATGCTGGCTTAACTCGTCGCGCCTTGCCCGAGAACTTGCCCGAGAACGAGTCTTGGAGGGTGAAACGCTCCCAGATCTGGCCCACGGCCTCCCCGCTGGAGCACAGTAGCAGGGCCAGGACAATGAGCGGCGTCGGTCTCACCATGGGTCGGGTCCTACCGGCTCCAGGGCGGCACGATCTGGTTCATGCGCTTGTACGCGATCGATTGGCCTAAGTGCGCTCCGGTAATTATTAACATCCAACCTCTCGTCATCGTGGTTCGCTCAGGGCGGAGAGGGTTAGAATGGGTATCCAATGTAGCACGAATTCCTGTGCAGCGCCGGTCCCCGGAGGGCATCAGCGTCAGGGTTGAACCTTTGTCTCCTCTCGAATACCTTTACGATCTTCACTGCGGGGTGGAGCAGTCTGGTAGCTCGTCGGGCTCATAACCCGAAGGTCGCAGGTTCAAATCCTGCCCCCGCTACTTCGAGGACGCCGCCTTCGGGCGGCGTTTGTATGTCCATTTATTGCGGATTCGGGGGTCATTGATGTTCAGGACCGATGCGCAGCAGGCCCGAGGATGGACGATGGCGGATACGTGGTCTAGCCCGAGAGGGTGGGCCGTCGAGGGGCGCCTCTAGGAAGCCCAGAGCGCGCACCCCTCGCCGAGCCGCCCATCGCCGAAAGGCCGGGCGGTTTTTTTTCGGGCCAGGTAGCTCAGTTGGTAGAGCACGCGACTGAAAATCGTGGTGTCGGTGGTTCGATTCCGCCCCTGGCCATTGAAGGATTGGAGGGTTTGGACGGTAGGTTTGAACGGTATAGGCCGAAAGATGTCAGAGGTCCGTAGCTCAACTGGTAGAGCACCGGTCTCCAAAACCGGGGGTTGGGGGTTCGAGTCCCTCCGGGCCTGTTTGAAAGTTGGTAGAGGAGTCGCCCTCATCGTCTAACGGTCAGGACACCACTCTTTCAAGGTGGAGACCGGGGTTCGATTCCCCGTGAGGGTATATGGGACCCGGTGTGTGTTCCGGGATGTGGTGATTGTAGTGGGTAGGGGCTGTAGCTCAGTTTGGTTAGAGTGCCGGTCTGTCACACCGGAGGTCGCGGGTTCAAGTCCCGTCAGCCCCGCTCGAGACGCTGTTTGATAGATTACAGGTGAGTGTGCTGGGGCCGTAGCTCAGTCGGGAGAGCGCTTGAATGGCATTCAAGAGGTCAGGGGTTCGATTCCCCTCGGCTCCACTGGTGCACCCGAACAGGGGTGACCTAGGCAAGAACTTGCTCGGGTGGCGGAATTGGTAGACGCGCAGGGTTCAGGACCCTGTGGGGGTTAACCTCGTGAGGGTTCGAGTCCCTCCCCGAGCATGATTCGCGTGTAGGAATGATGGGATTGTCTGGGCCCACGTGCTGGAATTGGTAGACAGGCTGGTTTGAGGGACCAGTGTCGGAAACGGCGTACAGGTTCGAGTCCTGTCGTGGGCATTTTTCGCGGGCGCTTTTGGCGTAGGGCGGCGTCGGGACGGCGGACTCCCCTCCCTGCGGCGTACGAGAGTACGCCTCAGTCGGGTCGCCTTGCCCTCCTACCCCTACACCAAAATCACCTCGCGAAAAAAGTGATATGAGTGGCGGTCGTGACCGTCTATCGTTCAGGATTAGCAGTGTTGTGTGCGCCCGTAGCTCAGCTGGATAGAGTGCCTGGCTACGGACCAGGAGGTCGGGGGTTCGAATCCCTCCGGGCGCGCTTTGGGGTGGTGAGAGGATGGGGCGCGTAGCTCAGTTGGTTAGAGCGCTACGTTGACATCGTAGAGGTCAGAGGTTCGAGTCCTCTCGCGCCCATGTACGGGGGGCCGTAGCTCAGTTGGGAGAGCGCAGCGTTCGCAATGCTGAGGTCAGGGGTTCGATTCCCCTCGGCTCCACTGGGAGTTGAAGGAGTAGCCACCTTAGCTCAGCTGGTAGAGCACGTCACTCGTAATGACGGGGTCGTCGGTTCAAGTCCGACAGGTGGCTCTGTTTTGCCCCTTGGTGTAACTGGCAACACGCCGGATTCTGGTTCCGGAGAGTCTAGGTTCGAGCCCTAGAGGGGCAATTCGTTCGGGAGGGATGGCCGAGTGGCTTAAGGCGACGCCCTGCTAAGGCGTTGGACGCAAGTCCGCGTGGGTTCGAATCCCACTCCCTCCGTGTCTTGCAGATCGCGAGGGTGACGTGGGGTCTCAGTCCCCCGTTTTGGTCTGAACTTGGACGGGTGGCCGAGCGGCTTAAGGCGCACGATTGGAAATCGTGTGGGTTAATACCCGCGTGGGTTCGAATCCCACCCCGTCCGTTGAAAGAGGTGGGTTCGAGCCGAGGCGTCGGGGTGTGACCCGCTCTGCGGTCCAGGAGGTGACCGCCGAGACGAGCGAGGATCGCCGAAGGCGACCGGAGCTCAATCCCACCCCGTCCGTTGGAAGTACGGTCTTTCTTGCATGATCTCGTCCCACGCGTTCCCGCGGGAACGTTTTTCTGGGCGGTGATGTGCGAAATTCGGGGCGTGGCTCAGTCCGGTAGAGCGCTGCGTTCGGGACGCAGAGGTCCCCGGTTCAAATCCGGGCGCCCCGACTAGAAGGTGAAAACCAACAGCTCCGGCGCCCGGATTTGCGGGCTCGCGTCAGCGAGCACGCGGCGGCCGCCGAAGGCGGACGCCAGAACCGTAGGTTCAGCCGAGCCGCGAGAATGTAATCCGCGAAAGCGGTATGGGAGGTGACGGCCGAGACGAGCGAGGATCGCCGGAGGCGACCGCAGCTCAAATCCGGGCGCCCCGACTCTGATGGGATGGCGACGAAGGCACAGCAAAGGAGTTGGATCATGAGTGACTCATGGGGGTTAACCGTCTGGTTCGCCGATGGTGTTTCTGACGGAGGGACCACAGAGAGGCCCCAGGCTTGAATCATGACGATCTCAGGTGAGGAATCACGAGACTGGAAGGAAATCCTAGGGGATTGGGTAGGGGCTCGGTGGCGGTGGTTGATCGTCGCTGTTGTGTTGTTATTTGCGCTCAACAATCTCGTGGGTTCGGTCGTCGGTATCATGGGATTGCTCGCCTTCGCGAACCGTGTCGTCGGTCGTGTTCTGAGGGCACGGAGAGTAGTTCAACAGGTCCAACAGATTGTCACTAACCCCGATGACCTCCGAGAAGACGTGGGACCCAAACGCCACATCACACCGCCCGATCATCGCCCATAGCTTCACCGCATGGCCGACAATCCACGCCTCACCGTCCGCTGTGAGTATCCCGACAGCAGCCCACCCGAGGAGGTGTCCTTCCGCCTCTCGCCCTACTACGGCCTTCTCACGGCCGTAGAGGCGCAGGAGGGCGAGATCGTGGGTGTAGAAATGGCGTGATGTCCCTTACGTTAGAAGGACCTTGGAGCCGTCGCATAATTGGTATTGCACCGGTCTCGAAAACCGGCGCCCGTGAGGGTGTGTGGGTTCGAATCCCACCGGCTCCGTTTGTATTGTGGCACAACGACTTCTATATTCTCGGAGATGCGGAAAGCCGCGTAGTTATTGGCCTCTCGGGGCTTGGCAACGGCGTTGGCAACGCTCGGAGGCCCCATGAAGGGCCTAAATGACCTCCGCCAGTGGGTCGCCACAGCACCCACGGGCACGACGGTGAGAACCGAAGCGCTCGCCGAGATGTTCGACGTTCTCGACGTGGAGCCCGCACCCGAGCCGGCGAGAGACATAGCCCCACCGCTGCCCTGGACGCTCTTGCTTTGGACCGCTGATCCCGAGACCCGCATCGGGCGCGCCGAGCTTCGCATGGCCCTTGATTGTAGGGCGCCCCGCAAGCCGGCCATTTGCAGCCTGGTCTAAGTCGCTCTATGATCAGAGCCCTCCGCATTTTACGATCACCGCCGGAGTTCAACCCATGACGACAACTCGCCTTGTTCTGGCCCTTTCGCTTCTGCTCAGCGCGTCATGCACGACACCGGTTGCGTCGACGGCGCCCGATCACCCCAACGTGCTCTTCATCGTCGTGGACGACCTCAATGTCGCCCTTGGGACCTACGGCGAGTATCCGACGGCCAAGACTCCCCACATTGACAAGCTCGCCGCTCAAGGCATCCGCTTCGACCGCGCCTATGCGCAGGACCCTGTTTGCAACCCTTCTCGGAGTTCCTTCCTGAGCGGACTGCGCCCGGCGAGCACCAACGTGCTGGGCAACTTCACGAATCCGCGCGACGAGATGCCGAACGTCGTGATGTTTCCTGAGTATTTCGCGTCCCAGGGCTACTTCACCGCCCGTGTCGGCAAGGTCGCGCACGGACGCTACGAAGACGCGGTGACCTGGGACATCTCCGAAAACGCCTGGCGACGCGAGCACTACCTGCCCGGCATCGACCACTCCGAAGTCCGCGACAACAGCTGGGTCGACGGTTCCGAGAACGGCATGTCGCGAGCCGAAGTTTTCGAGCCCACTGGGCGCACCGGCGGCCTACCGCTTACCTGGCGGGCGACTGACGAGCGCGAGGACGAGACCCCAGACGGACGCACGACGCGGCGGGTGATCGAGATTTTGCGCGAGCACGTGGCGGAGAAGCCTGGCCAACCGTTTTTCATTGGGGCCGGCTTCCACAAACCTCACCAACCTTGGGTGGCGCCCAAGAGCTTCTTCGATCAGCATCCAATCAACGAATTGAAGATGCCCGACGAGCCCGCGGAAGACCGCGACGACATTCCTGTCTTTGCGCTGAGCGGCTATCCCGACGACGCCAAGCATAGCGACGAGCAACTCAGGCAGGCCGCAGCGGCCTACCACGCCACCATCACGATGATGGATCACCAAGTCGGCATGCTAATGGCAACGCTCGCCGAGCTTGAGCTCGAGGAGTCGACGATTGTGGTCTTCGTCAGCGACCATGGCTTCCATCTCGGCGAGCACGGCGGACTATGGCGCAAGCACACCCAATTCGAAGAATCGACGCGCGTGCCGCTGATCGTGCGCAGGCCTGGGGAGAAGCAGCCAGGCGCGTCAACCGTGGGTTTAGTGGAACTGGTTGATCTCTACCCGACCCTTGTCGATTTGGCCGGTCTTCGCCAGCCGAGCGGCCTCGAAGGGACAAGCTTCCATGGGCTGCTCGAAGACCCCGAGCGAGATTGGAAGACCGCTATCTTCTCCGAAGCCCGCCGAAACGGCGCTCACGGTCGAACCGTGAGGACCGCTCGGTTCCGGTTCTCTGAGTTCACTCCTATCGAGGGTGGCGGGGAGAAGGAGCACGAGCTTTACGATCTCGAGAAAGACCCCAAGGAGTACGTCAATTTGGCGAACGATGCCGCGCATGGGGAGCTGAGAAACAAACTGGCTGAACTACTCAAGGCTGGCTGGCAGGCCGCCGGGCCCGAATCGCAGATGATTACCCAACAGAGGAACTAGCCTGCCCGCCAGCCCGCTGCGAGCGCCTCGAACACGAGTCCATCACCCACCTCGACCGGCCACCCGTCACCCAACGTAGTTTGTCGCTCCACTGAACGAGAAGACGGCCACCTCCGAACGATGGAGGTGGGAGTCCTTGGCGTAAGGGTTTCGGTCCATTTCGGTGACCAGAAGATCAACTTCCACCGTCCGGAGTCGTGGCAACGCGCAACCTCCGCGTCGCTGCGAGCGCCCGCCGCAAGGCCGCCGTGTGGGGACTTCTGCTTCGTGTGGGAAGGCTCGGCGGAGTCGCTGATGGCCGTCTTGGATCGAGCGGGGGCTGAGGTCATCGCCTCGGGCCTGCGGGATGGTGGACGTGCCCTCGGAACGGTTCGTGGGATGAGCCAGTATGTTCGCGACCCGGACGGCAACCTCCTGGAGTTCATGATCTATTCTTGAGTTAGGGCTCCATACCCGAGTCCGGGACGAGCATGCGGATCATGCCGTCCTGCCGGGACGTGATTAAGAGCTCGCCGTCGCCGCTGATGGTGATGTGCATGTCGGTGCGTGAGGCGGTGGCGCCGTTCGCCGCTTCGACCAGCTCCCGGAACGACACGTAGACGCGGTCGCCGCTCGAGCTACGCACGTAGAGCTGGATCTCCTCGATGGGCGCCACCGTGCGCGGAATGCCGTCATCGGCCGCCTTCATCGCGGCGAGATCGACGGCGATGATCCGGCCGCGCACGAGGTCGCCGAACACGAACTTGTCCCGGAGCGCTTCGATCCGGCCGTAATAAGCGAATCCTCCGGACACGGCCTGGCCGTCGTCATGGTCGTACATCGCCACCGGATAGGTGAACTCGTCCTCCGTCCGCCCGTCGAGGACATCGGCGGGCAGGGGGAACAGCTCCCGCAGCGCACCGCCCGGGCGGGTCACGCCGTTCTCGAAGTACCCTTCGCGGCGCATCCAGCCGTAGTTCTGGCCTGCGCGCACGATGTTGATTTCCTCGATGTTGTTCATGCCGATGTCCGACGCGAACATCGTCCGGTCCGTCGGGTCCCAAGAGAGCCTGTGGGCGTTACGGAACCCGTACGCGTAGATCTCGCCGAGCGTGCTCGGGTCGCCGTCGGAGGTGAACGGGTTGATTGCGGGAATCGTGTAGTCGCCGAGTCCCTTCGTACCGCCCGACTCCGCAGGAGTGCGCGGATCGATGCGCAGGATCGCGCCGATGACGGTGTCCAGACGCTGGACCTGGCTCGGATTGTTCGCGTTCGGCCCGCCGCCGTTACTGAATCCCAGGTCGCTGCCGCTCGTGTACAGCAGGCCGTAGTCCGGCTCGCCGGGGCGCGCGGTCGGGTCGAACCCCACGTAACCGAACGGGTGGGCCATGTCTGCGACGACTTGGCCCACACGGAGCAGGTCGCGCCGGGTGCCCTCGAACCGGCTTGCGCCCGGGTTCGTCGCGCGCCACTCGGTGATGACGTTGTGGTGGTTGACCGCGGCCAGCGTGAAGCCCGGCGGGATGAAGTCGGGAATGGCGGGGTTGCCCGCCGCATACTCGCCGTGGGCGGTGTAGAAGAGTCCGTTGCGAGCGAATTCCGGGTGGAAGTCGAGTCCGATGAGGCCGCCCACCAGCCGGCTGTAGATCGTGAACGGGAAGGCGGCTCCGAAGTCCAGGTAGAGGGTAGGCCGGTCGCCGCCCTCGAGCAGGTACAAGAAGCCGCGTTGGTCGTTGGCGAAACGGCGACCGTCGGAAAGCTCGCGCACGAAGCTCACGCGCGCCCAGCCCGCCGGGTTCACGTCCTGATCGGGGGGACGCATCCCGCGCGTCATCGGTAGACGGGCGACGTCCCGGATCTCGACCATGAGGCCGCGCTTCTCGATCCGCGCCGGGATCGGATCGGTGATCTGCGCCCGACCCTCGCCGGCGGCCACGAAGGTGAGAAGCAGGAAGATGATGATGAACGGATCTCGCATGGACACGTCACCTCCCACCATGCATCACATCCTAGAAAATGAGCTGGACGGTTTCACCGTCTATCTCGGCGATCGTCGAACGCAATCCCGGCAAGATAGCCTCACTCGGAAGAGGCAACTGCGCATTCCATTCGGCCCACTCGGTTTCCAGTCTTTCAAGAATCTCAGGATGTTGATCCGCCAGATTGGTCGTTTCGCCGGGGTCATTCTGCAGGTCGTAGAGCAGCGTGACCAAACCCAGAGGCGCTTTATCTGTCCAGCCATCAACTGGTGGGTCGAGGCGACCGGTGTTGTTCAGATTAGCCTCGTTGAAATCAGTGCGTTTGAACTTGATCAACTTCCAACGCTCATCGCGGATCGCCTGGGTTGGTCCCGCTCGCCAATACAGGTATTCATGCGGGTTGCCCGAAAGCTCACCCTCCAAATAGGGCAGCAGATCAACGGCGTCTTCCGTCTCCACCATTTGCCCAGCTGCAGCGGTAAACGTACCCATCAGATCGAGGGAGATCACCGGCGCGTCATAAGTCATCCCGCCCTGTAACTGTGCCGGCCAGCTGAGGATAAACGGAATACGAATGCCGCCTTCCTGGTGATAACGCTTGAAGCCGGCAAAATCCAAATTAGAGCAGGCATTGCCGATGTAACCTGCGCATCCGTTATCGCTCAGGAACGCAATGATCGTATTCTCGTACTGGCCAATCTCTTTCAGTTTGCGCACCACCTCTCCGACGCTGTCATCCAGGGACGACACCATCGCCGCATACACTCGGGTTTCCAGATTCTGGACATGACCGTATCGATCGAGATAGGTCTCGGTGGCCTGCAACGGCGTGTGAGGAGTTGTGTGACTCAAGTAAAGAAAGAATGGCTCGTCTGCATGGCGGTCGATAAAACTCACCGCTTCATCGGTAAACACGTCGGTGAGGTACTCATCGACCTGGACGCGTTCCCTACCGCGATAGATGCCTCGAGCCCCACGCGGTCGCGGCGCATCACGTCTCCCATAAGCACCACCTTCCGGTAATGTCTCGAAGTACTGCGAGGCTCCTGCCAGCACACCGAAATACTCATCGAAGCCGCGGCTCATGGGGTGATGATCTTGATCCATGCCCAGATGCCACTTGCCGACCATGCCGGTAGCGTAGCCTTGGGCTTTCAGAGCATCCGCTATGGTTTCTTGAGAGAGGTCTAGGCCTGCGTCGGTATCTCTTCCGGCCGGATTAAATTCCCAGCCATGCCGTTGCTGGTAGCGCCCGGTGAGCAAACCGGCGCGGGAAGGACTGCAAACCGGATGAGACACATAGCCCTGGGTGAATCTCACCCCTTCCGCCGCCAGGGCATCGATGTTTGGGGTCCTGATAATCTCACTTCCATAGATGCTGGTATCGCCGATACCGAGGTCGTCGGCGAAGATGAACACGATATTGGGTTGCCGATCTGCAGAGCTGCCGGCTGCGAAGATTGAACAGAGGAGGGCACCGAATTTATTGATATTCGGTTTTGCCATGACGATTTCTCCTTCTTATCCTGGGAAAGTGGGCGCTGACGCCTCCCCCTACTCTTCTAAATGCACTTCGGCGATCGCGATCCCACTCTCGCCTGCCACGGCATACAGCAAGAAGATGCGCCCGCTGGCGGCATCCGCGTAGATAGCCGGATCCCGTAGCTGATTGACGTGCCCGTAGGCGGTGCTACGAATCGACGGCTCGAGGGGCGCGTCGGCACCCTCCCAGTCGAACTCGGGGCGCAACACCTCCACGCCGGGCGTCTCCGACCACTCCGCCCAGTCGCCCGAGATGTCGATGGTGCTTAGCCGGATACGTTCCGGGACCTCACCCACCTGCGTCCAGAAGACGAAAAGCGTCTCGCCACGCTTCAGGAGCGCCAAGTGACGCAGTTCGGGGTTGAAGAGGCGCGGCCCTTCCTCGAATCCACCGAGCGGGTCGCGAGACCGGTAGAACTGCCCGGGCATCGACATGATGTAGGTGTACCCGTCGTGCTGCAGTGCCCTCATGTACGTCCGACCGAGCGGTTCGGGCCTGGCCTCGAAGTGAATGCCGTCGCTGGATGTAGCGACCCGAGAGAATTGCCGACTCACGCCATCGAGCCCGTGAAAATACATAACGATGCGACGATTCTCGTCGTCTACATGCACGTCGGGCGATGCGATGTGAGGCGTCGTCGCCTCGACGAAGCGATCGTGTGAAAGCGTAGAAGGCTGCGCGCGGAGTCGCGCCGCCTGAGCTGGCGGGACCTCCGGGGGTTCCGTCAAGAAGTACGAATCGGCGATCTGCAGGCTGCCAGGAGGGTGGATCCGCCAGGGACCCAGCAGGTCGTCGGCATACGCCAGCCTGATGTAGGTGCCCTTGTGGTCGGCAAAGTAGAGGTAGTAGGCCCCGAGCCGATCCTCGACCCAGTCAGGGACGCGAATCAGCGACGGGCCCTGGATATTCTCTCCGATGCTCGAATGCAGGCTCGGCGTGATGATCGGCGCGTCGACCAGCCGTTCGACACGCACGCCCGTGGCGGCCGTCTGTGCGGAAAGGCCGGTCTGGGCGCCGAGCCCGGCGATCCCACACGCCAGTGCGACCTGCAGACCTCTAGTCATCGTTCGCACGTCGGACATGTCGTGCCTTCCTAAGCACTTGGTGACGGCAAGATCTGCTAATAGTTAAGCTGGAGGAGCTTGATCCACAAGATAGCGAAGGCGCGCCTCCCCCCCCTGTCAATCATCGCCAGCTGGAGATCCGCCTTCAATATCATTATTGAGCGCGGCTGGTCGCTCGAGGGCGTATTAGAGTGATCGACGCGTACCCGAGCATCGCGCGCGCGACCTTCGGCGGCACTTCGCGCGTGGTTGAGGTCGGGGTTACCCGATTCGGGGTCCGGGCTGACTACCCAGCCCGATCCGTCTCGACCTCGAACTCCTCGTGCTCGCGCATCATCTCGAGGAACCAGTCGTGGGCGTCACGGGCGTCGTGGATGCCGTAGGAGGGTGCGGGGCCGAAGCACACGACCGTGGGCGGCAAAGCAACGGACTCTTGATCCATGGGGGTTGAGGGTTCGATCCCCTCCCGGCCTGAGGAGGTCGAGGGCCGACTGTCTGATGCTATCCAGTCGGGAGACCTCGATCCGGTGGACCGACTCTGGCAGGAGCTTCTGCCCTCGCTCGCCGACCCTATTTCAGCTCGTAGATCATGATGCGGGGTGTGCCGCTTACGATTTCGATCGAGTGGACCTCGCCGCGCGGGACGAACCGCACGTCTTTGTAGGCCCACGTCGTACGTTCCTCCCTCCCGTCGGCGCCTTTCAAAGCTAGGGTACCCCCTTCGAGCACGACCGAAATGAAGTCGCGGTCGTGAAAGTGCATCGGAATCGTCTGGCCCGGCCGCGGCTCGAGACTCCAGACCCGGACCCGATCGTTGTCGAGCACCTCCTCTGCGCCCTCCTGGGGGAACGAGGATGGAAAGTCGGTTCTGCCCTCGAGGCGGGGCGGCGAACCCTCCTTGAGGTCGACCATGATCGAGTGGCGTACGGGGTCGCCGATCCCCTCTTCGATGTGGGTGACCCCTTTTTCCAGGAAGAAGACCCACGGGATCTCGAACGGCTCGAGACTCTCCGTGAACGTGCCGTCCAATCGGGTAACACGAAGCGGTCCCCAGCGGAGGAAGACCCCTGTCATGTCGTATTGATGCTGGTGGTAGACCTGGGTCACGTCGGCCGGCCACGTGGCCTCCCACACCAAAACCCGCTCGTTCTCCATGATCTTGACGACGCCGGGCCTGGGGAAGGCGTGCGGATATTCCTGAGCGAAGGACACATCGGGGAGAGAGATCAACGCGACGCCGATCGCGGCCAACAAAACGGTCCTCATGGTTGCCCCTTCGCAGCGAGGAGAGAAACGTCCAACCCGATCGAAGACAGAATGTGAATGGAGCGTATGGGCTGGCAAGGGGAGGCGAGCATGTCAGTGCATCAAGAGCCGGCTACCGCCCTTCCTCGAGAACACCCGGATCTGCAGGTAGCGTGTTACTTGCCAGCTCGCCGAGCAAGCGCACTGGACCCGGTGCTGGCGCTGGCGCACGAATAGGCTGTAGGGGGGGGCGCAAGCATCTCTTGCACTACCTTCGGGGGGGGTCGCCCGTGGTTGACGTCGAGTTACCCGATTCGTTACCCGCGTAACGGGTCTTACACGGTCTTAGCGGGCCCTAGCGGGAGAGGCGGCGGGGGAAGATCGTTGTCAACCAGCCGTAAACGGCCTTAGAGGAGCTTAGCGGTACACCTCCGTTCGGTCTCGAAAACCGGCGTCCTAACGGACTTGTGGGTTCGAGTCCCACCGGCTCCGCTTTATAGCACAACGACTTACGAGGATCCGTCACCCGCGAGGCTTTCGGCGGGTGGATGGGAGTTACCCGAAACGTTGGCAGCTTTGCTAGCAGGCCTTGACTTGACTGCTGTCGCGATCATAATCAGCGAGAGGTCGGTCATGAGACTCGGAGGATCCATGCGTATCGTCCCCATCGTCTTGACACTCGTTCTTGTCGGTGCCGTCGGTGCGACCGCGCAGACGCGGGATGGCGAGCGGATCTACACGCAGAACTGTGCCCGGTGTCACGACGGCAACTTGCCGCAGATCCTGACGGCGGCGCCGATCCAGGAGTACCCGGCAGATCGTATCTACGAGGCGATGACCTTCGGCTTCATGGTGCGGCAGGCGGCTGGGTTGAGCAAGGATGAGAAGCGCGCCGTTGCGGAGTATGTCTCCGGCAGCCCGGCCGGATCGCTCCGCGATCCGCTCGACCAGATTCCGCAGACGGCCTACTGCAGTGCCGAGGACGCAGCGACCGGCGACCCGCTGGCGCGTCCGACCTGGAACGGCTGGAGCCCCGACCACAGCAACACGCGGTTCCAGACGGCGGCAGCGGCCGGGATGACGGCCGGCCAGGTCCCGGACCTTGCGCTCAAGTGGGCCTTCGGGTTCCCGGGGGTCTCGGCCGCTTCCCTGCAGGCCACCATTGCAGGGGGACAGGCACTCGTGGGCACGAGCGTCGGGCTCGTGTACGCCCTGAACGCGCAAACAGGGTGCATCAACTGGGTCCACGAGGCCGACGCTGGCGTCCGCTCCACGATCTCGGTCGGACCCGATGCCAACGGGAGGCCTACCGCGTACTTCGGCGACCTGGCCGCCAGTGTGTATGCCGTCGATTTTGCGACCGGGGAACGACGCTGGAAGGCCAACGTGGAGGACCATCCGGACGCACGGATCACCGGCGCGCCGGCGCTCCACGACGGCAGGCTCTATGTGCCGGTCGCCTCGCTCGAGGAGGGGACGGCGGCCGTAGCGACCTACGAGTGCTGCACCTTCCGCGGGAGCATCGTGGCGCTCGACGCGTCGAACGGGAGCCAGCTCTGGAAGACGTTCGCGATAGCCGACGAGCCCCGGCGCACCGGCACGACCAGCACGGGGGTGCAGCGGTGGGGCCCGTCCGGAGCCGGCATCTGGGCCTCCCCGACGCTCGACCCTGAACGAAACGTCGTGTATGTCGCGACCGGTGACTCGTACTCCCAGCCGGTCGATCCGGGAAGTGACGCCATCATGGCGCTGGCGATGGATACCGGGCGCGTCCTGTGGGTCACGCAGACTTTCCCGGGCGACGCCTGGACGGTCGCCTGCCTGTCCGAGGACGCGGCGGTCCGCGCCAACTGTCCGGAGGACGCGGGTCCGGACTTCGACTACGGCAGCGCGACGATTCTCACGACGCTCGCGAACGGCCAGCGGGTGCTTTTGGCCGGACAGAAGTCCGGAGTGATGTACGGCATCAATCCGGAAGAAGGCCAGATCCTCTGGGAGACCCGGGTCTCGGACGGCGGGGTGCTCGGCGGCATCGAGTGGGGGTTTGCCACGGACGGCGAGGCTGTGTACGCGGCCATTTCGGACGCGTTCGAGAAGGCCCCGGGTGACGCGGGCGGTCTGGCATCCCTGCAGGTCGCTGACGGCGAGGTAATCTGGGAGGCGCCGCCGTTTCAGGACACGTGCGGCTCCCGGCAGGGCTGCCACACTGGTCAGCCGGGCGCGGTGACGGCGATTCCCGGGGTCGTCTTCTCGGGCAGCCTGGATGGCCACATCCGCGCCTACGTGACCGACACCGGCAATGTCATCTGGGACGTCGACACGGTCGCCGAGTACGACACGGTGAACGGGGTGCCGGGACGGGGTGGCGCCCTCAACGGCCCCGGCGCGACCGTCGCCGCCGGGATGCTCTACGTCAGCTCCGGCTACAGCGCGCTCGGGTACATGCCGGGAAACGTGCTGCTGGCCTTCTCGGTCGACGGTCGCTGATTGGGCCGAGCGGTCGTACTCCTTTCGTTGTTGCATGTTTCCCGGGCGGCACCCTCCTCCCTGGGCGGTGGGTGATCGCGCTACCCTCCCTAGCAGCAGCCGCCGCCGCAAGTCGGTATCGGGCCCGGTAAGATCTCACTCGTGCCCGACCCATCGGTCGGCGCACCGGCACCCGTAGCCAACGCTCCCGACCCGACGGTCGTGGCTCCCGCGCCGTCCCGAGCCGGCGCCTCGCGCTGCGCCTGACCCCCGCTCGCTCCCGAACCTCGATAGTCCGTGAAGATCTGGTACCGATGCTCACCGATCTCGGTATCCAGCCGGATCGTTCCCGGGCCCTCGACCTCGAAGCGGTCGAACGGCTGGCCGTCGATCAGGATGAAAACCTCGCCGGTGTTGGGCACGTTCGTCACGCGCCAGGCCGTGTCCTGGCCACGTACATCCGGGGTGATCGCGTAGGTAGATACGTGCAGGACCCCACCCTCCACGTCGTTCCACGCCTGCCGCACGCCCAACGACGGGAAGTCGATGCCCTCCACGGTGGGCGCGTCGTACTTGCCCAGATACGGTGCCTGGAAAGCGTCGGACCATACTCTTCCCTCACCGATCTCCGCGAGCATGGCCATCGCACTCGCTTGGCCGCGCGGGTATGCCTCGTTGCTGGACCAGAACCCAAACATCTCGTCGTGCTCTCCGAAGAAGCGGGGATCACTGCGGGCCTCCGCCGCGGCGCTCAGGCGGGCCACGGCGGTCTCATCGCCGAGGTCCCGCGCCAAGAGTAGCCCGTTATTGTTCGGCCTGGCTGGAACGCGCAGGTTGTTCCAACCCGCTGCGTTCGCCGCGGTCTCGTAGAGGTACGAGGCGAACTCCCGGTCCTGTGGGAGGACCAGAAAAGCGACGTTGAGGCCGGAACCGGGGCCTCCGTTGGCCTTGTGGTTGATCAGCGGGTCGTACCAGCTCGTAAACCATTCGAGTTCGCCACTGCTCGAGACACCCATGTAGTTGTCCTTCATGTGCTCGAGCCATCCGTGCACGGGGTCGTACCGACTCGTGCCGTGGATCTTGTCGTATAGGTACTGGCCGAGTGTGGCCGCGCTGTTGCAGAACGGCCAGATCTTGGTGTTCTCACACTGCGGGCCCTCGGGATGGTCCCTCCACTGGCGCTCGAGGTGCTCCGCCAACCTGTGGTGGTCCCACTCGAACTCCTGATCGCGGTAGCCCGTGACCGCGAACGGCTGCTCCCACTTGTCGTCGCCTGATACATACCGGTAGATGGAGAGCGTGAGGTTGAGCCAACCGCGGTAGAACAGGTTGCCATCCGCCCCGATCGGATCCTCCTGAAGGCCCCACGGCTCGATGCCGTTCGCGGTCCACCCGATTCGGTCGTAGTTACCACGGTGTTCCTCGGGGATGCCGCGCATGAATCGGGGCGGGTACTCGGCCCGTGCCGGATCCGGCCCGATCTGTGTCAGCCAGTCGACCGCGCCCCAATAGGTGACATAGCGGCTGGCGAGCTCGTCAGCGATGCGAGTATAGACCTCGCGCCACGCTGGAGTCTGATCAGCCATCACAATCAGCCCGTACGAGGAGTACGCGAGATCGAAGCGCGGATAGCCCAAGACACCGGGAAACGTGTACTGATCCCACCACATATGGGGTTGGCCCCACCGGGTCCAATTGTCCGGTGTGGTCGCCTTTTCCCAAAGGAAGCGTAGCCAGCCGGAAGCTCGATCGTTGAGTTCCGGATAAGCCGATGGCACCTGAGGCGACGGCATCGCACGTGGTGCAGCGAACAACTCCGTTGGGTAGGCCGCCATCGCGGCTCCGCCGGCTGCGAGACCAGCTCCCTTGATGAAGTCTCTTCGAGTTGGCCGGCGGTCGGGGCTCATTCGTCATCCTCTCCGATCTGGGCGGCAATTGATTTGAACCGGAACCGATTGTGAAGAGCACCTATCATCCCGGTCGATGATGGAGCCAGGACATCGTGATGGGGAAGCTGCCCCCGTCCGGGATATCGTCGCTTCCGTGGACGTACCGGCCGCGGTGACGTTCTCGACGCTCGAGCAACAGGTAGCCTGATACTTGCGCTACGGCCAATGTGTCGACATTGTAACCCAGATACGTCTACAATGTGACCGTGAGGACCATGAGCAAACCCAGCTTCCTCGGCGAGTTCGAGCAGATGATCCTTCTGGCGGTCGTGCGCCTGGGCAATGATGCCCCGGGGATTCTGATCCGCGAAGAGATCATGTCGCAGGCACAACGGCGTGTGAGCCGCGGCGCGATGTACACGACGCTCGAGCGCCTGCTCACCAAGGGGTACGTCACTTGGACTCTGGGCGACCCCACGCCGGAGCGTGGCGGCCGCGCGAAGCGTCACTTCGCGGTCACTTCCCAGGGTCGAGACGCGCTGCGCTTGTCGGGTCGCGCGCTCTTCAGTTTGTGGACCGGGCAGGAGTCGATCCTGGAGGAAGGGTGAGCGATCTGCGGGATGGCTCGAAGGTCGGCGGAAGCCCGCCGCGTATCCCGGAGCGGCTCCTCACGGCCGTCCTACGAGACCCGCGAGTACGTGAGGACGTACTGGGTGACCTCCATGCCGCGTATCAGAAGTATGAGCGGCAGTCGAGGTTTCCCGGACTCCGCTATTGGATCGCCGCCCTGGACGTCGGCACCCGGTTCCTCCTGCCACACCGCGCGACGGGCTCGCCAGCCCCCCGCTCACCGCGAGGGTTGGGAGGCAACAAGGAATCTC
Organism: Longimicrobiales bacterium; assembly: GCA_965206505.1. Classification (GTDB taxonomy): domain Bacteria; phylum Gemmatimonadota; class Gemmatimonadetes; order Longimicrobiales; family Gaopeijiaceae; genus UBA822. The sequence continues at coordinate 1,118,045 of CBDBJW010000007.1, forward strand.
TGCTGGCGAGCCTCCTCCAGGACCTCCGGGTCACCCTTCGCTCTCTCCGGAGGAGCCCGGGTTTCACATCGGTCGCTCTCCTGACGCTGACGCTCGGCATCGGCGCCAACACGGCGATTTTCTCGGTGGTCGACGGGGTTCTGCTACGCTCGCTGCCGTATCCGGAAGCCGACCGGCTGGTCAGGGTCTCTGTGCAGTGGGGGCGAAGTCTGTGGGCGCCGTTCTCTGTCCCCGGCTACTGGCACTTCGCGAACAACAACCGTTCGTTCGAGTCGTTCGGTGCGCTCTGGGCGGGGGCGACCAACCGCCAATGGCCGCTGACCCAGGACGGTCCGCCAGTGCAGGTCGACGTCGCCGAAATGACGGCGAGCGCCTTCGAGGTGATCGGGACGTTTCCGCAGCGCGGGCGCTTCCCGTCGGCCGAGGAGGATGTCCCGGACGGTCCGGCAGTCGCGCTCATCAGCGACGGACTGTGGGTCAACCGGTATGGCTCGGACCCCTCCATCATCGGACGGACGATCGAGCTGAACGGCATCACGCGCGAGGTCATTGGGGTGATGCCGGCCGGCTACGACTTCCCCAATCCGGAATCGGACGTCTGGATCCCCTACCAACTCGACCCCGGCAACGACAACTCCGGGTCTCATTACCTGTTTGGCATCGCCCGCCTCGCATCCGACGTCACGCTAGAGGCTGCGATCACCGATGGCGAGAGGCTCCTCGCCGGCTACCCCGAGCTCGGGTACGGGAGCTCGTGGCTGAACGGCATGTTCACCGGAGAGGTGAAGGTCCAGACCCTGAAGGGTCCGATCTTCGGGAACTGGGGGAACAGGGATCAGATCACCAGTGACTCGAGGAAGCCGCTGCCCATTCTGCTGGGCACCGTCATGTTCGTGCTCCTCATCGCTTGCAGCAACGTCGCGAACCTGCTCCTCGTGCGCGCGGAGTCGCAGACGCGGGAGCGTGCGGTGCGGATGGCGCTCGGTTCCGGACGAGGAAGGCTGATTCAGTACGTCATGACGGAGAGTCTGCTGCTGTCCTTGACCGGTGGCGCGGCCGGTATCCTGCTGGCGTACGTCGCAACGCGTACGCTGGTAGCGGTCGGGCCGGCGAGCATACCGCGGCTCGGCGAGATCGGGATCAACGGAGACGTGCTGCTGTTCACAGCAGCGATCTCCGTCCTCGCCGGACTCCTGTTGGGGGTGCTTCCCGCGCTGCGGGCGGGCTCCAAGGATGTCTTCGTCGCGCTGGGCGACGGCGCTCGGGGCTCCACGTTCGGGCGGGACCGACATCATGCGCGGAGCACGCTCATCGTCGTGCAGGTGGCTCTCGTGCTCGTTCTACTCGTTGGCTCGGGGCTGATGGTGCGTAGCTTCCGGCAGCTTGTCGCGGTCGATCCCGGTTTCGACACCGAACGCCTGATGACCTTCAGCCTGTCGCCTCCCCCGGGTAAGTATCCCTACGGCGAGCCTGTCGCTCAGCTCTACGACCAGCTCGTCGAGCGTCTGGAAGCGATTCCGGGCGCTACCTTCGCTGGTGGCGTCGGACGGGTGTTCAATGTATCGACCGCCATATACGAGTTCCCGGTGCCGAGCGGAGAGCCTAAGCCCACGATCACGATCCGGCGCGTGACGCCGGGTTACTTCGAGACGATGGGAATCCAGATCGTGGAGGGCCGCGCGTTCCACCCCGACGACCACAACCTCCGGCTCCGCTCGCTCATCATCAGCGAGTCGATCAAGCAGCAATATTGGCCCGACGTGAGTGCTCTGGGTAAGGAAATAGAGTCGGCCCGCTCTGTCAGAGCTCGGATCGTGGGCGTCGTTGGAGACGTCCAGCTGGATGGTCTCGACGTTCCCGCCGTGCAGACTATTTACGCACCCATGTTGGACGCGGATCGCAGCCGTGAGATGGTGCGCGCGTTGATGATGACCGTGCGCACCGACGGTGATCCGAACAGCCTCATGCTGGGCATCCGCGCCGCGGTCGAGGACCTCGACCCCGATCTGCCGATCGCCGGCCTCCGGTCGATGGAGGATGTGCTCGGAGCCTCCCTGAGCCGTGCCAGCTTCACGATGACGCTACTCGTTCTCGCAGCGGTGATCGCCCTCTTCCTGGGGTCGGTCGGGATCTACGGCGTGCTCGCGTACGTCGTAGGGCGGCGCACGGGCGAGATCGGTATCCGCATGGCGCTCGGCGCTCGAGCGGCCGAGGTGAGCCGCATGGTCGTGCGGCAGGGCGGCACGCTCGTGCTCGTCGGGTTGGCCATCGGGCTGACCGTAGCGTTCGCCCTGACCCGAGTGATGGAAACAATCCTGTTCAACGTCAGCCCGACAGATCCGGCGACCTACGTCGCGGTCACTGTGTTGCTGCTGGCGGTCGGACTGCTCGCGTCCTACCTACCGGCCCGTCGCGCAGCCATGGTGGATCCCGTGGAGGCGCTGCGGGCAGAATGAGCCAGCGTACGCTGTTACTCATCGTTAGCTCGCTTCTTCTACCGCTGGGCTGCGGAGGTGGCGCTGAAGGGGTCGATGGGGACGGTCACACCGCTCAGGAGCAGCTGGTTCTTTGCGGTGGACACACCGACGGGGCCATCGCGACGTTTGAGGATGCTAACCTGGAGACGGCGATTCGGGCTGCACTCTCGGTTGGTGCCGAGGAGGATCTCACCTGCGGACTGGTATCGGGGCTGACCGATCTGACGGCCCAGAACGCCGGGATCGAGAGCCTGGTGGGGATCCAGAATCTCACGGGCCTGACTCACCTCGACCTCTGGGAAAACTCGATTACGGACATCAGCGCGCTGAGTGGGCTCACGGGCCTGACGTACCTCGACCTAGAGGCCAACTCCATTAGCGACATCAGCCCGCTCAGCGGCCTTGTGACGCTGACTCACCTCGTCCTCTGGGAAAACTCGATCACGGACATCAGCGCGCTGAGTGGGCTCACGAGCCTGGCAGACCTCGACCTCAGCAGGAACTCGATCACCGACATCAGCGGGCTAAGTGGCCTCACAAGCCTGCTGATCCTCGGCCTGAACTACAACTCGATCACCGACATCAGCTCGCTGAGTGGGCTCACGAGCCTGACGGACCTCGAACTCGACTACAACTCAATCACCGACATCGGTGCGCTGAGCGGGCTCACGAGCCTGACGAGCCTCCTCCTCAATGGCAACCCCGACGTCAGTAAGATCCAGCCTCTGCTCGGCAACACCGGGCTCGGAGAGGGCGACGCCGTCGCTCTCTTCAACACGGGCGCGAGTTGTACGGACGTGGCTTCGCTGAAAGCCAAGGGAGTGATGGTGGAGTCCTACTGCCCGTGAGCAGACCCCGGCCGTACTACGTGGCGCCAGCGCCCTCCGGGTCGTGGACCTCTGGGTCGTTCTCTGGGGGGGGCTGAGAGCTAGGCCGAGAGGAGTCTTGTGAGGAGAGTATTGGAAGGAGTGTTGCAGACGCGTTACCCGATTCGTTACCCGGCTCCGCTCTGTAGCACAACTGAGCTTCCGTGATGTCGGGGAGCTCCTAGCGAAGTTCGCCCTTCTCGCGCAGCGCGATTGCCAAGTTGGTGCGCACGTACGCGTGATCGGGGTCGAGGCGTAGTACCTCGCGGTATTCCGCGATGGCGCCGTCCAGATCGCCGTTCGCACGCAATTGGAATCCCAAGTTGTGGTGCGAACCTACATGATTGGGGTCGAAACGCAGCGCCTCGCGGTAGGCTCCCATTGCGCCGTCTCGGTCACCCTTCCGGCCTAACGCGACTCCCAAGTTGTAATGCGTAATCACATGATCGGGCGCGAGACGCAGCACCTCACGGTATTCTGCGATGGCGCCGTCGAGGTCATCGATAGATTCCAGCGCGATTCCCAAATAGAAGTGCGCGTTCCTGTGATCGGGGTCGAGGGCCAAGGCCCGGCGGTATTCCCTGATGGCGAACTCGAGGTCCCCGTTAGCGCTCAGCGCGCGTCCCAAGACGTAGTGCGCCCTCACGTTATTGCGGTCGATAGACAGTGCCCTGCGGAATTGCCGGATGGCATCATCGACATCGCTACTTGGCGGGTCGCGGAACGCTTGGACGGGTAAACTGGCTCCTACCCCTTCCTCTCGGTCACCCTCTCGGCCCGCTTTAACCCGGTGCGCACCGTACCCACCAGTTCCCGCATCCTTGCGACTTTCCTCTCAACGGGGCCGCCCCGGTCGATTAGGGCGGCGATTTGATTCGCGTTCTCGGCTAGATCCAGGAGGCCGTTTTCCACCAAGATCAGGCCTACGTCTTGCGACGTGCGACTGATCTGGCGTATCAGGTGATGGTGGCCTTGTTTCGCATACACGACTCTCTCCACGAGCGAATGCGCGCGCGCCCATTTCCGCCGCGCCTCCTTGAGCACGCGGAGTCTTGCCCGAGCTTTGGCGCTGAGCTTGTCTGCCATGGGAGCTGGTTCGCCAAACTGACCGGCCCCCAATAGTGGTACCACCTACTGTGTTAGTCCAAGGGCCTCCTGAAGCCTGGGGTGAGGGCCGTTAAGCTTGGGCAGATTCAAGAAGAAGGGATCGGGCCGTAGCGCTTCGGGGGCCGGTGGTCGGTAGCGGAGCGAGCTGTGGGGTCGGATGGTGTTGTACTCCCGCCGCCACTGTTCGATGAGCATTTTCGCCTCCTCCAACGAGTAGAAGATCTCCCGCTTCAGGACTTCTTCGCCCAGCGTCCCGTTGAAGCTTTCGTTGTAGCCATTCTCCCACGGGCTACCCGGCTCGATATACAGCGTCTTCACCTCGACCCGCTCGAGCCACTCACGAACCACCTTGGCCGTGAACTCCGGACCGTTGTCGGACCGGAGATTGGCCGGTGGACCATGCTCGACAAAGAGCTCACTGAGCGTCTGCAACACATCGTCCGCCCTGAGCCTTCGGGCCACTACGATCGCCAGACACTCCCGGCTGTATTCATCCAACACCGTCAGCATCTTCAGCGGCCGACCGTCGTGCGTCCGATCCGCCACGAAGTCATACGCCCAGACGTGATGGCGGTACAAGGGTCGAAGCCGGATGCATGAGCCGTCCGTCAACCAGAGCCGGCCCCGTTTGGGCTGTTTCTTGGGCACTTTCAGACCCTCCTCTCTCCAGATCCGCTCCACCCGCTTGTGGTTCACCACCCAGCCCTCCGCCCTCAACATCCCTGTAACCATCCGGTACCCGTAGCGACCGAACCGACCCGCCACCTTGACCACGTCCGCTCGTAGCGCCGCTTCATCAGCCCCTCTCTTCCGACTCCTCCGTTGTGTCGATCGAGCCTGGCCCAACACCTCGCACGCTCGCCTCTCGCTCACCCCGAGCCGCTGCTGGACCCGCACCACACAGCGCCTCCGCCGCTCGGGGCTTAGAAGTTTCCCTTTGACGCTTCCTTCAGGATCATGTTGTCCACCGTCAGATCGGCCACCGCCCGCTTCAGTCGCTGGTTCTCCTTCTCGAGCTCCTTCAGACGCTTCGCCTGACTCGTCTTCATCCCCCCGTACTCCCTCCGCCACCGGTAGTACGTCTGCTCGCTCACCCCTAGATCCCGGATCACCTCTTTCATCGACTTCCCGTTGGCGAGCCCCACTTCCGCCCGCCGTAGCCCGTTGATGATCTGCGCTGCCGTGTAGTTCTTCCGTGCTGCCATCTCGACCTCCTCCCGGTCTCGACCCGCCCAGATTCTAACACTGGACCTGGTCTCGTTTCAGGGGGCTAGGTCAGATCTGTTCGCAACCATACAGTATAGTATGGTATGGTAATCCGCAAGAGAATTCTTCCCCCTCAGTGGGTCTCGGCGGTCAATTGCGCCCCGAGATTTCCGTCTACGAGTTTTCTAGTTGACAGCGCCGGACTTGCTCCCCATGTTGCTACTAGAATTCTCGTAATAAGGATGAGACCATGCCGCCGGACACCTTCACCGCTCGCGAACTGGACGTGATGTCGATCCTCTGGGACTTGGGCTCCGCGACGGTCGCCGAGGTCCAGGAGCGGATCGGTGACCCCCTCGCGTATACCACCGTGCTGTCGGTGCTGAGGACACTCAAGGAGAAGGGGTACGTGCGGCACGAGGCGGAGGGGCGGGCGTACCGTTACTACGCTCTCGTGGATTGGAGAGCGGCCGGCCGGCGGGAACTGCAGCGGCTGGTGAAGAAGGTCTTCAAGGGTTCGCCGGAATTACTGCTCGTCCAACTCGTTTCCGACCGTGGGATGGACGAACGGGAACTTCGGCGACTTCGCCAACTCGTCGACGAGCGTCTCCGTGAGGGCTCGGAAGGGGAGGAAGACTGATGCTTCTCAACCTGATGGTCTACGTGCTGACCGTGAGTGTTCTGCTGGGTCTGGCGGCGTGGGCCTTCGAACGTGCCGTAAGGGTGTTCGCTTTCCCCACGCGTTGGATCTGGGCTGGAGCGATGGCCGGGTCGCTGGGGTACACGCTCGCTGCGATCCTGCGCCCCACGACCTCTTCGCACCCGCTGGGGACGGTCGTCGCCACTCCTCTCGACGTTCTTCTGATCCCCGTCATCGGGTCCATTACCCGGTTGGCGGATACCACACCCGTTGGCATAGGCCTCGAGCCGCTCCTCGGTGCGGGCTGGGTGGTTCTGACTCTGGCGGTTGCGGTGGTCCTTCTGCGCGCCCACATGCGGCTCCGTTCGGACCGGTCCACTTGGAAGGCCGCAGAACTCGATGGTCGGGACGTTCTGGTTTCGGAAGACCTCGGCCCCGGGGTCGTGGGATGGATCCGATCGGTGATCGTGATGCCGCGCTGGGCATTTGGCATGCCGCCGCAGGAGCGCGAGTTGATGCTCCAGCACGAAGGGGAGCACTGTCACGCGGGTGATACGCGCTTGGCAGGCCTCGCTCTTCTTCTTTTGACCCTGCTTCCGTGGAACCTCCCTCTTTGGTGGCAGGTCCACCGCCTTCGGGTGGCCATCGAGATCGACTGTGACCATCGCGTCCTCCACCGGTCGGCGGACGTGAAACGGTACGCCAGGCTTCTTGTGGAAATCGGGGCTGAGGGACGGCCGCACGCTTGAGCGCGCTGGCTTTCGCCCGCCCGATCCCATCGATCGAACGGAGGATCCTTGCCATGACCGACAGCCGAGATCCGCGGTATATCCGCACCGTGGCACTGACCTTTCTCGCGGCTCTGCTCGTGGTGGCCTCGTGTCAGGTGGAGCCGCTGTCGACCAACATCGAGGTGGAGCAAGTGACGCCCGAGGGTGTGGAGGAGCCACTCCCGACCGCCGACGTGGGGCTGGAAGCAGTCCAGGCGGAGCCGACAGCGACCGAGCCAGAGCTGGAGGCGGCCGACGAGGTGCGGGCCGCAATCGAGGCGCTGCGGGAATCAAATCGGCCGGAGCTGCGGCCAGCCCAGGAGGAGCCGCACGAAACCGGGCGGGAGGATGTGGCGGCCATCCAGGCGGGCCCGGTCTTCACGCCTATGACCGTCCGGCCGGAGATCCTCAACAGGAATGAGGTTGCAGCAGCCTTGATGAGGCTGTATCCCCCCATTCTTCGGGATGCCGGAGTCGGCGGGCGGGTGGTCGTTTGGTTTTTCATTTCGGAAGAGGGCACGGTGCTGGACAGGAGAATCTCTGAGAGTTCCGGTCACATGCCGTTGGACGAGGCGGCCCTCGGGGTCGCGGACGTCTTCCGGTTCACCCCGGCTATGAGAAGAGTCGAGCGCGTCCCGGTTTGGATACAGGTGCCCATCACGTTTCGGGTGCAATGACAAAAGAGCGCGTCCCTTCCTCCCACTCGATGGCAGACCCAGGTAGATCCGGTATCAGCCCTGACGTATCAGTGATGTGACGTCCCGCCCGGCCCTTCGGTCGGGGCCACCTCACGGTCGGACCCGTGTGGGCCGGCTTGCGGCGTAGTACCTTTATTTCATGCACTACCGAAATCTGAGTGCCGGGGGGAAGCCGCCACTGACCGACGACGAGTAACGATCCTTGAGGCTCCTCGTCTTCAGTGATCTGCACCGCGATCGAGACGCGGCTCGATCTCTGGTGGAGCGCTCCGGTGAGGCGGACGTCCTCATCGGCGCCGGGGACTTCGCGGTCGTGCGGCACGGCATCGACGACGTGATCGAGATCCTCCGGGAGATCGACAAGCCTACCGTTCTGGTCCCGGGAAACGGTGAGTCCGACGTCGAGTTAAGGGAGGCCTGTGCAGGGTGGGGCTCGGCTCATGTCCTCCACGGCGAGGGCGTCAGGTTGGAAGGGGTCCCCTTCTACGGGATCGGCGGAGGTATTCCGGTGACGCCATTCGGAGCGTGGAGCTTCGATCTGACCGAAGACGAAGCGGATGAGATGCTGGCCGGATGCCCGAAGGACGGTGTGCTCGTCAGCCACTCCCCTCCCCATGGGCACGTGGACGAGGCCGGGGGCCGGCACCTCGGAAGCCACGCCGTGCTCGACACGATCGAACGGGTGTCGCCGCGCTTGGTGGTGTGCGGACACATTCACGGGTGCTGGGGGCGCCGCTCCACGGTGGGACGGACCCTGGTTCTGAACGCTGGACCTGAGGGACAGCTGCTGGAGTTACCCGAGTAGCCGGTCTGGACGAAGTAATGAACGAAGTCCGGGTGGACGTATTGATCGTTGGGGCCGGCCCGACCGGCTCAACGCTGGCATGCGCACTCGCCACGGCGGGGGTCTCCTTCCATTTGATCGACAAAGCTGAGCGTCGGTCCCCCTTTTCGCGCGCGTTGGTAATCCATCCGCGGAGCCTTGAAATACTCGATCGTTTAGGTGCCCTCGAGGTTCTCCTGGCTCGAGGAAACCCCGTCCAGAGTGTACGGATTCACATTGGCGCCAAGCCCCGATTGGAGCTGGATTTTTCGGAGGTTCACTACGACGGGTGTCAATTCTCCGAGGCCCTCTTCGTAGAACAGAACCAGACCGAGGCGGCCCTCGATGCCTGCCTGGCGCGCTCAGGGTTCCGTCCATTCTTCGATCGTGAATTGATCGAATTCGATGAGGGAGCGGATGGGGTCAGGGCGACATTACGCGAAGCCGACCACGGCAGCTATCACGTCGAGTGCCGGTATATCGTGGGCTGCGACGGCGCGCACAGTGCGGTTCGCCATGGGATGGACACCAATTTTTCCGGATCGGCGTACGCTCAGGACTTCATGCTGGCCGACGTGGACCTCGAGTGGGGGCAGGGGCGGCACTCCTTCCAGGTGTTTATCGAGCGGGGAGGCTTCATGGCGTGCCTCCCACTGCGCGAAAAGACGCGCTTGGTGTCGGCTCGGGGGCGCCATAGAGAAGACAGCAGCGCTCCTTCGCTGGAGGACTTCGAACGACTGCTGGAGCGGTTGGTGCCGTACGATGCCCGCATCTCGAATCCGTCGTGGATCGAGCGATTCCATCTTCACCACCGCATCGCTGATCGATTCCGGATGGGGCGGACTTGCTTAGCCGGGGACGCGGCTCACATCCACAGCCCCGTCGGCGGTCAGGGGATGAACACCGGAATCCAGGACGCGTGGAATCTCGGCTGGAAACTCGCTTGGGCGCTCCGGTCGGGTAACCCCGCCGCTGCGGACGCCATCCTCGAGACGTACCACGAAGAACGATACCCCGTTGGGCGGGCCCTCCTCCAGACGACGGACCGGGCTTTCAGCTTCGTGTCCGGTACCTCGTGGTTTTCTCAGCTGGTCCGGACGTTCATCGCGCCCTGGCTCGTCCCGACGCTGGGTCGGATCTCCTTCCTCAGGCGGGCGCTCCTGTTTCGGATCACTCAACTGGGCATTCACTACCGCCGGAGCGCACTTTCCGGGCCGGATCCGGATGGTCGGCACTTCACCGGCGCTCTTCTTCCGGGCGATAGGATGCCGGACATACCGATCGGTGAGGCTTGGCTACGTCCCCTCCTCGATCCGGTCCGGCCGACGGTGCTTGTAGTCGGGATGGAAGTCCCAGAAGGGTCAGCCCGGTGGAAGATCATCCACCTTCGGCATCCGACAGATCAGACCCGGTCTTTGCTCGGCCTGAAAGGAGCCGCATTGTTTCTCATCCGACCCGACGGGCACCTGGCCGCTCGAGGTATGATGCTCGAGACCTTGGAGACCGCCAAGCTCATGCGCCTCGCGCCGACGGAGGCATTGAGCTAGCGACGAGTTCCTGGTGCTCGCCCTAATGCTCGTCGGCGGAAGGCCCGTACATCCCCGGAACCGGGACATCACAAAGACGGAGGTAGACCGTCAACTGACCCCGGTGATGGATGACATGATTGATGACGAGCATTGCGAAGAATTCTCCGCGGGGTCCACCTATAAGCTCCTCTCCACCGGATTTCAGCGACCAGTGCTCCACCCACGCCTCGTCCGATACGCCGGGTAGGGCCGCTTCGATCGAGGAGACGCCTTGATCGAAGCCCGCAAGGAGATCATCGGTGGACTCGAAGACTTGTGACTCGTACGGCTCTCCGTCCGGCGGAGCCATGTCGAATTCGTCGCTCGTGAGGATCATGGCTCCCCACTCCTGCATCTCCGCAATGTGCCCGGCCAGTCGGCCCAAGGTCATGGACTTCTCGTGAGGGGCCCACTCGGCCTTGTCGAAGGGGACGCGCTCCAGCGCCTTACGCGTCCCTGATGCCTCCTGTTTGAACTGTTCCAGCATCGCCTGCGCCATCGACATCGGGTCCTCCCTCGGAAATGGACTATCGGGTTTTATTCGGGTCGTCGATTCTAGGGCATTCAGGCGATGTCGGCAAGGGATGCGGGCGCACCTCCTTACTTTCCGAGCAACCTCGTCCCGCACCACTTGCAGTGTTGGGCGTCAGCGTCATGGCCCCGCTGGCCACACCCAGGGCATTCGGGGCCAGCCTGAGACCGAGCCGAGTACACGAGCTCCGCGGTCACAATCCCCGTTGGGATAGCGATGATGCCGTACCCCATGATCATCACGACGCTCGCCAGGGCCTGGCCCCATGCGGCCTGAGGGATGATGTCGCCGAAGCCCACGGTTGTGAGCGTAACGATGCTCCAGTAAACCCCACGCGGTATGCTGGTAAAGCCGTTGTCGGGTCCCTCGATCAGGTACATGAGAGAGCCGACGATGACGGTGATCGTAACAACCGTGAGGACGAAAATCGTGATCTTGTACCGGTTGGCCCTCAATGCCCGGACCAGAACCCCGGCCTCCCCGACGTAGTGCGCCAGCTTCAAGATGCGGAACACCCTGAGCACGCGCAGGATTCGCACAACCGTGAGGACCTGCCCCCCGGGGACGAACAAGGAGACGTAGGTCGGAAGTACCGCCAGCAGGTCGATGACACCCAGAGGGCTTTTCGCGTAAGTCAGGGGGCGCCCCACGCACCAGAGGCGAGTCACATACTCGACCGTGAAGAGCAGGGTGAAGAACCACTCCGCTGCCCGTAGCGCGCCGCCGTGCTCCGCGCGAACCGAAACGACGCTCTCCAGCATGATCACGAGAACGCTGGTGAGGATGGCGACGATCAAGAGGACGTCGAAAAGCCGACCCCCTCGCGTATCGTGGCCGAAGATGACCGCATACGTACGATGCCGGACTCGGGAGGCCTCGACGGGGGGCCGGAGGTCGCTCGCGTCGCGCATGGCTCTCAGCCGAACTCCACGCGCCCGCCACCGGCCCGAAACGACGAGAGCAACTCACTAAATCCCTGCCGCAGCTCCTCGTCCCCCTCAGAGAGCCAGCGGTGGCCGACAACGCGCAGAACGTCGGCCCCGTCCAGGTCCGCTCTCAGATTCTCGAAGAGCTGCTCGGTCGTAGGCTTGTTGAAGGCGGCGGGCGGCTCGCCCTCCTCTGCCGGATCGAAATCCTCCTCCAGCTGGCTGTTCGTCACACGACTCTCAAGGGAATGCACGTAGAGTCGCTGGCAGGAGAGTTCGACGGTTCGGATGCCGCGCTCGGTCCTGAGCCGGAGAAAGTCGCGCCGATTCATCCGCGTGCCTGTGTCATCCTGGGCAGTATCGTAGCCCAACACTGGGGGAGCAAGGACGGGCAGTCCCATGAAGGAAGAAGCCTCCCGGCCCGGCCGGTTAGCCGGAACGGGAGGGCTCTAGTGCGGACGCCTGTACGGACACTTGCCGGTTCAATTTCTCTCCCCTATGGTTTCAGTTTATCGGGCTCACGAGCTCCTTTGGAACTCCGAGTATTGGTGCCTATGGTACCGTTCCAATTCCATCCGTCGAGGGAGATGTTATGTTTCGAGTGGGTTTGTTTCCATGTTGTATCTGAGTCGAGTGGGTTTGATGTTTCTTTTTGTTGGCGTCGGAGTTGGCACGACCGCGGTAGCGTTGGAGGCCCAGAACACAGCGCCCAACCCGTATCGGACTATGCCCGGCGTCTGGGCGCCGCTTCCCGACGGGCGCGATTGGGGTTCGACCAGCCTGGTGGAGGTCTCCCCTGACGGCGAGACGATCTGGGCGGTCGATCGTTGCGGAGAGAACGACTGTGTCGGTCACGACGACCTCGACGTCGTCTTCCAGTTCGATAAGGACGGCGAAATCCTCACGCAGTTCGGAGCCGGAATGTTCGTCTGGCCCCACGGGATCGACGTGGATGACGACGGCAACGTCTGGGTAGCGGATGCCCGGGGGAACGGGGACCTCATGCGGGGTAATCAGGTGATCAAGTTCAGCCCGGAGGGTGTGGTCTTGCTGCGCCTGGGCACGGCCGGTGTGGGGGGGCGGACCCGGACCACGCTCAATGAGCCCAACGACGTGTTGGTGGCGCCCAACGGAGACGTCTTCGTGGCCGACGGGCATGCGGCCGCTGGGGGAAACAATCGGATCGTCAAGTACTCGAGCGACGGCAGGTATCTCATGGAGTGGGGTGAGGAGGGCTCCAACCCCGGGGAGTTCAGGACGCCCCACGCCCTCGCGATGGATGACGACGGCCTCCTCTACGTCGGAGACCGCAGCAACCGGCGGATCCAGGTGTTCGAGCAGGATGGCACGTTTGTTCGCGACTTCTACAACATGGGGCGGGCCAGCGGCATCACGATTCGCAATAACAAGCTCTATGTGGCAGACTCGGAATCCAATTACGCCCGCAACCCGGGATTCAGGCGCGGGATCCGAGTGATGGACCTCGACACCGGTTTCGTGATTGCCTTCATCCCCGATCCGGATCCCCGCGGAGTCGGAACAAGTGCGGCGGAGGGTGTTGCGGTGGACAACGAAGGAAATGTCTACGGTGCAGAGGTCGGTCCGCGCGCACTGCGCAAGCACCTGGCTCGCTAGGGTGTAGAGGCACGGCTTTGGAGAAACTCATGACGACACTACACCACTGGGCTGTCCCGACTCGATTACTCCCGACTCGAATGCTCCTTTGTAGTGTGCTCCTGTGTAGCGTGCTCCTGCTGGTGGGTCCGGCGAGTCAGCCTCTCTTGGCGCAGGACTCACCCGAGGTGACCGAGGCGATGGTCACTCAGTGGATGACGGATTTGTCGAACTGGGGCCGCTGGGGGGATGATGACCAGCTGGGCACCCTCAACCTGATTACGGCGGAGAAGCGACTGGAGGCGATCAGCCTGGCACGTGTCGGGACGTCGGTGTCGCTCTCACACAACTATCTCAAGGAACGGGCTGCGGATGCGACCTCTCCGTTCGTGCACGAAATGTCCGGGATCGGGGGTCCGGGTGCGTTTGTAAGCGACCGGTACAGCATCTCCTACCACGGGTACGCACACTCTCACCTGGACGCCCTGTGCCACATGATGTACGAGGGTCGGCTCTACAACGGGTACGTCCGGGCCGACGAAGTGACGGAGAGCGGATGCAACAAGCTGGCGATCATCAACTTCAAGCAAGGGATCGTCACCCGTGGGATCCTGATGGACATCGCACGGCTCAAGGGCGTGGAGTACCTCGAACCGGGGACGGCAATCTACGTGGAGGACCTTGAGGCCTGGGAGCGAGCGGTCGGCATTCGGGTCGGGAGCGGTGACGTCGTGCTCGTCCGCAGCGGGCGGTGGGCCCGGCGCGCCGAAGTCGGGCCCTGGGCGACGGGTCGTGAGGCCTCGGGGCTGCACGCCTCCGTGGTCCCGTGGCTCCACGAGCGGGGGGTCGCGATACTGGGAAGCGATGACACCAACGACGTGCGACCCTCGCGTGTCGAGGGGCACACACAGCCCGTCCATCAGCTCATGCTCGTGGCTTTGGGAACCCCCCTGTTCGACAACCTCGACCTGGAAGCGTTGGCCGCCGAAGCGGCCCGCCAGGGTCGCTGGGAGTTCATGCTGGTCGCGGCACCGCTGGCGGTCGAGGGTGGCACCGGGTCGCCCCTCAACCCCCTCGCAATCTTCTGAAGGCTGTTCCGAGGGATTACAAGCCGCTGGGGACGCTTCTCAGAGCTCTGCGCAGAAGATAAAGCTTTGCCAGAGCGGGTCTTTCTGACGATTCTTCATACATGGCTGAGAGACCCGATCCCTCCCGTGGGTTGAACTTGCACGGGTTGGGTGGCCCTCGATCGAGGTTTCGACGCGCGACCCGATGAGAGGAGCACGTTGGTGACTGAAGACGACCGCGAGGAGGGTGAAGGACTCGGTGCAGACCAGCCCGAGGCTCCCGGAATTAAAAGAGGAGCGGACCTCGAGGGCGATGAAGACGCCATAGCGGCCGCGGCCAACACCTCACTCGAGATGGATGGGTTCGAGACCGGTGCGGGGTTCGAGCTCGAAGATGGACCGGATGAACCGGGCGGGGACCTCGAGTTGGACGTTCTGGACGTCAGGTCGAGCGCCGACGAGCTCGATCTGGTTGAACCCGTGACGCCGAGGGTAGCGGATGTGGGTCTGCCCGGACTGCCGCCTGTTGAGGAGCTTCCGGCGTTGTCGATCGATGAGGGACGTCCTTCGGTGCCGACCCCTACGTTCGACGAGGCCGGCGGGGACGTAGGACTCTCCGGTGTCGAGCTCTCCGGCGAAGCCGTCGAGGAGGTAAGATACTCCGGTCTCGAGCGGTTGGAGCGCCGGAGACAACGGTCTGGGGGGCTACGTCGATTGATGGCCGTCGCCTCGGCCGTCCTCCTTCTCGTCGGCGTGGGACTCGCGATGGGCTACCTCGGTCTCGTGCAGATTCCCGGAATCACACCGCCGGATCGGTCCCGTTTCGAGGGCGCAGCGCTTGTGGTGCTGCCCGGTCCGCAGCCAGAGACGCCGGTGATGAGCCATGTGGTTCTGGTCGATGCGTGGCGAGAGGCCGAGACGCCGTTGGCCTGGGCCGCCGCGCTCAGAGAGCAAATGCCCGACCTTTTGGGTTTCGTGAACACTCTCTCGATCGACGGGGAGCGGCGATATGCGCTCGTCGTGGGTCCGGCATACAGCGCGGCGGAGGCGAACGACCTCAAAGGCCCGTTGGAAACGGCCTTTGCTCTTGTGGTTGTCGAGCCCGAAAGCTGGACCGTCCAGGCGGCTCCCTATTCGTTCTTTTTCGGTGAATACGAAGGGTTAGGACCAGCGAATGCCCGCGTGCAACAACTCGCGGACCTTTCCGTTCCGGCCTTCGTGCTGCAGGTGACGTACTCGGCCGGAGCCACCGCATTCCGCGTGTACGGTGGCGCCTTCTCCGATGAGTTCGAGGCGGTGGAGATGGGACAGCTCCTGACGGAACACGGGCTGGATGACGCTCCACTGACCGAACGGCGGGGTCGTCTGCCTGATTGAGATCCCGGTCCGTTCGCGGGCCCCTCAAGTCTCCAGGAAGCAACGTCTTTGCCGACTTCCTTGATCTCACCTCGGTAGACCTCCAGAATCTGATATCTGTAGACCTCGGGGAACCCCGAGGGCGTGTCATCTGGTATATTCTCCCGGCTAATCCGGAGGCGATCGAGGATAGGGTGGGATCGTCCGGACTTTAATCAATTGAGATACGGAAAGACGGAAAGAGCGACATGGCAGATCAAGACCTGGTAGATACCGTGCCCGAACCCCGATCCGCGCCTGCCATGCATGCGGACATCGAGGTCATCCAGGCCAAGATCGATGAGGAGAGCGCCTTCGTGAGCCGCCTCCAGGAAGAGGTGGCCCGGGTGATTGTGGGGCAGCGGTACATGGTGGAGCGGCTGCTCATCGGACTATTGGCGGACGGCCATGTTCTCATGGAAGGCGTTCCCGGGCTTGCAAAGACGCTTACGGTCAGCACGCTGGCCAAGGTGATCAAGACTTCGTTCCAACGTATTCAGTTCACGCCCGACCTCCTGCCGGCCGATCTGATCGGGACGTTGATCTATGACCCCAAGTCCTCGGAGTTTCAGACGAAGAAGGGCCCGATCTTCGCAAACGTCATTTTGGCCGACGAGATCAACCGCTCGCCGGCGAAGGTACAGTCGGCGTTGCTGGAAGCCATGCAGGAGCATCAGGTCACGATCGGACAGAACACCTTTCCGCTCGACGATCCCTTCCTCGTTCTCGCTACGCAGAACCCGATCGAACAGGAGGGCACCTATCCGCTCCCCGAGGCTCAGGTCGACCGCTTCATGCTGAAGTTGTCGGTCGGGTATCCGGACAAGGATGAGGAAGTGGAAATCCTGCGGCGGGTTGCGGGTGGTCCGGCGCATGAAGTTTCCCCCATCGTCACACCCGACGAGATCCTGCGTGCGCGCGGTGCTGTCCAGATGATCTATATGGACAACCAGGTCGAGCGGTACATCGTCGAGCTCGTCTTCGCGACCCGTGATCCCGCCGCGCACGGTCTCGCTGACCTGGTGGACCTCATCCACTTCGGCGCTTCACCCCGTGCGACGATCAACCTGGCGAAGGCCGCGCGGGCGCACGCTTTCCTCCGACGCCGGGCCTATGTGACCCCCGAGGATGTGCGGGCCGTGGGCCTCGATGTGATGCGGCACCGGGTGCTCCTCACCTACGAGGCCGAGGCCGAGGAGGTCACGCCGGAGGACGTGGTGACACGTGTACTCGACAATGTCGAGGTGCCGTAGGGGCGCCGGCGAGGCGTCGGGGAGGACGATAGCATGACCTCTTTGGAAGAGCCCGCCTTGCGGGAGCAGCGTCGATGATCCCGCGGGAGATCCTCAAGAAGGTTCGTAGGGTCGAGATCAGGACTCGAGGGCTCGTGAACGAGGTTTTCTCAGGAGAATACCACTCCGTGTTCAAGGGACGTGGGATGAATTTCGCCGAGGTAAGGGAGTACCAGTACGGCGACGATATCCGCAGCATCGACTGGAACGTGACGGCTCGCACGGGGCACCCGTTCGTCAAGGTGTTCGAAGAGGAGCGGGAGCTCACGGTCATGTTGGTCGTTGACGTGAGCGCATCCGGGGACTTCGGGACGCGCGAGCGGATGAAGGGCGAGGTGGCGGTGGAGATCTGCGCCTTGTTGGCGTTCTCTGCCATCAATAACAACGACAAAGTCGGCCTGATCATTTTCAGCGATCGTATCGAGAAGTTCGTACCTCCCAGAAAGGGTCGGTCTCATGTACTCCGCGTGCTCAGGGAGCTCTTCTACCATCAACCCGAGGGACGTGGGACGGATATCGGGGGCGCGCTCGAATATCTGACCCACGTGATCAAACGTCGCGCGGTCGTGTTCCTCGTGTCGGACTTCAAGGCTCCCCGGTTCGAGAAGCCGCTGTCGGTCGCGGGAAGGCGGCACGATCTGATTGCGGTACACCTGGGGGACCATCGGGAGACGGTACTCCCCGCGCTCGGATATATGGAATTCGAGGATGCCGAAACCGGTGAGCTGCACACGGTGAATACGGCCGACCCCCGCTTCCGGGCGGAGTTCGAGAAGCGAGCAGCCAGGGGGCGGGCCGAATTGGCACAAATCTTTCAGCACAGCCGAGTGGACACGATCGACATCGAGACAGACCAGCCCTACGTGCAGCCACTGATGCGCTTCTTCAAGGAACGGGAAGGGAGCTTCCGATGAGCACGCGCGTGCGGCGGGCTGCTTGTAGACGCATTTCGGCTGGAGTTTGCGTGATTGCACTCCTGATCGCCTTGGTGCCGACACCGGTCCGAGCTCAGTCTCCCCGGATCCGTACCGAGTTGGACACGGCGTTGGTGTCGGTCGGCGGCCGGATGGAGTTCACGGTGCGGGTGGAGCACGATCCGGCCGCTATCGTGGTCTGGCCGGACTCGCTTGATCTGGGCTCTGTCGAAGTGCTTGGAGCCGAAATTCTTCCTCCGGCCAACGAGGGGGGGCGCTCCGTCACGGGTGCGCGATTCACGCTGGCGGCATTCGAACTCGGAGATATCGAGATTCCAAGCTTCGACATCCCGGTCGAGGCGCTGGACGGATCCTCGACCACCCTTTCAACGAACCCCTACCTGATCACGGTTCAGAGCGTTGGATTGGACGAGGGGGGGGACATCCGTGCCATCCGGGGGCCGCTCGGCATCCCGTTGAGTGTGATTTACGTACTACCTTGGGTCCTTTTGCTGGCGCTCTTCGTTGGCCTCGGGTACTGGCTATGGGGCAAACGCAGGCCCGTAGAGGCCAGTCCGCGCCGGTCGGTGGTCATTCCGCGCTTTCCCCACGAGGACGCGTACGAAGCGCTCGATCGCCTGAGGGCGTCCGACCTCGTGGAGCGCGGGGAGATCAAGGAATACCACATCATCGCTTCGGAGATCATCCGGACCTACGTCGAAGGCCGGTACGGCGTGTACGCCCTGGAGATGACCACGCCCGAGGTCATCGAGGGTCTTCGGGGCGGGGGTGTCCCGGAGGATGCCGTCCAGACTTTCGGACGCTTCGCCAGCCGCTGCGACCTCGTGAAATTCGCCAAGCTTTGGCCGGCGCCCGATGCCTGCCAGGATTCCCTCGAGGCTGCTCGTGCGTTCGTGGATCAGACCCGGCCGCGCGAAGACCACCTCGACGGGGGCGTGGGCTCAGGTGGCGGGGCCGGGTTCGACGGATCGGACTCGGCGGGTGATGCCGAGGTCTTTGCCCACACCGAGGGAGGGTGATGTACCGTCTCGAAGATCCCCAGATCCTGATTCTTATCCTAGCGATTCCGGCCCTCTTGTATGTGTACATAAGCCGGCGTCGCCATCGCTCCGGAGCGATCCGATACTCGGACGTGGAGTCGCTCAGACAGGCCGATGTACGACACACCGGTCGGAACCGGCACGTTCTGTTCGCCCTGCGCGTATTCGCACTAGCTGCCGTCGTCGTCGCATTCGCCCGTCCGCAGACCGGGATCACCAGCGAGACCGTGAGTGCGGAGGGGATCGATATCATTCTCGCGATGGACGTGTCGAGTTCCATGCTGGCCGAGGATCTGGAGCCCAACCGCCTGGAGGCCGTGAAGGCGGTGGCTGTGGAGTTCGTCGAGGGCCGACGCGACGACCGCATCGGGTTGGTGGTATTCGCCGCAGAGGCGTTTACTCAGGTTCCTCTGACACTCGACTACTCGGTGGTCACCGACCTCCTCGGCCAGATGGAGGTCGGCATGATCGAAGACGGGACCGCGGTGGGCATGGGACTCGCTACGGCCGTCAAGCGTCTTCAGGCCTCAGAGGCCGAGTCGCAGGTGGTCATCCTGCTCACGGATGGGCGGAACAACACGGGAGAGATCGGCCCGGTGACCGCCGGCCAGATGGCCCAGGCGCTGGGCGTGAGGGTGTACACGATCGGGGCTGGCGGCCAGGGCTTGGCACGAATACCGGTCGGGGGGCGCCGGTACGCCAATGTCGAGGTCGACATCGACGAGGCCTCGCTCCAGGAGGTGGCGGAGACCACAGGGGGCCGATACTTCCGCGCGACCGACCGGCAGGGCCTCAGCCAGGTTTACGAGGAGATCGACGCCCTCGAGACCACCGAGATCGAAGTGGAGAACTTCACGAGTTATGGGGAGCTCTTCCATTATCCTCTTGCTGCGGGTCTGCTGCTCTTGCTCCTCGAGGTCGGGCTCGGCCAATCCGTCCTTCGTACGTTGCCCTAACCGGAGACCCATACCCCGTGTTCCGCTTCGTCTCGACCGAGATCCTCTTCGGGCTGCTTCTGGTCCCGGCTCTGGGTGCGTTCTTCTGGGGAACGCGCCAGGCACGAAAACGGGCGCTCGCCCAGTTCGGGGATCTGGAGTTGGTACAGAAGCTGAGTGCGACCCTCAGCCGAAGGGCGCGCGCGGCCAAGAGTGTACTCATGCTCCTGGCCGTCGCCTTCCTCGTCCTGGCCCTTGCCCGTCCGCAGTTCGGGACGCGCGTCGAGACCGTGACGAGCGAGGGACAGGACGTCATGGTGGCGCTCGACGTCTCGCGCTCGATGTTGGCCGAAGATGTGGCTCCGAACCGGTTGGAGCGGGCGCGCCTGGAAATCATGCGCATCCTTCAGCGCTTGGACGGAGACCGGATCGGCCTCGTCGCCTTCGCCGGGAACGCCTTCGTCCAGAGCCCGCTCACGGTGGACTACGGCGCGGCCGCCCTCTTCCTGAATGCAATGAACACGGATCTGATCCCCATCCAGGGCACCAACTTGGGCGAGGCGCTCACCGTAACCCTAGATGCGTTCGAGGAGGGGACAACGGACCATCGGATGCTCATCGTGGTCACCGACGGGGAGGACCACGAGGGTGAGATCGAGGGGGCGCTGGAGCGTGCCCTCGACGAGGGGGTACGGATCCATACGGTCGGCATAGGGTCGCTCGATGGGGTTCCGATCCCTGAGTTCACTGCCTCGGGTGAACGGAGCGGTTTCGTCCGAGACGATAACGGCGCCGTCGTGACGACGCGGCTCGATGAAGCGACGCTTCAGCGTGTCGCCGAGGTCACTGGAGGTCGATACTTCCCGGCGTTGGGGTCCGCCGCGAACTTGGATCCCTTGATCGAGGAGGTCGCCGGTGGAGAGGGTCGTGAACTGGAAGCACGAGAGATTACCCAGTTCGATGAACAGTTCCAGATCTTCCTCGGGTTCGCGTTGGTCCTACTGCTCGCGGAGGGTTTGATCCCCGAGCGCCGGCGGAAGAAAGAGGCGTGGGCCGGGAGGTTCTCATGAGCGGCGGAAAAATCCCGACGAGTGGTCGTAGGCAGTGGCGCTGCACGGGCGTGCTGGCCACAGTCGGGGTACTCATCGGCGTCTTGCCCGGCGTGGCGGCCGCTCAGCGGGGCCGTGCCGATCTCAACGACGGAAACCGCCTCTACGAAGAGGGCCGTTTCGGGGAGGCCCACGAAAAGTACCTGGAGGCTCTGCGAGACGCGCCTGGTCTGCCGCTCGCTCTCTTCAACGATGGGAACGCGCTCTACGAATCGGAAGAGTACATCCGGGCTTTGGATGCGTACCGGGGAGCGATTGAATCGGGCGACCCGGCGCTCGCAGGACCCGCTTGGTACAACCTGGGGAACTCCCTCTACCGCCAGCAGAGGTTTCAGGAGAGTCTCGAAGCGTACAAGGAGGCCCTCCGCATCGATTCGGACGAGATCGACTACAAGCACAATCTCGAGTTGGCCCTCGAGCAGCTTCAGCAACAGGAGCAGGACCCACAGTCGGAGGATGGGGAAGAGAACGACCAGAACGAGGAGCGAGAGAATCAAGACGGGGAGCAGAACCAGGAGCCACAGAACGAAGAACAAGACCAGGATGAAGAGGACCCGGAGCAGGATCCCACCGAGGACCCGAATCAAGATTCGCCGCCCGAGGAGCCGCCGGAGGAAGAGCAACCTGAGTCGCAGCAGCCTGAACCCGCGCCCGGTGAGATGACCCAAGAAGAGGCTGAGCGGTTGCTTCAAGGGGTCCGGGAGGACCCCGATGAGGTAAACCGACGCCTGGCCCCGTTGCGCGGCCGGCGCCCCAGCAAGCCCTGGTAGGCACGGACGATGCGTGGTTTGGACAGGGTGGCGACGGTCTTCTTCGTCGCGATCGTTTCGGGTGTGGCCGCATCGTTGGCTCCACCCTTGGATGTGGCCGCCCTGCAACTCCAGGCCAACGCCTCGGTCTCCCCGTCCGTTGTCCCTCTGAATGGCCAGTTCACACTCGAGGTGGAGCTGAGGGGCACGAATCAGGTGGACGTGGAGCCCTCACTTCCTGATTTGGGGGCCTTCTCCCGCTACATCGGCCGGAATACCTCCACGAGTATGCAGATGATCGCTGGCGTAACGACGGTCTCTTTGACCATCCAATACCGGTATCGGGCGATCCGGGAGGGCACGTTCGAGATCGGGGTCATAGAGGTCGGGGCCGGGGGGCAGATACTCCGGACGCGGCCGGTCACGTTGACCGTGTCCACGGCGGTTGATGCGGCCGGCGGTGGGCCCGATCCGTCCGGGGTCGGCGCCGAGGATCTTTTTATGGTGGCGGAAGTCAGTAAGACGCGCGTCTACGAGAACGAGCCGATCGAGGTGAGTTACCGGATTTTCACCCGCGTGAACGTGAGCTCTTTCAACCTCTTTGATCTGGTCGAGAACGAGGGCTTCTGGGTGGAGGAAGTCCCCGGTGCACGCAATCCTCAGGCCGAGCAGAGGGTTCGCGGAGGACAGCCCTATACGACCGCAGTGGTCCGGCGTGTCGTGCTCTTTCCCGCTGGGCCGGGCACGAAGACGATCGAGCCCATGAGCATCGAGGCCAGCGTGCGGGTTCGGCGGCAGGCGCGAAACCTCTTTGATGACTTCTTCGGTGGGAGCGCGTTCTTCCCATCGCAGGAACCGATCGTAATCACGTCGGCCCCCGTGGAGGTCGAAGTTTTACCCCTTCCGGTTCCGGGGAGGCCTCGAAGTTTCACCGGGCTGGTAGGCCGGCTCAATGTGAGCGCCTCAATCGATCGATCCAGTGTCGAGACCAACGACGCGGTGACGCTGGAGCTGATCGTCGAGGGGGAGGGTAATCTCCGGGGCTTGGCGGCACCCGTCATCGATTTCCCCGGGGACTTCGAGGTTTTCCCGCCCGAGGTCACGGAGTCGATCGATCGCACTGGCTCCCGCATTCGCGGGAGGAGAACCTACGAATACGTACTGATTCCGAGGTCCCCCGGGGAAAAGACGATCCCGCCCGTCGAGATGAGCTACTTCGACGCTGAGAGTGCCCTGTACGCCACATCAGCCTCGCAACCGCTTCGACTCGACGTGACGGGCGATCCCGTCATCGGGGCCCCCATCGGAAGGGCCGGCGTGGAGACCTTGCGCGAGGATATCCGGTTCATACAGATCGGTCCTCCGAGCCTCGGAGCGCTCGGAGGTTCGCTCGCCGATGCGCCGGGGTTCTGGATCGTCGCTCTGATGCCTCTCGCGGCTCTGCTCGGAGCCCTGGGCCTACGAAGGCACTGGGACCGGCTGGAGGGTGATGTAGCGTACGCGAGGGGACGGCGAGCCGGGCGGGTCGCCAAGAAGCGTCTCGGCCGGGCACGCGCGGTGATGTCGGAGGGTGACGCCCGTGCTTTTTACGCCGAAGTCGAGGGGGCTTTGCGCGGCTTTCTCGCCGACAAGCTCAACGTCGCCGAGGCCGGATTCATGTCCCAGGTTGCCGAGGCGGAGCTCAGTAGACGTGGGGTTCCGGTGGTAGCCACGAGGAATTATTTCGCTTGTCTGGGCGAGTGCGACCGTGCGCGCTTCGCTCCTCCAAGCTCCAGCGCAGAGGAGAAGTCCGGATTCCTCGGCCGCGCGGCAGACGCGATGACCGCGGTTCAGGAAGAACTCTCCTGATGCGTGCCGTGGTTCTTGCTGCGATGGTGGCGTCCGTCGTCCCCGCTATTGGTCCCGCGCCCACACAGGTCGAGTTCTACCAGGAAGGGAATCGACTGTACCAGGAAGGGGACTTCGAGGGGGCGCTCGCCAGCTACCTGCGACTGGTGGAAGCCGGTTTCGAGAGTGGCGAAGTCTACTACAACATCGGCAACACGTATTTTAAGCTCGGGGATGTCGCCCCATCGATCTTGTATTACGAGCGTGCCCGCCGGCTGCTCCCCGGGGATGAAGACGTTCAGGCCAACCTCGACCTCGCGCGGTCCTTGACCGTGGACGAGATCGAGCCCCTCCCGCGGTTCTGGTTCTTCAGTGCGGTGCAGTGGTGGGTCGGCCTTCTGCCGAGGACGCTCCTCATCGCGGTGGCCGCAGCGTCCTACCTGGTCGGGACGGGCGTCGTGCTCTTGCTCATCCTGAAGAGGGGAGCGCAGGTGGCGGTGTGGGGCAGACGGATCGCGCTCGCCTCCGGCGTCGTGTTCTTCCTATTCGGACTCAACCTGGCCGTTCGGGAGTTCGAATTGGGACGGGCGGAGGAGGCCGTCGTATTCCAACCCCAGGTCGACGTGCTGAGCGCCCCCCTGGACGACGAGACCCTCACGATCTTCACTGTGCACGAAGGGACCAAGGTTCGGATCGATCGCTTCTCCGAGGAGTGGGCCGAGGTCGTGCTGGAGGATGGTAGGGTGGGCTGGGTGCCGGTGGGGGTACTGGAGACGATCTAGGGCGGGGGTACCGCTGACATCAATCCGGCACCAGCCGCCGTAACTCCGCGAACCAGTTCTGGACCACGTTCACCTCGACCCCATCTGTTGGATTGATTTAGAAAAGTCCGGGGGTTGAGTGATTTAGAAATGTCCCCCCCGCCCAGGGCGTTAAGGTGAATCAAGAGACTCCCTCCATCGAGGGAGTCGAAGCCGACGGCCGCGAAGTGGCAGTCGTAGCGCGATGCCGAGCGATGGCGCGCGGATTTGCGATGAGCCTGCCGTGCTTACGCCAGGGGTGATCGGGTCCAGGTTTGGGCGGCTGGCCCGCCGGTTCGGGCTGTCGGTCGACAACCTCCTGTCCGTGGACGTAGTGACGGCGGACGGCGACTTTCGGCGAGCGAGCGCCGACGAAAATCCGGACCTGTTCTGGGGTGTGCGTGGCGGGGGCGGAAACTTCGGTGTCGTCACTTCCTTCGAGTTCCGACTCAATCCGATGCAGCGGCAGGTCCTGGCCGGTCAGATCATGTATCCCGTCTCCATGATTCGAGAGGTACTCGCCGTATACGGCGAGTACGGACCTCAAGCACCCGACGAGTTGCAGATTGACGGTGGCGTGGTTCTGCCTCCCGGTGGCGCACCAGGAGTTGCGGGGTTCGCCGTTTGTTACTCGGGTCCGCCGAGCCAGGCCGACCGAGCGCTTGCTCCGCTGCGAAAATTGGGGACCCCGGTCGTGGACAGCGTTGAAGGGACAGACTATGTCGCGCTACAGCGCTCCGGAGACACCACCGATTTCAGGGCTGTGGCATCGTACATGAAGAGCGGATTCGTCAGCGGTATCTCCGCCGGCTTGATCGATGCGCTCGCGGATGGGATAGAGGGGCATCCGGAGCGGACGACTCAGATGATCTTCCAACAAGGTGGAGGCGCCATCGCTCGGGTCCCCGATCAGGCGACCGCGTTCTCGCAGCGGGCGGAATTCGCCAACATGCTCTGCGTCGTCGGCTGGCCCTACCCCACGGACGGAAGCGAGCACATCGCTTGGATCCGCGAGTTCTGGCCGTCCATCGAGCCCCACACGCGTGGGTTCTATACGAACGACCTCGAGGACGGCACGGCGACCGAGATCATCAACGCTAACTTCCGCGACAACTTCAACCGGCTGGTGGCGGTGAAGAACCGGTACGATCCGAACAACCTGTTCCGCTTGAATGCGAACGTGGAGCCGTCCGTCTGAGGGATACTCAGTATCGATGCGGCTGGATCGAGTGAACTGCCGAGGAGGATAACAAGCGCCTCCTCCTATGGTAGATCTATGCCGTAGACGTCGCCGCTCACGCCATATGCGCTCCCGTTGAAGAACAGGGTCCCGGCAAACGTCCCCGACGTCGACGAGCCCAACGAAGATGGAGTGAAGACGAAGACGTCCTCGTCGGCGCCGGACAGGCCCGACACCGAGAAATTCCCCCTGGTGGACAGGTAGATCTCGCCCGTCGTGTCGTCGGCGAGGGCGTATATATCCTCGTCACTGCTGCTGCCGAGGCTCACGTCGCTGCCATCGAAGTAGAGCTCGAAGGAGCCGGCGTCGATAGACGACCGGCCCGGTTCTGGTCACGAGAAGCGATGTTGACACATATATATAGACTGGACACATATGAGACTGGACGTGCACGAATCAGACGGATAGGTCAGACCGGAACCTCGTGGGATGGGTGACGGTATGCCCGGCGTTGATGACACTCTTCTAGACTCCTCCCATTCCATA
The DNA here is from genome assembly GCA_965206505.1 of Longimicrobiales bacterium. GTDB lineage: Bacteria > Gemmatimonadota > Gemmatimonadetes > Longimicrobiales > Gaopeijiaceae > UBA822. Next base: position 1,144,147 of record CBDBJW010000007.1, read on the forward strand.
GCGGACAGGAAGATCAGATCCACATGGTTGTCCGCAGGAAAGCACTCACCAAAGTCCTTCTCCTCGGGCCCATCCTGCTCTCGACTCCACCGGGCCTACACGCACAGGTGACCGGGTCCGCCCAGGGGGGCACCGCACCAGCTCAGGACGAGGTAGTCGACGCTGAGACAGTCGACGCTGAGTATGACCACGAGTTCGCTGCTCGTGCACGGGCCGTCAGAACGCAAACCTCGATTGATTTGGACGGCCGTCTGGACGAGCCGGTGTGGGCAGAGGCTCCAGCCATCACGGACTTCATCCAGTCGAACCCTGCGGAGGGAGAGCCCGGAACCCAGCCTACCGAGTTCCGCGTGGCCTTTGACGATAACGCGATCTATATCGGGGCGATGCTCTACGACAGCTTCCCGATCTCGGGGCGGCTCGCTCGGCGTGATATGGGAGCCGGCGACTTCGACTACATCACGATCAATCTCGACAGCTACCACGACCACGAGACGTCTTACAGTTTTTCAGTGAATCCATCGCGCTCGCGCCGCGATGCGGTTTCATCCAGCGGCGGCGGTGGGGGCGGGGGCGGAGACACTTCGTGGGATCCCGTCTGGGAAGTGGCCACCCAGATTACCGAGGTGGGTTGGTCGGCGGAGATGCGGATTCCGTTCAGTCAGCTTCGTTTCAGCCCCGATGAGGAGCAGGTGTGGGGCATCGAACTGAGCAGAAACATCCACCGTAACCAGGAGCGGCTGGCCTATCCCTTTACACCGACCTTGGAGCGGGGAGGGGCATCCCGGTACGCGCACCTCGACGGGATCGAGGGCATCAGATCCGGCCAGAGGCTGGAGCTCCTGCCCTACGTGGCGGCTCGTGGAGAGTATCTTCAGTTGGAGGTTCCCTCGGGCATCAACTTCTCGAACCCCTACCGAAGCGGATCCGATTACTTCGGTAAGGCCGGGCTGGACCTGAAGTACCGGTTGGCGTCGAACCTCACGCTGGACGCCACCGTGAATCCCGATTTCGGCCAGGTCGAGGTGGATCCGTCCGTCATCAACCTGACGGCGTTCGAGACCCGGTTCGAGGAGCGTCGTCCATTCTTCGTGGAGGGTGGAGACATCTTCCAGATTGGAGAAGGGGGCCCGGCCGGAAGCACGGGGCGACCTCCGCAGCTGTTCTACTCCCGCCGAATCGGACGACCCCCGTCAGGCTCCGCGCCGCCCGATGCTGTGTTCACGGATGTGGCCACCGCCACGACCATCCTGGGCGCCGCAAAGGTCACGGGGAGGGTAGGGGACGGTTGGTCGCTGGGGCTCCTCGAGGCGTTTACTGCCGAGGAAATTGTCACGTACGTGGACGTCAACCAGGCAGTGGATCAATCCGTGGTCGAGCCCGAGACGAACTACCTGGTGGGGAGGATTCGTAGGCAGGTCAGTGGCGGAGAGACCCGGTTCGGACTCTTCGGCACGGGCGCGAACCGAAGACTGGCGGGGACCGGAATGGAGGACCGTCTTCACTCGGCGGCGTACTCCGGAGGTGCGGACTTCGCCCACGAGTGGTCGAATCGAACCTATCGGATCAGCACCATGCTCACCGGGAGTTACGTGGAGGGAGATCCGGTCGCGATCATACGTACGCAGCAGTCCTCCACACGGTACTATCAGCGTCCCGACGCAGACCACCTGACCCTGGATCCGAACGCGACATCTCTGGCCGGATATTATGCGATGGTGGACGTCGCGAAGCAGGCCGGAGCGTTTGGTGCGAAAGTTGCGATGGCGGCTGCCAGCCCGGGCTACGAAGTGAACGACATGGGATTTCAGTCCGCCTCGGACCGGCTCATCGTGGACACGAACTTCAGCTACGACCACCCGGACCCGGGCCGGATTCTGAGAGAGTGGGACGTCCGGGGAAGCCCGGACTGGGTGTGGAACTATGCCGGCGACCGGGTCTGGACCGAGGTGAACGGCAACTTCAACTTGCAGTTCCTGAACTACTGGGGCGTAGGGGGCAGACTCGCCTACAACCCCCCGCACGACGACGATCGGCTGACGCGTGGGGGGCCGCTGGCGCGCACCCCGAGCCGCCTCTCCAGAAGCCTGAACGTCAGCTCGGACGAAAGGCGCGGAACCGTTGGGCGCCTCAGCTATGATTGGACGGCCGAGGACGGAGACTCCTGGAGCAGGAGTGTCAGCTTGAACCTGACTGCGAATCCCAGCGAGCGGCTCAGGATTCAGCTCGGGCCGGCGTTCACTCGAGGCCACGCCTCCGCCCAGTACGTAACGTCGGTGGCGGACCCCCTGGCAGATCAGACCTTCGGTCGGCGCTACGTCTTCGGCGGCCTCGACCAGACGACGGTCTCACTCGAGACGAGGGTAAACGTCACATTCACCCCCCTGCTGTCTCTACAGCTCTATGTCGAGCCCTTCGTCTCCACCGGAAACTATGGTGAGCTGAAGGAGCTCGAGCGCCCGGGGACGTTCAAGTTCCTGGAGTACGGAACGGACATCGGGACGGTCTCGCAGGACCTGGGCGGGAGCTACGCCGTCGATCCCGACGGGGCCGGCCCCGCCGCGCCTTTCGCAGTGGCGGATCGCGACTTCAGCTACCGCAGCCTCATCGGAAACGCGGTGCTCCGTTGGGAGTGGCAGCCGGGGTCGACCCTGTTTCTCGTGTGGCAGCAGAGCCGGATCAGCTCACTCAGGGGAGATGGCGACAATGGGACCGATCCCTGGATCGGTGGGTTCAAGCTCGGCCGTGACGCGGGCGACATGTTCGCGACGCCGGCGGACAACGTTTTCGTGATCAAGGTGAACTACTGGCTGAATCCCTGACCATGTGTACCTTAGCCCCGTAGCAGCCTCGCAATGGGAAGTCCATTTGGGAGATGTATGAGGGCTTCACATAGCCGCTGGACGATCGCCACCCTGCTTGTGATGGTAGCCAGCTCGGCCTGCGGAGGTGCCAGGACGGCGGTGGAAATGCCCCAATCTCCGGCTGGCGTTTCGACCGCTGAAATCGAGGCGCTTTACCGCGCTCGTTTGGACAGCGCCCGCATGCAGTTCAGCGAGGCCGACGTTCGATTCATGACCGGCATGATCAGCCACCACGCCCAGGCGCTCCAGATGGCGGGTCTCGCTCCCACCCACGGCGTCGGCCCGTCGGTGGGGACCCTGACGGCCCGCACCATCAACGCCCAGCGAGACGAGATCACCGCGATGCAGCAATGGCTTCGAGATCGCGGGCAACCCGTTCCCGAGGTGCCCAGCGAGGGAGTCGACTCGACGGCGCGCGTGCCAGATTATGGGATGCTCATGCCGGGGATGCTGACCCCCCAGCAGATGCAGGAGCTCGACGCGGCGAGGGGCCCGGACTTCGACCGGCTCTTCCTTGCCTATATGATTCAGCACCACGGAGGGGCCGTGACCATGGTTCACGACCTCTTCGCCACCGACGGCGCGGCGCTCGACGAGGCGGTCTTCAAGATCGCCTCCGACATCCAAGCGGATCAGACGACCGAGATCGCGCGGATGGAGCGCATGCTGGAAGGTTATTGAAGAAGTACAGCTGCCCCCGACGGGGCGGCGCCCTTGATCACAGACAATCACCCTCATTCCAGGATGTCGAAATGACCTGCACCCTTCCGGCGCACCAGCACACCCCGTGGATGGTTGCTTACCGTTTCTTAGCACTTGCGCTCGCCGCGGGCCTGCTCGCCATGGCCGGCTGCGCATCTGGCTCTGCCAGCTCTGCCAGTTCGGGGACGGCCTCCGCGACGCTTGTGCGGGTCGCGGCCGAGACTGCGCCGAGCCCCGACCCCCGTATCGGCCTCGAGGCGGGGCTCTTCGATGCCGAGGAGGCGATCTGGAACCTGCGGTTGGTGTCCGCGACGCCGCCGCCCGAGGACTTCGTGGGCATCACGAACTCCGACTTGGCCTTCAAGGGGGACTACGCCATTCAGGGCAACTACAATGGCGTCCAGATCTGGAACATCGAGGATCCCCGCCAGCCTTTGCTCGTGACGGGTTATGTTTGCCCGGCGTCGCAAAGCGACGTCTCGGTCTACGGGGACCTTCTGTTCGTATCCGGCGAGGGACTCGGAGGCCGGCTCGACTGTGGCACGGAACGGATCGAGGAGTCCGTGAGCCCGGAGCGCCTTCGTGGTATCCGGATCTTCGACATCAGCGACATCCGGAACCCCGTGTACATCGCCAATGTGCAGACCTGCCGCGGGTCGCACACACACACGGTGCTGAAGGACCCGAACGACGAAGAGAACGTGTACATCTACGTCTCTGGCTCCTCGCTGGTGCGTCCCGCTGACGAGCTGTCCGGATGCTCCGGCGCTCCGCTTGAGGAGGACCCGAATTCGGCGCTCTTCCGGATCGAGGTGATCAGGGTGCCGCTCGCCAATCCAGAGCAGGCGGCCATCGTGAGCTCGCCGCGGATCTTCGCCGACCTCGTTGCGCCCCCGAGCCATGGCCTGGCGCCGGACGACCTCGCCGCGATCGAGCAGGCGCGGACGAGCGGTGCTTTCGTCGTTGATTTCCCTGATCAACCGCAGGTTTTACCGGCCGGCCAGGTGGCGCAACTGCTCGCCCAGGTGGTCGCCCAGCGCGGGGGCAGCGGCCCTCCGACGGCGGCGGACAGCGTAGCGCTCCGTGCGTTCCTCGACGAGGTAGTCGCTCAGCAGATCGCCGCCGACACCGGTCCCGGTGCCGGTCCCACGCAGTGCCACGACATCACCGTGTACCCGGAAATCGGGGTGGCTGGCGGCGCTTGCGGGGGCTACGGGTTCCTCATCGACATCAGCGATCCGGTCAATCCGGAGCGCATCGGGGCCGTCAGCGACGAAAATTTCGCCTACTGGCACTCGGCGACATTCAACAACGACGGCACGAAAGTCCTCTTCACGGACGAATGGGGCGGTGGCGGTGGGCCGAAGTGCCGCGCTACCGATCCCAAGGAGTGGGGTGCCGACGCGATCTTCACCCTGGAAAACGGGCAGATGGAGTTCCAGGGCTATTACAAGCTGTCAGCGCCGCAGACGCCACAGGAGAACTGCGTCGCCCACAACGGCTCGCTGATCCCCATCCCGGGCCGCGACGTGATGGTACAGGGGTGGTACCAAGGAGGGATCTCGGTCTTCGACTGGACCGATCCCGGGAGCCCGGTCGAGATCGCGTTCCACGACCGCGGGCCGGTGGATCCTGAGCGCATGCGGATGGGCGGGAGCTGGTCGGTCTATTGGTACAACGGTGTGATCGTGAGTTCCGAGATCGCCCGTGGGCTCGACATCTTCGAGCTCACGCCGAGCGCACTCCTGTCCCAGAACGAGCTCGACGCCGCCAAGTCGGTCAGGCTCGACTACCTGAACGCACAGGGCCAGCCCCAGTTCGTGTGGCCGACTACGTTCGCCCTTGCGGGAGCGTACCTGGACCAGCTCGAGCGGTCCGGCGGGCTGTCGGCGTCACGGATCGAGTCGACACGGCGTGAGCTTAATACTGCGGAGGGCGCTTCGGGGGCTCCGCGGCGGGAGGCGCTCACCAGGATGGCCGACGAGTTGGCTGGGGAGGTCGGCGGGTCGAGCGACGCCGCCAAGGTGCGGATGCTTGCGGCGACCGTGCGGGAGTTGGGGTCGATGGGCGGGTAGAGCGGGAGGGGGACGGCGCCTCAGCTCACCACTTCCCCCAGGCGGCTCACGGCCTCCCGTAACTGCTCATCCGTCAGGTAGGGTGCCGGACCGAGCCGGAGGACATTACCTCGGTGGTCGACGTGAACGCCACGCTCCGCCAAGGCATCCGTGATAAGGGGTGCGTCCGGAGAACTCAGATCTAGGGAAGCTCTGAACAAGACGGGTGTAGTTTCATGGTATGAAACGACCGGGGAGTTGTGAGCGGGCCATGGAGCTTCAGATGAGTTTCGCGGAGCTGGAGTACGATTCGAAGAAGCGGCGGACGCGCCGGGAGATTTTCCTGGAGAAGATGGAGGGGCTGATTCCCTGGCAACAGCTGGAGGATCGGATCGAGCCGTTCTATCCGAAGGCTGGCCGTGGCCGCCGCCCCTATCCGCTTGGGGTGATGCTGCGGGTTCATTGTGTGCAGCTGTTCTACAACGTGAGCGATCCGGGCATGGAGGATCTGCTCTACGAGGTGGAGTCAGTGCGCCGCTTTGCGGGTCTGCGCCTGAGCGGTTCTTTGCCGGACGAGACGACGATCCTGAACTTCCGCCACCTGCTGGAGACGCAGGGCTTGGGGATGGGGTTGTTCGAGGAGATCAATACGCATCTGGCGTCTCTCGGGCATCGGTTGAAGACGGGGACGATCGTGGATGCGAGCATCATTGACGCGCCGTCGTCGACGAAGAACCGCAGGGGAGAACGGGATCCGGAGATGCACCAGACGAAGAAGGGAAACCAGTGGTACTTCGGGATGAAGGCGCATATCGGGGTGGACGCCGAATCGGGTCTGGCGCACAGCTTGGCGACGACGGCCGCCAACGCGGCGGACGTGACGCAGGCGTGCGTGCTGCTGCATGGTGACGAGACGGAGGCATGGGGCGACGCGGGCTACCAGGGTGTGGACAAGCGCCCGGAGAACAGGGGTTGCGACGTCGCCTGGCAGGTGGCGATGAAGCCGGGCAAGCGTCGCCTGCTCGATCGGGACGGCGCCGAGGCGGCGGCCGAGAAGCGCAAGGCATCGGTGCGGGCGAAGGTGGAGCATCCGTTCTTGTATGTGAAGCGGCGCTTCGGGTACGGTAAGGTGCGCTACCGGGGACTGGCGAAGAACACGCAGCGCATCGCGTTGCTGCTCGGGTTCTCGAATCTGCTCATCGCTGGCCGCTACGCGACCGGATAACGCGGGGCCCATGCGCCCATGGGCCCCGCGAGGGCGGGAGCCGGACACATCGAAGCGACTTCCTGACGGTTCGGACCGTTTCTCCGGCGCGCCAGCCAGCACTTCATCGCTCCGATAGGTCTTCGAACCGGATCTTCGAACCGCAACCGATCGCGTTCCTCCCAAGATGGGGGTTGTTCAGACCTTCCCTAGAAATCCGGCGAGCGATTCCAAGGGGACCGAACGGTCTCGGTCCACCACAGCCGGATCGAGATCGAGCGCGTCGAACTCGGTCACCAGAAGTCCGATCTGGCGTTGGCTACACGCGCGCAGTCGGTCTTGTGTGAGGCCCTGCTCTGCAAAGAAATCCGAAACCGCGGCGGCTCGATAGTGACTGGTGGGATCGTATGTCGCACCGGCGAAGCGGGTGGGACCGTCGCTGTATTGGACGCGGCTCTCCACCTCCGACCTCCCACTCGCCGTCCTGTCGTCGGCCAGTGTGGCGAACTCGCTGAACCAGCCCGTGAGGACCGGTCGGAGCCGACAGTCCCGAGGGAATCTCAACCAGCAGTTTCCTTCGCCCATCTGCATGTACCTGTAACCACCCCCGACGATGAAGGCGCCCTCGAGCCCTTCCTCGGGTAATGAGAGTGGAGCCACGTTGGTGGAGTGATAAGCGTCCACCAGCAGCTCGGCGCCGGCCCTCTCGCAGGCTTCCATGACGCCATTCAGCCCCGGAACGATATGTGCGTTCTGAAAGAGGACGCACGATACGAGCACCGCCGCCGTACGAGCGTTGACTTCGGAGATCAGCCGCTCGGCCAGCCCAGAGGCCGGAAGCGCTGCGACCTTGATCAGTTCGACCCCCTCCTCGGACAAACGATCGAGTTGCCGCCGAATGCTGTGAAACTCACCGTTCGTCGTGACCAGGCGCGGTCGTGCGGCCAGGGGGAGGGCGGAAAGGACTCGGGTGACGAGCTCGTGCGTGTTCTGTCCGAGGGCCACGAAACCGGCTTGGTCGTCGAGCAGCGCGGCCACGGACTCTCGGTACCTCTCCGCCTTCATCTCGGCGAGGTCCCATTTTCGATCCACATGCCGGGCCGCGTCGAGCCAGGCCCGTTGCTGAGCCTCGAAGGCAACGTCGGGCCACGCCTGGTGCGAGTGACCCGTGAGCAGAAGGCGCTCCGAGACGCGAAAGTGTGTGTAGTGCCCGGCGAGGGCGGATGCGTCGATCAGGTCGGGCTCGGTTACGGGTATGGGAGGCTGGCCTACTGGAGAAGGGTACGCTCCCGCTTTCGGAGGATGAACAGGCCCTCCGTACGGCTGGTCACAACGATGATCCCGCTCTCGAAGAACGGATAATTGCTCCACGAGCCGCCGAATCCGGGTCCCTCAGGAGATCCCGGAGTGGTATCGAAAAAACCTACCACCTCCGGGTTCTCCCGGTCCGAGATGTCCAGGATGCGTAATCCGCTCACGTAGTTGGACTGGTACATCAGGTTGCCCCGGATGTAGAGATTGTGGTCCGTCGAGGTGTTGTCGGTGAAGTACTCCCTGACCAGAATCGGATCGTCAAGGTCGGCTATGTCCCAGATCAGGGTGCGCGTCCGGTCGACGTTGCCCTCGAGCTCGTCGAGCTCATCGTTCGTATAGAAATAGCGGTGGTCTTCGTCGATCCACCCCTGATGGGCGTAGGCGACGTCGGGATACGTTGCCGTCGAGATTGAGACCGGATTCGCTTTGTCCGTGACATCGGCGATGCTCAACGCCGTCTCATTGGCGCCGAAGCAGATTTCCTGGCCCTGATGCTCCTCGTCCGGGCCGTCGTAGACGATACACTGGCCGTCGTGGGTGTAGCCGGTGCCCTGACGGCCCGTGCCCATATCCTGGAAACAGCCAGCGAAGAGCGGAGCCCGCGGATCCTGAATGTTGATCATGTGAAGGCCGCCGCCGCAGGTTTCACCGCCCTCACTGGCTCCCACCGCGTAGGCGAAGCCGGTCTCCTCGTTGATCACGATATTGTGGGCGCTTGCGATCTGGCTGTAGTGAGCGTCCTCCTCGAAGGTCACCGGGTCCCCCCGCACGTCCCGAAGTTTGGTGAGGTCGAAGATCTGCATCCCATGGGCACCTGAGCCATCGGCTACGATGAAGGCATGGTCTCGGTAGACCTTGATGTCCCTCCAACGGCCCGCCGTGGCACCCTCGGTTATCGGGAGGTCTCCCACGTACCTGGGATTCAGGGGGTCGCTGACGTCTACGAAGGAGGTGCCGTCGTAGCGTCCCACGAGCACGTATTCCCGACCCGAGTCGGGGTCGGTCCATCCCCAGAGGTCGTTCACGTTGACGCCCCGTCGCCCCCCCCCGAGATCCGCTAGGGAGAGGAACGACAGCAGGTCCAGATCATTGCAGCTGAAAGCGTCCGCCGCCCCGCCCTCACAATCCACCTGGCCGCCGATAATCGAGGCGAAGGTTGCGGGCGGCTCTCGGAACACCTTTCCGGCCTGCGACCACACTCCACTCTGACGCTCGAAGATCGCGACCGAACCGAGCTCGTAGTCGTCCAAGAGGACTCTCACCGCGGCGACATCGTCCTGGACCGCGAGGGTGGTGCCGAACTGTTCACGTGGTGCAAGGTCGGCAGCGGTGAGTTTGCTGGCTCCGATCCATTCGCCGGAGGGGCTGCGATACATCAAATAAACCCGCCCTTCGAATTCAGAGGCGCCAGGAGCGCCGAACCAGGCTTCGCCACCGCTGAAGTGCATGGTTATTCCCAGCTGTATCCCCGGATTACCTCCATCGAAGGTTCTCAGGGTTGGGCCTGTCTGCCACTCCCCGGTCGACTCGTCGTAGGAGAACTCGAATACGACACCTCTACCGACGTCATGAAAGGCGGCTGCGACCAGAGCAACGCCGCCATCGAGCCCCACGGTGATGCCGAAAGCGCTGTTGGGCCCGGTGCCCGGCCCTGTGAGCTTGCTCTGCTCCGACCAGTCCCCGGTGGCTGCGTCACGCCGGAACACGTATGCAGCTCCGGTACCATTGTCCTTCTGGGCCGTGCCGATCAGAGCGAGATCGCCTTCCACGGCGATCGACATTCCGAACACCTCGTTAGGCCCAACGTCGCTGCCCATCAGTTTGTCGGTCTCGTTCCACTGGCCCGTAGCGGGGTCCCGTTCGAATACGTAAACCGCGCCACGGCCCTCCGAATCCGCCCAAGAAGACGCAAAGAAGTGGTCTCCATCCGCCGCCGAGATTCGGCCGATGAAATTTCCCTCGAACGTATCACTCGCGGTCAGGATTTGTGTTTCACGCCACTGGTCGCTTCCGTCCTTCTCGAACACGTAAATCGCCTGGAGAAGGGTCGAGCCGACCAGGAGTTGGTCCCCTGACAGTGTCACGGTTCTGCCGAAATGGTCTCCGATGGCCGAGTTGGATGCCTCGAGTCGTTGGACCTCAACCCAGGCTCCGCCGGAATCCTTCCGGTAAACGTAGACGTACCCAGGGGACGTTTCGTCCAGTGGCTCACCGACGACCACGTCGCCGCCGCCCACGGCCAGTGCCTCCCCGTATCCCTGCCCGGCCAGGGGCGTTTCCGATAGAAGGCTCAAGGCCAGAAAGACCCACTTCATGTTCGATTCCGCATTACATCCACCATCAAGAGGTTTCCGATGTGATCCAATAGACTACGGGGGCGTCTGTGTTCCGGGACCCGCATGGGCTCCCCTTGCCACCTGCCTTTTGTTTTAGCAAGCTTGTGGCATTCGCTGCAACGCGGCCCACTATCTTCTTCAAGAGCTTTCTAGGGGACGTCAATGAAAAAGATTCTCTTCAACTCCGCCTTGATGTTCGTGCTCGCGGGATGCGCCTCCACACCCGAGGGGGCGCCTACGAGCGGTGCCGCTCCCCCACCCGATGCCACTCCAGAGGCCACAGCTTCGGCGGCGAGCGCGTTCTATACGAACCAGCAGGCTTCCCGTGGCGACGGATTGTTCCGAGACAACTGTGTCGCCTGCCATTCGTCGTCCGAGTTCAGCGGAGCTTCCTTCCAGCGGCGCTGGCGCAACCGGTCGGTCGGGGACATCTATGAATTCGTCCTCTACGCCATGCCCGACGACAATCCGGGCGGCCTGCCTGAGCAGACCTATGCCGACATCGTCGCGTACATGCTTCAGATGAACGACTTTCCGGCGGGTGATTCCGAATTGCCGACGTCTTTGGACATGTTGATGCAGATGACGATGTTTGCGGACGGCGGTGACCGGTAGCCTTCCCCAGGCATGAAAAAACCTGAGTTGGGGGTGGATCGAAGGACGTTCCTGAAGACCGCCACAGCCGGTGCCGGCATGAGCCTCGCAGGGTTCACAACCACGTCAGGTGAGATCCACTCCCCCCAGCCCTTGAGCGACGGATCCCACAGATCCCAACAGGCGGCTCCGGACGTCGTCATCGTCGGCGCGGGTAATTTCGGGATGTGGACGGCGTTTTACCTCACGCGGCTCGGAGCCAACGTGACCGTGGTCGACAAGTACGGCCCGGCCAACTCGCGCTCCACATCGGGTGGGGAGACACGCGGCGTCCGGTCCTCGTATGGTGGCCAAGCAACCGGACTTCTTTGGAACCGTTGGGCCAACGAGGCGATGAAACGCTGGGCGTTGTGGGACGAGGAGTGGGGCCGCCAGCTCCTGCCCAAGTTGTTCTTCAATACGGGGGACCTGATCGTCCGGCCCCAAATGATTTCGTATCTCGAGGATACGATGACGGACTGGGATACGTTGGGCGTTCCCTATGAGGTTCTCACGCCCGATGAGATCCGGTACCGTTGGCCGGTGATCGGCTCCGGGGGCGTCGGTGTCGGGCTGTATGAGCCGGGGGCGGGTGTGGTGCGCGCCCGCAGGGCGATCGAGGGCGTGGCGGAGGTGTTCCGGAAAGAGGGTGGGCAGGTGACGATCGCCGCCGCCGAGATGGGCGCTCGGGAGGGTAGGCAGTTGAACGCGCTGAATCTGAAACCTGGGGAGCAGATTTCGGCTGCGACCTACATCTTCGCGTGTGGCCCGTGGTTCCCCAAGGTGTTTCCGGAACTCATGGGCAAACGCTTGAGGATTTCCATGGGACACACGTTCTACTTCGCGGTGCCCCCTGGGGACAACAGCTATTCGTACCCGAACCTTCCGAGCTACGGCTTCCCGGGCGTCACCGGGTGGCCGGCGCTTGGACGTGACCATCGGGGCTTCCGCGTACGAACCGGGGGACGCGGCCCCGAGGATCCCGACGTCAGCGACCGTTGGATCCCCAAGGAATATCACGCTCGCCCGAGGCAGGTTCTAGCCGACCACTTCCCGGGTCTCGTGGATCAGCCGATCAATGAGACCCGTGCCTGCCATTATGAATCCAGCGTCAGCCGGAATTTCATCATCGACAAGCACCCCGATTTCGACAACGTATGGCTTGCGGGGGGTGGATCGGCGGAGTCCTTCAAGCAGGGCCCGGTTTTGGGTGAATACATCGCCCGGCGCGTGATAGGCGTCGACAACGAGCCGGAGCTCGCCGAAGGTTTCAGGCTTAGTGAAGAGGAGTTCGGCTAGCCCGCCCCTCAATCCGCGAGCACCAATCCTGCTTATTGTTGAACCCTGATCTGTTGACAAATAGCCCCCGCCCGGCGTACTATCGCGACGCTAAGGTCAGCGTGTCCCCAATGCCTCCGGAGTTGACGCTATTTTCGGGTGTTTTGGTGAACGTGTCTTTTCTCCAAAATTAAGGAGAATGTCAAATGTTCAAAGTAATTCGTTCTCGTATTCTGCGAGTCCTGGGAGGGCTAACGGCAGCGATCTTCATCGCCGTGCCGGGTTTCGCGGCCCAACAAGGCGGCACAGTCACCGGCCTAGTCGTCGACGCGCGGACCAATGCGCCGATTGCGGCGGTCCAGATCTACATCGGAAACTTGAACATTGGCGGCCTCACGCAGCCGAATGGCCGCTATCTGCTTCAGAACATCCCTACGGGTAGTCACACGGTCACGGCGGAAAGGATCGGGTACCGCACGTACACGGAGCAGGTCACGGTGGCTGGCGGCCAGACGGTGGAGCTGAACATCAGCTTCGAGACGCAGCCGCTGATGCTGGAGGGTATCGTGGCGACGGGGCTGGTGGATCCGGTGGCGGGTGTACTTTCACCCATCACGGTGGGCCGGGTTACCAGCGAGATCCTGCCGATCACCACGGCCGGCTCGCCTCTGCAGAACCTCCAGGGACGTGTAGCGGGCGTCTCCGTTGCAAGAAGGAGCGGCCAGCCTGGCGACGATGTTGAGATCATGTTGCGCTCGCCGACGAGCGGGGCCTCGCAAGACTTTCCAGACGGAGTGGGCGAGCCTCTGATCGTCGTGGACGGCGTCATCCTCGCCCAGGGTTCAGGGACAGCGAACATCTCGTCAAGTGATATCGAAAGCATGGAGGTGATCAAGGGAGCCGCGGCCGCGTCGCTGTACGGCTCGCGCGCGGCGGCAGGCGTCATCTCCATTAAAACGAATAGAGGTGAGAATCTGGCTTTAGGCCAGACCCAGTTCACGGTCCGGTCCGAAGTAGGGTTTAGTCAAGCATACCGGCTGCCGGAAATTAGAACCCACCATGCTTTCCTCATGAACGCGGCGCAGACCGGGTATGTGGACGCGGCTGGGAATCCCATCACGGACCTGGGTTTGAGGGTATCGCCGCAGTTCGCGTTTGCGGATAACCCGTTTCCTGGTCAGCTTTTCGACAACCTGGGAACGGTTTATCAGGCGGGCGGTTTCCAGCAGCACACACTTTCGATGGCCCGAAACAGCACTGACTCGAACCTCGCCCTGACCATGAACCGGTACCTGGAAAGAGGCGCTCTCGTAAACAACGACGGGTACGAACGAACCAGCCTGCGCATGAATGCGGACGTCCGGTTTGGCACCGACATCACTCTGGCGGTAAGCGGATTCCACAGCCGGGATTTCCTGGACGACCTGGACGTCGACTTCCGCACGATTGCACAAGCGCCGCCTGACGTCGACCTGTCCCAGCAGGTAGACGGTGAGTACATCCGAATACCTGATCCCCAGGTCGCCTATGAGAATCCCCTCTGGAGGCAGGCGAGTCGGGAAGACGAGCGCAGGCGGGCTCGGACCTTGGGCAGCGTCAACCTGAGATGGGAGCCCATCTCTTGGCTTTCTGGGACGGCGGCTGCGAGCTACGACCACCAAGATGTCACGTCGCGGGATTACACCCCGAAGGGCACGCCGCTTTCCGTCACCCGTGACAATCCCTCTGATGGTTCGATCAGGTACGATCGGGGCCAACGAGACTCGTTCAACGCAGAGGCACAGATGTCGCTGAGGGACGACTACCTCGAGGGACTGCTGACCGTCCGCACCACGTTTCGGGGGATCGTAGAGCGGGACACGAGAGAAGACCAGATTGCCACGGGTACGGACTTTTTCGTGAGCGATGTGCCCACCATCAACGCGTCTGGAACACAGACCGCTGAGTCGAGCGAGGAAGAGATCCGGGCCCTAGGACTCCTCTGGGATACGGCCCTCGATTACGACGGGAAGTACATCGGCACTGTGCTTGTCAGACGTGACGGAAGCTCCCTGTTCGGTCCGGAAAACAGGTGGCACAACTACTACCGGGCGGCATTCGCGTACAGGCTGACGGAAGAGGACTGGTTCGACGTTGAGGGCATCGACGAGCTCAAGCTCAGCTATGCTCGGGGGACGGCGGGAGGTCGCCCCGCGTTCGACCATCGGTTCGAAACCTGGAACGTGAATGCCAGAGGCGTCTCGAAGAGCTTTTTGGGGAACGAGGACCTCCGGCCCGAGCACACGATCGAGCAGGAAGTTTCGATAGATATGGTCTTGTTTAGAGACTATGGGATAAGGCTGACCCAAGCTTGGCAGGAGACCACGGAGCAGCTCGTCAAAAGGGACATACCCTCGTTCACTGGATATCAGGAGCAGTGGGCGAACGGAGGCACCGTGGTCGGGCATACCACCGAGGTCACTGTGGAAGCCCGGTTCATAGAGACTCCCAATTTCAGCTGGACGTCCACGTTCGTGGGCGACCGTTCGAGGGGGGAGATCACGGACTGGCCGTTCGCCTGCTACAACCGATCGTACCGCTACATTTGTGGAGGTACTTCGATTTATGCGTTGTTTTCAGGTCCGTTCATGTGGGACCAGAGCATGCTGTTCAGTCACCAAGGTAGCGCGGTCTACACGGCCGGTCGTGAAGCCGAGTTCATGAAGAACGACGACGGTTTGTTGGTCTGGGTAGGCCCAGGGGGGCACTACACCGACAATAACTGGGGCGCGACGACCGTCATTTCTGGGACCACATACCAATGGGGCCTGCCGTTCTACTGGCAAGACGAGAACGGCGCTCGCGGCCGCCCCAACACGTGGGACTTGTCTCACGTCAATCTCGGGTGGATGAACACCCTCCGCTTCGGCAGACTGACGGTGTTCGCGCATATAAACGCTCGGGTCGGAGGATACGCGTCCAATGAAATGCGTCGACGCCTCCTCCGAACAGGTCAGGAGTCTTCAATCGATCAGTCGGGGAAGCCGGAACCGTTGAAGAAGCCAATCGAGTATTATGCTTCATGGTCCGTTCCTGGCGACCACACTATCGAAAGCGGCGGCTTCATAAAGCTGCGGACCCTGTCCCTCAACTATGAGCTGAATCCGCAGCAGTTGGGCAATCTGGGCATAGGGAATCTTGGGATGAGTTCTCTCCAGCTGGGACTCGTAGCGCGCGATATCTTGACCTTGACGGGCTTCAAGCACTCGGATCCTGAGAGCGTGCTGCGGTTCAATGACAGGACTGGTCATAGCGGCTCAAATGGCTACCCGAGCACCCGTACGATCACCATCGAAGTTCAAGCAACGTTCTGACGGCTCAAAGAGGGGGATATCATAAATGTGTAAGAAACTGATGAGCCGGCTGGTGCTGGGAGTGGGATTGATCTTGGCATCAGTGGCCTGTGAACTTGAAGTGACGAACCTGAACGAACCTGATCAAAACCGGGCTCTCGGGGATGCTGGGAACTTGGAGGCGCTAATCGGGGGGACTTTCTCAGTCTTTTACGAGGTTCTTGACTCTCCGTCGGTCGTGAACATTTTTCCGCCTGTCGGGACCGAGATGACCTCGACCAACTTCAGTTTCCGGGGACTGCAGAACAACACGGAACCTCGAATTCGCTATTCGAACGCCTTGAGCATCGGTTCCTCGGGTCCCTGGGGTCCGCGGCGGTTTAATAACGGCATGAACTCAATCCTTGCCAGCCTGCACGACGGGCTGGCGATTCTCGATTCGGGGGTCAGGATCGAGGTGGGAAACAACGACTTTACGGAACGGGCCCGGGCATTTGGCAAGTTCATGCAAGGGATGGCCTGGTCCTACATGGGCATGCTGTTCGACCAGACGATTGTTGTACCGGAAGACGTCCCCTTTGATGAACTTGATCCCGTGAAGCAAGGTTTGGATTCTTTCACGGAGCGTGGGCTGGTATTGGACGCCGGGCTCACCTCTATAGACGACGCCATTGCCCTGGCCGCCGCGAACCCCGGCATCTCCTACCCTTCCGCGGCGTCGTCTCTTCTCTATTTCGGCACGCCGACGTCCATGAGCAGCGCCGGGTTCATTGAGCTGGCTAATACGATGGCGGCGCGCGTTCTGATTCTGAGCTCTCGCAACCAGGCGGAACGTGCAGCGGTGGATTGGAACAGGGTGCTCCAGTACACCGCGAACGGGTTGACGAGCGACTTCGAGGTGGTCCTGGAGCAAGGGGGACGCACAAGCCTTCTGTACGCCCGAACCCAACAAAATCCGGTTGGATGCGGCAACTGCCTCAGGATGGACTATCGCTTGCTTGGAATGGCGGACGTTTCCGGAGCCTATCAGGCCTGGTTCGCCCTCCCGTTCGTCGACCGTCGTCGCTTCGACATCGTGACGCCAGACCGGCGAATCACAGGGCCGACGCCCCAGGACGATGGAGCGTATTTTCAGCATCACGTGGACGACAACGGCTTTCAGGCCACGAGCGGACTCTATCTCTTTTCAGCCTACCAGTGGGGCCGCCACCTGCTTGCAGGCTTCGAGTCGAATGAGGGAACCTATCCCATGGTGACCGTGGACGAGAACAATCTTTATCGGGCTGAAGCGATGCTGCGGATGGGGGACGCGGCAGGCGCAGCGGCTCTCGTCAACATCACGCGAACCCGAGCGCACACCTTTGGCGGTGTGACGTATCCCGGACTTCCGCCTGTTACGACTGCCGGGGTGCCAGCGGGCGCCGACTGTGTTCCGCGCACCGACCTCGGCGCGTGTGGCGACTTGATGGTAGCACTTCGGTATGAAAGGATGATCGAACTGGTGGGAATTGACGCCATTCGTGGCTATCTCGACTCTCGAGGAATGGGAATGATGCCGGACGGGACGTGGCTACAATTACCGGTTCCGATCGAGCAATTGAACCAGTTTTCCCTGCCTGTGTACTCGTTTGGTGGGGTAGGAGACACGTGGGGGGCGCTGTACGGCCCGCTCACGATGGCCGACCTGTAGAGAGAAGATGTATGTACAAGATACAGCAATGTTGCCCACTGTCGGAGGAAGGGTCATGAAGTCGATAAATCCATTTGCAATCGTTATGCTCCTTTGTATGGTTCTTTCGGGGTCGGGGGTGTCTGCTCAGTGGGATGCCGGGGCCCCGGGGGAGGATATTGGATCCATCACCCTGATCGCCGGCTCCGTGTTGGAGGGGGACAAGCTTCCGGACGGTGCTTCATTCGCTTCCGGATTTGCGCTCGGCGCCTCCGCGGCGGTTTGGCCTTTTCGCTACCTCGGATTCCGTAGCCACATCGCTCGAGCGAAGACCGATGGTCAGGAGGGAACCGCGTTTTCGAGCGTTTCGTTCGAGAGGCCGACCGTCTACCTCTACAGCGCCGACCTAGCCCTTCGTTACCCGTTGGTTGGCGAGAGTTTTTCCGTGGTGCCATACGTCGCTGGGGGTTATGGCGGCAAGCACTATAACTGGTCGATAAACAGAACAAATGCAGGTTCGGCGGGGAGAACCTCGTTCAGCTGGACGATGGCTGGCGGCGCTGAGTTCCGGTCGTCCGGGGTGTTTGGTCTCCGTGTGGAGGTGCTCCGTCAGAGGTCCGAGTTCAAGTTCCATGAGTACGCCGGCCCGACTACCGCACATGAGTTCTATCGGGATTCATTTATCACCGAGGACGTTGTGCCCGGTGTGAGGGAGTTTCCGATTCTGCAGGACATGGTGGTTACCGTGGGGATTACAATCAACCGTTGACGGGAAGTGTGGGTTTCGGAGCGCCATTGGGTTCCGAGGCACGTTTGAATGATTTAAGTGTTAACTTAGTAAATTGAAGAATGAGTCATTGACTTAAGGAAGTGTGGTTAAGTGGGCTCCTTTGGGGAGATATGAACCATGACGAGAAAAGATAAACTTTACGCCGCCGTCTTTACGGCCGTCGTGCTCGCGGCCTCGGGAATGGGCCAAGCGCTTTCGGCTCAGCGCGTGGCGGCCGATCCTCCGACCTATACGAAGGATATCGTGCCGATTACCCAAGCAGTGTGCACGAGATGCCATACGGAGGGCGGTTTGGGCCCGATGCCACTGACCACGTACGAGGAGGTCGCGCGGTACGCGCCTCGGATCAAGAATAACGTGCAGAAGCGGATCATGCCGCCATGGGGGGTCGACCACACGATCGGCATTCAGGCGTACAACAACAACATTGCGCTGAGCGAGGAAGAGATCGAGACGATCGTCCAGTGGGTGGACGCGGGCACGCCCAGGGGCGACCCGGCGGATCTCCCTCCGGCTCCGATGGACGAGTGGACCTGGAGTGACGGTTGGGAGCTCGAAACCATTCTCGGCCGCGCGCCGGATATGGTGGCATCGAGCGGACCCCTTCCGCTCCCCGCCGAGGGACAGGACCAATGGCCCAATGTAACCCTGCCCTGGCCTGAGCTTGATGAGCCACGGTACATAATGGCTTCCGAGATAAGGAATACTCAGACTGGCCGGAGGGCACTCCATCACAACAACATTTCGCTCCGCCTGGAGGATGGACCGTCGGGGCGTATTGTCGGGGCCGGGGCTGGAAAGAGCTATGACCTTTTCCCGGAGGACACGGGAGTTCTGCTGGGTACCGGGCCGGGAGAGCTCAGCTGGGGCATGCATTACGCTCTGATGGGGGAGGCGTTCGTGGATGAGGTCGAAATCGCTATGTGGTTCCATCCGAAGGACGCACCGCCTAAGTATGAGTCCAGCTCGGAGTATCACCAGCTGATCGATCAGTTCACTCCGGGAGAACCAAGGGCTCGGAATATCCTCGTCCCGCCTCACGGCTCCCAGACGCTGACTTCGGTCATCGTCCTAGATGAGCCGATCATGATCAACAGCGTCCGGCCCCACATGCACCTGCATGGTATTGGGCAGTCGGTGGAGGTGATCTGGCCGGAGAGACTCCCGAACATGGGGCACCCGACGAACCTTAGCGAGGTCCTGACTTCGGTCGACAACTACAATCACAACTGGCAGATCTCGTACAGCTACCAGGAGTACACTCGCCCGTTGCTGCCGAAGGGCACGGCGCTGCTGTTCCGCACTCACTTCGATAACACGGCGAACAACCCGCTTGCCATTGACCCCGATCAGTGGGTTGCGTTCGGAGGTCGGAGCGTGGATGCCATGTCCCACATGCACATGGCAATTTCGTATTTGAGCGAGGAGGAATATGCAGAGCTCTTGGACGAAAGAATTCAGATGGCAAAGGAACAGATGGTAAAGCCTGAAGAAGAGAGGCTCGAGGTCTGGCTACCGCTTCCGGCGAGAAACGAAATGGACGAGAGGGTTACTACGGTTACTACTGGTGGCCAGGATTGAGCGCCTGGCTTTGAAGCAAAATGTGACACCGAATTCAGGAGGAAGCCACGTGGGACGGTCGAGGCTGATTGCCGGGTTTCTCGTGGTTGCTTTGACCGGCGCGAGTTGGACGCATCTCCAAGCCCAGCAGCGTATCCCAGGCTGGGGAAGGGTAGCTCCTCCCGGGGGCCATCAGAATGATGACAACCTCCTGCGGCCCAGGGGGGGACCCGTAGTTACCATCTTCGAAGGCTGGTACATCAATCCGGACGGTACTCGTCAATTGTGCTTCGGGTACTTCAACACCAATACGGAAGAAGTGATCGAGATTCCGATCGGGCCGGACAATTTCATCGAGCCCGAAGAGTTCAATGGGCTACAGCCGACGCACTTCGAGCCGGTGCCTCCAGGGGGGCGACGACATTTCTGTACCCTCAGCGTGACCGTGCCGCAGGATTGGGGAGATCGCGATGTCATTTGGACACTGCGGGACCCGGACGACCCGTTAGAGCAGGCCTTCACCTCTCCGGGCCGCACGAGGTTCGAAACCTATCACCTCGAGGAGCCGATCCACCCGTCACGAAGCAGGAGCGCACCGAAGGTCAGGATGGATCCGGCCGGGCCGGAGGTGATGGGACGAACCCCGATGATGGTGGGGCCGTTCGAAGTCGAGGTGGGGGATGCGCTGCCCCTGCCTGTGTGGGTTCGCCGGGACAATCCCTTCCGCGAGAACGACCGGACGCCCATTAGCTTCACCTGGTACAAGTATCAAGGTCCGGGCGACGTGAAGTTTGAAGTCATGGGAAGCCACCGTAGGGTCGCCCGCCGCACCCTGATCGAGGCCGAAACGTGGATGGAAGCGCCGGACGCCTGGGGGCAAGCGACAACGGAAGCGACGTTCGGGGAGGCGGGCGAGTACAAGCTGCTTCTCCAGGCCTACAATGACACGGGTGGCAGGTCCGAGACCGGTGACTTCGAGTTCTTCTGCTGCTGGACCAACCTGATCGTAGACGTCACGGTGGTAGCAGCCCCCTAGCCTGGCGAACGAGTTATTGACTTAGAGAAGTGTGGTTAAGTGGACTCCTTTGGGGGGATATGCACCATGACGAGAAAAGGTAAACTTTGCGCCGCCGTCTTCTCGGCCGTCGTGCTCGCGGCCTCGGGAATGGGCCAAGCGCTTTCGGCTCAGCGCACGGCGGCCGACCCTCCGACCTATATGAAGGATATCGTGCCGATTACCCAAGAAGTGTGCACGAGATGCCATACGGAGGGCGGTTTGGGCCCGATGCCACTGACCACGTACGAGGAGGTCGCGCGGTACGCGCCTCGGATCAAGAATAACGTGCAGAAGCGGATCATGCCGCCATGGGCGCTCGACCCCACGGTCGGCATTCAGGCGTACAACAACAACATTTCGCTGAGCGACGAAGAGATCGAGACGATCGTCCGGTGGGTGGACGCGGGCACGCCCAGGGGCGACCCGGCGGATCTCCCTCCGTCCCCGAAGGACGAGTGGACCTGGAGTGACGGTTGGGAGCTCGAAACCATTCTCGGCCGCGCGCCGGACATGGTGGCATCGAGCGGACCCATTCCGCTCCCCGCCGAGGGACAGGACCAATGGCCCGGTGTAACCCTGCCCTGGCCTGAGCTTGATGAGGCGCGGTACCTGATGGGTGCCGAGATAAGGAACACTCAGACGGGCCGGAGGGCACTCCATCACAACAACATTTCGCTCCGCCTGGAGGATGGACCGTCGGGACGAATCGTCGGGGCCGGGGCTGGAAAGAGCTATGACCTGTTCCCGGAGAACACGGGAGTCCTACTGGGTACCGGGCCGGGAGAGCTCAGCTGGGGCTTGCATTACGCTCTGATGGGGGAGGCGTTCGTGGATGAGGTCGAAATCGGTCTCTGGTTCCATCCGGAGGACGCGCCGCCTGAATATGAGTCCACGTCGGAGTATCACCAGCTGATCGATCAGTTCACTCCGGGAGAGCCAAGGGCTCGGGATATCCTCATCCCGCCTCACGGCAGCCAGACGCTGACTCGTGTGGTCGTCCTGGATGAGCCGATCATGATCAACAGCATCCGGCCGCACATGCACCTGCATGGTATTGCGCAGTCGGTGGAAGTGATCTGGCCGACGAGACACCAGTCCCAGGGACACCCGGCGAACCTCAGCGAGGTCATCAGTTCGATCAACAACTACGATCACAACTGGCAGACATCGTACAGCTACGAGGAGTACAGTCGCCCGTTGCTGCCGAAGGGCGCGGCGTTGCTGTACCGCACTCACTTCGATAACACGGGGAACAACCCGCTTGCCGTTGACCCAGATCAGTGGGTTGCGTTCGGAGCTCGGAGCGTGGATGCCATGTCCCACATGCACATGGCGATTTCGTATTTGAGCGAGGAGCAATATGCCGAGCTCTTAGACGAAAGAATTCAGATGGCAAAGGAACAGATGGCCAAGCCTGACCGAGAGAGGCTCGAGGTCTGGCTACCGCTTCCGGAGAGAAACGAAATGGACGAGAGGGTTACGACGGTTACTACTGGCGGCCAGGATTGAGCGCTTGGCTTTGAAATTCAGGAGGAAGTGACGTGGGACGGTCGAGGCTGATTGCCGGGTTTCTCATGGTTGCTCTGACTGGCACGAGTTGGACCCATCTTCAAGCCCAGCAGCGTATCCCAGGCTGGGGAAGGGTAGCTCAAGCTGGGGGGCATCAGAATGATCTCGCGCTCCTGCGGCCCCGGGGGGGACCCGTAGTTACCATCTTCGAAGGGTGGTACGTCAATCCGGACGGTACTCGTCAATTGTGCTTCGGGTACTTCAACACCAATACGGAGGAAGTGATCGAGATTCCGATCGGGCCGGACAATTTCATCGAGCCCGAAGAGTTCAATGGGCTACAGCCGACGCACTTCGATCCGGTGCCTCAAGGGGGGCGACGACATTGGTGTATCCTCAGCGTGACTGTGCCGCAGGATTGGGGAGATCGCGATGTCATTTGGACACTGCGGGACCGCGGGCAATCCTTCACCTCTCCGGGCCGCACGAAATTCGAAACCTATCACCTCGAGGAGCCGATCCACCCGTCACGAAGCAGGAGTGCACCGAAGGTCAGGATGGATCCGGCCGGGCCGGAGGTGATGGGACGAACCCCGATGATGGTGGGGCCGTTCGAAGTCGAGGTGCGGGATGCGCTACCCCTGCCTATCTGGGTTCGCCGGGACAATCCCTTCAGTGCGCACGCTTTTTTCGGAGATGGCGCCACAGAGAACGAGCCCATTAGCTTCACCTGGTACAAGTATCAAGGTCCGGGCGACGTGAAGTTTGAAGTCATGGGAAGCCACCGTAGGGTCGCCCGCCGCACCCTGATCGAGGCCGAAACGTGGATGGAAGCGCCGGACGCCTGGGGGCAAGCGACAACGGAAGCGACGTTCGGGGAGGCGGGCGAGTACAAGCTGCTCCTCCAGGCCTACAATGACTCGGGTGGCAGGACCGAAACCAGAGACCTCGAGTTCTTCTGCTGCTGGACCAACCTGATCGTAGACGTCACGGTGGTAGCAGCCCCCTAGCCTAGCAGGCCCCCTAGCCTGGCAGAGGCTCGCTGACAAGGATGCAACAGAACGGGAGCGAGAGGGAGAACATGGGACGAACCTTCGTGATGGTGTTGGCCATAGCTGGTGGGTTGCTGATGGCAGGTCTGTCTCCTACCGCGGCCCAGCAGACGCGAATTCCGGGAGGGGGTCGTGTGGCCAACCCCGGAGAGAGACAGTTCAACATTGCGCTTCTTCGACCGGACGGTGGGCCGGTAGTTCCCCTCTTCGACGGCTGGTATCAGAACCCAGACGGGACTTATAACCTTTGCTTCGGTTACTTCAATGTGAATACCGAGGAAGTCATCCAGCTCCCGATTGGGGAGGACAACTTCATCGATCCGATCGAATTTGACGGGATGCAGCCGACAGAATTCTTGCCGGTGCCGGACGGAGGTCGGAGGTTTTACTGTGCCTTCACTGTGACCGTTCCAGAGACCTTTGGCCCCGATGACGACGTGGTATGGACCTTGAGGAGTGTTGGAGTGAATCGTTCTGTTCCCGGTCGGATCAAATATGATTCCTACCACCTCGAGGAGCCCATGCAGGAGACGCGATCAACGGTCGCGCCGACGCTCAACCTGCTTGATCGGAACGGCCCTGAAGCAATGGGTCGAACTGGCGTAACGATCGGACACCTCGAAGCTAACGTCGGGAATCCGCTGTCACTCACCGTCTGGGCGAGTCGCCCTGTTAATCCTTACCGGGAGAACGACACTCGGCCGATTCAGCTCTGGTGGTTCAAACACCAAGGGCCGCCGGGTGACGTGACTTTCAGTGAGGACAGGATTGCGGTGCCGTTTGAGACTTTGATGCAATCCAAGGATGGGAGGGCAAGCACGACGCAAGTGACCTTCTCAGAACCTGGAGAGTACACATTGCGTGTGCAGGCATATCATGGGTTCAGTGACTTCGAGTTTCAATGTTGCCTGACGAATGCCTATGTACAGGTATCGGTGAGTCGGTAGTGAAGAGGTCTTTCTGAGGAGGAGAGGATGAGAATCAGTGGAGGACTACGGTTCGGGGTGATGGTGGCTGCCGCGGCGGGGTTCGCCGTGCAGAGTTACGCGTTTCCGTCTGAGAATTACGCTGCCGAGCGTGTGAGGGATCACCTCGACGATCCTCCGACCTACTCGAAGGATGTTGCGCCGATTCTTCAGCAGACGTGTACCGGGTGCCATACAGACGGTGGTGTGGCACCGATGTCGCTGACCACATACGAGGAGGTGCGGCGGTTTGCTACTCTGATTAAGGACCGCGTGGTGAAGCGGATCATGCCGCCATATCACGTCGATCCGACGATTGGAATCCAGGATTACAAGAATGACATTCGTCTGAGCAGGGAAGAGATCAACACGATCGTGCAGTGGGTTGATTCGGGAACGCCCGAGGGTGATCCGGCGGACCTACCTCCCCCTGTTGAGTGGCCGACGTGGGATGAATGGTGGCTTGAAGCCGAGCTCGGTCCTCCAGATCTGGTGCTGAAGACGGATCCGATCACGGTCAAAGGACTAGACCAGGACATGTGGCCGGCCCAGAGCGCGGAGTGGGAAGGGTTCGAGACGTTGCGGTATGTGAGAGCTAACGAGATCAGGAACACGGTGCGGGGGCAGCGGTCCCTGCATCACATGGCCCTATTTCACCAACAGCAGGGTGGAGAGAACCCAAAATTGTCGTCCATGGGAGCTGGGAAGAGGTGGGAAGTGTATTCCGACGATACCGGCATTCCCATTCCGCCAGGGCCAGCGCGGGTCTCGTGGAATCTTCACTATTTTCCTAGGGGTGAGTTTATTGACACCGTCCGAGTTGCCCTCTGGTTCTACCCGGAGGGGTATGTGCCGGAGCTCGCAACTACGGGAGTGTATCGGTGGCAGGTAGATCAATTCGACTCTGGGCAGCCCAGAGGCCGGAGTATCGTCATCCCGCCCGGAGGAAGCCTCACCCTCAACCGTGCCTTCGTGTTGGACCAGCCGACGTTGATACACAGTTTCTCTCCACATATGCATAGAACGGGCATCGGGATGTCGGTAGAGGCGATTCTTCCTGGAAGGTTACGTGAACGTGGGGCTGCTGCAGGAAACCGCAGGGTCGTCTTGACCTCAGTCCAAGGCTACGATCACAACTGGCAGACTGAGTACGATTATGCGGACTATTCCCGCCCGCTGCTGCCGGCAGGGACAGTCCTTTTGTTCCACAGTCAGCTCGATAATTCTGACAAGAATTCTCTCGTTGACGATCCCGATCAGTGGGTAACCTTTGGCGGGCGCAGCGTCGACGCCATGTCCAACGCACGTATGGCCGTGACCGATCTGACGGAAGCGCAGTACGAGAGACTCGTAGAGGAAAGGATGCAGTTGGCGAAGGAACAGATGGCGAAGCCGGAAGACCAGCGCATCAATGTCTGGCTTGCGCCCGAGGACCGGAAAAAATTGGAAATGGCCGCTTCCGCTTCCCGGTAACGCCGCACGTAGGAGGAGAGGACGAGCATGACTGGAGGACTACGGTTCGGGGTGATGGTGGCTGCCGTGGCGGGGTTCGCCGCGCAGAGTTACGCGTTTCCGTCTGAAAATTACGCTACCGAGCGCGTGAGGGATCACCTCGACGATCCTCCGACCTACTCGAAGGATGTTGCGCCGATTCTTCAGCGGACGTGTATGCGGTGCCATACGGAGGATGGTGTGGCACCGATGCCGCTGACCACATACGAGGAGGTGCGGCGGTTTGCTCCTCGGATTAGGGACCGCGTGGTGAAGCGGATCATGCCGCCGTATCACGTCGATCCGACGATTGGAATCCAGGATTACAAGAATGACATTCGTCTGAGCAGGGAAGAGATCAACACGATCGTGCAGTGGGTTGAATCGGGAACGCCCGAGGGTGATCCGGCGGACCTTCCTCCCCCTGTTGAGTGGCCGGCGTGGGACGAATGGTGGCTTGAAGCCGAGCTCGGTCCTCCGGATCTGGTGCTGAAGACGGGTTCGATCACGGTCAGAGGACTAGGACAGGACATGTGGCCGGGCCAGACGGTGGAGTGGGAAGGGTTCGAGACGCTGCGGTATGTGAGAGCTGACGAGGTCAAGAACAGCCTGGAGGGGCGGTCGTCCCTGCATCACCTCGTCGTAAGTCACCGGCAGGAGGGTGGAGGGGGCCAGCGTTTGTCGTCCATGGGAGCTGGGAAGAGGTGGGACCTGTATTCCGACGATGTCGGCATTCCCATTCCGCCAGGGCCAGCACAGATCTCGTGGTCGCTTCACTATTTTCCTAGGGGTGAGGAACTTATTGACACCGTCTCAGTTGCCCTCTGGTTCTACCCGGAGGGGTATGTGCCGGAGCTCGCAACTTCGGGCGAGGTACGGTACCTGGTAGATCAATTCGAGTCTGGGCAGCCCCGAGGCCGGGATGTCATCATCCCGCCCAATGGAAGCCTTACCCTCAACCGTTCCTTCGCGTTGGACCAGCCGATGCTGATACACAGTTTCATTCCACATATGCATATATCGGGCATCGGGATGTCGATCGAGGCGATTCTTCCTGGAAGGCTTCCTGACGGTTGGGGTGCTGCAGGAAGCAGTAGGGCCGTCTTGACCTCAGTCAACAACTACGATCACAACTGGCAGAATGATTACGTATATGGGGACCATTCCCGCCCGCTGCTGCCGGCGGGGACAGTCCTCATGCTGCACGCCCAGTTCGATAATTCTGACAAGAACTCTCTCGTTGTTGATCCCGATCAGTGGATAACCTTTGGCGCACGCAGTGTGGACGCCATGTCCCACGCACGTATGTCCGTGACCAATCTGACGGAAGCGGAGTACGAGAGACTCGTAGAGGAAAGGATGCAGTTGGCGAAGGAACAGATGGCGAAGCCGAAAGACCAGCGCATCAGTGTCTGGCTTACGCCCGAGGACCGGAAAAAATTGGAAATGGCCGCTTCCGCTTCCCGGTAATGCCGCACGTGTCAAAGTGTGCGGCCCGTCGTGTGACGTTCTCGGCGGCGATACTTGCGACGTTGACGTGCCAAGCGGTCGCGGCCCAGGACACCAATGAGTTTGCCCGGCAGGCCAAGTATCTCCCAGCCCAAGCGGAGGTCGGAGCTCGCGTTTACGAGACTTCCTGCGCTGACTGTCACCTGCCCAGTCTTGACGGTTCACTTGATGCGCCTGGACTGGCCGGGCGGAGCTTCCGGAGTCGTTGGAGGAGTAGGCCGGCCACAGAACTTCTGGGATACGTTCGCGATGCCATGCCCCCCACTGCTCCGGGCTCCCTCAGCGGAGAGGAATACGCGGCAGTGGTGGCCTATCTCCAGCGAGCGAACGGAGTGCAGGCTTCCGACGAGGCGCTGACATTTTCGTCGCAAGGGTTGCTAGCTGTAGGTTCCGAACCGCCAGGTGATGCGCTAATAATGCGGCTGGGCACGGATCCTCCTGTGCCAGGCCGTGTCGGTACCGGTCCCTCTCCTTATGGTGTGGATCGGCCGCCGGTCATCGGTGAAGTTTACGAGACTCCTACTTCGATAACCCGGACCTACGTTGCGGTGGAGGGGTTCGAGCCAGTATCGGACGCCGACCTCAGGTCCCCGCCGCCCGGTGAGTGGCTCCACTGGCGCGGAAACGCTGGCGCGTGGGGATACAGCCAGCTGGACCAGATCAACAGCGACAATGTCCGCGGTCTGCAGCTTGCCTGGGCTTGGGACATGAAGGATGACGGTGTAAGGGGCTGGCAGGCGCCCTTGGTTCGAAACGGAATCATGTTTCTGAGCAACGTGGGAAACGTCATCCAAGCGCTGGACGCGACCGACGGCAGCTTGCTCTGGGAATACCGCCGCGTGTTTGCGCAAGCGCGAGGTAGGTCTACTGTTCGGACGCTGGCCATCTGGGAAGATCTGATCTTTGTGGCAACGCGGGACGCCTATTTGGTGGCTCTCGACGCTCGAACCGGTCAGGTACGGTGGGAGACCCAGATCGCCGACTCGCGGCTGGGCTTTTCGAACCCGATGGGGCCGATCGTTGCTGACGGAAAGGTGATCAACGGTATCAGCGGATGTACCCGCCTCGTCATAGAGAGCTGCTTCATCACAGCGCACGACGCCGAGACGGGTAGGGAGCTTTGGCGCACCTACACCGTTGCCCGGCCGGGTGAGCCAGGTGGTGACAGCTGGGGTGACCTTCCGCTCGAGCTCCGGGGCGGCGCGGATGTCTGGAACGGCGGGAGTTGGGATCCGGAGCTTGGCCTGGTTTTCTTCGGCACGGCCCAGGCGAAGCCGTGGGTGGCAGCGAGCCGGGGTCTCACTGTGGACGACGCGACACTTTACGCGAACTCGACGCTCGCGCTCGACGTCGAGGATGGGCACATCTTTTGGTACCGCCAGCACGTCCCTGGTGAGAGCCTGGATCTGGACGTGGGGTTCGAGCAGGTTTTGATAGATCTAGATGGCGAGCCAGTGCTTCTCACCATTGGAAAGGATGGAATTCTTTGGAAGCTGGACCGACGGAACGGATCCTTCCTGGCGCTGAAAGATGTCGGGCTCCAGAACGTCTTCGAGGAGGTAAATGAGAAGACGGGGACCGTTCGCTACCGGGAGGACATCCGGAACGCTAAGGTTGGCGACTGGCTCTCAGTATGCCCGGGTACAGCCGGTGGCAAGGACTGGCAGTCCGTCGGCTACTATCCGGAGGGGCATCTGATCGTCATCCCACTTGCACAGAGCTGCATGGAGATTGTTGGCCTTCCGGTTGATTTGGAGCCCGGCGCCGGTGGTAGGCACGCAGACCGGGTGTACATGGAAATGCCCGGGACGGATGGAAAACTTGGGAAGCTCGCGGCCTACGACATCACTACCATGCAAGAGGTGTGGAGTGTGGAGCAGAGAGCCCCATTCCTGAGTGCCGTCCTCACCACGGCCGGTGGCCTCGCGTTCGCCGGCGGTTACGACCGGTGGGCCCGTGCCTACGACGTGGAGAATGGTGACATTCTCTGGGAAAGCCGGCTCGGAAATCTCGTCTCAGGATTCCCGATCACCTATCAGGTCGACGGTGTGCAGTATGTGGCGATTCAGACCGCGACGGGGGGTGGCTCTCCTCATCGCATGGGCCTCTATCTGGCACCCGAGATCCGAAACGAAGAGAAGAACGCCCTCTACGTTTTTCGGCTGCCTGGGAACTAGGAAGTCACGTGGGACAGAGATGGATCGGGAATCGCAACGTGCTGTCAAGATAGGGAGAAAACGTGATGCTTGATCAATACTCGCTGTGGGTCGGCGGCAGATTCCTGTGGGTGATCACAGCGATAGCCGCCTCGCAGTTGACTGGCTGTGCTCCAACAGATGAAGACATGGCGCAGGCTGCTACGCAGGCTGCCGCGCAGACTGCCGCGCAGACTACCCCCGTCTCGAACCACACGGGAGAGACCTCAGTCTTGGAGTCGACGGACCTCGGTGTCTCTCGGCGGCGTTTCGAGGCGGGCGCCCGCTCGAACTGGCACAGCCATGCGTATGGCCAACTCATCTTCGTCCAGGAAGGGCGTGCGCGCACACAGGAACGTGGAGAGTCGATTCACGAACTGAGTCAAGGCGACTCTGAATATGCGCTGCCGGACGTGGAACACTGGCATGGTGCTGCCTTTGATGAGGCCTTCGTTCAGGTGGCCGTGGGATTCGGGAGGGGCATCACACGGCTCGAGCCGGTCAGCGACGAGCAATATCGGGGTAGGTAGAGCCCAAGGGCAGGTCTTTCTGAGGAGGAGAGGATGAGGATCATTGGAGGACTACGGTTCGGGGTAATGGTGGCTGCCGCGGTGGGGTTCGCCGCGCAGAGTTACGCGTTTCCGTCTGAGAATTACGCTGCCGAGCGCGTGAGGGATCGCTTCGACGATCCTCCGACCTACTCGAAGGATGTTGCGCCGATTCTTCAGCAGACGTGTATCCGGTGCCATTCAGAGGGTGGTGTGGCACCGATGCCGCTGACCACATACGAGGAGGTGCGGCAGTTTGCTACTCTGATTAAGGACCGCGTGGTGAGGCGGATCATGCCGCCATATCACGCCGATCCGACGATTGGAATCCAGGATTACAAGAATGACGTTCGTCTGAGCAGGGAAGAGATCAACACGATCGTGCAGTGGGTTGATTCGGGAACGCCCGAGGGTGATCCGGCGGACCTACCTCCCCCCGTTGAGTGGCCGGCGTGGGACGAATGGTTCCTTGAAGCCGAGCTCGGTCCTCCGGATCTGGTGCTGAAGACGGATCCGGTCGCGGTCAGTAGACTAGGACGGGACATGTGGCCGAGCCAGAGGGTGGCGTGGGAAGGGTTCGAGACGTGGGAAGGGTTCGAGACACTGCGGTATGTGAGAGCTGACGAGGTGAAGAACACCGTGCCAGGGCGGTCGTCCCTGCATCACCTCGTCGTATTTCACCGGCAGGAGGGTAGCGGGGGCCGGCGTTTGTCGTCCGCGGGAGTTGGGAAGAGGTGGGACATGTATTCCGACGATGTCGGCCTTCCCATTCCGCCAGGGCCAGCACAGATCTCGTGGTCGCTTCACTATTTTCCTAAGGGTGAGGAAATTATTGACACCGTCTCCGTTGCCCTCTGGTTCTACCCGGAGGGGTATGTGCCGAAGCTCGCAGCTGAGGGCGAGGTGCGATACCTGGTAGATCAATTCGACTCTGGGCAGCCTAGAGGCCGGAGTATCCTCATCCCGCCCCATGGAAGCCTTACCCTCAACCGTCCCTTCCTGTTGGACCAGCCGATGTTGATACACACTTTCGTTCCACATATGCATATAACGGGCACAGGGCTATCGATGGAGGCGATTCTTCCTGACAAGGTTCCTGACGGTTGGGGTGCTGCAGGAAGCAGCAGGGTCGTCTTGACCTCAGTCAACAACTACAATCACAATTGGCAAAATGATTACGTATATGCGGACTATTCCCGCCCGCTGCTGCCGGCGGGGACAGTCCTTATGATGCACAGTCAGTTCGATAATTCTGATAAGAACTCTCTTGTTATCGATCCCGATCAGTGGATAACCTTTGGTGCGCGCAGCATCGACGCCATGTCCAACGTACGTATGTCCGTGACCAATCTGACGGAAGCGGAGTACGAGGAGCTCGTAGAGGAAAGGATGCAGTTTGCGAAGGAACAGATGGCAAAGCCGAAAGACCAGCGCATCGATGTCTGGCTTGCGCCTGAGGACAGGAAAAAATTGGAAATGACCGGTTCCCGGTAATGCCCCCACGACTTCGAACATGTTTGTGAGGACGAGGATCAACACGGAAATCAAGGTGTATTTAAATGTTCCTTTTCACCTCATGCGAGGTGGAGGTCACATGCAAATCGGTCGGCTCATCGGGTTCACGCTCGCGTTTGTAGTGTTTATGGCCGCATGTGCCTACACTCCTCGGACGCCGCTTCGTGGGGATGCCCGAGTTATTACCGGCGATGAGCTCTCTTCCGTTAACGTCGGGAACCTCTATCATGCGATTGAACAGCTGCGGCCCCTTTGGCTGTACAAGCGCACCCCCAAGAGCCTGGCTATCCCGACGACGATCGCGGTCGTACAAGAGGGTTGGTACTTTGGCGGCGTCGAGACCCTCCGAGGGATGTCGCCCTTGGGTGTGTCGCGCATTGAGTTTCTCGATGGACCCGCCGCCGCCGCCTCCATCATTAGCTTGACTAACGGCCAACATGTGGAGGCAGCTATCATCTTGGAGTTCTCAAGATGACGCTCGTACGACGGAGGGCCCACAACGGATAAGGGGTGTTCCCGATCGGTTGTGCGCAACACTTGGCCGGCGCTGGTCTCGCTCTGCCCCGCGGACATTTCCTCGATGGCGTTCACCTCCTGGATGCCGAAGCTCGGCATCCAAAACCCATGAGGCGATGGCCGACGTCGCGAGTGCGGGCGCATTTGACTTGAAGATAGTGTTCAAATAGTTTCCCCCCGCTCATTCCATCATGACTCCCCCCGCGGGCTGAAAACTTCCCTCTCCTTTAGTCAGCAGGATTCGATTCCCGGAATTGCAAATATGAAAAACTGGTCAGAAGATGCAGTGTCAATATTGCTGGGGGTAATCATTCTCGGTTTTGCTCTTCTGGTGTTTCTCCTACTGCCTTATCGAGAGGTGGCACCGGCAATACTCTCTGGTGGCAATCTCGAGTCCTGGATGACTACCGCTGATTTTGGCAGCGGCACATCAGGTTTTCTGCAAACTCTGATTTCAGGGTCCAGACCTTCGGCATGGGGACTGAATCCCCTGGCTGCTTTTTCACCGAGCATATTTGGTTTCGCACTGTTGTTATTTGCCCTGCTGGCTGCATTCCTTGGAGCGGGCGTTCTACTACTCAAGGAGAATCTAAAATCTTTTGTTAAGGGTTTTGTTCTTGTCTTTCTGGTAACTGTGCTGGCTTATCTGCTGGCGGCGCAAACTGAATTTAGAAGTGTCGGGCTGGGTTATGCCTTGTGGGCGATTCTGCTGGGATTGGTTATCAGCAATACATTTGGTATTCCGGATTTTGTAAGGCCGGCTCTTAAACATGAACTGTTTATCAAGACCGGCCTGGTACTGCTTGGAGCAGAAGTACTGTTTGGCAAGATTCTGGCTATTGGACTGCCGGGGATTTTTGTCGCCTGGATTGTGACTCCCGTGGTACTCATCACAACCTTCTGGTTTGGGGATAAGATTCTCAAGGTCAGTTCCAAAACTCTGAATGTCACTCTCAGCGCAGCTGGGTCTGTTTGTGGGGTCTCTGCGGCTATTGCAACAGCCGCAGCATGCAGGGCGACCAAGGAAGAACTCACCACTGCTATTGGACTTTCCATGATTTTCACGGCTGCCATGATGGTAGCATTCCCGGCGTTTATTACGGCAGTGGGGATGCCGGAAATATTAGGGGGTGCCTGGATGGGGGGTGTCATTGATGCCACTGGCGCTGTGGTAGCTGCGGGGGCTTTCCTGGGCGATACTGCATTAGATGTCGCTGCCACCATCAAAATGATTCAGAACATTCTAATAGGTGTGCTGGCCTTTGCCGTAGCCCTTTACTGGACGGCTAAAGTAGATAGAACTGCTGGACAGGATGTGACGGCAATTGAAATCTGGAATCGTTTTCCAAAATTTGTACTGGGTTTTGTCGGGGCGAGTTTGTTTTTTTCCCTGGTTTATCAGGTACTAAACACCGATGTCGCCATTGTGCTGATTGAAAATGGTGCGCTGGACTTTAGTTCTGATGTGCGTGCCTGGCTGTTTGCCATTGGGTTTGCCAGTATTGGCTTATCCACCAACTTCAAGGAGTTGACTGCTCAGTTTTCAGGCGGTAAGCCCCTGATTCTTTATGTCTGTGGCCAGAGTTTGAATCTTGTTCTGACGCTTTTGATGGCTTGGATCATGTTCTATCTAGTATTTCCAGAGATCACCAATGCTTTGTGAGGGGAATTTCCTGCCTGAGCAGAGGTACCTTGGCCAAAAAACTATTGGTCTATTCCTATTCCTAATAGGACTTGTTCTCCTACAACAGGGAATTGCTCGAGCGACGATCAAAGTGGATGTCCTCCATGCACAATCTGATTTAATAGCAGAAAAGAATATCGATCCTACAGCTTTGTTTTATACGGAAAGTGATTTGGCACTTAATGCGGAAAAAGAAGTACGGCGTCGAATTAGGGCCTCAAGATTGGAGTTTGGTAATTAACGTGATCCCTCGGGCGGCCAAGCCCTCGTGGCCAAGGGCCGCCGGGTGACGTTACTTTCGTGAGGACAAGCTTGCGGTGCGGTTTGAGACGTTGAGTCGGTAGTGAAGAGGTTTTTCTGAGGGGGAGAGGATGAGAATCGGTGGAGGACTACGGTTCGGGGTAGTGGTGGCTGCTGCGACGGGGTTTGCCGTGCAGAGTTACGCGTTTCCGTCTGAGAATTACGCTGCCGAACGCGTGAGGGGTCGCTTCGACGATCCTCCGACCTACTCGAAGGATGTTGCGCCGATTCTTCAGCAGACGTGTATCCAGTGCCATTCAGAGGATGGTGTGGCACCGATGCCGCTGACCACATACGAGGAGGTGCGGCGGTATGCTACTCTGATTAAGGACCGCGTGGAGCGGCGGATCATGCCGCCATATCACGCCGATGCGACGATTGGAATCCAGGACTACAAGAATGACATTCGTCTGAGCAGGGAAGAGATCAACACGATCGTGCGGTGGGTTGATTCGGGAACCCCCGAGGGTGATCCGGCGGACCTTCCTCCCCCTGTTGAGTGGCCGACGTGGGATAAATGGCAGCTTGAAGCCGAGCTCGGTCCTCCGGATGTGGTGCTGAAGTCGGATCCGATCACCGTCACGGTCAGTAGAATGGGACGGGACACGTGGCCGAGCCAGAGAGCGGAGTGGGAAGGGCTCGAGACACTGCGGTATGTAAGAGCTGACGAGCTCATGACCACCGTGCAGGGGCGGTCGTCCCTACATCACTACGTCGTATCTCAGCGGCCGGAGGGTGGAGGTGGAGCGCTCTTGTCGTCCGGGGGAGCTGGGAAGAGGTGGGAGAAGTATTCCGACGATGTCGGCATGCTCCTTCCGCCAGGGCCAGCACAGATCTCGTGGAATCTTCACTATTTTCCTAAGGGTGAGGAATTTACTGACACCGTCTCAATTGGCCTCTGGTTCTACCCGGAGGGGTATGTGCCGGAGCTCGCAACCTCGGGCAAGGCGCAGTGGCGGGTAACTCAATTCGACCCTGGGCAGCCCAGAGGCCGGGCTATCCTCATCCCGCCCAACGGAAGCCTTACCCTCAACAGTGCCTTCGTGTTGGAGCAGCCGATGATGATACACAGTTTCGCTCCACATATGCATACAAGGGGCGTCGGGATGTCGGTAGAGGCGATTCTTCCTGGAAGGCTTCGTGACGGTGGGGCTGCTGCAGCAAGCCGCAGGGTCGTCTTGACCTCAGTCAACAACTACAATCACAACTGGCAGGTTGATTACGTATATGCGGACTATTCCCGCCCGCTGCTGCCGGCAGGGACAACCCTTTTGTTCCACAGTCAGTTCGATAATACTGACAAGAATCCTATCGTTGACGATCCCGATCAGTGGGTAACCTTTGGCGCGCGCGGCGTCGACGACATGTCCAACGCACGTATGTCCGTGACCGATCTGACGGAAGCGCAGTACGAGAGACTCGTAGCGGAAAGGATGCAGCTTGCGAAGGAACAGATGGCAAAGCCGAAAGACCAGCGCATCAATGTCTGGCTTGCGCCCTAGGACAGGAAAAAATTGATCCCTCGGGCGGCCAAGCCTCGTAGCCCGACTCAGATCAAGAAATTCCTCAGAGCGGACATCTCAGGAGGGATCGGCGTCACGTGACGCTCCGCCCGCAGGCACGCCGCCAGGCGCTCCGGAATGGGCACCTCGCTTCCGATCTCGGGCTCCACGGCCTCTCGAAATTTCACGGGATGCGCCGTGCAGAGCACCACGCACGCTCCGTCGCCAAAAGCCCGGCGCCCCGCCTCGGCACCCAGATAACCCACCGCCGAGTGCGGGTCCAACACGTAACCCGTTCTCCGGTAAACCCGTTTAATACACTCCCGTGTTTCGTTGTCGTCGTAAGCGCTCCCAATCAAGTCTTTCCGGAGGCGATCGACGTCCCCCTCATAAAGGGCGAGGATACGAGCGAGGTTGCTCGGGTCTCCGACGTCCATGGCGTTCGAAATGGTGGGAGTGGATGGACGAGGACGGATCACTCCGGTCCGTAAATACTCCGGAACCACATCGTTCACATTGGTCGCCGCTATGAACCCTCGGCTCCCCACACCGAGCCTCTTGGCCATCAACCCGGCGGTCAGGTTTCCGAAGTTCCCGGACGGAACCGAAAAGAGTGGAGCCGACCCTCTGGGCAACTGCGCCGCCGCGTGGACGTAATAGAAAATCTGTGGAAGCAGGCGGCCGATATTGATCGAGTTCGCCGAGCTAAGGTGGATCTCGTCGGCAAGGATCGGGTCCGAAAATGCGGACTTTACCAGGTGTTGGCAGTCGTCGAACGTGCCGTCGACCTCGAGCACGCGCACGTTTCCTCCGAGGGTCGTGAACTGCCGTTCCTGGAGGGGAGTGACCTTACCCTTGGGGAACAGAATCACGGTCCGGACGCCGGGTACCCCGAAGAATGCCTGGGCGACCGCGCTCCCGGTGTCTCCCGACGTCGCTGCGAGGATGGTGAGCGGGGCGTCGCCCTCGTTGCCCAGGTAGCCCACGAGCTGCGCCATGAAACGGGCGCCGACATCCTTGAACGCCAAGGTCGGACCGTGGAAGAGCTCGAGCAAATACAGGTCATCCATAGACCCATCCGCAGGGCCATCCGCAGGACCATCCGCAGGGCCGTCCACCGGATTATCCTCCCTCGTATACCCATTGTCACTCAGGGCGACGAGCGGAACCTCGAAGTTCAACGCGGCATCGACGATGCGGTCGAGATCATCCGGCGGAACGATCGAGCCGAGGAGGTGTCGCGCCACCGCGCGTGAGACGACCGAGAAGGATTGGCCGTGTAGCCCCGCCAGGACCGTGGCGTCGACCGGGTCCATCCGCTCCGGCAGGTAGAGCC
The DNA here is from genome assembly GCA_965206505.1 of Longimicrobiales bacterium. GTDB lineage: Bacteria > Gemmatimonadota > Gemmatimonadetes > Longimicrobiales > Gaopeijiaceae > UBA822. Next base: position 1,181,062 of record CBDBJW010000007.1, read on the forward strand.
CTCCGTCCGGCGCGAGTCCTTGAGTGAGTGCGGTACGAAGGTCGACGGCCGGACTTTGGCCGCTTGTGCTGACGAACTTCAAGACGGAGTCTCGATCACATAAGCGCCCGTATTGCCCACCTCGGAGACATGGGTATCGGCGCCCTCGAGGCCGACCTCCGCGAAGGCGTCGGCCATGGCCATGGCGACGGACTGCCCTTCGGCGATCGTCCGGCAGAGCGCGAACATCGACGGTCCCGATCCGGACAGGCCGGCGCCGAGTGCGCCCGCTTCGAAGCCGGCCGAACGTACTGCATCGAACCCGGGAATGAAGCGACTCCTATGCGGCTCCGCGACGCGGTCGACGAGTGAATCCGCGATGAGATCCCAGTCCTCCTCGTACAGTCCGACGACCAGTGCCGAACAGTCGGCCCACTGTCGTACGGCTTGGCTCAGTGGGAGTACGTCGGGTAGGGTGCCCCTCATCTCGCTCGTCTCGAGCTCCAGATCGGGATGGACCAGTGCCACAGAGAGCCCGGCGGGGACGGGGAGCGGAATGGCGACCCCTGGCTCATCGGGCCGGACCATGACGATACCCCCGTGGAGGGCTGGGGCGATGTTGTCCGGGTGGGTGTCTCCCTTCGGGCCACGCTCACCCTCAGAGGCGCAACGGAGCAGCGCCTCCGGTGACAGTCCCGTTTGGAGGAGCGCGTCCGCGGCGACTACAGCCGCTACCGCACTGGCGGCGCTGCCTCCCATCCCCCCGGAAATGGGGAGACCCTTCCAGACCTCGATCTCGATGCCGACGTCCTCCATCCCGCATTCCGCCAGAACGGCGATCGTGGCGACCCCGGCCACGTTCCGAGCCGCTTCCGTCGGCAGGCGTCCCCCATCACCGTGTACTGCTGAAATCACCACGCCCGGCTCATTCCGTCGCCTGGCTCCCACCTCGTCTCCCGGCTCAGCCAAAGCGAGGCCGAAGATATCGAAGCCACAGATGATGTTGCCGACCGTGGCCGGCGCAAAGGCGCGAGCTGTCGCAGTGTTTGACATCAGGACTCTGCCAGAGCTCTCAGGATGTCCGCGAACACTCCGGCCGCCGTGACCTCCGGCCCCGCACCCGGACCTCGCACCACCAGGGGTGTGTTGGCGTAACGCGTGGAAGTAATGGTCACGAGGTTCTCGCTGTTGGAGAGGCTCGCGCAGGGATGGCCGTCCGAGACCTCGGTCATCCGAACGGACGCCTGACCGTCATCGACAGATGCGAGGTAGCGAAGGGCATGGTCGGCTGCTACGGCCTGCTCTCGAAGCTCCGTGAAGTGCGTATCCACCTCCGGGAGGCGCTTCCAGAAGTCGTCCACGTTCGTGTCCGCCCATCCCTCGCCAGGTAGAAGTGGCGTGATATCCACGTCCCCAAGCTCGAAGGAAAATCCTGCCATCCGTCCGAGAATGACGAGCTTCCGAGCCACATCGCGCCCGCCCAGATCCTCACGCGGATCCGGCTCCGTGAAGCCCAGGTCATCGGCCTCCCTGAGGGCGTCGCTAAATGGTGTTCCGGCCATCAGACGGTCGCAGATGAATCCCAGCGTTCCCGAGAGAACCCCCTCGACCCGCTCGATTTCATCGCCGGTCGCGACCAGATCCTCGATGGTCTTGAGTATGGGAAGCCCCGCTCCGACCGTCGTCTCGAAGAAAAGTCCCATGCCCTGCGCTCCAAGGCGTTGAAGCGTCTCGAACCGCTCCATAGCGTCGGAAAACGCAAGCTTGTTGGCGCTCACGACCGCGACCCCCGCTCTGAGGAGGGATTCGTAATCCTCGCCCACGTCTGCGCTCGCCGTCGCGTCGACGAAGACGCGGCAAGGGTGATCGGAGCGTGCCGCGCTCTCGATCATGTCCGCCCTGGCGGTCTTCTCCGCCTCACTCGCGCTGCGCCAGTCGCTCAGGTCCAGCCCCGTCGGATCGAGTACCGCACCCTTACTTCGGCCAAGCCCGGCGAGAACCACCTCCACTCCATCCTCGCGCAGCCTCTCGGTTTGTGCGTCGATCTGGTCGAGCAGAGCGGCTCCAACCCGCCCCACGCCGGTCACATATAGTCGCAGACTCCGGCCCGGCGGCCGGAACAGGGCACGGTGGATGGCCCTCAAGGCACGCTCCTCATCGTCCTGCGTAACGACGAGGGAAATGTTGAGCTCTGAACTTCCCTGTGCGATGGCTCTAACGTTGACGCGGTGGTGTCCGAGTACATCGAAGATCCGGCCGGCGATCCCTGGCGATTCACGCATGGCCTCTCCTACGGCCGCCAGGATCGAGCAGCGCTCCTCCACCACCAGGTCCTCCACGAGGTTTGCCTGGCGCTCCAGGGCGAACGCGTCATGGATCACGTCGACCGCCTGTTTCAGCTTGCCCGGTTCCACGGCAAAGCAGATGGAGCGCTCACTCGATGCCTGAGTGATGAGGATGATGCTGATGCCCTCGCGAGCCAGGGCGCCGAACAGGCGTTCGGCAGTGCCCGTGGATCCCGGGAGGCCGGTGCCTTCGAGTCGGAGCAGGGAGACGTTGTTGATCGAAGCGATGCCTCTGACAGGGAATCCCTGTTTGGTGGGAGCGCCTGCTCGCACCTCGGTGCCTTTGAACGTGCGGTTCAGCGTGTTACGAATGAGGACCGGAAGGCCTTTCTCCCTGGCGGGCTGTACGGCCGCCGGATGCATCACCTTGGCACCCCAATGGGAGAGCTCCATGAGCTCGTCGTAACTGAGGCTGTCCAGGGAGAAAGCCTCCTTCACGATCCGCGGATCGGCACTCATGACCCCGTTCACGTCGGTCCAGATCTCTACCGCCTCGGCGTCGAGTATTGCCCCGAGCAGCGTGGCTGTGTAGTCCGACCCGCCTCGGCCCAGAGTGGTAATCTCGCCCGTGGCCGTTCCGGCGACGAAGCCGGTCACTACCTGAAGGGACTCGGCCTGCCCGAAGTGCGGCACCACACGTTCGCGTGTGGGAGCCATTTTCACCGAAGCCGCGCCGAAATTCGTGTCGGTGACGATGAGACCGGTGGTGTCGCACGCCTCCGCTTTTGTGCCCCGGGCGCGAAGGGCCGCGGCCACGAGGAGTGTGGAAAGCTGCTCGCCCACGCTCAAAACGCCATCCTGGGTGCGGGGTGTGCACTCCTTGACGAGCGAGACACCTTGGAGAAGCTCCTCCAGGCGGGTCAGGATGACGTCTACAGACTCGGCAACGCGACTCTGATCCTCGGGCCCGGTGAGATCCTTGGCGCTCTTCAAGTGGAGCTGGCGGATCTCCTCCAACTTGGCGGCATAACGCTTGTCTCCCGCCTTGGCCAACTCCGATGCGGCGACCAACTCGTCGGTGACATGTCCGAACGCCGACACGACCGCGATGGTTGGACCCTTCTCGGATTGTGCGGCGATGATGGAAGCCACCTCCCGCACCCGGTCGGAGTTCCCCAGGGACGTGCCCCCAAACTTAAGAACGTGCAGTCCCACCGAGGGTCGTCTGGAAGAAGTGCTCATGCTAGAGGTTGCCGAGTTCCCTGCTGGTCCGCAAACTTCGTCACGAACTGCTGGGTATCGTGCATGGAGGGGTGACCTGCCGGCATCGAGTCGGAATCATCCGTAAGTGAGTCACAACGAAAGGATCGGAGTTTACTCATCATGAGTCGATATGTGACCGAACTCGTAGGGACGTTTTTCCTGGTCCTCACGATCGGGTTGACGGTAATGAACGGAACGCCTATGGCCCCCATCGCCATAGGCTCGGTGTTGATGGTCATGGTGTACATGGGGGGACACATCTCTGGGGCGCATTATAACCCCGCCGTGAGCGTGGCGATTCTGATTCGCGGTAAGATGAAGGCCCGCGACGTGTTCCCGTATGTGCTCGCACAAATTAGCGGCGCGATCCTAGCGAGCCTGGCCGTGATGGTCATCGCCGGCGATACCTTCGCTCCGGCGCCGGCCCCGGACGCTGGACTCGTCGCGATTCTTCTGTCTGAGGGTCTGTTCACTTTCGCCTTGTCTCTAGTGGTACTGAACGTGGCGACCGATGATGCTACCGCCGGCAACTCCTACTATGGCCTCGCCATCGGATTCACGGTCTTGGTGGGGGTCTTCGCCGTCGGGGCCACCTCAGGGGGCGTTTTTAATCCGGCCGTCGGAACGGGCCCCATCCTCGTAGATGCCCTCGCAGGCGATGGGGCCTTCGGCCAGCTGTGGATCTATTGGGCCGGTCCCCTCCTCGGGAGTATAGCCGCTGCCGGCGTCTACGACCTACAACACCTCGGTTAGAAGGCGGTCCGTGCTTCCTTAACTCTCCTTCGGGAATCTTGAGCGTTCAAGGCCTCGAACGCCCCCGGCCAACCGCAATACGCTTCGAAGCCGGAAACGCCAGTTGTGTCGAAGCACGAGGAATATAGCCAAAAAAGGAGGCCCTCGGGTGATGCCTCGGACTCGGGTGGGCGGTCGGGATCGTCGGTCTGTTCCCTTCGGCGTCAGGTTCGCCGAAATTTAATGAAATCCCAACTCGACTCGCGGGGGAGAGCACGATCATGGGCCAGACGACCGCTACCAAAATTACCTACGCGACCCTGAGCGGAGAGGGACTCGACGAGGTCCACGCCGGGCTAGACGCGGCGATCGAACAGGCCCCCGAGTCCTTCGGGGGCGAGCACCCCATGATCATCGGCGAAGATCGTGTGGTGGCCGGTGAACAGTTCGAAGACCGGAGTCCCATAGACGTTCGGATTGTCCTGGGCCGATTCCAGAGTGGGACCGCACAGCATGTAAAAGACGCAGTCGCCGGGGCGCGGCGGGCGCTTCCGAAGTGGAGTCTCCTGCCCTGGCAGGAACGCGTGGATCGCATGCGCGGCGTCGCCGAAGCCATTCGGGAGCACCGCTGGGAGCTGTCCGCCATTCTGGGATACGAGGTGGGAAAGAACCGACTGGAGTGTGTGGGCGAAGTCGAGGAGTGTTCGGACTTCGTGGATTACTACTGTGACCGCATGGAGGAAAACGAGGGGTTCGTAACACCCATGGGCGGATCGAGTGATGAGCAGATGAACGTGAGTATGCTCCGCCCGTACGGTGTCTGGGCGGTGATTTCCCCCTTCAACTTTCCCATGGCATTAACGGCCGGTCCGGTGGCCGCCGCTCTGGTCACGGGCAACACGGTGGTCGCCAAGCCGTCGCCGATCACCCCCTTCGCCGTGACTCGTCTCGCCGAGATCATCACAGGGTGCGAGTTGCCTTCCGGAGCGTTCAATTTCGTCACGGGAAGCAACGAGATCGTATCCCGGGAGCTGGTGGTGGGTGCCGGCGTAGACGGCGTGGTGTTCACCGGCTCCTATCAGGTTGGAATGCAGCTCATGCGGGAGGATTCCATCCGCCCTCTGCCTCGGCCTTTCATCGCGGAAATGGGCGGAAAGAATCCCGCCCTCGTGACGCGGTCTGCCGATCTCGACAAGGCTGCGGATGGTGTGAAGGCGTCCGCTTTTGGCCTGCAGGGGCAGAAGTGTTCTGCGTGCTCACGGGTGTATGTGGAGGGTGCCGTTCGCGAAGAGTTCACTCAAGCGTTGGTCGAGAAGACTCTGAACACCCGCGTCGGGGATCCGTTGGAAAAGGATGTATGGCTCGGACCGGTGATCAGCGAGGCTGCATATGAGCGTTATCGTGTGGCCGTCGCCCAGGCCGTCGAGGACGGCGGGCATGTTCTGACCGGCGGCGAGCGTCTGTCCGGAGGGCTGTTCGACCATGGGTTCTACGTGGAGCCGACCGTGATCGACGCACTGCCGCTCGATCACGAGTTGTTCCATACGGAGCTCTTCCTGCCGATCACTGTGATCGGTGAGGTCGACGACCTCGAACAGGCCCTGGAACTTGCGAACCAGTCGGAATATGGGCTGACAGCCGGCATCTTCTCCGAGGACGAGTCGGAGATTCAGCGGTTCTTCGATGGAATCGAGGCCGGAACCATCTACGCGAACCGTCGGGCGGGCGCCACCGCGGGTGCGTGGCCGGGTGTCAACCCGTTCGGCGGATGGAAGGGGAGCGCATCGAGCGGGGCAGGGGCGGGGGGGCCGCACTATCTCCAGCAGTTCGTGCGGGAACAGAGCCGCGTTCGGGTATTTTGATGGTGCGCCCCTGCACGAGCTCGTTGTGGGTCCAGACGTCATGGCGCCATCATGAGCGTCATTACATAATTACTGACGTTGAAACCCAAGCGGACATGAGGAAGACAACATGAGTGATCAAACGGAGACAGCGCGGTTTTTCGAGGAGAGCGACGCGGACCCGTCTCTCTTGAAGGATCGACGTGTGGCCATCATCGGTTTTGGAAGTCAGGGCCACGCCCATGCACTGAATCTGCGCGACAGTGGGGTATCGGTGGTCGTGGGACTCTACGAGGGCAGCCCATCCGCGGATGTGGCTCGTGAGCAGGGTCTTGAAGTCAAGACCGTGGCCGAGGCCGCAGCGTGGGCCGACGTGGTTTCAATCCTGATCCCGGATACGAAACAGGCCGCAGTTTACCACACCGAGATCGAGCCTCATCTGTCCGACGGCGACATCCTTGTGTTCGCCCACGGCTTCAACATCCATTACGGCGAGATAAACCCACCCAAGGGCGTCGATACGATTCTGATCGCACCCAAGTCACCTGGGCAGATGGTTCGGCGGGAGTACATGGCCGGTCGCGGCGTTCCGGCGCTCGTGGGCGTGCATCACGACGCGAGCGGGAAGGCTCTCGACTTCGCATTGGCATATGCGGCTGGGCTCGGTTCCACACGTACCGGAGTCCTTCAGACGACATTCGGTGCGGAGACCGAAACGGATCTCTTCGGCGAGCAGGCGGTGTTGTGTGGTGGCCTGAGTGAACTCGTCAAAGCCGGATTCGAGACGCTGGTCGACGCGGGGTACGATCCGCGTCTGGCCTACTTCGAGTGCCTGCACGAAATGAAGCTGATCATCGATCTCGCTTACGCCAAGGGACTCTCCGGGATGCGAGCCGAGGTCAGTGACACGGCTGAGTGGGGGGATTACGAGAGCGGCAGCCGGGTGATCGGGGAGGCCAGCCGAACGGCCATGCGTGAGGTTCTCGACGAGATCCAATCCGGAGCCTTTGCAAAGAAGTGGATCGAAGAGGCGCGTTGTGGTGCGCCGAATTTCGAGCGCCGCCGGCAGGAGGAGCGTGCCCACATCCTCGAAACCACAGGAGATGCGCTTCGCGGGCGCATGTCCTGGTTATGAGTACGAGGGGGCAGGGGAAGGGCAATCCACTTCCCGAACGCACAGAGTCGATCTGGTACAACGGCGATATCATCCCGTGGGACGACGCGCAACTCCACGTGATGAGCCATGTGGTGCACTACGGATCGTCGGTTTTCGAGGGTATCCGGTTCTACGACACGCCGCATGGACCGGCCGCGTTTCGGCTCTCCGACCACATGCGACGCTTCTTGAATTCGGCGCGTATCTACCGAATGGACCTTCAACTGAGCATGGATGAGCTCAGCGACGCATGCCGGGAATTGGTGAATCGAAACGGCCTGGAGGCGGGATATCTTCGCCCGGTGGCCCTCCGGGGTCTGGGAGCGCTTGGACTCCACCCCGCTAGGAGCCCGGTCGAGACGTACATCGTTTGTTGGCCTTGGGGACAGTATCTGGGCACCGAGGCCCTCCAGGACGGGGTAGACGTCTGCGTTTCGAGCTGGACCCGTCCGGCCCCCAACACGCTGCCGACGCTCGCCAAGGCCGGTGGGAACTACGTGAACAGCCAACTCATGCGGATGGAGGCGGAGGAGAACGGGTACGCGGAAGCGATCGGGCTCGGCCCCACCGGGCTCGTAAGCGAGGGGAGTGGCCAGAACCTCTTCGTAGTCGACGCGGGCGTGCTCTACACGCCACCGCCCGACGGTACACTCTTGAATGGAATCACGCGCGATTCGGTGCTCAAGCTGGCTGCGAACCTCGCTATTCCGACGCGCGAACAGGCGATTCCCAGGGAAATGTTATACATCGCCGACGAACTGTTCTTCACCGGGACGGCGTCGGAGATCACCCCGGTGCGCAGCGTCGACCGAATCGAGGTCGGGGGTGGTGGGGTGGGTCCGATCACGGAAACTCTTCAGAAGGAATACCTCGGGATCGCGAGGGGTGAACGTCCAGATCGTTATGGATGGCTCGAGCCCCTCAGCCACCCTGCGAGCGAGGTGGTTGTGTGAGCGAAGGACCGTTGACGCTCCCCTTGCTCAGCCACCAGCTCGTTCTCGGACGCGACCGTGCGGCGGCCCGAGCGATGCTCCGTGCCGTGGGACTTCGTGACGATGATTTCGGTCGCCCGCTGATCGGGGTCGCCAACACGTGGACCGACACAACGCCCTGCAACGCTCATCTTCGAGATCTGGGCGGGTGGGTAAAAGAGGGCGTTCGCGAGGCCGGCGGCGTTGCCCTCGAGTTCAACACCATCGCCGTCTCGGACGGAATTACGATGGGCACGTCCGGCATGACCACCTCCCTCGTGAGCCGGGAAGTGGTGGCGGACTCCATCGAGTTGGTGGGCCGGGCGTACTTTTTCGACGGCGTGGTGACACTTTCGGGCTGCGACAAGACGATCCCGGGCACCGTGATGGCGATGGCCCGCCTGAATCGGCCGTCCCTCATGCTTTATGGAGGTTCCATCCAACCGGGACGCCACGACGGCAAGGACGTGACGATTCAGGACGTCTTCGAGGGTATCGGTGCCTGTGCGGCCGGCCGGATCACGGAGGAGGAGTTGGATTCGCTGGAGCGGGATGCGTGTCCAGGCGCGGGTGCGTGCGGAGGCCAGTTCACCGCCAACACCATGGCTACCGTGTTCGAGGCTATGGGTGTGTCGCCGATGGGGAGTGGCTCCGTTCCTGCCATCGACCCCGCCAAAGAGGGTGTCGCGCGGGCGTGTGGCCGACTGGCCGTGGAGCTGGTCGAATCCGGGCTGAAGGCGCGCGACCTCATCACGAGAAAGAGTCTGGAGAACGGGATCGCGGCCGCTGTGGCGACCGGAGGATCGACCAACTCCGTTCTGCATCTCCTCGCGTTGGCGCACGAGGCCGGCGTGGAACTGGGGATTCGTGACTTCGACGAGATCAGCGCTCGGACTCCGCTGATCGCCGACTTGAAGCCCGGTGGGCGATTCGTCGCTACCGATCTCCATAAGGCCGGGGGCGTGGCGTTGGTGCTACGGCGCCTTCTCGAGGCGGGGCTCCTCCACGGTGATGCGATGACTGTGACCGGACGCACACTGGCCGAGGAAGTGAAGGACGCCACCGAGGCGCCGAGCCAGGAAGTCGTCCGGCCCCTCGACAATCCGCTCAACGAGCAGGGCGGCCTCGTCGTGCTCCACGGCAACCTCGCGCCGGACGGCTGCGTGCTCAAAATCGCCGGAACCGCACGAACCTTCCACGAGGGTCCGGCCCGCGTGTTCGAGGGTGAAGAGCCCGCCTTCGAGGCCGTTCAGAACGGTGAGATCCAAGCGGGAGACGTCGTCGTGATCCGAGGTGAAGGGCCGCGTGGGGGGCCCGGCATGAGGGAGATGCTGGCGGTTACGGCCGCCCTGTCCGGGTCGGGCCTCGGCGAGTCCGTCGGCTTATTGACGGACGGGCGTTTTTCTGGCGCGACGCACGGCATAATGGCCGGGCACGTCGCGCCCGAGGCGGTTTCGGGTGGGCCCATCGCTGGGGTACGGGACGGAGACGAGATCACCTTCGACATCGAAAAACGGGCGCTTACCGTGGATGTCGAGGATGAGGAGCTGAGCCGGCGGGTGGCAGAGTGGACGCCGATCGATCGAGGGATCGAGCCGGGGGTGATGGCCAAGTATGCGAAGCTGGTGTCGGCGGCGGCGACAGGGGCGACGACGAGCTAGGGTCTCGCGTGCCAGACTCGCGAAGCAACGCCTCCCAGCGGCCGTTCCAGCCCCACGCTTCGAGCATAGGAGGCGCTCTAGCTGTCCCTCGCGTGTTCGAACGCCTGAATCTCACTCTCGAGCGTGAGCGTAAGCCCGATATCATCCAGGCCGTTCAACAAGCAGTCCCGCCGGAACGGGTCGATCGAGAAGCTGGCCGTCCACTCGCTCCCATCCCGGACCTCTTGGACTTCCAGGTCCACGGTGACTTCGTAGCCGTTGCCCGCCAGTGCGGCCGTCATGATATGGGCCACGTCGACATCGTCGAGCTCGATGGGCAGCAGACCGTTCTGGTAGCAGTTGCTCTTGAAGATGTCGGCGAAGCTGGATGAGATGACCGCCCGAAAGCCATAGTCCAGCAGCGCCCACGGCGCGTGCTCCCGAGAGGACCCGCATCCGAAGTTCCGCCCGGCGACCAGAACTGTCCCCCCCTGGTACTCTGGTCGGTTGAGTACAAAGTCGGGGTTGGGCGAGCGGTCTTTCCCCAGCGACCAGTCGTAGAAAAGGAACTGTCCGTACCCGGACCGTTCGATCCGCTTCAGAAATTGTTTGGGGATGATCTGGTCGGTATCGACGTCGACGCGATCCAGCGGCGTGACCTTGCCCGTATGCGAGATAAACGCATCCATTGTTACACCCACTCCCGGATGTCGACGAAATGTCCCGACACCGCGGCCGCGGCCGCCATGGCCGGGCTCACGAGGTGAGTCCGCCCGCCGCGACCTTGCCGTCCCTCGAAGTTCCGGTTCGAGGTGGAGGCGCACCGCTCGCCGGGGGCCAGGATGTCTGGATTCATTCCAAGGCACATCGAGCATCCTGCTTCACGCCACTCGAAGCCCGCGTCTCGGAAGACCTGGTCCAAACCCTCTTCCTCGGCGATTCGCTTTACGGTCGCCGAGCCTGGAACGACCATCGCCCGAACCCTTTCGTGCACGTGCCTGCCGTTCAGGACGCTTGCCGCGACCCGAAGGTCTTCGATGCGTGAATTCGTGCAGGAGCCTACGAAGACGCGGTCGATTTCGACGTCCTGGATGGGTGTCCCCGGTTCGAGGTCCATGTACTCCAGCGCCCTCTCCATCGCCTCTCGATCATCGGGGGATGCCCCGGGTGCCGGACCCGGAACCGCGCCGGTGACCCCCACCGACATCCCCGGATTGGTGCCCCATGTCACAAAGGGCTCCAACGAGGTGGCATCGATCTCCACGGTCCGGTCGAAAACGGCTCCCGCGTCGGTTCGGAGCGCTACCCATCGAGCCGCTGCCTCGTCGAAAGCGTTTCCTTCGGGAGCATTCGGCCGGCCCCGTAGATAGCGCACGGTCTGGTCGTCGGGCGCGATCATTCCCGCCGGCGCACCGGCCTCGATCGACATGTTACACACGGTCATTCGGGCTTCCATGGAAAGAGCGCGCACGGCTTCTCCCGTGTACTCGATCACGTGTCCACCTCCGCCCGCCACCCCGATCTGGCTGATGATCGCCAAGATCAGGTCTTTGGCCGTGACACCCGCAGGAAGATCGCCGTTTACCCGAATCTCCATGGATTTCGGGCGCGACATCGGCAGGCATTGTGTCGCCAGCACATGTTCCACCTGCGACGTTCCGATACCGAAAGCGAGCGCTCCGAAGGCACCGTGAGTGGACGTGTGGCTGTCTCCGCAGACGATGGTCATACCGGGTTGTGTGAGCCCCATCTCTGGTCCCATCACATGCACAATTCCCTGATGCGGGCTATCGATGTCGTAGAGCGTGACGCCGAACTCCTCAGCATTCTGCCGCAGCGTCTCGATCTGGGTCCGAGCCAGATCGTCCACGATCGGAAGGGACCGGTCGGTCGTCGGTACGTTGTGGTCCACCGTGGCCACGCACAGGTCGGGCCGTCGCACCCGCCGTCCAGCGAGACGGAGTCCCTCGAACGCCTGGGGTGAGGTGACTTCGTGGATGAGGTGCAGGTCGATGTACAGCAGGTCCGGCCGGTCGGACTCGCTGTGCACCACATGCTCATCCCAAATCTTGTCGAACATAGTCTTAGACATTGGCGCCCACCTCCTCCCCTCCGATCACCACCGCGACCGCCGCCCCCATCTCTGCCGTCCCCACGGCTTCCTCACCTCCTCGGGCGAGGTCCCTCGTGCGAAGCCCGTCTTCGAGCACCCGTTCCACCGCACCTTCGATGGCCTTGGACTCCGCCTCGAGCGAGTAGACGTGGCGGAGCAGTAGCGCAGCCGAGAGGATCATCGCCAGGGGGTTGGCGGTGCCGGTGCCAGCGATGTCCGGAGCCGAGCCGTGGACCGGCTCGAAGATGCCGCCGCCGTTGCCGATGCTCGCGGACGCCAGCAGGCCGATGGATCCGACGACCGCGGCGGCCTCGTCGCTTAATACGTCTCCGAAGAGGTTGGGTGTCAGCACGACGTCGAAGCTCGAAGGGTTGAGCACGAGTTCCATGGCCGCACGATCGACCAGCATGTGGTCGCATTCGACGTCCGGAAACTCCCTGGTGATCTCGTCGACCACGCGGTGCCAAAGACGGGAGCTATGCAGCACGTTGGCCTTGTCGATGGAGAGCACGCTCTTCTTACGCCCCCGCGCCGTGTGGAAGGCCACCCGTGCGATGCGGGCTACTTCGTCTTGATGGTACGCCATGGTGTCCACCGCCGCCCGCCCGTCTTCAATGGGGCCCCGCGGCTCGCCGTAGTAGACGCCGCCGGCCAACTCGCGTACGATCACGAGGTCGGTGCCTTCCACGATCTCGGGCCGTAGCGGAGAGGCCGAAGCGAGGGCAGGTAGAAGGCGCACCGGGCGGAGATTGGCGTAGCACCCCATCTCTTTACGAAGCGCCAGGAGCGCGGCCTCCGGACGTAGCTCGACGGGCACGCCCTCGGAGCGTGGATCCCCGACGGCCCCTAGAAGTACGGCGTCCGCGCTGCGGCAGGCTGCCAAGGTCTCCGGCGGGAGGGGATGCCCACTCCGCTCGTATGCGGCGAACCCTACGTCATGGACGTCGGCGATGAACTCGTGGCCGAAACGCGCGGCAGTCGCTCGCAGCACATGGAGAGAAGCCTCCATGACCTCGGGACCGACCCCGTCTCCACCGAGAACGGCAAGCTGCCACTTCACGTCAGGCCTCCAACACGCGCGCTCATCAAACCCCCCACAAGTGGCTCTCCTTCTCCAGCTCCACCCCCTCGAGGGCTTCGGCCTGTTCAGCCTTATTGAGCACGTTGATATAGGCACGGGCGGCGGCGTCCACAACGTCGGTCGAGGCGCCCCGTCCAGCGAACGTCCGTCCGCCGATGCGAGCGTGGAGGTTCACTTCTCCAATCGCATCCCGGCCCGGCGTGGCGGCCACGATCTCAAAGTCTTCGATCTCGACCGTGGCGTCGATCAATTCGTCGATTGCCGAGAAGGCCGCGGCGATGGGCCCGTCGCCCTTACCGGACGCCTCCCTCGGCGGTCCGTCTCCGTGCGACACCCTGACGCGTGCGGTGGACCACTTGCCTCCGCAGTTTACGTCCAGCTCAACGAGCCGGAACGACTCGGGCGTGTCCATCATGGCGCCGTGGTGCAGAATGACAAGGAGGTCTTCGTCCAGAATCGACTTTTTCTGGTCTGCAACTAATGTGAACAGCTTGTAGGCCCGATCCAGCTCGTCATCCTCTAGCTCGTAGCCGAGCTCCTGGTACCGGTTGCGCAGGCCGTGCCGACCGGAGTGTTTCCCCAAGACCAACTGCGTTCCAGGAGCGCCTACCAGTTCCGGAGTCATGATCTCGTACGTCATGCGGTCCTTCAGCATGCCGTGCTGGTGGATGCCGGCTTCGTGGGCGAAGGCGTTACGTCCCACGATCGCCTTGTTCGGCTGCGGGTGGATGCCCGTGATGTGGGACAGGAGCTGGCTGGCCTTGTAGAGCTCCGTGGTATCGATGTCCGTATGGTGTTCGGTCAGATCTTTCCGAACGCTGAGCGCCATGACGATTTCCTCGAGGGAGGCGTTACCGGCACGCTCACCAATCCCGTTGATCGTACATTCGACTTGTCGAGCTCCTGCCTCCACGGCGGCCAACGAATTGGCCACCGCCAGGCCGAGGTCGTCGTGACAATGTACGCTGACGACGTTGTTTTCCAGACCCTCCACATCTCGAAACAGCGTCTCGATCAGGGACGCATACTCCTTGGGCAGGGTGTACCCGACCGTGTCGGGGATGTTTATGGTCGTGGCGCCGGCTTCGACCGCCGCCCGAACCACCTGACAGAGGAATGCCACGTCGGTCCGGGTGGCGTCCTCGGGGCTGAATTCCACGTCGTCCACCAGTTTCTTAGCACGTTCGACGCCTTCGATCACCCGCTCCAGGCACTCTTCGCGCCCGATCTCCAGTTTGTGCTTCAAGTGAATATCGGAGGTGGCCAGGAAGACGTGGATTCTGGGATTGGCCGCTGCTTCGATTGCCGCCCCCGCACGATCGACGTCCAACGGATGTGCTCGTGCGAGAGCCGCGATCACCGGGCGCCGGACCTCCGTGACAATGGCGCGCACCCCCTCGAAGTCGTCGTCGGAGGCCACGGGAAACCCTGCCTCAATGACATCCACGCCCAGCTTGTCGAGTTGGGTCGCCATCCTGAGCTTTTCGGCCGTGGACATCGTGGCCCCGGGCGATTGTTCGCCATCCCTCAGCGTTGTATCAAAAATGGAGATTTTGGCCATGATCGTGCCTACCCTGATTCGAGTCCGGTGCGAAAATAAAAAACGGGCCCCTCGTTGCTGAGGGGGCCCGCGCGTCGCCGCGTGTCAGTCTCGTTCCGTCAGGTGGTGCCGAGTTCCAGAGACCGATGCCCTCTCCGCAAAGGAGCAAGCTCCGTAAGTCGAAGGCTTCCAAGACTGGAGAGATTTCTGGACATGGTCGCTGTGTGCTTCACTGTAAAGGTCCCTAACCAGGGCGTCGTCCCAATTCTCGAGGCGACATGAACAACTGTTTAGATAGAACGAGCCCCTAGCGATGTCAAGCCTCACGACCTCTGTGGATCATGTCATGTTCGTTCAGGTGCGCGATCATGTCGGCGACGATCTTGAGTACGATGAAGATGCTCATCAGCGCACTGGGGGCCTCGGTCAGGAACACGAGAGTGGCCCCCGCGACTACGCTCGTCATCATGACGAAGATACGCCGGTACGGCGCGACCATGAGCTGCTCCGGGTCCTTCTTCAGCAGCCGATACTCCTTATTGCCGATGAAGTTGGTCACGAATGAAACCCCGTGACTCGCGAGCATCAGCACCGCGAACACCTGCAACTCGCCCCGGATCGGATCGAGCGTTGCCCATCCCTGACCGGGGACGTCGTCGACCAAGACATAGGCGCCGATCGCCAGTCTGCCGGCGATATTGAGGAAAACGCCGAAGTGGACGATGAAAAACGGTACGGAGAACAGGGCGAACCAACCCCATGCGACGGGCATTCTCAAGATGGTGTAGAACCCGATTACCGCGGTCTCGACCCAATAGACGATCAGGACGTCTCCGCTGGTCCAGCCGAGAAAGAGGGTCCCGAACAGCGGGACCAGGTTGGCGGCGATCAACGATGCGACGGACCAATTCTTCAGGTCGTGCCACGTCGTCCCGTCTGGAGGACCGAGGGGATGTGTCATGGTAAGAATCGCACCTCCGGAGTGGACTCTCAATATACCGAGCGTACCGGAGGAACCGGAGAAAAATCTTGCCGCTGCACGAGCCACGAAACCGTCCGGCAGAGCGGCGCGGATACGTCGCGTCCCGCTTGTGCTATACTGTGTCCGGCGCTTCACTGGGCAGACGTTTTCGACGTCGTGACCGGCTCTCGAATGGCCCTAGGGGCGCGGGAAACCAGTTACAGATCGGCAATCCGCGCGGGCCTTGACTCCACGGGGTGTGAATGAAAATAGGACTGGTTGGCTTCGCGGGCTCCGGAAAAACGACCGTCTTCAACACGATGACGGGCATGGACGTACCCGTGGGCTTCGGCGGGGAGCCCCGACTCGGAATCGTACGGGTTCCGGACGAGCGAGTCGACGACCTGTCCGCCGTTTTTTCCCCGAAGAAAACGACTTATGCCGAGATGATCTTTTGTGACATTCCCGGGGAATACGGGGCCGAGAAGAAGGGGCTCTCTCCCCACGGGCTTCAGCAGATCCGAGATCAGGAGGCGCTTTGCCTGGTGCTGCGTGACTTCGAAAACCCTGCGATCGATGGGGATCCAGACCCGGCAGGGGATCTAGAGGCTTTCCACACCGAGTGTTTGTTCGCCGATCTCGAGATCGTCGAGCGTAGGCTCGAGCGGGCGAAAAAGGAGCGCGCCGAGGCGCAGGAGGTGGCGGCGTTCGAGGTGATGAAGTCGACCCTCGGGGGGGATCGCCCGTTGCGGGTGCTCACGGTAGAGCAGCTGAATCGCCAGTATCTACGCGGCTACGGGCTGCTTACCGATCGACCGCTGCTCGTGGCGCTGAATCGCAATGAGACCGAGTCCGGCGAGCCCTTGCCCGACGGGATCGCCGCTCGGCTCGAGGAACTGGATGCGGCCGGTCTGGTGTTGTCGGCCAGCGTAGAGGCCGAGATCGCGGGGCTCGAACCAGAGGATCAGGCCGCGTTCCTGCAAGATCTGGGACTCAGCGAGCCGGCGCTGGCGCGCTTCATCCGAACGGCGTACGGCCTCCTGGACCTCGTATCGTTCTTTACGGTCGGCGAAGACGAGGTGCGTGCCTGGACGATCCGGCGCGGAACGCACGCACGAGAGGCCGCGGGCCGCATACACTCCGATCTCGAGCGGGGCTTCATCCGGGCGGAGGTGATTCCCCACCCGATCTTCATGGAATTCGGATCCGAACAGGCCGTGAAGGGTGCGGGGCGGTTACAGGTGGAGGGGAAAGACTACATCGTATGCGACGGTGACATCATGCACGTGCTGTTCAATGTCTAAGGGCTCAGCGGTTCCGTGCCTCAGTGGTTCCGTAACCAGACCAGTCGCTGACTGCCTCCGGGCGAGAGCACGAGACGGTCGGGTCCCTCGAAAACGAACGCACGTACCTGGTCGCTCCCAACGAATGGTACGGACGAGCTGCCTTCCACGTGATGGGTGACCGTCTTTGCCGACCGGTCCAACGTGTAACGTCCATAGTAGCTGAAGTGCCGCCTCGAAAGCTGTCCCGCCACCGCCTCGGGGCTGAGGCTGCTTAGGTCGCTCGTGTCGACCTCTGCACAGCCGAGCTGAGCAGACATATGTCCATCGCTCGTGTAGGCGATCATGCCGCTCACGCCGCCTTCTTCCTCCGAACAGCGCGGCCTACCGTCTGCGAGGGTCCAGGATTCGAGGTGCCAGGAGCCTACGACATCAGGTGACGAGGCACCGGGATCGGTCTCTTGAGCCTTTGCCGTCAAAGGCACCGCACACGCCGCCACTACGAAACCAAGCCAGAGATTGCGAGATGTGTTCGACATGTGGTCTCCCTGTCGTGTCGAGTTTTTGACCGGCGTGACACCCAACGGCTAACGTGCCTCCCGAGCAGGTTCGATCAAGGATCCAACCTCGAGACTGAGGAGGTGCCCGTCGCGGCTTCTTAGCTTGATCGGAATGGTACGCCCCGGGGCGCCCAGCATCCGTTTACCTACGTGGAAGTGGAGATGCGGTTGGGCTGCCAAGCCGGTTGCGCCGCTCGACCCCAGCAAATCTCCTACGCCCACGGTATCACCGACCGACACTCGAATGCCGCGCCTGAGATGACCATAGGAGGCCATTGTACCGTCGCTGTGTGCCACCAGCACGAGGTTGGACCGCTCTAAAAAATCCGGATCCGTCCCGCCTACTGTAAAGCCGTCTTGCAGGTAGAACACGGTTCCCGCTCGGGCCGCGAGAACTGGCGTTCCCCGCGGCATCGCGAAGTCCAGGGAGTAACGCATGCCCCCCAAGTGCGACCCGGCTCCGTCGAACCCTTGAGCCAGCACACGTGGACGGTCGCCGCCGAACGGGACCGCGTAAAGGTGATCGGCATCCGCCTCGGTGGTGCTTGAACCGAGGTCGATCGAAATCGAAAGCAGCTCGGGGCTGATCGACCAATCCTGAACGATGTTTCTCATGCGGACCAGGATCGCGTCCGATTCCGGTGGAACCACTCGCTCGATTGGACCGTCCGCCAAGGGTCGTAGGTTCCCCGAGGACGCGAATGTCAGCACGATTGTGACCGGTACCGGTTCGCGATTCAAAGCCTGATAGACTGGACCGGAGGGTAGGTCTATGACCCTGACGCACACCCGCCATGCGCAGTTCTCCAGATCGCGGAGGTCCGGATGGCCCGCAGCCGTCGCACAACCCGTCAGCAGCAACAAAAACAGCACGAACGGGCGCATCCAATTGCCTCCGTCGATCCAACGATGAAGGGAATCTTCGACGTATCAGTTTACAGGACACGGGCACGTCACGCGACCCTGGGCCCAAACTGACCTAGCCCCCTGAAACGAGACCAGGTCCAGTGTTAGAATCTGGGCGGGTCGAGACCGGGAGGAGGTCGAGATGGCAGCACGGAAGAACTACACGGCAGCGCAGATCATCAACGGGCTACGGCGGGCGGAAGTGGGGCTCGCCAACGGGAAGTCGATGAAAGAGGTGATCCGGGATCTAGGGGTGAGCGAGCAGACGTACTACCGGTGGCGGAGGGAGTACGGGGGGATGAAGACGAGTCAGGCGAAGCGTCTGAAGGAGCTCGAGAAGGAGAACCAGCGACTGAAGCGGGCGGTGGCCGATCTGACGGTGGACAACATGATCCTGAAGGAAGCGTCAAAGGGAAACTTCTAAGCCCCGAGCGGCGGAGGCGCTGTGTGGTGCGGGTCCAGCAGCGGCTCGGGGTGAGCGAGAGGCGAGCGTGCGAGGTGTTGGGCCAGGCTCGATCGACACAACGGAGGAGTCGGAAGAGAGGGGCTGATGAAGCGGCGCTACGAGCGGACGTGGTCAAGGTGGCGGGTCGGTTCGGTCGCTACGGGTACCGGATGGTTACAGGGATGTTGAGGGCGGAGGGCTGGGTGGTGAACCACAAGCGGGTGGAGCGGATCTGGAGAGAGGAGGGTCTGAAAGTGCCCAAGAAACAGCCCAAACGGGGCCGGCTCTGGTTGACGGACGGCTCATGCATCCGGCTTCGACCCTTGTACCGCCATCACGTCTGGGCGTATGACTTCGTGGCGGATCGGACGCACAACGGTCGGCCGCTGAAGATGCTGACGGTGTTGGATGAATACAGCCGGGAGTGTCTGGCGATCGTAGTGGCCCGAAGGCTCAGGGCGGACGATGTGTTGCAGACGCTCAGTGAGCTCTTTGTCGAGCATGGTCCACCGGCCAATCTCCGGTCCGACAACGGTCCGGAGTTCACGGCCAAGGTGGTTCGTGAGTGGCTCGAGCGGGTCGAGGTGAAGACGCTGTATATCGAGCCGGGTAGCCCGTGGGAGAATGGCTACAACGAAAGCTTCAACGGGACGCTGGGCGAAGAAGTCCTGAAGCGGGAGATCTTCTACTCGTTGGAGGAGGCGAAAGTGCTCATCGAACAGTGGCGGCGGGAGTACAACACCATCCGACCCCACAGCTCGCTCCGCTACCGACCACCGGCCCCCGAAGCGCTACGGCCCGATCCCTTCTTCTTGAATCTGCCCAAGCTTAACGGCCCTCACCCCAGGCTTCAGGAGGCCCTTGGACTAACACAGTAGGTGGTACCACTATTGGGGGCCGGTCATTCGCGTAAGCTCTCTGCCGTTCTTGACACGCACACGGAATCGTGGCACCGTTACCGAACAAAAACCGAAATCACTCTGGAGGACTCACCATGGCTGTTTCAGAAGGACTGGTCAAAGAACTGGAATCGACTCAGAAATTCTTCAAGACCACCCTGTCCATCTTCGAATCGGACGACACCGGGTTCGCCCCCTATCCAGAGCTTTATACGGTCGCTGGCCATGTCGCCCACACGGCAGACTCCATCGACTGGTTCATCGAGGGAGGGTTTGGCGGCGGCTGGGATATGGAGTTCGAAGCCTCTATCGCCAAGGCGAAGATGGTCACATCGCTTCAAGAGGCTACCGAATGGCTGGATCGGTCCTTCGCCAACGCCAGGGGAGTCGTGGGTGCGGCGTCAGATCAGGTCCTCTTCGAGCCGATTCCCGACACCCGGATCATGGGAGGCGCGCCACGACTTGCAGTGGTATCGGGGATCGTCGATCACACGGCTCACCATCGCGGATCGTTGGCGGTCTACGCGCGGCTGATCGGGAAAGAGCCCCCAATGCCCTATTCCTGAGGGGTGTTATCGGCTGCGCTCACGAAGTGTGCGTATCTGGCGAACGGCGGCGTCGATCTGCATCTCCAGGATCTGCTCACCATACGCAGCTGTCGAGCGGGCGGGGTTGCCGACAACACCGCTGCCGTCGCCGGATATGCCGGGCGCCAACTCATCGAGCCGCAGCATGGCCGGGTTGAGGAACATGAGGCTCGCCGTGTCGTGCATGCCGGCGTGCGAGCCGACGTCCTCCGGGCGCTCGCCCTGCGTGACCAGCCAGGCGTCGCCCGGACCAGGATAGTAGTCCGTCAGGTGATGCACGCGGGCTGGCGTTGCCGCCCACTCCCGGTTGAGGCGCGCCGCCACAGCGGCCTGTGACGCTTGATTGCCCCCACTGTCACCGAGCAGCGCGATGTCGAGGAAGCCGTGCTCCTTGACGCTTCGGGCCGCGAACTCCAGCACCTGCTCGAACACCTCTGGTGGTGTCGTGATCGTTCCGGGGAAGCGCATGTGTCCCGTGGGTGGGTCGACGTTCCCCTCCGGTACATACGCCATGACAGGGGCCACCAGGGCGTTTCCCAGACGTCGAGCGACCTCCCCCGCCTTGTGGCGAACGAGGTAGTTGTGTTTGCCCAGCACCATGTGGGGCCCGTTCTGCTCGGTCCCGCCGGTGGGGATGATCACCGTCGTAGTGCCTGCGGCCAGCGCTTCGCGCACCTCGGTCCAGGTGAGCTCTTCGAGAAATACCCCATCCGACGCTTGGGCCAAGACGATTCCCGGCAGAAACAGGACGGCGGGAATCACAAGAGCGAATCTCATAGTCCTCCTCCAAAAAGGTGACGACCTCCAATGAAGTGCTCGTAGTATTCGACCTGCTGAACCAGAATCAGGGAGTGAATATCACCACTTCGGCGAGCCTCATCCAGGAGGAGAGGATCGAATCACTCGGTCAGTACGTGATGCTGAGGTTCATCTACCGCCTGGGGCCACAGTCGAAGGGGCGGTAAACCCCAGCTCTTCCGGTTCGACGTCCGGTATCGGGGTTCCCACGATCGCGATCTTGGATCCGTCCGGGCTCACAGCGATGCGGCTGGCCGTCACCAACAGATCCCCCAGATCCGCTACACGGCGCCAATCCTCGTCCACTTCGGGGTCCCACTGATAGATGTGACTGCCCATGGCCATGAGTAGGACGCCCTCGGGGGTCCAGGCATGGAACTCGCCGCCCCCGACGGTCGAGATAATTCGCCGGACTTCGTGTGTCCCAATGTTGACTTCGTTGATCCACGCCCGGCCGGGGGAGAACCTCTCGACAAAACTCCAGGCGTTCCGATTGGGAATCTTGTTCATAGACCGTCCGACGCCTCGGTGCACAACCTCGCTCTGTCCGGTCGTGAGATCCGCGATCCGGGCGGTGGGAGGGTCACCCAATACGTAGAGGAGCACGGTCGACTCATTACCCCATACATGGTGAGCGACGGCTTCCAGATTCCGGAACAACACTTCGCCGTCCATGCCCTGCATCGTAAACCGCCAAAGGCGCTGGGTGGAGTCGGCCTCGACACGGATGGTCGAAAAGGCTCGATCTCCGGGGATAGGCGTGGGTGAATGTTCGCTCTCGTCGGTGCGCGTGATCCGGATTTCGCGCCTGGAAGAGAGATAGTAGCGATGGATTTCGGTCTGGACCCGGTTCCCGTAACCGTACTCGGTGGTGTACAGAAGCGAGTGACTGTCCGGCGTGAACATCGGCTGATTGTCGTAGGAGTTGGTCCCGTTGGTGACCTTCTGAAGAGGGCCGAGGTAGTGCAGACCGTCGAAAACCGAGAGGTCAGCCATGTAGATCTCCGGCTTCGGAGGTCCGACAGGCACCAGGACAGTATCCTCCAACTCCTGCACCAGGGCCGAGTCCCCTGGCTCCTGCACCAGCACGGTGTCCTCCGGCTCCTGTGTGCGCGGAAGGGGGTTCTGGCCCTCCAACGGGAGTGGCGCGAGAAGCACAAGCGCGAGGATTGCCACCGAGAGGATCACCCGGGTTCCTTCCCGTGAGGTTTCTTCGACCATAGACCAACAGCCTTCACACCTGAGAACCAGCGCCAGCCTGAGTACCAGCGCCAAAGAGAGCGCCTGCTCGATACTGAATACGACTTCACCTCGTTAATAGCGGAGCCGGCTGTGGCGCAAGCCCCTCGGCACCGACGCGGCGTTTGAGAGGCCCCCCGGGACCACCCGGGGGCAGTGGCTAAATATATCAGAGACTCTGTTTGAGGGCTTCTCCTTGGTCATCTGCCTCATTCCCGTATATTGGCTCTGCGTAAGAACGTTGGCGTGGGCCCGCCGAAGGACCGAGAAGCTGCGCGCGTTTTCCAGAAACCCCGGAGCCATGAACCCGGCGAACACCGCTGCGATTGCACAGGCACGAGTGCTGGCTGTGACCGGTCCCGTCGTTGGTGCCGATCCGGTGCGCTTTCTTCGGCGTGCCGGCGGCGGTCCTCGGGGGTTCTGGGCGAGGTCCGACCGCTGGATCGCCCATTCGGGGGCTCTGGCGACGGTGCCGGCCGAAGGGACTCACCCGTCGGACCCGTCGGGCGGACCTTTCTCCGGGATCGAGGCGAATGCCCTTGCCCTCTTCGATCCCGGCTCCGTGCAGGGTGTGGGCGACGCTTCGGGCCTGAGATTTTTTGGCGGCTTCGCATTTCGCCCGGAGTACCCGACAGCGGACCTTTGGTCGGGTTTTCCGCCGGCTCTTTTCCATGTCCCGGCGCTCGAGTTAGAGAGCGTTGCAGGGGAGGTCCCTCTCCTGACCGTGCGGATGCTTGTCGACCCAGAGGGCGGCGAGGCCGAATCGATCCTGACCCGTTTGTTGACCCATGCGAAGCGAATTTGCCGAGAGCTCGAGACGGTGGGGGAGGATGGGCCTGGAGATCCAACGGGATGGGGTCCCAGAGCGGCACCCTCCCCCCAGGTTCCCTTCACCAGGGACGAAACGGAGCGAGCCGGCTGGGACGCCGCGGTGAAGGACGCCCTGGCCGCAATCCGCGAGGGCCGAGTCTCCAAGGTTGTTCTCGCCCGAACGCTCGACCTGATCACTGAGCGTCGTCTGGATCCGATCGAAGTCGTCCATCATCTGTGGCAGGAGAACCGCGGCAGTAACGTCTTCTACTTCGAGCCGGAAGAGGGATGTGCGATTGCCGGGGCCGCCCCCGAAACGGTGACCACCGTTTCGGGAGACCGTTTCCACGCCACCGCGGTCGCGGGTACCGTGGCGCGCGGAGAGACGCCAGGAGAGCAGAAGCGACTCGCGAAGCGGTTGCTGGCCAGTGAGAAGGAGGGGGTGGAGCATCGCATCGCGCTCGATGATATGGTTGCCCGGCTGGGCTCGCTGGCCGAAAACGTCGAGGCTCAGCCGGAGCCCCACGTCCTCACGCTGGCCCGGCTTCAGCACCTCGAGACGGAGATCCGCGCCCGGCTTCCCGAGGGCACGTCGGCCCTTACGGTGCTCGAGGCCCTCCACCCCACGCCTGCCGTGTGCGGCCTTCCTCGTGACGCCGCGTTGGAGTTCCTCGACGAAGTGGAGCCTTTCGAGCGTGGTTGGTATGCGGGCCCCGTGGGATGGTTCGATCTGGATGGGAATGGTGTGTTCGTACCGGCGCTTCGTTGTGCGGTCGTTCAGGATCTTCGGTGGAGGCTCTTTGCGGGCGCTGGAATCGTTGAGGGCTCGGATCCCGGCCTCGAATGGGAGGAAACGAGCATCAAGTTCGAGCCCATGTTGAGGGCCCTCGCGGCGAGCGGAGCACGATGAGCGGCCCGGCGGTCACCACCGCCTGGGTCAGGGCCTTCATCGACGAATTGGCTCGCGTGGGGGTCGAACATGTCTGTCTCGCGCCCGGGTCCAGATCGACGCCTTTGGTGATGGCGTGTGCGAGGGAAGCTCGGATCCGGATGTGGGTCCATCTGGATGAGCGATGTGCCGGATTTTTCGCCCTCGGGCTCGGGAAAACCACACGGCGTCCGGCGGCCGTGATCACGACGTCCGGCACCGCCGCCGCGAACCTTTTTCCAGCGGTAATCGAGGCATCACAGGCCGGAGTGCCGCTGCTTGTGCTCACTGCTGACCGGCCGCACACGCTCCGGGGGACGGACGCAAACCAGAAGATCGACCAGTCCCACCTCTACGGTTCGTTCGTACGGGAGAGCCTCGATGCCGGTGAACCCTCGGCGGGTGATCTCCAGGGCGTGCGCCGGCTCGCGTGCGGGGCCGTCGCCGGGACGACGGGGATGGATCCCGGCCCCGTCCATGTGAATTTTCCGCTCGACAAGCCTCTGGAGCCGGTCGAACTCAGTGCGGAGCAGGCGGTGAGTCTCCGTTTGGCCGATCCGGTCGGAGTAGACGGCCACATGGATGGTGCCCCCATCGTGCCGGTTGTGGAGCAGTGGGGGGTTGCCCCAATCGAGGACGAGGTACGCGCGGTTACAGCCGCGTTGGCGGGTGGCTCACGCGGGTTGATCATCGCGGGTCCGGTTACCGATCCCGAAACCGTAGGGCCGGCCATCGGAGATCTGGCTCGCGCCACAGGGTTTCCCGTGCTCGCTGATCCTCTCTCCGGTGTACGCTTCAGCGAGCACTGCGCGGAGTACGTGGTGGCGCGGTACGACCTTTTTCTTGCATCGTTTCTCGACGCGAATCTTCGAGAGGTGCTCAAACCCGACGTCATAATCCGCATCGGGGGCTCACCGGTGTCCGCTTCGTTATTGGCGTTCCTGAGCGAGCTCGCTCATGTGCCCCAGGTGAGGATCACGTCGAGACATTGCTGGAAGGATCATCTGGGCGTGGCTTCGCTCAGCGTCCGAGCAGAGGTGGTCTCGTTCATACGGGCCGTCACGGATGAGTGGTCCGGGGCCAAGGCCCCTCCGTCCTGGCGCGAGCGGTGGAGAGAGATCGATCAGGCCGCGAGGCAGGCGGTCTGTGATTTTCGGACCTCCGAAGCTGGCGGTGCCCTCGAGGGTGACGTGTTGGCTCTAGTGGTTGCTGGGGTCCCCGAAGGCACGACGCTTTTTGTGTCCAATTCCATGCCGGTCAGGGATCTGGACGCATACGGCGGGGGAGGGAAGCCTCTCCGCGTATACGGCAACCGTGGAGCGAGCGGAATCGACGGGATCGTGTCTACGGTGGCCGGGATCGCTGCGGCGAGTGACGGGCGATCTCCGATCGTCGCCGTTGTGGGAGACGTCGCATTCTACCACGACATGAACGGACTCTTCGCCGTCGCCAAACATCGGCTGGACATCGTGTTCGTCGTGATCAACAACGACGGTGGGGGCATCTTTCATATGCTCCCGATCCGGGATCATGAACCCGAATTCACCCAGTATTTCGCGACTTCGCACGGGCTCGACTTCCACCATACGGCTGAGCTGTACGGGATCCCTTACCGGCGCGTGGATCATCCGAGCGGCGCCGCGGACGCACTCGGGGAAGTGCTTGCGGGCACCGGACCGCGGATCTTGGAGGTTCGAAGCGACCGCGACCAGAACCAGTGCAGCCGCGAGGCCGTGGCCGAGGCGGTGCGCCGAGCGGTTACGGCGCTATTGTAACCATGAACTCTCCAGGTGGGGTAATCCGATGAGCGAGCTAGGTGGGGGAAGTTGATGAGCGAGCCGCAGTGGGAAGTCGTCAAGGAGTACGAGGATATCACGTACAAGAAGGCGGACGGGGTGGCTCGTATCGCCATCAACCGGCCTCAAGTACGAAATGCCTTTCGGCCCGGGACACTGTTGGAGCTTCAGGAGGCGTTCAGGAACGCCGGAGAAGACACGCGCATCGGGGTCGTGCTCTTCACGGGGGAGGGACCGGCGGAGGACGGCGGTTACGCGTTCTGCTCGGGGGGAGACCAGAGGGTACGCGGCGACGCGGGCTACGTCGGGGAGGACGGCGTGCCCCGCCTCAACGTGCTGGAGCTCCAACGTTATATGCGGACCATGCCCAAGCCTGTCATCTGCTTGGTGGCGGGTTACGCGATCGGCGGGGGGCACGTGCTGCACGTCGTCTGCGACCTCACGCTGGCCGCCGACAACGCGGTCTTTGGCCAGACGGGCCCCAAGGTCGGGAGCTTCGACGGCGGTTTCGGGGCCTCTTTCCTGGCTCGTATGGTGGGCCAGAAGAAAGCACGGGAGATCTGGTACCTGTGTCGCCAGTACAGTGCCCACGAGGCGCTCGAGATGGGAATGGTCAATGCGGTGGTGCCGGTGGACGAACTCGAAGCGGAGGGCTGGAAGTGGGCTCAGGAGATCCTGGACAAGAGCCCGCTGGCGATCCGTTTGCTCAAGTCCGCCTTCAACGCCGACCTCGATGGGCAGGCGGGAATCCAGGAACTCGCCGGGAACGCGACGCTCCTCTTCTATATGACGGAAGAAGCGAAGGAGGCGAAGAACGCCTATCTGGAGAAGCGCGATCCGGACTTTCGCAAGTTTCCCTGGCTGCCCTGGTAGGGCGATCCCTCCCGTGAACCGGGCCTCCGCCTGGGTGCAGGCTGCGCGCCCCAAAACGTTAACCGCCGCCGCCGCTCCCGTGCTCGTTGGGGCCGGCCTGGCCGAGGCGCACGGGGCCTTCGCACTTTTCCCGGTGGTGGCCGCTCTTGCCGGTGCGGTTTGCATCCAGATCGGCACGAACTTTGCCAACGACTACTACGACTTCGTGCGGGGGGCCGATGCGCCGAACCGGGTCGGCCCGGTGCGCGTGACACAGGCGGGCCTGATTCCACCTGCACACGTGTGGTGGGGTATGGTAGCGGTGCTCGCTGCCGCAGCCTCGGTCGGCGTCTACCTGGTGGTCGTGGGCGGATGGCCGATCGTGTGGATCGGCCTCGCGTCGCTCCTCTGTGCGGTCGCCTACACCGGCGGACCCTATCCGCTTGCGTATCACGGCCTGGGCGACCCGTTCGTCTTTGTATTTTTCGGTCTGATCGCAGTCGGCGGCACTTACTGGGTGCAGGCGCTCGCGGTCCCCGGGGATGTGCTCCTTGCCGGGGCGGGCATGGGCGCGCTCAGCACGGCGATTCTGGTGGCCAACAACCTCAGAGATCTCGAGACCGACAGATCGGCCGGCAAGCGTACTCTGGCCGTGCGGTTCGGCCGGAAGGGGAGCCGGGTCGAGTATGCCATCCTGATGGCGGTCGGGTTCACCATTCCGGTCCTCGGGGTTAGCGTGTTCGATTGGCCGGCGGCCGCGCTGATCGCCGTTACCGCGGGGGCGGCCGCCGCCTCACCTCTGACCCTCATCATGACCAGGGACGACCCGCGAGAGTTGATCCCGGCACTGGCCGGCACCGCCCGGGTGGTTGGTCTGTACGGTTTGCTTTTGGCCGCGGGCCTGGCTTTCGGGTGAGCGATGCACTCCGGGCGGCGGCCCACGCTCGCCCCGACGCTCCTGCGCTGGAAGACGACCGTCGTGTATGGACGTACGCCGAGCTGGACGCCGCGGTGGGCCGCATGGCCCGCCGCCTCGCACCTCTCGGGGCCGGTCCCGGCTCGACCGTCGCGCTCGTGGCCCACCCGAGCCCGTTGGCCGTTCAGGCCGTATGGGCCGTCCCAAGAACCGGGGCCGTCCTTGCGCCCCTTAATCCTCGGTTGGGCGCGGCTGTCATGGAGCGAGCGCTCGATGCGATCGCGCCTGACCTGATCCTCAGCACGGAACAGGACGCGCACGATGTGGCGCTCGATGCGGACTGGGTCATGACGCTCGACGATCTCCCCAGGCCGGCGGGCGAGGAGGGTGGGGGTGCCGTAGAGGACGGGGCATCCGTGCAGGGCGCCACACCCCAACCCGGGCTGAGCCCCGTCGCCCTCCTCTGGACCTCAGGCACGTCCGGTGACCCAAGTGTGGTCCCCATCCATCCTTCGGCCCTCGAAGCGAGCGCTAGGGCGTCTGTGGCGCGTTTAGGCCTCACCGAGCGGGACCGCTGGTACGCCTCCTTGTCCCTCGGCCACGTCGGCGGGCTCACACTCGTACATCGAGCGGCCCACGTGGGATGCGCGCTGCTGGTCCGAGGGCGGTTTTCCGTGGATCTGCTGGCGGAATTGATCGGGCGGGACGGTCTTACACACACCTCGCTGGTTCCCACCATGCTCCGGCGGCTGCTCGATGTGAGGGGAGGGGAGGCCGTTCCCTCGACGCTCCGTTGCCTCCTGATCGGTGGTGCGCCGGCTGGTGGCATGCTGGTTCCGAGCGCTCTCGAACAAGGATATCCGGTCGCCCTCACGTACGGGTTGACGGAGGCGTGTTCGCAGGTCGCGACCGCCCCCCCGGACCTCGTGGCGGAGAAGCCGGGCACGGTCGGATTTCCGATCGACGGCCTCGAACTCCGGATTCAGAAGGATGGAGAGATCTGCGTGCGGGGCGACACGGTCTCTCCCAGTGCGGTGGACGAGGAGGGGTGGCTTGCGACCGGGGACCTCGGACGGGTCGACAGTGATGGCCATCTCTGGATTACCGGCCGGATCAGTGATCGGATCGTGACCGGAGGGGCGACCGTCGATCCACGATCGGTGGAGGTGGTACTGGAGGGCCTGCCGGGCGTCTCCGCTGCGGCAGTCGCGGGTGTTCCGGACGACGTTTGGGGCGAGGCGGTCGTCGCACTCATCGTACCCGATCCTGGGGTAGAGGCGGATCGGAAGGCGTTGATGGCGCAGGCCCGAGAGCGGCTTTCCGCCTCTGAGTTGCCGAGGCGCGTCGAGTTCGCCTATACGCTCCCCATGAACGCGAACGGTAAGGCCGATCGGGCCGCAGTGCGCGCGGTTTTTTCGGGCGTCACGCGCGATTGAAGGCGCTTGATGGGAGCATGATTTGTGCCTGATGGGAGCCTGCGGTGCTTGATGGGAGCCTGATGGCGCTTGCCGACCATCCTTTACGCACCATCTTTCGGCTTCCGCGCCGGGTCTCAAGCGATTCCGATTCGGCAGCACAACACGCGACCGAGTAACATGAGCCTACTGGAAGAATATCGCTGGCGAGGCATGCTACAGGACTCCACCGAAGGAGCGGAGGCTGCTCTCGCCGAGGGTCCGGTAACAGCGTATATCGGCTTCGATCCCACGGCGGCAAGCCTTCATGTGGGCACTCTTGTGCCCATCATGGGCCTCATGCATATGCAAAGGGCCGGGCATCATCCGATCGTGCTCGTCGGTGGCGGGACCGGGCTCATCGGAGACCCCTCTGGGAAGACTGAGGAGCGCCAGCTCCTCACAAAGGAGAAAGCGGCCGAAAACATCGCGGCGATCCGTGCGCAGTTGGAGCACTTTCTCGACTTCGAAGGCTCCGCCAACCCGGCTCGAACAGTCAACAATCTGGACTGGCTCGGCGAGATCTCCATGGTCGACTTCCTTCGCGACGTCGGAAAGCACTTTTCTGTCAACACGCTCCTCAAGAAGGAGTCTGTCCGGCGGCGGGTGGAGAACGAGGAGACGGGGATCTCCTATACGGAGTTCAGCTACGCGCTCCTTCAGGCGTACGACTTCGTTCAGTTGAACGAGCGATACGGATGTACGTTTCAGATGGGCGGCAGCGACCAGTGGGGGAATATCATCGCGGGCATCGATCTGGTCCGTCGCATGCGAGGAGAGAAGGCCTACGGCATCACGTACCCTCTGCTTACGGGGGCGGGTGGGCACAAGTTCGGCAAGACAGAAGCCGGCGCTGTTTGGCTGGACCCGGCACTCACGTCACCCTACCGGTTCTACCAGTTCTGGATGACGGTCGATGACCGGGACGTCATTCGGTATCTCCGGTACTTCTCGCTGCTCGGTTCCGAAGAGATCTCCGAGCTCGAAGCAACTCATTCCGAGCGGCCGCATGAGCGCAAGGCCCACCGTGCGCTTGCTGAGGATGTGACGCGGCGAGTCCATGGTGGCGATGGTCTGGCAGGTGCGCAGGGGGCCACCGACGTGCTGTTCGGTGGTGAGATCGCCGGACTCGGGGCGGACCAGATCGCAGAGGTCTTCTCGGACGTCCCGTCGAGCGAGATCGCCCGGGTCGAGCTGGAGGGCGACGGCACCGGCGTCCTGGACCTGTTTGCGGATGCGGGTGTGTGCAAGTCGCGGGGAGAGGCGAGGCGGTCCATCGAGGGCGGAGGGCTTTCTATAAACAACATCCGGGTCGAGCACGTTGAGGTGAGGGTCAGGATCGACGATACGGTCGAGGAGAGATTTTTGCTTCTTCGGAAAGGCAAGAAGAACTATCACATGGTGCGTGTTGTGTAGGGAAACCAAAAACGCCCCCCGGTCGAGCTGGCGGGACGTTTTGATCGGGAACCCTGTTGCGTCAGGAACGCGACACTAAAACAACAGGGTTTGCCAGGAAACGACCAGGGTCCGGTCCATGGACGGCTGCGGCCCATTCAGGTCTTCGTGGGCCGTGTAGTAGAGCTCGACTGAGAGCCGGTGTCCCGCCGCGTTGCCCTCGCGGAGGTAGAGGTTGAAGCCGAACGGGATGACGAAGCGTTCTCCCCCCTGGGCGAAGGAGTTCGCGAGAGGGTCCTCCGCTCCGTTCGTGCGTGACTCGACGCCCTCGACTCGGTTCCAATGTTCGAAAAATCCTCTCATGGAGAAGCTTAGCCAGTCGGAAAGGTTGTAGGCTCCCCAGACCGAGAAGTCGTAACGGTTACCGAGGCGGTAATCCGCCCGGTTGTCCATGAAGCGGATCACCGAGTTGAACTGGATTCCGACCGAGGCTATGTCATTCTGTACTTGGAACGTGCCGCCGGCCAGGATGTCCGGGCTACCGGAGCCGCCCTGCATCGCAAAGGGTAGGACCCCAGTCCCTGTGACGGTGGGACCTGACTTCCCGAGTTTTCCCGTCGGCACGGTGCCGCCGAGGGTAAGGCTCAGCCGATACTCGTCCATCTCGAGGAGGCGGAACAACCCCCGAACGCTGACATCACCCAGGACGTCGGATGTAGTCTGGAACAACGCAAGGCTCGTCTCCTTGAGCATGTCGTTCCGCAAGAAGGGCATCGAGACTTCCAACGTGCCCCAGTCGGTAACCCCTAAACGAAGCTCGACCTCATGTACTGCGCGGTCGTAGGTCGGCGTCGCGACGGTGAAGAAATCCAGCACCTCTTCGCTGGTCAACTCGACTGTGCCAACGAGCGTGCCTCTGAATTGTTCCTCAAAATACCGGTAGCCCACGTAGATCTCCCCTCCGGGGAGCGTAAAGTCCGCCTTGACCCCGGCGGGGGCATGCCCGTCCGGGCGGTCGGAATTCCACTGGTATCTTTGCGCCATGGCCGGCATCGCCACCAGCAGACAGGCGAGGAGTACAGCGGCGGACAGGATCGTACGATGCATGAGCTCTTCCTCGGGGAGTCGAAACACATTTAGACAGGTGAAAGATGTGGGCCTGGTGGCCCTGGAACAAGTGTTTCTTTTTCCGAGGTCGAATTGGCCGACCGATGGCGGGTGGGCGAAGCTCGACGGGACAGGCGCCGGCTTCTCGGATCCATGACTCTTGACCACGCAGGGCCGCTTGTACAAGCTCCTGGCATGAACGAATCCCAACCACTCGTTGGCGTCGTCATGGGATCCAAGTCGGATTGGGAGACCATGCAGCGTACATCGGAAACGCTCGAAGTGCTCGGTATCTCTCATGAGGTTCGAGTAATCTCCGGCCACCGCACGCCGGACCTTTGCATCGAATACGCCGACGACGCCGAAGATCGGGGTCTCGAGGTGATCATCACGGGCGCGGGGGGGGCCGCCCACCTCGGGGGAATGATGGCCGCCAAGACGGTCGTTCCGGTTCTGGGCGTGCCGATGAAGGCCTGGGCGCTGGATGGGCTGGACTCACTGCTTTCGATCGTGCAAATGCCGGCAGGCGTCCCTGTCGGGACCCTTGCCATCGGCAATGCCGGGGCGACGAACGCCGCGCTATTCGCTGCTGAAATACTCGGAAACAAGTATCCCGAAATCCGGGAAGCGGTCCGTAACTACCGAGCGGGCCGCACGCGGCAGATCCTGGACGAGGGCGACCCACGCGAGAGCGAATGAGGGGTCGGCTTGTTCCCCCACTCAGGTCTCGGATGAGATGTTACTCGATCCGCTGGATCACATAAGTACCGATCCAGGCACCGAGTGCAAGGAACCCTCCGAACACCCAGCCGTTCACCGCCAGGGATGGAATCGCCGAGAAGAAGGCTCCGATCGTACATCCCATGCCGATTCCGGCCCCGTACCCCATGATCACCCCGCCACCGAGTGACTGGGCGTACCGAACGGGACGTTTGGGAAGCCTAACCTTGAATTCTCCGGCCCCGACCGCGGCGGCGAAAGAGCCGAAGAACATTCCCAACACCAGGAATAACATATGGTTGAAGAAGAGTCCGTCCGAAGGCACCAGAACACAGCCCGGTAGCGACTCCACTCCGGCAAGGGGACTAGGTGCGGCGTCGACGATCGAGGCCATCGCGATGGACCAGCGCGACACCTCGCCCGTGAACCCCCAGGGCTCTCTGGCCGTGAAGAGCAGAACGTTGAGGGCGCCCAACACGGCCCCTGCGGGAAGTACAGGCCATGCTTGAACGAACAGCCGTCGCAGAGTTGATCTGAGATCGTCGGCGACGCTCTCAGTTTGTGGGCGGGCAGCTTTTGGGCGGGCTCCCGACGCCGGGGGGACGACCACTCCGGCCCGGTGTTCTATCGACACCACCCACACGTAGATGGCAGCCAGAGCGAGCAAGGTGACGACCAATGCACCCGGGTGCCCGATCCAGTGAGGGAGCCAGAAGCGCGGGGCCGTGGCGATGTGGGCCTCCCACCACCAATTCCACGTGTGCGCCGACACCAGCAGGCCACCCATCACTCCGGCGAAGGCCACCCCGGAGGCGACATATCCCTCTCCCATTCGGTAGATGCTGCCGGACACACACCCACCGGCCAGCACCATGCCTACACCGAACAGGAGTCCGCCGAGTCCCGTGTGGATTCCGAGCGGCAGTACGTTGGCCGAGGGCGGATAGATGCCCAGTGAGGTCATGGGCACCTGGCGGCTCATGACGAGCGCAAACCCCACGGACCCCACAGCGAGGCCCAAGAGGAGCCCCTTCATGTTGCGGGCGTGCCCCAGCAGGAAGATGTCTCGGAAGGCCGATGCGAAGCAAAACCGCGCTCGTTGAAGGACGAATCCGAACGCGAGACCGAACACCCAAAACATCGAAAACTCGGTGTCCACGGCGTGAGCGGCCACGTACACGACGGCCGCCACCGCCCAAGCCGTCAGCCCAAGGACCGTATTCACTTCGACATCTTCATCGGTCATCCTTCTCATGATGGCCGGGCGTGCCTCTCATGTTCCACTCCTGCCAAGAACCGTCGTACAACCGTACATGAGGGAAGCCGGCGTGCTTGAGCACCACGTACGTGTGCGCAGCCCGCATGCCCGACCTACAGTAAGCGACGACTTCATCAGACGGATAGACTTCGAGCTCCGCCAGCTCCGACCGAAGCGCCTCAGGGTCCCGGGAGCACTCCCAGGATCCGGCGGGCACTGCGTTGAACCAATCCCAGCATTTTGCCCCGGGCAAGTGCCCCTGATCGAACTCGGTGTGGGTCCGTGTGTCCAGAAGGATGACGTTCTCACGACCCACCCGGTCGGCGATCCACTCGAAGTCGGCGGCGACATCCGGGTTCGGGTGTGCCTTGAAGCTGACCCTCTCCCCTTGCACCGGACCGGCTGAAATGGCAGGGCCGTCCGAAATGGCAGGGCTGCCTGAAATGGCAGGGCCGTCCGACCTCGGCACCCCTGTCATAGGCCGGCCCTCGTCCTGCCAGCGGTCCCAACCTCCGTTCAGTACGGCGGCCGACCAGTGGCCGTAGTAATGCAGGGCCCAGATGAGCCGGGCCGAGGGCAAGCCCCAGTGCTCATCGTACGCCACCACGGTGTCCCGGTCGGAGATCCCGAGCTCCGCCATGACACGTGCGAAATCGGCCGGACGTAATACCATGTTCTCGCACGTGTCGCGGCTCTCGCCGAGGTCTTGGAGATCCAACTGGACGGACCCTGGAATGTGCCCTCCGGCATACGCCTCTCGATCCCGGAGATCCACAGTCCGCACACGTCGATCACCGATGTGGTCCCCCAACCACTCGGGATCGACCAGGAGTTCCGGTATTGCCGGTCCTGCCTCTGAGTCGTCCTGCGCCTTGGCGGCGATCATCGATGAAATTGTCCGTGACCGAGGAGGAATTTGGGCTCGAGCAAGCCGAATTAGGCTAATGTGGCAGACACACTTCTGCAAAACCACATTAGATTACATCCACCATGACCCTACGCCCTGTCGACGCCCGACCCGAAATCTTCGCTCCGCCCGACCCCCGCCTGGATTGAACCCGGGGCAGGGGTGTCGTGGCGACACCGGACCTCATGGTCCTGCCTGCTCTCCGGGGTTCTCGCCGTTTTGGTTCTCGCCGTTTTTGCGTTACGAGTCCATCTCCCTCGTGCTCCTTCAACAGCCTTCTAGGAGAGCGACATGCCCAAGGTCGAAATTCCGGCCGATCAGGTTTTTCAGGTCCTAAAAGAGAACATCCTCGTGGACGGGTTCCACGTGGTCATAGATCTCGAGAAATCCCATGGTGCGGTCATCGTCGATGCGCTGGAAGGGAAGGAGTACCTGGATTGTTACGGATACTTCGCCACCCTCCCGGTAGGTCACAATCATCCCAAGTTGAGGGACGAGGGATTCCGGGAGTCCCTCATGACGGCGGCGCTGGCAAATCCGTCGAACAGCGATATGTACTCCCGGGAGTTTGCGGCCTTCGTCAAGACGTTCCGGGCTTTGGCCGTTCCGGCCGAATTCCGGTACCTCTTTTTTGTGGCGGGCGGGGGGGTCGCGGTGGAGAACACCATGAAGGCGGCCTTCGACTGGAAGGCTCAGAAGAACCGGGCGCGTGGCGTCAAATGCGGAGCGGACAAGATTCTCCATTTCCGGGACGCCTTTCATGGACGAACCGGTTATACACTTTCGGTCACGAATACGGATCCGGCCAAGACGGATGATTTCCCGCAGTTCGATTGGCCTCGGATTTACAGCCCCTACATCGACTTCCCGATGGACGAGGAAGTCGTCGCGGCCAAGGAGGAAGTGGCTTGTGCCGAAATCGAGGCTGCCTTCGAGCATGATCCGGACGGCATCGCCGCCATCCTCATCGAGCCCATTCAGGCGGAGGGTGACGACCATCACTTTCGGCCCGAGTTCTTTGCCAAGCTCCGGGAATACGCGGACCGGTACGAGGTGCTACTCATCTTCGATGAGGTTCAGACAGGTCTGGGTGCGACCGGGACGATGTGGGCGTACGAACAGACCGGGGTTGTGCCCGACCTGATCGCCTTCGGAAAGAAAACTCAGGTCTGCGGCTTGATGAGCACGCGGCGCATCGACGAAATCGAATCAAACGTCTTCCACGTATCGAGCCGCATCAACTCCACTTGGGGTGGAAACCTCACCGACATGGTTCGGTGTGCCCGCTACCTGGAGGTCATCCAGGAGGACGGCCTCGTGGAAAATGCCGTCCGCGTGGGCGTCGCCGTCAAAGAGGGGCTGGAGTCCCTGGCCAGAGAGTTCGAAACTGTCTCGAATGTGCGGGGGCGGGGGTTGCTCGTGGCCTTCGACCTGCCGGACGGAGACACGCGGGGCCGGGTCGTGCAGGGGTGTTGGGACCGGGGCCTGGCGATCCTTTCCTGCGGACCGCGCTCCATCCGACTGCGGCCGCCCCTCGTGTTCTCCGAGGCCCAAGCCACCCAGGCCCTGGAGACGCTCCGAAAGGTTCTGGACGACTTGGGCTAACGCCGGGCCGCAGCCTGACAGCAGCGCGCGACCGAAGCCCGTAAAAAGCCGACGTTACCGCGACATCAAGTAGGTTAGCTTCAGGATCAGTTGACGATCCTGGATCTCGACCAACCCGGTCGCGTCGCGCCGTATCTCATCGTAGACGATGTAGAGGTCGCTCCCGGGCATATACGTGTACCGGAATCGTACTGCGGTGCTCCACTGCTCCGTCAACGAGTTGTACTGGGTCAGCGTTCGCAGCGACACCGTGGGTGACATCGCGTAGTCGATGCGGAACGAAGTCACGGATGTGACAAAGGCTCCTCCAGGAAGGTCCACGTCGTTGCGGGAATGTCCGGCCTCCGCCGAAAACTGCTCAGTCAGCCGGGTACCCAAGGTGAAGTTGGTGTCCGTGCGTGTGCCGTCGAAGAACCCCTGAGGGCCGTAAGACACGCTGGCGTAGACGCGACGGGCCGGGTTGCTGTTGAAGGAGAAGCGCCAATCCCCGAAGTTGTACTGGCCGGCCTCGACCACTACGTCGCCGCCCTCCTCGGGGGGACGCCTTACCACCGTAAACGGCTGGTCGAGCCTCTCGAACAAATCGTTGTACCAGAAGAGTACGTAGGCACCGTTCTGGAAGCGTATTCCGAGCATGTTGTGTATCCGCCGGGTGAGCAGCCGGCCGGTCTGGTCTTCGGTGAACACGGCGTTGACCATCGGCTCCAATACGCGGATGCCGAAGCGATCGGGTCGCGGATTGTACTCGAAATGTGCCTTTTTCGTCTGAATGCCTAAGCGCGGAACGAAGCCCACCTCGGGGTTGAAGTTGTCCTGGAGATCCGCCATCTCTCCGTATATCCGCCAACTCGAATCCCTCCACGTGGCGTTAAGGAAACCACCCCGTTGGTCGTCCGTGACCCCCGGGCTGGACGTCTGAGCGAGGAAGCCGCTGACGGTGAACGCCGGGTGGAGTGACAGCGTCATGTCGGCACCAAACGTCCGGTTGAAGGAATCGAGACTGGCGGGCGCCTGGTCGAAAAGGTTGGTTTGTTTGTTGATGAAGATCGCACCGATCCGCGATCGTGCGAGGATGTCACGACCGTAGCGGGCAACGAAAAAGTTTTCTCCCGGTTGGCCCAACGCATCGTCCGTCTGGACGTCCAAGATCGCCACGCTGTTCCGACCCACCTTTCCGGTCAGCCGCGCACCACCGATGATCGGGACATGAGCGCCGGTATCCGAAAGCCCGATGCGGCGCGAGAAAAACAGGTCCG
The DNA here is from genome assembly GCA_965206505.1 of Longimicrobiales bacterium. Taxonomy (GTDB): domain Bacteria; phylum Gemmatimonadota; class Gemmatimonadetes; order Longimicrobiales; family Gaopeijiaceae; genus UBA822. The sequence continues at coordinate 1,218,345 of CBDBJW010000007.1, forward strand.
CGATGGGTCGTATCGCGGCCGTCGCACCCACGTTGAACTGGCCGGCGTTTTCGAGGAAGAACTCGCGCTTCTCGGGGAAAAACAGGGGGAAGCGCGTCAGATTCACCTGCTCGTCGTCGATTTCGGCCTGTGCGAAGTCGGTGTTCAGCGTAAGGTCCAGGTTCAGCCCAGCGGTGATCCCGTACTTCACATCCAGCCCGATATCGCGTTCCGTGGTGTTGCCCTCGTCGAGCGTCCGCTTGCCGCCTCCGACCACAAACGGCTTGACTCGAAGGTCCAGCCCGCGGTTCAGATCCTCGAGGTCGGTGAGGCTTCCGGCCAGGCTGATCCGGGTCAGCCCGTACGCCGGCGGAATCGGAGCCCAGAACACCTGTTCGTTCTTGCGCCGGATGTTGCGCATGAAGTTGATGCCCCAACTTTGACGCGATGAATCCGGAAAGCGCACCGTCACCATGGGGATCGCGATCTCGGCGGTCCAACCGTTCGGCATCGTTCCCACGGCCACATCCCAGACACCGTCCCAGTCTCGATTGACGGTGGACGACGTTCCACCAAAACTGACGCGTCCACTTTGTCCCTCGTCCGAGATCTGCTGCTCGAGCTTCGCTCCATACGGGCTCGTCACGAACATGTAACCGGACCGGGAGTCGTTGAACGTATCGAGGATGATCTGGAAACTGTCCTCGTCCAGAATCCGGTTCGAGTCGCGCCGCATCTCGGTGGAAATAATGCCGCTTGGATCGGAGTCGTAAGCGCGAACACCCACGTATAGATTTTCGGCGTCGTACAGGATAAGGACCTCGGTTCTTTCGGTGGCGGGCGCTCCTTCTTCCGGCTCTTGCTGAACGAATTCGTCGATCACCGAGGCCTGTTGCCAGACCGCATCATCCAGTACGCCATCGAGCACGGGCCCCCCGTCCACCCGAACCGCCGGCACCCTGTAAAGCTGCCGGCTTTCTTGGAGGGCGGAGGCCGGTTGGACCCAGAGCACCGCTAGTAGGAGCAGCGTCATGTGGAGCAGGGCGGAACGGACGCGCTCGCCCGTCCGGCGGTCAGGAAACCCCGGTAATACGCTCACCTAAGGCGACTCTCCTCGGCCGGGGCGGTCATGCCGTGCCGGCCCAATTTCGTCAAAGTGTCTGGTCTGCATTTGTCGTGGCTTCAGCGTCACGGATCAGGACGTATGGGCGGGCAGTACTGTTGGGGCGTCGCAGCCGGAAGCCCGTTACTGAACAAACTCGCACGCTCGAATACCTGCAACAAGGGCTCCTACATTTTAGTAGGAAAAAACGATGGTCCCACGGTCTTGTATGATGGAAAGGTTCACATTTGCCAGGGCCCGATATCTCTAGGTGGTTGTCCTCCAACGGGATAACGCGTCCTGGACTCGGGTTTGTGATTTTTGGCACGAGACTCGCATTGTGTCGCTCCGATGGTTCAGGAGCCGTGCGAATGGTGGACGTCGCCGCTCGTGTACGCTCCATCACGTTTCGAGGAGAGTAACGCATGAAATTGAGCATAGGTGTGATGGCGTTGGTTGCGGTTCTGGTTACGCCGTTGGTTGGCGCCGCCCAGGAGGCCGAATGGACGGCCAACGCCGGTTGGGTCAGCCAGTATTACTACCGCGGGGCGCCCCAGAAGACTTCTTCCGCGAGCGCCGGGTTGGACGTGGCGGTGACCGACTTCTCCGCGGGAACGTGGGCTGCGGACGTGGGTGACGGAGCGGAGGTCGACTTGTATGCGAGTTACGGCGTCGCCGTCAGCGACGAGGTCAGTGTCAGCCTAGGCGGGACCGGGTACTTCTATACCGGGCAGTTCGACGACACCTACCTGGAGGTCAACCTCGGGGTGGGGCTCGGTCCGATCTCGATTGAGTACTCGGTCGGTCAGTATAGGGATGGCCCCCCACACTCGAAGTACAACTTCATCGGGGTCACCATCGAGCAGGAGGGCTTGTTTGCGACGGTCGGGAGCTTCGCCAACACTCCGGACCTTGGGGACGCCCTTAGCGACGTGTTCAAAAGGGATACGGGTTCGCAGTACGTGGAAGCCGGGTACGGATTCACAGCCTCGGATCTCGACTTCACCATCTCGGGCATCTGGAACGACTCAGCTCTCTCGGGGGCAGTCGACGAGAACGCTGCAGCCACGCACGAGCTCACCCTTGTCTTCGGCGTCAGCAAGACCTTCGCGCTCAACTAAATTGGCACTGGCCGCAGGGTGTATGTGTGCCGCAGGGTGTATGTGTGGGGGATGCCGAGAGACGTTCGACTGTTTTTCAACCTTGGACGGGGCTGCCCTGATCTCTTGCGGATCGGGCAGCCCCTCTCCTTTAGGGGTAAGGGTACTGGCCCGTTCGACCCCGGGCAGCCACCCCACCCCCCGTGCGCCGACTCCTACATTTTTGTAGCTTGATGCGTTCACACCCGCTCGGCCCTCCGACGCCCCCGTCCTTGGCCGGGAACGGGGTGGTCCTCTCGATCTGCGCTCAAGGACATAGGACAGGGTCGACCTTGGCCGATTCCAACGTACAATCCCGTTCGCTGTCGCTTCTTCACGAAGCCAGCACGCTCCTCGACGAGGCTTCGGACTTGGGCACGTCCATGAAGCCGATTCTCGAGGCGCTCTCACGCCACCTGGATGTGGATTGCGCGACCGTGACGGTCCTGAACCGCCGGACGTCCGAGATTTTGGTTCACGAGGCGATCGGCCTCTCTGCCGATCAGCGGGAGCGTGGGAGATACCGTTTGGGCGAGGGGATCACGGGGCGCGTGGTCCAGACGGGCGAGCCCGTTGTTGTACCCTCGATCTCCACCGAGCCGGATTTTCTGGGCCGCGCCCGTTCGCTGAAAGATCGTCCGAACGGGGAGATGGCCTTCGTCTGCGTACCGGTTCGGCTTGGTAACGAAACGATCGGGGCCCTGAGCGCCGAGCGGCCGTACGGGAACGGCGTTTCTTTCGACGAGGACATCCGCATTCTCTCGATCCTCGCCTCTCTCATCGCCCACGTCGTACGCCTCGGCCAGTTCGCCGAGGAAGAGAAGGCGTTGATGGAGGAGAATCAGCGCCTGCGGAGGGAGCTTGCGGACCGTTACCAGCCGTCCAACATCGTGGGCAATTCGCGCGAAATGGCGCCGGTGTACGAGATGATCGGCCAGGTCGCCCAAAGTGATGCCACGGTGCTGATCCGGGGTGAAAGTGGGACCGGCAAGGAACTCATCGCCCACGCGGTTCACTACGGAAGTCGACGCTCGGAGGGCCCCTTCGTACGGGTCAACTGCGCTGCGCTTCCGGAGAGCCTCATCGAGAGTGAACTCTTCGGCCACGAGAAAGGTGCGTTCAGCGGTGCCGTGCAGCAGAGAAAGGGGCGGTTCGAACGTGCTTCGGGAGGCACCATCTTCCTCGATGAAATCGGTGACCTCACGGGTGCGACCCAACTCCGCCTTCTCCGGGTCCTACAGGAGCGGGAATTCGAGCGGGTCGGGAGCAGCACGGTCTTGAAGACCGATGTCCGCGTCGTGGCGGCCTCCAACCGTCCCCTCGAGCGGGACATGGAAGTGGGTCGGTTCCGGGCCGATCTCTACTATCGCCTCAACGTGTTTCCGATTCATGTGCCGCCGTTGCGGGAGCGCCGTACTGACATCATCCTGTTGGCGGATCATTTCATCGAGAAATACGGGCGGAGGCATGAGCGGTCCATCGTAAGGCTGTCCACGCCCGCAATCGATCTGTTGATGGCCTATCATTGGCCGGGAAATGTCAGAGAGCTGGAGAACGCCATCGAACGGGCGGTACTGCTCGCCGACGGAAAGGTCATCCACGCCCGCTTGCTTCCGCCCAGCCTCCAGATGGCCAAGGTCGACGAGGGGCGGTCGGGACCCCTCAACGTGCAGCTGGACGTGCTTGAAAAAGAGCTGATCATCGACGCCCTCAAGGTGAACAAGGGCAACCGTGCCGCCACCGCCCGACAGCTGGGTATTAGCGAGCGGATCATGGGCCTTCGTGTCGAGAAATACAGCTTGTCCGATCGGTCCGAACGTGTTCCTACATTTTCGTAGGTTCGGCTTCAGGTCCTACCGCAGTGTAGGACTTTCCATCCCCGAGGTTCTCCCAGGAAGGGCTCCCTAAAGCCGGATTGTCCGCATAAGTAAGGGATTCTATCCGGTCTCGGCTTCCATGGCATACGCCTTGCCAATGGCGGCTCTACATGTGCGTCTTGACGCATGCAGTTGCCCCGGGGACCCACTGGAGGAAAAACCACCCATGCAGCTCTCACGCAGATCACTACTCATTCTTCTCGTTCTTCCGCTGCTGTACGCCGCAGCAATGCCCGCTCCGGTGGCGGCCCAGGAGGGCGCGATCTCGGGAGCCGACACCAGCTGGATGCTGATCTCGACGGCGCTGGTTCTCCTCATGACCCCGGGGCTCGCCTTCTTCTACGGCGGCCTCGTTAACTCCAGGAACGCCTTGAACACGATGATGATGAGCTTCGTGGCGCTCGGCGTGTCCATGGTGCTCTGGGCGGTGCTGGCGTATTCGCTCGCCTTCGGAGAAGGGAACAGCCTCGTGGGTGACTTCTCGATGGTGCTGCTGCGCGGAGTCGACACGGAGCCCAGCGGGACGATCCCCCACATGCTCTTCATGGCGTTCCAGGCAACTTTCGCCATCATCACTGCGGCGCTCATCTCCGGCGCTCTGATCGGTCGTATGCGCTTCGTGCCCTACGTTACCTTCATCGCGATCTGGGGCCTTGTGGTCTACGCTCCCGTAGCGCACTGGGTCTGGGGTGGCGGATGGTTGGGCGAGCTGGGCGCGCTGGACTTCGCGGGCGGAACGGTCGTGCATGTCAACGCGGGAGTTGCCGCGCTCGTGGCCGCCCTCGTCTTGGGAAGCCGGCACGAGTACGCGCGAACCGCACTGCTGCCTCACAACGTTCCATTTGTGCTCCTCGGCGCGGGGCTCCTCTGGTTCGGGTGGTTTGGATTTAATGGTGGGAGCGCGCTTGCGGCGGACGGCATCGCGGCGCTGGCCTTCGTGAATACCCTTGTGGCCCCCGCCGCGGCGCTCGTCGTGTGGGCGCTGCTGGACTACTTCCGTACGGGGAACGTCACCGCGGTGGGCGTGGCGACCGCAATCGTGGTGGGATTGGTTGCGATCACGCCGGCGTCGGGGTTCATCTCTCCGGCATATGCGCTACTGCTGGGAGCCATCTCGGCTGTTCCCAGTTACGTGATCCTTCAATGGCGTGCGCGCACGCGCCTCGATGACTCCCTCGACGTGTTCGCGGCGCACGGGATAGGCGGCATGAGCGGCGCGATCCTCACCGGGGTCTTCGCCAGCGCCGCGGTAAACGGCATGGACGCCGACGGGCTCCTTTTTGGCAATCCCGGCCAGGTCGGCATACAGGCGATCGCCATTGTCGCCGTCGCGGCCTACTGCGGAGTCATGACCTTCATCATCCTGAAGGTGATCGGAATCGTTAGCCCGCTTCGGCCTTCGGAGAAAGAGGAGGCCCGCGGAATGGACCTCCTCAACCACGGAGAGGAAGCCTACGCAAGCAGCAGCGGGGCTATCCTCCTCCTGGACGAGGAGATGAATGGTGGGCCGGGCGCGGGGTCCTCGCCAGGGACGACACCCTCGGAGTCCACGGTTTCCGCGCACTCGGACACAGTCTGAAACCCCACACAGAGAGGAAAACCCAGATGAAGTTGATCAAGGCCATCATTCGCCCGGAAAAGCTGAACGATGTGTTGAAGGCGCTATTCCAGGCGGATGTGCGGGGAATCACGGTGTCCCGGGTCCAGGGTCACGGAGGTGAGACCACTCCGGTGGCGACCTACCGGGGAACGACGGTCATGATGGAGCTGCAGGAGAAAGTCCTGCTGGACATCGGCGTATCGGACGGGTTCACCGACACGGTCGTCGAGGCGATCCTGCGTTCTGCACGCACGGGCGAGGTTGGAGACGGCAAGATCTTCGTGTGTCCGGTGGATCAGATTCACCGAATCCGAACCGGGGATCGGGATACGGCGGCGGTCACGCCGGTGGGCTAGTAGTGCCACTTGTTGGAGATCGCGAAAGGACTAATTTAACCGACGAGGCTGCTCCTTCCTGTGGATGCGGAAGGAGAAAACGCCGATCGCTACGCCCGTTTCGGGCTTCCCGAGTCACGAAGGTTCTCCAGGACCGCGCCATATGCTTGACGAGATTCGGGAGAAGATCGGGGAAGAGATCGAGCAGCTCGTTCACGAGCTCAACGTTCTCCTCCCGGAAAGGATCGAGAAGGCCGTCGAGCTGGGCGATCTCAGGGAAAACGCCGAGTACAAGTCGGCCCTCGAGCGGCAGCAATTCGTACAACTCCGCATGGGGCAGCTGACACGGCGTTTGTCGGAGTTGTCGAAGATCGATGTCGACGCCATGCCCATCGATCGTGTGGGTTTCGGGTCTCGCGTCGAGATCCACGACCTAGCGATGGACGAGGTAGCCAACTTCACCATCGTGGCGGGCGACTTCATGGACCTGGACGGCGAACAGGTATCCATGGCCTCTCCGATCGGCCAAGGCCTCCTAGGCGCACGCAAGGGTGAGGAGGTGACCATCGAGCTTCCGGTCGGCGAGCGACGCTTCAAGGTGCTCCATCTCGTTACGCTGCCGGAGCAGTTGGAGGTCGGGAAGGGGTAGGGTGGCGAAAACCGAATCGACAATGGCCGCCTTGGGCGTAGCGGCCCCGGACTTCGTGTTGCCGGATACGGATGGGCGGACCGTGGCACTCGGCGACTTCGCCGACGCCCCCGGCCTCCTGGTCGTATTCATGTGCAACCACTGCCCGTTCGTGAAACACATACGCGAAGAGCTGGCCCGCTCGGTGAAGCGATACCAGGGGAAGGGATTGGCCGTGGTGGCCATCAGCTCCAACGATGCTGAGGCTTTTCCGGAGGACGGCCCCGCGCTGATGGCTCGTGAAGTAGAAGAGTTGGGATATACGTTCCCGTATCTCTTCGATGAGACCCAGTCCATTGCCAAGGCCTACACGGCAGCCTGCACGCCGGACTTCTTCCTGTTCGATCAGGAACGGCGCCTCGTCTACCGAGGGCAGTTCGATGGCAGCCGGCCGGGCAATGACGTCCCGGTGACCGGAGCCGATCTCGACGCTGCCGTGGACGCTCTCACCGAGGGTGCCCCGATCTCCCCGGACCAGCGGCCCAGCATCGGGTGCAACATCAAGTGGAAGGTGGGGAACGAGCCGGATTACTTCGGCTGAGGAAGAAGGCTGTTGAAGGAGTACAGCGGTTCGCGCGCCGCTTCTAGGGCTCGGAAAAGAGAAACGCGCCGCCGGTCAACCACCCCGACGGCGCGTTTGTTTTTGTCTGCCGCAACCCGGCACGAAGGCCGCTACCGGTGCGGACAGCTGAAGCCGTTTCGGCTCCTACTTACCGAAGCAGCGATCGCTTGCCCTCACCAGGTTGGGCAGACTACTTGGACTAGACAATTGATCACCTCCTCTTTTTCGGGTCGACTTTGGGCTTATCGCCGGCGGGCTCTCAGACCCGCGGTCCGCATCCCTGCCCCCTCTCTGGAGGCTGAGGGCGGCCCAGGCCAGTGTCTCGGCCAACGCCAAGGTATCGGTGGGTGGTAGCGAGATCAAGAGAGGGCATGCCGTCGCCCAGCGCCGATCACGTACCATGTTCCTACTAGATATCGTAGGACTCAGGCCTTTCGGTACGACCACTGGAAAAGCCAGGCGCTAGCCAGGACGGCCACCGTAATCCATAGGCCGCCCCACAGGACCGTAGGGATCCCCGTGAGGTCAGCGAGCATGGCGGCGTCGGACTGGAGTTCCGGCCGATCGAGCACATCGCTCTTGATGTCGAGGATCGCGTAAAGGCAACTCGTGAGTCCCAACGTCAGCAGGATCCCTTGATTGACAGCCGCTGAGAGTCGGGCCGCGCCGAGTACGAGCGCAGATCCGAAGGCAAGGCCGAACCAGAAGCCGAAGCCGAGCGCAGGGCGGACGTAGGCTATGGTCAGGCCCGTCACGAGAAGCCCCACGGCGCCCGTGACCCACCGGCTGTTGATGCGCTTCATCTGGCTGGCAGAAACCATGAGCCCCCCCCAGGCCAGGCTTCCGAGGTACCCCGCCGAGAGAGTAAGAAACCTGATCCCCCCGCAATAGCAGCGGCCGCCTTGATTTGGGTTCAGCTCGATCCGCTCGACCACGCCACCGGTGGCGAGCGCCATCATGGCGTGGCTGATCTCGTGGAGAAGGACTACAAAGACCTTGATTGGGTACACGGCCGGGGTATCCCACAGATACCAAATAGCGCTGAAGTACGCGGCGAACCCAATCAGGAACGTGATCTTACGTTCGGTATGTGCCTTCATTCTGCTCTAGTACGGCTGGAGGGGTCCGAGTGTTTCCCTCTCAACCCGTGTTTCGGTGTGTTTCCCTCTCAACCCCTGTTTCGGTCTCAACCGCCGTCTCCGAAAGTGGTGGGGTAGGCCCCCTGGAGCAGGGGAGCCAGGTCTCGAAGCTCGCCACGGGCGATCCTCGCAAGTTGCTCGGTAGCTCCCAGCGCAGCGCGAGCAGCTTCTTTCACCTGGGCGCTTGTGAGCCCCGGAGCGAATCCCAGGGCCAGGCTCCACCGAAGCGTCCGATCCTCGAAGTCTCGGGTGATGGCCGCAAGGTCCGCCGAAGGAACCACGATCGAGGAAGCTCGGGCCTCCTCTATGGAGAGGCCCTTCGCTACGTCTTCGATCGATGCGATCAACGCCGAGACCTCTGCTACGACCGTGGGGCGAGCCTCTTCGAAGGAGACGATTTGGCGGTTCTCGAGGCGGAGGACATGAAAGCCATACTGCGTCTCGGTGACCGGACTGATCTCTTCCGCCTCTAACGCCAAGGCAGCGATCCAAAACTCGGAGACCCAGGAGCCCTCGCGCCCGGGTTGGAGCAGCCCCTGGCGGCCTTCGCCGGGAAGCTCTGTCTCGGTGACCCGCCAGCCCCTGGCGGCCTTCGGCTCCCGGTTCTTCGGAAAGCTCTGCCGCCACCGCCGGGAAGCTCTCCCCCGCTTCGAGGCGCGCGATCGCGGCCTCCGCTTTTCTCTGGGCCAGCTCCCTATGTGAGGCGGGGCGCCAGCGTTCCGAAAGGAAGAGGACGTGGCGCACGGTCAGTTCGAGTGCGGGGTTGGTGAAGTAGTGCGCGCGGAGCTGGTCGTCGTCCACTCCGGTCTCGGCCAGGATCCTTTCGGCCGCAAACTGCCTCAGGAGTGCAGCGTCTCTCGCCTGTTCGAGTAACGGAGCCAACCTGAGCGGCAGCTCCTCGCGCGCGGCGGCAAGCCCAAAGGCGGTGATCTCAGCGAGTTGGGCACGGCGCGCATCACTCAGGCCGAGGAGTTCAGTCTCGGCGAAAGTCACGTCACCGACGGTCAAGGCGGGACGTTCGGCAGCGCACGCCGCCGTCGTGAGGAGTGTCAAGTTCAGCAGGAGTCGTGGGCGCAGGGGTGCCTCCAGGGGCGAGGGTACGGTTCCGAATCGAATACGTTACTGCGTCCGGGCCTCCTGGGCACTCCCGGGTTCCCTATGCTGCCCTCCCGGGTTCCCCATGCTGCCCTCCCGGGCAGCACGCGTTCCCTCAAGGCTCATGCTGTCCCTCACGGCCCTTGCTGCATGCCTCGCCTGTGGGGCACTTTCGTTTCGTGCTTTCGCGGGTGCCGACGTTTACCGCGAAAACCCACCGCACTCTTTCAACAGCCCAGGAGGGGAATGACCGGATCCGAACCGACCGAACGCGCTCTGCTGATCTCCCATCTCCATGACCAGTTCTGGTCGGAGGAATATTACCTGGCGGCCAAACTTGTCCGTGAGTGGAAAGGTGATGGGACGGACGACTGGGCCGGCGATCTCTTCCGCGAGTTGGATCGTGCGGGTGCCTTGCCTGAGGAGCGACGTCGAATCGTGGAGCGCACGAACGCTGCTCGCCGTTTAATCAAGTCCTATTTCCGGAAGACCCAGCAGTTCTGCAGCCGTGGATTTCTGGCACCAGAAGATCTTCGGGGTCACCTTACAATGGCTCAACGTCTCGAGATGCTCTTCGAGGTCATCGAGCCGCTCGAGCGGGCTCGGACAGAAGACTACAAGCGGGAGATGTTCGACTTTTACGACGATCTACATCGAGGTGAGCTCGAGCGTCCCGGGCGGTAGCCTCGGGAGGGAGCACCGCCGAGGCTCTGTCCGAGCTATTTTCTTATGGCGTGAATCACGGTTCGTGACGAAATTTGATCCATCGAGTTCAGTTTTTCACCCTCCTAATGGATCACGTTCGGGGGGCCGATGGGGGGCCTGGCGCCCGGGCGGCAGGTACCTCAAGTTCACGCGACAAATTGATGGAACGGATTGAGAGGCCTCATGTCCTGGAAGTCGCTGTTCGGTAGCGGGGAACTCACGGAACTCCCTAAGGAACTCACCGATCTGCTCGCCCAGTCTAAGCGTGACAGTAAAGCGCTTCGGGAGCTCCTGAAGCGGTCTGAGACGGCCGCGAAGAAGTTCGAGCGTCTTGTGGACCCTCTCGAGACCATGCAGGCCACCGCCAAGTCCCTGAATGCGCAGATGTCCGAGTTGCAGGGGCGGGTTGATTCGTTTGGGGAAGCCGTCTCCACGATTGACGCCGTCGCCGGACAGGCGGCTGGTCTCGCCGAGTCGCAGGCTGCTCATGTTTCGTCCACTGAAGAGGCAGACAGCAAGATCAGCGAATTGACCACGAAGGTGACCGAGCTTCGGACCGTGGTCGAGGGTGCGATGACGGCGAAGGACGAGGTGGCGGAGTTGGTGGGACCGGAGAGTCCCGTTACTCAACTCCTCGGGGAAGTAAAGAGCGTCCGCGCGGACCTCAGACAGGCCGAGGAGCGGACGACCGCCCTCGGAGAGTCCGTATCCCGTTTCGAAGTCCTCGAACAGCGAGCAGACGAACTCGGCAAGTCCCAGGAGAACCTCACGGGGTCCGTCGAACGAAGCACGAACGCCGCTGACCGCGTCGAGGAGCGTATCGGCGAGATCCAGGCTCATCTATTGGCTGTATCGACCACCGAGAAGCTGATCGCGGACCTCATGGGTCCAAGGGGTAGCTTCACCAAGATCCGCGCTGATATGGACGGGCTCGTGGCGGATGTCGGTCGGTTGGAGGGGCGAGCCGACGCCCTCCACCAGGTCGAGGAACGGATCGTAGGGGTATCCGAGCAAGCCAGTGGGATGGAGCAGGACCAGAAATCGATGGCGCGCTCCTTCGAATCGGTGTTGAAGCGCTTGGTCGAGACGGATGCAAAGGTGTCGGAGTTGGACGACGGCCTCCAAGCCGCTGGGCTGGTAAAGCAGGAGCTCGAGGACTTCGTCGGGCCGAGCGGGGCGCTCGTCAAGGTTCGAGGACAGGTCGAAGAGGTTCGTGAACAGTCATTGGCCTACGCAGAGGAAGTCGCACGAATTCGCGAGGACCAGGCGGGCGTACGTGCCGCAGGAGAGCGTTTCATCGGAGTACGGGGAATTGCGTTCCAAGCTGGAATCGGTGGACGAAGGCGTGGATAAGGCGAACGCTAATGTGGCCCGTGTCGAGAAAGCGAAGCTGGATCTCACCAAGGCTGAGGAGCTCGGAGCCCGAACGCAGCGCCAGTTGAGCGCCCTCCAGGCGTTGTCGGACCACATCATCCAGAAGACCGGATCGGTGGAGCGGCAGCGCGAGGCACTGGATCGGACGGAGGCGCAGGCTCGGGCGCTGACCGACCTCCATTGGGAGCTCGAGGCGAAGCTCAAGGAAGCCCGGTCGCAGATCAAAGACCTGAAGAAGGTACACTCTAGCGTCGATGACCTTCGCGACATGAATGCCAAGGTGGCTGAGCGGACGGGCGAGTTGCGGACAGAGCAGGCCGAAGTCGTACGGGAGAGTAAGACTCTGAGGGCGGGGCTGGCTGGGCTCCAGGAGCAGATGCGGCGCACAACCAAGCGCTTCGAGTTGGAGCAGAGCACTTTGGAAGCCGACGGACAGAGGGTCATCGCGCTCCGAGCCGATGTGACCGACCTCGAGAGCCGCCTCCACAAGCTCGAGGAGTCGGGCCCATCGGTGAACGAGGCCAGCCGCAAGGTCGACGAGATGTCGGCGCGTCTCACATCGCTTTCGGGCGAGTTGGGCCGGATCGGCGAGCAGGTGGAGTTGGTCGAAGGGATGCGGGAAGGGATGTCGGAAGCCCAGCGTATGGCCGTCGACGTGGCTGCGTCTCTCTCGAAGCTCGAGGCCCGCCAGTCCGACGTGCAGGAAAGCATGGACGACTTGCAAACCCTTCGTGGCACGGGGGAGGAGGTCGCCGAGGCGTTGGAGAGCCTGCGGGCTACGAGGTCCGAGATCGAGCGGTCGCAAACCGGGCAGGCGGAGACGGGCGCGTGGCTGGCGGGGACCCACGAGTCGATTCAAGAGCTGCGCAAGAAGGTCGCGCAGTTGAACGACTTGACGACGAACATCGATCACATGCGGGAGAATGCGGATCGCGTCATAGCGGCGGCATCCGATCTGGACGAGCGTCGCGAATCCTTCGACGAACTCGAAGTGCGGATGTCGGAGCTCGGGCAGATCGGTACACAACTGGATGAGCGCACCAACAACCTGCTTAGCGGCCTCGTGGATGCGGATAACCGATTCAAGGCCGTGGCACGCAACGCCGACAAGGCGGACGACGCACGGGTGATGGTCGAAGGGATCATGGGTGCGGTTGAGCAGGCCGAGCGGCAAATGGCCGAGTTGGGTGAGGGGGTCGACTCCGCAGCCGAGCGCTCCGAGGCTCTCACTTTACTTTCCCAACGGGCCGACCGCGTTATGGCGGATATCCGGCGGGGGGAGAAAGCTCTGTCCAAGGCGGTGGAGCAGCTCGAAAGCCTGTCGACCTTGCGGAAGGAGGCCGCAGAGGCGGTCCAATCCCTGGAGGATCAGATCCGAGCAGTGAAGGAGGGTCTCGTCCTCGCAGAGGAGCAGTCCGACAAGATTGGGCAGCGGGCCGACCTGCTGGAGGCCAGGGCCGGCAGCCTCCGCTTTGCCGAAAAGCGAATCACGCAATTCGAGGAGAAGCTCGCACGGCTCGACGGAGTGGAGCAGGAGCTCCAATAGTCGACCGAAGCCTTGCTCGCTAGACAGGAGAGCGTCGGTCAGGTCCGGAGCGACGTGCAGGAGCTATTTGCTGCCTCAGAGAAAACGCTCGATGATGTGAGGGCCATTTCCGCGGCGCGTGACGAAGTACAGAGCGCTACCGAGGTGCTGGAGGCCGTGCGGACCAAGGCGGATGCGATGACTGGCGCGCTCGAGAGTATCGACCTACAGCAACAACAGATCGAGCAGGCAGAAGGGCGTCTCGGGCGTGCGGATGCGTTGCTCAGAGAGATCCGGGCCAGCCTCGAGTCCCTGACCAGTCAGAGGGCGGTGATCGATCAGGTGATCGCCACGTCGGGGCGGCTGAGCGTTGAGGTAAGGGAAGCCGAGGGACTCCTCGACGCGCTCCGTGAAGAGCGCGAACTGACACAAGGGATTCACGATGCTCTGAAAGAGCTTCGGCGAGAAGAATCCGAAACGGTTCACGTCGATTTCGGGAAGAAGGGGGCCTGAGGGCAGGGAGGTCCTAGAAGGCTGTTGAGGATCTCACTGCACGATGACGATCGGTGCCGGCACGACCATGGGATCACGGCCGGCAAGCTCGACTTCCACAGTCAGTGTGTACTCTCCCGGCTCCAGGTCGGGAAGATTGAGCTGAACCGCACGAAAGACCGTGCCCAAGACGTCGGGCCCGGCGTCCTCGTACGTCATCACCACGGGAGAATCCGGCTCGAGCACACGCAGGAATTGGCCCAGGCGCCGAAAGAGGCCTTCACCGCCCTGGTCCACGCCGATCCGCACGCTCGCCGACTCTCCGATCTGGAGTCCGTATAACTCCCACGCCACCTTGAACGGCTCACCGGCCCGGATGCGAACCGCAGGAAGCGCGCTTGGTAGCGCCTCGTCCAGTGAGGTCGGGATCTCTCCGCCACCCGCCAAGATCAGAAGATCCGACATCGCTGCCAAACCGGGGACGATCGGATCTTGCCACAGTCCGTGGCGGTCCCGCCAGGCTTCCTTCGCATCGGGGCTGAAGGCCTCGAGAGCTACCACATAACGTCCATTCGGCACTTGGAGTTGGAACACGCCACCCGGACCTTCCCCGTGGACTTCGTGCTGCGCGCCACTCTCAGTGTCGATCAGGAAGAGGGCGGATTGCACGGGGCCTTCGGGCTCCGGCTCCTCGGCGATGAACGGCTGGGGTTCCTCGGGTGGCCTGCCGAACGGATTGAGGCGGGTCTGTCGGTCGCCGCGGTCTTCGTTCCGTCGCTCGCGAAGATCGACGATGCGTGGATTCCTGGTCTGCCGGCGGCTGTCCGTCACCGCATCCTCTTCCTCGGGCGCGAAGGCCCCCGCGACGAGCAGCGAATCCCCACGCCGGAAACGAGCGACCTGGGTCTCCAGGGCGTTGAGGTCCGGTGCGTAGGGAGGTGCGTACCCGGTCCAGGGGCGACGCTGCTCCAGAGTCCAATCACCAGGCGCCACCAGCGCTGGATCTTCGAGAGCCTCGTCCGGCGGAAGGAATTCTTGACTCTTCGGATGATGCCGGCCCACGATGCTGCGCGTGTCCTGCAGCGTGCCGTTCGGTATACCCCGTCGGCGCTCCCACGCCCCTTCAGCTCCATAACGGAGGGTGAGTTCCTCGATGTCGTCGCCCCACTCGACGCCATACGGGTTGACGGCCTCACGCCGCATACGGACGAGAACCGCGCGGGCGTACTGCTCGGTCATCCGGTCGTTCCCGTCCACGAGGTAGAGCGGGTCAGAAAGGAGCCAAAGCCGGTCCTCGGCTGCGGCCTGGTCGGATGAGCCCTCATAGACCTCGAGTGCGTCGGGGTCCAGAAGAAGCCCAAGGGAGAGGAAAGTTTCGCCCTCGGGCATCTGGCTGATGGCCAACGCGAACAGGTCGGCGGCCATATTCCAGTCTCCTTGTTCGTGCCTCACGAATCCGAGCAGCGACGTGCACCACCAATTTCCACCGCCGCACCTGCGGATCAGATTCTCCGCGCCCCGCCAATCGCCCACCTCTCCCATGTAGAAAACACGCTGGCCCAGAATCCAGGAATTCCGGGGGATCTGGGCATGGATCTCGGCGAGTTCCTGAAGGACTGTGACCCGTGCCATGCCGAATTCGATGGGTTCCTCGGGTACGGTCCATTCGCTCTCGTCTTCGCCGTCCTCGAAGCGGAGGCAAAACCGGCCAACGATCTCGTCGCACCCGCCCCCGTATCCCGCCAGTTCCGGAGGGATACGTTCTTCTCGAAAACGCTCGAAGCGCGCCTGGGCCTCTTTAGCCTCCTCATGAAGCGCCACGGAGTCCGGATTGGACGTGTCTAGGCTCTGGGCATAAAGGGCGGGAGCCGTAGCCAGAACGGCGAAAGCCGCGGCCAGCAGGATCAGTTTCGGTCGGGTTCTGACGAAGCCTAGCACGAGCATTCTCCTACGAAACTCAAGTAGGCGGTGCCGCCGTCACTTGGGCGCCACGCCGCCGTTGAGCGGCCACGCCGCTCGGTCGTGTTGGAATACCCGAGGGGACCGGAGCGGGTCCAGGAAGGCTGTTGAAGGAGTACAGCGGGCCGCCCGGGGCTCAGGCGCCGCCGGCGTCCGCTGCGCGTAGGACATCGATGCTCGGCATGATACGATCGACCCTGAAGCTCGGAATCTCGAACACGATGGCGCTTCCGGGCGTGCGGGCATGACGCGTACCGGATTCCCCTGTGATTAGGACGATCCCCAAGGTGTCGGCTTCCGCCCCGAGGGCGATCACCCGCCTAGGATTTTCCTCGAAGGCTTCGCCATCCTCCACGAACCCCAGGGCGACCAGATTCGCGAGCTCTTCGAGAACGGACCGCATGGTGTTGGCGTTCGCGGGTTCTCCGTCGACGGACCATGTGGTGTCGGCCCGTTCGGCTACGTGGATCCCTTCGTCCGTCTCTAACACGACACGGGCTACGGCGGCTGTGTCGACACGCAAAATCGTCTTGTCCCGCCACTGCGTGATGCTCAGGATTACGGTGGTCCGAAAGTCTCCGGACACGACCACCACCGCATCCTGATCGGGCAGCCGCACATATCCGCTGGGAAAAATCGGCCCGACCTTTCCTACGAGCACGGACGCCATGCCGCCGTCGGCGAGGGTGAAGTCCACCGTCCATGCGCTGTCGGCGGACAACCCCATGCGCTCGTGGTTGCCGGGGTTGTTGGCCACGACTCCGCCCACCTCAGCTTCCACCAGGGCGCTCCAGAAACGTGTCACGGTCGATGAATCCGCAAGATTTCCGTTGACGGTCCAAGCGCCGCCGCTCCGCTCGAGCGCAACGATCTGGTTTGGACCCACGATACGAACCGCGCTCACGGTGGTCTCGTCCAGGCCCTCGAGGAGGGAGGCGATGCCACCATCGGGTGCCGATTCCCCTCCACCTCTCCCCGAGAGCAGGACGGAGCCGAGCCACAAAATTACCAGAATGCCGAGCGCTCCGAAGATTTGTTTCAGCGTCTGCTCACTCAAGACGGTACCTCTTTCCAGCGCGTTTCAGCCCGTCTACGCCGTCCGGTTATGCGAACCAGGCCCAACAAGACGAAGAGCAGAGGCACGCCTACCAGGTTGCCCCACTTGAGCGCCACTCGCTGGAATTCAGATGTGAACGCCATCACGGGTGGCGTCCGAAGCTTCGAGCGAATCCCGATCAGGGCCTCGTCTTGGGCGAGCCAATCGATAGCGTTCAGGGTGAACACCAGATTCTGGGGATTGGCCTGGAGGAACTGCTCCTGGAGGAAGTCCACGTCACCGATCACGATTATCCGCCCGTCCGTCACAGGATCTGCTCCTCCTGAGGACTCGCCATCGTCCGCCGCCGGATCCAGCGCCACCGCCACCGTCAGCGTCTGGAAGTCGTTCCGATCAGGCTCCAGAAGTGCATCCGGCATGATGATTCCGCCGGCCGCCTGGATGGCGCCGTTCTCGGTGGTCACCCAAAGCCGCTGCACGGTGCTGTCCGTGACCGTGAGAACCGTCGCCCACCCCACGCTCAAGTTGTTCAAGTCACGGGTGGTGGGGTGCGCGTCCCCCTTCACCGCTATGGGCCACAGGGGGTAGGGGCGCACCACGTTGAAGATACCCTGCCGCCCCATCGAGATCCTGGAGTTGGAGCCGTGGTCCAGGACCACACCGGCGTCGGTTCCCACTCCTCTTTCCTCGAGGAACCCCTCCAAGCCCGTAAACACGGGGTACATCGTAGGTGTCTCGGGGGATACCTGGTGCTTATCGATCAAGAAGAGCGCGGATCCTCCCGCGTCGATGAAAGATCCGATCGCCTCCACCGCGGGTGCGCCTAGAGGCTGTTGGGGGCCCGCGACCACGACGATGTCCAAAGTGTCGCGGCTCAAATCAGGCACCGTGTCCACCGTAAGGTCGATCGTTTGGAGGTCGTACCGATCGGACAACCCCCCCGCAAACGAGGGGAACGTCTCCGGTCCCTGAGAGCCGGAACCCGTGAGGAAGGCCACCCCCGGACGCTCTTCCGTGGTCATCGTCGAGATCGCCGAGACGAGCCGGAACTCGAGATCATCCGTGCGGTTGATGTACGGGATGACTTCCTGTTCATCGGCGTAGAGAAGGGCCAAGCCGAACCAGCCACGCCGCACCTCGAACTCATCGTCGCGCAACACGTTGAACTCGTTCTGTGTAATGCCGAGGTTCCGTGCATCCCTCGCCAGTTCTTCATCGTCGGTCGGATCCAGATTCTCGACGACGAGTTTCCCTCCAGCTGCCCCGCGAAGGTCCGCAACCAGGTCCGCCACGTCACGAAGCGTCGGCTGGAGCTCGGCCGGCAGCTCATCCGAGATCACGAGCTTCAGTGTCACGATGTCGTCGAGCCCGCCCAGAATCTCTCGAGTGCCGTCGGAGAGCGTGTAGAGACCTTCCTTCGTGAGATCGAGTCGGCCCCGGATATTCCCACCGAGAAGGTTCAGCACGACCACCATCGCAACCAGCGCCGCCGTTCCCGTACGGAGCCGCCGGTGGGCGCTGCGACCGGCACTCAGCCGCTCGCGGCTCATGATGCCGACAGCCAAGAACAGGAACAATCCGGCGGTCGACACGAAGTAGATCACGTCTCTCAGGTCCACCACGCCACGCGCCACGTTCTCGAAGTGCCCCAATACGGAGAGATTTGACACAGCGACGCCCAGTGATGGCGGAAGTCCGACCAGCACGACAGGTGTGCCGATCATCACGAGTGTGAAGGAGACGGAAGCAGCCAACATGAAGGCAGTGATCTGATTCCGCGTCAGACTCGACGCCCAGAGGCCGATGGCGACACCTTGGGCGGCAAGCAGTCCCCCACCGACGTACTCCGCCATCATGATTCCACCGTCTGCCTCGGACACCTTGAGCAGGCCAAAGGCTGTGGGGAGTGTGCCGGCCAGGGCGACGAGCACGAGGAACCAGTTGGCGATGAACTTGCCCAAGACCACTTCGGCCTCGCGAAGCGGATGGGCGAGCAGCCACTCCAGCGTACCGCTTCGCCGCTCCTCGGCGAGCGCGCGCATCGTCATCGCCGGAATGAAGATCGCAAAAAGCCAGGGCAGCAGATCGAAGAAGGGCCGGAGCGTGGCGACTCCCGCCGCGTAGATGGTTCGGAACGTGAGGAAGAGCCCCAACCCCAAGAACGCCACCACTAGGATGTAGGCCGTGGGGTGGTCGAAGAAGCTCGATACCTCGCGCCCCGCGACAGTGCGAATTCGCCTCATGACTTCGCCCCCGCGTCCTCTCCGGAGACAGGCGGTACCTGATCCGTCTCAGCCTCGACTTCGGTGTCTGCCGCCGACTCCTCTCCGGCCTCACCCGCATCGGACGTCAGTTCCCGGAAGAGCCGCTCGAGCGAAGCCTGGCCTCGATGTAACTCCCATAGTACCCACTGGCGTTCATTGGCCATTCGTGAGATCTCGGGGCGAAGCTCGTCGCTCCCTGTCACTACAAGCTGTACCCGGGTGCGGCCCTCGACCTGCTCCGCAGTATGGGAGTCCACCCCCGGGAGCCGGCTCAGCGCCTCGGCCACCCCATCGCCCTCGGCCTCGACCGTATACTGCGACATGCCCTTACCCGCACGGAGAAGTTCGGCGGCCGTACCGCTGGCTACGAGCGAACCGCGGTTGATGATGAGCAACCGGGTGCAAGTCGCCTCGACCTCCTGCAGGACGTGGGTACTGAGCAACACTGTACGCTCCTTGCCCAGTTCGCTCACCAGGTTCCGGATGTCGACCCGCTGGTTGGGGTCGAGCCCTTCCGTGGGCTCATCGAGCACCAAGATTTCGGGATGGTGAAGGATCGCTGCCGCAAGCCCCACCCGTTGCCGGTATCCCTTCGACAGCTCCGAAACCGGGCGAAAGAACACCTCATCGATGCCCGTCTCGTCCACCGCATCGGAGATGGCGGACCGCGCCGTGGCCGGGGCGAGCGCACGAAGGTGGGCGGCGTACTCCAGGTACTCCGCGACCAGCATCTCCTCATAAAGAGGATTGGTTTCCGGCAGATATCCCAGGCGCTCCTTGGCGGCCGTGAGGTCTTGGCTGATCGGCACTTGGTCGTAGAGAACCCGGCCCTCGTCGGGCTCGAGCGTACCCGTCAGCATCCTCATAGTCGTCGTTTTGCCGGCACCGTTGGGTCCGAGAAACCCGACGACCTCTCCCCTGTTGACCTCGAAGTCGAGGTCTCGCACGGCAACGAGTTCACCGAATCGCTTGGTCACACCCTCAACGGAGATCATTCCTTCCCTTCCATATGAACACGAATAAGCGAAGGATTCTAAAAAGGGATATCGGGGTTGTCCATACCGCCCGAGACGCCGGGGCACTTCCGTCCACCGGCCCCCGTATGGCACTGCCGTGCCCTCCCCGGTTGGCACCGTTTGGCGGGCATTACAACTTCCACGTATGAATCACGTAGGTGGGAGTTCCAGCACGTCTGAACAGCTCAACGAAGCGGTTCGACAAGGCACACGTGTGGCGGCGATCGGCGTCGTGGCGAGCGCGTTTCTTGCGACCACGAAGATTGCAGTCGGGGTCATCGGAAATTCCTTCGCGCTCGTCGCAGACGGCGTAGAGTCCGTGCTCGACATCTTCAGCGGGCTTCTCGTCTGGGGTGGGCTCCGGGTCAGCGCGTTGCCCCAGTCGGAGCGATATCCGTACGGATTGGGGAAGGCGGAGCCCCTGGCCTCGCTCGTGGTCTCCACGGTTCTTCTCCTGGCTGCCGTGGGCATCGCCGTCGGTGCCGCCCGAGAGATTCTGAGCCCGCAAGAGGTCCCGGAGAGTTTCACGCTGGTGGTCCTGGTCGGTGTGCTGATGGCCAAGGAATTGATGTTTCGCGTGTTGTCGGCCCGGGGGCGGGAGATCGGCAGCGAGTCTTTGAACGCGGATGCCTGGCATCACCGGTCCGACGCGCTGACCTCGCTCGCGGCCTTCATCGGCATCAGCGTAGCGCTCACGGCCGGCGAGGGCTTCGAGAGCGCCGACGATTGGGCGGCCCTGGTCGCGTGCGCTGTGATCACGTACAACGGTGTTCGACTCTTCCGCGCTTCGCTCCGCGGGGTGCTGGACGTGACTGCTCCGAAGGAAGTTTGCGACCGCATCCGGGAGATTGCCGAATCCGTGCCCGGCGTCGATGGGGTAGACTTGCTTCGGGTCCGGCAGAGCGGTCTGGCGCTTTGGGTCGACATTCATGTCGAGGTGGAGGGTGAAATCTCGGTGCGGGCGGGGCACGAGATTGCACATCTGGTCAAGGACGGGCTCCTTCACTCGGACCTGCGGATCCTCGATGCGTTGGTACATGTGGAGCCCAATCCGGACCACCGCCCGGACCGTCTCTGACTTTCTACCCGCTCACGCCTGGGCGGCGGCTTAGTCGTCGGCGAACTCTTCTTCGAGGGCTTTCAGGCCAGAGTCGACTTCACGGAGTCGGCCCGGTAGCACGGTCTCCAAATGATCGCGGAACGCCGGAGAGGTGAGAATGGAAACGATCTCCTTTCTCGACAGCTGGAGCTGAGCCCGTTGTCCCGTGTCGCATCGAATGCTGACTGTGGTGGGCGCGTAGATTCCAGCAGTCAGCGCACTGACCAGCCCGTTCAGGAAGGTCTGCTCGTCGTGTATCGTCGCGTTGCCAGAGGGGCAAACGTTGCTCAATTCGTGGGTGCGTTCTCCGATCAGGCCCCCGAGCCAATGGTGTTGCCACTCACCGTAAACGACCGGGCCGGCCGGCGCGCCACCCCCTACGGTGTAGGTGTGCTCATAACAACCGACCACGACCAGGACCAAGCCCATCGTCGCCATCATCCGCCAAATGTTGATCATGTCGCTCATCTCCGAGTGATTGAAGTGCACACACACCGACACCGACGCGCCTGGGCTGTACGGTATCCCCACAAAAGCGCATTCGGGGTCCCTGCATCGTCGGATCTCGCTAAAGCAACACCCGTGCCAAGAAACCTAAGGGCGTAGACTGTTTCCGCCATGCCGGTTAGACAAGTTGGTGGGTGGAGGTTATGGGAGCCTGTCCTCCAGGAGGGACGGCGTCGCGGCGCATCGAGGTCAACATCCGAGGTCCAAATTGGTGCGGGTGCTGGACGTGAACCCGACCCCGGCACCATCTTAACGCCTCGCTTCTTCGTAATGCCGCAACTCGTCGCCCCTTCAGAGGGAGAAATCGTAATGGACCGGAGAATCGTGGGTGCGCCCCTCTTTACGTTGGTCCTTCTGGCGTCATTGGCCTTTGGAGCCGCCGGTCAGGAGGACTCCTCTCCGGAGATGCCGGAAAGCTTCAACGAGCCCATGCCTTATTTCACGATTGGGCTGGGTCCCTTCTCGCGCACGATCACGACGGACTCCACGGAGGCGCAGGCGTTTTTTGACCAGGGCATTCAGCTCATTTACTCCTTCACCCTAATGGATGCCGCGCGCTCCTTCCGGGAGGCACAGCTCCGCGACCCCAACTGTGCGATGTGCTACTTCGGAGAGGCCTGGGCTTGGGGGCCGTACATGAACGGTCCCATGGGGCGGGGCGCTCTTCCACGTGCGCAGGCGGCGATCGAGAAGGCGTTGGAACTCGCTCCAGATCATGCGAGCAGGGTCGAGCGGGAGCTGATCGACGCGATGGCCGTCCGGTACGTAGGGCGGACCGATCGGGCCCCGCAGTTGCGTGTGGACACGGCTTACGCGGAAGCGATGGGCCGGGTCTACGAGTCCCACAGGGCCGACCTGGATGTAGGATTCTTCTATGCCGAGAGTCTTATGCTGTTGGAACCGCGGAGGGGTAACTGGGATATCGAGCGACCCGAGATTCAGCGCATCCATGGTATTCTCGAAGAGGTGCTGGCCAGGGACATCCAACACCCCGGCGCCTGCCACCTCTACATACACTCCACGGAGTCCACAACGCAGCCGAACAAAGCGGAGGCCTGTGCGGATTTCCTCGGTGGATCCATACCGGGAGCGAGCCACATCAACCACATGCCCTCCCATACGTACAATCAAGTCGGCCGCTGGGGTGACGGAGTTCGCGCGAATCAACGAGCGTGGCACTCCGACCAGGCCGCCGAATACGGTGAGGGTTTTGCCATCTACACCTCCCACAACCTGCACATGCTCCTCTTCGCCGCCTCCAACGACGGACAGGGCGCGGTCGCCATACAGGCTGGAGCCGACTACACGACTGCCACGGGCGGAGCCCAATACTACGAGGTGCTCACCAGGGTCCGATTTGGGCGTTTCGAGGACATTCTCGCCATGGAGGGAGACGACACCGAGAATCCGATTTTCAAGGCGTTTTGGGACTTTGGGCAAGGCTACGCTCATCTTCGAGCCGGGCACGTGGACGTGGCGCACGGATTCCTGGAGGCCATCGAAGAGGGACGGGGCTCGGCTCCGGAGTCCGCGCGGTTCCGGGGACACAGCGCATCGGATCTACTCGGAATCGTGGGGGGCATCCTTGGTGGTGAGATTTCCCGGGAGGAGGGGAATACCGACGAGGCCATCGCGTCGTTCGAGCGTGCCGTCGAAATCGAAGACGGACTCCGCTACGATGAGCCCGAGCCGCTGCCCTTCGCGGTCCGGGACTGGCTCGGGGCGATTCTCCTGGAAGTCGACCGCCCGGCCGAGGCGGAGGCCGTCTATCGTGCGGCTGTCGAAGACCATCCCTTCAACGGGTGGTCCCTCTTCGGGCTCGAGCAGGCGCTACGCGCGCAGGGGAATGTCGGAGAGGCTGCGGAGACTGCGAAGGTTTTCGAGACCTCATGGGCGCGGGCGGACGTCTGGATTCGCTCTTCGCGTTTCTAAACGCTAGATCTTTTCCAGTTCCTCGAACGTCTGTAGCCCGCCGTGAAACCACTGTTCCCGAAACGGAACGGATGAGATGTCGTCGAGCGTCAGCCCCTCGGTCATCTCGTGAGGATGTAATGTTAGTGAGCCGGATTCTTCTTCGTGCTCGGTATGCGGGCCATCCATGAAGATATTAACCTTGAAGCGCTCTTCTTCGTTGACCGTGAACGCGTTGAAGAGGACGGTCTCGGGGGCTCCTGGGAAGTTCGTCACACTCAGGTCCAGGACGGGCTGACCCTCGTCGAAGATGCTCAGCGACAGTTCGTCGTCGGTCTCCGTGAAATCCATGTGTAGGTTTTTCATATAGTGTGGAAGGTGCCAGCGTTCGATGGCATGCTGGCGTGACGCATCCGTGGTCACACCGACCACGAAGGGATAGAAGGCCGCCCTCGGAAGCGGCCGGCCGGCCTCCATGATCGGGGGGACGATGACCGACAGAACAACCTCGTCGTACTCTCCCACCATACTTTCGGTGAACTGGAAAGCAGTAATCGCCAGGATACTCCGTTCGTGTTGGACCTCCAACGGCTGGAGATGGGCCGGTAGGATTTTTCGCGCGTCACTCGTGGGCATTTCGAAGAAGGCACCCACCGCGTTCTTAAAGCCGTATTCCGTCAGCTCCATAACCCGAAATTCCTCCTCGTGTCCGTGGACTGCGTGGTCATTTCATAGTCTCTGGTGGGCTGGTCCGATTGGGACATCCACCTTTAGCCCGTCGTGGCGCTTGAAGTGTCCCTCTACATGCCGTTAGCGTTTGGCCTTATGAAACTAAGAGGGTTTTTGACCGTCGCCACCATCGGCGGGTTTTTGTTATTGGCCGACGTGGTTCAGAGGTTGGTCGTTGTGCCGCTGGTGTGGGTGGCTCGGGCTCGGAAGGACCGAGTGTTGGCGGTCTGGCTGCGTGGGCTCGCGACCGCAATGATCAGCGGGGTCCGCTTCATCGGGGGAGGTAAATTCGAGCCGTTCCCGACGATCCCTTTCGCTCCAGGCGTGCTCGTGTTGATGAATCACCAGTCACTCCTGGACATCCCCATTGTCGTGCGATGTGTTGAGGGGGGGTATTCGCGCATCGTTACACGCAAACGGTACACACGCGGTGTACCCATCATCTCGCGGATGATCAGGCTCTACGAATATCCGGTCGTAGATCCCAGGGGTGGGTTGAAGGGGCAACTCAAGGTGCTCCGGTCGGTGGCCCGAGACCCCCGAGCTCCGATCGTCGTGTACCCGGAAGGGACGCGCTCGCGCGACGGCGAACTGCTCCCCTTCCGGCGAGGAGCCTTGGACACGCTCCTGCGGCACCGGCGGTGGGAGGTGTATTTGCTGACGGCGGATGGGACTTTACCGTGTGGCCAGCTCAAGGACATGCTCAACGGGGTCCATACGGTCCGTTGCCGCGTGAGTGTGTCCGGACCCTTCGACACACCGTCGGACCCCAAGAATTTTTCCGCCTGGCTCGAGGAGATGGAGGGCCGGATGGGGAAGAACCTCGCGGAGCTGCGGGGCGGTGCGGTGGTCTCGAACCGGGACCCGGAGACGTCCAAGGCGGAGACGTCCAAGGCGGAGACGTCCAAGGCGCAGAGCGAGTCTGTTTCTCGCGCAGGCTCTGGATCTGACGGAACCGAGCGACCGGGATGACCCATACCGGTGGAGAGCCTGCACAACGATTGGCCCGATCCCTGGTCGACGTCGCCGGGACACAGGTCCGAGCCGTGCTGCTTTATGGGTCCCACCTGCTCGGGGCGGCGCCCGACCGGCACAGCGCACACGATCTGGTGGTCGTGGTCGAGGGATACGTTGGGACGTACCGGGAGTTGCGCCGCCGTGGTTTCACCCACCGGCCGCCCAGGCTCATGGCGTCGCTCGCATGGTTGTTGCCCCCGAACGTGATCGCCTATTCACCGGAGGGTGCAGACGGGCCGATCGCCAAATGCCTGATTATCAGTGCGTACGATTTCGAGCGCGAGCTCTCGGATCGGTCACGAGACCACTTCATGATCTCTCGTATAATACAGGAGGTTGGTGTCCTCTACGTGAGGGATGCGGCTGCCGAGCGGTGGCTTGGCGACTGCTTGGAGGCGGCGCGGAGGACGGTTCTCGATTGGGCGGCACCTTATGTGGCCACTCCCTTCAGTGCCGAAACGCTGACCCGCGAGACGATCGCCATGTGTTATCGCAGTGAGATCCGACCAGAGTCGGGTTCGCGGGCCAGTTCGGTCTTCGAGGCTCAACGTGCCTACCTTGTGGAGACCTACGAAAAGCTGCTCACGGATGCGTCGAGCGAGGGGCTAGTCGTGCGTGAAGAGCACGGGTACCGCTCCGCGCGCCGGCCCGGTCCGATGGCTCAGCTCAGAAGATTCGCGTACTTCAACTTCAGCAAACTCAGGGTGACCGCTCGATGGTTCAAGCATGCGCTGACCTTCGAAAACTGGCTCCCGTACGTGGTACGCAAGGTGGAGCGCCGAACGGGGATGAGGGTCGAGTTGACCGCTCTAGAGAGGCGTCTGCCCCTCATTTTTATATGGCCTCGTGTGTTTCGCGTGCTTCGTAACCGGCCGGCCGAAGAGGCCGCGCCCGCGCCTGCGGTTCCTCCCGGGTCCGAGGGGGACACGTGACGACGGGCCTGCAAGTCCTTTTCGGCGTTTTGACGGCGGCGGTCCTGTCGATGCCACTCTATATATTAACTGGCGCCCACAGGCGTCCGGATCCGCTCGCGTCGGACGCCCAGGGTACCTTCGTGCTGGGCCCGTTCGTGAGGAGCTGGTTTTACTGGGCTGTCGGCCCCGTGGTCCGCGCCTCCCTTGCCATCGGGCTCGGGCCGACTTTCTACAACCTACTGGGTGTGGCGTTCGGTATCGGCGCCGGCGTGGCGTTCGCATCGGGCCATGTGACGTTGGGGGGATGGGGCGTTCTTCTGGGTGGCGTGGCGGACGTTCTGGACGGCCGGGTCGCACGGGCCGGGGGGCTCGCCGACCGTAGCGGTGCCTTTCTCGATTCTACGCTCGACCGTTTTGCCGAAGTCGGGGCCTTTGTCGGGCTGGCCGTACTGTTTCGGTCTTCCTCGCTCTCGCTGGCTCTGGCCGTCACCGCGATGGGAGGGTCGCTCCTGGTCAGCTATACGCGCGCCCGTGGGGAAAGTCAGGGGGTGGTGTGCAAGTTAGGGATCATGCAACGAGCTGAACGTTTGCTCCTCTTGGGATTCGGCGGACTCCTCGAGCCGACGGTGGCCGGATTGTGGGGAGCCGGTCGAGTCGGCACGTTGCTCGTGCCCATTCTGGGGCTCGTGGCGGTGGGCACCGTCGGAACGGCCATCTTCAGGACCGTGTGGATTGCTCGAACGCTCCGGGCCATCGACTAGTGTGGACACCCTTCTAGCCACTTTTTCCCCTTTCCGGCAGAAAGTGCTGTAGAGCCGGGCCATTTCCGGGGCGATTCACGCCCTTTGGCACAGGCGTCGGGCGTCCAAAAAAGTGTGATTCCGCGCGGGACTCGAGTGTTTCCCCTCCTTCCGGTCCGATCTCATCGAAGAGCGGCACGGCTCTTGACCTATGTAGGGCCAAATCCGTTGAGACGAACGGGCTCGACCGCCGTCCGCTCTCCTTAGTTTTGGGTACCGATCCGGAGGTTGAACGTGTTACGAATCAGCAAATTGCCGACCGCCATTATGGCCTTGACCATTTCATTAGCCGCATGTACTGAGGGTGACGGTACCGGACTGGACGATGTAGCGTTCGATCCGGAGCTATCCGCCGCAGATCTTCAGGCCGTGCAGGGCGCTTTCGCCGCCGCGGTGTTCGACAACCTTTCCCTTTCGGGCGGGGACCTCAACCAGGTGGTGAATCCCCCGCCGCAAGCCGTCGCACTTCTACAGGCCAGCATGGTGGCGGCCAGCGGAGGCAGCCATTGGAAGGCCGCGGCCGCAGCTCAGGCGCTCGCCGCGGGTCCCGCCTCGGTGGATGTGATTCCGGGGGACTTCCACGGTCGTGTTTACGACCGCCTCGACGGCCGCTATCGGCACAATACCGACCGCACGGACGGCCCTGAGTTTGGCGTGCGTTTTGTTTTGTATGAGCGCGATCGGGACACCCATGAAGTGGGGGCCAGCGTGATCGGGTACGTCGACCTCCTGGACGAGAGCACGGACCTCGTGCACGTCGTGCGCGTGGTAGTCGTGACATCTGAGGTCGAGCGCATCAACTACACCGTTTCCGCGGAGGTCGCCGACCAATCGTTGACCCTCGCCGTTTCCGGGTTTATCGGTGACGGTACAATCCAGGTCGATGTCGACCTCTCGGTGACGTTCGTCCATGCCTTCCCCCTCTCGACCGCTACGGTTGAACACCTGATTACGGTTCCCGCGAGGGACTTCGAGGTGCACGCCACAGTGATCTTCGAGTTCGACGATGAGGCGCTCGAGGGCTCGATGGATGTCGACGCGTCGTTCATGCAGGGTGCTCATACGGTCACGTTCGACGGTGTCATCGCGTTCAGCGAGGGCGACCTCCCGCCCGAGGGTGGAACCTTCAAGATTCACGTCGATGGGGACCTCTTCGCAACCATAACTGTTGACGGTGATTCCGTCACGGCTCAGAACGCCAGTGGCGGTGAGTTGGACCATGCGCACGCCGAGGCTGTGCGGGCGATATTCGACGGACTCGACGAGATGTTCGACGAAAGGTTCGAGGACTTCATTGAGCCGGTTGACTGGCTGTTCCACCACAACGAGTCTGACGGGGCCTTATAGATCGGTCGGCGGCGCGCGAATCGCGCGACCCGGCGTTGACGAAGCACCCCCGGCCAAAAGGCCGGGGGTGCTTCGTTTTATGGGGCCGCCTATCGTCCCGGCGACGTGGACATTATCCTGTTTGAAGTTCGGATCCGCCCGACCGAGTCGCACAGTTGGGTCTTCTTATCCGCTATCCGTGGGGAGTGGACATCATGACCAGAAACCTCGAGTTCCGGAGAGTCGTGCACGTTGCCGCCGCCTTCTTCACGGTGGTCTTGCTGGCCGGAGTGAGTGCGTGCGTGCAGTCCGGTGAGTCGGTCGAGATCGATGGCGACGATATCGGTGGGGTAGTGAGCGGCCCGGACGGGCCGGAAGCCGGTGTTTGGGTCATCGCTGAAACGATGGATTTACCCACCAGGTTCAACAAGATCGTGGTGACGGACGATCAGGGGCGCTACCTGATTCCCGACCTACCGGAAGCGACCTACGAGGTCTGGGTGCGGGGCTACGGGCTGGTCGATTCCCGGAAGGTCCGGGCCACACCAGGGTCTGCCCAGGATCTGACGGCGGCGGCGGCGCCCGATCCACACGCGGCCGCGCAGTACTACCCGGCCGCGTACTGGTTTTCTCTCATCGAGGTGCCGGAGAAGAGCGAGTTCCCCGGGACGGGGGCGCAGGGCAACGGCATCTCGCCGAGTATCGGGAGCCAGTCCGCATGGGTCAGGAGCCTGAAGTCGGGTGGCTGCATGGCATGTCATCAACTCGGCAACAAGGCAACACGCGAGATCCCCGCAGCGCTCGGTGAGTTCGCGAGCACTGCGGATGCCTGGGATCGGCGCATCCAATCCGGGCAAGCCGGTGGCAGCATGGTTGGTGGGCTCGAGCGGCTGGGCGGCCCGCGGGCGTTGGAGATGTTCGCGGACTGGACCGATCGAATCGTCGCCGGCGAAGTGCCGCCGGCGCCGCCCCGCCCACAGGGTGAAGAGCGCAACGTCGTGATCACGCAGTGGGACTGGGCCGATCCGACGGCGTATCTCCACGACCAGGCTTCCACCGACAAGCGAGATCCCACGGTGAACGCCTACGGCCCCGTCTACGGGGCTCTCGAGGCCAGTGCGGATTACGTACCGGTTCTGGACCCGATGACCAACACATCGAGTCAGGTGGCGCTGCCTGTTCGCGATCCGAACACGCCGGTCGCTTCGGGGCCGCCGCTCCAGCCGTCGCCGTACTGGGGAGATGAGGCGATATGGGATAGCAAGGCCAACGCGCATAATCCGATGCTCGATGACCAGGCGCGCGTGTGGCTCACGTCGAGGGTTGGTCCGGCCGCCAATCCAGCTTTCTGTAGAGAGGGATCGGACCATCCGTCGGCAATGCTCTTCCCGACAGAAAGGGCAGGCCGACACCTCGCCATGTACGATCCTTCGACAAAGAAGGTCAGCCTCATCCGTACGTGTTTCGGCACGCACCACCTGATTTTCGCAGAGGATGAAAACAACACCCTCTGGACGAGCGGGGGTGGGCAAGTCATCGGTTGGCTGAACACGAAGATGTACCTGGAGACGGGCGACGAAGAGGCCTCGCAGGGCTGGAGCGCGCTCATTCTCGACACCAACGGCAACGGTCGCCAAGACGAGTACGTCGAACCCAACGAGCCGGTCGACCCCACGAAGGACAAGCGGGTCACCTCTGGCTACTACGGCGTCGCCGCAAACCCGATGGACGGCACGATTTGGGGATCCTCATTGGGCTTCCCCGGCGCGATTCTCCGGCTCGACCCGGGCCCCAACCCCCCCGCGACGGCTCTGGCGGAGGTCTACGAGCTGCCCTTGGACAACCCGGCCGCACCCGTACAGGGGTATTCGCCACGTGGCATGGACATCGACCGCAACGGGGTCGTCTGGACGCCCCTCGCGAGCGGACACATGGCCAGCTTCGACCGCACCAAGTGCACGGGGCCGCTCAACGGACCCACCGCCACCGGAGGCCACTGCCCGGAGGGCTGGACCCTCTACCCGGAGCCAGCGCCACAAATCAAGAACCTGACCGAGTCCGGCAGTGCCGAGTCGAGCTACTACACGTGGGTGGATCAGTTCAACACGTTGGGGTTGGGCGAAAACGTGCCGATCAACACGGGTAATGGATCCGAAGGCCTGCTGGCGCTCAAGGACGGTGAGTGGGTTGTCTTGCGCGTGCCCTATCCGCTCGGCTTCTACACCAAATGGATGGACGGCCGCATCGACGACCCGGACGCCGGCTGGAAGGGCAGGGGGCTGTGGGCGACCGTCAGTACTCGGGCCCCGTTCCACATGGAGACCGGCGCAGGAACGCCGAGCAAGGTGGTGCATTTCCAGCTACGGCCAGACCCGCTCGCCCGGTGAGTGGTAGGCCGTAGCCTCACCTCCAAGTCACTTCCATGGCGAAGAAGTGATCAGGACCAAGGCTTGCCGGGGTCTTGCAGCTTCTCATCGGTTCGACACATCTTTCTGCGCCATGATCGCCTCCGTCACGCGCCTGAACGCAGCCCGGGAGGGCCGACACACCATCGAGAGCCCGCTGTGCCCGCGTGGGCCGGCCCAAGCGTGCTTGATAGCCGGACTCATCATCGTTTCTATTTCGGTGGCCGGCTGCACGGCCGATCCGTCCGAGGAGCCCGAGACTATGGCAAGCCCCTCCTCGGTGGGAGAGCAGCCGGACGCCGAGGCCATTCGGCCGTTCACGATCGAGATCGCCGATGAGGTGCTGACCGACCTCGAGGACCGTCTGACCAGCTCCCGTCTCCCCGATCAGATCCCCGGAACGGGCTGGGACTACGGGACGAATCGGGCGTATATGGAAGAGCTCCTGGCCTACTGGCAGGACGGGTTCGACTGGCGTGCCCAGGAGCGAAGGCTCAACGAGTTCGATCACTTCAAGACCGTCATCGACGGGGTGGACGTGCATTTCATCCACCAGCGTTCTGCCGAGGAGGACGCGATGCCGTTGCTCCTCACGCATGGATGGCCTGGTTCGTTCGTGGAGTTCATCGACCTCATCGGTCAGTTGACCGACCCCGCGGCCTACGGCGGCGATCCGACGGACGCGTTCCATGTCGTCATTCCGTCGCTGCCGGGATATGGATTCTCGGGCAAGCCCACGGAGACGGGCTATAATCCGGAACGGATGGCGGATGTCCTGGCCGGGTTGATGGAGCGGCTGGGGTACGACCGGTATGGTGCGCAGGGAGGCGACTGGGGTGCCATCATCAGCCGCGTACTCGCGGGGAACTATGGTGACCGACTCATCGGACTACACAGCAACTTCATGACGGCTGGTCCGCCACCGGGCGGCGACCCGAACGAGGGTGTTTCTGCCGAGGAGCAGGAGCGCAGACGCGAGCGTGCCGCGGCGTTCGCAGACGGGCGTGGTTACCAAGCGATTCAAGGCACCAAGCCCCAGACGCTCGGCTACGGCCTCAACGATTCCCCCACTGGGCTGGCGGCCTGGATCGTCGAGAAATTCCACGGCTGGAGCGACAACGATGGTGACGTCGAGAGCGCGTTCACGAAGGACGAGATGCTCACGAACATCACGCTTTACTGGGTGACGCAGACGATCACCTCTTCCAGCCGTCTCTACTACGAATCGGGGAACACCCCATCGACTCGTCGGGTGGGTTACATCGATGTGCCGACAGGTGCCGCGATTTTCCCGAAGGAGATCAGCTTCACACCGCGCAGGTGGGCCGAGGCACGTTACAACATCGTTCGATGGACCCTCATGCCGAGGGGGGGGCATTTCGCAGCACTGGAGGAGCCAGAGCTGCTTGTGGACGACATCCGTGCGTTCTTCAAAGGGCTGAGGTAGAGAGCCTCTCGCCCCTCACGTTCACGGCAGCTGGTACGCCAGCACCGCGTCGGTAGCAACCACCACCACGTATTGTCTTCCGTCGGCCCCCAAGTAGGTCATGGGGTTGGCGTTTCCTCTCCGGTCCATCCTGCTCACCCAGAGCTCCCGGCCCGTCGTGGCCTCGAGGGCACGAAGGCGGTTGTCATCGGTCGACGCCACGAACAACACGCCACCACCCGTGACGATGGCCGCCGCACGTCCGGGCCGGCCGGTATTCTGCCGGTCCGCAGGAAGCTGCTCGGTGATGCCGATGGACTGTTGCCACACGACGTCGCCGGTCGAGGCGTCGACAGCGGTCAACCGACCCCACGGTGGTTTTTGGCACGGCAAGCGTGCATCCCCGATCTGGACATCGAAGTTCGACGGGCGTGGACGCCCCCTCTGGTACGGCAGGAGCGAGCCTTCCGGGGCGTCCTCCATCCAGCCGAGCGAGCCGAGATCCTGTGAGAATACGAAGACGTACCCGGAGTTCGGATCGAATGCGCCGCCGCCCCAATTGTGGCCACCGACCAATCCCGGGAACAGGAGCGTGGTCCTGTCCGAGGCTCCTTCGGCGCGATACACCCACGGCGTGAAGGCGCCGGCGTTGTAGATTTCTCCAAGGCTCTCGACCAGGTCCGCGCAGGCCGCCGCGTGTTCTGGGGAAGTATCTTCCGCAGCAACCAGGTCGGCCGGTTCGTAGCTGACACGGGCCAGGGCCGGCGGGTTCACGGGAATCGGCTGGGTGGGAAAGGTTTGCTCGCCAGGAACTTCGCTCTGCGGCACTGCCCGCTCCTCCACCCCGAAGATCGGTCCCCCGGTTTCGCGATCGAGGATGTACAGGTAGCCGGACTTGGTGGTCACGCCGAGCGCGGGGACCATGCCTCCATCGCGCTGAACATCGAACAGGACGGGCGCCGCAGGCGGGTCGTGGTCCCACAGGTCGTGATGGATGGTCTGGAAGTGCCATACGTACTCCCCGGTCCGGATATCCACCGCGACCAACGAGTTCGCGAACAGATTGGCGCCCGCTCGGTCTCCGCCGTAGCCGAAGGGGATGGGGGAAGCCAGGGGCAGATACAGGTGTCCGCGCTGCTCGTCCATCGTGAAGTAGAACGGCCAGGCGTTGGCTCCGAGACGGCCCTGCCAGCTATCGCCCTCCCACGTGTCGTGTCCGATGCTACCCGGTTGTGGAACGGAGCTGAACTCCCACACCTTGGCCCCGGTGCGGGCGTCGAAGGCGCGCGCGTTGCCGATGCCCCCGATGGCCCCACGCGGTGTGTTCGCGCCGACCACGACAATGTTCTCGTAGACCAGCGGAACCGAGTTGTACGGTATCACCATGTCGATCTCGCCCGACTGTCCGAAGCCCGCCGCCGGTGTGCCGGTCGCCGCGTCGAGCGCGACCAGACGTCGCCCCGCCGTGAAGATGACACGCGGTCGCGTTCCGTTCTCACCGGGCCAATAGGCGACCCCGCGCCGTGAAGGCGCGCCGTCCACGACGGAATGCCGCCAGATCTCGGCGCCTGTCGCCGGGTCGAGCGCAACCACACGGTCCACGGCCGGCAGATACATGACGTCACCGACGACGATGGGTGTCACCTGGGAGTTCGGCTCGCGGCCTCCCCCCTGCCCAGCGCCGGCCGCTGCTGATAGGTCACTCCGTAGCGAGTAGCTCCAACCCTGAGTCAGGCTCGCCACGTTGCCCGTAGTGATCTGGGTGAGCGGCGAATAACCGCTCCCGCCCAGGTCGCCGCGATACATCGGCCAGTCGACATGTGTCGGTGCCTCAACCTCTTGCTGGGCACACCCGGACCCGACAAGAACGATTGCAAGCAGTGCGCCCCCGCTTGTGATCGTGAGCCGCGTCGACCGCATGACGTCTCCTTTTCTTTGAGTTGAGGACCGCGTCCGTCAGGCGGTCGACCTTCTGGGACACCACACTGGATGAGAAGGGATCAACATGCCGCTCGCTGGCTTAGTCCGCGACCCCTGCACCCTACTCCCCCAACAGCAAGGGGGTGTGATGGGGTTATGCTTGCGCCTACCGGCCCGTTCGTAGGATCTTGACGTCGGTCCGATCATGGAGTGCGCCCATGTCCGACCCCGTCTCTCTAAAGATGGGGCGGCCGAAAAGGAGGAGACATGAGACGATACGGATGGTGGTGGGCTGGGAGTGGGGCGGCGTTCCTGCTGGGCACAGGGATGTTCGCATGTGGTGCCGAGACCGAGGATCAGGCCTCCCCGGTGCCGACGGCCGAGCTCCCGGGTTATCTGACGATGACGACCGAGGCGCACTACCACCAGGCGATGGATGAGCTGTCCAACTGGGGCCGCTGGGGACCGGATGACGAGTTGGGTACTGCGAACCTCATCACGCCGGCTAAACGGACGGCGGCGGCCGCGCTCGTGACCGAAGGGATCAGTGTCTCGCTGGCGCATGATGTCATACAGGAAAGGGCACTCGACGCCACGACGATTCTGAATCGAGAGGTGGTGGCGGTCAGTCAGTCGGGCGCCTCCGACCGGTATCAGTATACCGGGACCTATCACGGCGTCATCCACAGCCACCTCGATGCCGTCGATTGCCATATCATGTACGAAGGTAAGGGGTACAACGGCGTGGCAATGGAGGACATCGAGGCAACGGGTGGCTGCCCGCAGGGCAGCATCAATGCCCTGAAGGACGGCATCGTAACGCGCGGCATCTTATTCGACGCTACGCTCTTGCCGGGCAACGCCACCCCCGAAGGGTGGGTCGTACCCGGGACTGCGATCCGAGCCGCGGACCTCGAGGCCCTGGAGGAGATCGAAGGCGTGAGAGTCGAGCCGGGTGACGTGATCCTGCTCTACACCGGCCGCTGGAAGCGGCGGGCCGCACAGGGGCCGTGGCCCACGTCGGAGGGCGTGGCCGGCTACCACGCCGATGTCGCCTATTTCATGAAGGAGCGGGGTGTGGCGTTCATCGGTCACGACATGTGGAACGACGTCTACCCCCATGAGTTCTCAGACGATGAGCGCCTCCCGTTACACCGGCTCGCACTGGCTTCGCTGGGCACGGGGATCTTCGACAACCTCGACTTCGAGGGAGTTGTCGAAGTGGCCAGGCGTCTGGGCAGGTACGAATTCCTGTTCACGGCGGCGCCGCTGAGAATCGAACAGGGCATGGGCTCGCCCATCAATCCGATCGCGACGTTCTAGGATCCCATGCGTCTACCGAAGGGCTGTCATCAGATCCCCCGAATCCAGATCGATGGCTGCCGCGCTGACGGTGGCGCTCCGTCCGGTCCGCACCTCGTAGCCCATCTGACGTATGGCGTCGACGTCCGCTTCGGGCAAACTCTCTTCGAGGGTGACGCGCATGTTCCCATCCGTGTGCATCCGGGGCGCCGCCATCGCCTCATCCACGGACTTCCCGGTCAGGACCCCCGCAAGGACATCGAAGACCGCGTTCGGGATTCTTCGGCCACCCCGACCCCCCAATGCCAGCCAGGGCCGGCCGTCACGGGCCACGATGGTGGGGCACATGTTGTGGAGGGGGCGTTTTCCAGGCCCAGGTGAGTTCGGATGACCGGGACGAGGGTCGAAGCGCGAGACGCCATGCCCGAGGATCAGGCCAAGTCCGGGTACGGTGACACCGGAGCCGAAGCTCCCACCATGCGTCAGCGTCAGCGCCACCACGTTCCCCTCATCGTCGGCAGCGCTCAGGTGGATGGTCCCATCCTGTTCCCGAGGGAGGGTCTCGATGGGCAGGGCCCGCCCGCGATCCATGGCAGCGGCAACCCGGCCAGCCATTTCCCCCGCGTACGGTGCGGAGAAGAGTCTTGTGAGGGGTACATCTGAACGCTCGGGGTCACCGAACAGGTCCAGCCGGTCCTTCCAGGCGATGCGAAGGCTCTCCAGGCGCGCTCGGGGGGAGCCCAGAGACCCCCCGGAGGAATCAAGGGCCCGAAGGATAGAGAGGGTTTCCAGGATCGTGGCTCCACCGGCCGTGAGGGGGGCGGTATGGACAGTTTGGCCCATCCACTCGAAGACCAGCGGATCCGCCTCCTGAGCCTGGTAGGCCGCCATGTCGTCGAAGGTGACGAGCCCCCCATTATCCTGAAACGCGCCGGCGATGATCCTCCCGATCTCACCACGGTAGAACCCATCTAAAGACCCCGCGTCCGCTAGGGACTCCAGCATCGTCGCCAGGTCGGGGTTCCGGAAGATCACCCCCGGAGAAGGCGGCTCGCCGTCCACAAGCAGGAGCTCCGCCGAGCCGGCGTCCCGCCGGAGGAACTCCAGGGAGCCGCGAATCGCTCGTACGGTCCCCTCAGGGAGGGGGAAACCGCCACGGGCCAGGCCAATCGCAGGAGCCAGGAGGTCGCCAATGGACCGGGTCCCGAACAGATCGGTGGCGAGCTGCATCCCCCCGAGGGTTCCAGGGACTCCGGCCGCCAGCCATCCGATCTCGTTTACCCGGCCGGGGACGGATCCGTCAGGAGCCGTGTCGAACATGTCATGGCGCGCCGCGGCCGGGGCCGTGGAGTTGAAGTCGATGACCCTGACGGGCTTGTTTGCCATGGCGATTGTCATGTGTCCGCCGTATCCACCGGGTCCGCATGCTGGGATGTCCACAACTCCGGCCACGAGGGCTGCGGCGACAATCCCGTCGACGGCGTTTCCGCCATCCTCCATGATTCGTTGGCCCGCCGCCGCGCCTTGGAGGTGACCAGCCACCACTCCCTTCCTGACCTCGCGCCGGGGGTGTCCGAGGGCCGCCCGCGGATCGATTACGCCTGCCGCCAGGGAACCGGCTAAGATCGTCAGCGCCGTTCTGCGGTCTACCGACTTCGCCATTTTCGGGTCCTCCCTTTCTTGAGTTGCCATGTAGCTGCTTTCCCGCCGTTTCGGTTGATTGTTTCCTGCCACGCTACTCAGGTCCTGACGGGCGGCTCGATCCAGCCGCTAACGCCGTCAACCATAGTTTCCGGTATCGCCGGTTGCAAACCACCGAGCGGAAGCATCCGCTTACCTACTGGACGAAGGAAGGAGCACAGACTGCGTTCCGACTACATCATCCTTCGAAGGTATCGGTGAACCTACCGGTGCTTCGAACCCTTGTTTGACGGGTCTGCACCGCCCCCTCAAGTTATCCCGATCCGGCAATGGGTCTTTGTTTTTCCCATCCTCACGCGACTTCAGCCGGACTCATTGCTCCATGCGACGACTCTCCGCGATCATGCTCACGGACAACTCATCGAAGTGCCCCGAGGACCGCGGAAGTCGCCGCGTCGCTCGACCCGCTCTCGTTACCCGATCCTCGCATGGACGAGATCCTCGCCGCCGTGGGGCTGTGGTGGGGACCCCGATCACACGGTATTAGAGGAGGTCGAACAACATGAACAGCACCACACAATCCGAGGATCTCACGCTCGTTCTGGGCGGGAGCGGTAAGACCGGTCGGCGCGTCGTGGACCGGCTTGCGAGCAGGGGCGTGCCGACGCGCGCCGCGTCTCGGGGCGGTGATCCGCCCTTCGACTGGGGGGATGAAAGCACATGGGGCGCCGCGCTCAACGGGGTTACCGCCGCGTACATTAGCTACGCCCCGGACCTCGCCATACCTGGGGCGACGGACGCAATCCACTCCTTCGTGGAGCGAACCGTGGAGCAGGGGGTCCGGCGGCTAGTCCTTCTGTCGGGTCGCGGAGAAGAAGAGGCGCAGCAGTGCGAACTGCTCATCCAGCGTCCGGAGGTCGAGTGGACCGTCGTTCGCGCCAGCTGGTTCAACCAGAACTTTGCCGATGACGTTCCAAGATGTCCCGTAACGACCCGTAGTGACCCCATAACCTCTGAAACTACAGTGTGTTGTGTTACACAGGCGATGCCGGTTCGTCTCTTGCCGTGCCGCGACAGCTATTGTATTCTCTCTTGAATAGTGTCCTATAAAGTGCTCCACAACACGGGAGGAAACGATGGCACGGCGACCGGCAACCCTTACTGCCGCGTTCGTTCGGACGGTGAGCAAGCCCGGCGTTTACGGCGACGGACGCGGCTCGCGTGGCCTGAGCTTGCGCGTTCACCGGATGAAGAGCGGCCGACTATCGCGCACATGGAGGCAACGGTTGCGCGTCGCGGGGCGGCTGACGACGACCGGGCTCGGCCGGTATCCCGAAGTCTCGTTGGCGGAAGCGCGGCACAAGGCCATTGAGAACGCGCGGGCCATCGGCCAGGGTGTGGACCCGCGCGGCGGCGGCGTCCCGACGTTTCGCGAAGCCGCCGAAGAGACGATCCGGCTACACGCCGAATCGTGGAAAGCCGGCTCGCCGCTCCCTGGGGAATGGCGCTCGACGTTGAGGCTGTACGCCACGCCGATCCGGGACAAGCCGGTGGACCGGATCACGTCGGGCGACGTGCTGGCGTGTCTCCGGCCGGTATGGAACGTGAAGCCAGCCGCCGCGCGGAAAGCCCGGAACCGGCTCCGCGCGGCATTTCGCTGGTGCGTCGGACAAGGCTACATCTCGACGAATCCCGTGGACCGCGCAGTGGCCGCGCTCCCGAAGGTCAACGGCAACGGCACGACGCACCATCGCGCGCTCCCGCACGGTGAGGTTCCAGACGCGCTCCGGCGCATTCGGTCGGCCAACGCTCCGGCATCCGCGCGGCTCGCCGTCGAGCTGATCGTCTTGACGGCGGCGCGCTCCGGCGAAGCGCGCGCCGCGACGTGGGACGAAATCGACACGGCGGCGAAGGTTTGGACGATCCCGCCGGCGAGAATGAAAGCCGGCCGGGAGCATCGCGTGCCGCTGTCCAGCGGCGCGCTCGACGTGCTGCTGCACGCCAGCGAGCTTGCCAACGATTCGCCGTTCGTCTTCCCGATGCGGGCCGGCCGCGCGCTGTCCTCGAAATCCACTTACCGGGTGCTCCAGCTGGCCGGTCTCACCGGGACGACGCTGCACGGTTTCCGAACGTCGATTCGTGTCTGGATGGCCGAAACCGGCGTGGACCGCGAGACGGCGGAAGCCGTGTTGGCTCACGTCGTGCGCGGCACCGAGGGCGCGTACATGAGATCGGACCTGCTGGTGCGCCGGTGCGAAGTCATGCAGGCATGGAGCGACTATGTCGCATAGTACGCGGAAGGATGGACCACGAACCCAGGTGAAGCTCGTCGCCTCACGGAGGAGGCGCGGAGCGAAGCTGCACGGGCAGAGGCACGGGCAAACGACCGCGAGCTGTTGACGCCGAAGGCTGCGGTCACGCTGTTCCAACGGTCTGCCGAAGCCGTCAGGCGAGCCATTCCCGAGATCTCCCAGCCAGCTGCGAACCACCCGTGAAGGCCGGAGAACACCGGGGCGGAGGCACCTCGAAGCGCGTTGGCCTAGTCGCGACCAACTCCATCCGGGGTGGAGCGACCCGCAGTGCTTTGGAGAGGGCGACCGGCGGCAGCCCGATCTTCGACGCCTGGAGCGACGAGCGGTGGTTGATCGATGGCGCGGCCGTGCGCGTCCCGCTGGTGTGTTTCTCGCAGTCGGACTACGAACTCACGCCGGAGCGTCGGCTCGACGGCGAGACGGCGGACGACATCTACACCGATCTTACGGCGCGGCGGGGCGGGGCCGGCGTCGATCTGACGAAGGCGCGGCGCCTCGCCCGGAACGCAGGCGTGGCCTTCATGGGCGACACCAAGGGCGGTCCGTTCGACGTTCCGGGCGACCTCGCCCGCGAGTGGCTTCGAGAGCCCGCGAATCCCAACGGTCGGCCGAACTCGGACGTGCTCCCGCCGTGGATGAACGGTATGGCGATCACCCGCCGCCCCGCCGACAAGTGGATCGTCGATTTCGGCTGGACGATGGAGTCGGGGGAAGCTGCCCTGTACGAGGCTCCTTTCCAGCACGCCCAGGAACACGTCTACCCGATGCGACAGGGGAATCGGCGCGAGTCCTATCGCCTCAACTGGTGGCGGCACGTCGAGCCGAGGCAGGGCATGTGGAAAGCTCTGGACGGGCTGGCGCGGTACATCGTCACACCCACCGTCGCCGAGCACCGACTCTTCGCGTGGCTCGACGCCCGTGTCTGCCCTGACCATCAACTGATCGTCATCGCGCGCGACGACGACACCACGTTCGGGATCCTGCACAGCCGGTTTCACGAGGTGTGGTCACTCCGCATGGGCACTTGGCTCGGCAAGGGCAACGATCCGCGCTACACCCCGACCACGACCTTCGAGACCTTCCCCTTACCGGAGGGACTCTCACCCGACGTGCCCGTCAGCGACTGCCTCACGGATCCACGCGCGCACTGCGGTTCAACAGGTCACATCGTGGCTCGGGTCTTCCCTGAGCATTACCGTCAGGGCGTCTCGCTCTGCCGCGTCCACGTACATCCCGTACTTCTGTTTCACCGCGACGATGCGGGCTGCGTACCAGCCGCGATTGTACTGGGGCCGCCACTCGGCTGCATCCTTGTCGGACTTCTGATTCCGGTTCACGGTCGGTGCCGCAATGGTCAGGTTCAGAATTTCGCCGCCGAACTCTCGGTAGCGGGATCTGGCAAGACCGGATTCGTATGCTTCGGCTAGCGCCACGATGTGTTCGATGTCCGTGGCGGCGGTGCCATCAGCCCGGATGTCGTACAGGGTGCACGTATACGGCGTGAAGATTTGCCTGCCGCGCTTTGGCAGGCTGGCTATGATTTCATCCTCCAGGGTGCTGTACGCCGAACCGAAGGCGTCCCGGTCGTAGCCAGCCCGTGGACCCTCGGGCTGTACCGTCAGGCCCATCCATGTCGGTGGGGCGCTTGTGAGTCCAGTATTGGAGGCGCAGGCCGTGACTAGAACCAGAACCAGGAATCGGGTCCACCGAGTCGTGAATGCGCCTATCATGGCTTCCCCTTACCAGTCGTGCGCTTCAAGGTAGGTCCCACTCGTTGGTCAGCGTCCTCAGTACTCAAGCCCGCTGGCCGCATCGCACAGGTCCGAGGAGAGCCTATGCCGTTTGCGAATCAGCCAGTACAAGGCGACCTCCTCCGGCACTCCGTCGTGCGGTTCCATCGTCGCGGCCGATCACCCACCCGCCGAGATGGGTCCGAAAGAGCGTCTCCTCCGGGGCCCCGAGCGCATCCCCTTCCCACCTCGTTGCCTTTTCGGCATTGAACCAGTTGCCGCCAGCGCCCGCCAGCGGCACCCTCTCGGTTTCTGTCATAGTTTCGCGCTCCTCCAGGAGGCGGTCTACGGCACAAACTGAATCCTCACCCCGCAAGCAGAGGCGATCTTGGCAACCGTACCGAGCCGAGGATCTCTATTTCCCGACAAGCCGCGGGAGAGGCCCGAGTATCCATTGCCCCGATCGGCCCCGGAGCGCCGGCCCGCTCCCCCCTTCCTGACAGCTTCATGACAGAAAATGCCCCCATTCCCGAGGCGATTCTGGCGGCTGGCGAGGTCGCGGTCCTGGCCGGCCGCGCGCTGGCCCAAACCGTGCGGGAACCCTTGGTGGAAGCTGAGACCCCGGCGTACCTTCGGCTTGTCACTGGAATGACCCGGCACCTTTGCGGGGGAGACCCCCACATGAACGCACCGAGATCCATTCGCCGGCCCGCGACCTGGACGGCGGCCCTGATCCTTCTCGCGGCGATTTCGTGCGAGTCTGAGCCGCAGGAAAGAAGGCCGATCGTGACACTAGGCGATCAACTTTACCACGAGGCCGATCAAACAAAATTGTTGTACGGACAAATGCAGGAATTGAGCCCGGCAGTCCCACCTGACTTGCTCGCCGTGTTTGATAGTACTCTTGCTCACATGAGCAACTCCGTGACAGCCCTCGAAGAGACCGCCGCCGGGTGGGAAGATGCGCTGGCGGCGGTGCAGATGGCGGAGCATGTGGAGGATCAGCTCATGATGGAGAGGCCGCCACCCGGCATGGGCCGCATGGAATACGTGATGGAATACATCCCCGCTGCCAAGCGGGACGCATACCGCTCCGCAAAGGAGTTAGAGGATGCGCTGTTCTCCAGAGATCAAGTCGTAGCCTTGATCATACAGGCCCAGCAGGCGCGGGCTGCGGCTTCGGATCTATACCTCCGTGTTGGAGGAGGAAACTGAGATGCTTTGGCGAATGCGGCCCCGGCCGGACGCGGCGTCCCGGAGGCTGGCGAGGGACCTACCTAACCGTAGAACGGGAGGGGGCGTGTCCCGGCCGAATCCGTCCCGCTAGGCGCCGGCCGGGAGATCGGCCCGCTCCGGGGCTCTGAGGGGCCGCCCTGCAAGCGAGGGAGGTAGGAATGATTTACGTGGGCGTTGTCACGGCTCTGTTTCTCGTTGGGGCCATTGCCGATCTCCGGAGCGATATGAGGGACCTGGCCCGCCGGGTCACCTCCCTGGAGGGCGAGCTGTACGAACTGCGACACGACGACGACGGCTGGCCTGAATAGACCCCATCCGTATGCAGCCAGGCCAACGACCAGAGAGGCCCCGCCGGTACCGCCCCGTGGGGAGCGAGACCCGATCTCGCAGACGCGCCCCTGCCGCGCGGCGCTCGTTGTTGAGCTCTCTCCGATTGCACCGGATCCGGCCCTGCCGGCGTTCGTACTCCTCGGCCCACTCCGAGAGGAGAAGCCTGCTCCGGCCCACGTGGGCCGCCTTCCCGGTCTCCAGATCGACCCGGTTCACGATCACATGGACGTGTCTGTGAGCCTTGTCGTTGTGAGCTACGATCAGCGCCTGGTGCTTCTCGAGCCCGAGCACCCGGCACGCTCTCCTCTCCGACGCCCCGAGCTGCTGACGTACACGCACCACACAACGTCGTCGGCGCTCGGGGCTCAGAAGTTTCCCTCGGCCGCTTCCTCCAGGATCAGCTTGTCCAGTGTCAAGTCCGCCACTGCTCGCTTCAGGCGCCCGTTCTCGCGCTCGAGCTCCTTCAGGCGCCGTGCCTGGCTCACCTTCATCCCGCCGTACTCCCGGCTGATCAGCTTCACGGATTTGCCGCGGGCCAGACCGACCTCTGCCTCCCGCAGTGCAGTGATGATCTGCTCCGGAGTGGGTCGCTTCCTTCCCATCCTGACCTCCTCGCTGAAAAGCTTCAGACCAGGTCGATCCTAACATTGCACCTGGTCTCGTTTCAGCGGGTCAGGTCACGACCATTCGCCACTCGCATGCACCGAAGCGCTCGTTGCGGCGCGATCTGCCGCGTCTCCACCGAGCGTAGCCATCGGCCAGGTCCGGTCGATAGGCCCGGCCCTGACGATCCTTCGAGTTGCGTCGCACCTCACGGCTGATCGTACTTCGATGTCGGCCCAGAGCTCGGGCGAACGCAGCTTGGTTGCATCCTTGTTTTCTGAGCGCAGAGAGCGCATATCGCTCACCAGAGGTGAGCTGGCGATACCTGTTCATGAACTTCCTCCTTTTCGTCGAGAAGGAAGGTCAACGGCGTCCCAGCTCGCCTCAACTCTCTTAGGGCCACCGCTCGGTCGTGTTGTTGCACTTAGTTTATGAATCCAAGCCGTTATATCCGGGTATTCCTCTCTCCGGATATTTTGTTCCGAGGGTTGCGTGGCCGGCCCGTCTGGGCGAGTGCCATGCTCTTGAGCAGCTGTCTAGCCTTGGCCGGGACAGTACTGATACCCCCCGAGCTGACCTTCACGACGCTGCGCGAAGCCATGCTCGCAAGGAGTCAGGATGTTCCGCCAGCCGTGGAAGACAATTTGGTGGTGCTCCGCCTCGGAGGTGCGGCGGCGGCTTTCGTTTCCTGGGCCATAATGATCACTGTCTTTGCCGGCCTGGTAACGCTTTTATTCGCCTTCCTGATAGGGCACGAGGGCACTTACCGGCAGTATCTCGCCGTCGTGGCCCACGCCCATTTGATCGCGCCACATCGATGGTCCTGATCCTGCCCTTGAGAATTGTCACGGAGGACGCACAGCTCCGGCTTTCGCTCGGTACCTTTGCCGTCTTTTTGGAGCCTGGGTATATGCTTGAAGTTCTGAATCTCCTGGACCTTTTCTTCCTGTGGGGATGGGTACTCGTGGGGCTCGGAGCCGCGAGGATCGGCCGAAAGGAGTCATGGGCCGGCGCGGCCGTCATCGCCATGGTAATTCCGGTTACCATGGCAGCAGTTATCGCTATCTTTACGCGTTAAGAGGGTCACCGCCCATTGGCTCGGGGTGTAAGCGGACGCTTTGCGGTCTACTGCGAAAAGATCACCTGACAGCGGTCGCCGACCGAAATGCCCTTTCCGGCGAACCACCCCTGTCGGACCTCGAGGGCGAACATCGCAGGTCTCGCGCCGTCATGGATGTCCGTAGTTTCCGGTTCCATCTGCTGGATATCGACGATCGTGAAGTTAGCGTCGATAAAGGCGACATCCAGCGCGACGTACGTGTTCTGCATCCAGAATGATCGCAAGGCCTCTCTGTCGAAAACGAAGAGCATGCCGGTGCCCTCCGGGACAGCGTCCCGGTACATGAGCCCCTGTCCTCTCGCTGCCGCGGTGCTCGCCACTTCGGCGCGCACGGTATCACTGCCGAAGATGACCAAGGCGGTCGCCGCAGGAGGCGCAATTGGGTCCTCTAGCCGAACGGCGGCGTCCGA
This sequence comes from Longimicrobiales bacterium, assembly GCA_965206505.1. Taxonomy (GTDB): domain Bacteria; phylum Gemmatimonadota; class Gemmatimonadetes; order Longimicrobiales; family Gaopeijiaceae; genus UBA822. The sequence goes on from CBDBJW010000007.1 coordinate 1,262,991, forward strand.
GCACGCGTGTTGAAGGGCCGCTGCTGTGGCAAGCAGGAGGAGTATGAGTGGTTTCATTGTTCGTAGCGTGGCCCGGCTCGACTCCCCACTGGCTGGCGGGAATGATAGATTCCCGCGTTGGACTCCTCAACGTAAAGCAAACGTGTTTTCCTTACCGAGTTTGAGGCGAAGGCGTTCCCATGGTCGATCCTGAACTTCTCGAGATTCTTGTGTGTCCTGAGACCCACCAACCAGTGCGCCCGGCGGCAGCGGCCGCGGAGCTCGAGCTCGAGGCCAGCAGCTGCAGGTCGTTCCGGCCGGAATGAAGAGTTGGGGCCCGACTCCACAACGTGAACGGCATCGGCCGTCGCGGCCGAGCGCCCGTCTAGGGGTGGCCCGGATCGAGCTTCGCAGCGCTGAAGCCGCGAAATCGAGGGGGTCGGCCGAGCTAATGGCCCGGCGACACCGGAGCAGGAGGGGCTGGAGCAGGTGCGGGAGAGGGCAAGCCAGCCTCTCTGGTGCCCTCACGGTTTCCGTCGCACGATAAGCAGCAGCGCCGTGGGCCGGATCGGGACTCTGGCCGCAGCCACTGAGCGGCCTTGGTCTCGTTTTAGGGGGTCAGATCAGTACGGCATCGGGGAGGGTTGGATGTGCACGCCCATCCACCCTCCGTCGGGAGGTCGCTCCGGTCCAGCAATCCCGTGCGGGAAGGCCATCGGTCACTTGGGACGGGCGCGTCCCGGACTTGGCGGCTTGGGCTGTGGCCCGAGCCATCGGGGGTACCCCGGCCTTGCTCGGTGATGCCCGGCTGCCAGACGGCCGGCCGGTCGGTGAACGGGTGATCCGCCGCCTCGAAGCGGCGCTCAAACCGCCTTCCCGCGTAGGGATTGATGGATCGGGAGCGACCCCAAGGGACGGGGGCAGGGGTGTGAAAACACACCTGCGTCCGAGCCCGCACCAGGCCCTCGGACTGGGGGGTCGCTCCCCTCCACGTCGGTGCTGCCCAGTGCGGCACAGGCGGCCGGGTGGCAGCGACCGTAACTCCAAGCGCCCGCACGGGATAGCCGAATCCGGCGTGTGCGCATCTTCAGGGGTGCATTGTGTGCATCGACCCCCAACGTCTCATGCACGCTCCAGTACGGCACAAGTCGTAGGCACATCATCGGAACCGCGCCCGTGCGTGCCGCTGCGTCTCCATCCGCTGCCCCGTCGCATCCCGGAGCCGTCGCGGGCTTGTTCACAGTCCGCCGCCGTTGATCGCCGGTAACTTGCGAGGACATCGGTCAGTAGACGATACCCCCCTCGCCAGTGCACAACACCGTGGTTCCGGTCTTGCAGTCGTAGCTGTCAGCCCGATAGGTGTCCGTGGCCCGGTAAATCGCGTCTGTGCCGACGGGATTACGGATGTGCAGGACGACCTTCTTGGTCGTTCCCATGTCGGCATAGGTCGGCTTCCACGTGCGAGGAACAGCACCGTGCCACGTCCAGTTGCCGATGGGTGCATCGCCGGTCAGCTTCCGCGCTTTGTACGACATATCCTGATCGTCGGCCTGCCGCGGGGGCTTGGAGAGAATCGTCTGGTCGCTCCAGACGCAGCCGTGCCAGAGTGCCGCGAATTCCGCTGCCTCGCGGCGCAGGATCGATGCGGACAGGTAGGACCAGGGACTCCCGTCGCCCTCTATTGCTTGCATCAGCGGGACGGCCCCCGGCGGCCTCGGAGGGTCCAGAAACCTGTCTTCGAGCCTGGGACATTGGTCCGGAGCAAGCAGCGGGGCATCGGCCGGCACCGCCCAGATGATGCCGTTGCCGTTGTCGCCTGCCCGATACTCATAGGCATGCAGGGCGAATCCGTCCTTGAGCCAAAGCGTGTCGAAGACACGGATCAGGTCGTTGGCGTCGTAGGCGCTGGCGCACCAGTCGTCGGATTGGCTCCGCTCCAGCCACGGGTGAGGGTGTTCAGCGGGGACTATTCTGGCCCGTTCGGCAGCCCGTCGTAGGCGATTGACCGGTGTGATGGAAAATGAAACGGCCTTCATCGGTTTGCGAGACCGCACCGGTCATCGTCCGAGCGATCAGCCCCTAGCCGCTTCGTTATCAACTCGTCTCTCCTTCCCCTTGAAAAGGGAGAGCCCAGAGGGCAACCTGCCTTTACGCTGAGACCTTTCGCGGTGAACCCGGTAGTGGCTACGGCGGGGTCAGACTCCGAATCAGCGATCACAGCTTCGATGAGCCCCCCCGGCGTAAGTCCATGGAGGGAGCCTGCGGTCGCCGTTCGCATGGTGCTCGGATTCCGTCCCGCTCGACACGCGTGCGCCGAACCAACTGGTCCGACGACGCTTGGAAACTGCGCCTTGGAACCTCCATGTCAGTGCATTGAAGAGCGTGCTTCGGAACCTGTCAACGACAATGGGACACTCTACGGGATTAATTAGAGAGCAATGTCCTGTGTGGTGAGGGAAGGGATGGGAGGATTGATGAAGACGGCCTCCGGGAGCGGTTTGGGCTTCGGCACACCTCTGACGAAGCGTTCGGGATGAGCGGCCCATGCTTCGCGGAGCACGGATTTCCTGCCGGCAATGACCTGATCGGCGTTTCCGAAGTGGACCTGCTCGGGGGTTAGCATCGAGATGCCGCCATGGCGGTGCTCGGCATTGTACCAGCGGAAGAACGATCGACAGAACGTCTTGGCTTGGCCCTGATCCCCGAACCGTCCGGGAAACGAGGGATGGTACTTCAAGGTTTTGAACTGAGCCTCGGAAAACGGGTTGTCATCCGACACCTGAGGCCGGCTCAACGAGCGGGTCACGCCGAGGTCAGCGAGAAGTTGAGCGGTGCATTGGCTCGTCATTGGAGCTCCCCGATCCGAGTGCAGGGTCAGGACCCGGGGCTGGACGCCATGCTTCAGGCAGCTCTGCTGGATCAACCGGCCGGCCAGGGCCGAGTTCTCCCGGTCCGCCACCATCCAGCCCACGACGTAGCGGCTGTAGATGTCCATGATGACGTAGAGGTAGTAATAGCTCCACTTCTTCGGCCCGAGCAGCCGCGTGATATCCCAGGACCACACCTGGTTCGGCGCCGTGGCCATCAACTCGGGCTTCTTGTACTCGGGATGGGTGCGCTGCGCCCGGCGTTCCTGAACCGGCACCTCGGAGGCCAGAACACGATACATCGTGCGTTCGCTGCACAGGTAGACCTCTTCGTCGAGCAGCGTGGCCACCACCTCGGCGGGTGAGCGGTCCACGAACCGCTCCGAACACAGCGTGTCGAAGACCTCGCCTCGTTCCGTCTCGCTCAATGCCCGGGCGGGCGTCGGGCGGGGCTGCTGTTGCCCGGTTGATGGGCCTCGACGACGGTACAACGTCGATCGGGAGACCTCGAGGGCCGCGCACGCCGGTTTTACACCGACGTGCTTAGCCAGCTCATCGGCCGCCTTCAAGAGTTTGTCCCGTCGTCGAGGCTTATCCCCAGCAGCCCCGCAACTTTTCCCTGCACGTCGATGATCAGGTGTGCCTTCCTGAGCTCATTCTCGAGCCGTGCGTTTCGCCGCTCCAGCTTGCGTACCTTCTCATCCAGCGGATTTCGCTCCGGCTTGCGGCCGCGTTTCTTCGACAGGGCCTTCAGCGACCCGCTATGCGCCGCCTTGCGCCACGTCGTCAGGTGCGACGAGTACAGGCCCTCTCGCCGCAGGACTTGACCCACCTCGCCGGGCTCGGTGCACCGGTCCGCTTCTTCGACGATCCGCAGCTTGTACGACGGACTGAACCGCCGCCGTAGCGGCCTATCTACTACCTCCGGGTCCGCAGGAGCTGCCGCGCTTCGCTTGGCCTCCCCGGTTCCAGGGGCACTACCATTCTCTTCCATTCTCTCTCGCAGTCCCAACATGTTCGGTTTCTCTGCCTTCGCCCTACTCTAATTCTTTGCGTGCTCCGTGTCTCACGTACGTTGGCAGAGAGGGCTTGATGCTGTGTCAACAATAGACGAGCAGGGACGGTCCCAAAAGTTCCGACCAAGTACGAGAGCTGGACAAGACACCGCCAACGGCGGTGGGGTCCCGTTCCAGTGATCTCTGCGGGAAGGCAGCTGGGCCGATGGGCAAGCCATCGGTCGCCCAGCATGGCCACCCAACTTGGGCACCGTTGGCGACTGGGCAGCAGGCCGGTGCTGGAGTCCCAGGCTTTCACGCCGCGGGAGTCGACGGGCTGATCCGCGTCCGGCCGGAGCCTTGACTCCCGGACCCGACCACAGCGGCGGCCGGAGCCGCTAGGCTTCTCTCCTCACCCTGTCTTCGCGATCAACTTTGAATGGACGGCCTTCAGTCTGTCGAAAATCCCCTCGATGACGTTTTCCTGGCCAACGAACAACTCGTCCGGACCCCCGGCGTGCAAGTTACTGAAGGGCGGCTCGTAGAGCGCGGACGCCTCCATCACGCCGCGCGCAACGAGCTGATCGATCACCATCTCGATGAAACGGATCTGCGGTGGCGTGAGGCTCCGGTCGGAGAGAAAGCCCGAGAATGCCTCCTGCGCAGCGGCACGATCCATGCCCACGAGGCTCCGAACGAAGTGGGCGAGGGACGGGGCCTCACTGCGGGCCAGAAGCCCGGCGAACAACGTCTGCCCGTCCTCCTCGCCGATCTCGGCCAGGGTCGTCTCCAATCCCTGCAAATCAGTCGTGGTCATCGGCTGGTTGTTACGCAAGCGATGGATCACGATGTGGTCGAGGTGATTCTTCAGGAAGTCCTTGACCTTCTTCTCGTACTGCGCGCCGGTCATCTCCGGCATGTAGACGGGCGTTTCATCCCGCACGCCCATGACATCGTCCTGGAAGTCGGTGTAGACGACCTTGCGCTTCTTCTTGTCGAGGAAGGGCACCAACCCGCGCAGCCGGCAGCGCAGCTCCTCGAGACCGTTCAGGTCGATCCCCTCCCAGAAATCAAGCTCCTGCATGGAGGCCAGGTATGCGAGCTGGGCCTTCACTGCAGGGATCAGGCTCTTCTCCTCCAGCAGAATAGCGATTTCCACGACTCGCTGGCGGAGTTCCTCGAAGGCCCCGGCGTCGCCTTCCGCGTGTGCGAGTTGCATGCGCACAGCCGTGAGGTCGAACAGCCGTGACTCGACCTCGTCTGTCTCGATCTCGCCGGGCAGTCCGGCGATCTCACGCTGCAACTTCTCTTGATCTGCTTCGCCGAGTTTCTCCCATGCCTTGAGCTCCCGAAAGCGATCCACCGCCTCCAGATGCATCCGCACGACGAAGTTCTCTCGGTTCATCGCGGCAACTTTGCCATGGAGGTCCGTGGTCAGTGACTTCGCGAGCGCGCCATCCGGGTCGAGGCCAGGCGACGCCTGGGCGTGCGCTAGTAACTGCACGCGGGAGCGGAACAGGCGGGTGCCAAGCGGCGCGGCCCCACGAACCTCGATGCCCTGCGGGTTCTCGCGGAAGAAGTCGAAGTTGAAGCAGAAATCGAAGACGCGAAAATCTTGCTTGTCATCATCCGGGCCGAACAGTTCGGGGCAGAGTCGTGTGCCCCGTCCGATCATTTGCCAGAACTTGATCTTCGAGTAGACAGGCTTGAAGAAGACCAAGTTCGCTACCTCGGGCACGTCGATGCCGGTGTCGAGCATATCGACCGAGATCGCGATGTGGGGCGTCTTGTTCTTCTGCGAGAAATCATCGAGTAAGCTCTGCGGATACTTCGCGTAGTGGTCGATGATGCGGGCGAAGTGCCCCTTGTAGTGCGGATAGTGGTGGTTGAACCGCTCCTCGATAAACTTCGCGTGCTGGTGGTTACGTGCGAATAGGATCGTCTTAGCGAGCCTGTCACCTCCTTCGACCCGGTGACCATGCTCCATTAGATGCTGGAGCGCCTTGTCCACCGTGTCCTCGTTGAAGAGCCAGCTGTTGATGGCGGCGGCGTTGACCTTGTCCGGCAGACCGTTCTCGTCCACGTCGTCGCCCCAGTCGAGGCTCTCCCACTGTTCCTGCTCCTCTTCGCTGAGCGAGTCGTAGTCGATGCCTTCGCGGGGGAACTTCAAGTCCACCCGCTGCACACGAGGAAGCTGTCCGCCACCGCGGTCTCCAGCTCATAGGCGTCGGTCGGGACGCCCGGCTCCAGATCGAAGAGTGTGTAGGTGTTCCTGTCGATGTGGTCGCTGGGGGTCGCGGTCAGGCCGACAAGCAGGGAGTCGAAGTAGCGGAAGATCGCGCCGTACTTCTCGTACACCGACCGATGTGCCTCGTCAATGATCACGAGATCGAAATGCCCGACACTGAAGCGCGCCTCGTGGCCGTTCGTCTCGTCGATCAGCCCCATCATCGTCGGATAGGTGGAGACGTAGACCCGACCCGCTTCGTCCTTCTCGGTCACTAGATTCACCGGGCTGGATTCCGGCAGGTGCGCCTTGAACGCAGCGATCGCCTGGTTCACAAGCGACACCCGGTCGGCCAGGAACAGCGCCCGCTTCACCCAACCCGCCCGCTGCAGCAGGTCCACCAGTGCAATCGTCGTGCGTGTCTTGCCGGAGCCGGTGGCCATCACCAAAAGCGCCTTGCGTCGCGTCTGCGCGAACTGCTCGCCGATGCTGCCGATGGCCCGTTTCTGGTAGTAACGCTCGACGATGTCGTCCTTCACCTGCGACACATCGAGCGGGGCGCGCTGGGCTCGGCGGATGATCAGGGACGCTAGCTCGTCCTTCTTGTAGAACCCGGCGACCGGACGTGGCGGGTAGGCAAGGTCATCCCACAGGCGGGTCTCGTACCCGTTGGTGTAGAAGATGATCGGACGCTGGCCATGCATCGTCTCCAGGCAGTCGGCGTAGAGTTTCGCTTGCTGCTGCCCGACTTCCGGATCGACGGTGGTCTTCTTCGCCTCCACCACCGCCAGCGGCTTGCCGTCGTCTCCCCACAACGTAGTCGGCGTATCCCACGCCCTGCGCATTGGGCATCCCCGTGACCTTGTATTCCCGGTCGTGTGGCCCACCAAGCGACCACCCCGCTCGGTTCAACGCGAGATCGATCCCCACAGGACGTAGTCGGCGTATCCCACGCCCTGCGCATTGGGCATCCCCGTGACCTTGTATTCCCGGTCGTGTGGCCCACCAAGCGACCACCCCGCTCGGTTCAACGCGAGATCGATGAGCAGCCGTCGAGTCTTGTCCTCGTTCCAGTCGTGGGCCTCGGGGACCGCTTCGTTCTCCGCCTTGATCGCCGCGAGCCGTACACGCAATGCCTCCAGCTCCCTCTCTAGCTCCTTGTGAGCCTCCTCGGCAGCGTCCCGCTCCGCCTTCAGAGCGTCCAGTTCCTCGACGCTGGCCGGCACAGCTGCCTGTTCCACTTTCGGAATGAGTGATTCGTCGAAGGTCTTCCCGGCCAGGCTTTCCGCCCCCTTCCGCAGGTACGTGCGGCCCGCCCAGTAGAAGACGTGCGAAAGCTCCCGCACGATGTCCAGCGCAGTCTCCGGCTTGGGCATCTTCTTTCCGTGTACCGCCACGTTGCCCGCTTGCCGGATGTACTCGGCCTTCTGCCAGATGACCTCGGGAACGAGGTCGCGGAAGGCAGTCTCATTGAGGTAGCCGTCCAGGTTCGTGATCTTCGGCGGACTCAGAGCCAATTGCAGAGCCAGCAACTACTTCAGGAGCACCGGCATCGAAAGCGGGGATGCTATAAAGCTCGAACACTTCGTCCTGGTGCTTCTTGGGATCTACAGAGCCACCTTTGCGAAGAGCAATGTCTCCCGTTGAGATCATGTTCCACTTCATCCCAGCATCCCCTCCAACTCCTTACGTCCTTTCGCGATGTCCTCCTCCAACGCCGCTAGCCGCCCAAGGATCACCTTCGGCGGGTCGTACTCCACGGCCTCGTACTCCACCTCCTTGTAGCGGTTGATGGACAGGTCGTAGTCGTTGCCCGCGATCTCGGCCATGGGCACGAGGAAACTCTGGTCCGTCCGCGCCCGCTGGCGCTCCGCCTCGCGGTTCTGCCAGCGGGCGAGAATGTCGGCAAGGTCGCTCTTCTCCGGCTGCGGCGTGCGCTTGTCGTCCAGCGAGTAGCCGTCCGCCTGCATGTCGTAGAACCAGACGTGGTCCGTACCGCCGGAGTTGGTCTTGGTGAAGAGCAGGATGGCGGTGGAGACCCCGGCGTAGGGTTTGAAGACGCCGGAGGGCATGGAGACGATGGCGTCCAGCTTCTGCTCCTCGACCAAGATCGTGCGCAGGGTCCTGTGCGCCTTGCTCGATCCGAAGAGCACGCCGTCGGGCACGATGACGGCGGCGCGTCCTCCTGTCTGGAGCAGGCGGAGGAAGAGCGCGAGGAACAGCAACTCGGTCTTCTTCGTCTTGACGATCTGCTGCAGATCCTTGGCGGTGGACTCATAGTCGAGGCTTCCCGCAAACGGCGGATTGGCGAGGACCAGGGAGTACTTCTCGGCGTCATCGTCGTCGGCCTGGGCCAGCGAGTCCTTGTAACGGATGTCTGGGTTCTCCACGCCGTGCAGCAACATGTTCATGCTGCCGATGCGCAGCATGGTGTTGTCGAAGTCGTAGCCGTGGAACGTGCCCTCGTTGAAGTGGCGCCGCGCCGCGGCGTCCTTGTAGATGGTGTCGCTGTGGAGCTCCACCAGGTGCTCAAACGCGGCAACGAGGAAGCCCGCCGTGCCGCTGGCCGGGTCGCAGATCACGTCGTTGGGCATGGGGGCGGTCATGTCCACCATCAGACGGATGATGTGGCGCGGCGTGCGGAACTGGCCGTTCTGTCCGGCGATGGCAATCTTGCTGAGCATGTACTCGTAGAGGTCGCCCTTGGTGTCGCTGTCGGCCATGTCGATGCCGTCGAGTTGGTCGACCACGTTGGCCAGCACACGGGCTGTGGGCATCATGAAGAGGGCATCCTTCATGTGGTGGCTGTATGTCGAGCCCCCCTCGCCGCCGTCGGCCCCGCCCTTCTGCCCGAGCGACTTGATAAAGGGGAACACCCCGTCTCGCACCGTCTCGAACAGCTGCTCGGGGGCGGCGTCCTTGAAACGCGACCAGCGCAGCCTGTCCTGGTCGGCGCCGAAGACCAGCTCCTGGATAGGTGTGCCGGTGCGCGCGGCCTTGCGCTCCTTAAGGGTGTGTAGTTCGTCGAGTCGCTTCATGAAGAGCAGGTAGGTGAGCTGCTCGATGACCGAGAGCGGATTCGAGATGCCGCCAGACCACATCGTGTCCCAGATGCTGTCGATTTTGGATTTGAGTGCGCCTGTAATCATGCAAATCCCCTTACTGTCTCGGTCTGGCCGAGCGTCGAATGCCATAGAACACTTCGATGATGAACCCGGCGAGGCCCTGCCATGTTCCTGGCACGGGAAGGTCCGGTCCATGACGTTGCGGATGCACTTTTCTTGGCCCGTTCAGTATGGGAAGCCGGTATACGTGATGTACATCGGGCAGAAGATCACGCGGAGGTAGGGATCGATCGTCCCGTGAGCCCGGTAGCCGACTTCCGTAACCTGCGAATCCGGTCGGCCATTACCAGCGCCCCCGATGACCGGCCAAGCTTCTCATCGGGGCTCGGCAGCATTCCCTCGGGGAGTCTTGGTCTCTGGTTCTTGCGTCGCTCCGGCCAGGTAGGCGCCCAGCCTTCCGTCGGGTGTGACCGATCCCTTCCGCGGTCGCCCGTTCGTTTTGTATATCCGAAGTGATCCACAGCGTATCGGTGACCGGCTAACCACAAGCGTAGCAACAGGTTACTGAATCATTCGTCGGTTCAGCCAAACTTCTCCGAAGGGGAGTTCCTCGGCATGGTCCTCGAGGGCGAGATCACGCTTCCCGCCGGTGACGTCCCGGAGCCGTTCATCGACGTGGACGACATCGCCGATGTCGCCGTCGCCGCGTTGACCGAAGACGGTCACGCGGGCCAGATATACGAAGTCACCGGCCCCCGACTCCTCACGTTCGCCCAGGCGGTGGACGAGATCGCCGAGGCCACCGGACGCACGATCCGATACGTCCAGATACCGGCCGAGGTGTTCGCAGCTGGTGTGGCCGAGTCGGGCCTCCCAGACGACATCTTGTGGCTGCTGGACTATCTGTTTGCCACCGTCCTCGACGGTCGGAACGCGTACCTGGCCGACGGCGTCCGTCGAGCGCTGGGGCGTGAACCGAGGGACTTCGCCGAGTTCGCGCGCCAGGCAGCCGCCGCAGGCGTGTGGGACGTACAGTCATTGACCGCGGATGGAGGTTGAGGAATGGATCAGTTCATACCGGTCGTCGGGACGACGGCCCTGCTCGGCTCTGCCCTGGTGGGCGGGATCTTCTTCACGTTCTCTAGCTTCGTGATGAAAGCCCTGGCGCGGGTGCCCTCCGCCGAGGGCATCGGCGCGATGCAGTCGATCAACGTCGTCGTGCTCAACCCCTCATTTCTGGGTGTATTCATCGGCACGGCCATCGTGTCTCTCGGCGCGTGTGGGCTCGCCGTGGCAGGCTGGGGTCGTCCTTTCGCGCCCTTCTTCCTGGGCGGGGGGCTCTTCTACCTCGTGGGCACTTTTCTCGTCACCGGGATGGGGAACGTGCCCCTAAACGATCAGTTGGCCGCCGTGTCCGCCACCGACCCCGCCGCCCTTGACGTGTGGCAGCACTATTTGAGCCGGTGGACCACGTGGAACCACGTCCGCACAGCCGCCGCGATGGTCGCCGCACTGCTGTACACCTTGGGTCTCATGCAGAACGGGAGTACGTGATGTCGAGATCGACTGGTGTCGAGGGAAGAGTCGGCTACTTCCGTTGACCGAGATCCTAGATCCGGCGCCGGGAACTTGTCGTTCGCCGTGCCGTTAGTATCAGGTGTTGGCGAGTCCGCTTCCCCGAACGGAGGATTGTTGCCATGACTGACCCCCGGCACATCGGCACGATCGGACTTACGCTTCTGGCGGCTCTGCTCGTGGTGGCTGCGCCAACCCAGGCAGCGCCGCAAGTAATTTCGCCGGAGGACCTGGCGGCGATCCAGGCGGGTCCGGTGTTCACCCCAATGACTGTCCAGCCGGAGATCCGAAACAGGAATGAGGTTTCGGCAGCCTTGATGCAGGAATATCCTGCCGCGCTTCGGGGTTCCGGAATCGGTGGGAGTGTTGTGGTTTGGTTTTATATCTCGGATGCGGGCCGGGTCTTGCACAGTGAAATTGATGAATCCTCCGGCCACGAGGGGCTGGACCAGGCGGCCCTCAAGGTCGCGACCGCCTTCCGGTTCACGCCGGCGATGAATAGAGCCGAGGCGGTTCCGGTCTGGATCCACCTCCCCATCACGTTTGCTGCACGATGAGTTGACAGACGCGCCTGAAACACGTCGCCTCGGGCGTGACCTCCAGCACAAGGCTCGGCTCGGCGACCACGATGTCGTCTTCGTCGACTTGAGGGATGTGCGCCCATGTCCGATCCCGTTTCACGCATGAACGCAGCCTTAGCTTTGAGTGCCGCCGCACTTACGCTCCTCGCGGCTGCACCCGGTCAGTGGGACGACCCGGTGGCCCCTTCCGAAGCCTTAGGGCTCGGCAGGTCGCACACCGCCCTGGACGGAGCCACCCAGCAGGTAGAGGGAGTCCCGCGCGAGTTCTACTTCTCACGCATGGAGTATTCAGGATACGGGAGAGGGTTCGGGTGGGGGAGAGGAAGCTGGGCCACGGACTACCCGAAGGCCGACCAGATCTTCCTCTCGTTCATAGACCGGTTGCTCTCGAACCTCGACGCCTACGAGCGTGAGCACCCCATCCGTTTGGACGACCCCGGGGTCAGGCGTTTCCCTTTCCTGTACGCTCTCGAGGTCGGCTACATGGCCCTCACCGAGCCAGAAATCGTGGGGCTACGGGACTACCTACTCGCCGGGGGCTTTCTGGTCATCGACGACTTCTGGGGTACCCGACAATGGGCCAACTGGGAGAACGAGATCCAGTCGGTGCTTCCAGGCTACGAGATCGTCGACCTGTCCCTGGACCATCCGATATTTACGACCTTTTACGAGATCGACGAGATCCTGCAGGTCCCCAACGTCAGCAACGGCGTCCGTGGCGGGCCGACGCACCAGTCAGACGGGTACGTCCCTATGGTCAAAGGAATCCACGACGAGAACGGCCGACTGATGGTGGTCATCAACTGGAACACCGACCTCGGCGACGCCTGGGAGTGGGCGGACAATCCGTACTACCCGTTCAGGTACTCGACCTACGCGTACGAGATGGGCGTGAACATGATCGTCTACGCGATGAGTCACTGATGGCCGGGGGCTCGATCCGCTGGCTTCGCGTTTTCGTGGAAGGCGTGGCGATCATCGCGAGTTCTGGACGCTCTATCACCTTCGTTTTCATCTGCATCTTCGGTGGCGCTTTGTTCCCCCTACGTAATCTGCACTCACGTACTACGTAATTCGACGTATGATATCGGAACCCGATTGGACGCATCTTCCCCGTAGACACCCACACCATCACGGAGGGAGATCAAATGAAGGCGCTGCTTCCACAACACTCGATCGAACCTGCTCCGATGGGCGTATCAGCACAGAACTGGACATCGGATGAGCAGGCACTGATCGCCGCGATTGAGCACTGCTGGAACCGAACGGCCAACGAGCAGCCCACTCCCGACCACGTCGTATCCTGGACCCTGCTATCTCGAGATTTCCGGCCTATTCATGTGAAAGTCAGCAGCGACTTCGGGTTCATCTACTTCCACAGCATCCGCCTCTGGGAGTCGGCCGACGGCACCCGCGAAACGGAATCGTGGACAGGATTCGAGGTTTGGAAGCGCACGCCGGGGGGGTGGTCATTTCACGGGGAAGCGGGAACCCCAAGTGCGCTGAACCCAGTCCACTGAGAGAGCTCGCTGGCGAAGGATCTCCGCCCAGCGTACCCTGATGAACGAGTCACATCACGGGACATCCCTCTCTCAGCGCTCCCCGCGTTGCGCACATCAGGAGGTCTAACCATGGAGCACACTCGCCGCCGGTTTCTCGGATCCGCCGCCGCGGTCGCAGCCGCCCTGGGAATCGATGGATTCGACAGTTCGCTCACCGCAGCACCTCCCAAGGACTTCCCCTCGGGGCCGTGGCGTAGAGGCTTCGGCCGGGGCGCTCGCCAGCAGCCTCAGGTCATCTACACGAATGCACGCGTCTACACGATGGACGGGCGGGTTCCCCGCGCGGAGGCCTTTGCGATCGACGATGACCGATTCCTGGCGGTGGGGGCCGCGGACGACATCCTGAATCTGGCCGGGGCGGGCACGCAGGTGATCGATGCCGAAGGGATGACGATCGTTCCCGGCTTCATCGACGCCCACTCCCACCCGAGCGGTGTGAACGAGCTGAACGGGGTGAACGTGAACCTTCGGACGGTCGAGGAGGTCAAGGCCGTGCTGGCCGCGAAGGCCGCCACCACCCCGCCGGGCTACTGGGTCCGAGGCTACATGTACGATGACACGAAGCTGGATCGACCGGTGACGCGCATGGACCTGGACGAGGCCGTGCCGAATCACCTGGCGAGTGTAGGGCACCGGGGCGGGCACACCGGCGTCTACAACAGCGTCGCGTTCGAGCAGGCGGGGATCTCGCTTAATACGCCCGATCCCCCCGACGGTCGGTTCTACCGAGAAAACGGAGTCTTCACCGGAAAGGTCGCGGAGGCGGCCCGGGACGCCTTCGACAGGATCGGACGAACGGAGCCCGTGACGGCCGAGACGAGGGCGGAAGCAATCGCCTACATCTCCCAACAGATGTCGGCGGCGGGGCTCACCTCGGTGCAATCGGCCGGGGGGAGCCGGCCCTTGCTCACGGCGTTGGAGACCGCCCACGCGGCGGGCGAATTACGCTTTCGCATGTGCATGTTCCCGCGCGGCGGCCTCTACCGTGATCTCGTGAATAGCGGGGTCCGTACGGGAGACGGGGACGAGTGGATTCGAATTGGCGGAGTGAAATTCGCCGCCGACGGTTCCGCCTCAGAGCGTACCATGCGGATGAGCACACCCTACGTGGGCCGACCAGACGACTTCGGCATCCTCACGATGACGCAGGAGGAGATTCACGAAGCCGTCGAAGAGGCACACCGGGCCCGCTGGCAGATAGGGATCCACGCCAATGGCGATGTGACCATCGACATGGTCCTGAACGCGTACGAGCGGATGCAGCGTCTGGTGCCGAGACCCGATCCGCGCCATCGCCTGGAGCACTGCACGCTCGTAAACCCGAACCTTTTGCAGAGAATCGCGGATGGCGGCTTCATCCCGACCCCCTTCTATACGTACGTCTATTACCATGGCGGTAAATGGGGAGAGTACGGTCCGGAGAAGCTACGGTGGATGTTCGCGCATCGATCCTTCCTCGACTACGGAATCCCGGTTCCCGGCGCGTCGGATTATATGCCTGGACCGTACGAGCCCTTGATGGCCCTGCAGAGCATGGTGACTCGGACCGACTACGCGGGCAGGGAGTGGGGGCCGAACCAACGGGTCACGGTCGACGAAGCACTCAGGATTTGCACGTTGAACGGGGCGCACGCTTCGTTCGAGGAGGGCCTCAAAGGTTCCATCACGGAAGGCAAGCTCGCCGACTTCGTGTTACTTGGTCAGGATCCGCACGATGTGGACCCGAGCGAGCTCATCAACGTCCCCATCGTCAAGACGGTGGTGGGCGGGAGGACGATGCATGAGGGCTAGTGTAGACGCCGCGATGCTGCGTAGTGAGGAGGAGCGTGAACTCGGTGAAGGTTCGTCGTGGTCGAGCGGTCCACCATCTGACTGAGAGTTGCGAAGGTGACCAGGTGCCCTCTATGATTCCGATCCACGACCTGCGGACTCGATGGGGTCCCCGGTCCGTGCGTGCCAAAGACAGATGCCCGAACACCGAAGAGAGAAACCAAAATGAGACAATCGATCGGCGTATTCGCTGCAGTGGCTTTGCTAACCTGCCTGCTGGTTCCCTCGCCCGTGAGCGGGCAGAACCAGCAGCAGCCGATGGGCTTCTTCATCACGAGTGTCGGTCCAGGAGACGGCGCGAACCTAGGGGGCCGCGAGGGGGCCGACCAGCACTGTCAGGCCCTGGCGCAGGCTGCAGGTGCGGGGAACCGAACCTGGCACGCATACCTCAGCACGCTGGCAGGAGGGGGCCAGGGGGTGGTGCACGCACGAGATCAAATCGGCGAAGGACCCTGGTACAACGCGAATGGGCAGATCATCGCTGCGAACGTCGCCGACCTCCACGGAGACTTCCAACGCGACCGGAACAACATCAGGAAGCCGACGGCGGTCGATGAGAATGGCGAACTGGTAAATGGCGTGGGTGATCAACCCAACCAGCACGACATCTTGACGGGCTCGGATTCACACGGGCGTGCGCTCCTTGGCGCTGCAAACACCACCACGTGTAACAACTGGACGAGCAACGCGGCAGGCAGGGCGATGGTCGGACATCACGACCGTCTCGGTGGAGGGAACGCCTCTTGGAATGCGGTGCACCTGAGCCGCAGCTGCAGCCAGGAGGACCTTGTCGGCACGGGAGGGAACGGACTCTTCTACTGTTTCGCGATCGGCTGAACGGCGATAATCTCGGGATCGAGCGTCGACCAGAACCTGAGGCATCCTCCTGCGGCGAACGTCGAACGACATCCTCATGTCGCCGGGACCTAAGGATCAGCGAGACGCTGATACTCCTGTTGGGTGACGCCCCAGATCCGGGCGGCGAACCCCTGGCCTCCGTTACCTCGTAGACCCTCGCCGATCCCCTCTGCCTCGGGTGCGTAGGGATACCGGGGCAGCCTCCACGAGGACCTTCACGGCCGGCCTCCGGTGAACGAGCGTGTGCCAAGAGGACGCCGTGGACACCCGATCCGAGCACCTGCTCGACCGCCCTCACGGGACTGGGACCATCTATGGCACAGCACCGCCGGAAGTGGGCAACGGCGTGGAAGCACACCCCGGCCGTGGATCTGGCTTAGGCCGGCGGATGAAAATCTACAGTGAGCCTCAAAACGTCCTACCAACAGGCCGATGCCAAGACTACTTTACGTGTCGTTGTTGGTCTGGCGAACTTAGGGAGGCCCAATGAACCCGCGAACGTGCACACTCGCTTTCGGCGGGGTTTAGCGGAAGCGGAAAATCCGCTTACTTACGGGACGGAAGCAGCACAGGGGGGCCATAGCTCAGTTGGGAGAGCGCTGGCTTTGCAAGCCAGAGGTCGCCGGTTCGATCCCGGCTGGCTCCACTTGGTAAGAAGAAGCCCGACAAGGTTTTATGTCCTTGACGGGCTTCTTCAATTTGTCCTCCCAAGGCGATTGCATCCCGATTGCATCTCGGATTGGCGAAAAAAAACTAGCTGCCAGCTTCCACGACAGACTTCATCGTCGCCGGATCCGCCTGCTGATAACCGTTAGAGCCAGAATATCCCAACCGATTCGGGATCGCCGTACCATGCCAACCTCCTCTACACCGCGAGCGGGCGCCACGCCGAGCGGATGGCTCGGGTGGCGCCCTTCGCCCCGGTTACCTCACATTCCCACGACGTACTTGGTGAATGCTCCGCCGCCCGCCCACGATAACGAGTTCGGGCCCTCGGCCGCGTAGACGTTGCCGTCCGCGTCGACCGCCACACCTTCACCCGCCGCGCCCTGGTACGGCCGGCCATCATGCGGGAACCCGGGAATCAAGGCGATGACCCGGTCCTCGTCCAACGGAGCGATGCGCACCCCGTTCACCCAGTTCGCATGGTTGGTCGGGCCCGACTCGGAATCGATCGCGTAGACCATGTCGTCCTCGGTAATGAAAAGACCGCTGATTCGCCCGAAGCTATAACGCGATTCGAGGTAGTTGCCTTCCTGATCGAAGATCTCGATGCGGTGGTTGCCACGATCCGCGACCCACAGACGACCTTGGGAGTCGAACACCAATGCGTGCGGCGTGCGGAACTCCCCGTGCAGCGTGCCGATCTGTCCCCACTCTTTGATGAACGTGCCATCCGCGGTGTACTTGAGGATGCGGCCCGTCGAGCCCTCCTCTCGTCCCTGGTTTATCGCCTGGTTCGAGGTCATGCCCTGGCCGTTATGACCGTCACTCACGTAGATGCTTCCGTCCGGCCCCGTGACGACGTCGTTGGGCTGGTTCAGCTGGCCGGGTCCGCTTCCGGGCTGGCCCGCCATGCCGATTGACATCAGCAACTCACCTGTTGGGCTGAACTTGTGGACCTGATGGCCCTTGGTTCCCTCCGCGTTTCCGGCGAAGTCGGTCACCCACACGTTCCCGTCGCTGTCGACGTGGATGCCGTGCGGCGTGACGAAGAGCCCCGTGCCGAAGTTCTCGAGCACCTCGCCGGTGTTGCGGTCGAACTTGAAGATCGGATCGACCAGATTGTTCTCGCAGTTGAGAGAGCCCGGCCCGAAGGAACTGGCGCCGCAACGCTCGTACGCCCATACATTCCCGTCCATCGGGTCGATGTCGACTCCAGCGGTCGATCCCCACTCTCTCCCAGCGGGAAGGTCGCCCCAGCCCGGCATCACGGTCGGGGCAGGGTTCGGCAGACCTTCGCCGGTGATCGTATTACCCATGGCGGATGAAACCGCCTCACCGCCGCACCCAGACATCAACAAAACTGCGCAGCCAACCAGTATGGACTTGAGACCTCGTGACAATGACATCGTATCCTCCCTCTCGATAAACCACTTGGGCAGCTTCACCGCCCCAAAAGGGGCGGCGCTCAAACCCGTCAACATCGGTCGTGGCGCTCGCTCG
The DNA here is from genome assembly GCA_965206505.1 of Longimicrobiales bacterium. GTDB lineage: Bacteria > Gemmatimonadota > Gemmatimonadetes > Longimicrobiales > Gaopeijiaceae > UBA822. The sequence continues at coordinate 1,280,696 of CBDBJW010000007.1, forward strand.
CGCCAGCGGGGGACCGCTCGAAGAGTTGGACAGCGCTCGGCCGAGTGTGCCCGAAATGCTTCCGGAAGAGGCCTCCGAGGCCGCCGGTGCCTCCTTCTCGCTTCGAGCTGGCAGCCGTTAGTCGCCCCCGTCCTGGGGATGCGTCTCTATCCACTCGCGGGACCGCCGTTGGGCCTCGGCGATTTGTTCGCGAGTCATCTGCTGCTCGATTATTTCATTGTTGCTCTGCGCAGTCTCATTTCCTTGGGCTGCCGAGAGATTGAACCACATATAGGCGAAGAGCAGGTCCTTCGGGACGCCGTCTCCATTCGCGTACATAAATCCAAGGTTGTACTGGGCTGAAGCATGCTCTTGTTCGGCTGCTAGCCGATACCAGCGGACGGACTCGGCATCGTCCTCGGCGACGCCGTTACCCTCGGCGTACATCACTCCAAGGTTGTACTGGGCTGAAGCATGCCCTCGCTCTGCCGCTAGCCGATACCAGCGTACGGCCTCAGCATCATCCTCCGGGACGCCGCTACCATGCTCATACATCAGTCCAAGGTTGTACTGGGCGTCAGCAAACCCCTGCTCGGCGGAAAGCCGATACCAGCGCGCGGCCTCGGCATCGTCGTCGAGAACGCCGTTACCATTGTCGTACATCACTCCAAGGTTGGACTGGGCGGCAGCAAACCCTTGCTCGGCTGCTAGCCGATACCAGCGTACGGCCTCGGCATCGTCCTCGGGGACCCCGTTACCATCGTCGTACATCAGTCCAAGGTTGTTCTGGGCTGAAGCCTGCCCTTGTTCGGCTGCTAGCCGATACCAGCGTACGGCCTCGGCATCGTCCTCGGCGACGCCGTTACCCTCGGCGTACATCACTCCAAGGTTGTACTGGGCTGAAGCATGCCCTTGTTCGGCTGCTAGCCGATACCAGCGGACGGCCTCAGCATCGTCCTCCGGGACGCCTGCACCCTCGGCGTACATCACTCCAAGGGTGTACTGGTCTGGAGCATATCCTGTCTCGGCGCAACCCTCTCTGCCAACGTACGTGAGACACGGAGCACGCAAAGAATTAGAGTAGGGCGAAGGCAGAGAAACCGAACATGTTGGGACTGCGAGAGAGAATGGAAGAGAATGGTAGTGCCCCTGGAACCGGGGAGGCCAAGCGAAGCGCGGCAGCTCCTGCGGACCCGGAGGTAGTAGATAGGCCGCTACGGCGGCGGTTCAGTCCGTCGTACAAGCTGCGGATCGTCGAAGAAGCGGACCGGTGCACCGAGCCCGGCGAGGTGGGTCAAGTCCTGCGGCGAGAGGGCCTGTACTCGTCGCACCTGACGACGTGGCGCAAGGCGGCGCATAGCGGGTCGCTGAAGGCCCTGTCGAAGAAACGCGGCCGCAAGCCGGAGCGAAATCCGCTGGATGAGAAGGTACGCAAGCTGGAGCGGCGAAACGCACGGCTCGAGAATGAGCTCAGGAAGGCACACCTGATCATCGACGTGCAGGGAAAAGTTGCGGGGCTGCTGGGGATAAGCCTCGACGACGGGACAAACTCTTGAAGGCGGCCGATGAGCTGGCTAAGCACGTCGGTGTAAAACCGGCGTGCGCGGCCCTCGAGGTCTCCCGATCGACGTTGTACCGTCGTCGAGGCCCATCAACCGGGCAACAGCAGCCCCGCCCGACGCCCGCCCGGGCATTGAGCGAGACGGAACGAGGCGAGGTCTTCGACACGCTGTGTTCGGAGCGGTTCGTGGACCGCTCACCCGCCGAGGTGGTGGCCACGCTGCTCGACGAAGAGGTCTACCTGTGCAGCGAACGCACGATGTATCGTGTTCTGGCCTCCGAGGTGCCGGTTCAGGAACGCCGGGCGCAGCGCACCCGAGGTGCCGGTTCAGGAACGCCCGAGCGCACCCATCCCGAGTACAAGAAGCCCGAGTTGATGGCCACGGCGCCGAACCAGGTGTGGTCCTGGGATATCACGCGGCTGCTCGGGCCGAAGAAGTGGAGCTATTACTACCTCTACGTCATCATGGACATCTACAGCCGCTACGTCGTGGGCTGGATGGTGGCGGACCGGGAGAACTCGGCCCTGGCCGGCCGGTTGATCCAGCAGAGCTGCCTGAAGCATGGCGTCCAGCCCCGGGTCCTGACCCTGCACTCGGATCGGGGAGCTCCAATGACGAGCCAATGCACCGCTCAACTTCTCGCTGACCTCGGCGTGACCCGCTCGTTGAGCCGGCCTCAGGTGTCGGATGACAACCCGTTTTCCGAGGCTCAGTTCAAAACCTTGAAGTACCATCCCTCGTTTCCCGGACGGTTCGGGGATCAGGGCCAAGCCAAGACGTTCTGTCGATCGTTCTTCCGCTGGTACAATGCCGAGCACCGCCATGGCGGCATCTCGATGCTAACCCCCGAGCAGGTCCACTTCGGGAACGCCGATCAGGTCATTGCCGGCAGGAAATCCGTGCTCCGCGAAGCATGGGCCGCTCATCCCGAACGCTTCGTCAGAGGTGTGCCGAAGCCCAAACCGCTCCCGGAGGCCGTCTTCATCAATCCTCCCATCCCTTCCCTCACCACACAGGACATTGCTCTCTAATTAATCCCGTAGAGTGTCCCATTGTCGTTGACAGGTTCCGAGAAGACCGCCACCTCCGAACGATGGGGGTGGCCGCCTCTTAGGTCGGTGTTGGAGCCGACTCTCAATCACGCCTAGAGTCACTCGATCCCTGCGCTTCCATTCTCTCCTGGTAACGTGCGCCGCTCAGGATGTTGGAAAGAGCGTAGTTGCCCTCGTGACATGCATATTCGTAGAGGAGGTGGTCAACCTTCCTGATCGGAATCTCGCCGCCCCACGGCTGAGTGTACGTCGTCGGATCGTCGATCGTGAACTCGTACAGGATCGTCTCCTCGTCGACCCTGGTGAACCGCTCGATCACCTTCAGACTCTCCGTGGGAGTGATACCGCGGAACGTGTGCAGGGGATAGATATTGGTCGTCTCGACAACGAGCGCATCACCCTCCCACCGACCCCAAGAGTTGCCCATCCACGGACGTACGTGATCGGGCACCGGATCGGGTTCGCCGAGCCGGATGATCCGAGTGTCGTGGACCACCTCGGCGTGGATCACCACGTAATCCGCCGTCTGGACGATCGTGTAGTTGTTGTTGTAGGCGCCGTTGGGGACCATCGGCGGGCCGACGTTCGAGCCGAACATGAGGCAGCGCACGGTCAGCGATAGGTTCTCCGGGTGGTCGGCGTCGCCGAACTGGCGGTTGAACTCACTGCGCCCCTGCCGCAGTCGCTCCGCCTCGGGCGTGAGGGGCGGCCTGCGGCCGTTCGGCGGATTCGTGAGTAGCGAGCTCCTGGGCTCTCCGTGGATGATCGCCACCCGGGCACCCCGCTCGAAATAGACGTTGTTGTAACTGCCGATATTGCCGCCTGCCGCCAGTGGCGGGCGATCCGGATCGCTGGGCTGGGCACCGCTAATGACTCTGTCAACCGCGCGCTGTTCGCGCTGGGCGACCTCCTCGGGGGTGAAGACCGGACCTCGACCCTCTTCACGTTCGAACGGTGTGAGCGTCCCGTTGTTCCAGTTTCCCTGGAGGTCCGGATGACCATCAGGCGTCCGGGGCATCACCCACTGCTGAGCCGCGGCGGGGGAGAGAAGCCCTGCTGCCGCAGTCGCGAGGCACAGCCCCACAAGCGAAGTCGAATATCGTATGCTCATCTCCCGTCCTCCTGGCCGAGGGGATTCCTATACAGATGTCCGTTCATGGTCTCCTCACTATAGCTCTTGGCACAGGGTTTCGCTTCTCGGGTTCGCAACCGAAAATTGGAAATCCCGAAAATTTGCGAGAGCCAATCTAATGAATGGATAAAGCGAGCTCGTTGAAGAATTCTTACGCTCGAGGTAGCTGCAACAGGAGCCGGTGCCCGCCGGTTTATTTCTAAAAAGATGGGTTCTAGCGGGACGGGCGAATTGGTGTACTCTGTAAGGTTTTGACACCCCTGGGTCTTGCCGCCACGAATCGTGACTCCACCACACTGGAGGGGCTGGTCGCACAGATTCGTGCTGACCGGCCTTTTCCTTGCATCGACCGTGATGTGTGCGGCCGCCCAGGTGTCTCCGACCCCTGACGTGGACGCGCTCCGCCTTCCTCCCGGTGAGGCATCCGCCCTCCGTGTCGACGGCCTACTGGACGAGACCGCTTGGCGCGATGCACCGATGGTTTCCGGATTCAGGCAGCGAGAGCCGTTCGAAGGGGAGCCCGCGACGGAGATCACCGAGGTCCGAGTGCTCTTCGACGACGCCACACTCTATGTGGGCGTACTGGCCCGAGACCGCACTCCTGATGAGGTGATCGCCCGCATTCTCCAGCGGGACAAACTCATGGAGGTGGGGTTCCAGGCAATGCCTGGTTTCACTAGTGACGACGCCGTCGTGATCGTCCTCGATCCATTCCACGATCACCGGAACGCCGTCGTTTTCGGCACGAACCCGAACGGCGCCGAGTTCGATGCGCTCATCACGGACGAGGGTCGCGAGTTCAATGTGGATTGGCGCGGGGTGTGGGAGGTCGGGGCACGACGCACGCCCGAGGGGTGGTCCGCAGAGTTTGCGATCCCGTTCCGTTCACTACGCTTTCCGGAGGTGTCCGATGAGCCGTGGGGGTTCAACGTCTACCGGACCATCAGGAGAAAGAACGAGGAGGTCCTTTGGAGCTCCTGGTCCCGCTCGAACGAGGGGTTCACCCGCGTGAGCAGGGCCGGGCACATCCACGGCCTGACCGATCTGCCGCGGGCCGGGCTGAACGTGGAGTTGAAACCCTATGTCCTGGGACGTGCCGCCGGGGAGCTGGACTCGTTCGACCGCTTGGACACCGATGCGGAAATCGATATCGGACTCGATGCGAAGTACGAGGTGAGACCTGGACTGGTCCTGGACGCCACGCTCAACACCGACTTTGCCCAGGTCGAAGTGGACGATCAGCAGGTCAACCTGACGCGGTTCAGTCTCTTCTTCCCCGAGAAGCGGGATTTCTTCCTGGAGAACGCCGGCATCTTCGAGATGGGGCAGCGAGGCATGTTCGGGCAGCCACCTCCGTTTCTCATGTTTTTCTCAAGGCGAATCGGTATATCGGAGGACGGACCGATCCCGGTGATGGGCGGATTGAGGCTCACGGGGCGAGCGGGGCGCCAGACCGTGGGCCTCATAAACGTGGTCACGGATGCCAAGTTCGACGAGCCAGGCACGAACCACGCGATAGCCCGGGTAAAGCGTGACATCGGCCAAAGCGGTTACCTGGGCGCCATGGTCACGGATCGTCGGAGCACGGACAGTTGGAACTCGACCGGAGGGTTGGATTGGTCGTTCTGGCCCACGTCGACCTTGAACGTGCAGGGCTACGCGGCCGGGACCGCGACGAGTGGAGGGGGCGGTGAAGGAGCGGCCTACCAACTCGGCGTCGACTATCAGACGGACTTGCTCGGGATCACCGCGGGCCATCTGGGTGTCGGGCCAGACGTGATAGCCGATCTGGGATTCATCACGAGGACGGATATTCAGCAGTCCGACTTCACACTCCGCCTGACGCCACGGCCGAGGGTCCTTGGACTGCGCCGCCTCGAGTTCCAGTCGGGTAACACGCTGGTCACCGGCTTCAGTGGGGGGCTACAGGACTGGCAAAGCAGCCTGTTCATATCACCCGAGTGTAATACGGGCGATAGGTTGGGGGTGGGCATCTTCCGCGGGTCCAACAGGATCGACGAAGCGTTCGATATCGGTGAGGGCGTCGTTGTCCCGGCTGGTGACTACGACGCGCACCAGATCGGTTGGTTCGCCAACACCAGCAGAAACCGGCCGATCATGTTGAGTTCCATGGCCTTCCTACAGAATTTCTTCAGCGGTCGCGTCGACACGATCGCGAACGACCTGACCGCGCGTCCGAACGCCAACCTCGAGCTGACCGTGGGTTTTACGCACAACCGGGTCGATGTGCCGGCGGGGGCGTTCACGGCCGATCTGGCTCGGCTCCGGGTGGTGTACGCGTTCTCGACGACGCTCGTCGCCAACACCCTGGTGCAGTACAACAGGCGCGATGACGAACTGTCCATCAGCGTTCGCATCAACTTCATCCACAGGCCCGGCAGCGATCTCTTCATCGTGTTCAATGAGGAGCGTGGAAGCGCCGCCTCGATATGGGACGGGAACACGAGGGCGGCCGTCGTGAAGTTGACGTATTTAGCCAGGTTGTAGGGTCTCCCCGGGCTTCACCATCGTCCTGAACATCCTGAACATCGAGCGGTGGCTTTCTCACTCACGCGTGGAGTCACTCGCTCCCTGCGCTTCCATTCTCTCCTGATAACGCGCGCCGCTCAGAACGCTGCTCAGACTGTAGTTGCCCTCGTGGCAGGCGTACTCATAGACCATGTCGTCGAACTTCTTGAGCGGGATCTCTCCTCCCCAGGCTTGGGTGTACATCGTCGGATCCTCAACGGTGAACTCGTAAAGGATCGTCTCTTCGTCGACCCGGATGAAGCGCTCGGTCACCCTCATGTGCTTCGAGGGGGGGACTCCCCGGAGAGACTGTTGTGGATTGATGTTCGTGGTCTCGACCACGAGCGCGTCGCCTTCCCACCGACCCCAAGAGTCGCCGAACCACGGACGGACGTCCTCGGGTATCGGGTTGGGCTCGCCAAACCGGATGATCCGCGCGTCGTGGACCATCTCCGACATGATCATCACGTGATCGGCCGTCTGTACGATTATGTAGTTGGCGTTGTAAGCCGTGTTTGGGATCATCGGGGGTCCGGAAGGTGAACCGAGAATGATGCAGCGCTCGCCGAGTGGTCTCAGCTCCGGGTGGTCGTATAGCCCAAATTGGCTCCTGAAGTCCTCGTACTCCTGGACCTGCCGCTCACCCTCCGGCGTGAGGGCCGGCCGGCGCCCATTCGCCGGATGGGTAACCAGAGAGGATCTGGGTTCGCCATCGATGATTGCTACCTGCGAGCCCCGATCCCAATAGACCTCGTTGTACTCCTGGCCGCGCAGTCGAACCTCATTAGACCCGGACTCGGCGAGGACCCTTCCGCACTCGACTGTCCCTGGTCTAGGGGGGCACCCATCTGTCTGTCCTGTTGGCCGCTCGATCGCGTCGACTTCCTCCAATGTGAATACCGGACCCCTCTCCTCTTCCCGCTCAAACGGAGTGAGCGTCTGGTTCGTCCAGTTCCCCTGAAGATCCGGATGGCCGTCGGGTGTCCTGGGCACTTCCCACTCGGCGTCGGAGGCTCGAGCCTGCGCCGCCGCGGTCGAGACGACGCCCTGCGCTGCGGTTGCACAAAGAACGGCGAGAACCACCCCCATGCGATTGCTCATTTCACCCTCCAATCCAGCGGGATCCACGACACTGAACAGAACTCTTCTCAAAAAGCCCTCTGACGGATCGGGATAATGTGAAGGGCAGGACCGAAGCGGTCAAATATGAGGGCAAGGCGAGAACATGATCGCGCGGCACATCCGAGAACACGAACGGACTGATTCGTCAGTACCTACCGAAGCGTACCAGCATGGCCCACATCACCCAGCATTCTTGCAACCGCATCGCTCACAAACTCAACACCCGACCCAGGAAGCGTTTAGGCTATCGCACCCCCGAGGAATGCTATGTTCACATCTAGCTCGTGTTGCACTTCAAAGTTGATCCTGAGCGGCTCTCACCGTTCTCGGTCGAGCTAGCGCTTCTGTCGGAGCTGCCTACTGTGCCAGGGACAAGCGCCTGAGCACGTTGCGGAAGCGGGAATCGTCTCGGAGGGGGTCAAAATGTGGATAGACTCCGAGCCACGCGGTCATGTCGCCGCCAGGTGGACGCTGATCCGGCGCCCGCTCGAGGTACGAGAGAGCTCGCTCGTGGTCGCCAACCCCCATGTACGCCAGGGCGAGCTCGGTCCACGTAGCAGTGCCCGCCTTCACACGCAGTTCAAGCTGACGCACCAACTCCTCGAAGTCCGCACGCCGTCCCTGCCTTCCTAGCGCGTACGCGAGGTAGGCGGCAGCGTTTCCGCGGCCAATGACGTCCCCGCCGGCATCAGGCTCCAAGGCGCCCCGGCCTGGACGTACCAATAAGCAAGCACCGCGTAGGCCTGAGCGTAGTTCGGGTCAAGTTCGATAGCCTGGTCGAAGTAGGCTTTGGCCTTTTCCATGCCGTCTTCAGTCCCGGAGGCCCAATGATGTCGAGCGATGAGGAACGCATCGTGTGCATCCAGGCTCGTCGTAGGCGGACTCTTGATGCGCTCGGCCTGCTCGGGACTCAACTCGGCCTTGAGAGCCTGGGCCACGCTTATGGCGATCTCGGATTGGATTTCGAACACGTGCTCCAGCTCACGGTCGAACGTTTCCGACCAAACCTGGCGATCCGAGCGCGCGTCGATGAGCTGCACCACGACTCTGAGTCGATTGGCAGTCCTCCTGACGCTTCCTTCGAGAACAGATCCGACGCCAAGGCTCGAGCTTATCTCATGAACGCCGCCAGTCGTATCTCCCAACCCCGTCACAGATGTGCGTGAGATGACTTTGAGCTCCCGCACGTGGCCGAGTTGGGCGATCAAGTCCTCTGTCAGTCCGTCGGAGAAAACGTCGGCATCGGAGTCGCCGCCGATGTTTCGAAGTGGGAGCACCGCAACCGACTTGGGGTCGCTGGCGAATGACTCCTTCGCGCGGCCTGCGGCAGACGATTCCGATTCAAGATCGGAAGTGGGCGCGTTGGGTCTGGTCGAAAGCAGGCCCGCCAACCCAAGAAGCGCGGTGATCACGGGCTCGAAGCCGGGGCTGACCACCAACCACAGGACCGCAAGCCCGAGCGCGGTCACCGACGCGCCGCGGATAAGGGTCTGGTTCCTCGGCCGGCCAAGTGCCACAGTCCACCTCTGTAGCCGTCGTAGTCAGTTGGTCAAATCTCTGCTAAGATGCGTACTCAAGACGGTGAGCACGGATCGGCACAGCGGCTATACCACGGCTGAGTCATGAGCCGCATAACGTCTCTGCGATTCTGCTGCGCGGCTAATGTGGTGACCGCGGGCGAAGCGCGCGAGCCTGATGCTTTCCGCGACTGCAGCAATCGCTTGTTAGCAACGCACCGACCCCCGGAGGGGCCGGCGACATGAGAGAGAAACTGTGCCATGGCCCTGGGCCGAGGATCTGTTACCCTGTGGCGGATCGCATCCGAGGGCCGAGGCCGATCCGCCACTGGTGGCATGTCCCCGTTTGTTAGCATGGTCCATGGGTTGTAGCGAACACATCATTGGTGACGCGCATGGCGTGATCCCGTTCAGGAGAGTGTTCACGAGACGCATCCCTGCCCTTCGATGCTCCTTCGATATCACAGAGCCAAGGAGCGAGCCATGAAGCGCAGGCCCAAAGCCTCGAAGAAGAATCGTCGGAACCGACGGAACCGAGTGGCGAAGTTCCTCGAGAGGGTCCACCTCGACGCGGCAGGCATCGATATAGGCTCGGCCAGCCACTGGGTTGCCGTGCCCGAGGATCGCGACGATCAACCTGTGCGCGAGTTCAAGAGCTTCACCCCGGACCTCCACGCGCTCGTCGACTGGCTCGACGTCTGCGGCATCGACACCGTCGCCATGGAGTCGACTGGCGTCTACTGGATCCCGCTCTTCGAGATCCTCCAGGAGCGTGACTTCGAAGTCCTGCTCGTCAACGCACGTCACGTCAAAGGCGTACCGGGTCGCAAGAGCGATGTCGTCGATTGCCAGTGGATCCAGCAGCTGCACACCTTCGGGCTCCTGCGCGGCAGCTTCCGACCCGATGCCGAGATCACCGCCATCCGCACACTCGTGCGTCACCGAAGCACCCTCGTGCAGGAAGCCGCGGCCCACATCCAGCGCATGCACAAGTCGATGACCTTGATGAACCTCCAGCTCCACAACGTCCTCACGGACGTCACCGGCGTCACCGGCATGGCCATCCTCCGCGACATCGTCGCCGGCCACACCGACCCCTCCCTGCTCGCCCGCCATCGCGACCACCGCTGCAAGGCCACGACCGACGAATTCGTCGCGTCCCTCACCGGCCACTACCGAGCCGAACTCGTCTTCGCGCTCGGCCAGTCCATCGAGCTCTTCGACGTCTACCAAGACAAGATCCGAGCCTGTGACGAACAGATCGAAGCCCTCATTCGCGACCTCGTGGCCCAGTGCCCGACCCCCGAGGGCGAACTCACCGCTCGGCCGAAGAGCAAGAGACCCCGCAAGAACGAGCCCCTCTTCGACATCCGCTCGCCGCTCTTCGTGCTCTCCGGCGGCGTCGATATCACCGAGGTGCCCGGGATCGGGCCCCACAGTGCGCTACAGCTCATCTCCCCTCTCTGCCAACGTACGTGAGACACGGAGCACGCAAAGAATTAGAGTAGGGCGAAGGCAGAGAAACCGAACATGTTGGGACTGCGAGAGAGAATGGAAGAGAATGGTAGTGCCCCTGGAACCGGGGAGGCCAAGCGAAGCGCGGCAGCTCCTGCGGACCCGGAGGTAGTAGATAGGCCGCTACGGCGGCGGTTCAGTCCGTCGTACAAGCTGCGGATCGTCGAAGAAGCGGACCGGTGCACCGAGCCCGGCGAGGTGGGTCAAGTCCTGCGGCGAGAGGGCCTGTACTCGTCGCACCTGACGACGTGGCGCAAGGCGGCGCATAGCGGGTCGCTGAAGGCCCTGTCGAAGAAACGCGGCCGCAAGCCGGAGCGAAATCCGCTGGATGAGAAGGTACGCAAGCTGGAGCGGCGAAACGCACGGCTCGAGAATGAGCTCAGGAAGGCACACCTGATCATCGACGTGCAGGGAAAAGTTGCGGGGCTGCTGGGGATAAGCCTCGACGACGGGACAAACTCTTGAAGGCGGCCGATGAGCTGGCTAAGCACGTCGGTGTAAAACCGGCGTGCGCGGCCCTCGAGGTCTCCCGATCGACGTTGTACCGTCGTCGAGGCCCATCAACCGGGCAACAGCAGCCCCGCCCGACGCCCGCCCGGGCATTGAGCGAGACGGAACGAGGCGAGGTCTTCGACACGCTGTGTTCGGAGCGGTTCGTGGACCGCTCACCCGCCGAGGTGGTGGCCACGCTGCTCGACGAAGAGGTCTACCTGTGCAGCGAACGCACGATGTATCGTGTTCTGGCCTCCGAGGTGCCGGTTCAGGAACGCCGGGCGCAGCGCACCCATCCCGAGTACAAGAAGCCCGAGTTGATGGCCACGGCGCCGAACCAGGTGTGGTCCTGGGATATCACGCGGCTGCTCGGGCCGAAGAAGTGGAGCTATTACTACCTCTACGTCATCATGGACATCTACAGCCGCTACGTCGTGGGCTGGATGGTGGCGGACCGGGAGAACTCGGCCCTGGCCGGCCGGTTGATCCAGCAGAGCTGCCTGAAGCATGGCGTCCAGCCCCGGGTCCTGACCCTGCACTCGGATCGGGGAGCTCCAATGACGAGCCAATGCACCGCTCAACTTCTCGCTGACCTCGGCGTGACCCGCTCGTTGAGCCGGCCTCAGGTGTCGGATGACAACCCGTTTTCCGAGGCTCAGTTCAAAACCTTGAAGTACCATCCCTCGTTTCCCGGACGGTTCGGGGATCAGGGCCAAGCCAAGACGTTCTGTCGATCGTTCTTCCGCTGGTACAATGCCGAGCACCGCCATGGCGGCATCTCGATGCTAACCCCCGAGCAGGTCCACTTCGGAAACGCCGATCAGGTCATTGCCGGCAGGAAATCCGTGCTCCGCGAAGCATGGGCCGCTCATCCCGAACGCTTCGTCAGAGGTGTGCCGAAGCCCAAACCGCTCCCGGAGGCCGTCTTCATCAATCCTCCCATCCCTTCCCTCACCACACAGGACATTGCTCTCTAATTAATCCCGTAGAGTGTCCCATTGTCGTTGACAGGTTCCGCTCCGAGACCGGACTCGACATGAGTCGTTGGCCCTCTCCCGACCACTTCGCTTCCTGGCTCACCCTCGCGCCCCACAACAAAATCTCCGGTGGCAAATTCCTCGGTTCCGCCACCCAACCCTCCTCTAGTCGCGCCGCCAAGACCCTCCGCATCGCCGTCATGAGCTTCACCCGCAGTGATCACGCCCTCGCTGCCTTCTACCGCCGCCTCGCTGGACGCATCGGCAAAGCCAAGGCCATCACTGCCACCGCCCGTAAGCTCGCCATCATTATCTTCCGCATGCTCCGCGACCGCTCGCCATACCGCGATCAGCCCGCCGCGGTCTATGACGAGCGCCACCGAAAGCGCGCCCTCCTCGGCCTGCGCAAACGTGCTCAGTCCCTCGGCTTCGACCTCGTTCAAATCGACTCTGGTCTCATCCTCGAATCACCGCTCCTCACCCCGACAACCCCGTGATAATCCAGGTAGTTTCTCAGGAGATGGTGCACCGGAACCTGTCAACGACAATGGGACACTCTACGGGATTAATTAGAGAGCAATGTCCTGTGTGGTGAGGGAAGGGATGGGAGGATTGATGAAGACGGCCTCCGGGAGCGGTTTGGGCTTCGGCACACCTCTGACGAAGCGTTCGGGATGAGCGGCCCATGCTTCGCGGAGCACGGATTTCCTGCCGGCAATGACCTGATCGGCGTTTCCGAAGTGGACCTGCTCGGGGGTTAGCATCGAGATGCCGCCATGGCGGTGCTCGGCATTGTACCAGCGGAAGAACGATCGACAGAACGTCTTGGCTTGGCCCTGATCCCCGAACCGTCCGGGAAACGAGGGATGGTACTTCAAGGTTTTGAACTGAGCCTCGGAAAACGGGTTGTCATCCGACACCTGAGGCCGGCTCAACGAGCGGGTCACGCCGAGGTCAGCGAGAAGTTGAGCGGTGCATTGGCTCGTCATTGGAGCTCCCCGATCCGAGTGCAGGGTCAGGACCCGGGGCTGGACGCCATGCTTCAGGCAGCTCTGCTGGATCAACCGGCCGGCCAGGGCCGAGTTCTCCCGGTCCGCCACCATCCAGCCCACGACGTAGCGGCTGTAGATGTCCATGATGACGTAGAGGTAGTAATAGCTCCACTTCTTCGGCCCGAGCAGCCGCGTGATATCCCAGGACCACACCTGGTTCGGCGCCGTGGCCATCAACTCGGGCTTCTTGTACTCGGGATGGGTGCGCTGCGCCCGGCGTTCCTGAACCGGCACCTCGGAGGCCAGAACACGATACATCGTGCGTTCGCTGCACAGGTAGACCTCTTCGTCGAGCAGCGTGGCCACCACCTCGGCGGGTGAGCGGTCCACGAACCGCTCCGAACACAGCGTGTCGAAGACCTCGCCTCGTTCCGTCTCGCTCAATGCCCGGGCGGGGTCGGGCGGGGCTGCTGTTGCCCGGTTGATGGGCCTCGACGACGGTACAACGTCGATCGGGAGACCTCGAGGGCCGCGCACGCCGGTTTTACACCGACGTGCTTAGCCAGCTCATCGGCCGCCTTCAAGAGTTTGTCCCGTCGTCGAGGCTTATCCCCAGCAGCCCCGCAACTTTTCCCTGCACGTCGATGATCAGGTGTGCCTTCCTGAGCTCATTCTCGAGCCGTGCGTTTCGCCGCTCCAGCTTGCGTACCTTCTCATCCAGCGGATTTCGCTCCGGCTTGCGGCCGCGTTTCTTCGACAGGGCCTTCAGCGACCCGCTATGCGCCGCCTTGCGCCACGTCGTCAGGTGCGACGAGTACAGGCCCTCTCGCCGCAGGACTTGACCCACCTCGCCGGGCTCGGTGCACCGGTCCGCTTCTTCGACGATCCGCAGCTTGTACGACGGACTGAACCGCCGCCGTAGCGGCCTATCTACTACCTCCGGGTCCGCAGGAGCTGCCGCGCTTCGCTTGGCCTCCCCGGTTCCAGGGGCACTACCATTCTCTTCCATTCTCTCTCGCAGTCCCAACATGTTCGGTTTCTCTGCCTTCGCCCTACTCTAATTCTTTGCGTGCTCCGTGTCTCACGTACGTTGGCAGAGAGGGTGCCCATCAACTTCCTCCGTCGCATAAAGAGCCTGTCACCGAACATTCCGAGCTGCGGCCGATCTCGCAAGCACGTCAGCGGCTGTCGTCCACTTAGCGACTATGCTACGTAATGGAAGGGCACGTGATGCACCGACAGATCGGGCACCGCCTAACTCCTTTTATTCGACACTTTTCGCAGTGACAGCGCCTAAGCATCGAACGTATAGACGCGCACAGAATACGCGGCTGGGTCTACCGTACGCCAGATCCTTAGGATCAATCCCAGCAGATCAAACCCCGTAAACGCTGGTCAAACTCGACCGGGAACGCTGCGTATCGGCCTATTCCAAGGGCAGTAACATAGTGCCACCGACTCTGTGATTGCGGATTAGTCTTGGGACCTCCCAGAGCCACGGCTCCCAGGCGGTATCTGACAGGCTAGGGGAGAGGCCGAAGCCCCTCCCCTGGACCATCGTAACGCAGCATTCCCCCCTTGTTCCGCGGCCCGAATAGTCGATTCCATGAATGGGGCAGCCTGTCGCTCGTGTTCTTCAGGTAGGACGATACTGGTCCGGATTGGTGTGAAGACCTAGAGTGGCACGAATGCCGGTGCTGCCCGAGCCGACGGACTGAATCACAGCGAGCAGCGCGAGGACCACAATGATGAAAACCACGAGAGTCCGAATGATAGTGGCGCTCCTGGCGGTAAGCGCCGTCGGGTTCGGGGCGGCTCCGGTCGACGCCAACGCCGCACAGGAGGCCGGGGCGGCCCGCTGGGTGACCGCGTGGGCGACGTCGCAGCAGGCCCTCGGCGCCATCACGATCACAAACGCAACGGTTCGCATGATCGCCCGCGTGACGGCGGGAGGCGAGTCTGTACGCATAAGGCTCGACAATACGTTTGGTACGGACCCGCTCGTCATCGAGTCGGCCTACGTGGGCCCGGTCATGCGCGGCGCCGCGCTCGCATCAGGCTCCAACCGGCCGGTGAGCTTCGGCGGTTCGCCTGGTGTGACCCTCGCGCCGGGCGGGACCGTCGAGAGTGATCCGGTCCCGTTGCGCGTCATCACTCGCCAGGATCTGGCGGTCAGTCTGTACATCCCGGAGGCCGACGTGCGGCCGAGCCAGCACGCCGGGGCGAACGTGACATCGTATCTGAGCGAGAGCGGCTCAGGCAACGTGGCCGCCGATGAGTCGGCTGCGGCCTTCACCCGTACCACCACCTCGACCTTCTGGCTGAAAGCGATCGACGTCCTCTCCAACTCGGCCACCGGTACGATCGTCGGCTTCGGCGATTCGATCACCGACGGCAGCTGCAGCACGCTCGATGCCCACGACCGGTGGCAGGACTGGCTCGCTATGCGTCTCTATCTCGCCGCGCCTGACGCGCATAGCGCGGTCGTGAACGAGGGCATCGGCGGAAATACGATCACCCGCGAGGGGCTGCGGCCGGCGCCGAATAGCCCGCCAGGGCTCGAGCGGCTCGACCGAGACGTTCTGTCGCACCCTGGCGTCACGCACGTCGTCCTGTTCATGGGCACCAACGACATCCGCCGGGGGGTCTCGGCGGCCCGACTCATCGCGGGCATGCAGGATATCGCCGAGCGCGTCAAAGCGAGGGGGGCGGTCGTCATCGGCACCACGATCATTCCGCGCCACAACCGGCCGGCGCGCGGCTCGAACTCGGGATGGAACCCGGAGAAGACGCGGATCCGCCGAGAGGTAAACGACTGGATCCGCACCAGCGGAGCGTTCGACGGGGTGATCGACTTCGATGCGGTCGTGCGGGATTCCGCCGACCCCGACCGGATCGCAGCGGCGTTCGACTGCGATGGCATCCATCCCAATCCACGCGGCTACTTCGAGATGGGTGGCGCCGTGCCCCTCGAGCTGTTTTCGCGCTAACGAGTCGGTGAGGAATTCGTTTTGGACCGTGGATCTTCTTAGGGGGATATCGACGATGAAATCGGAAAAGCTGAACACGCTGTTGGCGGTGATCCCGCTAGCCGTGATCGTGCTCGGGGGGCTCTCGCTGCCACTACATCTTCTCGGCCAAAGCTCCGGTTTGGTCCAAGCGGGTGCCGAGGTTATCAAGGTACGGGGAGACTTCGGCTTTATCGAAGGGCCAGTGGCGGACGCTTCCGGCAACCTGTTCTTTGCCGACATCGACAACAATCGAGTCCACAGACTTTCTGTAAGTGGTGAACTGACTGTCGTTTACGAGCCTAGCAACAATGCTAACGGGCTAACGATGGATCTGAACGGAAACCTGTTGATCTGCGAACAGTCCGCTCAGCGCGTTACCAGCCGCGACGCGCAGGGCAACATCACCGTGATCGCGGATACCTATAACGGCAGGAAGTTCAACAGCCCCAACGATGTCTGGGTGCATCCCAATGGAGGGATCTACTTCACCGACCCGCGCTATCGATTCCCCGAAGGGGATCCCTCGCAGGACGGAGAGCACGTCTACCACGTCTCACCCGATCGTTCCAATATCACCCGCGTCGTCGATGACATGGCGAAACCGAATGGCGTCATAGGCACAGAAGATGGTCGAACCCTCTATGTGGCCGACACCCAGCTAAGGAAGGTCTTCCAGTTCGACATCGCCGAAGATGGCTCACTATCGAACAGAAGGGAGTTTGCGGACCAGGGGTCCGACGGCATGGCGATGGACGAGCGCGGGAATGTCTATCTGACCTGGGGGCCGGGCGTCGGCATCTTCAACCCGGATGGGGAACGTATTGAGTTCATCGACACACCGGAGAATCCGGCCAACGTCGGATTTGCTGGAGCGGACGGCCGGACTCTGTATCTGACGGCCCGAACCGGTCTTTACTCAGTACGCATGAACGTTCGCGCCAGCCGTTGACGAAGTACCGGGGCGGCTAGGCTGGAAGTCGCGATCTTCTTTGCGTCCATGTGGGCTGTCGCATATGATCACAGCCCGAGAATCACCCTCTTCCAACTTCGACTGAACCGTCGACACAACCATCGGTGTGGAATCATGAGAAGGTCGAAACTTGCCGTCGTCGTGTGCACGATTGGCATCGGTCTCAGCGGCTGTGGAGATGCGCCGCCCGCGGATGTGATCTTCCTCGGTAGCAACATCGTCACCATGGACCCGAGTCAGCCAACCGTCGAAGCGGTGGCGGTCCGGGGCGAGACGATCGTCGCCGCCGGGTCGATGGACGACGTGATGGCGCTCGAGGGCACCTCGACGCGGGTGGTGGATCTCGGGGAACAGGCACTCTTGCCCGGCTTCATCGATTCCCACGGCCACTTCCTCGGGGCGGGACAGGCTCTGGATGGTTTGTCGCTACACTCCCCCCCGGTGGGTGACGTCACCAACATCGATGAGTTGGTGCGGAAGATCGAGGCGTGGATCGCGGACAAGAACATACCACCGGGCGAAGTAGTTTCCGGGGACGGGTACGACGACTCGTTACTCGAGGAGGGTCGCCATCCGACGCGCTACGATCTGGACCGGGCCTCGACGGAACACCCCATCGTCTTGAGCCACGTGTCGGGGCACCTGCGCGCGGCGAACTCGGCGGCGCTCGCGGCCAGCAACATCACGGCCGCTACGCCCGATCCCGAGGGAGGCCACATCCGTCGGGTCGAAGGCTCGATGGAGCCCAACGGGGTCCTGGAGGAAGGAGCGGGCGTGCTGTTGGTCGGTGGGTTTGGGCCACCGGCATCGGAGGAAGACCTCGACGAGTTGATTCGCAATTCGATCGACGTGTACTTGGGCTACGGCACTACGACGATCCAGGACGGCTACACCTTCGGGGCGCAGGCAGACGCGTATCGTGCTGCCGCCGAGCGTGAGCCGTTGAATGCGGATGTCGCCGTGTTCCCGGGATTCGGATTCGGTAGCTCGACGGAGGGCCTCGAGGATGTCGAGTACGAACGCACGTATCGGAATGGGATACGCGTTGCCGGTGTGAAGATGGTCTTGGACGGCTCGCCCCAGGGACGCACCGCCTGGGTCACGGAGCCGTATCACGAGGGACCGCCGGGCGCGCCGGCGGACTATCGGGCGTACCCTACGATCGATCCGGACCTCTACAAGGCCTCGGCGGCGACGCTGATCGAGCTGGGCGTGCCGTTTCTCGCGCATGCCAACGGCGATGCGGCGATGGACCTCATGATCGAAGGGGTCGCCGAGGCGGTCGAGGGCATGGATCCGATGCCGGATCATCGGTCGGTGATCATCCACGCTCAGCTCATGCGCGCCGACCAGCTCGACCGCGCGGCCGAGTTCGGCATCGTGCCTTCGTTCTTCGCGGCGCATACGTTCTTCTGGGGCGACTGGCACGTGCGGAGCTTCGGCGAGGACCGTGGCACCAACGTCAGCCCGGCGCGCTGGGCGATCGATCGCGGCGTGTCCTTCACGATCCACAACGACGCGACGGTCGTTCCGCCCGACATCATGCGGCTGGTGTCGATCGCGGTGAATCGGAAGAGCCGCAGCAGCCGAGTGCTCGGTCCCCACCAACGTTTGACGGTCATGGAGGCGCTCCACGCCGTCACGCTCGGGGGAGCGTATCAGTACTTCGAGGAGGACACGAAGGGCTCGATCACCGTTGGGAAGCAGGCCGATCTGGTGATCCTCGGTGAGAACCCGCTCACGGCGGATCCGGCCCAGCTCGAGTTCATCCCGATCGTCGAGACGTTCTCGAGGGGAAGGTCCGTCTTCACGCTATGAATCGACGTAGCGGTCCCGGGCCCTGAGCGAAGGGCACAACCAACAAATGAGAAGACCAAGGAGACTCACGATGCTCGATCGTCTGGCTTTGTTTGTTCAGGTTACCTCGGTGGCAGCCGCACTTCTCCTGTCAGGATCCGTTTCCGCTTCGGCGCAAGCTCCTGACAAGATTTTCTTCGGGAATATCCTGACGATGGTCGAGGACGACCTCTTTGCCGAGGCGGTGGCGGTCACGGGCGGTCGAATCATCGGGGTCGGTTCTATCGAGGAGATGCGGCAGCTCGCCGATGACGCGACCGAAATGATCGGTCTGGAAGGCGGGACGATGCTCCCGGGCTTCATCGACACCCACGGCCATATGTTGGGCGCGGGAACGAGAGAGCTCTTTTCGGTCAACCTCAGGCCCCCTCCGATGGGCACGATGACCAAGATGGACGAGCTCGTCGCGACGCTGAAAGAAAAGGCCGACGCGGATCCGGACGCGAGTTACATCCAGGGTTCGGGATACGACGACACTCTCCTCGAGGAGATGCGTCACCCCAACAAGAACGACCTCGATCGGGTCAGCACCACACGTCCCGTGGTGATCACGCATATCTCTGGTCACCTCGCGGTCGGAAACTCCAAGGCTCTCGAGGTGGCGGGGGTCACCGCAGACACCCCCAATCCCAACGGGGGGCGCATTGTGAAGGACCCCGAGACGGGTGAGCCTACTGGCGTCATGGAGGGTAACGCGCGATCCATCCTGAATGGACTCATCCCCCAACCATCGGTGGAGGAATCCCTCGCCGGTCTACGCAGGGCCTCGGAAATGTGGACCGCCGCCGGTTTCACGACCGCTACCGACAACGTGGTAGAAGCGAGTCTGATCGATGACGTGTACAGGACTGGGCTCGAGAGTGGCGACCTATTCGTGCGACTGGAGATCTGGCCGAGAATCACCACCATGGAGAAGGCCAGGGAGTTCCCAGCCGTCAGATCCGGTGCCGATCTGAGCGGTGGTCGGCACATGATCACTCAGGGACCGCTCAAGCTCCAGATCGACGGGTCGCCACAAGGCTATACCGCCCACTTCAGCCAACCCTACACAACCCAGCGTCCGCAGGACGACGGGAACTACAAGGGGTTCCCGTATTGGGACGATCTCGAGGCGTTCAGGTCTTTCGTCAAGTCACTGCATCGAGATGGATGGCAGGTGACGATTCATGCGAACGGGGACCAGGGCATCCAGGATGCTCTCGATGCCATCGGGGCAGCTCAGGAGGCCTATCCTCGCGAGGACGCCCGACACACGATCCAACACGCGCAGTTCTCGCGGCCGGATCAGCTTGACCAGATGGCGGCGCTGGACGTCACAGCGTGCTTCTTCATCGGACACACGTTCTACTGGGGCGATCGACATAAGAACATCTTCTTCGGCAAGCATCGTGCCGAGCACATGAGCCCGGTCAGGGGTGCCATAGACCGCGGGGTTAGGTCGACCACGCACACCGATACACCCGTTACGCTCATCGACGGCATCCAGATGATCTGGTCTTCGGTGAACCGGGTATCGTCCGGGGGCGATGTGATTGGGGCGGATCAACGGGTCACCCCGTTGGAAGCGGTGAAAGCGATCACAAGCGAAGCCGCTTGGCAGTACCATCAGGAAGATCTCAAAGGCACCATCGAACCCGGGAAATTGGCGGACTTCGTGATCCTGTCGGACGATCCGCTTTCCGTCGGGCATCTCGATCCGATGAAGATCAAGGACATCAAGGTTCTTCAAACCATACTCGGCGGAGAGACGGTCTTCTCGGGAGTCACGGAGTCGATCGTCGCCCGGCACTTCCGAGACAATCCGATTCCATGAGCGACGGGCGGCAAGCCATTTTCAGTGGCCAGGTTAACTTGAGAGAGCACGGTGGAGAATCCGACCGGACGCAACATGTAGAAGGCGTGCTGGCGCGCCGGCGCCGCCCGCGGCGGGCTCTTGCCTGCCCGCGCTCACCAAGCCTTTGCGGCCTCGTCGGGGAATGACGCGGGGTGTGGCCTCCGCACCCGCCTCATGGAGCGGGTTCGATACGCAGTAGGGCGCCGTCGTCTTCGTCCGTCAGCAGGTACAGGAATCCGTCTGGGCCTTCGCGTACTTCCCGGATCCGCTGCCTGAGCTCGGTCAAGATCGACTCGCGGCGCAACTCCTCGGTTCTCTCGTTGAAGACGATCCGCTGAAGGTGGCCCGTGCCCGGTATGCCACCCTGGCGAAGCGATCCGACAAAGACGTTGTCTCTCCACGCGGGGAACCGGTCGCCCGTGTAGACCGCCATACCTGCGACCGCGATCGCAGGTAGCCAGACCACGAGGGGCGATTCCATCCCTTCGCGCGTCGGATGCTCGGTAATCCGGTCGCCGGAGTAGTTGCGTCCGAAGCTGACGAGCGGCCATCCGTAGTTGCGGCCGGGCGCGAGGATATTGATCTCGTCGCCGCCGTTGGGCCCGTTCTCGTGCTGCCACAGCGCCCCCGTCTCCGGGTGGAGCATGAGGCCCAGCGTGTTGCGGTGTCCCAAGGTGTAGATCTCCGGCCGATAGCCTTGGCGGTCCACGAACGGGTTGTCCGGTGGCACCGTACCATCGTCGTTGAGCCGCAGGACTTTGCCACGGAGGCTCATCGGGTCTTGTGCGGCATTCCCTACCCGACCGCCTGTGGACATGTAGACCTTGGCATCACGCCCGAAGGCGACACGACCGTTGAGACCCGAGTTGCCCTCGAACGCTTCGGTCACCACGAGATCTCTGACGTCGCTGAGCGCTCCCGCCTCGAGCCGGCCCACCGCGAGCGACGGGGCGCCCCAGCCGTTTTCCACCGGCTTCGTATAGGTCAGGTATACCAGTCCGTTTTCGGAGAATTGGGGATGGAGAGCGACGTCCATCAGGCCACCGTTACCGTCGGTTCTGACCTGGGGCACGCCCGAGATAGCGTGCGGGTCGAGCACGTCGTCGCGGACGACTCGAAGCCGGCCGGGTCGCTCGGTAATGAGCATGCCGCCCTCGGGAAGGAAGGCTATGGCCCATGGATGCGAGAGTCCTCTGGTCACGACGCTGACGCGGATCTTGTGCTGCTCGGCCGTATCGAAGACCCAAGGTCCCTCCCCCAACGGCGGCACCGGGACGCCGCTTATCGATTGCCCGTGGGCATGGCCGACCGCGAGCAGGCCGAACAGCAACAGTCCAGCGATGCGGGCGGAACGTTTGACTTTCATAAGAATCTCCCCGGGCCGAAGCTCATGGCGCAGTTGGCGTCGGAGTGCGGTGCCGCACCCCTGGAAGAGCCAACGGGATGATACGAGCGTGGGGGGGTAGAATCCAGCAATAATGCACTCGCGTTTCACTGACCCGCGCCGCATCTTGTCCGCATGACCGATCCAGTCGCTCCTCTCAACACCGCCCTCGAAGGCCGCTACGCTATCGAGCGAGAGCTCGGAGAAGGCGGCATGAAACGTAAGGCCGTGCTCGTAGTGGTTTTCCTGGGCCTTTTGACTTGTCCGTTGGCAGGTCAGCTCGCCGAACGGTTGTACCAGCAAGCCTGCGACGGCGGAGGCATGCTGGAATGCAACCTACTCGGGATCATGTATGAGACCGGCGAGGGCGTCATTCAGGACCTGGGCCGGGCCTCCAGGCGCTCCTGGTAACGCGCACCACTCAGAATGTTGGACAGTGCGTAATTCCCCTCGTGACAGGCGTATTCGTATAAACGATCCCCCAACGGCTTAAACGGGATCTCGCCTCCCCACGGGCTGCTGTAAGTCGTGGGGTCGTCGATCGTGAACTCGTAGAGGATGGTCTCCTCATCCACCCGTGTAAAACGCTCGGTCACCTTCAGGTGCTCCGAAGGAGGGATCCTGCGGAACGTTTGCAAGGGATGGAAATTGGTGGTCTCGACGACGAGCGCATCGCCCTCCCATCGACCCCAGGAGTCGCCCATCCAGGGACGCACGTGCGGCGGAAGCCGTGGGCCATCGCCGATCCGGATAATCCGCGCGTCGTGGACCATTTCCGACATGATCATGATGTGGTCGGCGGTCTGCACGATCGTGTAATTGTTGTTGTAGGCCGTATTGGGGATCATGGGCGGACCGGCGCTGGATCCGAACGACATGATGCACCGTTCTCCGAGCCCCCGGACTTCCGGGTGGTCGTACTGGTCGAACTGGTCCCTGAGTGCTCTGTACGCCGCCACCCGCCGCTCGCCCTCCGGCGTCAGGTCCGGCCTACGGCCGTCCGGCGGATTGGTGAGGAGCGAACTCCTGAACTCGCCTTTGACGATAGCGATGTTGATGCCCCGATCCATATAGACGTTGTTGTACCCCCCCCACGCTTCCAGTGGCTTCACTTCCCCCGACCCGGGGGGCGGGACGATCGGGATCGCTGGCTCGGGCACCGCGCTCGATCCGGGCCTCAGCGTTGCCCTGCAGTTCCTGGACCTGCTCCCAAGTAAGAACCGGACTCTCCTGTTCCTCAGAGCGCTCAAACGGGGTGATGGTCTCGTTCGTCCAGTTCCCCTGGAGGTCCGGATGACCGTCCGGCGTCCTGGGAACGACCCAACTCCCGGCGGCGCTCGCTGGGGACTGCTGCGCGGCCGCAGAGGCGAACAGCCCCTCGGCTGCGGTGATTAGGCAAAGCGCCGCAAGTAAGCTGGAATAGCGCGTGATCATGTGACCTCCTCCGCTGAGCACCTTTCGGTTCTTATTGGGTCTGCCCACCCATAATCTCACCCTCCGCCCGTTTGGGCTAGTTCACTCCAGGGGACTACCGTGGCTGCGAGTGCTATGCACGTTCGCGCTCGTCTGACGGCAAGAACGCCCCAGTGTCACTCACAGTCAAGTAGACCTCGGTCAGGCCGTCTCCGCCGGCCCCGGCTTTCCCCTCCGAAGCCACCATGATGAAGCGCGAGCCGTCTCGGCCCTTTTTTCTTGCCGCTCTCCACAGAAACGGATGTAGCTTTGAAATCAGACGCTGATCCTTTCGATGATGGAGGTTTAGGCAAGACGCTTTCGTGTGCGAGGTCTCGAGTCGGAAAAAAATAGAGACAGGACGACCGAGGGTAGGATCATGAGAGTGATGATATCATGGATACTCAGCGTGATGCTCGTCGCACCCGCGGTGGCTGCGCAAGAGGCTGCGCCTCCCGCTGTCGAGGGCGTCACCTCACCCTCGCGACGCAACCTCCGCATCGTGATTTCCGACGAAGTTTTCAATGAACTCGGGCTTCTTGCGGACACGTCACGTGTCGAAACGGTGCGTTGTCTGATTGGGCTGGCCCACGGCGACAGCATCTTTATCGATCTGGCCTGGCAGCCTCCCGTCCTGCAGAGCACGCCGAACGGGGTGGCGTATCGCCCATGTCCCGTCGCAACTATCGTACTCTGGCACAATCATCCTGGGACGCGGGATGCGGAGCCGGAATACTCGTGCTACCTGTCTCAAGTCGACATCCGGGAGGCAGTCCGGTCCTGGGCACCCCGGTTCCAAATGGTGCAGGTGACCGGGGCGGTGGCCTGTTGGTGGACGCGTGGACAGGTGACAGCGCATGCGGACGGTCCTGTGATGCGACCGCTTGCCCGACAGTCGCGTGGGAGGTTCCACCTGTGGAGCGGTGTAACCTGTTCATCCGAATCGGGGCGGGTCGTGTGCTCGCGGCCCCCGAGCTATGCACTCGAAACGGGGCCGCGCATTCGTCGATAGGTGACGGCTTAGGGGTCCAAGGTTCGTCCGCCGCTTTTGGGCGACTTCCTTCGGCGGAGGGCGGATCACCTCCAGGGTGTTGCAGACGCCCACCCCCATCGTTCGGAGGTGGCCGTCTTCTCGTTCAGGAGGGTTGGGGGCCATCGCTGGAACCCAAACAGTGCCAGAAACAGTGCCAAACCCCACGGTTGCAGGCGGTTGCTGGCGGTTGAAGGAAAACCGAAAGCCTAGTGTTTTGGCGGGTTTCTGTTGCTCACGGTTGGTCGGACACCGCTTTGCAAGCCAGAGGTCGCTGGTTCGATCCCGGCTGACTCCATTCGGTAAGAGAAAGCCCGACAAGGTTTTATAGCCTTGCCGGGCTTTGTAGCGTCTCGGCGCATACTCCCTCACCTAACGCCATCCATGAACCCAGCCCTCAGCGCCGCACGGTCGACTTCCTCACCCCGCAGATAGACCTGGGAGATCAGTCGCGTGTTGGTGATATCGTTCAGAGGATTCGCGTCGAGCACCACGAAGTCGGCGCTCTTTTCCGGTGCCACCATCCCTAGTCGATCGAGGCCGAGAAGCTCTGCGCTGGTCCGGGTCGCCGCTACGATCGCTTGCATGGGGCTGAGTCCACACGAGACCATGTCCCTCAGCTCGGTATGAACGGTCCAGGCGACGCTCGTTCCGGAGTCGGTTCCCATGCCGATGACCATACCCGCTTCCAGGTTCCTTCCCAGGTTGCGGCATTGGAGTCGGAACTGTGGATTTCCCGCAGCCTCTATGGGCTCGATCTGGTCGCCTAGCCTCTCGATCCCGTCGGGTAGCCGCTCGAGCTGGTTGCGCAGCCTCTCGATCTCGGCGGGCGGCAGTGTCGCGCTCAGCCACGGGAGGTCGGCCGCGGTCACGGACGAGCCCGGCAGGTTCGGGATGGTCCAGACTTCCGGATACTGCCTGACCAACGCCATGTATTCGTCATCGATGGGCCGATCACGAACCGTATGAGCGAAGCCGTCGACTCCGGCCCGGAGAAGGTCCTTCGCGTCCGCCAGGGCACTTATCGTACCCAGGTGGGCGACGACCCGCATGCCGTTCTCGTGCGCTTCGTCGATGATCGCCCGGTACACACCGGGCTGCAGCTTCGGGACCCTTCCCCCTCGGTCGTCGACCCAGATCTTGACGAGATCCACGCCGTTGGCATGTAGCTCCTGTACCGCGGTCCTGCCCTCGGCTTCGGTCATGGCACCGCGTGGAATCCCGAGGCGATACTCCGACGTGGGGCCCGCCATGGGCGTCGCGGCGATTCCACGACCCGACGTGAGGAAGAGCGCCGCGTTCGGGATCACCTGGTCCCGCATCCGGAAGGCCAGCTCCTCGTCGAACTCCAGCCCCAGGCTCATCGAGGCCGCAACGCCGTGGTACGCGAACCGCTGCAGGTGGTCGATGAGGTTCTCGCGCGTGTAATTGTCCTTACTGTTGGTGCCGTCCCTGACGTTGGTGAGCCCAATATGGTTGTGAGCGTCGATCAAGGCCGGCATCACGGTCTTGCCGGTCAGGTCCACATGGACAGAACCGTCAGGGGGTTCTCTATCACCCTGCCGGCCGACCCATGTGAAGCGGTCACCCTCCACGAGAAACGCGGAGTTCTCGATGGGTGCCTCACCGTCGCTGACGATCAGCCGCGCGCCCACGAACCAGATCGCGTTGCCGGTCGTCTGTGGTGGCCCACCCTCCGGTGCACACGCCACCGCAAACATGATGGCCGACAGCAGAAGACCGTACCGCAGTATCCTGAACTGTGACATGATTCTCCGCCGGAGATGGTATGGGGCCAGGGGATCTGGCGCGTCAATTGGGCAGCAACTCCTTCAACTCCTCGAAGAAGTTCTGGACGAGGATAAGTCGCTGCGGCTCGGTAGTACCGCCCTCCGAGACCGTGGCAGCGGTGACAGTCTGCGCCGCGACCAGACGGTCGCCTTCGGGATGGAGATCATATGCGACGTACTCTCTGGTAAACAACGAGTCCGCGGAAAGCACCACCGGGGTCGGCTGTCGCTGGATGCGGGCGGCCATGAAAGTCCATACGCCTGGGCTCTCGATCCTCCAGTAGTAGACGGTGTTGCCATCTGGTGACCAGCGGGGGTCCACCCCTCCGCCCTGCGACACTGGCGTTCGCTCGCCTGGGTCAGGGAAGCTCCGGATGTAGACCTCATTCCTTCCCGTCTCGTTGGACCTATACGCCGCGAGGGTACCGTCCCGTGAGACCACGATGCGACGGAGGCTGGCCTCGGACGACAGGTACGCTTCCGGCCTAGCACTGTCCGGGTTTGACAGATTAAGCATCCAGAGATCCCGATCCCCTGGCGCCCCCCCCGACTCGAACACAAGCAGCGTGTCCGACGGCCATTGGGTCACCTCTTGATTCCTCTCCAGCGTGATAATGGATCTTGCGGGTACGTCGTCGTCCAAGGTTTTGACGAACAGATCGTAGCCGTCGGTCCCTTCTCGTCCAGAATTGAACGCGATGCGGGTCCCGTCGGGTGAGAAAACGCCGTTCTGGTTCGCGCCCTCAAACGTAAGCTGTCTCGGCGTCGTCCCGAGCGTCACATTGTAGGTGTAGATGTCGTGCGGGGTACCAGGCCCTGCAGCGAACGAATACGCCACCGACCGTCCATCCGGAGCCCAACTCACGATTCTGATAGGCCGTGGAGCTAGGGAAGCTCTGAACAAGACGGGTGTAGTTTCATGGTATGAAACGACCGGGGAGTTGTGAGCGGGCCATGGAGCTTCAGATGAGTTTCGCGGAGCTGGAGTACGATTCGAAGAAGCGGCGGACGCGCCGGGAGATTTTCCTGGAGAAGATGGAGGGGCTGATTCCCTGGCAACAGCTGGAGGATCGGATCGAGCCGTTCTATCCGAAGGCTGGCCGTGGCCGCCGCCCCTATCCGCTTGGGGTGATGCTGCGGGTTCATTGTGTGCAGCTGTTCTACAACGTGAGCGATCCGGGCATGGAGGATCTGCTCTACGAGGTGGAGTCAGTGCGCCGCTTTGCGGGTCTGCGCCTGAGCGGTTCTTTGCCGGACGAGACGACGATCCTGAACTTCCGCCACCTGCTGGAGACGCAGGGCTTGGGGATGGGGTTGTTCGAGGAGATCAATACGCATCTGGCGTCTCTCGGGCATCGGTTGAAGACGGGGACGATCGTGGATGCGAGCATCATTGACGCGCCGTCGTCGACGAAGAACCGCAGGGGAGAACGGGATCCGGAGATGCACCAGACGAAGAAGGGAAACCAGTGGTACTTCGGGATGAAGGCGCATATCGGGGTGGACGCCGAATCGGGTCTGGCGCACAGCTTGGCGACGACGGCCGCCAACGCGGCGGACGTGACGCAGGCGTGCGTGCTGCTGCATGGTGACGAGACGGAGGCATGGGGCGACGCGGGCTACCAGGGTGTGGACAAGCGCCCGGAGAACAGGGGTTGCGACGTCGCCTGGCAGGTGGCGATGAAGCCGGGCAAGCGTCGCCTGCTCGATCGGGACGGCGCCGAGGCGGCGGCCGAGAAGCGCAAGGCATCGGTGCGGGCGAAGGTGGAGCATCCGTTCTTGTATGTGAAGCGGCGCTTCGGGTACGGTAAGGTGCGCTACCGGGGACTGGCGAAGAACACGCAGCGCATCGCGTTGCTGCTCGGGTTCTCGAATCTGCTCATCGCTGGCCGCTACGCGACCGGATAACGCGGGGCCCATGCGCCCATGGGCCCCGCGAGGGCGGGAGCCGGACACATCGAAGCGACTTCCTGACGGTTCGGACCGTTTCTCCGGCGCGCCAGCCAGCACTTCATCGCTCCGATAGGTCTTCGAACCGGATCTTCGAACCGCAACCGATCGCGTTCCTCCCAAGATGGGGGTTGTTCAGACCTTCCCTAGAGGGAGAGCCTCCTCATTACCTTCTAGATCGACGACGAGGAGCCGCTGTCCCGCACCACCCCCCTCCACGGCGAGCCCTTCCACATAGAGGAGCGTCCCGTCGGCGCCGAGGACCATATCCGGTAACTGCGAGGTGACTGGGCCGGAACCGCGCACACCCTCGAAGAGTGGGATCGCAGAACCGGTAAGCTCCAACGCGGCGAGGTCGAAGGGCTGGACAAGGACGGCCCCGTCGCTCCGGACGTAGACGATGTGCCCGGTGGGTGCATACCACGCTCTCAGGACCTGCTCGAAGACAATCTCCGACGAGAGATCCTGCAGATCCACGATGTGGAGCTGGGTTTGCTCTGCAGGACAGGTTGTTCCCGGACAGGCAACTACGAGCGCCCCCCGTGCACCGGGGAGACCGTGCACCCAAACGATTGCCACCTCTTCCTCGAGCCCGAAGACCACCTCGAGGGGCTCGCCCCCGTCTTCGGAGATCCGCACGAGCCGCCGCACCCGACTCTCACTAGGATTAAACTGCTCATAGAGGATGGTACCGTCGTCGAACCAGGCCAGACCTACGACGCCGCTGGTGGTCGGCGCGTCCTCGGCAATCCTCACGGGAGAGCCCCCCACGAGCGGCCGTTTGAAGAGGTCTCCTCCCACCGAATACGCGATCCACTCGCCGTCGGGTGAGTACACGACGTCCCGAGCCCCTTCGGTTCCAGGGATCGGCGTGATCTCGGTCGAGCCTAGCATCTTGAGCGCCAGCTGTAAGTCGCTTTCTGACGATCCAACTGGAAGAATCATGCTCGATCCATCGGGAGCAATCGCCGCGTAACGTCCGAGTGGCACCCCCAGCCCGGCCCAGCCTTCCGTGCTCACAACCTGCCGCGATACCGGCTGAGGTGGCTCGGGCCGCAGAAGCGACCAAGCGAAGGCGAGCGCCAACACAGCGGCGGCACTCCACCCCACCATCGTCAGCCGCTTCCAGGGGCCAGGCATCGTGGCGGGCGCCTGCGTGGCTACTGGGTCCGGGGTCGAGGCCGTTATGGATGTCCGAGCCCGCGCCTTGTACGTGAAACTCTCGTCCGCGAGAGCCGCCGCGAACTCAGCCGCACTCGTGAAGCGGTCGGCAGGCAGCTTCTCCAGAGCCCTGGCGAGTGCATGGCCGACGTGAGGCGGCACAGTCCTACGCTCACTCGTGATCGACGGTGCATCCGCCGTGAGAATCTTGACCAACACCGCCTGGGCGGTAGTTGCCGAAAAGGGTGGTTGCCCGGCGAGCATCTCGTAGAGTACACAGCCGAGCGCGTAGACATCCGAGCGTGGGTCTACGTCGCGGTCACCCGTAGCCTGTTCGGGGCTCATGTAGTGCGGCGTGCCGAGGCTGAGTCCCGTCTCGGTGATGCGCCCCGCACCCGCCTGAGCCACTGCCAGCGCGATACCGAAGTCGGCTACCAGCGGCTCTCCCTGCTCACTCAGCAGGATGTTGCCAGGCTTGATGTCGCGGTGCACAACGCCATGTCCGTGCGCGTAGTCGAGGGCGCCCGCCACCTTCTGCGTGATGGCCAGCGCGTCATCCACACCGAGTTGTTTCTCTCGGTCTATGCGCTCTCTGAGTGATTCCCCTTCGATGTGAGGCATCACGTAGAACAGGAAGCCATCCGCTTCACCCGAATCGTGGAGCGGCAGGATATGCGGGTGGGTCAGGTTGGCGGTCGTCTTGATCTCGGCCAGGAAGCGCTCGGCTCCGACGACCGCTGCGAGTTCAGGTTTCAGAACCTTCAGAGCGACCTTGCGCTCGTGCTTGAGGTCGTCGGCCAGGTAGACCGTGGCCATGCCGCCTTCACCAAGCTCACGCTCGATGGCGTAGCGGCCTTCTAGTGTCGTGTACCAGAGATAGCTGTACATAGTCTCTGGATCTTCTGGAGAATGGAATCAGCGGTGGCGGTCCACAAGAAGGGACGGGCTTGGGGGTTATAGGCGTCGGTGAAGTATCGGATCTTGTCGACGAGCTGGCGGACAGAGGAGAACGAGCCGCGCCGGATCGCTTTTTGGGTAATGATGTTGAACCAGATCTCGACCTGATTGATCCAGGAGGAGTAGGTGGGGGTGAAGTGGATGTGATAGCGGGGCCGGGCAGCGAGCCAGCGCTTGACTTTGACGTGTTTGTGGGTGCTGTAATTGTCCACGACAAGGTGGACATCGAGGTCAGGGGGCACGTTGGCGTCAATGTGCTTGAGAAAGCTCAGAAACTCCTGATGACGATGCCGTGGCTTGCACTGGGCCAGGATCTGGCCTGTGGCCACGTCGAGGGCGGCGAAGAGGGTGGTGGTGCCGTGACGGATGTAGCCATGCGTGACGCCTTCGACGTATCCGAGCCCAAGGGGCAGCAGAGGCTGGGTTCGCTCCAACGCCTGGGTCTGGCCCTTCTCGTCGACGCAGAGCACCATCGCGTTGTCGGGTGGGTTGAGGTAGAGTCCGACGATATCGTGGACCTTCTCGACGAAGAACGGATCGGTGGAGAGCTTGAAGTGCTTCTGGCGATGAGGTTGGATATTGAACGCTTTCCAGACGCGGTGAACCGTGGACTTGGACACCCCCGTCGTGTCGGCCATGGAACGGCAACTCCAATGCGTGCTGCCGTCGGCAGGCTCGGTGTCGAGTGTCTTGCGCAGCAGCACCATGACTTCGTCATCTTCGATGGAGCGCGGCTTTCCCGGCCTGCGTTCGTCGTACAGACCCATGAGGCCTTGGGTGCGGAAGCGCTCGCGCCACTTGCCGACCGTTTGGCGGCTGGTCCCAACCTCTTCGGCGACCGCCTTGTTATCGAACCCATCGGCGCACAGAAGCACGATCTTGGCACGGCTCACGAGTCCGGCAGCCAGGCTGAGGGAACGCGAGAGAGACTCGAGCTCTTCACGGGTGCTCCCACTGACCTCGAGCGGCTTCAACGGACGTCCCCGGTCCATGGCTTCTCCCTCCTCCGAGTGGATGAGGGGCAACATACTCTATTCCTGTCATTATGTCCATGTATTTACGGGACACGACACTAGGGCGGCGTTGAGGCGGATGGCTGGATCGGACATAGGCGCACTCCAAGATCAGACTGCGAGGAGCGTAACGTGCGAACCTAAGGACGCACCCGCATGTACTTTCGGAGCTGCCGCGGCCGAGGTTCCCCTCCATACATGTTACCGTCGCGATCCACCGCGACGAACTCCGCCCCGTTCCCTGAGGTGTCGCGCGGATCCGCCCAGGGGAAGCGGATGAACTCCGTCACCCAACCCGTCTCGATCTCCCCGATCCGAATCCCCATTTCGTAGCCCGGATTCTGCACGTTGTCGGATTCGGAGTCCGCCACGTAGATCTGCCCGTTATTGTCGAAGGCGATTCCGCTGGGGCGCCCGAATTGGGTCCAGGTGGCGATGTGATTCCCCTGCTGGTCGAAGATCTGGATACGGCTGTTGCTCCGATCTCCCACGAAGACCCGCCCGCTCGGGTCGATGTCGATGGCGTGGAGCGAACGGAACTCGCCTGGGCCGTAGCCGGTCTGTCCCCAGGACATCAGGAACTCCCCGCGGCGGTTGAACTTTACCACACGGTTGTTGCCGTCGCCGTGGCCGTCCGCGACGAAGACGTCCCCGTTTTCCGCAACGACGACGTCGCTCGGGGAGGTAAAGTGATTCCGGCCACCACCCTCCTCTCCCCCCGTGCCCAGCATCATGAGCACCTCGCCGCGCGGGCTGAACTTGATGACCCGGTGGCCCCGATCGTCACCTTCGGGAATGTTCCCTGAGCCCACGCCGTCCGCGACCCACACATTGCCATCAGAATCTACGTCGATCCCGTGTGGCCAGATGAACAACCCGCCTCCGAAACTCTCCACCACGTTGCCCTCGGGATCGAATTTGAGGATCGGGTCCAGATCGGAGTCGAGGCACTCGCTTCCGAACCTTTCAGCCCCCGCATCGCAGCGGATGACCGCCCAGATATGCCTCCCATCCGGATCGACGGTGGTCTTGCCCACAGCGCCCATCTCCCTTCCACCCGGCAGCTTCGCCCATCCGTCGACTATTGCGTACGCATTCGATGAGTTCACCTGAGCGACGGCCTGTTCGGTCGAAGCAATCAGAGCGATGCCGAGCAACACGGCAATCCACACAACGGATCTGGGAATCAACATGATGTCACCTCATTTCGGTGTGGTCCAAGAGACCCTGGTAAGGAGCGCCTACGCGCGTCAGCGTCACGCCTGCGCAAGAGAAGCCCGCAGGACTCCTCGCTAGTGGGAACCGTACGCGTTGGGGTTTTCCGGGGCAAGGCACCCGCTGTACTAGCCAGCCGCAGCTTCCGCAGACGGCTCGATGTGACCAAGCTGGGTCATCATTGTGAGCTGGTCATAATAGATGCCGCCGGATACAATCTGGCCATTGTCATCGAAACGCATGAACTCGCAGAACGGAACGTCCATCTCCCGGCCGGTCGCGGGGAGGGGTCCCAAAGCGCCGTCGTTAAGGCCTCGCCCCATGAACTGAGCGATCACGGTGTCGCCGGCGTCCAGGTAACTTGGGTCGGAAACCGCGGCGTTGGAAAACGCTTCTGCCCAGCCTTGCATGAACTCTTTGAAGCCGTTGCGTCCTGCGAAGGTGACATTACGAGCTCGATCGTGATATGTGAAGCCGTCGGCCATCTTGCTTACCACACCATCGAAGTCACGCCTGTTGAAGCCCTCGTGCGCTGCACGGAAGGTCTCCACGTTCTGTGATGCCATGACCCACCTCCTTTTTGGTTCTGATCCTGTCCAACGTCTCTGCGATTCTGCTGCACGGCTAATGTGGTGACCGCAAGCGACGCGCGCGAGCCTGATGTCTACCGCGACAGTAGCAATCGCTTGATAGATGGCCCGCCCCAGCCGGCTTGAATGTCCTTATCCGCGTCCAGCGATGGGCACCTTGAAGTGGATGGAGTCCACTTGGGCAGGCGACCGATCATTGCGCTCAAGGAACCGTCGCCAGCGTGGATCGTCCTCCACTCTGCCGAACACCCATCGAACCAAGAGCAACTCGTTGAACCGTGGGTCACCGCATTGAGCCGCCTTGTCAAGCCACTCGAACGTGCGCTCGGTGTCCCCTTGCCATGCAAATGACATGGCGACGAGGAGAGGATCAGTGTGCCCGTACTCAGACATTAGCCGACCTAGGACGGCCTCCGCTTCAGAAGTGTGCCCCATTTCATGATGTACCGCCGAGAGACTCCAAAGACGGACGTTCGGATTCGTCTCCTGCTCTATTGCAGCCCGTGCTTCCTCTGGCTTGCCCATCAGGAGCAGGCTCCAGCCGACGGCGCATTGTATATCCGCGAATGTCGGGCTCAGTCTCACAGCGGTGCGAGCCGCCGCCATGGCCGCCTGCGGACGCTGAGCGGCCAGGTGCAACCAGGCCATGTAACCGTGCGGCATCGGGTTGAGTGGCTCGCGTTGCGCCAGGTGCTCATAGACCGCGATAGCCTCATCTGTCCGACCAAGCATGCCTGTGAACCAGCCAGCCTCCTGCAGGATATCGTAGCTGTTTGGGGCAAGCTCTAGGGCACGTTGATAGTGCCGTGCGGCGGCACTGAAGTCGCAGTCGTAGCCCATCGCGATCGTGCCTTGAACCGAGTGAGCGATGGCGTCCGCGCCATCATGTGCGAGGGCGTGGGTGACAGCTTCTCGGGCAAGCTGATAGGCTCGGTGGTGGTCCGAGCCGGCGAGCCATCGTTTGTTCACGTGGTTCACTGCTGAACCTGTCCACGCAGGTGCGTAGCTAGGAGCCTTCTGCAGGACCTGCTGATACAGCTCATCAGCCTCATGGGCTGCCTCAGCGGTCAGTTTGCTCGCAAGGTGACGCGCCTGCAGAAACAGCGTGTAAGCCGCCGGGTCTGTCTCCTGGATGGTCTGTCCGGGGCCAAGAAGTGAGACCTTCAGCTTGCTCACAACAGCGGCTGCGATCTCATCCTGGATGGCGAAGATGTCATCCAACGTCCGATCAAACGTCTGTGACCACAAATGCGAATCAGACGTTGCCGCGATGAGTTGGGCAGTGATGCGGACCCGGTTGCCCGCCTTGCGGACCGACCCCTCCAAGAGGTGATCCACATTCAGTTGCTGTGCGACGTGCATGGCTTGAAGGTCTTTCCCCTTGAAGGAAAACGCCGAGGACCTGGATACGACACGCAACTCCGGTATCGTCGTGAGCAGGTTGAGAAGCTCTTCCGCGATACCGTCGGCGAAGTACTCGTTTTCGGGGTCGGCGCTCATGTTGGTAAACGGGAGCACCACGATGGACTTCGGCTCCTCTGCCACATCGACGTTGTCAGCAGCCAACTGCCGTGGGGGTCCAGCTCCCTCGGCGATGGGCTCTCGTGATGACGGCCATTCGAGCCGGCGTTCGTACGCCCAGGCATAGGCAACAGCGAGCGGAAACCCAAGCAACGCGAGGACAACGATGTACGGTCGGATGGCGTCTAGACCCAACGGTTCCAAGATTAGCTCAGCCGCTCCGAGGACTCCGAGACCGACAACCACGTAAGCGGCCGCGACCTGGTATGCGTGACGCCGCTTGAGTTCAGCTACCAGTTTCCGAAGAGTGAAACCCACCGGCGTAGCTCCGACGAATGAGGATCTAATTAGATTCCCCCGCGGCCGGGAACCCAAGGGTTGTGGAATCGACCCGAAACTCGGGCCATCTAACGTCTCTGCGATTCTGCTGCGCGGCTAATGTGCCGACCGTAAGCGAAGCGCGCGAGCCTGATGCCTAACGCGACTGCAGCAATCACTCTCATTCCTTTCACACGGATTCCTATCCCCTGCGGGCTCCCGCCACCTACAGCAATCCGCTGCAGCTCGAACACCGATTCTCCATCGACGGAGTCGTTTATCCCGAACAGCAGCTGCCTTCCATCCGGCGACCAAGCCACCGCTGCGAGGAACCTAGGCGGCGTCGATTGAAGCAGCTGACGCGTTTCACCATCCACGGTGGACACAACCTTCAGCGCCGTTCTGCCAGTTTCTTCATCCCGGGAGATAAAAGCCAGCCAGCGTCCGTCAGCTGAAATCGCCGGTCGAATGACCCTGATCGGGGGTTCCTCACGATGGAGTTCCCGCTCCTCGCCACTATCAAGGTCTCTCGTCACGATGCTACGCGGACTTGAAGCAATCCGCCGTGTGAAAACGATCTGGTCGTCTGCAGCCCAATTACTCCACTGGAGGGGTCCCGCGTCGTCCAGTACTATTGGACGGATCATGCCCGTCGCAATTTCGATCGCGTAGATGCCCTGCCTGCCCCCGTCGTCCGCACCCTCAACTAGGAGAGACTCACCATCCGGTGACCAGCGAGGCCAGAACGGGTGACCTCCCCATCTCGTCAATTCGTCTATCTGAAGCAGGTCCTCTTCAGCCTCATCGACGGCTAGGATCCCTACCACGAACGGATCTGGCATCCATCCGTGTCCGTACGCGTATACCAAGCGCTGCCCGTCCGGCGACCACTCGACCGATGTATCGAACCCGACGTGGTCCACAAGCTTGGTCGACTCCAACGGTAGCCCCGAGGAGCTGTCCACCACCACAACGTACACGTCATTTTCCCATGTCGAGGCCCCATAGTAGTAGCTTCCATCCTGCCCGAAGCCCAAGCGATGCATCAGCAATCCGCTGTCCTGTTCCAACAGCTCTGCGCGCCCGTACGACTCCCCACCTCTCACTTCCTGCGCCCAAGTGTCCCAGGTCCCGGACCGATCACTCAGGAAGACGATTCCGCTCCCGTCAGGGGACCAATCCAGGAGGAGATAATTGCCGTCGCCGCTAACTAGCGTCGATTCGAAACCACCGTCCGTGCGAAGCAGTGAAATGGCTCGCCTTAGGGGATCGTCCTGGGCAGGCCGATCGTAAGCGATGTACCTCCCGTCGGGTGAAAAGCTCATCCTGCCCGGTGAGGTTACATAACCCTGTAACGTACTCAGCAGCGTCTTCGAACCATCCGTAAGGCTCAGCAAAAAAGCGAACCTGTCAACGACAATGGGACACTCTACGGGATTAATTAGAGAGCAATGTCGGAACCTGTGTGGTGAGGGAAGGGGGATGGGAGGATTGATGAAGACGGCCTCCGGGAGCGGTTTGGGCTTCGGCACACCTCTGACGAAGCGTTCGGGATGAGCGGCCCATGCTTCGCGGAGCACGGATTTCCTGCCGGCAATGACCTGATCGGCGTTTCCGAAGTGGACCTGCTCGGGGGTTAGCATCGAGATGCCGCCATGGCGGTGCTCGGCATTGTACCAGCGGAAGAACGATCGACAGAACGTCTTGGCTTGGCCCTGATCCCCGAACCGTCCGGGAAACGAGGGATGGTACTTCAAGGTTTTGAACTGAGCCTCGGAAAACGGGTTGTCATCCGACACCTGAGGCCGGCTCAACGAGCGGGTCACGCCGAGGTCAGCGAGAAGTTGAGCGGTGCATTGGCTCGTCATTGGAGCTCCCCGATCCGAGTGCAGGGTCAGGACCCGGGGCTGGACGCCATGCTTCAGGCAGCTCTGCTGGATCAACCGGCCGGCCAGGGCCGAGTTCTCCCGGTCCGCCACCATCCAGCCCACGACGTAGCGGCTGTAGATGTCCATGATGACGTAGAGGTAGTAATAGCTCCACTTCTTCGGCCCGAGCAGCCGCGTGATATCCCAGGACCACACCTGGTTCGGCGCCGTGGCCATCAACTCGGGCTTCTTGTACTCGGGATGGGTGCGCTGCGCCCGGCGTTCCTGAACCGGCACCTCGGAGGCCAGAACACGATACATCGTGCGTTCGCTGCACAGGTAGACCTCTTCGTCGAGCAGCGTGGCCACCACCTCGGCGGGTGAGCGGTCCACGAACCGCTCCGAACACAGCGTGTCGAAGACCTCGCCTCGTTCCGTCTCGCTCAATGCCCGGGCGGGCGTCGGGCGGGGCTGCTGTTGCCCGGTTGATGGGCCTCGACGACGGTACAACGTCGATCGGGAGACCTCGAGGGCCGCGCACGCCGGTTTTACACCGACGTGCTTAGCCAGCTCATCGGCCGCCTTCAAGAGTTTGTCCCGTCGTCGAGGCTTATCCCCAGCAGCCCCGCAACTTTTCCCTGCACGTCGATGATCAGGTGTGCCTTCCTGAGCTCATTCTCGAGCCGTGCGTTTCGCCGCTCCAGCTTGCGTACCTTCTCATCCAGCGGATTTCGCTCCGGCTTGCGGCCGCGTTTCTTCGACAGGGCCTTCAGCGACCCGCTATGCGCCGCCTTGCGCCACGTCGTCAGGTGCGACGAGTACAGGCCCTCTCGCCGCAGGACTTGACCCACCTCGCCGGGCTCGGTGCACCGGTCCGCTTCTTCGACGATCCGCAGCTTGTACGACGGACTGAACCGCCGCCGTAGCGGCCTATCTACTACCTCCGGGTCCGCAGGAGCTGCCGCGCTTCGCTTGGCCTCCCCGGTTCCAGGGGCACTACCATTCTCTTCCATTCTCTCTCGCAGTCCCAACATGTTCGGTTTCTCTGCCTTCGCCCTACTCTAATTCTTTGCGTGCTCCGTGTCTCACGTACGTTGGCAGAGAGGGAGGGGCATAGTGCCGAGTCGGGCGTGACTCCATCGCGCCCTCACCGAGCTTAGGAAACCACCCCTAGATGATACCGGGCCGTCTTGTATGTCGACGAATCGACAAGTTCGATAGCAGAATAAGGTGCGGCAGCCCGTTCCGCCTAGGGTCATTGAGACCGTACGTTAGCTGGGGCGTCGCACCTTAGCTCGCGATTCGTCAGATCTCGAACAGTTGCCAGGGCCATGAGCCCGCATCGTGCAAGGACGGGAGTGTACGAGTCGCCTCCACTAGCGAGGAGGTTCGTATGAAAGCGTCCCCGGTCTTCGTGGGTGTCGACGTTTCGAAAGTCCGGCTCGACGTGGCGTCCACAGGCTCAGACGAGGCATGGAGTGTTGCCAATGCCTCAGAGGGCATCGCTCAGTTGGTCCAGCAGCTGCGTGAAATCGGGCCCATGCTCGTGGTGATGGAGGCAACCGGAGGCTTTGAAGTCCCGGCAGCGGCAGCGCTCGCAGCCGCTGAGGTCCCGGTCGTCATCGCGAACCCGCGTCAGGTCCGCGACTTCGCCAAGTCTACAGGCCAGCTCGCCAAGACCGATGCGATCGACGCCGACATCCTCGCACTGTTTGCTGAGCGCGTGAGGCCCCAGGTCCGAGCCCTACCTGATGAGGACGCCCGTGCCCTGGACGCGATCGTTGGACGCAGGCGCCAGATCATCGACATGATTACGGCCGAGAACAATCGACTCGGCTTCGCCCTTCCAGCTGTCCAGAACGGCATCAAGAAGCACATCCGTTGGCTCGAGCGTCAGCTCGATGACGTGGACTCAGACCTCGATACTCTCATCCGTAGGAGCCCTGTCTGGCAAGCCAAAAGCGATCTCCTGCGTGACGTGCCTGGGGTCGGCCCCAACCTCGCGCGCACACTCATCGCTGAGCTCCCTGAGCTCGGACGACTCTCCCACAAACAGATCGCAGCACTCGTCGGAGTCGCTCCGCTCGCCCGCGACAGTGGACTGTTCCGAGGCAAGCGAAGGGTCTGGGGTGGACGTGCGTCCGTTAGGTCTGCGCTCTACATGAGCATCCTGAGCGCTACGAAGTGGAACCCCGTCATCCGCGTTTTCTATCAGCGCCTACGGGACCAGGGAAAGCCGCCCAAGGTCGCTATGGTCGCTTGCATGAGGAAGCTGCTCACCATCCTCAACGCTATGATCCGCGACGGCCGGGAATGGGATCCCTCACTCCCCCTCGATCAGCTCCGTTTCCAACACAGTTGCTAACGTCTCTGCGATTATGCTGCGCGGCTAATGTGGTGACCGCGGGCGAAGCGCGCGAGCCTGATGCTTTCCGCGACTGCAGCAATCGCTTGTTAGCAACGCACCGACCCCCGGAGGGGCCGGCGACATGAGAGAGAAACTGTGCCATGGCCCTGGGCCGAGGATCTGTTACCCTGTGGCGGATCGCATCCGAGGGCCGAGGCCGATCCGCCACTGGTGGCATGTCCCCGTTTGTTAGCATGGTCCATGGGTTGTAGCGAACACATCATTGGTGACGCGCATGGGTGATCCCGTTCAGGAGAGTGGGCCGAGGCGATGGCGTGATCCCGTTCAGGAGAGTGTTCACGAGACGCATCCCTGCCCTTCGATGCTCCTTCGATATCACAGAGCCAAGGAGCGAGCCATGAAGCGCAGGCCCAAAGCCTCGAAGAAGAATCGTCGGAACCGACGGAACCGAGTGGCGAAGTTCCTCGAGAGGGTCCACCTCGACGCGGCAGGCATCGATATAGGCTCGGCCAGCCACTGGGTTGCCGTGCCCGAGGATCGCGACGATCAACCTGTGCGCGAGTTCAAGAGCTTCACCCCGGACCTCCACGCGCTCGTCGACTGGCTCGACGTCTGCGGCATCGACACCGTCGCCATGGAGTCGACTGGCGTCTACTGGATCCCGCTCTTCGAGATCCTCCAGGAGCGTGACTTCGAAGTCCTGCTCGTCAACGCACGTCACGTCAAAGGCGTACCGGGTCGCAAGAGCGATGTCGTCGATTGCCAGTGGATCCAGCAGCTGCACACCTTCGGGCTCCTGCGCGGCAGCTTCCGACCCGATGCCGAGATCACCGCCATCCGCACACTCGTGCGTCACCGAAGCACCCTCGTGCAGGAAGCCGCGGCCCACATCCAGCGCATGCACAAGTCGATGACCTTGATGAACCTCCAGCTCCACAACGTCCTCACGGACGTCACCGGCGTCACCGGCATGGCCATCCTCCGCGACATCGTCGCCGGCCACACCGACCCCTCCCTGCTCGCCCGCCATCGCGACCACCGCTGCAAGGCCACGACCGACGAATTCGTCGCGTCCCTCACCGGCCACTACCGAGCCGAACTCGTCTTCGCGCTCGGCCAGTCCATCGAGCTCTTCGACGTCTACCAAGACAAGATCCGAGCCTGTGACGAACAGATCGAAGCCCTCATTCGCGACCTCGTGGCCCAGTGCCCGACCCCCGAGGGCGAACTCACCGCTCGGCCGAAGAGCAAGAGACCCCGCAAGAACGAGCCCCTCTTCGACATCCGCTCGCCGCTCTTCGTGCTCTCCGGCGGCGTCGATATCACCGAGGTGCCCGGGATCGGGCCCCACAGTGCGCTACAGCTCATCTCCGAGACCGGACTCGACATGAGTCGTTGGCCCTCTCCCGACCACTTCGCTTCCTGGCTCACCCTCGCGCCCCACAACAAAATCTCCGGTGGCAAATTCCTCGGTTCCGCCACCCAACCCTCCTCTAGTCGCGCCGCCAAGACCCTCCGCATCGCCGTCATGAGCTTCACCCGCAGTGATCACGCCCTCGCTGCCTTCTACCGCCGCCTCGCTGGACGCATCGGCAAAGCGGAACCTGTCAACGACAATGGGACACTCTACGGGATTAATTAGAGAGCAATGTCCTGTGTGGTGAGGGAAGGGATGGGAGGATTGATGAAGACGGCCTCCGGGAGCGGTTTGGGCTTCGGCACACCTCTGACGAAGCGTTCGGGATGAGCGGCCCATGCTTCGCGGAGCACGGATTTCCTGCCGGCAATGACCTGATCGGCGTTTCCGAAGTGGACCTGCTCGGGGGTTAGCATCGAGATGCCGCCATGGCGGTGCTCGGCATTGTACCAGCGGAAGAACGATCGACAGAACGTCTTGGCTTGGCCCTGATCCCCGAACCGTCCGGGAAACGAGGGATGGTACTTCAAGGTTTTGAACTGAGCCTCGGAAAACGGGTTGTCATCCGACACCTGAGGCCGGCTCAACGAGCGGGTCACGCCGAGGTCAGCGAGAAGTTGAGCGGTGCATTGGCTCGTCATTGGAGCTCCCCGATCCGAGTGCAGGGTCAGGACCCGGGGCTGGACGCCATGCTTCAGGCAGCTCTGCTGGATCAACCGGCCGGCCAGGGCCGAGTTCTCCCGGTCCGCCACCATCCAGCCCACGACGTAGCGGCTGTAGATGTCCATGATGACGTAGAGGTAGTAATAGCTCCACTTCTTCGGCCCGAGCAGCCGCGTGATATCCCAGGACCACACCTGGTTCGGCGCCGTGGCCATCAACTCGGGCTTCTTGTACTCGGGATGGGTGCGCTGCGCCCGGCGTTCCTGAACCGGCACCTCGGAGGCCAGAACACGATACATCGTGCGTTCGCTGCACAGGTAGACCTCTTCGTCGAGCAGCGTGGCCACCACCTCGGCGGGTGAGCGGTCCACGAACCGCTCCGAACACAGCGTGTCGAAGACCTCGCCTCGTTCCGTCTCGCTCAATGCCCGGGCGGGCGTCGGGCGGGGCTGCTGTTGCCCGGTTGATGGGCCTCGACGACGGTACAACGTCGATCGGGAGACCTCGAGGGCCGCGCACGCCGGTTTTACACCGACGTGCTTAGCCAGCTCATCGGCCGCCTTCAAGAGTTTGTCCCGTCGTCGAGGCTTATCCCCAGCAGCCCCGCAACTTTTCCCTGCACGTCGATGATCAGGTGTGCCTTCCTGAGCTCATTCTCGAGCCGTGCGTTTCGCCGCTCCAGCTTGCGTACCTTCTCATCCAGCGGATTTCGCTCCGGCTTGCGGCCGCGTTTCTTCGACAGGGCCTTCAGCGACCCGCTATGCGCCGCCTTGCGCCACGTCGTCAGGTGCGACGAGTACAGGCCCTCTCGCCGCAGGACTTGACCCACCTCGCCGGGCTCGGTGCACCGGTCCGCTTCTTCGACGATCCGCAGCTTGTACGACGGACTGAACCGCCGCCGTAGCGGCCTATCTACTACCTCCGGGTCCGCAGGAGCTGCCGCGCTTCGCTTGGCCTCCCCGGTTCCAGGGGCACTACCATTCTCTTCCATTCTCTCTCGCAGTCCCAACATGTTCGGTTTCTCTGCCTTCGCCCTACTCTAATTCTTTGCGTGCTCCGTGTCTCACGTACGTTGGCAGAGAGGGGAAGACTGACCCATCGCAATCCGAGGACGACTCCAACTCCAAAGAGGACGATGCCGACCACCGTCAACCGCATGGAGATGCGAAAGAGCTTTTCGTCCGCCGCCTGCAAAGCTGCCTTTTCTGCGTCCTGAGTCTGAGAGCGCGTCGGCGTAGTCACGATTCTGTCCTCTTCGCCATCATCCACAAGCTTTCCCAGGACCCTCAGAGCTGCGACCTAACTCCTTTTATTCGACACTTTTCGCCGTGTCACGGCCTAAGTATCGAACGTATTCACACGCACAGAATACCTTGATCGGTCAACTTTACACCAGAACCTTGGGGCCGGGAAGGCTGCGTATCGTCCTATTTCTTAGGCACTAATACGGCGCAGTGATTTAGGCGTTGCCCTTCGTGAACGTGAAGACGGCCCACCTCCGAACGATGGGGGTGGCGGTTACGCCCCCAACCCAAGCGTTGGTTCGAGAAGAGGCGGCTTAAGCTCGGAGGAGACGATGATGACGGCGGCCCCAGGCTGGCGACCAACCCCTTGTGAAGGGTCAGCCCGCCTTGGCACTCATTGGTTGGTTGGTGGTTCGTCAACGGGCAGCGCGGCCCAGGTATCCTAGAAGGGTCTGCTCTACGAAATCGTCCACACCAGGGATGAACAGCACTGCCAAAGCAGTGACCACCACGGCGACTGCGATGAACCAGTAGAAGTATTTCACGGCGTGGCTCCCGTGTTCGTCAGTTCCGTGGTGCCGCCTCGAACAACCAGGCGTCGCCTGCCTCCACCGCAGCCCTGGTTGTCTGGGACGGGTACTTGCTGGTGATCGCGGCGGTGATGCCTTCCAAGACGTCACCTGATTTGATCCGGACCAGTTGCCGTTCATAACGGGTGCCGTCGATACGGATCACGGCGCGGCCGTCGCGCTCGGCTTGACCTGGCCAGTGCTTCCATAGACGCCCGACGGCAGTGCCCATGTAGCCTGACCAGACATAGAGCTTTCCATCGTATTCCACAGTCCATATACGTCGCGACCGGGGCGGATCCAGTAGTTGTAATTCGATCGTCTGTACGTCACTAACAACACTCCAGTCTGGCTCCGGCCCAGTGTGCAGTTCACCCGATTCCAAAGGTCCGCCGGAGAAAACCTGGTTTGGTCCATCTGCAAACCGTTGCTTCGCGGCCGCGGTGGCGAGCGCTGTTGCCGGTATCAGCAGCAGAAGGAGCACGACGATCGCCAGTCGCTTTACCGTCAGTCGTTTTACGATCTCCATGACAATACCTCTTGGGCTAACACGATCACCACGCCTTCCACGAAGACGCGAAGCCAGGGCTTCCATCAACGCTCGCTCTCAACGAAGCCGGTGAGGCGACCCCCACCGTCGAATCACTCGATCACATTGATGAGTGCGTACGTAATCGACTCTCCCGGATCGGTCAACACCTGGTGCCAAACGCGCGCGGGGACGTGTACCATGTCGCCCTCGGTAACCTGGAATTCCCGAGCGCCCCTGAGCTGTGGCCTCTGCTCTTCCTGGGGTCGGCCATCATCGATCCAATTCACCCGCTCCCCACCGAGGAGGGCGGTTCCCGACCCGTCCAGGATGACGTA
Source organism: Longimicrobiales bacterium (assembly GCA_965206505.1). Lineage (GTDB taxonomy): Bacteria > Gemmatimonadota > Gemmatimonadetes > Longimicrobiales > Gaopeijiaceae > UBA822. The sequence goes on from CBDBJW010000007.1 coordinate 1,324,614, forward strand.
GATGTCCCATTTGGTGGCGTGGATCTCGGGTTGGGTATAGCCGGACCGGTGGATGATCTGCACGTCGTGATGTCGATCGTCATCCCGTGGCAGTGCAGTCAGGTAGACGAACTGGGTACCGAATATTCCAGGTCCGTCACGGAGTTCTCCCTCGAGTTCGTTCTGAAACTCGGCATACGCCTCCGCATCCCAATGGATGTATTCAGCGGGACGTGGTTCGACAGGGATACCGTCGAACGCATCCTGTGCGAGCACGCTCGCGGGAATTCCAAGGCATGTGAGAACCGTGAGGAAGCATAGAAACCGCATGGGAGGACCTCCACGCTACTGAGCGTTCAGGCGAGCAACCGGATCGGACACGGGCGCACTCCAGGATCAGACCGAGCTCAACATCCGAGAACGGGCCGGTAGGCGCAAGCAGAGGTCTGTACGCTTGGCGACCATGTGCTACTTTACCCGCCCTATTCGGATCAATCGAAGGTGAGGTGTCACCGTGAAGCATCTGTTCCGGTTGTGCATATTGCTGATTTTGTCAGGGATCAACCCGCTGGTTAACGCCGCTGAGGGGCAATTATTGAATGTTCCGTTGCCTGCGCTGCCGGAAAACCAGGAGATCGTGGTTTCGGAAATAAACCTCGCTCCTGGACAGCCCTCATCCCCGCCCCATCGTCACAATGCCCATGTTTTTGTCTATGTGCTGGAGGGTCGGGTAAACATGCAAGTTGCAGGGGGGGAGCTGGTGACCCTGTCACCGGGCGAAATGTTCTATGAAAACCCTGATGACATCCATGCGGTTTCTCAGAATGCCAGCGATACGGAATCGGCTAAATTCTTGGTCCATATCATCAAGACCGTCGGAGTGCCCGTGACTGCTCCTGTCGATCCATAGATCAGGATCGCTGAGATTTAGTTGCCCGCCCCGGTGAACACTATTTTCCGCACGCCACGAGTGGAGCCGGCCACATAGATATTCCTCCGCGAATCTACGGCGATTTGATGACCACCGCCGATCATTCCAGGCACCTCGATGTTGCCTATGATCTCCAGTGATACCCGATCGACGACAACGATGTCACCGCCTCCACCCACATACAGATATCGTTCATCCGGATCGGGTGACAAGGTCAGATTGCGCGCGAAGGGTGCGACGCCGCGTACGAGTTGCTTGAGGAACCTGCCGTCGGTTGTAAACGTCTGCACCCGGCGATTTTCCCGATCGGCCACGTAGACGATCCCATCATGACTCACCCTGATCGCATGCACGATGCTGAACTGATCGGGTCCTGGGCCATCCGGTACGCTTCTCAGGGCCGGAGGTGGGCACTGGTCGTCATCCTCAGGTGGATCGCCAAATGCACCCCACATACGTTTGTAGGCTCCGCTGATGGCATCGAACACGATAACCCTATGGTTCCCATACCCGTCTGCCACGAAGATCTCGTTGGTGGCCTCATAGACGGCTGCATCGGCGGCCTGATGCAGATTCGCCCGGTCTGCATTGCCACGGCTCTCGCTGGCGCGACCGATCTGCAAGAGGAACTGGCCTGCGGAGCTGAACTTGAGGATTTGATCATCGTCGACCGGCTGCAGGCGCGGCAGGTCCCGGTCCGTGCAGTAATTGCCACCGAGCCAGACGTTACCCGACTCATCGATATGAATGAAATGCTCCCGCTGCGGCCATTGGTAACCTGGACCATCCCCACCCCAGGCGTCGACCAACTCCCCATCGGAGTCAAAGACCACGATTGGCGGAGCAGCGGAACCGAAGTCTTCGTCCGACAGAGTTCTCGGGCGATGTAGGAGCCACACGTTGTCTTCGCCATCCACTGCAAAGCTAGAGGCATCCCCCAGCTTCCACTGCGCTGGCAATCGCGGCCAGTCGGGATCCACCTCGTATTGTGAGCTGAACGTCGGCTCATCGGCCTGCACCGCGGACAGGCGATTGGGTATGACGACTTGCGGTGGGAGCAAAAGCAGGAAGAGACCCACCGACCACAGCATCATCGAAGACGGGGTACGCATGGGATCTCCTTGAAAAATAGGGAGTGCGAATCTATCCCCGGACCTTTAGGGGCGGCAAGAAGCCCCTGGAGCCTCTCGTAAACGGAGTGAGCCCCGCTTAGGATATGTGCAAGCCATAACGTAAGGACTCCCTCCACCAGGAGAATGATGGTGAGCCGCGACGGCGCGTTTGGCATGTTGATGGGCGCAGCAGTTGGAACGCTCTTCCTCGTTCCGGTCCACGGTTCGGCGCAGGACTCTCTCTCGGTAGCGTGCGCGGATGTCTACTCCCGGTCACCGTTGGAGGATCTCACTCGTTGCGCCGAGCAGGGGCACGCGGGAGCGCAGTCTGCGCTCGGGTTTAAGTACGCCCGTGGTGTGGGCGTCCCGGAGGATGATGTCGAAGCCGTGTGCTGGTATCGGCTAGCCGCCGAGCAAGGACATGCTGAAGCCCAGTGGCTCCTCGGAAGCATGTACGGCAATGGTGATGGGGTGCTGGAAGACGCCGTTTTCGCTCATATGTGGTTTAATCTGTCCGCGACCCAAGGACACGGTTCGGCGCAGGATAGCAAAGACATAATCGAGCTGCGGATGACTCGCGAACAAATTGCCGAGGCCCAAAGGCTGTCCCGCGAGTGGATAGAGACGCGTCCCCGGGACGGGGGCAACTGAGGGCCTCCTAGGGGCTCATCGCGAGTTCTCGTAAAAGACCACGTTGTCGGTGGCTCCCCCGATGGCAACGATATCGAGCCCACCATCTCCATTGATGTCGCTGATGTCGAGACCCGAAACCGCCACGCCGCCAATATCCAGCGGAATTTTCTCCCAGGAGTTGGAGCTCGGTAGATACCGGTAGATCATCAGGGCCCAATCTCCGCCTCGGCCTCCCGCGACGATCTCGTCATATCCGTCGTCGTTCAGATCTACGGCAATCAACGCGTGTCCACCCTCGAATTCGGTCCCGATTACCTCGCGGAGCCAGAGGCCTCCCTCTGAGTCGCCCGCTGTGTAGACAACGGCGTCGGTGCCGTGCCACGGCTCGATCGTGGCGATGAAGCGGTCGCCGCCCAAGGTGCCGAGGCTGACCTCGCTCGACCCTCGATTCGGACGCGGCGCGTCAAGGCCGGCCCCGATGTGCCGGGGTTGACTTCCCAGCGCCGGTTGGAATAAGAAGACGCCGGCGTTGCTGGCGGTGAGGATATCCTCAGCCCGATCGCCGTCCCAATCCACGACGCTGATGCCATGCGCCACCTCGAGGCGGGAGTCGTCTAGCACCTGCTGCTCCCACGCACCCGTGGGGTCATCGGGAATCCGATAGGCCTTGAACTGCGACGCACCTACGTACTCGGGGCCGGTGACCCCGATCCCGATAATCGGGAGGTTCAGGAGTTCCTTCCGCCCATCGCCATCTATGTCTCCCCATCTGATCCTGTGCGACGCGGGGACGGCATCTATGGAGTGGAGCGCCCATTCCTGGTTCGTGGTCGGATCGTCGGGAGACTCGACCCAATGAATCAATCCGCCGTTGTTAGAGTCCCCTAGAGCGAACTCGCTGGCGATGGCGAGGTCCACATCGCCGTCCCCATCGACATCATACGGGGCCATGTTGATGAACCGTTCGGTCCCTGTTGTGATGTTGAATTTTTCCCAGGTCGGGTTCTTGAACCACATCAGTTCGGCTCGGCCCCCCGGAAACGCTACGACGTCTTGCATCCCGTCACCGTCGACGTCGAAGGCAACCGCCAAGGATCCCCCGTCCAACTCGGCGATCGTGTGCTTCGTGAAGGTGGGGAACGCCTCCTGCCACACCGCCTGTTCGACCCCACTACAGCCGGCCAATGCGAGGAGACCGAACACCCACAGGGATCTGGAAACTCTGATGCTAGGCATGATGGAGCGCTCCCGTTTTCAAGAAGGTGATGTCCGTAGCCAGACCCGGGGCACGGTAGGTCGGCACAAGGGAGGAGGCAAGAAGTGTTTTCAGTACTCCGCGGTGGGTTACCACCATTTTCCAAGGTGTATCGCCATAGTGATATAGGTCGCTGTTTCCCTGGAGTGAATCTCAAGAAGGATTCGTTTGCTACCAAGACGGAAATCGGCAACGGAAAACTCTGGTCCCATTCCCGGCGCAGCCGTAGAACGGCTGTTCCCATATCTCTCAGCGTAGAATTCAACGACCTCACCATAGGATAGATCGGTTTGGATATCTACGACGTAGCCCCTTCCGTCCTCGAACAGGGTCCGGCGTCCGGAGATCACTTTCCCTTCTATGATGGGGATATCTGAGGGTAGTCCGGGCGGCAGAGCTTCACCATAATCCATATGGTTACGGATCAGGTAGCCGAGAGCCATTACAGTCAGGAACGCGGGTACAACAAGGGCTTTTTTCATTTTATGAGAATGGATTACTGCTCCCGACGCCACTCGTATACGAAAAGGTCGCAGCACGGGTCGGAGAGAACCAGGTCACCGGCTTCGGTGATCTCCACCCACTGGTCGTCAACGCCAGTGAGGGGTTGGGCGTAGAGCAGCCGCGCAGATCCGTCGTCTATCAGGGGGACGAACTCGAAGGTGGTCGTCACTTCCGGGACCCCGTCCCGGAGCACCTCCACCTGGTTCGGGCGGGTGAAGGTGAGGGTTTGCGTGTATCCCTCACTGTCCGGCGTCTGGGTGGTGCCGGAGATCCCACCCGTAGCCTGGATCCACGACCAGGTCCCGAAGAGGGCTTGGAGCAGCTCGTCTTCCTCCGTGCCGGTGGGATCGGAGCTGCACGCAGCAGGCGCCAGCAAGACCACAAACGTGAGTGGCACCACGAGGGTCCGGACTCGGCTGCCCTTCCCCGTTCCTGTAACACGGTTCCTCTGGCGACCCATCAAAACCCCCCGCCGGCCACGGCCGGCTCATCTAATGCGGTTCACTTAATGCGATTCACTGCTTCCACTTGATTCGCCACGTCGCTCTCCCTCTGACGACCACAAGTACCCGGTCCGAGGGAGAGGTTCGAGACCCCCAAGAGGGGCTCCCGGCACTTCCGGGCGACTCGCCCCGTACCTTCTATACGAATGATCGCCCCCCTTTGTGACAGCTCAGTGCCGTCAGGCTAGACACGGCTCCTCTCCTCCGTTGCTTCCACCTCACGCCCCGCACCACGCCTGGACGGCCCGGCGCGGTTCCTCGCCTCCCCTTCTTGCCTCAGCCCCCGCCCCCTGGTGGCCCCCTCCCTCCATCCACCTCCGCCACTCTTGCCCCACCCTGACCTGCTTGGTACCCTGCCTTCTGACCCAAGACCCCGTTGGAAAAACCGCAGAAAGAGGAGGTCGTCCGTGTATGAGAGGGCCGGTCAACTCGTACGCGTCGTCGCGTTGAGCGTGTTCGTGATCGGCACGTCACACGACGACGTGTCGGCGCAAGGGCAAGATGCGCCACGCAACGCGGTCTCGACGGGAGAGCTATTGATCGAGCCGCCGACGCTGATCAACCTCGGCTTCGAATGGTTCATCCAGGGCGACGACAACCGGAACGCCATGGTGGAGGTCTCGTATCGCGAGCAGGGCGAGACGGGTTGGTCGTCGGCGCTCCCACTCATGCGCCTCCAAGGTGAGCGGATCTTCAATGGAGGCGTTTTCGACGTGATCGCTCCGAACATGTTCGCCGGGAGCATCCTCGATTTGGAGCCTGACACGGACTATCAGGCGCGGTTCGTGATGACCGATCCTGATGGCGTGATCGGGGAGGCCAGCAAAGCCGTGACCGTGCGGACGCGTGCCGAGCCGGTCCCCTCCGAGGAGGGGAGGGTGTTTCACGTCTATCCCCGTGGCTTCGGGGGTACCAAGCTCGAGCCGTCATTCGAGGGGCTGATGTGCGCGTACAACTACTCATGTCGTGGCGGGGACGGCGCCACGGCTGGGCGTCCGCGGGTGCGCCCGGGCGACATCGTCCTCGTGCACGCCGGCCTCTACCGGAACAACCGATACGAGTACGGCCAAACCGGTGGCACGTTCCCGTACGAGGGCACGTACTTCCTGACGGCCGACGGCACGCCTGCGAGGCCGATTGCCATCAAAGCCGCCGGTGACGGTGAAGTCATCTTCGACGGATCAGGCAACTTCGCCCTCTTCAGCGTCGTTGCGGCCGACTACACCTATTTCGAGGGCATCACGTTTCGCAACACGGAGTTCGCCATCTGGGCGGGCCAGCAGTTCATCGCGGGGGCGAAGGGGATCTCCGTCAAGAACTCCCGTTTCGAGGATGTGGGGGTCGGTGTCTTCACCAACTATTCGGGCTCGAGCAACTTCTACATCGCCGACAACTGGTTTTACGGCCGGAACAACCTAGAGCGCCTGATCGGCTGGGGCGACGCGCCGCTCTGGGGGCAGTTTGACGGCGTCGACGGTCAGGTCCATCCACCCGTCATGGCCTCGTACGTGGCGGTGAAGCTCTACGGACCCGGGCACGTCGTGGCCTACAACTACATCGCGGGCTTCCACGACGGGATCGATGTGGAGACCTACGGAAATCCCGACGGAGTCGTCGCGTCCGGACCGGGGGCGCCCGATGGTCCCAAGTATCCGCCGCGGGAGTACTGGGACCGGCGTCCCGTCGCGATCGACATCTACAACAACTACATCACCAACTCCCACGACAACGCGATCGAGACCGACGGGAGCATGCACAACGTGCGGGTGCTTCGGAACATGTTCATCAACCACGCGTCGGCCGCGTTCACCAGTCAACCGGTCCTCGGAGGACCCGTCTACTGGATTCGGAACATCGGCTACAACCTGCCGGGCGGCTCGAGCCGCTTCTTGGGGGCCGCCGGGGTCGTGTTCTACAACAACACCATCCTGTCTGAGACGACCGGGAGGATGTCGAACACACATTGGCGGAACAATCTGATTCTGGGGCAGAACGCGCCATCCGACTTTCGACGGCAGCGTTCGAATCTGTTCGGGATCACGACGTCCACGAACTACACCTCTTCGGACTACAACGGCTTCGGCCCCGCGCCCGACACCAGGATGGCGTTTCGATGGGAGAGTCCGCCGTTCGACGTGGTCGCCGATTTCCAGGCCCCGAATCACACCCCGGTGCTCGAGTTGCGGGAGTTCGCGACGCTCGAGGAGTACAGCGAGGCGACCGGACAGGACCGGAACAGTGTCCAGGTGGGACACGACGTGTTCATGAACGTGCCCCGACTCGATGCCCGAAACGTGAGCACGCTCCAAAATCTCTACAATGCGGAGGATCTCGATTTTCGGTTGAGGCCCGGCTCGGCGGCCGTCGACCGGGGGATGGTGCTGCCGTCGGTGACCGATGGCTTCACAGGGAGCGCGCCCGACCTCGGAGCGTTGGAGGTCGGTGGCGCCGCACCGCACTACGGGCCTCGTGATTAACTCAGAAAAGAGGAAGTCGTCCATGCATGAGAGAACCAGTCAACTGGTACGCGTCGTCGCGTTGAGCCTGTTCGTGATCAGCCCGTCACACGACGACGTGTCGGCGCAAGGGCAAGATGCGCCACGCAACGCGGTCTCGACGGGAGAGCTCTTGATCGAGCCGCCGACGCTGATCAACCTCGGCTTCGAATGGTTCATCCAGGGCGACGACAACCGGAACGCCGCGGTGGAGGTCTCGTATCGCGAGCAGGGCGAGACGGGTTGGTCGTCGGCGCTCCCACTTCTGCGCCTCCAGGGTGAGCGGATCTTCAATGGAACCGTTTTCGACGTGATCTCTCCGAACATGTTCGCCGGGAGCATCCTCGATTTGGAGCCTGACACGGACTATCAGGCGCGGTTCGTGATGAGCGATCCTGATGGCGTGATCGGGGAGGCCAGCAAAACCGTGACCGTACGGACGCGTGCCGAGCCGGTCCCCTCCGAGGAGGGGAGGGTGTTTCACGTCTATCCCCATGGCTTCGAGGGTGCCAAGCTCGAACCGGCATTCGAGGGGCTGATGTGTGCGTACAACTACTCGTGTGGTCCCGGAGACCAAGCCACGGCTGCGCGTCCGCGGGCGCGCCCGGGCGACACTTTCATCGTGCACGCCGGCCTCTACGGGTACAACCGATACGAGTACGGCCGACAAGGTGGCACATTCCCGTTCGAGGGCACGTACCGCCTGACGGCCGACGGCACGCCTGCGAGGCCGATTGCCATCAAAGCCGCGGGTGACGGCGAAGTCATCTTCGACGGAGCAGGCAACTTCGCCCTCTTCAGCGTCGTTGCGGCCGACTACACCTATTTCGAGGGCATCACGTTCCGAAACGCAGAATTCGCCATCTGGGCCGGCGACCAATTTATTGCGGGGGCGAAGGGGCTCTCCGTCAAGCACTCCCGTTTCGAGGATGTGGGGGTCGGTGTCTTCACCAACTATTCGGGCTCGAGCAACTTCTACATCGCCGACAACTGGTTTTACGGTCGGAACAACCCAGACCGCCTGATCGGCTGGTCCGACGCGCAGATCTGGGGAGAGTTCGACGGCGTCGACGGTCAGGTCCATCCCCCCGTCATGGCCTCCTATTTAGCGGTGAAGCTCTACGGACCCGGGCACGTCGTGGCCTACAACTACATCGCGGACTTCCACGACGGGATCGATGTGGAGACCTACGGAAATCCCGACGGAAGCGTCGCGTCTGGACCGGGGATGCCCGATGGTCCCAAGTATCCGCCTCGCGAGTACTGGGACCGGCGTCCCGTCGCGATTGACATCTACAACAACTACATCACAAACTCCCACGACAACCCGATCGAGACCGACGGGAGTATGCACAACGTGCGCGTGCTCCGGAACATGTTCATCAACCACCCGTCGCACGCGTTCAACAATCAGCCGGTCCTCGGAGGACCCGTCTACTGGATTCGGAACATCGCCTACAACCTCCCTGGCGGCTCGAGCCGCTTCTTGGGGGCCGCCGGGGTCGTGTTTTACAACAACACCATCCTGTCTGAGACGACCGGGAGGACGGATAACACGCATTGGCGGAACAATCTGATTCTGGGGCAGAACGCGCTACCCGACTTTCGACGGCAGCGTTCGAATCTGTTCGGGATCACGACGTTCACGAACTACACCTCGTCGGACTACAACGGCTTCGGCCCCGCGCCCGACACCGGGATGCCGTTTCGATGGGAGAGTCCGCCGTTCGACGTGGTCGCCGATTTCCGGGCCCCGAATCACACCCCGGTGCTCGAGTTGCGGGAGTTCGCGACGCTCGAGGAATACAGTGAGGCGACCGGACAGGACCGGAACAGTGTCCTGGTGGGATACGATGTGTTCATGAACGTGCCCGCACTCGATGCCCGTGATGTGAGCACGCTCCAAAACCTCTACGATGCGGAGGATTTCGATTTTCGGTTGAGATCAGGCTCGGCGGCCGTCGACCGGGGGATGGTGCTGCCGTCGGTGACCGATGGCTTCACAGGGAGCGCGCCCGACCTCGGGGCGTTGGAGGTCGGTGGCGCCGCACCGCACTACGGGCCTCGCGATTAGCGGAAGGCATGGGTGTGCGTAGGCTGGCGTAGGCCCGTTTGAACGGTATAATGAATTGGAGAGCCGATCCTCCAACCGACGATTGCGATGATGCCTCACGCCCGATCTATCTGGCTTTTCGCCCCCCTCGCAGCCCTCATCGCAGCAGTGGCATGTGATTCAGGCACGTCAGGTGGTGACCCGTACCTCTCCCCTGGACTCCGCGCCGCCGTCGACGAGCTGAAGTCCGACGTAGCTGCCACTCCAACGGACGAGTCGACCATCGCCGCCCGGGCGCGGGTGCTCGCCGACTGGGCCGACGCGTACTCGGTGGCCGGGGGTGAGGTCGGCCTCGAGGGCCCCCGGGTTCGGCTCCAGTCCACATTGCCGCCGAGCGGGCAGGGCGCCATCAACCAAGGTCAAAACCTCGACCGTCTGGTCCGCGAGTTCACACTGCGCGACGAGGAAGGGGCGCTCGGGGAGCTCACGGCCGAGTCGCTGGGCCCGTTCGAGGCGCGCACTTATGCAACGATTCGACAGGCCTGGTCGGTCGGCACCCGGCCAGTCGAGACGGGTGGCGGGTTCTGGGTGGCGAGGCACTTCCAAGCGAACTTCGGCGCCTTCCAAACGGACGATCCGACGCTCGACGGATATATCACGATCGAAACGAGCGACGAGGATGCCGCCTTCGAGCCCTGGGCCTACATGGCTTCGGGTCCTCACGGCGGGTTCCGGGGAGCGCAACCCGCGATCGCCTTTCGCTTGACGGGTGGCACACTTGACCCGGGTGAGACGGTGACGATCACCTACGGTGACACGAGCGGTGGCGGTCGGGGGTTGCTTCTCCCGAGCACCTCGCTTGAGCGTATGCCTCTGCCTCTCTACGTCGACCTCGACGGGTCAGGCGAGTGGCGCCCGCTCCCCATCCAGCCATTCGTGATCACTGGCAAAGAAGTCGCCGGGGTGCACGGGTTCGCACCGAGCATCGTCGGCCCGGGCGAGACGTTCACGCTCTCGGTCCGCGCCCAAGACCGTTACTTCAATCGAGCCACGGGGCCGATCCCGGCGTTCGACGTGCTCGTGAATGGAGAAGTGCGCGCCTCGACGCCAGACGGGGCCGAGCCCATCGCGTTGGTCGAACTCAGCCTGGACGACTCTGGACCGCACTGGGTAACACTCCGTTCTGAGGACGGTTCGATCACGGGCGACGCCAATCCGATCCTCGTCGTCGATGATCCCGAGCGTCGCATCTACTGGGGCGACACACACGGGCACTCGGGGTACGCCGAGGGCATCGGGACTGTCGACTTCTTCATGCGCTTCGCGAGAGAGGACGCACGGCTCGACTTCGTGACCCACTCCGAGCACGACACCTGGCTCGACGATGGGGAGTGGGCGCTGATGCAGGACGCCACCCGAGAATATGACGCGCCCGGTGAGTTCATCCCGTACCTGGGCTACGAGTGGACGAGGAGCACCCGTTCCGGCGGCCACCACAACGTGCTCTTCCGCAACGCCGAGAACTACGACCGAGTCTCCGGGCTGGAATATCCGTTCCTCTCCCAGCTCTACCAGCGGCTTCAGGAGCGCTACGACCCCGCCGACGTGCTCACCATTCCGCACGCGCACAACCCTGGCGACTTCCGCCAGTCCAATCCGGTGCTCGAACCGCTCATCGAGGTGATGTCGACGCACGGTACCTTCGAGTGGTTCGCGCGAAGCTATCTCTCACGAGGTCATCAGGTCGGGTTCGTCGCTGCCTCGGACGACCACGTTTCCCACCCAGGCTACTCGGCGCCGAACCGCAACACGCTCGCTCAGCGGGGCGGCCTCGGCGCGGTGTTGGCTCCCGAGCGTTCGCGCGACGCGTTGTTCGACGCCATGAAGGCGCGCCAGACCTATGCGACAACCGGTGACCGAATTATCCTCGACGTCGAGCTCAACGGTGTCGGCATGGGCCAGCGCGCGCCGTCTACCGGGACGCGGACCGTCACGGGACGCGTCATCGGCACCGCGCCGATCGAGTCGATCACGCTCTTCAAGAACGACCGGGCGATCTGGTGGGAGGACTACTTGACCGACGAGACGGCGAGCGCCTCCGAATCGATGGAGCTGTTGCTCTCCTTCCACTCCGACGCGACGCCCGTTCAGCTCGACGCGCCCCGTGGTTGGCGTCACTGGCGGGGCATGATGACGGTCGAGGGAGCCGAGCTCGAGGCCATCGAGGCGACGGACTTCATCAACCCGACAACGCAGTTCCTCGAGCCCGAAGGCAACGGTGCGCGCTTCGCCACGCACACCCGCGGCGACTGGAGTTCGCTCCGCTTGACGCTTTCGAACGTTCAGCCGGGGGCCGCCATCGTTCTGGATCTGGAAGGGGCTCTCGAGACCGGATCGGCGCCGCCGTTCGTCCGGCGGCCTGTAAACATCCCCGGACAGCGGGTCCGACTAGGGCTCGCCGACATGCGCCGCGGGCAGCTCGAGCGGCTACTTCCCGCCGATGGCTATCCCGAGGACGGGGTTACCCTGAGGCGGATCATCCGTGATGGCGAGCGCGACGTCGAGTTCAGCTACACGGACGAGCGAGAGCCCGGCGAGGGAGACTACTACTACGTCAGGGTCCGGCAGGTGAACGACGCCATGGCCTGGTCGAGCCCGGTCTGGGTGGGCGGTTACGCTTCGCGCTGATGCGACGTTTGCAGAGACGTTGACATCGAGGATGGAGGGGGGCGGCGAACCGACCTTGACCGCTTCTGGTCCCGCCCCTCATGTTAGTCCGGTGCGCCAGAGGGCTATTTGATAAGAATGCCGGTCCGTGTCGTGGATCCCGCAGGTATGGAGGTCGAAATGAGTGATCGTATTACACTACTTCTCGCCGTTCTTTGTGCAACCGCAGCGCCCGGCGTTGTTTCGACCGCGGCGGCGCAGGCTACCTCCAACGCCCAAAAGTGGGAAGTCCCCAGGACACCCGACGGCCATCCAGATCTTCAGGGGAACTGGTCGAACTCGACGCTCACTCCGTTTGAGCGCCGTGAAGGCCAGAGCCCGGTTTACACGTGGGAGGAAGTCGCGGAGATCGAACAGACAACAGATGGGTGCCCCGCTAACCCAGGGACCGTCGCGTGTGGAAGGGTGGACAACCAAGGGGATGGGTCTCTGACTTTTGAGCGTCGACTGAGTGGCGCGGAGTACAACGAGGTCTACTGGGAGCGGGGCTCGCTGGTGGCAATCGTTAATGGCGAACCCAGGGCCTCTCTTATCACCAATCCAGCGAATGGGCGCCGTCCGGCCCGCACGCCGGAGGCCGAACGGTTGATCCAGGAGTCCGAGGACTCCCGGAGCCAATTTGACCGATACGACCACCCGGAGCTGAGACCGTTCGCCGAGCGCTGCCTCCTTTTCGGTGGCCCCGGACCCCCCATATTCCCCGTGGGGGCGTACAACAGCAACTACAGAATCGTACAGACGGCCGATCACCTGATGATCATGTCGGAGATGATCCACGACACGCGGATTATCCGGATTGGCGAGCCCAACCCGATACCCGAGGACGTCCGTCCGTGGTTCGGCGTCTCTTGGGGTCGGTGGGAAGGCGACGTGCTCGTGGTGGAGACCACGAACATCAATCCAACACAGTCTATCCGGGGAGTCCCCCCCTCGAAGAACATAAGGGTGACCGAACGCTTCAGTCTGGCGGACGAAGAGACGATCCTCTACGAGTTCACCGTTGACGATCCGACGATGTACACCCAAGCCTGGGGAGGAGAGATCCCGATGAGGAGGTTACATGCGCAGATCTACGAGTATGCTTGCCACGAGGGTAACTACAGTCTGGCGGGCGTACTGAGCGGGGCGCGCTATCAGGAGAGCATGGAGGCGCAAGGATCGAGTGACTCTAGGCGTGATTGAGAGCCGGCTCTAACACCGACCTTACAGACGGCCACCCCCATCGTTCGGGGGTGGCCGTCTTCTCGTTTAGGAGGCCCTTGAGCAAACTTTTCTGCTTTCGCTTCGACGTGGACACACATCGGTGCATCCGCTACGGGATGCCCGCGTTGTCTACCCTTGCACGGAGGCTCGACGCGCCTTTCACGTTCTTCGTCAACATGGGCCGGGCGGTGTCGCGAAGCGCGGCTCTCGGGAGCCTGATCTCCGCATCCGTACCGTCCGCCGCTCCGGACGCGGCGAAGTACTCGGCCCGGAGAAAGCTCGGCTGGAGGGGTTACCTCGAGGCGGCGATTCTGAATCCGAAGGTCGGCGGTGCGGCACACGACATCATCCGCCAGGCGCATGGGGCGGGACATGAGATCGGCCTCGACGGCGGACGTAATCACGCGGTATGGCAACACGGAGCCGGAGACTGGGACCGAGCTCGCCTCGAGGCGGAAGTTGATGCCGTGCTTCCCACACTCGCGCGCCTCTTGGGCGATGACGGCCCCTTCGGGTTCGCGTCACCCGGCTGGACCACTTCCGCGTTGCTTCCCTCGGTGCTAGCGGAGCGGGGCTTTCGGTATGTGGCCGACCTCCACGGCTCGGAGCCCGAGACGACCTCGGGGCTGGATCGTGCGCCCTCTCCGGTCGAGCTCGTTCGCACGCAGATGACCGGTGAGCCGAGGGGTGTCGCCTACGTGGAGCACCTCAGGGCCAGTGGACTCGACGACGTTGCCATGGTCCGCCGGTTCGAAGCCGACCTCTACCGCGCTGGGCCGACGGTCGTCGCCTATGATCACCCGTATTATGCCGGAGTCCGGGAGCTCCCGATGGTCGAGCGTATGGTGTCCATCGCACGAGGTGCCGGATACGAGGTCGTGCCGCTGTCGGCGATCGCCGAGGCGCAGGTCACATGAAAGTGGTGTTCTTGTGTCGGGACGGAGCCGTCGCCCGCTACATCGCGCACGAACTCCATGCGGACGCGTTGGTCGATGCGATCGTGGTTGAAAGCGGACGTATAGCGCGTCGACGAAAGCTTCGACGTGCCTGGACCCGAACACCTTGGTGGAGGTCGCCCGTCTTCGTGCTGGATCTTCTGGCGCTCGCGATCTATGGGAAGCTCTGGGGCCGTTTCGTGACGCGTGCGATGAGGGTGCATCCGGGCCGAGATGTTTTCCCGCAGGACGTGCCGGTGCGCCGTGTAGACCCTAGGTTCAAGGGGTCGTCGCAACAGTACCGTGTTGAAGGGTTTTCATAAGCCCCCGTTTTGCTGGACACTAGGCTGGTGAGAGCGACGGGGTCCAGAAAGAAAGAAGTGGGTTCTTGATGTCCCCAACCCGAGGGAGTCAGAAGCGACCGAAGGTCGTTGAAGGCTGTAGATACGGGAGCGGTAGAGCATTTCAACGCAAGGTTGAGGTCTGGTTCTTTGATGATAACAGATCTTCCAAGGTTTCCGCCGGAGTTCTCCAACCGAGGGTCTTGCGGGGGCGACTGTTGAGAGCGGCTGCGACGACTCGCGTCGGAGACTAGCACTACCTTGCCTACCTGGTCGGTCCGAGCGCACTATGCTCCGGTGCTTCCGAAATCAACGCCGCGCCCCCCATCACGGGAGTCTACAATGCGTCATTTCGCCTTGAACGTCTCGCTCATGGTCGCGCTCGGTTCCGTAGCCGCTTGCGGCCAGGACACGAGTTCGGACATGAATTCGGACATGAGTCCGGAAGGGATCATCAGCAACGCCTTATCAGCTGGCCCCGCCTCCATCACTGACGATGCGGCCGTGTTGGACTGGGATATGAACCAGCTTCGTGTGGGGAATAACGGATGGACTTGCTTGCCCGACCGTTCAGATACGGACGGGAATGATCCGTGGTGCGTGAACGAGCCCTGGCTCGCCTTTCTCGGTGCATACGTGAATCAGACCCAGCCCAGCTACTCGGAGATCGGGTTCGCGTACATGCTGATGGGCGATAGCCCGGTCAGCAACAGTGACCCGTACGCGACTGAGCCCACCATGGAGGATGATTGGGTGACCGATCTCGGCGCGCACTTGATGATGCTGATTCCGGAGCAGTCCCTCCTGGAGGGTATCTCGACCGATCATCTCAATGGTGGCCCGTGGGTGATGTGGCCTGACACCCCGTACAGGCACTTGATGATTCCGGTCGACGCCAGGTAGCCAAGCCGGCGCTTCCCGACGACGAGACCGGGGGGAGAGTTACGACCTCTATTCGGGCCGGTTTTCCGCGGCCTGGCTTTCTTGGTAGCGCGCGCCCCTCAAGACGTTCTCGAGCGAGTAGTTACCCTCGGCACAGGCGTACTCATAGATCTGCTGGTCGAACGACTGCCACGGAACCTGGCCGCCCCACACCTCCGTGTAGGTCCTCGGGTCCTGAATCTCGAATTCGTAGAGGATGTTGTCCTCGTCGAGCCGGGTGAGGCGCTCGATGACCTTCATGTCCTCGGAATTCAGGATCTTGTCGTTCATCTCGTTGAAGCCCATGCCCGGGTGGATGTTCGTAGTCTCGATGACAAGCGTGTTGCCCTCCCAGCGGCCCCACGAGTCGCCGAACCAGGGCCTTACGTGGGCCGGCAGTCGATTCGGCTCACCGAGCCGGACGATCCGCGTGTCGTGGATCATCTCCCCGTGAATCACGACGTAGTCCGCCGTCTGGATGACACGGATGTTTTGGTTGTATCCCCCGGAGGGTGTCATCGGAGGCCCGAGAGTGGCCGTGGGGCTCGAGGCGTAGTAGACGATGCACCGGTCGGCCAGTGGCCGCATCTCCGGATGGTCGAACTCGCCGAATTGGCTACGAAACCCATGGTACTCGTCCTTGCGCCGCTGGCCCTCTACCGTGAGGGGGGGAATCCGGCCGTTCGACGGGTAGGTGATGAGCGAAGTCCGGGGCTCGCCGTTGACCACGGCCACCCGCGCGCCCTGCTCGAACCAGACTTGGTTGTAACTACCGACCCCGCGACCCGCTGGCGGTGCCCCACGGTCCGGATCGCTCGGCGCGGAACCGCGCTCGACACGGTCCACGAATCCTTGTTCGCGCTGTGCGACCTCCTCAGGTGTAAAGACCGGGCCCTGGCCCGGCCGACGCTCGAACGGCGTCATCGTCGCGTTTCTCCACGTTCCCTGAAGGTCGGGATGACCATCGGGCGTTCGCGGCATCACCCACTGTTGAGCCGCAGCGGGGGAAAGAAGTCCTGCCGCTGCGGTCACGAGGCACAGCCCCAGAAGCGAAGTCGTAGGTCGCATTCTCATCTCCCGTCCTCCTAGCCGATGGGTCTTCAGCACGGATATTCATACATCATAACGTTTGGCACGGGGTTTCGCCTCTCGGCTTGGTGATCCCCCGGTTGCGGAGCCCCTTTGGCCATCCCTCGATGCGCGGGCCTGGCTCGTGAGTTAAGATGCGCAATGACTAGAGGAGTACCATCGTGATGAGATTCCGAGCCTATCCTGCTTCGGCGACGGCCCTGTTGACGATCGTGGCCCTGGGGGTGTTGAGCGCCTGTTCTCCTCAGGGACCCGGTGCGAACGCCGACGCGTCGGAGGTGCTCGGAAGCTCCGATCTGAGGATCTCAAGTGTGTCGACGAGGCCTTACCTCGTCACCGGTGGCGACGTGCTTCTTCGGATCGAGGCCGGAGAGGATCTCGACCTTTCGCGCGTCCGCGTTTCGGCAAACGGGATGGACGTGATGGAACAGTTCAGCCCAGCCGTACACGGAGGCTCGCTCATCGGGCTCGTCGAGGGACTCCGCATTGGTGACAACGAGATCGAGGTTCGGATTCCGGAGTCGGACGTCGTGGCGGCGCTCGAGCTCACGAACTACCCGATCTCCGGTCCGATCATCTCCGGGCCCCACGAAATGCCATACCTCTGCCAGACCGAGGAATTCACGACGGCCGGCGGCGAAACGCTCGGCGCCCCGCTCGACGAGAACTGTTCGGTCGAGACACGGGTCGAGTACGTGTACCTGTCTACGCAGGATGGCGAGTTCAAGGCGTACGGCGGGTCAACTGGCGGAGCATCAACTGGCGGAGCGTCAACGGGCGGTGCGTCAACGGCCGGAGGGATGCTGCCCGACATGGCCGAAGCGACGACGTTGGACGGGGAAACGGTACCCTTCATCGTCCGAGTCCAGACCGGGACCGTGAACCGGGCGATCTACCAGAGCGCGATGCTCCACGACCCGGCCGATCCCGCACCGGACCCATGGACCCGGAGCCGCGGTTGGAACGGAAAGCTGGTGTACACACACGGTGGCGGGTGTCGGAGTGGTTGGTTCCAGCAGGGGCGCTCGACCGGGCTGGTACTCAACGTGGGACTGCTCGAAATGGGCTACGCGGTCACCTCCGCGTCTCTCAACGTGTTCGGCCAGAACTGTAACGACCTTTTGGCCTCGGAGACCCACATCATGGTCAAGGAGCGTTTCGTCGAGAGCTACGGCGAGCCGACCTACGCAATCGCCACCGGGGGATCGGGTGGTTCCTACCAGAGCCATCAGACCGCCGACAACTACCCGGGTGTCTTCGATGGCATCATCGTCTCGTCCAGTTTTCCGGACGTGACCTCGGCCACGATCTTCACCTTGGCCGACGCGCGCCTCCTCAGCTTCTACTTTACCGAGATCGCTCCACGTGCCTTCAGCGAGGAGGAGCAGCGCCTGGTTTCGGGGTTCGGCTCCTGGGGGAGCATCCCCAACCTGAGCCAGGGCGCAGCACGGATCGATGCTACGTACTCGGAGACGGCATCCGCGGAGGAACAGGGCGCGGAGGTGAGCCTCCCGGCTCTCGAGGCCCTCCGTTACAACTCGTCGAATCCTGACGGAATTCGGGCTACCGTGTACGACCACACGGTGAACGTCTACGGCGTCGACCAGTCGACCGGATTCGCGGCGCGGCCCCTGGACAACTACGGCGTGCAGTACGGCCTCGACGTGCTGAACCGGGGACAGATCACAACGGCCCAGTTCCTGAGCCTCAATCGTGACGTTGGAGGGTACGACGCCGATCTCAATCATGTGCCTCAGCGGCATCTTGCCAACCCCACGGCGGCTAGACGTGCCGTGGACACCGGGCGAATCCTGTACGGCGGCGCGGGGCTGGCCACAACTCCAGTGATCGACTATCGGAGTTACACCGACACCCGCGAGGGTGGGGATATCCACATGATCGTCCACCAGTTCTCGACGCGGGCTCGCCTGGCGGCTGCCAACGGTCATGCTGACAACCACGTCATGAACGTGGGTGGGCTCTGGGGCTTCACCGACGACCGGCCGGATCTAGGTGGGCTCTTCCGGCAGATGGATCGTTGGTTGACCAGCATTCAGGCCGACGACGAGCCGATCCCGCTTTCGGAGAAGGTCGTACGGGCGAAACCTGCCGACCTGGTGGACAACTGCTGGGACACCTGGGATGGGGGACGGATGAACGTGAGACATCCCCTCGCTTACGACGGGGCCGGTGCCTGTAGCGAGATCTACCCGGCCTACCCGACGCCTCGGCTGGTCGCGGGTGCGCCGCTCGCCAACAACATCGTGAGCTGTCAACTGAAGAGCCTCACTGTAGACGACTACGAAGTCGAGCTCACCGGCGAGGATTGGTTTGCCCTCGAAACGATCTTCCCGAACGGCGTGTGCGATTGGACCAAGGGAGACCTCCACGCAGAGGGTTATCAGGGAACGTGGCTGTCGTTCGGTCCCTCGGAGGTGAACCGGGCCCGGTAGTCCTGCCAGCCCTCAGTGGCCCGGAAGGATGTTCTCGGGCTCCTCAGTGAACGGGCTGATGATCGTTATCGAATCGATCACCTGGCGGTCCTGGAGGTCTTCGCTAAGTAGGTATCGGCATCCGGATTGGAGGGCCGCCGCCACGATGAGCGAGTCCCACCACGAGTACCCGTATCGATCCTGGATCTCCCAGGCTCCCTCGATGGTGCGATGATCGATGCCCATGGGACCCCAGGCACCCAGAGCCGTGACATCATCTCGTGCGTCCTCGGCCGAGCGAGGCGGATCGAACTTGGTCGTCAGGGTGACATAGTACTCCTGGATGACCTGGTAGCTCAGCCTTCCGAGGCCTGTTTCCCAGAGGCTCCCCATCCACTCCGCAGCACGCCGCTGCTTGTCGGCCTCGCTCCGGTCGCGAGCATAGACGAGGACGTTCGTGTCAACGAAGACGGTCACGATCGTGCAGCCCTTCGGTTGTATAGCTCTTCGATCGTGTAGGTCATCGATCGTGTAGCTCTTCCCTGGAGGGCAGGGGCTGGTCCTGACAACGATGAATCCCGGGCTTCTGGGCCAGATATGTCTGCCTCGCGGCCTCGTACTGGGCCTCTTGGTGCATCTCGGTCCGCAAAATCTCGCCGAGGAGCTTCGACACGGAGGTATCCCGTCTGGCCGCTTCGACTCGAGCCCAGCTCGCGGTCTCTTCGTCCAGCGTTATCGTGACGTTCTTGAGTCGCCTAGCCATGACACGAAGATCGTGTTACACGAATACAGTGTCAATACAGCTGGCCGCCTCCACGATCGTCGCGAAGGGGGCCTCTTTGTCTGGAGCGATGGACCAATCCATCGCTGGATTTGCAAGCGACGGCTAGGGAACGTCGGCCAACTGGAAGTTGATATGGTCGGTCGTCGCGCCGTTCATCGTTACGGTCACGGTCCACGTTCCGGCCGTGCCTGAGGCCGTTGTGTCTTCCCCGTTCGAGGCGTCACTGAGTGGAGCGTTATATACCTGGGTTCCATCGGCATCGAGTATGGTCAACGTCGCCGTGCCGGCCGTCAAGGCCGCATTGGCGTGAGAGACGGAAACGGATGCGGTGGTGACGACCCAATCGTAACTGTCCGTCCCCGACTGGTCCGTGAGGGTCTGCGCCTGTAAGGAGAACTGGTCGCTGTTGTTCGAGATCTGGAGTTGGTTGTCGGGTCCGAAGATGCTCGAGTCCCCGCATGCGCTCAGTGCGAGCAGAGCTAGGGAAGCTCTGAACAAGACGGGTGTAGTTTCATGGTATGAAACGACCGGGGAGTTGTGAGCGGGCCATGGAGCTTCAGATGAGTTTCGCGGAGCTGGAGTACGATTCGAAGAAGCGGCGGACGCGCCGGGAGATTTTCCTGGAGAAGATGGAGGGGCTGATTCCCTGGCAACAGCTGGAGGATCGGATCGAGCCGTTCTATCCGAAGGCTGGCCGTGGCCGCCGCCCCTATCCGCTTGGGGTGATGCTGCGGGTTCATTGTGTGCAGCTGTTCTACAACGTGAGCGATCCGGGCATGGAGGATCTGCTCTACGAGGTGGAGTCAGTGCGCCGCTTTGCGGGTCTGCGCCTGAGCGGTTCTTTGCCGGACGAGACGACGATCCTGAACTTCCGCCACCTGCTGGAGACGCAGGGCTTGGGGATGGGGTTGTTCGAGGAGATCAATACGCATCTGGCGTCTCTCGGGCATCGGTTGAAGACGGGGACGATCGTGGATGCGAGCATCATTGACGCGCCGTCGTCGACGAAGAACCGCAGGGGAGAACGGGATCCGGAGATGCACCAGACGAAGAAGGGAAACCAGTGGTACTTCGGGATGAAGGCGCATATCGGGGTGGACGCCGAATCGGGTCTGGCGCACAGCTTGGCGACGACGGCCGCCAACGCGGCGGACGTGACGCAGGCGTGCGTGCTGCTGCATGGTGACGAGACGGAGGCATGGGGCGACGCGGGCTACCAGGGTGTGGACAAGCGCCCGGAGAACAGGGGTTGCGACGTCGCCTGGCAGGTGGCGATGAAGCCGGGCAAGCGTCGCCTGCTCGATCGGGACGGCGCCGAGGCGGCGGCCGAGAAGCGCAAGGCATCGGTGCGGGCGAAGGTGGAGCATCCGTTCTTGTATGTGAAGCGGCGCTTCGGGTACGGTAAGGTGCGCTACCGGGGACTGGCGAAGAACACGCAGCGCATCGCGTTGCTGCTCGGGTTCTCGAATCTGCTCATCGCTGGCCGCTACGCGACCGGATAACGCGGGGCCCATGCGCCCATGGGCCCCGCGAGGGCGGGAGCCGGACACATCGAAGCGACTTCCTGACGGTTCGGACCGTTTCTCCGGCGCGCCAGCCAGCACTTCATCGCTCCGATAGGTCTTCGAACCGGATCTTCGAACCGCAACCGATCGCGTTCCTCCCAAGATGGGGGTTGTTCAGACCTTCCCTAGAGCCGTGATGATTCGGTGGACGTGTGTGGTGATCGTATGCATTGGATGAGTCTTCCTGCTTTGATAGGTGATTCCCCGGATCGTCGGTTCGGGGACCGGAGGGCTATTCAACGCTACAACCCTCGTCCTCGTCCCCCAAGGGGAAAAACGGCTCGGAGCCTCACGAAGTCTGCCGCCCCCGACTTCCCGATAGATCGAGAAGCCTCTATCCAAGAGCCCCCTACAGGTCCCCCGGCAACCTCGGCGACGTGAGCAGCCCCAGGAAGCGATCCCAGCGCGCATCGGAAGCGGGGTCCGCCCCATCACCGTCGACGAAATCTCTCACGAGATCGAGTCCGAGGTTGTAGTTGATGACGTAGCTGCGGTACTGATCGATGAAGCGCAGGCGTTGGCGAGCGCCTCCGGGGCTGTACATCGCGTACCGAACGAGCCAGGCGGCCGCCCCGTCGGCGTCGACATCACCATCGATGTAGAGTCGTGCGGCTTCGTTTCCCGCGTAACTCATTCGAGCCATTAGCTCCTGTACCCGGTAGTAGCTCGCGGCGGTGGCGGGGTCCAGACCAGCCAGCGGGAACAACACGTCACGCTCGAATGTGAGTCGCTCGTCCCCTGGAAAGGCCATCTCGATGCCGAAGTTGGCACTGCCCTCTGCGATGAGCGATTGGGGACTGAAGAGCGCATAGACCGAAAATTCCGGCCATCCCCTCCCGTTCACCAAATTGTGCTCCAACAGGACGTTATAGGTGTGATGCCCGGGATAACCCTCGTGGCAGGCCAGGTCCACGGCCCGGTCGACCGAGCTGGGGAAGTCGACATTAACCTGGATCAAGCTGTTGTATCCACCCTGGTACCAGTTGTAGCCGCTCCACGATTGATCCGTTACGTACTCGAGCACGAAACTCTCACCGTCCGGTAGGTCGACTTGCCGAAGGGTACGCTCACGGCACTCCGCGATGGCCCGGGTGAACACGGCGTCGAGTCGGTCGGGCGGGATCACGTACCCGGACTGAAACCATCCGAATCGCTCCCTGATCGATCCACCGGGCGGAAGAAGGTCATCCAGCTCCTCCAGAATCGAGAGGTAGTACTCCCCGGGGTTGGTGGGCGCCACCGCGTCATAGAGGGCCCGAGACTCCTCGTCGAACGTCATCGTGCGACCCCCCAGCATGTCCACTCGGGCGGCGAGCGACCCCAACTGGGTCGAGAGGTAGGTGTAGCGGAGGCGTTCAAGCTCCTGGCTCGGAGGATCGAGGGCGAGAAGGCGGTCGATCAGTGTATCGGCTCGCGCCGCGATGGCGGTCAGTCCGAGCTGCTCGGCCGTGACCTCGTCCCGCCACCCCTGAGGACCGTAGTACGCGTCGACGTAATCCGCGTCGTGCTCCCCCACAGCGAGGACCAGCCGCACGTAGGACTCGGCAACCTGGTCCATGACACTCTGGGATCCCACGGATGCGGAGCCGGGCGTACATGCGGCACCTGCTACCGTCAACGCCAACGCAAGGGCCCTTACCTTCACCATCGGTACCTCCATTTGGGTGTCCCTCTGTTTACGCGTGGCTGGACGGATTCTAAGCCCCTACACAGAGAGACGGAATGTTACGAATTCAACCCGAAAAAGGCCTCGACGGGCGGCACGTGGTCGGGGGGGCCAACGCTCGAGATTCGGGTTACCCCAACCAACCCGCGCATCGCGTTGAACAGCTCGATGTGGCCCTCTACCACTCGCCTACGGGCTACTTCGTTCGGCTCCAGCGACCAGACGCCTCGTTCGGAGGTGCCGCCCAGGATGATCCCGTCGCTCCGGGGCTGCATGTGAATGCCGAAACCCCCGCCACGGCGTAGACCGCCGAAGGTGTTGTAGTCGACCTCCGGCTGGGGAACGAGCACGGTGAGCTGGCCCTTCAGGGGCGTCAACTCCCGGTCGTTGAAGAGCGTGGAGGATCCGAGACCCGTGCAGTTCACGATGACCGATTCCTCCAGCGACATCAGGTCCCGTGGTCTGTCGAACTTCCGGATGACGATGTTTCCCCCGAAAAGAAGGACGTCCTCCACCAGCGCATCGAGGTAGATCGAGGGTTCGATGCGGATCGCAGGCCGGTAGCTCACATAAGGAGTCGGGAACGGATGGTCTCCCGGTCCAAGCGTGACACTACCCGTCCGTAACTCGGGCGGCAGCAGGCTCGGGCGGCCGGGCCGGCTCTGTGCCGACGCCGGCTGTGCCGAAGCGCTCGCCGGGGGGGCTGCCTGCATCGAGTAGCCATTCATCCATGAGATCCCGTATTTCGGGCCGACCAGGAGTTGGAGCTGCTCGTACGCGATCTCTACCGCGCGCCGGAACTGTGCGTCCCACTCCCTCGTGCGCCGATCGCTCTCCACGAGCCCGGACGTGGGGGTAAAACCCGCTAGCGACATGTTCGAGGTGGTGTCTGGGGGGACGGCCATGGCATAGATGGTGACATCGAAGCCGCGCCGTTGAAGCTGTCTCGCTGTGGTCAGTCCCACCACGCCGCAGCCGATCACCGCGGCCCTACGGTCCTCCTGCTGCGTTGCTATTTCAGCGGCTAAGAACGCCGTTCCCCAGGAGAGCGACATTCCGGAGCCCCCATGGCCGTAGTTGTGGATGACGGTTTTGGCGTCGAACCTCTCGGCGCGGAGGACGAAGCCCGAGGGCCGGTGTGGACGTAAGCCCACGGTCGTCCGAATGACGCGGTCCCAAGAGACACGAACCGGGGCGAGCGAGAGCGAGCTTCCCCGACCCGATCCCGTCGCACACCCACCGGGCCCCACGCCGAGCCCCAGTCCCAGGAAACCCATCGTCCCGGTCTTGAGCAGGGACCGTCTATCCATTCAGCTGCCCGCCTTCGTTGCTCGGTAGTTGATTCCGTTCGTTCCGAACTGCGCGGCGCTCGACTGCTGCGGCGCTCCCTTGAACACGTCCGCCCGCCATGTGATCTCGAAGTCCGTGAATCCCGCGGCCACGACCGTGGCTTCCAGCTCTGCCTCCAGCAGAGCGCCCGCGATTCAGCCGGTCCAGAGTTCGATCTTCTCCTTCTCGTTTTCGGGCACCGGTCGGTCGACGAGGATATCACCGATCTGTATGCGCCCGCCGGGCCCGAGCACTCGCGCCATCTCGGTGAAGGCCTCTTGTTTGTCCGGCATGAGGTTCACGACGCCGTTGGAGATCACGACATCCGCCCAGCCGTCGGGGGCCGGAAGCTCCTCGCCGAACCCGAGCCGGAACTCCACGTGGTCCATGTCTTTCACTCCGGCCTGCGCCTTTTCCAGCATGGACGGCGTCATGTCGATGCCGATCACCGCCCCCTCCGGGCCCACCATCCCTGCGGCGATGAGCGAGTCGATGCCGGCGCCGCAGCCGATGTCCACAACCCGCTCTCCGGGGGCCAACGCTCCCAGGCTGAACGGATTACCGGTGCCCGCGAAGGATTCGATGGAGCCCTCGGGTAGTCCGTCGAGCCAGTCCGCCTGATAGCCCAGGATCTCGGCGAGCGGGCGGCCCGTGTGAAAGTGGAAACCGCGCTCAGGCTCACACGCGACCGCTTCGTACTCCTCCTGTATCGCCTCGCGAAGGATCTCCCGGTCCACATTCGGTATGGTCGGCACGCTGGATGCTGTCATTGATTCTCCGTGATTGTGCCAGGATTCTCTCGTGATTTGGGCCGGCGCGGGACCGGCACGGAGCGCCTTGCACGAACCGCCTCGTTCGTCATCAACCTGGGCAGATGGCGCACCGGTTGCAAGCGAACTGGAGGTTACAGCCGGCGAGACCTTTTGACGGGGTCACGCTTGCGCGGAACCATCGGGGATGGCCGCTGAGTTCCTATGAATCGGAGGAGGGCCTGGTGTCTCTCTCCGCTTCCAAGAGAGCGCCCCACGGAACTGAGGCATCGGGGTCTCTGCGCCACTTCATATGCGTCTGGCGCGGGAAGAGGAGGGTGCCGCCCTCCTCTTGCGACAGATAAAAATGGAACGAGAACAACGCGCCCTCGTCTCCTCGATACTCGATGGTGTAGCGTGGAAGGTCGTCGTCGGTGATCCACACATCGTGGATCTTGTGTACCGAGAACGTATCTCCCCCCTGCAGTAGATAGATGAAATCGTCATCGATCTCGAACGCACGATCCGCGTACAGGTCGTCGGTGGTGGTCCACCGTCCCTGGACGCTCGTTAGAAGCCCCTCGAGCCTATCGGACCCACAAGCAAGGATCAGGAGGAGGGCACTCAACGATGTGCACCATCTGCCGCCCTTCATGCTCTTAGCTCCCAGCGCCGGCGAGTGTGCGCGACGACCCGACACGGGGTTCGGCAGGCACGCCGAAGGGCGCTGAGAACATCCCCATGGACGCGAGCTCTCCTTCGTCCGACGCCATGTACTCGACGAACGCAGCGACCGCCTCCGGATCGAACTGGCTTCCCGAGCATAACGCGATCTCTTCGAGTGACTCGTCCGGGCTTCTTCCGGTGCGGTAGGGCCGGTCGGAGCGCATCGCGTCGTAGCTGTCTGCAACGCACAGGATACGCCCCAATCTGGGAATGTCTGTGCCGGCCAATCCGGCCTCATACCCTTTCCCGTCCCAGTGTTCATGGTGGTAGAGGACGATCGGGATCACATCCTCGAGGGCCTTGAGCGGTTCGAGAATACGCGCGCCGATGGTTACGTGACTCCGCATGAGGGCCATCTCCTCATCGGTGAGCCGTCCCTTCTTGTCGATGATGGAGATGGGTATGCCGATCTTACCGATGTCGTGGAGGAGTCCGCCGCGATACAGCCGCTCCAGCTCGGCCTCGCTTAGCCCCATAACACGTGCGATCCCCACAGACATCTGGGACACACGCTCTGAATGGCCTGCCGTCCAGGGAGATTTCGCGTCGATGGTGCGGGCGAGCGTCGTGATCGTGCTCCAGTTGAGGTCCTTCAACTCCTCAACCAAAGTTCCGACCTTGCCAGCCATGTTGTTGAAAGATCCGGCCAACTCCTCGAACTCGTCTCCACTCGAAATGAGCACACGGGCGCCGAAGTCTTGTGCGGCTAGCCGGCGGGTACCCTCCCGCAGCTTGGCCAGTGGCTCCATGCTCTGGCGAATGCCGGCCGCACTCAACAGCAGGACAAAAGCGAATACGAGCACCAAGAGAAGCGCTAGTGTTTTTTGGAACTCCGCCAAGGGTTGCAGGATGGTTTGCTCGTTCCTGCCGAGAACGATGGTCCAGTCTCCGCGGTTGAACCCCCTCAAAAACAGGCGGCGGTAGTGGCCCGCATAGACCGTCCCCTCAGTGGCCCAGGAGAGGGCTCCGTGAATGGTGTCCCTGGTGATGTAGACGTCCTCCGGAATCCCGTCGGTAAGCCAGCTCAGCAGTGCCCCGGCACAGTCCAGCGGCCCCTGGTCCTCGTCCAGCACACAGTATCCCTTATCGTCCTGGAGATTGATCTCGCTGACGTCGATGCCGACCGCGTACACCTGTGCCGTAGCCCAGAGGCTGTCTCCTAAGATCCGTCCCCAGACGACGCCTGCATCGGTGCCCGCTCCCTCTGGAGCACGTGCGATCAAGAGGTCCGGCCTGCTTCCCGCACCCGGGACCGCGACCAACGCGCTCTCACCACGGTCGAGATTGGCGAGCGCCTCGGGTGAAAGCTCCGGCGTAGTCGTCAGGTCGCCCACGATCGGAATGGTCGCATCCGAGGTGGTCAGGGTCAGGGCACTGAGCCGCCGCAGCGACTCCGTCCGGCTCGCGCCATCGTCCGTTCCAGTGAGCGCGCGTCCCACGCTAGGCGAGGCGGCCAGGAGACTCAACTCGCTCTCGACGGACTGGAGCCTTTCCAGGGCCCCCATCTGAGCGTCGGTCGCACCCAAAGCCATCAGTTCGGTGCTCTGAGCGCGAAGCTCCGACCGGACCGTACGGTAGGAGAAGAACGACAGCGTTGCGGTCGGAAGGAGGGCGCACAGGACGAACAGGAAGACGATTTTTCGACCGAGCTTGGTCCTGAAGTGCTGGAAGTCGACGCTCATTCGGTCTGATCCATCCTGTTCATGGTATCAGAACTCGGAGGCGAGGCCCACGTAGGCTCCGTCCAGGACACGGATGACGTCGTCAAGACTCACTTTGTTGGTGATGCCCGCCTTGCTCTCTCCGTCTGCTCCCATGCTGTAAAGGTCGAAGTCAGTGTTGAGCGGTTTGAAGAACTTGTCCTTCCGGGCCTTGCCCCCGTCCCCTTTCTTGCTACCGCTGAGCGCGTTGTACGCGTAGGGCCTACCCCACGGATCGAGCAGGCTCGCCCGCTCGATCCCGGCCAGGCTCGCAGGTAGGTCGAAGTTGATCTCGAAATAGATTGCCAACTCAGATGAGATGATTCCGATCTCGGCGATCGCCCGCGAGACCTGAGCCATCTCACGTGCCCGTTGGAGTGGGGGGGCGGCCATAGTCGAGAGTGTACCGATGATCACGGTAACAACAAGCAGCTCCAGGATGGTGAACCCTTTCGGGTGCAGCTCACGCCGGGAACGGTAATGCGCCATCAATTGGCGCAACTGTTGCCATTTATGCCTCAGAATAGACTCTCGCACAGATCCTGCCTCCCCTAACTGCTCGACGTTCCCCTACAAATCAAAGCTACAAGCGGATTCGGCGTGCTAATAAGCTTTTTTTTCGTGGGTCGGCTTCCAGGCCAGGCGGGGCTCGAGGACTATCGGAGAAAACCTGAGGATCGACCGCTACGTCCCGATTTCGACCGTTACGTCCCGATTTCGACCGTTACGTCCCGATGAGTACGTATCCGACCGCGAGGGCCAGGTGCATGACCGCGAAGGGAAACGCCTTACGCACGAAGGCGACGAACGAGAGCGGCACGTTGTGTTTGTGCATGATGGTGACGGCGACCAGCGTCGAGGCCGACCCGATCGGCGTCAGGTTGCCGCCCAGATTCGCCCCGAAGATCACGGCCCACCAGAGCGGATCTCCCGGTGGGTGTACCCCCCCACCCGGCATGGGGAGGCCCGCCACTATCTTGGCCAGCATCGCCGCCAGCGGGATGTTGTCGGTTACCGAACTGAACACCGCCGAGGACAGAAGAACGGCCGACGTTCCGGCACGTGGACCGAGGGCGATCAGACCCTCGACGCCACGACCGATGAGCGCCAGAACCTGGGCGTGCTCCATCACGGAGATGACCACGAAGAGGGCGGCGAAGAACGCCAGGAGATCCCAGTCGATGGTGCGGTAGAACTCGTCGACCTCGTGCTTATACCGAATCAACATGACGGCGGCGAACGCCAGCGCGACGAAGCCCATCCCGAGATCCTCTACGTAGGGAGTCACCGATGCTGTTGCGATCGCTACGATGAAGAGAATGAGCATCACCGCCCCGAACCAGAAGAATCCTCGACTTTCGATACCGTCTCGCTCGTCGAAGCCCTCGACGAGGCGAGCCGCTTCCTCAATCTCCTCTGGGGTGGCGAGCCCCCGGATCTCGAAGATCCGTGCGCCCAGTAGCAGCGTGGCGATCGTGACGACGAGAACGAACGGGGCCGCCTTGATAAAAAATGCGATAAAGCTGATACCGGCTGCCGTCCCGACGATGATGTTGGGCACCGAGCTGATGAGCGTAAGGAGCCCGCCCACGTTGGTGAGGAGCCCTTCGACCAACAGGAATCCGAGCAGCTTGTCCGATCGTTGGAGCTTGCTCAGGGAGACGGCCGAGAGCGACCCTACGATGATCATCGCGGTGACGTTGTTCAGCACGGCCGAAAACGCGACGGTCATGATTCCGTAATACCAGAGCAGCTTTCTTGGGTCGCCCCGTGAGGCTTTGGTGAGCCGGATCGCGATCCAGGTGAATAGCCCCGAACGTGACGTGACGTCCACGAACAGGCTTGCGCCCAAGATGATCGTGATGACACCCCAGTCGATGGCGGGGATGTAGACGGGCAAGGCGACCTCGTGCCCGCCGATGAGGTAGGGTCCATACGGAAGGGGAAGGAGTACGGCGCCGGCAAGCAGCGTAGCCACCGCGAAGAGCCCGACGATGAGAGATTTCTGGGCGTGGAGTTTCTCTTCGAATGCCAGACACAGGATCATGCCCACGAGGAAGGCCGCGAAGAAGAGCGTGACCGCCAGGGAGACCTCCGGGCTCGGCCCCTGAGTGGCTTCCTGGACCATCGATGTTACAAGACGCGGCGCCGAATGAGGGACTGTCACGGGGCGTGGCTCACAACATCAGAAGCGGAATGGTACGCAACTCGACCGCCAACGGGTACGCCAGTCCGTGCATGGCGAGCTGATCCTCGTCCTTTGTGTTCATCACGAGCAGATCGACTTCATGCTCCTCTATGAGGCGCCGGTACACCCGAATGTGGTGCCCCGACGTGACCAGCGCCTCCACAGTAAGCTCCGGCGCACTGCGGGCCAGACCCTCCCGGCAGGAGTCGATGTAGTCCTCCGGATCCCTGAGCAGCCGGGCCTGGATCTCCTCGCGGGCCACGTCCGTGTTGATCGTGGAGATCTTGGCGATGGCCTCCATGTAACGCTCGAAGATTGCGTCGTCTTCGACATGACCGAGCAGGAGGTGTCCCCCGAGTTGTGTGAAGTGGGCGGCGTAGTTCACCAACCGGTGGTCCCCGGTCAGGTGATCGGTCATCGCCATGACCGACCGCGGCCGACGTCCGGCCAGCTCCTGGAAGTCAGGCCGCTCTGGATGGGGCATGACCAGCACGGGCGTGGTCGTCGCCTGGGTCAGGACGTCCACATATTCACCCAGAGTATACGGCCATCTCCAGCTCTCCGAGTGGAGGTGGCGATGTGTACAGATGAGACCGGGGCGTTCGGTTTCCACCCGCCCGAGAAGGTCGGGAACCGTGCGGAACTCACTCCCCGGCAAGGTCACCCAGCGAAGGTTCTCGCGCTCGTCGAGGATGTCGAGAAAGGAGTGGGACCTCGCCGCGAACTCTTCCGCGGCGGATCCGTCCCCATCACAGAGGACCAGAACGGAGTCGATTTCGACCGGCACCGGCTGGAATACGGTGCGCGTCGCCGACCGGAATACGCTCTCGAACTGATCGACTCTGGTCATTTGCCCGAGGGAGCTTTTGTACGAGCACCGGCCGCAGGAGGGGTCCGTGAGCGAACTCTGGCGCGGAGCTCATCGACCACCGAAGCGCGGAAAATTGTCACCCCAGTCTCACCACTGAGTCGCGTGCGCCCTCGGAGCTGCTCATCCGGGACTTTATAGTCACGTGCGTGTTCCACGCCGAGAATCCGGGCGAAATGACAGGCGGACCAGGTGCGGACGATGCGATCCAGCTTCTTCGACCCGTAGGGTGCGTCCACGAACGCGATGTCGTAGCTGTGTTCATCCAGCGCCTCGGCGAAAACGATGGCGTCTCGCTTGAAGATTCGCGTGCGCTTCTTCTCTCGGAGGGCGGCTACGTTGGCCTTGAGCGAGTGGAGCGCCTCCGGAGCATTTTCCACAAAATCCGCCGAGGCGGCACCTCGCGACAGCGCCTCGAGCCCCAGGGCTCCCGAGCCCGCGAAGAGGTCCAACACCCGCGCCCCATCGAGGTCGTTCTTCAGACGGCCGAGCCAGCGGTCCCGCACGTTCTCCACGGTGGGCCGAATCCGCTTGGCGGGTGACGTCAGGTGACGACCCGCGTGTTTTCCGGCGACGATGCGCATGGTTACGAGGTCGAGACCCGGCCGCTCGCGGCTATACCGGCTTGCTCGTCCACACTGAGGAGGATCAGCCCTCCGATGAGGAAGAAGACGACGATTGCGCCCACACCGTACCTAGGACTCTCGAAGGCTGTCGTCATGATGCTGTAGACAATTGGTCCCATGAATGCGGTGGCCTTTGCCGAGAAAGCGAAGAAACCATAGAACTCCGTCTCTTTTTCCAGCGGGACGAAACGGCCAAGGAGCGAGCGGCTTGCGGCCTGACTGGGACCCATGAATATGCCGATGGCCAACCCTGCCATGTACAGGGAGGTTGTGCTCTCCGCCCTAGCGAGAGCGGCCCAAAGGACGGCGAGCGAAAGCCCGACCAGGGAGATGAGGATCGTCTTCTTGCCACCGATCCGGTCGTCGAGGAATCCCATCGCGAACGCGCCGAGACCGGCCGTGACGTTGATCGCCAAACCAAACAGCATCGCCTGGGTGAGCGTAAAGTCAAAGACTTCTGTGGTGTAGATCACCCCGATACCGAAGATCGTCACGAGGCCGTCGTTGTAGATCATGCGGGCGACCAATAGCCGAGCGACCTGGCCGTAGCGCCGGATGTCCTCGAAGGTGTTTCTTAGCCGGCTGACGGTACCTCGCAGGAGTTCACCGAGCGGAGGAGCGTCGCGGTGTTCGGGCTCGGGAACCCAAAGGAACATCGGGATCGCGAAGATCGCGAACCACGCGGCGGTCAGCAACGTGGTGGCTCGTACGTTTTGGAACTGCCCCTCCTCGCCCATCGAGAGGCCGAACCAGGGCTGGTCCGGGAGGACGGCGCCGAACCCGGGTAGGTCTAAGGTGACGAAGCCGACCAGCGCGATCCCCATGACGAGGAGCCCGCCCACGTAACCCAGCGACCACCCGTAGCCTGAGATCTTGCCGATGTTGTCCGGCGTGGAGATATCGGGCAGGTACGCGTTGTAAAAGACCTGCGTCAATTCGGCCGCTACGTTGGCGATCACGAAGATCGCGAGGGCCAAGCGCACCTCCCCCGGAGTCGGAAAGTAGAGGAGCGCGGTTCCGAAGATCGCTACCACCGTCGTGATGAATAGATAGCGCCGGCGGTAGCCTCCGTAGTCTGCGAGGGCGCCCAAGAACGGTGAGGTCAGCGCAACGATGATGGCCGTCACGATGAGCCCGTTCGCCCAGATGACCGAACCGGGGGTATCGCCCTCAGGGACGATCGTGTCGGCGAAGAAGACAGCGTAGACGAACGACAGAATCACTGTAAAGAACGCCGAATTGCCGAAGTCGTAGAGCGCCCATCCCCAGATCGTCTTCTTCGTCGTCAAAACGTCGGAATTCCTCTCGGCTACGGGCTCCAGGCTCCCTCGGAGGCGGCCTGGTTGGCCCCGTCCTGGCCGCTTTGTCGACCCAGGAAGCCATGTCCGGCCCCCTCGTAGATGTTCACCTCATGTCGCTTCCCGAGGCGCTCCAGTTCCGCTTGAGCCGCTGGGATGGTCGAGTTCACCCGGTTGTCCGCTCCCCCGTAGAGGCCGAGCACAGGGGCCCGAAGATGCCGGAACGTACGCCGCTTACGGCTCGAGAGACAACTCGATTTCCCAGTACCGCTCGTTTGTGAGGAAGAATTGGCCCATGGGGGATGTCCCCCGGTAGTAGATGGCGCTCAACTTGGCCGAGCGTGAACCGTCCTGCACCGCGAGGCCGAGCCGTACGGAAAGCTGGCCCACCCACCCTGTGCGATCGCTGCTGTGCCAATCCACACCCCCGTCCACCGTTACTTCGTCTCGGACCCATGGATGCACGCGGGCGTCGGCACCGAACCGGATCAGCACATCGTCGGAGAACGCCGAGCCCAACCGAACCTCGTTCTCGAGGCTCGAACGGACCACCAGGCTTCCGCCTCCGTAGACCCGAAACTCGTCGGATCCATAGGCCACCAGGGCTTCCAGCGTCTCGGTCGTAAAGTCGACACGTTCCACTCCCTGCTCGATCAGCTCGTCGCCCACGTGAGCGCTCCAATGCTGAAAGCGTAGACGCCCGGACCAAGGTCCACGCGCGATCTCTGCAGGGAGAGCCACGATCCAGTCCGAGGCCACGAGGTCGTTGCTCGAGACCTCCAGACGGAACCGGCCGAAGACCCCCGTCTGGACTCCAAGCGTCAGCCCTCCATCGGCCCATTGTACGGGCTGCCAGATCCGGACGCTGCCGCCTAATGCGGCCTCGGCCTGGAGGTCGGTCTCCAGCCCGTTCCCACCCTGGAGGTCGTACGGTGGGCGTTCGGCGGGGTCGGCCCGGTCTCTGAACACGGTACTCCACAGGACCCCCAGCGCGAACGTCGGCTCACGGACCGAAGCCGTCGGCCGGGGGAAGTATTCCGCGTCCGGGAACCAGGCGTCCCGTCCTCCGCTCTGAGCCAGCCCGACACCCGGGAAGAGGAGCAGGGCCCACGGCATGGGGTGCAGAGCCCAACGGAGGAGACCAGGCAAATAGCCCCGATCACTAAAGAACCGAGCAGCTTCAGTCGATGGCATTTCGAAGCATTGTACCGTCAGAAGGATGATCGGAAAGGGGTGGGCCGCCCGAGGAGGGCAGTGTGCTGCTCCTTTTGTTGCGTGTGGAAGGGAGAGGAATCGATGGTCCTCCTTCGGCCAGCGCTTCGCTCCACCGCCTTCGGCGGCGGACTGTCCTGCGGAGGACCATCGATCCCTCTCCCTCGAGCGTGTTCTCTGGAGCCGAACACCGCCCGCCCGGGCTTGGGTGGCTTTGGCGCGTTGGTGGGTCAGCGCTTCGCTCGGCTTCGCCGTAAGACTGCTGCTTCCGGAGGACCAGCGATCCGGCTCCTCCATGACCTGGGGAATAGCCTAACGCCCTCCGCTCACCCGTCATGGCCCAGCGGCTTGCCCGAGGGCTGTGGGGGTATGATGGGCATACTCGTCCCGCCACGCCCCCTTAGCCCGGAGGGCGGCCGTGGTCCCCAACCATGCCAACGTGAAGAGGGGTTTACGGTCCTGCGGAGGACAGTCTGCGGCGAAGCCGTAGAGCCAAGCGCTGGCCGGAGCGGGATCGTGAACCCCTCTTCCACCCTCTTGCAATAAAGGGACCTACGGCCGCCGCCCGTGGTACGACTAGCTCCAGGGCTCTAGCCCCCTAGTGTTCCAAGGCGATGACCGAAAACGAGGCGGGCAGGTAAGTGTGACCATAGACCGTGTAGAAATCCCCAACCAGGCGACGTACGCACCGCTCCCGCTGGCCGACGTGTTCATGCTGGCACCCTTGGCGTCCCGGTTGCTGTTCCGAGCGACCATACCCGGTCGCATCGTGCAAGCCCTCGCCCTGGGGGCCTACGCGGGGAGCGCACTGAGCGACTGGCTTGCCCGGAAGGACGCCCGCCCGATCGATTTCGAGGAGACGTTCGGTCAGGACCCGTCCGATCTCGAGGCGATGAGCGAGGAGGAGCGCCAGGAAGAGGTCAAGGATCTGGTCGCCCTGCTGAACAGGGACTACCAGCCTTTAGAGCTTTCGCGAGAAGAGTTGGCCAAGGTCGTGAACGAGTGCCTTACGGCCTACATCGCCTCCATCACCGGTCAACGTGTCGAGACGAGCGCCGAAGTGCGCAGCGTTGCTCTGACGAAGGTCCTTTTCCCATTTGCCCTGGGCGCGTGCGACATCCTCTCCGGCGACGTCACGATCTTCCGGGACTCCGGCATCTTCGAGCCGCACATCATCGCGCACGAGTTCTGCCACAGAAAAGGCTACTACAAGGAGCTTCAGGCGCAGGCCATAGCCTATCTGGCACTCAGTACCTCGGACGACCCCCTCTTGGTGCAGGCCGCCCTCTCCGAACGCCTCCACCGCGACCTTCGGGTCTTGGCCGATGGAGATCTCGATCGCTATCACGAGCTCGTGGATGAGTCGCGTCTGCGCGCTGAACTGGCGAAGGACTTCCACGCGATTCGGCCTGAGCCCTCGGCCTATGAACGGGCCGTGTGGACCGTCATGAAGCCGATCATGGAAGAGCGTATGAGAATGACCGGGCAGAACGGGCTTTCCGATTACGACCAGGGCTTTACTGACTTCATTCACACGCAGGGCTGACGGGAGCGACTTTTCGCCGTACATTGCCGCCCGGTTGCATGTGAGCGACCGACGTCGGGGCGGCCTCCAACCGCGGTTGAGGTTGGAACCCCCGAGGTGTCCTACCTCGAACCCTGGTTGAACAATGAGCGCAATCGTTCCAGCACTTATCGGCATGATAGCCATTGCCGTCGGCTATTTCGTCTACTCGAAGTTCATCGCCGAGAAGATCTATCAGCTCGATCCGGACTTCGAAACGCCGGCCCACACGATGCGCGACGACATCGACTTTATTCCCACGAACAGGATCGTGCTGTGGGGCCACCACTTTACGGCCGTAGCGGGTGCTGCGCCCATCATCGGACCGGCCATCGCCGTCATCTGGGGTTGGCTGCCCGCGTTCATCTGGGTGATCAGCGGTACGGTATTCTTCGCCGGCGTACACGACTTCGGTGCGATCTGGGCGAGCGTTCGTAACCAGGGCAGGTCCGTCGGATCGCTCACCGGGGACGTCGTCAGTCTCCGTGCACGCACGCTCTTCATGATCGTCATCTTCTTTCTCCTGATGATGGTCAACGCCGTGTTTGCGGTCTCGATTTCCCAAGCCTTCATCGATACGCCCAGCAGCGTGATTCCCGCGTGGAGTGCGATCGTGGTGGCCGTGGCGATCGGCGTCCTGATCTATAGGGTGAAGGTCCCGATCCTGTGGCCCACGATCATTGGCACCATCATCCTCTATGCGGTGATCTACTTGGGAGAGGCGGTTCCTGTAGCCTTGCCCGAGACCATGTTCGGTTTGGCGGCGGGCCCGCAATGGATCATACTCCTCTTCATCTACGCCACGGTCGCGTCACTGCTTCCGGTCTGGTTACTGCTTCAGCCTAGAGACTACATCAACGGCATTCAGCTCATCATTGGGCTGGCCCTGTTGTTCGGCGCGGTGTTCCTTGCGAACCCCACGATCGTCGCACCGATGTACAACACGGCCGTTCCCGAGGGAACGCCGCCCTTGGTGCCTCTGCTCTTCGTGACGATCGCATGCGGGGCTCTCTCCGGTTTCCATGGCCTGGTGTCGTCCGGTACCACCTCCAAGCAACTGAACAAGGAGACGGACGCCCGCTTCGTGGGTTATCTGGGTTCGTCCGGGGAGGGACTGCTCGCGCTCGTCACGATCATCGCCGTCAGTGCAGGCTTCGCTTCGCTCGGCGAGTGGCAGACGACGTATTCGGATTTTTACGATGGCGGGCTAGGCATCTCCACGTTCGTCGCTGGCGGGTCGGCAATCGTTGAGGCCGGAACGCCGCTCCCCAGGGCATTCGCACAGACGCTGCTTGCGGTGATGGCCGTTCTGTTCGCCGGAACCACGATGGACGCCGGGGTGCGCCTCCAGCGTTACATCGTCCAGGAGTGGGGCACGATCTACAAGATTCCCGCGCTGCAGAACGGGTACATCGCGACCTTCGCGGCGGTGGCGGCGTGCCTCGCATTGGCGTTCGGGGCGGGTGGTAGAAGCGGTGACGGTGGCATGCAAATCTGGCCGCTTTTCGGCACCACGAACCAGTTGCTGGCGGGCCTGACCCTGCTTGTGCTCAGCGTCATGTTGGTCAAGCTCGGGCGGCGTTACATCTTCACACTCGTGCCCATGGTGTTCGTCACTTTGATGTCTCTGGCCGCGGCGGTCTACCAGCTGTGGGGTCTGTTTTGGCGGGAGCCCAACTACCTGCTGGGGGTGGTGGACGTCGTGATCATCATCATGGCCATCTTCGTGCTTCTCGAGTCGCAGTCGGCGTTCACGCGGGAGAAGCGGGCAGCGGCGCAGGTCGCGTCACACGGCCCGGAGGTGCGGACGGTAGAGGCTGATCGAGAATGAAGTGGGCTGACATCAAGAAAAAGCTCGACGGCTGGGCGTACCTGGCCTCCGAGTTCTACAACGCGCCCTACCGGGGTGCCGTAGCGCGTGCGAAGCGCGAGCAGGATGATCTCTTCATGCTGCTCATCTTCTCGGAGATGATGGGGGTCCCGAACCCCGCCGCGTACTACACGCTGGAGCTACAGCCAGTCCTCCTGGAGCGGTTCCACGAGTGGCATCAGCGCATAGGTATGGAGCATTCGCCTCTCGATGAGTTCCGATGTTGCTAGAGAAGCATTGCTAGAGGAGCAGTAGCCCACCGCTCGGGAGTCGCAGCACCGTGGATCATCTTTTCGACCGGCGCATCATCTTCGTGGGTGGGAAGGGCGGTGTCGGAAAGACCACGACCGCGGGCGCGCTCGCACTGATGGCGGCTGAATCGGGTCGTACGACTCTGGTCGTCTCGACGGACCCGGCGCACTCTCTCGGCGACGTTTTCGATATTCGGATCGGGAACCAGGAGACCCCTCTCGGTACGAACCTCACGGGTCTGGAGATCGACCCGGAGGCCGAAGCCGACCGCCATGTCGAGACCGTCAAGATGAGTATGAAGTCGTTGGTCGCGCCCAAGATGTACGGGGAGATCGACCGGCAACTCGACCTTGCCCGCCACTCTCCTGGCACGATGGAAGCGGCGCTGCTCGAGTGCATGGCCGATCTGATGGCCGACGCGAGGAGCCGTTTCGATCTGCTGATTTTCGACACTGCCCCGTCGGGGCACACGATCCGTCTTCTCGCGCTCCCGGAACTGATGGCGGCCTGGACCGACGGAATGCTCGGCTATCGGGACCGGTCGCGGAAACTCGGCGAGCTTATCCACTTGTTCGGCAAGCAGCATTCGAGGGAAGACGAGTTCGGGATGATCGGAGGATCGATCGAGAAGCCGGACACCAGCCGCGACGTTCAGATCCGAGACATTCTGCTGACCCGGCGCCGGAAATTCCATCGGGCCCGTGAACTCCTGACCGATGAGACGCTTACTGCGTTCGTACTCGTGCTCACGGCGGAAAAGTTACCGATTCTCGAGAGCAAGAAGGCTCTCGACCTGCTCGCTAGGTTTGACGTGCCGGTGGCGGGCCTGATCGTAAACCGCCTGTTGCCGCCCGACGCAGCGGGCGACTTTCTTCGCGAACGACGGCTCCAGGAGGACGAGTACAGGGACGAGATCGACCGGACCTTCAAGGGGCTTCAGCGGGTCTACGTACACCTCCTGCCTCACGATGTGCACGGGGTGGAGACACTTCTAGAAATCGGCAAAACCATCGTTCGGCAGCTGAGTGACAACCTCGCACCCGGCTAGGCCGTGAGGGCACTCCGGCGAATCTCCGCCGTGATCGACCGGCTCAATGACCGGATCGGCTCGGCCATCCAGTGGCTCGCGTTGGTCATGGTGGTCATCGGAGCCTTTAATGCCATCGCCCGCTACGCGGGTCGTTACACCAGCGTGGCGCTCAGCTCGAATGGGTACCTCGATCTCCAGTGGTACCTCTTCAGCCTCATTTTTCTGATGGGAGCGGCCTACGGGCTGAATCACGACTACCACGTTCGCGTGGACGTGCTTTATGCGCGCTTAGGACGCAGGGCACGTGCCTGGATCGACCTGATCGGGTCGGTCCTTTTTCTGGTCCCCTTCGTTGCGATGATGTTTTGGGTCTCGTGGGGGCCGGTTGTCCGCAGCTGGGCCATCCTCGAGACATCACCCGATCCTGGTGGGTTGCCGCGCTATCCGATCAAGACCGTCATCCTCGTGTCCTTTTTTTTGCTGCTCCTTCAGGCGGTCAGCCAAATCGTAAAGAATGCTGCGATTCTAGCCGAACCCGCCGGGGGACCTTCGGGGGCGGATGAGCTGGCTTCGCCGACCGAGACCCCTTAGGAAGGCCGGCTTCTAATGGGGGAAATCTGGGGTCCGGTCATGTTTCTGGGGGCGCTCGCTCTCATCTTCACGGGGTACCCGGTCGCTTTTGCGCTTTCCGGCACCGCCTTGGTGTTCGCCTTGGTGGGGACCTGGGTAGGGCATTTCGACCTCGTCCTCTTGCGGGCGCTTCCCGACCGGACGTTTGGGATAATGGCGAACCAAACGCTCCTGGCCGTTCCCTTCTTCATCTTCATGGGCACGATCCTGGAGAAGTCCGACCTGGCCGAGGATCTTCTCGAAACGATCGGCATTCTTTTCGGCCGTTTCCGGGGCGGGTTGGCTATCGGCGTGATCGGAGTGGGTGCGCTGTTGGCCGCTGCGACCGGTGTGGTCGGAGCGTCGGTGACCGCGATGGGGCTGATCTCACTCCCGGTCATGATAAGAAACGGCTACAAGGACGAACTGACGGTCGGGGTCATCGCCGCGGCCGGCACCCTGGGGCAGATCATCCCGCCCAGCATCGTATTGATCGTGCTTGGGGATCAGTTGGGCGTTTCGGTCGGCGCGCTCTTCCGCGCAGGCCTGGTCCCCGGGCTGATCCTGACTGGAGCGTATGTGGTCTACGTGACGGGCGTCGCCATCGTGCATCCAGATGCGGCACCCGCCATGCCGCGGGAATCCCTCGACATTTCCGGTGCCGAGTTGCTCCGCCGCGTCATGGGCTCGATGCTTCCGCCGTTGGTTCTGATTCTGGTGGTGCTGGGCAGCATCTTCGCGGGTGTGGCGACACCGACCGAGGCCGGCTCTTTGGGTGCGCTGGGCGCCATGGGACTTGCGGGCGTACACCGGCGCCTGTCTATGGAGGCGCTCAAAGCCGCTATGGCCGACACGACGCGCCTCACGATCATGGTCATGTTCCTGCTGATCGGCTCAACCGCTTTTACCCTCGTGTTCCGCGGGCTCGAAGGCGACCTCTGGATCGCCGGCATGCTGACTGACCTCCCGGGCGGATCGCTCGGCTTCCTCCTCGTCGTCAACGCGATCGTCTTCGGGCTCGGCTTCTTCATAGACTTTTTCGAGATCGCCTTCATCATCGTGCCTCTGATCGTGCCGGCTGCCCAGATTCTGGGCCTCGACCTGACGTGGTTGGGGATCATACTGGCCGTGAACATCCAGACGTCGTTCCTCACACCCCCGTTCGGCTTCTCACTCTTCTACCTCAGGGGGGTCGCACCACCGAGCATTCCCACGACCACGATCTACCTGGGAGCCATTCCATTCATCGTGATCCAATTGATCGTGCTCGGTGGGTTGATCAACTGGGTACTCCTGTAGGCCTCTACGTTCTGGGGAACGCGAAGTCGGCGTACACCAACTCGTTGCTGGCGAAGTACGGGAAGCTCTGGTCCCGGAACGCTCTCCACGACGCGTAAATCCTCCGGAAGTCCTCGTTCGCGGCGGCCTGCTCCTCGAGGTAGGCGTTGCTCTCCGTCCAGGCAGCCTCGAGGATCTCGTCCGAGAACCTCCTCAAGGTCACCCCGTGTTCATTGGTGAGACGCTCCAAAGCAGGGGGGTTCTCCACGTCGTAGCGGGCCATGGTCATGAGGGTGGCGTCACTACACGCGCTCTCCAGCACAGCTTGGTAGGAGGGCGGCAGGGTGTTCCAGGCGTCGAGGCCGATCTGTAAAACGGTGGACGGTCCCGGCTCCCACCACCCCGGGACGTAGTAGTTCTTCGCGATCTCGTGGAATCCGAGCTTCTCGTCGTCGTAGGGTCCGACCCACTCCACGGCGTCGATCACACCACGCTCCAGAGCCGGGTAGACGTCGGGGCCACCGAGGACGTGAACCGTGACGCCAAGGCGCGCCATGATCTCCCCCGCGAGTCCGGGAATGCGCATGCTCACGCCCCTCAGGTCGGCAAGCGTCTCGACGGGTCTCCGGAACCACCCACCAAACTGGGCTCCCGTGTTACCGCACGGGATGGAGGTCATTCCGAAATCCGCGTAGATCCCCCGAAGCAGTGCCAACCCACCTCCGTGATGCAGCCACGCCGTCTGTTGACGCGCGTTCAACCCGAAGGGGATGGAGGTTCCGAACGCGAGCGCCGGATTCTTGCCGATGTAGTAGTAGTCGCTGGTGTAGCCGGCGTGCACCGTGCCGGACTCCACGCCGTCCATCACCTGGAGCGCAGGGATGATTTCGCCTGGAGGGAATACGCGGATCGTGAAGCGTCCTCCTGTAAGGGCCTCGACCCGGTCCGAGACGAGGACCGCGGCACCATGGAGAATGTCCAAACTCGGGGGGAAGCTCGTGGCCATGCGCCAACTGACTCGGGGGCCAGAGACGACACCGTCTCCGTTCGCGCTTTGTGTTTCGGTGTCCCCGCAACCAGCCAAAATGCCAGTTCCGGCGGCGCCGAGACCAGCCTTCCTGACGAAATCCCGACGATTCAGATAGTCCATGGTACCTTCTCGAATGAAGCTAGAGCGAAGCAGACCCCTTCAGTCGAAAAGATCTTGGATGGCAGGCTTGGTCACCTTGCCCATGGCGTTTTTCGGCAAATCCTCCAACAACAACAGCGACTTGGGAATCTTGTAGCTGGACATGCGCTCAGTTGCCCACTCTTTCAGAGCCGGGAGTTCGATCTGTTCCCCGTCACCGGCCACGACGGCAACGGCCACCACCTCTCCCCAGGTATCGTCCGGCAGGCCAACCACGGCACACTCGCGGATCGCCGGATGCATAAGCAAGGTGGCCTCAATTTCCAGGGCCGAGAGTTTGTATCCGCCGGACTTGATGATGTCCACCGACAGGCGACCCATGATGCGGTAATATCCCTCCTCCAACACCGCCATATCCCCGGTACGGAACCATCCGTCAACGAACGATTCCCGTGTCACGTCGGGCTTGTCCCAGTACTCGGAGAACACCGCGGGCCCACGAACCTGAATCTCTCCAGGTTCTCCCTCCACTTCAATCAACTCCCCCGATTCACTGATCAATCTGATGACAACGTCTGGTAGCGCCTGGCCCACGGCACCGGGCCTGCGCTCCCCGTCGAGGGGGTTGGAGATCGCCATTCCGATTTCGGTCATGCCATAACGCTCGAGAAGTTTCTGTCCGGTCAAGCCCGTCCACTGCTCGTGCACGCTGGCCGGCAGGGCGGCCGAACCCGACACCATCAGTCGCATATGTGCGAATCCATCGGCGTATCGCGCCCGATCCCCCTCGTCGGCAGCCTCCAGGATCCGGATCAGCTTGACGTAGATGGTCGGGACCGCCATGAACAGCGAATACTGCTTGTCTGCTATGCGCTCCAGGACCGCCGGTGCATCGAAGGAGCCGAAACAGTCCACTCGGGCCCCCGACCACAACGCACAACTCATCACGTTGACGATGCCGTGAATGTGATGCAGCGGCAGAAACAGCGGAATCGAGTCTTCCGATTGCCAACCCCAAGCCTCTATCAGCGTCGTGATCTGTGCCTGAATGTTGGCGTGAGTGCTCACGACACCCTTGGGCTTGCTGGTTGTGCCGCTGGTGTAGAGGATCATCGCCCGCCTCTGTGCGTCCAGCTCCGGCAATGGCCCGGACCCCGGTGATGAGATCTGTTCGACCGTGAGAAGGGGCATCGAAAGCCGATCACAGAGTGGCCTGAGCTTCGCCACTGAATCCTCAGGTACGATGATTCGATCAACCTGGGCATCGGTGATCACGTGTTCGAGCTCTGGGTCTGCCGCGGACAGACTCAGCGGCACGGCAATTCCACCGGCTCTCCAGATGCCCCACTGGACCGTTGTGTACTCGAAGCCCGCCGGGATAAGAAATGCGACTCGCTGTTCACCCAAGTCGGTCGACCCGTCGAGCAGACTGGCGCCTATTCCCTCCGATACCGAAAGCAGCGAGTCGTACGAGTGATCGTGACCATCTGAGGTCACTGCAACCCGTGTCCCGAAACTCTGTGCCCGCCGAACCAATTCAAGTTCAGGCATGTCCCGTCTCTCCTCGATCCAGCGCCGTCGTGTCAGATGGAAACTGTTAGCCCATGATCGCCCTGATGACCACGAAAATCACCGAAGGTCCCAACAGGGCACCCAGTCCAGTATAGAATGTCGCCGTCATCGCGCCATACGGAACCAGACGTTCATCGGTGGCGGCCAGCCCCCCTGCCACCCCGCTCGTGGTGCCCATGAGGCCCCCATAGATCATGGCCGAACGCGCATTATTCAATCCGATCAGCGGTGCGACAAACGGTGTTCCGGCCATCACCAGCATGGATTTAATCAGCCCGGCGGCAATGCTGAGTGCGATCACATCCGAACTGGCCCCGATGGCTGCACCGGTAACGGGCCCCACGATGTACGTGGCCGCACCGCCGCCTATCGTGGTCATACTCACGGGATCGGTATAGCCGAACGCGTAGGCCACCCCCGCGCCGATCCCAAACGAGACGAACACGCCGGCAAACAGAGAGATGACCCCAGCCGTTCCGGCACGCGCCAACTCCCGCGTATCCACGCCGAAAGCCGTGGCAATGATCGCGAAGTCCCGAAGCATGCCGCCGCCCATCAATCCGATACCGGCCAATACCTCCAGGTCGGCAACACCGCGGGCCCCGCCGGTAACAACACCGCCAACATATGCCGCCAGCAAGCCAAGCATGATGGCGATAGCCGACCCGTGAAGGCGCCCCTTGGTCAGACGCCCGGACAGCTGATAG
This sequence comes from Longimicrobiales bacterium, assembly GCA_965206505.1. GTDB lineage: Bacteria > Gemmatimonadota > Gemmatimonadetes > Longimicrobiales > Gaopeijiaceae > UBA822. The sequence goes on from CBDBJW010000007.1 coordinate 1,368,449, forward strand.
GACACCCACACGGTGATCCCCACGATGGCGAAGGCGGTAATCAAGCCATATCGGCTCATTACCTGTGCCATGAGATCGATGACCTCGGTCATACGCCCTGCTCGCCTGATGCGTCCGGCAGCGGCGGGGGCGGTTCGCCGCCGATGCGACTGAGCAACGGTACCAGGGCACAGCTGACGACAACGGCCAGGACTCCCGCCAGCACTGCTGCGGTCCCGCCTCTTACCGCCGCCACCACGTTCTGGCTAGCCGCCATCGCCACCACTACCGGTATGTAGATTCCACTCCAGAAGGTGATGCCCGTCGCGGAGATGGGGCGGAGGCGACCGCTGGCCTGCCCTTTCGCGGCGACCAGAATCAGCAACAACATGGAGATGCCGACACCGCCAACATTCGCGTCGATGCCGATCAGCAAGCCGATCAGCTCCCCTATGAACGCGCCGACCAGCATGCACCCCGCTAGCAGCGCTACGCCGTATATCACCACGGGCGGTAAGGGGCCACTATGACCAGCGTTCCGGCCAGGACAGCGCGCGGTCGATGAGGGGAGGTGTCACAATGCAAGGCAGGGTACAGTTGGGGCCTGTGGACAGCAAGGACCCACTCGATCAGGTGAGGGCTACCGGGTTCCGACGTGATCGTCTGCGAAACGCTCAGACGGTCGGCCGCTCGAAGTTAGACCGTCGGCCCCTCAAAGAACGGATTCTCACCCGATGCGTGGTCGGTCACGTCATGGATGACGGTCACCTCGGGCACCGCCTGGCGGACCATTCGTTCGACTCCCTGGCGCAGTGTCATGCGTGACATGGCGCACCCTTGGCACCCGCCGCCCATCTCCAGGTAGATCTCGGTGTCTTCGACCCCCACCAGTGTGATGGTGCCTCCGTGCGAGGCGATAGCAGGATTGATCTCCGCGTCCAGGACCGTCTTCACCCGTTCAGCGAGGGGCCCCTCGAGGGTCGGTGCGGCGGGCTGCGCAGCCGCGGCCAGCTTTACCTCGAAGCCGCTTTCATTCACGCGCTGGACAAAATCCACGGTCGCCCCCTCGAGGCGGGGCATGAACTGTTCCTGGACAACGATCGTTAGGTCGCCCAGGTCCACCTCTCGTTCGCTTTCAACGATGTCGTCCGGCCCCACGAGCGTAAGCTCGAAATCGGGTGACTGCGGTGTGCCACCGGAAATGCCGATCCGCAGGGCCGTGAACTGACCATCACCCTGGTCCATATAACCGCGAACCACATCCAGCGCTTTATCTGTCAGCGTTATCATCGAAATACTCCTGGGAGACTAAGTCCGGCCTTCGGGCGTCTTCAACACCACACTTTGCCCGTATACCCGCGCTCCCTTTCGAGGTTCTTGATCAGTTGATGCTGCGGGCGCGCTGATCTAGCTTCCATCGCTTCGACTCACCGCGACACCCTGGCTCCCTGGACGACCACGATGGCTGAAACTTCAGCGATGGACAAGCTCACGTCCCTGGCCAAGCGCCGAGGATTCATCTTCCAATCGTCCGAGATCTACGGGGGAACCGGGTCGGTGTGGGACTACGGCCCGCTCGGCATCGAACTGAAACGTAACGTCAAAGAGCGCTGGTGGAGTACGATGGTGCATCAGCGTGACGACGTCGAAGGACTCGACGCGTCGATTTTGATGAATCCGAAGGTCTGGGAGGCCTCTGGGCACGTGGACGGATTCACGGACCCTCTCGTGGAGTGCGGCAGCTGCCACCGGCGCTTCCGCGCCGATCTCCCGGAGGTCGAAGGAGGCCAGTGTCCTACCTGTGGGACCAAGGACACATTCGGTGAACCGCGTCTGTTCAACCTCATGTTCAAGACGTTCATGGGCCCGGTGGAGGACGACGCGTCGGTGATCTTCCTGCGGCCCGAGACGGCTCAGGGTTCGTACGTGAACTTTCTGAACGTTCAGACGTCGGCGCGTCAGAAGGTCCCGTTCGGAATCGCACAGATCGGGAAGGCGTTCCGGAATGAGATCACGCCTGGAAACTTCATCTTCCGGACGCGGGAGTTCGAGCAGATGGAGCTTCAATTCTTCGTGGAGCCGGGGACCGACGAGGAGTGGTTCGACTACTGGATGAACGCCCGCATCGAATGGCATGTCGCGCTTGGGATCAACAAGGACAAGCTCCGTTTCCACGAGCATGGACCAGACGAGCTGGCACACTACGCCAAGAAGGCGTTCGACATCGAGTATGAGTTTCCGTTCGGGTGGAAGGAGTTCGAGGGAATTCACAACCGGACCGACTTCGACCTCGGACGGCACCAGGAGTACTCGGGCAAGCGCCTCGAGTACATCGATACGGCGGCGGGGAAACGATTTCTGCCCTACGTGGTCGAGACTGCGGTTGGGGTGGACCGCACGGTCCTGGTGGCGCTGGTCGACGCCTACACCGAAGAGGAGGTGGACGGAGAAGAGCGGGTGCTTCTCAAGCTCGCTCCGAGTCTCGCTCCCTTGAAGGCTGCCGTATTCCCTCTGGTTAAGAAGGATGGGCTGCCGGAGATCGCCGAGAAGTTGCACGCCGATCTAAGGTCCCGCTCGATCCCCTCGTTTTACGATGCAGCGGGCTCCATCGGTCGGCGCTACCGGCGCCAAGACGAAGCCGGCACACCGTGGTGCATGACGGTGGATGGGCAGACATCCGAAGACGGCACGGTCACGATCCGGGATCGGGATACGCTCGAGCAGGTTCGGGTCGCCGCCGAGGCTGTGCCGGGCTGGATCCAGGAGCGGTTGGCCGGCGAATCCCTCACCTGAGTCGGGAGGCTGGATTGTCCTCCAGGTCCGAAGTTTTCAGTTCACGGTGGGGTATGCTCCTGGCGATGCTCGGTATGGCCGTGGGCACCGGGAATATCTGGCGTTTTCCACGGGTTGCCGCGACCAACGGCGGGGGCTCGTTCCTGGTCGCCTGGGCGGTGTTCCTGCTTCTCTGGTCCATACCGCTGCTGATACTCGAATTCGGTATGGGGAAAGCCACACGTTCCGGGACGATCGGATCGTTCGTGAAGACGATCGGTCCTGGATTCGCCTGGATGGGGGCTTGGGTGGCCTTTGTCGCGACCGCCATCATGTTCTACTACAGCGTGGTGATGGGTTGGACCATCCGCTTCTTCCTGGCCAGCGTCACCGGAGACGTTCCCTCGGCCGTGCCTGAAGCCTTTTGGGAGGGATACGCAGGAACACCGGCGGCGTTGGTGACGCACATCGTGGCCATGTGCATGGGTCTCTTCGTCGTGTCGAAGGGTGTGAAAGGCATCGAGACGGCGGCGAAGTTCCTGATTCCCAGTCTCATCTTCCTGGTGATCGTTCTTGCGATCAGGGCGGTCACGCTACCCGGGGCAGCGGACGGACTGGCGTTCCTCTTCACGCCGCACCTGGCGGAGCTGGCGGACTCCAGCATCTGGCTGGAGGCGCTGACCCAGAACGCGTGGGACACCGGCGCTGGCTGGGGACTGGTGCTCACCTACGCGATCTACATGAGGAGCCGGGAGGACACGGCGCTCAACGCCTTCGTCATCGGCTTCGGCAACAACACGATGTCACTCCTCGCGGGCATAATGGTGCTCTGCACCGTGTTCGCGGTGATGCCCGACGCCGCCGACCAGATCGTCGGAGCAGGCAACGAGGGGTTGACCTTCATCTGGGTGCCACAGCTATTCGCACTGATTCCGGGCGGCCGGTTTTTTATGACCCTGTTCTTCCTGGCGCTGGTGTTCGCCGCCTGGACGTCCCTCGTGGCGATGATCGAGTTGGCCAGTCGCATCTTGATCGATCTCGGCCTAACACGGGGCAGCGCGATCGCAATCGTCGGGACCGCCGGCATCATCTTTGGGGCACCCAGCGCGCTCAATTGGACGGACACACCGGGTGCCGGCCCGTTTTTCGCCAATCAGGACTGGGTGTGGGGAGTGGGCTTGATGCTCTCCGGCTTCTTCTTCGCATTTGCCGTGCTCAAGTACGGCGTGACAGAATGGCGAGCGAAGTACATCAATACGGGGCACTCCGACATCCACGTCGGGGCTTGGTGGGACTGGAGTATTCGCCTCGTGATTGTGGAGTCGGTGCTGCTCATGGGGTGGTGGCTGTATCAGGCCCAGGGGGACTCGTTCCGCGCAACCTGGACGCTCTTCTCACCCTTCAACATCGGCACGGTCTTGATTCAGTTCGCGATCGTTATCGCGATTTTGTTGCTGTTCAATGGCTGGCTGGTCCGGAAACTCTCAAAACCGCAAACCAGGGAGGGTGATCGGTAAGGGGGGCGGGTCGCGCACATGGTGCTTGTGCGCGTTCAGACAACGTCGCGACCTTGATGTTCGGCGTAGCAGCATGCTTTCCGCGGCACCTGAGCCGAAGGCGAAGAACGAATGACGACGAGGCGTAGCAGCGCTACGGCGAGGAGGAGAGACGCCGGATCAACCGCACAACCGCCATGTGCCCACGATCAGGAGGGGAATGACCTTACACGTTGAAGGGTTGCGGTGGCACGACCCCATCTCCGTTGTTGGAGCTCCTAGCCGTAGCGAATGCTATGGCGTCGTCGCTCCGCCTAGGAGCTGGGGCCGTGGCATCCGCAACGCGGCCCACCCCCCTTACCGATCACCCTCCTAGGACCATGGCGAGGGAATCGAAGGGCGCTAGGGCGGAGCGTGCCGCCGAGGTATTCGGTTTGTTAGCGGAAGAGTATCCTGATGCTCGTTGTGCCCTGACGCACTCTAACGCCTACCAACTCGGTGTGGCGACCATTCTCTCCGCCCAGACGACCGACGTGCGGGTGAACTTGGTCACGCCCGCCCTCTTTGAGAGGTACCCGAAGCCCGCTCAGCTCGCCGACGCCCGACCGGAGGGCGTGGAGGAGATCATCCGCTCCACCGGGTTCTACCGAAACAAGACGAAGAATATCATCGGTTTTGCACAGGGCGTCACCGAAGACCACGGTGGCGAGGTTCCGCGCACAATGAAGGAATTGACGGCGCTGCCGGGAGTCGGCCGGAAGACCGCGAATGTGATCCTGGGGAATGCTTTCGGAATCGCCGATGGGGTCGTGGTCGACACCCACGTGAAGCGGCTCTCGACACTCTTGGCCTTCACCGAGGAGAGGACCCCCGAGAAGGTCGAGGGAGACCTCATGAGGCTGTTCCCTAAGGAGCGTTGGACCTTGTTGGCGCACTTACTGATTTTCCATGGGCGCCAGGTCTGTATTGCCAGAAGGCCACGGTGTGAGGCGTGTGTGATGTCCCACCTTTGTCCCTCATCGAGGGTCTGACACGACCGGACGATTGGGTGTATTCACCGAACGAAATGGAGTTGTACATGAGCCCGCAGATCCCCGACCGAGCCTCGGCCCTGGCTCTTCTCGAGAGTTGGGTCGAAAACGACGGCCTGAGAAAGCACATGTTGGCGGTAGAGGCATCCGTACGGCATTACGCCCGAATCCATGGTGAGGATGAAGACCTCTGGGGCACGGCAGGTCTTCTCCACGACCTCGATTGGGAGAAATATCCGGACGAGCACCCGCATCGGGGGCTCGCCGACCTGAAGGATCGCGGCTACCCCGAGGCGATTCTACAGGCGATTGCAGCCCACGCACCCGAGCGGACGGGAGTGGAGCCGGATGCGCTGCTCGATCGGGTCCTCTTCGCTTGCGACGAACTTTCAGGGTTGGTGTACGCGTGCTGTCTCGTGAGGCCCAACGGCATCGACGACCTCAAGCCCAAGTCGGTCACCAAGAAGTTGAAAGACAAGGCCTTCGCAGCGGGGGTGAATCGGGACGACGTTGCCCGGGGTGTCGAGCTCTTGGGGATCGAACGTAATGAGCACATTCAGAACGTGATCGACGGGATGCGGAACATAGCCGACGTATTGGGAGTTCGAGCGGAGGAACACATTTAGGTAAATATTTAGGGAGGTGCGATCGTTCCGCGGGGAGACGCCACGCTGGAAGGAGGTCGACCCTGTGAGGAGATCCACCCTTTGAGAAGGACTGCCCTTTGAGAAGGACCGCCCTTTGAGGCCGATCGCTGTGGCCATCCGATTGATGGCAGCGCTCGCGGTGACGGTCGGGTTCGTTCCCGGCGGACTCGGCGCCCAGGACGTCGAGTTACTTGCCGAGCACTATGGCACAACTCCTCCCGCGGCGTATTTCGAGGAGGTTGGCCGCAACCCCGCGGCGTACCGTCCTGCCAGGGGTTGGAGATCCCGGTTGGGGTTGAGTGCCGCTACTGGTGCTCCCGGGGTCGCGGCGCTGAGAGGGGCAGCCGTCTTGGGCCGACGGCCGGGGGGTGTGGTCGGCACCTTCAAGGTTCCCCTACTCCTCGGTCTTTACTCCGACACACCCTCGATTCCGAGCGCGGACGTAGGGGCGGCCTTGGGCGTGAGTCTCACACGGGCCGTCGTTCAGCAGGAGTTCTTCGATGGCCCGAACAGCCGATTCGGGACGATTACTGAGTTCTACTCGGATCTTTCGGGTGGTCGGGTCACGCTCCTCGGCGACACCCATGACTGGTTCCAGGCGAGCCTTAGTGCGGACGACGTTGCGGGAAACAGCAACGGTTTGGCCTCCGCCGATGACGTCGGTGAATTTATTATCGAGCTCCTCGCGAATGCGGACGCCGGAGGCGTCGACTGGGGCCAGTACGATAACGACGGACCGGATGGTACGCCCAACTCCGGCGACGACGACGGCTTCGTGGACCTTCTCGCCGTGATGCAACCCACATCGGGCGGGGAGTGCGGTGGAAGCGGTCCCGGTCTGGTGTGGTCTCACTTCTGGCAGCTCAGCGCTTCGGCGGGACAGGTCTTCACGACATCGACGCCTTCGACGAGCGGCGGGTCTATTGTCGTCGATGGCTATACGATCCAGCCGGTGGTCTCGTGTGATCCTTCGGAGATCAACGAGATCGGAGTCTTCGCACACGAGCTCGGCCACGGCTTCGGGCTCCCGGACCTGTACGCCGTCGGGGCGAGTCACGGCGGAGTGGGGCGCTGGGGACTGATGGGTACGGGCCCGTGGGGCTGTGATGGGCAGGGCGCGGAGATGCCGTGCCATATGACGGCCTGGAGCAAGGAGGTGATGGGCTGGGCCACCGTCACCACGCTTGCGGCGGACGCTGATCTTGGTGTGCTCGTCCTCGATCCGGTGGTGACGACCGGCGACGTCATCAAGATCAACGCCGGCGACGGAAGCGGCGATTACTACCTGTTGGAGAACCGGCAACAACTCGGTTTCGACACAAGCCTTCCGGCCCCGGGGCTCTTCGTCTGGCAGATCGACACCGAGACGGTGAACGGCTCGTGGGCAGGCAATCAGGTGAATACATCGGCGTCCCGCATGGGTGTGTGGCTTCGGCAGGCCGACGGCGACAACGCTTTGGCTCAGTCGGGTGAGCGGGGCGATGCCGGAGATCCGTTTCCCGGAGCCACGGCTACGACTTCGTTCCACGCCGGAACGGTGCCTTCCGCCTTCACCTACAATGGTTTGAACGGCTTGAGCGGCATCCCACCGAATACGGCTGCGGGAGTCACTCTGTTGAACATCCGCCAGGTGGGCAGCCAGATCGAGTTTCAGGCGCTCACGCGCTACCACGACGTGACGCTCCAGTCCGCCGGTCTCGGCGCGTCGGGGAGTGTTTTCACGGTGGACGGCGTGGTTTTTGCCGCGACCACACTACTCTTTACGTCGGCGCCCTTCCAGGGGCACGTGCTCGAGGCTGGTGGCGGGGCTCCAACCAGTCCCGGGTTCCGGAGCGGTTTCCTGGGGTGGAGCGACGGTCAGCCGCGTGTCCGGAATTGGGCGACCGGGCTCGCGGATTCGACGCTCACGGCAAGCTACGGAAACTCCGAGGTGAGCTTCGATATCACGCTCGAGAGTCCGGTACCGGGGGTGGTGCCGGGTGTAGTGGTTCTCAATCCGGATTCCGAATCCGGATGGATGCGCGAGGCGATCAACGTGAGTGTCTGGGTGCAACCCAGTACAGGGATGGCGTTCAGGGACTGGACGGGGTCGTTGGCGGGCCAGCCCAATCCCACCACAGTGGTTGTCACCGCTCCGAGTACGGCCACTGCCCGCTTTGATCTCACCTACACCGTATCATCGGACGATGGCATGCAGTTGGACGTGGGTGCAGCCTCTGACGTGGATATTCGATTCACGGTCACGAATGCCAACGAGCCCCTGGCGTGGGTTACGAGTGGCTTGCCTATGGGCTTGTTTTTCTTGGGGGGGAGCGAGCGGGCTCTGAGGGGAGCGCCCGTCGTCATGGGGGATTTTTCAATGAACGTTCAGGCCACCGATGCCATCGGACTGACGGGCAGCGTCGACGTCGACCTCACGGTGGGTCCGCCTGACGTCGGGCTTCAAGCCATGGCGGAGCCGTTTATGGGCGTTGGAACGACGAATATTCCGCTCGAGACCTTCCTCGACCTCCAGGGTGACGGGGATGGCACATACGACCTGGGCGACTTTCGTTCGTGGGTTCTGGGTAATCCCGACCATCCGGTGAACACGCAGGCCGGGGCGGCGCCCGCAGCCCGAGCCCTGGTGCCGGCTGACGCGATTGTGATTCCCCTCCTCGAGGGGAACGAGCCATGAGGCGGGTAAGGCTGGTCACGGTTGTCGGTGTTGCGCTGGCGCTCAGCGCATGCGACTGGGGACCGAGGGGTCATGGGCAGCTCAGCGGCAGCGTTACATCGGGGGCGATTCCCGTGGGTGCGATCGTTCTCGAGGTTACTGGCCCGGGGGTCCAGGGGTTCTCGGACAGCGGCCAGACTCGGGTCTTCTTCGCCGAGCCGGAGACCGATATGTACCGGGTTGTGCTGGTCACGAGCGACCCGGATCGAATCCGATTTCAGGTGGCCGTGGACGATGTCCGAAGCCCCCCGCTGACCGTAGTCGTCGTCGAGGCGGTGGACGACAACAACGCCGCGATCACCGACCTCAGTGGGATTGCGGTCGATCTCAATCGGTGAGCGCTGCTTGGGCGCTTGCGCCGAGCATCTCCCCCTGGGAAAATGGGCGTATGACAACTTCTGCCGTACTCACGATGGTGCTCATTCTCGGGTTCGTTTGGGGAGGATTTTTCTTGGCCCTGTTCACCGCACTCCGCAAGGAGTCCAACAAGGGAGATTGAGGGGCGAAGAGCGCTTGCCCGAGGTGGCGTTTACGGTACCTTTCGCCGTGATGTCTGCTCCGCTTCACACAGCGTGGATCAGCCGACCTAGCGGCCCACCCCCCTGTCCGATCACCCTTTTAGCCCCCGTATTTTCCGTTGCCTAGACGCTCTGACCTCGAGTCGATCCTCATTCTGGGTTCAGGCCCGATCGTCATCGGTCAGGCGTGCGAGTTCGACTACTCGGGAACCCAGGCGGTTCGTGCCCTGAAGGAAGAGGGTTATCGCGTGGTGCTGGTCAATTCCAACCCGGCCACGATAATGACGGACCCGGATCTGGCGGACCGCACCTACATCGAACCGCTCACGCCCGACTGGGTCGAGCGGGTGATCGAGCGAGAGAAGCCCGATGCCCTACTGCCCACGATGGGCGGCCAGACCGCGCTCAACATCGCTATGGATCTGGACCAGCATGGCGTGCTCGAGAAGTATGGCGTCGAGTTGATCGGAGCGAACGCGCGGTCCATTCGGATGGCCGAGGATCGTGAGGAATTCGCCGCGGCTATGGCGCGTATTGGCTTGGAGCTTCCGCACGGCGGCTTCGCACGCACCATAGACGAAGCGTTGGTCATCATCGAAGAGACGGGTTATCCGGCGATCATCCGCCCCAGCTTCACTCTCGGGGGTACGGGTGGCGGCATCGCGTACAACGTGGATGAGTTCAAGGCGGCCGTCGCTCGCGGCCTGGACACCTCGCCTATTACCGAGGTGCTCATCGACCGGAGCGTCATCGGGTGGAAGGAGTACGAGCTCGAGGTCGTCCGGGACGCCTCGGATAACGTCATCATCGTGTGTTCGATCGAGAACTTCGATCCGATGGGGGTTCATACCGGGGACTCCATCACGGTGGCCCCCACCCAGACGCTCACGGATGTGGAATATCAGCGCATGCGGGACGCCGCCATCGCAATCATGCGAGAGATCGGTGTCGAGGCCGGCGGCTGTAACATCCAGTTCTCCGTGGATCCGCAGACCGGCGAGATGCTCATCGTGGAAATGAACCCGAGGGTTTCCCGGTCCTCGGCGCTCGCGTCCAAAGCCACAGGGTTTCCGATCGCCCGAGTGGGGGCGAAGCTCGCCGTGGGTTACCTGCTTCACGAGCTGCCAAACGACATCACCAAGACCACGCCCGCTTCGTTCGAACCGACGCTCGACTACGTGGTCGTGAAGTTCCCGCGCTTTGCCTTCGAGAAATTCCCCGAAGTGAACCCCGTGCTCGGGGTGCAGATGAAGGCGGTCGGGGAGACCATGGCGATTGGGCGGACCTTCGCGTCTGCGTGGCAGAAAGGGATTCGTGGCCTGGAAATCGGGCGGAGCGGCTGGGTTGTGGGTGACCGGCTCGAGGACGACGGACTCGAGTCGGACGATCCTGAGGTCTTACTCGCCGCCCTCCGCCGCCCAACCGCGGAGCGGCCGTTCCAGCTCAAACGGGCGCTGGAGGGAACGCTTCCGATGGACGAGATTCAGGAAGCGACGGGGATCGATCCGTGGTTTTTGTATCAACTTCTCGAGATCGTCAGGCAAGAGGCCTGGTACCGGGGGCTGGATGAAATAGGACCCGCCGAGCTCAGGGTCATGAAACGAAACGGCTTCTCCGATGTGCAACTCGCAGAGCTTCGTTCCGAGACGGAAGACGAGGTTCGAATCAGGCGCTGGGAGTGGGACATTCGGCCGACGTATAACGTCGTCGATACGTGTGCCGGCGAGTTCCCCGCAGAGACGCCGTACTACTACTCCTCGTACGAACAAGAAGACGAGTCGAACCCGTCGCAGCGGGAGAAGATCATCGTTCTCGGAAGTGGTCCGAATCGTATCGGGCAGGGGATCGAGTTCGACTACTGTTGCGTGCAGGCGGTGCTGGCGCTTGGGGAGGCCGGGTACGAGACGATCATGGTCAATTCCAATCCCGAGACGGTGTCGACCGACTTCGACGTGAGCGACAAGCTCTACTTCGAGCCACTCACCTTCGAGGACGTTCTCGAGATCGTCGAGCGTGAGCAGCCCCTCGGCGTGGTCGTCCAACTCGGTGGCCAGACGCCCTTGAATCTGGCTGAGCGGCTGGAGGCGGAAGGTGTTCCCATCCTCGGCACCTCCGTCGACGCCATCGACCGTGCCGAGCATCGGGGCCGTTTCGAGAAGGTCTGCAGGATCGTCGAAGCGACGGTGCCCAAGAACGGAATGGCTACCAGCGAGGAGCAGGCACTCGCGGTGGCCGAGGACGTCGGGTACCCGGTGCTCGTGCGCCCGAGTTACGTGCTCGGGGGCCGGGCGATGGAGATCGTCTACGATAAGCCGTCGCTCAAGAACTACTTCGAGCGCGCCGTTCGGGCTTCTCCCGATCACCCGGTTCTCATCGACCGCTTTATCGAGGACGCGTTCGAAGCCGACGTCGATGCGCTGTCGGACGGTACCGACGTCGTGATCGGCGGCATCATGCAGCACATCGAAGATGCCGGGGTGCACTCCGGGGATTCGGCATGTGTGCTTCCGCCCTATCTGCTCGGAGCGGTCGAATTGGAGGAGATCCGTGAGAAGACCCGCCGATTCGCGCTGGAGCTCGGGGTGGTGGGGCTGCTCAACGTCCAATACGCCATCCGCGACGGTGTCGTATACGTTTTGGAGGTCAACCCACGCGCTTCGAGAACGGTGCCCTTCGTGAGCAAGGCGACGGGCGTTCCGCTGGCCCGGCTCGCCGCCCGCCTCATGGCCGGTGAGAAGCTTGCTGATATGGACGTCTCGGACGAGCCGCCCGTAGCCGGGGTAGCCGTGAAGGAGGCTGTTTTCCCGTTCGCGCGCTTCGAAGTCGACATTCTGTTGGGACCTGAAATGCGTTCGACCGGGGAGGTCATGGGGTTCGACGACTCCTTTGGGATGGCCATCGCCAAGGCTCAGGCGTCGTCCTACAATCTGCTCCCGGTGAAGGGCGGTGCGCTGATCGTTACCGTCAACGACAGGGACAAAGCCACGGTCACTCCGATTCTGAGGAGGCTCCACGATCTGGGTTTCGAGATCCGCGCCACCAAGGGGACGTATGAGCACCTGACGCGCCTGGGGATCCCCGCTGAGCGGGTCTTCAAGGTCGGAGAGGGACGGCCCCATATCGTGGACCAGATCGTGTCGGGAGACGTGGCCATGCTCATCAACACGCCCATGGGTAAGAAGTCGCAGTACGACGACTACGCCATGCGTAGGGCCGCGATCACGCACAACATCCCGTACTTTACCACGATGTCAGCGACGAGCGCCGCGTGTGACGCACTCATCGCGCTGCGCTCAAGGACGTACCAGGTCCGCACTCTCCAAGAGCGCATCGCCGACGCGAAAGCCCTGGCGGCGGTGGGGGCGGGTGACTGACTCCGCCCCGCCCGTGGGGTTTCTCCTTCATCCGGACGCGCCGCTCCACGATACCGGATGGGAGCATCCGGAGCACCAGGGCCGGCTCCGGGCCCTGTCCTCTGCCGTAGGCCGGGATCTGCTGGCCCTGCACGACAAAATCGTACAAGTCGAGTCCGGACAGGTGACCGAGGAGGACCTCCTTCGTGTTCACACGCCCGACCATTTGGCGCTGCTACATGCTTACGTGGACCGAGCCGAGAAGGAAGGCTCCCCCATTCCGCTCGATGCCGATACCATCGTGTCAGCCGCCTCCTGGGGGGCAGCCACCGGGTCCACCGCGGCGCTTCTCACTGCGGCCGGGCAAGTTGCAGACGGGAAGTTGTCCGCTGCATTCGTGGCGACGCGCCCTCCGGGCCATCATGCGACGCCGGACCGCGCCATGGGTTTTTGTTTGATCAACCACGTGGCTGTCGCGGCGCGCTGGCTTCAGGCGACGGGCCGCGCTGAGCGTGTGCTTGTTGTGGACTGGGACGTTCACCATGGGAACGGCACGCAGGACACGTTTTACGCCGACGGGACCGTGTTCTACTTGTCGTTACATCAGTCGCCACATTATCCGGGCACAGGCCCCGCGAGTGAGACCGGAATCGGTGACGGAGAGGGCTGGACGCTCAATGTGCCGCTCCCGGCGGGCACTGATGTGGCCGAATATCGGCAGCACTTTTCGCGCGCTTTGGAGCAGGGGCTGGATACGTGCCGTCCAGACTTCATCCTGATTTCAGCGGGGTTCGACGTGATGGCCGGCGATCCGTTGGGAGGGATGCTCTTGGAGCCCGAAGATCTTCACGCGCTCACGCGCGAGGTGATGGCGGGTGCGGCGCGTGAGTCCATGGCGGGTGCGGCCACGGAGTCTGGAGACCACGGCTCGCGCGGAGTGGGCGTCGTGGCTGCCCTGGAGGGTGGCTACGATCCGGCTCGGACCGGACTGGGCGCGGCGGCGGTCTTGCGGGCGCTGGCGGGGATCGATTCTTCCAAGCGCCGTTGACAACCTCTCCGGTCCGCTGGTAAGCTGCGCGGCACATGTTCGTGGGCGTTTCAATCAGTGCGCTGCGGACCGATTGTTATAAGACGCCTGTTGAACTGAAGGACCGGTTAGTGAGCTTCCCCTGCAGGATACTGCCCGTTGCCATAGGTCCCTCTCTGGAGAATGTTGTTATGGGCCAGCTCTTCGAGGTGTTGAGCGCGGCGAACACTCCTTTCACCGCCGCCATGGAGGCGGCTGGGATTGAATCCGATAGAGCGGACGTGGAGAACGCGCCCCAGTACTGCTTTTTCACTGGTATCGAGCATTAGGAAGGCAACCATGACTTCATCACTTCGGGCCGCCCTCGGTTTGGCAGTGGTCATGTGCGCGGCCGGTGCGGCGCCCCTCTCCGCTCAGCGGGTGAACCCAGGCGAGATCCAGCATCGAAACAACTGCCGACTAGCCGGCCAAGTTTTGACCCTCGGCCAGCCGGCCAACAGGGGAGAGTGGGCGCTGCAGTACATCGGTTCGTGCGGGGAGGAGGGCGGCGACGTCATCCTCGGGCTCTGGAACTCGCCCCCTTCGAGCGACTCGGAGCTGCAGTTGCTCTACTACGCTTCCATCCATGTTTCGGACGAGCGCGTCTTCGTTGTCGCGCTCGCCGTCGTGGAGGATCCGGCCGCGCCAGCCCCTCTACGGCTCGCGGCCCTAGGCACTCTGGTGACCTACGTACGGCCCTACATGCTTCTCAACCTCGATGGCCGCTCGCGGCTCGAAGGGGTACCTCCCCTACATTGGAGCAACGTGTGGGGTACCATCGACCACCCCGAGTTTGCCGAAGGGGAGGTGAGCCTACCCCCGGGTGCCTATGTTCGGACCCTCGAGTTGGTTCAAGAGTTCGCTGGAGATGGCAACGCCCCGGCCCTGCTGCGCGACTCCGCCTATTGGCTGTTGGGCCTGTACCACTTCGACCGCTGACGGAGGCAACCTGCGTCCCTGCTACGTCCCTGATCGGCGTGCTCTCCCCAACCTCATCGGCCTTGCAGGTGAGAGGGCCAAGCGTTGAATGATACACGGGCTCAAAACAACGTCTTGCGTGCTGGCACTTTTGTTCGCGCCATCAGTCATCGAAGCACAAGTGGGTGGAAGTCTCGTAGAATTTCCTCCGCTGGATATCACTCTGGAGATTTCCGAAACCACAGACGGTAGACCTGTCATTTCAATGGACACGATCGAATTGATAACAGGCGAATACTATCGTCTCAACGTGACCAGTAGCGGAGAGACAGACTGGCGGCTGGAAATGCCAGATCTCTTGCAAAACTCTCACCTGCGAATCGTCACCGTAAACGATGGCATAGAAATACATCTGCAAAGCATGGTGTTTCGTGCGATCGAATTCGATCAGCCTGGAAAAATATCATTGAGCTTCACCCTGATCAGACCGGGGACGTACGCTTTTACGATCGGGAGGAATCCCATTGCCCAGGGATTGTCTCGCGGGCAAGCCAGCGTTCAGGAAGCCGATCGGCGTGCCGAAGGGCGGTTTGTTGTGAGATGACCTGGAAGGCCGTTGACCCGACGGGTGGCTCATATACTCGCTTCCGGGTTAAGATAGGCGGAGTCCAGGTTGTCTTCGACGCGTCCGTTTCCGGTCGGGTGCCCCGCGTGAGGTGTGATGGGCTATGGATATGAAGATGCTCAAAATGGTGCGGAGGCTGGTATGCCTGGCGGCGGTCGTCATGGCGACTCAGGTCCAACCCCTCGCAGCCCAGATTCCGGGCGACGAGCTTCGGGGGCCGCTGGAGCCTCATCCTGCGGCCGACGAAGCTATTGCGCGGATCAAGTCACCGTATTGCCCTGGTCAGATGCTCGAGGTCTGCAGCTCCTACACCGGTGCGCTGCTCCGGGACAGTATTCAGGCGATGGCCCGCGAGGGCTGGACCACAGACGAGCTCGTCGATTGGGTGCTCGCCAATCACGGTGAAGAGTACCTCGCCTACCCTGATGCGTCCGGGACGGGACTGTTGGCGTGGCTCGTTCCGCCTGGTGCCATCCTGCTAGGGATCCTGGTCGTCGTGGGCGCTTTGCGGTACATGCGTCGGGGCGCCCCACCCGAGGACACGGCCACCATCGAGCTGTCCACGGACGAAGAGGATCGCCTGCGCGAAGCCCTGAGGGACATGGACTCGGCAGAGGAGCCGGTCTTTTAGCGAGCACTACAAGCGAGCACAACACTAGTCGTCTCCCGCGCTCGTTGACCCCCCGACTCACGCCGGCCTAACTTCCGTCATGTCCGCTGACACCCATGGTGGCGCCCGCGCCGACATGGAAATTCCTTCCATGCTCGATCTGGTCCATCTGAGCCGCCGACCGCTGTTCCCGCCTGGTGGCATCGACATTTGCCGTCAGATCGCCCTTCTCACGGGCATGAAGGAGGGTGATGAGGTCCTTGTTGTTCCGTCGGGATTGGCGGTCACACTGGAACACTTCGTGCGCGAGTACCGCGTGCTGGGCTCAGGGGTCGAAGACGATCCCCCCCTTCTGGATCGCGCCCAGGACCGGCTGCGGGCGAATGGGATGCTCGAACGGGTGCATGTCCAGCCGGGAGAGATGGACGGGTTGCCTTTCCGGGACGGTATCTTCGACGTGGTGATTGCCGAACTCGGGCTCACGGCGCGTGTTTCCGCGGAAAGTGCGGTCGATGAAATGGTGAGGGTCGCGAAGCCGGGCGCGAGTGTCGTTCTCGTCCAGCCCGTCTGGAAAGCGCCCGTAGACTCGGTTCGTCGCGAGATTCTTTCGCAGCATCTCGGCTGCCGCCCCATCATGGTGGTCGAGTGGAAGAGATTCTTGAAGGACGCGGGCGTCGAGGGTTTGCACACGGAGGATTGGTCCGACGAGGAAACCGCTTTTCGGCCCCAGATCACGAAGCCGTTTCCCGACTTCACCGAGCTGTTCACGTTTACCGAGAAGCTGGGGATCCTCCGACGGGCGCGGCGGCGCTGGGGCTGGCTCGGCGTCTGGACCGCCTTGGCGCGGACGAGGGAGGTGCACAAGCTTCTGACACAGGAGCGGGTCCTCGGACTCGATCTAGTAATGGGCCTGAAGCGTGTGCAGGGTCAGACGGCCATGAAGGGTGTGCCTGCCGAACCTTCTGCGGAGATCGAGGCGCCCGCGGAGAGGGCTCCGGAGGAGGAGCAGGTGACGGGCCTACCGCTTTTCGGGGACGAAGGCGAGGCACCGCGATGAGCGTCGCGCCTATGAGTAGTGCCGATCAAGTCGCCCGGGTACAGGCCGCGCTCCGGGAAGCCGACATGGAGGGTTGGTTGTTTTTCGACTTCCGCGGCCAGAACCCGATCGCCACGGCCATGCTCGGGTTGGGCTGGACGTCACGCCGGTCCTTCACGCTGATTCCCGCCGAAGGGGATCCCGTTACACTGATCCACGCCATCGAGCACTCCTCATGGCGACACTGGCCGTGGGGAATCATCGATTACGCCGGGTGGCGCGAGATGGAGAGCCGGCTCCCGGAGTTGATCGGCGGCCGGAAACGGTTGGCCATGGAGATCTCTCCCCGTTCGAGTGTTCCCACCATGGACCGGGTGCCATCAGGCATCCTCGAGTTGCTCCGAGAGGCAGGGGTGGACCCCGTCAGTTCTGGGAATCTGGTTTCGACGTTCCACTCGGTCTGGTCCGAGGAGCAGTTGGAGGCGCATCGG
The DNA here is from genome assembly GCA_965206505.1 of Longimicrobiales bacterium. Classification (GTDB taxonomy): domain Bacteria; phylum Gemmatimonadota; class Gemmatimonadetes; order Longimicrobiales; family Gaopeijiaceae; genus UBA822. The sequence goes on from CBDBJW010000007.1 coordinate 1,385,707, forward strand.
GTTTCGGCGGAGACCGTACGAGCCGTGGCCATGGACGCGTTCACACGGGCGGCGGAGCATGCCCGACTTTCTCAACCGCTGCTCGAGGGCCAACTGGGCGGATGGATCCGCGACGAACTGTCGGCACGAGGGATGCCGGTGGACGCCGATGCACATGTGGCCATCGGACCGAACGCCGCGGATGCTCACTACGACCCTCGTGACGCCGGTGATGTGATCGGGGAGGGGGAAGTCTTGCTGATCGATCTGTGGGGGAAACCGACCAAGGGGGGGGTGTTCGCCGACCAGACCTGGATGGGCATCCTCTCCGATGCGGTTCCGGACCGGCTTCAGACGATCTGGGAGGCGGTTCGGGGGGCGCGGGAGGCCGGTATCGATTTCCTGTCCTCCTGTCATGAGGATGGCCGGGCGGTACGCGGCTACGAGGTCGACGACGTGTGCCGGGAGTTCATCGCGGACCGAGACTTCGCTGAGTTCTTCGTACATCGGACTGGACACTCCATGGACATTGAGCTTCACGGCAGCGGACCGAACCTGGACAACCTCGAGACCCGGGATGACCGCCTGCTCGTTCGCGGCGTGGGGTTTTCGATAGAACCAGGCATCTACATTCCGGGCGACGTGGGCGTTCGGAGTGAGATCAACGTTTATTGGGGGGCGGGTGGCCCGGAGGTCACTCCGCGGGAGCGGCAGGATGAGATTCTGGTTCTCCTGGGTAGCTAGGAGGGTAACCGGCAAGGGGGGCGGGAATTCGGGTGCCCGCACAGGCGGGCTCCGTCGGGTGTTGCCGGCTGAATGAGCGGCCCTCGCTCCTACGTTCGTGTCGCGCTGCCACTTCCGGTGGATCAGACCTTTACGTACGCCGTGGAAGGTCGTCCGCTCCGATCAGGGACCCGAGTTCTCGTTCCATTCCAACGACAGGAGCGTATCGGCTTCGTCGTCGGCCATGGAGGGGAGGAGGGGGTGAATCGCATTCGGACCGTGCTCTCCGTGATGGACTCTGAGCCCTCGGTGAGCGAGTCGCAGATGCGCCTGGCTCGCTGGATGGCCGACTACTATGTCACGTCGTTGGGTATCGCGCTCAAAACGATGCTTCCGTCGGTGCTCAGTGACGCTTCCCGTGACGTGGTCACTCTCCATGATGGGCCACGACGCAAGCTGTTGCCGAGGGAGGCCCGCCTAGTCGAAGCGCTCGCCTCTGGAACGGGGAAGTCGGTCCAGGCGCTCAAACGGGGCCTGAGGATGGGCTCCATCTGGCCGGAGCTGCGCAACCTTGCCGCCTCAGGGGTGGTGAGTGTCGAGACGCTCCCGCCACGTCCGCCGCCCGTGAAGACGGAGCGGGTCGTGCGCGTCGCACGGTGGATCGACGATATCGAGGAGTTGAACGTGTTGGTGGGCCGTGCTCGACGACAGGCGGACGCCTACCAGGCGCTCGCCGGCTCTGGAGGCACGGTGGAGCTGGCGCATCTCACGCGCCAAGCCGGCTTCAGTCGCGGCGTGATCCGTGGATTGGAAGAAAAAGGGTTGGCCCTCGTGGAGGACCGTGAGGTGGACCGCGATCCTTTTGCCGACATTCCCACCGGTGCCGACCCAAGTCACAGCCCGACGGACCGCCAACAGGAGGCTATCCGAGCGCTGGTCTCCGCTTTCGACGCCGGCCCGACGGAGCCCTTTCTCCTGCACGGTGTGACGGGGTCGGGGAAGACCCTGGTGTACATCGAGGTTCTGAGCCACGTGCTGGCTCAGGGTCGGGGCGGGATCGTGCTCGTGCCCGAAATCTCCCTGACCCCTCAGACGGTGACCCGCTTCCGAGCCCGCTTCGGCGATCAGGTAGCGGTCCTCCACTCTGCACTATCCGTGGGGGAGCGGTTCGACGCTTGGAGGCAACTTCGTTCGGGCCGCCGTCGGATCGCGGTGGGGGCTCGCTCCGCACTCTTCGCTCCGCTCTCCGATCTAGGCGTGATCGTTGTGGATGAGGAGCACGATGGGAGCTACAAACAGAGTGAATCCCCCCGGTACCAAGCGCGCGACATGGCGGTCGTTCGGAGCGCCCAGGAAGGAGCGCTCTGTGTTCTCGGGAGCGCCACACCCGCGCTCGAGAGCTGGCACAACGTGGAGCGGGGTAAGTTCCGGCTTGTTTCTCTCCCGGACCGGGTCGGCGGAGGGACGTTGCCGCCGGTGCGACTGATCGACATGCGGGAGGCGCGAAAGAAGAGCAAAGAGAAGAGTGACGCGCGGAGCGAGGCGGGTTTGGTGCTCACCACTCTACTCGTCGAGGCCATGCGCGACCGCCTCCGTCGTGGCGAGCAGACGATCCTGCTGCTCAACCGAAGGGGGTATTCCTCCTTCGTTCAATGCCGTGAATGCGGCGACGTCGAGATCTGTCCAGCCTGTTCGATCTCGTTGACGTATCACCGGGGGAAAAGTCGCTTGGTCTGCCACCACTGCCGCCACGAGCAGCCGGCACCGAAGCGTTGCCCGCGATGTGGGTCCACGGATCTATCGTTCCGAGGGCTCGGGACGGAGCAGGTCGAGCGAGTCGTGGCGGAGACCTTCCCTGAGGCCCGATTGGCGCGTATGGATGTGGACACCACCTCCGGGAAATGGTCGCATCACGAGATCCTCGGTCGAGTGGAGCGCGGCGAAGTCGACATCCTGCTCGGCACTCAGATGATCGCTAAGGGCCTCGATTTCCCCGGTGTGACGTTGGTGGGTGTCGTGAACGCAGATGTGGGAATACACTTGCCCGACTTTCGCGCCACGGAGCGTACGTTTCAACTGCTGAGCCAGGTCGCCGGTCGGGCGGGAAGGGGGGAACTGGGAGGCGACGTGCTGATTCAGACAGCGCTTCCCGAGCACTATGCGATCCAAGCCGCACTGGCGCATGACTATGTGGCTTTCGCCACTCGGGAGTTGAAGGAGCGTAGGCACCCGGCGTATCCACCCATGGTTCGGCTCGTCAATGTGGTCGTGAGCAGCCCGGTACCTGAAGACGCTGCGGGCAACGCCGAAGCCGCGGCGCGCTGGCTCCGTACGCACGTGCTCTGCGGAGCTCCGGTCGATCTGATCGGACCCGCCCCCTCACCGATCGAACGGCTCCATGGGCGCTGGCGCTGGCATTTTCTTCTTCGGAGTGTGTCGGCCAAGGCCCTCGGGGACTGTGCAAGGCGACTTCAGGCGGAGTTCCGGACCCGCGGTATGGACGTAAGAATCGCGATCGACCGAGATCCGAGCGCCCTCCTGTAGCGGAGTCCCGTGGAGCCTCTGTAGCTTCCAGGCGTACAAGAAAGGTTAAGCGAGGGGCCTAAGGGCTCCAGAGAGTTTCGTTGTGCAGGGAGGGTGTTCGAATAATGGGCTGCCTGGCCTTGAATGCGTCTTTCGAGCCGTTGACCATAATTCCGGCTCGTCGCGCCATTCGTCTGGTTCTCGACCAAAAGGCTGAGATTCTCGAAGTGGACCCGGGGCGGGCCTTCCGCTCTCCTCGGACTGAATTACCGTTCCCGACGGTGATTCGGCTCGTGCGCTTCGTCCATGTGCCGCGTCGCTTCCGCCGCCAGGTCACAAACACTTTCCTGTTCGCCAGAGACGAGTACACCTGCCAGTACTGTGGTCGTCATCGCGGGGAACTCAAGGGCCGGCAGTTCCTGACCCGCGACCATATCATCCCGCTGTCCCGGGGTGGGGACAACTCTTGGAAAAACCTGGTTGCGTCGTGTTCTCCCTGTAACAACCGGAAGGGAGATCGTCTGCCTGGGGAGGCCGGCATGAGGCTCCTGACCGAACCACGAGAGCCGAACTATGTCCGGCTGGTGTGGACGGTGCGAAGGGTCACGCCCACGCAGGGGCGGTACATCAAAATGTTCTACGGAGAAGACGTGTTGTCGACGCTGAGGGCGGGGCTGGTGAATCTTGAGGTCTGACTCGCAGTGCTACTCGTCGATCCAGGCGTAGGGGCGCTCGTAGAACTGGCCGGAGCCACGAACCGATCCGGTTTGGGTAAATTCCTTCCATAAGATGATCCAGCCCCGGTTCTCGTCGTGGAGCACCTGGTAGGTGAAGCCGGGCATGTCCCTGCGCTCGGCAAGGAAGCGGGCCAGCGTGGCCGGTAGGTTGGCGATGCCGTCGACCTCGGGATGCTCGAAGTCGTCCATGACCTCATCGCGGATCTGAGCCTCACTCAGCTTCAACGCGAGAATGGCCTGTTCGACGGCGGTGGTGATCTCGGACAAAGCATCGTCTGGGTTCGCTCCAGTCCGACGCCGAATCGCCGCAACGATCTCGTGGGTGCCCGGCGCAATCAGATGCTCACGAATCTCCTTGAGCTGACTCAAAATGCGCGTATGCAAGTGAAGCAGCTGGGCGTACTCGCGCTTCGCCCCACTCGTATTTAGGGTGCCTTCGGTCATGCCCGCTGTGTCGTCGCCGGGTTGGCTGGTGAGCTCCATACGTCCCTATGCTAAGCTAAACCGGGTAGGGTCCCCCGGCCAACAAAGAAATCACCGATCAGCACCGGCGAAGGTGTTGAACACCATGGCGAGTTCAGAGGAGTCTCGCCATTTTCCTCGTCCATCGACTAGGACGAGCGCACCGGCTAGGACGAGCGCACCGACCAGGACGAGCGCATGGACCAGGACGAACGCAAGAAGGACGTAGCCGGCAAGACAAAGCCGATCCCGATCCGCGAGGTCGTAGGAGAACCCGGACCGCACTCCACCGAAAATTCTGGCACACCGGGTGAGGTCCCTACGTCGCAGGCCCCGGGTCCCCGTGGTCAGCGCAAGCGCCCAGAGGGAGCTCGCGGGAAGGGCGGATCCCGCAAGAGCGACGGTGGTCGAAGGCGCCGACCTGACCGAAAAGGCGCCGCGTCGGGCCGTGAGGAACTTCAGAGGCCGTCGCTGAAGCCCACCCCCCTCGAAGATCTTCCATTTCGCAGCTTCGAGCACGACGGGAGTGAGTGGATCGTCCGTCTTTGTGGCCAGAGCTCCACGGGCTCGGCCATGGATCCGGGGGCGCCGCTGATGCACCTGGTTTTCTACTCCGCGGCCGACCCGTTCGTGGCCTGCGGGGACTTGCTCGAAACCGGTAGATCCCTGGATGGACTACCGGAGCTTCGATTGTCTGAACTCCTCACCAAGGCAAGATCGGCCCCTCTGGCTAACGAATCGAGTAGATGAGGCATCTTAAGTGTAGGACGGATGTCGGGGGTGGACGGGGGTCGGCTCAACACAGCGGGCGGTAGCGGTGTCTTATGAATGAAACGGCGAGTGCATCGGACGCGTATCTGGTCCGGAAGGCACAGGCCGGCGATAACCAGGCCTTTGGCGTTCTCGTGGGCCGATACATGCGCGCGGCCTACGCCGTCAGTCTTTCAGTTACAGGTCGCCATGACGATGCCGAGGACGCTGCACAGGAGGCGTTCATGGTCGCCCTCGCGCGACTCGATGATTGCAGGACTCCCGACCGATTCGCTGGTTGGCTTTTGACGATCGTACGGAATCGCGCTCGTAACTTGGTACGTCGCGAGGTTTTACGGGATACGGATGTCTTACCCGATACGGCCGCGGCCCGTGGCAGGACGCCCGAAAAGGCGACGGAGGACGCAGAACTTCACGCACGGCTCGTAACTGCCCTCCGGCGACTTCCGGAGGTCCAAAGAGAGATCGTGCTCCTTCACGATCTGGAGGGTTGGAGGCATCGCGAGATTGCGGAGCACCTTGGAATCCCGTCGGGGACAGTGCGATCCCATCTCCACTTTGCCAGAAAATCCTTGAGGCGGGACTCGGATCTTGCACAGGTCGCGGCCGAGGGCGGGCAGAACGACCATGCCCAGAGCAATCCTGTCCAGCACGTTGGGCAAGTGAAGGATTACGGGAATATGCAGCCAGCACCGAGCATGGGGAGATCAGTATGACGAGCGACGCGCGAAAGGGGCGCTTCGACCCGCATGGGGGCGATGGCCCTACAGGACAAGGACACGACCTGGCTGTCCTCGACCCGGGACTCGACGATCCTGGATACTGGTCTCGGTTCCTTTCTATCGTGATGGTACGGGCCGCCGGCGAACTGTCGAGGCGCCGTCTCGCGGCGGACGTGGGGGTCACGGACTTCCTTCAGTCATGGTCCGTGACGGTTATTCGTGCGGCTCTGATTGCGGCGGCAATCGCGAGTGTGCTTATCCTGCGGGACCGGCCGGCCACCCCGTTGGGAGTCGAGGAAGCACTTACGATGGGGCTCGAAGACCGCACCCTGCCCGATTTGATGGAACAGTCTGAGGGGGGGGATCCATTCCTGCTGGTGGAGGTGACGTTCTGATGATTAAGCAGAGCGCCTTCAGGGCCAAGACCGTGGCTGCGACCGCATTGATTCTCCTGTTCGGGAGCGGCGTCGTTGTCGGGCTCGCCTGGGATCAAACGGCGAGTGCGAACACGCTCGAGGAGGTCCGCGAGGACGCGCGGGGCGAAAGAGATGGGCGCCGCCACCGGATGATTGTGGACAACGTTGGCCTCAGCGCGGTCCAGAAGGCGGCGGTCGACTCCCTCGTGGTATTCCACCGGCAGCGCATGTCAGAGCTGGACGCGGATTTCCGGCCGCGGTACCGGTCCGTGATTACTGATCTCCGGGAGGAGATCAAGCAGGTCCTCACGGACGATCAGCGTGTGACGTACGACGTGTTGCTGGCGGAGCACGACGCCGAGCGCACCGCTCGGCGTCGAAACAACTCGAGAAAATAAGCCGTATGAATGTTTTGGCCCGGGCCGAGCTCGAGGCCATCGTTGGGAGAGATCTGTGAGTGAGTTGATTATTCGGACTCAGGGGATCCGTAAGGACTATGTCCTCGGCGCCGAGACCGTACGGGCGCTGCGTGGCGTCGACCTGGAGATTCACCCCGGAGAGTTTGTGGCCATCATGGGTCCGTCGGGGAGTGGGAAGTCCACGTTCATGAACCTGATCGGGTGCCTGGATACGCCGTCGGAAGGAGAATACTGGCTGAACGGTGTGCCAGTCAGCGAGCGGAGTGACGACGAGCTCGCGCGCATACGAAACCAGGAGATCGGGTTCGTCTTTCAGACCTTCAACCTCCTTCCCCGGGCCACCGCGCTCCACAATGTGGAACTCCCGCTCATCTATGCAGGGGTCGGCGCGAAGGAGCGGAAGCGGCGGGCCGAGGAAAAGCTAGAGCTGGTCGGGCTCTCCGACCGGATGGGTCACCGCCCGCCCGAACTTTCCGGAGGGCAGAGACAGCGCGTGGCCGTGGCGAGAGCCCTGGTCAACGACCCGGCGCTTCTCCTTGCGGACGAGCCTACGGGCAACCTCGACTCGGTGACGGGCGAGGAGATCATGGACGTCTTCGTGCAATTGAACCGCGAAGGCCAGACCATCATGCTCGTCACCCACGAGGGGAACATTGCCGCGCACTCCAGGCGGCAGGTTCATTTGCACGACGGCGTGATCGCAGAGGACTTTTTGAGCGAGCACGTAGGGGCGCACACATGATGCGGATGGGACCGTGGGGTGCAACGTTGTTGGTGCCCGTCTTCGTGGCTTGCGGAACGGGTGAGGGAGGCGAGGAGACGTCGGTCCAGAACGCGGTCGTCGTACGCGGAGACCTGATGATCACCGCCGAGGCAACAGGCAGTGTCGAGCCCATTCGTAAGGTCGAGGTCACGTCAAAGGCATCGGGAGAGGTCACTCGGCTTTACGTCGATATTGGCGACGAGGTGGAACCCGGCGCGCTCCTAGCGGAGGTCGATCCTCGCGACGTAAAGAACGCGTTCGACCAGGCCGAGGCGGACCTGGTGGTTGCGCAAGCGAGGCTGGAGATTTCTCAAGCCCAACTGGACCGTTCCGAAGAGTTGTTGCAATCGGGCGTCATCTCCACTCAGGAACACGAGAGCAGGGCCCTGGACTTCGCCAATTCCCGGGCGACGTTGGTCAGAGCCGAGACCAACTACGAATTGAGCCAGCTCCGCTTGGACGACGTGATCATCCGAGCGCCGCTAGCGGGTACCGTGCTCGAGAAGAACGTCGAGGAGGGTCAGGTCATCCAGTCGGCCTCCCAGAACGTTTCGGGGGGGACCACGCTGATGGTCATGGCCGACCTCAAGTCCATGCAGGTACGGACGCTCGTGGATGAGACCGACATGGGCGATATCCGCCCCGGAATGCAGGCGAACGTGACCGTGGAGGCCTATCCCGAACGGCGCTTCGTCGGGATCGTGGAGAAGATCGAGCCCCAGGCACTCGTGCAACAGAACGTCACCATGTTCCCGGTGATCGTGCAGCTCGACAACAGCTCCGGGCTGCTGCGCCCGGGGATGAACGCCGAGGTGGAGATCGAGCTTGCCCAGGCCACTGGGGTGCTCCTGATACCGAACAACACGGTGGTGACACCGCAGGACGCCCAGCCGGCGGCGATGGTGCTCGGGCTCGACGTCGAAGCCATCGACACGCGGAGCCTCTTCGCCGGGTTGGGCGGTGGCGGCGACCCCGGTGTGGGTGCCCGGGGCCAAGGTGGCGGGCCGGGTAGTGGCGGGCCCGGTGCAGGACAGCGGCGGCGGGGTGCTGGCAGGGGGGGCACTCCCGGTGGCGCGGCGTTCGACTCCATAAGGGCGTTGATCGCGAGTGGCGAGATCTCACAGGACTCCGCCCGTGCACTCCTGCCCGAGTTGGCCGCCCGCTTCTCCGGTCGAGCCGTTGGCGATGGGGGCGGCGGCTTTCCCGGTTCGGGAGGTCTTGAGCAAGGTGGCCAAAGGGAGCCGGGCGAAGAGGACGCCGCGAGTCGGCCGAGAGAGACGCGCCGTGCCGTGGTGTTCGTCATGGCCGAGGACGGGACGATCGAACCCCACGGGGTCATGATCGGGCTCAACGACTGGGATTTCACCGAGGTCGTGAGTGGCCTCGAGGAGGGCGATCTGATCGCGGTCGTCGGGGCCGCACAGCTTCGAGCCTCGCAGGACGAATTCCTCGACCGAATGCGTTCGAACGCTAACCCGTTCGGCGGCGGCCGCGGATTTCGGTAGGCCGTCATGTTAATACAAGAAATCATCTGGGTGGCGTTGGGCGCAATCCATGCCAACAAGCTACGGTCGTTTCTGACGACCCTTGGGATCATCATCGGTGTCTCCGCGGTGATCGCCATGGTGTCGCTCGGGGAGGGCGCGCAGCGCAGTGTGGAGGAGCAAATCTCGCACATGGGCACGAACGTCCTGACCATACGGGCTGACCAGCGATACTCCGGCGGCGTCTCGACGTCAGATACGGAGGACCTGAAGGTGCTGGACGCCGAGGCACTCCGAACTGGGTCCAATGGCTTGCTGACGATCTCGCCAGAAATCAGCTCGAGGGTCCAGCTCTCGTACCTCCGCTGGAACTCCAACAACCAAGTACGAGGCGTCTGGCCCGAGTACTTCGGAATGTACAACCTGAACATCGAGCACGGCGAGATTTTCGACCAAGGTCATGTGCAGGGGCGCCGCCGGGTGGCTGTGCTGGGCTACGCGGTGCCCGAGGCGCTCGGGACACCCGCCCCCCTCCTCATCGGCAAGACCATCCAGGTCCGGGGCCAGCCGTTCGAGGTCCTCGGTGTCCTCGAAGAGAAGGGTGACGCCGGATTCAACCGGCCCGACCAGGACGTGTTCGTCCCCACGAGCACCGCACAGTACAGAGTGTTCGGGGGCCGCGCCCGACTTTCGTCGATCTTCGCTCAGGTACCCTCGCCGGATGCGATGGATGCAGCATACGGCGAGATCGATCGCATCCTCCGACGCGAGCATCGCATCCGGCCGGGCCAGGACGTGGACTTCCAAATCCGCAACCCCAGTGACCTGGTCGAGACCTTCAACCAGACCGCTCAGACGTTCACTCTGCTGCTCGCGGGCATCGCGGGCATCAGCCTGCTCGTTGGTGGTATCGGCATCATGAACATTATGCTGGTGAGCGTGACCGAGCGTACGCGCGAGATCGGCGTGCGGAAGGCGCTCGGGGCAACGCGCCGGGCGATCCTTTTTCAGTTTCTGATCGAGGCTTTGGTCCTGTGTGTGATGGGAGGCATCCTGGGTGTGGCCATAGGGGTCGGGGGTGCAGGACTGCTCACCCGCACGCAGGATTGGGACACGGCGGTCCCGGTGAACATCGTGATTGCGGCGGTGTTGTTCTCAGCGGTGATCGGGCTGACCGCGGGGATCTGGCCGGCGCAGCGGGCTGCGAAGTTGGATCCGATCGACGCGTTGCGGTACGAATGACCGCGGGGTGAGTTGCGGGCGGCCGGGAGGGTGTGACGCCCTCTCTCCGCCGACGCTGCGGTCCGCGGCGTTGCCGCGCACCGGTTGCTCCACCGCTTCGCGGCGGACCGGCTACGAGTGGGCGTCGCACCCTCCCGGCTGTTGCTAGCCCACTCTCCCCCCCGGCGGATCGATGTTGCCAGGCCCGCGTCGATCGGAGCCAAGGTCGCAGCACTTTCGGTGCGCGAAGCGTGGCGCGAGGGTCGAACTCAGAAACTCACATTTCTGCTTGGCAGAGGCACCGGCATCCGCTTGAGTGAGCGTATATACCGAAAGCTGCCGAGCAGCGAGCGGTCGTCCTGGGATAAACGCAACCCGCCCGCGGTCTACGTTCTCGAGGACTCCGGAGAGCCCTCCACTGGGCTTGGGAAGAGTCCTGCCCAAAACGCAGAAAGGTGGTAGAAACACCGAGGCCCCTACGCCGTCACGGAGACGGGCCGCCGCGAAGCGGTGGAGCGAAGCGTTAGCGAGCGTCGGCGGAGTGACGGCGTAGGGGTCTCGGTGCGCTGGGCAGTCTCGCAATGAGACAGGAAGCCTAGCAGGGTGAGTGGGCCGTCAGCGAGTCAGCGTAGCCCCAACCCGCTCTCCCTTTCGCAACAGCGTGAGATCAGCCTGCCGCCGTCGGGCGAAGACCTGGTTCAGAACGGTGCGGAAACCCTCAACGCTATCAATCTCCGTGTCATCAACGTGGGTGACCACGTCACCCGGTACGAGACCCGCCTCGTCGCACGGCGTCCCGCTCAGCACCTGGATGACGAGCACACCCCGGTCGGTACCGAAGTATGTGCCCAGCTGGGGGTTCAGGTCGTTGAACTGGGCGCCACCCACGAAGTTCCGGCCCACGACGTGGGCCGTGACCGGCCGGCCGCGCACCGCCCACTCGGCCCCGGATTCCGCGGCCTGCCTCCTGGTTTCGCGCTCGTTCGATCCGATCTCGGCCAATCGGACGGCAAGCCGTTCGAGATCCTCCTGGACCCGCTCATTGTCCGACCTCAGGCGGAGGAGCTGCGCGTCCCCGTCACCCAATTCCCTTGCCCTCAACTCCACGATGTCCCTGATCTCCTGCTCCCGAGCCTGTGTGGCCTCGATTACCTCATTTAGCGCCCCCCGCAGGCCGATGATGGCCGTCTTCACCGAGTCGGCCTCCGGTGATTGCAACATGAGGTACTCGAAGGGGAGCGCAGCATCCGTGTTCCACACCACGGAGTAGCGGTTGCTGCCTTGCTGGGACGGAGCCACGAGGTCGGCGGCCGATCCCGGGCGGAAGCCGTAGGTCACGTTACTCTGACGCGTTTGAGCGAGGAACCGGGTGGATGTCTCCTCGACGGAGTCGTCCGCCACTAGGAGCCTCACATAGTCCCTGCTGGCCCACACGCCCCTGTTCGACTCGAGCTGGACCCGGAATGACGTCCGCACCGAGTCCAAGTGATCCGTCAGCCCCAAGGGCACCGGCGGAAGGCTCGGCCGGGGGGCGGTTGTCAGGCGTACTTCTCGACCACGGCCTGCACGGTCGAGCGCTAGGCGTAAATCGACCCCGGGGCGGAGGTTCTGCGTAAAGGTCTGCCACCGCTCTATTGTGAGAAGCTCCCCGTTGATGGCACGGATGACGTCGCCGAGAACGACCCCGGCCGCCGCTGCCGGGCCTCCGTCCACGGTGCGCACGACGCGAACTTCGACGTTGGCGGCACCTCGGTCGCGTGCCAGAACGGTTACCTCTACGCCGATGCCCATCCAACCGCGCTCGACCGGTTGGGGTGGGGGCGCCGGAGCGACGGGCACGGCTCTCACCGGCCGGGTGATCTGGGCGTAGCCGCTGGACGCATAAAAGGCTAGCAGGGGCACAACCAGGGTGGCGGCCCGGCCCACGGTCCGAAGCCGGCGGCTCATCAGAAGTCCCACACTCATCATCAGAACCAGTCGTCGTCCCTGCTGGTCGAGATTTGGCGCAGCACTTCCTGCCGCTCGGCCAGCACGTTGACCAGGAATCCATTGAAGACCGGATCCGCGGGCGCGAGTCGCACCGCTTCCTGGCTCGCAGCCAACAGCCCCTCTAAAGCCGTCAAGAGGCTCAAGGGGTCCGCAACCAGCGACCCGTCACTTCCTCCCGCCAACTGACGGTAACGCGCGAGCGCCTGCATGTAGGCCCGTTCCGCTAGCTCCACCGTTCGCCCTGCCTCTTCGGCGGAGGAGACCTGCGACGAAGGAAGGAGCAAGCTCTCGGGAGACAGCCCATCTGGTGTCGCCCCCTTGGTGAGTGCGAGCCCGAAGCCTGTACCCCCGAGGAAGACCACGATGGCTGCCGCGGCCTGCATCCAGGCCGGGGCTGCCGCGAAACCAAAGCGCCGGAAGGTCTCCGGCGTGCGGACGAGCCCCTCGCTCACAAGCCTAGCCTCCAACGACTCCCAGTCCCCCGGAGGAGGCCTCAGGGCCGCAAGGCCCCCGAGGGCGTCGGACTGAAGCCTGAACGCCCGGAGCTCCTCGGCACAGCGGCGGCAGCCTCTGATGTGCTCCCGCTCGTCGGGATTCGGCCGCTCGTCTACTAGACGAGCGAGTGTGTCTTGCGTCAGATGCTCCATGCTTCCATTTCCTTTCGGTCTTCCGTCGAACCCGCATTCTCGGATGAATCCAGGTGCTTCAGTAACACTCTCATTTTCCCGCGCGCCTTGAAGAGTTGGGACTTCGACGTTCCCGCAGTGGTCCCCAACAGGTCACCGATTTCGTCGTGGGTGTAACCCTCCACGTCGTGGAGGGTTACACCTTACGCATGCGTTCGGGTAAACGGTCGAGCGCCCACTCGAGCTTCTTGCTCAGAAGGGCGTCCCGCGCCGGAGGAGCCACAGCCAATGACTCAGGCATGGGTGCCTCCCTCTTGTGCCGCGCCTCCGCTGTCCGAACCGCCTGAAGCGCGGAGTTTACGGCGATGCGGTGAAGCCACGTGGAGAACCGGGCCTCTCCCCGAAACGTCGGGAGCGCACGGATCGCACGGATCCACGCCTCCTGCGCGTAATCCTGTGCCAAATCGTCATCTGCCGCTATGCGCCGGACCACCGCGTACACCCGGGGGGCGTACCTTTCGTAGAGAGCCCGCACGGCGGGCCCGTCCCCCTGGCACGCTTTTCGTAGAATCTGGGCTTCGTTCATTCCCACGAGGGCCGAAGTATAATTTACCCTTAGACGCGGTGGTGCTCTGGAGGGTTGCCCCGAGCGCGCACATCCACATACGGTGCCTGCATGATCGAGTTCCAGGATCTGACGAAAAACCTACGGACGGCTCCGTGCGGTGGAGGGCCTTTCCCTTCGCGGGGAGCCCGCGGAGGCATATGGACTTCTCGGTCCGAACGGAGCGGGGAAGACGACGGCGCTCCGGTGTCGGCATGAGCATTGCCTGGCTCGTCTTCCGGAAGCGTCTGCATCGGCTTCTCGGCCCCGTGTCCGCTACTCCGAGCCCGGCTCAAGCAATCGGGTTCATCGCCGCCGTGGCCATACTGTTCTTCTGCCTGGGCTTCCCACTTCAGGCCGGGCTGGGAGAACGGGGGCTGTTCCTGTCCGAATGGCTGCTCCTGCTCCTCCCCGCGTTCCTCTTCGCGAGGATGGCCGGTTTTGATGTCCGCGAGACCTTCTCCATCCGGCGTCCCGAGGGTCTAAAGCTCGCAGGGGCGGTGCTACTGATTGCCGGGGCCATGCCGTTGGGCTGGTTCCTCGCCTGGGCGCAGGGATTGGTGCTCCCGGTTCCGTGGGACATGCTCGAGGGTCTGGAGGACCTCATCACTGCCGAGAGCTCTTCACGATTGTTGTGGCTGCTCGCCCTCCTGGCGCTGACGCCGGCGATCTGCGAAGAGGCGGTCTTCAGGGGGGTGCTCCTCGCGGGGATGCGAGGCCGTGCGTCCGCGGTGCGGGTCGCGGTAGCCAACGGTTTGCTGTTCGGAGTCTTCCATATTTCCTTTGAGTCGGCGTTCCGATTTCTGCCGACCGCGTGGCTCGGCTTTATCCTTGCGTGGGCCGTGCTGTCGACCCGCTCGATATGGGTTGGGGTCCTCATGCACTTCGTGAACAACGGGAGCATTGTCTTGATAGCCTCCATACCGGCGCTTCGCGCCTGGCTCGAGGACGGCGGGGAAGCGCCTCCATGGGTACTGCTGGCTCCGGCTCTGCTGGCCGTCGCCATGGGTGTCCGGCTGCTTTCGGGCGAGTCCGGTGCTGCGAAGGCCGAGTCCAACGCCGTGAAGGCCGAGTCCGACGCGGTGGAGGCCGAGTCCGACGCGGTGCACATCATGACGGACGCTGCTGAGTCGAGTCGATGACCTCTTCGTCCGAGCCCCTCCGAGGGGCCAGCCACCTCGAGTGCCCCGGTCTCATGATTCTAGCGCCGTCATGATCACCATGCGGTTTCTTGGGCCGGTGCTCTGGTTCTTGCTCGGTGCGTTGGTGGCGTACGCTTGGATTTCCACACGACGGAGGATCAAGAAGTCGATCGAGGTCCCGCCCCCCCGAATCGACGAGGATGACATCCGTCGGATCGAGGAGGAGGGGTCCCTTCTCACGGACGATCCGGAGCCCCTGGATCTCGAGCAGATCGGTAGGGAAGAGGACGAGTTCTGGAAGGAGACCTGGGACGAGCCCGAAGAGCTTTAGCGGCCCACTGTACTCCTTCAACAGCCTTCTACGGCTCGACGCGATAATATAACCCGGGAAGGGGGACCGGCCGTCGATTGACGGGCGTGTCGTCCTCGGGATCGGCTCGGTCGATCCAGAGTCCTTCATTCACGGCCAGACTCCCGCCGAAGTGGTGGTTCCCGGTGAAGTTCCAGTCGCCCCCCACCGGAAGCCGGAGGAGCAAGACCTTGCCCCTCTGTTCGTCATCTTCTCCGGTCGATCCGACGATTCCCCAGAGCCCAACCCCTACGAACGGGCGCATGTCGCCCCGGCCGAAATACTGCTTGCCCGTGACGGCCAGGCTCACCTCGCTGAACGAGAACGTCGCCAGGTTCACGTCGATGCTCCGACTCCCCCACAGGAACTCGACCGAGGCACCGATCGACCCGATCCCCGCGGCGGTGACACCAATGCTCAGTTGCATGTCGTCGGCGGGGGTTTGGGCGGCCAGGGGAGAAGCGAGTAAGCCGGCCAGGGAAGAGAATAGGGCGTAAAGCAGGGCCACACCCCTCGCGAATCCGTGCCGACGCCCCCGCGCGGCCCGCGTCCGAATCCCTCCCGGTGCGTTCCGTCCAAGGTGGCCCGGGCCCAAGTGGAAAGTGTCGGCGCGTCGGAATTTCATGGCGCCCGAGTATAGAAGAATCGGGGAACGGGGGCTATCCTGGGAACGGGGGCTATCCTATTACCTTCGCTGTAAAACGATGGCGATGGACTCATGCCCTTCACCGAGGCAAGAAATGGGGCACCATAAAAACCGTTTGAGGGACATGAGCGAGAGGGATCCCGAGCGTCTGTGGAGTGTGGGCTGTGCCTCTCTCCTGGGTATCTGGGCGACCCTGTTGCTCGCGTGCACACCTCCCGATCGTCCGGCCCGTTTCCCTGAGCCACTACCTGAGGATTTGTTGGCTTATCTGGAGGCGGACTCGACCAGTGCCCGCTTCCTTCGTAACGGGCTCTCGTACCACTTTGTCTGGTCGGAGAGGGGTCCGTGGGCGGTGCACGTCCTCCGCCTGGAGCTGGAGCGATGTGATCTTGGCCTGAGAGTGCTGCCCGCGGGTGAGGCTGGACTGTATGAGGCGGGGCTGGCGACCGTGACGGAACTCGTCGGGGAAGCCGGTGGTGACGTGCTTGCCGCGGTCAACGGCGACTTCTTTACGCCGGAGGGGCGTCCCCTGGGTTCCGAGGTGGCTGCGGGGCAGATTCTGTCGTCTCGGGAGCGGCCGGCGCTCGAGTGGACACCGGGCCGTAGCCCTTGGATCGGGACGGTCGTGCGAGAAGCGAGCGGGTTGTCCGCGGGCATCTGGGTGTCTCGGACTCGGCCGGGTCGGACCCAGGTGATCGGAGGGTATCCGGAGCTCCTGGATGCGGGGCATCCGGTCATGAACGACAATCCAGACTCGGACCAGGGCTTCACCTCGCTGCGTCACCCCCGCACGGGCGTAGCGTACGACCCAGAGGCCCGACGGCTCTGGGTCATGGTAGTGGACGGGCGTCAAGGGTCCTACTCGTCGGGAATGACCCTGGTGGAGATGACGGCCACCCTGTCGGCGACCGGTGCGGCCGAGGCGCTCAACCTCGACGGGGGCGGCTCGTCCGTGATGGTCGTCCATGGACGAATGATGAGCCGCCCGTCCGACGATGACGGCGAGCGGGCTGTGCGGAATGCACTGGCGGTGGTGAGCGACCCGTCATTTTGCCGGGCCGCTCCCTGACGCTTCTCCTTGACGCTTCTCCCTGAACCTTCGTGGGCCGTCCTAGGCCATCCCAACCATTAACAATCGAGAGCGTCCGCGCCAAATAAGCCTGCCAGCCCCCAGACCCGTGCCCCTCCTGCTAGAGCTTCACTGGAACGTGACGGTCAGCCCTGCGGAAAACGCTCGCCGGGGGCCCGGTTCGTAGTACCGCTGGCCGCCCGGAGGACCGAACGGAGGCCCACCAAACGCGTTCGGCTGATACCCGGATGAGTAGACGGCGTCGAAGACGTTCGTCAGGCTGACGAAGGGCGCCACCTCCATGTTGTTGCCGACAGTCTGGCCGGAGAGACCGGCCCGGAGGTCCCAAAGCGTGTAGTTTTTCACGGCCGAGTTGCCACGATTGGCATCGTTGGTGAAGGTCTTCCCAACGTGGTCGCCGCGAACTTCCCCGTACCAAACGCCTCGACTATAACGCACGAGCCCATCGATACGGTGCCTGGGCACTCCGGGGATGAAGTTACCGGCAAAGTCGTTCCCCCCCACGTCGTACACGTCGAACTTAGCGTCCATGAACGTATAGGAGAGCTGCCCGAAGAACCCCTCGGGAAGAGCCACCCGAACGCCCGTCTCGATTCCCTGATACGTGGACTCACCGGCATTGTCGTAGAAGTCGCGGCCGTTCGAGTCCTGAAACTGGATCAGCTCGTTCTTGAGCTTGGACAGAAATCCGCTCATTTCATAACTGAATGTGCTGCCTGCCTGGCCACGGAGTCCGATTTCCCCGGTCCTTCCGGTCTGCGGCTCCAGGTCAGAGTTGATGCCACCGGTTCCTGCCAGAGAATTGTTCAATTGCACCGTCGTGGGTGTCGACAAGGCGGTGGCGAAGTTACCGAAGACGGACAAGTCCGGGGTTGCCCGCACAACGAGGCCCACGGTGGGGCTCAGTTGGTCCATCACCCGATCACCCGAGTCGTTACCGTCGGAGGTGAACCGATCCTCGACCTCGAAGTTGAATCGGTTGTAACGGAGCCCTCCCTCCAGCGTGGCACGTTCCCCGAGCCCGACGGAAGCTTGAGCGAAGAGGCCGGTGGCACCGACCGTCTGGAACTCGTCCACCTCCAGGAGACCTTTCGCGCCGCCGTTGTTTTCGTATTCCATTCGGTCGTCGCGCTGAAAATTGAGGTCGAAGCCAGCCGCCCACGTGATTAGATCGCCAGCGGTATCGTTGGATACCATGGCACGGGCGCCGTATGCGTTCCGCGAGAGATCAATGATCGCTGGCGGAATGGGATTGTCCATCCTCCGGAAGAGACCCCATCCGACAAATTCGGCGTTGAGGTTGGCGATCGGCCCGGTCCATGTCGCCCCCAACTGCCCCTGGTAGACGTCCTTCGACGCGTTTTGTGCGATGTTGAAGCCGCGTGCGTCTTGCGAGCTGTCTGTGTACATCTTGGTCCGATTGATCTGGCCGGCGTTCTCCCCGTCTAAATCCATGAAGGTGCCGGTGAAGAGCAGCCGTCCCCCGCCGGCTTCCAATCCGACCTGACCATTTACGTTCAGGCGCTTGGCTAACCCGTACACGCTGCTGTCGGAGCGCTCCTCAGTGAAATCGCTGCTGTCTGCCACAGTCCGGAATCCGTCGTACGTCAAATGTGCAACGTTGAAGAGGTATGACGCCCCACCCGTCGTGCCGGACGTCGTACTCTGAAGCCGCATGAGCCCGTTTTCGCCGAAGATGGCCGTGGCTTCCTCGCGGATCGGTACCTCGGCCGGTGCCTTTGTCTGGAAGCTCAACACCCCACCCCCGCCATTGCCGTACATGGCCGCGGACGGCCCACGCAGGACTTCGACGCGTCCGAGCGAGCCGAGGTCGAGGTGGTCCAAAACCGATTGGCCGTCCGCCATTGTCGCCGGAATCCCGTCCACGAGAGTCGTGATGCCACGTACGCCGAAAGGGGTCTGGGCGCCGAAACCACGGATGGAAATTCGCTCACCCACGGTGTAGTTGTACCGGTTCTGAATCTGGAGGCCGGGGATTCCTTGAAGCGCCTCGTCGAGTGAGAAGCCGGTGTTGCCCAGTTGCAGGGCTCGTCCGCTCTGCACGGAGACGGCATAAGGCGCGCGGCCCAATCCGTCGGTGGCCCGGAGGACGGTAACCACTATGGAGTCTAGGGGGATGACCGAATCGAGCGGCTCCTGAGCCGCGATTTCGGATGTCCAGGGATTCAACATCCCGATGGACACCAGGAGTGTCACGACCCAACGGGTAACGTTCATGCGAACCGGTATCACGAACATCGATCTGCCTCTCATCCCTTCATCCCCTTGTGTTCTGGAAGTTCCTTGTTCACGGAGGAAGCCCCACACACTACTTCGGCACCGTCGAAAGGACCAGAGGCCGGAACCGAGCTCGGTTGATGGGCCCCTGGTTCTAAGACGCTACCAGCAGGCCACGACTCGTCGTGCGAGACGAGACAGGACACCTTCGACCCTCACCGCCCTCCCCGGATCGTGATGTCCCGGCGCGAGACGCGTTGCGTTTGTGAAAGTTGAAATCGCTCGGGTCGCGACTCTCTACCGTTCCGCTCTACGGTGATGTCGACCGAGCGATCCCTCGGGAGGCCGCACATCAGAAAGAGTCCGTCGTCCGGGAGTTCCGACGTAGTGAGCACCTTGTAGGCTACGCGGACCCTCCCGCCCCGTCGTTCGACCTCCTCCCACGACACCGAGACCCGGGTGCCGGGCAGCGGGTCGCCCACCTCATTTAACGCGAATCCCGTTAGGATACCCTCGTAAGACGAGGGGTCGGCCGTGGCACACCGCTCCGTCATCACGGTGTCCAAAGAGCGGAATCGGAGGCGCGCCGAGGTGACCTCACCCGGACTCACCTCGAAAAAAACCGGCTCCGCCGACAGGCCGAGTGAGTCCAGGGCCGGGTTGAATACCCTCACGCCGTAATATCCCGTAGCCAAAGCCGTGAACCGAAAATGGCCGTCCTCATCGGTCGTGACTCGCGTGCTGTCGTCCAATAAAACGACGGCCTCCTCCACCGGATCCGAGCCTTCGGACTCGAGGACGACACCCTCGATGATACCCGCCCCCGAGTCGAGCACGAGATCGCCTTGCAGGTTGTTGACGCGCAGGACCGAGCCGCCTTCCTCCAAGAGCCCGACGAGCCGCGTTCGTACTCTCCGGCCTGACCGACGCGTAGCCTCGAGGAGCGGCATGCGGATATTCCACTCGCGCACGATCCACGTCCCGTTGGGGAGGCCGTGAAATCGGATCTTTCCCCCGAGCCTCTCCGAGTTGGGAACGTCCAGGAACTCATACCGATAATCCAGCCACTGAACCTCCCCATCCTCCGAGTCCAGCCATAGGACGCCACTGATATCCGGGACGCCGCGATCCTCCGTCGGCTCGAATGCCAACCCGAGAAGCCCCTCCGCCTCGTCCTCTCCTTCGGCCAGGCTCATGCAGTGGGTGTCGAGGAATAGGTCCGACAGTAGGACGTCGGCGTCGGGGGCGTAGTAGACGGTCCCGTCGCCGTCGGGGCGCGTGAATCCGCTCTCGAGTAGACTCTCAACGTTCAGACTGCGGGGGGGGCCGGCTAATCCACCCCTTTGGATGCGGCTCTGCTCGCTCCTCACCCGGCCGCCGCGGGCATCCAATTCCCGTTCATAATGGCGAATCACGAAGTGGTAAACGCCCAGCCCGCTGGTTCGTGATGTCGCTTCGAGGGCCTTGCGCGCCTCCTCCCACACCCTCGCCGTGGACGCGCCCCGTCCGGGCCTGATCTCACAACGGCGGCTGCTCCTCACGTCGATCCCGGCCAGCAGGATCGCCTCCACCGGGGTCTCGAGCCGATACACCGCGGTGACGCCCCGGTCGACCGGAATCGGATCGGACAGGACGCTTGCGTGGCCGATCCGATCCGCCCGCAACAAGTAGGTTCCGGCTCGAGTCATCCGAAAGTCGAACCGTCCAGCCACGTCCGTCAGGCGCCAGTCTACTTGATCACCGCTGCGGTTCAGGAGTATGACCGAGGCGCCTTCTACGGGAGCACCCGTCTCGGCTTCGACCAAAGTCCCGGTGATGGCCTGGGCGCTCAGCGGAGCCGCCACAAGCATACACGCGCCGAGCAACCAAAAGAAAGTGGTGACCAGGAACAATATCCGGGCCGTGTGTAGGAACGTCCGTAGTGCGCGCAGGCGTACGTGTGAGTCGGTGCCGTGACCCGCCATCCCCAACCTCTCCCATCCTTGATCTGCTGGCTAAAGCACGTATCTCTTACCGCCGCGTGGGCCCTGGGGGTCCAACACCGCTGTGCAAGTGGATGGGGACTCTGGCATCGCCCTTGCAGGTGGCGTGCACGGGGATGATCGGATCCCAACGCCGTCCGCCTTGAGGCAAGTTCCTATCCCCCATACCTTTGCACGTGCATCGGTCCAAACAGGCGCGGCGGGCGTTATGCGTAGTGACACGGAGACGAGTTTGAAGGCGACATCAGCGAGAACGCTCGGACTGCTGGGCGTGGCTTGGGTGCTTCTGGCGGCCATGCCTGGGCCTACCTCGGCGCAGCGGCGTGGGCTTCAGCCAGCCGACTACTATGATCTGGTCACCGTGGGTGACGTGGCCGTCTCTCCCGAGGGCGACCTCGTCGCGTTTACTGTGACACGGACTCTCGAAGAGGAGAATCGCCGCCAGCGGGAGATCTGGATGCAGGCGCTCGAGAACGGGCGTCCATCCGGCGACCCGTATTCTTTCAGCGCTCCAACGGGGGACTCATACGCTCCGAGGTGGTCGCCGGATGGATCGCTTCTTTCGTTCACTTCGGAGCGCGGGGACGACGACAACACCATATGGTTCGTCCGTGTCTCGGGCCCCGGTGGAGAGGCTTTCCACATCGAGGGGGTCCGGGGGGCTCCGGTCTGGTCGGCGGATGGCGAGTGGATCGCGTACCTCGCCTTGGCCGAGGAGACCGAGTCTGACGAGCGCGACGGCTGGATCGCTCCGGATGCACTTTCGAACACGCTGGACCGGGAGCGCTTCGATGGCCGTGTCGTGACGTCCACACGCTACAAGGCAGACGGTACGATCACGCTGCGTCCGCACTTCTCCGTGAACGAGTCCGAGGACCTCTATTTGGTCTCGGCCGAGGGAGGCACTCCAAGAAGGCTGACGGCGCTCCCATTCGACAAATCCGGGGTTGGTTGGTCGTCCGACGGGCGTACCATCTACTTCTCGGGAGACGAGAACCAGGACGATGAGTCCAGCGACGTGCTGACCGGGGACATCTGGGCTGTGCGTGTGACCGACGGCTCCGTGACGGCGCTCACGCCGAACCCGGGCTCGGAAACCTCGCCGTCACCCTCGCCTGACGGCACACGATTGGCATTCGTCTTCACCGCCGAGCGCGGGGCGGAAAGAGATCTGATGGTGGTGGACTTGGGCAGCGACGGGCGCTTCACGACCGTACCCGTCAATCTCACTGAGGGCTGGGACCTCGAGCCGGGCCCCCCTCAGTGGTCGGCGGATGGAATCTCTATTCTCTTTTCCGCCTCGATTCGTGGGAATCGCCATCTCTTTCGGGTCGCGGCGGCCGGTGGCCCGGTTATTCAGGTGACCGACGGCGAGCGGCAACTGACCAGTGTCTCGTTATCTGACCGTGGCCACATCATGGCCTACGCGGCCACCGATGCTGTCTCCCCCACGGAACTATATGTGGCCCGAGGCGATGGAACGGTCGAGCGGCAGGCGAGCGAGTTCAACGAGGATTGGATGGACGGGATTACCCTGGTGCCCCCCGAGCGGCTCACGTGGATGGTCGGCGACAGCGTTGAGGTGGAGGGGTGGGTCATCAAGCCGGTGGGCTACACCCCCGGCGGCGAATACCCGCTGATCCTGAAGATTCACGGGGGGCCGCACAGTGGGTATGGCAACACGTTTTTCCCCACGTTCCATGTGCTTTCTTCGGCTGGTTTCTTCGTCCTCTATTCCAACCCCCGGGGGTCGAGCGGCTACGGTCACGAGTTCATGTACGCCACCCGCGGGCAGTGGGGTGTCATGGACAGAGAGGATTTCCTGACCGGTGTGGACTCGGCCCTGGCCCGGTACCCGGAGGCCGACTCGACTCGTGTAGGCGTCTCGGGTGGAAGTTACGGCGGCTTTATGACGAACTGGCTTGCGGCCACCTCCGACCGTTTTCAGGCCGCCGTCACTTCTCGCTCCATCGTCAACTGGGAGAGCTGGTGGGGATCCTCCGACTCCCAGAGATTGACCGAGTACGAATTTTTCGGCGCGCCGTGGGAACGCAGGGATCTTTACCGTCGGCTGTCACCGATCTCGTACGTCGAAAATGTTACGACTCCCACGCTCATCATCCACAGCGAGAACGACTACAGGACACCAATCGGTGACGCGGAGCAGTGGTTCATGGCCCTGAAGAGCTTGGGCGTGCCTGTGGAGATGGTGCGCTACCCGAGGTCTTCTCACGGGTTGTCACGGACGGGAGAGCCTTGGCTCCTCGTGGATCGGCTGGAGCGGATCCGTAGCTGGTTCGAGCACTGGCTGATCGAACAGGCCCCCACCGTCAGCGACGGCGGCGAATAGGCGGTTGCCGTGGCGGTTGTCGTGGCGGTTGCCCTACCCTTCGACGGGTGAATCCCAGCGTGGAGACGAGGCGTGAAAGACGGTCCTGATCCGACGCGGGGTTTTTCACCCGACATTTTCGCCGCACGGCGTAAGCACATTCTGGCGGATCTGGACGGTTCTGCTCTGGTGCTGTGCTCCGGGACGAACACTTCCGAGGGCCGACACAGGCCGGACCGCGATCTCTTTTATCTCACCGGCGTGACGGAGCCGGGGGCTGTGGCCGTGCTTCGTCCCGATGGTGAGGACGGCGACTTCGTACTCTTCGTACGAGTTCGGAGTCCCGAGGATGAGCGCTGGAGCGGAGAGCGGCTTGGGCCGGAACGGGCTCGAGAGGTTTTCGGTGCGGATGCAACCTATGGAAACGACGTGCTTTCCGAACATCTTCCGAGGCTGCTCGCTGAGGCCGAGGAGGTGTACTTCCGGATCGGGACCGAGCCTCCCCTACAGAGCTTGGTGCTCGGGGCTCTGCAGGCTGCTCGGCTGAGAGGCGCCAGGAAGGGGGTCGGGCCCCGCGCGATCATCGATCCCGGGCGGTTGCTGGATCCCAGACGGCTCATGAAACACCCGGAGGAGCTGGAGCGTATGTGGCGGGCTGCCACGATCACGGTCGAGGCATTTACCGAGATGTTCGGAGCCGTGCGGCCCGGGATGGGAGAGTGGGAACTCGAGGGAATCCTCGATGGAGCCTTTCGACAAAAAGGGGCGACGGGCCCCGCCTATCCCACGATCGTAGGTTCGGGCACGAACGCGTGTGTGCTTCACTACGTGGACAACAGCTGCACGATGCTTGACGGGGACTTGGTCCTGGTGGACGCCGGTGCGGAGGCGGAACTCTACGTGTCCGACGTCACCCGTACTTTTCCGGTATCCGGATCTTTCACGGCAGCCCAGCGAGCCATTTATGATCTGGTGCTGGAGGCGCACGATCGGGCTATCGAGGGTATTCGCCCCGGTGTGACGGTCGAACAGGTCCATCACACCGCGCTAGACGTGCTCGTCGACGGACTCCTCGACCTCGGCGTTCTCGACGGCGACAAGGAGGAGGTGATCGATACCGAGGCCTACAAGCCGTTCTTTCCTCATCAGACGTCGCACTGGCTCGGACTCGAGGTGCACGACGTCGGTGACTATGCCGCCTCCGGTGTGTCCCGAGTGCTGGAGCCGGGGATGGTCTTGACCGTGGAGCCGGGCCTGTACTTTCAAGGCCCGCTGGGGGATTCGGCAGTCTCGGAAGAAGAGGATTCGGCGGTCTCGGAAGAGAAGGATTCCACGGTCGCGCAAGAATATGTGGGCATCGGGATCAGGATCGAAGACGATGTGGTCGTGACGGCCGCAGGACATGAGGTGCTGACGGCCGGATTACCGGTGTCCCCCGACGAGATCGAGCGTCTTGTGGGAGGACAGGGGTGACCGCAGCACTGGTGGACCGTCTGCGGCGTCCGGGGCCGCTCATCACCGTGGAGCTTCGGCCACCGCGGAGTGGGCTTTCGCCTGCCGAGGGAATGGATAACTGGATCGACCTCAACCACTCCATCCGGAATCTCGCGCTCAAGGACATCTTCGTTTTCCTGACGGATGATGCGGTCGGATCGCGGGAAGAGGAGAACCTCGGGCATCTTGCGGCCAACGTCGGCTCCGATGTGCCGCTCTCGCGACTCGTCCCCTTTCTCACGTGCAAGCACACGATCGAGCATTGCCTCCTATACGCGGATCGAGCTCACTCCCTGGGGTTCGAGGCGCTCACGGTGGTGGGTGGAGACACCTCGGTGGGTCCGGCACGCTGTGTTCCACACGCCTACATGCTCAGGCAACGGATTCGTGAGCGTCAACCTGGGCTGTCCCTGGGTGGTTGGGCGAACCCGCATCGCGACGTACGAAAGCAGGTTGAGTACCTCGGCTCGGACGATTTCTCGGCCGACTTCTACCTCACGCAGGTCGTATCGCACCACAGCGCGGATCGGGTCGAGGCGTTCCTCGAGGAGTGCGATCGCCGGGGTGTCTCCCACCCCGGAATATTCGGCGTTTTCTACTATTGGAGTGCCCACCCCGGCACGCTCGGGCGATTGGGGAAGTTTTTTCCGGTGCCGGCAAATGAGCTGACCCGCGAATTCGACGCGGGTGCCTTGCCGGAAGAGCTTCTGGGGAAAACCCTGGACGCCTTACGGGCCGCCGGCGCGGAAAAGGTCTACATCAGCAACCTGGGCCACCGACGGGTGCAGGACAGGCTCGCCAAAGTGATTGCCCGGCCCTCAGAGCGAGTCGATTACCCCTGAGAGAATCTCCAGTGCTCCGTCGATATTGCCGTCCGGTACATGGACGTGAGCACCGGCGATCGAGTCTCGGATGGACTCGAACACTTCGAGTGCGATGTTCACCCCCTCGGCCCTGGCGGCTTCTTCGCCGTCTTGTTCCGCTTCGGACATACGGCTCATGATCTCCTCGGGGATGTGGACGCCTGGGACCTCGTTGTGCAGGAACTCGGCCTCACGGAGCGAGGTGAGGGGGCGTAGACTTACGACGAATGGTACGGACACGTCGGGCACGCGCTCCAAGAATGTATGGAGCCGTTCCGCGTCGAACACAGGCTGCGTGATCACGAAGTCGACGCCGGCGTCGACCTTCCACTTCAGGCGTCCTGCTTCACGGTCTTGGTCCACGGCGACCTGGTTCACCCTCGCCCCGATGACGAAGCGCGTGGGTACGCCGATCGCGTTGCCCCCGGGGTCGATGCCTCGATTCAGGCCGTGGACCACGTTGGTGAGTCCGATCGAGTCGATGTCCAGTGAGGCTGTCGAGTCGGGGTAGGGACCCGTCGTGGGCGGGCGCCCCGTGACCACGAGAAGATTGTGTAGCCCGGCAGCGGCGGCTCCGAGCAGGTCGCTGATCATACGTGTCATGTTTCGGTCGCGGCAGGGATAGTGAACGATGGTCTCGATGCCTACCTCCCTTTCGATCAGCATGGCGGCGGGCAAGGCGCTCATCCGAGCGTGAGCGTGCGGGTGATCCAGGACGTTCACCGTATCGGCTCCGGCCGCCTGGATGCGCCGACACTGCCCCAAGAGGTCTTCGGCGTCCCAACCCCTGGGCGGCGTGATCTCAATACTGGTGACGAAGCTCGCCTCGGCGACTTTGCGTCCCCACGCGGAGCGCTCGCCGAGCGGCACGTCCGGCTGAATCGGCGTGTCGTGCGGTTCGACGTGAGAGCCTGGGCGGACTCGCGTGGACGGCGGTCTCACGCCACCCACCAGCGCTCGGATGCTTCGGATGTGTTCGGGGCTCGTGCCGCAGCATCCTCCGACGAAGCGGGCTCCCGCCTCGATCATACGGCGGGCATACTGCGCCATGTACTCGGGGCTGGCGAGGTAGATCTTGCGATCGCCTACCGCTCGGGGCAGTCCGGCGTTGGGCTGAGCCGAAAGGGGTAGATCGGTCACTTTGGCCATCCGCTCCACCGCGTCGAGCATGACGGCCGGCCCGACGGAGCAATTGAGCCCGATCACGTCGGCGCCCCACGCAGCAACTTCGGTGGCGACGTCCTCCGGAGACGTACCGTACGAGGTGCAAGCGTCGTCCCCTACCGTGACCTGGCAAATGACAGGGAGGGGCGATCGGCTGCAGACGGCCTTGAACGCTTGCTCCATCTCGTTGAGGTCGCTGAAGGTTTCGAGGACGAAGCCGTCTACGCCGCCCTCTACGAGCCCGTCGATCTGCCGGTGATAGAACTCCTGGGCCTCTTCACGGGACGTGGGTCCGAGCGGCTCGATACGGATGCCCAACGGCCCGATGGCCCCGACCACCAGAGCCCTACTCTGGGCTGACCTTCGGGCCAGATGTACAGCAGCGCAGTTGATTTCCTCCGTTCGGTCGGCTAGGCCATAGCTGGAGAGCTTGACCGGATTGGCTCCGAAGGTGTTGGTCTCGATGACTTCGGCGCCGGCGTTCACATAGTTGCGGTGGACGTTCTCTACGATGTCGGGCGTTTCGAGGTTGAGCCCGTCGTACGAAACGTTGACGAAGACCCCGCTGGCGTAGAGTTCCGTTCCCATGGCCCCATCCATGACGTGGACGCGCCCGTCGTCGATGAGTTCCCTCAAGACGCTCGTCTCCTTCGCTTCTTGCCCACTCACGGGGCCTCCTCCTCCGGCTCATACCCTAGGTTGGGCTGAAGCCAACGCTCGGCCTCGGCCATGGACATTCCCTTCCGCTCGGCGTAATCGGTCACCTGATCCTTCCCGATCCGGCCCAGGCCGAAGTATTGGGCTTCCGGGTGCGCGAAGTACCAGCCGGACACCGAGGCGCCCGGCAGCATGGCGTAACTTTCGGTGAGGCTGACCCCGGTGTGGCGCTCGGCGTCCAGCAACGTGAACAAGGTCCTTTTTTCAGTGTGGTCCGGGCAGGCCGGATACCCCGGCGCGGGCCGGATTCCGGAATAACTCTCAGAGATGAGGTCGGCGTGGGATTGGCGGTCGCCCACCTCGTAGCCCCAGAGGTCCTGCCGGACGCGCTCGTGCAGGCGCTCCGCGAACGCCTCCGCCAGACGGTCGGCCAGTGCCTTCGCCATAATACTTCCGTAGTCGTCGAGCTTCTCTTCGAGCGAGGTGCACAACTCCTCCAGGCCGAGTCCGGTGGTCACCACGAACGCGCCAACGTGATCGGCGAGCCCCGATTCCTTCGGTGCCACGAAGTCTGACAAGCAGACGTTGGGCCGCCCATCCTTCTTCTCGAACTGCTGGCGAAGACCGTGGACCGTACACCAATCGCCGTCGATGGCGAGTACTTCGAGGTCGTCCCCCATGCGGTGAGCGGGGAAGAGGCCGACCACGGCGCGCGCATTCAGCAGGCCCTCGGAAACAATACGATCGAGCAGCGTACGAGCGTCGGCGTGTAGAATGCCGGCCTGCTCTCCCACGCTCGGGTCATCGAGGATCTCGGGATACCGGCCCTTGATTTCCCAGGCGTGGAAGAAGGGGCTCCAGTCGATGTAGTCCACGAGCTCGGCGAGCGGATAGTCGTCGAAGACATGAATCCCCAGCTCGCTCGGAACCACCGGCTCGAATGCGCTCCAGTCCAGGGGCACTCCGTTCCTCCGAGCCGCTCCGATGGGAATGAGCCTGGATTTCGCGGCTCGGGTGGCGTGGGCCTCCCGCTCCCGGGCGTAGTCCTCGTCAAGCTGTGTGATGAACGCCTCGCGCTTCTTATCATCCAGCACGGCCCGGAGGACCGGAACGCACCGGGAGGCGTCCACGACGTGAACCGTCGGACCTTTGTACCTCTCGGCGATTCGGACCGCCGTGTGCCTGCGAGACGTCGTCGCACCACCGATGAGGAGGGGCACGTCGAAGTCCAGACGCTCCATCTCGGCGGCCACATGGACCATCTGGTCGAGAGAAGGCGTGATGAGCCCGCTCAGGCCGATCACGTCCGCGCGCCGGTCCCGGGCTTCTTGTAGGATCGTCTCAGCGGGGACCATAACACCGAGGTCCACGACCTCGTAGCCGTTACATTGGAGCACGACCGAGACGATGTTCTTGCCGATGTCGTGCACGTCGCCCTTCACGGTGGCCATGACTACCAGGCTTCCGGACTTCGTATCCTGCCCACCCGCGGCTTTTTCGGCGTCCAGGAAGGGCTCCAGATGGGCCACGGCCTGCTTCATGACCCGGGCGCTTTTTACGACTTGTGGCAAGAACATCTTCCCCGCACCGAACAGATCCCCGACCTCGTTCATGCCGTCCATGAGGGGGCCTTCGATCACTTCAAGCGCCCGAGCCCGTTGGCTCCTCGCCTCCTCGGTGTCGTCTACGATGTGGTCCGTGACCCCGTGTACGAGCGCGTGACGGAGACGATCTTCCACCGGACCGGATCGCCATTCCCGGTTGATCACGACCTGCTCCTGCGTCGCCCCGGCGTACTGCTCGGCGAGCGCCGTCAGGCGCTCGGTAGAGTCGGGGCGCCGGTTGAAGAGCACGTCCTCGACCGCCTCGAGAAGGTCGGCCGGCACGTCGTCGTAGACCGAGAGTGCTCCGGCGTTCACGATGGCCATGTCCAGGCCCGCCTGGATGGCGTGGTAGAGAAAGGCCGAGTGCATCGCTTCGCGCACACGCGGGCTCCCGCGAAACGCGAACGAAACGTTGCTCAGCCCTCCGCTCACGTGTACATGAGGAATGCGCTCCTTGATTTGCCGGGTGGCTTCGATGAAGGCGATGGCATAGGCATTGTGCTCTTCGATGCCGGTTCCCACTGCGAAGATGTTGGGGTCGAAGATCACGTCCTCGAGCGGGAAACCCACTTTCTCACGCAGCACTTGAGCCGCCCGCTCACATATGGCGACCTTCCGTTCAACCGTGTCCGCTTGGCCTTCCTCGTCGAACGCCATGACGATCACCGCGGCTCCGTAACGCCTGGCCAGGCGAGCCTTTTCGATGAATGCAGCCTCTCCGTCCTTGAGGCTGATCGAGTTCACGACACTCTTGCCCTGCACGCACTTGAGCCCGGCCTCGAGAACCTCCCAGCGCGACGAATCCACCACGAAGGGGATGCGGCTCACGGATGGCTCAGAGCCGAGCAGATTGAGGAACGTGGTCATGGCCTCGACCGAGTCGAGCAAGCCCTCGTCCATGTTGATGTCGAGCATCTGGGCACCGCTCGCCACCTGTTGTCGGGCCACCTCGACGGCGGCCTCATACGCGTCGTCGGTGATGAGGTCTCGGAATCGCTTCGAGCCTGTGACGTTGGTGCGCTCTCCGATGTCCGCGAAGAGGGAGTCCGGACCGATCGTGAGGGCCTCGAGGCCGCTTACCCGGAACCGGGGCTCGAGTCTGGGAATGGTTCGGGGTGGAAGGTCCGCGACGGCGTCCGCGATTGCCTCGATGTGGGTAGGCACGGTACCGCAACAACCACCCACGATGTTGACGAAACCGGCCTCAGCGAATTCCCGGATGATTCTCGACGTGACGTCCGGCGTTTCGTCGTACTCCCCGAAGGCATTCGGAAGTCCGGCGTTCGGGTGACAACTCACGGGCACGTCCGCAATCTGCGCAAGCTCCTCCAAGTACGGTCGAAGTTGCTCTGCCCCGAGGGCGCAGTTCAGCCCCACGGAGAACGGCTCGGCGTGCCGGATGGAGTTGTAAAAGGCCTCGAGCGTCTGCCCGCTCAGCGTGCGGCCGCTGGCGTCCGTGATCGTTCCCGAGATCATCACCGGAAGGGACACACCTCTGTCTTCGTAGAGCCTCAGGATAGCGAAGACGGCGGCCTTCGCGTTCAGCGTGTCGAAGATCGTCTCGATCAGCAGGATGTCGGCCCCTCCATCCAAGAGCCCACGCGCCTGATCGGTGTAGGCCTGCACCAGCTCGTCGAAGTTGACGTTCCGGAACGCAGGGTTGTCCACGTCGGGAGACATGGACGCGGTACGGTTGGTGGGGCCGATGCTTCCGCACACGAAACGAGGCTTGTTGGGCGTTCGGGCGGTCATCTCATCGGCGGCCTGTCGGGCCAAGGCCGCCCCAGCCACGTTCAGCCGATATGCTTCCCCCTCGAGCCCGTAGTCGGCGAGCGAGATCGCCTGAGCGTTGAAGGTGTTCGTCTCGATGATATCGGAGCCGGCCTCGAGATAGGACCGATGGATCTCCTGGATGATGTCCGGCCGGGTGACACACAACAGATCGTTCGCTCCGAAAAGCGCCTCCGGCTGATCGCGGTAGGCCTCACCCCGAAAACCCTCCTCGGCCAGCCCGTAGCTCTGGATCACGGTGCCCATGGCACCGTCCAGAATGAGGATGCGCTTCGCTAGAGCCGCTTGGAGTGCGGCGGAGCGTTCGCCATTGTGAGTAGGCCTGACCATGGATTTCGTTCGCCTCTCGGAGTCATGCGGGGAGGGGCGGTCCGAATTTCAAAACCCCGCCGCAATACGTCCGCGTCGAGGTCTGGCTTTTTAGCGGTTTGTGTCGGGCCGCAATACGCCTCAAATCACCCCATCCAACGTCTCTAAAAAAGGTAGTACCTCTGGGAAGCGATTCCTAGGCCTCGTGAGTGAGACCTTCAGAGGGTCGCGTTTCATGGTTGCGCACCGGTCCTCCATACGGTAGGCCTAGAGGCCTGTTGAAGAAGTACAGCCTTCTCCATCTCACGGATTTTCGCATGAGCCGGAAAACGACCTCGGACACGGACGACGGGAGTTCGATGTGACTCTCCCAGAGCGTGACACGGCTCGCGCTTCCTCGGCGTTCTTCAAGGGGCATGGCCTAGGTAACGACTATCTCGTGTTCGAGGCCGGGGACGAATGGGTGCTCGACCCCGAGAGTATCATCGCGGTCTGTGACCGCTGGAGGGGGCCCGGTAGTGACGGAATCGTGCTCCTTCTCGATCGGACCAGCCGGCCGTTTCTCCTCCGGATGTTCAATCCGGACGGTTCCGAGTTCGAGCGGAGCGGTAACGGCCTCCGGATTCTGGCTGCGTACTTGGCACGTGAGGGGCTCGTGGGCGGCGAGCCGTTCGACGTCTCGGTGGGAGGAGACACCGTGCGGCTGCATGTGTTGGGTCCTCCGGAGCGAGGCCTGTACGATGTTTCAGCGGAGATGGGTCGGTCCGGCCACGGACCCGAAGCCGTTGGACTCGACCCTGAAGCCTTGGACGCGGACCAAAGACTCGATCTCGGTGTGGCCGGGAACCCGGTCGTACATCCCGTGTCGATTGGCAATCCCCACGTGGTAGTCTTTCCCAGCGAGTGGAAGAGCGAGCTTATCGACGAGATCGGGCCGAAGATCTCCATTCATCCTGCCTTCGCTGACGGTACCAACGTCCAGGTTGCCCGCGTGCTCGACGGCCGAACCCTGGAGGCGCTGATCTGGGAGAGAGGCGTGGGACCGACCTCCGCCTCTGGAACGTCGGCCTGCGCGGTTGCGGCCGCAGCGGTGAAGTCGGGAAGAGCCGCACCCGGCCAGTTCGAGGTTCGCATGGAGGGCGGTAGCATGGAGGTGACCGTCACGGCGGCGATGGAGATCACGCTCACGGGACCGGTGCAGGAAGTGTCCGGAGGAAGCCTGACGGGAGGGTTTCTGGAATTTCTAGCAGGCCTTTAGGGTCCGCATAGAAATAGATCCAGCCGAGCGGTCGGCGGGGGCCGGGGCCCTCCTGTTTTTCTCGTGGCAGAAGAGGGGCTCACGATCCCGCTCCGGCCAGCGCTTCGCTCTACGGCTTCGCCGCAGACTGTCCTGCGCGGGACCGTGAACCCCTCTTCACGTTGGCATGGTTGGGGGGGAACGGACCGCTCTCTGGGCTACAGGGGCGGGGCGGGACGTACGCGAACGGACCCGGATGGTGAACCGCATCCACTCCCAGCTCCACAACGTCGGGCTTCATCTGGAGCGTGGGCGTTACCCAGTTCCCAGTGTAGTGGATTCAGGTGCGAGTAGCTCCGCACCATCGGTCACGGTGATGAGCCTCGCCTTCTCCGGCTCGCCAGCGATGACCGCAATGATAACTGAAGTGTCTGTAACGATCCGCACCGGGCCTTAGACATGTACAATTGTACAACATCATAACCCATGTGATCCCACGGCCTGTTCGACGTCTACTTCGGTCCCATCTGGCTCGGTCGATTCGTTGAACCCAAGAACCGTATCTTTGACTCCCTCGGCAGAGGGAAAAGAAGAACTGGTGGCACCTACAAAGGACGGAGAACTGTTACCCAGGTCTCTTGACTTAACTGTTACCCAGGTCCTTTACCGCTCAGGCCCGGTGAGTGACAGGGCCGGAATCTGGGCGAACACGATGTCCTCCCGTATCTTCGGTCGTACTATTTGTCGCAGAGGGGGAGACGGAACGCATGGCTGAGGCCAAACGCCGACTGGCGGGCATCTTGAGCGCTGACGTTGCCGGTTACAGTCGGCTGATGGGTGACGATGAGCGTGCAACGATGGACACGCTCAATGCCTACCGCGATGTGTTTCGACGGCACATCTCGGACCATCACGGTCGTGTTGTCGATACAGCAGGCGACAGTGTTCTGGCATTGTTCGACAGTATCGTCGAGGCACTTCAATGCGCTGTGGATGTGCAGGGCGAACTTGAAGGGTGCAACGCCGACCTGCCTGAAAATCGCCGAATGCGATTTCGAGTGGGCATCAACCTCGGCGACATCTTTGAACAAGACGACGGTACAGTCTACGGCAACGGCGTGAATGTTGCCGCGCGGCTGGAAAGCTTGGCCGAACCCGGCGGCATCTGTCTCTCAGGCAGCGCTCATGAGCAGGTCGAAGGCAAGACCAACCACAGCTTTGAGGACGTTGGTACACACGCCGTCAGGAATATCGCACGGCCCGTGCTGGCGTTCCGGGTGACGGGACGGGAGGCGTCCGGTGCCACCGCGCCAGAGAAGCCTCTCACGAGTCCCGCCAGGCCTTCGATCGCCGTTTTGCCGTTTGACAATCTGAGTGGCGACCCAGAGCAGGAGTATTTCGCCGATGAAATTGCCGAGGACCTGATCACCGCGTTGTCTCGCATCCGGTGGCTGCTCGTGATAGCCCGCAACTCGACCTTCACCTACAAAGGTCAAGCGGTGGATGTGAAGCGGGTGGGGCAGGAAATGGGTGTGCGCTACGTGCTCGAAGGGAGTGTTCGTAAGGGCGGCGACAGCGTTCGGGTTACCGCCCAACTAAGCGAGGCAACTACTGGCAATCACATATGGGCGAAACGTTACGATCGGAAGCTCGCTGACATTTTCGCGATCCAAGACGACCTGACCGAGGCGATCGCGGGTGAAATCGAACCCGAGCTTGCTGAGGTGGAGCGTGAGCGGGCCTATCGGGAGCCACCGGAAAGCCTCAACGCTTGGGACTGCTACCAGCGGGGGCTTTGGCATATGTGGCAGCTGGCAGCGGAGGAGAACGCCGAGGCCCAGCGGTTGCTTCAGCGCGCGGCAGACATTGATCCAGGCTTTGCCCCGGCTTTCGCAGGCCTTGCCTACAGCCACTTTCTCGATGTCGTACTCGTCTTTAGTGACACTGTCTCGGAGGACCTGGAGAAAGCACGGCAAGCCGCGCTGAGGGCAGTCGCAATCGACGTAGAAGATGCTACCGCTCACTGCGTATTGGGCCGTGTTGACACGGCGCTGGGCGATCATTCATCGGCAGTCGCCGAACTGGAGACGGCGATCGACCTCAATCCCAGTTTTGCGCTCGCGCACTACGGCCTTGCGTTGTGTCTCCTGTTCATGGGCCGTCCGGAAGCAGCTATACCCGAGTTTATGCTGGCCGAACAACTAAGCCCGCACGATCCGTATCTTCCGGTGTTTCGGGCCGTTCGAGCTGGGGCCCACTGTGTGTTGGGGCAGTTTCAACAGGCCGAGGAATGTGCCCGGCGAGCGTCTCGTCATCCGAGAGCCAGCTTTTGGGCCTACGCGAATTTGGCAGGGGCGTTGGCCGGGCAAGGGAGATCCGAAGAAGCGCGGGCGGCAGTGAGCACGTTGCTAGAGATGCAGCCCGACTTCTCCCCTGAGTTCTTCGAGCGAGTTTGGCCAAATACGGACCGCACCTTCTTTGCCGCATATTTCAACCTTCTTCGTGAGGCCGGCCTCGACATCCCCGAGGAACAGGTAGTGGATGGCTGATGCTTATGATATTCCCTCCTCGGGGCACACGTAGAGCTTCCGGAAACAGCTAGGGAAGGTCTGAACAACCCCCATCTTGGGAGGAACGCGATCGGTTGCGGTTCGAAGATCAGGTTCGAAGACCTATCGGAGCGATGAAGTGCTGGCTGGCGCGCCGGAGAAACGGTCCGAACCGTCAGGAAGTCGCTTCGATGTGTCCGGCTCCCGCCCTCGCGCTGGCCCATGGGCGCATGGGCCCCGCGTTATCCGGTCGCGTAGCGGCCAGCGATGAGCAGATTCGAGAACCCGAGCAGCAACGCGATGCGCTGCGTGTTCTTCGCCAGTCCCCGGTAGCGCACCTTACCGTACCCGAAGCGCCGCTTCACATACAAGAACGGATGCTCCACCTTCGCCCGCACCGATGCCTTGCGCTTCTCGGCCGCCGCCTCGGCGCCGTCCCGATCGAGCAGGCGACGCTTGCCCGGCTTCATCGCCACCTGCCAGGCGACGCCAGTAGTCCTCGCAACCCCTGTTCTCCGGGCGCTTGTCCACACCCTGGTAGCCCGCGTCGCCCCATGCCTCCGTCTCGTCACCATGCAGCAGCACGCACGCCTGCGTCACGTCCGCCGCGTTGGCGGCCGTCGTCGCCAAGCTGTGCGCCAGACCCGATTCGGCGTCCACCCCGATATGCGCCTTCATCCCGAAGTACCACTGGTTTCCCTTCTTCGTCTGGTGCATCTCCGGATCCCGTTCTCCCCTGCGGTTCTTCGTCGACGACGGCGCGTCAATGATGCTCGCATCCACGATCGTCCCCGTCTTCAACCGATGCCCGAGAGACGCCAGATGCGTATTGATCTCCTCGAACAACCCCATCCCCAAGCCCTGCGTCTCCAGCAGGTGGCGGAAGTTCAGGATCGTCGTCTCGTCCGGCAAAGAACCGCTCAGGCGCAGACCCGCAAAGCGGCGCACTGACTCCACCTCGTAGAGCAGATCCTCCATGCCCGGATCGCTCACGTTGTAGAACAGCTGCACACAATGAACCCGCAGCATCACCCCAAGCGGATAGGGGCGGCGGCCACGGCCAGCCTTCGGATAGAACGGCTCGATCCGATCCTCCAGCTGTTGCCAGGGAATCAGCCCCTCCATCTTCTCCAGGAAAATCTCCCGGCGCGTCCGCCGCTTCTTCGAATCGTACTCCAGCTCCGCGAAACTCATCTGAAGCTCCATGGCCCGCTCACAACTCCCCGGTCGTTTCATACCATGAAACTACACCCGTCTTGTTCAGAGCTTCCCTAGATTGGGCTTTTTGGATCTAGACTCGCTGCCTAACGTCTCTGCGATTCTGCTGCGCGGCTAATCTGCCGACCGCAAGCGAAGCGCGCGAGCCTGATGCTTTCCGCGACTGCAGCAATCGCTTGTTAGCAACGCACCGACCCCCGGAGGGGCCGGCGACATGAGAGAGAAACTGTGCCATGGCCCTGGGCCGAGGATCTGTTACCCTGTGGCGGATCGCATCCGAGGGCCGAGGCCGATCCGCCACTGGTGGCATGTCCCCGTTTGTTAGCATGGTCCATGGGTTGTAGCGAACACATCATTGGTGACGCGCATGGCGTGATCCCGTTCAGGAGAGTGTTCACGAGACGCATCCCTGCCCTTCGATGCTCCTTCGATATCACAGAGCCAAGGAGCGAGCCATGAAGCGCAGGCCCAAAGCCTCGAAGAAGAATCGTCGGAACCGACGGAACCGAGTGGCGAAGTTCCTCGAGAGGGTCCACCTCGACGCGGCAGGCATCGATATAGGCTCGGCCAGCCACTGGGTTGCCGTGCCCGAGGATCGCGACGATCAACCTGTGCGCGAGTTCAAGAGCTTCACCCCGGACCTCCACGCGCTCGTCGACTGGCTCGACGTCTGCGGCATCGACACCGTCGCCATGGAGTCGACTGGCGTCTACTGGATCCCGCTCTTCGAGATCCTCCAGGAGCGTGACTTCGAAGTCCTGCTCGTCAACGCACGTCACGTCAAAGGCGTACCGGGTCGCAAGAGCGATGTCGTCGATTGCCAGTGGATCCAGCAGCTGCACACCTTCGGGCTCCTGCGCGGCAGCTTCCGACCCGATGCCGAGATCACCGCCATCCGCACACTCGTGCGTCACCGAAGCACCCTCGTGCAGGAAGCCGCGGCCCACATCCAGCGCATGCACAAGTCGATGACCTTGATGAACCTCCAGCTCCACAACGTCCTCACGGACGTCACCGGCGTCACCGGCATGGCCATCCTCCGCGACATCGTCGCCGGCCACACCGACCCCTCCCTGCTCGCCCGCCATCGCGACCACCGCTGCAAGGCCACGACCGACGAATTCGTCGCGTCCCTCACCGGCCACTACCGAGCCGAACTCGTCTTCGCGCTCGGCCAGTCCATCGAGCTCTTCGACGTCTACCAAGACAAGATCCGAGCCTGTGACGAACAGATCGAAGCCCTCATTCGCGACCTCGTGGCCCAGTGCCCGACCCCCGAGGGCGAACTCACCGCTCGGCCGAAGAGCAAGAGACCCCGCAAGAACGAGCCCCTCTTCGACATCCGCTCGCCGCTCTTCGTGCTCTCCGGCGGCGTCGATATCACCGAGGTGCCCGGGATCGGGCCCCACAGTGCGCTACAGCTCATCTCCGAGACCGGACTCGACATGAGTCGTTGGCCCTCTCCCGACCACTTCGCTTCCTGGCTCACCCTCGCGCCCCACAACAAAATCTCCGGTGGCAAATTCCTCGGTTCCGCCACCCAACCCTCCTCTAGTCGCGCCGCCAAGACCCTCCGCATCGCCGTCATGAGCTTCACCCGCAGTGATCACGCCCTCGCTGCCTTCTACCGCCGCCTCGCTGGACGCATCGGCAAAGCCAAGGCCATCACTGCCACCGCCCGTAAGCTCGCCATCATTATCTTCCGCATGCTCCGCGACCGCTCGCCATACCGCGATCAGCCCGCCGCGGTCTATGACGAGCGCCACCGAAAGCGCGCCCTCCTCGGCCTGCGCAAACGTGCTCAGTCCCTCGGCTTCGACCTCGTTCAAATCGACTCTGGTCTCATCCTCGAATCACCGCTCCTCACCCCGACAACCCCGTGATAATCCAGGTAGTTTCTCAGGAGGCGTCATCGCGCCTCGATGTCTTTAGTGAGATGCCTACGGCGGTCATCGCGCAAAGGAGCGCTACCGCAGGGACCAGCAAGAGGGGGAGAGGAGCACCGAGCGAAGCGGCACTGACAACCTGAGCTCCAACCACGCCAACCGAGAGGACACCTGCCGCCCATACCACAGACCGAGATGTCCCGAGGTTCTTGGTTAGGAGGATCAGTGCGACTCCGGCAGCAATCAGGTTGAGTCCAATCCATCGGGCCCAGGTCGCCAGCACTGGGTCGAAGCGTGCCAGATCCATGCCTTCGAGGCTCGCCGCCACCCATGGAAAGTCCACAACTTGGTCCACGGTCTGATTGAAGAGCCCGATCCCGATGCACCATGCGGCTACGTGCGCATATCTTGCGGTGCAATAATCTCTTGGACGTAGAACAGGAAGGAGGGTAGCTTTTCCACGGCACCTCTCAGATGACGCCTAACTCCTATTGTACTGCATTACCCGCCCATCATGGGTTGACCGCAACAAGGATTCCAGTAACTCTCCTATCTGGCATCTTGCGGTGCGCATATCTTGCGGTGCAATAATCTCTTGGACGGCGCAGTCTCAACCGTTGGACTGCACGTCACCGACGCCTGGATTATTCGGCGGAGACCGCCCGGGATTGGCTGGTCCGAGCCCCCTTTTTGGGCGGGGCGGCTGCTCATTCCCACCTACCCGCCAGAGCCCCCCCAAAGCACGGGCGGGCGGTGTTCGGCTCCAAGAAATACACTTGAGGGAGAGGGATCCGGAACCTGTCAACGACAATGGGACACTCTACGGGATTAATTAGAGAGCAATGTCCTGTGTGGTGAGGGAAGGGATGGGAGGATTGATGAAGACGGCCTCCGGGAGCGGTTTGGGCTTCGGCACACCTCTGACGAAGCGTTCGGGATGAGCGGCCCATGCTTCGCGGAGCACGGATTTCCTGCCGGCAATGACCTGATCGGCGTTCCCGAAGTGGACCTGCTCGGGGGTTAGCATCGAGATGCCGCCATGGCGGTGCTCGGCATTGTACCAGCGGAAGAACGATCGACAGAACGTCTTGGCTTGGCCCTGATCCCCGAACCGTCCGGGAAACGAGGGATGGTACTTCAAGGTTTTGAACTGAGCCTCGGAAAACGGGTTGTCATCCGACACCTGAGGCCGGCTCAACGAGCGGGTCACGCCGAGGTCAGCGAGAAGTTGAGCGGTGCATTGGCTCGTCATTGGAGCTCCCCGATCCGAGTGCAGGGTCAGGACCCGGGGCTGGACGCCATGCTTCAGGCAGCTCTGCTGGATCAACCGGCCGGCCAGGGCCGAGTTCTCCCGGTCCGCCACCATCCAGCCCACGACGTAGCGGCTGTAGATGTCCATGATGACGTAGAGGTAGTAATAGCTCCACTTCTTCGGCCCGAGCAGCCGCGTGATATCCCAGGACCACACCTGGTTCGGCGCCGTGGCCATCAACTCGGGCTTCTTGTACTCGGGATGGGTGCGCTGCGCCCGGCGTTCCTGAACCGGCACCTCGGAGGCCAGAACACGATACATCGTGCGTTCGCTGCACAGGTAGACCTCTTCGTCGAGCAGCGTGGCCACCACCTCGGCGGGTGAGCGGTCCACGAACCGCTCCGAACACAGCGTGTCGAAGACCTCGCCTCGTTCCGTCTCGCTCAATGCCCGGGCGGGCGTCGGGCGGGGCTGCTGTTGCCCGGTTGATGGGCCTCGACGACGGTACAACGTCGATCGGGAGACCTCGAGGGCCGCGCACGCCGGTTTTACACCGACGTGCTTAGCCAGCTCATCGGCCGCCTTCAAGAGTTTGTCCCGTCGTCGAGGCTTATCCCCAGCAGCCCCGCAACTTTTCCCTGCACGTCGATGATCAGGTGTGCCTTCCTGAGCTCATTCTCGAGCCGTGCGTTTCGCCGCTCCAGCTTGCGTACCTTCTCATCCAGCGGATTTCGCTCCGGCTTGCGGCCGCGTTTCTTCGACAGGGCCTTCAGCGACCCGCTATGCGCCGCCTTGCGCCACGTCGTCAGGTGCGACGAGTACAGGCCCTCTCGCCGCAGGACTTGACCCACCTCGCCGGGCTCGGTGCACCGGTCCGCTTCTTCGACGATCCGCAGCTTGTACGACGGACTGAACCGCCGCCGTAGCGGCCTATCTACTACCTCTGGGTCCGCAGGAGCTGCCGCGCTTCGCTTGGCCTCCCCGGTTCCAGGGGCACTACCATTCTCTTCCATTCTCTCTCGCAGTCCCAACATGTTCGTTTTCTCTGCCTTCGCCCTACTCTAATTCTTTGCGTGCTCCGTGTCTCACGTACGTTGGCAGAGAGGGATCGATGGTCCCCCGCAGGGCAGTCCGCGGCCGAAGGCCGTGGAGCGAAGCGCTGACCGGAGGGGGACCGTCGATCCCTCTCCCTTCCACACGCAAGAAAAGGAGTCGCCACTCCCGCCCAGTGGTCCTCAAGTCCTCACGCGCTTGAGAAGGATGAGTCCGCACGTCAGGAACAAGAGGTTCGGAAGCCAGGCGGACAGCAGCGGTGAAATGGCTCCGGACTGGCCGGCGGCTCCCGTCAGGCGGAACATGAGCAGGTAGAGGATCACCGACGCCAGGGCGACCCCGATTCCGTAGGCTCTCCCCCCCCGTTGCGAGCTCGTTGCGAGCGGGCCACCGAACAGAATAATCACCAACGTCGCTACCGCGATGGCCTTGCGTTGTCCCTTCTCGACCAATAACGCACTGACGTCCCCGCCGGAGCGAGTGAGGTTGGCCACCATCCGGTCGATTTCGGAGTCGGTCATCTCGTCTTTCTCGCTGGGCTGCCCGAGGAGACCCTCCGGGGGCTCGCCGAAGCCACTCGACCGGAGCGAGTCGAAGTAGAACGTCAGCGGGGCCGCCCGGTAGGGAAGGATACGTAAATACCCGTTTACGAATGTCCATCCCCGCACGCCGTCGAACGGCGCCTGCGTCGCCTGAAGATGCTGTGCCGCCTCCCCCTCAGATCCGGCAGGAACCTCGAGCACGACCTGGGTCAGCCTTGGTGGGAAGACGGTGAGTCTTCTGACCGTCAACGTCCGGTCGTCGTCTGTCTTGAACACGAAGTCGGCCCGCCATTGGCGTCCGATCTCTTCGCTGCGAAGAATCTGTCCGGAGCGTCTCTTGGCCACGGGCACCACCTCACTGAGGAGGAGTCCCGCCCCGGTCAAGGCTAGTCCCAATACGACGAGCGGCGCCATCAGGCGGTGAAACGAAATTCCCCCAGCCTTGGCGGCAAGGACCTCTCTGTGCTGCGTCATGGAATGGATCGTGAACACCACGGCGATCAGGGCGGCGATTGGAAAGGACCAGGAGATGAACTCGGGGAGCATGTACACGTAGGCGGTGGCGACCTCCCCCACCGAAAGTCCCCGTTCGAAGTACCGGTCCACGTACTCCACGATGTCTCCCACGACGAACAAGAGGGGAGCGCCGAGGATGAACAGAGCGAAGATGCGAAGGAACGTCCCCGCAATCAGACGGTCCAGAATTCTGATCATGCCTTGCGATAACGGGTGGCCATCAGACGCCCCCAACTCGAGAGGTTGAATAGCACATTGCCGACGTTGCCCCCGCGATTCGTGCCTGCGGTTCGGCTCATCCGCGCAGCCAACGCGAGTCCGAGACCGAGGAAGACAAGGTCCGCCGTCCACATGGCCCAAAACGGTGTCACGACCCCCTCATTGGCGAGGTTCTCTCCGCCGATGAGGCCCGCCCAGTACACGGCGAAGATGACGGTCGAAGCGACGATGACCATACCAACTCCTCCTCGGGGGAAGCGGATGGCCAGTGGCGCGCCGAGCAGGACGAACACGATGCAGGCGAACGCGATCGAGTATTTCTTGTGGACCTCCACACGAAACTGGTCCGCCGATGTCTGAAGAGCCGAAACCCGGGCAAGGTTCTGGCGGCCGGCCAACGCGACTTGTTGAGTTAGATCGTCGCTTCTGAAGCTTAGCCGTTGGCCGCGGGCCCCGGCGATTATGGAACTGCGTCCACGAAGGGGAGCGGGTTCCGACTCGTCCGGCCCGAGCAGGGCCGGGTCGGGATATCCCAGCGCACCCGAGATCGTCTCTTGAGCCAGCTCGAGGCTTCGTTGCCGAATCCGGACGAGTTCCTCGGTTCGGCTGACGATTTCGGCCCTCAACAGCGCGATGGACATCTCGCGATCGCTCCGTACGGTGCCCCCGTCTCTGCGCTCAAGCTCGTCCCCGACCCCCCGTAGCGGAACAATCTGGACCTCGAATTCCGATCGGTTGAATTCCCCTCCCCTCCCTTGGGCGGCTTCGAGAACGTCGCCGTCGTAGAGGGTCAGGTACAGGTCGCCGCCGCTGTCGCTGAACGCCATGGTTCCACGTGCTGCATAGGTCGTGCGGTGAGCGCTCGCTTCG
This sequence comes from Longimicrobiales bacterium, assembly GCA_965206505.1. Lineage (GTDB taxonomy): Bacteria > Gemmatimonadota > Gemmatimonadetes > Longimicrobiales > Gaopeijiaceae > UBA822. Next base: position 1,428,146 of record CBDBJW010000007.1, read on the forward strand.
GTGAGATCGTAAATGACGACCTCCGTCATCTCGTTCGTGGAGGGGTCGATGGTCGACGCCTGAAGGTACACCGCCCCGTCTCTGTCCTCGGTATCGATCTCATTGATGACACGCTCGCGAAGCTCGAATGTGGGACTCTTCCTCGAGATATCGATGATCAAGCTCTTGAGTCTGTGGTTGGCATCCGGGAGCACTTGGTCGTTGAAAAACAGCATCACGCCTGCGAGGATTGTACCGACTCCCAGAAGTGGGAGAAGAATCCGGAGCGGTCTGATACCACCCGCGGCCATGGCGGTTATTTCGTTGGCGGCGGTAAGCTCGCTGAAGGTGTAGAGTACAGATACCAGGATGGCCATGGGGAGCGTGAGCGCGATGGTGTGAGGGAGAGACAGGAGCATGAACTCGCCGATCACGTCCCAGGCGAGTCCCTTTCCGACGAGGTCGTCCATCCGCTGAGCGAACGCGTTCAGGAACAGGAGCCCGGTGAGAGCCGAGAATGCGAAAAGGAACGGTCCGGTATGGGCGCGGATTAGATATCTGGTGATGATCCTCATATCGACACCCCTACACCGTATGCCGAGATCCGGTCCCAGAGAAGCAGCCGATTCATGGCTCTGATGCTGGCCCTTCTGGTCCTCACCATGTTTGCACCCCGGCCAGCATATGGGCAAGGATCTACGACCCTACCGGACACGGTGCGTCTTCAGCCACCCGAGTTCGAACTTCCCACGTTTCTTTCGCCCTTTCCAGGCCGGACAGTGCAAGCAGGGTATACGGTCGGCCGAATTGGCCTGAAGTCGGTTCCACTCCTCGTACCGATCGAGTTGGCTAGTCCCGCAATCGTCATTGATGGGCCCACGCCTGATCTATCTCGTTGGGTGGTAGCTCGAGGGCCGACGCTGATCCGCCGGCGGCTGGCCCTGAGGCGGAGGGCTCTCTTCGAGCCTGTCCCTGCGGGCCGGGCGGCCCCTATTGGTGTGCCAACGGACAGTGGCTTGGCGAGCGGGCTCGCTGACCTGGACTTCGAGATCGTGGGTCAGGCCGAATTGGGCGGCGATTGGACCCGGTTCCGCCCTTGTGATAAGCGCGTGCAGTTCTCATGCGAACCCAGTCTGCTCCCGCAACTCAATCCCGACATTCAGTTTTCTGTTCGGGCCGCTGGGACGATCGCCGATCGCATCACACTGGATGTGGACTTCGACCAGGCGCGTGAGTTTTCCGCCGCCAACAACGTCAATATTTTCTACCAGGGTGACGACGACGCGGTCCTGAAGACGCTGGAGTTGGGGGACGTCACCTTCGCTCTTCCCAGGTCGCGCTTTCTGACCCAAGGCGTTCCCGCAGGGAATTTCGGTTTTCTGATGACGGGGCAGGCGGGTCCGCTCGATTTCGGAGGTGTCTGGGCTCAACAAACGGGCGACGTGTCGAGTCGAGAATTCCGTTTGAGCGGTGGCCCGGGACAGGAAAATTTCGTGCAGGTCGACACGCTCGTTCTCGACGATGCGGACTATGTGCGAGGCCAATTCTTCTTTCTCGTCGACCCTGCGGAAATCGTTGGCAGCCCGCACATCGATGTTCTGGGCTTGGATCCGTCTTCAGCGCCCCTGGACGTGGCACCCGGGGTGGACCCGGTTCAGATCTATCGATTCGAGACGGATCCGGTGACGCGGCAGCAGGTGGACGGGCTCATACAGGCAGACGGGTTCGCCAGCCGGAACGGAATTACTGTAGAGGAGTCGGGGTGGTTCCGCTTCCTTCAACCAGGCGTCGACTATTCGGTTCATTCGAGCGGGCTGTGGGTGGCTCTGAGGCGGCCCCTCGGCCGGGACGAGATGCTCGCCGTGACTTACGTTTCGGTAACGGGTGACACGATCGGCACGTACAATCCCGAGCAAGTCTACAATGCCGGCGGACGCCCTTCGCTCAAGCTGCTGCAGGCATCGAGGGCCAACCACAGGCCGGGCCTGCCCACTTGGGATCAGGAGATGCATCACGTGTACCGTGTCTCCTCGTCGCCCGACGTGGAGCCGTCCTCGGTGGGATTGTCCATCTCTTTGGGCGAGCTCAGCGCGGGTCGTACCTTCGCGCGCGATCTTGCCGGGAGGGACGTGACCTTCCTGCGGCTCTTTGGACTGGACGAAGAATCCCCCGTCGACGTCCTCGACCCGGGCGGACTCTACCAGTGGACCGCTGAGTTTATTCAGGAGCAGCCTGTGGTTACGGGCGTCTTCATTTTCTTTCCCACGCTCCGCCCGTTTCAAACCCCGCCGCCTGTACCGGTGTTAGGCCTGACGGCCGAGGATACGAAGCAGATTCTCGGGTCCGATGGGAACCCGACGATCTACGAAGCCGAGGATCCTTTTCTGCGGGAGAGCGGCGGGCTCTACCGCCTGACCATCCCGTTCGAATTACGAAGTCAAGGCGTGATCTCGTCCTTCTCGTTGGGTGCGCTTGGTGTCCGCGGCGAGTCGGAAAGAGTCTTCCTCGGAGATCGTCTCCTGGTCCGAGACCTCGACTATACAATCGACTACACGATCGGGCAGGTGACGTTGACCCAGCCGGAGGCACTTTTCGCCACGGCATCCGAGCCCGTTGTACGGGTTTCGTGGGAGCAGAAGTCGATCTTTCAGGTCACCCCGACCTCCGTTTTCGGCTTCAACGGTGGCGTCCAGGCCGGTCGCTTCGGGGGGTTCAATGTTTTGGCTCTACGTCAGAGTGAGCAGGCTTTGGTCAATCGGCCACAGCTGGGAAATGAAGCTGCGGCGATCACACTGAGCGGACTCAGCATGGATTTCGACTTTCCTGCGAGTGGCCTCGACCGGTTGCTGGAGAAGATCCCAGCCCTGCGGCTGGGGGGACCTTCCAGGGTTGGCCTGGAGGGGGAGGTCGCCCTCTCTTTACCCAATCCGAATGTTCGCGCTGACGTGTTCCTGGACGACTTCGATACGTCCAATGAAAGGCCGCTCTCTCTCGACTCGCCCGATTGGTTCTTGGGTAGCGCCCCGGCTTTCTGGGACGGAGCGGAAACCGTTTTGCCGCTTCCGGTAGACGAGTCCGCAGCGGGGAGTCTCGTTTGGCAGCATACCTGGGTGGTCCGGGGGCCGGTGCAGGACAGCCTCGGTCTGTTCGTCAGCTTTCTCCCGGAAGTTGATGTCGATCACCAGATCAACGTGGTCGGGAGTCAGGCCCGTGAGTCGGGTATGGTAATGACGTTCACTCCGAGTTCCAGCAGTCCGGCCGAGCCATCCTGGCGATCTATTACGACCAGCCTGAGCGCCACCGGGATGGACCTCACCAAAACGGAGTCGCTGGAGTTCTACGCGGCAGACGGCGACTCCCTCAGCCTCGTGATCGACCTGGGTGTAGTCGGCGAGGACGCGATGTTCATCGATGACCAGGGCCGAACCGCGGGGGTGAAGGAAAATGGTGCCCCGTGGGGGCTCGGGCGTCTCGATCACGAGGCGGACCCGCGCCTCGGGGAAGTCTGGAGTGACGCCGCCGATCAGAGGGGCGTGTGGGGAGAGACATGCCAGGGGAAGCCCCGGGCCGTCTACGACCTCGGTGACCCGAGGGCGAACTGCACGCGCGGCGATGGCATTCAGGACACCGAAGATCTGGACGGGGACGGGAACCTGGACAACCTCGAACGATACCTGCGGTTTGTGGTTCGGCTCGACGGTTCATCCCCGTTTCTGGTACGTAACCAGGCGGAGACGGGGACCGAGTTTCAGCTCTATCGTATCCCGATTCGTGGGGCCGGAGCCACCGAGGTGCCCGGACCCTTTTCGGAGGCTGACTTTCGAGCGGTGAAGCACATTCGCATGACGGTCGCGGGCCGGGTCGCCGAAAGTGTCACTCTGTTCCGAATGCGCTTGGTCGGAGCCCATTGGGTGAAACGAACTGAGTCGGGCGTCCTGGACGGCATCGTGGGCGATACAGCGAGTATACTCGGGCGCGCTGAGGTGGGCCCCGTGAGCGCTGTCACTGATGGAGATGTGTACCAGGCGCCCCCCGGTGTTATCGAGGAACTGGACGATCCGTCGGCCGCCTTCGGTGGACTGGGCAGGGAGTTCAACGAAAAGGGTCTCAAGCTGGAGTATGGGGGTGTGCAGCCCGGATCCCGGGCGGAGGTTTTTGACCGGTTTCCGCAGCGTCCGAGGGATTTTCTGTCGTATCGGGAGCTCAAACTCTGGGCGCTCGCACGCAGCGGGGACTGGGGGGCCACTGTGCCCGTGTCCTTCTTCGTGAAAGTCGGAGAGGACACCGAGAACTTCTACCTATATCGAACCCGGCTTCAACCGGTACCGAATCCGGGAATAATCGCGCCTGACGATTGGCTCCCCGAGATCGTCATAGATTTTGATGTGTGGATCGACCTTCGACGACGAGCGGAGGAAAGCCTCATTTTCGATCCACGAGGACCCAACGACCCCCCGCTCGAATTTTGGGCACGGGATTCGACGTACGCGATCGTGCTCAAGGACCGGGCCCGAGCCCCGAACCTCGCGGCTGTCCGCGAATTGTCGATGGGGGTCTGGAACGAGGGGGACTTCCCGACAACGGGAGAGGTGTGGATCAACGAAATGAGGCTTTCTTCCCCGCTTCGGGACGCGGGGATGGCTTCTTATCTCGCGCTGGATGTCGAGGCCTCCGATGTCTGGACGACACATTTGGCAGTCAGTAACCGTGGTGCGCTCTTCAGACAGTTGACGGAGAATCCGACGTTTCAGGGGGACCGCATCATCAGCTTGGGGTCGACCTTCAATCTCGACCGAATGGCTCCTGCGGACTGGGGGGTTGAGATTCCCGTCACGGTGACCCACGTCAGAAACGACCAGGATCCCCGGTTCCTCAGCCGGAGTGACGTTCGGGTGGACAACGTTCAGGACCTAAGGGATCCGGGGTCACAGAGAACACGTATCGACGTGGCGTTTCGGAAACGTACGCCGACCGCGAATCCCGTGATCGGCCTCCTGCTCGACGGTTTGGAAGCCCGGGCCGGCTATTTCACGGCCAGGTCGACGACGATTACCTCCGAAGGGTCGGCAAGGGGCATCGATGGGCACTTGGGATATGGTCGGGCCGTGGGTCGGCGTGATTTCGGGATCGTCCCTGGGTTCTTGAAGCCGGTGCTGCGCTGGTTACTGCCACGGGCATGGGAGGATGAGGTCGTCGACAGTCGTTTTCGGTGGAGCCCGGAACGCCTCTCCTTCGGCGTGTCCTACGCCGGCAGCCGTCAAGAGGCTCTACGGTTCGATCAGATCCTCGAGCAGGACAGTGATTCCCTGGTGAGTCCCACACCGTCGCCCCGCGAATCGCTGGAGGGTGCTTTCGAGATCGTTTTCCGGCCGTTCGAGACGTTTTCGGCTCAGGCGGATGTAGTGACGGGGCGGGACCTTCTCGATCCCGGAAAGGCGGTCGTAGATTCCGACGTCCAGGACTTGTTATTCGACGAGACGCTTACGCCGTTGGGAATCGATCTCGGGTGGGAGACCGACAAGGTCGTGCGAACGCAGATGAACTTTGAGCCACGCTTCGGTGATTGGATTCGTACGGATCTTGGCTGGCAGACGTTTTACTCCAGTCATCGGACAGCCACCTTTGTCGACCGCTCCGTGGACCCTGTCGGAGACACCGTTGCTGCACTGGTGCGCAACGTCAACGGCGGCCGCGATTTCACTGGCCAGATCACCGTCGTTCCGGCTACCGTCTTTGGGACGTCCGGCGGGGGAGCCGCGGGAGGATCGGCGCTCAGCCGAAGGCTAGGAGCGGTGGCGAGTGCGATCGACCCGATTACCGTCACCTACCAAGCTGGGGTGACGTCGAGATTCGATCGCGATCCGGTGGATCCACAATTTTCATACCGCTACGGCTTCATTGGTCGGGACGGATATACCGCGTTGGGGGCCGACACCGCCACGACGTTTACGGACCGGGTCGGCTGGACGGTCCGATCCAGCGTGCGCCTGCCTGCGGATTTTCGAGTGGGAGTGAACTACCGTCTGGCAACGACCAACACGTTGGACACTCGGAGTGACCGGACGCTCCGGCGGAAGACCTGGCCAGACCTGAATCTTTCACTGGCAAATTTGCCCCTCCCAGACCAGGGGTTGGTCAGTCGTGTGAGCTTATCCGCAGGGTTTCAGCGCATCAAGCAGAGAGCTGCCTTCGGCGGATCTGGCCTCCAGGAGAAGATTCAGCAGGACGAACGGATCCCGGTGGAAATTGCGCTCGTGTGGGCCGGTGGCTTGTCGACTAGTTATCGGGGATCATTCACGGGTGGTGAGGGAAGTGACCCCACCGGAGAAACTGAAAGAAGCAGGAACAATCATACGGCTTCGCTCACGGCCTCGATGCCGCCCCCGTTCGGTTGGGCTGCCCGCTTGACCCGCCCGATTACGATGTCCGCGCTCTTTCAGTACGCGTCGAATCGAAACTGTCGCACCACGGCCACCGGAGCGGAGTGCGTGCCGTTCCTGGACGAGTTGATTCGGAGCCTGGTGTTTCGGGTGGAGACCGCCATATCCCGCACCGACGTTCGGCTCCAGCTTTCGTACACGGATCGGCGGTCCTTCGTCGGGCTCCAGTCGGGGTCCTCTCAATTTCAGTTCGGCCTTTTTGGTCGTTTTGTCATAGCGGACGAGGGGCTGCTCAGATAGCCATGGCCACGCCCGGCTGTCGGGCGCACCGTGGCGCATGACCTACTCCGAGACCCGCGCTCTCAAGCATGCCGCTCTTCTGGTCCTAGGCCTGGGACTCCTTCGAGTTGCGGCCGAAAGTGTCCGGAACCCGGTGACGACCCAAGGAGCCGCAGTCGCGGATTCGTCCGGGCTGGCCGTGCTCCTGGATGAGAGCAGGGGAAGCCGGGACGAGGCCCAGAGGCGGGCGCTTCCGCTGCGGGGCGATGAACGCATCGACCCAAACACAGCCGGAGAGGAGGATCTGGATCGCCTACCCGGCGTAGGTCCGGCCGTGGCCGGCAGGATCATTCAAATGAGGCGGGACCGCGGGCCGTTCGCCGAGCCAGGCGATCTGCTGTCGGTACCGGGCGTGGGGCCGGCAACACTTGCCAGAATCACACCCTACCTCGAATGGCCGACCCAGCCCCCGCTCGGCGGTTCCGCCCGGTCGCGCCCTCCGGACACGGGTCCGGCGGCTCGCAAGCCAGCTCGTCTCGACCTCAACCGTGCGAGCCGGGAAGAGTTGGAGCGACTTCCAGGGATCGGCCCGGTGATGGCTGAGCGCATCCTTACACTAAGAGCGAACGTCGGGAGATTCCGGAGGCTGGACGAGCTTCAATCAGTCCAGGGGATTGGATCGGCCACGATCGAACGGCTGAGGCCCCTGGTCATCATCGGGGGCTGAGTGTTTTTCTTCTTGCCCGCTGGGGGCTCCCGATTCTAAATTTGGCGTTAGGGATACAAGCGTTTTCAACCGATTCCGCCCTGCGGAGGCCTCCAGCGATGGCAACGAACGTCGCAGAAGTTCGCCTCGGTGACCTTTTCGTTCGAGAAGGCCTCATCGATGCCGATCAACTCAGCGCCGCGCTTCAAGACGCCAAAGAAGGTGGTACGCGTGTAGGGTACTCTTTGGTCAAGCTTGGGTTCGTGGGCGAAAACGAGCTGACTCGGATGCTCTCCAAGCAGTACCGCCTTCCGGCGGTCGACCTCGAGAAGGTCGATGTCGATGCCAAGATCTACAAGCTCATCGACGGGGACATGGCGTACCAACACCTCGTGCTTCCGCTGCGCCGGGTGGGCCGGACGTTGACGGTGGCGATGGCCAACCCTTCCGAGATGGAAGCTATCGATGTCCTCCGGTTCAAGACTCGCTACGATATCGAGCCGGTAATCGTCGGGGAGTACACACTACGGAAGCACCTGGAGAAGTATTACGGCGTCTCGGAAGACCAAGTCGAAGACCTTCTCGGTGACTTTCTCGAAGAAGATCTCGAGTTCGTCGAAGATGAAGTAGACGACGAAAGTCTCGCGGCTCTCGAGGCTGCGGTCGACGCAGCGCCGGTCGTCAAGTTCATCAACGGCCTCCTCACCGATGCGGTTCGCAAGGGTGTCTCCGACATACACATCGAACCGTATGAGAAAGAAATCCGGGTACGCTATCGGATGGACGGAACGCTCTACGAGGTCATGAAGCCGCCGATGAAGATGAAGGCCGCACTCGTGTCTCGAATCAAGATTCTTTCCGACCTGAACATTGCGGAGCGCAGGGTTCCGCAAGACGGGCGCATCAAGCTCCGCATGAAACGGAAGGTGGTCGACTTCCGCGTCTCGACGCTCCCGGTGATCTTCGGCGAAAAGATCGTGATGCGTATCCTGGACGCGGGGAACCTCACGTTCGATCTCAGCGGGTTCGGGTTCGAGCCCCAGGCCGAAAAGGAGTTCATGGGTTCGATCGCGAACCCCTACGGCATGGTCCTGGTGACGGGCCCGACCGGATCCGGGAAGACCACTACGCTCTACTCCGCTCTCTCCCAGATCAACGATGAGGGCGTGAATATCATGACCGCCGAGGACCCGGTGGAGTACAACCTCCATGGGATCAACCAGGTTCTCGTCCGTAACGAGATCGGGATGAGCTTTGCGGCGGCGCTCAGGGCGTTCCTGAGGCAGGACCCGAACATTATCATGGTCGGTGAGATTCGAGATCTCGAAACGGGCAGCATCGCCATCAAGGCTGCGCTCACCGGTCACCTGGTGCTCTCCACACTGCACACGAACGACACGCCCTCGACGATCACGAGAATGATCGACATGGGGTTGGAGCCCTTCAATTTGGCCGCGGCCTTGAATTGTCTCACGGCCCAGAGGCTTCTGCGCAGGATCTGTGACGATTGCAAGGTGGAAACGACCTACGAAGAGGACTTCCTGAACTCCGCCAAGGTCCCGCTCGACTGGGCAGGTAAAACAACCTTTTATAAGGGAGAGGGCTGCGATTCGTGTAACGGCACAGGATACAAGGGGCGCCAGGGTTTGTACGAAGTCCTACTCGTCAACTCGTCGATCCGGAAGGCGATCATGGCGAATCTCGGCACGGACGAACTCCGCGAGGTGGCACTGGACAATGGCATGCTCACTCTTCGGATGGACGGCCTCAAGAAAGTCGAAAGAGGCGCTACGACGTTGGACGAGGTCATTAAGGAGACCTCCGCCTCCGATTGACGCATGAACACTTCTCTTAAAGCGAATCGATGAACGAAACGACCCCTATCGCGCCCGCTGCACCACCACAGCAGCAGGCTGACCCTGAGATCAATCTCCGGCTTCTCCTTCAGGAGATGGTCCAGAAGGGAGCCTCGGACCTCCATGTCACGGCGGGTGTGAAGGCGAAGATCCGGGTCGACGGGGAACTGCGCGACTCCTCCATCAACTACGTCCTGAAGCCCAAGGACACGCTCCAGATCGCGTACTCGATCCTTACGGAGCACCAGAAGAAGCGTTACGAGACCGAGGACGAGTTGGACTTCTCTTTCGGTGTCCAGAACCTGTCTCGGTTCCGGGGCAACGTGTTCAAACAGCGGGGCTGTGTGGCTATGGCGATCCGCCAGATCCCGTACGAGATCACCACGATCGAAAAGCTCGGCATGCCTCCGATTCTCGCCACGTTGGCGGATCGCCCGCGCGGGCTCGTTCTCATAACGGGTCCCACCGGCGCAGGGAAGTCGACCACGCTGGCCGCTTTGCTGGACAAGATCAACCGCGAGCGCCGCGGGCACATCATCACGATCGAGGACCCCATAGAGTTCATCCACAGGCACCAACGGTGTATGGTGAACCAGCGTGAGGTAGGTGCCGACACGCAGAGCTTCACAAGAGCACTCAAGTACGCACTTCGGCAGGACCCCGACGTGATCCTGATCGGTGAGATGTGGGATCTGGAGACCATCGCGGCCGCACTCACGATCGCCGAAACCGGTCATCTGGTGCTCGCTACGCTTCACACCAACTCCGCGGCAGAGTCCATCAACCGGATCATCGACGCCTTCCCGTCTCACCAGCAATCGCAGGTACGCGCCCAGCTCTCCTTCGTTCTCGAGGGAGTGCTCACACAGATGCTGCTCCCGAAGGCGAAGGGACGCGGCCGAGTGGCCGCCGCCGAGATCATGATCTGCACTCCGGCGATCCGTGCCGTCATCCGTGACGAGAAGATCCATCAGATCTATTCGCTCATGCAGGCTGGGAAGAAACACGGCATGCAGACGATGAATGATGCTTTCCAGGTGCTCTTTTTGCAGGGCCTGATCACAAAGGAGGAGGCGCTCAAGCGCTCCGCCGACCCAAACGAATTTCTGCGCGCTGTGGGTGAACTCGCGCCGAGCTCATGACCAACTCAAGGAAGAGGTAGGTAAAACAAGATGCCGAGCTTTGACTGGAGTGCCCGCCCCGCGGCGGGTGGCGACATAAGAGAGGGGACGATCGAACTTGCCAAGAAGGAAGACGTCATTGCGTTCCTCCACAAGCAGAAACTGATCCCGGTCAACGTTCGGGAGAAGACAAAGCAGTTCAATATTCAATTCGGTACGGGGATCACGACTCGTGACATCGTCATCTTCACGCGTCAGTTCGCGACGATGATCAACTCGGGTCTGCCTCTTGTGCAGAGCCTGGACATTCTGGCTGAGCAGACGGAAAACTCGGCTTTGGCCAAGGTTCTCCGGGAAGTGCTGTACGACGTCGAGTCGGGCCATACGCTCGCCGCCGCGATTGGGAAGCACCCGAAGGTCTTCAGTGAACTTTTCGTAAACATGGTGGCTGCCGGTGAGGCGGGTGGTATCCTCGATACCATTCTGCTGCGTCTGGCGACCTTCCTGGAAAAAAACGACGCCCTCATACGGAAGATCAAGGGTGCCATGGTCTATCCCTCCGTGATCTTCTCCGTGGCCGGGATGGCCATCGTCATTCTCTTGATTTTCGTGATCCCGACGTTCCAGACGATGTTCGAATCGGCGGGTATCCCCCTTCCGCTCCCAACGAGAATCGTGATTGGAATGTCGGCCTTTCTGCAGGCCTTCTGGTGGGCCGTTCTGGGCGGGATCATAGGTGGTGCCTTCGCCATTCGAGCGATCTATGCTACCCCTGGGGGGAATCTCGCGATCGACAGGATCCTACTGACGTTGCCGATCCTCGGAGACCTTCAACGTAAGGCGGCGGTCGCGCGGTTTACGCGAACGTTGGGAACCCTCGTCTCTTCCGGCGTCTCGATTCTGGAAGGACTCGAGATTACAGCGAAGACGGCGGGCAACCGGGTGATCCACGACGCGGTCATGAGCTCCCGCACCTCCATCGCCGGGGGTGAGACGATCGCTGGGCCCCTCAAGGAGTCGGGCGTGTTCCCGCCGATGGTCGTTCAGATGATCAATGTGGGTGAGCAGACAGGGGGCTTGGACAACATGCTGACGAAGATCGCCGACTTCTACGACGATGAGGTGGACGCGGCTGTCGAAGTACTCCTGGCCGCGATGGAGCCGATCATGATCGTCGTACTCGGAGTCGTAGTCGGCGGAATGATCGTAGCCATGTATCTGCCCATCTTCGATATGATCAACGCGGTGGGGTAGCCAACGGCAACTGTATCGACTGCATCGACTGCATGGTCACGCCGAGCCGCCCGCCGAGCTGCCCGCCGAGCCACACCTACGCGGGATGGTGTTCAGGATGACGGACACGATCTTCGCGCAGATCATCCGCAGGGAAATTCCCGCTGATCTCGTCTATCAAGACGAGTTGGTGACGGCGTTCCGGGATGTCCAACCCCAGGCGCCCACGCACATTCTCGTCGTCCCCAACAAGCCGGTTCCGACCGTCGCCGACGTGACCGAAGAGGACGAGCCGGCGCTTGGCCGCATGATCCGGGTGGCCGCCAGGCTCGCTGAGGAAGCGGGGATCGACGAGGCCGGATACAGGCTCATCCTGAACTGTCGGGCCCACGCGGGCCAGGAAGTCTTTCACGTCCATCTACATCTGCTCGGTGGGCGTCCCCTCGGAAGGATGTTGTCGGAATAACCCGGGGTCCTTCGGATCGCCTTGCCCGGGTGACCCGACCACACGATCTTCCTCGCTTTCGTCTTCGGAAGCCTCCTAGGAAAGCGTAAATGGAAACTCTCGAGAACGTCGTCACCGCCATCCGGGTATTCGTATGGGAGGCGGGGATTCCCTTGGGGGACTCGACCATTCCCCTCGTGGTTATCGCCCTCATCGGGGCGGGCGCGTTCCTTACGCTGCGCCTCGGGTTTATCCAGCTTCGGCATTTCGGCCATGGCGTCGCGGTTGCCACCGGCCGCTACGATGATCCCGAAAGCACCGGCGACGTCTCGCACTTCCAAGCGCTTTCGACCGCACTTTCGGCCACAGTCGGCATCGGCAACATTGCCGGCGTCGCGTTGGCTGTTCACTGGGGAGGCCCCGGTGCTCTGGTCTGGATGTGGCTGACCGCGATCCTCGGAATGGCCACCAAGTATGCCGAGGTCGCGCTGTCCATGCATTACCGCTCGGTGCACCAAGAGGCGGCCAAGGTAGTGGGCACCGTCTCCGGCGGGCCCATGTATTACATCGAGCACGGGCTGGGAGCGAACTGGAAATGGATGGCCGTTTTCTTCGCCGGCATGCTGGGGTTCACGGCCTTCTTCACGGGGAATGCCATTCAGGCCAACACGGTGGCCGACACGGCGGGCACCGCGTTCGGTATTCCCGCATGGATCACGGGTGCGATCACGGTCACGATCGTGGCCTCGGTGATATTGGGGGGCATAACCCGTATCGGTCGCATCACGAGCATTCTGGCCCCGTTCATGGCTGCGGTTTATGTGCTTTCCGCCCTGCTCATCGTGTTCATGAACTTGGGAGATGTCGTCCCTGCGTTCGGAACCATCTTCAGCGAGGCATTCAATCCCACGGCAGGAGTGGCCGGTACCGGGGTGGGCGCCATCATGGTCACCATGATCTGGGGTGTCAATCGAGGCCTCTTCTCCAATGAGGCGGGTCAGGGTTCCGCACCCATCGCCCACGCAGCCGCGAAGACGGAAGAGCCCGTCTCCGAGGCCGTGGTTGCACTTCTCGGGCCCTTCATCGACACGCTCGTGATCGTCACGATGACGGCACTCGTGATCGTTATGACGGGTGTGTACGATGAGCGTTTCCCCACCGAAATCACGCTCGAGGGCGGCGATCTCAGTTGGGTTTCCGGAGACGTCGGGGAGGGATATGAAGACGTCGATCCGCCCGCCGAGATCCAAATCCAAGACGGAGCGCACATTGCAGGGGGTGCTGCTCTTGTAGCGTGGCACGAAGTGGCGGTGGACGCGCTCTTCACGGACGAGGACAGGACGCAGGCGTTCACAGGTTCGGTGTTCCCCGCCAGAGGTGAGGCCGTAGGGGAAGGCGGGACGGTTTATACGTCGCTCTGGGGAATGGCGGTGGAGAGTGGAGCGCCGCTCACGACGAATGCCTTCAGACAGGGACTCTCGCCTCTCGGCGATTGGGGCCATTACATCGTGATCCTTTCGGTTTTCCTCTTCGGCATCTCCACCGCCATAGCGTGGAGTTACTACGGAGACCGCTGCGCGATCTACCTCTTTGGCGAGGGGGCCGTCTTCCCTTACAAAGTCGTCTACCTGATCATGCACTACGTGGGGGCGTTGGTGGCTCTGAATCTCGTATGGGAATTGGGAGATATCGCTCTCGGGATCGTGATCCTCCCCAACCTGATCGCTTTGGTTCTGCTTTCGGGCAAGATCAAGGAGTTGACGGACGACTACTTCGAGAGAAAGCCCTGGAAGATCACCGGAAAGGTGTGACGTCCGAGCAGCCACCCCGTTTTCGGGTGAGCGGTTCTTGGTCTCCGCTCGGGTCGGCCTTGGCGGCCTTCCACGATCGCGGAGAGGACTTCGCGGTGACGGTTCGAAACGATTTCGGCCCGACGGAAGAAGTCCACCCATCGTTTTTTTTCGCAAAGAGGGGGCCTTCGAGGAGTGGGAGTCGATCGCACTCCGCCAGTGCGGGCCCCGAGTCCTCGACATCGGTGCGGGCGCGGGTGCCCATGCCCTGGTGCTTCAGGCGCGGGGGCACGAGGTCACCGCGTTGGACTTGATCCCTGAGGCCGTCCGGATCATGCGCGAGCGGGGGGTGGAGGACGCCAGGGAGGGGACCCTCTTCGAGTTACCGTCAGCGATTCTCTATGACACGGTGATCCTGCTCATGAACGGCTCGATGATCGCCGAGACCCTCTCTGGTCTCGATCGGCTGCTCGCCGCCGCGGCCAAGGTCCTCCAGCCGCAGGGGGCGCTCATCCTGGATTCCACCGATTTACGGGACGCCCCGGACACGGACGGGGACGAGGATCTCGAGGACGACGACGGCTACATCGGTGAGTTACACTACCAGCTTTCCGTCGGAGAACACGTGGGCGACATCTTTCCGCAGCTGTTCATCGATCCGGACACGCTGGACACGAGGGCCCGGCTCGCCGGGTGGGGCATGGAGGTAATCTGGAGTGGCCCTGGCGGCCGTTACCTAGCCCGACTCATGTCAGTCACCGATGATACGGCCGGGGAGAACCGCGCGGTCTCCGAAACGCTTGCGTAGACCGTCCACGACGTGGCCGAGGGTCCGTTCTCGGTCGCCCTCCAGGCGATCCTCCTCCTCGAACAATCCGAATTGAACGGGATCGTCGCCCGTCCCAAGGTTGGTCAGGCCCACGCCGAGGAGCCGCGCGGGGGTCCTGCGTCGGCTCCTCAGTTCGGCAAGGAGTTCTCGGGCGACCCGGTAAGTGGCGCCGTCGGTTTCAAGCGGCTCGGCCACCGTCCGTGAGCGTGAACGCGTCTTGAAGTCCCTGTCCCGGAGTTTGACGGTGATCGTTCGGGCCCGAAGCCTTGCCTTGCGGAGCGTATGAGTGACCGACCTGCAGAGGCGTAACAACACACGCTCCAGGTCTTCATCCGACTTCAAGTCCTGGAAGAACGTGCGCTCGGAGCTGATGGACTTGCGGGGTTCCCGTGGATCCACCCTCGACGGGTCCAGTCCTCGCATGCGGCGGTGGAGCCAGCGTCCCCGATGGATCCCGAACCACCGTTCGAACCACGCCTGCTGGACCTCCAGTGCCTCTTCGATCCGAACCAGCCCCCGTTTTCGCAGCGCTTCGACGAGCGCCGGGCCCACTCCCGGGATTTCGGCGAGGTCTAGCCGCTTCATGAATTCCGCCTCCTGGCCCGCCGGTACGATCTGCACGCCTCCCGGTTTGGCCCTACCGGAGGCGAGCTTGGCGATCATTCGGCGCGTTCCACCTCCGATGGACACCGAAATTCGGGTCGCCTCGAGGATGGTTTCGCGCATGCGACGGGCCGTCACTTCCAAGGATTCGCCGAAGAGACGTTCGGTGCCCGTGAGGTCCAAGTAGAACTCGTCGATCGATGCGGCCTGCACGACGGGTGCGAGCTTGTCCAGGCAAGACTTGATCTCACGGCTCTTCTGACTGCACGCTTGCCGCGGGACGCCCACGACTTTAGCGTCCGGGCACAAGCGGAGGGCTTGTGCAGTCGGCATCGCGGATCGAACGCCGAACCGGCGCGCGCCGTAGGACGCGGATGTGACGACGCCACGTCCCGTTTGGGAGCCGCCGACGAGGAGCAAGTCCACCTTCCCGGCACCCTCGGGATCCTCGAGCCGCGCCACTTGAACATAGAACGCGTCGCAATCCACCAGGAGGATCCGTTGTGATCGAGCAGACTCGTCCGGTGCCATGGAGTGAGGGAGGGGAAGAGTGACGTTCAGGAGATCGCGTAAAGTTTACTTTGTCTGTCAATTATTTGCGAAGAGGAATCGAAGTACGGTACAATCCGGTTCGCCGTCCGACCCCGGCGCCATCGAGGCGCGCGGCCGACGTATCGAGCAACCTGCCGATCATAGGAGAGATAACGATGGGATATCCGTTCGAACTGCCCGAATTGGGATATGACCATGACGCCCTGGAGCCACACGTCGACGCACGTACGATGGAGATCCATCACGGGAAGCACCATCAGGGCTACACCAACAATTTGAACGCCGCTCTCGAAGCGCATCCCGACTTACACGGTCATTCGGGCGAGCAGCTCCTGGCGGAGCTGGCCCACCTTCCCGAGGGTATTCGTACCGCGGTGCGAAATAACGGAGGTGGCTACGTCAACCATACGTTGTTCTGGGCGATCATGGCTCCCGGGGGTGCGAGCGCGCCATCCGGAGAGTTGGCGGAGGCCATCGACGGTGCCTTCGAATCGTTCGACGACCTCAAGACCACTCTCGGAGCGACCGCCGGGAAGCAGTTCGGTTCGGGCTGGGGCTGGCTGACAGTTGGACCCTCCGGGGACCTTGCGGCGTCCGCGACCGCGAACCAAGACAACCCGCTCTCCGAGGGGCTGATCCCTATTCTCGGCCTGGATGTCTGGGAGCACGCCTATTACCTGAACTATCAGAATCGAAGGCCCGACTACATCTCAGCCTGGTGGAACGTGGTCAATTGGGACGTCGTTGCGGCCAATTACTCCGATGCCAGGGGGTGAGTCGCTGTGCCCACCACCATGTGGGGCATGACCTTGAAGGGCGTAACGGGAACCTTGTGCTTCGCGATACATATGTTTACAGATAGATTGAAGGGTGTTTCAATGGCCTTCTGGAACACGACTCCGACTTCGAGAGGGTGGCGATAGTGCGACGAATGAGCCTGCTGGTTGGGCTTTCGGTGTTCCTGGCACCCGGTATAGGCCGGGTCCACGCGCAGGCGCTTCGGGGCTCCGAGGCCTCCGTCAACCGGGCATATGATCGAGCGGAGGACCATGGCTTCACATTCTTGCGGACAGCCGCACAAATTCAACGGTTTGTCGAGGCGGGCTACCTTGTCCGTGTGAGGAGTCGTCGGGACTTCGTACTCCACGACGTGTCTTTTCCGTACGGCCGGCCAGAGGTAAAGCTCTTCGTCGAACGTCTCGGGGCGCAATACCACGGGGCGTGTGGAGAGGAGTTGGTTGTCACGAGCCTGACCCGTCCTTTGAGCGAACAGCCCCGGAACGCCTCAATCCTTTCCGTCCATCCGACGGGTATGGCGGTTGATTTTCGGACGAGTTTGAACTCTGTGTGCCGGCACTGGTTGGAGAGTACACTCCTCTACCTGGAAGCGGCCGGAGTGCTGGAAGCCACGAGGGAACGGCACCCGTCACATTATCATGTGGCCGTGTTTCCGGAGCTCTACGCCCATTACGTCAGCAATGTGTTGACTTCGGCCCGTTTCGGGAACCGAGTCTCGGCTGCGTCACGTTATATGGTTCGGGAGGGTGATTCACTCTGGACCATTGCCCGCCCCCACGGGACGACCGTACCTAAGCTCAGGGCCGCCAATGATATCCGAGGCAGTCGCATCTACGCCGGTCAGCTGCTAACGGTACAGTAGCTTGGTCAGCGACCTGGAAGGCCATCTCCAGCATAGAGTAATTCATACCGACGCCGTCGATGGTCGTGAACGATACGAGCTTCTCACGTCACTCGTCGTTCCGCGCCCGATCGGCTGGGTTTCGACCCGGGGTGCATCAGGTGTTCCCAATGTGGCTCCTTTCAGCTTCTTCTCGGCGGTGGCGTCCTCGCCCATGCTCGTGAGCTTGTCCATCGGGACGCGGGGAGGAGTGGTCAAGGACTCACTCCGCAACATCCTTGACCGAGGTGCCTTCTGCGTGAACGTCGTCACGGAGACTCAGCTCGAAGCGATGAACCGGACGGCGGCCGGCTTGCCTCCGGAAGGTGATGAGTTCGCCTTCGCCGGACTGTCCATGGCAGAAGCGGAGACGGTCGACGCGCCATATGTCGCGGATTGTCCTGCGGTCCTTGAATGTGAACTCCACAAACATGTGGACCTCGGCGATTCCGGTGGATTGGTACTCGGCGAGGTGCGGGGGGTTCGTCTGGATCCCGAGCTTAACATCGTGGAGGGATCGGCTTTCGTGGATAGTGAAGGACTCCGGCCGGTCGGACGGCTTTGGGGTTCGGCTTACACGCTCCTTGGAGAGGTCCGGGTCATCCGGCGGCCGGAGCTCTGAGACCCGACCTCCCCACTGTTGCAAAACGCCACAAAGAACTGTTGCACTGTGCCATGCCGAGTAATAGCGTGGGGTAAGCTTCCCAAGTTGTGGTTGACGCATCCTGACTGGAGTTCGGTTTGAGGCCGGAGACAAAGAGGCACGAGTTTGGCCGAAGCCAACTCCTCCGTTGGGTATACGTAGGCCGAATGACGCTGGCGAGTGGGATCCTCGTCGGCATGATCGTGGCCTGGTTCTCCGCGACCCCCGAGGCCACACGCACAGCGACGCTGCTGTTCTTGATCACATTGGGGGTCACCCTCGCTTCGTTGTGGCACACCGAACTGCGAGGCCGCCCGCCAGGCCGGAACTACATGTACGCCCAGGTGCTTTTCGACGTGGCGCTCGTCACGGCGGTCATCTATATCACGTCATCCACCACCGAAATGTCCTTCGCCCCCCTCTACATTCTGGTGATCACAGAGGGGGCTCTTCTATTACCCTTGCCGGGCGGCGTGCTCATCGGCGCCCTCTCCTCCATTCTTTACCTCGCGGGTCTCGTATGGGGCCGTCCCGAGGCCTTGCCCCTCAATACCGTTGGCCTCCAGATCGGGCTCTTCGCCGTCGTCGCTCTCATCACGGGTTGGGCGGGGGACCGAGTCCAAAGGACCTGGCTCGCCGCCGAAGAAGTGCAGTCGGAACTCGTCCGGTTGCGGCGCGACACGGAGGACATTCTCACCAACATCGCGACGGGCGTGCTTACCATCGTCGATGGTGGGAGACTCGGGTACCTCAACACAGCCGGCGAAGGATTCTTGAATCTGAGCCTCCAGCAGTGGCACGGCGCCCCCATTTTGGACGTTGTGGAGGAGGTGGCGCCCGGGCTTTCCAAAGCGCTCCGACGAAGCCTCGACGGACTCGGTCCGCTTACCCGTCAAACGTCATCCGTCAAAAGGCCGTCGGGGGATCTGGTGCTGGGCATCAGCACGACGGTGAGCGAGAGTTCCGAGGGAGAAGGCCCGTCCGTCACGGCCATCTTTCAGGATATCACCGATCTGGAGCGGATCGAGGCGTTGAATCGCAGAAACGAGCGGCTCGAGGCCGTGGCTGAACTGGGTGCTTCGCTGGCGCACGAAATCAAGAATCCGCTGGCTTCGATTCGGAGCGCAGTAGAACAGTTCGACAGCCCCACCCTTCCGGGCGAGGATCGTGCGTTCCTCCAGCGGCTTGTGCTGGCGGAGTCGGATCGACTTAGCCGGCTGCTCACCGAGTTTCTCGATTTCTCGGTGATGCGCCTCGGCGCACCGGCAAGGGTAGACTTTTCTCGGGTGGTCCGGGACGCCATCGCATTGGTGAAACAGCATCCGGACTTCGGAGAGGGGATTCGCATCGTTGAGCACGGCCTCGAAGGCCGTCTGATCCTGCCTGGGGACTCGGATCTCCTTCACCGCATGGTCTCCAACTTGATCATCAACGCGGTTCAGTTCGGCGGCCCCCAAGGTACGGTTCGCATCTCGATCGAGATTCAGTCCGGCGAGGACACGCTTCCCGGAACGAACGTGTCCCAGCCCGTGAGCTTGACGGTTGAGGATTCCGGACCAGGGATTCCCCCCGAGAATCTCGGGCGCGTCTTCGCCCCGTTTTTTACTACCCGAAAGGGTGGGAGTGGACTCGGTCTGGCCGTGGTGCATCGTGCCGTCGAAGCACACGGGGGCGCCGTCTATGCTGAGGAGCTGGCGGCTGGTGGGACTCGATTCGTGGTTCTGTTGCCGGGCACGGATGTGGCTTCCGTCACGAAGCAGGAGGCGGCTGTATGAGCACAGCAAGAAGGATTCTTCTGGTGGATGACGAGTCGGAGATTCTCGAAACGCTACGCATCCTGCTTCGGGGCGATGGCTACGACGTGGTGGCGGCGCTCAGTGGGCGAGAGGCCGTCGAAATGCTTCCCGACGCCTCTCCGGACATCGTCCTGACCGACATTCGAATGCCCGGGATGACTGGCCTCGACGTGATGTCGAAGGCGCATGAGGTCGATCCCGAGACCGCCGTGATACTGATGACCGCCCAGGCATCGCTTCAGACGGCGATACAGGCGGTCAACGAGGGAGCGTACTACTACCTCCAAAAGCCATTCGCTAATGAAGAGCTCCTGGCCATCTGCCGGCGGGCTGCCGAGGCACGGGAGCTACGGGTAGAGAACACAGCCCTCAAGAAGGAAATCCGCCGACAGTCGATGCCGTCGACCGACCGGCCGACGGGAAAGAACAGGAGCTTCATCGAGGTCCTCAAGTTGGCGGAGACGGTGGCCCCGACGGAGTCGACTATACTGATCACGGGGGAGAGCGGATCCGGAAAAGAGGTCCTAGCCCGCTTCATCCATGGACTCAGTGGCCGGGCCGAGGGCAATTTCCTCTCCTTGAACTGTGGGGTGCTTCCCGAAGGGCTGCTAGAGAGTGAGCTCTTCGGGCACGTGAAGGGATCGTTTACAGGTGCCGTCAAGGACAAGATGGGGCTCTTCGAGGCCGCCAACGGGGGGACCCTTTTTCTCGACGAGATCGGAGAAACGACTCTTGCGACCCAGGTCAGGCTCCTCCGGGCTCTGCAGGAGCGCGAGGTCATCCCCGTGGGTTCGACCGAAGTCCGGGAAATCGACGTTCGGATTTTGGCGGCCACCAACAGCGACTTGAATGAGAAAATCCGGGGCGGATCGTTCCGAAGTGACGTCTATTATCGGCTCAACGTCATTGCGCTGCATTTGCCCCCGCTCCGTGAAAGAAAGGACGATATTCCGGTCCTAGCCCGCCTCTTCCTCGATAGGTTGGCGGAGCGAGAAGGAGAAAAAGTGCTCGGGAATGATACGTTGGAGGTGTTGTGTGCCTATGACTGGCCGGGCAACGTCCGAGAACTCGAGAACGCTTTGGAGCGGGCAGTCGTCGTGGCGTCCGACGGGGAAATCCTGGTGGACCACCTGCCCGAAGGCGTACGCGCCAGTGATGCAAAACCGTTGGTCACGAATGAACCACCCCCGAATCCTTCCATGGAGGCGATCGAAAGGGCGTACATCCAATGGGTCCTTACGGCCGAGGGGGGGAACAAGTCGAAGGCGGCTGAGGTTCTCGGCATCGATCCCTCCACACTTTACCGGAAGCTCAACCGGTACGGGATCGAGGATTGATCGGCGCCATGGATCGCATCGAAGTCACGGTCTTCAACGTTCTTGAGTCCCTCCCCGAGCCGGGTTCTGAGCTCGCCAGGCCTCGAGCCGCATGACCATGCCGAGCTTCCGGGGGATGGATGGGAGAAGGCATGCTGATCTTGCTTGGGACCGGGTGAGGCTCTCGGTGGTCATCCCCGCCTACAACGAGGTCCGAAGTGTCGAGATCCTTCTCAGGCAGGTACGGGAGGTCCGCCTGAACCTCGAGGTGATCGTGGTAGACGATGGATCGACGGACGGCACGCGCGACTTGCTTTCGCGTCTACGGGACGAAGGGGTGATCGATATCCTGGTGTTCCAGGAGGTGAATCAGGGCAAGGGTGCGGCGCTACGGGCCGGATTCGAGCGAGCCACCGGCGATATCATTGCGATCCAGGATGCCGATCTGGAGTACGATCCGCACGAATTGCCGACACTCATGCAGCCGATCTTGGCCGGGAAGGCCGATGCCGTGTACGGGTCACGCTTTCTCGGCGGACCTCACCGGGTACTGTTCTTCTGGCACATGATGGGGAATCGCTTCCTGACGTTGCTGAGCAACATGTTGACGGACCTCAACCTCACGGACATGGAGACCTGTTATAAGGTCGTTCATGCGGATCTCCTGAAGGGACTACCTCTTTCGGCAAACCGTTTCGGTTTCGAGCCGGAGGTGACCGCCCGCTTGGCTCAGGCGCAGGCTCGCATATACGAGCTCCCGATCAGTTACGACGGACGCTCGTACGCAGAGGGGAAGAAGATCAACTGGAAAGATGGAGTGTCCGCTCTGTATTACATCCTTCGCTCCAATCTCTTCGGCCCCAAGGTCGATGTCTGGCAGGCGCCCAAGGTACAGCCGTGGGAGGGGCGGGCCCCCGCGCCCCGCTATGATGGGGCTGAGGCCACCGCCGGAGATGCCGGGGCGAGCGACGCGTCGATGGGCGAGGTGTCAGCGGATGACTCGGCCACTGTTGCCGACCCGGACTGATCCGGACTCCGAATCCAGGTGAACCTAACTGGAGCGATCCCGCCCGGGCGCGCCGCGCTCCTCGTGCTCATCGTCGCCGTCGGAACGTTCGCCAATTCCGCGCTTAATGGCTTCGCCTACGACGACGACGCCATCATCGTGAAACAACCCGTGGTGACCGAGGGACGGGCCGTCGACGCGCTGACGTCTCCCTATTGGCCGGGGGTGGTGAGCGGAACAGGCCTCTACCGGCCCGTCACCCTCTCGAGCTTCGCCTTGGAATGGAGGTTGTGGAACGGACATCCGGCGGGTTTCCACCTCGTGAACATTTTGGTTCACGTTGCCGTTTCTGTGATGGTGTTCTTGCTGATTCTCGAGATGTCGGCCACGCTACCGGCCCTCGTCGGCGGTTTACTCTTCGCCGCCCATCCGGTCCACAGCGAGGCGGTCGCCAACGTCGTGGGGCGGGCCGAGTTGTACTCTGCGCTCTTCGTGCTCGGGGCTTGCCTGCTCTTCTGGAAGGGAAGGGAGCTTTCACCTTTCTGGAGGGCCGCCCGCCTCCTCGGGATCGGGGCCCTCTATACGATGGGTCTCGGCTCCAAAGAAATGGCCGCGACGCTCCCGGCGTTGCTTGTTCTTTTTGCCTTGGTCCGGAACGACGACGTGCGCGTCACCGACCGTGTTCGGACCGATCTGCCGGTGTTCCTCTTGACCGGCGCCCTTCTGGCCGCATTTCTGGGCGCCAGATTCCTGATCTTGGGTTCAGTTGCGGGCGACGTGCCCGCACCGCAGCTCATGGGTCTCTCGGCCGGCCAAAGAGTCCTTACGTCTCTGGCGGTCTGGCCACATTACTTCCGTCTCCTGCTGTTCCCTCTTGACCTCGTGGCGGACTACGCGCCGGCGGTACTGTTTCCCGCGTTGACTTGGGGGCCCGACGTGATGTTGGGCCTACTCATGATTCTAGGAGCCGCAGCGGCTGTCATCTTCCTCTGGCCCAGGGAACGGCTTGTGGCGTTTGGGATCGCGTGGTTCGGCATCGCGATCCTGCCAGTCTCCAACCTCTTCTTCCCCGCAGGAGTGTTGTTGGCTGAGCGAACGTTATACCTGCCGTCCGTTGGGCTCGCCTTTATCGCCGCGGGAGTTGTGTCCTGGACGGCTCGAGAACGCAGGGCGTCTCTGGGCATGCTCCTAGTGACGGTGGGGGTCGTGTGTGGTGCCTTCATGGTGCGGACCGTGCTGAGAAATCCTTCATGGTCCCAACATGGATGTTCGGTTTCTCTGCCTTCGCCCTACTCTAATTCTTTGCGTGCTCCGTGTCTCACGTACGTTGGCAGAGAGGGTGGCGGACTACGCGCCGGCGGTACTGTTTCCCGCGTTGACTTGGGGGCCCGACGTGATGTTGGGCCTACTCATGATTCTAGGAGCCGCAGCGGCTGTCATCTTCCTCTGGCCCAGGGAACGGCTTGTGGCGTTTGGGATCGCGTGGTTCGGCATCGCGATCCTGCCAGTCTCCAACCTCTTCTTCCCCGCAGGAGTGTTGTTGGCTGAGCGAACGTTATACCTGCCGTCCGTTGGGCTCGCCTTTATCGCCGCGGGAGTTGTGTCCTGGACGGCTCGAGAACGCAGGGCGTCTCTGGGCATGCTCCTAGTGACGGTGGGGGTCGTGTGTGGTGCCTTCATGGTGCGGACCGTGCTGAGAAATCCTTCATGGATGAGCAGCTTCACGGTCATGACGACCCTCGGAGAGGAGCATCCTGAGTCGTTCCGAGCGATCTGGGCGCGGGCCAAGGGCCTCTATACCGTAGGGGAGTACGAAGAGGCGGCCGGCTACTATCGGACGGCGCTGGAGCTGGTCCCGAACGATTACAGCCTGCTCGTCGAGGCCACCCATCTCTATGGGCGGACAGAGAGGTGGGCCGACGCAGAGCCGCTGCTCGCCCACGCCATCGAATTGTTTCCCACCCACCCTGCCGCGTGGCAGGTGCTCTCGGAACAAAGGCTGAACCAGGGTAGGGGCCGGGAAGCACACGCCATCGCCCTCCAGGGCCTGTCTCTCGTCGGATCGGACGGACCCCTCTGGAAGCTGGTGTCGGAGAGTTATGTATCGAAGGGCGACTACGCCGCCGCCGTTCGGGCACGGTGGGCATCCTTCGGGGTGGCCGGCGAGAATTCGGAGGACTGGCGTCGCATGACCGAGCTCATGGCGTTGGCCGGCCGCTTCGAAGAAGCCGAGGCCGCCTCTCAGCGAGCCGATATTCTAGCGAGGCAGGAGGCCGCGAATTCCGGCGGCGAGGCATCGGCCCCCAGCGGACAACGATGAGGACGTGGGATTCTCCCCTGCGCTCGGTCCGCTCGGCCGCGCTCCTTGCGGGTGCGGCGGCGGTTCTTCTGTCGGCGAACAGCGTGCTCAACGACTTCGCTTACGACGACAACCCAGTCATTGTCGAGAACGCGGCGCTTCAGGATCTCGGCACTCTACCGGAGGCGCTGATTTCTCCCTATTGGCCGAACGAGTATGGCCGGGATCTGGGATTGTGGCGGCCGGTGGCGACGGCGTTTTACGGCATCCAGTGGGCGGTCTGGGGCGAGAATCCCGCGATGTTCCACCTGGTGAACGTGCTGCTCCATGGAGTTGTCACCGCGCTTGTGGTGCTGGTGCTTGCCGAGCTCGCGCCTCTGGCGCTCGCATTCGTCGCGGGACTGCTCTTCGCGGTCCACCCCGTTCATGTCGAGGCTGTGGCAAACGTCGTGGGGTTGGCCGAGGTCCTCTCGTCGGCGTTGTATCTGGGCGCATGTTTGGTCTTTTTGAGGGCGGGAAGGCGAATCACGTTCTTCCCCGGCGCCGCCATTACGATCCTGTTCGTCTTTGCGTTCTTGGCGAAGGAGAGTGCCGTCACGCTCCCCGCGGTACTCTTCCTGTTGGACGGAGCCCGTGACAACGTCGGGTTCAAGGATGCGCTCTCATACCTTCGTAGCCGGCGGGGGCTCTACCTAAGCCTGACGGCGGCGGCTGGAGTCATCCTGATCGGCAGGTACGCGGTCCTGGGAAGCTTGGCGAGCCCATTGGCCCCTCTGGGTGCCACGCTCCTGCGGTCCGAAGTCCCCAGAATCTGGACGGTGGCGTCGACGTGGCCCCACTACTTCCGGTTGCTTTTTTTCCCCCTCGACTTGAGCGTCGATTATGCGCCGGCCGTAATTCCTCTCGCTTTCAACTGGACCGGAAGTGGCATCCTGGGAGCCGTTCTCCTCTTGGGGACGCTCGGATTGGCCTTACGTCTGTGGGGAAAGCAGACGCTAGGAGTGGACCGTCATCCGCCTCGTCTCTTCTCGTTCGGTGTCGTCTGGCTCGTGATCACGCTGTCGCCGGTGTCCAACGTGCTCTTCCTCTCCGGGGTTCTCCTCGCGGAGCGCACGTTTTATTTGCCATCGGTCGGATTCGTCGCACTGCTCGCATGGATCGGCGCGGAGTTATACAAGGAGCGCCGCCGCGTAGCGGAGGGCGCGCTCATCCTCGTGTTGGTGCTCATGTCGCTCCGAACCGTCACCCGGAACGCCACCTGGCGAAACAACTTCACGGTTTTCGACACCCTGATGCGCGAGCACCCCGAGTCGGGGCGGGCGCAGTGGCTCATGGGAGACGCACAATATATGGTCGGCGACAGGACGGCGGGCAACGAAGCATACCGAGTTGCGATCAGTCTCTTGAATGGAAGTTACCCTGTCCTTGTGGAGGTGGGACGCCGCCTTCTCGTCAACGGACAGACGGGCGCCGCCAAGGCCCTTCTCCTTCGGGCCTGGGACGAGAACCCGGATAAGGGGATCGCCCCCCAGCTTCTCGCCGGCATCTATTACGGCGAACGGGATTATCCGGCCGCGATCGAAGCTGCCGAAGCCGCAATCGTCTACTACGAGTCGCAGGATCTGCTTTCGAACCATCTCCTGGCCCACTCCTTGAGGGCGGAAGGCCGCTGGGAGGAGTCGGTCGAAGCCCGCCGCCTGACGATCGAAGCGGGTGAAGGACACCGCTGGCAGCAGTGGTTCTGGCTCGGGGAGGCGTATGCCCACTCGGGGGACACGGCTCGAGCCCTGGAATCGCTCGACAGCGCCCGTACCAAGGTCCGGCCTCCAGAGAATTCCGGGCAAATTGACAGTATTCAGGCTGTGCTGAGAGGCTCTGAAAATGCCATTGGTTCGCAAAATCCGGCACCCAATGGGCGATAGTTGGGATCAATAATTTCCGACAATTACGACGTAACATATTAAACCACAATAACTTATAAGGTTGTGCCGATTCTTGGACCCACGTTTGCACTTAGAAGGCATATCGAAATTCTTATCTAGGGAAGGTCTGAACAACCCCCATCTTGGGAGGAACGCGATCGGTTGCGGTTCGAAGATCCGGTTCGAAGACCTATCGGAGCGATGAAGTGCTGGCTGGCGCGCCGGAGAAACGGTCCGAACCGTCAGGAAGTCGCTTCGATGTGTCCGGCTCCCGCCCTCGCGGGGCCCATGGGCGCATGGGCCCCGCGTTATCCGGTCGCGTAGCGGCCAGCGATGAGCAGATTCGAGAACCCGAGCAGCAACGCGATGCGCTGCGTGTTCTTCGCCAGTCCCCGGTAGCGCACCTTACCGTACCCGAAGCGCCGCTTCACATACAAGAACGGATGCTCCACCTTCGCCCGCACCGATGCCTTGCGCTTCTCGGCCGCCGCCTCGGCGCCGTCCCGATCGAGCAGGCGACGCTTGCCCGGCTTCATCGCCACCTGCCAGGCGACGTCGCAACCCCTGTTCTCCGGGCGCTTGTCCACACCCTGGTAGCCCGCGTCGCCCCATGCCTCCGTCTCGTCACCATGCAGCAGCACGCACGCCTGCGTCACGTCCGCCGCGTTGGCGGCCGTCGTCGCCAAGCTGTGCGCCAGACCCGATTCGGCGTCCACCCCGATATGCGCCTTCATCCCGAAGTACCACTGGTTTCCCTTCTTCGTCTGGTGCATCTCCGGATCCCGTTCTCCCCTGCGGTTCTTCGTCGACGACGGCGCGTCAATGATGCTCGCATCCACGATCGTCCCCGTCTTCAACCGATGCCCGAGAGACGCCAGATGCGTATTGATCTCCTCGAACAACCCCATCCCCAAGCCCTGCGTCTCCAGCAGGTGGCGGAAGTTCAGGATCGTCGTCTCGTCCGGCAAAGAACCGCTCAGGCGCAGACCCGCAAAGCGGCGCACTGACTCCACCTCGTAGAGCAGATCCTCCATGCCCGGATCGCTCACGTTGTAGAACAGCTGCACACAATGAACCCGCAGCATCACCCCAAGCGGATAGGGGCGGCGGCCACGGCCAGCCTTCGGATAGAACGGCTCGATCCGATCCTCCAGCTGTTGCCAGGGAATCAGCCCCTCCATCTTCTCCAGGAAAATCTCCCGGCGCGTCCGCCGCTTCTTCGAATCGTACTCCAGCTCCGCGAAACTCATCTGAAGCTCCATGGCCCGCTCACAACTCCCCGGTCGTTTCATACCATGAAATTCTTATCTAGTGCATCCTACGGGAGAAATCATCATGCGGGACAACAAGGGATTTACCCTCATCGAGCTTCTCATCGTGGTCGTGATCATCGGAATCTTGGCGGCCATCGCCATTCCGAAGTTCTCTGCGACGCGTGAGAAGGCCTACTTTGCGGCCATGAAGTCCGACCTGAAGAATCTTGCTAGCCAGCAGGAGATCTATTATGCGGACGAGTATGCCTACACCACCAGCACGACCGGACTCGGCTTCGTGAGTTCCGAGGGCGTCAACGTGACGATCACCGCCGGTACGGACGGTTGGTCGGCGTCGAACACGCACTCCGCGTTGTCCACCAGTGAGGGCTGCGCAATCTATTATGGGCAGGGCACTGCTCCTTCGGCCCCAGTTGTACCAGGGGCTGCGGGTGAGATGGCCTGCTCGCAATAAGGCGGATCGCGTAGGTTTTCGGAGGCACTGGATTGCTTTCGGTTGGAGAGCGTGGCTCGGGTCCTCCGGGCCACGCTCTCTCACCTCCGGTCTCCGAGCTTGGTGCTGATGGAGAAATGAACATGGGCAAGAAAAGCGGATTTACACTGATCGAGCTCCTCATTGTGGTCGTGATCGTCGGGATCCTGGCTTCCATCGCCATCCCGAAGTTCAACGCGTCGCGGGAGAAGTCCTTCGTCGCGACCATGAAGAGTGATCTCAAGAACCTGGCGACGTATCAGGAGATCCACCACAACGGCGCCTTTACGTACAGCACTTCACTCGGCACCCTTGAGATGGTGCCAAGTAACGGAGTGACCATCAACATCAACGAGGCGACTGGTGCGGGCTGGGCTGCGACCGCGGTCCACGCGGGCCTCGCCGCCGAACACTGTGGCCTGTATCAGGGTAATGCGGCTGCGACGGGAGGGGACCCGGGCGTGGCAGAGGGGGTCATTGCCTGCACGCGTTAGGACCCAAACCCTATCGTTGCAGTGGGTCCGTCCGCTGCACACATTAGAAGTAGTCTTCATCGGAGACGCCGGAGTCGAGAACCTCCGGCGTTTTGCACTTCTTGCCCCAGGTGCCATGCGAACATGAGTTCCCCGACCCCCCTCCGTCGTGAGCTGCTCGCTTCACTGGGGATTCTGTTTGGTGGGGTCACCCTTCTTTTGGGCATCGCCCTCAGCCTGGTGCTTCCGTTTTTTCGGACCCCGGGCGAGGCGACGGTCTTCATTCTCGTCATCGTGGCCGTGGATCTGGTCATCGTTCTCACTTTCGGAGGATGGGCCCTCAAGAAGAATCTCCTGGAGCCGGTGGACGAAATGGCCCGAGGAGTGAAGCAGATCGCAGACGGCGACTACCGGCACCGGCTCGAACTCCCCAATGGACTCGAGCTCAGAAGCATCACGGAGAGCGTCAACGCCATGGCCGACCGGCTCATCGCCGGGCAGGAGGTCTTGGCCGAGAACGTTCGGTCCCTCGACGAGACCAACGTCATGCTCGTCGAAGCTCGTAACGAGGTCATCCAGGCTGCCCGATTGGCCTCGGTGGGCACTCTGGCGGCCGGGATCGCGCACGAGGTCGGCAACCCCCTGACTGCGATCATCGGGTATGCCGACGTCGCCCTCCGTCGCATCGAGGCGGGCCAGGGAGATCCGGAGCTCCTGGAGTCGATACGTTCCGAGGCACAGCGCATCGATGGCATCGTGCGAGGACTTCTTGATTTCGCCCGGCCCCAGCCCGACGAGATCGCACCGGTTCGGGTCGATGAAGTCGTCGCGGGTGTGCGCGAGCTCCTGGAGAACCAGGGTCGACTCGGACAGATAGAACACTCCTGGACGCTTGATGAGACGTGTCCTCCGGTCTTGATGGACCCGCGACACCTGGAACAGGTGCTCGTGAACTTGCTCTTGAACGCTTCGGATGCGGTGAAGGACGTGGACGAGCCCAAGATCGAGGTTGTTGTGTGGTCTGAGGAGGGCCCGGCGGCGAACCCACTCCGGAGACGGGGGGATGATCCGCCCGGGGTTAACTATATGCACAGGCGTCGGGTGGCCCGCGCCTTCGCCGTGGAGGCCCTCGGCACGCTCGAGTCCGCGCACAGGGTGGTCGTCGTGGCGGTTTCCGACAACGGACCGGGCCTTCCTTCTGTGGACGAGACCCACGTGTTCGATCCCTTCTTCACTACCAAAGAACCAGGGAAAGGAACCGGCTTGGGCCTTTTCATCTCCGCCCGCCTCGTCTCGGGAATGGGCGGGCGTATCGACCTGGAAAACACCCCGGATGGGGCGCGCTTCGAGGTTCGGCTGCCGGAGGCCATGACCGTGAAGGAACCTACTGTGGAGCAGTACGGGGCCATTGGAGCCCAGTACTCCGAGGTGATAGATAGACAGGAGGTCGAATGAAGGTCCTCGTTATAGACGACGACCAGGGACTTCGCAAATCTCTGACGCTCATTCTGGAGGAGGGCGGACACGACGTGCTCCTCGCGGCGCACGGCAAAGAGGGCTTGGCCATAGCCGCGAATGAGAGCCCCCAGATAGTCCTTTGCGACGTACGTATGCCCCAGATGGGCGGCTTGGAGTTCCTCAAGCGGTACCGTGAGGTGGAGGGTCAGGCGCTCGTCATCGTGATGACCGCGTACGGGAACATGGAGCTCGCCGTCCAAGCGATGAAGTCGGGTGCGTACGACTACCTACCCAAGCCGTTCGGCGCCGACGAGGTCCTCCTTACGATCCGGAAGGCCGAGGAGAGGGAGCAGCTTCGGTCTGAAGTTGGGCGTCTCCGCGCCGAGGTCAGCGCGGAACGGCGACTCGGCGACATCGTGGCTCGCTCCCCGAACATGATTCGGGCTCTGGAGACGGCGACGAAGGTCGCCCGCCACCGGTCTCCCGTCTTGCTGACCGGGGAGTCCGGTACCGGCAAGGAGTTGATGGCCCGCCTGATCCACCGCGAGAGCGATCGAGCCGATGAACCCTTCGTTCCGGTCAACTGCGGTGCCATACCAGAAACACTTCTCGAGTCCGAGTTCTTCGGGTACATGCGTGGAGCGTTCACGGGCGCCGATAATGATCGGGCCGGGTTGTTCGAGGCAGCAGAGGGCGGGACACTGTTCCTCGATGAGGTCGGGGAGCTGCCAACCGCCCTTCAAGTGAAGTTGCTGCGGGCTTTGCAGGAGGGTGAGATCAGACGACTCGGGGGGACCGAGACCTCCGAGGTAGACGTCCGGATCGTCTCGGCCACGAACATCGACTTGCAGGCGGCGGTCCAATCTGGCGAATTCCGTCAAGACTTCTACTATCGGTTGGCGGTGATTCCTATCCATCTGCCTCCCCTGAGGGAGAGGACGGAGGCGATTCCGGACCTTACACACCACTTGCTCGAGCGCTTGAGGGCGCGGCTCAACGTGAAGGCGGCTTCGATCTCGGCGTCTGCGATGAAGCTCCTGCTCGCCTATCCGTGGCCCGGCAACATCCGTGAGCTTGAGAATGTGCTCGAACAGGCCGCGGTTCTCTGCGATGGAGCGGAGTTGGAGGAAGCGGTGCTTTCCGATCGGCTTCACAACACGGCTGGGCCGCTCGAGGCGACCTACGAGTCGGACGACCTCTCTGTGAAACGCCGGTCCGCCGAGCTGGAGCGTCAGCTCATTCAGCGGGCCTTGAAGCGCACCGGCGGGAACCGTTCGAAGGCGGGGGTGCTGCTCGAACTTTCCCCACGGGCCCTCCGTTACAAGATACAGGACTACGGACTGGAAGGCTCTTGAAGGAGTACAGCGGGTTGGCGTAAGGTAACATTCCAGCGCCCAAGCGGCTCAGGTATCGTCTGTCCATGCGTCGCGGCTTCACTATTCTCGAGCTCGCGGGGGTGCTGGCACTCCTGGCTGTGACAGCGAGCCTGTCTTTTCCAGTGGGTTGGAGCGTCCGGGAGCGTCTGTCGGTGGTGGGAGCTCGGGAGGAGCTCGTCGAGCTGATCACACGGGCTCGAGGTGTAGCGCTCCGGTACGGGGGCTCGAGTCTGATCGTCATCCGGAATCCTGCAGAAATCAGAGTCGAGGCGGAGGGAGAGATTCTGTACCGGGTGGACATAGGCGCGATCTGGAGAACAGAACTCGTGCTCTCCGGTGGGCGTCCCTTGGTCGAACTTCGTTTCGACGCGTCGGGTTTGGGTAGAATGGCTGCTCGGTCGGTAACGTTCACACGCGGATCGGCGGTTGCCCGGCTGATCATCTCGGCCTATGGACGGATTCGGCGAGAGTGAGGAGTCGAGGCGGGTTCAGTCTTGTTGAGGTCCTAGTCGCTCTTGTCGTGTTCGCGGTAGGACTCCTGGGTGTTTTGACGATGACCCTCCAGGCCCAGAAAACGCTTCGCGCCGCAGCCGCGTTGGAGTCTGCGTCCAGGGCCGTAGAGTGGTTGGCCGACTCCCTTTCGTTCGCGGGTTGGGGTGGGTCGGGCTCGATTGAAACTGAGCAGGGGTTGATCCGCTGGACGCGTGAGGCGGACGGGCTCGTCACGGTCACGTTCCAAGGTGGCCCCGGCGCCAGTGGATCCGTGGGTCTGAGCCTGGAACATCCGGATGCGTAGACGTTCCGGCGCCACGGTCGTGGAGGTGCTCGTGTCTCTGCTTCTGGGGCTCGCGGTGATCTCGTTGGGCTGGAGTGCTCTTGCCCATCAACGAACTGTCGCGTCTAGACTCGGGTCTGAGTTGGACCTTCTTTCGGCTCGGCGGCTCGCGGCGATCGTTATTGGGAAAGAACTGCGGGCTGGAGTGAGAGGTAGGGACTGGATCGTTCGAGCTCCCGACCGTCTGTCGCTCCGGGCTTTCCGTGGATGGGGGCTGGTTTGTGGGCTCGGCACCGAGCCGGGAAGTATTGTGGTGGCCTACCATGGGGAGCGGGCGGCCAATCCGGTAAAGGACTCTGTCCTGATCTTAACGGCTGATGGATGGCAGCGGGCGGACCTGACGAGGCGGGCCTCGGGAGCAGGGTCCTGCTCGATGGATCCAGGCGGGCACTCCGAAGTATGGACCACCGATCCGCCTGTCCCGGGGGCGTTGGTGGCCAGAATTTTCGAACGAGGCAGCTATCACGTCAGCGGCGGAGCCCTGCGGTATCGCCGAGGGTTGGGTGGCCGGCAGCCTCTGACGCTTGATGTGTTCGACGACGACCGATCGACCATCGAGGCCCGGGTGGACAGGGTCATTTTCCGACTCGTCGCCGACGGATTACACCCGGGCGGTGATACCAACTCGGCGGCCCTCCAGTTTTGGATCCCCGAGACCCGTTGATTCCGGAGGTGAAGCGGAGAGGGTACGTGCTGGTTGGGGTTCTGCTCCTTCTGCTCGCGGTCACGGGGGTGGGGCACACGCTCCTCTTGATAACCCGATCCGAGTTCTTCATATCGCGGGCGCGATGGGACGTGCTCACCAGGCGGTTGGCTGCCGAGACGGGGAGGGGTCTGACCTCTCGCGGGATGACGGGCATCGACTCCCTTCCGCGGTGGGAGTGGGTATCGATCGGGTCGGCGGCCGTTCCGCCGCGGGCGCGATATGAGGCAAGGGCGGTGCAGTTGTCGCGGGAGGTCCTTTTGATCCATTCTGAGGGGCGGTTGGATACAGAGCCCGGCCGAGATCGGCAGGTGGGTCTCTATTGGGCGATGGACCCTGTGGCGCGGTTCTCGGCCGCACGCGGGATCCTCGAGAGTGGCGGACCGGTACAGGTGGGGGCCGGCAGCATGGTGGACCCCAGCCTGATTCACGAAACGCCCGCTCCGTGGCCTGAAGCGTTTTGCGATCGTTTCAGTTCCGACGTGGATAAGCTGTTCGTCTACGGGATTTCACCTCAGGGCGAACTACACGAGGATCTGCGGGCCGAGCTCGGAAGGGAGGCGGTATCGGGTGCCGTGGAGGCACGTCTACCCTCCCTGGGGCTCCTGGGGCATGATAAGCTGTTGGAGGGGGCGGACGTCGAAGTGTCCGGAACCATATCGCCGGCGCCGATCGATCGGCTCGGCCGATGTGCCGTGCCCTCTCCCACCAATTGGGGAGCTCCACTGGATGCCTCCGATCCCTGTGTCGTGCCTAGGTTCAAGGGGTCGTCGCAACAGTACCGTGTTGAAGGGTTTTCATAAGCCCCCGTTTTGCTGGACACTAGGCTGGTGAGAGCGACGGGGTCCAGAAAGAAAGAAGTGGGTTCTTGATGTCCCCAACCCGAGGGAGTCAGAAGCGACCGAAGGTCGTTGAAGGCTGTAGATACGGGAGCGGTAGAGCATTTCAACGCAAGGTTGAGGTCTGGTTCTTTGATGATAACAGATCTTCCAAGGTTTCCGCCGGAGTTCTCCAACCGAGGGTCTTGCGGGGGCGACTGTTGAGAGCGGCTGCGACGGCGGCGAGGTCGTCAGCGGTATGTCTGCTGAGGTCAGTGCCCTTTGGGAAGTACTGTCTCAACAGGCCGTTGGTGTTTTCGTTCGTGCCGCGCTGCCACGGGCTCTGCGGGTCGCAGAAGTAGACGGCCAGGCCAGTGTCGATGCGCAGCCGTGCGTGCTGAGCCATCTCTGCTCCCTGGTCCCATGTCAGAGACCGGCGGAGTTGCTCGGGCAGGGTCGTGATCGACGAAGCGATCGCGTCCCGGACGGCTTCGGCACCGTGTCCAGCCAACGCTGGACCGTTCTTGGTCCTGGGCTCGTCGTGTTTGTCAAGGCGGGGGAGGTGGAGCAGCGTCGTGAACCTGGAGGTCCGCTCGACCAGCGTTCCGATCGCCGAACTGCCCAGCCCCAAGATCAGGTCGCCTTCCCAGTGCCCGGGAACGGCGCGGTCGTCTGCCTCGGCCGGCCGCTCGCTGAGCATGATCTCGGGGTGAACGAACGCCTTGCCCCGTCTGCGGGTGCGTGCTCGAGGCACCCGTAGCGCGCGTCCCGTCCGAAGGCACGCTGTCAGCTCCCGTCGCAGCGCACCGCGGCCCTGAACGTAAAGCGCCTGGTAGATGGCTTCGTGCGATATACGCATGGACTCATCGCCGGGGAAGTCGACCCGTAGCCTGTTGGCGATCTGCTCGGGACTCCACGAGACCGCCCACCGCCGGTCTTGTCGGCGACCGTGACGCCGTCCGATCCAGCGCACATCGGGGCCTGCCAGAGCGGCACCGTCCAGAGCTCGGATCACGCCTCCGAGGCGATCCTGTACATACTGCCTCAGTTCGCCGTTCGTAGCGAGCTTCGCAAGCTTTGGACGTTTCGCTCGCCGATCGGCGTGCCATTGAGCGGTCGTGGCCCGATACTCGAGGTTCCTTCCTCCTGTAGCTGCGTTCCGCCGCAGTTCTCGCGAGATCGTCGAGGGTGAGCGGCCCAACTGCCGGGCGATCTCGCGTACGCCACGACCACGGGCTCGAAGAACGGCGATCTCTTCTCGCTCAATGAACGTGAGATAGCGCCGCGACTGGGGACGAAGATTGAGGGGTGACATGCCACCACATTCGCGAAACCAGCGCGCCCCGACAGCGGGGGACACACCCGCCGCCACGGCGGCCTCCTCGCTCGACTGACCTCGAGCTACCTCTTCCCAGAACCTCTGCCGATGCTCGCGGCGTCCCACCGGCGGACGGCCTGGTGAACGCATCCGTCGACGTAGAACTCGATCCGCTCCTCGGCGCCTGATTGCCTCCATCGCAACTCCTCCTCGAGGTGTTGCGACGACCGCTTGAATTCACCGTGTACAAGCCAGTGGTAAAATCCGAGGGGTCGTTGATCGTGCACGGTGGGCAGGGCCAGGGCATCCTGCTGATTGCGGGAGATGCGATTTTTCGGTCTGCCGCCCGCTACTACGGGCTCGTGGTGGTTGCCGGCGACCTGGAGATTAGCGAGGAGTCGGAAATCTACGGATGGGTCCGCGTCCGCGGAGTGGTCTCCCTCAGTGGCCGCTCACGTATTGTCGGCTCGGCGTGCGCGGTGCTGTCGGCGTTGGATGCAGCCAAGCAGTTTCGGGAACTCGCTCCCATCCCCGAATCGGCCTGGCCGGACTCACACTGATGTCCGCCCCTCGGGGGTTTGGTATGAGGTTATCGAAATTTCGATTCTCCTTGGGCCAAAAACTCCTTGACAGTACTCAAATCTAGGTAGTAGTCTTCATTTAGTTTCAGTAAAAATATGTTTCTCTCGGAACTCACCAGGGCCGTGCCGTTCTTTGGCGCGGACTCGATAGCGGTCTACCAATAGGCAACCTATGGCGCTGATTCCGGACGATCCGAAGCAACAGAAGGCCCTGGGGGTGATCGCCGTTTCGCTCGTTGTCCTGTACTTCGCCAATAGTCTTTGGTACAGCGGCGCTATTGAACAGGTTGAAGCCGAAGAGGGGCGTGTCGAAAATCTCCTGAGTCAGAACCGCACGGCACAGGCGTTGGCGATCAGCGCCGAGCGCGGCCTCGAGGAGAGAATGGCCCTTTTCGAGCGCCACGTCGCCGAGCTCGAACAGCTGATCCCGGGGGCGGAGGAGGTTGCCGCGGTGGTGGACCAGATGTCTCAGGTGGCTCGCGATGTCGGAGTCAATGTGACCCTGCTTCGCCCGGCCGCTCCCGTGACGGGCCCGTTCTATACCCAGCAGTCGTACCAGATCCGTGTCCTGGGAGAATATCACGATGTAGGCAGGTTCCTGTCGGGAATCGCTTCTCTGCCACGGATCATCACTCCGAGCGACGTTCAACTCGAGCCGTTCGACGATCCGACCGGGTCCCTGGGCTTCGACGCTCCGGTGGAGGTGAACTTCCGGATTCAGACCTACCTTGCGCCGGATCGGGACCCAGTGCCAGTGACAGCGACGGGGACGCCGTAGTCAGAGGTGCGGTCTTGTGGGCGAAGTTGCGCCCTCCCGAAGTTGGGTTGATCTCTCGGCAATAGCAGGCGACTTACCCGCCAGTGGCCCGGGGTTCAGTTACGCCTGAGCAAGGACCTCCCCCGCTGCGCGATTCACCACGAGAACGACACGGTGGTCGTCAAATGTTTACTAATAATTTGGATTGTGCGTTTGCCAGAAATATCTTGACACTGCTCGTATTTAGGTGGTAACGTAAACCACGTTTCTGATAAAAATATGTTCCCGTCCCGATAAGACGAGCGTTGAATGGGCCTCTTCGGACGCAACAAGGAGTCGGCAGGATTGGACATCGGCAGCGGCTTTGTAAAAGTCGTTGTTGTCGATCATTCCGGCGATCAACCCGAGGTCAGCGGGGTTGCCATGCGTCCCCTGGTTGCCGACGCAATCGTAGAGGGTGAGGTGATGGACCCCGGCCTCGTCGCTGAGACCATTCGGGAATTATTCAGAGAGATCGGGATGAAGGGAAAGAATGTGATCGCGGCCGTGGGGGGTCACGACGTGATCATCAAGAAGATCGAGATGGACCGAATGAACGAATCCGACGCTCGTGAGGTCATTCGGTGGGAAGCGGAGCAACACGTGCCGTTCGACATCAAGAGCGTTCGACGCGCTCCAGCTCCCCGACACGATGGTGTACGAAGTCTTCGGGTACTCGGTGGACGACTCAGGCAACTGTGCGGCTTCCGTGGGTGAGCCCCAGCTCGTCTCGTACGTGTGCGGCTTGCAGGGCGTCAATACCGTCGCGGAGAATCAGACGGGTGCTCGCTTGACGAGGGTCATCGTGTCCGGACGGACCATCTTGCTGCCGACGGGTGGCCAGATCATGGACGCCGTCATGGATACGATCCGCCAGAAACTTTATCTCACAAACATCGAAAACGGTCGAGTGGATGTTTTCCGGCTGCAGGACGAGACGTTCGAGCAGGCCGTCCTGGTGGGCTCGGAACCGCGGGGTCTCACGCTGAACAGAGGTGAGGACACGCTTCTCGTGGCGAACTCCGGGGGTGCGAACATCGACATGATCTACCTGGGTGCCGTGGACGGCAGCGAGGTTCCCGTCCAGGATGTCACACGGCGCCTCTTCACGCCCGATGTCATACTGTTCGACGTTGAGGAGACCCTGGACGATCTATCCCAGGTGGTATACAACGTGACGTTCCTCCCGGACGCCTCCCCCCCGGGGTTTTCTGATCTTCCGCAGTTCGTTGCGGTCGATTTCACGGGCCGGGTCCTCTATTCGACGAAGGCCACGTTACTCGGAGATTTCGGAACGATTCGCAAGGCGGAGATATTCGCCGGCCGGCCGGACGTCGAGGTCAGGCTCTTTATCCAGCACGCGGCGATGATCGACAACGACGCCTTCACGGGTGTGGCGCATGCCAACTTCGCCGCAGCGGTGCCAACGGGAGGGGGTGACAACTTCAAAATCGATGATCACCTACCAGGGGACCGGATTACTCCCCTGACCTTCACGGGCGGGGACCCGGCCGCCGCGGGTGCGGGTATTCAGGGCCTTGGCAGTGATGTAGCGATCCGTCCCGGGCAGTGGAGTATTCCGAACATCGGTTTCTCCGATACCACGTTCGTTTCGGCCTCGGGGGACGGCAGATGGGTTGTCTTCGGTGAGGGTTCGGTCCAGCCCGTTGGCCGCATCATCATGTACAACGCCACCCTGGACGCCATCAGCACGGCCCAAGAGGTCACCGACCTCATGATCAACGCCAGCGAAACCGTCCGCGGCATCGGCCTCAACTACGACGGCACGATCGGGGTAGCACTCGGCACTCAGGTGGCGACCTTCTTCAGCAACGATCTCCAAAAGCAGGGTATTACCTCGATCACGCCCGGTGGCTCCGGCGCCGTCCTCCATCCTCTGCACGCGAACGCACAGTCTGTGGACAACCCGGGAGGGTTTTATCAGCCGGACACCCACATGGCTTTCGTCGGCTCGGGTGACGGGGCCATCGAGATCCTCGACACGTTCAACCCCACCTTCCCGACGGGTCGCATCTTCATCAAGGACATCCCGTCTGGGCCCCTCAGGGCAGTTCTCCCGTTCGCGGCAGACAACGTGGGCTTGACATGTGCTACCAAGGTCGTGCTGGACCAGTTTGCAACCAACATCGGCTCAGCTGTGGAAATCTTCGCAGGTGGGAATTTCGCTACCCCCCACCCGGCGAGCATCCCGACAGCTACGGAGGATGCCTGTGTCGTGGTGAAGCTGATCGGTATCACGGACGTGGGCGGTGTGGTTGTGATCGACGTTCGAAAGAGCGACGTGCTCAGCCTCCATCCGTCGAGGCTTTGACTCCGGCCTGAAGGGGCTGTTGTTGCGGACGGGATGGACCCCGGTGGGTAGACGCCCACCGGGGTTCCCTTTTATGGTTTCGGGCCGTTCCGTTCCAGATGATCCATGCTGGAGATTGAGAAACGTTCGATGAAGCGACTGTCGTTCCGAACCGCGGGGGAGTCCCACGGGCGAGGTCTTGTGGCCATACTGGAGGGCCTCCCGGCCGGTCTCTCCCTCGAGATGGCCCGCGATGTGGATCCCGACCTCAAACGCCGCCAGGGTGGATACGGGCGTGGCCGGCGTATGAAAATCGAGTCCGATCAGGCCGAGGTAATCTCGGGCGTCCGCCTGGGGGAGACGCTCGGATCTCCCGTCGCGCTGATCATCTGGAACCGGGATGCCGAGAACTGGCAGGAGGCGATGTCGCCGCTGCCTCCTGACCCGGACGGCAACCCCAAAGTCTTGCGCTCGCTCTACCTCCCTCGGCCTGGCCATGCAGATCTGGTGGGATTGCTGAAGTACGACCGGCGCGACACCCGGGACATCCTGGAGCGGGCCAGCGCCCGTGAGACCGCCGCCCGTGTCGCCTGCGGGGCTGTGTGCAAGAAATTGCTTGCCGACTTCGGGGTTACGATCGGGAGCCACGTCACATCGATCGGAGCCGTGGAGGCGCGGGGGCCCGATGAGTTGCCGGAGGATCTGAACAGAGCGGTCGACGGGTCACCGCTTCGCACTTTGGACGACGAAGCGGCCTCGCTCATGGTCGCGGCGATCGACGAGGCCAAGGAAGAGGGCGATACGCTGGGCGGGATCTTCGAGGTGGTCGCGCGGGGCCTCCCGGCTGGCCTCGGCAGCTACGTCTCGTACGACGCCAAGCTGGATGGGCGCCTGGCGGGGGCCTTGATGTCGATCCAGGCCATCAAGGGCGTGGAGATCGGCGTGGGCTTCGAAGGCGCGCGCCGTTCCGGATCCCGGGTTCACGACGCGATCGTGGCCGATGAGTCGGCAGACAGATCGGGCAGCATCGGGCGGTCATCGAACCGGGCGGGTGGGCTGGAAGGGGGCACGACCACCGGTGAGCCGTTGGTCGTGCGGGGCGCTATGAAGCCGATCTCGACACTGAGGAAACGCTTGCCCAGCGTCGATATGCGTGATGGATCGGCCGCCGATGCGGCCGTAGAGCGCAGCGACGTGTGTGCGGTGCCCGCAGCTGCCATCGTAGGCGAGGCCATGGTGGCCCTTGTCTTGGCGGACGCGTTTCTCGAGAAGTTTGGTGGGGACGCGATGAGCGAGGTCCGACGGAACTTCGAGTCGTACATCGCGTACCTCGGCGAGCGTGGATATGGCGAACGGTGATCTGCCGGATAAGGTCTTGCTGGTCGGTTTCATGGCCAGTGGAAAGTCCAGCGCAGGGAAAGAGCTGGCGTCACGATTGGGATGGGACTTTCAAGACTTCGACACGGTGATCGCAGCGCGCGCAGGCAAAAGTGTCTCCCGGATCTTCGCGGAGGACGGGGAGGTGGAGTTTCGCCGCCTCGAATCCAGCGTAGCCGAGGAGCTGTTGGCCCGGAGCGATACGGTGGTGGCTTCGGGCGGTGGCTGGCCGGCCCAGCCCGGAGCTTGGAAGATGGTAACGGAAGATACGATGAGCGTTTGGCTCAAGGTGTCGGCGGCGGTGGCCGTTCGCCGGGCATCGGAGCAGGGGCCCACCCGCCCTCTCCTCGATGGAGGAGACCTGACGGAGCGGGCCACGGCGCTGTTGCTTGGCCGGGAGGCCTCGTACCGTGGTGCTCGCTACACCCTGGACTCGGAACAGTACGGTCCGCCGGAGTTGGCGGATGAGATCGTGAAACTGATGAAGGAATGGACGAACTGATGACACGAAAAGGAACAACATGAAGCTGGTCATCGTCGAGTCCCCTGCCAAAGCCAGGACGATCGGGCGATATCTGGGCCCCGAATACGACGTGGCCGCCTCAGTCGGGCACGTTCGGGATCTGCCGAAGAAGGAACTCGGGGTCGACGTCGACAATGGCTTCGAGCCCAAATACGAGACGATCCGCGGGAAGGGAAAGGTCCTCAAGGAGCTCAAGAGCAAGTCAAAGAACGCCGAGAGTGTCATCCTGGCTACCGACCCAGACCGGGAGGGTGAGGCGATCGCCTATCACGTCGCTCACCACCTCGGCTTCGAGGACGATCGCAACCGTTTCGAGCGGGTAACCTTTCGAGAAATCACCAAGGGTGCCGTGGAACATGCTCTCGAATCCCCGGAGGCCTTGGATCTGAACAAGGTCGAAGCGCAACAGGCACGAAGGATTCTGGACCGGTTGGTTGGATATCAAGTGAGTCCGTTCCTGTGGAAGCCGATCAGGCCCGGACTCTCGGCTGGCCGGGTTCAGACGGTGGCGCTCAGGCTGATCTGTGAGCGAGAGGACGAGATCCAGGCCTTCGAATCGGTCGAGTACTGGTCCATCACGGCCCGGCTGGAAAAGGAGGAACACCCGTTCGAGGCGCGGCTCCACAAGATCAACGGCAAGACGTTCAGGCTGGACAATGAGGAGCAGGCCCAGGCCGTCGTGGCGGCGGTCCAGAACGTCGACTTCATAGCGGCAGAGGTGAAACGCCGCGAACGGCGAAAGAATCCGGTGCCGCCCTTTACGACCTCTACACTTCAGCAGGCTGCGTCCAAACGGCTCCGTTTCTCGGCCCGGCGAACGATGTCCACGGCACAAAGGTTGTATGAAGGGATCGAAGTTGGCCGGCGTGGCGCCGTTGGGCTCATTACCTATATGCGAACCGACTCCACTCGGGTGGCCCCCGGTGCAGTAGAGGCCGCCCGAAAATGGATCAAGGCGGAGTTCGGTGAGGACTATGTCTCTCCGTCACCCCGGCTCTGGAGTGGCAAGCAACAGAAAGCGGCACAGGATGCCCACGAGGCGATTCGGCCGACCGACCCGGCGCTCCATCCCGATGAAGTCCGTCCGTTCCTCGAGGACGACACGGCGCGGCTCTACGAACTCATTTGGCTTCGCTTCGTTTCCGGCCAGATGGCGCCAGCCCTGTATGACACGACCACGATCGAGTTTGATCTGACCGGTGAAGGTGGACCGGATCGGTCGGAATATCGGTTCCGCTCCACGGGGTCTATCCTGAAGTTCCAGGGCTTCACTCGACTTTACGTCGAGGCTACCGAAACGGGTGATCACCGTCCTCTCGATGACCTCGAGCCGCTTCCGGATATGGATGTCGGTGACTCTGCGCTGGTGAAGGGCATCGACCCGGCCCAGCACTTCACGCAGCCGCCCCCGCGCTTCAGTGAGGCCTCACTCGTGAAGGAGCTCGAGTCCCTGGGAATCGGTCGGCCGTCCACCTACGCCCAGATCATCTCGACGATTCAGGACCGTGGCTACGTCGATCATGAGGAGCGGCGGTTTAGTCCGACACCGCTCGGCGACACGGTATCGAAGCTGCTCGTCCGGGTATTTCCCGATATCTTCGACGTAGCGTTCACGAGCCGGATGGAGAGTGAACTGGATCGGGTGGAGGACGGCGAAATCCAGTGGCGGTCCCTCCTCGGTGAGTTCTATCCACCCTTTCAGGACCAACTCCAGCGGGGCGAGTCCCGCTCCGAGGAAATCATCCAAGAGATCCTGGCCGCTGAGGGGGAGACCTGCGACCTGTGTGGCGAGCCGATGCAGGTGCGGTGGAATCGCTTCGGCAGATTCCTAGGCTGTTCGGCCTATCCGGAGTGCAAGGGGACCCGGCCGATCGACGGTGCATCCGAGGACCACGTGGTCGGGGTGGACGAGGTGACGGGTCTGACGGTGTACGCGAGGGTTGGGCCTTACGGACCCTACGTTCAGCTCGGTGAGGCAGAGGACGGCGCGAAGCCCAAGAGGGCCAGTCTGCCCAAGGATACGGAGCCGGAGACCGTGGACCTCGGTGATGCGTTACGCCTGCTCTCGTTGCCACGAACGGTCGGTACCGATCCCGAGACCGGCGAGGAAGTCGTAGCCGGGTTGGGGCGCTATGGGCCCTTTGTGCGGCGAGGTAAGAAGTTCGCGAGCCTGGCGAACGAAGACCTAATGTTTACGGTTTCTATCGACGAGGCCGTCGTGCTCCTCAACCAAAAGAAGGGCGGGCGAACGGTCCTGAAGGAGCTCGGGGCCCACCCGAAGACAGGGAATGACGTGCAGATTCTTTCCGGGCGGTACGGCCCGTATGTGACCGACGGGACGGCGAACGCGAGTCTGTCCAAGGATATGAAGCCCGACGACCTCACGATGGAGGAGGCCGTGTCGATGATTGCCGACGCTGCCAAGAGAAAGAAGTCGGGGCGCAAGAGTGGGACACGGAAGAAGTAGAAGGGTTGAGGCAGCACGGAGGAACGTGGAACGGATGAGCCGATGAGCGATCGCGTCATCGTGGTCGGGGGTGGCCTCGCCGGATGCGAGGCAGCGCTCCAACTCGCGAACGCCGGGCACGATGTCACCCTGCTTGAAATGCGCCCGGTGCGTGGCACCGAGGCACACCAGAGTGAAAACCTGGGCGAGCTGGTCTGTACGAACTCCTTCAAGAGCGTCCATCCCAAAAACGCGCACGGTCAGCTCAAGAGGGAAATGCGGGCCCTTGGCTCCGTTCTTCTCGACTGCGCCGATGAGACTCGTGTGCCCGCCGGTTCAGCACTGGCGGTCGACCGGCAGCTCTTTTCCGAGGCGATGAGCCGCGCGGTCGCTTCTCACTCGGGGATCGAAATCGTACGGGGAGAGAGCGAGGCACTTCCCGAAGGCCCAGCGATCGTGGCGTCAGGCCCCCTGACGTCTGACGCTCTGAGTTCTGCGATCCAGGGCGCTCTGGGCGACGAGGGGCTCGCGTTCTACGACGCCATCGCGCCCATCGT
Organism: Longimicrobiales bacterium; assembly: GCA_965206505.1. Classification (GTDB taxonomy): domain Bacteria; phylum Gemmatimonadota; class Gemmatimonadetes; order Longimicrobiales; family Gaopeijiaceae; genus UBA822. Next base: position 1,471,897 of record CBDBJW010000007.1, read on the forward strand.
ACATCGTGACTCTCTGGATGAAAGTGTCGTCTTCGCGGCCGGTCGCTTCGAAGAGGACAGTGATTACCTCAACTGCCCGATGAACGAGGAGGAGTACCTTGCCTTCATCGAGGCGCTCCTCGCAGGGGAAGTGCACGAGGGGCCTGACTGGGACACGGTGCCGTATTTCGAGGGCTGCCTTCCGATCGAGGTCATGGCGTCACGAGGGAAGGACACACCGCGGTTCGGCCCCATGAAGCCGATCGGGCTCACCGACCCGCGGAGCGGGGCGCGCCCCTATGCCGTCGTGCAGCTCAGGCGGGAGGATCGCGCCGGGCAAATGTGGAATCTCGTGGGCTTCCAGACGCGGCTGCGTACGGGAGAGCAGAAGAATGTCTTCCAGTTGATTCCGGGCCTCGAGCGTTGTGAGTTCCTTCGGTGGGGCTCCATCCATCGCAACGCCTATCTGAACTTCCCCGCCTGTCTGACGCCCCACGGATCGCTCAAGGAACGGCCGGACCTGATTTTCGCCGGCCAGCTCACGGGGGTGGAAGGGTACACCGAGTCGGCGGCCAGTGGCATTATGGCAGGCATCAACCTGGGGCGGGTGTTGAGGGGAGAGGCCCCGGTGGTGCCTCCGCCTACGACAATGCTCGGCGGGCTGTTTCGGTACCTTAGGGAGAGCGCGGCTGACCGCTTCCAGCCCATGAACTCGAACTGGGGGCTCGTCGACCCGCTCAACCGACGCGTGAAGAACAAGGCCCAGAAGAGGGAGATGCTGGCCGAGCGCGCCGAGACGGACTTCAGGTCCTGGATGGAGGCGAGTGGGATCCAGGGACCCGTGGGCCCAGAGCGCTCGTCGGTGGGAGGGTCTCTCCCCGCACAGCTTCCACTCTAATGGACGTGGGCGTAGACGTAGACGGGGTGGACGTGGACACCGATGTCTCCCGCTTTCTCGAACATCTCGAGTCGGAGCGACGGCTGTCTCCTCGGACCGTCGTATCCTATCGGAAGGATCTCGAGGATCTGGGGATCTTTCTCGACGATCACTACGGGGCGGGGGAATGGGGATGGGGGACCGTGGGCCGGATCGATTTTCGCGCCTTCATGGGGTGGTGTGGGAGCAAGAGACTGACCCGCCGAACCGTCGCCCGGAAGCTGTCGGCCATCCGTACGTTTTACCGGTTCCTTCATCTCGAGGACCGTGTGCCGAGTGATCCGGCCAGGACGCTGAGGTCACCCAGGGTAGGGAAGCGTCTTCCGGGACACGCGACTGCGGCAGATATCAAGGGTGTCTTCTCGGAGGCCGAGGTCCGTGCGGCAGAGAATACGTTTCGCGGCACGAGGAATCTGGTCATCCTCGAGCTCTTGTACGGGAGTGGTCTCCGACTGTCGGAACTTCACGGTCTCGACCTTTCGGACCTCGATCTTGGGCGTGGACAGACCAAGGTGTTCGGTAAGGGAAGCAAGGAGCGACTCGTACCTGTCACCGGGTCGGCGAGGGGGGCCATCAGCCGATACCTGCCTCGCCGCCTCGAACTCGAGGCGTCGTCGCTGACGCCGGACCGTGACGCCCTTCTCCTGAATCCGGCGGGGAAGAGACTCTCGAGGCGGTCCATCCAGAACGTTGTCCGACGTTTCCTTGATGATGCCGCCCCAGGTGTTGGACTGAGCGCGCACTCTCTGCGGCACAGTTTCGCCACGCACCTTCTCGACGCGGGGGCGGATCTCATGGCGGTCAAGGAGCTTCTCGGGCACGTGTCGCTTTCCACGACGCAGGTGTATACACACACGTCCAAGGAGCGGTTACGGCAGGTGTACCGGCGGTCGCATCCGCGTTCGTAGAGAGTGGACGCCTCTTTGGCTTTTCTGAAGCTTCCCTTAGCGTCCTGAGGCTTCCCGGCGCCCCGAGGCCCCTACACCCTCACTCCGCCGACGCTCGCTAGCCCTTCACTCCACGGCTTCGCCGCGGATCGTCTCCGTGAGGGCGTAGGGGCCTCGGGGTGTGTGGCGGGAGTCGCTACAAAGGGGGGCGGCTTCTTTGTGACTTTCGAGTTCCCTCCTGATAAGCGTGAGGTCGACAATCCCTTTATACGCTGCGGGGCCTCGCTCCGGCCCTTCCAAATACCTCATGCTGCATGAGCAAGAGGCACTGGTTCGGCGGCCCCACAATCCAATCAACAGGCGTTTGCGGTTGGCGGGGGCCTCTTTTTGCTCGATGGATAATGGCAGTAGGAGCTGGTTCGGCGGCCCCACAATCCAAGCGGGCCACGGGCGCGCAGAGCATTTGCGGTCATGCAGCCCACCTGATGCCGGGGTCCGATCGAGCCCCTCATTAGGACTAGAGACCGCGAAGCGGTTTAGTTCAACAGGCGTTTGCGGTTGGCGGGGGCCTCTTTTTGCTCTGGATAATGGCAGTAGGAGCGTTCATGTTGCGCCAGGCCAGATTCGACGCCGCGGGGACTGATTATGAAACGCGTACTGAATAGGAACCTAGGGTGGCTGCTGCTGGGCTCGACCCTTCTGGCGCTGGGTAACGGGCGCTTCCTGTTACCGGCGGCTGCCTGGTTCGCACTCATCTTCCTGGTCCGGTACATCCGAGGGGCACCGGGCAAGAAGGGCGTCCTGATTGCGGTGATCGCCCACACGTTGGCCTTCTGGATGGCGTGGAGGGGCGCTGTTCCGCTTCCCGTCCCGTTTCAGGTGGCAGTCATCACCGCGCTGTCCGGCATCTTCTTCGTCCCACTGCTGATCGATCGGGCCCTGTCCCCACGCGTGTCAGGATTCGCGCAGACACTCGTCCTCCCACTTACGTGGGTCAGCGTCGAGTACCTGAACGCACACGTGAACCCCTATGGATCGTGGGTGTCGGTCGCCTACACGCAGTGGTCGGCGCCGGCGTTCATGCAGTCGGCCGCTCTATTCGGCCTGTGGGGTCTCGCCGCGCTGATCCCCTGGTCTGCCGCGGTAGTGAACTGGATCTGGGAGGGTGAGCGAAAGCTGACCCGCGCGCGCGTCGGGCTCCCGGCGGTCCTCGCGGTCGCCGCCCTGACGTTTGTCTACGGCTCAAGCCGGCTCCGCACCTCGGCCAACGCGCCGACCGCCCACATCGCGGGCGTCAGTATCTCGCGCGAGATGCACGAGCAGACGGTCGATCGTATGTGGTCGGACGACCCGGAGGCCTATCGCGAGGCATCGTTGGAGCAATTCCAGTACTTCATGGCCGAGTCCGGCGCGGCGGTCGCCGCTGGGGCCGAACTGGTGTTCTGGGCCGAGGCTGCGGTGGGTGTTGCCGCACAGGACGAAGCCGACTTCGTCCAGGCAGCGAGCGACTTCGCGGGTGAGGCAGGCATCTACTTCGTGCCAGCGTTCTGGGTGGTCACCCAGAGCTTTCCTCAGGTCCCTGCTGAGAACAAGCTCCTCTGGATCGACCCCTCGGGCCGAGTAATGACTGAGTATCACAAGTCGATTCCGGTCCCGGGAGAGCCGATCGTGCCGGGTGACGGATCGGTGCCGATCTTCGATACGCCATTCGGACGGATCGCGGCGGTGATCTGCTTCGATATGGACTTCCCTCACTTCATTCGCTCCGCGACGCGGAGTGGGGTTGACATCATGCTGGCTCCGTCCGCGGATTGGTCGGAGATCGACCCGATCCACACTCGGATGGCCTCTGTCCGCGGGATCGAAAATGGGTTCACAGTGGTTCGGTCGGTCTTCCAGGGCAGATCATCGGTGACGGACGCGTATGGGCGTGTGCTCGTTGAGCACGACTACGGCCTCCGGGAGCGGTTTGGGCTTCGGCACACCTCTGAGCGTTCGGGATGAGCGGCCCATGCTTCGCGGAGCACGGATTTCCGATCGGCGTTCCCGAAGTGGACGTCAGATCACACGATCCACGCCGACGTGCCGATCGCCGGGACGAATACGCTCTACGCCCAGGTCGGGGACGTCCTCGCCTGGATCTCGATGATCGGGCTTCTCGTTCTGTACGCCCGATCCGCCAGGGCTAGCCGATGGTGGTGGCCTCGAGACGGGCCACCGCGGGAGTCACAGCCGTGACGGCGGTGAAGCCCCCTGTTGTCGTCCCTGTGGGCTGGGTGATCGCAGCCACTTTCCTCATTCTCGGCTGGCCAGGGTCAGAACGAACGTCCGCACGATCATGACTCCATATACTAGTGTCCGCCTTCGAAAGGCTGCCATGTTGGGCGGGATCGGCACCCTCTTCGCAGCGCTGTTCAACGGAGTCGTCCACCGCCTGCCCGTCACCATAGCTGTCCTCGCGCTCGGCTTCGCGATCGGTCTGGTTCTCGGCCTCATCGAGTTCTTCGTGTTCGACCGACGCCTCCGGCGCTGGCCTCATCTCGTTCCTGCTGTTGAAGTCCGGCATCTTCGCTCTGACGATCTACGCGCTGATGGCCCTTCATCTCGTTCCTGCTGTTGAAGTCCGGCATCTTCGCTCTGACGATCTACGCGCTGATGGCCGTCGTATCCTTACTGGATGTGGTGCGCGGAGTGTTCTCAGCGGAGGACTACCGGAGTTGGTTGCTCGGGCCGGGAGGGCTCACAACGATGCTGGAAGCGTTCGGATCGGCGACCGTTGTTCTATTCTTTGTTCAGCTCGACCGGACGCTCGGTCCGGGCGTTCTCCGGCGCCTGGTCGTGGGCGGCTATCGGCGCCCTCGAGCCGAGGAACGAATCTTCATGTTTCTTGACATGAAGTCCTCGACCTCCCTCGCCGAACGCCTCGGGGACGTGGAGTACCTGGAGTTGCTGGATCAGGCGTTTAATGATATGACCGGCCCCATCCTAGAGACCGGCGCTGAGGTCTATCAGTACGTCGGCGATGAAGCCGTCCTCACGTGGCGGATTGGGCGAGGTGGCAGGAACAGCGACTGTATCCGGGTCTTCTTTCGTGTCAGGCACGAGATTCATAGGAATCGGGATCACTATCTGTCGCGATGGAACCATGTCCCTCAGTTCAAGGCTGGCCTGCACGGTGGAAGAGTGGTTAGCGCGCAGATCGGTGGGCTGAAACACGAAGTGGTCTACAGCGGCGATGTGCTGAACACGACGGCCCGGATTCGTAGTCTTTGTGTTGAACTCGGTGAGGACCTCCTGATGTCGCAAGACCTTCAGCAACGCATGCGGATGCCTCCTGGACTTGCGGCCCGGACCCTCGAGGCCGTCCCCCTGCGCGGAAAGGAGAGTGAAATTGGATTGGTCGCCATCGTAGAGGAGAACGGCTAGCTCGAGGTGCCGGAGGGCTGTGTGGGATGTTGCTGAACTCGGTGCCGCAGCAGCAGAGTCGCGAGTCCGCTAGCCAGCAGTTTCCAGTACCCCGCTCACGCCCTACATCTGAGCTGGTTCCTGTCGGTTGTCCTGTCGATTGAACCCGGCAGATCACGACATCCAAGACTCGCGAAAGCGGCAAATCGCGCGATCCATCTAGGTTTTTCCGTCATCCCGCCGTGATTCCGACCCCTACCGAGGCGCCTGATAAGCATGAGGTCAGCTGCGTTGTGTTACTTCATGTGTCGATTGGGCCGGGTATTGCGTCGATGTGGGGCTGGAGGCGAGCCCGGCCAGGGATGGAACGGGTACCAGCAACTTAATAGTGCGGCAGGCGTGGTCGTAGGACGCCGTAGAGCCAGGTACCGAAAAGTGCGCTGAGGAGCACGACTCCATAGACTGTGACGCCGTTTCCGATGAGGGCGAAGATGGGCCCTGGACAGGCGCCGGCCAGGGCCCAACCCAGTCCGAAGAGCGTCCCTCCGATCCAGTACCGATAGCCTCTCCGACCAAGTTCCTTGGGTGGGACCATGATTTCGTCGCCCCGGACGGTCCGGACCTGGCGGGACTTGATGAGCGCCACCGAGGCCATCGCTACCGCCAGGGCAGTGGCGATAATCCCGTACATGTGGAACGATTGGAATCGAAACATCTCCTGGATCCGAAACCACGACACCACCTCGGCCTTGGTGGCCACGATGCCGAAGTACGTGCCGATGGCGAGATAGACGCCGAGGCCCGGGCCGCTGAGGGGCCGAGCCCGTGCCAGGCCGGTCGAGGCTTGAGGGGGCAGGGGAGTCGTCTCGCGGCTTGTCATCTCGAGCCGTCAGAACAGAAGCGGGAGGATGACCCAAGTGGCCAGCAGGCCACCGGCGAAGAACCCCAGGACGGCCAGGAGCGACGGCAGCTGCAGGTTGGCTAGGCCCGAGATGGCATGACCCGACGTGCACCCGCCGGCGTACCGGGCGCCGAAGCCCACCAGGAAGCCGCCGATGACGATCATCACGAAGCCCGGTACGGTGGCCAGCCCTTCCCAGCTGAAGACTTGGGCGGGCGCCAAACCCTCGAAGGTCGTCACGCCCATCACCGCGAGATCGGCCGTGGTGGCGTCGGCGACGACGAGGGGGTCCGGCGAGGCCAGAACGGTTCCGGAGACGGCTCCGCCCAACACGATGCCCAAGGCGAAGGTCAGATTCCATAGCCCTGTCGCCTTCCAATCGTATCGGAAGAAGTCGTTTCGGATCGGGAGCACCGCTGCGCAGATATGCCGCAGGTTCTCGGACACCCCGAACTCGCCGCCAGCCCAGAGGAGCAGGGGGACCATCAGTCCAATGAGGGGGCCGCCTACATACCATGGCCAGGGTTCAGAGAGCAGATCGAGCATCGCATCCCGTAAGGCCAGAGGTCGCCGCCGCCCGGAAGGGAACGGCACAGTGGTGTGTTTGACACCGCCAGGCTCGTGCACCGCAGTTTATGGAATGACAAGCGACCTAACCAGGGCATGCACCTGACGGGCCTCACCCGCCAGCTCTCACCAGCGCCCACTCTCTGCGGCACAGCTTCGCGACGCACCTGCTCGACGCAGTGGCGGACCTCATGGCGGTCACGGAGCTTCTGGGCCACGTGTCGCTCTCCACGACGTAGGTGTACACACACACGTCCAAGGAGCGGCTGCGGCAGGTGTACCGGCGCTCGCATCCGCGGTCGTAGAAAGCCAACCCCGGGACTTCCGAGCGCCCCGAGGCCCCTACACCCTCACTCCGCCGACGCTCGCTAGCGCTTCGCTCCACGGCTTCGCCGCAGATCGTCTCCGTGAGGGCGTAGGGGCCTCGGGGTGTGTGACGGGAGCCGGCTACGCGTGAGGGCAAACGAGCCGACGTGTCGCAATGGGCATTACCCCTGAGAGAGCGTCCCCTGTCTGCAACGCTTTGTCTCCCACTTGGAAGGCGGCAGGTCGATGATCTCGTGACCACCTTGTAACGGGCGTAGGTCCAAAGGGTGTACCTCATGTTGCATGAGCAAGGGCGTGTCATGCTAGGGGAACCCAGCGTTCAGCTCGGGAGTCTCACTCCGGGAACATCCAGTCCAGCAGTACGACAAACTGGTCCACCTCTTGCTGGCAACTGATCAGGAATCGCTCCCCGTCGACGGTGTCGTAATGCGTGTCGGGATTCAGATTTGCAAGCCCCACTGGGCTTCCGTCCGGGCACGCCTGAAACAGACGAAAAGACAGCGAGATCGAACCCTGGCCTCCGAGGTCGGCAGTATTCACGGCAGACAAAACGTCTCCCGACATGTAGAAGAGCTCCCCGCCCAGCGGGCCCCACACGGGGGAGCGTCCTCCGTCGTTGGATATCTGAATTCTCCCATCTGTACCGGCCGGTTCGCCTACGAACGGGCGTACGTACACTTCCCACTGACCCGTTTCATTCGAGACATAGGCGATCCATCTACCATCTGGTGAGAAGCGCCCATCCGCCTCCCAAAAAGGCGTTTCGAGGAACGCGAAAGCATCCACACCCCCCGAAAGTGAAGCCACCCATGAATCCCCGCCCGAGTCATACAAGATCCACCGCCCGTCCGAGGACCAGTCCCGAGGTGATCCCGACTCTACTTCAGGGATCGGGGCTTCGCCCCCACCTGGGTCGAGGGATGTCTTCACGTAGACACGACCCGGGCCATCTCGATCCGAGAGAAACAAGATCTGACTACCATCGGGCGACCACACCGGTCTCCAATCGTTGGCGATGTGGGTCGTGAGCTTCGTCGTGATTCCCCTAGCAAGCTCGGTATGCCAAACGTCACGGTTTCCGTTTCGGGGATCCGGTGCATCGAATACAACGGCCACTCCGTCCGGAGAAATCCTGGGCCGCTCCCGCTGACCCGGCGAACCCACTGTTCCGATGCGTTCCCCGTCGCGCTGAAACCACGCTAGTTGCGCCCCGCGTCCCTCAGCCGGCTGAACAATGATGACGTTGCCGTCGTCGGAAACTCGAAAGCCGGCGTTAATACTTGTCGCGGTGTACCTCACGCCTTCGGCGACCGGGGTAACTTCGCCGATGAACGTCTCGCTGTCCGCATCGAAGGGGCGTGCAACCAACGCCCCCTCGCTGTAATAGAACAGAGCTCCGGGGCGGTCCGCCCGCGTCGGTACATGACTAACGTACGATTCGGCGGGCATGAGCCGGCGTACCTCGGGCGAATCGAGCGACGCGACGTACAGGACGTTGTTGTCACGCTCCGCGCTGCGGCTGGTGAACAGAAACCGTCGTCCGTCGGGCAGAAACTCCGGGCCCCGATGAGAGTTCTCGGTGAGATCCACGTTGAGTTCGGTAGCTTGTCTCGGCGAGCCGCCACTCTCATGGATCACATACAGCGGCTCCCGGTTGGAGGCCCTGAAGAGGATGTCCCCTTGTGATCCCCAGTCCGCGCCCTGAAACCTGCGGATCTCCGCGACCGGCTGGGGCGGACCTCCTTCGGGCCGGATCTTCATCAAACGGCCGTCAGCGAAGAAGCCGATCCATTCACCATCGGGCGACCAGATAATGGCTCCGGTCGATCCCTCGGTTCCGGCCAGGGGACGGGCTTGGACCATTTCTAGGGGCCGGATCCAGAGCAGCGGCTCGTCCTCTGAGGCGGTTCCACGGAAGACGGTATATCGCCCCGCTGGAGAGGGAACCGGCATGCCGACGATGCGAGGATCCGATTCCCCAAACGCTGCTATCGCTTGCTCAAATGACACGAGGAATTCAGAAGGTCTTCGAAGGTCAGTGGTGGGGGCGGTCTCCCTGCCGACCCACAGGGCAACGGTCATTAAAGCCAAGACGGTCAGCGCGAGGCTGAAGCGGCGTGATGACGGGACCCGTGCCTGGCGTTCGCCCTGGGAACCGTAGCTCGGCATGTCAGATCCGAAGCTCGCGTCGGCAAGCGCCTCGCTGAATCTGGCAGCGCTGGAAAAACGGTCGGCGGGCACCTTCTCAAGGGCTCTCGCGATCGTTGCATCGACGTTCGCCGGAACCGAGCTGCGCTCCGCTGACGCCGATGGCGTTTCCCCCACGAGGATCTTTCCCAGCACAGCCTGAGCTGTCCTGCCCGTGTACGGCGGCGCTCCCACGAGCATCTCATAGAGCACGCATCCAAGCGCATAGATATCTGTGGCTGGACCCAAATGCTGATCGCCAGTTGCCTGTTCGGGGGACATGTATTGCGGAGTCCCGAGGCTTAAGCCTGTCTCTGTCAGACGACCTCCACCAGCGACCCCGACGGCCAGAGCGATCCCAAAGTCCGAGATCACTGGCTGACCATCGTGGATGAGGACGTTGCCCGGCTTGATGTCCCGATGGATCACGCGGTGGCGGTGGGCGTAGTCGAGTGCCTCGGCGACATCGGTCGCGATCCTGACGGCCTCGTCCACGGGCAGCTGATACTCTCGGTCGAGCTTCTCCCTGAGTGATTCGCCTTGGATGTGGGGCATCACATAGAACAGGAACGAGTCCGCTTCACCGGAATCGAAGAGTGGCAGGATATGGGGATGCTGGAGATTGGCCGTCGTTTTGATCTCGGCCAGGAACCGCTCGGCACCCACCGCCGCCGCCAGCTCGGGCTTCAAGACCTTGAGTGCGACCTTGCGTTCGTGCTTGAGGTCGTCAGCCAAGTAGACGGTGGCCATACCGCCCTCGCCGAGTTCACGCTCGATGGCGTAGTGGCCTTCGAGGGCTGAGTTCAAGCGGGTCACGGGATCGGACATGAGCGCCTCAAGGCCACGGGAGCGTGCCCATCATAATACGACCTAGTGGGCTTTCGCGCGCAAGCTGATAGGTTAATGGCCGAGGTGCTCGGTGCAAAAGTGTGCCTGTCAGCCACACGCCCTCCGAGAAGCGCCGAATCACCGACGATGTTGTGTGCCACCAGTGTCCCAACGGTCGCGTTTCCTGTCGATTGTCCTGTCGATTGGACCCGGCAGATCACGGCATCTAGGACTCGCGAAGGCGGCAAATCGCGCGATCCATCTAGGTTTTACCGGCATCCTGCCGTGATTCCGACCCCCGCTGAGGCGCCTGATAAGCGTGAGGTCGGTAGTTCGAGTCTAACCAGGCCCACTCACAGAAGTTGAAGCCCTGGACGGAATTGAGCATCGGACACGGTCGGCCCAGGTTCGGTGAGATCCGCCTATCACGACTTGTGGACGCTAATCGCTACCGTTGGTACAACCGTGACGCCCACGGGCGCTTGGTGCGGTCCGGGTGTTGCTGTATCGTAGGAACCCCGGGGGGTAGCGTTTGGGCTGAACTTGGGAACATGGCGGGACGCGCGTTTGGCCATGACTGAAAACCGGGATGCGCCGAATGACTAGGATGCTGTTGAAGGGAACCGAATGACAGACCGAGCAGGCAAACTCGACCTTCGGGCGACCACCATTGTGGCCGTACGACGCGATGGCCAGGTAGCGCTTGCTGGTGACGGTCAGGTGACGATGGGTGATGCGGTCGTGAAGAATACCGCCCAGAAGGTGAGGACGCTCCGGGAAGGGAGCGTGCTCGTCGGTTTCGCGGGCGCCGTCGCCGATGCGTTCACCCTATTCGAGAAGCTGGAGGAGAAGCTGGAGCGGTTTCCGAAGAACCTTACCAAGGCCGTGGTTGAGCTCGCCAAGGACTGGCGCATGGACCGCTATTTGAGGAGACTCAACGCTCTTCTTCTGGTCGCGGATCGGGAACACCTTTTTCTTGTCAGTGGAGAGGGCGAAGTCATCGAATCCGACGATGATGTCCTGGCCATCGGCTCGGGTGGCTCATACGCGATGGCTGCCGCTCGTGCGCTGATCGCACATTCAGAGCTGTCGGCGACAGAAACGGTGCGCCGGTCCCTCGAGATCACCGGTGAGATCTGCATCTATACGAACCAAGAGATCACGGTTCTGGAGTTGGAGTAAAGTGGAGAATTCAAGAGAGCCCGGGCTTTCCGCATCAGCGGGGGACACAGAGGCGGAGAGTGGAAAGGGCCCCGAGGTCGGAGCCGAGGCGGAACGGGAGATGATACTCGACACGGATGCGCCCGATCCCTCCGACGAGGAATGGTTGGATCAACTGACGCCCCGCCAGATCGTTTCCGAACTGGACCAGTACATCGTGGGTCAGGATGAAGCCAAGAAGTCCGTTGCCATCGCTCTCAGAAACCGCTGGCGCCGGCAGCGAGTGGAAGACGAGCTGCGGGATGAGATCCTCCCGAACAACCTCATCCTGATCGGTCCCACAGGAGTTGGGAAGACCGAGATCGCGCGTCGGCTTGCCCGTCTGGCGGGCGCCCCTTTCGTGAAGGTGGAAGCATCGAAATATACCGAGGTCGGGTACGTGGGGCGGGACGTGGAGTCGATGATTCGAGACTTGGTGGACGTGGCTGTCAACATGGTGCGCGCCGAGCGTGAGGACGACGTCGAGGAGTTGGCGGATGAGAGGGCCGCCGAGCGACTCCTGGACCTTCTCCTCCCCAAACCGGCGTCGAGTCCCCCCGTCAACGTCGGGCGTGTAACACCTCCGGAGAGCGGTGAGGGCAGGCCACACGTCTTCGTGGTGGGCACTGAGGGTGCAGAGGTGAGGGATGTGGACGTGGACGTTGAGGAGGGCATCGAGGCACGCCGTGAGCGAACTCGGGAGAAGCTCCGCGCCCTCCTTCTGGAGGGAAAGCTGGAAGAACGCGAGGTCGAAATCGAGGTGTCCCAGACACCGTCGATCGAGGGTATGGTTGTGCCGATGGGCGGGGGAATGGAGGGGATGGATCACAACTTCACGGAAATGCTCCAGGATATGCTTCCAAAGCGGAAAAAGCGGCGCACCGTATCCGTTGCGGAAGCCAGGAGGATCCTCGTCCAGGACGAGATGGACCGCTTGATCGACATGGACGAGGTCGTCAACGAGGCCCTCGTTCGGGCGGAGGACATGGGGATCGTCTTTCTAGACGAGATCGACAAGATTGTCGGAGAGCGGAGTGGGGGGCCAGGCCCCGATGTGAGCCGAGAGGGAGTGCAGCGCGACATCCTGCCGATCGTCGAGGGCTCGACGGTCCAGACCAAATACGGGCTCGTGCGGACCGATCACGTACTCTTCGTCGCGGCGGGGGCGTTCCACGTGGCGAAACCCAGCGATATGATCCCCGAGCTCCAGGGACGTTTTCCCATTCGGGTCGAACTGAAGAGCCTCGGCGAGGAGGACTTCGTCCGAATTCTTCAGGAGCCGAAGAATGCGCTGGTTCATCAATACAGGGCGTTGGTGGATACCGAGGGTGCGACCCTCGAGTTCACGAAGGAGGGGATCGAGGAAGTGGCGAGACTCGCCGCCGTATTAAACGACCAGATGGAGAATATCGGGGCTCGCCGGCTACAGACGGTGCTTACGACACTGCTCGAGTCGGTGCTCTACGGACTTCCCGAGGACGACCTTCGCAAGATCGTCGTGGATCGTGACTTCGTTCGCGACAACCTCTCAGCGATCGTGGAGGACGCTGACCTGAGGCGCTACATCCTCTGATTCGCGTGGTAAACAGCCTTCTAGCTCTGGAATCTGCCAGAATGGCGTGATCCCCCTACCAAGGGAACATGTGGGGTGGTAGTTTTTCACTCCCATGAACGACACGCTCAAGAAGACACCCCTTTATGATGTGCATCTCGGTCTTGGGGCCAAGATGGTGCCGTTCGCCGAATATGAGATGCCGGTCCAGTACCCGACGGGGACCAGAGAGGAGCACCAGGCGGTACGTTCGGTGGCCGGACTCTTCGATGTGTCCCACATGGGCGAGTTCCTGATTTATGGCCCCCAAGCGCTCGATCTGGTGCAGCTCGTGAGCGTGAACGATGCAGCGAGCCTGGCGATGGGCCAATGTCAGTACTCGGCCATGTGCGCGGAGGATGGGGGCGTCCGTGACGATGTCGTCGTCTATCACATGGCTGACCACTACATGTTGGTGGTGAACGCCTCCCGACGGGCCCAGGATTGGGCGTGGCTTGTAGAACATGCGGAGGGGCTCGAGGTGACCTTGGAGGACTGCTCGGATGGCATTGGCCTCTTGGCTCTCCAGGGGCCCTGTGCTCAGGACATTCTCGATCCCCTCGCGGATGTGGGTCTGGATGACATCGCGTACTACAATTTCGCGGAAGGGACCGTCGCGGGATGTCCGGCGACGATCAGTCGGACCGGATATACGGGGGAGGACGGCTTCGAGCTGTACGTGGCCGAGGAAGATACGGTTGCGGTCTGGAATGCGGTGCTCGGGCAGGGTGAGAGTTCGGGCCTACTCCCGTCCGGACTCGGGGCGAGGGACTCCCTACGGCTCGAGATGGGCTTCGCCTTATATGGCAACGATCTCGACGAGGAGCACACTCCTTTGGCGGGCCGGCTCGGGTGGCTGGTGAAATTGGACAAGGGAGACTTTTCCGGGCGGGATGCGTTGGTTCGGCAGCAGGAAGAGGGGGGACACTGCAGCCTCGTCGGGATCCGGTTGACGGAGCGGGGCTTTCCGCGGCCCGGATACCCCATGGTCCATGATGGGAACGAGGTTGGGTCTGTTACGAGCGGAACCGTGAGCCCGAGTCTCGGTTACGGCATCGCCCTGGGCTACGTGCCCGCCGCGTTGGTCAGTCCGGGTACCGAAGTCGGCGTTCGCATCCGTGACGAGGTGGTTCCGGGGGTGGTCGTCCGGCTGCCGTTCTATACCGAGGGCTCGGTCCGACGATGACTCGCCTCAATCCTTCAACAAGCCTCTAGGAGGGTGATCGGAAAGGGGGGTGGGTCGCGCACATGGCGCTTGTGCGCGTTCAGACAAGGAACGACGACGAGGCGTAGCAGAGCTACTCCGAGGAGGAGAGACGCAGGATCAACCGCACAACCGCCATGTGCCCAGGACGATGAATGACATGACCTTACAAGTTGAAGGGTTGCGGTGGCACGACCCCATCTCCGTTGTTGGAGCTCCTAGCCATAGCTACGGCTATGGCGTCGTCGCTCCGCCTAGGAGCTAGGGCCGTGGCATCCGCAACGCGGCCCACCCCCCTTTCCGATCACCCTCCCAGTATGAGGGTAGCGGTGCTAACGGTGAGCGACGGCTGCTTTTCCGGTGAGCGGGAGGATCGGAGTGGTGACCTGATCGCCCAGTGGTGCGCACGTCGCAAATACGAACTGACACATCGAAGCGTCGTACCTGATGAGACCGATCAGATTATTCCGAGGCTTGTGCGGTGGGCCGATTCCGGGGATGCCGACGTCATATTGACCACTGGGGGTACGGGCTTTTCTCCACGCGACGTGACGCCGGAGGCCACGAGAAGTGTACTGGATAAGGAGGCGCCCGGGTTGGCCGATGCCATTCGAAGACAGGGGTTGCCCCAGACTCCGACCGCGGTGTTGTCGAGAGGACTCGTGGGGTCGCGGGGCCGCACCTTTGTGGCCAACCTACCGGGGAGCCCGGGCGGCGTTCAGGACGGCCTCGAGGCGATCGAGGAGCTTCTTCCACACATTGTTGAACTGTTGCGCGACGAGGCCACGGGACATCCAGCCTCCTCCACACCGGCAGATCCCGAATGAGTGCGGATGAGGAGGGAAGGGTGCTTGTCTCAACCCATCATTTAGAGCGGGCGGGCGAGCTCAGGGAGGCGTTTCAGGGCGCCGGATACGAGGTGGAGCTGGTCACCCCGGACGAAGACGTGAGTGGGGGACCCCCGATCGAATTGCTGGTCGTGACCGGGTCCCCGGCCTCCGTCTCCGCCCGGACTTTGGTCGGGCGCGCGCACGCCGATTCGAACGCCCCCGCCTTCGCGATCGTGGAAAATGCGGAGGCGATCCCGAGCCTGGCTGCCGACTACCTGGAAGTATTCTCGGACGCCACTCGAGCTGACGATGTTGTTTTTGTGGCCCGTTCGGTCATCGAGCGCCGGCGGCTTCAGGCATTGGCGGGCATCGTCGGTGAAACCGACGCGATCAAGGAGGCTCTGGAGCGGGTGGTGCAGTTTGCGCCGGTGGGATCCACGGTGCTGATCACCGGTGAGTCGGGAACCGGCAAGGAGTTGGTCGCGAGAGGAATCCATCACCTCTCGTCGAGGCGCCATCGGCCGTTCATCGCGGTGAACGTTGCCGCCCTCTCTGAGACGCTCCTGGAAAGCGAGCTCTTCGGACACGAGAAGGGAGCCTTCACAGGCGCAATCGATTCTCGGCGTGGGCTCTTCGAGTTGGCGGACAAGGGGACCATCTTCCTCGACGAGATCGGGGAGATGCCGCTGAGCACGCAGACCAAGCTCCTTCGGGTCCTCGAGCAGCGCGAGTTCCGTCGCGTGGGTGGCGAGGACGTGATCCGCGTCGATATCCGTATCGTCACCGCCACCAACCAGGACCTGAAGCGGCTCGTGGCGCTTGGCGGGTTCCGCAAGGACCTGTTCTATCGACTGAACGTGTTACATATCGAGCTGCCTCCGCTCCGCGCGAGGCGAGAGGATATTCCCCTGCTGGTGGACGCCTTCATCGGGGATGCCAGTAGGCGTCACGACCATCGCTTTGAGGGAATTTCTCCGGAGGCCATCGAGATTCTCCAAGACTACCATTGGCCCGGGAACGTCCGTGAGTTGCAGAACTTGGTCGAGAGTATGGTGGTTCTCGCGCCCGGCAGGCAGGTCTTGCCGGAGGATATTCCTTCGGACGTCCGGGGGATTACACCGGCCACGGCCGCTCTTGTTCCCTTCGGAGAGGGCAGTCCGCGGGCGTTGGAAGATCCCAGCGTTCAGGGGATCAGGCCCGAGCTGGAGTTTATCTTCCGGACACTGGTCGATCTGCGAATGGACGTGGACGACCTCCGGAAGGAGTTCGAGACCTACCGGTCCCCACATCCGGGTTCTCCCGGGTCCGTGGACACCTATCCGGTCAACGAGGGGAGAGTAGAGATCGGGGTGCGACCGGCTGCCGGTGTCTCGGATGAGCCTTGGGAGGTGGCGGAACCACCCGAGGTCGCACCTGGGGACGGGGCGGTCGTGTATCGGTCGGGCATGACCATGGAGGATCTTGAGCGGGCGGCGATCGCTGCGGTGCTCGTGGAGGTCCGGGGGAACCGCCGGAAGGCGGCCCAGATGCTCGCCATTGGCGAGCGCACGCTCTATCGTAAAATCAAGGCGTTCCAGATCGACGAGGAAGAAGCGGACTCAACCTAGGCCTCTCAGGATCTGATGCGACCCCGGACCCGAGCCCGCTCCAACTCGAGCTCACGGAGGATGTTGTCCCAAGACGTGTCGCTCGCGCCCTCGTACTCTACCATCAGGGCGATCTCCAGATCGATGCCCACATCGAAGGCGTAGACCGCAATTTGGGTCTCTTCTTGCCGAAGGCGTTGTCCTCCCCAGCCGGGGGTGATCGCCTGGATGGCGATGGGACGGTATCTGCGTCCACTGTTTACGATATGGAGATTCTCGGGCTCGTATGTGATGGTCGGGGCTCGACTGAACATCGAAACGAGGAAGAGGGGGCTTTCCTCCGGAGCCCGGGACCGCAAGGACGAGGCGGCCGACGCCGCGAGGCTAGCCAACCGTTGATAGGTGTCGGGAGCCGCCAGTCGAATGACGGACTCGGCCAGTGGGGTGATTTGGATCTGGAGATCACCGCTCTCCAACACGAGCGTGAATTCGGCCTGTGTAAGGGTGCCGTAGCCAGGCGGAACGAGCACAGCCGTACCTGCAGGGCCGGCCGGTGCCACCGGCTGGCCGGTTCCCGCCACGGCCTCCGCTCCGCCGCAGCCGCAGAGAAGCAGCAGAAGAGCTCCAATGACGGCCCGTGCCCCGCTCGCCTCCGTACTCACGGTCCGATCTCGTCCACGCCGATCAGATCGTCGAGTGCGGTCAGCAACTCGTCGCGTCCCTCGCCCGTTTTGGATGAGCAACTGAGCACCTGATCCTCGTCGATATTCAGACGTTCCACAGCCGTCGCCACGGTTCTCTCTCGGGCCATGCGCTTGAGCTTGTCTATCTTCGTAAGCACCACCAAGGTCGGCAGGCCTCTCGCTGCGAGGAACTCCACCATCTCGAGGTCGGTGATGGTGGGGTCGTGCCGGGCGTCTACTAGATGTACGACTCCCTGGAGCTTCGGTTCCCCTACGAGATATTCTTCAACGAGCGTCTTCCAAGATTGCCTCATACGGGAGGAGGCCTTGGCGAAGCCGAACCCAGGGAGGTCGACCAGGAAAAACCGGTCATTAACCAGGTAAAAATTGAGGGACCGCGTCTTGCCCGGTGTCGCGGATACGTGCGCGAGCTTCTTCCGCGTGCGCCTAAGCAGCACGTTGATGAGTGACGACTTGCCGACGTTGGAGCGGCCGGAAAACGCGACCTGTGGAAGGTCGCCCGGAACCGGTGCGCCGGTGTCGAACAGGCTCCCGGCGAACTCGACGGTCCGGACCTTCACGCTACTAGGAAACGTGAGTTCCGATCGAACTCCCACCCTCGAGGAAGCTTCGTCGGGCTTCCGGCATCGACGTGAGGGCCTCGGTCAGGACCTCGTCCATCGTACGGACCGGCACGAACTCCAGGCCGGCGATCACCTCCTCGGGCATGAGCTCCAACTCCGGCGCGTTGGCCGCCGGCAACAGAACCTTGTTCAAGCCCTCCCGGAGGGCGGCCACAGC
This sequence comes from Longimicrobiales bacterium, assembly GCA_965206505.1. Classification (GTDB taxonomy): domain Bacteria; phylum Gemmatimonadota; class Gemmatimonadetes; order Longimicrobiales; family Gaopeijiaceae; genus UBA822. Next base: position 1,489,810 of record CBDBJW010000007.1, read on the forward strand.
CTTCTCCTTGACCCCTCCGACAGCCAGGACGCGCCCTCGGAGGGTGATCTCCCCGGTCATGGCCACGTCAGCCCGTGACGGCGTCCCGGTGAGCGCCGAGATCAGCGCGGTGGCGATGGTGATTCCAGCGGACGGACCATCCTTCGGGGTTGCCCCCTCGGGGATGTGGATATGGATGTCCACGTCCTGGTGGAACTGGGGATCGAGGCCGAGCCGGGCGGCACGTGAACGGGCGTAAGTCACCGCAGCAAACGCGGACTCCTTCATCACATCTCCGAGCGTCCCAGTGAGTTGCACCTGGCCCGAACCGGGTACCACCGCAACCTCGACGTCGAGTACTTCACCTCCCGCTTCCGTCCACGCCAGCCCGTTGGCCATTCCGGAGCGCTCACCCTCGTCCTTGCTGCGGTCCAGATAGAGCGGCGGGCCCAAGAGAGCTTTCAGGTCGTCCTCACCGACTATCAGGCGTTTGGTCGATGGATCGTCTGCTGCATCGGCCCCAGCCGCGGTCGCCGCAGCGTCATCGCCGGTCACTGTGCTCTCTTCGGCCTCCTGTCGGGCGAGTTTGCGTGCGACACGAGAGATACGGCGGTCCAACTCCCGGACACCCGCTTCCCGCGTATACCGCCGGATGATGGCCTTGGCCGCACCTTCGGTCAGGTCCGCGTCCTTCGGTAAACCGTGGCGCAAGGCCTGGTGGGGCCAAAGGAATCGCAGGGCGATCGCTAGCTTCTCGGTGTCCAGGTATCCGGGGAGGCGGATGATTTCCATGCGATCCCGAAGCGGCTCCGGAATCCCAGCGAGCGTGTTGGCGGTGGCCACGAAAAGAACGTCGGAGAGGTCGTATTCCAACTCCAGATAGTGGTCCGTGAATGCCTTGTTCTGCTCCGGGTCCAGAACCTCCAGGAGGGCGGCACCGGGATCGCCATGGAAGTCGCGGGCCAACTTGTCTATCTCATCGAGCAGGAACACGGGGTTGGTGGTCCCGCTTCGGCGCATCCCCTGGAGCACCCTCCCGGGTAAGGCACCAACGTAGGTGCGCCGGTGACCCCGGATCTCGGCCTCGTCTCGGATGCCCCCCAAACTGACGCGCACGAACTCTCGGCCGAGAGCGGTGGCGATACTGCGACCGAGAGAGGTTTTGCCGACCCCGGGTGCGCCAACCAGGCAGAGGATGGGTCCCTTCAGCTCACCGACCAGCGACAGGACCGCGATATGGTCGAGGATGCGGTCCTTCACCTCGTCGAGTCCGTAGTGCGCCTCATCGAGTGTGGCGGATGCATGCTCGACCTGGAGATTGTCCTCTCTGCGTTCGGTCCACGGGAGCTCCAAGATCCAGTCGAGATAGGTTCGAATCACTGCGGCCTCGGGAGCGACCGGATTCAACTTTTCGAGGCGATTGAGTTCGCGTTCCGCTCGCTCACGGGCGTGAGGGGGGAGGGAAGCGGACACCACCGCGGCCGCGAGATCGGACCAGTCATCCTTGGCGTCGGCCCCGAGCTCGTGGTGAATCGCCTTCAACTGCTCCTGGAGGTAGTTCTGGCGGTGATCCGAGTCGAGCTGCATGCGGATCTGAGCATCCAGCTTCTCTTCGATGCGCAGAATCTCCAGCTCCCTCACCAGGATTTCTCGCAGCAGCCCGTAATACGGTGCGAGGGCAGGGGATTCGAGGAGCTCTTGTTTCTCGCTGGGAAGCACCAACAAGTGTCCAGAAACGAGATGGGCGGAGCGAAGCCGGTCGCTCTCGAGAGAAACCGAGCTCGAAACATCGTCTGGGACACGATCACAAAGGTGGATATACTCGTGAAAGAGCCGCAGGACGCCTCGCGCGAGGGCCTCGTCCTCCCTCGACTCCTGCCCTTCGGAGCGTTCCTCCACGACGAACGGCTCGATCGATGCCGCGAAACCGGCTTCAGACTTCAGGAAACGACGGACCCTGCAGCGTCCGATGCCCTCGAGTACGACGCGCGCGTTCCCGTCCGGAAGGCGCGAAACCTGTAGGACCTGCGCAACAACCCCAACGCGGTGCAGGTCGTCCTTGGAGGGATCCTCCACCTGAAGGTTCTTTTGTGCCAGGAGGAGGATATATCCTTCGCCTTGCTCGGCCGCCTCCAGCGCGGCGAGCGACGGAGGCCGACCGATCAGCAGGGGCAGGACCATGTAGGGGAAGTAGACCAGATCCCGAAGGGCGACGACGGGAAGCCGGTCTGGGATCTCGTAGGTCTGGTCGACCCGAATCAATGTCGCCATTCGGTTCCCGTTTACTCCTTCAGCAGCCTTGTTGGGCTGTACTTCACGTACGCTAGTTCAAGCACACATGGTGCCGGCCGCTTCTCGGGAGCCTCGGGCCGGATGCGCGCATCCTACGTTGGGAAACCACTGGGGGGAAGGGTGGAGGGCTGACGGGAGGTGGTTCAGGCCTCTTTTTTCTGCGTCTCCGGGTGGAGTACCAGGAGCGGTGGCACCTCCTTGTCGACACAGTCGGCCGTGACGACCACCTCTCGGACGTCCGTTCGAGAGGGGACCTCGAACATGACGTCGCGCATGAAGTCCTCGATCACAGAACGCAGGCCCCGCGCGCCGGTGCCGCGGTCCAGCGTCTTCTTGGCGATCGTGCGCAGCGCTTCCTTGTCGAACGTGAGGCCAATACCTTCGAGCTCGAACATCTTCCGATACTGTTTGACCAGGGCGTTCTTCGGCTCCTCCAGGATCTTCACCAATGAATCTTCGTCCAGGTCGCTCAAGTGGACCGCGACCGGGAGACGTCCCACGAGTTCGGGGATGAGACCGAACTGCTTGAGATCCTCGGGCTCGACAAACGGCAGGAGCTCGTCGCGTTCCTCCCCGGTGGCCTTCTCACCGAAACCGATGCGCCGCCTGCCGAGGCGGGTCTCGATGATCTGCTCCAGGCCGTCGAAAGCGCCTCCGCAAATGAACAGGATGTTCCGGGTGTCGAGCTGGATGTATTCCTGCTGCGGATGTTTTCGACCGCCCTGGGGCGGGACCGATGCCACCGTTCCCTCCAGGATTTTGAGGAGCGCCTGTTGGACACCCTCTCCCGAGACGTCCCGCGTGATCGACGGGTTCTCGGACTTCCGCGCGATCTTGTCCATCTCGTCGATGTAGACGATTCCGCGTTCGCACTTGGCCACGTTGAAATCGGCGGCCTGGAGCAGCCGAACCAGGATGTTCTCAACGTCTTCGCCGACGTATCCCGCTTCGGTGAGCGTGGTGGCGTCCGCGATCGTGAACGGGACATGGAGGATCCGAGCCAACGTCTGTGCGAGCAACGTCTTACCGACCCCGGTGGGCCCGATCAGGAGAATGTTGGCCTTGTCGATCTCGACCTCGTCGAGCACGCCCTGATTGTTGACTCGCTTGTAGTGGTTGTAGACCGCGACGGCGAGTGCCCGCTTCGCGCCCTCCTGCCCGATGACGTACTGATCCAGGACTTCCTTGATTTCCTGCGGGACCGGACTCGCGACTACGGACTCTGACGCCTCGCGATCTTCTTCTTCGGCGAGGATCTCATTACAGAGGGAAATACACTCGTTACAGATATAAACGGAGGGCCCGGAAATGAACTTCTTGACCGTTTCCTTGGACTTTCCGCAGAAACTGCAACGTAAGTGTTTGTCACTAGACATATCGGGGCTCCTGTCGCGGCTCCTCTGCTCGTGTGCGAGTGGTCACTCCTCGTCCTCCGATGGCTCGAGCTTGGCATGTGAGTCTTTTGGACTCGACCCGTTCTGGACGGGACCTTCCAGTACCCGATCAATGAGGCCGTACTCGACCGCTTCCTCCGGACTCATGAAACGGTCGCGGTCCACGTCGTCCTGAATCTGATCCAGAGACTGGCCCGTGTGCTTAGCTAAAATTTCATTGAGCCGCTTGCGTGTGTACAGGATCTCCTTGGCCGCGATCTCGATGTCGGCCGCCGTACCCTGCGAGCCCCCGGAAGGCTGATGGATCATGATGCGCGAGTTGGGAAGGGCGCCTCGCTTGCCTTTTTCCCCAGCAGCGACGAGCACAGCGGCCATTGAGGCCGCGATGCCGACCGCGAAGGTGGCGACTGGAGCCCTCATGTGCTGGATCGTGTCATAGATCGCGAGGCCCGCATAAACCCCACCGCCCGGCGAGTTCACGTAGAGATAGACGTCGCGTTCCGGATCCTCGGCGTCGAGGAACAGAAGCTGGGCCACGATGATGTTGGCCACGTTGTCGTCGATCCCGGTGCCGAGGAAGATGATGCGGTCCATGAGGAGCCGGCTGAAAATGTCGTAGCTCCGCTCTCCGCGGCTCGTCCGCTCGATGACGTATGGGGGGTAGATCGGCATGGTCTGCAGGTTGCTCCCGTGAGGTCAGGCTTCGGTGATTTCCGACTGTTCCTTGAGAAAGTCAAACACCTTTCGCTCGGTAATCTCTCGCTCCAGAGCCTCGAGCCTCTCGCTCTTCTGGAGGTTGGCGTAAATTTTTGCGGGCGTGTCTCCGCTCTTTTTGGCGATTTCCTCGATCCGGCTGTCGAGCTCCTCCTCGGTGGCCCGGAGTTCTTGTGTCTCGGATAGGCGATCGACCGCCAAGATCCGTTTTACCGCGTGCTCGGCCTGAGGCGAAAGCTTCTCCTTGGCTTCAACCAGCTTCTCGGGGGACACACCCTCGGGATTACCCAGCACTGATTCGACGTAACGGTCCACCATTGAAACTGGCACCGTAAAGGGATTCGCGTCCAGAATCGCGTCCAGAAGCTTACCCCGAACGATTGCTTCGGCCCCTTCCTCCGCTTCCTTCTCCAGGTCCGCCCGGATCTTCTCGCTCAGGTCTTCGACGTCCTCGAACTCGCCGAGGCTCTTGGCGAACTCGGCGTCCAACTCCGGCACCTCGAGGTGCTGCCGAGATTCCAGCCGGATGAGGAGATGTTCCTCCCGGCCCCGGCGCTCCTCATTGGGGAAGTCGTCCGGAAAGCGAACCACGAACTCGCCGGATCCACCGACCTCGAGTGACCTGATCGCCTTCTCGATATCGGGGATCGCGTCTCCCTGCCCGAGAACCAACTGGTACGGTTGCGGCTCCTCAGCCTCACCGTCCTCCATCCGTTGGATCTCCACACCGACCAGATTGCCGTCCTCGGCGTGGCCTTCATCCAACGGCTGCCAAGTGCCGCTCTCCTTCCGTAGCTGCCCCAAGACCTGCTCGAGTCTGTCGTCCAAACCCTCAATCGGTGGCCGTTCAACCTTGAACCCACCGAGCCGTGAAAGTTCGATCTCTGGTCGCACGTCGAAGGAAATCGAAAAGGTGAGATCCCGATCCGGTTCGTACTGCACGTTACCTACTTCACCCTCGGAAATCGGGTTGAGTTCCTGCTGGCTCAACGCCTCCCGGTATGCGGCCCCGATGAGTTTGTCGAGCGCCTCCCGGCTCAACGAGTCCCCGAAGCGTTTCTCGACTACCGAAGACGGGACGTGCCCTTTCCGAAATCCCGGTAGCTTCACACGCGCGGCGAGCTCACCGGTAAGCCGGAGCCGCTCCGAACGAACCACGCCGGAGGGAACCGTGACGCTCATGGTCCGGCGCCATCGCTCGCCCTCTTCGACGGAGATCTGGAGTTGTGTTCCCTCTATCGCCATTTACACTCGTTTACCATTTACGCCCGTGACCATTTACGCCCGTTCTCTCAAGAGCCACGCCAGCTATCGGTCGGACTGAATGCGAAAGGGGGGACTCGAACCCCCACGGCACGAAGCCACAGGATCCTAAATCCTGCGCGTCTACCAATTCCGCCACTTTCGCCGAGATGGGGCATGGAATCGGGAGGGCACCTGGCTTACCAAAGATAACCGGGCCCTAAAACGCCATCAACAAGGGATACTTCCGGGTACTTAAACGCCAAGGGCGCGCCACCCGGAGGTAACGCGCCCTCTGCACTCGAACCGCTGTGCTATTATCTCGCAACCCGGATGTGGTGGATCTGGCGAGCGTCGTTGGGCGTGGCGACCTGGAGTGTCACAATTTCCCCCGGGTCCACGCCCGCCATGATCTTTTCTACGTCCGACTGTTTCTCGACTGGCTCCTGGTTGATCTCGAGGATCTTCCAGCCCGCGGTGACCCCTCGACGCGCCGCCGGACCGTTGATCTGAACGTCCGTAATCAGCACGCCGTCCACCTCCTCGTAGCCCCACTCCCGGGCGCCCCTACGATCCATGTCTTGGTATTGGAGTCCGAGCCTGTCGTCCATCCGCTCTTCGTCGCGCGCGGGTGCCGCGGCGGCCACGACCTCGGGTTGCCTCTGAAGGTCGGCCTCGTCGAGTCGGACATTCACGGTCACGCGTCTGCGGTCCCGGTACACCCCGACGCTGACGCGGTCACCCGGCCGTTTCATCGCGATCGCTTGCTGCAGCTGTCCCGAGCGTGCGATCGGCTGGCCGTCGAGTTCGACGATCACGTCGTACACACGAAGGCCCTGCGCTTCCGCCGGCGCCCCTTCGATAATCAAGGTCAGTTCGACGCCCGCAACCGTGGGGAGGCCGTAACTCTCGGCCGAGATGTCGTCGATCTCTCTCATCTGGACGCCGAGCCGGGCCCGGCGCACGCGTCCGTACTCGACCAAGTCCTCCATGACCCGGTGCGCCAGGTCGATGGGAATCGCAAATCCGTACCCCTGGTAGTATCCCGACTGGCTGGCGATCGCGGAGTTGATTCCGACGACCTGGCCCCCGAGGTTCACCATCGGCCCCCCCGAGTTACCGGGGTTGATCACGGCGTCGGTCTGGATGAAGGCCTCGATGGCGAAACCGGCGATCTGGGCTGTCTCGGCGTCTTCCCGTAGCCCACGCGAAAGCAACTGAAGGGGGCGTCCGAGTGCGCTGACGATCCCGACTGTCACCGTGTAATCCAGGGGCTCGCTACCACCACTGAAGCCCGGGTTGCCGATGGCGACGATCCACTCGCCGACACGGAGCTCGGCCGAGGTTCCGAAGTTGAGCTTGGTCAGACCCGGAGCGTCGATCTTGATCACCGCGACGTCCGTGAACTGATCCCGTCCCACGACCTGGGCCGTGAACGAGCGCCGATCCTGGAGAAAAACCGTGAGCAACTCCGCGTCGTCCACCACGTGGTTGTTCGTAAGGATGTAACCGTCCTCGGAGATGATGAACCCGCTTCCTCCGGAAACCCGGTCCGGTCGATCCTGGGGGTTTTGGTCCGGACGTAACAGGGGTGACCGCTGCGAAGTGGTGCGCCGAGCTTGCCGTCGCGCCTCGATCCGCACGACCGCGGGCGTGACGGTCTCGGCCACGTTGACAAACGCATCGCTGAGGTCGAGGGCCGGCTGCACGGCCTGGGTCGGGATTTGCGGCTCGGTCCCAATGACGGGCATGGCGTGTGATGCGCCACTCCACCCGAGAGCGGACGCGATTCCGAGCCCCATGAGAGAGGCAGCCGCCGTAAAGAAGGCGATCTTCACTTTAGCGCGAAACGGATCATGAATCGACATTTTCCTCAACTTCCGTTGGAAACGATTACGCATGACGGACCCACCCGCTCGGCACCTATTACACGATCGCGAACCCGGTGGTCCTCTCTAACATCCGCTCCTCTTGGACCAACTTCAAGGGCCGTAGGGTTGCTCGGTGCGTAGGGTGTTCGTCGTTGGGGAACGAAAGAGCGTTGAGTTCTCTCTCAGCGCACCCTCCTAATCGACGATCTCGTAGTCGGCCTCGACGACCTCCTCATCTGCGCCTTCATCTGCGCCTTCATCTGTGGTTTCGCCTCCGGCATCCCCCGCGTCCCCATCACCGGGTTCCCCCTCCTCGCTTTCGTCGGGTTCGGCCGCTTGCGACTGATACATTTCCTGGCCGGCGGCGCTGAACGCCTGCATGAGCTCGTCCCGGGCGGAGTTGAACGCCTCCGTATCTTCTCCCTTGAGGGCCTCTTTGGCGCCTTCCACGGTTTCGTCGAGCCGTTCCTTCGTGCTCTCGGAGACCTGATCACCCCACTCGGCCGAGTCCTTCTCGACTTGATAGACGAGCGAGTCGAGCTGGTTGCGCGCCTCGACGTTCGCCCGGCGCTCTTCGTCCTCGCCAGCGTGGGCCTCCGCGTCCTTGACCATTTTCTCGATCTCGTTGTCGCTCAAGCCGCTCGACGCCTCGATACGGATCTTCTGCTCTTTGCCCGTGGTGTTGTCCTTGGCCTTCACGTGCAGGATCCCATTGGCGTCGATGTCGAAGGTGACCTCGACCTGAGGCATGCCACGTTGTGCCGGTGGTATACCCGTGAGTTGGAACTTGCCGATGGTCTTGTTGTCGAGCGCCATCTTCCGCTCGCCCTGCAGCACGTGGATCTCGACCGTGGTCTGGTTGTCTTCGGCCGTGGAGAAGATTTCGGCCTTCTCAGTCGGGATCGTAGTGTTTCGCGTGATGAGCGGCGTCATCACGCCACCCAGCGTCTCGATGCCGAGTGACAGCGGCGTGACGTCCAGGAGCAGCACGTCGGTCACGTCTCCGGCCAGAACGCCGGCTTGGATGGACGCACCCACGCCGACCACTTCGTCGGGGTTCACACCCTTGTGGGGCTCCTTGCCGAAAAACTCCTCGACCACTTCCTGGATCTTGGGGATCCGCGTCGAACCCCCGACCAGAATCACCTCGTCGATGACCGAGGGCTCGATCCCGGCGTCCTCGAGCGCCTTTTTCATCGGCGGCAACGTCCGCTGGATCAGGTCGTCGACCAACTGCTCGAACTTCGCCCTGGTGAGCGAGTAATTGAGGTGCTTGGGCCCGTCCTGGGTCGCCGTGATGAAGGGCAAGTTGATGTCGGTCTGCTGCGTCGAAGAAAGCTCCATCTTGGCCTTTTCCGACGCTTCCTTCAGGCGCTGGAGTGCCATCGGGTCTTTGGAGAGGTCGATCCCCTGGTCCTTCTTGAACTCCTTGACCAGCCAGTCGATGACCTTCTGGTCGAAGTCATCGCCGCCCAGGTGCGTGTCCCCGTTGGTGGACTTCACCTCGAAAACGCCATCCCCCAATTCGAGGACGGAAATATCGTACGTGCCACCACCGAGGTCGAATACGGCGATCTTCTCGTCGGCCTTCTTGTCGAGCCCATAAGCAAGAGCGGCCGCGGTGGGCTCGTTGATGATGCGAAGCACTTCGAGGCCCGCGACCTTACCCGCATCTTTGGTGGCCTGGCGCTGGGCGTCGTTGAAATAGGCCGGCACCGTGATGACCGCTTGTACGACCTTCTGGCCTAGATAGTCCTCGGCGGTTTGTTTCATCTTCTGAAGGATCATCGCCGAGATCTCGGGGGGCGTGAACGTCTTGTCTGCGTTCGGGACCTTGATTTCCACACGTCCCTTGGAGTCGGTCTTGACCTCGTAGGGCACGAGCTTCTGTTCTGCGGTTACCTCCTCACCCTTGCGCCCCATGAACCGCTTGATCGAGAAGATCGTGTTCTCGGGATTCGTGATCGCCTGGCGGCGCGCCACCTGGCCCACGAGCCGTTCGCCGTCCTTGGTGAACGCCACCACGGAAGGTGTGGTCCGGCCGCCCTCGGAATTGGGAATCACGACGGGCTCACCGCCCTCCATGACCGCTACGACCGAATTGGTGGTCCCCAGATCGATCCCGATAACCTTTCCCATGTCTGCTCCTCGAATGCGCCAAGGCCGCTGTGGCCAAGATCGTTGATGACGGGGCCCGCGTGCCGGGTCCCAGGTGTCGTCAGTACGCTCCGGTTGGTGCGTTTGCAATCATCATGCCGGGTAAACTTGCCAGAAAACCGCCAAACTGGCGGCTTTTCAGGGGGATAGGTGCCAAAACGGCAGGCCGGTTGGGCTGGCTCCCGGGATTAGGCGAACACGGCGATCACTCCAAGCCCTCTGCCACGTCCGGACGAGCTTTCACGAAGTGGTTGATGGGCCCACGTCCAGCACCCAACCCGGGTGCGCTGTTCAGCGCCCGAGCAACGAAGTCCACGGCCGTCGCCGCCGCATCGGCCAGCGGCCGGCCCGCCGCCAGGCCCGCCGCCAGCGCCGCGGACAGCGTACAGCCTGTCCCGTGCCCCGCAGAGGTGTACAGGCGGGGCCGGGACCAGATATGCTCCCCCTCCTCTGTCAGCAGCAGATCGACGGCCTCGTCCCCAGCGAAGTGCCCGCCCTTCACGAGAGCGGCCTGAGCACCGAGGTCGAGGATCGCCCGTGCGGCGTCCGTGAGATCACTCGGAGCCTCGACCGCCAGACCGGTGAGGATACGTGCTTCATGGATGTTGGGCGTCACAACGGCGGCCAGCGGGACGAGCTTACGCCGGATGGTGTCCTCGGCGTCGTTATCGAGGAGACGGTGTCCGCTCGTAGAGATCATCACCGGGTCGAGTACGTAGTTGGGCAGCCGATGCTCATCGATCGCGTGGGCCACGGTCTCCACCAAAGCCGCGCTGGCGAGCATACCCGTCTTGACCGCATCAGGCGGAATGTCCGTTGCGACGGCTCGGATCTGCTCGCGGACGATTTCCTCGGGGAGGGCGTAAACGGCGGCCACCTCGAGCGTGTTTTGAGCGGTCACGGCGGTGAGAGCGCTACAGCCGAAAACGCCGAACGCATGGAACGTCTTGAGGTCGGCCTGGATGCCGGCCCCGCCCCCGCTGTCGCTGCCTGCGATTGTGAGGGCTACGGGAGGTGGGTTATCCATGGAGTCCACACAAAGATTGGAATGTGGATGCTGAGCAAGAATAAACGACAACTCATCGAGCGGCTCAAGACGCGCAAGGGTCGGCCACGCGAGGGACTCGTGCTTGTTGAGGGCGTGCGGGCGTCGGCCGAGGTGTTGGCAGCCGGAGCGGAAATTCGCTTTGTGGTCCGATCGCCTCGATTACTCGATACCGAGGCCGGCCGGACCCTCGCTTCCACCCTGGCGCGGCAGGGAGCGGAGGCCGTGGAGGTGGACGATGCCGACCTGGCCGAGCTTTCCGATACCGAGCACCCGCAGGGTGTCCTATGCGTTTGCACAGAGCCGGGCCTCGATCTCGCTCAGCTCGGTACCCGCACGCCGGCCACCGTGTTACTCCTGGATGGGCTGCAGGACCCCGGCAACCTGGGGACACTCGTCCGGGCTGCCCGAGCCTTTGGCGTGGACGCCGTGATCGTCCTGGATGGTTCCGTCGACCCATGGAATCCGAAAGCCGTTCGCGCCGCCGCGGGGGCCGGCTTCCATACGCCCATTACCCGGGCGTCGTGGGCCGAGGCCAGGCCGTGGTTGGAAGAACAGCACATCGAGATTCTGGCCGCCGATCCGGACGGCGACGATGTTCGCTCGTTCCGACCCCGCGGATCCTGGGCTCTGGCCGTAGGAAACGAGGGCGCAGGACTGCGGGCTGACGTCGCGGCGGCGTCCACGAAACACATCGCCATCCCGATGCCGGGTAACGCGGAATCCTTGAATGCCGGGGTCGCCGGTTCAATCCTTCTTTATAGCCTGCTTACTCGATAGCCTGCTTATTCGATAGTCTTCCTGCTCGATAGTCTGTTTACCCGATGGAGTGTATCGCCTTGATCGAAGTCTTGTCCGAAGCCTGGATCGTCTCTGCTTTGGCAGGCTTGGTCGGATTGATGATCGGTTCGTTTCTCAACGTATGCACGCTCCGCTGGCCGGAGGACGAATCCGTGGTGTTCCCCGGCTCCCACTGTCCGAAATGCGGGAAGCCCATCCGCTGGTATGACAACGTCCCCTTGCTGGGCTACATCCTGTTGGCGGGGCGCTGCCGGGCATGCCGGGAGCCGATCTCTCTCCAGTACCCCCTCGTCGAATTGGCGACGGGGCTCGTGTGGGCGGGCATGTTCAGCTACGCGGGACTCTCCTTCGAAGCGATAAGGGGTGCCCTCCTCCTTACGATCCTCTTCGGAATCGCCCTAACGGACGCGCGCTTCTACATCATACCCGATCAATTCTCACTCGGTGGACTGGTCCTGGGCCTCGGACTCGCCTTCCTGCCGGGTGGGATCGATCCACTCGCGGCGCTCCTCGGAGCCATCGTCGGGTTCGGCCTTCTGGAGATGGTCGCTGTGGCCGGAAAGTGGATGTTCAAGAAGGACGCGATGGGGGGTGGGGACATCAAGATGATGGCCATGGTCGGAGCATTCGTCGGATGGGCCGGTGTGCTCTTGACGGTCTTCCTTGGGGCTCTGCTGGGGTCGCTGATCTTCGGACCCATCTCGTACAAGACGAAGAAGCTGGTGCCCTTCGGGATCTTCCTCGCCGCCGGTGCGGCCGTGACCTATGGTTTTGGTCCCGACATCATCGAGTGGTACCAGACCAACATTCTAGGGATCTGAGCAGTCCCGCTGGTAGCCGCACGAAAGGCAGACGACCTTGCAGTGGCGCTCCATGATCGGACCGCCGCACAGCTCGCACACAGGAGCGCTCGCCTCTCCGACGTTGTTCTCACGGTAGGTCCGGGCGAGCTCGATGTAATGCCGTCCACCTCGGTCGACCCACTCTGCCGCGGAGCCGTCCAACTGCTTCTTCACCTCGCCGGGCACACCCGCCACCAGGCTACGGTCCGGGATCTGGGCCCCCTCCAGGACCACGGTATTGGCCGCGACCACACACTCCGTGCCGATTCGGGCATTCTGGAGGATCACCGCGTTCATGCCGATCACCGACCGGTCGCCGATCGTGCAGCTCTCGAACTTAGCCCCATGGCCTACCGTGACATTCTTGCCGATGAGGGTGGGGGCCCAGCCTCCGACGTGGACCACACAGTTGTCTTGCACACTCGTACCTGCGCCCACCACGATGCCGTTCTCGGCGTCGTCTCCTCTCAACACGGCACCGAACCAGACGCTCGCGTCCTCCTCGATCGTAACGTCACCGATGAGCACCGCATTGGGCGCGATGAACGCGGATTCGGCCACTCGTGGCCGCTTACCGTAGAAGGGAAGGAGGATCGCCATGTTCGGAAGCTCGGCCGGGCTATTCCGATTCTTCCCGGTCCGCCAGGGCGAGTTTGGTGAGGTGGGTCGTCAGGACCTGGGTGTCCGAAGCCGTCAGGATCTCGATCTTCACGCCCCCCCGCTCGACGATCTCGCCCGGTACAGGCACGTGCCCCAACTCTTCGAGGAGGAATCCGTTGAGCGAGCGCGGTCCGAGCTGGGGCAGGGCGACGTTGAACGCGTAATTGATTTCACGGACGTCGATCCCTCCGGGCGCTAGGACCTCCGTCTTGGAAATCCGAATCAGCGCCTCTTCGTCGACGTCGGTTTCGTCGACGATCTCGCCCACCAGTTCCTCGAGGATGTCTTCGAGCGTGGCGAGGCCGTCCGTGCCTCCGAACTCGTCGGCGATGATCCCCATATGGATACGTCGGGCCTGAAACTGATGGAGAAGCTGCGTGAGCGGAAGCGATCCCGGGACGAACAGGGGATCCCGGGCCAACTGCGACAGCGTCGTGGTGGTCCGGCCGTCGACGTAATGTTCGTACGCCTCCCGCACGTACAAAATGCCCGAGATGTCGTCGGTCGTATCCTTGTATACGGGGACCCGGGAGTATGGCACCAACTTGAGTTCTCCGATGATCTCTTCGAGCGTGAGGGAGTCCTTCCACGCGAAAATGTCCACACGAGGTGTCATGACGTCCCACGCGGTTAATTCGTCCAGGCGGAAAGCTCGCTCGATCAAGAGGTGCTCGTCTTCCCCGACCAGCCCCTCCTCCTGCCCCAACTGTGTGAGTTCACGGACGTCGCGCTCTTCCTGACTCGACTCCTCTGCCCCATTGGTCCGCGCCACCCCAACCGCCAGCCTGCGGACGGGCCTAGTGGCAGCCGCGAGGCCCTTTACGACCGCGAGAACGGCTGGAGCGGAGGCTAAGGCAAAACGAATCGGGCGTCGCGAGGCCAGAAGCCGAGGAATCCCTTGCCCCAGAATCAGGACGGCAAGGGAGCCGGCGAGGAGTCCCAACGCCCCACCGAGCGTGCCGTATAGCGCGTGTCCCAGGAGAACCACGGTTCCGACCGCCACGGTATTAAAGAGGGTGTTGAAAAAGAGGAGGGCCGCACGGGTCTGATCGGCCCGGGTTCTCAGTTCGGCGAGGGCGATGGCTCCATGGAAGCCCTCCTCCTCCATGGTTCGAAGCCGCGAAGTTGTGATGGCGAACGTGGTGGTCTCCGACGCCGAGCACAGGGCGGATACGAGGATCGACAGAGCGGCGGTGCCCGATAACAGCCAGATCATGCGGGCCTCGATGGATCGGGCAGGCCCCGTGTGCCGGGCAGCCCTGGCGTACTCGGCGGGCGGTGGCCCGCCTGGATACTAGGACCTACGTCACTAGAGTCTACGTCCATCCAGCGGACTCCTGAAGGAGCTCGGTGATCACGTCCCGCGTAGCCCGCCCGTCAGCCTCTGCCTCGAAATTGAGCACGATCCGGTGAGCAAGCACCGCGGGGGCCATCGCCTGAACGTCATCGTACGAGGGGATCGGCTGGCCACGGAGGGCTGCCCTCGCTTTGGCGCCGAGCACGAGATATTGCGACGCTCGGGGGCCCGCGCCCCAACTGACATACTTCTCCGCCACCGGCGCCGTCTCTGCCAAACCGGGCCGGGTGGCCCTGGCCAGGTGGACCGCAAAGGAAACCAGCGATGGGGACGCAGGGACCCGTCGCACGAGGTGTTGGAGCTCAATCAACTCCTCCGAGGACACGACGGGGCGGACTTGGGGGTCCTCCTCTCCGGTGGTGCGCATCGCCACCTCCTCTTCTTCCTCCTTGGAGGGGTATCCGATGGGCAACTCCAGCATGAACCGATCCAGTTGGGCCTCGGGAAGCGGATATGTGCCTTCCTGCTCGATCGGATTTTGTGTCGCCAACACGAAGAATGGAGGATCGAGTGTAAAGGTTTCGCCTGCGGCAGTGACCTCCCGCTCCTGCATGGCCTGGAGCAGCGCGGCCTGTGTCTTCGGGGGCGTCCGGTTGATCTCGTCGGCGAGCACGACGTTCGCGAAGATGGGTCCGCGAACGAAGCGGAACACGCGCCTGCCCGTCGAGCGGTCTTCTTCGATCACTTCTGTGCCCGTGATGTCCGTGGGCATGAGGTCGGGTGTGAACTGGATGCGGCTGAACTCGAGGTCGAGCGCCTCGGCGAGAGTACTGATCAAGAGCGTCTTCGCCAGGCCGGGCACACCCACCAGCAGTGCGTGCCCGTTGGCCAGGAGGCACGTCAGAAGCTCTTCGACGACGTCATGCTGGCCCACGATCCTTTTCCCAATCTCGTTTCGAAGCTCCTCGGCAACCTGGGCCACACGCTGGAGTAATTCGATATCCCGATCCTGAACAACCACTTCTGTCGATGACGTCATCAATTGCTTCCGGCGTCTTTCAAGGATTGCCATGGCCGCTCTGGGCGACGAATCTGGCATGGTCGACGATCACGCACCCTACCCGCTACCCAGCCTCTGGGTCCCGGTGCGATGCGTACCCTTGGTCGGGATTCGGCCCAATGTGCAGATCCCCGCGGGGACCCTACCGTACCCGGCGAAGTTGACTCCGGGCCGCCCCTCCGTCAAGCGTGGGAGGGTGTCGAAATTCCCCATTCTTGCCCCGTAAAGTCGTGCTTGCGCTTTTTTTCACAAACATTAAATTTTTTATAGGGTTTAGGTTTCCCTCCGGAGTTCCAACCGATGTCAGAGGAAGGAAAACCGGCCGAAGAGTCTCGCCGTGAACTCATACGTGTCTCTTCTCAATTCTTGGGTCACGGCATGACGTTTGCTGCTTCGGTGGCGCTCTTTGGGTGGGTCGGATTCGAGGTCGGCACGCGCATTGGGGCCGAGTCGTTACTGACGCTCCTCGGGATTCTTTTTGGGGGTGCGGTGGGCTTTTACAACCTCTATGCCCAGGTCGTGTTGAGGCCCCGCCAAGAGCAGGGCCACGAGGAGAGTGACGAGGATTGAGGGCCCTGGGTCGGTACGCGTTGACCGGACTCTTGATGATTACGGTGGCGGCTGCGGCGCTCTTCCCGTTTCTGGACGATGAGGGGAGAAGGGGAGTTTTGCTTGCGGCCGCGGTCGCTTACCCCGTGCAGGTTGCGGCCTTCGGGTTGATGTTGCGGGCCCGGAGAGATGCCTCCCGCTTTTTCGTTTGGTGGGGAGCGGGTGTGGTGGTCAGAATCGGGGTGGTCATCGTAATCGGGCTCGTTGCCCTCCGCATCGAGTCCCTTGGAGCTGAAGCCATACTGCTGTCCTTGGCTGGGTTTTTCTTCGGTCTGTTGATGATCGAGCCGGCGTTTCTCAAGGGCGCAGATAGGGACGTGATAGATTGACAGAAGAGACCATGAGTCTACTTAGAGTGCTTAAGGCGCAAGGTCAGGGAGCGGCACAGGCCGCGGGCGATCATGGAGCGGAGTCGTCGGGCCCCATGCCCCTGGACGAGCTTTCCGATTTCGCGACGCATCACATCGGCGATGCGACTGAGATCGAGCTCTTTGGTGGGCACTGGAGCCTAGAGGGCCTGAGCGTCGATCCGATTCACATCGGGTCCGTCGCGATCGACCTGTCACCGACACGTCATGTCGTGGTCATGGTGCTCGTCGCCGTCCTCATGTTGGCGACCTTCGTTCCGTTGGCCGGAACGCTCCGAAAGAGGGGCAAGGAGAAAGCTCCGAGCGGCCGGGCCAATGCCGCGGAGGCGATGATCGTCTACTTCCGTGATGAAGTGGTGCGGGCGAACATCGGGCATGGCGCCGACGCCTTCACTCCGTTCATTCTCACGATCTTCTTCTTCGTCCTGGGCATGAACCTGATCGGACTCACGCCTCTGGGGATCACGCCCACGGCGAACATCTCCGTGACCGCGGCCCTGGCCGTTATCAGCTTTGTTGCCATCGAGGTTGCGGGATTCAGGGCGCTGGGGCCGGCCGGCTATGCCCGTACCATCTTTTTCCTCCCTCCCGGTCTGCCGGTTTTGATGAAACCGCCGATGCTCGCCATCCTGACCGTCGTCGAGGCCTTGGGGAAGTTTGCGAAGCCGTTCGCGCTGGCGATCCGTCTTATGGCCAACATGACGGCCGGCCATACGCTTATCCTGCTCCTCATGGGAGCGATCTTTGTGCTCCAAAGCTACCTCGTGGGCGTCGGGGCGGTTGCGGTTGCCAGTGCACTCATGATTCTGGAGTTGTTCGTGGCCTTCTTGCAGGCCTACATATTCGCGTTGCTCACGACCGTCTTCATTGGACTGATACGTCACGCTCATTAATCACCGTCACACGACAAACCGTCACACAACAAAAGGACACACGATGCTGCATGCACTCGTTACCGTCGTTCAGGAAGCTGCCGCGGATGGAGCAACCGGAGGCATTGGTCTCATCGGCGCGGGTCTCGCGATCGGGGGTGCCGTGCTCGGCGCCGGGATCGGAATCGGCCCAATCGGATCAGCCGCGGCCTCGGGGATCGCACGGCAGCCGGAAGCCACCGCGCAGATTCAGACGGCGGCCATTATCTTCGCGGCCCTCGTCGAGGGCACGGCGCTCTTCGGTCTCGCCCTCGCGTTTGTGCTGATGGGTCGATGACGCATAGGCCAGTACTGGTGGTTCTCGGGGCGCACGTGCTGATTCTTCCCCTCCCGTTGATGGCGAAAGAAGGGGGGGTGGAATGTTCGACATAAACCTGGGCCTGTCGGTCTGGACGACGCTCGTCTTTCTCACGCTGCTTGGCATTCTTTGGAAGTTTGCGTGGGGGCCGATCCTCGAGATGGTGCAGGCTCGCGAGGACGGCATCCAAAGCACGCTCGACCAGGCCGCGAATCAGAGGGATGAGGCGGCCAAGCTGCTGGCGGAGCACCGTGAGCAGATGGCCGACGCGCGGCGACAGGCGCAGCAGATGATTGCCGAGGGTAAGGAAGCGGGTGAGAGAGTTCGGCAGGGCATCGAAGAAAAGGCACGGGCCGAGGGCGACACGATGATCGAGCGGGCCCGGGAGTCGATCGAGCGCGAGAAGGACGCCGCGCTCGACGAGCTCCGGAAGGAATCCGTCGATCTGGCGCTCGCCGCGGCGGCTAAGTTGGTTCAGGAGAGCCTCGACGAAGAGAAGGACCGTGAACTGGTCATGGGCTTCATCGATGAGCTGAGTAGCGGAGGCGAGGGCCAGGCGTGAGAGACGAAACCATCGCTCGTAATTACGCCGAAGCTCTCTTCGAGTTGGCCGAGCGCCACGAAGGCGTCGAGGCCTACGGCACGGGCGTCGAGACCGTCGCGCGCCTCATCGACGAGAATGACGACTTCCGCCGGTTCTTGGAGACGCCCAGAATCGCCGTGGCGCAAAAGAAAGCGGTGGTACGTAGGGTGTTCGGTGAGACGTTACCCGCGAAACTCGTCAATTTCTTGCTGATTACGCTCGATAAGAGGCGGCAACGTCTTCTTAGGGTGATCGCTCGCGAGTACAAGGGTCTCATGGACCAGCACTTCGACCGAGTGCACGTGGAGGTGACGCTTGCCCGCCAAATGGACGACAAGTCCAGGGCGGAAATGGAGAAGCGGCTCACTGCGGCACTGGGGAAGACCGCCATCCCGCACGTCCGGGTCAAGCCGGGCATCCTCGGCGGCGGGATCTTCCAGACGGGCGACACGATTTACGATGGATCCCTGAGGCGCAGGCTCGACGGCATGCGGCTCAGGCTGCTGAAGGCCGACCTCCCCAGAATGGGTGAGGTCTGAGGGTATGGATCCGGCCGGCCCACGCCGGCCTTCCTGATGGAACAACGGGATTAGGCAATGGCTAACGACGCAGGACTCCGGGCGAGCGAAATCAAGAGCGTCCTCCTTTCGGAGATCGAGAACTACGGGGAAGCGCTTCAGGCTGAAGAAGTAGGTGAGGTCCTCGAGGTAAAAGACGGAATCGCACGTATTTACGGACTTACGAAGGCGATGGCCAGCGAAATGCTGGAGATCACTCCGGCCGATTCCGACGAGCCCGTGACGGCCCTCGCGCTCAACCTCGAAGAGGACAACATCGGCGCGGTCATCATGGGGGATTGGACCGCGCTACACGAGGGTGATCAGGTCCGGCGGACCGGCCGCGTTCTCGATATTCCGGCCGGACCGGGGTACATCGGCCGGGTTGTGGATGCGCTGGGGGACCCCATCGACGGTAAGGGCCCGGTCGAGCCAATCGAGGAAAACCGGCAGATCGACGTGGTCGCTCCCGGCATCGTGATGCGGCAGCCGGTCAAGGAGCCGCTCCAGACGGGCCTCAAGGCGATCGACTCGATGATCCCGATCGGCCGAGGCCAGCGTGAGCTCATCATTGGTGACCGGAGTTCAGGAAAGACGGCGATCGCGTTGGACACGATCATCAACCAGAAGGGCACGGGCGTCATATGCGTGTATTGTGCTATCGGGCAGCGAGCGGGTAAGGTCGCGAGTGTGGTCGAGACGCTCCGGGAGCACGACGCCATGGACTACACAGTGGTGGTCGCAGCCAGTGCGTCCGACCCGGCGCCGACGCAGTACATCGCTCCCTACTCGGCGGCAGCTATCGCTGAGCACTTTATGTGGAAGGGCCAGCACACGCTGGTTGTATTCGACGACCTCTCCAAGCAGGCTGTGGCCTATCGGCAGTTGTCGTTGATTCTTCGCCGACCACCGGGACGTGAGGCGTTCCCGGGTGACGTGTTCTATCTGCACTCGCGCCTTCTCGAACGGGCGGCCAAGCTGTCCGACGAGCAGGGCGGGGGATCCATGACGGCTCTCCCGATCATCGAAACACAGGCCGGCGACGTGTCCGCGTACATTCCGACCAACGTGATCTCCATCACCGACGGTCAGATCTACCTGGAGCCCGATCTGTTCAACTCGGGTGTCCGCCCGGCGGTGAACGTCGGGATCTCCGTGTCCCGCGTGGGAGGCAACGCGCAGATCAAGGCGATGAAGAAGGTGGCTGGCCGTCTCCGGCTCGACCTGGCGCAGTACCGGGAGCTCGAGGCCTTTGCGCAGTTCGGCTCCGACCTGGACGCCACGACACAGGCCCAGTTGGCGCGAGGCGAGCGCACCGTGGAGGTACTCAAGCAGGGTCAGTACCAGCCCATGCCGGTGGAGAACCAGGTGTGCGTGATCTTTGCGGCTACCCAAGGGCATGTGGACGAGATCGAGGTTCAGCATCTGAGGCGTTGGGAGCGCGGCTTCCACGACTTCCTTGGAACCCAGCACGAACGCGTATTGTCGGGGATCCGCGAGAAGAGCGAGCTCACGGATGAGATCACGGCCGCACTGGTCGCGGCGATCGAGGATTACAACAAGATCTTCGCCGCTGAGGTAGAGGATGAGGCTCCGGCCAAGGGGGCCACCGCCGAGGCCACCACCTGACGCCCCGGAAGGGCAGTGACGAAAGTAGTAGATGTGACGGACCCTATTGAGTACTGAGAGAGTGGGCGACTAAACGATGGCGGGCTCGAGCGACGTCAAACGGCGGATCAAGTCGGTGGAGAACACCCGGCAGATCACGCGAACCATGGAGTTGGTGGCTACTTCGAAGTTGAAGAAGGCCACGGATCGGGTTCGTGCGGTCGCGCCGTACAGCGACGCGTTGGCGTCGATCGTAGGAAGCCTGTATGCGCCGGAGCTCTCCGAGAAATTTCCGTTGCTCCGACGCGCCGGGAAGGTGGAACGGGCCGCCGTGCTGCTTCTCACGGCGAACCGGGGGTTGGCGGGTGGCTTCAATGCGAACCTCATCAAGGAGACGCGCCTCCTTCTCGAGCGGCTCGCGGGGGAAGGAATCGAGACAGATCTCCACATCGTGGGCAAGAAGGGCATCGCCTACTTCCGCTTTCGTGGGCACGCCATCGCGTCGACGTGCGTGGACATCGGGGATAACCCCTCGATGGAGGATGCGGAGTCGGTAATTGCGGGCCTGCGGGACGAGTTCGCCGCAGGCCGGATCGACGCGGTGTACATCGTGAGCTCGGAGTTCATCTCGGCGATGTCGACGCCGCCAAGGGTCACGGAGTTGTTGCCGATCCAGGGAGGGAGTGCGTCCCGTGGACTCGACAACTTCATCCTGAGCCCGAAGGCCGAGATCCTTCTGCAGAGGCTGCTACCGGCCTACCTGCGTAATGCGACGTACCGCGCGCTGGTCGAAAACGTGGCCGCCGAACAGGGTGCCCGTCGCAGCGCCATGAAGAGTGCTACCGACAACGCGGGAGACGTGCTGGAGTTCCTCACGCGTTCTTATAATCGAGCCCGTCAGGGTCAAATCACCCAGGAGATCGCCGAGATCGTCGGTGGAGCGGCCGCCCTCGAGTAGGGGCACGGGCCGAACACGGACTGGAGATAGAAATCCATGGCAGAAACGAACATTGGTAAGGTCGTGCAGGTCATCGGGCCGGTATTGGACGTGGCGTTCGATCCGGAGGACTTGCCTGATATCTATAACGCGCTGTCCGTGGAGTCCTCCGGGGACAACGGGAACGCCGTCAGGCTCATCGCCGAGGTGCAGCAGCATATCGGCCGAGGCATGGTGCGGGCCGTGTCGATGACCTCGACCGACGGCGTGACACGTGGGATGGACGTGGTCGACACCGGAAGCGCGATCTCGGTTCCGGTCGGGCCCCCTGCGCTTGGCCGGATTCTGAACGTGCTCGGCGAGCCGGTCGACGAGCAGGGTCCGGTCACCGCCGAGGAGGGCGAGGTCGAGCGCTGGCCCATCCACCGGGAGCCCCCGGCGTTCCACCGACTCGAGCCGAAGACCGAGGTCTTCGAGACGGGCATCAAGGTCATCGACCTGTTGGCTCCGTACGTAAAGGGTGGGAAGACGGGTCTGTTCGGCGGAGCCGGTGTCGGAAAGACGGTCATCATCATGGAGCTCATCAACAACATCGCGATGGAGCACGGCGGGCGCTCCGTTTTCTGTGGTGTGGGTGAGCGGACGCGTGAGGGGAACGACCTCTGGATCGAGATGAAGGAGTCGGGGGTGCTCGACTCTACTGCGCTGTGCTACGGGCAGATGAACGAGCCTCCGGGAGCCCGCCTCCGGGTGGGCCTGAGTGGCCTGACCATTGCCGAATACTTCCGCGACGTGGAAAAGCAGGACGTACTGCTCTTCATCGACAACATCTTCCGGTTTACGCAGGCGGGATCCGAGGTATCGGCGCTTTTGGGTCGAATGCCCTCGGCAGTGGGGTATCAGCCCACGCTCGGTACCGAGATGGGCGAGCTCCAGGAGCGGATTACGTCCACGCGCGAGGGTTCGATCACGTCGGTCCAGGCGATCTATGTTCCAGCCGATGACCTGACGGACCCGGCGCCCGCGGCGGCGTTCACACATCTCGACGCGAGGACCGTGTTGTCGAGGGCGATTTCGGAGAAGGGGATCTATCCGGCGGTGGACCCCCTCGACTCCAGCTCCCGGATCCTAGACGCTCAGTTCCTCGGGGAGCGCCACTATGAGGTGGCGGCCGAGGTACAGCGTATCCTTCAGCGGTACAAGGACTTGCAGGACATTATCGCCATCCTCGGGATGGATGAACTTACCGAGGAAGACAAGGTGTTGGTGAACCGCGCCCGCAGGATCGAGAAATTCCTCTCACAGCCGTTCCACGTAGCGGAGACGTTTACGGGAATCTCCGGAAAGTACGTGCGGCTCGACGAGACCGTCGACTCCTTCGAGCGCGTGGCCGCGGGTGAGCTGGATCACCTGCCCGAGCAGGCGTTCTACATGAAGGGCGGAATCGACGAGGTCATCGCGGCCAGCGAGGAGATCTCGGATTGATGTCGGAACTTCAGGTCCGCGTCGTCTCGCCGGATTCGGTACTCTTTGAGGGGCCGGCAGCATCGGTGGTCGCGCCGGCCTGGGACGGAAAGGTCGGCGTTTTGCCGGGCCACGCGCCGATGATCGCGCTTCTGGGCTCCGGGGAATTGTCCATCGATCACCAAGGGGGTGGCGGCGAGCGCTTTTTCGTAGCGGGCGGGGTGCTCAAGGTCAAGGACAACGATCTGATCATCCTCACCGAGTATGGTGGAACGGAAGCTCCGGAGGAGCTTCCCGCCGGTGCCGAGCTCGACGTGGGCGAGATCCTGGAGGCAATGGGGAACGCCGGCTGACGGTACGATTAGCGCCATGAGGCTCGACCTCCACGTTCATACGACCGCATCGGACGGCTCGTCGAGTCCGGTGGAGGTCGTCGGCCGCGCAGCCGACGGCGGGCTCGATGTTTTGGCCATCACCGACCACGACACCGTGGCGGGGATACCCGCAGCTACGGACGCTGCGGCCGAAACCTCCCTCCATCTCATCCCTGGCATCGAAGTGAGCAGCACGTATGAGGGTGCGGAATACCACATCCTCGGATACTTCGTTGATGTGGAGGCGGATTCGATTCAGGCACACGAGCGGCACGCTGTGGGAGGCCGTGAGAGCCGGATGGACGAAATGGTGGATCGCCTCCGCCACCAGGGGCTTCTCATCGAGATGGCGGACGTCCTCGATGCGGCTGGCCCCGCCCGGTCGGCCATCGCCCGGCCCCATCTAGCCCGTGCCCTCGTGTTGAAGGGATACGCGAGATCGGTGGTCGACGCGTTCGACCGGTTGATCGGAGACGGCCACCCGGCCTACGTGCCCACAGGACTCGCAACGCCCGACGAGGCGATCCGGTTGATTCTCGAAGCGGGAGGGATTCCGGTGTGGGCGCATCCACCCATACATTCGCTGACCCGGCTTTTGCCGGAGTTCATCGGAGTTGGGCTCAAGGGCATGGAGGTGTATCGGCCTCGTGCGACCGCGGGTCACATCCGGAAGCTGGAGCGAGCTGCCAAGGCGGCGGGACTCCTCGTGACCGGCGGCTCCGACTGGCATGATCGTGATCGGGGGTATGCCCTCGGCGCCTTTTTTGTGACCGAGGAGGACGTCGGGGGGCTGCTCGAAGCGGGCGGGATGTCAGGTGGCTCCCCCGAACGGCAGAAGTAGCGCCCGCACCGCTTCGGCTGGCTCGGGTGAACCCATGACAGCGCCGATGATCGCAGTCCCGCACGCCCCGGTTTCCGCGACGGCACGTGCTCGTTCCGGGGTGATGCCGCCGATCGCCACGACCGGGATGGAGACCGCCTTCACCAGCCGCCGGAGGCCCTCGAGGCCGATGACCTCTCCTGCGTCGGACTTGTTGGCCGTCGCGTATACGGCGCCGACCCCGAGATAGTCCGCTCCCTCGGCTTCTGCCCGTGTGGCTCCGTCCGTGGTGTCCGCCGAGTATCCGACGACGAAGGCTTCCGCCACAACTCCGAGTGTGTCCGCGGCCACGGCCCGGGCGTCCATGACAGGAGGGTCGTCGGGGCCGAGGTGCACACCGTCTGCGCCGGCGGCCAGCGCGACGTCCAAGCGGTCGTTCACAATAAAAAGCGCACCCGCTGACCGGACGATGGGTATGAGTGTATGGGCCGCCTCGAGCAGCTCACGGGCGGTGGCACCCTTGAGCCGAAGTTGGATGGTGGGGGCACCGGCGGCGAGAGCCTCTCGGACGACATCGGAGAGTGCACGGGGCCGCGCCAACGCTTCGTCGGTAATGACGGTCAAACGTAGCCGGTCGGCGAGCTGGACGGACTCCATGGGACGCTAGAAGGTTACGCTAGAAGTTATGGGTTGGCGGCCGCGCTCCTTTCGTTGCGGGCGACCTCCCGAGCGCGATTGTGCTCTTCAAGGCTGTTGGTGAAGATATGTCTGCCGTCCGGGCGCGCCACGAAGTAGAGGTAGCTCTCCTCAGTCGGGTAGAGGGCCGCATGAATCGCCGCCTCACCGGGTGCGGCGATGGGCCCCGGCGGGAGGCCCCGGTGCGCATACGTGTTGTAGGGATTGTCCGCTACCGAGTCGATCGCCGCGAAGAGGAGCCGCTCGCGGCGTCCCCCGAGCGCATATAAGACGGTCGGGTCGGCCTGGAGCCGATAGCCCAGACGGAGACGGTTGTGGTACACGGCGGAGATCGTCGGCATCTCTTCGACACGCCGCGCCTCTGCTTGAATGATCGAGGCCAGTGTGATCAGTTCGTTCTCGGACATGTCCACCTCTTCAAGTCGGGCGATGCGCCCGGCAGTCCAGACTGCCTGATACCGCTCGACCATCGCCTCGATTACGACGTCCAGGGCGACCCCTCGGGCGAAGCGATATGTGTCGGGGAACAGGTATCCCTCGAGTCCGGGCCCAGGCAGGTCCCACCGGCGGTGGGCATCGGGATCGGTCAGTCGGGCTCTAACCGTATCCGCAGGGCGCTCGACGGTTTCGGCCACGCGCGCAACCATGTCGGTGATCGTGAAGCCCTCGGGAATGGTCATCGTGAATGTCATCACCCGTCCCGAGGTCAAGGTCTCGAGGACCTCCCCCCAGGGGGTCCCGGAGGCCAGAACGTAGCGGCCCGACCGGATCCGCCGGTCGGCTCCGGTCAGGCGGGCGTAAAACCGAAACCTGCGCCCGCCGGCCACCACCCCTCGTGTGACCAGAGTGTCCAAAACCGAGTCGAAGCTGGTGCCCGCGGGCACGGTCACCTCGATCATCCGCGAAGGTGCGTCCGAGCTGCAAGCCGCAATCCCTAGCGCCACGAAGCTCGAGGTGATGAAGCCAAGGGCGGTAAGGCGCGCAGGCGGCCGCCGTTGTAGGTCCCTCATGCCCGCGCCCTGGCATCGAGCCAGCTCTGTAGAATGAGCACCGCCGCCGCAGCGTCCACCCGTCCCTTTTCCTCTCTCTTCTTCTTCGGAAGCCCGAGCCCGCGGATGGCACGCTCCGCAGCCCTGGATGTGAACCGTTCGTCCACTAAGTGAACGGGCAGGCCCGAACGCTCCTCGAGTTGGCTCGCGGCTTCACGGACCGTTCGGGTCCACTCGGTATCATCCCCGGAGGGTGCCAACGGAAGGCCCATCACGATCCCCTGGACCTCATACTGTTCCGCGAGGTTGTGGAGCGTGGCGAGGGGCATACGCTTGCCGGCCCGCCTTCGGAGCGTGGGTAGCGGCTGGGCGATCGAACCGGTGGGATCGCTGACTGCGACACCCACACGTCGTTCCCCGAGGTCGATTCCAAGGACGCGCATGTCCCCCTGTGTGATGGTTCCGATAGATTACTATTTGACGTTCAAGAGCCTAGCTGAATATAAACCCGAATGGAGGTCGGACGCCTGAGCGAATTTCGGCGTGCCCGATCGGGTGTATTCGCGGATGCCGAAGCAGGGCTATCCCTGACGGTTAGACCGTGACGAGGAGTCGATGATGGATCAGGATCATGAAAGACACCCCATGACGTTCGTGTCGGGCTTCCTCTTGGGCGCGATGGTGGGAGCGGGTATCACATTGCTTGCGGCCCCGGAGGCCGGCACGAGGACGCGAAGGA
Source organism: Longimicrobiales bacterium (assembly GCA_965206505.1). Classification (GTDB taxonomy): domain Bacteria; phylum Gemmatimonadota; class Gemmatimonadetes; order Longimicrobiales; family Gaopeijiaceae; genus UBA822. The sequence goes on from CBDBJW010000007.1 coordinate 1,516,138, forward strand.
GGATTCGAAAGGTCGCCGGAGAGTTGAGAGATTCCGCCGGCGATCATTGGGACGATCTGGCCGAGGACGTCAAGGACAGGGTAGACGACGCCCTGCGGGGTGCCCGCAAGCACTTTCTGGTGAAGCGGGACACTTAGCGGGCTGTTAAATCCTCAGTTCCCCGGCACCCGGAACAGGCCGAAGTCGTCCCGGTCGCAGTACTCCGTGGGCTCAGTGCCCGGAAGGAACATCTCCAGGATCTGCTCCTCCTGGGGGCACCACTGCGAGGCGAGTTTCCCAGTAGAACGGTCGATGAGCCGTGTCTCCATCGCATCAGGGACCGCCCACGGCTCGGGGATCGGAATCGTCGGCTCCTGTAATTCCTGGTCGAGAGCGTCTGGATCGCCGTAGTACACGCGCTTCATGAAGTTGCCCCAGACCGGTGCGGGGGCGCCGGCGCCGGTCGCCAGCGGATAGATCTGCTGGGGACGGTCCAGCCCGAACCAGACCGTCGCGAGCAGGTTCGGCGTAAAACCATTAAACCAGATGTCCGCGCCGTCGTTCGTGGTCCCGGTCTTGCCGCCCGCCACAACTTCTCTTGGGAGCCCCACACTGACCCTGATGGCGTTGTATCCGGTTCCGCCTTCCACGACGCCCTGAAGCATGGAGATCATGATACGGGCCACGAGAGGGTCGAGAACCTCGGTACGTTCCGGTTGTGGATCCCAGAGAAGCCGTCCTGCTGCGTCCTCCACCCGTAGGATCGGGAAGGGCCGCACCTTGGTGCCCTGGTTCGCGAACGTCGAATAGGCCTCGGCCATCTGCAGTGGTATCACCTCCACGGCTCCGATGGACGTCGACGGGTAACGTTCGATCTCGCTGCGAATCCCCATACGCCGCGCCGTTTGCGCTACGCTCTCGAGTCCGATCTCCTGGCCCAGCTTGATAGCGATCAGGTTCTGAGATCTCATCAGACCCGTGCGAATGGTCATCGGACCCTCGAAACGCCCCGAATAATTGGTGGGCCTCCACTCCGTTCCGTCGGGCTGTTCCGTAATGTACGGGCCGTCGATGACGACGTAGGTCGGGGGGATGCGGCTGGCCGTGGCGGCGGTGTATACGAAAGGCTTGAAGCCCGATCCGGCTTGGCGAAGCGCCAGCGTCGCGCGGTTGAACTTCGAGAGGCCGAAGTCCCGGCCACCGATCATCGCCCGGACCGACCCGGTCCATGGGTCCAGAGCGACGAAGAGCCCCTCCACATAGGCGACCGAGTCGGGCAGCGCCACCCCCGCGGCGAGGGAATCCTTATACGCCTGATACGTAATGTGCTTGAAGCCGGGCCGAGCCTCGATGCCTGCCCACCCTTCCTGCATTGATTTTTCCGCGGCCCGCTGCATGGGGACGTCGAGGGTCGTGTATATCCTCAGTCCTGCGGTGTAGAGCTTGCTTCCGAAACGATCGTCCAAAATGATCCGGACCCACTCCTCGAAGTAGGGTGCGATGCTCGCGCCTGCGACGGCACGTTCCGTTGGAAGCGGAGCGTTTGCGTAACGCTCGAGGTCGTCCGAGGGGATGACGCCCTGATCGACCATACGCCGGAGCACGAGGCGCCTCCGGCTTTCGGCGTTGTCAGGGTTCCGAATCGGACTGTAGTACTCCGGACGGTTTATGATACCGGCGAGGAGCGCGGCCTCCGCCGGGTTGAGGTCCACAGCGTTCTTCCCGAAGTAGTTTCTCGCGGCGGTCTGGATTCCATACCACCCGTGGGCGTAGTTGATCTCGTTGATGTAGGCTTCGAGGATCTGATCTTTTGTGTAGGCACGCTCGAGGGCGAAGGCCACTTGCAGCTCTTTGATCTTTCGGACGATGACTCCCCACCCGGATCGGATTCGAGCGTCGACGGATGTCTCGAACATGTTGCGCGCGAGCTGCTGCGTGATCGTGCTCCCTCCGCCCTGGTTCCGGCTCTGGCCGGTGAGCACACCGACGACGGCTCGCGCGAACCCGCGCGGGTCAATGCCTCGGTGGCCGTAGAAGCGCTTGTCCTCTACGGACACAAACGCCTGTGACACGTACTCGGGGAGAGCGTTGATGGACACGGGCGTCCGGCTCTCGATCCCGAGCTCGGCGAGCAGGCGTCCATCATGACTGTAGAGCTTGCTGGCTTGTTGGGGTTCGAAGGTCCGGATCTCCGCGATGGACGGGCAGTCTGCGCAGACGTTCCGCCAGGTACCCCAGGCCGCACCGACGCCAAGGCCCAGGAAGAGAACCGTTCCGACTGCTATTACGCGCGGATCCCACAGCATCTTGATCACGGACATCGATCCTCCGGTTGTTTCGCGGTCGCCCCCGATATCTTGTTACCGAGGGCGCCCACTCGCCCGACGCTGCGGATGGACACTCTCCACGTACCGATCGGAGTCCTTTTGGGTCCCTCCACGCGAAAGCGGTCCCTCGACCGCCCCACCGTTGGCGTCGTCACGTCGCACCCTTTCCGTCACCATACCAAACTATGGCACTTTTCGTGCCAGGAATCCAAGGAAGGCTGTTGAAGGAGTACAGTGGGCCGCGTTGCGGATGCCACGGCCCTAGCTCCTAGGCGGAGCGACGACGCCATAGCATTCGCTACGGCTAGGAGCTCCAACAACGGAGATGGGGTCGTGCCACCGCAACCCTTCAACTTGTAAGGTCATTCCATTCACGTTCGTGGGCACATGGCGGTTGTGCGGTTGATCCTGCGTCTCTCCTCCTCGCGACCACGGCTTCGCCGCGGTGCCCGCTCTGCTACGCCTCGTCGTCGTTCGTTCTTCGCCTTCGGCTCAGGTGCCGCGGAAACCACTGTGCTACGCCGAACATCAAGGTCGCGACGTTGTCTGAACGCGCACAAGCGCCATGTGCGCGACCCGCTGTACTCCTTCAACAGCCTTCTGACCCTTGACCCTGGTCGTGCTGTCCGTCAACGTCACTTTTTCGGGACGTTCCGAACGCTCACCCTCGGCCTCTTGGCCTCCACCAACGGGAATCAGAACTTGAAGCACACTGCTCGACGCGTCGAAAAGCCGTGGGGTTACGAACTCATCTGGGCGGACACGAGCGAGTACGTAGGCAAACTCCTGCACATTCACGCGGGTGAGGCTCTTTCTCTGCAGTACCACGAGCGGAAAGACGAGACGATCCACCTCCTCTCGGGCGAGATGCGTTTTTCTGCGGGGAGTTCCGAGACCGACCTCGAAGACGTCGACTTGAGGGCCGGTGATAGCTTCCACGTCTCAAAGGGAACCGTGCATCGCATGGTCGCGATTACGGACTGTGACGTTCTCGAAGCATCGACACCGCATTTGGACGACGTCGTTCGGTTGGAAGACCGGTACGGAAGAGTCCCAGCCGATGGGTGACGTCCCCGGAGGATCGATCGGAAGTCCAGCTCGCCGCGCGGTGGCGCCCCTAGTCCTGCCGCTCCTCCTCACGAGTCTGGCGTGCGGCGGCTCCGAAGAGACCACACTCGTGACGTCCTCCGACCCAAGGCTCGCGGAAATTGCGGTTCGGATTCTACCCGACCTCGCGTCACGCTCGGGAATGGAACTTCGAGAGCCGGTCCGCGTCGAACGGCGCTCTCGGGCGGAGCTCGAGCGGTATTTGGAGTTCAAAATCGATGAGGAGTTTCCGGAGGGGCGAGCAGAGTTGGTCTCCGAGGCCTACGGGCTCCTCGGTCTCGTTCCCAGTGACATGGATTTGAGGCACACGCTCAAGACCCTCTATCTGGAACAGGTCGCCGGCTTTTACGATCCGGACTCCACGACGTTGTTCGTACTCGACGACCAACCCGACGAGGCGATCGAGTCTCTCTTGGTCCACGAATTGGTCCATGCCATCCAGGACCAGAACACGGATCTGGACGCCATCACCGCCCTTGGCCTGGACAACGACCGTCGTGTGGCCGCACAGGCGGCGATCGAGGGACATGCGACCCTGGTGATGTTCGCATTTCTGATGAAACAGCAGGGGAAGGGAGCATCGGACCTTACGGACGTGCCAGACTTCTCCGCACGTTTGGGCCCGGCTTTGGAGGCCGCGAGACTGGAGTCTCCGACTCTTGCCGGTGTGCCTCTCGTTCTGCAGGAGTCTGTTTTGTTCCCATACAGAGGTGGAGTGACGTTCGTGGAGGCTCTCTGGAAAGAGCGAGGGGGCCGTCCTCCACCGTTCGGTTCCGACCTCCCGAGCTCGACGGAGCAGATCCTCCACCCCGAGGATTTCGCGCGCGGGCAGCGGGACGCCCCTCGAAGGCTCGAGGTGCTGGTGGAAGACGGGTGGAGCCGCCTCTACGAGGACACGTTGGGTGAGCTGGAGCTCGGCATTCTGTTGGAGACGGTGGGGGCCTCTCGGACTTATGCGTTCGGCTGGGGAGGAGATCGCTACGTACTCCTCGGTGACGGCGACGGACATCGCTCGCTCGCTTGGTTCGGCGTTTGGGACACCGAGGCTCAGCGCGATAGGTTCGTCCTTGAGTTGGAGCTGCACTTGTCGGCCTTCCCCAAACAGGCGTCGCTGACGGCGTTGGAGATTGGGGACCTTCCCTCGACACGGCTTTTGGTGGGTGATGTGACGGGTGTAACGGCATCCGTCCGGGATGTGGACCCCGAATGACCGATAAGGCAGCCCCGATTGCTGTCACAACAAGCGGAGCCTCGGGGCCCTACCCAGTGCTTGTGGGCCGTGGCCTGCTCGGCTCGTTGGCTCCGCTTCTGAAGGAGTACGCGCCGGCCCATCGGTACGCTCTGGTCTCCGACTCCAACGTGGCCGCGCTCTACGGAGAGTCCACGATCCTTCAGTTGAAGGATGCCGGCTTGAGTGCCGACCTCTTCACGTTCGAGGCTGGCGAACGAAGAAAAAATCGCACCACGTGGTCCGAGTTGACCGATCGCCTTCTCCATGCCGGATTCGGCCGGGACTCATGCCTGATCGCGATGGGTGGAGGTGTCACGGGTGACCTCGGCGGCTTCGTTGCGGCGACGTACATGAGAGGTATCCCGGTCGTACAGGTACCGACCAGTCTGGTGGCGATGATCGACGCGTCTATCGGAGGGAAGACCGGAGTGGATGTAGAGGGCGGAAAAAATCTGGTCGGAGCGTTCCACGCTCCGAATCTGGTCGTCGCGGATCCGGACGTCGTGGCAAGCCTCCCGAGGGCCGAGCGGGCACAGGGGATGATCGAGGCCGTCAAGCACGGAGCGATCATGGATGACACGTACTTCGACGAACTCGACCGAGAGATGCCGGTGCTCCTGGATGGAGACCCTACCTCGCTCGAGCGGGCGGTGGCGCGGTCGGTGGAGCTGAAATCTGCCGTGGTGTCCGAGGACGAACGGGAAGTGGGCCGGAGGGAGATCCTGAATTTCGGTCATACTCTTGGCCACGCGGTCGAAGCGGCCTGCTCCTTTCGTGTTCCCCACGGGACCGCGGTCGCATGCGGAATGATCCTGGAGGCTAGCCTTGGAGTGTCACTCGGGGTGACCGGCCCAGACGTCGTCGAGCGACTTGAACAAGTCCTGGGGCGTGTGGGACTTCCGATCCGTATCCCAGATGGGGCCGCGCCAAACGACATCATGACCTATCTTGCGTCGGATAAGAAGGTTCGTCACGGACGGACGCGCTTCGTATTACTCTCCCGGATTGGAGCCGTCCACTTTGCCGACGGGTCTTGGAGTCAGGCTGTCGATGAGGATGCCGTGTTGGACCTCGTGAACGTCTTCGTCCAGCCTTCTAGAGGGTAGACGTGAACGCCTCGGATTCGGGTCCGGTACCAGCAAAGTCGAAGGAGGTCGAGGCGGTGGGCGGACGATCGGGCGATCTTACGCTGCCGGCCGCCCTCGCATCGCGTGCCACGGCGGATCCGGAAGGCACCTTCCTGATCTTCAAAGACGAGGTCGTCACTTTCGGGGAGATGGAGACTCGTGCGGAGGCTCTGGCCGCTTCCCTCCATGGTCTCGGTATCGAGCCCGGAGATCGGGTGGCTGTGGTCATGCCGTCATGGCCCGAGTTCGTCATCTCGATGTTCGCCGTGGCCAAGGTGGGTGCCGTCTTGGTGCCTTTGAATCCGAGACTGACTGCCGATGATCTGGGGTATACCCTCCGCCATTCCGAGGCGGTGGCGGCGATTACCGCCGAAACCTTGGAAGGCCTCGACTTTCTCCAACTCTTCGAGGAGCTCCTGGCTCGGCTTCCGGACCTCCAGTACCTCATTACGGTGGGTGAGGAGGATCTCTGGCACGACGACCGGGTCTTTCAGTTCGAGGATCTGCTCTCCGCCGGGGGTGGACGGGACTACTCGATCGCGTCACCGCCGTCGGCAGATGAAGTTTTCGCGATCCTTTATACGGCCGGTACGACCGGGAAGCCCAAGGGCGTCGAGCTGACGCACGCCAACCTCTTGCACGTAGCGGGGAGCACGGCAGACGCCCTGGGGCTGGACCCAGATGATCGCGTGGTGGGCATCATGGCCTTGTTCCACGTGTTCGGGCTGGGGCCGGGTGTCCTCGGTTCCCTCCTGTCGGGGGCGACGCTCGTACTCCAGGACGAGTTCGGACCGGCCGGCGCTTTGGACCTCGTGGAGCGCCATCGGGCGACCGTACATTATGGGGTGCCGACACTGTTTGTCGCCGAACTCCGAGAGCAGACCAAGGTCCCGAGAAATCTCGCCTCTCTTCGCGGCGGCTTGGTAGCGGGAGCACCGGTTTCCGACGAACTCGTGAAGGCGGTACAGGAGAAGATCTGCCCCAAGCTCTTGATCGCCTACTCTCTCACGGAGACGTCCTCGACCGTATGCGTCACGAGACAAGATGATCCGGAGGCGAAGCGTATCTTCACGGTCGGGCGTCCCCTGGAGAACACTGTCGTCCGGATCGTGGACCCGGATGGAACTGAGTTGCCGGTGGAGAGTGTGGGTGAGATCGCGGTCCGAGGTCCGGGCGTCATGCGAGGGTATTACCGGCAACCTCGTGAGACGTCGAATTTGATCGACTCAGACGGATACTTTCTTACGGGCGATCTGGGCATGGAGGACGAGGAAGGTTTCATCCATTTGGTCGGCCGTAAGAAAGAGGTTATCATTCGAAGTGGTTCAAACGTATACCCCCGGGAGGTTGAGGATCGCCTTCAATCGCACCCGGCAATACGTGAGGCCATGGTGGCTGGGGTCCCGGACGAGCTTCTGGGAGAGGCCATCTGCGCGTGCGTCCTCCCGGAGGAGGGTGCCATCGTGACCAGCCAAGAGATCCAAGATTGGTGCTCGGTCACACTCGCCGATTACAAGGTGCCCGACGTCGTCCAGTTCATGGACGAATTCCCGCTGACGGGGACCGGAAGGGTCCAGCGGGGCGAGTTGGCCCGCCTCATTCGAGCGGCGCACGCAGAATCAAAGACATGAAGGATCGCTGGGCACTCGAAATAGTGACCCCCCCGACTCCTTCCAGATCCGAGACGTCGCCGCGCGACGCAAAGGACTGGAATGAGTGGGGAGGTCTCGCGAGTGGGGCCGGCAAAAATTTTCGCGAGAAGGAAAAAAATGAATCAGTACACGCAGGCCCCCCATGTAGAGGGGCCCAGTAGAACACCGGCCGATGCTCCCAACGCGGCCCTCCTCATCGACTTCGACAACGTCACGATGGGGATGCGTAGTGACCTCTCCAAAGAACTGAAGAGCCTACTCCAATCCGATGTCATCCGCGGAAAGGTTACCGTCCAGCGGGCCTATGCCGACTGGCGGCGTTATCCGCAGTATATCGTCCCGCTCTCCGAGGCGTCCGTCGATTTGATTTTCGCTCCCGCCTACGGGAGTTCGAAGAAGAACGCAACCGACATCCGGATGGCGATCGACGGGGTGGAGTTGGTCTTTATCCGACCCGAAATCGGCACCTTCATTCTTCTCACGGGCGACTCGGACTTTTCGAGCCTGGTCCTGAAGCTCAAGGAGTATGGAAAGTACGTGATCGGTGTGGGAATCCAGGAGTCCAGCTCGGACATCCTGGTTCAGAACTGCGACGAATACTACTCGTACACGAGCCTCACCGGGCTTCGAAAGACGACCGAGATCTCGGGCAAGGACAACGATCCGTGGGATCTCGTGGAGAGGGCGGTGAGCCGCATGACCACACGGCGCGACGTCATGCGATCCGACCGCCTCAAGCAGGTGATGCTGGAGCTCGACGGCGGGTTCAGCGAGGGAAATTTCGGCTTCAGCAAGTTTTCCAAGTTCGTCGCCGAAGCGGCCAATCGGGGTCTCGTCCGGCTCCATAAGCTCGAAAATGGGCAGTACGAAATTCAGGCCGGCTCGGGTCGGAAGGTGGCCGACGATTCGGCTGCCGCGAGAGGATCCAAGGAACGGAGCCGCCCGGCGGTGCGAAGGGGGAGACAGGCGAAGGCCCAGCGAGGCGGGAAGGTCGGCGGTGGCGAGGGTAAGGGTACCGGACCAGCGGAGGCCAGGGAGGAAGCTGAGAGTTCGAGCCCGGCGGGAGATGTGGAGGCCGAGCCGCTCCGTTCCGCCTACGACTTGATGCTTCGGTGCCTTCAGAATCTCAAGGAAATGGGAAAAGACTCGGCTCGCGACTCAGACGTCAAACGAAAGATGTTGGCGGCCGATGCGGGCTTCGATGAAGGGGAACTGGGCTTCGGTAAGTTCAGCCGGTTCCTCCTTCAAGCGGAAGAGCATGGCGTGATCTCCCTCGAAAAGACGGCGACGGGCAACTACCGCGTCTCGCTTGCGGACTCCGCGGCGGGGGGTCCTCGGTCGGTGGCTACGGATCCGGCGGGCGATGCCGGGGTGCGGCCAGCAGCGTCGGCGACGCCGGCAACAGAGGGTGCGTCTCCGAGTGGGGGAGGCGGCTTCGCCGGGCGCTTGGGGCCCCGAGGAGGCTCCGGGGGTCGAAGAGAAGGGGAGGGCCCGATGCTCTTGGAAGGGCAGATCGTGGGCACGGCGGGTGGAACGCGGGATCATTCCTCGGTCGGAGCCCGTATCGATGCCGGTGAGCTCGGCTTGCCCACCAGCGAGAGGGCGATCGTCAGCTATCTGACGAACTCCTACGGAGGGGTAGGCAAGAAAACCGCCGAGTCTTTGGTGGAGGCCTTCGGGGCGGACATCTTTGTCGTATTCGAGACCGAGCCTGGCCGGGTGGCCGAGATCGTCCCACGCCGGGCGCCTCAAGTGCTAGCCGAGTGGAAGGCCGACTTCGCACGGCGGTCCGGGAAATCCGGGAACGACCAAGAGGCGGCGCCAGAGCCTGATAGAGGGCCAGCGCCGGCCCTAGGGACGGGATCCGTGGATGGGAACCGCGGTTCGGGTGTGGAGAGCGTGCCGCCACCGAGTTCTTTCTCCTCGTCTGCTCCCGTACCCGATTCTTCCGTTTCCTCTGCATCGGTACCTGATGCTTCCTCTTCCTCGGGTCCCGTGCCCAGATCCGGTGGGGCTCGGCGTAGGACACGACGGAGTCCGAGGCGTCCCCCCTCCTCCGGTTCAGGCGAATAGAGGGCTGGAGTGGCCCGCCCGGGACGGGCACGTTCGACCGCTCCTTCTTCCGCCGTCCCGCGGAAAGGGTCGCCCCCGATCTACTCGGAGCACGACTCGTGTCGACGGTGGACGGGCGACGAGCGACCGGTGTCATCGTTGAAGTCGAGGCTTATACCGGCCCGGATGATCCTGCTTCCCACGCGACGGCCCGTATCGGTCCGACGCGACGCAACGCGTCCATGTTCGGGCCACCGGGAACCGCTTACGTCTACCTCAGCTATGGTCTCCATTGGTGCCTGAATGTGGTTACTGGACCGATAGGAGACCCCTGTGCCGTGCTCGTACGGGCCGTAGATCCAATCGAGGGCCTAGGGGTCATGGCCGCACGGAGAGGCCGTGAGCGGGATCTGACCTCGGGCCCCGGGCGTGTTGGGCAGGCATTCGGAATCACCGATGTTCTGGATACGCATGACTTCTCGTCGCCTCCTCTGAGGCTTCTCCCCGGCTGGTTGATCCCGCCTGGATCCATCGACGTGTCGCCCCGCGTCGGCATCAGCCGGGCTAAGGACAGGCCGCTCCGTTTTTCCGTTCGAGGGAACGTCTCCGTGTCTGGTGTGCGCCGGTCGACGCGGGTTGAGCGGTCCATTTGAGTCGGATAGATTCGTGCCCAAGTCACAGTGCTGCAACCGATTGGAGTGAGTGAGCTTGGATATCATCGTCTGCGTAAAACGAGTTCCGGATACCGAGACGCGTGTTCGCTTTTCTGATGGTGCCGCAATGATCGAAACCGAAGGGGTCAAGTACATCATGAGCCCTTATGACGAGATCGCGCTCGAGGCCGCCTTCCGCGCCACCGAGGCGACAGCGGGGGGCCAGGTCACCGTGATCACGCTCGGTGACGAGGATTCGCAGGAGACGCTCCGAGCTGCTCTAGCAGCTGGAGCCGATGCAGCGGTGCTGCTGCGGGTGCGGGGATCCGTGACCATGGACGGGCTCGCAACGGCCAAGGCCTTGGCGACGGAAGTGGAGACGCGGGAGGAGAAGCTCGTGCTCTTCGGCGTGAAGGCCGGAGATGACGATCAGCAGCAGGTCGGTCCGATGGTGGCGACCCTGCTCGGTCGCCCATGCGCATCGAACGTTACGAGCTTCGTGATGGACCAGGGCGTGATACGGTGTGATCGAGAAGTGGAGGGAGGCACCGAGGTGGTGGACCTGGACCTTCCGGCGGTAGTGACCCTGACGAAGGGAGCCTTCGAGCTAAGGTACCCGTCGCTGAAGGGGATCATGGCCGCGAAGCGGAAACCGCTCGAAGTGAAGGATGCCGATCTTCCGGAGGGCCGGCTAACCGTCGAGCGGCTCGATTATCCGCCGGAGCGAGCTGAAGGGCGCATCGTCGGCGAGGGAGTTGAGGCTGTGCCCGAGTTGGTTCGGCTCCTTCGTGACGAAGCGAACGTCCTCTGATGACGGACATGGGCGACGTGCTCGCGATTGCGGAGCAGAGAGATGGGAAGATCCGGCCGGTGGCGAACGAGGTGGTTACGGCGGCCACCCGGGTCTCCAAGGGGCTCGGAGGTTCGGTCCATGCGTTGGTCCTGGGTGGAGCCGCGGTCGGAGAGCATGCTGGTGACCTGGGGGGCTTCGGAGCAGATGTGGTGCGCGTCGGCGAGGACCCCGCACTGGAGGGTTATGTGCCGGAGATTCATGCCGCGGTCATCGCGCAGGCAGTTGGTTCACACGACTACGCGGCCGTACTCTTCGCGGCGACGGCGCTGGGCAAGGACCTCGCGCCCCGTGTGGCGGCTCTGATCGATGCCCCCCTCGCCTCCGATGTAACACATCTAGAGGTAGACGATGGCAGGCTCGTGGCTATTCGGCCTATTTACAGTGGTAAGGCGATCGCTCGGGTCGGGTTCGATGGGTCCCCAGCCGTCCTCTCATTGAGGCCGAATGCTTTCGGTACCAACGGATCTCAGGCGGACGGACGGACCGAAACTTTCACCGCGGCCATTCCTGACTCCGTTCGGGCGCGGATCGTGGACTTTCAGGCCGCCGAGAGCGGGTCGATCGACATGTCGGAGGCCAGCGTGATCGTGTCCGGTGGACGGGGCATGAAGGGGGCGGAGCATTGGAGCCTCCTCGAGGATCTGCAACACGCCATAGGCCCCGGTACCGCGTTGGGTGCTTCGAGGCCCGTCGTGGACGCGGGATGGCGGCCTCACAGCGAAGAGGTGGGTCAGACGGGCAAGACCGTCGCACCGAAACTCTACTTGGCCGTCGGCATTTCGGGTGCCATTCAGCACCTCACTGGAATGAGAACTTCTCACACGATTGTGGCCATAAACACGGATCCCGACGCACCGATCTTTGCGGTGGCGGATTACGGTATCGTGGGCGACGCGTTCGAAGTTCTCCCGAGGCTCACAGCAGAAATCGCGGCGCTTCGCTCCGAGGAGTAAGAGGCCTCCACGTCAGGGTCCGGGAGGACCTCCAAGCATGGCAACGGGGTCCACTTGGTGGCCGCGACCCCGAATCTCGAAGTGCAGATGCGGTCCCGTGGCGTTCCCCGACTGTCCGCTGAGCCCCACCGCCTCATCTTTCGTGACGCGCTGGCCCTCGACCACGAGGATTTCAGAAAGGTGGGCGTAGATCGTGAGAATCGCGTCTTGGTGATCGACCCAGACAACGAGTCCGAAGTCGGTCATCGTGCCGGTGAATCGTACCTCTCCCGGCGACATGGCGTACACGGGTGTGCCGGTGGGCACGACGATGTCGACGCCCCTATGGATGGTTGGGCCGGTGGGCCCCCATCGGAGTCCGAATGGCGCGATGAGCGGTCCCTCGACCGGCCAATGGGGAAGCCCGCACCCCACCACTCCGAGCACCGCTGTCACGGCGAGCATTCGCCCGGAGGACCGGATCATCCCACAATCCGTTGGCTCGAGTCCGCCGGTGTGGAGGACAAGCCGCGAGCATGGTCGAGGAGCATCACCTCGACCGGCGCTCCACGCGGAATCGCCCCGACTCCTTCCGGGATGACCGCCAGCCCGTCCGCCGCTCCAAGACTCCCGACGAGCCCGGAGCCTTGCGGGCCGGTGAGCGAGGCCTCGAGCTCTGCACCCGGACGGCTCAGTCGCACACGCAGAAATCCGGTGATATCCTCGGCCGTCGTGAGATCCACGGCCGCTAGAGCCGTGACGGTGGGCCGATGGAGCCTGAGGTGGCCCGCTAGCGCCAGCAGGAAGGGCCGGACGAAGAGCTCGAAGGTCACAAACGCGGAGGCTGGGTTGCCCGGAAGTCCGAAGACCGTCTGGCTGCCGCCGCCCTCCAAGGGCAAATGCCCGAAGCTCATCGGGCTTCCTGGCCGGATCCTGACCCGCCAGAAATCCAACTGAAGGCCAAGGTCTTCTAGGACAGTCTTGAAGAGGTCTCCCTCTCCCATGGAGGCCCCACCCAGAGTCACGAGCACGTCGGCGTCTGCAGCTCTGGCGAGATGGTGCCGTATGTCCGCCCGGTCGTCCCTCGCGATGCCCAGGCGCATGGGGGTCCCGCCGGCCACACGAACGCCCGCGGATAGGTAGTGACTGTTGCTTTCGGGGATTCGGTGAGGGTCGAGATACGGGCTATCGAGGTCGACGAGTTCATCGCCGCTCGCCAGGATAGCAACCTTGGGTCGGCGGTGGACCGAGACCAAGGATACTCGGGCCGCGGCTAGTACGGCGGTTTGCCCGGGACCGATTCCGGTGCCGGACTCCAGGGCGATAGCGCCCTCGACCCAATCCTGACCTGCAGGTCGGACATGGCGACCTCGATCCCGTTCAGAGTAGATCCGGAGATTTCCGGTATCCGTCTTTTCGCTATCCGTATCCTCGACCCGAATGACGGTGTCGGCACCCGCCGGGACCTCCCCCCCTGTCATGATTCTCACGGCGTCGCCCGGGCCGACGGTGCCCTCGAAGCGTGTTCCTGCATGGATCACTCCGGTGACCACAAGGACCACGGGGTGTTCCTTGGTGGCTCCGGTTACGTCGTCGCCTCGGACCGCATATCCGTCCATGGCGCTGTTGTCCCAAGGAGGGAGTGGCCCGGGTGCCAGGACGTCGTTGGCGAGCGCGCGACCGAGCGCCTCTTCGAGCGGTACCGTCTCGGGTGGGAGGGGCGAGAGGTGGCTGAGGATACGTGTGAGGGCTTCGTCGAACGAAAGCCAATCTCCGGTTCTAGACTCGAAGTCCGGCATTCGTCTTCAAAAGCGCCAGCTTGCCCCGACCATGATGGACTTGGCGGAGACCCACTCGTCCGTGGGGTTTACACCCTCAGGGTCGTTAGCCACCGTGACCCATTCCACTGGCGTTTTGATCTTCCAAAGGTTCATCACACCCTCGAAACGGAGAGAGATCTTATTCGATACGTGGAAATTAGCCCCTCCGCCAAACATTCCGGCGAAGCGAGTACCAAAAGCAAACTGTTCATCGACGGGCATGTCCACCAAACCCTCCAGAGTGCGGTCGACTGAAAAGGGGGCGGCAACCCCCGCCCCGAAAATGATGAAGGGCTGGAGACCATGCCATGCCCGTCCGCCCGTCAGGTGGAGGCGAAGCCGTACGTCGAGCACGCCAACGTCGATGTCGCTCACACCGAGGACGCGGTCATCCACCGGTTTCGACACATCGCGGACCTCCCGCGTCGCCATGAACAGTGTCCCGGAGACTTCGAAACCCATTGCGCCACCGAAAGCGACGGCCCAGCGTCCACCGGCCGTGGTGGCGTTTTGCGGTCCCAGCCCGAGCTGGCCGGGGTTCATGTCGCTCTTTCCCGCAAAAACAGCCCATTCTTTGGAGTATTCGATGTAAGTGTATGGTGACGGGATCGTCTGGCCGGCAGCAGGGGAACTCACTACCGCGATGGAAAACAAAATGGATAGGGCGAGGAATCTCAGGTGGGGCATGGAAGCGTGCTCGAAATCCGGTTGTGGGGAATTGACGACCGGCACTTGCTCGAACACATTCGTCCGAGCGAGTGGCCGCGTACTGCGCAGGCCGCCAAGATCGTCCTTTCAACACCGTCCGTCGAGGATCGTTTCAGCAAAATGATTGTCCGTTCCCGGCGACTTCGGGTTCCTTGGGCCCTGTGCATCCTCTGTCCCCTATTCGCGGCCGGCGAGTTCGTAGAGGGCCAGTCCGGAACGTTGACGACAGAGGAGAACTTCCGAGCCCAGCAGAATGGGACGTTGCTTGGGCAGCTCCGCGCCGGCATGAGTCTGGAGGTAGTCGAGGCGACGGATGACTGGCTGCAGTTCGATCTCGACGGATGGGTCTGGGACCAATCCCTTCAGGCGATCAACCGAGGGAGCTTCGACTTGGTGGTCTCCGTCGAGGGTGGCGAGAACATCCGAGGTACAGCTAATGGAGAGGTGCTCGGCCACTTGGAGCAGGGCACGCTCCTCGAGACCGTGGAGCGGGTTCCCGGCTGGATTCGCGTGCGTAGGCGAGCTTGGGTGTGGCGAAGATCAGTGGCTTTGTTCGGCGTGGATCCATCTGGTGGTTCCGCGGAACCGTCCAGCTTCACAGTGTCGTCCAGTATGGTCGAGGGCGGGGAGTGGGCTCTAGGCCGTTCGGCCGACGCGCCGATTCTCAGTGCCCCTGACGGAGACACGCTAGCCATCTCGGCTCCGAGCACGAACCTCCGAGTCCTGGCGAGGGAGGGGAGCTGGGCCCGGGTTCGTTTGGAGGGGTGGATATGGCTCCCTGACGACGCGGACGGAGGCTTCGGGGCGTCCATTCGCACGGATGTGACGCTCGCAAGCGTGATGGCGGCACCGGACGATTACCGTGGCGAGGTTCTCCAGTGGGACCTTCAGTTCGTTTCGCTGGAAAGGGCTGAAGAGATCCGAACGGATTTTTACGCAACGGAGCCGTTCCTGTTGACCAGGATGGGGGATGGCGACCAGGAGTTCGTTTACGTAGCCATACCGCCGGAGCGGCTCGGGGAGGCTCAGGGGCTCACCCCTTTGGAGCGTATTCGGGTCCTTGGGCGTGTACGTACCGGGTCCGCGCGACTGACGGGCAGTCCGATTCTCGAATTGCTTTCCTTCGAAAAAATTCCCTGAAGGGTGATCGGAAGGGGCGGCGGGGGGGGCGGTGTGGAGGGGTGAATCTTCTCCGGAACGAACGCGTAGTATGGAGTGTCTACTTCCGGGAGGCCCCATTCGTCGAGGGAAAATGCGCTGTTCGACCTGCGGTGAAGATCTGAGGGAGCACGAAAGTGCCTGTCCCACGTGTGGGGCGGCGGTATCCCTGGGATCCGTGGTGAGGCCCATGGGCATGGAGGTCCGGAGTTGCCCGCGATGCGGCTACGTAGGGACCGGTGTGAAGCATTTTCAGCGGTTCAGTCACGTGGGGCTACTCTTCGGGCTCTCGGTGTTGACCTGGTTCACGTTTGGGTTGGGCGGCCTTGCCTATTATGTCGTTCGCCGGAAGCGGATGATCTGTGCGCAGTGCGGTTTGGGCTGGCATCACGCTCGGATCCCGGGCCCCGGGCTCGCCGGTCACCCGGCTCTTGCGGGCTCAGCCGGCACGGATCTAGTCGGTCGCGGCACCGAATTCAGTGCTGATGGGCCCCTCCCGAGGGCTGGTGTGGGGCGCCGTGTACTGGGCGTCGCAATCATGCTTTTCGCAGCCCTCATGGTCACCGTCGGCGTGGCCGATGGGGCGGTTGAGGCGATCGTTTTCGGGACTGTGACGGGGGCCTTGGGAACGGGTACACTCTGGTGGGGGATCCAGGCACGTGAGGCCAGGCGGCTCGCGATCATAGCACGGCTTCAGCGGCGCGTCCTTCTTCTCGCCACCGAAGAGGGTGGAACGTTGACAGTAACGGGGGTCGCCGCCTCGCTGAACCTGTCGCTCTCAGCGGCCGAGGATGTGTTGGATCGTATGGACGACGGTTTGCGTGTCCGTTCGGAGGTCACGAACGAGGGGATCATTGTCTACGAATTCCCGGAGCTCCGCCATAACCCCAGCCTCGAATCGGGGTCCGCCGGATAGAGTCCACTGGATAGAGTCTGCCGGACAGAGTCCGCACATAAAGCCTGATTCGCTTCAGTAAGACGGCTCCACGTCCTTCCCGCCGGCCACGCGAGCGATCCACACGCCAGCGATGATGATGATTGCGCCCGTGATCTGTGTGGGATTGGGATCCTCACCGAGCCAGAGGGCAGCGGCAATGAGGGCCACTACCGGCACCAAGTTCGAGAACGCAGCGGTTCGCGGTCCACCGATGTGCTCGAGGCCATGGTTCCAGATAAGATAGGCCACGGCGATCGCCAGAACTCCCGAGTACACGACGCCGAACCAGCCGACCCCAGAAATAGCACCGAAGTCCATAGACCAGAAAGACCTGCCCCCAAGTGCGACCAGGCCGATGGTGCCCACCCAGAGCGTCCACGAGGTCACGGCCAGGGCTCCGTACTCACGGGTGAGATCCTGGGTGCCGACGGTGTAAGCAGCCCATGTGATGCTGGCCAGCACGAGTAGAAGATCACCCATCAACAGGCCCTCACCCGATCCCAAGCCGCCCTCCCCGCCGAGAACGACGAGCACCATCCCCCCCAGTGTCGCCAGTACGCCGCCCCAGACGGGAAACCCGTGGCGCTCTTGCCCCGAAACGGACGCGAGAATCAGGGTCCACACCGGCGTCGTGGCGAGGACCAACCCTGCGTTACCGGCCAGGGTCCGGTCGACGCCGTAGATGAACAGGAGTTGATAGACGACGTTCGCGAGCAAACCCAGGAGAACGATTCGGCCCCAATGTCGTCGTTGGGGAAACGGGACCGTGCCGCTCAGGCGCAGAAAGACGAAGAGCGTTAACGACGCCAGCATGAATCGTATGGCGTTGAATGCCAGTGGGTCGAACTCTCTCAGAGCGACCTTGATCACGGAGAAGTTGACACCCCAGATCACACTCAACACGATGAGCGCCAGATCCGTCCATAGGTGCCGCGGCCTCGGGACGGCTCCTCGAGTCTCGAGCTTCTGCGTGCGAGAGGGGCCGGTGTCGGTGGGCTGGGGCATTAGAAGGCTGTTGAAGTGACTTTGTTGTCTTTCCGATGGGGCAAACCTAGCTTTCGGTAACCCGCCGTAACACCATTCAGCCGTTTCGGGATGTCTACTTCCAACCTCTCCCTCCTTCCGGATTTCGGCGAACGGCGCGTGAAGGGGTTAGAGTACGCGAGGGCCCTCTTCCGGGGGGACTCCGGTCACTCGAACCTTCTGGATCACCTCGGAGCTGCCATCGAGTGAATAGCGTGTGAGGAAATTTCTGGATCCGGACGGGGGTGCCTGGGTGGCCACGGTGCGCTCAGAGGCGGGCCTCGATTTTAAGGGGCGCCACCACCTTTATTTCCACCCGGAAGGCGCGGAGGACCAGGGCTTTGAACTTCTCGACGTTAAATGGAACAGTCAGGGCACGGCCGAAAGGACGTTGGCCACGATGTCCGGCGTGGAGCTTCGGAGGAGACTTCGATCGGCCCGAGGGAGGCTATGACCGAGCCCCGCCTCACGCCCGACATCGCGTGCAGAGTCTCCCTGGGACGCGGGATGGGGCGTGGGAACCACATCTCGGCGGAACTCCGCTAAACGAGCACCGATCCGGTCCTCGACCCGCTTGGCTGCGCCGGTGGATCGGAGTTCATTCGAGAGAATGCTGAAGAGTAGCGTCTCACCATCCCGGGTCGTGACGATTCCGGTGAGAGCGGAAACACCATCGATGGTCCCCGTCTTGGCTCGAAGGTTACGGGCCGCACGAGTTCCGTACATTCTGCGGAGGGATCGGCGGCCCGCTTCGGGTAGAGTCGAAACGAACGCGTCCCAATTGTCAGATGAGGCCACCTGCAGCAAGAGTCCGACGAGGGCCCCAGCGCTCGACTGGTTGCTCTTTGACAAGCCGGAACCGTCAACGGCCATGATCTGATCGCTGTCGACTCCGGCCTCCCTCGTAGCGAACGACTGGACCGCACGGGCGCCTGCTTCGAAGGATCCCTCTCCGGTCGCGATCCTACCGATGGTTTTGATGATCGTTTCGGCAAACAAGTTGTGGCTTTCATGATTGACGACCGTCAGATACTCGAGCAACTCCGGGGACGTGTGGTAGGCGAGGAGTTGCGGTTCATCGCCGTCGATGACCACGGGGGCCCAGGACTCGCGCCCGGTGATCCTGGACTCGGCCGCGACGTGGACGGCTCTTTCGGCGGCCCTGACGCCCACGCCGTTGGAGATCAACACCTCTCTGAGAGCCCGGGCTGCGAAAAACGCTGGATCCGGCACCGTAAGGCGGCGCCAAATATCGGGCCCTCGCTGCCGAATTTCCCCGTCGACACGAATTTGCGCCGTGGGTTCTACTCGGTCCAACCAGAGGTTGGGACGGGGACGGCCCTCTACCGTCTCCGCGAGGTTACTCACATCAAGCGGAAATCCAAAAGGGATTGTTTCAATCCGGGGCGGGAAGCCCAGGCGAGCCGACGGAAGGATCTGGAGCGTGACGATGTTTTCGTTGAAGGAGAGTGCCGACACGGACGCGGCGAACCACTCGTTCAGGTCTCTCGGATCCCACTCCGGTCCTAGCTCGGGCCCGGAAAAGTACGTCGCGTCGCCGATCACGGCTCCCTCGATGCGGGTGATGCCGGCTTCGGCGATCTGGTTGGCGAACGTTTCGAACACGTCCGTGCGATCTCGGTAAAAGCGATCGGAAATACCCGGGTCCCCCGTTCCGTAGAGGATCAGGTCCCCTCGGAGGACCCCGTTCTCGATGGGCCCATCTGCGAAGACGAACGTCTGGTACCTGAACAAGGGCCCAAGAAAGTGGAGCGCCGCGGCGGTCGTGGCGATCTTCATGTTCGACGCCGGCGCCAGGGAGCGGTTCTCATCCTGTGCGAACAACGTGTCCCCCTCCTGGAGGGAGACGACGAGGACGCTCCACTCGGCTCTCCGCAGGGATGGTGTATTCAACAGGGCCGAAAGATCCTGGCGCAGCGTGAGGACGTCTTGACCTGGAGGTGGCCGAGGCGGGAGCCGAACGGCTTCCAAAACCTCGGGCGGCTGCGCAGGCGCGGACTCGTCGTTCCTGGCCGCCGCAGTCCAGACCAACAGAACCAGGATGGCGATCAGCCCCAAAAGAGGCCCCTTGCCGCGGGCCAGGCGAACGAGGGTCGCGGGAATCCGAACCACGGGGAGGCGGATCACAGGGAAACGGCTCCTGGGGAAGCGGCTCCTGGCGAAGCGAATCACGCCGAACCGCCATACTGAGGCCAAAGGCCTTCCAGGGGGTCCTGATCCGGGCGCGGGATGATCACGCCTGGATTGAGAACTCCGGCCGGATCGAGAATGGCCTTGGTTCTCTCGAAACCCGCGGTCAGCTTCGGCCCCCAGATCTGCTCCACGAAGGGTGCTCGAAGCCGCCCGTCTCCGTGCTCTCCGGAGAGGGTCCCTCCAAGATCGGCCACGAGGTCCACAGTTTCCTTCAGGAGAGTGCGGGCAAGGTCTCTCCAGGACGATCGTCCGACGTCGAGCAGAGGGTTTACGTGGACGTTGGCGTCGCCGGCGTGGCCAAAAATCACGGCGTCCGTATCGGCCGCGCGAAGGATCTCATCAACTCCAGAGAGATAGGCGCCGAGAGCCTCCGGCGGCACGACCGAGTCCTCGATGATCTGAGTGGAAATGAGTCCGGTCCGGGCAGACTCGGCGATCAGAGGGCTGGCAGCATGACGCACGCCCCACAGGTTACTACGGTCGATTTCTTCCATGCCGATGATGGCGTGCAGGCCTAGTTCGCGGGCTAGTCGCCGTAGCGCATCGGCTCCGGTAGCAACGGAGTCCGCGTCACCGTCCAACTCCAGGAGCAGTGCGGCCTCCGCACCCTCGACAGCTCCTCCGGCCACGGTGTGATCGGTGAGCGAGACGACCTCCAGGAAGCGATGGCCGAAGAATTCACAGGCTGACGCGCCATTGTCATGGGCCCACTGGAGCAAGGTCGGTAGGTCGAGCAGGTTCCGAAGTGTTATGAGGGCTACGGCTTGCGCCTGGGGCACCGGCGCGAGCATCAACGTGACCGATGTCACAACCGCGATCGTCCCTTCGCTCCCGACGACGAGCTGAACGGTGTCCGCTTCTGGCAGGAACCGGTCGAGTGCGTAGCCACTGGAGTTTTTTCGGACACGCGGCCACCCTGCGGGTTCGTCCCCCAATTCCGCTCGGAGTTCGGTGTGGAGCCTGTCGAACTCGGGAGGAACGGTCTCACCCCTCTCGAGCCGATACGGGGTCCCGTCCGCAGTGACCACGTCGAGCGCCTGGACCCAGTCACGGGTGGCTCCGTACTTGAAGGTCCGCGCCCCGGCCGCGTTGTTCGCAACCATGCCTCCGACCGTACATCGGTCGGCGCTCGATGGTAACGGAGGAAGGAACAGCCCTGCCTGTCGGGCCGCCCGGTCTACATCTCCTGCCAAGACACCTGGCTCCACCCGCACGGTACGGCCGGACAGGTCCAAGGGCTCCATCGCCCTGAAACATGCGCCGACGTCCAGCGCGATGCCCCGGCCGACGTTGCCACCCGGCATTCCCGTGCCGGCGCCCCTGGGCACTACGGGTTCCCCTCGCTCGGAGGCCCAACGAAGCACCGTGGAGACATCCTCGGCGTCCACGGGACGGGCGACGGCGGTAGGCTGGATCGACAGCGGGCCAGCGGCGGTCGCGTAGGGGAGTGCGTCGGACGCATCGGACGTGGTTTGACCCCTGAGACGCGGGAGTTGAAGTAGCACGCCCAGGGTGATGCCGTCAGTCTGCGGAGGCGCCGGCCCCGTTACCCTTCGGGGGTGCGCAGTCCGAGCAGTACCCCGTCAGCTCCAACTCGTATCCCACCAAGTTAAATCTCTCGGCCTGTGACTGAAGTGTGTCGATGTCCAAGGCCCCGAGCTCACCGGCTACGTCCGACACGCTCCCACAGGCCAGGCACCGCGCGTGATGGTGGGGTTCTATCCGGCCACAGAACCGGGCCGAGCCGTCGGCGGGATTGAGCTTCTTCGCCAGTCCACAGTTGACCAACGTTTCGAGGCTCTTGTAGATCGTCGCGAGCGAGATTCCAGGCACCTCGGTGCGGACGCCCAGGAACACGTCCTCCGCGGTGGGGTGGACTCTGCTGCGGGCAACGTGCCTGAACACGGCGGCGCGTTGATCGGTATAACGGTGGCCGTTCTCCTGAAGAGCCTGGCGTAACACCAAATCGTTGGGCTTCGTATTTGATGATTTCATGATTTTACAATATACGCCCCGACCCCGGCCTTTGCCATGACCGACGACGCCCGGCCTCTGCTGACTCTGGAGCCGTTTATCGAGGCGGTTCAGGACGGTATCACGCGTGCCGGCTGGGTGCTCTCCGGTCTCCAAAAAACGACCAGCCACCAGTTCGAGGGCCGGTGGCAGGGGGAGAGCTCACGCAGCGCCTACCTTTTTTTTCATAACGAGAAAAATCCGGATTTCGTGAGCATCGATGTTTTCCTGGACGAGACAACGAAGGGCCTCAAGGGGAATCTCGCGCTGGTCGTGTCTGGCCCGGAGATGGGGCTACTGGAGCCGATGCCCGACTTTCTCGCAGCCCTCGCAAAGGTCACCACCGACTGTCTCCCTGAGCACTATCATACCCCGTTCGTGGTGCGTTTGAGGATGGATGGTCCGGAGGACGATCCCCACACCGCCGAGACTGAGGTCCGCATCAAGCTCACCATCCCGTCGGAGGCCTTGGACGCCGGGGCGAGCGCGGTATCTGCGTTGGCATCGGCCACGACCACGGCCTTCGAGCGCTCCTTGGCGCATGAGGGCCTCAGGTCTTCCCTGATAGAGGCGGGATAAGGATTCCACCCGGTCGACTTGGGGTGGACGCTTTCCGCCATCGCTTGCCGTCTGCTGCTCCACCGCCCTACTCTGGCGGGAGCACGCCGAACTCTTGTGGGTGGCTTCAGCTCGCGGATGGCCCACTTGAAGGCTGTCGACAAACCTCTAAAGAGTATGAAGAAGAGCGCATGGGCGAGGAGATCGCAAACGGGGGACTGGAATGAGCGAAGAGGGTCAGGGCCTGGACGTTCTCCTCACCGAGACTCGACGATTCCCACCCCCCGAACATTTCGGGGTGGGGGCCGTCGTAACGGATCGCGGCCTGTACGAGAGTGCGTCTGTGGACCGCCTCGCCTTCTGGGAGTCGTGGGCGGAGAAACTGGATTGGTTCGAGCGATGGCACACGGTGCTCGAATGGGACCCGCCTCGCGCCAAGTGGTTCGTCGGGGGAAAGCTCAACGTCTCCCACAATTGTCTGGATCGGCACCTGGATGGGCCGCGTCGGAACAAGCGGGCGTTGATCTGGGAGGGAGAGCCCGGTGATGTCCGCGAGTATACGTACGAGAGCCTCCATCGCGAGGTGTGCCAGTTCGCCAGTGCGCTGAAGGACTTGGGGGTGGGGAAGGGCGATCGCGTGGCCATCTACCTGCCCATGATTCCTGAAGCCGCCATTGCCATGCTCGCTTGCACGCGCATCGGTGCTCCGCACTCGGTGGTTTTCGGAGGATTCAGTCCGGAATCCCTCGCTGACCGCGTTAATGACGTGGGGGCCAAGGTCCTGATCACTGCGGACGGCGGGTACAGGCGAGGGGGGATCATCCCCCTCAAGGTGAACGCCGATAAGGCGTTGGAGTCCTGTACGACGGTCGAAAAAGTGGTGGTGGTGGCAAGAGGGGCGGACCTCACTGCCCAGGTCGCCGCCCATATGGAAGCCGGCCGTGATCACTGGTACCACGAGCTCATGACCGCTGCGAGCGCGGATTGCGCTCCTGAGGTTATGGATGCCGAGGATCTCCTATACATCCTTTACACGTCCGGGACGACCGGAAAGCCCAAGGGTGTGGTGCACACTACCGGTGGGTATTTGACCCAAGTCGCGGCGACGATGCAGTGTGTCTTCGATCTGAGGGAGGACGATGTCTATTGGTGCACCGCCGACGTCGGATGGGTGACGGGACACAGCTACATCGTCTATGGCCCCCTAGCCAACGGGGCCACCGTCCTCATGTACGAGGGCGGGCCCGACTGGCCCGAGAAGGACCGTTTCTGGCATCTCTGTGAGAAGTATGGCGTGACGGTCTTTTACACGGCGCCCACCGCGATCCGGGCCTTCATGAAGTGGGGTGAGGCATGGCCGGATAAGCATGACCTGTCGAAGCTCCGTCTTCTCGGGAGCGTTGGCGAGCCGATCAATCCCGAGGCGTGGATGTGGTACCATCGCGTTCTCGGCAAGGAACGGTGCCCCATTGTGGATACGTGGTGGCAGACCGAGACCGGCGCCATCATGATCACGCCGCTTCCAGGGGTCACCGAGACCCGTCCGGGAAGCGCAACACACCCTTTTCCAGGAATCTCGGTGACGCTGCTCGATGACGTTGGAAATGAAGTGGAGGCTGGCTTTCTGGCCATCACCGAGCCGTGGCCGTCGATGCTCCGCACGATCTACGGAGATGACAAGCGATACCGCGAGACGTATTGGTCGAAGTGGGACGGAATTTACTTCGCCGGAGACGGCGCGAAGCGGGACGAGGACGGATATCTATGGCTTCTGGGCAGGGTGGACGACGTACTCAGCGTGGCCGGACACCGCATCGGAACGATGGAGGTCGAGAGCGCGCTTGTGGATCACCCCGCTGTCGTCGAGGCGGCCGTGGTAGGTAAATCACACGAAGTGAAGGGTCAGGCCGTCGCCGCGTTCGTGACGCTGAAGGGAGGAAAGGCGGGGGACGACGACCTCGTGGTGGAATTGAAGCAACATGTCGTCGAGAAGATCGGAGCGATCGCACGTCCCGAGTCGGTGATCTTCACGGCCGACCTTCCCAAGACCCGCTCCGGCAAAATCATGCGGCGGCTCTTGAAGGACGTTGCAGAGGGGAAGGCTCTGGGCGATACGACGACCCTGGCCGATCCGGCGGTCGTGGAGCGGCTGAAGTCTCAATATGAAGGCAAGGAGGGGTAGCCCTTACGGTCGCTCTTCTGGGTCCGCCAGAGGGTCGGGCGTAGGGGGTCGACGGGACACATCCAGCTTGTCCTTGATCTTTTTCGCGGGAATGCCGGCGTAGATCGCGTGGGGCTCGGTGTCTTTCGTGGCGACTCCGAACGCCCCGAGCATGGTCCCCTCGGCGAGATGTACTCCAGACATGACCGTGGCGTGGTACGTGACTCGCACGCCGGCGTCGATGACGGTCACCGGGGTCGTGATGTCCCGCCCCTCGACGACACCGTGCGAATGGCTGTACACGTTCGCGAAGTCCGAGACCGAGACGCCATCCCCCAGGCGTATGCCTCCGCGGTCATCCAGGAGCACGTGTCGATGGATCACCACGTTGTCTCCGACTTCCAGATTGTAGCCAAACGAGATCTTGACGTGGTGGAACGCCTTGAAGTTACGGCCACATTGTCGAAAAATCCGCTTGGCCAAGAGCCTGCGGAACTTGACGCCTAGATGAACATTTTCGGCTAGGGCACTCCGGTCGAACATCTCCCAGAGCCAGATGAGCGGCTTGACGCGTTCGTACCGCTCCAGGTCGATCTCCGCGTAGTACTCGGGCTCCAACGTCACGTTTCTGGCGTCCATCTGCGCTAACAAGACCTGCGTCGGGACCGGAAGCGTGGCCGGGTCTACCCCGCTGAGGTCGGGGAAATGAATCTCAGCAAGGACCGCCCGGCACAGCTCGTAACGGTCACAATCCGGAGCATCGAGGCGCTCATCGATGGAGCCGAGCCAGTGGCCATAAATGCGCTCGGCGTCCGCTGAAATTCCAACGACTCGATTTGGAAGAAAGGTCATGGTTAGAAGGCTGTTGAAGCCGAACAGCGGAATGAGGAGCCCAAGATGATAGCCAACGTTAGGTGCTTTCCATGGCCGGGCAAGCCGTCGCCCCTACACGCCGGGCGGTGTTAACTTGCGGTTGACAATCGAACGGAGCACAAACCCGATCCGGATCTAGGTTCATGCACGACATACTTCGCGAACGTCTCGTGCGGAAGATCGAGAGTCTGCCCGAGGAGCAGGTCTATCAGACGTTGGATTACATCGAGTTTCTGGAGAGCAAATATGGGACGGACGCCGCCGAAGAGACGTCCGGACTCCGGCGTTTCGCCGAGGTGATGGAGGACAAGCTGAGAAAGAGGTCGATGAGCCCTGCGAAGCTTCGCGAAGCGTTTCAACTGATTTCGGCAGCGGATCGGGTTCTCTCGAACGTTTCGTCCGCCGGAAGAAAGCTCATGGAAGAACTCACGCCCGATGCCGACGAGGTCACCGTAGAGGGCGAGTTGCCCGCGGTGGATGAGGTCACCGTAGAGGACGAGCTCCCCTCGGCGGATGAGGTTTCCTCAGAGGACGAGCTCCCCGCGATGGGTGAACCTCCCGTTGTGGATGGCCCGCCCCCGGTGGATGAGCCTCGCGCCGATCACGATCCTCGGTCTGAGGACCCGCCTGTCACGGGGTAGGGTTGACACTTCGAGACGGGCCTCGGTAAGATCGTCCATGGTAGTGCCAAACGCGCCTGTTCATCGAGGGTCCCGAGAGGAGATTCTGGGTGGGCGGGCGCCTTGTTTATGGGGGATTGGATAACTTCATGCCGGTGATTCTCAAGGAATCTCTCACGTTCGACGATGTGTTGCTCGTGCCGGGGCATTCGACTGTGCATCCGAAAGATACGGTGGTCAGCTCGTCGCTTACCGCCGAGATCGATTTGCAGATCCCACTCCTCACGGCCGCGATGGATACGGTCACCGAGTCGGGAATGGCAATAGCAATCGCACGGCAAGGTGGGCTCGGCGTTATCCATAAGAACCTTTCCATCAAGACGCAGGCGGCGGAGGTGGACCGGGTCAAGCGCTCCGAGAGTGGCATGATTCTGGATCCCATCACGTTGTCGCCGGAGAAGACCCTTCGGGACGCCCACGAGCTCATGGCTCGGTTTTCCATCTCCGGCGTCCCGATCGTTGAAAGTGACGGCCGCCTGGTAGGGATCGTCACCAACCGGGACTTACAATTCGAGAGTAGTCTGGATCGTACGATCCGCGAGGTGATGACTTCCGATAGCCTGGTTACGGCTCCGGAGGGGACGACACTCGACGCCGCCGAGAGGATCCTTCATGAGCACCGGATCGAAAAACTGCCGGTTGTCGACAAAGATGGGACCCTGCAGGGATTGATTACCGTCAAGGACATCTTCAAACGCCGGCTCTTTCCCAGAGCGTGTAAGGATGAGCATGGGAGGTTGCGGGTGGGGGGGGCGATCGGGGCCTCGGAGGACGCGCTCGACCGGGCCGAGGCGATCGTCGACGCCGGCGTGGATGTACTCGTGGTGGATACGGCCCATGGCCACTCCGAGGGCGTGCTCAAGGCGGTGGCTCGTACTCGGAAGAGGTTCCCCGAGGCACAGATCGTTGCTGGGAACATCGGCACGAAGGAGGGAGCCGCGGCTCTCATGGAGCGAGGAGCGGATGCGGTCAAGGTCGGTGTGGGACCCGGTTCGATCTGCACGACTCGGGTCGTGACGGGCGTCGGACTCCCCCAGTTGACGGCCGTCATGGACGCCGTGGAGGGTGTTCAGGGTCAGATCCCGGTCATCGCTGACGGGGGCATCCGCTACTCGGGGGATTTGGTGAAGGCGCTCGCCGCGGGCGCTCAAGCGGTCATGATCGGGTCGATGTTCGCTGGAACGGAGGAGTCACCCGGGGAAAGTTTCCTTATGGAGGGCCGCCGCTTCAAGACGGTGCGTGGGATGGGCTCCCTGTCAGCGATGCAGGAGGGGTCGGCGGACCGCTATTTTCAGGATCCGGAGGCCGAGCTGCGAAAGTTGGTTCCGGAAGGAATCGAAGCCCGGGTTCCCTACAAGGGGCCAATGGCCGACACGGTCTTCCAACTCGTGGGTGGCCTTCAGAGTGGCATGGGATACTGCGGGGCGGGCGACCTGGAGGAGCTACGGGAGAAGGCGACGTTCGTCCGGATCACCTCAGGCGGCTTGCGCGAATCACACCCGCACGACGTCACGATCACTCGCGAAGCGCCTAACTACCACATGTAAAGGTCAGGTCAGGTCAGGTCAGGTCAGGTCCCGTTGTCGGCGATGATCTGCCGGACCTCCGCCAGGCCGTCCTCGGTCCATTCAGCGTCTACAGTCCCTCCCGCGACGAGCGCGCCCAGATAGAACGCCATGCGGCCGACTCGCGCTGCCTTGTCCATATCGATGAGCTCTACCTCATCGGAAGGCCTGTGGTAATCCTCGTGATCAAACCCCGCCGAGAAAAAAATCGCGGGAATGTCCTTGTTCACGAAGTTGAGATGGTCACTCCGGAAGAACCCCCGCTCCTCCGGGAGCGGATCTTCGATCAGCGTTAACCTGAGGTCTGGATGCTCTCGGAGGACACGATCGGTGAGGGGGCCGAGGTTGGTGTATTGCCGGCCGAGGCCGATCACCGTATCGGGGTGGCTCCGCCCCACCATGTCCATGTTGATGTTCATGACGATCCGTCCGATCGGTACGGTCGGATTTTCGGAGTAATACTCCGAGCCCAGCAACCCCTTCTCCTCTCCGCTCACCGCCAGAAAGACGACGGATCGGGCCGGGGCCACGTCGAGTGCAGCAAACGCGGCCGCAGTCTCCAGCAGAGCCGCGGTGCCGGAGGCGTTGTCGTCGGCTCCGTTGTAGATCGAATCTCCGACCTCGTTGGCAATCCCGACACCGACATGGTCGAAATGGGCCGAATACACGATGTACTCGTCCCGCAACTCCGGATCACTCCCCCGTACCATACCCACCACGTTGGGGGGTGTGTGCGAGGACGTCTCGAAGGGGGCCGAGACGTTCATGGTCATGCCGTCGAGGGGTATTGCGTTCGCCGGTGGCGACGCTCTGAGTGCCGCCAGATCCAGGCCGGCCTCTGCCAAGAGCTCGGCGCCGCTTTCGGAGGACAGGACGACCACGGCGAGCGGAGTGACCAATCCGGCTCCCTGAAGCGCATTAGCCATTACCATGATAGTATCGGGCGTTTGCGTCTCATCGAGGAGGAGAACCACCGCGGAGGCCCGCCCTAACACGGCGGCCTGGAATGCACCGAGCAAGTCCTCACCGGTCCCCGTCATCGGGTTACCCGCGGTCGTGAAGAGCGCCACCTTCCCGTTGGCCACTCGGGCCAATTCGGCCGAGGGCCGGGCGGCAACGCCGCCGAAGACGACTTCGGCGTTCGTGGCCGATTGCTGCCCCGGGACCACGTAGTAGTCCCGCGCGTAGTCCAACTCCCGCGTCGATCCTGCCGACCGGTAGTTCACCTGTCGCTCTGCGGCGACCATGGCCGTACGTGTGTAAGGAAAACGCTGAACGAACGTACCGTTTTCTCCCGCGGGTTCGAGCCCGGCCTCTTCCAGAAATTCCACCAGGTACGAGGCCGCGACCTCGAGACCGGCACTGGGCGTGTCCCTTCCCGCTAGATCGTCGTTCGCCAGAAAGGTGATGTGTCTTCGGATATCGTCCGGGAATATGGTGGCCGCGGCTCGGACTGTGGCGCTCTCGTAGTCGCCTCCACCCACCGAGGGAGCGGGGGGGGCTGGGGCTCCGTAGCCGCCTGAGCAGGCGCTCAAACCGATGGTCGACAGAATCAGTAGCTCGAGTCTCAAGGAAATCTCCAGAAAAAGATGACGGGGCCGTAGTCCGTGGCTCACTCCACAGACCAGGTGCCCGACTGTCCACCGTCTTTGCGGAGCAGACGGATCCCCTCGATCACCATTCCGCGATCGAGGGATTTTGCCATGTCGTATACGGTGAGAAGCCCTACCGAGACGGCCGTGAGGGCCTCCATCTCGACTCCGGTCTGACCGGTGATGCGAGCTTCCGCCCGTAGCACGATCCCCGGGAGGGTCTCATCCAAGTCCAGGTCCACGGTAACGGAAGCACCAGGGAGCATGTGGCAAAGTGGAATCAGGTCGCCCGTGCGCTTTCCGGCCATGACTCCGGCCAGACGAGCGACCTGGAGGACATCTCCCTTGTGCACCTTGCCCCCGCGAATGGCGGCCAGCGTGTCCGAAGACATGCGGATACGGCCCTCGGCCACCGCGGTGCGCGCCGAGGGGGCCTTACCTGACACATCTACCATGCGGGGGTTTCCCTTGGCGTCAATGTGCGTCAGGCCTGGTCCACCCGGGTCGTGGTCTTCAGGGGTTGCCAATGAGTTCCTCCCGGATGCCGGTCAGAACTCCGGCCACAATGAGTTGGGGATTCACGTTGCCGGCCACCAGTGCCTTGGCCTCTTCCAAATGCCGAAACGCCCTGGTGACTGTCACCGGATGGATATCCCGCTTCTCTCGAATCCGTTCCAGGAGCTCTTCCCGATCACTATTGATGAGGCCGCCGGAAGCAACAGCGGCTGTTGCTGAGAGATCTCGTAGGGCATCCTCCAGGAGTTCGAAGAGGGGCATCAGGCCACGGCTACGTGTACCGCCGAGCTCCAGAGACTTACGATACACGGCGCCCGCGTCCGTATCCAAGGCTGCGCTGAGAAGCTCGAAGGCCTGCGTTCGGAGAGCTTCCAGAGGACCGGGGTCCCCTTCATTCGGCAAGAACCCCAGGGCCCTGCCGATCGAACCTCGGCCGAGGTGGGCAGCCGTGCGCGCGTCATTCCTAGAGACCTCGCCGACCTCGACGAGGAACTGTTCGACACTGTCCGGCGCCAGGGGGGGCAAGTGGAGCGGCATCGTTCGAGAGCGAATGGTGGGGAGTAGCCGGCCCGGTTCACTCGAGGTGAGAACGAGAAGTGTACTCGCGGGGGGCTCCTCCAGGAGCTTCAGGAGAGCGTTTGCCGCTTCCTGGCTCGACTCTTGGGGAACGAGCGTCTCGGCGTCCCCGATCACGAAAACCTGGCGAAGTCCCACGGCCGGGCAGCGGTGTGCGTGGGACCGCAGAGTCTGGGCCACGGCCAGGTAGAGTCCCGTGGGCTCGGTTGCCGCAGAAGCGGCCTGAAGCGGGCGTTCCCTGCGCTCCGTCAGGCTATCATACCGAGCTTTCTCCAAGGCCTCCGCAAGCTTGCCGGGCCGAACCCCCCTCGGTTTCGCGAGCGGGAAATACCAGTGCAGGTCGGGATGCTCGAGATTCATGGCCATCCGGCACACCTTGCAGTGGCCGCAAGGGCCTGCCGGCCCGGATTCGGGGCAAAGCAGGAGCTGGCCGAGCCAGAGAGCGAGTCGTTGCTTTCCTACGCCTCGCGGACCGTGGATGAGCAGGCTCGCCGGAAGAGACCCGGTTGCAAAGGCCCGTGACAAGGACGCCTGAAGATCCTCGTGGCCGAAAACGGGGTGTAGGCTCACCCTCCCTGCGCCCGAAGCCATGCGAGTGGGTCCTGCGCTTGGGGATTTCGGACCTGAAACTCCAGGTGGGGCCCCTCCGGCGTGTCGGCGCCTCCCACGGTGCCCACGACCTGACCGACAGTCACCGCCCGACCCTCCGTCACGTCGATCTCTTCGAGGTACATATAAACCGTATAGAAGCCGCCCCCATGGCTCAGTATCACGGTCAGACCGTATCCCTCGAACGGCCCTGCAAAATCCACCGTGCCCGCCTCCACCGCCTGTACAGGGGTTCCGGTGGCCGCGGCGATCCCGATTCCCTGCCACAGCAGCACCGTGCCGTTCGGTCTCACCTCTCGCCCGAATCGATAGACCAAATCGCCGTCCACCGGCCAATTCAATGTTCCTGCGTCGACAGTTGTGAACGTGCTCGGCGCTGCCCCTCCGGCGGCCACTCGCTCGAGGGCCAGGCGCCTCGCTTCGAGGTTCGTGAGGAGGACGGTGATACGGGTCTCGTCGAGTTCGAGTTGCTCTATTTGGTCGGCGGCCGTCTCTTCCTGGGCATTGTAGGTATAGAGCGCCTGGCGATGCCTCTCTTCCACTGAGCGTAGAGCGGCCACCTCGCTGAGCCTGGACTGCCGCAGGCGACCCAAGCTGACCATACTTGTCTGGAGAGCTTCGTTCTCTCGGACTAGATCAGTTTCGAGCTCTTTTACGCGCCGCACCAGCGTGCGGTCGTACGAAGCGATGAGGCGTAGATACCGGTAGCGTGTCAGGAGGCCGGAAAAGGAGCCGGCCCCCAGCATCACCCGCACGGAGTGGAGAGCCCCCCGCTTATAGATATCCCGGAGGCGGCGGTTCAGAACGGCCGTTGCCGTCAAGAGTCGCTCGCGCGTGAACAAGAGAGAACGGGACGTGGTTTCATATTCACTCCCCACGGCGTCCACCTGAAAGTCGACCTCGGTGACTGCGGCCCGAGACGCGCTGACCTGTCGTTCGACATTCGCGAGTTCGTTCGACACGTTTCGCACTTGGCCCTCGAGAGACGTCAAGTCCCGCTGCAGCCGACTTCGTTCCTCGCGCACTGCCTCGAGCCGGCGCTGGCTATCGATGATCTCCCTCTGGATCTCGACCACCTGCCCGGCCAACGCCGCCGGCGTGAGCGTCAGGACCGCGAGGGCCACTCCCAGTCCGAGGCGTGCGTAGAAGGCCCGCACCGCTACACCTCGCGGAGGTGTTTACGGACTGCGTATCCGCTCGCGAGCACTCCGAACATGATTCCGGTCGAGACCCCGATCCCGGCCCATTCCCACGGAATCCACGAAATGATGAAGAGGTAGTAATCTACCGACCAGAACGTGGCATACGTGAGCGCGACGGCAAGGACACCTCCGAGCGCCCCGGTGATCCCACCCTCGAGCAGAAAGGGACGGTGGATGAAGCCGTCACGGGCGCCCACCAATTGCATGATCTTGATCTCCTCTTGCCGTGCGAAGATCGCAATTCGGACGGCAGTCCCAATGATCAGCGCCGCAACGACCGCGAAGGCCGTGCCCAACACGGTGGTGGTCACCGCACCCATCCGCCGCAGGGTAAATAACTTCTCGACCCATTCCTCGCCGTACTGCACCTCTTCCACGATGGGGTGGATGGCAGCTTGCTGTGCGATTCGATCGGCCGTTGAAGCCGTCCGGTTTCCGGGCCTAAGCTGGACCTCGAGGGACGCCGGAAGCGGATTCACTTCGAGATCTGTGAGGATCTCACTGAACTCGGGCAGGTCACGATAGGCCCTTTCGAGCGCTTCGCCCTTGGTCACGAAGTCCACCGCGAGGACCTCCGGGAGCAGCGTGAGCGCCCCTTCCATATTGGCGATTTCCTCCGTGGTCGCGTCGTCCCGGAGGTAGGCGACGACCTCGACCCTCTCTTCCAGCGTCTCCATGTAGACTCGGACGTTATACGTGGCAAGCCCAAAGAGTCCCACGACAAAAAGCGCGAGTCCGACCATGGCGGCAGAGAGCCCGGTAAGCAGCGGAGCTCGCCTGAACGCGATGAGGGTTTCTCTAATGGTATAGAACACCTCAGTTCTCTCTTTCCTGGGCTGGCTCCGGTTCACTCGCCAGTGCCGGAGTCGTGCCGGAGCCCGGTCGGAGGCTCCCATCCGGGCTACTCACCACCTGCTCGTTCTCGGCAGAATCGTACACCAGGTGCCCCTCGTCGAGCTCGAGGACCCGGGCGGCCGGATGCCGGCGCATCAGCTCCAGATCGTGCGTCGCCATCAGAACGGCCATCCCGAGCGCGTTGATCTCCCAGAACAGGTTCATGATCCCCCGAGTGGCCCGGTCGTCGAGATTTCCCGTGGGCTCGTCCGCCAGCAGAAGGAGGGGCTCGCTCGCGAGCGCGCGCGCGATGGCGACCCGTTGCTGCTCTCCTCCGGAGAGCTCATCTACCCACGCCCCTGCCTTTGGTGCGAGGCCCACTTGGCCCAGGAGCCGTTGCGCTCGTGGAAGAATCTGCTTCTTCGGCGAACCGGTGACTTCGAGGGCGAAGGAGACGTTCTCGAGAGCCGTGCGGCCAGGGAGAAGACGAAAATCTTGAAATACGTACCCCACCTTCCGGCGGAGCTTCCATACGTCTCGCCGAGATGTTCTCTTGGACGAAAACCCACCCGCACGTACCTCTCCGTCGGTCGGCCTCTCGGCCAGGTGCGCCAGTCGCAAAGCGGTCGATTTCCCTGATCCAGAATGCCCGGTAAGGAACGAGAACTGTCCTTTGACCAGGTGGAACGATACGTCGCGGAGGGCCGGTTCGGCGCGCTGGTACTCCTTGGTCACGTGGATGAATTTGATCACGCGGGGCCGTAACCTCGTAAGTTAATATGTATCAACGACTTCCGGGCACGCGGTGGGCCAAAAAACGGAACACTACGTATGGGCCGCCAGCGTGTAGGAATGCTTCTCAGCCAAGCGAGACGCCATCCGGATTGCGGCCCGCATCGACGACGGATCCGCCCTACCCGTACCCACAATCTCGAATGCTGTCCCGTGATCTGGAGAAGTCCGAACGAAGGGCAGTCCCAGTGTCACGTTGACCCCTGCTCCGAAAGCGATGGTCTTGAAGGGGGCCATCCCTACGTCGTGATACGGGGCGATGACCGCGTCATACTCCCCATTCAGCGTCCGGTTGAACACTGTGTCCGCGGGGATCGGGCCCTCCACCTGGACACCCGCTCTACGAAGGGCGTCTACCGCAGGCCGGAATACACGATCTTCTTCGTCCCCAAACAATCCACCGTCCGAGGCGTGCGGATTCAGCGCGCACAGTGCGATTCGCGGACGGGCCAGACTCCAGTCGGATTCAAGCGATGAGTTCAAAAGTATCGCCTGAGAAACGAGCAGATCCGAGTTCAACAGGTCGGGCACGTCGCGCAGCGGCACGTGCGTCGTAGCGAGGAGCACCCGGAGAGGCACTCCTAGACGCGTCTCCTCGGCGGCCATGAGCATCCCGACATCGCGGACGCCCGTGAGGCGCTGGAGCATTTCGGTATGGCCGGGCTCCATGAAGCCAGCAGACCGGAGGGCTGCCTTGTGGATCGGACCTGTGACAATTCCCGCTGCCGTACCAGCCAGGGCCAGGTGGACCGCTTTCTCCACCGCGAGGGCGGAAAGCACTCCCGCCGAATGCTCGGAGCCGTCGAAGCGACCGACACCTTGGTACGTGCCGAGTCCTGGATCGAACTCGTCCGGCCCCAGCAAGATGAACTCGGTGTCGCTGCCCTGCTCTCTGAGATGCCGAACCGCTTTCGCAACCACCTCAGGGCCGATTCCGCGAGGATCACCGAGCGTGACCGCCAAACATTGCGTAGACATACGCGCGGCGCTAGCTCAGCCTCCGCCGATACGAATGTCGATGTGCGCCTGGCTTCGCAGCTCCTCGATCACGCTCTCGGTGAGACCCTCACTCCTCAGGCGCTCCACGATCATGTCTTGAAAGTCGGAGAATTCACCGCGACCTCCAGGCGTCGTCCCCAACACCCGACCGACGATCCAGGTATTTTGGCCCTGGGGGTCGTCAACCCGGACTGGCCCGACCACGTCACCCGCCTGGGCGTCCTGCATCGCCCCGGCAAGCGCTTGGGATGTCTGGGCGATCGCCTCGAGCGGCAGGTCGATCGTATCGGCCTCCTGACCCAGATCCGCCATCGTGTCACCGGCTCTTAGCCTATCGGTGAACGACTCTGCTCGAGCATCGTTCGCTTCGACGTCGCTGGCCGTGATCTCGGGCGGAAACAGGATATGCCGTACTCGACGTTCTCCTCCCCGCACCCGCTCGACCATTATGAGGTGGTATCCGAACTGTGTCTCAACGGGAATGCTCGGCACTCCCGGAGGGATCCCGAAGGCGACTTCTTCGAACTCCTCCACCATGGATCCGTCTTGGCGGATCCACCCGAGTTCTCCGCCCGATGAGGCGGTAGGGCCGCCCGAGAAGCGTTCCGCGAGCTCCGCAAACTCCGCCCCGTCCCCGAGAAGACCCAGAACACTGTCCGCCTCCGCTAGGGCCTCCGCTTTGGCGGCGTCGCTCGGCTCAGGTTGCAGCTGGATGTTCTCGAAGCGAATCGTCGTCGGCCTCTCAGGAATCAGGTTCTGATTCTCCTCAAAATAGGTGCGTGCTTCCTCCTCCGTTACCACGATGCCTGCCTCACTCTGTCCTCTCTTGGCGAAATACCGTTCCTGGAGCAACTGGCGCAAGATGAGGTTCTTCTGCTGCTCGCGGTACACGGCCATCGTCATGTCCTGACCGGCTAGAGCCCGCTGAAGCGCGCCCAAGGTGCCGAATTGACGGACCTGACCTTCGATCTGTTGCTGGACGCGGTCCTCCAATTCCTCCTCGGAGACCTCGAGGAGCGTGTCTTTCGCCGCTTCTTGAATAATCAGCTGCTGGTTGATGAGTTGCCCCAGCAACTCCAGCCTTGCCTCCAAGAGCTCGACCGCCCCGGTCGGACGAGTCCATCCCCTCGCCTCCATTGCAAGGAGGGATTCATCGAGTTGGGTCATCGAGATCATGGAATCTCCCACGACCGCGACCACCCGCTCGACGATGTTGATGGTCTGCGGGGTCTGTTGCCCGTCGACCGGCGAGGGGATCAAGAACAGGAGGGCCCCAAGGAGCGCGAGACTTCCGGATGAGAAACGCATGCCTTGTCTAAACCAAGGGAGAAAACGTGTTCCTAGGCCGGCCGCCACGCCCGGCATCAATTCTGGACCGAGTCAAGGACGGGAGGTGTTCCGGGTGCAACTAGGGCCGGCTGGGTCGGCGTTGCCTCGGTGGACCCCCTCAGATCATCGATTCGCTCGACCGTGGCTCCGATCGCACTTTCGAGAATGTCCCAGTCGAGGTCTCGGCGGAGCGCCACGGTGATCGCGCCCATGGGAATTACGGAGCGCGTTCCGGCCGAGAGTTCCCGTAGGATTTGAAGAATCGTCCGGGCTATCGCGTCGTCGGCCGTCTCCCCCGGGGAGAGAGGGATCCCGCGAATGCCGAGCTCGTCTGTCGCTTCTCTCAATCCTTGCCGCGCAAGGAAATCCAGGGAATCGAGACGCTCCCCGGCCAGGCCGATTCCGGCGTCGGCCGCGCGAGCGAGCAGGACTTGTGCCTGCCCGAGGCTGTTCAAGAGCCCGTGCAGGGCCTCGTCGGTAGCTATCGCGAGCTGAGCCGGGAGGTCTGCTTGCCGCGTATTCAACAAGAGCAGCGCGTCCGATACCAGGTACGACCCTCCGCGATACGACACGAGTGTACGGCTCGCCGCCCTGCCGCTGAGCGCCGGCCTTGGGTTCATGGCGAGCTCCCGCATGACCGCGACGGCCTCGGCTGCAACCTCGATTTCAGCTTCTTGGTCCACTCCGGCCAAGAAGATCGAGTCGGCCTCCAGCAATCTCCCCAGAACGATCGAGTCCCGGTAGCTGCTGCGTGCCGCCTCGAACGTCGGTGCCTTACGGTCCGTGACCTTGATGACATGGAGGCCGAACGAGGACAGCACCGGGTCGCTGACTTCACCCACAGCCAGTGAGAAGGCGGCCTCTTCGAAGGAAGGCACCATAGCCCCCAAGCTGAAAAATCCGATGTCGCCGCCCAGGACCGCGCTGCCGGTGTCCTCGCTGTACTGGCTGGCGAGAGCCTCGAAGGATTCGCCTGCGCTGGCCCGAGCCTGTAGCTGTGCCGCAAACTCGGCCACGCTATCTACATGGGCTTGGGTCGCCTGATCGGGAAAGGCGAGCAAGATGTGCTGCGCCCGAACTGAGTCGGGCGGAGGGTCGGCCTCCCACATTGCTCTCAAGTCCTCGTCGGAGATTGCTGTGTCCGGTTGGAGGACCGAGTTCATGTATAAGTCGATGATCTCCTGATCGAGTTGCGGCCGGAGGAGGGGATCGAGATCGAGTGCGGTAAACAGGGGGTCCTGCCGGGCGCTCACTGCTATGAGTGTATAGTCGACCCAGAGGTTTGCGAGCGCATCCACGATGTCGGCTTGATTTGGCAACGTGTTTTGCCTGGCGAGCATCTCCACCATCTGGTCCACGGTCAATTCATGACCCGCCGCCCGGGCGAGGACCCGCCCCGACTCCGTTTCGCACGCCCAAAGAACGGCTAGGATCCCGATGGCCATCCCTTTTGCGGGTCTACCCAAGAGGCAAGAAGTCCGTCCAGGGTAATGTGTCATCGTCACTCCTCTAGATCATAGGGTCATGCCGCCTCATCATAGGGTCATGCCGCCTCGTCCCGCGCCTCGATCAAGGTATTAAGGGCCAGGATCAACGTCGAAACTAGCGAATCCGGACCCGCTTGACGAAGGACCAGTGAGAGTGGGGTCATGCGCCGCACCTCCACGCTCACGAAGCGATTCTGGAGAGGGCGCTCTAGAACCGAAAGGTGCGGCACCACGGTGGCCCTGAAGTTCACTCTCGCCTCGCGCGATCTCACGAGGATTCGCTTGACGCCGAGTCGCCTTCCCAGGATTCGTAACGCGGCACCATTCAGCAAGTGCTCCACATGCACAGGGGGGGTGCCGAAGCGATCCGCCAATTCCTCCCGTAAGGAGGCCACCTCAGCCATCTGGCTGAGCTTCGAAAGCCTCTGGTAGAGATGTAGCTTTTGGCCAGAGTCGGAGATGTACGAGTCGGGTAGATATGCAGAGCCCGAGATGGAGACATCCGGGTCGGAGAATTCCCGGCCTTCCTCCTCTCCCTTGAGCCGCTTGACGGTCTGCTCGAGCAATCGCATGTAGGCGTCGATGCCGATGGAGTGTGCGAATCCGGACTGCTCACCACCGAGCAAATTTCCGGCTCCCCTCAACTCCATGTCCCGGAGAGCCACGGAATATCCGCTTCCCAGTTCTGTATGGTGTTCCAACACAGTGAGGCGGCGCTCGGCCTCATCACCGAGCTCGGCGGGCGCAATCAGGTAGCAGAATGCTCTGCGGCTGGACCGCCCCACCCGGCCACGGATCTGGTAGAGTTGAGACAGCCCGAAACGGTCGGCCCGGTTCACGATAAGGGTGTTCGCGTTCGGGACATCGAGGCCGTTTTCGATGATTGACGAGCAGACCAGGATATCGATCTCCCCATCGACAAAGCGCCGCATGACCCGGTCCAATTCCCGAGGCCTCATCTGTCCATGGGCAATGTCGATCCGGGCCTCCGGGACGAGTTCCCGGATCCGCTCGGCGGCTCCATGGATGGTCGAAACCAGATTGTGTAGGAAGAACGCCTGTCCTCCTCGGTCCAACTCCCTGAGTAGGGCCTCCGCAAGAATGTGATCCGACCACGGAATCACATGCGTGATGACCGGCATCCGATCCCGCGGCGCGGTACGGATCAGAGAGAGGTCCCGCAGCCCCACGAAAGAAAGGTGCAGTGTGCGCGGGATGGGCGTGGCCGTTAGCGTCAGCACGTCCACGGACGCTCTCAGCTGCTTGAGGCGCTCCTTGTGGCGCACACCGAAGCGCTGCTCCTCATCGACAATCAGGAGGCCCAGGTCAGCGAACTCCACATCGGGTGAGAGTAGCCGGTGTGTCCCCACTACGATGTCGACACCGCCACCTGCAAGTCCGTCCAGAAGTTTTTTCTGATCGACCGGTGTGCGGAATCGACTGAGCGCCCCAACCCGCACCGGATAGTCGGCGAGGCGCTCCGTGAACGTGTGCCGATGCTGCTCCACGAGCACCGTGGTCGGTGCGAGGACCGCCACCTGCCTCCCGTCCTGGATCGCCTTGAAGGCTGCCCGGATCGCGATCTCGGTCTTTCCGTACCCGACGTCACCACAGATCAACCGGTCCATGGGTCTGGCGGACTCCATGTCACGCTTCACCGCTTCGGTCGCGGCCCGCTGGTCGGGCGTGTCCTCATAGAGGAACGACGACTCCATCTCCTTTTGCCACAGGGTGTCGGCAGAGAAGGCGAACCCCTCGGCCGACGCGCGCTTGGCGTAGAGTTGCAGGAGGTCGACCGTCATCATCTCTATGGCCTCGTTCGTCTTCCTCTTCAGGGTCTTCCAGCGCTTCCCTCCGATGCGGTGTACGGCCGGAGGGGCGGCGCTCTCGGACTCACCCACCCAGCGCTCGACGAGGTCGAGTCGATAAACCGGCACGCGCAGGACTTCTCCCCCGGCATACTCGATCGCCATGGATTCGAGCTCCTCACCCCCGACCTCGACATGCTGTAACCCCTTGAAGACACCCACCCCGTGATCCATATGGACGACGTAGTCCCCGGGACTCAGTTGAGATAGGCTTTCGAGCGCCACTGCCCCGCGGAACCGGCGCCTGCTCCGGACTCTCCGCGAGCGGCGGAAGATCTCATGGTCTGTGAGCACCTGAAGGGGCGGGTCGGCGGACTCCAGTACGAATCCGGCGGCGAGTGAGCCGACGACCACGTGCGCCCCGGGCGGAATTTTCTTGGGGCCTCCGAGGATCTCCTCGAGCCGGTCACACTGCCCTTGGTTGTCGCAGAGCACGAGACTGCGACCCCCCGTAGCCGAAATGGCACGGAGTGAGGCCCTCAGCCGTGACATGTCTCGCTCGATCGCGGGAGGAGCGCTGCAGGAAAGCGAGATTTCCGGACCGGGGGAAGCCCCGGGGGCAGCGGCCAAATCGACGCGGGCTAACGCGGTCAGCTTTTCCTCCGCCTCTGTGGCCGGGAGGAAGAGCGTGTCGGGAGGATCGGGAGACTGGCCTTCGGCGGTAAGCTCCTCGTGGAGCCCGCGGACGTACGTCCATGTCCGGGCGAGTTCGGCTCGCCACTCCCCCTCCTGGTGGACGGATAGGAGAAGGGTATCGGACGGGAGCAGTTCCAGAAGGGACCGCGAAACGAGGGTCGTGGCCTCTGGGTCCCGCTGAAAGTCCACGGGCAGGATGTGCGCTTCGGTGGTGGTGCCTCGCGTGCGCTGATCGAGGATGTCGAAGAAGCGTAGCGAGGTGATTTCGTCCCCAAAGAACTCGACCCGGACGGGCTCCGGCGTGCCGAACGAGAAAACGTCGAGTAGACCTCCACGAACGGCGAACTGTCCGACCTCCTCGACGATCGGCACGCGCTCGAATCCCCGTTCGGCGAGGTCCCCGATAAGAGTCTGAAACCCCACCTCTTCCCCCACACGAAGCGTAAGCCGGAGTCCGGCGAGTTCGGCCGGTATCGGAGCACGTTCTTGCAACGCCCGCAGGGTGGTCACTAGCAGTCGAGTTCGCCCCCCCAGGAGTGCCTCGACGGCCTCGACGCGAAGTGCCCCGATTTCGAGGTGAGGCTCACTCGACTCGTACGGCCGTGCCTCGCGCTGGGGAAACAGAAAGGATGTGCCATCGCCAAGAAAAAGCTCGAGATCCACCTCGATCTCGATCGCTCGCCTCGGGGAAGGTGCGACCACGACCAGGAGCCGGTTCGAGCTTTGTTGGTGCAGAGCCGCCACCGACGCGGTCGCGGCTGAGCCGACCGCGCCTCCGAGGGCACGGTGCTCGCCTCGGCCCGGCAGCGCTTGGAAGAGCCGATGAAAACCTGGGCATGTCCCCAGAGCTTGGACGATGGGGTGAAGGTTGCCAGGCACGTCAGCCCTCTCCGGTTTCCTGCAGCGCGGGGGGGGCTGCGGAAGTGGATCCGTCCGGCGACGGGCCGGAGGCCGCGACGAGGCTCTCCGCGACGAGAACCAGGGCCGCTGCGACGAGGAGCCAGCGCCACATCTCTGGTCCTTGCCCGCCCGAGAACACCGCCCTGGTCCAACGGGCACTGTCCCTCACCAGGGTGGCGGGTCCTGGCAGGAGCCCCCTGAGATCGCTGTTCTCGATCGGGAGCAGGAGGGATTCCTCTCGTGGCGCGTTCACTGCGATCATCTGGATTGTGGAGTCGCCGGCCAGAAATTCGTAAAGTCCCGCCTTGGGCGTTGCGGCGAAGGGTTGTGTGGCGTCCACCGGATGAAGGGTGCCGGCCGGGTCCCGAATGTTCGTCGTGCCCGGGGGAGGGTTGATCGGCGTGCCGGCGATCCCGCCCCTCTGAGTCCCCTGGGTATCACCCCACCGCGACACCATCCACTCCATGAGGGGCATCAACGCCGCGGTCAAGGGGAGGTTGGTGGACTCTTCGTCCAAGGCCGAGGCAAAAAGCAGATAGGCGCCTCTGGGAGTGGTCCCCTCCAGCAGCCAGGGTTCGCCGGACGAAAGGGTCGCCAACACGCCTCGGTTCAGTTCCTCCGTTTCCGGTATCAGGGTGTAGTGGGATCGGATTCGTACATCGTCCAGGTTGACGGGTCCGCTCCAGCGGGTCACGCCGGCCTCTCCTACGGCGGTCGTGGGCCCATACCGCCATGGTATCCCCGCCGCGCTGAGCGCTCGGTTGAGACCGGGTAGCAGCGCCGGGTCGCTCGGTGGCAACATAACCACTGCACGTCCCTCGCTCGCTGCTTCGGAGACTCCGGTGCCTGCCACGCTGATCAGGATCTCCGCCTCACGGATCGGTGCCGGGCGTACACGGCCCGCGTCGATCAGAACCGGTATCGCCTCCGACACGAAGAAGGGAGTGGAGCCGGA
Source organism: Longimicrobiales bacterium (assembly GCA_965206505.1). Lineage (GTDB taxonomy): Bacteria > Gemmatimonadota > Gemmatimonadetes > Longimicrobiales > Gaopeijiaceae > UBA822. The sequence continues at coordinate 1,558,056 of CBDBJW010000007.1, forward strand.
CGTTGCGAGGGTAGGGGCTGAGCGAACCCGAAAGGCGAAGAACCTGCGGTCATCTGCGCGAAGATCGTCCGGATCCGTCTCGACATAACCGTCCACATTACCGGCTGCGAAGGGTCCGATGGGCAGGAGGGCCGAGATACCCGACCCGCCGGTCGTGGCTGCGCGAATACGATTAGCCGCGACCAGGCGGAGGGGGACATCTGCACTGTCCGCATCGCCGGCCAAGCGAACGGACAGCCTCGTTCGTTGATTCGCCAAGGGAGGCAGACCGCCACCGATCATCAGGCTGTCCAAGTAGGCGTTCTCGCTGTCACGGGACCGGTCATCGAACACGACGACGGGTACGGCCCCGGCTTCGACGGGTGCGGGCCCGGCTTCGACAGGCGAGCCGTTTCTCTCGAACGCCGAGGCCTGAAGGTCGGAAATCAGATGAATCTCGGCAGCGGGAAGCCCGGCTCCCGAGGCCAGGACCACGGCCCGCTCCAGCGCGGTTCGAAGATCTCCTCTGGCGTCCGTGGCGTCTGTCTCCAATACATCGGCGCGCAGGTCGGCTCGGAACCCAGTGATGGCTGGCCCCCAAGGCTCCCCAGCGCGGATCAGCCAGATCCGGTCCTCGTCGCTTGCACGTTCGATGCTTCGGAGCGCCACGGCCTTCAGAAGGTCCAGGACTCGAGCACCACCTCTGATCAATCCGGAGCTCATTGAATTGTCGATGATCAGGACCGTGGCCGTCGGCTCGTGCACCCCGCCGCCCCCGCGAAGGAATGGGCGAGCGCCCGCCCCCACCAAGAGCAGAATGGCCGCAATACGGAGAAGGAGCAGGAGGAGTTGGCGAAAGCGGATGGTACGGGCGTGCTCTTTTTCCGTACGGAGGAGATACTGGAGGGCCGGGAACACCATCCTCTTCGCGTCATGCCGATGGAAGAGATGCAGGATCAGCGGAACCGCCACCGCCAGCCCCGCCAGAAGAAAGATCGGCGAAAGGAACCCCATCAGCCGAGATGCTCCCGCTTTCGGAGATAAAAGCGCAGGGCCCTCGACAGCGGCGTCTCGGTTCCGACGACAACGTAGTCGATCCCATGGGGGCGCAGGCCACGATCCCATTCTTCGAGGGCATCTTTCACCGCCTCCCGGTACGCCGCACGAACGTCGGCGATGTTGACGTTGAGTTCATCCGCGGTCTCGGGATCGAAGAGGCGTGTGTCGCCCGCGGCCGGAAGCTCCCGCTCACCCGGGTCGATCAGGTGGAAAACGAGGACTTCGTGTCCTTGATGCCTCAGAAAACGCAGGGCTGTCCGCGTGGTTTCAGGGTCCACCAGGAGATCGGACAGCAAAACCACGAGCCCTCGACGACGCAGCCGGACGGCGATATCACGGAGCGCCGTGTGAGCTGATGTGCGCCCCTGGGCCTCGAGCGGCGCCAGCCTGCGAAGGAGCTCGTGCCAGGAGCGAGGCCCCCCCTTCGGGGCCACCCGCGCAACAACTTCGTCGTGGAACGCGGCCATGCCCACGGAGTCGCCCTGACGGAGGAGGATCAGCGAGAGCGAGGCCGCCAAGTGCTTGGCATACCACAGTTTAGTAGGAAGCACGCCCGGGCTAGATGTCCACCCCATCGATGTGCTGACATCGACCAGCACATACGCTCTCAGGTTGGTCTCTTCCTCGAACTGCTTCACGTAGTACCGATCAGATCGACCGAACATGCGCCAATCGATGTGGCGCAGGTCGTCGCCGGGCTGATAGGCGCGAAGTTCCGCGAACTCGGCTGAAAACCCCCGATGTGGCGAGCGGTGAAGGCCCATGATGAACCCCTCCACGACTTGCCGGGCGATCAACTCGACGCCGCCCAGCTGCGATAACGTGTGGGGATCCAACAGATCCGGTCGTGAGGGCACGTAATACCTCTGTGGCAGGACTTTTCGACCGTCATGTCCGAGCGGAAACAGATATGGCGCCCCGGCTGCGCCGCCTGCCGCCTGAGGACTCCTGGGTCGTTGCTTTGGGTGAAGAGACTACTGCGCCACAGGAGAAAGTTAATGGGGTTGGAGTGACGTCGCCATTGTCCACGGGCCTATCCATACCGTCCACTTTTTCGGACGAACGGCGGACCAGATCTGGTGAAATCACTCGTATATCAACCGCGAACGTGTCTTTTTCAGCGTGGCATGCGTCGTGCTTGATGAAAACCTTTGAAGAAGAGCACGTGTTGGAGGAGGAAAGAGAATGTGGATCGAGGGGGTTGTCACCCTGCTGACCATGCTTGCCCCGGGCCTGAGCTCCGGTGCGATGAAGCCGACCGGAGATGCCGGGAGGTTGGACCCCTCGGTCTCCTACATGCACGCACAACGGGTCTCGGAGCCTCGGATCTGGCTGGACCGTGGGACCGATCCGGTGCTGGAGCCGGGCGACCGCGTTCGCATCTACTACCGGACCCCTGCCGACGCATATGTGGCGATCCTTCAGATCGACACCGACGGTACGACGAGGATGCTGTACCCGCGTTCTCCTACTGAGAGTCATTATGCGAGGGCGGATCGGGATTACCGGTTGCTCTTCCCACGTTCCGCTTACTGGAATGTCGATGACCGGCCAGGAGTCGGGTATTTTTTTGTCGTGACCTCGCCGACTCCGTTCGATCTCTCGGACTTCAGGTACTCGTACAACGACGGTGGATGGGACCTTTCCACCGTAGGCAGTACGGTGTACTCAGATCCCTACCTCGCCATGGACGATTACGTGGCCCGACTCGTCCCCGATTGGGAAGACGTGGACTACGGCCTGGATTTTATCTCCTACAGTGTGGGAGGCGCTCACGAGTATCCCCGGTTCCTGTGCTATCAGTGCCACGGTTTTCGTCCGTACAGCACGTGGAATCCCTACCGGTACACATGTGTGGATTTCAGGGTAGTCGTCTACGATGACCCCTACTACTACCCCTCGCGCCGGTACCGCGCGGATCGTGTCGTGATGGTGGGCCCTCGCAACCCGACACGTCCACGTTTCGAGTTCAAGGAGCGGGCCGAGGGCGAACCGGGTACGCCGATCACAGTGGTGCGGCAAGGCCTAAGAGAGAATCCCCCTTCAAGCGGGGACGTGTCACGTGTGAGAGGCGATGGCGCACGGGTGACCCCGCCGCCGGCCCGTGCCGGGGAACCTGCACGCGTCCGGGACCTCTCGGCCCCCGACGCGATACCGAGGCGCCCGACCCTCGAACGACGGTCTACCCCTCCGAGCCAGGACACGCGGTCGCGGTCCGAATCGGCCAGGCCGAGGCCAACACCGACGCAGCCACGTCAGTCGCCGCAGCCGGATCGGCCCTCCACGAGGAGACCGGACAATCCCCGGGCGGGGTCCTCCTCTCGACGCCCGTCGACGCGTCCACCCCCGGAGCCGCGTCCGTCGACGAGTCCACGACCACAGTCGCGTCCGTCCACGAGTCCACGACCGCAGCCGCGTCCGTCGACGCGTCCACCCCCGCCGTCCCGCGGATCGTCATCGACTGGTCCGACGCCTCGAAGGCGCCCCCGTACGCCCGAGTAGCCACAAGGCGGTCATCGGGCTTCGCACAGTACCGGGACACGTCGTAGCCTCCTTCTGCCGCGGATTCCACCGGATTACCTTGTAGCGTTCTACCGAACCACCCTCGACGCGGATTCGCCTCCTACGTGGACCTCGAGCACATACGCAACTTCTGTATTGTCGCGCATATCGATCACGGCAAGTCGACGCTAGCTGATCGGCTGCTCGAGGTGACTCGGACCCTCGATCAGCGAGACATGCGTGAGCAGGTTCTGGACTCCAATGAGCTGGAGCGGGAGCGTGGGATCACCATCAAGCTCCACGCTGTCCGGATGGTGTATCATACCGAGGACGGCGAAGCGTATGTTCTCAACCTGATCGATACGCCAGGGCACGTTGATTTCTCGTACGAGGTCTCCCGTTCATTGGCGGCATGTGAGGGTGCAATTCTCGTCGTGGACGCCACCCAGGGGGTGCAAGCCCAAACGCTCTCGAACCTCTTCCTCGCCCTAGAGGCCGACCTCGAGGTCATTCCCGTGATCAACAAGATCGATCTTCCGGGGGCAGAGCCCGACCGTAGGCGGGGGGAACTTGCGGATCTCCTCGGGACAGATCCCGAGTCGATCCTGTTGGCGAGCGCCAAGGAAGGGCTCGGGATCGAGCCCGTCCTAGAGGCCGTGGTTCGTGACGTACCGCCCCCGAGCGGCGATCCGAAGGCACCCCTCAGGGCTCTCATCTTCGACTCGTCGTACGATCAATATCAGGGGGCGGTTCCCAACATTCGTGTGGTGGACGGCGTGCTGAACCCCGGCATGTCGATCACCTTCGGCGCCGTCGACCACAGCTATGAAGTCACGGAGGTGGGCGTGATGCGCCTAGGGCGAATCCCACAGCCCGAACTCGGACCGGGTGAGGTCGGCTACGTGATTGCCGGGATCAAGGACGTCTCGCACACGCGTGTAGGCGATACGATTCTAGATGCGGCCGAACAGGCGACCGAACTGCTGGAGGGCTACAAAGATGTACACTCCATGGTGTTCGCTGGACTGTATCCGACGGACGGCGATGACTATGAAGGCCTCCGAGACGCCCTCGACCGCCTCAGGCTCAACGACGCGAGCCTGAACTATGTGGCGGAGACGTCGGTCGCGCTCGGCTTTGGCTTCCGTTGCGGATTCCTGGGACTCCTGCACATGGAGATCGTCCAGGAACGGCTGGACCGGGAGTTCGGTGTGGAGCTCATTACGACCGTGCCCAACGTTGAGTACCACGTAAGCCTGACCGACGGCACCCAGGTCGTTCTGGAGAACCCCACGATGCTTCCGGAGCGTGGACGCATCGTGGACGTCGCGGAGCCGATTGTGAAGGCCCGTATCGTGTGTCCCGCCGAGTACATCGGCACCGTACAGAAATTATGCCATGACCGGCGGGGAGTTTTCGGGGGAATGCAATATCTCGACCCGCAACGCGTCGAGATCGAGTTCGAGTTGCCTCTTGCCGAGATCGTGCTCGATTTCTACGACAGGTTGAAGGGCGGCACGCGCGGGTATGCGGCCTTGGACTATGAGTTTCTGGAGTTCCGGCCGGGCGATCTGGTCAAGCTGGATATCCTGGTGAACGGTGATCCGGTAGACGCGTTTTCCGTCATCATCCACCAGGACAAGGCGATGGACTATGGTCGCAGCTTGGTTCGGCGCCTCAAGAAACTCATCCCTCGTCAGCAGTTCGAGGTGGCCCTCCAGGCAGCGATCGGAACACAGATCGTGGCACGAAGCACCGTCAAGGCGCTCCGCAAGAACGTGACCGCCAAGTGTTATGGGGGCGACATCACGCGAAAACGGAAGCTGCTCGAGAAGCAGAGAGCCGGGAAAAGAAGGATGAAGCAGGTCGGGTCGGTGGAGATTCCCCAGGAGGCATTTCTTGCAGTGCTTCAGCTCGGCGACGATTGATGAGGGTTATCGACCTCCCGGCATCAATGGACTTCCAGACCAGCGATGCGCTTTTTGCCGAGGTCGTGGAGGCGGGGGGCGAGAAGGTTCTCTTCGATGGGCGCCACCTCCGCTGGGTCGGTCCCAACGGTATGGTGGGCCTCCTGGCGGCTGGTTCGGTCGCACGGGACCGAAGTGGCGAGGCGCCGGTCCTCGAGCTGGGCGCGGCGGGCGACGTAAAGAGCTACTTGGGGCGCATGGGCTTCTTTCAGGGGGCCGATGGTATCTTCGCGGCTGGAACTGCGTTCCCACGACGTTCTTCAGGGCTATCCGACGTCCTGCTGGAGATCACTCCGATCACCACTAACAGCGACGTCCACGATGTGGTGGACCGGGTGCAGAAGAGGTCGGGCGCAATCCTGTCCAATACCCTCGGCTATCCGCCGACCTCGGTCGTACAATTCAGTGTGATCCTCAGCGAGGTCTGCCAGAACATTCTCGAGCATGCGGATGCGCCGGGCTGGGTCGCCGCCCAGTCCTACAACTGGTCGAAGCGCTTGGGCCGGCACGTGGTCATCATTTCGGTTGCCGATCTCGGAAGGGGTTTCCGAGGGTCTCTTTCCGACGAGCACTCCGCACGGTTCGCTGATCGGTGGGGGGATGTGACCGCGCTCGAGGCGGCGTTCATTCACGGCCTTACGCGGTTCCCGGACTCGGGGCGGGGGCAGGGTATTCAGCAGATTCGGAAGCAGGTTCGCCGCTGGGATGGTCTCATCTCCATACGTAGTGGGACGGCGCGCATCGCTGACGTGCCACAGTGGTTCGATGCGCCACCGTTGGAGGAAGGGCTCGCGGATTTTCCGGGTACCCAGATCAACATCCTTTTGCCGGAACGGGTCGACCGTGAGGACTGATCCGGGGGTCGAGCCGATCTCGATCGACGTGGGGCACATCTTACGTAGATCCGTCGAATCTCTGTATTCTCATCTGGTGACCCGGCCCACGGGCCGCGCGGTTCGCCTCGCCATCGAAGAACACGTCGCCGATAGTCCACGAACGGCTCTTTCATTGATCGACCTTTCGGACGTGACCGTCATGGATTTCTCATGCGCAGACGAGGTCGTGGCGAAGCTCCTGATGCGTTTTCTCGAAGAGGACCGGCCTGTGGACGCCCTCTTCGTCTTCAGGGGTGTGTGCCAGAACCTTCATGAACCGATCCAGACAGTACTGGAGCGGCAGGAGCTGCTTGCGGTGACACAAGGCAGTGATGGCTGCTGTTCACTATTGGGAACGCGGACCGAGGAAGAGGAATACGCTTGGACAGTCCTCGAGGGGCGCGGCCGGATCGAGGCGGCGGAGGTGTCGGAAGTGTTCCCGGGGTCTCATCATCGAGAGGCGCTCGATGAACTCGTTCTCCGGCGTGTCGCGTTTGCGCCACCGGGAGACCATATCTATCACGCGCTCAGTACGTTCGTGGAGAGGGAGGGATCGGCATGAGCGGGAAGTCGAGTGACGAGGCGCGAGGGCACCGTCCGGCCACGATCGGAATTCATGCCGGTTTGCCAGAACCCGTGCATGGAGCACCGGTCGTTCCGCCGGTCGTACAGAGCGCTACGTTTGTCGGAGGGGCCGGTGAGCCTGCTTCGGAGCTGCTCTATTCCCGGTATGGCAACAATCCGAATCAGGCGCTCGTAGGCGAGAAGATGGCTGCTCTCGAGGGCACCGAGGCAGCCCTCCTCCTTTCGAGTGGCATGTCGGCAATCGCGATGACGATTTTCGCCGCCCTTCCCGAAGGGGGGCACGTCGTCGCTTCCCGACATCTCTACGGGGCGACCAGGACGCTTCTGGAGCGGGAGCTGCCGAGACGGGGGATCACGACCACACTCATCGATCCTGAGAGCAGGGAAGACTGGGAGGGGGCTTTGACCCCCCAAACCGGCGTCCTCATCCTGGAGTTGCCTGCCAACCCGACACTCCGAGTATTCGATCTACGGGTGCCCGCTGAGATCGCGCGGGACAGTGAGATTCTGCTGGCGGTGGACGGCACGTTTGCCTCCCCGGTGAACGTCCGCTTCGCCCAATTGGGAGTGGGCGCGGTCGTCCATAGCGCCACCAAATATCTGGGGGGACATTCGGATCTGGTCGGAGGCGTCGTGTCAGGGTCACACGAGCTCATCGAGCGGGTCCAAAACATGATGAAGTTGTACGGTCCCGCCCCTGATCCCCACATGGCGTGGTTGTTGGATCGGGGTCTGAAGACACTTCAGATGCGAGTGGCCCAGCACAACCATAATGCCATGGAACTGGCGCGCTGGTTCCTCGGTCGCGAGGGTGTCGCCCGGGTGCTTTATCCCGGATTGCCCGAGCATCCGGACCATGTTGTGGCATCGGAGATCATGTCGGGGTTCGGTGGCATGCTCGCTATCGTACTCGACGGCGGGGGCGTCGCGGCGGATATCTTTACGTCCACTCTGGAGTTGGCTCTCGTGGCGCCGAGCCTCGGTGGTGTCGAAACGCTCGTCTCGCAGCCACGTTACACCTCCCATATCCACGTTTCAGAAGCGATGAGAACGGGTCTAGGCGTTCCGGACGGTTTCGTTCGGATCTCTGTCGGTTTGGAAGACGTCGAGGATCTCAAGGAGGACTTTGGACGGGCCCTCGATGTGCTGAAGAATTGACGCGCATACACACTCCCGCGCCATGGGGATCACATCGTCTATGGGGTCCTTTGGAGGACCTGAGCCAGCTTCCTCCACCCGCGTGCGCGCTCCTTCGGGTGGTAACTGTAGTAGTACTGCATGTAGTAGCTCTCCTCCACGGTGGTGGACGCCACTTCGTTGAGCACGGCTCCGAAGACCCGTACCCCGACCCGGCGAACCTGATCGACTGCTCTTTCGGCGGCTCTTTGTTCGGTCTCCCCGGACCGGAGCACCAGAACCATGCCATCGGTATGCGTCGCCAAGATCGCAGAATCAGTGACGGCGAGAATCGGTGGGCTGTCGAGAATGATGTGGTTGTAGGTCCCCTCGAAATGCCTGAGGAGCTGCTGCATTTTCTTTGAATTCAGCAGTTCAGATGGATTCGGCGGAAATGGGCCGCTCGGCAATACGTCCAGATTGGGCATCACGTTGGGCCGAACCGCCTCGCGGATCTCCGTGTCCCCGATCAGAAGATTGGTCAAGCCGGGCTCCCGGAGGATGTCCATGGCCCGATGGAGCGCCGGACGCCGGATGTCGGCGTCTATGAGGAGGACCCGGTGCTTCTGTTGTGCGAGCATGACGGCGAGGTTGATCGACGTCGTCGACTTCCCTTCGTTTGGACCGGGGCTCGATAAGAGCAGCGTCCGGATCGGCTTTTCTTCAGTGCTCATGAACATGACGTTCATTCGCAGGTTCCGATACGCTTCCGCCGCGGGATCGAGGGGGTCGAGTGCGACCAACAACGGGAGATCGGTGGCGCCGTCGTCCGCCTCGGACTCCTGTGGAATCTTGCGAAGCCGCGGGATAATGCCCAGCACCGGAACACTCAGGAGCATCTCCACCTCTGCACTCGTGCGCACAGTACGGTCGAGGTATTCGAGGAAGAAGGCCGCGCCGATACCGAGGATGAGCCCAAGTATTGCGCCCAGCAACAGGTTGGTCTGGCCCCCTGCGGTCACGGGATACGGCGCACTGGCTGAGTCGACGACAATGACGTAAGCAGAAGCCGCGGCCGCAGTGATCTCCGCCTGATATTGTTGCAACCTCAGGAAGCGTATGTTTTCCTGATCGAGACCCAACTGAATGTTCAACTCATCGAGGCGATTCTGTAGTTCGGGGAAGTTGGCCTGATCCGCCCGAATCTGATTGAGCTGGCTCTGCTCGTTTTCGATCTGCACACTCAACACCACCAGGTTTTCTCCGACGGCGGACCGGAGCTCGCTCTCTCTCGTTGCGAGCTGAGCCCGGATGGCTCTTACCTGGGGGTGATCCTCGGTCTGCCCCTCTTCAGTGAGGAGAATCTGGATCTCGTTCTTTCGGTCCTGGACTGCGTCGGCGATGCCTCGGATCTGTGGGTTCACCCCCTCGGGGAGGGCAGCCATGAAGCTCACCAAGTCCACGCCTTCCACCCCTGATGTTTCAAGGCTCACAGCAAGGGCCTGGAGTGCCTCCTCCTGCGCCACGAACGCCTGCATGCGCTCGTCGGTGCGTTGGAAGTTGTCGAGGAGCTGCTGCTCTTGGACCGTGAGGTTCGTGAATTCGGCACTCTCCTTGAACGTCTGGATCTCTCGGGAGGACTCCTGGAGGACCGCCGAAGCGCTGTCCAGTTGTTGCTCGATGAAGTCGAGCTCCCGTTGGGCGCGGTCTCTCACCCTATCCAGTCCGAACTCCTGCAGCGCGGCCGTCGCTCCGTTGAGGATTTTCGGAGCCAGGATCGGGTCGGCCCCCTGATAGCTCACGGAAACGATGTTCGTCGACTGGAGGGGCTGCGCCCCCACCCTGCCCTGGACCTCATATTGTACGCCGGTGGTCGGATGAATCACGAGTCCGAAGAGGCGATCCTCGTTGGGAGGCGGTTGAGGGGTCAGCCGCAGCAGCCCCATGTCGAGAACAGTGCCGACCGGGCCCTGGGCGAGTTCCCCACCGTTGGCGTCCAGAATCCGGACTTGAACGCCTTCGATGTCGTATTCGAGTTGCAGAGGGCCATCCGGCGTCGCCAGATCGACCCAGGCATCGAGAAACAGGTCGGAGCGAACCAGGTTGGCATTTTCGGGGAGCAAACGCATTCCCAGCCCCTCGACCACGCGCCGGGCCACCTGGGCCGAGGCCAATACCTGAATCTCCGACTCGATCGGATCCACGTATAGGCCCGTGAGGCGGCTCAGTCCCGGCGATTGCACGTTGAGCGGCCGGCTGACCTCGAGGGGATCGTTGATCTGAATGGAGCTGCTTGTCGCGTAGTACGTACGCTGTTGGGATACCGCCCAGATGGCGGTGGCCGTCGTCACCCCGAAAATCAGCACGACCAGCCAAAGGCGGCGGGCAACCACCTGCCAGTAGTCGGCGATGTGCGGTGAAGGGCCTGCCAACTCGGTATTTATGGGGCCGACGGATCCCAACTCGTCTTCCACGTGTCTCCTTCTCAGCGGGACCCCCGGCCTCGCAATGTCAGAGCACGGGAATCTAGAACATATGTTTCGAGAAAACTTCGCTTGTTGCCCTCAGACCATAAGCTCAGAGTCGATTGACACAACATATTGAATATATGGTCGTCCCGTTGACTCGCGTAGGAAAAACCCCAAGATTTTTCACGGACTCGAAGCGGTGGATTACAGAAGCGTTCTCATGCGGAATACCGTCGAGACGAAGATCGAAGAGGTTTTGGAGTCGATACGCCCCGCGCTCAAGGCGGATGGAGGGGATGTCGAGTTCCTGGGCTTCAATGAGGAGGACGGGGTGGTTGAGCTTCGCCTCCTCGGAGCGTGTGAAGATTGCCCCATCTCCATGATGACATTGTAGGAGGGGATCGAACGTCGCCTCAAGAGCGGTATTCCCGGCATCACGGAAGTTCAAGCCGTTTGAAGCCCCAGCCTTGCGGGAGTCGAAATGAGTGACGGGGATCTCCGTGCGCGCGTCCTCGAGGCCTTGGCCGGCGTTCGTCACCCTGCGACCGGCCGTGATGTGGTGGAGAGTGGGCACGTCCAGGGGCTTGAGGTCGGTGAGACCGGGGACGTCCACTTCTCGTTCGGCATTCAAGCGGACGATCCTGGGGGGCTCGTGCGGGAGGCTCGGGGCGCCGTGGAGGCGCTTGATGGCATCGGCCCGGTGAAGATCAACGTCACACTCCCTCAGTCCGGGCAGGAGCCGGGGTCTTTGGGGCCGCCGACGTCCTCCGTCCCCGCCCGAGGCGCTGCGCGAGGTCCCGGCGTAGTACCAGCCCCGACTCCGAAGGCTGGCATCTTGGGCGAGAATACACGCGTCGTGGCGGTGAGTTCTGGAAAGGGAGGTGTCGGTAAGTCCATGGTGGCGACCAACTTGGCCGCCGCTTTCGCCGCCGCCGGGAAGAGAGTGGGCCTTCTGGACGCCGACATCTACGGACCGAATATCCCGCTGATGTTCGGAACCGATGGCCGGCCTGGAGTGTCGGGCGCCAAGGGGAAGGAGATGATCGAGCCCATGGAGGCGCACGGTGTTCGCCTGATGAGCATCGGATTCCTTCTCGAGAAGGAGCAGCCCGCGATCATGCGCGGTCCGCTCATCTCAGGAATCCTCAAACAGTTTCTGGAGCAGGTCACCTGGGGAGATCTCGATGTGATGGTCGTGGATATGCCCCCCGGCACAGGCGATGCTCAACTCTCCCTGGTGCAGATCGTCGACATTGATGGAGTCGTGATGGTCACCACGCCGCAGGACGTGGCCACGGGAGATGTGCGCCGAGGTATCAAGATGTTCGAGCGGGTAAACACCTCGATTCTGGGCATCGTGGAGAATATGTCGGCGTTCATGTGTCCCCACTGTGACGAAGAGATCGAGGTCTTCGGAAGTGGAGGAGGGGAGCGCCTCGCAGAGGAAATGGAACTCCCCTTCCTGGGGCGTGTGCCTTTGGATCCGGCTGTAAGTTCGGCCGGGGACGAAGGCGCGCCGACGGTCCTGTCCGCGCCCGACTCAGGCGCCGGGAGGGCCCTACAGGAAATCGCGGATCGTGTGGCGGATGCGGTGGTCTTGGAACCGACCGTCTAAAGCCTCCAACAGCCTTTTTTTACTCTTCCAGCCAGCGGCGGTCTGCTGCCGAGAGGCTCTCAGAACCCTTACGCCTGTCGATCACCTTCAGGACCACCCACCCGACCAGCAGGATGGGTGCGACCTTGAACAACAGGAAGGTCGCAAGGCCGAATCCGATGGAAAGAACCGTGCCGAGGATCGAGAGCACGATCCCGGCCACGATCAGGGTAGCGAGACCGACGGCTAAGAACGTCAGCAGTGTACCGATCATCCCTCTTACCTCCCCTGTGTGGTGTTCCGGAAGTTCGAACACCACCGTCAATTCACCCAGGCGACACGAATGCTTCCGAAAGCGGCGTCGACATCAACGGTAATCTGATACTCGGCGTCGTCGTAGTCCAGCGAGTAGTACGCGTCGCCGCGCTTGACGAGTCCTTCGGAATCGAGCGACGTGAGGAACGTATCCTTCACGAGCCGCACACCGAGACCTCTTGGAAAGCGCAGCACCAGCGACCCGAGTCCCATGTCCACCGAGACTCGTGCGTTCTGCCGCCAGTCGCCGGTGAAGTCGAGGTCGATCTCTCCTATTCCGGCGTCGATCTCAATCACTTCGGTGTTCAAGTTCCCCAGATTCCGCACCGTGAACTCAGCTGCTCCAACGTCCATGCTGGCCCGGGACATCGTCTCCGGGTTCGGCTCGGAAATGTCTATCTGGGTCTGCGACGCCCCGGTATTGATCTCCAGGCGAGTGAGGTGGATACCGCCGAGATCGATATCCGCCTGGACCGCGCCGAAGTCCAGGTTCAGGTCCATTGCCACGTCCCGGGATAACGCCAACTCCATCTCGCCGGCCCCCCGGTCCCGGATGAGCCGGAAGCGCCGACCGAGGCTCTCAGTCCCAATACGGAGCGAACTGCCCTCGTATTCAGCGAGTGGCCTGAAGACGTCTTCATCGTACTCGATCTGCATGTGGTAGAGGACTCCTGATTCGGCCGGGCCGACCGAGAAACGGCCCGCCCCGTACCGGACGTTCACATCAAGGGTTTGCTCGTTCTCCACCTGCCTGGACATGGTGACCGTTCGCCGATTCTGCGCTTGGGCAGCATCCACGACACTCAGGACCATGACCACGGCCACCCACACCCACCCCGAGACGTTCTTACGCATCGTCCTCTTCTCCCGTCGTCGTCCCCGCCTTGGCCGATTCGTCAGAAAACTCCTCGGCATCGAGGACGTCCTCCGACGTACTTTCGTCCTGCCATCTCTCGCCCACGAAGGGATCATCAGAACCGTAGAAATCGGCTTGGCGTCCGCCCCGAGTCAGCAGCACGGCTCCGAATCCGATCAGCAGCGCGGCCACAATGGCCATGGTCCCGAGCGTGGCGAGGAGCCCGCTGAAGAATCCGAAGAACGGCACGATGTCGAGGATGCTGGCCGAGACGGGGAATGCGAGCAGAGCCCCGATCCCGGCGGTAACCGCGTAGAACGTGTTGGTCGGCCGGAGCCATTCGAGGCTGCGGATGTTCTTGGAGGCCACCCACTCACCGATGTTTCTGGCGACAGCCAAATAGCCGAGCCCCGCTCCCAGCGTTACGGCGACTGGAAAAAGCAGTGCCCAGAAGGGCAGAGCGATGATGCCTACCACCGACGCTACGAGCGCTACACAGCCCAGTAGCCAGGCTGGCAGAACCAGGAAGGCACCGGCCAGTCCGACCATACCAGCCCGCAGGGGGGTTCTCTGCGCCGTGTCGGCCACGACTTCGAGGTTGTCCTTGGCGAAGTACACGGCTCCCAACGCGAGCAGGGAAAGAAGCAGAAACGTGATCACGTCTCCCACGACCTCGGTGATCCCACGCCCGAGCGCGCGCAGCGGCTGGTAACCTCGGCTCTCTTCTCCGACATTCAGCTCCCGGCGAAGTTCGTCACGAAGCTCACCTTGGAGCTCCTGTCGCAGCTCCTCTCGAATCTCCCGTCTGATGCGGAGCGACAAGTCCTCCAGCTCCTGGAGGCTCACATCGAGATCCGGAGCCGTTGGGTCGATCACGAAGGCTGGTTCCGCGTCGCCGGAGGCCGAAACGTCGTCGGAGAGCAGGGCATCTTCCAGCGTGCGATCGAGCAGCTGGGCCAACTCCAACGCGCTATCCTCCAACGACGAAGGAGCCTCCCAATCCCGGAGTGCCTCACCCAACGGGCCGTCTGAGAGCGATACGATCTCGCCCAAAAGGTTTCGCCACGCGGTGTCGAGGGCGTCGCCTAGTTCAAAGGTTCCCGTCTCCTCGCCGTCGATCATCACGGAGCCGTCCCTCAACACGATCTCGAGTGTTCCGTCGCCGGAGAACTCGAGATGTAAGGCGGCCTCAGTCTGAGAAATCGCCAGTCGATTGGATACGACAGGGCGGGCTTGCCCGGCCACGACGGCCGGCAGGATTGAGATCAGCAGTGCCGATCCGGCGATACAACTCCCATTGACGATACGACTCGCCTTAAATAGACGTTCTTGCATAATTTCCATCCACCGTGCGGGTGGTCATCAAATTTCGGTACAGTACCCATCCGGACAGGCTCGTGGTGGTGGCGAAAGAGACAGCCACTATCGCGGCGATTGCCGGCGCCCCTGCCAAGAGATCAAGGAACGAATAGGCGTAAAAGGCGATTCCGCTCTCGACGAGTCCATCCGCCAAGAGGCCCCACAGTGCGGTGGCCCCACCGCTGATTCTCCACCAGAAGAAAGACGCCAGACCCTCAGGTGTCACGAGCGGATTCGAGAACACGGCGTACGCGAGCAGAGCGACTACCGTAACAGGCGTGAGGGCTATGCCCGAGATGACGGCCCAGGCCTTCTGCGTCTGCGGGATCAAGCGGCCCGCCCAGGCCAGCGCACGTCCCCGTGTGGTCCTGGCTGCCACCGGGCGCACCAGTCGGCCGAGCCGGATCTGGCCCATCACGTGGCTTGCGAACGCTCTCGACGGAGCCATCACGGGCAGCTTCTCGATGCCTTGAATTAGGCTCCGCCACTGCTCTTCTTCACCGCGGCAACCCCCGCAGGCCTCGAGATGGGCCGAAACTCTGGCCATCTGCGGCGCGGGCAGAAGACCCTCCACGTAGTCCTGGAGGCGCTCCGGGTCGAGGTGCTCCGCTGCCCGCACTGCCCGGCGACGTAACCACCCGAACCGTCTCTTTTTGGCTTGTGCGACCGGAACGGCTGTGTCGAGTCCGGCCAGCACACGGTCCTGGAAGTTCGGTGCAGGACTCAACTCAGGGAGCTCCCCGAGCTCGGAATAGAGAAGCTGCCAGGTTTCCAGCTCTGCCTGGCAACGTCCACAGAACGTGGCATGTTCCTGGACTTCGGCTCTCTCGTCCCGAGAAAGAGCATCATCCAGGAAAGCCTGAATCCGCTCAGCGGTCAGGTGTGTTTTTGGACGTTTTGGTGCCACGTTATCGACTCCTAATGAATACCTCAGACCTTACGGGCCAGGGTCTTCCAAGGTTTCAGGAAAAGGGCTCACGAAGTCAGGTGCGCGAGCGTCTCCTTCAGTTCCCCTCGGGCACGGTGCAAATACGTTTTGACCGTTCCCAGAGGCAGATCCATGATTTGCGAAATCTCCTCGTACGTGTACCCCTCCACGTGGCGCAAGAGGATGGCGGTCCGATATTCGGGGCGGAGCTTGCCGATCGCCTGCTCGATCTGATCTCCGAGCTCCTGGTGCTCCACATATTCTTGCGGATTCTCATCCGTCGACTCCACGACCAGCCGTGTCTGTTCTTCTTCCTGGGCCGTTCGGGCGTGCGGAGAGCCGTCGATCGACACGGTGTCGAGTTTACGCCGTCTCAAGTGATCGATGGTGTGATTGTTGGCGATCTTGAAGATCCAGCTACTGAACTTATAACGCGGGTCGTAAGAAGAGACGGCGTTGAAAGCACGGATGAACGCCTCTTGTGCCAAGTCCTCGGCGAGAGCCCGGTCGCGGACCATACGATAGATCAAGGAGAAGATGGGCCGCTCATAACGGCCGAGCAGCTCAGCGAAAGCGCGCTCGTTCCCGGCCGCTGCCAGCGCCACCAGTTCCTTGTCGGTCTGGGTGTCGAAATCCAAGTGGAGTGGCTCCGCCCTCCTGAGTCCGCCTGGCGGAGGTGCCCTCCACCCACGGAGTTGGCGCGGCCGGGAAACTTGGTATGCTTCCCGGGTACGCGGTGGCCGTCCCGCCCTGGCTGCATATCGCTTTCAGGTGAAAAAAGTAACCCAAAGGTCGAACGAATGGCGATAATTCCGGAAGCCAAACCCTCTCATGGCACGGGGAGAGAGGACCAAGTCCGCACCCTCTTTTCGGAGATCGCGCCACGCTACGACCTGTTGAATCATGTGCTCAGCCTGAACATCGACCGGGGCTGGCGGCGGCGTGCGATCCGGATGCTCCGGTGGCAGGAGCGAGACACGGGGCGGTACCTGGATGCGTGTGCCGGAACCTTCGATCTGAGCTTGGAGCTGGCGAAGCAGGCCGGCTTTCAAGGGTCCGTGATCGCGACCGATTTTGCGTTACCGATGCTCGTCCAAGGGCGCAGCAAGCTCGGCCCTTCCGTGACTCCCATCTGCGGGGATACGCTGCGGCTGCCCTTCGCAACCGCATGCTTCGACGGTGCGACGGTCGGATTCGGCGTGCGCAACCTTTCCGACTTACGTGCCGGGTTTTCCGCCTTCGCTCGCGTCCTGCGCCCGGGCGCCCGACTCGTGATTCTGGAGTTCACGGAACCACCGAACCGTATACTTCGAGCCCTCTACCACTTCTACTTCCATCACATTCTCCCTGTCGTAGGGCGTGTTGTTTCTGGGCATCCCTGGGCCTACAGCTACTTGCCCGAGTCGGTGAAGGAATTTCCAGGCCCAGCGGAGTTGGCTGACCTGTTGGCTGAATCCGGTTTCGGGGAAGTCGAGTGGCGATTGGTGACCGGCGGGATCGCGGCGATCCACGTCGCGGTTCGGGAGTGATCCAAGCCTTCTTCAGGGACGAGGCGCGGCTTCGTCCTCCTCCAGCAACCTTATGGGTCCCAAGTCTTCCAAGCCGGGATCGAAGCCTGCCGGGTCACCTACGATCAGGATCACCATGTCGTCCAGGCCGTTCGGGGGCAGGTTGCTGCGGAAGACTTCGTGAACGCCGGCTGGAGTCACGCTCTGAACTCCGGCCAGAAACCGTTGTAACCAATCAAGGGGAAGATTCTGGCTCAGATAGAGCATTTGGCGGGATACGATCAGGGCCGGAGTCTCAAAATTGAAGACGAAACCGTTGGTGATCCGGTCGACGGCATCACGAACCTCCACGTCGTCCGGCGGGGCCCCCGCGACCTCTCCGAGGGCCTCGGCAATAAGGCGGATCGCCTCGACGGTTGACTCGCTCCTTGTCTGGGTGGTCGCGGCGATGATCCCCCTGGACCGCGTGGGTGTTGTCCAAACCGTACCCACGGCGTACGCGAGCCCCTCTTGGGTGCGGACCCGGCGGGCGAGACGGCTCGTGAGCCCCGAGGCTCCCAGGATCGAATTGCCGATCAGAGCGGCGTAGTAGCTTTCGTTATCGGCCAAACGTACATCACTGGGTTTTCCCATGATGATCGTGCTCTGGTCGAGTTCTCTCGGAATGACATACACTCCGGGCTCAACGGAGAACGTCGGCGGCGGAGGAGGCTCGAGATCACTGTCACAGGGAGGCCATCCGTCGAGCATTCGCTCTAGTTTTGGACCCATGTCGTCCCATGTGACGTCCCCCGTCACGCCCAGCGTTAGGTTTCCCCAACAGAAGATCCTTCGATGTACCGAGCGCAGGACCTCCGGGGCCAGATCCTCCGGATCGAGATCCTCGGGCCTCAGCTCCCACCCCACGGGGTGATCGCCGAACATAAGGTTGTTGAACCTGGAGATCGCCAGCTGCCCAGGGAAGTCCGACTGCCTGCTCACCCTGTCGAGTTGCTGGCCACGCCATACCTCGACGCGAGTCGGATCGAAGGCCGGGTCCCTCAACAGAGATCCCCAGAGATCGAGCACTTCGTCGAGATAACGGGTCAGAGTGTTAACCGAACTGAACGAGGACGGCCCTCCCCCCCCGAAAGAGGTCTGGGCAGCGTAGAACTCCAGGATCTCGTCGACCGAATCCGGCGAAAGGTCGAGGGTGCCCCCCGAACGAAGGAGAAGCGGTACGGCGGTCGTGGCCCCGTGCTCTTCCCTCGAAAAGTACGAAGGCCCACCCCGGAACCGGGCGGACACAGACACCAAGGGAAGCGAGTGGTCTTCGAGGAAAAAGACCTCCACGCCAGGCTCGATGCGGTATTGTACGGCCTCGGGTGGCCGGAACTCCAACGGTGGGAACTCCAGCGAGTCGACTGCCGTCGCCGTCGTTTCTTGGGCCGACAGACCCATCGGGAGGCCGACCCAAACCAGAGCGATGGCCTGAGCGATGACCTGAGCGAACCGGAGTGCCGATGGCCGGAACAGATTCATCGACCGGCCACCGAATCGGGGCGTACCACGGTGGCTACCGTCCGATGCTCGCGAGTGAAGAATCGCTGTGCCACCCGGCGCACGTCTTCGCGCTCGACCGCCGCCAGGCGATCGGTGAAACCGAATGTCGTGCGCCAATCGCCGAAGGCGGAGGCGGATCCGGCCAGCTGGAGCGCCAGCCCCAAGTTCGATGTCAGCCGCCGGATCTCACCCGCCTCGAGTTGATTTCGAATTCGCTGTAACTCGCGCTCCGAAGGAGGCGTTCGCCGAAGGGAGTCGAGCTCGGCGTACACGGCGGCTTCGACATCGTCGGTAGTGCTGGGGGAACGGGGCGTAGCATCGATCGTAAAGATTGCGGGAAACTGGATGCCGGGCCCCATCGACGAGTAGATCGTCGTCGCAACTCGATCCTGAATCACGAGGCGCCGATGTAACCTCGACGTGCCCCCTCCCGTGAGGAGCCAGGAGAGGACCGTAAGGGCGGGTGCGTCTGGGTGCGCAGATTCGACCACTGGCCACCCGATACGCACCTGAGGTCCGGCGTCGAAAGCGACTTCTACTCTCCGCTCTCCCCTTTGGGCGGGCTCCCTCGACAGCACCGGCTCCGGAGTCTCGCCTGCGGGAAGATCTCCAAAGTATTCATCCGCCCAGGCAATAATCTGATCGGCGTCGATGTCCCCGACGACGGCGACGACGGCGTTGCGGGGGCCATAATAACGCCGGAAATATGCTTCCACGTCCGGCCGGCGAAGTCGTTGGATATCGGACATGTATCCCACGACCGGCTGTCCGTATGGATGTACGGTGAAGGCCGCGGCCATGTGAGCCTCGAAAAGAAGGCCACCGGGATTGGTCTCCACCCGTAACCGGCGTTCTTCGGCAACGATGTCCCTCTCGGTGTAGAACTCCCTAAACACGGGATTGGCCATCCGGTCCGATTCCAGGAGAAACCAAAGTTCTGCACGATTCGATGGCATTTCCACGAAGTAGGTCGTGGACTCCGAGTCCGTGGTGGCATTGAGGCCCCGGGCACCGTTCGTCGACAGAACCCTCTCGAACTCGTTGGGAGTTACGAGCGTTCCCGCCTCGGTCTCCAGCGAGTCCATCCTTTCTCTGAGAACGGGTACCGCCGTGGTATCCCCTCGCCCCTCAAGTGCAAGGATCGAATCCTGGAGCGCATCCATGCGTACGAAGAGCGCACGTTCGGCGGTCGCATTCCGGGTCCCCAGCGTCTCAGTTCCCTTGAACAGCAGGTGCTCGAGCAGGTGGGCGATGCCCGTCTGCCCCCGAACCTCGTTGACGGCGCCGACCCGAAATTTCACGATGAAGGAAACCGTGGGTGCGCCCGTCCGAGGTAGTACCAGCCAGCGCATGCCGTTGGCGAGCTCGTGCTCGACGACCGGCAACTGGGCCCCGGTGAGAACCTGGGCACTCCCCGCGTCTGCACGCGCGCCTACCCATCCGGTCAGCATCAACAGCACCACGAACCAGCGGAAGGCGGGTCGAACGAGGAAGGCGGGTCGAACAAGGAAGGCGGGTCGCACAAGGAAGGCGGGTCGAACAAAGTTGTGTCTGGCGGTCACTCGATTTCGCCCGATCCGAACGGCTGACAACGGGGGCAGTAGAACGCCGCGCGATTTCCGAATACCAATCGACATATCCTCGTAGAGCAGCGGAGGCAGGGCTCCCGGCCCCTTCCGTAGACTCGTAACTGCGCCGCGTTGTCACCAGGATTTCCGGAGCTGTCCCGATAGTCCCTGAGCGTCGTTCCCCGGTTCTCCACGGCGCGGCGCAGGGTCCGGCGAACGGCCCTGTGGAGCGTGCGGGCCTCACCCTCGGTCACGGATTTGGCCGGCCGCTGCGGGTGAATGCCAGCCAGATGAAGCGCCTCGTTCGCGTAGATGTTGCCTACCCCCGCTACCCGACGCTGGTCCAACAGCCACGACCGGATTGGGGAAATGGATCGGGAGAGATCCGCGTGCAGCCGTCGGCCGGTAAAGGTCGAAGAGAGCGGTTCAGGGCCAAGACGTCGATCGCGTAAGGCCCATTCCGCCTCGTCCATCACCTCTAGCACTCCGAAGCGGCGGACGTCGTCGTAGACGAGCACCGGACCCACGCTCAGGGTGAAGCGCACGGCGGGGTGGGTCGTCCGTGCCTCGTCTCGGGCCCATACGAGGCGGCCGGTCATACCCAGGTTTACGACCAGGATCACCCCTTCGGTGAGATATAAAACGATGTTCTTACCCCGTCGGTGAACGGATTCGAATACCCGGCCCCTCAGACGGGCGGAGAAATCCCGGGGTGGTTGACGGAGCACGTCCGGGTGCAGGACCCGGAGGTGTTCGATCGTCTTACCGGGAAGGGCGGGGCGAAGGCCCCGGACGATGGTCTCGACCTCTGGTAGTTCGGGCATGGGTGCGTTTGATCGCGACTTGGCGTCAGCGGGGCTCTCGCTCGGCCCGTGCGAACTCTCGCCATCCGATGTCCTTGCGAAATTGTTTTCCGGAAAATTCGATGGCGGTCGCCGCCGCTCGGCTTTTCGAGGCCGCCTGACTCAGCGTCGTCCCCAATCCGGTGACGGCGATTACGCGTCCTCCGGAAGTTTCGAGCCCATTGGCCCCCGAGGTCGTACCTGCGTGAAAAAGAAGAACGTTTGGGTCGCCGGTGACCGACTCCGGAATGTGGATCGTGCAACCCTTCGGGTATGGACCTGGATATCCCTCCGACGCAAGCACCGTCGTCAGGGCCGCCCCTGAGCTCCACTCCAGAGTCGTGCCGCCGAGCCGCCCCCCCCGAGCGACCTCCAGCATGGGGTCCAGAAGGGACGACTCCAGCAACGGAAGGACTACCTGAGTCTCCGGGTCTCCGAAACGGCAATTGAACTCCACGACGCGCGGTCCGCCCTCAGTGAGCATGATCCCCGCGTAAAGGACTCCCCGGAATTCGGAATCGTCTTCAGCGAGCGCGGCCAATGTCGGCGCGATGATGTCGTCATGGACCTGTAACAGGAGCTCATCCGAGGAAAGAGAGACCGGGGCGTAGGCACCCATGCCGCCGGTGTTCGGTCCCACGTCCCCCTCACCCACACGCTTGTGGTCCTGGGATGGGAGCATCAGCAAGGCATCACGGCCGTCGGCCAGGGCGAATACCGACATTTCCTCTCCTTGCATGAACTCCTCGACGACGACCTCCCTGCCTGCCTCCCCGAACGTTCGGTCGGCCATCATACTCTCGAGGGCCTGAAGGGCTTCTTCGACGGTCTCGCACACGATGGCACCCTTTCCGGCCGCCAGCCCGGAAGCCTTCACGACGATGGGCGCGCCGTGTTCCCGTACGTAGGCGGAGGCCTCACGGTGGTCCGCGAACGCAGCGAAGTCCGCCGTGGGGACGCCGGCTCGCTGCATCAACGCCTTCGCGTAACTCTTGCTGGATTCGATGCGAGCAGCCGCCTTCGTGGGACCGAACGCGGGGATGCCGCTGCGCTCGAGCCGGTCCACTAGACCGGTCGCGAGCGGTGCCTCTGGTCCGACCACGACCAGGTCGATGTTCTGTGCGGCGGCCCAGCCGGCGAGTGCCTCGATGTCGCCGGGGGCGATCGCGACAGGCTCGAGTCTCGAGGTCATCCCACCATTCGGCTGGGTAACGAAGAGTGTGGCTTCGGGCGCATCTCTGAGGAGCTTCCAAGCCAGCGTGTGCTCTCGGCCACCGTTTCCGACGATGAGGATTCGCATGGCCCCCAGTCTACGGTCCTGGCCTCGAAAAGCTACCGCTTGGCGCTTCCCATGATGTCGTCGGCCATACGCTTGGCTGCGCCTGCGACCTGTCCGAAGAGATCCTTAGCGCCGTCTGCGTAGGCTTTGGCGGCGTCCGACAGATCCTCATTGTACGCCGGGTCTGGCTCTCCCCGGTGCGCGTATTCGCCGCGAACGATCCGGTCGTATTCGCCCTCCTCGATCCACGAGCGAATTTCGGCCAGGCGCAGCACGTAGAACGGATGGCTCTGGCCCATCAGGTTGAGGACCTTGAAGACTTGGTCGGCGACATCGCCGGACTCTCGGTACTCCTCCGCCTGAATGATGAATTCGTCCAAACTCATCTCGTCGTCGTCCCCACCACCGGCCATCTTCAGCATCGTGGCCATGACTTTTTGCGGGTCCTGCACGGATAACAGTCCGGCCCGGTCGCTCGACAGCTCACTCTTCCTGGACCACTCGAGAAGTCCCACGAGGACGGCCCGAGCGGCGAGTCCGACGATTGGGAACCCCATGCTGGCGAGTTGAATCAGGAGGACCGTCATCGTCCGATAGAGGACGTGGTCACTCATGATGTGGCCGAGCTCATGACCCATGACATAGGAGAGCTGCTCGTCGTCCAGAAGCTTCACGGTGCCCGAATTCAGGATGACGAACGGCTCGTCCATCCCGTAGGCCCCCGCGTTGACGATGGGCGTCTGTGAAATGAAGAGCGGGTAATCCTTCGGAGAGTCGAGCGTCTTGAGAACGTCCTGATAGAGTCGCGAAACGCGGGGGAACTGCCGCTCCGAGACCCGTACGGAACTTGCGAGGAACGCCAGGCGAATCGGCTTCTCACCGAAGAAGCCGAAGAGCCCTCGGAGCACGTCGTCGAAAACCGGAATCTTTCTGAGCGCCGCAAGTGCGGCCCGGTCTGCCGGGTGCTCCCAGGCACGAGGGGCGATGTCCGTCAGGATGCGGGTGGCCCTCACGTCCTGTTCGTTATCGGCGTTCCCGTTCTCCTGGCCGTTTCCGTTGTCTTGGTCGTTTCCGTTGTCTTGGTCGTTCTCAGCCATGGCTGTCCATCTCCTTTGGTCCGTCGGAAGGGCGAGCCCTCCGCTCTATGCGGCTCTACGCTCCTCTTGGCGGGGAAGTTTCAGAGACGCGGCGGCGGGGCGACGTGCGCTCAGGCCAGCGCCTGGTCCAAATCTTCGGTTAAATCTTCAACGTCCTCGATGCCGACCGAAAGCCTTACGAGTCCCTCCGTGATGCCCAGTGCCTCACGTACCTCCCTCGGCACCGATGAGTGGGTCTGGAGCGCCGGTACGCTGATGAGAGATTGGACACCTCCCAAACTCTCCGCAAGCTGGAACACACGAGTATCGGTGGCCAAGGCCCGGGCGCGTGCCGGGTCGCCAAGGTCCACTGAGACCATTCCACTGTAGCCCGACATCTGTTGGGCTGCCAACCCGTGCTGGGGATGGGACTCCAGACCAGGGTAGAAGACCCGTTCGACCGCGCTGTGCGATTCCAGGAACCGGGCTACCGCCAGTCCGTTCTCGTTGTGGTACGGCATACGCACGTGGAGCGTTCTGATGCCTCGCAGGCACAACCAGGCGTCCATCGGCCCTGGGACGGCTCCCGAGGATTTCCGGACGAAGTGGATGTCCTCGGCAAGTTCGTCATCGTTGAGCACGAGCACGCCGCCGATGATGTCGGAATGGCCGTTCAGGTATTTCGTGGACGAGTGCATGCTCACGTCCGCGCCCAGGGCGAGCGGTCGCTGGTTGAACGGTGACGCAAACGTGCTGTCCACCATCAGGAGGGCGTCTCCTTCGTGTGTGATGTCGGCCGCTGCGCGGATGTCGCAGATCCTGATCAACGGATTCGTGGGCGTCTCGACGTGGACCAGCCGAGTGTTGGGGCGCATCGCGTCCCGGATCCGTTCGGGGTCCCTCGTGTCCACGTACGAGAATTCCAGTCCGAGCTTCGCGAGGACGCCGGTGTACATGCGAATCACACCCCCGTACGTATTCTCCTCGCACACTATGTGGTCGCCGGCGGAGAGGCACTTGACCACCGCTTCGATCGCTGCCAACCCGCTCGAGAATGCGATCCCGTGTGCCCCATCTTCGAGGGCGGCGACCTTCTGTTCGAGCCCAACCGTCGTGGGGTTCTTTACGCGGGCGTAGTCGTACCCCTGTTTCGGCTCTGCGACATCCGGCTGGACGTAGGTGGAGGTCTGGAAGATGGGTGGAATGATCGCACCCGTGGTGGGTTCGGGCTCTTGTCCGGCGTGTACGGCCAAGGTCCCGAAGCGGGTCTTGGGCGATGATGGTTTTTTCATTTGGTGTTCCGCGGGGCAGGGAGGTGGTGATCGGCCCGAATATACTCGGGGCTCTGCTGCCGGTGCTAGCCTTTAGGGGCTCTGGAAAGAGGGGAGGGAGCTATCACCGCCCCCGCCGCCGTGCTTGACCTTCTTAGACTGCGTCAGTTGACGATTCTGCGATTCTACGCGATCAAGATGGTGGTCTGGAGGGTGATCGGGGAGAGTCCGCTGAATAGCCTCGGTGTCCCTACCTACTGATGCACCGGCGATACTCCTGACTACGGTGGCCGTACATCCGCCCAACCCACTCGCAATCTCGCGGTGGCCGCCGCCAGCCCGAACGAGCCATTGCAGCCAACGGCGCCGGAATAGACGTCACAACAGGTAGCAGGACTCCTACTGCTGCAGCGCTCGCAACTCGGCGGAGGGCTGAACGCCTCGAAACCGAGAGAGGCTCACTAGATTCCAGCAACTGGGCGTTCGCTAGATCATCGATCGCCAGGGCGACGACGCTTTCATCGAGGTCGAGTCCGCCAGCGATCTCACCCACCGATCGCTTTCCGTCCAGCCGGTTCCATACCTTCGCTACGGCTTCATTGAGTCGGTGGGCCTTTTTCTGCGTCCTGTCGTAGACCACGACTTCGTCCTCGATCCGATGGACGAGAAGGTTATCATCGCGTGTCTTCGGGGTCATGGGCCGTCTCTTGTCAACGGGCGCTCGCGCCCTGTGGCTGGTCGTCGTGGGGTGAGGCGGCCCCGATATTAAAAGTTTTTTTGCAAGCTACGTGCCGGAACACGTCGGCGATGCGGCGGTGCAGTCAAATGTCCTATGGTAGCCGTTTCCAACTACGTAAATCGATCTAAATAAGCTACTTATGCGGTCCGTATCCGTGTCCTCCACACCCGCAGCTTCCGGTTTTCTACCGCCGAGGCCGCGCGACAAATCACCGTTTTGGTGTTGTAATCGTTCGACAACCTCAGCGTCCAACCAGGCGAGGTCCATGACCTCACCGTTGCCGCTCGAAGCCGCGTCGTTGACGGCCGCCGAATCTAGTCGTGGGGCGGGCCTTGTGCCTCAAGTAGGGCCGAAGCCATTTCGCTGGCTTCTCCGCGATCACCTTCTAGACCTCCCGTGCCCTCGACTGCCTTCGCGAGCACGGTGAGTGCGAAATCCGGCCTACTCCGTGCCACTACCGTGTTGTCGAACAGAGCCATCATCACTTGGGCTTTAGTTACTCGCTGAGGGTTCCACGCCGCACCGTCACGAAACCTTGTGAGCACGGCGAGACCCATTGGCACGGCCGACGCCTCCTGTTGGCCACTAAGAGCCTCCGCCGTGTGCAGGAGAGGAGGTCCGCCCTCGCGTCGTTGAGATAGGGGCTTGGGATAGGGGTGAACTAGACCCTCGCCATCCAGAACGGCATACTCGTCCGAAAAGTACTTACAGCCGGCATCAACCAGGGCCATGATCAAGGAACTCTTTCCAGTTTCGGTTCGTCCCGGCACCACGACCGCTTGACCTTTCCACTGCACTACACCGGCATGGACGAACAAGAAGTCTCGCGCGGCGAGCGCGACCTGAAAGTGCATGTCCGATTCGAGTTCGCGACAGATCTCAGCGAGACGTCGAGACGATCCCACGCTGACTCCGTCCCGCACGAGTTCGTACCTATCCGGAGCACTCGATTCCGATGGGATGCTCTTGACGGAGTAGACCGTGTCGTAATCTTCAGAGGTGATCAGCCGCGCCCGAGGAGGAAGCCGAGGCTGCAGATCAGACGCAATCGACTCGGCCGTGCGGATTGCGATTCGAGCTCCGTAAGCCTCGAAGGCGATGTCGGTGTGCAACGGTTTCATGCCCTGGAATCTAGCTGAATCATCTCGCGTGAGGCGCTAGGCCTTGCGGCTCAATCCGATCTCCCACAAGCCGGAGGTACTTGACCTAGCCCCCTGAAACGAGACCAGGTCCAGTGTTAGAATCTGGGCGGGTCGAGACCGGGAGGAGGTCGAGATGGCAGCACGGAAGAACTACACGGCAGCGCAGATCATCAACGGGCTACGGCGGGCGGAAGTGGGGCTCGCCAACGGGAAGTCGATGAAAGAGGTGATCCGGGATCTAGGGGTGAGCGAGCAGACGTACTACCGGTGGCGGAGGGAGTACGGGGGGATGAAGACGAGTCAGGCGAAGCGTCTGAAGGAGCTCGAGAAGGAGAACCAGCGACTGAAGCGGGCGGTGGCCGATCTGACGGTGGACAACATGATCCTGAAGGAAGCGTCAAAGGGAAACTTCTAAGCCCCGAGCGGCGGAGGCGCTGTGTGGTGCGGGTCCAGCAGCGGCTCGGGGTGAGCGAGAGGCGAGCGTGCGAGGTGTTGGGCCAGGCTCGATCGACACAACGGAGGAGTCGGAAGAGAGGGGCTGATGAAGCGGCGCTACGAGCGGACGTGGTCAAGGTGGCGGGTCGGTTCGGTCGCTACGGGTACCGGATGGTCAAGTCCCGAGTTGTGTGTAAAAGTGAGAGGAAGCTCCTCGATGCTTCGGTTAGGCTGCGTTGGCGACCTCCTTCGGTTCGAGAAGCGTGAGATCGAGGTAGCGGCGTTCGCTCCAGACCGCAGTAGTCCTCAGAGCAACCGCGGTGATGAGGCGGAGCGCACTGGCTCGGTCGGGGAAGGCGCCGGCGCTCCGGATTCGACGCTTGATCTCGGTGTGCAGGCGCTCGAGGCTGTTCGTGGTGCGTAGCCTGGCCCAGTGGGGCTCGGGAAACGCGTAGAACTGGGTGGCGGCCGTGAAGCCCCGCTCGAGCACCTTCATTGCCTCGGGGAGCTCCTCTTGCCAGCGCGTCGTGACCTCGGCCAGGCGCTTCTTCGCCTCAGCGAGCCCGGGGGCCCGGAAGACGGCGGCAGCCTCGCGCGCCACACGCTTGCGCAGGCGATGCGGGACCTTGGCCAGCACGTTGCGTTGCAGGTGCACGGTGCAGCGCTGGCGGCGCACCTCAGGCAAGAAGCGGCGCACCGCAGCCGCCAGGCCCGCGTGCTCGTCGGCGATCACCAGTTCGACGCCGCTGAGACCTCGCTCCAGGAGCTGCTTGAGGAGCTCGGACCAACTGTCCTCTGACTCCTCAGGGCCTAGCGTGATGGCCAGGAGCCGGCGGTGACCGTCCGGATCCACCGCGTAGGCCACGAGCGCGCTCACGTTCTCGACCTTCCTGGCCCAGCGCGCATCGAGGAACGTCGCGTCCAGATACAGATAGGGGTGAGGCCCCTCGATGGGTGCGCTCCGCAGCGCTTCTACGGCCCCATCGAGCCGCTTCGCGACCCGGCTCACCGTCGAGCGTCCCACGCGCTCACCCAGCAGTGCTTCGGTCACGTCGCCCATCTTGCGCTGCGACACACCGCTCACGTAAGCCTCCACCATCATCTCGTCCACTTCTTCACTCCTGCGCCGGTAGCGGCCCATCACGTCGGCGGGCGAGCCGCCTTCCCGGCTGCGCGGCACCATCACGTCGATCTGACCCAAGCTCGTGAGCAGGCGCCTGAGGTACGTGCCGTTCCTGTGGTCCTTCCGGCTGCCGACCCGCTCGAAACGACGCGCTCCGACCATCGCTTTCAACTCCTCCTCCAGCACCATCTCGAGCGTCACACGGATCGCGCCCTGAAACAACGACTTTAAATCCTGCCGTAACTCATCTTGCGTGGCCCGCTCAACTTCAACCATCTTTTCCATGAGGAAGCTCCTTTCCGGTTCCGGACCTGCTGGCGCAGGCCCGGACTCCCCGGGTTCATGTGATGATGAACATTCACAAGGAGCTTCCTCTCTCTTTCCCCGGCTGTCCACCCTCCCCGGACCCCTCACCCCCTTTTACACAAATATCGCGACACTACCTACCGGAATGGTTACAGGGATGTTGAGGGCGGAGGGCTGGGTGGTGAACCACAAGCGGGTGGAGCGGATCTGGAGAGAGGAGGGTCTGAAAGTGCCCAAGAAACAGCCCAAACGGGGCCGGCTCTGGTTGACGGACGGCTCATGCATCCGGCTTCGACCCTTGTACCGCCATCACGTCTGGGCGTATGACTTCGTGGCGGATCGGACGCACGACGGTCGGCCGCTGAAGATGCTGACGGTGTTGGATGAATACAGCCGGGAGTGTCTGGCGATCGTAGTGGCCCGAAGGCTCAGGGCGGACGATGTGTTGCAGACGCTCAGTGAGCTCTTTGTCGAGCATGGTCCACCGGCCAATCTCCGGTCCGACAACGGTCCGGAGTTCACGGCCAAGGTGGTTCGTGAGTGGCTCGAGCGGGTCGAGGTGAAGACGCTGTATATCGAGCCGGGTAGCCCGTGGGAGAATGGCTACAACGAAAGCTTCAACGGGACGCTGGGCGAAGAAGTCCTGAAGCGGGAGATCTTCTACTCGTTGGAGGAGGCGAAAGTGCTCATCGAACAGTGGCGGCGGGAGTACAACACCATCCGACCCCACAGCTCGCTCCGCTACCGACCACCGGCCCCCGAAGCGCTACGGCCCGATCCCTTCTTCTTGAATCTGCCCAAGCTTAATGGCCCTCACCCCAGGCTTCAGGAGGCCCTTGGACTAACACAGTAGGTGGTACCACTATTGGGGGCCGGTCAGGTCCGTCGAAGATCTCCGGGTTCCATTGGCCGAGGGCCGCACGCTGGATGACCTAGGCCTACAGGCTGGGGACAGAATCGTCCTGCCACCTGCGAACACGTCTGTTGCTGAGTCACCCTTCTTGCAGCAACTCTTTCGAAACGCACCCTGGTTTCTGATGTCAGCGCTTCTAGGGGCCTCCATCCGCTAGTCCACCCACGCTTCTAAATCGTTGACGCTCCGCCAGGCCCTTGGGTAGTGTTCTCGGGGCTGCCCCACCCGGGGTGGCCCATAACCCGGTACGACCGTGGCCATGGCCCTGAAAGGCTCCTGAATACATGCCCTTAATAATTCCTGACGGTCTCGTCGTGAGCCTGTCCGGATTTCGGGGAATTGTCGGAGACCCCTTGACGCCCGAACTCGTTTGTGAATTGGCGGCCGCTTTCGGAGCTTTCGTAAAACGATCGGGAGATGCTTCGAATACCCAGCCCGTCGAAATCCTGATCGGAAGGGACTCCCGAACTTCGGGGCCGATGCTCGCGGGCGCCGCGTCGTCTGGCCTCGTGTCCGTCGGCTGCGACGTCGTGGATCTCGGCGTCGTGTCTACGCCGACCCTAATGCTCGCCGTTGAGAAATCGGACGCCCTCGGCGGCATCGCAGTCACCGCCAGCCACAACCCTGCCGAATGGAACGCCCTCAAGTTTGCGACCCCAGAGGGCACGTTTCTGGATGCCGATACGATGCCGGCGTTCCTGGAGTTCGCTCTCAACGAGGATCCCGCGCCCGCTCCTCGGGACGAACGGGGGACCGTGCGGGCCGACGATGACGCCGCCGGCCGTCATCTCGAGGCCATCCTCGAGTTACCCCAGTTGGATCTTCCGGCGTTGCGCGCCCGGGCGTTCAAGGTGGCCCTCGACTGCGTTCGAGGCGCCGGAGCCACCATCATGCCCCAGCTTCTCGAAGCGCTCGGGTGCGAGGTCGTGGCGATCAACATGGAACTGGACGGGCGCTTCCCGCGCGATCCTGAACCGACGGCCGAGAACCTCGGCGAACTGGCCGACTTCGTGAAGGGCGAGGGCGCGGACGTGGGGTTTGCTGTCGATCCGGACGTGGACCGACTGTCGCTCGTGGACGAGAGCGGCAATCCGTTGGGAGAGGATCTGACGCTCGCGCTCGCTTCGGCGGTGGTTCTCCGGCGGACCCCGGGGATTGTCGTGACAAACCTCTCAACCAGTGGCATTGTCGAGGATGTGGCGCGTGCCTACGGAGGAGAGCTCGTGCGGTCGCCGGTGGGGGAGATCAACGTGGCGCGCCGTATGCAATCGGAGGGTGCGGTTGTGGGGGGAGAGGGAAACGGCGGCGTGATCCTTCCGGACCTCCACCACACGAGAGATGCCCCGGTCGCAGCGGCGCTCGTCTTGCAGCATTTGGTGGACGAGGGGACGACACTTTCCGCTGCCGTGGATCGGTGGCCAACGTACACGATCGTGAAGAAGAAGATCGACTTTCCAAGGGAAGCACTTTCCGACGCGTATGCGGAGTTGGAGCGACAGCTCTCGAGCGACGGTGTCGACTCGACCGATGGAGTTCGACTGCATTGGGTGGCGCGACAGGCCTGGCTGCACGTCCGTCCCTCGGGTACGGAGCCGGTCGTGCGTTTGATTGCGGAGGCGCCGGGACGGAACGAGGCGGAGGAGCTGATAGAGCGGGCGACCGCCGTCTTGGAAGGGGTGGGTTAGTCCAGAGTAGCAAGAACAGGCGATGTAGTCTCGAAGCGCAAGAACAAGAATCGCGAGAACGAGAACGGAACGAGAACGAGAACGCAACGAGAACGAAAACAGGAACAAGAACGAGAGGACCAGCGACATGTGTGGAATCATCGGATATGTGGGAGCCACAGAGGCGGGGCCGATCCTCATCGAGGGTCTGCGGCGCCTCGAGTACCGGGGGTACGATTCGGCTGGCTTGTCCGTGATCAGCCCCGAGGGGCGCCTGTTGACGGTGAAGGAAGCGGGTAAGCTCGCCGAGTTGGAGCGCGTCCTCGAAGAGGGTATGCCGCCGGGTACGTGCGGAATCGCCCATACACGCTGGGCAACACATGGCGCCCCGGACCGTGGGAACGCACATCCGCACTGGAGCCATGGGAGAGACATCGCGCTGGTTCACAACGGGATCTTCGAGAATGCCAATGTACTTCGATCCAAGCTCACCGATCTCGGGTACACGTTCGAGACGGAGACCGACACGGAGGCGGTCGTTCATCTCATCGACGAGGCCTTCAAGGAGAATTCCGCCCTCGAGGATGCGGTTCTCGCCGCACTCGAACAGGTCGAAGGGGCGTACGGAATCGCGGTCGTGAGCAGCCGGGATCCGGGGAAGATCGTGGTGGCCCGAAAGGGGAGCCCGCTGCTCATCGGGATCGGCAAGAATGGTGAGAACCTCGTGGGCTCCGATGCTTCCGCCGTGATCCAGCACACCAAGGACGTCGTTTATCTCGACGACGGTGATTGTGCGGTCCTCACCTCCGAGGGTTACCGCGTCTTCCACACCGAACAGGGCGATGTACAGCGCTCCGTCCATCAGATCGAATGGGATCTCGAGGCCGCTGAGAGGGGCGGCTACGAACATTTCATGTTGAAAGAGATCTGCGAACAGCCCGAGAGCCTACGCAACGTCATGCGCGGACGGTTGTTGGAGGAGACGGGCGATGCACGTTTGGGTGGGATCACACTTTCGGACGAAGAGTTGGCGGGGATCCGCCGGATCGTGATCACTGCGTGCGGGACGAGTTGGCATGCGGCCCTCATCGGCGAATACATGCTCGAAGATCTCGCGGGTATACCCGTTGAGGTCGAATACGCGTCCGAGTTCCGCTATCGCAGTCCGGTGCTCGAAGACGGCACGCTTGTCTTGGCGATCAGCCAGTCCGGTGAGACGGCCGACACACTGGCGGCACTCGAGGAGGCTCGCGCACGAGGCGCTTCGACCATGGGGATCGTCAACGTGGTTGGATCGTCGATCGCCAGGAAAACGGATTTCGGCATCTACCTTCACGCCGGCCCAGAGATCGGGGTGGCCTCGACCAAGGCCTTCACGAGTCAGATTGTGGCCTTGGCTCTATTCACACTCTACCTGGGGCGCCGCAGGCACCTCTCCATTCTCCAGGGAAGGGAGCTGGTCGCGGCGTTACAGGAGTTACCGGATCAGGTGGCGCAGACGCTCGCGTTGGAGCCCCTTACGAGGGAGCTCGCGGTGGAGTATGGCGAAGCTGGAAATTTCCTTTACTTGGGCCGTGGATACCAGTTTCCCGTGGCGCTCGAGGGGGCGCTCAAACTCAAGGAAGTGAGCTACATCCACGCCGAGGGATACCCGGCGGCGGAGATGAAGCACGGACCGATTGCCCTCATCGACGAAAACATGCCTGTGGTCGCGCTCGCTCCACGAGATCCTGTGTACTCGAAGATCGTTTCCAACATCGAGGAAGTGAGCGCACGGAGCGGCCGTATCCTGGCCGTCGTGAGCGGTGACGCCCCTGAGTTGATCGGCAAGGTGGATCACGTCATCGAGGTGCCTCAGACCGTTCCGGCTCTGTTGCCCGTGCTCACCTCGATTCCGTTGCAGCTGTTGGCTTACCACGCAGCCATCCACCGGAATCGGGACGTGGATCAACCACGCAACCTGGCCAAGTCGGTCACGGTGGAGTGACGGCGGCAAGAAGACTGTCGAAGGAGTGCAGCGGGTGAGGGTCGTGCTTCAGCGCGTCCGTGAGGCGAGGGTCACCGTAGAGGGAAAGGTGGTCGGCGAGATCGGTCCTGGGCACCTCCTGCTGGTGGGCTTCAAACAAAGTGACACGACCGATCAGGTAGAGTGGATGGCCGACAAGGTGGTCGGGCTCCGCATCTTCCAGGACGACGCCGGCAAGATGAATCGTACCTTGGCCGAGGTGCATGGCTCGATTCTGGTGGTGAGCCAATTCACTCTGTACGGAGACGTCCGTAAGGGCCGCCGCCCAAGCTTTGTCGACGCCGCGCCACCCGAGATCGCGATACCGCTGTACGATCATTTCTTGGAGCTTCTAGAGGCTCGCCACCCCGGCGGGGTGGCTACGGGGGAATTCGGTGCCATGATGGATGTCTCGCTGACCAACGATGGGCCCGTGACACTCGTCATCGACCGGTGAATGAGCCGCCGGATCGACCGGTGGGTGGGCCACCGCCCTTGCTGCTCGCGTCGGCTTCACCCCGCCGCGCTGATTGCCTCCGAATGCTCGGTCTGAGTTTCACGGTCCATCCCGCCGAGGTTTCGGAGACCGTCCAACATGACGAGTCGGCCGAGGCTCATGTCGAACGGCTCGCCCGCGATAAGGCCACCGCGGTCGCGTCGGCGCGGCCCGGCGCGGTTGTGCTCGGGGGTGACACGGTGGTGACGCTGGACGGCCAGATCTTGGGGAAGCCATCGGGGCCAGAAGATGCGGAGGCCATGCTTTGCCGATTGGCAGGCCGGACTCACAACGTGGCGAGCGGCCTCGCACTCGCTCTTCCGTCCGGCGACGTGCGTAGCGGGGTCTCGACCACCGAGGTCACGTTTCGTCAGTTTTCACCCGAGTTAGCGCACGCCTACGTAGCGACCGGCGAGCCCCTCGATAAGGCTGGGGCCTATGGCATCCAAGGGCTCGGTGCTGCGCTGGTGACCGAAATTCGGGGAGATTATTATTGTGTGGTCGGGCTCCCCGTGGTCCTCCTCCTGAGGCTCTTCGAGGAGAGCGGTTGGGAGTACACGTTCGCGCCGCCGGCCGGCCCGCACTTCTTCAACGTTCTTCTAGATCCATGAGCCGCACGCCATCGATTCTCGCCATCGACCAGGGGACGACGGGCACCACCTGCCTGGTGCTCTCTGAGGATGGCCGGGTCCTCGGCCGGGCCTACTCGGAGTTCACACAGTACTTCCCCCAGCCTGGGTGGGTCGAGCACGACGCGCTCGAAATCTGGGATGTCACGCAGGCGGTCGCCCGCGAGGCCCTCGCCTCGGCCGAGGGGGCTGATGTCAGGGGAATCGGGATCACGAATCAACGCGAGACCATCGTCCTTTGGGATCGTGAGACGCTCGAACCGGTCCATCGCGCCATCGTCTGGCAGGACCGCCGTACAGCTGGACTATGCGCTGATCTCAAGGAGGCGGGGCACGAGCCGGAGGTCCGCCAGCGCACCGGACTCGTGCTGGATCCTTACTTTTCCGGGACGAAGCTCCTCTGGCTCCTTCGCGAGCGTCCGGACCTTCGCGCCCGGGCCGAAGCGGGAGAGTTGGCGGCCGGAACGATCGACACCTGGCTGATCGCTCGGCTCACATCAGGGACGATCCACGCGACCGATCCTACGAATGCCTCCCGTACGCTGCTGTACAACCTGTCCCTCGCAGCGTGGGACCCGTGGCTTCTCGACACGCTGGAAATCCCGCAGGCCCTTCTCCCGGAGGTGAGGGCAAGCAGCGGCGACTTCGGAGTAACTCGCGGTGAGGCGTTGGGAATCGAGGTCCCAGTAGCGGGCGTCGCCGGCGATCAACAGGCCGCGTTGTTCGGTCAGGGATGCTGGTCACCGGGTTTGGCCAAGAGTACGTACGGTACGGGTGCCTTTCTCCTCATGCACACAGGGGAACGCATCGTCCCCTCGAACCACGGCCTCCTCACGACGGCGGCGTGTGACTCGAAGGGAGGGTTGGCGTTCGCCCTGGAAGGATCGGTATTCATCGCGGGGGCTGCGATTCAGTGGCTCCGTGATGGACTGGGCCTGATCGACGATGCGTCGGAGTCCGAGGCGATGGCGGCGGGATTGGAATCGAATGCGGGGGTCTACTTCGTACCCGCGTTCGTGGGGCTCGGCGCGCCACACTGGATCCCGGGTGCACGTGGAGCGCTCTTCGGCCTCACGCGAGGCACGACACGAGAGCACCTGGTGCGTGCTGCGTTGGAGGCGATGGCGTACAGCACCCATGAGGTTCTCGATGCCATGGAAGCCGATTCCTCGACGAAGACGACGGAGCTACGCGTCGACGGTGGGGCGGCCAACAACGATTGGTTTCTTGGCTTCCAGGCCGGGCTGTTGGGCGTCCCGGTGCGCCGGCCGTCTCTCGTCGAGACGACTGCTCTGGGGGCGGCGGGTCTTGCCGGACTGGCAGCGGGGCTCTGGTCCGACGCCGAGGACTTCCTCGCCTCTCAGGGGGAGCCCACCCGATTCACGTCGCTCATGTCCGACAACGAGCGTGCGACACTTCTTGCCGGCTGGGCTCGGGCGGTTCGGGCCGTGGAAGGGCTGGCCCTAGGACCCGAGTGAATCCCGCGGAGTACTTATCTTCATGGGGACTGATGCATGAGCGGATCCTCGATGTCTTTCTTGCTGCAGGTCCGGGCGGGAGATTGAGATGCTCGGGATAATTGTGCGTGTCGAGGGGCGAGCTTTCGCCACTGGACGCACGGCAGTGCTCTGCATGGTGCTCGCCGCCGCCAGCTTTGGTTGCAGCACGCAGAGAAGTCCGCTCGGCGATCCGGCCGAAGCGAGGATCCAAATCGAAGTCCTCAATCGCAATTTCCAGGACGCCACAATTCATGCGATTTGGCCCGGTAACCGCCGGCGTCTGGGGACCGTCATAGGAATCACGACGGCCGAATATAGGCTTCCGTGGGCCTTCAGCGACATACTTCAAATCGAAATTGATCTTCTGGCCGGTCCGGAGTGTACCACGCGTGGGATCATTGCCAACCCTGGTGATATCATTGTGGTGGAAATTGACGCCCAGTTCCGGTACTGCGGCTTGTAAGGTTCTCGACTAGGACGGGTTCGGTGCCCGATATCGGACGTCGTTCAGGGTGTAGGCGACGACGAACAGGGCTCCCAGGCCCCCCACCAGGAAGGTCGGAAAGAACGCGGTCGACGCGCCTGTCAGAAGCAGGATCCGACCTCCGGCGGTCAGACGTCTCAGCGACTGTCCCTCCAGCGCAGCGGCGAAGGCGGCGAGCGCCACCATGGCCATCGTAGCCTTCCCGACCACCACGGGCCACGGACCCCCTAAGGCGAGCTCGGGATGCACCACCATGAGGAGGGGAATGAGATAGAGGCCCTTGGCGTACTTCCACGCCTGGAGCCCGGTTCGCATGGGGTCGGATCCGGCTATGCCCGAGGCTGCGTACGCGGCGAGGCAGACGGGCGGGGTGACGTTGGAGTCCTGGGAGTACCAGAACACGAGAAGATGAGCAATCAGGACCGGAAGACCGAAATCATTGATCAGGACCGGGCCGGCGAGAACGATGAGGACGACGTAGCTGGCGGTTACGGGAAGTCCCATCCCAAGCACGAGACTCGCCACAAGAAGAAGTATCAGGGCAAGAAAGAGATTACCCTGGGAAAGAGAAAGCATGAGAGCCGAAAACTTGAGGCCCAGACCCGTGAGTCCGACGATGCCGACGATGATTCCCGCCACCGCGCAGGCCAGACTCACTGGAAGCGCATTTCGGCCCGCAACGACAAAGCCGTCCACAATGCGGATGATCCCGCCGCCGACCCATCCCGTCAGGGGCCCATGAACCGCTTCTCCCGGCCTCGAGCCCACTTGATTCCCGGGTACGGCCCGGTCCCATGTGGCTCGCAAAGCCGCCAGTGCCGCTACGGCTACGCACGAAAGGAATCCGACCCGGGCCACGGAAAAATCCAAGAGCAGCGCGGCCATCAGGACGACTAGGGCCACGAGGAAGTGCCAGCCCGTGGCCAACGTGGCCCCTAACCGGGGAAGCTCGGAGCGCGGAACGCCCTTGAGATCCCCCTTGACCGCCACCAAGTGCACGAAGACGAATACTGTTCCCATGTAGAGAATCGCGGGAACGAGTCCCGCTTTGACGACCTCCAGATAGGGCAGCCCGGTATATTCGGCGATCAGGAACGCTCCGGCACCCATGATCGGGGGAAGGATCTGACCCCCCGTACTTGCCGCCGCCTCGATACCCCCGGCCTCCTCGGCACGGTAGCCGACCTTTTTCATGAGGGGAATGGTGAACGCCCCGCTGGTTACGACGTTGGCGATCGCACTCCCCGACACGGATCCCATCGCGGCAGAGGCCAGGACCGCCGCCTTTGCCGGCCCTCCTCTCTGTCTTCCGGTGACCGCGTACGCCAGGTCGATGAAGAACTGGCCTGCGCCCGTGACCTCCAGCAGCGCTCCGAACAAGATGAAGATGAAGACGAAGGAGGCGGCCACACCCAACGGGATCCCGTATATCCCCTCCTGGCCAAGATAAAGTTGTCCCACGAGCCGTCCGGTGCTGTAGCCTCCATGCCGAAGCACGCCGGGGAGTGCGGGACCCGCATATCCGTAGCCGATGAAACAGGCGGCGATGAACGAAATGGGCCACCCGAGCGCCCTTCGGCTCGCTTCGAGGAGCGTGACGACCCCGACGACCCCTGCAAGAACGTCGGTGCCGCTCCAGGCCCCGGCTCGGTTCACGATGGCGTCCAGGTTGAGCGTGAGATAGAGGGCTGCGAAGATGGAGCCGGCAATAAGAGCGGCGTCCACCGTCCATGCCATTCGACTTCGGACCCCCGGCCCTCCAGGAACCTGGATCGGAAAGGAGCGACCCTTCGTCGGAAAGAGGAGAAAGGCCAACACCTGAATGACCGCGAGATGGAACGCCCTCTCGTAGAAAAGTCCGATCGGGCGGACGCCGGAGATGTAGAGCTGGAAGAGTGAGAGGGCGATCGCCAGTACGACGAAAGTCGCTGCGGAAAAGGCAGGGAGACCCAGGTCCCTTCTGGCGATCGAGGGCCCGCCGGCCGAACTCACCGTTCTCTATCCACGGATGTGGATATCGGGACGCCTCACGGGGAAGAAATCAGACGATCTGGCACCTCGTATCCCGCTTCCACATAATAACGGACGGAGCCTGGGTGGATTGGGATGGGAGAGGCTTCCAGGGTGTACTCCGCCGAGATGTGGCGTGCGGCAGGATGCACGCCAGCCAACTCCGCCTGTACCGCGAAAAGCGTCTTCGTCAATTCGTAGACGAGCTCTTCTGACATGTCAGCGCGAACCACGAGGAGGTTGGGCGTACTCAGCGTCTCCACTCCGAGTTCCTGGCCGGGGTACGTTTCCGGAAGGAAGAAATCGCGACTCACGGTCGGGTCCAGTACCGAAGTGTTCTCTACTTCCGCCATCCCTATGGGCACAAGTCGCATGGGCCGCGCCGTAGCCAGGTCCATGATGGCACTGGTAGGCGGGCCGGCACTCAAGAATCCTGCGTCTATGTTTCCGTCCCGGAGCGCAGAAGCCGTCTCGTTGAAGTTGAGACGCTGAGGCCGGAAATCGTCGTAGCTGATCCCGTTTCCTTCCAGTAGGGTTCGGGCGGCCACTTCGGTCCCACTCCCTGGTGCTCCAACAGAGACCCGTCTGCCCACGAGGTCAACGAGGCTCTCCACTCCGGTTCCCTCCAGTGTGACCAGGTGGAGCACGTTCGGATAGAGCGCGCTGAGCGCAAGAACCTGCGCCGGCTCCCGGTCCGAAAAAGATCCCGTCGCGTAAAACACCTCGTGGGCGTTCGTACCCATGGAGAAGGCCACCTGGACATCGCCGCCCAGGAGTAGGCTGAGGTTCTCGACCGAGCCCCCCGTGACCTCGGCTACGAAGTCGTGCTCGGGTAAATCGCGACTCCAGAGCTCGGCGATCGATCCTCCTAGCACGTAGTACACACCTCCAGTGCCCGCAGTTGCCAAGGCGAGGATGTCAGGTCGGTCTCCGGGGGCGCATCCGGGTGAAGTCAGGACAGCAAGAAGGAGGACTGACGGGACGAATGACCACATCGAGTTGGGATTGGGCACAGCGGTCAACTCCGCAGCGACTGGATTCCGGGAAGTATCGCTGTCAAGGACGGATGACGGAATTTGGCTTTAGAACCGCAAAGAACGGCGGCAATTGTATGAGCCAGGGGACGGTGGGGCAAGGAGCCTCCCGCCGCTGTTTTCGGGGGCCGCGGGGAGGGTGGGGGAGTGGTGGATAGATGCGCACTTGTTGGATTGATTTAGAAAAGTCCGGGGGTTGAGTGATTTAGAAATGTCCCCCCCGCCCAGGGCGTTAAGGTGAATCAAGAGACTCCCTCCATCGAGGGAGTCGAAGCCGACGGCCGCGAAGTGGCAGTCGTAGCGCGATGCCGAGCGATGGCGCGCGGATTTGCGATGAGCCTGCCGTGCTTACGCCAGGGGTGATCGGGTCCAGGTTTGGGCGGCGTGGGACGTGACTTCGCTGTCTTGGCCGTAGAGAGCGTCTTCTTGGTTCGGGGCGGACGAGAGTTTTGGGGTCTGGGCTTGGGCAGCTCCGCGACAGGTTCGAGATCGAGATAGCGCTTCTTGAAGCGGAAGCGGGTGGAGCCATCGATCCGGAGTTCGACGGTGATTTTGTGACGGGGCCGGATCCCTCGGGCCTGGCACTTGGAGATCTGCCATCTACGGCTGCTGTATTGAATGGTGAAGTCGTTGCCGACAGAGCGAGTGAGGGTCTCAGCGAAGAGCGCGTCGAGATCGGGCCTCTTCGAGAGGCGACGGTGTGCGTTACGGGACTCAGCGGGCTCGACCGCGAAGCGTTCGTTCCAGAACGGGAGGTAGACGTCGTCGAGGTAGCGGTTGGCGTCTTCGAGCGTCGAGATGTTTGCGACCCTCAGCTCCTTGACCAGGCGGTCCTGCGAAGTGCCGAAGTTACGCTCGACGCGACCCTTGGCCTGGGGCGAGTGTGCGAGGATCAGCTCGACGTTGAGCTCACGCAGGGCCTTGCGAATAATGGACTCGGTACGCTTGGTGTCGCGCTCTTCGAGCGGGATCGCCGAGACAGGCCGGGTCCACTGGCCAAAGTGGCCCGCCTTGTCGGTGTAGAAGGCGATGGGACGGCCATGGCGGCGCAGGTAGTCGATGGCGATCTGCCGGTTGGCTGCTCCCGTGTCGCGTGGGACGAAACGGGCCATCATGAGCTGGTTCGTGGCATCGTCATGCATCTGAATGAGCACGAAGCGGCCAGCAGCGCGGTCCTCGAACCAGGCGTGCTCGGAGCTGTCCCATTGGATGAGCTCGCCGAAGGCCGCCCTGCGCGCTCTGGCCTTGCGATGCCTCGCCCTCCTGCGCTTCGGCTTCCAGGCACCCTCCTCGATCATCCACTTGCGCAGGGTGCCGGCCTTCAGCGGCCCGATCTCAGCGTCGCGTGACAGGTGCTCAGCGAGCAGCGTCGGCCCAAAGCCCTCGAACACAGGCTCACGCGCCCGCTTCAACGCTCGGCCCCGCATCTGCGACGCCTTGGCCCGATTCGAGCGTCGGCCGCGAAGCCCATGGATCACCACTCCGTCTCCTGCTCGCTCCCATCTCCTGCGTAGCCTGCGGAAGTGGCGTGAGGTTATGCCCAGCAACTCCGCCCCTCGCCTGGCCGCTACTAGTCCCTGCTCCACCTGCTTCAGTACCGCCAGTCGGTCTCGATCTCGCTGGCTCAATGTCAGCATTTCCTCCCCCGGTTCCGTTTGCTCGCTCCACTCCGAACGAACAAACTCCGAAAGAGGACATTTCTACTTCAACCAAACCGGACATTTCTATTTCAATGCTACAGGATAGATGCGCACTACTTGCCGTTTTGGCCTCAAAGCCCTATTCTTGTCGGTTACCTTGCGCAACTTGCCTATGTGGCGCTGGTGCAACAGGCCGGCGCGGTCGGCAAGTTCAGACAGATTGTCGGGGCCCCGCGCCCCTACGGAGAGCAAGTGAAAACGCCTGGTAGGTCGTCGCAAATGGGTCGCCTCAGGTAAGAATCCGATGAGCGTTTGCCGTTCACCGAACTCGCACGTGCGAGTGCTTGCCCCGAATCTCGAGAGCGAGGCCGACGCAGGGCTGCGCATTGGAGACGCATGCGAGTGAGCTGAGCACGTATTTTCGGTTCCTCGAACGGCCTTCTCCGGTGTGGAGAGGCCGTTTTTTGTTTTGGGTACACATCGTCTGGGAATAGATCAGGAAATAGATCGATAGATCGGGAGACGTATGACTCGGAAGTTGAATTCTGGACACGACCCGCCACCTCTATATAACCCGGCCTTCGAGCACGACGGCTGCGGGACGGGCTTCATAGCCAGTATCGACGATGAAAGAACCCATAGAATTGTAGAATTGGCGGTGCGGTCGGTGGTGAACCTTACACACCGTGGTGCCGTCGCTGCCGACGCGGCATCGGGTGACGGCGCGGGTGTGACGATTCAGATTCCTCGGGAATTGTTGGCTGAGGATGCCGCGCGCATGGGGATGGTTGGAGGCGATCTGTCGCGGATCGCCCTCGCGATGGTCTTCTTGCCCACGGAAGAAAAGATGCGTGACCGGGCACGTGCGATCC
Organism: Longimicrobiales bacterium; assembly: GCA_965206505.1. Lineage (GTDB taxonomy): Bacteria > Gemmatimonadota > Gemmatimonadetes > Longimicrobiales > Gaopeijiaceae > UBA822. Next base: position 1,599,736 of record CBDBJW010000007.1, read on the forward strand.
TGGAGGATGCGGCAGTCCGGACGGGCATCGAGGCCCTCGGGTGGAGAGTGGTCCCGACGGACCCGTCCGTGCTCGGTGCTTCTGCCCGCGGGTGTGTTCCCGGGATCGAGCAACTCCTTGTCGAGAGGCCTTCGGGCATGTCGGGCGCTGAGTTCGACCGAGCGCTCTACCTCGCTCGTGCGCGGGGCGAGGCGGGTTACCGGCGGGAGGACATTGATTGCTACATCGTCTCGATGTCCGCGCGGACTGTCGTTTATAAGGGTCTCATGGTCGCAACCGACCTTACCCGCTTCTTTCCTGACCTCGAGGACGAGCGGACGGTGTCCTCAATCGCCCTCTTCCATCAGCGGTTTGCCACGAACACGCTCCCGACCTGGCCCCTCGCCCAGCCGTTCCGCTTGATCGCGCACAACGGGGAGATCAACACGCTCGTCGGCAACCGGAACTGGATGTCGGCGCGCGAGCCCGAGCTCACTTCGGGATTTTGGGGCGACAAGCTCGAGGATCTGATCCCGGTCATCCATCCCATCGGGTCCGACACGGCCTCCTTGGACGAGGCTTTCGAACTCCTCGCCTCTGGCCGTGGCCTGCTCCACGCCATGGCGATGCTCATCCCGGAGGCGTGGGAGAGCATGCCCAACATGGATCCCCGACTCAGGGAGTTCTACGAATATCACGCCTGTCTCACAGAGCCTTGGGACGGTCCGGCTGCGGTCGCCTTCACGGATGGCACGGTCGCCGCTGCCGTGATGGACCGCAATGGCTTACGCCCCGCCCGGTATCAGGTTACGGCGGACGGCCTGGTGATCATGAGTTCGGAAGTTGGGCTCGCCGATCTGCCGCTGAGCGAGATCGTGGAGTCGGGAAGGGTCGGACCCGGTGAGATGATCGCCGTCGACACGGCTCGGCGCCAGTTCTTCCACAACGATGAAATCAAAGCCGAAATGGCCGCGCAGCGGCCGTACGGTAAGTGGGTGAGCGGGAATCTCCATCATCTTCCCGCCCTGGAGCTCGACCCGAACCGATATCAGGCCGCTTCGCACGGCCCTGATCTGCTGCACCTGCAGGCGCTACACGGGTACACACAAGAGGAAATCGGATACGTTCTCACGCCCATGGGACGCGACGGTAAGGAACCCACGGGCTCGATGGGTGATGACACTCCCCCGTCCACGCTCAACCGCCCCGGCCGCCTCCTCTACACCTATTTCCGGCAGCGCTTCGCGCAGGTGACCAATCCACCGATCGACTCTCTCAGGGAGAAGATCGTGATGTCGCTCGATACCTACCTGGGCCGCCGCCACTCGATTCTAGAGGAGAAGCCGGAGGCCGCACGCCTCGTCCACCTCATGAGTCCGGTCATGAGTGAAGGGGAGTTGGTTCAGCTTTGGGAAGGGACGCCCGAGGGTTTCTCCATCTCCAAACTCGAGGCGTGTTTTGCAGTGGCGGACGGGGCCGAAGGCCTCGAGCGCTCGCTCGATGACCTCTGTACCGCCGCGAGTGCCGCGGTCGTCGACGGGAGCCAGGTGCTCGTCATCAGCGACCGCTTTTCCGACGAATCCCATGCGCCGATCCCGATGCTCTTAGCGGTTTCGACCGTGCACTTTCACCTGATCCGCGAGGGTCTTCGGATGCGGGCGAGCATCGTTGCCGAGGCCGGCGACGCTCGGGACGTTCACCATTTCGCCGCTCTGATCGGGTTCGGGGCCTCGGCGATCTGTCCTTACCTCGCTTTCGAGACCCTGGGAGGCATGGTCGCAGCAGGGGATTTCGACGGCCAGGCACTCGACGAAGTCATCGCAAACTACAGGAAGGCGGCCGATGCGGGGATCCTCAAGGTCATGTCGAAAATGGGCATCTCCGCGGTTTCTTCCTACCACGGCGCCCAGATTTTCGAGGTGCTCGGCCTCAGCGACGAGGTCCTCCATCGCTGTTTCACGACCACGAGGTCACGCATCGGCGGTATCGGCTTCCGCCACATCGCGGCGGACGTGATCGAGCGGCACACTCAGGCGTACTCAGCGGAGAAGCTCGAGCGAGGCGGCTGGTACAAGTTTCGGCGGGACGGCGATTACCACGCGAACACTCCTCAAGTCTGGCGCGCTCTGCACAAGACGGTCCAGGGCGGAGGCCGGGACGAGTACCAGGCCTACCGCGACCTGGTCCATAGCCGTCCGCCTACGGCCCTACGGGATCTGCTCGAGCTCTCGTCCGACCGCGATCCGATCGGGCTCGATCGGGTCGAACCCGTCGAGGACGTGGTCCAGCGATTCCAGACCGGAGCCATGTCGTTGGGTGCACTGAGCCCAGAGGCTCACGAGGATCTCGCGAGGGCGATGAACCGGATAGGAGGTCTAGCCAACACCGGCGAGGGTGGGGAGGATCCCCGCCGCTACACCCCGGATGGTGATAAGCTCGATGCGAATTCCTCGGTGAAGCAGGTCGCCTCCGGGCGATTCGGGGTCACGCCTGCGTACCTGGTCGGGGCGCAGGAGCTGGAGATCAAGATCGCCCAGGGTGCCAAGCCCGGGGAGGGTGGACAACTTCCCGGCCACAAGGTTTCAGCGTACATCGCCGGGCTGCGGCACGTCACCCCAGGCACGCCCTTGATCTCTCCGCCGCCACACCACGACATCTACTCGATCGAGGACATCGCCCAGCTGATCTACGACCTCAAGGTTGTCAATCCGACCGCCCGCGTCATCGTGAAGCTGGTCGCTTCGGAAGGGGTGGGCACGATTGCGGCGGGCGTGGCCAAGGCCTACGCCGACGTCATCCAGATCAGTGGAGCGGATGGCGGTACCGGTGCCTCACCGCTCACCTCGATAAAGTACGCGGGTATTCCCTGGGAGCTCGGGCTGGCGGAGACTCAGCAGACGCTCATGATGAATGGGCTTCGCGGCCGGGTGATCCTCAGCACTGATGGGGGCCTGCATACGGGGAAGGACGTCGTGGTTGCGGCCCTGCTCGGCGCCGACCGCTACGGCTTCGGCACCGCGGCGCTCGTCGCGATCGGGTGCAAGATGGCGCGCCAGTGCCACCTCAATACCTGCCCCGTGGGAATTGCGACGCAGGCCGAAGAGTACAGAGAGAAGTATTTCGGCACGCCGGAGATGGTGATCCAGTTCCTCACCCACGTGGGTGAGGACGTGCGGGAGATCCTCGCTACGCTCGGTTATGAGCGGCTCGATGACGTGATCGGCAGGGCCGATCTGCTGAAGCAAATCGAGGGGGCGGAGGGTGACCGTTGGCGTGGCGTCGATCTCTCCAAGATGATCTCGAGGACGTCGGGCGGGCCCGCCCGTGTGGTCCAAGAACGTAACGACCGGCCCGGCAGCCCACTGGATGACGGGATCCTGGAAGATATCGGGAGTGCCATCGAGGATGGAGGTACGTTCCGGGGGTCCTACGAAATTCTGAACCGGGACCGCACGGTGGGAGGCCGGATTTCCGGACGCATCGCTCAGGTGCATGGGGATGCCGGATTGCCACACGGATCCATCGACCTGCTCTTCCGGGGGTCGGCGGGACAGTCTTTCGGGGCGTGGCTCATCAACGGGGTCCGCTTGAACCTCATCGGCGAGGCCAACGATTATGTAGCCAAGGGGATGAGTGGGGGAGAAGTCACGATCTGCCCACCACCCGGTTCGCGATTCCTGGAGCAGAAGGCGACACTCGTGGGGAACACTGTGCTCTACGGAGCCACGGGCGGCGACTTGTTTGTCGCCGGTGGCGCCGGGGAGCGGTTTGCCGTACGAAACTCGGGTGGCCGGGCGGTGGTGGAGGGTGTCGGTGACCACGGCTGCGAATACATGACCGGGGGGGTCGTCGTCATCCTCGGTGACACGGGCCGTAATCTGGGAGCGGGCATGTCGAATGGAATGGCGTACGTGCTCGATGAATACGGTGACCTTCCGTCACGGCTGAACCACGACCTCGTCGGAATTCAGCCAGTGACACACGCCGAGGACATCGAGTTGCTCAAGGTGATGATCGAGCGTCATTATGAGCGGACTGGCTCGAGGCGCGCCCAGGAGCTTCTCAGTGACTGGGAGCAAGCTTTGCCCAAGTTCCGAAAGATCGCTCCCCGGGCCGCGCTCGAGCAGGACGACCCCATGTCCGAGGTTCGCCGCCACCTCCGGAGCCTCGAAGCAGAGGTCGGTCTGGTGAACGGGGCGGTGCCGGTCCATGCCCGTAACGTGATCACGGCATCCAGCCTGACGATGCCCTGACTCCACGACCGATCGGAGCCCGGAGGGAACTCGGGGGACCGTGCCCTCCTATTATCTTATGAAAGGGGATCCGACGACCGGTCGTCGGATCTTGGGTGGTGGTTTGCGTTGCCCCGGCACGTGTCTATATTCTGGGTGCAGAAGGCAGAGAGCACCACCTATCCGTCTCACACGTACCGAGCCGCGTATCATGAAAGATAATGGTAAATTCTTCGTCGGATTGGGCGGAGTGGCCTTGGTCGTCACCTTCCTCATTTGGACCGGCATCACGGAATCGATGGTGTATTACCTCACCCCCGTGGAGCTCATGGCACGGGTGGAGGCGGATCCTACCTTCCACGAGGTAGGCGTGAAGGTGAGTGGGCGTGTCGAGCGGGGCTCATGGAATCGTGCCGAAGACGAACTGCTGCACCACTTCACGGTCATTGATGTCCTGGACGAGTCGGTGCGTTTTCCCGTCGAGTACCGGGACGTACTTCCCGATACCTTCAACGACACGGAGAATGTAGACGTGGTCGTCGAGGGTCGATACCGGGCGGATGGCGTTTTCGAGGCCACAATCGTTCTCGCGAAGTGCGGGAGCCGTTACGAGGCTACGCCTGAGGAACTGTTAGGGTGATCCTCCTCGGAGAGCTTGCTCTCTGGATTGCACTGCCGGTCGGAATCTGGGGAGCCGTCGCCGGATTCATTGGCGGGCGTAAGGAACGGGGCGACCTCGTTCTGAGCGCCGAGTATAGCGTCTACGCCGTCTTTTTCCTTCTGATCCTGGCATCGGCGGGGATCATCACCTCCTTCGTTACGGATAGTTTCGAGTACTTGTACGTCGCGAACTACTCCAACCGCGAACTGTCGACGTTCTACAAGGTCTCGGGTCTTTGGGCTGGGCAAACTGGATCATTGGTGTTCTGGGCGCTGCTCCTTTCCCTCTTCTCCTCGGCGGCGGTCTTCACCAACCGGACTAAGAACCGGGAATTCATGCCTTATGTGGTCGGAATACTCCTCACGATTTCCAGCTTCTTCCTGGTGGTGCTGCTCTTCGCCGACGTAAGTCCGTTCGAGCAGCTGCCCTTTGCACCTGCGGATGGACGCGGGCTCAACCCGCAGCTTCAGAACTACTGGATGACGATTCATCCGCCCACACTGTACTTGGGATTCACTTCATTCACGGTTCCGTTCGCTTTCGCCATGTCGGCGCTACTCAGCGGAAAGTTGGATACACGATGGATCGTGATCACACGACGCTGGATTCTGCTGTCGTGGTTCTTTCTGGCGAACGGCATCATCTTTGGGATGCGCTGGGCTTACCTGGAGCTCGGTTGGGGGGGATTCTGGTTTTGGGATCCAGTGGAGAACGCGTCGGTGTTGCCCTGGCTGACGGCGACGGCCTTCCTCCACTCGATTCAGATACAGGAAAACCGGGGGATGCTCAAGGTCTGGAACATGGGCCTTGTGACCCTCACGTTTCTGTTGACGATTTTCGCCACCTTCCTGACGCGCTCGGGCCTGATCGAGTCGGTTCACACCTTCGCCGAAAACACGAAGATCGCGTTCATCTTCCTCGCGTTCATGGGGGTGATGACCGGACTTTCCATCCTGTTGATCGCTTGGCGGTACCCGCAGCTCAAGAGCGAGAACCAGATTCAGTCGTTCCTGTCCCGAGAATCCGCGTTTCTGTTCAACAACCTGATCCTCCTGGGCGCGGCCTTCACCATCCTGTGGGGGACACTTTTCCCGCTCATCACAGAGGGTCTGACGGGAACGGCCATCGCGGTGGGTCCGCCATTTTTCAACCGGGTGAATTTGCCCATCGGTTTGGCTCTGCTCGCCTTGATGGGGATCGGACCGGTCATCGCGTGGCGAAAAGCTTCTCGCCGCAATCTCGTGAAGAACTTTCGAATGCCGGTCATTGTGGGCTCGATGGTCGTCGGGGCGCTGTTCCTGCGAGGTGTGCACCACGGAATGGCTCTACTGACATTCGGTCTGTCGTCCTTTGTGATGACCATCATCATCGTCGAGTTCGTGAAGGGCACCAAAGCTCGGGCCCGTATCGAGGGCGAGGGTCATCTCCCGGCCTTCTACCACCTCGTGAGCCGAAATCGGCGCCGCTGGGGGGGGTACATCGTGCACGTCGGGGTGGTGATGATTTTCACCGCGTTCGCCGGCGTAGCCTTCAATCGCGAGGTCATTCAGACCCTCGATCCGGGTGAGACGGTTACGATCGAGTCTCCATTCGGGCACGAATACGCGCTCACTTACCAGGGACTGTCGTCGCCTCGCGGCGAGAACCTGGTGCGTCAAGCGGTGGCCCTGATGACCGTCGAGCGAAATGGCCAACCGGTCGAATCCCTCACGGCGGAGAAGGTCCTCTACGTCAAATGGGAAGATACGCCGATCACGGAGGTGGGGGTCAACTCCTACTTCCTTGAAGACCTCTACCTGATCCTCGAGAACGTGAGGGATCTCGGCGGAGCCTTCGAAAATGATGCCGGGGCTCAGCGTGCGACGTTCAAAGTGCAGGTCAACGTACTGGTGGGCTGGATCTGGTATGGGGGATTCGTCATCACCTTGGGAGGCATCATCGCGATGTGGCCCTCCCGCGGTTCGATTCCGACTGTGTCACGTACAACGGCTTCACGCTCCAAGACCAAGACTGGAGGCGAACGCCCCGCTCTGGCCGCACGAAGCTAACGACGTGGGCCAACGACGTGGGCCGATGACGTGGGGTTGATCGTCGGGGTGATTCTCGTTTCAGCCGGCATCATCCTCTTCGTCATGATGCCCGTCCTTCGGGGGGACTGGGCCGCGATGGGGCGCTCGGACGACGAGGTCACCGAGACCGACGCCCGCAAGCAGGCCGCCCTCCGAGGGCTCCGCGACGCAGAATACGACCTTCGCTCCGGTAAGATCGACCAGGCGGACTACCAGGTCATCAAGTCCGATCTTGCTCGTCAGGCATTGGCGGCCATGGAGGAGGAGGGCACCAGCAATCACGCCGCGGACGAAGGGACTCCGCCGGCCTCCCCCGACGCCGAGGGTGACCGTCTCGAAGCCGAAATCGCACGTGTGCGTAAGGGGATGGAGGAGGGCCGGACCTGCCCCGAATGTGGGCACCTGAACGTGAAGAAGAGCCGCTTCTGTACAGGCTGCGGCGGACGGTTGGGTGGGGTGGCCACCGCGGCCGGAAACCCGGTTTCCGGCTAGGGGTAGGGCGTTGACGTTCGGGCTGGAGGCGGCAGGCCTCGTCCGTGATTTCGGTGGGCTCCGCGCGGTCGACGGCGTAAGTTTTCAACTTCAGCCCGGTGAGTTGCTCGCCGTCTTCGGACCCAACGGAGCAGGGAAGACCACACTTCTTCGAATGCTCGGTGGGGTGATACGTCCGACCGCTGGACACGTTCGTGTGGCGGGGGAAGCGGCGGATGTGGCGAGTCGGGAGTGGAGACACCGGGTCGGCATCGTCTCCCACCAATCGCTTTTGTACGGTCAGCTGACCATGGCAGAGAACCTATTTTTTTACGGCCGGTTATTCGGCCTCACCGACCTGAAGATACGAATTCCGGAGCGATTGGCGGAGGTAGGACTCTCGGATCGGGCACAGACCCCCGTGCGTGACCTTTCTCGAGGACTCAAACAGCGGGTGGCGCTCGCGCGGGCGCTCCTCCATGACCCCGAGGTGGTGCTCCTGGACGAGCCCTATACGGGACTCGACCCGCACGCCTCTGCGGTGCTGCGGGAGCAGCTCGGGTTGCTCAAGGATGGGCGCAGGACGGTAGTGCTCGTAACGCATAACCTTAAACAGGGATTAGAATTAGCGGATTTAGTTGCCATTCAAGTTCAAGGACGATTCTCATCGGTTGCGAACGCGGCGGACCTGGACCACGCCGGGGTGGAAGCGTTGTACCACGCCACGGTGGAGGCTTCGCCATGAGGACATACATCGGTCTGGTTTGGGCAGTCGCCCGCAAGGATCTATTGGTCGAGTTTCGAACGTTCGAACGGCTCACGTCCATGGGGGCGTTCGTGGTCTTGATTGGTGTCCTCTTCTATTTTTCGATGAATACCGCGGTGGTACGGCCCCAGGACATCGCCGCAGCGCTGATCTGGATGACGATCATCTTCGTCGGCATGCTCGGGATGGGCGGGACGTTCCGGCTGGAGGAACAGGATGGCGCGCTCACCGGAATTCTCCAGAGCCCTATTCCCCTCGATGCCCTCTACCTGGGCAAAGTTCTCGCGAACTTCATCTTGCTGTCGGTGATGGTGGCCCTGATATTCGTTGTTTTTACAGGGTTTTTTCGCCTGCAGTTCTCGGGGAATCCGTACGCTCTCTTCGGGGTTCTGGCCTGTGGAGTTCTGGGGTTCGTTTCGCTGACGACCCTTTTCAGCTCGATGACAACTCGAAGCTCGATGGGAGAGAGCCTGCTGCCGGTGCTCATCTTTCCTCTTCTGTTTCCTGTCATACGTTTCGGGACCACGGCGACGGACCGGCTGTTCGCGGCGAGACCGTTCGAGGAGGTCAGAGGAGACTTGAGTCTGCTGGCGGCCTTCGCGATCATCTTCACGTTCGCGTGCGCTTGGTTGTTCCGCTTCGTGATCGAGGAGTAGGACCCGGGAGGGGCCTTCGCCCCTCATGCTGACTACCTGAAGGCTGTTGAAGGAGGATAAATGAGCCAGAGGCAAACCCGATGGGCGATCGGTGTCCTGGGCACGCTGGGGGTGGCGGCCGTTATCGTGCTTCATTGGATGGTGTTCTTCTGGGTGCCGACCGAGTCGACGATGGGGATCGTACAGAGGATCTACTACATCCACATCCCGGCGTGGTGGATTGCATTTCTAGCGTTCGGCGCGGTAGCACTTTGTAGCGCCGTGTACCTCTGGCTAGGCGACGAGCGGCTCGATCGGGCGGCGGTGACCGGGGCTGAAGCTGGGATGATCTTCACGACCATCGGCCTTCTCACGGGTCCGTTATGGGGGCGGGTGGCTTGGGGGGTGTGGTGGGAATGGGACCCGAGGCTGACGTCCGCATTGCTGCTCTGGTTCATCTTCTTGGGGTACTTCCTCGTGAGGCGAAGTACGGCCAATCCCGAGCAGGGCAAACGGTTCGCGGCTGTCATCGGGGTCATCGGCGTCCTCGATATTCCATTCATTCACGTCAGCGTCATCTGGTTCCGAACTCTGCACCCCGAAGCCGTCGTCCTCAACCCAGACGGTTTTGCCTTGAATCTAGACCCCTCGATGGGTGCGACACTCAGCGTCGGGCTTCTCGCCTTCAGCCTGGTGTTCGCCGCCCTTTTCCTGGCCCGCTACACGGTTGCAGGGTACGAACATGAACTCAACCTCCGGGTCGCCGCTCGCTCGGGCGCCCGAGGAGCGGAGGCCTGATGATGGCTCAGAAATGGTTTTGTCGATGGACGACGGCTTTCGTGCTCGGGGTCCTTCTCTTGCCGGCGAGCCCGCTGTGGGCACAAGCGGGAACGGCCCTGGGCCTCCAGTCGCTTGGGCGCGCCTACTGGCACGTTTTCGCCGCGTATGCCATCGTCTGGCTTCTCGTTCTCGGTTGGGTGATCTCGATCGTCCGGCGTCTTCGGCGGGTCGAGGAGCGCCTCGGGAACGAGTAGGGCAGATCATGGTGCGACGCGGGCCCCGCCGCGGCCCCCGAAGCCTTCTGACGGGTGGCCTTCCGGTCGCTCTGGCCGTAGCCTCCAGCCTCGCCGCCCAGACGACCAAAGTCCCCAGCACCCTTCGCCATGGCTCGGGACTCATGGACATTCCGGTGGCGGGGGTTCTGGCGGATCGCGCGTGGACCGTCACCTACTCCGGTTTCTGGACGAGTAACAATACCGACGTCACGACGGATGCGTCGGGTGACATTACGGGAACGGAGGCCGTCCGCGGGGGCTGGAATAGTGACCTCGCGGTTGCCCGTGGGCTTTTCGATCTGCTCGAGTTCGGCGTCAATATCCAGTCGCTGGGTGATGCCGAGAAGGGTGGGACCCTCTGGGGAGCCTTTAGCCGGCTCTCGATTCTGAGCCCCCAAACACAGCCCATCGGATTGGCGGTCGGAGGCCGGTATGCGAGCAGCCCCGACTTTGGGGATGGCATCTTGTACGCCGCAAACCGTCTCGGAACGGCAGACCGCCGACTTCGTAGTCAGCTGGGCTCGCGGGGGATCGACACCGGCTTTTCATTCTACGCTGTGGCTGGATGGGATCTTCCAGGTCTTCCGTCCTCCTTTTTGCCGGAGCACGACTTCTCCTTCACTGCGGGTTGGGGAAACGGGCTCTTCAAGGAAGGGGGTGGATTGGATTGGTATACCTCGGGCGATAGCGGCGGCTGGTTCGCGGGGGTGGCGTGGAATCTGGAGTTGGCCGAGAACCGTATGGTCACTTTCATGACCGAGTACAACGGGTTCGACTGGAACGTGGGAACTCAGGTAGATCTGAGTGGCGTGAGGCTCGGGGCCCATGTACTCGGCGTGAATCATTCGTCGCCGACGACGGTGTACCGGAGTTCGAAGTTCGGCGTGGTCGCCTCCGTGGCCCTCTGTGGAAGAGGGCTCTGCCGAGCTTCACTCCGTGACCGGCCGGACCCCGACGTGGTGGTGTTGCCGGCGGCCCCACCCGACACGGTTGTGGTCGCTCGCGTCGAGACCCGCCCGCCGCCGGTCGGAACGGCCGTCACGCTCTGCTTATCGACAGGGGACCCGATCGAGGTGTTACTCACGGTGGCCGGCGACACACTGGTCGGACCGTCGCGGGCTCCTTTGAGCCAGCTGCGGCCGGGGGTGGTCCTTGCGGGTGTGTATGCGACGGACCGGGCGTGGTTCGAGGCTAGCGAACCCATCACGTTCGAGGAGCGCTCCTTCGGCAAAACAGGCGCCCCGATTGGCCTGGAATGTGGCGACATTAGGCAGGCGGGTGAACATCTTGGGGTGCCCCTTTTTGTTACGGACGCCGGTGGTAGGCCACCGGAAATCCTTTTCGTGCCGGTACGCCCCGGGGTGTGGCAACGATACTCCCTGGATCCTGGATGACCTACGGTTCGATGGTCGGCTCGATCCCGGCTTCGGTGTGGCGCGACCGTCTCGAAGCGACATTTCATGGCCCGAGGAGGGCACATATTTTCCATCGCTTGACTATTGGACGTTATGAGGACTTTCGCTTTATCTTCGGGTGTAGTACAATAGGTGCCGACCCACGAATTCTGCGAGGACATAATGGCGACGCTTGAAGGAAACCGTGACATGAGCGACAAGAAGACGAAGGCCCTCACGACGGCCCTCACGCAGATCGAGCGTGCCCACGGGAAGGGCGCCATCATGTGGATGGGCGACGATGGCATGAGGGTGGAAATCGAGTCGATCCCCACCGGCGCGATCAATCTCGACGCGGCCATTGGCATCGGTGGTATCCCGAGAGGGAGGATCACCGAGATCTATGGCCCGGAGTCGAGTGGTAAGACCACCCTTTGCCTTCATGTCATCGCCCATGCCCAACGGGTGGGTGGGATCGCCGCCTTCATCGACGCCGAGCACGCTCTAGATGTGTCGTATTCGCGTAAGCTTGGGGTGGACGTAGACAACCTGCTCGTGTCCCAGCCGGACACGGGTGAGCAGGCGCTCGAGATCGCCGAGGTACTGATCCGCAGTAACGCCATCGACGTCGTCGTCGTCGATTCGGTGGCTGCCCTGGTCCCGAGGGCGGAGATCGAAGGCGAGATGGGTGACTCGCACGTCGGTCTACAGGCTCGGCTGATGAGTCAGGCCCTACGCAAGCTCACGGGCGCCGTGGCCCGCTCCCAGACCTCGGTGATCTTCACCAACCAGATCCGCGAAAAAATCGGTGTCATGTACGGCAATCCCGAGACGACGTCGGGGGGCCGTGCACTGAAGTTCTATGCTTCTTTACGCATGGATATTCGTCGCATCGGCGCCATCAAGGATGGAACGGATATCGTCGGGAATCGTACACGCGTAAAAGTCGTGAAGAACAAGTGCGCCCCTCCGTTCAGGCAGGCCGAATTCGACATTCTCTACAACGTCGGAATCAGCCATGAGAGCTTGCTCATCGATATCGGTGTCGAGGAGGGAATCGTCGAGAAATCCGGGTCTTGGTACTCCTATGGCGATCTACGCCTCGGACAGGGAAAAGAGAATGCGAGGGACTTCCTCATGGAAAATCCGGACGTGTTAGAGGAAGTGGACGCTCGCGTTCGTGATTCGCTCGGCCTGGGGGATGATCCGGAGGTCGAAGAAACTTCGGACGCACCTATGGACGAAGCTTTGAAGGAAGCCGCGGTCAGCGGAGGCGGTTGAACCAAGCCCGATAAAGAGGGCTCCGCTTCGCACGGTGCCCCCGAAGTATGGTGAGAAAGCCCGGCTGGCGAGGCCGGGCTTTTTAGCATAATCCACACTGGTTCCGACGTCGGCTTGGGGTCTGGTTCTGTTTTGGGTCGAGCCCGTTATGTCGTTATAATGGGCGCCTATGGACGCCCAATGGCAGGCATCATGACCACAGCTGAAATCCGAACGAGTTTCCTCGAATTCTTCCGCGCTCGAGGCCACGCCGTCGAGGCCAGTTCGTCCCTCGTTCCGAGGGACGATCCGACGCTGCTATTCACGAACGCGGGCATGGTCCAGTTCAAGGGCGTTTTTTTGGGAACGGAGGAACGCCCCTTCAAGAGAGCGGCCACGTCTCAGAAGTGCGTCCGCGCCGGTGGGAAGCACAACGATCTCGAAGAGGTGGGGAGAACCGCCAGACATCACACTTTCTTTGAAATGCTGGGCAATTTCTCGTTCGGAGATTACTTCAAGCGGGAGGCGATCGCTTACGCGTGGGAATTCCTGACGGGCGAGCTAGGCCTCGATCCCGATCGATTTTTTGTTTCCATCTACCATTCCGATGACGACGCGTGGGATCTGTGGCAGGAGGTGGTGCAAGTCCCCCCGGAACGGATTTTTCGGCTCGGTGACAAGGACAACTTCTGGCAGATGGCCGATACCGGACCGTGTGGCCCGTGTTCCGAGCTACACTACGATCTCCGGCCGGCCGAGGAGCGTAAGAGAACCCCCACTCTTGAAGAGTTTGTCGATCTCGGAGAGCGCGGGATCCTTATCGAACTGTGGAATCTGGTTTTCATGCAGTTCAACCGTGACGAAGAGGGCACACTTCACCCCCTACCTGCGCCCTCCATTGACACGGGGGCTGGGCTTGAACGCCTTTCCGCGGTTGTGCAGGGAGCGGACTCGAACTACCACACCGACGCGTTCTCCCCTCTGCTCGAGGCCGTATCCGAGATATTGGGGCGTCCGTACAAGCCAGAGGCGGAGGAAGGCGTCAGATACCGGGTGCTGGCGGATCATGCTCGCGCCGTTGCCTTTCTTCTGGCGGATGGTGTGTTTCCTTCCAACGCGGGGCGGGGATATGTCCTACGGCGCATTTTGAGGAGGGCCGTCCGACATGCGTGGCTGTTGGGACGCCGTGAGCCGACGCTCGTCCTTGTAGTCGCCGCCGTGATCGAGAGCATGAGCGACGTGTATCCCCAATTGGAGGAAGCTCGGGAACATCTCCTGAGTACCACGCGCGCAGAGGAGGATCGCTTTCTCTCTACGATCGAGGATGGGTTGGCCCGCTTCGATGAGTTAGCTCCGAAATCAGTGGCCCCAGGGGAATCCGAAGCGGTGATTTCGGGGGTGGACGCCTTCAAATTATATGACACGTTCGGCTTCCCGCTGGACCTCACTGAGCTCATGGCGGAGGAACGGGGCTACGGGGTCGACGTTCAGAGTTTTGAAAATGCCCTGGAGGAGCAGCGGGAGCGCAGCCGGGCGGACCGGGCGCAGTCCGCTCTCGAGCTTTCGGGTGAGAATTTCGTGGAGGGATGGCAGACACTTCAGGCGACGGGTGAACAGCGTTTCACCGGTTACAATCAACTCGAGTCCGCAACGGACGTGTTGGCTGTCCGGATCTCGGAGGATGGCCTGGCCCTCCAGATTGCCGAAAATCCGTTCTACATCGAGGGCGGAGGACAGGTCTCCGATACCGGTCGTGTGGAGGGAGACGGATGGGCGACCGAAATCCGCGACGTGGCGAGAGTCGGTGATCGAGTGGCGCTGCTCGGGACGGTTCCGGAGGGAGCGTTCCCGGAGGCTCCGGAGGTTCTGGAGGCTCCACTGCACGTCCGGGCGATCGTGGATTCGGTCTCTCGGCGGGACACTCAGAGGAATCACACCGCCACCCACCTCCTCCATGCAGCGCTTCGGAGAGTCCTCGGCAGTCACGTGGTACAACGAGGATCGCTCGTGGCCCCCGATCGGCTGAGGTTCGATTTTTCACATACTTCGCCGATGAGCGTGGATGAGCGACGGGAGGTAGAGGAGATTGTGAGAGAGGGCATCTGGGAGGATCACCCTGTTACGATCGGGCCTCGTCCGTATGACGAAGCCGTCCGGGACGGGGCGATGGCGCTGTTCGGGGAAAAGTACGACGACGTCGTTCGAGTCGTGGAGATACCCGGCGTCAGCATGGAGCTTTGTGGGGGCACCCACGTCGGGCATACGGGCGAGATCGGCTTGTTCAAGATCACGAGTGAGAGCGGGGTGGCCGCCGGCGTACGTCGCATCGAGGGGATAACGGGCCGCCGGGCACTGCAGAATCTGGAAGAAGGGGTGAGCAGACTGAACGAAGTTGCCGCGGTTTTCGGAACAGCTCCTGAAAATACCGCTGCCCGAGCTGAGCAACTCCTCGCCGAAAAGAAGGAGCTGGAGGGGCTCCTGGATGAACTCCGAAGTGGTGGAGGGGCCGGCGAGAGTGTCGTCCTGGAGGATGCCATCTCGATCGATGACGTGAGCACCGAGTACAGGGCAGTACGCCTACGGGCCCGTAACGCCGACGACGCTCGTAAGTGGGGCGACACCTTCCTGGAGAAGGAGGCGAGCGGTGTCGCGGTTGTGTCGGCCGATCTGCCAGAGGGCAAACATACGCTCTTCGCCTTCGTCACCGATGATTTGATCGGCCGGGGCATCCGAGCCGACGCGATCGTTCGTGAGATTGCCTCCGTGGTCGGAGGCCGGGGAGGTGGGCGACCTCATATGGCTCAGGCGGGCGTCGAGGATCCCGAACGCATCGACGAGGCCCTCCGAATGGGGCGAGACGTGGTGGAGAAGCTCACTCGTGAAGCTGCGGGCTGATGGAATCCGCTTCGGATTGGGTTGCCACTCGGACGCCGCCCGCACCGGACGAGTTGAAGGCTTGGTTTAGGATTCCGGGTGATAACTCGGATCCCGATGGTGGAGTGGCTTCCGTGCCGGAATCCCTTCTGAGAGCGGGTTTGCTCCATCTGGAGGAGGCCGTGGGGAGGCCCGGCCGGGACCGGGATGCGGCCTATCAGCTGCTCGCTGCCGATGCGCTTGTTACATACGGCTGTGAAGCTGCTTCCGAGGCGGCCGACGTTCGAGGTGTGCTCCGTGAAATCCTTGGCCGGGTGTCGACCGGAGGGGCGGTCGCGTGACTCCCGGGGGAGGAACCCGTGTGGGGGACCTTCATAGTCACCTCATCCCCGCAGTCGACGACGGGGCACGGTCCCTCGAGGAAGCCCTCGAAGCCGTGGAGCGTATGGTGGCGGCCGGGATTGGACGAATCGTCACGACTCCTCATGTGAATGCGAGTCTCACGCATGATTCCAGCCTGCTCGGGACGTGGCTGGAAGAGGTCGACGAGTCCTGGCAAGAGTTGGTCGAGCAGGTACGGCAGCGTTTCCCGGACGTCGAACTACTTCGAGGACATGAGGTGATGCTCGACGTTCCGGACCCAGACTTCTCCGATACTCGCCTACGGCTTGCCGGTACCTCCTTCGTGCTGGTCGAGTGGCCCCGCCTGCAAATCCCTCCCAGGACGACGCAGGTCATTGAGCGGATTGTAGACACGGGGTACCATCCAATCCTTGCGCACCCTGAGCGATATTCGGGAATCAAGCAGAACTTGGATTACGCGGGGGCATGGCGGAGCGCCGGTGCTTACCTTCAGGTCAACAATGGGTCCTTCGCTGGACGTTATGGTCCTGCGGCTCGCTCGGTGGCTTCCGAGCTTCTTGCCCGGGGCTGGGTGGATTATCTGTCGAGTGACTTTCACGCCAGAGCAAATCTCGAAATCCATTTAAAGGACGCTGAGGACTTCTTCACGGCGCACGACGGCCTGGAACAGTTCCAGCTCCTCACCGTGACGAACCCAGGGTGCGTCATCCGGGACCAGTTGCCTTCGCAGGTTCCCCCGTTGGAGATCCGTGAGAGGTTCTGGGAGGGGTTCACAAAAATCTTCAAGGGGTGAACAGGCGCCGAGGAAGATGAATCATTCGAGCGATTTGATCGAACTGTCCGAGTTGGCGGCCGTCTGTGCACGAGAGCTAGCAGACCCGATCGCCCAGGCTAGCTCGATGGTCCAGGAG
This sequence comes from Longimicrobiales bacterium, assembly GCA_965206505.1. Classification (GTDB taxonomy): domain Bacteria; phylum Gemmatimonadota; class Gemmatimonadetes; order Longimicrobiales; family Gaopeijiaceae; genus UBA822. Next base: position 1,616,406 of record CBDBJW010000007.1, read on the forward strand.
ACGCTGGAGCAGGGTGGCTGCCTCTTCTTCTGCGGTAACGGGGGCTCGGCCGCGGACGCGCAGCACCTGGCCGCCGAATACGTGATCCGGTTCAACCGGACCCGTGGTCCCCTACGTGCCCTGGCACTCACGACCGATACGTCGGTCCTTACGGCCGGAGCCAACGACTTCGGCTTTGCGGACGTGTTCGCCCGCCAGGTCGAGGCGCTGGCCCGTGAGGGCGATCTACTTTTTCTCCACTCTACGAGCGGAGATTCGGAAAATCTTCTTCGAGCGGCGGCGGCAGCACGAAGCGCTCGAATGCACACGGTGGCTCTTCTCGCCCGCGATGGTGGACGCCTGCGCCAGGAAGTGGATCTCGCTCTCGTAATTCCCACCGAGACCGTCGCCCGTGCCCAGGAGCTGCACCTCGCGATCGGACACGCCATCTGTGAGCGCGTCGACCGCCATTTCGCCGCCGAGGGGTCCTCGTAGGGTAATGAATTTCGAGGTGTCCCCGCCTGACCAGGTCCTCTGGATCTGGCGCACACTCGAGGAGGCCGGGTTCGAGACCTGGATCGTCGGGGGCGCGATTCGCGACATACTCCTCGGTCGGCCCGCGGACGACTGGGACTTCGCGACGAGGGCACACCCGAAGCAGATCATGGCTGCCTTCCCTCGGACCGTGCCTATCGGCGTGGATCATGGAACTGTCGGCGTCTTGGCTCCCGACGGAACGCTCTACGAGGTCACGACCTTCCGGCGTGATGTCGAGACCTTCGGCCGTCGTGCCGTCGTTGAGTTCGCTGAAAGTATCGAAGAGGATCTTTCCCGGCGGGACTTCACTCTCAATGCGCTCGCGTGGCACCCGGACGGCGACCAGCTGCTGGATCCGTGGAACGGCGCCACCGACCTGAACGAACAGATTCTTCGGACCGTCGGGGACCCGGCCGAGCGTTTCGCCGAGGATCTGCTGCGTGTGCTGCGGGCCCTTCGGTTCGCCGGCCAATTCGGATTGACGATCGAAGTGGGGACGTGGCGTGCTCTTCTCTCTGCCGTCCCTGAACTGTCGCAATTATCGCCCGAGCGCATTCAAGAAGAGATGATGAAGGTGCTGTCACAGGCGCAGAAGCCTTCAGTCGCCCTGGGCCTCTATGCCGAATCGGGAGTGTTCGCGGAGCTTTATCCCGAACTCGACATCCGACTCCGGGAGGACCTCGCCCACACGCTGTGGGCCTGCGATGCCGTTCCCCGCACTCGGCCGTGGGTGCGCCTTTCGCTTCTTGCCGCGCTCGCTTCAGCGACTGACGACCCGCTCGCTTCAGTGACTGACGACCAGGAGGCGATCGACGCGACGGACCATTCACGCAGCGCGAGGCGGCGCGCGATCGAGAGCCTTATGGAGCGGCTTCGGTTCTCCAACGCTGATACAAAACGGGTGGCTACGGTCGCCGCGAATCTTTCCCCGGCTCCCGTGTCCGAAGCACCAGCCGTTCTCCGGCGGTGGCTCAACAGGGTTGGACCCGAGCACTTCGCCGACATCGCTCGGGCCTGGCTTGCGGGTGCCCGTGCACACGAGAAACCAGAGAAGAGGTTACCCGAGGGGGAGGGTGCCTCACCCGGGGACGTGGTCCGTCGGATCAAAGCGCTCCGGACGATTCTTCGTGAAGCCCCCCCGCTCACAGTCGCTGACCTCGCCCTGGACGGCTCCGACCTCAAGAAGTTGGGACTTCCCCCTGGCCCGCAATTTGGCGAAATACTCCGATATCTGTTGGAAGAGGTCCTCGACCGTCCCGAGGTGAACAACCGGGCCGACCTCGAAGATCTGGCCGCACAGGGCGGCTTTCTCATCGACGCCTCTCCGGATTCTTAGGAGGCCTCATTCCTACCCAGCTGATCGACAACCGCGCGGCCGTGGAACGCGCGGTGCTCGTCGGGGCCCCCCTGAAGAGCCTCCATGAGGGTATCGCCCAGGAACATCTCGAGGAGTTGACCCGGTTGACCGACACCGCAGGTGGTCAGGTCGTCGACATCGTCCGTCAACGGATCGATGCCCCCCATCCTCGCTTCTACGTCGGAAAGGGTAAGGTCGAAGAGCTTCGGGAATGTGTGGCCGGCGCCGAGGCGGATCTCGTCATCTTTGACGACGAGCTCACACCGGCGCAGGGCAAAGCCCTCGAGGATCACATCGGTGTTCGTGTCATGGATCGAGCGGAGCTCATCCTCGACATCTTCGCCACCCGTGCTCGCACCGGCGAGGCCAAGATGCAGGTCGAATTGGCGCAGCTTCAATACTTGCTTCCCCGGCTGAAGCGAATGTGGACTCACCTTTCCCGTATTCGCGGGGGGGTGGGACTTCGAGGACCCGGGGAGATGCAGCTCGAAACGGACCGACGTATGATCGGTCGCCGAATCGCTGATCTCCGGAAAAAGCTCGAGAGTGTAACCCAGGCTCAGGCCGTCCAGCGGCAATCGCGGGAGGGAAGATTTCGAGTGGCCCTCGTGGGATATACGAATGCGGGGAAGTCCTCGCTCCTCCGCACGCTCTCGGGTTCGGACCTCTTCATCGAGGACCGCCTCTTCGCGACGCTCGATTCCACAACACGTTCGGTGGACCTAGGCGAGGGGTTCGAAATCCTCGTTACGGACACGGTCGGTTTCATTCGGAAATTGCCACACCACCTTGTCGCGTCGTTCCGCTCCACGCTCGAGGAGGCCCGGGAGGCGGACCTCCTGGCGCACGTCATCGATGCGTCGCACGCGGGCTGGGAAGAACAAAAGGGTGTGGTCGAAGACGTTCTCGACGAACTCAATCTTGGGGACCGCCCTGAGATCTTGGTCTTCAACAAGATAGATCGGCTGACCCACGCCGAGGAGGAGGCACTGAGTAGGCGCATCCGGGCGTTCGACGGTACACCTGCGGTTTTCTTGTCAGCGCTTCGGCCCGACACGTGCGAGCCAATCCGGGCCTTATTCAAGGCCCGAATTCGAGCCGGGCTTCGCCATCTCTCGGTGCGGGTCGGCGCACATGATGGTGAGACTTTGGCGATGCTTTACCGGGAGGGCGAAGTACTCAAACAAACTCAACACGACGATGTTCTCGAACTGGAGATCCGCATCGCCCAACCCGTCGCCGGCCGCCTTCTTCAACGGCGGGGTGTCGAGCTGGCTCGCGACCACGAGCCGCCGGCATGAGGGCTCGGATCCAATTACCTTTTAGCCGGTTGAGTCTGCAAGGAAACTGCTCGAGGCATGTCAGGCCTCTCGAGGTAAAGGGATGAGGTTTTACGTCAATGTCGATCACGTTGCCACCGTCCGTGAGGCGAGGCGGACCGACGAGCCCGATCCGGTCCGCGCCGCGATGCTCGTGGAGCTTGCGGGCGCAGATGGCATCACCGTCCACCTTCGGGAGGATCGCAGGCATGTGAGTGAGCGCGACGTCCGTCTTCTGATGGAGACGGTTCGGACAGGCGTGAACCTCGAACTCGCCGCGGCCACCGACGTTCTCGATATCGCCTGCGATCTGAAGCCCATGCAGGCGACTCTAGTTCCGGAACGTCGGGAAGAGGTGACGACCGAAGGGGGTTTGGCGCTTGGCGAGCACGGGATCCGGACGGCGACGGGCGAAGCTGTAGAGAGGCTCTCATCGGCGGGGATACGGACTTCACTCTTTGTCGATCCCGATGAAAAAACGCTCGAAATATCAGCGGATCTCGGGGTGACGGCCGTGGAGTTACACACTGGAGAGTACGCCAACGCGGGGGACCGGGAAGAGCGGGATACTCAGATGGCTCGGCTCCGCGCGGCAACCCAAACCGCCATCGACTTGGGTCTGGCTGTCCACGCGGGCCACGGTCTCACCTACGAGAACGTCACTCCCGTTGCGGCGATCGCACTGATCGAGGAGCTGAACATCGGGCACTCCATCGTCTCACGGGCCGTCCTCGTGGGCATGGAGCGTGCGGTTCGCGAGATGGGTGTTCTCATCCGCGAAGCGAGGGGCGGAGTCTTAGCTTCTTGAAGATGGGTTGGAAGTTCGCTCTTGGCATCGGAGTCAGTGCGTTCTTCATCTGGTTCGTGCTTCGGGGTGTAGACCCAGCCGAGGTCATTACGCAGATCTCCCAGGCGAACCCGTGGTATTTTCTGGCTTCCGTGTTCGTCGGTACGGCCGGATACTTCGTCCGGGCCCTGCGATGGAAGGTCCTGCTCCATCCACTCAAACCGGATACCGCGCTCCGATCGCGGTTCGCAGGGGTCAGCATCGGCTTCGCCATCAACAACCTCATTCCCGCACGCGTGGGTGAGCTTGCGCGGGCGTTCGCACTGACTCGAGTCGAACCCATCACCCTATCGGGCTCGGTCGGAAGTTTGGTGGTGGAGCGATTCCTGGATTCGATCGTACTGGTGACGCTGTTTCTGGTACCGATGGCGCTCCCCTCCTTTCCGGGGGCCGAAGGATTCCTTTCCGGGACGGTCGGCGCCCTTCTCAGTACGACGTTCGGTCTGCTCGCGATCGCGCTCGCAGGTCTAATTGCGGTGCTGATCTTCCCGGAGCCCATTGTACGGCTGGCCGAGCGACTTTTCGTCCGGTTGCCGGGAGGATGGGGTTCGCGAATGGTCGGGGCGCTCGAATCTTTCCTCCAGGCTCTGAAGGTGCTTCGGCACCCTGTGCTGCTGATCAAGGCCGTGGTGTGGAGTTATGTGTTCTGGCTTTGGCATGGACTCTCGTTCTGGCTCGGCTTCAAGGCGTTCGGTATCGACGTGGGTTTTGCGGCGGCCGTCTTCACGGAGGCGGTGGTGGGCTTCGCGGTTGCCATTCCGGCCGCGCCCGGCTTCTTCGGCACCTTCCAGGCCGGCGCCGATTTTGCGCTGAGCGGCGTGTATGGAGTTGCCGAGCCGTCAGCGCTGGCCTTCGCGTTCGGATACCACCTGGGGGGGTTCTTCCCGATTACGATCATCGGGTTGTATTACGCGTGGAGCATCGGATTCTCGGTCAAGGATTTACCCGGGGGCGATGGGAGTGGGCTCGTCCCCGGCAGCGAGGTGAAGAGTGGCGACTGACGCTGGATCCGTGCAGGTGGCTGCGCCAGCCAAGGTCAACTTGTTTCTGAGAATCCTCGCGAAGGAGGAGTCCGGGTACCACCAGATCGAGACGCTCTACAGTGCCGTGGACTTCTGCGATGAGATCGTACTTCACCGTACGGAGCGGGGCGTTTCCATCGAGGTGGTCGGGCCTTCGATCGGCCCCGACGAAGAAAACCTGGCCTATCAGGCCGCCGAAGCTCTGCTCGATGCGGCGGGGGTCACAACGGGTGTGCACGTTCGCCTCACCAAGAATATTCCAGTCGGGGCGGGGCTCGGTGGAGGGTCGTCCGATGCCGGGGCGACGCTGAGGGCCCTCAACATGTTGCTCGGAGAGCCCTTTTCGGCCTCAGCGCTCCTCCAGATCGCGGGACGATTGGGGGCAGACGTGCCTTTTTTCGCGTCTGGTGCCGGCGGTGCGCTCGCGTGGGGGAGGGGGGAGCGTCTTCTGCCGATTCCTGGTGCCCCTGTCCTGCCTGTCCTGCTTGCCCTCCCATCGCTCCATATCTCTACATCCGAAGCCTACGAGTACCTGAGCGTTCCGGCGCGCGTTAAGCCGGCGAGCTTGGATCTCGACACGCTTGGTCGGCCAGAGACCCTCGCGGCGCTGGCCGTGAACGACTTCGAAGCCACCGTGTTCGAGCGCCATTCGGAGCTCGGAAAACTCAGAGAGGCTTTGCAGGAGGCGGGTGCTCTCTTGGCCCGGCTCTCGGGAAGCGGGGCGGCTTTGTTCGGGCTCTTCAACGATCGGGAGGCGGCGGATCAGGCCCGCGCGTCTTTGTCCACGTCGTGGGCCGACGGGCGGTTTCTGGTCACCAAGACGTTGGCGTCCCAACCCGAGCCCACCTCCGTCTTCGTGAATCCTTAGGTGGCTTGGGTTGAACGGATCGAAAGCCTCGGGTAGGATTGATGACCCGCTCGCGTCGCGACTCACGCATCGGAAACCGCTCGGACAGAAGCGGTCAGACTGACAATCCCTATGGCCCGTCGTCTAATGGCAGGACACCGGTCTTTGGCACCGGCGGTGATGGTTCGAATCCATCCGGGCCAATAGGGGCTACGGGCTTCCTCCTTGCTACCGCAGGGGGGAGAGCGGCAGGAGTGTTGCCTACGGGTTGATTCTATCGCTCAGACTTGGTTAGAGGCAAACGCTCCGAAAGCTGCTCGCGCCCGAACGAGGAAAACGGCCACCTCTGAACGATGGGGGTGGCCGTCTCTCCATGGGGCTAGTTGAAGGCTCAGTTATTGGGCCACTCGGCCCAGTTATCGCAATGTCTACCGCCGTCGGTGACGAGTAGGGTTTGCTGCGGACCCCAGGCTCGCCGCTGCCGCCGGTCACGAACCGGGCTCGTACTCGACTCATATACAGGAACTGGCCTTCAGGTCCCGCTCGTAGGTCAAGGAGGCCCCAGTAACCAAATAGCACAACTCGTCACTAGGAGGCTGTCATGCGTCGATTCCTTCCTTTTGCTGCCCTACTCGGGGTGGCGTTCGTCTTGGGCTGCCAGGATGTGGGAACAGTTCGCGAAAAAAAACTGTGGTGCGGGAAGGACGACGGAGACCCGCCGCCACCGCCCGAAGATGTCGGATTGTTAGGCGGGTGTTAAAATTTCCCATTTGTGGCGGACGAAAAGGTTACAGCTCGGCGTCCGAGAACCGGACGTGGAGGGTAGGCTGCCGATGACCGAGTAGCTGCTCTTACGTCCTATCGGCCACCTTGGCACCTCCACTTGAAGAAGCGGAGGTGTCCGTGATCGGATGGGAGCGGCGCGTGTTGCTGAGACACTACCTAGAGCAGGGCATGACGAAGACGGAGCTGGCCGAACGGTTCGGCATCAGCCGTCAGACGATTTATCGCTGGATCCGCAGTGGAGAGCTGGACCGAGATCTGAGCGCCGCTGGGGTGCATTATTCGGCCCGGGCGCCGGTTGCCACCAAGCTTGATCGGTACCGAGACATCCTCGTCAGCCGACTGGGTGAGTACCCGGATCTGACAGCGGTGCGGCTCTTTGAGGAGATCAAGGCGGCCGGATACGCCGGCGGTTACACGCAAGTGAAGGAGTACGTTCGGAAGGTCCGGCCTCGAGCGCCCGAGGAGCCCGTAGTCCGTTTCGAGACGCCACCCGGCCACCAGGGTCAGGTCGACTTTGCAGATTTTCGGCTGCCTTGGGGCAAGCGGTATGCGTTTTTGGTTGTTCTTGGCTTCTCCCGCGTGCTGTGGCTGCAGTTCTTCACACGACAGACGATGCTGCATGTGTTCGAGGGCCTGGAGGCGGCCTTCACCTTCTTTGGTGGTGTGCCTCGTGAGCTGCTGTTCGACCAGATGAAGGCGGTCGTCACTAAGGATGAGCGAGCGGCCGGAGGTCGCGTCACTGAGAACGCCGAGTTCCTACGCTTTGCGCATCACTGGGACTTCCGCGTCCGAGCGTGTCGTCCCTACCGGGCGAAGACCAAGGGCAAGGTCGAGCGACCGGTGAGCTACGTGCGTTCGAGCTTCTTCTATGGCCGAACCTTCACGTCGGACGAGGACCTGAACGATCAGGCCCGCCACTGGCTCGATCACGTGGCCAACGTCCGTACGCATGGCACCCTGAAGGAGCGGCCCGTCGATCGCTTCGAGCACGAGCGAGACCTGCTGCGGCCCTTGGCCTCGCGCCCATACCGATCCTTGGTACTGCCGCCCGAGGTGACGAAGCAGGCCAAGGCTGTACTTCCCCGTATCGACGTGGAACGTCGGCCGCTGGAAGCGTATGCCCAGGTGGCCGGAGGTGTTCGGTGAAGGCCGCGGGCTCGCGCCGTGACCGGATCCGGGCCCAGCTCGCCGATCTGAAGATGCCCGGTGCGCTGGAGGCCGTCGACGACGTCCTTACCAGGGTCGATGGCGGAGGCGTGACGGCCTCAGAAGCCATCGAGCAACTCCTCGGTGCTCAGATCATGCTGCGCAATAATCGGCGCCTTCAGGCTGCCATGCGCTCGAGCCGGCTCCCGGCCATCAAGACCCTCGACGACTTCGACTTCAGCTTCCAGCCCTCGATCAAGCGCGAGCAGATCGACTCGCTCCACGAGCTCGGCTTCTTGGAGCGTAAGGAGAACGTCATCTTCCTCGGCCCGCCGGGCGTCGGCAAGACGCATCTGGCGATCAGCCTTGCCATTGCGGCGGCGCAGAGCGGGCGCAGAGTCTACTACGGCGCTCTGGCCGATCTCATCACCTCGCTCGAAGAAGCCAAGACCGCCGGTCAGCTCGGACGCCGCCTCAAGATCCTCACCTATCCCTCGCTCCTGGTCATCGACGAGATCGGCTACCTGCCGGTCAGCCAGACCGGCGCCATGCTCTTCTTCCAACTCATCAACCGGCGCTACGAGCGCGCATCCACTGTGCTGACCTCCAATAAAGGCTTCGAAGAGTGGGGTCAGATCTGGGGCGACGAGGTCATGGCCGCTGCACTCATCGATCGCTTGCTGCATCACTGTCATATCGTCAACATACGCGGCAGCAGCTACCGCATGCGCAAGCACATCGACCTTTCCAAGATCCTACACTCGCCTCCTGCGGAGCCGAGCCCTTTACCCCCCAAGAGAAAGAGAGCAAGAGCAAAGGAGAAGTCGACGAACTAGAGGCTCGTCACCTCCGCCGGGTGTAACATTTTCACCCGCCACGTTTGTAACTTTTTCAACCGGCGTTCGCGAAAAAAAACAGTGGTAAGAAATTGATCAGTGGGGGGGGCGTTGGCCAACCTCCTCTTCAGCTAACCATCGGTTATTTCCTCCAGACAGCCGTTGGGTATACTAATCCAGAGGGGCGTAGCTGCTTCCCCTCCAGGGCGTACCCCGGAATACTGAGCATCAGGCGGAAAACGCCAGGGAGCACCGAGGCGGTGATCCAGTACAACTTCCCGGCTAATGGAACTGAGGGAACGACGGGCATCGGCTACACCCTTATTCTACGCGGGATTCTCGTTCCGGCGGACTGGGTGCCAGCTACGGTCAAGGACCTAGCCGTGATCGACGGAACCCAGGGGACATTTGAGGTGGGGCCTAGTCATGGCCCGGGCGCTATCAGTTGTAAGGGCACGGGCAACGTGAATTTCTCTGTCGACGTCGTACTGAACCCTCCAGCATGAATCAGCGAGGGGCGGTTCCTTCGGGGGCCGCCCCTTTTTCCTGGCCTCGGGCGGGGTGCCCTGAGCGTCCCAGGGGCGTTCGGGGCTTTTGGCCTCCCGAACGAGAAGACGGCCACCTCCGAACGATGGGGGTGGCCGTCTCTCCATGGGGCTAGTTGAAGGCTCAGTTATTGGGCCACTCGGCCCAGTTATCGCAATGTCCACCGCCGTCGGTGCCGAGTAGGGCTTGCGGCGGACCCCAGGCTCGCCGCTGCCGCCGGTCACGAATCGGGGCTCGTCCGACTCATGTAATGGGGTGGCCGCTCTCTCTATCCAAAGCCTTCATGATGTGCTGCGATTCGAATCCAGCCGGGCCAACTCTAACTTGCGGCATCCTCTCATTCGGCAGAGTTTGAGGGCCCCGAGTTCTGTGTACACAAGTGAGAGGTGCAGCTCCTACGATGCTTCGGAAAACGTAGGGGCGTTGGCGACGCTCGCTTCAGGCCAGAATCGTGAGGTGTGCGAGGTAGCGGCGCCACAAGCTCCGGGACCCGACGAACTCGTACCCCTCTCTGCCAACGTACGTGAGACACGGAGCACGCAAAGAATTAGAGTAGGGCGAAGGCAGAGAAACCGAACATGTTGGGACTGCGAGAGAGAATGGAAGAGAATGGTAGTGCCCCTGGAACCGGGGAGGCCAAGCGAAGCGCGGCAGCTCCTGCGGACCCGGAGGTAGTAGATAGGCCGCTACGGCGGCGGTTCAGTCCGTCGTACAAGCTGCGGATCGTCGAAGAAGCGGACCGGTGCACCGAGCCCGGCGAGGTGGGTCAAGTCCTGCGGCGAGAGGGCCTGTACTCGTCGCGCCTGACGACGTTGCGCAAGGCGGCGATGCGGGACGCTTGGCCAGGCCGTTGCGTCGCAGGTGCACGGCCGCAGCGCTGGCGGCGAAATCCGCTGGCATGAGAAGCGTACGCAAGCCGGAGCGGCGAAACGCACGGCCCGCGAATGAGCTCGTCGGCATCACCTGATCATCGACGCCGCTGGGACCTCGTTCCAGGGGCTGCTGGGGAGCTCGACGACTGTCCTCTGACTCTTCAAGGCCTAGCCGATGAGCTGGCCAGGAGCCGGCGGTGTAAAACCCGTGCCGGATCCACCGCGTAGGTCTCACGAGCGACGTTGTACCGTTCTCGAGGCCCATCAACCTGGCAACAGCAGCGCATCGCCCGAACGTCCCGCCCGGGCATTGACAGATAGGGGTGAGGCCCCTCGATGGGTGCGCTTCGACAGCGCTTCTACGGCCCCATCGGAGCGCTTCGTGGACCCGCTCACCCGTCGAGGTGGTGGCCACGCTGCTCGACGAAGCAGGCTACCTGTGCAGCGAACGCACGATCTTCGCGCTGCGACTCCGAGGTGCCGGCTCAGGAACGCCGGGCGCAGCGCACCCATCCCGAGTACCACTTCTTCGAGTTCCTGCGCCACGGCGCCGAATCACGTGTGGTCCGGGATATCACGCGGCTGCTCGGGCCGAAGAAGCGGAGCTATTACTACCTCTACGTCGATCATGGACATCTACAGCTCGCTGAGCGGCGCCTGATGGTACGTGCCGGACCTGGGAGTCCTTCGGCCCTGGCCGGCCGGTTGAATCGAGCAGCGCTGCCTGAACCATCGCGTCCAGCTCCGGGTCCTGACCCAGCACTCGGATCGGGGAGCGTCACAATGACGAGCCAATGAAACGCTCGACTTCTCGCTGACCTCGCCGTGACTCATCTCGTTGAGCCCGCCTCAGGTGTCGGATGACCACCCGTTTTCCGAGGCTCAGTTCAAAACCTTGAAGCTACCATCCCTCGTTTCCCGGACCGGTTCGGCGCAGGGCCAAGCCGGACGTTCTGTCGGGTTCTGTCCGCTGATGAACAATGCACGAGGACCGCCATTCGGCATCTCGATGCTAACCCCCGAGCAGGTCCACCCTCCCGGGAACGCCGATCACCCCCTTTTACGGCAGGAAATCGCGTGCTCCGCGAAGCATGAGCCCTCATCCTCGAGACACAACGTCAGAGGTGCAGCCGAACCCGCTTGGAAACCGCTCCCGGAGGCCGTGTCAGCAATCCCGCATCCCTTCCCTCACCAGTCGGGACATGTGCTTCTGGGTAATCCACGCAGACCGTGACCCATTGTCGTTGACAGGTTCCGAACGGCTACGCGCTGGGCTCGAGATCCTCGCCTTGCGCTCGCTGCGTGACCGCGAGGCCGCGGAGGAGGCGGCACAGGAGACGCTGATGCGCGCTGTCGAAGCCTTGAAACAAGGCCGTATCAAGAATCCCGAGAAGCTGGGCGTCTTCGTTCGGGGAATCGCTCGCCACGTGATCGCCGATATGATCCGCGCCCGTAAGCACACCACAGGGCTCGAGGCGCTCGCCGGCACTCCCTCTGACCCAGACTCCGATGCGCTCAGCCTCATCATCTCCAAACAGCAGCGGGAGCAGCTACGCGTCGCCTTAGCCGACCTATCGGCCACCGACCAGGAGATCCTGCACCTCTCGTTCTTCGAGGGTCTCAGCCCGGCCGAGATCGCCGACCGCTTGAACGAACCGGCTGAGCGGATTCGAAAGAGAAAGTCGCGTGCGCTGCTTCGGCTACGAAGCGCCTTTCTGGAGGAAACCGAAACCGGTCACGAATCGGGGTCACCCCCGACTCTATAAATAGGAACCGGAAAAGAATAAACAGGAACCGGAAGAGACTCTTGGCGGTGGGAGGTCGTTGTGGAGCATAAGCTCAACTGTGATGAGATAGCCGACCGCGCTCTTATCGAAGGTTATGTCGCGGGCCGACTCGGCGAGGCTGAGACGGAGGCCTTCGAGTCTCATTACCTCACCTGCGAACGCTGCCAGAACGAGCTGAGACTGGCACTCGCGATACGGGAAGCGCTGCCCGAGGTGCGGGAAGCCGGCCTGCACGCGCCGGCCGAGCCCCAGGTCAGCGTGATTTCGCGTCGCTTGAAAGTCCGTACCGCTGCGGCAATGGCAGCGGCCGCAGTCCTGGCCGGGCTCCTGCTCGTCCGACCTTTCAAACTGGATGAGGAATCCGCACCGGTGCACCGAGATGAGGCCACCGGCGTGGAAGTCGCGCCTTCGCTACGGGCGCCCGGCGGCGTGGTGGCTGAAGTCGAGACGTTTCAGTGGTCTCAGGTGCCCGCGGCGGACCTCTACCGCTTAACGGTCTACGATGCGGAGGCAGCCGTGGTCTGGGAGGTTGAAACCCGGGATACGTTGATCGCCCCGCCCGCTGGGACGGAGTTTGAACCCGATGCTCGATACATCTGGCAAGTGGCGGCGCGTGTGGGCTTTGACAGATGGGTTAGCTCGGAGCTCGTAGACTTCACAATCTCGGGGCCCTGAGGACGCTTCGATGCCTATAGCTCTCGCCCATGGTCTCACGCTGGCAGCCCTGGGCACACTTACGCTCCAGGGGGCCGGCGCTGCACCACAGGTCATCGCACTCCTCGAAGCCGGCCAGGAGGCGCAGCTCCTGGACGTGGTCCGGCAGCGACCCGATGAAGTGCGGGAGGCCCTCGCGAACCTTTTCCAGCTCAGCGCTCAGTCGCCTCGCTCCCAGGAACGGGTCCAGCGAATCCTGCAGGCCGAGCAACTCGCGCGGCTCTACGAGCGGGGCTGGTCTGACTCCTTCTTCGTCTCTGGGGTCGAGCAGTTCAGGCGCTGGTCCACCGACGAGCGAGCAGCGAAGCTGGAGGCAGACAGCCTTAGGCGGGCTGGCGCCGATGCCTTCTACAGCGAGGGCCCCGAAGCCGCGATCCGGATCTGGGAGCGGACCTTGGGCCAGTACCGAGCCGTCGGCGACCTGGCGGGCCAGGCCGCCGCACTCGGCAACCTGGGCGCCGGCTACTACGCGATGGGCCGCCTCGACCGGGCGCTTCGCCACCACACCCGCTCCCTCGAGGTCGCCGAAGCCGCCGGCGACCAACGCACCCGAGGTAACGCGCTTGGCAACATCGCGAGCGTCTACAAGGACCGCGACGAGTACGCGCTGGCCGCGGAGTTCTACGGTCGCGCGTTGGAGGTTCGCCCGCTGAGCGGCGATCGCCGCGGAGAAGCCGCCGATCTCAACAACCTGGGGCTCGTGCGCAGCGACCTCGGCGACCTCCAGGGCGCCCAGGACCATTTCCAGCGCGCCCTGGCCCTCAATCGCAGTGGCGATCGTGCCCGCGAGGCGGCTAATAACCTCACCAACCTGGCCAACGTGGCCACGAAGCGCGGCCAGTACGACGGGGCCCTGGAACTCCATGAGGAAGCACTCTCCGCGCGGCGGGAGACCGGAGACCGTCGGGGTGAGGCGCTCGATCTCGAGAACATCGGCCTGCTGCACCTGCGCTGGGGCGACTACCCAGCCGCACTTCGCTCGTTAGACGAAGCGCTCTCGATCCTCAACGAAGTGGGCCCACCGACCTGGCGCGCCGAAGTGCGAGGCGACATTGCGGCCGTCCAGGCGGCCATGGGGAATCTGCGGACCGCACTGGAGGCACTCGATCGCGCAGAGAGCGAAGCCGAAGCCGACGAATACCTCGCGGCTGACTTGGCGTTACAACGTGCGGATCTACTTGCTGACCTCAACGACTTCGAACCGGTCGTAGAGTTCTACCGGAAAGCGAAAGCAGGCTACACACAGCTCGATGACCCGGCCGGCGAGGCCGAAGCTGAACAGGGACTCGGAGATCTCTACCTGGAGCGTGGAGATTACAACGCGGCCGAGGAGTCGTTCACCCAAGTTCTGTCGGTCCAGGAGAGCCTCGCTGATGCGCGACCGGGCGCGCTAACCCGGATCCGGCTGGGCGACGTGCAGTCACTGCGAGGGGATACGAGCCTAGCGCGTGAGAGTTACAATCGCGCTCTCGCCACGGCCCAGGCACTCGGCGACGTGGTGGCCGAAGCCGCGACGCTCGGAGCGCTCGCGGACCTCGAGCGAGAGATGGGCGCGTTCCAAACCGCGGCAGACGGATACCGTGCCGCGCTGGACCGGCTCGAGGGCGAACCGATCCTCTCCATCCGCTGGTACCTGCATCTCGGGCTCGGTCTCGCACTCCGCGCTCAAGGCGAGCTAGAAGGAGCGGCAGCCGAGCTTCGATCAGCCATCGCCCAGGTTGAAACGATCGGGGGCGCCTTCCCGGTCGAGGAGCGACGCTACGGTTACCTCGAAGACAAGTGGAGCGCCTATGCGGAGCTCGCGAAGACGGAGCTGGCACAGGGCGAGGTCGCCGCAGCCTTCGAGACCAGTGAGAGAATGCGGGCTCGCCAGTTGGTCGATCTACTGGCGCGCGGTCGAACCCGAACAGCAAGCGCGGATCGGGAGCTCATCCAGGAGGAACGAAACCTGCGACAACGGATTGGTGAGCTCACCGACGAACTCCGAGAGTCGCTCGACGGCGTAAGCGATCTCCGCGGTCCAACGGAAACGAACCGAGAACGAGACGGCGTCCGTGAGTCGCTCGTGGCAGCGCGCGCACAATATCAGCGACTGCTGGTCGAGCTCAGGGAATCCAGCCCGGACTATGCTTCTCTCGTTGCAGGTTCCACGGCCGCGGTGGCCGATGTCCAGAATCTCTTATCCGCCGATGCAGTCCTTATCGAATACCTGGTCCACGACGATTGGACCGCGGCCTTTGTCCTGCGGAGGGGAGAAGTGACCGCGGTCGAGCTCCCGCTGAACCGTAGAACTCTCCGACAGCTGGTTGAGCTCTTCCGTGGGACCATGCGACGGGCACCGAGCACCGACGACGATCTGTGGCGGACGCCCCTGAGGCGGCTCTATCGAGACCTGATTGCCCCACTGGAGGAGGCCGGTGTCCTCGATAACGCACGAACCCTTATCATCGCGCCGCACGCTGAGCTACACTATCTGCCGTTTCAAGCTCTGCTGAGGCCGGGCCCGGCTGGGGGCGAGACTTTCCTGATCGAGTCGTTCGATGTGGCCTACATCCCATCGGCCTCGGTGCTCCTGCAGGTCGCACGACGCAGCCTCAACTCCCCCGGAGGCGGGCTGCTGGCCTTGGCTCCAGAGCCGACAAGACTCTCGCACTCACGCGATGAGGTTGAGAGGATCAGCCGCGGCCAACGGCTAGCCCAAGTGCTGGTGGGAAGGGACGCGACTGAGGATCGGTTCACAGAGCTGGCCCCCGGCCGTGCGATCCTCCACCTGGCGACCTTCGGTGATCTTAATTCGCGGAATCCGCTTTTCTCGTACGTCCGCCTGAGCCCCGACGGAGCGTCTGACGGCCGCCTCGAAGTGCACGAGGTCTTCGGGCTCAGACTCGCCGCCGAACTCGTCGTCCTGAGCGCCTGTGAGACGGGTCTCGCCACGGGCCTCCGCCAGGACGTGCCGCCGGGCGACGATTGGGTCGGACTCGTTCAGGCTTTTCTTACGGCTGGAGCTCAGAACGTCGTAGCCAGCCTCTGGTCAGTGGAAGACCGAGCGACTGCCCAACTCATGGAGAAGTTCTACGCCGGTCTTGGGGCGGGTCGCTCGAAGTCAGCGGCACTTGCAGAGGCGCAACGCGAGCTCCTGCGGGAGAGCACACACGCTCACCCCTTCTATTGGGCGGCGTTCGTCTCGACCGGTGGTATCCAATGAAACTGACCGCAAGATCGAGTGGCTGGCTGTTTGCCATCGCCCTGGTGGCCGCCGCCGGCCTGACGGGCTGCGCCGACAGCCCGGCGGGCCCGGGTGCTCAGGCCGGGGCAGACGGATTGCTAATCTCCGAGCCGGTCCGTTCAGGCTCCGAGCCGGTCCGTTCAGGCGCTGCCCTGGCCAGAGACACCGAGGGCCTGGCCTACATTTCGGTCAGCCCGGGCACGTTCCCTGACGGCATCTCCGCTACGATCACCAACCTGGCCAACGGCGAGACTGTAACAGTCGAAATCGTGGACGGCGGCTACGACCCCGTAGGCCTCAAGGCTTCACCCTACAACGAGATCGAGATCACCTTCCGCAACCGGGACGGAGGTTTTACCACCTTCAGGGGATTTGTCCCCGACGGGAAGCGGCCCCGAATCGTTCGGACCCGGCCGCCTAAGGACGCCACCGACGTCGTCCTCGCTTTCAGCCTCCTGGTCGTCGTGTTCAGCGAGCCGGTGACCCGGAGCACAGTGACGCGTGAGACGATAAAACTCCTGGCCGATGGCGTACCCGTCGACGCCACGATAGCGCTTTGGGGGGATGGGCTGCACGTGCAGCTCACACCTATGGCGTCCCTTGCACCCGGGACGAATTACACCCTCGTCGTCACCACGGAGCTTCTGGACCTCGCGGGCGACCCGCTGGAAGCTCAATTCGAAGCCAGCTTCACCACCGAGAGAGCGCTGCCGCCGGTCGCTTCGGTGGGCGCCGGGAGGATCCACACGTGTGGTCTCACCGTCTCGGGAGACGCCTACTGCTGGGGGTTTAGCGATTTCGGCCAGCTCGGGGACGGCAGCACGACCGGCAGCCTCACGCCTGTGCTCGTCTCCGGCGGGATCCGCTTTTCTTCGATCAGCACCAAATTCGGCCACACATGTGGGGTGACGTCAGTGGGAGACACGTACTGCTGGGGTGAGAACTTCGACGGCAATCTGGGCGACGGAACCACGATCAATAGGCTCACGCCCGTGCTCGTCTCCGGCGGCCTCAGCTTCGCCTCGGTGAGTGCCGGCGGCAGCAATACGTGCGGCGTCACGACCGCCGGAGACGCCTACTGCTGGGGCGACAACTTTCACGGCCAGCTCGGGGATGGAACCACGATAAACCGACTGACCCCCGTGCTTGTTGCCGGCGGCCTCACCTTCGTCTCGCTGAGCGCCGGAGCCCAAACCTGCGGGGTAACAGCCGCCGGGGACCCCTATTGCTGGGGCAGGGGGAGAAGTCTGGATGGAACCACGACAGACAGACACACGCCCGTGCTCGTCGCGGGCGGCCACAGCTTCGCCTCGGTGAGCACCGCGTCTTGGCACACGTGCGGGTTGACGGCGGCCGGGGACGCGTACTGCTGGGGCAACAACGGTGCCGGCCAGCTCGGTCGCGGGACCACAAACAGTAGCCTTACACCTGTGCTCGTCTCCGGCGGCCTCAGTTTCGCCTCGCTAAGCGCTGGCGGCAGGATTACGTGCGGCGTCACGACCGCCGAAGACGCCTACTGCTGGGGCGAGAACTGGCTCGGACAACTCGGGGACGGCACGAGGACAAACAGAGACACGCCCGTGCCCGTCGCTGGCGGGCTCAGCTTCGCCTCCGTGAGCACCACGGGCCTGCACACCTGCGCTGTCACCACTACCCGAGTGGTCTACTGCTGGGGATTCAACGGTGACGGCCAACTCCGGGACGGAAACACAACCGACAGACTCACGCCCGTACGTGTGGTGCAGTGAGCCGGAACAAAGGAGGAAAAAAATGAACAAACGCGCTGGGGCGATGACCGCCCCGCTCGTCGTACTTGTGGCACTCCTTGTCGCGTCCTGCGGT
Organism: Longimicrobiales bacterium; assembly: GCA_965206505.1. Lineage (GTDB taxonomy): Bacteria > Gemmatimonadota > Gemmatimonadetes > Longimicrobiales > Gaopeijiaceae > UBA822. The sequence continues at coordinate 1,634,069 of CBDBJW010000007.1, forward strand.
GATGATTCACCGACAGCTGGCAGTCCCGCCCCTCCTCCGTCTGCGGATGTGCTGCCAGGTCTGACCCTGGTGGGATCCGGCTTGACATCCGCTGCTGAAGCTCCTCTCGCAGGCGTGGACGTCCACGGCAACTACGCCTTCGTCGGAGGGATGAGCAGTGGTTACGCCACTGGGGCGAACATTGGAGTGCGGATCGTCGACCTGTCGAACCCTGCCGATCCCGTGCTCGTGGGACGTATTCCGCTGCGAACCCGGGGCACTCAGGAAACTCATTCGCACGGGGACGCCGTTGCGACCCACATCACCAGCGGGGCCTTTCAAGGTGATGTGGCTATCGTTCTCTACGGAGTGCCCGACTCCGTATTTCCACCTGTCGGTGAATCTTATCTGCAGCCCTATGGACTCTGGGATGTCACCGATCCCAGCAATCCTACCTTCCTCAGTGTCCTCAACCTCGGGAACAACCCCCACGGAATCGAGTCCGGATCCCTTGGCGACAAGCCCTATGATGATGAAGCGGTGGCAGGAAACTACTTCTATGCGTTGTACGACAAATCGCAAACAACCAGCGGCCTCCCATACGAGCGGACGGGGTTTGACGATCACCTGGCCATCGTGGACATCTCGGACCCTCGAAACCCGGTAGTCGTCGGAGACTGGCAGGACGAGCCGGGAGTATGGCTGAAGGGGGTATCCCTGAATGGGAGTGCGACGAGGGCTTACGTTACCGGATCCTCAGGGGGACCTCCCGATTGGGTCGGCGACGGCTATCTCTACGTCTTAGACATCCAGAACCCGTCCCAGCCCACCGAGCTAGGTCGATATGTCTTTCCTAAGGTCAGGGCCGACGTTTCGATCGCCCGCCCAACGAGCGATGATGCACTCGTCGTTCTCGCCGACCACAGTTGGGTGAGTGGGAAATGTGGGATACTTCATGTACTCGATACCTCCAACCCAGCCGAGATCAGCGAGATCTCGAGTTTCGCCTTGCCGGCGTCATCTGCTGGTGGCTGTAGCACCATCGCCACCGATGTGGCGATCAGAGGGAACCTGGTTTTTTCGACTTGGCTCGCGGGAGGCGTACGAGCCATCGACATCTCGGATCCCACGAATCCGGTTGAGGTGGCGAGGTTTAACACTCTTCCAGCTCGAGGTCCCGCTCTTTCAGACGTGGCGCTCCTCGGCACCGATCTCGTGGTAGCGACCACGGTGTGGTGGTCTGGTATGTATGTCCTTTCCATGCCGTGAGCTGACGTGAAGTAGTTCTTTCCGTTCTGGGCTGCCGATGCGAGCTGGAGGGCTCGCCGCTTCCGCCTGTCACGAACCGGGCTCGTCCTCGACTTATATGCAGGAACCCCAGTTACCCTGGGCGCCCGACGACGTGACCCGCGAGTCACCGACAATGAAAATGGCACATCTCGTCACAAGGAGGCTGTCATGCGTTCATCCCTTCCTTTTGCTGCCCTACTCGGGGTGGCGCTCGTCTTGGGCTGTCAGGATCAGGGTCCCACGGCTCCGGTGGGGCTGGATGGTCCGGTGGGGCTGGATGGTCTGGTGCCGCAGTTCGCGAAAGGGGGCGGAAAAGGCAAGCCCGGTGGCGACGGCGACGTTACGCCCATGCAGTTCCAGTTTACCGCCAGCGACCGCATTAGCCCCGTCGCCCCCACGCTTACCTCCGAACCGGTGAATTTCGGAAAAGACCTCCTTTTCTTCAACGGGTTCGACATAGACCCGCTCATGCCGACAGGGCAGGCCGGCGACCCCGTCGTCATGCTCAGAGCCTCGTTCCGAGCGACGTTGGACAAGAAGACTGGCGATATCGTGTCGGTCAAGGTCTGGTTGTCCAATGGCGAAGGCACCGGAATGAAAAGCGGCCAACTGCCCGTCATTCCCCCAGTGGCCCCCAACCCCCTCGCCGTCGTCACGTTACACATGGACGTAGACAGCGTGCCGCTCAGGAGCGGTAAGGGACCCGAAAGCAACCTCACCAGGGGCTTTATCAGCGTCGGCGACCTGGTCTTGACCCCGGCGCCGTAGCATTTCTCTACTGAGACAACGGGCGCGTCCAAGATCACTTGAAGCAGTTCCTCCTCGGGCGTGAGAGCCTGGGCCACAGCGAAGGGTGATAACGAAGTGACCGAGCCACAGATGATCTGGGATCGGGTCCGGTGGGGCCGGACGGTCTCAGTCCGCAGTTCGCGAAAGGGGGCAAAAAGGGCAAGCCCGGCGGTGGCGGCGGCGGTGATGGTGGCGGCAACGGTAAAGACCTGCAGGCGACCTTTACTACCCACGCCGGCTTCGTTTTCGACGACCCCACGATTACCACCGCCGTACCGTCGCCGGGTCTGGTCTGTGGCTGCGATCTGCCTCTGGCGACTCCGATCACGCCGACCAACAGCGATCGGGAAATGATCGGAGCGATCGGGCTGACGATAAAGGTGAAGTCGGGCAAGTTTCCAGTCGGTCAAGGTGTGGGTGAGCGACATGGCCGAGTGGCCGAGGGGGACGGCCGACGAGGTAACATGGCGCACCGAAACCATACCCGTCGATCCCTCCCAAGTCGTTATGTCGGGCACCACCACGACGATCCACCTTCACGCAGACAACCTGGAGCTGACCGACAAGCATGAGACTGGGGTCAAGGGTATGATCAGCATCGCCGACGTGGTCATCACTCCCGCTCCCTGATTCCCAACTCCTGGGCTTCGTGGGCCTACGGGATACAGCACACAGACCCAAGAGCAATAGGCCAGAGCCCGAGCGCAGGAGACGTTATGAGCGTCTGTAGACGAAGCAGCCAAGCACTAGTCATGACTGTCCTGGTGGCTCAATTCGCGGCCTGCGGGAGCGACGGCTCGACAGGCACGACAGGCCGGACTCCGGTGTCGGTTGCAAGCGTGGCAGTAACGCCAGGCAGTGCCAACCTGACGGCGCTCCGTCTGACGACCCAGTTCCAGGCGGTCGCCAACGACATAGGGGGCAACACGATTGCTGGCAAGACATTTACATTTGCCTGGTCGTCGAGTGACGTGAGCATTGCTACTGTTAGCTCTTCTGGTCTGGCGACAGCGATTGCCTACGGCGCGGCGACTATCACGGCGACGACCGAAGGCGTCCAGGGCTCGGCGTCACTGGGGGTTTCGCCGGCGTTCGCCTACGTGGCGAATGGTGCCACAAACGATGTATCCGTCATCGCGACCGCCAGCAACACCGTGGTGGCCACCGTGCCCGTAGGCGCGCAGCCGTTTGGCCTAGCCATCACGCCGGACGGGGCGTTCGCCTACGTGACAAACCGGACCTCCGGCGATGTATCCGTCATGGAGACCTCGACCAACACCGTCGTGGCCACCGTGCCCGTGGGCTTGGGTCCGCGGGAAGTGGCGATCACGCCGGACGGGGCGTTCGCCTACGTGACGAACCGGGACTCCCACGATGTGTGGGTGCTCGCGACCGCCAGCAACACCGTCGTGGCCACCGTGCTGGTGGGCTTGGGTCCGCGGGGCGTGGCGATCACGCCGAACGGGGCGTTCGCTTACGTGGCGAACCGGAACTCCAACAATGTGTCGGTGCTCGCGACCGCCAACAACACCGTCGTGGCCACCGTGCGCGTGGGCTTGGGTCCGCGGGGCGTGGCGATCACGCCGGACGGGGCGTTCGCCTACGTGGCGAATGATGCTGGCACGAACGATGTATCCGTCATCGCGACCTCGACCAACACCGTGGTGGCCACCGTGCCCGTGGGCGCGGATCCGTTTGGCTTGGCGATCACGCCGGACGGGGCGTTCGCCTACGTGACGAGCCGGGACTCCAACGATGTGTCGGTGCTCGCGACCGCCAGCAACACCGTCGTGGCCACCGTCCGCGTGGGCTTGGGTCCGTGGGGCGTGGCGATCACGCCGTTTCCGTAGCGGCCCACGGCGGCGGCGCAGGCAGCGCGGGCAAGTGCGGGGGCTGAGGGCAGCCACATTTGACGAGAAGCCCCGGTCGTCGCAGCGGCGTTCGGAGCTTGTCGTTGACTGCGGTTAAGCCAGGGTTCCTTCGTGGGCCGCCCTATCCCATAACTTCCTCGTGTTCTACTGTTGATCTCCCCAAAGACCTTAGCGGTGAGCGAGTCGAGCGAGGTCCGTTCGTATTCGATGGCCCGCGGAAAATCGTGCGCTCTGATCCAATCCCTTCCGCACGCTGTTCCTTAGAGCAGCCTCGACTTGGCGTACTTGTCCTGGCTGGGCATCGGATACTTCATCGGTGCTGACTCCGGGTCTGGGGCTTCACGTCATATCAACCTAAATCAGGAGCCATGCACCAACGCCTGTGTCTAGCCAACCGCCTCCATCGGCTCCACGTCCTTCTCGATCGCCTTGAACTTCTCAGACTGCTGGAAATGCCAGGTGTCCCAGCGAGCCTGCATGTTGATCCACACGCCGGCGCTTGTGCCGAAGTAGCGAGCGAACCGGAACGCAGTGTCCAAGCTCACCGTCCTGCGGGCGTGCACAACATCGTTCACGCGCTGGTAGGATATACCTACCGCCTTGGCCAGCTTGTACTGGCTGATTCCCTGGGCTTGAGGAATTCCTCAAGCAATATCTCCCCCGGATGGATCGGGGGCCTTCCCTTCGGTAGACGCATGGTCTTGGGCCTCCCACAGAGCCATCTTCCGCCCTGTGCCTTCTGTCGTGGTGGTGGTGCGCCTGCTTCCTAATGGTAGTCGGTTGTCTCGACTTCACCGTAACCGATGGGGAGTGAGCGGGCAGGGGAGCCAGCGCGTAGATTTGCGTGGAGCTTTCGGGACACCGGAAGCGAAACGAGGGCGGCTTGTGTTTCGGACCTGTCTATATCTGAATCTGGGTATGCGAGATATGCGAGCGTCGCATACGCTTCTGGCCATCGTGTGCGGATGCGGGATCCCACTTGGCCTCAGCGGTGCTCCCACTCCCTCGACCCTCCCGGCGCCTTTTGCGTCCGCGGTTCTCCAGCCTCAACGGGAGCAACAGTCCCCCCCCGACTCGTCTCGCGTCCGCAGCCAGGCCGAAGACGCTCAGGGGCGCTTCGAGCGGATTCGCCGCCGGCAACTGCCCTACGTTTGGGATGGAGGCAGGCGGCCCTGCGAGGAGCGGATCGGACGGTTCTGCCTCTGGTATGGGGGCGAGGACGATTGGGAGCCCGTTCCCGACCCCGCTGATCTGGTCGAGGCTCGGGACGAGCTGCTGACCACATTGGCCCGCGCTGCGGATCACATACCGGCGGACGAATGGATTCTTGGTCAGCGGGTCCGGTACCTGGGTGAGGCGGGCCGGTGGGGGGACGCCGTTCGTTTAGGTCGGGCTTGCGGTGGTGCGGTTTCGTGGTGGTGCAGTGTCCTGGAGGGTTTCGCGCTCCACGGTATGGGCCGGTACGAGGCGGCTTTGGAGCTCTTCCACCGCGGTCTCGAGACCATGGAGTCGGAAGAGGCGCGGAAGTGGCGGGATCCCTCGGTGTTGCTCGACGGCGCGGGTTCGGATGTGCTTGGAGATGCCGCCGACGAGGCCGCTGACGAAGATGAATGGGAGGACGTGAGGGCCAGGGTGTGGACTCTGGCCGATCCGCTCTACCTGGTCGCGGGCAACGACCGTGAATCCGAGCACTATGCTCGTTGGACGTACTCGAAGATGAGCGACGGTGCGCGAAACGCGTGGGCAATGCGGTGGGGGGATGATCTTGAGGAGATCGCAGTCCGTTACGGCTGGGACCGCGGTTGGGAGCGGATCCGCCCTGAGTACGGCGCTGTAGGCCTTCCGAGCGTGATCGGGCATCAACTGCCGGGTGGGAAGGAATTCGCTCCTCCCGGGCGGGTTCTCGAGATGCCGTCGAGAACTGCGCCAGGCGCCTGGGTTGCGGAAGAGAAGCGTCCTCGAAGTACCCATGTACCTGCATACGCTCCCATGCTCCTGCCGGGCCTCGCCCAGGTCGCGGTACTCCAACGAGGAGATTCGATCGTGGTGGCTGCCTCCACCGAGTTGCCGGCGAACCCCGATACGGTGCCAAGGGGCCCTCCAGCCGGGCCACGTACGGAGGCTGACATACGTGCCCAAGGACCCGTTGCCTGGCCGCAACCTGCCCTGCTCGATGGGCCGGAGCAGATCGGGCTCTTCCTTGTGGATGAGGCTGGGCGGATCGGGGGGACGAGCAGCGGTTCCCGCGGGGGTGCCCTCCATCTCGCGGTGCCGGCTGGAAAGTATCTACTGAGTGTCGAGGCATGGGCGCCCGAGAAAGGGCTGGGCGGCCGCATTCGACACGGCATCATGACCGAGACTCTCCCCGATGATCTTGCCACCCTTTCGGATCTCATCCTTCTGCACCCCGGAGATACCCTCCCGAAAACCCTTGTTTCGGCTCTTCCGTCGATGCGGTCCAATACCCAACTGGAAGGCGATGACCCACTTGTCCTGGCATGGGAGATCTTCGGGCTCGGCTGGAGGCAGGAGGACGTCTCCTTCTACCTGAGCTTCTACAAGGAAGGGGAGAGTTTCTTCGGAAGGATCGGGCGTTGGTTGGGCTTCGGTGGCGGCGAAGAACCGCTTCAGATCGAGTGGAGCGAACCCGGTCCGTCCGAAATCGGCCCCTGGTTCCGATCGGTCGAAGTCACTATCCCCGAGGTGGATCCAGGGCAATATGTCTTCCGGCTGGGGGTCACGGCCCGCGGCCGCGAGGAGTTGGTGCGAACACGCGTGGTCGAGATCGCGCCTTAGCGCCGGCGAGCGCCCGGTGGGCGACTCGCTGTACTTCCTGAACGGGCTTCTAAACCCAAGGGGTTCGGCGTTGACGCCCCCACCCGCTCGGTCTAACTTTTTTTGCTGTTGCCGTTTGGCGCCACTCCCCAGTTGAGATCCATGGACGACACGTTTCGCAGAGGTCCGCTTCTGCTCCTTGGCGGGCGGGCCAACCCCCCTTTGGCGGCCGAAATCGGACAGATCCTCGGGGAGAACCCGGATTCGGCGTCGATCCGGAATTTTGCCGACGGCGAAATCTTCGTACGCATCGAGCGTAACGCCCGTGGGCGAGACGTGTTCATCATTCAGCCGACGGTCGCTCCGGCGGACTCGATCATGGAGTTGTTGCTCTTGATCGATGCCGCGAAGCGCGCTTCCGCGGCTCGGGTGACGGCGGTCGTCCCCTATTTCGGCTATGGGCGGCAAGATCGAAAAGACCAGCCGCGGGTGGCGATCGGCGCAAAACTATCCGCAAATCTCATGGCGGCTGCCGGTGCCGACCGCATGATCGGGATGGATTTCCATCAACATCAGATCCAGGCCTTTTTCGACATCCCGGTGGATCACCTGTATGCGGCGCCCGTCTTGACCGGGTATTTCCGAGAGAAGAAGCTTTCCGACCTGGTCGTGGTTGCACCCGACGTCGGATCAGCGAAGATGGCCCGTGGGTTCGCCAACCGGCTCGACGCGGCGCTCGCGATCATCGACAAGCGGCGCCCGGGGCCCAACATGGCCGAGGTCGCGAATGTGGTCGGGGACGTGGATGGCAGGGCGTGCTTGCTCATCGACGATATGGTGGACACGGGCGGTACACTCGCGAACGCGGTCGTGGCCCTGAAGGAACGCGGGGCGACGAAGGTCTTTGCGGGAGCAACACACGCGCTCCTCTCCGGCTCGGCGGTCGAGAAACTTGCGGCCGCTCCACTGGAGGAATTCGTGGTGACGAATACGATCCACGTTCCGGAGGAAAGGCGATTCGAAGGTCTCAAGATTTTGTCGGTTGCCAGCCTGTTCGCGACGGCGATCGAATGTGTCCACGAAAACAAATCGGTGAGCCAGCTCTTCGAGTTGGCGGCCGAAGCTGATTCGGGTGGGTGACCGGCTCAGGACCATAACAACCGAGCAGGAAAAGCGAAAATGACGGTCAATACAGGACTGGCGGCAAGCCGTCGGCACGAAACTGGGAAGGGCGCGGCAAGACGGCTGCGCGCGGCTGGGCAAGTTCCGGCGGTCCTCTACGGAAAGGATCAAGAGTCGGTCTCGCTCACCCTCGACGCGCAGGAGGCTCTCTCTCTCTTTCATTCCATCTCGGTTGAGAACACGATCGTCAACGTTCAGATCGATGATGACAAGGAGGAGCTGGAGACGCTGGTGCGGGAGATCCAGATGCACCCGTACCGACCGGACATCGTGCACGTGGACTTCTACTGCATCGAACGGGGCGTGGCCCTCGAGGTCGAGATTCCGGCCAACTACAACGGCACGCCCAGTGGAGTCCGTGATGGTGGTGTCCTGGAGGTGATTCTCCATGAGTTCCGGGTCAAGTGTCTTCCCTCCAAGATCCCCGAGAGCATCGAAATCGAAATCTCGCATTTGGACATCGGCGATTCGATCCATGCCAGCGAGATCTCGATGGAGGAAGGTGTCGAGCTTTTGACGGATCCAGGCCAGACGATCTGCCTCGTGTCTGCGCCGAGGGCGGAGGAAGAGGTAGAGGTAGAGGAAGAACTCGAGGAGGGCGAGGAAGGTATCGAGGGCGAGGAAGGTGCCGAGGGCGAGGCTCCGGAGGATGGTGCTCCGGAAGCGGAAGGAGACTCGGACGGCTGATCTCTTCTCGGGGATCGAGACGTGAAAGTTGTGGTCGGGCTCGGGAACCCTGGGCCCCGCTACGACGACACGCGCCACAATGTCGGTTGGTGGGTCGTAGACCGGCTCGCGTATGACTGGGGTTTCGGCTCCTTTGAAAAGGAAGGTCGAAGCTTGCGGACTGGCGGATCGGTTGGTGACACTTCGGTACTCTTGATCAAGCCGACAACGTTCATGAACCGGAGCGGAGCGGCGCTCGTCGGCGTGGACGAACTCGATGAGTGCGATCTCGGCTCGGATCTTCTGCTCGTAGTCGATGATGCGACGCTGGATGTGGGTCGGGTCCGGTTCCGGCCTGGGGGAACAGCCGGAGGGCACAAGGGCTTGAAGTCGGTCTCCAGCGTGCTGGGTACGGATTCGTACGCCCGCCTGCGGTTGGGTGTGGGACTGATGCCCGAGGGAGCGGACCTGTCCGATTGGGTCCTTTCGCCGATGAGTGGGGCCGACGAATCCACGGTTGTGGGGCTACTCCCTGAATTGAGCGAGGCCGTGGGAGTCTGGATGCGTGACGGTATCGAAGAGGTTATGAACCAATTCAATCGGTGACCCGCTTGATCTAGGCGTGGCGCCAAAATGAGACAATCAGCAATGGGAACCTGATGAGTGATTTTGTGACAATTTCGAGTTGGGCTTGGGCTGTGGGCCTCGTGGGTCTGGCTCTGGCGGGCTTCACCTATCGTTACGTGAAGAGCCAGCCCAGTGGTAGTGAGGCGATGGGGGCGATCGCCGGGCAGATCCATGACGGGGCAATGGCCTTTCTCCGCCGCGAATACTCCATGTTGGCGGTTGTCGTGGCAGTGGTTGCGGCACTGTTGGCGTGGTTCGTTTCGCCTCCCACCGCCGGAGCTTACCTCATCGGCGCTCTCTGCTCGGTCATGGCAGGGTTCTTCGGCATGAAGTCCGCCACCAGGGCGAATGTCCGGACGTCGGCGGCGGCGAATCAGTCGGGTGCGGGCAAGGCACTTCGAGTCGCTTTTTTTGGTGGGGCCGTAATGGGACTCTCGGTGGCGGCGCTCGGTCTCGTGGGCATCGGAGCGATTTATTGGCAGTACGGAGCCGGAGCCATCGGAGCCTCCGAGCACTCACGGTTTGCCGAGATCATCGCCGGCTTTGCGATGGGTGCGAGCACGATCGCCCTCTTCGCCCGCGTCGGGGGCGGGATCTACACGAAGGCGGCCGATGTCGGAGCGGATCTCGTGGGCAAGGTCGAAGCCGGCATTCCGGAGGATGATCCACGCAACCCGGCTACGATCGCCGACAATGTAGGCGACAACGTCGGTGACGTTGCCGGCATGGGCGCGGACATCTTCGAGTCGTACGTGGGCTCTGTGATTGCCACGATTGCGATCGCAGCTACTTCGGCCTCTCTCGCCGGGAATGTTGGAAACGCCATAGCACTCCCCATCGTGACGGTCATGGTTGGCCTGCTCGCTTCACTCGTCGGTATCGGCATGATGAAGCTGCTCGAGCGCACGGATCCGGCGGCCGCCCTACGCAACGTCACCTTCATCGCCGCCGCCCTTTTCCTGGCGGCGATGTTCTTCGTGGTACGTTCGATGGACTTCACGATGGTCGTCGAGGGGCGGACGCTTCCGGCTCTCGGGCCCTGGATCGCCATTCTGGCGGGGACTCTGGTGGGCACCGCCATTGGTCTCGTCACCGAGTACTACACGTCTGCGAAGCCAGTCCGAAAGATCGCCGAAGCCAGCGAGACCGGAGCGGCGACCAACCTGATCACCGGATTGGCCGTAGGCATGGAGTCCACGGCTATTCCCATGCTCCTCATCTGTGTCGCGATTTATGCCTCCTTCCAAGCCGCCGGCCTGTACGGGATCGGCATAGCGGCGGTTGGGATGCTGGCGACCGTCGGCGTGACCATGTCGGTCGACGCATATGGTCCGATCGCGGACAATGCGGGTGGAATCAGCGAGATGAGTGGCCTGGGACCGGAAACGCGCGCGATCACCGACTCCCTGGACGCGATCGGAAACACCACCGCAGCTCAGGGTAAGGGATTCGCCATCGGATCTGCAGCTCTCACGGCGCTCGCGCTGTTCTCCGCTTTCGCCAGCAAAGTGGGGCTCGACCAGACCGGCATCGACCTCGTGAATCCGTTGGTCGTGATCGGGCTGTTCATCGGCGGGATGTTACCCTTCTTCATCGCGGCCCTCACGATGACGGCCGTGGGACGTGCGGCGCAGGGGATGGTTGAGGAAGTCCGACGGCAGTTCCGTGAGAAGCCCGGCATTATGGATGGGACAGAGCAGCCGGACTCCGCCCGCTGCGTGGCGATCTCGACCGATGCCGCGCTTCGGGAGATGATCCTTCCGGGTGTAACCGCGATTCTCGCCCCGGTCATCGTCGGTCGCGTCCTCGGTGTCGAAGCCCTTGGAGGCTTCCTCGCGGGAGCGACCGTGACGGGCGTGCTCATGGCTCTCTTCATGGCCAACGCGGGCGGCGCTTGGGACAACGCCAAGAAGATGATCGAAAGCGGCGCCCACGGCGGTAAGGGCTCCGAGCCCCACAAGGCTGCCGTGGTAGGGGATACCGTGGGTGACCCGTTCAAGGACACGTCCGGGCCGTCTCTGAACATCTTGATCAAGCTGATGAGCGTGGTTTCGTTGGTGTTGGCGCCTTGGTTCGTGCGGGTCTGGGATCTCGAGGTTGGGGGCCAAGTGTCCAGCCTCGCTGGCTGGGTTGCCCGCCTGTTCGGGTAGGGCGCAGCCCAGGTCCAGACCAGGGGTACCAAACACCAATCCAAGGCCTATATTGAGGGGCTCATCCCGCTCCGTCGGAACGGCGGGGCCCGTCTTTTCAAGCGGACCGTGGGAGTTACGACATGCGTTTGTACGAGATCGTCTACATTTTCGACGCGACCCTCGACGAGGACAGCGTCAACAAGAAACTCGAGAAGTTTCATCCTCTCGTGCTCGGAAAAAGCGGGGAGGTCGTTGCCGTAGATCATTGGGGTGTGCGGCAGATGGCCTACCCTGTGAAGAAGCAGACCAGCGGATATTACGTCGTCGCACAGGTCCGGGCCGAATCAGACGGCCTTCCAGAGTTCGAGCGTGTGCTCAGGCTCGACGTGGAGTTGCTTCGATACTTGATCGTGCTCAATGAGGGAGAGCCGACGACCGGACATTCCCTACTCGGGGCAGCGCCTCCCTCGCGCGGCGACAAGGACGACAAGGACGATGACGACGATGGTGGCTCTGATGAGGATGCTCCCATTGAAGAGGAGGATGTCGATAGGGGTTTCAGTCCTCCTGAGTTCAGCGGAGGCCGCGGCCGCCGCCGCCGCATGGAAGGACCGGTCATCGAGCTGCTGAATTACAAGGATGTCGCGACGCTTTCGCACTTCATGACGGAACAGGGCAAGATACTGCCCAAACGAACGACGAAGGTCACCGCCCGTTTTCAGCGTGATCTCGGACGGGCGATCAAGCGGGCTCGTTATCTGGCCCTGATCCCGTACATCCGGGATCACGAGGTCTAAGCATTTCGTCGCTACAGTCGAGTGTGGTGGCTGATGAGCGAACCTGGCCCAGGGCTGCGGGTCTTTGGTTCATTACCCTCATCCTTTCTCTGTTCACCAGTGCAGGGGTGTTGGTGGCCTTTCCGTTCCTTGCGCTCACGATGGTGCTCGGTCTGCGTAGGCTGCCCGCGGCGGTGGCGGCGATTTTCGCCGTCTTGGTTGCTGTGGGTGTACCGGCGCGCGGGGGCGTCTGGTATTTCGAACGTGGGTGGGCCGTTGTGCTTGCCGGTTCGTTTGTCGTGCTGACCATGCGGTGGCCCCGGAGCCGATTCTTCCCTCGCGCTCTAGCGGCCGTCGCGTCGACCACCGCACTCGTAGGCGCGCTGCTGGTGGTCCGGCCGGGTTCATGGTCCATGGTGGATTGGGTCATTACCGAGGGGCTGATGCGGTTTGCCGGCGTCATGGCGCAGTGGTTGATAGAGAGCGACCCCGAGGCGTACACTACGGCCGGTCTGAATACGGCCTACGAGTGGACCGCACAGTTTGGAAGGCTTTTTCCGGCTCTTCTGGGGTTATCCTCTCTGTCAGGCTTGGCGGTCGCATGGTGGGCCTACGTAAGGCTCTCGGCTGGGAGTGGGCTGGGATTGGGGCCACTTCGCGATTTCCGGTTCAATGATCACCTCGTCTGGCTGTTGCTGGTCGGCCTCGCACTGCTCGTTTTCGGTGCCGGAGAGGGATGGACGAGTGGAGGGGGAAACGCCGTTGTATTCATGGGCGGGCTTTACGCCATGCGCGGAGCAGCAGTGCTACTCTTTCTCAGCGGCGGGGTGACGGGTCTTGGTTTCCTTTTCTTGCTAGTCGTAACGTTGTTCCTCTGGCCCGTGCTGATTCCGGGCGCCCTGCTTCTAGGCGTGGGTGATACCTGGCTCGACCTTCGGTCGAAGGCCGAGGCGGTCGCCGGCGGCAAATCGTAGATGGAGAAAGATTGATGAAGCTCATTCTGAGAAAGACGGTTGACCGGCTCGGAGCTCAAGGCGATGTCGTTGAGGTGAAGGCGGGTTACGCGCGGAATTATCTCATCCCCCAGGGCCTGGCGTTCCTCGCCAGCGCCGGCAATTTGCGGAGATTGGAACGGGAGCGCGGTGAGGCCGAGGAGCATGCGAAACACGACTACCTAGAGGCTCGCCGCCGCGCGTCGCAGTTGGAAGGCACCTCCATGGTGTTCCACGTCCGCGCTGGCGATGATGGGAGGCTGTTCGGAGCGGTCACGAACGCTGACGTGGCGGACCGGCTGAACCAAGGCGGACTGGATTTCGAGGTGGATCGCCGGATCGTGATGCTCGAAGAGCCCCTGAAGATGGTGGGGGTCGTGAGGGTTGTTGTCCGCCTCCATAGTCAGGTCGAGGTAGAGGTCGAGGTCCAGGTGGTAAGGGGCGAAGATTAGGAGTGTGATCACCCTTCTAGCCCCTCACCAAGGTCCCATATGCGGGTAGCCCCCAAAAGAGTACGGCCCGAAGTCACCGAGGCTGTCGAACGAGCCGCGGAGCTGGCTCTCGAGCTCAAAGCGACCGACGTCGTCGCCCTAGACCTCGCCGGCATATGGGGTGCCACGGACTATTTTCTGCTCGCCTCCGGCCGGTCCGATGTACAGGTGAAGGCGATCGCCGAAAACATCGTCGACCGATTGAAGAAGGAAGAGATCCGGCCGGAACATATCGAGGGCCTCCAAGGTGGCCGGTGGGTACTGATCGACTACATCGATTTCGTCGTACACGTGTTCCACGAAGAGGCGCGCCAATTCTATCAGTTGGAAGTACTCTGGGGAGATGCCCCGAGGCTCGACTTCGACGGCTGATCTTACTCTTCCGTACGGGCGATGACCATCATCTTTATCGCCGTCCCGGACATCGAGACCCCAAATACTGGTGTACTCGAGTGGCGGCGGCATCTCTCGTGGTTGGCAGCCAAGTGGACCTCTACCTGAGCGGGGGTTACTTTGCGCCGTTAAGCGGGTGGCCGCTTCGGGGTCGTTCTTCTCATCGATCAGCGACTCATGGGGCCGAGTGATCGTCATGTCGAGAACGCACGGATGAATCCAGAAAATCAGGCTTGGCAGCCTTTGGATCCGGCCATTGGGAGTCTGCCAGGGGAGATCGAATCTGCCCTCGGCGACGGTGACGCGGTATCCGCTTGCGTCGTCATTCTCGTCGATTCCGAGATCGACCGCGACTGGGGGGCGCAGGCGAGCGTGGCAGTGGCCAAGAGGTGGGCGGCGTCCGGGCGCCGCATCATTCTTGCGGATGCACGCCTCGACGGCCCGGTGCTCCATGAGGCCGTGGGTGTCGAGAATGGTGAAGGTGTGTCTGACATGGTGCTCTATGGAGCATCGGCTCAGCGAATTACGGAACGTGTCGAAGGCGGGCTGATGCTCGCTCCCGCCGGAACGCCGGTCATTGAAGTCGCCGACGTGCTGGCACACGTCAAATGGGACATGGTGATTCGCGGGTGCAGGGAAGCGGGAGCAACACTCGTTTTTCACGTGTCGACTGGCACTCCGGGTGTGGAGGCTATGACCAAGCGAGCCGAAGGGGTCCTGGTGCTCGCTCCGCCATCGAAGGATGTCGATGCCATCCTTGGGAGCGAGTCGGGCCCGCTCATCGCGGTTCTGGGCCCGGCGAACGGAGACGTTCCGTCCGTCGACGGTGACTATGAAGAGGGTGATGTGGCCTCCGTCGACGTGCTGCCCGGGCCGCCTGTCTCAGAGGCCGAGAAGGCTCTTGTCGGGGAGGCATCACCTGCGCCACCTGTCTCAGAGGCCGAGAAGGCTCTTGTCGGGGAGGCATCACCTGCACCACCTATCTCAGAGGCCGAGAAGGCTCTTGTCGGGGAGCCTGGACCACCGGAGGATGAGGCGCCGCCGACCTTCTCCGCCGATGATCTGCCTAAGACGACCGATGCATTCAGCCTGTCGGGCCTGAAGGGCGCACAGTACGACTCAGAGGTGTCGCCAAAAGTGGGGTCGGATCCGGATCAGGCCCCGCCTGCCCAGTCGGACGAGGCGGAGACGGTGGCGTCGCTCGACGTGGAGCCGACAGCTCTGGTCCACGACGGGGGAGAGAGTGCAGACCTGGAGTCTACCGATGCTGACGTGAGCGACGGTGGTGATCTCGCGACTCTCGACCTCGAAATGACCGATGTTGCCGATGTTGCCGATTCCGGGATTGGCGTGGCGGCCGTGCTGGGGGAGCCGGCCCCTGCTGCTTCCGGTGCGCCGGTAGAGCTGGATGCCGAGGATACTCCAGGGGAGGTCGGTGTTGCGGCTTCTCCAGGCTTGTTCAGTGCTGCGGCTTCTCCACCCGCGCTCGGTGTCGAGGCTTCTCCCGTCGCGTTCACCGTCCAACCTTCTCCGACGGAGGAGCTGGGGGAGGAGGCCGCGGCGGAAGGGAAGGCCCGGGGCCGCTACAAAGGGCTCGCCCGGTTGAGGTGGCAAAGGAGGCGTGAGGTCTTAATGCGTCTGGTCCTGATCACGTTGGCGACGTCCGTGCTCGGGGGGGGTGGTTTCTACGCAATCGCATACTCCGGCCTTATAAACATCCCCGGGATTACACCCGACGGCCGGGTCCGAACCTACGTACCTCCCCCCGCGGCGTTACCGGGTCCGACACCTCAAACTCCGATCATGACCCACGTCCTGTTTATCGACTTCTGGAGTGAGATAGAGGATGTTTGGGCGATTAGAGATGCCCTACGGGTCAGGCTTCCGAATCTTCTCTTCTTCGTGACCCCCTTGGACGTGAACGGGAGGAGCCAGTTCGCACTCTACGCCGGCCCCGCGTATAACGCAGTAGAGGCAACTGCCCTCAGGGAGCCTGTCGCTGTTGTCATGACGGATCGTGAGAACCCGGCCGATTGGGAGGTGCGCGGCAGACAATACGCGTTCTATTTCGGCGAGTATGAATCGGAGGTGAATGCGCAAGGCAGAGTCGAGGCGTTGGCTCGGGCTTCGATTCCGGCGTACTCGCTCCGGGTTGCGTATGCAGATGGCAGCTCGCGCGTGCGTGTATACGGCGGAGCCTTCAGGGATGAGGTCGAAGCTGAAGAGATGGGACGGATGATCAATGCCGCCGACATCGGAGCATTGGTTCTGACGCTTCGACGGGGAACACTGCCTGAATGAAGCTTCGATCCCTTCGCATCCATGGGTTCAAGTCCTTCGCCGACGCCACCGTCATCGACTTCCATGAAGGGATCACCGCCATCGTTGGTCCCAACGGATGCGGAAAGTCCAATATCAGCGATGCCATCCGGTGGGTGTTGGGGGAGCAGCGTCCCTCGGCCATCCGAGGTGGAAAGATGGAGGAAGCCATCTTCCAGGGATCGTTGAATCGTCGGCCGGTCAACCGTGGCTCGGTCACCATGGCGGTTTCCAATGAGGACGGCGGGCTGCCTGTGGCGTTCAAGGAGGTCGAGATCGGACGCACCGTCTACCGAGACGGAGGGAGCGACTATTCGCTGAATCGCTCTACGTGTCGGCTTCGCGATGTATTGGACGTCTGCCGCGGTACCGGGCTCGGCGCCAACGCCTACTCGGTCATTGAAAATCGAATGATCGACGCGATTCTGTCGGATCGAGCGGAGGAGCGCCGCCAGCTCTTCGAGGAGGCCTCGGGGATCGGCAAGTACAAGGACCGTCGCAAGGCGGCGATGCGGCGCCTCGAGCATGCCGAGCGGGACCTGACGCGATTGGAGGATGTGATCGGCGAAGTCGAGACCAAGGTTCGGTCCCTGGCCCGGCAGAAGGGAAAGGCGGAACGGTACAAGACGCTTCGAGAGCGGCGCCTGGCCGTTGAAGTATCCGTCGTAGGCCACGACCTGGGAAGGCTGCGGGATCGCTTGACGGAGTTGGACAGGGCCCTGGACGGAGACCGGAAGACCGGCCAGGGCATGGTGGCCGAACTCCGGACCGCCGAAGCGAATGTCGAGACGTTGCGCCTGGAAGAGGTGGATGCCGAGCGATCTAGGACCGAGGCGGCGGCGGCCCTGGGCGGAATCCGGGAGCGGCTCGTCGAGTGGGAGCGTGAACTCGCGGTGGCGGAGGAGCGAAGAGGATACGCGGAACGTCGCCTCGGGCAGATCGGAGGGGACCGGGACGGGTCGGAGACTCGCTTGCGTGAAGTGGTGAAGGAGCTGACGGCGTTGGATGGGCGCCACGCTGGCGGGGACACAGAACGGGAGCAGATTCGGGCGGATGTCACGCGACACGCCGAGGTTCTGGCGTCCGTCCGTGCCCGTCTCGAAGAGGCGCGTGCTCGTTTAGACGAGATGGAGCACTACGAACGTGACGTGGTCCGGAAGGGGGCTCAACTCGAGGGTGATGCAGACGCGGCGCAAGGCCAGGCTGCGGAACTCGAGCGCCGTCTCCAACGGATCGATTCAGAGTTGAGCGACGCATCTGACGCCCTCTCCGATCTCGAATCACAGGGAGATCTGTTTACTGGGCGTATCGGCGGCCTAGAGCGTGGGGTCGAGAAGGCCGAGGCCCTGCTGGATTCGGCGCGGGCCGCCCTGGACGATGCGAAATCCTCGCTCGAAATCGCGAGGCGCGGGGAACTGCATGCGGTGCACACCCAGCAGGGCATCAACGCGGACGTGGCCGCGTTGGAGGCCCTTGAACGGGCGCAGGAGGGGATCGATCCGGCGACCAAGGCGGCCCTCGAACTCGGGGACGGAGATGTCGTCGGGTCACTGTTGGACTTCATCGACGTTCCGCCCGAGTTGGGTCCGGCGGTGGAGGCCTACCTGGGGACGCTGGCCAAGGCCTTGATCGTGAGGGACAGCCAGACCGCCGATCGACTGATACGGTGGTTCTCTGAGGACTGGGAGGGAGGCGGCGGGCTCATCCTGCTTCCGCTCGATCACGTTCCGGACAAGGCGAGTGGGACTCTCCTCGAGTCGGTCCGTGGCGTCGGCGAGGGGGCTCCTTGGGTCGAAGCTTTGCTCGGTGAGGTCGATCTCGTCGACGACGCTGGGATGGAGGGCCGCCCCTTGCGGCCGCGGCTGCTTCGGGACGGTACGATTCTCGACCCGCGAGGCTTGATTCGAGTCGGAACCCCTTTCGTGATATCAGGACTGCTCGAGCGGAGAGACCGCCTCGTGATGCTCCGCGCCACCTTGTCGGATGCGGAGGCAGAAGCTTCGGCATGTCGGCAAAGCTTGGAGAAGGAAGAGACTCGATACGCAGAGGCGGAGGCGGCGGTCGAACAGGCCCGGACCGCGTTACTCGATGCGCAGGACGAGTTACGGACAGCGAGTGCCGAGGGTGCGGCCCAAGTAGACCAGCGCGCCCGCATCGACACGCACCGGGATGAGCTCGCGAGACAGCTCGAAGGGACCCGGGCCGCTCGTGCCCGTGCTGTGGAGCGTGCCAGGACAGCCAAGGAGGATCGTGAAGGGCTTCTCGCCCAGGAAAGCGGTACACGGGAGGCCCGCGAGGCTTCCCGAAGCGAGTTGGCTGTGGTTCAAGACGAGTGGGAGGAGGCGCGCGGCGAGGAGGCCCGGCTTTCGATTCAGCTCGCTCGTGCGGAGGAAGAGGCCAAACAAGTGGCACAACGCGTCGAGGATTTAACCCGTGACCGTAGTGTGCAGGAGCAACGTTTGGCCGATCTGGACGCCGAAGAAAAGGTTCTGACTAGTGACGTCGCGACGGCCGTCGAGCTACAAGAGGAGGGCGAAAAGGAGACCGAGCGCCTCTTCGATGAGCGGGACGCCGCTCGCGCGGTGTTGGACGAGAGGAGCACGTTGCTTACCGGTGTGGCCGAGGATCTGGCCGAAGCCGAGCGCGTGGCCCGCGGGCTACGGAGTGCAGAGCGGGAGGCTGTGGACCGGCGGCACCAGCTCGAACTCGAGCGCCAGGAGGTATCGGGCGGCATCGGCTTGATTCAGGAGAGGTTGGAGGGCGAGTGGGGACGGCCGATCGATCGCCTTTTGGAAGAGGCCGAACCGGTGGAGGGTACGCCGGAGGAGTTACAGGCGGAGTTGGAGGACATCGTCATCCAGCTGGAGCGGATCGGACTCGTCAACATGCTTGCGGTGGAAGAGCACGAGGAGGAGAGCGCTAGGCTCGGTTTCCTCTCGGAGCAGAGAGACGATCTCATTGCCGCCCGCAACGACCTGAAGGCCGCCATTCGGAAGATCAACGAGACCGCCATCGACCTTTTCGAGAATACCTTCGAAGAGATCCGCGAAAATTTCCGCGCCACGTTCACGAGGCTGTTCGAGGGTGGAGAAGCGGACATCTGGCTTACGGATTCGCAAGATCCGCTGGAGTCCCCGATCGAGATCCATGCGTCGCCGAAGGGAAAGAAGACCCAGCGTATTGATTTGCTCTCCGGGGGGGAGCGGGCGCTCACGGCGCTTTCACTGCTCTTCGGCATCTATCTTGTGAAGCCGAGTCCGTTCTGCGTGCTCGATGAGGTGGACGCGCCCTTGGATGAGAACAACATCGGGCGATTCATCCGACTTCTCCAGGAGTTCAAGGAGGAGACACAATTCGTGCTCATCACCCATAATCCGCGCTCGATCGAGGCCGCCGACTGGATCTACGGCGTGACGATGGAGGAGCCAGGCGTGAGCACGATCGTGGGCGTACAGCTTCACGAGGCTCTCGAGGCCAGCGGATCGGCCGCATAGAGCAACAGGCCTCTAGGAGGTGATTAGCACATGTTGGTCGTGATGAAGCACGGCGCCTCCGAGACTGAAGTACAGGCCGTCGTGGACGAGATCGAGCGGTTGGGCTACGAAGCTCGCCCTATGCCGGGAAAACAGCGGACAACCGTCGGCCTCATGGGGAACGACGGGGGGGTCGACGACGCCCGGATACAGGGACTGTTGGGCGTGCTCGAGATCATCCCCGTGACCAAGCCGTACAAACAGGTGTCTCGTGAATGGCGTGATTCGGATACCGTCGTCGAACTGGCAAACGGGGTTCGGTTCGGGGGTGAAGAAATCAACGTCATTGCCGGCCCGTGCGCCGTGGAGGGTGCCCAGGACATCCTCGACATCGCACACCAACTCAAGGAGGCGGGAGCCACAGTACTCCGTGGGGGCGCGTTCAAGCCTCGTACGTCACCCTACTCCTGGCAGGGACTTGGCGAGGAGGGACTCAAGATGCTGGCCCGGGCCAGAGAGGCCACGGGGATGGCGATCGTGACGGAGGCGTTGGACCCCGAAGGGGTCGACCTGGTCGCTCAATATGCCGACATCATTCAGATCGGGGCCCGCAACATGCAGAACTATCCTGTGCTGCGTCGGGCTGGCCGATCCAACACGCCGGTGCTGCTCAAGCGGGGGATGTCCGCCACCATAGACGAGTTGCTCCTCGCGGCCGAGTATATCCTGGCCGAAGGAAACGAACAGGTGATCCTTTGCGAGCGCGGTGTTCGGAGTTTCGACACGCACACGCGCAACGTGTTGGATCTCACGGCCATCCCCGTCGTGAAGTCCCTTTCCCACCTTCCGATCATCGCGGATCCAAGTCACGGGACGGGGATTCGGGACAAGGTCATTCCGATGGCCCGTGCCGCCGTGGCCGCCGGCGCCGACGGCTTGATGGTAGAGGTGCATGCCAATCCCCCGGAGGCTCGATCGGACGGTGCGCAGTCGCTTTATCCGGAGCAGTTCAGGGAACTCATGGATCAGATCCGGGTGATTGCGGACGCGATAGGGCATGAGGTGCAGCGGCCGGGTTGAAGAAGTACAGCGGGCCTCCACCCGGGTACCCAGGTGGGTCCCCTCCTGCCATGGCTCCGCCCCCCGGTTCCAACGAAGATAGGCTACGGACGAGTCCCCCCAGCCCGAAGCATTTACTTTCACCTTGAACACTGTACGTCGTGGCCGCCGTTTCGAGGCGCTGGCCGAAGTCCTCTTGATTAAGCGGGGTTGGCGAGTCCTTGACCGCAACTTTCGCTTTCTCCGCAAAGAGATCGACCTCGTGGTGGAGAAGGATGGACTCGTTGCGTTTGTCGAGGTAAAGGGTCGCGGCGGGCCCGCGTTCGGCCATCCCCTGGAGGCTATCACCCGGAAAAAGCGTCACGCGATTTCCGTGGCCGCCCGCGCGTGGATCGCAAGGAGCGAGTTCAGGGCGCGATCCTATCGGTTCGACGCTGTTTCGGTACGGTTGATGCCCGATGGGAGCTTTGAATTGGAGCACGTCGAGGGAGCGTGGACCGAGTGATTGTGGCGTCCTGAAAACCGGCATCAACCCTACTTCATAGCTGCTTTTTATGTGCTTCTGCGACGTTGACGCTCCTTTCGTCACGGTCTAAGTTTCAGGTGCCCCAGGTCCGTAGGGCGAAAGCCCACGAACTCCGTCAGGACCTTGCCGGTAGCAGCGGTAAGTGTGGTGATCGTTGCTGCGGGTCGCCTGGGGCATTTTTCTGCTTCTCGTGCGGCGTCTCGACCGACCGCGTGCCACCAGTGGCGCCGTGCCGGGCCTCCGCACCACCGGTCACGGAACTTTAAGACGTTGTCCCACACGGCGTTAGCTCGAAAATACCGACCTCGGCGCTTCGCCGATGTCGCGACCCAGAAACACGTCTCCGAAACGCTTCGCCGGGCAATATCAGACGGCCGGGTGGGGCACGCCTACCTTTTCTGCGGCCCCCGAGGTGTTGGCAAGACGACGCTTGCGCGTATACTCGCGATGGCCCTCAACTGCTCGGTTCGGGGAGAGCCTGGCGAGCCCTGTGGGGAGTGTGAAAGCTGCGCCAGAATTTGGAGCGGGCAGACCGCCCTAGACGTCATCGAGATCGATGCGGCTTCGAACAGAGGTGTCGACGATGCGAGGCAACTTCGTGAGCGGGCCATGTATGCACCTTCGCAGGAAGGCGGCCACAAGGTCTTCATCTTGGATGAGGCCCACATGCTCACGCGGGAGGCTTGGAACGCGCTGTTGAAGGTCCTCGAGGAACCGCCTCCACGAGTGATCTTCGTGTTCGCGACTACAGAGCCGCACAAGATCCAGCAGACCGCGGCACCGGTTCTTTCTCGATGCCAGCGATTCGACTTCCGGCGCATCGGCATTTCCGACATCATGGATCGCCTGGTGACCGTGCTCGAGCAGGAGGGTTTCTCGGCTCCGGAAGAGGCTCTCAGAACCATCGCGCGGAAGGCCGACGGAGGGATGAGGGACGCTCTCTCTCTGCTGGATCAGGTGATCGCCCTCACTGGCGGGGAAATCAGTCAGGAGACGGTGCGCCGGGTGCTGGGCCTGGTCGACAACGAGCGTTATGTAGAACTCTTGGACATATGGGGCGAGGGGAAACATGGCGAGATCTTCGGTTTCGTGGAGCGGCTGCTCGACGAGGGGTACGACCTGGTCGAGTTTTACCACGGCCTAGTGGACTCGCTTCGGGCCTTCCTGAGGCTCGCTCTGGGAGGAACTCCCCCGGATCTCGATGCCGACACCCGTGATATTTTCAAGGCCAGGCTTGCTCCGTTCAGCCCGGCGGACCTGACTCGGATGCTCGCGGTGGCGTCCGACGTCGAAAGTGCCGGAAGCCTTAGGCGTAGCCCAAATCCTCAGGTAGTGCTCGAGATGCTGCTGCTTCGCATCAGTTATATGGATCGGACCGTGAAGTTGGAGGAATTGCTGGCAGGTCTTGGTGGGAGCCCTCCACCGGAGAGTGTGCCACGGGGGGCTTCCTCCGGGGCGGCATCGGCGGCTGAACCGCTCTCGGGCCCGTTCACGGGTGCTCCCCAGGCACCTGAGGAGGCCTCCGCTCAGAAATCACCCGGTGAACCACTCACTGCTGAGGACGCTTGGGGTTTGTTGGTCGAGGAAGGCTCTGGTGTTCCAAGCGGGATGCGCCCCTTTCTCAGGACCGCCAACGTCTCCCACTCCGAGGCTGAGGGCGTGGTGGTCATCGAGCTTCCAGCTGGACCGGGTCTGGAACGTCTCGAAGACCCCGCGGCCCGCAGAACCCTTCAAAAGGCGCTAGGGGGGTTGATGAATAATACCGAGCCCGAGATTGTGGTTCGGGCCTCCGGCCATGATGAGTCCGATGGTGCGCCCGATGGGGCCCCTCTGCGCCGCGAGCGTATCAGCCCCGAGGCGGTTCGGAGGGACAGGATGAAGGGGCTGATCAAACGGGAACCGGGCCTTCAACACGCGGTAGACGAACTCGACCTGGAATTACTAGATTGATTCCACAACGTTGCAAAGCAGGGGCTTTACAATGACGAACATTGAGCAGCTCATGCAGATGGGCCAGCAGCTCCAGGCGCGGATGGCCCAGTTGCAGGAGGAACTTTCAGCTCGTGAAATCTCTGCCTCGTCCGGCGGGGGAATGGTGACAGCGACGGTCGACGGAAAGGGTACCGTGACCCGGATCGTGATCGATCCCACGGTGGTGGATCCGCGCGACGTGGAAATGCTCGAGGACTTGGTGTTGGCTGCGGTATCGGAAGCTCAGGGTAAGGCCCAGGGCCAGTATGAGGAAGACATGCAGAAGGCGGCAGGGGGGATGCCGATCCAACTCCCCGGTCTGTTCTAGAAGGCTGTTGAAGGAGTACAGCGTGCCCAGCACCATCTGGGGCATGACCTTACTCGTTGAAGGGTTGCGGTGGCACGGCCTCGACCACGCTGCGCGCGCTGCCCCCGTCGTAAGAAAATCTCCCCCGGTCCTCCGCCGACCAGTTAGTTTTTAGTGTCGGTCATCCAACAACTCATAAAGGAATTCTCCCGGCTTCCAGGCGTCGGGTCCAAGACAGCCCAACGTTTTGGATACTACCTCTTGAAGCGGCCTCGCGAGGAGGCGTTCAGCCTCGCCGCGGCGATTCGCGAGTTGGCGGAGAAGATCGGTCCGTGCGAGGTCTGCGGGAACTTTACAGAATCGGTGCGATGCGAGATCTGCTCAAGTCCGAATCGAGACGAGGCGACCATCTGCATCGTTGAGGAGGCGTATGAGGTTGGAGTAATTGAGAGGGCAGGGGGATACCGGGGCCTGTACCATGTGCTTGGTGGCCGGCTTTCGCCCTTGGATGGAGTCGGTCCGGACGAGATCAACGTCACGCCGCTTTTGGAGCGGATCCGGTCGGCTGGTGGAGCGATAAGGGAGGTTGTTGTGGCCACGAATTCGAGCGTCGAGGGAGAGGCTACGGCGGTATATTTGCAGGGAGTGATTCGCCCCCTGGGACCGAGGGTAACACGTTTGGCACGCGGCCTTCCGGTGGGGAGCGAGCTGGAGTACGTCGACGGTTCGACGATCGTCGAAGCTCTGGCCGGGCGACGGGAGATGTAGGCCATGGAAAGAAAGACACGGAATACGGGCATTGTGGTTCTGGCCGCGGCAGCCGCGGGGGCGGTGGCTGCGTGGGTGATTCGTGATCAGATGCAGCGGCATAGCCGAGACCTTTTCAACCCGTCTTTTTTTCGCCGCCTCGCCGCTTTGGGACACATGGCCAAAGCCGAAGCTAGCGTGGACCACATCAATCTGATGAAGGATTTTGTCGCATGGGAGTCACGAGAAGCGCTCCGCCGCCGGGCTCTGGCCATCGTCGAGCGAATGGAGCAGGACGCAAAGGGTCCCGCCTTGTCCGCTGGATAGGTTGCCCTTCATGACCGTCTGCCCGACCTTATGCTTCTCTCTCCCAGATTGGGGAGAGGGCTCATCTTTGTCGCCGCCTCAGATAGCACTGAATCCCAACTTGGCTTCCATGCGGGGGCTAGAGATCGTGGGGGACGATTTGGAGGGATTGATCGACTTGCCATACCGGAAGAGAGCGTAGCCCCTCATGTCGCTGATCAACTACGCCGGCCGGGAAATCAACTGTAAGATTGTTTATTACGGCACTGGGTTGGGCGGAAAGACCACCAACCTCGAATACGTTTATTCAAAGGTAAATCCCGACGCGAAGGGCAAGATGATTTCCCTCGCGACGGAGACCGAGCGGACGCTCTTCTTCGATTTTCTACCGATCGATCTCGGTGATGTAAAGGGCTTCAAGACCCGGTTTCACCTGTACACGGTTCCCGGTCAGGTCTACTACAACGCGAGTCGTAAGCTAATCTTGAAGGGTGTCGATGGCGTGATATTCGTGGCGGACTCACAGGCGGAGCGCATGGAGGCGAATATCGAAGCCATGCACAATCTCTACGAAAACCTCGACTCCTACGGATACGATCTCACGACAATCCCATTCGCTATGCAATACAACAAACGTGATTTGCCCAACGCCATGCCGATGGGCGACCTCAAGGCGCAGCTCAATCCCATGGGAGTGCCCGACTTCGAGGGAGTAGCGATCGAGGGCCGAGGGGTCTTTGAGACGCTCGGCGCGGTAAGTAAGATGGTCGTTCAGGCCCTTAGCTGAGGCGACCATGGCAGGGAGTCGTAACCTCCCCAATGTGATCACGGTCGGGCGAATCGTAGCCTGTCCGGCGATTTTTGTTCTGGCCTTGTCACCCTCCGCGGGTGCACGCCTGGTCGCCTTCGTCCTTTTCGTCGTCGCCGGCCTGTCCGATCTCTGGGACGGATATCTGGCGCGAAAGCACGGCTGGATCACCGACGTGGGCAAACTGCTCGACCCGCTGGCTGATAAGCTGCTGCTCGTATCGACGTTTATCCCTTTTTACATTATTTCACACCGGGAAGGAGAATTGGGGTTGATTCCCTGGTGGGGCATGCTTCCGATGTGGGTATTGATCGTGATTTTGGGAAGGGAGCTTCTGGTCACGCTCTTCAGGCAATGGGCGGTCCGGCAGGATGTGGTGATCGCCGCCGGGACTTCCGGCAAGTACAAAACTCTTCTCCAGAACCTGTTTTCGGGCGGACTCTTGCTGTGGTACCCTCTGCAAGAGTTCGCTAACGCCTGGGGGCTGGCCAACCTTCCCTACCGGACCTTCGTGCAGGTCCATTCAGCTTGGATCGGGGTGACCCTCGCTCTGGCGCTGATCCTCACGATCTACTCCATGGTGGACTACCTATGGACCTACCGTGCCCTGTTGGGCTTCCGGAACTGAACGCGTGTGTCCCGAAACAAGCGGGTTAAGGCTGCCGTAGTCGCCGTCGGTGAGGAGCTTCTCTCCGGTGAGACGACAGACACGAACGGGCCTTGGCTGGGTAGAAAGCTGGCGGCCCTCGGTGCGCCTGTCGTTCGGCGGTGGGTCGTAGGGGATGACGCCGAAGCGATTCAGGCCGCACTTTCTGCGGCTCTGGCTGTGGCCGACCTGATCATCGTGACCGGTGGACTCGGGCCGACCCGAGACGACCTGACGCGGCCGGCCGTCGCGGACTTCTTGGACCTCGACCTTCGTTCTGATCCCCAGATCGTCGACGATCTGCGTGGACGGTTTCGAGCCGCTGGTTTTCCGGACCTTCCAGCCAGCAATCTTTCGCAGGCCGAGGTGCCTCGCGGGGCTCAGGTGCTGGCCAATAAGTTTGGGAGTGCACCGGGACTCCTGATGGAGCACGAGGGTCGTTCAGTGGCACTTCTGCCTGGGGTGCCTCGCGAAATGCGGGGGATCTTCGAGGATGTACTCGGGGATGTCATACGTGATCGGTTCGAAGATCGCCTGGTTCCTCTCGTGCACCGGACCCTCTACACGACCGGGATTCCAGAGTCCGTGCTTGGCGAGCGGGTCGATGAGGTTCGGTCGGGGCTCCGGGAGGAGGTTGATCTGGCGTTCCTTCCTGGCCTCCGGGGCGTTTCGATACGAATCTCGACCCGGTCGCGGGCGGACGCGGCCGAGAAGTTGCTGGACGAAGCACAGGCTCTTCTCGACCCGATCGTGGCGCCCTACCGCATTGGGATGGAGAAGAGCGACTTGGTCGAGGCCGTGGCCGAGGTCCTGACGAGCGAGTCGCACACTTTGGCGGTGGCCGAGAGCTGTACCGGGGGGCTCATGTCGAAGAGGATCACAGATCTCCCCGGCTTCTCGACCTACTTCCGGGGGGGAGTGATCGCGTATGCCGATCGGGTCAAGCTCGAATTACTCGGCGTCGGGGAGGCGCTGCTCGTTGAGAACGGAGCGGTTTCCGAGGCTGTGGCGGCTGGCATGGCTCGCGGTGTCGCCGACCTCTTGAACGCCGACGTCGGCGTCGGGATTACAGGGATCGCTGGGCCGGGGGGAGGCACTCCTGAGAAGCCGGTCGGCACGGTGTGGTGCGCCGTGGCCGCGCAGGGACGCGTGCGCACGTCACACCGGGTCTTCAGTGGGGATCGTGAGGCGGTCCGAGAACGGGCGAGTCAGACGGCGTTGCTTCTCCTGTACCAGATGTTGGCGGCCGGGCCTTAAATCCTGCTTGTTCGGAAACCGTCGGGGCTCCCGGAGGGCCCGAGAAGCAGTAAGTTCAGAGGCACGTAAGACACTGGGTCCTCAGGGGCGGCTCGGCCCGAGGGCTTCGGACGCCGGTCGGATGCGCCGCCGCCAAAAAAGGGATATCGAGAGCACAATGGGTAAGAAAAAGACCAACCCGCCCGAAGACACGATGACCTCGGAGGTGGAGGCGAGGGAAGAGGGCACTTCACCGACGCCAGAGGCACCGACGGGCGCCCCTCGGGGCGACGGGGCTTCAACCGAGACCGCTTCGGGCGATGAGGCTTCGACCGAGAAAGCCTCGGGCGATGAGGCTTTAACCGAGGAGGTCGGGGCACAGAGTGCCGAGGCCGAGCCGTCAGCCGCTCTCGACGATATGCAGACGGAGCTCACTACCATCAAGGATCGTCATCTTCGTCTGGTCGCTGAGTTTACGAACTATCGTCGCCGGGCCGAGAGCGAGTTGTCCGAGGCCTGGGCGAGAGGCCAGGCCGACATGCTCCGGAGTTTCGTCGACGGTTTGGATGATCTCCAGCGTGTCGGTGCTTGGCAGGCCGAGAGCACGACCGTGGAGGCTTTGGTCGAGGGTGTCGACCTCGTTGAGCGGAAATTCCGGCAGGCGCTCGAGGCTGCGGGCGTGGAGTTGATCGACCCGGTCGACGAGGTTTTCGACCCCAACGTCATGGAGGCCATGTTGGGCGTTCCGACCGAGGATCCCGAGAACGATCAAAAGGTCCAGGAGGTGTTCCAGAAGGGTTACCGCTTCAAGGGCCACCTCGTACGACCTGCCCGAGTCGTCGTCTTCAAACACGAATAGGCGAGAGTCGTGGCGACTGGCACCAAGGACTTCTACAAGACGCTCGGCGTTTCGGAAAAGGCCAGCCAGGCCGAGATCAAGTCGGCCTACCGCGCACTGGCGAAGAAGTACCATCCGGACGCGAGTCCGGGAGCGAAAGCAGCGGGGCGCTTCAAGGGGATCGGAGAGGCGTACGCGGTGCTCTCAGACCCCGAGAAGCGCAAACATTACGACCAGATGCGCCGCATTCCCAACCTCGGATTCGGCCGTGGGCGAGGAGCGCCGAGGGCTTCAGGCTCGGATGCGGGCGGCGGATTCTCGTTCGAAGATCTCGAGGGATTCGGAGGTCTTGGAGACATTTTCAGTTCAATCTTCGATCGCCGACCCAAGCCCGCGGCACGGGAAACGAATAGAGGGCCCGCGAAGGGGCGCAGCATCGAGTACTCGGTGGAGATCTCCTTCCTTACTGCCGCCAAGGGAGGCAAGATTTCCATCGATGTACCGATCACCGAGGAGTGTGCCACCTGTGGAGGATCAGGTGCATCGCCCGGCACCGGGACCCAAGAGTGCAGCGAATGTAAAGGCACTGGCGCGATTTCTTTCGGCCAGGGAGGCTTTGCGGTCAATCGCCCGTGCCCGGCATGCTTCGGCCGTGGGCAGATCCCTGAGTCACCGTGCAAGGCCTGTAGCGGGAGTGGAGCGGTGCGCCAGAACCGGCGGTTCAAGATCACGGTGCCGAAAGGTGTCGAAGCGGGATCGAAGGTCCGCCTGTCGGGCAAAGGTGAACGTGGCAGCCGGGGCGGTAAACCTGGAGACCTGATAATCACGTTCAAGATCAAGCCACACGACTTCTTCCGCCGTGAAGGGTTGGACATCCATGTGACCATACAGGTCAATCTCGTCCAGGCCACGCTCGGCTCCAAAATGGCTGTACGAACGGTGTACGGTAAGAAGGTGCATCTCCGGATCCCACCGGGCACACAGAGTGGCACGAAGCTTCGCATTCGTGGACACGGTATCCAAAAAGGGGAGCGGGTCGGGGACCAGATCGTCGGGGTGGAGGTGGTGATCCCCGAGACGTTGACCGACGAGCAAAGGCAAGCAATGGAGGAATTCGCTTCGTCATCCGGGATGAAGCATTAGAAGGTTGCTTCAACAGGCCTTTGCGGCGACCAAGGCGCGTTCGATCCGTCCACCGCCAAGCACCCGCTCACCCTCGAAAAAGACGGCGGATTGTCCTGGCGTCACGGCTCGCTGAGGCTCGTCGAAGGCAAGGGTAAACGGCCCGTCCGTCGAGTGCACCGTCGCTGGAAAGGCCAAAGCACGGTACCGGATCTGGACGCGAATGGGTGAGTCGTCCGGGGGCGGCGACGCTAGCCAGTTCACGTCACCGATCTCTACGCCGTTAGAGGCGCCCTCTTCGGCCGTACCCACGACGACCTCGCGAGAGTCCGCCCTGATCTCGATCACGTAGAGGGGCTGGCCAAAGCCCCCACCTAGTCCTTTGCGCTGGCCGACCGTGAAATTGGCGTACCCCGAGTGCTCACCGAGCACCTCGCCATCGCCTTTGATGATAAGGCCCGGTTCCAGAGCTCACCGAGATGATCGCCTTTGTGATTCGAGCCGATTCGAGCCGTTTCTCGAGGAGATCCCGGTAGTCACCTGTGGGCACGAAACAGATTTCCTGCGATTCCGGCTTGTCGGCCGTGACGAGGCCAAGCGCCCGGGCCTGCTCCCGTACCTGCCGCTTTGTCAGGTCTCCAAGAGGAAAATGGAGAAGGGGTAACATTTCCTTGGGAAGGCCCCAGAGGAAGTAGGACTGATCCTTCGAAGTATCGATACCCCGATAGAGGGCCGGTGCAGAGACGTTCGAGTGGTCGATCCGGACATAGTGGCCGGAGGCGATCCCGTCACAGCCCAAGAGCCGCCCCCGCTTCATTAGATCCTTGAACTTCGTGTTGGAGTTGCAGCGCACGCATGGATTTGGCGTGCGACCACGGGCGTATTCGGAGACGAAGTCGTCGATCACGTCGCGCGTGAAGTCCTCCTCCACGTCGAACACGTAATGGGGGATGCCGAGTGTGTCCGAGACACGGCGTGCGTCGGTGATGCCGTCGAGCCCGCAGCACGTCTTGGAGGGCGCCTCGCCGCCGGAATAACAAAACGTCTTCATCGTCGCGCCCACGACGTCGTACCCCTGCTGGACCAGAAGAGCGGCCGCCACCGAGGAGTCGACACCACCGGACATGGCGACCAGGATCCGCTGACTCCTCGTCGCCTTCTTCACGCTCGCGCCTCAACACGCGACATACGTTCCAGTACCCTCAGCGTGGCGTCAGCCGCGCGAATCACTTCGTCTTCAGTGGTGGAGTGTCCAGGACTGAACCGAAGAGTCGCCACCCCCTCCAACCGGCCGTACAAAGCCTCGAGGACGTGGCTTGCCGCCTGAGTCCCGCTCTCGCAGGCCGATCCCGCCGAAGCGGCGATTCCCTCCAGATCGAGACCGGCGAGGAGCGCCTCGGGATCGACGTCCGGAATGCCTACGTTCAGGATATGTGGGGCACGAGCGGGCACGTCGCCGTGGACCCGGAGGCCGGTAATACAGTTCTCCAGCCGGGACTGGAGCAGGTCGCGGAGCCCACGGAGCCGATCGGCCTCGGCCTCCTGTTCTTGTACGGCCAAATCCACCGCGATGGACATGCCAACCGCCCCGGCCACGTCCTCCGTGCCGGGCCGCAACGCCCGTTCCTGGCCTCCACCAAAGATAAGGGGCGTGATGTCGACGCCTCGCCGGACAAACAGCACGCCCGTGCCCTTCGCGCCGTAAATCTTGTGTCCGGTCAGGGAGAGAAGATCAACTGGGAGGTCTTCGACACTGACCGGAACCTTTCCTAGGGCCTGGACCGCATCGGTATGAAAAACGGCGCCATGGGCCCGCGTCCGCTCCGCTACCTCCTTGATCGGCAGGTAAATGCCGACCTCGTTGTTCACGGTCATGACGGACACGATCGACGCGCCGTCGGCGAGCGCCGTGTCGAGTGCATCCATGTCTAACGTGCCGTCGGCGTAAACCGGAATGGTACTCCATCGTCCGCACCGTTCTCCGACTTCGGCAGCGGCTTCCAACACGGCTTTGTGCTCAACCGCGGATACGACGGCGAAGGGCGTGCCTCCCTGACGCCGCACGGCTTCGGCGTGGCCGATGATGGCCATGTTGTCTGATTCCGTTCCGCCGCGCACGAAGTAGATCTCACTTCGGTCGGCCCCGATGGCCTCGGCCACTCGTTCGCGCGCCTCTTCTAGATGTGCAGCCGCACGGCGCCCCCAACCATGCGCACTGGAAGGATTACCGAAGTCGCCCTCCAGAATGGCGATCATCCCCTCGCGCACCTCGGAGCGAATCGGCGTCGTAGCCGCGTGATCGAGGTAAATCGACGACATGCGTTCCCCGTGAGCGATCGTGTTCGGACCCGGTGTTTCCCCGAGGCGAGGCCCCTCCTATGTTGGACAACTTACCGAATGACCCTTGGCTGGTGAACCTTGATCCAAACGTTCCAACCTGTCCAGACGTTTCATCCTGTATGAGCAGGTATCGTCCGCCCTTCCCGGATGGCCGGCCCCCGCACTTCCGTGCTACGGTCCACGGGATCGCGTTCGCCGATCGGGATCGCCATCTGGAGGCACTCGAAGCGGGGGATTCGCTCTACTTGATCCCCGATCTGCCGGATCAGGAAACACCAGAGGTCTGGGTGCATCGCCGGGGAGGAGACCTCCTCGGCCACCTCCCGACCGAGATCAGTGCGTGGCTGGCGCCATGGCTGTCCGAGGGCGGGGGCGCCAGCGCGAAGGCTCTGAAGATCCACGGTTCGGAGGTCCCCAGTTGGCGGAGACTACTTCTCGAGGTGTCATGCTCGCTCTAGCCGCCTGCTCGGCCTAAAGGACTGCTCGGGCTAGAGTCGGTTCGGCTGTGGTCAGAAGGTCGAGACGAAGTCACGCCCGAGGGACTCCAGTGCAACGGTCTCGCGAGTCCAAAAAGGCTCTCCGTAGGCGCAACGAATCCGCGAGCCATGGTGGGCGCACTGTGTACGGATCTGGTCCTCGAGAGGTCGGTCGCCCCCACCGAACACCTCACCTGCCGAGGTTTTCCCGGAGAACTGGGACTCGAAACATGCCAATGCCGCCATCTTCGTCTCGAGGTGATCGGTGATATCCACCACGAACGACGGCGGTGGGGCGTCCTCACGGAAGAGCAGACAGTGCACCACCTTGTCGGGCCGGTGGGCGTCTCCGGGCGCCTCGTAGTTTTTCAGTGCAGAGAGGAAAGAGGCGTCATAGGCGAGTTGGGCGGCGACACGGTGATCCGGATGCCTACCCTCACGCCAATGCGTCACGATCACCCTCGGCCGCAGCTCTCGGATCAATTCCACCACGACCCTTCGCGACGCGTCATCATTGATCAGGCCTGCGTCGGGGAGCCCCGCGTTCCTGCGCGTGGCCAAGCCCATCACCTCGGCGGAGCGAGCCGCCTCCCTCTCACGGGTCTCTGCGGACCCGGTACTGGCCGCTTCGCCCCGTGTGAGGTCGAGAATCCCCACCCGGTCGCCATGCGCGGATGCTTTTGAGAGAGCGCCGCCGCATAAGAGCTCTGCGTCATCGGGGTGGGCCATGATCGCGAGGAGATCGAGGGGTTCGGTCATCGGTATTGTCGCAAATCGGGCCTACTCGTAGCGGAGAGCGGCGATGGGGTCCAAACGGGACGCCCGATACGCGGGGGCGATGCCGAAGAGTATGCCAGTTACGATCGCCATCCCCATCGCCGTGAAGATCGCCCACAGCGGGATAGAGGCGGGGATAGGTGTATAGGCGGCGACTCCCTCCGCAAGTGCGGCGCCCAGAACCAATCCGGCTACACCGCCCAGGAGCGTGAGCACCGCCGACTCGACCAGGAATTGCCACATGATCTCCTGGCGGGTGGCTCCCACCGCCTTTCGAACGCCGATTTCCCTGGTACGCTCGGTCACGGAAATCATCATGATACCGATGACACCGATTCCGCCCACCAGCAGACCCACGGAGGAGAGCGCGAGCATGATCAAGAAGAACACTCCGATGAACGTGTTGAACATCTCGACAAGCTGATCTGAGCGCATGACGGCGAAATTGTTCTCATCCCTCGGGCGCAGGCCGCGCATGGAGCGCATGGAGCCGATCACCTGGTCGATCGCTTCCGCTGGAGGGACGGATGGCCTCGGCACGATCCAGATATTGGCTTGAAAAATCGAGGCTCGGAGCCTTTTCATAGCTGCCTTGTACGGAAAAACGGCAAAATGTGATACCGCGGCTGAGAAGATGTTCGCCTCCGGTTCGAACACACCGACGACCGTGAAGGCCTGACTCACAGCTCGGTTGCCCACAGTGACACGAATCTTCCTCCCGAGCGGATCAAGTGCTCCGAAGAGTTCCTCGGCGAGTGAGAGCGAGACGACGACCAGCGGACGGGATTGGGCGACCTCTTGCGGCGTAAAGTCCCGGCCCGAAGAGAACGTGCCCGGCTGGTAGGCCGGCCAGCCGGATGAATATCCGGAGGATTGCACCCCACGCACCCGATGCGCGTCCACCGCCATGGTCGTGCTGAAGCTGAAGTTGTACAGCGCATCTTGGACCGCTGGGAGACGGGCTATACGCTCGGCCTCCTCGGGCTCGATGGCCGGCTTATTCCACCAGGGCTCCCGCCCACTTCCTATCGAGGCGCGGACTGCTGAAAAATCGAAGCGCATGACGCCGAAGTTGTCCGGACCCGCCGACTCGAACCCCTCCATGACCGACGTTCGAATTCCGGTTATGAGCGCAGAGATCATGACCACCACACCCACACCGATCGCAACGCCGAGGATCGTCAGGCCAGAGCGAACCTTGTTGGCGCTGATCGAGCCGAGGGCGATCCTGACGCCCTCCTTGAGCATGGTGAGGCCGCTCATTTCCGTCCCACTCGTCACTTCCATCTTGCCTGTCACTTCCACCTCACTCGTACCTCAGGGCGTCGACAGGGGCGAGCTTGGAGGCCCGCATCGCTGGGTATACGCCGGAAACCACCCCCACAATTACCCCCAGCGACACACCGAGAGCGATCCACTTCACGTCCACAGCGGCTGGGAGGGGAGAAAGTGTCCTCACCAGGTAGGTGAGTCCGATCCCGACCGCCACGCCTAGCAACGCCCCGACCCCGGAGAGTGTTACGCTCTCGATGAGGATCTGGCTCAAGATGTCTCTCCGGCGGGCACCGATTGCCTTCCGTACCCCGATTTCACGTGTTCGCTGCATCACCGATACGAGCATGATGTTCATGATGACAACGCCGCCCACGACCAGCGAGATCGAGACCAACCCCGGAAGTGCAACAAACAGGATCCTGGAGATGTCGTCCCAGAAGGCCAGAGCATCCTCCGCCGTCTCGACCGCGAAATTGTTGTCCTGGGATGGGCGAAGACGCCTCTGCGCCCGCATGATGCCCTCGATCTCTCTCTGGAGGGCTCGCACGTCGGCTTGATCCTCAGACTGCGCCACCACCTGGTCCACGATACCGCGCGGGTTCGTCACCGCCTGAATCGGTGACCGGGCAGGAGCGATGGCCTGATTGTCGAGCGATTGTCCGAACATGCTGCCTTGCTCTTCGAGGATGCCGATCACGCGATACGGGAATCCGCGGATACGTACACGGCGACCGATGGGATCGAGATTCTCGAAGAGGAGGTCGGCGGTCTCCGTGCCGAGCACGACGACTGCGGTGCCACGCTCGGCCTCCTGAGCAGAAAAAGTGCGCCCTCTTTCGACGACCCAGTCGCGAATCGCCATGATCTCGGGCGAGACGGCGTGAATCTGAACGTTCTCGACCGACTGACCGTTGTCAGCGACGATCTCACCGCCCGTGTTGCTCTCCGCACCCACGCTTGCGGGGACCGTGATCTGCTCCTTCACGGCCTCCCAGTCTTCGTAGGTAATCCGAGGACGGCGTTGCCGGGCACGCGCACCGGAGCCTCCCGGGTTTGGCCCCTCCCCCCACCTCTGGAGCGTGACGGTATGGGCGCCGAACGCCAAGGTGGCGAGGTCCTCGGTGATGTAACGATCGAGCCCCTCGACGATGCTTACTACCACGATGAGGAACATGACCCCGACGATGACGCCGAGCAGACTGAAGAAACTCTTCAGCTTCTCAGTCCGGATTTGCTGAAGCGCCAGTCGGATTCCCTCGGTGAGCTGCATAAGATCTCCGTTCGGACCCGTGGATGCCGTTAGCCGCGACCAAACAGACCTGATCTCGGAGTGGCTTACGACCCCTCGTTTTCAGCCTGCTCCTGCACCCGGTCACCGTTGCTCAGCTGACGAATCTGCTGATAAGGACCGGCAACAATGGTGTCCCCTTGGTTGACACCGGTGAGCACCTCGAAGTGCTCTTGGCCGGTGATGCCGACCTCAACCGGGGCGAATCTGACCTGGCCGTCCTGTACGACGAACACGCCCTCCACGTCTTCATCCTCCTGGCGCGCGAGCGGACCACGTGTCCGCTCATCGTCCTCCACAACTTCGTTCGGCATGGGGCCAGCGCCGTCCTCTTCGGGCCGAACCGTCAGGGCAATGATCGGCACGGAAAGGGAACTC
This sequence comes from Longimicrobiales bacterium, assembly GCA_965206505.1. GTDB lineage: Bacteria > Gemmatimonadota > Gemmatimonadetes > Longimicrobiales > Gaopeijiaceae > UBA822. The sequence goes on from CBDBJW010000007.1 coordinate 1,669,924, forward strand.
TTGCTCGTCGCCGTGATGATGTCGGCCGTGACTGACAGATCCGGGCGAATTCCTCCCGGGGGATCGTCCATGGTGATCACCACCTCGAAGTCGATGGCGGCCGCTTGGCCGCTCCCGGCCGAGGACGAAGGAGGCCTGATCGCGCTGTTACCGATCTCCGTCACGACACCGCTGAAGAGGCGGTCCGGGAACGCGTCCAATTCGAGGATCGTACTGTCGCCCACCGCGAGATACGGAACGTCCGTCTCGTCGACCTCCAAGACCGCCTCGACCCTTGACAGCTCACTGATCGTCAGGACCAAGCTGCCGGGGTTGTTCATGGTACCGACGATGACGGTCTCTCCCTCTTCTATGTTGAGACGGGTCACCTTTCCGGCGATGGGAGCTCGAAAAACAGTCTTGCTCAGCTGCTCATTCGCCTCATCGAGCGAGGCGATCGCCTGGTCGACCCCGAACCGGGCCGACTCCAGGCTGCGGGAGGCCACCTCCATGTCTGTATCCGCGTCATCGAGTAGCTGTCGTGCGACCAACAGCGAATCACGGGTGAACAGGTCGCTTAGCCGTTGGAAGTCCCTGGTGGCCCGCTGCAGATTGGCTTCCTGTTGACGCACCTGGGCACGGGCCTGGTTCAGTGATGCCTCGTTCCGCGATACGCTTGCTTCGAACTGGGTCGGGTCGAGTCGCAGCAAGAGTTGATCAAGTACTACGTCGTCACCTTCGTCGATGAGTAGTTCGGTGACCCGAGCCGACACATCGGAACTGATGTCCACCACCCGACCCGCTCGAATGTTCCCGCTGGCCGTGACGGTCTCGACGAGGTCTCTGCGGGCGACGACATCCAGCCGAACCGCCACGCCCCGATCCCGACGCTGAGTGATGGTGAGGGCTGTCGCACCGCCGATCACGGCGACGATCGCAATCCCGATCAATATCTTGTTTCTAGCGTTCATCGAATCTACAGCGTTCATTGAATCTATAGCGTTCAGGCGTCTTCAGCGGTCATGGATTTGCCGGTAGCCTCAGGGTGTGCGAAGGGAGTTTCCTACCACCGCCTCCAGGTTCGCGAGTAAGTCGTGGTATGCGAAGATCGCCGCGATCTGCTCCCGATCAGCTTCGACCTTCAGGGTTTCCGCTTCGAGAAGCTCTAGAAAGTCGGCGAGCCCGACCGTGAAGCGCTCTCTCGCCAGACGGAGTTGTTCGTCGGCCAATGTCTGGTTCTGTTCTTCGATCAGCGCGGCCTGATATGCCGCTCGCACCGAGGCCAACGTCGTGGCGATGTCCGCACGGAGCGCCAACTCCTGTTCCCTCAGGCTGAGGTCCAAGTCGTCGAACCTTACCTGAGCCTCCGAGACCTGGCGTTGCCGGCTGAGGCCCTGGAAGATAGGAAGGCTGATCGTAAGGCCCAACGTCGCTGGTTGGCCCGTAAAGTTGAACGGGAAATCCCTATTCTCATTCCTTATCTGCTGAGCGTCCGCATCGGTGAACGCCAATTGTGAGCAATCCTGAGAGGGAAGCGGGTTGGCCAGCCGGGAAAAAAGATCGTTGAAGAACAGACAATTCTGAACGGAGCCCTGGGCCTGGAGTTCCGCCTGCTGAACGCTGAGCGCGGAACTCGACGCTCGTCGCGTAAATCCCCTTGTGCCCGCTCTCAGGCTCACCGAGGGAAGGTACGTGCTCTTCGCCATTCTCACCCCGTAGCTGCTCGACGAGCGACTCGCGCGGAGAGACCTGAGGTTGGGGTTACTCTCCAATCCCAACTCGTACAGCTCTTCACGATCCCAAAGGGGGTCCGAGAGAGCAAAGGGCGTGGTTGGCACGAAAGGTGAGTCGAGATCGGCTCCCATCTGCTGCAGAAGTCTTATGCGGGCGGTCTCGAGGGCATTGGCGGTCTGTAGGATCGTGACCTCGGCCCGGCCTACGGACACCTCGGCCTGGGCGACGTCCACCCCGGTCGCGGACCCGACCGCTAGCTGTGCGTCCACAAGGCGAAGATTAAAGGTCGCCCGCTCCCGCTGCTGTTCGGAGACCCGAACCTGTTCGGTTTGCCGCAGAACGTCGATGTAGCCTTGTGTGACCTGGAAGATTAGGTCCGCCTCCGCCCCGGCCATCTGAGCGTAAGTGGCCACACGATCCGCCTTGGCCTGTCCCGGGGCCATCAACGTCCTGCCGTTGATCTGGTATTCCAGGCCGATGTCGTAGTTGGAAAACAGAAACGATGGTTGGTTCGCAAAGCCGAGCTGCTCCGCGGTCAGACTCCCGAAGGTCTGCTCCCCCGCACCCTGCCAAGAGACCCCGCCGTTCACCGACGCCGACGGAAAGAGGGCCCCGTAGGCGGCCCGCACGTTCCAATTCGCGAGGTCTTCATCGTTGAGTGCCGCCCGAAGCCCCGGGTTGTTCTGACGGGCGATATCAATCGCTTCTTCCAGAGTTAGGGCGATGGGTACGAACTCCTGTGCGGCAGTTCCTCGCGGAAGGAAGAGGAGCGCCAGAGCCAGGGCTCCGCTTTGGAGCGATCTAGTCAACAAGGGATGCCTCCATTTAGTTTTATGGCGCACGCGCTGAACGAGCGACCCGGACTAGGAACGACCCACGTCCCACACGGTATCGCCAGCCACACACTACGTTAGTCTCGACTGCCGGTTTCAGGCGCCGCTGGTCGCGCCGCGGCATGCTCGTTTCGACCGGTTACGTGTCCGTTAGCGGGATCCTTCACACCCTCCCCGCTGGCTTCGCAGTGGGTTCTCATCATTACCTCTTCCTGTTTACGGAAGAGCCAGTCTGCGGACTCTCCACTTCCCGTTCGGGCGGGGCATCCGCGAACGCGTCGCGGAGGAGGCTCAAGCCATCACTGAGCTTCTGATGCTGCGTTACGGTGAGCGAATCGAGGGCTTCCGCAATCGGAGTGATTGCGCGGTCGTACACCTCTCTGAGAGCCGCCCGGCCGGCCGGGGTCGCCTCGACCATCACCACCCGTCGATCCGTCTTGGATCGGTTCCGTATAACCCATCCAAGGTTTTCGATGGTTGTGATCGTCTTGGACATCGTCGGCATGCTCGCGGCGTGGAAATCCGAGAGTTCGCTCAAGCTGCGCGGACTTCGTGCCACCATGCCCAGCAGGCCTACATGTGCCAACTTCATGGACCGGTCCGATTTACGAAGGTCCGCGGCCACCCTCCGTGTCACGAGGGGAATGACCTCCAACACCTCGCTAGCCACTCTTCGCGCGCTGACGTCCATAGTTCGGCTCTCTCACGAAATCGTTTTGCGGTACGAATAATTAGCCAAGGCAAGTAAAACAGGCAAGTGTTTCTTTAGCCTCGGGTGACCGGTGGGGCGAGGAGCTGGGGCTAATCCGGCGGTGGGTCGCTGCGTCGTGCGAGGTAGTCCTGCGAGCGAATCTGAACGCGCAGAACCCGGTTTTGTCCGTCCAGCCAAATATCGTGCACGGCTCCGTCGAGGCGCAGTTCCAGGCGCTGGGCCTGGATGGTGACTGCCCCCACGGTAAGTGGCTCGACAGTGGTCATGCGCAGCGTTCCCGTCGACTGCCCTCCCGGCCTCGGGAGAATTGCCGACAGGTTGATTCCCCCCGGAGTCTGGTGAGGTGCAACGAAGAAGTAGTGATGGGCAAAAAAACGATCCAGCACCACCGTCGGCGTTTGCGCTCGGACCTGCCGATACTCGTGCTCTTCGACTCCGGCCTCGGACGATGTCACCGAGACCATCCGATCTCCACGGCGTTCCAGGAGAATCGAGAGTTCAGACGGAGAGGAAACCTTAGCCTGATAGGCGTCGAGGGACATCCCGATTCCGATGGTGCCGAGGCGGGACTGAATCGTCCGTCTCAAGCCGTCTTCAACGATTTCGAGCGTGCCTTCGGCGAACGTCCGCGCGTTGTCACCAAACCCTGATCGGCGAATTCGAAAGGTCTCGGTTCCGACTGGTCGCCCGCCCGACTCGACAATGAATGTGCCTTCATCCACCTCGACCGCCTGGGCGGCCACGGCCTCCGGCAGGAAGCTGAATCCGTTAGCTCCAAAGCCGCACGGCAGGGCGAGGAGTAGAGAGTGGATGGTAGTCGAGAAGCGCATAGCCCCAATATACACCGGATCTCGATAGATCGTTCGACGGTATGGGCAGAGGGCTTTTTCTTCAACAGCCGTCCAAGTATCCGATCGTGAGGAGGTGTGGTGACTCGCCCCTCGACGTACCTTCCAGGGGAGTGCGAATGGGGCAGATAGTCGACCGTCTCGGATGAACACGACTTCGTTGATTCCGTGGTCGTCGCAACTGGCGAGGAGTTCATTGATCGCACGATGGAAAGCGGCTCAACCTCAATGACCGCTCCGGATCGGTCTCGCGATTTGATGTTTCCCTCCCATCCATGGGACATCTTCTTTCGTCTCGGGCCCTGGCTCGGTGTTCTCGGCCTGGCTGCCTGGACACGCTGGCCTTTCTTCCCCCTGCTCGTGTTCGCTGGGGGGTCCGCAGTCGCGGCCCTCGCAGCTCGTCCCCGTGGTGGGCGTGCTCGCGCACTTTCAAGCGCCATCGTCCTCGCCGGTGCGCTTGCCGGCTCGTCGGGGCACTTCTACCTACGTGGAATATCACAGGACTTCGACGCCTACTGGGATTCTCGAAGTGCCCGAGCCGAGGAGGCACTCACCGAGCGCCTGCAGCGCCTGCTCACACAGGGCGAAGAAGCCGTGACGCGTATTGGAGATCTGGCCTCCCAAGGGACGAATCCGGCCGTTCTCGACGGGTTGCGAGACGATACGGCCCTCCTCGACGGGCTACGGGACGTCCGCCAGGAGACCGGAATGACCCTCGCCACGATCTACGGGCCGGAGGGCGGATTCCGTTTGTGGGAGGGAGTACACCGCGGTGTTGTACCGGCGGAGCTGAGGACGGGAGAGGTCAGATATCTATACCGGGACCGCCCCCTTTTCAGCTACCTGTATTTCACGGCTCCCATCTCGGGCGGCGGGACCGCGATGGCCGCGGCGCTGATCAAGGCGAACCTACCCCGAAATCTTGAGGAGAATCCGGGCGACTTCGTAACCGACTTCCGGGACGGCGTGGGTGAGGACCTCCGGATCTACCGCGCCGAGAGGACGTCGGGCGAGGATGTTTTCGATCTGCGCTGGGAGGGTGAGACCCTCTTCAGCGTCGAAGTCGTCCGGCCCACCCAGGAGCAGCGCCTGAGGGACGTTCGATCCACATGGTCGAGGGTCGTGGGCTTAATGGCGGTCATCGCCTGGTTGGTGCTCGCCTTCACAGCTGGAACCGACAAGAGCGACCGTGCTGCGGCGGCGCTTACCCCTCTGGGGCTGGCCCTTTTGGCTCCGGTGGGAGCCGCCATGGGTTCGGCACCCTTCTTCACCGCGGCCGATTTCGTCTTGCCCGGACCCGTGCCTGTCACGTTCGAGCGCGTGCTTCTCGTTGGGGTGGCTTTGAGCGTGGTATTGGCCGCTCATATGCCGTCGGCGCTCCGGCTCGGGTCCCTGGCTTCAGGCCTGGCGGTGCTGATCGGCTTTCCACTCCTGTCCATGCTGATCTTGAGCGGTGCGGGGCCGGTACTCCTGGCGGGTGCGGAGGGGAGATGGATCATCTATCAAATGGGCTTGGCTCTCGTGCTCACACTCGTCTGTCTCGGTGCGTTTCGCCTGGGGGAGCGCACCGATGGGGGAGCACGTCCGCAGATCCCCATCACGTTGGCCATCGCCGCCCTCGTGGGCCTCAGCTTGGGGGGAGCCTTCTGGGTGCGGATGGCCGGAACAATTCCCGGGTGGGTTACCGGCGCATGGGCGTTGCCGGCGCTTCTGGCCGCCTTCGGACTCGCCGGCCTCCAAGGGGGGCGCCGCGACTGGATGGCGTGGTGGGCAGCGGCGGCGATCGGGTCCTCCGCCGCTGTCGTGATCGGTTGGGGAGCCCGCACAAACGCCCGGATGGACCAGGCCGAGCTTCAATTATCGCGCCTGGGTGCTCCCGCGGATCCGTACCTCGAGTACGTGCTTCACCGCTTCGCGGATACGGCTGATTCGCTGGATACGGCCGGTGCGGAGTCGGCGGAGCTTCTCTACGAGAGTTGGATTCTGAGCGGGTTGGCCGAGGAGGGAACCGGTGTGTGGCTCACACTTTGGTCGGCTGGCGACCTTCCGGAATTCGAGATCACGATCGGTGTGGACGGGGGACGTCCCGGCACCGCCGACGATTTCCTCGAGGAGGCCCGTCAGGGTGAGCCTGCCTTCGTTCGGCGTCTCGGCTTCGGCGAGGCGAACTACATGGTTCAGGTTCCGCTTGCCCGAGGCCGCGTGCTTACGGGCGTTTTGCCGGCCCGGAGAGAACTCTCGAACTCCTCACCGTTCGGTCCGCTCTTCGGGAGTTTAGCGACCTTGAGTGAGAGCCCGCTCACAATGGTTCCGGTTCTGGAAGGCGACGAGGCGACGTTTTCCGAACAGACGGTCTGGCGTCGCACCCCCGAGGGATGGGAGGCTACGTTGGGCGTGCCCTATCCCGACGGGGCGGTCGACGCCAAATACGCCCTGGATTTGCCGAGGCCGCTGCTGGCTGTGGCTCGAGGGACGCTCCTGGTGCTTGGAAACGGATTGGCGATTCTTCTTTTGTGGGCCCTGGGCCAGTATGTGCTCGTCGGGCGACGCCCCACCGTTCGAACGTGGAGGAACCCGTTCTCGTCCTTTCGTGCCAGAGTCACCGTGGCGCTGTTCGGGTTTTTCCTCGTGTCGGCCGCCGTCTTCGGCACCCTCGCGTTCCGAACGCTGAACCTGGCCACCGAGAGAACGGCCGCCGCGATCGCGGGGCGCGTCGCGGCGGATGCAGCAGCCTTCTACCGCGACGTACAGGGCTCGATGACCCTGCTGTCCGGCCGCGTGGGCGCGGACCTCCTGGAGTATCGGGCTGGGGAGTTGCGGGGCGGGTCGGTGGACGACCTCGTGGAACTCGGTTTGTATGATGGGCTGATTCCTTTCGAGTTGAATCAGCGGATCGAGAGCCGGGAAGAGCTTCTCGAGACCACGCTTGGGAGCCTCGGCCGTCGCCAGTATCTGATGGCTTTTCGAAGGCTTCCGGACGGGGACGTCGTGGCGACCCAGGTGCCGCTCCAGGCCGGTGCGACCACGTTGAGGCAGCGTGAGATCGCCGAGTTGATCGCCTTCGTGGTGTTGCTTGGTGCGGGGCTGTCCCTGGGTCTCGCCTTTCTGGTCGGCCGTACCCTCACCAGTCCGATGCGCAAGCTCCAGGTGGCATCCGAGAGGGTGGGCGGCGGCAATCTCGAAGTACAATTACCCGGTGATCGAACGGATGAGTTCGGGTCCGTCTTCACGACCTTCAATCGGATGGTGTTGCGTCTCCACCGGGCACGACGGGCGCTCGTCAGAACGACGAGCCGTACCGAGGCCATCATGGAAGACGCCGCGACGGGGGTCGTGGCACTCGATGCCTTGGGCCGCGTGATTCTGGTAAACGCGAGGGCTCAGGCCGTCCTGGAGGGACGGATGCAGGTGGGTGAGCGTATGCCCCGGTTCGATGGCCCGAGGGGCGAGTTCGTCGAATGGGTGGAAGGTTGCCTACGGGACGGGCTTCGCGAAGCCACGGTCGAGTTCCAACTCGGTGAGCGTCGCATCCGGGTGCGGGCCCGTGAAGTCTCACGGCAGGACCCCGGGGGCATCGTCCTTTCCCTCGAAGACATCACCGATGAACTGCGGACCGAGCGGATTCTCGCGTGGGGTGAGATGGCGCGCCAAGTCGCGCACGAAGTGAAGAATCCGCTCACTCCAATCAAGCTCAGCGTACAGCACATCCGAAAGGCTTGGAAGGATCAAAAGGGGGAGTTCGAGTCGATCCTGGAGCGTAACGTCGGGGCCATCCTGAGGGAAATCGACCGCCTCGCCGAAATCGCGAGTGGGTTTTCACGCTTCGGTGCACCGGCCGCCGCTGGCGAGGTCCCGCTCGAACCGGTGGACGTGGGTGCCGTGGCACGGGAGGTTCTCACGTTGTATCGGGGGGGTGAGGGCGGGCCCATCGACTTTGCTGCAGACATCCCTCCGGACCTGCCTCGCATCAGCGCCCGTGAGACCGAGTTCAAGGAGGTCTTGAGCAATCTGCTCGAGAATGCGCGGGCGGCAATCGATGGCGACGGAAGTGTCGTCATCGAAGCCGTGTCGGCGCCCACCGCGGTGGAGATCCGGGTCCGGGATGACGGCACTGGGATTCCGGTCGACCTTATGGGAAGGATCTTCGAGCCGCAGTTCAGTACTCGTTCGACCGGTACCGGACTGGGCCTTGCCATCGTTCGCAAGCTGGTGGAATCGTGGGATGGTACGGTGACCGCGGAGGCGGACCGCGGCGAGGGCACCGTGATTCGCCTGCAGCTTCGACCGTGGGCGGACGGGGAGCGGATTGAGAGTGAAGAGGACACCACGCTCCTAGATGAAGAAGCGTCCTCTGGCGAGATGGCGCCTGATGACGCACCTTGAGAGGTTCCTGCAGGAGACTTCGTCGCCTCCACAGGGAGAGTCATGAGGGATTCCGCTCAGCCCGCCGAGACCCAGTCCTCCCGGTCTCCAGTAGCGAGCACCTACCCCTCTCCCGGCACGGCACATCCCTCTCCCGACAAACACCTCGGAGAGTGGCTCGAGGCCCAGCGAGGATTCCTCGCCATATACTGGTTCGAGGAGATCTTACATCGGGTCAGCATGGAGCCGGAAATGGAGCGTATTCTCGAACGGTTCCTCAACTTGCTCACACGTATGATCCCGGGGGCTTTGGATCACCGGCGATCCGTGGTGGACCCGGTGTGGAAGAGGGCTGCGGAGCTCTATGGGGCTCTTGGTGCACAGAGGGGTTTGGCTGCGGGCGATATCGTCGAAGAGTTCCAGATCGTGCGCGAGGCGGTGGTGCGGATACTCTTCCAGGCGCCGCCCACGAGGTACGGAACCCCTCTCTCACTCTCCGACGCGCTTCGGTTGAACCGCTTCCTCGATAGTGGTGTGACCCATGCGAGCATCGGCCACACGGACGGTCTCTTTTTCGCTCTCTTCCAGGGGAGCGGTGTCTCGACCGTTCCTGTCACGAAGCTCGTGGCGGAGGTCGAGGAGCAACTCGGATCGCTCGAAGTGGAGTGGGCCGCCGAGAGTTAGCCCGCCTGATTTTTACTTACCGGTCGGGGATCCTCGGCCCTGCGAAGCGTACTAAGAATCAGGCTTCGCGAACTTCCCTCACCAGATCGGTCATCGAGCTCTTGGCATCTCCGAAGAACATCAGAGAGTGGTCCATGTAGAAGAGCGGATTGTCGATTCCCGCGAATCCGGGCGACAGACTCCGCTTCATGATGATCACACTCTTCGCCCTGTCGACGTCGAGGATCGGCATGCCTGCGATCACGCTCTCGGGGTCATGCGCGTCGGGGTTTACGACATCATTGGCGCCTACGACGAGCACGACGTCGGTTCGGCCGAAGTCCTCGTTGATCTCGTCGAGGTCGAACAGCTTGTCGTACGGCACGTCCGCCTCGGCGAGTAGCACGTTCATGTGTCCGGGCATACGGCCGGCCACGGGGTGGATGGCGTACTTCACGTCGACACCCCGCTCCTCGAGGTTGTCCATGGCCTTCCGGAGTTCGTGTTGCGCCTGCGCGACCGCGAGGCCGTAACCCGGCACCACGACGACGGACTGGGCGTAGGCCAGAATCATCGCCGCACCTTCGGCGTCTACGGAGCGGGCGGTCTTGTCACCCGAGGCGATCTGGGCGGCCTTGCCAGGCTGCCCACCGAACGCACCGAACGCCACGTTCGCCAACGAGCGGTTCATGGCCTTGCACATGATCATCGTCAGGATGAGACCGGCCGCACCGACGAGCGCGCCACTGATGATGAGCACGTTGTTTCCGATCACGAACCCCGCGGCGGACGCCGCCAAGCCCGAGTAGGAGTTGAGCAGCGAGATCACCACCGGCATGTCCGCGCCACCGATGGGAATCACGAGGAGGATGCCCAGCAGGAGCGCGATCGCCATGAAGATCGAGAAGACCGTGAGAGCCGAGAGTTCGCCGACCTCGAACACGCCCATCACCGAGGTGCCCAGGACCAGGAGCGTCAGAAAGAGCAGGGCGCTGAAGGTCTTCTGGAGGGGGAACGTAATGGGATTACCCGACACGAGCCCCTGAAGCTTGCCGAACGCGACGAAGCTGCCCGAGAAGGTCACCGTACCGATGAGGCAAGAGATGGCGATGGTAAACCCGTCGCCCAGCACGAGAGCCGCCTCAGCCGATTGGACCCGCAGGAGCTCGCCGGCCGCGACGAGAGCCGACGCGCCGCCCCCGAATCCGTTGAAGATGCCCACGAGCTGGGGCATGTCGGTCATCTTCACCGTGCGCGCCGCCACGCCACCAATGAGCGAGCCGACCACCATGCCGGCCACGATGCCGGTCCAACTCAGAACCTCGTTTTCGACCAGCGTCGCGACGATGGCGATGAGCATGGCCAATGCGGCCAAGCGGTTCCCAGCACGAGCTGTGGCGGGGGACTGGAGGCGTTTGAGGCCGACAACAAATAGGACGGAAGAAAAGAGGTAGGAAAGCTCCGCCCAAAGGGAGACATCCATGGATTGGCTCCTGGCCGGCTAGTTTTTCTTGAACATTTCGAGCATGCGGTCGGTGACCATGAAGCCCCCTACCACATTGATCATCGCCATCACGATCGCCGTGATTCCCAGGATTTGTGCGAGCCCCGAATCGACCTGCGCTGAGACCACCAGCGCACCGACAACCGCGATGCCAGAGATGGCGTTGGCGCCCGACATGAGGGGCGTATGTAGGGTCGGGGGCACCTTGGTGATGATCTCCCGGCCCGTGAGGGTGGCGAGGACGAAGACGTACAGCCCCACGACCATTTCACCCATCAGGTTCCTCCATTCCGGCTCGAGTACTGTTTCGGTGGGCAACCGCTGTAGTTACTGCCGGGGAACCTACTCAGGTTATCAAGATGCGCCAGCCTCCTCCACGCCACGCTTGGGGGGAGCGTCCTCGACGATGTGTCGGTAGACGACGACTCCGTCGTCGGTTTAGGGGCCGTCGTCTGCCGCTCTTTCGATCGAGCCGATGACCAGGCCCAGAAGCTCGTTAATGTCCCCCCCGGGGATCCAACGAGCCACGACCACGAGATCGTTCTCCTGGTCCACGTAGACCAGGTTGGTGCCGTTGCCACGGTGTGAGTAAGCCGTGCTGGGCGCGTTCGGGTACCCCTTCCGGCCCCGACTGTTGGGCACGTTGAGGAAGAAGTTCATGAAGCCGTACGTCTGGTTTGCGGCGGAGGGCGTCGTGGCCATGTCGAACCACGCTTCGTCGAGGAGTTGTTCGTCGCCCCAGAGGCCTCTCCGTAGCGTAAACAGTCCGAAGCGTGCCTGGTCCCTCGCGTGGATGAACATGCCCCCGCCCCAGTGCCCGCCGCCGCTCACGGCTTGCACCTGTCGTCCGTCGAGGGTGATCCACGAGTTCTCGTAGCCGTACCAGCGCCAGGTCGGTGACGCTCCGATGGGATCCATGACTCGCTCCTTCAGGATCTGCGGGAGGGGCTGGCGCCACACACCCGTCGCCAGAAGGGCTAGCAGGTTCACGCGGGTGTCGTTGTACTCGTATGCCGTGCCCGGGGCGCGCCGCGCTCGGGTGGTCCAGGTGGAGGGATCCTGATCGGGCCGGTCCGCCCAATCCGGCTTACCCCAGAGTGTCCCCTCCCAGTCCGAGCTCTGCGTGAGCAGGTGTCTCCAGGTGATCTGGCGGTTGTGCTCCGTGTTGAAGAGGGTGGTGACGTCGGGCTCGCCGAAACCCACACGGTCGATGCCTGGCTCACCGTCCCCCGGGGGAAGATCCACCGGAGCCATATAGTCACGGGCCAGGTCGTCGATCGAGCTGATGAGGCCCGCTTGAACCGCCAGCCCGACGGTTGTGGACAGGAACGACTTCGACACGCTGTGTGTCATGTCCACGCTGCGGGTGTCGCCCCACTCTGCGACGATATATCCGTGGCGCACGATCACCCCGGCCGCTCCACTGCGTACTTTGAAGGGGCCTACGCCGAAGCCGAACGGCTCACGGCCGAAGCTCTGATTCTGACCCTGTTCCTGGTCCCTCGGCTGGGGTGCCTCGTGTGCGATCGCGAAGTCTACGGCCGCCTGTACTCTCGAGGCGCTCATCCCGACCTCAGCGGGCCGTCGCGTCTCCCACCCGTCCCCACGAGCCGGAACGTATTGGGCCGTAATCGCGGAGGGTAGCAGCATCAGCGCAGCTGCGAGGGCGGCGATCACGCGGGCTCGGTCGAAGAGTGTGCGGGTCATGGTCGGCTCCGGTCGGTGTCGGCACTGGATTCGCCCCGGGGAGCGATGTGGGTCGGGTCACGGGGCTCCTGCTCTCTCTTGCGCTGGTCTAGGGTACGGGCCTAGGGGGAGATTGGCAAAGGGGGGGGCTAGTGGCGGATGAGGTCGCGGCGGCTGCCTACTAGCCCAGCTTCTCCTTCGTCGGCCCGTGCAGCACGTCCCCCCCGTGCGTCACGCATGTGCCCGCGACGATCTCGTCCTCGAAGTCGAGCGACAGCTCACCCTCGGCGACGAGTTCCTTGAGGAGCGTCTCGACGTTCTTGGAGAACATCTGGCTGGCGTGCGTGGGGATCTCGGCCGGTAGGTTTGCAGGGCCCATCACTTTGACGCCGTTTCTTGTGACGGTCTCGCCCTCGCGGGTGACGTCACAGTTGCCTCCGGAAGACGCCGCGAGATCCACGATCACCGATCCGGGGTGCATGGAGTCCACCATCTCTTCGGTGATGAGCCGTGGCGCCGGCCGGCCCGGGATCTGGGCCGTGGTGATGACCAGGTCCGTATCGGCGATGTGTGCTGCGATGAGCTCGAGCTCGCGTTGGTGCTGCTCTTCACTGAGCTCCTTGGCGTAGCCGCCTTCTCCCTCTCCGGTGACCTCCTCTTCGGTCTCGAGGAACTTGGCTCCCAGGCTTTCGATCTGCTCCTTCACGGCGGGGCGCACGTCGAAGGCCTCCACCTTGGCGCCTAGACGGCGCGCGGTGGCGATGGCCTGGAGCCCCGCCACGCCGGCACCGAGGATCAGCACCTTCCCGGGGCGAATGGTCCCGGCGGCGGTCATGAACATCGGCAGGAACTTCGCGAGCTCGTCGGCACCCGTAAGCACGGCCTTGTATCCTGCTACGGTGGCCTGCGACGAGAGGACGTCCATGCTCTGAGCTCGCGTGATCCGGGGAATGAGCTCCAGCGCGAAGGCGCTGACTTTGGCATCGGCGAGCCTGCCGATCAGCTCCGGTTGTGTGAGGGGCGAGAGTAGCGAGATGAGCACGACACCCTCGGGGAGCGCGGCGATCTCGTGGTCGGTCGGCGCTTGCACCTTCAAGACGACTCCGGCACCCTGAACGGCCGCCTTCACGTCCGGCGCGATCGTCGCCCCCGCCTCGCGGTACTCCTCGTTGGAGAAGTGGGACGGAAGGCCGGCTCCCGACAGCACGGTAACTTCACACCCGAGTTTCTCCAGCTTAGACACGGCAGCGGGTATCAGTGCAACCCGGTCTTCACCGGGCAGTGTTTCACCGAGAACGGCGACGTTCATGAAGAGCTCCCACCTTGAATTTCTGACCAGGAATCGATCGCACCAACCGCCGCGAACTTGCGTGACGCCTATAGGTGCGCGCACGATATCGGCCCACTGCTCTTTCCTCAAGGCTTGCGAGCGAGCGATGAAGAACCTCGAAGGTATCGAAGCCGTCGATCGGCGTGGATTCATGGCGTATATGACGGCGCTGGGTTTGGGTGGGACGCTGCTCCCGGGGGTGCTCTGGGCCCGGTTACAGGAGCGAGGGGAGATCACCTCTGAGATCCTTGCGGATGCGAGTACGATGGCTGGCCTCGATTTCACCGAGGAGGAGCGCGACCTGATGATCGCGGGCCTGAACCGAAATCTCGAGGCGTATGAGGCGCTGCGCGAATTTCCTATTTCAAATTATGTGACGCCGGCCGTCCAGTTCGATCCCGCTCTTCCGGGCCGCGATCTCCCTTCGGAGACCCGTCCGTCCCGGTTCACGAGGCACATCGGGCTGCGGCGGCCCCGGGACCCCGAGACCCTGGCGTTCATGCCGGTCACCCAGCTCTCCGAGCTGATTCGGACTCGGCAACTGAGCTCGACGGAGCTCACAATGCTCTACCTGGAGCGGCTGGAACGGCACGGGCCCACGTTGGAGGCCGTTATCACGCTGATGAGCGATCGAGCGCTCGAGCATGCGGACCGGGCGGATCGTGAGATCGCGAGTGGTGCCTACCGAGGCCCGCTTCACGGCGTCCCGTGGGGAGCCAAGGATCTGCTGGCGGCTGAGGGCTTCCGCACTACCTGGGGTGCCAAGCCGTACGAGAATCAGGTCATCGCGGAGGACGCGACCGTGGTGCGTCGTCTCGAAGAGGCGGGCGCCATTCTGGTGGCGAAGCTGACCTTGGGGGCGCTCGCACGGGGAGACTACTGGTACGGCGGCCGGACCCGGAACCCCTGGAACCTCGAGCAGGGCTCCAGCGGGTCCTCGGCAGGCTCGGCTGCGACGACCGCGGCCGGACTCGTGGGCTTCGCTATCGGCAGTGAAACGCTCGGCTCTATTGTGTCGCCGTCGACGCGTTGCGGCGTAACAGGGCTCCGGCCGACTTACGGGCGGGTCAGCCGGTACGGCGCCATGGCGCTCTCGTGGAGCATGGACAAGCTGGGTCCCATTGCTCGCAGCGTAGAGGACTGTGCGCTGGTCTTCGATGCCATCCACGGAGCCGATGGCCGGGATCCCACGGCGCGCACCGCGCCCTTCAACTGGGACTCCGAACGGCCGCTATCGGATCTCAGGGTCGGGTACTTCCGCCGCGGCTTCGAGTCGGAGCTTGCGACCGGCCACGACGCTTCGGCGCTCGAAACGCTCCGTTCGCTCGGTGTCGAGCCGGTGCCGATCGATCTTCCCCCCGACTATCCGCTCGATGCGTTGAGAATCATCCTGAACGCGGAAGCAGCGGCCGCGTTCGACGAACTGACGCTGAGCGGTCGGGACGATCTGCTGGTCAGGCAGACGCAGGGATCATGGCCCAACTCGTTCCGGACCGCTCGGATGATTCCCGCCGCGGAGTATATCCAGGCCAACCGGGTCCGTACGATGCTAATGGGCGCGCTCGAGGCAGCGCTGGAGGGGATCGATGTGTTCATCACCCCGACGAGTGGCCCGGGCGTCTCAATGATGACCAATCTGACCGGTCATCCGGCAGTGGTCGTGCCGAGTGGGTTCAACGACAACGGGACGCCAGTGAGCACGGTCTTCATCGGTCAGCTATGGGCGGATGCGGAGATGCTCAGGGTGGCCAAGGCCTGGCAGGACGCTACGGACTTCCACACGCGGAGGCCGCCGCTGTTCGGCTGAATGCGGGACAGACCGGCACGGGCCCGGCATCGTCAGTCGCCCTCGGGGCCTGCCCTGACATGGCTCCGCCCCACAGCCTCCGTCAGCCTAGGGGCGACGGCCCCCCTTCGGGGCCGTGTGCCCCGTACGGGAGGAGGTCATGCTGGCACAGGTTGGCTCTGCTTCGGTCGCCGGAGTTGAGAGCCATGCGGTGTCGGTGGAGGTCAACATTTCGTTGGGACTCCCCTCGTTCGTTGTCGTCGGCCTGCCGCATTCTGCCGTGCGAGAGGGCCGGGAACGTGTCATCGCCGCCCTGGGCCATGTGGGACATCGGGTCCCTTCGAAGCGGATCACCGTCAACCTCGCTCCTGCCGATGTGCCCAAGGAGGGGAGCGCCTTCGACCTTCCGATCGCGGTGGCGGTTCTGGTCGGCATGGGGGTGGTACCCCAGGAGCGGGTAGACGGCGTATGTCTGGTCGGGGAGCTCGGGCTGGCTGGACGCCTGAGGGCGATCCGTGGAGGACTACCGATCGCCGCCGGGTGCCAGGCTCGGGGTGTGACGAAGCTCCTGCTACCGAAGGCCAATGCCCGAGAGGCTGGCGCGGTCGAAGGGGTGGAAGTTTTGGGTGGCCAGACCCTCGAGGATGTGTTGGAGCATCTTTCAGGGGGAAATACGATCGCGCCGACGCGCCTCGACGCCCTCAGCCTTCTCGAGCGTCCTCCGGCCCGGCAAGCCGATCTGTCCGACGTGCGTGGCCAGCAGTTCGCGAAGCGGGCGCTCGAGATCGCCGCAGCCGGGGGCCATAACCTCCTGTTGATCGGACCCCCAGGATCCGGCAAGACGATGTTGGCCCGGCGACTTCCCGGGATCCTTCCCCCGCTCACGGTGGCGGAATCGATCGACCTCACGAAGGTCCATTCGGTCGCCGGGCTGGTCCCGGCCGGGGGTACGCTTGTCGCGGAGCGTCCGTTCCGGGCACCCCATCACACTGTGAGCGACGCGGGGCTCGTTGGTGGCGGAGCGATTCCCCGACCTGGCGAGGTGAGCTTTGCCCATCACGGTGTGCTGTTCCTCGATGAGCTCCCGGAATATCGACGGTCTGTACTGGAGGCGCTTCGGCAACCGATGGAGGACGGCGTCGTGAGTCACTCGCGGGCGCGCACAACGCTACGTTATCCGGCGCGATTTATGCTCGCGGCTGCGATGAACCCGTGCCCGTGCGGGCTGTACGGCGCGGAAGGAGACCGGTGCACCTGCGATCCGGCGGCGGTGGCCCGGTATCGTGCCCGCGTGTCCGGCCCCTTGTTGGACCGCATCGATCTCCACATCGAGGTGCCCGCCGTCCCGGTCGAAGACCTGAGAGCGGTGGGTTCACCCGAACCGAGCGACACCGTCCGGGACCGTGTTACGGCCGCTCGTGAGCGGCAGCACCACCGTTTTCACCATGCTCCCGAGTTGGCGGCAAACAGCCACATGAGATCCCGAGAGATCCGGCGTTGGTGCTCACTGGACGATACGTCCGCTCGAATTCTTGGAAAGGCCATGACCCGCTTGGCGCTTTCGGCCCGGGCACACGATCGGGTGCTCAAAGTCGCCAGGACCATTGCCGATCTGGAGGGGGCCGGCCGCCTGAGGGCCCATCACGTCGGTGAGGCCATCCAGTACCGTCTCCTCGATCGCTCCCGGGTGGGGTGAGCGGCATCTCAGCGGTCTCATCCGGACATCGATCCGTCCCGTCCAGCCCTTGACAGATCGGCGCTCTCTCTCTGAGAGTCGTCTCGGATGTGGCTCCCGCTTCGCTCCTGGGGCCGGTGGTTTGGCCGTGGAACCGCCTGGCGGCCTGAAGCCTCCTTTGCAGTTCTGCCAACGCCCGATTCTTGATCTGACGGCCTCCCAGGGCCCCAAGAATCACCTTGTTATATTGTAACCTAACTCGTTGCAATCAATGCGGATGGGAGGGGTGATGGAGACGATGGATCGGGCGACAATCGAGTCCGAGGCGCGCCATGACCGTATGGACCGCGTTGCGGTGCTCTTCGGTGAAATCACGGCAGCGACCCGGGAGTTCCTGAGGGCGCTCGCCGAGTCGGACCGACACCGCGACTGGGCCGAAGAGGGCCTCGGCTCATGTGCCGAGTGGCTGGCGTGGTGGATCGGCATCACGAGGAACACGGCGAACGAGAAGGTCCGGGCCGCACGGGCACTCGAAGGCCTTCCGCTCATCTCGGACGCGATGGCTCGGGGAGAAATCTCGTACTCAAAGGTCCGGTCGCTCACACGCGCGGCCACGGCCGACAATGAGGCGGAGTTGCTGGAGTTCGCCCGTGCCGGCTCGGCCGCGAACCTGGAGCGGCTGGTCCGGGGCTGGAAGACGCTCGGTCGCTCCGACGAGCAGGTGGCGGAGTGGATCAGGCATCGGGGCCGCTGCTTCTCGATCTTCCCCGACGAGGACGGGATGTACGTCGTGAAGGGCAGGGGCACTCGCCAATTTGACATGTCACCCGACGATCAGCGTCTGCTCGCAGGCCGATTGGGGGGGAGCGCGGGCGCCGTTGTTCGAGATGTGGTCGTGCAGAACTTCTTCGAGGTGCTGAGGGAGCGGATGGACAATTGACCCGTAGGCTTCGCGTCTGCGTCGAGAGCGTGGCCATCCTTCCGTGAGCCGCCTGCCCATCGTCAACGTGACCCGCCTACCCATCTTCCCATGACCCGCCTGCCATCGTCGGAGTGATGGGATCCGGTAGCAGACCCCACCTGGAGCACGCCTCAGCTTTGGGTCGCTGGTTGGCGGAGTCTGGAGTCCACCTGCTGACCGGAGGCGGAGCCGGTGTAATGGCGGTGGTCAGCAAGTCGTTCTACGAGACGCCTGACCGCCGCGGGCTGGTCATCGGAATTCTTCCTTGCGATGAATCGCCCGAAAAACCGAAGGACGGAGGTCCGAAACCGAAGGACGGATATCCAAACCAATGGGTGGAGATTCCGGTCCTGACACATCTTGCTTTGAGTGGTGAACGTGGCACGGAACCCATGTCGCGAAACCATATCAACGTCCTTTCCTCGGACGTAATCGTGGCTCTACCGGGAGACGCAGGAACCCTCAGCGAAGTCAGGCTCGCGGTGAGGTACGGGCAACCGGTCATAGCCTTCGTCGAATCAGATGACGAATCGGACGTCGAGTCAGATCAGGGGATCCCCGGGTTGCCGAAGGGCGTTCCAATCTCGAGCAGCCTGGAGGAAGTACAGACGTTCGTTTTGGCACAACTAGGGCTATCGGCCCCGCGCGGCTGACGGACACAAAGCTGTTCTAAAACCTTGCGTTTACGCCGCATGAGCACATGAATTGAATAAGGAACTCGTTCACGTGGGTTCCTCATTCTGCCCGCCGGAGTGGAAGCGCGTAACCCCTCAGGGGGCGCTCGGCAGGCGCTACTCGACCGCCGCTATTCGGCGCGCATGACAGGTTTAAGAGGGGTATGATCACACTGGGATTCTCGTTCGCCATTCCTACCGGGGTGGTGCTTTCCACCATGCTCATGCAGGGGCCGGGCGTTTTCGAAGGGATTGCCGTGTTCGAGACTCTGCCGTGGCGAGAAATCGGGCTTACGGCTGCTGTGCTGTTGGGCGCGTGGCTCATCCGCAGGATCGGGCGGTTGTTCCTTACCGGCACGGTGGAAAATCGGGCGATGCAGTACCGGCGGGGGAAGACGCTCGCCTACCTCACACTGACACTCACCACGGTTTTCATCATCGCGATCTGGGTTGACGGCCTTTCTCAGATCGGGACCTTCTTGGGGTTGGTCTCCGCCGGTGTGGCGATTGCACTGAAGGACCTGCTCGTGGATTTCGCCGGCTGGTTGATGCTGATCGCGAAGCCACCGTTCGAGGTGGGCGACCGCATCCAGATCGGGCCTCACTCGGGCGACGTGGTCGACACATCGATGCTGCATTTCCATCTGTTGGAGATCGGTAACTGGGTGGACAGCGACCAGAGTACTGGGTGAATTCAAGCGGCCGTCGCAACACCTCGAGGAGGAGTTGCGATGGAGGCAATCAGGCGCCGAGGAGCGGATCGAGTTCTACGTCGACGGATGCGTTCACCAGGCCGTCCGCCGGTGGGACGCCGCGAGCATCGGCAGAGGTTCTGGGAAGAGGTAGCTCGAGGTCAGTCGAGCGAGGAGGCCGCCGTGGCGGCGGGTGTGTCCCCCGCTGTCGGGGCGCGCTGGTTTCGCGAATGTGGTGGCATGTCACCCCTCAATCTTCGTCCCCAGTCGCGGCGCTATCTCACGTTCATTGAGCGAGAAGAGATCGCCGTTCTTCGAGCCCGTGGTCGTGGCGTACGCGAGATCGCCCGGCAGTTGGGCCGCTCACCCTCGACGATCTCGCGAGAACTGCGGCGGAACGCAGCTACAGGAGGAAGGAACCTCGAGTATCGGGCCACGACCGCTCAATGGCACGCCGATCGGCGAGCGAAACGTCCAAAGCTTGCGAAGCTCGCTACGAACGGCGAACTGAGGCAGTATGTACAGGATCGCCTCGGAGGCGTGATCCGAGCTCTGGACGGTGCCGCTCTGGCAGGCCCCGATGTGCGCTGGATCGGACGGCGTCACGGTCGCCGACAAGACCGGCGGTGGGCGGTCTCGTGGAGTCCCGAGCAGATCGCCAACAGGCTACGGGTCGACTTCCCCGGCGATGAGTCCATGCGTATATCGCACGAAGCCATCTACCAGGCGCTTTACGTTCAGGGCCGCGGTGCGCTGCGACGGGAGCTGACAGCGTGCCTTCGGACGGGACGCGCGCTACGGGTGCCTCGAGCACGCACCCGCAGACGGGGCAAGGCGTTCGTTCACCCCGAGATCATGCTCAGCGAGCGGCCGGCCGAGGCAGACGACCGCGCCGTTCCCGGGCACTGGGAAGGCGACCTGATCTTGGGGCTGGGCAGTTCGGCGATCGGAACGCTGGTCGAGCGGACCTCCAGGTTCACGACGCTGCTCCACCTCCCCCGCCTTGACAAACACGACGAGCCCAGGACCAAGAACGGTCCAGCGTTGGCTGGACACGGTGCCGAAGCCGTCCGGGACGCGATCGCTTCGTCGATCACGACCCTGCCCGAGCAACTCCGCCGGTCTCTGACATGGGACCAGGGAGCAGAGATGGCTCAGCACGCACGGCTGCGCATCGACACTGGCCTGGCCGTCTACTTCTGCGACCCGCAGAGCCCGTGGCAGCGCGGCACGAACGAAAACACCAACGGCCTGTTGAGACAGTACTTCCCAAAGGGCACTGACCTCAGCAGACATACCGCTGACGACCTCGCCGCCGTCGCAGCCGCTCTCAACAGTCGCCCCCGCAAGACCCTCGGTTGGAGAACTCCGGCGGAAACCTTGGAAGATCTGTTATCATCAAAGAACCAGACCTCAACCTTGCGTTGAAATGCTCTACCGCTCCCGTATCTACAGCCTTCAACGACCTTCGGTCGCTTCTGACTCCCTCGGGTTGGGGACATCAAGAACCCACTTCTTTCTTTCTGGACCCCGTCGCTCTCACCAGCCTAGTGTCCAGCAAAACGGGGGCTTATGAAAACCCTTCAACACGGTACTGTTGCGACGACCCCTTGAACCTAGGCTGGACGCCTGATTCGAATCCCCAACTCGAAGATCCTCACCGATCCGATCGCAAACTACACGTCCGAGTTTCCGTTCTTGTGGCATGAGATACCCGTTGTGATCACGTTCGAGAGCGACTGGCGGCGGGCCAAGATGTTATTGCTGGAAATGGTGGCCGAGGCGAGCGTGGAGACGAGCCAAGTGGCGGCCGAATATTCGCGGAAGGAAGCGAGCGGGATGTTGATTTCACCTGGGACGGTGACGGCGACCGTGTATACATCGGTGCTGGACCACGGGATCTGCCTGTCCATGCGCTTCCTCACGGATCCGCGGCAGCGGCGGGGTTTTGACCAGACGCTCTGGGAGGGCGCTCTCGACATCATGTCCAACGAGCCGAACATCGAGTTGGCGTACCCGACCCAGCGGCTCGTCGGCCTCGAGCGGGAGCCCCAGGCTTACGCCGGCGCCCCGAGCCGAGCTCACCGGGAGTTGGTGGAGGGATAAGGCTCGCTCTGAGGGCGTCGCGGCGTGTGTCGGCGGCGTGCCCGGTTGTACGCTTTGCCCCATCCCGGTAGCTTCTGGCCATGTGCTTCCTGGGCTCCACCAACACCGCCGTGAGATCCTCCGCGTCGTCGACACCTTGCTCGGATCCTGCGTCCCGTCCATGCGTCTTTTCGTTGCGCTGAACCTGCCCAAGAAGGAGCGCGACCGGATTTACCGGGCTTCAAAAATCCTACGGGAGTGTGAGCTTCCCGTGCGATGGGTAGAACCGGAGCATTACCACGTCACGCTGAAGTTTCTAGGTGAGGTGGCGGAGGACCGTCTGGAAGGGGTGCAGGATGCCCTCAATCATGTGGCCTCGACGACGGGTCGGCTCGATCTGGCGGTAGAGGGTCTTGGCGCCTTTCCGACGATCCGCCGCCCGCAGGTGATCTGGGTGGGCGTCGAGCCGAGTCCCGCTCTGCGGTGTTTGAAGCAGGACGTCGAATGGGCTCTGATGGGATGCGGCTTCGACCGCGAAACGAGGGCGTTTCATCCACATCTCACGCTTGGGCGAGCGGATGCTGAAGACGGCGCTGGAGCGTTCCGCGGTCTGGATGAAAAGGCCGCGAACTTGGCGTACCAAGGTCAGGTAATGGTACGTAAGCTCGATTTGATGCGCAGTCATCTGTCCAAGGCTGGAGCCGCTCGGTATACCCTGAAGCACAGCACCTCGTTCGGGGGCTGAGCTGTGCTCGGAACGGGTTGTCTCAAGGGGTGCTTGGGAAGGGTGTGGCTCGCGGGCTTGATCATCGCTGCTGCCTTGGCGGGGTGGAGGTGGGGACCGTCGGTCTTCCCAAGGGTGCGGGGCTGGTTCGTCGAAGAGGAGAGGGTGGTGGAGGTCTTGCCGTCTCCGGAGTTGGCCGACGCCGCCCTGGATCGTTTCGAACGTTTTCGCCGCGGAGAAATTGGGGACCGACTGAGTCTGAGCGCCGTGGACGTCGTTTCAGTGCTTCGGTATTCCGCTCCCGGGATGGTTCCGGGCGGTGTTTCGGATGTGGAAGTGGACCTCCACGATGGGGTCGTGACGCTGACCGCCCGTGTTCTTGTTGAGGCTTTCCCCGGGTTGCCCACCCTGGATGGGATACTGGGCTTCCTTCCCGATACGGTTTCCATCTCGGTTGAGGGTGCCCTCGCCCCCCTCGACGAAGATGCGATTTCGCTCGTCGTACATGGCGTATATGCCTCCTTCATCCCGGTGCCACTCCCCGACGGGATGACGCCCAAGATCCTGGTGGCTTTGGGCAGACGGAGCAGGGCCGGACTCCCCGAGGATGCCCTGCCGTTTTCGCTCCCGGATGGGGTGCGGTCGGCCCATGTGCTCCGGGACCGCCTCATTCTCGTGCGGGACGGTTGAATGCCCGGATCACGGTGAAGACATGCCCCGAATCCTGATCGTCGACGACGAAAAATCAATCCGCGGCGCACTCAGGCAGGTCTTCGAGTACGAGGACCACGACGTGGTCACTGCGGAGGATGGTCCGGAGGCTCTGGAGCGCTTCCAATCCTTCCGCCCGCACGTCACGTTCCTTGACGTGAAGATGTCGGGTCTGGATGGCCTTGAAGTGCTCACACGCATCCGCGATCTCGACGCGAATGCCTGTGTGGTCATGATCAGCGGTCACGGGACGATCGATACCGCAGTCGAGGCGACACACAAGGGGGCCTTTGATTTTCTGGAGAAGCCTCTAGATACGGGTCGGCTACTCGTGACTCTCCGGAACGTCCTCGAACTCCGGGGGCTCACCGAGAGTGTCCAGCTTCTCCGAAGCGAGGTCGGCACCGGGCACGAGATCGTTGGTACGTCGCAGGCCATCCGCGATGTCATGGAGCGCATCGATCGAGTCGCACCCACGGATGCACGTGTGCTCATCACCGGTGACAACGGAACGGGGAAGGAGCTCGTCGCCCGTGCTCTCCATCACTCTTCGTCCAGGCGCGACTCCCCCTTCATCGAGGTCAACTGTGCCGCGATCCCCTCTGAGCTGATCGAGTCAGAGCTGTTCGGCCACATGAAGGGGTCATTCACCGGAGCCGTCGCTGACCATGCCGGCAAGTTCGAGCAAGCCCAAGACGGAACCCTCTTTCTCGATGAGGTCGGCGACATGTCTTTGGATGCTCAGGCCAAGGTGCTGAGGGTGCTCGAAGAAGGGGTCCTGACGCGGGTGGGAGGCTCCAAGGCTGTTACCGTCGACGTGCGGGTGTTTGCCGCGACGAACAAGGAGTTGTCGAAAGAGATCGCCGAAGGCCGGTTCCGCGAGGATCTCTACTATAGGCTCAATGTCGTCCCGATCGAGGTGCCCCCACTCCGTGAGAGGCGGGAGGACATTGAGCCGTTGGTCGAGTACTTCGTCTCCCAGGCGGTTGGTTCGAACCGTGGACCATCCAAGACGATCGAGGATGAGGCGATCCTTCGGCTCGAGACGCTCGACTGGCCCGGAAACGTTCGCGAACTCAGGAACACGGTGGAACGGCTCTTGATTCTTTCGCCGGGCGAGGCGGTTCGTGCGAACGATGTGGACACCCTTGTCGCTGGTACGGCCAGCGGTGACGGGGTTGGCACTGCGCTTCTCAACGTTGAGGGTTTCAGCGAATTCAAGGAGAACGCCGAGATGGCGTATATCGCGCACAAACTTCACGTCAACGACTGGAACGTGAGCGAGACGGCCCGCCGGATCGGAATGCCCCGGTCGAACCTGTACAAGAAAATAGAGAAGTACGGTCTCAACCGAGAGGAGTGACCTGGAAGGCTTCTACACTACGGGTCTTGTTGGATCAAGGCTCCGTTCGGCAGACGGTAGAGGGCACCCACGGTACGGAAGTCGCGGGTGGAGAGGCTACGTGCAGTGTTCGTCGGATACATCACGTCGCGCTCAGAATCACTGTGCGGCAGTCCGAGGGCGTGCCCCATCTCATGGGCTGCCGTAAGTAGCACCTGCTCCGGGGATATTTGGTAGTTCGAGTTGGGGCTGCGAGTGGCAAGTGTGAGACCCAGGATTTCAAACTTGGGCTCTCCCTTTTCGAGACTCCACCGAGTCCGAGTGAGACCGAGTTGAGATCCGGAGAGCCCCCGTCCCCATGAGATCTCTATGTCGGCTCGGCCCGAGGGGGTGGGGTGGGTGTCGATCACGAGTTCGAAGGGGCGGCGTTGCCAGTACTGTATTCCGCGCACTACTGCGCTCTGAAGTGCGCGGGCACGGTCGGGGGCCACCCCCGGGGGGGAGGAATCCGAATCCGGAGGCGGCCCGTGTCCGCCGGCCACCGGAGGATTCGCTGGGAACCCGTTGTCTCGAGTTCGGCGCAGAGGTAACCCACGTCGACACACACCGAGGCTGAGCTGAGGGTCACCTCATCAACGACGCCTTGAAGGGTCCCGCTCTCGGTGCAGATTTCCGATATAGATTCCGGGCAGCTCTCCCCCAGGCGAGAGGACGGGTCCAAGCCGCTGGCAGCGGACGCCGGAGCACGATTCTGAATCCAAGTCATCAGAAGGCCTCCTGCGATCGCCAGGAACAGAAGCGAGAACGGATACAATTTTCTAACCACCTGAATTCGTTACCCTTGCGTTCTGCTGGCCCATGTACCTACCCGTTCAAGAAGAAAGCTCTGCTCTCCCCGGCAACCTCGATCGCTCCTACAACACTAGGACGGGGGCTCTGAACAAGGAAGCTTTTCATCTTTCGGGACGGACTTTGGGGGGGAGCCGGCTCGACATGTAGGTTGGCACAATAACTCGACGTGCTGGAACCAGGGTTCGGAGATGTGTGTATCCGTGCTCTACGCCCGCCCGGTGGTGAGCCACGCGGCCGGGTGGCTGCCAAAGGATTCTTATTGGAGGTCCCGCTCGGAATGGTGAGGGGTCAAAGAGACGCATCGGAAAGGTCGACGGGTTATGCGCGCGTCACCTGGGAGTGGACGCGATCGATCATCATCGCGGTCGTCCTTTTCTTGGCTGTCCGCGCCTTCCTCGTCGAGGCTTTTAAGATCCCCACGTCCTCGATGGAGGGGACTCTGCTCGTCGGTGATTACCTGCTCGTCAACAAGGCTGTGTATGGCGCGGAGGTGCCGCTTTTGGGCCTGAGGTTGCCGGCCTGGCGGGAGCCAAGCCGTGGCGAAGTCGTCGTGTTCCACCCACCCCATGATCCGGACAAGAACTACGTCAAGCGGGTGGTGGGCGTGCCGGGCGACACGCTCCAGATGAGAGACAAGACACTTCTCGTGAACGGACGTGAGATGCAAGAGAACTACGTTCGTCACATTGATCGTAGCAGCGATGCGAGCCATTCCGACATGAAGTGGCAGAGGAGCCATTTGTTGGCAGGCCGCATCGATCGCGATCAGCCCTACGGGGAAGGCGGTGGCGGGTGGGTGGACGATAGAGGTCCGTCCAGGAACAACTATCGTCCGTCAAGGGACAACTGGGGTCCCATCTCGGTCCCTGAAAACAGCTATTTCGTTCTTGGAGACAACCGGGACAACAGCGAGGACTCGCGATACTGGGGTTTCGTAGACCGGCGATCGATCCGGGGCCGTCCGTGGCGACTGTACTTCTCGCACGACCCGTCCAGCCGACGCGGGATTCCCTGGCTTCGAACCGTACGGTGGGGGCGGGCGGGCCACGCGATCCGTTGATCGGGCGCACGCGTGGTGGGCGGTGAGTGAACGTACGGCGATACGACTCTCGGAGTGGCCATTCGTGGGGCTGTTGCGCCGATGATGCCTTTCCTTATCATATTTGTGGCTCGGTGCTGCTCCGTCCCGGTGTGGCGCAACTACACACCATGATTCATGTCGAGGGTTAGATGGGGTTTGCTTCCCGTAAAGGTGCCTTCCGGGAAGGGTCGCTTGACCAATACCTCGATTCATGTCGAGGGTTAGATGGGGTTTGCTTCCCGTAAAGGTGCCTTCCGGGAAGGGTCGCTTGACCAATACCTCAAAGAGATCAGCCAATATCCTCTGATCGACAAGGCTGAAGAGGTACGCCTTGCCAAGGGTATCAAGCGTGGAGAGGAGGAGGCGCTCGATAAGCTGGTCCGCTCCAACCTCCGGTTCGTGGTGTCGGTGGCAAAGAAGTATCAGAACCAAGGGGTGCCGCTTTCCGATCTCATCAATGAGGGGAACCTCGGTCTCATCCGAGCTGCTCATAAGTTCGACGAGACCAAGGGCATCAAGTTCATCAGCTATGCGGTGTGGTGGATCCGGCAAGCTATTCTACAGGCCCTCGCGGCCCTCTCTGCCAACGTACGTGAGACACGGAGCACGCAAAGAATTAGAGTAGGGCGAAGGCAGAGAAACCGAACATGTTGGGACTGCGAGAGAGAATGGAAGAGAATGGTAGTGCCCCTGGAACCGGGGAGGCCAAGCGAAGCGCGGCAGCTCCTGCGGACCCGGAGGTAGTAGATAGGCCGCTACGGCGGCGGTTCAGTCCGTCGTACAAGCTGCGGATCGTCGAAGAAGCGGACCGGTGCACCGAGCCCGGCGAGGTGGGTCAAGTCCTGCGGCGAGAGGGCCTGTACTCGTCGCACCTGACGACGTGGCGCAAGGCGGCGCATAGCGGGTCGCTGAAGGCCCTGTCGAAGAAACGCGGCCGCAAGCCGGAGCGAAATCCGCTGGATGAGAAGGTACGCAAGCTGGAGCGGCGAAACGCACGGCTCGAGAATGAGCTCAGGAAGGCACACCTGATCATCGACGTGCAGGGAAAAGTTGCGGGGCTGCTGGGGATAAGCCTCGACGACGGGACAAACTCTTGAAGGCGGCCGATGAGCTGGCTAAGCACGTCGGTGTAAAACCGGCGTGCGCGGCCCTCGAGGTCTCCCGATCGACGTTGTACCGTCGTCGAGGCCCATCAACCGGGCAACAGCAGCCCCGCCCGACGCCCGCCCGGGCATTGAGCGAGACGGAACGAGGCGAGGTCTTCGACACGCTGTGTTCGGAGCGGTTCGTGGACCGCTCACCCGCCGAGGTGGTGGCCACGCTGCTCGACGAAGAGGTCTACCTGTGCAGCGAACGCACGATGTATCGTGTTCTGGCCTCCGAGGTGCCGGTTCAGGAACGCCGGGCGCAGCGCACCCATCCCGAGTACAAGAAGCCCGAGTTGATGGCCACGGCGCCGAACCAGGTGTGGTCCTGGGATATCACGCGGCTGCTCGGGCCGAAGAAGTGGAGCTATTACTACCTCTACGTCATCATGGACATCTACAGCCGCTACGTCGTGGGCTGGATGGTGGCGGACCGGGAGAACTCGGCCCTGGCCGGCCGGTTGATCCAGCAGAGCTGCCTGAAGCATGGCGTCCAGCCCCGGGTCCTGACCCTGCACTCGGATCGGGGAGCTCCAATGACGAGCCAATGCACCGCTCAACTTCTCGCTGACCTCGGCGTGACCCGCTCGTTGAGCCGGCCTCAGGTGTCGGATGACAACCCGTTTTCCGAGGCTCAGTTCAAAACCTTGAAGTACCATCCCTCGTTTCCCGGACGGTTCGGGGATCAGGGCCAAGCCAAGACGTTCTGTCGATCGTTCTTCCGCTGGTACAATGCCGAGCACCGCCATGGCGGCATCTCGATGCTAACCCCCGAGCAGGTCCACTTCGGGAACGCCGATCAGGTCATTGCCGGCAGGAAATCCGTGCTCCGCGAAGCATGGGCCGCTCATCCCGAACGCTTCGTCAGAGGTGTGCCGAAGCCCAAACCGCTCCCGGAGGCCGTCTTCATCAATCCTCCCATCCCTTCCCTCACCACACAGGACATTGCTCTCTAATTAATCCCGTAGAGTGTCCCATTGTCGTTGACAGGTTCCGCGGAGCAGAGCCGCATCGTTCGGGTCCCCCTTAATCGGGCGGGCGCACTCCACCGTATCGGGCGCAGAAGTTCGGCGCTTCTACACGAACTGGGCCGTGAGCCCACGGTCGAGGAAATCGCGGACGATCTGGACATCTCCCAGCAAGAGGTGGAGCGCACGCTGGCGATCTCACAGTCGCATCTCTCTCTGGACGCTCCGATCACGCCCGGCGAAGACCACCGGCTGCTCGACTACCTGCCCGACCAATATGCGCCCGCGCCCGAGGATGATGCGTACGACCATGCTCTCAAGGACAGCGTGGAGAACGCTCTTTCCTCGCTCAAGGAACGGGAGGCCAAGATTCTTCGGCTGTATTTCGGCCTGGACGATCAGCAGCCGATGACCCTCGAAGAGATTGGGGCGCTAATGGGCATCACCCGGGAGCGGGTTCGGCAGATCAAGCAAAAGGCCTTGATCCGTCTCCGGCACGCGTCGCGGGCTCGTTTTCTGGAGACTTTCTTCTAAGAGGCTGTTGGAAGACGTACCAGGACGCCGGCTCTCTCGCTCGAAAACCCGTGAAAATACTTGTTCTTTCCCCCGTTGACACCCCGAAAAGGCTTCACTATCCTTCTTTGCTCTGTAGCTGATTTTTGAGCGGATAAACCGTGAAAACTTACACTCCCAAAGCCGAACATATCGAGCGCCGTTGGTGGCTCGTCGATGCCGAAGGCAAAACTTTGGGCCGGCTGGCCACAGGTGTTGCGGGGATCCTCCGTGGCAAGCATAAGCCCATGTATACGCCGCACCTGGATGTGGGCGATTACGTGGTCGTCATCAACGCCGAGAAGGTGGTGTTGACCGGTCGCAAAGCCGACCAAAAAACGTACTTCACGCACTCGGGTTTTATGGGGAGCGAGAAACATATTCCGTTTCGGAGAATGATCGGACGGCATCCCGACCGTGTGATTGAACTTGCCGTTAGGGGTATGCTTCCCAAGAATAAATTGGGACAGCACATGAGGAAGAAGTTGAAGGTATACGCCGGCGTGGCTCACCCGCACCAAGGCCAGGAGCCGCAGCCCCTCGACGTCTGAGTGTGAACTAAACAAGGATCTATGGCAAAAACGCATATTCAGACGGTGGGCCGGCGGAAGAGAGCTGTGGCCCGCGTCATTCTCAAGCCCGGCAAGGGAGAGTGGTGGGTCAACTCTCGCTCCCTCGAGGACTACTTCCCCCGCCCCACCCACCAACAGAGGATCGAACATCCACTCAAGGCTGCGGAAATGGATGGGCAGTTCGACGTCCGTGTCCGTGTCCGCGGTGGTGGTCCGACCGGCCAGGCGGATGCCGTTCGCATGGGTCTGGCGAGGGCGCTTGTCGAGCACGACGAGGATCTGCGGCCCGTAATGCGAGCCGGTGGATTTCTTACGCGGGATTCAAGGAAGGTCGAACGTAAGAAGCCGGGTCGCCCCAAGGCGCGTAAGCGGTTCCAATTCTCGAAGCGTTAGAAACCCGAGACGACGAGATTTATGGAGCAACAGCAGGTGGGACTGAGTG
Organism: Longimicrobiales bacterium; assembly: GCA_965206505.1. Classification (GTDB taxonomy): domain Bacteria; phylum Gemmatimonadota; class Gemmatimonadetes; order Longimicrobiales; family Gaopeijiaceae; genus UBA822. The sequence continues at coordinate 1,699,837 of CBDBJW010000007.1, forward strand.
AGCTTCTCGAGGCTGGAGTCCATTTCGGACACCAGACTCGCCGCTGGAATCCGAAGATGCGGAAATTCATCTTCACGGAGCGCAACGGGATCCACATCATCGACCTGCGTAAGACGCTCGACCGGCTCGTCGTCGCCAAGGAAGCGGTGCGCGAGGTCGTTCTCGCGGGCGAGCGAGTCCTGTTCGTGTGTACCAAACGGCAGCTCCGATCGATCATCGAGCAAGAGGCGGAGCAATGCGGCGCATTTTACGTTACCGAGCGTTGGCTTGGTGGTATGCTCACGAACTTCGAGACCATCCGGAAGCAGATCCGCCGGCTTAAGGAGTTGGAGCGGGGACAGGAAGAGAGCGCCTTCGAATTCTATACGAAGAAGGAACGACTTCTCCTGGACCGCGAGCGGGTGAAGCTCAACAAGTATCTGTCTGGCGTGAAGGACATGACTCGCCTTCCGGGGGCAATGTTCGTCGTCGACGTGAAGCGTGAGGCGAGCGCGGTGCGTGAGGCGGGGCGCCTCGGAATTCCCGTCGTCGCGATCACGGACACAAATGCGAATCCCGATCTGGTAGATTACCCGGTTCCCGGCAACGACGATGCGATCCGCTCGGTCGGACTGATCACACAGGCGATCGCCCAGTCGGTTCAAGAGGCCAGCGCTCAAGTGCCAGAGGAGCAGAAGCGGAAGGTGCAGGATGCGCAGGCCACAACGTACTCGACTGAAACGGGCGAAGTGACCGAGACCCCGAGTCGCCCGGCGGCGCCCCGCAGGAAGCGCGTGCCTCGGCCCGAGGTCATCGAACAGCATCTCGGGGCGGCTGCAGCTCCGGTGGTGCCTGCGGAGGACGAGAAGGTGGAGCCCGAGGACGTGGAGGCCCCCCCGAAGGAGGCGGCCGAAACTGAGGAAGAGGTCACCGATACTGAAGCGGCAGCCGATGCTGAAGCGACAGCCGATGCTGAAGCGACAGCCGATGCTGAAGCGGCAGCCGATACTGAAGCGACAGCCGATACTGAAGCGGCGGCCGATGCCGAAGGGGCGGCCGATGCCGAAGGGGCGGCCGATGCCGAAGGGGCGGCCGATGCCGAAGCGGCAGCTGATGCCGAAGCGGCAACTGATGCCGAAGCGGCAACCGATGCTAAGGCGCCAGCCGATGCTGAAGTGGCGGCCGATGGTGAAGAGGGTGAGGCCGAATCGGGATCCTGACGACCGCAGTGTTCGTGCCCTTTTGGTGGGGGCGGAGAAAGGCGGAGCAGTTTGGGGGCTCCCGCCTTTTTTTTATAGATTGGCCCAACATGATGAGCGAGTGACGGACAACACGATGTCGATTTCTGCGAAAGATGTGAAAGCCCTCCGGGACCGTACCGGAGCCGGCATGATGGATTGTAAGAAGGCCCTGACCGAGACCGCCGGGGACATCGAGGCGGCCATCGATTTGCTGCGGGCGAAGGGAGCGGCCAAGGCCGCGAAGCGGGCGGAGAAATCGGCCAATGAGGGTGCGATCGGGTCTTACGTACATTTTGATAACCGGACTGCAGTTATCGTCGAGTTGAACTGCGAGACCGACTTCGTGGCCAAGACCGATGACTTCCAGGGCTTGGCAAAACAGATCGCGCTACACATTGCGTCTCAGGCGCCCCTTTCCGTCAGCCCGGAGGATATTCCAGAGGACGTCGTCGCACGCGAGCGAAAGGTGTATGAGGAGCAGGTGAAGGAGCAGGGCAAGCCTGACGATATCGCGTCGAAAATCGTCGAGGGTAAGCTCAACAAGTTTTTCAAGGAGAGCACGCTCCTTGCGCAGCCGTTCGTGAAAAATCCGGATCAGACGGTGGGAGAGCTGATCACCGAGATCTCGGCCAAGACCGGAGAGAAGATAGAAGTCGCACGGTTTATGCGTTTCAAGGTGGGTGAGTGAACCCGAGCACCGGGACGAATGTGACCGAGGCTCCTAAGTCACCAGGGATCCTGAATGACTAAGGCTCCTAAGTATGGGAGGGTCCTGCTCAAGCTGTCCGGCGAAGCGTTGGCCGGAGACCGAGGGTTCGGCATCGAACCGTCGGTGGTGGACCAGCTCACGAACGAAATCATTACCGTACACGAGATGGGCGTCAGCCTCGGTGTAGTCATCGGGGGGGGCAACATCGTGCGGGGGGCGCTGGCCAGTAAGAAGGGGATGGATCGCGTACAGGCAGACTACATGGGGATGTTGGCTACCGTCATCAACGCCCTGGCGGTTCAGGACTTGCTGGAGCACAAGAAGGTTGCAACGCGGGTCATGACGGCAATTCGCATGGAGGAGGTCGCCGAGCCCTATATCCGGCGGAAGGCTCTGCGGCATATGGAGAAGGGAAGGGTCGTGCTCTTCGCCGGAGGCACCGGCAATCCCTACTTTTCGACGGATACGGCGGCGGCGCTTAGAGCGATCGAAATGGGATCGCAGGTCGTGATCAAGGCCACGAAAGTTAAAGGGGTTTACAGCGCAGACCCAACACAGGACCCCTCGGCAGAGTTCATCCCGTCCATTACTTTCCAGGAGGTCGCGCAGCGGGAGTTGGCTGTAATGGACGCTGCCGCCGTTTCTCTTTGTAAGGACAACGACCTTCCGATCATCGTACTCAATCTCGAGGATCAGGGGGCTGTTTCGGCCGCCATTCGGGGAGATCGGGTCGGCACGTTGGTATCATGAGCCTCCGGGCACGGCGTCCTGATCCGGAGGTGAACCTGATGCGATGGGGTGGTCATGTCGTTGGATGAAGCCAAAGCACGGATGGACGAGGCGGTCGAGGCGGTACGTCGGGATTTCGCGACGGTGCGCACGGGAAAGGCGACACCGGCCCTGCTCGATACGGTGAAGGTCGATGCCTACGGGTCCAAGATGCCACTGAATCAGGTGGCCAGCGTGTCCACGCCGGAGCCGTCGCTCCTGGTCATACAGCCCTTCGACAAGACGCTCCTGCCTGACATCGAACGGGCGATCTTGACTGCGGATCTCGGATTTAATCCCGCCAACGACGGAAATATCATCCGGATTCCAGTCCCTCCTTTGAACGAGGAACGCCGGAAGGAATTTGTGAAGCTCCTCCACCACATGGCTGAGGACGGCAAGGTTTCGCTGCGCCATGCGCGTAAAGTCGGAAACGATGAGGTGAAAGAGGCCATGAAGGAGCATGAGACCGGCGAAGATGAGGGTCACCGTCAATTGGATGAGATCCAGAAGCTGACGGACGCCTGCTCGACCCGAATCGATGAGATGCTCGAGCACAAAGAGAAGGAGGTGATGGCCCTCTAGCCGCCGGTGATCCCTCGTCGCGACTAGGCCGGCTCGGTTGGCACTCCTCATGGCGTCTTCGGAATTATTACAAAGAATCCGCCTCCACGGGCAAATTCCGCGTCATATCGCGATCATCATGGACGGCAATGGCCGGTGGGCCAAGCAGCGGAGCCTTCCGCGCGCTGCGGGTCATAAGCGGGGTATGACGGCTGTGCGGGAGTCGGTCGAAGGCGCCCTCGACGCCGGCATCGAAATCCTGACGTTATTCGCGTTCTCTACCGAGAACTGGCAGCGGCCTCGATCCGAGGTACTTGCGCTGATGGGGTTGCTCCGTCTCTACGTGTCCAAGGAGACCGAAAAGCTCAAGGAGCAGGGCTGCGAAGTCCATGTGCTGGGCGACGTGGATGCGCTCGATGAGTCCACGAAGAAATCAGTAGATTTCATCACTTCCGAGACTGCCGGTGGCATGAACTTACGTCTCAATCTCATGATTTCCTATTCGGGGCGAGAGGAGATTCTGAAGGCGTGCAGGCAGATGATCGAGCTGGCGGTCTCCGGGGACCTTTTGGCTGAGGAGTTCGATGAAGCGGCGTTCGAGGCCGCCTTGTTCACCGCGGGCCTTCCGGATCCCGATCTCCTGATCCGCACGTCGGACGAGTTCCGTCTCTCCAACTTCATGCTCTGGCAGGTGGCGTACACCGAACTGCACGTTGCTTCGGTCCTATGGCCCGATTTTTCCAGAGAGGACCTCTTCCGGGCCGTCTTGGAGTACCAGGAGCGCGATCGCCGATTTGGTCGTGTTACGATTGGATAGGACCGCCGGAGAGCTAACCAGCCGGCTTATGGTTGCCGCAGTCGGGATCCCGCTGGCGGCGTCCATCATCTATTGGGGCGTCTGGCCGCTCGGGATCCTCATGGCCGTAGCCGGGGCCCTTGGAGCTCGCGAGTATTACGGTTTGACGCCGAACGAGACCGTGGCTTTCGGGTGGCTGGGGGCTACGCTCGCCGCTGCACTTCCACTGATCGCAGCGTTCCACCTCGACTATCGATCTTTCGCTCCCTGGGCGTTCGCACTGGTCCTGGGGGCGACGCTGTTGGCGCTCGCCCTTTCGCTCTGGTTTCGCTGGCCCGACGGGAACCCTTTGGACGCTGCATCCAGGACGATCATGGGCGCCCTCTACACGGGTGGGGCGCTGTCATTCTGGGTATTACTTCGCGCGCTTCCCGAGCACATTTCCAACGGGGCGACCGCTTCTCACGGTGCTGCTCTGCTCATTTTTCCCATCTGGGTCACCTGGTTGGGAGACACCTTCGCTTATGGCTGTGGATCCCGATGGGGCAGGGCAAAGCTCATTGAGGAGGTGAGTCCCAACAAGACGCTTGTCGGGGCGATCGGTGGGCTGGCGGGATCTGTGCTGGCCGGCGGGATCTTCGCTCGGCTCTGGCTCTCAGATGTCCCTGAATTCGCCCTGTCTTGGCCGGTAGGGGCAGCGTTGAGTGTTCCGATTGCTGTGGTAGGGCAAGTCGGCGACCTCGCCGAATCGGTGATCAAGCGCGATGCCGGAGTGAAGGACTCGGGCCATTTGCTCCCCGGCCACGGCGGCGTCCTCGATCGCCTGGATGCACTGTTCTTCACAGTACCGCTCACGTATGCCCTCCTCCTGCTGATCCGTCCATGGCTTTGACCAGGGTCGCCATACTCGGGTCCACCGGTTCCATCGGCCGAGCGACTCTCTCCGTTATAGCTCGCCATGCGGATCGTTTTCAAGTCGTGGCGGTTTGTGCGCGCAGCTCCGTGGCCGATGTCGCAGCGCAGGTGGTGGAACACGGCGTACCTATCGCCGTGATCACCGACCCGGAGGCCCTGAGTGGCGTCGACAGCCTGCCCGCCGCTGAGTGGAGAAGCGGGCATGCCGCCGTGCTGGAAGTGGTTGAGGATGGGAATGTGGACGTGGTGGTGAATGCCATCGTCGGGTCGGCGGGTTTGGAGGCGACCCTTGCGGCGCTCCGTACAGGCAAGCGGCTGGCGCTGGCCAACAAAGAGTCACTCGTGGCAGGAGGTCCGCTCGTGATCGAAGCGGCCCGCGAGGGTGGTGGGGAGCTGATCCCGATCGACAGCGAGCACTCGGCCATTCTCCAGTGCCTGGAGGGTCACGACCCCGGGACTGTGGCGCGTCTGGTGTTGACCGCCTCGGGTGGACCCTTTCGCGAACTCGAGCGGGGCGAGCTGGAGGGTGTCGGGCCGGAAGGTGCCCTCCGCCATCCGACGTGGGATATGGGTGCCAAGATTTCAGTCGACTCAGCTACTATGGCCAACAAGGCGCTCGAGGTCATAGAGGCGCATTTTCTCTACGGGATCGACTACGACAAGATCGAGGCCATCGTACATCCACAATCCATCGTGCACTCTTTTGTCGAGTTCAGCGACGGTTCGGTGCTCGCGCAACTCGGCTTTCCGACAATGGAGTTACCGATTCTCTATGCGTTATCCCATCCGGAGCGTGTCGCGGATGCTTCGCTGAGGACGTTCGATCCGGTCCAATCTTCGCCCCTGACGTTCGAAGAGATCGATCGGGAGCGCTTCGGACTCTTCGCGCTCGGGGTGGGGGCGGGAGTCCGTGGAGGTACCGCGCCCGCCGTCTTCAACGCGGCGAACGAAATCGCCGTGCAGGCTTTTCTCTCGCGGAACATTCGATTCGTCGATATGCCGGAGGTGGTGGCGCATGCGTTGGCGACGGTTCCGAAAAGGAACGTGGAGACGGTGGATGACGTACTGGAGGCAGATGCGGCCGCCCGCATAGCGGCGCGCGATTTCGTGTGTTCACCTCGGTCACTGGCGGGCGGCTGAGGCCTGGTTGGAGGAAAGTCGGGTGAGACGGATAGAACCGGTGGGTGGCCGCGGCCGCTCCGCGAGAGGGATATCGGAGACCGTATGACGATTCTTGCGACGATTGTTGTACTTGGCGTCCTCATTTTTGTCCATGAGCTCGGCCACTTCATGGCCGCGAAATCCGTGGGCATCGAGGTACAGCGCTTCTCGATCGGTTTGGGGCCGACGATGTTCGGCTTCCGGAGGGGCGAAACCGAGTATGTGATAAGCTGGGTGCCGCTGGGCGGATACGTGAAGATGGGTGGAATGGGCGACGAGGTGATGGACCGGCTCGAGGGAGGGGCCGAAGAGGGGGTCGAGGAAGGGACATCGGAAGGGGCGGCCGAGCAGCCTCGCCAGCCAAGGCCGAGCGACTTCGACGGGAAACCCATATGGGCCCGGACGTTCGTGATATCTGCGGGCGTGATCATGAACATGCTGTTCGCGTTCGCCGTCTATACGGGTGTGAACGCCGCATGGGGGCTCCCGGAACTTGCCGAGAATCGGGTGGGGGAGGTTTTGTCGGAGTTGCTTCCTGCCGGCGCGGAGGCGTTGGCCGAGTTGCCCGCCGGAGCCCGGCTGATCTCCGTCGGAGACCACCAGGTGGACCATTGGGGTGATGTTCGGGATGGCTTTCTGGAGGCGCCGACCGGGCCGCTGACGATCGTTACCGGCGAGCCAGGAGGGGCGGTCGAGATCGAGGTCGCCGCGGATCCAGGGGAGAGGGCCCAGATCCTTCGAGGCCTTATGCCCTGGATCGATGCGGAGGTGGGCCTCCTGACCCAAGGGTCTCCCGCGGAGCGGGGCGGACTCGAGACCGGCGATCGGGTCGTGGTCGCCGGTGGCGTGCCAATGACCAACTGGTACGACTTCGTGGATGTCGTGGAAGCTCGCCCGGATATCCGGACGGAGCTTTCTCTAATGCGGGGCGGCCGCTCCCTCACGCGCTTCGTGACGCCGGATGCCGTCACGGAGGACGATCCGGTGACGGGTGAGAGCGTCACTGTGGGGAAGGTCGGGATTTACGCGCCCTCCGGAGAGTTGGTGTATCGAGACGTCTCGATGGCCCGGGCCGTGCAGCTTGGTTACGCGGAGACGGTAGGCATTAGCGCGCTGATCTTGGACTTTCTTCGCGACCTGGTGACCGGTGGAGAATCACCACGATCGTTGGGGAGTATCGTGACCATCGGTTCCTTCGCCGGACAGGCCGCGCAACTCGGGATAGAGACCTTTCTGCGATTCATGGCCATGTTCTCGGTAAATCTTGCGATCCTCAACCTACTTCCCATTCCGATTCTGGACGGCGGCCACCTTGTTTTTCTCGGAATCGAGGCAGTACGCGGCAAGGCGCTTTCACTAGAGCAGAGACTGAGATGGAGTCACTTCGGATTCGTGATTCTCATGGGGATCATGCTTTGGGCCCTATCCAACGACATCCTGAGGCTGTTCGGGATTTAGAGGCCTGTAAACTCCTTCACCCTCCTAAAGCAGCGTAAATTGCGCGGGGCCCGTACGCTGACGCAGCTCCTCGATGTCGATAAAGGCGGTGGGTTGATTCTGGAGGGCGACCTCCAAGAATCCTTCGAAGCCTGCCCCGCGTAATGCTTTCCCGACCACTGCCGAGGCCAACTCCGGGCGGTTGCATTCCTGAGACAGGTGTGCCAGGAGCACGCCCGCAAGGCGGGGATGGAGGAGCTCGCAGGCGAAGCGGGCCGCGGCATGGTTCGACAGGTGTCCATGGCTCGAGGCGATTCTCTGCTGCACCGATGCCGGGTACCGGCCCTTTCGAAGGAGTTCCTCGTCGTGGTTGGACTCCAGGATCAAGAAATCACTGCGTTCGAGGGCGAGCCGGATCTGTGCGTTGGGCCGCCCTAGATCCGTTGCGATCCCCACCCGCGTCCCGGTGTCTTGGTCCACCAGTGCCACGGCCACCGGATCCGCTGCGTCGTGCACGGTCAAGAAGGGCTCGACGCGGATCGCTCCAATTTCGAACGCTCTCCCGGCCTGATAGGGCCTCATAGGTTCGGTCCCGCGGAAAATGCCCGAGCAGGCGGCCCGCGTCCGATCCGTGACGTAGACCGGCGTGCCATGACGGCGGCTGAAGACTCCGGCCCCGTGGGTGTGGTCACGATGATCGTGCGTGATCACGATTGCGTGGACCGCTTCGGCGGTTAGACCGATCTCTCCTATCCTCCGCTCCATCTCCCGGCCGCTGAACCCGGCGTCGACAAGAATCATCGTCCCGCCCGCCTCGACGAGCGTAGCGTTGCCGGCGCTGCCCGTTCCGAGAACGCAGACCTTCATGAGAAGGCTGTTCGCGAGCCACTCATGGCGGTCCTGTCATTCGCGTTCCGGACGTGTCCGCTCCCACGCCCGTTGAAGAAGCGTTCGGATACCGTTCTCGAGGGACATTTCCCTCCGAGACATGGCTACCGCAGCCGTGTCCAGGAAGCGCTCGATATCGTACTCCTCGAGGCGCGCTCCCGTACCCCAACTGAACGGAGGGACATGAGGCGGGGCCATGACGCCGCCGAAGAGGTTGCTGCCCAGACCTACGACGCAGCCCGTCGGGAGTAACGTGCCGATGCCTGTCTTCACGTGATCGCCCAAGAAACATCCGACCTTGATGAGTCCAGTATCAACGGACCCTTCCGCGGCGTGGACTCGTACCGCACCATAGTTGTTCTTGAGGTCGCTGTTCGTCGTGAGTGCGCCGAGGTTCACCCATCTGCCAACGTAAGCGTGGCCGAGGTATCCGTCGTGAGCTTTGTTGACGTAGCCCAGCAAGACGGTACTGGAGATCTCGCCCCTGACGCGACAGGCGGGTCCGATGGTCACGTTTCCAAGTGATCCACCGAGGACGTGGGTGTCGGGCCCGACATAGGCAGGTCCGGCCAACCGGGTGAAAGCGGAGATGTGAGCTCCGTCCGACAAACGGATAGGCCCATCGATGGCGTCCAAATGAACGCCCGCTTCCAGGTGCACGTGGTCTCCGAGCGACACTCGCTCGGCCCCGGAGACGTGAACGCCCTCGGGCAACGTGAACCGGCTCTCGGGAAAGAGGATGGGCACGTCCGAGCATACCTGTTCCCCATTGCCGGACATGAGGTCCCAGATATTCGGCAAGACTTGGCCCGGGATCTCGACTCGCGGGAGATCCATGGCGGAGCCATCCGGGTCCAATAAGTCGCTCTCGTCGGGCGAGTCTGTCCCATGAGGAAGAACCCAACCGACAATTTGGTCTTGGATGGACAGGACCGCCGGTTCGTGTGGGGGCGGGGCGGGGGCGAAATCCGGGACCGCTCGGCTCGAGAAAAAAATCCGAGTTGTCCCTCCTTCCGGGTCGGGCGCCGAGTCCAGTGCGTCGACTTCGATCACCGGAGTGGCTCCAGGTTCGGCGAATCCCGCGAGGCTCGGATCCGCGACATGGCCGACGCAGGCCTCTCCCCAAAATCGTTCCGCGCGCTCACGGAGCGTCAGACACCCGAACAGCAACTCCCCGGCCGGCCGAGAGACGGTAAAGGGACTCCAGGCGCGGGCTCGCCCATCGTCGAACAGGACGAGGGCCATTATGCACTTCCCCCGGGGGTTGTCGGCTCGCGCACCGAGGAAGGGAGTTGTTCGAGAAGCCGCTTCAGGTCGGGTGCACGCTCTTTCGTCGAGACCAGAGTGATGTCGCCGCATTGCACGACCACCAGGTCGTTCACGCCGAACGTCGCGACGGTGCCACCCTCCGTGTAGATGACGTTCCTCTTGCTATCCACGATGTGCCCGGAACCCACGACGACGTTCCCGTGAGGATCGGCCTCGCGGCTCCGCGTAAGGCCCTCCCAGCTTCCCATGTCGTCCCAGTCGAATGTGGCCGTGACCGAGGCCACTCGCGCGCTCCGCTCTAGCACCGCAACATCGACAGTGACGTTGGGCACCTGAGCAAAAAACGCTTCAGGGGATTCGTCATCGATGAGCGGCAGAAGATCGCCGATCTCGGGGGCGACCGCCCTCACTTCACTCAAGAAGGCCGAGGCCGTCCACACGAAGATCCCGCTGTTCCAAAAGTGCCCCTCGTCGATGTAGCGGTGTGCCGTCTCGATGTCGGGTTTTTCATGGAACGCACCGACTGCAAAGGCCTGAACGCCGGCGGGCGCGACGAGCGGCTCACCGGGCTCGATGTATCCGTAACCTGTCTCGGGACGGCTCGGCAGGACCGAAACCGTGAATAAACGACCGGTCTCTCGTGCCAGGCCGGCGGCGTCCCGCAAGAGCTGCAGGAAAGCAGCCCTGGGCTTGATGATATGATCGGCGTGGAGTGAGACGATCACTGCAGCCGGGTCGATCTTGGCGATCTCCCATGCCGCCCACGCCAGCACCGGGCCTGTGCCTCGGGCCTGTGGCTCCACCATGAACGCTTCACGCCCGAGGCCGGGCAAGACCTCCAGGATCGATTCCGTGAGGCGATCCGATGCGAGGATTCGAATCCGCCCTTCGGGCACGAGACCGAGCGCCCGATTCACGGTGTCGACAATCAGAGGCTCGTCAGAAGCCAGGGGAAGTAACTGCTTCGGCCGGCTGGGCGTGCTTGCTGGCCAGAAACGACTACCGATCCCGCCAGCGAGAACCGTGACGTAGACATGAGGATCAGTCCCCGTCGATGATCTCGTGGATTCGGGCAAGGAGCTTCTTCGGGCTGAAGGGCTTGGTGAGAAAGTCGTCCGCCCCCAGGGAGAAAGCGGCTTGCCGGTCCGCGTCCTGGCCCTTGGCGGTGAGGATCACGACCGGGGTGGATTTTCTTCCGTCCATCGTACGGATCTTTCCGAGCACTTCCAGGCCGGTGGCTCCGGGCATCATGATATCCAAAAGGATCAGATCGTAGTGCTCGCTACCCCTGACCGCCGCGAGCGCATCGGTTCCGTCCCGCCTGAGGTCGACCTCGAACCCTGCCATTTCGAGGACGGTCTGGAGAATACGGCGGATATGAGGCTCGTCGTCGGCGATCAAAATGCGCCTAGGTGATGTAGAGCGGTGCACCGCTGTATGCATGAATGGCGGCTCCCTTTGGAGCAGGATCAGCGCGGGAACCTACCCGTCAAACGGTGTAGAAGTCAAGGAACTTCAAGGGTTGGAGCGTTGACAGCGCCCCCTTGATTCGCATAGCCTTGGTGCCTTCGGGCGGCCCTGAATCGTCTTCTGACTCATCCCTGTGAACAAACCTTTTTTCTCTCGATCTCCTCCGTTCTACGGGGCGGCGCTTTTTGTCGCTTCTATGTTGGGTTTGACCGCGTGCGGAGAGAATATCTTCGACATTAAATGGACTCAGGCAAATGTAGGGACGGCCCTTATCTACTCGATGGCTCGTCCGGAGCTCAATCTTCCCACCGCGTTCGACTTCATAAGCCGGTTCCCGATAGAGATCCAACAGCCCGAGGTGACCGGTATCTGGGACTTGGCCCTCGACACGCAGAGCGGCCGTTTGGTGTTTCTTCCGCCGGGAGCCCTTGGGATCAACAGTGCAGTGATGGTTCTGGTGATGCCGGACATGGCCTTCGACGACGTGACCGAGGCGCCGAAGGATTCCACTCTGTATACGAAGGACCAGCCCGTTCCCGTCGAGACGAGCAGCGTGTACGTACTGAGGACCCATGCGGCCCCGGGTCGATTTGGCTTGGTATGCGTCCGCTACGGGAAGCTCCAGCCGCTGCAAGTCGAACCGGCTTTGGGAACCGTAGAATTCGAATACGATGTGAGCACGCTCTGCGACGATCGCGGGCTGGTCCCCAAAGATTGACGTGCTTGACATTCGGCGGCTCCGAAGCGAGCCCGACACCGTAAAGTCCGCCGTCGCGCGGAGGGAGACGGAGGGTCTCGTGGATGCCGTCGACGAGATCCTGGCGCTGGACGGACGCCGCCGGGTCGCGCTCAGCGAGGTGAATGACCTCAAGGCCCAGCGAAATGAAGTCTCCAAAGAGATCGGCCGGATCAAGCGCGATGGCGGCGAGGCCGACGAGATGATCGTCGAGATGCGGGAAGTGGGCGCACGGATTTCGGAGGTCGATGAGGAGGTCGGTCGCGCCGAGGAGCGAATCCGGGAGTTGATGTTGCTGACGCCGAACCTCCCGCTCGATGAGGTCCCCTCTGGAGGTGTCGAGCAGAACGAAATCGTACGCGTGGTCGGCTCGCCTCCCGAGTTCGACTTCGAGCCCGAGCCACATTGGGAGTTGGGCGGGACCCTCGAACTTCTGGATATCGAGCGGGGCTCGAAAATTTCTGGTTCGGGTTTCCCGATACTCACGGGTTTGGGCGCCCGACTCCAACGATGTCTCATCGACTTCATGCTCGATATTCATACGCAGAGCTTCCACGAAGAGCGGGGGTGGCATGGGTACACCGAGTTGCGGGTCCCGTATCTAGTCACGCGGGATACGCTCTCGGGGACGGGGCAACTTCCCAAGTTTGCGGATGAGTCGTACCAGACCGAACGCGACGACCTTTGGCTGATCCCGACCGCGGAGGTGCCGATCACCAACCTTCATCGGGATGAAATTCTGTCCGTCGAAGATCTGCCCGTCCGCTATGCGGCATACAGCCCCTGCTTCCGTCGTGAAGCTGGTGCGGCCGGCGCCGACACGCGAGGGTTGCTGCGGGTGCATCAGTTCGACAAGGTGGAATTGGTGCGTTATGAGGCACCCGAGCGCAGCAGAGATGCGCTGGAGGAACTCACCGCTGAATCGGAAAGCATTCTGGACCGATTGGGCCTTCATTACCGCGTTCTGAAGTTGGCGACCGGAGACCTCGGCTTCTCCGCTGAGATGACCTACGACATCGAAGTTTGGGCGCCGGGGGTCGAGCAGTGGCTCGAGGTGTCGAGCTGCAGCACCTGCGGCGACTTCCAGGCGCGGAGGGCGAACCTACGCTACCGTCCGTCGGGCGGAGAGAAGCTGCGCTTTGTGCACACCCTGAACGGATCGGCTCTTGCCCTTCCTCGGCTCATGGTGGCGTTGATCGAAAGTTACCAGCAGGCCGACGGCTCAGTGCATGTGCCTGAAGCGCTTCAAGAGCGGCTCGGCTTTGCGGTCATCGGGCCGAAGGCACCGATCGCTGAATAGGCCGAACAGTATGAGAGCGGTGACGCCATGATTCGCATCAAGTGGCCGGTCGTGCTGGCCACGCTCTTCCTGATCCTTCTCGGGTGGTACGTGGTTTACCCGCAATCGATCGTCGACGAGCTTCAGCAGAACGAGACACTGATGAGCGAGGTGTTCAGCCTCGTGCAAGAGCTCATTCAGGAACCGGGTGGATCTGAAACGCCAGGCGCCGGTGGTGGCCTTCAAGATGTGCCCGGGTTCGAGAGCGCGCTCTTCGACCTTCAAGGGGTGGTCATTCGAGCAGGAATCCCGCTCGTCTGGATCGATCCTGCGGACAGCATCTTATCGGTGGAGAACTTGCCCTTCGATGCGAACATTTTCACACCCGAGGGGCAGGAACAGGTGAAGGCCTACGTGCGCGGGCTCGACGCGACGGGGCGCGAGCCCGTGCGAGGGGCCGGGGGAGACCTGATCTACTTCGGCGAAACGCCAGAGCTTTCGAGCCTCCGTTTGATTCCTTGGCTTCAGGCCATTGGGCTCACGCTTACCGCGCTCATCGGATTCCTGGTCATCCGGTATCAGCGGAGGGCTGAGCAGGACAAGGCCTGGACGGTTATGGCCCGGGAGCTCGCGCACCAGCTCGGTACACCTATCTCTTCCCTCAAGGGGTGGCTGGAAATCATAGGCCTCCCCGCAGAAGAGAGACCCGGGGGGGTGGAATCAGATACGGTCGCTATGGGGATTGAAGAGGACTTGAGTCGTCTCGAACGCATAAGCCACCGGTTCGAGCTCATCGGTCGAGACCCGGACCTCGAAACCCTCGACATCCGGGAGGTCGTGAGAGACCTGGAGCAGTACCTGCAGGCCCGACTACCGCGGCTCGGTTCGGAAGTTCTACTGGTCGTGGATGTGCCGAAAGACATGCCCGAGATTCTGGGGAGTGAGGTTCTACTCTCGTGGGCCCTCGAGAATGTGGTGAAGAATGCCCTCGACGCGTTGGCCGGAAGAGGGGGAGAGATCCGGCTCAAGGTCAGGAGAGGCCCGACCGGTTGGCTGCACCTTCGCATCCACGACACAGGGCCGGGCGTCGATCCGGAGTTGCGCGACAGGATCTTCGATCCGGGAGTGAGCGGAAAGACCCGGGGTTGGGGGGTGGGTCTCACGTTGTCGCGTCGCATCATTGAAGTGACACACAAGGGGCATATCTTCCTGCTGAATAGCGAGGGAGAGGGGGCCGTTTTCGATATCCGGCTCCCGACGGCGCAGGCGTGACCAGAGGCCTACCCGACTCCCCATCTGATGCGTACCTGGAGGAGCTGAACCAGGAGCAGCGAGAAGCTGTGGACCACTTCGAGGGTCCGCTGCTGGTCTTGGCAGGGGCCGGATCGGGGAAAACACGGGTCCTCACGACCCGGATTGCCCACCTCATTCATGAAAGAGGCGTCCCACCGGACCGAATCCTTGCCGTTACATTCACGAACAAGGCAGCGGGCGAGCTTCGAGACCGAATCTCGGGGCTGTTGGGGGAGGCGCCCAAGGGGATGTGGACCGGGACGTTCCACGCGCTCGGGGCCCGGATATTACGGCGCCATGCGCCGCTCCTCGGGTGGAATAACACCTTTACGATCTTCGACGCCGAGCAGAGCCTCAGGCTGATCAAGAGGACGACGGAAGACGTAGGGCTGGACACTCGACGGTGGAGCGCCAAGGCAATTCGCAGTCATCTCAGCAGCGCCAAGAATCAACTCATCGGCCCCCAGCAGTTCGTCGAGGAGAACGCCGAGGGCTTCGACGCTTTTGCCCGGAACGTGGCCAAGGTCTATCCGGCCTACCAGCAGTCTCTCCGAGCACAGAACGCCTTCGATTTCGATGATCTGCTGGTGAAGCCGGTCGAGCTGTTCGAGTCCAACACCGAGTTGCTGGCGGTGTATCGGAGCCGTTTCCACTTCCTTCTCGTGGATGAATACCAGGATACGAATGGAGCCCAGTTTCGTTTCGTCGAGCTTCTTGCGTCTGAGCACCGAAACCTCATGGTTGTCGGGGATGACGACCAGAGTATCTACGGATGGCGCGGCGCGGACATCCGGAACATCCTTGACTTCGAAACAGCGTTCTCCGGAGCCCATACGGTCCGGTTGGAGCAAAACTACCGTTCCACCGAAGTGATCCTGTCCGCGGCGAACGCTGTCATCGCTGAGAACGTTGACCGAAAGGGCAAGACACTTCGCACTCATCGGTTGGGCGGGGAGCGAATCACGCTGGTCACGACCTCCGGTGAGACGGACGAAGCCCGCTGGATCGCCGACCAGATCGAGGCGCGTTTCTCTGAGGGGCCAGGGCTCACCTACCGGGAGATGGCGATCCTCTATCGCACCAACGCACAATCACGAGCTTTGGAAGATGTGTTCCGGCGGCGCGGTCTACCCTACCAGATCGTGGGCGGGGTGCGCTTCTACGAGCGTCGGGAGATCCAGGACGTTCTGGCCTATCTGAGACTCACTTCGAATCCGTTGGATGCGGGCGCATTCGAGAGGGTCGTCAACTACCCCAGGCGCGGGATCGGCAATACATCGCTGGAGAGGCTCTCGGCTTGGGCCGAACCTGAGGGGATCAGCCTTCTCGAAGCGGCGGCCCGGGCCGATGAGGCGCCTGAGGTGCCCAAGGGAGGTACGCGGGGTCTCATAACCTTCGCAGCCCTGGTCCAGAGGTATTCCGCTCTCGCATCCCAAATGCCAGTCGGGGAGTTGTTGGAGACCCTGGTGGAGGATCTGGACCTTTTCCGGCATCTTGCGGACGAAGGCCCGGAGGGAGAGGATCGGGCGGACAACGTGCGAGAGTTGATCGCGGGTGCGCTCGATTACAACACCGAACTTCTGGAAGACCTCGAAGGCGAGGCACTGGATCACTTCACGGAATTGGACTTGTTCCTTCAACAGGTGGCACTCGTGGCCGATGTGGACCGCCATGATCCAGATGCGGACGCAGTTACGTTGATGACCCTACACAATGCCAAAGGCCTGGAGTTTCCGGTTGTGTTCATCTCGGGGCTCGAGGATGGGCTCTTTCCCCTCGCCCGTGCGTACGATGATCCGTCGGAGCTCGAGGAGGAGCGGCGTCTGTTCTACGTCGGAATCACTCGTGCGGAAAACAAACTCTACCTGACCCATGCCCGCCACCGGCGCCGCGCCGGTGAGGTGATGTTCGGCCGGCTCTCGCCGTTCGTCGACGCGATCCCCGCGCACCTCGTCGAGAAAGTCGCCACAGAGGTGGCGAGCGAAAGCGGTGGATATCCGAGCCGCCGGGCCGTCAGTCCGGGCCCAGGCAGGTCGGTCGACCTGGGCATGGGTGACGACGATCTGGCCTTCGACGCTGGTCTCAACCAGGATCTGCCACGCTTCGTGAAGGGTGAGGCGGTCCTGCACGACACCTTTGGTTCGGGGACCGTCGGCGAGGTTGCGGGCTTTGGTCGGGATCTGAAAGTCACGGTTCACTTTGATACCGTCGGTACGAAGCGGCTCCTCGTCCGCTACGCGGCTCTTCGCCGCGACTTCGACTGACCGAGGGCCTAGCATGTCGATCACCCGCGAAGAAATCCTCCAGATCGCGAATCTGGCTCGACTTCGACTCACGGACTCGGAGTCCGAGGATCTCTCCAACGATTTGAACCAGATTCTCGAGTACGTTGATACGCTTGCCTCCCTACAGGTGCCCGAGGGAGAGCGGCTCGGATTGGGGCCGCCGGAAGCTCCGGAACGGGCGGCCGGCCAGATCCGACCCGACCCCATGGCGCATCCGCCTGCCAATTCCGCTCCCGATTTCAGGGATGGCTTCTTCATGGTGCCCTCACCGCCGTCGCTTGGCGGGGCGGACGATCCTGGAGCCTCTCCATGAGGGACATCGCCTCCATAGCCGAGGCGGTCGGGGATGGGCGGGTGGACGCGCTGGAGCCGGCCATGGCGGCCGTCGCCCGGCTTCATGAGCAGAACGGAGGGTCGCAGGGGCTGAATGCCTTTCTCGCCGCGTTGTCGAATGCCGAGGCTTCGGCGCTGGAGGTCCCCAGCGATGGCGGACGGCTCGCCGGCGTTCCCGTGGCCGTGAAGGACAACATGGCTACCGTGGGATTTCCCACTACCTGTGGGTCGAAGATCCTCGAGGGTTATCAGTCTCCATTCGAGGCGACCGTGGTGCAGCGATTGAGGGAGGAGGGTGCTGTCATCGTGGGGAAGACCAACCTCGACGAGTTCGCCATGGGGTCTTCGACGGAGAACTCCGCGTACGGGCCCGTGCGCAATCCGCATGATTCTGCCCGCGTGTCCGGCGGAAGCTCCGGCGGATCGGCCGCGGCCGTCGCAGCGGGTATCGTTCCGGGTGCTCTCGGTTCGGATACCGGAGGATCGGTTCGCCAGCCCGCCTCCTTTTGCGGCGTGGTGGGGATCAAGCCCACGTACGGTCGGGTGAGCCGCTACGGGCTTGTCGCCTTCGCCTCCTCTCTGGATCAGGTCGGGATGTTCGGAAGCACGGTGGCGGACGCGGCCGCACTCCTTCAGGTCTTGGCGGGTCACGATCCGCGGGATTCGACCTCGGTCGACAGGCCCGTGCCGGACTTTTCGGACGAGCGTGACTCCAGCGCCGAGGGCCTGGTAGTGGGAGTACCCACCGAATACTTCGGGAGCGCGTTGGAGCCGGGTGTGCAGGCACGCTGCAAAGCTGCACTCGATGTATTGGAGGCGAATGGAGCCCGAGTCCGTGAGGTCTCTCTCCCGAACACGCCGTACGCTCTGGCGGCCTATTACGTGATCGCCACGGCCGAGGCATCCAGTAACCTCGCCCGTTTCGACGGGGTGAGGTATGGCCTCAGGGACAGCGAAGGGGAGGATCTGGGTGGAATGTACGAACGAACGCGCACGGCAGGGTTCGGATCGGAGGTCAAGCGCCGGATCCTTCTCGGCACCTTTGCTCTGACGGCAGGCTACCACGATCAATACTACGGGCGCGCTCAGCGTGCACGAAGCTTGGTGTCGGCCGACTTCGAGACGGTCTTCGGCGACGGGGTCGACATTCTTTTCACGCCCACCTCGCCGACTGTTGCCTTTCCGTTGGGCGAAAGGGTCCAAGACCCACTTCAGATGTATCTGGCCGATGTCTTTACCGTAACGGCCAACCTCGCCGGACTCCCGGCCATCTCGGTTCCGGTCGGCAACTCCGATGGACTCCCAGTGGGTGGCCAGTTGATCGCCCCAAAGTGGGGAGAGGCGACCCTCTTCCGTGCGGCCTTCGCTCTAGAAGCCGCCCTGAAGGGTGGAGATCAAGGTGAGTGAGGCGGGATGGCGATTGAGGCGGGCGGGCGGATGAGCTGGGAGCTGGTGATCGGCCTGGAAGTACATGTGCAGCTCCGCACGGCCGAAAAGCTCTTCTGCTCAGATGGGACGGCCTTCGGTGCCGAGCCCAACAGCCAGGTGTGCCCGGTCTGCCTCGGTCTTCCCGGGGCTCTCCCGGTGCTCAATGGCGAAGCCGTCGATCTGGCGATCATCGCGGCCCTCGGTCTGGATTGCCAGTTGCATGAGGTGAGTGTCTTCGCCCGAAAAAGCTACTTCTATCCGGATCTTCCGAAGGGGTATCAGATCACACAATTCTCAGAGCCACTGGCGACGGAGGGGGTCGTTTCGGTACGGTCCGACACCGAGACCCGCTCCATCCGAATCCGTCGCATTCATCTCGAGGAGGACGCGGGAAAGTCGATTCATGATCGTGTCCCCGACGGAACGGCTGTGGACCTCAACCGGACGGGTGTGCCCCTCATCGAGATCGTTACCGAGCCGGACCTCCGTACCGCGGCTCAAGCGCGGACCTTCCTTCAGGATCTCAAGCGCACGCTCGAATACCTGGATGTAAGCGATTGCAACATGGAGGAGGGTAGTCTCCGAGTTGACGCGAATGTGTCGCTCCGAGCCGTCGGCAGCGATGTGTACGGCGTAAAGACTGAGGTCAAGAACCTCAACTCCTTTTCGGCTGTGGAGCGTTCCGTTGTGTCCGAGGCCGAGCGGCAGACCGCGATCCTCGACGCGGGGGGAGAGATCGCCCAGGAGACACTCCTCTGGGATGAGCGAGACGGGACCCTTCGGTCGATGCGGTCCAAGGAAGAGAGCCACGACTATCGCTATTTCCCGGACCCCGACCTTCCGCCTCTCCGATTCGACGCCGCACGGATCCGCCGGTTGGAAGCCGAGCTCCCCGAACTCCCCGCCCAGCGGCGTAAACGGCTCATGGAGGAACACGATCTCGACGGACGCGACGTAGACGTCCTCATCGCCTCGCGTTCATTGGCCGACTATTTCGAGGCCCTCGTGTCGGTTGTGGGCGAGGCCAAGGCGGCGGCCAATTGGGTGAAGGGCCCCCTCCTGAAGGAGGCCAATCGCCTACAGCTGCCGGTCGACGACCTCGGAATACTCCCGGCGGACTTTGGCGAGTTGATCGGGCTGGTCGAGGACGGCACGGTCTCGGGGAGCATGGGCCGGAACGTGCTCACTCAGATGGTCGATTCGGGAAAGACAGCACGGGAGATCATAGAGACGGAGGGGCTATCGCAGGTGCAGGACTCCGATGAGCTCAACGCGTGGGTGGACGCCGTGATGGAAGAGAACTCCGAAGAAGTCGAGCGGTACCGATCCGGCGAAACCCGGCTCATGGGTTACTTCGTGGGCCAGACGATGCAGAAATCGCGGGGTCGTGCCGATCCTAAGGCACTTTCGGCGTTGCTCCGAGGTCGTCTGGAGGAATAGGCTCGTCCCGCTGAGGCCAGAAGACGAGCCTGCCATCAGGGAACGGGAAGAACTCGTCGGCACTCGCATGAAGGTGGGCCGGGTCCGCCACACCACCTCGAGCCAGAGCGAGACGCCGCACTTTCTTGGCCAGCTTCAAGTGTAACTCTCCGATAGGATCGAGATTGGCTGGTTGTGAGTCGGCTCCTGCGACCAGGTAGTCGATCACGTACTCGAAGGAGAGCGCGTGGTAGGCCGACACGACCGCGGGAGGCAAATCGAACCGGGACCTCTGGAGCACCTGGTCGAAGACCTGCCTCCAACGGTCGTTGTCGCTGAACCGAATCATCCCCCGGAAGATGCGCTGGTTCGTTCGGAAGCTGAAAAGGGTGTTGCTCAGAACCTGGTCGAAGAGGGCATCCGCCTCGGAGTGATCGTTTTCCATGACCAGGTGCCTGGCCTTCGTCAGATACTCCTCACCGACATGGATGTCCATACGGTGCTCCCAGTACGTATGGCCGAGTGCCTGGGTCGTGCTCGTGATCAGGAGTTGGCGTGGGACGAAGAGGTTGTGAGCCACCGTGTCTGCCGCCAAGTGTGCGAGGTATCCGTAGCCGACCGCGCTGAGTCTCGGGCTGTCAGCGGCGGCCAGAATCTCCTCACCCACGTGCCAATGATGGCAGTGCCTCCCTTCGGGCACGTACTTCTTCGCGAAGGAGATATCCGCTGCGATCGAGCCGTAAAGGAAATGGAGTGGATGGGATGCGATGATGGCGCGAACGGCCGGCGGGAGCAGGTAGAGCGAAGCCAGCACACCCTCTCCCAGAGCGATATGTGTCCCGGGGCCCCACGCCCAAAGCGGCTCCGGGTGGAGGAGAATCCAGGCCAAAGCTACCCAAAGGGCGGCGGCGGTCTTCACGCTCTTTCGGGCGCCTCCCCGGCCATCGCCTCATCCACCTCATCCTCGGCCTCGGAGTCGTCCTCCCCCTCGAGGGGCTCCGGCTCTTGTGCGTCTCCCCCGGGGGCGGCTCCGGCCACACTCCCACCAATGGTCTGAGCTCCGACCCGAACGCCCCGTACGATGGCAGCTGTATCGAGCAGAACCGACTCGGCCTCATCCTGCACCACGTCCATGAGTGCGTTGAACTCTTCCACGCGCTCTTCCATTCGCTCAGAGGCCTCTCCGAGACGATCGGACAGGCCGGATACCGACGCCCGCACCTTCTGCACGTCCTGGCGTACCTGGGCCGTGATGTACTCCACGTTCTCTGCCGCGACGCGCGCGCGATCCGTCACCGGTTGGATGTGTTGTTGGAGCGACCTGAGCAGTTTCCTGAGCTGTACGAGAAACAGGAGGATGACCACCAGGAGCATGACCGATATCACGCCGATTACGACCGTCGATACTTCCGCTGCGACCTGAAGGGTATTCGGTGCGGTGCTGGCTACCGCTTGCTGCATTGGAAAAACGGAGACGGAAAACAAATGAGTCATCATGCCGAAAGGTAAAAGCTCAGGACGTCGATGTTCTAGTACCCTCTCTTTCATCGTCTACATCCTCCGGGATTTCGGGCGTGTGACGCGCCGCCTCGGCCCTCGCGCTCTCATCGTCCCCGAGCGCGAGCGCCTCCTCCACCAGGGAAGAAATTTCACCAGCTTTGCGGAGCGTCCCCGTCGTGAGCGTCGGGCCCACCAACTCCGACAGTACGACCCCGAGGACTACCACACTGAGTAGCCCCTGACTCACGTCGACGCCCCCGAGCTCGAGCCCGTAAAACGTCAGGAGGGCCGACAGCGCCATGACGAGTGAGATGCCACCCTGAGGAATGAGGCCCAAGCCGAGAAATCTCGGGGTGGGGAAGGGCAGCGTCTCGAGACGCGTCATGGTGCTTGCCCCCGCCACCTTCGCGCCGCCCCTGAGGAACGCGTAGAGTAAGGCAAGCGGGATGATCCAGGGTGTGGAAAATTGGACGAGGGCTCCGGCGAGGATCAGCAGGATCACGTAAGCGGGTTTCTCCCACCTGGCCATCACCCGCAGGACGCGTCGGGGATCCGGCACGAGATTGGCCACGACTGCGCCCATAATGACGGAGACGAACAGGGGGGATAGCTGGAGCTGTAGCGCCGCGCCGGCTGCGAATGCTGCGATCCCCATGAGAAAGAGAACCAGCTCCTCGATCGCCGTACGCCCCCGGCAAAGCCACACGAAGATAATGCCGCACAGGAGTCCGACCGAGATGGCCACCACCGTCCACGCCAACGCCGGAAGGTTGCCCAAGAAACCCAACGCATCGGGAGGATGATAACCGGCATAAATCAACTGAAGCAGGATGATTCCCACGATGCCGTCGACCGATGCGGCGAAGAAGAGCATGTCCCTGACCGGTCCGCGCACTAGAAAATTCGACGAGACCATGGCGATCCCGGCCGGTGCCGACGTGCAAGCGGTGGCCGAGGCCAAGAGCACCAGGAGGATTTCCACTCGACCAAGGAGCCCGAGTGTAAGCAGGCCAATGAGCCCCAGGGTGGTCATGAAGGCGAAGGCGAGGAGGGCTTGCCCCACAGCGAACCGGTGCAGATGGGCAGCGAACGCTCGCACCGTGTCTCTCTCCAGTTGCATCCCGAAGAGGAATCCGACCCATCCGAACCCGAGCGCGAAGAACGGAAAGAGGTGTTCTAGCGACTCGCGTGTGACCAAGCCCAGTACCGAGGGGCCCAGTACGAATCCGATCACGATGAAGTGGGTACCGGTCCGAAAAAGGAGCCGGGGGCCGGCTGCGATGTTGGCGGTAGAGAAAGAGAAACGGGCGCCCACGAGGGCGAGGAAAATCAGGATGAGGGTAGCCAGCAGGGGATCCACGAGCTTCGCTACTCCAGTTGGTCGCCCAGTTCCTGGGTGGCCAGGCCCACGACTTTGTCGAGCGGAAGCGTAAAGACGATTCCCGTAGCCGGGTTCTCCAAGTCACCGCACAACTCCTGTAACAGCGAGATAATCGGATCGATGAGATCGGCGGAAACCACCGTAAGAATCGTCCGGTTCTCGGGTCGGGAGCGATTCATCAGAGTTTGAAGCCCCGCGAAGATCGGGATGTCGTGCGAGAGCACTCGGCCCATCCCCTCGGAGCTGATCACCGTGGCTCCTCGCACCCCCAACTCGACGAAGCCGGCCAAGATCGAGTCGAGCTTCTCGGGAGCGTTGAGAACGGCGACGAGGAGGTGCATGGGGAGCCGGGTCAGCCCCGTCCGTCCATGACTTCGATTTCGTGCTTGAGCATCGCTTCGGACTCGGCGGCTCGAAGCCGCTCGACCGTGGCAGGATCTGAGGCCAGTCGGGCGATTCTCGCCAAAATTCGGACATGCTCCCCACCGTATCCGGGAGGTGAGAGGAGGACGAAAAAAACCGAACAGAGGTCCTGATCGGTCGGTCCGAATTCGACGGGCTGATCGGCTATGGCCACCATAAGGAGCGTCCTATCGACTCCTTCGATCGTGGCGTGAGGGATGGCTACACCATTGCCGATGACCGTCGTGTGAAATTCTTCCATCAGGGTCAGACCGTCGGTGACCTCTCCCCGGCTCTCGACAAGACCACGCGTAGCGAGGGCGTCGGCCAGGACCCGGATCACTTCGTCGCGAGAGTCTGCGCTGAATCCACAAACCATAGAATCAACTTTAATGAAATCGCTTAAATACATAAAAGATATTAGTTTGTACGATTAGTGTATGGCTAAACACCGTTGCCGGTCCGACGCTCTACCAGACTAGGCCGGGCTCGCACCCTGTGTCAAGACGAGCGCCCGCGTGGTTGGAGACGGCTCGATTGTTGCTGTTGTCAGGTGCTGGGGAATATGTTGGGCTCCGTCGCAAGGGTGGGACCATGGCGGTGTGTTGGCGCGACGTACGACGGGAAGGGCTCGAGACAGGGAAAGAGGTTATGCCCAGTTACATCGTCGAAGGCGGTCACTCGCTGACCGGGAGAATCAGGCCGGCGGGCAACAAGAACGCCGCCCTGCCCGCAATCGCGGCGACCGTTATGGCGTCGGAGCCGGTCACGCTCCAGAACATCCCCAGGATTGGCGATGTCGAAACGCTCCTGGAAATCGTCACCTCCCTCGGCGCGGAGGTTAGCTGGGACGATGAGGACACAGTAACGATCGATGCCTCCTCGGTCTCTTCAGGGAATGTAGACCGGGCGCTGAGCGAACGAATTCGAGCATCGCTCCTCCTGGCGGGACCTCTGCTGGCTCGTTTCGGGAAGGTCGACCTGCCGCCTCCAGGGGGAGACGTCATCGGGCGCCGCCGAATGGATACTCATTTCCTTGCGTTCGAGGCGCTCGGTGCAACCGTACGGTTGGCTGGCGGTTTCGAGATCGAGGCGCAGGAACTCAGAGGGGCGGACTTCTTCCTGGATGAGCCCTCGGTCACGGCCACCGAGAATGCCATTATGGCTGCTGTCCTCGCCAACGGGGAATCCACGATTCGAAATTCCGCCTCAGAGCCTCACGTCCAGGATCTTTGCCATCTGCTTAATAGGATGGGTGGCGGAATCGAAGGAATTGGTACCAACCAGCTTCACATCTCCGGCGTGCCTGAGTTAGGAGGTGCCACGTTCGCGGTGGGCTCCGATCACATCGAAGCCGGGTCCTTCGTCGGCCTCGCGGCGGTCACGGGCAGCGAGATTGTAGTGGAAGGCGCTCCCATCGAGCACCTCGATTCGACACTCTTGGGTTTTAGGCGACTCGGTGTTGAAGTGAGTGTCGATGGGGACACGCTTACGGTTCACGGGGATCGCACGTGCCGGGTGGCGAGCGACGCTTTCGGCGCGGTGCCCAAAATCGATGACGGACCCTGGCCCGCGTTCCCGGCCGACTTGACCTCGATTGCGGTGGTGACCGCCACGCAGTGCACGGGCACGATACTGGTTCACGAGAAAATGTTCGAATCCCGAATGTTTTTTACGGACAAGTTGGTCGGGATGGGGGCACGCATCATCCTCTGTGATCCCCATAGGGCGGTCGTGGTCGGACCCTCGGTTCTCCAGGGGACCGTGCTGGAGAGCCCAGACATCCGCGCGGGTATGGCGATGCTGATCGCCGCCTTGGGGGCCCAGGGGACCAGCCGCATCCATAACGTCACCCAAATCGAGCGGGGATACGCAAGGATCGACGAGCGGCTGAAGGCGTTGGGTGCCCGCATCGAGCGTCAGGATGTGCCATAATTGTTTTGCCGGATTCCGATGAGATTGCCTCACGGGCGCAAAACAAGGGAGCGACGATGTCTGAGGAAGAGAATGGCGGGAGTAGTAAGCAAGAGCCGAAGGAGGAGGGGCGGGGCGAGGGCATCAAGGGTGGGATTCGCCAGGGACTCGGTATGCTCTCGGCGATGAAGGATGCCATTGAAGAAACCCTAAACGAGGCGAGAGAGCGTGGGGATCTGAGTCCGGAACGGGCCAAGGAGGTGATGCGCAGTACGCTCGAGAAGGCCCAGGAGAAAGCCGGGGAAGCCCGTGATGCGCTCGACTTCGTCAAGCAGAAGGAATTTGAAGTACTCAAGAAGGTCGTGGAGCGGATCGAACTACGGGTCGCTGAAATCGAACGAGAGGTGGACACGGACGCGGGGGAATCCGAGGATCCCTAGACCAAAGACACGGAGGGCTCGTGAAGCGCTTGAAGAATACGTGTCGAGGGACCGCCCAAGTCTTGTAAACAAAAGACGTTGCGGCTATCTTACGGTTCGTCTGGGCCGCCCTCTGGGGCGGCAATTTTGTAAGTGGGGGAGTTGTCAGCCCCCGCTTTTTTGTTCTCGGGGGGGGGTCTTAATGCGCCTCCGGGTGGAGGGAGCATGGCTCCAGCGAGGCCGAAGATCAAGCGTGAGGCAGAGGACCGCCTCCTGAATCTGGGGATCGATCTGGTTTCGATGGATTGGGCGGGTAGTCGGAATCGGCCGGTCATTCGGCTCCGTATTGAGCGGAGTCCGATGGGTGACCCGCCGGTGACTGTGGATGATTGCGCCCGTGTGAGCCGCGCGTTGGAGAGTTGGCTGGACGAGCATGACGAGATACCGGAACGGTACGTGTTGGAGGTTTCGTCGCCGGGTATCGAGCGGCCGCTGACACGGCCACGGGATTGGGAGCGATTTGTGGGCGAGCCGGTCGTCGTCGAGGGATTCGGGGTGCTTGCGGAGCGCTCCTCCCGGCTCGAGGCGGAGCTGTTGGGGTTGGACTCGGAGCCGGAACCGACGGTTCGACTCCGGCTTGGAGATGGTGCAGAGGTGGGCGTGTCTCTTACGGATATCAAGGGAGCCCACCTCCTGTTCAAGTGGAAGTGAGCGCTCAGTGCTGAGGACATTATGATCGATGCTGGCCAGATCATCGCGGCGTTCAACGATGTCGCTACTACGAAAAGTTTGTCGCCCGACGAGGTGAACGACCTCCTCAGGGATGGCATCATGGCAGGCTTGTCTCGGATACATGGTCCCAATGTGCAGGCTGAGATCACCATCGACGACACCTCCGGTGGATTGGACATCGTGGTTCTCCGCCGTGTGGTGGATGAAGTCGAGGATCCGTCGTCGGAGATCAGCCTCGAGGAGGCCCGCTGGGACGATGACGGTTTCGAGGTCGGGGACGTGATGGAGATTCCGGTCGCCTTTGAAGACTTCGGCCGAAACGCGGTGATGGCGGTGAAGCAGCGCATCGTACAGCGGGTCCGCGAAAACGAACGCGACCGGATTCGGGAGGAGTACGCCGATCGTGTGGGAGAGCTGTTGGCGGGCGAAGTCCAGCAGATCGAGAGAGGCAAGATCGTGGTGATGCTCAACCTCACGCCCGATGCCGACGCCATCATCCCATGGAAGGATCAGAACCCGCGCGAGCGCTTCAGACAGGGGGATCCCATCCGATCTGTACTCAAGAAGGTCGAAGAGACGCCCAAAGGACCGCGGCTGGTCCTGTCGAGGGCGGCCCCGATCTTCGTGGGTGCGCTCTTCTATCTCGAAGTGCCCGAGATCCATCAGGGCATCGTCGACATCAAGGAAATCGCGCGTGAAGTCGGTGGGAGAACCAAGATTGCCGTATACAGCCGTGACGAGTCGATCGATCCGGTAGGTGCCTGTGTTGGTCTGCGGGGTTCCAGGGTCCAGGCTGTGGTTCAGGAATTGGGTGGAGAGCGCATAGACATCGTACCGTGGCATGCCGAACCGGAGGTCTTTGCGCGGCGGGCTCTTGCACCTGCTCGGGTCTCGAAAGTGATGAGCGATCCGGAGCGCCAGGTAATCACGGCCATCGTCGACGAGGATCAACTGTCTCTGGCGATCGGCCGAAACGGACAAAACGTGAGGCTCGCCTCGCAGCTCATCGGATGGCAGATCGATCTCTATGGATCACGGGAGTGGTTGGAGCTCGGTGCCGATTTGTCCTTGTTCAAGCGGGAGTCGGACGAGGATTCCTTCGAGACGTCCGACTTCGCTCTCGCCGAGCTGGATCTGACGGCGGAGACTCTGAGTGCCCTCGAGGGCGGCGGATACAGTACCTTCTTGCAAATTATCGACTTCGACCGCGACGCGTTCCTGGCCATCGAGGGCCTTGGAGAAACGGAGGCGGACCGGTTGCTCGTGTTGATCGATGAGTTAACGGTCGTCGCCGGTGACGTTGCCGTTGTGGCGAAGGACGCCGAGGTCGAGGAAGCCGCCGCACCAGAAGGCGAAGGCGGGGAAGAGGTTCAGGCCGAGGCTGACACCCAGATAGGGGAGGACGCCGAGGTCGAGGAAGCCGCCGCACCAGAAGGCGAAGGCGAGGAAGAGGTTCAGGCCGAGGTTGACACCCAGATAGAGGAGGACGCCGAGGTCGAGGAAGCCGCCGCACCAGAAGGTGAGAATGAGGCGCATGGGTGACCCTATGGCTCTTCTCGGGATGGCTCGGCGTGCCGGGGCGCTCGCGTGCGGGACCGGCTCGACGAGGCGGGCGCTCAAGGAGGGCCGTGCGAGGCTGGTCCTGTTCGCTCAGGATGCCTCTGAGACGCAACGAGATAAGGTGATGAAGCTTCTCCGTCACGGGAAGACGCCTCGTACGACCCTCGGGACGCGTGAGGCGTTGGGATCGGCAGTGGGATCGTCGCCGGTTTCCGCGGTGGCTGTCACGGATAGGGAATTCGCGAAGGAGTTGGTGGCCCGGCTCGCTGTGGAGCGGGGAATGCCCGTCGAGAATGGGACGCGGAGGTAAACGAAGCGGATGCGGGTTGCAGATTTAGCCATCGACCTCGGGGTATCGCCAGAGGTATTGTTGGGCCTCCTCCGTACACTGCGGATCTCCGCAACGGACAGGGACGCATCGGTCAGTGACGGGGATGTCGCTCTGGTTCTGGCTCGCCTCGAGCGTGAGCGGCGGAGCGGGCACGCCGACAGGGCAGAGGCGATCGAGGCGGCCATCGTGGACGCCAAACCGATTGCTGGAAAGCGCCGCCGTCGCCGCAAGAGCGAGCTGCCCCCGAAGCCCGAGCTTGAAACACCGCCGGGGGTGGACGCACCCGACGAGGCAGAGGTGGCAGAGGTGGCGGAGGTGGCGGAGGTGGCGGAGAGCGGCGCAGACAGCGAAGCAGACGGCGAAGCAGACGGCGAAGCAGACGGCAACGAGGACCCTGCTGACGAGATGGATCCGGATCCCGGGGCTGTGGATGCCCATATCGAACCCGCTCCCGCCGATCCGGAAGAGCCCCCTTTCCAGGCGGAGCCGGAATCTCAGGCGGAAGAGGAAGAGGAGGCCGAAGCAGAAACGCTGGCTGCCGGATCTCCTGAACCTGGTCCGGAAGCCCCGCCGCCGCCACGACCGGAGCCGGCACGGCAGCGTGGGTCCGAGGGACCGGCCCGGGTGATTCGTCGCCCCAAGCTGGCGGCTTCCTCGGGAACCGCCGGACAGGTCCGTGTCCAGGCCGAAGGGTACACCCCTGATGGCCAGCGGAGCCAGCGGCAGAGGAAGGGCAAAAAGCGCCAACGCGTGGATCAGAGCGCCGTCCAAGAGAACATCCAGCGTGTGATGGCACAGCTCAAGGGCGGAGGGAAGAAGCGCCGCCGGAAGGGATCCGCACCGTCTAGGGAAGAACGCGAGGCCGCGGAGGAGGAGGCGCGCCAGGAAGAGGAGCGCGAGCGGAAGATCGTTCGGGTGAACGAATTCCTGACTGTATCGGAGTTGTCCGACCTCGTCGACGTGTCCTCGACTGAGATCATCGGGTCCGCATTCAAGAACCTAGGTCTTACGGTGACCATCAATCAGCGCCTCGACTTCCCCCAGATCGAATTGCTCCTCGATGAATTCGGGTGCACGGTGATTCGCGAGGAGGAGTACGGCCACCACGAAGACATGGTGGAGGAGGAGGACGTCGAGGCCGATCTGAAACCGCGGTCACCGGTCGTGACAGTCATGGGGCATGTCGACCACGGGAAGACACTCCTGTTGGATTCGATCCGGGAGTCCAATGTGGTGGCCGGAGAGTCGGGCGGTATCACGCAACACATCGGTGCCTACCACGTCGAGTTGGACGACGGCCGTATGATCACGTTCCTGGATACGCCGGGTCACTCCGCCTTCACTGCCATGCGTGCCCGAGGGGCGGAAATCACCGACATCGTGATTCTCGTGGTGGCTGCGGATGACTCGGTCATGCTGCAGACCAAAGAAGCGATCAGCCACGCTCGGAACGCAGGCGTACCGCTGGTCGTCGCGGTGAACAAATGCGACCTCCCCGCGGCGGATGCGCTCAAGGTGAAGCAAGAGCTTCTTCAGCAGGATGTGCAAGTCGAGGAGTTCGGTGGGGATGTATTGAGCGCGGATATTTCGGCTAAAACCGGGGAAGGGATCGACGAGCTTCTGGAAAAGGTCTTGCTCCAGGCCGAGTTGTTGGAACTGAAGGCGAACCCCGACCGAAATGCCATGGGAACCGTGATCGAGTCCCAGTTGGATGTAGGAAAGGGCTCAGTGGTTACGATCCTGGTCAGGAAGGGCACCCTTCTCGTGGGAGATGCCTTCGTCGTCGGGAACTTCGAGGGTCGCGTGCGTGCCATGATGGATGAGCGCGGTCAGAAGGTGGGGGAAGCCACTCCCGGAATCCCGGTGCAGATTCTTGGAACCGCCGGTGTTCCTCAGGCGGGAGACACGTTCCAGGTCATGGCCGCCGCCACGGCGAACGAGATCGCCCAGAGCCGGATGCGCCTGGATCGGGAGAAGCAGCTTCGAATTAAGGAGCGTGGGGTCAAGCTCGGGGACTTCTCCGGCATGGTAGTTGAAGGGACGGCGGAAGCGCTACCGCTCATCATCAAGGGCGACGTGGATGGCTCCGTGCAGGCGTTCTCAGACGCATTGGAGAACCTCGCGACCGCCGAGGTGAAGGTCCATATCGTTCACCGCGCGGTGGGAGCGATCAACGAAGAGGATGTGTTGCTCGCCGGGACCTCCGGGGCTGTCATCCTCGGGTTCGGGGTCCGTCCGAACACGAATGCGCGCAGGAACGCCGAGCAGGTTGGCGTCGACATCCGGATCTACAATGTGATCTACGAAGGTGTCGACGAGATTCGCTCTGTGCTTGAAGGAATGTTAGCTCCTGAGCGTAAGGAGCACATCACCGGGACCGCGGAGGTTCGCGAGGTCTTCAAGATTAGGAAGGTCGGCACGATTGCGGGCTCCGAGGTCATTGACGGTGTCCTCGACCGGAAGTCGGGGGTGCGGCTCATTCGGGAGGGCGTCGTGATCTACGAAGGGGAGGTTTCATCGTTGAAGCGCTTCAAAGACGACGTCAGTGAGGTCCGGGAGGGCCTCGAGTGCGGTATCGGCATCGCAAACTTCAACGACATCAAGGTAGGCGATGTGATCGAGAGCTACGCCGTCGAGGAGGTGGCACGGACGCTCGCGGAAGCGACCGTCTAGGATCCGGGGGGGAGAGGGCGTGCTCGTTTCAGGGTGCTCCTGGGATCTCTCGCTTCCGGAGTGTAGCTCCCTCAAGGACAAGCGGAGGGTCGTCAAGTCGTTGAAGGATCGAATCCGGGGACGATTCAACGTCTCTGTCGCCGAAACGGCCTACCAGGACGTTTGGACCCGCGCCCAGCTTTCAGTCGCGCTTGTAACTACCGACGGCGCCTTGGCCGACTCCGTTCTCTCCAAGTTGGATCGTTTTATAGAGGATGAGCACCGAGTGGTGATTCTCTCCGCAAACAAGGCGCGCTACTGATTCCTCCATGTCCGAGATCGCCAGCGTTTCCATGGATAAACCGAACCGACGACTCGCCCGGCTGAACGAACAGTTCCGTCGGGAAATTACAGCGATACTACGCCGTGCAGTTCGTGATCCGCGGGTGCTGGATGTGGTCGTAGACTCGGTCGAGGTTACGTCGGACCTCTGGCTTGCACGGGTTTACGTGCGCCTCGGCGATGATGACCAGGAACGCACTGATGCGCTTCAGGGCCTCAATGCCGCGGCGAATTTCATTCGGCGCGAACTCGCTGCCGTGCTGCACATACGCCGGATCCCAGAGTTGCGTTTTCTAGAGGACAAGACGCTCGCTCAGGCCAACCGCATCGAGGAAATTCTCCAAGGACTCGATGTGGGCCGAGATGAGGAGGGTGACCGATCCGGAGATACGAAGGATCTCACGGACACCGATACGGAGGAACCGGGTGACGGTTGATGGGGGGGTCGTGCCCGAGGGAGGTGGAGCCCTTCTTGTTGACAAGCCTGAGGGACCCACTTCGCACGACGTTGTAAATTGGGCTCGAAGGTCCCTGGGCGTACGGCGAATCGGTCACACGGGGACGCTGGATCCTTTCGCTTCCGGACTCCTCGTCTTGTTGGTCGGCCCCGTGACGCGGCTGGCCGAGTACCTGTTCGTGCTCCCCAAGAGATACGACGCGCGCGCGCGGTTGGGAATCCGCACGGACACGCATGACACCGAGGGTAAGACGGTGAGCGTCCAGGACTTCGGGGCGGAGCTGACCCAAGAGCAGATTGAAGCCGAGTTGGCCACCTTCGAGGGGTGCGTCCAACAGGTGCCTCCGCAATTTTCGGCGAAAAAGGTAGGGGGCGAGAGGATGTACAAGAGGGCTCGTCGAGGTGATGCCGTTGAGATCGGGCCCGTCGATGTGGAGATCTTCGAGATTCGGCTGACCGACTTCGCACCCCCTGAGATCGGCTTCACGATGGCCTGCTCGAGCGGCACCTACGTCCGAGCAGTAGCGAGAGATCTTGGGGATAGGCTCGGGGTTGGGGCCCATCTCACCGCGCTCCGCCGAACCGTAGTCGGGGGGTTCTCCGTAGACCGTGCGGTGTCCGGGGAGGTCCTCCGAGAAGGTCTTCCGCCGGATCCGACCCATTGGGTCGAGCCGGCGGCCGCGGTGGATCACTTGACGACGATTCGTGTGGGAGCGGACGCCGCACTTCGTCTTCGTCAGGGACGGGCGATTCCATGGTCCGGAGAGGTCGACCCGGAGATCGGAAATCTCATCGCCGTGATGGACGAGACGGGCCTGGTCGGCATCACCGAGATCCAGAACGGGCACCTCGCGCCGAAGAAGATCTTCACCAGCCGATGACGGGATACGCGATTGACCCGACGCTCCCCCCCGGTCTCCCCAGGGACGGTCGTAAGGCGGTGGTCACGATTGGGATGTTCGATGGCGTTCATCGAGGCCATTGGGAGGTGCTGTCAGAGATTCGGCGTAGGGCGGAGGTAAGTGGTGGCAGGAGCGTCTTGCTGACGTTCCACCCGCATCCCCTCACGATCGTTCGTCCGGAGTGGGCTCCGCCGATGCTGACCACTCCGGTGGAGAAGAAAGAAATTCTGGCCGAATCCGGTCTCGACTACGCCGTCTTCCTCAAGTTTACACCCATGCTGGCCTCGTACACTCCCCGCCGCTTTGTCGAGGAAATCCTGGTGAAACGCGTGAACGTGGGTGAGCTGGTCGTGGGGTACGATCACCGCTTCGGAAAAGGGCGCGAAGGTAACGCCGATACGCTCAAGGTGCTCGGAGGCGAGCTGGGGTTTGACGTCGATGTGGTTGGCCCGGTCACCTCCCAAGGGGAGGCGATCTCCTCCACGAAGATTCGTCGGGCCCTCTTGGAGGGAGACGTGGAAACCGCGCGAAGGGGTTTGGGCCGACCGTACTCCCTTCGCGGGTTGGTGGTCCGCGGTGACCAACGGGGCCGTACGCTTGGCTTTCCCACGGCCAATCTCGAAGTTCGGGGAGGGGGCGAGGGTAGTAAGCTCATCCCCCCGCCCGGGATCTATGCTGTGCGCGGGACGGTTCGCTCGGGTACATTCGACGGTGCACTTCACGTAGGGCCCCGGCCCACATTCCGCGGATCTCCCCCGACCATCGAACTGCACCTCCTGGGTTTTGATGAAGACATCTACGGGGAGGAGGTCCGGGTCGACTTCGTGAAGTACTTGAGAGAGGTACGCCCGTTCAAGACGAGCCAAGCTCTTGTCCAGCAGATGAAGGAAGATGTCGAGAGGGCGCGTGAGGTCCTAGAAGGTAGTTGAAGGAGTACAGCGGGTCGCGCGACCCACGCCCTTCGGCGTGGGTGCCCCGCGCTTGTGCGCGTTCAGACAAGGAATAGGCCGTAGTCCGGGCGGATTGGTGCCCCGCCGTTGTTGCCGCACAGGTGTCCCGCTAACTTAAGGGCTATTCAAATGAATCATAGTGAGCTTCCCTCGTAGCACAGACTCTTGCGGAGGCAAAGAACAAATGACGATCAGCCGAGAAGAAATCATCAAGAGGCACCAGCTCCACGACGGTGACGTCGGGAGCGCTCCCGTCCAGGTTGGGATCCTCACAGCGCGTATCAACGACCTTCGGTCACACTTCGACGCGCACAAGAAGGATCACCACAGCCGCCGCGGCCTTCTCAAGATGGTGGGCCGTCGTCGACGCCTTCTGGAATACCTGAAGCGCACGGACGTCGAGCGATACCGTGAGATCATCGCGGATCTGGGACTCCGTCATTAGAAGCCTGTACTTCTTCAGCAGCCTTCTAGCCGGTGTCGGACAGGGTAGTGGCGGCCGCCGACGGTCCGCCCCTTCGAATTTGGACAGCAGGAGCCAGGAGAATCGGCCCAACCAAACGGCTGCATCCGGCCGGGCACGTCGTGCCCCCCGTTGCGGCGGTCGATTTCTCTTCGGAAATACCCGATCGGGAAGCTCCCGACGGAATCATTGGTGCGTGACGGGGTGTTCCCGTCCGCCTGACAGCAGAGATAAGAGAACATGATCAAGAGAATCGAACGTCAGTTCGCGGGGCGCACGTTGAGCCTCGAGTTCGGGCGCATGGCCAGGCTCGCCCAAGGGTCTTGCCTGGTCCAGTATGGCGATACGGTTGTGCTTTGTGCCGCGACGGTGCAGGACAGCCCAAGCCACCTTCCGTTTTTCCCCCTGACCATCGAATTCCAGGAAAAGAGCTATGCCGCCGGGAAGATTCCCGGTGGCTTCTTCAAGCGTGAGGGTCGACCGAGCGAGAATGCGATTTTGTCGGCGCGCCTGACGGATCGGCCGCTCCGACCACTGTTTCCTTCGGGATTCCAGCACGAGACGCAGGTCGCCTGCTTCGTGCTCAGTACCGATCAGGAAAACGCTGCCGACGTGCTGGCCATGCTCGGCGCTTCAGTGGCGCTGAACATGTCGAAAATCCCGTTCAACACCTTGGTGGCGACCGTGCGCATCGGCCGGATCAAGGGTACGTGGGTAATCAATCCCACGTTCCAGCAGCTCGAGTACTCCGACGTCGACATCCTGGTCGCGGGCACCGAAGACGCCATTCTGATGGTGGAAGGCGGTTCGGTCGAGGTTCAAGAGGCCGAGATCCTCGAGGGGCTGGAGACGGCACATCAGGGCATCAAGGAGCTCATCGACATCCAGCGTGAACTGCTGGAGGGGCACACGGTCCCCGACATGGATTGGTCGCCGATCGAGCCGGATCAGGACCTCGCCGCCAAGGTCACGGAGATGGCCGAGAGCCGGATCGATGAGGCGTTGACCCTGTCGGACAAGGCCGAACGGAACCAGGCTATGGCTGCGGTGGCCGAGGATGTGATCAGCCGCTTGATCGAAGAGGACGAGGCGTACAGCGATCATGAGAAGTCGGTCAAGGAGGTCCTACGCACGATAGAGAAGCGTTCCATGCGGCGGCGCATCCTGGATCGAGGCGAGCGGGCCGACGGTCGCGGCCTCGAGGAGGTTCGGCCCATCACGTCGGAGGTCGGCGTGTTACCCCGAACGCATGGCTCGGCGCTCTTCACACGTGGCCAGACGCAAGCATTGGTTGCCACGACACTCGGCACGTCTCGAGACGAGCAGCGGATCGACACCATCGACAGCGCCGAAGAGGTTACCAAATCGTTCATGCTCCACTACAACTTCCCGCCGTTTTCGGTGGGCGAGGCGCGCCCCTACCGCGGCACGTCGCGGCGGGAGCAGGGGCATGGGGCCCTTGCCGAGCGAGCCATCCGGCCACTTCTGCCGGCCTACGACGATTTCCCGTACACCATTCGGATCGTCTCCGACATCCTCGAATCGAACGGGTCATCGTCGATGGCTTCGGTGTGTGGCGCGTCGCTTGCGCTTATGGATGCCGGGGTTCCGGTGAAGTCGGCGTGCGCAGGGATCGCGATGGGACTGATCAAGGAAGGGGACGAGGTCGCGATTCTGACGGACATCCTCGGACTCGAGGACGCGCTCGGCGACATGGACTTCAAGATCGCGGGGACACGCGAGGGTGTGACTTCCGTCCAGATGGACATCAAGATCGAGGGGCTGACGCACGACCTCCTGAAGACCGCGCTCGAGCGCGCGCATAAGGGGCGGATGCACATCCTCGATCACATGGATCAGGCACTCGCGGAGCCGAGGAGCGACCTTTCGCAATACGCCCCCCGGATCGTGAGTATCCAGATCAATCCCTCGAAGATCGGTGACATCATCGGGCCCAAGGGGAAGACGATCCGTGCCATTCAGGAAGAGTCCGGGGCGAAGATCGACATCGATGACAGCGGTTTGGTGAAGATCGCGGCGGTCTCCGGTGAGGCTGGAGCGCGCGCACGTGAGATGATCGAAGCGATCGTCCAGGAGCCCGAAGTCGGGCGGATCTACGAAGGCCCGGTCAAGAACACGACGTCCTTCGGCGCCTTCATCGAGATCGTTCCTGGCGTAGAGGGGTTGTGCCATATCTCCGAGCTCGCGGAAGGCCGAGTGGAGAAGACCGAAGACGTGCTGAACAGGGGTGACATCACTCGCGTGAAGCTTCTCTCCATCGATGAGAAGGGCCGGCTCCGTCTCTCCCGTAAAGCGGCGCTTGCGGAGGACGCCGCCGGAGGTGCCGACGGCGACGAGGGTGCTGACGAGGACAGATCCGAGGAGGCTCGGGGCTGACCTCCGGCGGGACCGAGATGCGTGAAGCGTTACTCGATAACGGAATACGCCTCGTAACCGAAAGAAGACCCGACGTGCGATCGGTCGCGGTAGGTGTTTGGATCGACCAGGGTTCCGCCCATGAGACCTCCGAGTCGAGTGGTGTGAGCCATCTGATGGAGCACCTCGTGTTTAAGGGCACCGAGCGCCGAACCGCCCATGAGATCGCGCTTTCCCTCGAATCGCTCGGAGGCAGCCTCGACGCGTACACGACTCGTGAGCATACGAGCTATCAGGCCCATGTGCTCGACGAGCATTTACCGGTGGCGCTCGATGTACTCGCGGACCTGGTTCTCCATCCGCGCTTGGATCCCGCCGACCTGGAACTGGAAAAGGACGTCGTCATCGAGGAAATCGCCGGGGTGGAGGACACGCCCGACGACCTGGTCTTCGATCTCCATGGTGCCAAGTTCTGGAACGGCCATA
Source organism: Longimicrobiales bacterium (assembly GCA_965206505.1). Taxonomy (GTDB): domain Bacteria; phylum Gemmatimonadota; class Gemmatimonadetes; order Longimicrobiales; family Gaopeijiaceae; genus UBA822. The sequence goes on from CBDBJW010000007.1 coordinate 1,736,674, forward strand.
CCTATGGGCGACCGATCCTCGGCACCCGCCAGACCGTAAGAGCGTTCCAGATCGACGAGCTTCGCTCACTCCACTCCGAGCGATACCGGGGACGAAACATGGTCCTGGGATGTGTGGGGAATATCGAACATGACGAGGTGGTAAACCGGTTGACCGAGCTGTTCGGTGGCGTGGATCCGGGGAGTGCGTCGCCGCGGATCGCGGAACCCACGGGAACGATCTCGGGCCGGAGTTCGGTAGTGAGGGATGCCGCCCAGGCCCACCTCGTGATCAGTAATACGACGCCGTCCTTTACCGATCCGGTGCGGGATGCTCTCATCTTGATCTCGGGAGCCTTCGGTGGGGGTATGAGCTCCCGGCTGTTCCAACGGATTCGCGAGGAGTTGGCCTTGGCGTACGCCGTATATTCCTTCCAGTCCTTCTACAGCAAGGCCGGAATGGCGGGTGTGTATGTGGGAACCAGGCCGGAGGCCTCCGAGCAAGCGTTGGAGGGGATTTTGTGTGAGTACGCCAAATTGTGTGAGCGCGGGATCACGGGTGAGGAGCTCGAACAGGCCAAGAGCCACGCGAAGGGCCGCTCGATCCTGGCGATGGAGTCGACGGGGGCGAGACTGCTTCGTCTGGTAGGCTTTACGCTGCGGGGAGAGCCCTATCGGGACCTAGACGAGTCTCTCGCACGGATCGACGCGGTGACTTTGGAAGAAGTGAGAACGGCGTGTCAACGTTTTTACAACCCCGAGGACCAGTATGCTCTGAGCCTCGGACCTGCCTGACCGTGGGTACTGACCTAGTCCGTTTCAAGCGGCTTCCTAAAAATCAGGATCTGCCGCTCCCTTCCCGAGCCACCCCCCATGCAGCCGGATACGATGTCCGCTCGGCGGAAGAAGACTTCGTCCTCGCACCGCAGGAGATTCGTTTGGTCTCGACGGGTCTCGAGATGGAACTCCCTGAAGGTATGGAGTGTCAGGTGCGGCCCCGGTCCGGCCTTGCCCTACGTCATGGGGTCACACTCCCGAACAGTCCCGGGACCATTGACCCGGACTACCGGGGCGAACTCAGAATCATTCTTCAGAACAGCGGCGCTGAACCCGTCACCTTCACGCGGGGCGATCGGATCGCGCAGCTGGTTTTCCAACGCTTTTCTGCGCCTGAGGTGATAGAGTCGTCGAAATTGGGTGTGACCGGGCGGGGTGAAGATGGCTTCGGGAGCACGGGCGTTGAGTGAACATATGGCGCGGACCGCGCAACTGACCGTTTGACAATCACTTGACGTTCATTCTGTTCTAGGCATCTTGAGGCAGAGGAGTATGATGCCTGCCGGAGCGGCCAAAACCAAGGATTCTCGACGACTTTGAACTTCGCCCAGTGGTTGGAAGCGGGCCGGCTGATCCCTGTGAACGACATCGCGGTGGATCTCGGGACGGCCAATACCCTAGTGTACGTAAAGGGCGAAGGGATCGTTCTCAACGAGCCCTCGGTGGTCGCCATCGAGAAGGGGACGGGCCGGATCATGGCGATCGGCCTCGAAGCCAAGCGCATGTTGGGACGCACGCCGGAGGCGATCGAAGCGGTGCGGCCGCTCAAGGATGGCGTTATCGCGGACGTAGACATCACCGAGATGATGCTCCGCCACTTTCTCAAGCAGGTTACAGCGAAGCGGATCTTCCGCATCAAGCCTCGGGTTGTGGTCGGTGTGCCGTCTGGGATCACGGAGTTGGAGCGGCGTGCGGTCCGTTCGAGCGCCATGTCTGCAGGTGCCAAGGCGGTTTTTATGGTCGCAGAGCCGATGGCTGCCGCCATCGGGGTGGGCCTTCCGGTCGAGACTCCTACGGGCAACATGGTGATCGATATTGGCGGTGGAACCACGGAGATCGCGGTCATCGCCCTCGCCGGCATCGTGTCCAACACGTCGATCCGGGTAGGTGGCGACGAGTTCGATGCTGCGATCGTCACCTTCCTTCGCAAGAACTACAACCTCCTAATCGGTGAACCGACGGCGGAGGCCATCAAGATTCAGATCGGCTCGGCGTTCGAAATGGGGGAGGAGCGGGAAATGGACGTAAAGGGTCGGGACCTGGTGAGTGGTATTCCCAAGACCGTCCACGTTCATTCGCAGGAGATCCGGGAGTGCATCCAGGAACCGATCCAGGCGGTCGTCGAAGCCGTCCGGCGCACTTTGGAGATCACGCCACCTGAGCTGGCCAGTGACATCGTGGATCGTGGCATCGTGATGACAGGTGGTGGCGCACTCATCCGCGGTATGGATCGGCTCCTTCAGCATGAGACGAACTTGCCAATCCATGTAGACGAGGAGCCCCTCAGCTGCGTGGTGCGTGGCGTAGGCCGAATTCTTGATGACCTCCAGAAGTATCGTACGGTGCTGGCCACCTAAAAGGCTGTCGGCATTCGCTGTTGACCTATCTGGTCGGGGTCAGGGACTATGCCAAGCTACAAGAGTGATATCAGAGGATCCGGAAGAGCCAAAAGTGGTTTCATCGCCTTCGGCTTTTTCGTGCTTTCCGTGATCGCCCTCTACCTTCCCGATCCCTCGCAGGATGAGGTAGCCTCGCTTCTGCGTGGCAGCATGCTTCGACCCTTCATCCTCGCCCAGGAGGCTTTGGTCCGGAGAAGCATCCATGCGGAGGACACCGAAGTGCTTCAGGCGCGCCTGGACTCCCTCGAGGCCGTGATCGCGAACAGCAGCACACTTTCCGAAGAGAACGCCAGGCTACGAAGCCTCCTCGATCTGTCAGGCAGGAGTCCGGCTCAGTACGTGGCGGCCAGTGTCATCAGGTCCGGGACGCCGGGTTCGGAGAGCATGTTCCTGCTCGACGAGGGGACCCGCAGTGGGGTGACGAGGGACTCCCCGGTGATGATGGGTCGGGGGCTTCTGGGCGTGGTGCGCGAGGCCCAGGCCGCTAGCGCGACTGCCATGGACTGGACTCACCCTCAGTTTCGAGCCAGCGCGATGACGGAGGATGGCTCCGTTTATGGGTTGGTCCAGGCGAGCCCCGGGCGTTTTCGTGAGGCCGATCGATTGCTTCTCGACGGTGTCCCGTTCCAGGAGGAGTTGGAACCGGGGGTGGTTCTGGTCACCAGTGGCTTAGGAGGTGTTTATCCCCGTGGGATCCGGATCGGCGAGGTGATCGAGGAGTCGGACGCTCAGGAGGGTTGGCGCAGATCATACTGGTTGCGTCCCTTCGTATCACCCGGGGAGGCCACACACGTGCAGGTGCTGGTGTCTCGGGGCACACCCGACACGGAAGTCAGAACGCCTCGGTGAGATCGCCGCTGCGGATCTGGGGGGTTGTGGGGTTATTGATCCTCCTGCATCTCGGTCTCCATGTAAGCTTGGGTCTCGGTGAGAGCGCGCCGGATCTCCTCGTTGTGGCTCTCCTCATGGCGGCGAGGGAGGTGGACATCGGGCGGGGTGCCGGGTTCGGCTTCTTGCTGGGGCTTCTCGACGATGCCTTTTCCGTACTGGCGTTTGGCGCCAATACGTTTGCTTTGACCCTCGTGGGAATGGGCGGCGCGCGGACCAGGGACCTCTTCGTGGGCGATTCCCTTTTTTTCCTGACGTCCTACCTGGTGTTGGGGAAGTGGGCAAGGGATCTCCTGCATTGGGTTGCGGTAGGGGGGGGGTTGAGAGAATCCTTTGTTGATACGATGCTGATTCAATCTCCGATCTCCGCGGTGTATGCGGGTATAATCGGATTGGTCGTGATCTCGATCAGTGGCCTGGGATGGGAGACGGTCCGATGAGGCTTCTACATGCACACAGCCGCCGCCGGCGGGCGACGGAAGCGCTCGGAATCATAGCGATCGTCCTCGGGGCGCTGGCCCTCCAGTTCTTCCGCGTCCAGATGCTTCGGTCCAACGACTATATGCTCCAGTCGGAGTCGAATCGACTTCGACCTCTCCCGGTTACTGCGCCGCGCGGGACCATTTTCGATCGCAACGACCGGGTCATCGCGGACAACGTTCCGGGGTACGTCGTCTTAGTCCTCCGGGAGTCCCGCGAATCGACCCGGCAGGCGCTAGAGCGGCTTAGGCCCCATCTCGGACTTTCGGATGAGCGGATCGAGATTCTGATGGGGCAGTATCAGCGGTGGGAGCCTCTGGTCGTCGAGATCGATGCTGTTTTCGAGGCGGTGTCCGTCCTCGAGGAGAGGCGCGAAGACTTTCCCGGTATCGTCATCGAGATGAGGCCGAAGCGGCGCTACCTTGCCGGGAGCGCCGTGTCTCACGTCTTGGGGTACGTCAACGAGATCACGGCTGAGGAACTCGCCGAACCTCGCTTTTTGGAGTACGAGCCCGGCCTCTTGATCGGAAAAGTGGGGATCGAACGCCAGTATGAGGAGCGACTCCAGGGGCGCCGGGGCGTGCGATATCTCGAGGTCGATGCCCTGGGACGTATCGTGGGGTCGCTCGCGGGCATCGAAGAAGACCCGGGTCAGCCTGGCGAGGATATTCGCCTCACACTCGATCTCGAACTGATGGAGTGGATTCACAACATCTTCCCCGACTCTCTCTCGGGGGCGGTGGTCGCCCTGGATCCGGCGGACGGCGGGGTGCTGGCGTTATACTCGGCTCCCACCTTCGATCCGAACGCTTTTGTGAGCGGGTTGACCCCCGAGGAGTGGGCCGTACTCGAATCGGATCCCCAGACACCGCTGTTCAACCGGACAGTGATGGGAACCTATCCTCCCGGCTCTACATGGAAGCTGGCGGCTGCAGCGATCGGTCTCGAACGGAGTGTGGTGGGTCCCCAGGAGCTGATGCCGGAGCCCTGCACGGGGGGATTTCTCCATGACGGCCTCTACCGCAGGTGCTGGCTCGAGGAGGGTCACGGCTACCTGAATTTGGCAGAAGCCATAGCCAACTCGTGCAACGTGTACTTCTACCAACTCGGCATCAAGATCGGGCTTGACCCGATGCTCGAGGACGGTACCCGGATCGGTTTCGCCGAGCAGTGCGGCATTGATTTGCCGCAAGAAAGCCGCGGTATTTTTCCGGAAGGGCGGGAATACTGGGAGCGTGCCCCCCAGTTCGGGTATACGCCTCAGGAAGGTGAGGTTCTGAGTCTGGCCATCGGGCAGGGCCCCAACTCCCAGACACCTCTCAAAATGGCACAATTCTATCTCGCCTTGGCCAGGGATGGCTCGGCACCGACGCCCCACCTGCTCCAGAATCCCGATCCGACCGAGGGTTGGCGCCTCAACGTGTCGACCGAGAGTATTGAGGTGCTTCGGGAGGGTCTGCGTGGGGTCACGTCTCCTGGGGGGACCGCGTATTTCGGGACCGCCCTCGAACACTGGGAGGTCCTCGGCAAGACCGGAACCAGTCAGAACGCCCAAGATTCTGTACGCGCGCATGCCTGGTTTGCCGGTATGGCCGGACCCTGGGGCGGTGAGCCGGAAATCGTGGTGGTGGCGCTGTTGGAGTTCGGGGAGAGCGGGTCGGGAGTTGCCGCGCCGCTCATGGCCAAGACGGCGGACTTTTATTTGCGTCGCAAGCATGGAATCGCCATCGACACGATCCAGACCCTCGGAGAGCACTACAATGTGGGGCGGCCCGCTCCCTGGGCTCGGTGATGAGATGCCGACCTTCGGTGTTTGTGCCTGAGCGGCCAGGCACGTCCCGATTGATGGTCGATGATGGGTAAGCTCTTCAAGCACTGGGTAGGCGATCCGGCCCTGTTCCTGGCGGTGCTCCTCATGACGTCCTTCGGCGTCGCCATGATCTATTCGGCGGGCGTCCTGAACATCCCGAGCCCGGTCACGGAAGGTGCCTGGATCCTCCAGGTTCAATGGGCGGCGATGGCGCTTGTCGCGTTCGTGGTCATCCGCCAGATCAGCCCTCGGTGGATCGAGTGGATCGCGGTGCCCGCGTACGTCGTGAGCGTACTCCTGCTCGTGATCACCCTCTTCGTGGGGACCGGCTCGGGAACAGCTGCCGGAGTGAGGAGCTTTCTGGAGATCGGCCCCATTCGTTTTCAACCTTCGGAATTGGCCAAGCTCGCCACGATCCTAGCTCTGGCACGGTACCTGGGGACTCGCCCGGAAGATCCTGCCACCCTCGGGGCTCTCGTAAACCCTGTGGCCATCGTGGGATTACCGCTCGTGCTCGTCATCCTGCAACCCGATCTCGGCACGGCACTCGCCTTCGTAGGAATTCTGTTCGCGGCCCTGTTTTGGGCTGGGACGCCGGTCGGTTTGCTGGCGTTGTTGTTGAGCCCGGGTATCTCCCTGGTGCTCAGTTCCGATTACAGAATCTGGGCTGCATCCTTCGTGTTTCTGGTCGGGGCCCTATACCTCTACCGGTACCGCCTCTTTCTGGTGGAGTCGCTTTCGGTGATCCTCGTGAACCTGGCGGCCGGCACGATCTCCACCCCACTCTGGAATTCGTTGGCCGACTATCAGCAGAACCGCATTTTGGTGTTTCTGGACCCGAGCGTCGATCCCCGGGGAGCGGGCTACCACGTTGTGCAGTCGATGGTGGCTATCGGCAGTGGCGGACCGACTGGAAAGGGGTTTACGGCGGGGACACAAAAACGCTTCGATTTTCTACCCGAGCAGCACACCGACTTTATTTTTTCCGTTATCGGAGAGGAGCTGGGTTACTTGGGAACCATCCTCACTCTGTCGTTATTCGCGTTCATCCTCTATCGGCTCGTGAGGATGGCCGAGGGAGAAGCCGATCCGTTTGCGGGCCTCGTGATCTTCGGTATCTTCGGAGCCTGGATCGTGCACGTCTTCGTCAATGTCGGCATGACGGTGGGGATGGTGCCGGTCACCGGCATCCCCCTACCTTTTGTCAGTTACGGCGGGACTTTCCTCTTGATGTCCTGGGTCGCCGTGGCCGTGGCGGCGAGACTCGTCGGCGAGCACTAGAGCCCTTCGCGGCTCTCCCCACTTCTTCAGCAGGTCTCTAGATGGCTTGGTTTCGTAAAGACAAAAAGCCTCTGAAGTCGCAAGATCGGCGGGACCTGCCGCCCGATGTCTTCGACAAGTGCCTCGGCTGCGGCGAAATCTTGTACGCTGAGAAGCTCGCGCAGAATTTCCAAGTTTGCCCAAGCTGCGGGCATCATTTTCGGCTTCGCCCCGAACGGTACGTAGAAATCTTACTCGACGAGGGCTCCTTCGAGGAGATCGATGAAGGCCTTCATAGTCAGGATCCTCTCGGGTTCCAGGACCTCAAGCCATACCAGGCACGACTGAAGGCGGCCGAAGGGAAAGTGGGCCGGAAGAGCGCGGTCCTCGCGGGCACCGGCACGCTCGAGGGTGTTGGTGTGACCCTCGCCGTGATGGACTTCCATTTCATCGGTGGGTCGATGGGTTCCGTCGTCGGAGAAAAAATTGCCCGCGCCGGACGCACTGCAGTAGAGCGGAAGGAGCCGCTCATCGTCGTGAGCGCCTCCGGTGGCGCGCGTATGCAGGAGGGCATCTACTCGCTGATGCAGTTGGCGAAGACCTCGACCGCACTCGCCCGCCTACATGAGGCGGGATTGCCGTACATCTCGCTCATGACCGATCCGACGACAGGGGGAGTCACGGCGTCCCATGCGATGCTTGGAGACGTCAACCTCGCCGAACCCGGCGCCCTGATCGGTTTCGCGGGCCCACGCGTCATCACCGAGACGATCGGCCAGGAGCTTCCCGACGGCTTCCAAAGCGCGGAGTTTCTGCTCCAGCACGGTATGATCGATCGTGTTGTGGATCGCCGGGAACTCAAGGCGACTCTCGGAGTGCTTCTCCGCCACATGATCGCCTGATGGTTGGCCCCGACTGGACCCCAAGAAGGGTAATCGGCAAGGGGGGCGGGTCGCGCACATGGCGCCTGTGCGCGTTCAGACAAGGAACGACGACGAGGCGTAGCAGAGCTACTCCGAGGAGGAGAGACGCAGGATCAACCGCACAACCGCCATGTGCCCACGAACATGAATGGAATGACCTTACAAGTTGAAGGGTTGCGGTGGCACGACCCCATCTCCGTTGTTGGAGCTCCTAGCCATAGCTACGGCTATGGCGTCGTCGCTCCGCCTAGGAGCTAGGGCCGTGGCATCCGCAACGCGGCCCACCCCCCTTGCCGATTACCCTTCCTTGTCCGATCAGCCGCCCGATCCGTTAACCAAGGTGCCTGGGGATCCGCTGCTCGAAGAGCTTTTCCCTCATGTGCTACACGGCATTCAATGGGGCCTGGGGAGGATGGAAGCCTTTCTTCGCGACACGGGTGATCCCCACCACGGGATTCCCTGTGTCCATGTCGGAGGGACCAACGGAAAGGGGTCGGTAGCGTCGACCGTTGCTACAGTGTTGGACAGTGCGGGCCACAGGGCCGGTCTCTACACCTCACCCCACCTCTGTTCCTTCAGGGAACGTTTTCAGATTAGAGGAGTTCCGGTCGGGGATGATGAGATCCGCGAGCTGGCCCGGGAACTCGATCCGGAAATCAGGCGTCACTCCCTGACGTTTTTCGAGGCCACGACCGGCCTCGCCTTTCATCTGTTTCGGAAGAAGGGGGTCGAGGTCTCCGTCATCGAGGTCGGGTTGGGTGGCCGGCTCGATGCCACGAACGTCGTGGCTCCGTTCCTTACCGCGATCACCAATGTCGACTTGGATCACTGTGACTATCTCGGCTCGACCTTGGACGAGATCGCCACGGAAAAGGCCGGCATAATAAAGAGGGGAGTTCCCTTACTCACGGCCGAGCCGGATGACCGGATTCGATCGGTGCTCTCGGCAACATGCGAGGCTCTTGGGGCTCCGTTCATCGACGTCGGGTCCGATGTCGGAAAGATGTCGGTCGATGTGCGGGAGGACCACACCGCCTTCGATGTTTCGACGGTGTGGGGTGGGCTTCGCCTCCGAACACCGCTTGTTGGCGAGCATCAGGCCGTGAATGGCGCGTTGGCGGTTGCGCTGCTGGGGCGGATGCCGCCGCGCTTTCGCCCCGACCGGGCCGCACTCATGGAGGGGATGTCACGGGTGCACTGGCCCGGCCGCGCTCAAGTGGAGTATCTGGACGGCACGACCTGGGTGTTCGATATCGCCCACAATACTGCCGGTGCGGTGGCGCTCGCCTCGGTACTGGAACGGTTGGAGCTTCCGCGTCCTATTGTGGTCCTTACAGCTGTGCTTGGAGACAAGGACTGGCTTGAGATGTTACCGCCTCTGTTCGAGAGAGCGGACCACGCGGTTCTCACACAGGCTCCCTCCGCGCCCTTGGCACGCAGATGGGACCCGCACGCGGCGGCAGCGGAAACGGGGTCAGGAATCGCAGAGATCCGTACGGATTTCGACGAGGCTCTCGATCGGGCTCGGGAACTCGCGGGCTCGGGCACGATCGTCGTGAGCGGATCGGCCCATACGGTAGGAGACGCGTTGAGGGGGCTCGGTCTGGATCGGGACTGAATCCCGTCCACTGTACTTTCATCACCGTAGGTTTAGATTCGCCCGCATGTCCAAGCAGCCCTTCGCACGGCTTCCGGGATTTCGGGATTTCCCTCCTGAGGACTTGGTGTTCCGTGAGCATATTCTGGGCGCCTGGCGCCACGTTTCGGCCCGGTATGGATTCCAGGAGTACGACGGCCCGCCCCTGGAGCCCCTTGATCTGTATGTGGAGAAGAGTGGCGAGGAAATCGTCGGCCAACTCTATCACTTTCAGGACAAGGGTGATCGAAACGTCGCCTTGCGGCCGGAGATGACGCCTTCGCTGGCCAGGATCCTGGGTGAGCGCCACCGGTCCATGGCGAAGCCGATTCGATGGTTTTCGGTCCCGCAGCTGTTTCGCTACGAGCGGCAACAGAAGGGGCGCCTCCGTGAACACTTCCAGTGGAACGTTGATGTGATCGGTGAGGAGGGCGTGGGAGCGGATGTCGAAGTGATCGCCGTGGCCCTCGACGGTCTCCGTGACCTCGGGCTCGATCACGACGACATCCACGCCCGGGTTTCGGATCGGCGGCTTCTGACCGCGGTCTTGTCGGCGATTGGCGTCGAGGACGCGCGGCTCCCAACGGCCTTTGCGATCATCGACAAATTCGAGCGTGCACCCGCGGAGCGCTCTCTGGACCGTCTTCAGGCTGAGGTCGGCTTGGACGAGGCCGGGGCTCGGGCCACGTTCGAATTGCTCGACCAGGGCGGCCTCGAAGGTGTCAAAGGGAAATTTGGCGATCTCGAGGTGGTCGCCACCGAGCTGGGGCGTATGGAGGAATACCTCGGCTCGTTGGGAGCCATGGGGCTGGGGGCCTTTGTCGAGTTCGATCTTCGCATCGTCCGGGGCTTGGCCTACTACACCGGGATCGTATTCGAAATCTTTGACCGCAAGGGAGAGTTACGGGCGATCTGTGGTGGTGGGCGATACGACCATCTGCTCGAGTTGGTCGGCGGTGACCCCCTCCCGGCGGTGGGTTTCGGGATGGGTGATGTCGTGCTCGGCGAGCTTCTCCGTGACACGGATCTCGCGCCCCCGGTGGCACCGGAAGTAGACTACTTCATCGTGATCATCGGCGAAGAGCACCGCCAGTTGGCGTACGCCATCGCGCATGCGCAGCGGGATAGGGGAGCAGGGGTACAGTACCCACTCCGTGAGCAGTCGGTTCGGAAACAATTCACTGCGGCGGGTAATGCGGGTGCTCGCGAAGTAATTGTGCTGGGTCCCGATGAAGTCGCTCGAGATTGTGCGGTGCTGCGCGACATGGCTTCCGGCGAGGAGCGAGAAGTCCCGCTGGAGGAGCTCCGATGACAAACGGTGAGGTACATCCCGAGACACGTCGGATGATGGAGACGGCCATCCGCCGATTAAACGTCTTGGAGTATGTGATCCTGGGTTTTGCGATGGTGCTTGCGCTGTTCGCTGGGGCACTCACGGCGTGGATGGTCGAGAATTTGACCGGCGCCCCGTTCAGACTTTCGTGGGCCCTTTCGTCGCTCCTCTTCTTTGTTGTGCCCGGCTTGGTGGTGTTCAGGCGGGAGCGCCGGGCTGGGGGAGACAGAGAGGGCGATGCTGGTACGGCCGGTAGCGCACCTACCGAGGATAACACCGAAGTGAGAGACGATGGCGGACGATAAGAAGCTGACGCCCCGCGGTGAGGACTTCGCCGCGTGGTACAATCAATTGGTGCTCCGGTCGGAGCTCGCCGATCACTCCCCGGTCAAGGGGAGCATGGTCATCCGGCCGTGGGGCTACACGATCTGGGAAAATATGCAGCGAGCCTTGGACGACATGTTCAAGGCGACGGGCCATGAGAACGCGTACTTCCCCCTCTTGATCCCGATGAGCTTCATCGAGAAGGAGAAGGCGCACATCGAGGGTTTCAAGCCTGAACTCGCTGTCGTAACACATGCGGGCGGAAAAGAGCTCGAGGAGCCGCTAGTGGTGCGGCCCACCTCCGAGACCGTCATCATGTCGATGTACGCGAAGTGGATCCAGAGCTACCGCGATCTTCCGCTGCTCATCAACCAGTGGGCGAACGTCATGCGCTGGGAGCTACGTACCCGGTTGTTCCTTCGCACCTCCGAGTTCCTGTGGCAGGAAGGGCATACGGTTCACTCCACGGCAGACGAGGCGGAAGAGCACACGCTGCGGATGCTAGGTGTGTACCGGACTTTCATGGAGGAGTGGATGGCCATGCCTCCGGTCACCGGCCTCAAATCGGATGCTGAGAAATTCGCGGGTGCGGTTCGCAGCTACTCGTGTGAAGCCATGATGCAGGACAATCGGGCGCTCCAGGCCGGCACGACACATTTTCTAGGTCAGAATTTCTCCAAGCAGTTCGAGCTCACTTTCCAATCCGAAGAGGGCAAGGAGGAGTACGGCTGGAACACGTCCTGGGGGGTGTCCACACGCCTTGTGGGGGGTCTGGTGATGACACACGGCGATGATCAGGGGCTTGTGTTGCCTCCCAAGCTGGCACCGACCCAGGTAGTGATCGTGCCGATCCTCAAGGGCGACGATGCCGGTTCCGTCCTCGAGAAGGCCGAGGCACTCCGGACGGCCCTGGCGGATCGAGGCGTACGTTCCAAGGTCGACGCCCGTGACCACTTGAGTCCCGGTAACAAGTTCTACGAATGGGAGCGAAAGGGCGTACCCTACCGGATGGAGATTGGGCCAAAGGACATGGAGAAGGAGCAGGTGGTTCTGGCTAAGCGCGTACGTGCCGAGGAGGATCCGCGTAAGGAGTTCGTCCCCGAAGCCGAGGCGATCGCAACGATTCCGGAGCGGCTCGACGCCTTCCAAGCAGAGCTCCTGGAGAACGCAACGGCCCGCCGGGAAGAGAATTCTCATCGCGGCGTGGAGACCATCGGCGAACTCGCCGAGATCATGGATAACTCGGGCGGCTACGTTTACACGGGGTGGAGCGGGGATCCTGCAGTCGAGGAGCGGATCAAGGAAGAGACGAAGGCCACGCTGCGATGTATCCCGGGAGAGGAATTTCGATCCGCAGAGGTCCCCACGAAATGTATCGGGGGCGAAGGAGACGCTACCATGGAGGTCGTGTGGGCGAGAGCGTACTGACGCCGATCAGCACCACATGGCCGTGACTCAGCCCTTTCCCCGCATCGACGGGGAGTTGTGGGCCGGCGAGCACAGGGTTGCCGATCTGGTCGCCGAATTCGGTTCGCCCCTGTACGTATACGACGCCAGCGTGATCGAAGCCGCGTATCGACGGATCGAGGCGGCCTTCGCCGGTGTGGATCTTCTGCTTGCTTACTCGGTCAAGGCCAACTCCAATCTGAAGATCCTCAGGCGCCTCATGAACCTCGGTGCTGGAGCCGATATCGTGAGCCGGGGAGAGCTGCACCGGTGCCTCGCGGCCGGTTTCTCTCCGGACGACATGGTCTTCGCTGGAGTGGGAAAGACCGAAGTGGAGATGGAGGCAGCGCTGGAAGCTGGGATCCTCGCCTTCAACGTCGAGAGTGCCGAGGAACTCCAGGTGCTCAGCCAGGTGGCGGAGCGGTTGGGTAGATCTGCACCAGTAGCGCTTCGGGTCAATCCGGACATCGTCGCCGATACGCCCCACGAGTACACGCGCACAGGGCATGAGGCCACCAAGTTCGGAATCCCGGTGGACCGCGTCCTGGACCTTTATCGGTGGGCTGCTGAGCAGCCCGCGCTCGAGATCCGGGGGATCGACGTCCACATCGGATCACAGATCCTCGAGCCGGAGCCTTACGAAAGAGCGCTCGATTACGTTTTAGAACTGGCCGCAGAGGTGCGCGCGGAGGGGATCGATCTCGACTTCGTGGATCTGGGCGGCGGGTATGGCGTGGGCTACGATGGCGAGGACGGGATGTCCGTGGAGGATCTGGCGGCCATGGTCGTACCGAGAGTGGCCGAGGCGGGGTTACGCCTGATCTTGGAGCCGGGCCGGTTCGTCGTCGGAGAAGCGGGGATCCTCGTGACCAGGGTGCTTTACGTGAAGCACTCAGGGCCGAAAACCTTCGTAGTCATGGACGGTGGCATGACCGACCTCATACGTCCCAGCCACTACCAAGGGTTTCATCGAATCGAGCCGGTGATCTCGCGCGAGGAGGCGGCACACGAAGTCGTGGATGTCGTCGGGCCGATCTGCGAGACCGGGGACTTCCTCGCACGGGACCGGATGCTTCAGATGCCCACCCACGGCGACCTTCTTGCCGTGCATACGGCGGGCGCCTATGGCTTCGTGATGGCGTCCAACTACAACTCCCGGCCCAGACCCGCCGAGGTCGTGGTGGACGGCGCCGAGGTTACGCTAGCGCGCCGCCGCGAGAGTCTCGACGATCTGTTTCGGGGGGAGACGCCGTGACGCGAGATACCTTGATGCACGATCGTATTCTCATCTTGGATTTCGGTTCCCAATACACGCAGCTCATTGCCCGACGTATTCGGGAAGAGCGGGTGTACTCCGAGATCCATCCCCCGACCCGATCCCTGGACTGGATTCGCGAGTGGTCCCCAAAAGGTATCATTCTGTCGGGTGGCCCGTCCTCGGTCTACGACGAGGGTGTCCCCACTGTGGACCGGGAGATTCTCGACCTGGGCGTTCCGGTTCTGGGAATCTGTTACGGGATGCAAGTCATCGCGCAGTTGGAGGGCAGTGAGGTTGCCGTCGGACGCCGGGAGTACGGCCGGGCCGAGCTGAATGTGGTCGAGCCCGGGGACCTCTTCCATGGATTCCTTCCGGAAGAGCCGACGCAGGTATGGTGCTCGCACGCCGATCACGTCGACCAGCCACCCGAGGGCTACCGCACTCTCGCCTCCACCAAGACGCTGCCCGTGGCGGCGTTTCGGCATAGGGAGCTTCCCATCTTCGGGGTTCAGTTCCATCCGGAGGTGGCACATACCCCCCGCGGTGAGGAAATCATTTCGAATTTCCTGCTCCGGATCTGTGGGTGCCTCCCCACGTGGACGGCGGGCGCCTTCATACAGGAGTCGGTGGACGGGATTCGAGACACGGTAGGTGAGGGGACCGCAATCTGTGGATTGTCCGGCGGCGTCGACTCTTCCGTTGCTGCCGCCCTGGTTCACCGGGCGATCGGAGACCGCCTTACGTGCATTTTCGTCGACAACGGCCTCCTCCGAAAACACGAGCGGGAGGACGTCGAGCGTACGGCCCGTAAGCACATGGGGGTCCGTCTCGTGGTTGTCGAGGCGGCGGACGAGTTTCTCACAGCGCTCGACGGGGTGGAAGACCCCGAAGAGAAGCGAAAGGCCATCGGTCGCGTGTTTGTCGATGTGTTCAGCCGAGTCGCCCGGGAGGAGGGTACAGGGGCGGGTCACCTCGTTCAAGGAACGCTCTACCCGGACGTGATCGAATCACTTTCGACGGGAGGGCCGTCGGAGACCATCAAGACCCATCACAACGTCGGCGGCCTCCCGGACGATCTGCCGTTCGAGCTCATCGAGCCGCTCCGGGGACTTTTCAAGGATGAGGTCCGGCAGGTCGGCCGGGAGCTAACTCTTCCGGATGAATTCATTCGCCGGCACCCGTTCCCCGGCCCCGGGCTGGGCATCCGGGTACTTGGATCGGTGACCAAGGAGCGACTCGACGTGCTCCGAGAAGCCGACGAGATCTATCTCGAAGAAATCAAGTCGGCGGGTTTATACGACGAGATCTGGCAGGCCTTCGCGGTCCTTCTCCCCGTCCAAGCGGTGGGGGTGATGGGGGACAATCGCACGTACGAGAACGTGATCGCTCTGCGGGCGGTGACCTCCCGGGACGGGATGACGGCGGACTGGTTTGCATTCCCGCATGAGGTGCTCGGGCGGATTTCATCCCGGATCGGAAATGAGGTCGTAGGCGTGAACCGGGTGTGCTACGATGTGTCGTCCAAGCCGCCCGCAACCATCGAGTGGGAGTAGGCCCTCGTCCCCCCCCGCCGCTCAGTCCGTCGCGATCGCGTCCGCTTCGATCTCGATCAGCATGTCCGGATCGATGAGGCGGCTCACTTCGACCATCGTGGTCGTCGGAGGGTGCTCGCCGAACACCTCTTGATGCGCCCGGCCGAATTCTTCCCATCGCTCGATGTCGGTAACGAACATCCGGGTGCGCACCACATGGCTGAGTTCAGCCCCCTGCGCGGCCAGGGCCTCCCGGATGATGTCGAAGCAGCGCACGGCTTGTCGGTAGCCGTCCCCCACGGCATACACGCCTCCATCCTCCGCAACGGGTGCCGTGCCGGTAACGAACACGCGATTGCCGGCCCGCAACGACCGGCAGTACCCTACACGTGACTCCCAAGGAGCCCCACTGAAGCTACGGCGAAACTGCATCCCATCTTCCATCTCTTCAGTTATCCTCGAGCTCTTCAGTTGTCCTCGAGTCCATCATTTTCCTCGTCTGGGGCGTCCTGTTCGAGGCGCTCCGTTAGCTGTCCGTCGATCTCGGCCCAGAGGTCGTGCATGAACTCGACATTTTCTCCATAAGTGTCGACGAACTCCGAGAGCTCTTCCCCCGTGACGCCATACACCGCCAGAATGCTGTCCCGTACGGCACCCTCGATTTCGGTCGTTCCCGAGCTCAAAGCCGCGACTCGCAGGTCCAGGTAGGCCCCGATGAACACCTCGCGTGCCACCGCATCCTCCGTCACATCGGTCGCGTCTTCGCTACAGGACCAGCACGCCGCCAGCGCGATTACGAAAACCATGATATGGGGTCGATGGTGTGGAGGACGCATTCCGAGCGAAGCGGGGCTGAGGTGTTCGCCGGTAAGCCCGACGGTGAGCGGAACCTCGTGCAGCCTGCAACACGCGTCAAGAAGATAAAACCTCGCGTTCCCGTACCCCCTCAACGTACTTCCGCCTTATGTTTGAGCACTCCAGGCACGACGTATCCAGACAAGACGTATCCAGGTAGGGGAAGAGGCTCATGACCAGTATCCGGAAGCGTGTCCAGGCCCTCGTAATCGGATCCACGTTGCTGACTTCGGCACTGTTGACCGCGACCGGGTGCGCCGTCAACCCGGCTACGGGCCAGCGCCAGTTCATGTTGATCAGCGAGTCTGAAGAAATCGAGATGGGGCGGGAGGCGGACGGGCCGATTACGGAGTCCCTTGGGCTGTACGAGTCCGAGGCGCTTCAGGCCACGGTCAGTGACCTCGGGAACGAAATGGCGTCTAGGTCGGAACGTCCCGCGTTGCCCTGGTCGTTCAAGCTGGTGGATGACCCGATGGTGAACGCGTTCGCGCTTCCGGGCGGATTTATCTTCATAACCAGGGGAATCATGGTGGCCCTGAATTCCGAGGCCGAGCTCGCCGGGGTCATCGGCCACGAGATCGGGCACGTCACGGCGCGCCACTCCGCCAGCCAAATGAGCAGCCAGCAACTCCAGCAGATCGGCCTCGGGGTGGGCTCCATCCTGTCCTCGGACGTGGCCTCCGTCGCAGGGGTGCTGTCCGCGGGCCTGGGACTCCTCAACATGAGGTACAGCAGAGGAGACGAGTCCCAGTCGGACGAACTCGGAGTGCGGTACATGTCGCGGGCCGGATACGATCCGAACGCTCTGGTGGGCGTTTTCCAGACGCTTGCGCTGGCAGGGGGTGGAGGGGGGAGCGTTCCCGAGTGGGCCTCGACCCACCCCGACCCCGTGAACCGCGAGGAGGACATCCGCGAGATCATCGCGGCTTCCGGGCAGGATTTTTCGGAGTACGCCCGTCGGGGTGACGAGTACCTGAGGAGTCTCGACGGCATGACCTTCGGTCAGGACCCCAGGGAAGGGTTCTTCGAGGAGGAGACGTTTTTCCATCCCGAAATGGCGTTCGCGCTCGATTTTCCCCAGGGATGGACCATGGTAAACCAGAAATCACAGGTGGGGGCCGTGGCTGCGGACGAGACAGCCTTGGTCGTTCTGACGGTGGAGGCCGGTGAGACCGATGCGGAACGTGCCCTCTCTACCTTCCTGAGGCAGGACGACGTTCGCGGCATCGACTCTCGCCGGGTGTCGGTCAACGGCCGCACGGGTTGGGAGGCGTCCTTCAACGCCGATGGCGAAGGAGGTGAGCTCCAGGGCGCGGTCCTCTTCGTGGAGCACGGGGGGTCGCTATTCCGTCTTTTGGGCTATGCGTCTGCTTCTCAATGGGGGTCCCGCCGAAGCACGGTACTCCAGAGCATCGAGAGCTTCCGGCCCGTGAGCGATCCCGACGTCCTCGGGGTCGAGCCGGCACGCATCGAGATCGTTCGGCTTCCGTCGAGGATGACGCTGCAGCAATTCATCGACCAATATCCTTCCACGGTAGACGACGAGCAGATCGCCATGATCAATCGCCGCGCGTTGGATGAATCCATCGCCGGCGGAACTCTGCTGAAGCGGGTGCTTGGAGGGCGCTTGCCCTAACCCCCAGTTCAGTGTGCTTGACGCTCTCGGCCCGCTCGGATAACGTCGGAAGCGTTCGCACTTTCCAATGCCGAGAAGCTGTCTCTTACCCGGAGTCCGACCGGTGAAACGTCTGCCTATATGGTTCCTCCTCATCACCTCCGCCGGTGCATGCACCACTCGGCCGGTTGTGGATCAATCCCAACCACAGGTCGCACCGGTTTTGACGGTGGAGCGGTTTCTGCAGGCAGCCAACACGCGGGATCTCGATACGATGTCTCGCCTTTTCGGGACCGACGAGGGACCCATCGGAGATACGGAGAATAGAGAGCAGGTCGAACTGCGAATGGATCTGATCGCCGAAATCCTGCAGCACGCCGATTACGAGATCACTTCCGAGCGTCGGGTGCCGGGAACCGCATCTGCAAGCATACGGATCGGGGTGGATATGTTGATATTAACTCCGAGGGGCACGACGATGGTGGAGGATGTCGGATTTACCGTGGTCATGGAGTCTCCCAATCGGTGGCTGGTTACTGTGATCGACTTGACGAAGGTCACGGAAGCCGGGTAGCGGTCACCGCCCCACTCCGGAATTCGAAGGTGTACGGCGTGTGGCTGCGGGTCAGGGGCCGTGTTGCACCAACTCGATCAAGGTGCCGCCGGTCGATTTGGGATGAATAAAGGCTACCAGGTGCCCTCGGGTGCCAAGGCGGGGTTCTTCGTCGATGAGTTGGAACCCTAGCGTATTTAGATCTTGGAGAGCCGTGCGGAGGTCGGGCACCCGATAGGCCACGTGGTGAATGCCGGGTCCGCGGCGCGTGAGGAAACGTGCAACGGGGCTGGTGCTCGATCTCGGCTCGATAAGTTCGATGGATCCGACGAAAGCGACGTTCACGCCTTCTTCCGGTAGTTCTTCGATGGCGGAACAAGTGGCCCCGGTGATGGGTTCGAAGGTCGCGGCGGACTCTTGAATGGACGGAACTGCGACGCCGACGTGGTCGAGCGGAAGACCGTTCATGTATCATTACAGTGGAAGTGGACAAACTTGGGCCGGATGGTAGGTCCGGCCTGTTGAAGTTACAAGGAGATTGGAGTGATGGGTGTGAGCGAAAATGTCGTGGAGATCACGGATCAGAACTTTGCGGAGACCATCGAGGGGTCCACCGGCCTTGCGATGATCGATTTCTGGGCCGAATGGTGCGGCCCCTGCCGTATGGTGGCGCCTATTGTCGAGGCGTTGGCGGACGAGTACAGCGACGATGGCTTCACGGTCGGAAAGTTGGACGTCGACCAAAATCCGAATGTGACCGTCCGGTTCGCCGTGCGTTCGATTCCGAGCGTGCTGTTCTTCAAGGACGGCGAGCACGTGGATACGGTGGTTGGGGCAGTGCCGCGCCCGACGCTCGAGGCGAAGATCAAGGAGCATATGTAGGCGGCGTGACATCGAGAGGGCCACGCCAGAGTCACCTCGGTCCCTGGGCCTCCATCCTCTCCAGGTAACGGGCGCCGCTCAAGACGTTCGCAAGCGCGTAGTTACCCTCATGACAGGCGTACTCGAAGATCTGCTGGTCGTACTTCTTCCAAGGCACTTCTCCGCCCCACACCTGGGCGTAGGTCTGCGGGTCGTGGATCTCGAACTCGTAGAGGATCGTGTCGTCATCGGCCCGGGTGAAGCGCTCGATCGCCATCAGATCCTCGGACTGCACGATCTTGTCGGTCTGCTCCCTCATACCGTGGCTCGGATGGATGTTCGTGGTCTCGACCACGAGAGTGTTACCCTCCCAGTGACCCCACGAGTCACCGAACCAGGGCCGCACGTGCGCAGGCAACCGGACCGGCTCGCCTAGGCGGATGATCCGGATGTCGTGGATCATCTCTGACATGATCATCACATGGTCAGCGTCCTGAACGATCGTGAAGTTGTTGTTGTACCCCCGCGTAGGCGTCATCGGAGGTCCCATCACGCTAGCGGAGCTCGAGCCGTAGAAGACGATGCAGCGCTCAGCGAGCGGCCGGAGCTCGGGATGGTCGAACTCGCCGAACTGGGAACGGAATTCATGGTACTCCCGCTTCCGTCTTGCACCTTCCGGTGTAAGCTCAGGAATCCGACCGTTGGACGGAAAGGTGATGAGGGAGGTCCGAGGCTCACCGTTGACCCTTGCCACCCGGTCACCCCGATCATAAAAGATCTGGTTATAACTTCGTCTGATCGAGCCCGTCGCCGGCGGTGGCCCGCGCTCCGGGTCACTCGGGTCGGACCCAGCCTGGACCGTGGACCGCGCCTGACCTTCGACTTCGTCGACCTCCGCCTGCGTGTAGACAGGACCGAGTCCTGGCCTCCGTTCGAACGGTGTGAGCGTCGCGTTGCTCCAGTTACCCTGGAGGTCCGGATGGCCCCATTCGGTCCTGGGCGGTTGCCGGTCGGAATCCGATCGTTGGGCTCTCTCCGGAGTCTGGGCCTCGACCGAGGAAAAGAACCCCGTCGAAGCGAAGACGAGACAAAGCGCGACTCCCGACTTTGACGCTCGCGCGATCACTGTTTCCTCCTGTGGCCGAAGGGTTGGACAAAAAGGCCGGCGCACGCGAAGACCAAGGTAAGGCCGGGATATACGAGGGTGCCAGGAGATAGTGCTATACTGCCCGTATGAGTACCCTTTACATCGTAGCTACCCCGATCGGGAACCTCTCCGACGCTTCCGCCCGGTCGATTGAAGTTCTCGGAGCGGTAGACGGTATTCTGGCCGAAGACACCCGCCGTACCCGGAAGCTCCTCGACCGTTATGACCTCCGCACGTCGCTGACGTCGCTTCACCAGCACAACGAAGCCTCCCGGATCCCGCGAGTTGTTACGCGGTTGGATGCCGGTGAGAACCTCGCTCTAGTCTGCGACGCAGGAACACCGCTTCTCTCAGATCCTGGTGAGCGGCTGGTAGGGGCCGTGTTGAACGGTGGACATACCGTAACTCCAGTGCCCGGCCCGTCAGCAATCCTTTCAGCCCTCGTGGGGGCCGGGTTTCCCACCGTCCCGTTTATCTTCCATGGCTTCGTCCCTAGAAAAGGCAAGCCGCGACAGGGGATGCTCGAGCAGATCGCCGCGGCACCGGAGACGTCTGTCGTGTTCGAATCCCCCGAACGAGTGGCCGCCCTACTGCAGGCCCTCGTGGCGCTCGTAGCAGACGATCGCCAGGTTGTCGTGGCACGCGAAATGACCAAGATTCACGAGGAGTTCTTCCGGGGAACAATGGCGGAAGCCGCGCGCTACTACGCGGAGAACAAGGTGCGGGGAGAAGTGACTGTAGTGGTTTCCCCGCGGTCCCCGGCGGAGGGGATGGCCGAGGGGAGGGAAAGCGTCGACGAGGCTGCCGCTCGAGCGTTGGGGCGTGCGCTCCTCGATGAAGGCCTCAACCTGAGCCGGGCTGCGCGAGAAGTGTCGTCCCGCCTCGGTATTGCTAAAAACGCAGCATACGAAATCGTCCACTCATTAGAGGACGACTCAAAGGAGTCGGGTTGATCAGAGGAATACCGTCGTAATGCTCGCTCCTCTAGCGGCTCTTGCGTGGGCCGGGCTGTGCGTACATCCCCTTGCCGGCCTGGGTGTGCAGCTCGATTCGGTTTTGACCATCACTCGGCTGCAGTACGAGGGTGGCGGGGACTGGTACGCAAACCCGTCGTCCCTGCCTAATCTGCTCACGGCCATACGGGAACGAACAGGGTTGCCGGTGTCGGCTCAGCCCCAGACCGTACGCCCTTTGGACCCGACGCTCAAGGACCACCCCTACCTGTACATGACCGGCCACGGGAACGTGCGCTTCTCGCCCGACGAGCGGACGGCCCTGCGGGAGTATCTCTTGGCCGGTGGCTTCCTTCACGCGGACGACAACTACGGGATGGACGAGTCGTTCCGCGAGGAAATCGCGGAGATCTTTCCGGAGTACGGGCTCGCTGAGATTCCGCCGGACCAAGCCGTCTTCCGGATGATGTATGACTTTCCGGAGGGGTTGCCAAAGATCCACGAACACGACGGGGGGCCGCCACAGGCCTTCGGGATCTTCCATGGCGGGCGGCTGGTCGTGTTCTATACGTACGAGTCGGACCTCGGCGATGGATGGGAGGATCCTGATGTGCATGATGACCCGCCCGATGTCCGCGAGTCAGCGATCCGCATGGGTGTGAATCTCTATCTCTACGTGCTCAGCCAGATGGTCCCGTGAGCCCCGCGCCGGCCAGCGTCGTTCGGATCGTCGAGGGTGTCAGGACGTACCTGCTCGGGCGGGCTCGCTTGGCGCTCGGCCTGTGGCTCGGTGCTGCCTTTGCCGGCGCGCTGGTTCTGGCTTGGTTGGCCGTGGCTCCAGAGGGTTGGCGACAGGGAACGTCGGCGCCACTGCTCATCGACGTGCTGGTCGTGGGAATGTTCGCGTCCGGCTGGCTGGTGCATCGGAGGTTGGCCAGGTCATGGCTCCGCGAGCGGAACGTCGCAAGCAGTATCGAGCAAGAGGTCGGGATGGCGCCGGGGGTCCTCAGAGGATCCCTGGAATTGGCCAGAACGTTGCCGCCCGGTGTGTCGTCGGGTCTTGCGGATCAGGCCGCCCAGGACGCTCTCGGACACCTCAGGGGTGAGCATCGGAACCTCGCGGGACGGATGACTCGTGAGGTAGGGCCGTGGATGCGGCGCGGGGGTCTGGGCCTCACACTGCTGATGCCGCTCGTGGTGGTTCTCACGGTTGTGGCGCCGGGACGATCTCTCATGGCGTGGGCGGGGCTGGCGAGGCCGTTCGAGTTGATGGCGGGACCCACCCTACCGGCACTCGTGGTGACTCCCGGAACCGTCGAAGTTCTCAGGGGCTCCGACGTGCCGATGGAAGTGTCTGCGCCTGGAAGAACAGCGGTGACCGTACACTGGCAGGCCGCCGGCGACATCGCGCTCAGAGAGACGATCGATCTGGATGGAGACCGGGGATCTTTCGTGCTCCGGAGCGTCACGGCCCGAACCGACTATTGGGTTGAGGCCCCGGATGGAGCCATGTCGCCTCGCTATGAACTTCAGCCGGTGGATCCGCTCCTGGTGAGCGACTTGATCGTGCGGGTTTCCTTCCCGCCGCACACGGGCCGCCCCCCAGAGCAATACAGCGTCGTGGTGCCCCCACTCGCGATCCCGGTAGGGAGTGTATTCGACCTCGAGGGACGAGCGAGCCGTCCGCTTCTTTCCGCCGGATTGGAGCGCCTCGAGGCGGAGGCGGAGGCAGAGGCAGAGGCAGTGGGAGGGCAGACGACGGAGGCGGAGGCGACGCCCGAGCTCAGCGTGAATGGTCGTGGCTTCGAAGGCCGGTGGACGCCACGGGTGAGCGGTATATACGAATGGCGATTCATGGGTGTCGATGGCGAGCCTGCGGAAATCCTCCCGCCGCCGCTGGGACTCACGATGGTGCCGGATGCCGCGCCCGACATTTCGGTGCTGCTCCCCGGGCAGGATGTAATGCTTCCGGCCTCCCTCAGGCAGCCCCTCGTTCTCGAGGCCGCGGACGACTACGGGTTGGACCATCTGGAGCTGGTCGCTTATCGGGTAACCGCGTTCGGGGATCGCATGGCTCCGGTCGAAATGGTGATGCCCGTCGGGGGGACCCGAGGAGCGTTGCTTCGCCCGGTCATCGACCTCGCGAGTTGGGAGCTGTTACCCGGGGACACCATCCGGTACTTCGCGAGGGCCGTGGACAACGCTCCCCTCCCCAATGTGAGCGAGACGCGGGAGTACGTACTGAGACCGCCCACCGCGGCGGATCTGAGGCGCGAAGCGCAGGAGCGTTTGGACGAAGCTGCACGCGGTGTGGAGCAGCTGGCGAACCGGGCCGAAGAGCGCGTCCGGGAGACAGAGGAGCTCGAACGCGAGCTCTCGAATCAGCGTGATCCTCAAAGCCCGAGCCCCAGAGAGGAGGCCGAAGAACGTCTGGACTTCGACGAGCAGGAGGACCTACGCGAGGCTCTGGAGGCCCAGGCGGAGCTGTTGGCCGCGATCGACTCTCTCGAAATGGAAATCGCCGAGTTGAACCGGGATCTGGAGGCGACGGGACTCGCTGATCCGGAGCTTCAGGAGGAGCTCCGGGAACTGCAAAGACTCATGGATGAGTTGGCGCCGGAGAGTCTCGAGGAACGTCTGGCTGAGCTTGCGGAACGGGTCGATGAGATGAGGGCCGAGGATGCCGAGGAGGCGCTCCAGAAGTTGGCGGGGGACCAAGAGGCTCTCCGAGATCGGCTGAAAGAGGCGATCGAGCAGTTCGAAAGGGCAGCACTCGAGCAGGACTTCCGGGCGACTGCTGCGGAGGCGGAGGAACTCGCCCGGCAGGAGCAGGCGTTAGCCGACGCCATGAAGGAGGGGGACTCTGCTGAGATGAGGGCCGAGCAGCAGGAGGCGCTGGAGGCCCGCGCTCAGGATCTGGACGAGTCGCTCGACGATCTGCAGGAGCGGTTGGCTGACGCTGGAGAAGAGCAGGCGCATGAGGTCGTGGAGCAGGCGCAAAACCTGGGCCAGCAGGCGCAACAATCGATGTCTGAAGCCAGACAACAGGCAAGGGACGGCGAACCCCAGAAGGCATCTGAGAACGCCCAGCAGGCGGCGGACGCAATGAGCCAAATGTCCCAACAACTTCAGCAGGGACAGCAGCAGATGGCCCAGCAGGACATGCAGGCCGCTCAGGAAGCTCTTGAGCAGACGGCCACCGATGCGTTGTCACTCGCTCGCGAACAAACTGCCCTGGAGGACCGGATGCGTAGTGCGAGCGCGGAGGATCTCGCGGACATGCGTAGCGATGAGGCGGCGCTGCTCCAAGGAGTCCGAAACATGGCGGACAACCTCTCGGCCGAAATGTCGGGGGACCAGGCCGGCAATGAGGTCGCCGCCCAAATCGGCCAAGCGATGGAGGCCATACAACAGACCCTCGATGCGTTGGAGAATCAGCGGGGGGACACACCCTCCCCCACGAGCGCCGCGGAGCAGGCGGTCGCGGCGCTCAATCAAGCCGCCATGATGGCAGCATCGGCCGCCAAAGTCCCAGGGCGAGGATCTCAGGGGCAGTCCGGAGAAGAGGTCACCGAGCAGCTTCAGCAGATCGCCCAACAACAGGGGTCGGTGAACCAACGGACTGGGCAGATCACTCCCATGAACCTCGGGCAGGAGGCGAGGGCGAGCCAGCTTCGAGAGGCCTCGGCTGGCCAAGAGAGGATCGCCAGGCAACTCAGTGAACTCGCGGATCGGCCCGGGGACCAGGCCCAAACCCTAGGTGATCTCGAGGCCATGGCCCAAGAGGCGCAAGCACTCGCCGAGAGGCTTGCGAGAGAGAGCCTGGACGTCGAGACACTTCGACGACAAGAAAGACTCTTCCACCGGCTTCTGGATGCAGGGCGGAGCCTGGAGAAAGACGAGTATTCGGATGAGCGTGAATCCTCGGCGCCCGGCCAGTTCGAGCGAAATGAGGTCGAAGTGCTCTCGCCCGAGGACATGGGCGCGTTACGCTTTCAGCTCCCCCCGGCGGAGGAACTTCAACGTCTCTCGCCGGCTCAACGGCAGATGGTGCTCGAGTACTTCGAGCGGCTCAACCGGGCGGAGCGCCGCGCTGGACCGGGAGGCACGACCCGGTGAGAATCGCAGAGTGGAGATGGAGTGCAGGCCCCCTTTGCCTGCTCCTTTGTATGGCCGCTCTTCGGCCCGTCGGAATCCATGCGCAGGAAGACGATCCCCGTTTGGAGACACGTCTGCTCCGAACGGCGGCCAGCCAGGAGTTCTCGGGTGACCTGGCGGGAGCCGAGGAGACCCTACGGCGCCTCATGGAGCAGCGGCCCACGTCCACCCGCGGCATCCTCGCTTTGGAGTTGGTCCTTCGGACTCAGGGCCGCATTCACGAGATTCTTCCCTTCGCCGAGCGCTACGTGGACCTCGAGCCGAACGCTTCTGGTCCGAGGCTCCTCGAGCTACGGGTGTATACCGAGCTCGACGACAGGAGCGGGCTCGAGGATGCCGCAGAGGACTGGATGGATGGCGGCGGGCCCTACTCCGAACCCTATCGGGAGGTAGCGACGGTATTTGGTCGGGTCTTCGGTCCCGAACGAGCCCTATCCATCCTCGAGCGGGGCAGGAGCGATCTCGGCCGTCCGTCTCTTTTCGCCATGGAGGCGGGTGATTTCTTGAAAGACCTTGGCCGCATGGAGGAGGCGGTTGTCGAGTGGGCCGGAGTTATCGGAAACGACGGGTCCCAGGTATCGGCCGTGATACGAAGGGTAGCGGAGATCGAGGAGGACCGAGAAAAGCTCGTGCTAGCTCTTCTCGAACAGTTGCGGCAATCGCCTACGACCGGGCCTCGGCTCCGGGCCGGGGCCCAAATCGCCCTAGAGGCCGGTCTATTTGGGGAGGCGACGTCCCTGGCTGAGACCGCCCTGGAGGATTTGCCAGACCGGCCGCGCCGAGGCTTTCTGACGGCTCTCGCTCAACAGGCTCAAGAGGTTCCCGCCATGGGAGTGGCCCTCTGGGCGTACGAGGTCCTCCGAGTGGGCACCACCGACGACGCTGAAACCCGGGCGTTGGATCAGAACATCACGGTCGCGGCGCTGGCGACCGGGGATACGGCCCGAGCCCTCGAGGCCCAGCACGCGATTGCCGACGGTCTCCCCGAGGGCAGCACCGACCGGCAGCGGGCGCTCGCGGAGATCCTCCGGCTCGGGATCGAGCGGGGCGGACTGGGGGTGAGGGAGTCGCTGGCGGCGTTCGCGAGGGAATTCCCGGATGCGCCCCAACTGGATGAGTTGTCGATGACGTTAGCCGTGCAGCTCGACGCTGGGGGGGACCGAGAGGCCGCCCGATCGCTTCTGGTGGGAGTGGAGGGCCCGAGGAGCGCTCTCGAGCGCGGTTACCTCTACATGGCCGCGGGGGAAATCGTACGGGGCCGGGAGGCCCTACAGGACGCCCTCTCGCGTGTCTCCCCGGAAGTGGCCACGGAAGTGATCGCGCTCTTGGACCTTCTCGATCGGCTCGAAGGAGAGATCCTGGCGGCTTTCATGCGGAGCGCCGTCCTCGCGCATCGGGGGCGCACCGTAGGGGCACTGTCTGAATTGGAGGTCGCTATCGATGCTGTGCCCCGGGACGGGCGACCGCCGTTGCTCGCAATGGGCGCCCGGATCGCGGACGAGGGGGGAGTGCCGAAGCAGGCGGCCGACTTCAGAGAGCGGATCATCCGCGAGCACCCGTACGCTTCGGAGGTGCCGGAGGCCACGCTCGAGCTCGCGCGTTTCAAGGGAGCGACCCCCGAGGGCGTGGACGAGGCGATTCGGCTCTTGGAGGATCTCATCCTCGGCCAGCCCGACGGCGCGATCGTGCCAACGGCCCGCCGTGAGTTACAGCGGATCCAAGGGGGGGCGGATTCATGAGGATGTCTCGGGTCGTGTGGGTCATGACATTCGTGGCCTGGCCCTGGGCGGGCGCCGCCCAGTCGTTACTTGTACCGATGGACCGCGCCCAAGAGAACCATCTCAAGGCGTACGGCCTCACCTACTGGGCTCTCGAACAATACGGGGAGGCCGAGTGGCTGCTCAATTATCGCGGGGGTTCCTTCCTGTTACCCGACATGGAGGGTCTGCGCCGCCAGGCTGCCCTCCGAGGCATCACCACGGAGCCAGTGAGCGGCGCCGACATCGCCGGGATCCGCGCTGTGATCGCCGATTCGAACATGGAAACGGTCATCTTGGAGAAGGCGCCCAGTGTTGCGATCTACACCCCCCCTAACAGCACTCCGTGGGACGATGCCGTCACGATGGCGCTCCAGTATGCCCAAATTCCGTACGAGACCATTTGGGACGACGACGTCATGCGGGGGGGGCTCGACGAGTACGAGTGGCTACATCTGCACCACGAGGACTTCACGGGACAGTACTCCAAGTTTTTCCTCACCTACGCCGGATCCCCTTGGCTCCAGGAAGAGGTAGCCCGAAACAAGGAGATGGCAGAGCGCATGGGGTTCGTGAGCGTGCCCGACCTCAAGAAGGGCGTCGCCCGGCGGCTCCGCCAGTACGTGGAAGACGGCGGGTTCCTGTTGGCCATGTGTTCCGCTACCGAGACGCTCGAGCTCGCGCTCGGTGCCGAGCATGCGGACATCGCGGCCTCGTATTCGGACGGGTCACCGCCTGATCCGAACGCCACGAGCAAGATGGAATGGGACCTCACGATGGCCTTCATGAATGGTGTGGTGCAGACCAGTCCGTCGGTGAATGCCTTCAGCGACATCGATGCACACCAGGTCAACACCCCATGGCGCCTGGAGCTCGGGGCGTTCACCCTCTTCGACTTCTCAGCCAAGTTCGATCCAGTGCCCGCGATGCTCACCCAGAACCACGTCGCTGTCATCTCGGACTTCTACGGACTCACGACCTCCTTTCGGATGGACCGCCTCAAGCCCGGCGCGATCGTGCTGGCGGATGACGGGGACATCGTGAAGTACGTGCACGGTAACCTTGGAGAGGGAACCTGGACGTTTTTCGGCGGGCACGATCCCGAAGATCCGGAGCATCAGATCGGGGATCCACCCACCAATCTCGATCTGCACCGTAGCTCTCCTGGGTATCGGCTCATCCTGAACAACGTCCTCTTCCCGGCGGCCAGGAAGCAGAAGCTTAAAACCTGAGGCCCGTGCACTCCTCCGACCCGGCTTCATCCGACCTCACTGTATCACTCACCTCCGACTTACGTCTCTCACCCGATGCCTCCGAGCAGATTCGGGCAGAGGTGGGGAAGGCGGGTGGCAGGGAGGTGTGCTTCCTCGCTCGAGTCAGCGCTGATCGATTGCTGGTGGAGCCGAGGGCCGTCGCGCGGGGCAACAAGGCAGCGGTGCTGGCCGCCGCCCGCGATGCCGAAGAGGGCTCGGTCATGATCCATAACCATCCTTCGGGCGACGTGGAGCCGTCCGACGCAGACCTGAGTGTTGCCGGGCGCCTGTATGAGGAGGGCATCGGGACTGCGATCACCAATAACGATGCCGATCGGCTTTTTGTCGTCGTCGAGCCCCCGAAGCCGAGAGTGGTGCAGCCGCTCGAGATCGATCGACTCGAGGCCCTGATCGGCCCGTCGGGGCCACTCGTGCAGGAGCATCCGGCTTATGAGGACCGTCCGGGGCAACGCGCCATGCTCCGTCGGGTCGCCGAGACGTACAACCGAGGCGGCGTCACACTGGTCGAGGCGGGTACGGGCACGGGCAAATCGTTGGCCT
Organism: Longimicrobiales bacterium; assembly: GCA_965206505.1. Classification (GTDB taxonomy): domain Bacteria; phylum Gemmatimonadota; class Gemmatimonadetes; order Longimicrobiales; family Gaopeijiaceae; genus UBA822. The sequence goes on from CBDBJW010000007.1 coordinate 1,765,711, forward strand.
ACCTCATTCCGTCGGCGGAGTGGGCTCTGCGGAACGCGGAACGAACCGTGATCTCCACCAACACGATCAACCTCCAGGAGCAACTGGACGAGAAGGACCTACCCCTGGTGCGTCGCCTCGTCGGAGAGGAGGTCGACTGGGAGCTCGTGAAGGGCAGGGGGAACTATATCTCCATTCGGAGGGCCCGGTTGGCGGCAGAGTCCGCCCCTCTACTCTTTCCGGACGATCGGGCCGATGAGCTGGACCGGCTGCTCGACTGGGTTGGACAGACGCAGGACGGGTCCCGCGCCGACCTCACGTTCATGCCCAGCGAGGATGTCTGGGACGAGGTTAAGAGCGACGCCGATATCTGCCTTCGAGCGCGCTGCCCGCACTTTCAAGCGTGTTTCTACCAACGTTCTCGGCGTAGGGCCGCGTCGGCCACTCTGCTGATCACCAACCACCACCTTCTTTTCACCGATCTCTCGGTACGGATCGCGACACAAAACTACAAGGGCCCCGCAGTGCTCCCCCCATATCGGCACCTGGTCCTCGACGAGGCGCACAACATCGAGGACGCCGCGACGTCACATCTCGGATTAGAGGTCACGCGTCGCGGAATGTTCAGGATGTTGGCCCGCCTGGATCGGCGCGGGAGGGGGGTGCTTACCGCGGTGCAGGAGGCCCTGGCTGGTAGGACGGAACGAGAGCCCGCGATGGAGTTGAGATCACGGATCGAGGAGCGGGTGCGTCCAGCTCTCGAGGAGGCCCGGGCTAAGCTTACCCTGTTCCTGGACTCGTTGGAGCCGCTTCTTCCGTCCGATGCCATAGGCGCCGTGCGGATCGGCACTGCCGAGATGCCCGAGCCCGCGTCCCACCCCGCTGTGCGAGAACGCCTCGATGGGCTGGTGTCGGCTTTTCGAGCGCTGTCCAGGGAGCTACGCCATGTGCGGGAGCGCCTCGAGGACCACGACACGTTGGCCGAGGGGCTTCGGGGACGCCTTCTGGATCTCCGGAGCGGCGAGCACCGCCTCACGGACACCGCTCACACGCTGCACACCGTTCTCGACGCGGATGCGGAAGAGGAGCGTTATGTACGCTGGCTGGAGTGGCGTGGAAAGTCGAGGGGGAAGAACCGGAATCTCGTGATCGCTTCCGCCCCCATCGAAGTGGGTGACCTTCTTCGAGAGCACCTCTTCGAGAAGGTCGAGACCGTGGCCCTATGTTCGGCGACCTTGGCGACGAAGGAGTCGTTCTCCTTCCTCCGGAGCCGGATCGGCTTGAAGAACGACGACCTGGCTGAATATGATGTAAAACTTGATATAAGAGAGTCTATCATAAACTCGCCCTTTGAGTTCGAGAAACAGACGTTGTTGGTAGTTCCCACAGATCTGCCCGATGTGAACGACCCCCGGGGGGTGTTCGAAGAGGCGACCGCCGAAGTGATCAGGGACACATGTAGCATCTCCAGTGGGGGGACATTCGTGCTGTTTACGTCCCACCGCGCGCTCCGCCGGGTCGCGGAATTGCTGCGCGAGGATACGGCGGTTCGATGGCCGCTCTTCGTCCAGGGTGAGGACACTCGGGTCCGCTTGCTGGAACGTTTCACCGAATCGGGTTCGGGAATTCTGCTTGGCACGGCATCGTTCTGGGAGGGCGTTGACGTACCGGGGCGTCCCCTGAGGGGCCTCATCATCCAGCGTCTGCCGTTCAAGGTCCCGACCGAGCCGATAACGGCGGCGAGGATCCAGGCGATCGAACGGCGGGGGGGGGACTCGTTCGGGGAGTTCGTGCTTCCCCTTGCCGCGTTGAAGCTCAAGCAGGGCTTCGGTCGGCTGGTGCGATCCCGGGAAGACCGCGGCGCGATCCTGATCCTCGATGATCGCATCGTCCGCAAGAAGTACGGCGCATACCTCCGGAAGTCGCTGCCCCCTGCTCCATTGAGGAAGGGGCCATGGACCGACCTGACCCGGTTCCTGAAGGAGTTTTACTAACACCTTGTGGTCTTGTGGTGCGACCATAGATTCCGCGCGTCACCTGGGTTTTTTACCCGGTCTTGGTATTCTTACGACGGATGACCTATGAGTCGCGTTTTGGGCATGATGGCGGGCGTCGGGATTCTTGTCCTGGCCGGCTTCGCGTGGGGTGATTCTGTGGCCGGTTGGTCCGCAGGTCATTCCGATATCGGCTTCTGGTGGTCTGTAATCGCCACCTTCCTTACCATAGCGGGGTTGGGCACGGTGATCGGCACGTGGCTGCACACCCAGCCGATCGACGATTGACGGCACCAAAGCGAGTGGAATGACCCCTCCTCCTACCAAGATCGTGTGTGTGGGCAAGAACTTCCGTGCACACGCTGCCGAGCTCGGGGGTACCGTACCCTCCGAGCCGTTGATCTTCCTGAAGCCCCCGTCGAGCGTCATCGCGTCGGGGGAGCCCATCGTGATGCCGAAGGGTGTGGGCAGGGTCGATTACGAAGGGGAGATCGCCGTACGGATCGGGACCAAGGCTCGCCACGTTTCGGAGGCCGAAGCCTGGAGCGTGATCGAGGGGGTCTTTCCGCTAAACGATGTTACGGCACGCGATCTGCAAACACAGGACGACCAGTGGTCTAGGGCGAAGGGATTCGACACGTTTTGCCCGATCGGTTCGGTGTCTACGGTCTCCCCCCACGATTTTCCGGATGTCACGGTCGTCACTCGCGTGAACGGCGAAGAGCGTCAGCGGGCCAAGGCATCAGAGATGGTATTTTCGATACCGTCCCTCATCTCCTACATCACCCGAATCATGACGCTGGTGCCGGGTGACATCGTCTCGCCGGGCACGCCCGAGGGTGTGGGCTCGCTCTCGCACGGGGATGAGGTGGAGGTCGAGCTGGAGGGCCTCGATATCCTCCGTAATCGGGTCGAGGGAGAAGGGGACGTTGGCTCCTGAGCGGAGCCGGAGGTTTCAGAACCTACCCGGGTATCCGCTGGCCGGTGTTCCAGAGGCCAGGACGCGGCTGGAGGCCGCTGGCGTCGACGTCATCGATCTCGGCGCCGGGGACGCCGACCTGGACCCACCACCCGAGGCCGTCCACAGGCTGGCCGAGGCTGCGTCAAAACGAAGCATGTCCCGGTACCCTTTTCAGTCGGGCTTGCCGGACCTCCGCGAAGCCATCGCAACCTGGATGAGCCAACGGTTCGGCGTGAGCCTCGACCCGTACACCGAAATCTTGCCTCTCATGGGCTCAAAAGAGGGGATCGCCAAGTTACCACTCGCGTTTCTCGATCCGGGTGATGCCGCGGTGATTCCCGATCCCGGGTACCAGGCCTACCAGGGGGGCGTCATCCTGGCCGGGGGAGAGCCCCATCTGGTGCCGTTACGCTCCGAGAACGACTACTTGATGCCGCTCGACGGGATCCCGGACGATGTGCGGTCCCGTCTTGGGCTGATGTACCTCAACTATCCGAACAATCCGACAGCAGCGACGGCTCCGCCCGAATATCTCGGGCACGCGGTGGACTTTTGCCAGGAACACGATGCGGTGCTTGTCTACGACCACGCGTATAGCGAAATCGCCTTTAACCGGTACCGTCCGCCGAGCATCTTGGGGGTCGAGGGGGCCGACGGGATCGCGCTCGAGTTTCACTCTTTCTCCAAGACCTATAATATGACCGGGTGGCGGTTGGGGTGGGTCGCCGGGAACGCGGCGCTGATCGAGAGCCTTATGAAGCTAAAGACCGTCATGGACGTCGGGGTCTTCAAGGCGGTTCAGGCCGCCGGGGCCGCGGCGCTTGCGGCTTATGAACATTGGGTGCCGGGAAATGTGGCCCGTTTTCAGGCCCGTCGTGACGTTGCGGTAGAGGGCCTGAGGCAAGCTGGATTCACCGTCACCGAACCGAAAGCAACGATGTACATTTGGATCCCGGTTCCCGGCGGCGGGTCTTCGCTGGCGTTCGCCGAACGGGCGTTGGAGGAAGCAGGAGTTGTGGTGCTTCCCGGTGCCGCGCTCGGCGCCGGCGGAGAGGGTTTCTTCAGGATCGCCCTCACTGTGGACGAGGAGCGAATCAGGGACGCTGTGGCACGGTTGGGGAGGCTCAGGAACCGCCCAGCAAGGGGGGGTTAGAACACGCGATGACAGTGCGGACGCAATCCGACCGCTCTCCGGGGTGGGGCTTGCCCCGAGAACACGGCAGGGTGCACAGGCGCGCCGTCACCGTAGGGATCGGCACGTCGGCTGCCTTCCACGTCGTCGTCATCGTGCTTTACTCCGTGGTCATGACTCAGTGGAGTCCGCCAGAAACGGTCTTGGGGGTGGATTCACCTTCTCGGTCTTCGAGTGACATGCGAGTTGTGCGGGTGGTGGAGATCGAGCTCCCCGACCTGACCGCCGAGCCCCCGGAGGAGCTTCCCGAGGCCGAGGAAGTCCGTTTGGAGTTGACCGATGCTGGCCTGCCCGATCCGGGCCCTGTCGAGCTCGCTGAGCCCCCGGGGGGCCGCCGTGCCGCCGACCTCCTGAGGGTGCGGAGTTCTGACACACGCCTCTGGCGTGAGGCCATACCCGAAGCCTTCGAGCTCACCGAGGCCCAACGGATGCAGCTCGAACTGGACGGTAAAATCGAGGAGTGGGCCGACTCGGTAGCCATAGCCCTCGCCGCGGAATATGCGCTCACGGACTGGACCACGACCGATGGCCAGGGGCGGAGATGGGGCATCTCAGAGGGACAGCTCCACTTAGGCGACATCACACTTCCGCTGCCCTTCTACTTTAGCGGGAACTCCATCCAGCGGGCGCAGGCAGCGCGGCGCGCGTGGGAGGACCAGGACATTCTCAACGGCACGAACAACCAGGCGGTGAGGTCGAGCTGGAGGGAACGGGCCGAAGCCATTCGGCGCCGGCGAGATCGCAGTCGAGACGAGAACGCCGCAGTGGCCGACTCCAGCGGGGGTTCGGGGGGATAGTGGCCGACGCGTTGCCACCGCGCTTGGATTCAAGGACCATCGAAGAGCCCCTCTACCGTTCCTGGAGTGAGGCTGGGTACTTCCACGTCGAGTCCGGGTCCGTGTTGTCCGGTGGCCGGGATCCGTACGTCGTCGTGATTCCGCCACCCAATGTGACCGACATACTTCACATCGGTCACGGGCTCAACAATACGATCCAGGACGTGATGGTCCGATGGCGGCGGATGCAGGGCCGAGCCTCACTCTGGGTCCCGGGGACCGACCACGCCGGGATCGCGACTCAGAACATCGTCGAAAGAAGGTTGGCAGAGGAGGGGACGTCGCGCCACGATCTGGGCCGGGAAGCCTTCGTCGAGCGGGTTTGGGAGCACGTGAATGGGACGGGAGAGCGGATCCTAGAGCAGCTCAAGGTGATCGGGTCGAGCTGCGACTTCGACCGTACGCGCTTCACACTCGACGAAGGGCTCAGCCGTGCGGTTCGTGAGGTTTTCGTGCGCCTCTACGAGAAGGATCTGATCTACCGGGGGGAGTACATCATCAACTGGTGCCCCCGTTGCCTGACGGCGCTGTCCAATGAAGAGGCGGAGGGCAAGGAGGTCGAGGGTAGGCTCTACCACCTGCGGTACCCGTTTACTTCGGCGGCGGGGGACGAAGCCGCGAAAGACGCGGCAGTCGCCCAGGCGGCGGCACACGAATCCGGTGCGCAGGCCGTCGGCAGACTTCCTGACGGGCGGTGGTACCTCACCGTGTCGACGACTCGGCCGGAGACCATGCTCGGGGACACCGGCGTGGCGGTGAGCCCCAAGGACGAGCGTTACGCCGGTCTGGTCGGGGCGGAGGTCGAATTGCCCCTGACCGGCCGGACCATCCCGATCATCGCGGATCAACTGGTGGATCCAGCGTTCGGCACAGGGATTGTGAAGGTCACGCCTGCGCACGACGGAAACGACTTCGAGATGGCTCAGAGAGGCGGCCTGCCGGTGCTCGACGTGATGACGGCCGAGGCGACGATGAGTGAGAACGCGCCGGAGTCTTTCCGCGGGCTCGATCGGTTCGAGGCACGCAAGAAGGTCGTCGCCGAATTCGAAACTCTCGGTCTCTACGGCGGGGAAGAGATCCACGTACACTCGGTGCCCCACTGTTATCGGTGCCACACGGTCGTGGAGCCGCGCTTGAGCCTACAGTGGTTTGTGCGCATGAAACCTCTCGCCGAGCCGGCGCTCGAGGCCTCGCGGAACGGAACCATCTCTTTCACCCCGCCGCACTGGAGGAAGGTCTACGAGAGCTGGATGGAGGACATCCGGGACTGGTGCATTTCTCGGCAACTCTGGTGGGGCCACCGGATTCCGGTGTGGTACTGCACGTCGTGCGAGGCCACGATCGTAGCACGGGACGATCCCGACCGGTGCACGTCGTGTGGCGGCACCGAGCTCGCGCAGGACCCGGACGTGCTCGACACGTGGTTCTCCTCTTGGCTGTGGCCCTTCTCCGTGTTCGGGTGGCCGGAAGAAACCGACGACCTCGATGCCTTCTATCCGACGCATGACATGGTCACGGCACCGGAAATCATTTTCTTCTGGGTGGCCCGCATGATCATGGCCGGATACGAGTTCATGGGAGAGGCGCCCTTCACCGAGGTCTATCTGCACGGGACGGTCCGGGACATGAAGGGGCGCAAGATGTCGAAGTCGCTCGGCAACGGCGTCGATCCAATCGAGGTGGTCGATCTTTTCGGTGCGGATGCCCTACGGTTTACACTGCTTTCGTCAGCCGGGGTTGGGACCGACATCCAGCTCGATCACGAAGACCTGGAGGCGTCGTTCGCACCGGGCCGAAACTTCGCCAACAAGCTCTGGAACGCCGGCCGCTTCGCTCTGATGACGCTGGGCGACGATCCGGTGCCCACCGTGGCGGACGTGAACGGAGCACTAGAACTCGAGGACCGTTGGATTCTGTCGCGCCTGCAACGGACGACGGAGAGCGTGACCGAGGGGCTGGAGCGCTTCCGCCTCCACGAGGTGTCCGAGCGGCTCTATCACTTCGTGTGGGGGGATTTCGCCGACTGGTATCTGGAGTTGATCAAACCCCGCATGCAGGGGAAATCCGGGGACGACAGCCTCCAGGCGGCGCGTGCCACACTCGTGGCCGTGCTCGACGGAATTCTACGGCTGCTACATCCCCTCACTCCCTTCGTCACCTCGGCCTTATGGGAGCAGCTGCCCTGGCCTGCTGGCGCGGACCGGCCGGAGGCCTTGATCGTGGCGCCATGGCCGGAGCTGGACGCGAGTCTGGTCGACGAGGAATCCGAAAAATGCCTGAGCGAGCTTCAGGAACTCGTGACACAGGTGCGCAGCCTCCGAAAGGAGTACTCCGTTCCCGAGGGGAGCGGCATCACACTGAGGCTGAGTGGGGTCGAGGGTCCGTTCAAGACCGTGATCGAGGAGCAGGAGACCACGCTTCAGCGGTTGGCCAGAGTCGACACGTTTGAGTTGAATGAGGACGGGGATGGACACGCAGCCGGTAGCCCCGGCGCGGTGGGCGCTCACGCGGTCCTCAAGAACGGGGTGGAGGTATTCATTCCGATTGAAGGCGTGATCGACGTCGCACGGGAACTCGAGCGGCTACAGGAGGAGGTCGACCGGCTGGACGCTCAGGTCGAAGGCACCCGTACGAAGTTGTCGAATGACGGGTTCCTGAAGGGCGCACCTCCGGACATCGTGGACCGGGAGCGCGAGAAGCAGAGCAGCTTCGAGGAGCAGTTGTACAAGCTGCGAGGGAAGCTCTCGTCCCTCGCTGCGGACTAGAAGGCTGTTGGAGGAGGGCACCGGGTCACCGCGGAGGCAGGACTCCCGGTCATGAGTGGAAGCCATCCGACATGGACTGCCGGGATTGTATGGGGGATGATCGGACTTTTCTCGATTTGTTCGTGCGCTAATCAGGGTGCGCCCTCCGGCGGCCCTGAGGATCGTACTGGTCCACAAGTGGTGGAGACGTTTCCCGACACCTTCGCGGTAGTCGAGGCCTTCGACGACGAGATCCGGATCGTCTTCGACGAGCGGATCAGCGAGAGCGGGGTGCAGGGCCCCCTGGACGACGCGGTGATCATTTCTCCGGAGTCCGGTGAGGTCAGAGTTCGCCACTCCAGCCGGGCGTTACGTGTGACGATGGTGGGAGGGTTCCAGCCCGACCAGGTCTACCGCGTGACGGTGCAGCCCGTCGTGCAGGACCTCTTTCGCAACGTGGTGGTCGATGCGTTCGAGTTCATTTTTTCGACCGGTGCTGAGATGACGCCCACCGTGCTCGCGGGCTCCATCGTCGACCGGATCACCGGGCAGCTGGTGGACGGCGCACGGGTCACGGCTCGCATCGAGCGCCCCCCGGGCGTGGAGAGATCCGACGACGAGTTGGTCCCGACTCACGTGGCCATCACCGATTCGAGTGGCGTCTACGCGTTCCGGTATGTCCCCTCCGGCCGATATGAGATCACCGCGTTCATGGACGAGAATCGCAACGGGGAGCTCGACGGTATCGAGCCGATCGGGACCGCTGAAGAGGAGTTGAATCCAGCCGATACCCTGTTCCGTGATTTTTCACTACTTGCTCCGGACACGACGCCCGCCATGGTCGGGAGTGCGGAGGTTGTCGACTCTCTTACGCTGGCCGCCGAGTTCGATGATTTCCTCGACCCCGACTCGGAGCTTGTCGGGGTGTCGGCGTCTTTGGGACCCGATTCATTACGCCCGACCGAGGTAGTCACGATCCTGCACGAGCGAGACTACCTGGACCGACGGGACGCGATTCAAGATTCCTTGTACGTCGCCGACTCGATCCAATTTGTAGAGGAACAGCAGCGAATCGAGTTACTTCGGAGTGCCGGCGATTCTATTGCTGCCAACGAGATCGAAGCCGAGTTGAGGACTCCGCGGCCCCCGGCCGGGAGTGGCGCAAGGGAGTTGCAGACCCGCGATCTCCCGAAGCGAGTGCTTTACCTTCTGCTGGCAGACACGCTCCCCACGGATCAACCGTATGAGTTGTTCCTCTCGGGCGTGACCAACATCAATGGCGTTCCCGGCGGAGGGGGCACCGCCGAGGTGCTTCGGGAGGCATCGCAGCTGAATGAGTGACGCTCGACGCCTGATTCCGTCCCTGGAGCGGCTCCTCGAGTCCGAGGCGTTCGTCAGCATTCTGGAGGCCCACCCGCGAGGGTTGGTGGTCCAGCACCTTCGGACAGAGCTAGACCGGGTGCGCCGCGAGCTCGGCGAGGGTGTTGATCCTGGAGCACTTCCGGGGGATGTGGAAGACCCGCAGCTCTACGCGGCCGGAGTCGATGAGCGTCTCCGCGTCTCCGCCACACCATCACTGCGAGCGGTCATCAACGGAACCGGGGTGATTCTGCATACCAACCTCGGCCGTGCCCCTCTCGCGGACTCCGCACTCGACGCGATGGCCAGTGTTGCGCGCGGGTACGCCAACCTCGAGTACGACCTGGAGGCAGGCAGCCGGGGCTCCAGATACGACCATTGCACGGCCCTCCTCCGAGAATTGACCGGAGCCGGTGGAGCGCTCGTGAGCAACAACGGCGCGGCGGCGCTCGTTCTCGCCCTCCGTACGATGGCCTTCGGGCGAGCGGTGCTCGTATCGCGGGGAGAGCTGGTCGAGATCGGTGGGGGTTTTCGCATCCCGGACATTCTGGAGAGCGCGGGCGGGGTGCTCGTGGAGGTGGGGAGCACCAACCGGACCCGCCTCGAGGATTATCGAGTCGGGGCCGCGAAGAGCGACCCGGCCCTGATCCTCAAGGTGCACCGCTCAAACTTCCGCATTACCGGTTTCACGGAAGAGGCTTCGCTCGGAGAGCTCGTGGGCCTGGGAGCGGAGCTGGGAGTACCGGTCGTTCATGATCTGGGCTCAGGCCTCTTGGCCGATCCAGAGCGCCTGGGTCTTCCGCACGAGCCTGGGCCCACCGAGAGCCTGACTGCGGGTGCGGACATCGTGGTGTTTTCGGGGGATAAACTTTTGGGCGGCCCCCAGGCCGGGATTCTCTTGGGCAAGGCTGAGTGGGTCGCTCAGATGCGTGAGAACCCCTGGTGCCGAGCCGTTCGAGTGGACAAGACGGCCTTGGCCGGCCTCGAGGCCACTCTTCAGCTCTACCGTGATCCTGAGACGGCCCTGAGGGAGATCCCGGTGCTGGCCATGCTTGCGGCCAGCCCGGATGTTTTGAGGGAGCGAGCCGAAACGTTGGCCGCGAACCTGTCTTCCGCGGGTGTGGCGGGGGAAGTCGTCGAGATGTCCTCGGTGGTCGGGGGAGGTACGTACCCCGGCGTGGAACTCGAGAGTTGCGGGGTTCGCGTGGAGTCGGGAGAGGGCGGCGCCGACTCTCTAGCGGCCCGGCTACGGAGTGCTTCCGTACCCCTCGTGGGCCGCGTGGAAGATGGATCGTTCTGGGTGGACCTCCGCACGGTGCTCCCCTGGCAGGATCCTGTGGTTCTCGACCTGCTCTCCCGGCACGTCGGACCCTGATGAAACGGGGCGGAGCGGTCTTTCTCGACCGAGACGGGACTCTGATCGAGGAAAAGGTCTACGTGTCTGACCCGGAGGGGGTGGTCCTCCTACCGGGAACGTCCGGCGCACTCTCGGATCTCCGGGACGCGGGATTCAAGCTCGTCGTCGTGACCAATCAATCCGGCATCGCACGGGGTCTCTACGGCGAACACCAATACCACGCGGTGGCGAAGCGGCTCGACGACCTCCTGGCCGAGGCCGGTTCGCCCGTGGATGCGACGATGTACTGCCCCCACCATCCGGCTGTCGGCCCGGCATGTGAGTGCCGAAAGCCGGCCACCGGCATGTACCGGCAGGCCGCGGCCGCACTCGGGTTCAACCTCGCGGATTCCTACTATGTGGGAGATAAGATTGCGGACGTGACTCCGGCCCACGAGTTGGGGGGTGTCGGTGTTCTGGTGCGGACCGGATACGGAGAGGACGAAGCCACTCGCGCGCCAGCGGGTACCGCGGTCGTGGAGGATCTGGTCGGGGTCGCCCGGCTCATTTTGAGTGGTGGTTGGGTGCCTCCGTTGACCCCCTTGGAAACCTCGGGTATTCTTTAGAAGTTCCAAGGACTCTTGGAGTCCGCACAATGGAGAGAAGTGACATGGAGAGCACCGAAACAATCTTAACCCTGACGCCCACCGCGGTGGAAAAGGTCGAGAGTTTTATAGAAGAGCATGGGGCCGCGAAGGAAGCTGGCCTCCGGGTTGCCGTTCTGCCCGGCGGATGTTCCGGATTCCAGTACGGACTCAACATCGAGGACGAACCCGAAGCTGACGACGAAATTCTCGAACTCTCGGGGGTCCGGATTTTTGTCGATCCGTTCAGCGTCCAGTATCTGGAGGGCATCGAGATCGATTACACGACCAGCATGATGGGATCCGGCTTCACGTTCCGAAATCCGAATGCGACGGGGGGATGTGGGTGTGGAAGCTCTTTTACGGCCTGAACCACACATATAACTCTGCTACCAAAAGCTCGTGGGTGAAACTCCCACGGGTTTTTTGTTTTAAGGGAAGTGGGCTTGAGGGGAAGTGGGTTTGAGGGAAGTGGAAAAGTCCGGGATGGAAGTACGATGTTTCACAGGCGGTAACTTCTCCCAAAACGGGTACGTCGCATGGTGCGAAGACACCGGCCAGTGTGTGATCGTGGATCCGGGTTTTTCGGCGCCCGACATGGTGGCGGCCATCGAGGCTGGGGCCGGTGAGGTCGCGGCCGTGCTGCTGACCCACGCGCACCTTGACCACGTCGAGGGTTTAGGCGTGATTCGGGAATACACCGACGCGCCCACGTATTTACATCCAGCCGATCGGGACATGTTCGACAACCTTCCCGCCCAGGCGGCCATGTTTGGGCTGAGTAGCCCCGAGCTGGACCCACCCGAGCGGGAGTTCGAGGATGGTGACAGCTTCCGCTTCGGGAAGTCGGTGTTCAAGGTCATCCACACGCCAGGACATTCGCCCGGGCATGTGATCCTGCATGCCGAAAATGAGGGACTGGTATTCGTAGGAGACCTTATTTTTGCGGGATCGGTTGGACGGACCGATCTTCCCGGCGGGGATTATCGAGCCCTCTTCCGGAACATTCGGGAACACGTCCTCACGATGCCAGGCGACACACGACTCTTCACTGGACACGGACCAGCGACCACCGCGGAACACGAGCGCACGTCCAACCCCTTCCTGATCGCGAACTACGGAGGGGAGTTGGCGTGACACCTCCGGTTCGTGCTGCCGTTTTTGCGTCTGGCAGCGGAACGAACCTTCAGGCTCTTCTGGACCACGAAACGGCTGACGGGCTGTATCACATCGCCGTCGTCATCTCGGATCGGGAGGGCGCCGGGGCGTTGGGGCGTGCCGAGGCCGCGGGCCGCGTGGCGCGGGTCATGGAAGTCAGAGGACGCCCCTCCGAAGAGGTCGCCACGGAGACTCTCGCACTGCTCGAGAGTCTGGACGTACAGGCTATTTTCCTGGCGGGATACCTCCGACTCGTCCCGTCAGCGGTCGTGTCCGCCTATCGACGTCGCATCCTGAACATCCATCCCGCGCTGCTTCCCGCCTTCGGAGGAACGGGCATGTTTGGCGAGCGTGTGCACGAGGCCGTGCTCGCGTCGGATGCCGAGGTGTCGGGTGCCACCGTCCACTACGTGGACGAGGAGTACGATTCGGGGGCCATCGTGGGCCAGTGGCCCGTTCAGATAGTTCCGGGCGATGACGTCCGTGCCTTGGCGGCCCGGGTCCTGAGTGTCGAACACCGATTGTATCCGGCCGTTGCGGACCACGTCTGCGAGGCATGGGCGGAGGGCCGAGTCCCTGGCCCCTTCACGCTCTCGCCGCCGGACTTGGACTCCGATTTGAAACAGAACGCACCGTAAACGAAATCGAGAAGATCGAAACCAAGGGGTGAGGAACCAGATATGAAGCGACGTGCGCTTCTCAGTGTGTCGGACAAGTCGGGCATCGAGGACTTCGCGAAAGTGTTGGTGGACGCGGGTTGGGAGATCCTGTCGACCGGGGGCACGGCTAGCGTAATCCGTGAGGCGGGCGTCGAGGTGACGGATGTGGAGCAGGTAACAGGGCATCCCGAGATGATGGACGGGCGCGTGAAGACGCTCCATCCTGCCATTCACGCCGGTCTCCTGGCGCGGCGCGCCCGATCCGACGATATGGCTGCCCTTACCGAGCATGGATATGGCCCGATCGATCTGGTGGCGGTAAACCTGTATCCCTTCCGGGAGACGGTGGCTCCGGGGGATGTCCCGGTCGGCGAAGCCATGGGAAAAGTGGACATTGGGGGACCCACGATGATTCGGGCCGCCGCCAAGAGTCATGTGGACGTGTGGGTGATCGTAGATCCTGCGGATTACGACCGCGTGTTGGAGGAACTCACCGCAGAGGGCGGTGACGGGTCGTCCGCGGCCCACCTGCGACGCGAGTTGGCGGCCAAGGTGTTCGACCACATCAGCGAGTACGACCGTGCCATCGCCAGGTATCTGGGGCAGCAGAACGCTCCGGGTGCGTCTGAGGACGCCGAGCGCCCCGCCGTGGCCGAAAGCCCAACCGCGACCCTTTCTCTGGACCTGGAGCTCGTTCAGGGACTCCGCTACGGCGAAAACCCGGGACAGATGGCGGCGTTTTACCGATGGCCGGGGCGGAAGGAAGGTATCGCAGGACTTGAACAAATACATGGTAAGAAGTTGTCGTACAACAATTTACTAGATCTGGATGGGGCCCTCCTGTCGCTGTCGCCCTTCGCGTACTCGCCGAAGGCGGCCGTCTCCATCGTGAAACACACGACCCCCTGCGGATTGGCGATTGGGGACTCGGTGGACGCCGCATATGAGCGGGCGTTGGCCACGGACAACAAGAGCGCATTCGGTTGCGTGATCTCGGTGAATCGCCGGATCGACGAGGTCGCGGCCGAAGCGATGATGAGCCTGTTTATCGAGTGCCTGGTGGCGCCTAGCTTCGACGAGGCGGCGTTGAAGATCTTGAGACGGAAGAAGAACGTGCGGCTTATGGTGTACGGCGGAATCGACGAACCCGTGGCTGGAGAGCCTGAGGGAGGGTCGTGGGCCAACGCCACGGACGAAGTGCGCCGTTCGGCTCGCTTCCTTGCGGAGCATGGCCGGCGACCGGAGGCGAGAGCCGTTCGGAGCGTGTACGGCGGGATGCTCGTGCAAAGCCCGCCGCAGCTGCCCTCTTACGGGCTGGACAGCGGAGAGTGGAGCGTGGCCACGTCCCGCGTGCCGACCGAAGAGGAGTGGGACGACCTTCGATTCGCGTGGGCGGCCGTGTTCGGAGTGAAGTCCAACGCAATCCTTTTCGCTCGGGGCGGCGCCACACTGGGAATTGGCGCCGGACAGATGAGCCGGGTCGATGCGTCACGCATCGCGGTGCTGAAGGCGGCGGACGCCGGTCTCGACCTCAATGGTGCCGTCCTGGCCTCGGATGCGTTCTTTCCGTTCCGGGACGGCGTGGACGCCGCCGCCGAGGCGGGCGCTCGGGCCATCGTTCAGCCCGGAGGCTCGGTGCGCGACGTGGAAGTCATCGAGGCCGCGAACAAACACGCGATGACCATGGTCCTCACAGGACAGCGACTGTTCCGGCACTGATCGGACGCTCTCAGTTCCCCATCCGCTGCTTCAACTCCTCGAACCAGTTCTCAACGAGGATGACAGCGAGCCCTTCATCGATTCCTTCCGGGTTCGCACTGACCATGACGAAGCGTTGGCCATCAGGCATAATGTCGTACATGGGTGCGCTAGTGTTGGCCCCATCACGCACGTACGGATCAGCGAACAGCGGCCGAGGCGTGTTCGCGCGAAACGTGTCCCCCGGCTCTACCGCTACCACCATCAACTGGTCCTCGGTTCTGTAGAACAGCTCTGAGCCGTCCGGGGACCAGACCGGCTCACGTCCGCCGGCGGTTGAGACGGTAAACTCCGGTCCGGGGCCAGGGTACGGCTGAACGTAGATTTCGTCCCGTCCCGATTCGTCGGATACGTATGCCAGCCACCGACCATCGGGTGAGAACGCCGCGCCGCGCTCTTGGAAGGGCGTGACAAGGAACGGTTCCGGATCGCCCCCCACCGGGAGCACCCACAAGTCCCTCGACGTTTCAGGGTGGTTTTCGTGGTAGGCGAGTACGCTCCCGTCACGGGACCATGACGTGGGATACTGCAGCCCGTCCCGCTGCAGCAGCGTGACAATCCCTCCACTCCCGTCGGCCGCTGCGATGTGAAGCGTGTTCGTCGGAGGCGTTGGGCCATCGGAGAACGCCAACTGGTCCCCCGCAGGCGTCCAGACAGGATAGAAGCGGTAGTCTCCTCCGAACGTGATCCTGGACCGGGAGCCGCGGTCGAGGTCGAACACCCAGAGATCGAAATCAACAGCATCACCGGCTGTGATGTCGGCGACAGCAAACACCAGTCGGCTGCCGTCGGGCGAGACGCGCGGATAGAAATATAGCTGTGACTCGAGGCCGAGAGGCTGTTCCCGACCGTCCCGATCGACGAACACGAGTCTGTACGAAACCGATGACGTCGCAGACCCTTGCGCGTAGAGGAGCGTCCCGTCGGCTGCAAGCCGCATATCGGCATGGCCTCTCGGGACACGCACGCCGTCGAAGAGCGGGATCGCAGAACCCGTGAGTTCCAGATCGGCGGGATCGAAAGGCTGGGCGAAGACGGCCCCGTCAGCCCGGACGTAGACGACGTGCCCCGTGGGCGCGTACCAGGCCCTTATTACCTGCTCCAGGGCAATCTCCCACGAGAGGTCGTCGAGGTCCACGACGTACAGATTGTTGTCGTCTGCCCCGCACGCCAAAATTCCAGGGCAGCCAATCACTAGCGCCCCACGGGCATCAGGAAGCCCGCGTGCCCACGCTAGCACAACCTGTTCTTCCGGCCCGAACACGACCCCGAGCGGTTCACCGTCTTCGGAGATCCGAGCGATCCATCGCACCACGTCCAAGCTCGTGTCCTCAGCTTCATAGAGGATACTTCCGTCGTCGAGCCACGCTAGCGCCGACACACCGCTCGGATTGGCGTCCTCGGCCAGCGTTACAGGAGCCCCACCAACAAGGGGGCGCTTCAAGACATCAGCCCCTATTATGTACGCGATCCACTGACCGTCTGGAGAGTATACGACATCCTGAGCCAGCTCCGTCCCGGGGATCGGCGTGATCTCAGTTGAGCCCCGCATCTTGAGCCCAAGCTGGACATTAGCCGCGCTCGAGCCGATCGGGAGAACCATGCTCGACCCGTCCGGGGCGAGCGCCGCGATACGTCCGAGGGGCGCCTGAAGGCCTGCCCAGCCTTCCGTGCTCAGAACTTGCCGCGAGACCGGCTGAGGCGGCTCGGGTTGGAGGAGAGACCAAGCGGTGGTGATGGCGAACAAGACCGCCAATCCGGTCGCAGCAATCGTCACAGGGGTCCATTGACCCTCGCCCCTCTGCCACACCCGCTGCCATCTCTTTCCCATACCGGAAGCCTGGATCCTCCAGCGCCCTCACGAATTCCTGTGCCGATGTGAAGCGATCCGCCGGAAGCTTCTCTAGCGCGCGACGGACCGCCGCGTCGACATTCGCTGGGACCGACGACCGGTGTTCAATCGCTGATACTGGCTTTCCTGCGATGATCTTGCCGAGCACGGCCTGCGCGGTTGTTCCTGGATACGGGGGCTCGCCGACCAGCATCTCGTACAGAACGGAGCCGAGGGCATAGGTGTCGGTTGCAGCCCCCACGGCTTGATCGCCCGTGGCCTGTTCGGGGGACATGTAGTGCGGGGTCCCAAGACTCAGGCCGGTCTCCGTCAGGCGCCCGCCTCCGGCCGCCCCTACCGCCAACGCGATGCCGAAGTCCGAAATGACCGGCTTGCCTTCAAGCAACAGGACGTTGGCAGGCTTGATGTCGCGGTGAATGACGCCTTGGCGGTGGGCATAGTCGAGCGCTTCGGCCATATCGGTGGCGATGTGGACAGCGTCATCGACCGGAAGTTGATGCTCACGCGCCAGCCGGTCCTTCAACGTGTCGCCTTCCACATAAGGCATGACGTAGAACAGGAAGCTGTCGGCCTCACCAGAATCGTGCAACGGAAGAATATTGGGGTGCTGGAGGTTGGCCGTGACCTTGATCTCTGCCAGGAAGCGCTCGGCACCGACCACGGCGGCCAGCTCGGGCTTGAGGACCTTTAGGGCGACCTTGCGTTCGTGCTTGAGGTCATCAGCCAGGTACACCGTGGCCATGCCGCCCTCGCCGAGCTTACGCTCGATGGCGTAGCGGCGTTCGAGAGCCGCGTTCAAACGGGTGACGGCATCGGACATGCCGGACAACATGCGTCTAAGGCGTTTGAGGTCGCAAGTATCTCCGGCCACGGCCACGGGCGTCAGCAACTTCCAGGGCCGCGGGTCGCGCGAATGCCGCGGGAATTCGCGCGAATGGAGTCCTCGCGGAGCAGGCAGGTTGACGCTCAGTTGCAACCCTGCTGGCAGTTGGCGTACTTTGTGCCGAGCACTCAACCAGCTCCTAGTGGGCTAATGTCAGGTTTTTGGACCTTTCTCAAGAGAGTGTGTGATGAACGCCAGACACCGGTTTCCGAGTGCGATCATGGCCGTTCTGATAATGCCGGTCGCCCTGACCGCTCAATATCCCGTGCGCGACGGCAGTGTCACTAACATCGAGCCCTATCTGTTCGCTGCGGCGAACTTCGGCATCAATCCGGAAGAGGTCACGTTCACCAAGGACATTGCCCCCATCCTTCAACGGAGCTGCCAGAACTGCCACCGAGCCGCCGGCGGGGCACCCATGGCCCTCACCACGTACCAGGAGGTGAGGCGCTTCGCTACGCGGATCAGGGATCGTACGGCCATCAGGGACCGGATGGGCGCCATGCCCCCGTTCTATGTTGAGCCGGGCATCGGGATCCAGAGATTCAAGAACGACCACCCCCTCAGCGACGAAGAGCTGGCCAAGATCCAGGCATGGGTGGACAACGGAGCTCCCGAGGGTGATCCGGCCGACATGCCGCCGCCGCTCGTTTTCCCGGACGACGTGGGGTGGGCGCTCGGGGAACCGGACCTGATCCTGCGGTCCATCGACATGACCGTTCCGGCGGTTGGGCCCGACCGGTGGGGGGACATTGGCCTCGTGCCGACGGGTCTCACGGAGGACCGGTACGTGCAGTCGGTGGAGGTCCGAGAGGTCAACGATCTTCCCACGGACGCTGAGGTCACTACGGTGGGCGGACGTTATGTCTTTCACCACATGACGTATTCGAGTGGGGTCCTGAACGAGGACGGGACAGGGATCGACCCGGACACCAGGCAGGGCTGGCCCATTCACGAAGTCGGGCGCAACGCGGATATCTTCGGCGAGGGTGTCGGCATGCTCTTGCAGGCGAATTCGGCGTTGTCTCTGCGCGCGTCCCATGTTCACTCGAATGGCTGGCGGGAGACCACCGCGCACCTCGAATTCGGCTACAGGTTCTTTCCAAGGGGGTACGAACCGAAATACAGCCGCGCCGGCGGTTCCGGAGGCAACGGCATCGACATCGACGTGAGGCCGAATCAAGCCGGTCAGGAATTCCATTCCTATCGCGTGCTCACAGAGCACACCAAGATCACGGCATTTGAGCCGCACCTCCACGCGCCGGGCGTGCGCATGTGCCTTGAGGCGATCTGGGGCATCAACCGGTTCACGCTCAACTGTGTGGGCTACGACCACAACTGGGTCAAGCAGTATCTCTACGAGGACGATGCGGCCCCGCTGCTGCCGAAGGGTACGATTCTGCACATCACAGGCTTCCTGGACACCAGGGCCGAAAACCCCAACCTTGCGGACACGAGAAACTGGGCTGGAGGCGGTCGGCGGTCGGTCTCCAACATGTTCATTGACCTCGGCCAGTCGGCCCGGCTCACTGAGGAGCAGTTTCAGGCCGAAATGGCCGAGCGACGAGTGAAAATGAAGGACAAGAACGAATACGACATCGGGTGTCCGCTGTGTTGGGCCCCGCAGGTGATGGAGAAAGCGACAACGACGGGAGGAGGCACGCAGTGAAGCGTGGCGGAGCCCTTGGGTCCGGAGGGGCGCAACTGATGCTTGCCTCTCTGGGGGCTCTCTTCCTGTTCCAGGCCGCGGATGCTCAGGACGCTATAGGTAGGTTCGCGTCCATGCGGGGCGAGATCGTGTCGCCGGCGTACGAGGGGTGGTGGCCGAACGAGGACGGGTCGTTCACGTTGTTCTTCGGGTACATGAACTCGAACTGGGAGCAGGAATTCGAGGTCCCGGTCGGTCCGGATAACTACTTCGCGCTCACCGTGGCCGGGGGGCTCGACGACCTCGGGCGGGAGGCCTTGGACCCCGCCGTGGCCGACCAGGGGCAACCGGCGCATTTCTACCCGCGACGTAACCCGTTCCTGTTCACGATCCGGGTGCCCGGGGATTTCGGTGCCAAGGAGTGGGTCTGGACTCTGACCACGCAAGGGAAGACCAACCGCGCGTACGGGTTGCTCTCGAGCGACTACCGGATAGACCCGCAGGTGATGTCCACGGAAGTGGGAGGGAACTTCGGCAGCCTCGACGACCGCCTTCGCACTAACATGCCTCCGGAGCTCGAGGTCGAAGGGGACGAAAATCGCAGTGTAAGGACAGGGGAGCCACTGACGCTGGTCGCGTTCGCCAACGATCCCGACAACTACCCCTCCAGACGAGAAGACGGCCGAGGCGCACCCCCGTCAACCCTGGAAGAGTTGTACCGGGGTCCGGGGGGGTCGACCGTTCAGGGTGCACCCGGCTTGCGTTTCTCGTGGATGGTTTTCCGCGGTTCCGCACGGCACGTGAGTTTTGCTCCGCTACAGATGAAGACGTGGATGGACTCACGGGTGTGGTCGAACTCTCCGTGGTCGCCTCCGCGGATGGTTCCCGAGCCGCCTGCGGACGGCACGTGGGTCGCTGAAGTGACCTTTGAGAAGCCGGGAGATTACGTGCTCCGTGGCGTGGCTAGCGACGGCTCCGCGTTCACCTATGAGAACGTAATGGTCACGGTGACCCCACGACCGGCACTGTGACCCCGCAAAGCTTCCTCTACCACTGATCGGACCCCTCTTTACAGGAGGCGTGCGCCTGCCTGAGGTTTCTCTGTACAGGCAGGGCTTGGAGGGGTGGCAGAGTGGTTTAATGCACCAGTCTTGAAAACTGGCGTCCGAAAGGACTCGTGGGTTCGAATCCCACCCCCTCCGTTATATATTCTGTTTAAGTTATGGTATGACATATAGATATAGTATATATGTAAGGATGTGTCCCACGTTATATCCCACTGTAAGACGCGGATAGGGGGTTGACCTGCCCCCGCTCGCCGAACTCGATCCGGTCGGGCTTGGTTGCATCACGCACGAAGGTGCCGGGTCGCAGTGACGGCATCGAGAACCGCGCGGCGTGTTGTCGACATGAATCGGGATGTTGGTTTCGGTCGCGACCAGACACGCGATGCAGTTGGCGCGTGAATGGCCGCCGGGAGCACAATGCTACCGGCGGCCGAGGGTTCTACTATGGATTTATCGGGTATACGTTGACCCACTGGTAGACGTTGCCGTTCCCGTCGTCGTAGTTCGGGCTGTAGGCCTCGTCGTTGGGGTCGTACTTGGGATCGTCTGGATCGTAGCTCGAATTCCACGGATCCTCTCTCTCCTTGCACACACCCGCTGCCACGCCGCAAATGCTGTTCCCGCCTCCTGACCTGCCCCCAAGAGTGGTACCACATCCTATGTTAGTTCCAGCACCTGTGGAGGGCCGTGAAGGACGGGCATCCTCAGGAACCAGGGCGACGGCTTAATCGCCTCAGGGGCCGGGGGAAAGCCGCCGCAGGCGCTGTGGGGTCGGACGGTATTGTACTCGCGCCTCCATTGCTCGACCAGCACGGCCACCTCCGCCAACGAGCAGAAGATCTCCCCGTTCAACAGCTCGTCCCTGAGCTTGCCGTTGAAGCTCTCGTTGTAGCCGTTCTCCCACGGGCTGCCCGGCTCGATAAAGAGCGTCTCGACGCCCACGCGCCCCAACCACCGCCGCACGAGCTTCGCGCTGAACTCCGGTCCGTTGTCCGACCTCAGATACTCGGGAGGCCCGTGTCGGACGAACAGATCGGCCAGCACCTCGAGCACGTCGTGCGAGCGGATCTTGCGAGCCACCACGATCGCCAGGCACTCCCTCGTGTGCTCGTCCAGCACTGTCAGCAGCTTCAGCGCACGCCCGTCGTGCGTCCTCGAGGCCACGAAATCGTACGACCAGACGTGGCCCCGATACAGCGGCCTCAGCCGGATGCACGATCCGTCGTTGAGCCACAGCCGACCTCGCTTCGGCTGCCGCTGCGGGACCTTCAGCCCCTCCTGCCTCCAGATCCGCTCCACCCGCTTGTGGTTCACCCCCCAGCCCTCGATGCGGAGCATGTCCGTGACGCGTCGGTAGCCGTAGCGGCCGAATCGACTCGCGAGTCGCACGATATCACCTCGGAGCGCCCCCTCGTCACTCGCCACTTTCCTCGCCCGGCGCGCCTGCCCCGTTGCGTTCGATGATTTCTTTGGAGCCATCGGCCCTCACCAGTTCCACGGTCACCTTACGCGGGCCGGTATGGATGTGTCCGGAGTGTTGCACCTTCGTCTCGACGGTCTGCCCGAACTCTTTCGGGAACTTGCGGGCGAGCATCCAGGAGGCTGCCTGCCACTGCCCGTCCATGCTCGCCTTCTGGATACGGGCCAGGAGAACCGCTTTGAGATCCGCCTGCGCACGTTCCAGAGACTCCAGGAATTGGACGTAAGCGAGAGCTGCCCCGGGCTTCCGGGCCTTCTGTGTCCAGGAGTAGAAAGTCGCCTCGGAGATTCCGGCCCGGATAGCCGCGTCGCGGTTCGGCAGCCCGACACGGATGCCCTCGCAGATGTGCTCGACGGTGAGCGGATCCAGGAGGCGCGGACGTCCTGGGCTTTCCCTTTGCTCGAACTCATGATCGGCCTGTGCTGCGGCCTTCTCGAGCGGGTGGCCCTCCTTCTTGAGCGTGACTATGCGGCGAACCAATGCGAGCACATGTTTCGGGTAATAGCCCATCTTGCCACGACCGGAGGGATGCTGACCGACCTCGGGTTTGGGGATGTGGCCACCCTTGTGCCAGCGGGTCAGAGTCTTCTGGGATAGTCCGGTGGCTTTGCGGATCTCGGCCGAGGTGACGGTGGCGTTCATGCGGACTGCTCCTGCACCGCAGGTGCCTCGTCTGTCCCGATGTCCGCGAGACGCTCCAGGGCCGAGCTCGGCGACGATTCGCAGGGCTGTGGCGCTGTTGAAGACGTTGGTGTGGGCCTTCACGGCTACGATCGCCTCGAAGAGCTGATCGAAGTCCTCGGCACGGGCCAGGTGGTAGATGGTCGGGTGTTTGGTCTTCGCCGCTTTCTCGATGCTGGCCAGCGCCTCGCGGAACGCTTTCTCGTGTCCGGTAAGGAACAGCACGGTGATCTCCTGGTACTCGGGGTGGGCGGCGGCCAGGTCGAGGATATCGAGGCCCTGGAATTTCTGAACGTCGTCATCGGTGAGCCCGGAATAGAGCCGTTCGTCCAACTCGGACAGGCCTTGGTAGAGCTCGGCGAGCTGGGCGGGATCATCCTGTCCCGTCACCGCGTTGTGTGACAGTTGGATCGCCGTTTTCCTTTCGGCGCTTAGGTGCGTCGTGATGACGTGGGCCTCCGACTGTTCTAGGCCCGCGGCGAGAGCGGCGTCGACGCGGTGGTGCCCCCGACAGGATCTCCATCGGCTCCCCCTCGGGAGCGTAAACCAGGATCGAGCTCGTCAGGTGGCCGTCCCTCCGGACGTTCTCCGTGAGCCGCTTCATCTGCGCGGCCGTCATGAATCGGGCGTTCTTGGCCTGGGGTTTCAGGTCCCGGAGCTTCACGGTCCGAACCTAGACGGCGGAGCACGGCGTTGATATCTGGCTCTGGAGCCCCGGTACAGATCATCAGCGTTCATACTGTGCGTAGACAAGACTCCTGACTCTCGTCAAAGCTTTACGTAAATCATCGCTCTCCTCCCTCCTCACTGTGAAACTCTGAACCTCAACCCCCATCGCCTGTTGGTTCGTGCGACACTCTCTCCAGGGTAGCGGTAGGCGTATCGTCGCCTAATGTGAAGACAAACGCCATCGCCTCGACGAAGCCCTCCAGGGTCCCGTCGTTCGAAGGGATCTTGGCCGCGTTTGGGTACTCGATCCGGACGTCGCTCATAGACAACCACCACGGGTCCGACCCCGGATAGGTGAGCTCGAAGGCCCGGTAGAGCTCTGCTTGGTCCGAGATCGCCTGCCGGATTTCTGCGGGATCCCACTGGCCGGCCTCGAGGCGAGCGAGGATGCAAGGCCAGAGTTGGCGGTAGCCGGGCCACGCCCTTCGGAGCCGGGCCAGCCACTCGTCCGTGGCCCGAAGGCCGCCCAGGCCGTTCACCACGGTCGTTCTCAAGCCGTGATCGGTGAGCCGCATCCAACGCCGCGCGGACCGCTCCGGTACGCCGGTCCTCTCGAGCGCGTCCGCCCATCCCCCGTGGCCGGCTTCCGTCTTGAGCTGGAGCAACGCTTCCCCGCATCGAAGCGCCAGGTCCGTCCGGTGGGCGTCGGCCGCGAGGAACCCCTGGTAGCACACCTGGGCCTCGTCGAGCGCGCCGCGTTGTGTCACGCGCACTTCCGCGGTAGGTTCGCCGTGCAAGATCACTTCCAGCCCTCCGGGTTGGTTTCGGGCTCGCTGGGATGCCGCCCCGGCGGGCTTTTTCGCTGGCCAAAACGGCCACCGTGGCCGTTTTGGCTTTCCCTCTTTCCGCCGTCCAAACCTTACCAGGCTTGGCTTACCACCCTTGGTGAGCCGGAGAGGAAGGGCATAGCTCGACCCTTGAGTCGGAGCCGCCCGTCCAGCGCTATGCGTGTTCCACCCTCGGAGTCGCCGTCGCTTTGGGCCTCACGGTCGCGCAATGGGATCGCCGCAAGTCGGAGCCTTCCCCCGAGCGCGATCCCGCCCAGGTCGCGGACCAGCGCGCCGGCGGCAAGCACCCCGGCAACAGCCATGTCGTCACGGGACCGCCTGTGGCGGCGCTTCTGCAGCCGGACGGAGCCTTGGTCATCACTCGCGACAGTCGCCTGGGACAGGCTCACCGCCGCGAGCGCGCGGCATTCCTTCGCAATGGACAGCGGCCCGTCCGCCACCAGCTTACGGAACCCGCTGATGTCCTCGGTCGCCTCGCTCCACCTCGTCACCCTCGGATTGACCGGCCAGCGGCCTGCCACCACGTCCTGCAGCGTTCCCAGGATGAAGCGATCGCAGTAGATCACCGCGGGAATGATCCCGACCCCAAGCAGGTAGTCGATCAGCACAAATGGCCTCGACACCCGCAGCCCTTCGTCCACCAGCAGCGCCCCGTCCCGCTGGAGCTTCCGGTATAGCCCCTGCGGCATGGCGTCCTGTCTTTCCCTCTCGGACAGATCCGGAATCCCCGGACACAGCGCGTAGCACTCGCTTCGCCCGTTCCTCCATAGCGCCCACGCCGCGCTCCAGGACCGTTCCGCTCCAAGATCTAGTCCCACAATCGGCCGTCCCTCCCGCAGCGGAACCTCCCGGCCCTCGACACGCTGCCACGCCTCCACCGTCACGAGCACCTCGGAGTAGACCGCTACCGCGCGGTTGAGTCTGTACGCCTCGAAAGCGGTCCTCATGGTCGGGTTTCGGCGCGCGTTGTCGTGGTCTCCGATGTAGACGATGTAAGCGGGGAGATCGCCGTCTCGCGTCTCAGCGTTGATCCCGATCGCCGCATCATGGGCCAGCGTTAGCGACGTGAAGCCCCCGGCCGGGTAGAGGCTCACGGCCAGGTCCCCGCAGGTGTCCTCGATCACTCCGGCGATACTCCGACTCTCGCACCAGACTTCAAGGTACACGTCCGCGTTGGCCCATAGGTTTCCCCGGTAAGCACCGTGCCAGCGCCGGATTGCTTCCGCCGCATTCGTGTAGGTGGCCACGTGGTAGCCCCGCCGTGTCGCGTCCGAGATCGCCCCGTAAGGAATTAGCCCGGCGCGCCTCATGTGCACTATACGTCGCTGCACTTGCTTGTAGCCGTGCTCGGTCTTCTCGACGGGCTCGGGGAGCCTCGGGTCCGTGAGCCGGTAGAAAATGTGCCGAATCGAAATCGGCGAGTCCTCATGCACTACCGAGAGGATCTCGCGCTCCAACGCCTCCACCCGCGCCTTTGTGCGTCTCTCAGCCATTTTATGACCCCGGCCCCATAAAACTCGGATCCGAAAGTCGAATCGGATCCGGGCGGGCCTTCGGGCAAACCCTGGCCCGGCCATTCCGCCTCGCCGCCTTCATCGCCCGTTGAGCGCGTCGCGGGCTGATCCCCAGACCCTCCAAGAGCCCAAGCCATTGGCCGTGCGCCGTTCGGCTCTTGAGCTCATTCAGCAGCCCACCCAGCCGCACCCCATCGCCGGAGCGCTCGGCCTCTGTGATCCTCGCCAGGAGATCCTTCGTCTTGGCTCGTTCGCGCTTCAGGTCACGGATCAATCGACTCGCCTCATCGGCAGTCGCGCTCTCGACGATCAGCGCGGCCAGGTACTCGCGTTGTGCCTTCGTTGCTAACATCGCTCGCCTTGGATGGTGAAGGCTCGGCTCGCGGGCGCAGGTGCCCCTAAACCCCCTGGCGGGCGCGTCAAATACGACACCCAGGGGGTGGGGCACTCCGCCGTGCGTTTGCCTTGGCATGGAGCCAGGCCCGGACGCTGGGCGGGCTTGCGCCGGGCCAGCGCCGCAAACCAGTTCGGAGCGCTCTCGAGACCCCTGGCCCTCGAGTTTCCCGGCGGTCTCCGATCATGCCTCGCCTTGCGGTTTGGGACCCCCCCCGGTACCGCGTGCTTCTCCCCCGAGCGGCCCGGGTGCAGGCCGGGCCGAGTGGCCCGGTCCAACGCTCGAAGGGCGGCGGTTTGTGTCCGGCCCGCCGCCGGGCCAGGTATGTCAGGTATCCGTGTTCGCGTCAGGCAAGGAATCGACCCACGACTGAATGTCGGTCTCCTTCCAAGCGACGCGGTTTGGACTCAGCCGCAACGGCTTCGGAAGCGTGCAGTCCGCGACTCGCCTTCGGACCGTCCATCGGCCGGAAGCGTCCCGGCCCATCGACGCTAGGTGGGTGATAGTCCGCGAGCGGCAGCGGCAGCTCGAGTTCGGTCACGCCTGCTCTCGCTCGCTGATCCATCGCTGGACGACTGAGGATGGCCAGCCGACGGCGTTACGGCTCAAGCGAACCGCTGCCGGAAACTCGTTCGCGCGGCAGAGTCTCCACAAGCTTGTTCTGCTCAAACCGATGGCCTCGCAAACTTGCCGCGGCCGTAAAATCTTGTCCACCACCTGTCCCTCCTCGTTGCATGTTCTTAAGCGGTTAGCACGATAGGACAAAAGTGGAGAGATGGCGACCGCGCAACCCCCGCACGTGTTGGGTAAGTGACTGTGTATCAACAATATACAATCTACAACAGCCTACAATACCAAAACCCGTAAACTGCGGTTTTTGCTCGCTGGCGGGATCGCCAGCGGACCTTAGATCAGGTGATCTCCTGGTCGCTCGAATGCCCGAACGATGGTGTCCCGCTGACAGTTGAAGGTGGTGGCTCCGGAGAGTCTCCTTGTTAGCCTGCCTTTCTCATTTCGGCAACCGGTTCATGGTCGTCGAGGTGGGCCCTGAGCATCCAGAGCTGGTCGTAGCCGATGATCCTCCGGTAGCTCTTCTCGGTCTCCACGAACGAGGCCGCAGCCCAGCGCAAGGCCATCGCTCCGTTCTTCCAGTGGGTCACCCTGCGGGTCTTCTGTCTTACGCCCGAGTGGGTGCTGTCGATCAGGTTGGTCGAGCCCAGGCACTTCCTCAGCCGCGGCGGGAGGCCGAGCCGGTTGATCGTGAACATCTCGCTGAGGCCTTCGCGTAGGCTGGCCGAGGCCGAGGGGTGGTCGCGCTCGAGCCATCGGGCGAGCTGCTCGAGCTTCTGCTCGCCCTGCTTCGCGTCCAGCTTCATCGCCGCCCGGAACGCCGCCTTCACCTGAGGATGCTGATCCTTCGGCAGATGACCCAGCACGTTGCGGAGCTTGTGGTTGCGGCAGCGCTGGATGGGGTGACGTTGGCCGAACACCTTCTCGATCGCCTTCCTGAGCGCTTTCGAGCCATCGATCACGAACAGCCGCCGCCTGCCCGGGTCCAGGCCGCGCTCGACCAGATCCTCTAGGAGCGCGCTGGTCACCTCGGCGTTCTCACTCGCTCCTTCCCTCACGCCCAGCACGTGCTTCTTTCCGTCTGAGTCCACGCCTACCGCAGCAAGCACGTGGTGCGAGCCCATCTGGATCCCGTCCAGGTAGATCACCAGCAGGTCCCACGCATCCAGCCGGCGCTCCATCAGCTCCTTCAGCACGCGCTCCGAGGCCTCGACCGTCTCACGGCTCACCGCCGACTTGCTCACCCCGACCGTGTCGGCCATCTCACCGATCACACGGCCGTACTTCCGCGTGCTCACCCCCGCCATCAGGACCTCGAGCATCCGATCCGCCACGGCGCCCGGTCTCCGCATCGCTGCGTACGCCGGCACCTCGACCTCGCCACCCTCCCCAGCGCCCCGGCGCCTGAGCCGTGGCCGCTCCACACGCACCTTCCGGTCCGACAGGTAAACCACACCACCCTGCCGGCCATACCACACCGTGTCGTCTTCCGCTCGTGACCGACCTGCCTGCTTCACGCCTGCCACACCCTCGGCGCTCATCTCCAGCACCGCTTCGATCGTCGCTCGTCCCATCACCTGGATGACTTCGTCGATCGCGACCTCCGTCTGCTCCACGAGCTCAAGCATCGGAAGCAGAAACTGCCCCTCCCGCTTCAGGAACTCCCTGATCGCGCGCTTGTCCGCCCGATCCCTTACCTCGTACGTTCTCTTCATCGTGGTGGCTCCGTGTTGGGGTTTTTGCCTACCCGAGCCTATCGGCCCGGGACCCCCGGAGCCACCACTTTTCTTTCCCCCCTATCAGGAACCTTCAACTACGGTTGGGACAGCTTCGCAGGCGATCGCACAGCACGGACTGAATGCGACGCCCGAACAGTAGAGCAGGAGGCTTGTAGGCTGAAGGCAGCCACGCAAGTAGAGTTGGAGGAACCGGTCCCGGCCGCAGTTAGAGGGTCCTCTGACCCGAAAGAGGAAGTGGTGGCCCACCGGCGTCCGATCCAGGTCAGATCGAGGCCTCTACCTGAGGCACGGCGAAAGTCCTGATAGGATCTGAAATGGGAAGGAAACAAGGATTGGAGGGCAACTTGACATCCGTCTTTCTGAGCTACTCGTGGGATTCTGACGAGCACAAGAGGTGGGTGGCTGCACTCGGATCCAAGCTTAAGGCACACGAAGTGGCGGTGAAACTTGATCAGACCGACCTCCGACCTGGTGCTGATCTAACTCGATATATGGAGGCATCAGTGCGCGAATCCGACTATGTCCTCCTCATTTGCACTCCGGCTTTCGCCGCACGTGCAGACGACCGCGTCGGCGGTGTGGGATATGAACAGGCGGTTGTCACCGGAGAGATCTTCTCCGGCACAGCCCATCCTGAGAAATTCATCCCGGTTCTTCGCGGAGATCCCGCAACTTCGGAGCTAGGATCAAAGGCATCATAGGGGCATGGCGACCGCTACCGGTACCGATCAGCAGCTAAGCAGCCCGAAGACGAAGAGGCGTTCTCCTCCGGGAACGGGTGCGCGTTCATCATTGTTCGCGCAAGGAAGCAACCCACCTATCCAAGAGGAGAACGCCGATGGAGAGATATATCGGACTCGACGCACACGCGTCGAGCTGCACGCTGGGGATCGTAGGACCCAGCGGAAAACGTTTGGGCTCGCAGGTGGTGGAAACGAACGCGCGGGCGCTGATCGAGGTGCTGCGAGGGATTCCGAGGAACCGGCACTTGTGCCTGGAAGAAGGGACGCTGTCGGGGTGGCTGTACGAGGTGCTGGAGCCGCACGTGGAGGAGCTAACGGTGGCGGGGGTCGGCAAGAGCCGGGGCCCGAAGACCGACAAGCTGGACGCGTTTGCCCTGGCGGAGAAGCTGCGGATCGGATCACTGGAGACGAGGGTCTACAAGAACCGGGGCCAGTTCAGGCGGCTGGGGGAACGGGCGAAGAGCTACGACTTCCTGGTCGGCGACACGGTGCGGGTGAAGAACCGGCTCAAGAGCGTGCTGCGCTCGAGAGGAGTGGCCTACGGCGCGGGGCGCTCGGTCTACTTGAAGCGCGACCGGGAGGAGTGGTTGGCCAAGCTGCCGGAAGCGAGCAGGACGACGGCCGGGTTGCTGTACGAGGAGCACGACGCACTCGTGGCATTGAGGGCGAAGGCCGAGAAGGCGTTGCTGGCGGAAGCACGCAAGCATCGAGAGTGGCATGTGCTGAAGACGTGCCCGGGTCTGGGTCCGATCCGGACGGCGGAGCTCCTGCCGGTGGTGGTGACGCCGTACCGGTTCCAGAGCCGGAGCAGATTCTGGGCGTACTGCGGACTGGGCGTGGTGATGCGGAGCTCGTCGGACTGGGTGCGGGGTCCGGGTGGGCGGTGGGTAAGGGAACCGGTACAGCAGACGCGGGGGCTGAATCGGAACTTCAACCACACGCTGAAGCGTGTGTTCAAGGGCGCGGCGACGACGGTGATTGGTCGGGCCGAAAACGAACCCTTGTACCGCCACTACGAGCGACTCCTGGAGGGGGGCACGAAGCCGAATCTGGCGAAGCTGACGATCGCGCGTCAGCTCGCCTCGATCGTGCTAGCGGTGTGGCGCACGGGCGAAGCGTACGACCCCAAGAGACTGGAAGCGACGGAGTAAACCGGGCCGGGATCGGCGAGCGTGGGGTCGAAAGCGGTCACAACATGGGGTCCGATGAAACGGAAGCGAACCGGTTACAGGGGACAGCATCCATACACACCGTGGGCCGGGGCAGAGAGCCCAAGCCCCCACTCAAAGGCTATGCACCCCTGGAGAGCCGAACGAAGCGATGGGCCACAGAGTCCCAGATAGAAGGATGGTTCCCGCTCCAGAGCGGAGAACGCGACGGCTGTGAACGTCTTCCGGACTGCGATGCGGACCCTGCGAGCGCACCCCTCCCCACCCTGAGTCGTCGACCGGGCAATCCAAACCATGCGGACGCCGACGGTCAAAAAATGAGCCGACGGCGCGTGGGGAAGGTGCGTCTTGACCGCCAGCCCCATAGAAGGGTGTGTAAAAAGAGAGGCGACGTACCTTTGCGCTGAGATTTAAACCAGCGAGCCCTGACGTGCCCCCAGTGGCAGTACCACTTCCTATGTTAGACCGGCGGCCATCGTGGGTCCGTGGAGCTGAGGCATCCGAAGGAACCAAGGCGATGGCTTGATCGCCTCCGGGGCGGGGGGTCGCCCACCCGAGGCGCTGTGGGGTCGGACAGTATTGTACAGCCGCCTCCACTGCTCGACGAGGATGACGGCCTCGGGGAGTGTGTAGAAGATCTCCCCGTTCAGGAACTCGTCCCTCAGCTTGCCGTTGAAGCTCTCGTTGTAGCCGTTCTCCCAGGGACTGCCGGGCTCGATGTAGAGCGTCTGGACGCCGAGCCTGGCTAGCCACTGCCGCACGAGCTTGGCCGTGAACTCCGGACCGTTGTCCGAACGTAGATGCTCGGGCGGCCCGTGCCGTGCGAAGAGATCGGCCAGCACCTCGAGCACGTCATGGGCTCGGATCTTCCGAGCCACCTTGATCGCCATACACTGCCT
Source organism: Longimicrobiales bacterium (assembly GCA_965206505.1). Taxonomy (GTDB): domain Bacteria; phylum Gemmatimonadota; class Gemmatimonadetes; order Longimicrobiales; family Gaopeijiaceae; genus UBA822. The sequence goes on from CBDBJW010000007.1 coordinate 1,796,487, forward strand.
CGTGGACTCGTCGAGTACGGTCAGCAGCTTCAGAGGCCGACCGTCGTGCGTCCTGGTGTTCACGAAGTCGTAGGACCAGACATGATTCTTATGCAGCGGTCTCAGCCGGATGCACGAGCCATCATTCAGCCACAGCCGACCCCATTTCGGCTGCCTTCTGGGCACTCTTAGCCCCTTCTCGCGCCAGATCCGCTCCACACGCTTGTGATTGACCCGCCAGCCCTCGATCCGCAGCAGGTTCGTGATCTGGCGGTACCCGTAGCGGCCGAACCGGTTCGCTAACCGCACCACGTCCGAGCGAAGCGCCGCCTCGTCGGCCCGCACCTTCCGCCGACGATGCTGCGTCGACCGTGACTGGCCCAGCACCCGGCACGCATGCCGCTCACTCGCCCCGAGCCGCTGGCGCACATGCACCACCGCCCTGCGTCTTCGCTCGGGGCTCAGAAGTTTCCCTTCGCCGCTTCCTCCAGGATCAGCTTGTCCAGCGTCAGGTTCGCCACCGCTCGCTTCAGCCGTGCATTCTCCTGCTCGAGCTCCTTCACGTGGCGTGCCTGGTCCACCTTCATCCCCCCGAACTCCTTCCGCCACCGGTAGTACGTCTGCTCGCTGATCCCCAGCTGGCGCCCCACCTCGCCCACCGTCTTCCCGTTCGCTAGTGCAACTTCCGCCTCCCGAAGTGCCGTGATGATCTGCTCCGGGGTATGCCTCCTCCTGCCCATGCTGACCTCCCTCTAGCTGGGACCAGGTGCCCGGATCCTAACATCCGCCCTGGTCTCGTTTCAGGGGGTTACGTCACGCAACAACCTTCTTCACAACGGTACGGCGAGCGTGAAAGAGTGCGGGAAGTGCTCGATCTTGAAATGGTTCAAGCCCGGCGAACGCATCGTTTTCGACACTCGCCATGTACTCGCCTTTCTCAACCAGATCGGTGTCCTTTCTCTACGCTTCGCTCACGGTGACAGCGGTTCATGCTCGCTCAAGACATACCGAGACCGCAACGAACTCCTGTCGTGGTCGCCAACACCAAGGCTCGTGTCGGTACGAACGCACAACGACGGCAAGGAGGCCGACCCACCGTACAAGCCCGTAACTGTCGTTTTTGACAACGGGGTGTTCGCCAATGTGCCTTTCCAGCTAGATGAGCAAAGTCAATGGACTGCTCTTGGCTACGCGCAGATCAGGAAAGACGGTCGCCTGCTGCTGTTCCAAGACGGCACTACCCTTGATTCTGACCTGCTGTACAGGTCGGCTGTTGTCGCGCAGGAGCCGCGCAGACCCGGCGATGGTCGTCCGCGGCTGCCTGTCACTGGTCCTTCGATCAGGTTTGGGCGATCTGCAGGAATGGCGGCGGGTGTTTCCCGGAGACGCGCCGGCTGAAGCGACGGAGCCGTGATGCGGCGGAACGGGAGCTGATCCGGACCCGAGCAAAGCTCGACGAAGTGACGATGCGGATGGCGCTGGCGAGCGAGCTGCTCGAGTAAGGGGGTACGGGGACGAGCCGAAGAAGCTCTTGAAGCGCAGACACTACTGAGTTCGAGACATCTCTTACGCCCTTTTCTCTGGGCTCCGGACAACCTACTGTACAGTGCAATCGGAGGGCCCTAAATTTCGACTCGGCGTGCACGCAGAGGTCGCAATAAGCAACAGGGGGCACACATGTGGAAGAGAGGCGAGGGACAGGGGGCGCCGCCTGCAGCCGGAAGCGTGCCCAAGGTAACAGTGGTCGCGCCGACGACTGCCTCCCGAACTCCGGCCACAATCGGCCCGACCATCGTCATCTGCGGGGATGTGACGGGAAGCGAAGACATCTTGATCCAAGGCCAGGTGGACGGATCGGTAACACTGGCTCAGCACGCGGTCGGAGTGGGAACCGAAGGGCACGTGAAGGCGAAAATCACTGGCAAAGTCATCACGATCGAGGGCAAGGTCGAGGGCGATCTCACCGCACTGGAGCAGATCGTTCTACGTGGATCGGCTCACGTACAAGGAACCCTCACGGCTCCACGAGTGGTCATCGAGGACGGCACCACCTTCGTTGGCCTCGTCGACATGAGCGCGAGGGATGCCGATGCCGAGACCGGCCACACGGCCGCGACCGACGCTCCTGCGGTCGACGCGAAGGCCGAGTCGCCGGCCCAGTTGGACACGAAGCCAGGCCCGACTTCTTCCGGCTCCGCAGGAGCGTCCCGCTGGTCGAAACTCTCGTTTCCGAGCTCGGGCCGTCCGACGCAGGGCAAGAGCGAGTCCAGCGGGGTGGACCGGGCCGGAGCCTAGGTGGGCTACTAGGTGTCCTGGCTCGAGCCGCTCCGGCAACGTCCTTCGAGCCACTCCACGGCCGAGGAGCACGTGGGCGCGACGCAAGCACCCGTGGAGTGGATCTCACCGGGACTCTCGGCGCTCTTCGAGGCGCTGAGCGGGGACAGAGGCTATTCGATCCTGGATTTGGCGGACCTCGCGGGGAACTCGCACTTGGAAGTCCTCGGACAGTTCTCACGGCAGATCCGGTTCGTCGGCCTCACCCCATCGCCGCCACACGGTGACGCTTTTGCGTCGGCGCTCCTAGAGCTGCCGCCGGGCCCATGTGCCTACGACGTCGTGCTGGCATGGGACGTCATGGACCGCCTGGGCCCCCACGAACGAGAACGCTTGATGGATTGCCTGGTCGAGGTCACCGCTCCACGCGCGTGGCTGCACGCTGTCGTGGACTCGTCGGGAGACGAGTCGGCCCCGCCTCTTCGTCTCACGCTCATCGATCTCGACCGTGTGTCGCAACAGGCCGTGGGTCCCCCCGAGCCGCTGGCGCCACAGCTGCTGCCCAGGCACGTCGAGTGCCTCTTCAAACCGTTCGAGATCGTCCATGCGTACACGCTGAGGGCCCGGTGGCGCGAGTATGTGGTACGGAGGCGTTGACCAAGCCGGTACGTCGCTGGCAGTGGTGTCGTGCTGGCCGGCAGGCCGCTGAGACGAGGACACCGCCGCCAGGGCGCCTGGCCGTTGCGCTACAACGCTGTCAAGGTGCCGTTGAAGGGCAACCTGGTACGCGCGCCGTCAGGGGCGGGGCCCTTTCCTGACAGAGGTATCCTCGGGTACCGGGGAGACATCCACTTGGGTCCGGGGCTGGGCAAGCAATGCATTTCCGATTCTCCCTAGGTTAGCGGCGCTCTGGAAAGCATCGCGACGGCTTACACCTCGGAGGCTGAGTGGCATAACGCCCAAGCACATATCGATAAGAGGGTGCTGAACCGAGCGATGCGCGGGAGCTGAAAATAGAACTGCAAGTGGCGGAGCCGCCAAAGCGTGGTCCATTGATCTGACCCCCTGAAACGAGACCAGGTGCAATGTTAGGATCGACCTGGTCTGAAGCTTTTCAGCGAGGAGGTCAGGATGGGAAGGAAGCGACACACTCCGGAGCAGATCATCACTGCACTGCGGGAGGCAGAGGTCGGTCTGGCCCGCGGCAAATCCGTGAAGCTGATCAGCCGGGAGCTCGGCATCACCGACTCTAGATCTCTCCGTTTCTGCGTGTTTGTCCCGTAAACCCAACGGGTAACGCGACTTACGACCTTCGGACACACCATGTGATACACGCAGCCCGCAGCGTGTAGCCAAGTCGTTGTCCCATAGGAACTTGCGAAGAGTGATCCCTGCTTCTACAACGAAGCGCGCCCGCACTCGTCGCTGGGCGGACGGACGCCGGGCGAGGCCTATCGCGAAGGCGCGGAGGTGTGGTGAGGACGATCCGGCGCGACGCCACCCAACCGGCGCAACGACGCCTGCGATCGTCGCGGGATCTACGCGCGGCCCTTCCCTCCGTCTTCCCATCGGGAACCAGTCCCGACGGGAAGACGGAGGTTATATTCAAACCGGGCTCGAAGGAGAACACCCGGCCTCAAGCGGAACCCCGAGGGCTTTGGAGACCATCGGAATCCACCTTAAGATCGCCCTCGGACTGTCCAACCAAGTAGGACCACCTCAAACCACTCATCCAGTGTAGCCATGGCATTAGCGATTGCTTCTGCGTTCTCGTTACTAAGTGTCTCATGCAAGCCTAGAACTCGGTTCTGAGCAGCCGATTGAGAGGAGGAAAGTGACAAGCCGAGCACCACTGTTAGCACAATAAGAAATCTGTTCTTCACGGGGCCCTCCTATGCTGAAGTCTTATTCATCCTGGCAGAATATTCGTTCTCTGACCCCGATCTCTCTAGGGGTTCTTCGTTCAGCCATCGAAGCCTGAGTAGAAGTCGGCGATCGAACCCATCCGCCCGTGTCCCCCCCCTATCCATGCCACCTCCCAGTCGAGCGTCGGGAGCGTCTCCCTCAGACCCTGGAGCCAGGCGTCGAAGGGCGCCCAGTACGGCTGTCCCGCGGCGGGCAAGAGGATATCGCCCACGAACAGCACCTGCGACTCCGGAATGTAGAAAACCAGGTTGGGCTCGGCGTGAACCGAAGGAACATGGCGGGCTATGACGGTGCGCCCGTCCGCCTCGAGCTTGAATTCGCTGCCTGGCGCGACTGTTTCGATTTGCCACTCGGGGCTTTCCACGCCGGCGAGCTCGTCGGGCAGCAGGGTGTGGAGAGAGTTCAAGGCCCTCTCGACATAGGCGCTGTTTAGGGCGCTGGTCACTATGGTGGCACCCCGTGCCGCGTAGGTGCGAATGCCTCCCATATGGTCGAAGTGGTGGTGCGTGATAAACACGTGCGTGACCGGGAGACCGGGCCAGAGCTCGTCTATCTGGGCCAGCACTGCCTTCGAGCGAAGCTCGTTGAGCGGCGCCTCGAGCACGATGACGCCGTCGCCGAACCTCATCGCCAGTGAATTGTGGCTTCCCCCGGTCACATACTGGATCTCGGGGTCGCCGGCCACCGCCGTAGCGATAGTAGACGGCTGATCTCGATCGTTAGGTATCCCGATGGCTTGGTAGCGCGTGTGGAATTGGGCCGTCAGTGCTCCGCGCTGGGCCGCCTCTGGGTCTACCTGGGTGCGCGGCTCCTCTGGGAGGGCAAAGGCGTCGGCTGCGAACTCCGGGTTGACGACGACGTCGGTCCTGCTTTCCGCGTGCAGGGTGTTACCGGAGAGCGCCAGCTCGACCCTGTGGGGAAACTGCAAGGAGCTGCCCTCGGGCGAGGACCAGTCTCCGTAGGAAACCTCGATCTCCACATCACCGAATATATAGTCGTTCTGCATGGTTCGGAGCATGGATACCTGCCCGCTTTCCGCATCGACGATCAGCTCCACCGGATAGGTTGGGTCGGAGACCTCGATCACATGGTGGGGCCGCCCGTCGTGCTCCACGTCGTCCTTGACCGTCCCCGCTCCTTCTGTCATCGCTGCTGTGCGGAGATAGAGCAGCGGGTTCAGTAAGCGGAACTCCCGCTGAACCGCCGCGATGTGCTCTGGAAGAAGCGCACGGGCGTCGGGCCGCGGCGTCGGGTTGACCCGCCAGTCTCCAATCTGGTAGCCGAGTTCCCCGTCAACAATGTCCCTATAAGCGGTTTCACCGGGGAGCGGGCCGAAGACCTGCCGCCGCCAATCGAAGCTCAACCGGTCGTTCTCGACATCATACTGAAGCGAAAGATCGAACGTGCTGGCGCGGGTGTAGGTTTCGGGGTTGAGACCCTGAGCGGTCTCGAAGCGTTCGCCCGCCGACTCGTACCCGAAGCCCCGGAGCTCAAGGAGAGCTTCTTGGCCGCCTACCGCGTCGAATGCCTTCTGTAGGGGGTCCGGACGCCCGGTGCAGCCACCGATCGTGGTCAGGCAAAACGTCAACATCAGGAACACTTGGTGCAAGTTGCTCTCCTTCATGACGTCCCCTCGATGCGGTTGTTGCCTGCCGTGTACAATCAGAAGGTTTCTGTTGGGAATTTCGCGTCGGATTTACGTGTGCACCCTCGACGGTCTTCGAGGAAAATTGGGACGGATTTATTTTCTTGGGTGCCTGCCATTGCGAGCTTAGTGTGTTGTCGGAGTGCACACAATGGGCCTTGAACCTTCTTGAGTAGCATTGAAATAGAAATGTCCTCTTTCGGAGTTTGTTCGTTCGGAGTGGAGCGAGCAAAGGAACCGGGGGAGGAGATGCTGGCCGCCAGGGTCGCTTCCCGACGACGAGACCGGGGGGAGAGTCACGACCCCTATTCGGGCCGGTTTTCCGCGGCCTGGCTCTCTTGGTAACGCGCGCCCCTCAAGATGTTCTCCAGCGAGTAGTTACCCTCGTGACAGGCGTACTCGTAGATCTGCTCCTCGAACTTCCGCCAGGGAACCTGCCCGCCCCACACCTCGGTGTAGGTCCTCGGGTCGTGAACCTCGAACTCGTAGAGGATGTTATCCTCGTCGAGCCGGGTGAAGCGCTCGATCACCTTCAGATCCTCGGAATTCAGGATCTTGTCGCGTTGCTCCACGTAGCCCATGCCGGGGTGGATGTTGGTGGTCTCGACCACGAGCGTGTTGCCCTCCCAGCGGCCCCACGAGTCGCCGAACCAGGGCCGAACGTGGGCCGGCAGTCGATTCGGCTCGCCGAGCCGGATGATCCGGGTGTCGTGGATCATCTCCCCGTGGATCACCACGTAGTCCGCCGTCTGGATGACACGCATGTTGTTGTTGTATCCCCTGGAGGGCGTCATCGGAGGCCCGAGGGTGGCCGTGGGGCTCGCGCCGTAGTAGACGATACAACGCTCCGCTAGCGGCCGCATCTCCGGATGGTCGTAGGGGCCGAACTGGCCCCGGAACTCGTGGTACTCGTCCTTCCGTCGCTGGCCTTCTGGCGTGAGTGGGGGAATCCGGCCATTCGACGGGTACGTGATCAACGAGGTCCGGGGCTCGCCATTAACGACTGCCACCCGATCACCTCGCTCGAACCAGACTTGGTTGTAGTTACCGACCCTCTGACCCGTTGGCGGTGCAGGGCGGTTGGGGTCGCTCGGCTGGGAACCTTGGACGACACGGTCCACAAATCCTTGTTCGAGCCGGGCGACCTCCTCGGGTGTGTAGACCGGACCCGGGTTCCCTCCACGCTGAAACGGCGTCATCGTCCCGTTGTTCCACGTTCCCTGGAGGTCCGGATGACCATCGGGCGTTCGTGGCATCACCCACTGCTGAGCCGCGGCGGGGGAGAGAAGTCCTGCCGCCGCGGTCGCGAGGCACAGCCCCAAAAGCGAAGTCGGATATCGTATGCTCATCTCCCGTCCTCCTAGACGATGGTACTTCAGCACGGATGTTCATACACCATAACGTTGGGCACGGGGTTTCGCCTCTCGGTTCCGGAATTCGAGTTCGATCAGTCGCTGCCTGACTGAGACCTGCCCGACGCGGGGTCGGATCCGTTCGCCATCTCCTGCCCATCCACGCATCCGATCGTCACATCCTTGCATGGCCGGACGACGAGCGTTCATCTTAGCCTGAGGTCAGCCTTGCAAGGGGAGGATCTCGCCTCGTTCAAGCAGGGTGCCGTAGTCAAAAAGGGCGTTTGGATCGCCTATGCGTGCACCCGGTAGGTCTGCACCGTACCGTCGCTAACAACAGGGACGATTTCGACCAAGTGCTCGAATCCAAGGGGGAGGTTTGTATCCGTCCCGCTCCCTTCGAGTCGATTGAAGACGACCCCTAGGTCCGTGATCTCATCGGCGGTGCGGGCACGCACCACGAGGTGCGCCAGAACCTCATAGTGCCGAACCATTGCAGGTCCCGAAGGGATGACCTACATCCTGCAGAAGATCAACGTCGGGATGTATCCCTGGTCTCTCATCAACGGCACGCCATAGATCTGATCATCGTGGATCTTCGAGGCGTCGTCCCGGACAGGCGGAGCCGTTCAGCGCCGTAACGCGAAGCGTCGTCACGCCTTTGCGCTCGAACGCGGCCATGTCCGAGCAGCTCACATACGTGAACCGCAGGTCGAGCTCATCGCCCGCTCCAATCCCTTGGTTTGCCAACAGAGGCTGAACGTCGTAGAGCCCACTGTTGTGGGCCAGTCCGAGCTCCCTGAGATTCGTGAGGCTTCTCAGCGTGCTGACATCGGAGATCGCATTGTTTTCAAGGCGGAGGACCCCGGTGTTTTGGAGCCGACCCAACGGGCTGATGTCCGTGATCTCGTTGTTGCTGAGGAAGAGGTACTCGAGGCTCGTAAGTTCGCTCAGGGCACTGATGTTCGTGATCGCGTTGTCGCTCAGGCCGAGTTGAATCATACCGATCATTCCGCTCAGGGCGCTGATGTCCGTGATGGCGTTGTCGTGGATCCAGAGAAGTTTCAGGTTCGTGAGCCCACGCAATGGACTGATGTCCGCGATTTCGTTGTCGTAGAGGCGGAGGTGCGTGAGATTTTTGAGCCCGCTCAACTGACTGATGTCGGAGATATTATTGAGGTGAATACGGAGGTACCTCAGCTCCGTGAGCTCGCTGAGCGGGCTGATGTCGGTGATGCCGTTGAAGACCACATTCGGGTCCCGGCCATCGTCGTAGGCCAGGTAATGGCTTAGCTGGTAGGGATATAACCCGTGTACGTGGAGCCTCGTCAGGTTTGTCAGCCCACGCAGCGGACTGATGTCCGAGATCGGATTCTCGCTGATTATGAGCCGCGTCAGATTTGTGAGTCCGCTCAATGGGCTGATGTCACTGATCCAGTTGGTGTGGAGGCTGAGGCTCCGCAGCTCCGTGAGCTCACTCAGCGGGCTGATGTCCGTGATCAGCCGGTTCATAATGGTGAGGTTAGTCAGGTTCGTGAGATTCTGGATTCCCTCCAGGCTTTCAAACGGATGGGACGGCGACGGTCGCAGCGTGCCTCCGTATACAACGCGCTCAGCATCAGAGCCTACGGACATTTGTGTCATCTGAGATACCAGACCGCAGCTGAGGTCCTCCTGCGCACCGACCGAGAGTGCTGCTCGAACCACCTCCTCCAGGTCGGAATCCGCAAAGGTCACGATGGCGCTAGCCGAATAATCGGCACAGTTTTCGGTAGGCTGCAGGACCTGGCGCGACTGCGCTTCACTCCCGGACGGAAGCGCGAGGGCAAAGATTAAGATAAGGTACGAACTGAGGGTAACGCCTTTCTTCACGATGGTCATCACTCACTCCTCGCTCATCGCTTGCCTTAGTCTCGAACATCGTCGGCAAAGATAGAGTTCACGTGTTCTTTGACGGTCGGGATAACGTGAGGGGTAGGGGCAGGGCAGTCAACTTGGGGGGGGGCGCCATCTGATGGGTAACGGAGACCGAACCCCTGTACGTATACTCACGATGCAGGTTGCACGAACCATCCTAGGGTTTCGCGTGATTTGACGCGCAGAATGCGCCCATTCGCGGCCTCGGACCCACGCCTGATAAGCGTGAGGTCGGTAGTTCGAGTCTACCCAGGTCCTTTACCGCTCATACCGCACAGCACGATCCGTCGCAATCGCTGCTCCCGAGCGTTCCAGCTGCCGTAGCTCTAGCTGCCCCCTCTCTCCCGCGGCACGCGATGCCTCGGGAAGCCTGGAGAAGTCGCGGGATTCGATCCAGCCCTCAAAGCTCGGGTACCACACGATTCTCGTCAGCCTAGCGACGTCCGCTGAATCCGGACTCTCGCGGAAATCTCCGATGACTCGTACCCCAAAAAAGGGCTCCATAGCCTCCCTCAACTCCCGACTCGTCCGCTCGACCTCAGCAAGGTCACCTTCTCGATATAGCTGCTCGCGATGGACGTAGAATCCGGCACCCGTTGGGACCGTAAGGCCCTCTGTGAGATAAATGGGGACGAAGGTTCGGCTCGTCACGGCGGTTACGCCGTCGAGGGCTCTGAGCGTGGAGTCCAATCTCGAGATTTGAACGTCCTGCTGCGGCCAAGCCAGCATTAGAACCAGCTGCGTCTCGCTGAGGGCCTCACCCCTGAACCGATCAGGATCCGAGATCCCTACCGGGAGCCAGACGGAATACGGAGTGGCCCCTGCCTCCACAAGGGTCGGGATCGCAAGCGCTTCAAGCGACTCGAGCACAGCACCCCGAGTGGGGTCGGTCTCAAGAATCGAATAGGTGAAAACGTGACTGAGCGGATCGGATTCTTCAACCGCCTCAGAGGCTGCCCTTCTGCCTTCAGGACGATCGGCGGTGCACCCAAAGTGCGATAGGACCAGAAAGGCGGTAAGCCAATTGGTGCTGGGTATACGGTGGCTCATTCTACGGACTCCCAAGGGTCGTCTAGTGTCCCTGCGATTCTGCTGTGCGGCTAATGTGGTGAGCGCAGGCGAAGCTCGCTAGCCCTTAGCCGACCTCAAAAACTGTACCCGTCCGGCGAGTACGCGACGGCCCCTGGGAAGTAGACGTTCTCGATGATGGAGCGACCCATGTAGACGGGTGACGTCGCGGTCCTGTTCTGGGCCAGGGTCCGCATGAACGTGTTCTCGTCCTCCGGAGCGGGGATCCCCACCTCCAGGCAGGTGCGGACGATTCCGGCCATCTCTTCGGGCTCGTCCCGTTGGGGGTAGTGGCCGGCTGTCGGCAGGACCCAGTAGCTGCTCTCCACCGACCTCTTGTCGAGATAGGTGTACCAGATGTGATTGCCGATGCGTGGCGGGTTCGGCGTGTCCTGAAGCCCCCAGATCAGCGCGGTCGGGACCGGGCTCTCGCGAAGGTTGTCCAGCCAGCGGTACTCATTTGCTCTCCGCTCCAGCAGGTACTTTCCAACGTAAAAGCGCGCGCCGACCCCGTCGTTGAACGCCTGGATGTCCGCACCGGCGAGCTGCTCGGGCGTGCCTTCCGTCCGCCGGGGCTGGGGCTGCCGCTCAGGGGGCACCGGTCCAAGTGAGTGGCCCAAACGCTGGGCTTCGGTCGGCTGTCTCACGTACTGGCCCTGGCCGAGGTTGGTCAAGGGAAGAAAGAGCCCACCGTTGGATATGAAGTGGTAGGTGATCTCGTATTCTTTCTCCTCGCTCGCCAGGTAGCTGCCCAGGAGGGAGAAACCGACACTCCCGCCGCGATCGTGGGTCATCGCCAGTATGGACACTCCCGCCGGACAGCCCTACGATCTCCCGCACGAAGTAGTCGGCGAGCTTCGCGTCGTCCTCCAACATGTACGAATAGCCGTCCTGAGGTTTGTCCGAGAAGCCGAACCCGGGGAAGTCCAGGACGGCGATAAAGTAGTCTTCTTCCAAGTAGGGGATCATCTGCCGGAAGTCGTAACTCGACGTGGGATAGCCGTGGAGTATCACCAGCGCCGGGTTGGAGCGGCTCCCAAAGGTCCGGTAGAAGACGTTGACCCGACGGCCCTGGTTGTTGCGAGTCGTCGAAGTCCACTCGAAGTACTGTCCGCCGCGGTACCATTCCTCGGCGAGAGGGGAATAGAAGGTGAAACCGGTCTGGGAGTCGAGTGAGGGTGTGCCGATGAGGGTCCCGCTCGCGTCACCGTCGGGGTTGGCGTCCGAACATCCCGCGTAGATGGGGCTCGCTAGGGCCGGGCTCGCAGCAGCGAGCTTCACGAATCCTCGTCTATCCATGGTACCTTATCTCCCTGTAGTAGGTCAGTCGTTCTTCCTGGAGCTTCACGTCTTCGTGGAAGGGGTGGTGATCGTCGAACTAACAGCACAGACTTGAACGCGCCTGGACTCCCCAATGACCATCAACAAGAGTAACCATGTAAAGCGATTGCCACTCGCCAATCATCTCGTTCTTATCGTTCCAACGCTGAAAAACAGTTTCTACATGTACTTTCTCGGGTGAAGCCAAACTCACTTCACGACTGAGCCAGTGGCCATGATCCCAACCTATCCTCGCCAAACCTTCAAACGATCTACCCATTGCATATTCTTCAGCACTTTCCCACACGCTGACATTACCGTTGGCCAATCTGACATGAGGATAATTGTTCCATGCAGCCCAAACTTTCATGCTTTGATCCTGGGTTGCTGGGTCGGCCATATAGGCGATCATACCGGTGTGGCCGGCCGGTTCATAGCCGCGATCCACTCATCCAGTGTAGCCATGGCAGCAGCTATTGCTTCTGCGTTCTCGTTACTAAGTGTCTCATGCAAGCCTAGAACTCGGTTCTGAGCAGCCGATTGAGAGGATGAAAGTGACAAGCCGAGCACCACTGTTAGCACAATGAGAAATCTGTTCTTCACGGGGCCCTCCTATGCTGAAGTCTTATTCATCCTCTCTAGGGGATCTTCGTTCAGCCATCGAAGCCTGAGTAGAAGTCGGCGATCGAACCGTTCCGCCCGTGTCCCCCCGTTATCCATTCCACCTCCCAGTCGAGCGTCGGGAGCGTCTCCCTCAGACCCTGCTCCCAGGCGTCCCAGGGCGCCCGGAACGGCTGTCCCGCGGCGGGCAATGCGATCTCGCCCACGAACAGCAACCGCGACTCCGGAATATGGACAACCAGCGTGGGCTCGGCGTGAACCGAAGGAACATGGCGGGCCATGACGGTGCGCCCGTCCGCCTCGAGCTTGAATTCGCCGTCTGGCGCGACTGTTTCGATTTGCCACTCGGGGCTTTCCACGCCGGCGAGCTCGTCGGGCAGCAGGGTGTGGAGAGAGTTCAAGGCCCTCTCGACATAGGCGCTGTTCAAGGCGCTGGTCACTATGGTGGCACCCCGTGCCGCGTAGGTGCGAATGCCTCCCATATGGTCGAAGTGGTGGTGCGTGATAAACACGTGCGTGACCGGGAGACCGGGCCAGAGCTCGTCTATCTGGGCCAGCACCGCCTTCGAGCGAAGCTCGTTGAGCGGCGTCTCGAGCACGATGACGCCGTCGCCGAACTTGATCGCCAGTGAATGGTGGGTTCCCCCGGTCACATGCTGGATCTCGGGGTCGCCGGCCACCGCCCTAGCGATAGTAGACACCTGATCTCGATCGTTAGGTAGCCCGATGGCGTGGTAGCGCGTGTGGAATTGGGCCGTCAGCGCTCCGCGCTGGGCCGCCTCTGGGTCTACCTGGGTGCGCGGCTCCTCTGGGAGGGCAAAGGCGTCGGCTGCGAACTCCGGGTTGACCACGACGTCGGTCCGGCTTTCCGCGTGCAGGGTGTTACCGGAGAGCGCCAGCTCGACCCGGTGGGGAAACTGCAAGGAGCTGCCCTCGGGCGAGGACCAGTCTCCGTAGGAAACCTCGATCTCCACATCACCGAATATATAGTCGTTTTGCATGGTTCGGAGCATGGATACCTGCCCGCCTTCCGCATCGACGATCAGCTCCACCGGATAGGTTGGGTCGGCGACCTCGATCACATGGTGGGGCCGCCCGTCGTGCTCCACGTCATCCTTGACCGTCCCCGCTCCTTCTGTCATTGCCGCTGTGCGGAGATAGAGCAGCGGGTTCAGTAAGCGGAACTCCCGCTGAACCGCCGCGATGTACTCTGGACGAAGCGCACGGCTCATGTCGGGCGGCGTCGGGTTGATGATCCAGTTTCCAATCTGGTAGCCGAGTTCCCCGTCAACAACGTCCTTATAAGCGATCTCAGCGGGGAGCGGGCCGAAGATCTGCCGCCGCCAATCGAAGCTCCACCGGTCGTTCTCGACATCATACTGAAGCGAAAGATCGAACGTGCTGGCGCGGGTGTAGGTTTCGGGGTTGAGACCCTGAGCGGTTTCGAAGCGTTCGCCCGCCGACTCGTACCCGAAGCCCCGGAGCTCGAGGAGAGCTTCTTGGCCGCCTACCGCGTCGAGTGCCTTCTGTAGGGGGTCCGGACGCCCGCTGCAGCCACCGATCGTGGTCAGGCAAAACGTCAACATCAGAGCCGAAACTTGGTGCAAGTTGCTCTCCTTCATGACGTCCTCCGTGTGCAGGTTGCGCGAACCATCCTAGGGTTTCGCATGATTTGACGCGCAAAATGCGCCCTACCGCACAGCACCCCGAGTGGGGTCGGTCTCAAGAATCGAATAGGTGAAAACGTGACTGAGCGGATCGGATTCTGCAACCGCCTCAGAGGCTGCCCTTCTGCCTTCAGGAGGATCGGCGGTGCACCCAAAGTGCGATAGGACCAGAAAGGCCGTAAGCAAATTGGTGTTGGGTATACGGTAGCTCATTCTACGGATTCCCAAGAGCCGTCTAACGGATCTGCGATTCTGCTGCACGGCTAATGTGGTGAGCGCAAGCGAAGCGCGCTCTCAAAAGCTGTACCCGTCCGGCGAGTACACAACCGCCCCTGGGAAGTAGACGTTCTCGATGATGGAGCGACCCATGTAGACGGGTGACGTCGCGGTCCTGTTCTGGGCCAGGGTCCGCATGAACGCGTTCTCGTCCTCCGGCGCTGGAATCCCCACCTCCAGACAGGTACGGACGATCCCGGCCATCTCTTCGGGCACCTCCCGTTGGGGGAAGTGGCCCGCTGTCGGCAGCATCCAGTAGCTGCTCTCCACCGACCTCTTGTCGAGGTAGTTGTACCAGATGTGATTGCCGATGCGTGGCGGGTTCGGCTGGTCCTGAAGCCCCCAGATCAGCGCTGTCGGGACCGGGCTCTCGCGAAGGTTGTCCAGCCAGCGGTACTCATTTGCTACACGCTCCAGCTGGTATCTAAAAGTGTACTGACGCACGCCGCTCCCGTCGTTGAACGCCAGGATGTCAGCGCGGGCGACCTGCTCGGGTGTGCCCTCCGTCACCCGGGGCTGGGCCTGCTGTTCCCGGGCCCGCTCGGGACCACGCACTGGGTGTAGGAGGTCGATCACGCTTTCGGGGAGATTGGTCAGGGGTAGAAAGAGCCCACCGTTGGATATGAAGTGGTAGGTGATCTCGTAGTCCTTCTCCTCGCGAGCCAGGTAGTCGCCCAGAAGCGAGAAGCCGATGCTTCCGCCGCGATCGTGGGTGAGGAGATGGAACCGAGACAGCCCCACGATCTCCCGGACGAAATAGTCGACTAGTTTCGCCTGGTCCTCCAGCATGTACGAGTAGCCGTCCTGAGGCTTGTCCGAGAAGCCGTAGCCGGGGAAGTCGAGCACGGCCACGAAGTAGTCCTCTTCCAGGAAGGAAATCATTTCCCGGAAGTCGTAACTCGCCGAGGCGGGATTGCCGTGGAGAATCACCAGCGCCGGGTTGGAGCGGTTCCCGAAGGTCCGGTGGTAGACCCTCACTCGACGGCCCTCGTTGTTCGGAGTCGTCGAGGCCCACTCGAAGTACTGTCCGCCGCGGTACCATTCCTCGGCGAGAGGGGAATAGAAGGTGAAGCCGGTCTGGGAGTCGAGTGAGGGTGTGCCGATGACGGTCCCACTCGCGTCGCCGCCAGGGTTACCGTCCGAACATCCCGCGTAGACGGGGCTCGCCAACGCCGGGCTCGCAGCAGCGAGCTTCACGAATGCTTTCCTATCCATGGTACATACCTTTCAGTCGTGAGTCAGTGATGTGGATTCATTGGCTGAGTGGTCTACAGGATGAATGCGGTCACCCGCTCCAGGAACCAGAACGACGCCGGAACGCCGATCGCGTATGAGCACACGGTCGGCAGAGCCGGCCGAAAACGTCCCAGCGCCGGGAAGCGATGGGCGACACTGCTTCGCCCGGCGAGCCAAGCTACCAACAGAATCGGCAGAATGACCAGGATCTGACCCACCTCGACGCCCAGGTTGAAGGAGAAGAGCGACGTCAGCAGCTCGCCCGACACGAGACCGATCTCGGAAAGCGCCGAGGCAAACCCGAGCCCGTGAAGGAGACCGAACGACGAGGACACCAGAAGCGGATACCGGTTGGCCAGACTCTGTGGACGTCCGACCGCGATCTCTCGGGCCAGGAACAGGATCGACAATGCGATGGTCGCCTCCACCGGAACTACGGGCACGACGAGCAATCCAAGGGCGGAGAGTGACAGGGTGACCGAGTGGGCCAGCGTGAAGCCGGTTACGACCCAGAAGATGCGCCGGGCAGACCCGGCGAGCATCAGAAGGCCTACAACAAACAGGAGGTGATCCAGGCCACCGAGGATATGCTCGATGCCCAGACCGGTGTAATCCATCGCCACCCGCGCCCGAGACGGCCTGCTCGGCACGGTCCATTCCGACACGGCCGGGGTCAGGACGGCCATGCGGACGGCGCCGTCCAAAGGTGTAAAGCGCACCACGGTCGACAGGGACGGGTTGAACTGGGGATAGTGGAAGGAGATCGTCTGGCCCTCCAGCGACCCGGCGCACATCATGACACCACCGGAACTGGAGAAGCCGATGGGTAACCCCGCCCTGTCCTCGCCTGGGACGCAGCCTTCAGGCCATGCGATCGTCGGCCGGTTGGAGAACTGGACGGTCGGCGGAACGCGTATTCGAACGCGGTATACGTATCCGGTCTCCTCGACGATCTCGACCGAGAGGGGTCGGGCGTCGTGAGCTTCGGCCTGCGAGTACGGGGCGAGCACGAGCAGCGCGACGAAGGGCGTGACGAAGCGCGTGACGAAGCACGTGACGAAGGGCGCGCGGACGGCCCGACGCGCGCGGCGGGCTTCGGGGTGACATCGCCCCACGCTCATCGCGACACCTCCGCCGCCAGGGCCTCCAGATCCGGGCCGACCAGCGTCACCTCATATCCTTCGACAATCCGGTCGATCGTGGTCCGGCGCGCGTCGGCGACCCGAATCCTCTCCCGGTCCTCTCTTACCCGGTCCTCGATCTCCTCCAAGTCCGGAAGCCGAGCCGGCCGCCGCTCGGTAAGGAGGACCAGATGCCACCCGTAGGGGGAGCGCATGGGGCCGTACCACGTCGACGATGACGGCTCGACGCGGTCCAGCGTGGAGGTCAGATCCGGGCCGAGATTGCTCTCCACGAAGTCCCGCGTGCGCTCGATGTAGTTCTGGAAGTAGAGGGGGCGGTCGCCAAGCCCGGGGGCACCGCTGAAGGGGACCCCTCGTTCGTTTAGCTCTGTGAGCATTTGTTTCGCTTCCTCACGAGCTCTCTCGTCGCCCCGACGCTCCGCGTTGAAGAAGACATGGGCGAACGTGTAGACGGGCGGCTCCCAATAGTCGGCGTTGAACTCGGTGTAGAACTCCGCCAGCTCGGCTCGCCCGACGTCCTCCGTCTCGATGCCGCTCTCCAACAGGAAATCGAGTCTCTGGATCAGGCGCTGCCGAATGATGTAGTCCCCTTGGTCCAGCCCCATGGCGAGGGCCTCGCGGTAGAGCGCCTCCTCGCGAACGTACTCGTCCACGAGGGCCTGTCGCTCAGCCAAAGTCAGCTCGTCCAGGCCTCGGTCGAAGAGATCGAACTGGAACGCATTGGCCCGATACTGCACGAAGGTGAGGAGCGCGTCCCGGCTGACCACGATGCGCTTGGGCTCGTTCCCGTCGGGCCCCAAGTTCAGCAAGCTATACGCGGCGAATAGGACTCCTCCGATCAAGAGGAACTGGACCAGGGGATCCCGTACCCACGAGGGCACCCACGAGGGCACCCATGCTGGCATGCGGCCCGGCTCGGTCACGGCGTGTACCAGATCGGCGACGAGAACGCCCGCTCCTGGATCGCCGCGGGCCGGTCCGTAGCTTGTTCGGGGTCGAGCCCGAGCGCCACCGCGTCATACGTCGAATATCGCGGCGTGGGAATCTCCAGAACCCGGACGTAGTAGAAGGCGTGCTCGTCCGCATCGAAGTCGGGGTCCACCCACACGGTGGCGAGCTCCGCGCTTCCGATCGAATTGTCATACGTCGCCCGGGCCACATCGACGGTGCTGCCGATCGCGGGCACCTTCCCGTTCGCTGCGGTGCGCCGGCCCGCCCACGCCACGTCGTACACACGTTCGTGGGTCTCGCCGTCGTCGTCGAGCCATCCCTTGACCACCTGCGCCCGATCCAGATTCGCCCCCGCGGGGTCCTTTACGGCGTGAATCAGCAAAGACACGGGTGTGTCGTTTGGCGCCTGGGCGAGGTCCCCTCCCATCGGAACGCCACCCCCATACCCTACGGCCGCCATGTCACGAGATTGGGCGTCTTGGGGACCGAAGTCGAAACCTCCGAACACCCGGAGCTGAATTCGTGGGCCGCTCGTGGCGTAGACCTCCTTGCGCTTGAAGGCCGCGGTCAGAGCCTCACGGGTGTTGGCCGTGCTCCACGCTCCGGTGATCCCCTGGGCCGCAGAGTCCCACCCCACCCCGTCACGGGGCCGGCCGCCCAAGGGAGGAGGCGGTAAGAGGCCCCCCGCTGGACCGGCGTGGGGAACCATCCTGCCCGCGAAGATGTCCTCATCCGCATCGCTCAGGCCCGTGTGGGAGTCGGTCGCACCCTGGAGTCCGAACTTGTACGGGTTCACGCCCACCGTGCCCTCGATCCGGAGCCCCCGGAGAAGAGCCGTACGCACGTAGTCGGCGGCGTCGGGGACGGCGATGCGCCCACTGAGGAGGAACTGATAGAGCTCGAAGTTCGCGAACTCGTCCTCCGGCGACAGGAACGGATGGGTCTCGGAGTTGCCCTTCGCCTGGAGCGCCTCGGCGACCGGCTCCCACCTCATGCGGGTCCTCGCGTACTCGGCGCTGAAGGGGCGGCCATCGCTGTCCACCATGTCGAACATCAGTCCGTCGGACATGTTCGGGTTGTGGGGCATGGCGACGAAGTCGATCCCGAGCCGATCGCTGGTTGCCTCGAGCCAGCTCCACAGGTCTTCCGGCCGCCGGCTGTCCCGGGAGGAGATCGGGAGGAACCTCTTCGCCGTCTCGGCATCGGTCGGAGTGAACACCACACGATGCAGCATTCCTCTGTTTGGCCTGGACGCCGACCACTCCCACCCGATCAACGCGGTGAAGGTGCCCGGATCGTTGTTTCGTTCGGCAGCGTCAACATAAAGCGACCACGCTGCCTCCTGGAACTCGGGTGTGTTCCTGTCCCCTTCGACGGGAGCCCCTGCTCCGACTGGAGCGTGATCCGCCACCGCCAGGAAGTCGAGCGGCCGATCGAGACGCACCCGATTCCCGAGGCCCGGGTGGACCACGGGAAGCCCCTTGGCAAAACGATACGCCGTCTCGGGATCCGCGGTGACGTTCCCCCAGCGATAAGAATCCCCAGAGTAGGACGTATGAACGTGCGTATCTCCCCAGTAGACGTTCCTCTCCTGTCCCGTTACGGGTCGGGCCGAGGCACACACCACCAGTGTGAGCGAAACCAGGAACCATCTCTCCATGATCAACTTCATCGTGGTCTCCTTCTCCAAGAGGGTGCTAGCCCGTCGAACATCTCGATGTCACGGTGTGTACTCGGCGACTCGGATCACGCCGCGGTTGCCCTCGATCGTCATCTCGGTTCCGAGCTCCTTGGAGAGGAGCCGGACGCGCTGCAGGATTCGCCTGCCTAGCTCAGGAGGTGCGATCTGGGGGATCCCGAATCGGGCGTCCGGGCGAATCTCGCTTCCGTCATAGCGCAGGTCGATGGGATAAACCAGCACCTCCACGAGCTTCCCGTCTTCAAAGCGGCTCACAGCGAGGATGCTCTCGAGCGCCTGCCACCATACGCTCTCGGGCGGCATGCTGTTGCCCTGCGACGCAAGGAAAGAGTTGCCCCAATCAGTCATCCCGAGCTGGACTGGAAGGGTGAATTGCATCTGCCGAATGAACTCCCCCATCCCGTAGAAGATGGGTTTACCCCGGTAGATCTCTATACCCCTGAGCGTCTGTACCCCGTGACCCACCCATACGTCGGCGCCGGCGTCGATCGCCGCGTGAGCCAGCTCGACGTAGAAATCGGGAGGACGTGTCGAGAAGTGCATGGTCTCCAACACCGACTGAACCTGGTGCGAGTGGATCGTGGCGATCACGAAGTCCGAGTATTGTTTGGCGTTGCGAATGCTTCGGAGCGCCCGCTGCAGGTCGCTCCGGTTCAGCGTGTAATCGATGGTCCCAGGGATCTCACCCTCCCGGGCTACCCGATAGGTCGGATCTTCCCGCCCCGAGCTGGACGCGAAGAAGTTGACCCGGTCCGGCCCCAGGTCGCGCACGGAGCGAGGATTGTCGTAACGGTCCCGGTACTCCAGCAGTTCGCCCTGGATCTGGCTCAATGCCTCTATCTGCCCCCGGGTCAGGACGATCTCCTCGGAGTAATGCAGCATGTTGAGCCCCGATTTCCCGCCTAGATTCCCCGTCCGGTTGGTCGCGCCGAGGTTGAGATGTGAATCCCAGTTGGGCGTGTGCATGCCGACCAGACCAACCCGCCCCTTCGGGGTCTCGAGGAACGCGGGGGCCGCCGCTTCGTCCAGATTCCTGCCGGAACCGGCGTGGATGATTCCGACCTCGTCCAGGAGCCGGTTCGTCTCGAACATCCCCTCCGCTTCACTGTCGAAGAGGTGGTTGTTGGCCCGATTGACCATGTCGAAGCCCATGGCCTTGACGTCCCTCGCCGCTTCAGCGCTCCCCACAAAGCCCGACAGCGTCCCCCGGTAGCTCTGGAAATCCGCCAAGGAGCCCTCCAGGTTACCGAACGCCATGTCCCCCTCTCGGATGAAGCGAAGAGCCGCCTGGACGTGTTCGCCCGTCAGTTGCGAGATCGGCGTCCGGATGATGAGGTCCCCGACGCTCACGAACGTGAACGTGCCGGGCATCGTCATGGCCATGTCTCTGGGAGCAAGGGGAGGCGGGGTTTGGGACCAGGCCGAGGTCGGGGCGAAAGTGACGAACAGAAGCAGAAGGATCGTCGTCAGGGCCCTGCGCAGGCTCCTGGGCCGATCAGACACGATGAGCTTATTCGGACGCATGAATCCTCTCCTTGCTATTGGAACCGCTCTTTCCACGACAACCTTAAGGGAGAGCGATTCCGTTGGCCAGCAAGGGATTGGTCTGGGACTCGGGCATGGAGTATTCTAACGCACCGGGGCCCCCGGGCCGCCCTGCGACCCGGGCGGCCACACCCGGCCGCTTCGAGAGCGGCGAACGGCCTACGGCAGCCTCAGCGCCACCAGCGCAGCCGCGTGATCCGGACCGGCGACGGCGGTAACGAGGTACTGGCGTCCCTCGTGGAGGAACGTCATCGGGGCCGTCTGGGCCGCCGCCGGGAGGTCGACGCTGCCCAGCTCCTCACCCGTGCGCTTGTCCACGGCGTGGAAGCGCGGCAGCCCTGTCCTGCCCTCACCGTAGATCAGCAAGCTCCGTGTGACCAGCGCCGTCGCGTGCGCCCGCTGCCCCGTGTTCGGCAGATCCAGACCCAGCAGCGCCGGATGGTTGGCGACCCGCTCCGGCGTCTCGCCGTTGGGGATCCACCAGAGGTGCTCCCCCGTGTTCATGTCGATCGCCGTGATACGGCCGTAAGGCGGTTTCAGGATGGGCAGGCCTTGCGGTCCCCCGAGCCCGCCGGGCACGGGCTGGTGGTTCCAGTCGACCACCGTGATTCCCGACCGCCCCTCCGTGCCCGGCCCTGACAAGGCCAGCTCACGGTCGATCCCGGGGACGAGCACGAAGGCGCTGCACGCGTCGATCGAAGCCACGTACACGATGCCCGTTTCGGGATCGGCGACGGTCCCCCCGTAAATCTCCGATCCGCCAGCGGTCGACGGACAAAAGACGGCGCCCTTCTTACCCTCCTGGTTCATCGAATGAAGGGGCGGCACCCAGGGCGACGGACCCCAGTCCCAATCCTCGAGGATCTCCAGCGCCTGTGCGCGCAGCTCCGGCGTGAAGTCGATGAGGTCGTTTTCGGTGAGCCCCTGCCGGCTGTACGGAAGCGGCCACGTCGGGTGCGGTTGGGTCTCGGAGAGCTGCTCGCCCGGCACCTTCGACGATGGTGCGGACCGTTCCTCGATCGGCCAGATCGGCTCGCCCGTCGCCCGGTCGAACGCGTAGACGTAGGACTGTTTCGAACTCTGCACCAGCGCCGGGATCCGACGCCCGTCGACGGTGACGTCGAGGAGTTGAGGGGGCAGCGGGAAATCCCGGTCCCAGACGTCGTGGTGCACACCCTGGAAGTGCCAGATGCGCTCGCCCGTCCGCACGTCGAGCGCCACGATGCTGTTGCCGAAGAGGTTGTCTCCCGGACGGAAGCCTCCGTAGTAGTCGTTGGTCGGGGCGTCGGTCGTGATGTAGACGATCCCGCGCTCGGGGTCGGCCGACAGTGGGGGCCAGGTGTTGATGTTGCCGCTCCACTGCCACGCATCGCTCTCCCACGTCTCGTTTTCAATCTCACCCTCGCCCGGAATCACGTTGAAGGTCCAGAGGTGCTCTCCGGTGCGCGCGTCGTAGGCGAGGACGTCACCCGGCACGTTCTCCATCCGCGTCTCGACGTTGCCCTGCAAGTTCGAGTTGCCCACCACGACCACGCCGTTCACGACGATGGGCGGCGACGTGTTCGTGATGTAGCCGATCGAGTCGGGGATCCCGTAGTCGGGGTCGTAGGGGTGGCCCAGGTCGGCGAGCATGTCGACCGTGCCGTGCTCCTCGAACCCCGGAAGCGGCACGGGGCGGCCGAACCCCTCGAGAGGCAGGCCCGTCTTCGCGTCCAGGGCGTGCAGGAAGAAGGCGGGTGTGACGTGGTAGACCACACCACGTCCGTCGACCTCCCCGTACGCGATACCTTTGCCGTGGCTCTGCCGGGATGACCGCTCCCAGCGGGTCGTGCGCGGCTCTCGGAAGATCCAGAGGGTCTCACCCGTGGCGGGGTCGATGGCGACCGCTGAACGACTCCTCCCCGCCACCGTGTACAACATGCCGTCGGCGTAGATCGGCGTCGCCCGGTAGATGAAGTCCACGGTCGGCCCGAAGTTGTCGGCCCGCCACACCCACGCGGTCTGGAGATCGTCGAAGTTGCCCGCGTCGATCTGATCGAGCGCGGAGTAACGCGTGCTCCACGCGTCGGCGCCCCAGTAACGCCACTCGCCGTCGGGGTTGCCGCGGTCCTGGGCGTGGAGCGGGAGGGCGGCCACCAAGCCCGTGGCCACGAGAAGCAATAGTGCCGGTCTCAATGCGGCGAGCGGGTATCTTGGTTTCGATGTCGGCGACACGGCTTCCCTCCCGGGTTCTCGTGGTACGGCTGGGAGGGACAACATGGCAGGCACGGCCGCCACCGTCAAAGATGCTAGCGGGCCTCCCCGTCGGGCCGGTCTCCGGGAAGTATCCCGAGGCCGGCTCAAGAGAATCCATCCGGATAGATGTATCCATCCGGGGTGTACTCGATGGCTGAGGGGTAGTGGGCGTTCCGGATGATGGAGCGGCCCACGTAGAACGGGGCGGTCGCGCTCCGGTTCCGGTTCCGCGCCAGCTCCCTCATGAACGCGTTCTCGTCCTCCGGGTCCGGGATCCCCTCTTCCAGGCAGGCGCGAATGATCGTCTCCAGGTCGTCGGGGACCTCCTCGTGCGGAGAGTGGGTGATCGTCGGGAGGATCCAGTAGCTGCCCTCCACCGCCCGCTTGTCCAGGTACTCCAACCAGACGTGGTTCGCGATCCTTATGGGACTCACCGTGTCCGGGAGTCCCCAGATCAGGGCCGTCGGGATCGGGCTCCTGCGAAGGTTGTCCAGCCAGTCGAGGTCCTTCACGTCCCGCTCCAGCAGGTGCGTCCCCAGGTACAGGCGTGCCCCGATCCCGTCGTTGAACGCCTCGATGTCGGCCCACGCGACCTGCTCGGGCGTCCCTTCCGTCACCCGAGGCTCGGCCCGCTGCTGGCGGATCAGCTCGGGGCCCAGCTCAGGGTCCAGGATGTCGTACTGGCCTTGAGCGTTGTTGGCCAGGGGCAGGAACATGTTGGTATTGGAGATGAAGTGGTAGGTGATCTCGTACGGGCTCGCCTCGTCGTCCAGGTAGTTCCCCAGGAAGGCTAGGCCGACGCTGCTCCCGCGACTGTGGGTCAGGATATGGACCTGAGACAGCCCCACGATCTCCCGAACGAAGTAATCGAGGAGCTTCGCGTCGTCCTCCACCATGTACGAGTACCCGTCCTGAGGCTTGTCGGAGAAGCCGTAGCCTGGGAAGTCGAGAGCGACGATGAAGTAGTCGTCTTGCAGGCGGGAGATGATCTCCCGGTAGTCGAAGCTCGCCCTGATATAGCCGTGAATCATGAGAAAGGCGGGATTCGACCGGCTCCCAAAGGTTCGGTAGAAGACATTCACTCGACGGCCCTCGTTGTTGCGAGTCGTCGAGGTCCACTCGAAGTACTCTCCGGCGCGGTACCATTCCTCGGCGAGAGGGGAATAGAAGGTGAAGCCGGTCTGGGAGTCGAGTGACGGTGCGCCGATGACGGTCCCACTCGCGTCGCCGCCGGGGTTGCCGTCTGAACATCCTGCGTAGACGGGGCCTGCTAACGCCGGGCTCGCGGCCGCGAGCTTCACGAATCCACGTCTATCCATGGTATCTTACCTCCCGGTAGTAGGTCAGTTGGTCCCGGCAACCCTGAGGACGAGGGAATCCCGCACCCACGCGGGCACCCCTGTGGGCAGGGGGCCCGGTCCGGTCACGGCGTGTACCAGATCGGAGAGGAGAAGGCCCGCTCCTGGATGGCCGGGGGCTGATCCGAGGCCTCCTGGGGATTGAGCCCGAGAGCCACGGCGTCATAGGTCGAATGTCGCGGCGTTGGGATCTCCAACACTCGCACGTAGTAGAACGCGCGCTCGTCCGGATCGAAGTCGGGGTCCACCCACACGGTGGAGAGCTCCGCGCTCCCGATCGTGTTCTCGTATGTCGCGCGGGCCACATCAACCGTGCTGCCGATCGACGGCACCTTCCCGTTCGCGGCAGTGCGCTCCCCCGCCCACGCCACGTCGTACACGCGTTCGTGGGTCTCGCCGTCGTTGTCGAGCCAGCCCTTGATCACCTGTACCCGATCCAGATTCGCACGCACGGGGTCCTTTACGGCGTGAATCAACAAGGACACCGGGAGCGTCGTTGGGCGCCTGGGCGAGGTCCCCTCCCATCGGAACGCCACCGCCATACCCCACGGCCGCGATGTCTCGAGCGTTGGCATCCTCGGCTTCGAACTCGAAGCCTCCGAACATCCGCAGCTGTATCCTTGGGCCGCTCGTCGCGTAGACCTCCTTGCGCTTGAACGCCGCGGTCAGAGCCTCGCGCGTGTTCTCGCTCGCCCACGCCCCCGTGATCCCCTGGGCCGCAGAGTCCCACGTGACGCCCCCCCGAAGGGTGCCCCTGAAACTCATCAGCGTCTTGGGGGCCGCCTCCGGGCCGGCGAACTCGATATTCCACCCGCCGTACAGCTCCTCGTCGCTAGCGTCGCTCAGGGTCGCATGGGTGTCGCTCGCGCCCTGGAACCCGAGTTTGTACGGGTTCACACCTACCTCTTCCTCGAGCTGGAGCCCCCGGAGGAGCCCCGTCCGAACGTAGTTGGCAGGAAGGGGCTGGGCGCGTTCGGCGCCGAACAGCCACGGGCCCCAGAGCTCGAAGCTCGCGAACTCGTCCTCCGGTGACAGGAAGGGGTGGGTCTCGGACGTGCCCTTGATCTGGAGTACCTCGACCACGGGCTCCCACCTCATGCGGGTCCTCGCGTACTCGGCGCTGATGGGGCGGCCATCGCTGTCCACCATGTCGAACATCAGGCCTCGTGAGAGGTTCGAGTTGTGGGGGATGGCAACGAAGTCGATCCCAAGTCGCTCGCTCGTCTCCTCGAGCCAGCGCCACAGCTCCTCCGGACCTATGGAGCCCGAGCCGGCGAGGGGCAGAAAATTCTTCGCGGTCTCACCGTCCGCCGGCGTGAAGACCACGCGATGCCGGCCCGACACCGACCACTCCCAGCCGATGAGCGCCGTGAAGGTACCGGGGTCGTTGTGCCGCTCGGCCGCGTCCACGTACAGCGACCATGCGGCCCTCAGGAATCCGGGGTCGTCCCTGTACGGCTCGATCCGTTCGATCGGAGCCCCGGCTCCCAGTGGGGAATGATCCGAAACGGCCAGGAAATCGAGAGGTCGGTCTAGACGGGTACGGTGCCCGAGAGCCGGGTGGACGACGGGTAGCCCCCTGGCGAACCGATACGCCATGTCCGGGTCACCGGTGCTGTTGCCGTACATATTGGCGTCGTTGGAATAGGACGTGTGGATGTGCGTATCGCCCCAGTAGAGATGCCTCTCCTGGCCCGTCGCCGGCCACGCGGAGGCCAACACCGCCAACACCGTCAGAGCCACCGGCCAGTGCGCCCTCCCAGGCGCCGAGCACGGCCTCCTGCTCCGGGGGGCCTCGGGCGGCCGCCGGCGATCAACCCTTCCACGCGCGCTTCGTTGTGTGTTCCTCGTCATCCTCTTGCTCCAGGCCAGCGTTGCTCAGAAAATTCACAACTTGAGACGAAAGCTCTATTGGCCGCCATGCCGGCGGCGAGTCCAGTTCTTCGTCGCCGGGCACTTCGCCCTCATCGGGCCGTTACCCGTTCGCCGCGAACGGCGTCGTTGAGGTGACAACGAAGCGCTGAAGCGGCGGCTTCAGCCGCGGTTGTACTCGGCTGCCCGACGGTTCAGAAGCTCACGGGTCTCTCAAACTGGTCGCACCCCGTGGCCTCATCGACGTCATCGAAGTTGGGGTTGAGCTCGTACTCGTCGGACGGCATGAGAAGGCGAACTCCGCCCCCATAAGCGAAGCCGAGGAGGGGCGTTTCTCCAGAGTTTCGGGGGAACCATAGCAGATCCGTGTTCCGGAGCTTGGTAGACCAGAAGCGACCCTCCAAGAACAGCTGCCTCCGCCTCTCCTCGATGATCATAAGGCGGATCTCCGCCGCGTCGGCCGGATCCGCATAGGTGACATTGGGCAGCATGTGAAAGTCCCGCAGCTCATTCACCCGGTCGATGGCGGCCTGCCCGCCCTCTAACTCGGCACGGAGGAGCCACATCTCCTGCCACCCTACCAGGGGCACATCCTCGTCAGCGCTCTGGTATTTGGTGGGTTCCTGTCGCAGTCCGGCCTCTGAAGTGACACGGCTGGTAGTCGCGACCCGGGTGTCCGGGACCGCCGCGTCCTCCGCAGGCGTCATCCGGGAGACTCCCGCGGTACGGATCGGAAGCCCGGTGTCCCAGACGGCCCGCCCGTCGGGCAGGATGCCCAGATCGGTGTATCCGGTGAAGGGGAGGGGGTTGGGCCACGCCTGGCCGGTCTCAGGGTTGGGCCCACCCGCCCAGTGAGTATGCACGTCGTCGTACAGGACCATCAGGTTACTTTCCTGCATAGCGTGTTGCTTGTTCCTTCGTTGTAGTGCCGTCTCGCGTACGACGAAGGCGGTGAATCCCATCGGCACCAGCAGGGCGTCCGCCAACGCCCCTGCGCCCTCATTTCTCGCCCACCGCATCCGCGCCCGAAGTCCGTAGGCCATCGTTTTGGCGCTGGTCGCGATTCCGAAGGGCATCACGAAGTCACCTCCCGGCTGGTTGTTGATGTGTCCCAGTGCCGTCGCGATCCACGTCTCCCCCAAGGCAAGGGTCTCGGCCGCTGTCATGAGGGGTCCGGCGTCGACCGCCATCTCGCAGAAGAACTCGCCGAAGACATCAAGGACCGCCGCCGCATACAGCGCCATGATCGCCTGCTTCTGCTCGCGATCGGCAACGTCGTTGTCGTCCCACAGGTTCGTCAGCCGATCATAGACGTCGACGGCCTGGGCCCTCGACGTGGTGAATTGGTCGTAGTAATCATTGTCATCGAGGTTTGAGTCACATCCTCCAGTGTTGCCACGCGTTCCATATCGCGCGGTAGTTTGTATGATGCCGTTGAGCGGCTCCCAGACCTCCTCCCTTCCGGACGCCGTCCACACAAAGGTGGAGTAGCCGCATTCGAAGAGCCCGATGACCGCACTGATCTGCGAATCGACCCCCGTCGGATCGAGCAGCACGTCCTCCGTGAGGGAGGCGGGCAAGTCAACCTCGAGCAGGGAATCGCACGCGGTCAGGGCACCTATGGGCGACGCTACGATCAAGCCAACCCGGACTGCCCTCCGAAAACTCCCCCGCGGTCCCATTAGAACACCACCCGGAGAGTGAGGTGTATGCTCGAGATCGGCGGTTCGGCCCAGGGGGCAAAGTTCCTTCCCGCTTCAGGACCACTTGCAGCCGACCCTTGCTCGGGATCCGAGGTTATCGCGGCTTTAGGGTTATTGTCGTAGAAGAACGTATCACTTCGCCAGAGTATGTGGTTAGGCCGCCACGAGAGCGCAAAGGACGCCCGCTCCGCGCCCACACGGGCGGCGAGGGATTCGGAGAACTGGTAGTTGGCCCCGACCTCCCGCAGCTTCCAGAAGTCGTTCGCTTCTATCATGTAGATATTCGTATCATTTACCCAAGGACCGAAGAAGAAAGAGGCTTGATAAAGGGCATCCTCCTTGGTGTTCCTGAGTATGTTCGTGTTGTAAACATTCCTGATCCTGCCGCCCCAGTCCAGCTCAGTTTGCCCGTATTGGCCCTCAGCCTGAGCGTAGATCCGGAGGGTGTTGTTAAGCAGACCAAGAGTCGGCGCGACGGTGAAGGTGTAAGTCGGGTAAGCCGGCCCGACGAGGGAATTAGTCCGACCAGAGGCACCCGCGACGCACGGCACGATCGGACCGCCCCGTACGTTGCCACGCTGATTGGCGGGAATGTCGTCCGATCCCAACAGCACCCCAGAGTCGCACATCGCGTTGATGATGTTGCTGTTGCCCCTGTTTCCTGATGCGTCGTACTCGGCGCTCACAGTGTTATACCTAGTTGTATGGTTCGGCCAGGGGTATCCGATCCGACGCCTGGTGGAGCCGGCGACATCACCGAGCGACTTGATCTCGTTCTTGGCGTGGTCCGCGGTGAAGGTAATGTCGAACGAGGCTGCCTGGCTCTGGTAGATCCGGGCGTTCAGTATCGCCTCCCACCCCCAGTTGTCGATCCTCCCCAGGTTCTGCTGAATCGATCCGGGGAAGCCGACGCTCGGCACGTTGGCGATGTTCAACAGGGCGTCCTCGTTTTTTTGATCGTAGTACGTGAACTCGCCGGAGAGCCGGTCGTCCAGCACAGCGATGTCGAACCCCACCTCGATCTCGGTGCTCGTCTCCGGACCCACCTCCGGGTTACCCGGCGACTCCGGCGCCACCCCAACCCCTCCAGCCGCTCCTATGACCGTGCCGTATACGTTCTGGCCAGCGAAGGTATCCGGTTGGCGACCCGATTTTCCCCAAGCTCCGCGCACACGCATGGAGTTGACGAGATCGAAACCCCAGAAGTTTTCTTCAGAAACCACCCACGCACCCGAGATCTTCGGATAGGTCTCGAAATCGAAGTCTCCACCGAACGCGGAGTTGTCGTCGAATCGGAGCGCACCCGTCAGGAACAGCCGGTCGTTCAAGGAGAATTCCTCCTGGACGTAGATGCCGACCGTCTTGTTCGTGATGTCTTCGAACGTCAGCTCCAGCAGGGAGGCCGTGGTCTGGTTGATGGTGGTCGAGACGGGGGATGCGAATCCATACCCCTTGTTCTGGAAACTCTCGAAATGGCTGCTGAAATACTGGAATCCTACGGACGTCGACGTTCTGAACCCCGGCAGCGTCCCTGGGAGCGGCTCGAGGTTGACAGTCGCGGCGTAATCGACGCTGAGGGTATTGCTGATGGGCCTCTCGTACAATTTCTCGCCGAGCGTCGTTTCCGTATATCCAGTGACCTCCGGATTGAGCGGGAAGAGCTGCTCATTAGTGTCAAACGACTTGTCGATTCCTACCACGAAGCGCTGGGTCAACCAGTCACTATAGGTGTGGTTCAACGTCGCGCCCCCTGTGAACCGGCTGAAGTCCCGGGTCGATTCGATTTCGCCGACGTCCGAGGGAAGGTGCTCCTGCCAGCCGAGTTTGGGACACACACCCGGATTAACCTCCGGCAGGCAATAGCCTCTGCCCCCCGTAATATCAATCCAGAGTCCGCCGTCCCTGTTGACCGGCGCCCCGGCCCTATTGTCGCCCTCGGCGTAGGACCCGCTGAAGTCGAGGCTCAAGTTCTCGGAGAAGATGACGCTCATGTTCGTCCTGAACCGGTACTTCTGGTCCGTGTTCCACCAAATGGGGCCCTGCTCGTCCTGGTAGGACCCCGAGGCGAAGTATCGAAAGCTCGCGGTGCCTCCCCGGACGGAGACGTCGTACTGCTGGGAATGACCGTTGCTGTAGATGTTCTCGGAGGGCCAATCAAAGAGTCCCGCGGCGATCTGCTTAGTGGCCTCGTCGTACATGTTGAAACTGAAGAGGCCGGTTGACTCATCGCACCCGCCCGCAGGCGGGGTTCGATTATTGCGGCAGGCCCAGTTTTCTTCGCCGACCAGTGCCCGCGGGTTCGGCATGTAGTTCACTCCCTGCCGGATCGAAGCAGTGAACTCGGGGGCGCCCTCCACGCCCCTTTTCGTGATGATCTGGATCACTCCGGCCGACGCCTCGGTTCCGTAGAGGGTCGCAGCCGCCGGACCCTTGATGATCTCGATGCTCTCGATGTCTTCGGGGTTGATGTCGTCCAGCGCGCTCATCCCCCCACTTTGGGTGGGGGTCGGCGGACCCAAATTGGAGTTGTTGTCAACCCGGAAGCCATCCACGTAGATGAGGGGTTGGTTGTTCAGACTGAAACTCCCTACGCCCCGGATCGTGATGGAAGAGCTTTCGCCAATGCTTCCGGGCAACCGTTGGAACTCCAGGCTTCCCCCACTACGCCCGGTCAACAGCTGCTGCACGTTGGCGATAGCCTGCACCTCGGTGATCTCGGCCGCCTGCACCTGGGACACGACGTTTCCCATCGCACGTCTCCGCGTCCCGCCCGCCGTGCCCGTGACGATGATCTCGTCGAGCTGCAGGGCTTCTTCAGACAGGGTGAAGTCCTGCTCCACGGTTTGACCGCCACCGACGGTGACTTGCACCTCCGCGGTCCGGTACCCGATCCGGGACACGGACAGCGTGTGGGTGCCCGCGGGCACGTTTTGGAGCAGGTAGCGGCCGTTCTGCTGCGTTAAGCCGCCCAACTCCAAGTTGGCAATAAACACCTGAACCGCCGGAATCGGCTGCCCCCTCTGCTCGTCTAGCACCCGCCCGGTGACCGTGCCGCCCTGCTGGGCACCGAGACCCGGCACCACGAGCAAGAAGGCCATCACCAAGGCGCCGAAACCGCTGGGTACTCTGGAACGGAATTCTGATCGCATAGCTCCCCCTAGTTTTGGACTAGACACACACTCGTCGAACATGCTGGCGGGACAGCGCGCGAACTGGGGCCATCCTCTCAGATGCTCGCAAAGCTACTCGGGGTTAGGGTAGCGATCGTCCTCCGGCGCGTCAAGCAGGTTATTCCCATATCTTCCATGACGACTTCCTTCCATCCATCCTTCCTTCCTTCCTTCTTTGTTTGGGGGATCTTTTGGCGCATGGAAAACCACGATCTCTAGGTCCGCACGAAAGGCACCAGTCTAATGGACCGTGCCCGCCTGATGTGGGGTAGACGGTGATGAGAAACTCCTCTGGAGATCGATGTATGTCACACACTTCGATCCGGCACTGTGCGGGAGCATTGGCCATCCTGGGACTGTTCCTCGTCACCCAGCAGGCCCTGCCCCTCGCCGCCGCTGCACAGGAACCGCTGCCGGGAGCCCGGACGGAGGTTCTCCTCGGGGGTGTTGTGGTCGACGAGTCGACCGGCCAGCCAGTTGAAGCGGCGACGGTCTTGCTGGTCGGCACGGACATCGAGACCGAGACCGGGACGTACGGCGGCTTCGCGTTTACCGATGCGCCGCTCGGAACGGTGTCGGTCCGTGTCACGGCACCGGGCCACCCGAGCGTAGTGCAGGAGGTCGACGTTCGTAGCGACCGGATCGTCTTTCTTCAGGTTATTGTACCTTCGTTCGCCGCCCTGCTCTCCGAGCTGCTGGTGAGCGTCCGCGGCAACGAATCGATGGCCCAACTGGAGGGCGCCCAGCTCACCGCGGCAGACCTGCTCGCGATCAAGGTCCCCTCGACGCGCGTGACAACCGGCGACATCGGAAAGAATGATTACCAGATCCGCTTGCGCGGATACGGCAGTTTCACCCAGGACGTTCAGCCACTCGTCATCATCGATGGCGTCCGCGTCTCGGGGGCTGAGACGGCGTTCGACGTCCTGAGCCAGATCCCCGCCTCCGACGTGGAAGACATTCAGGTTCTACGGGGACCCGCCGCTGCATTCCTCTATCCGTTCGCCGCGAACGGGGTCGTTGAGGTGAGGACGAAGCGCTGAAGCGGCGGCTTCAGCTGCGGTTGTACTCGGCTGCGCCCGACGGTTCAAAAACTCACGGGGTGCGACCCGATTCGGGTCGCACCCCGTAGCCTCATCGGCCTCCGTTATGCGTTCGCCGCGAACGCCGTCGTTCAGCTGAGAACGAAGCGCTGAAGCCTCGGGTCAGAAGTCCACGGGCCTCTGACTCGGGTCGCACCCCGTGGCCTCATCGGCCTCCACGAGGTTGGGGTTGACCTCGTACTCGATGGCCGGCATGAGCTTGCGAACTCCGCCCTGATGAGGGAACGCTCCGAGGGGCGTATTTCCTTCGCCCCGGGGGAACCACAACAGATCCGTGTTCCGGATCTTGGTAGACCAGAACCGAGCCTCCAGGAACAGCTGCCTCCGCCTCTCCTCGATGATCATAAGGCGGATCTCCGCTGCGTCGCTCGGATCCGCATAGGTGACCCTGGGCAGCATGTGAAAGTCCCGCAGCTCGTTCACCCGGTCGATGGCGGCCTGCCCGCCCTCTAACTCGGCGCGGATGAGCAACATCTCCTGCCACCCTACCAGGGGCTGATTGTCGTCAGCGTTCGGGTATTTGGTGGGTTCATGTCGCACACCGCCCTGTGAAGTGATCCGGGTGATAGTCGCGACCCGGGTGTCCGGGACCGCCGCGTCCTCCGCAGGCAAGATCCGGGAGACTCCCGCGGTACGGATCGGAAGCCCGGTGTCCCAGACGGCCCGCCCGTCGGGCAGGAGGGCCAGATCGTCGTATCCGGTGAAGGGGATGGGGCTGGGCCACGCCTGGCCGGTCACAGGGTTGGGCGCACCCGACCAGTAAGTATTCACGTCGTCGTAGTGGGATACCACGGGACTGTCCGAGGCAGCGTTTTGCTTGTTCCTTCGTGTTAATGCCGTCTCACGTATGACCCAGGCGGTGAATCCCATCGGCACCAGCAGGGCGTCCGCCAATGCCCCTGCGACGTCATTTCTCGCCCACCGCATCCGCGCCCGAAGTCCGTAGGCCATCGTTTTGGCGCTGGACGCGATTCCGAAGGGCATCACGAAGTCACCTCCCGGCTGGTTGTTGATGTGCCCCAGTGCCGTCGCGATCCACATCTCCCCCTCGGCAAGGGTCTCGTCCGCTGTCATGAGGGGTCCGGCGTCGAGCGCCATCTCGCAGAAGAACTCGCCGAAGATATCAAGGGCCGCCGCCGAGTACAGCGCCATGATCGCCTGCTTCTGCTCGCGATCGTCAACGTCGTTGTCGTCCCACAGGTTCGTCAGCCGATCGTAGGTGTCGACGGCCTGGGCCCTCGCCGTGCTGAATTGGTCGTAGTAATCAGTGTCCCGCTGCTCTTGGTCACATTCTCCAGTGTCGCCACGCGCCGTGTAATACCCGATAACTTGTGACGTGCCCACGAGCGGCTCCCAGATGTCCTCCATTCCGGCCGAAACGTATGTAAAGGTGGAGTAGCCGCATTCGAAGAGCCCGATGACCGCACTGACCTGCGCATCGACGCCCGCCGGATCGACCAGCACGTCCTCCGTGAGCTGGGCGGGCAAGTCGACTTCGAGCAGGGAATCGCACGCCGTCAGGGCACCTATGGGCAACGCTACGATCAAGCCAACCCGGACTGCCCTCCGAAAACTCCCCCGCGGTCCCATTAGAACACCACCCGGAGAGTGAGGTGTATGCTCGAGATCGGCGGTTCGCTCCAGGCGGTAACAGTAGTTCCCGCTTCAGGACGACTTTCAGCCGCCCCATGCTCGGGATCCGCGATTATCGAGGCTCCAGGGTGATCCTGGAAGTGCCTCGTGTATTTTCGCCAGAGTAAATGGTTAATCCGCCACGAGAGCGCAAAGGACGCCCGCTCCGCGCCTACACGGGCGGCGAGGGATTCGGAGAACTGGTAGTTGGCCCCGACCTCCCGCAGCTTCCAGAAGTCGTTCGGGCCCATGTAGCCATTCGAAACATCCCGATATGGAGCGAAGTGGTAAGAGGCCATATAAAGGGCAGATTCCTTAGTGTTCCTGAGTTCGCTCGTGTTGTATTGAATCCTGATCCTGCTGTGCCAGTCCGCTTCTATTTCGCCGTATTGGCCCTCAGCCTGAGCGTAGAGCCGGAGGGTGTTGTTAAACAGACCAAGAGTCGGCGCGACGGTGAAGGTGTAAGTCGGGTAAGCCGGCCCGTAGAGGGCATTAGTCCGACCGGGGAGGTCGTCGCACAGCACGATCTCACCGCCCCGTAGACGGCCGCGCTGATTGTCGGGAAGGTCGTCCGTTCCCGTCCTCACCCCAGCGTCGCACATCACGTTGATGAGGTTGCTGTTGCGCCTGTTTCCTGATGCGTCCCACTCGGCGCTCACCGTGGTATACCGAGTTGTCTCGCCCGGCCAGGGGTATCCGACCCGACGCCTGGTGGAGCCGGCGACATCACCGAGCGACTTGATCTCGTTCTTGGCGTGGTCCGCGGTGAAGGTAATGTCGAACGAAGCTGCCTGGCTCTGGTAGATCCGGGCGTTCAGCATCGCCTCCCACCCCCAGTTGTCGATCCTCCCCACATTTGCCTGAATGTCTCCGGGGAAGCCGAGGCTCGGCGCGTTGGCGATGTTCAACAGGGCGTCCTCGTTTTTTTGATCGTAGTACGTGAACTCGCCGGAGAGCCGGTCGTCCAGCACAGCGATGTCGAACCCCACCTCGATCTCGGTGCTCGTCTCCGGACCCACCTCCAGGTTACCCGGCGAGCTCGGCGCCACCCCAACGGTTCCAGCCCCTCCTATGATCGTGCCGTATATGTTCGAGCCAGCGAAGGTATCCGGTTGGCGACCCGATTTCCCCCAAGCTCCGCGCACACGCATCGAGTTGACGAGATCGATACCCCAGAAGTTTTCTTCAGAAACCACCCACGCACCCGAGATCTTCGGATAGGTCTCGAAATCGAAGTCTCCACCGAACGCGGAGTTGTCGTCGAATCGGAGCGCACCCGTCACGAACAGCCGGTCGTTGAAGGAGAATTCCTCCTGGACGTAGACGCCGATCGTCTTGTTCGTGATGTCTTCGAACGTCAGCTGCAGCTGGGAGGCCGTGGTCTGGTTGATGGTGGTCGAGACGGGGGATGCGAACCCAAAACCCTTGTTCTCGAAACTCTCGTAATGGTTGGTGAAATACTGGACTCCTGCGGACGTCGTCGTTCTGAACCCCGGCAGCAACCCTGGGAGCGGCTCGAGGTTGACACTCGCGGCGTAATCGAAGCTGAGGGTGTTGGTGACGGGCCTCGCGTACAATTTCTCGCCGGTCACGGTTTCCGTATATCCAGTGAGCTCCGGACTGAGCGGGAAGAGCTGCTCATTAGTTTCCCACGACCTGTCGATTCCCGCCACGAAGCGCTGGGTCAACCAGTCACTATAGGTGTGGTTCAACGTCACGCCCCCAGTGAACCGGTTGAAATTCCGGGTCGATTCGATTTCGGCGACGGCCGAGGGAAGGTGCTCCTGAAAGCCATACGTGTCGGGACACGCACCCGGATTGACGCTCGGCAGGCAAAAGCCTCTGCCCCCAGTCAGGTCAATCCACATTCCGCCATCCCTGTGGACCGGCGCCCCGGCCCTATTGTTGCCCTCGGCGTAGGCCCCGCTGAAGTCGAGGCTCAAGTTCTCGGAGAAGAGGACGCTCATGTTCGTCCTGAACCGGTACTTCTGGTCCGTGTTCCAAAAAATGGGGCCCTGCTCGTCCTGGAAGGACCCCGAGGCGAAGTATCGAAAGCTCGCGGTGCCTCCCCGGACTGACACGTCGTACTGCTGGGAATGACCGTCTTTGTAGATGTTCTCGGAGGGCCAAGGCCAGAGTCCATCGGCAATCTGCTTAGTGGCCTCGTCGTACATGTTGAAACTGAAGAGGCCGGAGTCCGCATGGCACCCGCCCGCAGGCGGGACTCGATCATCGCGGCAGGCCCACGTCTCGCCGACCTGTGCCCCCGGGTTCGGCATGTAGTTCATTCCCTGCCGGATCGAAGCAGTGAACTCGGGGGCGCCCTCCACGCCCTTTTTCGTGATGATCTGGATCACTCCGGCCGACGCCTCGGTTCCGTATAGGGTCGCAGCCGCCGGACCCTTGATGATCTCGATGCTCTCGATGTCTGCGGGGTTGATGTCGTCCAGCGCGCTCATCGCCCCCATCCCAAAGGAACCTGGGGTGGGGGTCGGCGGACCCAAACCGGTAGAGTTGTCAACCCGGAAGCCATCCACGTAGACGAGGGGTTGGTTCCCCAGACTGAAACTCCCTACGCCCCGGATAATGATGGTAGAGCCTTCGCCAATGCTTCCGGGCAGCCGTTGGAACTCCACGCTTCCCCCACTACGCCCGGTCAACAGCTGCTGCACGTCGACGATGGCCTGCACCTCGGTGACCTCGGCCGCCTGCACCTGGCTCACGGAGTTTCCGATCGCACGTCTCCGCGTCCCGCCCGCTGTGCCCGTGACGATGATCTCGTCGAGCTGCAGGGCTTCTTCAGACATGGTGAAGTCCTGCTCAACGGTTTGACCGCCACCGATGGTGACTTGCACCTCCGCGGTCCGGTACCCGATCCGGGACACGGACAGCGTGTGGGTGCCCGCGGGCACGTTTTGGATCAGGTAGCGGCCGTTCTGCTGCGTCAAGCCGCCCAACTCCAAGTTGGCAATAAACACCTGAACCGCCGGAATCGGCTGCCCTCTCTGCGCGTCTAGCACCCGCCCGGTGACCGTGCCGCCCTGCTGCGCACCGAGACCCGGCACCACGAGTAGGAAGGCCATCACCAAGGCGCCGAAACCGCTGGGTACTCTGGAACGGAATGCTGTTTGCATGACTCCTCCTAAGTTTTGAACTACACACTGCCCAACTGACCGGGCAGGGAGGGGGCCGTAGAGCGCACACCACAGGCCGCCCTCTTGTTACCCCTATACCATCGGGGCAGCGTAGCGGTCGAACTCTGCCGCGTCAAGAAGGTCTTTCCACATCTTTTTAACGGGTCTTTCGGCGTCCGCGAGTCCCCCCCCCGATCCTTCCATCCATCCATCCATCCTTCCTTCCTTGTTGGGGGGATCTTTTGGCGCATGGAAAACCACGATCTCTAGGTCCGCACGAAAGAGGTCCGCACCGAAAGGCACTCAAGGACCGTGCCCGCCTGAGGGGGGTGCTGGATCAGGACCGTCTCTGCCTGAGTGGGGTATAGAGGGGGCTGGTGAATTTTGCTGGAGTCGATGTAATGTCACACACTTCGATCCGACCCTGCGCGGGAGCACTGGCCACCCTGGGACTGCTCCTCGTCACCCAGCAGGCCCTACCCCTCGCCGTCGCCGCACAGGAACCGCTGCCGGGAGCCCGGACGGAGGTTCTCCTCGGGGGTGTTGTCGTCGACGAGTCGACCGGCCAGCCAGTTGAAGCGGCGACGGTCTTGCTGGTCGGTACGGACATCGAGACCGAGACCGGGACGTACGGCGGCTTCGCGTTTACCGATGCGCCGCTCGGAACGGTGTCGGTCCGTGTCACCGCACCGGGCCACCCGAGCGTAGTGCAGGAGGTCGACGTTCGTAGCGACCGGATCGTCTTTCTTCAGTTTATGCTCCCGTCGGTCACCGCCGTGCTCTCCGAGCTGCTGGTGGGGGTTCCCCGCAACGAATCGATGGCCCAACTGGAGGCCGCCCAGCTCACCGCGGCAGACCTGCTCGCGATCAAGGTCCCCTCGACGCGCGTGACAACCGGCGACATCGGAAAGAATGACTACCAGATCCGCTTGCGCGGATACGGCAGTTTCACCCAGGACGCTCAGCCAATCGTCATCATCGATGGCGTCCGGGTCTCGGGGACTGAGACGGCGTTCGACGTCCTGAGCCAGATCCCCGCCTCCGACGTGGAAGACATTCAGGTTCTACGGGGACCCGCCGCTGCATTCCTCTATCCGTTCGCCGCGAACGGGGTCGTTGAGGTGAGGACGAAGCGCTGAAGTCGCGGGTCAGGTAAAGTCTATGGGCCTCTCATTCGGATCGCACCCCGTGGCCTCAGCGGCATCCGTGAAGTTGGGGTTGAGGTCGTACTCGTCGCTCGGCATGAGCTTGCGAATTCCGCCCTGATGAGGAAAGCCGAGGAGGGGCGTATTTCCTTCGTTTCGGGGGAACCACAGCAGATCCGTGTTCCGGATCTTGGTAGCGTAGAAGCGACCCTCCAGGAACAGCTGCCTCCGCCTCTCCTCGATGATCATAAGGCGGATCTCCGCCGCGTCGGCCGGATCCGCATAGGTGACCCTGGGCAGACTGTGAAAGTCCCGCAGCTCATTAACCCGGTCGATGGCGGCCTGCCCGCCCTCTAACTCGGCGCGGAGGAGCCACATCTCCTGCCACCCTACCAGGGGCTGATTGTCGTCAGCGTTCGGGTATTTGGTGGGATTCTGTCGAATTCCGTCCTGTGAAGTGACGACGTCGATAGTCCCGACCCGGGTGTCCGAGACCGCCGCGTCCTCCGCAGGCGTCATCCGGGAGACTCCCGCGGTACGGATCGGAAGCCCGGTGTCCCAGACGGCCCGCCCGTCGGGCAGGATGCCCAGATTGGTGTATCCGGTGAAGGGGATTGGGCTGGGCCACGCCTGGCTGTTCACAGGGTTGGGCGCACCCGTCCAGTAAGTATTCACGTCCTTGTAAATGACATTCAGGGGACTGGCCGCGAACTGGTTTTGCCTGTTCCTTCGTTGTAATGGCGTCTCGCGTATGATCCAGGCGGTGAATCCCATCGGCACCAGCAGGGCGTCCGCCAACGCCCCTGCGACGTCATTTCTCGCCCACCGCATCCGCGCCCGAAGTCCGTAGGCCATCGTTTTGGCGCTGGTCGCGACTCCGTTGGCGACCACGAAGTCACCTCCCGGCTGGTTGTTGATGTGTCCCAGTGCCGTCGCGATCCACGTCTCCCCCAAGGCAAGGGTCTCGTCCACTGTCATGAGGGGTCCGGCGTCGAGCGCCATCTCGCAGAAGTGCTCGCCGTAGATATCAAGGACCGCCGCCACGTACAGTGCCATGAGCGCCTGCTTCTGCTCGCGATCGTCAACGTCGTTGTCGTCCCACAGGTTCGCCAGCCGATCGTAGGTACCGATGGCCTGGGCCCTCGACGTGGTGAATTGGTCGTAGTAACTGTGATCGTTGCCAATGCCTCGGTCACATCCTCCAGTGGAGGGACGCGGCGAGTAGCGCGTGACAACTTGTGAGATGCCGTTGAGCGAATCCCAGATGTCCTCCATTCCGGCCGCCATAAGTGTCCAGCTGGAGTAGCCGCATTCGAAGAGCCCGATGACCGCATTGATCTGCGCATCGACCCCCGCCGGATCGACCAGCACGTCCTCCGTGAGCTCGGCGGGCAAGTCAACTTCGAGCAGGGAATCGCACGCCGTCAGGGCACCTATGGGCAACGCTACGATCAAGCCAACCCAGGCTGCCCTCCGAAAACTCCCCCGCGGTCCCATTAGAACACCACCCGGAGAGTGAGGTGTACGCTCGAGACCGGCGGTTCGGCCCAGGTGGTCCTAGCACTCGCCGCTGTGGCGCGTTCTTGAGCATTCCCTTGCTCGGGATCCGCGATTATGCCGGCTCCAGGGTTATCCCGGTAGTGCTTCGTGAAATTTCGCCAGATTACGTTGTTCATCCGCCACGTGAGCCCCAAGGACGCCCGCTCCGCGCCCAGACGGCCGGCGAGGGGTTCGGAGAACTGGTAGTTGGCCCCGACCTCCCGAATCTTCCACCAGTTCTGTTGGGTCAGATAGACATTCGAATGATCCGGCCAAGGACCGAAGAAGAAAGAGGCTCTAAAACGGGGATCATCGTGAGTATTCCTGAGTTCGCTAACGTTGTAAACAGTCCTGAACCTGGAGTCATGGTCCCTCTTAGTTTCGCCGTATTGGCCCTCAGCCTGAGCGTAGAGCCGGAGGGTGTTGTTAAACAGACCAACAATCGGCGCGACGGTGAAGGTGTAAGTGGGGTAAGCCGGCCCGAAGAGGGAATGACTCGGACCGGGGAGGGCGTCGCACCGCACGATCTCACCGCCCCGTACGGAGCCGCGCTGATTGTCGGGATCGGCGTCCGTTCCCGTCCTCACCCCAGCGTCGCACATCGCGTTGATGATGTTGCCGTTGCCCCTGTTTCCTGATGCGTCGTACTCGGCGCTCACCGTGGTATACTCAGTTTTCTGGTTCGGCCAGGGGTATCCGAGCTTTCGCGAGCTGCCTTGCGTCGAATTCGACCCGGCGACATCACCGAGCGACTTGATCTCGTTCCTGGCGTGGTCCGCGGTGAAGGTAATGTCGAACGAGGCTGCCTGGCTCTGGTAGATCCGGGCGTTCAGTACCGCCTCCCACCCCCAGTTGTCGATCCTCCCCAGGTTCTGCTGAACCGATCCGGGGAAGCCGACGCTCGGCACGTTGGCGATGTTCAACAGGGCGTCCTCGTTTTTTTGATTGTAGTACGTGAACTCGCCGGAGAGCCGGTCGTCCAGCACAGCGATGTCGAACCCCACCTCGATCTCGGTGCTCGTCTCCGGACCCACCTCCGGGTTACCCGGCGAGCTTGGGGCCACCCCAACGTTTCCAGCCCATCCTGTGACCACGCCGTATATGTTCTGGCCAGCGAAGGTATCCGGTTGGCGACCCGATTTCCCCCAAGCTCCGCGCACACGCATGGAGTTGACGAGATCGATACCCCAGAAGTTTTCTTCAGAAACCACCCACGCAGCCGAGACCTTCGGGTAGGTCTCGAAATCGAAGTCTCCACCGAACGCGGAGTTGTCGTCGAATCGGACCGCACCCGTCAGGAACAGCCGGTCGTTCAAGGAGAATTCCTCCTGGACGTAGACGCCGACCGTCTTGTTCGTGATGTCTTCGAACGTCAGCTGCAGCTGGGCGGCCGTGGTCTGGTTGATGGTGGTCGAAATGGGGGATGCGAACCCAAAACCCTTGTTCTGGAAATTCTCATTATGGCTTTCGAAATACTGGAATCCTACGGACGTCGACGTTCTAAACCCCGGCAGCAACCCTGGGAGCGGATCGAGGTTGACAGTCGCGGCGTAATCGACGCTGAGGGTATTGCGGATGGGCCTCTCGTAAAGTTTCTCGCCGGTCGTCGTTTCCGTATATCCAGTGACCTCCGGATTGAGCGGGAAGAGCTGCTGATTAGTTTCCCACAAATTGTCGATTCCCACCACGAAGCGCTGGGTCAACCAGTCACTATAGGTGTGGTTCAACGTCAGGCCCCCTGTGAACCGGCTGTATTCCCGGGTCGATGAGACGTCGGCGACGCTCGAGGGAAGGTGCTCCTGAAAGCCAAGCGTGGTGTCACACGCACCCGGATTAACGTCCGGCAGGCAAAAGCCTCTGCCCCCAACCATGTCAACCCAGAGTCCGCCGTCCCTATTGACCGGCGCCGCGGCCCTGTTGTTGCCCTGGCCAAAGGACCCGTTGAAGTCGAGGCTCAAGCTCTCGGAGAAGATGACGCTCATGTTCGTCCTGAACCGGATCTTCTCGTCCGTGTTCCACCAAACGGGGCCCTGCTCGTCCTGGTAGGACCCCGAGGCGAAGTATCGAAAGTTCGCGGTGCCTCCCCGGACTGAGAGGTCGTACTGCTGGGAATGACCGTCGCTGTAGACGTCCTTGGAGGGCCAATCCCAGAGTCCCGCGGCAATCTGCTCAGTGGCCTTGTCGTACATGTTGAAACTGAAGAGGCCGGAGTCCGCATGGCACCCGCCCGCAGGCGGGACACGATCATCGCGGCAGGCAAACTGTTCGCCGATCAGTGCGCGCGGGTTCGGCATGTAGTTCATTCCCTGCCGGATCGAAGCAGTGAACTCGGGGGCGCCCTCCACGCCCCTTTTCGTGATGATCTGGATCACTCCGGCCGACGCCTCGGTTCCGTAGAGGGTCGCAGCCGCCGGACCCTTGATGATCTCGACGCTCTCGATGTCTGCGGGGTTGATGTCGCCCAGCGCGCTCATCCCCCCACCACTGTCGACGGTCGGCGGACCCAAACTGGCGGAGTTGTCAACCCGGAAGCCATCCACGTAGATGAGGGGTTGGTTCCCCAGACCGAAACTCCCTGTGCCCCGGATCGTGATGGAAGAGCTTTCGCCAACGCTTGCCGGCAGCCGATGGAACTCCAGGCTCCCCCCACTACGCCCGGCCAACAACTGCTGCACGTTGACGATGGCCTGCACCTCGGTGATCTCGGCCGCCTGCACCTGGGTCACGGAGTTTCCGATCGCACGTCTCCGCGTCCCGCCCGCCGTGCCCGTGACGATGATCTCGTCGAGCTGCAGGGCTTCTTCAGTCATGGTGAAGTCCTGCTCGACGGTTTGGCCGCCACCGACGGTGACTTGCACCTCCGTGGTCCGGTACCCGATCCGGGACACGGACAGCGTGTGGGTGCCCGCGGGTACGTTTTGGAGCAGGTAGCGGCCGTTCTGCTGCGTCAAGCCGCCCAACTCCAAGTTGGCAATAAACACCTGAACTGCCGGAATCGGCAGCCCCCTCTGCGCGTCTAGCACCCGCCCGGTGACCGTGCCGCCCTGCTGCGCACCGAGACCCGGCACCACGAGCAAGAAGGCCATCACCAAGGCGCCGAAACCGCTGGGTACTCTGGAACGGAATTCTGATCGCATAGCTCCCCCTAGTTTTGGACTACACACACACTCGTCAAACATGCTGGGGGGACAGCGCGCGAACGGAGGCCATCCTCTCAGATGCTCGCGAAAGAACTCAGGGTTAGGGTAGCAATCGTCCTCCGGTGCGTCAAGCAGCCTATACCCAAGTGTTCCATGACAACTTCCTTCGTGCGCGACGATGGTCGCCCCCATGCCCGCCAAGGCTTCTGGGTAAAGGCAGGGGCTTTACGGACCGGGACGAAATCATCGAGGTGTTGGAGATGCTTGTGGACATCTGCGACACGGTCACCGGAATGATCGAGAGCGGGATGCACTTGGAGGAGGTGCTCGCCGCGAGACCCACTGTGAAGTACGACGAACAGTTTGGACAAGAGCCCGGCTGGACCGCGAAGGACCTGGTGCCCATCATCTACTACGAAGCCGGCGGTGGGCCCTCTGTGCCCTGAAGCGACGCCGAATCAACTCGCCTAGGTGGACCTGGCCTAGCTCCGATCAGGCAGGGCCATGGTATGATTCCCGAGCAGTAAGCAACGTCCGTCGACCTCGGCGTAAGTCCTCATCCAGCTGAACCGGGTCGATGATCCTCGAGCCCGCCGCGTCACGGTGAAGCCCGTCACTACGGCGGTCGAGCCGAGGATACGGTATTCGAGATCGCTCTGGACCCTCGAGAGGGAGGCGGCTGGGTTCTCCAATGAGGGATCAGCAGCGATGCGAACCAGCGATGCCTTGGTGTCTGTCCGCACGGCATTGTTATGAATCCACACGAAATCGTCTGCGAGGTGCATGCGCAGCCAATCGGCGGCCGGCTCGATTTGAGCATGCTCCCACGATGCATCAAGCTCCGACAAGGCCGTCGGATTGAGGCATGACTCCTGAGCAGAAGCGGGCCAAGAGAAAACCCCCAGCAGCGCGACGACAAGACCAAGAGTTTTCATAGCAGCGCCCCCTGACGGCGCGTCCCAACGGCTCGGGTTCTCGATGCGGGTAGCCCAGCAGCTCCGGATCTCATCATATCTCTATCTCGCGACCTTCTCAACCGTGTGAAGCAACGCGCCCCGTTCGTCGTAAAAGCGGAAGGCGGCAGTGGGTCGCACGCCAGGGGAGACCGTGACATGCAAGAATCCACCCGAAGCCTCCGTTTGTGTATACGGCTGCACGATCAGCGCATCGGGGTCGGTTGATTCGGGGTCTCCGGGACTCCTTCCTATCCGAGAGTTGCCATCCACGAGCGCTCCGCTCGAGAACTCTTCGAAGCCGGTCGAGTGGATCGAGTGGTACTGCCAATGCCTGTCCCCGGTGATGATGTAGAAGTTCTGGCCCTCGGGAAAGCCGTGGTCGATGAGCGTGGCGAAGAACGCATCCCGCTCGTACATGAAGCCGGTGGGGTTGGAGTGGTTGTCTTGCTTCGGTCCGCCGGTCCCGTTCTGCAGCTCCAAATCGTCTGGGCCGATCAAGGGGGTCGGTGATATCAGGACCTTGAAGGTCGCTTCACTCTCGACCAGCGTGCGCTCAAGCCACGCCAGTTGCTCGGCGCCCCAAAGAGCCTTGTCCGGGCCATCGAGCATCGCGTTGGGGCTGCGGTAGTCACGTCCTTCGACCAGCCAGATCTGCAGATCCTGATTAACTCGGTGGGTCCGGTACGTGACCGGATTCGGTGCTGCCGGATCAGCCACGGGCACCTGCTCGAGGAAGGTAGCAATGCCCAACTCGACCGAGGGCTCCTGATCACTCCGCGGATGGGTAATTGAAGGCTCAGATGTGTTGTCCGAATCGTTGTAGCGATAATCGTGGTCGTCTTTCTCCCAGTAGGTCGGGACTTCGGCGAACATGTCCACGTACCGGGGCTGAACGAACTGTTCATGCCACTTCTGTCGAAGCTCGGCAGGCGTCCTCGCGGGCGGCCCGCCAGAGTCGTAGTACACGTTGTCTCCGGTCCCGACGAAGAAGTCCGGTCTCATGTCGAGGATCGTCGCCAGGGCGGGATACCCCAGGGCCTTGTCCGGACCGTCGTAGGCATTCTGAAACCCGCCGTATCTCATGCCGGTGACGACCACGAAGCTGGCTTCGCTCGCCACATCGGCACCATCGAGGGTCTCGAACGTACGCGTCGGGCCCGCTCGGACGAGGTCCTGATTTGGGCCATAGACCAGGCGGTAGTAATACCGAGTCCCTGGATTCAAGCCGTCGATTTTCGTCTTCACGATGAAGTCGTAGTCCGGTGTCGCCGTCATCCAGTCGGATTCAAAGGAATCGGC
Source organism: Longimicrobiales bacterium (assembly GCA_965206505.1). Taxonomy (GTDB): domain Bacteria; phylum Gemmatimonadota; class Gemmatimonadetes; order Longimicrobiales; family Gaopeijiaceae; genus UBA822. The sequence continues at coordinate 1,841,391 of CBDBJW010000007.1, forward strand.
GAATCCAGACGTCGTCGACAGCTCGAAGTGTGCCATTCCCTCCGTACCTGGGACATCCCCCTCAACCAGCTCGCTCCCCACCGTCAGTCGTGACTGCAGGATCACGCTGGTGGTGGTCACCTCCCCAGCCATCTCTCCCTGACCGTTGGTCATTTCGGGAAACGGGACCTCGGCGCATCCGCCAGCCATGACTACGAAGGCTCCTAGCAGCGGCATTATCGTCCGGGTTGTTTTCATGGGTGTATGTCTCCTGAGTCGCCGGTGGCCAAGCACCACAGCGTGAATTTTCAGTCTTTACCTCGGAATCTTCTCAACCGTATGAAGCAACACGCCCCGTTCGTCGTAAAAGCGGAACGTGGCAGTGGGTTGCACGCCAGGGGAGACCGTGACATGCAAGAATCCGCCCGAAGCCTCCGTTTGTGTGTACGGCTGCACGATCAGCGCATCGGGGTCGGTTGATTCGGGGTCTCCGGGGCTCCTTCCTATCCGAGAGTTGCCATCCACGAGCGCTCCGCTCGAAAACTCTTCGAAGCCGGTGGGGTGGATCGAGTGGTACTGCCAATGCCTGTCCCCGGTGATGATGTAGAGGTTCTGGTCCTCGAGAAAGCCGCGGTCGATGAGCGTGGCGAAGAACGCATCCCGCTCGTACATGAAGCCGGTGGGGTTGGAGTGGTTATCTCGCTTCAATCCGCCGTACGAGACCTGTAGCTCCACATCGTCCGGGCCGATCATGGGGGTTGGTGATATCAGGACCTTGAAGGTCGCATCGCTCTCGAGCAGGGTGCGCTCGAGCCACGTCAGTTGCTCGGCGCCCCACAGAGTCTTGTCAGGGGCATCGGGCATGGTGTTCGGGCTCCGGTAGTCACGCCCTTCGACCAGCCAGATCTGGAGATCCTGATTAACTCGGTGCGTCCGGTATGTGATCGGATTCGGTGCTGCCGGATCAGCCACGGGCACCTGCTCGAGGAAGGTAGCAATGCCCAACTCGATCGAGGGCTCCGGACCTGCCGCCGGATTCGTACTCTCGTCCGTGTTGTCCGAATCGTTGAAGCGATAATCGTGGTCGTCTTTCTCCCAGTAGGTCGGGACTTCGGCAAACATGTCCACGTACCTGGGCTGAACGAACTGTTCATGCCACTTCTGTCGAAGCTCGGCAGGCGTCTTCGCGGGGGAGCCGCCAGAGTCGTAGTACACGTTGTCTCCGGTCCCGACGAAGAAGTCCGGTCTCATGTCGAGGATCGTCGCCAGGGCGGGATACCCCAAGGCCTTGTCCGGACCCTCGTAGGCACGCTGAAACGCGTTATAGTTCATGCCGGTGACGACCACGAAGCTGACTTCGCTCGCCACCTCGGCCCCGTCGTGTGTCTTGAACGTACGCGTCGGGCCCGCTCGGACGAGATCTTGATCCGGGCCATAGACCAGGCGGTAGTAATACCGAGTCGCTGGATTCAAGCCGTCGATCTTCGTCTTCACGATGAAGTCGTAGTCCGGTGTCGCCGTTATCCAGTCGGATTCAAAGGAATCGGCGAATCCAGACGTCGTCGACAGCTCGAAGTGTGCCATTCCCTCCGTACCTGGGACATCCCCCTCGACCAGCTCGCTCCCCACCGTCAGTCGTGACTGCAGGATCACGCTCGTGGTGGTCACTTCCCCCGACATCTCCCCCTGACCGTTGGTCATGTCGGGAAACGGGACCTCAGCGCATCCGCCAGCCACGACAACGAAGGCTCCTAGCAGTGGCATTATCGTCCAGGTTGTCTTCATGGGTGTATGTCTCCTAAGTCGCCCCCCACAGATATCGCCCCCATATATATAGAGAGAGCTCGGCACGGGGAGGCTTGTGTACGGCCTGCGGCCCGGACCTAGAATATAGAATAGGAGTTTGTGTCGCAAACACCTCAGCCAACCCCTCCAGAATCGTGGAGTCGCGGGCCTCAGCCGTATCCTAGCGACGTCCTGATGGGCGGCTTAACTTGCTTCTTTCCGGGCTGCCATCGGGCTTTCCGGCCTGCCATCGGGCGGCGCCTCCCTCCGAGGAGAGATCAATAAAGACGTTGCGTGGCGCGGTACTGGCCCTGGGACTTCTCGCGCGCGTGGCTGTGCCCGGTGCGGCGCAATTCGAGAACATGGGGACGATCGAGTTCCCGACGTCGGCCACCGGTGAAGCCCCGGACCACTTCCTCCGGGGTGTCACGATCATGCACCTCTATGGTTGGGCGCAGGCCATCGAGGAGTTCCAGGCCGCGCAGGCGATCGACCCCGATTTCGTGATGGCCTATTGGGCTGAGTCGCTCACGTACCGCCGCGCCCCTATCCTCGCATGCACCGCTGAACAGCTAGGCGGGGGCAGCAATATGCCCAAAGACCCACCTTCGGATCTTGGGATCTCTCAGTTTCCAGATAACACTATCAATATAGTAGTGGTGGATATTTACAGAAACAGCAACAAGTGTGGGCACGGTGCTGGAGGTGCTCAAGAGCATGGCGGGGACCTCAAAGAGAACAAAACCAGCGACCACGAGCCCCACAAAGATGCTCGAGATGCGAGCCCATAGCGGCCACGCACCATGAATACCCGCTTCGCTCAGGCTGTTTATCCCTACTCGCGCCGGAAAACACGCATATTGGAGTGCATGAAACAACTGCACGGCCAGTATCGTCGCAGGTTCCGCCGATACACCCCAAACGACATACCATGCGTACAGCGCCACCCAGGGGACGATTGCCCGCGTCGGAAAGTCCTTCCCAACGCGCATCCTCAATCGCCAGAACGTACGCAAACCGACAACGGCCGCAATCGCGGACACCGCGCTCGCCACGACGAGAGCAATCCCGAGAACGGAATTCACTACCTCTGGAGTGGGGGATGCTTGTGTGTCGAAGGTATACTTGATCGTAAACACAACATGAAAGGCAAGGAGCGCTCGACAGCCCGCCCCGATTTGTGTTCTTTCTGCCGCCGTCAGGGAAATACCTGCAACGTGGAAGAACGCCATTGTAGTCCCAAAAGCCTGACCGGTGTAGTGCCACGCCAAATATACGAAGGCAACCAACTGCATCGTCGCCACCATCCCCACCGCTCCGAGGCCCGGAACGGTCACAGCCAACTGCGGAGTAGTTACCCACGCAAACAGGCTACAGGCTAGCAGAACCCCGGGAACAACCCACGATGCGCCCGGATACCGCTTGACGCGATCCTTCGATGAATACAGAAGCAGATACGACACCGTAAAGTGCGGCCAATCGATCAGTGCAGCGAGGACGATCGTGGTGCCAATGCCAATCTCAAGATGGAAGCCGCCATCACTCAGCCAGTAGGCCGCCAACACACCACAGGCAAAAATGATCGATAGACCACCCCCAAGAAGTGTGTCGGCCACGGGGCTTAACAGGCTAGGCGCTTGACTGCGAGATTTCACAGGTCTGTGACCCCACATATGTATAGAGAGCTCGGCAAGGGAAGGCTTGTGTACAGCCCGCGGCCCGGACCCAGAATACAGAGTAGGAGTTTCCGTCGCAAACACCCCAGATCCCCTCCAGAATCGTGGAGTCGCGGGCCTCAGCCGTATCCTAGCGACGTCCTGATGGGCGGCTTAACTTGTTTCTTTCCGGGCTGCCATCGGGCTTTCCGGGTTGCCATCGGGCGGCGCTTCCCTCCGAGGAGAGATATGAAGACGTTGCGTGTGGCGGCACTGGCCCTGGGACTTCTCGCGATCGCGGCCGTGCCCGGTGCGGCGCAATTCGAGAACATGGGCACGATCGAGTTCCCGACGTCGGCCACCGGTGAAGCCCAGGACCACTTCCTTCGGGGTGTCACGATCATGCACCTCTATGGTTGGGCGCAGGCCATCGAGGAGTTCCAGGCCGCGCAGGCGATCGACCCCGATTTCGTGATGGCCTATTGGGCTGAGTCGCTCACGTACCGCCGCGCCCTGGCCCCCAGATGGGGGCCTGCCGTTCAGTCCCGCGAGGTGCTGCAGAGGCTCGCGCCCACTCCGGAGGAGCGTCTGGCCAAGGCGCCTACCGCTCGCGAGAAAGGTTTCTTGGCGGCGGTCGAGGTGCTGTTCAGTGAGGCCGACCATGTTGACAGACGTATTGGGTACATGTTTGCGATGGAGCGCCTGCACGAGACCTACCCGGACGACCCCGAGGTAGCACTCTTCTACTCGCTTTCGATGCTGAGCGCTGCGTCTGCGGTTCGCTCTGGTTATACCCCGATGGCTGCGGAGCCGGGGACCCCTCGTCTCGTGGGGTCGGGCGCCGAAATAGACGAGCGGCTCACCATAAGGGCCGCCGCGATGGCCCAGGGGGTCCTCACAGACAACCCGGACCACCCCGGGGCGGCACATTACGTCATCCACGCGTTAGACGAACAGCTTTACGCTCCGATGGCGCTGGAGGCCGCCTATCGCCTTTCGGAGATTGCGCCCGCTGACTCGCATGCGCGGCACATTCCGACGCACATCTTCACCCAGCTCGGGATGTGGGACCTCGTTTCCACCCAAAGCGAGTCGGCCTATGACGCCACGGCAGATCTGTGGACGCCGGGCGACGATATTATGTTGGACGCGCTTCACTCGCTCGATCGGGGTCAGTACGCTGACCTCCAGCTAGGCGACTACGAGAAGGCGCGCTTGTGGATCCGGCGCATCGACATGATTGCCAACGGTGGTGGATTCCTCGACCACAGTGAACGCGGGCAGCCGGGCCTCGGCCGCGCCGTCAGCGCGTTGAACTTGGTGAGGGCCCGCTACATCGTCGAGACGGAGGAGTGGCAGACTTGGCTCGTCACGGAGGACTCGTCCCCGAATGAGCTCCTGGCGACGGCCTTGAGCGCCTACAACCTCGGTGACCAGGAGATGCTGGCACAGGCTGAGGCGGCCCTCGCAGAGTTCGGCGGGGTGAGAGACGAGATCATGTACAAGTGGGCGAGTGCGTTATTACACGCGGGCATGGGCCATGCTGATCTCGCGATCCGGCTGATGGACGAGGCCCAGACGGCGGTCGAAGCGCTTCGGGAGCCCTGGGGCCCGACGACGAACCCCCCCCCGCTGATCAAGCCCGTGCACGAGCTGTTCGGAGAGCTCCTCATGGACCTCGGCCGGCCCCTCGAGGCGATCGAGAAATTCGAACAGTCGCTGGTCCGGATAACGGAGCGTCCGCGCTCGCATCTCGGTCTGGCCAGAGCGTTCGTCGCAACCGGGAACACGATGATGGCCGTGAGGCCATACCAGAAGGTGACCGAGCTGTGGGCCGGTCATGACTCGTTGCCCGGCATGCTGGAGGCCCGAACTTTTCTGAACGAGCACTGACGCAATGGCAGCCCCAGCACGAGGAGCGCCGCTAACGTCCGTCCGCCGCGCGACTTAGGACAGTTCAGCTCATGGATCGATGTAGCGGTGGTAACGTTTCACTGCCCGCGGTCCGACCTCGGCGCTGTAGATGAGGCCATCGATGTCCGCGACGATACCTTCACCTCCGCTGCTGCCCGAGAGAGGTCCATTGTTCGCATCGAACTTGTCGGGAATAAACGCCCACACCTCGCCGGTCAGGGCGCTGCCAATACGAATCCCGCGTTTCCACTCACCGCGGCCCCGGCCCTCGTTCGACTCGGAATCGATCCCGTAGAGGATGTCGTTCTGGTCGATGTAGATCCCGCTCAAGCGACTGAACTGATACCACTCGTCGAGGAAGTTCCCGTCCTGGTCGAAGATCTGGATCCGGTTGTTGCTCCGGTCGGCCACGAAGAGCCGCCCCTGCGAGTCGAAGGCCAGCCCGTGTGGCCCGTCGAACTGGCCCGGCGCCGATCCTGACTCGCCCCACTCCTTGATGAAGGTCCCGTCGGGCGCAAACTTGACGATCCGCGCGTTGGAGGTTCCGCCATGACCGTCGGCAACGAAGATGTCTCCGTTCGGCGCCGTGATTACGTCGGATGGCAAGTTGAAGTGGCGTCTGTCGGAACCGGGCTCGCCAGGCACGCCGAGGGTCAGCAGGATCTCGCCCCAGGGACTGAACTTGATGATGTGATGCCCTTTGTTGGATCCGCCCTCCGGGAGCGTAAACGGGGCGTCCGTCACCCAGATGTTACCCTCGCGGTCAATGTGCATGCCGTGGGGTGTTGCGAACAATCCACCGCCGAAGCTCCTTACCATCACCCCGTCGGAGTTGAACTTGAGGACAACGGGTAGTTCCGAGTCGGCACAGCTCGTGGGTGTGTAACGCCGATTGAGCGAGTCCGAACCACAACGTTCGGCAACCCAGATCGACTTGCCGTCCGGATCCAGTTCGATGGCGCTCACCGCCCCCCAATCTCGACCGATCGGCATCCTGAGGTGGCCGTCCGTCGACTGATAGGGGTTCGGCAAGTCGTTCACCGGCTCCATCCCCGCCTGCGCCGTCGCCGAGTCGGCAGCGATCACCAGGGCGGCCACAGCCAGAGTCAGCACTTTCAGCGTTCGGATTACTCGATTCAACATCGGTCTCCTCCTCTTCCTTCCGTAGGGTTGGAGCACCACCACCACGCAGGGAGGCGGTGTAGGTTTTACATGAGACTCACGGGCCTAAGTTCTGATACCAGCGTATCATGCCTCCACTGCCGCCGCAGACGAAGTCCATCCGCCCGTCGTTGTTCATGTCCCCGCCGACGCAGCTCAACATCGCAGCTTCGCTTTCGACCCTGCGATAGATCCAATCGCCGGTCGCGGGGTCTTCGGGCGAGAAGAACACGTGCACGCCGGGGGACGCGTCGGGGTGGCGCTCTGACACTACGCCGTTGTCGTTCGCGATGATGTCTACGTAACCGTCATCGTTGAGATCGACGACCACGACCTCGTGTCCACCCGCTAGAGCGTCCCTCTGAACTACGAAATCAGGCCCGCCAATTTGGTCGAAGATCACGCGACGCTTCCAATCTCCCCCCTGGTCGGTGTAGACGACGACCTGGTTCCCGTGCCGGGGCTCGATCGACGCCAGGATACGACTGGTGCCGCTGGACCCCACGCCCACGTCGCTGGCGCCCCCCCAGGGCGGCGCCGCCAGGTCACCGCGTGAGATCAGGTCCTTCCGGAATGTCATGTTGGCCCCGGACCCCTGGGCTCGGTACAGCCCGATCCCCTCGGAGCTCAGGGCCAGGATCGCATCACGATCACCGCCGTCCCAATTGACCCGCACGACGCGGTGGATGACCCCCGGAACGTCCGCGTCGGCCATGACGCCACGTTTCCAGCCGTCCTGGCCGTACCAGAACAACGACACCAGCTCCTGGCCGGGGCCGACGAGTGGGGCGTTGACCAGCTCCAGCTCGCCGTCGCCGTCCAGGTCGGCGAAAACGAGGTAGTGCGACGTCGGGACCCTGTCGATCACCTCGGCCTGCCACTGGCCCTCCGGGTTCCCCCCGCTCCTCGCGATCCAAATGAGGCCTTCGCTGTTCGCCGCCTGCGTGGAGAACTCGCTCTGGATTGCGACCTCGGGGATGCCGTCCCCGTCGAGGTCGGCCATTGCCTTGCCCACGATGGCGCTCAAGCCACTGACGATCTCGTGGGGCTCCCAGGTCGGGTTCTCGTACCACATGAGCGCGGAATTAGCATTCGTCGAGCGGGGCCTCGTGTTGGGAACCACGTCGAGTCGGCCGTCGTTGTTGAAGTCGGCCACGTGGATCTGGTAGCCGTCGTACGGTACGACGTCGTGTGCCCGGAACCGCACGGCTCCCTTCGACTGCGCGGCGAGTGGAACCGTCACGGTGAGGGCCGCGCTGGCGAGGAGTGTGAGGCTTGTCAAACGCATAACACCGTTTCCTGGGGCGACACCACCGATCACGGGACAGGTTGAAAATGGGACACTACTGCGCCAACTCGACCCGCGCCAGCGTGATCCTGCGTTGCAGCTTCAGGTTCCCATTTGGCGCGCCAGGTCGAGGAAGTCGACCGCGTGGATGTCGAAGTCCGGATCGGGGGTCGCGTCCACCTCGACGTCGGGGCCGTACTCGAGAACCCGGGGAACGAACGCGGTCCGGAATCCCTGGGCTGCTGCGGCTCGGAGGTCTCCCCTGTGGGTGCTCACCATCATGATCCGCTCCGGGGGAAGCTTCAGGAAGCCGGCCGCGGCCTGGTAAAATTCTGGAGCGGTCTTGTAGGCTCCCATCTGCCACCCCGAAAGCATCAGGTCCCAAGGAAGGCCGGCCTGCTTCGAATTCACGGTCAGGCTGACGACGTTCGAGTTCGAGAGGGACACGACGAGGTATCGGGCGCGCAGCCGGGTGAGCCCCAGAACCGCGTCGGGCCAGGGAATAAGGCGGTGCCAAGCGCGGTTCAGGTCGTCGAGCTCCTCTTCGGACAGTTGGCCCAGCCCGAACTCCGGCACCAGCTGATCGAGGACGATCCGATGCATCTCGTCGGAGTCCATCCAGGGAAGATCGCCACTCCGTACCCTACCTATGACCGACCGCCGGCGACCGATCCACTCATCGGCGAAGTCCTCCCAGTTCGAGTCTCCCCCGATCCCCTTCGTCGCCGACAGGAGCTGTCCCTCCCTGATGAGGGAGGTCCGCCAATCCACCGTGGTGCCCCAGACATCGAAGGTCAGCGCGTCGACGGGTGGCGGCGCGTCCTGAGCCGTGAGGGAGTCCTCCGACGGGGAGGTCGTGGTCTCGTCTGCCCCGGCCCGCAGGGGCGCTCCGAGGGCGGCGGCGACCGAAACGGCTCCCGCGGAGAGAAATTGCCTTCGGTGTATGTTCGATCCAGTCACGGTCTCAGGCCTTAGTTCTCGTTCGATTCCAGCACGGGATGGATGTAGCCGAGCGGTAGCGTCCCATCCGGATCGAGTCGCATGCTGAGATACGTGACGTGGTCGGGGATCTCGCTCCAGGCGTGGAAGAGGCCGGCTGGGATGACGACCACGTCACCCTCGGAGATCTGGCGAGCGTAGCCGCCCTGGGAGGTCGCCCGGTAGCTCGGACCGATCAGCTCGATCACGACGCGGTTGTTCGCCGGGATGTAGTTCAAGACAGCAGTCGTCCCAGTCGTCCCTCCAGTCACCAGCGTGCCGCTGCCAGACAACATGTAGTAGATCTCCGAGACCTCCGTGTGATCTCGCTCCCGTGGAAGAGGCCGGCTGGGATGACGACCCGTCACCCTCGGAGATCTGGCGACGAGCCCGGAGGGCGTATCACCCTGATCCTCTATGGCATCCCGATGGAGGACTCCAACGCCCACATAGCCGTGGCCGACGTCCCCGACCTTGATCTGCTGGTCGATCGACGAACCTATCGTGTTGTAGACCGCCTCGATCTCCGCTGCAGTCACGTCGGTCGCCGGAGGCGCCGCGCGCTGCTGCGCCTCCCCCCGGGTCGCCAGGGTCACGAGAAATGCGAGTACAGCCAATACGGTCAAGACCACTCGGGCTCTCATCATTTCGCTCCTGGTAGGGTGTTCTCGGCGGACACTCGACGCTCTCCTCGTCCCTCAACGTCCTCGGGTCCAAAGTCGGCGGTGCCCTTCGACAGAACGCCTGAGCGCATCGTACGGGGGATAGATTCCCAGGGCAACGCCAACGGCAGAACCGCAGTTCAGGCTGCCGAGGGGAGAGGGTACGAGAGGCTGTTAGATCCGACTCGGAGATAATCCGGGAGTTTTATCGGTTCGCTTCAGCGCGCTCGCGGGCGCGCTCGCGGCGGCCGGCACGTAGCGGAGAGGATTCGCTGAGCTGCCGGTCGAGTGCCTGGAGGTCGAGCGTGAACGAGATCGGCAGCGAGACCGGCTCGAAGCAGAGCTCGTCGTTGCAGGCCTGGTAGTCGAACGTGCCGCTCAGCGTCAGCGCGTCGAGCTGCGACAGCGCCTCCAAGGCTTCGTTGGTTGCAGCCACGGTCACCTCCTGCAGCAAGGTGAACGGCCTCTGATAGGCGGGGACCCGTTCGTCGAGCGGCTCGAAGTAGTAGATCTCCGACTCGGGGAACTCAATCGGCTCGAACCGGACGTGAGGCACCGGCCGGAGGTTGAGGGAGACAACCCGGTAGCCCATCGTCTCAGCACCCGGCGCATAGACGTGGATGTCCGGGTTGGGCTCGACGTCGACCGCGACCGAGAACCGGTTGCCTGGGTTGACGTAGGGGTCGCTCGGGTAGGCGGTAAACTTGAGGTGCGCGGTCGACCCTTCAACAGCCGCGATCGGGGCCAACCCGGCGCCGAGCTTCAGCATGATGTTCGCCGTGGTGTTCCGCTCCCGGTAGAACTCCTCGAAGAAACGCGACGTGACCCGGCCCGTGCGATCCAGCATGAACGTGCCGGGAAAGGGTGTCCCCACGTGGAACCCGATCGACGTCGACACGCCGAACGTGACGTACTTCTCGATGTCCTCGTCGAACGCCGGGTCCAGACTCGCCGGGTCGCGGCTACCGGGGCCGACCACCTCGAGCGCTTCGTACGCCACGGTGTTCAGGATGCCGAAATCGGTGATGACCTTCGAACCCTCATCGGCCAGCAGAGGGAACGTGATGCCGCGCCGTTCGCTGAACTCAGCCAGCACCGCTTCCGAATCGAAGCTGATCGCTGCCACGCCGAGCCCCTGAGCTTGAAGCTCTTCCAGCCGCTCTTGCAGCTCCACGAGCTGCGCTTTGCAATACGGTCACCAGTCGGCCGAGCGGTGAAACAGCAGAATCGCCCCGTTGGGCCCCAGAATAGACTCTCGGGTTTGGATCTGGCCGTTCTGGTCCGGCAGGCTGAAGGCGGGCACCCGTTCACCCACCTGCGGGCCAAGCGACGCGACGTCGATCGGGGTTCGACCCTCTGTCGCGTCTTCGATCGGGGTTCGAGACTGCATCGCGCCCCATCCGACGCCAAGCGCCATGATCGCCAGGATGATTCCCAGGGCGGCTCGTCTACCGTTCTTGCTCATCTCGCCTACCTTGCTGGATTTTATGATGACCGCATTCTACGATCGCGCGCTCGCAGGCGCCAGATTTTAGCTTCGTCGAGTTCGTGGGCCCGCAGTGACGTCCTCTAGGCGCGCCTATTGGTTCGCGCGCTGCCGGTCGAGTTGGTCGACGTCGAGCGTGAACGAGAGCGGCACGGAGACTGGCTCGAAGCAGAGCTCGTCGTTGCAGGCCTGGTAGTCGAACGTGCCGCTCAGCGTCAGCGCGTCGAGCTGGACCAGATCCTGCTCGACTCCGGGGAGTCCCGACACGAGCACCTCCTGCAGCAAGGTAAACGGACCCTGATACGCAGGGACTCGTTCGTCGAGCGGCTCGAAGTAGTAGATCTCCGACTCGGGGAACTCCATCGGCTCGAACCGGATGTGAGGCACCGGCCGGAAGTTGAGGGAGACGACCCGGTAGCCCATCGTCTCGGCGCCCGGCGCATAGACGTGGATGTCCGGGTTGGGCTCGATCTCGACCACGACCGAGAACCGGCTGCCCGGGTTGACGTAGGGGTTGCTCGGGTAGGCGGTAAACTTCAGGTGCGCGGTCGACCCCTCGATCGCCTCGATCGGGGACAACCCGGCGCCGAGCTTCAGCATGACGTTCGCCGTGGTGTTCCGCTCCCGGTAGAACTCCTCGAAGAATCGCGACATGACCCGGCCGTTGCGATCCAGCATGAATGTGCCGGGATATGGCGTGCCGAGAAACAGCGTGCCGGCTCCTCCGCTCCTCCCTCCTCCGTAGCCTGCAGAGACGTACTTGAACACGTCGGCGAGGACCTCCGGATCGTCGCCATTGGGACCCAGCCCTTCGTACGCCACGGTGTTCAGGATGCCGAAATCGGTGATGACCTTCGAATCGTCATCGGACAGCAGAGGGAACGTGATGCCGCGCCGCTGGCTGAAGTCAGCCAGCGCCGCTTCCGAGTCATAGCTGATCGCCGCCACGCCGAGTCCCTGAGCTCGAAGCTCTTCCAGCTGGTCTTGCAGCTCCACGAGCTGCGCTTTGCAATACGGTCACCAGTTGGCCGAGCGGTGAAACAGCAGAATCGCCCCGTTGGGCCCCAGAACGGACTCGCGGGTTTGGATCTGGCCGTTCTGGTCCGGTAGGCTGAACGCGGGCACCCGTTCACCCACTTGTGGGCCAAGCGACGCCACGTCGATCGGGGTTCGACCCTCTGTCGCGTCGTCGATCGAGGTTTGAGACTGCATCGCGCCCCATCCGACGCCAAGCGCCATGATCGCCAGGATTATCCCCAGGGCGGCTCGTCTACCTTTCTGGTTCATCTCGCCTGCCTTTCTGGCTTATCGGTCCGCGCGCTGCCGGTCGAGTTGGTCGAGGTCGAGCGTGAACGAGAGCGGCACCGAGACCGGCTCGAAGCAGAGCTCGTCGTCGCAGGCCTGGTAGTCGAACGTGCCGCTCAGCGTCAACGCGTCGAGCTGGGCCAGATCCTGCTCGACTCCGGGGAGTCCCGACACGAGCACCTCCTGCAGCAAGGTAAACGGACGCTGATACGCGGGGACCCGTTCGTCGAGCGGCTCGAAGTAGTAGATCTCCGATTCGGGGAACTCCATCGGCTCGAACCGGATGTGAGGCACCGGCCGGAAGTTGAGGGAGACGACCCGGTAGCCCATCGTCTCGGCGCCCGGCGCATAGACGTGCATGTCCGGGTTGGGCTCTATCTCGACCACGATCGAGAACCGGCTGCCTACCGTGATGTTGGGGTTGCTCGGGTAGGCGTACAGCTTCAGGTGCGCGGTCGACCCCTCGATCGCCTCGATCGGGGACAACCCGGCGCCGAGCTTCAGCATGACGTTCGCCGTGGTGTTCCGCTCCCGATAGAACTCCTCGAAGAATCGCGACGTGACCCGGCCGTTGCGATCCAGCATGAACGTGCCGGGATGTGGCGTGCCGAGAGTCGTCGTGCTGGCTCCTCCCGTCCCGACGTACTTGAACACGTCGGCGAGGACTTCCGGATCGTCGCCGTTGGGACCCAGCCCTTCGTACACCACGGTGTTCAGGATGCCGAAATCGGTGATGACCTTCGAATCGTCATCGGACAGCAGAGGGAACGTGATACCACGCCGTTCGCTGAAGTCAGCCAGCACCGCTTCCGAGTCGTAGCTGATCGCCGCCACGCCGAGTCCCCGAGCTCGAAGCTCTTCCAGCCGGTCTTGCAGCTCCACGAGCTGCGCTTTGCAATACGGTCACCAGTTGGCCGAGCGGTGAAAGAGCAGAATCGCCCCGTTGGGCCCCAGAACGGACTCGAGAGTTTGGATCTGGCCGTTCTGGTCCGGTAGGCTGAAGGCCGGCACCCGTTCACCCACCTGTGGGCCAAGCGACGCCACGTCGATCGGGGTTCGACCCTCTGTCGCGTCGTCGATCGAGGTTCGAGACTGCATCGCGCCCCATCCGATGCCAAGCGCCACGATCGCCATGGTCCCAAGGGCGGCTAGCCTACCGTTCTTGCTCATGGGTCTCCCTTTCTGCCTTTATGATGGCCTACTTTACCATCGCATAATTGCCGGCACAAGACCAGCGAGCGCCTGAGCTCCAAACCCCGTCCCGCCCCTGTGCGCGAATGCCTGCCACACCATATCATGACCCTCCAGCTCACGTGGATTTTGAGGTGCCTATGTCCGATCCCGTCTCCCGTCTCAACGCAGCCCAAGCCCTCGTCCTCGCGCTCGGCCTGGCCGCGTGTGGTGGCCAGACGGTTGGAGGGGAAAGTGAGGTCAGCAGCCCCCTCTCCCTGGAAGAAGCCACTATCCGAGGGATCCACGACGCCCTCGCCTCGGGTACTCTCGCCTGCGTGCAATTGGTGGAGTACTACCTCCGCCGGGTCGAGGCATACGACGACCAGGGGCCGGCGCTCAATGCGATTCTGACTGTGAACCCGCGTGCGCTCGACACCGCCCGAGAGTTGGACCGCCTCTATGCCACGGACGGAGCCGACGGCCGGCCCCTCCACTGCATTCCAGTGATCGTGAAGGACAACTTCGACACCGCCGATATGGCTACGACGGGCGCCTCGGTCGCCCTGGCCCAGTCCGTCCCGCCAGACGACGCCTTCGTCGTGCGGCGGCTGCGGGAGGCCGGAGCGCTTGTTTTGGCCAAGTCGAACCTCACCGAGCTGGCCCTGGGCGGGACGACCATCAGCTCTTTGGGCGGACAGACCCGGAACCCGTACGACCTCAGCCGCACACCGGGAGGATCCAGTGGCGGGACGGGTGCCGCGATCGCGGCCGACTTCGGCCTGCTGGGGACCGGAAGCGACACCGGGCAGTCGATCCGGTCGCCAGCCTCGGCTCAGAGTCTGGTCGGGATACGTGCGAGCCGTGGCCTCGTGAGCCGAGACGGCGTCATCCCGATCAGCTTTACGCAGGACGAGGCGGGGCCGATCGTACGGACGGTCGAGGACGCCGCCCGGATGCTCGACGTCATCGCCGGTTACGACCCTGCCGATCCCATCACGGCCTTCAGCACGGGGGAGATACCTCCGAGCTACACGGAGTCGCTCGACCCGAACGGCCTCGAAGGTGCTCGCATCGGCCTGGTGCTGGATCTCGTCGGACAGGATGTGATCCACGAGGAGGTCAACACGGTCGTCGAGGACGCGATCGCGACGATGACGGAGGCGGGCGCCACCGTCGTACGCATCCGTATTCCGAACTTCGCCGACCTCACACGGGGCATCGCGCTCTCGGGCTTCGAGTTCAAGATCGCGTTCAATCGCTACCTGGCGAGCCTGGGCCCCGGCGCTCCGGTCGGTAGCCTCGAGGAGTTCATCGAGCGGGGCGAGTTCCACCCGACGCTCCGGGGTGGACTCGAGGCGAACCAGAACGTCCGAAACGGTCTCACCGACCCTGAATATCGCAGTCGACTTCTTCGACGCGAGGAGCTGCGGCAAGCGGTGATGACCGTGATCGCCGACAACGAGTTGGACGCGGTATTATACCCGCACCAGCGGCGCCTGGTGGCGCCGATCGGGGAGGACCAACTCGAGCGCAACGGCGTGCTCTCGAACAGCACGGGCTTCCCGGCGATCACCTTTCCCGGCGGTTTTTCGGCATCGACGGCATCGGCCCCGCTGGGTGTTCCTATCGGTATCGAGCTGCTCGGCCCCGACTGGAGCGAGCCTATGCTGATCAGACTCGCGTACGCCTTCGAACAGGCCGCGCGCATTCGGCGGCCCCCGACGAGCACGCCGCCGCTGCCCTGAAGGGCTGGCCTGGTCGCCGACGTCCTCGGCGGCTAAGCACCACAGTGTGAATTTTCGGTCATTACTTCGCGATCTTCTCAACCGCATGAAGCAACACGCCCCGTTCGTCGTAAAAGCGGAACGTGACGGTGGGTTGCACGCCAGGGGAGGCCGTGACGTGTAAGAACCCGCCCGAGGGCTCGGGTGATGTATACGGCTGCTCGATCAGCCCATCGGGATCGGTTGATAACGGGTCTCCGGGATTCCTCCCCAGCCGAGAATTGCCATCCACGAGCGCTCCGGTCGAGAACTCTTCGAAGCCGGTGGGGTGGATCGAGTGGTACTGCCAGTGCCTGTCCCCGGTGACGATGTAGAAGTTGTGGTCCTCGAGAAGGCCGCGGTCGATCATCCCGGCAAAGAATGCATCCCGCTCGTATTGGAAGCCGGAGGGGTCGGAGTGGTTGTCTATCTTGGGTGGATTGGAAGGAGACGAGTTCTGCCCACAGCACCAGGCATCATCCGGCCCAATAAATGGGGTCGGAGAAATCAGGATCTTGAACGTGGCATCACTCTCCAGCAGCGTCCGCTCGAGCCACGCCCGCTGCTCGGCGCCCCACATCGTCTTGTCCGGACCATCGGGCATGATGTTCGGGCTGCGATAGTCTCGTCCTTCGGTCAGCCAGATCTGCAGATCCTGATTAACTCGGTGGGTCCGGTATGTGATCGGATTCGGTGCTGCGGGATCGACCACCGGGACCTGCTCGAGGAACATCGCAGTGCCCAACTCGACCGAAGGCTCCCGATCACCCGTGTTGTCCGAATCGTTGTAGCGAGCATCGTGGTCGTCCTTCTCCCAGTAGGTCGGGACTTCGGCGAACATGTCCACGTACCTGGGCTGAACCAACTGTTCATGCCACTTCTGTCGAAGCCCGGCGGGCGTCGTCGCGTCGGAGTCGCCAGAATCGTAGTAAACGTTGTCTCCCGTCGCGACGAAGAAGTCCGGTCTCATGTCGAGGATCGTCGCCAAAGCGGGATACCCGAGTAGTTTGTCCGGACCTGCATAACGCCGTTGAAACGCCCAGTAATTCATCCCGGTGACGACCACGAAGCTGACTTCACTCGCCACCTCCGCACCGTCGAGCGTCTCGAACGTACGCGTTGGGCCCGCTCGGACGAGGTCCTGATTTGGTCCATAGACCAGGCGGTAGTAATACCGAGTCCCCGGATTCAAGCCGTCGACTTGGGTCTTCACGATGAAGTCGTAGTCCGGTGTGGCCGTCATCCAGTCGGATTCGAAGGAATCTTCGAATCCCGATGTTGTCGACAGCTCGAAGTGTGCCGTTCCCTCCACACCGGGGACATCCCCCCCGACTACACCTGCGACAGCCCCCTCAACCAGCTCGCTCCCCACCGTCAGCCGCGACTGCAGGATCACGCTGGTGGTGGTCACCTCCCCAGCCATCTCGCCTTGCCCGTTGGTGATGTCGGGAAACGGGACCTCGGCGCATCCGCCTGCCATGACTACGAAGGCTCCTAGCAGCGGCATTATCTTCCGGGTTGTTTTCATGGGTGTCTGTCTCCTAAGTCGTCCTCGGGCTGCCTCCCCTCCAGTTATGCTCTCGCCAACCTACGTACACCCATCGGCACGCGCTACACGGTGTGCCAGTAGTCTTATCCTTGGGCACCGTGAACGTGTGCAGTCTTACCTCGGGATCTTTTCAACCGCATGAAGCAACACGCCCCGTTCGTCGTAAAAGCGGAACGTGACGGTGGGTTGCACGCCAGGGGAGACCGTGACGTGTAAGAACCCGCCCGAGGGCTCGGTTGACGTATACGGCTGCTCGATCAGCGCATCGGGATCGGTTGATTGCGGGTCTCCGGGATTCCGCCCCAGCCGAGAATTGCCATCCACGAGTGCTCCGGTCGAGAACTCTTCGAAGCCGGTGGGGTGGATCGAGTGGTACTGCCAATGCCTGTCCCCGGTGATGATGTAGAAGTTCTGGTCCTCGAGAAAGCCGCCGTCGATGAGCGTGGCGAAGAACGCATCCCGCTCGTACTGGAAGCCGGGGGGGTTGGAGTGGTTATCTCGCTTCACACGGTCCTGGCCTGGGAAGGGGCTGATCGGAATCTCCGCATCGTCCGGGCCGATCAAGGGGGTCGGTGATATCAGGACCTTGAAGGTCGCATCGCTCTCGAGCAGGGTGCGCTCGAGCCACGCCCGCTGCTCGACGCCCCAAAGACTCTTCTCAGGGCCACTGGGCATCAGGTTGGGGCTCCGGTAGTCACGCCCCTCGGTCAGCCAGATCTGGAGATCCTGATTGACTCGGTGGGTCCGGTATGTGACCGGATTCGGTGCTGCGGGATCAGCCACGGGGACCTGCTCGAGGAACATCGCAATACCCAGCTCGACCGAGGGCTCCAGGTCACCCGTGTTGTCCGAATCGTTGTAGCGAGAATCGTGGTCGTCTTTCTCCCAGTAGGTCGGGACTTCGGCGAACATGTCCGCGTACCTGCGCTGAACGAACTGTTCATGCCACTTCTTCCGGAGCTCTGGGGGCGTCGTCGCACGGGATCCGCCAGAGTCGTAGTACACGTTGTCTCCGGTCCCGACGAAGAAGTCCGGTCTCATGAAGAGGATCGTGGCCAGGGCGGGATACCCAAGCGCCTTGTCCCAATCTTCATAGGCATTCTGAAACGCGTTGTATCTCATACCGGTGACGACCACGAAGCTGACTTCGCTCGCCACCTCAGCGCCATCGAGCGTCTCGAACGTACGCGTAGGGCCTGTACGGACGAGATCCTGATCCGGGCCGTAGACCAGGCGGTAGTGATACCGGGTCCCCGGGGTCAAGCCGTCGATCTTCGTTTTCACGATGTAATCGTAGTCCGGTGTCGCCGTTATCCAGTCGGATTCGAAGGAATCAGCGAATCCGGACGTCGTCGACAGCTCGAAGTGTGCCACCCCCGCTGCACCGGCGAGATCGCCCTCAACCAGCCCGCCCCCCACCGTCAGTCGAGACTGCAGGATCACGCTGGTGGTGGTCACCTCCCCCGCCATTTCGCCTTGCCCGTTGGTGATGTCGGGAAACGGGACCTCAGCGCATCCGCCCGCCATGACTACGAAGGCTCCTAGCAGTGGTATCGTCCGGGTTGTTTTCATGGGTGTATGTCTCCTAAGTCGCCCTCGGGCTGCCTCCCTTCCAGTTATGCTCTCGCCAACCTACGTACACCCATCCTCCCACGCCGGGTCACGCCAAAACCGGCGTGCGCCTGACGCCTAGCCCCGTTATCGTGGTGAGGCAAACGGGGCGGTTCGAGCGATATCCCGAGATCAGAGGAGCACGAAATGGGCATCGCAAACGGCATGGGCAGGGTAAACGGCATGGGCATCGTAATCGGACGAGGTATGCTGTGCACTCTGGCCTTGGCATGCATAGTGCGGATGGGTTTCGAGACTCGTGCCGTCGCGGCTCAGTCGGTCGAGTCATCCGGGCTCGAGTTTCCCTCGGACGAGGCCTATCTGCGATTACTCGTCCCGGGAAACGAATCCTATCGGACGCTGGATGGATACCGGATGAAGCAACTCGTCGCCGAACAGATTGCAATTGCGCGGCGCCATCGAGACGCTGGTCACCAGTACTGGGGCCGAATCATCGGCGCCGAGACCGATCACGAAACGGCATCCTGGATGGCCGAGCAGCTCCGTCAGGTGGGAGCGGACGTGCGGCTGGAGCGTATAGACCTTCCTCCGCAGTGGGTGCCGCGATCCTGGGAGGTGTCTGCCTCACGCCCCGGGGAGATGGCTACGCTGGCATCTGCCTGGCCGACCTATGCGTCTCCGGGGACCCCGCCGGACGGAATCGAAGTCGAGCTGATCGACATCGGTCTGGGGATGGAAACGGACTTTCGGGGCAGGGACGTACGTGGCAAGGCGGTGATCATCCACGCCATGCCCAGGCCTGGTTCCATTTCCGTTCAAATGTCGGCAGCGCTGCGCGAGGCCGTCGGGCGGGCGAACGACCGTGGCGCGGCGGCCATACTCGTCGTCGTCGAGTTACCGGGAAATCTTCAGACGGCGCTCTATCGGGTGAACACCTCGGTGCCCTCGCTGTCCCTCGGGTCCGACGATGGTGCCACCCTGCAGCGGATGCTTTCGGACGCCGACCCGAATCAGCCTCCGCGTCTGAGGCTCCGCCTCGATGTGGAAGAGGTGGAAGGGATGACGACTGCGAGCGTGGTGGGCGTGGTGCCAGCGGCTACGGAGGACGCGGAAAGGATCGTCATCGTTACTCACCGGGATGCCTTCTTCGACGGCGCCAGCGACAACGCGTCGGGTGTCGCCACCGCCATCGAGCTCATCAGGTATTTCTCACAAGTGCCCAGGAGCCAACGACGTCGTACGGTGGAGGTCATCGGCACACCAGGCCATCACAACCGCGCGGGGACTGGGTTCCGGTGGCTTACGGAGAATCGAGACAAGGTGCTGCAGAGAGTCGCGCTGCTGGTCAACGCTGAGCACAGCGCCCACGCCCTCGTGGATCACTGGGGAACTGCACTCCACCCCACCAACTCCCTCGGGCCGATGACGTGGAACGTCAACGGCTCTGCCGAGTTGTTGGAGATCGCGAATCGCAGCTTCGACGAATTCGGAATTCCCAGATGGGCGGAGATGGGGGGGGGAGGGCCGTCGACGGGAGAGATCAGCCCATTGTACACCCTCGCACCTTCGGTCTCCTTGATGCACGCCGGGATCCTTCTTCACTCGAGCGCGGAGACGGCCGAGGCGATTCCTGCGGCTGGACTCGCTGCCACAGCCCGCGCCTACGCGAAGATCATCGACGGGGTCAACCAGTTGGACTTCTCCCAGTTGGTTCCGAAGGCGGCGAACAGGCAGTAGCTTCGTCCTCAAACGTAAAAAGAGAGGTCCACGCCATGAGAAGCAAATGCGCGATTTGGGTATCCTTTGTGGTGCTGTTGGGAGCCCCCGGTCTTGCCGCACAGATCGACGATTTTAGCCCGGTCACCGACGAGATGCTGCGTAGTCCCGCCCCAGGAGATTGGGTGAACTGGAGGGGGACGGCCAACGCGTGGGGCTTCAGTCCGCTCGATGAGATTACGACGGACAATGTCGGACAACTTCAATTGGCGTGGTCGTGGGCCATGGACGACACGGGTGCTCAAGAAGCGGCGCCCCTGGTCCATGACGGCGTCATCTACCTGCCGAACCCACGTGGTGTCATCCAGGCACTGGATGGCGCCACCGGTGATCTGATCTGGGAGTACCGACCAGGAATCACGCCTCGTGTCGACGGCACGCCGACGGCGGACAACTCCGGGGTGCCGCCTGGTCGCTTTGCGGGTGTCATACGCGGAGTGCAGAAGAACATCGCCATCTATGGCGACATGCTTTATGCGGCCACTGGGAGCGCGAGCATCGTCGCGATTGACGCGCGTACCGGACGGCAGGTGTGGGAGACCCAGACTGCCGATCCCAGCATGGGATACGCGTATACAGCCGGCCCTATCGTCGCCAACGGAACCCTCGTGACCGGCATCAACGGATGCGAGCGCTACAAGGACGACGTGTGCTTCATTACGGGTCATGATCCGATGACTGGGGAGGAGCGGTGGCGCTTCTCCACGATTGCACGCCCGGGCGAGCCGGGAGGAGACACCTGGGGCGATCTGCCTTTGAGGTTCAGGGCCGGAGGTGATGCGTGGATCGCCGGGAGCTACGACGCGGAGACCGGTCTCGTCTACTGGGCGACGACGCAGGCCAAACCGTGGGCCAGAGTCGTACGTGGTACTGACGGCGATGCGCTCTACACCAACTCGAGCCTGGCCCTGGATCCGGACACCGGAGAATTGGTCTGGTACTACCAGTACATACCCGGCGAGTCCCACGACATGGATGAGGTGTTCGAGAGCGTCCTGATCGACGTAGACGGACGTAAGTCACTATTCAAGATCGGCAAGCTGGGGATCCTATGGCAGCTGGATCGAACCACCGGCGAGTTCATAAGTGCCACGGATATCGGTTATCAGAACCTCGTGGATGTGGATCCGGCAAGCGGCGAGATCACCTACCGCCCTGGGATGATCCCCGAGCTCGGTGTGGAAATCGCCATGTGCCCCAGCACCTCGGGATTCAAGAGTTGGCGTGCCATGGCCTACAGCCCGCAAACCAGCACGTTGTACATCCCGATCACACTCAACTGCCAACTGGCGACTTTCGGCCCCCTCGATCCGGGCAACGATCGTGGTGGGGTAGGTCCGGTACGACGAGTCAACTACGTACATCCGGCATCCGGGGGTAACCTCGGTGAATTGTTGGCGTTGAATATCACCAACGGTGAGATCATGTGGCGTCATCGCACGCCTTCGCCAATCAACACGGCTGCACTCACCACCGCAGGAGGCTTGGTATTCGCGGGAGACTGGGATCGTCACATGTACGCCTACGACGCAGCGAGTGGAGACATCCTCTGGCAGACACGCCTGACCACATCTAATCAGGGGTTTCCGATTTCCTATATGGCGAATGGAAAACAGTACGTGGCAATGCCGGTTGGGACCGGGGGCGCAAGCTGGTCCAACATGCTTCCAAGTGATCTGACACCGAATATGCATCGGCCCAACAACGGCAACTCCATCCACGTGTTCGCGCTACCGGACTAACGAGGGGGCATCAGATGACCTATCTCCCGCCTGAATTCTTACATGACGTCGGACTGACGGCGAGAAGCAAATGCGCGATTTGGGTATCCTTTGTGGTGCTGTTGGGAGCCCCCGGTCTTGCCGCACAGATCGACGATTTTAGCCCGGTCACCGACGAGATGCTGCGTAGTCCCGCCCCAGGAGATTGGGTGAACTGGAGGGGGACGGCCAACGCGTGGGGCTTCAGTCCGCTCGATGAGATTACGACGGACAATGTCGGACAACTTCAATTGGCGTGGTCGTGGGCCATGGACGACACGGGTGCGCAGGAAGCGGCGCCCCTGGTCCATGACGGCGTCATCTACCTGCCGAACCCACGTGGTGTCATCCAGGCATTGGATGGTGCCACCGGTGATCTGATCTGGGAGTACCGACCAGGCATCACGCCTCGTGTCGACGGCACGCCGACGGTGGACAACTCCGGGGTGCGGAGCGGAGTGAAACAGAAGAACATCGCCATCTATGGCGACATGCTTTATGCGGCCACCGGGAGCGCGAGCATCGTCGCCATCGACGCGCGCACCGGACGGCAGGTATGGGAGACCCAGACTGCCGATCCTAGCCTGGGATACACGTATACAGCCGGCCCTATCGTCGCCAACGGAACCCTCGTGACCGGCATCAACGGGTGCGGGCGCTACAAGGACGATGTGTGCTTCATTACGGGTCATGATCCGATGACTGGGGAGGAGCGGTGGCGCTTCTCCACGATTGCACGCCCGGGCGAGCCGGGAGGAGACACCTGGGGCGATCTGCCTTTGAGGTTCAGGGCCGGAGGTGATGCGTGGATTGCCGGGAGCTACGATGCGGAAACCGGTCTCGTCTACTGGGCGACGGCGCAGGCCAAACCGTGGGCCAGAGTTGTACGTGGTACTGACGGTGATGCGCTCTACACCAACTCGAGCCTGGCCCTGGATCCGGACACCGGAGAATTGGTGTGGTACTACCAGTACATACCCGGCGAGTCCCACGACATGGATGAGGTGTTCGAGAGCGTCCTGATCGACGTAGACGGACGTAAATCACTATTCAAGATCGGCAAGCTGGGGATCCTATGGCAGCTGGATCGAACCACCGGCGAGTTCATAAGTGCCACGGATATCGGTTATCAGAACCTCGTGGATGTGGATCCGGCAAGCGGCGAAATCACCTACCGCCCTGGGATGATCCCCGAGCTCGGTGTGGAAATCGCCATGTGCCCGAGCACCTCGGGATTCAAGGGTTGGCGTGCGATGGCCTACAGCCCGCAAACCAGCACGTTGTACATCCCGATCACACTCAACTGCCAACTGGCGACTTTCGGCCCCCTCGATCCGGGCGACGATCGTGGTGGGGTAGGTCCGGTACGACGAGTCAACTACGTACATCCGGCGTCCGGGGGTAACCTCGGTGAATTGTTGGCGTTGAATGTCACCAACGGTGAGATCATGTGGCGTCATCGCACGCCTTCGCCGATCAACACGGCTGCACTCACCACCGCAGGAGGCTTGGTATTCGCGGGAGACTGGGATCGTCACATGTACGCCTACGACGCAGCGAGTGGAGACATCCTCTGGCGGACACGCCTGACCACATCTAATCAAGGATTTCCGATTTCCTATATGGCGAATGCAAAACAGTACGTGGCAATGCCGGTTGGGACCGGGGGTGCAAGCTGGTCCAACATGCTTCCAAGTGATCTGACGCCAAATATGCGTCGGCCCAACAACGGCAACTCCATCCACGTGTTCGCGCTACCGGACTAACGAGGGGGCATCAGGTGACCTGTCTCCCGCCTGAATTCTTACATGACGTCGGACTGACGGCGAGAAGCAAATGCGCGATTTGGGTATCCTTTGTGGTGCTGTTGGGAGCCCCCGGTCTTGCCGCACAGATCGACGATTTTGACCCGGTAACCGACGAGATGCTGCGTAGTCCCGCCCCAGGAGATTGGGTGAACTGGAGGGGGACGGCCAACGCGTGGGGCTTCAGTCCGCTCGATGAGATTACGACGGACAATGTCGGACAACTACAATTGGCGTGGTCGTGGGCCATGGACGACACGGGTACGCAGGAAGCGGCGCCCCTGGTCCATGACGGCGTCATCTACCTGCCGAACACACGTGGTGTCATCCAGGCATTGGATGGTGCCACCGGTGATCTGATCTGGGAGTACCGGCCAGGAATCACGCCTCGTGTCGACGGCACGCCGACGGCGGACAACTCCGGGGTGCCGCCTGGTCGCTTTATAGTGGGCTTACGCGGAGTGCAGAAGAACATCGCCATCTATGGCGACATGCTTTACGCGGCAACTGGGAACGCGAGCATCGTCGCGATTGACGCGCGCACCGGACGGCAGGTGTGGGAGACCCAGACTGCCGATCCAGGCCTGGGATACATGTATACAGCCGGCCCTATCGTCGCCAACGGAACCCTCGTGACCGGCATCAGCGGATGCGATCTCTACAAGGACGATGTGTGCTTCATTACGGGTCATGATCCGATGACTGGGGAGGAGCGGTGGCGCTTCTCCACGATTGCACGCCCGGGCGAGCCGGGAGGAGACACCTGGGGCGATCTGCCTTTGAGGTTCAGGGCCGGAAGTGATGCGTGGATCGCCGGGAGCTACGACGCGGAAACCGGTCTCGTCTACTGGGCGACGGCGCAGGCCAAACCGTGGGCCAGAGTTGTACGTGGTACTGACGGTGATGCGCTCTACACCAACTCGAGCCTGGCCCTGGATCCGGACACCGGAGAATTGGTCTGGTACTACCAGTACCTACCCGGCGAGACCCACGACATGGATGAGGTGTTCGAGAGCGTCCTGATCGACGTAGACGGACGTAAGTCACTATTCAAGATCGGCAAGCTGGGGATCCTATGGCAGGTGGATCGAACCACCGGCGAGTTCATAAGTGCCACGGATGTCGGTTATCAGAACATCGTGGATGTGGATCCGGCAAGCGGCGAAGTCACCTACCGCCCTGGGATGATCCCCGAGCTCGGTGTGGAAATCGCTATGTGCCCCAGCGTCGCGGGATTCAAGAGTTGGCGTGCGATGGCCTACAGCCCGCAAACCAACATGTTGTACATCCCGATCCACCTCAACTGCCAACTGGCGACTTTCGGCCCCCTCGATCCGGGCGACGATCGTGGTGGGATAGGTCCGGTACGACGAGTCAACTACGTACATCCGGCATCCGGGGGTAACCTCGGTGAATTGTTGGCGATGAATATCACCAACGGTGAGATCATGTGGCGTCATCGCACGCCTTCGCCGATCAACACGGCTGCACTCACCACCGCAGGAGGCTTGGTATTCGCGGGAGACTGGGATCGTCACATGTACGCCTACGATGCAGAAAGTGGAGACATCCTCTGGCAGACACGCCTGCCCACATCTAATCTAGGGTTTCCGATTTCCTATATGGCGAATGGAAAACAGTATGTGGCAATGCCGGCTGGGACCGGGGGTTCAACCTGGGCCAACATGCTTGTAAGGGATCTGGCACCGAATATGCGTCGCCCCAACAACGGCAACTCCATCCACGTGTTCGCGCTACCGGACTAACGAGGGGGCATCAGATGACCACGGCAGTCGACAATCTCGTCCAGAAATTCGCGGAACGTCGGATCACCCGTCGCGAGCTCGTTGCGGCGCTGACGGCGCTCTTCGCGGCCAGCAGTTCCAAGGCCGAGGGGCAATCCGCTCAAGTGATCCGAGGTCGAACACTGAACCACGCCACGCTCGCCGTGACCGACGTCGAGCGTTCCGCCGAGTTCTACCAGCGGTTGCTCGACCTCGAGGTCGTCAGCCGACCGGGCAATGGTGGGATCAACCTCGGGCTCGGGTCCAGTTTCCTGAGCTTGCACGCCCTCGCAAATCCCGGCACCGTCCACCATATCTGCATCGGGGTCGATGACTACGACGTGGCCCGCCTCAGTGAAACGCTGCGGGAGGCCGGAGTGGAGTCGCGTATCAGCCCCAATCCTCAGGGCCAGACCAGCAGCGAGGATCGACTCTTTTTCAACGACCCGGATGGAAGCTCCATCCAGCTGTCCGCGACCGGCTTCCAGGGATAGCCGACCGACCCGAAGGCCCCTAGGCCACGCCTTCCACGAAGACGCTAAGCCAGGGGATCTGATGGGTCGATCGCAGAGCTCCGGGCTCACAAACTGTACCCGTCCGGCGAGTACTCAACGGCTCCTGGGAAGACAGTGTCCTCGGCGGTGGAGCGACCCACGTAGACGGGTGATGTCGCGGTCCTGTCCCGAGTCCTGGCCCGCATAAACGGCTTCTCGTCCTCCGGAGCGGGGATCCCCCCCTCCAGGCAGGAGCGCATGATCCCGGCCATCTCTTCAGGCTCCTCGCGGTGCGGGTTGTGGTCGACCGTCGGCAGGATCCAATAGCTGCTCTCCACCGACCTCTTGTCGATGTGGTTCAACCAGATGTGATTGGCCAGACGTACCGGGTTCGTCGTGTCCTGAAGCCCCCAGATCAGCGCTGTCGGGACCGGGCTCTCGCGAAGGTTGTCGAGCCAGCGGTCGCCATTAAATACCCGCTCCAGCTGGTATCTAAAAGTATGAAGACGCACGCTGGTCCCGTCGTTGAACGCCTGGATGTCAGCGCGGGCGAGCCCCTCGGGTGTGCCTTGCGTCAACCGGGGCTGGGCCTGCTGCTGGCGCATCTGCTCGGGACCCCGCACCGGGTGTAGGATGTCCCTCACCGTTTGGGGGAGATTAACCAGCGGAAGAAAGAACCCACTGGCGGTTAGGAATTGGTAGGTGATCTCGTATTCTTTCTCCTCGCGTGCTAGGTAGTCGCCCAGAAAAGCGAGGCCGACGCTCCCGCCGCGACTGTGACTCAGGATATTAACCTGAGACAGCCCCACGATCTCCCGAACGAAGTAGTCGACGAGCTTCGCGTCGTCCTCCAGCATATACGAATAGCCGTCCTGAGGTTTGTCCGAGAAGCCGAATCCGGGGCAGTCGAGGGCCGCGATGAAGTAGTCCTCTTCCAGGAAGGGGATCAGCTCCCGAAAGTCGAAACTCGACTGGCCACCGCCGTGGAGCATCACCAGGGCCGGGTTGGAACGGCTCCCAAAGGTCCGGTAGAAGACATTCACTCGACGGCCCTCGTTGTTGCGAGTCGTCGAGGTCCACTCGAAGTACTCTCCGGCGCGGTACCATTCCTCGGCGAGAGGGGAATAGAAGGTGAAACCGGTCTGGGAGTCGAGTGACGGTGCGCCGATGACGGTCCCACTCGCGTCGCTGTCGGGGTTGCCGTCTGAACATCCTGCGTAGACGGGGCTTGCTAACGCCGGGCTCGCGGCCGCGAGCTTCACGAATCCTCTTCTATCCATGGTATCTTACCTCCCGGTAGTAGGTCAGTTGGTCCCGGCAACCCTGGTCACGGCGTGTACCAGATTGGCGACGAGAACGCCCGTTCCTGGATCGCCGTGGGCCGGTCCGTAGCCTGTTCGGGGTCGAGCCCGAGCGCCACGGCGTCATACGTCGAATATCGTGGCGTGGGAATCTCCAGAACCCGGACGTAGTAGAACGCGCGCTCGTCCGCATCGAAGTCTGGGTCCACCCACACGGTCGCGAGCTCCGCGCTCCCGATCGAGTTGTCATAGGTCGCCCTGGCCACATCGACGGTGCTGCCGATCGCGGGCACCTTCCCGTTCGCGGCGGTGCGCCGGCCCGCCCACGCCACGTCGTACACACGTTCGTGGGTCTCACCGTCGTCGTCGAGCCATCCCTTGATCACCTGCACCCGATCCAGATTCGCGCCCGTGGGGTCCTTTACGGCATGAATCAACAAGGACACGGGCGCGTCGTTCGGCGCCTGGGCGAGGTCCCCTCCCATCGGAACGCCGCCTCCGTATCCCACGGCCGCGATGTCACGAGTGTTGGCATCCTCGGCTTTGAACTCGAAACCTCCGAACACCCGCAGCCGCATCCGCGGGCCGCTCGTGGCGTAGACCTCCTTGCGCTTGAACGCCGCGGTCAGAGCCTCACGGGTGTTGGCCGTGCTCCACGCTCCGGTGATCCCCTGCGCCGCAGAGTCCCACCCCACCCCATCCCTCTCGCGGCCACCCACCGGCGGAGCCGGCGTGAGGCCCCCCGCTGGGCCGGCCTGCATGGGCGACCTGCCCGTGAAGATGTCCTCATCCGGATCGCTCAGGCCCGTGTGGGAGTCGGTCGCACCCTGGAATCCCAATTTGTACGGATTGACGCCCACCCCTTGCTCGATCTGGAGCCCCCGGAGAAGAGCCGTACGTAGGAAGGCGCCCGGGTCGATAAGGGCTGGGCCTCCTAGCAGGCGGTACGGATAAAGCTCGAAGTTCGCGAACTCGTCCTCCGGCGAGAACATCGGATGGGTCTCGGACGTGCCCTTCACCTGGAGCACCTCAGCGAGCGGCTCCCATCTCATGCGCGTCCTCGCGTACTCGGCGCTGATGGGACGGCCGTCGCTGTCGCTGTCCACCATGTCGAACATCAGTCCCATGGAAACGTTCGAGTTGTGGGGAATCGCGACGAAGTCGATCCCCAGGCGATCACTGGTATCCTCGAGCCAGCTCCAAAGGTCCTCCGGCCGCGGGCTGTCCCGGGAGGAGAGCGGGAGGAACCTCTTCGCCGTCTCAGCATCGGTTGGAGTGAACACCACACGATGCAGGTTCGCCCCGCCGGGCATCGACGTCCACTCCCACCCTATGAGCGCCGTGAAGGTGCCCGGGTCGTTGTTTCGTTCGGCCGCGTCCACATAAAGCGACCACGCGGCCTCTTGGAACTCGGGTGTGTTCCTATCCCCTTCGACGGGAGCCCCCGCTCCGACTGGAGAGTGGTCCGCCACCGCTAGGAAGTCGAGCGGCCGATGGAGACGCACCCGGCTCCCGAGACCCGGGTGGACCACGGGAAGCCCCTTGGCAAAACGATAGGCCATCTCAGGATCCGTCGTGGTTCCCCAGCCATAAGCATCACCGGAATAGGACGTGTGAACGTGCGTATCCCCCCAGTACAGGTTCCTCTCCTGTCCCGTCACGGGTCCGGCTGAAGCAGAAACACACACGGCAAGTGTGAGCGAAGCCAGTAACCATCTCTTCATGATCATCTTCATCGTGGTTTCCGTCTCCAAAAGGGTGTTGGCCCGTCGAACATCGAGCCGTTGCTTCACGGTTACCTCATGACTCGGATCACGCCGCGGTTGCCCTCGATCGTCATCGCGGTTCCGAGTTCTCTGGAGAGGCGCTGGACCCGCTCCAGGATTCGCCTGCCTCGCTCCGGAGACGGGATCTGGGGAATCCCGAATCGGGAGTCCGGGCGAGGCTCGCCTACGTCGTAGCGCAGGTCGACGGGATAGACGAGCACCTCCACGAGCTCCCCGTCCTCGTAGCGGCTCACGCCGACGATGCCCTCCAGCGACTGCCCATATACGCTCTCGGGCGCCATGGCGTTGCCCCCCCGGCGACCAGAGGTGTAGGGCGACCAATCGGTCATCCCGAACTGGACTGGGAGGGTCCAGTGCAACTGCCGAACGAAGTCTCCCATCCCGTAGAAGATGGGTTTGCCCCGGTAGATCTCTATGCCCCTGATGACGGGTACCCCGTGACCCACCCATACGTCGGCGCCCGCGTCGATCGCCGCGCGAGCCAGCTCGACGTAGAAGTCGGGAGGACGTGTCGATAAGCTCCCCTCCTCCAACACCGACTGACGCTCGTGCGAGTGGATCGTGGCGATCACGAAATCCGAGTATTGCTTGGCGTTGCGAATGCTTCGGAGCGCCCGCTCCACGTCGCCCCGGTTCAGCGTGTAATCGATGGTCCCGGGGACCTCACCCACCCTGGCTACCCGAAAGATCGGATTCCGCCCCGGGGGGGAGCCGTAGAAGGTGACACGGTCCGGTCCCAGGTCGCGCGCTGAACTAGGATTGTCGTAGCGGTTCCGGTACTCCAGCAGCTCGTCCTGGATCTGCCGCAGTGCGTCTACCTGCCCTCGGTTCAGAACGATCTCCGCGGAGTAATGCAGCATGTTGAGCCCCGGCTTCCCGTCCAGATTCCCGATTCGGGAGGTCGCGGCGAGGTGTTCCAGTCCCGACGGGCCGGGCGTGTGCATGCCGACCAGAGCAGCCCGCCCCTTGGGGGTCTCCAGGAACGCCGGAGCCGCTGCTTCGTCCAGATTCCTGCCGGAACCGGCGTGGACGATTCCGACCTCGTCCAGGAGCCGGCTCGTCTCAACCATCCCCTCCAATTCATTATCGAAGAGGTGGTTGTTGGCCCGATTGACCATGTCGAAGCCCATGGGCTTGAGGTCCCTCGCCACTTCAGCGCTCCCCACCAAGTCCCGAATCCCCTGGAAGCCCGACAGCAGCCCCCGGTAGCTGCGGAAATCCGCCAAGTTGCCCTCGAGGTTAGCGAACGCCACGTCCCCCTCTCGGATGAGGCGAAGAGCCGCCTGGACGTTTTCGTCCGCCAGATGCGAGACCGGCGTTTTGATGATGAGGTCACCGACGCTCACGAAGGTGAACGTGCCCGACATGGTCATGGCCATGTCTCGGGGAGCAAGCGGGGGCGGGGTTTGGGACCAGGCCGAGGTCGGGGCGAGTGTGAGCGAAACCAGCAACCATCTCTTCCAGGTCATCTTCACGTGGTTTCCTTCATCGTGGTTTCCATCTCGGTCACGGCGTGTACCAGATCGGCGACGAGTAAGCCCGCTCCTGGATCGCCGCGGGCCGGTCCGTAGCCTGTTCGGGGTTGAGCCCAAGCGCCACCGCGTCATAGGTCGAAAATCGCGGTGTAGGAATCTCCAGAACCCGGACGTAGTAGAATGCACGCTCGTCCGCATCGAAGTCGGGGTCCACCCACACGGTCGCGAGCTCCGCGGTCCCGATCGAGTTGTCATAGGTCGCCCGGGCCACGTCAACGGTGCTGCCGATTGCCGGCACCTTCCCGTTCGCAGCGGTGCGCCGGCCCGCCCACGCCACGTCGTACACACGTTCGTGGGTCTCGCCGTCGTCTTCGAGCCACTCCTTGATCACCTGCACCCGATCCAGATTCGCGCCCGCGGGGTCCTTTACAGCGTGAATCAGCAGGGACACGGGCGTGTCGTTGGGCGCCTGGGCGAGGTCCCCTCCCATCGGAACACCTCCTCCGTACCCCACGGCCGCGACGTCACGAGCGTTGGCATCCCCGGCTTCGAACTCGAAACCTCCGAACACCCGGAGCTGAATTCGTGGGCCGCTCGTGGCGTAGACCTCCTTCCGCTTGAAGGCCGCGGTCAGAGCCTGACGGGTGTTGGCCGTGCTCCACGCTCCGGTGATCCCCTGGGCCGCACCGTCCCACCCCACACCTCTGCCCCTCGGCGCCGGTTCGAGGCCCCCCGCTGGACCGGATATGATTGCGACATAGCCCGCGTGCATGTCCTCATCCGTATCGCTCAGGCCCGTGTGGGAGTCGGTCGCACCCTGGAGTCCCAACTTGTACGGATTGACACCCACCCCTTGCTCGATCTGGAGCCCCCGGAGAAGAGCCGTACGCACGAAGGGGCCCGGGTCGATAACGGCAGGGCCTCCAAGCAGGAGGAACGGATAGATCTCGAAGTTCGCGAATTCGTCCTCCGGCGAGAGGAACGGATGCGTCTCGGACGTGCCCTTCATCTGGAGCACCTCAGCGAGCGGCTCCCACCTCATGCGGGTCCTCGCGTACTCGGCGCTGATGGGACGGCCTTCACTGTCCACCATGTCGAACATCAGTCCCGTGGAGAGGTTCGAGTTGTGGGGAATGGCGACGAAGTCGATCCCGAGGCGATCACTGGTATCCTCGAGCCAGCTCCACAGGTCCTCCGGCCGCGGGCTGTCCCTGGCCGAAAGCGGGAGGAACTTTTTCGCCGTCTCAGCATTGGCCGGAGTGAACACCACGCGATGCAGGTTTGCTCTATTTGGCGTGGACGTCCACTCCCACCCAATGATCGCCGTGAAGGTACCCGGGTTGTTGTTTCGTTCGGCCGCGTCCACATAAAGCGACCACGCGGCCTCCTGGAACTCGGGTGTGTTCCTATCCCCTTCGATGGGAGCCCCCGCTCCGAATGGGGAGTGGTCCGCCACAGCTAGGAAGTCGAGCGGCCGATCGAGACGCACCCGGCTCCCGAGGCCCGGGTGGACCACGGGAAGCCCCTTGGCAAAACGATACGCCGTCTCGGGATCCGCAGTGACGTTCCCAAAGCCATAAGCATCCGAAGAATAGGACGTATGAACGTGGGTATCCCCCCAGTACAGGTTCCTCTCCTGTCCCGTTACGGGTCGGGCTGAAGCACACACGGCAAGTGTGAGCGAAGCCAGTAACCATCTCTTCATGATCATCTTCACCGTGGTTTCCGTCTCCAAGAGGGGAGGGTACTAGCCCGTCGAACATCTCGATGTCACGGGGTGTACTCGGCAACCCGGATCACGCCGCGGTTGCCCTCGATCGTCATCTCGGTTCCGAGCTCTCTGGAGAGGCGCTGGACCCGCTGCAGAATTCGCCTGCCTAGCTCTGGAGACGCGATCTGGGGGATCCCGAATCGGGAGTCCGGGCGAGGCTCGCCTACGTCGTAGCGCAGGTCGATGGGATAGACGAGCACCTCCACAAGTTTCCCGTCCTCGAAGCGGCTCACGCCGACGATGCTCTCAAGCGCCTGCCCAGCTGAGCTCTCGGGCGCCATGGCGTTGCCCCCCCGGATACCAAAGGGGTCGGGCGACCAATCGGTCATCCCGAACTGGACTGCGAGGGTCCAATGCAACTGCCGAACGAACAATCCCATCCCGTAGAAGATGGGCTTGCCCCGGTAGATCTCTATGCCCCTGAGGGTGTGCACCCCGTGACCCACCCATACGTCGGCGCCCGCGTCGATCGCCGCGCGAGCGAGCTCGACGTAGAAGTCGGGAGGACGTGTCGAGAAGGTCCCGGTCTCTACCACCGATTGACGCTCGTGCGAGTGGATCGTGGCGATCACGAAATCCGAGTATTGCTTGGCGTTGCGAATGCTTCGGAGCGCCCGCTCCACGTCGCCCCGGTTCAGCGTGTAATCGATGGTCCCGGGGACCTCACCCGCCCTGGCTACCCGAAAGGTCGAATTCGGCCCCGGGGGGGAGCCGTAGAAGCTGACACGGTCCGGCCCCAGGTCGCGCGCCGAACTAGGATTGTCGTAGCGGTCCCCGTACTCCAGCAGTTCCTCCTGGATCTGCCGCAGTGCCTCTACCTGTCCCCGGGTCAGGACGATCTGCGCGGAGTAACGCAGCATGTTGAGCCCCGGCTTCCCATTCAGATTCCCCGTCCGGGAGGTCGCAGCGAGGCGTTCCAGTCCCGACAAGCCGGGCGTGTTCATGCCGACCAGAGCAGCCCGCCCCTTGGGGGTCTCCAGGAACGCTGGGGCCGCTGCTTCGTCCAGATTCCTACCCGAACCGGCGTGGACGATTCCGACCTCGTCCAGGAGCCGGCTCGTCTCAACCATCCCCTCCAATTCATTATCGAAGAGGTGGTTGTTGGCCCGATTGACCAAGTCGAAACCCATGGGCTTGAGGTCCCTCGCCACTTCAGCGCTCGCCACCAAGTCGGCCGGCCGGCCCTGTGAGCCCGACAGTAGCTCCCGGTAGCTGCGGAAATCCGCCAAGTTGCCCTCCAGGTTAGCGAACGCCACGTCCCCCTCTCGGATGAGACGAAGAGCCGCCTGGACGTTTTCGTCCGCCAAACGCGAGATCGGCGTCTTGATGATGATGTCCCCGACACTCACGAAGGTGAACGTGCCGGGCATCGTCATGGCCATGTCTCGGGGAGCAAGCGGGGGCGGGGTTTGGGACCAGGCCGAGGACGGGGCGAAAGCGACGAACAGAAGCAGAGGGATGACTCTATTCGCACGCATGGCTCTTCTCCTTGCTCTTGGAACCGCTCCTTCCACGACAACCCCACCGGAGCCGGACCTCCACGTAGGTATCCGCCCCCCGGGAAGGACTTCACCCGCAACTGAACCGGTCCCGGTTTTCTCGACAAGTGGGCGTCCTAATCTTGAAGTACATGCGGACGCTCGATCATCCGAGGTCCTCAGCGGAGATCGAGCACCTCTTCCATGATCAGCCTGGGCTCGCGATCGGGGTCCGATTCTAGCGTACTACTGCCTCGGTAAGGCGAAGACGAACAGGGTGTGGCCCATGTTTCCCCGGCCGGTCGGTACCCGGACGCGCAGCTGACCCACGTGGCTCACCGCTCCTGAGCTACCCCCGGGTGAGATGACCGCGATGTATTGTCGGCCGTCTACCGCGTACGTGATGGGCGCAATGTCGCTCACACCGCTGAGGATCGTCTCCCACAGGGTCTCTCCCGTCCACTGGTCGATCGCGTAGAAGCGCCGGTTCGTATCGCCGGAGAAGAGAAGACCACCCCCCGTGGTGAGCATCCCGTACAGGGGTGCCTCGCGGTCCAGACGCCAAAGCGTCTTGCCCGTTGAGACGTCGATCGCCTCGGGCTGCCCCAGATGGGGTACCGGGCTAGGGACGCCCCGCACCGTCGATGTGTTGTAGCCGGTTTGTAGCGTGGGTGAGAGCGACCTGACGCGCATTACGGTGCAGCGGCCGTTGAAGGCCGGAACATAGTAGGCGTTGGTGAGCGGACTGTAGGCCCCCTGGGGAACCCGTCTATTCTGCTTACATACCGTAGCGTCACGGTCCTCGTCCGCGATCATGACCGCGTCGGGATTCGTGGTGTAGGCGCCGGTCCTGCCGTCGTAACTCTGGATGACGTTCTGGTAGGCTGTGGGCCTCGCATACAGGAACGTGCCATCGCTTCTGTCGTAGGCGTAGAAGATGGCGTCCTTCGAGAAGGAGCCCACCACAAGCGTTCGCTCTTCGCCGGGCGTGATGTCCGGGTTCACCCCGAGGGCGCCGGGCGGATCGGGATCCACGGGGGAATCGACGAGAATCCTGTCGTGTACGGAGTCGTTGTTCCACATGTCCGTATGGTGCTGGGCCCACCACACGAGCTCACCCGTTCGGTAATTGAGGGCCACGGTCGATCCCTGGTAGAGTCGATCGGGCCACTTCCCATCGGTTCCGGCCAACTCAGGTTGCTGCGGCGCGCTGGAGCCGACCCCGAAGATGAACAGCCCGCGTTCAGTATCGACGGCGGGTGTTTGCCACGGGGACATGTTCCGCCTTGACTCGAGCGGGTACACCTGGGGGTCATCGCCCCACGTATCGTGCATTGGATCCTCCGGCGTGGGACTGGTATACCAACGCCACACCCTCTCGCCTGTCTCGACATCGTAGCCCGACATATGACACGTATCGGCGGCGGTCCAGGCAGTGCAGTTGTAGGGCACAGTAATTACGCGATCGAACACAACGGGCGCGCCGCTGGGCTGCTGGCCGCGACGGTAATCCACCATCTCCGTTTCCCACACGAGATTGCCCGTCCGGAGGTCCAAGGCGAAGAGGATCCCGTCTGTCGAGTGAGCTATGAGCTTGTCTCCGTAGACGGCGACGCCCCTTCCCCGATGCAAGGTGAACGCGCGCCCGCCCACCCCCCCCGCTCCCGCCCCTGACGTGATTTCCTCGGGCAACGGACGGGAATACTCCCAAATGATGTCCCCCGTAGTCGCGTCATGCGCCGAATAGCGTTCGTTTGCGTGACGAACGTACATGACTCCGTCGTACACGGTCGGCTCGATCTGCATTCCGTTGGATCCGGGACCGCCCGGCTCAAATTGCCACGACCAAGCCAACCGAAGCTCGTTCACGTTGTCTGGGGTTATCTGATCGAGCGCGCTGTACCCCCAGTGCCGGTACCCACCGCGCCACATGAGCCAGTCCGCCGGGTCGGGGTCATTCAGCATCGCTTGTGTTATCGAACGGAAGGGCCTCTGTCCGCTGTCTTGCGCGCTCACTTCCAGGTGTGTAAACACAGTCAGAGCGAGCACAAGACCAACAAGAATTCTATCTCTACCGGTCACAGTTCCTCCCTTTGTGCCGTGAGTGCGTAAGGGTAGCTCAGCCCGTGTCATTTCGCGAGCAAGGATGGTGTCCCGCTGACAGTTGAAGGTGGTGGCTCCGGAGAGTCTCCTTGTTAGCCTGCCTTTCTCATTTCGGCAACCGGTTCATGGTGGTCGAGGTGGGCCCTGAGCATCCAGAGCTGGTCGTAGCCGATGATCCTCCGGTAGCTCTTCTGGGTCTCCACGAACGAGGCCGCAGCCCAGCGCAAGGCCATCGCTCCGTTCTTCCAGTGGGTCACCCTGCGGGTCTTCTGTCTTACGCCCGAGTGGGTGCTGTCGATCAGGTTGGTCGAGCCCAGGCACTTCCTCAGCCGCGGCGGGAGGCCGAGCCGGTTGATCGTGAACATCTCGCTGAGGCCTTCGCGTAGGCTGGCCGAGGCCGAGGGGTGGTCGCGCTCGAGCCATCGGGCGAGCTGCTCGAGCTTCTGCTCGCCCTGCTTCGCGTCCAGCTTCATCGCCGCCCGGAACGCCGCCTTCACCTGAGGATGCTGATCCTTCGGCAGATGACCCAGCACGTTGCGGAGCTTGTGGTTGCGGCAGCGCTGGATGGGGTGACGTTGGCCGAACACCTTCTCGATCGCCTTCCTGAGCGCTTTCGAGCCATCGATCACGAACAGCCGCCGCCTGCCCGGGTCCAGGCCGCGCTCGACCAGATCCTCTAGGAGCGCGCTGGTCACCTCGGCGTTCTCACTCGCTCCTTCCCTCACGCCCAGCACGTGCTTCTTTCCGTCTGAGTCCACGCCTACCGCAGCAAGCACGTGGTGCGAGCCCATCTGGATCCCGTCCAGGTAGATCACCAGGAGGTCCCACGCATCCAGCCGGCGCTCCATCAGCTCCTTCAGCACGCGCTCCGAGGCCTCGACCGTCTCACGGCTCACCGCCGACTTGCTCACCCCGACCGTGTCGGCCATCTCACCGATCACACGGCCGTACTTCCGCGTGCTCACCCCCGCCATCAGGACCTCGAGCATCCGATCCGCCACGGCGCCCGGTCTCCGCATCGCTGCGTACGCCGGCACCTCGACCTCGCCACCCTCCCCGGCGCCCCGGCGCCTGAGCCGTGGCCGCTCCACACGCACCTTCCGGTCCGATAGGTAAACCACACCACCCTGCCGGCCATACCACACCGTGTCGTCTTCCGCTCGTGACCGACCTGCCTGCTTCACGCCTGCCACACCCTCGGCGCTCATCTCCAGCACCGCTTCGATCGTCGCTCGTCCCATCACCTGGATGACTTCGTCGATCGCGACCTCCGTCTGCTCCACGAGCTCAAGCATCGGAAGCAGAAACTGCCCCTCCCGCTTCAGGAACTCCCTGATCGCGCGCTTGTCCGCCCGATCCCTTACCTCGTACGTTCTCTTCATCGTGGTGGCTCCGTGTTGGGGTTTTTGCCTACCCGAGCCTATCGGCCCGGGACCCCCGGAGCCACCACTTTTCTTTCTCCCCTATCAGGAACCTTCAACTACGGTTGGGACAGCTTCCGAGCAAGATCGTCGCTGGGCTGCGAGTGAACCGCCCCCGGTGAACGAGAGGATGCGGGGAGCCCTCGAACGGCTTTCAACCCGGTCTTGAGAGGAGCCTTTCCGGGATGTAGCTTGCGGTTCCTTCCCCTTTCACGCTCGGAGGAGCTATGAATTTATCTCCACGGCGAACCGCCTGGTCTCTGACCGTTGCCCTTCTTCCCGTTCTCCTTCTGGCGCTTCTTCCCGGGACTCTGCTCGGCGCGTTCGAGGCGGCTCAGCAAGTGGAGGCCATGCACGTTATCCCCGTCCAGGGAAACGTCTACATGCTCCAGACCCCTGCCGCTGGGGGGAACGTCGGGGTTTTGCCCGGCCCCGACGGGGTCCTCCTCGTGGACGACCAGGTGCCGAATTTGGTCGAGAGCGTCCTCGAGGGGGTCCGGGCGATTACCGATGAGGAGATCCGTTTTGTCATCAACACCCACGTCCACATTGACCACTGGGGGGGGAACGAAGTCATGGCGGACCTGGGCGCGACGATCCTCGCTCACGAAAACGTCCGGGAAAAGATGTTCCGAGGGCACCATGCGCCCCGTAATGGAGGGTCCTACGGGGCCATACCCCCGGAAAGCGCCCGCCAGATCCTCACGTTCTCCGATGCCGTCACCTTCTACATGAACGAAGAGGAGGTGAGGGTCTTTCTCGTCCCGCGCGCCCACACCGACGGGGACAGCTACGTCCATTTCGTCGACTCGGACGTCCTGCACACGGGGGACGTGTTCCGGACCAACATGTACCCCATCATCGACGTCTACAACGGCGGGAGCGTCGCGGGGATAATCGCAGCCACGGAGACAGCCATCGCTCTGTCGGGACCGAACACCAAGGTCATTCCTGGTCACGGCGAGGGCTTTACGGACCGGGACGGACTCATCGAGGTGTTGGACATGGTTGTGGACATCCGCGACACGATCACCGAAATGATCGCGAGCGGGATGCACTTGGAGGAGGTGCTCACCGCGAGACCCACGGCGAAGTACGACGAGAAGTGGGGACAGGTCCCCTCGTGGAATGCGAAGGACATCGTGCCCATCTTCTACTACGAAGCTGGCGGTGGGCCCACCAATGTGCCCCGCCGCGGCGGCAACTGAGTGCAGAGCCTGTTAGATCCGATTAGGAGACAATTGAGGTCGCCGCGTTCGACGAGAACCTGGTCGGCGAGTTGAACTGGCCGCGAACCGAGCTCCTGGCCCTCGCGATGATCGTGATGGCATTCCAGGGCTTGGTGGCACAGGTGTCCCAAGAAGGTGGTGCCGATCGGCTCGAGATCGACGGTCCCCCCGCGCCTGTCGGCGGTGCGATGATCAACCAGGCCGGCCAGGACGGCGCCACGTTGAGAGCCGTCCGTGTGACCGAGCCGCTCGAGATCGACGGGGTCCTCGACGAGCCGTTCTACCGGAGCATTCCTCCGATCACCGAGTTCGTCCAGGGTGTACCCGAGGAGTACGGCGAGCCCAGCGAGCTCACCGAGGTCTGGATCGGATTCGACGACAACAACGTTTATGTGTCGGCCAAGATCTGGGACACGGCCGGACCCGACGGTTGGGTCGCGAACGAGATGAGGCACGACTCGCAGTACCTACGGTTCAACGATCACTTCGGGGTCTATCTGGACACGTTCTACGATCGCCGGAATGCGGCCTACTTCTTCGGAAACGCCATCGGAGGCATTACCGATGGACAATTTACGGACGAGGGCAATCCCAATCGTGATTGGAATCCCGTCTGGGAGACCCGCCCCTCGCTCTTCGACGGCGGGTGGTCGATCGAGATGGCGATCCCGTTCAAGTCGCTCAGATATCGGCCGGGTCGGGAGCAAGTGTGGGGTATCCAGATGCGGCGCACGGTCGTGCGCAGGAACGAGCAGAACTTCATCCGGGCGCTCCCCCTCTCGGTGGCGGGCGGGGGAGGGTCCGGGACCTTCCGGGTCTCGATGTACGGGACGCTCGTGGGGATCGAGGCACCACCCGCGAGCCGCAACCTCGAGGTGAAACCCTACGGTATCGCAGGGTCGCGGACCGACCTGACCGTCGACCCCCAGATCTCGAACGACGGCTACGCCGACGCGGGCTTGGACGTAAAGTACGGCATCACCGAGAACCTCACGGCCGACTTCACCTACAACACCGACTTCGCCCAGGTCGAGGTGGACGAGCAGCAGGTCAACCTGACGCGATTCAGTCTCTTCTTCCCGGAGAAGCGAGAGTTCTTCCTGGAGGGGCAAGGCATCTTCAGGTTCGCCCCCGCGGGCTTCGGCGGCTTCGGCGGCTTCGGCGGCTTTGGGGGTGGGGGGGCTCCCACGATGTTCTTCAGCCGGCGCATCGGCCTCCAGGATGGGGAGCCTGTGCCGATCCTGGGCGGCGGCCGCGTGACCGGAAAAGTCGGCTCCTTCGACGTCGGGCTGATCGGTATCCAGACGGACGCCGCCGCGAGCGTCGGAGCGAAGTCGACGAACTTCTCCGTGGTGCGGCTCAAGAAGGACATCTTCGCCCGGAGCAGCGTAGGGGTGCTCTTCGAGAACAGGTCCCGGTCGCTGACCGGCCGGGGCTCCAACCAGGCGTGGGGCGTGGACGGATTCTTCGGGCTGTCGGACGACCTGGGCGTGCTCGCGTACTACGCCAAGACCGAGACGGACGGGCTGAACGGCCTCGACGCGAGCTACCGGGGCCGGATCTCCTACGATGCGGACCAGTGGGGTGGCACGGTGGACCACCTCGTGGTCGGAGACGACTTCAACCCGGAGATCGGGTTCGTGCGAAGGAAAGACTTTCGACAGTCGGTGCTGTCGGGACGCTTCAGCCCCCGCACCCGCTCCATCTCCTGGATCCGCCAACTCACGTTCCAGTCGGACATCGACTACCTGGAAAACGAACGGGCAGGCTACGTCGAGAGCCGGAGTTGGGGCGGCCAGTTCAGTGTCGAGTTCGAGAACAGTGATCAGTTCAGCGTGGGCTACACCGACAACTACGAGAACCTGATGACGGACGCCCGCATCTCGGGAGCGACGATCCCGGCCGGTCGGTACTCCTTCCCCGACGTACGGCTCAGCTACACGCTGGGATCTCAGCGTCCCTATTCGGGCAACCTCTCCCTGCGCCTGGGCGACTACTACGGTGGCACGCTGACCTCTGCAGGGCTGAGCCGTGGTCGCATAGAGGTCACGCCCCAGATTTCGGTGGAGCCCAGCATATCCTTCAACTGGATCGACCTACCCCAGGGCCGGTTCGACCAGCACGTCGCGGTGACGCGTGTGACCTACACGCTGACGCCTCGAGCCTTCGTGAGCGGGCTCGTCCAATACAACTCGCGAAGCCGCGCGGTCAGCGGCAACTTCCGCTTCCGGTGGGAGTGGGCCCCCGGGAGCGAGCTGTTCATCGTCTACACCGAGGATCGCGACACGGACGTCCTGGATCGCTGGTCCGAGCTCAGCAACCGCGGCTTCGTGATCAAGATCAATCGTCTCTTCAGGATCTAGGCGGGCCGTTACCGCGCAGAGCGTAAGGGGGAGCCAGGCTCGATGGGCTTCCTGCACGTGACGATTCCGGCTCTTTTCAGCGTGGCTCCCGGCGTTGCGACTCGATTCGATGCCGTGTAGACTGGGGGAATCATGGCAGAGATGAAGATCCGAGTCCGTCAGGTTGGCCCGTCGACGAGCGAGGCGACCGTTCGAGAGCACAAAGTGCTCGTCGACCGGCCCGAGGCCAAAGGCGGCGCCGACGAAGGCCCCATGGGCGGCGAATATTTTTTGGCAGCGGTCGGAGGCTGCTTCATGAGCACCATGCTGGCCGCGATCAAGGCCCGAGAGGCCGCCGTTTCGGACGTACAGATCTTGGTGACGGGAGCCCTCGCCGATAACCCCTCACGATTCACTTCCGTCTCACTGGAAGTGACGGGCGACTGTGCCGACAGCGATCTCTTTGCACACCTCGTGGGCATCGCCAAGAACGGCTGTATCATGGTGAACACGCTGAAGGGTGGGGTGGACTTCAACGTGAGCGTTGGTGCGCTGGTGGCCTAAGGCATCACGAGCCGTCATCGTCGGTGCCCCCGAAGTTGCGTTCTCAGTGTCGAGTGGCGGCGGCGGATACCTCGGCGACGTCTGTTAATTGTGTGACAGCGATTCACACACAATATTCAGCTCCGGAGCCAGCGGCATGGGCTTAGTGCCTGAGGCTGCCTGATCTCAACAAGAGGAGAGAATCGTGCGCATAACTCCTGACCAACGATCCCTTCGTCCACGGTTTCACCCAGTCGGTCTGGTGATTGGGCTGACCGCTTGCTCACTGGCGTGGAGCGTTTCCGCTGGCGCCCAGACGCCCCCCCCACCGCTCAGCCCGCGGGACATGGCCATGACGATGCCCGGGACTTTCACGATCGCGAGTGTCGGGGATCTGATCATCATGCGCCCGGCCTCGCAGTCCGCAGATGAGGGTGTCCGGGCGGCGCTCCAGCTCATCCGGGATGCCGACCTCGCCATCGGGAACCTGGAGGGGTCGCTCAGCAACATACGCCAGTTCGACGGGCCGGCGTTCAACTTCATGGGCACGCACGAAGTGGCCGCCGACCTGAAGACGATGGGGTTCGACATGGTGAACCGGGCGAACAACCACATATTCGACTCGGAGTCGGAGGGGCTGTTCGCTACCAACGCGCTCCTGGACGAGGCCGGTATCGTGCACGCCGGAGCCGGCAGGAACCTGGACGAGGCCGCGGCCCCGGCCTTCCTGGAGTTGCCCAAAGGCCGGGTCGGGCTCGTAGGCATGCACACCCCGCTGTTCCAGGTGAACCGGCGGCTGGCGGCGACCCATCGGGAAGGCAACCTGGGCGGGCGCCCTGGGCTCAACATGCTCAACCTATCGGAGGCCATCGTGCTCAAGCCGGAGCATCTGGCGTCGCTAAGACAGATCCGCGACGAGCTGATGGAGTACAGCACGAACTATGACAATCCGCGGGCGGCACCGCGCAACGAGCCTTCGGACAGGCTGAGGTTCTTCGGTTCGAGCTCGGGACGAGAGGATCCGACCTACCGGGCCGCAAGACCCGGAGAGACGCCCGGAACGATCGATTTCTCAATGAACCAAAACGATCTCACCCGGATTCTCAGGAGCATCCGCAACGCCAAGCAGTACTCGGACTTCGTGATCGGGACGATTCATACGCACGAGAGCCAGTCGGTCCTTGAAACCATGCATCACAGCACCCAACCACCGGATTTCTACGTCGACCTGGCGCACCAGGCTATCGACAGCGGAGCCGATGTGTGGGTCGGGAGTGGCGTCCAAACGCTGCGTGGTATCGAGATCTACAAGGGGAAGCCGATCTTCTACGGCCTCGGCATGTTCTTCCGCCAGGCGCAGTGGACGCTCGCTGTGTCTCAGGGGATGACGGATGCAACCCCCAT
Source organism: Longimicrobiales bacterium (assembly GCA_965206505.1). Classification (GTDB taxonomy): domain Bacteria; phylum Gemmatimonadota; class Gemmatimonadetes; order Longimicrobiales; family Gaopeijiaceae; genus UBA822. The sequence goes on from CBDBJW010000007.1 coordinate 1,884,134, forward strand.
CTCGACGCGACAGGGTTTCGCGAGGTTCTTCGGGGGCTCGTCGCATTCCTTGGAGAGTGTGGTGGCGGTCAGCCGGTACGAGGATGGCCAGCTGGCCGAGGTGCGGCTGTACCCCACCGAGCTGGGAATTGACCTTCCGGACTCCAGACTCGGGATTCCTCGCATCGCGTCGCCCGAGATCGCGCAACGGATTCTCGAGCGGTTGCAGCGGCTGTCGCGGGAGCTGGGCACCACGATCCGCATCGAAGGGAATGTCGGGGTGATCCGGGTGGGGCGTGCAGTGAGCGCGCGTGAGTGAGGCGACGGGACGCTGCCACTGGACCGTCGCTGGCTGAGGGTGCCTGACCTCAATGAGAGGAAGAATCATGCGCATAACTTCTGACCAACGATCCCTTCGTCCACGGTTTCACCCAATCCGTCTGGTGATTGGGCTGACAGCTTGCTCACTGGCGTGGCACGTTCCCGCTGGCGCCCAGGAAAGGCCCCCACCGCTCAGCCCGCGGGACATGGCCATGACGATGCCCGGGACTTTTACGATCGCGAGTGTCGGGGATCTACTTATCAGACGCCCGGCTTCGCAGTCCGCAGATGAGGGTGTCCGGGCGGCGCTCCAGCTCATCCGGGATGCCGACCTCGCTGTCGGGAACCTGGAGGTCACGCTCATCGACATGCGGAGCGTCAGCGGCGGCGGGCCGATGAACAAACCCATCGGCGAGACTCTCGTCCAATGGGGCACCCACGAAGTGGCGGCCGACCTGAAGACGATGGGGTTCGACATGGTGAACCGGGCGAACAACCACCCACTCGACACGGAGTCGGACGGGCTGTTCGCTACCAACGCGCTCCTGGACGAAGCCGGCATCGTACACGCCGGAACCGGCAGGAACCTGGACGAGGCCGCGGCGCCCGCCTTCCTGGAGTTGCCCCAGGGCCGGGTCGGGCTCGTAGGCATGCACACCCCCTGGAACATCGCGGACCGGCGGCTGGCGGCGACGCACCGGGAAGGCAACCTGGGCGGGCGCCCTGGGGTCAACATGCTCAACTACTCGGACGCCATCGTGCTCAAGCCGGAGCATCTGGCGTCGCTAAGACAGATCCGCGACGAGATGCTGGAGTACAGCACGAACTATGACAATCCACGGGCGGCACCGCGCAACGAGCCTTCCGACAGGCTGAGGTTCTTCGGTTCGAGCTCGGGACGAGAGGATCCGACCTACCGGGCCGCAAGACCCGGAGAGACGCCCGGAACGATCGATTTCTCAATGAACCGAGACGATCTCACCCGGATTCTCAGGAGCATCCGCAACGCGAAGCAGTACTCGGACTTCGTGATCGGGACCATTCATACGCACGAGAGCCAGTCGGTGCTCGAAGCCATGCATCAGAGCACCCAACCACCTGATTTCTACGTCGACCTGGCGCACCAGGCCATCGACAGCGGAGCCGACATGTTCGTCGGGCACGGCCCCCATACGCTGCGCGGTGTCGAGATCTACAAGGGGAAGCCGATCTTCTACGGCCTCGGCGAGTTCTTCCACCAGTTGAATTGGACTTTCCCCGTGTATCTCGGGATGACGGACGCGAGCCCCATCTCGACTCGACAGTCCGCCGCGAGGTTCTTCGGGGGCTCCTTGGAGAGTGTGGTAGCGGTCAGCCGGTACGAGGATGGCCAGCTGGCCGAGGTGCGGCTGTACCCCACCGAGCTGGGAGGTGACGCTCCGGACTCCAGATTCGGGATTCCCCGCATCGCGCCGCCCGAGATCGGGCGACGGATTCTCGAGCGCGTGCAACGGCTGTCGAGGGAATTGGGCACCACGATCAGCATCGAAGGCAATGTCGGGGTGATCCGGGTGGGGCGTACAGTGAGCGCGCGTGAGTGAGGCACCCACTACGCCAGAGGGGAGGACAACAATGAAACTGCGAATGATTCTGCTCCGGACCGCCGCCGTCGGGGTCATCACCATCGTCATCGGTGGCGCAGCCGCGGGCGGCGTCGCAGCGCAGCACACTGGGCAGGAAGAGGGGCTATTGCGGGTGCAACAGCAGCGGATCGAGGCGACCAAATCCCAAGACATGGCGTTCCTCGACCTGGTGCTGGCTGACGAGCTTCAGTACGGTCACGTCCAAGGGGGCGTCGACACCAAGGACCCCTATATGGAGTCGGTGGGCAGCGGACGCATCCGATATCTCGTGATACACCCGGAGGGCATGGAGGCCAGGGTGTACGGCAACGTCGGGGTGATCACGGGCGAGGTGCAGGAGACGCTCGCCGTTGGTGGGGGCGAGCCGTTCGACATGCGGGTCCGGACGATCGAGGTGTACGTCATGCGCGAGGGTCGCTGGCAGATGACGGATTTCCAGCCGACGCGGTTCCCGTGACCTAGCGCGAGGTTAACCCCCAGCGGCGATCCTCCGCTCTTCTGCCTTTTTCTCCCGCTCCTCGATGAGCTTCTCGTAGCCCTCCTCATCGAGGTGCGTCACGGCGATCCACATGTGTGACATCTCGTCGGCGGTTCGACTTCCGTAGGAAACCCACTGATCCGGATCCGGGTTGTTTGGGTTGCCCGCCGTATTGTCGTACCACTGCTTCATGATGAGGACCGCGTTGGCGGGCACCAGGGGTGCCGCGTCCTCCTCGAAGATGTGGCTCTGATGCCACACGGCGCTCCAGTTAGAGATCATGCCGATGATCTCGGTCCGCCCCGTCTCCGGATAGAAGATCTCCAAAGACGCAGACCGCAGCAGTAGATGCCCGTGCGGCTGGAAGCTGTCGAGGCGGACCGGGTGCTTGAACGACTGGAAGCTCTGGGTCATGTACTGCCCGTGCGGCGGCACCAAGAGCTCACGCCGGCCGTCCTGGAACAGAAGGGGAGAGGGATAGGGGGCCAGGTCCTGCCTGTACTCGTACACGTAGTCCTCCGGCTGCAGCCAGATGCCCAGCTCGACGACGTTACCCTCGAGGACGTCGTTCGGAGCCGTGGCACCGAGTCCACCGGGATACAAATGGATGCTCCAAGCGACGTAGGCATCCGCCGGAATCGTGCGGCACACACCGTCGGGGATCAGTTCCCCGAGCTTGCCCATGGCGTACTCGGTTGCCATTTGGCCTCCCCGGAGCGAGCCGTCCCGCCCCCTGATCTGGAACCTCGAGTTGGCGTGGTGGACCACGGCCTTGGCGTCCCCTGACGGCTTCACCTGGAGGGCCTTGATGCAGCGCTCCTGGGTGACTCCCGTCGGAACGATGGGCTGGTGCCACAAGTCGAGCCCCGAGGCTGGCACGTCGATCGGCGTCGAGGGAACGATGATGTCCGGCTGGCCGAGCGTCGAAGCAAGCGACCATTCCTCGGTGTCGGGGAGGTTGGCCACCGGCATGTCGGCCGGATCACCCTCGACGGAGCCCTGGTCGACCCACGCCACCACCGTCGCGATATCTTCGTCCGAGAGCCGCCAGTCGTGCTGGAGCTCCTGGATGCCGATGTCTCTGTCGTAGTAGTAAGGCGGCATCACCCGGTTCGCGACCTGCTCCTTGATGCGGCGCGCATAACGACGGGCATCGTCGTAGGTCACCAGGTCCATGGGCCCGATCCCGCCCGGCCGGTGGCAAACCTGGCAATTCTGCTGGATGATGGGCGCTACGTCCCGGGCGTACGTCACATCGGCGACGTCATTCGAAGACGTGAAAGCGACCTGAGCGTTCGCAACACCCTGAAACGTGAAGATCGCGACTAACGCGAGCGTCGTTGCCAAAAACGTGGACTTCCAAATCCGCAGCTTCATGGTGATCCTCTCCCCTGAACAGGTGAACTGCACCGCCATACGGCCGGTCACCCAGGTTCCTTCCCCTAGATCACACTCTTATCCAAAATCTACGCGCCGATCCCAAGGCGAGACAAGGACCCCCCCCCGTTGCTTTTCACCCCTGCCTCCAGCAGCTTGGCATACATTCCCCTGACCGGCTGACCCGATCCGGACGCTGCGACTGTGACAGTTCCATCCATCCTCACTGTGCGCCTGGCGGTGGTCCTCGTGATCGCGCTCGTGATCGCGCCGTCGACCGCGGTTCGCGCGCAGTCGGCCGTTGCGGACGAGTTGCGGAGCCTGGCGGAATCGGGCGAGGCCGAGGCGCAGTATCGCCTCGGGGCGATGTACGACGCTGGCTTCGACGTTGCCCGCGACGATGCGGAGGCGATGCGCTGGTACCGGCTCGCGGCCGACCAGGGTCACGCCCGGGCGCGGAACTTCGTTGGGAGTCTCTTCAAGGCTGGCCGCGGAGTGACGCAGGACTACGCCGAGGCCCTGCTGTGGTTCCGCATGGCAGCGGCAGGCGGAGACGTGCTCGGGCAGTACAACATCGGCAACGCTTACTTCTACGGCCAAGGTGTCGCGGCCAACAACCCAGAGGCGATGCGCTGGTTTCGTATGGCAGCCGATGAGGGACACACCGGGGCACAAAACTTTGTCGGGACGCTCTATCGGTTGGGACGGGGTGTCGGACAGGACTACGCCGAGGCGAAGCGTTGGTACCGCCTTGCTGCGGAGCAGGGCCGTGGCGTGGCACAGGTCAACCTCGGCCTGATGTACGCCAACGGCCAGGGCGCCCCGGTCGACAACGTGTCAGCGCTCATGTGGTTCACCCTCGCCGTCATGCAGGAAACCAGTGAGACGCGCGAGCGTAATCTCAAACTGCGTGACGAAGTGGCCGCCCGGATGAGCACCGACGAGATCGCCGAAGCGGAGCGGCGCACGCAGACGTTCCGGCTGTCATGGGACCGATAGTCTCATGTTCGGCAGTATTAGGTATTTCTTTGTATCACTCATGCGGTGCTCCTAGCGGGGACCCGGAATGAAAAAGAGGAGTTGGATGAATCGGGAACTCGTCGTTGCGATCGGTCTTGCGGCTTCCCTCACGGGAGGATGTGTGCAATCGGATTCCGGGCCCGCAACTGGGGGGGGCGTCGCTACGTCACCGTCGGCAGGGAGTGATGTGGCCGTCCTTTTCGACGGAGCGCGTCTGATCATCGGGGATGGCAGCGTGATCGAGAACGGAGCCTTCCTGGTAGAGGGTGACCGGATCCTCGAGGTCGGGAGCACCGGAGAGGTCACCGCGCCTCCGGGAGCCACCTCGATCGACCTGGCTGGGAAGACGGTTATTCCCGCCTTGATCGACATTCACATGCACATAGGATACGAGGGCTACATGGGCTGGGGATCCCAGCACTACTCCCGCGAAAATATTATCGAGCACCTCGAGCGTTATGCCTACTACGGGTTCGGGGCGGTTCTCTCGGCCGGGGGCGACGCCGACGACCTGGCGCTCGAGATCCAACGTGGGCAACGGGAAGGGGAAGTGGAAGGCGCCCGGTTCCTCTTCGCCGCCGGAATGGCAATGCCCGGTCAGGGGCTGTACGCGAGATACCTGGAACATGCCCTGATCGTCGAAGACGAGACCGGGATGAACGTTCGGTGGGTGGTCGCCTCCGCGGAAGAGGCTCGCAGCGCGGTCCGTGAGATTTCTGGAAAGGGGATTCGCTTCATCAAGATCTGGATGGACGATCGGCTGCAGGCCCGGCAGTATATGCTGCCGGACATCTATCGCGCGATCATCGACGAGGCCCATGCGCAAGGCGTCCAGGTTTTTGTCCATACGCAATACGGCACCCCGGACATGCCGAGTCTGTGGGGGGCCGGCGCGGACGGGTTCTTCCACGGTCGTATCGGTTGGCCGATGGACGACACTTTTGCCTTTCAGATGCGCGACTCCGGAGCTTTCCTGGTCCCCAATCTCGGTCTGGAGGAGCGATTCCGCGAGAACAAAGGGGCCGATCCGTTCCTGAGCGATGCGATTCGTCCGGAAGTGGCCGCGCGGCTCGTTGAAGGCTACGACGCGCGCCAGGCGCGCCAGCAGGCGGGCGGCGGTGGCCCCGGCGGTGGCTCCTTCAACACACCCTTGGGATCCACGGCCACGAGCGCCTCGGAGCGCGAACGAGAGTTGAGGGAGACGTTCACCCGCCTCTTGGTGACGGGCGTGGACCTCGTGCTCGGAACCGATGCCGGCGGCGTTCGGGACCACTTCTTCGGCTACGAGGGCCACATTGAGCTCGAGAGGTTCGTTCGGCTGGGCATGACGCCGATGCAGGCGATCGTCGCCGGCACCAGCCTACCCGCGGAACGACTCGGCCTGAGCGAGATGGGCACGATCGCCGCCGGAAAGGCCGCAGGCTTCGTAATTCTCGACGCAAACCCACTGGAAGACATCCGAAACACACGGACCATCTCTCAGGTCTACCTTCGAGGCCGTGAGGTTGACCGTGACGAACTGCGAGGCCGCTTGACCGGGGGGGGCTGAGCCGCGCCGAAACCGTGTGCGCCTACCGCCCAGCCCCGTTATCGTGGCGAGGCACGTGAGGCGGTTCGAACGATATCCCGAGGTCAGGGACCCGGAATGAAAAAGAGGAGTTGGATGAATCGGGAACTCGTCGTTGCGATCGGTCTTGCGGCTTCCCTCACGGGAGGATGTGTGCAATCGGATTCCGGGCCCGCAACTGGGGGGGGCGTCGCTACGTCACCGTCGGCAGGGAGTGATGTGGCCGTCCTTTTCGACGGAGCGCGTCTGATCATCGGGGATGGCAGCGTGATCGAGAACGGAGCCTTCCTGGTAGAGGGTGACCGGATCCTCGAGGTCGGGAGCACCGGAGAGGTCACCGCGCCTCCGGGAGCCACCTCGATCGACCTGGCTGGGAAGACGGTTATTCCCGCCTTGATCGACATTCACATGCACCCAGGATACGAGGGCTACATGAGCTGGGGAGCCCAGAACTACTCCCGCGAAAATATTATCGAGCACCTCGAGCGTTATGCCTACTACGGGTTCGGGGCGGTTTTCTCGGGCGGAACCGACGCCGACGACCTGGCGCTCGAGATCCAACGTGGGCAACGGGAAGGGGAAGTGGAAGGCGCCCGGTACCTCTTCGCCGCCGGAATGGCAATGCCCGATCAGGGGCCGTACGCGGGATACCTGGAACATACCCTGATCGTCGAAGACGAGACCGGGATGAACGTTACGTGGGTGGTCACCTCCGCGGAAGAGGCTCGCAGCGCGGTCCGTGAGATTTCTGGAAAGGGGATTCGCTTCATCAAGATCTGGATGGACGATCGGGGAGGGACCCGGCAGCTTATGCGGCCGGACATGTATCGCGCGATCATCGACGAGGCCCATGCGCAAGGCGTCCAGGTTTTTGTCCATACGCAATACGGCACCCCGGACATGCCGAGTCTGTGGGGGGCCGGCGCGGACGGGTTCTTCCACGGTCGTATCGGTTGGCCGATGGACGACCGTTTTGCTAAGCAGATGCGCGACTCCGGAGCTTTCCTGGTCCCCAATCTCGGTATTGCAGAGGAGCGGGGCCGCGAGAACCAAGGGGCCGATCCGTTCCTGAGGGATGCGATTCGTCCGGAAGTGGCCGCGCGGCTCGTTGAAGCCTACAACGCGCGCCAGCAGGCGGGCGGCGGTGGCCGCGGCGGTGGCCCCGGCGGTGGCTCCTTCAACACACCCTTGGGATCCACGGCCACGAGCGCCTCGGAGCGCGAACGAGAGTTGAGGGAGACGTTCACCCGCCTCTTGGTGACGGGCGTGGACCTCGTGCTCGGAACCGATGCCGGCGGCGTTCGGGACCACTTCTTCGGCTACGAGGGCCACATTGAGCTCGAGAGGTTCGTTCGGCTGGGCATGACGCCGATGCAGGCGATCGTCGCCGGCACCAGCCTACCCGCGGAACGACTCGGCCTGAGCGAGATGGGCACGATCGCCGCCGGAAAGGCCGCAGGCTTCGTAATTCTCGACGCAAACCCACTGGAAGACATCCGAAACACACGGACCATCTCTCAGGTCTACCTTCGAGGCCGTGAGGTTGACCGTGACGAACTGCGAGGCCGCTTGACCGGGGGGGGCTGAGCCGCGCCGAAACCGTGTGCGCCTACCGCCCAGCCCCGTTATCGTGGCGAGGCACGTGAGGCGGTTCGAACGATATCCCGAGGTCAGGGACCCGGAATGAAAAAGAGGAGTTGGATGAATCGGGAACTCGTCGTTGCGATCGGTCTTGCGGCTTCCCTCACGGGAGGATGTGTGCAATCGGATTCCGGGCCCGCAACTGGGGGGGGCGTCGCTACGTCACCGTCGGCAGGGAGTGATGTGGCCGTCCTTTTCGACGGAGCGCGTCTGATCATCGGGGATGGCAGCGTGATCGAGAACGGAGCCTTCCTGGTAGAGGGTGACCGGATCCTCGAGGTCGGGAGCACCGGAGAGGTCACCGCGCCTCCGGGAGCCACCTCGATCGACCTGGCTGGGAAGACGGTTATTCCCGCCTTGATCGACATTCACATGCACATAGGATACGAGGGCTACATGGGCTGGGGATCCCAGCACTACTCCCGCGAAAATATTATCGAGCACCTCGAGCGTTATGCCTACTACGGGTTCGGGGCGGTTCTCTCGGCCGGGAGCGACGCCGCCGACCTGGCGCTCGAGATCCAACGTGGGCAACGGGAAGGGGAAGTGGAAGGCGCCCGGTTCCTCTTCGCCGCCGGAATGGCAATGCCCGGTCAGGGGCTGAACGCGAGATTCCTGGAACATGCCCTGATCGTCGAAGACGAGACCGGGATGAACGTTCACTGGGTGGTCGCCTCCGCGGAAGAGGCTCGCAGCGCGGTCCGTGAGATTTCTGGAAAGGGGATTCGCTTCATCAAGATCTGGATGGACGATCGGCGAGAGGCCCGGCAGTATATGCTGCCGGATATCTATCGCGCGATCATCGACGAGGCCCATGCGCAAGGCGTCCAGGTTTTTGTCCATACGCAATACGGCACCCCGGACATGCCGAGTCTGTGGGGGGCCGGCGCGGACGGGTTCTTCCACGGTCGTATCGGTTGGCCGATGGACGACATTTTTGCCTTTCAGATGCGCGACTCCGGAGCTTTCCTGGTCCCCAATCTCGGTCTGGAGGAGCGGGGCCGCGAGAACGTAGGGGCCGATCCGTTCCTGAGGGATGCGATTCGTCCGGAAGTGGCCACGCGGCTCGTTGAAGCCTACGACGCGCGCCAGCAGGCGGGCGGCGGTGGCCGCGGCGGTGGCTCCTTCAACACACCCTTGGGATCCACGGCCACGAGCGCCTCGGAGCGCGAACGAGAGTTGAGGGAGACGTTCACCCGCCTCTTGGTGGCGGGCGTGGACCTCGTGCTCGGAACCGATGCGGGCGTTCCGGCCCGCCACTTCTTCGGCTACGTGGGCCACACTGAGCTTGAGAGGTTCGTTCGGCTGGGCATGACGCCGATGCAGGCGATCGTCGCCGGCACCAGCCGACCCGCGGAACGACTCGGCCTGGGCGAGATGGGCACGATCGCCGCCGGAAAGGCCGCAGACTTCGTAATTCTCGACGCAAACCCACTGGAAGACATCCGAAACACACGTACCATCTCTCGGGTCTACCTTCGAGGCCGTGAGGTTGACCGCGACGGACTGCGAGGCCGCTTGACCGGGGGGGGCTGAGCCGCGCCGAAACCGCGTGCGCCTACCGCCCAGCCCCGTTATCGTGGCGAGGCACGTGAGGCGGTTCGAACGATATCCCGAGGTCAGAGGAGCATGAAATGGGGATGGTAAACGGCATGGGCAAGGTAAACGGCATGGGCATCTTAATCGGACGAGGTATGCTGTGCACGCTGGCCTTGGCATGCGCAGTGCGGATGGGTATCGAGACCCGTCCCCTCGCGGCTCAGTCGGTGGAGTCATCCGGGCTCGAGTTTCCCTCGGATGGGTCCTACTTGCGATTACAGGCCCCGGGAAACGAGGCCTATCAGGCCCTGAACGGATACCGGATGAAGCAGCTCGTCGCCGAGCAGACCGCGGTCGCGCGGCGCTATCGAGACGCCGGTCACCAGTACTGGGGCCGGATCATCGGCACCGAAGCCGATCACGAAACGGCATCCTGGATGGCCGAGCGACTCCGTCAGGTGGGAGCGGACGTGGGGCTGGAGCGTATAGACCTTCCGCCGCAGTGGGTGCCACGATCCTGGGAGGTGTCTGCATCGGGCCCCGGTGAGGTGGTTACGCTGGCATCTGCCTGGCCGACCTATGCGTCTCCTGGCACCCCGTCAGGCGGAATCGAAGTCGAGCTGATCGACGTTGGTCTGGGGATGGAAACGGACTTTCGAGGCAGGGACGTGCGTGGCAAGGCCGTGATCATCCACGCCATTCCCAGACCTGGTGTCATTTCCCTTATAAGCTCCCCAGCGGTGAGGGGCGCCATCCGGCGGACGGACGAACAAGGCGCGGCGGCCATACTCCTCGTCGTCGAGTTACCGGGTAATCTTCAGACGTCGCTCTATAACGTGAACAGCTCGGTGCCGGCGCTGGCTCTCGGGTCGAACGATGGTGCCACCCTGCAGCGGATGCTTTCGGACGCCGACCCGAATCAGCCTCCGCGCCTGAGGCTCCGCCTCGATGTGGAGGAAGTGAGTGGGCTGACGACCGCGGTCGTGTTTGGCGAGGTGCCGGCGGCTACGGAGGACGCGGAAAGGATCGTCATCGTTGCTCATCGGGACGCCTTCTTCGACGGCGCCAGCGACAACGCGTCGGGTGTCGCCACCGCCATCGAGCTCATCAGGTATTTCTCGCAAGTGCCCAGGAGCCAACGTCGTCGAACGGTGGAGGTCATCGGCACACCAGGCCATCACAACCGCGCCGGGACTGGCCACGTCTGGCTTACGGAGAATCGAGAATCCGTATTGCGGAGAGCCGTGCTGCTGATGAACGCCGAGCACAGCGCTCACGCCCTCGTGGATCACTGGGGAGCTGCACTCCACGCCACCAACTCCCTCGGGCCCTTCGCGTGGACGGTGAACGGCTCGGCCGAGTTGTTGGAGATCGCGAATCGCGCCTTCGACGAATTCGGAATTCCCAGATGGGCGCAGACGGGAGGGCCAAGGGGAGAGATCGCCCGGCTGGACACCCTCGCACCTTCGGTCAACTTGATGCACGCTGGGGTCCTTCTTCACACGAACGGAGAGACGGACGAGGCGATTCCTGCGGCTGGACTCGCCGCCACAACCCGCGCCTACGCGAAGATCATCGACGAGGTCAACCAGTTGGACCTCTCCGCGTTGGTTCCGAAGGAGGCGAACGACCGTCAGGACTAACTGTTCATTCGCGCCCACTGCTCTGGGGGGTAACGGTAAGTCTTCGACCGGCGTCCCCTCCGGCCGCGCGCGAGGGCCGCTACCAGTCGCTTGCGCCTCCACCGAGCGCATGGGATGTTGATTTCGGTCTGACCGTCGCACGCCAAGGAGCGAATGAGATGAAGAGCTTGGTTATCACCTCCGTCCTTCTCCTAACACTCGTCCTCGCCGGTCTGTCTGCGGCTGAAGCGCAGGCGCAAAAGGTCCTACAGCCCAGCGAGCTTTGCAGTGACCATTCCGACGCGGCCATCGCGACGTTCGAGGATGCCGACCTGGAGGAGGCGGTTCGCGCTGCGCTCTCGCTCAGTGCGCGAGAGGATCTCACGTGTGGCCTGGTATCCGGGCTGACGAGATTTAGCGCCTCCGGGTCTACCCCCGTGAGGGTCGTATCTGGAACTCCGCGGCGGCCAGCCCCCGTTCATGTGTTCGAAAGCCTCGTGGGGATCCAGAATCTCACGAGCCTGACGTTCCTCAGCCTCACCGACAAGTGGATCACTGACATCAGCCGGCTGAGCGGGCTCACGAGCTTGACGTTCCTCAGCCTCCACACCAACTGGGTCAGTGACCTCAGCGCGCTGAGCGGGCTCACGAACCTGACGAACCTCGTCCTCAGCGACAACCCGCTCACCGACATCAGCCCGCTGAGCGGGCTCACGAACCTGGAGCGCCTCCGCCTCCACGTAAAGGGAGATTTCAAGGGAGATCAACAACCAAGGGATTTTATGGGAGCTAGTGGGCTGCTCCATACCAACAAGATCACCGACATCAGTGCGCTGAGCGGGATGACGAAGCTCAGGGACCTTAGCCTCCACACCAACTCGATCAGCGACCTCAGCCCGCTGAGCGGACTCACGAGCCTGGACGAACTCCGCCTCGCCGGTAACCCCGTCACCGACCTCAACCCCTTGAGCGGGCTCACGAGCCTGAGAACCCTCGAGCTCACCGGCACCTTGGTCACCGACTTGAGGCCGCTGAGTGGGCTCACCAACATCCTATACATCGACCTTCGATTTAACTCCGACCTCGACAACATCCAGCCTCTGCTGGACAACCCAGGGATCGGCGCGGGAGACATTGTCGAGCTCCGGTTCACGAGCGTGACGTGCGCCGACCAGGCTCGGTTGGCAGCCAAGGGTGTGGAGGTCCGTACCGAGTTGTTCTCAGCCTGTCGGTGAGCGATGGTGCCTCGCCACATGGGGCGGTTCGAACGATATCGCGAGATCAGAGGAGCATGAAATGGGCATGGTAAACGGCATGGACATCGTAATCGGCCGCGGTATGGTGTGCACTCTGGCCTTGGCATGCGCAGTGCGGATGGGTATCGAGACCCGTCCCCTCGCGGCTCAGTCGGTGGAGTCATCCGGGCTCGAGTTTCCCTCGGACGAGGCCTATCTGCGATTGCTCGCCCCAGGAAACGAATCCTATCGGACGCTGGATGGATACCGGATGAAGCAACTCGTCGCCGAACAGATTGCAATTGCGCGGCGCCATCGAGACGCTGGCCACCAGTATTGGGGCCGAATCATCGGCTCCGAGACCGATCACGAAACGGCATCCTGGATGGCCGAGCGGCTCCGTCAGGTGGGAGCGGAAGTGCGGCTGGAGCGTATAGACCTTCCGCCGCAGTGGGTGCCGCGATCCTGGGAGGTGTCTACATCAGGCCCCGGGGAGATGGCTACCCTGGCATCTGCCTGGCCGATCTATGGGTCTCCGGGGACCTCGTCGGACGGAATCGAAGTCGAGCTGATCGACATTGGTCTGGGGATGGAAACGGACTTTCGGGGCAGGGACGTACGTGGCAAGGCCGTGATCATCCACGCCATGCCCAGGCCTGGTTCCATTTCCGTTCAAGGCTCCGCAGCGCTGCGCGGCGCCGTCGGGCGGGCGAATGACCGTGGCGCGGCGGCCATACTCGTTGTCGTCGAGTTACCGGGAAATCTTCAGACGGCGCTCTATCGGGTGAACACCTCGGTGCCCTCGCTGTCCCTCGGGTCGGACGATGGTGCCATCCTACAGCGGATGCTTTCGGACGCCGAACCTAATCAGCCTCCGCGCCTGAGGCTCCGCCTCGATGTGGAAGAAGTGGAAGGCATGACGACTGCGAGCGTGGTGGGCGTGGTGCCAGCGGCTACGGAGGACGCGGAAAGGATCGTCATCATTACTCATCGGGATGCCTTCTTCGACGGCGCCAGCGACAACGCGTCGGGTGTCGCCACCGCCCTCGAGCTTATCAGGTATTTCTCGCAAGTGCCCAGGAGTCAACGACGTCGAACGGTGGAGGTCATCGGCACACCAGGACATCACAACCGCGCCGACACTGGCCACGTCTGGCTTTGGGAGAATCGAGACTGGGTGCTGCGGAGAGCCGTGCTCTTGGTCAACGCTGAGCACAGCGCCCACGCCCTCGTGGATCACTGGGGCACCGCGCTCCACCCCACCAACTCCCTCGGGCCGTTCGCGTGGAGGGTCAACGGCTCGGCCGAGTTGTTGGAGATCGCGAATCGCTCCTTCGACGAATTCGGAATTCCCAGATGGGCGCAGACGGGAGGGCCGGGGGGAGAGTTCTCCCGGATTAGCTCCCTCGCACCTTCGGTCAACTTGATGCACGCCGGGGTCCTTCTTCACTCCAACGCGGAAACGGCCGAGGCGATTCCTGCGGCTGGACTCGCCGCTACAGCCCGCGCCTATGCGAAGATCATCGACGAGGTCAACCAGTTGGACCTCTCCGCCTTGGTTCCGAAGGAGGCGAACGACCGTCAGGACTAACTGTTCATCCTCTCATTGCTCCTCGGTGTGCTCGAGCGCCGCGTCAATCGCTTGGAGCAGGGCCTCGGTCGGCTGCGCCCCGACCACGGCGAAGCGTTTGTCGAAGACGAAGGTGGGTGTGCCGGTGATGCCGAGCTGCCTCGCCGTGTCGGTGGTCGCAGCGATCGCCCCCTCGTATTCCCCGCCGTCGAGCGCCTTCGTCATCCGGCCGACGTCGAGTCCGGATGAACGCGCGACGTCTTCGACCACAGCCGGGTCGCCCAGGTCGCGACCCTCGGAGAAGTATGCCTTGAACAGCGCCTCATGAAACGCGGGAAAGCGCTCCGGTTCCTCCACTCGCGCGTATTCACCGGCCATGAGGGCTCGGTGCGTGTTCGAGACCTTGGGCCGCTTCCCGACGTCGAGCCCCTCCTCAGCGGCGCTTAGGCGCAGCGTTTCCTGCATTCGTGCCCAGTGTTCCGGGGAGTACGGCAGGTCCTCGACCGGCATCCCCTCCGGCGGGACCTCGGCGTGGATTTCGTACGGTCTCCATCGGACGTCCACATCCACCCCCTCCGGAACGCGGCGGAGAGCCGACTCGAGACGGGCCCAGCCCACGAAGCACCAAGGGCACGTGTAGTCGCTGAAGACGTCGAGATGTACCGTCATGAGGGGAGAAGATGGAGCGCTCGTGTCACGTCAGTACTCGTCGTAGCCCTCGGTCAGCTCGATGCGGACACCCAATGGATCGGTGAGGTACGCGATCTTGAGCTCGAGTGCGTCGATCTCGCGGTACTCCGTGTCGAACTCGATGCCCTTCGCCTTGAGCTGCTCGCAGAACGCCTCGAGGTCGTCGAGCTCGAACCCGATGTGGTCGATCGCCCGCCCGCGGGTGGGGGCGGCCGCCTCCACCGGCACGTTGGTGGTCGTCTGGATGGTGCCGCGCGGGTTCCGAGGATCGCCGAAGCTCATGTTCATGCCCGGCACGTTGGTGGTCGTCTGGATGGTGCCGCGCGGTCGCTGCTCGAGCCCGAAGACGTCGAGATACCAGGCAAGCAGCTCCTCGTGCCCCGCTGTGAAGAAGTGGATGTGATAGCCTGAGACCTCCACCGGCAGCATCTGGTCTTCCTGCAGCTCGACCTCGGCGCCATCCGGCATCGTCACGTTGGCGTTCGACTGACCCTCGGAGCCCGTAAACTCCCGATCGACCGAATAACCGGCGGCGCGCCACTTGGCCAGGAACTTTTCCATGTTCCGGACTTTGAAGCCGAAGTGATCCAGGACCGAGCCCACCGATCCGCCGGTCGGCTCACGTTCGCTGAGCGCCACCAGCAACCCGGGCAGCCGCACCGCGACGAGTGAACCCTTCTGTGTCACCACGCCGCCGAAGTGATCCACCCACAACTGTTTGTGCAGCTCGATGTCAGAGACGTTCAGATGCACATGGCCGTAAGTCAGACCAGCGTCGTTGGGCACCGCGAGCTGGGCATGGGCCGGCGAGACGAGCGACAGCAGAGCAACGGTAGTCAGTAGCAGCTTCATGCTTTCGATCCTCCTCCGTGGTCGAGCGGGTTGAACGGACCCCAAAAGTGCTTATCGCATGGTGGGGCTGCGTTGAACGATCTCGATGTTGGCTTCTCTGGGGCCGTCTACGAAAAAGACGGAGATCGTGCCATTCTCGAAGGTGAGGTCAAAGGGACCACGGGTGATCTCCACGCCTTTCCCGTTCAGCTCCTCGAGCTTCGGGTTGACGTCCAGCGCTCGCCAGCCGAGGTGATCGATGGTGCTTTCCGTGCTCGGAAAGGTCTCGCCCTCAGTGACCAGAAGCCAAACGTTTCCGGGATAGAGAATCCCATCCAGCCGGCCGCGGAGAGGAGTACGGACGCCGCCGAACTTGTCCAGGTACCACTGTTTTGTGGCCTCAGGATCGGGGCTCCTGAGGTGGATGTGATGGAATCCGAGGTGCTGTGGATCTTCGAGGATCTCTAGCCTGACGCCCCATGGATCTTCGACGAAGCCCAACGGGAAGAGGCCTTGAACGTCCCTTCTCGGGGCCGTAATCGTCGCGCCGGCCGCCTCGAGTTCACGGAGCTTTGCATCCAGGTCAGCGACCGAGAACCCCACGTGATCGATCACACTTCCTTGGCTCGGCCTTCGGTCGTCCGCCCGGAGCCAGATGAATCGGGTCGTGCCCAGGAGCATTCGCTCGTCTCGGCCGTCGACTTCTTCGCCGCCGATATGGTCCATGTACCATTGAGCCGCCGCCTGAGGATCAGAAGCGGCCAGGTGCATGTGATCGTAGAGCATCGTCTCTGATTGAGCACTCAGAAGAGAGGCCGACACCAGAGAGAGGGCCATTGCCCGAAGTGTCATCGATAGGGGGCGGAACATGACGGACTCCAACGTTGCAGGATTAGCTGGGAATCGTGGGCCTTGCACCCTCACCCGGGTGTCGGCCAACGAGTACTAACGCCTTCGGGAGCAGGTCGCTAGACCCTCAACGCAGCCGTGGAAGGTCACTAGCGCGTAGAGCGGGAGCTAGGCGACGGCGGGAACTCGGCGGTCGCTTGCGCATCCATCTAGTGCGTGGGATGTTGAATTCGGTTTGACCCTCGCATGCCCAGGAGCGAATGAAATGAAGAGTTTTGTTGTCACCTCCATCTTTCTCCTAACACTCGTCCTCGCCAGTGTGACTGCGGCTGAAGCGCAGGCGCGGAAGGTTCTACAGCCCCGCGAACTGTGCAGTGACTATTCCGGCTCGGCCATCGCCACGTTCGAGGATGCCGACCTGGAGGCGGCGGTTCGGACTGCGCTCTCGATCAGTGCGCGGGAGGATCTCACCTGTGGCCTGGTATCCGGGATGACGGTGTTGTCGGCCTCCGGCCCTAGTGCGACACCCTACGTATCCGGATCTCCGGAGTGGCCAGACCCCCCTGAAGGGTTCGAAACCCTCACGGGGATCCAGAATCTCACGAGCCTGACGCGCCTAAGCCTCAACAACAGGTGGATCACCGATATCAGTGCGCTGAGCGGACTTACGAGCCTGACGAACCTCAACCTCCACACCAACTGGATCAACGACATCAGCGCGCTGAGCGGGCTCACGAGCCTGACGAGCCTCTTCCTCAGCGAAAACCCGCTCACCGACATCAGCCCGTTGAGGAGGCTCACGAACCTGACGGTCCTCCGCCTCCACAGACATGGAGATTTTAAGGGAGATCAACGACCAAGAGATTATAAGGAAGCTCGTGGGATCCTCCAGACCAACTCGATCACCGACATCAGCGCGCTGAGCGGGATGACGAACCTGAGGGACCTCAACATCCACACCCACTCGGTCAGCGACCTCAGCCCGCTGAGCAGGCTCACGAGCCTGAACGAGCTCCGCCTCGCCGGTAACCCCGTCGCCGACCTCAGCCCCTTGAGAGGGCTCACGAGCCTGAGAACCCTCGAGCTCACCGGCACTGGGGTCACCGACTTGAGGCCGCTGAGTGGGCTCACGGACATCCTATACATCGACCTTCGATACAACTCCGACCTCGGCAACATCCAGCCTCTGCTGGACAACCCAGGGATCGGAGCGGGAGACATTGTCGAGCTCCGGTTCACCAGTGTGACGTGCGCCGACCAGGCTCGGCTGGCAGCCAAGGGTGTGGAGGTCCGCACCGAGCTGTTCTCAGCCTGTCGGTGAGGAGATGTATCGAATAAGTCTTCTAGGGATCGCGACGGCCCTCGCGTTTGGGGGGCCGGGGGCCTTATGCCAGTGATGTTCGATACGAGGGGAAACTAGCGCTTGGCCTTCGACACGGGCGGAAGGTCGTGCTCAAGGTCTTGAAGCCGGAACTGGCGGCGAGGGCCGAAAAGAGTCGTCTTCCCACTGGCCGGATGGCGCGAGCCGAGCTCCTGGTCCTCGCGATGATCTTGATGGCATTCCAGGGCTTGGCGGCACAGGTGTCCCAAGAAGGTGGTGCCGATCGGCTCGAGATCGACGGTCCGCCCGCGCCTGTCGGCGGTGCGATGATCAACCAGGCGGGCCAGGACGGTGCCACGTTGAGAGCTGTCCGTGTGACCGAGCCGCTCGAGATCGATGGGGTCCTCGACGAGCCGTTCTACCGGAGCATTCCTCCGATCACCGAGTTCGTTCAAGCGATACCCGAGGAGTACGGCGAGCCCAGCGAGCTCACCGAGGTCTGGATCGGATTCGACGACAACAACGTCTATGTGTCGGCCAAGATCTGGGACACGGCCGGGCCCGACGGTTGGGTCGCGAACGAGATGAGGCGCGACTCGCAGTACCTACGGTCGAACGATCGATTCCGTGTCTACCTGGACACCTTCCACGACCGTCGGAACGCAGTGAGCTTCACCGGAAACGCCATCGGAGGTTTCACCGACACCCAGATAACGAACGAGGGCAATCCGAACTCGGACTGGAATCCCATCTGGGAGACCCGCCCCTCGCTTTTCGACGGCGGGTGGTCGATCGAGATGGCGATCCCGTTCAAGTCGCTCAGGTATCAGCCGGGTCGGGAGCAAGTGTGGGGTATCCAGATGGTGCGCTCGGTCGTGCGCAGGAACGAGCAGAACTTCATCCGGGCGCTCCCTCTCTCGGTGGCGGGCGGGGGCCGCGGGTCCTTCCGGGTCTCGATGTACGGGACGCTCGTGGGGATCGAGGCACCACCCGCGAGTCGCAACCTCGAGGTGAAGCCCTACGGCATCGCAGGGTCGCGGACCGACCTGGCAGTCGACCCCCAGATCTCCAACGACGGCTACGGCGACGCGGGCTTGGACGTGAAGTACGGTATCACCGAGAACCTCACCGCTGACTTCACCTACAACACCGACTTCGCCCAGGTCGAGGTGGACGAGCAACAGGTCAACCTGACCCGGTTTTCCCTATTCTTCCCCGAGAAGCGGGAGTTCTTCCTAGAAAGCAGCGGAATCTTCAACTTCGCATCCGGTGGGCTCGGCGGAGGTTTCAGGGGCGGTGGCGGTGGTGGCGGCGGGGGCGGTGGGGGCGGTGGGAGGGGCGGGGGCAGCGCGCCCACGCTCTTCTACAGCCGGAACATCGGGCTGCAGGGTGGGGAGCCGGTGCCGATCCTGGGCGGCGGCCGCGTGACCGGAAAAGTCGGCTCCTTCGACGTCGGGCTGATCGGTATCCAGACGGACGCCGCCGCGAGCGTCGGAGCGAAGTCGACGAACTTCTCCGTGGTGCGGCTCAAGAGGGACATCCTCGCCCGGAGCAGCGTAGGGGTGCTCTTCGAGAACAGGTCCCGGTCGCTGACCGGCCGGGGCTCCAACCAGGCGTGGGGCGTGGACGGGTCCTTCGGGCTGTCGGACGAACTGAGCGTGCTCGCGTACTACGCCAAGACCGAGACGGACGGGCTGAACGGCCTCGACGCGAGCTACAGGGGCCAGATCTCCTACAATGCGGACCAATGGGGTGGCACGGCGGACCACCTCGTCGTCGGAGACGACTTCAACCCGGAGATCGGGTTCGTGCGAAGGAAGGACTTTCGGCAGACGGCGCTGTCGGGACGCTTCAGCCCCCGCACCCGCTCCATCTCCTGGATCCGCCAACTCACGTTCCAGTCGGACATCGACTACCTGGAAAACGAACAGGCAGGGTACGTCGAGAGCCGGAGTTGGGGCGGCCAGTTCAGTGTGGAGTTCGAGAACAGTGATCAGTTCAGCGTGGGCTACACAGACAACTACGAGAACCTGATGACGGACGCCCGCATCTCGGGAGCGACGATCCCGGCCGGCCGGTACTCCTTCCCCGACGTACGGCTCAGCTACACGCTGGGACCTCAGCGTCCCTATTCGGGCAACCTCTCCCTGCGCCGGGGCGACTACTACGGTGGCACGCTGACCTCTGCAGGGCTGAGCCGTGGTCGCATGGAGGTCACGCCCCGGATTTCGGTGGAGCCCAGCATCTCCTTCAACTGGATCGACCTACCCCAGGGCCGGTTCGACCAGCACGTAGCGGTGACACGTGTGACCTACACGCTGACGCCACGTGCCTTTGTGAGCGGCCTCGTCCAATACAACTCGCGAAGCCACGCGCTCAGCGGCAACTTCCGCTTCCGCTGGGAGTGGGCGCCCGGGAGCGAGCTGTTCATCGTCTACACCGAGGATCGAGACACCGACGTCCTGAATCGCTGGTCCGAGCTCAGCAACCGCGGCTTCGTGATCAAGATCAATCGTCTCTTCAGGATCTAGGCACGGTGTCCACTGGCAGGATAGCGCGAGCCGAGCTTCTGGCCCTCGCGATGATCGTGATGGCATTCCAGGGCTTGGGGGCACAGGTGTCCCAAGAAGGTGGTGCCGGTCGGCTCGAGATCGACGGTCCGCCCGCGCCTGTCGGCGGTGCGACGATCAACCAGGCCGGCCAGGACGGCGCCACGTTGAGAGCCGTCCGTGTGACCGAGCCGCTCGAGATCGACGGGGTCCTCGACGAGCCGTTCTACCGGAGCGTTCCTCCGATCAGCGAGTTCGTCCAGGGTTTACCCGAGGAAGACGGTGAGCCCAGCGAGCTCACCGAGGTCTGGATCGGATTCGACGACAACAACGTCTATGTGTCGGCCAAGATCTGGGACACGGCGGGACCCGACGGTTGGGTCGCGAACGAGATGAGGCGCGACTCGCGGTACCTACAGTCGAACGATCACTTCGGGGTCTATCTGGACACGTTCTACGATCGCCGGAATTCGTTTTCCTTCAGCGGAAACTCCGTCGGAGGTTTTAACGATGGACAATTTACGAACGAGGGCAGTGTCAATCGTGACTGGAATCCCGTCTGGGAGACCCGCCCCTCGCTCTTCGACGGCGGGTGGTCGATCGAGATGGCGATCCCGTTCAAGTCGCTCAGGTATCGGCCGGGTCGGGAGCAAGTGTGGGGAATCCAGATGAAGCGCACGGTCCTGCGTAGGAACGAGCAGAACTTCATCCGGGCGCTCCCCCTCTCGGTGGCCGGTGGGGCCCGTCCCGGCACCCTGCGTGTCTCGATGTACGGGACGCTCGTGGGGATCGAGGCACCACCCGCGAGTCGTAATCTCGAGGTGAAGCCCTACGGCATCGCAGGGTCGCGGACCGACCTGACCGTCGACCCTCAGATCTCCAACGACGGCTATGCCGACGCGGGCTTGGACGTGAAGTACGGCATCACCGAGAACCTCACCGCTGACTTCACTTACAACACCGACTTCGCCCAGGTCGAGGTCGATGAGCAACAGGTCAACCTGACGCGATTCAGTCTCTTCTTCCCGGAGAAGCGAGAGTTCTTCCTGGAGGGGCGAGGCATCTTCAGTTTCGGGGACGCAGGTGGGGGTCGGGGGGCTCCCACGATGTTCTTCAGCCGGCGCATCGGGCTGCAGGGTGGGGAGCCGGTGCCGATCCTGGGCGGCGGCCGCGTGACCGGAAAAGTCGGCTCCTTCGACGTCGGGCTGCTCAGTATTCAGACGGACGCCGCCGCGAGCGTCGGAGCGAAGTCGACGAACTTCTCCGTGGTGCGGCTCAAGAAGGACATCTTCGCCCGAAGCAGCGTCGGAGTGCTCTTCGAGAACAGGTCCCGGTCCCTGATCGGCCGGGGCTCCAACCAGGCGTGGGGCGTGGACGGATTCTTCGGGCTGTCGGACGACCTGGGCGTGCTCGCGTACTACGCCAAGACCGAGACGGACGGGCTGAACGGCCTCGACGCGAGCTACCGGGGCCGGATCTCCTACAGTGCGGACCAGTGGGGTGGCACGGTGGACCACCTCGTCGTCGGAGACGACTTCAACCCGGAGATCGGATTCGTGCGAAGGAAAGACTTTCGACAGACGGCGCTGTCGGGACGCTTCAGCCCCCGCACCCGTTCCATCTCCTGGATCCGCCAGCTCACGTTCCAGTCGGACTACGACTACCTGGAAAACGAACGGGCAGGCTACGTCGAGAGCCGGGGTTGGGGCGGCCAGTTCAGTGTCGAGTTCGAGAACAGCGATCAGTTCAGCGTGGGCTACACCGACAACTACGAGAACCTGGTGACGGACGCCCCCATCTCGGGAGCGACGATCCCGGCCGGCCGGTACTCCTTCCCCGACGTACGGCTCAGCTACAGGCTGGGACCTCAGCGTCCCTATTCGGGCAACCTCTCCCTGCGCCTGGGCGACTACTACGGTGGCACCCTCACCTCCGCAGGATTGAGCAGTGGTCGCGTAGAGGTTACGCCACAGATTTCGGTGGAGCCCAGCATCTCCTTCAACTGGATCGACCTACCACAGGGCCAGTTCAATCAGCACGTCGCGGTGACGCGTGTGACCTACACGCTGACGCCTCGAGCTCACGTGAGCGGGCTCGTCCAATACAACTCGCGAAGCCGCGCGCTCAGCGGCAACTTCCGCTTCCGGTGGGAGTGGGCGCCCGGGAGCGAGCTGTTCATCGTCTACACCGAGGATCGCGACACGGACGTCCTGGATCGCTGGTCCGAGCTCAGCAACCGCGGCTTTGTGATCAAGATCAATCGTCTCTTCAGGATCTAGGCACAGTGTCCACTGGCAGGATGGCGCGAGCCGAGCTTCTGGCCCCCGCGATGATCTTGATGGCCTTCCAGGGCTTGGCGGCACAGGTGTCCCAAGAAGGTGGTGCCGATCGGCTCGAGATCGACGGTCCGCCCGCGCCTGTCGGCGGTGCGACGATCAACCAGGCCGGCCAGGACGGTGCCACGTTGAGAGCCGTCCGTGTGAACGAGCCGCTCGAGATCGACGGAGTCCTCGACGAGCCGTTCTACCGGAGCGTTCCTCCGATCAGCGAGTTCGTCCAGGCGGTACCCGAGGAGTACGGCGAGCCCAGCGAGTTTACCGAGGTCTGGATCGGATTCGACGACAACAACGTCTATGTGTCGGCCAAGATCTGGGACACGGCCGGACCCGACGGTTGGGTCGCGAACGAGATGAGGCGCGACTCGCAGTACCTACGGTCGGACGATCGCTTCGGGGTCTATCTGGATACGTTCTACGATCGTCGGAATTCGGTTTACTTCACCGCAAACGCCATCGGAGGTTTTAACGATGGACAATTTACGAACGAGGGCAGTGTCAATCGTGACTGGAATCCCGTCTGGGAGACCCGCCCCTCGCTCTTCGACGGCGGGTGGTCGATCGAGATGGCGATCCCGTTCAAGTCGCTCAGGTATCGGCCGGGTCGGGAGCAAGTGTGGGGTATCCAGGTGCACCGCACGATCGTGCGCAGGAACGAGGAGAACTTCATCCGGGCGCTCCCCCTCTCGGTGGCGGGCGGGGGCATTGGGAACTTCCGGGTCTCGATGTACGGGACGCTCGTGGGGATCGAGGCACCACCCGCGAGTCGCAACCTCGAGGTGAAGCCCTACGGTATCGCAGGGTCGCGGACCGACCTGACCGTCGACCCCCAGATCTCCAACGACGGCTACGGCGACGCGGGCTTGGACGTAAAGTACGGCATCACCGAGAACCTCACGGCCGACTTCACCTACAACACCGACTTCGCCCAGGTCGAGGTGGACGAGCAGCAGGTCAACCTGACGCGGTTCAGTCTCTTCTTCCCGGAGAAGCGAGAGTTCTTCCTGGAGGGGCAGGGCATCTTCAGGTTCGCCCCCACGGGCTTCGGCGACTTTGGGGGTGGGGGGCAGGCTCCCACGATGTTCTTCAGCCGGCGCATCGGCCTCCAGGGTGGGGAGCCGGTGCCGATCCTGGGCGGCGGCCGCGTGACCGGAAAAGTCGGCTCCTTCGACGTCGGGCTGATCGGTATCCAGACGGACGCCGCCGCGAGCGTCGGAGCGAAGTCGACGAACTTCTCCGTGGTGCGGCTCAAGAAGGACATCTTCGCCCGGAGCAGCGTCGGGGTGCTCTTCGAGAACAGGTCCCGGTCGCTGACCGGCCAGGGCTCCAACCAGGCGTGGGGCGTGGACGGATCCTTCGGGCTGTCGGACGAGCTGGGCGTGCTCGCGTACTACGCCAAGACCGAGACGGACGGGCTGAACGGCCTCGACGCGAGCTACAGGGGCCGGATCTCCTACAGTGCGGACCAGTGGGGTGGCACGGTGGACCACCTCGTGGTCGGAGACGACTTCAACCCGGAGATCGGGTTCGTGCGAAGGAAAGACTTTCGACAGACGGTGCTGTCGGGACGCTTGAGCCCCCGCACCGGCTCTATCTCCTGGATCCGCCAGCTCACGTTCCAGTCGGACTACGACTACCTGGAAAACGAACGGGCAGGGTACGTCGAGAGCCGGAGTTGGGGCGGCCAGTTCAGTGTCGAGTTCGAGAACAGCGATCAGTTCAGCGTGGGCTACACCGACAACTACGAGAACCTGGTGACGGACGCCCCCATCTCGGGAGCGACGATCCCGGCCGGCCGGTACTCCTTCCCCGACGTACGGCTCAGCTACACGCTGGGACCTCAGCGTCCCTATTCGGGCAACCTCTCCCTGCGCCTGGGCGACTACTACGGTGGCACCCTGATCTCTGCAGGGCTGAGCCGTGGTCGCATAGAGGTCACGCCACAGATTTCGGTGGAGCCCAGCATCTCCTTCAATTGGATCGACCTACCCCAGGGCCGGTTCGACCAGCACGTAGCGGTGACGCGTGTGACCTACACGCTGACGCCTCGAGCTCACGTGAGCGGGCTCGTCCAATACAACTCGCGAAGCCGCGCGGTCAGCGGCAACTTCCGCTTCCGGTGGGAGTGGGCCCCCGGGAGCGAGCTGTTCATCGTCTACACCGAGGATCGCAACACCGACGTCCTGGATCGCTGGTCCGAGCTCAGCAACCGCGGCTTCGTGATCAAGATCAATCGGCTCTTCAGGATCTAGGCACGGTGTTGCTTGCGGATCCACCTAACGCATGGGATGTTGAAATCGGTCTGACCCTCGCATACCAAGGAGCGAACGAAATGAAGAGTTTTGTCGTCACCTCCGTCCTTCTCCTCGCACTCGTCCTCGCCAGTGTGACTGTGGCTGAAGCGCAGGCCCGGAAGGTTCTACAGCCAAGCGAGCTTTGCAGCGACAACCCACCCACGGCCATCGCGACGTTCGAGGATGCCGACCTGGAGGCGGTGGTTCGAACCGCACTCTCGGTCAGTGCGCGAGAGGATCTCACCTGTCGCCTGGTATCTGGGTTGACGAGATTAACAGCCCGCCCCGGAGGGCGTAACCAAGTGTTCGTCGTATATGGAGCCCCGCGCCCCCCGGACAGGGCAATCCCCGAGCATCCGTTCGAAAGCCTCGTGGGGATCCAGAATCTCACGAGCCTGACGAACCTCACCATCAACGACAGGTCGCTCAGCGACATCAGCCCGCTGAGCGGGCTCACGAGCCTGACGAGCCTCCAGCTCCACACCAACCGGATCCGTGACATCAGCCCGCTGAGGGGGCTCACGGGCCTGACGCAGCTCACCATCAGCGAGAATTTGATCACCGACCTCAGCGCGCTGAGTGGGCTCACGAACCTGGAGGGCCTCCGCCTCCACGCGCACACGCCCCCCCTACACCGCTATCTGGCTGCGAGTGACAATGCCGCTGTCGTAGCGATCACCGACATCAGCGCGCTGAGCGGGCTCACGAACCTGAGGGAGCTCCGCCTCCACATCAACGCGATCACCGACATCAGCGCGGTGAGCGGCATGACGAGCCTGACGAGCCTCCGCCTCTACGAGAACTCGATCACCGACATCAGCGCGCTGAGTGGGCTCACGAACCTGGAGCTCCTCTGGCTCCAGGAGAACTCGATCACCGACATCAGCGCGCTGAGCGGCATGACGAACCTGACGAGCCTCGCCCTCAACGACAACTCCATCACCGACCTCAGCCCGCTGAGCGGGCTCACGAGCCTTGAAGAGCTCTTCCTCGGCAGCAACTCGATCACCGACATCAACGCGTTGAGTGGGCTCACGAGCCTGGAAATCCTCCGCCTCAACGACAACTCGCTCACCGACATCAGCGCGCTGAGTGGGCTCACGAGCCTGACGGAACTCGCCCTCGACAACAGTCGCGACCTCATCAACGTTCAGCCTCTGATGGTCAATCCAGGGCTCGGAGCGGGCGACGAGGTCGACCTCCGGTTCACGTGGGTGAGTTGCTCGGACGTAGCTGCGCTCGAGGCCAAAGGAGTGACGATATTCCGCGTGACTTCGCCCGGCCCTCCGGCCTGTCAGTGAACATCGCCATGCACTTGCAGCAGGATTCCACCCTATAGGAGGAGACCTTCACCATGCCTACATCGATGACCCGGCGTCAACTGATTCGGGGGCTCGCCGCCATGGCACCGGCAGCGGCTGTGACCAGCAAGCCGGCCGGCCGGTCGCTGATGGCAGCCGGCATCGGTACGTCTGCCGCCCCACAGACCACTGAGATGGGACCCCTGTCCGCCGACGTGCTGCCGGACGGCATCCGTTCACGATTCGTGGACAACATCAACGGCCTCCGTTTTCATGTGCTCGAGGCCGGGTTCGAGGGGGGGCGCCGACCAGGCCTGATCCTGCTCCACAGCTTTCCAAATTTGGCTTACAGCTGGCATAAAGTGATGGTGCCGCTGGCCGAGGCCGGGTATCACGTCTTCGCCCCCGATCTACGAGGGTTCGGGCGCACGACCGGATGGGATGCCGACGACCGCGGCTCGTTCCGGCGGCTGAACGTGGTTCGCGATGTTCTGGGGCTCGTCTCCGCCTTCGGGTATCGCTCGCTGTCGGTAGTCGGGTTCGGCTATGGCTCGGGTATCGCTGCCGCGCTTGCGCGGGTGCGGCCCGACGTGGTCATGTCGGTCGTCTTTATGAGCGTCCCCGCCGGCGGAAGCGGGTCGCTGCCGTTCGACACGGCCAACAATCCGCCGTCGCCGCCGTCGCCTCCGGGCCCCGATCTGTACGAGGAGTTGGCCAGACTCCCGCGTCCGCGCAAGTACTACTCGCGGTATAACGCTACACGCGAGGCCAACGAGAACTGGTGGCACCCACCCCAGGGTTTACACGCGTTCCTCAGGGCCTACTTCCACCACAAGAGTGGCGACTGGACTGACAACAAGCCATTCCCGCTGGCATCGCGTACGGCCGCTGAGTTCGCGAAGATGCCCACCTACTACGTCATGGACCTGGCCGACGGCATGGCTGAAGCCTGTGCCAAGCACATGCCGTCCGCGGCCCAGATCGCGGCCAACACGTGGCTGCCGGACAACGAGCTCGCCGTCTATGTCGAGGAGTGGGACCGCACCGGCTTCCAGGGCGGGCTTAACATCTATCGAGGATCGGGCGGTGTCGGCGCTCAGGAACAGCAGCTCTTCGCCGGCCGGACCATCGATCAGCCGTCGCTCTACATCGCGGGCGCGACCGATTGGAACCTTTACAAAAACCCGGGCGCACTGGAACGGATGCAGAACGAGGCCTGCACCGACATGCGAGCCGTGCACATGGTGGAGGGCGCCGGTCACTGGGTGGAGCTGGAACAACCTGAGGAAACGAGCCGGCTGTTGATCGAGTTTCTGCGGGATGTGGCTTGATTCTGAGGGACGCCGTTCGCGAGCCCCTCTTCCACTTTGTGCTTTTGGCCGCGGGGCTCTTCGCGGTCGCTGCGGTCATCGGGTCGCGGGACGACGTCATCGAGGTCAGCCGTGAGGAAATCGAATGGCGTATCCTTCAGATCGAGGCTAACGAGGGCGCGCTCCTGACCGAAGACCAGCGGCGGCTGGTCGAGGAAGCCTATATCGACGAGCGGGTCCTGATTCGTGAGGCTCAGGCGCTGGGCTTGGTAATCGACGAGCGCATCGACGACATCCTCGTCCAGAAGATGCTGCACGTCCTGAGCGGCGACGTCATACAGCCCACCGAAGCCGAGCTCACGGCCTACTACGACACCAATGTCGAACGTTACGTGACCGATCCGGAGGTCACCGTCGACGAGATCGTGTTGCCGGCCGACGATCCTTTGCCTCAGGAGCTCCGCGACGGCACGGCCCCGGAGGAGCTGGCGGAGGGCCGATTGATAAGTCATCGCATCATGACGGAGCTCGCGCGCGAGGATCTCGTGCAGCTCTTTGGGGAGGGCGCGGCCACGCTCGTCCTCGCTGCAAACCCTGGTGTGTGGGTGAGTGCATCGCAGAGTGTGCGCGGACGGCACTGGTTCCGGATCAGGGAGCGGTTCGCCACGACGGTACAACCGTTCTCCGTAGTGCGGGACGTGGTCCGGTTCGACTGGATCGCCGAGCAGGAGGAGCGCAGGCTCCTGCTGCGCGTCGCGGAGCTGCGGGCCGACTACACCGTGGTGGTCGAAGCTGAGCGGGAAGAGCAGTGAGGCGCGCGCTCATTCCCGCCCTTGTAGTCTGGGCGCTCGTCACGCCCGCCCCGACGGGGGCCCACGACGTCGACGTGACCTCGGTCGCACGCGTTTTTCTGGACGAGATCGGAGACCGGCGTTACCTGCTCTCGGTCGTAGACGCCCGGGTGCCACCTATCTTGGACAGGCCCGGTGTTCTACCCGCGCGCTGCGCGCCTGTCGCGGTCGAGGACCTCGACATTCGCATCGTGTCCGGATTCGTGTTCGAGTGTGATACCCCGCTGAACACCGACGACGTGCTCATTCTGCCGTGGTCCCTGGCGGGCGTTGTCGTTCTGGCCCGCTGGGCCGACGGCTCCGCCGCTTCGGCATACTTCCGTGGCCGGCAAGGATCGGTGCCCGTCGAGATGGCGGACCTGCGCGCCGGGCCCGGGTCCCGTCTAGGGCTGGCCGGCACGTACCTGGCACTAGGCACGGAGCACATCCTGGGAGGCATCGATCACCTGCTGTTCGTACTCGGACTCCTCGTCCTCGTCAGCGGGTTCGGTGCCCTGGTGAAGACGATCACGGCATTCACCGTCGCGCACAGCATCACGCTGGGCGCTTCGGTCCTCGGGTACATTCCGATTGACCGCGCTCCCATCGAGGCGGCGATAGCACTTTCCATCGTGCTGCTGGCGCGCGAGATCGTCGTGGGTTATCAGGGTCGCGTCCATCTGACGCACCGGAAGCCGTGGCTCGTGGCGTTCGTATTCGGGCTTCTGCACGGACTGGGCTTCGCCGGTGCGCTTGGCGAGCTCGGCTTGCCGGGCAGCGCCATTCCGCTGGCGCTGTTGTTCTTCAACCTGGGGGTCGAGGCTGGCCAGCTCCTGTTCGTATTGGTACTCTTGGCGCTGCACCGGTTTCTGCAGGGGACCACCCGGGCGCGGCTGCCGAAGTTGGAGCCGGTCCTGGGATACGCATTGGGGGCCCTGGCGACCCTGTGGTTCTTCGATCGCTTACCCGCGATATGGGGGGCGTGAGGCAAAGGGATACTGTGGAGATCCGACGGGTGATGGCGTTCGTGAGCGTGACCAGTGTCCTCGCACTTTTTGTACAAACCAGCTCCGCGTTCGCCCAGGGTAGCGATGATGTGCGGCTGAACCGAGCCATCGAATTGCTGTCCGGTGGCGAACCGGCGTTTGGGGTCTTCTCCGCCGACTATTCGATGCGCAACGCGCGGACGCTGGCGCGCTCCAACCTCGACTTCGTCATCTTCGACATGGAGCCCTTCCCGTTCGACGTGGAGCGCCTGAATGTGTTCCTGCTCGGGATGACGAGCAAGCGGCTGATCCACGAGAAAGGCAACCCCCAGATGAACGTGACGCCGTTCGTCCGCGTGCCGGCCACCGGGGCGGCGGAGGTGCGCCGTCAGACCGCGCAAGCCTTGAACGCCGGCGCATTCGGTGTGATGTATCCGTCGATCAGCACCAGGGAGGAAGCCGAGTACGCGGTGCGGGTCATGCGCTACCCGCAGCACCACGGGACACCGGCATTGGAATTTAGACCGGCAGGCCTACGTGGCCTTAACGCGGCCGATGCAAAGTGGTACTGGGGTGTCGACGATTATATGCAGCGCGCCGACGTCTGGCCGCACGACCCCCAGGGTGAGCTGCTGGCCATCGTCCAGATCGAGACGCCGGAGGGTGTCGCCAACATCGAGGAGATCGTGTCGGTACCGGGGGTTGGCGTGATCTTCATAGAGTCGTCCGACCTCACCTCCTCAATGGGCTTTCCTCCGGGGTCGGAAGTCGAGGCAGCCATCCAGCGCGTGTTGGGCGCTTGCTTGGCCCAGGGTGTACCTTGCGCCATCATGACCGAGGCCGCGTCGGTAGAGCGGCGGCTGAGCGAAGGATTTCGATTCGTGACAGTCGGATTCGACGGCTCCTCCGGCATGGTCGATGTGTTGCAGCGAGGTCACGCGGCGGCCGGACGTTAAATGGAGACGCTGTTGTCTGTGGAGATTCGACGAGTGATGGCGTTCGTGAGTGTGACCAGTGTCCTCGCACTTTTTGTACAAACCACCTCCGCGTTCGCCCAGGGTAGCGATGATGTGCGGCTGAACCGAGCCATCGAATTGCTGTCGGGTGGCGAACCGGCGTTTGGGGTCTTCTCCGCCGACTATTCGATGCGCAACGCGCGGACGCTGGCGCGCTCCAACCTCGACTTCGTCATCTTCGACATGGCGTCCTCCCCGTTCGACATGGAGCGCCTGAATGTGTTCCTGCTCGGGATGACGAGCAGGCGGCTGATCCACGAGAAAGGCAACCTCCAGATGAACGTGACGCCGTTCGTCCGCGTGCCGGCCACCGGAGCGGGGGAGGTTCGCCGTCAGACCTCACAAGTCTTGAACGCCGGCGTATTCGGTGTGATGTATCCGTCGATCAGCACCAGGGAGGAAGCCGAGTACGCCGTGCGGGCCATGCGCAAGCCCCAGCTCTACGGGACGCCGGCCTCTGAACGTGAACCAGCAGGCCTACGTGCCCTTGGCTCGGGCGATGCAAATTGGTACCGGGGTGTCCGCGATTATACGCAGCGCGCCGACGTCTGGCCGCACGACCCCCAGGGTGAGCTGCTGGCCATCATCCAGATCGAGACGCCGGAGGGTGTCGCCAACATCGAGGAGATCGTGTCGGTACCGGGGGTTGGCGTGATCTTCATAGAGTCGTCCGACCTCACCTCCTCAATGGGCTTTCCTCCGGGGTCGGAAGTCGAGGCAGCGATCCAGCGCGTGTTGAGCGCTTGCTTGGCCGAGGGTGTACCCTGCGCCATCATGACCGAGGCCGGGTCGGTAGAGCGGCGGCTGAGCGAAGGATTTCGATTGGTGACAGTCGGCTTCGACGGCTCCTCCGGCATGGTCGATGTGTTGCAGCGAGGTCACGCCGCGGCCGGACGTTAAATGGAGACGTTAGATGAATAAGACCACTGCGCGGATCCCGCGCTTCCGGCTCTCGCTGATCGCGGCCGCGGCCGCCCTGGCGCTGGCCTCCGGGCCCTTGACCGCTCAGGTGGCCGAGCAGGAGGGTCGCTCGATGAGGCTCGGGATCATCGGGTCGGGTAACATGGGCGGGCCGATCGGTCTCCTTTGGGCGGAAGCAGGGCACCGGGTCCTCTTCTCGTCCCGCAACCCGGACGAACTCATGGACCTCGTGCGGATTGCGGCGCCGAGGGCCAGCGCGGGCTACACTGATGCGGCTGCCTCCTTCGGAGAGGTGGTTCTCCTGGCGGTGCCGCCGAGCGCGATTCCGCAGATCGGCGAGGACTATTCCCACCTGATGCAGGGCAAGGTGGTGATCGACCTGACCAACCCTCGCGTGGACCGGGACGGGCGCATCACGGAGCAATGGTTGGAGATGGGGACCGGCCTGGCTATGGCCCAATACCTGCCGGGCGTCCGATTGGTGAAGGCGTTCAATACGCTCCCCTACTTGTTGTTCGACGACGCAAACCGTTCCGGCGAGCGGATAGGCGTGCCTATCGCCGGTGACGACGAGGAGGCCCTGGCCATCGTGGCGTCGCTCGTCCGGGACGCGGGGTTCGACCCCGTGATCGTTGGACCGCTGGCCCGGGCGCGTGATTTCGATCGGAACAGCCGGGGGAATCTTGTGACGGGGATGACAGCACGGGAAATTCGAGAGGTGCTGAATATCCGTTGAGTTACCTCATGACTCGGATCACGCCACGGTTGCCCTCGATAGCCATCTCGGTTCCGAATTCCCTGGAGAGGCGCTGGACCCGCTCCAGGATTCGCCTGCCTAGCTCAGGAGACGCGATCTGGGGGATCCCGAATCGGGAGTCCGGGCGAAGCTCGCTTCCGTCGTAGCGCAGGTCGATGGGATAGACGAGCACCTCCACAAGTTTCCCGTCCTCGTAGCGGCTCACACCGACGATGCTCTCCAGCGCCGGTGCGCCCTCGGGCGTCGTGGCGTTGCCAGCCCGGGCACCACGGCCGGGCGACCAATCGGTCATCCCGAACTGGACTGGAAGGGTCCAGTGCAACTGCCGAACGAACTCCCCCATCCCGTAGAAGATGGGCTTGCCCTGGTAGATCTCTATGCCCCTGAGGGTGTGTAACCCGTGGCCCACCCAGGCGTCGGCACCCGCGTCGATTGCCGCGCGAGCCAGCTCGACGTAGAAGTTGGGCGGACGTGTCGAGGAGCCCCCGGGCAACACCGACCGACGCTCGTGCGAGTGGATCGTGGCGACCACGAAATCCGAGTATTGCTTGGCGTTGCGAATGCTTCGGAGCGCCCGCTCCACGTCGTCCCGGTTCAGCGTGTAATCGATGGTCCCGGGGACCTCACCCTCCCTGGCCACCCGATAAACCGGATCTTCCCTCCCCGAGCTGGAGCTGAAGAAGTTGACCCGGTCCGGTCCCAAGTCGCGGAACGAACCAGGATTGTCGTAGCCGTCCCGGTACTCCAGCAGCTCGTCCTGGATCTGCCTCAGTGCGCCTATCTGCCCCCGGGTCAGGACGATCTCCTCGGAGTAATGCAGCATGTTGACCCCCGGCTTCCCGTCCAAATTCCTGATTCGGGAGGTCGCGCCGAAGCGTTGGAATGCCACATTGCCGGGCGTGTGCATGCCGACCAGAGCAGCCCGCCCCTTGGGGGTCTCCAGGAACGCCGGGGCCGCTGCTTCGTCCAGATTCCTGCCCGAACCGGCGTGCACGATTCCGACCTCGTCCAGGAGCCGGCTCGTCTCAACCATCCCCTCCAATTCATGATCGAGGATGTGGTTGTTGGCCCGGTTGACCATGTCGAATCCCATGGGCCTGAGGTCCCTCGCCACTTCAGCGGTCCCCAGCAAATCCGGGGCCGGCCGATTCCCATTGGCCGTCAGCAGCCCCCGGTAGCTGCGGACATCCACCAAGTTGCCCTCGAGGTTAGCGAACGCCACGTCCCCCTGCCGGATGAGGCGAAGAGCCGCCTGGACGTTTTCGTCCGCCATCTGCGAGATCGGCGTCTTGATGATGAGGTCCCCGACGCTCACGAACGTGAACGTGCCGGGCATCGTCATGGCCATGTCTCGGGGAGCAAGCGGGGGCGGGGTTTGGGACCAGGCCGAGGTCGGGGCGAGAGCGACGAACAGAAGCAGAAGGATGACTCTATTCGGACGCATGACTCCTCTCCTTGCTCTTGGAACCGCTTTTTCCAACCCGCACGGAGCCGGACGTCCACCTGGCTAACCGCCCCGGGAAGGACCTCATCCGCAACTGAACCGGTCCCGGTTTTCTGGACAAGTGAGCGGCCTAATCTTGAAGTCCAAGATTTGGGAGATCAGATGCAAACACTGGCCGAGGACCGTTATCTCTCTGGTGCTGGTGCCCCCGAAGTTGCATTCTCAACGTCTGGACCTCAGCACCGACTCACACGCGGCGCTGTCGACGGCCGACAACGACAACTTCTGGGGAAAATTCTCGTCGACCGGGCCAAGTGCCACGAGGTTATTCGGGTATAATCCGGCCTCATCATCCGTAATGCCATAAGAACGAGGTTACAGGTGCCCAAACTCAGTGCCAATCTGTCGATGATGTTCAACGAAGTCGACTTTCCGGTGCGCTTCGATGCAGCCGCCAAGGCCGGTTTCAAGGGCGTTGAATTTCTGTTTCCTTACGCCTACGACAAGAGCCTGCTCGTTGAAACGCTCGAGCGCAATCGGCTCGAGATGGTGCTGTTCAACATGCCGCCCGGCGACTGGGAAGCGGGCGACCGTGGCATGGCCTGCGATCCGGCCCGCAGTGCGGAGTTTCAGGACAGTGTCGGCCTTGCCGTTGATTACGCGCTGGCACTCAACTGCAAAAAGGTGCATTGCATGGCCGGCCTGAAACCGCGCGGAGTCGGCGACAAACAAATGCGTGACACCTATATCGCAAATCTGCAATTTGCCGGCAAGGCGCTCGCTAAACACGGTATCTCGGTACTGATCGAAGCGATCAACACGCGCGACATCCCGGGCTTCTATTTGACCTACTCTGAGCAGGCGTTTGACATCATGCACTACGCAGACGTGCCGAATCTAGCCTTCCAGTACGACATCTATCACATGCAAATCATGGAAGGCGATCTGGCTCCCACCATCGAAAACAATCTTGCAAAGATCGGCCATATGCAACTCGCAGATACGCCGGGGCGCCACGAACCCGGCACCGGTGAGATCAATTACCCGTTCCTGTTCGATTTCATCGACCGCATCGGGTACAAGGGCTGGATCGGTTGCGAATACCGTCCGGCCGGCAAGACTGAGGATGGACTTGAGTGGGCAAAGCAGTTTCTTTGAAATCGTTTTTTACCACAGAGACACAGAGGCACAGAGAAAAACTAGGTCGGGAAAAGCTGCGTAGGTCGGGTTAGCCCTTCGGGCGTAACCAACAGCTGTGCCGCTGTCAGTGGCGACAGTGGGGTTTGACCACGCCAGATAACAGTGAATATCGACTTCAACCCCCCAATGCCGACAATCTGCGTAATTGTGACAGTGCCATGATTCCAGACGCGGGCGTATTCCTTCGCCAGTTGTTCGATGTAGCGGTCGCGGCAGCTCTACCTGAAAAGTCGATACAGAAATTCCTGCCGGAACCCCCTGTAGGCCGAACCATCGTGGTCGGTTGCGGAAAAGCGGCCGCATCCATGGCAAAGGCGGTCGAAATGCACTGGCCGGCAAAACTCGAAGGACTGGTTATCACCCGCTATGGCCATCATGTACCGACGCAACGCATCGAGGTAGTGGAAGCAGCGCATCCGGTCCCTGATGAGGCCGGGCTCGAGGCGACACGGCGAATACTCGATAGGGTTCAGGACCTGTCGGCGAAAGATATGGTGTTGTTCCTCGTTTCGGGAGGCGGCTCGGCGCTGCTGACCCTTCCCGCAGCCGGAATTACGCTTCGGGACAAGCAGACGCTCAACGCCAAGCTTCTCAGAAGCGGCGCGAATATCACAGAAATGAACTGTGTCCGCAAACACATCTCGGCGGTAAAAGGCGGTCGACTCGCCGCGGCAGCGGCGCCCGCGAATGTCGTGACACTCGCCATTTCCGACATTCCCGGCGATGACCCTGGCGTCATCGCATCAGGCCCGACCGTGGCAGATCCGACCACCTTCGCGGATGCGATCGCGATTGTCCAAAAATACGATATCCGTAATCCTGCCAGCGTCATCGAACATTTGCACGCCGCCGCCGATGAAACGCCCAAACCCGGTGACTCTCGCCTGGCAACGGCCGAATTACGTATGATCGCAACGCCGCAGATGTCGCTGGAGGCCGCCGCCGCGATTGCACAGGGCGCTGGCATCACGCCGCTGATTCTGGGCGATGCCATCGAAGGCGAAGCGCGCGAAGTCGCGCTGGAACACGCCGGTATTGCACGTCAGGCATTACGCCACAGCCAGCCTGCGCAGCCACCGTGCGTGCTTCTTTCCGGCGGCGAGACCACCGTCACCGTTCGCGGTTCCGGCCGGGGCGGACGAAATGCCGAGTTTCTGCTGGCACTGACCATTGCGCTGGACGGGACCGAGCGCGTGTGGGCTTTTGCCGGCGATACCGACGGTATCGACGGCACCGAGAACAATGCCGGCGCCCTCGTTGGGCCGGACTCTCTGACGCGCGCGCGCAAGATCGGGATGGACGCCAAAAGCATGCTTGCCGATAATGACGGCTATAGCTTCTTCGGCGGCCTCGGTGATCTGGTTATCACCGGCCCGACCATGACCAACGTCAACGACTTTCGCGCAATTCTGATCACCTGACGACTTTTAAAAGGCCAAGACGTGGCCCCTCAGCCCGCCCAGAGCGGTCCAGTGACCTGTAACACGTACACCGCGATGAGCCCCAACACGCCGATCACAGTCAGATAGTAGAGCATCGGCAAGATGGTTTTCCGCAGCGTGGCTCCTTCCCGTCCCAGCAGGCCCACCGTTGCCGACGCAGCGACCACGTTATGGATGGCGATCATGTTGCCCGCCGCAGCCCCAACGGCTTGGAGGGCTACGATCATCGAGCTCGAGATGGCCAGGCGCGCCGCCACCCCGTGCTGGAACGCGGCGAACATGAGGTTGCTCACGGTGTTCGATCCGGCGATGAAGGCGCCCAGGGCCCCCGTTACGCCCGCAAACAACGGCCAGATGCCCCCTACCGTGTCCGCGACCCACCCCGCCATCTCGAGCGGCATCGACTCGAAGCCCGCAGCGTTCACCCCCGAATTGATGTAGACACGAACCATGGGTACCGTGAAGATGAGCACGAATCCGGCTCCAAGCAGGACCTTGGTGGAGTCGACGAACGCGCGCCCGAGTGCTGCTCCGCTCATGCGGTGTAATAGCGCCGTAATCCCCACGACAACGATTAGAATCGTCCCCGGCAGGTAAAGCGGCGTCGTCACGGCAGTCACCGACGTTCCGAAGATCTCCGGCCACTCGATGCTGACGCTCCTCAATAGGTCTCCTAAGGGAAGCCAAGAAAGGCGGCTCAGGACCAGGAGCACCGCCAACAAGAGGTAAGGAACCCACGCCTTTCCTGCCGACATCTCCGGGTGCTCTCCCGCCTCGTCCGAGCCAGTCTCAAGACCGCTCACCCACTCCGAGGGCCATTGGTCCGAAGCGGGAAAATCCCACGTGTCCTTCGGGAGGAGGAAACCCTTGCGTGCGGCGAAGGATACGATCGCGAGTCCCACGAGGCCCCCCAGAAGGGAGGGGAACTCGGGTCCGAATAGCCATGCGGTCAAGAAGTACGGAACAGTGAACGCGACGCCGCCAAACAGCGCAAAGGGCAGCACAGAGAGCCCTTCGGTCCACGACTTTCGCGCACCGAAGAAGCGGGTCATCATGACGACCATAAACATGGGCATGATGGTGCCGGTGATCGCGTGGAGGGCGGCCGCGCGCACGGTCACGGCTTGGACATACTCGGTCATCGTCGCGCCCGACGCGGCCAGCGCCGCCGTGAACTCCGGACTCGCCACACCCCCTTGCACACCGATGAGAATCGGAGTTCCCGCCGCACCGAACGTCACCGCCGTGCTCTGGATCATCATGCCCAGCATCACGGCGCCAGCCGCGGGAAAGCCCATGGCGACCATGAGAGGGGCGGCCACGGCGGCCGGGGTCCCGAATCCAGCGGCGCCTTCGATAAAGGATCCAAATAACCAGGCGATGATGACAACTTGGACCCGGCGATCGTCGCTGATGTCGTGGAAGCTCCTCCGTATGGCGGCGACACCGCCCGAGCGTTCGAGTGTCTTCAGGAGCAGAATCGCTCCGAAGATGATCCACAGGAGGTCGAACGTGAGAAACAGACCCTGGACGGTGGAGGCGGCTACGTCCACAAACGGCATGGCCCATACGTTCAGGGCGATGACAACCGCTGTGAGGTAGACCGCCGGCATGGCCCACTTGGCTGGAAGACGAAAGCCTACCAGGAGCACACCAGCGAGAAGGATGGGTAGGGCGGCGAGGCTGGCCAGGGTTGCAGGGCTCACGGGGGCTCCAATGGGCTCGGGGATGGATCCGGGCCGGCGATCCGACCCGGGCGTTGATCAGGCCTCCCGCCACAGGGTGGTCGCTACGGGAAAGGATATCCTGGCGGCTCTTGGGGGCTTGCCCTCCACACTATACATGAGGGCGGAATTCGCAAGCTCATGCCGAGCGACGAGTACGACCTCAACCCCAACTTGACGGAGGCCATGGAGGCCACGGGGTGCGACCCGAATGAGAGGCCCAACGACTTCTGACCCGCCGCTTCAGCGCTTCGTTCTCACCTCAACGACCCCGTTCGCGGCGAACGGATAGAGGAACGCAGCGGTGGGTCCCCGCAGAACCTCGATGTCTTCCACGTCCGAGGCGGGGATCTGGCTCAGGACGTCGAACACCGTCTCAGCCCCCGAGACGCGGATGCCATCGATGATGACGAGTGGCTGAAGGTCCTGGGTGAAACTGCCGTTTCCGCGAAAGCGGATCTGGTAGTCATTCCTTCCGATGTTACCGGTTTTCGAGCGCGTAGAGGGGACTTTAAGCGCGAGTAGGTTCCGAGGACACCAGCCCAGTGATCAAGGTGATGTGTCCAGTCCTGATAACTCACGGGCTCGAGGACACCGCTCACGTGCCCGCAACGCTAAACAGCACCTGGGCGTGGTTGGAAAGTGACCTGACGATCGTCACTGTTCCCGAGGCCGGCCATTGGTCCCACACCGACCGGCCGGATTTCGTCAATCGCGCTATCAGGGCATGGCTGTTTCGGTAGGGTCCGCCCGGCGCTAGATGTCGGAGCCGTCGTAGGTGCGGGCGCTCCCCCTGGGAGCTAGCGCGGGAGCCGTTATCGTGGAAACGCCGGGAGCGGTGGCGACACGCCTTCGGCTAGCGGCGTGCGCGCCGTGTTCATGACCATCGCTAGAAGCGAGTAGTAGCCCACGATCCCGATCGTGTCGACAATGCCCATTTCTTCAAGAAGCGACACCGCCCTCGCATACGTCGGGTCGCTCACCCCCTGAGTCCGAAGCAGTTCCATGCAGAAGTCGTAGACAGTCGCTTCGTCGTCCGCCATTGGTTCTGGACGGCGCCCGTCGGCCACCGCGGCAATGATCGCCGGGCTGAGGCCAGCCTGTTCCGCGATTCCCGCATGCGTCGCCCACTCGTACTGTTGCGTCCAATGCCGCGCCGTGATCAGAATGACGAACTCGCTCAGCCGTGGTGGCAGCACGGTGTTGAACCGAACGTGGTCGCCGACGCTCCGTGCGCGGCTCAGCATCTCAGGACTTCTGAGCAGCGGCACGAACGGTCCGAAGGGGCCCGCCGTTGTGTTCCGGGCCCGATTGAACTCCTCGACAGCCTCTCTCTGCGCCCCTGTCATCTGCTCTTCGGGAACGGGCGGCATGCGGTCCTGGGCTGTTGCGTTCGTGGCACACGTAAGAATCAGCACGACGCTGGCGAATCGAACACTCGTCG
The DNA here is from genome assembly GCA_965206505.1 of Longimicrobiales bacterium. GTDB lineage: Bacteria > Gemmatimonadota > Gemmatimonadetes > Longimicrobiales > Gaopeijiaceae > UBA822. Next base: position 1,923,350 of record CBDBJW010000007.1, read on the forward strand.
AGCGGCGGTCATCTCGACTCGTCATGACTATCCTCCCTCAACGTGACGACGGTTCGACAGACTCGATCTGGCGTGCCCCCATTGGGGTGAGTTTCTTGGTAGCCATCTCCCCCTCCCAATCCAATGGGTTCAACCGTTCGGCCTCGGCCCGGGCAGCCCCCTCGGCCACGCGTGGCAAAGGCACGGTGGGGAAACTTATCTGAAGGGCAGGGCTTTCGCCAACGAATTCGCGGGGATAGCGGACGGACTCAACACCCTTCCAGTGCGGCGCGAGGCGGGGTTTCGGTTTGACAAAAGTGGGGGGTCGGGGTAAACCCACTACCGTCGAATAATGGTGTGCCACCAAATCCAACAGGCCAGGGAGCCGAGCGTGACGACTTCCCAGCAGGTCAGTGAACCGGATCTGACTCCTGTCCAACGATTCGGGGAGGCGATCGCCGACAGGGTAGAGCGATGGATGCCGAGCCCGTTCCTCTTCGCGATCCTGCTGACCTATGTCGCTGCGGGTGCCGCGTTCATCTCGGAAGGATCTGCGGTAACGGAAATCGCCCTGTCCTGGTACGGAGGGTTCTGGGCCTTGCTGCAGTTTGCGATGCAAATGGTGATCATCCTCGTGACCGCCAACGTGGTGGCGTATCACCCGCGAGTACGGAGCATGATCCTCTTCCTCGTTCGGATCCCGAAGAACGGTCGGCAGGCCGTTGTCCTGGTGGGGATTGGCTCGATGCTGACGGGTTGGATATCCTGGGGTCTCGGGCTCATCTTCGGAGCGATCCTCGCTCGCGAGATGGGGAAGCACGCCGCCAGGAATGGGATGCCCGCTCACTATCCGCTGTTGGCGGTAGCGGGCTACATGGGGATGAGCCTCACCTGGGGGTGGGGTTTGTCGAGCTCCGCCGGCCTCCTGCAAGCCACTGAGGGAAACGCGTTGATGCTGCTGGGGTTCGTCGATCGCGTGATCCCCTCGACGGAGTGGGTCTTCCACCCCTACCCGCTGATTCTGACCGCCTTGTCTCTCGTCTACGCCTCGATCATGCTGTACCTGCTGAGCCCACCCAATGAGAACTGTAGGCCGATCGGGCGCTACGTGGATCTCGACGACGACGAGGATCCGCACGTCAAGATCGCCGGGTCGCGCGAGCCCGACTCGGACCTGAATGCGGACGAGGGTGCGCTGGAGGCAGCCTCAGTCGACGCGGAGCCACACATGGGTGAAGCGAAGCCTGCGTTAGCCGACAGGATCGACAACAGCAGGGTTCTCGGTGGCGTGCTCGCTTTGACCGGTGTCGTACTGTTTCTGAGGGCGTTTTTCACTCAAGGCCTTGGTGCGCTTGACCTGAATAATTTCAACTTCGGGTTCCTCATGATCGGCCTCCTGCTCTACGTCAGTCCGACCAAGTACCTGCGGGAGTTCTACGACGCTGTTCAGGGAAGCGCAGGAGTCGTCCTGCTCTTCCCGTTCTACGCAGGGATCATTGGAATCATGACCGGGACGGGGTTGGTTGATACCATGACTGCCTCGCTGCTCTCGATCGCCACGCCGGACAATTTTGCCGTGACTGCGTGGCTCACTGGAGGGGTGCTCAACATCTTCGTACCGTCGGCCGGTGGCGAGTGGGCGATTATCGGAGGCCCGATGATGGTGGCCGGCGCCGAGTTGGGAATCCCTCATGGCCAGACGATCGCCGCGTACGCGGTCGGCGACGCACACACGAACCTCCTCAACCCGTTTTGGGCGATCCCGCTGCTGGCGATTACCGGCCTCCGTGCTCGGGACATGTTCGGCTACGCGATCACGATGATGCTCTTGCTCATTCCGTTTCTGGCGATCGTGCTCTACGTTCTTCCCTACTGAGGTTCAGCGATGCGGTGCCGGCGGACGAGATCGGCGTGGCTAACGGGTACGGTGCACCTGGTGGCGAGCGCTTACATCCCGCTGATCGTCGTGTCCGCCATGTCCTCGATGAAGTTGGCAATGGCCGAGTGGTCGGAGTCGGCCTTGCCCCTGTTCACCAAGGCGCCCAGCATCTGCTGGACCAAACCCGTTACCGGCAACGGGACACCGAGCTCCTTGCCTGTGAGTAACGCGTTATGCAGGTCCTTCTGGTGGAGCCTGATGCGGAACCCCGGGGTGAAGTCCCCGGCGATCATCATGGGAACCTTCGCCTCCATTACCGTGCTCCCCGCGAGTCCACCCCTGATCGCCTGGAAGACAGTGTTCGGGTCGAGCCCCGCGTTCTTGGCCAAAACGAATGCTTCGGCGACGGCCTCGATGTTGGCCGCAACGATGATCTGGTTTGCCAGCTTGGTCGTGTTGCCAGCGCCGTAGTCGCCGCACAGCACCACGCTGCCGCCCATGACGTTGAGCAGGTCTGCGTAGCGCTCGAAGACATCCTTTTTCCCGCCAACCATGATGGCGAGGGTGCCGTCGATGGCTTTGGGCTCTCCGCCGCTGACCGGCGCATCGAGGAAGTCGACGCCGGCCGGCTCGCACGCGGCGGCGATCTTCTGGGACGAGCCGGGCGCAATCGAGCTCATGTCGATGACCGTTGAGCCCTCCGAGGCCCCCTCAAGCACGCCGTCCGGACCCAGGATGGCGGCCTCCGAGTCCGCGGAGTCGGGCACCATCGTTATGACCGTTGAGGTCTTCTCCGCGACCTCCCGCGACGACGAGCCAACAGCCGCGCCTTCCGTGGCCAGCTCCTCGACCGCCGTGCCCACGACGTCGTACACCGTGAGCGAATACCCTGCATTGATCAGGTTCTTGGCCATAGGCCGACCCATGATGCCTAACCCAACGAAACCAACGTCTTTGTCTCCCATCAAGTGCTCCTTCTTTCCGCGTAGGTTCTATCCCTCGGCAAGTTGTTAACGCCAACGAGCCCGACGTCCACGTGGCTAACCGCCCCGGGAAGGACTTCACCCGCAACTGAACCGGTCCCGGTTTTCTGGACAAGTGAGCGGCCCAATCTTGAAGTCCGAGATTCGGGAGAAACAACGGTCCAATGGCGTACTCGCGCCGCGTTCGGAGCCCGGGTATGTTAAGCTCGATCCAGGTGACGAGACTCGAGGAACATGAGGTCCCATCGTGAGCAACGACTCCAAGAAACGCTCGATCAGCAGGCGGAACTTCGTTCGGACGGGCGCCACGGCCGGGCTCGGAGGTACCAGCTTGGTCGCGCTGGCCGCGCGCGAGATCGACGGACAGAGCTCCGAAGGGGAGTGGGACCTGACCGCTGACGTGGTCATCGTCGGGGCCGGCACCTCCGGCCTCTCAGCCGCGATCGAGGCACGTGATCATGGCGCATCCGTGATCATCGTCGAGGCGAACTACGACTGTGGCGGGCACGGAATCGTCAGTGGCGGTCGGGTGAACCTGGGGGGCGGCACGAGCCGCCAGCGGCGACAGGGTGTCGAGGATTCCGCGGACGCCGTGTTCGAGTACTGGACTCGGCCCGACAATCTGCAGAGCCGCTACACAGACCGGGACCTCACGAGGGTGTATGCGGACCTGAGTGCCGAGACCTTCGAGTGGATGGTCGAGAACGGCGTGGAGTTCCAGGACGAGGCCATCGGACCGGACCGACGCAATGGGCGGACTGTCCAGTGGCCCGTTTATGACGAGCTGATCACGTCGTATCCCACCCGGCTCGGATCTGGACTCGTACGGGCCCTGGAGAAGAGCGCACGTGCCAAGGGCAGCGAGATCCGGCTGCTGCACAGGATGACGAACCTGGTTCGGGACCCGGACACCGAGCGCGTCATCGGGCTCGTAGCCGACAACGAGGGCCGGACCCTGCGCATCAGGGCGAACAAGGGCGTGATCCTCGCGACCGGCGGCCACACCAGCAATGTGGCCTTCCGGCGCATGTTCGACCCTCGGCTGACGGAGGAGTACCAGACGGCGGGTGAGCCCTACTCGGAGCAGACCGCGGACGGAGAGCTCGCTGCCATGGGGCTGGGGGCGGCGCTCTGGGGCACCGCCAGCCAGACGATGGAGGCCGGCAACTGGATCTCGAAGACGGCCCACATAGGGTGTCAGTGGGGCTATTCGAGCCTCTGGTGGCAGCCCGACAGCCCGATCTTCGACAAGGTCCGCGCCTCCGGCCTCTCGAACGTGGATTGGCAGAACGTCATTCTGGTGAAGCAGACGGGCCGTCGGTTCCATGACGAGACGGACGGGGGACACGATTTCTTCGCGGCTTGCCTGTCATACAGCGGAGATCCGAACAAGAAGAACGGCGGTGGACCCATCTGGGCGATCTTCGACGCGGATGCCGTAAGGCGACAGGAGTGGGACCCCACGCCGCCCAACGTGGACCGGGCAGGGTATTTTTTCACCGCGGACACGCTCACGGAGTTGGCCGGGCGGATCGACAACCCGAACCAGACGCAGCGGATGCAGGGTGACGTGCTCGACGATACCGTGGCCCGCTACAACACCTTCGTGGACCAGGGGGTCGACGCCGACTTCGGGAAGCCCTCACCCCGCTACAAGATCCAGACGCCGCCGTTCTATGCGGCGTGGTCCACGCCCATCCTACACGACTCTCTGTGCGGTTTGAGAGTGGACACCAGGTGCCGGGTGATCGACCTCGAAGAAGAGGTCATTGGAGGCCTATACTGCGTCGGTGAGGCCATGGGCGGTTTCCCGCAGCATGGCCTGGGACGGTGCGCGCTGTTCGGACGGGTCGCCGGCAGCGACGCGGCGCGCAGCGTGTAGGCACGAGCGGGCGGCATGGACGGGCCGAGGCCGCACCGGCCGACCATCGAGCTACTCGAGTCGTTTCCGGCCGAGGCACAGGCCGGCGCGACGATCGATTTCACCGTGCGGGTCTCGTGCCCCGAGGGGTGCGATTTGAGCCGCGGGGTCCTCGAGGTCGTGGGCGCGGACGAGACCGTCCAGACGAATGAGCTCTCACGAGCCGACGAGGAGGAGGGCGTCCTCGCGGACTTCTCCGTGAAGGTACCGCCGCGGACCCAAGCGGCAGAGTGGGTGATCAGGTTCCCGGATCTGGAGGCCGGGGGGTGCGTTCACGAGGAGCGCAGCCTCCGCCTTACCTGTGCGGTCCTGCCGCACACGACCAGCATGGCGATCTGGGGCGTTCCAACTCCAGTGAAGGGCAGTCGCTTTACCGTCAACGTGGGCATCAAGTGCTCCGCACTGTGCGCGCTCGGGGGTCAGCGGGTCGAGATGCTGGACGGCGAGGGGGTGAAGCTGGGGGAAGGGCGGCTCGGAGACGAGCCGCGACCCGACACGGACGGTCTCTACGAGACGGAGGTCACCCTGACCGCCCCCGACCGAACGGGGGTGTTCTCCACCTCGGTCGGCTTCTTGCCGGACGAGCTGGACCTGCCCCACGTCGGCACTGTGGGAGACTTCACGTTCCGTTGTGTAGAGCCCCCGGAGCACACCGTCAGCGTGCGGGTGGTGCATGAGGGGATCGATGTGCCGCTCGGGGATATCGAGGTGCGACTGGGCCCCTACCAGGCGATGACCGACCCGGAAGGGGTGGCCGGAGTGGCCGTCGCAAAAGGTACATACGAGCTGAGCGTGTGGAGGATCGATATCGAGCCGGTGAGCATGTCGGTCGAGGTCACCGAGGACACTGAAATCGACGTCGATGCGGAACTGAGAAGGATCGTAAACGAGGACGAGGACCGGATGTGGATGTGACCCTTCGGGATCCTGAACGGTGCACGCCTCCTGAGGAAACACCGCACTGCTGCGGCGACCCCGGGCGCCCCGTTGACCGGGGATGTGACCCGCTCTACACTGCCTAAGGCGCCTGAGCTTATAAATGACCCGACAGGTGGAACGGCCGGGACGGCGCGACCATCTGTCCAGCCGGAGCGCACCATGTGGAGACGTGAATTCATCAAGGCGTCGGTCGGCGCGGGGCTCGTGGTATCGACTTCCCCGATGCACGCCTTCGTGCCGGTCCGGGTGGGGCAGCAGTCCCCCGGGACCATGTTCGACAAGATCTGGGATTCGCACGTGGTGGCGAACCTCGGTGGCGACACGGATCTGCTTCAGGTCGACCGACATCACATGTCCGACGGCGGGCCTGGGACCGTGCACCGGCTTCTCGAGCGGGGTCTGACGATCGTTGATCCGGAGATCCACTGGGCGGTGCTCGACCACTCACCCTCGACTTCCCCCGACAGGTACACCAATCCGTCGCTCCACCGAGGGGGCAGCTGGCGGGACTTCGTCGAGTACGCCGACGAGATGCGGGAAGTGGGCGTCAAGTCCTTCGGCGCCGACGACCCGAGACAGGGGATCCAGCACGTCGTCGGACCCGAAACCGGGCTGAGTCTACCGGGCATGGTCCTCGTCGCCGGGGACAGCCACACGTGCTTACACGGTGCGATGGGATGTATATCGTGGGGCGGAGAACGTTCGGAGAACGTGCTCCTTACCGGGACGGTCATCAGACGACGTCCACGGACCATGCGGGTGACTGTCGTAGGGACGATCGGTGAGGGCCTCAGGGCCAAGGACGTCATCCTCTACACGATCGGCCAGCTTGGCGCCGACTCGGGCAACGGCTACGCGGTGGAGTACGCAGGGCCAGTCATCCGCGCCTTGCCCCAGGAGGCCAGGTTCTCAGTTACGGCCCTGGCCGTCGAGATGGCCTCCCCCACGGGCATGGTCGCTCCCGACGACGCGACGTACCAGTATCTGGCGGGGCGCGAATTCGCTCCCAGGGGCAGGTTCTGGGACATGGCCGTGGAGCACTGGCGCACGCTGCCGACCGATGAGGATGCCGTCTTCGATCGGGAGGAGACGATCGACATGTCGGGCGTCGAGCCCCAGGTCAGTTGGGGGGTCAGCCCCGAGCACGTGATCGGGATCGGCGACCGCGTTCCCGATCCGGATGATGCACCCGTGGAGAAGCGAGAGGCGTACCGCCGAGCCATCAACTATACCGGACTCACACCCGGTGATCCGATCATGGGGACGCCGATCGACGAGGTGTTCATCGGGTCGTGCGTGGAGAGCCGTATCAGCGACTTCCGCGTCGCAGCAGACATCGTCCGCGGACGGCGGGTCGCGCCCAACGTCGTGGCGTGGGCCGTTCCGGGGTCGAAGCCGGTGAAGCGCCAGGCGGAAGCCGAGGGCCTCGACGTCGTCTTCAAGGAGGCGGGATTCGAATGGCGTGAGCCGAGCTGTTCCAAGTGCTACGGCTCGAACGGCGACTTCGTGCCGCCGGGAAGGCGCTCCTTGTCCAACTCCAACCGTAACTTCATCGGCCGTCAGGGAACGGGTGCTATCACGCACCTCGTCAGCACGCCGATGGCAGCCGCCGGGGCCGTCACGGGACGCATCACCGACGTGCGCCGCCTGATGGCGGGGGAGCCCGCATGAGCCCGCAACGAGGTGGGCGCCGAGAGGCACCGGTCTTTATGCGGCACACAGGCATTGCCGCGCCCTTCCTGCAACACAACGTCGACACGGACGTCATCTCACCACTGAACCCGAACCCGATCAAGGAAGGCGCGACGAGCGGCGAAAGGGCATTCGAGGGGATCCGGTACTTCCCCGACGGAAGGGAGAACCCGGACTTCTTCATGAACCAGGAGCCCTATCGCAGAGCGTCGATCATGCTCACTGGTAGGAACTTCGGCACCGGCAGCTCGCGGTCGAGCGGGGTCACGTGGCCCATGGCGATGGGCATTCGAGTCGTGATCGCCCCGAGCTTCGGGCCGATCTTCTACACGAACGCGTTCCGCTACGGGCTGTTGGCGGTGCCGCTCGGGATGGAGGTTGTCGAGGGGCTGGCGGAGTGGGTGGAGTCGCATCCGGGGGTGGAGATTACGGTCGATCTGGAACAACAGATAATTGTGGCTCCGGGACTGCAGCCCGTCCGGTTCGAGGTGGACGGCAGGGTGCGAAGGAAGCTGCTCGAGGGTCTGGATGACCTGGAGGAGATCGCCGCGCACACTGCGACAGCCAGGTCCATGAGGAGTGACGATCGGGGCCGTCGACCCTGGGTCTACCAGACCTCGGGCAACAACAACCCCTGAGGCGCACGGCCTTGGCAGAGAGACTACCTACGGTCTCGGGAGGACACGGGCCACGGTTGATCCGCCACCGCGGTACCGTCGCGCTCCTCGTTCTGGACCATGCCGACGCTGACCGTGATGGCATGGCGGCGCCCGTCGAGGCGGAACTCACCGGTGTCGTCCCCGACGAGGACGAGGAAGGCGGTGCGTCCATCCTGATCGCACGCGACAGCGTCGCCCCGGGTGAAGATCCGTTATCCGCGGTGGCGGAGCTCCTGAGCTTGGGTGTGAGGGCCTTGCTTGCGCCGGGCTTTTCCCGGGAGCTTTACGTGGGCCTCGTCGCGTCCGGGGTGCTCCCGGTGGCGCTCGACGGAGAGACGATCGAGGAGATCGCTGGCCGGGTCGCATCGAACCCGGGGATGGAGTTGTCGATCGACCTCGAGGAGCAGTTGATCGAATGCGTGGGTGAAGAGGCGATTCCATTCGAGACGGACCCCAGGGTGCGCAACAAGCTGTTACTTGGATTGACCGACCTCGATGAGGCGATGCGGTACATCGAGGATGCGGCAGTCCTCAGGACCGGGGATCGTGAAAGGCGGCCGTGGCTGTACGACGGTGCCTGAGCCCAGGGCCCCGCTCATGATAAGTGCGATCGGCAAGCCTTGGGAATCGTAACGAACCGAGATCGGCGGACGCCGGTCTAGGGCACCAGCACGACGCGGCCCAGAATCCGTCCGCCCCGTAAATCCCCCAGCGTCTCTTGTACCTGAGCCAACGGGCGCGCCTCCACCGGAATCGGCGTCACCTTTCCTGCCCGAACCAACTGCATCAACTCGCTCATCTGCTGTAAGCTGCCCAGGAACGAGCCACGGATCGTAATGTGCTTGAGCGCCAGCAAGGGCAGTGGCACCGCGAGGGCTCCGCCGAACAAACCGACGACGATCAACACGCCGCTGTTGCCGAGAATCTTGAGACCGAAGTTGGCCGAGGTCTCCGAGCCCACGAAGTCGATCACCGCTCCGGATCCCCCATCAGTCAGGTTCCTTATTTCCTTTGCCGCACCCTTGTCGTTCGCGTTGAAGACGTACGCGGCACCACTTTCCTTGGCGGCTTTGAGCTTGTCGTCGTCGATGTCCGTGACGACGAGTTGCGTGTCAAACAGCGCCTGCGCGATCTGCAGTCCGGCGAATCCCACGCCGCCGGCACCGATAATGACCAGGGTTCGGCCTTGCGCATGTTCCCTGACCTTGTCGAGCGCGCTGTACGCCGTGAGGCCCGAACACGCGTAGGTGCAGGCCAGCTCTGTCGGCACATCATCGTAGTCGAAGAGGTAGCGCGCATGGGGCACCATCACGTGGTCGCTGAAGCCACCATCGACACTGGTGCCCAGTGCCCGTGGTCGTGAACACAGATGTTCGTTGTCAGAGTCGCACACCGGGCAGTCACCGCAACCGATCCACGGGAACACGACCCGCTGGGCGCCGATCGAGACGCCCGCCGCGGTGGGGCCCACCGCTACGACCTCTCCGGCGATCTCATGACCGAGCGTGAACGGTAAGGCGCGCCCTCGCGAGATGTCGAGCTGTCGCCCGTTGCCCAGGTCGAAGTGGCCGTCCCAGACATGAATGTCGCTGTGACAGACACCACAAGCACGAATCCGCACCAGCACCTCGTCACCCTGAGGGGTCGGCGTCTCCTGATCCATCAGCTGTAAGGCCTGGCCGTACTCGCCAAACTGGTAGCTCTTCATAGTGCTGTGCTGGACGCGGGAGGATGCGAGGCCGTGCGGGGGTCAAGGTGCACTCTCAGCGTTCGCCCATGCAAGGACGATGCGAGCGGATGCGTGGATCGAATTTTTCCCCAAGGCTACCAAACTTCGTGAGCACGCTTGCTCCCGCGTGGCTAGCCGACGAGAATCCTGTCTACCGAGGCTTCTTTTGGTGTTCAACAACTTCAACTAGCCGACGATGAGCCATCTTATCAGGGCAGTTCGCTGCCACCGATACGCCGGACTCGACGACAACGGAAGGCCGTTGCCGACCCCGGATCCACTCAAGGGTGTACTATCACTCGATGAGGTTCCTGCGCCGGAGTGTGAAGAAGGGCACATTCTGGTGTCCACGAACTATGCCGGTGTCCAGTACCCCGACGCCCTTCAGGCACAGGGTCTCTACCAGGAGAAACCACCTCTGCCTTATGTGCCCGGTATGGACCTTACCGGAACGGTAGTCGAGGTCGGTCCGGGCGTCTCGGGGTTACACGAGGGCGACCGCGTCATCGCGCAGGTGAGTTCGGGCGCCTTGGCCGAGGTCGTGAGGGTCGATGCCAGATGGGTCTGGAAGGCCCCGGACAATGTTTCCCTCTCGAAATGCGCAAACCTCGGTCGCAATTTCTTCCCCGCCTATCACTCTTTGAAGATCATCGGTGAAGTCAGTCCGGGCGACCTTGTGCTCGTTGATGGGGCCTCAGGTGGAGTCGGAATGGCGGCGATCCAGTTGGCGAAGGCCATGGGTGCACACGTCATTGCGGGTGTCAGCGTACCCGATAAGCAGGAGTTTCCGGCCTCGGTCGGCGCGGATCGTGTTCTCTGCTACGGCCGAGAACGAGATAGCTACCGGCGTTTCAAGAGCGACGTCAAACAGGCCGCGGGGGAGTTGGGTCATCCCGAAGGTGTGGATGTGGTCATCGACATGGTCCACGGGGATCTCTTCGACGCTGCGCTCATCTCCTCGGTAAGACCGCTCGGCAAGATCTGCTTGGTCGGATTCACCGGTGGGCAGAAACCGATTCGACCGGGTCTGTTGCTCATCAAACAAGCGGCAGTGGTCGGTAGCCTGGCGGGACCATGGGCAAGGGCCAATCCCGAACGGCATCAGGAGAACGTTGCGGAGGTTCTCAACTTCCTGACAACCGGTGCGGTGGCGCCCCGTGTAGACCGCGTCTTCCCATTCGAGGACTTCATCGAGTCCTTCGAATTGTTCGAAAACAACCAGGGCCGCGGCAACACGGTCCTTTGTATCCACGAAGAGTCTCAGGGGGGCGCGTGAGCCGTGCAGCCGGCGGCGGCTTCCTTTGATTCACAGGACGAGCTGCTTGACTCGCTTACGGAGCATCGGCAGGACCTCTTCCTCGAACCATCCGTTCTTCTTGAACCAGGCCTGATTCCGCGGACTAGGATGAGGGAGTGGAAGTTTTTCGGGCCAATATTCGCGCCATGATGTCACACTTTCCGTCACGCTGCGCGATGGCCCGCCAAGATGATAGGCCTGCGCGTATCGGCCCAGGACGAGGGTCAAGCGGACGCCGACGAGTTGCTCCAGGACCGCTTCTCGCCACGCTGGGGCGCACTCTGGTCTGGGGGGTTTGTCACCGGACCGACCTGACCCCGGAAAACAGAATCCCATCGGAAGGACCGCGACACGACGCGGATCATAGAACACCTCTTCACTGACCCCCATCCACTCTCGCAGACGGACACCGCTGGGGTCTTGAAAGGGGATTCCCGAGGCATGGACTCGACGTCCTGGAGCCTGACCCGCGATCAGGATCGCTGCCTCTCGGTGGACCTGGAGGATCGGGCGCGGCCCCAATGGGAGATGAGATGCGCAAATCTGACACGCCCGGATCTCCGTAAGCAGTACGTCCAGTTCGATCATATCCCTCGGGACGCCTCCTTGTTTCCCTCCAATCGGTCCACTATCGGTCCTCCTTGGTGGATGCATGACGAGTTTGCATTCTACCGTGCTCATGCTGCTCGTGGCCATGATCCTCATGGTCACCTACGTTCCCGCCATTCTATGTGGTCTGTCGAACTGTTCTACCGTCGAGGACGTGACAATGTCGGACCGAGTGACGGTCAGCCGTGAGGATCATCTGGCCATCGTCTCATTGAGTAATCCGGACCGTCTGAACGTTCTGGACCGGGGGGGCTGGGAAGCTCTCGCCTTTATCATGAAGTCCCTGGGAGAAGACCAGCACGTTCGCTGTGTCGTGATCGAGGGTTCCGGGACCCGGGCGTTTTCCGCGGGCTCCGACATCCGGGAGTTTTCCGACGAGCGCCAGACACCCGAGCAGGTCGAGGCGTATGCCCGGGCTCTCGAGGGTGGGCTTTCGGCGCTCTGGAGCTGCCCCCACCCGACGCTGGCGCTGATTCATGGGGTGTGTGTGGGTGGCGGGTTGGAGATCGCGGCGTGTTGTGATCTGAGGATCTGCAGCGAATCCAGCCGCTTCGGCGCGCCGATCAACCGGCTGGGTCTCACGATGTCCTACACCGAGTTGGGTCCGCTCGTGGCGCTGGTTGGTGCTTCCGGCGCGCTCGAGGTTCTCCTCGAGGGGGGCCTCCTCGACGCCGAACAGGCATACCAGAAGGGTTTCGTGAACCGAGTTGTTTCTGACGACGAGGTCGAAGATGAGGCACGGGCCACCGCTCAGCGCATCGCGGCGGGTGCTCCGCTCGTCAATCGATGGCACAAGAAATTCGTGCGTAGGCTTACGGGCGGAGGCGGCCCGCTCACGGAGGATGAGCGACAGGAGGCGTACGAGGCGTTTCAAACCGATGACTACCGGGAGGGCGTCCAGGCTTTTCTGGAGGGACGCGACCCACGATTCGAGGGGAAGTAGGGTGAGAGGCCAAGTAGGGTGCGAGGCCGAGTAGCGTGAGCGGACCGCTGGCGGGCCTCCGTGTGGTCGAGTTCGCGCACATCATGGCCGGCCCGACGTGCGGGCGCATGCTCGCCGACATGGGGGCGGACGTGGTCAAGGTGGAGCCGGTCACCGGAGGAGACGCGACGCGTGGCTTCCGTCCCCCCGACCTGGACGGTGAGTCGGCGGCATTCATGATGCTGAACCGCAACAAGCGCGGCGTGGCCTTGGACCTCAAGTCGGAGGGCGGGCTCGAGGTCGCTCGCCGGCTGGTAGAGCGAGCGGATGTGTTGATCGAGAACCACCGCACGGGGACCATGGAACGTCTGGGGCTCGGGTACGATCAGTTGAGGGAGAGCAACCCCGAGCTCATCTACTGCGAGATCTCGGGTTTCGGACGGACCGGCCCCATGGCGCACCTCGGCGGCTTCGACCTCATCTCCCAAGGCTACAGTGGGATCATGAGCGTAACGGGGGAGGGGGAGGGAAGGCCTCCGGTGAAGTGCGCTCCGCCCCTTACCGACATCACCGCGGGTATCCTCGCTGCGATGGGCATTTTGGCCGCGTACATCGAGCGACTCGAGACGGGCCGAGGTCAGAGGATCGACACGTCGCTCTTTGAGGCGGGTGTCACGCAGTCGTTCTGGCAGGCGGCCGTGACGCTGGCCACCGGCGTCTCACCCGGGCCGCTGGGTTCGGCCCATCCGTTGACTGCTCCTTACCAGGCTTTCGAGACATCCGACGGGTGGATCACGGTAGGAGGTTCGAACCAGGGGACCTGGCACCGACTCGTCGAGACCGTGGCGCTTCCCGAGCTCGCTGAGGATCCCCGCTTCCTGGAAAATGCGGATCGCATGCAACACCTGGACGAGCTCGCGTCGATCCTGGGGGAACGTTTCAAGACGCGACCGACGGCGGAGTGGCTCGCGCTCCTCGAGAAGGGGGGGGTGCCGGCCGGCCCGGTCGCGAGCATCGGCGAGATGCTCGAGTTCCCCCAGACCCTCGCGCGAGACATGGTCGTAGAGGTGGAGCATTCGAAGCTCGGGCCTGTCCGGACGGTGGGCTTTCCGGTGAAGTTCTCCGAAACACCGGCCTCCATCGATCGAGGCGCCCCACTTCTGGGCGAGCACACGCCGGAGGTGTTGGCTGAGTTGGGTTACACGGACGACAAGATAGAGGAGCTCATTCGGAGCGGTGCGGCCAGGATGTAGTTCTTGTCACGTCATCCATCAGGGCGCCTCAGTCGGATGAGCCGAACCGATGAAGAAAACGAAATACCTGCGCCGTTACTCGCCTTGCTCCTCCCGAGAGTCCCTCCTACCTTGCCTTCCGGCCCCAGAGGGTCGGTGGGTTTCGTTTCATTACCTTTATTCCGTGCTGATCACTTCGACCAATCCCACTCATTGGGAGCCTAAGGAGCAGGCCGTGGCCAACCAGCGCTGGTATTCGCGGATTCACTCAGCTTGGTTACGGGGAGCGTCGATCGCGCTGATCGTGACCGTGGCATTCCGGGTGGAGGTCTGGGCCCAGGCGACCTTTCCGACGTTCTCAACTGACATGGTCCCCGCGAGCGGCGGCAACATCGAGATTACGCCCATCGCGCACTCCAGCGTGCAGATCGAGTATGGCGGCATGGTGATTCATGTCGATCCCGCGCGCCAAGGCTACTACGCGAATGCCAAACTCGCGGACCTGATCCTCGTCACCGACGCCCCGGGCGACCACCTCGACCGCGAAGCGATTACGGTGATCCGCAAGGTGGGCGTGCCGGTCTTCGTTCCCCCGAGCGCCAGGGGCATCGTTCCCAACAGCACCGTGCTCGCCAACGGGGATACGACGACAGTGCGGGGTGTCGGCATCGAGGCCGTTCCGAGCTACGACCTCAAGCCTGGCGGGACCTTTCATCCCAAGGGCCGGGGTAATGCCTACGTCGTAACGTTGGGGGGCGCGAGGCTCTATTTCTCCGGAGGCGGCCTCGAATGCGTCCCCGAGCTACAGGCGCTGACGGACATTGACGTCGCCTTCCTCGCCATGAACCTGCCCAACGACAGAATGACGCCGCTGGCGGCCGCCGAGTGCGTCAAGATCTTCAAGCCGAAGATCGTCTATCCATATCACTACCGCGACGCTAATCTCGAGGTGTTCCGGGGCGCTCTGGAGGGCCTGCCGATCGATGTCCGGCTGGCCGACTGGTACCCGGTACCGTAGGCACTTCGCCGGCCGCCTAGCGGACCAGCCCGAGGTCGACATGTACAGATTGAAGCGAACGCCCCCTAGGGTCCTTACGGCGGGCCTGGCAGTTCTCATCATAGCCTGTTCGCCGGGGGTCGATGAGAGCGAGCTCTCCGGGCGAGCCGGCGTGACGTTGTTCGAGGGTGCTAGGCTCATCGTGGGTGACGGCAGCGCACCTATCGAAAACTCGGCGTTCCTCGTCGAAGGGACCCGCTTCGTGAGCATCGGCCGGGCGGGCGAATTGGAATCTCCGGACGATGCAGTTCGGGTGGACCTGACCGGTAAGACCGTGATGCCAGCGTTCATCGACATCCACAGCCACGTTGGGTATGAGAATGTACCAGGTGACACCGAGCTGAAGGAGAACTATACCCCCGAGAACCTCGTCGACCATATGGAGCGCTATGCCTACACCGGGCATGCAATCACCGTAAGCCTAGGCTCGGACCCGCCCGAGGAATGGGTCTGGAAGATGCGAGACGAGTCCGAGCGACCCTCGTTTTCCGGGGCCCGATTCGAGACCGTTGGCCGCGGTTTGGCCTGGCCGGGCACCGGGCCGTTCCCACGCGCGAGAAACGACGCTCCGTATGCCATCTTCACTCCGTGGATGGCCGAGGTGGCTGTCCGGGAGCTTGCGAGTCACGACGTTCCGTTCGTGAAGCTCTGGGTCGAGGATCGGAACGGGTTTCAGGCCCCCGGACGCAAGGGACCCTTCGTGTTGAGCGCGGACATCTCGGAGGCTGCCATCGTCGAAGCGCACAGGCTTGGTTTGCGCGCGATAGCGCACGTCAAGACCGTTCCCGAGTTGAAGGACCTGCTGAAGGCCGGTGTGGATATGTGGACCCACCCGATTGCCGATGTGCTCGCCGACGAGGAGCTGTTGGCTTTGATCAGGGAGCGGCCCGATCTTTGGTACGTTCCCGTCTTCACCCCAGCCAGTAGCGGTGGTGCCGTGCAGCTAGCGGCGGGGGAGCGGCCCGGGTGGCTCGACGATCCACTCCTCGGGGCCATCAAGTGCCGCCCCTTCCTCGAGAACTGGGGTCAGCAGTTTGAAGGCCGCAGGTCGGTGTCGTCTCCTGACGGGGGGATCGGCGGCGAAAACGGCAGGACCTTCCTCGAGGTGGGGGTGCGTTTCGCTCTGGGAAGCCACGATGCTGGGGGGAACAGGATCCTTGGATGGGGAAGCCACATGGAGCTGGAGTCCTTCGTGCACTGGCTCGGCATGACCCCCCACGAGGCCATCGTGGCGGCGACCAGTGCGGGTGCCGAGCTGCTTGGGCGCAGCGATCTCGGATCTGTGGCAGAGGGTAAGTCGGCGGACTTCGTTGTGCTCGATGCCAATCCTCTGGAAGATATCCGGAATACGAGGAAGATCTCTCAGGTTTATCTCAGGGGAGTGGAGGTGGACCGCGCGGCGATGCGGGCTCGCTGGGAGGCCGAGTGTGCTTCAGTGGGAGCGCCCTGAGTTCTGCGGTATCAGGGTGGGGCGCCTCGATCGAGGGACGCCGGCTTCGGAGACCGACCTGCTTCATTCCCTTGCTCAGTACCAACTTGATAGGGCGACAAAAGGGCCTTTAGAGGCCAAACCCCGAGCGCCGCTGGGACGCTCGGGGTTTGTTGTCGGCGTGTCTCAGCCGCCTAGACGGCTCTTGGTTACCCGTCGAACGCAAGCATCGCGTCGTGCCATAGGCTCCTAGTTGTCGTCATCGTCATCATCATCATCGTCGTCATCGTCGTCATCGTCGTCATCCTCGTCGTCCTCGTCGTCCTCGTCGTCATCGTCCTCATCGTCCTCATCCTCGTCGATGAGCTCCACTTCGACGACAGTGGTGTTCCCCGATGCGTCGGTGCACGTGACCGTAAGGGTGATCGATGGAGCTTCGATCTCGAGGATCCCGTCGTCCCACTCTACCTCCTCGTCGTCGTCGAGCTCCAGCTCTACGATCTGACCGTTCACCACGGCGATGCCGTTGATCTCCGCGCCGCTCACGGGATTCTCGTCGCAGGCGTCGGTGCAGCTGAACACCACTCGGAACTCATCATCGTCATCGTCCAACGGCACCAGCTCGGCCGTCACGGTTGGAGGTGTGGTGTCCTCAACCGTGATGATCACGTCCTTGCTGTCACTAGCCCCCGACGGGTCGGTGACCGTCAGCGTGATCGTGTGTTCACCGAGCGGCAGGTTCACCGTGAGCGTCGCCGTGGGGTCCATGGTCTCGCCCAGCACGGTCCCGCCCTCGGTGGTCCATGTATACGTCAGGTCATCCCCATCCGGGTCCGACGAGCCGGAGCCGTCCAGCGTCGTCTCACCGTCACCGGCGATGGTCCATTCGATCGTCTGGTCGGCCCCCGCATCGGCAATCGGACGATTGTTGGGAGCGGGCTCAGGGGTGACGGTGGCATCAACGGTGAGGAAGAACGAGGCGAAGAAGATATTGTCGTCATTCGACGGATTCGTCGTGAACACGTCGATCTGCGTATCACCCGACGCAGCGAATGGGACGAGGTCGTAGAGCTCGTCATCTACAAAGGGCCCTGCGAATCCACTACAAGCGGGTGCCGGATTTGCGTTGGTGTCGTCCAACCCACCGACCGTCAGGAGTGCCCCGTTCTGTCCGAGTCCGTCGTCCTGTCCGCCCGCACAAGAGGTCAGTCGCGCGCCGTTGACGTCCACGAGGCTGACCTGGTTCCCCACGCCCCCGGACTGGAAGCCGAACGAGATGCCGAGTCCCATGTCGATAATCAGGCCCGGGTCGCCCACGTCGAGCGGAGCCGCAACGTTGACGAAGAAATTATCGCCATTGATGTCCTGCGCTCCGAAGAGAAGGACGATGGTGTTGGTAGTCGTCACGGAGAGATCGTCGAAAATCACCGCCATGATCTCTCCATCGATCCCGAAGGTGCCTACTTCCGTGATCGTGAAGTCCACTCGACCGGCTGGCGCCGCGTCGATCTTGGCTTTGACCATGGACGTGACGTCCGCCCAGTGATTCCAGGAACTGATGCTGCTGGGGGTAGAGATTCCCCAAGCCACATCCACACCATCGATTTTTACATCGCCATCGTTCAGTCGGCGGGCAGGGATTGCGAAAACGCTCGCCGCGGCGAAGTACGCGCCCCGCACCGTCGCGCCTGCCGGCTTTTCCACCTGGATAGTGGCTGCGGCGGCGTTGCTGCCGACGCCATCGACGGACAGAGTAACTAGGCCGGTCTCGCTGACCACAGGGATGATGGATCCCAGGGTGACCTCGGACGGAGTGGCACCGGTTCCGGGGACCGGCCTCTACCGAGGCCTGGCTCGATACGTTGTCGATGCCCGTGGGATTCGAGCTGTCCGCACAAGCCGCCACGAACACGAGGACAAGGGTGGTGGCGAAAGCTAGGTGCAACTGTTGAGGGATGCGTCGTGGCATTGCCTTCATGGTGGCCTCCAAAGGGGCTAACTGATTACGAAGGGCGACCTACCGCAGCCGGTAGACCGACCGGTCGCTCAGTTTCTCAGACGTCGGAGTTTTGAATCTAGGCCCGCCAACCACCCCCACACTCGCAGGATGTTGCGCATTATGCGCGAGATGTTGCTGTTCTTGCGAAGGATCTTGCGCTTCCGTTACGCGCGGGGCAGGAGCGACATTTGGCGGTATTGGGATGGGGACTGGCCGGTGAGCTTCTTAAACTGGCCTTCGAAGTTCCGTAAGCTCCCAAATCCGACTCGGACGGCGATCCACTCCGGCCCAGAATCCTTGGTGCTCCTTAGGCAGTGAAGTGCGGGCCCAAGAAACGGGATGCGCTCCTGGCTCAAACGAGTTGCGCCACTGGGAGGTCGAGGACGCCGACCGCCTCTATCTCGACCGTCCGCAGGAAAGGATCCTCGACTCCGGTGGCGCGATTCTCAT
Organism: Longimicrobiales bacterium; assembly: GCA_965206505.1. Classification (GTDB taxonomy): domain Bacteria; phylum Gemmatimonadota; class Gemmatimonadetes; order Longimicrobiales; family Gaopeijiaceae; genus UBA822. The sequence continues at coordinate 1,942,126 of CBDBJW010000007.1, forward strand.
GGCTCTGTGCGATGGCGCCGTAGTCGGCGCGGTCGCTCTCATATCCAAGGGGAGCGGTTCCTACGAGCTCGCCAAGATGGCCGTCGACGAGCCGGCCCGTGGCAAGGAAATCGGCTGGCGGTTGGGCAGGGCCGTGCTTGTCCGGGCCCGCGAGCTGGGCGCGAAGAGAGTTTATCTGGAGTCCAACACGATCCTCGAGCCGGCGATCAACCTGTACCGAAAACTCGGGTTCACGCCGATACAGGGCGGCGCCTCGCCGTACGACCGGTCCAATGTTCAGATGGAGTTATGGCTCGCCGGCGACCGACCATCGCTCGACCCGGACACGGAACAGGTTCCGGAAGCGGATTCATAGACGTCGACCACTGAAACCGCTTAGCACCCGAGGCTGAGCCCGGGCTGCTCCGGGCGCTTGGTCAACCGTCAAACGCAAACATCGCGTCGTAGCGCAGCGTTCCTAATTGTCGTCATCGTTTTCGTCATCGTCGTGGTTGTCGTTCATCGTCATCGTCTAGTCCCGGGGCCTTAGCTGTTTACGCCCCATTCTTCTCCCTGATCACTTCATCGCCTTACCATGCCCCACCTACGCCACCAAGGCCGGTCGTCATCGTCGTCATCATCGTCATCATCGTCGTCGTCATCGTCATCGTCGTCATCATCGTCATCGTCGTCGTCATCGTCGTCATCATCGTCATTGTCGTGTCTTCGTCGTCTTTCGTCGTCATCCTCGTCATCATCCCTGTCGTCGTCGTCTTCATCATCCTCATCGTCATCGTCGTCGTCTTCAGCGAACTCCGGCACGGCGATCGCCCTTGCTTCGTTCCCCGATTGGTCCACACTGGTCACCGTCAACGTAAACGACGATGCCTCGATCTCTAGGATTCCGTCGTCGTACTCCACCTCCTGATCGTCTTCGTCTTCCTCCAGCTCGAGCTCTACGATCTGTCCGTTCGTCACCGCGATCCCGTTCAGCATCGCAATAGTCGTCGGGTTGCTGTCGCACGCGTCGCTGGCGCTGAACTCGACGCGGAAATGCCCTTCGTCGTCGTCCAGGTCCACTTTCGTACGCCCGGGCTTCGGGGCCGGGACCAGCGCCACCGTGATCTCTGGCGCTGTGGTGTCTTCCACGGTGATCTCGACAAAATCTTCGCTCGTCTCGCCGTGGTCGTCGGTGACCACGAGTCTGATCGTGTGGGAGGTGCCGAGTGGGATGCTGAGGCCGAGGGAGACCTCGGAGCTGATGCCGGTCCCGATCATGGTGTCGTCCTTGTCGAACCACTCGTACGAGACGACGGTCTCGTCACCATCCGGATCCGACGAGCCGGAGCCGTCGAGCGTCACGTTCGGCCCGTCCGCGTTCGTCCACTCGATCGTTTGATCGTCACCTGCGTCGGCGACGGGAGGCTCATTACTGGCGCACGAGAAGGTCGGGACGAACGCCAGACCTTTCGTACCGAAGCCATCCAAGTCGCCTACCCGCGTTTCCATCCCGCCTGTGGTGAGTGTGTGGAGGCCACCAGTCGTGGTCTCACCCTCGAACTGATAGCCGCCAACAAGGAACGTGCCGTCCGCATCGAACGTCAGACCCAAGGCTTCCTCATAGGTGGGTTGGCTCGGCTCAAGGGGGATCCCCGTCGTTACGAGCGTATTCAGGTCGATGCTCTCCCAGATCGCACCGGCAGCACCGGTCCAGCCCGAGGCGTGGTACATCAGTCCGTCGTCCGGGTTGTATGCGATCGCCTCACCGCCGTCGCCATTGCCGAGCTCACTCAAGAACGTCATCGTGGCGGTTGTCTTGTCAATTCGGTACAACGACTCGGGCATGTCCGCCCCGTCGCCGGTGACGCCGTATAACGCATCGCACGTAAACGCTATCCCGGCGAGAAAGTCTGCGAGGTGGCCGACCACCTCTACCCGTTGGGCTATCGGATCGATGGTCACGAGAATGCGGTCGTTTGCTCCGGCGTTTCCGCGCAGCAAGGCGTAAAGGAGGCCATCGTTCGGATCCGTAGCGAGCCCGTTGCCGTTACGGATCGAAAAGCCGGGAATATTCATGCTCACGGAGCCCCAGACGGTCGCACCGGTCGAAGCATCAATCCTGCGCAGGAATGCGCCGGTGCGCTCGAGGGAGTACAACACCCTGGAATCGGGTGGGGCGGGGAGTTGACTGTTCGGGGCGCTTTCCAATCCGTTCAAGCTGCCTATGACCGAAAAAGCGGAGAAGGAAATAGGAATCGGCACCAGGTCGGCGAAGGCGGCACCCTCACCTAACTCAGGGAACACCTCATAGACGTTGCTCGAACTTCGCGCTTGCACGGCGATGATCCTTCCGTCGGCCAGAATCTCAATAGCATCAAGACCGAAGTTCGTGGGCACCCCGCCAAGTCGAAGCCGCAAGGTTGGGCCAATTGCTTCGCCCGACCCCGGATCCACGAGGAACATCACTGCTCCCCCTACGAAGCTACTCTCGACCGCCCACATCTCGCCGGTTGCAGGATCGACGGAAAAGGCGCCGTTATTGAGGTCGCGGAGGAGATCGCCCATCATGAACCGCCCTTCGAAGGTCGCCGCGGGCCCAGAGGTCAGATCGATGCTTGCGAGAGCTCCCTGGTCGAGGGCCAGTTCATTGTGGTTGAAGTTCCCGTAAAGGGTCGCGCCAAAGAAGTCGATGTCCGAAAGGAACGTGATTCCGGTGTTACCGATCTCCTGAATCAGTGAACCGTCGTTGGGATCGATCTGGTAGAGATGAGCGCAGCTGCCGTCGTTGAACGTTGAGAGTCCGTCACAGCCTTCATTTTCCGCCTCATAGAATTGGCTACTGGCAACGAACAAGCGGCCATCCGGATGGAACGAGATTCCCGCCCATCCCGGCGTGCGACCGTCGGGGAGTTCGCCGACATTCCCGACGTAGACGGCCGTGCCCAAATCGATATCAATTCGGACCAACTCCCCCTCATTGGTGGTCGCCAACAGCACCCCCGACCCGTCCCCATTGGCCTCGGCCATGGACAGACTCTCCACGGTGGGAGCCATCGGCTGTGTAATGTCCTGACATGAGTTGAACGCCAGCATGCCGATGACGAGCACGACGACTCGCTTCAAGGGAGACCTCCCGTGGGTGGCACCCAATGGGACTCGCTCCTGGCGCAGCGGATCGGTCCGGCTAGCTCTTGAAGAAGCGACGGCGAATGTAGCGGGCAGTGACATGAACACTTATGAGCTCCTATTGGGGTGGATGTCCCCAGTGCTCTCAGATCGGGAACCCTTTGAATGTTAGACGCTCAACCGCCCCCACACCCGCAGCATGTTGCGCATTATGCGCGAGATGTTGCTCTTTCTGCGAAGGATCTTGCGCTTCGCTTACGCGAGCATAATGGGCGGTACTTGGCGGTATTGGGATGGGGACTGGCCGGTGAGCTTCTTAAACTGGCCTTCGAAGTTCCGCAAGCTCCCAAATCCGACCCGCCCGGCGATCCTCGTAAGCGACAGATAAGGGGTCTCCTTCAGAAGCCGCTTTGCGTCGTCAATTCGGATCCGGGTGAGGTAGTCTTGATACGGCATGCCGACCATGCGATGGAACAGCCGGCTGAAGTGATACTTGCTCAAGCAGGCCACGGCCGCGACTTGCTCGAGGTCCAACGTCGCGGAATGATGCTCGTGGATGAATTCGACGGCCTGCTTGATGCCAAAATGAGGTAGTGAGGCCTCGTCGACGGGAAAGGAGCGGCGTGACTTTCCGGGAGTTCTACGGATCATGGCCCGACGTTCCACCCCGGCCCACAACCCTTGGCGCTCCTTAGGCAGTGAAGTGCGGGCCCAAGAAACGGGATGCGCGCCTGGCTCGAACGAGTTGCGCCGCGTTCCCAGAGCTCTCCGGGTCTCGACCCTGCGCTCTAGCACGGCCCCGAACCTCTGGTGCCGTTTGGGTAGCGAAGTGCGGCCGGAACAGATGAAGCTCGCTCACGGCGCTGCGAACCGGTCCGGCCAGCGCTTGAAGAAGCGACGGCGGATGTAGCGGGTTGTGACATGAACACCTCCATAGAGGGCTTATCTGGACCAGGCCCTATCCATCAGGAGGCAGCTAATGGCACACTCGCGGGGTCTCCGCGGCTGTAAACGTGCGGTGTCATGCACGGTGTCGCAAGGGTGGCGAAGGCTGATAGGGTCGGGCGATCCGCGATTCCCCGGAGCCCTGAGCCGGGAGGGGAGATGAGCCTCACGTAGGTCGAGGTCGTCGACTTCCGGCCCGAAAGCGGATTCATCGAGCTCGACCACTGAAACCGCTTAGCACCCGAATTCGTAGGGATGTATGTCGTTCAAACGGTTCGAGGAACTGGTTGGAGGACAGAGGGATTTCGAAGACAGAAGGATTTGGAAGACTGAAGGATTTCAAAGTAAGGGAAGTGAAAAATGTGCGAAACACTATGGATACGAGATGTCTTAGGAGGCATAGTCCTCCTGGCAACTGGGCTTTTATTACTCCTGTAAGCCCAACGTCGACAGCATCATGGTCCGCCGTGCAAGCGATGGGTGGCGGGGCGGCGTCTTTACTAGTTCGTTAGGATCTCCCGCAGTGCCGCCATCAGGTAGTGGACATTACGCTCGCTACAGCTGTACCCCATCAACCCGATCCGCCACGCTTTGCCCTTGAGAGGGCCGAATCCACCCACGATCTCGATACCGTAGTCCCGGAGAAGGCGACCTCGAACTGCGGCATCGTCGACGCCGTCCGGGATCATCACGCAGGTGAGCATGGGCAGGCGGTGTTCCGGATCGCCGAACAGCTCGAGCCCGAGGTCGGTAAGCCCGTCCTTCAAGAGGTCTCCGCACTTCTGATGGCGGGCAAACCGTTCCTGGAGGCTCTCCTCCTGGATCAGGCGAAGGGCCTCATGAAGGGCATAGATGAGCGGTCCCGGCGCGGTGTGATGGTAAGCGCGATCGGAGAGCCAGTACTTTCGGATCAGCGTGAGGTCGAGATACCAGGTGTCGACCGGGCGGCTACGAGAGTCGATCACATCGATCGCGCGATCGTTGAGGGTGATACACGCGATTCCCGCCGGTCCCCCGACACACTTCTGCCCCGCGCTGTAACAAATGTCGATCAGGTAGTCGTCCACCGGAATGTTGGCGCCGCCGAGCGAGCAAACCGTGTCGACGAGAAAAATCTTTTCCCGCTCTCGCACGAGTTTGCCGATGTCCTCGAGCGGTTGCCCCACCCCCGAGGAAGTCTCGCCGTGTACGACCGCCACCATTTTAGCGTTGGGATGAGCATCGAGGGCGGTCGCGATCTGATCGGTACCCACCACCTGGCCGAAGTCGACTTCGACCCGTAGGGCCGTGCCGCCGTGCCGCTCGACGATCTCGGCCAGGCGCTGTCCGAAAAAGCCGTGGATACCCACAACCACCTCGTCACCGGGCTCGACAACGTTGCAGACCGCCGCCTCCATGCCGGACATTCCTGTGCCCGGAAGGGTGATGGATAGCTCGTTTTCGGTCTGAAAGAGATGCCGCAGGAGAGCCATCGTCTGGTCCATGACCGCCAGGAATTCCGGGTCGAGGTAACCCAAGATCGGACTGGCCATGGCACGCGATACACGCGGATGCAGGTTGCTGGGACCTGGCCCGAGCAGGACGCGGGGGTCGTGCCCCAATTCCCCGGTCGATCGATCGTTTGTGGTCGTTCTCGCCTCACTCATGGTTTTCCTCACTCATCATTGATCTCGTTACCATGTTGGATCTCTCTAAGAAGGGTCGTTGCCCGTCGAGTACCCCACTCGCCGGGCCAGTTCCGCGGTCACCCGCTGGGCAGCCCCTGTGGCTGACCGGTGATCTTGGAGCCGTGCCCCGCCTCCCGTAAATTGCAGTGACGGTTCCCAGACCCGAACAAACAAGGTGGCATGTGAGTCATTGGACGCGAAGGCCCTCGGTTGTCGTGAACGTCGGCGGGGTCGAGATCGGCGGAGAGAATCCGATCGTGGTCCAGTCGATGACGAACACGGATACCTCGGACGTGACCGCCACGGTTGCCCAGGCCAGGGCGTTGGCGGAGGCCGGAAGTGAGCTGGTACGTGTGACGGTCAACGATGAGGCCGCCGCTCAGGCGGTCCCCGAGATCGTGGCGCGGCTTTCGGACGAGGGGGCCGAGGTGCCGATCATCGGCGACTTTCACTACAACGGCCACCTTCTTCTCACGAAGTTCCCGGCGTGCGCCGAGGCATTGGCGAAGTACCGTATCAACCCCGGCAACGTCGGGACTAAACACCGGGACTCCAACTTCCAGAAGATCGTGAAGGTGGCCATCGAGTACGCGACGCCGGTGAGAATCGGGGTGAATTGGGGCTCCCTCGACCAACGTCTCCTCACTGAATTGATGGACGCGAACGCCCTGCGCGCGGATCCGAAGGACGCGCGTGCGGTCCTGTTGGACGCGATGGTGGAAAGTGCGAATCGATCGGCGCTCCTGGCCGAAGAAACTGGGCTGGGGCACGAGATGATCGTGCTCAGCGCCAAAGTCTCCGAGGTGCCGGATCTCATCGGTGTCTATCGGATGCTCGCGGGCCAGGGTGATTACCCCCTTCACCTGGGGCTGACCGAGGCGGGGATGGGCACCAAGGGAATCGTCGCGACCACGGCGGGAATCACCCCTCTCCTCAGCGACGGAATCGGAGACACGATTCGTGTCTCCCTCACGCCCAAGCCGGATGGCGACCGCACGGAGGAGGTTCGGGTCGCGCGGCAGATCCTGCAGTCTCTGCAACTCCGCAGTTTCGAGCCCCAGGTTACGGCCTGCCCGGGCTGCGGCCGTACAACCAGCAGCCTCTTTCAGGAGATGGCTCAGGATATCGAGGCCTATATCCGCGAAAAGATGCCGGTATGGAGTCGGGATTTTCCGGGCGTCGAGGATCTGACGGTGGCGGTGATGGGCTGTATCGTGAACGGCCCGGGCGAGTCGAAGCACGCCGATCTAGGGATCTCCTTGCCCGGAACCGCCGAAGATCCGAGGGCCCCGGTGTACGTCGACGGGGCGCACCATTCGACGCTTCAGGGGGAGGGCATGGTGGAGGAGTTCAAGGGGATTCTTGAGGAGTACATCCAGGCACGTTACGGATGACGATACGCGCTCGCTTCGCTCCTTCTCCCACGGGATACCTTCACGTCGGCGGGGCCCGCACCGCTCTCTTCAACTGGTTGTTCGCGCGGCACCACGAAGGCGTATTCGTCCTCCGCATCGAGGATACCGACCGCGACCGATCCAACCCCGAGCATACCGAGACCATCCTGAGGGCTCTTCGCTGGTTGGGTCTCGATTGGGATGAAGGTCCCGTGTTCCAGAGCGACGGTGTCGACCGGCATCGGGCCGACGCACTCCGTTTGCTGGAGGAGGGGCGGGCCTATAGGGACTTCACCACAGCGGAGGAGCTGGCGCAGGCCAGGGAGGGGGCGAAAGGGGATGAATCCGATCTCCGTCTTCCCAGGCGCCGTGCGGAGGCCTTGCCTGCTGGAGAGGCGGAGGAGCGTGCCGAGAGCGGAGAGGCGCACGCCGTCCGGTTTCTGGTTCCGGAGGGAGAGACCATGTGGGAGGACATGGTCCATGAGGAGATGCGATTTCAGAATCCGGCGATCGACGATCTCGTGATCCTGCGGAGCGACGGCAGCCCCACCTACAATCTGGCTGTTACGTCCGATGATGCGGAGCAAGGCATCACCCACGTGATCCGCGGAGACGACCACCTCTCGAACACGCCCAAGCAGATCCTTCTGTATAAGGCTCTCGGACACCCGGTCCCGACGTTCGCCCACGTGCCGATGATTCTCGGATCGGACGGAAAACGACTTTCGAAGCGGCATGGGGCTACGGCCGTGAGGGAATACGAGGGCCAGGGCATACTTTCCGGGGCGATGGTCAACTTCCTCGCTTTGCTTGGATGGAGCCCGGGGGGCGACCTGGAGGTGATGATCGTCGAGGATCTCGTTCAGCGCTTCAGTATGGAGCGTGTTCTCAAGAAGAGCTCGATTTTCGACCTCAAGAAGTTGGATTGGCTGTCTGGCCAGCATTTCAACGCCAGCACGGCTGAGGCCTTGGAGTCCGCTCTGACGGACGGAATCGAGGCTGCCGGCCTCACGACGCGAGAAGAGCTGGAGGAGCGACGGGAGTGGTACTTGAGCCTCATCGATCTGTTGAAGACCAGGGCCCGCACGATACCCGGCCTCGTCGATTTGGCCCGCCCCTTCATGGTCGACGAACTGGACTTCGATCCCGAGGCAGTTGGCAAGTATTGGTTGAAGGCGCCGGCCCAGGTCCTCGAACAGCTCACCGTGCTCCGGGCGAGGCTCGAAGCCTCCACGTGGGAACCCCAAGCGCTGGAAGAGGTGATTCGAGCGTATGCGAAGGAACTTTCAGTCGGAGCCGGTAAAGTGATTCACCCCTTGCGAGTAGCAGTGACCGGCCAGGAGGTGAGTCCGGGGATTTTCGAGGTGCTTGCTTTCCTTGGGAGGGGCAGGGTGCTGGCTCGGCTCGATGACGCCATTGTCCGGCTGGAAGGCTGTTGAAGGAGTACAGTGGGCCGCGTCGCCCCCGCAACCGGGGCGCCAACGCCCTGCCTGTGCCTTGACTGGGTGGATCGCCGCGCATTAGGATAGCCCCCCCGAGAAAAACAACGCCCTTTCAATGTGGGGAACAGGTGTTTATCCTGTAACTAAGAAGGTCCCTCCAAACCCTCGGGCAGGGTTAACCGTTGGAGTCCCGTATGGAGCAAAGCATCACAGAAATCGAGAGGAAGATTCTCGACTTCATGGTGCACTACCTTCGGAGCAACACGTACCAACCCTCCATTCGTGAAATCGGTGAGCGGTTCGGCATAAAAAGCACCAAGACCGTCTCCGAGCACCTCCAGGCTCTGGCCGACAAGGGCTTCCTCGAACGCGATCCCTCCCGTTCGAGAGGGGTAAGGATCCTGGGCGTCGACCTGCGCGCGCAGACGGTGTCGGTACCGTGTTACCACGAGCTTCCTCAGGGTCGCGGCGGTCTGAGAACCGAGCAGGCCGAGATGCATCTGACGATGGACCGGCGGCTTGCTGGATCGAAGGGATCGTTCTTCGTCCGTGCCAACGGGCAGGAGTTGGCGACTTTCGACATCACCGAGGGTGATTATCTGCTGATCGAACCCACGGTGGTCGAGGACGTGGTCGAGGGGTCTGTCGTGGTGGCTCGTGTTAAGGGGGGCCCGTCCTTTTACCAATTTTCGAGGAATGGGACCTCTGTCCACTTGACGCCGGCCGGAGGCGGCGAGCCCGCCACAGCCATCGAGGATCCCGATAGACTTCATCTGATCGGGCGAGTGGTCGCGTTGTATCGCCGTTTCGACGACGCTTCGATTCTGGTCAGCACAACGGCCCACTGAGTCGCCCCTCCGCTTCCAACCTGCTCGGCCGACTTCGGGGCCGTGAGAGGCGCTTCCTGATGGGGAGTACGTCGCCGAGTGACGTCCAGTGGATGACCCGCGCCCTGGAGATGGCCGAATTGGCCGCCTCCAGAGGAGAGGTCCCCGTTGGCGCAGTACTCACCAAGGACGACGAGATCGTGGCGGAGGGGCATAACCTCACGGTCACGTCCAATGACCCGACCGCTCACGCGGAGGTAGTGGTCATCCGAGAAGCTGCTCAGACGCTAGGTGACCGGCGGCTCACAGAATGTACGCTCTACGTGACGTTGGAGCCTTGTGCGATGTGCGCGGGTGCTTTGGTATTGTCTCGACTCGGGCGGCTCGTCTTTGGGGCTTCGGACCCCAAAGCAGGTATGGTGGGAAGTCTGGGGAACCTGGTTCAGGACGAACGGCTCAATCACTGGGTCGAGGTGACACGTGGGACGCTCGCTGATGCCGCGGGTGATCTTCTTCAGGGCTTTTTCCGGGCGCGCCGTGGACCGTGAACTGAATCGAGCATTAAGCCGACTCAGCACCACGGTGGTGGGTTGTCTTCTCCTTACGGCTTGCCAGACTGCGGGGCTGCCCCGTCCGTCCATGACGACGATCGCGGCCGTGTTTCCGGCCGTCGAGGCTCCCGACGTGGCTGAGGCTCCCGACGTGGCTGAGGTTCCCGACGTCGCTGAGGTTCCCGATGTCGCTGAGGTTCCCGACGTGGCTGAGGTTCCCGACGTGGCTGAGGTTCCCGACGTCGCTGAGGTTCCCGACGCCGTCGAGGCGGCGCCGGGATCGACCTCGCCTCGGGCCTCAGAGACGCGCGGGCTCTGGGTGGTCCGGTCCACACTGGTCCATCCCGACTCCGTGCGGGCCATGGTGGCTAGGGCGGCTGGCGGGGGGTTCAATACGCTACTGGTTCAGGTCCGGGGCAGGGGGGACGCTTATTACTCGGGTGGGATCGAGCCCAGAGCCGATGGGATCCAGGACCAGCCGGCCTTCGATCCGCTTGCCTTGACCATCCGAGAGGCACACGCGCGGGGCCTCGAGGTGCACGCCTGGATGAATGTACACCTGATTTCGAGCGCATCTGCGATCTCTCGGGAACCCACTCATTTGCTGAATGAGCGTCCGGGCCTCCTTGCGGTCCCCCGAGAACTCGCCAGGGAGCTCTATGACGCGGATCCAGCCGCCCCTCGATACCTGGAGCGACTGGTGGAGCACGCACTGGCCAACCGGGATCACATCGAGGGGCTGTACTCGAGCCCGTCCGCTCCGGAGGTGAAGGAGCGAGTGTACGCGGTCGCTACGGACCTTGTGGAGCGATACGAGATCGACGGCATCCATCTGGACTATGTCCGTTATCCGAGCGGAGCCTTCGACTACTCACGGGGTGCGCTCGACCGATTTCGGACTTGGATCGAGGGACTGATTACGGATGATCAGCGAGCCGAACTCGCGGTGGCCATCGAACAGAGTCCCCTGGCGTTGGTAGAGGCGTTCCCCGACCCGTGGGCCGAATTTCGGAGGAATCAGATCACGGATCTGGTCGAGCGAATCTATGTGGGCGTGAAGCGTAGGCGCCCGGAGGTGCTCGTTTCAGCCGCTGTTTTTCCCGATGCGCGGGAGTCCTTCATCCACCAGTACCAGGATTGGGAGGGGTGGCTCCGCAAGGGGATCGTCGACGTCGTGGCACCGATGGCGTACAACCCGAACGACGCCGTGTTCGAGGAAGCCATCTCCCGCGCGGCGGAGATCAGTGGATCCGAGCGGGTTTGGGCCGGCGTGGGCGTCTATCTGACGACGTACGAGGGGACCCTCAGCAAGATCGAGATCGCCCAGCGTATCGGGGTGCGGGGTTTCCTACTCTTCTCCTACGATTGGTCGGTGGCGTACGGAGCGACCGGTGGTAACCAGCCGTTCCTCGAGCGGGTGGGGCGTGGGGCTCAGACTCTGAATCGTTGACCGCCGAAAGCGTCAAGAGAGCCTCGCCTCCAGAGGCTAGGCCTTAAGGAGCTACGTCTGCACCTCCTCAGATACGGAACTACCGAAGAACCACAGGCCTGCCCCAAGGATCGCGATCGATAGGATGAGAGCGACCCAGACCGGCAGTCCCAAGGCGGTGCCGACGTCGCCCACCACCATCGCGAGGAGTGCTACCACCAGGGCATAGGGCAGTTGCGTCCTCACGTGGTCGACGTGATCGCACGCCGCGGCCGTCGAGCTGAGTACGGTTGTGTCCGAGATCGGCGAACAGTGGTCTCCGAAGATGGCTCCCGCGAGGGCCGAGCTGATAGCTCCCAACAGGATCGAGAATTCTCCGCCGACTCCGAAACCCTCTGCACCGCCCAGGGTCACCGTAAGGGGGATCACCAGGGGGATCATGATGGCCATGGTCGCCCAGGACGTACCGGTCGCGAATGCCATGGCGGCTGAAGTCAGGAACACCAGCACGGGGATGACTTCAAGTGGCAGCGAGTCGTTCAGGATCTGTGCGACGTACTGAGCCGTACCCAGATCCTCGGTCACTTGGCCGAGGGACCATGCCAGCGTCAGGATGACCATCGCCAGGAACATCGCCTTCATGCCGGCTAACCATGCGTTCAGCGACTCCTGGACGGTCAAGATCCGTTGCACCACCGAAAGTGCCATTCCCACGATACATCCCGCCGCGGATCCCCAAAGAAGTGTCATAAAGGGGTCGGCCGCGCCGAAGACGTCCATCAAGGATGCGTTCGCACCCACTGACGCACGTCCAGACGTATAGAGGCCCCCGAGGACGACCAGGATGACGGTGATGATCGGAACCGCCGCGTTGTACCAGCGAGGTGTCACCCCCTCCGGGGGTGACATCTGGGGATCCGTTGTGTCCACCGCGAGCTGCGCGCCGGCCCGATGAACACCCTTGCCTGAAGCCGCCCGCCGCTCGGCGGCCGCCATGGGTCCGAAGTCTCGGTTCATCACGGACGTGAGCAACACGAACGCGAGGGCCAGAAGGGCATAGAACCGGTACGGAATCGTGCTGATGAAAACTGCGAACGGACTGATCGACGTCAGCGTCGCGACCAGCGCCGGATCGACCCCGGGCTGCTGTGCAGCGATGCTCATGCCGTCCGCGATCAGCGAGATCTCATATCCCACCCACGTCGAGATCGGGACCAGAGCGGCCACGGGAGCGGCGGTCGAGTCGACGATGTAGGCGAGCTTTTCACGTGAGATCTTGAGGCGGTCCGTGATCGGCCGCATCGTGTTCCCGACGATCAAGGTGTTGGCGTAGTCGTCGAAAAATATGGCCAGGCCGGCGATCCACGTGGCGATCTTGCCGCGTCGGCTCGTGCTCGCGAAGGGGCTTACGGCATCGACGATGCCCCGCGTGCCGCCGTTTCTCGAAACGATCCCCACGAGGCCGCCCAGCAGGAGTGAGAACACGATGATCTGGGTATGTCCTCCATCCACGTCCGCGATGGCCGCAACGGCGTAAAGGTCGATTGTGCGCCACACGGCGGAGAGGGGGTTATACCCAGCTACCGCGAGCGCGCCCAGCCAGACGCCGGCCAGAAGCGCAGCGATCACCTCCTTGAAGACCAGCGCGAGCAGGATGGCAACAACGGGAGGAGCGAGCGAGAACCAGCCCGGCGCGAATGGACGGGACAGCTCTTCACTCACCTGCCCGAGTCGGACCGCGAGCGGGAGCCCGCTGCGGGTGGACACCACAAGGCCGCTCACCGAAGCGGTTCTGCCCGCTCCGACGGAGCCGGACCCCAAGACCGTACCCTGTGCGTTCCGCACCTCGTAGGCGAGGGCGGCGCCCGCGTCACCCTGGAGCTCGAGCGTAAAAGGCACCCCTCCCAGGATCACCCTGGGGGCGTTGATGACCTGGGGAGCGTCGGGGCTCTCCTGGGCCAACACGCCGGGGGGATGAAGGCTCCAGATCAGAGCCGCCACAGCCGCGCAACGACAAGCGTTTTTGGGGCTCAAAAGCATGAAGGACCTTTCCAGTGTGCCAGTTGCGGGCTTTGTATCCGGCCTTGCGGCGTTCATGATGTCGGGGCGGGTTGTCCTTGTAAAGCGTTCGCGCCTTGTCTACCTTCCGGCGCCTTCGTTAAGTGGGTTGGACGGAGTCGGGCCTTCGCCAGGAGTTCCTCTCTGCACGTCTTGATCATGGACGAACAGGCGGTGCGTCGCGCCGTCGCGCGGATGGCTCGTGAGTTAGTGGAGCAAAACGAAGGACCCGGCAATCTGGCCCTCATGGGTATCCAACGCCGCGGCGTCCAGATCGCCGATCTCATCCGATCCGAGATCGAACGAGCCGAAGGTGTCACGGTCCCGATCGGATCCCTCGACATCACCCTGTATCGGGACGATCTCATGGCCATCGGGCCACTCCCCGTGGTCGGTGAGACGGTCCTTCCCGAGGGAGGCGTGGACGAGAGGGTCGTGGTGATCGTGGACGACGTACTCTTCACTGGCCGTACCATCCGGGCAGCCCTCAACGAACTCATGGACTTTGGTCGGCCCGCGCGCGTTTCGCTCTGCGTACTGGTGGATCGCGGGGAGCGAGAGTTTCCGATCCAACCGAACGTGGTGGGGAAAACCATGACGGTTCTGCCGGGTCAGTCGGTGGAGGTGTCGGTCCCGGACCTCGACGACGGCTGGGGCGTCGACATCGTACCACTTTCATCGGAGGCGGAGCATTGAACCAGCCGCCTTCCTCTCTCGGCAAGGATCTGGTGGGCCTCGAAGGGCTTACCTCAGACCAGATTCTCACCATCCTGAACACGGCGGAGCCTTTTAAGGAAATCTCGGAGCGCCGAATCAAGAAGGTGCCTGTCCTCCGTGGAAAAACGATCGTGAACCTCTTCTTCGAGGCCTCCACACGGACCCGGGTGTCATTCGAATTCGCTGAGAAGCGGTTGAGCGCCGACACGGTGAATATTTCGTCGAGCAGATCGTCAGTCGTCAAAGGGGAGACACTGGTCGATACGGCCCGGAACCTCGAGGCGATGCGGATCGACATGGTCGTCATGAGGCATGGTTCCTCCGGGGCCGCGAAATTTCTGGCGGAGCGAATTCCCTCGAACGTGATCAACGCGGGGGACGGCAGCCACGAGCACCCGACCCAGGCGCTCCTGGACATGCTCACCATCTGGGATCACCACGCGAAAATCGAAGGGCTCAAGGTCTGCCTGGTCGGTGACATCCTCCACTCCCGAGTGGCTCGCTCGAACATCTATGGACTCCTCACGCTTGGCGCCGAGGTCGCGGTATGCGGACCGAAAACCCTGCTCCCCCTGGGAATCGCCGCACTCGGGGTCACCGTCTTCTCGCGGATCGAAGAGGCGATCCAGTGGGCGGACGTCCTCAACGTCCTCCGTCTTCAATTGGAGCGGATGGAGGGAGGCTTTATCCCCAGCTTGCGAGAGTACAATCAGGTCTGGGGTGTTTCCCGGGTCAGGCTCGAACAGGCAGCCAAGGACTTGTTGATCCTCCATCCTGGGCCCATGAACCGCGGCGTCGAGATCGATAGCGACGTGGCCGACGGGCCCCATGCCATGATTCTCCAGCAGGTGACGAACGGTGTAGCGGTCCGAATGGCGGTTCTCTATCTGCTCGCGGGGGGTGCGCCAGACACGGCCGAGGCGGCCAAGCAAGGAGTAGAGGTTTGAATGGACCGTTGCTGATCCGGGGTGGACGGGTCGTCGACCCCAGTCAATCGATCGATGCCATCCGGGACATCCTGGTGGTGGATGGAGTCCTGGCCGAGGTCGCCGAAGGGTTTGATCCGCCCGAGGGCGCTCGCGAGATCGACGCTAAGGGACTCGTTGTGACGCCGGGCCTGATCGACGTCCACGTCCATCTCCGTGAACCGGGGGGCGAGCACAAGGAGACGATCGCCACGGGAGCGAGGGCGGCTGCGGCCGGTGGATATACGGCCGTATGTGCCATGCCGAACACGGACCCGGTCGTGGACGACCCGGCGGGCGTGGGCTTCGTTTTGGCTCAGGGTGTGGCTGCAGCGGCAGCACGGGTCTATCCGGTAGGCTCGATCTCGGTGGGGCAGGAGGGCAAGCGGCTCGCGGCCATTGGCGAGATGGTCGCGGCCGGTGCGGTGGGTATTACCGACGACGGGAACCCCGTCATGGACTCCGGGCTCATGCGTAGGGCGTTGGAGTATGCCCAGGCGTTCGACATTCCGGTTGCGGATCACCCCGAGGACTTGGGGCTCTCGGGGGTTGGCGTCATGAACGAGGGGTTGGTGGCCACGAGGCTCGGTCTCCCTGGGAAGCCGAACGCCTCCGAAGACGTGCACATCGTCCGGGACCTGCTGCTTGCCGATCTCACCAGGGGACACATCCACCTCCAGCACGTCTCCACCGCGTACGGAGTGGAGGCGATCCGGCTGGCGAAGGCCCGGGGTGTGCTCGTCACGGCTGAAGCCACCCCTCACCACCTCATCCTCAGCGACGAACGTGTTGAAGGCTTCGACACAGAGGCCAAGATGAACCCGCCGCTCCGCTCACCTGTGGATCGCGCGGCGGTCCGCGAGGGGTTGGCCGACGGGACTCTGGACGTTTTCGCCACGGACCATGCTCCCCACCACTACGATGAAAAGGAGCAGGCTTTCGCCGACGCACCCAACGGGATCATCGGCCTCGAGACGGGGTTGGGGCTCGCGCTTACCCACGTGGTCGGAGAGGGACTCATCGACCTTCCGACACTCATCCATCGGATGAGTATCGGACCGGCGGAGGCGTTCGGTTTACCCGGAGGAACGCTCGCCCCCGGCTCGCCTGGTGACGTCACGATCATCGATCTGGAGGAAACATGGACGGTGGACCGAGAGGTGTTCCTGTCCAAGAGCCACAACACACCCTTTCACGGCTGGGACCTGAAGGGACGGGCCCGCTACACGATCGTCGGGGGTGCGGTCGTCTGGCAGGCGTAAAACTCTCAGCTCATCGCGCCGACCCTGCGGGCCAGATTGCTCTTCATTCGAGCCACAGTATTCGGGTGGAGAAGTTGGCCCGTGGCCGCACGGTCGAGAAGTACCTGTACCTTTCGGTACTCGACCTCCGCCGTCTTCGCATTCTTGGCGTTTTCTACGCGCTTCACGGCAGTCCGGAGCCGGGAGCGTGCGGCGCGGTTGCGCGCGTTGGCGTCACGGCTCAAACGGACGCGCTTCTTCGCACTCTTGAGATTCGGCAATTCTGTTCTTCGACCCTCTGGATTCTGGACCACCGTTACGGAAACGTTCAGCGGAAAGTATAGACGAAACGAAAGACCCCATCAAGAAGCGCGGGCTAGCCGCCGCTCACCACCACGTTTAGCTTCCCGCCATGGCGCTTCTTTCGGTTCTCCCAGTACTCATTTTCTCGATTGTTGTTCATGAGGTCGCACACGCATGGGTCGCTCTCAAGGAAGGTGATGACACCGCCCAATCGTTAGGGCGCATCACGCTCAACCCTGCTTCCCATCTGGATCCGATCGGGTCGTTCCTCGTTCCCCTGGTCCTCTTCTTCATGCCAGGCGGCTTGATTTTTGGATGGGCAAAACCGGTTCCGATCGATCCCCGGAAGTTCAGGGATTTCAAGGGCGGAGACATCCGGGTTTCTCTCGCTGGGATCGTCTCGAATCTGATCTTGGCGGTCGTCTTCACGCTCTTGGTCGTGGTCTTCATCAGGCTTCAGAGCGCCTTGCCTGTGGGGGAATCGACCTTCGGCTTCTTGATCCGCACGGCACGGTTCGGGGTATTCATCAATTTGATCCTCGCAATTTTTAATCTTGTTCCGATTCCACCACTCGACGGCTCCCATGTGTTATACCACTTCCTGCCCCGAGCATGGCGCGCGTCGTATCAGCAGGCGGGGCGCTACGGGATTTTGGTCTTGATCGGGCTCGCGTATTTCTACCCTCCGTTCTTCAATCTCATCTTGTGGCCGGTCTTCGCTCTTTTCGGGCTGGCTGACACCTTCATCGAACTGTGGATCTGACCGTCATCGAAAGTCCCCTCGAGCAGGAGGACTTTCTTGTCATCGACATCGAGCGTTTTCAGGGGCCGCTCGATCTGCTGCTGCACCTGATCCGTCAGCAGGACATCGATGTCTTCGAAATCCCGATCTCCCGGATCACGCGTCAATTCCTCGCCGCCATCGAAGGGATCGAGGCCGGGGATCTGGACAACGCCGGAGAATTCATCGAGATGGCGGCCGGGCTCATCCAAATCAAGGCGCAGATGCTCCTGCCGAGTTATGGGGAGACGCAAGACGAGGATCCGCGTGCAGAGCTGGTCCGCCGTCTCCTCGAGTATGAGCAGATCCGAGACGTCAGTCAGCGGCTGGCCAGTGCGGAGGCCGAGCGAGCTCGCAGATTCGGGAAGGGCTTCTTGGAGCAGCGCCCGCGCCCACCGATGGAAGAGACGCCCCTGGAGACGACCTGGAATGAAGTATTCGCCGCGGCCCTCCTCGTTACGCCGCCGGATCCGAGAATTCGAATGCACACCGTGACCACCCGACCGGTGGCCCTGGAAGACAAGATGAACTTGATTCTCAGCACGCTCGATCGGGTGCGGCGGATCGAGTTCAGCCGGCTGGTGCGACCCTTCAAAAGCCGCACGCATAGTGTCATGACCCTGCTTGCGGGGCTGGAGCTTACACGGAGGCGGCGTGTGAGGCTGCGACAGGTTAAGGTGTTTTCGGAGTTGTGGATGTATGCGGGTGTCGAGCGTGGCGAGGACTCGGCAGGGGAGCACGATTCGGGAGCGCAGCAAAGTAAAGCGCCGGCGGGATCATGAATCCAACCCAGATCGTGGAGGCTGTGCTCTTCGCGAGCGAGGCGCCGTTAAACGCGGAGGAGATCGCACGCGCCGACGACGCGCTCGACGAGGATCTGATCGAGGAGGCGATCCAGGAGCTTAATGCCGTGTACTCAGAATCGGAGCGGGCGTTCGAGATCCGAGAACTCGGCGAGGGTTATCAGCTTCTCACACGGGCGGACTTCGCGCCCTACCTGGAACGATTCGACACCATCCCCCGGCCTTCTCGGCTCTCCGGGCCGGCGTTGGAGACCCTGGCCATCATCGCCTATCGGCAGCCGATCGGGCGCATCGAGATGGAGTATATTCGCGGCGTCAGTTCGTCGGGTGTGATTCGAACCCTCCAGGACCGCGGACTCGTCGAGGTCGTGGCTCGGGGCGAGGGCCTGGGACGCCCTCTTCTGTACGGAAGTACCCAGCGTTTTCTGGAGCACTTCGGGTTCCGGTCCCTGGATGATCTGCCCCGCCCGGAGGAATTGCCCGTCATCCTGAGGGAGCGCACACCGCTGGAAGACCTGGAGCGGTCGAAGCCGGTGGAGCCGATGGAGTCAGGGGCGTCGGGGGAGGTGGAGGCGGACGAGCCGAAGCCGGGCGTGGACGACGTGCTTTCCGACGACTGAGGGCCTTGGTCGCATGCGGATTCAGAAGTTCCTGTCCAGAGCTGGCGTGGCCTCCCGGCGGAAGGCCGAGGTGATGGTTCTCGACGGCCGAGTCCGCGTTAATGGGGCCGTCGTCACGGAACTCGGCACAACGGTCGACCCAATCCGAGACCACGTCGAGGCGGATGGAACGTCGGTCCGCCTTCCGGAGGCCCGTTGGATCCGCTTTCACAAGCCCGCAGGCGTTCTGTGCACCGCGGCGGATACCCACGGAAGGCGAACCATCTACGACCTGCTTCCCGGCGAGTACGGCAGCCTCCGCTACGTCGGCCGGCTCGACCTCGACACCGAGGGGCTGCTCCTCCTGACCAACGACGGAGACGTCGCGAACCGGCTTCAGCACCCGCGCTACCAGGTGGAGCGCGAATACGAGGTACACGTCGAAGGGGTGCCATCGAAGAAGGACATCGCCCTTCTTCGCGCAGGTGTCATGCTCGACGATGGCCTGGCCCGCCCCATCCGATTGGAGTCCGTCGCACCGGTGAACGGATGCGGAAATCTCACGCTCGTAATGACCGAGGGCCGTAAGCGAGAGGTGCGGCGGCTCATGTACGCAGTGGGGTTTCCAGTAGTGACATTGAAGCGGGTGCGATTCGGGCCCGTGAAGCTCGGTCACCTTCCCCCGGGCGAGTGGGGGACGTTGAGCGCACACGATGTGTTGGCTCTCAGCAAGTGCGTGGAGGATGCCTGACGAGATAGGTGGAAGCGGGAGACAATGGAGCTGTCCCGTGGAAGGAAACTGGATGGCAGATTACCTTGAGGTCCATCAAGGGCCCATAGCTCAGTTGGTTAGAGCAGCGGACTCATAATCCGACGGTCGCAGGTTCAAATCCTGCTGGGCCCACTTGCACAAAGTCACGTAGTCACCGCCGATCTTCTCGGCGGCGACCTCCGATACCAGGCATTACTCGCGGAGGCGGGGACTACGTGGTGAGGCAGGTCCCCTGTCCAACTTGCCCGCCCCTCGCCTCAGTACTCGTCGTAGCCCTCCGTCAACTCGACGCGGACGCCTGCAGGATCCACAAAGTACGCGATGCCCAGCTCAACGCTTTCGATGTAGCGATACGGGGTCGTGAACTCGACACCCCGCGCCTGCAGCTTCGCGACGAACTCTTCGAGATTGTCGACCTCAAAGCCGACGTGATCGATCGCGGTACCCTGAGTGGGCGTACAACCCCCCCCACTGCAATTGCCGAAGCTAAGGTTCATGCCAGGTACGTTCGCACTAGTCTGGATCCGGCCCCTAGGGTGGATCTCGGCACCGAAGTGATCGGCGTACCAGTTCATTAAGCTCTCGGATGTAGTCTCGGACTGGTCAGTCTGAAAGTGGATGTGATACCCAATTGCCTTCATTGGCAGCTGGGGATCTTCCTGTAGTTCCACCCGTAGCCCTTCCGAGGTAATCACAAAAGCATTCTGGTACCCCTCGGCTCCGACAAACCCCTCCTGCGCCTCCAAACCAGCCGCCTGCCAACCCGCCAGGACAGGCTCGATGTCACGGACCTTAAAGCCAAAGTGGTCCATCACCGTGCCGCCGGACCCACTAGTGGGCTCAGTCCCTGAGAAAGCCAGTAGGAAATTGGGGAATTTCACCGTATGGAGTGGACCCTTGACGACGATCTCCCCACCAAAATGTTCCGCGAATAGCAGCATGCTCGCATCGACGTCTGCGACGTTGAGATGGACATGACCATACGTCACCCCCATGTCGTTTACGGGCGCGAGCTGGGCGTACGCTGGCGAGACGAGCGACAGTATCGCAACGGCGGTTAGTAGTAGCCTCATGTTTCGATCCTCCTCGGTTGGCAGGCACGGTCTAGCATTGTAACGGGTGACGGGGCTTTCGGCAGGGGGTCTCCGGACTATCGGGAGATTTCCGACACCGGGGAAGGGAGAATCCCGCCTTCGGGGGAGGTCCCCGGTCCCCTGTCCAACTTGCCCGCCCCTCGCCTCAGTACTCGTCGTAGCCCTCCGTCAACTCGACGCGGACGCCTGCAGGATCCACAAAGTACGCGATGCCCAGCTCAACGCTTTCGATGTAGCGATACGGGGTCGTGAACTCGACACCCCGCGCCTGCAGCTTTGCGACGAACTCTTCGAGATTGTCGACCTCAAAGCCGATGTGATCGATCGCGGTACCCTGAGTGGGCGTACAACCCACCACACTGCAACTACCATTGGGGTCATGCCCCCCCATCTGGCCGCCGAAGCTAAGGTTCATGCCAGGTACGTTCGCACTAGTCTGGATCCGGCCCCTAGGGTGGATCTCGGCACCGAAGTGATCGGCGTACCAGTTCATTAAGCTCTCGGATGTAGTCTCGGACTGGACAGTCCAAAAGTGGACGTGATACCCAATTGCCTTCATTGGCAGCTGGGGATCTTCCTGTAGCTCCACCCGTAGCCCCTCCGGGGTAATCACAAAAGCATTCTGGTACCCCTCGGCTCCGACAAACGGCTCCTGCGTATCCAAACCAGCCGCCTGCCAACCCGCCAGGACAGGCTCGATGTCACGGACCTTAAAGCCAAAGTGGTCCATCACCGTGCCGCCGGACCCACTAGTGGGCTCAGTCCCTGAGAAAGCCAGTAGGAAATTGGGGAATTTCACAGTATGGAGTGGACCCTTGACGACGATCTCCCCACCAAAATGCTCCGCGAATAGCAGCATGCTCGCATCGACGTCTGCGACGTTGAGATGGACATGACCATACGTCACCCCCATGTCGTTTACGGGCGCGAGCTGGGCGTACGCTGGCGAGACGAGCGACAGTATCGCAACGGCGGTTAGTAGTAGCCTCATGTTTCGATCCTCGTCGGTTGGCAGGCACGGTCTAGCATTGTAACGGGTGACGGGGCTTTCGGCTGATCATGGCGCCTCGATGCTGGTCGTCACTACGGGCCCAATTCCCATGATCTGGACCGTCACCTCTTCGTCCTTGGCCATGTCGTAATGATGGCCGTTCGGCGGCTCGTAGATGAAGCTGCCAGCCTCGACGGGCCTCATGCTGTCGGGATCGTAGACGTCGGATGCGGCGCCGGTCGAGACCCACCACGTACCCTTGACGACCGTGATTAGCCGGGCCTCATTGTGGAAGTGGGGGCGGCTGCCCTGACCCGGCCCGAAGGTGATCCGGACCACGTAGAGGCCGGGCTCTCTGGAATTGCCGTACACGGCCACCGACCGACCGCCCTCGGAGGGCATCATGTCTGACGGTGAAGCGATCATGAATCCCTCGGGGTCGAGTGGCACGACCTGGCCTGATGCCGGGTTGGCCCCGAGCACCAGGGCGCTGGACACACAGCAGGCCCACATAATCATTGGCGAGCGCATCATGGCTTACTCCTCATTCTTATTGTCGAGTGGTCTACTATGGTCAGGTTCTACCATCCTCAAGGCGGAACATAGGAAGTCCAAACGACGACGGCCAGTAACGCCCGCCTCGTGGTCGCCCTTGGTGTCGCTGTCGGCCATGTCGATGCCGTCGAGCTGATCGACCACGTTGGCCAGTACCCGGGCGGTGGGCATCATGAAGAGGGCGTCCTTCCGAGCTTGGATTCGAGCAGGCCGACTAGATGCCTATTACTTCCGAGGCAACGAGTATAGGATCACCCATGCGGGCCCACTTGCACAAAGTGACCTAAATGACTGCAAAAGCTAGTTTTCGTGAAGGTCTCATGCCGCGGCACTGCTCTATTATTGTGACGACGTACAATGCGCCAAGTTCCTTGGCGTTGGTCCTAAAAGCCTTAGGAAAACAAGACTACCCAAAGCCGTACGAAGTCATTGTGGCCGACGATGGTTCGGAGCAACCCACAGCGGAACTCATCACAGGACTCGCCGAACTCATGCCCTATACGCTGATTCACGTGTGGCATGAAGATCGAGGATTTCGCTTGGCTGCTGCGAGAAATCATGCCGTCTCGAAATCTAGCGGGGACTATCTGATATTTCTCGACGGTGACTGCATCGTCCGCCCGAATTTTCTCTCAAGGCATGCTCGCCTGGCGCAGTCGGGTTATATGATGCGTGGCAGCCGGTTGATGCTCAGCGAGAGCTATACCGCTCAGCTTCTGCGGCGTCAAGAGCTTCCGCCAGGCGAACGCAGCTGGCTGCGCCGCTGCCTCAGCGGGGAGGTTGAGAGCGTCCTGCCCCTGCTTTACCTCCCCTACTTCAGATATTATCGGGCGACCAATTTCCGTGGCGTCAAGGGCTGCAATCTGGGCGTATGGCGCCGTGACTTTGAGAAGGTCAATGGCTTTGATGAAACCTATGTCGGCTGGGGTCGCGAGGACCACGATCTCGCGGTACGCCTTCTTCGCTGCGGTATCAAACGCAAAGAGGGTCAATCGGATGTGCTGGTCGCTCACTTATGGCACAAAAAGAGCGACCGGACTGGGACGGATCGAAATTGGTTACGCCTACAGCGCGTGCTAAGCGCAGACTACACGTGGGCGCCCGTGGGTCTAAAAAAATAGCGTCAGCGGCAGAACGGCACCTGCAGCGTTGTGGCCCCATTAGGGAGGCGTTATGAGTTGTTGGGAGTGCCGAGCGACGGTTGAGTGGCCGGGGCGTAATCAATGATAAGAATGCCGAGTGCCCGCTTTTCAGTTGGTGACGTGGTGCAACACAAACTGTTCGATTACCGAGGTGTAATCGTCCATGTTGATACGCACTTTCAGGGAACCGAGGCATGGTACGAAGCCGTGGCCCGTTCGAGGCCACCCAAACACCGTCCTTGGTATCAGGTATTGCCACACGGGGCCCAACATCAGACCTATGTGGCCGAACGAAACCTAGAACCGGATCATAGTGGCCTCCCCATTCAACATCCCCTAGTGGAGCGCTATTTCACTGATTTCAGCAACGGGCGGTACGTTAGGGATGTTCAGATCCACTAGTGATCGTGCCGCCTGGTCGAAACACTAGGAGGTAGGGATGACACCTTCGGGCCTTGCTCTGTTCGTCCTGATTTCATTCTTGCTACCGGTGCCGATCCTGGTCTGGTTCGACCGGCCTCGCAGCAAGAGTCGGGACCACTGAGGTGTACGCGGGGCACTATGCGGCCGGGTTGGCCCTGAAGGGTAAGGTCCCGGAGGCTCCAACCTGGGGCATCCTGGTGGGGGTCGGGGTGCTTGATATCCTGTTCGGCCCGTTCGTGCTGATGGGTATCGAGCAGGTCACGCTAACTCCTGGTCAATCTCCTGGGTTCTCGTTGGACCACATCGATTGGTCCCATTCTCTGGTGACCTCTGTGATCTGGTTGGCCCTCTTCGGCTTGCTGTTTGTTCAGTTTGGCCGGAGGGTCATGTGGGTGATGGCTGCCGCGGTCTTCTCTCACTTCGTCCTGGACTTCGTGATGCATCCTGCCGACCTCGCGTTGTGGCCCGGGTCGAACATACATCTCGGTTTGGGGCTTTGGAGGTCACTTCCAACCGGGTGGTGGTTCGTTGAACTGTGCCTTGTCGTGGCGCTTCTGGGATACTATTGGCGCCGATCGAAGACCGATGGATCCTTCGGCGGTAGGAGTGTTGGAGTGGTGGTGACCGTTCTGATCCTGCACACCCTGAATTCTCCCTGGTTTTCTGCCCTTTAGGGAAGCTCTGAACAAGACGGGTGTAGTTTCATGGTATGAAACGACCGGGGAGTTGTGAGCGGGCCATGGAGCTTCAGATGAGTTTCGCGGAGCTGGAGTACGATTCGAAGAAGCGGCGGACGCGCCGGGAGATTTTCCTGGAGAAGATGGAGGGGCTGATT
The DNA here is from genome assembly GCA_965206505.1 of Longimicrobiales bacterium. GTDB lineage: Bacteria > Gemmatimonadota > Gemmatimonadetes > Longimicrobiales > Gaopeijiaceae > UBA822. The sequence goes on from CBDBJW010000007.1 coordinate 1,966,765, forward strand.
CCCTGGCAACAGCTGGAGGATCGGATCGAGCCGTTCTATCCGAAGGCTGGCCGTGGCCGCCGCCCCTATCCGCTTGGGGTGATGCTGCGGGTTCATTGTGTGCAGCTGTTCTACAACGTGAGCGATCCGGGCATGGAGGATCTGCTCTACGAGGTGGAGTCAGTGCGCCGCTTTGCGGGTCTGCGCCTGAGCGGTTCTTTGCCGGACGAGACGACGATCCTGAACTTCCGCCACCTGCTGGAGACGCAGGGCTTGGGGATGGGGTTGTTCGAGGAGATCAATACGCATCTGGCGTCTCTCGGGCATCGGTTGAAGACGGGGACGATCGTGGATGCGAGCATCATTGACGCGCCGTCGTCGACGAAGAACCGCAGGGGAGAACGGGATCCGGAGATGCACCAGACGAAGAAGGGAAACCAGTGGTACTTCGGGATGAAGGCGCATATCGGGGTGGACGCCGAATCGGGTCTGGCGCACAGCTTGGCGACGACGGCCGCCAACGCGGCGGACGTGACGCAGGCGTGCGTGCTGCTGCATGGTGACGAGACGGAGGCATGGGGCGACGCGGGCTACCAGGGTGTGGACAAGCGCCCGGAGAACAGGGGTTGCGACGTCGCCTGGCAGGTGGCGATGAAGCCGGGCAAGCGTCGCCTGCTCGATCGGGACGGCGCCGAGGCGGCGGCCGAGAAGCGCAAGGCATCGGTGCGGGCGAAGGTGGAGCATCCGTTCTTGTATGTGAAGCGGCGCTTCGGGTACGGTAAGGTGCGCTACCGGGGACTGGCGAAGAACACGCAGCGCATCGCGTTGCTGCTCGGGTTCTCGAATCTGCTCATCGCTGGCCGCTACGCGACCGGATAACGCGGGGCCCATGCGCCCATGGGCCCCGCGAGGGCGGGAGCCGGACACATCGAAGCGACTTCCTGACGGTTCGGACCGTTTCTCCGGCGCGCCAGCCAGCACTTCATCGCTCCGATAGGTCTTCGAACCGGATCTTCGAACCGCAACCGATCGCGTTCCTCCCAAGATGGGGGTTGTTCAGACCTTCCTTAGCTGGCACTCGAAAAACTTCTGGCCCACGGCACCCAGCGCTTCCTAAATTTCTTATTGGAGCCGTTGGTTCGTACTGCGGCTCGAGTGTAATCACCGTGTTCCCACTCAGAGACATGCCGAAGAAACTGAAAATCGTGAGAGGCTGGGTTTGGCCTGGTCTGCTCCTCCTCCTGTTGGCTGTCCTAGTGGCCACCTTCGGCGCCGATGCCACCTGGCTTCCGGCGATGACCGGATGGTATTCGTTGGTTGTGTACACCACCGGCTTCGTGCTCGCCTGGCGTTTCCGCCGCAGCCGTGTGGCAGCGGTCGTACTCGGCCTCTTCATGATGGACCTGCTCCTTCGACCGTCGAGCTCAGCTTTGCAGCCTGGCGTTGGGTCGATCTGGGATGCCAGCGGCGTGCTGTTCCTGTTCTTGATGCCGGTGGTCGTATCAATGAAGGATCGGGGTGTGTCTTCACGCCGGGGGTTCACCCAGGTCGCGATCGTCCTGGGAGGATTGGCCAGTGGACTCCTGTTTTGGGCGGTGCGTCCTGAGTTCCTGTCATGGACCTGGCAGCCCTTCTTGCCCTGGGACCTTCCCGAACTGGGGTTGTCGGACGCCGCGCTGGTTGTGGGCCTGTTCGCGCTCTTGCTCACCGGAGGACTCGCCGTAAGCCGGGGCCATCGCCTCGACAAGGGCTTCTTCTGGATCGTCATCGCGTTCTTGTTGGCTCTGCGAGGCGGGTCCGAGTCAGTAGAGTCGACGATATACCTGACGATGGCCGGTCTCATGCTGCTCGTGAATGTGATGGAGAAATTGTACTCCTTCTCCGCTTCTGATGACGTGACGGGCCTACCAACACGAAGAGCCTTGCGGCGGGAGGTCAAGGCCGCGGGGCCCGCTTACGCACTGGCCTTTGTGGGTGTCGATCACTACGGCGATCTCTACGACCGTTATGGACGGGACACCAGCGACCGCGTCATCAAGAGGGTCGCCATGCATTTGGGCAAAACCAGTGTGACGGGGCGGGTCTTTCGCTATGGCTACGAGGAATTCGCTCTCGTCTACACAGGGCGGGGGCGCGACGACGTGCTCGGCGACCTCGAGATGCTGCGGGCCGATATCGAGGACTTTCGGTTCGAGCTAAGTCCGAAGGCCCACGGAAACGGCCAGGCTGGAGCCCCAGGCTATCCCGCCGTACGGTGGTCCCTGACGGTCAGCGTCGGCGTGGCCGAGCGCGGAGAGAAAAAGGGTTGGTCGGGCAGATACGGCTCTATCGCCCGGGCGGCTCGCGAGGCCCTCCATCGTGGTCAAAAGGCTGGCGGGAACATCGTCACGAAGTAGAACCGAATCAGCACCGGTTCTCCTGAACCTTCGGGCCCTCTCTTGCTCGGCCTCTGCGGTGGCGTCAGTTTAGCCTGCTACTTGGGTCCACCGGAGCGCCTCATGGTTCAAAAAACGTTCAGCCGTCCAGCCTCGGAAAAGGCTGCTGGTGAGTAGGGCCACCGAGCGATCCACGATCACGGCGATCCTCAAGCGTATTGATCTCAAGGTCCGCTTCAACCAGACGCTCCTCCACCTGTCGGTCGCGTCGTGTCTGGTGCTCGGCGCCCTGGTGCTTATCGAGCTGGCTCCCCGGTTGGTTCCGGTCAACGTGCCGCCGGGCAGTGTGATTGTCGGTGTCGGGTCGGCTGCCTTCCTGGCGTTCCTCCTCTGGTCCCAACTCGGAGGCAGGCAGCTCGGGCGCGCGGCCGGAGTCGTGGACATGCGCGCTGGACTGAACGACGAAATCAAGAGCGCCTACTGGTTCATGAGGCAGGACGACTCTTCACCCTGGGTCGATCTCCTGGTTGGACGTGCCGCGGCAACAGCTCACCAGTTGAGTCTGAGGCGCCTGGTACCGGTAAATATCCCGAAACGTTTTGGGATTGCTTTGGCGCTCTTCGGACTCCTGCAGGTTTTGGCGTTGGTGCCCTCGAACGGCCCGCTCCTGACGTTTGCGGTAGCATCGGACTCGATCCAGTTCGAGCGCGCGCTTGATACATACGCCGAAGAGATTCGTGACCTGATCGATGGCGAGGGCGACGAGCTCTTGGACGAAGAAGCCCTAGCTCTGCTCGAGCTGGCGCTGGAGGAACTCGAAGCCGAAGACACCTCCTTCGATGAGCTACTCCGCGACTTGCGGGAAGCCCAGGACGTGCTGGACGAAGGGAACCTGGAGATGGCCGCCACGCGGGACGCCCTCGACGAGCTGGGAGATGAGTTTTCGGAATCGAACGAGCTGCAAGATCTTGTCAACGCACTGAGGAACCAGGACCTTGGCGACGCGGCCGACCGTATGCGTGAGCTTGCTGAGCGACTTGCCGACCTCGACAGTCTAGAGCTGGCCGAATTGGCGGAGCTGCTGCAGGAGGCCTCGAATATAGATGAGCCGGTCATCGAGGAGTTGCTCGAGGCGCTGCAAAAGGCTGCAGACGCTATCTCTGAGGACCGGCTTCCCGATGCCCAAGAGGCCCTGAACGAAGCTGGGGATGCGATCGACCAAATCACCGACCGACAGGCCCGCCAGCAAGCGAACAATGAGGCCGCCCAGCGTGCCCAGGCGCTTCAGGAGGCATTGGCCCGGCAGCCCATGAGTGCCGCAGACCAAACACAGCTGGCCGAAGGCCAATCCGGCGAGCCCCAGCAAGCCAATTCCTCGGCGGCGGCTTCCTCGTCGGCGGTCAACAGGTCCGAAGGGGAACAGCCGCCAGGAACCCAGAGTGGGCCGGCGGGCAATGCCACGGGAGATCCGTCAGGTGCCCCGCTCGAATTAGGTGCCAGCACCACGTTGGAAGCGCAGCTCGCGCTCGAGGTGATCGACGGCACTAGGCCCGAGTTCCCCGAGGAGGACCAGGAGCTGGATCCCAAGGATCTCTTCCAGGAGGCGAGTCGTCAGCAGGGTTCCATCGTGCAGTACCAAGACGTGCGGGCGCTTTCGCAATACTCCCAGGGTTCGGCGTTGAACGCTGAGCGAATCCCCTGGCAGTACCGGAGTCTCGTAAAGAAATATTTCTTGGCCATTCGGCCTGCCCCCCATCGTGCTCCCGGCCGGTACCTCTCCGGTCAGGCCCGGCCCGACGAGAGAAAATGACGACAACACAGATCGATAGTCAGGTTGGTGAGTTCACCGAGCAGTTCCAGCAGGTCAAGGCAGAGATCTCGAAGGTCATCGTCGGTAATGATGAAATCATCGACGGAACCCTGATCAGTTTGATTTCCAAGGGACATGTGCTTCTCGAGGGTATTCCAGGTATCGGGAAAACCAAGATCGTAGCAACCGTCGCGGACGTTCTGCATCTGACCTTCTCACGCATCCAGTTCACACCTGACCTCATGCCCGGCGATATCGTGGGGAGTGACGTGGTGCACGAGAGCGACACCGGGGAAAAACATCTCGCGTTTCAGGAAGGCCCGATCTTCACGCACATCCTCCTGGCCGACGAGATCAATCGTGCAACGCCCAAAACCCAGTCCGCGCTCCTGGAGGCGATGCAGGAGCGCAGCGTCACGGTCGGCACGACGACGCACAAGCTCCAACCTCCTTTTTTCGTTCTCGCCACTCAGAATCCGCTCGAGATGGAGGGGACCTATCCACTGCCCGAGGCACAACTCGACCGTTTCTTCTACAAGCTGAAGATCTCCTATCCGGAACCCCATCACATGCACGAAATCATGGATCGGACCACCCGCCGTGAAGAGCCTGAGGCGGCGATGGTACTCGACCGTGATCAGATCCTGGTGATGCGCGACACGGCTCGGTCCGTGCCGATCGCACGAGCCGTTCAGGACTATGCAATCCGCCTGACGCTGGCCACACATCCCGATTCGCCGCATGCGGATCCGATGACGACCCGTTATGTGCGATTTGGGGCCAGTCCGCGAGGAACCCAGACCCTCGTGATCGGGGGCAAGGTAAGTGCGCTGCTCAACGGCCGTGTCCATGTGTCCTGCGAAGATATTCGTGCCTTCATGCTCCCCGCATTACGTCACCGCGTGCTGCTCAACTTCGAAGGTGAAGCGGAGCGGATCGACACCGACACGATCCTGGAGGCTATCATGAAGGACACCCCGGAACCCACGGAGTAAGTCGGCCAGCCCGGCGTTCATCGGATGAGTGAGAAGGCAACGCTCTTCGACGACGAGTTCTTGAAGAAGCTCGAATACTTGAACCTCGTCGCGAATCACATGATCCCCGGACACATGCATGGGGAGCATCGGGCCAAGAAGACGACCAGTTCGGGGATCGAGTTTGCCGACTACCAGCAGTACGTATCGGGTGAAGACACCAACAACGTCGATTGGCGTACGTACTTGCGGCTCGACAAGCTCATTGTAAGGCTCTTCGAAGAAGAGGCGGACCTCCCCATTTACATTTTCTTCGACGCAAGCGCTTCGATGGACCATGGTGTGCCTGCGAAGTTCGACCACGCCCGGAAAATCGCGGGAGCACTGTGCTATGTTGGGCTTCTGAACCAGGACCGCGTCAATCTGGTCGGCTTCGCCGACGGAATTGCCCAGGAGCTCTCAGCACGCCGGGGGAAACACCAGGTCTGGCATGCGTTCCGGTTCCTGGAGTCCGTCGAAGCTCGCGGGATGACCTCGATGGAGAAGGCGTTTAGGGGTTTCTTCTCCTCTCGACGGCGGCGCGGGTTGGTGGTGGTGGTGTCCGACTTTATGGATGAGCAGGGTTTCTCGAAGGCGTTCGATATGCTTCGCTACTTTCGGCAAGATCTGTTCGCTGTACAGATCCACAGCCCCGAAGAGGTGCGGCCCGACCTTCCCGACGAGGTGCTTCTGGAAGATGTGGAGCTTGGGACCTCACGGCGCGTCAGGGTTACCCCGGCGCTACTGGACGCCTATGCCGAACAGTTCGAGGAGCACTGCGACGAAGTGGGAGGTTATTGCCGCAAGAACGGTTGGGGTTACGTACGTACCACAACGGACCTCCCCTTCGAGGACCTGATCCTCCAGGTTTTCCGCCAGGGTCGGTTCCTCAGATGATTTTCCTTGGGATGAGCGCCGGGATGGTCGGAGTCCTGCTGGGCGGCACGGTGGCGACTATCGTATTCCTGTATTGGCTCAAGCCGCCACCCCAGCGAGTGGTCGTCCCGTCGACGATGCTTTGGAACCGCCTACTCAAGGAGAAAAAACGGAACACCTTGCTCGACCGACTACGATGGTTGATCTCGTTGATGATCGCGCTGACGATCGGCCTTTCGGTCGCATCAGGGATCGGGCGCCCCGAACTATCCTCCTCGGGTAGAGACGTTCGCAACATCACGGTCGTGATCGACAATTCCGCGACCATGGCCACTCGCACGGCGGACGGGTTCACACGTTGGGAGCACGCGGTGGCGCATGCGGGCCAGGTCCTGAGGCAAGGGAGCGCTGGCGGGAGGTTCCTCATTCTCGACACGTCCGGTCAGGCTCCGCCAGGGGAGCCGGGCGACCGGCGGTCTGCACTGGAGGTGCTCGCCGGACTCACGGTGTCCCTCGGTGGTGAACCCGAGTTCCCTGATCTGCCCGAGGGCGGGTCCGAGGTCTTCTTCGTTTCGGATGGGGTCATGGTGGGCGAGGTGCCGCCAGAGGTCACACTGATTTCCGTTTTCGATCCCGCGCACAACGTCGGCATCACGGCTTTTGAGGTCGAGGCGTCGCCTTCGGAGCCGACGCGTTACCATGCTTTTGTGCAGATGAAAAACGCGTCGTCGGTGGCGAAGCAGATCACACTTCGACTGAGTGGAGGCAGCGAAGGAGGCATACGCGACACGCTGACCCTCGCGGCGGGTGAAACGCTGGTGCGGTCCATCGATCTGAGCAGCTTCGGGCGTGGTCCTGTGCGAGCCGTGGTGACGACGGACTCCGACGCATTCCCGGCCGACGATTACGCCTACGGGTTCCTACCGATCCGGACACAGACCAGGGTCTTGCTGTTCACGCGGGGCAACGTGTACCTCGAGAACGTATTGGCGGAGGAGCCGCGGTTGTCCCTGGAAGTGATGAACCCCACCCAATACAACCCCGAGGTCTTGGCGGACGTCTACATCTTCGATCGTTTCGCTCCCCCAGAAGCACCTGGTGGCCCGGCACTGCTGTTTTTGCCGCCCGATGTGGAGTGGCTGACCCGAACGCTGGCTGTTGTGGAGGCTCCCGAGGTTCCGGGTTGGAATCCGGCTCATCCCGTGCTCCGTTTTGTGGCGCTCGAGGATCTACGTATCGATCGGGCCGTACGGGTCGCCGTGCCCGCAGAGGGCGAATCCCGGCTACAAGCGTCGGGGGGTGAAGGGAGAACGGATCGTGCCACCGAAGTTGTGGTCGGAAACCGGTCGCTGCCGCTGGTTCTGGTCGGTGAACAACCGGAACGGATCGTGCGAGTGTCGTTCGCACTTCAGGATTCGAACTTCCCGCTCAACCCGGCCTTCCCGATTTTCCTCGCGAACACCTTGGGTTGGTTGATGGATGAGCAGGTTGCCCTGGCTCGAGCGCCGGGCCGGGTCGAGGTGCCGCTTGTTATGGCCGCAGTTACGGATCTCGAGGGAAGCGAGGTCGTCACCTGGCCGCTGTCCGATCGTACGGTCTTCATGGCGGATCAGCCGGGTCTGTATACAGTGGTGGCCGAGGGCGACAGACGGCTCCGGGTGGCCGTCAACATGGCCAGTGTGGAGCGTACTTCGGTCAACGATTCGGGCCTCGCGTCAGACGAGCTCACCGCTGCCGCGTCGACCTTGTTGGCGGGTGCGGAGCCGGGCCCCAGCCAGGAGTTATGGGTCTTCCTCCTCCTCCTGGCCCTGTTCCTGGTGGTCGTGGAGTGGGTCACCTACAACCGGCGCCTGACCGTATGAGTATCGAGTTCGTTCGCTGGTGGCCGATTCTGGGATTGGTGGCGGTTCCGTTCATTTGGCGGCTGTCTCAGGCCTCGACGTTGGGCTCCTCTCCCCGGCATCGTGCGGTATCCGCCGTGTTCCGGATCGCAACAGTGGTCCTGTTGGTTTCCGCCCTCCTCGAGCCCGGGTGGCAGCGCTCGGGGAAGTGGATGTCCGTCGTTTACGCTTTGGATGTATCGAGCAGTATCGATCCGGAGTTCGTCGGTACGGCCATCGATTGGATCGCCGCGACCAATAACCAAGGTGATCCGGCGCACGCGGCCTTCATCGCCTTCGGTGGTTCGGCTCGAGCCGTGGCCAACATCGAAGGAATCCGCTCCGTCGCAGTCTCGGCCGACGGAGCCAACCGATCGATCAACCAGAGCGTTACGAATCTCGAGGCGGCCGTGACGCGTGCCTTCCGAAGCTTCGATCCCCGCTATCTCAAGCGCCTCGTGTTGATCACGGACGGCAACGCGAATGCGGGAAACGTGTCCCGTGTGCTCGGCGAGGCGCAGGAAAATGAGGTGCGTGTGTTCACACTTCCGGCCACGGTTCGGGGCGAGGGAGACAGCTGGATCGAAGCGATCGATCTGCCCGATGAGATCCGCGAGCAGGAGCCGGTGATTGCAACTGTGCGAGTGTTCAGCCGAGTGGCCACCACCACCACCACCACCACCACCACCACCACCGTCGCACTCGTGGGCGACGACCAGACCCTTGAAACCCGAGAGGTGACGCTGGAGCCCGGACTCAACGAGGTCGACTTCGAGGTGCGCCTTCCCGCTGGGGGCGCAGGAACACTTTCGGGACGGCTGCAGAGTGAAAACGACCCGCTCGCCCAAAACGACCTTCACACGCAGGCCGTCTCCGTAGGAGCACGCCCTCGAATACTCTATGTCGAGGGTCGCTTGGCCAGCGCCGGCTACCTGAATGACGCGCTCTCCTCAGAGGGCATGGACGTCGTCGTCGTGGGCTCGGACCAATTGCCGGAGACAACGGCGGCTCTTGAAAATTTCGACCTCGTGTTGCTGAGTGACGTCCCCATGGACGCGCTGGGAGGTAATGAGGTGAATGCCCTCCTCGGGTACGTCCGAGACTCCGGGGGCGGATTCATCTTCGCCGCTGGTGAGTCGAGTTACGGGGAAGAGGGGTATGCGGGGTCGGAGATCGAGGAGCTGCTTCCCATCTGGTTCGAGCTCAATGAAGAACGGAAGGAGCTAGCTCTCATCATCGTGTTGGATAAGTCCTACAGCATGGTGGGGCCGAAGCTCGAATTGTCCAAAGAAGCGGCCAAGGCGGCGCTGGATCTACTCGAGCCGACACACAGTTTCGGACTGATCACCTTTGATGACACACCATATGTGACCGTACCTCTTCAGCTCGCCGTCGAGAAACCCCGCATAAACGATTTCATCAGCCGCATCATCGCCGGGTCCCAGACTAACATCTTTCCGGCGTTGGAGACGGCGTTCGCCGCTCTCGAGAATTCCGAGGCCGAGATAAGGCACATCATCCTGTTGTCCGATGGAAAGACCTATGCAGACGATTACGAGGAACTCGTTTCGTTGATGGCCGATTCGGACATCACCGTTTCTTCCGTTGCGGTGGGCCAGGAGGCGGACAGAGAACTGCTCGGAAATATTGCCACCTGGGGAAGGGGGCGCAGTTACTTCATTCGGGACGCATCGCGCGTTCCACGAATCTTCATTCAAGAAACCCAGATCGCTTCGCAGTCCACGCTTGTCGAGGAGGCCGTCGAGACGACGGTGGTCACCTCGGTCGAGGCCTTTACCGACATCGACCTGGATGCGGCGCCGCCTCTTCGCGGCTTCGTGAGGACGCTCGCGAAGGAGACTGCCGAGGTGCTCATCCAATCCGATTCGGAAGACCCACTCTTGGCGCGGTGGCGGTATGGATTGGGCAGAACCGCTATTTTCACGTCGGACGTCAAGAACCGTTGGGCAGCCGATTGGCTGACGTGGGATGGGTATGGAAAGTTCTGGTCACAACTCGTCCGAGAAACGATGAGGCGTGACGGCGGCGAGGAGCTGGATTTCGTCGTTGAGCGGATCGGGGATGAGGCCCTCATTACGGTGAGTGCGCTCACCGAGGAGGGTGCCTACCGTACCGATCTCGATCCGCGGCTACGGGTGGTTGGAACGGGAGGGGACGCAACTTCCTTGTCCTTCCAACAGGTTGGCCCGGGGACGTTTCAGGCCCGACACACCCTCGGCCCCCCCGGGGAGGAGCCGTATCGGTTCGAATTGTCGGGCAACGGGATCGAGGACCGCTCGCAGGCCCTCTATTACAGATATGGTGACGAATACCGTCTCTATCCTGCGAATACCGAACTGCTGAGTGAAATTGCTGTGCGGACCGGAGGGGGATTTTTGCCCGAGGTGGGAGAGATTTTCGACGACTACGGGGAGACGGCCTCGGTGCCGACACCCTTGTGGCCGTGGCTTTCCGCACTGGCTCTGATCAGCTTCTTCTTGGATATTGCCGTACGGCGTGCGCCGTGGTTCTGGAAACGATTTGCCGGGGCCCGTTTGGGTTCGTTCGACGGCAACACGTCGACACTGACGATCTCGAGGGCCGGCTGAGCTGGAGCACCTCGCGCGGTATGCGACAAGGGTCCGGCTTTCGGCGCTCACTCTAGCCAACTAGGTTTAAGACCTCTTCGAATCTCCGACCGGTCGAGATGAAACGAATTTCAAGCTGGTTCCGCCCGAGCAAATCCTCATCGGACCGCCGTGAGCCCGTTTCCGAGGAGCTTTTGACTGACCTCGAGTTGAAGTCCAAAGCGGCGGGGTCGGGTTTCAGATGGGTCCCGCTCAACCGCGCGGGTGACCTGTGCGATCGTGCGGGCGACCGGGACCGGGCCCTCAAGTACTACGGCCGCGCCATTGATGTGATGCTCGAGGACGGGCAGCCGGAGCCTGCCCGTGGGCTCGCGACGAAGATCGTGCGCATCCACCCGATGGCGGTTCGAACACTTTGCACTCTGACGTGGCTCGACCTGGCTTCTCATCATATGGCTTCCGTGGTGGTTCACCTGAGCGAGTATGTGAAGAGCGCACAAGGGGCTGGAGTCGAGGACCTCGCCGGGGAGCAGATCTACCTGATGGCCCACGTCGCTGCGGATCAAGATTTCCGGTGTGCCACGGTAGATGCGTTGAGTGAGCTCGGACACACGGACGAAGCGGCGGAGGTGAGGGATTGGGTGGCGGCAGAGAGCGCGCCTCACGATGGGAATCCTCCAGAGGATTGGGCCGACCGATGTTTGAGCCATGCCCTGGGGTCGAATGTTCGGAAGGTCGCAGGTCAGGCGAATGGGGAGGAGACCAGCGAGGAGGCCAGCGAGGAGGATCCAGAACAGGTGGACGAGGTTCTGGCGAAGGGGGATCCGACGGCCGAGGATCTGCCCGACGAATACCGGACTTGACCTGCTAGAAGGCGGGCCTCTAGGCCGTCGGAGTTGCCACGATCAGGATGTGGTTCGGATCGCCGTCCCAGTCTCTGACGAGGATGGACAACGTACTCACGGTGCGAGTCGATCCGCCTTTCGTGCGAAGGTCGCGGCTTTCCTTCCGAATTGCGGAGGTGCCTGCCGAGAGTTGTCGGACTTCCTCCAACACCTCGGCTCGATCCCTCTCCTCAAAAAATCCCGCGTACTCGACCGACGAAAGCTCTTCCTCGCCGTAGCCCGACAGCGCACGGAAGGCGGGGTTCACATCCTGAATTTCTCCCGAGGGGTCCAACGTGAGGATGGCGACGTGGTCGCACTCGTATAACGCCCTGTATCGTGCAGCTTCCTGGTTTAACGAAAGCGAGCGCCTCTCACGCGAGACGTCCTCGATGATTCCCTCGACGTAGCTGACGTTCCCATCCGTGTCCCGATGAATCCGCGCCGTATTCCGAAGCCGGATGGTGCGGCCATCCACGCCGCGTACTCGTGTCTCGAAGCCCCGGACTATACCAAATTCCTTCAGTCGCGCCTCGAAGATTTCTGCGTCCTCGTCACTGACGTAGAATGTGGACGCATATAGGCTCTTGAGGCTGGCCGGGTCGGGGTAGCCGAGGATCCTCACCAGAGCTGGGTTGGCATCCAGGAACTCACCCTCTGGAGTACACCGGTACACACCCAATGGAAGGTGGTCGAACATCGCTCGATGGCGCTCTTCGCTTGCCCTGAGCGCCCGCTCTGCCTCCATACGATCAAGAGCATATCGTATAGAGCGTTCGAGGTCTTCGGGCTCGATCTGGCCCTTGACGAGGTAGTCCGCGGCACCCGCTTGCATCGCCTCGATGTCTACCTCATGACTGCCGCGGCCGGTTAACATGATCACCGGCGCCTGAAGATGGTGCCTCGCGGCTTCCCGGAGTAAGTCGAGGCCTGTACGGTCTTCGAGGAAATAATCGACGAAGTAGATGTCGTACCCACCGTTGGCGATGGCATCGTGTCCCTCCTCGAACGTGGGGACCCAATCCAATTTGATCGTGGGGTGCGTGATTTGACTCAGAAGCCTCTTCGTAACGACAAAGTCTCCTTGATCATCATCGATCAAAAGGGCGCGGATGGTCTCTTTCAATTAAAGCCTCTCGAAGCGGAGTCACACAAACCCGACGGGGGGCGGAGCACGACTGTTGATGATAAGCCTGCTGTGTTAATCATAAGCCTCCTTCCTAATCATCGTCCACCCTCGGTTTTCGACGTAGAGTCTTCTTGTAGGAATGGCGTTGTTTCAGTGATAAGCGGCGCTCCCGAGCGGCGCGGGGAGGGCGCGTTGGAATGCGCCTATTTTTGGGCTTTCTCAGGGCGGTGAGTGTCTTGCGAAGCGTGACCAGAGCCTTCCGCTTATTGGCAAGCTGGCTACGGAAACGGCGGCTGATAACCACGATTCCGGTGGAAAGATGTGTGAGGCGGACGCCGCTCTCCGTGACGTTCTGATGCTGGCCTCCCTTGCCACCTGAGCGAAACACGTCGACACGGCACTGCCCGAGCAGTTCCGAGTCGGATTCGGGAAGCGGAACCCCCGCATGCGATCGGTGTTCAGCCATCAGACGTCTTCCTCTGGTACAAGCCTTGCTGTGTAGTGTCCATGCCAGCGCTGGTCGACAAAATGTTACTGGATTCGATCGCGATCATGACCCTCGGAGATGCGACAGGCTAGATGATTCCCGTTCAAGCTAACACCCCTGGAGCGCGCTTCCTTCTCATGGGGGCGTCGTTCGTCATCGTCGTAGCGGGGTTGCGCGAGGGCGCGACCATCCTTCTGCCCTTCGCCTTGGCCTTGTTCCTGGCCGTGTTGAGCATGCCGTTCATGTTCTGGCTCCAACTCCGGCGTGTGCCGGCACCTCTGGCCATCGCGCTCACGATGCTCGTGATTGGTGCAGTATTCGGTGCGCTCATCATGCTGGCTACCCAGGCCGTGGCCGACCTCCAAACCCAGATCCCCGGTTATACGACGAGCGTACGGAACCTTTACGAGCAATGGGTAGTCGGCTTGAGTGCCTGGAGCGGAATCGAGCTCGACCAATATCGGCTCCTCGACTTGATCGATCCAGGTATTGCGGTCGGCTTTTTCGCCACGAGGCTAGCTGACGTGGTGGCCTTCCTGGGCAACATGTTCATGGTTCTGCTGATCATGTGGTTCATTCTGGGTGAGGCCATGGTCTTCCCGTTCAAGTTCCGGGCGATCGTAGGGCCTCGCGAAGGCGAGCGGCGGGGTGCTGTGAAGACGGTGACGGACGACCGTAGGCGTGTGACGAAGATCGTCCGGGAGGTCCAGGCGTATCTCGGTATCAAGACCCTGGTGAGCCTGGCCACCGGTTTAGCGATCGGTCTGCTGACGTGGTTATTGGGGCTTGATTTTCCGATCCTGCTCGGACTCATCGGATTCGTCATGAATTACGTTCCCACCGTCGGGTCCGCTATAGCGGCGCTTCCAGCCCTCTTTCTCAGCCTGGTTCAGTTCACCGCGTTCCCCCATTTTATGTTTGTGGTGGTCGGATACGGGACGATCAACATGGTGTTCGGGAATATCATCGAGCCGACCCTGATGGGCAGGCGGCTGGGTCTGTCGACCCTGGTGGTGATCCTCTCGTTGCTCTTCTGGTTTTGGGTCTGGGGTCCGGTCGGCGCACTCCTCGCGGTTCCTCTCACGATGGTGGTCAAGATCATGTTGGAGAACACCGAAGATCTGCGGTGGGTTGCGATACTTTTGGATAAATCTCCCCCACAGATGGTGACGAACTTCATCGTTAGGGATCCTTCAGAGTCCACAACCCGTGTCAGCGAAGACGGCCGCGTCGTCGCCGAGCCTATGCGGGGCGGGAGCGCCGCTGCGGACGCCACCGCGGACGCCACCACGGCCGCCACCGCGGCCGACGTGGAGGTGGCCTGATGCCGATGGTTCCATTCGAGGCGCTGCCTGACGAATCACGCCTTTGGGTGTTTGCGGTCGAGCGCACCCTCACGGAAGCCCACCAGGAGAGCTTTCTGAGCGCCGTGGATCTGTTTCTCGAGACGTGGGCGGCGCACGGGACTCCCCTGACCTGCGGCCGCGATTTCCGACGAGGACGATTTCTCCTAGTGGCGGTCGATGAGGCCTCCGCGCCTCCTTCAGGGTGCTCGATTGACGCCATGGTCGGCGTGCTGAAAGACCAGGAGCGCCGGTTGGGTGTGCGAATTCTCGACAACACGCCGGTTTGGTTCCTGGCGGATGGAGAGGTGCGGCGAATTTCCCGACCGGAGTTCAGCCGGCTGGCGGAAGAGGGGGCGGTGGGTCCGGACACGGTGGTGTTCGATAATACGGTCACCCGCCTCGAGGATGCACGCGCGGGCCGGTGGGAGGGTCCAGCACGGGGGAGCTGGCACCAAAGGGTGTTCTTCAGCCATTCGGGGGCACGAGCGGGAACTCCGCACCCGTAGTGTGCCACCGGGGATTGGCTCCCGTGTGACTCGAAGACCAAGGTGCCCCGGCGTCGGCCGGAGCATGTTCAGCGGGCCTAGTTAGATCAGGCTCGCTGAGGGCTGTGTTACTCTAGTCGGGTAACATTTTCCGCAGCAGGTCCCTTCGGTCCCTCACCGACTTCAAACTGAACCCGATCCCCTTCGGCGAGGCTCTTAAAACCTTCCCCCTGGATTGCCGAGTAATGCACAAAGCAATCCTTCTCGCCCTCGTCCGGCGTGATGAAACCAAAACCCTTGCTATCGTTGAACCACTTTACGGTTCCCTCGGCCATGCAACTACTCCCCCATCAATCGGTGCGCGGTGCTCACGTCTTGCCAGCACCAAACTCCGTCCCTTCGGACGCCGCCACACTAGAGATTCTCGGTCTTCGGGTCAACCCGTCCAGGGGCGATAGGGTTCGTGTCGGAGTTCGTCGATGAGGCGCTCTGATGACGGTGGGCCAGGAATGACGCACTTTGCTCCTCCACCCAAAACGCCGGATTCCAAGGCGGTCCACCCTCGAGGAAACCTACGTGGCCGCCACCGTCGGTGAGGACCAAGGTCAAGAAAGGGTTGGCTTCAATCGCAGAAAGGGGCAGGGCCGCCGCGGGCAGAAAGGGATCGTCCCGTGATTGAAGGAGCAATGTTGGGACCCGAACCGACTGAATGAAGCGGTTCGAGCTGGATTTCCGGTAGTAATCCTCGGAGTCGACGAATCCATGAAGCTTCACAGTGGCGGCGTCGTCGAAATCCCGGATCGTCGCGCTGGCCCAAACGGCCTCGAGATCGAGGATGTTCGCCAGGATTTCTTTCTTGGCGCGGACCTTGGCAACGAGAGAGCGAAGGAAGTAGCCGGCGTAGATCCTGGCCATGCCGCGCCGTTCGAGAGCGTCGGCGCCAGCCGACAGGTCGTACGGAACCGAGACTGCCACAGCCGCTGAAAATGTGGCGTTGTTCTTCGCTCCCTGTTCCCCCAGGTACTTGAGGAGGATGTTCCCTCCGAGAGAAAATCCGATCGCCATGAGTGGGCGGCTCGGGAATCGCTCGCGGAGCAGACCGAAGACAAAACCTATGTCCTCGGTCTCGCCGGAGTGATAGAAGCGGGGCTCCCGGTTTATCTCTCCGGAACAGCCACGGAAGTTCAGTCCCACGGCACGCATCCCGCGGTCCGCCAGCGCCAGGCATGTCTGGACCATGTAACCCTTCCTCGTGTGGCCTTCCAGGCCGTGGAGTACGAGCACCATGGGCGCTGCGGGATCGGTCTCGGGCATCCAGGTGATGTCGAGGAAGTCTCCGTCTGGCGTCTCGATCCGTTCGGTTGTGAGCATCCCATCTGGCGCCGGCCTGAGAAATTTCCCGGCCAGCGTTTGAGCATGGGCGCCAGGCAACCACCAGGGAGGTGCGTAGGGCCGGGCGTTCCACGTGTGCCCGTGCCCGCCGCCTGCAGCACCACCCAACATTGGTGAATCGATCATCGGCGGAATGTAACGACCACCGTCACCGATCGGGACGGCGACTGCCCGGCCTATAATTTCGGAAGTGTCACCCCGACCTGACCCTGGTATTTACCCTGGCGGTCCTCGTACGCCATGCTCGGTTCCTGGTCCCCCTCGAAGAAGAGCAGCTGAGCGATCCCCTCGCCGCCGTAGATTTTCGCCGGCAGGGGCGTCGTATTGGAAATTTCGAGGGTCAGATACCCCGACCAAGTGGGCTCGAGGGGCGTAACGTTCACGATGATGCCACATCGAGCGTAGGTGCTCTTTCCGACGCATACTACGAGGACATCCCTCGGAATACGGAAGTGTTCCTCGGTTCTGGCCAGAGCGAAGGAGTTGGGCGGGATGATACACTCGGTGTCGTTTACGTCCACGAACGAACGGTCGTCGAAATTTTTGGGATCCACGATCACGTTGTGCACGTTGGTAAAAACCTTGAACTCGGCAGCCACCCGGATGTCATAGCCGTACGAAGACAGTCCGTACGATATGCATCCGTCCCTTACCTGTTCTGGCTCGAAGGGCTTGATCATTCCGTGCTCTTCGGACATCCGCCGGATCCAATGATCGCTCTTGATGGGCATATTTCGGCGTCGGGTTGAGGGAAAAGCCGTCTTTTCGAAGCGCAGAATAAGTGCTTGAGGGGGACGAGCACACCCCCAGCGATGCCGCCCCCGAGCGCCGATCATAGGATGGCTCCGTCGGAGACCGCAAATTGGAGCTCTCAAGGCTCAAAAGGGCGACGAAATCGGGTTGACACTCGTTCGAGACTCGGAATACCTTACGGCAGTCCACAAGTGAACAATTTCACAAGCCAGGTCTAAAGGCCGCCATGTCGGGATCATACATCCCGCTTCTGATCCTGTTCGGTGTATCTGTCGTGAACGCGCTTGGAATGGCCATCGCCTCTCAAGTTCTGAGCCCACGACGACCGACTCCGCAAAAATCCATGGCCTATGAGTCTGGGATGATCCCCCTCGGGGATACGCGCCTTCGTTTTTCGGTGAAATTCTATATGGTCGCGATCAGTTTCATCGTCTTCGATCTGGAGACGATCTTCCTGATCCCGTGGGCGGTCGAAATGAGGGAGTTGGGTTGGGGCCCGTTCGTGGCGGTCAGTATTTTCGTCGCCGTTCTGGCCTTGGGGCTCGTGTACGAGTGGAAAAAGGGAGGCCTTGAATGGGATTGAGAGACGGCGAGAGCGCAGATCCGCTGAGCCCCGCTGGGGTTGAGGGACCAGGCCAGGCGGAGGGGCGAGAGGGCGGACTTCTCGGGTTCGGAAGCCCCACATTCCTGACCACGAAGGTGGATTTCGTGGTCAACTGGGCTCGCCGAAATTCGCTCTGGCCGATGCCTTTCGGTACCGCCTGCTGCGCCATCGAGATGATGGCTTCGGCCGCCTCGAATTTCGATCTCGCCCGCTTCGGTATGGAGCGCATGGCGTTCAGCCCTCGCCAGGCCGACGTGCTGATTTGCGCAGGTCGTGTTCCCTATAAACTCGCACCTGTATTGCGCCGCATCTGGGACCAGATGATGCAACCCAAGTGGTGTGTCTCGATGGGTGCGTGTGCCAGTTCTGGAGGGGTATTCGATGTGTACTCCATGGTCCAGGGAATCGACACGATCGTCCCTGTCGACGTTTACATCCCGGGTTGTCCGCCGCGTCCTGAAGGTCTCATCTATGGCTTGATGATGATCCAAGAAAAGATCCGCGGCGAGAGCCTTTCGGAGCACTACGGTCTCCGAGCAGAAGATCCCTCCCTCGTGGGCCGCCCGCGTGCTACCACCGAAGAAGTGGAGGCACTTGCGGGGCCGTTTGGAAACTCGACTCAACAGGAGCAGCTCAGTTCCCTCGCTCAGACCACGCGCCCGGAGCGGTCGGAGGACTTGCTGCCCTAGACATGGTGGATGAGAGCCGCTCCGCGTTCGACGCGGTCGAGCAAGGCCCGAAGGCCTCGGAGGGCCGTACGGGCACACCTCGCGGTGACGACGGTGATCCCTCGGGACATCCCACGGTGACGGCGCTTCAGAGCCGTTTCGGCTCGACCGTCCTCCACCATGAAGTCCAGGCGGGCGACCAGCACGTCGTCTTCGTGCATGCTACCCGTAATCGAGAAGTTTTGGAGTGGCTGAGGGATGACCCGGAGCAGCGTTATGATCTGCTCGCCGACGTGACAGCGGTCGACTACGGGGGCGGCAAGCCGATACAGATCGTGTACCAGTTGTGGTCGGTGGGGCACAAGCGGGCGCTGCGAGTCAAATGCGAACTGCCTCTCGACGCTCTCACCATCGATAGCGTGGTTCAGCTTTGGAACACCGCGAATTGGCTCGAGCGGGAGGTCTATGACCTGTTTGGTGTCGAGTTCACGGGTCACCCGGATCTTCGCCGGATTCTGATGCCGCAGAACTACGCGGAGGGCCATCCCCTAAGGAAAGACTTCCCCTTGCGAGGGCGCTTTTCCAGGGCGGAACAGACGCGGCGAGCCCTATCCCAGGATTATCACGACGACTATACGGCGGAAGCGTTGGAAGCGGGTGGTGCCCCGGGGCTCGCGCCTCCGGAGCCGACCGGTTCGACGGACGAGCCGGAGGACGCACCGTGATCGAGAAGATCCTGGAGTTTCCGGAGCCGGCCATTGGTTCGGAGCCCATGCTTCTCAACCTCGGGCCGCAGCACCCGGCCACGCATGGCGTTCTGCGGCTGATTTGTGAACTCGACGGTGAGACTGTGCTCAAGGTCACACCCGACATCGGCTTCCTCCATTCCTCCTTCGAGAAGCTCGGCGAATACCGGACCTGGAATCAGATCGTTCCGCTCACAGACCGCATGGACTACCTGGCGCCTCTGATGTACAACTGCGTCTACGTCATGGCGGTTGAGAAACTCATGGGACTCGAGGTGACGGAGCGGTGCAAGGTTGCCCGAGTGCTCTGCATGGAGATGGACCGGATCTTCAGCCACCTGCTCTGGCTCGGGACGACCGCTATCGACGTGGGGGCCTTCACTCCTTTCCTTTATGCGTTTCAGGAACGGGAGCGCATCTACGACCTCCATGAGGCGTATACCGGAGCACGAATCACCACTTCGGCAACCCGGGTCGGCGGAATGATGGCCGACTTCCCCGACGGCTGGACCGACTCACTCCGCGACTTCGTGAAGACCCTTCCAAAAACACTGGACGAGATCGAGTCTCTTCTGACTACGAACGGAATCCATCTCGGACGGACCCTCGACATCGGAGTGATCTCCGGAGAAGACGCGATCAACTACGGATTCACAGGCCCGAACCTCAGAGCCTCGGGCGTGGATTACGATCTCCGTAAGGACAACCCCTATTACGACTACGAGACGTACGATTTCGACGTTCCGATCGGAGAAAACGGAGACTGTTACGACCGGTATCTGGTGCGTATGGAGGAAATGCGGCAAAGCTTGCGCATCCTCGACCAGGCGCTCGATCGGCTTCCAGAGGGACCGATCAACGTAGCCGATCCTCGGGTCTCACTGCCGAGCAAGACCGATTGTATGAACGACATGGAGTCGATGATCCATCACTTCAAGTTGATCACCGAGGGCATCCTGGTCCCGGCCGGTGACTGTTACTTCGCCGTCGAGGGTTCGAAGGGGGAGCTCGGGATGTACTTGGTGAGTGACGGTGGTGAGAAGCCCGTACGATGGAGGATTCGCCCGCCCTCGTTCGTGAATCTGTCGGTGATCGCCAAGCTGGCCGAAGGCCATCTGGTTTCTGACCTGATCATGATCAATGCCTCTCTGGACATTGTGCTGGGCGAGATCGATCGATGAGTGAGGTCCCCTTCAAGAACCCCGGGTGGGCGGGGAACGTGGGCGAGTACGATCTGACCGAAGAGCAGGTTCGGGGCATCGATTTCGTGGGGATCCGTCCGCTGGAGGGCGGGCACGCTGCAGCCTCGGCCACGTATCCGTTCATGTTGGAACGAAAGGATCCGGAGGCGCCCCTCTTCGAGGGCCCGTATGAAGCGCGCTTTGAAAAAATCCTGACCCGGTATCCGACCAAGCAGGCAGCGCTCCTGCCAACTCTCAACTTGGCGCAGGAAGTACGGGGGCACATCTCTCCGCAGACCATGGATCGCGTGGGGGAGCTCCTCGAACTTTCATCGGCCTACGTGCGCGGGGTGGCGACCTTCTACACGATGTACAACAAGCGGCCGGTAGGGCGCTACCTCGTCCAGGTGTGTACCAATATCAGCTGCAACCTGTGTGGCGCCCAAGATGTGCTCGAGGCCTTCTTGAAGCACACGAATACGGAGATGGGCGAGACCTCGCTCGACCGCGCGTTCACAGTGATAGAGGCGGAGTGCCTCGCGGGCTGCGGCTTTCCGACGTGCGTCCAGATCAATTCACGGTACTACGAGAACGTGACCGTCGAGGAGGTTCCGCGGATCGTCGCGCACTTGAGGGACAAAGACAATGGCGCCGACAATTCCTCGACCGGGCCGGAGGGCGAGGATTAGCCGTGGGGTACCCTTACAGCCACGAAAAGGAAGTTCCGATCCTCTCCAAGCACTTCGGCGAGCCCGAGGCCCGGACGCTGAAGGGTTGGAAGGCGCGGGGAGGTTATAAGGCGCTGAAGAAGGCGTTGGACATGAGTCCTGAGGATGTGGTGGAAATCGTCAAGGCGTCGGGGCTGCGCGGCCGGGGGGGGGCCGGCTTCCCGACGGGGCTCAAGTGGAGTTTCATGCCCAAGGACAAGGCCAAGCCCCATTACCTGCTCTGTAACGCCGACGAGTCCGAGCCCGGAACATTCAAGGATCGTGAGCTTATGCGCTGGGTGCCACATCTGCTCATCGAGGGATGTCTCATCGGTGCCTATGCGATGGGCGCCGAGCATGTGTACATCTACTGCCGAGGTGAGTTCTTCGAAGCCACCCAGGTGTTGGCGAAGGCGGTCGAGGACGGTTATGAGGACGGGATTCTAGGCGACGACGTCCTGGGCTCCGGGCAGAAGATCGATGTGACGGTCTTTGCGGGTGCGGGTGCGTACATCTGCGGCGAAGAAACCGGCCTCATGAGCTCTCTCGAGGGGCGTCGGGGCGAGCCACGTGTAAAGCCGCCGTTTCCGGCGGCTGTGGGGGCCTTCGGCATGCCGACTACGATCAACAACGTCGAGACTCTTGCGGCGATTCCCCCGATCGTTGCGAATGGCGGTGAGTGGTACCGCCAATGGGGCACGGAAGAGAGTCCGGGCACGAAGCTGTTCTGCGTGAGCGGCCATGTGAAGCGGCCGGGAAACTACGAGCTTCCGCTCGGCTTCCCGCTCAAGGATCTCATCTACGACGTATGTGGCGGCATGATCGAGGATCGAGCGTTGAAAGCGGTCATTCCCGGTGGCAGCTCCGTTGCGCTCTTGTCCGCCGAGGAAGCCGAGAACTGCGCGCTCTCCTATGAAGGGGTGATCGAGGTCGGGTCGATGCTCGGGTGTGCCTCCGTGATCGTCATGGACGAGACCGCCGACATCGTGCACCAGGTCACGCGTATGGCGTCGTTCTACGCGCACGAGTCGTGTGGCCAGTGTACGCCGTGCCGAGAGGGCACCGCGTGGGTCACGACGATCCTCAAGCGCATCGAGGATGGACGCGGCACCGAGGACGACCTCGACACCCTTGTCGAAGTCACCGACCAGATGGTCGGTACCACCATTTGCGTGCTTTCGGATTCGGTGGCCCCTCCGGTGCAGTCCTCCATCGAGAAATTCAGAGGCGAATACCTCGCGTTGATCCGCCGTGGCGAACGGGTGGGGGCCGCCTAGAGCGATGGCCAAGAAGACTACCAAGGTCGGCGGTGCCAAGGCCAAGAAAACTACCAAGGTCGATGGTGCGAAGGTCGAGGGCGTGACACTCACGATCGACGGGCAGGGGCTGACGGTACCCCGGGGGACGATGCTTCTCGAGGCGGCTCAGAGCGCCGGCGTGGAGGTGCCGCACTACTGCTATCACCCGGGCCTCTCGTCCCCGGCCATGTGTCGCCTCTGTCTGGTCGAGGTGGAGGGCGCGCCCAAGCTGCTTCCGTCGTGCACGACTGTAGTGGCGGATGGGCAGGTGGTCCTCACCCAGAGCGACAACGCCATACGGATGCGGCGCGGCGTGCTGGAATTTTACTTGCTGAACCACCCTCTCGACTGCCCCATCTGTGACCAGTCCGGAGAGTGTGACCTTCAGGACTACGTGTTCGCCGAGGGTCGGGAGCACGGTCGTGGGCGTGAAGCCAAGCGTGTCCTGGGGCGCGACGATTTCGGAGGGGACGTCCTCTTCTACGGGGACCGTTGTGTGATGTGCACCCGCTGCGTGCGCTTCATGGAGGAGGTCGAGGAGAAACCGCTGCTCACGGTGGTCGAGCGCGGTAGCCGTGCCGTGATCGACACCTTCTTCGACAAGGGGTTGGAGCAGTCCCATTGGGCCGGGAATGTGGTGGATATCTGCCCGGTGGGCGCCCTCGTTTCTAAAGACTTTCTCCACAAGGCTCGAGCCTGGGACCTCGAGCATACGGCCTCGATCTGCCCGAATTGTAGTCAGGGGTGCAACATCGAGTTGCACACCCGGGACAACCTAGTACACCGCATGAAGCCCCGAACCAATTTGGAGGTGAACGGGCACTGGATCTGCGACTACGGACGTGGCCGGTACGAGTGGCTCAACCGGGGCGATCGGCTGGAGGCGCCGGTCGTGCGCGCCGAAGAGCGCAACATGGCGATGGGCTGGACGGCGGCGCTCGAGGCTCTGAAAGTGCGGATCGACACGTTGGGCAAGAGCTCGGTGAAAGCAGTCGTGTCACCCTTCTGGTCGAACGAGGATCTCGGGGAGATGTCGCGCCTGGTCAAAACTCTTGGCGGTGGCTCAGTCGTCTTCCGCTCTCCGCGGGCTGAGGAAGAAGTCGCGTTGCCCGGGTACGAGGGGTTGGCCCGCCGGAAGGCCCTAGCGCCCAATGTTCAGGGTGCGGAATTGCTTGGATGCAACAGGGTCGGCGACGACGCGGGGCAGGGAGGGCTGGAGGACCTGGTGGACCACGACGGGGTGGTTCTGGTCCTCGGGGACGCACTTGACGATCAGCTCGAGGGTTTTGCTCCCAACGCGGCGCTCGTGGTCTATTTGGGGGCATACACGTCTTCGGCTCTCGCCTCGGCGGACTTCCAGTTCCCGGTCACGACGTTTGCGGAGCAAGAGGGGACGTTCACGAATCATGCCGGCCGGGTGCAACGGTTTTGGCCTGCGCTGTTGGGGCCTGGAGCGGCCCGTCCGGCGTGGTTGGTGCTGGGGGCGCTCTTGGGAGCCCTCCAAGATGAGGAGGGACCGAGCGGGGCGGAGCAGGCCTTCGGTCTCGTGGCCAAAGCTGTAAAGTCCTATAAGGGGTTGGATTACGAGACGATCGGCTCGGAGGGTGGGCCGTCCGGAGCACGCGCGACTGTGTCTGGGCCTGAGCCGGGGGACTGACGTGAACACTCCGATTGACGGTCTGCCGCTCCTCTTATCCTCAGCACTCAAGATCGCCATAGTGTTCGGCGTGGTGATGCTCACCGTAGCCTACACAACGCTCGCCGAACGGCGGATTTCCGCGTTTATCCAGGACCGACTCGGCCCCAACCGGGTCGGACCGTTCGGGCTGCTTCAGCCGATTGCGGATGGCCTCAAGAACCTCGTCAAGGAAGAAGCGCTACCCGGGACGGCCTCGAGGTCCTACTTCATGCTCGGGCCGATGCTGGCGATGGGTCCCGCGCTCGTTACGTTCGCAGTGGTGCCCTTCGCGGCGCCGCTCCCCACGCGGTGGGGGGTCGTCGACATGATCATCGCCGACGTGCCGATCGGCATCCTGTACATTCTCGCCCTCAGCTCCCTAGGCGTGTACGGGATCGTGATCGGCGGATGGGCGTCCAATAACAAATATGCTTTCTTGGGCGCCCTGCGTGCTTCCGCCCAAATGGTCAGCTACGAGGTAGCCCTCGGCCTGAGCCTGATCGTGGTGCTCATGATGGCTGGCAACGTCACGCTCACTGGGATCGTTTGGGAACAACAGCAGTTGGGCCTCTGGTTCGCGTTCCCCCTGTCCTTGGGGTTCATCCTGTTCGTGGTGTCGGCCTTCGCGGAGACGAACCGGTTGCCGTTCGACATGCCCGAAGCCGAGTCGGAGCTCGTCACCGGCTTCCACACCGAATACTCCGCGATGAAGTTCTCCATGTTCTTCATCGCCGAGTACGCGCACATGCTGACGGCGTCAGCGCTGATGGCTACGCTCTTTTTCGGCGGGTGGGACTTGCCCGGTTCGTGGGACGACGCCTACTGGTACCAGGGTGAACTGATCCGGGGCTTCGATGTGTCCGGTGCCCCCATCGCCGCCGCTCCGGCCGTTTGGAAGACGTTGCTGACGTTCGCCGCCTTTGCCGGTAAGACGTCGTTCTTCCTGCTCCTCTACATCTGGATTCGGTGGACGGTGCCGCGTTTTCGCTACGATCAGGTGATGCAGCTGGGGTGGAAGATCATGCTGCCCACAGCGTTGGCGTACCTCATGGTCGTATCCGCAACGATATTGGTTCTGGACCAGGTCGGCGTTTCCGGATTTACGTTCGGGCTAACGCTCACCGGCGTCAGCGCGATCTGTACGGTGGTATTCGTCTTCTTCCTCGATCGTGGCCGAATCATCGAGGGTGCGGCGGCGCCGAAAGACAAGCCGGTTACATCAGGCGCCCGGGGCTTGGTCCCAGAGGAAGGAGCGACGACCGGTGATTAGAAAACAGATTATACGGCGAGTCCTAAGAGATTACGGAGTAATAGAATGGCTATAACCACACGAGTCATACAGAGACCGGATCCGGGGCGGACCTCCTACTTGCGGGCCGCGTTCAAGGGAATGGCGCTGACCCTTCGCCATATGGTGAACCCAAAGCCGGTGACCCAGCAGTATCCCGAGGAGCAGACCGAACTGCACCCCCGGTGGCGAGGAACACACGTCATGGAGGTTCACGCGGACGGTCGGCCCAAGTGTGTTGCGTGCGGCCTTTGCCCGACGGTATGTCCGGCCAACTGCATCCGGCTCGTGGGTGGGGAAGACGACCAGGGAAACCGATATCCCATCGTCTACGAGATCGACGAGTTCCGGTGCATCTTCTGTGGAATGTGTCAGGAGGTGTGTCCGGTCGAGGCGATTCACGTAGGCCGTGACTTCGAGAACGCCGAGTACACGCGAGACCGCTTCGTGTACGACCTGGATCGGCTGATGCAACAGGACCATCCGAGTACGTTGTTATGGGACCCCGCCGACCCCGCCGGCGAGTGATGCGACGCGTGAAATGGGCGCTATGCGGCGTTGGGCTTCGCCCCGTGATCCTGCGACGTACCTTTCGGTACGCCTCGGTTCCCGCGGCTCACCCGCCTTGCCTAGCATCCCATTTGACGCGCGCTGGAGCGGGATGGATGGGTGAAATGGGCGCTTCTGATGGGCCCCAGGACGGATGCGCCGCGTGATTGAAATCCTCTTTTTCATCTTCGCAGCGATCGCGGTCGGTGGCGCGGTGGGGGTGGTCGTGAGCCGCAACCCGGTGGCGAGCCTGCTGTTCATGGTGACGACACTGGCCAGTACGGCCGGGATTTTCGTGCTTCTGGAGGCTCATTTCCTCGCAGCGGTCCAGATCATGGTGTATGCCGGCGCGATCATGGTGCTCTTCCTGTTCGTGATCATGCTGCTCAACCTGGGGCACGAGTACGAGCGGGACATCCGGGGCATCGTCGCGATGATCATCGGATTTGCGGTGACGGGTGCAATAGGTGGCCTGTTGGTTCTGCAGCTGGGAGGTGGTACGGCCGGTCTGGAGACCAATCTCGGCCCGGGCGATGCCATCGATGCGGCGTTGCGGGAACACGGGGCCGTGGGGGCAATCGCACGGCCGCTCTTCACAGAGTACGTGGTTCCGTTCGAGTTGACCGGTATCCTGCTCCTCGTGGCCATTGTTGGCGCGCTCGTTCTAGCCAAGAAGGCGTCCTGACGTGCTGGCCGAGTCTCTCGTGGTGGCCGGGGCGATCTTCGTGCTCGGAACCCTGGGTGTGATTGTGCGCCGAAACGTGATCATCATGTTCTTGTGCATCGAGCTTCAGTTGAATGCGGTGAACCTCACGCTCGTTGCGTTTTCGAGGTATGTGGGCATCGAGGGGCAGGTCTTCGTGTTCTTCGTTATTGCCGTTGCGGCGGCGGAAGCCGCGGTCGGTTTGGCGATCATCATCTCGATTTTCCGGCACTACGAGACGGTGAACGTGGACAACTTCAAGCTCCTCAAGTGGTGAGCCGGTGCCGCAAGCGGGTCTTTTTCTGATGCAGGCCGCCGGGCTCGGGGAGTCAACCGCCGCGTGGGAGCCGTTCCTTCCGTGGCTCATCATCTTGTTGCCGCTATTGGGCTTCGCCATCAACGGGGTCCTCGCGTTGTCGGCGGCCCGGAAATCGGCGGATGCGGTTCGGGCCGGAGGGGAATTCGACTTCTTCGAGAACGGCCGCTCCACCACGCACAGCCTACCCACGTGGGTGGGGCCCGGGGTGGTGCTCCTGGCTTTCCTGCTCACGCTGGTGAACTTCGTCGGGATGCTGGGTGCCGAGCTGCACGAGCCCGTGATCCGTAGCTATTGGTCGTGGATCAGCACGGGGGAGCTGGAGGTGGCCGCCGCGATCCAGCTCGATCAGCTCTCGATGATCATGATGTTGATCATCACAGGAGTGGGGTTGCTGATCCACGTGTTCAGCGTGGGGTACATGCAGGATGATCCGGGTTACCCCCGGTACTTCGCATACCTGAACCTGTTCATTTTCTTCATGCTGGTGCTGGTGATGGGAGCCAGCTATCCGATCATGTTCATCGGCTGGGAGGGTGTGGGGCTCTGCTCCTACCTCCTGATCGGATTCTGGTTCAGCGACGAGGCGAAGGCTTCCGCAGGGAAGAAGGCGTTCATCGTGAACAGGATCGGTGATCTGGGTTTCCTGCTTGCGATTTTCTTGTTGTACCTAGTTTTCCAGCGGGTGGACTTCGCCGGCATCTTTGGCGACGCCGAGGCCGTTTTCGAGTACGGCGGCGCGGTGATCACGACGGTGACACTGTTTTTTCTCATGGCTGCAACGGGTAAGAGCGCCCAAATCCCCCTCTACATCTGGTTGCCCGATGCCATGGCGGGTCCGACGCCGGTGTCCGCCCTCATCCATGCGGCCACGATGGTGACCGCAGGGGTCTACCTGGTCGCGCGGTCCTCCGTCTTGTTCGCACTCGCGCCGTTGAGTAGCGCCGTGGTGGCGGGAATCGGTGTGCTTACAGCGCTCTTCGCCGCGACGATCGCCTTGAAGCAAAACGACATCAAGAAGGTGTTGGCCTATTCCACGATCTCCCAGTTGGGCTACATGTTCCTGGGTGTCGGCGTGGGGGCGTACACGGCAGGCATCTTTCATCTCATGACACACGCCTTCTTCAAGGCGCTCCTGTTTCTGGGCGCCGGGGCCGTCATCCACTCGATGCACCACGCCCTGCGTCACACGAAAAAGGATTGGGACGCCCAGGACATGCGGAATATGGGTGGACTCAAGGCCCACATGCCATACACATGGATCACCATGTGGCTCGCTACGGTGGCGATCGCGGGGATTTGGCCCTTCGCGGGCTTCTTCTCGAAGGACGAAATCATCTGGATGACGGGTGCGATGGCGGGCGCGGAGCAGGCGCCGTACGCCGGTCTTTACACCGTCTACTGGATCCTGGCGTTGGCTGCGGCCATGCTGACCGCGTTCTACATGACGCGACTAATGGTCATGACCTTCCACGGCGAGAACAGAACGGGAGCAAGTGAGGCCCAGCATCTCCACGAAGCTCCAAGAAGCATGTGGATTCCTCTCGTGATCCTGGCCGTGCTGTCCGTCTTCGGAGGATGGATCAACGTGTCGACGGATCTACGAGAATCCATCTTGGGGGGGTTCGGCTCGCTTCCGATGAGCGAGTGGCTCCACGACTGGCTCGAGCCCGTCACCGAAGCCGCCCACAGGGTACAGGAAACCAATCTGGGCGAGCTCGCCCAGGCCGCACCCCTCGGGGGCGGAGAGTGGGAGTGGGGGCTCATTTCGTTCGTCGCGGCCCTGGCCGTGGTCTTGGTCACCTTCCGGTTCGTCGGGAGCAGCAAGGTTACGGTGGCGGTGGAGGATGCCGAGCCGACGGGGTTCGCCCGCGTCCTCTACAACAAATGGTACGTGGACGAGTTCTACCACCGGTGGGTGGTGGATCCCGTCCTGACCACCTCCCGAGTCCTGTGGCGGGTCGTGGATGCCACGGTCATCGACGGGACGGTCAATCTGGTGGGCAACGGGACTCGGGCGCTGGGGTGGGTGGTCAGCCTGTTGCAGACGGGTCAGGTGAATACCTACGTGTTTGTCCTGACCGTAGGTGTGCTGGTCATACTCTCGATGGTCGTCCTCTAAATGTTGAACGCGCTGGCTTACGACAGCTGGGTGCTCCACGCACTGATTTGGCTTCCACTCCTCGGGATGGTCCACGTCCTTTGGGCGGCCGAAGATCGGGCCAAGGACCTCGCCCTGCGCTGGAGCCTCATGGTGTTCGTCCTGAGCGTGGGACTCTGGTGGGCCTACGATCCGGCTCTGGGCGGCGGGTATCAACTTACGAGCAGCCACGTGTGGATCGACGCGTGGGGTGTGAATTACGCGCTCGGCCTCGATGGGATCAGCCTGTTCATGGTCATGCTGAGCACGTTCACGACCCCGCTCGCCATCCTGGGGTCGTTCAACTACATCAAGAAACGACAAAAGCCGTTCTATGCGCTCATGCTTCTTCTCGAGGTCGGGGTCGTGGGAGTGTTCTCGGCCGTGGACCTGTTTCTTTTCTACGTGTTCTTCGAGCTCACGCTCGTTCCGATGTACTTCATCATCGGAATATGGGGAGGAGAACGGAGGGTTTATGCCGCCATAAAGTTCTTCCTCTACACGGCGGTCGGATCCCTCCTGATGTTGGTGGGAATTCTGTACATATACGCCCGGGGCAAGGTGCTGCTTGGCGTGGCGTCCTTCGCCTTCGTGGACCTGCTCCAGATTCCCCTGACACCCGTTGAGCAGATGTGGCTGTTCGGGGCCTTCGCATTGGCGTTCGCCATCAAGATTCCCCTTTTCCCGTTCCACACCTGGCTGCCGGACGCGCACGTAGAGGCACCAACGCCGGGGTCCGTCGTGCTGGCGGCGGTCCTGCTCAAGATGGGGACGTACGGGTTCGTGCGATTCCTGTTGCCGTTTTTTCCCGTTGCGGCTCAACATCCGACGGTGGTGACGCTCATGCTCACGCTGGGTGTCGTAGGTATCATCTACGCGTCATGGGTGGCGGCCGTTCAGCCTGACGCGAAAAAACTGGTGGCGTACACTTCCGTGGCACACATGGGGTTCGTGGTCATCGGCATCTTTGCCCTCACCCTGAACGGACTCCAAGGGGGGTTGCTCGTCATGATCTCCCACGGGATCTCCACGGGGGCGCTCTTTCTTCTCGTCGGCATGCTGTATGAGCGTCGCCATACACGGCTCATCGAGGATTTCGGTGGTATCGGGCGCGTGGCACCCTGGTTGGCCACCGCGTTCGTGATCACCGCGCTGGCCTCCATCGGGCTGCCGGGCACGAGTGGGTTCGTCGGGGAGTTCCTCGTGCTTCTCGGTACCTTCGAGTTCCACCAAGGCATGGCCATCTTCGCGGCAAGCGGCGTCATTTTTGCCGCGTATTACATGCTGCCGATGGTGCAGAGTGTCTTCCTCAACGCGCTGGACAAACCGGAGAACCGAACCGTTCACGACCTGTCGCGCCGTGAGATCGCCATTTTGGCGCCGATGATCGCTCTCATGATCGTGATCGGCGTGCATCCGACACCACTGTTGCGAAGGATGGAGCCCAGCGTCCAGATGGTGCTCGAGCGAGTGTACGCCGCGGCCCCGCCGAGTGCGGCCCTCATCGAGTCCAGTCTCGAAGAGTCGGATGCGAGTGATGCGTCGGACGTGATCCTCGACCGAAGCGCATCCGGCGCCGAGACGGCGGACTAGGGGCATGGAACTCGATTTCAGTCATCAGGCGCATTTCATCGTAGCTCTTGCACCGGAGATCATCCTGGCGGTGTGGGGGATCGTAATCCTTCTCGTCGGCGTGAGTCGTCGCCGCCCCGAGGGTCCCGAGACATCGGCCGACCTGGGGTGGCTTTCCCTGCTGGGGATCCTCGCGGCCGCGCTCGCGAACTTTTGGCTTTACAGTGTCACTGAGGTGGGCACCCATTCGATGATCGCCCTGGACCGCTTCGCGTTGTTCTCGAACTGGATCATTCTTTCCGGCGCCGGGCTCGGAGTCCTGATCAGTCAGACCTACGTTCAGCGGCAGGGGCTTCAAGCGGCAGAATTTTACGGGTTGCTGATCTATTCGACCGTTGGATTGATGATTATGGCCGCCGCGCGTGACCTCATCGTCATCTTCCTCGGCTTGGAGATCATGTCGATCGCGGTCTACGTATTGGCTGCCATCAACCGGAGGGATCCCAGATCGGCCGAGGCCGGACTCAAGTACTTCTTGCTGGGTGCTTTCTCCACTGGGTTTTTTCTCTACGGGATAGCGCTCGTATACGGCGCAACGGGCGGCACGCATGTTTCGGCCATCGCCGATTCTGTTGCGAGCGGAAATTCGCACGGCGCCCTTCTAGTGTTCGGCATCGCACTTCTCACCGTCGGATTCTCTTTCAAGGTTTCCGCGGTTCCGTTCCACATGTGGACGCCCGATGTCTATGAGGGAGCACCGACTCCGGTTACGGCCTTCATGTCCGTGGCCGTCAAGGCCGGCGCGTTCTTGGCGTTCTTTCGTGTTTTTTCAGTCGCCTTCGAGAGCGCCTATGAAGATTGGTGGGCGATTCTGTGGTGGTTGTCCGTGCTCACGATGGTGGTCGCCAATCTCGTCGCCACGGTGCAGGTGAGTGTCAAGCGGATGCTCGCCTATTCCGGGATCGCGCACGCGGGGTACCTCATGGTGGCGATCGTCGCTGCTAATGAAGCGGCTGCTGCGGGGCTCCTGTTCTATCTGCTGACCTACACGCTGATGAATATCGGCGCGTTCGCCATCGTCATACTGGTATCAGGCCAGGGGGAGGACCGTCTCCAGATCGAGGAATACGCCGGATTCGGTTGGAGGCAGCCGCTACTCGGTGTCCTCTTCACGGTTTTCCTGCTTTCGCTGGCCGGTTTTCCCGGAACCGGTGGGTTCATGGGGAAGGTCTTTCTCCTTCAGGGCGCGATGGAGGCCAACCTTGTCTACCTCTCGGTCGTCCTCGTGCTCACGACCGTGGCTTCATACTGGTATTACCTGCGCGTGGCCTGGTTCATGTGGATGAGGGATGCGCCTCCCGGTGTCGCCGGCGAGCCGATCCAAGTACCCTTCGCCATGCGCCTGGCTTTAATTACCAGTGTGGTTCTGATCGTGTATCTCGGCGTTTTTCCCGGAACGACGTTGGAATTGGCGCGCTCGAGCGTCAGTGGGCTGTCCGCGGTGGGTCCTGCGCTGATCGGCCTGGTTCCCTGAAGGTTATGTCGGCGCCTGAACACATTTTCCGCCAGTACGATATTCGCGGTCTTGTCGACACTGAGTTGACCCCCGACGTATGCGAGGGCGTCGGGCGTGCCTACTCGACAATGGCCTATCAACATCTCGGCCGGTCTCCCCGCGTCGCCGTGGGACAGGACAACCGCCCTTCTTCTCCGGCACTGGCCGAAGGCTTGATCCGTGGGCTCAACAGCTCCGGTGCCGACGTCATAGATGTCGGGACCGTCCCCACGCCCTCACTCTACTGGGCCGAGAAGACGCTTCCCACGGATGGCGGAATCCAGATTACGGGTTCCCACAACCCGCCCGAATGGAACGGCATCAAAATGACGCTCCAGGGGATGTCGGTGTATGGCGACCGGATCCAGGCGGTCAAGAACGCCATCGGTATGGGCGATTTCAGAGAAGGTGCCGGAACCTCCGAACGAGTCGATGTTCTGGATCGTTATGTGGCGGATTTGGCCCGACGATTCGATCTCTCGCGGCCGGTGAAGGTCGTGTTGGATTGCGGAAACGGCGTCGGATCGCTCGTGGGGGTCGAGTTACTCGAAGCGCTGGGCGCCGAGGTCGTTCCCCTGTATTGTGAATCCGATGGGACTTTCCCCAATCACCATCCGGATCCCACGGTGGACGAATACCTCGCGGACTTGATCGAAACAGTACACCGCGAGGGGGCCGAGGTGGGCATCGGGTTCGATGGAGATGCAGATCGTATCGGGGCCATTGACGAGCACGGCCAGATCGTTCGCGGAGACCTCCTGCTGTTGTTGTTCGGGCTCGACATCCTCCACACGCAGGGGCAGGGGCAAAGGCTCGTGTTCGACGTAAAATGTTCTCAGGTCGTTTCGGAGGAATTTTCGAGGGCCGGCGGAGAGGCGATCATGTGGAAAACCGGGCACTCTCTGATCAAGGAGAAGATGAGGGAGACCAGCGCGGCCCTCGGGGGTGAGCTTTCTGGCCATATCTGCGTGGCCGATAATTACCTCGGATTCGATGATGCGCCTTACGCGGCCTGCCGGCTCGTGGACCTGATCGCACGGTCCGGGCGTACTCTTTCGGAGATGGTCTCCGACTTTCCGGTGTACGTGTCCACGCCAGAGTTGCGCATTGAGGTAACCGAGGAGACAAAGTTCGGGATCGTGGAGGCGGCTCAGAATCACTTCAAGGAGACTAGAGACGTGATCGACGTTGATGGTGCGCGAGTGAAGTTCGACGGTGGATGGGGCCTCCTCAGGGCGTCCAATACGCAGCCGATCCTTGTGGCGCGTTATGAAGCTGAAACAGGAGAGCAGCTTTCCGAGATTCGTGGCGAGATCGAATCGTGGCTGCGGACGAAAGGGGTGGAGGTATAATATGAAGCTCCGAGAATTTAGAGGCGGACGTCTTCTGGTCGCTCTAGGCTTCGCGTTGCTGGCGATCTCGTTGATCGGGCGGATCGCGGCGAACGCCTATATTGAAATTCTTTGGTTCGGGTCCCTGGGATACTCGTCGGTCTTCTGGACTCGGGTTTTCTGGGAGTGGGGCGCGCGCCTGATGGGAGGCGTGCTCGTGGGCGTGGTGTTCTTCTTCAACCTGCGGGTCATCGCCCGTGCCCTCGGTGGAATGCGGATCAAACGCCGGGTGGGCGATCTCGTGATCTCGGAGCAGATCCCCGAGACCTATGTGGTTTGGGGCATCGGCATATTTTCCGTGTTGGCGGGGGCTTGGTTTGGCGCCTCCATTCCTGGGTCCGTGGGCCTCAGCGTCCTCTATCTCCTCAACGCACCGGAATGGGGCGTGACGGATCCTTTTCTGGGACAGGATCTGACGTTTTTTGTCATCTCGTTGCCCCTTCTGAGATGGGTCATGGGCTCCGGGCTCGTTGTTGCCTTCCTCGTCCTTACGTTTGCCGCAATTGGATATGCCGGCACGGGGGCACTCCAGTGGGGGGGGCAAGGGCGATTGATCGTCGAGGATCGCCCCCGGAGGCACCTGGGGATCATCATCGCCGTGTTCTTCGTCATGTTGGCAGGGCAGTTCTGGCTAACTCGTTACGTCCTTCTGCTCAACGGAACCTCTGGTGTACAGGGAATCTTCGGATTTACCGACGCCGAGGCACGTATGCCCGCGTACAGCATCCTCGCCCTGCTCGCTCTTTCCGTGTCAGCCGCTGCGTTGTGGAGCGGATTCAAGAATCGTCTGCTGCCCCTCACCGTTGCGTCCGGAGTTTTGATCGTGGGTGGGCTGGTCGTGGGACAGGCGTATCCGTCGTTCATCCAGCGCTTTCGGGTAGAACCCAATGAATTAGAACGGGAATCGCCGTTCATCCTGGAGAACATGCGGTTCACTCGGATGGGCTTCGACCTGACGAGTCTGGAGCGGCGTGAGTTCGACTACGAGCGAACCCCCAGCGTGGACTGGCAGGAGGCGGCCGCCCAGTTCGAGGGTCTTCCCGTTTGGAGTGCGCAGGCGCTTCTGACGACCTACCGACAGTTGGAGGCCCGTTTCCCATATTACGATTTTTCGGGTGTGACCGTGGACCGCTACGAGGGTCCGGATGGGTTGGTCCCGGTAGCGCTGGCTGTACGGGAGGTTCTTCCGGGGGGGATCCAGGATCCGAATTGGCAGAATATACATCTTCGCGACGACTACATCCGGGGGATGGGAGCGGTCGTCACCGCGGCGACGGCCCGTACCCCCGAGGGGCGCCCCACGATGTTCGTGTCGGGGATCCCCCCGGAGTTTTCGGCGAGTGACGCCACACCAGAAGCCCTCAGGCTGACTCGTCCGAATGTCTACGTGGGAGTACGCCGCCAGGATTATGCTGTGGTTAATCCTGGAGATCCCGCGGGGGGGGATGGGGGTGCGCGACAGGCCGGCATCGACTTCCCCGAGGGAATACAACTCGACTCGCCCCTCAGGAAGTTCGCGCTCGCCTGGCGCTTCAGGGATGCGAACCTGCTCTTCGCTTCGGAGGTGAATCGCACGAGCCGATTCATTTTTCGAAGGGATGTTCTGGAGCGCGTGAGACGAATCTCCGGACAGCTACTCCGGTTTCCCGAGGCTGCGTATCCGGTCGTTCACGAGGGGCGGATCGTCTGGATTCTAGAGGGGTTCACGTGGACGAGCTCCTTCCCCCTTTCGACCCTGCACAATCTCGAGGCGGGAAGGCCCGTCCGGTACGCCCGAAACAGCGTGAAGATCACGATCGACGGAGTCACGGGCGAGGTGGCTTTCTACATTGTCGACGAGGCGGATCCGTTGCTCCAGATGTACGCCCAGGGCTTTTCTACGCTATTTCGGCCCTTGAGTGACATGCCGGAGGGGTTACGCGACCACATCCGTTACCCCCGGACCATGCTGGGCCTCCAGGCCCGGGTCCTCTTTCAATACCACCAAGAGACGGCTCCACTCTTCCACGGCCAGCAGGATGTGTGGACTCTGCCCCAGGAGTTGGCTCAGGGTACGACCCCCGTACCCTATCAGCCGGAGTACGGGTTGTATCGGCTGCCGGGAGAGGAGGAGAGGGACTTCTTGCTCACCTCCGTCTTCGTGC
Source organism: Longimicrobiales bacterium (assembly GCA_965206505.1). Lineage (GTDB taxonomy): Bacteria > Gemmatimonadota > Gemmatimonadetes > Longimicrobiales > Gaopeijiaceae > UBA822. The sequence continues at coordinate 2,002,302 of CBDBJW010000007.1, forward strand.
CACGTGGGCGGCAAAATCTAACCGCCATCTTGACCGCCTCGAGTGATCCCGATCGATACGGCGAGCTTGTTCTGTTCGACGTTCCCGTCGAGGATCAGGTACCGGGACCACGTCAGGTGGAGGCGCTGATCGAGCAGGATCCGGTGATCTCGCAACAGTTCTCACTGTGGAGAACCGGAGGGAGCCAGGTGTGGACCGGACATCTGCATCTGGTACCGGTTGGCCGGACGCTTCTCTACATGGAGCCTGTGTTCCTGGCGGCCGAAGAGGACGCGATCCCTGAGTTGAGGCGCTTCGTCGTGAGCGACGGGTACCGTGTCACGATGGAGGAAACACTTCAGGACGCGATCCAGGCGATGGCTCAGATCGCCGACGCGTCCGCCCCTCAGTTGATCTTCACCGAAGGCTCGGCGGATCTTCCCTCCCTGGACACCGAACAGTGGCCGGCTGAGGCTCTGGAGCTGCTCGAGGCGGCGGATGCAGCCCTGCGAACCGGAGACTTTCAGGGCTTTGGCGAGGCGCTCGACGAACTCCGGGCCCTCCTCGAGCGACTTTCCACAGGTCCCAGCAACTAGAGAAGGCTGTTGAAGGAGTACAGCGGGTCGCGCACATGGCGCTTGTGCGCGTTCAGACAAGGAACGACGACGAGGCGTAGCAGCGCTACGGCGAGGAGGAGAGACGCCGGATCAACCGCACAACCGCCATGTGCCCACGACCAGGAGGGGAATGACCTTGCAAGTTGAAGGGTTGCGGTGGCACGACCCCATCTCCGTTGTTGGAGCTCCTAGCCGTAGCGAATGCTATGGCGTCGTCGCTCCGCCTAGGAGCTGGGGCCGTGGCATCCGCAACGCGGCCCACTGTACTCCTTCAACAGCCTTCTAGGCCAGCTCACATGAATATCCACGAGTATCAGGCCAAAGAAATTCTGCGTGCCAACGGCATCCCGGTGCCCCCTGGAGAGGTCGCCAGCACGCCCGACGAGGCCGTGGCGATCGCGGAGCGGTATGGGGGGACCATGGTCGTAAAGGCCCAGGTTCATTCTGGGGGACGGGGCAAGGCGGGCGGCGTTAAGCTGGCCGCCACGACGTCCGACGTCCGTGAGCATGCCGAGGACATTCTGGGCATGACCATTTCGGGGTTCACGGTGGAAAAGGTTCTCATCACCCCGGCCGAAGACATCGATACGGAGGCCTACGTGGGTGTTCTTGTCGATCGTAAGGCTCAGGCCGCCACGTTCATCGTGTCGGCTGAAGGCGGGATCGACATCGAGGAAGTCGCACACACCGATCCGGATGCCATCCGGAAGCTCACGGTCGACCCTCGTTATGGCCTGATGTCTCATCAGGCGTACGGGTTGGCGAACTCGCTTTACGAGGACGCGGGCTTGGTGAAGCAGGCGGCTAAGATCATCCGCCAACTCTACGCCGCATTCACGTCGAGCGGTGCGTCGATGATCGAGATCAATCCTCTTATCACGACGAGTGCCGGCGAGGTCAACGCGATTGACGCCAAAATGAGTCTCGACGACAACGAACTATTCAGGCATCCGGCGCTCGTCGAATACAGGGATTTGTCGGCCGAACCGGCCGCCGAGACCAAGGCCCGGGAAGCCGACCTCAGCTACGTCAAGCTGGACGGGAATGTGGGTTGTTGCGTCAATGGAGCGGGGCTGGCCATGGCCACCATGGACCTCGTGAAGTATTACGGCGGAGAGCCCGCCAATTTTCTCGATATTGGAGGCTCGTCGAATCCGGGAAAGGTCGTCTCCGCGCTGGAGATTATTAGCTCGGATCCGAATGTGAAGGTCATCCTGTTCAATATTTTCGGGGGCATCACGCGGGGCGACGATGTTGCGCGGGGCATCGTCGAGGCGACGACACGCATCGATATCGAACCTCCGATCGTGATTCGCCTTACCGGGACCAACGAGAAGGAAGGGCTCGCCATTCTTGCCGAAGCCGGATTCTCGGCGTTTTCCTCAATGGATGACGTGGTTGAGCGAGGCGTTGAGATGGCGAACGAGAGACTATAGATGGCGATTCTTGTCGACGAAAATACCAAGGTGGTGGTCCAAGGAATCACTGGACGGGATGGGTCTTTCCACACGCTTCAAATGATGGAATACGGGACGGCAGTGGTTGCGGGTGTCACGCCGGGGAAGGGTGGGCAGACCTTCGATGGTCCTGACGGTGCGGGCGTGCCGATTTTCAACTCCATGGAAAAAGCGGTAGCCGAGACCGGAGGCGATACCTCGGTGGTGTACGTGCCGCCAGCCTTCGCTGCGAGTGCGATCGAGGAAGCCGCGGATGCCGGAGTCTCGTTGGTCGTGGCCATCACCGAGGGGGTTCCGGTGCAAGATATGGCTCGGGCGCACGCGTTCGCGCGAGATCACGGTGCGCGGGTCTTGGGGCCGAATTGTCCTGGCGTCATCTCTCCAGGGAAGGCAAAGGTAGGTATTATTCCGGGCAACATCGTAACGCCCGGACCCGTGGGCGTTATTTCTCGCTCGGGAACGCTTACCTATGAGGCGGTGATCCATCTGACCCACGCCGGAGTCGGGCAGACGACTTGTGTGGGGATCGGCGGTGATCCGCTCATCGGTACGAACTTCGTAGACGCGCTCGAGGCGTTTGCCGAGGACCGCGACACCCGGGCGATCGTCATGATCGGGGAGATTGGGGGTACCGATGAGCAGGAAGCGGCCCAGTGGGTGAGCGAGAACCTGGATATTCCGGTGGTAGGATTTATTGCCGGCCAGACTGCCCCCCCGGGCCGCCGCATGGGCCATGCCGGTGCGATCATCAGTGGTTCCTCGGGGACTGCGAAAGAGAAAATGAAGGCTTTTGAGGAGAACGGTATCGCGGTAGCCAAACGTCCTGTTGATATCGTGGGACTCATCCAGGACGTGCTTCCTGCGTGAGTTTTCCGCATCCTCATTGGAGGGCAAAAGGCTGTTGAAGGAGTACAGCTCATGAAGGTCGCTGAAATGCTCCGGCGCGGGGCAATTCTCGTTCCGCTCGATGCGCCGGATCTCAAGTGGGCTCTGACAAATACGTTCCGAGCCGTTTCGGGGTTCTCGGACGAGTTGGCCGAGAAACTCGCGGCAGATCTCGTCGGGGGCGCATCTGGAGAGATCCATCGTGTACACGAACGTGTTGTTGTGGCTCTCGCGGAGTCCGATGCCGTCGAGAAAATCGGTGCGGTCCTCGGCGTTTCACCGGTCGGGTTTACGGCGGATGAGACCGACGGCGCTTTGGCCGTAGGTGCTACCGAAGCAGGCGCCGGCGGTGCCCCCCGAGACAAACCCGACTCCGAGGCGCTCTTGGTACTGATCACCCCCCGTCGCTTCGTTACCCTACGAGATCAGATGCTCCCCACCCTGAAGCGGTTTTTCCGGGAAGAAGGGAGGGTGGCGCAGATCTTGAGCGCCCAATCCGCTGACGACGTTGTGAGGGTAGCGGGATTCATGGACCTCGATCCCCATCAGAGTCTTCTTGTGGAGGACGTAGTCGAGCCCATCCAGTACCGGGTATATCCGGATACGCCATACTCCGAGATAATGGATCTTATAGTCAGAAGGGAGCTACAGGCGGTTCCCGTGGTGGGTGAGGATTACGAGTTCCTGGGCGTCATCACGACCGGGACGCGATGAAGGAGCTCGTCTCGCAGGCCCGAGCAGAGAGCGTCGGCGGGAGTTCTGCGACCGCCCGGGAGGAGCCGACGGCGAGGGGAATCATGACTCGTACCGTAATGTGCGTTTCGGAAGAACAGAGCCTCATCGAGGCAGCGTCGATCATGGTGAACAGGGACGTCGAACAGCTCCCGGTAATCCGAGCTGGAGAGATGGTCGGCTTCCTCACACGTGTGGAAGTGCTTCGTTGGCTCTTCCCCCGTACAGCCTTCAAGCAAGAGGAATAGACCTAGATGAGCCTGACGCTCGGAATCATAAAGCCGGATGCGGTGCAGTCTGGTAAGGCGGGGAGTATCCTGGCCCATCTCGAAGCTTCCGGCTTTACGGTCAGGGCTTTGCAGATGACCGCGATGACCACGGTCCAGGCGGGCGCGTTCTACGCCGTCCACAAGGAGCGCCCATTCTTCGACTCCTTGGTGGGCTTCATGACATCGGGTGCCATCATCCCGATGGTGTTGGAGGCCGAAGACGCGGTTGCAAAGCTTCGTACGGTAATCGGAGCGACCGATCCGGCTGAAGCCGATGGTGGAACGGTTCGCAAGCTGTTTGCGGAATCGAAGGAGCGCAACGCCATCCACGCCTCCGATTCGGACGAAAACGCCTCGGCCGAAATCTCTTTTTTCTTTTCCGAGCATCAACGGCTTGGACTCTGAGAGACAGTAGTTCGTAAGCCTTTCCTGACCTTGCCGCGCGTTGACTCCCCCTGGGGCTTGGGATAGTTTTTCCGACTATGCTCAAACTCGATCTGCTTGATTTGGAGCGACGACGAACGCTGCGATTCGAGGGGCGGATCGAGGCGGACGACGACCTCTTTGGGGAATCTCCGTTCGTGTGCGAGAAGCCCTTCAACGTAGTCTTGAACGCCATCTGGGCCGGGTCAGGTGAGTTGGTGGTGAGGGGTGGCGTGGTGGGTACAGTGAGCCAGGATTGCCGCCGGTGCCTCGATCGCGGAGAGCGGCAGGTCGATGTCGATATCACGCTTCTCTTCGCGCTGTCGGATCTATTGGAGGACGATGATAGTGAGACGTTACGCCTCGAGATGGGAGTCCGAGAGATCGACCTCGAACCCTACCTTCGTGACGAGGTGATTCTCGCGATACCCGCCTTCGCCGAATGCCAGGTCGATTGTCGCGGTCTGTGCGCCGGCTGCGGTGAGAATCTGAACAAGGCGGAATGTAAGTGTCTGCCGGGAGGCATCGACCCACGATGGGATGCCCTCAGAGCACTCGAGAAAAGGTGAGTAAGGCCGATGGCTGTCCCGAAGAAGAGAACTTCGAAGCAACGCAAGCGTAAGCGTCGCACTCATTACAAGGCTGAGCCGGTGGTCACGAATGCCTGCTCTCGGTGTGGCGATCCCAAGATCCCGCATCGAGTGTGCCCGAGCTGCGGGTACTACGGTGGAGAGCAGGTACTGGACCCGGACTTGGATTGACCGGGACCGATCGACATGCGGATTTCTCTTGACGCCATGGGCACTGATGCGGCCCCGGCGGTCGAGGTGGCCGGTGCTGTCAGCGCTCTGAAGAGTCCTGAATCGGACTTCGACATCATCCTTGTGGGCGACTCTGATGTGCTCCAGGCAGAGCTCGTCAAGCACACTGGATTTCCGACCGACCGACTGAGCATCGTTCACGCCTCTGAACGGATCTTTCCGGGTGAGCCGCCTTCGGCGGTCCTGAGGCACAAACCCGATTCCTCCATCGCCGTCGGCGTGCGCCTTCACAAAGAAGGCAAGGCAGACGCTTTCATCAGCGCAGGCTCTACGGGAGCCGTCATGGCGGCATCGCTCTTCATCCTCCGGGCCTTGGAGGGGGTGGATCGTCCGGCGATCGGCACGGTGGTCCCGACGGCGGGTGGTCGGTTGTTGCTCTTGGATGCGGGGGCGAATGTCGATTGCAAGCCACACCAGCTCGTTCAATTCGCACACTTGGGCAAGGTGTACGCCCAGGACTTGATGGGCGTCGCCGATCCCCGTGTCGGGCTTCTTAATATTGGCGAAGAGCCAAAAAAAGGTGACGATCTGGCAGTGGCGGCGTACAAGGAGCTGGTGGGAAGCGGTCTCAACTTCGTCGGAAACGTGGAAGGCCGGGGTATTGTAGAGGGTGGATGCGACGTTCTGGTGTGCGACGGATTCGTCGGGAACGTGCTTCTCAAGTTTTACGAGTCGGTGGCGAGCTTCATCGTGGGCCTGCTGGCAAATGCGTTGGGCGACGCTCAGACCGGCCATGATCTCGAGGAGGTTTTCCGGCTGTTGGACTACACCGAGACTGGCGGCGCGCCACTGCTCGGGGTGAACGGGATTCCGATCATCTGCCACGGAGGCTCACCGCCGAAGGCGATCGAAAGTGCCATCTATGTGGCGGACCGGGCAGCCAAGGCATCGATGGTCTCTCACTTCGTGAGGGAGCTGATCCGACCCATCGAATCGGGTAGTACGGTTTGACGGCGACAACTCCTATCGTCGAAATGGTGTCGACGGGCCGGTATCTGCCCGACCGTGTGGTGACGAATCGAGAGATGGAGTCCATCGTCGACACGTCCGATGAATGGATCGTCGAGCGTACGGGAATCCGTGAACGCCGTATCGCACCCCCTGAGATGACCGCCGCCGATATGGGTGCGGGTGCCGCTCGAATCGCCATGGGCCGAGCCGGCGTGGGACCCGAAGACATCGACGTTCTGATCGTTTCGACAGCGACGCCCGACCGCTGGCTTCCCGCCACTGCCTGTGATGTTCAGGCTCTCGTCGGGGCCACGAAAGCGGTCGCCTTTGACGTTGGCGGCGCCTGTTCGGGTTTCCTTTATGCCCTCACGATAGCGGAGGGTTACGTCTCGACAGGTCGTGGCGAAATCGTCCTTGTCGTCTGCACCGAGAAGATGAGTTCCATCGTGGATTGGAAGGATCGCTCCACTTGTGTGTTGTTCGGTGATGGGGCAGGTGCTGTGGTCGTCCAGAAATCGGCCGGGGAGCGAGGTATCCTGGGTACGCACCACCAGTCCGATGGTAACTTGGCGGAGCTCCTTTACCGGCCGGCGGGAGGAGCCGCAATCCCAATGGACGAGGATGTACTTCGGAATCGGGACCATTTTGTACGAATGTCGGGGCGGGGGGTCTTCAAGCATGCAGTACGTGCGATGGCCGAGGCCTCGGGGCTGGCGCTAGCGCGATCCGGCTGGGCGCCAGAGGAGGTGGACCTGGTGGTCCCCCATCAAGCCAACCTCCGAATCCTCGACGCGACCGCCCGCTACGCGGGGCTTCCCATGGAGAAGGTGTTCGTGAACCTCGACCGATATGGAAACATGAGCTCTGCCACCATTCCGGTGGCGTTGGACGAGGCGATCGAAGAGGGGCGGCTACAGCCCGGTATGAAACTCTTACTCGTGGCGTTCGGGGCTGGGTTGACGTGGGGCGCCATGGCTGTCCGCTGGTAGGAATGGGCAGTCCGAACGATCCCTTCTAACATGTGCCTCGCACTTCTCTTCCCAGGACAAGGCTCCCAGCACGTCGGGATGGGCCGTTCTCTGGCGAGCGCCTATCCCGAGGCTGCCCGCGTGTTCGAAGAGGCGGATGACGTCTTGGGGTTCTCCATCTCCAAGCTCGCTTGGGAGGGGCCCGAGGAGCATCTCGTGCTCACGAAGAACGCCCAGCCGGCAATGCTTGTTCATTCTACTGCGGTGTGCCGGGTCATCCAGAGCCGTCTCGGTGAGGTCGCTCTGGCCGCGGGACACTCGTTGGGGGAGTTCTCCGCCCACGTCGCGGCGGGGACGCTCGAATTTGCCGCGGCCGTACTCACCGTGCGCTTGCGTGGAGAATTGATGTACGCCGCCGGAGTCGAGCGGGCCGGTACGATGGCGGCGGTGATTGGACTCGATGATGGAGCCGTCGTTTCGGTCTGCGAGCAGGCGCAGGACGAAGCCGGCGTGTGCGTCCCTGCGAACTTCAATGCCGCGGGCCAGGTGGTTATCAGCGGAGACCTCGCCGGGGTGGAGCGGGCGATGGACCTTGCAATGCAGGTGGGGGCCAAGCGAGTGGTCCGGTTGAGTGTTTCCGGAGCGTTTCATTCACCGCTGATGGCGCCGGCCGTGGCGGAGTTCGAGGATTGGCTCGCACCGCTGTCCTTTCACGATCCCGCTTTCCCCGTCATCGCCAATGTCACCGCGAAGCCGGTATCGACAGGAGACGCAGCAAGGGCGTTATTGGTGCGACAACTCACCACGCCTGTACGGTGGGCGGCTTCTGTCCTGCATATGGCCGACTCCGGTGTCGACCGATTCCTGGAGATCGGACCTGGAACGGTTTTACGCGGACTGAATCGGAGAATCGTAAGACGCATTCCGTGCGCATCTTTGGGTGAGCCGGAAGATCTCGATGTATGGGAGCCTTGAAGGGGTCATTTGATGAAAGAACTCGACGGACAGGTCGCGCTTGTCACGGGAGGCTCTCGTGGTATTGGGCTGGCGATCGCACAGGACCTCGGGCGCGCCGGCGCCAAAGTGGCCGTCGTGGCGCGCAACGGAGAGGTGGCCGAGGCTGCTGCGGCCTCGCTGGAGGGTACCGGGCACAAGGGTTACGCTTGCGACGTAAGTGAAGCGGCAGGAGTCAATGCGGTCGTCGGCAGGCTCGAAGAGGAGTTGGGGCCGGTCGACATCCTGGTCAACAACGCTGGGATCACCAAGGACAACATCTTCATCCGAATGAAGGAAGAGGAGTGGGATGAGGTGCTCGCCGTCAATCTCAAGGGTGCCTTCAACATGACGCGCGCCCTCGCGCGTGGGATGATGAAGCGGCGAAGCGGCGTAGTCTTGAACATCACCTCGGTGGTCGGAGTGGTCGGAAACGCCGGCCAGGCCAACTACGCCGCCTCCAAGGCCGGTCTCATCGGATTTACGAAAAGCATCGCGAAGGAACTCGCGCCGCGGGGGATCCGGTGCAACGCCATCGCGCCGGGCTTCATCACGACGGATATGACGGCAGGGCTGCCTGAGGCCGCCGTGGAGGAGCTCCGTTCGCGGATTCCGTTGGGTCGTTTTGGCGATCCTGGAGACGTGGGCGGGCTGGTGCGCTTTCTTGCGGGACCTGCGGCCCGCTACATTACCGGCCAGGTCGTCGCGGTAGACGGAGGGATGGCCATGTAGGGTGATCCTGATTCGAGATGTTTCAGATCGACTTAACACGCACGGACTCACTTTTACGGAGGCACCATGGCTGACAACACGGCCGCGAAGGTCAAGGAAATCATCATCAACGAGTTGGGAGTGGATCCGGAAAAGGTCACTGCTGAGGCTTCCTTCGTGGACGACCTCGGAGCCGATTCTCTGGATACCGTGGAGCTCGTGATGGCCTTCGAGGAAGAGTTCACCATCGATATTCCCGATGAGGATGCTGAGCAGATGCGCACGGTGGGCGAAGCGGTCGCCTACATCGAGAAGCACCAGGAGTCGTGAGCCTGCTGAATTCTCTGTTGTAAAGGCGTTCTGGCGATGAGCAATAACCGTCGTAGGGTGGTCATTACAGGCCTTGGGGCGATCACTCCGGTGGGGAAGGACGTGCCCTCAACCTGGGGCCAGTTGCTGGCAGGTGAGAGCGGGGCGGGACCCATTACCCTGTTTGAGACCACAGAGGCATTCGCCACCCGAATCGCTTGCGAGGTGAAGGACTTCGATCCGCTCACATACCTCGAAAAGAAAGAAGCCCGCCGGTACGACCGTTTCGTGCAGTTCAGCATCGGTGCCGCCGACGAGGCGATGCGAAGCGCCGGACTCGAAGGCGCACCCGAGGGGGTCTCCGCCGAGCGCTTCGGCGTGATCTTCGGCAGTGGAATCGGCGGCATCTCGACCATGGAATCCCAGCATGATCAGCTGAAGGACCGTGGTCCAGCCCGAGTAAGCCCTTTCTTTATCCCCATGTTCATTCCCGACATTGCGGCGGGCCTGATTTCGATCCGCTTCGAGTCGAAAGGGCCGAACTATGCCACTGTGTCCGCATGTGCGTCCGGCGCCCACGCGATCGGGGATGCGTTCCGGTTCATTGAGCGCGGTGATGCCGATGTCATGATCGCGGGGGGAGGGGAAGCGACGATTACTCCGCTGGCCGTCGCGGGATTCGCGTCCATGAAGGCGCTGTCTACCAGAAACGATGATCCCGTGGCCGCATCCCGACCCTTCGATGCCGGCCGAGACGGGTTCGTCATCGGAGAGGGAGCTGGTTGCGTGATACTGGAGGCCTTGGAGACGGCGGTCGCCCGCAGTGCGCCTATTGTGGCCGAGATGGCCGGATACGGTGTATCAGCGGACGCCCACCACATCACGATGCCGGCACCCGAGGGAAAGGGTGCTCAACATGCTATGCGCATGGCCATGGATGATGCTGGCGTGAGCGCGAAGGATGTGGATTACATCAACGCCCACGGTACCTCGACCCAGGCCAATGACCGGAACGAGACGGCGGCGATCAAGCAGGTCCTGGGGGATTCGGCGTATTCGGTGATCGTGGGCTCCACGAAGTCGATGACGGGCCACTTGTTGGGGGCTGCCGGCGGCGTCGAAGCCGTCGTCACGGCTTTGGTATGCCAGCAGGGCCGGATTCCCTCCACGATAAACTTGACCGACCCCGATCCGGATTGTGACCTCGACTATGGCCGGCACGGTGTCGTCGAACGTCCGGTGGAAGTCGCTCTCTCCAATTCCTTCGGATTTGGCGGGCACAACGCCTGTTTGGCGATCCGGGCCTGGGGAGGGGCATAGGCCCCAGGGGGAAGGGAGGGGCGATAAAGATGGGCTCGATGAGGATCGGCTTCGGATACGACTCGCACCGCTTCGACGAGGCACGTCCGCTCGTTCTCGGGGGAGTCCAGATTCCGAATTATCCAGGTCTTCTGGGACACTCCGACGGGGATGCCATCGCCCATGCGGTCACGGACGCCCTTCTCGGCGCGGCTGCTTTGGGTGATATCGGTCGGCATTTCCCCCCCTCTGAGTCCCGGTGGAAGGATGCGGATTCCATGGACTTGCTGGCGCGTGCGGCAGACCTGATCGGTGAGTCCGATCTTCGAGTCTGCAATATCGACGTCACGGTAATCACCGAGCGGCCCGAGATCGCCCCCAACGCGCAGGAGATGGTAGCCCGGCTCTCAGAGGTACTTGGTACTGCTCCTGATGCGATTTCCGTCAAAGGGAAGACGAATGAGGGGATGGGCTGGATCGGGTCTGGGGAAGGCATGGCAGTACACGCGGTGGCTCTCCTGGAGCAGTCGAGAGACGATGGCGCCCGTCGGACCTCCTAACGCGGCTCGCCCCGCTTCTTCAACAGGCTGAGCGAGGCGGTGGACGGGCTTCTTGTCTGGCTACGGGACGCACCCCCCTTCCTGATGTATGCCGCGCTGGGAGTGGGGGCAGCAGTCGAAAACCTCGTCCCTCTGATTCCGGCCGACACCTTCGTGCTGCTCGGTGGGTTCTTGGCTGCCCGAGGAAGCGCAAGCGAGGGAGTCGTCTTTCTCGTGACCTGGACATCCAACGTGCTCTCGGCGCTTGCGGTCTACACGGCTGCCTATCTTTACGGTGAATCCTTCTTCAATGCTCGGCTCGGGCGTTTCCTGCTCGACCCGAAGCAAGTAGGGATCGTTCGGAGGTTTTGCCGGCGCTGGGGAGCGGCCGCCATTTTTTACACTCGGTTCTTACCAGGGCTTCGGGCGGTTACGCCCGTTTTCGCGGGTGTCATTCGACAGCGCCCCAGATCGGTGGCGTTCCCTCTTTTATTGGCTTCGGGAATCTGGTACGGAGCCCTCGTCTGGGTCGGAGCGTTCGCTGGGCGGAATGTCGACCAGCTACTGAGGATGCAAACCCGTCTCAACTGGACGTTGGCCGGCATCGCGGGGGTGATTGTCGTGCTGTTGGCCTGGTGGTGGTTGCGATCTCGCAGGCGTCATCTGAAGGATCACGACCCGGGGGCTGGGCCAGGGTGGCATGGCAACGAACCGGAACGACCGAGTGAATGAGGCGATCGAATTTCAGGCTGAACAATACGCCGAATATCTGAACTTCGAGCGTGGGTTGTCTCCACTCACGGTCAGCGCGTATGGCCGGGAGCTGGAGAAATTCATCACCTTCGCGACGGAGAGAGGACGGCGCGACCCGGCAGCTGTGGGGGGGGATGATGTACGAGACTATGTCTTCCACCTCGGCGACCTAGGGCTGGCCCCCACCTCTGTGCGCCGCGCCCAGTCGGCTCTTCGCACCTACTTCGGATTTCTCTTGGAGGAAGGCGCTCTGGAGAGCGACCCGACGGAGGGGCTTCGAAGCCCCCGTGTCGCCCGGCCGCTTCCGAACGTCCTCGATGCGGCCGCCGTCTCTGCGCTGTTGGAGGCGCCTCGTTTGGATTCGTCCATGTATTGGCGCGACCGGGCGATCCTGGAATTTCTGTACGCCACCGGGGTGCGCGTCTCGGAGCTCGTGGGACTGCTTGTTACCAATCTCGATCTGGAAGAGGGACTAAGTACGGTCTTCGGAAAGGGCTCCAAGGAGCGCATGGTTCCGCTCGGGCGCCCGGCGTGCGTGGCTCTTTCCCGGTACCTCCGTGAGGTGAGGCCCGCCTTGGAAAAGGGCAGGGGCGGCGGGTGTGTTTTTCTGAATCAGCGAGGGCGCCCGCTGTCCCGGACAGCCGTGTGGAAGATCGTAAAGGCTGCTGCGCGTTTGGCGGGCATCGAAGGCACGGTGTCTCCCCATGTGCTCCGGCACACGTTTGCGACCCACCTACTGGAGGGCGGCGCGGATCTGGTGGCGGTCCAGGAACTTCTGGGTCATGCGGACATTTCGACGACCCAGATCTACACGCACCTGGATCTTAAGTATCTTCGTGACATCCATCGGAAGTACCACCCAAGGTCATAGAGGGCTACTCCTTCAACAGCCTTCGGGGCCTAGTTCAACCGATCCGCAGCGGCGAACAGTTCGGCTTGGGTCTCAACTTCGCCCAAGAGCCGAAGGGACTCGGCGAGGACTGGATCACGGCGCGCTCGAACCTCTATGGCCTGTCCCATCCTGTCCATCCGTCGCGCAATACGCTGAACGATCAAGTACTCCAGGTATTCCTGCACCTCATCGTTGTCGAGATACGTGCGATCGGCGCCCTCTTCGGCGAGTCCGGTCAGGAAATCTTCGAAGGCGGCGGGATCGATTGCAGGATCGCTGCCTTCGGCCCGGAGCCTTTCGGATTGACTGAAGGAAAACTCCTCGATGCGGAGGCTCAGTGGCACGCGTGCGGTGGCGGCTTGAGAGGTGAACTCGCGCTCGAGGATCGTGAGGGTGTCGTTTCTGATCTCCAGATCGGGGAACACTCCGCCTCCAGCGACCAGTTCACGCCCGCCTTGGGTTGTGATCACGGGAAAGGTGTCCGGATCTTCGGGCATGGGGTTACCCTGAGCCGTCCGGGGCCGATGGAGGGATCTCCCCAGCGGTGTATACCACTCGCCGGTCGTGAGCCGGAGGTGACGTGTTTCGGTGAGCCGGAACACGTTCTGAAAGACCCCCTTTCCGAAAGTCCTCTCGCCGATCACCAAAGCCCGGTCATGGTCCTGCAAGGCCCCGGCGACGATCTCGGAAGCCGACGCGGAGTATCGATCAACGAGGACGATCACAGGTTTGCCCGGTATTTGGTCCGGAGTTTCGGCGGTCCACGCCTCATCCAGGCTGCGGCTCGCTTCGCCCGGGACACGACTTTCAGCACTGGCAAGGCGGGCCCCTTCGGGGAGGAAGAGGTCCGAGATACGGAGAGATTCGTCGAGGTATCCCCCCGGATTACCTCTCAGGTCGAGGATGAATCCTCGCGCGTCCGCAAGATCGGAGAGGGCGGCCTCCAGTTCATCGGCCGAGCCGCGAGCGACCCGGTTGAGTGCGATATAGGCGACGTTCGAACCCACGATGTCTGACTGGGCAGCCGTGACATGGACATTGTCACGGCGCACCGTCGGCCTGAGCGGGGCGGTGAGCCCTTGGCGGGCGATCGCAAGGTCCACGGTCGTTCCCACTTCACCACGGATTGCGGTCGACGCGTCGCTGGTCGTCCATCCCTCCGTGCTCTGTTCGTTCACCGCAATGATCAGGTCTCCGACCTGGAGGCCGGACTCCTCGGCGGGAGTGCCCGGGAATACTGCCGTGATGGTGATGATTTCATTGAGGGTCGTGATCTGCACCCCGATGCCCGCATAGTTACCCGTATTGTTCTCCTGAAATTCGTCGTACTCGTCCGGCATAAACGCTTGCGCATACGGGTCATTGAGTTCACGGATCAGCCCGTCTACGGCACGGTGCCAGAGCGTCGAGTCGGAGAATATTTGGAGGCCGTAGTCACGAATGACCTGAAAGGCGCTCAGGAACTCCTGAGCGCCCGGGGCCGTAACCGCCTGCCCCCGGGGCTGCCCCGCATTATCCTGGGATTGGCCTGCCGAAGGCAGGGCGAGAACTAGGGCCAACGCTAGGCCGAGTACGGTCTTACGGATCATCGGTTCACTTTCACTGTGGGCAACGACGGTGAGGCTGTGATTCATAACCCCATCGGATTGTGCCTCGTTCCCGTCGACGCGCAAGGGTCTTCGGCTTCGAACGCCGAATCCTTACCTTGTCGAGAGCCTTCAAGTTACGTTTGATCTTCGACGTGCCGGGAGACGTCGCTCATGAAACGACCGCCAGGAGGGCCCAAGCTACGCGTGGGGCTCGCCCAGTTCAAACCCAAGAAGGCTGATATCGCGTCCAACCTATCCCGGGTTCGTGAGGTGGTCTCCGAGCAGGCAGGGGCGGTCGATCTGTTGGTATTCCCCGAGACGAGCCTGACCGGCTACTTCCTGGAGGGGGGCGTTGCCGAGGTGGCCCGCTCGGCGACGGACGTCGCCAATGGACTGGGCTCACCGCCGGGGGGAGCTCCGGATGTGGTGCTCGGTTTTTTCGAGCGGCATCATCGGAGGCTCCACAACAGCGTCGTATATCTGACGCCCGGCGAGCAAGGCTTCGAGGTGACCCACGTCCACCGGAAGATGTTCCTGCCCACCTACGGTGTCTTCGACGAGGCGCGCTTCGTGGAGGCAGGGAAAAACGTCCGAGCGTTCGATACCAGATTCGGACGTGTAGGTCTCCTCATCTGTGAGGAAATGTGGCACTCGCTGCCGCCGACGATCTTGGCCGTAGGGGGCGCAGAGTTGATCATCGCCGTGAGCGCATCGCCCGCGCGAGACTTTACCCCGGGTGGGGAAGGGCGTCCCCATAACCTGAGTCGTTGGGAGGCTTTGGCTCCAGCTACAGCGCTCGAGCACGGTGTGTTCGTGGTCGTGAGCCAGCTCGTCGGCTCCGAGGGAGGAAAGGTCTTTCCGGGTGGATCCATCGCGGTTGCGCCGGACGGCACGGTGCTGGCGCGGGGTCCGCTTTTCGAGGCCGGTGTGACGGTGGCCCAACTGGAGCTGGCGGCCCTGGACCGGGCTCGGGTGGCGTCACCCTTGTTGGCCGATCTCGAGCAAACACTTCCCCACCTGCAGAGGGCGCTGACCGACGCGCAAAGCCCTGATCCGGCACCTGCATCGGCCAGCGCAGGTTCGGCGGGTGTTGAGCCCGTGCTCGAAGGGGCGGGCCCGACTGTACATACGCCCGTCCATCCCGAAGACGAAACGTTACTCGATCTGGATCTGTGCCTTGTCGAGAGGGCCCTGGTGGAGTTCATCCAGGAAGAAGTCGTTCGTCGACGCGGCTTTGAGCGCGTGGTGATCGGTCTATCCGGGGGAGTGGACTCGAGCGTGTCGCTCTTCCTGGCGGTGCGCGCTCTCGGTTCCGAGAACGTGACGGGTTTTCGCCTTCCTTACGCGACGTCCAGTCAGGAGAGCTTGGACCATGCGGGTCTCGTCCTGGAGGCTTCAGGTGCCGAAGGTCGTACGATCGAGATTACGGGGGCGGTGGACGCCTACGTGCAGCAGCATGAACCTGACCTTTCGCCCCTTCGCCGAGGGAATCTGGCGGCCCGCCTCCGGTCTGTGATCCTGTTCGACCAGTCCGCCAAGCTCGGAGCGCTCCCTCTCGGTACAGGGAACAAGTCGGAGCGCCTCTTGGGGTACTACACGTGGCACGCGGATGACTCTCCGCCGATCAATCCGCTCGGGGATCTTTTCAAGACGCAGGTCTGGGACCTGGCCAGGCACCTTGGGGTGCCCGACGTGATCATCGACAAGCCCGCGTCAGCCGATTTGGTTCGCGGCGTGCATGACGAGGATGAGCTCGGCATTTCCTACCATCACGCCGATCCGATCCTTCACTGGCTTCTCAGTGGGTATACGGCTGACGAGCTCAAGCACGACGGGTTCCCCGAGAACGACGTGGACTGCGTCTGGCGTCGGCTATCGGCGACCCACTGGAAGCGAGAGCTACCGACGGTCGCGATGCTTTCCTCCACCGCGATCGGTGAGTTCTACCTGAGGCCGGTGGACTACTAGTCCAGGAGTCCGCTCGGGATCACGCTCTAGTGCGGGAGCCAGTCGAGGCCTTGGATGCTGAGGCGGCGATTACGGACGTGTGACCTGGCTCTACTTGCGGCTACCGGCCCACTCTCGGATGTTGACCGCAGTCTGATCCCGGAGTGTGCCCATGACCGACCCAGTCGCCCGCCTGACCACAGCCCTCGAAGTCCGCTACGACATCGAGCGCGAGCTTGGCGAAGGGGGCATGGCCACGGTCTACCTGGCCGACGACCTCAAGCACGAGCGCAAAGTGGATCAAGCAAGGCATCTCGCCTTGCTCTGGTGTTGCTCATTACCCCTCGTGGCCGCCGCATGCGGAGGTGAATCGCCGACCGAAGGAACGGAGGACGAACTCGACCTGATCGAGGGGAGCTTCTTAAGCGTCTCCGGGAACGGACAGGTGGGAACCCTCAGCAATCCTCTTTCGGACTCTCTCATCGTTAAGGTGGCCGATCCGTCCGGCAACGGTTTGCAGGGCGTGACGGTCAGTTGGAGGGTGGACTCCGATGGTATGGTGAGCCCGACCGCCACTGAGACGGATTCAGAGGGTCTGGCAAAGGCGCAATGGACGCTTGGGAGGGTGACACCTGATGATCAGACGGCTACCGAGCAGACGGCAACGGCCTCCGCGTCCGTGAGTGGCGTGGGCTCGGTAAGTTTCACGGCCACCACTCCGTCGCTGGTGCCCCTAACAGACATGGGTGCCTCCACCTACTTCGGCTTCCCAGGCGGACTTTACCCCGGCGGCAACGTCATGCCGCAAGCACACGCCGACGCAGGCCAGGCGGCTGCGGCTGCCGTTGAGCCGCTCGACGCGAACGGCGATCCCAGCCCCGAGGGCAAATACGTCCTGGTCTCCGTCGGACACTCGAATACGGAGTTAATTTTTTGTGACACTCCACAGGTGATCCCCCTTTGCCCCAATTATTCTTTCAAAGCACAGGCCATGGCGGACCCGGATGTCGATAGGACGAATCTCGCGATCGTCAGGGGCGGGTGCTGCGGGGGCGGCGCCGAGTCCATGCAGTCCTTCCACGACTCGGACTACGTCCGCATCCACGAGCGGTTGTGACCGGCCCCCAATAGTGGTACCACCTACTGTGTTAGTCCAAGGGCCTCCTGAAGCCTGGGGTGAGGTCGTAGGGTGTGGGGGCTCCTGACCGACCATCGGGTAGGGGTTGGCGGCGGTCTGGGTAGGGGGCGGGCCCCGGACAGCAGGGAGGGAAGGAGCCCCCGCGCACATAGACCGAAGAGTCACCCCGAGAAGTCGCCCTCTCACGCTGCTTCACCCGATTCCGACGACCTTCCTCCGAAGACTTTCCATCAAGGGCAGGGGTGTGAGCTCTCCATCGATGATGGAGGCGAGTTCCTCCTCTTGCTTCCAGTGCGCTTCGACTTCGGCCAATTCGAGCTCGAGGAGATGCTGCTCGACCGTGTCGTTGGCCGCGATCTCCAAAGCGATGGCGCCGGTCCGCTGGAGATCGCCGAGCCTACGTCCCTCTTTGATGACGATGCGCGTGAGGTCTTCCGGACTCCCTGCTTCTTCGATCAGCCGGGTCGCCGACCGGACACGGTGCTCCGAGGCACCGGTGTGATGGTGGTAAGCGAGCAACCGCCGAGAAACGTACTCCCCCTCCTTGCCCCGGAGGTGCAGCCCTCCATCGCCGAGGTCCCCACAGAGAGGGCATCGTTGGGTCACGGATAAGGCATCGCCTGCGCCGGTTCCAGGCGAAAGGATCACCTGAGTACGATCCCGATAGGCGATATTCCGGAAAGTTTGTCCGCAGCGGGTGCAGCGCTGGTTGCCCCGCCAGGCGCTTCCGCCGAATCGGAGCCATCGGGCGGCCTGTGTCACCTGCTGTGGTGCGTTTTCCCAGAGGAGCCACGCGCCGAGCCAGCCGAACCCACCCGTGGCCCACCCCCCCATAATTGCAGCGCCGGCCGCTGCGGTTCCGATGAAGGTGAGTTTCTGATGCTTCGCCGCTCGGTTGGTGAGCTCCCGTCCGTACCTCCACCAGGCCTCCTCGGTGAGGTTCGCGCGGCCCACCCGAACGATGTCGAGGTTGCCCGCGCGCAGAAGGGCGACGTTATCGGTCTGTGAGAGAAGCTTCGCTCGATCCTTTACCACCTTTTCCAGCTCTTCGAGGGCCTCCCAACGCTCTTCGATGGGAGCGAGTGACCACCTCTTGCAGGATCGGCAAACCGCCCAAAGGCGTCCACGTTCCGCGTCATATGCCACACGAGTGGAAGTCGAGAAGTATTCCAGCTCCTCGTTCGGTGGAAACGGTGTGTGACAAACCAAGCACTGTGTGAACAAGGGCCTTCTCCGTAGACCAGACCCGGGGGAGTTAGCCCGGATCTGGTGTTACACCCGGCCTCCCCCCCTTGTTACGGGGGGACCCGTTGGCCGCGTTGGTGGGCTGCCAGCCTCGAGGTAGCACGTGTTCGGGGTCTGGTCTGAGGCGGTGGCCCGAGCCACCTTTGTGTGGTCCCGCGTCCGGGTCGCCACTTCTTCGAACGACCTCAAGAAGGATGCGCCTCAGGAGAGCAGGCATGTTACTGGTCATCGACAACTACGATTCGTTCACCTTCAATCTCGTCCAGTTCCTGGGTGAGTTGGGCGCTGACGTCGCGGTGTGCCGGAACGACGAACGGACCGTCGAAGAAATTCGGGCACTGGCGCCGTCGCAGGTGGTGGTTTCCCCCGGCCCCTGCACGCCGAGCGAAGCCGGCGTAAGCGTTGAGCTGTTCCGATCGCTGGATCCTTCGATACCTATGCTGGGCGTATGTCTGGGCCATCAGGCTTTGGGTGAAGCTTTCGGGGGGAAGACAGTGCGTGCCGAGCGAGTCATGCATGGGAAAACGGCACCTACCCGGCATAGTGGGGAAGGGATCTTCCGCAGGATCCCGTCGCCGTTTATGGTGGCGCGTTACCATTCCCTGGTGACGGATGCCGAGGTGCTTCCGGACAGCTTGATTCCGGTGGCATGGAGTGGAGAAAAGGACGGAATCGAGGAGATTCAAGCCATCCGGCACCACGATCGTCCGGTTTGGGGCGTGCAGTTCCACCCCGAGTCGCTTTTTTCGGAGCACGGTAAGACTCTCTTGGGGAATTTCCTGGCTCTATAGAAGGCTTTTCGGCACCTTCTCGGAGGTCAGGCGTTGCAACCGCACTCCCCCCGGGGTAACTTGATTGGTGTGATAGTTGCAGAGACAGGCACCGCTTCGTGTCCAGGGTTGGACCGTTGAGCAGCCGCGTTCTGGGCATCGTTCCGGCGCGGCTGGCGTCTACCCGCCTCCCCAACAAACCCCTTTATCCTCTTCTCGGCAGACCCCTCATCGAATGGGTCTGGCGCCGTGTCGAAAGTATGAAGGTGTTGGACCACACGGTTGTGGCCACGGACAGCGAGGAGGTCGCCGAGGTGTGCCGATCCTTCGGTGCGCCGGTAGAGATGACCTCCACCCGGCACCCCTCTGGTACTGACCGGGTGGCCGAGGTTGCGGAACGCCCGGCGTTCACCGAATACGGGGTCATCGCAAATATTCAGGGTGATGAGCCCTTGCTCCAAGAGCTCCATCTGGGAACGGCCATCGCTCTGGTTCGCGACGACGGCTGGGAGATTGGCACGTGCGCCACGCCGCTCCTCGATCACGACGCCCGGAGGGATCCTGCGGCCGTCAAAGTAGTCCGTGCCCAGGGCGGACGAGCCCTGTATTTTTCTCGGGCGTCGATTCCGTATCAGCGTTATGGGAAGCCTTCGCTGCAGGACCTGGAGCGAGAGCCCTTCTTGCGGCATATCGGCATCTACGCGTATTCGCGGGACGCCCTGGCCCGTTGGGTTGCGATGGCGCCGTCGCCCCTGGAACAGTTGGAAGACTTGGAGCAGTTGCGGCCCCTCGAGGCCGGCATGCGGATCGGAGTCGCCGTCGTGGGAGCGGCGGATCATGGAGTCGACACCCCGGCCGATGCCGTGCGCATGGAGGATCTGCTGGCCAGAATGGAAACCCTTAGTGTTTAGAAGGCTGTTGAAGGAGTACAGCGGGTCGCGCACATGGCGCTTGTGCGCGTTCAGACAAGGAACGACGACGAGGCGTAGCAGAGCTACTCCGAGGAGGAGAGACGCCGGATCAACCGCACAACCGCCATGTGCCCACGAACATGAATGGAATGACCTTACAAGTTGAAGGGTTGCGGTGGCACGACCCCATCTCCGTTGTTGGAGCTCCTAGCCGTAGCGAATGCTATGGCGTCGTCGCTCTGACCCACGCTATCGCGCGGGTACCCCGGAGCTGGGGCCGTGGCATCCGCAACGCGGCCCACTGTACTCCTTCAACAGCCTTCTCGAGGTAGGAGCGATGGATCCTGAAGTGAAACAGACGAAATACATCTTCGTGACCGGCGGTGTCGTATCCGGGCTAGGCAAGGGGATCACGGTGGCGTCTTTGGGGCGGATCCTCAAGGAGCGGGGCCTGAGCGTGACGCTCCAGAAATTCGACCCCTATATCAACGTCGATCCGGGTACGATGTCCCCGTTTCAGCACGGGGAAGTGTATGTCACAGACGACGGCGCCGAGACCGATTTGGACCTCGGGCACTACGAACGCTTCACCGACGAATCGCTCTCTCAGGGCAACAGCGTCAGCGCAGGACGCATCTATCAGGATGTGATCACCAAGGAACGGCGGGGGGACTATCTGGGCGCCACGGTCCAGGTCATTCCGCACATCACGGATGAAATCAAGCGCCGCCTTCGAAGACTGGCACCCGGGAACGACATCGTGATCACCGAGATCGGAGGAACTGTCGGTGACATCGAAAGCCTGCCGTTCTTGGAGGCTATCCGCCAGGTCCGGCAGGATGAAGGTCGCGAGAACGCGATCTTCATTCACCTGACACTCGTCCCGTACATCGCTGCCGTGGGCGAACTGAAGACCAAGCCGACCCAGCACTCGGTGCGGGAGCTCATGGAGATCGGGATCCAGCCGGACGTGCTCATCTGCCGTGCCGAGCGCACGCTGGACGAAGGCACGCGGAAGAAGATTGCGCTGTTCACGAACGTGCCCATCGAGGGTGTGATCGAGGCTCGCGATGTCGATACGATCTACGAGGTGCCACTCGAGCTTCGGCGCCAGCGCCTCGACGATGTTGTGCTCGAGTTGCTCCAGATCGAGGCGCCCGCCACCGATCTGGCCGAGTGGAGCCGAATGGTCGAACACGTGAGAAATCCCTCTTCCGGCACGGTGCGTATTGCCGTTGTAGGCAAGTACACGGAGTTGGTCGATGCCTACAAGTCGGTGCAGCAAGGGCTGATTCACGGGGGTATCGCGAACGACGTGAAGGTGAAGATCGAGTGGGTGTCCTCGGAACGCTACGAGGCCGGGGCCTTGAAGCACCACTTCGAGGGCTTCGACGGATTGCTGATCCCCGGCGGCTTCGGAGATCGGGGTATCGAGGGTATGCTGATGGCAATTGAATGGGCTCGGGAGAACGGACTCCCGTTCTTCGGGATCTGCCTCGGCTTACAATGTGCCATCATCGAGTTTGCCCGAACGGTGTGCGGTCGGACCGGGGCGAACTCGGTGGAGTTCGACCCAAACACGGCGGATCCGGTTATCTGCCTCATGGACTCACAGCAGCAGGTCACGACCAAGGGAGGGACCATGCGGCTGGGGGAGTACGCGGCCTCACTTCGAGAGGGATCTCGGGTGGAGGAGGTGTATGCCGACCGTGAGATCAAGGAGCGGCATCGGCATCGTTATGAGGTGAATAACGAGTACCGCGAACTCTTAGAGGAGCACGGATTGATCATGTCGGGTACGTCTCCGGACCAGGGCCTTGTGGAGATGATCGAGCTTCCCGACCACCCCTGGTTCATCGCCTGCCAGTTCCACCCCGAACTCAAGAGCCGGCCGACCCGGCCGCATCCTCTCTTCGCTTCCTTCATCGAGGCGGCTGCGGCCCATGCTGAAGGTTCTCATGCCCAAACAGCTGTCGGCGCTCGAGAGTAATGTTCGATCGCTTCACATTGATCGCGGGTCCTTGTGTGCTCGAGGACGATGGTCTCAACGTAGAGATCGGCCGACAGTTGGCTTGGCTTTCGTCCGCGGTGGGAATACCCGTCGTGTTCAAAGCCTCATTTGACAAGGCGAACCGGTCGAGGGGCGATTCACCTCGAGGCCCCGGCTTGGACGGCGGGCTCGAGCAACTGCGGCACGTGAAGGAAGAGACTGGTCTTCCGATCCTTACGGACGTCCACGAAGTTGATCAAGCGGCTGATGCTGCCCGAGTCGCGGATATCCTTCAGATTCCTGCGTTTCTTTGTCGTCAGACCGACTTAATCCGCGCGGCGGGGGCAACGGGGAAGGTCGTTAATATCAAGAAGGGCCAGTGGATGACCCCAGAAGACATGCTCCACGCCGTGGAGAAAGCTCGAGAAGCCGGGGCGCCCAGCGTGGCGGTGACCGAGCGGGGAACGTTCTTCGGATACGGAGACCTGATCGTCGACATGCGTTCATTTCAGCGAATACGCACTGCGTGCGGGGTGCCGGTAATTTTCGATGGCACCCACTCCCTTCAGCGGGCGGGCCGCATATCGGGATCCAGCGGGGGCGATCGGGAATTTATACCGCCCCTCGTACGTGCTTCCGTTGCGGCTGGATGTGACGGTCTTTTCCTGGAGGTTCATCCGGATCCTGCGAGCGCGCCGTCGGATGGCACTACCATGCTTCCGCTGGACCAGCTGAAACCTCTCCTGGAGCGGGTTATCGCGATTCGAGCTGCCCTGGCCGAGGTCGATCTCGAGACTCCTGTCTCCGCCGGCTGAGGACCAGCCTTCTGATGCCTGGTCCGGCGGGGGACATAGATCCCCACGTGGCGGGTCTCATTCGGCTGGTCGTTCTGGATGTGGACGGCGTGCTGACCGACGGTGGTATCTACGTCGGCGCCTGGCCCGGCCAAGACGCGATCGAGCTCAAACGTTTCGATGTCCAGGATGGTTTGGGGGTCAAGATGCTCCGCTGGGCAGGAATCGAGGTCGCGATTGTTTCAGGACGGGTCTCGGAGGCCACGGCACGGCGCGCAGAAGAACTCGGGGTGGATGAGTGCCACCAAGATCCGGACGCCAGGAAGCTACCGGTTGTGCAAAAGCTGCTGGATGACCGGGGCCTCGGGTGGGAGGCGGCGGCTATGGTAGCGGATGACCTGGCGGATCTTCCGATCCTGGAGCTCGTCGCCCTCCCGGTCGCCGTCTCGAACGCCGTCCCGGAGGTCCATGCGGTTTCTCGCTGGACCACTGAGGCCCCCGGGGGCCGAGGTGCTGTCAGGGAATTCGCGCGCGCTCTTCTGACGGCACGGGGAGAGTGGGACAGGCTGGTCCGCGAATATTGTGACGCCCGTTCCCAGGAGTGAGGCTGCGGACGGATTGGAGGGGGACGACAAGGCTGTGACGAAAGCTCATATTTCGGGTAGAAGAGATGATGTTCGAGGAGCGGTATCCCGAGCTCGGCCTTACATCGACATGAACTT
This sequence comes from Longimicrobiales bacterium, assembly GCA_965206505.1. Taxonomy (GTDB): domain Bacteria; phylum Gemmatimonadota; class Gemmatimonadetes; order Longimicrobiales; family Gaopeijiaceae; genus UBA822. Next base: position 2,026,006 of record CBDBJW010000007.1, read on the forward strand.
ATGAGGTCAGGGAATCTATAGTGTGTACCAGTCGGATATTATGTGCCCAGGTGCTTGCCGCCGGACTCTTGTTAGCAGCGTGCACAGACAGCCCCCCCGGGATGGTCGTCGACCCGGACTTGGAGGCTATGGAGGCCGACTACATCATCTTCGGACTCACGAATTACCTGACCCGCGAGGGGATACGGGAGGCTGTAGTGGAGGCCGACACGGCCCTGGTCTTTCAAGACTCCACGGTCGTTCTTCTTCGTGGGAACGTGAAGTTGACGGCGTATCACGAGGAACTCGGTACCGAGAAGGCCTTCGTGACTTCCGACCGGGGCCGATTGGACACGGGCTCGAACGAATTGTGGGCCGAAGGTAACGCGGTCCTGATCATCGAAGCCGATGGCCGGAGGATCGAGAGCTACAAGTTGATTTACATGCCGGAAAGCAACTTTATCCAAAGCGATACTGTCACCGTGATGTACGACGGAGACGATATCGTAGAGGGCACGAGCTTCACCTCGGACCTGAACTTTGAGCGGATCGTTATTCCGAACGCTCGGACTCGCGGAGGAGCGGTCCGCTTCTGATGTCCAGCCGGGCCCTTCGTCTGCCTCCGGTGGGCCTCGCCCTTCTTCTTGCGGTGACGGAGCTAGCCGGGCAGCGGTCCTGTGACCTCGCGAGTTCACTCCGGCTTTTATCGACTCAGTCGAACGATGCTTATGTGAGCTACATCACCGCTCCGCGATTCGAGTGTGAGGACGGAACCCGCATGCAAGCGGACAGTTCTGTCCACTTCGAGGCCACGGCCTTCTCCCAGCTTTTCGGCAATGTGGTATTCCGGGACGAGGGAAAGGAACTGACTGCCGATCGGGCCCAATACTTCGAACGTGTGGGCCGCCTCCAAGCTCAGGGATCCGTCCGGCTTGTGAACCTCGAGGATGGGTCCTGGGTGACCGGTGAGGATCTCGTCCTTCTCCAGGAAGACGACGATCGTGCCGAGGACGACGTCACGGTGCGGGGGGGCCGGCCTCACGCGAGCATCGTTTCGAAGGTGGCGCCGGACTCCGCGGGCATCACCCCGGGGGCCTCTCAAGCGGAGAACCTGCCGGAGACTTCAGAAGGTACGACGCCCTACGAGGTCGACGCGGATCTGATCCATCTGGTGGGAGATCGGCTGTTCCAGGCGCGGGGGCGGGTGGAGGTCAGGCAGGAAACCTTGGAGTCCTACGGCGACTCCTTGGAATTTCAACAGGACATCGGTTGGCTGACCCTCTTCGATAACGCTCGTATCCTTTCTCAGGACACGGTGTCCGGGGACACGTTGGACGTACGAGGAGACACGATCACGATGAATCTGCCCGACGAGCAAATAGACGAGATAGAAGCACGAGGCCGTGCCCAGCTTTTGGCGGATGACGTCGATATGCGGGGACCGGTCATTCGCCTTGTTTTCAAGGAGGAGGAGTTGGAGCAGGTGTTCGCCGTCCAACGGGCTGTCGAGGAGCTTCTCCCGCCCGTCATCGGGGGAGACAACGAGCACGCCGCATCTGCGGAGCGGGCGCAGCCTCGGGCGTTGGCTGCGGACTTTCTCCTGACAGGCGACTCGATCGAGGCTGACTTACCCGGAGGCGAGTTGGAGCGGGTATACGCCGCGGGGACCGCCCGTGGTGTATCGACGGCAAGAGATTCACTGAACACGGATGCCACTGATGAGCTGATCCGGTCCGACTGGATCGAAGGGGACACGATCATCGCGACCTTCCAATTGGTGTCGGCGGATCCCGGCGACCCGGACCCAGGTGAACTGGAGGTCGTGGAGCCGAGGGAGCGGCAACTCGATCAGCTCATTGCCCGCAGTCAGGCGCGTACGTTTTATAGGGCGGCGCCGGATTCGGCCGCGGCGGGGGGGGGAGCGGCAGGACCGCAGCCGCTCGATCTCCACTACGTCGTCGGTGATGAGGTACGTCTTTTCATGAAGGATGGCGAGGTCGATCGAATGGAGGTGGTCAATCCTACGGGCGCCTTCCTGCAGCCGACCAGTGGATCGGCTCCGGCCCCAAGCGCGCCAGAGCCTGGGGGGACGCCGCGATCGCCCGGGGCGGATGACCAGCCGCCGCCAGGCGACAACGGGCCACCGGGTGGGAATGGAGGTGTACGTTGAGTGACTTCGTTTCGGAGTCTCGACCTGGGGAGGGTGCCGAGGGGCTATCCTCCCCGGCCATGTCCGGCCCGGACCTCGCGCTGCCAAGCAGGCTCCGGGGTGAAGGCCTATTGAAGATCTATCAGAAGCGCCGAGTGGTGGACGATATCGCCATCTCCGTCACTCAAAGTGAGATCGTCGGCCTGTTGGGGCCGAACGGGGCCGGGAAGACCACCACCTTTTACATGCTTGTCGGATTGATTCCGCCTGACGACGGACGAGTGTTCCTGGACGAAGAAGATTTGACCGATGTCCCGATGTATCGTCGGGCTCGCAAAGGCGTTGGATATTTGGCCCAGGAGCCGTCCGTCTTTCGAAAGCTCACGGTCGAAGAAAATGTGAAGGCGATCTTGGAGACGCTGCGCTTGTCCAAGGAGGAGGAGGCGTCCCGGCTCGAGGAGTTGCTGGAGGAGCTTTCACTCGGCCACCTACGACGGAACAAGGCGTACTCACTTTCGGGCGGGGAGCGTAGACGTCTCGAGATAACGCGGGCTCTAGTGCAGCGGCCCAAATTCATGCTTCTCGACGAGCCGTTCGCCGGCATCGATCCGATTGCGGTTCACGACATCCAGGACATCGTAGCCTCCCTCAAGGGACGGGGAATCGGCATCATCATTTCGGACCACAATGTTGAACAAACCCTGGAGATCGTCGATCGGGCATACATTATGTATGAGGGTCAGATTCGCATCAGTGGTACCGTTTCCGAGCTGGTGTGGGACGATGAGGTTGCCAAGATCTATTTGGGCCCGTCGCTGACCGAACGGATGAGGGGCCGGTTCGAGAGGCCTCGCGGTGGGGTGGTATAACAGGTTGGAAACCAGCAACGGGGATTTAGGGCAACCGAAGACTCATGAGCGGATTCAGCACCAAGCTCTTCCAGAGCCAGCAGCTCCGCCAGGAGATGAAGGTCAACCCACGCCTGTATCATGCGATGGAGTTGCTCTACTTGCCCCTTCTCGACCTTCAACAGCATCTCAAAGCCGAGTTGGAGGAGAACCCGTTCCTCGAGATGACCGAGGCGGATGTCGAGGACGACGTAGAACTCGAGGAAGACGGTAAAGACGATCCGGCCGATGACGAGATCGATTGGGAGGGGATTCTTCTCGACGGGTTCGACGTGGGTGGGCGGCGCGAGCAGTACGAGCCGATCGAGCCGTATCAACGCGCAGCGGTCGAGACGATGGATCTTCGGGATCACCTGCACGGCCAGCTACGGCTGCTTGACCTCACGGAGCGTGAGCTACGCCTCGGAGAAGAGATCATAGGGAACGTAAACGACGTCGGTACGTTGACCTGCACACTCGATGACGTCGTGACTGGGGTGAATGTGTGGTTGGAGGACGTGCGTTCGGTCGCCCAGAAGGAGTTCGACGCGCTGGAAGATTCCGAGGAGACTCAGGCGGAGGCTCAGGCGGAGTTGGATGTGCTGTTCAAACCGTACCACCTGGCCGAGGCGGAAGCGATGCTCCGGTGCATCCAGGCCTTTGATCCGTCGGGTGTAGCCGCGAGAGATCTCCGCGAGTCCATCCTGATCCAACTGCGGATGCTCGGGAGGGGCGATTCGCTAACCTATGAGATCGCGGAGGGGTACTTCGACGATCTGGTCAACCACCGTTGGGCCGAAGTGGCGAAAGAGATGAGCCTCAAGCCGCTCGACGTCCAGGGCGTGGCCGACGAAATCGCCAAGCTCGATCCGAAACCCGGCATGAAGTACTCGCCCGACCCCGAGCGATACATCGTGCCTGATCTCATCGTCGAGAAGATCGACGGTGAATACATGGTTTTCGTCAACGACACGAGTCTCCCCCGGTTGCGGATTGCGCGGTCCTACCAGAGCCTGGCGCAGAACAAGGGGGCTTTCAAGGGCGAAAACAAGGAGTTCGTCTCGAGAAAGCTCAACTCGGCGAACTGGATCATTCAGGCGATCGAGCAGCGGCGCCAGACGATGTTGAAGGTTATGGCGTTCATCGTAGACCGGCAGCGTAGCTTCTTCGAGCATGGCGTCCAGCATTTGAGGCCGCTGACGCTCCGGGAAGTCGCCGATCACATCGAGATGCATGAGTCCACCGTGTCGAGGGTCACGAACGAGAAGTTCGTGCAGACTCCGCGAGGGGTCTTCCCGCTGAAGTACTTCTTTTCGAGCGGTTTGGCGACAACCAGCGGCGAAGATATCTCGGCGAGGAGCGTCAGGGACAAAATCCTTAAACTGGTCGAGGAGGAAGATGTCCATAAGCCCCTTACGGACCAGAAAATTGTTGAACTCCTCAAGACCAATGGAGTCAAGATCGCGCGAAGGACGGTGGCGAAGTACCGAGATCAGCTCGGCATTCTTCCCGCACGTATGCGAAAGCGGGTCTGATGGAGTTGCCGGCTCAGGCACGTGAGGCTGCAGTGCGCCTGACCGCCGAGGGTCGCAGTGACTTTGCGGTCGTCATCCCGGCCTTCAACGAGGCCCCTGTCGTTCCGGCGTTGATCTCCGAACTCCGCGCCACGTTCGAACGCTACGAATTGAGCGGCGAAATCCTGTTCGTGGATGATGGTTCCACGGATGGAACCGCTGATCTAGCCGAGAAGGCAGCCAATGGCTGGCCTCTCTTGAAGGTCGTGCGCCACCCGACGAATCTCGGCAAAACGGAGGCGATGATCACCGCGGCCCGGTCCACGGAGCGGACCTATCTCGTTCTGTTCGACGCGGATCTCCAGCATCTGCCCGACCAGATTCCACGGTTTCTCGAGAGAATCCACGCCGGATGGGATATCGTAACGGGGCGAAAGATCGGGTTTTACAACAAGCGGGTGGTTTCATCGTTTTACAATGGGCTGAGCCGACGGATTTTCCGGGTCCCCGTTTCGGACCTGAACTCCATGAAGGCCTTTAGGAGGGACATTCTAGACGAGATATCACTGCGACACGACTGGCATCGTTTTTTTGTCGTTCTCGCATATGCGCGGGGTTATTCCGTGAGTGAGATCGACATCGAGCTTCACCCCCGCAGGGCGGGCGTTTCGAAGTACACGGGACTGTTCCGGATCGGGGTCGGCCTCATCGACCTGGTGTCGGTCTGGTTCCTACTCCTGTTTTCCCGAAAGCCGTTGATCCTCTTCGGGTTCAGTGGACTGACCCTGATCGCACTGGGGATGATCGTCGGTGTGGTGGCGTTCTACTTTCGTTTCGTGGAGGGCCTGGGATTCAGGCCACTTCTTTATCTGGTAATCCTTCTGGAAACCGTGGGCTTCCTGCTTTTCGGATTCGGCTTGGTAGCGGAGATGATCGCTCAATTGAGAGAAGAGGTGGACTCCCTCAGGCGCGGGGATCGTTGACGACTTCCGAAAACTCTCCACCGCGCGTCCTGGTGGTAGTCGGAACGCGGCCCGAGGCCATCAAAATGGCACCGGTTGTCAAAGCGCTGAAGGACTGCCCCGATCTGGATAGCCGCTTGGTGCTCACGGGGCAGCACGGAAGTCTAGTAGACCAGATTCTCGATGCACTCGAACTCCGCCCCGACTACGATCTGGAGATCATGCGTGAGGGACAGAGCCTCTACGACGTGGCTCAGGAGTGTCTTCAAGGGCTTGGCGGAGTGGTACGCGAGTACAGGCCGGACCTGCTTCTTGCGCAAGGAGACACGGCGACGGTGTTCTTTTCGTCCCTCGTGGCTTTCTTCGAGAGGACCCGAGTGGGGCACGTCGAGGCTGGACTCCGTTCCGGTGACAAGTGGGCGCCGTTTCCCGAGGAAATGTTCAGGCGTCTCACAGATGTCCTAACCGATCTGTACTTTACCCCGACGAGTGCAGCTCGTGACAATCTCTTGGCCGAGGGGTTCGAGCCTTCACAGGTTTACGTCACCGGAAACACGGTCGTGGATTCCCTGACGCGCATGGCGTCCATGGAGGGAGAGGCGGAGGCGCCGCCCTTGAGGTCGATTCTGGAGGGGGAGCACGGCCGACTCGTTCTGCTCACAGCACATCGGAGGGAATCCTTCGGGCAGCCGCTCCGGGACGTTTTCCGCGCCGTCAGGAGGCTGGTCGACGAGCACGAAGACGTCCGTCTGCTCTATCCCGTGCACCCGAATCCCAACGTGGTCGAGCCGGCCGAGGAGTTGCTCAGTGACCATCCTCGGATCGATCTAGTCGAGCCCCTGGGCTACCGGGATCTGGTCTTGGCGTTGCAGGGCGCACATCTGATTCTGACGGACTCCGGAGGGATCCAGGAAGAGGCGCCGACGTTCGGTACGCCTGTCCTCGTACTTAGGGAGGTCACGGAACGGCCCGAGGGCATCGAGGCCGGCGTCGCGATTCTAGTGGGAACCGACCCGGAAAAAATTCTCGAGGAAGGACGCCGAATTCTTTCGAGCGGTCTGGTAAAAGGAGACTCGACCCGTGAGAGTGATCTGTCATCCCCACCTCCCCCCAATCCGTATGGCGACGGTAGGGCAGGGGAGCGGATCGCGGACATCATTCTGTCGGTGCTCACAGGCGAACCGCGCTCGACCACGGACTGGGCCGGGCCATGATTGCGGAGTGGGCGAGGCCGTGAACGTTCTGATGCACTGCCTCTACTTCCCCCCGGAAGTGGGCGGACTGGAGAGCCATGTCTACTACGTCTGCCGTGGCCTCGTGAGTAGGGGCTGTCGCGTGTCGGTCGTGACGTCGCGTTCGAAACGGGGGCTTCCGGCTCACGAGGTGATGGCTGGCATCGACGTCTGGAGGACCTGGCTGCCTATGCGAAGTCCGCTCGGATGGGCCATACACGGGGGGGCGTCGACACCCACGTTGGTCGGGCTCGCCCGAAAGGCGGACGTGGTACACGCGCAGGCCTTCCAATCGGTGCTGCCGGGAGTTGTGGCCAAACAAGCCAATCGGATTCCGCTGGTCTCGACCTGGCACACCTCGCACTTCCTCAAGAGAGCGGCCAGTCCCTTCTGGAGGCCGATCTTTCAGCGCCTTCTTGCGTGGTCCGACTACAATCTGGCCGCGAGTGCCCAGATCGCCGACGTGGCGGAAGGGCTCGCCCCCGGCGTTTCGGTAGAAGCGCTGACCAATGGTGTGGAGACGGACATTTTTCACCGCTGTGAGCCGTCGCTCCCTGCCGCAAAACGTCGTCGGATCATCGTTCCGAGGCGCCTCTTCGAGAAGAATGGTGTCGAGTTCCTCCTTAGGGCGATGCCACTCATCTCCGAGCGGGTGGATGTCGAGGCCGTCATCGTCGGAGACGGGCCCGAGCGCGAGAAGCTCGAAGCGTTGGCGACGAGCTTGACACTGGGGGAGCGTGTCGTGTTCTTGGGCGCTCGTGGGCATGACGAGATGCCCGGCCTGTTGAGCTCCGCGGAATTGGCCGTGTTCCCATCCCTGATGGAAGCCACGTCCGTAGCGGCTCTCGAGTCGATGGCGTGCGAGTTGCCTGTCGCGGCCTCGGACGTGGGCGGGCTCCCTGAGATTGTCGACGGCGAGGTCGGAGCGCTTTTCGAGGCGGGCAACCCGACGGCGCTCGCTGCCACGGTGAGCTCGCTTCTCGAACGGGACGACCTCCCCGCGCTCGGTACGGCGGCCCGATCCAGGGTAGTGGAGCGATGGAGCAACGCTCGCCTCGTGGATCGGCATCTGGAAGTGTATGAGGGTCTCCTCGGCCGGAGCCGTGACGAGGGCCGCGATCAGAGCCGTGACCAAGGCCGTGAACGAGCACCGGATCCTTCAGAGGAGAGTAGCGGCTAGTGGCGAAGAGGAAAAAAGCCACCCGGAAGCCAGAACGTGTCGAGTCGGAGTCCGCATCTGCCCGCGGGCTCCGGATTCCGATGTGGGTTCCGCCCGTCCTTTACGGAGCTGTCACGCTTTTTCTCTTCCGTGAATTCGTGTTTTCGCGGGACATGCTGTATGGCTCCGACACCCTGGCGCTCGGGTACATGGTGCGAGAGTTCTACGCGAATGCCGTGTCGGGCGGAAGTTTTCCGCTCTGGAATCCGATCATCTTGGGTGGAACGCCCTTTGTGGAGTCCCTCGCGGGTGGGGATTCACTCTACCCGCCGAGCGCGCTTCTCCTCTTCTTGCTGGATCCCTTTCGGGCGCTGGGGTGGAAGCTGGTGCTCCATGTGTTCCTTGCTGGGATCTTCATGTACGGTTGGATCCGCCGTCTCGGCCTGTCGAAACCCTCAGCGCTCCTGGCTGGACTGGCCTATGGGTTGGCTCCGTTCATGGTCAGTCTTGTTCTCGTAGGAGGGGACGGCAAGATCTTCGTAATCGCCCTGACGCCACTCCTCTTCTGGGTCACGGAGTCGTTTCTCGTGCGCGGTGGTATGAAGTCGATCGCGTTCGTGTCGCTGGTAGTTGGTGCGGTCATGCTCACAACGCACTTCCAGACAGCGTACTTCCTGTTCGGGGCCGTGGGGGCCTACGCGCTCTTTCGAACCGCGCTGATGTGGCGTGCGGGCGACGCCGAGGAAGGGGACCGTCGCATCGCCGTCAGCCGCTTTGCCGTCTTCGTTGCCGCGGCTCTTCTAGGCGCTGGTGTAGCGGCCGTCCAGTTCGTTCCAGCGGCTTCCTACGTCGTCGACCATTCACGGAGGACGGCCACCACCACCGAGGCGAGCGCGGAGGAGTCCCGGGCGTACGCGAGCTCCTGGTCCCTCCACCCGGAGGAGGTCGTCGCGCTCGCCATCCCTGAGTTCGTGGGCATCAGTTCTGCGAATGCGGATTGGGCTAGGGGAACGTACTGGGGACGGAACCCCTTCAAGGGGAACCACGAATACGTCGGCCTCGTCGTCCTGCTTCTCGCGGGGGTTTCCTTTTTCGGTGGAGCTCGACGGTCACTGAGGCTCTTTCTGGCCGGACTCGGCAGTGTGGCGCTCCTTTTTGGCCTTGGCAGCCACACGCCGGTGTGGCGCGTCTTCTACGAAGTTCTACCGGGGATTGGTCTCTTTCGGGCGCCCTCGCTCGCGGTTTTCCTCTTCGGTTTCTCGGCAGTGACATTGATGGCCTTCGGGGTCGAGCGCCTCCTGGACCTCGAACGTAAAGGAAGTGAAGCCGACTGGGCTCGGCCGGGACGTTTCCTTTGGATCGCTTCGGGTGTGGTCTTGGTGGGATTCGTGCTCGCAGTCTCGGGCGCCTTGAGCGCAGTGTGGAGCTTTGCCGTCTATCGGGACATGCCGGACCAGGCCGCCCAGATTCTCGCCAACGCCGAGCCGTTCATCGAGCGTGGTTTCATGATCGCGGTCGCCCTCGCCGCTGCGACGGCCGGTGTTGCCTGGGGACTCCGAACGGCTCGATTCGCACCGTTGGGCGCCGTAGTGGCGCTGGGAATGCTCATCTCGCTGGACCTGATCCGCGTTGATGTACCGTTCATCCGGACCCAGGACTTCGCCGCGTTTCGGGCGCCCGACCCCAATATCGACTTTATCCTGGAGCGCCAGCGTGAAGAGGACCCGTTCCGCGTGTTTTCGCTCCAGGGGCTGAACGGGCAGGACGTCCGTCCCGGTATGTTCGGACTCGAACTTGCGGGGGGGCATCATCCAAATGATCTCGCACGTTATAGGGAGCTCATCGGGATGGCGGGAAGTGGTCTCCCTGAGAACCTGCTCGCCAGCGCCAACGTTCTCCGTATGCTCAACGTACGGTATGTGCTCTGGCCCGATCAGCTCGGGACCCCGGCCGACCAGGGCCTGCCGGCGGACATCACCGACAACCTCAGGAGGTTGAGTTCGACGACCATCCAAGGACAGCCCTACGAGTCCGTGTACGAATTCTCGGATCTTCCGCGGGCACGCCTCGTGGCCGAAGCGGTGGTCTTGCCGGACGAGCAGGCGGTACCTCACATGGTTTCCCGGGATTTCGACCCTGCTCGACAGGTGGTGCTGTCGGACCCGCCTCCGATCGATCTCACGGGCGGGGAGGTGGTGGGGCGTGTCGCGTGGATCGAACGGAACAACAACAGCATGACGCTTCAGGTGAGCGCCGACAGGCCGGCGGTGCTGGTCTTGGCCGACAACTGGTTTCCCGCATGGAAGGCCCGAGTCGGCAATGAAGAAGTCCCGGTACTGAGGGCGAACCACTCGCTGCGAGCTGTGCCGATCTCGGCGGGTGAGCACACGGTGGAGTTCTATTATGAGTCCGACGAACTCCGATGGAGTCTTGGTCTCACGCTTCTCAGCCTGGCGGTGGTGGCCTGCTTGATCGGCACGGACTGGATACGCAGCCGTCGGAGCGCGGAGCGCCGGGCCGAGTGAAGAAGTTCGCGGTCGGGGTACTCCAGGTCGGCCTTACGGTGGTCGTTACTTGGTTCATTTTCGATCGGGTTGGGGTGGATCTCGCCCGCCTCGGGACGCTGGATTCGGCTGAGTGGCGGCCTCGCCCGGCCCTTTTCCTATCGTCATGTGTGGTTCTGGTGGTGGGCTATTTGTGGTCGGCCTCGATGTGGGGCCGAATCGTGCGAGATCTAGGGGGCCCCCGGCTACCCGTATGGACCACCGTCCGCGTGTTCATGGTGGCCAACCTGGGGCGATACGTGCCTGGAAAGGTTTGGCAGATCGCCGGACTCGCGTATCTGGCCAAGCGCGAGGGTGTCCAGGCGAGCGTGGCCACCGGTGCCGCGATTCTCGGGCAGGGGATCGCCCTCTTGGGCGCCGTTCTCGTGGGGATGGGAGTGCTCCTGGGGGCCAACGAGTTCTGGGGAGAAATCGGGCTGGGGGGACTGGTCGCTGGCATTGGAGCCGCTGCGACGATCATCATCGTGGTCGTCATACCAGGATTCTTTCACCACGTCGTGGCGTTCTGGTTCCGGCTCACGCGCACAGATCCTCCGGGTGACGGCTTGGGAGGTGGAAACGCCGGTCTCCGCTGGTTGGCCCTCTATGTGATGAATTGGGGGATCTACGCGACGGCTTTTTGGCTACTTTACCTGAGTTTCGGGGAGTCGCGGACGTTCCTGCAGGTGGGTCCGGCCTTCGCGGCGGCTTACGTGGCCGGATACATCGCGATTTTCGCACCAGCCGGAGCCGGGATTCGGGAGGGGGTCTTGGTGGTGTTGTTACAACCGATCATGGCCAGGGAGGCCGCGGTGGTGCTGGCCGTCATCGCTCGGCTCTGGACGATCGCGCTGGAGGTGATCCCCGCGGCTCTCTTGACGGTGGGTTGGCATCGGTCCCACAAGAAGGCTGTTGAAGGAGTACAGCGGGCCGCGCACAAGGCGCTTGTGCGCGTTCAGACAAGGAACGACGACGAGGCGTAGCAACGCTACTCCGAGGAGGAGAGACGCAGGATCAACCGCACAACCGCCATGTGCCCACGACCATGAATGGAATGACCTTACACGTTGAAGGGTTGCGGTGGCACGGCCCCATCTCCGTTGTTGGAGCCCCTAGCCATAGCTACGGCTATGGCGTCGTCGCTCCGCCTAGGAGCTGGGACCGTGGCATCCGCAACGCGACCCACTGTACTCCTTCAACAGCCTTCCGAACTGGGGAGAGCACGTCGTGAGCGATCGGGATGCACGTTTTGTCGTGATCGTCCCCACGTACAACGAGGCGGACAATCTCCCTCGGATCATCCCTCGGATCCTGGAACAGGACCCACGCATCGACGTCCTGGTGGTGGACGACAATTCGCCCGATGGCACAGGTGATCTTGCGGACGGTCTGAGCCACGAATCCGATCGTGTACACGTGATTCACCGATCCGGAAAACAAGGTCTCGGAAAAGCCTATCTAGAGGGGTTTGGTTGGGGATTGGAGCGCAGCTACACGCTCTTCTTCGAAATGGACGCGGATTTTTCCCATCGCCCGGACGACTTGCCGTCTTTCATCGACAAGGCCCCGGACTTCGATATCGTTCTCGGATCTCGTTACGTCGGTGGCCGTGTTACAGTGATCAATTGGCCCATGAGCCGCCTCCTCATCAGCTATTTCGGGAGTTGGTATGCCCGATTCGTGACGCGCCTTCCCGTGCGGGACGCCACCGGCGGCTTCAACTGCTGGCGGCGAGAGGTGCTCGAGAGCCTGGACTTTGAGCGAGTCGAGTCCAACGGGTACACCTTCCAGATCGAGCTCAAGCTCCGGGCATGGCGTAAGGGGTTTACGTTTACGGAGATTCCCATCGTCTTCGAGGAGCGGGAATCGGGTGAGTCCAAAATGTCGAAGAAGATCGTCCGCGAGGCGATATGGAAGGTGTGGAAGCTGAGACTTCTCGATTTATTCGGACGTCTTTGATCGGACGTCTCTATTCGGATGTCTCTGGTCGGACGTCTCTTGCGTCCCTTTACAATAAAAATGTCTCGGCCAGTCGAGTCGTCCTATGCCGATCCATGACATGCTCTACCGCTGCCCGCGGTGTGGCCACGACCCCTTAGACGGTCATAAGGGAAGAGCGAGGTGCTTTTCCTGTGGGACCAGGTTCGAGCAGGGCAGGGGCTCGGTCATCACCGTACGCCCACCGGAGGGTCCACCTGAACAGGCTTCTGCGACCAGTCTTATCGCCGATATGGAGAAAATGGGTGAGAGCTTGTTCTGCGAGGCGAGGGTCGCGTTGGGCATGGCCGAGGGGCATGACGTCATTCGGTGGAGGGATGACGTTCTCGGCTTTTCGGAACGAATTTCGTGGAAGGGAGAAGGGCTCATCAGGCTGGAGGAAGAGGCGCTGACCTTCACGCCGGCTCAGGACACGGTTGGGCTCGTCCGACGCAGAGGTCGGGCAGGGCTCGGTGGTCGGGCCAAAGGGTTTTCGTGTCTCCTGGGCGATATTCGGGGGGTTCAGATCAGCTCCAAGGCCTTGCAGGTCACGTTGGAGGAGGGGCGCCTTTACCAATTCGAGTTTACCGATGACTCGCCGAAACGCTGGGAGGACCTCCTCTGCCTCGCGCTGAAGCGTGTCTACACCCAGAAGGGGCTGTGCATCATCGAGTTCAAGCCCCGCGTCGTTTCTGAGCCGCTTCCGAGGGGGAGCGGCCGATGAACGAGCCTCTGATGACGCAGCCGCCGGCGAAGCAGCCGCCGGTGAAGCAGCCGCCGGTGAAGCAGCCGCCGATGAAGGAGCCACCGATGATCCTGTATCGGGTGCTCCGCTGGACGATGAGCTTCTACTTTCGGGCACGGATGAAGATTCGGTTCGAGGGGGAAGAGAACGTCCCCAAGAAGGGGCCCTTCTTCCTCGTTCTCAGTCACCAAAGCGACTTGGATTCGCTGCTCCTGCACACGTTTTGCCCCCGCCTCATCTTCACGTTGGCGAAGAGTTCGGTATTTAGAACCCGGTTCATGGCTTGGCTCGCGCCGAGGGTAGGGGCCGTTCCGACACGCCGCTATCAGATTGATCCACAGTCCGTTCGGGTGGCGCTCCGACTGATCGAGAGGGGAGAGGGCGTGGGTGTCTTCGCCGAGGGGGAGCGCTCTTGGGACGGCAGGCTTCAGCCGCTGCGAGGCGGCACGATCCGGTTCCTGCTGAAGGCCGGCGTACCTGTCATCCCGTGCGGATTGGTTGGCACGTACGAGATATTGCCCCGCTGGGGGCACATGAATTGGTTTAAGGTGGGCCTTGGACGGGAGCCGGTGATTATTCGTTATGCGGAGCCGATTCACTTCGGGAGACACGATGATCGCGCGAGCCGGGAGCGGGCACGCCCGGATGCCACGGTCAGGATCGAGACCGCGCTTCAGGCGGTGATGGCGCGATGACCGAGGAGAGGATTGGTCGCGAGTTCTATGATCGGAGCGACTACTTCGAGGGAGGAACCGAACACCTCCAGAATCTCGATAGCCCGTTCCAGAAATACCGGGTCGACAAAGTCCTCCAGATTTACGAGCCTGGTCCAGAGGAGCGCGTTTTGGATCTCGGTTGCGGGTGGGGCACGTTTTGTTGGGCGCTCGGCCCCCGGGTCGCAGAGATCGTGGGGTTGGACTTCAGTCGGAAGAGCATCGAGCTGTGTGAAGGTCGGTTGGCCCGGTCAGCAATCGACGGCGTGTCCTTCCTCTGTGCGGATGCCCGGGACACCGGCCTGGAGGCGGAGAGTTTCGATCTCGTGATCGGCGCGGACCTCGTCGAGCACCTTTATCCGGATGACTCTGAAGCCGTGGTCGCCGAAGCCTTCAGGGTTTTGAAGAAGGGGGGGCGGCTCAGTCTGTGGACTCCACATCGGGGGCATTTCCTGGAGATGCTCAAGGCGCGTAGCATCCTTCTTCGGCGCGATGTGAGCCACGTGGACTACAAGTCGATGGATCGACTAAAGACGATGGTAGCGAGTGAGGGGTTCGCTGTGGAGAGGGCCTATTACGCGGAATCACATCTCGCTGGCCTGCGATCGATCGAGCGAGCGCTTCAAGGATGGGTCCCGATCTTGAGGCGCCGGATCGCCCTCCTGGCAAGGAAGCCCTGATCTTCCCATGTTGTTCTCGGCAGTCGCCGAAGTCGCCGACCTGGTCCCATGTGGTGGAGAAAGCGTATCTCTATGATACATGAGGGCATATCCGCTAAGACGTGTAAGAGCAATCATATACGGGTGGTAGGCGTGGCCCTCGTTCTCTGCACGCTCTCAGGATGCACGCTCGTTGGTGTGGGGTCCCCGGGTCCTTCACTCACGTCGGGGGATGGGATCAACTTCGATGAAATTCCCGATGCCATCCCCCAGGCAGAGTTCAAGAGCCGGTCAGGTAATCCCGAGAGCTACGTCATTGAGGGTGTCACCTACCGTGTGATGGACACGAGCGACGGTTACCGTGAGGAAGGAATAGCGTCGTGGTATGGGGGATATTTCCACGGACGGCGTACGTCCTCCGGCGACGTCTACGACATGTACCTCATGACAGCCGCCCACACGAGTTTGCCGCTTCCGACCTACGTTCGGGTCACGAACCTAGCCAACGGTAGGTCCGTGGTGCTTCGCGTGAATGATCGGGGGCCCTTCGTCGACGATCGGATCATCGATCTTTCGTTTGCGGCCGCGACGAAACTTGGGATGGCAGAACAAGGTACGGCGGAGGTGGAGGTGGTGGCGCTGGATCCTCCCGCAAGAGAACGAACGCCCTAGGAGGGGTCGAGGTCCCGCCGGAGAGCGGGGGAGGCCGTAATCAAGGGTTTTTAGGCAGTCCGCCTCTAAGGTAAGCCCAATAAGTTAACATAATATATATTATACGAAGTTACAGACAAAGATATTGCTAACGCTATATATATCAATACTTTAGGGAATCGCTAGTCACTTAACATGATCCCGGCGAGACAAGATTGCTGGCCCCTTCGCCAGTTCAAAGTGCTGGATCGTGGCCCGTCGAATCAAGCCTGCCGGACTCGATCCGCCCGACAGCCATCTCCCGTCATGCCCAGAGGCCAATAGTTGGTACGTCCAATCCCACTGGCGTATAATATCCGCATGGCCAATTATTCGACAAGAAAATGGAGGGATCGGAGGACCCGGCCATAACCTCCGCTCCCCAGACAGGAGGCACAACATGTCGGGATTCGCAAAGCTCACCGTGAAGGCTCTTCGCGCCCTGGCGGAAGAGTACGAGGTTCAACTCCCCGCTGGACGGATCACCAAGGATAAGCTGATCGAGATCTTGGAGGCGGAGAACATTCAGCCCCCTTGGGATGGTCCGGAATGGAAATGCCCGACTCCGGCCAGCTTGATGAAGGCGGGACTCCTTCTCGGGATCGCCCCCCGGCCGATCTGGCGGGCAGTTCAAGCTCGCTGGCCCGACTACAAGGGGGCAAGCGGCTATGGCTCGGTCGGAGTCTATCGTCGGGATCTCCAGAAAAAGAAGCTGTTGCATTATCGGGGAGCCCGGATCACTCCGGCAGGTCGGGAGATCTTGGTTGAGTTGCAGGGGATCGAGAAGGACGCCTAGCCCCCTTTCCCCTGGAGGAGAGAGGCTCCCTGGCTTCGGCTGGGGAGCCCTCTTACTGCCTACCCGTTACCCTGGATTCACCCGAAAGGGCCGAAATGGCTCCAGGGGCGCTTCCAGGAGCTCTCAAGGGAAAGGAGAAGCCCCTCCCTCCGCCCGAGGAATCACTCCAAGGGAGGGTTCTCTCTTGCGAATGATATCGCCAAATATTACATGAGGGGGTTGGCAAAACGCACGGGAGACTCTTTTATGAATGCGAAGAAAGGACAAAGACAACATTATGTGCCTCAATTCCTTCTTCGCAATTGGAGGGGTCCTGATTGTAAGGTCGGCTCTTTCCGAAAAGATCTTCCCGGAATGCCTTACAGCCGTTGCAGTCCAAAAGCTACAGGGTATGAGCGGGGAGTCAATTCGTTGAAGCCCTCTCTGCCAACGTACGTGAGACACGGAGCACGCAAAGAATTAGAGTAGGGCGAAGGCAGAGAAACCGAACATGTTGGGACTGCGAGAGAGAATGGAAGAGAATGGTAGTGCCCCTGGAACCGGGGAGGCCAAGCGAAGCGCGGCAGCTCCTGCGGACCCGGAGGTAGTAGATAGGCCGCTACGGCGGCGGTTCAGTCCGTCGTACAAGCTGCGGATCGTCGAAGAAGCGGACCGGTGCACCGAGCCCGGCGAGGTGGGTCAAGTCCTGCGGCGAGAGGGCCTGTACTCGTCGCACCTGACGACGTGGCGCAAGGCGGCGCATAGCGGGTCGCTGAAGGCCCTGTCGAAGAAACGCGGCCGCAAGCCGGAGCGAAATCCGCTGGATGAGAAGGTACGCAAGCTGGAGCGGCGAAACGCACGGCTCGAGAATGAGCTCAGGAAGGCACACCTGATCATCGACGTGCAGGGAAAAGTTGCGGGGCTGCTGGGGATAAGCCTCGACGACGGGACAAACTCTTGAAGGCGGCCGATGAGCTGGCTAAGCACGTCGGTGTAAAACCGGCGTGCGCGGCCCTCGAGGTCTCCCGATCGACGTTGTACCGTCGTCGAGGCCCATCAACCGGGCAACAGCAGCCCCGCCCGACGCCCGCCCGGGCATTGAGCGAGACGGAACGAGGCGAGGTCTTCGACACGCTGTGTTCGGAGCGGTTCGTGGACCGCTCACCCGCCGAGGTGGTGGCCACGCTGCTCGACGAAGAGGTCTACCTGTGCAGCGAACGCACGATGTATCGTGTTCTGGCCTCCGAGGTGCCGGTTCAGGAACGCCGGGCGCAGCGCACCCATCCCGAGTACAAGAAGTCCGAGTTGATGGCCACGGCGCCGAACCAGGTGTGGTCCTGGGATATCACGCGGCTGCTCGGGCCGAAGAAGTGGAGCTATTACTACCTCTACGTCATCATGGACATCTACAGCCGCTACGTCGTGGGCTGGATGGTGGCGGACCGGGAGAACTCGGCCCTGGCCGGCCGGTTGATCCAGCAGAGCTGCCTGAAGCATGGCGTCCAGCCCCGGGTCCTGACCCTGCACTCGGATCGGGGAGCTCCAATGACGAGCCAATGCACCGCTCAACTTCTCGCTGACCTCGGCGTGACCCGCTCGTTGAGCCGGCCTCAGGTGTCGGATGACAACCCGTTTTCCGAGGCTCAGTTCAAAACCTTGAAGTACCATCCCTCGTTTCCCGGACGGTTCGGGGATCAGGGCCAAGCCAAGACGTTCTGTCGATCGTTCTTCCGCTGGTACAATGCCGAGCACCGCCATGGCGGCATCTCGATGCTAACCCCCGAGCAGGTCCACTTCGGGAACGCCGATCAGGTCATTGCCGGCAGGAAATCCGTGCTCCGCGAAGCATGGGCCGCTCATCCCGAACGCTTCGTCAGAGGTGTGCCGAAGCCCAAACCGCTCCCGGAGGCCGTCTTCATCAATCCTCCCATCCCTTCCCTCACCACACAGGACATTGCTCTCTAATTAATCCCGTAGAGTGTCCCATTGTCGTTGACAGGTTCCGCCGAGCCCTTTACCCCCCAAGAGAAAGAGAGCAAGAGCAAAGGAGAAGTCGACGAACTAGAGGCTCGTCACCTCCGCCGGGTGTAACATTTTCACCCGCCACGTTTGTAACTTTTTCAACCGGCGTTGACAGCTTTCGATTTCGAGCGCTGGCGGCTCGTCGATGAGCAGGGATATGATCTCCCCGGCACCACCTGGAGTCGACTAGCATATTCCTGGAACACGATGGATGTAGCAAAGCGGCTCGGAGTCCCACCACTCCAGACTGAAGGGGCGAGAGCGAGAGCGAGGATCGGAACGGCGGAGATGACCCCGGAAGATCGAGTGCATGAGAGGGCGGCTGATAAGGGCTTCATATTGGAGTCGGGAGGAGGTCCCCCCGAGCATTGGAAGTTGATCCATGCGAAGTCCGGGCGGGTCATAGGAAATGGACCCAAAGGAGACTGGTGGTCCTTGGACGACCTGCGGGCAGGGGGCGTATGTTAAATGACAGTGCGTTGTCCCGAGATAATGGACCCCTTATCTTTCGTCCGGAAGGAATCTCCCTTGAGGTCAGGGTATGAGTCGTCGGGTGATCCCCGCGGGCGACTCACTAAAAGATTTCCATCGGGCGGGCGGGGAGCCTTGGACCGAATCGGAATCGGGCTAAAGATTCCGACCCTATACGCGCTTGGCGGGCTCATGACATCCTGCTTCGCAGGGAGAGTCACTCACGAGAGCTTCACTGTTCTCCGGAGGGGACCTCCCTGCGCCGACGTCTCATAACCATAATCAGGAATTCCTGAATTCTGAGGATTTTGTGGATTCTGGATTACTTACGTCACCTGTAGTCGGATTCCTGGGGAATGACCAAGAAAAAGAAGAAGACTATCCTCTGCCCGCTCTGCAAAGCGCTCCCCCGACGTTCCGTTCCTGTTCCCTGGGAGGCTATCGGGTTGACTGGATCTCAACTGGCTACCTACGTCAGCATCCGCTCATTCAAGAATTCTAAGACCGGGAAGTGTTATCCCACCATGCGGACAATCGCAAAGCGGGCAACCCTCTCGGTCAGATCGATTCAAATGGCGAAACGCGCTCTCCGGGATCAGGGACTTCTCGAGTGGGAACTGCGGGGCAGGAAGCACGTGTATTGGTTCCCCGCGGACATGGAGGGCCGGGATCCGAGCATCCTTTCATAAATTAGTTAAAGGGGGCAAAATTAGACCCCCTAATTAATCCTATATCATTCCCAAGGGAATTTGTCTTTATTGGCGATATCCAGAATCGTTCGATCCTCACGACCGGGGATTGCGAGATCGGGATCTCGCTCATCCTGCTTCCCGTCCCGCTCAAGCTTTTTTAACAGTCGAGCATCCAACCGAAATCGAACCCTGTTCCAGTTGTTCGCAATCTCCCCATTCCCTTCCTCACCCGGTCGAGGTACAGGGGGCAGGGCCTCAAGGGCGACCATCGGATCATCCGCCAGCTTTCGAGCCTTTTCCTCCACTTCCTCGGGAGTAGGTTTCCTTCCTAGCTCTTCCTCGAGTATCACGGCTATGACATCGAACCGGAAGTAATTCACGACAAGCTCCTCATCGTCCCAGTCAAAGATGCTCTCGTAGCCTCCCTCGACCTTCCGCGCCCGCATTGTAGCATCCTCCCAGCCATCGGCCATCGATCTTCCCTCCGGTTTGAATCGACAAAAATAAAGACCACAAGCTAATCCCTTTCTAGTACCACTTGAAGAACCCCCCGTACAAGTCGGTAGAATGAGGGATGAGGCGAATAAGAAAAGGCAGCACGGTGAGGGTCGTTCTCCACAAGGGCGAGAAGGGATGTGAGGTTTGCGGGGCTGACTTGGCACGGAGAATGACCTGGACTCGATTCTGTGATCCTTGTAGGACAGAGAGAACCAAGAAAGCCGACCGAAGATTCACGAAGGAAAGGGTACGGAGACTCAAGGCCAATCGACTATGTCTCTGGTGCGGTGATGATCCCGCCGTCGAAGGGAGTCAGTTTTGTGAGGATCATCGTGAGAGGATGAATGGGCTTCAGAAGGCCCACCCCTCTCTGCCAACGTACGTGAGACACGGAGCACGCAAAGAATTAGAGTAGGGCGAAGGCAGAGAAACCGAACATGTTGGGACTGCGAGAGAGAATGGAAGAGAATGGTAGTGCCCCTGGAACCGGGGAGGCCAAGCGAAGCGCGGCAGCTCCTGCGGACCCGGAGGTAGTAGATAGGCCGCTACGGCGGCGGTTCAGTCCGTCGTACAAGCTGCGGATCGTCGAAGAAGCGGACCGGTGCACCGAGCCCGGCGAGGTGGGTCAAGTCCTGCGGCGAGAGGGCCTGTACTCGTCGCACCTGACGACGTGGCGCAAGGCGGCGCATAGCGGGTCGCTGAAGGCCCTGTCGAAGAAACGCGGCCGCAAGCCGGAGCGAAATCCGCTGGATGAGAAGGTACGCAAGCTGGAGCGGCGAAACGCACGGCTCGAGAATGAGCTCAGGAAGGCACACCTGATCATCGACGTGCAGGGAAAAGTTGCGGGGCTGCTGGGGATAAGCCTCGACGACGGGACAAACTCTTGAAGGCGGCCGATGAGCTGGCTAAGCACGTCGGTGTAAAACCGGCGTGCGCGGCCCTCGAGGTCTCCCGATCGACGTTGTACCGTCGTCGAGGCCCATCAACCGGGCAACAGCAGCCCCGCCCGACGCCCGCCCGGGCATTGAGCGAGACGGAACGAGGCGAGGTCTTCGACACGCTGTGTTCGGAGCGGTTCGTGGACCGCTCACCCGCCGAGGTGGTGGCCACGCTGCTCGACGAAGAGGTCTACCTGTGCAGCGAACGCACGATGTATCGTGTTCTGGCCTCCGAGGTGCCGGTTCAGGAACGCCGGGCGCAGCGCACCCATCCCGAGTACAAGAAGCCCGAGTTGATGGCCACGGCGCCGAACCAGGTGTGGTCCTGGGATATCACGCGGCTGCTCGGGCCGAAGAAGTGGAGCTATTACTACCTCTACGTCATCATGGACATCTACAGCCGCTACGTCGTGGGCTGGATGGTGGCGGACCGGGAGAACTCGGCCCTGGCCGGCCGGTTGATCCAGCAGAGCTGCCTGAAGCATGGCGTCCAGCCCCGGGTCCTGACCCTGCACTCGGATCGGGGAGCTCCAATGACGAGCCAATGCACCGCTCAACTTCTCGCTGACCTCGGCGTGACCCGCTCGTTGAGCCGGCCTCAGGTGTCGGATGACAACCCGTTTTCCGAGGCTCAGTTCAAAACCTTGAAGTACCATCCCTCGTTTCCCGGACGGTTCGGGGATCAGGGCCAAGCCAAGACGTTCTGTCGATCGTTCTTCCGCTGGTACAATGCCGAGCACCGCCATGGCGGCATCTCGATGCTAACCCCCGAGCAGGTCCACTTCGGAAACGCCGATCAGGTCATTGCCGGCAGGAAATCCGTGCTCCGCGAAGCATGGGCCGCTCATCCCGAACGCTTCGTCAGAGGTGTGCCGAAGCCCAAACCGCTCCCGGAGGCCGTCTTCATCAATCCTCCCATCCCTTCCCTCACCACACAGGACATTGCTCTCTAATTAATCCCGTAGAGTGTCCCATTGTCGTTGACAGGTTCCGCAGCGACCGCGATTTACCACAGTGCGACGATATAGTAGAACCAACCTGTGCTGCCGGCCATCCACACGTACGGAGGTGATTGAGAGGCCCGATTGGCAGTGTGCAAGATGCAGTCTTGGCCGCTGACCGTGATCCATGCGAACGGATTGGGCGATATGTAGCAGGAGATGACGGGATAGGTTCCGTCTTGCACGGCAGCCCTGGGCAGGTCGAGCCTCGTGGTGCCCGAGTCATCAAACTGCCCTGTCGTCTCCCTGCGGCTCGCAGCGTTTCCGGATGGACCCGTTTCTCCTCTGGGACCCATCTGCCCAGCGGTTCCGGTGAGTCCGGTCGGGCCAGTGCAGGCGGTGGCGAGCATGACTGCCAACAGTAGGGGTACGGCGGCAAGACGTGACATGAGCGGATCTCCTTGTGGCTCGGATTGCTTCCCGACGTGGTGCCGGGCCATTAGCAAACCTCAGGAACGAGGAAACCCCACCTATTTGCCCCCTCCGGTCTGGGGAGCTACCCCTGCCGGACCAACAAGGCTCTTGTATTCAGCGGGTAACCCGACGTCATCGGG
Organism: Longimicrobiales bacterium; assembly: GCA_965206505.1. Taxonomy (GTDB): domain Bacteria; phylum Gemmatimonadota; class Gemmatimonadetes; order Longimicrobiales; family Gaopeijiaceae; genus UBA822. The sequence goes on from CBDBJW010000007.1 coordinate 2,048,166, forward strand.
GTTCCCGAGGCTTGCCATGAAGGTCCCAACGTGCTGTGCTGCCCATTGACGCGCAACCCTGCTTTATAATTCCCAAACCAAGCCAGTTGGCCGCGCCGCCTCCGTTCGAGACGAATCGTCTCGCGCCAGAGCTCCGAGAGCGCCAGGAGTGACTTCTCGGTGCTCGGCGCACACCGCCCGAAGCGGGTCTCGATCGGGCGCATGTAGACCCCTGGCAGATCCGCATGAGTCGGCCTGAACGGGCCAGGCGGGAGAGCGCCTGACCCACCGCGGCCCTTTGGCCGAGGTGAAGCAGGGCGGCCGGGCAGATCGGCGTGGCCTCGGCGTGCTCCATGATGCGCTCGGGCAGGCTCTTCATGGCTTTCTCTCTCCGCGTCACAAATCGAGCCACAAATATAAGAGTCGTCCTGTTCGGAGCGACTCTCGAAGCCCTTGATCCGTTGCCGCGGCAGGCACGGCACGCCGCTCGGCGACCGCCCCGCGCCCCAGCATGTGAAACCTGTCACTTCCGTGTGAGCGACGCCAAGTCGGCCGTGCCCGGGCCGACCTTCCGGTCGAGCTAAGACCCTTGACGGGAACCTCTGGCGAGCGCTGCGGAGGGTGTGTCTGCCATGCCACTGGCGGAGCCATCCAACAGCTCGTGTACCGTACTGGCTATCTCTAGCCGCTACAAGCAATTGGGAGATTTTCCAATGGTTGACGTCTCTGTTTTGGTGCCTCCACCGTTAGGGGCATGGAGACGCGGAAGCAGCAGTTCAAGTCGGCGGTGAACGATGCGATCGTTCACCTCCAGGGAAGCGAAGAGGCGCTCGCGCCATTCGGCTGGACGGGAGAAAAGGCCGGGTGGATCGCGTTCGTCTGCCTGCACAGCGGCGCGTTCACCCGCGCCCAGTGCGCGCGGTTCCTTGAAGCGCACCCCGAACAGGTGCGGCGCGTCGTCCACGCCCTGATCGCGCAGGGCCTGGCCGCCGAGGAGACCGTGCCCGGCGTCCGCGGGATCGGCCGCGTGTGCCGCATCTTCTCGCGGCGGATCTACCGGGCGCTCGGAGCCGAGCACATCCGCCACCGCCGCGACGCCTCTCCAGAGGTGCTTATGCGGCGCCTGCTCTCGCTCGACTACGTCATCGATCATCCCGGCCTGCCGTGGCTTGCCACCGAAGCCGAGAAGGTCGCCGCGTTCGAGGCCCTCAACATCGACCGGGGGCTGCTGCCCGTCAGGGTTTACCTGGGTGCCACCGGTGCGACTCGGCGCTACTTCCCGGCAAAGCTGCCGGTCGCGCTGGACGCCGAGAGCGCCGTCTTCGTCTACGCCGATCCCGGCCACGCGACCGCGACCGCGCTTCACTCCTGGGGTGCGGCGCACCGCGGGCTCTGGCACGCGCTTGGGAGACGAGGCCGATCCGTCGAGGTTGTCGCGGTCGGTCGCCCCTCGAGAGAGCTTGAGCGGGCACGGCAAGTCATGCGCCACTGGGCCGAGCCCTCCGGTCCAGCCGAACTCGACGCCCAGGTTCGCAAGGAGCTCGCCCCGGATCGAGGAGGCCATTCTCGCGGGCGCGGTCCCGATCCTGGAGAAGTACGGCGGTCTCCAGGCCGCCATGAAGCGCAGCGTGGCGCTGGAGAAACAGGCCCGACGGCAGGCCGCCCGCGCCTCAATCCGCCGCGGCAGCACATGGCGGACCGCGCGCCTCGCCGGGGCTCGCTACCGATGAGCGGCGCGCGACTTACGGCCGCACTGGAGTGCGCAAACGACGCGGGGGTACGATTCACACTTCGGCGCCCCGGCGATTCACACGGAGCTTCCCGCCTATCCGCTGGCGCGGCGGCGTCTTGCGCTTCCGCGGACAGGCCGGCCAGCGCTGTACGGGCAGCACTGAGCGGACTTTGAACGCGGAGCGGCGAGGGTCGGTGCTGATCGGCGAGTGCACATCAGACAACGGGGTGCATGTGCACCGAAACGCCATTTCGATGTGCGCGCCAGCGCTTCCTTATGTGGCTGCCTGTCTTACAGTTGCGGCACCGCCGCCGGAGCGGCGACGCCGCTCCGGAGCTTTCGGCCGAAGAAGGGAGCGACCCCCCCTTTGGGGATGCCTCGATCGGCATCGGGGAGGGTTGGCATGTGCACACCCATGCCACCCTCCGCCGGGGGTCGCTCCCCTCCAGCAATCCCTAGCGGGAAGGCCATCGAGCGCCGCTGCGAGCGCGGCGTATCAACGAATCCGGCCGCCGGTCGCGGCTTTTCACCAGCTAGGTGGCTCGGCAAGTCGTCCCAGTGAGGTCGGCGTCGGCGCTCGACCAAGCCCGAAACTGCCCCGAGGTGGTTGAGGTTGTCGCCGATGCGCGCGACCTGCCGGCCGCGTGCGCGCCATGGCCTGCCGGAGCGCGGGCGTCCAGGGGATCGAAGGGGGCGGAGCCACCCTCGCCAGCCCCTGCCGGGGACCCGCGAAGCGTGGCCCCAAAGGGTAGGCTGGCTTAGCCACCTAAGAGTGGCTCAAGCCAGCCCTGCGGACGCCTCCGCAACGCCTGTCCGGGCACCGCCCGGAACAACGCCCGCCGAGCCGTCGCGGGCAAGCTCCTCCGCCTCTCGGTCGTCAGCCTCACGGACGGGGAGGGCGACGGGGGACCCGTCAACTCCTTGGCGATGGCCGCGCCCTTTGCCGCGCCGCCGCTTTCCGCCCTACCCGTACCCCTCGGGGACCGGCGATCGTCGATCCTCGGCCATCCTACGGCCCGTAGGATAACCCGAAATGCCCCTGAGCCGCCCCGAAACGGCCTCTGAGCCCGTCGCGGAGGCGGAGGCACGTAAAGGTCGGGTCTCGGTGCCCGCTCTGCGGCCCGCGAGATACTCCGCCCAGTCATCCATGAGCCGACGACGCCGCTCGAACAGGTCCGTGCGCCGGTACGCGGCCTCCACCTTGTTCTGGACGACGTGCGCCAGCGCCGCCTCGACCACCTCGCGGGGATGGTCCGTTTCGTCGGCGGCCCAATCCCGGAACGAAGACCGGAAGCCGTGCGGGACGGCCGCGATCTCCTGCTGCTGGAGCAGTTGGCGCAGCTGCCGGTCGGCGAGCGGCTGGCCGCCCTTCCGCGTGAAGACCAACGAACCGGACCTATCGTCCAGCTTCCGCGTCCCTTCGAGAAGCTCCAACGCCCGGCGGCACAACGGCACGCGGTGCTCCCGCTTCGCCTTCATGCGCGCTTCTGGAACCGTCCACACCCCCCCCGCCAAGTCGATCTCCGACCACTCGGCCCAACGGACCTCGCCCCATCTCGCCGCCGTCAGCACCAGGAACTCGAACGCCAGCTTGGAAACCGGCATCGCATGCGAGGCCCACACCTTGTCCAGCGCCGACGCCACCTCGCGATGCGGCAAGGCTCGCATGTGCCGCACCATCGTCTCCTGCGACCCGAGGAACGACGCCACGCGGTCGGCGGGGTTGTCGGTCCGGAACTCCATCGCCACGGCCCACTCCAGTACCGTGCGGATGCGCTGGCGCAGCACGCGGGCCGTGGGTGCCCTCGTGTGCCAGATCGGACCGAGGATCTCGAGCATGTCGCCGCTCGTCACCTCCGTGATGAGCGTCCGACCGATGCGCGGGAATGCGTAGCGCCTCAGGCTCGCCATCCAGTCATGGGCCTGCCTCGGGGTGCGCCAACCGGACCGCTTCTGCTCCACGACGCGCTCGGCGGCTTCGGTAAACGTCGGCATCCCTTGGGCGCGGCGCTTCTCGGCGAGCGGATCGCCGCCCTCGCGGGCCAGCTTGCGGTTCGCCCGCGCCTTCTCCCGTGCTTCGGCGAGCGAGACCAGAGCCACGCCTCCGAGTCCGAAGTCCCGCCGCCGTCCGCGGATGACGAGCCGCTGGACCCAGCTTCGGGCTCCGCTCGGCTGGACGAAGAGGTAGAGCCCGTTGCCGTCGCAATATCTGCCCGGCGGTGCGGAGCGCACGAACGCGGCCGAGAGCCGCTTGTGCGGATGGCGGCCCTTGGGCTTGGTCTTGCGGCGCGGAGCGGGTGCATGGCTTACTTCATTCATTCCATCATAATATGGAGGATGCCACGGGATTTCAAGGGACCGTGCCGGGAACGGAAGACAGGTTATGATAGGCATAACCCTATGTTATACAACGATATTAGAGACTATAGGGGATGACCTTGGATGCTGTTGGATTCGTAGTGTATGTTGACGATATGACAGTGATGCAGCAAGCGATCGATGAGTGCAGCGGCCATGACCTCGTCGCCCCAGATCTGACCCCACTCTTCGAAGCCTTTATTGGAGGTCAGCACAGCCCTCTCTGCCAACGTACGTGAGACACGGAGCACGCAAAGAATTAGAGTAGGGCGAAGGCAGAGAAACCGAACATGTTGGGACTGCGAGAGAGAATGGAAGAGAATGGTAGTGCCCCTGGAACCGGGGAGGCCAAGCGAAGCGCGGCAGCTCCTGCGGACCCGGAGGTAGTAGATAGGCCGCTACGGCGGCGGTTCAGTCCGTCGTACAAGCTGCGGATCGTCGAAGAAGCGGACCGGTGCACCGAGCCCGGCGAGGTGGGTCAAGTCCTGCGGCGAGAGGGCCTGTACTCGTCGCACCTGACGACGTGGCGCAAGGCGGCGCATAGCGGGTCGCTGAAGGCCCTGTCGAAGAAACGCGGCCGCAAGCCGGAGCGAAATCCGCTGGATGAGAAGGTACGCAAGCTGGAGCGGCGAAACGCACGGCTCGAGAATGAGCTCAGGAAGGCACACCTGATCATCGACGTGCAGGGAAAAGTTGCGGGGCTGCTGGGGATAAGCCTCGACGACGGGACAAACTCTTGAAGGCGGCCGATGAGCTGGCTAAGCACGTCGGTGTAAAACCGGCGTGCGCGGCCCTCGAGGTCTCCCGATCGACGTTGTACCGTCGTCGAGGCCCATCAACCGGGCAACAGCAGCCCCGCCCGACGCCCGCCCGGGCATTGAGCGAGACGGAACGAGGCGAGGTCTTCGACACGCTGTGTTCGGAGCGGTTCGTGGACCGCTCACCCGCCGAGGTGGTGGCCACGCTGCTCGACGAAGAGGTCTACCTGTGCAGCGAACGCACGATGTATCGTGTTCTGGCCTCCGAGGTGCCGGTTCAGGAACGCCGGGCGCAGCGCACCCATCCCGAGTACAAGAAGCCCGAGTTGATGGCCACGGCGCCGAACCAGGTGTGGTCCTGGGATATCACGCGGCTGCTCGGGCCGAAGAAGTGGAGCTATTACTACCTCTACGTCATCATGGACATCTACAGCCGCTACGTCGTGGGCTGGATGGTGGCGGACCGGGAGAACTCGGCCCTGGCCGGCCGGTTGATCCAGCAGAGCTGCCTGAAGCATGGCGTCCAGCCCCGGGTCCTGACCCTGCACTCGGATCGGGGAGCTCCAATGACGAGCCAATGCACCGCTCAACTTCTCGCTGACCTCGGCGTGACCCGCTCGTTGAGCCGGCCTCAGGTGTCGGATGACAACCCGTTTTCCGAGGCTCAGTTCAAAACCTTGAAGTACCATCCCTCGTTTCCCGGACGGTTCGGGGATCAGGGCCAAGCCAAGACGTTCTGTCGATCGTTCTTCCGCTGGTACAATGCCGAGCACCGCCATGGCGGCATCTCGATGCTAACCCCCGAGCAGGTCCACTTCGGAAACGCCGATCAGGTCATTGCCGGCAGGAAATCCGTGCTCCGCGAAGCATGGGCCGCTCATCCCGAACGCTTCGTCAGAGGTGTGCCGAAGCCCAAACCGCTCCCGGAGGCCGTCTTCATCAATCCTCCCATCCCTTCCCTCACCACACAGGACATTGCTCTCTAATTAATCCCGTAGAGTGTCCCATTGTCGTTGACAGGTTCCGAGTGGATGCGCGCTCGTAGCGCCGGTTGATGAGTTGGAAGAAGAGCATGGCGCCGGTCTGGCTGACCGGCAGGTAGCCGATCTCGTCGATGACCAGGAGCGAGGGATAGGTGAGGATCTTGAGGCGGCGTCCGAGCTGACCGGCGGTCTTGGCTTCTTCGAGCGAGGTGATGAGATCGGCCAGAGCGCCGTAGTAGACTCTGCGCCCGCTCTGCGCCGCCGCAATGGCAAGGCTGATCGCCAGATGCGTCTTGCCGACGCCCGGCGGGCCGAGGAAGATGACGTTCTCCTTACGCTCCAAGAAGCCGAGCTCGTGGAGCGAGTCGATCTGCTCGCGCTTGATCGAGGGCTGGAAGCTGAAGTCGAAGTCGTCGAGGGTCTTGATGGCCGGGAGCCGGCTCGAGCGCATGGCAGCCTGAAGGCGCCGATTATTGCGCAGCATGATCTGAGCACCGAGGAGTTGCTCGATGGCTTCTGAGGCCGTCACGCCTCCGCCATCGACCCTGGTAAGGACGTCGTCGACGGCCTCCAGCGCACCGGGCATCTTCAGATCGGCGAGCTGGGCCCGGATCCGGTCACGGCGCGAGCCCGCGGCCTTCACCGAACACCTCCGGCCACCTGGGCATACGCTTCCAGCGGCCGACGTTCCACGTCGATACGGGGAAGTACAGCCTTGGCCTGCTTCGTCACCTCGGGCGGCAGTACCAAGGATCGGTATGGGCGCGAGGCCAAGGGCCGCAGCAGGTCTCGCTCGTGCTCGAAGCGATCGACGGGCCGCTCCTTCAGGGTGCCATGCGTACGGACGTTGGCCACGTGATCGAGCCAGTGGCGGGCCTGATCGTTCAGGTCCTCGTCCGACGTGAAGGTTCGGCCATAGAAGAAGCTCGAACGCACGTAGCTCACCGGTCGCTCGACCTTGCCCTTGGTCTTCGCCCGGTAGGGACGACACGCTCGGACGCGGAAGTCCCAGTGATGCGCAAAGCGTAGGAACTCGGCGTTCTCAGTGACGCGACCTCCGGCCGCTCGCTCATCCTTAGTGACGACCGCCTTCATCTGGTCGAACAGCAGCTCACGAGGCACACCACCAAAGAAGGTGAAGGCCGCCTCCAGGCCCTCGAACACATGCAGCATCGTCTGTCGTGTGAAGAACTGCAGCCACAGCACGCGGGAGAAGCCAAGAACAACCAAAAACGCATACCGCTTGCCCCAAGGCAGCCGAAAATCTGCAAAGTCGACCTGACCCTGGTGGCCGGGTGGCGTCTCGAAACGGACTACGGGCTCCTCGGGCGCTCGAGGCCGGACCTTCCGAACGTACTCCTTCACTTGCGTGTAACCGCCGGCGTATCCGGCCGCCTTGATCTCCTCAAAGAGCCGCACCGCTGTCAGATCCGGGTACTCACCCAGTCGGCTGACGAGGATGTCTCGGTACCGATCAAGCTTGGTGGCAACCGGCGCCCGGGCCGAATAATGCACCCCAGCGGCGCTCAGATCTCGGTCCAGCTCTCCACTGCGGATCCAGCGATAAATCGTCTGACGGCTGATGCCGAACCGTTCGGCCAGCTCCGTCTTCGTCATGCCCTGCTCTAGGTAGTGTCTCAGCAACACGCGCCGCTCCCATCCGATCACGGACACCTCCGCTTCTTCAAGTGGAGGTGCCAAGGTGGCCGATAGGACGTAAGAGCAGCTACTCGGTCATCGGCAGCCTACCCTCCACGTCCGGTTCTCGGACGCCGAGCTGTAACCTTTTCGTCCGCCACAAATGGGAAATTTTCACCCGCCGCTAACAAAGCTAGGGGATCTCTCCGGAGGGATTTCAACAGGACAAGTCCCTGACGAGATGCAGCCCTACGGAGCCGATTCTCATAGACCTTCTGCTGGATCGAAATCGCCAAGTCCCTCTCCCCCTGAGGAGAGAGTATGGAGAAGGGTCTTGGTCGATTTTTCGCATCATCATAAGGCGGGTCGAGGTATGCTGGAAGATATGCCGGAAGGTATGCCGGAAAGGATGGGAGCCAGCCCGAGAGGAAAAATCCTGCCGAGAGAGTCGGGATAGCCTAAATATATGTAAGGAAAGGACTTAGAGTCCGTCGAGTGAAGGGACTTTCGGTACTGCCAACTTTCATTTAAAACGTGATGAGAATGGGCCTATCCTCTTGAAAGATAAGGGGTTAGCCCATCGGTCCAATCAAAACGCAAATTATTATATATTATACGAACTTACGGAGGGGAGGATGAACCTCAGACGATCGGTTCGATCACTTATGAGGCCCGGGAGGCCGCGTCAGGACTGAAACTCACGCACTTCGGCAAGGCGGAGCTCGTAAAGACCCTTAGCAGGGTCGTCGTCGTCAAAGGTCGTTAGGATCCTCTCATACAGCTCTGCGGCACCGCTGTTATCCTGCTGACGCCGCCTTGCCCGAGCTGCGCTGTCGAGCGCTCGCCGGATCTCAAAATCGAAATCGGACCGATCGGCGATCTCTAGAAAAGTGGCCTCGGCTTCAGGCCATCGTCCCTGATTCTCGTAGGCACGCGCCAAAAGAGAGTTGGCTTGAATGCCGAGTGGATTCCTGAACCCAAGGTCGGCGCGCTCGAGCACGCTGATTGCCACCGCTGCATCCCCGGATTCGAGGTGTAACCGCCCGAGGAGGATCACCGCCTCTCGAGCCTGATCCGTACCCTCGAACTGATCCAAGAACGTACTCAGTTGGGCCTTGGCATCCTCAAGGGCGGAAATCGCGATCGTCTGGTGAATCGACTCGAGACGGTTCACGGCCTCAACCGTCATCGACCGCCGGAAGTTCACGTAATAGATCCCGCCGGCCATCAGAAGCCCGACTGCGACCACTAGGAGCGTGAGCGCTTGCCTGTGTGTTCTCGCCCACTCGGTGACATCAATAGCGCTCGCCACGAACGCGTCGTCTTGTTCGTGGGGTGTATGGGGCTTACGCCTGGTCGAGGGATGCTTACGCTTGGACATGGGGCCGGCTCAACTCCGTGAACACACCGCTAAAGGACCGAAAAACCTATCCTTAGGGGAAATGAGGGTCAACGGGTGGCCACCTTCCTCTTCCGCTTTCTGGAAGCCTCGGTACCCGCCTTTCTGAGCGCGCCGGGCTTGTTGATGATGAGGCCGCGCGGCGGTTGCTTGAGCATGCCGTCATAAATCCAGTCGTTGATTGCTGTCGTTACCGTAGAGCGGTGAGCGCCGGCAAGGTCCGCGAGCTCCTGATGCGTAAACCAATGGTCGAGTCTGATTCTTCGCCCATCGTCCACTCCGAAACGGTAGGCAAGATCCAGGAGCACATCTGCGATTCGGGCTTTAGAGGAAAAGCCAGAAGACAATGAAATAAGCCGGGCCTCCGCCAGGTCGTTGTCGTTACTGCACAGGAATTGCGAGAGCGTCATGGGAGAGGCCCGTAGCGCCTTGAAAACGGCGGCGCCGTTCAACGGGATGACGGTACAGGCCGACCCCGCGATTGCCGTGTATCGTCGAGGGACGCCGAGCGTCACAGCCTCTATACCCAGCAATTCTCTGGGTCCCGCGATTCCCACAATGCGGCCACCGTCGGCGCCTGTCTTCGGAAGAGTCAAGCGCACGTGCCCTTCCCGAACCAGCAACACCAGGGCCGAGTCCTCGCCTTGTCGGTAGATGACCCTTCCCTTTCGGTAGGCCGTCGGCGTGGCCGCCTTGATCAAGGCGTTGAGCTTGCGGTCACGCCGCGGAATCACCTGAAGAGGCACGTCACGCGCTCTCTACGAATGGTCCGGCGTCCGGTGGAGCCGGAGGGAGGGATGAAAGGCCAAGACCGTTCCAATAACGAGGAGCGGGAGTGAGGCGATCGCGGCGGGCCGTGGGCCGATCCCATCGGCCAGGAAGCCGAAGCCGATCACGGCTATCGACCCCACGGCCCATGCCAAACCCATGACGATCCCAGAGCCCACGCCCTTGCTATCGGGCAAGATCTCTTGCGCAATCACGATTACCGGAGGCATAAGCGCCAGGTTGAGAAATCCTGCGACGGCGGCAGACAATAACATCAATAGAGATCCCGCAGGTAGCCAGAACGCGAACAAATGAGCCGGAAGGGCCAGGGCCGTCAAGCCGGCGAGGAGGTACACGCGATCCATACGGTCCGTGAGTACGCCCCCCAGGAGAGTGCCGATCGCCTGGCCGGCCAGATAGACGCTCAAGACCAGAGCACTGGTCGCTTCGGAGACGCCGTCCTGGAAGGAGATGATCGGTGATAGCGTCAGGAACAGGCGTTGAAGGCCCCCGCTCAGCGCGCTGATCACGAAAATCACGCCCAGTGGGCCGCGAAGAGACCGTAGCAGCTCCATGAGGGGCGGCGGCGCGGCTCCGGGATGGGGCCGATCCGCCGGAAGAATCTTGAGGAGCAGGCCGCACACGGCGATCGCCGGTATCATGGCCACCCACATCCCGCCCAGGCCGACCACGGCCACCAGACCGACCACCATCAATGGTCCTACCGCGAATCCGAGTAACCCGCCGAATGCGAAAATGGACATCCGCAGGCCACCCCCCTGCCCTCCCGCGGCTCCCCCAGACATGGCGGCACCCGGCGGATGAAACGCCGCGCTGCCGATTCCTCCAGCAATCAGGATCAAAGCCAATACCTCGACGGACGGAGCGAGTCCGATGAGCGAGAGAAAGACGCCTGAAATCAGAGGTCCACCGATCACGAAGAGTTTTCGCCCATATCGATCGGCCAGATATCCGGCGGCGGGTTGAATAAGCGAGGCGGCCAGCGACCACGTCATCGCCAATGTCGCAGCTACGGCGATCGACATCTCCAGGTGATCCATGAGCCGAGGGAGGAGTGGATTGATGAAGGACGAGTAGGCGTCGTTGATGAAGTGTGCGACGCCCACGGCTATAACGACGCGGCGGGTCGTTCCCCGGGAGACTCGGATCGTGTTTGATCCCGCAAGGCTAGTGACGGGCATGCCGGGAGGTTACAGGGCTTGCTGTATACGCGCTACCAGGCCCATGGACCTGGAGACAAGGCTGGCAGCAAGGCTGGATCACCCCTATGGTTGAGCCCGGATTCGGGAGGGCCGGGATGTGTGGTCTGCGGGCCGGTGTCGTGGGGGCGGGTCGCATTCAACAGGTCTCTGGTGACGAGATAAAAGAGGAGATAGAGAGGAGATCATGGAGCGATTTTTTGCGGTCGCTGGCGCGGTTGCGGCGATGATCGGGGTGATCGTGGGGGCCTTCGGCGCTCACGGGCTGCAGAGCCGAGTGACCCCCGCCGATCTGGAAATATTCGAGACGGGCGTACGGTATCACATGTACCACGCCCTGGGACTCTTGGCCGTGGCGTGGGTCGCCTCTCGGTGGCCCTCGGGGGCGACCACCGTCGCCGGATGGTTGTTCATCCTCGGGATCGTCGTTTTCTCGGGAAGCTTGTATATCCTGGTCCTCACGGGGCAGCGCTGGCTCGGCGCAATCACACCGGTGGGAGGGGTCGCCATGATCGCGGGCTGGGCCGCTCTGGCTTGGGCTGTGCTGCGCAGCTGATTACCGGCGCTTCCGGTGCACGACCTTCACGAGATAGACCAGGCGCGCCGGCTGTTGGGCTCGGCCCGCCGGATCCTGATCCTTACCGGGGCGGGGGTAAGCGCGGAGTCGGGGGTGCCCACGTTCCGCGGTCCCGACGGCCTCTGGAGGACGCACAGGCCGGAGGCGCTCGCGACGCCTGAGGCCTTCCAGGCCGACCCTAGACTCGTGTGGGAGTGGTACGGGTGGCGGAGAGAGCGAGTGGGGGCGTGCCGCCCCAATGCGGCGCACGCGGCGATCGCCCGCCTCACCCTCGAAAACGAGGATGCGCGCCTCGTGACCCAAAACGTGGACGGTCTTCACGAACTAGCCCTGGAAGAAGTTGTGTCCGAGGGGAATTTCCCGGGGGATTCAGCCGCTCGAGCCGCGCCCATTCGGCTCCACGGATCTCTCTTTCGGACACGCTGCACCGGATGCGACGATCGGACGTCGGATCGCCATCCTGTTCATGCCAAGAGCAAGGCTTCCTTGCCACGGTGCGGGAAGTGCGCGGCACTGCTACGGCCGGACGTCGTCTGGTTTGGAGAGGGACTCGATCCCGAGATCCTGCGACAGGCGACGGTAGGGGCGGCGACCGCAGAAGTCTGCCTGGTCGTGGGCACGAGTGGGCTGGTACACCCGGCGGCCTCGCTGCCCCTCCTGACGAGAGAATCGGGGGGCGTGGTTGTGGAGGTGAACACAGAGTCTACTCCGCTGACTGAGGTCGCGGTGTCGAGCATTCGAGGCCAAGCCGGGCAGATCCTGCCAAGGCTGCTCACGGTCGAGCCCGATCCAACTCCTGATGGAGGGGCGGTAGCGTAGGGCTAACTTCGTGTTGTGTCACCGGCCATCACTGCAACACACCGCGGACTCGTCCTTCCTCGTCCAGGAGATAGATAGTCCCTCGCCAAATGTCGTCGCCCAGCAGAAACATCTCCACCTCCTCCCCCACCGCGGACGGTGCAGCTAACAGGTTGAGCTGAAACGTGTCTGCTGCTCCCTCGTCCACGACGTACCCCAGGTCCCCGAAGGAGGCAACGGTGACCCGGCTGAGCGGGTTCGCCCCGGTGGTAAGGAGTGGGGTCATCAGTTCATTGGTGAAGACCGTCAATCGCCAGTGGCTGTCCCGGGATCCTGGGCCTCCCTCCTCGTTCTCCACAGGCACTTTCTGCCCTCCGGTGTACGCGTTGCCGCCTATGGCATCGAAGGCGGTGACAGCGCTCGGGCCGTCGAAGTGTGTATCGGCACCTCTGGGGGCTGGAAGGGAGGGGTTCTCGAGAAACCCCTTGCCTGCCCACAGGGTGCCAAACCCCAACGCGTGCCCGAGCTCGTGCACAATCAGGTCGACGAGGCGCGTGGTCCCCTCCAGAAGACGGAGGTCGTCCGTGTCGAGTCTCAGGTTCGCCACGATGGGAAGGCCGTTCGACATTCTCTGGGAGCAGACGCCTGCCGAACCCAATGTCCCGCCCGCTCCATCGATGAATTCCAGGGACACCAATACGAGCAAGTCGTCGACTACCTGATTGATCGCCGGGGAGTTGGATCGGCAGTTCCCGGCAGCGAGGTTCACGGGCACTGGCTCGAGTTTTCCCGGGATCAGCGCCGCCCATCGGCTCACAGCGTCGTCGAAGGCCTGCCTTTGAGGCGCCGTTGGCTGGTCGATGAACAGTAGCTCGATGGCCAACCCCCCGGCCCCGTTCTCCCCCGTCGCGGTTGCCGTGAAGGTCACCATCGCCCCGGTCCCGATCGAGGCCCCGACGGATTGTGATCCTTGGGACGAGCCGAGGGTCCACTCGGTGGCGGCGGTTCCGTTCGAGTCCGAGGTCGCCTGCGTGGGAAACACGGAGCCATCTTCCGACGCGGGCCCAAACGTGATCGTGGATCCCGCCACGGGGTTCCCCTGCGTGTCCGTCACGCGGACGACAAGGGGAGCGTCGAGCAGTGTGCCGACGACCCCCGACTGCTCGTCTCCGGAGACTTTCACCAGTAGCGCCGGAGGGCCTATCTCGGCCATGGCGGTCAGGACCACCGGAACAAGTCCCGGCACTTCGACGGTTACCTCATGGGTGCCCGGTGTGGTCCCCAGGATCCAGCCCCCGACCGTAGCGTCGCCCATCGCGTCCGTTCGGACCGTTAGGTTGGGCGAGACCTCAGTTCCGTCCATTGATTCGAGGAGGCCCCCGTTCGCCGACACTGAAAAGTCCACGTCCAACGAAGAGACGGGCGCCCCCCCTGGATCCAGGACCCGCACGGACGGTGGATTCGGAAGCGGCTGTCCCACGGTCCCCGTCTGCCCGTCTCCGTCCAGGATCTGCACCAGCTGGGGAACAATCGTGGCGATGGCAGAGACGGTGGTCGGCAGGAGCGGGTCAACCATGATGGAAACGCTCTGGTCACCGAGGGGCACTCCCAGAGTCCATTGAGTGGTGGCCAAGCCCGCCACGTCCGTGCTCGTACTGGTCGGTTGCACGGAACCACCTCCTGCGATCACCACGAACTCCACGCCTACGCCTTCGATGGGATTCTGGAAGAGGTCCTCGACACGCACCGTGAGAGGGTCCAAAAGGGTCGAGAGTCGCGGGGCCGCCTGCCCGTCGCCGGAGACAACGACGATCTCTCCGGGGAGGCCGGGAACGGCGGTGGCTTCGAAGTCCACCCTCTCCCCGACTCTAAAACTGAGGAAACCCCGAACGGCCTGCGCCTCGCCGGCGAGCGCACCGAGGGTCCAAGTGGTGGAGGCCATCCCCTGCACGTCTGTCTGCGTTTGGGCCGGGGTCGGGCTCCCACCCCCCTCTACGATCTGGAACTCGATCGGCACACCGATGGCGGGATTTCCTAGCCGATCGTGGGCGTGAACCACGAGAGACTCTGGAAGGGGCTGGCCGGCGGGCCCAAGCTGGCCATCGCCGGACACCTTCTCCAGCATGGTGGCCAGCTGCGTGACCGAGAGGTTGACCGACCCGGAGGCCGCTCCGGCGGCAGCCGTGATCGTCGCCGTCCCGTTTGTGACGGCTGTCACGAGCCCCGCCGGTGAAATCGTGGCGACGTTCGAGTCCGAGGAGCTCCACGTGACCTCCTCGTTTTCCAAGACCTGATCGTTTTGGTCCCGAACCTCGGCAGACAGGGTTGCCGTGGCCCCGATCGCGTCGAAGGTGATACCTGGCGGTGAGATGACGATCGTGGAGGCCTCCGGCGCGTTCCCGGTGATGAGATCGCAGCCCGCGAGCCCTACGGACAGAAGGAGGAGCCCCCACCTCCATCGGAGGCGCCGATGGGCAATGCTCATGGCGGCCTCCCCTTGTCGCTTGCGCTCCACTCGGGCAGCTCTGGCGGCGCCTTTGCCCGGTTTGCGTCGGTTCGTCGAATCAATAGAGTGGAACCGATCAGGTATGGAAAAGGTTCCTAAGTGTAGACCCCCTATCCACGGTTCGTAGATTGGCACAGTGCCGATGTCGGCGCGATGGGCGATCGTTCCTTCGCCGGGGTCGCTGTACTAATTTGATAATATTCTCAGTTCTCTCTCGGCCGGAGGGCGACCGATCAGGAGCAACCGCATGAATCTAAGACCTTGTCCGCGCTTTTCTTCCCGCTGGGGGGGGCTGGTCGCAGGGTTGGCTCTCCATTTCGTTCTTCTACCCACCTCGTTCCTGGAAGCGCAGCAGACTGGAAGCGTGACCGGAACGGTGACGGATGCGGCAAGTCTCCGACCGGTATCCGACGCGCGCGTGTTCATCGCCGGCACCGCGGTCGCGGCGTTCACTGACATCGAGGGAAGCTACAGGATCAGCGAGGTGCCGGTAGGCGAAGTCGAGATGCGCCTCGAGAGGTTGGGGTACGCCCCGGTAGTTCGTACGCTGCAGGTCGCGGCCGGGCAGATCTCGACGGTGGATTTCAGCTTACTCGTTTCGGCCGTTGCGCTCGACGAACTTCTGGTGACCGCCACGGGCCTGCAGCGGCGCCGCGAGCTCGGCAATGCTGCGGTCGCAATTCAGGTCGACGACGAACTGGAGCGCGCTGCGCCGGTGAACCTCACAGGCCTGCTCCAGGGTCGAGCCACGGGAGTGCAGGTTTTGCAGAGCTCAGGCACCGTCGGAGCCGCCTCGACCATCAAGATCCGCGGAAACGGCACGATCAGCCTGAGTAACACGCCCCTGATCTACATCGACGGCGCGCGTGTGTCCAACAGCGTTCAGTCGGGGCCTGGTGTTGGAGGCCAGACCACGAGCCGTCTGAACGATCTGACGCTCGAGGACATCGAGTCTGTGGAGATCGTGAAGGGCCCCTCCGCCGCGACGCTCTACGGCGCCGAGGCAGCGGCGGGGGTCATCCGGATCACGACGAAGCGCGGTCGCTCTGGGATCACCGAGTGGACGGTCCGGTCCGAGTGGGGAGCGAACTGGGATGACACGGACTGGCCGGAGACCGTTTGGAATCCCCGGTCGTTCTTCGATCCACTGCAAGATCTCTCCGAACTGTTCGAACCTGGTCAGATCGCGCCTGGTACGTTCTTCGCCACGTTCCCGGACACGCTGTACAGCATGAACCTCCTTGGCGATGGAGTAGGGGGTGACACCTCTTATGGGACGCCATGGCGCACCGGTGTGGAGCAGGTCTACGGCATCTCACTCCGGGGCGGGGCCCAGAACGTCACTTATTTCCTTTCAGGAGAGTTCAGCGGACGCCAGGGCACTCTGGAGAACAACGAATCGACCGAGCGGAACTTCAGGGCGAATTTCAACCTCTTTCCTTCCGAGAAACTGGATATCTCGCTGTCCACGGGATACAGCTACAACCGGGTGTCTCTGCCGGACAACGACAACAACTCCTTTGGATACATCGGAGTGGCCATGGTGGGTTTCCCCTGGGTAGCTCCTATCAAGCGTTCGGACCTCGTCATCGGTGGTGAATGGATGACGTGTCCCGTCGCATGGGAGTTACACCGTGCGATGGTCAGCGCGGGGGTAGCTTCGACGTTGGAAAGCCTTTCAGACGACAACTGCGCGGACAATCCGTTCTTCTCCGAGCGTACCTTCGACGACGTAGCGACCCTCTCTAACTCACAGAAGGTCGAGCGCTTGACCGTGAGCGCAACCGTCGACTACCGCCCCTTGGACTTCGTGACTGCCAGCGGAACCGTGGGCTACGATCAGTTCTCCGACCGGACGGGATTCTTCGTACCGGTGAACCCGGACCTCCCGTTCGACGACGCTTCCCGCGGACTCCGGAGCATCGGGCATGGATTGAACCGTTTGCTCACCCTGGAGGGGAACGCGAACGCCACATTCGACATCTCCCCGGAGCTCAACACCATCACTTCCGTAGGCATTCAGTTCTTCCGCCAGAAGTTCGAGTCCACGGGCGGGACAGGACGAATTCTTCCCCTTGGATCCAGCACGGTTTCCAGTGCGGTTGAGACCGAGGGCTTCGAGTCCATCGGCGAGACCCGGACACTGGGGGTGTTCGTGCAACAGCTGTTCGGGTACCGCGATCGCATCTTCTTCACGCCCGGCCTGCGATTCGACGACAGCAGCGCCTTCGGCGAGAACCTCGGGGGGCAGGCATACCCGCGGGTCATGGCCTCGTACGTGATCAGCGAGGAGGACTGGTTCGAAGACTTCGTCCCCGGCACGTTTGTGGAATCACTTCGGCTGCGAGGCGCGTGGGGGAAGTCCGGAAAGCAGCCGGCGAGCTTCGCCGCGCTCAAGCTCCTGGGCCCACGGCGAGTCACCTTCCAAGGAGAGGACGTGGCGGGCCTGTCACTCGTGGGGCCAGGAAACTCAGGGCTCAAGCCGGAGCGAGGCCAGGAAGTGGAGCTGGGGTTTGAGATGGATCTCTTGGATGGACGCCTTGGCCTCGACTTCACCTGGTTCAGCCAGACCACGAAGGACGCGATCGTAGGACGGCCTCTCGCTCCCTCCACCGGTTATTCGGGGCCCCTATTCACGAACATCGGTGAAATGACGAACCGCGGCGTTGAGCTGGGCCTGACTGGGGTCGTTCTAAATACCAGGGACCGGAGGTGGGATTGGCGACTCAACGTTTCCACGGCGAAGGGTGAAGTCACCGACCTGGACGAGCACATCATCTTCGGGCTTGGAGGCGACAGTCAGCGGCATGAGGAGGGGCTTCCCTACGCTTCCTACTTCAGCCGCACGTATACCATCGACGAGAGCGGAAACGCGGTGGCGTCGGACACGGCAGTCTTCGTCGGTCATCCCACACCGGAGTTGGAGGGCTCGATATCGACGTCGTTCGAGCTCTCCGGCTGGGTAACATTGTCAGCGGACCTCGGCTTTGCTGCCGGTCATCAGCAGTTCAACAGCACCGAGCAGTTCCGGTGCGGCTTCCTTGGGGGTGGCACCTACGGTGGAGTCTGCACGGAGCTCTTCGAGGTGGGGCCGGACGGCGAGCGGACCGACGAGACCAAGATTAAGGCGGCGGCAGGCGACGACCTGGAATACGCGCCCTGGATCGAAGACGCAGATTTTGCACGGCTCCGGAGCGTCTCTGCCCGGTTCGACTTGCCGCAGAGCTGGGTCGAGCGCACGGGAGCGAGTCGAGCGAGCTTCACCATTGTTGGGGAGAACCTGGCGCTATTCACGGGTTACACCGGGCTCGACCCCGAGGTGAGTTTCGCGGGAGGATCCCAGAGCCTGCGGGCTGAATTCTTCACCCTGCCTCTGGCGAAGCGCGTCACGGGGCGGCTCTCAATCTCGTTCTGATGGTCGGGTGCCTGACATGCATATAGAGACTGAAATGGGACCGCTGCGGCGATGGCTTTCGCTCGTTTTGGCGGGGGTCCTCGTCCTGCCCGCGTGCGACGGGATCCTCGACATCGACCAGACGGGAATCATCGTCTTTGAGGACGTCGAGGCTTCGGGTCCGGCAGCAGTGCCGGCGCTCGTAAACGGGATGGTGGGTAACTACCAGGAAGCTGTGGACGACGTTATTCGATACTCTGCGCTGCTCACCGACGAGATGATCCTGTCGGGGACCTTTGAGACGCGGCTCGAGGTCGACCGACGACGAATCCAGGCGAACAACGCGACCTTGGAGGGTGCGATGTACACCCCCTTGCATCAAGCACGGATGCAGGCGGATACGACGGTGGAGCTCTTGCAGAATCGACTTCAGGACTCGGCCTTCGAGGAGGTTTTGGACGAGCTTAACGAGGGGATCGCCCTGGGGAAGCTCTACGGTGGGTTTTCTCGGATCTGGATGGCCGAGCTCTATTGTTGGAGCATCCTCACGGGAATGTTTCCGGAAAGCTCCCCTTTGATGCCGGACGGCCGGATGTCTCAGGCCCTCACGTTCCTTCAGGAAGCGGAGACGCAAGGGGCGATGGCGGGGCTCGAAGAAATCCGGTTGGCGGCGATCGTGGGCCAGGCCCGGGCCCATCTTTGGCTACGGAACTTTCCGCAGGCGGCAGTACTCGCGGCCGTGGTGCCGCGTGATTTCGTGCACTGGGCAGAATTCTCGCAAAACGACCCCGCCCAATACAATGAGATGTATATGTTCACCTGGGGTGACATCCAGGCCATCCGATGGACAGTAGGGGACGGCACCAGACCGACTAGGGGGAACGAGAGGTGGGAGCACTTCGACGAATTCATCTCTCTGAATCTGCTGGAATTCGAGCCTGAGGGCTTCACGGCCTTCTCTTCGGTTTTCCCCGTGAGTCTGCAGGGTCTTTATAACCGGGCCGATAGCAGGGTGCTTATGGCTTCCGGCGCGGAGGCCATGCTCATCCGTGCCGAGGCGGCGGTGCGCAGCGGTCAGACGGCGACGGCCGAGCTACTCCTCAACGACCTGCGTTCGGATTACAGCCTCCGGGCCACCGTCCAATGGGGTGTCGACCCCCCGGATTCGGGGGACGAACTCGTGGATCTAACCCTCGCAGGGACGTTCGCGCAGGACCTCAGGACAGTGGCTGCTGAGCGGGCTCGCGAGCTCTGGCTGACCGGAGATCGGCTCACCACATCCCGGCGGCTACGGCTGGATCCAACGGTGAACATCGATCTCTTTCCCCCCGTGAAGACTAGAATCAATGGAGGAGACGACATCGCCTTCCCGATGGTGCAGATCGAGTTGGACAACAACCCGAACCTGAGTTCAGGTGACGCGTGTCCAGCCGGACAGACGATCGGTTCGTGGCGGTGACTCAGGAAGAAGGATCGTCAGAACACTGCAACGAAGAAGAATAACCAGCCTGGCGTTCCGCTCACCAGGGCGATCGCCAGATTACCCTCTGGCGTCTCAAAAAGCGCGCACAGGATGTCTGTCACCGGAAGCCACACAGCCCCGGTTTCCGACTGATAGCATGTCAGGGATGGGAGATCCGCGAGGCTCCCAACGCCGGGCGGGACCTCGGCCGCCGCGGTACTGTCTGCGCCAATCGTGCCGGTCGCGATCAAGCGCACGCTTCCCCCGGTACCCTCGGGACCGATGGGTCCGACGGCACCATCGGGCCCCTGCGGACCCTCCGGCCCCACCGGTCCCTCGCAAGCTCCGAGGGCGATAAGGAGAAGGAGAGGGACCACGATCGCGAGCCACCTCATAGAGTCGTTTCCACCCGCAAGATTCACTCCTATGCTGGAACCATAGTCGATTTACTCCCATATCGTACGCACCAACGACCACCGGTGTCCAGCGCCCTCGAACTCCTCCTCTCAGTCACCGGCCCGTCGGGCGGCGAGCGAACACGGTGCCTCCGGCGCCCTGGTACCGGTACCGAATGGTCGTGCAGCCGGCTTGGGCGGCCGGACAGTAGTAGCTCAGAATCTGGAACACGGCATAACGACCGTCGGCGGTCCGAACGGCGAAAACATTGGGTTTCGGGCTCAAGAGGTGGCTGGTCCAACTGTACTCGTACCACTGGGCTGTTGCCGTGTTGCTCGCCTCACCGCCCGGTGGGTTTACGGCGTACCCGTTCGTCGGAACGGTGGCCAGGGAGTCGAACGACGTGATGCCGAGATCGAGGATCCCTCCCTGTCCCGCGAAGTCCGGGCCCCCGTTCGCGAGGATCGTGAATCTCCGGAACGCCAGGTCCCATCCAAGAGGCTCCGGCGACTCGACAACCGAGCCGGTGGAGAAGTCGAAGAAGGTGAACGTGTCCCCTCTTCCGTCCACGGTATAGACGGACGGTCCAGCGAGCCGGTCTCCCACCTCCTGCGGATCCGCGACGGACACAGGGTACCAGGTCAGAGGCGTGGACTGCCGAAGGCTCGATACTACGAATATCACGGCCGCGATGAGCAGGAGTCCGATGATCACGATCGCCGCCAGGGGCGGACGAAGGGACACCTCGGTCCGGGCCTCACCATCAATGGTGTCGTGCGGTGTGGTCATGTCCGCTCTTTACAGTGGTAGGGGCTACAGTCTACATGATTGGAGCGGCGCCGTTCAAGCTCAGCCCGATTTTGTTGGTGAGAGGGCTCAATCCAGGATACCACGGTGAAGCCTGCCATTAGATCCATCCGAAGCACTTATTGCCTGGTGCTGACATTCTTCTTCAGCGTGTGGGTCTCCGCCTGCTCGCCGGACGCTCAAAGCGAGGGAGGCGCGAGCCGCCCGCCCGGGTCCGTTGCGCCCCAAGCCGGCGCCCCGGACGCCCCCCCTGCACGCTGGGCGGGGTTGATCGGGGAATACGGCTCGGACGACGACGTCTGGCTCGTCCTGGAGGACGACTCGCGGCTCCACCTACGTCGCGGGGAGGTGGCCTATCCGCTGGAAGAGGCGTCGGCGGATGAATTTCTCGGTCGTCCCCCAGGTGCCGATGAGGAGGAGCGCCTCCTGTTCACACGCGGGGGGGATGGCCGCGCGGCGGGTTTCCAGTTGAGCGAAGCCTACTTCACCAGGCGAGAGATCGGCACCGTTGGGGGCGAGACCTTTCGGATCGAGCCTGTACGGGAGGTCGAGGAGCTTCGGGTCGAGGCGCTCGCGGCGTCACCACCGGTGGAGGAAGGGCCTTTTCGGGAATCGGAGTTGGTTGAACTCACGTCCTTGGATTCCACCATCAAGCTCGATATCCGTTACGCGACCACGAACAACTTCATGAACGCCGTCTTCTACGAAGACCCCCGTGCGTTCCTTCAAGGGCCCGCTGCCGACGCGGTGGTGCGGGCCCACCACGCGCTCGCCACCGATGGTTACGGGTTATTGATACACGACGGTTACCGTCCTTGGTACGTAACCAAGATGTTTTGGGACGCGACTCCCACCCATCAGCGCGAGTTCGTCGCGAACCCGGCGAGTGGGTCGAGGCACAACCGTGGTGCGGCGGTGGATCTCTCGCTCTACGATCTCGTCACTGGAGAGGCCATTCCAATGCCCAGTTCCTACGACGAGTTCTCCCACCGTGCGTATGCGGACTATTCGGGCGGCACCGCCAGACAGCGCTGGCATCGGGAGTTGTTACGGCAGGTGATGGAGTCCGAAGGATTCACCGTCAATTCCGGTGAATGGTGGCATTTCGACCACCGAGATTGGAGGGAGTACGGAATTCAGAACGAGGTTTTCGGCGAGATCGGCACGGCCGGCGAGGGAGCCGCCGTACGGTAGCGGTCCGTGAGGGCCGACGTCCTCCTTGCGAGGACTGACATCATCCCTGCCCGTGGAGTAGCGGCCAAACGTCGCTGAGTGACCGGATCTGGGGGCGATCTTCGAGAAGACAAGCGAGGATTCCAGTGACGTTCGCCGTGGCGAAACTCACACCCTTGAGGTTGGCCTCCACGGGGACCCCAGGAATGGGACGGGGAAAACCCGACGCGACAAAGACGCCCTCCCCGGCCGGACTGGGCGCCGGCGCCGCCCGGACCTCTTCCCGAGGGCATCCCCAGTCGAGGGTCACTCCGGCGACTCCCGCCAGGCTCCCGGGCAGCCACACCCGTCCCTCATACTCCAAGGGAGATACGATCAGAGCCCCCCTCTCCACGGCACGCCGGACCGACGCCCACAGGACCAGGTCGCCTCCAGATCTTACGGTTCCGAGACTCAGGTTGATGAGGCGCGCCCTCTGCTCAACGGCCCAATCGATCGCCTTCACCAAGGCGCCGCTCGACGTAGCGAGCGTTCGCCCGAACACCTTGACCGCCTGGATGTCGGCATCCGGGGCCTTATCGAGAATGGCCGCCGCTACGGCCGTGCCATGGCCGAGACGGTCCAGGTAGTCGGCGTGAGCTTCACCATCCGGCTCGATCGCGACGCCGCCCAGGACAGAACCCACATGGGGATGCTCCGCGTGCACACCGCTGTCGATTACGGCCACCATGACGCCGCGACCCGAGCGACCACGAATCGACGGATGGTCCCGCCCGACCCGATGTCCGAGGGGAGCTGAGGTGGACACGCCGGTCAAGCTCCTGCCTCGATCGGTTTGGCCGAAGACGCCTCCAGTTCCCGCCGAAAGAGCCGATAGAACGGCCCCCGGGCGCGAATCAACTCGGTCGGCGACCCGTCTTCGACGATGCGGGCACCGGAGATCACCAATATTCGATCCGCGCGCCGGGCCAACTCCAGACGGTGCGTGATGAGCACGGTGGTGCGATTCCTCATCACGGCTTCGTATCCCTCGATCACGCGCTCTTGGGCCAGAGGATCCAACGCGGCGGTGGCTTCGTCCAAGACCAGAACCTCGGGATCGGCGAGGAGGGCTCGGGCGATGGAGATGCGTTGGCGTTCGCCCGCAGAGAGGGCGAGCCCGCGCTCACCGACTGCCGTGTGCAATCCGTCCGGGAGCCCGGCCAGGAAGTCATGCAAACCGGCCGAGGCCGCCGCTTCCACCACCACCTGCGACTCTGCCGAGGGATCGGCATACCGAATGTTCTCTTCGATCGAGCAGTTGAAAACGAACGGATCCTGGTCGACCGACGCGATATGGCGTCGCAGGTCGGTCAAGGATACCTCCCGCAGGTCATGCCCGTCGAGGCGGATGCTGCCATGGTCCGGATCGAAGTGCCGAGTAAGAAGATCCGCCACGGTGGACTTCCCGCTTCCGCTCGGCCCCACGATCGCAAGAATCTCCCCCCGTTCCACGTGGAAGTTCACCCCCTCCAGGACGGGTCCGCCTCTCCCGAAGGAGAAGGAGACATCTTCGAAGGACAAGGCGCCGCGAACGGAAGACAGACGGACGGGGTGATCTCGCTCCCTGACGCCGGGTTCCGTATCGAGGATCTCATGCACTCGGCGGAGCGACACTTTGGCGGTGGCGAAATTGGCCCAGAGATTCATGAGTCCCTGAACCGGAGAGAGGAGGCGCATCTGGTAGGCCATGAAGGCGACGAAGGTGCCGAGAGTGATCGAACCGTCGATCACCCGGGAGCCTCCGAACAGAAAGACGATGGCCGTACCCGCCGAGAGGATCAGCCCTGGGAGGCCGCCGGCTAGATAGGAAAGCCATCGCATCGACATCAGCGCGTCGACGAACGTGTCATTTCTGTCGCCGAATCGATCGAGCTCGCGCTCCTGGGCGTTGGACGCGACGACCAATTTCATCCCCTGAATCGTTTCGATCAGAAACGTGCCGATGTCCGCGCTGCTCTGCCGGAGCGTTCCTACGCTGACCTCCAGGCGCCGCCGATAACGCACGAGCGCCCAGAGGCTCGGCGGGACCATGAGCAAGCTGACCAGGAACAGCTGCGCGTCGAGCCACAGCAGCAAGGCCACCGTTCCCACCAAGAAGAGGATGTTGCCGATCCACGCGAGGGCGGTCTCCGAGGCGATTCGCTGGATCTCACCGATGTCGCTGTTGATCCGAGAGACGATCTCACCCAGCGAGGTCTCCGCATAGAACCGCGGGGAGAGGGTCTGGAGGTGCTCATACAGCTTGCGCCGCATGTCGAAGAGAATGTCCGCCGACACCCGCGTGTACCGCATGCCGCTCGTGACGTTCATGACGAACGAGAGCACGGTGATGGCAAAGAAGGCGGCTACGATGCGAACGAGCGCGCCCGCGTCACGGGCCAGAAGCGCCGAATCGACGAGGAGCTTCGAGAGATAGGGGATGAAGAGTGAGAGGACCGTCCCGGTCAGGCTGAGAACGACGACGAGCACGAGGCGGCGCCAGTACGGAGCCACGTAGGCGAGAACGCGAGCCAAGTCGGAGGTTTGCTGCAAATCCATCTCAGGGTCGGTCGGGCCTACGGCGCGTCGGGGTCCGGAAGCAGGATAAAGCCTCTCATATCGCCTCCGACATCGACCGTCTCGAAGTACTCGTACGTCTCTGAATCGTAGATGTCGATGGTATTGCCGGCCACGTGGACGTACAACAGCTCCCCGTTCGTGCTCGCAGTGAGGCCCATGCGGGGCCGGCCCTCGATTATCTCGCGGTGCGTGACCCGGCGCTCTTCGAGATCGATGGCCCAGAACTCGTAGCGGCCGACCTCAGAGTAGAGCGCCCATGCTTTCCTCCCCCCGGGGGCCAAAGTGAAGCGGCCGACCGGTACGTTCGGGCCGAGCGTGTAGAACTCCATGTCTTTCTCGGCCAAGTCGACCCGAGCGATGCCGATCATGCGGCGGTGATTGATCGGGTCGGTGATCCGCACGAGCCCCGTAAAAAAGCCGGCATCCTCGAAGTAGCTGGCGGTGAAACTAGGCCTCACCTGCCCCAGTCCCGGTTCCAGCTCTTGAGAGATCTCCCAGCGGTCGACTTCGGTGAAGTTCTCGGACTCCAAAACGATCATGTCTTCGGCCGAGAAATAAACGAGACTCCCGTCGGGTGAGAACATGAAGCTCGCACGTTCGCGCTCATGGCCACCGGGCCACGGGATCGTGTCCATGACCTCGTGCCTCCGGAGGTCGTAGCGGATTATGATGCTCGGCCCGATCTCGAACCGGTCGAGATGCTTGATCCTCGTCTTCCCCAAGATGAGCGCGTACGTCTCTTGTGGATCGACGGCGAAACTCTGAATCCTGAACTGCTCATCCCCCCCGCCAAGCGTGAAGGTGTCGATGGAGCGGCGTTCCGCGAGGTCGATGGTCTCGATGTGTAACATCGTGGCATCGGACACGTAAAGGCGCTCACGGTCGGCCGACAGCACGAAACCGTCCGGGATTCCATTCTGCGTCTGGATCTGGCCGATGACCGTGCGGGTGCGCTCCTCAAGGACCTGAATCTGGTCAGTGTACGTGCTGATGTAGAACGTTCCGTTGCCTCCTGAGGGCGCGGTTGCTGTGCCCTGCGCCGCCAACGGGGCCCACGTCGCAAGCAGAACGGCGGCCAAGAGCAGGACGGCGAGCGAAGAAGGGAGTCTATTCACCTTGTGACCCTCAGGTTCGGCTTCAACAGCCTTCAAGGGAAGATCAAGTCTATTTTCCGCCAGTCCTGCTGTGCGGTCGCACACTTGGACGTCCAATCCGCAGCGTGATTGAGGTGGTCCGGGACCTGGACTGGCCAGAAGCAGCCGTTGTGGCAATCGAAGAGATCGCGCTCGACCGGTTGGCATAGTCCGGCCGTGCCGCCGCTCGAGTCTACTTCCCACCCGGGAGCGAAGACGAGGGAGCAGCCCAAGGGGATGTGCGGCCCCTCGGGCGCACCGCTTTCGAGGGCGACGACGTCGTGCTCGCCGGCGACTCCCCCGTCCCCCACGTCCCCGGTCCCCCGCTCGCTCCGCGCGACTTCTTCGATGCGGGTCGCCTTCTGGTTGATCGCCCTGATGTGTTTCACGTCTTTACTTTCATGCGGGCCTCCTCAGGCGGGCACTGGGGTCGGGGTGTCGTACTGCCTTAAGAAGTTCGGATTGTGGGTCGCGATCTCTCCGTAGACCCTAAGGCAGGTATCGGTCCAACTACGGATCCAATCACAGTAGTGAAGGTTTGGCTGCGCCGTGGTTCCGTACCGTGTGTGGGCCTCGTGATAGCACCCCCCGGCGCACAGTGGGCGAGCCCAACATGTATGGCAGTCCGTCTTGTTCGCAACGTGATGCATCTCCAGGAACCGAGACTGCTTTTCCCGGTCCATTCCGTTCTGCACCGACCCGATCTTGTGTTCGTCCGAGCCGGCGAAACGATGGCAGAGCGCCACATCGCCGTCCGTCGCCACACCCATCAAACCCAGGCCGGCCCCGCACGGAAACGCCTTGCTCATCCCCTTGTGGATCTCTTCGAGGGTCTCATTCAGGTTGGAGAATCCATGGTGGCGATTCTCGAGAGCCGCCTCCTTGAAATCCTCGGCGAGCTCGGCGAACTGCTCCAGCATCGAGCTGAAGCCGTCCCCCTCGATGGCGTAATCTCGCCCGTCGGCAGTCGTCACGGGTGCGAAGCCCACCGACCAGAATCCGAGATCCTCGGTGAGGTGCCGGAAGATCTTCATGATGTCCAGATTCTGCTTGGTCAGCGTCACCCGTGCGCCGATGAGGTGGGCGGTGTGGCGCTTCAGGAGCTCCTTGATCTTGGGCAGGACCAGCTCGTAGCTGCCCATCCCGTTCTTGAAGACCCGGAACTGGTCTTGGGACTCCTTCGGCCCGTCGATGGAGATGGTCACACCCACCTCGTTGTCGACCAGCCACTGGATGATCTCCGGGCGTAACAGCGTGGCGTTGGTGGTGAGGCTGAACTGCACTTCCTTCCCCAGGAGGACCGCCTGTTCCCGTGCGTAAGCGAGGGTCCTTTTCAGCACCTTGAAGTTGAGGAGCGTCTCCCCGCCGAAGAACGTCAGATTAGCGACCCGATTGCTGCCCGATTCCTGAAACATGAAGTCTACGGACTCGCGAGCCGTCTCTTCGCTCATGAACTTGGGCTTCGCGCCGAAATCCGTGTCGACGATCTTGTCCTCGCCGTACTCGTAGCAGTAGGTGCAGGCCAGGTTACACTTGTTCGTGACGTTGAGGACCATCGTCGTGAGCGGAAAGTCCTGCGGCGGGATGACCGGCAGGTATCCCGCCGGGGGCAGGTGCGCGTCGCCGATGGCCCGGATCTCTTGAAGCTCCTGAATGGCATCGGCCACCTCGTGGGCTTGATACCGGTCCGCCAGCGCCGCCGTAAGGTCGGCGGCGGACATGGGCTGCCCGTCCAACGTCCTCAGCACGTCCCACGAGGGCGTATCGACATGGAACACGCCGGCGCTGGGCACCATGTAGAGGAAGTGCTCCCCGGCAGCCTCGAACGGGTGAAACTCGCGCAGGGCGAGACCTCCGGTGGCGGGAGGGCTCATGGCAGGTCTCCCCACGGATCCCAGCGCATGTACAGCGGCACCGTGACGATGAGGTGTGCACGAGCCTGCAGCGGTCGATCGGCCTCTACCCCCGGTGGCGAGAAGTTCGCGATGACCCATACGTCGCCGATGTTGTTGCGATTTCCACTCCGTTCGGGATTCGGCCCGTCCAGTGCCGGAGTGAAGAATCCGGTACGCTCCGCGATTTCGCCGACGTACTCTATGTCGTCGTCGTCGAACGTGGCCGAGTATTCCTCCAGGCTCCAGGTGGCGTCTACGACGCCGAGATCGACGTCATCGGCTGTCCCCGCCCTTCCGTCCGTGCCTCGATGGTAGGCCCGGGCCTCGAATTGGGTGTAGCCCTTCGGCATACGCGCGCCTCCGATGCGCGCCATTCCCCACTCGGGGCTAACTCGGATGGCGTGGACCTGGTCGTAGACGAAGCCGCTCTCCGGACGGCGGGCAGCCGACACGGAAATATCCCGCGGTCCCACCGACGCGTCATCGTCCACGTCGACGACGACCGTAGCCGAATTGCCGTCAGACCGAACAACTCGGCGTACGGTGATTCCGGGTCCGAGGTTCACAGCCTCGGGTGGGATTACACTCGGTAGGTTGGCTCCGAAAATCCGGACCTCCTGTTCCTCGGATCCGGCTCTCAGCGCCCTGGGCTCCATCCCGAGGATCATCGGGTCATTACCGACGCGGTAAAGGTGGACATCGAAGCCCAACTCGTCGTAGGCCCCCGTAAACCAGCGGCCTGAGATCTGCTGCCAGTCCCGCTCCACGAAGAGAACCTCTCGAAGTGGATCCCGCCCAACTCCGATGACCGAGCTGCCGCGCCACTGATAACCCGTGTAGACGATCGAGCTTCCCCTACGCAGAACGGTGTTGCCGGAGCGCGCATAGGTGAGGGTGGTCGAGGTCGTGAACTCATCGTTCGTGCCCGGTATCTGCTCTATAGTCAGTTGCCCGAAGAGGCGACCATACCCGGGTTGAATCGCCGACACTGCCCACGTCCCCGCGATTTGCGCGGGCTGCATGGTTGCCGACCAGTCGCTCCACTCGGGTGTTTCGAGTGGGAACTCCTGGGATAAATGCTCGATCGCCTTGTCCATGGGGTGCCGTGTGTCATCCGGAGCTCCGGGGCTGCCGGGTGCGGGTCCCATGTACCGGAAGGCTTGGCCATCCGAGAGCGGATAATATCCGCGGTGCATGGCGATGAGGAGGCCCCATTCCTCCGTGGTCCGACGTTGGGTGATGACCCGCCCCATGGAGTGGCACTGGATGCACGCCGTCTCCGTGTCCTCGTCCGCTTCGTACTTGAAGTCGATGAGTCGGCGCTCGACCTCGAACAGCCCCGCCCGCAGCTCTTCCGGGGCGACGCCGTGTTCGTTGGCCAAATACCGGACGATTTCCCGGGCCGGCGCCGGGTCGATCTCCACGCCGTTGAGCGAGACCATCCTCCGAATCGAGGTCTGCCACCCCTCCGGCGTTTTTCGCATGTAGGACAGGCGAGTCAGTCGGCCGGATTCGTCCTGCGTGTGGCACGAGGCGCAGTGTTGGATGACGAGGTCGTTCTCGATCGGCGTTCCTTCCCTATCGGCACCCGGGGCTTGGCCATGGGCGCCGGTGGGGTACTGAAAAATCATCAGGCCGAGGAGCACACGATGGAACGCGGAAAGGCCGTTCCTCGTGGGTCTGTTCATACGCAGCTACCCCCCTTTGCCTACGACCCGGACGGCCCCGCCACACCCCAGGGGCGACGTCGAGGCATAGCATACGCCACGTCCAGAGATTTTGCGAGGGAGGTCTTACGAGCGCGGCTTAATGGTCCTCTAAGATCCCGCGGGACATCATGACCGAGAGGGCGCCCAGGAAGTCCGGCAAAATGACGGGTTCTTCTATTCGGCAGTAGGCCTCGAACAACTCTGGCACTTGTAGGTGATCGGGGGCGATGGCCAGGACCCGCTTCAAGTCGATCCCACGGAGATAGCGGACCCCCCCTGGGATGGAGGGCGTCGAGAGGCGTTCCTCCATGGCCACCTCATGTCCAATAATCGTCGGTCGTTCAATCACGGCCAATGCCGGGCCCGGCCGCAGATCGATCGATGGAGTCCGGCGGAGCCGGTCGAAGGCGGTGAGTACGTCGGGGTCTCGCTTCAGGCGCTCGATGTCCAACTCGCCGTCCTCGTCCGGTTCCTCATAACGGTCATCCATGGCGGCGCGGGTGGTCCAGAACGCATGACGGTGCTCTCGGCCGGCGATGCCGAATACCTCGGCCGATTGTTTTCCGTAGCTGGCATAAACGCGCCGCTCACGGCCCTCGTAGAAACTGAGAGAGGCGGACTCCATGTCGGGTTGCTTTAGGCACGTATGCGTGACGACCGCAGCACGCCAGCCGGACGTCAGGGCCTTCTTGACGCCGAAGGAAGAAACGGGATCCAAAAAGCTTGCCGCGTCGCCCACGAGCAGCATGCGGTCGTCGGCAAAGCGATGGGCCGAGTACATCGACGCATTACACGCCCACGGGTCGCCCTGGGGCACTCCACCTTCGAGTAGTGCGGCGAAGCGCTCGGTCTTGGCCACCTCAGAACGATAGATGGGGCCGATTTCCTTCCCCCGCTTCAATCCCGTCACATGCGGATCGACCATCAGCGCCACGTAGCGTACATGATCGTCGACCGGCACGGACCAGGCCCATCCGTCCGTGTAGCTTTCGACCAAGGTGTGGGTCGGATCGGGCACATCCCACCCTTCCTCACTGCGCCATATACCAACGAGGGCGAGAGTGGTTGGACCCTCCTCCTGGTGCCGGAGGCCGCGCCGTGCGATGACGCCGGAGCGTCCCGAACAGTCCAGGATGAATCGGGCTCTGATTGGGGCCGGGTCCGCTATGGTCGCGTTGTCGAGTCGGTAGACCTCGCCGTCCCGCTCCACGCCCTGGATCATCGTCTCCGCTCCGACACGTGCGCCGTTGGCCCTGGCCAGGTCGAGCAGCACACGGTCGAGGTCGGCACGCAACACCTGGTATCCGGTGTTGCCCGCGGGAAATTCTTCGATGCGTGGACCGGACCCGCCCCACCAGACCGTGTGGCCCTTGCTCCTCACGAACCCCTCGCCGTCCACGACGCTGGAGGCTCCGATGCGATCGAGAACCTTCCGCGTGCTAGGTGGCAGTGACTCTGCGAGCCTGGACGATGGCGAGCCGGAGCGGGAGAATACCGTGACCGAGTGTCCCCAGGCCGCCAGAAGGCCGGCCGCCGCGGCCCCCGCGGGGCCGCCTCCGATGATGGCTACATCGAATAGGGCTTCCGGATCCGAGTTCTCGGCCGCGTTCGACCGGACGCTTGGTCTCGCGCCCACCAGGCGGGGTTCTCGGTTACCGGTACCGGCTCAGTGGTGCCCGAAGGAGAGCGCGAAGCTGGCCGCCTTAAAATCACCCGGGCCTGTCTCGGTGAGGTAGGCGCCTGACAGGTTCACTGGACCCAACACCAGGCCGAAGCCCGTAGCGAACTGACCGGCCCCACCCGCGCGGGCCATGCCCCCCCGTAGCGCCAGGAACGAGATCGCTCGGTACTCCACTCCCAACCCTACGTGCGAACCCGCTCCATGGACGAGCGCGTCCCCGGTGTCCTTTCGGAGGTCGGCGGTCACTGCGAGCTTTTCAGAGACCCGGTAGGCGCCGCCCAGAATGAGCACCGGCTTAAAGCTCTGGGCCAAGACCGAATCTTGGAGCACTCCAGGCGCGCCCGTCGCCGGAACCGCGTCGAAATCGTCACTGATCGACGTGCCATCGAAGATGACCTCACCAGGTCGGTACGCGTACGCGTCGAGCTCCCACTGGAACGTGTGAAATAGGTTCTGGATGGAAGCGGTGACCGCCCAGGTCGAGTCTTCCCACGCCACGCCGAGATCCAGGCCTACACCGGTACCGTTGTTCACCGTAAAGCTGTCGGGCGCGATCGATGGAAGTGAGAGGTCCATCATGATGGGGTTGCCTTGAATGATGCTAGTCCCGTCGTCGCCGCCCGCGACCACGACATGTCCAAGGGTATATTTGAGCGTCGCTCCCGCCGCGAAGGTACCGTTCTGAACGTCCGGCAATGGGATCCCGTACGCGACGGCGAAGGTCGTTGCCGCCCATCCGTTGACACCCAAACCCTCCAACGTCATGTCTCGCGGGGTACCCGTGCGGCCGGCATTGCCGTACATGGCCAGCTCGAAAGCATCGGGAGCCATCGTCGCGTCCGCCTGGGCAACCGTCGAGATCTGAAAGCCGACAGGACCGACGCTCAGCGCGAGCTCCGTAATGGCTAGGCCGGCCCGGGCCGTGAGACCCTCTTCGGCAATCACCGATGTTAGCCACGCGTCCCTTGTTGAGTCCTGAAGCGCCAGTCCTTCGACGGCGTTGACGTCGCTGATCGTCAGGGCATTCAGCCCGAGTCCGAGCTCAACCGGGAGAGTCGGAAACGACATCGAGAATCCCGGATTCCCGGGCATGGCGAGTCCCGCCGGGTTCAAGGCGATGGCCGTGAAACCTCTGGCCAGGGCCGTATAGTTGTTGGATGTGGCAAGCGCGGCGGTGCTCGCCGAGGGGAGCTGGCCGGACGCCGCACCAGGGAATGAGGCCGCCCCTATGGCTAGAGACAGAATTACGGCGGTCACCGTTTTCTTCGACATCATCGCGTCACTCCTCCTTGTACGCTGCTTCGTTCCCCGAGTCATGAGATCTCCAATACGATGTCCAGGGTGGCTTCGATCACCACCTCATCCGTCGGTGTGACCGTCGCCGGTCCGCCAGGCGATACAACGGTGCCGGCCCCAGTGATTTGTACGCCCGACTGGCCAAGGAAGGATTGGAGCTCGGTTGCCGTGTACATAAGTGTCACCGAGGAGGTCGCTCCACTGCCGATGCTTAGGATCTTCTGAATGGGCGAGCTCGGGAAGGGACCGCTGATGCCCAACGACAAGGAGTCGACTCCCACGCCGAACGGGTTCTGGATGTCCAGGATCAGGGATCCGCTCTGAATCCTATTCACTGCGGTGCTGTCGATACCTTCTGCGTCGAGAGGTGTTGGGTCCAGATTGACCGCTAGGCCGTCCACGTCGAGCGTGGCGGACGAAACCGAGACGGTGCCGACCGTCACCGTGATGTCGAAGCTGTTGGTGATGTCGACTAGGATAGGGTCGCCCAGGGGGGAGAAGACATCGACGACGGCGACAAACGTCGAGGTCAGAGTGCCGGGCTGGAGAGGGAGCGACACTGTGGTGAGGGCTCCATCCGGCACGGAGTCGGTGACGACGTTCCCATCCAGGACCACTCGCCCGAGCTCAGGGCCCGTGGCGTCCACAGCGTGGATTGTGATGGTCATGGTTCCGGGGGCGGCGACGGCCGGACGAATCGGGTCGAAGCCAAGGTCATTCTGCATGGCCAAGGAAATCGATGCGCTCACCAGCTCCACCGACACGACATCGGCCGGGAGGCTACCACTCTGATTATAAACTAGATTGAACAAGGGCTTGTCCACCGTGAGCCCATTGAACGGAATACAGTCTGGGCACAAGACGTCGAGCGTCTGGGACAGCACGACATCGGCCACGTTCGTCACCTCGAAGTTCCCGCCGACGACGGTGACGTCGGTCGGAAGGAGCTCGACCACGGAAATCGACGTCTCCTCGACGGGAATTATCCAGCGTACGTCGAAGATGGGCAGCGCCGTCGGGACGTCACATCCGGACAAAACGGCAAGGAAGATCAACAGGACCGCCCTCTCTAGGGGGGCGCGAAAACGGAGGTGACTGCAGGGACTCATAAACCGATACCTTGCTAGTTTTCGAAGGAGCAGCTGATATAGAGCGAAAAAGAGAGGCACAACAACAAGTGTAATGCTCAGGGCACGCCGCTGCGAGGAAAATCTTCCGCCTTCGCCGATACCTCGACATTCGTGATGTAAGAAGCACCGAACATTTGAATACCGGTGACGAGCTCGTTCGGAGATACGCCTCTCGCCGGAAGCGAGACCCACACCGATGTCGCTTAGGACTCAGCCACTCGGTGAAGATGCTTGCTGCCGCTCTCGCTTTTCACGAACCAGCTTGCGTTTGACGAGGAGGGGTATGATCGCTGCCACGAGTGCCACAAGGCTGATGGGCGGCAATCCACCGTTCCAGTCAGCCGGAACCAGCCAGCCCTCTATGCCCAGCGCCACCAGATGTGCCGCCACGAACCCCAGCGCTACGTACCCGAGACGTTGGCTGCGCTTCCAGCGGCGCCCGCCGATTGCCTTTGGCATCATCGGGAGTGTCGTTATCGCCGGTGATGTCAGAAAGAACAGGGCGATGACGCCAACCGCGATCGCTATCTCACCTTCGAGGTTGAGGCGACCATCCGCGAGGAAGTACTTCCCATAGTAGGCCGGGGTCAGCAGCGCCAGGGAGAATAGCGCGTGGACGGCAGCCAAGGAGAACCCCGTCAGACCACAGAACTTGATGACGACCAGCCGGAGCGCCTTGTCGTGATCGTGCCAGTGAAACACCTTCCCGACGAGATAGGAGCTGGCCACGAAGAACACCGCCGCGAGCGACGTGGCCTTGTTCAGGATGAACAGCGGGAAGTGCGACCAGGCTACGTCGCCGGCCAGGTGATACCGGATGATGGCATAGATGAGCGCCGCCCCGGACAACGCCGCGAACCACTTCGCGGTGGTCGGTTGCCATAACCTATCCGGCGGCAGGCCAGCAGGGACGCGGGTCGCTCTCGGCTCGTTCGACTCGGTCACGTCGCCCCCCCTGTGTCAGGCGCGCCCAGCTCTACGTGAACTCACCATCAGCATTCGTCTCATGCGCTTCATTTCTTGAGTGTTCACGTCTAGCGAGTCCATTTAACTGCGTTGGCCTCTTCATATTGCCGCCCGTGGGGCGTAAATCAACTGCCACGCAAGCTATTGACCCCCCGGCAGAACAGACATTGGGCCTAGGTCGTACTGGCTTACGCGCTCGTCGCTATCATCAGCCGGGATTGAGCGAGCGCAGACGAGCGGGTTGATGGGCCATAGGTGGTTGGCGTATACGCCGGCGCGCGCGAGCTACGGCCCGGCAACCCCTCGACCAGCAGATTGCCGTTGGCGAGCAGCCCGATGAGGAGCCGTTCGACCATGTGCTCCTGGCCTACGATCGACCGCCCGATACGGGCTTGCAGCTCCTGGATCCGTTCGCGCGCGCTCATGAACGGACTCGCATGATACCTCCCGACGGGTGGAGGCCAAGGGGGCAGTAGCCAGACGGTCAGATCCGCCGAAGGCCCAGGACCCTTGGGACCGGTTGCACCCGGTCCCAAGGTCCTAGCGAGAGATCCATTACACCGATCTCGGACGCCAGCGCAAAAAATACGACGTGCGTCCGAGATACGCCATTGGCCCAAGGTCTCATCGCTCGAGCTAGTCGATCCGGGCGGCTTCGAACTCAGTTGATGGCTTGCCTTGCAGTAGCGCGGGGACGTTGATGTCCTCATCGAGGTCGGGCCAGTGCAGACCCCACCCGGCGCCGACGGTCTGCCAATTCGCACGTTGCTCCGGAGTGCCCTTCCCCAGACGCGGATACCACTCGAGCGGTACGCTGATCGTGCGTCCATCCTCGAGATCTACGAAGAGGCGCTCGTCCGTTACTCGGACATCTCTGACTCGGTGCTGAGGGTTAAGGTCCGAAGCATTCATTCCAAGTGGCCATGAGTTGAAGACGATGGTTACTGATAATCCGACCGATACGGCGAAGTTCCGGCGGGTCGAACCCCTTGCTATAGGCGGGTCGGACGGGTGCTATCCGAGAGCAGGGATTGCGCGAACGATCATAAGCTGCTTACGTTAAGCATGACCGACGAGATTAGGGACTACCTAGCTGAGATTGGGCGCCGGGGAGGCGAGAAGAGCCGCCGTACCCTGGACCCGGAGACCGCCCGGAGCATGGTTCAAGTGCGTGAGGCACGCCGTGCGTACCGTCGATTCCGCACGTCCTGCTTCTGGTCCTACCGCCCCGATCTGCACATCGGGCTGGACGACGTGGATTGGGTGGCAGAAACCCTGATGAAGAACGGCAACCGCGAAGCCTGGCAAGTCGGGAGGTCCTTGTGCCTCTAACCGACTTTCAGCGAACCATTCTGGCGCTCCTTGCCCAAACCCGGGCACCGGACAGCTACCTAGTGGGAGGCGCTGCGCTACACTTCACTCCCAATTCGGTCCGGTACAGCAACGATCTCGCCTTCTTCCACGACTCCCCGCAGCGGGTAGCGTCCGCCTTCTCGGATGATGCGGCGCTACTGGAGGGGGCGGGATACGGTCTCGATGTGGAGATCAGCCAGCCGGGTTTCATCCGCGCCGTCGCGAGCCGTAATGATGAGTCGACGAGGATCGATTGGGCTCACGACTCGGCATGGCGGTTCATGCCTACCATCCGGGACACGATGGGCGGTTTCGTACTTCATGATGTCGACCTCGCGGTGAACAAGACGCTGGCCCTAGCGGGAAGAGACGAGCCCCGCGACTTCATCGATATCCTTTTCGTTCACGAGCGAGTGCTCCCCTTGAGCGCACTCACCTGGGCGGCCGTTGGTAAGGATCCGGGGTTCACCCCGCTGTCTCTCGTAGAGTTTCTGCGAAGAAGAGGGCGACATCGCCCCGAGGACATGGCGCGACTGAACCTGGCCATTCCGTTCGACCCCGTGACAAGCAAGGAGTTGTGGCTCGGTGCCCTCACTGATGCGGAGGCATTCGCCCGTTCTGGCCCGACCGACGAGGTGGGCTGCCTCTACTACTCTCCCGAGCTGGACCGCTTCACCGCGCCCGACCGCGAGAGGGACCTCGCCAGCCAGGGGCTGGTGCCGCACTTTGGTGCACCCGGCGGTGTGCTCCCGCGGGTGGCGGATGTTGCCCCCTAGCAGGAGCTCATGCCAGTGGGCTAAAAGCGGATCTCGTGCAGGACGATCGCCGTGCCGCTACCCGCAGGCTCTCCTGGGCCTCGATGCCATCCACAAGACCCTTGCGCCCGAAGCAACGAAAGAGCGGGTCAGGTCGCTGGAGGTCTAAGGCCGAGAGATGAGGAAGACCTAACATTCCGGGGGTCTCAAGTGTCCACATTCTGAGGTTTCCCATCTCGCGGATACGTGGAATCGGATTCATTGGCTTGAACATGGAAGAGGATACACCATGACCAGGAAGAGCAACCATTGCGCAGTGTGGCTCGTGAGCCTGGCGCTCGTCATCCCGATGAGCCTGTCTGGCCAGGAGGAGGGGGACACGTACGAGGTCGGCACAGCCCTGCCACCCGTCGACCCGGGTAGGACGCTGGTTGAGATCACCATCGAGGACGCCGTCGTGCGAGCCCTCGAGAGGAACCTGGACATACAGACTGTGAGGCTCAGCCCTCAGATCCAGAGGTACTCTCTGCAGGCTGCGGAGGCCGCGTTCAGCACGACGCTGAGCAGCACCTACGGTTACAACAGCATCACCAACCTAAACACCAGCCAGCTCGACGGTGGCCTCCAGACCTCGACCGAGCGTCAAACCTTCAACGGCTCCCTTGCCAAGCCGATGCCTTGGTATGGAGGCCGATTGAGCGCCAATTTCAACAACAGTCGCAATGAGACGGACAACGCGTTCACGACCCTCAATCCAAATTTCCGCTCCACCCTCAGCTTCAACTACACCCAACCCCTGCTGGCGGGACGCAAGACCGACAATCAGCGCACGGCGCTGGAGACCCAGGCGATCCAAGGCCAAATCTCCGACATTCAGTTGGCCAGCCAGATCGCGACCATCACCTTCCAGATCCGAGTGGCGTACTGGGGTCTTCGGTCGGCCATCGAGCAGATCGAGATTCAGCGGCACAACCTGGTCCAGGCCCAAGAATTGCTCGAGCAAAACGGGATCCGGGTTCAGCTCGGCACGATGTCCGATCTCCAGGTGATCCAAGCGGAGGCCCAGGTGGCCAGTGCCGAACAGTCCCTCCTCGGTGCCGAGATCCAATGGCGAAACCAGGAGCTCGCTTTCAAACGGCTCCTGGTAGCTGGCGCCGACGACCCGCTCCTGAGGCAGACGCTGGTTCCCACCAGCGTTCCGGTCCTCGTACAGCAGGCCGTCGATATCGATGCTGCCGTCAGCACGGCATTGGATCAGCGAGCCGACCTCAGGCAAACGCGTCACCAGCGGGAAATCTCGGCGCTCGACCTGGCGGTGACCGGCAACAACACACGCCCGGACCTGAACCTGACGGCGGCGTATGCGGTCCAGGGAGTGGGCGGGGACCGTTTCAGTCGGTCGGGCTTGGGCGGTGAACCGATGCTGGTGGACCCGGGCGGTTACCTGGACGGGCTCAGTTCCATCTGGGACCGGACCACCCCTACCTGGAGCCTCACCTTGAATTTCTCCTACCCTATCGGTAATAAGGGAGCCAAGGCCAACCTGCGGCGGGCCGAGCTTCAGATGGAGCAGACCGACCTGGCAATAAGGAGTCAGGAGTTGGCCATCGTTATCGAGGTGACCAACGCCGGTCTTACGGTGAACGACACCTTCCTTCTGCTGCAAGCGGCGCAGCGGAGCCGTGAGGTCTCCGAGCGTGCCGCGGAGGTCGAAGTGACGAGGTTCAGCGTAGGAGCATCCACGAACTACGAGGTTTCCCAGGCCCAGGACGCCCTGACCTCGGCGCGGCTCTCGGAGCTGCGGGCCATTATCAACTATGTGAACGCTATCGCGGAGTTCGAGCTGGTGCAGTACGTAGGAAGATGAGGAATTCCATGGCGAAAGCCCTGCCCTCCCGATAAGTTTCCCCACCGTGCCTTTGCCACGCGTGGCCGAGGGGGCTGGCCGGGCCGAGGCCGAACGGTTGAACCCATTGGATTAGGAGGGGGAGATGGCTACCAAGAAATTCACCATGGCCACTCTGGCCGGCGGGGTCGCTGCAATGGTCGTGGGATACCTTCTTAACGGCCTGCTGCTGATGGACTTCTACACCACCAACGTTGGCTCGGCTAGCGGCGTCCTCAAAGCGGTGCCCATCTGGTGGTCGCTGATCCTGGGACAAGTCCTCTTCGCAGGATTTCTCACCATGATCATCGGCTGGCGAGGGGATTCTTCGGCAGGGGCCGGCTTAAAGACCGGCGCACTTGTAGGGCTGGTGTTGGGGCTCAGCATCAGCTTCACATTCTACGGCACCGCAAACATCGCGAATCTCACGGCCACCCTCGTCCGTCCGGTCGTTATCATGATCCAAACTGGCATCATCGGTGCGGTCATCGGCGCGGTTCTGGGCGTAGGCAGTGCCGCCGCCGTGCCAGCCTACACCAGCGCACCGCCGCCGCCGCCTCCTCCACCGCCGGCTCCGGCCGCGGACCAACACACCGGAGAGCGCTCGGCCGGCATGTAGCCCTTCAGGCGCCTTTCGAGATACAATCGGGATACAGTATCCCGCACGAGAAGACGGCCACCTCCGAACCATGGGGGTGGCCGTTCTCTTGGCCGCAAACGAAAGCTACTCCACCGGATGGTCCTGACTAATTGAGCAGAATCAGCGGAATCCCAGCGAGGAAGAGGAGGGTGGTGATCAGTACCGCGGCGAAGCCCAGAGAGCGGAAAGGCTGCTCATCGAGGTCGGTGAACCCTCTGAGCCAGCGAAGACCGACGTTGAAGCCACCGGCTACTCGGACGGCTGCCCCCGCCGCCAGGTAGAGCCAGAGCCAAACGGACGTGAGAAAAGTGGAGTAGAAGAAGACGCCAAGTGTGACGGGAGCGACGGTCGAATCCAATGTGACGAGGTCACGCATATGATCGAGCCACCACTCGAAATCACCCGAGAGAGAGTAAAGAACGTCATTTAAGAAAATCGTCTGGACAAACATGAGCAGCACGTGGCCCGCTATCGCGATAAAAGCGGTTATCACGAGATCGACGACCACCAGGGCTGCGCTTCCCCGAGCTTCGAGCCGCCGAAGGACCCAGCGTGTCTGAAGCAGCGACAGATAGTCTGGTAGGATGTTCCAAGCCCCCCACATTGCGATGTACGGGAGCAACTCCCCAAGAGAAGCCGGTCCGTCCAAAGGATCCCAACCGACATAGCCATGGATCGACCAGTAGAGGCACAACAGGACGCCCACGCTCAGAACGGAGGCGACGGCTGAGCGGCTGATGCACCGCCACGACCAGTGCTTCTCACCGAACAACTTGTCGAACGCTAACGCGAAGAGGCTGGGCCAGCGAGCCGCAGTGGCCGCTGGATCAACGTTCCGCAGCCACGCTGAAGCCGATCGCCTGACTGTGGGCGAGACCGCTTCCTCAGCTCTGTCAAAGAGGAACCAAATCCCGCCCGCGAACACCGCCCAAGTGCCCAGATAGGAAACCACGCCAAAGCTCGTATCCCCGGACTGGGCCGAGGCGACGCTGGCGATCGCTAGAACCAGAATCCCGCCGACAAGAAGCACCGGCAGGAACGCTACCGTTCTGGCCCTGGTTCCGATTGGCTCTACCTTTGATCCCCCGAATTGCTCTTTCTCAGGGACGGCCAGACCATGGCCCTGGACCGCGTGGAGTTGGATCGGTTCGGCTACGTTCTTGAAGTGGAATAGGCCTAAAGACGCTGTGTCGATATTGGGCTGATTGCGAATCTCGCCAAACACCTTCTCCGAGATCAGAACTCCACGCGGCGGGCTCAGGCTTTCGATCCGAGAGGCGATGTTGACGGCGTCACCTGCTGCTCCGAACTCGTCGAGGTGTACATCACCTTGGTGGATCCCGATGCGGACAGGGACCTCTGGCCCCTCGCGGAAGGTCTGCTGAAGCTCAGTAGCTGCTTTGACCGCGTTCACGGAGCTTGGGAAGATGCTCAGGCCACCGTCGCCGAAAAGCTGGAGGACTTCTCCGCCAGCTTCGGGGACGATCCGTTCCAGAGCTTCCCGGTGCTGACGACGGGCGTTGCGGGCGACTTTCTCGTCCTCCTGCATCATGGCCGTATAGCCCACCACATCGGTGAACATCACCGCGACAAGGCGACGACCCTCGGAGCTAGTCATCGAGCGGTAGCGTGCGACATCAGGGGGTCTTGGACATAGGAGGATCAGACTGTGGTCAACATCCGAGAGCCGGCCAGTAGGCGCAAGCAGAAGCCCGTCAGGCCAGCGGGAACGTGGGTGCGTATGTCGCTTCGTTTTCGGCCTGCCAGGCGGCAAGAGCTCGCTTCAGCTGCCACAGGGTCTTCGTCAGTCGAGTCTTGCGTGCGACTCGACCCCCCGGTACGCTGATCGCGATGACGACCTTCCCGGTTTCGTGCATTCATTCGGGACTCGACCAACGCGACGGGTGCAGAGACGAAAATGAGCGACGGATTCGATAGTCAAGCTACTGGGGGACTGAATCGCCGAGCGTTTCTTTCCGTGGGAGCTCTCCCGCTTGTGGCTGCTGCCGGAGCCACCGAGTTCGGCTCCGAGAGGGCAACGAGGAGGCGGTCTGTACAGAGTACGATCCGTGTCGGGATCATCGGGGCGGGTGCGAACGTTCGTAACGTGATGCTTCCGGCCCTTCGACGTATCGCAGGATGCGAGATCGTTGCGGTGGCGAATCGCAGTCTTGAGTCTAGCCAGCGAGTCACGGACGAGTTCGATATTCCGAGGCCGTACGGCGGTTGGGAAGAGTTGCTGGACGATGACGGCGTAGATGCGGTCCTTATCGGGACGTGGCCGTATATGCACCGCACCCTTACGCTGGCCACCCTCGAGGCTGGCAAACATGTGCTGTGCCAAGCACGCATGGCAAACACAGGACAGGAAGCTCGAGACATGCTCGAGGCCTCGCTACGCCACCCTGAGCTGGTGAGCCAGTTGGTGCCGACGTCGACGAGCTACCGGATCGACAATGTGATCAAGCGGCTGATCGGCGAAGGATATCTTGGGGAAGTGCTGTCGGTCGAGATCCAGCGCCTGCAGACGGGTGGTAGAACGGGACCCGGGGGATTCGCTGATACCGGCGGTGATTTGAGCTGGCGCCATGACCGCCAGTTCAGCGGAATGAACTCCCTGAATATCGGTTCAACCAAGGAGTCGATGATGCGCTGGTTGGGCCGGGGCACCCGGGTCATGGCAATGTCCAAGGTCCACGTTCCTTACCGATACAACGATCGCGGTCAACTCACCTCAGTGACCATCCCCGATCACGTGGATATCATGTATGAACTGATGAACGGGGCTCAAGTCCATATGAGGTTCAGTGCCTCGACCGGCCTCTCGAACGGGAATCAGACCTGGATCTACGGAACCGAAGGCACGCTCCACGTCGACGAGCGGATGAACGTCTTCGCGGGGCGCCAGGGCGACTCCGAGCTCTCTCCCGTGCCCAACCCCCGGGGGGAACAGGCGTATTCCCGCGTCGAGGAGGAGTTCATCAACGCGATCCGCGGCATCGAGGAGATTACGATGGTGCCTTTCGAAACGGGCGTCCATTACATGGAGTTTACCGAGGCCGTCTATCGCAGTGCTCAGACAGGAGAGACGGTCTACCTGCCCTTATGACCCGCTCGCACGGGGGTCAACCTTTCGCCTGAGTGAGTTGCGCATGCCTATGGAACGTGCGTCGGGAGTCCTGTACATGCGGCTACTCGCGGTCGCCCTCGCGGTCGCGATCCCAGCCCCCATCGCGGCGCAGGGCTTCGAGCTCCTCGAGGCCACGATCGAGGACGCTCACTCCGCGATGGAGGGTGGGCGGATTACCTGTCGGTCGTTGGTGCAAGGGTACATCGACCGTATCGAAGCTTTCGACCAGACGGGTCCGCGGCTCAACGCGATCCAACACCTCAACCAGCGAGCCCTCGAAAAGGCCGACTCGCTGGACGCGTCCATGCGATCCACCGGAATCTCGGGTCCTCTGCACTGCATCCCCGTGCTTCTTAAGGACCAGGTGGAGACGGCGGACATGCCGACGACATATGGGTCGGCACTCTTCCAGGACTTCGTCCCCGCTCGGGACGCTACCATCACCACCCGGATGAAGGAGGCGGGCGCGATCATCCTCGCGAAGACGACGATGGGGGAGTTTGCGTCCCGCTACGTGGGCTCGGCGTTCGGTGTGATCCGGAACGCGTACGATCCCGACCGGAATCCGAGTGGTTCGTCGGGCGGCACCGCGACAGGCATCGCGGCGAGCTTCGGCATGGTCGGCATCGGTGAGGACACGGGAGGCTCGGTACGCGGCCCGGCCGCCGTGCACAACCTCGTGGGGTTGCGTCCGACGCTCCAGCTCGTGAGCCGCCATGGGATGATGCCGGCGAATCCGACCCAGGACACGATGGGTCCGATCACGCGAACCGTCAGGGACGCGGCGATCCTCCTCGACGTCATCGCCGGCTACGACCCCAAGGACCCGATCACCGCGTATGCGGTGGGCCGGATCCCCGAGACATACACGGCCTCACTCGACCCCGATCGGCTGCGTGGAGCGCGTATTGGCGTCGTGCGCCAGGCGATGGATGGGAGCGCAGATCCAACGTCGGACGACTATCAGAAAGTGAAGGCCGTGATCGACCAGGCGATTCGTGACCTGGCCTCCCTCGGTGCCGAGGTCGTCGATTCGTTGGTCGTTCCCGAGCTTGAGACCGTGCGGACCATCGGAAACAGCTTTGAGACCGAACGCGCCATGGACGACTACCTGTCCGAGCACTCGAACGCGCCGATCACCTCGCTTGACGAGATTCTGTTGTCGGGCGTCGTCATTCCCTGGCGTGCACGCGGCATGATGGGGTCGGTCGGGAAAACCACGGACGACCTGGGTTACATGGAGGTCATCCAGAAGCGGGAGACGCTACGACAGAACGTTCTGAAGGTCATGGCGGACCAAGCGCTCGACGCGATCGTCTACGCGACGTTCGACCACCAGCCGACGCTCATTGCGCCCGATGCCGAGACGAATCCGGAACCCGAAGACGACTACGGCTTGGGCAGCAACCGGGCTCTGAGTCCCGCCGTCGGATTCCCGGCGCTCACAGTCCCGGCAGGGTTCACGACTGACCAGCTCCCGGTGGGGCTCGAGTTCCTTGGCAGGCCCTTCACCGAGGAGATGCTTCTCGGCTTCGGCTACGCGTACGAACAGGCGACGCATCACCGCCGTCCACCGCCCACGACGCCCGGGCTGGCTGGCGGGCGCTAGGGACTGGCCGGGGGATCCCATCTCTCTCGGCCAGGTGTGCTCAGGGGGACTCAGGGAGGGAAAACACGAACATCGTGTTGCCCCCGATCGGCGCCTCCAACTCGAGGTCCGGGGTCAGCCCAAACGTCTCGTATGAGCTGACGGTTCCGCCACCAGTCGCCACTGCGATGTACTGGCGACCGTCGACCCCGTAGCTGATCGCGCCACCGGTGATCCTGCTGTTGAGGATCGTCTCCCAGAGAACCGTTCCGGT
Source organism: Longimicrobiales bacterium (assembly GCA_965206505.1). Lineage (GTDB taxonomy): Bacteria > Gemmatimonadota > Gemmatimonadetes > Longimicrobiales > Gaopeijiaceae > UBA822. The sequence continues at coordinate 2,092,150 of CBDBJW010000007.1, forward strand.
CTCCTGATCCAAGGCCCTGAATCGCCTGTTGATGTCGCCTCCGAAGAGCAAGCCACCGCCGGTGGCGACCAGTCCACCCAGCCAGGGAGCCGGCTGCTTGTACTCCCACAAGAGTTCGCCCGTCGCGACGTCGTAGCCCTTCACCATGCCTGGCAGGCCGGGCTGATCCGGGGATGGGATCGTCCTCCTGATGGCTGCGTTGCCCTGGCCTGTCCACTCCTGGCTCGTCTGTCGCAGCCAGGCGTTGTGCAGCGGCTGATACACAGCGTTGGTGAGCGGACTATATGCTCCGTACCACCAGTCCTTTCCCGCCCTCGGGCCCGCGACCAGGACGTCACCAAGATCCCTGTGCGTGAGGTCCGGGTTTCTAGTGACGCGACCGTTCTCATCGATCGACAGGATGTGGTTCTGGTGAAGCATGGGCCGGGCCCAGAGGAACTCTCCGGTCTCCCGGTCGAGTACGAACTGGGTTCCTGCCTTTCCCGCGGCCCAAACGGCTTTTCGCTCCTGTCCGGCCGCGGCGGAGTTGCGCCACTCGAGGTCGTCCGACGGCTGGAAGACGATGTCCACCAGGATCCGCTCGTGGGGATGGTCCACGTCGAGCTCGTCACCCGAGAGATGCTGATAGTACCAGACGATTTCACCCGTATCCGGATCCAGGGCGAGCGTCGAGTTCGAGTACAGAAGGTCTCCGCCTCCGATTTCTCCGCCCCGGGATATCGCCGCGTAGGGGCCGGCGACTCCGGTGCCCCAGTACACGAGGTCGAGCTCCGGGTCGTACGTCCCCGGCATCCAGGGTGACACGTGCCAGCGATCCTCTAGAGGCAGCCCTCCCCAGCTGTCTCCCCCTGGCTCACCGGGTCGTGCGATGGTGAACCTCCGCCAGAGCTCCTCACCGGTGTCCGCGTCGTGAGCCGCAATGAAGCACCCGCCTGGTATGCCACCGGATTGGCATGATCGGCCCGTGAGCACTCTTCCTTTGACCACAATGGGTCCAGCCGAGTGGTGAGCCCGGTCTCGTTCGCGGTCGTGTACCTGGGTCTCCCAGACGACGGAACCTGTCCGTGCATCGAGCGCGACCAGGAAGCCGTCGGAAGGCGCCGCGTAGAAGATCTTGTCGTCGTAGATCGCGATATTCCGCGTGACCGTCCTTGGCCTCTCGACTCCCTGGGGTCGGGCTCTGCGGTACCGCCAGATCAAGTCACCATCAGTGGCGTCGACCGCCTCGACGATCCCCCCGGGGTGGGGTATGTACATGACGCCGTCATGGACCAGCGGAATGAGCTGCACAATGCCAGGGTTCAGGGCCCTCGACCATGCCAACTGAAGGTTGCCGACGTTGTCCCGGTCGATTTGGTCCAAGGGACTGTAGGCCCAGCCGTCGTACGTCCGGCGCCACTGCAGCCAATCCGAGTCAGGGGGGTCCTGCAAAACTCCGTCCGTGACCGGCCTGAAGTCGATGGCCTGCCCGTACCCAGCAACCGCAGTCATCGTTAACAAGAGCACGACAACCATTGAGAATCGGACTGCGCGCATGTCACTTCCCTCCCGTCTGCTTCATCGTGGCCGAGGTCAACATCCGAGAGCGGGGCGATAGGCGCAAGCCGAAGCACGTCACGCGGCCAGAATCGCCGTCCAGGCGTCATGGGGTGGCTGTCGTTTCGTGGGGATGGCCGGAGGGGCTATTTCGTCAGTCGGTATCCCGCGCGGGCATCGCCACTTTCCGTTGATGGGCCTATAATTCGGCCTGGTTCGTCCTCATCGCTTGCGCCGCCTGCCGTAGAATCGGTGCCTCGACACAAGGAGTTGAGCATGTCGAAACCAGTTGTGCGCTGGATGTGGCTCATCGGGCTGTTGTGCATCTCCGTCGAAACCGCGGCGCAGTCACGGACCTTCGACATCTACTGGGTGGACGTCGAAGGCGGCGCCGCTACCCTGGTTGTGTCTCCCACCGGGGAATCGCTACTCGTCGATACTGGGTTCCCCGGAGCGGATGACCGGGACGCGAATCGAATCTTTGCGGCGACTCAAGAGGCCGGCCTGACCAGGATTGACTACCTGGTCATCACGCACTTCCACGGGGATCACGTGGGCGGGCTTCAAGCGCTGGCCGAGATGATCCCGATCGAGAAATGTCTCGACCATGGGACCACCACCGAAGAGAGCAATCAGCGATGGCTCGACGCGTACCTCAGCGTATGCGGAGACAAGAGAGCCGCCGTTGAGGCTGGCGAGAAGATCCCGTTTGGGGCCGTCGAGATCGACGTCATCGCCTCGGACGGTCGACTCCTTACGACACCCGTCAATGGCGGCGGATTCAACACGTTGTGCGCGACGGCCGAGCACAAAGCGCAGGCCAGTCCGGAGAATCGGCGCAGCGTCGGGGCTCTCTTCACCTACGGCCGGTTCACCTTTCTCGACCTTGGGGATCTCAATTGGGAGATGGAGGTCGAGCTGTCCTGTCCCATGAACAAGGTGGGCGAGGTCACGCTCTATCAGACGAGCCGCCACGGAGCGTGGGACGACGCGGGCTCGCCAACGCACCTCTATGCGATCAAGCCGCAGGTCATCGTCGTAAACAACGGTCCGCGCAAGGGGCTGGGAGGCACATCGCCCGGTTTCAGCGAGGTCTCAACGGCGCACTACGACCGGATGGCGAAGAGTCCGGGCATCGAAGGGATTTGGCAGGGCCACCGTTCGCTGCTCGATCCGGATCCGGCCCACAACACGGCGGAAGACATGATCGCGAACCTGGAAGAGACCGCGGAGTGCAACGGCCATTGGATTCGGGCGTCGGTCAGCCAGGACGGCACGTTCACCGTCACGAACAGCCGTAACGGGTTCAGCCGAGCCTACACGGCGCGCTGAGCGCTCCTATCACTCCAGAAATTCATCGGAGGCGTACTTCTCAATGAGATCTTCGCAGCTCTCGAGATCGCGCTGAAGATCAAACTCTTGCAGCCATGAACTCAGGTCTGAATCTGCTGTTTTCGCCCCTGTGATGACTGAGGCAGGATAGAAACCCTGACCCTCAGGGAAATATCGCTCAATATTATCGTACTCGATGTGTAAGTCATTATCCCGGTTGAGCGCCAGAAAACAGCCGTCCTGAAGGCCCACAAAAAAATTCATGATTTTGCCCTGGTCACTCCGAACCAAGGCATGTATGTAGTCGCCCTGCTGGAAACCAAGGAGCTGCCCTTGCAGCTGTCCTGAATCGAGCACCCTGTCATCGAAGGAGTCAACCGAGGAAGCGCTATCGGGCGCTTCTTCTGAGGAAACGCGATCAGACGCTTCTTCCCGGCCATCCTTCGTACAGCCACTGAGGATCAATACGACAGCAATGCTCGATGAAAGTAATTTCATACGAAAAATACCTTTGTTAGGCTGCACCCCACGACGATGAGCCGAGTGCCTCATCGCAGCGATCCAGGAAGACGCTCAAGGTCCAGAACGAGGAGTCCTTCATATTCCACTTGATCTGTAACCTCGAAGCGGTCGCCTGCAATGAATACTTCCCCACATCCTTCTCCTACGGTGAACTCTGGGGCAGTAATCACGATGGTTCCGCCCACGTGATCCTGACCATCATCCAAAATGAAGCCATCCGCATGTCCAGAAACACGGGACAACGCTCCCTGACTCAGAGCTATGGCACTGGTGGGGTCAGCTTGCTCCTCGCAATCCAGAGTGAACATCGTGAGTGCAATCGTCAGCAGTTCCTTCATGAGTTTCCGCCTGACGGGATGAAGCAAGCACCGGTTGCCTCCGGCATACCTTAAAGGCTCTCGTCCCGCCGCTCAATGAACTCACGAACCAACTCCGGCCGCCATCGGACGGTGCGCTTGCCCACACGCACCCGCTTGATCGGCAGCTGGTAGACGCTATTAGTGGAGATTCCCAGCATCTTCCCCACCTCCGCGGCCTTGAGCAGCGGTTCATCGTCGTAGCCGTCATCCAGCAATGGTGTGGCGTCGGGCTGGGCGGTCTGCTCCACTACATCGGGTGTCACCGCCTTTTGCTTTAGTACCGCATTGGCCAGCGCCCCATACGCCGACTTCTCTCTCGCCCATCCCACCGGCAGCTCGTCGACGAGCTTGGTAGCAGCTTTGCGAACGGTCTCCGTCGTCTCTTCCAGGTTGGCCTCAACTTGGCCGATGGAGGTTCCGTCCAACCGAATGTCCCAAAGGAGCTCAGTCGTACGGGCCAACCAGTCAACCAGCTTGCCGCCCGCTGGAGTGCAACGGACTTGGCCCTCATACTCGAATTCGAACTCATCCAGTCGACGGTGGTCACCCCGGGGGACAAGCTTCGACCTGGGCAATGGAGGGACCGAGCTGTCTGGGGCTACTTTTGCAATGGCCGCGAGGAGTTCTTGGGGGTCGACGGGCTTGGCGAGCGTCACGCAGGCACCTTTGTTCCTTGCCTCAAAGAGCAACTCGGCGCCTTGACCAGAAACGGCAATGACCGGTGCACTCGGAAACAACGTTTTCAACGACACGATGAATTCCATCCCATCGACGTTGGGCATGAGAAGATCCGTGACGACGACGTCGATGCTCTTTCTCATATAGGTCTTGAAGGCTTGTTCGCCATCCGGAGCGAAATAGACCTGGTGGCCCCCCGCCTCGATAATGTTTCCCAGGAACACCCGGTCCGTCTGTTCGTCTTCAACGAGGAGAACACGTACCGCCATATCACCGCCCCTGGTCCAGCTGATTGAGTTAGTACGCCGTTACCAAACGATGAGAAGGGGACCGTACTTGGGGCAAGCGTTTTCGGCTAGGCTCGGGCCGGTGCCGGTGCGGCGTGAGAATGGGTCGGACATGGGCGGACTCCCGGAATCAGACCGAGCTTAACATCCGAGAGCGGGCCGGTACTGCCTCTCACTTGATCCCGACCCGTCAGACGGCTATTTGACAAGAGTGCCGGTCAGTGTCGTGGATCCCGCTGGAATGGAGATTGAAATGAGCAATCGTACGGTGGTGGTACTTCTCGCCGTTCTTTGTGCAACCGCGGCGTCGGGCGTCATCTCGACCGTGGCGGCGCAGGCTCCAGCCTCCGACGCCGAGTGGGAAGTCCCCAGGACACCAAACGGTCATCCGGATCTTCAGGGGAATTGGACGAACAGGACGATGACTCCCATCCAACGTGAAGAGGGCCAGGGTCCGGTTTACACACCGGAAGAGGTCGCCGAGATAGAACAGGGTTATGTGGACCGCATCGTCAGTGGCGCCCAGCCGAGCGACCCGGATCGTCCGCCACCGCCACCCAAAAAAACCATTCCGGTCGTGGACCATTACAACGACGTCTTTTTCGAGAGGGGTAACCGGGTGGCTGTCGTCAACGGCGAACCCAGGACGTCGCTCATCACCTTTCCGTCCAACGGCCGGATTCCCGAGCCTACGCCAGAGGGCCAGAGACGGTTCCAGAAGCGCCAGGACTCCAGGAGCCAATTTGCTCAATACGACCACCCGGAGCTGAGACCACTCGCCGAACGCTGTATCCTTTCGTACGGTTCCCCTGCCGGTCCCCCGATGCTCCCCAACAGGGGCTCCAACAGCAACTACACCATCGTACAGACCGCCGATTACGTGATGATCATGACGGAGAATATCCACGACACGCGGATCATCCGGATCGGTGACGGCCCGCGGCTGCCCCCCCACATCCGCCCGTGGATGGGCGACTCATGGGGCCATTGGGAGGGTGACGCACTCGTGGTCGAGACCACGAACATCAATCCACAACAATCCCTCCAGGGACAAGCAGTAGCTCCCCGAATTCCCCCCTCGGAGCATATGAGGGTGACCGAACGTTTCACTTGGGTCGACGAAGAGACGATCCTTTACGAGTTCACCGTTGACGATCCGACGATGTACGGCCAAGCCTGGGGAGGAGAGATCCCGATCAGGAAGTTCGACGCCATGCTCTACGAGTTCGCCTGCCACGAGGGCAACTACAGTATGACCAACGTTCTGAGCGGCGCGCGTTATCAGGAGAGAATGGAAGCGCAGGGAGCGAGCGACTCTAGGCGTGATTGAGAGTCGGCTCTAACACCGACCTAAGAGACGGCCCCTCTCTGCCAACGTACGTGAGACACGGAGCACGCAAAGAATTAGAGTAGGGCGAAGGCAGAGAAAACGAACATGTTGGGACTGCGAGAGAGAATGGAAGAGAATGGTAGTGCCCCTGGAACCGGGGAGGCCAAGCGAAGCGCGGCAGCTCCTGCGGACCCGGAGGTAGTAGATAGGCCGCTACGGCGGCGGTTCAGTCCGTCGTACAAGCTGCGGATCGTCGAAGAAGCGGACCGGTGCACCGAGCCCGGCGAGGTGGGTCAAGTCCTGCGGCGAGAGGGCCTGTACTCGTCGCACCTGACGACGTGGCGCAAGGCGGCGCATAGCGGGTCGCTGAAGGCCCTGTCGAAGAAACGCGGCCGCAAGCCGGAGCGAAATCCGCTGGATGAGAAGGTACGCAAGCTGGAGCGGCGAAACGCACGGCTCGAGAATGAGCTCAGGAAGGCACACCTGATCATCGACGTGCAGGGAAAAGTTGCGGGGCTGCTGGGGATAAGCCTCGACGACGGGACAAACTCTTGAAGGCGGCCGATGAGCTGGCTAAGCACGTCGGTGTAAAACCGGCGTGCGCGGCCCTCGAGGTCTCCCGATCGACGTTGTACCGTCGTCGAGGCCCATCAACCGGGCAACAGCAGCCCCGCCCGACGCCCGCCCGGGCATTGAGCGAGACGGAACGAGGCGAGGTCTTCGACACGCTGTGTTCGGAGCGGTTCGTGGACCGCTCACCCGCCGAGGTGGTGGCCACGCTGCTCGACGAAGAGGTCTACCTGTGCAGCGAACGCACGATGTATCGTGTTCTGGCCTCCGAGGTGCCGGTTCAGGAACGCCGGGCGCAGCGCACCCATCCCGAGTACAAGAAGCCCGAGTTGATGGCCACGGCGCCGAACCAGGTGTGGTCCTGGGATATCACGCGGCTGCTCGGGCCGAAGAAGTGGAGCTATTACTACCTCTACGTCATCATGGACATCTACAGCCGCTACGTCGTGGGCTGGATGGTGGCGGACCGGGAGAACTCGGCCCTGGCCGGCCGGTTGATCCAGCAGAGCTGCCTGAAGCATGGCGTCCAGCCCCGGGTCCTGACCCTGCACTCGGATCGGGGAGCTCCAATGACGAGCCAATGCACCGCTCAACTTCTCGCTGACCTCGGCGTGACCCGCTCGTTGAGCCGGCCTCAGGTGTCGGATGACAACCCGTTTTCCGAGGCTCAGTTCAAAACCTTGAAGTACCATCCCTCGTTTCCCGGACGGTTCGGGGATCAGGGCCAAGCCAAGACGTTCTGTCGATCGTTCTTCCGCTGGTACAATGCCGAGCACCGCCATGGCGGCATCTCGATGCTAACCCCCGAGCAGGTCCACTTCGGGAACGCCGATCAGGTCATTGCCGGCAGGAAATCCGTGCTCCGCGAAGCATGGGCCGCTCATCCCGAACGCTTCGTCAGAGGTGTGCCGAAGCCCAAACCGCTCCCGGAGGCCGTCTTCATCAATCCTCCCATCCCTTCCCTCACCACACAGGACATTGCTCTCTAATTAATCCCGTAGAGTGTCCCATTGTCGTTGACAGGTTCCGACTGGCACCTGTAGTCTTCATAGCAGCGATCCTGCGCCAGCGGTGCTCTCGCAAGCGTACTAGCCTGACCGCGCGAAACACTGATTTAGTGGACAGCGGTGACGGCGGTGGAATAGGGGGGGTGCCGGGGTACTGGGGTCGCGCTTATCCGGAAAAGGGCATGAAACTAGGGAGCTACCAAATATTTTCGGGGAACGGTAGCCTGCAGTGGCGTCGATGTGTGCGGTCCTGCACAAGTACCGCCCCGTGGCCGCCGGTCAAGTCCCGAGTTGTGTGTAAAAGTGAGAGCGGAAGCTCCTCGATGCTTCGGTTAGGCTGCGTTGGCGACCTCCTTCGGTTCGAGAAGCGTGAGGAGGTAGCGGCGTTCGCTCCAGACCGCAGTAGTCCTCAGAGCAACTGCGGTGATGAGGCGGAGCGCACTGGCTCGGTCGGGGAAGGCGCCGGCAGCTCCGGATCCGACGCTTGATCTCGATGTGCAGGCGCTCGAGGCTGTTCGTGGTGCGTTCTTCGCCTGGCCCAGTGGGGCTCGGGGAACGCGTAGAACTGGGTCGGCGGCCGTGAAGCCCCGCTCGAGCACCTTCATTGCCTCGGGGAGCTCCTCTTGCCAGCGCGTCGTGATCTCGGCCAGGCGCTTCTTCGCCTCAGCGAGCCCGGGGGCCCGGAAGAACGGCGGCAGCCTCGCGCGCCACACGCTTGCGCAGGCGATGCGGGACCGCCAGCACGTTGCGTTGCAGGTGCACGGTGCAGCGCTGGCGGCGCACCTCAGGCAAGAAGCGGCGCGTCCGCAGCCGCCAGGCCCGCGTGCTCGTCGGCGATCACCAGTTCGACGCCGCTGAGACTCCTCGCTCCAGGAGCTGCTTGAGGAGCTCGGACCAACTGTCCTCTGACTCCTCAGGGCCTAGCGTGATGGCCAGGAGCCGGCGGTGACCGTCCGGATCCACCGCGTAGGCCACGAGCGCGCTCACGTTCTCGACCTTCCTGGCCCAGCGCGCATCGAGGAACGTCGCGTCCAGATACAGATAGGGGTGAGGCCCCTCGATGGGTGCGCTCCGCAGCGCTTCTACGGCCTCATCGAGCCGCTTCGCGACCCGGCTCACCGTCGAGCTCCCACGCGCTCACCCAGCGGAGTGCTTCGGTCACGTCGCCCATCTTGCGCTGCGACACACCGCTCACGTAAGCCTCCACCATCATCTCGTCCACTTCTTCACTCCTGCGCCGGTAGCGGCCCATCACGTCGGCGGGCGAGCCGCCTTCCCGGCTGCGCGGCACCATCACGTCGATCTGACCCAAGCTCGTGAGCAGGCGCCTGAGGTACGTGCCGTTCCTGTGGTCCTTCCGGCTGCCGACCCGCTCGAAACGACGCGCTCCGACCATCGCTTTCAACTCCTCCTCCAGCACCATCTCGAGCGTCACACGGATCGCGCCCTGAAACAACGACTTTAAATCCTGCCGTAACTCATCTTGCGTGGCCCGCTCAACTTCAACCATCTTTTCCATGAGGAAGCTCCTTTCCGGTTCCGGACCTGCTGGCGCAGGCCCGGACTCCCCGGGTTCATGTGATGATGAACATTCACAAGGAGCTTCCTCTCTCTTTCCCCGGCTGTCCACCCTCCCCGGACCCCTCACCCCCTTTTACACAAATATCGCGACACTACCGTGGCCGCCAATGAGGGGGGGGCTGACAGGAAAGGTCGATATCAGCCTCGAAATGGGTCCTACGGCTCACTTATGGCTCACTCATGGCCCACTAAGTCGTCATGGAAAAAGCCCCACAAGCTTGTAAGTGCTTGCAGGGACTTCCCTTCCCTAAGCGTCCCCGGCAGGAATCGAACCTGCGACCTACTGCTTAGGAGGCAGTCGCTCTATCCAACTGAGCTACGGGGACCGTAGTGCTTTCTTCCCTTCGTTAAGCCATTTCTGGCTCGTCTCGTATTCATGCACCCGAAGGGCTGTGCATGTTGCTGTGCATGAAGGAGGAGTTTTCACTGTGCTTCTCTCAACTCACCCGCCTCCAGTACGACACGTAACATAGTCTCGGTATCTGCCTGTTGGTAGGCAGATTTTAGGGATTCTGTGTCCTTCCAGCCCCCTGCTGCCCTCTCTGCCAACGTACGTGAGACACGGAGCACGCAAAGAATTAGAGTAGGGCGAAGGCAGAGAAAACGAACATGTTGGGACTGCGAGAGAGAATGGAAGAGAATGGTAGTGCCCCTGGAACCGGGGAGGCCAAGCGAAGCGCGGCAGCTCCTGCGGACCCGGAGGTAGTAGATAGGCCGCTACGGCGGCGGTTCAGTCCGTCGTACAAGCTGCGGATCGTCGAAGAAGCGGACCGGTGCACCGAGCCCGGCGAGGTGGGTCAAGTCCTGCGGCGAGAGGGCCTGTACTCGTCGCACCTGACGACGTGGCGCAAGGCGGCGCATAGCGGGTCGCTGAAGGCCCTGTCGAAGAAACGCGGCCGCAAGCCGGAGCGAAATCCGCTGGATGAGAAGGTACGCAAGCTGGAGCGGCGAAACGCACGGCTCGAGAATGAGCTCAGGAAGGCACACCTGATCATCGACGTGCAGGGAAAAGTTGCGGGGCTGCTGGGGATAAGCCTCGACGACGGGACAAACTCTTGAAGGCGGCCGATGAGCTGGCTAAGCACGTCGGTGTAAAACCGGCGTGCGCGGCCCTCGAGGTCTCCCGATCGACGTTGTACCGTCGTCGAGGCCCATCAACCGGGCAACAGCAGCCCCGCCCGACGCCCGCCCGGGCATTGAGCGAGACGGAACGAGGCGAGGTCTTCGACACGCTGTGTTCGGAGCGGTTCGTGGACCGCTCACCCGCCGAGGTGGTGGCCACGCTGCTCGACGAAGAGGTCTACCTGTGCAGCGAACGCACGATGTATCGTGTTCTGGCCTCCGAGGTGCCGGTTCAGGAACGCCGGGCGCAGCGCACCCATCCCGAGTACAAGAAGCCCGAGTTGATGGCCACGGCGCCGAACCAGGTGTGGTCCTGGGATATCACGCGGCTGCTCGGGCCGAAGAAGTGGAGCTATTACTACCTCTACGTCATCATGGACATCTACAGCCGCTACGTCGTGGGCTGGATGGTGGCGGACCGGGAGAACTCGGCCCTGGCCGGCCGGTTGATCCAGCAGAGCTGCCTGAAGCATGGCGTCCAGCCCCGGGTCCTGACCCTGCACTCGGATCGGGGAGCTCCAATGACGAGCCAATGCACCGCTCAACTTCTCGCTGACCTCGGCGTGACCCGCTCGTTGAGCCGGCCTCAGGTGTCGGATGACAACCCGTTTTCCGAGGCTCAGTTCAAAACCTTGAAGTACCATCCCTCGTTTCCCGGACGGTTCGGGGATCAGGGCCAAGCCAAGACGTTCTGTCGATCGTTCTTCCGCTGGTACAATGCCGAGCACCGCCATGGCGGCATCTCGATGCTAACCCCCGAGCAGGTCCACTTCGGGAACGCCGATCAGGTCATTGCCGGCAGGAAATCCGTGCTCCGCGAAGCATGGGCCGCTCATCCCGAACGCTTCGTCAGAGGTGTGCCGAAGCCCAAACCGCTCCCGGAGGCCGTCTTCATCAATCCTCCCATCCCTTCCCTCACCACACAGGACATTGCTCTCTAATTAATCCCGTAGAGTGTCCCATTGTCGTTGACAGGTTCCGGACCGTCCCGTTTCTTCCCTTCCCCTCCGAAAAGTCCCGGCCACTCTTCCTCGCGAAGCGCCCGCTGCCCACGCCGGCACTCACATGGACGCGGCCGATCCCGGAGCGGCTGGATCCGAGCACCTGCACTACATGGCTCACCACGAAGTAGAACGTGTCGCCCGCGTCGTCGGCAAAGTCGTCGTTCGAGAAAAGGCTCTCACCTCCGATGGCGATGGTTGTTCCCCTGGCCAGGTAACGATGGACCTTGAAGGAAAACGAGATGTTGTTGAACTCGCTCAGGTCGGATACGGTCGTGCCGATCTGGAGCCCGACGTTGAGAACCGGATCGCCCATCCCGTAGCCCATCGCCACGATTCCGTCCGCGGTGGGAAGGTAGGGGGTACGCTCAGCCACCCCCGCTCCCAGGAATGCGGAACCGAAGGCCGCGCCCCATGCGGAAGGCGTCATGATCGATTTGGCGGCAGAGTTCGGGAGCTTCAGCCTCAGAAGCCACTCAGGCACCTGCTGTGCGTGCCCCGTCACCGGGACCAAGAGGTGGCCCGCAACGGCAAGAACCGCCAGGGGAGGGGGAGTTCTAATCATTGGGATCGCTCATCAACACGCATCGGTCGGATTCCGGAAAGCGCAGGCCCCCGGCCCGGTTGAGGCACGAGGGTCCGAATACGCCCGAGGCGGCGTTCACGCTCCAATGTACTAGTCGTACTTCGAAAGATACTCCGCTAAGTGATTTTTCAGGTTCCTCTCGAAGGGGGACAATCCTGGTGCGATTCGCAGACTGATGATCCCATTCTCTCTGAGCTCCGCCGATAAAGCCTCGAGGGCGGCGGCAACCTGGTCGAGGCCGAGGGGTACGCCAGCCGACCTCGCCCCCTCATGTTCGGTGGAGCCGTCCATGCCGACCACGGTGCCAGGTTCCTCCTCCCTGGGCTTGAGCGGCTCGTCCGGTGAGATGAGTGCGTCTCGGAACGGGTCGTGAACCATTGGCTCGTCGGGCGAAATGAATGCGTCTTTCGGAATCATTTTGTCATCTAGCTCACTTTCGTTCCCGCTGAGGGCATCAGCAACGTCGCCTATCGGCCTACCGCACGCTAAGGGTCGGGACCGACTTTTCAAATATAGGCACGCTCCCGAAATTGGTAAACAAATGTATTTTGGGGGGTCACAGGACGACCTCGATCAGAACGAAGCCCAAGACGAGTAGGAGTCCAAAAACCCATGTGAGGACATTGAAGTAGCGGTCGATGAACGAGCTTATCGACTCACCGTAACGGTAGATCAGGCCTGCCACGAGAAAGAACCGGAGTCCCCGGCTCAGGACGCTGGCGAGTACGAAGACGGGAAAGTTGATCGCGAAGACCCCGGCAGAGATGGTGAACACCTTATAGGGCAGCAGCGTCAGTCCGGCCAGGAAGACGGCCCAAAAGTCCCACCGATCGTAGTAGCCCTGCACGGTGGCGAAGGTTTCGGGGGTCACCCCAGGGACGTACTCGAAGAAAAACCCGGATGCCGAGCCCCACACCACGGCGCCGATGGCGTAGCCGAGAAGCCCACCCGCCACCGACGCGATGGTCGTGACCGCAGCAAATCGAAGGGCCCGACCGGTGGCTCCGAGACAAAGCGCGATGAGGAGCGGATCGGGCGGGATGGGGAAGAACGATGACTCCGCGACGGCGAGGATGGCCAACGCCTGGAGGCCATAAGGCGTGTCGGCCCAATGTAAGACCCAGTCGTACAGGCGGCGCACCCACCCGGATTTCGTCGAGCGGTCGGGGGCGCCGAGGCTCCTCGAAACCGGGTCGGTCAAGTAGGGTCCTCCGATGTCTCTGAGGCCCACGCGAAGCGCCCGAGAAGGGGAACGAAGGTGCATTCCCCATGCATGGTCTCCTCATGGATCTCACCATCCTCTCGGCGGACCAGTACCAATTCCTGGCGCTCTCGCGTCCCGACCGGGATGAGCAGACGCCCGCCCTCCGCCAGCTGGTCGATGAACGCCGGCGGCACGGACGGCGACGCGGCTGAAACGACAATGACGTCGAATGGGGCATACTTCCGCCAACCGATCGTGCCGTCCCCTACCATGAGCGCGACATTCTTGATCCGGAGTTGGTCCAGTGCGGCGCGCGCCCGCACCGAGAGTTCTCGGATCCGTTCGACCGAGTAGACGCGGTCCGCCATGAACGCCAGTAGGCCCGTGAGGAAGCCGCTTCCCGTCCCGATTTCCAGCACTGTGTCGTCGGGCGTCACTTTGAGGACCGAGAGGTAAAGGGCCTGAAGCGAGGGTTGGGACGCGGTCTGGCCGTATCCGATCGGGATCGCTGCATCTTCGTAAGCCCGGGGCCACACGCCCTCGGGAACAAAAAGGTGCCGGGGAACGCGATCGAAGAGCTGAAGTATCACCAGATCGTCGATCCCCCGTCCCCGGATCTGCTCTATCAGCTTTCGCCGGTATCCGACAAAACTGCGCTCGTCTAGAGGCTCAACCGCCATCCGCGAATCTCCTCGAGGAGCTTGTAGTTGGTGAGATCGAGGTGAAGCGGCGTGACCGAGATGTATCCCTCTCGGATGGCCGTGAAGTCGGAATCCTTTGCCCCCGTCCAACTGACTTCGCCTCCGCCTATCCAGTAATAGTCACGGCCGTTGGGGTCGACGGCCTTCGTCAAGCTGTCGCTGTATCGCCGCTTCCCGAGAGAGGTGATTCGTACTCCCTGGACCTTCGCCGGATCGATCGGGGGGAGATTGACGTTGAACAGAGTGTCGACCGGAAAGTCGCCCTGTTCGATGATTCCATGGAGCACGGAGGCGACGACGTCTTCCCAGGCCTCGAGGTCCTCGAACGCATCACCCGCGTAAGACACCGCGATCGCCGGAATGCCGATCACCGTGGCCTCCATGGCCCCCGCCACGGTACCTGAATAGAGGACGTCCTCTCCCATGTTGGAACCGTGGTTGATCCCGGAAAAACAGATATCGGGGCGCTCATCCATGAGTTCGTTGATGGCAAGGATGACGCAGTCCGTCGGCGTCCCGTCCACCACCAGGGCTCCGTCCGTGGTACGGCGCACGCGCAGCGGATGATGGAGCGTAAGTGAGTTGCTGGTCGCACTCTGCTCCCGATCCGGAGCCACGATGGTAACGGAACCAAGCGTCCGCGCCGCGGATGCGAGGACCGCGATCCCTAACGCCAAGTATCCGTCGTCGTTGGTGCAGAGGATGCGCATCAGGCGTCCAGCCGACTGGGCGGCGCCGCCAATACCTCCTTCACCTGCTGCAGCTCCTGCTTCATACCCGCGAGGAACTCCCGGTCCACCATGTCTCTCGTAACCGCCAAAATCTCACCACCCTTCCGCATATCCAGAAGCCTTTGGCGAGCGCCGTCGATCGTGAATTTTTGATCGTAAAGGAGGTGTTTCACGAGAAGGATCAGCTCGATCTCCTTCGGGCGGAAGACACGATTCCCGGCCCGGTTCTTGGTCGGGTGAAGAAGCTCGAACTGGGTCTCCCAGTACCGGAGCACGTGTGCCTTCAGACCGGTCAGATCGCTAACCTCGCCGATCGAGTAATACGCTTTTTTTGCGATGGGCTCGTCCATGTCCATTCGTTTTTAATCCTTTCCCGAGCGTTCCTCGAATTCGATGTTGGGCAACACGTTCCTCAGAACGAGTCTTCAGACTTAGGGTCTCTTTCCATGAGGTTCTTGAGCGCCTGTTCCGGATCGGTGCCCAGGGTCAAGATCCCGAACACCTCTTCGGCGATCGGCATCTCTACCCCGAACTGGGCGGCGAGATCGTGGACGGCGTGCGCGGTCGCGACGCCCTCCGCGACAGCCGACATTTCCCCGAGGATGGTATCGAGGGCCTCTCCCTGACCGAGACGATAACCGACGGTGCGATTTCGGCTCAAAGTCCCGGTGCAGGTGAGAAAGAGGTCACCAATGCCGGCGAGGCCTGAAAAAGTCGACGCATGGGCCCCCATAGCCACACCGAGACGGCGCATCTCCGCGAGGCCACGGGTGACGAGCGCGGCAAGGGTGTTATGGCCACACCGAAGGCCGGCCGCCACCCCTGCCCCGAGCGCGATGACATTCTTCAGAGCTCCGCCTAGCTCCACTCCAATCACGTCACTCCCGGTGTACACGCGGAAGTAATCCGTTTGAAACAAGTCTTGCACGGCCAGGGCAGCGTCTGCGCTTCCGCTGGCCGCAACCACCGCCGTGGGAGTCTCCCTCGCGACCTCGAGAGCGAAGCTGGGTCCCGAGAGCACCGTGAATCTGTCGATCTGAGCCGGGCTCAGCACTTCCGATATGACCTCGTCCATTCGGCGGAGGGTCGTAATTTCGATGCCCTTCGAGGCGCTGACGATCAGGGCGTCATCCTCGATGTGCGCGGCCGCCTCGGCCATGACAGGTCCCACGACCTGAGCGGGGCTCACCGATACCACGATTTCGGCCCCTTGAAGCGCCGTCGCGAGATCCGCGGTGCTTCCCAGGTTCTCGGGAAGCCTGACACCCGGGAGGTACGACAGATTCTCCCGGCCCTGTGTAATCTGCTCCGCCACCTCGGGCTCGAAGGCCCACATGCACACGTCGTGACCCTTCTTGGAAAGAACGGCGGAGAGTACCGTTCCCCAGCTCCCCGCGCCCACGACCGCGACGCGTGTCACGCCAGGTCTTCACCGGATTCAGGACTGAGTTCAGGACTGGACTCAGGACCGTTCTCCAGCGCGGCCGTCCGGAAGGAGCTTTCCTCTCCTCGTAGGAGGCGCCTGACATTCGAGCGGTGGGACCACACCACGAATACACTGAGGGCTCCCGCGAACCAAACCATGGCGCTTCCCTCTCGCTCCGGCAGTAGATAGACGACCCCGGGCAGGGTTAGAGCGGCGCTCAACGAGGCCACCGAGACGATGCGCGTGACCGAGACGACGCCGATCCATACACCGAGGCATACAGCCACTGCGACGGGGGCGAGTCCCAGGAGGACTCCGCCGCTCGTCGCGATCCCCTTCCCCCCCTTGAACCCCACCCAAAACGAAAAAACATGTCCGAGGACCGCCGCTCCGCCATAGGCCAGAGCCCACGTTGACGGCGACGCTCCGGGCTGGAGCTGCGGAAAGTACCAGACTGGGAGCCATCCCTTCCCGATGTCGACCAGCGTCACCGGAACCGCCGCTTTCCATCCGAGCACCCGAAAGGTATTGGTGCCTCCCAGATTTCCGCTTCCCTTCGTTCGTAGATCGACCCCGTACACAGCCTTCGCCACCCAGAAGCTCGTCGGCGTCGCACCGGCACCGTAGGCCAGAGCCAGGAGCACGAAGGGGCTCATGTAGGTCAGTTCTCCCTGAAGCGAATCCGGACCGGACTCCCGACGAACCCCCAACGTTCGCGGAGGCTGTTGTGAACGTAGCGAATGTAGTGCTCGGGGAGGGCCTTCGGGAGATTGGCGAAGAACACAAACGTAGGGGGCGCCGTGGATACCTGTGTACCGTACCGGAGCTTCACCCGGCGACCCCGGCTATGCGGGGGGGGTTGGTGTCGCAGAAATGCCTCGAGCGCCTGATTGACCTCGGCCGTCGGGATGCGTTCGTGCCGGACATCTTGAACCTCGAGGATCTGGTCGAGGCATTTTCGGACCCGCTGGCCCGACAGGGCCGAGGTGAATATGACGGGCACCCACTTGAGGAAGGGAGCTCGCAAACGGAGATCCTTTTCGAACTTGGCGGCCGTCATATGGTCCTTTTCGACCAAGTCCCATTTGTTGGCGACCAGAATGACCCCGGCACCGGCCTCCCATGCCTGCTCCACCACCTTGAGGTCCTGCACGTGGATCGGCTCCGTGGCATCGACGAGGACCAGGCACACGTCGGCCTCCCTCACGACTTTGGCGGTCCGGAGAGCGGAATAATACTCGAGGGAGTCCTTCACCTTGGACTGGCGGCGCAACCCGGCCGTGTCCACGAAGACGAGTGTCTTATCGTGATACTGCATTTGGCTGTCCACCGGATCCCGCGTGGTCCCGGGGATTTCACTCACCACGACACGCTCCTCTCCGAAGAGCCGGTTCACGAAACTCGACTTGCCAACGTTGGGTTTACCGACGACGGCGACGCGTACCACACCCTCGTCTTCAGGGATGCCCGGGTGCTCCGGAAGCTTGGCGACCATGGCGTCGAGCAGGTCGCCCGAACCCTTTCCGGAGATGGCGCTGACGGGCTGGGGATCGCCCATCCCCAGGCTCCAGAAATCCAGATGCCCAGCGTCGCGCGGGAGATTGTCCATCTTGTTCACGACCAGGAGCACCGGAGGGCCACTCTTCCGGAGAATTTCCGCTAAACGCTCGTCGAGCGGGTGGACCCCCGTTTTACCGTCGACGAGAAGGAGGATCACGTCGGCTTCCTGGACCGCGGCGTAGGCCTGCTCGCGGATCGCTCGCTCCAACGGCTCATCGCTTCCCTCGATGATGCCTCCCGTATCCACCAGGAAAAAATGGCGCCCCGCCCAATCGGCTTTCGCGAAGTTCCGGTCCCGGGTGACCCCCGGACGGTCGTCGACGATGGCCACGCGCCCGCCGATCACCCGGTTGAAAAACGTGGATTTGCCTACGTTGGGCCGGCCTACGACCGCGACGACCGGAATCCCCTTGGCCTGCCCGCCCTTACTCACCGCTCGAGTCGCCCTCAGGGCCTAAGACGCCCTCTACACTCATGACGACGAGCTCACAGACCCTTGAGGCACTCGGTGATCTCGTACCCCGTCGCGACCGTGGCCGGAGCCAAAGCGGCCGTCAGGTCGCTCAACGGCATGCTGTCGATAAACAGCCCGTCCGCGTTGATGGCCTCAGCGGGGAGAAGAAGCAGTTCGTCTGCGGCCGTGGTACCCACGCTCGCCTCGATATCGCGACCGGCGAGGAGTCCGGCGACGGTCACGCTTTCTCCGTAGAAGTCATTTACGACGGTGACGACGTCTACCTCGGTGTGTGTCGCGTCAGCGAGCCGTTCCGCCCTTTCCCGGAAGAAAGGCGCCATGGAGGACCCGGTGACGAGCCGTAACCTCCGGTACGGAAGTTCGGGGACGCCGTTCAAGCTCTCCTCGAATTCGCGCACGAAATGATTGAGGGCTCCCACGCCGTTCTCGGTCAGGGCGCCCTCGTCGTAATAGGCGTCTTCCGGAAGGTCTTGCTGGGCGATCAGGTACAGCTCATCTGCCGCGTAGCACCACCCGATCCCGCGTTTCCGCATCGCCGCCACGCGGAACCGATCCACCTGCACGATCGCGTTCTGAGCCTCCTCAATCGTGAGGAGGCGTACCGGACGCTCGAGATTGTACTTCGTGAGCCCCACGGGCACGATCGAGAGCGACAGCACACCCTCACCGAGGCTGAAGAGATCGTCCATGGTTCGATCCAGATGATCCCCGTCGTTCCACTCCGGACAAAGCACGACCTGCGTGTGAACGCCCAAGCCATTTTCAGTCAAGTAGCGGAGCTGATCCATGATCAGGCCGGAACGGTCGTTGACCAGCAGTCTGGTGCGGACTTCGGGTTCCGTGGCATGGACGCTCACGTAGAGCGGGCTGATACGTTGCTCTACCAGGCGCTCCATCCCCTTCGGCCCCAGGTTCGTCAGCGTCACGTAGCTCCCGTACGTGAAGGAGAGGCGAAAGTCATCGTCGCGCAGCCACAGGCTTTCCCGCACGTCTTTCGGATTTCCATCGATGAAGCAAAAGACGCACTTGTTCCCGCACTCCCGAATCGTGTCGGGAGCCGGGACAATCCCTACGGATTCGCCAGGCCCTCGCACGATGTCGTAAAGGGACGACTCGCCCTCGGGGCCCACCGTCTCCAGCTCGAACATCGTGTCGGCCAGGAGGAAGGTGAGGTCGATACCGTCCCGAACCCGTTGGCCGTTGATCCGGATGATGCGCGTACCGATCTCCAAGTTGAGCTCGTCGGCGATACTACCGGATTCGATTTCAGCGATTCGTACCAAGGGATCCACCGTGGATGAGAAAGAGACCTGAAATTATAGGAATTTCGCCAATATGGTTGAATTGTTGTAGAGTGGGGCGAAACTTTAGGGGTCGTCCGATGGATTCCCATACCCTGTCAAAGCTGAGGGTAACAACAAAATGAAGACTCTATGAGGTCTCCCCGAAGCGTGAGCGTCCCCCGCCCGGGCTGGACGGCGTGGGTCTGCTTGGCCGTTTTGTCGCTGAACGCGTGTGATCAGGTCGATCAGATTCAGAATGAGGTTCGTGACCAGACTCCCCACGAAGCCTACTTGGAATCTCTGCGTGCGGTGAAGCTCGCTGAGACCGCCCTCGGTACGCTGTGGGTCAATGCCGCGGTGCGTTCTCTGAGCGACGCTCCGACCATCACCCTTCCGTTCGAGGAGGAGGGTTTCCTGTTTGCCGAAACCCCTGAGGCTCGAAGCTATCGTGTCGAGTTGAGGCGCGGTCAACGGCTGTCCATCGACGCGGACGTGGATGGAGGAGATCCGTTTCGGATCTTCATCGACGTGTACCGGATGCCGGAGGATGCCGCCAACAGTCCCCTCCCGGTCATGTCCTCGGCGTCCCTCTCTGAAAGTCTCGAGTACGTCTCCACGCGGCGAGCCGAATACGTCGTGCGGCTTCAACCCGAACTCCTCCACGGAGGCCGGTATCACATCGAGCTTCGTGTGGACGCGTCGATTGCGTTCCCCGTGGCGGAGCGGGACACGAGAGCCGTCTTGAGCTTCTTTGGCGACTCCCGGGAGGGTGGCAGGCGAGATCATCACGGCGTAGACATCTTCGCGCCCCGCGGGACTCCCGTCCTGTCCGCGACCGCTGGCCAGGTTTACAGGGTTGAGACCACACCCGTCGGTGGCAACGTGGTTTGGGTCCGCGACTCGGACGAGCCACAACGGATCTACTACGCCCATCTCGATAGTCAGGTCGCGCGAGAGGGGATGGAGGTCGAGCGAGGTACCCTTTTGGGCTTCGTGGGGAACACCGGCAACGCTCGCACGACGCCGCCCCATCTCCACTTCAGTGTCTATCGCCGGGGGGCTGTCGATCCGTTCTACTTTCTCTTTCATCCGCCGCAGACACTGCCGGATGCCTCCGCCCCGTTGGAGTACCTCGGGGCCTGGACCCGAACGGTTAATGCCGGCATTCGTCTGAGAGAGGGCCCCAGTAGCCGTGCGGAGGTCCTCTCCGAGCTTGAGGAATCCACGCCGCTGCGTGTCCTGGCCGCCTCGGGGTCGTGGTATCGTGTCCGACTTCCAAATGGTCGGGACGGATATGTCGCCGCTCGGTTGACGGAGGCGGTCGTTCAGCCGCTCCGAAGCCAGTTCGTCGAGAGCGCGTCTGCGCTGTTCAGTTCCCCGAGCCCCGTCGCACCAGTGGTGGAAGACGTGGAGGCCGGGACCGAGTTCGCCGTGCTGGGTAGCTACGAAGGGTTCCTCTATGTGCAGTCCGCGGATGGAAGCACGGGCTGGCTGGCGGGAAACGCAGACCTCTAGGCCTAACGCCCAGGCCCTTCAGAACGACTACGCCAGCACTGGGCGCACGCTACGCCGCATACCACAGGACCGAAAAGAAGTGGCAGGTTGAGCCCGCTAACACGAACAGATGCCATATGAAGTGGTTGTAGGGGAGGCGGTGGGCTTTATAGAACACCACGCCTGCGGAGTACGAGAGGCCCCCTGCAACGAGCCACGCTACCCCTTGGGGCGGCATACTGAGCACCAACGGTCGAATAACGATCAGGACTGCCCAGCCCATGATCAGGTACAGGGCGGTCGACAACTTGGGATGGCGAATGCCGACGATCAGCTTGTCACATACTCCAACCGCGGCGGCCCCCCACACGACACCAAACAGCGTCCATCCCCATGCCCCGCTCAGGACACCCAGAGTGAAGGGCGTGTACGTGCCCGCGATGAGTAGGTAAATCGCAGCATGATCTATCCGATGAAGAAAGTCCTTGAGTCGGCCCGCCGGCACAGCGTGATAAGAGGCGGACGCAAGATAGAGGAGCATCAGGGTCGCCCCAAAGATGCTGCTGCCGACCACGTCGGACGCCCCCCCGCCGTTGACGGCGCCGATGATGAGAATCGGCGTTGCTGCCACGGCGCACATGAAGCCAACGCCATGGCTAAGACTATTCGCCAGCCGTTCTCCGGGTCTCGCCAAAGTGTTCGTCATTCTCGAGGTGGTATGGATTCGCCCTGACATTCCCCGGCACCGCCATCTACATGCCGTAGCTCGGTCTATCGCCCGACCAATTCTCGTATACGCGCCACCGCCACCTCGACCTTGCCGTCGATGAACTGTCGGCCGAGTTCCGCCGAGGCGACCGCGGCGATCTCATCGGCGAGCTGGTCCGGGCGCACCCAACGGCCGTTCGCGTCGAGCGCCATCATCTCGGAGGCATCGTCGATCGGCGTCATCTGGTTGGCGGGCACGCCGCGCGCAGCCAGGATCTCTCGCATCCGTCCTTCGCCCTCCTCATAGACCGGGATAAAGAACACACGACCGCCCCTGGCCCGCCACTCGGCGTCCAGCGCCGTGGCGACTTCTCTGATGACCCCCTGCGTCTCGGCATGGTCGCCCAATATGACGACGTGCGTAAAGCCGACCGCCAGCGCGCTGACGGCGACATCACGAGAGACCGCGGCGAGCGTCTCGTGGGACACGCTGATGGTACCAGCGAAGCGCATGTGCCCGGTTTTCTCGATCGGATTGCCAGCCGGGGCGTAGGGATTCGGCGGATACGCAAGCGCGTTACCCAGCGTCTCTGCGATGCGCCGCGAGAGGTGCGCGGAGAGTAGATTGTGCTTCCCAAGCGCCACCGCCGGGCCGCTCTGATGGGTCCCCCCAACGTAGTAGATGGCAGTGGTCTTGCCGGCGTCGATCGCCGCCTGCACCTCGGTCGTCGTAAGGTCGTCGATCATCACGGACGTCGACTGGGCGAGCGCAGATCCACTCGCCAGGAGCAAGGCGACGACAACAAGCACATGTCTCATGACAGCCCCCTCTTGTAGGACTCGAACACCTCACGAACAGGTGATCCAACCGACCACCGAAGCGAAAAGCATGGTACGAACGTGCCCAGCAACCCACAAGGAGTCGGCTGATTCAGAAAGGAGCGGGACACGGCGAACGCTGGTGGTGGTGGGCGGGCAAACATGACCAGTATCACTGCGAAGAATCCTCGGTCCCTCACAACCCGTGCCGCGCCGATCGAAGTTAGTTAGTTGTCTTACTTTCGCGCGGGCCAATTTCGGGCTAATACTGTGGTATGTTTCTTTCGGAACAGGAGGAGCGGTCAATGTCGAATACCCTGAGAAATGTCATGCAGATCTTCATCTTGGCGGCCCTGGCTATTTTCCAGGGTCAGCTTGCCGCCGCTCAGGAGATTACCTATGCCGCAGACGTGGCGCCGATTTTGTGGGAAAATTGTGTAAAATGTCATAGTCCAGGTAATGTTGCCCCGATGTCCCTCCTCAGTTTCGAGGACGCCAGACCGTATGCAGCGATGATAAAGGAGAAGGTACAGAGTCGGCAGATGCCGCCGTGGGACATGGTGCGTTCTGTCGGCATCCAGGCGTTCAAGAATGATCCATCATTGAGCGACAGAGAGATCGACACGATTGTCCAGTGGGTGGATGCGGGGGCTCCGTTAGGTGATCCGTCAGACCTGGGCGTTGCCCCTCAACTGTTAGCCGCCGGAGGCGAGTGGAAACTTGAAGAGGATTTCGGTCGCCCACCGGACCTAATCTTCTGGTCGCCCCCGTATTCAGTGCTGCCGAATGGACGGGACCAGTGGGTAATCCTCCAAGGGCAAGTTGAAGGCCTGGATGAGCCACGGTGGGCCCAAGCTATTGAGACGAGGCCGAAGCGGGTCGAGAACCGCTACGTTTTCCACCACTTTAACACAAGTATCAACACAAGCGCCGGGCGTTCACTTCTGATGCATGCGAACGTAGGGAAGGACTTCGACTTCTACCCGGAAGATACCGGAAGGCTGATTGAGCCAGGATCAGAGTTAAGCTTCGATATGCACTTTTTCGCGTTGCCCGGTCAGACAGCTGAGGACGCTCAAGCAGAGTTCGCGATATGGTTTCACCCCGTGGGTTACGAGCCTCCCCTGGCTGGGTCCCGGGAGCAACTCTTCTATGGCGATCCTAACACGTCGAATGCTATGTGGAGGCCCGGAAACCCATGCTGGCAACAGCCTGCTGTGATCGGGCCTGAATGCACCGAGCATATGCCAATCCGAGGCAATGACATACTCATTCCGCCAAATGGTTACAGCACAATTCAGGGATTCCACGTACTAGACAGGGCATTGCGGATACACAGCCTCCAGATCCACATGCATGAGCGGGGCATGCGTCAGACGCTTCAGGCCATCTATCCGGATGGGCGCAGTGAGATCATTAATGTATTGAATTTCAACCATCGTTGGCTGACCACATACGTGTATGAGGATCAGGCAAGGCCGTTGTTGCCCAAGGGGACCGTGCTCGTGGTCACATCGCAACATGATAACACGGCCGCCAATCCGACGAATCCGGATCCGAGTCAGTGGGTGTTTTTCGGCGACCGTAGCATCGACGAGATGTCGCATATGTGGATTGGGACGACGTGGCTTGACGACGATCAATACGAGGCGATGGTAAAGGAACGGGAGGGTCAGCAGCAGCTTGCAGCAGGTGATGGAGGCTAGAAAGAGCCAGGAGCTAGAAGGAATCGAAAAGAGGCTGCGGACACGCCCCCCCCCTGTTTTGAGGGCTGGGGGCGCATCCGCAGCCTCGCATCGCATCTAAAACGCTGGCCTCATCCGGAGGAAATAAGGTCATGAGAGCTACCAGGGCAGCGATTGTACTTGTTGGAGGGGTGGTCATCGGTCTTCTCGTCGGCCAGGCCCCTCTTCATGGCCAGCACCCTCAGGATCAGACAGACTGGGTGCCCCGTACCTTGCGTGCTTCCGGACAGCCTTTGATTCCTTCATTCGAAGGCTGGTACCAGAATGCAGACGGTTCGTATGAGCTTTGCTTTGGATACTACAATGCCAACACCCAGGAATCGTTTGAGATTCCCTTGGGGCCGGATAACTTTATCGAGCCGACGGAATTCGACGGGGAGCAACCGACCCACTTCGATCCGGTCCCATACGCGGGATACCGAAGGTATTATTGTGTCTTCACCGTAACCGTGCCGGAGGATTGGGGAGATCGTGATGTCCGGTGGACCCTTCGAGTCCACGGGGAGACCTATTCCGAGGTAGCTCACCTGACAGCTTGGCAGTATGAAATGGCGCAGCGGGACGTGCCCGAAAGGGCGATGGTACGGGAGCGTATGTATAGGGAAGCTATTGAAGAGGGGCGTGAGGAGGATATGTTGAGGCTTGGCGGATCCGCTTCCGGCTCCGTAGCCCCTGTCCTTCGCTTTCTCCAGCCGGCCGGATCGGAGGGGAGAGGCCACAAGGGGATTACAGCCGGGCCGATAGAGGTCGTGGCTGGAACGCCATTAACCCTGTCCGTTGCCGTGCGGGACCCGGAAGGTAAACTCTCAACTTGGTGGGTGGGGTGGGCCAAACATCAAGGCACCGGTCACGTTACTTTCAGCCAGAAGGAGATGGAGGCCGGGCCGACGACCAATTATAGGGCAACGACCCGAGTCACCTTCGATGAGCCCGGGAATTACGTCATCCGCGTTCAGTCAATCGAAAACATTTACGCGTTCGGACGGCAGTGTTGCTGGACCAACGGCTATGTAGAGGTCACGGTCAGACCTTAGTAGGCTCGAAAGTAGGCTCGAAGTTTCTTCTTCGCGAGCTCGAGCGAGTCCAGGAGAACGTCTGCATCGGGGTCTTGCCATTAGCAGGAGCGTCCCTGGCGCAAGGCGGATATCCCATCGGAGGTGGCCATGAGCGGCATGGACGTACCCCTCGACATTTTCACTTCGATCGAGCACGAGATTTCCAGCGAGACGAGTCCCGTGGGGATCGACGCGAAAAAAACCCACATCATCATCCTGCACAAACTGCAAGAGATCGAAGAGCGCCTGAGGCGGATCGAGGCCAGGCTGGACTAATCGCGCCTCAAAGCCGGCGATCCCGTCGCCCGGGCTTTCTGTTCCGTAAAAGCGGGCGACCGGACTCGAACCGGCGACCCTCAGCTTGGGAAGCATCTAAGGATCAACCGCGAGCAACAGCCCCCTTCCCTGCTCTCGGCCCTATAGCGTTGTGGTTAGGTAACTTACAGTTATCGGTCTGAGGTAGCGCCGAGCCCGCGTCAACCGCCAGCAACCGTCAGCAACCGTGGGGTTTGTCACTGTTTCTGGCACTGTTTGCGTAGATCAACTTGCCCGCTTCCTACATCCCTCAGTTGCGCCCGTCCTGCGGATGCGTCTCGAACCACTCGCGGGACAGCCGTTGGGCCTCGGCGATTTGTTCGCGAGTCATCCGCTGCTCTACGATGTCTTTGTTCTCCTGCGCATCCTCATTTCCTTGGGCCGCCGCAAGATTCAACCACATATAGGCAAGCACTTTGTCTTCCGGTACGCCCATTGTTACGCCCACTGTTTCGCCTAAGTCATATTTAATCCCGAGGGCGAACTGGGCCGTCCACATCCCCCTGCTCGGCGCAGTTACGCAGATCCTCCAACGGAAACCATGATTCCATGTCCGCGCAGGAAGCTGATGGAGGAACCTGCTCCGAACCTTCGGATGGAGTCTCCGATTGCCCTACGTCAGCACATCCGACCGCTATCAGAGCGAGCGCGAATAGCAGGGTTCTCTTCATGCCTTCATTCTGCCGTGTTTTGCGAACCCTTTCCCACAGAGAATCGACGCGGCCAGTTCCGAGACCGTCACCTCGTGTCCGTATCGGGGCTCGGGCATCCCGTCGCACGGGCGAAGTCCTCGGGTGTCGTCGAGCCCGACTCCGAGTATTGCACCACCCAGTTCTGGGGCACTTCACGCCAGACATCGGTCTTGATGAACGACCCGATGGCTCTCCCCAGGGCGAGACCAGCGAGGGTCCCCACCACTGCGCCGGCACCGATGTACATGTCCCGGGTCCAATGAAGGCCCCCGATCCTGTGGGGATCAAGCGACCCCGGATCGTAATTGGAGTCCCCAATGACCGCCCCCACCGCGGCTCCGAGACGCGCACCGATGAGCCCACCCACACCGCTTCGCGAGCGGCGACTCCGGACCTCGACCCTGGTCACGTTCACGACCGGCACCACGACGCGTTGGCTTTGTAAGCCGACATTCACCGCGGCGTTGAGGCGGGTGATGGGATCGGACATGGGCGCACTCCGGACTCGACCGTGGTTAACATCCGAGAGCCGGCCGGTAGGCGCAAGCAGAAGCGTGTCAGGCGCCCAGAATCACGCGTTGGCAGGTTGGGTCTCCAATATGTTCGAGGTGAGAGTGCGGATTTCCCGCCGGAGGCAACCTGAGGGGCGGTCGAACTAGCAGCCTGATCGTGGTCAGCTTGAAGAGTGGTCGAGTTCGTCCTCTACCGTTGTTGGCGTCTCGAGCAACGGGATGAGGGGCCGAATCTCGTCATAGAGATCTGGGCGTTTTTCGACGACGAAATCCCAAATGTCATCAGGGCTCGCCGCTCGGGCCTCGACGCCGAAATGAAGGCCAACCTCCTTGTAGGCGTGGGCGACGACCCAGGAGCAGATGGGGTAATCGTCCCCGCCGATGATCCGACGGAAAAAGTAGGCGCCCTGCAAAAGCCAATCGAGGAAGTGGGCGACGATCGTTGGCCAGCCGTACTCGCGCCCCTCGTAGGCTTCCGCCTTCTCAACGATCTTGCGGATTTGCTCCGCATTCAGATTCTTGGCTCGATACACCGCAACGGCTGTGCGGCGCTTACGACTGTATCGCGCCCAGAGTCTGTGGCGGCGGACCCGACTCAGATCCTCTACGACCACTGCGCGCTCGATCGGGCCACCTCCCACGACCAAACCGACGTGGCTAACCTCGCTGCGGGCCTCTCCGATACTCCGCGTGAAGAAGCGAATCAAAACACTCACGAAACCGGCGCCGCGGGTGAAGAAGAGATCGCCGGGGGCCAACATCCGGCTACTTTTCCCTCGGCTATCCGCACTCATGTGAGCATCCCCGATTGCGCATTCCTGACTCCTTCTGGATTGACCGCTTGGGGGGAGAGCGGCTGGGTGTGCTTGATGCTGATTCTATCGCTGGGGTCTGGTTAAGCGCAAACGACGACTGCCCCTCCAAGGGCTTCTTGCCGCCTCTATTTTCAAGGAGATCCCAAGGCGTCCCTTCGTTCTCGGCCCAATACTCGTACTCGCTGGATCTGTTGGCGCTTGTGCGGACAGCCTGACCGGGCCAGAGGTGGCAACTGAGCCGCTGCTAGGAACGGCTGCCTTAATTGAGCTTGACCGTAATGGAGACGGCTTCATCTGCCTGCTAAACAGCCGACAAACAGTAAGGATCGATAACGTCCTCCCAGATTCAGACGGAGATGGTCGAGGCGACTGCCCACCGAGCTTCAACCGAGCCCAGGACCTCTGACCCCCTGCCCTGAACGAGAAGACGGCCACCTCCGAACGATGGGGGTGGCCGGCTTCTCTCTTGCGGCTTACCCGGGAAGAGTGCAGATATGTGAGTTAGAGTGCGGGTCTCGACTCTTCAACCAACCTAAGCTCGGCCGGTTCAGCGGCCTCATCGAGTCCAGATGAGGACCACGCCGCAGGAATTAAAACCGTACTGGATGGGCGTGCTAATTCCGTGGTAGACCTCCATCGCACCGATCCACTCCGGTGGGAATCGGTCGAGGTCCGCATCGAACGACCGAACCCCGTCCACGTACACCGGCAGAACACAGCGGCCCAGGCTCATACTGGTGGCCCGCCTGCTCACGGCTACCGCCTCGAACCCCCTACGCTCCACCCTCACGCCCGGAACCCGCCAAAAGATGTCCGATAGGTACGTCGGGTTGATTTTTTCCAGGTCTGCCCGCGTGAACTGCTTACCCCAGAGGCGGGACCGCTGGTAGAACCCGTTCCGTTCGAGGTACGCGGAGCGGACCGTGACCTCGATCGGCTCGAGCTCGATCGGCTGGGCGGACATCGAGGCGTTGATTTCGACCGTTCTTCCAGCCTGCACGATCAGCGTGGTCGTGCGGGAGGCGTAACCCAGGTGCGTGAACTGGACCTCCATCAATCCCGGCTCCAGGTCCCTCAAATCGAAACGGCCACGTCCATCCGTCACTGTACCAGCGCGTGTAGGGCTCAGTACCGTGACCTCCACGTCTGAAACCCCACGGTTTCTGCCCTCCTCTGTGACCCGACCGATGATGCGCCCCGGAGCCAGCGGGTCGTAGGTCGGGTCACGGTCCAGCAGAATCAGGAAATCTTCGTTCCAGGGAACCGGCAATTCGCCCAGACGGATGCCGTCGTAGCCGAGCCGCTCTGCCGTTAGGCGATGTTGCCCAGTCGGGAGACGACCGAGGTCGACCCGACCCAACTCGTCCGAGATCACCCGAATTCCGAGTTCGGGCAACGCCACGATCGCCCCACTGAGCGGAGCTCGGGTCTCCGCATCCGCGACCTGGCCGGACCTCGGGAATCCGTCGTCCGACAGGCCGACCGACTGATCCATGGCTCGGAGGTTGTCTGCAAGCGGACACGCCAGAAGGCCCGAAAAGACAACCACGAGAAGGGACGTTCGGTTCATGTTGCCTCCTTCAGCGCGACCTTACGCTGGTGCTTCAGGTCGTCGGCCAGGTAGACGGTGGCCATGCCGCCTTCGCCCAACTCACGCTCGATGGCGTAGCGGCCTTCGAGGGCCGCGTTCAGGCGGGTGACGGCATCGGACATCGAGAGGTCCTCGGTATCAGAGGATCAGACTGCGGTCAACATCCGAGAGCGGGGCGGTAGGCGCAAGCAGAAGCCCTGGGGTGGACCGGTACGGCCTGGAGCTCTAGAGGGGCGTTAACGGAGCACGGGCAGCACCCTCGTGGTGGCTACAGGCCCGTGCACGGCCCGTCATCGGGCGGGAACCTGGCCGTGGGGGCTGGCCTGGGCGCGACGACGGCCACCTCCGAGCGATGGGGGTGGGAGTCTTTGGCGTATGGCGCACTCGCTTTGTGGTGGGTTATGGTGCTTGCCGAAGTGGGGCGCACTCGACACAGTGGCCGGCGTGGCTATAATCGGGCGGTTTCATCCCTGTCCACGCTTCAACCCACGGGAGGTCCAAGCTTATGGGAAACGCGGCGATGGAGCAGCCGACCGAACAACGCTATTGCCGCCGAGGGTTCCTCAAGCGGGTGGTTGCCGCCGGCGTGGCCGTGTCGCCTTCCACCTCACTTGCTCGCAGTTCGGGCGTGCTCGCGCAGGAGGGCGCGATCCGCAGGTTCGACCACGTCGCGGTCCCGATGCAAAACACCGAAGCGATGATAGCGTTCTATCGCGCCCTCGGCCTGCACGTGATGGAAACCGCCGCGAGGGTTTCGGTCCATTTCGGTGACCAGAAGATCAACTTCCACCGTCCGGAGTCGTGGCAACGCGCAACATCCGCGTCGCTGCGAGCGCCCGCCGCAAGGCCGCCGTGTGGGGACTTCTGCTTCGTGTGGGAAGGCTCGGCGGAGTCGCTGACGGCCGTCTTGGATCGAGCGGGGGCTGAGGTCATCGCCTCGGGCCTGCGGGATGGTGGACGCGCCCTCGGAACGGTTCGTGGGATGAGCCAGTATGTTCGCGACCCGGACGGCAACCTCCTGGAGTTCATGATCTATTCTTGAGGGCGGGCCGCAGGCTCATCCACGCCGTCGGCATCCCGGCATGCCCAGCGTCTCGCGCCTAACTGACCGAGAAAACGGCCATCTCCGAACGATGGGGGTGGGCGTCTCTATAGGTCCGAGTTAGAGCCGGCTCTCAATCACGCCTAGAGTCACTCGATCCCTGCGCTTCCATCCTCTCCTGATAACGCGCGCCGCTCAGAACGCCGGCCAAACTGTAGTTGCCCTCGTGGCAGGCGTACTCGTAGAGCTTGGCGTTGAACTTCTTGATCGGAATCTCTCCTCCCCAGGCTTGGCTGTATATCGTCGGATCCTCAACGGTGAACTCGTAAAGGATCGTCTCTTCGTCCACCCGAGTGAAGCGTTCGGTCACCCTCATGTGCTCCGAGAGGGGAACTCCCCGGTACTGTCGTGGATTGATGTTCGTCGTCTCGACCACGAGTGCGTCACCCTCCCACCGACCCCAAGAGTCGCCGAACCACGGACGGACGTGTGCTGGTAACCGGTTGGGCTCACCCAGTCGGATAATCCGGACGTCGTGGACCATCTCCGACATGATCATCACGTGATCGGCCGTCAGTACGATTATGTAGTTGGAGTTGTAGGCCCCCTGGGGTCTCATGGGGGGTCCGAGAGGGGAACCGAATATGATGCAGCGCTCGCCGAGTGGTCTCAGCTCCGGGTGGTCGTATTGGCCAAAATGGTCCCTGAAGTCCTCGTACTCCTGGATCTGCCGCTCGGCCTCCGGCGTGAGGGCCGGAAGGCGCCCATTCGCCGGATGGGTGACCAGAGAGGTTCTGGGCTCGCCATCGACGATTGCTACCCGCGAGCCCCGCTCCCAATAGACCTCGCTGTACTCCTGGCCGCGCAGTCGAACCCTATCACTCAGAGACTCATCCCTTTGGTTGTCCGCCCTTCCGCATGCGACGGTCCCTGGGTTAGGGGGGCACTCTCCTGACGGCCGCTCCATTTCCTCGACTTCCTCCCATGTGAACACCGGACCCCGACCCTCTTCCCGCTCAAACGGAGTGAGCGTCGAGTTCGTCCAGTTCCCCTGAAGGTCCGGATGGCCGTCGGGTGTCCTGGGCACTTCCCACTTTCCGGCGTCGGAGGCTGGAGCCTGCGCCGCCACGGTCGAGACGACGCCGGGCGCTGCGGTTGCACAGAAAACGGCGAGAAGTAGAGCAATACGACTACTCATTTCAACCTCCATTCCAGCGGGATCCACGACACTGACCGGCACTCCTATCAAATAGCCCTCCGACAGGTCGGGGTAATGTGAAGGGCAGGACCGAAGCGGTCAATATGAGGGCGGGGCAGAACATGGTCGGGCGGGGCGATGGGGTCGGGCCACCGCTCGACGGGCATGATCGAGAAGGTCTACGGGCACACGATCACGCAGCGAGATCGGACCTGGAGAGATCGGAAAGAGGCGTTGCCCGAGGACGTGGAGTTCAGGGTTGAGGACCACGAAGCGACACTTGAGGAACGCCTTTTGGCCCTTCGGTGACCCTCACCCCACTCTCTTTTTCGCCCGAACCCTCGGATTTCTTGTCATTGAGAGTGACACTGGGCACCGGGAGAGCGTGGCAAGGAGAAGCCCGACAAGGCTTTAATTCCTTGCCGGGCTTTATCTTACCACCAAGCGGGCGACCGGACTCGAACCGGCGACCCTCAGCTTGGGAAGCTGATGCTCTACCAACTGAGCTACGCCCGCGACGGTCGTAAAAGTAAATCGCCCGTTTTTTCCAAGCCGAGTCTCAGATGGGGCCTAGCCCACGAGCTCGTAGCTATATCCCAATACCTGTATTTCCCCCTCGAACGTAACGCCAAAGGTATGGGCTATGTCGGGGACCGTTACCGTAACCTCGGTATCCGCGGTGCCAACGGGGTTCCCGTCGTTGTCGTAGAAGGTGAAGCGCAGGGTGATCGACGTGCCGGGTTCCAACGCCTTGTTTATGGCCTCGCCCGTAATGCTGCAACCGGTAGTCGACGGCTGGAGCCGGAGATTGTCGATGACGAAGGGTAGGGCCTGCATGACCTCGAGCTGGGCGACAGCATCCGGTTCCCGCCCGACCTGGACCAACGCCCTTATAAGCAGCAGCTGGGCGTAGTCGTTGTAAGGGTCCAACTCGACCAGCTTCTCCGAGTGGGGAATTTGGGCCTCGTAGTCCTCCATCAGATTAAGAGTTTGGGCCAAGTTCTGAAGGGCATCCTTGTACATAGGGGATCGTGCGATTGTCTTCTCGAAGGCGAGGACGGCCTTGTCCATTTGATCAGCACCATACAGTGACACACCCGCATTGTAGTAATCGAGAGGGTTAGCGTCGTCACGCGCAAGAATTTCGTCGAAGATACCAAGAGCGTCGTCTCCCTGTCCCGACTGGGCGAGTGCCAGGGCCAAAGAACTGCGCGCCTCCGCGTTGTCCGGATAACGCTCGAGGATCGTCTCCAAGAACACCACGGCTTCCTCCGGACGTCCAACGGTTGGGAGGAGTATGCCGAGATTGGAGTGAGCCATGATCCAGTACTCGGTGTCCCACTGCTCACGGGTCTCAGGGTCTCCGGGGTCCACATCGGGAGACTCGATTACGGCGATCGCGTTCCGCCAAGCCTCGATGCTCCCCTCCATGTCACCCAGGTCCGCCAACTGAGCCCCAATGTTCAGGTGAGCTTCAACGCGATCGCCGAACACCATGTTCGCCATGCGCAAGAGCTCCACCGCTCCCTCGGAATCCTGCTCGTCCAGCCTGAGCATTGCATCGTTATAGGCATCGAGCCATGCGTTGAAGCGGTAGGCGCCCGTCCCGCCATCTTCGTCCACATAGTCGGGGTATAGGGCCTCGGCCTGATCGAATGCGAGGTCCGCCCCGACGTAGTCTTTGAGCCCGGTATTGACGATCCCAAGATGGAGAAAAGACATCGGATTACTGTTCTCTTCAGCGAGCCCCTCGTTGATGGCCGTGAGCGCTTCGCGGTAGGCCAGCGCTTGAAGCGAATCGTCCTCGATCCCTTGCGCCTCCGCGATTCGCATCTGAGAGATCGCCGTGTAGCGACTCGTGCGGGGTTCTTGCGACTCGACATCACCGGAAAAGGATGTAAGGCGTCGGTAAAACAGATCGATTGGATCGGTCCGACGAATCTCCCACTCGATCCGGTCGCCCGGCTGGACGGGAACATAGGAGTCGGGGCGGTCCCTGCGGCCCGTCCCCTGCGACAAGACATCCAACGACAGCCAGAGCGCTGGGTCCCGAAGTGGAGTGGTGAACGTCCTGGTCCCACTTGCACCGAGTTCGCCGAGCCGAACTCTCGCTCCGCCTTCCCACCACACGAACACGGAGACGGCTTCAGAAGTCCGATTCAGGACGACCATCTCCACCTCCTCATCCTGCGCAGCGGCGAAGTGAGGCATCAATAGAGCGCCGAGCGCGAAGAGGACCAATCTTGTACCACAGTGCATTCGATTTTCTCCTGAAGGCAGGTTTATGCGGACCACACACAAAGTAAATCCACCCTAAAACGGCCGCAATTCAAAACGGTATTCCTCTACAAGATACAACAAGACGCCGGCCAAGGTTCACTTCCAGCCCTCAACTCCCCAGGTAGGTGAGAATCCGAACGGCGAGCGTCTCGCCGATTCCGGGAAGTCGTGCGATCTCTTGGGCCGTAGCGGCGCGCACTCCACGGACCGATCCGAAGCGCGAGAGCAGAAATTTCTGCCGTTCGGGGCCAATGCCGGGAATTCGGGACAGATCACTTCTCAAGGTTCGCTTGCTCCGAAGTTTGCGGTTGTAGGAGACGGCAAATCGATGAGCCTCGTCCCGGAGTCGTTGGAGGAGGTGGAGGGCGGGATTCTTTCGTCCGAGGCGGATCGGCTCCGATCGATCGGGACGAAAAATGACCTCTTCACGCTTCGCTAGCGCGGCAAGGGCGACATCGGTCACGCCGATTTCACTGAGCGCGCCACGGGCGGCGCCGAGTTGACCCTTTCCGCCGTCCACGACGAGAAGATCCGGGAGTGGGCGCTCCTCATTCACCCTGCGCTGGAAATATCTGGAGACGACCTCCGCCATCGAACGGTAATCGTCGTTCCCCCAATCTCCCCGGACCCGCATATGCCGGTATTCGCTCTTCTTCGGTGCACCGTTCTCGAATACGACGGCGCTTCCGACCGTCTCGGATCCTTGATGATGGCTGATATCGAAGCACACGATGAGGCGGGGGACGACCTTCAGGTCGAGACGGTCCCGTAGATCGTAAAGCACTGCCTCAGCCCGGTCTTCGATCTGCTCCAGCGCGGTGAGGCGATCCTCGAGGGCATGGCGAGCGTTGTCGGCCGCCAGCTCAGACAGCCGTACCTTCGTCCCCTTCTTCGGGGCGTACAGGCGAATTCTTCTTCCCGCCTCGTCGGATAGGATGTCCTCGACCAGCTCTCTATCGTCGAACTCCGCCGGGATCAGTATCTCCCGGGGTAGATGTGACCCTCGGCGCATCGCTCGCGTCCCACCGCTCAGGTAGTACCGAGACGCAAAGGTGGTGATCAAAGAGGCGTCGCTTTCGTCCCCGATCTTCGTAAATCGCTGCGTATCCCGGCCCAGGAGTACACCCGATCTGATCCTCAGGACGACGGTGGCGGCCAGGGCACCGTCTCGGGCCAACCCCACGACGTCATAGTCCCCTCCGCGGAGCCGCTCCACACGCTGTTGACGTGCCAGGGCGTCGAGCCCCGATAGGACATCGCGGAGACGGGCGGCACGCTCGAATTCCAGCGCGTCCGAAGCCTCCTGCATGAGGCCCTCTACTCGACTACGGACTCCTTGCGTGTCACCATCCAGAATATTTAGAATTTCCCCGATCATCTCACCATACGAGGACTGATCCTGTAATCCCACGCAGGGGGCCAGGCACCGCCCGATGTGGTAATCCAGGCACGGACGATCCGGCGCCTCGCGCGGAAGATCGTAACTACACGAGCGTACGGTATAGAGCCGCTTGATCACCTCGAGAGCGTCGCGCATCACCCCCACCGACGTATAGGGTCCGAAATATCTGGATCCGTCGTCGCGGAGCTTTCGAGTTACGAAGACTCTCGGAAACGGCTCCTTCGTGGTGACCTTGATGTAGGGGTAACGTTTGTCATCCCGGAGCTGAATGTTGAACCGCGGCTGATACTCCTTGATCAGGTTGGCTTCGAGGATCAAGGCTTCCGCCTCCGACCCCACGACGATCGTCTCCAGTGACACGACGTGCCGCATCATTTCTCGGGTCTTCGGAGATTGGCTAGACGCCCTGAAATAGCTCCGTACTCGGGGTCGCAGCGAGCCGGCCTTCCCCACGTAGACGACCTCGCCAGGGGCGTCTTTGAACAAGTAGACGCCGGCGCGGGTGGGGAGGTTCTTGAGCTGATCCTGAAGCACGAGTTCTACGCCACCGGAGAGTCAGGAGTGTTCGGATCGCCGCCCCAGGAGTTGGCGGAGCGGTGAGCCGACACCGAGACGGGAGGTCACCGTAAGATACACGACACCAAAAATGAAGGCCGTACTTGCGGCCAGCGCGGGTTGTACGAGCCAGGGTACGAACTCACCAAGGAGTCCGGCGACTATGCCGTCGTGTCGCGGTACATTGGATCCAAGGGTCCACTTGGCGGCCATCGCGGCGAGGGCGGCGACGACCGTCGCTCCTATAATACGGCCGCGGACGGACCGGGCGGGGCCATGTGGTCCAAGCACTCTCGCCAGGCGCCTCCGGAGCAAAGCGTATTCGAGCCACGCGGCCACGGACGCGCCCAGGGCGAGACCCGTCGCCCCGTAGTGGACTCCGCCGGAGGTGAACCGGTCGAGCGGAAATATCAGGGGTATACCGACAGCCAGGGATACGAAGACACGGAGATAGGCCATCCGGGCGGGCGTCCGGGTGTCTCGCATCGCATAAAAGGCGGAGGACAGTACCCGTGACCCCGAGGAAGCGAGAAGACCAAGCGCATATGCCGCGAGTATCGCATATACGACCGGCGTGTCTGTCGGAAGAAATGCTTTGCGTTGATAGAGGCCCCCGATAAACAGGTCGCCCAGCAAGAGGAAGGCGGCCATTGACGGTATGAGGAGAAAATGGATCCGCTCGAGGGCCGCCGAGACTTGAAGCGCCACCTCGTTGGCGGGAGCCTTTCGCTGCCGGGAGAGTTCGGGTAGTTCGGACGCGGCGATCGACATGCCAAAAAGAGAAATCGGGAGCAGGTACAGCGTCTGCGCCCATCCGAGAGCGGCAACCGCACTCTCTGCGAGCAAACCGGCAACGAACATTTCGAGCAGGCTGCTGATGTTGACGACGCCCCGGGCCGTTACGACCGGTGTGAAATTTCGGATGGCCTCCCCCACCCCGCTGACGCTCCGGTCAAGCGAAAGACGGAAGTGCCTGAGGAGCGGCACAACGTACGGAAGCTGTACCGCGAACTGAAGAATCCCACCCCCCAGAGCACCCCACGCGGCCGCGATCAAGAGTTGACGTGGGGACCACCCGAAGCCGAACCCGATCACCACCAGGGTCGCGATGATCGCGCCGTTCCACGCGACCGGCGCCATATAGGACACCAAGAAACGGCGGTGGCTGTTGAGGATCGCGAGTGCCCACGCCGAAACCACCAGCACGGCGGTCATCGGAAACAGGATCTGAACGATGAGCGTAGTGAGTGCCACCTTGTCCGGGTCCCACTCGAAAAACACGATCGGGACAAAAACGGGCGCCAAGAGCATCCCCAGAAGCGCGGCTGCTCCCGCCACCATCATGAGGATTCCGAGAACCGCTCCGGCGAACCGCCCCGCCTCTTCATCCCTCCCTTCCTCCAAAAACTCCGAATACACCGGAATCACGGAAGCGCTGAGCGTCCCCTCTCCGAGAAGGTTTTGGATCACGTTGGGGATCTTGGTCGCCGCGAACCAGACGTCCATCAGCCCTGACACCCCAAAAAACGAGGCCATCAGCACGCCCCGGAGAAGTCCGCTGACACGGCTGAAAAAAATGCCCGCGCCCACCATAAAGGCAGCGCGGGAGCGTCGGGCTTCTCCGGAAAGGTGGTTAACCGCTTTGGTCACCGGGCGGGAGCACCTGTGAAGCGGGCCGATCGGTGAGGAGGTTGTTCAAGAACTGGCTCTCTTCCTCCAGCCTCCGTACCTCAGTGGTCAGCCGCTCCACCTCTCCCTCCAGGTAAGAGAGCCTCTCGGAGGTCATCTTGTCAGCGCCGGGGGAAAGTTCGCGACCCTCCAGGCGCCTGGCGAGGGCCCGCCCCACCGGAGAATCCAGGACGATGGCCAGGATCGGGATCAGGAGGACGAGGACAAAGATCAGCGCAATCATAGTGCCTGAAGCTACTCCGTCTCTTCGGCCAAATCCACCGTAAATCTCTCGACGAGGGATTCCACGAACTCACTCCCATAGCGGACCAAGTAGTACAAAGGCGCCAGAATACGCTCCTGGGGCTGCCCCTCCGGAAAGAGGTGGCGCTGCGCCACCTCCAGCTGATTCGACGCAACTTTGTTCTCCCGCTTTACGCTCTGTACGATCTTTCGTTCCGCGGCTTGAAATGCGGACAAAGCCGTGTTTCGGGCGTTCGTGACCGGGCCCTTCAGCGTGGGATCGATGCTCGTCGCTGCTTCCAGAAGATCAGCCGAGCCCCGGGCCACCGCATTCGAGATCTCCCCAAGAGCCTGACGCACACTGTCGGGCACTTCATCTCGAGCCATATCGGACATGATCTCGTGAAGGGGACGTTGAAGCCGTTCTAGATCCAAGCCGAATTTGTCGAGCTTCTTTCGGACCTTGGCCTCGACCACCGTTACGGCATGCCGGGGGTAGATCACCGGCATCATGAGTCCGTGGGCCTGGTAAAGCCGCTTGATCTGGGCGTAATATGCCGTCTCGCCTGGACCGGCCACGTAGCTGATTACAGGAAAGATCGTACTCTCGACCACAGGGCGGAGGAGCACATTCGGACTCAAGGTGAGTGGATCGGAGTCGGCGCGCTCGCGAACGGCCTGTGCCGACACGGACTCACCGGATCGGCGAAGCTCGAAGTTGTTTCCGTTTCGGTAGATCCGCTCCCGTCCCTCGGAGCCCTCCAGGAAGAGATTGACCGCACCATCCAAGATGGGCACCTGCGGAGAATAGCCGGCGCTTTCGAGTTTGTCCGCATCCTCCCGGAGCAGTGCCTCATGGGCCTCGGCTCGATCGAGTTCCTCGAGGAGGAGTGGTCCCGAGAGTTCCTTGACGGCGGGCGAGGCCGCGTCGGCGAAGCACATGCCGAGGGGTGCCAAAAGACCGGAAAGAGCTCCGGCGAAGCCGTCCACGAGAGTCGTCCCCGGCTTGTAGGCTTCGCGAAGCTGGTCGAGGTAGGGATCGCTGAAATCTGTCGCGGGCAGGTATTGCGCGACCTGCTCGACCAAATCCACGATCTCTTCACCGAGTGGGATACGATGCAGAGCCCGGTGGGCGTGTCCGGGATCTCGCACCTGAAGACGGACCAGTTCGTTTGCCGTGTCGATGACGTAGGTGTGGTCTGCCTCATCCCAGTCATGATCCTCTGAGGCCACCCAGAAAACGGGGAGCACGGGCCGGGCCAGTAGCCCCTCGAGCTGCTCTGCCAGGCGAACCGCCGAAATGCCCTTGTAAAGAGCATAGAGAGGGCCTCCCAAGAGCCCGGGTTGTTGGCCGGTCGTGACGATGACACCCCGTTGCTCGATCCATCGGTCGAGCCGCTCCGGGTCGACGCTCTTCGGAACCTTCAACGCCCGGAGCGCTCTGCGTCTGGCATCCGAATCGAACCGTAAGTCGACGCGGTCCAAGAGGGCACGATAAGCCTTCGGGTCTTGCCATGACCCCGAGAAGAAGGAAGCGACGGCCTCGCCCCCGCGCAGATATTCCTCAAACAGGGGTGAGCCCGAGGGTCGTCCTATCAGAAGTTCGAAGTTCAGCCGGTCCTCCAGATCCAGATCCTATGCACGATGGTCCTTTTCACGATGGCCCCTTGGCGACGGACCCTTGTGATAGGGTTCGTTTCTCGTGATGGTGCCGGCCCGATACAGCTGCTCGGCCAGCACGAGTCGAGCCATCTCATGCGGAAGGGTGGCTTCGGAAAGGGACCATTGTTTGTGCGCCCGGTCCAGAATGCCGGTGCCGAGGCCGAACGCTCCTCCAATGACGAAGCACACCTCTGGGGTGGAACGGAGGGCGTGATCTTGCAGATAACCGGCCAAGTCCGTCGAACTCATGCCTTGGCCCGTCCGCGTGAGGGCAACGATCTGGGCGCGCTCCGGAATTCGGGCTAGAAGCAGCGTCTCTTCCACCTCGATCACACGATCCGGGTGAGTCTTCGCCCTCCCCCTCCCACCTGATGCAACTTCGGTCACCTTGAACTTCCAATACTGTCCCGCCCGTGTTTCGTATTCGAGTATGGCATCCTTAAGGGGAGCGCCCGCCCGCCCCACAACGATGGCCGTGATTTTCATGGGTTCTTATCCAGAGCCCGTCGAATGAGTTCCATGACGGCGTCCTGTCCGAAATCCCACGCCACCCGAAGGCGCAGAACGTACGTCTTTGGTAGTTCCCGCGAAAACAGCCCTAACTTTACGGCGTCCTTCTCGGTGACGACAATGGGTCTCCCAGCCGCGCGCTCCACGATCCGACGAATGTCCTTATGGGAAAACGGGTGGTGATCCGGAAAGGCCATGTACGCTAACACCCCGCTGGCCTTAGACCGAACCATCCCGTGGAACCCGTCGGGCTCCGCGATGCTGGACACCGCCAGGAGGTCGCCAGCCGGCGGTCCGGCGTAAGTTTCGACTGGTGAGTCGCCCTCCAACTCGGTCCAAACGTCCTCCCCCAGATGAATCTGCCCCAACACGGCCTTGGGCGCCTTGTCCATGGCCAGGCGTCCCACCGCACACGCTTCTTCCTGGGTTGCGACTTTGCGGGTGACAACGATCGCGTCGGCTCGTGACAAGGCGCTCAGCGGCTCCCGAAAGCGCCCCCGGGGAAGCAAGGGGCTGTCGGTGCCCTGCTCCGCCGCTAGAAGCACGATGTCTACATCCCTCCTCGCCGCCCGATGCTGAAAGCCGTCGTCCAGGACGGCCACGTTGGCCCCCTCCTTCGCCGCCTGTGCAACCCCCTTGATCTTCGACTTCCGGGCCACCACTGGCACGCCGGGATTCCGGACCTTGTAGAGAAGGATTTCGTCCGCGCCATAACCTCGAGTAACGAGCGCAGGCCGGTGTCCCATCGTGGTGAGGCGGGCGATGAGCCACGACGCAACGGGTGTCTTTCCGGTTCCGCCGACCGCGAGATTGCCGACCGAAATGATGGGAATACCGCTCTCGAGTCGTGATAAGAACCCAAGATCATAACACCGATTTCGGAGAGCTACGGCCCCCCGGTAAAGCGCCTCCGTGGGGAGCAAAAGCCCAACCATGAGCCGGCCCAGAGGGCCGCTCTGTCCGTCCCACGATCGCCTTAGCCACACGCGTAAACTTCTCACGAAGGGCCGGTCTCGCCGAACAGGCCCGAGGGCTCGGCGTCTGCAGCCTCGGTCAGGGGCCCTGTGTCCTCTGCTTGGCCCAGGTGCGCCGTGTCTCCGACTTGGTCGGAGAGGTCGCCCAGCCTCTGTTGGAGCGACGCGGCCGCATCGTCGATTTCGGCCTGGTCCGCATTCCTGGGGACGAGGGTCGCGGGACCGTAGGCGACCCGCACCGTCGAAAAGGGCTTGGGCACCAGGAGCCCGTCCCAACTCCGGATTCGCCAAGCGGACGTGACTCCGACCGCCACCGGGACGAGTGGAAGGCCCGTCATACGTGCAACGGTCAACGCCCCGGGCTTCAACTGCCGGTTGGGGCCACGCGGGCCGTCGGGTGTAATGGCAAGATCGCATCCAGTGTGAGCCGCCCTGAGAAGTCCTCTCAGTCCCCGGACTCCGCCCCGGGTGCTCGAGCCCCGAACCGTCCCGAAGCCGAAGTGATGGAGAAGCCCTGCAAGGTATTCCCCGTCTCGATGTTCACTGACCAGCACCACGGTGCCTTGATGACGATGGACGTGGATCAAGGGCAACAGCCGTCCATGCCAGAAGACGAAGATGACCGGACTACGCCCTTCCCCCGGCCCCGGGAGGATGTGTTGCCCTGTCCTCTTCACGCGCAGGGTTCTAAAAAGCGCCCGCATTACATATTGGCCCGCGAGGCTCAACCCGGCAGGCACGATGCGGCTCAATCCTGCGGACTTAATTCGACCCAAGGCCGCCGGCCCGATCTTCGTAAACGCGGACCTCACGGGTTCTCCAGAAGATCTGCTGCCAGCCCGGCAACACGCGCGGATGCTCCAGGCTCGCCGAGCGCAGCCCGTACGCCGAGGAGGCCGGTGATCATCTCGGCCCGCTCAGGGCAATCGGGTTCGAGCAGCCTCAGGAGAAGATCCGCCAGGCGGTCGGGTGTTGCGTGACTCTGGAGGACCTCCGGTACGACATCTCGCCCCGCGATCAAGTTCGGCAACGCGATACGTTCCACTCGCAAGAGCCACCGTGCCACCGCGAACGTGACTGGATGTGTTCGGTACACAGTCACGAATGGTGTGCCCTCGAGGGCCGCCTCGAGTGTTGCCGTGCCAGATTTCACGAGGGCCGCCGCCGAATGAGCGAGAAGGCTTCGAGCGTCATCGACCACGGGGACGGTGAGGGCACGGAACGCCATGGGCGAAATCGACGAAGCGCGCGCAACGACAAGCTGTACCTCGCGGCTTCGTTCTTCAACGCGGCGACCCGCCTCGAGGAAAACGGGCAGGTGACGTCGCAACTCCTGATGCCTGGATCCCGGGAGGAGCGCAAGAATCGGGCGTTGGGGGTCGAGACGCCACCGAAGGCAGAACGCTTGTCGATCTGGTTCCCGCGCCGGCGTCTCCAGGAGCGGATGTCCGACGAAGGTGGCGTTTGCCCCGGCGCGTACCAGGGCCTCCGCCTCGAACGGAAGGATGAGCGCCAAACGGTTGGTATAAGCCGCCAGTTTTCTTGCGCGGCGAGCGCCCCAGGCCCAGATCTTCGGGGCGATATAGTAGAGGACCGGCAGCCCACGCCGGCGAGCGGCTCTCGCGATTCGAAGATTGAATCCGGCGTAGTCGACCGGAATCAAAAGGTCGATGTCTCCGCTGTCGAGTAGAGAGATGAGCCGCCGGGTCAGGCGGCGTAAAAAGGGGAGTCGCGGGATGACCTCGGCGACTCCCATGACCGCCAGCCCGTCGAGTTCGGCGAGTAGCTCGACCCCCTGGCCCTTCATTCGCGCACCGCCGATGCCGAGGAACCGGCTCCCTGGCCACCGAGCCTTCAGGGCTATGACGACGCGTGCGGCGTGCTCGTCACCGGAGGCTTCGCCAGCGAGTACCATGATCGTCGGTTCGCGGTTTCGCCCGGGTTCGTCAGAATCCGACACCCAGATACCACATTAGGGCGAGGAGCATGATGAGAATGATCACCAGTCGTCGGGGAGACCAGCCCGCCTTCTTATCGATCCAGTTTTTCTTCCGATCCCGACGGATGCGTATCAGCGACATGGCCCTCCCTCTTGCCGGTTGCACGTCCCACCGCTCAGGTGGTGACCCCCCGCTCGCTGGAGCGAATGAACGTCAACAGGTGCCGGACCTCCGGGATCTGGTGCACCTCGGTCTCGGCAATATCCAGGGCCCGAGTCATCGTAAATTTAGACTGGAAAAG
This sequence comes from Longimicrobiales bacterium, assembly GCA_965206505.1. Classification (GTDB taxonomy): domain Bacteria; phylum Gemmatimonadota; class Gemmatimonadetes; order Longimicrobiales; family Gaopeijiaceae; genus UBA822. Next base: position 2,134,962 of record CBDBJW010000007.1, read on the forward strand.
GACTTGGTAAGTTTGTTTCAAGGCCTGCTTCACATCCTTGGAGACGCCCCGTCTCTCTAATCCAACCCTGTTCAGCCCGTAAAGCTTGACCGGATTTCCGGCCACTTTGAGGTAGGGGGGTATGTCCTGCGGCACTCTGGATCCACCCCCACAGAAGGAATGTGCTCCAATACGAACGTGCTGATGGATCGCCGTGAGGCCTCCGACGATCGCCCAGTCTTCGATCACCACGTGGCCGGCCATGTTCACGGCGTTGGAGAGGACGACGTGGTTGCCGATCTCGCAGTCATGCGCCACGTGCGCGTAGGCCATGATCAGACAGTCACTCCCCACGACCGTCTTCCCCGAGGCCCGTGTTCCGCGATTGAGTGTGGCATACTCACGCACCACAGTGCGGTCGCCCACGATCAATTGGGAAGGCTCGCCCTCGTATTTGAGGTCCTGGGGATCACTTCCGATGACGGCGCCCTTGGCGATCTGGCACTGCTCGCCAAGCGTCGTATCCCGCTCCACGAGCACATGTGACCCGAATACTGTGCCTCGTCCGACCACAACGCCGGGTCCGATGATCGAATACGGGCCAACTGCCACACCCGGAGCCACATTCGCGTCGGGATCGATAATGGCGGTCGGGTGGACGAGGGACTCGACCTCCCTGCCAGTACTCCAAGGGCTGGTGTTCATCGATCGACGATTCCGGCCATCATGTCCGCCTCTGCGACAACCTTCCCATCCACCTTCGCAACACCTCGAAGCTTGCACACATTCCGGCGGAATTGAACCATTTCGACCTCGAAGACGAGTTGATCTCCAGGAATGACCGGTTTCCGCCACTTCACATTATCCAGGGACATGAAATACACGACCTTGTTTTCGGGGTCGGACACCATGTCCATCAGGAGAAGACCACCCGCCTGTGCCATGGCCTCGATGATGAGGACTCCCGGCATGACCGGGTGGCCCGGAAAGTGCCCCTGAAAGTAGGGTTCGCTGATCGTGACGTTCTTGAGTCCCACGATCCTCTTCTCGGATTCGAACTCCAAGACCCGATCCACCAGAAGGAATGGGTACCGGTGCGGAAGGTGCTCCATGATTCGGTCGACCTCGATGGGAAGGTCGTGCGAACCTGCTTGGGCATGCTTCAAGAGAGTCCTCGCGAGTTTGATGTTCCCCTCATGGCTCGGGCACTCGGAAACGATGTGCCCCCGTACACGTCGACCGATCAATGCCAGATCTCCGATCAAATCCCCGATCTTGTGTCTCACGAATTCGTCATCGAACCGAAGGCTGCCGTTCATCACTCCCTCGTCGTCGAGAACGATGGTATTCTCGAGAGATGTTCCCTGAGCGAGCCCTCGAGCCCTCAAGGCCTCGGCATCGTGACGGAACCCGAAGGTGCGGGCCGGAGCGATTTCGCGGCGGAAAGCCTCCTCGGTCATGTGGAGTACACCATGTTGCCGCCCGATCGCCTGGTGCTCAAAATCGATCGTAGCGGACACATGGAGTGCGTCCGCTGGCGCCACGACATAGGATGACCCGGCGGGCGTGGTCACCGTCAGCCGCCCGCGTACGGAGATCACCTCGGCAGGCGCCTCTAATTCAACAGTGCCTGTGTCCGAGACCGCAGCCAGGTAACGTTGGAAGCTGCCGTCCAGGATCGGCGCCTCGGGTCCCCGCAACTCGAGAATCGCATGATCGACGCCTGCGGCGTAAAGAGCGGCCATGACATGCTCGACCGTCAGGACCCTTACGTCACCCGCTCCCAGGCTGGTCCCCATCTCACATCCTACCACGTGATCGAGGTCTGCGGGAATCTCGGGACACCCCCCGAGGTCCACGCGCCGGAAGCGCACACCACCCGCTTCGGCGGGCCCCATCGTCAGTGTTGCGTGCTCTCCCGAATGAACACCCACGCCCTCGAGCGTATGCTCACCGGCAAGAGTACGTTGCCGGGGGATCATCCCGGCGCTCATTTTCGCATGTTCGTAGGTGTCGTCACATGGCCCGGTATCGGAGTAGAAGCGCCCCCGTCCTCACCGGAATCGCGAAGACGTTCCAGGACCCGGACACGGCGGCGGAGTGAGTCGAGACGGAACAGAAGAGCCTGGGCCTTGAGGAAATCCGTGAGGGGTCGAGCAGGAAAGCCCCCCATCGTGCTCCCCGCCGGAACGTCTTCGGTCAGGCCCGTTCGCGCCGCGATATGAGCGCCGTCGCCAACGGAGATATGATCCATGGCGCCGGCCTGCCCGCCCCACATGGTGTCGGCTCCGACCTTGGTCGATCCGGCGATCGCCACTTGCGCCGCCATGACCGTCCGGGGACCCACCGTAACATTGTGCGCGATGTGAACCAAGTTGTCCAACTTCACGTGTGCCTCCAACTCAGTGTGTCCGATAGAGCCACGATCCACACAGCTGTTCGCGCCGATCTCCACGTCGTCACCGATGATACATGCTCCGACGTGCGGGATGCGTACCAATCCATCCTCTGTGTGGGTGTACCCGAATCCATCCACCCCCACGCGCACGCCGGCGTGTAAAACGACTCGATCGCCCAACTGCACATGCGGATAGACCACGACGTGTGGGTGAAGTATCACGTTCCGTCCCAATCGTGCTCCACTGCGGACGACCGCATGGGCATGTAGGGTCGTCTCCTCCCCCACCACGACATCTTCTTCGATCACCACATACGGCCCCACCGACACGCCCGTACCCAACTCTACGTCTTCGGCGATGACCGCCGTTTCGTGGAGTCCCGACCGAGGGAGGGGGTCTGAAAAAAAGTGCTCGAGGATGGTTGGGAGTGCCCTGCGAGGGTCCTCCACTACGACCCGGCTTTGGGCGGGCTCCAACGTGTCCTCCAAATCGGAAGAGACCAGGATGGCCCCGGCAGCGCTCTCGGCCGCGCTGTGAGAATAACGGGAGTCGACCAGGAGCCCGAGATCAGAGGGTCCTGCCTGTGCGAGCGACGTGACCCCGGTAATCGGCTTGTCGAGGTCTCCTGCAGCCCGTCCTCCTACCATGGCTGCCAGCTCGACCAGAGAGAGCCGGGCGGGCTCGGGGAACATCTATGGCGCTCCCGCCGCGAGCCTCTCCTGGACCTCACCAGTGAGGTCGAACGACTCATCCGCCGCGATCAGGCCGCCGCCCGCAACATCGAAAATGAAGGTATAGGAACCATCGCTGCGGATTTCTTGAATGATATTGTTGATCCGCTCCATGATGGGCTGCACCAACTCCTGTTGGCGGCGGGCTGCTTCGACCTCGATCTGAGCCATACGTTCTTGATACGCCTGTTGTTTTTGAGCGATTTCGTCCTGGCGCGTCCTACGAGCGTTGGCCGTGAGTGTGATCTGCTGAGCCTGATAACGGGCGATCAAGTCGGCGATGTCTGTCTCAAGGCCTCGGAGTTCACTTTCGAGAGGCACCATCTCCCGCTGAAACTGCTCCTGAGCGGCGGTAGCAGCAGGGTCCTCCGCAATGATCACCTGAGAGTTGATGTAGCCGATCTTCAGTGGGCTTTGAGCCGCCGCTTGGATCCCTGGGGCCCCGAGAACGGCGAGGATACCTGAAATCAGAATGACGCGTTGCATAGTCTACACAGCTCCCATTTTACAGACCGCCTCCGAGCCGGAAGTGCAGCTGCCAGCCAGGCACCACTTTGTCGAATCCATAGGCGTAGTCCAACCCGATTGGGCCGAACGGTGTCACCACCTGAATGCCGACACCTGCCCCCCTGAAGAGTTGGCTCGGATCGATCTCGGCGGCGTGCCGCCAAACGTTTCCGGCATCCATGAAGATCGACGCAGAGAACTGCGCGCCGAGACGCATCGCGAGTTCAGTCGTCATGGAGAAGAACGCGTGTCCGAGCCGATCGATATCACTGATGTTCCTTGACTCATCGTCGAAGTATCCGAGCGGGGTGATCGTGGTTTCATCGTACCCGCGGAGCAGTTGCCCGAATTGCACCCCACCCATCCAGAATCCATCGAATGGGAATGGAGCGCTGTTTCCTTGGAGGGCGCCCAAGCGCATGGTCATGCCAAGCGCCAACGTGATTCCTGAGCCCGCCGACCCATCTCCGCCGGCTACCCCGATCGGGAGCCACCAGCTTCCGTCCGCTGTATATTTGACGAATTTCCCATCCCCCCCGAGGGGACCCCCGGTGAACTCAATGTTGACGGACTGGCGCGAACCGATGGTCGGGAACAACGGGTGATTCAGCGTCGACCGTGTAATACCCGCCGAGAGGGTGCTCTGCGTGCCCGGCGCAATTCCGAACAGCGACAAGTCGTCGCTGCCGGACTGAAGCTCCAACACGGTGCGAGACAGTCCGTACCCGGTGAAAAATCGGGTAAACCGGGCTCCGGGGATCAAGAAGCCAAGCCGGAAATCGCCGCCAATGCGCTTTCTTCGGCCGGAGCGGAAACTGATGAATCGGTCCCGGGCATTGAACAGGTTGACGTTGGCGCTGACCAGAGACTCGAAGACCCCCGGGTCCGAGTAGCTGATAACCTGATTGTTCTGGAACTCACCGAAATCCCACCGCAAGCTTCCGGATTTACCCTTGCCGAACAGATTCGGCTGATCGTACCCGACGAAGCCGGAAAGGCCACCGGTGCCACCACCGACGGAAGTGCCGAAGTTGATCGCTCCGGTCGGCTTCTCAACTACGCTAAACGTGACGTCCACATCCCCAGCATCATTGGGGACGATGCTGGGCGGGTCCATCGGCTCGAAATAGCCCAGCGATGAGACGCTCTGGAAACTTTGGATGATCCGTTCCTGCGAGTACACATCCCCTGGAAGGATGAAGATCTTGTCTCGAATCACCCGTGAATACGTGTACTCGTTTCCTTCGATGTTGACCCGGCTGATATAAGCCTGCGGCCCCTCGTCAATCGCCCACCCGACATCCACTATGGGCACCTCGCCCTCCGCAGCTTCGTTCTGCCTCACGAAGGGGGAGACCTGGGCGTACAGGTATCCCTCGTTTTGATAGAGATCATTTGCCGCAGCGGTGGCTTCCCGGAAGCTGGCCCTGTCGAAGATGGGAAGTGCTGTCTCGCCCGAGTCTGAACCTCCAAAAAGACCGCTCTCTTCGGGTTGGAAGATCCGCTGGAGTTCGTCGGTCGAAAATTCACTGTTGCCGACGATGGTGAATTCTCTGAGTCGATATTGCGGGCCTTCGTCGACCGAAATTTCGAGTCGGGTTTTGCCAGTTACGGGATCGATGATCAGCGAGTCTCCCACCACCCTAAAGTCCAGAAAGCCGCTGGCGGCGTAGAAATCTGGAAGGCCAGTCTGTAGGTCCCCGTCGTAGCGCTCTCGATCGTACAAACCCGACTTCCACCACCAGAACCCCTCGGACTTCACGGACATGGCTCCACGCAGGTCGCTGTCGGAGAAAGTCGTATTCCCACTGAACGTGACATCGGCCACCGTGACACGTGTACCCTCTTCGACGTCCAGGAAAAGGACGATTTCCTTCCCGCGATTCGGGACGCGCTCGATGCGTTCCACGATGTTCGCGAAAGGAATTCCCTTTGTGGCCAATTCGGCCCGAATCGACGCCTTGGCGTCGAGCACGGCTTTCGGCGAGTAGGGAAACCCAGTATTGAGGCCTGTGTCGTCGGTGATGTCACCCGGATCTATGTTGGTCAACCCGGTGATGGCGACGTTTCGCAACAGGTCCTGCTCGTCGACCTCCCAGATCAAGGTCACCATTCCATCACCAACATCGCCTTCTACGCGAACCCGAATGTCCTTGAAGTGCCCGGTCGCCCACATCGCCTTGAACGCCCGCTGGATGTCGAAGATGGTATAGGCAGAGCCCGGGGTCAGGCCGCCCATGTCGATGATCGTGAGGTCGGCCTGGCGGATGTTCCCCTCAACGTCCACCGAGTCGACCACGACCGGCTCAAACCCCCCCCCGCTCGGCAGCTGGGCGTGCGCCTGCGTAGGTGGAAGGAGGGTCGCCAATAATAAGAGGACCCAAACCGGAGTGTGACGTGTGGGATGCAAACAGATCGACTGAAACACGATTCTGGTACCGCCGCTCACGTCTTGGACTGTGATGCCGCCGCCATGGTGAGGCCCTCGCCGTCCTCGTTGACATCCACGACGATCTCGTCTCCTGAGGCGAACTCGGCGGTCAGGATTTTTTCGGAGAGCGGATCCTCCAGGTATCGCTGGATGGCACGGCGCAGGGGTCGAGCCCCGAACTTCTCGTCGTACCCTTTTTCGACTAAAAAGCTCGTCGCGGCCTCCGTGAGCGACACGGTGAGATTCTCCTCGGCCAGCCGTTCGTCGATCTCTCTCATGAGGATGTGAACGATCTGTCCGATCTCGTCACGGTCGAGTGTATGGAAGACGATGGTTTCGTCCACCCGATTGAGGAACTCTGGATTGAAGGCCCGCTCGATCTCGTCGCGTACCTTGGCCTGCATGATATCGTATGAGCTCTGCTGCTTGCCATCGTGAAAACCGAGACTGCCACCCTTGGAGATTTCTCTGGCCCCGAGGTTGGACGTCATGATAAGGACCGTGTTCTTGAAGTCGATCACTCTACCGTAGTTGTCCGTGAGGTGCCCTTCGTCCAGTACCTGGAGTAGGATGTTGAACACGTCCGGATGTGCCTTTTCGATCTCGTCGAGGAGAACGACGGAGTACGGACGGCGCCGGACTGCCTTGGTAAGGGCCCCGGAATCCTCATAACCCACATATCCGGGGGGCGCACCGATTAGCCGCGACACGGAGAACTTCTCCATGTATTCGCTCATATCCACGCGGATGAGAGCTTCTCTGTCGGCGAAAAGAAATTCTGCCAACGCCCGAGCGAGCTCCGTCTTCCCCACCCCCGTCGGTCCAGAGAAAATGAAGGATCCGATCGGACGCTGAGGATTTTTCAGGCCAGCACGGCTTCTGCGGATGGCTCTCGAGATGGCTAGGATGGCATCGTCCTGGCCGACCACCCGCTGGTGGAGCTCATCCTCCATGTGAACCAGGCGCTCGGTCTCGGCCTGCTGGAGTCTCGTCACCGGGATCCCGGTCCACCGCCCCACGATAAACGCGACGTCCTCGGACTGGATTTCGGGGCGGTGCTGCTTACGCTCCTCCTCCCACTGCTCTTGTTCGGCCCGGATCTTATCTTGAAGCGCGCGCTCCTGGTCCCGAAGTTCAGCGGCCCGTTCGAAATCCTGATCTCGAATAGCTCCTTCCTTCAGGTCGGCGATCCCAGCGAGCTCTTCCTTCAAGTCCTCGACTTGCGGAGGCGGCACCTGTGCCGCGATGCGTGCACGCGCGCCCGCCTCGTCGATGACGTCGATGGCTTTGTCGGGGAGGAAGCGGTCGGTGATATAACGGTCGGCAAGCTTCGCGGACTGCCGGAGCGCGTCGTCGGGGATCACGATCCGATGATGGTCCTCGTAATGCTTCCTCAGGCCCTGAAGAATTTCGACGGTCTCTTCGACGGATGGCGGATCTACGATGACCGGCTGGAAGCGACGCTCGAGGGCGCCGTCCTTCTCGATGTACTTCCTGTATTCGGTGAGCGTCGACGCACCGATACACTGAAGTTCCCCGCGAGACAACGAAGGCTTGAGCATGTTGGACGCGTCGATGGCGCCCTCCGCGGCTCCGGCTCCGACGAGCGTGTGAAGCTCGTCGATGAAGAGTACGACGCCCTGATTTTGTGAGATCTCGTTCATCACGGCTTTGAGCCGTTCCTCGAACTGACCACGGTACTTCGTGCCTGCGATCACCGCCGCCATGTCGAGCGCCAGCACCCGGTTATCCTTCAGGGCGTCCGTCACGTCATTGCGGGAGATGAGTTGGGCCAGCCCTTCCACGATTGCGGTCTTGCCGACGCCGGGCTCCCCGATGAGTACCGGGTTGTTCTTCTTCCGACGACAGAGGATCTCCACCACACGTTCGATTTCGGTTCTGCGGCCGATCGTGGGGTCCAGCTTGCCTTGGCGCGCCAGGTCGGTCAGGTCCCGGCAGAAATGATCGAGCGCTGGGGTCTTAGACTTCTTATCCCCCTTCCCGGCCGGCGGCGTGAACGTACCACCCCCGATTCCCGCCGGCTGCGCTGGACCCACGTCGGATCCGAGCACCTTGAGCGTCTCGGAGCGGGCCTCTTCCATCCCGATCCCCAATGAGTTCAGGACCTGAGCCGCGATCCCTTTTTCTTCCCTCAGCAACCCGAGGAGGAGGTGCTCCGTGCCGACGTAGGAGTGGCTGAGTTCCCTCGCTTCGGCCATCGCGAACTCGAGCACCTTCTTGGCCCGCGACGTGTAGGGGAGTTCACCGAGCGCAATCGTGGCCTTCCCCTTCTTCACGGACTCCTCGACTTGTTCGTGAATCTGGTCGAGATCGATATTCAGGTTTGTGAGCACGGCAGCAGCTACTCCTTCGCCCTCACGGATGAGGCCCAGGAGGATGTGCTCGGTGCCCACATAGTCGTGCTGGAGGCGGATGGCTTCTTCCCTGGCCATCGCCAGCACTTTTCGGACACGGTCGGTAAAGTTGTAGTTCATACGATAGAGTCGCTTACCCCTCCGTGGGCGAATCAGTCTGTTCGATCACGTCACCCGGGGCCACCGGCCCCTCTTTCGACAAGATCCTTCTCACGTACGCCGCCCGGTGTGCGTCGCACTCCGTAGGCGGAAGGTCGCGTCCGGCTGCCTGCTCGAGATGAGCCGTCTGAGTGAATATCATAAGTTTGTTGAGCGTGTATACCCGGAGCTCCGGTAGGAGTTTCAGGCCGACGCCAAGGCGAATCCCGGACAACAAGTTCATCAATTCCTCGAAGGAAAGAGACCTGGCGTATCGTAAAAGGCCATAGGCACGCCAAATTTTATCCTCGGTGACCTGGGGCGCATCCCTCAGCAGCACCTGCCGGGCCTGATCTTCGTACTGAATCACCTGCCGGACGATCTTGTCGAGGTGTTCGATGAGTTCTTCTTCGCTCTTCCCTAGTGTCGTTTGGTTCGACAGTTGAAAGAAGTTTCCGACCACCTCGGAGCCTTCGCCGTAAAGGCCACGGAAAGTGAGACCGACCTGCCCGAGTCCCTGGAGCACTTTTCCGATTTCCTTGGTTAGGACCAAGCCGGGGAGATGCACGAGAACCGATGCGCGAAGCCCGCTTCCGACGTTGGTCGGGCAACTGGTCAGAAAGCCGAATTCGTGATGGTATGCGAACGGGAGTTCCTGACCCAGCTCCTCGTCCAGACGATCGACGAGGTTCCACGCGTCCTTGAGGCGAAGCCCGGATACCAGCCCTTGGAGACGGAGGTGATCCTCTTCGTTCACCATCACGCTGAGCGGGTCTTGGGCGGCGAGCAGAAGAGCGCTGGCACGGGACGGACCCACCTTCACGTCGCCAAGCAACTCCCGGGAGGCGAGTCGCCGCTCAAGAAGCATCCCGCGGCTTCGGTGATCCAGATCCGGAAGTTCGAGCAGTGTGGATGCGGCGAGAAGTTCAACCTTGGCCATCGCTCGGCGCGTCTGCTCGAGGACCGCCTCGCGGTCGTTGGCCCGTGCTCGCGGTCCGAACGCGTGTCCTTGGAGATTCCGAGCCAGTCGAATGCGAGTAGAAAGCACGACGCCGGCATGTTCTCCGCTGGCGTCGAGCCATCCGAGGCCATGGTTGGGAAGGGTGTGAAGGTCACTCATGGTATGTGATCAGCTCTCCGCCGGCTCCATCCCCCGAATTTTGTCACGAAGTCCTGCCGCCCTTTCGAAATCTTCGGAGTCCACTGCGCGCTGGAGCTTATGGCGGAGAACCTCCACCTGCTTTTCCACGTCCGATGCGGCTGGATCCGGAGGTAGGTAGACCTTGCCCACGTGTTGGGTGCTTCCGTGCACACGCCGGAGGAGGCCTCTCAGGTAGGATTCGTAGGTTGTGTAGCAGTGCGGACAGCCCAGGCGGCCCGCCTCGCGGAAGTTTTCGAAGGTGAGGCCGCAGAACGAACACGGGCCGAGCGTCTCAGGAGGATCCTCAGAGCCCGGTGCGTCCGTCAGCTGAGCCAGGAATCCCGTAAGAGGAAAGTTGATGGGCTCCTCAACTCCCTCGACGCCCTTAACGGCCGCGCATTTCTCGCAAAGATGGGAGGTTTTCATCTCGTTGCTTACGATCTGCGTGAGATGCACGACGGCGTCGTCGGCGCCACACTGATCACAGGACTGTTTGGGCTCCTTGCTTTCCATCGATCGTCAGGCTCGAGCGGCTTCGTGAAGCCGTCCGTCCCTCAGCTCGAGGACTCGGTCGGCTCGACTGGCCAACTCCTGATTGTGTGTTACGAGGACCATACCGAGTCGCTGGCTCTCCCGGAGGTGAAACAGAAGGTTGTGTAGGTCCTCACTCGTCTGCGTGTCGAGGTTGCCCGACGGCTCATCGGCAAGAAGCAGCGGCGGCTCGGTCGCTAGAGCTCGCGCGACCGCCACCCGCTGCTGTTCCCCCCCTGAGAGTTGTGTGGTGCGATGGGACGTACGTTCGTCGATCCCGACGAGCGTCAGGAGTTCCTGGGCCCTCGCCTCCGAAGCCTTTCGCTGCCGTCCGGCGATCAAACAAGGCATCATCACGTTCTCCAACGCCGTAAACTCTCTCAGGAGGTGGTGGAACTGGAACACGAAGCCCACGCTGATGTTTCGCATCCGGGCGAGTTCGTCTCCATCTACCTCCGATAGGTCGCGGCCTCCGAGGAAGACACCCCCAGAGGTTGGGCGATCGAGCGCACCTAACAAATGTAAGAGCGTCGACTTCCCTGCCCCACTACTTCCTGTGATGGCAACGACCTCTCCCGACTCGACTCGAAGATCTACCCCCCCCAATACCTTGAGTTCACGGCCGTCTCCGCCTACGAACACCTTGTGAAGTGCCTGGGCCTCCACGGCTGGGGAAGCCAGACTGCCCGCCAGCACGCCGGGTTCATTCATGCCGAATCGCACGGACCGGCTGAAGCCGAGAGGCTTGCAGAGCGGGATAGATCGTGGCCAGGAAAGCGATGAGAAGACTGACGCCCACGATCATCACGACGTCGGTGGCGTGGATCGAGACCGGAAGCTTCTCAACGAAGTACACCTCCGCGGGAATCTTGATGATCTCGAAGGTGTCCAAGGCCCAGGCGATAACCAATCCGAGAATGGTACCCGCGGTCGTACCGATGACCCCGATGGAGAGACCCTGGATCATGAAGATCCGGAGAATCATCCGGTCGGTCATACCCATGGATTTGAGAATGCCGATTTCTCGGGTACGATCCACCACGACCATCACCAGAGTGCTCACGATGTTGAACGCGGCGACCACGATGATCAATGTGAGGATCAGGTACATAGCCAGCTTCTCGAGCTCGAGGGCCGAGAACAGAGCTCCGTTGGTCGTGCTCCAACTGATCGCCACGAATTCGTAACCGAGAGCGGCCTGGATGGAATCCGACACCGACCCCGCTTCGTCGGGATCGCGGACCCGCACGCCCAGCCCACCCACCCGGTCGCCGTCCAGGATGCCCAACTGCTCCTGCGCCGCCTCGATCGGCACGTAGATGTTCTTGATGTCGTAGTCGTACATACCGGTCGTAAAAGTCCCCGTGACTTCGTACAGGCGTATGCTGGGGGAGGGCATCCCCATCGGGTCCACGGTGAGGTTTTCGAAGGCGATCAGCGTGAGGGTGTCACCAATAAAGGCCTGCATCCGCGCTGCTAGCCGGTTTCCCATCAGAACGGGCGGGAGCCCCGATGCCGTCGGACCGAGGTCGTGGGCGCCTTCCTGGATCCGGCTCTCCATCTCGGTCACGGCGGGGCCTTCGGGATCGAGGGCCACACCGTACATGTCTGCGGATTGGGAATAGGTGTCCCGCAGCGCGGTCACCGTAGTGAGGACGAACGGCGCGACCGCCTCGACGCCCTCGATCTTGCGGACTTGGTCGGCCACCGTCGTCCAATCGTCCATCCGTATGCTGGAGCCTTGCTGAAGGACCAGCACATGGGGAGAGGACTCCAGGATCTTTCCCATGAGGTCTTCCTGCATTCCCGACATCACACCGATCACGATCACGAGGGCGCTGACGCCCACCGTAACGCCGCCCAGCGCGATCCAGGTGATGAAAGAAAAGAGGCGGCCGCCGCCCTTGGACGACAGGTAGCGCCGGGCGACGTACCACTCCAGCCCAGGACCCGGATGAGGGGAGGACATCAGGCGTCCCGGAGCGTGGGAAAGAGGATCACGTCGCGAATCGACGGTTGATCCGTGAGGAGCATGGTCAGCCGATCGATTCCCATGCCCAAGCCCCCGGTCGGAGGCATGCCGTATTCGAGAGCCTTCACGTAATCTTCATCGATCGGATGTGTCTCGTCGTCACCCGCTTCCTTGAGCCTGGCCTGCTCATCGAAGCGCTGCCTCTGGTCGATGGGATCGTTCAACTCCGAAAAGGCATTGGCAATTTCCTCGCCCGCCACGAAGAGCTCGAACCGCTCGGTAAGGTCGGGGTCGTCGCGATGAGACTTCGCGAGGGGACTGAGTTCCTTGGGGTGGTCTATCACAAAGGTGGGCTGGATCAGGTTCGGCTGAACCAGCTCCCCGAAAAGTTTATCGATGAGCTTACCCCAGCCAGCCCCCTCGAGATCAGAAACCTTCAGACGCTCGGCATGGGCTCGCAGATCGTCGGCGGAAAGTACGCCAACATCAGCTCCCAGGACGTCGGAGAGACTGCCCAGCATGGGCACCCGCTCGTAGGGTCCGGCGAAGTTGACCTCATGGCCTTGGTAGACGATTTCAAGCGAACCCGTCGCGGCCCGAACCACATGCCCCAACATACGCTCCGTCAGGTCCATCAAGCCCTGATAGTCGATGAAGGCCTGGTAGAATTCGAGCATCGTGAATTCGGGGTTGTGGAGTCGATCGATGCCCTCGTTACGAAAGTCCTTGCAGATCTCGTAAACACGCTCCAGGCCCCCGACGATGAGGCGCTTGAGGTAGAGCTCGTCGGCGATCCGTAGGTAGAGGGTCCGGTCCAAAGCGTTGTGCTTGGTGAGGAACGGACGCGCCGCCGCCCCACCATACAAAGGCTGAAGGGCCGGCGTCTCGACTTCCAAGAAGTCCTCACCGTCCAAAAAGCTACGGAGCTCCGAGATGATCTTGGCCCGGGTCCGGAACACGTCCCGGATTTCGGGATTGACGGCGAGATCCACATACCGTTGTCGGTACCGGGCCTCCTTGTCCGTGAGCCCACTAAACGTACTCCGTTCTCCAGTCTCCGCATCCGTCTCCGTCTTCCCACGAGGGAGCGGCCGCAAGGACTTGGACAGCAGTGTCCAGTCCTGCACCTTTACGGTTACCTCCCCCGTGCGAGTACGAAAGAGTATCCCTTCCACACCGATCCAATCCCCGAGGTCGAGGAGTGCCAGCGCCTCGAATGGCTCGTCCCCTAGTACGTCCTTGCGAAAATAGATCTGGACCTGACCTGAGCGGTCCTCGATATGCGCGAACGCGCTCTTCCCGTGGGACCTGTAGCTCGTGATGCGTCCAGCCACCGAAACGCGCTCCGCTTGTCCATTCTCATCGAGCGCACCGGTCTGCTCGGCCCGATCGAAGAGCGAGACGGCTTCCACCGCGAGATGAGTCCGGTCATAGGCGTAGGCGTACGGCTCGAGGCCCCGCGCGCGGATCGCCTCTAGCTTGTCGTGGCGGTGCTCTCTCACTCGGCTGAGCTCTTCGGACGCGAGTTCGTCAATCTCCCTGTCGCGCGAGGGCTCAGTCAATTTCCAGCCCCCTGCCCTGCGGATTGTTTCAGGTAGGCCTCGATAAACGGATCGAGGTCACCATCCATTACCTTGTTCACGTCGCCGATCTTCAATTCGGTCCGGTGATCGTTGACCATCGTATACGGCTGGAAGACGTAGGAGCGGATCTGGTTCCCCCAGCCGATCTCCGTCTTCGTAGATTCGAGCTCCGCTTTTTCCTTCTGCTGTTCTTCCAGCGCGCGCTCGTACAGTCCGGCTTTGAGCATCTTCATGGCGGTCGCACGATTCTTGTGCTGCGACCGCTCCTGCTGGCAGGAGACGACAATTCCCGTGGGAAGGTGAGTGATCCGGATCGCCGAGTCCGTCTTGTTCACGTGTTGCCCGCCTGCGCCGGACGCACGGAACGTATCGATCCGTAAATCGGATTCGTCGATTTCGATTTCGATCGTGTCGTCGATCTGTGGATAAACGAACACGCTTGCGAATGACGTGTGCCGTCGTGACTGGGCGTCGAAGGGCGAAATACGCACGAGCCGGTGCACTCCCTTCTCCGCCTGGAGATAGCCGTAGGCGTCGTCCCCCGACACCTCTAGCGTCGCGCTCTTGATCCCTGCCTCCTCGCCAGGCTGCAGGTCGAGCACGTTGACACTATACCCGCGGCGCTCGGCCCACCGGGTATACATGCGAGTGAGCATTTCGGCCCAGTCCTGGGATTCCAGACCGCCCGCCCCTGGGTGAACCGTAAGTAGGGCGCCCCGATGATCGTCGGACCCCTGGAGCATCGTCCGAATCTCGAGTGCCTCGCTGTGCCGTTCGATCTCCTCGACCTCGGCGAGCCATTCCGCCTCGAGATCATCATCCGACTCTACCTCGAGGAGCGTCCCCAGTTCGACGAGCTCAGAAGATTTTTCGTCCAGTTTTTTCCAGGGTTCAACCCAACCCTTCAGGCGATTCGACTCGGCGATGACTTCGCGTGCCTGATCCTGATCGTCCCAGAATCCCGTAACAGCCATCTCTTTGTCGAGCACTTCAATTCGAGCGCTCTTCCCGACGACGTCAAAGATACCCCCGAAGGTCGGAGATGCGTCCGCAGGCCACGTCCAATCGCTGGAGTCCTTCTTTGCTCATCGTCACCGGGTCTCTCTCGTCGTCGACGTAAGAAGGGGCCGCCCGCGAGGACGACCCCTGGACTGCCGGAAATATATGTCCCCTCAGTCGTCGAGGGTGAAGACGGATTGTTCTTCGGCCAGGATCGAGTTGAGGGCATCGTTGAAAAACGTGCCTTGGGCCATCACCTCGGGATCCACCTGCTCCTGGTATTCCTTCAGGGACTTATCTATCTCCTCGCTGAAGACTTCCTGCAGGGTTCCCGCCGCCAGGGCTTCCTTGTGCTTCTCGGGGTTATAGGCGATCAAATCTGAAACGAGGCTCCTCGCCAAGCTCTTCGCCTTATCCTCTGCGCTACGCCGACCGAATCGGATGGCACCTGGGGCACCTGGACTTTCGGGCGGCTCTCCGCTCACGGTGGCAAGAGGCTCCTCCGCCTGGGTCGGTTCCGCCGTGCTGGGCGGTGGGGCGGAAACCGGCGTCGCGTCCGCCTCGACGATCTCCGCCGGGGCCTCAGCTGCATCGGGTGGCTCGATCGCCATGTCAATGGCCCCGAAATCTTCGGTCTCGGACGTGTCCCCGTGGGTCGGTTCGCCTCCTATGGCCGTGGAGTCGGCCCCCTCGACCGAGCCTTCGAGCGGAGGCGGATCGACCAGGGCAGATTCCAGCGGGTCCGATGCCCCAATGGTCTCGATTGTCGACTCTGTTACGGGCGGAGCTTCCGGTATCGCCTCACTCGGGCGATCGACATCGAAGATCTCGGGGCAGTTGCTGCACTGCGCACGCACGCCCTGGGGCGGGATCTTAGCCGGATCGACGGGAAACGATGTATCACAAGACGGACAAGAAACCGTGATGGTCATTGTTGTTCGACTTCTTCTTTGAACGGCCGCCGCCGGTCCACTGCGTAGACCGAGCCGGGTAGCGACTTGGTGTAGGTCTTCATTTCTGCAGCCAACTCACTCACCTGGGCCGTGTGCGTAAACGGTTGTATCTGGTTCGTGACGACGCCGATCGAAAGTGTCATCAACGGGACTCGCCTTATGCTGCCCCGGCGGTCCTTGCCCAGAAAATAACCAGCGCGACGGTCCTCCGACGTATACTGATATGGAATGAGCTCGTCGAACAGGTAGATGATTTCGTCACAACATCCTTCAAGATATTGCATGTTGACGATGAAGATAAAGTCGTCTCCCCCGATATGGCCCACGAATCCATCCGGAGCAAGCCCACGGACCACATCCCGAAGGATCCGCGACAGCAGTAAAATCACATGATCTCCGTGGTTATACCCGTACCGGTCGTTGAACTCCTTGAAGTTGTCCAAATCCGCATAACAAACGGCGAACTCCTCTTTGTTACTGAGACGGTGACCGATATTCCGCTCGATCTGGACCGTTCCCGGAAGCCGAGTCGTGGGATGCACGGCGACATCCCGCCGAGCTCGCCGGACGACAAGCTCGAGACGTAGATGTTGTTCCCGCTCGGGTTGGGTTTCGGAGACGACTTCGTCAGCTCCGGCGGTGAGCCATTCGGAGATCAGGTCCGTTTGGTCGGCTAGAACGAGTACAACGATCGGTACGACGGCGGTGAACGGGTCCTTCTTCAGATCGGAGCAGAGAGCGAACGCCTCTTCCCTATCGCCCGCACCCTCCAATACCAGACACGACGGAAACGCACGGTTTACGAACGCGTGAACCTCATCGAGACCCTCCGCAGTCTCGAGGTGAAGGTCATGTCGAGCGCAGAACTCCGAAATTAGATCCGACCACTTTCCGGGCCACGAGCCCCTGTACACGATCGACCGTGCGGACATGCCACCTTGCGATTAGGGGGATGGAAGGTGCAAGCCTAGTGCTGAAGCTTGGGGGCTGTCAACATCATGTCTCTACTTCGCCTTTTTCGACCTTTTCGTCGAGTCTACGGTGACGAAATCGATAAAACGTTCCTCCTTATCGACACGGGCCACCCGTATTCTTAGGCGATCCCCAAGACGGAAGGTACGGTGGGACCGCTCTCCGACCAATAGGTAGCGGTCCTGGTGGAAGATGTAGTAATCGTCACGCATGCTGTTCACGTGGACCAATCCCTCCACGAATACCTCGTCGAGGAGCACGAAAATTCCGAAGGCAGTGACACCGGAAACCGTGCCGAAAAATTCATCCCCGAGATGCCGCTCCATGTATTCAACCTTCTTCAGGTCCACGCTTTCTCTTTCGGCTGCCTCAGCGATTCTTTCGCGTACACTGCAACGCTCGGCTTTTTCCCTGAGACCCTGCCCCTCCCAGTTTTCCGGAACAGCGTGGCCCTCGACGAGTGTATGTACGAGAACCCGATGTAGCCAAAGATCCGGATACCGCCGAATAGGTGACGTAAAATGTGTGTATCCGTCCGACGCGAGTCCGTAGTGGCCGAGGTTCTGGACATCGTACCGGGCCCGGCTCATGGACCGAAGGATCACCGTCGAGACGAGCTTTTCTTCGGGCCGCCCCTCGACCTGCTTGAGCACTGCCTGTAGGTCCTTCTGCGTAATTTTTCCCTTGGGCACGCGATAACTGAGGCGGCCCAGTAACGTGCGCAGGTCTCGCATCTTGTCCGTCGGAGGGGGCTCATGCACACGGTAGAGGATGGGCAACCGTCTTGCTGTGGCCTCCCGTGCCGTGATCTCGTTGGCCAGCAGCATGAAGGCTTCGACCAGGCGGTGGCTCTCCAGCCTCTCGATCTGACGGATCGAGACCGGCTCCCCTTCTTTACCCAGCAGCACGCGGCCCTCCGGAAGGTCGAAGTCCAGTGAACCCCGATCCTTCCGTCTCTCGCGCAGGACTTCGGCTAGGGCCGCCAAAGCGTGAAGGGCCTCATCCGTCTCTGGATCGATCGATTTGTTGTGGTCCAGGACGGCCTGCGCCTCTTCGTAACTCAGCTTATGCCGGCTGCGGATCTCTGTCCGCTCGAACCGGGCCTCTCGGACGCGGCCCGCCGAGTCCACCGCGGCGAAGACCGACACCGCGAACCGATCGGTGCCCGGGAGCAAAGAGCAGGCGTCGGTCGATAGCTCGTGGGGGAGCATCGGGATGACCCGGTCCACGAGGTAGACACTCGTGCCCCGCTTGAAGGCCTCCAGGTCCACCTCATCCTCCGGCCGGACGAAGTGGGAGACGTCCGCGATATGAATGCCGACCTCCCAGAACTCCTCTCCTAGAGACCGGACGGACAGCGCGTCATCGTGGTCCTTAGCGTCCGCCGGGTCGATCGTAAATACGTGGAGGTCCCGCCGGTCTGTACGATGCTCTCCTGGGTCCTTCCTCCGATGAGCCACGGCGTTACGTGCCGCCGAAACGACGCCCTCGGGAAACGCCAGCGGCAACCCGTGGTCATGGATCACAGACAGGATGTCGACGCCGGGATCACTCGATTTCCCGAGCACCGTCTCGACGCGACCCATCGGCCCCATCTTGCCACTCCCGAACGTCGTGATGCGGGCGACTACGACATCACCCTCCGAAGCTGTCTCCTCGTCCCCTTGAGCCACCAAGATCTCGCGGGATATTCGACGGTTCCGGGGGTGAACGACCCCGAAAGAGCGGGACCTGCGAAAGGTGCCCACCACGGTTTCGTGTGCGCGGTCCAGAACCTTGATCACTCGGCCAACGGGGCTGCGGCCGCGCGGTCGCCCTTCCACACGGACAACCACCTGGTCGCCGTCCATCGCGGACTCCAGGGAGAGGCCGGGCACGAAAACATCTTGCCCACCCTTGTCCGGCGAAACGAAGCCGTCGCCCTTTTGGGTAACTGCAACGCGGCCCGTGACGAGGTTGACTTTTTCGGGCACGGCGAAACGTTGCCCTTTGACGCGGTAGAGACGCCCCCGCTCGAGCATACCGCGAAGGACGAGCCTAAAGTCCCGAAAATTCCGCGGAGCAACGGCCAGCCCCTTTGCGATTTCCTTCGCCTTCATTGGGCCCCGACAGGAACGGCGGAGGTACTCGAGCACCGAGTCCTCCGACGGAATCTTCATCTTCCCCGCCACGTTAGTGCCTCACTTGGGGTTAATGTCTCACCTGAAGGACGAGCCCGAGCCACTTCCTATCGACCGGGGGTACCAAACGTATCTGGACCTCGGTCTGATTCCGGCCCGAGCCCTGTATCCTCGCGGTCACGAAGGCATCGACGCCGCTTAGAAGGTGGTTGGCAATGATGACACCCAAAAATTGGGAGGCGCGCCTGAAGGATCCGTCGCTCGAGTCGATCAGGTCCATATAGTCGGTCCAAGCCGCCGATTGCCCGGCCCAGGACCATTCGAACCGCTGGTCGTAAGCGCGGTCCTGGTAGTCCGCCAACGCGGCCTCGTATTCCGGGTCACCGGGAGCGGGATTCTGGCCGGGGGAAAAATGGATCTCGGTGACCAAGGCCCACGTCTGCCCGTTGAAGGTGGATGGGTCCATCTCGGGCTGGATGCCTGGCGCCGCGGGATCCGTGTCGAATGCACCAGAGGTGAGGAATTTTTCCATCGTTTCGTAGTAGGGAAAGTCCCCGTCGACTCTGGGACCGTTGAACGAACGCGCAACGTCCCAGGCAAGGTCTTGGTATTGGCCCCTCTCTGCCGTCGCGGACCACCGTGCGTGGCCAAACGCGATCCAGGCCGCACCTTCGACCGCCAGGTAGGCAAGCCAACGACCTTTGCCCAGCTTGCGCTGTCCGAGCCCGGGAAGGAGCGCGGAGTAAAGGAACGCCCGGCCGGGGCTCATCGCGGGCAACTCGTCGGCATCCTGGTGGCCCGTTACCAGGGGACATCGAGTCCGCGCGGGGAGCACCTGAAAAAGTGGCTCGGCGGGCACCGGACACGTATAGAGCACTTGGGCGGAGGCACCCCCAGCACCCCATCCCAGTACCGAGCCCACGCCGACCACGCTCGCCCGCAATAGACTGCGCGGAACCAGCACTCCGATGTACCCCTTCAACAGCCTTCTAGAAGCGGAGGCCAAAGGACACGTATACCGGTTCACTACCTTCCACAATGGAAGACGCGAAACTCCTTGCCAAAGCGAGTTCGAAACTCTCGTACCTTAATCCGAGGCCGAAGGCGATTTCGGCGGTTTGGTTGATTTCCCCGCTGGCGCGACTGGCCCGAATGAAGATCACGTCGGTGCTTCCGGCCACCAACTCGGTTCCCACGTATCTTCTTCGTTTTTCCCCAGGCCGCCTCCAGCGATCCTCGACCTCGACCCGTATCCATAGAGCCAGGTCTACCGGAGTCGAGAAGTGGTGGAGAACCTCGTAGGCGGCCGAAGCCCTTATTCTCGTGGGGAGTGGGTCGGCTTGGGCAGCGTTGACGACCTGGAACTTCGGCCCAAAGTGCGCCAGCATGGCGCCGAATCGGAGGGGTACATCGGCCAGCGGTTCTGACTGGAAGCCGATGTCCCCGGCCCAACCGCTGGACTGGACGCCAGCGTCGTCGCATTGCCCACGACAGTTGAGATTGAACCGCACAATCTTCATGTTGAGGCCAACGTCGAGCCAGCTGGCCAGTGGTGTAGCAGCGGAGACGACACCGACATGACTCCGGATGCTGATCGTACCACGGACATTCTGCTGGTCGTCTACGAGAGCCTGTTCACCCCCATCGAGCAGGTGGTACGAGACACCCACTACACCGAGGGGCTGCCGCGAAATCAACCACGATAGCGCCGTCGACTTGCCAGCGAGCGGGTTTCCTACCATGACCACGAGTTCGGTCTGGGCTAACCTCGCAAGTCCCGCCGGGTTCCAGAACGCTGACTCGGCGCTCCTGACGGCGGTCATGGCGCGCCCCAGGGACACACCCTCGGCTCCCACAGGTAACAGCAGAAAAAGCGCTCCTTCGGAAGGAGGGGGCTCAGAAGCATCACTTTGCCCGAAAACGTGGATCGGCAGCAGAAGCGCCAGAAGGATGACGAACATAACTCGCGAGTTTCTAATCATTCCCGGCGTATCCTATAGGCACTCGAAAGCCGAACCGACCGAGGTCCTTTACCCTCCGTCGCCACTTCGGGCGTAGCTTGACTCGGAGTTCGAGGTAAACCCGTCGTCCGATGAACTCTTCGATCTTCTCGCGAGACGATCGCCCCAACCTACGGATGGCCGCCCCCTTGTCTCCAACCAGGATTCCCTTCTGCGAGTTCCTTTCCACGAAAAGATTCGCCTTGATGTAGACCGGGTCCTGATCCTCACGAAACTCGTCGACCGCCGCGAAGACCGAGTACGGCACCTCCTCGCGGAATTGTTCGAAGACGGCCTCCCGGACGAACTCCCCCACAAAAAATCGGACCGGTGCGGCTGCAATGTCATCCGGTGGATAGAGGAACGGCCCCTCGGGTAGCGCCTCCGCAATCTCCGACCACAATGCCTCCACTCCCTCACCGTGAAGGGCCGAGACCCCGAGTGAGTCGCCCTGGAGCTCGGAGCTGGCCCAGCGGGAGATCTTGGCGATCTCGTCCGGCCTGGCCTCATCGATCTTGTTGATCACGACAATCAAATGAGCAGCCGACAGCGAGAGTGCCTCGCATATGGCCTTCTTTTCAGCGTCGTGCAGCGGATCGGTAGCGTCCACCAGAAGCAGGATGACGTCTCCTTCCCGCACGGCGTCCAGGGCCTCTTCGAGCATGGAATGCTGAAAAAGATCCTTGGCCAGGAGGAGGCCTGGTGTGTCGAGGAAAATAGCCTGAGTGCGATCCGTAGTGTGGATACCCGTAATACGTTGCCACGTAGTCTGAGCCTTGGCCGTGACGATACTGAGTTTCTGTCCAATCAAGCGGTTCATGAGCGTGGATTTGCCCGCGTTGGGACGTCCAAGGAGCGTCACATAACCAGTGCGGGTCGGAACGCTCGCATCGGGGAGGGGCGTATCGGAACTCATGTGGAAAGATCACACTGCCGGGGAGTCAGGGGAAATCCATCCGGGACGGCGCGGCACGGTTCCCACCCCCTGAGATGAAGTTTGGTGGAAGAGGGACTCGCAGTCCCGCTCCGGTCAGCGCTTCGCTCTACCGCCTGCGGTGGCAGACTGCCCTGCGCGGGACCGCAAGCCCCTCTTCACGTCAGCATGTCGGGGGAGGTAAGGATAGTCCAAGAGCGTACAATCGCGTCGCTTGATCTTACCAAGAAGGACCTACCGGCCGCACCCTGCGGCAACCACAACCGGGAGGTCCGATGCTCTACACGGAATCGATCGGTGACTTGTTCGAGCAGCAGGACGTGCCTCTGACACTGGCGCATGCCAAGTTCGTGAAGGCCATCGACTACGCCAAAGTGAAGACGGATTAACCAACCCGGGAGCGCCCTACATCCATCCAAGCCGCTGGAGGGTGATCACGTCGTTCCAGATCTTCGTCATGTGCCGAATCCGGTCACCGTCGAAGTCCATGACGTACACGTAATCGGTTGCCACGTTGTTCCCGGTTGGTGGCACAGGTCCACCTTCACCGGTATGGGTGCCCTGGAAGACTGCGAACGCAGACACGTTGTTCCGCTCCTCATCCACGGCGAACGAACGTAGCTCATATCGACCGTCTGGCACTGGCGTTAGAAGCCCCTTCGTCCACTCGGTGTAGCCCTCGACGGTCTCGACTTCGGCGAGAGCGTCTGCCTGACAGGAGAACGATGCGTCGGGATGGCAGAACTGGCTGCAAACCTCCCATCCCTTCCCTGTCTCACATGCGTCAAAGAACTGGGCTGCGGTTTCCTTGATCGGGCTCATCGGTACTCTCCTGGTGCGAGTTTTCGGATGGAGTGGCGGCATCGCCGAATGCTTCGAGGCGGCAGCACACTCTCGTCGACGCTTTCGCCGAACGGATCTGCGATTCTGCCGCGCGTCAATCTGCCGACCACAAGCGCAGCGCGCGAGGTCGACGGTTTTCGCGACTGCAGCAATCGCCTGTTAGGCAGCTGGCGGCGTGCGGCCAAGTCGCAAGGCTCGGAACTTAACCCACCGGATAACAAGCGAGGTCCTCGCCGACTCTCACGACTCCGTCGTAGCGAGTTCTGACCTCAGCAACTCCCTCCTCGAGGTCTCCAACGAATAGGTGACTGAGGATCAACTGTTCGACGTCTGCATTCGCGGCGACTTCGCCAACCGATTCAGGGGTTGCATGGAAGTCGAGCGCACCGCCTGATGCAGTGGGGGAGACCGCCAGGTGCATCACCAAAGCCGAGGCGCCGCTTGAAAATGAGACGAAGGCTGGATCTCTGCCGGTCTGATCACCGCTGAAAACAACGCTCACGCCCTGAGCCTCCACCCGGTAGGCGAGCGAAGGGACGTCTGCGTGCGGTACTGGTAGGGCACGCACCGTCAGACCCGCTTCCTGCAAGATCACAGTGGAGCCAGCCAGATCGACATCGACCATTACCGGGTCGAGACGCGCGCCTCGCCCTGGCCCGCCGAGTGTGCCGCTGAGAATCTGAAAGGCACCATCCTCTGGATCGAAGAGCCGCAAGAGAAACTGGTTTAAGGGTGGATACGCCGCGTTTCCGGATGGGCCCGCGATGCGAAGCGGCTCTTGGCGGAGGCGCTGGCTTAGCCAGAGAATGCCTGGAAGACCAGTAACGTGGTCAGGATGAAAATGGCTTAGTGCCAGGAGATCTAGGTCTGCCAGCTGCACACCGGACTCGCCGACACGCAGAAAAGATCCCCCTCCGGCATCCACCATGACCCGGGAACGACCGTCGACCCAAACCGCATAGCTAGACGAGGCTCGACCCGTTCCAGCGAGTGGGCCTCCAGATCCGAGTATCTGCACGGCCACTCCTGTAGCCGGGCACTGCTCCTGAGCGACGGCGCTCGATGATGCCACAAGAAAGAAGAGAAAGCATGTCGTGTGGAACACCCGCACGTTGAGACCCATTCGGAATCCCTTTCCCTTCGACAAGATCCGAGCGTAAGCCCGCCTGGAGCCAGCTACCTAGTAATTGTACTGCGCATCCGCTACCCGGATGGCAACGTAGTGGAGACCGAGAGTGCCCGACAGGCCCGGTTTGCCTCCGCCTGTGGCTTCGCTGCTTCGGGTTGGGGCTGCACCTGGTAAGTGTTGGTTGCGCCGTAGCGGCGCGGCACGCAGTGGGAGAGTACGTCGCCACACCCTGATCTGAGTACAAGAAGAAGGGCCCACCCCGAAGGATGGGCCCAAAGATGTGCTGGCAGCGACGTACTCTCCCACCAAGTCACCCCGGCAGTACCATCCGCGCGGCAGAGCTTAACGACCGTGTTCGGGATGGGAACGGGTGTATCCTCTGCGCTAAGACCACCAGCAACAAGCATAGGGGCCGTATAACAGGCCCCGAGCAAGCAAAGGGTAGAGAAAAGAAGAGGCAGACCTTAAAGAGCGTCCAGATCTTGTCCAAGCGTGTGTTGATTTGAGGTGAGGAAAGAAAAAAACTGGTCAAGCCTCTCGGGCGATTAGTACGGCTCGGCTACACGTGTTGCCACGCTTCCACCTGCCGCCTATCAACGTGCTAGTCTCGCACGGCCCTTCTGAGAACTTACGTTCTGGGAGTGCTCATCTCGGAGGGGGCTTCCCACTTAGATGCTTTCAGCGGTTATCCTTTCCCGACGTCGCTACCCGGCAATGCCCCTGGCGGGACAACCGGTACACGAGGGGTCAGTCCATCCCGGTCCTCTCGTACTAGGGACAGCTCTCCTCAACACTCCAACGCCCACGACGGATACAGACCGAACTGTCTCACGACGTTCTAAACCCAGCTCATGTACCACTTTAACGGGCGAACAGCCCGACCCTTGGGACCTTCTCCAGCCCCAGGATGTGATAAGCCGACATCGAGGTGCCAAACCGCCCCGTCGATGTGAACTCTCGGGGGCGATAAGCCTGTTATCCCCGGCGTACCTTTTATCCGTTGAGCGACGGCCCTTCCATTCGGAACCGCCGGATCACTAAGGCCTACTTTCGTACCTGCTCGATCCGTCGATCTCGCAGTCAAGCTCCCTTCTGCCTTTACACTCTTCGCGCGATTGCCGACCGCGCTGAGGGAACCTTTGCGCGCCTCCGTTACATTTTGGGAGGCGACCGCCCCAGTCAAACTACCCACCTGCCACGGTCCCCGAGGAGGATTCACTCCCCTGGGTTAGAGCCTCAACATTGTAAGGGTGGTATTTCACGAATGGCTCCCCGAAGCCTAGCGACTCTGGTTCATAGCCT
>CBDBJW010000007.1:2165000-2486882 GCA_965206505.1 Longimicrobiales bacterium
AGAGCGCCGTAGTAGACTCTGCGCCCGCTCTGCGCCGCCGCAATGGCAAGGCTGATCGCCAGATGCGTCTTGCCGACGCCCGGCGGGCCGAGGAAGATGACGTTCTCCTTACGCTCCAAGAAGCCGAGCTCGTGGAGCGAGTCGATCTGCTCGCGCTTGATCGAGGGCTGGAAGCTGAAGTCGAAGTCGTCGAGGGTCTTGATGGCCGGGAGCCGGCTCGAGCGCATGGCAGCCTGAAGGCGCCGATTATTGCGCAGCATGATCTGAGCACCGAGGAGTTGCTCGATGGCTTCTGAGGCCGTCACGCCTCCGCCATCGACCCTGGTAAGGACGTCGTCGACGGCCTCCAGCGCACCGGGCATCTTCAGATCGGCGAGCTGGGCCCGGATCCGGTCACGGCGCGAGCCCGCGGCCTTCACCGAACACCTCCGGCCACCTGGGCATACGCTTCCAGCGGCCGACGTTCCACGTCGATACGGGGAAGTACAGCCTTGGCCTGCTTCGTCACCTCGGGCGGCAGTACCAAGGATCGGTATGGGCGCGAGGCCAAGGGCCGCAGCAGGTCTCGCTCGTGCTCGAAGCGATCGACGGGCCGCTCCTTCAGGGTGCCATGCGTACGGACGTTGGCCACGTGATCGAGCCAGTGGCGGGCCTGATCGTTCAGGTCCTCGTCCGACGTGAAGGTTCGGCCATAGAAGAAGCTCGAACGCACGTAGCTCACCGGTCGCTCGACCTTGCCCTTGGTCTTCGCCCGGTAGGGACGACACGCTCGGACGCGGAAGTCCCAGTGATGCGCAAAGCGTAGGAACTCGGCGTTCTCAGTGACGCGACCTCCGGCCGCTCGCTCATCCTTAGTGACGACCGCCTTCATCTGGTCGAACAGCAGCTCACGAGGCACACCACCAAAGAAGGTGAAGGCCGCCTCCAGGCCCTCGAACACATGCAGCATCGTCTGTCGTGTGAAGAACTGCAGCCACAGCACGCGGGAGAAGCCAAGAACAACCAAAAACGCATACCGCTTGCCCCAAGGCAGCCGAAAATCTGCAAAGTCGACCTGACCCTGGTGGCCGGGTGGCGTCTCGAAACGGACTACGGGCTCCTCGGGCGCTCGAGGCCGGACCTTCCGAACGTACTCCTTCACTTGCGTGTAACCGCCGGCGTATCCGGCCGCCTTGATCTCCTCAAAGAGCCGCACCGCTGTCAGATCCGGGTACTCACCCAGTCGGCTGACGAGGATGTCTCGGTACCGATCAAGCTTGGTGGCAACCGGCGCCCGGGCCGAATAATGCACCCCAGCGGCGCTCAGATCTCGGTCCAGCTCTCCACTGCGGATCCAGCGATAAATCGTCTGACGGCTGATGCCGAACCGTTCGGCCAGCTCCGTCTTCGTCATGCCCTGCTCTAGGTAGTGTCTCAGCAACACGCGCCGCTCCCATCCGATCACGGACACCTCCGCTTCTTCAAGTGGAGGTGCCAAGGTGGCCGATAGGACGTAAGAGCAGCTACTCGGTCATCGGCAGCCTACCCTCCACGTCCGGTTCTCGGACGCCGAGCTGTAACCTTTTCGTCCGCCACAAATGGGAAATCTTCACCCGCCGCTAACAGGGATCCGGGCGCCTCGGTATCGGGACTCGATGAGTCCGTGTGAAAAGGGTGGACGACCGGAATTGAACCGGCGACCTCCGGAACCACAATCCGGCGCTCTAACCAACTGAGCTACGCCCACCATCAATGGCACTCGGGCTGAAAGTTAAAGGGTAGCCGTAAGCGCGTAAAGCGTGCTTTGCTTGCCCCTATGCCACGACCCTGGCAGGTTGTGAGCGACCCCCCCAAACCCCATTGGAGACTGTTGCCGCTAGCAACCTGTCAAGCCTGCAAGCGAAAGTACGATGGCGCTCGCAGGAAGTGCCCCTACTGTGGAGCCGTGTCGGCCTCTCCAGCCCCGCCAAAGAGCCTGTTCGGGGGGCGCCTGGGTGCCGCCTCTCAGGGCTGGATGGGCAAGGCCTTGTTTGTCCTGGGCGTGCTGGTGGTGATCAACGTCTGGCGCGGCGCCACCCGGGATGCTGGTCCCGATCCCGAAGTCGAGGCCCTACACTCCGAGGAAGAGGCGGTCCGCATCTGTCGCGACGCAGTCCAGTCTCAATTAGGAGCCCGGGATCCGTCGATCGTGGACTCCGGAGGAGCCGAGTACCTGCAGGGTGGCGAGTATGATGTGCGGTTGGTGGTAGAGCTTGACGACGGTAATTTCCGGACGACAGATACGGTCATCTGCCAAGCGCAGTTCACCGCTGAGACGGGATGGATCGTGGAGGACGTGTCCCCCGATCCGAACTGATCGGGGGGGGGCTACTTCCAGCGGAGATCGGGCAGTCCCGAATAACCCTTGGGATATTCGTAGTGATAGTACTGTCTCGACGCCTCGTGGTTGATGTGCATATGGACACGAGTCGTTTCGGGGTTGCTGGCATCCCTGATGCTGAACGTGGTGAACGAAACGCCGGGGGTGTGTGAGTATCCTTCAGCGATGAGCTCGTCGTCGTCCGCCGGGTACCTGAAATTCTCGTTGAAGAAGCGCTCGATCTCCTTGTTGGCGTTGCTGAGGTCCGCCAGGGCAGCGGCGTTGTATGCCCTTTGGCGCACAGCGTCGAACTCCGGAAGCGCGAGTCCCGCAAGGAGCCCGACGATGACCGTGACGATCATGAGCTCGATCAGCGTGAACCCACCGCATCGCGGCGGTCCATCTGCGCACGGCTCCATCCGTGTGAGAAAATCACATTCCGTTCGAGGCTTCATACTCCTAATATGGGCAAACATGCTGTCCGCTGCCCACTAATGTGTTTACCCGTCCATCGGTCGGGCCTCTTCGCTGGTCTCGGTGTTGCGTATCTGGCGCGCGCACAAGATGTGGTACTAGTTTGCGGAAAATTTTCGGATTGCCGATCGCCCCCGAGTACGAGCTGGCAGGAGCGGGCCCGTTGTGTTCTCCTGTACCGCCCGAAGGGCTGCCCCAATGGCGCGGACTAGAAAGAGGAATGAAGCAGCACGTCGCGTGACTCACGATCACGCGCGCTGGTCACGCCTGAACGGTGGCCTCCTCGTCCTTGCGGCACTAAGCTGCGCCCCTGCACTCAGCGTCCGGGCAGGTTTGGGGTCTTCATCCGAGTGGGACAGGATGGACGCGTCCGAAGAGGCGATCCTAGAGGTCACACTAGAGATCAGGCGCCTCAACCACTCGGTCTTGAATCTCAAGCTCCCCGATGAGTCCACACGAGGGTTGTTCGGCGACTTCGTCGAGGTTCTCGACCTCGTTTCCGTCGAGTTCGCGACCCGCGGTCCACTGGGCGCGGTCGGGCTCGCCTCCGTGGGGGATGTCGGCGCGGGGCGTCACGTTTCCCGGGAGGAGCTCGCGCTTTGGCATCCGCTACTGGATCACGTCGAGTACTTCGAGCACGCCAAGTTCTACGTGATCCGGGGTCTTTTGGACGAATCGGGCGGTCTGGAAACCGACGTCGGTTTCGAGGCCCTCGCGCAGGTCGGAGAGGATCGGATCTGGTTGCACGGCGAGCTGACGGTTACTTGGGCACCCGGGCCATCATTGGAGGACGGCGGGCCCCCGACGTGGAGCATCGTCGGCTGGCGGAGTGAGGAGCTGAAGAGCATGTCGGTCGATCGTCCACTCTTCGCCGAGGTGCTCGATCACACACTCAAGCCCGAGGCACTCCTGGCGGCGCGCCGCTCGATACACGAGGAGTTCGTCCTCGAGTACCTGCTCGATCCAAATGCCTTCGAGAGTCCGACACCGTTCTTCCAGATTCCGTCGACCGATCGTCACCCGGGGGTGGCGGTCACCGACCTCGACCGAGACGGCTTCGACGACGTGTACGTAATGGCGCGGTGGGGTCCGAACCAGTTCTTCCGGAACCTGGGGAACGGAACGTTCGAGGAAATCGCCGGGCAGATCGGCCTCGATCTCGTGGACCACACCTCGTCCGCATTGTTCGCCGATTTTGACAACGACGGGGATTTGGATGTCTTCCTCGGTCGAACGCTGGTGCCGAGCGTCTACATGGTGAACGAGGACGGCCGGTTCGTAGATCGGTCGGACGAGCTCGTCGACGGTCCACTCCCGGCCCTTGTCTCGTCGGTTTCTGCGGTCGATTACGACGGCGACGGCCTGCTTGATCTATACATCTCCACGTACGCCGCTGACATGTCGCTGCCTTCCGAGATGCTGGTCGCGTTACTCCCCGGCGCGGACGGGTTCAAGCTGTGGGAGCTCGCGATGTCGGACGAAGACCATTCGTTTAAGAATCGGTTCGGACCACCAAACGTTCTCCTCAAGAACCAGGGCGGCGGGCGGTTCACGCGCGTGGAGGACAACGGACTCAAGCTCTTCAAGAACTCTTTTCAGGCGACGTGGGCCGACTACGACAACGATGGCGATATGGACGTGTATGCCGCCAACGATTACGCACCCAACAACCTCTATCGTAACGACGGTGAGGACGGGTTCACCGACGTCACTCGTGAGACAGGAACCGAGGACATCGGGTTCGGCATGGGTGTGTCCTGGGGAGACTTCGACGAAGACGGCCGGCTGGACCTGTACGTGACCAACATGCACAGCAAGGCCGGCCTGCGGATCACCGCACAGATGAGCGACGTCGATCCGAACTTCGGGCGCATGGCCCGCGGGAACACTCTGTTCCGGAACAACACCGCGGGGTTCGAGCACGTCTCCAGCCTCGAGCGACCCGGGCTGCTGGTCGAAGCGGCGGGCTGGGGGTGGGGCAGTCAATTCGTCGATTTGGACAACGACTCCGATCTCGACCTCTATGCCTTGAGCGGGTTCTACACCGCACCGTCGGCGGTCGAGCTGCCCATAGACATATGAACGGACCTCTGGCGTACAGTTGTGCGCTCGGCGGAAGACAGTCGGCAGATTTACCATTTCGACGGGGCGCTCCTGTCGGGTGCATCGTTCAGCGGACACGAACGCAATCACGTGTTCCTCAACCAGGGCCGCGAGGACTACGTCGAGGTGTCGGGTGTCTCGGGCCTGGACCATGCCGGCGACAGCAGAGCTTTTGCGGTTCTCGACTACGACCGGGACGGGTGGCAGGATCTCGCGCTAGTGAGCGCGAACGCGCCGCTGTTCCAGCTCTACCGGAATCAGATGGGTGAACGCGAGGGCGCCTCGGGCGGAATGGTCGCGGTTCGTTTCGAGGGCGGCAATCGGAGCTCCGAGGCGAGTGACCACTGGAGCACCCGCGACGGGTACGGTGCCCGCGTACTCCTCGAGATCGGCGGGCGCACGCTGCTTCGTGAGCATCGTGCAGGTGAGGGCCTCGCAGCCCAGAACTCAGCGACGATTCGGGTCGGCATCGGGGATGCAGAACGAGCGGACCGGCTGGAGATCCGTTGGCCTTCCGGCCAGTCATACGACACCACCGCCGTACCCGCGGGGACGCTGGTTTATGCGTACGAGAATCCGTCGGCTTCGCCTACGGGTGCGCCCTTCGTCCTGACGCCGTACGGCGTGCCCGCACCAGGCCGCCCTCTCGTGGCGTCAGCCACAATCCCCGGCCCGTCGATCCGGGCCGCGCAGCAGGTTCTTCCCGGTGGCAGGGGTCGTCTCATCATGTATACCACGGTTGCTACCTGGTGCGTGCCCTGCCTTGATGAGCTGCCGGATCTCAACCTCTTGAGGACCACCTTCACCACCGAGGAGTTGGAGATTTTCGGAGTGCCGTACGACGGGGAGGAGACACTCGATCAGTTCAAGGCCTGGTCGAACCTAAACGCACCACCCTACCGAATCCTTTCCGAGCTGAACATCGAGCAGCGTGATGCCGTGATCGACGGGGCACTCGACGCCTTGAAGCTGGAGGGGCTCCCCGCAGCGATCGTTACCGATTCGGAGGGCGAGGTGCTGCTCGTGCGCTGGGGACCACCGTCAATCTCCGAGATCCGCGTACTCCTCGAGGGGCTGGGAGACAAAAGGTGACAGCTGTAAAGTCGCTACCTCACGCCAAACCGATCCGGGCGGTCATCTGCTTAGTGGTCGGAGCCGTCCTTTGGCCGGCCGAGACCGTTGAGGCGCAAGCGCGCAGAGGCGGGCGCCCGACCGTCGCCGCCGAAGTCGTTGCGGGGAGCCTCGCACGGAGCACCGGAGAACTGTCGTTTCGAATCGCGGTGGAGGTCCCGGCGGGACACCACGGATACATCGATAAAGGGGACGACGGTTTCCTCATTCCATTCTCGTTCTCGTTCCCGGACCTCGAGGAAACGGGCGTGGTCGAGATGACCTCGGCGCCCCGCGGCGTGAGAGACAACAAGGTACGCGCACAAGTGCTACGAGGGCGTGGGGACTTTGCATTTCGGTTTGTACCGGCACCGCCACCTGCGGCCGATGCGACCGCTGGCCTTCGTTACCAGATTTGCAACGACCTGACCGGGATCTGCTATCCGCCGATGTCACTCCGCATTCACGTTGCCACGGGCAGCGGGAGCGGTTAAGTACGGCACTCCGCAAATATTTCGGAGCGGAATGACATGGGGATGTTGAGCATTGAGCGGTCAGCAGTGTGACTCGCCTACTCTACCACCTCGATCAGTGAATTCGCGCCGATCGGCCCAGGGACCGTCTGCTCCTGGCCTGAAGGCCACAACACCTCGATTCGGTCGACCGAGTCCGCGTCATCCAGACCGAAGTACAGTGGATACAGGCTTTGAGAGAGATAGCCGGACTTTCCGTCGTGGAGCTTGGTGTACGTGCGGCCGCCCGCAGTGACTTTAACGACGGCGCCCAAACCGCTCCGATTGGAGGTGGTCCCCCTCAAGGTCACGGTGAGATAGTGGACGTCTTGTCCACTTGCGAGGTCGCTGATGAGGACCATCGGTGCGGCATTGAACTCGTTGGTGACGATGTCCAGATCGCCATCCGCATCCAGATCGAAGATGACCGCGGAGCGAGAGGCGCGCGCGGCCCAGACAGAGGCCTCACGGAAAGGCCCGCCGAAGTCGAGGAGCCTTTCCAATGCATCCAGCTCAAACCACGGTGTCGTCAACCCACCGCGACGCGGCTCGACTCCCAGAATGAACTCGGCATCCAGGAAGCGTTCGCCGCGGTTGTTCAGCAGCACCGAATTGATGCCATACCGGAACGGATAATTCATGCCGGAGGCCACGAAGACGTCTTCATACCCGTCTGCATTGAGGTCGCCCACGCTCGGTCCCCAAGGCCAGTAATTCTCGGCGCCGATGTCGTCGGAGACCTCTCTGAACTGTCCGGACCCCTCATTTAGGAAGAACGAGTTGCCCCAGACGCTGGTGGTTCCGTCACCGGCTAGCTCCTCGGGCCACTTCGTGTCGGCCAACCTGAGCTTCTCTCTCTCCGGCCCGACCTCTTCACTCATGTCGGAATGCATGTCGGTGATGAAGATGTCCATGCGGCCATCGTTGTTGAAATCGAAGACTTCGATCCCCATGGCCCCCCAAGATGTTCTGGGGAAGACTTCTCGGCCCTTGGGGACGAACCGTTCGCCCTCGACGTTCTCATAGTACTCGTCGTCGCCCTGCATGCTCAGGACATACAGGTCGGGCCAGCCATCTTCATTGACGTCGAGGGGGCTCGCGTCCCCCGACCACCGCATGTCCTGAAGTCCCGTTTCCTCGGACACGTCGACGAAACGGTTCCCGCCTTCGTTTCGGAAGAGAATGCTCTGCTCGGCCCGTTCCGGAAACAGGTGACCGGCAAAGGCTGCTGCTGCCATCCCCGATAACTCGGAGGACGGCCCTATTCCAACGTAGTATCTATACCCCTCCCCCCCTATTTCGTCGGTCGTGTACCGGCCGACGTTGGTGAGGAACAGATCGAGCCGACCGTCGCGGTTGTAGTCGAAGAAGACCGCGCCCGACGAATGACCCACGTGGTCGAGTCCGGAATCGCTCGAGATGTCGCGGAATCTGCCGCTACCATCGTTCTCGAACAGCACGTTGCCCCCGCGAACCGTGGTGACGTATAGGTCGGGATCCCCGTCGTTGTCGATGTCGGCGAAGGAAGCTGTGACGCTGATGTCGTCTACAACACCAACCCGGGCGCGTTCGGTTATGTTCTCGAACCTTCCTCCGCCAAGGTTCCTCCAAAGTCCATTGCTGCCGACCTGCGAGACGAAGTACAAGTCGTACAGTCCGTCACCATCTACGTCGGCGACCGCCACACCATTTCCATGATCGTAGTGCACGGCCTTGTATGTCTTACCGGCGTCGCTGACGATTCGATGCTTGAAGTCGATGCCGCTCTCGGTGACTTGGTCGGTGAACTGAAAATCGTAAAAAACGTCGAAGTCATCGACCGTTCTCAGTTGCGCCTCCCGCAGCCCCTGCAACCAACCCGTGTCCGCCAACACCGGAGGTTCAAGGGCGACCTCTCTGGGAGGCTGGCCTTCGGCTGTGCGAGCGTCCCCGCCGTCGCCCGGTCCAGCCCGACCGGCGCAACCGAACAGACCGATCAACAGACAACAACCTGTGACTCTGCCTGGAGCTGTGTGAAGCATGCGTCTCTCTGGGTCTTGGCTCGGCGTGTGTTGGGGCATCGTCTCGCCAGGCGCCCGACGCTGGATCACTTCGACGTGTCCGCTCAGCGACGGGAAGCATGGGTTCCCCCCCGCAGGCCGACGATGGGTGCCCCAGCGTAGACTTGGCACGTTTACTTGTCAATACACTAGTAGGGTAAGCCAGACATCGTGGGTCGGTGATCGCCTGGGAAAAGCCAGAGACATGTGTCTTGGACACCTACGGATAGGCGATCCAAACGCTCTTTTCGAGTACGGCACCCTGCTTGAGCGAGGCGAGATCCTCCCCTTGCAAGGCTGACCTCAGGCTAAGATGAACGCTCGTCGTCCGGCCATGCTTGGCTACGTGTGCAAACGGATCGACAAGCGATAGGTTCAGGGCAGAAGGGGTTACTTCAGTCTGGGGTGTCGCCTTGAGCCGACCTACTGTTCCGAACGTTCGTAGCACCACTAAGAGCCTCCTGCTCCTCGCGCTGTTCGCCGGCATCACGGCCTGCGGCCCAGCCCGCAGTTCACCCGGAGGCACGTCGAGCGACCTCATCACGCGGAGCCAGATCGAGAGCCTCGACGACCGCACCGCCTTCGACCTTGTCCAGCTGCTTCGGCCGCGTTGGCTTACGGCTCGCATGCGGGGCACGCTCGGCAACCCGACACCGGCTTACGCAGAGGTTTACGTGGATGGCCTTCGATACGGGCCCTTAGAGAGCCTATACCAGATCTCCACCAACACGATCGAACGGATCGAATACCTCAGCGCGCTAGACGCCACAACCCGCTACGGCACCGGTCACATGGGTGGGGCCATCCTAGTGGTCATTCGGTAGGCAAGGGGTAGATGAATCACCCTCAAGGGATGATCGGATCTAACGACAAGTAAGGCGTGGTCGGTTCCGCATCTGGGGGAAGGGCGGTAGGCATCACTTCGCCTCCGGCTCCAAGTGAGACGATGTACTGGTACATCGCACGCAAGTCGGATTCAGCCATTTGGCTGATGTTCATCCACGGCATCGGCGGCAACGCAGTTCGGACCTGTAATAGGGCAACCCATTGATCTTCGGTCAGTGCTTGCACCGAAAGACGGAGATTGGGCGGATAGGTCGTTCCCCACGGCCCACGCCATCCCACCGGCGACCCGAGAAGCCACCGATCTTCTGGAACGTCGCCTTCGGCCTGGAGATAGCCGTCCGTGTGACAGTCATTGCAGCCGCCGATGATCGCCAGGTATCGACCTCGCTCGACATCCGTCCCACCGATCATGTGCGGTTCCATCTGGCCGTCCGGCGCTGCGGCCTGACATGCCACGACCAGGCCGATGGCACAACTCAGCACAACACTCAGAACCCGGCTTGGTGGATTCTGTCTCATGTGTAACTCCTCCGTCATCGTAAAGTGGTTCAGTCAAGCGGCATACGCGGCCGTCTTCTCGGGCTACGCCTACCGTTCGTTCAGCCGGAATACATACATCGCGTTGTGCCTGTTTCCGGGAGGAATCCGGATCTCGGGCGCGAGGAACCGGGAGACGTTCCAGGGGCTGCCACCGATGACGCCCGTGGGCACGGCGACGTACTGCACCCCATCGACCTCGTACGTCATCGGATATCCCTGGACCGCGGTGGCCAGCCGCGTTTCCCAGAGCTGCTCACCGGAGGCTACGTCGAACGCCCGAATCCACCGGTCGTAATCGCCCATGAAGACGAGCCCTCCACCCGTGGTCAGGGCGGAAGTGAGGAAGGGCGCTCGCTGCTGCACACTCCATACTTCCTCCATCGTTCTGACATCGTAGGCGCCGAGCTTGCCCAGGTTGCCCTCGGTTCCGGGCATCTCCATCCAGGTTCGAGCCGCTCCGCTGCTCCCGCCACCTTCTACCATTTCGACCGCGCGCGCGGAGTAGTCCATGCAGCTCTGGCTCAACGGGACAACGATCAGGCCTGTACCCGGATGATAACCGGTGGCTTGCCAATTCTTCCCGCCGGCTGTCGAGGGACAGACGGATACCCACTGCCCCACCTGGGCGTCCCGGATGTCCGCCCGGTACTGGACCGTGCCGATGTCGGAGTCGATGTCCAGGATGTTCTGAAAGACGGTCTCTTTCATGCCGAGGAAGCTCCCGTCGCGCCGGTCCAGCTTCCAGAGTACCCCGTGTTTTCCGATGGTCAGAAGCGCTGGAATGCCCTCGATGTCGAGCAGAACCTGCTCCATTCCCTCGTCCAAGTCGAGCGACTCTGCTGGTACGTGCTGGCGATACCAAACGATCTCTCCCGTATTCTCGTCCAGCGCCAGCGTCGAGCTCGTGTAGAGGGCCGAGTCCGCCATGGTCAACCCCCGGCTTGCGGAAGCCCACGGCTTGGCCTGGGCGACGCCGAAATAGACCAAGCCGAGGTCGGGATCATAGCTCCCGGTATTCCAGACGTCCCCACCGCCGCGGAGCTCTAGCGGAAGATCACCCCACGTGTCACCGCCAGGCTCCCCAGGGCGCGCGATCGTGTAGGTTCGCCAGAGCTCACGCCCCGTCCGGAGGTCGTGCGCCGTGATGAAGCAGCTCTCTCTGATCAGGCGAGTGCACCCGTTGATCCCGTTGATCGCCTTGCCATTGGCGATCACGGGGCCGCTCGAGTTCTCGAAGCCGAGCCCGGGCTCGGCCGTCAAGCGGGTCTCCCATCGGGCCTCACCCGTCGCCGCATCCAGAGCCAGCATGTACGCATCGTTCGTGGACACGAGGATCATGTCCTCCCAGATCGCGATCGTTCGCGCACGTCCGCGACCGCCCGACATTCCCTCGGGGAAGGATCTGACGTACTCCCACAGGAGGGTGCCTGTCGTGGCGTCCAGCGCCTGGATCGTGTTGCCCCAGTTCGGCAGGAACATGACTCCGTCGTGGACGAGCGGCGCCGGCTGGCTTCGGGTCCCGTCCGCCATCCCCCAGACCCACACGAGCTCGAGCCGATCCACGTTCTCGGTGTTGATCTGATTGAGCGGGCTGTATCCCCACGACTCGAAGTTTCCCCGTGGGTTGAGCCAATCACCGGGCGGCGGGTCGCGGAGCTCCGCGTCCGAAACCGGTATGAAGTCCTCGATCGGCTCATACGTTCGGGTTGCTCCCGTTCGGGTCTCCGAGACGGAACCGACGTCCGGCAGGGAGTTCACTCCCTCCGGTGAGGGCCCGGTTCCCGGTCGTCCCGGAATGGGCGGGACGATTCCGCCCGGCCCAACCGCAGCCACGGCCGCCCCTCCGAGGACGAGAGATCCCCGGGAGGCGAGGCTGAGCGGAGCTGAGCCCTGACCGACACCGTTCTCGCGCATGATATACGCCGTGACCGCAGTGTACTCTCCCTCGGTGAGCGACCCCTCCTGACCGGGGGGCATCGTGGCGCCAACGTACCTCATCAGGTCCACGGCGGGCTGGTTTCCTCGAAATCTGCGAAAGTCGGTTCCCACTAGCTGTGGCGCCTCGTCAGACCCCTGCAGGCTCACCAAGTGACACACCGCGCACGCGGTCTGGTAGACGGCGGCTCCCGCCTCGGCTTGGGCCGCGGTAAACGAGGCCTGTTGCGTCGAGCCAGCCACGGGAAGCCCCACCACGCCGAGGATGCAGGCCAACGCGCTTCTTGCGCCACGGGTCACTCTGGCCCTCCGGTGGATGATTTCCATCTCGAGTCCTCAGCAAGAGTGTGATTACGATTCTCAAGCGTCCACCTCTCAGCGGTCACCGTTGCGGAATACTGGAGACGTAGCCGCTGGGTGGCAAACGCACCGCTCGCTCCACACGCGGGCAACACTCCAAGCTCCTGGGCGTAGCGGTAGAGCCCTGAGAGAGCCTGCAGATAGTGGCGCTGCGTGCCATTGGCGAGATGCGAGAGTTTCTTGTTGAGCCAATCGCGGATATGCTTAGGCTCGATGGAGACCAGGTCACGATCAGCACCGAAGTATTCGACAGCCTTGAGCAAGCGAAGTTCAGTGTCGTGCAACCACCCCTCGGTTACCTCACCGGGGTTTTGACGGATGAACTCATCCATGAACGGCTTAAGCCTAGCGGAGCCACTGGCGGCAACCTTGCCCTGGGTCTCTTCGATCCTGCTAGCGAGGATGAGGTGCCCCCAGTTGCGGTACCACTTCCTATGTTAGACCCCGAGCCATCGGTGGTCCCTGGAGTTGGGGCATCCTGAGGAACCAGGGCGATGGTTTTATCGTCTCTGGGGCGGGGGGTAGTCCGCCGTGGGCACGATGGGGTCGGACGGTATTGTACAGCCGCCTCCACTGCTCGACGAGTACCGTTGCCTCGGGCAGTGTGTAGAAGATCTCTCCGTTCAAGAACTCGTCTCTCAGTTTGCCGTTGAAGCTCTCGTTGTAGCCGTTCTCCCACGGACTGCCCGGCGCGATGTAGAGGGTCTGGACCCGCAGCCTGGCCAGCCATCTCCGCACCAGTTTCGCCGTGAACTCTGGCCCGTTGTCCGAGCGCAGATGCTCGGGCGGACCGTGCCGAGCGAAGAGATCGGTGAGCACCTCGAGAACGTCGTGAGCTCGAGTCTTTCGATCGACCTTGATCGCCAGACACTGCCGCGTGTACTCGTCGAGCACGGTCAGAAGCTTCAGCGCACGGCCGTCATGGGTCCTCGTGCTTACGAAGTCGTAGGACCACACGTGATTCTTGTGCAGTGGCCTGAGCCGGATGCACGAGCCATCGTTGAGCCACAACCGACCCCGTTTCGGTTGCCGTCTGGGCACTTTCAGCCCCTCCTGCCTCCAGATACGCTCCACACGCTTGTGGTTCACCTCCCAGCCCTCGATACGCAGCAGGTTCGTGATCTGGCGATACCCGTACCTGCCGAACCGGCTCGCCAACCGTATCACGTCCGTGCGTAGCGCCTCCTCGTCGCCAGGTAGCTTCTTCACCCGGCGCTGCGTCGAGCGCGGCTGACCCAGTACGTGACACGCGTGACGTTCACTCGCCCCGAGTCGCTGACGTACATGCATCACGCACCTGCGTCGGCGCTCGGGGCTCAGAAGTTTCCCTTGGTCGCTTCCTCCAGGATCAGCTTGTCCACCGTCAGGTTCGCCACCGCTCGCTTTAACCGTGCGTTCTCCTTCTCCAGCTCCTTGAAGCGTCGAGCTTGATCCACCTTCATCCCCCCGAACTCCTGCCTCCACCGGTAGTACGTCTGCTCGCTGATCCCCAACTCCCGGCTCACCATCGCCACCGTTTTGCCGTTCGCCAGACCCACCTCCGCCTCTCTCAATGCCGTGATGATCTGCTCCGGCGTGTGTCGTCTCCTACTCATTCTGACCTCCTCCCTGATAGCTGCGACCAAAGCCGCATCCTAACATCAACTTTGGTCTCGTTTCAGGGGGTCACGTCAAGGAGCTTGTGAGCCTCGATCTCGTCAGTCGTGGCACGAGACGATCCGGGAGGCTTGAGCGCCACCTGGCCGCCACCAAGGTCACGGACATAACACATTGTCGTTAGGGCATTTACGCAACGCGCCCGGCAGGACTCGAACCTGCGACCTACGGATTAGAAGTCCGTTGCTCTATCCAGCTGAGCTACGGGCGCCTGAGGTGAGGGCACTCGATCCCTCGATCCCGGGGAAGCTAACAGGCGACTTGCTACCGCCCAATGTTCAGGCGCCCTGAGGCGAGGGCTTGCGATGGCGGCGACACAATCCAGGGACTATTCAGTAGACCAGATGGCGGCTGGCTTCGCGTTCGGTACGGCCCTTGGCCTGACTCCTCTTCTCAGCCTGCACAACCTTCTGTTCCTCGCCGCACCGATCGTGCTGCGTCTTTCAATCAGCACGTTCTTGTTTGCATGGATCGCGGCCATCCCCGTGGGCTTTCTGCTCGACCCGGTTTTCCACGGCCTCGGGTCCGCCCTGCTCTCCTCCGAGTTCCTGACACCCCTTTGGACCCGGGCATCCAACACACCGCTGCTGGCCCTCACTCAGTTCAACAACACGGTGACGTTGGGGAGCTTGGTGTTTTGGGCCGCAGCGTCCATACCCCTCTTCTTTCTGAGCCGGAGGGGTGTGCCAAGCTATCGCCGCGGCCTGGAACGTTTTCTGTCCGGCATACCGGTGGTCGGCGCCATCGGACGAGTCGACTTCCTCCGCCGCCTGCTCGGGCTAGAGGCGGGGCGGCTCGGGTGGATCCGTAAGGGATTCGTCCTTCCGTTGGCCCTTTTCGTGGGCTTAGGGGTGGGCGCTTGGTGGTTGCTGGCGGATTGGGGCATACACGCAGGTGTGGAGCGGGCGGGGACCCGAATCCTGGGTGCTACGGTCGATGTGAGCACGATGGACGTGGATCTCTCCGACGGCCTATTCGCGATGACCGGCCTTCAGGTCACGAATCCGTCGGCTCCTGGGAACAACATCGTGGAAATCGGGCAAATCGACGCGGCGATATCCAGGGGCCCGCTCTTAAGAGCCAAAATCGCGATCGACAGTGTCGTGGTGCGCGATATTCGGTTCAATAACATGCGTGAGACTCCCGGGGAAGTTGATACGCTTCGCGAGCGCAGCACGTTCTTTCGGGACGAAATGGCGCTCTGGAGAGCATCCGCCCGAATTCCGACACTTCCCACACCGAGTTTTTCAAGTCCGGTCGACTTCAGCAGCCTCAGCGCCGATTCTTTGGAGACCGTGATCCGGGTCCGGGAACTGGCGGGGTCCGTGGGTGTTGCTCGCGGGGCCTTTGCCGACCGAATCGGGACGCTGGACGTGGGGGCGCAGATCGACTCGGCGTCGTCGCTGCTGGCCTCGCTCGAGGGGGCGTCCATCAGGCGTCTGGGCCTCGTGGGAGCCACACGTACGGTCAGCGCTCTCCGCTCAATGGCCGAGGGGGTCCGGGGCAACCTCTCCCGCATCTCCGAGCTCGAGGAGGATTTAAGAACCGAGGCGATGGGATTGCGTCAGAGATTGGCTGCTCTGGACGACCTTCGCGACGGTGACTACCGGAGAGCCCTGGGGGTGCTCAACCTCCCCTCCTTCGAGCCCGACGACATCAGCGCCGCGCTCTTTCAGATTCCTTTGATGGAGAGAGTGGAAACCCTCCTGTACTGGGCTCAACTCGTCGATGCCAAGCTTCTCGACGGGGGCCGGTCCTACCGCTTGGAGGGACCGGAGCGGCTTCGCAGCGCCGGCGAGAACGTAACATTTCCTTCCCTCGGCTCCTCTCTACCCGCCTTCGCCATGGACAAGCTGGAGGGCTCCGTGACGTTGGGCGCGCGGACCGGTTTCGCGATTCAGGTCCTTGATCTGAGCTCCGACCCCATCGGGACTGGAAGGCCGACCACCTTAAAAATCACCGGAGAGAACGGCACGGCGAGTGCGGCGCTCGATTTGAGTCTGGACCGGAGCGGAGACATCGCCGAAGATGAACTCATCGCACGGTTGTCGGGACTGCCCCTTCCGTCGCTGGAGATCGGCGCTCTGGGAGCCCGTCTCGATCTTGGGGACGGAGACATGCGGGTAGACCTCTCGAGGTCGAGAAATTCGATCCTTGGGGCGGTCACTTGGTCCGCGATTGCCGCCACGTGGCATCGTAACGGTCCCGACGCCACTGGCGCCGCTGGCTACCTCTGGGACATCGTGTCGAGATTGA
Organism: Longimicrobiales bacterium; assembly: GCA_965206505.1. Taxonomy (GTDB): domain Bacteria; phylum Gemmatimonadota; class Gemmatimonadetes; order Longimicrobiales; family Gaopeijiaceae; genus UBA822. Next base: position 2,181,170 of record CBDBJW010000007.1, read on the forward strand.
CCTCGATAGAGATCACACTCGGGCTGGACGGAACGCTCTCATCGCCGGGGATCTCGATCCAATCCAACATCGGCGGGCAGATCGTACAGGCCTTGAGGGATCAGATCGGGGATGAGGTTCGCCGGGCCGAAGCCCGCGCACGCGCCGAGGTGGATCGCCTCATCGAGCAGTCTCTGACCGACGCCCGAAACCGGTTAGCCGACTTCGAGGAGGGGATCGGTGGGACGCTGACCGAATACACGGGCGACCTGAATCGATTAAGAGCGTCACTCGAGAGGCGTTTGCGGGACCTCACGCCGAACCTTCCGAGCATCCCGAGATTCCCAGGATAAAACAAACCACTCGGCACAGCCACTCGGCAAAGAGGCCTCACAACAGGGCCCTCGCAGGCTCGTCCTACCGAGTCCGGCTAAAAAGCGTCGGGGAATCCGTCGTGCCACCGAGGTGCTCTACGACGAGGGCCACCCGCCGATTTTCGATCCCCTTGTCGTGTCCCGCCTGATCCGGAAAGACGAGGCGCTCGTGAGCCTCCCCGTAGCTGACGGCTCTGACTCGCTCTCCCAGGAAGCCGGCGGTCTCGACCAGGTAAAGGCGCACGGCCTCTGCCCGCCGCTGTCCAAGATCGAGGTTGTACTCTGGGGAGCCTGCACGGTCCGTGAAACCTTCGACGGTAAGCAGGACGTCAGGATAGTACGCGGTAACGACATCGCCGAAACGGGCCAGCACGGGAAGGTCCTCGGGGCGCAGGTTGTCTCGATCGAAATCGAAGTAGACCGGAACGTCGAAGCGAATCGCCGTCTCCAAGCGCTGGACGGTCACGTCGAACTCGTCCGCCAGGTCCTCAAGCCCGTTGGTCAGGCGATCCAAGCGATTTGACAACGCAGCGATCTGAGCGGAATTCCGGCTCTCGATCCCAACGCCCCGGTCTTGGAGCTCTGCTCTAAGCGAGGAAATCTCCGAGTCGAATTCCTCTTGGCCTACATGCGCGCAAGCCGTGGCGGATACTGCAAAGACAAGAGTGAGAGCCGCCGCCAGCCGCGGTTTAATTGGCGCTTCCATCATCGATCCTCCTCACTTTGAGGCATCCTTCGCCTTGATTTTTAATGGTAACACACGATTACAGCCTAATTCGCACTGGCTAAAAAAGCGCGGGGACCGCCCGGATGGAGCGGCCTCCGCGATGACCAGCCTCAGAGGATCCGTTCCCTCCGCACGCGAAAGTCGACGTTGTCGGTCACCCAGGTCCACAGGAGTTCCTGATCTTCTATGGCGAGGCCGGGACGAACCTGCTCACTCCAACCCACCATCACCTCCGCGTCCTGGGTCCAGAGCCGTACTCGTCTCCGACTCACGCCGGTCCTCCAATTCGCAGCTACCGTCGGAGAGGGATAGAGGACACGCACGGTCACGCTCCGGGACAGGTACTCCAGAGGGCTAAGATCGATGGTCTGGTATGGATTCTCGAACTCGGAATCCCCGGTGATGTCGGGCACCCCATCCGTAAAGAGGACCATGTTCAGGGGAGCCAACGTGAGTCCCCTCGCTGACATGAGATCCGCAGCTTGCCCAAAGAAGGTGTTGAAATCCGTGAGCTGGTCCTCCGAGGGGAACCATTCCCTCAAGTCGGCTTCGATCCGGTTTCGGTCCTTGCCGAGGAAGTCGTGAATCGGGTGGAACGTTTTGGCTTCACCCCTGCGTTGCCCACCCACGGACCCCACGAAGACGTCACTCGGTACCTGGAGCCCGCCGAATCCGTTGATATGGGCCTCGAGGTAGTGGGCCGCAAAGCTCAAGGCGTCGTCGTAGCTCCCCGAGCTACGAAAGGATCCGCTCACATCGATCCCTATCACCAGCGTGTATCGGGGAGTTTGGCCTTCCTCGGTGGGCACGCAAGCTGCCAGCGCAAGCGCTCCGGCCACCGCGAACCATGACCTCCGCTTCATGTTGTCACCTCGCCAATGCCGGCGTTGTCGGACGCCTTGCTCTTCGAACGCCTGTCGGCTTTCCCGGAGGCCCGCGTGGCGGTGCTCCTCGTCTTTGTCTTTTTCCGCATGATTCCGGGGAAGGGCGTGTCGGCGAGCACGTCGTCGAGACTTCTGAGCGGGAACGTGAATAGGGGTTGCGAACTGATCGCCACCACCGGGAAGTTCACCGCAACGGCCAGGAGTTGAAGAACCGGCAGCGATGCCATCTCCACGCCACGGCGGGCCTCCTTCTTGAACCATGCTGTTTCGCTCTTCAGGGCGTCGATGGGTCCCCGCCACATGCTGGCCGTATCCGAGCTGCTGGCCGTGTAGACCTGCTCCCCCGGCGGGACCTGGCGGGAGACGATGGCGAGGATCGAGGGGGTGCCGAACCGCCCGAAGAGGAACCACGTCATGCCTCGAATTCCGATCCATCCGAAGACACCGAGCGCCAGCGTCGAAACCAGGCCCATCTGGATCGCACCGCCACTCTGTTGGTTGATCCACGGCGTAATCGCGTCGATGAGCTCCCGGTATAGGAACACGACCTCGAAGAACGCCACGAAGAACTCCACCACAACCATCTGGATGACCTCTCCGATGCGCCGCGCGCGGATCGCTTCCGACATCACGTGGATGCTCGCGAAACTTCCCGCAATGAGGCCGAAGAGGAAGAGCCACAGGAGGGGCATCACGAACAACCGGTTCGGGACAAAACCGGTGATGTCCGCCAGAACCTCGGTGATCGTAGGCAACAAGGTGAAGCTGAAGATCGTGGCCTCGAGCGCGGACCAAACGAGTGTCAGCATCACCGCGATCCAGGGCACGCCCGGCTTGAGGTACCGGCTTGAAATGTTGTCGAACAGCGAGAGGGGCGAGGCGAGGAAGGCCTTCAGTGCGACCACCCCCATCCGGAGGGTCAAGGCGATCAGATTCCAGACCCATCCCAGCAAGAGCGCAGCGAACCGCATGACGCCGGTCCAATAGAACCAGATGCCGCGCCCGGTATCCCACCACCCCAAAGCGATAATCGTGAGGAATTTGGCTCGGTTCGCCCGGAAGGGGAGCGTGTAAACCGACAGCATGGTCGACCAGACTGCAACGATCAGAAGCAGGATCGGCATCAGGAGGAAGAACCTCTTCAGGACGACGCCCCACACCGAGTCCGCGTACCAACCGAAACTCAGGAAGGTGACCTGCCAATCTGGGATCCACCACATCGGCGTTCCGAAGAACTCTACCGTGCGGTGCCACTCAGATGGCAAATAGGATGCGAGTGCCTCGAACATGATCATTCCCTCGTTGGGGGTGCGGGAGGGCCAAGTTCGCCCGCCTCCGTAGTCCGACTCGGACAAGGTCCTACTAGAAAGCTAGGCACACCCCATGGAGATACTCAATAAGAAATCTTCGACCCCTCCGGGCTGAAAAAAACGAGTCGTGCTCAGTGGTTTCCGACCATCTTGAGAGAGCTCACGAACGGGTCCGAAGGGACTCTCGAAGAAACACCCACGAGCGGCACCTTCGGGCGTTCGGGAGATCTAAATTGAGGGAGGGAGGTTCGGCAGTTGAAGCCGACTCCCCTCCCCCGGGTCTAGCTGTGGTGTCCCAGAAGTGGGGCGAGCTTCCTACCCTACTGTAAAGCGGATCGTCTCCAGAACGTTACCACGGGAGTCCCGGACTTCGACACGCCAGTCGCCGGTCCACTCGGGCATGATGGCCTTGTTGCTCCACGTCCTCCAGGGAGATCCCCCGACGCTGAGCTCGACATCGGCCCTTTCGACATCACCTTGGATCCAAACGTGGTGGACTGTGGTTTCCCCGGCGGCTCCCTGGATGCGGGTCCAGGCGTAGAGTCTCTCCACGCCGGCCGGGAAGGTCATGGCGGCGCCGGATGGCGTCCGGTCGACGACCATCGTGGCTATGGACGATTCCGGTACGGTGAGGCCATTCTGCGCCGACACCATTTGCGGAGCGAGCAGCGCCGCCGAGGCCAATGCGATCACTGTCGCAGTTAGTGTTCTCATTTCTTTTTCTCCTTCGTGAAGGACTAAACCTGGTCTACACGGACGGTTTCGTGGGCGTAGACTGAATGCTCGGCGCCTAACTGGCCCTGATCTACGGAAGCCACCAGTAGGAGCAAGAACGGCGCCAAGAGGGGGTACCTGAGAAGTCAGCAAGCTGCGGGGGCGAGGCGAGTCCCCATCCTAGGGAATCACCCCGTTCAGAATGTATTCCTGTGGGTCCATGGCTCTTCCACCGACCCAGATTTCATAGTGCACGTGCTCGGCTGTAGCGGTTCCGGTCTGGCCGACCTGCGCAATCGCCATACCGCGGTCGACCTGTTGACCCGGCTCCACCAAGAACTTCGAGGCGTGAGCGTAACGGGTCACGTAACCAAATCCATGGTCGACCTCGACAGTGTTCCCATAACCAGGCTTGTAACCCACGTAGGATACCACGCCATTGGCGGTGGCAAGGATGGGCGTCCCTTCGGGCGCATGCAGATCGATCCCTTCGTGAGGGAGCGCCCTGTCGTAGATCGGGTGCATCCGGGCTAAGCTGAATCTGCTGGTAATGGGTCCATCCGTCGGACTGATGGACGGACGGCCCAGAAGTAGGTCACGGTGAACCAGGAGGCTGTCCATGGCCTCTGTGAGGCTCTCAGAGAGGAGCTTAGCTCTCCGCTCGAGAGCCAGGATGTCGTACGAAGTGGCAAAGGTCACGGCTGCGGCTGCGGGGTCCTCCACCCAAAGGGGGCTGGATTCGGGCGTGAGCATGCCCGGTCCACCGACCCCCACCTCGAAAATCTCCTCATCGATGGGTTCGAGTCCGGCCAAAAGGCGGAAAGTCTCGTCCTTTTCGATCAGGACGTCGATCGATCCCTCCACCTGAGCCACCCGCCCCTGAATCTCTCCGATCTCGGCGGAAAGAAGCGACTTTTCGCGCTGGAGTTTTAGGACATCATACCGCGCAGAACCATTCAAGGCGACGATCACTGACAAGGCGGTCACACTGAGCACGACGCCCGCGCCGAGAGAGGCCAGATAGTGCATGGCGTCACCCGATACGCTGAATTGGCGAACCGGGTCTTCCCGGTCCGACATGCACACGAAGGTCCACCGCTTAATCGGCATACTGCTCCAGGGGCGCATGATGGGGCATATGGAGGGCGACTTTTCCGTATGCGTGTTGCACGGGTAGTGGCCCATACGCACTCGTATCCCGACTCAGTCTAGGGGGTAGGGATATAACGGCTGGGTGGTGCTGCTTTCCGGACATGTTTCAATGCCAATCCAAGAGCCACCTTCTCGTGCGTATTCCTGCGAGTTCCACCACAAGACGCGTGCCGACCCCGGTCAAGGAGTGAGGCGGTCTCCCCAAATAGCATCTATAGTATTTACGCATAATGCTTTAGGCATCTTCATCTCGAACCTAAATCAGGGAATAAAGAGGCCACATGGGGGCTAAAATGTGCCCAACAGAGGAAAAAAGTGCGCACCCCGAACGCTGCCGTTTTGAGATTGCCCCTCCACGTCGGTCCTTATATTATGCGTTTCGGCGGACGCCAGGCGTCTGCGGTTCCCGCCCGCTTTTTGGCGTGATACCGTCCGGGTGAGGCACGTCTTTCAACGACGGCAGGAGGGGTCATGAGAGCTCTCGGTGTAATTATGGCTGCAGTTGCGGTGCTCGTTTCGGCACCGACGGACGGAGCGGCTCAGACCGACTTAAGCGGGATGTGGACCCTCACCGTACAGTCGGATCAGGGGGACCAACCGCTTCCTATTACCATCGTCCAAGACGGTGAAAGCCTGACAGCATCCGGCGAGGTTCCCGAGCTCGGCCCGATCGAGATGAAGGGCACCCTCGACGGTTCCGACGTTCTCTTCGAGTGGGATCTGTACATCGAAGGGATGGAGTTGAATATCGTCTTCACGGGTACCGTCGCCGAGGATGGCACGATCTCCGGAACTGCGGATTTTGGGGGCTTCGGAGAGGGAGGCTGGTCGGCCAAACGGGTAGAGGACTGACGACAGCATCTAACCTGCCGAGCACCCCCTCTTCCGGCCAGAAGCGGTACAACGGGCTGACGAGTGCACCGTCCCTCCTCTCCGGACGGTCCCCCTGATCGAACATTCGCCCCTGGCTCAGTCCGGGAGCGACGCCCTGTCCCACATGGCCTGAGCCGTCCGAGCCTCTCGGCCTCGATCCCGACGATATCATCGACTTCACGCCCGAGTTGCGGCAAGAGGCGCTGGACCTGATCGAGAACTACCGCATTGGCGGACCCTTCATGCCTCGGCTCTTCGTGGGTCACGACGCGGGCGTAGTCGCGAACATTCGGTGCTCCGGAGGGCTCAACATCACGAATCCGGCGACGCTGGATCCGACGACGGGCATCCTGTATGTGCCCTCCTCGAAGGGTTGTGGCGGGGGCTTGGTGGCCCCGGGTGCCGATGCGGATGAACCGGACAACCCACAGACCACCGGCAGCACGATTTCCGAGTGGGTGGCGGGACCGGGCGGCGGACTGCCCCGCGTTCAGGGACTGCCGGTCTGGAAGCCGCCCTACACGCCTGGTCGCGCTACGGCTGCCGGGTATGGATATCGGCCCGGTGCATTAGAAGCGACTCTAGCCATCGGCTTCAGGAGACTCGGCTAGACGGAACCGAAAGCCCCCGGCGGCCTAGCCGCCGGGGGCTCTTTACTACTCCCATCGAGAGGACATCATGCGGAAATTCATCGTAGCGCTGGCCCTCCTGAAGGAGCAGCAGTTCGAGGCGATGTACGAGACGCAGCGGAGGGCCGGCCGGTAGTTGGGACCGTTTTCACACAACCTGCAGAGGTACGTCAGGGTCAGACCGTAGCGGTCAGTTCGGCTTTCCGATCGTGCTCCCCTCGGCGTGTTCGACGATCGCGTCGGCGTCCTGCTGTAGGAGCAGCCGCTCCTGTACCAGGCGGTTGGCGGCCAGCGCTACCGCACTCACGTACCCGTCGTGAGTCGGGTAACGTTCCTCGATCGACAGACGTGGGTCCCCCGATTTCTGCCTCTCGCTGTCGGCGGAAGCGAACGGAATAAACGACCCGGCCCCGCCACACTGCGCTCCTTCGGCAAAACCCTCCCGTCGCAGATTCCACCCGGTGTAGGTGCCGATCGGGACCGACAGGTTCGGATGCCTAACCCCCGCGACCATGTTGCCATCTGGGTCGACACGGCCCGCAAGCACAACGTATCCGCCGCCCTGGAGCGGCGGGAACGTATTAAAATTGTTTCGCCGAAGTGGGTTGTGGCTCCCCGTAAACGTCACATCGGGAATGCTCGGAAAGCCGACCGCAGTCGGAGGCACGAGCGTTCCGAGTGGGACCGTTGGAAAACGACTCGGCGGCGGCTCGGTTCCGTCTACAACCCATTCATATAGAGCGACCGTAAGGGCGCGGCGAATGGGGGCCATGGGAACGGGGCTGTTGAGATTCTGGCAGATGCCCAGGCTGGGAGACTCGACGTGAACGCCGCGGCCGCCGCCGTGTCGCGTGCCCGCGATAAGGTATGCTCGCACGTTGTCGGGTAGATCGACGTGTTCCCCGAACGGATCGGTCACGATGAGGGATGAGCGGGCCTGCCAGATTTCCGCCTCGCCATCGCTGTGGATGATCCGCGGGCAGGTGTTCGAAGCCGAGCACCTCACTTGCAAGCCGTCGGCCCGATCACTGATCGGGTCGTACACGGTCGCATACGTAAAGGGGAACTGATCCCCCGGGAAGAAGTGGTCCTCGTGCTGCTTCTGCCACCGTCCCGGTTGGCCGAACTGATAGTTCGTGAACGTCTTTCGCGAGCCAGCGATATTGGGGTGTATACCGTCGAAGACGATGCGACCACCGACGTCCTCGTTGAAGCCCAGATAGAGCATATCCCTCAGGAATCGCCCACTCTGAGAGACGCCTAGGGAGATTGCGGTATTCGGCAGGCCAACGGACATGAGGGGATTCGGCGTGCCTTCGCTGTCGGTTATCTCGTACCGAAGAAAGGAGATCACATCACGGGTGGCCGCAAATCCCAATCCCATGACGATCGGGTCCTTCGCCAGATAGAGGAGTTCGTAGATCGCCCCGCCGTCGAATCCTGAGGGGCGGTTTATGCGGATCCGGCGCTCGTTCGTAAAGCTCCAGGCGGGCTCTTCGAGCGGTATACGGGGAGCTCCCTGTCTGGCACGCACGGAAAACGTGGCCAACCCCGGCATGAGCGCGGCCGTAGCATAGGTCAGGCCAGCTTCCGCAACCATTTCCTCATCGTTGAAAATGAATTCTTCGACTGCCGGGCCGACGATCGAGGATCCGCTCGCGTACCTGGCGATCGGTAGAGAGGGCATGATGTTCCTGTCGGTCGCCGTGAGGTCGCCTTGCCATCCCACCTGTACGATAGCGAAGCCCATCTCGCGAAAAACGGCATCGCCCGCACTGGCCCGGCCAAGATTCGGAACGATGTGGTAGATCGCTCTGTTCCAGCGTTCCAGATTGATGGGTCGGTAGATCTCCACAGTGGTGCTGTACTCGACCCGCCCGCGACTGTTGAGCGGAGCGTTCGTAATGTTCACGATCTCACGATGCCGCATGTCGTTGGGGTCGACCTCTCCGTAGGCTACGCCCCGAAGGCGCTCGTACTGGCCAATGTCTCCAAAACTTTGGCCATCAAAGGCGGGGGATTCCACGACCCGGAAATCGATGCGAGTGATCTGCGCCGACGCATCGGCCGTAACGAGGGTTCCGATGAACGTTGCAGCGAGAAGCGCCACTCCATGAGTGATTCGCATTCGTGTCCCCTTGGGTGGCCTTCTATCGGTTAATAGCGTTCCAATGCGGTGTCGGTGGCAAATTGTAGCGGCGCTGCGCTGAACCACCAAACGTCCTACAACTCGGAACACAGCGATCGAAGCGCTTCGACATCGGCCGGCTGGACTCCAGACGCGTCTTGGGACAAATCCGTCAGAACGAACTCCTCCCTCATCACGCTGCCTGGAACAGTGCTGTGGCCGAGTCCCAGGGCATGGCCCAGCTCGTGAGCGGCCACACCCACGAGATTATCCAGATCGTTGAACCGATAGATCCGTATCTCCCGAGGGACCGAAGTCACCTTCCCTTCCTGTGAGTGTACCGCTTCCCTGTATATACCGGCTTGGAAGCGCGAAACAGGAAAAGCCGTCTGAAGCGCCTCGCCTTCTCTCCTGTGCGCCTCCATCTCCCGATCGAGTCTCTCGGAGTCGCCTACCAGTCGTTGCTGTAGCCCCTCGATCTCTCGCCCTCGAACCGCCAGTGCCTCGCGCTCCACGTCGAGCACTCTCTCCGATGTGCCGAGTTCCGAGAGTACTCCCTCCGGGGCACCACCCCGAGCGTTCCAGTAGCGGATGCTGTCATTGAGGGTAGTGACCCGCCGGTCGAAGTCTAAGTGCGCGTCCTGGTACTGCCTGCGCATCGCATCATAACGTTGGCGCCGCCCCTCGAATTCGACTCTCTCAGCTTCGAGGCTCACGCTGACCTCGTCGAAATCCGTCACTAGGCGGTTCTGCTCCTGGGTTCTCGCCTGGCGGTCATCATATACGAACCGGATGGAAAGCGCTCCGTCGGACTCGTTCGAAAAGAGGCCCGGGCCCACAGCATCTTCCCAGAGGGTGGCGGCTTGGTCCAACGCCGCCCTCGCCTCCGCATGACTCAATTCGAACGACTCGTCGACTCTCGCGATGCGCCACCCGAGCGGTACCGCGCATGGGACTGCGGAACCGCCCGTTTGCTCTCTGAGAACCGGCTCGTCGTTCGAGGGTGCTCGGACCGACGCGGCCAGCGGCTCCTCCACCTCAATCGCGCTCTGATCGTCTCGGGCACTGGACGAGATCCAGGCAAGGAGTGCGAGAACCGATAGAATTGCCCCCAAAGGCGCGAAATGATTTTTCATACTCAGGTCCCCCGCACCACACCACGGGAGGCGGCATGCGTCCCGCGCCCCGAGTCTATGGGATCGATCTGCACCTTGACAAGTCCGGCCTCTCGCTCCCTTCGCCCCATCGGCGGTCACCTGGAAACTTGTGGGTAACGGCGCGGCCTCGTAATCTGACTAGCCGAAGAAACGGACTCGTACGCGTTCCCTCTCCCGCTTCGTCAAACCGACGGGGGAACAGCGGCGGTTCCAATACGACAAGGGCGGCCTGGTGAGCACACGGAGACGAGGGCGAGGTCCGCACGAACCGAGCTTCATGACCGTCAACGAGGAGTGGAAGGCGCAGTGGAGCGACCTCCTCGCCTGGTCGACGATGTTTGCCGTGGCCCTTCATGCTGCCGCCTTCGCTTTCTGGCCGAGTTGGGACACCCTCGTTCTGCCGGTCGAGTCCGATCTGGAGCTCCTGGACGCGGAAATCGCGTGGCTATCATTTTACGAGGTGCCATCGAGTGGAGGCGGTGGTGGCGGTGTGACGGCTTCTCTGGCGCTGCTCGAAGTGCCCGATTCGCTACCAGTGGGGGTGGATGCCGAGACCAGCATCGGAGGTTCCGCACTGGCCGGGGTGGCGTTCTCGGGGGGGCTTCGTGAGCGCCTTCTCGGTCGGGGCGGTCCCGTCCCCATGCTGGTGGAGCCCGAGGCGGCGTCCGCTCCGCCGGATTTGGACGACGATTCGGCGGGTACGCCCGAGGAGGAAGGGGACGGGGTCCGCGTGACGGTGGAGGACCACACCATCACGGACCTGGAAAACCGTTTGGAGACCAACACGCTGGATCTTTCACGACTGTCTGGCGTTCGCCCCGAACTCGTTCTGCCAGGGGTTTCGATGTGGCTCTTGCTCCGGAATCCGGAGGAGGTGGAGGAGTTCATGAGGGTGAGCGCGTACCGGGGGACGGCCGCGGCTCAAGGACTGGTCGGCGTAACGGTGTGGATTGACGAACGGGGCTCCGTCGAGTGGTCTGAGATCACCCGATCCAGTGGGCGCCCGGAGTTGGATGAGAGCGCCCTTGCTCTCTTCAACGAGGTTGCATCCTTCCGACCTGCTCGAGATCAAGGTGTCCGCGTATCGATGTCTGTGATCTTTTCCGTGGCGTTCCCTTGGTAGACCTGGTAGGCCTCCGGGGTGGTAGCTGCGGGCGCTTCAAGATCACTTTCTTTTGCGCAGCGGCCTTCCTTCTCGGAGGGTGCGCCTCGGTACGCGCCCCCCGTGAACCTATCGTCTCACCAACGGGATTCGTTTACCCGCTCGGGACGCCGCCAGTCGCCAGTCGCTATTCACAGCCAGCGGCTCTTTATCTCACGCAGGGGTTCTATGGCCGGGCGCTGGGACGCGCGTTACTCGGTGTCGACTCCAACCCAGAGAATCCGATTCATTATTTTCTGGCGGGTCTCGCACATGCACGGCTCGCACAATACAGCGAAGCAGACGTGATGTTCACCGAGGCGGAACGGATCTATCCTGCTTATGAGCCCGATACCGCGCCGGAGCGCGAGGCGGCATGGATCGAATTGTTCAACGCGGGAATCAGGACATTCACCGAAGGAGATATCGAGGGTGCGATCGCAGCTTGGGGGCAGGCAGAAATGATGTGGGACCTCCGTCCTGACGCCTCTCTGAATCTCGCGATCCTGTTCAACGGTGAGGACAGGTGGTATGACGCGATTGGGGCCTACCAGAGAGCGATCGCGGGTCTTGAGCGGAGGCCCGTCACCCGAGTACTTCCGCAAGATGAGCTTCAAGCGCGTGAGGATCTAAGAATACGCAGCGAAGAAAGCCTCACGAAGCTCTTGCTGTTCGTGGACCGTTTCGCCGAGGCTGAGCCGCTGCTTAGACGGCATCTCGAGCGTGACCCGACCAGCATTCAGGTGCGGGGGGATCTTGCCGCGACGCTCCATGGATTGGGACAGGATACAGAGGCTGCGGCGATCTATTCCGGGCTTCTCTCCGAGACGGGTCTGGGGACCAGAGATCTCTTCAACGTTGGTATCGCTCTCTATCGTACGAACGACTTCATAACGGCAGCAGAGGCGTTCGAGCGACTGACACGACTCCAGCCGAACTCGCGCGACGCGTGGTTCAACTACACGAATTCCCTGTTCGCGGCCGAGTCGTGGGAGGCGCTGGCGACTGTTGGTGATCGGCTGACCGAAGTGGATCCCTTGGGGGAGAACGCTGGTCTGATCGCCGCGCGAGCCCACCTGGAACTTGGAGACGAACAATCCGCCGTGGAGGGGTTGAACAGAACCGAGTCCGCTCCAATCCACGTAGAAGGACTCCAGTTGCGGGCGTCCGGGCCGGACACGAGCCTTCAGGGGCGCGTGGTAGGAAACGCCGCAGAGCCTGGGACTTCGGTACACCTCCGATTCACGTTCTATGGTACCGACGGCCCGCTGGGGACGGAACCGCTCACCGTCTCGGCCCCCCCGCCGGGCGTACGCGAGAGCTTCGAAATCACCTTCGAGGGGCAAGTTACGGCTTACCGATACGAACTCGTATCCCCTCTATCTCCTTCGATTCCGTAGAAGGCTGTCGCGACCCGCTCTATTCCTTCAACAGCCTTCCCTGCTCACCGCGACCCTGCCCCATCGGGCACGAGCAGCCGAACGATTCCGTCGTACTTGTTGAGCAGGAAAACCTGACCACCAGGTCCTGGGCCGAAACGCAGGTCCGCGCGGGGTGCGGGCGACCTGCCTTGGTCTGCGTTTTTTTCCTGAATGAGCTGAAGTAGCGTCTTCGCCTCGCCGCCGTCGTTGAGCAAGATCCGCCGGATGGCATCCTGACCGCCGCTCGGAAGATCGTCGGCCTGGATATAGAAGATCTCTCCGCTCGGCTGGTCTGCGAAGAGAACGAGGTTCGCCAGTTGGGAGATCTCGTCGTCTCGGTACACCTGGAGCCCGGCAGCGGCGGATTGGTTCTGAAGCAGCGGATCCCGCTGTCCGTACTCGGCGACCGGGTACGTGACGGAGGGATCGCCGCGCTGGTTGGCGAGGTCGACTCCTGAACGGCCGACGAACCGGAAGCTCCCCTCCCAGACGTTCCACCCGAGGTTGGCTCCGGCGGTAACGAGGGTGAGCTTCTCGATGGTGCTCTGCCCGATGTCCGCGAGAAACATGTTGCCGTTCACCGGGTCCCACCCGAAACGCTGGGCGTTGCGTATTCCGTAGGCGTAGATTTCGCCCAACGTTCCTGCGTCCCCCACAAAGGGGTTGCTGGCAGGAATTCCGTACTCGCCGTTGGTGCTATTCGAGCCGAGGGGGTCGATTCGAAATAGCTTCCCGAAGGCTGAGGCCAGGTTTTGTGCAAGGTTGAGCGGGTCGCCCCCGCTGCCTCCGTCGGCAACGGAGACGTAGAGCAGACCGAAGTCGGCCTCACCGGAGGAGAGAAGCGGATTGAAGCCGATTTGACCGCCGTTGTGGTTCCCGAACGGTTGTTGCACCCGTAGGAGGGCCCGCGGCGGGCCGCCGTCGTAGGTAGTGCCCCTGGGGTTCCGGGCGGACCATTCGTAAAGGACCGTGTCGTGGGCATCGCCGTCGCCAGAAGGCGTGAAATCGGGTGCAGGTCCGGTATTGTCGCTGTCCGTCCATGTGTAGAACTTGCCGAACCCCGAGGTACCTGGCTGGCCGAACTGTGGATGGAAGGCGAAGCTCTGGAAGCCCCGTTCTCTGCCACGAGATTGGACCGCAACCTCCCATCTCGGATCGTCGATGTCGACGTACTCCGTGACCGTCCGGCCGTCGTAGCTGACCCTGTAGATCGGACCCCGCATGTCGTTGACAAATATGCGGCCAGTGCCTGGCTCATCGACCAGTCGCATCATCCGTGCGGGCGATCCATCGATGTCCGGGATCGAGGCGAATTCGACAAAGTCGACTCGGATGACGCCCTCGGTCGAGGGGATCGGCGACGGAAAAGGGTCGTTGGTCGTTTGCGCCAACAGCGGGGGTGCCGTCGCCAGCACTGCGGTCGTCATGAGCGCTAAACGCATGGTCATGTGAGTCCTTTACGTTTTCTGTTCAATCGGTCCCCATGACGAGGCTCACCGTAGCACCCGCAGATAATAAAGGGACGATAACCAGCATCGCCCGACCGTCGGACTCCTGGGGCATTTTAGGTCTAAGGTATCGGACTGAAAAGGCTTGCGGGGTGCCCTCGTTCTGGTCCACCCTCTTGTAGCGGCGTATTCCCATGAATCCGTAGCTCGGCTGTGCACGAACCCACTACCCTGACAGAATCTCTGGAGGAGACCATCGAGGCTGTGGCAGAGGATCGACCACCGGCACACCGATGGTTGATTGTTCTTCCGTATCTGCTCTGGGGTGCGGCGCTCACGTATGTGCTGTCGTTCCTGGACCGCGGGTGGCTTCCGTCCGATGAGGGCACGTTGGCGCAGGCCGCCGAGCGGGTGCTCCTGGGCGAGCTTCCGCACAGAGATTTCGACGGGATGTACTCGGGGGGATTGGAGCTCTTCCACGCCCTGGCCTTCAAGCTATTCGGGACTCGGCTGATCTCTCTCCGGATCGCTATCTTCGCGGTTTTCCTACCGACGGTGCCGCTCCTGTACCGCATGGGGCGAAGGCTGGGCGGCCCGATCTCGGCGAGCATGGCGGCGCTCCTCGCGGTTGCCTGGGGGTTGCCCAACTACTCGTCCGCCATGCCTTCGTGGTACAACCTTTTCCTGGCGATCTACGGGACGGCAGCACTCTTCGAGTTTATGGAGGACGGGCGGAAGCCATGGCTCCTCGCGGCCGGACTCGCGGTGGGGCTGTCCATCGCAGTCAAGACGGTGGGTCTGTATCTACTGGCGGCCGTCCTCCTGACCTTGATCGTGCACGAACAGCGCCTGGCGGCCACCGAGGCTGCGGATTCGGACGAGGCCTCGCCGCACGGCCGCGCGTTCTCCGCGTTCGTCCTGGGCGGTCTCGGCCTCTTCGCCCTCCTCGTCCTGTGGATTTTCGCACGGCCGTCGGAGCTTTCCGGATACTACCACTTCGTCCTGCCTCCCCTCGCGCTCGCAGGATACGCAGCGGCCGGGGAGTTAGACGGCAGGGCGCGCGGAAAGGGCGGAAGGCGTTTGCGTCGGTACTTCGCCTGGATGGCACCGCTCGGGCTCGGCGTGGTGGTTCCGGTACTCGCGCTGCTACTGCCGTACATCGTTTCCGGAGACCTCGCGTCGATTTGGTCCGGGTGGATCTCCCGGCCGCTCTATCGGTTGGAGGTACTCGTTCGCGATCCGCCGTCGCTCACGACGTTGTGGACCCTGGTTCCGGTCGCGGCGGCCGCCGCAGTTGGTGCGTGGGGTAGCGAGGGGCGGAACCGGTGGGTAGCCGGAGCTATACTCGTGATCGGGCTAGGGCTGGTGCTCGTCTTCGGCGCCACCCAGTCCGTGTTTCGGCCGGTCTGGTGGGCGATGCTCGGGCTCGGCCCGGCGGTGACTGTCGCCGGTCTCGTGTCCCTGTGGTTGGGAAGGAAGGGGGAGCGCTTGGCCGCAAAGTCGCTCAAACAAGAACGAGTGTTCGCGCTCGTTGCCGCTGCCGGAATGGTCTCGCTCGTTCAGTTCCCGACCTCGGGTCCAGTCTATTTTTTCTATACCGCTCCGTTGATTGCCATGGCAGGCTTCGCGGTCGTCTCGACCTGGCCCGATGGACGCAAGACCGGTGCCATGGCTCTTGCCGTGTTCTTCATTCTTTTTGCGGGGCAGTGGATCCATTCCGGATACGTCTATCAGATGGCTGACCGGTACGCGGCCCATCCCGATTTGCTCCCCCTCGGGCTCGAGCGGGGCGGCCTTCGGGTGGCTGACATCGAGGCCCAGGAATTTCATCTTCTGATCGAGAGAGTCCAAGAACGCGCCACCGGCGAGTACATTTACGCCACACCGGACAGTCCCGTGGTGTACTTCCTGGCGAAGAAGAGAAATCCGACCCGAACGTTTTACGATCTAATGGATGTTTCGGAAGGGCGAATCGAGAGGATCGTGGAGGCCTTGGATCGGCACCACATCAACGTCGTCGTGATCAACGCGTGACCGGTGCTGATTTCGGCCCCCCCTTCCCCGGCGCTCACCACACAGTTGGTGGCCCGGTATCCTTATCAGGAAAAAATCGGTCGATTCATCATCATGTGGCGGGAGGCCGAGTGAATTCTGAGGCGGGAGGCCCAGGGAGTTTGGATGTGGAAGGACGCGACGGGGACAGGGCGGTGCGCCCCAGACCCGCACTGTTGTCGGTGGTCACGCCCGCGTACAACGAAGCAGAGGGGCTCCCGAAACTGATCGAGGAGCTGCGGGCTGTCCTTGACCCCCTAGCCGACCAGTACGAGATCATCATCGTGGACGATGGCAGCAAGGATGACACTCTCGACGTCCTCGTCGACCTGCAACGTGCCGACCGGCGAGTGAGGTGGGTAGGTCTGTCTCGAAATTTCGGACACCAGGCCGCACTGCTCGCCGGATTGGAGCGCGCTCGAGGAGACGTCGTGATTTCGATGGACGCCGATCTACAGCATCCGCCGGCTCTGCTCCCGACGCTCGTGCAGCGGTGGCGTGAGGGGTCGGACGTCGTCTACACCGTCAAGCGTTCTGGCTCGGGTGCGTTTTCTCCCGGGCGGCGCCTGCTGATGTGGGGCGGGTATTCCATCCTTCGCGTCGTCTCAGGGATGAATCTGCGTTTCGGCCAGTCCGACTTTCGCCTCTTGGACCGTGGGGTGGTGGACGCCCTCCTGGCCATTCCCGAGCGTGAAAAGTTTCTCCGTGGACTGGTCGACTGGATCGGATTCCGCCAAATCGGGATCGAGTACGACCCTCAACCCCGGTTCGCAGGCGAGGACAAGTACACCCTCCGGCAACTCTTCCGGCTGGTGACCACGGGGGTGTTCGCGTTCTCCATCGTCCCTCTTCGGCTCTTCACCGCCGCCGGGCTCACGATTGCACTTCTGGCGTTCATCTACGGAGTCTACGCGGTCGTGGCCGGTGCTTACGCGCTCATCACCGGCGACATCGACGTGTCACCGCCCGGCTGGGCGAGCATCGCGGCGGCGATCAGCCTCCTCGGCGGGTTGCAGCTTATTGGAATCGGCCTTCTCGGCGAATACTTGGGGAGGGTGTACGATCAGACGAAGGGAAGGCCTACGTACGTGGTGCGGGACACGTCGCCGGTGGACGATCCCTGAGTGGCTGTCAGTTCCGAGCGCCTGCTGGTTGTGAACGCCGACGACTTGGGCCTCCACCTCGACATCAACCGTGGCATCGAGATGGCGCACGGGGACGGCATCGTAAGAAGCGCCTCGCTTTCGGCCGCGGGGGACGCGTTCGACGACGCCCTGGAACTCTGCCGGCGGAACCCGGAACTGGACGTGGGAGTCCACCTGACGCTCGTGGAGGAGCAGCCGCTGACCGACCCAGGGCGCCTCGGTCGGCTCGTCACCGCAGAGGGGAGGTTCGTGTCGGGTTACGCAGCCCTCGTCCCCCGGATGATCTCCGGTGCTGTGTCGGAGGAGGCCGTACGTCGTGAGCTCTCGGCCCAAGTGGAGCGGGTCATCGAAGCTGGGATTCGCCCCTCCCATCTGGATGGGCACCAGCACGTACATCTCCTCCCACGCGTGTGGCCCGTGGTCATGGATCTCGCCCGCCGGCATTCGATTCCATGGATCCGGGTACCGCGTTTTCGCCCGGTGAACGCCGGCAGCCCGTCCTTCGTGGTGACGGCTCTCCGTTGCGTCATGAACGTGCTCCAGCGTCGACGTAGGCACTCACTTTCCGTCGGCCGGTCTCCAGACGCCACGCCAGCCCTGGGTTTCTCGGGGCATCTCACCGCTGATCGCATCCTCCAGCATCTAGATCGCATCCCGAGTGGGCTGGTTTCCGAGTTGGTGACGCACCCAGGGGTCCAGTCCCCGGAGTTGGAGGCCAGCTACGACTGGGGTTTCGACTGGGATCGGGAGACCGCTGCGCTCACGGACCCGAGCCTTGGAGCCTCACTGGAGGAAGCGGGATTTCGGCTCACGACCTTTGCCGAATTGGCGTCGTAAGGGGCCTGGGAAAATGGAAAACCTCGTTTATGAACAAACTCGGCGGATCGAAGAGGCACACTGGTGGTTCCGGGAAATGCGTCGGATTTACCGCAGGCAGATCTCGAAGGGACCCGATCGCAGCCCGCTGAAAATTCTCGATGTCGGATGCGGTACGGGTGGTAATCGGGCGCTCCTGGAGGAGTTCGGAGAGGTGTGGGGTGTGGATTCCTCGGCTTCGGCCGTCTCTTTCGCGCGGGATCGAGGATGGCCGCGTGTGATTCTCGGCTCGGCCACCGATCTTCCGCTGCCCTCTGACGAGTTCGACCTCGTGACGGCGCTGGGTGTCATCGAACACGTTCCGGATGACGCCCGAATGTTGCGGGAGCTACACAGGGTCACGAAGCCCGGGGGCCGCATTCTTCTGATGACCTCGGCCCTTCCGTGGCTCTGGAGCGTCCACGACGAGGCCGTGCACCACCAGCGGCGCTACCGGAAGCGGCCGTTCAAAGAGCGGGTCACCGGAGCCGGCTGGACCATCGAGCAGCTCACCTACGTCAACGCCTTCCTTTTTCCGCCCATCGCGGTCGTACGGCTTCTGCAACGGCTCCTGCCGAGGCAGCCCGGTGGCGAAGACAGGGAAATGAGTGGCTTCTTCATTCCGCCGCTCGGATGCAACCGGGCGTTGGAGTGGCTGCTGGCCTTCGAGGGCTCCCTCATGTCGTTGGGGAACCTCCCGGTCGGTGTCGGACTGCTGTGTCGGGCGCGACGCAAACCGGCTTCTCACGTGGCTCCCGACGCAGGAGCCTCTTGATGGCCTGGGGTGCCGGGCAGCTCCTCGCCCACTACAAAGGAGCGGGCGCTGCCCAACGTCTGTATGGCCGCATCCGCTGGTGGATTTGCCCGTTCGACCGGGTCCTGGACGCCGTCCCGGCGGAAGGGAGGCTGCTCGACGTGGGTTGCGGGGCGGGGCTGTGGCTCACGTACCTGGCTGTAGAACGCCCCAAGTTGACGCTGGAGGGGCTGGACCCCGACCCTCGCAAGCTGGCGCTCGCGGGCACTTCCGATGCACTCGACTCGATACTCCACCACGGGACGGCTCTCGATCTCCCCAAGGGCCCTTATGACTGCATCACGATCTTCGACGTCCTCTACCTTCTGTCCAACGAGCAGAAGCTCTCCGTTCTCGAGAGGTGCCACCGCTCACTGGCCCCGGGCGGACGTCTCCTGGTCAAGGAACTGGACACCTCTCCTTGGTGGAAGTACGCACCGAGCGCGCTGGAAGAATTCCTCGTGGTTAGAGTAGCGGGGCTCACCCACGGCTCGAGGGCCCACTTCCAAGCGTCGACCGACCTGGCAGGTGCCCTGGGTGCCACCGGCTTTACCGACGTTCGCCGCAGGCGGGTGGATCGCTGGTACCTCCACCCCCATGTTCTCGTCACTGGAGAGCGGTAGGCTCAGAAACGCGCAAGCACCTCATCCAGCCAATCCATCAGGGTGCGGTCATCGAGCCGAAGGACGTGCCCCTGCCCTCTGATCAGGTTGACCCGGGGCGTGATCCCTGCGGCCTCGAGGGTTGCCCTGGTCGCCTCCGTGGACGCCCGCCATCCCCGGTCCATCTCGCCCACCATGAGCCAGACCGGCTTGCCCGCAAAGGGCTCGAGCATCGCCGTCGGGCCGGAGTAACTTCCCGGCATCCCGATCGCGGCGGCAAAACGTTCCGGATCGGCCGCCAACACGTGGAAGACACCTCTCCCTCCATTGGAGGCACCCGCCACCACGACTCGCTCCGGGTCGTACGAGACGTGCTCGTCGAGCCAGGAGAAGAGAGCGGGCAGAAACTCGGCCGCCTCGGTAGCGAGTGACGAACCCAGAATCGAGGGCGCGATCACGATGTACCCCCGTCGGGATGCCTCCCTGTTCCAATAGGCGTCCACCATTCCGAGTGTTAGCTCCGGAGTTCCTCCCCCCCATGGAAGGGCGAGAATCAGCGGATGGCTCCGCGAGTCGGAGTAGCCCTCCGGCTTGAAGACCGCTACGTCGACCTGGGTCCCGGCACCGTACGTAACCTCCACCCACTCTAAGTCGGCCCCTGTGGCGAACTCGCCGTCGACGCCCGACGGGGTACCGGAGGAACTGCCAGAGGCCCCGACGACCGTTAGAAGTCCGACGACAAGAGCGGATGAGCGAATAGGCACGGCAGGTCGCTGGGTCACAGGTTTCTCTCCTGGAGGGTTGCCTCGTGATCAACCAACACGATGTCGATCCAGTTGCAATGTCGCAAACGTCTCCTACTTTTCCACTCACTATTCCGGTCTGGCCCCCAGGGCGTTTCCGAGGATGACCCCTCCACTGGCCCGCTGGGGTTTGAAGTGAACGCCACCTGTGCAAGGGAGAAACCGCCATGACACTTTCGAAACGACTGGGGTGGACACTGGCGATCGGGGCGCTGATGGTCGTGGGTGTAAAAGGCACCCTCGCCCAGACGCTGCCACTGGTCAGCATACCACCCATCAACGACTTGCCCAATCCGTATCGCAGCGTGGACGGTTGGGCGGAGCTTCCCGACGACCGGGAGTGGGGATCGACCGCCGGAGTGGACATCGATCCGGACGGCGTCCACCTCTGGGCCATCGATCGGTGCGGCGGCAACAGCTGCGCCGGCTCAGAAGACGATCCGATCCTCAAGTTCGACGCTCGCGGGAACGTCGTAACGAATCTGGGCGGCGGGCTTCTTCTCTTCCCTCACGGGCTGCACGTAGATCGCGACGGCAACGTGTGGGTGACGGACGCGCGGGGACCGAACGCCGACAACCCCGACACAGAGGGTAAAGGCCATGTGGTCATCAAGTTCAGTCCCCAGGGGGAGGTTCTGCTGACGCTCGGCACACTGGGGGTGGCCGGAGACGGAACGGATGAACTGCTCAACGAACCCTGCGACGTCGTTACCGACGCAGACGGAAACATCTACGTCGGCGACGGCCACAGCGGTCAAAACGTGAACGCGGGTCCTGAGACCGTCGCGCGTATTGCCAAGTTCGATAGAGCCGGACGTTTCCTCGGGTCTTGGGGCAAGTGGGGTGGCGGAGTTGGCGAAATGCGCACTCCCCACGCCGTGGACATCGACTCCCGAGGCCGGTTGATCGTCGGCGACCGCGGCAACAACCGTCTCCAGATCTTCGAGTTGGATGGCACGTACGTCGGTGAGCTGAAGCAGTTCGGACGGCCGAGTGGGATTTACATTGCGGACAACGACATCATCTATGTAGCCGATTCGGAGTCGGAGTTCGACCAGACGCGCAACCCTGGCTGGAAGACGGGCATCCGGTTCGGGAGCCTCAACGACGGGCTCGCCGTCGCCTTCATTGACGGAGCCGTCGAGGCCTATCCCAATGGCTCGAACCCCGAGGGTGTGGCGGTGGATGCCGCCGGTAACGTCTACGGAGCAGTGGTGTCCGGTGGCGGTGCGTTGGTAAGATCCTCGAGACGGTAGGCCTTATTTCACTGGACCAACGTGACAGTAGATCGATGCGATGGCTGACGTGGGCAAGCGGCTGCACGCAAAGGAGCCCATCGAAACTGGGCCGTTGAGCGAGGTTATAGCAAGCCTTGCGGCGGCAGCGGCGGAGGCT
Source organism: Longimicrobiales bacterium (assembly GCA_965206505.1). Classification (GTDB taxonomy): domain Bacteria; phylum Gemmatimonadota; class Gemmatimonadetes; order Longimicrobiales; family Gaopeijiaceae; genus UBA822. The sequence goes on from CBDBJW010000007.1 coordinate 2,202,752, forward strand.
CGAGCAAGCGGTACGCGATCTGACTAAGGACAAGCGACTCCGCACTCCGCCAGGTAGGCGATGACGGCCTCGTACATGGGCTTCACGCGGTCGAAGAGCTGTGTCGCCCTGGAGAGATCCCCCTCCTGCGCCGCGATCTCGAGATGCTTGAGGAGACCTGGCAGGTCACGGGCCCGGATATTGCGGGAGGAGGACTTGAGCCTGTGGGCCGTGGCACGGATCGTTTTCACGTCTCCGGTAGAGACGGCCGCGGAGAGGCTGGAGAAGAGGCTCTTCGCCTCCCCCACGTACACGGCAAGAGTCAGCTCGACGACCTCGTCCGCCCCCACGTCCCGCATCGCCGAGCGGAAGCCGTCGAGGTCGACCGGAGGGTTACCGTTCAGCTCCATCAATACTCCGCGGCTACAGTGACTCCGCTCATCAGACGCGCAGCACCTGGTTACGCCCTCGCCCTTCTCAGCGCCGCACCCACTCGCGCAACGAAGCGGCGCGGCTCGATGGGCTTGCGCACATAGTCGTCGGCGCCCTGCTCCATCATTTCGATTTCGGAGTCGGGATCGGAACTGCCGGTCATTACGATCACTGGGAGCGCGTGGGTCGCCAACGAACTCCGAATTGCGGCCAGGACCTCACGTCCCCCGAGCATCGGCATATCCAGGTCCAGAACTATCAAGGAAAATCGCTCACCTCGGGCGAGCCTCGCGAGCGCCTCATTCCCGTCGCTCGCCTCGGAGACACGGTGACCCTGCGCCTCTAGAACCCCCCGAACGATCACGCAATTCGTGCGGTCGTCGTCCACGACCAGAACGTGGGCGGTCTCTTCGTCCGGATCTTCCTCCGGGTCCGGTCTCGCTGTCTCCACTGAGCCGGCCGCCGCCTCGGGGGAGTCCTCACCCGATTCGGCACCGGGTGTGTCCGCGTCCGATGCGGTTCTGGGTCCGTCCGCGCGCCCGATGACGCGCACGACCTCTTCCAAGGTCGTCTCGCCGGCTGCCATGCGGTCGAGCGCCGATTCGATCAGCGGCCGCATCCCGTCGCGGACGGCCTGTTGCTGGAGCTCGAACGGTGACGCGCCGTCCAGAACCATCCTCACCAGGTCCGGTGTGATCGACATGAACTCGGTCACGGGCAAGCGCCCGACGTACCCCTGTCCCGCACAACGGTCGCACCCCATGGCTCGTACGACGGGAGAGCGACCGAAACGTCCGACCAGTGCATCCTCGTGCGACGTCAGCGATCCGGAGACCGCCTCGGCGCAGTGAGGGCACACCCCCCGGACGAGTCGCTGTGCCAGCGCTCCGCGCATGGTTTCCCCCAGGGTGCCGGCATCCAACCCCAAGTCGATAAAACGGCGGATCGACCCGACGGCGTCGTTGGTGTGAAGCGTGGCCAACACCAAGTGTCCCGTGAGGCTGGCTTGCGCGGCAACCCCGGCCGTCTCACCGTCGCGGATCTCGCCCACGAAGACGACGTCGGGATCCTGGCGGAGGATTGCGCGAAGAGCCGACGCGAACGTCATGCCCTGCTTGTCGTCGACTTGGATCTGGGTAAGACCCGGAAGCTCGTACTCCACCGGGTCTTCCACAGTCATGATGTTGATGTCGTCGGTGGCAACCGACTTCAGCGCTCCGTACAGGGTCGTGGTCTTTCCCGACCCCGTCGGGCCGGTGACGACGAAGATCCCGTGCCGATGGCTGAGCCCTCCGCGAATCTTCTCCAGGTCGTCCTCGACGATCCGCGTGTCCGCCAACGATGCCCATCCCTGCGTCGACAGGATCCTGACGACTGCCTTTTCGGCCTTGCGCGTAGGGACCGTGGAGATCCGCAAGTCGTATTTCGAGCGTTCCAAGACGATTCGAGCTCGTCCGTCCTGGGGTCGACGACGATCGGTGATGTCGAGATCGCCGATGATCTTGATGCGGGAGATCATCCGCTCGAGCACCGGAAGGGGCATCTGTAGGCCAGTGCGCAGTACGCCGTCTACCCTGTACCGCACGATCCCCTGTCCCGCTGTGGGCTGGATGTGGATGTCGGACGCGCGCTGGCGGATCGCCTCGTGCAACACGATGTTCGTGAGCCTCACGATGGGACTCCCCGCCATGTCGACCTCGGCGTGCGATTCCGGTCCGTCTTCCGACCCGTCGTCGATCTCGATATCGCCGTCGTCGGCGAGCAAGCCCTCGACCCTCGATAACAACGAGGCGGCTGCGATCTCCGGGGAATACGCGGCTTCGATGGCCTGGGTTATGGCTTCGGGTGGGGCAACGAGAAACTCGGGAGTGCGTCCGGACACAAAGCTGACTTCCTGGACGGCCATGGAATCGGTCGGGTCAGACGTCGCAACCCTGAGGTACCGGTCTGCGTCCACGAGCGGAAACAGCCCCAACCTCCTGGCCATGCTTCCGGGCAACAAGCCCGTCGCTGTCGGCTGCGCGGCGTCGAGATCCGCCACCTCCATACCAAAGAACGACCCGACCGCCGCTGCCAACTTGTCGGTCGTGACTTCGCACACGGCCGAGGTCTTCCCCCACACGTCGGAGACCGAGGCGCAGCTGGAAAAATCGAGCTGGCCGACTCGTTCGAATCCTGCTTGAGCGGCCACACGTTCCATCCAATGGGTCATCTGGGTCATCTAGCGATTGTTCTCCAAGAGCCTGAATCTCGTACGTCTCCGACTCCAGGTGACGCTACCCGAGTCCCTACCCGCTCGCCTGAAGCGCTGTAGGGCGTTGCCGATGGGGGAGTTCCGAGGATACCGCACATAGAAGTCCACCCTGCCTCTCCGCGTGTTCGTAGTCAGACGGTACTCCAGGTCCTTGTACTTGAACGACACGTTTTCGAGGTAAGGAACGAGATCGCGGGGGACCGAACCCCACCGCGCCCTTCGGGGGAGCCCACCGCTCTCTTCACGCAGCTCGAACACCGCGACGCGAACCCGATTCATGTCGGTCACGATCTTGGCCGCATCCGCCCGGAAAATGGCGGACCGGAGTTTCGGAGCTACGATGCCCGCCAAGGCGCCCACGACGATCATCGTCACGAGCAGCTCCACGAGGGTGAAGCCACTGGGGCTCCCACGCCTTGCGGCGCTCATGGTGTGGTCTCCGGATCTGCCTCTGAGCCACCTGGTGCCACCCACTCCGCCAGAGGCACATTGCCGTCGAACTCCAAGTGAACACCGTCGCCCTCTGCGAGAACCACGTATCCACCGTCCCGCAGCTCATAGACGATGTCCTCCTCCGGCAAGTCGAGATCGGACGGCGCGGGAAGCCGACCCTCGGCCGAGCGGAAGTCCTCGACCGCCTCCACCACATCGGCCACCAACCAGTGCAGATCGGCCTCCTGTTGCTTTGCGGGAGGTGGGTCGGGGATCCGTGTCAGCACCCAGACGTCCCCAACGAGCACCGCGACCAGGACGACGAGCGCCACCACAACCCACGCAGCATTACGCTTCGGCTTCGCGCGCTCGGCCGCTTCCTCCTCGGCTACCTCGCGCTCCTGCAGGTGTCTGGATGCCGCCGAGACGGCATCCGACCAGCCCTCGAGATTACCGTTCTGTTCGCTCATCACGAATCCGAGCTCGCTGCGGCTCATGATCGGTGGTCCCGGCGGGGCCGAAGACCTGCTCGACGACGCCCCTCAGGCGGGTACCGTCGAGTGGCTTGGCGAGATAGGCGCTCGCGCCTGCCGCGAGCCCCCTCACGACATCCTCCTCGCTAGGCTCGCTGCTGATGAAGATGACCGGGATCTCCGCCAGCTTCGGGTCGACTTTGAGCCTATCGAGGAACTCGAAGCCAGTCATCTCCGGCATGTTCACGTCGAGGCTGATCAGGTCGATTTGCGGATCCTCGTTCAGTGTCGCAAGCGCCTCGAGCCCATTGGACGCGAAACACAGCTCCATGTCATACGGCTGGAACTCCTTGAGGAAGGCCTCGATCAGGGCCTGCATCAGCACCGAGTCGTCTACTACCATGATCTTCTTCCTCATGACGGCACGGCGGGCTCCTGATGATGGACCTCACGATCGACTTCGCCCGGACGCTCCTGCGCCGACCCCTCGACTCCGAGCGCGGCTCTTATCGAGGCCGCGAGCTCGTCCATCTCGATGGGCTTCTCCAGGAAGCCGGTGACGTTCTCCGGGAGCCCTGGCCAGGTCACCTGGGTCTGGACATGGCCGGACATGTAGATCACAGGGAGGTGGTGACCCCGCCTCGCCAGCTCGTCCACAAGGATGAGCCCGTTCATATCAGGCATCACTACGTCCGTGAGGATAACATCCGCCGCCGTCCCGGCTTTCTCGAAGAGAGTCAGGGCCTCCCGGCCTCCTTGAGCGGACCTGGTTCTGTATCCCATGCGCTCCACGAGGCGAGTCAGCGGCGCCAGGACCCAAGGGTCGTTATCGACCACGAGAACGGTCGCTTCCACCTCGGTATCGAATGAGCGCTGTCCTACACCGGCCCCGATCTCCCCCGAGGGTTCCACAGTGGCCAGCAGGGCCTGGTCCCTGCCTGACTCCTTCGCCCGGTACAGCGCCCGGTCCGCGGCCGCGACCAAGACGTCGGCAGATCCCATGCCCAGGGCGTAGGTAGCGACTCCGGCACTGGCCGTGATCCGTCCGCACGGAAACGTCAGGCTGCTGAGGTCCTCGCGGATCCTCTCGGCGTACCCCAGAGCCGCCGCACCGTCGATGTCCATGAGCACCACCAGGAATTCCTCGCCTCCGAAGCGGGCGGCAAGGTTCATCCGACGGGTGTTGCGCTCGAGGATCTGCGCCATCGCCCGAATGACTTCATCACCCACGGCATGCCCGAGCTCGTCGTTGATCCTCTTGAAGTGGTCGAGGTCGAACATGACGATCGCGAGCGTCCCGCCACGGATGGCCGCGGCGAACGCGTGGTCGAGATGCTCGTCGGCATACCTTCGGTTCGCGAGCCCCGTGAGTGAATCTATGAAGGCCCTCCGTTCGGCGGCGCGTCTCTCGCGGTGCAGGAGCTCGGCCAATGCCGCAACACCGTTGGTGATGACCAGATAGACCACGACCACGGTGAACATCGTGGTCCAGGACGGGGGCGCGAGTCCGGAGAGCACGAACACCAGGTTGGCGGCTATAAACGAAGCCATTCCCAAGGCGAGCACGACGGCCACACCCTTCCACCCCCGATAGTACGCCAGAAGGAACGCGGGGAGGATGGGCGTCAGCCATAGGAGAAGGCCACGGTCGTCACCGAGCCAATCGGGCGCATAGGCCGCTCCGACGGCGGGTATCGCCAGAGTGACCAAGGACAGAAGGAGGGCTCGTGGAGGAATCCTCATGAGGTGCTGGCCCTGTGAAGTGTCCCATACCTCGGCATTCGACGGATCTGACATCGTTGTTTTCCTCATAAGAGTCGGATCCCGGTCGACGAGCCTTTGTCCTTTATCTCGGCGCGTTGGATGCCCTCGATCTCCGATCGGTGTTCGAGGAATACGTCGAGAATCATCGGATCGAAGTGTCTGCCACGCTCGTTCTCCAACATCTCGTGCCCGAAACACTCGAGGGCACGCAGCATCGCGTCGCGGCTCTCATCCGAGTCCTCGACGACGAGCACACGGGATGGAAACCTGCTCCGTCTGATCATAGGCTCCCGCTCGCGTTCACCTTTTTCCCTGGCCCCCGTGGTCATCGGATTCAGGGATCTCCCGGGAGGGTCAGCGACCGCTCCATCGCCATGCGGACAGCCTCGAGGGCCTCCTCCTGGGAGAACGGCTTCTCAAGAATGCCTACCGCTCCCAGCATGGACGCGGCCCCGAGCACCCGATCCCTCGACAGATGGCCTCCTCCGGACATGGCCACGATACGGGCCTCGGGAAACGCCTCCCGCACCCGCATCAGAAAATCGATGCCGTCCATCTCGGGCATGTAGATGTCACTGATGACGAGGTCCGTCGGGTTGCCGGCGAAGTGCCTGAGCGCCGTCTTTCCCTCGGCGGCCTCGGTCACTTCGTGACCGGCCTGCTCCAGGGTGCTCCTGAGAGCCCGAAGCACCGCGGGCTGATCGTCGATGATCAGGATCCTGGCCATCTCACGTCCTCCATCCCATCTCCTGTTCTCTCCTCGATCCACGCTCCGGACAACATCCGCCGCACGGTGGTCAGCAACCGTCCAGCACCTCCCGAACCCGGGCGAGGAGCTCGCTCAGGTCCCATGGCTTCTGCAAGAAGGGGACGGAGTCAGGAACGGTCCTGGCGTCCCGCATCTCCCGGCCCGTGTAGCCGCTGGCCAAGATGAACCTCCGAGGAGGCGTCTCCTCCGCTTCAAGCGTCTCGTACAGCTCGGATCCGCTCATCTTCGGCATCACCAGGTCGGAGATGACCAGGTCGATCCCCTCCGCATGGGCCCGGTAGACCTCGAGCCCCTCTTCGCCGTTTGCAGCGTCCAGCACCGTGTACCCGTAGCCCTCCAGCGCGCGTCGGCCGGTGCGGCGGAGCGCCTTCTCGTCCTCCACCAGCAGGATCGTCTCCGTGCCGCCGCCCACCCCCACCTCCCGCTCCCTGCCGAAGGATGGTAGGGCCGCGGCCCGAACGGTGGGAAAGTCGAGGGTGACTGTTGTTCCTTTCCGAGGCTCGCTGTACACGTGCACATTTCCGCCCTGCTGCTTCATGAGACCGTACACCATGGCCATTCCGAGGCCCGTTCCCTTTCCCGGATCCTTAGTGGTGAAGAAGGGCTCGAAGATCCTGTTCCGTGTCTCCTCGTCCATACCGACGCCCGTATCGGTCACCGATACACGCACGTAGGCGCCGGGCGCCAAGTACGGACGTTCGGCCGTGTACTCCCCGTCCAGCTCCACCGCGCTGACCTCGAGCTCGAGTGTTCCGCCCTCGGGCATGGCGTCCCCGGCGTTGGTAGCCAGGTTCAGGAGCATCTGCTCCACCGAGGAGGGATCCACCTCGACGGCCCCCACGGGCTCATCGGCACGGATCGAGACCTCGATACTCTCGGGCAAGAGCGTCCTGAGCATCGAAGACAGCGCCCTGGTAACGCAGGCGATGTCGGTGGGTACCGGCTTTAGCTCGGCCCGCCGCCCGAAGCCGAGGAGCTGCCGGGTCATGGCGGTGGCCCTCCTCACCGCGTCCTCGATCCCGGCCACGTCGGATCGCTCCACCGGCTCTCCCGAATCCACGGCCCCCATGATGAGCTGAGTATTGAGGAGGACGACCGAGAGCATGTTGTTGAAGTCGTGGGCGATGCCGCCGGTGAGCTGGCCGACTGCCTCCATCTTCTGGGCGTGGCGGAGCTGCTCCTCCAGCTGCCGCCGCACGGAGACGTCCTCCACGATCATCTCGAACGACTCCGCGCGTCCCTCCTGGTCCGCGATCACCTTGCCGTTGAGCCGGACCGTGATGAGCCCTCCGTCTTTCCGCCTCCACCGTCTCTCGCCGTTTTCGACCTGCTCGGAGTCCCGGGATTGTTCCATCAGCTGCCGACGCGCGGAGGGGTTCTCGTACAGGTCCCGCTCCAAATCCAGGGCCAGAAGATCTTCCTCCGAGTCGTAGCCCAGCATCCGTACCAGCGCGGGGTTGACGGAGATAAAACCCTCTTTGGGAGTGGACCGGAACATGCCGTACGTGGCGTTCTCCACCAGGCCACGGTATGCAGCCTCGGAGCGGCGGAGCGCCTCCTCCGCCTGCTTGCGCTCGGTGATGTCCTCGAAGACGATGACGGAGCCAACGATCCGCCCCTCCTCGCGGATTGGGCTGGTCGAGTAGTAGACGGAAACCGAGCGGTCGTCCCCCTGCTGGAACACTGTTTCCGCACTCCTGGTCTCTCCGTTACGGACCACGTTCAGGAAGGAGTTTTCATCCACCGAGATCTGCGCTCCGTCCTCCGTGGAATGGTGGAACACCTCGAGCGCCTGGCGCCCCAGGAGCTCTCCAGGGGACGTGCCGAGGATCTGACCGCCGGCCGCGTTCACGAAGGTGATATTCCCGTCCAGGCCCAGGCCCATGATACCCTCCCCGGCCGACGTCAGGATCGTCTCGTGCCAATGGCTGAGTTGCTCCAGGGCGCGAAACGCCTCCCTGCGCTCCGTGATATCACGCATGATCGAGCTGTAGCACGGCTCCCCTTGCGACCTCCACATTGTCAGGGACGATTCGATGGGGAACTCGCTCCCGTCCTTCCGCAGCCCCTCCAACTCCAAGGGCTTCGTTCCGACCGACCGGTGCTCGCCCTCCGCCCCGACCCGCTCCAGCCCCGCCACGTGGGCGTCCCGGTACCGCTCGAGCATGAGGTCAGCGAGGGGCCGACCGACGATCTCATCGCTGGAGTACCCGAACATCGCCGCCGCACCGGAGTTCCAGACAGTGATCTTCCCGGTGGCGTCCGCGACGACGACAGCATCGTTCGCCGACTCGACAAGCGCACGGAAACGCTCCTCACTCTCGTGCAGAGCCTCCTCCGCCTGCTGCTTCTCCACCTGTGCCCGCGCCCCTCCGAGGGCACGCTCGACCGCCGGGGCGAGACGCAGCACGTTGGTTTTGAGCACGTAGTCGGCCGCGCCAGCGTTCAGGCACGCCACCGCCCTCTCCTCGTTGAGGGATCCGGTGAACATCACGACGGGAACATCGGGGACCCGCTTCTGAGCGAGGTGCAGCGCCGACCAACCGTCGAACTGGTGGAGCTCGTAATCCAACAGGATCAAGTCGGGCGAGAAGTCCTCCAGTGCGGCCAGGAACGTCTCACGCGTCTCCACGAGCCTCAACGCGAAGGGGATCCCCGCCTTGCGGAGCTGTCGCTCCGCCAATTCAGCGTCGGCCACCACGTCGTCCAGCATGAGGAATCGGTATTCTTCCGCCAGGAGTTCGCTCGACGCAGCGGCTTGTTGAGGAGCCGCGCGTAGATCCCCATCTCGGAGACCACCTCGGCGAAGTTGTCGAACTCCACCGGATTCGCGATGTAGCAGCCCCTCGCCGGGGTTCTCTTCGGTCATTAGGTGACACCTTCGTAGGTGTCACCTTCGGCCCAAGGCAGCGACTGGCCACGTTTCTCGATCTCCCCCCGCACGATCCCTTCGAACCTGTCCAACTCCGTCGTCTTGGCCAGGAAGTGCTCGGCCCCCAACTCCGCGCTTCTCCTGCGCAGGAGCGGGTAGGGGTAGTTGGTCCGCACCACGACCACCGGCGGGGAGGGAACCCTCTTGACGAACTCCAGGAGCTGCAGGCCGTCCCCGTCGGGTAACATGATGTCGAGCATGATCAGATCGGGACTCCAGGTTTCCCAGAGATCTATCCCCTGGGCCAGGTTCGTCGCCTCCCTTACGTCTCCGATGCCGTCGATCCCCCTCAGCGCGGCCACCAGGCGCTGGAGGATCAGATCGGAGTCGTCGACGACGAGAACCCGGAGGGGTTTTGAACAATTCAAGAGCTGCTCGGACATGACCTCTCCCCTAGTGTGGATATCTCCACTCACAGAATACGGGAGGGCGGTTCTCGGGGCGGGTAAAGCTTTCTTAACCCTCACTCCCTCAGACTCAGGGTGTATCGTCGATACGACGGTCAGGCGCTGACCTTTCGCCCCACCATTCGATACCCTTGCCGGGGTACACTTTCGATGATACGGGGAGCGCCCCCCACCTCGAGCTTACGCCTCACGTGGGAGAGGTGGACTTTGACCAGGCCCGTCCCAGGATCGAAGTCGAGGCCCCAGATCTCGCGCCTGAGAACCTCCGCCGAGGCCACTCGGCCCGCGCGCTTCACCAAAGCGGCCAGGAGCTTAAACTCGAGATTGGTTAATCGTATGGGCCGGCCGCCCCGATGGACTTCCCGGGACCTGAGATCCATCTCGACATCTACGAACTGAAGCACCCGCCTCCCACCCATCTCGCCGCGGCGATGCAGAGCCCGAAGGTGTGCCACTAACATGTCGGCACTGAAGGGTTTGGTGAGATAGCCGTCGGCGCCGGCTCCGAGACCGTGGATGATATCTTCTTCGTCGCTTCGGCCCGTGAGCATCTGGATCGGTGTGCGATCGCCGGCGCCGCGCAGCCTCTCGGCCACCTCGAAGCCTCTGATGTCGGGGAGGTTCACATCCAGAACGATGACGTCGTACGTGCCCTTCCGCGCCAAAGCCAACCCCTCCGAGCCGGCGGCCGCATGATCACACTCGGCGCCGGTCTTGCGTAACAGCCGCTGAATGCTGGACGCGAGCAACGCGTCATCCTCGATGAGCAGGATGTGCAAGGTTTCCGTCGCCCTCTCCATGTCCTCTGCCCTTCCCCACGACGGACGCAGGTGTGATGGGAGTCCCAAACACTAAGATGCGGGCGCGGCCGCAGACCGCGATATCGGCATCTGCGGAAGGGCGTTGTGGTCCTACGGGGAAGCCCGCTGTCGGGCCGGAGCCGACGCGCTGTAGGAGAAATCCTACAGGGGGGCTCTCCCGTTACGGCTCCAGGGGGGGCTCTCCGTTACGGTTCCAGGCCGTGCTCGGTGACGTAGCGGACGAGGTCCGCGGTCCTGTCGAACTTCAACTTCTCGAGGATGCGGGCGCGGTAGGTACTGATGGTCTTCGGGCTGAGCCCCAGCTCGGCCGCCACTTGTTTCGCTCTCTTGCCCGACCCCAGGAGGCAAAGGACCTGGAACTCACGATCGGAGAGGACCGCATGGGGCGGCCCCTGGGCTTCGGATCCGAGGCGGGAAGCGAGCTGCTCGGCCAGGGATGGCGTGATGTACCGTCCTCCCCCGTCGACCCGGCGGATCGCCTCCACCAGTTGATCCGTCGACCGCCCCTTCGCCAGGTAACCGACCGCCCCAGCCTGTAGGGCATGGACAGCCCACTCCTCCTCGGCGTGCACGCTCAGCACGAGGACGGACGGCGCGCCGGGGAGGGCCTGGATCCGCTCCATCGTCTTCATGAATCCGGGGCCCGGCATCGAGATGTCCAGGACGAGCACGTCCACGGGCCTGGACTCGAGCTCGGCGAGAGCTTCGTCGCCGCTCCCGGCCTCGCCCACGACGCTGATGTCCGGATGGCCCTCGACCGCCCGGCGCAGGCCGGCGCGCACCACCTCGTGATCGTCGGCAATGAGGAGGCGGATCACCGGCCAACCTCCCGCCCGGCACCCGTAGCTGAGAGGGGAACCTCCAGCACCACGTCCGTCCCGCCCTCGGGAGGCCGGCGGATCTCGAGAGATCCGCCGATGGAGAGGGCCCGCTCCGCCATCCCCACGAGTCCCAGCGAGTCCCCGGCCTCCAGCTCCTGCTCCCCGATGCCGATGCCATCATCCCGAAGAGCCAGGACCAACCGGCTCCCAGAGCACCGAGCGTCGAGCCGGACGCGGCTGGCCCTGGCGTGGCGGGCGACGTTCGTCAGGGCCTCCTGGACGATGCGGAAAACCGCCGTCTGGGCCGCGGGACGCAACGGCCATGCACCCTCGCCCAGGTCCACTTCAGCGTCGAGCTCGGCGCGCTGGCCGAAACGCACGACCTGGTCTGCCAGGACATCCTGGAGCCCCACCACGTCGAGAGCGGGAGGACGCAACTCACTCGACAGCTCTTGGACCGTGTCGACGCCTTCCTTCAGGAGCTTCAAGGCCTCGCGTATGCGGTGCATCAACTTGGGGGAGTCCGGCGGTGCATGCGCCCTGATCCAGCCCAGATCCATTTGCGCCGCCGTGAGGATCTGACCCAGCTCGTCGTGGAGCTCCCGGGCGAGGGCGATCCGCTCCTCCTCGCGCACCTCCTGGAGCCGGGCCGCGAGCTTGCGGAGGCGTGCGCGGGAGGTCGTGAGTGCCTCCACGGCCCGCTCGCGCGCCTCGTCCGCCCGCTTGCGCTCGGTGATGTCGCGCAACACCGATCTGCTGTAGCGGATCCTGCCTTGCTCGTCCCGCACAGCCGATACCTTCACCAGAACATCGATCTTGCTGCCGTCCCTTCGTTGCAACTGCAGCTCTGCATCCGGGACCTCCGCCATCTCCATGAGTGACCGAAGTGATTCCTGAACGTCCTCCGCATAATCGGGGTGATACAGGTCAAAGATCGGGCGACCGACGATCTCCTCCTTGGTATAACCCGACGCAGTAGCCAGAGTCTGATTACACACCTGTATCGTTGTCGTCTCGGGGTCCACTGAGAGGAACATGTCCGGGGCGTTGTCAAAGAGATCGTGGTATCTCATCTCCGCCGCCCTGCGTTCCTTGACTCGACGGCGTTCCACGTTGTGGTACGCTTCCCGCGGCACCGGCGTGCGCACCGCTCCGCCGAGTTCAGAGAGTCGTTGGCGCAGCTCTGCTAGTTCGCCGACGAGTTGCGCCTTCGTCTTCTTTTGGTCTTGCATGTTGGGGGGACCCCCTGAACGAGCTAGCGTCGGCGACGTTTCTCTATCCTCGGTGAAACAAGGGGGGGTTGATTAACTTAATGTTCTGCCGGACACGATCAACCAGGGTTCCCCGAGGGGCGGTCGGGCCTGCCTCTAGACCTGACTCCTTTGCCTCAAGCGGGAGCAATCCGCTGGAGAACAACAGAGAAGGCCCCTCCCGATAATCTCGTGGAGGGGCCTTCGCTTAACGCCAGTAAAGCCAGTCAGTTACCTAGTCTCTCACGAACTTCTTCAGATTGCGCGACCCGACCTCTCCTGCGTACACGTTCCCCATTCTGTCTACGGTCACACCCTCCGGCATCGCGTTCTCGATGAATCCGATCTCCGAGAAGTTGCTGGCGTTCGCGATCACGATCCCTTCTCTCAATTGGTAGTCCGCGACGTAGAGTACGTCGTCCTCGGTGATATACATCCCGCTGGCCATGATACCCGGCCACTCGGCGAGATACCGTCCATTCTGGTCGAAGACCTGAATGCGCTGATTCACACGGTCGCCCACAAAGAGCCTTCCCCTGGAGTCGAAGGCGAGGGAGTGGGGCTCGTTGAACTCTCCGGGACCCGTCCCTGCCCCACCCCACTCCATGATGAACTGCCCGTCCTTCGAGAACTTCACGACCCGGTTGTTGCCGTGTCCATCGACCACGAAGATGTCGCCATTGGGAGCAACGGCGACGTCGGCGGGACCATCGAACGTGTTCCGCCCGTCACCAGCGACACCGGCGGTGCCGAGCGTCATCAAGAGCTTACCGTCCGGAGTGAACTTGGAGACTTGATGGCCCTTGCCGTCCGCTCCGCGAGCGTCCGTCGTCCAGAAATTTCCGTCGTCGTCCAGAAAAAACCCGTGGGGCCAAATGAACATGCCTTCACCCCAACTGTCCACGAGTCTGCCGGACGGGTCGTACTTGAGAATAGGGGTCACGTCTTCGCGCCCTGAGTCGCAGCTCGTCGAAAAACAACGATGAAAGACCCAGAGGTTCCCATCGCCATCAACCTCGACTCCGATGGTCTGGCCCCAGGCGTCCACGCCGTTCGGCAACTCTGCCCAGCCGTCGACGAGACGGTAAGACGACTCTTCACCTTGATTTCCTTGGGCCTGAGCGCTCTCCGTAGCGATCGTGATCGTGGCGACGAGTGCTGCCACGAAGGCCAGTCCTATTCGGTCCGTGTGTGACATCAAAGGGCCTCCATACGTAGACGTGGGAATCATCGATCAGGCTGACTTCGAAGCTAAGTGGGCTACCCTGACCCGGCAAACCGAAGCACCGGTGGAGAGCCATCGGCGCTGGCGATATCTACTTTGGCCGGCTAATTACTCGTACGGTGACCGTTTTGTCCGGGGCTACTGGAAGAGGGATACGCCATCCCGGAAGACAAGCCTGAACGGAGGAAATTCGATGAGTCTTGTGCGCTGGTTACGTGGATCCGGAGGTGTGCTTCTCGTAACGATTGCGGCGGGAGGTTTGAGCGCTCAACAAAACACCGAGCGTGATCCCGTTCCGAACCCTTTTCGGACGATCTCCGACGTGGTGACGATGCCCGAAGGCAGGGTCATGGGATCGTCCAACGCCGTCGACGTCGACTCGCGAGGCAACATTTGGCTCTTCGAACGCTGTGGAGCCAATACCTGCTTGGACTCGGACGTCGATCCCATTCTGCAATTCGATCCGTCGGGGAGTCTCCTCAGGAGCTTTGGCGCCGGGATGTTCGTTTTCCCACACGGAGTCATCATCGACGACGACGACAACGTCTGGATCGTGGACGCCGGGGTGGCGGAGGGTAAGGGAAACCAGGTCTTCAAGTTCAGCCCCGAGGGAGAGGTATTGATGACGCTTGGGCAGCCGGGTGTACGCGGTGAAAGCCCGGATCTCTTCAACGAGCCCTCGGACCTGACCATTGCGCCGAACGGAGATATCTATGTTGCGGATGGCCATATCGCCCAACCTTCCAATGGGCGCATCGTCGTTTTCAACAGCGAGGGGGAGTTCCTCCGCGCGTGGGGCACGAAGGGATCCGGTCCCGGTGAGCTCGACTGCCCTCATTCCATCGCCCTGGATTCTCAGGGGCGGGTTTTCGTGGGAGACCGGACGAACAACCGCCTTCAGATCTTCACGCCCGACGGAGGGTTCATTGCGGAGTGGAAGCAATTCGGGCGGCCAAGCGGCGTGCGGATCAGAAATGACATCCTGTATGTGGTGGACTCCGAGTCCAGGGCCGCCGAGGGGCAGTACGGCTACAACCCCGGCTGGCATCGTGGCATTCGCATCGGCAGCGTGACGGATGGCGTGGTGAGGGGTTTCATTCCAGACCCAGGCCCGCATGGGGGTACGAGCCATCCCGAGGGTATCTCGGTGGACGACGAGGGTAACATCTGGGGAGCATCGGTCGGCGACCGCACCGTATGGAAGTGGGTCAGGAACTGAGACCAGAACGGTTGAGCCTCGAGAAGATCGCCGATCACGTCTTTCCCCGTCAGACGGCCACCCTCGTGGGAGTTGTCGTCGGGGTCGTCATAGGGATCGGTAACACGATGCTGGGCCTGCTCTTCCCCTCTTGGCTCGCCACACTGGGGATCCTATGCGCCGCGCTGGCATCAGTCCTGGTCCTACACCAAGGTCTACACGGGGCTGTTGGGCTGCTGCTCGGCTATCGGCCCATCTTTGGTATACAGCCTCCTCTCGTATTCACCACGTTCGACGAGAAGATCGCTCGCGGTCACCTCGTCGCCATCGCGCTAGCACCCCTGGTGATTCTAGATGCCGGTTTCATCATGGCCTTCCTGCTCATCCCCGGGCAGATCTTCTGGGATCTCTGCTTCGCCGTGAACACCATTGGTTCCGTAGGCGATGTATGGATCGTGACGAGAGTGCTGGGCCACCCCCCGGAGACGGTCTTTCAGGACACGAAGAGTGGAGTGGAGGCGTGGCTGCCACTGGCCTGACACGCAGTCTGAAGCAGCTGCCAGCCGAGGGTCCCCGCATCGCCCCTCTTATCGCTTTCGAGCCAGCGTCAGCCCATCTCCCACGGGCAACAAGCTCAGGGTTACACGTTCATCGCCCGCCAGCTTCGTGTTGATGATACGGATAGCGTCCGTGTCCACATCCGTAACCGCGGGATCCGCCACTTTCCCCTCCCACAGCGTGTTGTCGAGAGTCACGAGGCCCCCTGAGCGAATCAATTCCAGAGCCCGTTCGTAGTAGGCGTCGTAGCCCTCTTTGTCGGCATCGATGAAGGCGAAGTCGAAGGTCCCGGCGCGCCCCTCAGCCAAAAGACCGTCGAGCGTCTCCAAGGCGGGCGCCAACCGTAGGTCAATCTTGTGGGCCACCCCGGCCTCTTCCCAATACCGTCGTCCGATGGCGGTCCACTCCTCGCTGACGTCGCACGCCACCAGACAACCGTCGTCCGGCAGGCCCAGGGCTACCGCGAGGGCGCTGTATCCCGTGAACGTGCCGACTTCCAAAGCGTTCCGAGCCCCCATGAGCTCCACCAGGAGGGTCATGAACTGCCCCTGTTCGGGTCCGATCTGCATGTTGGCCTCCTCCAAAGACGCGGTCTCTTCCCTGAGCCGCCTCATGACGGAAGGCTCCCGTAGGGACACGTCCAGGAGGTAGGCGTAAAGCTCCTCGGAAAGGTTGTTGGTTCGTCGGGTCACGTTTCGGTCCTCAAGGCAGCCGCGAGTCAGCTCGGATTGATGTCAGGTCTCTCGGTCGGCAGGCACCCGGACGGCCGCAAGATGGTAACCACGGAAGTACGGCGCCAGCACCCTTGTTAAGCCTTTGGATCGTTGTATACAATTCGGGCGCGGAGAGTCCACTTACCAACCAAGAGAGACATAGATGAATGCTGTTAAGAGGAAAGATCAGGGTCTGGGTGTGCCCCTCCGATCCTTGAAAAACCCCTCGTAGCGTCCCATTCTTGGTCATGACCGGTAAATCGATTGGGGCGCTGGGGTATACCAAGAATGAGTGTGGATTCACGCTCATTGAGTTGATGGTGGTAACGGTCATCGTCGCCCTTCTGGCGGGGATCGCGGGTGTGCAATTCCGTGGGGTGCAGGTCAGAGCCCACCTTGCATCGGTTGTTGCGGACGGAAGCATCCTTTTCCATGGGCTCGAAGAGTTCTACGCGCTTAATTACATGTACCCCAACGCGACGTCGAATCCGGCGTTCAACTTGGTCACGTTCGAGCCGCTGCGAACAATGGTCGGCTACCAGGGAAGCATCAATGCCCGGCTCCTGAACGGGCAGGCCGACGCCTACGACTCACCCGACGATCAGGGCAACAATCAAGAGTGGTGGGTTCAGATGACACTGCTGATCGACCCGAGTCTTCAGGTGGTGATCGCGGTATCGGACGACGTCCCACTCCTCCCCGGGACCTGGCTGCAGGGAGTCTATACGTTCGAGGATGGGACGCTGATCGCAGGGCCCGGGGTGCAGTGAGGGGATGGTCGGTGACCCCACGGTTGTCTCAGCGACTTTCCCCTTGTATCGCCAGGACAGGATCGATTCGTGCGGCACGAAGAGCGGGAAGCTATCGAGACCGTTGAGGTACAGGACCGCCGGGAGTGGAGGAAGTGGCTGAAGGAGCACTTTGACTCGACCTCCGAGGTCTGGCTCGTATTTCACAAGCGCCACACGGGCGTACCATCCATCGGCTACGATGATGCGGTCGAGGAGGCGCTGTGCTTCGGATGGATCGACAGCCTCGTAAGACGCCTGGACGACGCCCGGTACGCGCGGAAGTTCACGCCGCGTAAGGCAGCCAGCAAATGGTCGACCAGCAATCGCCGGCGGTATGCGGATCTCAAGTCGCGTGGGTTGTTGGCGGCAGCGGGATTGAGGCGTGCGCCGACGAATCGAAGCGGAGATGCGCCCAGGCCGTCCGTCTCGGCACTTCCGCCCTACATCGAGGAGATGCTGAAGACCGTTCCACGGGCTTGGCAGTATTTCAACCAGCTGGCACCGTCGTATCAACGGACCTACATCGGTTGGATCGAGTCGGCCAAACGAGAAGAGACGAAGAAGAAACGTCTCCGCGAAGCACTCAGCCTATTGGCGTCTGGCAAGAAGCTAGGTTTGAAATGATGTTCGGTCCAACCACTCAGTTGTACCTGACTTCCACGAGCCCGATGCGATTCACGGCGCTACATGCCAACACCAGGTTGCCATCCGCCGTCGCCATCATGTTGCGCACGACGCCCCCGCCAGACGGGATCAACCACGTCTGAAACTCCTCCGTCTCGGTGTCGAAACGCACGAGCGTGTCGTCTCTGACCCCCGATTCACTGTACCAGACGGTGGTACCCACGGTGGCGATGCCATAAGGCCGGGACTGGGGACCACTGGGCGAGGGCCATTCGCGGACCTCGCCGGTGGCAGGATCGAACCGTCCCAGATAGCCGCGTGCGTAGTCCGTATACCACACCACGTCGTCCGGAGTAAGAGCGAGGCGCCTGGGGCGGGCATCGGGATTCGGCAGCGTGTATTCCGTGATCTCCATGGTCTCGGGATCAATGCTGCCCACGCGGTTTCCCCGGAAATCGACGTACCACGGCACCCCCTCTGAGTTCACCTGGATGCCATATGGATAGGTGTTGTCGCTGGGCGTGGCGACGATTCTCATCTCGCCGATCATCGGTATTAGCCGCCCCACCATGCCCGACTGTAGCGTGAACCACAACGTGCCGCTCTGGTCGAAGATCGGCGTGTGGGGACCCCGAGCTCCGTTCGGGGCCACCGCGGCTTCGGGCACGGGGTACTGGGTCACGTCTCCCGTGTTGGGATCGAGCTTGCCGATGTAGTTCTGACTGATACCAGTAAACCAGACGTTGCCGTCCGGGTCCTCGGCCAAGCCGTGAGGACCCGAGTCGTCCGGTAGTGGGAATTCCTTAATCGCACCCGTCTCGGGATCGACCCGTCCGAGCCGGCTCGACCACTGCCCCGTCCACCAAAGTGAGCCGTCCGCTGCCGCGAGCGGATCATGGGGCCGTGAGCCGAGCGAGGGAGCGAGCCACTCCGTGATTGACACTTCGACGGGTCCCGCAATCACGACGGCTTCGGGCGCCGGTCTCACCGGGAAGTTCGTGGCAAGATACCTCGCGACAACGTTCGCCTCACTGCCGGGCAACGCAACCATCGAGCTGAACAACTTCTCCCAGCCCTCCCGCGTGTACCCTGGCGAGTTGGCGATCAGGTTGAGTCGATGGCACCCAGTGCAGCTGCGCTGGACCATTGCCTGGCCAGCCCCTTGGGGCAGTTGGACCGCCTGGCCACGCTGGCCCTGAGTCGGGGCGGGTAGACCTAAACCGATGAGAAATACCACGATTGAGACTGAGAACACTTTCGTCCGCATGGTTCCTTCCTCGAGCAATGAAACGGTGGGCGACCGGGTAGGGAGATATAGCACCGAGTTTCCGTTCCAGCTACTGCTGAAACAGGCTGGTGGCCTCGGTTATAACCTACGAGTGTGACCTGCGGTTGGAGCCTCTTCGACGGACGAAGAGCGCGAAGACGAGACCGCCGAGGAGGACGGTCACCAAAGAGAGAACGGACTCTACCGGGCGCCCCTGAAGGGCCCAGAACATCATCCATCCGGATACTGCCAGGAAGAGCACGGGGGAGATTGGATAACCCCAGGCCCGGAATGGCCGTTCGACCTCCGGACTGCGGAGGCGCAACACGATCACGCAGGAGACGGCGAGGCTCGCGAACAAAGTGAGCGTAAAGCCGGCGTACTGCTGGATCTGGTCGACCCGTCCCGAGACGATGATGACCGAAGTCACGATCCCCTGAATGACGAGCGCCACGGCGGGAGCGCCGGTCTGCCGGGTCCGGGTGAGGAATGCGAACGGCTTAAAGTCCTTACCCAGGGCGTAGTAGACCCGCGGACCCACCAGGGTCATCGCGGAGGCCGAAGCCAGGATCGACGCGCACAGGACGATCGTCACCATGCTCACACCCGTGGGGCCGAAGAGGGAGCGCGACGCCACGAGCCCCACCTCGACCTGACCGGCCAACTCGTCGACGCTTGCGCCGTAGAAGTAGACCGCGTTGAGCCCCAGATAGAGGAGGAGCACGGTCGCGGTGCCGAGGAGAAGCGCCCGCGGTAGGTCCCGCTGAGGATGTTCCATCTCGCTCGCGACGTAGGCCGCTGCGTTCCAACCGGCGAAGCAGAACATCACGAAGATCAACGAAGTGCCGAACGCCGCGAGGGTATCGGCGCGACTCAGCTCCTCGAAGGTCGGTGACACAGTCACCAAGTTGGAGACGTCCCCGCGGCCGATGGACGCAGCAGCGAGAATGATCAATAAGATGCCGCCCACCTTGAACGCGGTCATGAAGTCGTTGAAACCGGTGCCGGAGCGAACCGCGCGCAAATGGATGGCGACGAGGAGCCAGACCAGCCCCACTGCGGTCAGGTCGATGACAGCAACGACACCCCCCACGGTCGGATCGTCAGCCAGGAAGGGGAAAAAGTGGCCGAGGTAGATGACGAAGGCCTTGAGTGCAGCGGCAATCGGGGCGGAAAACCCCGCCACCAGGGACACCCAAGCGCTCATGAACCCGACGGCCGGCCCGTAGGTCTCGCGGAGATATACGTACTCCGCCCCCGCGCGTGGCATCATGGCGCCCAGCTCCGCATAACAGAGGGCGCCGAGCAGTGCGAGGGTGCCACCGATCACCCACAACACGAAGATGAACAGTGGGTGCCCGAGGTCGGCAGCCTGGAATCCGGTAGTCGTGAAGATTCCCGCACCGATCATGTTCGCGATCACGAGGGCCGTGGCGGACCTCAGACGCATGTGCCGCTTCAGCCCGCTCCGGCCCCCTGGGGTCGACGTGAACGGAGTCTCCATTGAACTGGTCCGATGGGTGAGAATGCTTCGCGGAGCCGGGACGGAGCATTCATCCTAGCGAGGGGGGGTCTGGTTCGTCTACGGCGGGCGGGCGTTTTGCCCCCTTACCGCCCCCCCGCCAACTCCGCCGCCAGGTTGGTCACGACCTGGAACTGGCCGAACGTGCCAGGGGCTGGACGGACCATGAGAAACCGGCCCTGGGCGTCGACATCCCAACCGGCCGGTTGAGAGTTGTCGTAATTCCCTCGGAACAGCACTACCGGCTGGCTTACCGAAGCGGACGAGCCGAGGGAGACCTGGACCGCCATCACTCGGTCTCCGCTACGGTAGTAGATCTCCGAGCCGTCGCGGGCCCAAAGCGGAGTGTTGCCTCCTCCGGACGAAACGCGTTGGCGGTCCCTGAGATCGGGATAGGTCGTGAGATAGATCTCGGGTCGTCCGGACAGATCGGATTCGTACGCCAGCCAGTTTCCGTCCGGCGAAAGTTTTGCGTCTCGTTCCTCGAAGGGGGTCGCCATCAGGGTGTCCGCAACTCCGTCGCCCCCGAGCTGCACATGCCAGAGGTCCTGGCCGGTGTCCACTCCCGGTGCCGCCGCGACGAGCGTCAGGCCATCCCGGGACCAGGACCGAATGAAGATGGGCCTCACCGGCCATATCATGGCCGTGTCCGGGCTGGACACAAGGGGCCATCGCTCCACAAGGAAAGTCTGTCCGGCGTAGAGACGGTCGTTGGCGGGATTCCAAAAGCTCAGTTGGGATCCTTCGATCGGCGAGCCCACCCCGTTACCCACGTCGAACAGCCAGAGGGTGGAGGGGCGCGGATCCACCGCCACCGAGACCCGCCTGCCATCCGGCGAGAATCGGGGAAAGCGGTACCCCAACCGTTCCTCGGTCAGAAGTACCTCCCGGCCCGTTCGCTCGACCAACAGCAGTGAACGCTCGAAGCCCCCCGGCGACGTAGACCGCGGACCCGGTGCGTGAGACCCGAATGAAGCTTCCACCGCTTTGGGCCCCCCGGAACACGTTCTCAAAGAGCGGGAAGGGATCTCCCGTCACCTGGAGTGAGGCCAGATCGAAGGCCACCGCCCTCACGCGCTCACCGGGCTCTCTGTAGACGATATGGCCGCTCGAGCGTGCACCGGGCAGGTACTGACCCTGGATGCCGTCCACCGCGGGCGTCAGCCCCCCCGAAGCCAACGAGGCTACAAACATTGGACCGTTGTCGCCGAAACTGATCAGTAGATGTTCGCCGTCGGGCAGATGATAGGGCCAGGTTAAGCGCGGAATGGGAGCACCCGCGTCTTGGGTCCCAGCAAGCTGTAGCTCGAAGGGCACGGGCTCGCCGCCAGCGGCAGGCACCTTCCACAGTTCCTCTCTGGCCCTGGAAACGTTCGTGTCGTTCACCCGTTCCGTTCTTGCGCTGTACACGATCGTGTCGTTCAGTCCCCAGCTCGCCCCCTGCGGCACGCCCGGGACCTCTACGATCTGGAAGGGAGCTCCCCCATCGACCGGAACGCGCTGGAGTTGCCGGTTGGCGAAGAACCCGATCTGGGTGCCGTCCCAGGAGAAGAAGGGCTGCCTCGCCCCTTCGGTGCCGGCCAGCTCGATGGACTCGAAGCTGTCCAACGGGCGTAGATAGAGGCTTGTTCGCCCTTCCCGAACTCCCGCATAGACCAGCAGCGAGCCGTCCGGCGAGAGGGCGAACGGAAGAGCCCCTCCCTGGGGAATGGAGAGCTGGTGACCCGCTGGGAGGGGTATGACCGTCCGCTGAACACCGGCGGTGCCTGTTGTCGGTGGCCCCGGGCGCAGCCACCCCCAGAGTGCGAGGGCGCCGACCGCAACGAGTGCTGCAGCAGTGGTGCGCACCAGGGCCGGTGACTGGCTCGGACTCGCCGCCCCCGCGCCACGCACCTCGACAGGTGTCCAGTATTCCCCGGTGGTGACAGCCTCGGCGAAGTCCCCGGCGGTGTCGAAACGGTCGGCGGGGACCTTCTCCAGGGCACGGTGGACCGCTGTGGCCACGCCGGCCGGGACCGTCCGACGACGCTCAAGCAACGGCGGGGGATCCACCGCCAGGATCTGGGCCACCGTCGCCTGTGCGGTCGGTGCGTTGAAGGGCGGCTGACCGGCGAGCATCTCGTAGAGCACGCACGCCAGAGAGTACTGATCGCTCCGTCCGTCCAGCTCACGCTCCGCCGCTGCCTGCTCCGGGCTCATATAGGGGGGCGTGCCCAGGCTGAGACCGGTCTCCGTAATCCGGTCGCCGGCCGCAACGGTCACTGCCAATGCGATTCCGAAGTCCGCCACCAGGGGCTGACCCTCCTGCAGGAGGATGTTGCCCGGCTTGATGTCTCGATGGACCACGCCATGACGATGGGCATAGTCGAGCGCCCCCGCCAAAGCCTCGGTGATCCCGAGAGCCTCCTTCACGGAGAGCTGGGTCTCGCGTTTGAGCTTGTCGCTCAGGGACTCGCCGTCGATGAAGGGCATGATGTAGTAGAGAAGCCCGTCGACCTCACCGGAATCGAAGAGCGGCAGGATGTGCGGGTGCTGAAGATTCGCTGTCGTCTTGATCTCGACCAGAAAGCGTTCGGCCCCGACGACCGCAGCCAACTCGGGCTTCAAGAGCTTGAGCGCGACCTTGCGGCCGTGTTTCAGGTCATCGGCCAGATAGACCGTGGCCATGCCACCCTCACCCAGCTCACGCTCGATCGTGTAGCGGCCTTCGAGAGCCGCGTTCAGGACGGTGACGGCATTCGACATGGCGAACAAAATGCGCCTAAGGCGTGTGGGGCTGCAAGGACCCTATCCCGGTGGCGCAAAACCGGCGGTTCCGAGCCGAGACCACCGACACGGCACGAGCGCTGCCCACATCATGATACCGGGGCGCTGAATCGGGGGAGCACTTTTCTCTTGCATCTCGGCTGCGGTGCTGCGCACTGTTGATTATGGCGTTGTATGCCTTCTAAACCCCGCGAGGCACTTATGGACGAGAAACCCGCACTCGGCACGATCCTTTTCCATGTCGCCCTACTGACGATCATCGTGATCCTTGTCGATGAGCGGCTGATGCGCGGCGCGCTGGCGATCCTTCCCGCCATGCTTCTGGCCCAGCGGGCCATCGGTGCCACGCAAGCAAAGTCGACCTCGAACGGCGAATGGACTGGGGCTCACGATCGGCGAATGGACCTGCACGTTCGCGAGCACGTTACGAAACTACTCGGTCATTTTCGGGATTTCTACGCCATGAATCATCTCATGAGCTCGGGCGGGATCACCTCCGACGAGGCCATGGCGCGGGCGGGGGAGCTCGAAAAGGATTTGAACCAACTGTTGGACGACATCACGGTCGGGCCTGAGGGGGAGCCAGGCCCTCCGCGGGCCGAGTTGGCCAGCACACCAGTCAGCCCTGAGTTCACTGTCACCTAGCGCCCGTCTGATCGGCGGTCAGGTCAGGAGCGAGCGATAGGCGGCAACCCCCTCATGGGGTCAGCGAGCGTCCGCCGGCGCCTCTTTCTGGGCCACACACGGCCAAATCGGCCCTCTCCCGCCCGGTGGCAGGGAGCCTCCGATCTGCTTCTTCCCAGGTGGATCGACGACCCCGCCATGTGGTCCAGAAGCCTTTCACCCACTGAGATCCAGGCGGTCCATGAGATGGGAGTCGATGTGAGCTCGGCTGACCTACAGGGCTATTGGAGCTTCAATGAAGGGCTGGGGCGGGTGACTGACTCGGCGGTAGGCGGCGAGCCAGGTTATCTTGGCCCGGACACATCCGGGTTCTCGAAGGTATGGGGGGAGGAGAGGGCGATGGACCGACACGCAGTGTGGTTGGCCTCCACAGTGGCACTCAGCCTCGTGGCCGCGACTCAAGTTCCGCCGACCCTGACCGAACGGTACGACCTCGACAACCGGACCTCCCGAGTCAGCTTGCCCCGCCGCCTGGACGAAGCGTCTGGACTAGCGGTCACCACGGATGGCCGCGTTTTCATGCACGGAGACGAGCGGGCCATCGTCTACCAGGTAGATCCAGCGGAAGGCTCCGTACTGAAGGAGTTCTCCCTGGGCGTGCCCGTGCTCTCCGGAGATTTCGAGGGGATCGCTATCGCCGGGGATCGCTTCTTCCTGATCAACAGCCAGGGCCTTCTCCTCGAGTTCCACGAGGGTGCCGAGGACGAGTCGGTGTCGTTTCGGGGGGTCGACACGGGTCTCTCGAACCGATGCGAGGTGGAGGG
This sequence comes from Longimicrobiales bacterium, assembly GCA_965206505.1. Lineage (GTDB taxonomy): Bacteria > Gemmatimonadota > Gemmatimonadetes > Longimicrobiales > Gaopeijiaceae > UBA822. Next base: position 2,227,198 of record CBDBJW010000007.1, read on the forward strand.
ATTGGCGTTCGAGCCCGCGACGCAGGCTTTGGTGGCCGCGTGCAAGACGGTTCCCCACCGCGACGAGGACTTCATCGTGCTCTATCGAATCGGGCTCTCTGACCTCTCGGTGGAGGCCGAACCCCTCCGGGTTCCGTTGGGGGACCTCGAGACGGTGGGGCTTCCTTCCCGCTTCGCTCCGTCGGGAGTGGAGGTGGATCCGGAGGTGGGCACCCTGATCCTCATCTCGGCCCGCCAGGAAGCGATCCTCGAGATCACGGGCGCTGGGCAGGTCGTGTCCGCCTTCCACCTCGGATCACGTCGACACCCGCAGGCGGAAGGGATCTCGTTCCTCCCGGATCGGACGCTGCTCTTGGCAGACGAACGCCAAAACGGCAGAGCTCACGTCACAGCGTATTCGCGGGGTCCAGGGTAGGGTCCAGCGGTCACCTAGAGTCGTTCAGGCCCGGTGGAGGTCGTGGTGGGGGCCGCCATCAAGCTTGGCGTCCTCACTCCACCGGCTCATGTTTATAGGGTGAATCCTTCAGTCTTGAGCGATCTGCCCCAGGTTTCCGACGAAGAATGGGCAGGCTGCCTCGGAGTCGTGCGCTCCATGCGGGTAGCCGTCTTCGTGGTGGCCTACAACGCGGAAACCCACATCCGCGAGACGCTGCGCCGAATCCCCACTGAGCTAGCGCCCCATCTGGCGGCCATCTACGTGATCGACGACAAGAGTGTAGACCGCACCACGGAGGTAGCGGGTCGCTTGAAGGCGGAGGTCCCCGGCCTCGAGGTCTTCACCACCCCGTTCAACCAAGGGTACGGGGGAAACCAGAAGCTCGGCTTCAGCTACGCCATCCGCAAACAGTTCGACGTCGTGGTGCTCCTCCACGGCGACGGACAGTACGCTCCCGAGGTCCTCCCACGGATTCTGAACCCGTTCTCGGACCCCGATACCGACGCCGTCTTTGGCTCCCGCATGATGACCCGTGGAGCGGCCCGCCGTGGAGGTATGCCCCTCTACAAGCGCCTGGGGAACCGGATCCTCACGAGAATTGAGAACCGCCTCTTGAATGCGGATCTGACTGAGTTCCACTCGGGATACCGAGCCTATCCCGTCTCGGCGCTGGCTGAGATTCCGTTCCAATACAACACCGACGATTTCCATTTCGACACAGAAATCATCATCCAGCTCCTGGCCAAAGAGAAGAAGATCGTCGAGGTGCCCATCCCCACGTATTACGGGGATGAGATCTGCCGCGTGGACGGCATCGCCTACGCGATGAATTGCGTTTCGACGGTGATGCGGTCCCGGGCCAACAGGATCTACCTAGTTCACCATCCAAAGTTCGACGTCTTCGACGACGGCGGGTACGTTTTCAAGACAGCGCCGACCACCGTCCACCAGCACGTGTTGGCGCATAGCTGGGAGTCGGGCGCGAAGGTCCTCGAACTGGGCGCCGGGCACGGCCGGGTGGCACGGGCCCTTCATGAGCAGGGTGCCGACGTGGTGGCCGTAGACCTACACAAGCCCGATGTGGACCTGCCCTTCCCATACCTCGAGCTGGACCTCGACGGGAACTTCGCGGAAGAGGCCACCGAAGCCTTGAGCGGAAAGGCAGATACCGTGGTGGCCCTCGACCTCATCGAACATCTGCACCGACCTGAAGAGAGCCTACGCGAGATCCGAAGGGTGATGAAGCCGGGAGGCACGCTACTGGCCAGCACCGGCAACGTCGCTTACGTGCTGGTGCGCATCATGCTCGCCCTGGGTTTCTTCAACTACGGGAAGAAGGGAATCCTGGATCTCACGCACACCCGGCTGTTCACCATCCGCTCCTTCTGCCGAACCCTTGAAGGTCAAGGTTTCGAGGTGCTCGCCGTGAGAGGGTTCGGACCGCCCATCTCGGATATGGTGGGCGCATCCCCCATCCTGCGTCTGCTCGACTCCATGGCCTCCTTCCTGGCGAGGATCTGGCCATCCCTGTTCGGCTACCAGTTCCTGGTCGAGGCCCGCCGCCTGGACGACGTGGAGAGCATCCTGGACTCCACGGTTTCGAACCAGGCCGCGGCCGATGAGCCAGGGCCTGCCGCATCTTCCCCCGACCAGAATCCGATCGAGGCCCGTGTATCCGTTGATCTCAGGGAGGCCGGGCCATGACGGAGCCGGGCCGGCCTTGGGTATCCTCCGTTGAACGCTACGGCCACGTCGCAGCCCTGCTGCTGGTGGTTCTGGCGCTCTTCATCCGTGTACCCGGCACCATGGTGTGGTGGTTGAACCCCGACGAGGGTATCTACTTCTCCGTTCTCACCCAGCCCACCCTCGCCGCCTTCTGGGGAGAGGTGGCGACCAATGCCCACCCCCCCCTGTACTACCTGATCCTACGGGCCGTGGGTTTCCTCACCACGGACTTCTTTTGGCTCAGGGCTCTGTCCTGGATGGGTGGTGCGGCCGCCGTCTTTGCCCTCTGGGAGTGCGGCCGGGAGATCGCCTGGAAGGATCCCGTCCGGAGGACCGTCACCGGCCTGGTAGCCGCCGCCCTGCTCGTAGCGTCCCCGTCGTCAGTCATCCTCTCCCAGGTCATGCGTCCCTACATGCTCCAACTGGCGCTGGTGGCGGGGGCACTTGCGCTCCTCCTCCGGTATGGTCGGGCGCCGGACCGCCGCACACTCCTCGGATACGTGCTGTTCCTTCTGCTGGCGCTCCTCACGCACTACAGCTCTGTCCTGGCGCTTGCAGCCTTCGGCGGAGTGGCCCTCTACCTGCTCTATTCAGCTGAGATGCCTGGTGAGGCCCGCCGGGACCTCGCCCTTGCCCATACGATTCCCGTGGTGGTGGTGCTGGGCCTCTACTTCTTCCATCTCCGAGGACTTATGGCCTCGGACTTGGCCGACGATGCCCTCCAGGGTTGGCTGAACGCCTATATGGTGGACTCGCCGCGGGAGGCATGGTTCGCGTTCGTCGGCCTGCAGACCACGGTTGCCGGAAGGGGCCTGGGAGGGCCGGTCACGATACTGATGATCGCGGCGCTCGCGGTTGCTGTGGCCCGCAGGGCGTGGCTTCCGGTTGTGGTGGCCGGGTGTGCCTTGCTGGTGGGCTTGGTAGCCGCCGCGGCCGATGTCTACCCCATGGGTGCCATCCGTCATTCTACCTGGATGCTCGCCTTCGCCCTTCCGGCCTTAGCCTGGGCGGTCGGCTTCGTCGTCACTTCGGGGAGGAGGTGGGTCGTGGCTGGGGTGGTTGCCATGGTCGTCCTGGTGGCCGCCCGGGAGAGTGTGGCGATCGGGATTGGAGTCCCCGACAGCCCCTGGGCGGCGCCCGAACGTGTGTTGAGGCGAGCGAACCTCCTGACGATGCTGGATCTCCTGGATCCGGAAGGCGCCCCTCGTCTGTGGGTCATGGACCAGCAGACCTACTACCTGCTCCTTCCCTTCTACTTCGTCGAACGTCAGGAGGCCCGGTCTGGACCGGACGACACCTTCTTCCACTTCCGGTACGGCGAGCGCGACGTGGTGGTAGTGCAGTCGTGGTTCCTCACGGCCGGGGCCGACGGTGCCCGGGACGCCAGCAACCTGAGGTCCTTGACCGATCGGGTGGACCGCTCCGATCTCCTTCTGGGCATGGCATCGGCGCGAGAGGCGCAGGTGATCGTGGGTGGCTGGCGATCCGAGGTCATGGATCAGCTTCTGGCTCTCGAGGACTCGGGGGTGGTCACGAACCATCGCCTGGTTCCCGGGCTCTTCGCGTTCCTGGTGGACATGGAGCGGCTGAACACACGGGAGAGTTCGCCAGAGCTCCGGTGAAAGCCCCGCACTACTCCGGGATCAGTACGACCTGTACATCCATCACGTTGGTGCCGGTGGGACCGGTTACGATGAGGTCCAGCCCCAGCGCCTCGGCGCGAGCGATCGTCGTCTGATCCACAAGAGCACCAGCGGCGTGGCTCGCAGCATCGATCCCGTCGGTCCCCATCGACGCCACCAACAGAGGTCCCCTCCCGTGTAGCAAGAGGGCGGCTCCCAGTGCAAGCTCCTGATCGCGCCCTCCTCTTCCCGTACCGCGCACGTCGACGGTCGTCTCGCCGGACGCCACGAGGCAAGCGGGAGGTGTGATCGGGCCCTGACCACCTTTGATCTCGAGACCGCGAGCAACTGTTGTGTGTGCAAGATCCACGGCCTGGCACGTCCTCATGTATGAAGGACAGAAAACAAAGAAACAGAAAACGCTCGGTTGGGCTCGACGCCCACCGAATCTCCATACATAAGGTGAATCCAATGCGAAAACTACTCGCCATAGCTGCGACCATCACGGCGGTGACCGTGCCTTCCGGCACCGAGCCCGCCGCGACCGAGTCGACGCCGATCATCCAAGAATCTCCGAGGCTCCGCTCCACATCTGCACAGCGTGACGCGGTGTCGATCACCGTGTATAACCAGAACTTCGGGCTCGTACGGGAGATCCGGACACTCGATCTCTCCTCAGGTCGGATCTCCCTGGAGTACGGCGACGTCGCGTCCGGCATCCAGCCCGAGACGGTCCACATCCGCCCCCTCGGTGGCGGTTCGCTGCAGGTGCTCGAGCAGAACTACCAATTCGATCTGCTGAGTCCCCAAAAGCTCCTCGAGAAGTATGTAGGCCGGACCATAAACGTTTATCGGACCAATCCGCAGACCGGCGTGGACGAGGCGGTCGAAGCGGAGGTGGTGTCGGTGAACGGCGGTCCGATCCTGAGGATCGGTGGAGAGATCACGTTCAACTACCCCGGGCGCTTCGGCTTCCCCGAGCTTCCGGACAACCTCATCGCGGAGCCGACCCTGCTGTGGCGGCTCGACGCAACCGGTGGCCAACAGCAGGTAGAAGTCTCATACCTCACCAACAGCCTGAACTGGAAGTCCGACTACGTCATGGTCCTCAACGAGGACGACGACGGCGCGGCCCTCACCGGCTGGGTGACACTCACGAACCAGAGCGGGACAGCGTACGAGAACGCACGGCTCCAACTGGTCGCGGGCGATGTGCAGCGTGTACAAGGCAACATGAGGCCCGAGGCCCGATCGAGGATGATGGCCGACGCGGTGGCGATGCAGGAGAGCGCCGGCTTTACGGAGAACGCCTTCTTCGAGTACCACCTGTACACATTAGGTCGCCCCGCGGACCTGATGAACAACGAGCAGAAGCAGGTTACCCTCCTGGAGTCCGAAAACTTCGGCGTCGAGAGGAAGCTCATCTTCCACGGCGCTACGCACTACTACCGGGGTCAATACGGCCAGGTTACGTCGAATCAGAAGGTCGGCGTGTTCCTCGACTTCGAGAACAGCGAGCGGAACGGCCTCGGTATGCCGCTTCCGAAGGGCGTCGTGCGCGTCTACAAGCGAGACCACACGGGTGCCCTCCAGTTCATCGGCGAGGACCTGATCGATCACACGCCGCGCGACGAGGAATTGCGCATCAAGATGGGAGAGGCCTTCGACGTCGTAGGCGACCGCCGCCAGATGGACTATTCGGTCATCTCCGGTTGCGTCTCGGAGAGCACGTGGCAGATCGATCTCAGGAACCACAAGGACGAAGACGTCGAGGTCATGCTCGTCGAGCCCGTGGGCGGCGACTGGCAGATCCTGTCGTCGACGCACCCCTTCGAGCAGACCGATGCATGGACGTTCACGCTGACGCCTGAGGTCGAGGCCAACGGCGAGACGCGCGTCGAGTACCGCGTTCGTGTACGCTGGTGCTGAGTCGTAGCCGAGAGGGTGGCTGACGCAACGCGGGGGGGTCCACGTCGTGGGCTCCCCCGTTTCGCCTCCCACCGCGACCGAGCATGGACGAACAAGTCCGTGCGAAAGTGTCAATTCTGCTACACATTTGGTATAGGAGCCCCCTCGCTCTCAACGTCCTGATTCACCCACCGAGACCAGATGACCGCCGTCGCCGACCCATACAGCCAGCGAGTCCCGCCAAGGGCCCTCGTAATTTCTGCGGCGGCCTTCGGCGTGCCCATGTTCGCAGCACTGGAGGCGCCCGAGGCTTTGGGTGAGTATGGGGCGCTACTCTGGTTGCTTGCGGTCATCCCCGCTTTCTTGCTCGCCTACCATCGGGGTTGGAGGGGTGCGGCGACCGCGCTCGCTTTTGGTATGGCGTCGCTTTCGGTTACGCAGGTCGTGGCAACCGCCATGAACATCGAACTGCCAAACATTTTGTTGGGGGTCGTCGTCGCCTATATCGGCATCACGCTCGGCATTGGGGGGATGGCCGAACAGATGCACCGTGACAAAGGCACTGTGGAGAGGATGGCTTATACGGACGGGCTCACACGCCTACCGAACCGCCGGCATATCAAACTTTTTCTCGAAAACGAATTTGCCGCTGCGGGACGTGGCCGACTCCTTAGTGCGGTGCTCTTCGACCTGGACCATTTCAAGCAGTACAACGATCGGTTTGGGCATGCAGTTGGAGACGAGGCGCTGCGAGTTTTTGCCGACGTGCTCGCCCGGTCCACGCGTCGCATGAATCTCTCGGGCAGACTCGGTGGTGAGGAATTCCTGACCGTTCTGGCGGATACCAGCTCTGAGGGAGCCATGGTCTTCGCCGAGCGCGTTCGTACGGTTCTCAAGGGCCACCTCCTCGGTGACCCCCCGCTTTCGGTGAGCGCCGGGGTGGTAACGTTTCACCCGGGCATGCGCTCCGCGGACGAATTTCTGGCAGCCGCGGACCACGCCCTTTACCAGGCCAAGCACGCCGGTCGCGATCGCGTGAAGATGTTCGGGCACGCCATTGTCGAGTCGTCGGGCCCCCTTTCACTCCAGCAGCCACCAGAGGGCGAACCGAAAAGCGAGTATCCCAGAGCGCCGGAAGAGCTTGGCAAGACCCTGCCGCCTGCTACGCTTCTCCCCCACCAAGTCACGGAGTTCGGGCAGGGCCGCTCGGTGTTGGTGGTCGAGCACGAAGACCCCCTTCGAGAGCAGGTCTCGGACTACCTGCGGCGCGCGGGTTTCGCGGTGTACGGGGCGACCGATGCGCCGTCCGCGATTGAGAAGCTGGCGATCGACTACGATGTCGTCGTCGTTTCCTATCCCCTGCCGTCCTCAACGGGCCATGATTTGGTGGCCACGGTCAAGTCCCGCTGGCCCGCGACTCAGTTGGTGGTCATGACCAAGGCCCACAGTGCCCCAGAGGTGGTCGATGCCATGCGAGCCGGCGCAGACCAACTCCTCAAGAAGCCGTTCGAGATGTCCGACTTGAGGGCTAAAATCGGCAACGCACTTCGGCGGCGCGATCGAGTGGCGTCGGCACGCATGGAGGCTCGCATGCTGTCGGTGGACTCACATGAACGATCGGCGGTGACCTGGACTCGGATTCGAGCGGGGCTGCTGGGTCTGGTCGAGGCCGCTGAGCTCCACGACCCCTACACACGGGGCCACGGCGAGCGCACCGCGAGCTTCGCCGTCGTATTGGCGAAACAAGCAGGACTCAACGGTGCAGAAATTACGGCACTGGAGGACGGTGCCCTCCTGCACGGTCTGGGGAAGCTGTCGGTCCCAACCGAGGTCCTCGGGAAGGATGGGGCACTCGACGCCACCGATTGGGTCAGCGTCCACAACCATCCCAAGTCTGGCCGCTCGATGGTCGAACCCATCGTGACCCATGACATGACCCTGGCCGCCATCACCTGGCACCATGAACGATGGGATGGCACTGGGTACCCGGACAAACTTTCCGGGGAAGCCATTCCGATTTCTGCCCGCATTACCGCGATCGCAGATGCGCTCTCGGCCATGGTCTCGGGCCGGGCCTACCGGCGCGCCTACGCCTGGGAAGACGCCGTGTCGGAGATTCGAAAGGACTTCGGAACGGCATTCGACCCTGAGCTCGCCTCGGTGTTCGAGGACGCATTGGAGCAACTCCACATGATCTATCTGGAGACTGCGCCGGCCGAAGGCTGACGCGTAGGCAGACGCGTCTCGACACCTCGGGTACCGACCCGTAGCCCCGGCGACGTCGGTGTGCCATTCTGAGTCGGTCTAGCCCTGCCCACTTAACACCCGGGAAGGTTCATCTCCGATGAGTGTCCTAGTATCCACGTCCATCCGAGTCGCCATCAGAGTCGCCATGCTCTCGGCGGTCCCTTCCGCGGGTGCGTCGGCGCAAACTGTGTTCACCGAGCTGGATGTGTCGAGCATCGAGCAGATTCGGGTAAAGCGGATTATCTCCACTCTGGCCGACGACGCCATGCGGGGCAGGCAGGCGTTCACCGGCGACGCGCGGCGAGCCGCCGACTACCTGGCGAGTGAGTTCGCGGAGGGCGGGCTCGAGAGCCCCGAGGGCGCGGACGGATACCTCCAGCGGTTCAGTGTCCAGACGCTGATGCCGGGACCGGCAAGCGTGGTTGTAAATGGGGAGGAGCTTCCGCCCGACCGGATCGCAGTGTGGCTGGAGACACCTTCGGTGGCCTGGTCCACGGGCGACGTCGAGGTGCTGGTCGTGGGGCCGGCCGACGACGCGCAGCAGACCTTCATGGGAGTGAGGAACGGGGACTCAGACGTGCTTGTCCTCTTCCACGATGCCCATGCGGGGATGTTCAGCTCTTTGAGGGGCGTCTTCGGGCGCCCGGTCCGTACCATAGGCGGTCAGAGCGGTCCGAACATTGTCATCGCGCTCGTGAACGCCATGCCCGATGCGACCTACCGGATCACGGGGTCGGCGACGGTCACGCAACAACCCCTGGTGAACGTAGTCGGCATGATCCCGGGTCGGAGGAGCGACGAGTACGTGCTCTTCTCCGCCCACTACGATCACATCGGGATTCGGGATCCTATCGCAGGAGACTCGATCGCGAACGGCGCGAACGACAACGCGTCGGGAACGACCGCGGTGGTCATGCTTGGCAAGTACTTCGCCAAGAGGGGCACGCCCGAGAGGACGCTGCTCTTCGCGGCCTTCACCGCGGAGGAGCGGGGTGGTTATGGCTCCCGGTATTACTCGACTCAGCTCGATCCCGACAAGATCGTCGCCATGTTCAACATCGAGATGATCGGCAAGCCCGCCGTGGAGGGTCCGAACACCGCCTGGATCACGGGCTTCGAGCGATCCTCCTTCGGCCTGCTCCTCCAGGAGGCTGTCACGGGGACCGAGTACGAGTTCTACCCGGACCCGTACCCCGACCAAGGCCTCTTCTACCGCTCCGACAACGCGACCCTCGCACGTCTAGGCGTGCCGGCGCATTCGATCTCCACGACGCCCATCGACGTGGACCAGGACTATCACCAGGTGACCGATCACGTTGAGACCCTGGACCTGGAGCACCTGACCAACACGATCCGCGCCATCGCAATGGGAGCGGAAACCATCGTCTCGGGAGCGGCCACGCCCACGCGCGTGGACCTCCCGGGCGGGAACTGAGGAGGGAGTATGTCCGTCCGGATACCAGGTCTCGTTGTGGCAGCCACGCTTTTTGGGGGGCTGGCGGCCGCTCAGGAGCTACCACCGGGGTACCTCGATCCGGGCCCCATCTTACGGGCCGCTGCCGAGGCGATCGGCGTTGCCAACCTGCGCTGCGTGACGATCTCAGGGTCCGCTTACGCCGGAATGGTGGGCCAGCAGCGGCTGAACGGGTACGAAGTGGATTGGCCGCGTGGCCGCCCGCTGACGAACTACACGCGGACCATGAACTGGGACGCCGGGACCATGGTCGAAGAGTTCGACCGTGAGCCAGGCAACAACCCCGCGTCGTGGAAGCACGGTCTCGGGTGGCGCGGTGGCACGCCGCTGCAACGAAATACTCGCCAGAGCTTCATGGTCAACGGAGAGTATGCCTGGCACGTCGATGGGCCGGGAAGTGATCCTGTTGCCGCACCGCCCGAGGACGCGGAGCGGTGGCAGCTCGACATGTGGCTCAACCCCCACGGCTTCCTCAAAGCCGCCATGATGCCCGGCGCCGCTCCGAGGGCGACGTGGCGGTGGGAGCTGGGGGAGATGGGTCGGGACGGGGCGACCACCGTGCCGGAAAAGGTCACGATCGTCTCGATCACCGTCCTCGGAAAGTACAGGGTGGACGCCACGATCAACCGCGAGAATCTGCTCCAGCGGATCCACACCTGGGTGCCCGATCCCGTGCTCGGGGACATGAACTACGAGCACGAGTTCACCAACGCGAGCTACATCGACATCGGTGACGGCGTGCGCTTCCCCACCGGCTGGCACCAGCACGAGGGATGGGATGACAACTACCAGGCCCAGAGCGTCAACGCCGGCCACAATGCGTTCGGCGGAACGCTCGCCAACATCCGCGCGAACGACTGTGACGACCCCGTCACGGTCCCGGACGTGGTGCGACGGGCGGAGTTCCCGACCGTGGTCACCACCCAGGAGCTGGCCGACGGCGTGTGGCTCCTCGGGGGGTCGTCACACAACAGTGTGGCCATCGAGTTCGACAACTACGTGGCGGTCGTGGAGGCTCCTCTCGACGAGCGGCGTAGCCTCGCCGTCATCAACGAGGTCGCGCGCCTCGCGCCGGACAAGCCGATCCGCTTTTTGGTGAACACGCACCAGCACCACGACCACATCGGTGGGCTCCGGACCTACATGCACATCGGCGCTACCATCATCACGCAGTGGAAGAACTACGACTTCTACACGCGCGACGTGCTCAACTACGCGCAGCGCACGCTCGACCCCGACATGGTCTCACTTTGGCCGCCGACGGAGCTCGCGGAGGGTTATCAGTATGAGACGGTACGGGAAAATTACTGGCTCAATGACGGGGAGCGCTCGATGCACATCTCGTACGTGCACCCGCTAACGCACGTCGAGGGCATGCTGGTCGCCTATCTCCCGAGCGAGCGTATCCTGATCGAAGCCGATCTCTTCGACTCACCCGGTCCTGGCGTGCCGCTCCCGCCCCGCGCCACGCCGGCCAACCGGGCGTTATTGGGCCACGTAGAGCGCCTCGGACTCGACGTCGAGACGATCGTCCCAATCCACGGGCTCCCGGTGGCGTGGTCGGATTTCACGAGGCTCGGCGAGTTGGGCCGATGACGGTCTCCGCAAGTCCACTATTTGCAGCTTGCTTCCCTCCCGCCTGTACCCGTTTGAGAGGTCCTCCTCCCCCGATCGAGCGCGCTCGGCCCCTTTGCGGCGCCCGGAGCGGAGGTCGTCGGCTTTGACGGACGCTGTTAGTGTAGGATGTGGAGATTCTGGCGGTGTGTCAGCGTGTAGCTTAACGTGAAATCAGGTCCCGGGGCGTCACCAACCAGGTGAGCGCTGCTTCTGGAGTGGGATGCGAGGGCGGTACTCCATCATACAAGGAGTGATATATGAACGTCAGCGGAATCATCAAGGGAGGTCTGCTCGCCGGGCTGGTCATCAACCTGGGCGAGACCGTGCTGAATGTGTTCCTCGTGGCGTGGTGGAACGATTCGATTCGTGGGAGGGGGTCCAAGCCGTAATCGGCTTTGAACAGACTGGGGCTGATATCGCAATCATGGTCATCATGGGATTCCTCATAGGGATCGCCGGCGTGTGGCTCTACGCCGCCGCCCGTCCCCGCCTCGGCGCGGGCCCGGAGAGCGCCTTCAGGATCGGCCTCGTCGTATGGTTCTTCGCCTGGTTCTGGCAGAATGTCTCGCTCATGACGTTGGGGAACCTGTTCCCGACGGAACTGCTGTTGATCAGCACTGTGTGGACGCTGGTCGAGACGCCCTTGGCGGTAATGGCAGGTGCCTGGCTCTACAGCGAGGGCCAAGAAGCGACCGCCTGATCCTCTCTCCTAACCCGCACACCCCCAACGATCGGGACGGGCTCGACGCTCCTGGTGGGCCATAATTTTGATCTACCCGAGCGCGCTTTGTTGTAACGTAGAGAGTGAAGAACAATGTCATTGTTGCCCTCTTGGGGTTCGTTCTGGTGGCGGCCTGGCTCGGTCGGTCGAGTGAGGAAGCGCCTATAGACGATGGCACTTTCTTGGTGTACGACATCGACGGCTCGATGATGCGCCTGACATTCTCACCGGCCGCCGAAGACGAATTCAGCACCAGCTTCGAGTATGCGGATGAGCACGGGAAGTTCGGAACGGAGGGACTACCGGCTACACAGGGCGACATCGTCGATACTCGCATGCGAACAGCTGATGGACAAATCTTCGAATTGGCCTCACTCGGACCGCTGTGGGTGCCACCGAGCAAAGTGCACCAGGGCGGAAGCGCTCACGGTACTCGAATCGGCGACGTTCGCCGTTGGGAGAAATGGGACGTCGGCGTAGTGACGGCCGCGGTGGGGGTGGGCATGGCGTTTCGCGGCGAGTGGTACTACGACACGCGGACCGGATTCCTGGTCGGAGGCACGAAGAGCACGGCGGTATCGGGCCCGGGTCAGGGGTTGGTCTTCACCCTCAAGGACAGCAACCTCCCCGATCTGGGTCTCCGTTAGAAAGGTCGCGAGTCGGCGGGACTCCTCACCACTTACTGCTTTGTGATTCGAACCCCGGCCAGCTTCGCGATCGCCCCGAGCGTCGTTTGGGCCGCGTTGAGGCCGAGCGTGAAGTCCGCGTCCGAGAAAGTCTCGAACAGGTCCGTCGTCTGGTGCCAGTGCGGATTCGCTCCGTTGCCCGTCTCGTAGAGGCGTCGGTTCTCACGCAGGCTCACTGCGGGGACCAGATCCATGAAGGGAGTGGAGTCGGTATTGCTCATCGCGTTGCTGAGCACAGCGGGATAGTCCGTCGCGTGCAGTCGGTTTGCATTGATGAGCGCCAGCCCGAGTTGGGCCGACTGCTCGGCGAATGCGGAGTTGAGCTGGAACTCGACGTCGACGTCGGCGTCCAACGACTGATCGAAGGTCACGGGGTTACCGTGGTCCCACATCATCATGTCGTGCTGGATCATGCCGAGCCACCGAGGCTCCGGATACTGGCCTGAGCCGGCCGGACTTTCGATGCCCTGAAGCTCGGCGCGCTGCTCGACGTATGCGGTGGCCCCGTTCAGCCCGGTCTCCTCATTGTTCCAGAGAGCGAAGCGGATGGACACATCGGATTCGACATCCGAGGAAGCTAGAGCTCGTGCGATCTCCATCACCAGCGCGGTGCCCGAACCGTCATCGTTGGCGGCCTCACCACCACCGCGCCCGTCCATGTGCGCGCTGATGATGTACATCTCCCCAGGGTTCGTGCTCCCAATCTTGGTTGCGTACACCTCCTCGCGGGGCTCCGGCTCAGGTGACGGAGCATCCTGAGTGACCCGGGGCGTGTACATGTAGTGGAGGCGAGCGGTCTCGTATCCCCAGCCACGCAGCTGCTCCTCGATCCAGTCGACCGCAGCCGCGTTGCGAGCGGTACCCTGCTCGCGGTCACCGAACTGCGTCAGCCCACGAACCAACTCCTTGTAGCTGTCGAACTCGAGGAGGCGCACCACCCTCTGGTGCATGCTATCCGCCGCCGCCATGGGAACGCCGCCCAGGATGTTGCGGACGCTCCTTCGAAGCGTTGGAGGGTCACTCGCACTGCGCTCTTGCCGTAGGCTGTCACTCTGTTGGGTTTCGGCAGGCACCACTTGTATAGCGATGAGAGCGAAGGCGGCGAAAGACGGGAGACAGACTCGAACGAGACGACTCGAAAAAATGCTGGCTGGATTCCGCATGCTTAGGCTTGACTCCCTTTCTCCCGGAATCCGATCCGGTGATAAGGATTCACTACGCTCGTCGCCACGTTCTTCAGATGGGCGCTGACGCGTTTCAGATAGCGCAGGTAGATTGCCACCGTGGCCGCATGCCCCGACCGCCCCGACAACGCCTCACCCGAGCACAGGACCTGCAGGTTTTCGTCCACCTTGGATGCGATGATGGCGTGAGACCCTATGATGCCTCTGGCCTTAGCCTCGTCGGGTCCTTCGAGAGCGGGCACGATGTCGTCGAACATCCGACCCATGCTCTTCTCGATCTCAACCACCTCGCCGTTTAGCTCGAGCCCATCGAACGGCCCCGGAACCGCGCCGGCCAACTCCACGATGTTCTTGGTGTAGTCGCCGATCCGTTCGATATCGATGACAATCGCAGTGAGGACCAGCCCCAGGTTGATGTCCGGCTTGGCCGACACCGACATGTGCGTGACAATCTTGCGCCGAACACTCCGCTCGTACTTGTTGAGCTGTTGATCGCGCTTGTAGATGTCGGTTTCGAGCGCGCCTTCGGCGTGGAGCTGCTTGACTGCGTGATCGAACATATCGTGCGAGGCACGAAGCATCAGAATGGCCTCGTCGTATGCCTCCTGAAGCGGGCCTTGGGACCTGAAGAGCGTGACAATTTCCCTCCACATAACTTGTTACCCTTTCGCCGACCAGATGATGTACGCCAGCGGTATGACGTGTAACGCGACATAGACAGAAAACACAGTCGCCGTGCTCGCCTTCGACTGGGCCGCAAACGTGCCCCCCAGATGGGCAGTGCCTTCAGAGGATAGTAGATCGGGTTGTCATCCGACACCTCCTTGCGAGCCAGATGGGCAGTGCCTTCAGAGGATAGTAGATCGCGACGGCAAACACGTTGAACGTCAGGTGAGCAAGTGCCACGGTCACCGCCGCCGTGCTTCCGGTTGAAAAGGAGGCGAGGATCGCGGTGATCGTCGTTCCGATATTCGCCCCGACAGTGTACGGGAAAATTTGGCGAAGCGTTAGGACCCCGGTGCCCGCCAGGGGAACGATCAAAGACGTCGTCGCCGAGCTGCTCTGCACCGACGCCGTCGCAACGACGCCCAGGGTGAAGCTCGCCGCGTCGTTACGGAAGAGAACCCTGTCAAAGAGTCCTCCCATGCGCTCCAGGACAACCCCCCGCATCAACATCAGCATCCCTCGCAGGGCGAGGAAGAGCAGAGCGAGAGCCAAAATGACCAGCGGGATCGTGTAGGGGATCATCTCCGAGACGAAATCGGAGAGTGGTGTCACGACCAACTTAAGAGGGCTGGCCAGGGTCATGCCCCCGGCGCCAGCGAACACACCCTGCAAAAAGATCGCCGTTCGCTCGACCGGGTGAAATAGGATCTCCACCGGCAGGAGCGTGAACGCCGCGAGCACGTTGAAGAAGTCATGCACCGTGGAAGCAGCGAAGGCCCGCTCGAACTCAGCCGGACGGGTCACGTGCCCGATCGACACGATTGTGTTCGTGGTCGTCGTTCCGATGTTCGCGCCCATGACGATGGGCACGGCAAGCTGAATGGAGAGCGCACCGGACGCCACGAGTCCCACCACGATGGTGGTGGTGGTCGAGGAGCTCTGGAGCAAACTCGTGGCCAGGAATCCGATGAGTAGACCAGCGACCGGGTCCGATGCCGTATTCAGGAGCTGATCCGCGAGCCCTGCGCCGCTCATCCTGAAGGCGGTGCTCATCAACTCGATGCTGGAAAAGAAGAGGTACAGCAGGCCGAGGAAGTAGATGACACCGCTGATCACGCGGATCGGGCTGGACTTGTTTCGGACTCCTAATGGGGTCGAGTCTGGCACTGGAACTCTGCTGAAGGAGTACACTGGGCCGCCACCCGTGCTAGCGCGGGTACCCGGGATGCCACGGCCCCGGCTCCCAGGCGGAGCGACGACGCCATAGCCGTAATCACGGCTAGAAGCTCCAACAACGGGGGCACCGCACGAAGCGTGGTCGGGGTCGTGCCACAAGAGAAACTACCACCTTCTATCGGTCCAGCAACGCGTGGCTCCGGAGGAACGCCGTCAGTGACACCACGATCTGAGGCCACTCGGGAGCACAGTCGTTGTGAGCGCAGTCCAACTCGGTGATCGCGAGCCCATCACGTGCGGCCGCGAGCGTTTCCGCGTGTGCGTAGGGGATCACGTCGTCGCGGACGCCATGCATCAAGAGAACGGGGCCTGAAAAGTCCGAAACCGCACGCCGGTTGTCGAAACGATCACGCACCAGGAAGCCGGGGACGAAGTTCTCCCAGGCGATGGCCTTGGCGGAGCTGAAGGTGGATTGGAGAACCAAGGCTCCGATGGGCCGATTCAAAGCGAGATCTCCCGCCACGCCTCCGCCCAACGACCTTCCATGCGCTATGATGAGGTCGGCGTCTATGTCGTCTCGTGCAATGAGCCAATCGAACGCAAGTGTGAAGGTCTCGCGCAGGGTCGAGCGGGACGGCTTTCCTCGAGAGTGACCGTATCCGGGAAACTCCACCAGGAGTACGTTCGCTCCTGCTGCTGCGAGGTGCTCCATGTCTCCGTACCAATCCTCGATCAACTCACCGTTGCCGTGGGCGAAGATGATCGTGGGCCTGTGAACATCTCCCTCGGCGTTGAAGAACCAGGCCTCGACGCGTCCGAATGAGGCTTCGAGCCACACCTGGGTGACATCAGGCGGTGCGGACGCCGTTGGGCGAGTAGAGCTGCGAAGCGTTCCGGGAAAAGCCATCCGGCGCTGAAGGGCGAAGATCAGTGCAAAGTATCCGAGTATGGCCAAAACCAGAACGCGTCCCACGACGATCAGCACTTGAGGCATCCACCTAACCCTCTAGCGGGCTTCCTTCCTTCCTCGAAAAAGGCGGGGTCCGATGGGGACAACAACGTCCGTGTTTTGCGGCTACCGTGTGGGCGACTGCGAGATCCCCCAGGCGGTAGTTGCGTTCAGGCGAGGTTTGGGTCAATCATGGAGGACAAGATGCCCCGGCCTACACCCGGTGGCAATGGAACTCGGCCCTCGGACTAGCGGCCCCGCCACGCGCCGATAGTTTTCGATGAGCCCCTTCCTACCGGAGCTAGGATCATGATTGAACGTCGATCCCAACGGAGTGTGACCCCCCTTCCCCTCGGCATCGCGACCTGCCTCGTGCTCGCCCTCGTTCCCGACGCGGGAGCGGCCGCCCAAGACATCGATGACGAGTGGACGATGGCACCGGAGGCGATCCAGGCGGCACGGTCGGCACCACTCTTTCAGACTGATGACGTGCTAGAGCTCACGCTGTTCGCCGACTTCAACAGCATCAGAAGACGGGATCGTGGAGAGGACGCGGAGGAACGGCCGGCACTCGTTTATGTCGACGCGGAAGGGTCGGAGGCGACCCTCGAGCTGAAGATCCAGACGCGGGGTAACTGGTGCCGCGACTCCGGAAACTGCGCATTTCCTCCGCTCTGGCTCGACTTTGACAAGGACGACGAAGGGCTCGCCGGCACCGTCTTCGAGGGCCAAAATCGGCTCAAGCTCTATGTGGCGTGTCGACCCGGAAGGGACGACTACGAGCAGTACATCTACACAGAGTACGTGATCTATCCGGCCTACAACGTGCTGACAGACCTGAGTTTTCGGGCGCGCCCGGCCCGGGTCACCTACGTGGACACAAGCGGCGATGACGACACGTTCACCAGCAACGCTTTCATTCTCGAGCACAAGTCTCAGATGGCCGCACGAAACGAGGCCGTTCCCATTGAGCTCCAACAGCTCCATCCGGCGGGGGTCAGTCAGGAGAACGCCGCCATCGTGGAGCTGTTCAACTACGCCATCGGGATGACCGACTACTCAGCCGTCTTCATGCATAACGTCGAGCCGATCCGCCGCATGGACGGCGCGCTGATGCCAGTCTCCTACGACTTCGACTGGTCGGGGACGGTCAACGCTCGTTATGCAAAACCCGACCCGTCGCTGCCCATTCGAAACGTCCGCCAGCGGACCTTCCAGGGCTTCTGCCGAGACATCGAGTACGGACCGATCTTTCAGCGCTTCACGGAGAAGCGGGAGGAGATGCTCTCGGTAGTCAGAAACTTCGATGCGCTGGACGAGGACCGTAGGGATCGGGTCATCGAGTATTGGGAGGAGTTCTTCGAGATGGCTGCGGACGAGGAGAGGCACGACCGCATCCTCCGGGATTGCGAGAGGATACCGGGGTGAGTTGACGATCTACCCTGCCCGCGCTTCCATTCTCTCCTGATCACGCGCACCGCTCAGCACGCTGGCCAGAGTATAGTTGCCCTCGTGACCTTCGGCGAGTTCTCCCGCGTAGCTCAGGAGGTCTTCCAGGACATTCCCGCGGCCTATCGGGAGGGCATCGAGGGTGTCACGACCGTGGAGGCGATCGAGACCCATCCCGAGCTCCCCGGCGTGGTCACGCTCGGCGAGTGTCTCACACAGGCCTACCACTCGGAGTGGCAGGGCCCCGAGACCACTCGCTCCCGGGTGGTCCTTTACTACGGTTCCTTCCGCCAGATTGCGCAGGACGATCCAGACTTCGATTGGGAGGGGGAGATTCGTGAGACCCTCACCCACGAGCTCCAACATCACCTGGAGTCCCTGGCCAACGAGGACGCCCTCGAGGCCATGGACTACGCCATGGACGAGGCCTTCAAGCGGGAGCGGAACGAGCCCTTCGACCCCTGGTACTTTCAGTGGGGCGAGTCCTTGGGTGAGGGCATGTACCGGGTGGACGACGAGGTGTACATCGAGCGGGGCCTCAGTGGGGCGGAGTTCGACCAACTCGAGGAGATCAACTTCACATGGGAAGGGCGGGACTACCGGATCCCGCGGCCCGAAACGCTGGGCGACGTCCACTTCGTCGTCGTGGGGGGCATCGATCCGTACCTCCAGCTCGTGCTTGTCCGGCGGGCCTCGTGGCGCCGACGGCTCAGAGGCGCCCTGGCCCTGCGCTCTGAGGGCCCCGTCGTCCTGGAGAGTGGTGCCGAGGCCCGGCGGGTTGTTCCGAACGGCGACGAGCTTGGTCGCGACGACACGGAAGGCGGCGAACGCAACCCGATGCCGTAGTCGCTGAGATGCTCGAGCCCGTCACCGCCCCGTGGGATTTCCTGTTTCATGACCTCCTCCCCCGTGTCGTCGACCGACCTTACGAACAAAGGGACTCGATAACAAGCATCAGGAACCACCACAGGGCAGAAAGATCCTGTTTCGAGTCGCGCGCTCGGCGTCCTGGTCCTGTCGCGCCACCACGAGACGCAACACCTCGACGTATTCCGCGGGAAGATCGTGGGATTCGGCGCCGGACACGACCAAGTCCTGGTACCAGGCGTAAGGTCTCAGCGAATCGTCAATATGGGTCGGTGCCGCGACGTACGTTTGAGCGGACACGGTCCCTTGCGAGGACTGCACGCAGACGGTGATCTCCCCGTATCCGTTACCTTCTGCACGATCAAGCAGGTGCTTCTCCGTCTTGGGGATCGTGAATAGCGCCCCATGGACGACCGCGGCTGCCGAGGCTGAGGCTACGATGCTGCATTTGCCGGATCGATCCACACTTCGCTTATGCCAGCGAAGCTCGTAGCCGTGTAGGGAAGCGGGCCCAAGCGCCTTGACCCCCGGCACACGATTCACAAGCCGCGGGAGGCACAGGTTCGAACCGTAAGCGAAGTAGGTAATTGGAGGCCGCATCTCGTTCTCCGTAATCGTGCCAGCGGGATCAGCGGTGGTACGCTGGCTGCTTCGAACGTGCCGGGAGACCTTTCACGAAACCTCCGCTCCGTCAAGGATAGGAGTGATGATCACGCTCATCAAGCGACCATGGGCGATCCGACAGGGAGTCCCGGACGAAGACTGATCCTTGACCCTTCCAGGGCCGGGCAATATGCTGGCCGAGCGCCATTAGACCTCCGCGAATTACTCATCGCTTCACCGGGCTATCAACGTGGCACCCATACTCATCGTCGATGACAACGAGTCGGATCGGACTATTTTGAGCGCCATCCTCGAACGAGCGGGTCACGAGACGTTCGTCGCGGAAAACGGAGAAGCAGCCGTGAGCCTATGCCTCGGGAGAACGTTCGAGGTCGTCATCACGGATCTTCAGATGCACGAAGTCCACGGCCTGGAGCTCATCACCTTCCTCAGGGACTTGTCCCCACGACCAGCGATCATCGCCATCTCCGGAACGGGTTCAGTTCAGCTAGACATGGCCCAGGCTCTAGGCGCTACGGTAACGCTCCTCAAGCCTGTCGATCCCGAGGAACTCCTGAGCGCTGTCACAGAGGCGGTCGACGGTGTGAACTAGGTCCGGCTCAATAGTCACCAAGCACTGTTCCTCGTCGGCTGGTCAGAACCATTTCTCCGATGTCGGCGTCACTAACCATCCGTCCCATCTCTTCAGCCTCGACCTCATCCCTGAAGGCCCCGCCGTATACGCGCACGCGCGTCGGGCCATCTGCATAAGCAACCTGGAGAGAGTACGCCGGAATCGAAGCCCGAGCCAACGCCTCGACCCTGCCTTGTGCATTCACCGCCGAGGCATACTCGCCGAAATAAAACGCGTATGGAGCTTCGCGCACCCTCCAATCGTCTGGGTTCTCACGACGCATGGCACCAGCGACAGGTTCTTTTAGGGCAGTTGCCTCCACAGCGCTGTACGCGGGACCGACGTAGAGTTCGAAGTGGCGCGTCCCGTCGACGTCCAAGGGGGCCACGAAGAAGAGAAGATTCGGAAGCCCGCCCTGTAGGGCATCGGCCCTGGCCACAGCATCCGCCATCGAACGCCGGGAGTCGATAAACAGGACGTGGCTCATGATCGCGCTTTGAGGCGTCGGACCCGGTACCGCCACGGGGGGACTTACGTAGGATCGGAACTCGTCGGGGGGCGTAATCCCGTCAATCCTTATGAGGCCAAAGTATGCGCTGGCGAAGAATCCACTGCCCACGACCACCGCCGTCACCACGGCGATCAGGACCCCACGAACTACAACATCACGCTTCTGCTTCCGCTTCAACCGGGCGAGACCCCTGCCTGGATCGTTCATCGGAATCCCCCCTGGTGAGCGTGAGCGTACTTTACGATGCCGAGGGGCAGCTCGGGCCGCAAGCCAAAAGTAGCTTGGATCTCACCTGATAAAGAGCTCCATGATCTCCACTTCCGTGGCGCTGCTGTTGTGGAACCCGTGTGGGGTGCCTTCCGGGAAAAAGTAGGGGTGCCACGGTTGGACTTGCACGGACCGTCCTCCGTCCAGGTTGAGCTCCATAGGGCCTGAGATTGGAACGAACAAATGAAACTCGACCCCCGTGTGCGCGTGTAGCACACGTGTACCGCCCGGTTCCACGACGACTCGTAGGGCGCGAACCTCAGGCTGATCGCGAAGGACCGCATTGCTGATTCCAACGTTGTCCCCCCCGAGCGGGCGTAGAGGCGAGGAGTGATCGCCGGTGACCGGCGGTGTCTGGGCCACCAGGGCCACGGAGAACATCGCCAGCCCAACGGCTGACACAGTGTACCAGTGCATTTGGTTTCCTCCTGTTTAGGTCGGAAAGAGGCGAGAGCCAAGCTACGTCGGGCTCGTGTGGTGGGGCCAGTCAGAGAATCCCCGCTTGACGGGTCTCGACCGCCCCATCACGTTTATCTCGATCGGCAAATGGGCCTTTACTTTCCCTATCCCTCTCGACGACGGCAAGGACGGTGGATAATGGGCCGTCTCCTCAAGCGAGTCGGTGAGGGACATCGAGTGGGCTCCGAGGACGTGGCCGAGCTTGCCCGGCACACGGACCTGGCGCGACTGATCAGATTGGCGGGGGAGCTTCGCGACGCGGGCCACGACAATCTCGTCAGTTATTCGAAGAAGGTCTTCCTTCCGCTGACCCACCTCTGCCGCGACGTCTGCCACTACTGTGTCTTCGCCCGGCCTCCCAAGGCGGGGGAGGCGGCGTTCATGAGCCGAGCCGAGCTGCTCGAACAAGCACAGGCGGCCTCGGCGGTGGGCTGCAAGGAGGCTCTCTTCACCCTCGGCGACAAGCCCGAGCTGCGCTACAAGGCTGCTCGGGAAGGCCTCCGAGAGTTGGGGCATGAGACGACACTGTCCTACTTGGGGGAGGCCGCTCAGCTGGTGTTCGAGGAGTCCGGTCTCCTGCCGCACCTGAACCCCGGGCTGATGACGCCCGAGGATTTTCTGGCGCTGCGTCCGGTGTCGGCATCCATGGGGCTCATGCTCGAGAGTGTGTCCGATCGGCTGATGGCGAAGGGTGAAGCGCACTACGGATCGCCGGACAAAGTACCGGCTCGTCGGCTCGAGACACTGCGACTGGCGGGAGAGGCAGCGGTGCCCTTCACCTCGGGGCTCCTGATTGGAATCGGCGAAACCAGGCTCGAGCGCGTCGAATCGCTCTTCGCCTTGCGCCAGCTACACGAGGAGTACGGTCACCTCCAGGAAGTGATCATCCAGAACTTCAGGGCCAAGCCGGGAACCCGGATGGCCGCGGCGCCGGAGCCGGACCTCGAGGAGCTGTTGTGGACGATCGCGGTGGCGAGGATTCTGTTCGGTCCCGACATGAGTATCCAGGCGCCTCCCAATCTCAGCCCGGGCGTGCTCACGCGGCTGGTCGGGGCGGGCATCAACGATTGGGGCGGCGTGTCGCCACTCACGCCCGATTTCGTCAACCCTGAAGCTCCGTGGCCGCACCTCGACCATCTGGCGAGAGAGACCGAGGCGGCCGGCAAGCTGCTGGTCGAGCGCCTCACCGTCTACCCCCGGTACGCACTGGAGGGGGAGCGATGGTTGGATGAGGCAATCAGAGCGCCGGTTCTCCATCGGATCGACGCCGAAGGATTCGCCCGCGTCGACGAGTGGTCGCCGGGCTCGCTCGTGGCGCCGCCGGAGGGCGACCTTCGGCTCATCGAGGCGGGGCATCGAGTGGCGCAGAGCAACGGCGAGCTGGCCGGTGCTCTGCGGCGGGCCGTCGCCGGCGACCCCCTCGACGAGACATCGATCGTGCGTCTTTTCGCGGCACGCGGCAGTGAACTCGGCGCGGTCTGTGAGGCGGCCGACGAGGTTCGCACGAGGGTCAACGGCGACGTCGTGACGTACGTCGTCAACCGCAACATCAACTACACCAACGTGTGCTACTTCCGCTGCCAGTTCTGCGCCTTCTCGAAGGGCAAGATGAGCGAGAACCTGCGCGGCAAGCCGTACAATCTCGGCCTCGACGAAGTGATTCGCCGCTCCGCCGAGGCGTGGGACCGGGGGGCGACCGAGGTCTGCATGCAGGGCGGCATTCATCCGGAGTACACCGGCCAGACCTACATCGACATCTGTAACGCAGTAAAAGAGGCTGTCCCGGGAATGCATGTGCACGCCTTCTCTCCCCTCGAGGTCTGGCAGGGGGCGGCAACCCTCGGCGTGAGCCTCGAGGTGTTTCTGGAGAGGCTTCAGGACGCGGGCCTGGGAACCTTGCCCGGAACCGCCGCCGAGATTCTCGACGACGAGATTCGAGACGTTCTCTGCCCTGACAAGCTCAACACCGCGCAGTGGCTAGAGGTCATGGAGACCGCTCACCGGGTCGGATTCCGCACCACGGCGACCATCATGTACGGGCACATGGAGAGCTCGGTGAACTGGGCTCGGCACCTGCTGCGGTTGCGTACCCTCCAGGAGCGGACCGGTGGCTTCACCGAGTTCGTGCCTCTGCCGTTCGTTCACATGGAGGCGCCGATTTATTTGAAGGGCCGTGCGCGACGTGGCCCGACCTTCCGCGAGGCTGTTCTGATGCACGCCGTGGCGCGCCTCGCGCTTAACCCGTACTTCAGCAGTATCCAGACCTCGTGGGTGAAGATGGGCAACCCAGGAGTGAAGGCCTGCCTGAACGCCGGAGTGAACGATCTAGGCGGCACGCTCATGAACGAGTCGATCACTCGGGCCGCCGGCGCCGAACATGGTCAGGAGTTGGCCCCCGCCCGGATGGAAGAGCTCATTCGCAGTTGTGGCCGCATCCCCAAACAACGCAGCACGGCCTATGGGGAGGTACCGGCCGAACGCATCAAGCGGTCGTTCGAGGCTCCCGAGCTCACACCCCCCATCAACCAGATCGCCTCGGGCTACGAGCGGGCCGGATCAGGCGTCGAGAGGCCCGCTGAACTTGTACGGCCCGGTCTCGAATCTTGAGAAGAGCTCAGAGAAGGGATCGGTGCCTGTCAGGGACTACCCATTCTAGCCATCCATCCCAACAACCTTCCTTCGATATTGTCCCCAAGCCCGGGTACGAATAGAACGATAAGGACGACGGCGAATAACACACCACCCCCAATCCAGTAGAACCATTTCACCTTGAACCTCCGGTCATGTTCGCGTTGGGTGGGGCCATCTCGAAAAGCCACAGTTTCCCCGACTCGACCTCAGCACGTGTCATTACGCGATTATATTTGCGGTTGAACGCCGCAGCTACATCGTCCACTATCGCACCCGTCTGGATGCGCACGAGCTGGCGCTCATACTTCTTACCTTCGATGCGCAGGATAGCCCGGCCATCTCGTTCCGCTTGCGCCGGCCATCTCTTCCATAGGCGTCCGACAAAGCCGAGCATGTAGTCGGAATTGAGATAGATCTTACCTTCATGCTCCACGATCCCAAGGATTCGGGACCGGGGAGGATCGAGGAGCTGCAGTTCGATGCGCCGGATATCACGTACGAAACTCCAGTCCGGTTCTGCACCCCTCACCAACTCACCGGCAACGAGCGGTCCACCACTGAATACTACAGACGGTCCGTCGGAAGTACGCGCCGAGACCGCCAGAGCACCCAATGCGAAGACCGGGATGAGGACCAGGACTCCGATTACCACCAACACTCTACGAACGATGCTACGATTGATATTCACGGTTCACTCGCCCCTTTTGACGTCTTTCTAAGAAGACGGATTCATCCGAACGTATCTGCTGCTCCCTCGGCAGTGGCGGCGGGCAGGGGACTGATAATAGGAAGGCAGACGGTAAAGTGGCAAACGCCACCGAGGACGTCCGAGCCGCTTGCAGCCCCACGCGCTTCCGACGCATGTTGTCTGCCATGTCCGGCTCACGTGACCCCCTTCCAGGACACAGTCCCAACGTATGAAAATCGCGGTAACTGGAGCCAACAGCACCGTGGGTCAAAACCTGTTGGCTCGGGTTGCTGAGGATAGCGACATCAGCGTCATCGGCGGCGTGCGATCAGAAAGCGCCGCCGCTTCCCTCCCCCGCTCACCCCAGATAGCCGCTCGCGTCATTTCTTATCAGGATGTTGGCGAGCTCGCCAAGACCATAGAAGGTGCGTCTTGTATTGTGCACCTTGCTGGCATTCTGATTGAAAGCAGGGCATCAACTTATGAGTCTGCAAACGTTGCCGCGACTGTGTCCGTGGTTGAAGCATCCCAAAAAGCGGGTATAAGACACATCGTTTTGATCAGTGTGCTTGGCGCCAGTGCGGATTCACCTAACCGTTTTCTCAAGTCCAAAGGTGAAGCGGAGAGGGCGGTTGCAGAATCGGGAATATCCTCGAGCATCATTCGAACCCCCATCCTGCTGGGACCGGGTACCGCAGGAGCAGCCGCGCTTGTGGAAACGGCAGCACAGAGTAAGGCAAGACTCTTGGGTGGCGGCCATTACGAAATGCGCCCTCTGGATATAGACGACTTGGGTGGGGCAATACTGCAGGTCTGCCGGACTCAACCCGACGGCGTCTCTGTCCATGAATTGGTTGGACCCGAATCTATCCCGTATCGAGCGTTGATTGCGCGAGTCGCTGGAATGATGGAAAACCCAATAACGATTGCTACGATTCCCCTTTGGATTGCCAGGTTGGGCGCTGCAATGACCAGTCGATTAAATGGGGGAGGAGTCTCGCCGACGGTCATCGACGTCATCACCACCAGCGAAGTGGTGCAGAAAAATGCAGACGCGGAAATGGGCATTAGCCTCACGCCCCTGTCCACAACACTCAAAAAAATTCTAACCGAGAAGAAGCAGGAGACATGACAGAAACAGAAATTGGCGAGCTCGAAGCACCTCGCAAACCAGGCGCGTTACAGCGCGTTGTTCTTCTAGGCATCACTGTGGGTTGCTTCGCCTATTTATACGTCCGCTTGAATGGCGCTGCACGACGTGAGGGGCTCTCCCTCGTCGATTACATGACGCAAGTCTTCAGCAACGTCGAATGGATCCCATGGCTGCTGCTGATGACCGTCTATTCCTTTCTGTATTTTGCCATCGACACCCTGGTCGTGACTCGCGCCCTCAGCTGGTTTATCAAAGAGATAAGGTACCGAGACATTCTGCCGATCCGTGCCAGCGCCTACATCATTTCCATCTTTAATGAGCAGATCGGTAAGGGCGCTATGGCCTATTATCTCAACAAGCGTGATCAGGTACCTGGTTGGGAAGTCGGCTCGGTCATGTTGTTCGTGATGTTTTGTGAAGTGTTCTACTTGCTGGTTTGGGCCACGATAGGATTCTTCATTAGTGGTGACACGCTCCCCGAGGTATTTGGCCTCATTCCACCTATCGCTTTGGGGGCAGCGGTAATTCTTACCCTATGGATGTTGTACTTCCAGGGAAAAATCCTGCCCAACAACCAACTACGGGATAAGCGACTCCTCCATGCATTCAGGCTGGCGAAGCCCAAGCACTACCTATGGTTTTTCTTACTACGCTCACCCGCATTACTCTCCGCCGTTGTGGTCTATACCATCGCGCTGAGTCTGTTCAGTGTTGAGACTTCCTTTGCCTCGTCGTTGGGTTATTTGCCCGTGATTTTCTTCGCGGCCGCGGTGCCCACGCCCATGCGCGCTGCGGCGATCACTTCTTGGGTCGTCCTGTTTCCTGAGAATGAGGGACAGATGGCTGCATTCGGGTTCGTACAGCATAATTTTTTCATTCTGTTCAATGCGGTGATCGGACTTCTGTTTTGGCGTCGTGCACAGCGGGACTTATTCAGTCACTAATGGGTGACCGGTAGTCCCCAATGGCTAACCTGCTTACCGGTCTTCGACTGCTGTTAGCGGTGCCGACCGCACTGGCCTTCGCCCAGTCAGAATTCATAACACCGCTTTTGTTGCTGACGCTGGTAGGCATCGCCATCGCGACCGATTTCGCCGACGGCATCGTGGCGCGTCGAAGGGACACCGCGTCACCTGGAGGACAACTGTTCGATCACGCCACCGATTTCTTGTTTGTTACTTCCGGACTTGCAGGTGCTGCCATCGCAGGTCAGGTGACAGCTGCTCTACCCATTGTTATTGGGGTGGCTTTTTCACAATACGTGCTGGATTCCTATTTTCTCCATCGTAAGAAACAATTACACATGAGTTTTCTCGGGCGCTGGAACGGCATGTTTTATTTCGTGCCACTGGTTCTCATTGCGGTGTCACGCCTGGATCTGGTGGCAGGTGTTGCTGAAATATTTTCCACGCTGATCGTCTTGTTGAGCTACCTGCTCGTCCTCTCGACGATAGCGTCGATCATCGATCGGGCGATCGCGCCCGGCCCAGCGGCTTCCCCAGGGCTCATGTAAGGCGGGGTTCCAGAGCCGGCTCTCAATCACGCCTAGAGTCGTTCGTTTCCTCCGCTTCGATTCTCTCCTGATAACGCGCGCCGCTCAAGACGGCCGCGAGCGCGTAATTGCCCTCCTGACAGGCGTACTCGTAAATCTGGTCGTACATCGCCATCATCGCGATCTGCCCTCCCCATGACTCCGAGTAGGTCGACGGGTCGTCGACCGTGAACTCGTAGAGGATCGCATCTTCATTCATGCGGCTGAACCGCTCCGTTACTCTCATTTCTGCCGAGGAGTACGGCTGCAGGGGATGGATGTTGGTGGTCTCGACCACGAGCACATCACCCTCCCAATGGCCCCACGAGTCTCCCATCCACGGGCGGATGTGTGGAGGCAGCCGTGGGCCATCACCCATCCGGATGATCCGCGTGTCATGGACCATCTCCGTCATGATCATCACGTGATCGGGCGTCTGTACGATTATGTAGTTGCTGTTGTAGCCCCCGTTGGGGAGCATCGGGGGGCCAGCAGGGGAACCGAACGAAGTGAGGCAGCGTTCGGCGAGTGGTCTCAGCTCCGGGTGATCGTATTGAGCAAATTGGCTCCTGAAGTCCTGGCGCTCCTGGAACCGCCTCTGGCCCTCTGGCGTACGTTCGGGAATCCGGCCGTTGGACGGAAAGGTGATGAGTGACGTCCTGGGTTCGCCGTTGACGACGGCCACCCGGTTACCCCTCTCGAAATAGACGTTGTTGTACGAGTCCACGGCCGAAATGGTATTCTTGGGTGGCGGTGGCGGACGATCCGGGTCGCTCGGCTGGGCGCCACTGACGGTGCGGTCCACATATCCTTGTTCTATCTCGGCGACTTCCTCGGGCGTGTAGACCAGACCCTCCTGGTCCGTTGGACGTTGGATCGGAGTCATCGACTGGTTCGTCCACTTCCCCTGAAGATCCGGATGGCCGTCGGGTGTCCTGGGGACCTCCCACTGCCCAGCGTCGGAAGCTCTGTTTTGCGCCGCCGCGGTCGAGACGACACCCAGCGCTGCGGTTGCACAAAGAACGGCGAGAAGTACCACCACCATACGATTGCTCATTTCGCCCTCCAATCCAACGGGATCCACGACACTGACCGGCCCTCTTATCAAAGAGCCTTCCGACGCGTCGGGATAATGTGAAGGGCAGGACCTAAGTGGTCAATATGAGGAGAAGGCGAGAACATGATCGGGCGGTGTTATGGCCGGATTGGACTGCTGCGAGGCCGCTACCCGCTCGGCCTCGGCTCGGGGAACAGGCACCACCGTTGATGCCCCGCTAAGGCGCGCGATCACGCCCGGGTCCCCGCGGTAACGAACAGTGGACACCCCGCTCCCGTCCACTTCGAGTCGGTCGTGCACCCAGAGTTCGGCTAGGTTCACGCCCGACGCAGTGACCAGGGCTGAATCGCTCTCGACGCCAAACCCGTGGTAGGCGGTTACACCGCTGATCTGCAAATGCAGCCACTCGGCCGATCCGGTCACCCACACCAGCGACACTCCGCTCACCTGGACGTTCAACTCGGGCACCGATCCGATGTCGGCCTCGAGCGAGACGGCGCCCGATGCGATCAGAGTCGAAAGCTCGCGCGCGTGAATGCGCACGATGAGCGGCTCCGTCGGGCGCAGCCGCACTTGCGGGTCGATCGAAACGACGAGTGTGCCACCGATAATGTCCGTTCTTACGAACGCAACAAGATTGTCGTCCGTGGTAACCTCGGCCCCCTCGACCTCCGCCTGTTCCACCACGACCGTGTGCCCACCACTCACGCGAACGCCGGTGAAGCCCGCCACTGCACGGACCTCCGTGACCACGATCCCCGAGCCGAACACGTCGTCGGGCTCGGAGTCGTCTACGCCGACCGGCGAGTCACAAGCACCCACTGCGAACATGGTGCTGGCAAGCAGCACCCACCGATGTTCCTGTTTCCCCTTCTTCATCTTTCCGTCCCCTCAAGCAGGTTGTGGCCAAAGAGCCGCTCTTCGACGTCGGCCGACCTCCTGGCCACTCATATGCCCTCTCAACGACTGAACTCCGGAGGAATACCAATCACCCGAGGAATACCAATGAGAGGTCCGTGGTCCCCGCACAGGGGTATTGTCACAGCCAGGCGGGCTCTGGCGATGTCATGCCGAACATGCACGTGCAGCCATTGGTACTATCGGGAGCCCCAGTCGTTGACGAGATATGACAGACCACGACCTCTCACTCATGCGACGCCTTCAGGCGGGCGACGAACAAGCCATGTCGGTGCTCCTGGCGGAGCACTGGACGTCGGTGGTGAGTTATTCTTTCAGACTCGTGGGAAGTTGGGACAAGGCCGAGGACGTGGCCCAGGACGCGTTCGTACGTGTCTGGGAGGGGCGGAAGAAGTGGTCGAGCGGCTCCTTGGGAGCTTTGGTTCACCGCATCGCTAGGAACGCGGCACTGGACGTGCTTAAGTCCCCCCGCCATTCGGCCCGACACGAGGACCCCGACACTCTCGCCAGTCGAGACATGCCCGATCGGGACGTCGAGCTGTTGGAGCTGGATCGGGCGGTTGCCCAGGCCATACGGGACCTCCCTCCGCGTCGCCGGGAGATCTTCACGCTGATCCGGGAGCGCGGGTTCTCCTACGCGGAGATTGGCGAGATCATGCAAATATCGAGACAGACGGTGGCCAACCACATGAGCCTGGCTCTGAATGATCTGAGGGTCCTGCTTCGGCCCTTCCTGCCGGAGGCCGCAGCTGAGGATGACTCGCAGAACGATGATCGCATCACCAATGATGGCGAGGTATAGGATGTGCCTTCACAGAATACATTCGGCCACGAGGCGCGGAGGATAACTATGGACGACATCATCATCCGGGTCCTGAACGGAAAGGCCGAGCCGATCGAGGAGCGCCGCTTGGCTAACTGGCGTGCCGAGTCACGCGGGAACGAACAGCACTTCAAGGAAGTCTCGGCCATCTGGGATTGGACTGGGACTGCCGCCCCAGCGAACGACGCTGGGTCGCTCCCTGCCCCTCCGACGCTCGAGACCATCATTAGCCGGGCAGACGCGCTCAGGAGACAGGACATACGTCGCCGCTTCGCCCGGGGACTCGGGCGCAAAGAGATCCGGCCTTGGGCCGCGGCGGCGGTGATCGCCGCCGTGAGCCTTGGAGTGTGGATCGGTCGGCTGGGCCCCGCCACAGAGCAGGTTGTCGGTACGGAATACGTGGCGGCAAGCACTGAGGCGGCGACGGTGGCTCTCGCGGATGGAAGTTTCGTTCGCCTTGCCCCGGGAAGTCGCGTGCGCTTCGCAGAGGGTGGCGAGCTCAGAGAGGCATGGCTGAGCGGGCGTGCCTTTTTCGCGGTGGAGTCCGACACCGAGCGGCCCTTCCTGGTCCATACCGACCTTGGCGAGGCGCGAGTGCTGGGAACACGTTTCGAGATGACGAGTGAGAACGCCGATCTCAAGGTGCTAGTGGTGGAGGGTCGGGTAGCCGTCACCGCCACCAACGGGCGCGCTGCCGAGGTCTCCCGTGGGCAGGTCGCCCGCCTGGGAGCCAACGGCGACTTCAGCCTGGAGACGGTCGAAAACGTGTACGATCTCCTGGACTGGCCAGGGGGCATCTTGCTCTTCCAGAGCACGCCCCTTCCCTGGGTCCTGGAGGAGGTGTCCGCCCATTTCGGAGTGACCATCGGGCTGGACGATCCCGCTCTGACGACCCGTACCGTGACGGCTTGGTTCGGGGACGAGACCCTCGACGAGGTGGTCGAGTCCCTCTGTCTGTTGGTCCAGACGGCATGCGAGATCGACGCGGACGGAGTGAAGATCGGTGGCTAGGAGACGAGCGGTTGGAGGACGAGTGCTTGAAGGACGATCACGGGGGATGACGGGGAGGGGACTATGACACGGTGGAGAAGTTGGGCCTGCGGCCTGGTGGCAGTTGTGGTGGCGTTCGCGCTGGGCGGGTTTACGTCCGGTGCCGGAGCTCAGACCGGTGAAGACGCCGGATTGCTGGCCCGGAAGGCGAACCTCGAGGTGGAAAGGGTGTCGATCATGGATGCCCTCAGGAGGCTGCAGGCCCGCTCCGCTGTTCCAATCGGCTTCAGCCCGGAATCGATACCATCGGACTTGAAGGTGTCCTGCAACTGCGTCGACAAGACGGTTCGGGAGGCCCTGGAAACTCTGCTCGAAGGCACGGAGCTGACCTTCACGGCGCGGCGCAACCAGATCCTGATCACGCGCCCAAATGAGCCCGAGGCTCCACTGCCTACCACGGGAATCGTGGGGGGCTTCGTGCGTGAAGCCGAATCGGGCAATCCCATCGCTGTGGCCCGGGTGGAGGTGCGCGAACTGCGTGTCGCGACGCTCACGAACGCCGACGGTCGCTTTCTCATCCCGTCCGTGCCGCCTGGAGCCTATACCCTCGACGTGGACGCCCTCGGATTCCGCAGCGAAGGGATCCGTTCCACCCAAGTCACATTGGACCGTCCCACGATTCTGGATCTCCGCCTGATGCGAGATCCCCTCGCTCTCGCGGAGATCGTCGTCGCCCCGGGTACGTTCGGGATCGGGGGCGACGAGGCCACGCTGATGCGGCAGACCCTCACAGAGGAGGAAATGCAAGCTCTGCCCCAGCTCGGTGAGGACGTTTTCCGTACGATGGAGCGCGTCCCAGGTGTGGCGACCGGCGATATTTCGGCCAAGATGGCCGTGCGCGGGGGCTACCCCGACGAGCTGCTGATCCAGCTCGACGGCGTCGAGCTCTTCGAGCCATACCACATGAAGGACCTGGACGCGATTATGGGGATTGTGGACGTTCGGACTCTGGGTGGTTTGGACCTCATCGCCGGAGGGCTCCCCACGCAATACGGGGACCGTATGACGGGTCTGCTCGACATGCGGACTCAGCAGCCGATCGGAGAGGGCATGCGCAACTCGATCGGGTTCAGCGTCTCCAACATCACGGCTCGCACTCAAGGGACTTTTAACGATGGTCGCGGCGGCTGGCTGGTCTCGGGCAGACGCGGGTTCCTGGACATCCTTCTGGCGATGGCCCAGGACGAGAACACCAATGATGATCTCTCACCCCGCTACTTCGACGTGATGGGCAAGGTCGAGCTCCTGGTCGGTGCCCGCCACCGGTTCTCGGCGCATGTGCTTTACGCAGGTGACGACCTCGACCTCAAGTCCGTCAGCGTGCTCAACAACGATACGTCACAGGGCGAGTTGCTCACAGACTGGCGGAATGCGAACGCCTGGCTGAACTGGGCCTGGCAGCTCTCGCCCTCTATGGATGCTTCGACGATACTCTCCATCGCCTCTCTTTCGCGAAGCCGAACCGGGTTCGATTTCGAACCAGGCTCCTCGGAGATAGCGGATGCCTTGGAAGTGAGCGACAAGTCCGCATTCGACTTCCTGACCGCGAAACAGGACTGGCGCTGGGCCGTTGCTGACAGGGTCGTGCTCAAGTTCGGTGGCCAGCTTCGCTTCTCGAAGTCTCGGTACAACTATCGCAGCGAAATCGGCCAGGAGTTCCACCTAGGAGACGGCACGGTGGGAGTCAGCGTCGACTCCGTCCGAGTTTCCCTCCGGCCGGAATCCACGGAGACCGGCGCCTATTTGGCGACCCGGCTCCAGCCCCACGACCGACTGGTCCTCGAGCTCGGGGGCCGTTACGACTACCGCACCCACACGTCGGACTCCGACATCTCGCCGAGAGTCCAGGCCGCCCTTGAATTGACCACGAATACCACGCTACGGGCGAGCTGGGGGGCCTACTACCAATCCCACGGATTGGATGAGCTGTCCGCCGTGGACGGAGACACGCTGTTCTTCCGCTCCGAACGTGCGAACCAGATTGCCGCGGGGATCGAACATGGCTTCGGGCGTGGGTGGCAGGTGAGGGCCGAGGTCTACCATCGCGCCATCTCCGATCCAAGACCGCGTTATCTCAACGTCATTCGGGAGATCATTCCGTTCCCCGAGGTCGGGAACGATCGGGTTCGTTTCCTGCCCGAAAAGGGACGCGCCGACGGACTGGAGCTCACCCTTTCGGGACCGCTCGGAAGCCGAGCCGACTGGACCGCGAGCTACGTACTCGCGCGGACCGAGGACAAGCTGGATGGTCGATGGATCCCGAGGACGTTCGATCAACGCCACACCTTCAACACGCGCTGGCACTATCGGCCAGACAACGCCTGGGAGTTCTCCGCGGGTTGGCAGTACCACACGGGGTGGCCAAGCACTCCGATGGAGTTCCAGGTCGACACGCTCGGGGTCATCCCGAGCGACAACCCCCCACCTGGGTCGCGATCCTGCACCGACGACGTGTGCATTCAACTGCTGGTCAACGAGCGGCCGGGCCCGATCAATGCCCTTCAACTGCCGGCCTACCACCGCATGGATATCCGTGCCACCCGAACGTTCCAGGTGGGCAGGGGCACGTTGAGCGCCTTCCTGGACGTTTTCAACCTCTACAATCGGGAGAACCTGCGGTCCTACGACTACAAGGTCGACCTTCCGTCCGGAAAGGCAATCCAGAACGTGGGGGAGACACTCCTGCCCATTCTGCCCTCATTCGGTTTGACCTGGGAGTTCTGAAGGTCCTAAATCTCCTGGAACAGATACGGTTGTAGACAATCAATCCGGTCGTCTATGCTGTCCCGATCCAACCACCTTAATGTCTGCGCGATCGAAGACAGCAATGAATTGCCATCCTGTGGCGTGAAGCAAGAGCCCACTATCTCGTGATCACCCCGGGTTGCGGTGGGCCGGGGCCGAGGGCCGGGGTGGGCACCACCGTATGGCTCAGGATGCGGCCGTAGTGACCATGCTCGCGACCGAACGAGAAGATGTCGTTGGCCGAGAGCTTTTCGGTTAACGCCACGCGCTTGTTCTCGCGCAGCCGGACGAGTGCTTCGTCGATGCTGATCTTGTGTTTGGTTCGAATCGAGAAGTGCACCGCGTGCATGTACTGTGTGTTCAGCTTGACCGCGCTCGAATACAGATTCAGCTCGTGACCATGCTCGCCCCTGTCGTCTTCGGAACGCGCTTGTTCTAGATCGGTACGCATCGTGAGCGTGATGGGTGCTCCAGAAACTGGTCGTGATCGTCGGAGTGCCAAACCGTGAACGCCGAGTTGCGGCGCAGGCACGAAGCTGCTGTTCTGTGAAATGTCGTTCGCGCGCCGCAAACACACGAAACGTGCTTCCTCGATCCCCAATCCCCCGACGCTGTCGTCACCCAGGGTCTGCAGCAACGCGGCCAGATTGTGCGTGTTACAGCTGACCACGTGCACAAATTGCGGGTCGCGGTCGTCGAGCACTTCGTCGTTGATGCCTCGCGCATACATCGTACCGAAGCCAAACTCAGAACCCTGGGCGATGAACCCACGTACCTTGTCACGATACTTGTTGTAGAACTCTTTCTTGTTGTCGATGCCGATGCCGCTCGGCGTACAATCGATTACCAACGTTGCCCGCGCGATGGCTTCCTCTTGCTCGTAGGCGACCTCAATGCCCTGCGCCTTGAACTTCCCGATGCGGTCCTTGCGAGTCGCCATGTTAGCGCCCTTGTTGATCATCTGCAGGAGCTTGGGACGGTCGTGACTGTGGGGCATGTTTTTGTGGAACGTGACCTCATCGATGTTGAACTCGGCCTTGTGAATGGCCAGCAGACCGATCAGCGGCTCACCAATGGTCCCGGTTCCGATAACGTGGACGATGTTGTTGCCCATCGAGGTACTCCTTGCAGGGGGTGCTTGTTAGGAGCGTACCCGCTCGAGGCGGATTCGGCACAGGCGGCCGCCCCTGATCAGAGCTCTACATTCGGTAACAAGATGCCGCGGACCAGGAGAGTTCCCGGCAAGCTTGGGGGCCTCGTACCTGGTGGAATTTCTGGAAGAGGCCGGACCCTCTATGCGTCAGATGACCTAGCGATAGGCGTCAGATTAGGTAGCAACCCATCAACTCATGCTCGACGGCGTAGCGGCTTTCTTGGCTTGCCGTCGAGGTTTCAGTCGAGCGACCGAATCTGGACGTTGCGAAATCGGACCGTGCCCGCCCCGTACTGAAGCGCGAACGGTCCGCTGGCAAACTGATCGTCGGTCGTGTCGACCATCTGGGTGCCGTTCAGGATGACGACGAGCCGAGATCCCTGGGCCGTGATTTCGAAACTGTTCCACTGGCCCCCGGTGTTGATGACGCTAGCCGGCGCTGCCAGGTTCACGATTCCTCCGGTTCTGTATGTCTGGTCGGCCCGCGTATCGAAGATATTAACTTCATAGGAGTTGGCAGCTCCAACGTTTTCGGGATCCGAACAGCGAATGAACACACCGCTGTTGGCGGGCTCATCGACCCAGAATTCCAGCGTCAGTTCGAAATCGCCGTAGGACACCCCCGAGACGAGAAACCCGCTGCCGCTATTTGCTGAAACGGCACCGTCTGCCAACTCCCAGTTGGCGTCTCCGAGAACTCTCCAACCGTCGAGAGTGGAGCCGTCGAACAGCGTCGACCATCCCGCGCCTTGAGCGGTCGCCAAGGTCGGAAGGGCGGCGACTGCGAGCGCAAGGCCGACCGCTGTTGTGAGGGAACGATTCATTCTGACCTCCTTCGGTTTTCTCCTCGAGCCCCAAGGCCAAGAGGATGCTGTCGACGATCACCACGGTTTCCGAGGTCAACATCCGACGGCGAGCCGTTAGGCGCAAGCGGAAGCCCCTCTGACGCCCGGAATCGCCCCGTTTGGGTGTGGGCGCTGAGTCGTAGTCCCATCCAGCCATCACACCACCCGATCATCGCCCCCAGGTCACCACGTAAATTGATGGATCACCAAGCGGCACAGGCCCTCTGTCGCTAAGGAAGCTCTGAACAAGACGGGTGTAGTTTCATGGTATGAAACGACCGGGGAGTTGTGAGCGGGCCATGGAGCTTCAGATGAGTTTCGCGGAGCTGGAGTACGATTCGAAGAAGCGGCGGACGCGCCGGGAGATTTTCCTGGAGAAGATGGAGGGGCTGATTCCCTGGCAACAGCTGGAGGATCGGATCGAGCCGTTCTATCCGAAGGCTGGCCGTGGCCGCCGCCCCTATCCGCTTGGGGTGATGCTGCGGGTTCATTGTGTGCAGCTGTTCTACAACGTGAGCGATCCGGGCATGGAGGATCTGCTCTACGAGGTGGAGTCAGTGCGCCGCTTTGCGGGTCTGCGCCTGAGCGGTTCTTTGCCGGACGAGACGACGATCCTGAACTTCCGCCACCTGCTGGAGACGCAGGGCTTGGGGATGGGGTTGTTCGAGGAGATCAATACGCATCTGGCGTCTCTCGGGCATCGGTTGAAGACGGGGACGATCGTGGATGCGAGCATCATTGACGCGCCGTCGTCGACGAAGAACCGCAGGGGAGAACGGGATCCGGAGATGCACCAGACGAAGAAGGGAAACCAGTGGTACTTCGGGATGAAGGCGCATATCGGGGTGGACGCCGAATCGGGTCTGGCGCACAGCTTGGCGACGACGGCCGCCAACGCGGCGGACGTGACGCAGGCGTGCGTGCTGCTGCATGGTGACGAGACGGAGGCATGGGGCGACGCGGGCTACCAGGGTGTGGACAAGCGCCCGGAGAACAGGGGTTGCGACGTCGCCTGGCAGGTGGCGATGAAGCCGGGCAAGCGTCGCCTGCTCGATCGGGACGGCGCCGAGGCGGCGGCCGAGAAGCGCAAGGCATCGGTGCGGGCGAAGGTGGAGCATCCGTTCTTGTATGTGAAGCGGCGCTTCGGGTACGGTAAGGTGCGCTACCGGGGACTGGCGAAGAACACGCAGCGCATCGCGTTGCTGCTCGGGTTCTCGAATCTGCTCATCGCTGGCCGCTACGCGACCGGATAACGCGGGGCCCATGCGCCCATGGGCCCCGCGAGGGCGGGAGCCGGACACATCGAAGCGACTTCCTGACGGTTCGGACCGTTTCTCCGGCGCGCCAGCCAGCACTTCATCGCTCCGATAGGTCTTCGAACCGGATCTTCGAACCGCAACCGATCGCGTTCCTCCCAAGATGGGGGTTGTTCAGACCTTCCCTAACAGATCCGGGCACGTGGTGATCGTCGGATCGACGACCCGTAAGAGGATGAGTTCGTACGATGTCCCTCGCACCAGGGGGTCGGGACCGTACGAGGTTTGGACGCCCGCCGGGAGCGACGTCGTTCCGTATGTGATGGGCGGTGAGATCAGATTGACCCGTGCAAAAGTCGACGACTGGATGAACCAGACGTCACCTCCGGCCCCGCTAACGGCGTGTTCGACGAGCAGCCCCGAGACGGCGCAGTCGGGGTCCCAAGCGAACACGGGGGCCACGGTCACGTCCACCGTGGCCGTGACCGACCCAGTATCGGCCACACACATCTCCGGTTCCATTGAGTCGTCGCTGCACGCGACGGTGGCGACAAGCAGAGTCGAAGTGAGACCGAGTATGATCTTCTTCACACTAACTCTCCTAATCGGGGGGAAGACGGCGGAAAACATAACGTCACCGCCAGGCTATTCGCAACGAGATCCGAGCTGCTGGGGATGGCGACCCCTAGCTTCACCAAATGGCCGACACTCCCCGACTAACCGTCCGCTGCGAGTACCCAGGAACGTCCCTCGAGCCCACAGTCGTGACGTTCAGCCTCTCGCCGCACTGACGGGCTTCCTGCTTGCGCCTACCGGCCCGTGCTCGGATGTTGACCTCGGTCTGACCCCGGAGTGCGCCCATGTCCGATGCGGTAACCCGCCTCAGCGTCGCCGTGAGGGGGCTCATGCCTCTGCTCCCTGCGAGCTTGCTTCTTCTCCAAGTGGGCTGCGGCCAGAGTAGGGCAGTGCGAGCCCTTCCTCCCCTACCGGCCGGCGTGACGGCCGAGGTCGCGGAGGTGTCCTACATCGTGAGGGGCACCACGGTCCCAGAAATTCGTCTGTCCCTCCGCACGGCCGCCAACGGAACTCTGGGCTCGGACACGGTCGGCCTCCACAGGTCGAGGCTCAATTTAGAGTACAGGTATGGGCAACAGGGGCGCTACTGCAAGATGATCGAGGTCACCGTCGAGCTCGAATCGGCGATCCAGGTGCCGCGGTGGACCGAGCGTGGACGGGCGGACTTCCGGGTGGTCGCCTTGTGGGATCGGTACATCAGGGCCGTGCGCGCCCACGAATACACGCACCGGGAGCATCTGTACCGGCGGGCCAGGGACATCTCCCAAGAGCTGTACCGTATCAAGAGTCCGACGTGCGCCTCGATGGAATCGAGCGTCAGATCGACCACTGTGCGCATTAACGAACAGTATGGGCAGCTGAGCGAGCAGTTCGATGAGGAGAGCCGCGGAACCATCACGTGGCCCCCGAATGAGTGACATCAGCGCGTCGGTGATCTTCGCGCTGGGGCTGCCACTCGTGTTGCTCTAGGGGGGTCCCCTCCCCCCGAGACGAGACCAGACCCGTCCGCCGGGACCTGGTCGCCACATGGCTCTTGAAAGCAGAGAAGCTCGCCGGGTTACCGAAGCTCGGTGGCGGGCAGTTCCATCCCTACCGCCGCTTATGGGCGACGGAGCGCAAACACATCCCGATTCAGGATGTGGCAGAGGCCGGTGGATGGAAAAGCATCGACACCGTCCAGCAACTCTATCAGCAGTCAGATGCAGCGGACATTAGGAGAGCGATCGACGGTTGACCCGACTCCGACACCCTTCTCTCTTTTTGCACCTATGAGATGCAATTGGGATGCAATCGCCTATTCGGAGTCACACACGGCACAGCCATGTAGTCCATAAATCATTGTCATACATACTTTTACATCAGTCGGGGCGCCCGGATTCACCTGCGGTTGCCTTCGGCAATCCTCGGTGGGCTCGGCGGTCAACTACTGGGCCGCCTGCGGAGCACAAGAAGGCGCCTCGGCTCGAACCTACGGTTCTGGCGGCCGCCTGACGGCGGCCACCGCGTGCTCGCTCACGCGAGCCCGCGAATCCGGGCTTAGGGCAACGTGATCTCAATTTTAATCGGGGCGCCCGGATTCGAACCGGGGACCTCCTGCTCCCAAAGCCGCGTACGGCCAACCACCAGCAACAGCCCCCTTCCCTGCCCTATGCGCTATCGTCCCATAGGTAAGCCATTTATGGCGATCTCAGCCACGGAGCTGCAAGGGGTCCATCAACCGCCAGCAACCGTCAGCAACCGTGGGGTTTGTCACTGTTTCTGGCACTGTTTGATCTGAAACTAAGAAGTACTCGCGCCTCCTGAACGAGAAGACGGCCACCTCCGAACGATGGGGGTGGCCGACTCTCTCTTATGGCGCACTCCCTCCGTGCTGGTTGTGGTGCCTGACCCGATGGGGCTTTCCGGTCCCGCCGCCGCCGTAGACGCCCATGTCGGACGCCCGCCCCGACGACGAGACCGCCCGAGTCACTAACAGTGAAATGGCACATCTCGTCACAAGGAGGCTGTCATGCGTCGATTTCTTCCTTTTGCTGCCCTACTCGGGGTGGCGCTCCTCTTGGGCTGCCAGGATGTGGGAACGGGTGTGGTGGCGTCGGATGGTCCGGGGCCGCAGTTCGCGAAGAAAAACTGTAAGGGCACCGATCACCCACCCCCCTGCGGGAAGGACGACGGAGACCCGCCGCCACCGCCCGAGGATGCCGCCTACACGGTCACGCACCCCATTGGAGACCTTGTTGTTGGTGAGATCGACGACGCGGCACATAACGGCGGCAAGAAGGGCAAGTCGGTCGGTTATGGTAATGTCCACAACTTTGAATCGATCACTTTCAGCGACGCCTTCATAGCCGCGCTGAAAAGCGAAAATCTGATCTCCTTTGATGACGACCAAATCCAAAACTGCTTCGGCGCAGGGAGTTTCGA
Organism: Longimicrobiales bacterium; assembly: GCA_965206505.1. Taxonomy (GTDB): domain Bacteria; phylum Gemmatimonadota; class Gemmatimonadetes; order Longimicrobiales; family Gaopeijiaceae; genus UBA822. The sequence continues at coordinate 2,267,246 of CBDBJW010000007.1, forward strand.
TCATCTAGGTTCCTTTAGGCAGGGCAAGGAGAATAAAGCCACCGGCACGTACTTCATTAAGGCTTTCGGACCCGACGGGAAGACGGAAATCGCGTACTCCCTCGAGGTGTTTGGAACCTTCGACGCTGACGGTGCGTTCGCTCCCGGTTCCGGAGAGGCCACCGAGTTGGAGTGGATGGGCGGGTTGCTGCACGTCGAGGGCGAGGGGGTGGGCTGCGTGGGGGGTGGTGGCAAACACGGCCCTCAAAAAGCCGTGACCGTCACCGGGACCGTTCTCATCGTTCCAACTCCACCGCAAGCCCCCTGAGTCATTGAGCCCCGAGCGTCCCAGCGGCGTTCGGGGCTGTTGGCCCTACTCGACCACCACCCGCCTCACAGTCTCACTGCAGAACGGCACAGGCCACTCGCCAGGCACATCTGTCTCGACCTCGAACTCGTCGCAATTACGCAGCATCGCTAGGAACCAGTCGTGCGCGTCTCTCCCTGTGTGAAGTCCGTATCGCGGCGATAGGCGGAAGGATACCTCGTCGGGTGGCGAGTCTGGGCCGGGGGTACTCGCAGCGGACGGTGAGGCGAGGGGTGTCGGCCATGCGGTGAAGCTATGGGTGATGATCGGGCGGTGCGATGGGGGGATGGGACTGATGCGAGGGCGCTAGTTCCCCACTTCGCCGACGATCACCACGCCTTCCACGAAGACGCGAAGCCAGGGGATCTGAGCCTTCAATTACTGCCCATCCGCTGGCGAAGCTCCTCGAACCAGTTGGTGACGACGATGAATCGTTCGGGTTCTGAAGCCGCACCGTCGGGGGTGGCGGACACGCCTGCATCCTGCGCGACGATTATCCTGTCCCCGTCGGGATGGAGATCAGAAGCGGGTCGACCTTCACCTGCGCCGTCGTTCCTCCAGTAGTAGAGCGCGTTTCCATCCGGTGACCAAAATGGGACATCGCCTCCGCCCTGCGACACCACGGTCCGCTCACCGGGAAGGAGCCCGATGTGGACATCCCGACGGACCAGTCTCGGGAGAGTCCTCCAGGTCATTGTTTGGCCTCTCGGAGCAGAGGGGACTCTCTAGGGAAGCTCTGAACAAGACGGGTGTAGTTTCATGGTATGAAACGACCGGGGAGTTGTGAGCGGGCCATGGAGCTTCAGATGAGTTTCGCGGAGCTGGAGTACGATTCGAAGAAGCGGCGGACGCGCCGGGAGATTTTCCTGGAGAAGATGGAGGGGCTGATTCCCTGGCAACAGCTGGAGGATCGGATCGAGCCGTTCTATCCGAAGGCTGGCCGTGGCCGCCGCCCCTATCCGCTTGGGGTGATGCTGCGGGTTCATTGTGTGCAGCTGTTCTACAACGTGAGCGATCCGGGCATGGAGGATCTGCTCTACGAGGTGGAGTCAGTGCGCCGCTTTGCGGGTCTGCGCCTGAGCGGTTCTTTGCCGGACGAGACGACGATCCTGAACTTCCGCCACCTGCTGGAGACGCAGGGCTTGGGGATGGGGTTGTTCGAGGAGATCAATACGCATCTGGCGTCTCTCGGGCATCGGTTGAAGACGGGGACGATCGTGGATGCGAGCATCATTGACGCGCCGTCGTCGACGAAGAACCGCAGGGGAGAACGGGATCCGGAGATGCACCAGACGAAGAAGGGAAACCAGTGGTACTTCGGGATGAAGGCGCATATCGGGGTGGACGCCGAATCGGGTCTGGCGCACAGCTTGGCGACGACGGCCGCCAACGCGGCGGACGTGACGCAGGCGTGCGTGCTGCTGCATGGTGACGAGACGGAGGCATGGGGCGACGCGGGCTACCAGGGTGTGGACAAGCGCCCGGAGAACAGGGGTTGCGACGTCGCCTGGCAGGTGGCGATGAAGCCGGGCAAGCGTCGCCTGCTCGATCGGGACGGCGCCGAGGCGGCGGCCGAGAAGCGCAAGGCATCGGTGCGGGCGAAGGTGGAGCATCCGTTCTTGTATGTGAAGCGGCGCTTCGGGTACGGTAAGGTGCGCTACCGGGGACTGGCGAAGAACACGCAGCGCATCGCGTTGCTGCTCGGGTTCTCGAATCTGCTCATCGCTGGCCGCTACGCGACCGGATAACGCGGGGCCCATGCGCCCATGGGCCCCGCGAGGGCGGGAGCCGGACACATCGAAGCGACTTCCTGACGGTTCGGACCGTTTCTCCGGCGCGCCAGCCAGCACTTCATCGCTCCCCTCTCTGCCAACGTACGTGAGACACGGAGCACGCAAAGAATTAGAGTAGGGCGAAGGCAGAGAAACCGAACATGTTGGGACTGCGAGAGAGAATGGAAGAGAATGGTAGTGCCCCTGGAACCGGGGAGGCCAAGCGAAGCGCGGCAGCTCCTGCGGACCCGGAGGTAGTAGATAGGCCGCTACGGCGGCGGTTCAGTCCGTCGTACAAGCTGCGGATCGTCGAAGAAGCGGACCGGTGCACCGAGCCCGGCGAGGTGGGTCAAGTCCTGCGGCGAGAGGGCCTGTACTCGTCGCACCTGACGACGTGGCGCAAGGCGGCGCATAGCGGGTCGCTGAAGGCCCTGTCGAAGAAACGCGGCCGCAAGCCGGAGCGAAATCCGCTGGATGAGAAGGTACGCAAGCTGGAGCGGCGAAACGCACGGCTCGAGAATGAGCTCAGGAAGGCACACCTGATCATCGACGTGCAGGGAAAAGTTGCGGGGCTGCTGGGGATAAGCCTCGACGACGGGACAAACTCTTGAAGGCGGCCGATGAGCTGGCTAAGCACGTCGGTGTAAAACCGGCGTGCGCGGCCCTCGAGGTCTCCCGATCGACGTTGTACCGTCGTCGAGGCCCATCAACCGGGCAACAGCAGCCCCGCCCGACGCCCGCCCGGGCATTGAGCGAGACGGAACGAGGCGAGGTCTTCGACACGCTGTGTTCGGAGCGGTTCGTGGACCGCTCACCCGCCGAGGTGGTGGCCACGCTGCTCGACGAAGAGGTCTACCTGTGCAGCGAACGCACGATGTATCGTGTTCTGGCCTCCGAGGTGCCGGTTCAGGAACGCCGGGCGCAGCGCACCCATCCCGAGTACAAGAAGCCCGAGTTGATGGCCACGGCGCCGAACCAGGTGTGGTCCTGGGATATCACGCGGCTGCTCGGGCCGAAGAAGTGGAGCTATTACTACCTCTACGTCATCATGGACATCTACAGCCGCTACGTCGTGGGCTGGATGGTGGCGGACCGGGAGAACTCGGCCCTGGCCGGCCGGTTGATCCAGCAGAGCTGCCTGAAGCATGGCGTCCAGCCCCGGGTCCTGACCCTGCACTCGGATCGGGGAGCTCCAATGACGAGCCAATGCACCGCTCAACTTCTCGCTGACCTCGGCGTGACCCGCTCGTTGAGCCGGCCTCAGGTGTCGGATGACAACCCGTTTTCCGAGGCTCAGTTCAAAACCTTGAAGTACCATCCCTCGTTTCCCGGACGGTTCGGGGATCAGGGCCAAGCCAAGACGTTCTGTCGATCGTTCTTCCGCTGGTACAATGCCGAGCACCGCCATGGCGGCATCTCGATGCTAACCCCCGAGCAGGTCCACTTCGGAAACGCCGATCAGGTCATTGCCGGCAGGAAATCCGTGCTCCGCGAAGCATGGGCCGCTCATCCCGAACGCTTCGTCAGAGGTGTGCCGAAGCCCAAACCGCTCCCGGAGGCCGTCTTCATCAATCCTCCCATCCCTTCCCTCACCACACAGGACATTGCTCTCTAATTAATCCCGTAGAGTGTCCCATTGTCGTTGACAGGTTCCGAAGCACTCATCGTCGAGATCACTGCCTTTCGCGACGAGCGTGATTGGGCGCAGTTCCACACGCCGCGAAACCTAGCCGCCGCGTTGGGGATCGAGGCTGCAGAACTCCAGCAAGAGATGCTCTGGAAGACCGATGCGCAGGTCACCGAGCTACTTGGTACTGGCGACGGTCATGGGCGAGTGAGCGATGAGATCGCTGATGTCCTGATATACGCGCTGCTCTTCTGTGAAGCTGCGGGAGTTGACCCAGCGGCGGCAATTCGGATCAAGCTGGAGAAGAACGCGGAGAAGTACCCTGTGCACCTCGCCAAAGGGCTTGCAAAGAAGTACGACGAACTCAAGGAGCGCGAGGCCGATTGACAATGTCCCAATGAGGCTACTCCAACCCGCGTCCGTTCTGCGAGACATCGTACTCGTCTCTTACCTTGCGTTCGGGGTTTGCCCGCTCCCGGTGAGTGCTCAGACCGACGCCCCTTTCCAACACGTCGACTCCTTGGCGGCCGCTGCCGACCGAGGGGAAGCGGACGCCCTGTACGAGTATGGCCGTCTGTTCGAGCTCGGTGCCGATGGCATCGCGATTGACTACGACACAGCCTTTGAGTGGTACGCACGTGCGGCGGAACAAGAACACATTCCGGCAATGCTTTCACTTTCTACGATGCTTCTTGGCTCAGACCCGAATGAGGCGATGCGGGTAGTTCTGAGGGCTGCGGAACTTGGATCAGCCGAAGCGCAGTGGAGAGCAGGTCAAGTCTCCTCCGGAAGGATCTTCCTCCCAGTTTCAGGGATTGACCAGGATCGCGAGGCGGCTCTTGGTTGGTTCAAGCTGGCGGCCGATCAGGGACACCACCCCTCGGCGGAAGCACTGGCCGACCTCTATACGGACACGGAGGATCCATCGGATTATGCCGAGGCTATTGAGTTGTATCGGCGAGCGGCAGACTCTGGAGGCAGTGCCTGGGCGGGATTGCGCCTGGGATGATACACGCGATCGGAGAGGGCGTGGAAGAGAGTGACCGTGCCGCGCGGGAGTGGTTTTCGAAGCTCGGCTCGGGACTCGATCTGGATCCTGATCGCTTCTCAGACCTCGACTTGGAAGTATTGGGTGGCCTCCAGGCCTACTACGGACTGGACTTCCTCAGGGGAGAGACCGAGCCAGACCCGGCTCTCGCAATCGAGTCCTTCAAACGTGCACTAGAGCCGGTCGAGGATCTGCTCAGTACTCCTTTTATACACTCGTCGTTTCTGCGCACATCGAAAGGGATGTTGCGGAAGCTTGAGAACTAGGGAAGGTCTGAACAACCCCCATCTTGGGAGGAACGCGATCGGTTGCGGTTCGAAGATCCGGTTCGAAGACCTATCGGAGCGATGAAGTGCTGGCTGGCGCGCCGGAGAAACGGTCCGAACCGTCAGGAAGTCGCTTCGATGTGTCCGGCTCCCGCCCTCGCGGGGCCCATGGGCGCATGGGCCCCGCGTTATCCGGTCGCGTAGCGGCCAGCGATGAGCAGATTCGAGAACCCGAGCAGCAACGCGATGCGCTGCGTGTTCTTCGCCAGTCCCCGGTAGCGCACCTTACCGTACCCGAAGCGCCGCTTCACATACAAGAACGGATGCTCCACCTTCGCCCGCACCGATGCCTTGCGCTTCTCGGCCGCCGCCTCGGCGCCGTCCCGATCGAGCAGGCGACGCTTGCCCGGCTTCATCGCCACCTGCCAGGCGACGTCGCAACCCCTGTTCTCCGGGCGCTTGTCCACACCCTGGTAGCCCGCGTCGCCCCATGCCTCCGTCTCGTCACCATGCAGCAGCACGCACGCCTGCGTCACGTCCGCCGCGTTGGCGGCCGTCGTCGCCAAGCTGTGCGCCAGACCCGATTCGGCGTCCACCCCGATATGCGCCTTCATCCCGAAGTACCACTGGTTTCCCTTCTTCGTCTGGTGCATCTCCGGATCCCGTTCTCCCCTGCGGTTCTTCGTCGACGACGGCGCGTCAATGATGCTCGCATCCACGATCGTCCCCGTCTTCAACCGATGCCCGAGAGACGCCAGATGCGTATTGATCTCCTCGAACAACCCCATCCCCAAGCCCTGCGTCTCCAGCAGGTGGCGGAAGTTCAGGATCGTCGTCTCGTCCGGCAAAGAACCGCTCAGGCGCAGACCCGCAAAGCGGCGCACTGACTCCACCTCGTAGAGCAGATCCTCCATGCCCGGATCGCTCACGTTGTAGAACAGCTGCACACAATGAACCCGCAGCATCACCCCAAGCGGATAGGGGCGGCGGCCACGGCCAGCCTTCGGATAGAACGGCTCGATCCGATCCTCCAGCTGTTGCCAGGGAATCAGCCCCTCCATCTTCTCCAGGAAAATCTCCCGGCGCGTCCGCCGCTTCTTCGAATCGTACTCCAGCTCCGCGAAACTCATCTGAAGCTCCATGGCCCGCTCACAACTCCCCGGTCGTTTCATACCATGAAACTACACCCGTCTTGTTCAGAGCTTCCCTAGGTAGTGATCTAGGGGGGGCTCGCGCGCTACGCTTGCGGTCACCACATTAGCCGCGCGGCAGAATCGCAGAGACTTTCTATGAAAGAGAGTCCCTAAAGGGAGGATCCCGATGCGTATCAGCAACCTCGTGGCCGTGTCCCTCCTGTTGGTATCCTGTAGCCCGGATGTGGCGTCCGATTCCCCGCTGCCTGTGGGTGAGCCGGAGGGGGTTGGCATGACGACCACAGGGCTGAGTCGGATTCGACCCGCCATGCAACGATACGTCGATGATGGGATCGTCAGCGGGGTCGTCACGATGGTCGCCCGGCGGGGAGAACTGGTACATTGGGAAGCGGTTGGGTACAGGGATATCGAAGACCAGATTCTGCTCGAACCGAACGACATCCTCCGCATATGTTCGATGACCAAGCCCATCACCTCGGTCGGCGTAATGATGCTGCTTGAGGACGGTGGGATATCGCTGGACGCTCCCGTTTCACAGTATTTGCCCGATCTGGCACGCCTCCAGGTCTACACGAGTGCTGGCGTCGTGCCTCCCACCTCTCCCGTCACCATCGAAGATCTTCTCGGCCATACGTCAGGACTCACCTACGGGCTCTTCGGGGAAACTCCCGTGGACTCGTTGTATCGTAGCGAGGACGTCTTTTCGGGTGATCTGGAAAATTTGGTCGAGGAGGTCAGTGGGCTGCCACTTCTCGGACAGCCTGGATCACTTTGGAATTATGGCGTCTCGACGGATGTCCTGGGACGCGTCATCGAGGTGGTCTCCGGACAGCCCCTCGATGAGTTCTTGAAGGACCGAGTGCTCGAGCCCCTTGGCATGACGGACACGGATTTCTACGTCCCGCCGGAGAAGTCACCGCGTTTGGCCAGTGGCTACGTCACCGCGGCCGATGGATCGTTAGAGCGGTTGGAGATCTCCAGCTGTAGCAACGGTGATATGCCCCAACTCCTTTCCGGCGGTGCGGGTCTGCTATCCACCGCCACCGACTATGTCCGGTTCTCACAGATGCTCTTGAACGGGGGTGAGTTGGACGGAACCCGACTTCTTAGGCCAGAAACGGTGGAGCTGATGCGCACAAACCGGCTTCCGGAGGAACTCATCCCCATTAGGATCGGGGCCAACTTTGAAGCACCTGGCTACGGCTTCGGACTTGGGTTCAGCGTCCTGACCGACGCAGACATCACACCCGTTCCTGACACTGACGGGGTCTTTCGGTGGCTGGGTTATGCCAGCACCTACTTCTGGATCGACCCTGGGGAGGAATTGATCGGACTTGTGATGACCCAGCTGGCGCCAGGCATCCACCCAGAGTTAGAGACGGAGTTTCAGACCTTGGTCTACGAGGCCATCAGCCGGTAGAGGCGTGAGTCCGGGGCCAGGAGGTGGGCTCCGGGAGTCGGTGTCTCCCGCCGGTTGGCGGGGTCAACTGGCCCAATCACGTATAGGGTGGCATTATCGGAATAATGCCGGCGAGCTCAGAGGAGGGTACGATGCACGCACGTTATTCTGCTTCGCTTTTGGTGCTCAGCTTCGTAGGCGCGTCTGCGCTAATGGCCCCGCCGTCCGCGGCGGCCCGGGAGCCCACGTTTGACCGACGGCAGTGGGTGGTACCTCGTACGCCCGATGGTCGTCCGGACCTCCAGAGAAACTGGACAAACGCGACGATCACGCAGATCCAGCGTCCGGAAGGACTCGCCCCGGTACTGACGCCGGACGAGGTGGCGGCGCTCGAGGGGCAGCGGGAGCAACGCATCGAGGAGGGCTACGCGGCCAGCGATCCCGATCGCGAGGCGCCGCCGGTAGGTGGCGTGTGGACCGGCAACACAAGCTTCGACGCGGCCTCCGGCGGAACGGGAGGTTACAACTACGTCTATATCGATGCGGGCGACCGGGTTGCCATCTTCAACGGCGAGCCGCGAAGCTCGATCGTTACGAATCCAGCGAACGGCCTAATTCCTCCCCTGACGCCCGAGGCGCAGCAACGCTTCGCCGAGCTGGCGGAGGCCTATAGTCAATTCGGCGAGTACGACAATCCGGAGAACCGGCCGCTCGCCGAGCGCTGCCTTATGTCGTTCGGGTCCAACGCCGGCCCTCCGATGCTTCCGAACTACTTCTACAACAACAATTACATGATCGTGCAGACCCCCGACCACATCATGATCATGACGGAGATGGTCCACGACGTGCGCATCATCCGCCTAGGCGAGCGCAAGCCGCTGCCGGAGCATGTCCGCCCGTGGATGGGCGACTCGTGGGGCCACTGGGAGGGCGATACGCTCGTGGTCGAGACCACCAACCTTCCCACCATCAATCGTCCGCCGAGACCGCTGAGGCCGCAGACATATTTCTACCCGGGTGGCTCCGAGGACATGAGGGTGATCGAGCGCCTCACAAGGGTGGACGAGAGCACGATCAACTACGAGTTCACAGTCATCGACCCTGGAACCTACACTCGCCCGTGGGGAGGCGAGATACCGATGAGGGCGCTGGACGACCTTATCTACGAGTATGCCTGCCACGAGGGGAACTACGCGCTCAGCAACGTGCTGAGCGGCGCGCGCTATCAGGAACGCTTGCACGCGCAAGACCCGACTGGGCGGAGGTAAGCATCATGAAGTCCCTTGGGCGGGACACGCTGTCCTTTGCTCTTAGGAGAGCCCAATCCAGCATCTCGTAGTGAGGTCTCCTGTAACCACAATACTGTCAACCAGTTACCTCAGTCGGGGCGCCCGGATTCGAACCGGGGACCTCCTGCTCCCAAAGCAGGCGCGCTACCGAGCTGCGCCACGCCCCGTAAGTTGTTGTTGTGCATCGTTTTAGATCGATACGTCCTTGGGGTCCAAGACCCAAACTGTGCCAAATCTAACCTACCGTGCCGGCCTCAACATAGGGGTCGCAGCAGGTCCGATGATCACGCCGCGCCTAGAGACACGGAGTGGAGTTGGCCCCCTGCGGTGGATGGTCTTGGACTTGAGAGAATAGGTGTCCACCGCGCAGGGCTGACTCCATCCTCTCACTACCCGATCCGACCGACTCTCCCTACACGCGCGCCGCTTCGAGAGCCGCGAGCACACGCTCGTCTCGGGACGGCGCTCGGCGAAGACGAACTCCGGTTCAACACTACGAGGGTTCCGAGGCTCGATCAACTCAACGATGCGGTCTATGCTCGACCCCGGAAGCGGCGGGTCGCGTCGATCGTGCCGCCTTGCGGGGTACCGGCCGGCCGGGCAAGATTCGACGCCAGCGAAGTATTGATGGGCAACTAGGAGGTGCTGCTTGAGAAGTACCGCGCTCACGGTAGGAGTCGCCGTCCTGTTGGCCGCCTCGGGGCTCGAGGGTCAGCAGGCCGCCCAGGGTCTCGAAGGGGCGTGGCGGGTCACCGAAGTGGTGACCACCGGGCCGCTTGGGCGAACCCTTGGCTCACCCCAGCCCGGCCTCCTGCTCTTCACGGGCGGTTACTACAGCTACACGCTCGTCACGAGTGACCAGCCCCGTCCCATCCCCCCGAGGGGAATCGCCACCGTGGAGGATATGCTCGACGTGTGGAGCCCGTTCACCGCGAACGCGGGCACCTTCGAAGTGTCCGGTAACAGCATGACGAGGCGACCGGTCGTTGCTAAGGGCCCCGACGCAATGGCGCCGGGGGCGTTCAACCAGTACACCTTCCGCCTGAGCGCGGGTCACGACGGTAGGGACCGAGGGGGGGCCGGCAAGGAGCCCATCTACGGTCAGGTACGTCCGCGTCCGCTGAACGACGGGCGGCCGTCGTATTCCTGGGCCTGGGATCTGCCCCTGAGTCTCTCGCAGGCGCGCTACCGAGCTGCGCGCCACGCCCCGTCGAGTTGGCCATCAGCGCGGGATGTAGGGCTGGCCCACCAAGAGGCTCGGGTCGGCGTCCGCCTTGGGCACGAACTTCTGGATGCGACCGTTCTGGTTGTCCGCGGCGTAGAAGTTGCCCTCCGGGTCGACCCCGATCGAGTGCATCTCGCGGAACCAGTTGGGAGAATCTTGGCCCGGCGCATACCACGTATAGACCGGGTTCCCCTCCAGGTCGAACTGCCTCAGCCTCGGCGGCCTGACGTCCGAAACGAAGATGCGGTCCCCGCTCACGATGATGTCGAGCGCGAGAGCCCCGGTCGGGATCTCGCCCATGTACGAGTAGTCCGACTGGCTGAAGATCTGGATGCGGTTGTTGTCACGGTCGGCGACCAGGACCCTGCCGCCCGGCGCCATCGCGATACTGTGCACGATCTGGAACTCACCGGGGCCGTCCCCGGGCCCGCCGAACTCAGTCAGGTAATTCCAGTCCGCGTCGAGGACCATGACGCGCGAGTTCTCGTAACCGTCCGCGATCAAGACCCGACCATCGGGCAGGAACCCGACGTCCTGCGGCAGGCCGAAATGCGTCTCATCGGTTCCGCTGACGTTCTTCTCCCCGAACGTCCTCAAGAGCTCTTTACCATCGTTGGACAGCACGAAGATCTGATGCGCAGTCTCGTGAACGATCCATATGCGGCGCTCCGGGTCGTACGGGCTGACGCGGATCCGGTGAGGCCCTGGCCCGTCCGAGCCCTCGAAGAGGTAGTCCCATTGGTCCCACACCTCGACGAGGTTTCCGCCGCCATCGAGGACGTAGATACAGTTCTGCCAAGTGCGGCCGCGGCCCGAGAGGACGTTCCAGAGCGGGCCCGCCCAGCCATTGAACTCTGCGGGCACCGGGTCGGGGAGGCGGGTCTCACCTCGCTGAAGCGCTATGATGCGGTCCGGGGACTCGGCGTAGACGCCCGAGTTGCCACCGAAGGCGAAGCCCTCGCCGGCGAACGGCTTCGCCCAGCCCTCGACGATGTCGTAGGGGATGGGGCCGGTCGGCCCGACATCCTGCGACGAGACGGGTCCGGCCAAGAGGCCGATCGATACGGCGAACGTGAGCGCGGTGAGGCCAGCCGATGATGTTCGATTCATTTGAGATCCTCCTATATCTGCAAGGGCTGTATTGATTCCGACGCGGGCCGTGTGAGTCGACCGGCGGTCACACAGCGCCAGACGAACTACCGAGCCGTCCAGAGGAAGACCTCCCAGTCACGGAGCGGGTCAGGCCCACCCACCGCGATGTCCATGGGCATGCCGATCTTTTCCGACCACAGCTCGAGCATCGGCAGGCGCGCGTCACCCAGGATCTCTGTGGCCCGCATCGCATACCTTGCGTCACCGATACGTAGCCACCCGTCGGTTTTACCGTCTCTCACACGCTGCGCCCAGTATCCCCCGTCCGGGCGGGTGGCCGTGATCACACCCTCGGGAGTCCCCACATACGAGAGGTTGATCACGAACGGCGGGAAGCCGCCCTGCTTCATCAGCAGAGGACCCCCTACGTCATTGACGGTGCTAAAGTCGTTTGGGGCAGGAGTCTCCGTCCCTCCGATTCTCACACCTGGCGTACGCGAAAGTCCCTCGTTGCCTGCATAAGGAGCGGTGTACACCCAACTGGGCACGCCGATCAGGAGTACCACTCCCGCGGCGAACCCTGCGATTTTCAGCTTGCCGTTCATCCTACATCCTCCTCGTTCGTGTCAGCGCGGACGCGTTACCAGGCCGCAGCAGAAGGTCGTCCATCCCTGATCATCCAGCAGCCCGTATCCCATCGCCGGGCTCGAGGCGCACGATCGGCGTGAGGCCACCGCCCCGGCGGTCGTCGATCGCGATGTAGATCAAGCCGTCCGGCCCTTGCGTGATGGCTCGGATGCGCCCGAAGCCGATCATCAATGGAGGCCGCTCCATCCTTCCGACGTACACACCCTCGCCATCACCTACGAGAGGTAGCCGGGCGACCTGTGGATCGGCCATTCCTCCCATGAAGACGCTGTTCTTCCACTCCGGGAAGCGGTCGCCGGTATAGACCATCAACCCGGAGGGGGCGATGGAAGGAGTGAAGTGCTGGAGCGGCTGTTCCATCCCGACGACCTCCCTCGTCGAGAAGAGGCGGGTCCCCCCATAGTTCGTGCCGTAGCCGATGACGGGCCAGCCATAGTTCCGCCCTGGCAGGATGAGATTCAGTTCGTCTCCGCCCTGGGGCCCGTGCTCGCTCTGGAAGATGTCACCCGTCTCGGGATGGATAGCGAGGCCCTGCGGGCTGCGGTGGCCATAGCTCCAGATCTCGGGCAGTGCGTCGGCTCGGCCGACGAACGGATTGTCCGCAGGGACACGTCCGTCGTCATGCAGGCGAATGACCGTCCCCTGATGGTTGGTGAGATCCTGGGCAGGGTGCAGATACGCGGTTTCCATCGCCGGAGACGCCTGCCGGTCGCCAACCGTTATAAAGAGGTAGCCCTGGGCGTCGAAGGCCAGCCGGGATCCATAATGACCTCCCCTGATGCCCCACGCCTTCGCCTCGAAAATCTCCTCTACATCGTCCAGGCGGTTGCCCTCGAGCCTGCCTCGAACCACGGCGGTCGTACCCTGGCTTCCATCTTCGTTCGGCTTGGAGAAGCTGAGGTAGATGAGCCGGTTGGACTGGTAGTCCGGGTGGAGTACCACGTCCAGGAGGCCGCCCTGCCCCAGGTACCGGACCTCCGGCGTGCCCGCGATGGGCTCCCGCTGGAGAATCCCGTCGCGCACGATCCGCAGCCGTCCGGGCTTCTCCGTGACCAGCATCTCACCCCCGGGGAGAAAGGCGATGGACCAGGGGTCCTGCAGACCATCCACGACGGTCACGACGCGGTAGGGTCCACTCTCGGATTGGTAAACCGGCGCCTGGGCCCAGGCCGAGGGCGCGGTCCAGAGGCCGAGCATGATGGTAAATGTTGGGATAGATGAGCGGATCGGGCGCATCTCTACCTCCTCACGAATTGTGTTCCTGCCTCGAGGAGAACCTGCCGCAGCAATACCCTGAGGCCGCTGCATGTCCTATGGAGGGTATGGTCGCTGACATTCAGCGGATCGGCAAGCTCGGACGCCTTTCGCGAGAAGCCACAAATCCAGTTCATCTCCTTCGAGTATCTCGAAGGCGGGCACTAAACGTACCACGGATCGACCGAAAGAGGTGTTCATATTGACTGGTCCGGTCCCGTCCGTCACGTTATCCCGGCTGTGAACGGGCTTTTGTTTCAACTATCATTGGGTGGACTGAAGGACCCCTCCCTCGAGCCGGTACGGCCGGGTCGGCCGTGGAACTCGTTTCCTGAGCCGGATCGTCGAGCGCCTCACGGGGGCGCGAATCATTCAAGGAGAATCCATGAGCGCGAACGGTCTCGATTTCGCCATCGCCATCGGGGGGGCCGCCGGCCAGGGCATTGCGACCCCGGGCAACATCCTCGCTCGCATGTTCGGCCGGCGTGGTCTGCACCTCTATGCGTACAACGCCTATCAGTCGATCATCCGTGGAGGACACATCCTGTTGACGCTGCGCGTTCGCGACGAAGAGGTGCTCAGCCACGGCGACGGCATAGACCTTCTACTCTGTCTCAACCAGGACACGATGGACCGGCACCTGCGGATCCTCGGGCCCGGATCTCGGGTGCTCTATAACAGCGACAAGGTCGAGCCCGGTGAGGTGCCGGACGACGTCGTCCTCTGCCCGATGCCCATCGCCGAGCTGGCGGGGGACAGCAAAAACAAGCTCATCCAGAACACCATCTCACTCGGTGTCATGATGCACCTGATGGGCGCTGATTTCTCGGTGCTGGAGGAGGCGCTGGAGTTGGCGTTCAAGCGGAAGGGGACCGCCGTGGTCGAAGAAAACGTGACGATGGCCCGAGCCGGCTACGATCACGGGACCGGTAACTTCGAGCCCTTCCCCGTGCCGTTACCGGAGGGGGATAAGCCCCTCGCGATGTGGACGGGCAACTCTGCTCTGGCCATGGGCGGAGCAGCTGCCGGAGTTAAGTTCTACGCCGCGTATCCCATGAGTCCCTCTACGGGGGTCCTCCACTGGATGGCAAATCACGCCCACGAGCTCGGGATCATGGTGCGTCAGGTCGAGGACGAGATCGGCGTGGCCAACATGACCATCGGCGCCGCCCACACGGGCGTCCGCGCCATGTGCGCCACGTCCGGTGGTGGTTTCGCGCTGATGACGGAAGCAGTTGGCGCGGCAGCGATGATGGAGATCCCCGCGGTCTTCATCAACGTGATGCGTGCCGGACCCTCGACCGGCGTCCCAACGAAGACGGAGCAGGGAGACCTCTGGCAGGTCCTCGGCGCCAGCCAGGGCGATTTCGAGCGCTTCGTCGTGGCCCCCCGGGACTGCCTCGACGCCTATAACACCGTCCCCGAGCTCTTCAACCTCGTGGACCGCGCCCAATGCCCCGGAATCATCATCTCCGATCTCCTCATTTCGGAAGGGACGTTCAGCGTGGACCCGGACCTCATCGAGGTCCAGCCCGAGATCGATCGGGGCGCCCTGCTCGTCGATCCTTCGCCCAACGGAAACTACCTGCGCTACGCCGACACGGAGAGCGGGATTTCACCGCGAGTCGTACCGGGTTACCAGGGATTCGTCCACACCGTGGCGACGGACGAGCACGACGAGGACGGAGTAATCATCAGTGACGAGTTCACACATCCGCACAAGCGGCGTAGGAGTGTGGAAAAACGCGCCCGGAAGTTCCAGGGCGTCGCCGCCGACGTGCCCCCGCCGACCCTGGAGGGTCCCCAGAACGCCGAGGTGACGCTGGTCGGCTGGGGCTCCACGTACGGAGTGATCCGAGAGGGCATCGAGATGCTCTCTGAGCAGGGAGTGGTCGCCAATCAGTTCGCCATCAAGTGGATCGTCCCGTTTCACGGCGAGGTCGTCGACGAAATCCTGTCCAGCGCAAAGCGCGTCCTCATCGTGGAGAACAACCACTCGGGTCAATTTGCCCGGTACCTGCGCAGTGAGACCGGCTTTTCCGCGCACGGCCACATCCGGAAGTACGACGGGGAGCCGTTCATGCCACACCACATCGTTGAAGGGGTCCTCGAGCTGTTGGAGAGCGAGGCAGCCATCCACGTTCCGTATCAGGAGATCATCGTATGAGCACCGCCACCGCCACGGCCGAGATGATCGGCCTCGAGCTTGTCGAGTCACCCACCTCGCCGAAGGAGTTCAAGGGTAAAGTCACACCCGACTGGTGCGCCGGCTGCGGAGACTTCGGTGTGCTGAACGCACTTCAGCGTGCGCTCTTCGAGCTCGGGCTCAAGCCGCATGAGATCCTGTGTGTGAGTGGCATCGGCTGCTCATCCAACCTGCCCGGCTACCTCAACACGTACGGCATGCACACCCTGCACGGGCGCTCGCTCCCGGTGGCGACGGGAGCCAAGCTGGGAAACCACAAGCTCACCGTTATCGCGACCGGCGGTGACGGTGACGGTTACGGCATCGGCGGCAACCACCTGATGCATACCGCGCGCCGTAATATCGACCTTACGTACCTGGTGATGAACAATCAGATCTATGGGCTGACCACGGGCCAGGTATCGCCCACCAGCCGCCCCGACATGAAGACCAAGAGCACGCCCTTCGGAAACCTCGAGTATCCCATCAACCCCATCACGTCCGCCATCATGAACGGCGCGACGTACGTCGCTCGGGCCTACAGCGCCGACCCCAAGCACCTCACCGAAATCATCAAGAAAGGGATCGAGCACAAGGGATTTTCGCTCATCGACGTCTTCAGCCCCTGTGTCACCTTCAACCACGACAACGACTTCGCGTTCTTCAAGCCACGGATCAAGAAGCTGGAAGACGAAGGGCACGACCCCACCGACTGGAAGGCAGCTTGCGAGAAGGCGATGGCGTGGGGAGACGAAATCTACATCGGGCTGTTCCACGAGAACGACCGGCCCTCCCTCGACTCGCTCGAAATGGTCCTCGACGACGGGATTCCGCTCGCACGCCGCCCCCTCGGACTCAGTAGTGAGCAGGGCGAGAAGCTGATCAGCCGGATGATGTAGGGGACAAAGAAGCCCCGCCCACCTTAGCCAGAGATCGTTTCGTACAGACGATCAACCAGACTGCTAGCCACGAAGACCTTGGCCTGCCGTATCTCGGCAACCAGCGCCTGGTAACCCTGGTCGGCCTCAATGCGTTTGGTGACTTCTTCATAGCTGGCAAGCGTCTCGGTTGACGAGACCCAGTGCAGCTCGTAGAGTGGGCCGCCGACATTCCGGATCAGCTGTATGTTCAAGTCCGGGAACTTGTCGTTCAGGAGGGCCACCACCTTGAGTCCGAACTCAACGGCTTCGGGGAGCCTGCCATCGTGGACTACCGCGGTACGTACCTGAGTAATCATGGATTCCTACCTCGTTTAAGGTGGCTCAATCCCCTCCCCCGTTTGGGCGAAGCGCGGAAGCCACGCTCCAACAGAATCGACGGAGCCTCGGTTCCCACTTTTCAGACAGCTTAGGAGGTTTCCTACGCCCTCGCTAGCGCGCCCGCCATGTTCCCGAGGGCCCGTTCCACGAGCCTGCGGCTGGTCGCAAGATTCATGCGCATATGCCCCGCACCCCCGGTGCCGTAGGACGATCCGGAATTCAGGTAGACCCTCGCGTTCTCGGCGAACCACCGCTGAACAATCTCCTCAGGCGTCACCTCGGTCTCCGAGATCGCACTTTCCTCGGCGGCCATCGACTCCGCACCGATCTTCTCGACGACCTCACTGACGTCCAGCCAGGCCAGGTAGGTTCCTTGGGCCTTCGTGTACTTCACGAGTGGCATCCGTTCCCTGATATAGGTCTCGGTGAAGTCGTGATTGCCATCGAGGTACACGCGCAACTCGTCCAGCCACTCGTCCCCTTCGGTCAGGGCGGCCTGAGAGGCGACCATGCCGAGTATGTTTACCCCCCCTCTGGTGTTTGCCCTCACTCTCTCGAGATAGTCTCTGTTGGTCGAGAAGTACCAGGCCACCTTGATGCCCGACAGACTGAACGATTTACTCGCCGACTTGAACGTGATGCTGTTGTTCACGATCTCCCTATTCGGCAGACTCGCGAACGGTATATACTGCTCCTCACTCCTGACGAAATCGCAATGAATCTCGTCGACGAGCATGACGACGCGGTGATCGAGGCAGATCTCCCCCATCCGTGTCATGTCCTCCGCGGACCACAGGTTGCCCGTCGGGTTCTGTGGATTGCAGAGAATGAACACGTTGGTGCGACGGGCCCGCCGCTCGAAGTCCTCGAAGTCGATAGAGTAACGCCCGTCGACAAGCCTCATGGGACTGTCTTCGGTCACCGTCCTGGTGAAGCGCAGATCGCTATAAAACCCATTGTAGATCGGGGTGGTCATGAGTACCCGAGACCCAGGCGGCGCGAACGTCTGTAGTCCAGCGATGATGCCCGCGTGGACGCCGGCGTTCAGAACGATGCTGCTGGGATCGACGTCCAGGTCGTAGCGTCGCTTGTTCCAATCCACGATCGACTGGACGTACGACTCGGGCCTCCTCAGGTAGCCCCAATTTTCGTGCCCGCAGCGCTCGGCAAGGGCTCTGGTGACACACGGCGCCGCTCGGAAGTCCATGTCGGCGATCCCCATCGCGACCTCGATGTCCTCTCCGAACCTCGCGATCGGGTTGTCCCACTTACTGCAGTCGGTGCCGACACGGTCGAAGACCTCATCGAAGTCGTACGTCGGATAGAGCGGCGCGGACGGTACAGCGCTCGGCTGGGTCGCCGACGCGGATCTCACACCGACCGCGCCGAGGACCGCCGTCGCTCCGGCACCCCTCAGAAACGCTCTGCGATTTAGCTCATGGTTCTCAGACATCGATTCGGCCTCCTATGGCTCACGGGACCACGGGGTCCACGGCGTAGGAGGAGCGGGACCCGCCTCATCATAGGGAACCGGGATCGGGACCTGCAAGCAGCCGTGGACAAACGGACCGGCGAGACGCGGTCAGGTGCCTCGCGCTGCGGGGTCAACATGCTTCATTGCACGGGACCCTCCCGTTCCGTAACCTCTACGAAGCCTTCCTGGGAATCAGCCCCTGCGGCCAATGGTCCCGGGAACCGAGTCTAGTTCCGGTAGATCATGGAATGGGAGGAGCAACCGATGATGGCAGGCCCGATCCACGCAGGCCCACTCCGCTCGGGCCTAGTCCGATTGGCGTTCGCCCTCTTGGCAGTCATCGCCATCTCGTGGATGTGCCCTGCAACGGCCGGCGCTGGTTCCCTACAAGCAGCGCAGTCCGACATCCAACTTACCGTCTGGGATGGGGTCTATACCGAGGGGCAAGCCCAGCGTGGAGAGGTCCAATACACGGCATCGTGCGCGGCTTGCCACGCTACAGACCTGCGAGGCGACAATACCTCACCAAGCCTCGTCGGACAGAGTTTTGCCTTTCTTTGGGGTGGGTCCACGTTGGGTGAGTTGTTCGGGCGAATCCAACAGCTGATGCCGACGGACCGGCCCAACTCCCTGTCCGCCCCAACCTATCGAGACATTCTGGCGTTTATTCTTCGTGCAAACAGCTATCCACCAGGTGAGCAAGAACTTGAGGCCGATCGCCTCGACCAGATTTTCATCACCGCGAATCCCGACCCACAGCGGTAGCAAAGGCCCGCCGGCACCTCATTCTGGTCGCACCGGCTCTCCAGCCAGAGGGTAGCCGGCCGCCTCCCTTGATGGCCTTGCAGAGATTGCTTGCCAACCGCCCACGTCGCAATATGGTGCCTCGCGTTCCATGAGCCGGTTCCTGCAGAAAAAAACCTCAACCCACAGACCATGGATTCCGAACTGAGCGACTCCCCGGAGACCCTTCCCGACACAGACGACGCGTTCTCCGACTTGGCGACGCCCGACATGACCCTCAAGGGTCTGATGAGCCACTTCGGTCCCGGCATCATTCTGATGATGACCGGGATCGGAACGAGTCACCTGGTCACCGCCCCCGCCGCGGGGGGGCGCTTCGCTTACGCGCTGCTGTGGTGTATCCCGGTCGCCTACGTGTTCAAGTACTACGGCTTCGAGATGGCCTTCCGGTTCACCAACGCGACCGGGAAGAGCATGATCGAAGCGTACAGCACGGCTTGGAAGAAGTGGCCGCTCTGGTACGTGCTGATCACGACGCTGATCCAGTGCGCTTTGGGGCAAGCAGGTCGCCTCATTGCCGCTGCGGCCGTTCTCTACTACGTGGGCACCGAAGTGATGGGGCTGCCGATCTCGCTCGCGATGTATGGCCTGATCCTGGCCGTGGTTTCCGTGGCGATCATTCTGCGCGGCCGCTACAAGGTGGTGGAACTCCTTGCCAAGGTCCTCGCCGCGATTCTCGTGTTTTCGACGCTGGCCGTGTACTTGAGGGCACCCGCCCCGATCTCCGAGATGGGCCACTTCTTCATGGTCGAAATTCCGGACGGGTCCTGGCTGATCATCGCGGCGTTTCTCGGACTGTTGCCCACCGGAATCGACGTGTCGCTTCAGGCCTCGGAGTGGGGAAAAGCCAAGAAGAAGGGCATGAGCAAAATTCGCGATCGTATGGAGAACATGGGGCTCGCCAACCGGTTCGATCCCTTCAATCCGAATCGGGACGATCTCTCGGTCGATACGTCCAGGCTCCCGACGAATGCCCAGGCGTATTGCCAAAAATGGTTCAAGATCGGGATCTGGGATTTCCGCGCGGGTCACGTGGTCTCCTTCGTGCTCGCGTGCATTTTCCTTCTGCTGGCGGCCGTGTGGCTCTATCCTAGCCCGGTCGAGGGCCGAGCGGTCATGGGTGAGATCGCGGGCATCTTTACGGAGAGCCTCGGCCCCGCATGGATGTCCGTGTTCATGCTGGGTGCGTTCGCCGCGACGTTCTCGACGGCCTTCAACTACTTCGACGGCTGGCCCCGAATCGTGGGCGCTTGCTGCCGCAATCTGTTCCGCGGCACCGCTGAGCTCAGCGGAATCGACGCCGAGGGCCTCACCGCGGCTCACCGAGGGACATGGTACTCGGAGTACAACATCTACCGCGTGACGATGTTGTACTCCCTCGTGGCGTCCACACTCATCGTGTGGGGCCTGGAACGCCCCGTCTTCCTGGTGCTGGTGGCCTCCGCGCTGGCGGCGTTCGTCGCTCCGGTGATCTTCTTCCTGAACTTCTACTACTGCTTGGTCATTATTCCTCGGCAGGACCGGGCGTTCTATCCGTCGACATTCGCCCGGTGGTTTGGCTGGACCAGCCTCGTGGTGTTCACCGGTATGACGCTGGTCTTGATCTACTGGACGCTCTGGGTCCCGAATTTCGGCGGGTAGGGTTCCGCCTACCAGAGCTCACTGGCTCACGCCCGGAGGAGAAGCGTCCGAGGCGGTGATTTGATAGACGTGATTGTCTAGACCATTTTCATCGGTCCTCGACCCCACTAGAATTCCGCCAATCTTCTCCACGGCGCGCAGCGAGCGCAGGTTTTGTGCGCCAATCACAAAAACGACTCGTTTCACGAAGCGGAAGGCGTGCTGCAACATGAGCCGCTTCATTTCTCCGTTGTGCGTGCCTCCCCAGTGGGATCTCGCCAAGAAGGTCCAGCCGATCTCGACCTCGCTCTTTTCACCATCGTAGCCATGGAAACGAGAAGATCCAATCATCCGCTGGGTCCTGACATCGATCACAACCAAGGCGCCCCCGGACACCACGGCCTCGCGAAAAAATTCCTGAAAGACAGCCTCTTCATGGCGATTCTTGGCCGGATGTTGTTCCCACACGAGCGGATCGGCGGCGACGGCGTAGAGGTCGTCATAGTCGTCGGAGCGAAGCGGCCGCAGTTGGACCAGCTCGCCCATCAGAACCGGTTGATACTCAAAGGACACGCCGGCATCAGTGTCGCTCGGGCACATTAGCGACGCTCGGAAGGATACTCGTAAACGCCAGCCTCGTGTGCACGCTGTTGGACCAAGGCGAGCACCACATCGATCGTAGGTGTCGGCACGTCGACCAAACGGCCCATTTCCTGGACCGCTGTGACCAGTGCGTCGATCTCCATGGGCCGCCCACGCTCCAGATCCTGCAGCATCGAGGTTCGATGGGCTCCGACCGCGGCGGCCCCATCGATCCTCTTGTCGATGTCGACCGAGAAGCGCACGCCCAGCTTTTCACCGATGGCCTGGGCTTCCAGCATCATTGCCCTTGAGACACCTCGGGTGCCCGCCTGGGTGGCGACGATGTCGAGGGTCTCCAAGGTGAGCGCACTGATGGGATTGAAGCAGAGATTCCCCCAAAGCTTCAGCCAGATCTCGTCTCGGATTCGGCGTATCGGAGCCCGAAATCCGGCGGAGATGAGTGCGCCGGCGAAAGCCTGAATCCGCTCGGTTTTCTCGCCTGTGGGCTCGCCGAGCGTGAACCGGTTGCCGTCGATGTGGCGGATCACCCCGGGTTCGACCACCTCGGCGGCCGGATAAACGACACATCCGATCGCTCGCTCGGGCCCGATCGCCTCCCACTGAACTCCACCGGGGTCGACGCTCTCGAGCTTGTGGTCTCCCCACGCTCCCTCCAGCTGGTAGAAGTACCACCAGGGTACGCCGTTCGCGGCGGTCACCACCGCGGTCTCGGGGCCCAGCAGAGTCTGCATGGGTCCGACGACCGCCGGAGTTGAATGGGCCTTGAGCGTAACGATCACGTAGTCCTGGGGACCTGCCTCGGAAGGATCATCCGTGCAAACGGGATAGGCCACACGCTCCTCACCGTCGATGAGGAGCTTCAAACCGTCTTGCCGCATGGCCTCCAGATGGGGGCCTCGTGCAATCAGCGTGACGTCCTCGCCCGCCAGGGAGAGCTGCACCCCGAGGTAACCTCCGATCGCGCCGGCGCCGTAGATACAGATCCTCATCGGCAGATCCTCATTGACGGGTACTCATTGGCCTGTCCTCATCGGAGCGTCCTCATCGCCTCGCCCCCACCGGAGTGCCCTCATCAGACGATTCCCAGTTGCTCGGCGAGCCCAATACGCCTCAGCTTTCCGGTCGGGCCCTTCGGGATCTCGTCGATCACCAGCACGGTGCGCGGGACCTTGAAGGCGGCCAGCCGTTCAGCCGCGAATTCGCGAAGCTCACTGGTAGTGGCTTCGACACCCTCACGGAGCACGACGGCCGCTGCGACCTCCTCGCCGAGCTTGTCATGAGGAACGGCAAAGGTCACGACCTGCTGCACCGCGGGGTGATCCATGAGCACCTCGTCGACCTCCTTCGGTGAAACCTTCTCGCCTCCGCGGTTGATGATCTCCTTGAGTCGGCCGGTGAGCGTGACGTATCCGTCCTCATCCATGACGCCCTGATCGCCGGTCCGAAACCACCCGTTGGTGAAGGCTGTGGCGTTGGCCTCGGGGTTGTTCTCGTAGCCGGGTGTAACGTTCCGACCACGAATGACGATCTCACCCACGGCGCCGGTCTCGAGCAGGTTGCCCCCGTCGTCCATCACCGAGACCTCGGGACCCGCTGCAGGCCCCACCGTCCCGGCCTTGCGCACCCCAGGGGGGAGCTGGTTGCAGGTCATCTGATGCGCCGCCTCGGTCATCGCGTAGGCTTCGACAACCGGGACCCCGAACCTCTCCTCGAGCTCACCAAGGACCTGGGGCGGCAGGGACGCCGACGATGAGCGAATGAATCGCAGCCGCGCACGCCCGACGGCCTCCGTGTTGCGCCCCGCTCGAGCAAGGATGGTTTGGTGCATTGTCGGGACGGCGGAGTACCAGGTGGGCCCTACCTCATCGAGCCACGCGAAGAACTTGAGCGCGTTGAAGCCCGGAGTACACGCGACCGATGCACCAGCCGAGAGCGACGAGAGGACCGGCGCCATGAGTCCGTGTATATGAAATAGCGGCATGACGTTAAGACATACGTCATCAGAACTCAGATGAAGTGTGGCCCGGATATTCTTGGCCGATGCACACACGTTCCGGTGGAGGAGTGGAACGAGTTTCGGGCGCGAAGTGGTCCCCGACGTGTGGAGCAGGAGCGCCACGTCATCGGCCGCAGCGGGTCCGGGTGACGCCGTCGGCCCGAGTTCGACCTCCGGATCGGGCTCGAGCTCGAACTGCCCAGCTCGTGCGCCATCCGGTACACAAAGCTCCAGCACTGCGATGCCAAGGTTCCGTGCGCTTTCCACTGCCTCGGACTCACTGCCGGCCTCAACGATCAGAGCCTTCGCCCCCAGATCCTCCAGGTAGAAGTTGTACTCCTTCCGGCGGTAGCCCGGGTTGAGCGGCGCCGTAGTGATCCCCGTGGCAAGTGATACGAACGCCGAGGCCATTTCCGGCCCATTCGGTAACACGATGCCGACTCGGTCACCGCGGCCCAGTCCCAGAGCGTTGAGGGAGGTGACTGTGCGGTCGACGTGTTCCCTGAGTCCCGCGTAGTCGAGGTATGCCCGGCCCGGTGCCCCGATCGCTGGAGCCTCGGGGTCGCCCCTGTCGACGAGATCTCGTACGGTTTGTGCTTCGGCCACGCGCATCCCTCACTCTTTTTCTGGTGGTGTAGAAGTGTCTCGGCCATTCGGCACCGAGCGTTCGCACGGCCAAGGCCGCGCGGGAACAGTCCATCTTAGTAGGGTTCTGAAGGCACCCGCCAGCGCACCCCTAAGGGGGGGCCGCCGCCACCCGCCTCGAACGTACTGGGCCGACCTTATTGCGTTAGAGCATTTTCCCGGCTTACCGTGGCTTGCCGTGGGTCAACGGATACTCGGCGTCAGCCCTACAACGAGCGAGAGGCCATGAGGAGCTTAACACAAGACACCGCAGGTCCAGCGTCATGACTCAGTGGATTCGGGTCGAACACGACGGGAATACCAAATTCGGAACTCTGGACGACGGGCAGATCTCCGTTCATACGGGCAACATGTTCGATGGACCGAGCCCCACGACCGAATCCATCCCGCTGGATTCAGTCGACGTCCTGACCCCATGCCTGCCCACGAAAATCATCGGGCTGTGGAACAACTTTGGCGCGGTAGCGGCCAAGAACGATCTGGACCGGCCCACGGAGCCCCTCTACTTCTACAAGCCCGTCTCCGGCATCCTCGCCCCCGGCGGCACAATCGTCCAGCCGGAATCCTACGACGGCAGGGTGTTCTTCGAGGGCGAGCTCGGTGTCGTGATCGGCAAGCCCTGCAAGGACGTCTCGATGGCAGAAGTCGACGACTACGTCCTCGGGTACACCTGCGTCAACGATGCGACTGCTTTCCAGATCATCTCCGAGGATCCTTCGTTCGCGCAGTGGAGTCGCGCGAAGAGCTTCGACACGTTCACTCCGTTCGGCCCCGTGATTGCGACAGACCTCGACGCACACTCGCTTCAGGTCACAGCCCGACTGAACGGTAAGATTCGGCAGGACTATCCCGTGAACGACATGTTCTTCTCTCCGCTCGAGCTCGTGCAGCGGATCTCCCGCGGCATGACGCTCCTCCCTGGCGACATTATCACATGCGGAACGTCGTTGGGGGCGCTACCGATGAAGCGGGGCAGCACGATAGAAATCCGCATCGACGGAATCGGGACGCTGACCAACATTTTTGCGGAAGATCAAGGGTAATTCTCTATCAGAGAACTCCCTCCAGAGCCCGAACACGATGATTCTCGCTATCCGTCACGTACACGACACCCTCGTGCGCGAACACACCATGAGGGCGAGCCAGTTGGCACCGCATGGGATCGCCGTCGGGGCCGTCGCCACGCTCACCCGTGCCCAACACCGTCTCGAGCGTTCCCCTGGCCAAACTCAGACGACGGATCGCGTGGTTCTCGGTGTCCACGATGTACAGACTATGGTCAGACGCCGAGTAGGCGATCCCCTTGGGTCCATTGAAGGTCGCCGTCGAGCCGGGACCTCCGTCCCCCGTGAAACCCCGCTCGCCGGTGCCGGCGATACGCTGAAGGCGTCCGGCCGCGGTGTCGAGCCGAAACACGGCGTTTCCCTCGCGCAGCACGAGGTATGCGTTGCCCTCACTGTCGGTGTCGAGCGAGCGCGGCCCCCTGAGCGGTGTGCCTTCGAGCGGTCCCGCATCCGGGGTCGGCTGGCGCTCCCCCGTGCCGGAGAGCGTCGAGATCGTGCCGCTCCGCGTGTTCACCCGACGGACCCGGCCGTTGCCGATGTCGCAGATGAGCAGATCGCCGTTCGCCACGAACGCGATGCTGTGCGGCTGGCGTAACTGAGCCTCCACGGCCGGCCCACCGTCTCCCGAGAACCCGGCCTCACCCGTGCCCGCCACGGTAGACACGAGTCCGGTTTGTGTGTCCACCCGACGTACCACGTGTGCATCGCGCTCCACGACGAAGAGGTGACCGTCGCGGTCGAAACGGATCTCGTGCGGCGCGGAAAAGGACGCCGCGAGCGCGGGTCCGCCATCTCCTGTGTACGCGGCTTCGCCATTCCCGGAAACGGTGGTCAGCCGTGCGGTCCCGAAGTCCATTCTACGAGTCCGGCCGGTGTCGACCTCACAGAAATACAGGGCGCCGTCGGGACCGACCACGATGCCGTACGGATTGTTCACCGGTGTCTGCGTGGCCACCACTCCGCTCGAACCCTCCGGCTCGTATCCGGCGACACCCGTGCCTGCGATCGTTCGCACGCGCACTTCCTGTGCGAAAGCCAGCCGGGGCCGCACCGCAGCGGCGGTGGCCGCAGCCAGAGTCCCTAAGAAGTCGCGTCGAGAGGAGTCGGTCATGAGCGCAGCCTCCAGGGTGTGGCGGAGGGTTCAATCGAGGTGAAGCCGAGTCGGCGCTGAATGTACGCAGCGTAGGACGGGTGGATAGGGCACGCCTCTTCCCTGGTGTCCGGATCCTCACAGGGTGTCCGGCTCCCAAAATGATTGCCCCGTTTATGTCCCTCAACGATGATTGAAGATCCCAGGTGAGGGTCCCAGGAGTCGCTTGATCCTACGGGTGACACACACAATCGGGATCCCCTGCCGAGACCCTCGAAGAGGGACGACCGAAGGGAGCATACGATAGGTAAGATTGGCATGTCTCCGTGGAGCGCCGCCGCGGTGGCGGTGGGGTTGGCGCTCGTCGTCTACCTCCCCTCCCTCGGCAACGGCTTCGCTCACGACGACGACGGTGACATCGTCGGGAACACGACGGTCCACGGCCTAGCCAATACCGGAGAAATCCTCACTTCCCCCTACCGGGGAGCGGTGCCACCGGGGCGATCCCCGTATCGGCCAGTGACGTCGCTGACGTACGCGCTCAACTGGAGTATGGGATCGGGAAGCCCCGTTCCTTTTCATGCGTTCAACGTGGCGCTTCACGGCGCGAACACGGCATTGGTCACGATCCTTCTGACGACGCTCGGTGCGACCCCGCTCCTCGCGCTCCTGGGAGGTGCCGTTTTCGCGGTGCATCCCGTCCACGTCGAGGCTGTGGCCAACTCAGTGGGCCGAGCCGACGCCTTGATGGCTCTATTCGTGTTGCTCGGAGTCCTGGCGTACCTGGGCCGCTTTCGCTCGGAGTGGGCCCGAGTGGGGCTCGTCTCGCTCGCCTATGCGTTGGCACTCGCTTCTAAGGAGAACGGGGTGGTGCTCCCCGCCTTGCTGGTGGTCCTCTCGCTTCTCTTTCCCGGGCGCCCGGAACGGACCGCGCGTGCCCAGCTGCCTGTGTTCGCGGCACTCGCCGGTGTCCTCACGCTGTACCTGACGGTTCGCTACCAGGTGCTCGGTACTCTCTTTCACCAGGACGCGGCGGCGTACATCGTTGTGCTGCCGCCTTGGCTCAGGATGACCACGGCCGTGGCCAACGTAACCGAGTTGGCGCGGCTTTTTCTGTTTCCCGCCGATCTCGTTGTAAACTACGGTCCCGACGTCATCATTCCCTCGGGCATCGGAGCACTCCGCTTCTGGTTGGGGGGTGGGGTATTCCTGGCTGTGGGGGCGTTGGCGGTCTCGACCCTCCGGCGTTCGCCGTGGATGACGGTTGGGATCGTATGGGTCGTCGTCTCCCTCACCGTCGTGGGGAACGTATTATTCCCGGTCGGCTTCTGGGTGGCGGAACGCACACTCTATCTTCCGTCGGTCGGCATATCCCTGCTCGCGGTGGGCCTTGCGCAGTATGCCGTCGGGGTCCTTCGCGAATCACCCCCTCGACTGCGATGGAGTGCGGTCGGCGCGGCGGCGCTCCTCGTGGTTCTCGGCGGTGCACGAACGTGGACGAGGACACCCTCTTGGCACGACACGGAAACCGTCTTCATGACGCTCGCCGAGGAGCACCCCGAGTCCTTCCGAGCTCAGTGGTGGATGGGCTTGCGGCTGATGGACGCTGGAGAGCAAGACCGTGGTCTCGAGTGGCTGAGTCAGGCCGTGGGGCTCAACCCGAACGCGCTCCAGCTTCAGCTCGACTTCGTTCGTGGACTCCTGCTGGTTGGCCGGTCGGAGGAGGCCATGGCGCTCGTCTCGGGTTTACCCCCGGCCGATCCGTCCCGGGACGTTTATCTCACGCAGAGTTACGTCCAGCTCGATCAGCCGGACCACGCCCGTGAAGCGGTCCAGGAAGGCCTCGCCCGTTTTCCGGAAGACGCTCGCCTGCTGCGTCAGGCCCGAGAGCTGGGGGTAAGTCCAGCGGAGAGCCTCTAGAAGGGCGTACGATCCGCTGGCGTACGATCCGCCATCCGTTAACGGTAGGGGTCGTCCGTGGCCAAGAAGTGCCTCACGTAAGCTCCCACCCCGTCCTCGACGGACATGAACTCCGTGTGATAGCCGGCCGCCCTCAGGCGCCCCATTTCGGCTTGTGTGAAGTACTGGTAGCGATCCCGGATCTCGGCCGGTGTATCGATCCAGTTGAATGCGGGCTCCATCTCCAGCGCAGCGAACATGCTCCCGATCAGATCCAGGAACGTACGCGCCTGGCCCGTACCGAGATTGAAGAGCCCGGAGGTGTCGGGGTGGTCGAGCAGCCAAAGCATCACCGCTACGCAGTCCTGAACGTAGACAAAATCCCGCATCTGCCCGCCGTCCGGATACTTGGGGTCGTGCGAGCGAAAGAGCGTGACGGGATCGCCGGCGGCCGCCACCGGGAACGTCTTCGACACCAGGCTCTGCATGGAACCTTTGTGATATTCGTTCGGACCGTAGACGTTGAAGAACTTGAGGCCCACCCACTGCGGTGGGGTGGGGGCCCCCTCGTCCACCCACCGCGCGACCATCCGGTCGAATAGTTCCTTGCTCCACCCGTAGGGATTCATGGGGCGGAGACGTGCAAGCCCCTCGACCGACCCCTCGTCGTCGAAGCCGGTCGAGCCGTCGCCGTACGTTGCGGCGGAAGAGGCGTAGATGAACGGAACTCCATGGTACGCACACCACCGCCACAGATCGGCGGACAGGTGAACATTCGTCTCGACGATCAGATCCACGTCGGTCTCTGTCGTCGATGAGATCGCGCCCATGTGGAAGATCGCACGGATCCTGGCCGAGTTTCGCTCCAGGAATTCGGGGAGTTGCTCGGGGAGCACGAGCGCTGCCAGCTCGCGCTTACTGATGTTTCGACACTTGTCCGCTTGCCGTAGGCGGTCGCAGATAACGAGGTCCGTCTCACCCCGGTCCTCTAGGCCCGCGACCAGATTCGATCCGATGAACCCCGTCCCTCCTGTGACGACGATCACTGACTTTCCTCAGGGATCACGGACCTTCCTCGGGAAGAACGTTCTCTGCTGACGCCGAGCACTCGTCGCAGGCACAAAGCTCCCGCAGGAGGTCGAACGAGTAGAACCCCGTGTCGTGACCCTCACTCCACACGAACTGGAGAGCATAACGACCCACGTAGTGAATGGCGGTGGGATACACGCCCGGTGGCACCATCGCCTCGGTGAGCGTGCGTCGCCCCGAACCCTCATCCACACAGCCCGCGCACGGACACGACATCCGGAGATCGAACGGCAGGTAAACCGATTCGTGTCCGTCCTCCCACACGATTCGGAGCGCCATGCCGTCCTCCGTCGGGTTGATGTCACGCGGGGTCGTCGCCGGAGTCTGCATCAGATGTCTCGCATCACAAGGGCGGGTCCGAGACCAACCGCTCTGCCAGCAGCCGGAATGCTTTCCCCCGGTGACTCCGAGCGTTCTTCTCTTCCGGAGCGATCTCGGCGAAGGTCTGCCCCAACTCCACATCGAAGAAGAGGGGATCGTAGCCAAAACCCCCTGAGCCCCGCGGCGCATCCAGGATCACACCGGAAGCTTCGCCTCGCACGAGCGTCAGGTCGTCCGGATCACCCCGGTTCAGAACCGCGACGCACACGTAACGGCCGGTCCGCTCCGCGGGGGGGGCGTCTCCGAGTGATACGAGAAGGCGCTCGTTGTTGGCCTGATCCAGGGCGAGGCCCGAAAAGCCCTGGTCCGGCGCGAATCGCTTGGACCGGACTCCAGGAGCGCCGTCGAGTAGGTCGATCTCGATTCCGGAATCGTCCGCCACCGTCGGTAACCCGGTGATATTCTGAAAATAGGCGGCCTTTGAGGCAGCATTCTCCTCGAACGTATCGTGCGGCTCGAGATCCTCCTCGGCATCGGCGTACAAAACGCCGGCCTCGATGAGGTCCAGCACCCGAAGGTTGGGAACCACCGCCAGAATCTTTCGGATCTCCTTCAACTTGTGCGTGCTGCGTGTCGCCAAGACGAGGTCCATTATGTGAGGTCCATCACCCAATGCCCAACGCGGCCTTCTGAGCCCTGACCAGGGCGCTAACTCCCTCGAGGGCGAGCTCGAGGAGTTCATCCATCTCGTCTCGCCGGAAGGGATGGCCCTCGGCCGTGCCCTGCACCTCGACGAAGTGTCCCGCCTCGGTCGCCACCACGTTCATATCGACTTGCGCCGTGGAGTCTTCCGGGTAGTCGAGGTCGAGCACGGGCTCGCGGTCCACGATTCCGACGCTTACGGCGGCCACCATCTCACGCATCGGGTTCCGCTCGATCATGCCTTCATTCACCAACCCATCGAAGGCACTCCAGAGCGCGGCCGAGGCTCCCGTGACCGAGGCGGTCCGCGTGCCTCCGTCGGCCTGGAGGACGTCACAGTCCACGATGACGGTCCGGGAGCCCAGTGCCTCCAGATCAACCACCGAACGAAGCGAACGACCGATAAGCCTCTGGATCTCCTGCGTTCGTCCACCCACCCTGCCCCGCTCCCGCCCGGACCGCGTGTGTGTGGCCCGGGGGAGCATTCCGTACTCCGCGGTCACCCAACCGGCGCCACTCTTCTCCCGCCATCCTGGAACACCTTCCTCCACCGATACGGCGCACAAGACCCGCGTCTGCCCCGCGCTGATGAGGCAGGAACCCTCCGCGTAGGGCGCCGCATCGAGCGCGAGGTTCAGGTCTCTGAGCTGCCCTGCCGAGCGGCCGTCGTTTCGGCTCATTCCATCCTCCTCATTGCGGATCCTCATTCCGCATCTTCATGGCGCGTCCCTATTCCGCATATCTACTTCCGCCACCCTACTCCGCATCCCCATTCAGCCTCCTTATTCCGTATCCTTCGAGCGATCCAAGATGCCTGTTGTCGAGTAGCCTTCCACGAAGGGGAGCACGCGAACCTCGCCGCCGGCCTCTTCAACCACCTCCCGGCCGACGATGCCGTCTACATCGTAATCGCCTCCCTTGACGAGCACATCGGGGAGCAACGCGCTGATCAGTCCCAACGGGGTGTCCTCGTCGAACAGCGTGACGGCATCCACGCTCCTCAAGGCGGCGAGCACCGCAGCCCGATCGCCCTCCGCCACCAGCGGTCGTCCGGCGCCCTTCAGACGTCGCACCGAAGCATCCGAGTTCAAGCCCACGACGAGCACATCCCCCAAGGCCTTTGCCTGCGCGAGGTGCTCGACGTGCCCCGGGTGGAGCACATCGAAGCAGCCGTTGGTGAATACCAATCGCCGATCGCGAGGTCGTCCAAAACGGGCCGACAGGGTCTCTCTCGAAAGGAGTCTCATTCGTCCAACTCCGCCAAGATCGCCGCGGCTCCCCGCTCCCGAAGCAGGTCCGCGAGTTGATGGCCGAGTGCCTGGGGATCGGTCAGGCTTCCAGTGAGGTCGCCGCGGACGACGCGCCTCCCGTCGGGACTCGCCACGAGCCCCCACATGCGTAGACTCTCGTCGTACGGAACCCCCAGCGCCCCGATCGGCACCTGACACCCCCCGCCCAGGGCTTCGAGAAAGGTGCGCTCTGCCGTAACCGCTGCGAACGAATCCGGATCGTTCAGCGCTGCGACGAGCTGTCTGGTTTCTGTGTCCTCGGTCCTGGTCACGATGCCGAGGGCGCCCTGCCCGGGCGCCGGCAGCCAGGACGTCCGCTCCAGCCACTCGTTCGCCCGCCCGGCGAGCCCGAGGCGGGTGAGCCCGGCCCCCGCCAAGATGATGGCGTCGAATTGTCCATCGTCGAGTTTGCGCAGTCTCGTATCGACGTTGCCACGGATGGTCCGTGGTGTCACGTCCCGTCGGAACGCATTCAACAAAGCTACCCGGCGAAGTGAGCTGGTCCCCACGACGGCACCCTCTTTCAGGGAAGCCAGCGTGGTCGAGATACCCTCCGGCCCCACAAGAACGTCCCGGGGATCAACCCGGCAGGGCGTGGCAGCAATACACAAACCCTCGGGCAAGATGGTGGGAAGGTCCTTCAGCGAGTGGACGGCGAGGTGGACACGTCCACCCAAGAGCGCCTCGTCGAGCTCCCGGGTAAAGACGCCCTTGCCGCTGATCTCATGGAGGGGCTGGTCGAGGTGCTCGTCACCTACGGTCCGGATGACTTCGAGCGAAACCTCGGGTGCACCGTTCGTCTCCAGTGCGGCCGCGGTCCACTTGCTCTGGGCCAGAGCGAGGAGCGAGCCCCGGGTTCCCAACCTCAGAACGGTCATTCGGCGATCGGGTGCATGGTCAGGAAAAGTTACCCGATCAGAAGTAGAACACCAACAGATAGGCGGCGAGCAGCACCGTCAACCACAGAATCATGCTCCCTGTCGGCCAAGTGCGCGCAAGGATACCCTGGGGTCCGTGACCCCGATGGGCGCTACGCAACGTCCCGCGAACGACTGTGAGGACCCATCCGCGTACGGCCGAATCCACGAGCGCCACTGCCCCGCCGATACCACGAATCAGGCGTGGGCCGAGCCATCGATAGGTCCACTCAGCGTCGATGTTCAACGCCCGGATCTCCGGCGGATAGATCCCCCTCTTCATCAACCAGACGACGGCCAGCGCTCCAAAGAGAAGCAGCTGCATCTGGGTGAGTACGTGTGTCGCGTCATAGGGATGATACTCAGCCTCGAACGGCAGCAGGCTATATAACAGACCGGGAAACGACCCGATCACGACACACAACACGGCTCCGATTATCATCGCCGCCAGCATGTTCTTGGGCGGCTCCTTGGCGCGGATGCCGGAGTCGTGCCCGAAGAAGGCGAAATACGGGATCTTGATACCGGCGTGTTCCAGAACACCCGCCGAGGCGAACAGCAGGAAGGGCCACACCCAGATGTGCCCTTCTTCCAGGGCGGCGGCTATCACCATGGACTTCGTGATGAACGCGCTGAGGAGCGGGAACGCGGAGATGGTCATCGCGCCGACCACGCACAAGGCGGCGGTAATGGGCATCGTCTTGTAGAGCCCGCCGAGATCCGACCCATTGATGCGGCCCGTCATCTGGAGTACCGAGCCCATGGTCATGAAAAGAAGGCCCTTGAAGATCACGTCCGCGAATGCGTGCGCCACCGCTCCGTTGAGCGCCAGCGCGGTGCCGAGCCCCACGCCGGTCACCATGAAGCCGATCTGGTTGATCATGCTGTAGCTGAGCACCCGGCGCAGATCGTTTTCGATGACCGCGTAGAAGATGGGGAAGCACGTCATCGTGACACCCACGTAGATCAGCACGTCGGCGCCCGCAAACGTTCGAACCAGAGCGAACACCGCCACCTTGGTCGTGAATGCGCTCAGGAAGACGGTGCCCGTAGGCGTGCCCTCGGGATACGCGTCCGTGATCCAGGTGTGGAGTAGTGGGAACGCGGCCTTGATCCCGAAGGCAACCAGGATGACCCACCCCGCCATCGAGCCGTCGAGGCTGATCGGCCCGAAGGTGATCGAACCGGTCTCGTAGGCCAGCATGAGCGTCCCCGAGAGCAGCAGGACGCCCGAGAGTACATGGATGACCAGATAACGGAAACCGGCGCGAAGGGAGCGCTCGGTCTTCCTCGCCCAGATCAGGAACACCGACGTCAGCGCGAGCAGCTCCCAGAAGACGAAGAGCGAGATCAGGTCCCCGGTGTAGACCGCGCCAATGGCGCTCCCCGCATACAACACGGCTGATGTGTGCTGCACACCGGCACCGTCCTTCTTCTCGAGATGGAGCGCGAACAGATTGCCCAGGAACGCCGCCAAATGGAACAGATAGCCGAACATCATGGCCAGCCGGTCCACCTTGAAGGGGACCAACGTGTAGCCGAGCATCTCGAACTCGATGGTGGCGCCTTCCTCGAGCCCCAACAGGTTCAGCGCGCCGATCACCGGAATCGCGAGCAAGACGCCCCGCCTTATGTGGCCCTTCGTGACGGCCACGACCAGGGCCCCCACGAAGAAGATCAGGACCGGAGGCAGGCTACCCATCGTAGTAGTCCTCGGGGCGCATGAGGACACGCCGCATCACCTTGGCGATGAGGACGAGAACGACGATTCCGACGAAGCCGTAGAGCGGATAGAACTCGGGCAAGCGCTCCCAGGCGTGGTGATCGTCGCGGGGGATCACTAGATCCAGGACCACGAGGATGGCGCATACGGCATAGAACACGTTGAACAGGAGCTTCACGTTCCGGGGGTTGTCCCAGACGTGTTCCCGTTCAGGGGGCGCGCCACCCTCACCGCGCACAGGGTGCTCCGTGTGCTCGTTCATGACCGGCTCACCTGTGCCATGGGCCTCATCACCGGCGTCATCAGTTCACCACCAGCGTCATCAGTTCATAAAACGGCCCGGGATTCAGGAAGAGCCCCATCGTCGCGAGTGCCGTAATGACCATCGCGACCACGGTAGGCCACGGCGCCTCGTAGATGCCATCTCCGCGATGGGCGTCGTCCGGCGGCGCGCTGAAGAAGGCCCGAACCGGCACCTCCAGCAAATAGACCAGGCTCAAGAGTGAGCTGACCATGAGGACGGCCAGAAGCCCCACCTGGCCTGCTTCGAGCGTGCCCATCCCGAGGAACCACTTGCTCCACGCGCCCCCCGCAGGTGGTAACCCGATGATGCTGAGGGAGCCCACGAAGAACGCGCCGAAGGTGATCGGCATCGTACGTCCGAGGCCACCCATCCGGCTGATGTCCTTCTCGTGCGCAGCCACCAGCACCGCGCCGGCCGCGAAAAAGAGCGTGATCTTCCCGAAGGCGTGCATGGCGATGTGCATGCCACCCCCGATGATGCCCCACTCGTTTGCCAGGAGGGCCCCCAGAACGATGTACGAGAGCTGGCTGATCGTCGAATACGCCAAGCGTGCTTTGAGGTTGTCCTTCGTGAAGGCCACGAGCGAGCCCAGGATGATGGTGGTCGCCGCGATCCAGGCCAGCCACGTCGTGCTGGCGAGCGTGCCCAGCAGATCCACCCCGAAGACGTATACGGACACCTTCAAGATTGTGAACACGCCCACCTTGACCACGGCGACCGCGTGCAGCAGCGCAGAGACCGGCGTGGGCGCCACCATCGCCGCCGGCAGCCACCGGTGGAAGGGCATTACGGCCGCTTTCCCCGCCCCGAAGAAGAACAGAATCAACAGCACGCTCAACAACCCGTTCGAGGCCGTCCCCGCCAGGATTCCGCCCTCCCGGAAATCCAGCGTCCCGGCCAGGTACCACGTCCAGATGATCGCCAGAAGTTGGAAGCTGATCGACGTGGTGAGCAGGATGCCGAGGTAAACACGTCCGGCCTTCTTCGCCTCCGGTGTTCCGTGGTGGGTCACCAACGGGAAGGTGCACAGGGTGATCGCTTCATAGAACGCGAACAGCGTGAAGAGGTTGCCCGCAAACGCCACGCCCATCGCGGCCGAGATCGCGATCGCGAAGAACGCGAAGAAGCGCGTCTGATTTTTCTCGTGGTGGCCCCGCATGTAGCCGACGGCGTACAGGGCGGTGACAATCCAAAGGAACGACGCGACCAGCGCGAAGAGCAGGCCCAGCGGCTCGAGCTTCAAGCTCAACGAAACGCCTGGCAGCACTTCCAGAATCGGGTGCTCCGGCCGGAGCCCGGCCCGGATCGGCTCCACGAGCCGGAGGACCAGCGTGAAGAGGACTCCCGCCGTGACGATGCCTGCGGCATCCCGGGCATTGGGCCACTTGCCCAAGGCCAGGATGGCTATCGCCCCTATAAGGGGCAGGGCGATCGCAACCCCGAGGATCGTACCGGGACTCACGGGGCCAGTCCGAACAACGTGCGTGCGGCGCTCTCGGCCAGTTCAACGGTGAAGGTGGCGTCGGTCCCGAAGTAGAAATTCGCCACGATGAGCGCCCAGGTGGGAATCAAGAGAGCCAACGGCGCTTCGACGATCGGTTCGCGGCTTCCCTCCATAGCCCCCACCCCGGAAGCTCCATCACCAGGTGCTTCCTGGAAATACGCCGCCTCAACGACGCGCCAGATATAGACCACCGCCATGAGCGACGTAATAAGAACGAGACCGGCCACGGGCCATACGTCGCGTTCCACCGCTCCGAGGATCAGATACCACTTGCTGATGAATCCCACCGTGAACGGCAGACCGATCAAGCTGAATCCACCGGCCACAAAGGCGGCCATGGTCCACGGCATCTTCTTTCCGAGACCCCGCATCGCCTCGATCTCGACCGATCCGACGCGGTACATGACGCAGCCCATCGCCATAAAAAGTGAGCCCTTGATCATGGCGTGATTAAAAAGGTGCAGAATCCCCGCGGTGAGTCCCGTTACCGACGCCAAGCTGATCCCGAGGATCATGTACCCGATCTGAGCCACACTCGAGTACGCCAGCATACGCTTCACGTTGGTCTGGAAAATCGCCACCAGTGACATACTGAAGATCGCGACCAACGCGAGCACCAGAAGCACGATGTTCAGCCGCATGACGTTGAACGAGAAGACGACTCCGAAGACCGTGAAGAAGAAACGCAGCAGCATGTACACGGCCACTTTTGTCGCCGTCGAAGCGATGAACGCGGTGACGGCCGACGGAGCGTACGTGTAGGCGTTCGGCAACCAGAGATGCAGTGGAAAGAGCGCCAGCTTGAGGCTGATCCCGACCGTCAGGAAGCCGAACGCGACCGCGATCGTGCGGTTCGGCCCCAGTTCCGCCAGGAGCACCGAGAGGTCGGCCATGTTCAGCGTGCCGGTCATCACGTACATCATGCCGATACCGATGACGATGAATGTCGCGCCGATGCTGCCCATGATCAGGTATTGAAATGCCGCCGTGAGCGCGCGCCGGTCCTGGCCCAACGCGATCAGCGCATATGCAGACAGTGACGAGATCTCGAGGAAGACAAAGACGTTGAAGACGTCACCCGTGACGGCGATCCCCAAGAGTCCGGTGAGGCACAGCAGGAACGCTGCGTAGAAGAGCGGGATTTGGGCGGCGTCGATCTCTTGCTCGACGCTCTTCAGCGCATAGGGGGTCACCACCGCCCCGATGGCCGTCACTGTGACCAAAACGAACGCGGAGACGAGATCGATCCGATACTCGATCCCCACGGGAGCGGCCCATCCGCCGAGGGCGTAGCTGATCGGCCCCTCGGCCTGGACGCGCGCGAGAAGCTGAATGGCGATCCAGAACGCCGTCCAGCTCGTCGCGAGCGCGATGCCCCAGGCAATCCGCCCATGGCGTGCAACGGCGCACAGGGTCGCCGCGAGCAGCGGGATGACGACCTGAAGGACCGGGAGATGGGCCGTCATGCCCTCGCGTCCACCCTGCTCACGTCCAAGCTCCCCAATTCGCCTTCAACTTCGGCGCGGTCGAGGTTATGGATTTCGTCCTCTTCCACCGTGCTGTACGTCTCGTGGATCCGGACGACGAGGCTCAATCCGAGCGCCAACGTCGCCACGCCGACCACGATCGCCGTGAGAATGAGCACGTGGGGAAGCGGATTGGAATAAACCGGATCTCCCTCCGTGAGAATCGGAGCGGTCCCGCCCCGAACCTTGCCCATGCTGATGTACAGAATGAAGACGGAGGTCTGGAAGAGGTTCAGCCCGACCAGTTTCTTGATCAGGTTCCCCTGCGAAATGAGGATGTAGAACCCGACCATCATCAAGAAGATGAAGGCCCAGTAGTTCACCAATCCGAGCGCTTCCATCAACGCACCTGCCGGCGGCCGGCGAACATGTAGAAAATTGCTACCATGACCCCGAACACGGTCGTCAACACGCCCAGCTCCACCAACAGAATTCCCAATTCCTGTCCGTGCTCGGGATCGTTCGCGAGGACGTTGTAATTCAGGAATTCGCCGCCCATGACGAGCGTCACCACGCCCACCCCGGCGAAGATCACCACCCCGAGTGCACCGCAGAACCACACCAAGCCCAGGGGGAGGACCCGCTTCGCGGTGTCGAGACCATAGATGAGCGCGTACAGGATGAACGCGGCCGCGAAGATCACGCCGGCTTGAAATCCACCGCCGGGCCCATAGTCGCCGTGGAACTGAACATAGAGCGCGAACATCAGAATGAACGGAATGAGGATCTTGGCACCGATCCTGAGGATGACGTTATCCTCCATGTACATCCCCTTCTTCGCCCGCTTCTACAGGCTCCGCGCGGCGCTTACGGATGCCCCCCATCAATAGCAGCACGCCCACCATCGCCGTGAAGATCACGGTGGCTTCACCCATCGTGTCGTAACCCCGATAACTCGCGAGCACGGAGGTGACCACGTTGGGGATCCCGATTTCGTGTTCCGACTCCTCCAGATAGTGCGGCGCCACATGATTGTGTGCCGGATTGCCAGGGTCACCGTAGGGCGGCATGTCGAGGGTTCCGTACACAAGGATCGATCCCGTCACCAGCACGACCAGTAGCGGGAGCACGGATGAGCGGGTGGGCTTCTTTTGCTCGTGCCCGACCAGAGCCAGCGTACCGAGCACCAGGATCGTGGAGATACCCGCACCCACTGCCGCTTCGGTGAACGCGACGTCTACGGCGTCCAAAGCGGTGAAGAGAAGGGCGGAAAGAAGGCTGTAGATTCCGGCCAACATGGCCACCGCAAAAAGATTTCGAAGCCTCAGCAGCGCCAGCGCGGTAACCGCAAGCATGGTGAGAAGGAAAAAATCGACCAGACCCTCTATGAGTCACCCCCTTCCAGATCGACACGAATCGGCTCCACCTTGCCGTGGAGTGCCGCGCGGGCCAATGCGTGAGTCGCGATGGGGCTCGTGAAGAGGAGGAAGGCCCAGATCATCAGGAGCCGCACCGTGATCAGCCACGCCCCGGACTCAAACGACAATCCGGACTGAAACGACAACCCGACCAGTACCAAACCGGCGCCCATCGTATCGGTCATGCCGGCCGCGTGAAGTCGCGTGTACACGTCGGGGAACCGGAGCACGCCCATGCTTCCCACCACGATGAAAAAAAGGCCACCCAAGATGGAGATCCAGCTTAGCACGTCCCACACCATCAGGCCCGACCTCCGCCGGTCTCGCTTGCCTTCCCGAGATCGCCGACCTCGAAATATTTCAAGACCGCGATAGTCCCGATGAAATTGATCAGCGCATAGACCAGCGCCAGATCCAGGAATTCGGGCCGGCCAGCGAGGAATCCTAGCACCGCGATCAGCAGCACGGTCTTGGTACCGAAGGTGTTGAGCGCGAGGACCCGGTCGTACAGGGTAGGCCCCAGGAGCGCGCGTATCATGGCCAGCGTCATGCTGATCCCGATCCCCACCGCCGCTACCGCGAACATCAGGATACACCCTCCACTACCGACACACGCCGGTCCATCTCGTCTTCCTCTCGGCCGTCGACGTCCTGCCACGTAAGGGCGTGTATCTCCAACTGGTCTCCCTCGACACCCGTCGTGATCGTGCCGGGCGTCAGCGTGATGGAGTTCGCATACAACACGCGCCCGAGGTCGGACCTCTGAGTGGACCGAAAGACGACCATGATCGGGCTGATCGGAAGATTCGGCGAGAGAATGACCTTCGCGACATTGATGTTGGCAATCAGAATTTCCTTCAACAGCCAGGGAAGGTAGAGCAGGAAACGGCCAACCCAATAAATCGGGACGCCCTCGGCGTCGGCGACATCCATGCGCCTGGCGATGTAGACCGTGAGGGCGCAAGATCCCACGCCGAAGCCGATGAGCAACCGGCTGTCCCAATGCCCGGACAGCAGCAGCCAAACGACAAAGAGTATTACCCAGAGGCCTACGATCCGCGCCAACCCAATCGTCCTTTCATGTTATGCGGTGTGCCCTGGACGGAACCGCCCAGGCAATTTTTCGGAGGCCAACCTACCAGTTTGACTGGGCCCCGTCCACGATGCGCTGAACGAGAAGCTCGATGGCCTCTATGCGCCCGATCTCTTCGGGCTCCCCTTCGAGGTATTGGCCCTGGGTGCTCAGGCCCCGATCATCCCACAGGATCACATTCTCGACGATGTCGATCAGCTCCACCTCGACGCGGATGCTCACCTGGCGCTGGAGCACATCCACTTGGCCGAGCTGGTCCGACCGAAAGAGAGGAGACGTCAGGTCGTAACGCACGATCCGTCCCCGAACCACGGCATCCGCTGCGTCTTCCCCCGCATTGGTGACCCCCAGAGCGCGCGGCAGTGTCTGCAACAGTTCTTCGTGGATCTCTTGCGTGAGCTCGAAACGGTTGGTGTCGTTGTCGAAGGGGAGAATGGCGACAGATCGGATGTGGTCCGGAAAACTTCCCGAGCGGAAACCGTAGTTGCACCCGCCCGCGACGAGCACCGCGATGAACATGCTGAGCCCGATGCGTCGACGTGCCACGTTAGGGAACCAGATACCAGATGTCCGACGGATGGGAGTCCACCCTCTCGACGGTGTCGACCGTCACGTTGAGTTCACTGAATGAGGCCAGATTGCGATAGGTTGCCTCTGAAGGCAACTCCCCTCCGCTCTCCTGCTTCAGAACGACTCGGTGCACCGCGTCTCCCTCGTGGCGTAGCTCCACCTCGGTCACGCGGCCGGAACGAAGCAAGTATCGTAGCTCGTCCCCTTCGGGAAGGCGGTACCGCAAGCGGAAAACATCGTCGTCGAAGAATTCGCCATCGAGCCGTGTCGCATCCCTGCCCGGCCGGAACACGCCCAAGAAGGCCCAGAGCAGAGCCGGGGAAGGGACGAACTCCAGCGCCTGTTCCTCGCGAGCCCACAGCTCGTCTTCCACCAAGCCGGCCGCCAAAACCGCCTCCCCGTTCTCCATGAAAAGATCGAGACGGGCGCGATCCGGATGCTGAAGGCGGGCGACCCCCTGCCCCTCGAGCCGGAGGTCCGGCTCTCTGACCCTCCACTGAAAGACGACCAGCGACGTAGCTGGAAACGGATTGTCGCTGCGCGCCCGACCAACGGCTTGGTCCATATCCAGAATCGGAGAGGGACTTCCCAGCGATCCGCCAGCGCACGCAGTGTTCGCGACAACGAGCCCAAAGGCCGTGAGACCCACACGGAATCTCATGAAGCCATCCCGCGTCTCCGATCGCTTGAACGCACCCCATCCTCCTCCGAAAGTGAAACCACTAGAGGCCGCCTTCCCCGGGTAATACACCCAGTTTACTTTCCGATCCCCATGTCTGAGAAGCCCATCCATTTCGCGAGCGACATTCACCTCGGGGCGGTGCCCACCGAAACCGAGCGAGCCTTCGTGCGCTGGCTGATGTATACCG
Source organism: Longimicrobiales bacterium (assembly GCA_965206505.1). GTDB lineage: Bacteria > Gemmatimonadota > Gemmatimonadetes > Longimicrobiales > Gaopeijiaceae > UBA822. The sequence continues at coordinate 2,308,270 of CBDBJW010000007.1, forward strand.
CCGATTGTGCGTCCGAACTGATTCTCAATGGCGATCTCTTCGACTTTTGGTTCGAGTACGGCTCGGTAATTCCAGGGGGACACACACGAACGCTAGGAGCACTCGCCGATCTCGTCGATGGAGGTCTTCCCGTGACCCTCATGGGGGGAAACCATGACTGGTGGGGCGGCACATTCCTTACGGACGATATCGGCCTCACCTTCCAGCAGGGTTCGGTCGTCCGCGACCTGGCGGGATTAAGAACCTTCGTCGCCCATGGGGACGGCTTGGGCCGGGGCGACCTCCCGTACCGAATCCTTCAGGCCGTGGTGCGAAGCGGAGGCGCACGTTGGCTCTTCCGTTGGCTCCATCCAGACCTGGGCACGGCTCTAGCCTCCCGCATCTCTCGGACGGAAGCTCTGGTCGCGAGTCCCTCCGGGGCAGAGCAAGCTCGCTCGAAGGTGTTGTACGAATGGGCGGTTGAGAAATTGGCAAGCGAGGGCGATCTCAATCTGATCGTCCTGGGTCATGCGCACATCCCGCTTCTGCATGAGGCCGGGCCAAACCGCTTCTACGTAAATCTGGGGGATTGGATCAGCCACCGTAGCTACCTGGTGCTCAGGGAGGGAGAGCGGCCCTCCCTCGAGACATGGGAGGACTAAAAAGCTACTCTGAATCCAAACTCGACACCCATATCCGGAAGCGGACGGATGACGGTTTCGAGCGGTTCGGGAAAATCCGCCAAATGCGCCGTTACGAACGCGTCCGCGCCACCCAGGAGCAAGAAGAACACGGCGAAGGCGATCCAATCTTCTCTTTGCTGCCGCCGGATCTCTTGCAGCTGGAGCGCGTCCACGACCCCCAAATCCGCCTCGAGTAACGTTGGGAGTTCGACAGGATCGATCAACGGGTCCGCCATCAGCCGCTCCGTCGCGTCGACACGCCGCATGGCGAGGATGTCGCTCGCGCTCCCGACCGTCTTCGTGGTCTTGAGGATCATCCACATAGTGACGGACTGGACGGCGAAGTAGAAGGCACCGCGCCCAGGGGATCCAGCCGCCGCCTGACCCCAGCCCGGGACCACCATCGATCTCACGAAGGCACCCCCGGCGGAAGGCCGCCCAGGGCTCCCTGGCGTCTCCACGACCTGGGCAGAATCCGAGGAAACGCCACCCAATGGTTCCTGAGCCTGGAGTACCGAAGCGTGGGCAGCGCCCATGAACGCGATGGCAAGTGTAAAAGTGCAACGTCGAGGTGTACTCATGGCATCCGAGGCGTGCGGGACTGAGCCGATCCTCCATCCGATCGGTGGGAGAGCCTTAAGAAGCAGTGCGGATTATGGCGGAACGCCGGTGAGATTACTAGCTGCTCTCGCGGGGCTGACACATGACAAGGAGTTGCACTGAAGCGCTCCCCGAAGGAGGTTGCATCGTGCCTTCACCCAACCGTCGGCGGACGGCATCGGCGAGGATCCGACGAGGGCGAGCGGGAACATAGGGCTCCGGCGTGCTGCTCCGGCCGTTCCCCCTCGCCATGCGGACTGGCCGACCACAGACCAACCAAGGAGAAACCGAAAATGAAAAGGCTCGTACCCCGACTAGGCAACCTCATGCTCCTTCTTTTTCTCCTGTGGGCTGGCCAGCTCACCGCCCAGCCAATCCATCGCATCGGCAAGGCGATGCCGGGCGCGGACTCCATCCTTCCGCAGCCCTACCTGGCGCTGACGAACGCGAACGTGCTAGACGTGCGGACGGGAGAGATCCTGGAGGCCCGCACGGTCGTGCTGCAGGATGGACTGATTCAGTCGATCACGACAGGCGCGCCACCGCAGGGTGCCGACGTACAGAACGTGAACGGCTACTACGTGCTCCCGGGCTTTTTTGACGGTCACTTCCACGGAAGGACACTGGACGCTGCCCAGTTTGCCCTGGAGTCGGGGGTGACGACCGTGCTGTCTGCCAGTGCCTACGGCATGCAGGACATGACCTTCCGGGATGCGGTGACGGCCGGCTACTTTCCCGGTCCCGACATGCTGGCGGCGGGCGTGTACGTACTGCGGCAGCTCGGCGATAACGCGTTGGAGGATCCACGGCTGTTCAAGTTCATGAACGTCGAGGTCGAAGGTGTGGAGAATGTACGGCGGGTGACTCAGGTCAACTTCGAACGGGGGGTGGACTGGATCAAGACGCGGGTGGGTGGGAATACGGCGGCAGGAACGGCCGACGCCTACTGGCTCTACTACTCGGAGGAAGAGGTCGCGGCCATCGCGGACGAGGCTGCAAGGTACGGGGGGAAGATCCAGTGTCACATCCAGGGCGGAGAGGCGGCGATCGTGGCGGCTCGGGCCGGCTGCGCCACGATCGAGCACGGCCAGTACATCAACGAGGAGGCCCTCCGGGTAATGAGGGAGCTGGGCACGGTCTGGACCCCGACCTACATCTCCACGGAAGGATTCGCCCTACCCCACGACGACTACAACACGCCGATGGCGCGCTGGGTTGCCCCGTGGATCCTGGAAAACCAACGCAGGATGCTGCGCACGGCCCACGAGCTGGGAGTCACGATGGTTACCGCCGTGGATACGCCGTACGGGCCGGAGAGCGTGGCGAGGCTGGCGGGCGAGATCAATGCGTTCATCGACTACGGGGGGATGACACCCCTCGAGGCGATCCAGGCCGCGACGATCACGTCAGCCGAGGTTTACGGTCTGGACGGGATGACGGGCTCGATCGAGGAGGGGAAGGAGGCGGACATCGTGCTGTTCGAGCGCAACCCTCTCGAGGAGCCGATCAACCTCCACAACGCCATGATGGTGATTTCGAACGGGCGAATCGCCGTGCCCTTCCGCTCGGCGTTTCCCGGGCTCATCGGTCGGCCCGACAGGTCGTATTAGCCCAGCGCTCGCATTGGGGACAACCGAGAGACGAGCGAACAGAGGGCCGGTGCCGGATAAGCGGCGGCACCGGCCCCCTGCGCATTTCGCCGCGCTGTCGCATGCTCGAAGTGGCTCCTCAGGATGACGAGCCCGCGCTAATCCGTTGTCACACAGGCAACTCCACGGCACAATCGGTCGCAAGAGCCGCTGGATCGATCTCCATTCCCACGCTGGTTATCATCCTCTCCGCGCCGCCTAAAATCAGCCCCATGCCCCCCATGCCCCCCAAGGCCCCCTAGAGACTCCTTTATAGCCTAGAGCGTCGAAATCTCGCAAAAGGTTATCGGTAGAGACGGTTGGGACTGTGGTATAGCTCTTATCAGCTAGCGGATATGGCTCCCACCCCAGTGGCCGAAGAAAACCAAAAGAAAAGACTTGCCTGCAGTAGAATGTGTGCCACATGTTTTTTGTAGCAGCATACTCACCAGCTGCTAATCCCCCTGACGACGACGAGAAGGAAATGCGGCGTGCCACAAAGGCCGTGTTTTCTTGGGGGCCGTCACGCCAAGAGATCCAACGAGAAGAAAAGAACATGAAGAGAGTTGTTTTTATACTGGGACTTTTTGTCCTGATGACTGCCGGTGCGGCGCAAGCACAAACCCATGAGGGCTTCTGGGTCGGATTTGGTTTCGGTGCTGGCTCCTTGGGGATTGATGGTGGCACCGACCGAGACACCGGAGGCGTGGGATACGTCAAGCTCGGCGGTACGATCAACGAAAGGTTCCTACTCGGTATGGAATCTAACGCATGGACGAAGGACGAAACTGGGGCTAGGGTCACGCACACCAACACCAGCGCCGTGGCATACTTCTATCCCAGCGCCGCGAGCGGATTCTTTCTGAAGGGCGGGCTCGGGTGGTCTCGTCTCTCGATAGAAGTTCTTGGCATTAGCGTTGCTGAAAACGGCGGTGGAGCCGTCTTTGGTCTAGGCTATGACGCCTTGGTTGGGGACAACTGGTCTATCACCCCGGTCCTGAACTTCAACGGCGGGGCGTTCAATGGTGGCAACACCAACATTTCCGAAATCGGTGTCGGAGTTTCGTGGCACTAGGGCGATACCTCAACACAGTGGAGGAAGGCGTTGAGCAAGCCCACGGTGGTTCCCGGCCTCCTCATCATCGTCGGAATTCTCGGCTGTGCAAGCACCGGCAGTATGCGTGCCAGACCCCTAGACGAGGGTGTCACTCGTGAATTCACTGGAGATTACGCGACCGTTCTTAGGGCCGCGCGTGAGGCCGTGATTGGCGCAGGACTGGCGATTGATCTCTTGACGAAGTCAACGAGACCACTGCGGTGATCGTCGCGAAGAAAGGATCTTCACTCTTTAGCTTCGGCGAGCTTGTGCGGGTTGTGGTGGAGCAGTCGGCGAATGATCGTGTTGTCGTTCGAGTTGTCTCTGACCGGAAGCTCGCGACGAATATCGCGGCGAGGGGTGACTATGCAGACACGATACTCTCGAACGTCACGCTGGCATTGAGATAGGCTCCCACCCCCCCATCGTCTCACGATGGTCCGCAGAGTCTTCTTAGCGTTCTTGGGTTTCGGTTTAGTGGGGTGCGGGGGCAACTCCACCGATGGCGGGAGCGTGTGGGAATCGAACCCACCAACCCGGGGTTTAGCCGGGCGAGCTGGTTTTGAAGACCAGTGGAGCCACCAGACCCCCTCCGCCCCCATGTAGCTGTCGTTCCATCGGATAATATAGGCACACTGTAGATAGAGCTCTCCCGCCTGTCTACTCGTGGCCCCTCGTTCTCGGGGCTTACCCCGAAGATGAGCCCTCCCACGGATTTGCCAAAGACGGTGGTCCGCTCAGCTGGGGCGTAACGCCTTCAGGTCGCTGCCCCCTGGCTCCTGGAAGGCCTCGAGCCCGAACTCCGGGAGGCTCGCGATGAGGTGGTCGAAGATGTCCGCCTGTAGTGCCTCGTAGTTACCCCAGTCCGTGTCGTTTGAGAAGCAGTAGAGTTCCAGGGGCAAACCCTGGGGCCCAGGCTGGAGCTGCCGCACCAGAAGCGTCATGTCTTGGTGGATCGTGGGATGGTTCTTCAAGTAGTGAAGTACATACGCCCGAAACGTGCCGACATTCGTGAGGCGTCGCTGGTCCGGAACGACGTCGTCGGCCGGGCCTTCACGGGCGTTGGCGACCTTCAGCTCCCTCTGCTTGGCCTCCAGGTAGTCGCGCAGGAATTCGAAGCGGGAGAGCTGGGCCACCTCCTCGTCCGAAAGGAAGTGGATGGTGCTCATGTCGAGGTGGATCGCCCGCTTGATGCGTCGGCCTCCGGACTCGCTCATCCCCCGCCAGTTCTGGAACGACTCGGAGATGAACTTGTGCGTGGGGATGGTGGAGATGGTCTTGTCCCAGTTCTGGATTTTCACCGTGTGCAGCGCGATGTCGATGACGTCGCCGTCGGCGTTGGACTGGGGCATCTCGACCCAGTCCCCGATGCTGATCATGTTGTTGGACATGATCTGGACGCTGGCCACCAGCGAGAGGATCGTGTCCCGGAAGACCAGCATCAGGATCGCCGTGAGCGCTCCGAGGCCCGACAGGAAGACCACCGGGTTGAGGCCCGCCAGGACGGACACCACCAAGATGCCCGCCACGACATAGAGGAAGAGGCTGATGACCTGGAGGTAGCCCTTGATGGGGCGGTTTCTGGCCTCGGCGTACGTTTCGGCGTAAATGTCGTTCAGGGCGTTCAGCAGCCCCCCGGCGACCGTGGTGAGGGCAATCACCACCCAAGCCAGGGATACGCGGCGCACGAGAATCGCGCCGGCGAGCGCTGCTCCCTCCCGACTCGTCGCCTGAAAGTCAACGCTCGGGGCGTCGGCCAGCATTTCGGGACCGACACCCAGCGCCCATCCGATTCCAACGTAGGTCACGAGCGCCGGCGCGACGTTGGCCAGTTTGTGGAACACCCTTCGTTCGATGAGGCGATCGTCCCACGTGGACTGGGTGCTTCTCGCCACACGCTGGACCAGCCTCAGGAAGATCTGGCGGGCCACGACGTTGGTGGCCCACGCCAGGAGGGTCAGGGCGACCACCCCGCCGACAGCCCGAAGCCAGGGGTTCACGACTATGCTAGACAGGAAATCCTGAATGGTTTTTCCTCAGTTCCTTTGCCTGAAGGACGAGGCCCAGGTTGGACAAACGCGCCCCTCTTGTCAACTTCCTCTCATGACGTTTCGCATCGGCCTCCCGAAACCCTTTCAGAACGGCGACGTCCTCCATCGCCTGCGCCTCCAGTTGCGGCGTTCCACCACGGCCGGACCCCTGGCCCTCGCCACCACCATCGGTCTGCTCACTGGGGTCGCGGCGATCGGGCTCCGATGGATGATTTCCTGGGTGCAGTGGCTGTTTTTCGATCAGGCGGGCGGCCTTTTCGAGGTCTTGACCCCGCTGCCGGAGTGGGTTCCCCTCGTTCTCGCCCCCGCCGTGGGTATGGTCGTGGTGTCCTGGATGGTCCGTCGCTGGGCTCCGGAGGCCCAGGGGCATGGAATACCGGAGGTCCAGTTCGCCGTGCGACAGCGCGGGGGACGCATCCGTCCTCGTGTGGCCATCGTGAAGGCGATGGGGTCCGCGATCTCCATAGGGTCCGGCGGGTCGGTCGGGCGTGAGGGTCCCATCGTCCAGATCGGGTCTTCCATCGGGAGCACCGTAGGGCAGGTCGCAGGCTTGGGGGCCAGCGAGGTGCGGATTATGGTGGCCGCGGGAGCGGGAGCGGCCATCGGGGGCACGTTCAGCGCACCCATCGCGGGTGTGCTTTTCGCCATGGAGGCGATCCTGGGTGGATTCGCCTCTCGTTCCTTCGGTTTGGTGGTGGTTTCGTCCGTAGCGGCCACGGTGGTGGTGCAATCAGCTCTGGGGACGGAACCCGCGTTCAACCTCCCCGAGCAGTTCGCCCTAGTAAGCAACTGGGAGTTCGGGCTGTACCTGGGCCTCGGTGTGCTCGCCGGAATCGTGTCTCTGGCCTACGTCTGGATGGTGTATCAGGCGGAGGAGCGGTTCGAGCTGTGGTCGATCCCCGCTTGGGCCAAAGCACTCCTGGGTGGCCTGGCCGTGGGAGCCATCGGGGCGTTCGGGAGTCCCCACATCTTCGGCGTCGGACATGAAGGAGTCGAGCTGGCGCTAGCGGGAGCGCTCGGTGTCGGCATGATGGCGGCACTGGTGATCCTGAAGATGCTCGCTACCTCCATCACCCTCGGCGCGGGTGGTTCCGGCGGAGTGTTCGCTCCGGCTCTCTTCATCGGGGCGATGACGGGAGGCGTCTTCGGCTCGGTCATGGGTAACCTGTTCCCCACGGTGACGGCGTCTCCCGGGGCTTATGCTCTGGTGGGCGCCGCAGCCGTGTTCGGCGCGGCGGCCCACGCCCCCATGACGGCGATCGTCATCCTCTTCGAGATGACCGACAACTACCGGATCATCCTCCCTCTCATGTTGGCCGTGGTGCTCGCGCAGATCATCGCCTCACGCCTCAACCCGGACTCCATCTACTCCATCAAGCTCCGGAGGCTCGGTGGGTTCCGACCCTCCGAAGGTGAGATGGGGACGCTCGACATCCTCCTCGTGGCCGACGCCATGGATGAGGAGGTGAGAAGCGTGCCCGAGTCCATGGGCCTCGATCAACTGGCTGAGCTGGTGCGGGATGAGCGCGCGCGGAGTTGGGTGGTCCTCGATGAGGAGGAGCGCCTGGTAGGGATCGTCGCCCTGGCCGATCTGGAGCGGTCCATCGTCGCCGGAGGGTCAGAAGAAACAGTCGGGGACGTCATGACCACGGCAGTGGAGACGACCTTCCCCGCCGAAACCCTTCGGAACGCCTTCGCACGATTCAGCGCCCTGGGTGCCTATCAGATGCCCGTCGTGGATCCAGAGGACCGGAGTCGTGTGGTCGGCGTGTTGAAGCGGGCCGAGATGATCTGGGCGTTCAAGGAGCTGGCAGATGAGCACCAACGGCTGCTGAAACGGACCCATGCATTACCACCCGACGCAGGCGGGGATTCAGTTCACGTGGCACTCGAGGTGACCGTATCCCACACCGACATCTGTTTCCACTCCATTCGTGAGATCAAAGTGCCCGCAGAGGCTCTCATTGCGCTTCTGCGGCGCGGGGATCGGGTTGTAGTGCCGAGGGGCTTCACCCGAGTCGAGCCTGGAGATGTGCTGACTTTCATCACCACGCGCCGCCACCGATCGACGTTGGAGGCGTGGATCACCACCGCACTGCAGCGGTCCGTCGGCTCGAAACCCAGCCCGGGCTCGCCTAGGGGAGAGCGTCCCTAGACTTCAACCACCTTCGACTGTCGGCTCGTCCTCTCCCTTCATCATTACGGTCCGGATCGGGAACGGGATCTCGATGCTTTCGTCGCCGAAACGCTCATGCAAACGCTTGATGAACTCGTGTCTCACGGGTCCCTGACTTCTAAACTCACGCACCATCATGCGGACGTCGAAGTTTATGCTCGAATCCCCGAATGTGTGGTAGCGCAAGATGGGGTCTTCTCCCAGCACACCGCCATCTGCCTCGGCGAGCACCTGCTTGGCCACTTCCAAGGCGATGGCCTCCACCTGTTCCAGGTCGCTGTCGTAGCTCACACCGACCTCGACCGTGACCCAAAGCGCACGCTGGGGCATTGAAAAGTTCTTCACGATGGAGGACGCGAGCACCGCGTTGGGTACGTTGACGAGGTTGCCATCGGGAAAGGTTTGGATTGTCGTGCTCCGGCCCTTCACATCGGTCACCCACCCCTCCTCTCCTGAAGAAAGGCGGATGTAGTCCCCCTGACGCACCTGCTTGGACAGGATGATCTGAATTCCGGCGAAGAGGTTCCCCAGCGTGTCCTGGAGCGCGAGGGCGATCGCGATTCCTCCGATCCCCAGTGCGGTGATCGCCGCCGTAATGTCGATCCCGAGATTTTGGAGGATGATGAAGAGCCCCAGGATTCCTACGGCAATCCGAGCGAGGTTGACGACCAGCGTCGGTGACTTGATCGCACCATCTGCACGGCTCGAAAGCATCTCGACCGCCCCCCCCACCGCCCGCATCCCGGCGATCACGACGGACCCGAGCACGACGACCATGAGCACACTTTGGACGATGTTCACCACCCGAGGATCCGCCGGCCCGACGTTGAGCGAGAGGTAGACGCCACCCGCGACCAACCAGATGGTCCCCACCCCACGAAGGGACCCGATGACCAAGTCGTCCCATTTGAAGCGGGTTCGCTCGGCGAGTTTGTGTACCCTCCGGATGACGACCAACTCGAGCACGACGCCCAACACGAAGCCGCCGAGAATGAAGCCGAGGCGTTGAACCCATGGATTCTCGAGGAGCTCGGTCATGTCTCTCCACACGAATTGGGGGATTCTACCCGATGATCAGCATGACCTGTCCGAGTTCCCTGCGACACGGGTGTTATTGCGGAATGTGCGCAATGACATCGATTTCCACTTCCACGCTTTTGGGCAGTGCGCCGGCCTGCACCGTAGCTCGAGCGGGGGATGACCCCCGAAATGCGTGGCGTACACTTCGTTCATCTCTCCGAACGTCCCCATGTCGGCGAGGTACACCGTCGTTTTCACGACATCATTCAGAGACAACCCGGTCTCGCGAAGAACGGCGGCGAGGTTCTTCATGACACGGTCGGTCTGTCCGGCGATCCCACCGTGGATGACCTCGCCGGTAGCGGGGTCGATCGGAATCTGGCCGGAGGCGAAGACCCACTCCCCTGCGACCACAGCCTGGGAATACGGACCGATGGCCGCCGGCGCCTCAGGTGTATGAATGAACTTCAAATCGTTCCACCTACCTCTCGGGCGGTAATGAGGTTCGATGTATGCTCATAGAGCTCCGCTTTGGTCACGGTGGCTACCCCGGCCTTGGACACCTGGACGGCGGCCGCGTGGTTAGCGAGAACAGCCGCCTCGGACATCGATGCCCCGAGGGCCATCGCGAGCGAAACCACTGCGGTCACCGTGTCCCCGGCGCCTGAAACATCGAAAACGGCTCGGTCCGACGCAGGGAAGAGCGTGGTGCCCTTGCCGGCCGAACATAACGTCATCCCTCGCCTTCCCAGGGTCAGGAGGAGATGCTCGCAGTCCAGCCGCGAGCGTGCCCCTTCCATCCAAGCGGCGTGCTCGGGACGAACAGGCTCTCCCAGCGCATCCTCCAACTCCTTCGCATTCGGCTTGAACACGGTGGCCGATCCGTATCCGAAGAATCGCCGACGCTTCGGATCCACGATCGCGGGCACTCCTGCCACCTTCGCACCGTCGAGCACCTCCTGGATGATCTCGGGAACGAACACGCCCTTATCGTAGTCTTCGAGCACGACCGAGGCACAGGCCGCGAGTCCCCTGCGGGCTTCCTTTCGAAGCCGCCGAACGGCGTCGGGACTCACGTCATCCGAGTCCTCCCGGTCGATGCGCACAACCTGTTGGTGCCCCGCCAAGACGCGCGTCTTTACGGTCGTCGGCCGGTCCCTTGTCTCTACTATGCCCGCAATGCCCACCCCGAGCGCCCTGAGGCGCTCTCGGAGCTCACGTCCGGCATCATCACTGCCCACGCACCCCACCACCTCGCACTGGGCACCCAGCGCAACGACGTTAGCCGCTACGTTGGCGGCACCGCCCACGCCCGCCCATTCCTTTTTCACTTGAACGACAGGGACAGGGGACTCCGGCGAGATCCTCGTCACGGAGCCCGATACGTATCGATCGAGCATGAGGTCCCCGACGACGAGAACACGTGCCTGTTCAGATCGCTCCAGAACCCCTTTGACAAGGCCAGCCCACGCTACTCGAGGGTCTCTTCCAGGGCTTCCAGAAATGCCGGGTCTCCTTCCACGATCGGACCCAGTCGGATAAAGCGGATCACCCCTTCTCCGTCGATGAGGTAGGTCGCGGGGTACCCGATGGGCAAGAAGGCATCTGTACTCACCATATCCGGATCGAGTAGGATATCGTAGGTAACGCCCATCTCTTCGAGAAAATCATTGACCTGGTCGAGGGCGAAGGGAGAGTCGACAGAAACGCCGACGATCATCAGCCCCCGTTCCTGATTTTCCTCATAAACGGCCTGAAGATAGGGCGTCTCGAACCGACACGGGGCGCACCAGGTGGCCCACAGGTTTACGAGGATCGTCTGCCCCGCGTAGTCGGCGAGAGCGACGTTACGTTCGCCGTCGAGCGACACCGCCTGGAACTCAGGTGCCGGATCCCCGACCTGTGGCGGCCCGGGTAGATCGTCCGGGACACACGCCGAAACCCACAGCAGGAGAACGAGCGTAGCCCGCCCGGCCCGGGTCATTGTGGAGCCTCGCTTGTCCTTGCTACTCTCACGTGTCGACTATTCCCCGTCTCGGTCCACGCGAAAACCACTCGGCCCCTGCCGTCTTGGACCATCTGCGGGAACCCGCTGTCCCGCCCTGCAGATGTATTCGTCACAAACATCTCCTCTTCGATCCGTCCATCTGGCCACACTTGGCGCACCAATATCTCAGCCACGCGGGGTCGCCGCTCTACCCACATGACCAGAGCGGAGCCATTCTCGAGCAACAGCACGTCGACCCGCCCGAGAGCCGTGCCCTCATCGACGCGGATCGGTTCCCCGAAGTGTACACCACCGTCCACGGAAAAAGCCACCTGGGCCTTGCGTTCATTTCCGGCACCGGTAAACCATGCGACCGCGAGCTCGTCCTGTCGAGCCGCGACGGCCGGACCATTCACCGGGCAGGCTGGAATCACCCATCCATCTTGATGGACCGCGGTGCCCTCGGTCCACTGCCCTTCGACAAGACGGGTTACATATATGTCTCGCACTTCGCCTTCGGACCGATCCCGGTAGACCACGACCGGGCCGGAGGCTGAGACGACCGCGTCCGTCTGACAGCAGTCACAAACACGCTCGTCGAGGAGTGATTCCGCACCCGGGACCCCATCGCGGTCGAGCGATCGGTATCGTAACGCCATCGCCCCCGGGATGCCTTTCTTCCCGCCCATGTCGACCGAGTTCCGGGCGTCCAGCCAAACCAGGCCGATCCCCCGGCCGTCCAGGGGAAACTTCGAGACGAAACCATGCTCCGTGCGGGTCCTATCCGTATGAGGCGTCCAGGGTTCGGTCCATGTTGGACCTCCATCCGTCGACCGGGCGACCCGAATACCATAGTCGTATCCCCCGTCCGGGCCACGAACGAGCCAGTGAGCGACCAGCTGATCCGGCTCTAGGATTTCGACCGAAGCGAAGTCCGCCCAATTGATGAAAAATCCGCTTTTCTCCGTCGAGCGGGCGACGGTATGTGCGGGACCCCACCCGGCCTCATCGATGATGGCCGTTTTAACAGACCAGTCATTCCCGCCATCATTTTCTTGCCAGCTTAATACAACCTTGTCCCCCTGGGTGGACAGTCCAGGCGACAGACTGCCCTCTCCCAAGGGCGGGGTCAGTGATTCGAGCTCGCCGAGAGTGATCCCGCGCGGACCCGTATCGAGGCAGGCCATCACGCTCAGACATGTCGCCAATATCCCTATCCGAAAGGATTTGATCATTTTCCTCGCATGAAGACGAAGCAGACAACGCGGGCCCAGCCAGTCACAGGCAAGAATCTTGCACCAATGAGTGAGCGGCGTAAAGGCCAACCGTGGAACCCGTGGGCCCTTTCCGGGGGTTCCTGGGTTGGGTAATCGAGTTCGGATGACCGAAAAAGTGATGACCGGTTCTCCCAGAAAAGGGAGCCCCAAAAGGCAAGTGAATTGGTTCGCACGGCGCTAACGCAGTAGCTTGGACAGACGTACAGGCAACACCCAAGAGAGGAGTCCCATGATTTTTCATTCTCGTTCTCACACGTCGGGCTCGGGAGCCCCTCGCAGCTTTCTCATAGCGCTGGTGTCGGCGCTGTCCGTCGCTGCACTCCCGTCCTCTCTGTCCGCTCAGTATTTCGGGCGAAACAAGGTCCAGTATGAAACGTTCGACTTCAAGATCCTAAAGACCCCTCATTACGACATCCACTTCTATCCGGAAGAGGGTGAAGCGGTCGAGGATGCGGCGCGCATGGGTGAGCGGTGGTACGAGCGTTTCGCGCGACTGTTTCAGCATGAGTTCGAACAGCCAAAGCCGATCATTCTATATGCGGACCACCCCGATTTTCAGCAGACGAATACACTCTCCGGACGCCTGAGTGAGGGCTTAGGAGGCGTCACCGAGTCACTCAAGAATCGGGTGATCATGCCTCTGACCGGGTCGTACCCTGATACCGACCACGTCCTGGGGCATGAGCTTGTTCACGCATTCCAATACAACTTGGCGCAAGGCCGGTCCGGTGCCGGGATACGTGGTCTTTCGCTCCTTCCCCTCTGGTTGATCGAGGGGATGGCGGAGTACTTGTCGGTCGGGCGAGAAGACCCGCTCACGGCCATGTGGATTCGCGACGCCATTCGAAGGGAAGACCTGCCCACCATCCGGCAAATGTCCACCGAGACTCGGTTCTTCCCGTACCGTTTTGGGCAGGCGTTCTGGGCATATGTTGGAGGCACGTACGGTGATGACCGGATCGCAGACGTATTCCGAAGGGCGCTCCGCATCGGTTGGGAGCCCGCCATCAGTCAGGTGCTTGGCACAAGCTCAGACAGTCTCTCGGTCGCATGGAGAGCGGCCGTCGAGAGCGAGTATCTTCCCCTCATGGCCGGAAGGCAGGCCCCGGGTGAGTCCGGAGCGCTGCTCCTGGCGCCATCCACCGGGGCGGGGCGGCAGAACGTTTCTCCCTCGGTGAGTCCAGACGGGAGGCTCGTCGCCTTCCTGTCCGAGAAGGATCTTTTCGGGATCGACCTCTTTGTGGCCGATGCGCGGACCGGTGAGATCCAGAAAAAGCTTGTCAGCGCCGACTCCGATCCTCACTTCGATGCCTTGCGATTCATCGACTCGGCTGGAGATTGGTCGCCGGACGGCACCCAGTTCGTGTTCGCCGTGTTCGCCGATGGAGACAACGAGTTGGCGATCGTGGATGTGGAGAGCGGCGACATCGAGCGGAAAATCGCCCTCGATGACATCGGCGCGATTACCAGTCCGGCCTGGTCCCCGGATGGCCAATTCATCGCCTTTTCGGGGCTCACCGGGGGCGTAAGCGACATCTACAGTTGGGATGTCGTCACGGGCGCGCTGAGACAGCACACAAATGACAAACACGCTGACCTTCAGCCCACGTGGTCGCCTGACGGATCGACGATCGCATTCGTCTCGGATCGGGGACCGATTACGGACTTCGAGTCCCTCCAGTACAGCAAGCCGCAGATCGCCTTCCTGGATATGGCCTCCGGCCAGGTATCGACGCTCAGTGTCTTCGGCAACGTCAAGCACATCAATCCGCAATATGCGCCGGACGGGCGAAGCCTCTACTTCGTTTCGGACCAGGACGGCTTTAGCGATATCTACCAGTACACGTTCGCATCTCGCGACGTCCGCCGTATCACCCAACTACAGACCGCCGTGAGCGGGATCACCGGGATGTCGCCAACGCTCTCCGTGGCCCGAGAGGCCGGAACGATCCTCTTCACCGTGTTCGACGAGTTCGAGTTCCACGTATACAGCCTACAGGCCGGCGAAGCCGACGCGGGGGGCGAAACGATCGCAATATCCTCCTCACCGCAGCCGGGCCGTCTCCTCCCGCCGGCGGCGCCTTCGCGATCGAGCCGCGTCGCTAGTTACCTCACTGATCCGATCCTAGGCCTCGCACCGACGGGAACCTATCTCGTCGAGAACGCGGTCGCCTATGATGCCTCGCTCTCCCTCGATTACCTGGGGCAACCCAGCATCGGCGTGGGCACGGACCGATTCGGGAACTATGCAGCCGGCGGCGCTTCGGCGTATTTCAGTGATATGCTCGGGAATCGGACACTTGGTGTCATGGTTCTGGCTCAGGGGACCTTCAAGGACATCGGCGGGCAGGCCTTTTACATAAATCAGGCGAAACGACTCAATTGGGGCGTAAGCGGCGGTCGCATCCCCTACCTTCAGGGTTATGCGTTTCAATCGTTTGAGCCGGACGGCACGCAGAGCATCACTGAGGTGATCCAGCGCATCTACGTGACCCAGACCAGTCTCATGGGCGCCTATCCGTTCTCTACGACGCGTCGTGTGGAGGGCAACATCGGGGTCCAGCGCTACTCCTTCGACCTCGAGGAGCGGGTATCCTTCTTCAGCCAGGGTTTCTTTCTCGGGAGCCAGAGTACGTCCCTCGGGTCCAGACCCGCCCTCAATCTCGCCTCGGCTTCCATCGCTCTGGTCGGCGACAACTCGAATATCGCCTACACGTCACCCGTGTCGGGCGGGCGTTATCGGCTGGAGGTGGGGCAGTCCGTGGGCACATTAAACTTCACGTCCCTCGTCCTGGACGTCCGGCGTTACTTCAGCCCCAGCAACAGCCTCACGTTCGCGGCCCGAGCTCTTCACTTCGGGCGCTACGGAAACAATCTGGATCCCAACCGGAACACCGCGACCATTCAACCCTACTTCTTGGGATACGAGACGTTCATTCGTGGGTACTCATTCGAAAGCTTCGAGGCGTCGGAATGTGCGGCAACGGCGTTGGAACCGGGTGCCGTCGCGGGTACCTGCCCCGGGTTCGATCGCCTCTTCGGTCACCGCCTCGGGGTGGTGAACCTCGAGGTTCGGGTGCCGTTCTTGGGGACTGAGCGGTTCGGGCTCATCAACTTCCCCTACCTGCCTACTGAACTCTTTGGCTTTGCCGACGCCGGACTCGCCTTCAACGATATTAGCGAGCTGAGATTCGAGTTTGTACGCTCGGGTGGCAAGAAAGTACCGGTGTTTTCTGTGGGCGCCGGGGCGCGCTTCAACCTCTTCGGTTTCTTGATCCTCGAGGCCTATCGGGCATATCCGTTCCAGCGCCCGGACAGGGGACCGCACTGGGGCTTCGTGCTGTCCCCGGGATGGTAGATCCGGGGTGGCAGGAGGGATCTCGACGCTAGAAGAGTGACACGCTTGGCATGTAGCGGCCCGGGTTCTCCCGGATGTCGTCCATCAAAGTGCGTGCGCTCTCGACCGCCGCGGTCAGGTCTGTAAAGAGCGAATCGCTCGCCCAGAGTTTGCCCAGCGTACCCTCGCCGTTCTGGATGCGTGCCAGGATCGTTTCGAGTGATGCCGCAACCCGCTCGATGTTCTCCGATGTGGTGTTGATGCGACCCATGGCCGAGTCCCCTCTAGCCATCAGGCTCGCCAAGTCCCCTCTCAGCTCCGGCCCGGTCGCTTCCGCAAGACCGTCCGCAGCCCGACGGAACGACTCTATCACCTCCGCGAGGCTCTCCCGCTCGGACTCGACGAGATCCGAGAGCTCACCTACGAGGTCGTCTAGGCCCTGGGCGCTCCCGCTAAAGGCGTCCAGATTTTTTTCGGACAGCAGGCCAGCGATCGCATCGAGAGCAATTTGCCCCTTCTCGCCCAGTGTTTCCGTATCGTCCAGGAGTCCCTTCACCGCTATGCCCGGCATGTTGTCTCCTGAACCCATCGTGCCCGGCCCCGGGCCTGGCAGAACCTCCACGGTTCTGGGAGACATGAGTCCCGGTTGCACGAGCTGAGTGGTTGAGCCTTCCGGGATGAGCCACTGACCATCCACCTCGAGGACGATCACCACATTATCCCCCTGCCCCCCTAACTCGAAGTCGTTGACACTTCCGATGGTCACGCCGCGCATCTGGACGGGATCACCCGTGCGGAGTCCCATCACGTTGTCGACGGTCGTGGTGATGCGGTAGCGGCCCCGGAACATCGAAGGGTCGGTGAGGAGGAAGAGCAGAATTGTGGTCGCGATCAGACCTCCCAGCACGAACAATCCGATACGAACTTGCCGCTTCCCAGCCTGCTCGGGCACAGCCTGCTCCGCCTCAGCGGCGGAAGCGCCTGAGATCTCATTTGCCGTCAAGGGATGCTCCTCTTCACCGGAATAGTCGCTCAACCGAACTCCAACGTGTCCAGGGCGGCGAGAGCCGCCTCCCGATCCATGAAAGCGCTCACCACCGGGTCGCCGCTCGATCGAAATTCATCTGGCGACCCACAAAAACGGAGGTCCCCTCCCTCGAGCATGGCGACCCGATCACACATCTCGAGGCCCCCTTCGATATCGTGTGTGACCAACAGAGACGTCACGTGCAAATCGTCGGACAGCTGTGTGATGAGTCGTTCGATGGCAGCCGTGTTCACCGGATCGAGCCCGGTTGTCGGCTCGTCCCACAGCAAGATTTCCGGGCGTCCCGAGATGGCCCGTGCGATGCCGACCCGCTTCTTCATCCCCCCCGACAACTCAGACGGAAGCATTGCCAGCACCTGCTTCGGTTCCAGGTTGACGAGCTCCAACGACTCCCAAGCGCGGTGCGCGACCTCCTTGCTGCTCATCTGCTTCAAGCTCTCCTCGGGAATTCCAATCTCGACATTTTCGTAGACCGTCAGGGAATCGAACAGCGCGGCGTATTGGAAAACGTATCCGACTTTACGCCGGATTCGCTCGACCACATCCCTGCCCCCGAAGTAGACAGACTCCCCACCCACGGCCACGTCACCCCGATCGGGTGTGATGAGACCGATCGTGGTCTTGAGGAGCACGCTCTTACCCGTTCCAGATGGACCGAACAGTGCAAACATCTCACCCTCCTCTACGGAGAGTGTCACACCCGAGAGAACCGGGAGGTCGAACGCCTTGAACACGTTCCGGTACTCGATCACCGCCCCCGACCCGCTTCCGGCAAAAGACATGTGCGGCCTAATTCAGGAAGAGGGGTGGGAAGAGGGCGTCGAGGACGAGAATCGTCAGCGTCATGAATACCACCGAGTGCGTCGTCATTCTACCGACCCCCTCGGCACCGCCGGTCGTTCGGAGGCCCATGTGAACTGCGATGAGCGGAATCGCCGCGCCGAAGACGAGGGCCTTCATGAGCGAATAGAACATATCGTACGAATGCCAGAATAGGCGTGCGCCATAGAAGAACGTCTCCCGCCCCAGTCCAAGTGTCACCTGGGCGGACAGCATCCCCGTGGTGATGCCGACGAGGTTGGCGAGGGACACCAGCAGCGGCATCGAGATGATCATCGCCAGCACCCGTGGGGCAGCAAGAATCTCGACCGGGTCTCGACCCACCGACTCCAGGGCGTCCATCTGCTCGGAAACCTTCATCGTGCCCAGCTCAGCCGTGATCCGGGCACCGACCCGGCCGATCATCACGATGGCCGTGAGGACCGGCCCCATCTCAAGAATGACGCTCTCGACCACAACGGATCCCATGACGTAGAGCGGAATTTGACTCTGCATCTGGTAGCCACCCTGCTGGCTCGTCACAACGCCGATGAGTGCGGCCGCGATCAGGACGATCGGAATGCTCTGGATGCCGATGATGTAGAGCTGTCGCAGCATGTCACGGCTGAGCACCCGGAGTCGCACGCAGGCGACACCGATGTGCCACGCCAATAGGCCAAGTTGCCCGGCGTGCTCGGCAACCAGTGTGCCCGTGCGCCCGAAAGTAGCCAAGAACCGGCCCACGTATCCGGATGGGGCCAAGACCGATAATGATTGGCGGCTCACATGCTCCAACCGTCAAGAATGAGGCGTTATCTGCGAACACCGAGGCGCCGAAGCTTCGACCTTTTTTCGTTGAAAATCAAGGAGTTTCAGCGCATCGTTATCCTTTTTGCAAGTCTCGGGCCGCTCGCGATCAGGCCTGTTGAGCGTTATGCTCGTCACCCTTCTCGCGTTCAGATGAGCACGAGGCTCGTGGACCGCCATTACCTCGTGGACCGCCACAATCTCGGGGAGCACCATTGTCTAGATCCTCGACTATCTAGAAGGCAGGAATCATGACACCGACCAGGAAGATGGACTGGATGACACCTTCGTGCGCGGCCCTACGATCCGCGGGAGCGATGCCTGCCATGAAGGGGGCGGGGCGGAGCCTGATGGCGCTCGCCCTGGCGATTCTCGTCGCCGGAACCTCTTGCACCGGGGACGCGCCAAGCACACAGTCCTCTCCGACCGACGGCGTCCTGCCGGCGGCGATTCTCGGTATGGCTGGTCCGCTGGGCGGCCAATCGGTCTCCTACTTCGCCGGCGATGACGCCACGGTCGGGTATTTGGCCGTCCCCGAGGGTGTGGGCCCCTTCCCCTCCTTGATCTTGATCCACGAGTGGAATGGTCTGGTGGACCGAGTCCGCGAGGTAGCGGACGCGATGGCCGCCGAGGGTTACGTCACCCTGGCCGCCGATCTCTACTCCGGACGTGTCGGATCCACTCCCGCCGAGAACAGGGCCTTGATGTCAGAGCACCTGGCAAACCCCAATGCGTTGATCGCCAATCTCGATGCTGCCGCACGATTCCTGCGGGAGCGGGCCGACGTGACCGGCCGTGTCGGCACCCTGGGGTGGTGTTTCGGAGGTGGCGTGGCGCTCAGTTACGCTCTCGGCGGTGAAGCGCACGAAGCGACCGCCATATTCTACGGAAGTCTCGTCACCGATCCGGCGGTCCTCTCGTCGATCGATCACGAGGTGTACGGCAGCTTCGCCGAGATGGACAACGGTATACCGCCCGAGACCGTGAACGAATTCGTATCAGCGCTCCGGGCCGCCGGGGTCGAAAATGATGTCCACATTTATGACGAAGTGAACCACGGATTCTGGCTCCGCATCGACGGAGATCCGGAGCTTCGGACCGAGCCTGCGCTCGACGCCTGGCAACGACTGAAGGGATACCTCAGGCGAACGCTCACCGACTGAGGCCCGCTCCGCCGCGCTCTCGCCGGAGCGGCAGAAGGGGCACGGAATCGCCGGGAGCGACCCTCCAGTCCTCGTACCGTTGGTAGCTCTGCACATAGTCCCCGGCGGGGACGGCGCGCCATATGACCGCCTCGCTAGGCAGGAGATGACTCAACATAAAGCGGGAGAGGATGGGCTTGAAGTAGGCGCGCCCTCCAGCATGCTCCATGGGCTCCGGGGTCTCGAAGAGCCAGTCGACGGCGGCGAAGGTCGTATCCCGCGCGAGTGTGATGGTGCCTTTGATGGAAGGTTTGTCCGTTTTCTTCGGGCAGTACGCGAGCAGCCAACCGTCCGGGCCCTCGTCCTCGATGACGAAGCGGTGGCGTTCACCGAAAACCTCATCCACGAAGTGGGGAGCGAAGTCGGCCTCGAGCGGAGGATATACCCACGAGTCGTAGGGCCTCCCTCCGTCTGTTCGCCGGACCGCGAAGGCGTATCCGTCCCTGTCGATGCGCCGTGTCCAATTGAAGCGTAGCAGTGAGGACGATCCTCTCTGGCTCAGGTTGAGCACGGGAAGCTGCAGCGAGCCGAGCTGGGACAGCGGTACGATAGTGTCCGCCTCCGCCAGGTAGGTCGCAACGCCCAGCGTATCCATCAGCCCATCGTATCGGATTCGGGCAAGCTGCCAAAGCCGCCGCCCCTCTGCGTCCTCCCTGCCCATTTCGCAGGTCGCCTCCTCCATGGTCACGACCAACCCTTCGACCGCCAGAGGCGCCTCAGTGAGTTCGATCTCGTAGGAGATGCGGCCATCCCGAACCGCCACTTCTTCCAACTCGAAACCGAGTGCACCCAACCGGAGTCGGACTGTGGTGGAGGCGATCTCCTCGGAAAAGGAGAAGGTCCCTAACACGTCGGTCAGCGTAGCACCGACCCTCCGGTCGACGCTCCACGCCTCAACGGAGACACCCTCGAGAGGCGAACCACCGGCTCTTGTGACCACCCCGTCCAGCTGGGCCGCGGCGGACCCGGCGATGAAGCACTGGGCCGCAACCGCAAGTGCGATCCCTCTTGGAGCAGCGACTTTTGTCAAAAACGTCTTATCCAACGGAACTCCCCTCCAACGGAACTCCTCACCCGGGGCCACGAGCTGCGTCCCGACCTCTTGATAGCCGCCGGTCCTCCAACAGGTTCCACCGAGCGACAGGTCCGGATCGAAACCTTACGTTGAGGTTGGAAGGCTCTTGAAGGAGTACAGCTCAACAGCCTTCCACGTGCCCCTCAGAAAATCGGCTCATCGTCGGCCGAACTGTAGAAAATTCCGTTGAAGAGAAGTGGGAAGGCGGCGTGGGACTGCGACCGGAATGTGATCCTCGGAGCAAAGAGAAGGAGCTCTCCGTCGCCCAGCTTCGCCTCGATCAAAGCCGTCCCCCCTTGCATACGTTCCTGACCCCACGCCCAGCCGCTTCGGAGAGGGTGGTCGGTATCGAACCAGCCGAGCCGCTTTACAGCGACGGCTTCGGCTCCGGGCCCCAGATCGAAGAGTGGGCTGTTATTGATCAGAACGTCGAGGCGATCCTCCAGTCCGTGGGTTAATGGACTGTTGTGCTCGATCTTGAGCGAGTGAATCGACCCAGGCGTGTAATACTCGGATCGGCTGGGCGAACGCCCATTCTCCACCAAATGGTCACTCAGGGGAAGTCCAGCGTAGTACCCCAACCTGGCCGAACTCCCCACCGCAATCACCGTCCCTCCGGCTCGAGCGAAGTCGAGGATCTCCGGTACACCGCGCTCCACCGTGATGGAACCGATCCGATCGCGGTACTCTGCGGGCACGCCAGTCGGGTCGGGAGTCGAGCCGAAATTACCAGGTCGGTCGGGCGCAGGCACTGCTCCATCCTCGAGGATCAGCACGTCGAAGCGATCCAGAAGGTTGCCTTCGGCGATCTCCTCAGCGTAGACCACATCGAAGTCGAATCCGAAGTCCTCCAAGATCTTCCGGGTCCATCCGGACGTCATCGAACCTCCATACCGATCCCAGAGCGCCACCCTTGGCCGGCGAAGCCGAAGTGTCTCTCCCGACGGCGCCGCGGCCGCGAGGAAGTCCACACCGGTTTCGGCGGCAAGCGCCGCCAACCCGGATCGGTCCACCTGGTTGGCGGCGACGTAGAAGGCCCCCTCGGGCAAGTCCACTCCAGCCGGAGGGTCCAAGAGCCAAGCCACCTGGTGCCTATCGGCCAGGAGCCGGTTCACGACGAGGAATGAATTGTTGTCGCGGTGATCGAAGACGTACCCGTCTGCGCCCGTCCCGACAACAACTCCCGCGGGCATTTCGGCAAGCCCCTCGATCGACTCGAACGGGCCCTCGAAGCCATCCAGAACCCGGTCGAACTCCACCCCCATCTGGAAAGCCAGAGTCCAGCCCGCATTGTCGTAGGGGGGGATCGGCGGTCCCCCGGGATACTCGAAATCGTTCGGATGCTGTTGCGGCTCGAACATGTCCATGACGTGGGGACGGAATGCCTGATCCGTCTTTACGACGTACGATCCGACCGGGTAGCTCACCTCGTCTACCGCGAACTCCGTCGTCATCCGGTGCACGTCGACGCCGTTGTTCAAGAGAGTGTTGACGAATTTCGTGGCTGTGGAGAAATCGGCCTGATCCGAGGGGATGATAAACCCACGCGGGTCACGGTTCTCCGGAGCCTGAAGGAGTCTACGATAGTCGTCTACGGTACCGGCCCGGCCCGCACCCAGCGCGGCCGCGGCATCTTCCGTCTCGAACGGGAGGACGGTCCACGTGTCCTCGCTCCCCCGCTCGATCGAGTTCATCCCCATCCGCCAGATGTTGAACAGCAGGTGGTCCCGATTTCGAGCGGCGTAATCCAAGACCGCCCAGTTCGCCGTTTGGGAGTATTCGATGGATTGCCTGAAGTGCCACTCCCCTGGCTCCACCGGCAACGGAAGGTCCCCCCGCGGCAGCTGCCGCTCGGGTCGGAACGGAATCCGGATCGGAGTCGGATTACCGATGGTCTCGGTCAGCAACCCCAGCATGTTCTTGAAGTAGGGCGTAGTGCGCAGGCCACCGTTCCACCAAGTCGAATACGACCCCCCGGACCGCATGGTCGTCCCCCCCTTCCCCTCCGACACGAAGCGACCGTGCATCGCGGCCCCGATCGCGTCGAGGCCCGTGAGGATGAGCGGATCGAGGTTGTGGTTGGGCGGATCCCTGAAGGGAGGCGCGTACAGCACGGTGCCCGACGGACCGGTCTGGTGGTGGTTGTAGACGATCTGAGGAAACCACTCGTGGAACAACACCCGGTTGATGTTGGTCGTCTCGGCAAGGGCGGACATGTAGAAATCCCGATTGTTGTCGTGCCCGGCGTACTTCTGGTACAGGACGGGCACCCCCTGCGTACTCCGCCGCAGCGGGTCGGACTCACGCATGTACCAATCGGAAACCAGCTCCATGCCGTCCGGATTAACTTGAACCGCCAGCAAGATCACCTCCTCGAGAATGCGAAGGGTCTCGGGGTCCGAGCGACTGACCATACGGTAAACGAGCTCGATGAGTTGGTGGGCACCCAGGACTTCGGTGGCGTGTAACCCTCCGTCGATCCAGATCACGGCCTTACCTTCCTGTGCCAAGCGGCGGGCCTCCTCCTCTGTGACGCCGTCCGCCTTCGCCAAGGCCTGTGAAATTTCCCGATATCGATCGAGGTTGGCGTGGTTGGCCGGCGAAGTGATCACGGCCATGACCTGGGGACGTCCTTCTTCGGTGAGTCCAATGTCCTCCACCGTCATCCGGTCGGACTCCCCAGCAAGCTTCTTGAAGTACTCGTAGAGCGCCGTGTAGTTGACGAGTTGGTAATCGGCACCGATCTCGTGCCCGAACTGTTCTTCTGGTGTGGTCACCGGCTGCTGGACGGAGCCCGCGGCGGTTGTGACTGTACCCAGGAACAGGCCCATGGAGAGGGCGCCGATCAAAGGAAAACGCATCAGATTCGTCCCAGAGAGTATGCCGGAGTCACTCATACTTCATTGTTCGTTCGAGCCGAGTGCATTTTGTTTCAGGGCCCTCCTCCCGTCAACTACGCGGCGGCGCCACCGCCTATCACACTCACGCTCATCCCCTATGTTGCCTCACATCAGAAGCCGCACCCTGACTCTAGGCCGAAGCTGCACTCTGACCCAAACAGAAGCTGCACCCTGACCCCAACCGAAGCTGCACCCTGACTCAACAACTAGATCTAGCTTTGGCACACACCGTCGAACGTGTGTTTCTCGGCTGGGACCACCCCTTGCTACCCACGGCCGCGGCTCACCTCATCGAGCACTACATCGAGGGGCCCGTGGCCGACCTCCGCCCCGCCACCATCGTCCTGCCGGGACGGCGTGCCCGGCGTCGTGTCATCGAGCTCCTCCTGGACGAGGCCGAGGTCCGGGGTGCGACGTTGATCCCACCTAAAGCCACCACCGTAGGAGGCCTCCCCGAGCTGCTCCATACCAGCCCGAAACCCTTCGCGGATGAGCCGACCTCGCGCCGGGCCTGGTCGCGAGCCCTGCGGGATGTAGATCGCGAGACCGTCGAGAGGGCCTTCCCCCGTCTACCTGAAAGCGACGGTCCCACCGAGTGGGACGAGCTCGCCGGGTTACTGGCCGGTCTCCATGAAACACTGACACGTGAGGGTCACCCGTTCAGGGACGTGGTGCAGATCTGCCGTTCGGGCGTTCTCTTCGACGACGGAGCACGCTGGGGGGGACTGGCTCAGGTGCAGGAGAGGTACCTTGGGTACCTTCAGCTCCTGGACCGGTCCGGTCTGGCCGACCGCCTCGAGACTCGCCGCCTGGCGCTCGAGCTCCCTGTCCCCCCATTCACCGGTGATATCTGGCTCGTCTCGGTCGTGGAACTGCCTGATGTGACCCGGCGGCTCCTGGACGCGAGCGGCGCCACCGTCCGTGCACTCATACATGCGCCGGCTGAGCTCAACGACGGGACCGATGCCACCACCGTATTCGACACCTTCGGCCTGCCGTCGGCGGACTACTGGGAGACCGCAGCGGTCCCGGTGACCGATCAGATCCTGGCGGTGGTGGAGCGACCGGTCGATCAGGCGGAGGCCGTCATGGACGCGTTGGCCAACCTCGGGGAAGCTTATTCGGCGGAAGAGATCGTGCTGGCCGTTCATCGCGAATCAGAGGTCGTGCCATATCTGGAGCAACGCCTCGAGGCCCGCGACGTCCCCGCCCGCTACGCGGCGGGAACACCTCTGTCGCGCACGGGCCCCGTTCGTCTCCTCCAGGCCGTCGCCGACTACCTGAACGACCCCACCTTCCAGGCTCTGGCGGCCCTTCTCCGGCATCCCGATGCGGGACCACTAACCGGGCCCACCGCCGCCGTTGCCGCCGGACTCGAGGCCATCGAGGTGGCCGACAAGTATTTCAAGGACCACCTCCCCTTCAGGATTCGGGGGGAGATCCCCCGCGGACAAAGAAGGGCGGCCCTGTTTCCTCCGGTGGCCCGAGCCATCGAGCGGGAGGGACCACTCCGCGCCTTCGGCGGCCGGAAACCAGTGTCAGAGTGGATGCCCGCGGTGATGGACGTCCTCCTGGAGGCTTACGTCGAGTTGGAGCTCCATCGGAGCAGGCCTGCTCATCGGCGGCAACTGGACGCGCTCGGGCACATCCAAGCGGTGGCGGCTTCACTCGTGGCGATACCACATGAGTTGGACGAGACCTGCTCCGGTAGCGAAGCCATTCGGATGCTGCTGATGGAGCTTCGGAAGGAGACACTCCCGCCAGAGCCCGGCCGGGGCGCGGTGGAACTGCTGGATTGGCTCGAGCTCCCACTGGATGACGCACCGGTCGCAATACTCACGGGGTTCAACGAGGGCTTCTTGCCCGAATCCGTCAGTGGGCACGCCTTCTTGCCCGACGCACTTCGGTCTCGTCTCGGCCTCCCCGACAATCGAAGCAGGCTGTCACGTGATGCGTACCGTCTCACGACGGTGCTGCACTCGAAGAAGTCCGTCTGTGTCATCGCGGGGCGCCGTACCTCTCAGGGAGACCCGCTCAGGCCCAGCCGTCTCATGTTCCGGATTCCCGAAGAACAGATGCCCGCGCGCGTGCTTCATTTCCTGGAGAGGGACGGAGGGGGCGCGCACGGTACCAGTCTGGCCTCCCTCGGCCTCGAGCCGGGCGCGCAGAGTCAGTTCACCGTGCCACCCGAGGACATGATCGAGCTGGGAGAGGAGGCGATACCGACCGGCCTGGCGGTCACCGCGTTCAGGGGTCTCTTGAAGGACCCGTACCGATTCGTCTTGGAGAAGGTGTACGGCCTCCGTCGTCTGGACGACACTGCGCGTGAACTCGACCCTCTGGGCTTCGGAAGCCTGGCACACGAAATACTGCACCGTTTCGGTCTGCTGGCGTTGGAGTCGCCACCGAAGATCGACGTGTCCAGCAGGTCAGAGGTGGCCGGCTCGTTATTGGATCTCCTCGACGACGAATTTTCGACGTGCTTCGGGGAGGACGCCATGCCTGCGGTCCAGCTCCAGGCGGAACAACTCAAGATCCGGCTTCGGGCCTTCGCCGAGAAGCAGGCCCAGTGGGCCGCGCAGGGATGGAGAGTTGTGGCGGTGGAGTGCGAAGGAGAAGGCGTTTCCTTCGATGTGGACGGTATCCCTTTCCTTCTCCGGGGTCGTATCGATCGCATCGACCACAACCCCTCCACCGGTGAGTGGGCTGTGCTCGATTACAAGACCGGGGCATTCGTGGATCCCCCCGAGAGAGCTCATCGGAAAAGCCACGGTCGAGACCACCGATGGATTGATCTCCAACTACCTCTGTACCGACGTCTCCTATCCGGGATCTTCGACGCGGCCGGACGGCGGGTGATCGATATCGACGTCGACGGTGCCGAACAGAGCCGAATTCGCTTCGGATTCGTCTCGCTCCCCCGGAACGTGGAGGAAACGGAGTTCATGATCGCCGCCTGGACCGAAGAGGACTTCCTGTCCGCGGAGGCCGCCGCTCGGGAGGCAGTGCGCCACCTGCGGGAGGCCAGCTTCGAGTTCGATCCGGACGTGACGAGGGTGACCCAGCCTGGGCAGGATCCCCTCGAGCCGCTTCTCGCTGTGGGATGGCAGGCTGCGAGCGAGCCTGAGGACGAAGCTTATTCAAGCGCAAGGGGGGCGGACGAGCGATGAGCACGTCGCCCAGTTTCCAGGCTCCTCCTCGAGAGCTGGTTCTGGCCTCTGCCGGATCGGGCAAGACCTACCACCTCTCCAGCCGCATCCTCGGCCTGCTGGCGATGGGGGCGCCACCCGGTGAGGTGCTGGCCACCACCTTCACTCGGAAGGCCGCAGGTGAGATCCTGGAACGAGTGCTCGTGCGACTGGCAGAGGGCGCGTTGGATCCCGTGAAAGCCCGGGAACTGGGCAGGGACGCCCACTCAAGTCTCAAACAGCCGGAGGAGTGCCGGAAGCTGCTCCGTCGATTGCTCACCGACCTGCACCAGATGAATGTCGGCACCCTGGACGCGTTTTTCGTACGGGTGGCCCGGAGTTTCTTCCTGGAGCTGGGGTTGCCACCGAGATGGACCATTGCGGACGAGCCGACCCAAGACCACATACGTACCGAAGCGGTGCTGGCCACCTTGGCCGAGGCTGACAGAGCACAACTGGTGGAACTGCTCCGCATGCTCAACCGAGGCGCCGCCGACCGGCAAGTCCACGCGGCCCTTCTCGAGAAGGTGGATGCACTGCTCGCCATCCGGCGGCAGTTGGACCCTGGGGCGGCGGATCCCTGGGCCGCGGAATTCGGTGTGACCGAACGGCTTTCTTCGGAGACACTCCGAGAGCACGCCCAGGTGTTGGCCGCCCATCTACCTGAGCTCGAAGTCCCTTCAACCCAGCGGGGAGACCCCGTGAAACAATGGGTCACGGCCCTGGACAACGCCTCCGAAGCCATCTCGAGGCTCGACTGGGATGCCGCTTTCGGGACGGGGATCGGCGCCAAGGTCCTTGCGGAGGAGAAGTCGTTTAGCAGCAGGCCCATCCCTCCGGAGTGCGTCGCGGTTTTTGGTGAGGCGATCCGGCTGGCTCGAATCGATCTCGCTCCCAAGCTCCACCGCGAGGCTCAAGCGTTGGGTCGCCTGGCCGAACTCCTGGAAACCACGTTCGACAGGGCCCAGCGCCGCGTCGGGGCGTACAGATTCGATGACGTTACCTACTTGTTGGGCGGGCCCGACCCGACTGGGAACCGCGACGACTTGAGCTACAGACTCGACCAGCGGGTACGGCACCTCCTGCTCGACGAGTTCCAGGACACCGCGTTGGAGCAATGGCGTGCCCTGGAGCCACTTGCGCACGAACTGTTGTCCGGACACCTCGATGAACGTGCTGGGGTGATCGTGGCGGACCCCAAGCAATCCATCTACGGCTGGCGAGGTGCACGTCCCGAACTCGCGTACCTGGTCGGTGAGGCCTACGGGCTGGCCAGAACCACCATGGACACGTCATGGCGGTCGAGCCCAGTGATACTCGGTTTCGTGGACGACGTCTTCCGGAATCTTCCGAACAACCCCGCCGTCGTAGGCATCGATGTGGGCCCTCGGGTTGCGTCGGACTGGATGGAGGATTTCACTGAGCTCACCGCCGCTCGCGATCTCCCCGGCCACGTGTGCGTCCATCTAGCTTCCCCCACCCCCGACAGCGGGAGGGGAGCGATACGGCCCAGCCTCCTCCGTCGGGCCGCCCAGGTCGTGAAGCGACTGCACGAGCAGATCCCGGGTCGAAGTATCGGTGTTCTGGCCAGCCGAAATAGGGTCGTGGGCTACCTCATGGACGAACTTCAAGCCGTTGGCGTTCGGGCCAGCGGAGAGGGCGAGTCTTACCTGACCGACACGGCGCCGGCGAACGTAATACTTTCTCTCCTTCGTCTGGCCGATCACCCCAGTGATCCCTCGGCCCTCTACCACGTGGCGCTGACACCCCTGGGGGAGATCGTTGGGCTCCGGGACAGGGAGGATGTCGGCGCGGCCCGGGCCCTCGCATCTCGCATCCGAATCCAGCTCCTTGCCGACGGTTATGGTCCGACCCTCAGCAAGTGGGTTCATGACCTGGCTCCATGGTGCGACGCCAGGCAGGTGCAGCGACTGCTTCAACTCGTGGAACTGGGCCACCGATGGGACGAGCGGGCGACCCTCCGACCAACAGATTTCACCCGATACGTGGCTTGTGAGTCCGTGGAGGATCCCTCGTCCGCCCGGGTGCAAGTGATGACCATACACCAATCGAAGGGGCTGGAGTTCGACGCGGTCGTCCTCCCCGAGTTATACGCCTCCCTGGCGCCTGACAGAGGAGAGGAGCTGATTCCCAAACGTGACCCTGACACAGGCCGGGTGGTGCAGGTGTACCCAGGCATGTCGAAGGAAAGACTAGCGTTGTTTCCCGAAGCCGAAGCCGCCGATCAGGAGCTGCGGTCCGCCGACCTGCGAGACAGGCTCAGCGTCTTGTACGTGGCCCTTACACGGGCGAAATACGCACTGCACCTCGTCCTTCCCCCAGAGGGCGGTACCAAGAAACACGGGGCTGGATTGATCCGTGGAGCACTGTTATTGGAAGATGTGAAGGCCACCGATACACAGGTATTGCTGGAACGGGGAGATGCCCTGTGGTTCGAACGGTTGGAGGGGACCACCGGACCGGCAGATGCCGAGAAACGCCCGAAGGGATCCGATCCAGGTGCCCCGCTCTTCCGACCCTCCGCGTCCGGGCCCGGCCGCAACCTGGCCCGGCGTAGCCCGGCAAGCCTCGAGGGCGGGACCCACGTGGACCTGTCGTTTGCCCTTCGCCTCGATGCGGCCTCCGGTCTTCGGCGGGGCGTGGTGGTGCACGCCTGGTGCGAGGAGATCGAATGGATCGAAGACGGAATCGTCGACGACGATGCGCTCAGAGCGATCGCTCGGGAGAAGGCGCCCGGGATGCATCGCGACCAAGTGGGTAGGCTGATTGGGGAGTTTCGCGGCTGGCTGCGGGCGGAGCCCATCCGGAGCGCGTTGAGCCGAGAGGCCCTTCCATCCGAACCGGACACACTCGTGCGCGTCGAAAACGAACTCCCCTTCGTCCGAAGAGTGGCGGACGAGATCCAAGAGGGGTTCATCGACCGCCTGGTGCTGATCCAGCGCGCTGGCCAGGTCGTAAGAGCCGAGATCCTGGACTTCAAGACGGATTCCATCGAAGCTGGTGACGAGGCGACGCTCGCCGCCCGAACCGATCACTACCGCCCGCAGATTGCCGCCTACCGCAACGTGGTACGGGAGCAATATGGGCTGGCTGAGAGCGACGTTAGTGGGAAGCTGGTGTTTCTAGGAGCGGGGGTGGTCAGGGAGGTGGTGTGAGGAGGGTGATCGGATCACCCTCCTAGGGTAACCGTGAACGTCGAGCCCTCACCCAGGACGCTCTCCACCGACAACTGCATCCCCATCATCTCACAAAGTGCGCTGGAAATGGCCAGTCCCAGGCCCGAGCCTTGTTGGGCACGTGTCTTGGCGCCGTCCCCCTGCTCGAAGGCCATGAAGATCGTCTTGATTCTGTCTGGCGGGACCCCGACACCCGTGTCCTCAACGTGAATCCTTCGGACCGTGTTCCCTTCGGCATCCACACGAACGGTGATCGATCCCTCGTCCGTGAACTTGACGGCGTTCCCTACCAGATTTTTCAGTACCTGACGAACCCGCGACTCGTCCGCACGGATGGGATCGAGGTGTGGAGGGATCACGAGTTGGGCCTTCACGTTGTCCTTCAGGCCCCAGTCATCTAGCTGGTCCACCGTCTCCTCGATCAACGCCCCGAGGTCCAGATCCTTCAGTCTGACTGTCATCTCGCCCTTCTCGATTCGGTTCAAATCGAGGAGGTCGTTGACCAGGTCCAGCAGATGCATTCCGTTGAGCCTGATGCGTTGAAGATAGTCAAGCTCCAGGGGGGTCGAAGCGAGCTTCCCATTCTTGAGCAGAACGTTGGTGAAGCCCAGCACAGAATTGAGAGGTGTACGCAACTCGTGGCTCATGCGGTCGAGGAAGTCTATCTTCGACCGGCTGAGCTCCTCGGCCTGTCGGCTGGCTACATCTGATTCGGCCGACTCCTCTAAGAGGCGAGGAATCAGCTCCTTGTCTTCGGCGGGCTCGGTACTCATGTCGTCACTCATGTTGTCGTCGTCATTCCTGGTTCATCGAATCCGGTAGGAGAGATCCTCGGGGCGCACCCCTTGTCTTCGGGGTGCAAACACTCCGATACTCACAGTATATGGCATTACTGCTCTGGGTCCTCGGAATTTCTCTATTCCTTTCCTCCCTCTGCTCCATCTTGGAGGCCGTTCTGCTGTCCGTCACACACTCCTACGTCGAGGTGTTGAAGGAGCGGGGATCGAAGGCGGGCCACTACCTCCACGACATGAAGAAGAAAATCGACGAGCCGATCGCGGCGATCCTTACCCTCAACACGATCGCCCACACGGCGGGCGCGGTGCTCGGAGGATTCCTCGCCGGTGAAGTGTTCGGCCAGGCGTGGATCGGGGTATTCACGGGCGTCCTCACCCTCGTCATCCTGCTTTTTTCGGAGATCATCCCCAAGACGATCGGGGCCACGTACTGGCAGCAGTTAGGCAAGCCATCCGCCCATCTTCTGTGGTGGATGGTGATCCTCATGAAACCCATCCTGATCCCACTCAACCTGTTCAGCCGACTCCTACGAGGCGAAAGTGGCTCCACCGTCAGCCGAGCCGAGCTCGAGGTTCTCGCCCACATCGGGTACAGCGAAGGTACTATCGACGAGGACGAGTGGCAGGTCGTGACCAACGTGATCCGGCTCGGCGAAGTCACCGTGGGCGAGGTGATGACGCCCCGGACTGACATGGTAGCGATCCCGCGGGAGTCGACCGTTGAGGAGGCCATCGAAAACATGCTTGACGAAGGGCACCTCCGCCTCCCGGTCTACTCGGAGTCGATCGACAAGATCGAGGGCCTGCTGCTCGCCCGGGATCTGTGGAGGGCGCACCGGGACGGCGTCACAGAGATCTCCCAAGTCGTGCGGCCCGTCCAGTTCTTGCCAACGACCAAGCTGGTGGAGGATCTGATCCCCGAAATGCGAGTCCAAAGGACGAAGATGGCGATCGTCATCGACGAGTTCGGGGGCACGGCCGGGCTCGTCACCCTCGAGGACCTCCTCGAAGAAATCGTCGGAGAGATCCAGGACGAGCACGAAGAGGACGAGCCGCTGAGTTTTGAGGAACTGGACGATGGCACGGTACGTATCTGGGGGGGCGTCGCGGTGCGAGAGGTGAACGACCGATTGGACCTTACGGTCCCCGAGGAGCCCCATGATACCCTTGGCGGCCACGTTTTCGGGGTGTTGAACCGGATCGGGAGGGTCGGCGATGTCGTCGAGCTCGAAAGTGCTCGCCTCCGTATTACCCAGATGAGGGGCAGACGCGTCGAGTACGTCGTTCTGATGCGTGATCCGCCGCCGACCGACGAGGCCGACGCGGGGTGAAGTGAGTTATGCTCCAGGAATTCCGCCTTCGAAGTAGACCGTCTGGGTCGGATAAGCGAATTCGATCCCCTCTTCGCCGAACCGTCTGAAGATCTCGAGATTAACCGCGTGGTGGGTTTCACCGTAGGTCTTGAAGTCCGGGACCAGGATGTAATACACCGTCTCGAAGTTGAGCGCCGAGTCCCCGAAGACCATAAAAAAGCACCGGTCGAAGCGGGTATTCTCGCGCGACTCGATGATCTCTCGAATCAAATCGGGAATTCGCTCGAGCTTCTCTGAGGGCGTGTCGTACGTCACGCCGAGCGTAAAGGCGCAGCGACGCTCCTCACGACGCTGGTAGTTCCGAATCCGACTGCCGAGTAGATCGCCGTTGGAGAACACGAGCTGCTCTCTGGTCACGGACCGGACTCGCGTACTCTTGAGGCCCACGTGCTCCACCGTCCCCGACAGATCCCCCACCTGAATCGAGTCACCGACCGCGAACGGCTTATCGAAGATGATCGAGAGGGAGGCGAAGAGGTCCCCCAGGACACCCTGAAGTGCCAGCGCCAAAGCCACACCGCCAATCCCCAAGGAGGCGATCAGAGGCCCGATGTCGATGTCCAGGTTGGCCAGGGCCAGCATGATGAAGGTGGACCAGACGGCGAACCGAATGAGGAAGCCGACCGAGCCGAGGGCCGTGGAGATCGTGGGGTCGGCCTGGAATTTCTGCCGCGCCCAACTTCCGAGCATGTAGTTTACGATCCCGTTGGCCCAAAAAGCCCCCTGGGCCAGGAGGCCCAGGACCAGAGTCGTCGACAGAACGGCGCCGACCTCCTGACTCAAGGTGAGGCTGAAGGAGCCTGCGTAGAGCGCCAGTAGCGCCACGAAGAGGAACTTGGTCTTCTCCAGGAGTTCTGTGACCAAATCGTCGACGTCGGTCTCGGTCTTGGACGCAATGGCGCTCAATCGCCTCAGAGCGATGCCGATCACGGTCCGGACCACAACCATCACGATCACAACGAGGACCGCCGCGATGATCCAATCCTGCGCCGTGTTGCCCAGGAACTGGCTGTTCAGGAAATCCGTCATGAATACTCCGGCAGTTCTATAACGTCGAAGAAGGCAGGGCGCCTCCGGACGAGGCCGTGAAAATTGTCGACGATCGGACCTTCGGGCAACTGTCCGAAACCTTCGCGAGCGCACTCCCCCGGTCGAAACTTGACAGGTTCTAAGGCACCATATACAATCGCGCTGCTACAGCTGATTTTACCGTCGGTTGGGGTCCTGTGACGCCTAGAGCAGACGGTTGAATTATTCGGCCAGGCTGATGGCGAGGGTGTCCACCGGCGTGGTCTTTTCTTTGAGGGGTGTCGCATCGGTCTGCACCACGCCCCTTCCCTACCTACACCTGAAGGAGTTGCACCCATGAGCCTCGATTCCATGTTATACGAGGTCGAAGCGTTTCGTGAAGAGATGGAGGACTACGTCGACGAGATGGAGTCTCGAAAAGGCTTGTCGCTGAGCACGCCGGAGGATGTGCTCAAGTACGTCGAGGAGCACGGAGTTTCCTCGATCCGTCTCTGGTTCACCGACATGATCGGATACTTGAAATCGTTCTCCATCACTACCCACGAGCTCAAGGGCGCGTTCGAGGAAGGGATGGGCTTCGATGGGTCCTCCATCGAGGGGTATCAAAGGATTCAAGAGAGCGACATGGTGGCCTGGCCGGTCGCGTCGACAGCACAGGTTCTGCCGTTTCGCCCGGGCGGCGCTCGCTCGATCCGCATGTTCGCGGAGGTTCGCACGCCGGACGGGACGCCCTACATAGCCGATCCCCGCGTCGTTTTGGCTCAGAATCTCGATCGGCTCGAGGGCCACGGCTTTTCCCACATGTACATGGGCCCAGAGGCCGAGTACTTCTACTTCGAGGACGGAACGGGCCCCACGCTGCTCGACCAGGCGGGTTACTTCGATATCAACCCCGTAGACGCCGGGGACGACATCCGGGAAGCGACGGTGTTCGCGTTGGAAGCCATGGCCGTGCCGGTCGAGTATCATCACCATGAGGTCGGCCCCTCACAGCACGAGATCGACCTCCGCTATCAAGAGGCGCTGCGGATGGCGGACGGCCTCCAAACGCACAAGTACCTCGTGAAGGAGGTGGCGCGTCGCTCCGGCGCGTTTGCCACGTTCATGCCCAAGCCGATCGCGGGAGAGAACGGGAGCGGCATGCACGTCCACCTGTCCATCTTCAAGGATTCGACGAACGCCTTCTTCGACAAGAAGGATGAGCATCATCTGAGCGCCACAGCCAAGCACTTCATCGCTGGTGTTCTCGACCACTCTCGCGAGATCGCGCTGATCACGAACCAGATGCAAAATTCCTACCAGCGGCTCGTGCCGGGCTACGAGGCGCCCGTGTACATCGCGTGGGCCGAGCGGAACCGGTCCGCCGCCGTGCGGATCCCACAATACAAGCCGGGCAACGAGATGGCTACGCGGATGGAGCTCCGCTTCCCCGATCCGACGTGTAACCCGTACCTGGCGTTCAGCGTAATGCTTTCCGCCGGGCTCGACGGGGTGGAGAACAAGACTCCCGTCCCGGACCCGGTGTCGAAGGATCTTTATGAGCTCACCGCGGTCGAGCGTGAGGCTTTGGACATTGCGTCGCTGCCGCACGATCTCTACGAAGCGGTCCAGGTGGCCGAGCACAGCGAGTTCCTCAAGGAAGCGCTCGGAGCCCATGTCCACGAAAAACTCATCGAGACCAAACTCGGCGAGATAGACAAGTTCAGGCTCCACATCTCCCACTTCGACCTGCAGGAGCACCTGAAGCTCTAAAAAGGGCGTGGGCCAGCGGTGAGGCTTGATCGTCATGCCCAGAAAAGAGAGTGGGTGCCGGGTCCTACCCTGGCACCCGCTCTCTTTTTCGCCGGCCAGCAACCCCGCAAGTTCTGGTCGGATCCTGCGGCAATCAGCCAGTAGCGGTAGGTTCGCCCTCCTCCGGAACCACCGCTGCGGCACGTTCTCGCCGCTCCTCCTCCCAAAACGAAATCGCCAGGAGCACCGCGCCGCAGGTGATCGACATGTCGGCCACATTGAAGATCGGCCAGTCCATGAAACCCAGGTCGATCGGACCGATGAAGTCAACGACACCAAGGTCCC
The DNA here is from genome assembly GCA_965206505.1 of Longimicrobiales bacterium. GTDB lineage: Bacteria > Gemmatimonadota > Gemmatimonadetes > Longimicrobiales > Gaopeijiaceae > UBA822. The sequence goes on from CBDBJW010000007.1 coordinate 2,343,615, forward strand.
AGCGAACCCGATCGTAGAGATTCCCCAGGGCCCCGGCCACAACCATCGAAATGGAAAATAGACGGAGCCAATCCCGCGACCCCGCCTGTTTCAAAAGCACGAGTAGCAGAGTGAGCGCCAGGATCGTAATCGGAATGAAGAACCACCGTGAATCGTCCCCGATAGAGATCCCGAAGGCCGCGCCGCGGTTGTAGGCGAGGGAGAGCGGTACGAACCCGCCCATAATCTCCAGCCGATTCCCCCCACCGAGGGTCGTCAAAGCCCAACGCTTCGTGATTAAATCGAGGATGAGCACCGACGGGATGATCGTGGCGAAAACGGTAATTTTTTCTTTCACGGGCTCGGCGATCTCTTGGGTATGGGGGAACTCCCCGGGGGGAAATCTAACACGAAGGTATGCTCCGCATGGAGTCCGAAGAAGCTCCGGACGAGTCGGGCGTGGGGTAAGTGGCACGCACTCTCACAGTCCTATAAAGAAAAGCCGCCCGGGGACTCATTTGGTCACGTGGAGTCCCGCCAACTCGCAACGCAACCTCTCTGAACCCCGGGCCAACTGCTCCCTTGACTGCCACCGGAGGTGTCTCCGGCTCCTTCGCCCTGGAGGAGCGAAGTAATTCACGCGCCCTCATGATACGACTCCGGTGCAGAGAGGACTGTAGGGCGCCTCCCTCACCGGGTTGTGGGGGATTTCCCGACAGCATCCGCGGCGGCAGTGGCGCAGCTACTCGTCGTCGAGCGTCGTCACCGAAACGGAAGCCTGACCTTCCTCGTCGAACCTCAGGCGCACGAGCCAGGGCTGACAGCAGACCTCGCAGTCCTCGACATACTCCTGGATCCCGCCACCGCCCGGATCGACGAACAACTCGCTCGACTCCCCGCAGTATGGGCAGGTAACCGGAGCCACGTCGTTGAGATCGACATCCAGGTCGCCATCTGGCGTACCGAACGGTTCGAGATCGTCGAAATCCATGCCACAGGGTGCAATCCCATACCGCCGAGTGCAAGGTTCTTCTAAGGCAGAAGGCACGCGCCATCCTCCCCCGCATAACGAATCTATCAAGTAAATGATATAAATTACGTAAACCAATGTCCCATCGTGAGTTGAGAGATTCACTAACGCAGCCGCGAAGGGGCGACCCTGCGGTCGGCGCCACCCACGCGTCGACTCGTCGGTCAGCCGGAGGACCTTCAGGATCGCTATCGAGACATTGCGATTGCTCCGGACGGCCGGAGGATCTATGCTGTGACGACGCCTCGCGGCCGAACGTTGACGGCATCGGGCGAGCCGACGACGCGCCTTGCGCGCCCGGGCGCCCTGCTCGAATTCGCGTACACCGGAACGCCTAGGCACGAGTCCCGCTGAGCGTCGAGCTCCGACAACCATGGAGGATCGCATGAAGCGACAGCCAGGAAGCCCCGCTTCCCCTCGAGTTGAGGTAGACCCCCCTCCCGTGACCGGCACCAAGAACCTCAGCCGCCGAGAGGCACTCGGATCCGTCGCGGCCCTCGTTGCCGCGCCGTACGGTGCACCTTACGGGGAGCCCCCTCTACCCCGCTTCCTAGGTGCCTCCGCGACGCAATCGAGCCTCCGCATCACCGGGATGGAGACGTTCACGGTCAGGGTCACGGGCCGCACGAGGTGGCTATTCGTTCGGCTGTCGACGAACGCCGGCCTCACCGGGCTCGGCGAGGGTAGGAGCTCCGCAGCCTTCGAGCGGGAGCTGCCGAGGTTCTACGAGCTCGTGTCCGGCGAGTCCCCGTTCGATATCGCGCGATACCGCCAGGCGGGCCTGGCAGCGGCCCGCGCCGGCAACACCAACACAGCAGCCGCCTTCAGCGCCCTCGAGCACGCCCAGTGGGACCTCGTGGGCAAGGCGCTCGGAGTCCCGGTTTACGCACTGTTGGGCGGGCGGCTGCGGGACGAGCTTCCTGTCTACGCGAATATCAATCGCGCGACGGTCGACCGGACGCCGTCGGGCTTCGCTGAAAACGCCCGGGGCGCGGTGCGGCAGGGCTTCACGGCCATCAAGGCTGCGCCGTTCGACGGCTTCCCCGACCTGAGTGCCCCGACGAGCGAGGTCAGAAGCGCGACCGAGCTGGGGATCTCGTGCGTCGAGGCCATGCGCGAGGCGATCGGTCCGGACGTGAAGCTCAAGATCGACTGTCACAGCAACTTCGACGTGGATCTCGCGGTGGCGGTCGCGAGACGGCTCGAGCCCCAGAACCTCTCCTGGTACGAGGAGCCAGTCGCGCCCACCCGGGTCGATGATACGAAGGCGATCGCGGACGCGATCACCCAAAGGATGGCGGGCGGCGAGGCGCTCTTCGGCATCGAAGAATTCGCTCCGCTCTGCCAGGAGCGTGCCGTCGGTGTGATCATGCCCGATGTGATGTTTTGCGGGGGTATTCTGGAAGGTCAGAGGATCGCCACCGTGGCCGACCTACACGGGGTCGCGGTCGCGCCGCACAACCCCAACGGACCCGTCGCGACGGCGGCCTCGATCCAGCTGTGCGCCGGCATGCCCAACTTCGACATCCTCGAATACCAGTTGGGCGAGGCCGACTGGCGTGGCGACGTGATCGACCCGCCGGAGAGCTTCGCCCGCGGCGTGATTCAGGTGCCGACCGGGCCGGGGCTCGGTATCGAGCTCAACGAGAGGGTCGTGCGCGAGCACATGTGACGCGACCAGTCACACGCCACGGCGGCTCATCGCGACCCGTCAAAGACGGCTTCCCCGACCTAAGTGTCCGGGCTTGACGGGGTTGGCCGAGCAGAATTACTGTCTCGCTGACCCGCACCAGGAGCGAACGACATGAAAGACGTAATGGTCCACGCGGGCCTTCTCTTGACCATTGCCCTGGCGCTTCCGCCAGGTGGGGAAGCGCAGTCGCGCCGGGTCCTGGAGCCCACCGAGCACTGCAGGGATCATTCGCCCTCAGCCATCGTGACCTTCGCGGATCCCGACCTGGAGGAGGTGGTCCGAGGTGCGCTCTCGGTCGGTGCGCAGGCGGACCTCACGTGCGGCCTGGTGTCCGGTCTCACACGGTTGACCGCTCCCGCGGAATTCAACCCCCGCATAAACCGCGTCATCTACGGAGGTCACTTCCGAGAGTCGCCCGTCAAGCGGTTCGAGAGCCTCGAGGGCATCCAGAATCTCACGGGCCTAACGAGCCTCAGCATGGGGGATCGGTTGATCACCGACATCGGCCCGTTGAGTGAGCTCACCAACCTGAGGGTCCTGAGCCTCCACACGAACTGGATCAGCGACGTCAGCCCCTTGAGCGGACTCACGAATCTGACGCAGCTCACGCTCAGTGAGAACCAGATTGGAGACATCGTCCCGCTACGTGGGCTGACGAACCTGACCCTCTTGCGCCTGCACTCCTATTATCCCGTGCAAACGGCCTTCCTCGTGGCCCGGGACCCAGCTCTCGGCCCTGGTGTGCTTGAAAATGAGATCACCGACATCAGCGCCGTGAGCGGGATGACGAACCTCAGGGAGCTCCGTCTCCATCTCCACGAAATCACGGATATCAGCGCGCTGAGCGGCCTCACGAACCTCCAGAACCTACGCCTCTATGGGAACAGGATCACAGATATCAGCGTCCTGAGCGGGATGACGAACCTGAATCTTCTCTGGCTCCACGACAACTCGATCACCGATGTCGGCCCGCTGCGCGGGCTCACGAGGCTGGTGCAGCTCGGCCTCGCCAACAACTCCATCAGCGACATCAGTGCCTTGAGCGAGCTCAGGAGTCTCGAGGCCCTCTTCCTCAGCGGCAACTCGATCACCGACACCAGCCCGCTGAGCCGCCTGCAGAATCTCGAGATCCTCCGCCTCGCCGACAACTCGATCACCGACCTCAGCCCGTTGAGGCGGCTCACGAATCTCCGGGAGCTCGCCCTCGACAACAACGAGGCGCTCTACGACGTTCAGCCTCTGCTGGCGAACGAAGGTCTGGGCGCGGGCGACGAGCTCGACCTTCGGTTCACATGGGTTACCTGCTCGGACGCCGCCGCCCTCGAGCGCAAAGGAGTGACGCTGCTCTCCGCCACCGTGCTGAATGGCTCCGGCTGCCCGGAGCGACTTCTCACCGACCCCCCCCCGATAAGGTGATGGACCGTCGATCGGGGACCAGCTCCGCGCGGTGAGAGGGTGAAGCCCCGCGATCAGATGCCGAACGTCGAGAGGGCCTGAAGCCTCCAGGCGCCGTCGCGCCCTCCGGGGCCACCGGCGGGAAAGCGGGCATGCGTCCGGTGTCCTTCGGAGGCGCGGGCGCCTACGGGTTCGCCTCCCGACGCCACAGAGAGGTCCTGAAACCCAAGAAGCCCTGACCACCGCATCGACGGTCAGAGCTCTTTGATGGAGGCGGCGGGAGTCGAACCCGCGTCCGCAAATGGATCCTACAGAGCCTCTACGTGCGTAGCGTCACTCAGTGTTTCGCCCGGGGCGGCGAGCGAGCAACCGGTCCCCAAACTAGCTACCTGAACATCTCATCCCTGGCTGGGGCAGCACCGGCCAGGGACCAGCCCGACTCATCGACGTCTCGGAGACCCGCCTCGGGCAGGCAGATCAGGAAACGGACTACGAACCGAAGTTACGCAGCCAATGCCAGTTCATTGTTGGCAATTAAGGTTTTCCAAGGGGTTTTACGAGGACCCAGGAACCTCGGCACGCTACTCCATATTCACCAAACGCGTCGAAGCCGTGACGCCCCCGATGTCCTTCCGGCCTATGGCCGTCCTACCTGTAACATAACCTTATGGATTGAAATTACCCCTCGGAGTGAATCGAGGATCCCGGCGAACCGCCGCACCAGTAGGGTGGCGCCTTCTGGTCAGGCGGCCTCGTCCGCCCCCGCGAGGTGCCGCACCAGGTACGCTTCGAGCAGCGCCTCGACCTCGTCGAGAGACGTAATCTGGAACAACTGTGTACGCAGCGCGCGCCCACCTGGAAGGCCTTTCGTATACCACCCCAGATGTTTCCTGAAGTCGATCAACGACTTCTGGAGATTCTCTTCGAAGCGGATCCCGTTCCGCGCGTGCTCAAGGCAAATCTCGAAGCGTTCCTCGACGCTCGGCTCCGCTGGCTTGGGATCTCCGTCGAGCGCGGCCCGCGCCTGAGCGAACACCCAAGGAGAGCCATGCGACCCCCTCGCGATCATCACACCGGCGCAGCCCGTCTCATCCCTCATACGTCGAGCGTCTTCTCCGCTTTGCACGTCACCGTTACCGACCACGGGAACGTCGAGCGCTTCGACCAGAGCAGCAATTTCGTCCCACCGAGCCTGCCCCCCGTACATGTCCGTGCGGGTCCGGGCGTGGAGCGTCACCATAAGCGACCCCGCATCTCGACACCGTAGTGCGATTCCAACTGGATCACGTGAAGGCTCGTCGTAGCCGCTCCGGATTTTGGTGGTCACAGGCAAATGTGTATTCCGCACCACGGACCGGATGATGCGCTCCACGAGGTCCATATCGCGAAGGCAACCCGATCCGCCGTTCCGCTTCACGATCTTCTTGACCGGACATCCGAAGTTGATATCGATGAAGTCCGGGCGGAAGAGATCCGTTACCAACGCAGAAGCTTCGCCCATCGTCTTGGGGGCCGACCCAAAAATTTGGATACCGATCGGCCGTTCGTCCTCGCTGAACCGGAGATGCTCACGAGTCTGCCGGTTTCCCTGCATGATACCATCGGCGCTCACGAACTCCGTAGATACCACGTCGGCACCGAACCGTCGGCAAAGCCGGCGGAACGGAGCTTCGCTTACTCCCGCCTGGGGCGCGAGGAAGAGCGGCGTTCGGCCGCTCGCCATCAACTCGAAGACATCAGTTGCCATGTCGAGAAAGGTAGGGTCCGGCGGAACAAGGGTGAAGGGCCAGAAGGCTGTACTGTACTCCTGCAACAGCCTTCTACGCCTTTGACAGTCTTTCGAACACCGAAGATATTGGACCGTTGTTCTCACCACACTTGAACTCACGAAGGGTCGCCCCTTCCGAGGTATCCATATGAAACTCAGAGAGCTGTTCACGGCCGATGTCGTGAACCTCAATCTCACGTCGGAGTCGAAAGACGAGACGATCGACCAATTGGTCTCTCTTCTCCAGCTCGACGAAAAGTCGGAGGCCGTCCTTTACAAAACGCTCAAACGCCGAGAGAACCTCGGATCGACGGGAATCGGCCGTGGCATAGCGATTCCCCATTGTCGGTCACTTGTGGTGAGCCGTCTCCGCCTCGCCTATGGAAGAAGGCCAGGAGGGGTCGAATTCAAGGCCATCGACGACGACCCGGTATACAACTTCTTCCTCATCGTGGCGCCCCCGCTCGAGGTATCCAATCAGTACCTTCCGGTACTCGGCAAGATCGCCCAGTTCGCGAAGGAGGACGACGTGCCGGACCTACTTGCTGGCCTGGAGGGTCCCGAAGATTTTCTGAAGTTGTTGGAGGAGAGGGCCACCTAGCATTGACACGATAAGAGGCCCGGTACCGGCTACTTCGCCACGTACATCCGCATCACGGCCGTAACACCGTTCACGGTCAGCTGCACGAAGTAGATCCCGGACGCCACCTCCCGACCGGTCTGATCGAGCCCATTCCAGTACGCCTCGTACCGGCCGGGGGTTATGTATTCGAGATCGACGAGGGGAGCTTGTCCGCTCGGATGATTGAGCGCCGTTGGGGAGGCGATGAACTGCTGGAGGACGTTGAAGATGCGAACGGATACAACGGCCGTTCCCCCATCAGTGAACAGGACTTCGTTGAGATCGAAGGGAATCCTGGTCTCGGGGTTGAACGGATTGGGGTAGTTCTGCCCAAGCGTAAACCCGCGTTCTGGCTCCCCGGCCGGTGCTGGATCACCCGGCGACACCTGGGCCGAAATCCCCGGCGAAAGGGCGAAGAGGACAGAAAGCATGAAGACGCTCCGTATGCGTCTCATTCTATACCCACCTATCGCTGTAGCTGTTGGACTAATCACCCTCCATGGTGATTTTTACTCGCACCAACACGGCACCCCCGCGATAACCCTAGGACTCCTCTCGACCTAATTTGGTTCCATCCTGGCCACATCTCTCCCGTCCGGCCCCCGTATCGTGAGGCCGGTCTGGTCGAAGTGACTCAGGATCGGGATCAGGTGCTTGCGGGTCACGGGGAGAAGTTCGCGGAAGTCGGAGGGGCCCAGTCCTGTCGCACCGGCGAGCTCCGTGGCAACCCGCTCGGCTGCGGCGGAAAACCCATCGGCGTCCAGGAATAGCTCATTTTCCAACGCCACCAGATGGCCTCGACGTTCCAACAGCTTTAAAAGGGGCCAGAGGTCGTCACGGCCCCGCAATGTCTCCGGCAATTCCGAGACCAACGGCGCGGCCAACCCGGCGTCCCGGTAGAGGCCCAGCAACTGGTCCATGACCTCTCGCTGCCCTTCGGTAACGATGGGTTCATATCCCGGCCGCGATACCGCGCTGTCCCGGACCTCTAGGGATCCGGAAGTGACCGCTTCGCTCAAGAGCAGGTCGGCAAGTCGTCCTTCATCGTGGGTCGGTATTGTCTGGCGCAACAACTCCACCGTGATGCCGGCACGAAGGGGTTCGTCTCGATGGAACACGTCGACGGCCTCTTCCATAAGCGTGCGGGCCGCCTCGACGATCGACCCGTCGAATACGCGACCCCCGGCCTCTCGGGCCCCTTCCTCGACGAGGGCGGTTTTCGCGGACCGGCCCACATCTGGGGGAAGACCCGTGCGTATTGGCACTTCGTTTACGGTGATCCCTCTCCACGAAGCCAACCGAAGGGCAGCGCCAAGAGCCCCTTCGGGATCCCCATGGATGATCGCATCCAACTCCGAGGCCTCGTGGCTACGGAGATTTTTTCGCTTGGATGGGAGAGCCTCTGCCACGACGCCCCCCCCAATCGTGGTCACGGGGGAGTACGATCGGATCACGAAGCGGTCCCCGGTTCGTGCTAAAAGGGGCCTCTCCAGCCGAAGCTGGACCCACCCTATATCTCCCGGCCGGACCTCGCTCCCCTCCAGCGTGACGACGCGGGCCATGACCTCCGTGGTGCCGAGGTGTACCCGGACACGCTGACCATGCTTGACCGTCCAGCCCGTTCCTTGCACTACGCGCAGCTGTGCCGTGAGCATTCCGGTCGCCCCCCAAGCGCCCTCGGCCATAAGAACCTGACCCCGCTCGGCACTATCGAGGTCGATTTCCCCACCTGTGATCGCCACCGCTGTACGCTCCCCAGCTCCAGCATGTTTGACCTGCACCCCGTGCACCTGAAGGCCGCGCACTCGCCCACGGACGCCCGACGGCTGCAACACGACTGCATCACCGATGGAGAGGTGCCCACTCCAGAGCGTCCCTGTGACCACCGTACCCGTCCCCCTGACCGTGAAGGCGCGGTCGATCGGCAGCCGTGAAAGGTCCTCGCCCGAACGTTTCGCCACCCCCTCGGCCACTTCTACCAAGCGGTCTTTGAGTGTTTCGATTCCGGCGCCGGTAACCGTCGACGTGACCACGACGGGCGCATCGCTATAGGGCGACTTCCGAAGGGCCTCTCGCACCTCCTCCTCGACCAGTGGGAGCCACTCCTCTTCCACTAGGTCGGACTTGGTCAGCGCCACCACCATTTTTTCGACGCCGAGCAGGCGGACGATCTCCAGGTGCTCCCGCGTCTGCGGCATCATTCCCTCATCGGCCGCCACCACCATCAGAACCAGGTCCATGCCGGTAGCGCCGGCGAGCATGTTGCGGATGAAACCCTCGTGGCCCGGGACGTCCACCACGCCCATCCGAAGGTCATCCCTGGGAGCAAAGTCTGCGAATCCGAGTTCGATCGTGATGCCGCGGGCTTTCTCCTCCTGCAGGCGATCCGTATCCACACCGGTCAACACCTTCACGAGCGCGGTCTTGCCGTGATCGATATGGCCTGCAGTCCCGAGAATCAGGCGCTTCTCGGTCACTCGTCCAAGCCCGCGACGGAGCCGAAAACCCTGAACGTCTTGAGAGGTTTCGAGCCTGAAACGTGATAGGTCACGAAGTCATGGAGTAGCCGTAGATGTGCCCTGGGCTTCCCGAGCGCCTCGGGTGCCGTCCCTTGGAGCAACGCAGCCAGCTGTTGGCGGGCACCCGGGCCCACACGGGGTCCCGAATGATCGGAGGCACAGTCGGAGCAGCGCACACCACCTGCGGAGAAGTCGAAGCGCAGCACCTCCGTGTCACCCGGCGCCCTTCCGCAATGGACACACAGGTCGATCAGCGGTTCGTAACCGAGCGTGGTCACAAGCATCCACCCCTCGGCGAGCACGGCTCCGATGATCCCCGCCCGGGGCACCGCGTCGATTCGCCGCAGTGCCTTCGTCAGGCGCTCGAATACCTCGGGGCTCGGGTCGGGCCCGGCGTGTAGGAGTACGATTTCCGCGAGTACAGACGCCCCGGCGAACCGAAGGACGTCTCTCCCGAGAGACCCACCCGCTTCTTCGACTGCGAACTCCTTGAAGGTCTGGAGGTCTCGAGTCGGTCGTACATATGCAGTCAGTTCGCCTCGGGAGAACGTGTCTACGTCGCCCTGTCCACGTGCTCCACCTCTGCGGATGCCCTTCGCCATGACACTGACGAGTCCCAGGTCCTTGGTATAGAGTCTGAGGACTCGACTCGTTTCACTATAATTGAAGGACCTCAGGAGAACCGCCGGGGTGCTCACGACTGACATTTCGCCCGTACTCCTTCGACCGCCCTCTAATCGCTGGTCCGGAGCAGAGACAGAAGTGCTGCACGCCGCTCGAGGATCTCCGATCGCGCGTCGGGCTGTGCTGCCTCAGCGAGCGCATCGTCAATTCGGGCCACTTCCAGGATCAGCGCCTCACGGCCCAACCCCAGACCCTCGCCGGCCGTAACTCGTCTGCGAGGACGCGCGTACGCCAAGAATCCCCCTGCCGCCAACATCAACGTGGCCAGTAGCGCGAGCCATTCGAGCGGAGGGGGTCCTTGGTCCTCTGTCTCGACCAGGGTGAGATTCACGTCCACCAGCTCGCTCCCCCCATAACGGCGAAAGGTGGAGCCGGTCTCGAGCGCCACGACGTCCAGAGGTTCCAAGCCGTCCACGCGAAGCGGTGGAGAGGGCTCCTTGATCATGACTTCGAACAGTGTGGTTCTGCCGGGAGCCGGAATCGTCGATCCTAACTTCTCCAGGCGGTACCGGATCATGAATCCCGAACCTCCCGGAGGAAGCGGAGCGCTTACACGGACTCGCCCACCTTCGAACGTGACCGCATCCGGCGGCAGGTCACTCCCGTCCCCCAGTATCGGCTCGGCGGCCCCTGGAGGGAGAGGGTAACTCCAAACGATCCCGTTCTCCTGGGCAAGGAGGGTTCGGGTGCCCTGGTTTAGGATCACGAAAAGATCGGTGGCGAACCACTCGTCACCAGCGAACTCGATGAACACGGCTCGTTGCTCCACCAGCAGAGGCACACCCTCCAGCGGCACCTCTTCCGACTTGAAGACCCGAACCACATACAAGCTGTCCAACTGCTCTAACGCCGTGATCCCGGACCCGAAATACAAGACCCCCTCATATTCGACCGAGACGAAGTAGACGTCACCCTCGATGTCGGCATCCGGCGTGGAGGGAAGCAGAAATTGGAATTCACCCCCCGGCCCCACCGCGGCCGAACCCGCCTCTGCCGATACAGGCCCTGGCTCCAGGCCCGAGGTATTGGGCCTCACGCGGTGGAGAATGACGGTCGCCGCATCGACGGCCAAATCACCTTCAAGTACGATCCCCTCGAGAATAGGGGAGTCCTGTTGCGGCGAAGAGGGGGATGGTCTCCCCTGCCCCAGGAGGGCGGACACCCCGCCCACGCCGACACACGTGAGCACCGCCGCGAATACGACAGAATTACGGATTGAAACGGCCAAAGTCCTCAGGGGCAAGCTTGCGCAGGTGCTCCTTGAGCTCTTCGGCAGCCATCTCCGCGTCGGGCTCCTCCTCGGGTACCGGTGACTCATCGATCGATTGCTCCCCAGGCACTTCAAGGACCCCGTGTTCCAGGAGCGCTTCATCAGCGAAGATGTCGGCGTGGAGACGCAGCGCGACCGCAATCGAGTCCGAAGGACGGGCGTCGACTGAGATCACCTCTCCGTTTCGCCGAATGATCATTTCAGCGAAGTACGTGCTCGCTTCGACCCGGCTGATAATGACCTTCTGGAGGGCACCCCCGAGGCCACCCACAACAGAGGCAAGAAGGTCATGGGTGAGCGGCCGCGGGTACTTCATGTCGGCGAGTTCAGAGGCGATTGCGCCGGCCTCTGAGGGTCCGATCCATATCGGAAGCACGCGCTCGCCGTCATTCTCCTGGAGGATGACCACCGGAGTACGGGACGCACGGTCCAACCTGAGACTCTGCACGGAAACCTGAACCAGCAACGACTCCGTCCTCCTCAATTCGGGACGCCCACCCTTTCGATATTACCAATACTCCGGAGTCCAGCGGGAGTTCTACGCGAGACCCGACGCTGGGGCGGTATACTAGAGTTTCAGCTCAGTTCGGATATCATCCATGCGATCGGACCTTTCCCACGGAAACAGTTCGACGGTGCGTCCATCGTCGAGAGACCGTGATTCTGGCCTACGGCCGAAGTGTCCATAGGCAGCGGTCGGACGAAAGATCGGTGTCCGCAGGTTTAGTTGGTCGATGATCGACTGAGGCTGAAAGTCGAACACGTTCTCCAGGGCACTCGCCAACTGCTCGTCAGGCAGTTTTCCTGTCCCGAAGGTGTCGACAAGAATCGACACCGGCTGGGCGACGCCGATCGCGTAGGCGAGCTGAATCTCACAGCGCGAGGCCACCCCGGCGTCCACAAGGTTTCGCGCCGCCCACCGGGCTGCGTATGCCGCCGACCGGTCGACCTTGGTCGAATCCTTTCCGCTGAACGCGCCACCACCGTGCCGGCCCATGCCTCCGTATGTGTCGACGATGATCTTCCGCCCGGTCAATCCGGCATCCCCGTGAGGCCCACCGATCACAAAACGGCCCGTAGGGTTGATGTGAAACGTGCAGGTGTCGGGATCGAGAAGATCCGAGGGGATGACGGGACCGACCACTTCGCGAATGATACCCTCTCGAATGGTCTCGATGTCCACGTCCGGTGCGTGCTGTGTACTGACCACGACCGTGTCGACCGAGCGGAGCCGGCCGTTCTCATACGCAACACTCACTTGTGACTTGCCATCCGGCCGGACCCACGGCAAGGTGCCGTTCCGCCTCACATCCGCCAACCGCTGAACGAGGGCATGGGCGTAATAAATGGGGGCGGGCATACGCTCCGCCGTTTCGTCAGTGGCGTAGCCGAACATCATGCCCTGGTCGCCCGCCCCACCCGTATCCACACCCATGGCGATGTGCGGGGACTGCTTGTCGTGGGTCGTGATCACGGCACAGTTGGCTCCATCGATTCCGTACTCGGCATCGTCGTAGCCGATCTCGAGGAGCGTTTTCCGCACCACACCCGCAACGTCGACTTGGCTGGTGGATGTGATCTCCCCCGCAACGACGACCATACCGGTAGTCACAAGCGTCTCACACGCCACTCGAGAGCCCGGATCGTCCATCAGCATGGCGTCTAGGATGGCATCGGAAACCTGATCGGCGACCTTGTCCGGATGGCCTTCTGTGACGGATTCGGACGTAAAGAGAGTGTGGCTCACGGCTGAGCTGAGACCTTCTTGTTAGGATTGAATCAAGGACCGGATAGCGATGGTCGCCCGCTGAACGAAAAACCTATTCCGTCCCTTCGAGAGGGACAAGTTCCGTTCTTCCGGATTTGGAACCTTCCCCGTTCGGGCGCCAGCGAGGTTCCTCAATCCAACGTAGGGAGGTTCCAACGACCGGAGAACGCCGACAGGTCCACTGACCCCCCAATCCCCTCCACGAGGCATTCCACGACCTCACGGCTCGTCGGCGCGTCGACTGCGGCTTTTGCTGCCCGCCGCGCGTCTTCCATGCGGAAACAACGCACCATCTTTTTCACCTCCGGGAGCGACGGCCAAGCGACCGACAAGGTCGTGATGTCGAGCCCCAGCAACAGGAACGCTCCCAAAGGGTTCGCGGCCATCTCGCCACATACGCTCACCTCGATGCCAGCACTCTTCGCCACCCGGGAGACGGTGCTCAGTTGATGGACGACCGCGGGATGGAAGGGATTGAACAGCTTGGCCAGCCTCGCGCTCGTGCGATCCACGGCCAGCGTGTATTGCGTGAGGTCGTTCGTGCCGATCGAAAAGAAATCGCTATGCCGAGCCAGCTCCACCGCCTCCAGAGCCGCCGCCGGGGTTTCCACGAGGATGCCGAGCTTATAGCCGGAATTGAAAAGTATGCCGTCTCGGCGGAGACGCTCCTCCTCCTCCTGGACGAGCCTCCGGACCTGCCTGATCTCTTCGACGTCGTTGACCAGCGGCACCATGATCCGGATGTCGCCATGTGCGGAGGCTCGCAGGATGGCTCGGAGCTGGGTGCGGAACAACTCCGGTTCATCCAGGCAAACACGGATCGCGCGCCAGCCGAGGAACGGATTCTCCTCCACCGGCATGTGCAAAAACATCGGGAACTTGTCGCCTCCGAGATCGAACGTGCGCACCGTGACCACCTGTTTGGGAAACGCCTCGGCGACGCCCCGATAGGCCAGGTATTGGTCCTCTTCACCCGGCATTTGATTCCGGCCGACCACCAGAAATTCCGTTCGTAACAGGCCGACGCCCTGCGCGCCGTGGAGGCGAGCCTTCTCTGCCTCTGCTGGCAGATCCAAGTTCGCGCGGAGTTCTACAGGCTGCTCGTCAGCGGTGATCGAAGGGAGTTGTGCGATGTTCTCAAGCTCCTCTTCCCAGGCGAGAATCTGGGTCTCCCGCTCCCTGAAGACGTTGCGATCGTGAGCGTCGGGATCCAAAACCACCCGCCCGATCCGACCATCCACGATGGCTTCCTGCCCCGCCCGAGCCTGCTCTGACACGATGCCCATGCCGCATACGGTCGGAATCCCGAGGGAGCGCGCGAGCATAACCCAGTGGGCCGTTCGAGTACCATGATCGGCAGCGATGCCGAGGACCAACTTGGGATCGAACTGGACGGTAAGGCTGGGCGTCAGGTTTCGAGTGACGATGATGACATTCTCCCCCAAGCTGGAAACGTCGGTCGGGTCCGGGAGGCCCAGAAGTTGATGCAGCAGTCGGACCTGGAGATCTTGGAGGTCATTAAGCCGGTCGAGCACCATAGGATGGGCGGTCCGGCTCCACCTCGCCTGGATTTCGAGCAGACGCCAGTCCAATGCACGTGCGGCGGAGAGTCGATTCTCGCGAATGTAAAGTGTAGCGCCCTCGATCAACTCCGGGTCCTCCAACATGAGAAGCTGCGGCTCGAAGATTCTCGCCTCAACCGCTCCCAGGCGCGCTTCGGTCGAATCCTCGATGTCGAGGAGCCGTTTCTTCGCCCACTCGAAGACCTCCCGGAGATGCCCTACCTCCCCCTCCACCTCATCGGAATCGATCGACCGGTGCGGGACCTCCGGCACACCCCAATTCAAGATATGGACCCGGCCCGCGCCGATCCCCTCGGAAGCGCCAATACCGTCAAGAACCTTAGACACCGTGCACCTCCTCGAAACCCCTGCTGATCAAACTCGCAAGAGCGGTAAGTGCGTCTTCCGCATCGTCGCCCTCTCCGCGAATCACCAACTGCGATCCCACTTCCGCGGCCAACATGAGCACACCCATGATGCTCTTGGCATTCACCTCCACACCGTCTTTTTCCAACCAGAGATCGGATTGAAACGATCCAGCCAATTTCACGAACTCCGCTGCCGGCCGGGCATGAAATCCCAGCGGATTGACGATCTCGACTCTGCGTTCGATCCGTTCGTTGGTCATGCGTTCCCCAGCGCCGTGAGCAACGTGATGACGAGGACCACGACGAGCGTAGTCCCCCGCAGGGCACGGTGTCCAAATTTGAGCCCCAGTCCGAACGCTACAATCCCCGCGAACGACCAGAGCGCACCGGCGTTCTCAGCCGCAAGACGGCTCACCAGGAATGCGCCGACCAAAATCCCGAGGAGCAGCGCACCTCCCGTAAAGACGCGCTCGCCCAGCCGCGAAAGTTCGGCTCCCCGAAGTTTAACACCCACATCCTTGCCGTACTGAAGACCCCGGCTGTACCCCCACCAGCGTAGCGCCAAGTGTCCTAGGTTGTATACGATCAGGAATACGCATACCGGAACCCACGGCGGGGCTCCAGTCCAAGCAAGCACCAGAGCCAACAACAGGGTCGCGGGACGCCACGCCCCCCAGATCAGGAGATCCCCGAGCCCCCCAAGCGAACCCTGGATCGCCCGCTTGAACCTCTCAATCGTCTCGGTGTCCATACCGCTGTCCTCCATCCGCGCCACGGCTCCGAGCGCGAGCCCAGCGAGATAGGGGTGGGTGTTGAATGGCGCCATATGGCTCCGCACGGCTTCATCCAGTCCGTCCCCCGAAAGCCCACGTCTACGGAGGAACGGAATCATGCAGTAGGCGAAGCCCGAGCCCAACATGGAACGATAGTTCCAGGATCCCTGGATGATGAATTGTCTGAGGAAGCTCGACATCCAGCCCGGTGGTCTCTCGGTTTCCACGTTCGTCACAGGTAAGCGCCGACCATACCGGCCACGAGCCCGACCAGAAAGACCGCGCGGCGGTTCTTCCACCCCCCGAAACCCCTGAGTAACACTCCGAGATGGACTGAAGCGCCTACCAGAACGAGCGCTGTGGTCGTTTCATAGGGCAACGGCCATCGCGACGCGAGTACCCCAGACAACCAACCGCCCACAACCACAGCTGCCGCCGTAACCACCGCTCCACGCACGAAATCAAGGAGCACCGACGATAGATGGGCCGCCGTGATCTTCAGTGCGGTCACGGACCCGGCGTCGATCCGGCCGAAAAGACGGCCGACCGCGTGCCGCTGGAGACCCACGGTCATCCCACCGAGCTCGGAGACCACCAGTCCGGCCACCAAGCCCAACGCCAATCCAGCCGGCCCGCCGGCGGACATAGCAACCGCCACGGCGACCACCGAAGCCGGGCCCGTCTCCGGAACACGGGAGCCGCCGGCCGGGACTCCTGCGAGATGGAAGAGCTCGAGAATCGCACCGATCTCCAAACCCAACGCGGGATCCCCAAGCCACCAGCCGGCCAAGGTGCCTGCGACGAGCGGGCGCGAAACCATGAACTGCCCGACCGACGTCGCGTCGAGAGCCAGGAGCCCACCAAGAAGGGCAAGTGACAGGGACATGGTCAGCCCAAGAGCGCTTCTAGATCGACCACGCGACTCCCAGGAAGGTCCCTGGCGGTGACCTCGACACCCTTGGCCGCTAGGGCTTGAAGCCCCTCCTCCTCCTCCGGACCCAGGTACACGTACGGGACACGTTCAGTGCGACCGGCCGCGTGATGCAGGCCGCCGACGTTGACCTCACGCCCACGTAGACCATGACCCTCGGCCAGTCCGCTCATCGCGGCGACCGTGCGTGTTAGAACTACCGTCCGCCGGGAAGCAGCGTCCAGGTCGCTGAGGCGTGCCCTCGCATCCCGGACCATTAGGAACTCCGCCGTGGCCGCGTCGGGAAGGCCCAGCCGGTAGAGGTCTTGCTCCCATTCGCTCGAAGCCAACTCGTCGTCCACGACCACGTAATGCTCCACCGCGAGCTGCGGCCCCCAACCCATCACCACCTGTCCGTGGATGAGACGCTCGTCGATTCGATACAGGACTACCGACATCTATGTGGAGGGGTCGGCTGTCTTGACGCCTTCTTTGCCCTTTGCGAGGAGACGCGGAACGAGCTGGGAAAGGGCAAGCTCCCGATGAAACACGAACTCGAGGAGCATCGGCAGGTTCATGCCGAACACCACTGCCCGCTGACCGTTGTTCCTGCACGTCAGTTGAGCCGTTAGCGCGCAACTTCCGGTGCCGAGATCGGTGAAAACGACGACCGGCGCACCCCCCACCAATGCATCCACCTGGTCGGCCAGTCCCTGCGGATTTTGTCCCTCGTTGCTCATCGGCACCAGAACACCCTCCTCCAGGCCCGTGATCCTCCGGACGGCGTCCACCATTCCTTCGGCCAGCTTCCCATGGCTGAGCAAAACACCCCTCGCCAGCTCCACGTCACTCAAAGTCCTGTTCGAAGTACTCGCGCACGGGGCGCAAAGCATCCCTCAACCTCTGATCGAAAGCGTCTGCGGAGTCTATGCCCGCATACTTCAGGAGGTGGTTCATGGCCACCACCTCCGAGATTACGGTGATGTTCTTGCCAGCATTGAGCGGAATCGTGACTTCGGGAACCTTGACCCCGAGCACCTCGATCTCGGTGGTGTCGAGTCCGGTCCGGGTATAAACAGTGTCTTCGTCCCAACGCTCCAGGCGGACCATCACTTCGATACGCTTCTGCTGGCGGGTGGCGTGGATCCCAAAGAGCGCGCGGATGTCGATGATGCCGAGCCCCCGAATTTCCATGTGGTGGGCCTGGAGTTGATGCCCCTGGCCGAGAAGGATGTCCGGCCCCCTCCGAGAGACGATGATGTGGTCATCCGCCACGAGTCGGTGTCCTCGTTCAACCAGGTCCAACACACACTCGCTCTTTCCGACACCGCTGTCTCCGACGAAGAGCAACCCAACGCCGTATACGTCGGCCAAAGAGCCATGGACATTGGTTTGGGGGGCGAGAACCGCATCGAGATAGGGCTTGACGTGTCGGTAAAAGTCCCTCGTGCTGAGGCCTGAGCGGAGGATCGGAATCGAGAACTCTGCCGCCACTTCCAGAAATCCATCGGGCACAGACAGGCCCTTCGTGATGAACGCAACCGGAATGCCGAAAGAAAACACGCCCTTGACCCGTTCTCGCCGCTCCTCTGGTGTCAGGCCCCGCAGATAAGAGATCTCGGTTTCACCAAACACCTGGATTCGATCGGACGAGAACCGGTCCGTGTACCCTGTCAACGCGATCCCAGGGCTTGAGATATCGGGGTTCCCGACCCGCCGATCAAGGTCGATGTCGGGGTTCAGAACCTCTAGCTGGAGCGTCTCATGCCTGTCATCGAACAACCGCCGGACGGTGATCTCTGGGATCAACTCCTGCGACGAATGGCTGGACAAATAGGGGCTACTCCTGTGAGAGAACTTCTGCCCGCGACGGAGCTCGGTGGTCCGTTACCTGCTCCTGAAGCTTCCGAAGCTGACGCCCTAGGCGGTCATTCACTTGGCTCAGAGCTTCGTTGAAGTCATCGCCTTGCCCGCTGGCGACGATCGGGTCACGCCAGTCGATGTGCAGAATCCCTTCAATTTTCTTGGAGTTCTTTTCTTCATCAAAAACCACTTCGACGACCGAAACGGGAGCGCCATACTTGTCGAACTTGGAGAGAAGTTCTTGGGTTCTGTCCCGAAGGGACTCGGGGAGAGTCGAATGTCGCGATGTAATCCGAACTTCCATGTAGCCTCCGTTCCGGCTTTTTCGTGACGGCTTCAGAGCGGCACGTCGTAGCGCAGGTACTAAGAAAAGTTAGCTCGGACCGGGCGCGTCTACTAGTGTCCCGAGTCCGAGAGGAATTCCTCCATAGCACGAGCCGAAGCGTCCCAACCGAACTCCTCGGCGAAGCCTCGGGCACCTATGCCCAATCGTATACGTTCTGCCTCGTTTCCGAGGAGCTCTTCGATCCGGCGGCTGAGAATCTCCACGTCGCCGTGGGGAACCAGAAATCCGGTCCGCCCATCTACGACCGAGTCCCGGAGTCCGGGCACATCACTAGCGATGGTCGGCGTTCCACAGGCCGCCGCCTCCAGGTTCGAGATGCCCCAGCCTTCCTTGACCGAGGTGAGGAGATGGATCCAGCTTTTCCGAAGGAGGTCCCGCTTCTCCACCTCGGATACGAAGCCCAGAAACTCGACCTGTTCCGTGAGGCCGAGCGATTCTCGGAGCGCCTCCAGCCTCGGTTGATCGTCTCCGCGACCCGCTACGAGAAGCCGGCACGAAGTCCCTCGCTCCACCAGTGCGGCCAAGGCCTGGAGTAGGAGGTCGACACGCTTGTAGCGTTTGAGTCTTCCCAGATACAGGAGGGTAGCTTTTGGAAAGCGTTCTTCGCGGGCAAGAGGCGACAAGACCTCGAGATCGACTCCGTTGGGAATGATCTCGATCCCACTACGTGGAATCCCGCGCCGCACGAGATCCTCCGCAGTACTGTCGGAGACCGCGGCGGTTGGCACGGATCGGAAGACTCTTGCCACCGGCAGCTCGAGGAGCCAGGTGGCTGCCGCCACGGGGAAGGACGCTTCTTGAAACGCCGCTGTGCCGAAGAGGTGGTGAACAATCAGGACCACAGGTGCTCCGACCCCCCAAAAGGGCGAAAAAAAAGGCACCTTGTTTAGATCCTCCACCACGACATCGAACCGTTCGGCCCGGAGGCGGCGTCTGAAGTACACCGGGGCTGCGAAAGAAAGTGTGTACCGGCTACCGACCCGATGCACTTCGATACCGTCCAGTACAGCCCGCCGCTCACACCCTGGCCATGCCGAGCACAAGAGGGTGACCGAATGTCCCCCCGCCACAAGTCGGCGGAAAATTTGATGGAGATGAACCTCTGCCCCTCCGGCCTGAGGGTTTTCCGGATCGAGCCAATTGAGAACGAGGATCTTCACACACGGAGCTCCGGGATCAGGCGATCACCCGCTTGTACAGCGCGTCCAAGACGCCATTTACGAACGCAGGGGATTCGGGACCGCTGTACTGTTCGGCCAACCGCACCGCTTCTTGAATCGAAACCTTGGGTGGGATTTCATCGAAACAGATCAACTCGGCGGCCGCAATCCGAAGAATTCCGCGGTCGAGCAGAGCCAGGCGCTCCATGCGCCAATTGTCCAGCGCGACTTCCAGCAGTTCGTCCAGCTCATCCCCTCGGGCGTCCAACTCCGTCGCTAGCCGACGCAGATACGGCATCCGTGACTCCGCAATCCTACGTATGGCCACGACCGCGTCGAGGACGTCCGAGACCGTGCTCTCCCGCTTTCCCACGTCCCACTGGTAGTGGATCTGGAGCGCCCACGCCCTCGCCCGCGTCCGGTCGATTCGCCGGGCCGCACTCTCAGCGACCCCACCCGATTTCTTCAACAGCCGTCTAGGCTCTCGTACAGACCCATCATGTGAAGTGCGCTTCGCGCCAGCTCGCGCCCTTTGTTGCCCGCTTCCCGCGAAGCGCGAGCCCAGGCCTGATCGGCGGTCTCGGTCGTGAGTACACCGAACAGAAGCGGAGTATCGATCTCCCGGGCGACGGCGCCGAGCCCGGAAGAGGCCTCACCGGCCACGTAGTTGAAGTGGGGCGTCTCTCCCCGGATCACACATCCTAGAGCGATGAACGCATCGTGCCGGTCCAGGGCCGCGATCCTCCGGGCCGCTTGTGGAAGCTCCCACGCGCCCGGCACCCAGTAGACGTCCACCGCGTCCGCCTCCACGCCGAACTCCTCGAGGGTGCTCCGGCATGCTTCCAGCATTTCTCCCGTCACATCGTCGTTGAAACGTGCCGCGATGATCCCGACGCGCTTGCCCGGCGCCGGATCCGGAAGGTGCGAGCCGATGTCGATTTGCACGTCAAACGTCCTCGTACAGCCTCCTAAAGGAGGTGACCCAATTTAGATTTCTTCGTGTCGAGATAATCCTCGTTGTGTAGCCCACGCCCCACGCGGAGAGGTTCCGTACTGGTGATCTCGAGATTGTACCCCTCGAGCCCGATGATCTTCCGTGGATTGTTGGTCAGCAGGCAAATCTTGTTGAGCCCGAGATCGAGGAGAATCTGCGCGCCGATCCCGTAGTCCCGCAGGTCCGGCTTGAATCCCAACGCCTCGTTCGCCTCGACCGTGTCTTGGCCCTGGTCTTGTAGTTCATACGCACGAATCTTGTTGTGCAGGCCGATTCCCCGGCCCTCCTGTTTCAGATAGACGATAACCCCCCGACCCTTCTCGGAAATCTGCTTGAGCGCAGCCTGTAACTGCGAGCCACAATCGCAACGAAGGGAACCGAATACATCACCCGTCAGACACTCCGAGTGCATACGAACCAGGACATCCTGCTCACCCGCGCCCTCACCCGCGCCCTCACCTTCGCCGTCACCCTCGACGTCACCTTTGACCAGCGCGACGTGCTCCCGGTCGTCGATCGGACTCTGGTAGGCGATGATACGGAACGGCCCGAACTCGGTCGGTAAATTCGCCTCCGCCACCCGTGTAACCAGGCGTTCCTTAGTCAGGCGGTACGACACCAACTGTGCGACAGTGATGAACCGAAGGCCATGCTCCTTCGCGAACAACTCCAGTTGGGGGCGGCGCGCCATCGTCCCATCGGGATTGAGGATCTCGCAGATCACCCCGAAGGGAGGCAGCCCGGCCATGTTTGCCAGGTCCACCGCAGCCTCCGTCTGGCCCACGCGGCGAAGGACACCACCCGGGCGGGCTTTGAGCGGAAAGATGTGGCCCGGACGCCTGAGGTCGCTCGGCTCGGTCTCAGGATCCACCAGGACCTCGATCGTCTTGGCTCGATCATGAGCGCTGATACCCGTGGTCACGCCGAACCGTTGGTGGGCGTCCACTGAAATTGTGAAGGCGGTCCCCTGTGGATCCGAGTTCTCGTCGGTCATGAGGGGAAGGCCCAACGCTGTCGCACGAGGCTGTGTCAGCGCGACACAAATAAGGCCGCGGCCGAACTGGGTCATGAAGTTCACCGTCGCGGGCGTCACGAGAGAAGCCGCACAAACCAGATCTCCCTCGTTTTCGCGATCCTCGTCGTCGGCGACGATGATGAGTTTGCCCTGGCGAATGTCCTCCAGGGCGTGTTCGATGGTATCGAACGGCATGACAAGATGCTCCTTCCCGTTACGGTGGCTCCAGTGCGCCGGGCGTTTGGCTGTGGCCACGTGCGTTTCGCTACACAGACATTATATCAGCAGTGAAGCCCCAATGCTCTCAGGAGCGGTCGGAGAGCATCCTCCGAACGTACTTCCCGATCAGGTCACCCTCGACGTTCACCCGCGCTCCGGGTTCAAGCATTCGGAGGTTGGTATGCTCCCACGTGTAGGGGATCACGGCGACCTGACAGATGTGGTCGTCCGAGATCGCGTTGACCGTAAGACTCACACCGTTGAGGGTGATCGATCCATGGAGGATCGTCACCGATGTCACGTCGGACGGGATTCTGAGGTCGAGGAGACGATACTCCCCCCGATCCTCGACACCGATCAAATCACCCACCGCGTCGACGTGGCCTTGAACGAGGTGTCCGTCTAGGCGGGTTCCTACGGCGAGGGCACGTTCAAGGTTGACTGGACTCCCTTCGGTGTAATCCGCAGCCACGGTCCGAGAGAGCGTCGTTCCAACGCTGTTGACCGTGAAGCCCCCACCCAGAACCTCGACCACCGTGTGACAGGCTCCGTCGAGGGAGATGGACGCGCCGGGCTGGAGATCTTCAACGACGACCTGGGCGTCGATCTCCAACTCTCGGGCACCGTCCATTTCTCGCGTGGCGCGTACCTTGCCGACCTCCTCTACGATCCCACTAAACATCAGCCTCTCGATCGTACGTGAGTAGAACGTCGGGTCCGAACGTGATCGGCTCGCCCCTGCTCGACCAGCCGAGGCCCTCGGGCGTCGAGTCTCCGCCCCCAAACGCCGGAACACCTTGGGACCCGAGGGTCAAAGGTGCCTGGAAAAGGTAAAGCCGCCGGGCTAATTCCTCACGGGTCAGAGCCGTGGCCAGTCTTCCTCCGCCCTCGCAGAAGACAGACCGAATACCGAGACTCCAACACCGCTCGAGCATCTTTTCCAAGTTCGCTCCTCCATCCCCCTGCGGCACGGGCTCCACCTGTGGCACGATCTCCACCTGGGCACCGGCATCCCTGAGTGTATCGACGCGCTCGGCAGGAGCAGCTTCTGTCGCGAAAATCAGGACCGGCGCTTCGCTCTCGGTCCCCAACAGAGCCGCGTCCGGTGACAGAGCAGCGCTCGGGTCCAATACGATACGCGTAGGAGGAATCCGGGGGTCCATGCCGTATCTTACGGTCAACAAGGGATCATCGACCCGAGCCGTCTCGCCGCCGACCAACACTGCGTCGAACCCGCTTCTGAGACGATGGACTTCTCTGTTCGCTTCGTCGCCCGTAAGGGGTGTGCGCTCGCCCGCCCGAGCAGCGATCCGCCCATCCAAACTCACCGCCAACTTCAGCGCGAGGTATGGTCGCCGGTTCAGCGTCGTATAAAAAAACGCGGGATCGACATCGTGGAACGTCCGAACGTCGGCCGCGGGGCCGATGACCTCGACGCCCGCCTGCGCTAGAAGCGCGCCCCCACCCCCTGTCTCAAGGAATGAGAAGCCCTCGCCCACAACAAAGATCAAGGACCCCGGATCGGCAGCCCCGAAAACCACCCGGGTCACGCCAGCCTTAAACAGTGCCTCCGCACACGGGGGCGTCTGGCCATGATGGCTACACGGCTCCAGGCTCACGTAGGCGGTAGCCCCATGGGCGGCATCTCCGGCAGAGCGGATCGCGTTCACTTCGGCGTGCTGGCCGCCGAATCGCTCGTGCCATCCCTCGCCGACGCGCTCCCCATCGCGGGTCAGGACGCACCCGACCATCGGATTGGGGTGCACCCGGCCCCACCCCCGCCCCGCCAAGGAGGCGGCTCGCAAAAGCCACTCCCGGTCCGACTCGGTCAGAGACACGTCAAATCGTGAGTCGGGCCGCCACGCTGACGAACGGCGTGATCGCACCGGGATCGTACCCCCCCGGATAGCCGGCCAGTCCGTCGTACCCGCCTGCCCATCCCCCCTCGACCGAGAGCGTCCACACGAGCCTCGTGATGGATATGCCTGCGAAGTAGACTGATCGGCGGGTCGTCAGGTCGTCCACAAAGCCGACCCCCTGTCCCCCTGGGATCGTGGGATCCGGTACCTGAACAGGCATGTCGCCTTGGTCCCAATCCCATCCGAAGCCTGCCAAAACCGCGAGGGTGAAGAAGTCTTTTCCGATTATTGCCCGCACCGAGGTCGTCGAGATACCGGTATCGAGCCGCACGCCGCTCACGGGGTCGGTCCACTCCACCTGCTTCCCAGAAGACCGCATTGCGGAAACGGTGATTCCAGGCAGGGTGAACGACTCGCGGAAGATCCCAAGCCGCCCACCTACCGAAATGAGCCCCTCATTCCCCAGAAAGCCGTCCGACTCACCGAGGAACAGCAGGCTCGCGGACGCGAGAAGATCGAGGGACAGTATCCCGCCGACGGTCGGCATCAAGGAAAACCCGTCCAGAACACCCACGGCTACCGAGCCCGTGACGCCGTACACGTTGACGGCGTTGTCGGCCGCAACCCCTGTGCCTCCGCCGATGATGTCGGGCATCGAGAAGCGTGCCATTCGAAGGCGGAGGTCGATACTCACACGGGGTGTCCTGCCCAGCCGTCGCCCAATGGTGCTCGACGACCCCGAGATCCCGGCGCCCGTGGTGTGGGTTACGGCGATTCCACCCCGAATGGCCTGCGCAGCCAGAACGGCACTTTGGCAGGACGTGAGCAACTCCGGCGATCCGCCTGAAGCACATTGCATGACAAGCGGTGTCAGATCCTGCGCGCTGGCAATGCCGAAACGCCCCACAACCACCACGAAACAGAACGTGATACGGCAGACGGTTGAACGAAAAATGGCTAAACCCCCAAGTATCGGCCCGGCGTTCCGGGGATCTACGCCCACCGTACACCCTCTCCGGCCTCCACCTCTCCCATGATCCAAGCTGGATAATCGGACTGGCTCAAGCTCTCGAGGACACCGTCGACGTTCTCGGGTGCAACCAGAGCGATCATGCCCACACCCATGTTGAACACACGCAGCATTTCGTCCCGCTCGACACCTCCTGCCTCGCCGAGGACGCGGAACACCTGCGGAACCTCCCAAGATGTAAGGTGGATCACCGCGCCGAGTTCCGGTCCGAGGGTGCGGGGCAGGTTGCCCGGGATGCCGCCACCGGTGATATGCGCCAGCCCGCTTATACGTCCGGCTTCCAGAGCATCGGACAGGACAGGTAAATAGCTCCGATGTACGTCCAAGAGCACGTCCGCCACCGAGCGTCCGGATTCCGGAAACTCGTCATCGATCGACAAACCCATGGACTCGAAGACGATTTTCCGCGCCAACGTGTATCCGTTGGTATGAAGGCCGGTCGATCCGAGGCCGATCAAGATGTCTCCGGCACGGACCCGGGAGCCATCCAAGACCCTATCGCGCTCGACGATGCCCACGATGAACCCAGCGAGATCATACTCGTCCTTGGCATAAAATTCGGGCATCTCGGCCGTCTCGCCGCCGAGGAGGGCACACCCGTTTTCCTTGCACGCCGTGGCTACTCCGCTCACGACTCCTGTCACGATCGACTCGTCCATAGAGCCGCATCCGAGATAGTCCAGGAAGAACAGAGGCCGGGCTCCCTGCACGAGGATGTCGTCGACACAGTGGTTCACCAAATCTTGGCCCACGGTGTCATGCCGTCCCGCCATGAAGGCCACCTTGACTTTGGTTCCCACACTATCGGTGCTCGAGACGAGTACCGGGCTCGCCAGGTCTCCGGGTACGGCGTACAGGCCGCCGAACTGGCCGGGCGCGGACAGGGTATGTTCGTCCATGGTGGAAGCCACCAACAACTTGAGGCCCTCCATCACGCCCTCGGCTGCGTCGAGATCGACCCCAGCTGAGCGGTAGTCCAAGGCGCCCGGCTCAGCCATCCGACTCCACCAGCTGATGCTCGAAGGCCGTCATTTGCTTGAATTCCATGATCCGGCGTAGGATCTCCTTCTCATCGAGCGAGCGGAACCGATCCACGCTGAAGCTCTCGACCGCGAACGAGCCCATGACCGACCCATACACCATGGCGCGCCGCAGATCGTCCGGCTCCTGAGAGTCGACGGAGGCCATATACCCGACGAAGCCACCTGCGAAGGAATCCCCAGCCCCGGTCGGATCGAAGATCACCTCCAAGGGGAACCCCGGGATAAAGAACATCCAGTCCGGCCCGAAAAGAATCGCCCCGTGCTCACCCTTTTTCACCACAACGACGCGTGGGCCGCGCTCCTGTATCCAACGCGCCGCACGCAGGAGATTGTGATCTCCCGCGAGCTGCCGTGCCTCGGCGTCATTAACCATCAAGATATCGACACGCTTCAAGAGTTCGACGAGCACATCGCGGCTTCCTTCGATCCAGTAATTCATCGTGTCGCAGATGACAGCAGCGGGCTCCCGCATCTGATCGAGGACCTCTAGCTGGAGTACGGGATTGATATTTCCCAAGAAGACGTACCGCGAGTCCCGAAACGCATCCGGGACCCGCGGTTCGAAGTCACCGAATACCCCGAGGCGGGTCTCGAGCGTATCCCTCGAGTTCAGGTCATATGAATACCGCCCGGCCCAGAAAAAGCTCTCACCTTCAGCACGTCCCACACCCAAAAGGTCCACACCTCGCTCGGTAAGAAAATCCAGTTTCTCTAAGGGATAGTCGTCCCCGACGACACCCACGAGGCGGACCGGGCCCAGTAGGCTCGCGGCGGCGGAGAAAAACACGGCAGACCCCCCAATCACCCTGTCGGCGGAGCCGAAGGGCGTTTCCACCGAATCGAGAGCCACACTTCCTACCACCAAGATCGACATCGAACAACCTCTCTTAAACCCTCCGCGAATTTCTCTTTCTACGCAGACGATTCCTCAACCCGTGTGTTTTCGTCGTCAGCCCGAGCCATCTGCTCGGGAGCCAGGATGCCTAAGATAGCCAGCCCGTTTCGAAGCACGATCTGTATCGAACGGGCTAACGCGAGCCGTGCGTTCCGAAGCCGCTCATCCTCCACCAACACCGCCAGGTCCGGGTTCCGGCTCGGGTTCCCCGCATGATACCATGAATTGACCGCTCCCGCCGTCTGCTCCAGGTAGTCACAGATCAAGTGAGGAGCCCGCAGGTGCGCTGCGTTGCGGACCAGATCTGGGAACCGCACGAGTGCCTTGATAACGTCTCGCTCAGCGTCCGTCGTGAGCACAGCGAGATCGACCCCTTCCGTCCCGATGGAGGACCGCTCCAGGCCGGCTTTCTTAAAAATGCTGCACATGCGGGCGTGGGCGTACTGCACCTTGTAGACCGGATTCTTGTCCGACCGGTCCAGGGCGAGACCCAGATCGAAGACCAGATGCCCATCCGGCTTCCTCATCTGGAAGAAATAGCGAGTGACGTCGACCCCGACTTCCGTCATGAGCTCCCGGAGCGTCGTATACGAGCCTGCCCTCTTCGAGAGCTTGACCTCTTCACCGTCCTGCTCGATGCGAACCATCTGATGGAGCACGTACTCCGGGTAGCCCGTCGGCAACCCGAGCGCCTGTACCCCCGCCTGCACCCGAGCGACGGTTCCGTGGTGATCGGCCCCCTGGACGTTGATGGCGTGATGGAAGCCACGCCCCCACTTATCCATGTGGTAGGCCACGTCGGGGAGAAAGTAGGTAGGAGATCCATCGCTCTTGATCATGACGCGATCCTTCTGGTCACCATACTCCATCGTGCGAAGCCAGACCGCCCCGTCCAGATCGTAGACCTTACCCGTCTCTCGGAGGGCGTCGACGGTGGATTCCACCCGACCGTCCTCGTACAGGGAGGACTCCAGGAAATGGACATCGAAGTGAATGCCGAAGTCCGAGAGGTCCCGGTCCTGCTCCTCGCGAAGCATATGGACGGCAGTTTTGCGCATGACCTCCAGCGCCTCTTCGTCTTGTTCTCCCACGAAGCGATCCCCATGCTCCTCTGCCAAGCCCGCCGCGATTTCTCTGACATACTCCCCTTGGTAACCCCCCTCGGGGATCTCCACTTCCCGCCCAGAGCGTTGCTGATACCGGGTCCAGACGCTCTCGGCAAGACGATCGATCTGGGCTCCGGCATCGTTGTAATAGAACTCCCGGCTCACAGACCATCCCGTCCAGTCGAGTAGACCCGCGATCGCATCTCCGATCGCACCCTGCCGTCCGTGTCCGAGGTGCAGGGGCCCCGTTGGGTTGGCCGACACGAATTCGACCACGATCGACTCCCTGCCGCCTTCATCGCACCGCCCGTACTGGTCATCGGCGTCGATGATCTCCACGAGTCCGGAGGCGACCTGCCCGGAACTGAGCTTGAAGTTCACGAACCCCGGGCCTGCCACGCTTGCGGACTCGATACCGGACTCCTCGATGCCCAGGTCTTTGGAGACGATCAAGGCGACGAGTTCCTCGGCAATCGCTCGCGGTGACCGTCGCAGGCTTTTCGCAAGGGTCAGGGCGACGGTCGTGGTCAGGTCACCGTGGCTGGGATCCTTGGGTTGCTCGAGGTGCACGTCGGCATCTTCCACACCCATCTCGGCGAGAGCCTTCTGGACCGCCTGTCGAATGGCTTTTTCTGACATGGAGGATCAGCCCCGTCCGAACCGAGTCAGGAGTCCGATGAGGGCGACTGGGCAGACTGGGAGGTTTTCGATCCACCCGAAGAACCCGAAGACTCCCCCTTTGACTTGCTCGAATCCCCCTCGGAAGATCCGCCGGCCCCGTCGACAGATCCGCCGCCCCCGTCGGACGAGCTTTTCCCACCGCTGGATTTTTCCGCAGAGTCGCCGCCGGACGTTTTTTTTTCGGACGAGGCGGCTTCTTTATCGGAAGAAGCGGCCTTCTTGTAGGCGTCGCTTCGGTAGTCCGTGATATAGAACCCCTCGCCCTTGAAGATCAGGCCTGCCCCGCCGGACATGAGACGCTCCGCAGATTCTCCGCACTCCGGACAGACCGCCCCGGCCTCGTCGGACATGCTCTGAAACAGGTCGAAGTCATGCCCCTTTGGACAACGATATTCGTACGTAGGCATCTCGGATTCGCGTCAATCGGTGATTTGCCAGATGGCCGGAACAACAGCCGTGGTGGCGCACGACCGCGGAGCTCTCACTCCGGCGGTGTGGACCCAACAGCGGTGAAAGGTAACGGCTGTGGGAGGCATGACCAGTAGTCTGACTACGGCTGCATCCCACTTCCCTCATCAAGCTCTACGGGTCGTGAGCCCCCCATTCCTCCCGGAGCACCTGACTGATTTCCCCGAGGGTAGCAGACGCTTTGACCGCTTCGATCATCGGGGGAATCAGATTTTCGGTCGACCGAGCGGCGGACCGCATACCTTCGAGGGCCTGTGCAGTATTACCCGAATCTCGGCGGGCCTTGAAGTCCTCCAGGCGAAGCCCTTGAGCTGTCTCCAACGCTGAGAAATCAGGCTTCTCGATCGAGGGCGACTCCTCCTCCTCCTCGAATGCGTTCACACCTACCACCAGGCGCTCGTTTGCCTCGATTTCCATCTGATGCCGATACGCGGACTCATGGATCTCGCCCTGCATGAACTCGATGGCCTGCGGCGCCCCGCCCAAACCCTCGATCTCTTCGAGATAGGCACGAGCCGCGTCTTCGATTTGGCTGGTCAGTGCTTCCACGTAATAACTTCCGGCGAGGGGATCCACCGTATTCGTGATTCCCGATTCGTGGGCCAAGATCTGCTGCGTGCGAAGAGCGAGCTTGGCAGCACCCTCGGTCGGGAGGGCCAGGGCTTCGTCGAATCCGTTCGTGTGCAACGACTGGGTCCCCCCAAACGCAGCCGCCAGAGCCTGGACGGTTACACGTACCACGTTGTTGAGCGGTTGCTGAGCCGTCAGCGTCGATCCACCGGTTTGCGTGTGAAAGCGCAGTAGGCATGACCGATCCGAGGCGCCGAAGCGCTCCTTCATGAGCCGTGCCCAGAGGCGGCGTGCGGCCCTGAATTTGGCGACTTCCTCAAGGAGGTCATTATGCGCAGCGAAGAAGAAGGAGAGCCGTGGCGCGAAGTCCTCCAACGGCACCCCTGCCACCAGCACCCTCTCGACATAGGCCAGTCCGTTGGCCAGCGTGAAGGCAACCTCCTGTGGGGCCGTGGAGCCGGCCTCCCGGATGTGATAACCCGAGATCGAGATTGCATTCCAGCGCGGTGCCTCCCGGGCGCAGAAAGCGACCAGGTCCGTAGCCAGTCTGAGGCTGGGTCCGACCGGATAGATGTACGTACCTCGCGCCACGTACTCCTTGAGCACGTCGTTCTGGACCGTTCCGGACAGGGCGTTCCTCCCCACTCCCTGCTCGTCTCCGACGGAGAGGTATAGGGCGAAGAGAATGGCGGCCGTCGAGTTGATCGTCATCGACGTGGACACTTGATCGAGCGCGATCCCGTGGAAGAGAGTCCGCATGTCTTCGATCGTGTCGATCGCCACGCCCACCCGGCCCACCTCGTCCCGCGCGATAGGATGGTCCGAGTCGTACCCCATCTGGGTGGGAAGATCGAACGCGACCGACAAACCTGTGGTTCCCTGGCTCAATAGGTAGTGGTACCGCTGATTGGTTTCGTCCGCCGTCCCGAAGCCAGCATATTGTCGCATGGTCCAGAGGCGGCCCCGATACATGTTCGGGTAGATGCCCCTCGTGAACGGAAATTGGCCCGGCCGCCCGAGCCCCTCCGCTTCACCAGCCGTGGCCTCGTACACCGCATCGACCTCGATCCCGCTGCCGGTACGGAAACGCTTTTCGCTGGTGTCGTCTTTCATAGGGTCTCTCAATCCCCTTCTCTCTCCGATTCCGGGGCGGGTGGCATCATATCCATCAGGATCTCGTCCTCCTCGACCGTCTGGCCTGCGACGACGTAGATCGTGCCGATGCGTCCCTCGACGGGGGCAGTGAGTGAATTCTCCATCTTCATCGCCTCGAGGACGAGGAGCCCGTTTCCCGCCTCCACCAACTCTCCTTCTTCTACCTCCACCCTTACGACGAGTCCCGGCATTGGAGCCCGAAGGGGCTCCGGGCCGGCGACGATCGATCCCGCGGCCCTCATGTCACGCATCGCCTTCACACGGTTGTCCACGACGTCGACACGATAACGCCGCCCTCGAAGCTGGAGATCCCACACGCCGGAACCGCCTCGTTCGCCCACGACCTTATGTGATGCCCCGTCCACGACGAAGGAATAGAGGTTCGGGCTCACCAGTTCGGGGGCCGAGGCCTCCATTCGGTCCCCATCGACCCGACCCCCCTCAGCGTCGATTTCCACCTCGAAGGTGACGTCGCCCACGGTGACATGGTAGCGCACGGGGTTACGAGGTCCGCCTCAGCACGACCACGACCTCCACGTGCGCCGTCTGTGGAAAGAGGTCGAACGCTCGCACGTCCACGACCTCATAGGACGAGGAGAGCCGCCCGATGTCTCTCGCCAACGTCGCCGGGTCACAGCTGACATAGATCAGGCGCGGTGGGCCCGCCGCTTGAAGCACCTCCGTCACCTTCGCGTCGACACCAACCCGGGGCGGATTGAGCACCACGGCTTCGGCGGGCAGAGCTTCCTCCATACGATCCTCCGCCGCGCCAGTCCATACCGTGAACCCCTCCGGGGCATCTCGCGATGCAGCGCTGGCCGCCTCCGAGTCGCGCTCGATGCCGATGACGCGCGCGCCGAGCCTCGCCAGGTTGCGACCGTACAAACCGACACCGCAGTACAAGTCCACTACCGTCTCACCGGGGCTCACCCCTCCCTGCTCTACCACCCATCGATGAAGCGCCTCACCGGCCGCCCTGTTTACCTGTAGAAAGGTCGTGGGGCCCGTGCGCAGGGTTTCTCTGAACCGGGTGTCATGAACGTGGCCGAGGCCGGCCAAAAGCCTTCCACCGCCATCGCGCGTGACCGCCCAGACGGCAACGAGCCCTTCGACCTCCCGGAGAAGAATGTCCGGCCGCCCAGGACCGCGACAACCCTCGACGACGAGAATCACGCCTTCGTCCACCGCTCGCAGCGTGAGGCTCAGCTTGCGGCCAGACGGGAGCCTCCGGGCGCCATCTCCCCAAGCCCGTCGTAAGCCGGTCCATGCGGACGCCACGGCGGGCTCCGGAAGAATACAACCCTCTTCCACGTCGACGATTCGATGGGGCACACCGAGGTGGTGAAAACCCGCCACCACGCGGCCTCCTGGGAGGCGCACCAGCGTGAACGTCAAACGGGACCGATAGTTTCGTTGGTTCGGGCTCGGAACCACCTCCAGTGGGCCGACATCCACGTTGGAAATCCGCCTGAGCGCCTCTCTCACCGTGTCGCCCTTCCAATGGAGCTGCTGCGAGTAGGCGACATGTTGCAACGTGCAGCCCCCGCACTCTTCGTAGTACGGACAGGCCGGGGAAACCCTGTGCGGAGACGGAACAAGCAGGTCCCGGAGCCGCCCTCTCGCCCAGCGTCGCTTGCCCTGTGTAATACGCACTCGGACCTCGTCACCCGGAGCGGTCCGTGGCACGAAGACTACTCGTCCGTCGGCCAGATTCCCCACACCCGCTCCGTCGGAGGACAGCGCCCGAATCTGCACCGTGGCTTCGGCGACCTCGGTATGCGTGGCGTCAGACTCGGTCGGAGTCACGCCAGACTCGGGGGTCATCTCACCAGACTCGGTAGGAGTCGCGGCGGCCACGGCTGGTGGTTCAACCCGGTCGGTCAAGTCGGCCACCGTCGATCCGACGTCCGCCACGGCCAACCCGAAGCCTGCCACGTGGAGAGGTTTCGTTCGTCCCTTCCGTCGATCCGGGCCGCGCCCGTGCGTCCCCACCCCCCATCCTCCAGCAGTGCCGCCAGCAAGGCCGCCAGACGGACTTCCCCATCGGAGGGTCGCAACACCTCTGGGTGCTCCTCCACGTACGTAATCGTGTAGTCCCCGTTCGCGAAATCCTCTTCCTCCATGACACTGAGGTGGAACGGGACACTGGTCTCGACCCCGTGGATCACGAGCTCGCCGAGCGCGCGTTTCATTCGAGCGATGGCAGTGGGTCGAGAATCGGCGTGGACGATGAGCTTTCCCATGAGGGGGTCGTAGTGGAGTCCGATATCGGAACCGACACGGATCCCGCCATCCCACCGGACGCCGGGCCCGGATGGCACCTCGAGGTGATGGATGCAGCCCGTCGCTGGAAGAAAGCCGCTGTCGGGGTGCTCACTCGTGATGCGGCACTCGATGGCGTGCCCCAGGAACGAGACGTCATCCTGTTCGAAGTCCAAAGACTCGCCAAGGGCAACACGGATCTGCCAGTGGACGAGATCGATACCCGTGACGAACTCCGTGACCGGGTGCTCGACCTGCAACCGGGTGTTCATCTCTAGGAAGTAGAATTCGCCGTCCTGGTAGAGGAACTCGACCGTGCCCGCACCTCGATAGTCGACGGCTCGGGCGGCCTGGACGGCGGCCTGACCCATCGCTTCGCGATCCGCCGAGTTCAGCAATGGCGAGGGCGACTCTTCGATAAGCTTCTGATGACGGCGCTGAATCGAACATTCCCGCTCGCCCAAGTGGACCACGGTTCCGTGTTGATCACCCAGCACCTGGATCTCGATATGCCGAGGCCGCTCCAAGTACTTCTCCATATAGATGGACCCGTCCCCGAAGGCGGACTCGGCTTCTCGAGACGCCGCCTCGAAAGCAGCCCGTAGGTCGTTGGCGTCCGAAACGACCCGCATCCCCTTCCCGCCGCCCCCCGCAACCGCTTTCAGCAGTACGGGGAATCCCAACTCGTGGGCAGTGTCGGCAGCTTCCTCGGGATCCGACGTCGGCTTCAGACTGCCTGGAACGATCGGGACCCCTGCGTCGGCCATGCAGCGTCTCGCCTCGATCTTGTCGCCCATCGCCTGAATGGACTCGGGACGGGGGCCGATGAAGGCCAGGCCGGCCTTCTCTACGGCCGTCGCAAACGACGCCCGCTCGGCAAGAAATCCGTATCCAGGGTGGATGGCCCCCGCGCTCGCACTGCTCGCCGCCTCGATGAGAGATTCTTCGCGAAGGTAACTCTCTACGGCCGGGGCCGGCCCGATCCGAGCCGCCCTGTCGGCCTCGAGAACGTGTGGTGACAGGCGATCCACGTCCGAATAGACCGCAACGGAAGCCAGGCCCAACTCACGGCACGCTCGAATGATCCGAACGGCGATCTCGCCACGATTGGCCACAAGCACGGTGTCGAACATGGGCGGCCGCTCAGCGTCCGTGAGAAGCAAGTCAGGGGCTACGGGCCCTGTCTTGGGCGGTGGAGACTGAAGTTTGGTGGAGAGAGGTGGGGGTGTAAAGCCGTGGGTCAGCCTCGAGGCTGGGAAAACCCTACCGCTGTCCCGGTGGATGGGGCTCGTGACTACTCCAGGTGCAAGCTCGGATCGAGAATCTCGAGCCCCGAGAAATACGATCGATAGAAGCCCCGGTCTCGGGTCAAGAGCCGATCAGCTGTGGCGATCGCGTGGGCGCCAATGAGAAAGTCGGCGATGACTCGCTTTATCCGCCGTGGACGGACCTCCAGGAGCCGGGCGCGAGTCGGCAAGACTCAGCAAAGTAACGTACCTGTCCGTGTGCTGGGCCAGCCGTAGGGACGGTCGTCAAAGGAGGGCAGGCCCTTACTGCCGAACCCCCTCCGCCACGATCTCACTTCCCCTCCGGATGATCCGGAACCGGATCGGCTCGTCCTCATCATAGGACCGGATGAGCCGGAGCACCCGGGGGACCGTTTCGGCCTCCCGGGCTCCGACGGCGAGCACCACGTCTCCCGCCATGAGTCCCAACATCGAGTCTTCGTCGACCTCGACCACCAGCACGCCGGTGTCACTCCCGAAGTACTCGCCAAGCTCGGGATTCAGGTCGATGAACTCGACGCCCTCCGCAGAGGTGACACCGAAGCCGTGGGTGATCGCGCCAGGCCCGCCCGTCAGGCCGACGCTGAAGTCCCCTAGACGATCGCCTAAGACCATCAATCGATCGGCCAGATCGCCCTCTTCAAGGTCCCCAAGACGGTCCCTGAGAACCCTCATTCGTCGGGTCAGCTCGCGGCCGAAATTCTCGTAAGTTCGGAGGTACTCCGCGTTTCCGTCCCGCCCACGACCCCAGGCCAGGCCTGGAGCAGCCCCGAAGGTTCGGACCTCGGGAAATTCGAACTCGTCGGCTTCAATATTCACCGTGTTGTTGGCACCATCCCTCAAGTATCTGATTTCGACAGTCTGCCCCTCCTCCATGTCACGCGCTAAGGCCAGAAGACGCTGGGCCGGAAGGGATCGATCCAAATCCAAGTCCCTTTCCACATCGGAGTCGGGGAGTGGGATCGTCAGCACCTGACCCTCGAACACCGTAATGACGTCACCTTCCTCGAGCCCGGCCTCCTCGGCTGGAGAATCCCGCATCACACCCGTGACCAACGCTCCGTCCCGATCGAATCGACGTGACTGGTTGGCATCCAGATAGAGCCCCAATCGTGTTCTCGACCGCTGCTGCCAGTAAAGATTGACGACAGGAGCCAGCTCCGGCCGAGTCGAAACTATAGGTACAGACTGAGTGCGATTCTGAGCCGCGCCTGGGGCGGAAGCCATCGAGACCGCACCCACGAGCACGGCCGACCATCGTAGCGTTCTATTCGCGTTCACCGTCACCCCTCCATCTTCTATCCCCGCTTCACGGCGGACCGCCTGAAGCCATCACTGAGACGGCTTGAGGCCGGGGGAGCGTTGCCTGTGAATCGGTCGAGCGTGGTGCGTGGGGATCCTAGAGCGGGAGGTTTCCGTGCTTCTTCCGGGGGTTCTCGTCGCGTTTGTTGCGAAGCATGTCGAGCGCGTTGATGAGGCGAGGTCGCGTCGTGCGGGGATCGATGACGTCGTCGATGTAGCCGCGCGCGGCGGCGATGTATGGATGAGCGAATTGAGTCCTGTATTCCTCGATGTGAGCCTCCGCGGCGGCTTCCGGATCCTCGGCGGTATCGAGTTCCTTCCTGAACAGTACTTCGACGGCACCTTCGGGGCCCATGACAGCGATCTCCGCCGTGGGCCACGCCAGGTTCACGTCCCCCCTGATGTGCTTGGAATTCATCACGTCGTAGGCCCCGCCATAGGCCTTCCGGATGATGACCGTGATCTTCGGAACCGTCGCCTCGGCGAAGGCGTAGAGCAGTTTCGCGCCGTGCCGGATGATCCCACCATGCTCTTGGCCAACCCCCGGCAGGAACCCGGGGACATCCTCGAAGACGATCAACGAGATGTTGAAGGCGTCACAAAAACGTACAAAACGCGCCCCCTTTACCGAGGAGTCGATGTCTAACACTCCTGCGAGGACCGCAGGCTGATTGGCCACGATCCCGACCGCGTGCCCCCCGACGTGAGCAAAACCAACGATAAGATTCCGAGCGAACGCCCTGTGAACTTCGTAGAACTCGCGATCATCCACCACCGCATCGATGACCTCACGCATGTCGTAGGGTTTACTGGAGTTATCCGGAACCACTTCCAGCAATTTCTCATCTTTGCGGTCGGGCGGGTCGTCCGTGGCTTGCGATGGAGGAACCTCGGTGTTGTTCTTGGGCAAGTACGCCATCAAGCCCCGGACAGCAGCCAAACATTCCGGCTCGGAATCGCACGCGAAGTGAGCCACTCCCGAAGTCGACGCGTGGAGGTCCGCCCCACCCAAGCCCTCCATGTCGATGTCTTCGTGCGTGACGGTCTTCACGACACCAGGCCCTGTGACGAACATGTAGCCCGTGCCACGAACCATGTACACGAAGTCTGTAATGGCCGGTGAGTACACAGCTCCGCCGGCACAAGGACCGAGAATCACACTGATCTGGGGAATCACACCTGACGCCAGAGTGTTTCGAAGGAAGATGTCGGCATAACCACCCAACGAGGCGACCCCTTCCTGTATCCGTGCACCGCCGGAATCGGTCAGTCCGATGAGGGGCGCCCCGTTCTTCAGGGCCATATCCTGAAGCTTGACGATTTTTTCAGCGTGCGCCTCGGACAGCGAACCTCCGAAAACGGTAAAATCTTGGGAAAAAACGTATACCAGACGACCATGGATCGTCCCGTACCCAGTGACGACCCCGTCCCCTAGGATCTTCCTGTCAGCGAGCGCCTCGTCCGTAGACCGGTGCGTGACGAACCGATCCATCTCGACGAAGGAATCCTCGTCCAGCAGAAGCGCCACACGCTGGCGGGCGAGAAGTTTGCCCTTCCCCTGCTGGGCGTCGAGTTTCGCCTCCCCACCGCCGAGCTCCGCCTTCCGCCCGAGTTCTTCGAGATGTTCGAGCTTTTTGCGCATCGACATCCGTTGTGATCCTACCGGCCGGCAGGGACGGAGGGGACCAGCATCGGACAACGGAACCCGACAACGCGGTCCAGTGCCCCCTCGGGGATCGAGTCCGTTTCGGGGTCCGGCAGCGGCGGCGTCAAGATCGGATCCGCGCGCGCTCCCTCGGCCAAGTTGAGCACCTGACGATCCTGGAGACAGCCCACGAAGTGGTCCCGGACGACCCTGCCATCATCGACGAACAGGCGGCCCGTCGCGCCTGAAAAGCCAGGCATGGACTCGAGGGTCTCGAGCAAACCCCGGGTTGTGGAAGCCCCCCTTCGGATGGCCTCGAGAATAAGCGCGGCCGCGTCATAACCCAGCGCCGGCACCAGATCGGGAAGCGTGCGCTGATAATATGATTCATAGGCTTCCACGAATCGCAGGTAACCCTCCAGCTCCCCCTCGGCCGGCTGCGGAGAGGCCGTCACCACCCCATTCGTGTGGCGGGTGTCGACTCTGGAAAGCATGGCTTCTTCGCCCCAACCGTTGGTGCCCAGTATGCGGATTTCCAAAGAGTCGAGCCCGTAGAAGGTCACCTGGGGCGCGATCAACTCCACGTCCCTTGCCGGAAGGGGTAGAACGAGCACATCCGGAAGCAGGGCTTCCGCTTGCCGAAGCTGCTCTTCAAAAAATGTCGCGCCCGTGGGGTAGCTGATCTCACCGAGAATCAAGCCCCCAGACGCCTGAAACGCCTCGGAAAAAGCTCGCGCCTCGTAGGCGCCGTCGGTGCTTTCGGGATAGACGACGACGGCCGTATTGAGGTCGCTCGAAATCGCGTACCGCGCCAACGCACGTGCTGCACCTGGGTCCGCACTGCTGAGTGAATACACACCCGTGGAACCCTCGGGCACGACAGGAGACGTCGGTGAGATCACGGCAAGCGGCCCCTGCACTCGGCCGGCGACCTCCGATAAAGCGCCCTCCTGAAGAGGTCCGATGACTCCGAGAACCTCCGACGCCTCCATCGCCGAAAAAGCAATTCTCGCACCGACGATGTCACCACCGCTGTCTTGAATGACCAGCTCGGTCGCTGCTCGGATGCCCTCTGCCTGGCCAAACATCTGAAGCGCGACGCGTATTCCTTCTTGGATTCCGTCCGAGAACTGCCTCAGGCTGGGCGATCCGCTTGTGGGGAGAATCGCCCCGATGCGGGTTACGACCAAGAACTCGCTTACGTCACCTGCCAGCACACCCTCCGCCAGACTCTGCGCCCTGCCCGTGGCTCCATAGTCCAGTGCCCTGGCCGCAGTGCGTCGCGCAGCGCCTGCAACACCGAACGCGTACTGCCGGAATGCCAATTCAGCCAGAACCGGGGCGACCAAGCCCTCCTCCGATTCGATCAACTCGCTGAGCTCACTTTCCGTCAGCTGTTCAACGTGATCTTCCACACGGGAGAGACTCTCTTCGGAAAGTGCCTCGTCCGGACCAGGCAGCCAGGCCGCCACAGCCTCAGCGGTTCTACCCAACGCCTGGAGCGCGTCGCCCTCCACGAGGGCCATTTCCGCGACTCGCTCGTCTCCTTCCGTCAGGTAGGTCCGGAACCTTCGCACCGCCTCAAGCGACTCGTCGGGCTTGCCGAGACCCTCAGCGGCACGAGCACGGATCCACAGGGCATACACGCTCCCCGGGGCAGCGCCGTATTCCGCTTCCACTTCAAGGGCGCGCGCTTCGGCAAGCTCGAAGTCCTCCTGGTCTAGTGCGGACTGCGCTTGAGCGAGAAGGAGAGCGACTTCCGCCTCCTGCACGGCGGTATACGACCCCTCCTCGATCGCCGGCTCGACTGAATCGGGCTCGGGCTCGGCCTCGACCACGACCATCGGCGGCGCCGATGTGGCACATCCGAAGATGGCGACAACGGTGACGATCGAAAGCCCGGGCGCCACCGGCCTCCGGGCTTTCGATCGCAAGGTAGGCATAGAAGGCTTCTAGGCCTCCTCTGTGGCCTTGTCCTCAACGGCGTCGGCTTCGTCTTCACCAACGTCGCCAGCATCGGCCTCGTCTTCACCAGCGTCCGCTTCCGCCGCCCCTGTTTCGTCCGCCTCAGCCGTATCTTCGTCCGAATCTTCCTCGGTCGCGGCTTCTACGGCCTCCGCTTCTGCCGCTCCATCTTCGTCCGTGTCACCCGCATCTTCGTCCGAATCTTCCTCGGTCGCAGCTTCTACGGCCTCCGCCTCCGCTTCATCGTCCGACGTTGTAGGCTCACCGTTCTCCACCGCCCCTGGCTCTTCGACCCCTTCAGCCGACGCATCGGGCTCGTCCCCCGCGGCCTCAAGCTGCCCTTCGGCTCCGGACTCCTCGTCGAACTCCTCGTCGAGCTCCTTCACAGGCGGAGGCTCCGGGACGTCCATACGCTCTGGGAGTGTCGTCACCTCGAGCACGATTCTACGATTCGCGGCGTCTGACTCGATCACCTTGAGCTCTACTGCCTCTCCGGCGCGGTAATACTCGGGAAGCTTTTCTTCCTCCTCGACTCCTGAGTGGGACGTCGGCACGAAACCCTCGATATCGTCGCCCAGGTCTACGACCACACCCTTCTCCTGCACTCGAGCGACCGAGCCGGCAGGCTCGACACCCGCAGAAAAGCGTTCGACAATCTCGGGCCACGGATCATCGGATAGCTGCTTGATCCCGAGTGAAATCCGCTTCGCCTCCGCATCGACATCCAACACCAGCACCTGGACCTCATCACCCTTCTGGATGACCTCCGACGGATGCTCGACTCGCCGGGTCCAACTCAGATCGGAGACGTGCACGAGCCCGTCGATCCCCGATTCGATTTCGACGAACGCGCCGAAGGAAGTGAGATTCCGGACCACCCCGGCCAACTGCGTGCCCGTCGGGTACTTCGCCGGCAGTGCGAGCCAGGGATCTTCTTCGATCTGCTTCATTCCGAGAGAGATTTTTTCGTCCTGCATGTCCACCTTCAACACCACTGCCTCGATCTCGTCGCCAATGTTCACGAGCTTGGACGGGTGTCGAATGTTACGCGTCCACGACATCTCAGAGATATGAACGAGGCCCTCGACACCCTTCTCTAGCTCAATGAAGGCTCCGTAGTTGGTAATCGACACGACCTTTCCGCGCACCCGGGAGCCGACCGGGTACTTCTTGTCGATGTCGGTCCACGGGTAGGGCAGAAGCTGCTTGAGGCCCAATGAGATACGCTCGCGGTCCCAATCGACGTC
This sequence comes from Longimicrobiales bacterium, assembly GCA_965206505.1. Taxonomy (GTDB): domain Bacteria; phylum Gemmatimonadota; class Gemmatimonadetes; order Longimicrobiales; family Gaopeijiaceae; genus UBA822. The sequence continues at coordinate 2,384,067 of CBDBJW010000007.1, forward strand.
CAGGACCTTTATGTCGAGATTGGCACCGATATCCACAACCTCAGAGGGATGTCCTACCCGCCCCCACGACATGTCGGTGATGTGGAGCAGGCCGTCGAGTCCGCCCAAATCGATGAACGCGCCGAAGTCGGTGATGTTCTTGACTATGCCTTCCCGGACCTGCCCAACCAAGAGCTCCTTGACAAGAGTCTCGCGCTTTCTCTCGCGCTCCCCCTCGAGGATGACGCGGCGAGAGACCACGATGTTGCGGCGACGTTTGTTGAGTTTGATGATCTTGAACTCGAACGTCTGTCCGAGGAGGTCGTCGATGTTCGGCACCCTGCGAAGCGCGATCTGTGAGCCGGGCAGGAACGCATCGACCCCCATGATGTCTACCGTCACGCCACCCTTGATTTTTCGCGCCAGCATTCCTTCCACCGGCTCATCGGCCTCATGAGCCTCCCGGATCTTCTCCCAAACACGCAGAAAGTCGGCCTTCTTCTTCGAAAGCACGACGATCCCGTCATCGTCCTCGAGGCTTTCGAGAAGAACCTCTACCTCCTGGCCCGGCTCGATCCCATCACGGTCCTTGAACTCATCGAGCGGAACCGCTCCCTCGCTCTTGAAGCCGAATTCCAGGATGACCATGCTGTCGGTAACCCTGAGGACCTTCGCGTGGACGATCTCGCCTTCCTTGAAGTCGCCCATCACATCCGCGTGATCGGAGAGCAGGGCCTCGAAGTCCGCCGCGGATATGTCGAGAATTTCCTCCCCGTATGGATCCGCCAGCAACTCGGGGGAGATACCGCCCGGTCCTTGAGCGGCTTCGTCTTCGGAGGTGGGGTCTGGGGACTGGGGGTCTAGGTTATTGGTCATGGTTTATTCACCGGCGCCGATCGCCGGTGCCTATTTTGCCGGACACAACTGCAGCGCCCCGGTCCGGGTTGAGGGATAGACAAAACACAGGCCCCAGCGCCGGGGGCCAAGCGTGGTCAAGCTATACTTTTGCCTAAAGGGGAGTCAAGTCCTTTAACCGCCTCAAGATGAGGGATACCTGGTCATCGAATGGCAGCCCCGTGGTGTCCACCTCTACGGCATGCTCCGGGCGCCTCAAGGGCGAGTGACTCCGGCTCCGATCGGCCTGATCCCGCTGTTCGATGCGCCGGGCCTCTTCCTGGATCTCGGCCACATTGGGCTCGCATCCGTAGTCCTGGAGCAGCCGGCGCCGGGCGCGCTCCTCGAGGCTGGCGACCAGGAAAATCTTTACATCCGCGTCGGGGAAAACAACGGTGCCCATATCTCTCCCGTCGGCCACGAGGTTCCCGTGAGCCCCCACGCTACGCTGCACCCCGAGCAGCCAATCACGAACGGCGGGTAGGCCGGCGACCGCCGAAACACACGCGGTCACTTCGGGACTGCGGAGCTCCGAGGTGAGAAGCACACCATCGTGGTAGATGTTCACACCGGCGCCCTCCACGTCTACGTCGACATTGAGCCCGGCCAACTGTTCGGACTCGAGAGTCCCCCACTCCTGCTCCGGCACGCCCTCCTTGAGAAGCGCGAAGGTCAACGCCCGATAGAGGGCCCCCGAATCGAGGTGCCGAAAGCCCAACCGTTTGGCCACCGCCTGCGCGGTGCTGGTTTTGCCCGCCCCCGCGGGCCCGTCGAGCGTGATCACGGGGCGGCGGGCCGATCCCTCGGGCACGTTCGATCCGGGGGTCGCGGGGCGCCTCACGGTCAGGTGCGCGCCGCGGCCAGATCTTCGAGCATGCCCCAGAAGCCCGGGAAGCTCACGTCCGCCACATCCGCGCCCTCGATCTCGATCTGGTTGCCCGGAAGCGCTCCGAGCACACCGAACGCCATGGCGATGCGGTGGTCGTCATGGCTCGACACTCGACCTGAGAGGGGACGATCGCCTCCTTCGATTTCGAGGCCGTCACTCGACTCTTCGGCCCGCACACCCACCGCTCGGAGGTTTTCGGCGAGCACTCGGATTCGGTCGGATTCTTTGAGCCGTAGTTCGGCCGCCCCGGAAATACGGGTCACTCCCTCGGCCCGGGCTGCGAGGATGGCAAGGACGGGAAACTCGTCGATCATTGCGGGCACCTCGGCCCCTTCGACGCTCGTGCCGACCAGCTTAGACGGCATCCCACGGAGCACACTCGCCGGCTCCCTGTCATCCCGCTCCTCGAAGGGATCGGCGCCCACACTCGCGCCCATACGCTCGAGTACATCGAGCAGTCCACGACGGGTCGGATTCATACCCACGTGCTCGATCTCGAGTCCGCCCTCGACACCCCCCAGGATCGCCAAAGCGAGGAAGAAGGTCGCCGATGAAAAGTCGCCCGGAACCTCGAGGTCGAGCGGAGCGATCCGCCCGGGAGGGTCTCTCAGCTCCACCCTCCAGACGCCGCCTGCCTCATGAGATATGACGGAGACACCGGACATGCTCAGCATCCGCTCCGTATGGTCTCGTGAGCGGTGCGGCTCCGACACCAAGACGAAGGCGCCGCTCACCAGACCCGCCAACAGCAAGGCACTCTTCACCTGGGCGCTCGCCACGGGGGAGTCATAGTCGAGCGCATCCAGCGCGCCGCCCGCCACCTCGAGCGGGAGGCAATCCGGCTCACCGATCTCTCGAAACACCGCTCCCATCTTGGACAGCGGCCCGGTCACGCGCCTCATAGGACGCCTCCGCAAGGACGCGTCCCCGGTCACGGTCACTGTCATCGGCTGACCGGACAGGACGCCCAGCATGAGCCGAACGCCGGTACCGCTATTCTCGAAATCCAGAACGTCCTGCGGCTCTTGCAGGCCGCGAAGACCCACGCCTTGAATCCGCACCTCGGCTCCATCTCCGCCGAACGGGGGGATGTCCACACCCAGGGTACGCAGTGCCGCCGCCGTCGACTGCGGATCTTCCGCGGGCAGGAGCCCCCGCAGTCGGCTTTCCCCGGAGGCGAGGGAGGCTAAGATGAGGGCTCGTTGGGTTACCGACTTGTCGCCCGGAACCCGAATTCGTTTCACTGCTCCTTCCTCCACTCCTGGGTGGCGCGCATCAACTCGGCGACCTCGTCGAGTGAACCTTCAGACAGCGCCGCACGTAAAATGTCCAAGCCGCTCTGCACGCTCTCGATCGCCCGAAGGTTTTCCTTACTTGCTCCCTCGAGCAGGCTGGTCCACATCTCCGGCGAGCTCTCGGCCAGACGCGTCAAGTCCCGGCCCCCAGGGCCGAGATCCCGCACGCTGAGCCCCGCCTCGGCCATCGCCCCTGCCACCACGTTGGAAATCAACTGCGGCAGGTGACTCGCCCACACCATGAGTCGGTCGTGGTCGTCCGCGTCGATGGGCCGAACCCTCGCGCCCATCGCATTCCACATCGACTGTACGGCCTCGATCCGCTCACTTTCTGCCTCTCCGCCACAAACGAACACGGTTTCACCCGAGAAGAGATCAGCCGATGAGGCCTCGTATCCCGAGGCCGTGCCCCCCGCCATCGGGTGGCTTCCGACAAATTGAGCAGCGAAACCGAGTTCACCGGTTTCCCTCAACAGCGGCTCCTTGAGGCCCGCCACATCGGTGACGGTCGCATCCCCCCACCCCTCCGAATGGGCCCTCATCATCTCCCGGGCCACATCCAGGGGTGTCGCGTAGACCACCAGGTCCTGTCCCTCGACAGCCTCCTCAACCGTACCGGCTACGGCATCGATCACCCCATCGGCCAAAGCCCGATCGGCGTCGTCTCGATTCCGGTTGAAGGCCACGATCCGCGGCCCGTGATCCAAAACGTGTAAGGCTCGCGCAAGCGATCCTCCAATGAGACCCAGCCCCACGATCCCCACTCGCTCGAAAGCGAACACCCGGCTCACAGCTTTCCTGCCTTCTCGCTTGGCTCGATTTCCTTAGCGGTGTCGCCCTCAGCGTGCCCAGCCACACCATCGTTGTGCGGAATTTCCACGGCGAGGCCGTCACGGGCGATAACCGCGCCGGGAAAAGCCTCACGCGCTTCGGCTTCGAGCCCCGAGGGGTCGTCGGAATACCGGGCGGAGATGTGCGTCAAATAGAGCCGGCGGACGCCGGCCTCGGACGCCAGGGCTGCCGCTTCCCGAGCCGTGCTGTGATACGTCAAGCGGGCCCTGTCGGCTTCGTCGTTCCCGAAGGTGGCTTCGTGGATCAGCAAGGAAGCGTCCTTCGCAATCTCGATCGTGGCCTCGCAAGGGCGGGTGTCGCCCGCGTAAACCACCACACGCCCTGGACGGGGTGGACCCACGACGTCTGCCGGCTCGACTCGGCGCCCGCCGACCTCGACGGCCTCCCCCATGTGCAATTTGCCGAAGAGTTCTCCCTCGGGTACCCCCAGAGCGCGGGCGCTCTCGACATCGAAGCGTCCGAGGCGCTCATGCTCCACGAAGGCGTACCCCAACGCGGACGTACGATGATCCACCAGAAATGCGACCACGTCGTACTCATCGTACTCGACGCGCGAACCCGCGCGAAGCTCGTCGATCGTAAGTGGGAAGGGCACGCGGTCCACGCCCAAACTCACCACCTGTTCGAGGGTGCCTTGGGAGGACTCAGGTCCGAAGATGCGGAGCGGGTCGGTTCGACCCTGAAGCGCCATCGTCCGCAAGAGCCCCGTGATACCGAGGAAGTGATCGGCGTGAAGATGAGTCACGAATACGTCGCGCACAGCGAAGCCCGTGCCGTAACGCATCATCTGGCGCTGCGTTCCCTCGCCGCAATCGAGGAGGAAGGAATCTCCCTCCCGCTGAAGAGCAATCGCACTCACGTTGCGGCGCACCGTAGGTCGCGCCGCCGCGGTGCCGAGGAATGTGACTCGAATCATGCGCCAAGCCGGTGGGGGGGCGAGTTGAAGCCGATGAAGGCTGTTGAAGGGGTACAGTGGGCCGCGTTGCGGATGCCACGGTCCTAGCTCCTAGGCGGAGCGACGACGCCATAGCATTCGCTACGGCTAGGAGCTCCAACAACGGAGATGGGCCGTGCCACCGCAACCCTTCAACGTGTAAGGTTATGCCATAAATGGTGGAGGGCACATGGCGGTTGTGCGGTTGATCCGGCGTCTCTCCTCCTCGCCGTAGCGTTGCTACGCCTCGTCGTCGTTCCTTGTCTGAACGCGCACAAGCGCCATGTGCGCGACCCGCTGTACCCCTTCAACAGCCTTCTAGAGAAAATAGCGTCCAGCTTCCCGGGTCAGAAGAGCCGAAGCTGGAACCGGAACGTCCGTCCCGGCTGCGGGAGTCCGCACTGATCGAAGATCGCATTGTCGGTCAGGTTCGTAACCGAGACGAGCGCATCCACGTTCGCGAGAGCGGACCGCCCCTCGAAGGCGAAAAAGCGCCGGAGCTCGAGATCGAAACGATGGGTGCGGCTCAGCGTGTCCATCGAGCCAGATTCAGCGTTCAGGCAGGACTGCCTTCCTACGAAGCGATACCCGCCGGACAGGCTGAGCTCTCCGGGGACGGGCATAGCCACATCGAAATCTCCAACGACTCCGGGCTCATATTCGGGCCGAGTGCGAACATCACTACCATCTTCAATCAGCAAGGCTTGTTGGAGCGTGAGATCGCCACTGTACTGCACCCACCCCCACCCTCCCGAGGCCACCATTTCCAGACCTGTACTCCGAATACGGTCACGGTTTACCCGCTGCCGCTTGGGCCCGTCGGCCGTCTGCACGCCGACCCGCACGATGCCGTCCGAGAGAACCTGGTGGAAGCCCACAACCTGGATGTCGACCCCTTGCAGGTCCCAAGTCAGTCCAGCCTCCATACCCGTCAGAACCTCCGGCACCAGGTCCGGATTCGGGAGGAATCGACCCAGGGCCTCCGAGTATAACTCCCTGAGGGAGGGAAAACGTGCGCGACGGCTAATCCCTCCATGGAGCAGCAGACCGCCTCCCCCTGTGAATGACGACACACCGAGACGCGCACCCCAGTCGCCCAACCGACCCACGGGGACGTTGCCGCCGGATTCCGGCGTGTCCGCTCCGTCGACCGAAAGGCCCACGCTGAGTTGTGTTGCCCCTAGGCTCTCCCATCCCGGGAGATCGTCGAACCGCCATTCCACCTCGGAACCCAGGCTCCACAGACGCTGCCGAAAATCGCTCACGCCGGTGCTGGCCCGACGCTCCGTGTGCGATACATCCGCGTACGTCAGCGCCGTCCGTACATCTCCCCTCTCACCGATGCTGTGTGCCCCGAGCACCCGAAGTGTGACGGTCTTATCGTCTCCCTCTTCCTCATCGATCACGCTCTCGTATGTAGGGGCGTCGAACTGTTGTATCCGGAACGAGCCAAAATCGAGACCCAGGCTCACTTCAAGATCTCCCATTCCCCAACCCGTCTCCTTGCGGCCGGTCCCCCCCGAGACCGCGGTAATCACACGCGTTTGATCCGGATACCGCCAGAGCCTCGGGTTCGCCTCGTGGATCTCAGGGGATACGCCACGCTCCACGTCGAATCCGGAGGAGGTGAGCGACATCCAGCCGCCCTCGTCACCCTGGTACCGAAGGGAGACGAACGCGTCCCGATGCCGGGCGTCACTATTGAGGCGAAGGTCCCCATCAGCACTCAACAGTGCGGGGTCTCCAGGGATCCCCGAGTCGCTGCTCGGAATCGAGACGCCGGGCCGGTCCCTGAAGCCACCACCGCCTTGCACCAGCCACTGCCCTCCGCCGGACTCGAGCGAGCGGGCAACGGTCGCCCCGAGGATCAGACCGCCGTTGTCGTCCAACGCTGCGCTGAGGGTGGCCGGCGGGGGTGCGTCTAGACGTTCAACACCGCGCGCCACATCGATCGATACGACTCCCGCCAGAACGTTCGGACCATAAAGGACCGAGGAGAGTCCCCGGAGCAAATGAATGGAACGGGCAGCGGTCAGAGGAACGATCGAGAGATCCGTTCGATGGTCCCAACCCATAGTCAGAGGGACGCCGTCCACGAGTACTGCGATGTGTCGGTCGGTTGCGCCGCGCAGACTCGGCTGCGCCTCCCCCCGTGAATTTACCCTGACGCGCACCAGCGGCATCTCGCGTAACGCCTGTTCCAGTGTGGGTACGGGGACCGACGCCAGAGAGTCGAGACGTATTTCTATCGCTCCCACTCCCCCGGTAGCCGTTAGGGTGCGAGGCGCCACGACTCGAATCTCACCCAGTCGGAAGGCGTCGGAATAGTCCGCGAGCGTATCGGAGCGGAGCGAGTCCGGCGCCTGGGCCTTCGTCGCCCGGGGCCACATGCCCAAGAGCATTACGGTGGCCGCCAGGAGGACCAGGATGGCCGGCTTAGGAGGTCTCGCCATTGAGGGTGGTATCGTCAATCTCGCGATGGGATGGATGAAGTGCCGGATACGAAGTCCAACCCGAAGTCGAGCACCGGCGCCGAGTGGGTGATCCAGCCGCTGGAGATGTAGTTGACGCCGGTCTCCGCGACGGCGCGGACCGTCTCGGCCGTTACCCGGCCGGATGCCTCGAGCACGGCCCGCCCCCCGGTCATCTCGACCGCCCGACGCAGGTCGGGCGGCGCCATGTTGTCCAACAGGAGGGCCGTGGCGCCGGCCTCGAGGGCCTCGTCGAGCTGATCTAGCGTATCCACTTCGAGTTCGATGGCGGTGGCAGGTCCACTCTGCCTCTGGGCCGCCTCGATCGCGCCTGCAACCCCCCCGGATGCGGCGACGTGGTTGTCCTTGATGAGGATGGCGTCGCCAAGTCCGTATCGATGATTCACGCCGCCTCCTGCTCGGACCGCCTGCTTCTCGAGTGAGCGTAGCCCGGGCGTGGTCTTCCGCGTGCAACAGATCCTCGCCTCGGTGCCTGCCACCGCAGCAACAAGCGTTCCCGTCGCCGTGGCCACACCGGAGAGGTGGCCGAGAAAGTTCAGGGCCGTTCGTTCAGCGGCGAGGATCGATCGAGTCAGCCCCTCTGCGGTAGCCACCACTTCACCGGCTTCGACCGAAGCGCCCTCGGTTACCTCGAATCGAAGCTCCACAGTGGGATCGACCAGCCGGAACGCCAGTGCCGCCGGCTGTGCACCCGCGAGAATGCCTCCCTCCCGGGCGACGACATGGGCACGAGCCGTTGCGTCCGGCGGGATGACCACTCGAGACGTGATGTCTCCGCCGGACCCGAGATCCTCATCCAGGGAACGTCGCACGACCCGTTCGACGAGCACTTCAGGGAGATCGAAAATGTCGTTCATGTCGTGTGCCGACACAGAGGCTACTCGGATACCCCAACCGCCGGACCGAGGGAAGCCCGGTCTTCAACCGTCACCGCAGTTTCTACGCCATCGCCGAAATCGCGACCCTCGGCGCCCAGGTCCACCATACGTTGAACCGACCGGCGAGCGCCTTCGACCACCTCATCGGGAATGGTGACCTCGTACCGCATCTCCTGAAGGCTCTCGAGGATGTTGGCAAGCGTAATGCTCTTCATGTGGGGGCAAAGGTTACACGGTCGAATGAACTCGACGTCCGGTGTCTCGGCCGCGACGTTGTCGCTCATCGAACATTCTGTGACCATCAGGACCCGGGCCGGGCGCTTCTCCTTGACGTACCGAATCATCGACGACGTGGACCCAGCGTAGTCGACGTCGGCGAGCACGTCCGGGGAGCACTCGGGATGGGCCAGCACCACGAGACCCGGTGTACTTGTGCGATACCCGCGGATCTCCTCGGCGGTAAAGCGCTCGTGGACCTCACACCGCCCACCCCAGGCGATTATTTCGATATCGGTGAGCGCCGCGACATTCTTGGAGAGGTATTCGTCCGGCAGAAGGATCACACGATCGACCCCCATTGCCTCCACCACGTTGACGGCATTGGCCGACGTACAACAAATGTCGGACTCCGCCTTCACATCCGCCGACGTATTCACATAGGTCACGACCGGTACGCCCGGATACCTCTGCTTCATCCGGCGCACGTCTTCTCCCGTGATCGAGGAAGCCAGCGAGCACCCAGCCTCGAGACTCGGAATCAGAACGGTTTTATCCGGAGAAAGCAGCTTTGAAGTCTCGGCCATGAAGTGGACGCCGGCCTGCACGATGATGTCGGCGTCCGTCTTCCCCGCCTGTATCGCCAACTGAAGGGAATCCCCAACGAAGTCGGCAACGCAGTGATAGATGTCCGGGGTTTGATAATTATGTGCGAGAATAACCGCGTTCTTGGCCTTCTTGAGCTCGTTGATCGCATGGATCAGCGGCGCTACCACCGGCCACTCCACCGGGGGAATGAAATCCTTGACCCGTTCCTGAAGATCCGCGGTCTTTTGCGCGACCTCGGGGGTGTATTCAAGCATCTCTCATGCGTCGTTTGGGGGCCGTGGCCATCCGTGTCGAGCGGTCCAGCCAGGCCGTGATCATCTTTCCGGGGCCTTCCCACCCCGGACTTCGAATTCGCCGGATCCTACACATCATCGGTCCTTTCGATCCTGATGAAAGGCTCACCACCTTGCGGGGCACTTTCGGATTGCCGCTATTCAGCGGAGGGGATCCCCAATGATCAGTGATCAGGCGATCCACCTGATCAGTCGATTGACCTATCACTCGTAGGAGGCTGAATCATGAAAGCTCCCGCTCTTTCTCGCTTGGCGGCTCTCGCCCTCATGTTCCTCGGTGCCCCTGTGGCGGCCCAGCGGGGGTTCACTGGGGATACGGTTCTGATCCTCCAGAGCAACTCCAGCGACGGTGCGTAGCACGCTAAATGAGAATCGGTTAGGATACTCCACAGCCCACCACCCCGCGGCCTCTCCGCCGCCGGATACCTCAGAAACCCCGGAGACCCTGCCGACATGAGAATCAGAGGCTACGCAGCTCTCTCCTTGGTGGCGCTATTCTTTTCAGTCAGTGACCTGTTCCAGCGCATGGTGGTCTGCCCGGCTGCCCGGATGTTATCCGCGGACGGGCCGACCGTCCTCGGGGCGTGGCAGCGGTTGCTGTCGGGTACGCTGTTCCTGATTCTCAAGGTGGTCGGCGGAGCGGACATACCCCGGCCTGGCCAGGTGCCCGGCGGGCCCGGTGTCCTGATCCTCATGAACCACCAGTCTATTCTGGATATCCCCATGGTCATCGCATCGGTCGACGGCGCGTTTCTCAGGATCGTGACCCGGGAGAGGTACTCTCGGTGGATCCCTATCATCTCTCACACGATCCGCACACTCGGGTACCCGGTGGTGGACCCGGGCGCGAAGGCGGGGACGACCCGGCGGTATCTGGAGCGGCTAGGTGAGGTGGCCCGTACGAGTGATGTGCCCTTGGTCTTGTTCCCGGAGGGGACGCGGACCAGGAACGGAAAAATCGGGCGGTTCCAGACCACCGGCCTCGAGCGGATTCTCAAGGCGAGGGAGTGGATGGTCTATGTCTTGGTCAGCGACGGATATTGGCGTCACGCCAAGCTGGCCCACTTCGCGGGGGGGATGCAGGAGATCGAGGGGCACTTGAGCGTCCTAGGCCCCTTCGAGTGGAGCGATTCCGACGCCGAGCCGGGGCACTTCATCCAGCGCATACGGGACTTGATGGTGGAAGAGCTCGCGCGCATAAGGAGAACCAAGGCCGACCTGGCCCCAGCTTGAGCAGGGACGGTGTGCCGCCGTTATGGTGTTCCCGTTGAGGCCGATCCTACGTCAGGCTTACCAGTGGAATGCTTATGAGAATGATTTTTGGGTGTGTAGTCGTCGGCACCGTAGCTTGTTCAAGTCAGTTACATGCTCAAGACAGGGATATCGAAAATTCGGGCGATTTTTTTGCGATTGCACTTCCCGTTGCAGCACTGACCTCAACGCTAGTCTGGAAAGACGATCAACAGGCAACGGTGCAGTTTGCCAAGACAACGGTGACTTCTTTTGCTGTTACGCATGTATTAAAGAGAGTGATCAACAAACCGCGGCCCAATGGTGGCAATCACGCTTGGCCATCTGGACATACCTCCAGTGCCTTTAGCGGAGCGGCTTTCTTACAGATACGCCATGGCTGGAAGGTCGGCATCCCTGCGTATCTGCTAGCCGGATACGTAGGCTGGACGAGAGTGTATGCCGATGCACATGATTATTGGGATTTTTTGGGAGGGGCGATCGTAGGGATTGGGAGTGCTTACTTGTTCACAAAACCGTACGATCAGAGCCGAGTGGCCATTTCTTTGGGCAAGCGAGACGAAGATTATTTGATTGAATTCTCGCTTCAGTTCTGAACCACTGTTCGCCCTCTTGACGAGCTAATCCACTCGACGACTCCGACACCACGACCGGAGGGTGACGATGAGAGCCGACACTACCCGCTGGGCGGGGTAGAGCCAGGCCTCCTTTACCCCTGGTAGGCGGGTGCGGCAGCCGTGGCGCTACGCGGCAGGCTCCATTCCCGCCGAGTACTTTCCGTCGCGTGCAGCCCCATTGTATCGGGCTCGCACCGCAAGAGCGTCTTGCGCAGCAACCGCGTTCTCTGCGCTGCCCCCCCAAGCCTTCAAGACGGGTGCCTGCAACGCACGCCCATACGAGAAGCTCAGTTCCCAAGGATGCGAACCCATCGTGTTCATGGCATTCAGGTTTATGGTTGCCTCCTCCGGAGACTGGCCCCCGGAAAGAAAGCAGATGCCCGGAACGGCGGACGGCACCGTGTTCAGAAAGCACTGTACGGTACTTTCTGCGATCTCGGCGACTGTCGCCGGAGTTGTGGACTCGACGCCAGGAAGGACCATGTTGGGCTTCAGAATCACGCCCTCGAGCAAGACACGGTGCTCTTCCAATTGCTCAAAGGTCTTTCGAAGAACCTGCGACGTAACCCGCTCGCACACGTGAATATCGTGGTCACCGTCCATGAGAACCTCGGGCTCGACGATGGGAACGATTCCCGCCTCTTGGCAGAGGGCGGCGTATCGAGCCAGAGCGTGCGCGTTGGCGCCGACGCAATAGTCTGTGGGGAGGCCCTTTCCGATGGCGATTACTCCGCGCCACTTGGCGAAGCGTGCCCCGAGCTCTCGGTACCCGGCAAGTCGCTCGCGGAGTCCATCGAGACCCTCGGCGACTTTCTCACCTGGAAAGCCAGCGAGTTCTCGTGCTCCCGTGTCCACCTTGATCCCCGGCAGGATCCCCTGTTCGGTCAGGACATCGACGAACGGAGTGCCGTCGGTGGTGTTTTGCCGTAGGGTCTCATCAAAGAGAATGACGCCGCTGATGTGATCTGCGAGGCCGGGGGTTGTGAGTAGCAGCTCTCGGTAGCTCCTCCTGGCCTCCTCGGTGGATTCCACACCGATGCTCTCGAGGCGCTTCTTTATTGTGGGTGCACTCTCGTCAGCCGCCAGGATGCCCTTGCCAAGGGCTACCATCGCCTGTGCGGTCTCTCGAAGTCGCTCGGTGTTCATGGTCGTGCCTCCTTGGATCGCGGACTGGATCTCAGACGGAGTGTGTGTCAGCCAGCGACGCGATCCGCCCCGGTACATCGGTTGGACTTCCGACTGAGGGTCAACATCCGAGAGCTTGCCGCTAGACGCAAGCGGAAGTGTTCAGGTCGCCACGACCTCGTGCGAACTGGCCCAATTCGAAGGCGTCGGCCCGGTTAGACGATGCTTCGGTTCTTCACGGAGTCGGGGCCGTCCCCATCTGGAGATTCCACTCGGTGAGGTAGAGCGAACCCGCATGGGATTTCTCCCGAGGGATTTAAGTTTTAAACGAGGCTTTCTCGCGGCGTGAGGCATGTGTACGAAGGTGCACGGATGCAACTGATTATGGGGCGTTTAGGCTTTAGCGCCGTCCCAGGCATGGACACCGGAGCGTGGGCGAATTGGATATCACCCGGTCCGCGCGCCGGAACAACGCGGAACTCGAGCTGAGCCAGCCTCCGCACGGCTCGGCGGCGTAATGGCGCCTCCACCGGTCGCGGGAGAAATCGATTTCTTATGATCGCCAATGAGCTACCGACCCAGCCCAACCCCCAGCCCGAGCCCCAACGCATTGCGGTGCGAGAGGCCGATCTCGAGCGCCTTGTCCTGCGTGACCACCAACCATCCGCCGAACCCGGAATGGAATACGCCCGGGTACACGTTGATGGCCAGCAAGCGGTATTTCACCTGACTCCAGACGACGGACGCCAGCACCGAGCCGCCGCGATCGAGATATAGCGAGGATGACATCCTCACATCGACGCTCTCACTGCCGCTAGCCGGGTCGATGTTCTGGCGGGTTGCGTCCATCCCGATCCCGAGGCTCAGGTCGTAGTCGTCGGCGAGGTGCAGCGTCGCCCCGAGGTGCGCTCCCACCGCCGTACGAAAGAACAACGACGCCCTGTCGGTGAAGGGGAGGGGGATCTTGAACACCAGATTGTTCGCGTTGTTGGTGAGCTCTAGGCCCGGCTGCGCAATCGAGGCCTGACTCGGCCACACCGAGGCGTGCAGCGTCTCCGCGAAGAAGCGTGCGACGGGGTCGAGGGAGAACAGCAGCACACCTAGGGGATCGAAGATGTACAAGTCGGCCGTCGTGCTGCCGGTGCCCTCGACCAATTCCGGGTGGGTGTACATCTCGTTCACTAACGCAGCCCCCATGAAGGTCGCGGCTGCAATACCGGTCGCCCACGGCACACCCTGGGCCCGGAGCTTCTCCGCCAGCCGGCGGCTGGTGATCCCACCCTCGATGAGATGCCCGAAGTAGTTAGGGAACCACGCCATGTCACCCGCGTTGTTCCAGTCGAAGCCAGATCGGATCCAGTCGACGGCATGGATCGGCACGATCTCCGATGTGAGAAACGTCCCCCACCCCCCCGAGTTGCTGATCGACTCCAACGGGTGTAACACCGAGTTGCGTACGTGCTCAACGCCGTACTGGGCCTCGAAGATGCGCCGGTCCCGGTTCAGGGTCTGGCTCCAGTTGAAGCCATGGTTCAGCAGGACGTCGATGGGGCCGACGTAGAGATCCGAGCCCGGGAGTCCTTTGTAGAAGTACGAGCGGGACTCAGCTGAGACCGACTGGGAACCGTCCTCGCGGACCGGATCCGCGACGGCGACCTGGCCTGCCGCTGAACGAGCGAGTAGGGCGCATGTGAGAAGGAGCCATGCACCCATCGGCAATCCACCGTGCCGGCTCGCCCGCATTCTGGCGTGGGTCATGACCGTTGCTCGACGCCCTCGAGTATCTGCACTATGTCTTCCATTTTCTCATGACGATGAAGACGATGATGGGGAAGAAGGGAGCCTTGGTGATTTTCCTGCCGACATAACCGGGACATGATCTAATACCAGAACGCCAAGGGCAGAGACCCCGACCTTGAGTCGGGGTCTTTTTTCGTCCAGGATTTGTCCGAACCGGCAAAGGTCGAATGTGGACAACCGCCCAAAGCCCAGTGCCGGGGGTGGGAATCGAACCCACATGGGATTTCTCCCGAGGGATTTTAAGTCCCTTGCGTCTACCCTTCCGCCACCCCGGCCACCAGAAGAATAGACCCGGAGAGGTGGTTCGGACCATCACCTCCGTCTTCGGCCATGGTCAGACCAGAACCGACTCGCCATGTTTTGCCCCAGAAGTCGGATCCACTCCGTAGTTTCGAGCGGCGATCCGACCCTCGTTGCCCCGCACCGTTGAACGATGAACCCAGAGCGTTTTCAGAAGCTGACTCGGGCCCTACGCAGGCGGCAACCAGATCTCACAGTGCTTATGGAGCGCGTTCATAAGAGCCACAATCTTTCGGCCATCCTCCGTAACTGTGACGCAGTTGGAGTGTTGGAAGCTCACGCGATCCCGCCCGAGGAAGGACTTCAGATTCGTTCGCATACCTCCGCGGGCACGGCCAAGTGGGTTCGATTGGTCAGGCACCACACGATCCAGGCAGCCATCAAGGAACTGAAGGGCCGTCGCTTCCGGGTGCTGGCGGCACATCCGGGTCCCGATGCCGTCGATTTTCGGGAGGTGGATTTCACAGTGCCCACCGCCCTGATGATGGGGGCGGAACTTCTGGGACTGAGCGACGAGGCACTCGCGTTGGCGGATGTGCGGATCTCGATCCCGATGGTGGGGATGGCCCGATCGTTCAACGTCTCCGTCGCTACGGCTCTCCTTCTTTTCGAAGCGTTTCGCCAACGTGAAGCCGCTCACATGTATGACGAGTCTCGGATCGACCCGGAGGATATGAGGCGAATTCTGTTCGAGTGGGCGTACCCTCGTATCGCGCGCCACTGCCGTGATCGGGGAACGCCCTACCCGTCGCTCGCTGAGGATGGAGGCCTGCCGAAGATGTCCCCCGAATAACGCGGTCTCATGGGCTCCTATGGCGGTGTGGCTCGCCCCAACTGATGGCGCAGGGATTCCTCTAGCCCGGGATACATGAACTCGAAGCCAGATGCTTCGGCCACGACGGGCTGGACTCTCTGCCCCTGCAACAGCATCTCCTTTCCCATTTCACCCAATAGCGCTTGGAGCGCCAGACCCGGTAGGGGGAGGAGGGTCGGGCGCTCGAGCACGCGGCCGAGCGTCCCGGTAAACGTAGAGTTGGGAACCGGATAGGGCGCCGTTGCATTCACGGCTCCTCGGATGGACGGTGTTTGGATGACGTGAAGGATCAGGCTCAACAAATCGTCGTGATCGATCCAGCTCACGTACTGCTGCCCACTCCCGATCCGCCCGCCGATGCCGATCTTGAACGGGAGAAGCATGGTGCCGAGCGCGCCGCCGGCCGGCGTAAGCACGAGGCCGGTCCGTAAGTGAACGACCCGGATGCCCATCTGTGCCGCGGGACGCGTGGCCACCTCCCACGCCTGGCAGAGCTCGGCGAGAAATCCCCTCCCCGGCTTGGCGCTCTCACTCAAACGTTGATCGCCGCGGTTGCCATAGAAGCCCACGGCGGACGCAGAGACGAGCACGCTGGGCGGGCGCCGGAGACGTGCCATGGCCCGAGCTAGATGCTCGGTGCCCTCAACCCTGCTCGCCCAGATGCGCCTCTTCTTCTCCTCGGTCCAGCGAAGGCCGAGTAGAGGCTCCCCCGCTAGGTGTACCACCGTGTCGAGTCCCTCGAGCCTCTCATCCTCGACCGTGCCTTCGATCGGGTCCCAAAGTGCGTCTTCCGACCTCTGCGTTTTCCGGTTTCGAACCAGGCGAACGATATGGTGGCCACCCGTCGTGAGCACGTGGCAGAGGCTCCGGCCGATCAGGCCATTCGACCCGGTGACGGCGACCGCCTGGGGTGCCGCATCCCCCTGTCGTTGAAGACGGTCGAGGTCGTTCTGGAGGCGACGGTGCCGGAACGTGAAGAGTCGTTGGAGCTCCTCTTCGGCACTCGATCCGCCCAGCAGACGCCCAGCCGTGCCCCCGGGCAACTTCCAATCCACATGATCCTCCACCACACATCCGCCCCCGTTCTCCGGCTCGAAGCGATGGGTGTGGACCCATCGAGAGAATGGTCCCCGGATCTGCTCGTCACGGAAGAAGCGGTCCTGCTCGAAATCGGTGTGGAGAACCTCAAACGGGATCTCGGCCGCGCCACGGCGCACTCGAAATGTGACCCGCCCGCCCGTCGCCGAGGTTCCTTCGCGGCTCTCGATCGTGACACTCTCCCAAGGCGGGATGAGTCGGTCGAGGGCACCGGGGCGCATATGCCACGCAAACACGTCACCGACGGCATGGCTCAGGCGGGTCCGGAGAACGAAGTCAGGCATGACCGGCGTCAATCGGCGGTGGGTTGCACCTCGCTCTCACGGGGTGCCGACGGGAAAAGCGTGGCGAGGTGGGACCGAACCCGCGAGACGAAACCCTGGTCCTTGATCACCACGGCGGACGCCATGTCGGCCAACTTGTCCTCCTCTTCCGGCGTGAGCCGTTTGATGGTTATCACGATGACCGGAAGACCCTTGTGATAACGGCTCTCTCGCATCTGTTCGAGGAATTGGAACCCGTCCATCACCGGCATCCGTAAATCCAGGAGGACCGCGGCCGGCGTGTCCCTTTTGAGGTGGCGGAGCGCCTCTTCTCCGTTTCCCACACAGTGGACGTCGATACCATCCTCGTCCAATCCAGTCGAGAGGAGCGCCTGGATTTCAACATCGTCGTCGACCACCAGCACCCTACGCTCATGCTGATTCACAAGCTGCCGCCACATCACACGCAACAGGTCCGCCCGCTCGATCGGCTTCGCCAACAGATCCACCGCGCCGAAGAGTCGTTCTCGGCCCTCGTTGGCCGCGATGCTCGCGATGACCACCGGAATATGCTTCACCTCCGGATCCGCCTTCAGCCTCCTCAGCACCTCCCAACCATCCAAGTCGGGCATCTGTAGGTCGAGCGTGACGAGATCCGGTTGGTGCGTTCGGGCCATCTCCATCCCCACCTCTCCCGACGGGGCCAAAAGGACCTCGCAGCCAAAATCACCGAGGTAGTCCTCCATCAGTACACGAGAGTCCTCATCGTCGTCGATCACAAGCACCTTGTAATGTTTGACGTCACCTCGCTCCTCGCTCGGGGCGTCACCATTGTCAACTCCAGCGACCAGACCACCCGCCAAGGATTCGACGTCCTCTCCGTCACGTCCCTTCGACCCCTGTCGGACTGCGGGATGAGCAGTCTGGGAAGTCCTCTCAGAGCCTGCGAATGCTGGAAAGACGATCTTGAACGTGGTCCCCTCGCCCACCTCACTTTCGAGCGTGAGGTCGTACCCCATCAACAGGCACATCGAACGCGAAATCGCGAGGCCGAGGCCCGTGCCACCGAACTGGCGTGCCGTCCCTGCTTCCGCTTGTTGAAAGGCCTCGAAAATGGCGCTTCGGCGCTCTTCGGGAATCCCGATTCCGGTGTCACTGACTGAAATCGCACCGAGCTCGTCAGTGTCCTCACGGGTCTCGATGCGGACCACAATCTCCCCCGACTCCGTGAACTTCAGTGCATTTCCTACCAAGTTCACGATTATCTGCTTTAGCTTCGCCGGGTCTGTTTCGAGGTCGTCAATCGTCTTAGGACTCTCAATGCGAACCTCCACGTCGGGCTCGCGGGCACGAATTTGTCCCTCGACGAGCGCCAGCGCCTCGTGAGCGAGGTCGGCGACGTCGACCGTCAGGAGCTCCAATTCCATACGTCCGGATTCGATTTTCGCCAGGTCGAGAATCTCGTTGATGAGCGCAAGCAGGTGCTTGCCATTAATCTGAATTCGCTCCAAGAAGCCGAGCTCTGAGGACGCCAGCTTCTTCTTCTTGTTCTTCAACAAGATGTTGGCGAAACCGATCACTGAGTTGAGGGGCGTACGCAGCTCATGGCTCATGTTCGCCAGAAAATGGCTCTTGGCCCGATTCGCTGCCTCGGCTTCGTTCTTGGCCGAAACCAGATCCACCTCGGCCGTCCTGCGCCGCGTGATGTCCTTTCCGAACACCACAACGCCGGCCAAGTCTTCATGGTCCCCGATCGGGCTGAAGAACAGCTCGAAGTGCCGAACTTCGCCATCCATTTCTTCGGAACGAATCTTGGACAAGCGCCCTTGCCTCAACACCTCGTCATAGGACTGTTGGAAAAAGATTGATTGTTCCTCTTCATAGAGATCTTCCGGACCATCCCCCACCTTGGGCTCAACACCTGTTCGCGCTTCAACCCCCAGGGCAAAGGCCGAGTTGAAGGTGATCAGTGCATGATCGGCATTCACGGACCAGATCACGTCACCGGTATTCTCGACCAACGCATTGAGGTTGGCCCGTGAGCTCGCCAGCTCCCTCTCGGCAATCACCGTCTCGGTGACGTTACGGATGATCGATCGAAACGTCCCGGCCTCTCCGTCTACTGGGCTGTAATTGGCACTGATCGCACAGATGACGGGATCTCCATCCCGCGTATGAAGCTCCGAGATGAAGCGTTCCATCGAGCCTCCCTCGGTGAGCCGCCCGAACGCCTCCTCGAGCTCGGCCCGATTGGAGGGGTGAAGCAAGGTGTACATGTTCTGACCGTCGACGGCGGATTGCTCGTACCCGAACGTGGCCGCCCACGCACGATTGACGTAGGTCAGAGACCCTTGGGCATCAGTGATTTGAATAAGGTCGTTCGCGTTGTCGAAGAAGTCGCGAAGGCGGTATTCGGCCTGCCCACGAACCTTCACCTCACGGGCCATCGCGAGATTGGTCTGACGCACCGTTTCCAGGGCCGTCGTCTCTGAACGGAACGTCACAAAAACACTGATCATCAGCCCCGCCAACACACTCACGTTGGCAAGAATCTTCAGAAGATGTGCGGCATCGGCGATTCCGTCGAACTCGCTCGTCGCGTTCGACATGTACATCGCATGCACGAAAAAACTGATCATCAACGAGATGAGCAGCCAGTATTGGAAGGGTTCCGTGCGCCACTCCCCGCGGCGGAGGTATCCCACCCAAGCACCGAAGAAAAACAGCGCCGGAATCACCTCCGCCGGCCTCGACACCCAGAATTCGGAATAATACGCGGATGGAAGGGGAACGAACCTGAACACGAGAAAAATACCGAACGCCAAGGCAAAGGCCGCAAAGTAGACCGAGAACTCATTAACGTGGGATCGCTTCGAATCACTTTCGTTCGACCATAGAAACACGCTCCCGAAAAGGAACAACGACAAGAAAAGCCTCGCGGCCGTCCAGGTCCACGCGGCCACGTCCGGGCTCTGGAGCCCCGCCGCCCCCCCCCCGAGGAGCGAGGAGGTCATGACGGCGTGGTACCCATTCAGTAGTCCGGTGCCCAGGAAGCCCGTGCCGATGAACAGGAAAGTTCGCTGTTTCTTGCTGTAGTACCGGACGAGAGAAAGACTCGCGACGATCAAGGCCAGCGTCGTGCTGATAAACTCCCAAATGACGTGGCGGGCGGGGTCGTCATCGAAGGGGAAGCGCCTGAAGATGTTGAACGCGAGGAATAGAACCGCAAGAAGCATCCAGTAGATTGCGGCCGACCGCTCACTCTGAGGTTCCTCGGGGAAGTCGCCCGACCCGATCGAACCCTCGGGCGAGCTTCCCAACTCAGTGAATGCAGCCTGCCCAGATTCCGCCGGGTCCTCGCGAATCTCCGCGTCCGAATCCTGGATGGGAACCACCTCGGTGTCGGTGACGGACTCGTTCACGCTGATTCGGCGAGAAGGCGCTCAATGGCCCCTACGAGGACATCTTCATCCACGATCGGCTTCGTGACGTACTCGTCGAAACCCATCTCGAGGTACTTCTCGCGATCGCCGGACATGGCGTGGGCGGTTAGCGCGATCACAGGAAGGCTACTCAAAAGCTCCTGAGACCGGACCCACTCGAGCACCTCGGTACCATCCATTCCCGGCAGGGAGATGTCGAGCAGAACGAGGTCGGGAATGTCATCAGCCAAGCCGTCCAAGACTTCCATACCATTCTCGTATTCGGAGATCTCGTAATCGTCGTCGAGAATGGCCTGAACAAGGAGGCGATTGTCCAGGTTGTCTTCTACTACGGCAATCTTCGGCTTCATCCCTCCTCCTCGATGATCACTTCCAGCTCCCGAGTGGCCTGAGCGTATGCCTCCTCGAGGTTGGGAATGAGCTCACGAACAAGTTGAAGGTCACCGCCCGATGCGGCCAACTCCACTTCGCTCGCGGCCCTGTGGACGTGTTGAGCACCGACATTCGCAGCGCTCGATTTCAGTGAATGCGCACCCCGCTCGGGCACGTCGAGATCGTCCCCGTCCATGGCCCCGCGAATCTGATCCATTCGCACGGGACCGTGGTCCAGAAAAAGTTGAACGATTTCTTTCGAAAGATCCGGGCCGCCCCACTCTTCTAGTCTTTCAAGGGCGGCCGGGTCGATGATGGTCGGATCTGTGGACATGGGTTCTCAGTTCAGCTCTTCCCCTGGAGGGTTCAACCTTGGCGATTCGCGAACGGGCCGCGATCACGTTCAGCTTTCCCTGTCAGGGTGATGAAAAAATGGTCCGTCTCGATGGGGCAACAACCGATCGACTAGCCCGGACCCCGTCTCCCAAGCGTCGAACTCTTCGACCAGATTTCGGTCCCACCGACCTCCGGCCGAGCGAAGACGACCCTCGAGCCACTCGGGAGCTCCGAAGCCGATGGCCCGCCGATAGATCTCCGCTACCTCAAATATCGTGTCGGCATACCCACCCACGTCAAGCGCGACGATTGGGAGCCTGGAGTGCACACCCCGCAATGTGAAGATCGGGCAGAACGCTCTGTGGGGTTGCTCCGGCGCGACAACCTTGGCGATGCGTGCCAAATTGACCGCGTCGCGCGCAATTTTTCCCGTCGCCTGGTGGTCCGGGTGTCGAAACCCTCGGGCCCAGGCGTCCCCCCACGTAATGAGCCCACTGGGCTTGATTTCCGCCATGACGCTGGCGACCTCGTCGCCCGCCTCAGGTGTCGCCTGGACCGAGGAATCCGGAAACGAGAGGAAACGTCCCTCGACGCCCAAACACTCTGCCACCTGCATGCCCAGCTCCATTCTGCGCTCGGCGACTTCCGCCGTCGGTAGCGGTCCCCACGCATCCGTCATTTCCCCTCGCGTAAGCCAGAGGATGACAACCCTCGACCCGGCAGCACGTTGGGCGAGCAGAGTGCCGGCACAGAGCACCTCGTCGTCCGGATGGGCCAGCACCGCAAGGAGAGTCGGCTGGCTCACCCGGCTCCGTCCGCTCCAACCTCCCCGGCCGCTCGTCGGATCAGCCGGATCGCCTCCGCAATTCCATCGGGGTGTCGGAATACCGCCGCTCCGGCCACGAGCACGGACGCCCCTGCCTGGCTCACCGCCTCCGCCGTATCGACGTTCACACCGCCATCCACCTCGAGTTCGGCACCGTTCGCTCCGCGTTCATCAAGCATCGTGCGGAGCCGACGGATCTTCTCGGTACTCGACGGGATGTACGACTGCCCTCCGAACCCCGGGTTTACCGACATGATCAGCGCCAGATCGACCTCGGGCATGACCTCCACCAGCGTGTCAACGGATGTAGCCGGATTGAGCGTCACACCAGGGTGTACTCCCAACTCCCGCATACGCTCGATGGTCCTGTGCAGGTGAGGGCACGCCTCCTGATGAACCGTGATGTAGTCGGCTCCGGCATCCGCGAAGGCGGAGAGGTACCGGTCGGGCTCTTCGATCATCAAGTGCACATCGACGGGGAGGTCCGTGACCGCCCGCACAGCCGACGTCACCGCGGGCCCGATCGTGATGTTGGGGACGAAGTGACCGTCCATGACGTCCACGTGAATCCAGTCGGCTCCGGCTTCGGCCGCCTCCGACACCTGCTCAGCCAAACGCCCGAAGTCTGCGGAAAGAATGGATGGAGCGATCAGAACCCGATCTCCCGTCACGGCGCACCATCCCCTTTGGAGATTGTTCTCACGCCAGCCGGAGCACCCACCAACACTTCGGTTGCCATCCCCAGGAAGAGCCCGGATTCCACGACTCCGGCTCTCGCACGAATTGCCCGCTCAAAACCTTCCGCATCATCGATTCCGCCAGGAAAGTGGCAGTCGATGATGTAGTTGCCATTGTCCGTGACCATCGGTTCTCCATCTGGCCCCACGCGGAGCACGGGATCGGCCCCGCACGATTCCACGAATGGGCCGTGGACCTCCCACCCGAACTGTACCACCTCCACCGGCACGGGACATCGCGTCCCGAGTGCGGGCACAATCTTGCCGTCGTCGACCATGATCGCCAACCGCCGAGAAGCCTGGGCCACCATTTTTTCCCGGAGAAGCGCGCCCCCGAGGCCCTTGATGAGGTTCAACTCCGGATCGACTTCATCGGCACCATCGATCGTCAGATCGAGGAAAGGAGTTTCGGTCAAGGAGGTGAGCGGAATATCCAGCTCCCGGGCCTCTCGAGCAGTACGAAGGGAGGTGGGTACGCCGACGATGTCGCTCAGAGTACCTCCGTTAAGCTTCTCGGCCAGCGCAACCAATAGGTGGGCTACCGTGGATCCGGTCCCCAATCCCAAGCGCATCCCACTGTCTACGAGTTCGGCCGCCTCTACGCCTACCGCTCTCTTCAGCGAGTCAGCGTCTGCCAAGTGGCTCTCTCCGCGGTGGCCGTGGACATGAATAGATCTCCGCGTGAAAAAGAGTGTCGGGCGGGCCGATTTTTGTGCCGGAATCTATGAACGCCGAGGGCCACAGACCAGACCGTGTCTTGACTCCTCGTCGCCGGAAGCCCAGCTTCCAGTCCATGATTTACGCACACACGCATCAGGCTTTCTACTTTATAGGCTGGCGCCCCTCCGGGAGCCGGCGGTTGATACGCGCGCGCTGAGCGCAATCGCGTTTCGTCCCGAGGCTCTCGACTCCTGGTCGGGGGCCTTTTTTCGTGGCCTGTCACACCCGAAGTGGGCCATCACTTACAAGCCGAGAGAACCATGATCATCATCACTCGCCCCGGCGTGACCGACGAAGAGCTCGATCACATCCGGGAAAGAATCGAGTCCCTAGGTCCTCGCACGCACCTCATCCGAGGCGAGCACCGAACGGTCGTCCTCTGTATCGGAGATCAAGAGGATCTGGCCAACGTGCCCATGCTCTCGATCCCGGGCATCGAGGCCGTTCGCCCGGTTATGAAGCCGTACAAGCTGGCGAGCCGGCAGGGCCACGAGGAGCCCACCGAGGTTCCAATAGGCGGCGGCACCATCGGAGGGGATGCCCTCTCGATCATCGCGGGGCCCTGCTCCGTCGAGGGCCTCGATATGCTCCAGCAAACGGCACGCCACGTAAAAGCCGCGGGAGCGACCGCAATGCGCGGCGGGGCGTTCAAGCCGCGGAGCTCCCCCTACGCGTTCGACGGCCTCGGTGAAGAGGGCTTGAAGATGCTTGCGGACGTGCGAGCCGAGACCGGACTCCCGGTGGTAACGGAAGTTATGGATACCCGTCAGGTCGACCTGGTCGCAGAGTACGCCGACGTACTCCAGATCGGAGCCAGAAACATGCAGAATTTTTCTCTCCTCACGGAGGTCGGACGACTCCACCGGCCGATCCTTCTCAAACGCGGGATGTCGGCCAAGGTCGCGGACCTTCTCCTGGCTGCTGAGTACGTCATGAAGCAGGGGAACATGAACGTCGTGCTTTGCGAGCGAGGCATCCGGACCTTCGAGGACTCGACACGCAACACGTTCGACCTGGCTGCGATTCCCGTGCTCAAGAAGGAGACGCACCTTCCCGTGGTGGCCGATCCCAGCCACGCCGCAGGACGGCGAGACCTGGTGCCGGCCCTCTCCTACGCGGCCATCGCCGCTGGCGCCGATGGCCTCATCGTGGAGGTCCATCCCGACCCGGAGATGGCCGTATCCGATGGGGACCAATCTTTGGTGTTCGAAGAATTCGATTCACTCATGGCCGGCCTGGCGCCATTTGCGACGGCGGCCGGGAGAACAATGGAGAGTCTCAGCCGAACAGCGTGAGCCAGCGCTGTCTACTCCCAGCCTAGGGCTACTAGTGCCAGCCTAGAGCTACTAGCCGCCTAGGCCTGCTGGAGGCAAGTCTCCGCAGCCGTGATCTGCTCGAGGACGGCCTTTCGGGCTGTGCCTCCGGGGGCTTCCCGGGCCTCGAGCGACCGCTCCCAGACGAACACGTCGAGAACATCGGAGCCGAACGAGGCGTGTGCCTCTTGGAACGCCTCGAGCGGAAGCTGGTTGACTGCAACGCCCTGGTCCTCCGCGACGCGCACTACCGTCGCGACCACTTCGTGAGCCTTCCGGAAAGGTACGCCGGCCCGGACCAGATAATCAGCCAAATCCGTGGCAAGAAGTTGCGGGTCGAGTGCAGCCTCGATGCGGTCCGTCTTAAACTCCGCGCCGCAGATGGCCCCTTCGATCGCGGGCAGCACCATGCTGAGCGTGTCTACGGAGTCGAAGAGCGCACCCTTGTCTTCTTGCAGGTCACGGTTGTACCCGGTGGGAAGTCCCTTCAACACCGTGAGGAGGGACACGAGATTCCCAGTCAGGCGACCGGATTTTCCCCGCACGAGTTCCGCCACGTCCGGATTGCGCTTTTGGGGCATCAGGCTGGATCCCGTGCTGAACCCATCGGACAACCGGACGAACCCGAATTCTTTGGATCCGAATAGGACCAGATCTTCCGCCAACCGCGACAGATGAATCCCGACACGGGCCGCCGCGAACGCGAAGCCCAGGGCCCAGTCGCGATCGCTAACCGCGTCCATACTGTTCTCCGAGATCCTCAGGAATCCCAAATCCGCCCGCAGGAACTCACGGTCGATCGGGAAGGGACACCCGGCGATTGCACCCGATCCAAGCGGCAAGACGCCCGCTTGATCCCGCACAGTACCCAGCGCTGTACGGTCACGCTCCAGCGGCCAGAAGTGCGAGAGAACCCAGTGAGCCGCCCGCACCGGCTGGCCCTGCTGGAGGTGTGTATATCCGGGCAGGACAATCTCGACGGACCTATGCGCCCAATGTAGAAGGGCCTCCTCTACCTCCATCAAGGTGCCATCGAGGTGTTCCGCCATCTCCATGCCCCACAGGCGGAAATCGGTCGCCACCTGGTCGTTGCGCGACCGGCCCGTATGGAGCTTTCCGGCGACCTCACCGACCTCCTCGTGAAGCAAACGCTCCACCAGGGAATGGATGTCCTCATCAGCCTCATCGGAGTGATCGCGCTCGGTGAGGCGGGCGGCTACCCGGTCGAGCCCTTCGAGGAGTGTGACCCCCTCGGCCTTCTCCAAAACGCCCGCATTCACCAGTGCCTGGGCCCAGGCCCGGCTCCCACGAACATCCTGAGGCCAGAGTCGTATGTCCACATCAAGGCTCCGGTTCAGGGGAACCATCGCCCCCGCCATTTCGCCCTGAATGCGACCGCTCCAGAGGGGGGCTGTCGGGCCGATCAGGCTACCGGGGTTTTGAGGCCCTCGGACTCCGTCGTCTCAGTCGCGGCCTCATTCTTCTCGGTTACGGCCTCGTTCTTCTCGATCGCCGTCTCGGTCGCCTCGGTCGCCGTCTCGTTCGTCTCGGTCCGCCCGCTCTTCCCGCTATCGCGCTCCGCCGCCACTCGCGCAGGAAGCCCGAACAACTTGATGAACCCTTCAGCGTCGGCATGGTCGTAGGTCGCCTCCTCACCGAAGGATGCGAGTCCGGCATGGTACAACGACTCGGGGCTCCTACGGCTCGCTATCGATGCCGAACCCTTGTAGAGCTTCAAGCGCACAACCCCGGTGACCCGCTTCATGAGGACGTCCACGAATGCATCGATGGCCTCTCGTTCAGGCGTCCACCACCAGCCCTCGTACACCAGATCCGCGTAACGCGCCGCAAGCTGATCCTTGAACGTCAGGGCCCGGCGGTCAAGCGTGAGCTGCTCCAGTTCCTGAAGCGCCGTATATAAAAGTGTTCCCCCAGGAGTCTCATACACACCCCGCGACTTCATCCCGACCAGCCGATCCTCCACGAGATCGACCCTACCCACACCATGCCGGGAGCCGATCTCGTTCAGGGTCAAGAGGAGGGGTACCGAGTCCATGGCCTCATCGTTGACCGACACGGGCCGTCCCTGCTCGAAGCCGATCTCCAGGTATTCGGGTGCGTCCGGCGCGGCCTCGGGAGCCGTGGTCCATTGGTACATCGACTCATCGGGCTCGAACGCGGGATCCTCGAGCGGACCACCCTCATGCGAGATATGCCAGATGTTCTCGTCACGAGAGTAGAGTTTCGTCTCGTCGACACCTACTAGGGGTATCTGGCGAGCCCGGGCGTACTCCAACGCATCCTCACGGGATTGCAGGTCCCATTCACGCCAGGGGGCGATTACTCGGAGATCCGGTGCGAGCGCGGTGAACGTCAACTCGAACCGAACCTGATCGTTTCCCTTGCCGGTGCACCCGTGCGAAAGGGCATTCGCTCCGACCTGGCGCGCCACCTCCACCATCCGACGCGCGATGATGGGACGGGCCATGGAGGTGCCCAGAAGGTACTTACGACCGTAGACGGCCCCCGAACGGAGTGTGGGCCAAGCGAAGTCTTCGACGAATTCCTTGCGCAGGTCTTCGCCGTAGAATTGTGCAGCCCCAGTCGCCTCGGCCCGCTCGTCGAGACCCTGGAGGCCGCCTGGCTGGCCCACGTCGGCGGCCACACAAATGACCTCGGCGTCGTACTGCTCACGAAGCCACGGGACGATGACGGACGTGTCGAGTCCACCGGAGTACGCGAGCACCACCTTTAGCCCCATGACTTCCTCTTCCGACCGTATGCACAAAAAAACGCGGGCCGGGAGCAGAACCAGCCACTTCCCGCCAAAGCGCTGGTGACGGCGAACCGTCTTACACCACTCCCGAACCCGACAATATTCGATAAAAACCCAATGGAATCGGGCGTTTATGCGCCGCTAATATCATCCTGAGGAAAGACACTGTCAACCTGGCCTCACCGCTTCATCGGCCATGGCCCGCACCTTTTCGGGCTCGAAGCCCACGCTGCGGCCAACCTCCTCGCCATCCCTGAAGAGAATCAGGGTGGGGATGCTCCGAATGCCGAATCGCTGGGACACGTCGGGCGCCTGATCTGTGTCGACCTTGACCACGAGCAACGTCCCCTCGTGCGTCTGGGCGAGCTCATCCATCAGAGGGGCGACATATTTACACGGCGCACACCAATCCGCATAAAAATCCACCAGCACGGGCACCTCCGAGCCGAGTACCGTGCGGTCGAAATCTTCCCCGCTGACCCTGGCGGGTCGATCGAGGAGCAGCGGCTTCTTACAGTCGCCGCATTTCGGACGGTCGCCCGCCTTGCCCAGATCGACCGTGTTGAGGGTCAGGCAGAACGGGCACCGCAGGGTGACATTGCTCTTGGCCGAGACTTCGTTCACAGAACCGCTCCTGAAAGAGACTCCGCTCCATAACCCGCCATGGGAGGCCCCGGTTCCGCTTTTCGTCCCCACGAAACCGGCCGACTCGGCCGGGAAGCTCGCCGTCATGCGCGCCTTCCTCCGAGCCCTTACCTGCACGCAGCGGCGCGCGAGCCACGGAAACACTCGGCAAACTTGCCCCTCCAAGGAACCGGGACGTAGTTTAACTGCGCCCCCCCAGCAGAGATTATCGGATCCTTCATACGCACGAGGTCTGCCATGTCCCTAAGACAAGCAAGCTTCTTCGTGGGTGCCTCTTTGGCGCTCTTCCTCGCCGGTCCCATAACGGCGCAGCAGGGGACCATCAGCGGGCGGGTCCTGGATTCCGCAACTCAGCAACCGTTAGAGGCAGCGGAGGTTTCTGGAGGCGGCAGCCAGACGTTGACGAACAACCAGGGTTCGTTCACGCTCAATGTGGGGGCGGGCAACCACACGGTGATCGTCCAATTTTTCGGGCATCAGACGGGAAGCCAGGTCGTCTCAGTTGCGGCCGGAGCGACAGTGACGGTCCAATTCGACCTGATTGCGACCGCACTCGTCTTGGATCCGCTCGTTGTCACCGCCGATCGTGGGCAGTCCCCACGGAACGTCCTTTCGCTCCCTGCTCAAGTGAACGTCTATTCGAACGACCGGATCGTGACGAAGGCCTCGATAACGTCCGTCGAGTACACAAAGGAGATGCAAGGGGTCGATGCCCAGCAGACCGGAATAACCCAGCACAACGTGGTGACGCGCGGGTTCAACAACATCTTCTCGGGTGCACTCCTCGTGCTCACCGACAACCGGTACGCTCGGGTTCCGTCCCTTCGCCTCAACGCCTACAACATGATTCCCGTGCCGCCGCTCGATGTCGAGCGTGTCGAGGTGGTGCTCGGGCCGGCGTCCGCGCTCTATGGTCCGAACTCGGCGAACGGCGTGATGCACATCATCACGACGTCTCCGATCGACGATCCCGGAACAACCGTCAGCTTCGCCGGCGGGAACCGGAGCATCTTCTCTGGAGCGTTCCGGCAGGCTTTCAGGTTCAACGAGAAGGCCGGGCTCAAGGTCACGGGTCAGTACTTCAGGGGCAACGACTTCAAGTTCCGAGATCCCGCGGAGGTCGCTACGCCGTCAGACACGCTGATCGCGTTGCGCGTATTCGATGCAGAGCGATACGGTGGTGAAGCCCGATTCGACCTACGCCCGTGGGAGGGATCAGAGGACGGCGTCACGTTCACCTACGGGCTGAATCAGCTGGTCAACTCGATCGAGTTGACCGGGATCGGCGCGGCCCAGGCCAAGGACTGGAGGTACCAGTACGGTCAGGCACAGTTCAGGAGGTCCGGCTTTTTCGCGCAGGCATTCTTCAACACGTCGGACGCAGGGGATACCTACCTGCTGCGCACGGGCCAGTCGATCGTGGACAAGTCCACGCTGTTCGGAGCACAGGCCCAGTACGCCTTCAGCCCGGCCGAGAGAGTCGATCTCGTGGCCGGTGTCGATTTCAGCCAAACTACTCCGAAGACCGAGGGGACCATCACCGGCTCCAACGAGCTCGTGGATGCGACAACCGAGTTTGGCGGCTACGTCAGCTCCACGGTGGCGCTGGCGGAGAGGCTCGACGTCGTGGGAGCCCTCCGCGTTGACAACCACGAGCACCTCGACGACCCTGTCTGGTCGCCGCGCATCGGGCTCGTGTTCGAACCCCGTGCGGGCCAAGCCCTCCGCGCCACGTACAACAGAGCGTTCAGCACTCCCACCACGAACAATCTCTTCCTCGACCTCGTCGCCGGAACCATTCCGGTCGGGCCCACCAACTACAACATCCGGACGTTCGGTGTACCGCAGACCGGACTCACCTGGAACAACCAGTGCCCGGGCGGCTTCAACAGCTACTGCATGTACTCGCCTTTCGCGCCCGGAATGCAACTGCCCGCGACGGGAACGGCTCTCTGGAATGGTGTCGTGGTACCGGCTCTCGTGGCGGACCCTATCGTCGACGCCACACTAATGCTATTGGGTCTGACCCCCGCCGCTTTCGCGGCAATCCTTGCGGACCCCACGCCAGCGGACATCGCCTCCGTGCTTGGACGATTCTACTCCGAAGACCCGGAGACTACCCCGTTCCTGCCCGACCCGGGGGTGACTTCCGTGGACCGCATTGTCCCAACGATCACCACGACCTTCGAGGTTGGGTATCAAGCGCTTTTCGCCGACAAGCTCAAGTTGTCCGTCTCCGTCTACAGGAA
Organism: Longimicrobiales bacterium; assembly: GCA_965206505.1. Classification (GTDB taxonomy): domain Bacteria; phylum Gemmatimonadota; class Gemmatimonadetes; order Longimicrobiales; family Gaopeijiaceae; genus UBA822. The sequence continues at coordinate 2,414,083 of CBDBJW010000007.1, forward strand.
TCAGATCAAGAACTTCGTCGGCCCGCTCCGCGTGGAGACTCCCACCGTCTTTCTCGATGGCCCCGACGTGGCGGGCTTCGTGGCGGGTCGCCTGATCGGCGCTGGCGTTCCGGCCGCTGTGGCGACTCCGTTCGCCGCCGCTATCGCTGCCAACGTCGCGGTGATACCTCTGGGAACCGTGGCCCCCGACCAACGCACGAACTCCGACCTCGTATTGACGTATCGCAACTTCGGTGATGTGAACCTCTGGGGAACCGATTTCGGTGTTGAGGCCTACGCCACGGACGACCTGGTGGTCTCGGGGTCGTACTCGTGGGTAAGTAAGGAGTGTTTCGACTTCAACGACGACGGCAACTGCATGAGCACCGCCGACATTGCCCTGAACGCCCCTAGGAACAAGGCCTCACTCGGCCTCCGCTATGACGACAAGGCCAGGGGCTTTCTTTACGGCGCGCGCGCGCGCTTGGTCGAGGAGTTCCCCATGAACTCGGGAGTCTACGTGGGAACCGTGGAGGGTTACACGGTCTTGGATGCCAACGTAGCCTACAGAGTGCCCGGCTACCAAGGCTTCATCGTGTCTCTGACGGTGAACAACGTCTTCGACAACAGGCACCAGGAATTCATCGGCGCACCGCGGATGGGCAGGATCGGGTTATTACAGGTTCAATACGAGATCGGCGGGAACTGACCACCCGGACCGTCCGAGATCCTCGAGACGTGGATCCGGGACGCTCGGGGGGATGATGATCGTTTCCGATGGGGGGGCGCCTCAATGTGCCGCCTGACCGCCTATGCAGGCGAGCCCCTCACGGCGGACGCTTTGGTCTTCGGAGGAACACACTCGCTCCTCGAGCAGAGTTACGTTCCGAGGGAGCTGCTTCACGGCCACGTGAACGCCGATGGATACGGGGTCGTTTGGTACAGAGGTGCCACGCCGGTTCGGACCGGCGCGGCCCGCCCGCTTTGGCAGGATGACGACCTCCGCACGCTCCTCGAGGGTGTCTCGTCATCCACGATCCTCGCCTCGGTTCGTAACGCCACGCCCGGTATCCCCATCGAGGGGGGGAACCAGCCGTTCCTCCACGGGCGGTGGAGCTTCATCTTGAATGGCTTTGTCGAGAACTTTCGGGCCAGTCACATGCGCGCGTTGCGATCTCACCTCCCGGACGACCTCTACGGGCATCTCGCCGGCTCCTCCGACAGCGAAACGCTTTTCCTGCTCGCAGTTGCTGCCGTCCGGGACGGTGCTTCCCTCGTCGACGCGCTGCGCCGCGTCCGAGACATCGTGCTCGAGGCCGTGCAGGCGGAAAACCATGCGGCACTACTTACGATGGTTCTGACGGACGGAGATGGAATCGCCGTACTATCCACCGCCTCCGAGACCAACACGAACTCTCTTTATCTCGCCCGTGGTCATCCCCTGGCGCCCGACGGCACCCTGCTGGCTTCCGAGCGTCTCGACGACCATTCCTCCTGGGATGCGGTCACGTCTCACGAGGGACTACAACTCATTTCCCCTTAGAGTGTTAAAGGACGTTATTCGAAGTTGTGCCGAACGTCTTCATCCAACGAGCGACGTGCCAGAAAGGTCGGTCCAACGACCTTGTGCTCTAGTCGGGGGCGCTCACTCCACTGCGCCGACACCAGTACGGCTGCCGCGACGAACGCTAATCCACCGCCGAGGACAATGAACCCCTTTGCCACCGGCTGTGCGGCATCCCACAGGTAGTTTACGGTGGCCCAGAATATCGCGATCCCGAAAACGCCGAGCGCGCCCACAAAGAGGCGCCACCAAGACGTAAGACTACGTAGAACGTCCCATCGAGTCGGACCCTACTCCACCACCACTGCCTCACAGTCTCACTCCAGTAAGTCGGCGTCCCATCACTTCTCGACCAGGTAATCCCCGACGGCGAGCGCGTCCAAGCCAGTGGTGTAGAAGAGTCCGAGGGCGTCTTCGAGCGAGTGTGCGATCGGCTTGCCCAACGCATTGAGGCTGGTATTGAGTACGATCGGCACACCGGTGCGCAGGTAGAACGCGTGGATGAGGTCATAGTATCGCTCGTTCCATTCCCGGCGGACGGAATGGAGCCGGCCTGTGCCGTTCACGTGCACGATGCCCGGGACCTTCTCGCGAGCACATTTCTTGAGCGCCAGCGTACGCTCCATGTACGGTGACAACTGATATTCTTCGAAGTACTCATGCCCGTGTTCGTCCAGCACCGACGGAGCGAACGGGCGGAACGCCTCGCGGAACTTCACCAGCTCGTTGATCCGCTGCCTCACACTTGCCTGACGTGGATCTGCGAGGATCGAGCGATTGCCGAGCGCCCGCGGGCCGAACTCGGCTCTACCTTGGATCCATCCCAGTAGCTTGCCCTCGTCGAGTAGTCGGGCCGCCGCCTCGTGGACCGTGCCGGGAAGGTGCCGCATGCCCGGGATACGTCCGAACTTCATTAGATTTTCTACCGATCGTGACGGGATCTGAGAACCGAGATAGGGGGTCCGGTAGCGGGCTCTTGGTTTCTTGTCCGGGTGGTCCCGGTAGTAGGAGAGCAGTGCGGCCCCGAGCGCGTTGCCGTCGTCGGCTGGAGCGCTTGGCACGTGTAGTTGCTTGAAGCCGGTCCGGCCAACGATCTGCCCGTTGTACGCCGAGTTGAGCGCACAGCCGCCGGTCAGCACGAGGTTATCCGACACCCCCAGTGCGTGGAAACTCCTCAGCAGCTGGTCCATGACTTCCGCATAGAAGTACTGCACCGTGCATGCGAGATCGGCGGCTGCCATCGGACCCGACCCGTACGGTCGAGCCCATTGTTTCATCTCCTCAACCCACGCCCGGACTTGGGTCGTCGACCGGTATTTGAAGGTCAGACCGTTCATGACCACGAGCGACTTCAGCGAGTCGTAAATTTCGGGATGCAGTTTCCCGTAAGGGGCGAGGCCCATCACCTTCCACTCCTCGCCCTTCTCCGAGCTGAACCCTGCCAGGGTCGTGCAGTGCGAGTAGAGCATGCCGAGGCTCTCGGCGCCCCTCATTCGTTTGATGAGCTTGAGGCGCCCATTCCTATACGCGAAGTAACTGATCGAGCCGCCCTCGCCCTGTCCGTCGACCACCATGCACGCGGCCTCCTCGAACGGGCTGGTGAAACAGCCGGTGGCGGCGTGCACCATATGGTGCGGGAAAGCAACATACGACACGCGGCGATTCCCGAGCCGTGCGAGCACGTCGGCGAAATGGCCACCGGACAGCTTGTGGGCGGTGTGCTGGAGCCAGACCGAGCCCAGAAGCTCACGCTGACCGCTGAGGTATCGGCTGACTGCGGTCCGTCGGCGTGGCAACTTCTCGTGGCTTGCGAGCCCGAGCAGGTAGAGGATATCCAGGACGCGCATCGACTTCCGGCTCCACGACTTCGCGATGACGTACTCGGCCCCGGGATCGCAGTATTCGTGAATGATGCGCCGAACCGTCGACCGTACATCTGCGGCTGCCCCGTGGGCCCTCTTGTCCTGCAGGTACCGCTCCGACGCTTCCGCGAAGAGGATCTCTCCCGAGCAATCCACCACGGCCACCGCTGGATCATGCAGGGTCGTGGCGAGTCCGACGTAGAATTTTTCCATTTTCTACGTTCTACTGTGGAGAGTGGGTCTTCCGGGCTTCGCCCCACTCCGGCACACCGACGCGCGCGACGTACTCGTCGTGACGGGGATCGTCACTGATCGGATCGAACGTCGGATCCGCCCGGAGCATGATGAGCCAGCTGTCACGTGCTTGGTACGCCCTCTCGAGCCACCCGAAGAACCTGTCTCGGTCTTTGAGCATGCAGAAGATCAGAGAGATCGCCAGCGGGGGGGTGAACGGAGGCTCAGCCGCGGTCGAGTGATGTTCGATCATCGCATCAGCGATCGCGCGGGCCTCTTCGCCACGGCCTGCCATAGCCTGCAGCATTCCGTCGAGTGACACCATCCACGGATGTCCCCCCGAGACTTCCACGGCCCTCCGCGTCGGCTCGATCGCTTCATCGAGTAGTCCCAGCTCGCGTAGGGCTGCCCCTTTCATGCGGCACGCATCCGAGAACGTTGGGTCCTGATCGATGATGCGGTCGCACACTTTCACCACTTCGTTGTGCCGGCGTGCCAGGAAGAGGGTGGTCGCAAGGGCAGCGCTCAACGACGGGTTGAGCGGGTCCATCGCGCGTGCGCGCTGACATTGCTCTTCGGCTTCGTCGTGCAGGCCGAGCGAGGCGAGGTAGGTCGAGAAGATGACGTTCACCCAGGGGTCGTTGGGGTCCAGCGCGACCGCATCGCTCCCGCGCCTCCTCCCAGTTCCAGTCGAACCAGAGCGCTACGCTACCCAGCTCGGCGTGTGCGCGGGCGAGGGTCGGGTCCAGACGTAGCGCCGCTTCGGCGAGCTCACGCACCTTCGGCCACCCTATGCGAGGCGGCATCACGCAGTAGTGCGTGAGAATGCTGTAGGCGGTCGCGAGTTCGGCGTATGCCAGTGCGTAGCCGGGGGCGCGAGCGACGACCTCGGCCAGATATTCCATGCCTCGCTGCATGCCTTCGGCCCGCTTGGCCACGAAGAAGCGGCCTCGCAGGAACAGCTCATACGTTTCGGGATCGATCGCTGGCTTGGCCGCTGCTCGTGCCGAGCCGAGGCCGAGCAGGGTCTTGCTCAACTGACTCTAGCTCCCCTGACCGCGAGACGTCAGGTCCATCTCGTGTTAGAATCTGGGCGGGTCGAGACCGGGAGGAGGTCGAGATGGCAGCACGGAAGAACTACACGGCAGCGCAGATCATCAACGGGCTACGGCGGGCGGAAGTGGGGCTCGCCAACGGGAAGTCGATGAAAGAGGTGATCCGGGATCTAGGAGTGAGCGAGCAGACGTACTACCGGTGGCGGAGGGAGTACGGGGGGATGAAGACGAGTCAGGCGAAGCGTCTGAAGGAGCTCGAGAAGGAGAACCAGCGACTGAAGCGGGCGGTGGCCGATCTGACGGTGGAACAACAGGTAGTGTCGCGATATTTGTGTAAAAGGGGGTGAGGGGTCCGGGGAGGGTGGACAGCCGGGGAAAGAGAGAGGAAGCTCCTTGTGAATGTTCATCATCACATGAACCCGGGGAGTCCGGGCCTGCGCCAGCAGGTCCGGAACCGGAAAGGAGCTTCCTCATGGAAAAGATGGTTGAAGTTGAGCGGGCCACGCAAGATGAGTTACGGCAGGATTTAAAGTCGTTGTTTCAGGGCGCGATCCGTGTGACGCTCGAGATGGTGCTGGAGGAGGAGTTGAAAGCGATGGTCGGAGCGCGTCGTTTCGAGCGGGTCGGCAGCCGGAAGGACCACAGGAACGGCACGTACCTCAGGCGCCTGCTCACGAGCTTGGGTCAGATCGACGTGATGGTGCCGCGCAGCCGGGAAGGCGGCTCGCCCGCCGACGTGATGGGCCGCTACCGGCGCAGGAGTGAAGAAGTGGACGAGATGATGGTGGAGGCTTACGTGAGCGGTGTGTCGCAGCGCAAGATGGGCGACGTGACCGAAGCACTGCTGGGTGAGCGCGTGGGACGCTCGACGGTGAGCCGGGTCGCGAAGCGGCTCGATGGGGCCGTAGAAGCGCTGCGGAGCGCACCCATCGAGGGGCCTCACCCCTATCTGTATCTGGACGCGACGTTCCTCGATGCGCGCTGGGCCAGGAAGGTCGAGAACGTGAGCGCGCTCGTGGCCTACGCGGTGGATCCGGACGGTCACCGCCGGCTCCTGGCCATCACGCTAGGCCCTGAGGAGTCAGAGGACAGTTGGTCCGAGCTCCTCAAGCAGCTCCTGGAGCGAGGTCTCAGCGGCGTCGAACTGGTGATCGCCGACGAGCACGCGGGCCTGGCGGCTGCGGTGCGCCGCTTCTTGCCTGAGGTGCGCCGCCAGCGCTGCACCGTGCACCTGCAACGCAACGTGCTGGCCAAGGTCCCGCATCGCCTGCGCAAGCGTGTGGCGCGCGAGGCTGCCGCCGTCTTCCGGGCCCCCGGGCTCGCTGAGGCGAAGAAGCGCCTGGCCGAGATCACGACGCGCTGGCAAGAGGAGCTCCCCGAGGCAATGAAGGTGCTCGAGCGGGGCTTCACGGCCGCCACCCAGTTCTACGCGTTCCCCGAGCCCCACTGGGCCAGGCTACGCACCACGAACAGCCTCGAGCGCCTGCACACCGAGATCAAGCGTCGAATCCGGAGCGCCGGCGCCTTCCCCGACCGAGCCAGTGCGCTCCGCCTCATCACCGCGGTTGCTCTGAGGACTACTGCGGTCTGGAGCGAACGCCGCTACCTCGATCTCACGCTTCTCGAACCGAAGGAGGTCGCCAACGCAGCCTAACCGAAGCATCGAGGAGCTTCCTCTCACTTTTACACACAACTCGGGACTTGACCGTCGGAAGAGAGGGGCTGATGAAGCGGCGCTACGAGCGGACGTGGTCAAGGTGGCGGGTCGGTTCGGTCGCTACGGGTACCGGATGGTTACAGGGATGTTGAGGGCGGAGGGCTGGGTGGTGAACCACAAGCGGGTGGAGCGGATCTGGAGAGAGGAGGGTCTGAAAGTGCCCAAGAAACAGCCCAAACGGGGCCGGCTCTGGTTGACGGACGGCTCATGCATCCGGCTTCGACCCTTGTACCGCCATCACGTCTGGGCGTATGACTTCGTGGCGGATCGGACGCACGACGGTCGGCCGCTGAAGATGCTGACGGTGTTGGATGAATACAGCCGGGAGTGTCTGGCGATCGTAGTGGCCCGAAGGCTCAGGGCGGACGATGTGTTGCAGACGCTCAGTGAGCTCTTTGTCGAGCATGGTCCACCGGCCAATCTCCGGTCCGACAACGGTCCGGAGTTCACGGCCAAGGTGGTTCGTGAGTGGCTCGAGCGGGTCGAGGTGAAGACGCTGTATATCGAGCCGGGTAGCCCGTGGGAGAATGGCTACAACGAAAGCTTCAACGGGACGCTGGGCGAAGAAGTCCTGAAGCGGGAGATCTTCTACTCGTTGGAGGAGGCGAAAATGCTCATCGAACAGTGGCGGCGGGAGTACAACACCATCCGACCCCACAGCTCGCTCCGCTACCGACCACCGGCCCCCGAAGCGCTACGGCCCGATCCCTTCTTCTTGAATCTGCCCAAGCTTAACGGCCCTCACCCCAGGCTTCAGGAGGCCCTTGGACTAACGCAGTAGGTGGTACCACCTTGGGGGCCGGTCACTCATGCTTGAGGTCATCGGCCATGTAGACGGTGGCCATGCCGCCTTCGCCTAGCTCTCGCTCGATGGCGTAGCGGCCTTCCAGGGCGGCGTTCAGACGAGCGATGGGGTCGGACATGGGCGCACTCCGGAATCAGATCGAGGTCAACATCCGAGAGCGGACCGGTAGGCGCAAGCAGCAGCCCGTCAGACCTACAGAATCACGTTCTAAGTGTCTTCGGTATCTATTCGGTATCCTGGCACCCTCGTTGCTTGGAGGGGCGTTATTGGCTTGCTGATCTGCGCGCGCTATAGCAACACGAAGGGCAGCCCCAGCGCGAAGATCATGGATATCATGATTAACCTCGCCAAGACCTCATGTTGACCGGATTGATCCAGCCCCGATGCAATCGTCTTTTCAGGACCTGAAAAGAAAAGCCCCACAAGCCCATAAAGCCTTGAGGGCAAACTCTTCCTCCTACTGGGGCGGGTGGACTCGAACCACCAACCTCCTGGTTCTCAGACAGGGGATACGAGGGCCATCGCGTAGAGTGCATCCTCATCCGTGCACCATTTTACGATTTCCAGGGAAGCAGCCTCGAATATTCCCGTCAGTGTCGGCCGGTCATACTTGCAGCTCAACTCGGTCCGGATCGACTCCCCTGCCCCGATCTGTACCACTCCGGCTCCAGGGATGTCCACCTCTTGGGCGTTCTCAGCGACCAGGTGCATCTCGATCCGCCCTTCTCCCTCACTGTAGAACGCTCTGTGCCGAAAGGCCGTCAGGTCGAAATCTGTACCCGCGTCCCGATTGAGGGCTCGCAGCATATTGAGGTTGAACTCGGCGGTGACTCCTTTTGCGTCGTTGTACGCCGCCTCGAGGCGCTCGATCGACTTTCCCTCACCCGGACGAAGATCCGCGCCCAGCAGGAACATGTCGCGCTCCCCCATCGCCGATCTCACGTTGGAAAGCAGCTTGTTTGCTACCTCCCCCACGAAGTTTCCGATCGTGCTGCCCAGGAGTGCGAAGAGCACGGGCCCTGGCAGGCCACCGACGAAATCCAGGTCCCATGTGATGTCTCTTACCTGAGGCCGTACATCGAGCGAAGGATCTTCGATTCTCAGAGATTCGGCCGTCGCGCGCAGAAAATCACCAGCCACGTCGACCGGTGCGTAGGTACGATCTGGCGTCCCGCGCGCCATGGCAGCGAGTAGGATTCTCGTCTTCCGCGCACCTCCGGCCCCCAGCTCCACGAGGGATGTGGGTGCCATCTCCCGGACCCAACCAGAGACCGGCGTTTTGAGAAGGCCGGTCTCGGTCCGGGTCGGATAGTACTCGGGGAGCTCCGTAATGGCTTCGAAGAGTTCGGATCCGCGGGTGTCGTAGAAGTACTTCGAGGGGAGTTGCTTTTGGGGTTGGCTCAATCCCCACCGGACCTCCTCCAGGATCCCTGTCGGCGCTGCCGCCTTCACCGGTAATCCAGGGCCGCGCTCAAAGGTCCCGGGCACAACGGAAGCCGCTAAAGATCTGGCGCCGAATGGGATAGTCCCAATTCCTGAACGTGCCCCGGATTGCCGCCCCCCGCGTGGCCCAGGCTCCTCCCCTCAAGACCTTGTATTCGTCCCCGAAGAAAACCTCGGAGTATTCTGCATAAGGGAAGGTCTCGTACCCTGGATAGGCCTGGAAATTCGTAGACGTCCACTCCCACACGTCTCCGACCATCCCGTAACATCCGATCGGCGATACGTTTTTTACATAGGTCCCGGCCGGCGCCAGGCCGAAGGTAAGAACATCGACGTTGGCGAAGTCCTGTGTCGGCGGCTCGTCGCCCCACGGGTAGGTTCGCTTGGTGCCGGTCGCGGGATCCCATGTCGCGGCCGCTTCCCACTCGAATTCGGTGGGGAGGCGCTTGCCTGCGAAGGAGGCGTAGGCCTCCGCCTCGTAGTAGCACACATGGCACACGGGCCTCCGACTGTCCGGCGGAAGGATGCGATCCATGAGGCGGATCTCCCACCCTTCCCCACCAGATCTCCAATATTTGGGGTGGCGGACGGCGGATTCAATCCTCCACGCCCAGCCCTCGTCAGACCATAGTGCACGGGTCTCGTATCCACCTTCATCCATGAACTCGGCATACGCCGCCTCCGTGACCGGCATCACGTCGATGAGAAACGGAGCGAGCTCGACCGAATGTCGGGGCCGCTCATTGTCGTACGAGGCACTCCGATCGTCAGTGCCGATCGCCACCGCACCCTCAGGGAAACGGACCATCGTTCCTTCACCGAGCGGGCGATCTGGCGGCGGAACGGGGTGGGGCATGGACTCGCCTGGATGGTACGGCTCACCCCCCTTGAGTTGTAGCGTCTGGAGAATCGTCTCGTTGTGCTGATATTCGTGCTGAAGCACCATCCGGAACACGAAACCGTGATCAAGAAGCGGATCCTCGTTCGTGAGGTCGAGGGTAGCGAGTCGCTCCATCACGGCCTCGCGGACGCCGGACATATACTCAAAGCACTCCTCGACACCCGGCAAGGGCAACTCTGCCCTGGTTCTCCTGGGATTCTCGACCGGGTTGTACATGCCGCCGAGACCCTCGGGACCATTCGTCGAGCCTCCAAGATTCTCGACGAGCCACACCTCCTCGAAGTGGGCGATGTGGCCCAAGTCCCACAGCACCGGACTCATGAGTGGGTCATGCTGGATGCGCTGATCGGCCTCCGACACAGAGCTCAGAAGACTTACCGTACGAGCACGCGCCTCCTCGAGGAGGTGTCGGATTTCAGCGGCATCGAGTCGCCGTCCCATATGAAGATCCATCTCGATCGTCCCGTCTCGATATCCGTCCCGTCTTGATCCCTGACCGGATTCTCGCCTTTCGCCCGTCTTCAACCTCCATAGGAGGGCGGTTTCCGGTCGCAACCTAACGGCGGCTCGAGTCCGGGCAACTCCCCTCTCCATTACCGATACTGGTGCGTACCTGACCGCCCCACGCTATCGTGGAGGATGCGCGATCAGGTCCTGCCCACTGACGCACCGGCCCTCTCGGCAAAAGATGTCGTGAAGCGGTTCGGCTCCCTACCCGTCCTCGATCGTGTGACCCTATCTGTCGAGCGAGGCGAAATCGTCGCCCTCGTCGGTGAAAGCGGCGCCGGCAAAACCACGCTGCTCCGCCTCTTCAACCGGATGATCTCAGCCGACGGAGGCGACGTGTGCGTCGGCGGACAGAACGTCCACACATTAAACCCGGTGAAGCTGCGCCGCTCCATCGGGTACGTACAGCAGGAGGGGGGACTGATCCCACATTGGACCGTGCTTCGGAACGCGGCGTTGGTCCCACGGCTACGGAAGATGGCATCGCCGGATGACCTTGCGTCCATGGCGCTCCAGCTCGTAGGCCTGCCACCAGAGGATTTCGGCACCCGCAGGCCGGGCGAGCTCTCCGGTGGTCAGCGGCAGCGAGTGGCCCTGGCACGGGCGTTGGCAGCGGAACCGGAGATCATTCTGCTCGACGAACCCTTTCGAGCCCTCGACGCCATCACACGTGCCGAGCTTGTCGAAGGGGTGCACGCACTTCTACGAGACATCGGCGTGACCGCATTGCTGGTCACTCATGACATCAGGACCGCGCTGGAAATCGCCGACCGAGTGGCCGTACTCCGGGGAGGGAGATTCGAGCAGATCGCCCCGGCAGCCGAGCTTCGATCCTCTCCCGCATCACCCTACGTGCAACAGTTACTCCACCGTGCAGGCGAGGGAATCCCCACGTGACTCGATTCCGACGCCTCACGTGGGTACGCTCCACCGGCCTCGCCATCATCTGGTTCGGGCTGGCTCAGATGTTGTGCCCCGTCGCTACGTCGGCTCAGCACACACCCGTCATCGTCGCCTCGAAGCCATTCGGAGAATCCTTCCTCCTGGCCGAGATGTTCGCCCAACTCCTGGAAAGCCGGGGAGTTGCGGTGGAACGCCGCTTCGGCCTCGGAGCCACGGAAATCGCTTTTCAGGCCCTCCGCACCGAGGCGATCGATGTTTATCCCGAGTACACCGGCACTGGATTGGTGGCGGTGCTCGACCAAAACTCCGAAGGATCGGCAGACGATGTTTTCCGTACGGTGTCCAGAGTATTTCGCGAACGCTGGGGGATCCATTGGCTTCCGCCGCTCGGGTTTGAGAACACCTACGCCATCGCCGTGCGCCGTGAGTCTGCGGAGGCGGACGGGTTACGCACGCTTTCCGATCTCGCACGCGTGTCCGATCGGTACATAGGCGGATTCTCCCCGGACTTCATCGGCCGGTCGGACGGGTTGCCGGGGTTACAATCGGCGTACGGCATGCGCCTTCAGGCTCAACGATCGTTACTCCAGGCCGTGAAGTACGAAGCACTGGACCGAGGGGAGGTCGACGTTGTTGACGGGTACTCCACCGACGGACTGATCGATCGGTACGATTTCGTCGTATTGGAGGACGATCTCGACTTCTTCCCGCCCTATCAGGCCTCCCCCCTTGTAGGGCGGACATTTTGGGACACACGCCCCGAAGCTGTACGTGCGCTCTCCGAGCTGGCCGGCATGCTGGACGGGGAATCCATGCGGGACCTCAACCGCAGGGTTGAAGTCGAGGGAGAAGAGTTCGAAACGGTCGCACGAGACGCGTTGACAGAAATGGGACTGGTAGCGGGTCCCGCCATGCGCATGGTGAGGAACGCCGAAGGACGCACGGGGTCACTCGGCGCCTACCTCCTGGACCGCAGAACCGAGATACTCGACCTCACCGAACGCCATGTACTTCTGGTTGTAGTGTCGCTCCTGGCCGCCATCCTCGTGGCCATCCCGCTCGGGCTCCTTCTCGAACGCATGCCACGAGGTGCGGAGATCGTCATCCGGACGATCGCACTCTTCCAGACCATCCCCAGCATCGCACTTCTCGCGTTCATGATCCCGCTGCTCGGGATCGGCGTAGTACCGGCCTTGGTGGCGCTTTTTCTCTACTCACTGTTCCCGATTCTCCGGAATACCTATACGGGCATTTGTGATGCCGATCCCGCCGCCGTGGACTCGGCCCGCTCTCTGGGGATGACGGAGGGACAGATCCTGAAATTCATACGCTTTCCGCTCGCAATCCCCGTCATCATGGCCGGAGTACGCACGGCCGCCGTCATTACCGTCGGAACAGCGACGTTGGCAGCGTTCATCGGCGCCGGCGGTTTGGGTGACCCGATCGTGGCAGGCCTCGCTCTCAGTGACTCCCGGATGATTCTGTCAGGGGCGATCCCCGCCGCCGTGCTCGCGTTTCTGGTGGACGGCGCCCTTGGAATACTTCAGCGGATCGTGACACCCACCGGTCTCGAAATCGCAGGATGAGGCATTCGACTGGGCCGGGGGAAGTCCCCACCCCTGAAGCGCTGGGTCGCACCTGGGCACGGAGATCCCGACAGGTCCTCGGGGCAGTCTTGATGGTCCTCGCATTCGTCCCGATCTACCGGCTGATGGATTACCCCGGGGACGCGCCTCATCGGCAGGTAAGCGTCGAAGTGGCGGAGGCTACACTCCAACTCGCGTGGTGGGGCACTATCGTGACCCTGCTTCTCGCATTGCTCTTCGCGTGGATCCTGCCCTGCGGGGCGGTCCGCAAGATGGGCAGAGTTTTCGTGACGTGGCTTTCGAAGTCGTCAGCGGCGATCTACGCGCTCATACTCTCGGGGCTCTCATTCGGGCTCTCCGTACTCACTGGGCGTTTCTTATATCAAGGATTTCTTACCAACGTCGACGAGATCGCGTCCACCCTCCACGCACGTTATCTGGCGAACGGACTCCTCGCCGGGCCAATCGCCGACGTCCCGGAGGCCTGGCTGATCCCCAACACACTCATGGTTGCCGAGGGGTGGGTCTCTCACTTTCCCCCAGCCCACCTCTTTCTTATGGCGGCTCTGATCCGGATGGGTGTTCCCATGTTGCTCGGTCCGATATCCGCGGGTGTGCTCGCCGGTCTCGTCGCCCTTTCCTTACCGAGGCTTCTGCCGGGGAATCCGGGCCCAGCACGTGTTGCCGCCCTGCTGGTCGCTGTGGCCCCCTTCGTTGTCTTGCTCGGCGGCGGTTCGATGAGTCACGTTTCGGCCGGCGCCTTCGGGGCGGCCGTGCTGTATGCAGCTCTCCGGGCCAGGGACGGTCATGCCTGGTGGGGCGTCGCTGCCGGGGCCGCCGTCGGGCTCATGGTATCGGACCGTCCCCTGATCGGCCTGGTCCTGGGGACGGTGTTCACCCTGGGTCTATGGGGCCCGGCCGCATTCGGAGAGAACCCACACGGCCGGACGTGGTTTCTGCGCCGTGCTGGGGCGACGCTGCTCGGAGGAGCACCCTTCGCCGTGTTCCTCGTCTGGTTCAATCAGCGCCTGTACGGGAATCCCTTCACGCTGGGTTACGTCGCCGCCTTCGGCGATCGCCACCGCTTGGGTTTCCATATGGATCCTTGGGGATACCCCTACAGCATTCGAGAGGCCGTGGCCTATACCTCATCGGACGTGCTCAGCCTGGGAATTCAGTTGCTGGAGACGCCGTTCCCGATAACCGCGGTCATCGGGTTATACCTCCTTTTGGCCTCCCGACTCCCCAAGGGGGTTGGGGTTCTCGTGGCCTGGGCCGTCCTCCCAGTGGTGGCGAACGGATACTACTGGTTCCACGATGTGCGGATGCTCTTCGAGGCGGCCCCGGCATGGATCACCCTGGGGGTGATCGCGGCCCTGGGGTTGGCCGGCGGTTTGGGCGGCAACGTCGATGGACCTGCGGCCGGCACAGTCGACCCCGGCGGAGATCGGCCGGATCGAGTTCGCCCCGGCGAAGGACCCGTTCGGGATTGGAGGGGATGGGCGGCCGACATGACCACGTGGGCCATCCTCTTCGGCGTGGTCGGCGCAGCGGTGTGGGGTGCTCCGACCCGATGGGGTAGTTACCGGTGGAGCGAAGAGACCCTACAGCGTATCGCGGTACCCTCCCTCCCCACTGAGGACCCCGCGATCGTCTTCGTCCACACTTCTTGGAAAGAGCGCCTGAGCTCTCGCCTTCAGGGCGCTGGTGGTATGAGGCAGGACAGCGTCATCACTACCCTGCGCCGGAACACCAACTGTGGTCTCCATCTATACACATTGGCTCGGGAAGCCCGTGCTGCCCGGGCCGATCCTCGCCAGGTCGATGACCTGGATCTCGGTGCCCCCCCCCCTTCCCCAAGTGGACCTCGAACAGGTACGCGGTACCCCTCCCGACATTCAACGCCCCCCGTCGTCGCAGGGTGCGACGCTTCGGACTCGGAACGGAGAACCCTTTGGGACCGCATGCACCCGGGAGGTCGGCGCGGATCGTTTCGGAACGGTCGCCCTCGCCCCTCTGGTCTGGCAAGGGGACCTTCCCGGAGACGAAGAGGGACGCCCGATGTTCGTTAGAGATTTCGGGCCAGAGCGGAATAGACGCCTCCTCGATGCCTATCCGGAACGGCGACCGTTCGTGTTCGTGCCCAAGGATGTGAGCCGGCCACCGGAGATCGTCCCGTACGACGAGGCCATGGCACAACTGTGGGGTGTCGTGCGCGCGGTTGCCAGGCCCTAGGTGCGGGCTAGAAGAGCGGCTTTCCGGCAGCAAGAAGGTCTGAAGCGACCGAACTTTCGACGGGCCGAGAAAACAGGTAACCCTGGGCTTCTTCGCACCCCAGATCTATCAACTGTTTCAGTTGATCTTCGGTTTCAACGCCCTCCGCGATAATCGACAAGCCGAGGTTCTTCGCCAACCGCACGATCGTTTTCACGATTTCCAAGTCGGAGTCGCCGTCCCCCATCCGGTCCACGAAGGAGCGATCGATCTTCAACGTGTGGATCGGCAGCCTACACAGGTAGCTGAGCGAAGAATAACCCGTTCCGAAGTCGTCGATGTGCAGGCGCACCGATCGGTCCCAGAGCTTTCGAAGAACCTCACCGGAGTCGTCCACGTTCTCCATCAGGGAAGACTCCGTGATCTCGATGTGCAGGGAGGCGGGGGACATCCCGAAGGATGAAAGTTGGGTGTCGATGTGAGAGAGGAGCTCCGGCTGCTCGAGTTGCTTCGGCGATATGTTGATCGCCATCGTCAGCGGCACTTCTCGGGGAAACCGGTCCTGCCATTCCTTCAGTTGGCGGCAACCCTCTTCCATACACCACCACCCGAGGGGAACGATCAGGCCCGTCTCTTCGGCAACGGGGATAAATTCGTCTGGAAAGACCCGCCCGCGATCGGGATCGTCCCAGCGCACGAGTGCCTCGAAACCCGTGATCTGACCGGTCTTGAGCAAAACGATTGGCTGATAATGAAGGACCAGCTCATTTCGTTCCACAGCCGCCTTGAGGCGAGATTCCAGATGAACCCGGGCGAGGGCCCCGGCATGTAACACGGGATCAAAAATGCGGTGGGAGCTCCCGCCATCTTCGTCGCGAGCCATACGCGAGGCTGCCTTGGCGTCGCGGACCATGTCGCTCGGCTTTTCGAAGCCCGTCTGGCTCAGGGCGATTCCAATACTGGCGCTGGAAAACAACTCCTGGTTCTCGATATGTATTGGGGCAGAAAGGGCCTCGTGGATGCGGTGGGCCAGCCGCACCGGCTCACTCGTGTTGTTCACACCATCGAGCAACAGAATGAACTCGTCCTCCTGCATACGAGCGACCGTGTCCACCGGACGCACACAGGGCTCCAGGCGCTGGCCTACCTCCCGAAGGACGTGATCGCCGGCCTTGCGCCCGTTCTGCTCGTTGATCTTACGAAAGCCGTCGAGGTCCACATACAGAACCGAGAACGCTCCGTCCTCCCTCGCGTGGCGCCGGGCCGCCCGATCGAGCCTCTCGAAAAAGAGCTGCCGGTTGGGAAGATCGGTGACCGCATCGCGGAGGGCGTCCCGCATGAGGTCGAGTTCCCTCTGCTTTTGGCGCTGCAGGGCGCGAACCTGCCGTTCGGCGATCGTCAGCCGCACATGGAGAAGGTCTCCGTTCAGCGGCTTGGTGATGTAGTCGTCGGCCCCCGCCGAGAGCGCCTCTTCGAGGCCCTCTCGCCCATTCACTCCGGTCGCGAACAGAATGACCGTCTGGTTGGATTCCGGCACGAGTCGCATCTCACGACACAGCTCCATCCCGTTCATGCCCGGAAGCATGACGTCGAGGATCACCAGCGGAAACAGGTCGCGCTGGTACGCCGAGAGACCTTCCTCCGCCGCCCCACACGCCACCACCTCGTGGCCCCGGCTCTGAAGGATACGCTTCAACAGCAGCCGTTGGTCTTCATCGTCCTCTACGATCAGGGTTTTAAAAGACTCTTGGTTCATTAATCGGTGGATTCGTCGATTCGAGGTCGCACTGACGGGCACTTTACCACACTACCCACAAGCCCCTGAGCAAGCAACGGAAACAACCACGGGGCCCTCCGATTCGGAGGATGGCGACCTCGAGTGCCCACTTGAGAGCCGAGGCCCGAGCAAGCTTGTGCTCGGTTCGTCGTGCGTGAACTATTAAAAATAGATCCAACCTCCGAATCCGCACGACCTACGGCGAGGTAGCGTTTGACCGACTCACCCTCGGCAGAAGATCTCGTCGCCCTCCAGGACACCCTCTACGACTCGCGAAATCCCACACGGCGTTGGTTGCACAGGAGCAGGCGAGCTTACATCGAGGAGGCGATCGAGGCGGCCGGCCCCGGTCAAAGCGCCTTGGAGGTAGGTCCGGGCTCGGGCGTGTACCTCCCCGCTCTTCAGCGCTCGTTCGTTGAAGTGACGGCCGCCGACATCGAGCGCCCCGGCCAAATGTCCGAGACACTTCTGCGACACCAGACTAGATTTGTATTAGGCCACTCGACCTCGGCCCGCCGGGTCTGGTCCGCCCTTACGCACTCTTAACGAAGGAAGTCGTTTGTCCTCGGCTGTACCACACCGCTTCGCCCGCCCAACAAGACGTATCTTCCGTGCACTGTTCCCTCGGCCCCTAAGGGCCGCCTGGCACTATGCCGTAGCGCTGTTCAGGGAGTTCCGTGTTCCGGTGCTCGGATTCCTCGTTCTTACAGTGGTGGGTGGACTCATCTACGGCGAGGTGTACGAGGCGGTCCGGGGGGGGGCGATGCCTCTGATCGATCGCCCTTATGTTATTCTGCAACTCATGATTCTGGAGGCTCGGGAGCCCGTGCCGCCGGAGGGAGCTCTAGTGGCGTTCTGGTACATCATGCCCCTGGGCTTGATGCTGCTGGTCGGCCTCGGCGCTGCCGACTTCGTGAATCTGGTGTTCAACCGGGACGATAATAGAAACCCTTGGGCGGAGGCTTTGGCGTTGACCTACAGTAATCATGTCATCGTATTGGGAGCTGGGCACGTGGGTCAGCGCGTGATCCGAGACCTCGTCGCGATGGATCTGGACGTCGTTGCCATCGACAACTCGCCTAGCGGGACGGCGCAGAAGCGCTTGGGAGAGATGGGTGTCCCGATCATCCGTGGAGATGGAAGGCTTCCCGAAACGTTGGAGAAGGCGCGCCTGAGCAGCGCGGTGGCCTTCGTCGCCTGTACTGGAAAGGACCAGGCGAACATGGAGGCCATCATGAAGGTCCGTCACGGTAATCCCCAGATCCGGATCGTGGGTCGTATGTGGGACCGCCAGTTCGCCGAACAGCTCGAGAAGTTCCTCGACGTCGACTCGGTTCTGAGCTCGGCCGATCTGGCCGCACCTGCCTTCGCGGGCGCGGCGATCGGTGTCGACATCACGCAGACACTCGAGATCGAGGGTGTCGCGTATTCGACGATGCGCCTCACGGTCGCCGCTGGGTCGTTTCTCGCGGGAAGCACCGTCGGAGATCTCCAGACGGAACACGAAATGGACATCGTCCTGGTCGACGCCCGTGGAACTGCGGCCGTACAACCCTCGCGAGAGCTCGAGGTCCAGGTGGGAGACAGACTGGTGTTCTTCGCTCGCCACGACCGAGTTCTGGAGGTTCTTTCTCTCAACATGGGAAAACGCTCGAGCCGGGCGAGTAGGGCCAATGCGCAGAAGCGGTCCGGCATGGACAGGAGATCCGGCACGGACAGGAGGTCCGGCGTTGAGCGCCGGCAGGGCGGGGACGCCAAATCCGGCTGGGAAGGGGCCGGCCCGCAGAGAAGGTCCGGTCCCGACCGAAGGTCCGGTCCCGGTCGAAGGACCGGTCCCGAAAGAAGGTCCGACACGGACGGAGGGTCCGCCGCTCGGAAAAGATCCGGCGACGAGGGGAGTTCACCCGACAAGACGGTCAGCTGAGGTCGGACACATCACTTTGGCGTGACGGTGAGATAGGGCCCTGGTCGAACTTTCGAATCGCGGCGATCCCGAGGATCGGACCGAGCGCGAGGACCGGAAACGCCAAGCTCCAGCCGAATGATTCCTGAAGCACCGGGACCCCCTGGATGGTCACCATCGTGAGCAGGAACCCCAACGAGGTCTGGAGCGTCAACGCGGTGCCAACACCCTGCTGAGGCGCGACTTCGGTGACCATCGCACTGAACTGCGCCGAATCGGCGACGACGAACAGACCCCACACGAGCACCAAGGGGAGTAATATCCAAAAGCTCTGCCCGAAGAAAAAACCGACGAGCAGCGCGCATGCCCCGCTCGCCGCCATGGCCAGACTGACGAATCGACCCCTTCCGATCTGGTCCGCCATCCACCCGCCCCAAACGCAGCCGATGCCACCGATGGCGATCGCGGAAAAGGCGGCTAGATCCACCGACTTGGTCGGGAGGGCGGCGGCGCCCATGCGCGCGGCCCGCGCCAGCGCGCTCGCCGACAGAAAGGCGGGTACCCAGGTCCACATGGCGTAGAGTTCCCACATGTGCCCGAGGTACCCATAGGTGGCAAGGCGAGTGGGCCGGTGCCGCACCACCTCGGCCACCAATCCCCAGGAAAAGCGCGCCCGTCGGAAAGGGTGCGGACCTTCTCGATACGCGACCGCGACCAAGAGCCCTCCGAAGGCGGCGCCTCCCGACGCGCCCCACACCACCGCGGAAACCGGAGCGGCACCCAACAGCTTGAACAGATATGGGGTCGCCTTTCCCACCGTGAGCGCCCCGACGACGGTGCCGATCGCGAGTCCCCGAGCCGAGCGGAACCACGTGGCCATCATTTTCATGGCCGGCGGGTAGACCCCCGCCAAAAAGAATCCCGTGAGGAACCGTAGGATCAGAGCGCCCTCATACCCGGACACGCTCGTGAGAAGCGCGTTCACGGCGGCAGCCAAAACAGCCGACGTGGAAAAATAGATCCTCGACGGAATGACGTCTGCCAAGTTGAGCACGGCCGCGAGGATCGTGCCGGCCACGAAGCCGAGCTGGACGAGTGTCGTGAGCCACGCCACCTGATTCGAACTCAGGTCCCAACGGCTTTCCAGCTCCGGGGCCACCGCACTCGCAGTGAACCAGACGGACATCCCGAGAAGGACCGCGAGGGAGACAAGCGCCAGAGCACGCCAGCGCCTCGGATCGCCGTCGCCGCTACCCTCGCCGTGGCCGTTCAGCGTGACACCATCTTTCTCATCACGAACCACAGGTTCGCGGGCCTCTCGGCCAAACGCCTCATATACCACGGGAACCAGGCAGTCCCGTAACTAATAAGCACTTCGACCTTGTAACCCTGCACCGCCAACTCCTTTTGTTTGGCGGTCCCAATCCCATACATCATCTGAAACTCCAGATCGCCCAGTGTGATCCCATGCTGTGCTGCCTCTTCTTGGATCTTCAGAATGAGCCCCTCGTCATGAGTCGCGAACGCCGCCCGCACTCCGTCCCGGGCGACCTCCTCGAGAAGTGTTTGCGCGAGTTGGAGGTAGTTCTCGTCAACATCCTTCTTCCGGGGGAACGCGACCTCCCGAGGTTCGGCGTAGGCGCCCTTCACGAGCCGGATCGAAGGGTTGATCGGGAGCAAAGCGGCGAGATCCTCGGCCGTCCGATAGAGGTACGCCTGGAGACAGATTCCGGTGTTCACATGGCGCGAACGTGCGGCCCGGTACAGGTCGAGCGTTCTGTCCACGTAGCCGCTGCTCTCCATGTCGATCCAAACGAACCGCCCATGCCGCTCCGCGGTCGTCAAGATGCCTTCGAGGTTGCCCGCAGCCACGTCGTGCCCGATGTCGATCCCGAGCTGCGTCGGCTTCACCGAAATTTCCGCGTCCAAATCCCGACCCGCGATTTCCTCCAACACGGCCTGATAATGCCGGGTGACATCGGCGGCTTCATCCACGTCCGTAACGTTTTCCCCCAGGAGGGAGAGCAGGGACGTGATTCGTAACGCGCTCAGCCTCACCGCCTCGACGATCGCGGCCCCGGAGGTCTCCCCTGGCATGAAGCGCCGTACCGCTCCCCGCACGAACGCGAGCCGGGCCACACGGTTCGAAAAGAAAGTGTTTTCCGATCCCCACAAGAGAAGCTTTCGAAGCATCGGGATTAAAGCTTCCGAAGCATCGCGATCAACCGATAGGGCCAATGAAGAAGGATACGTCCAGTCCGGCGTCCTCCACCCTGCGAGCGAAACGGTTGATGTCCAGAATCAAGAAATCCCCGATCCTCTGCGTGAGGCCATCGAGTTCCTCCTCCATGCGGATCAGATCGAGGCGCTGTCCCTCGGTCGGCTCATCGTAAGACGAGGTCAGACCAAGAACCCCGGGGCGATATCTCATCACACTTCGGAAATCGGCCAAGTCTCTTAGCTCGTCACCCAAAGCCTGGCTGGCTTCGAGCAGCGTGACATCCCCCGCAAATCCGCCCTCGCGCACCCAGTCGATCACTCTTTGGAGCTCTTCGTGGACGCTGGCGATCGCCGCTCTCAGCGCCCTCAGTCTCGCGTCGAGGTCCAACCCGCGCTTCACCGCCTGATACTTGCTGATCCGGTCCACAAGCTCGACTTCCAGACGGGGATCCTCATGGACTTCTAGCCCCTGAAGGCTCTGGGCGCCCTCCCTGGAAATCCGAACGGTAAACAGGCCTGGCAACACCTCGGCGGATCGCACCCATTCATCATCAGTTTCGATCGCCGCATCGGAGAACTGGCCCAGCGGCCCATTCAGCGTCGGCGGATTCTCCCGGAGATCCCAGACGACCCGATTCATCCCTGGCGTCCCGGACCCTTGGAGGGTCCGTATAACCTGTCCATCGAAGTCCAGGATCTCGACGGTGACGCCGCCCTGCCTGTCACCACCCTCAATCCCGTTTCTGCCCAGCCAGTACGTCAGGAGCACCCCGGGGGGCCGATCCTGGCCCCGGGAAGCTACATCCGCCTCGAAGCCGCCGTCTCGATCCGACACCGCTGTGCTTCGGATAAACGCAGGGGGCGGTGGAAAGAGGAAAAGCTCGACTTCGGAGATTCTCGGATCCATGGCGAGCTCCCTGAGAGGCCGCATGTCGTCGAGCACGTATGAGCCCCGCCCATGGGTTGCGATCACCAGATCGTGGTCACGGGGATGCAGGACGAGGTCGTGGACCGGCACCGGCGGCAGCCCGTGAGTCCATTTGAACCACTCCTCGCCTCGATTCAGAGATACGTACAGCCCCGCCTCTGTCCCGGCGAAGAGCAGATCCTCCACGATGGCGTCCTGCTCGACCGTATGGACAAACCCGTCGATGTCCGACCTCCTGCCGATTCTCTCCCAATCACGTCCGTAGTTGTCGGTCGAAAAAATGAGCGACTCCCGATTTCCCGTTCGATGAGCGTCGAAAGCCACGAGGGCCGACCCTGGCCGGACGGCGGAGGGCTCGATGTGGGCAACCCAACTGCTGTCCGGAACGCGGTCGATTCTGCTCCGCACGCTTTCCCACTCCCCACCCGCCGATCGGGTCACCTGAACGTCGCCTTCGTCCGTGCCGACCCAAATCACGTCTCGGTCGAGCGGACTCGGAGCGATGACCGTGATCGTGGCGCCGCCCTCTTCTTCCGGGCCATCGCTTCGAGCCTCGCGTCGCCTCGCCGGATCGTTGGCAGTCAGGTCACCGCTGATGATCTGCCAGGTCTCGCCCCGATTTACACTCTTGTGGACGAACTGACTCCCGTAGTAGATGGCGGTGGGGTCATGTGGATCGAGCGCGATCGGCGCGTCCCGGTTGAGGCGAAGTTCAGTGAAGGCCGGAGCCCACGGTCGAATGGGCTTCCACTCACCCGTCTCAAGGTTGAACCGAATGAGGTCTCCGCCCCGGGTAACGGCGTATCCATGGCCCGCCTCACTTGGATCGGCCAGGATCCCGAAGCCGTCGTCCGAACCGAGCTCCATCCAGTCATGGTTTCGGGCGCCACCCTCCTCCCACCCGTATGCAGGCCCTCTCCACGACCCGTTGCGGTCCAATCCTCCGTAGATGTTGAACGGGACCTCCATATCGACCGAGACACGGTTGAACCTGCCTACGGGAAGCCCGGCCATCGCGCTCCAATGCTCCCCGCCATCGCGTGAGAGATACAAGCCTCGATCCGTACCTGCGTACATCAAGCGCGGGTCCTCGGGGTGGATCCATAGAACTCGATAGCCCAAGTCGGAACCGCGCCCATTCGGTCGGAAGGTTTCTCCACCGTCGTCGCTCACTGAGAGACGGGAAGAAAGGTGAAACAACCTCGACTCGTTCACGGGATCGGCCACGATGCCACTAGGATCATCGACGGGCGAAATCAGGTCGGGACTTCGCCTCACCGTTTGCCATGTGCGTCCTCGATTGTACGAACGAAGAAGCACGCCCACGCCCTCGCCGGAGTCCACAAGAGCATGAACGACCCGCAGATCTCCCCGGAACACATCCAGCATGATGCGGCCGAGGTCGCCCCCCGGAACCCCGTCTCCTTCCTCTAAGCGGATCCAACTGTCCCCGCCATCCCGCGTCAGAAAGAGAGCGCTACCCGGGCCCCTCGGCTCCAGGGACCATGGAGACCTCCGGCTGGACGACATGGCCACGAGCAGGCGGTTCGGATCACTCGGGTCCATGATCAAATCCGAAACGCCGGTTATCTGGTCCACGAAAAGCACGTGGGTCCATGTCTGCCCGCCATCCGTGGTCTTGTAGACCCCGCGGTCGCCCCCGGCTTGCCATGTCGGACCCGAGACACCCGCATACACGATTTCGGGTTCTCCAGGGTGCAACAGAATCCGGTTGACGCCCTCGAGTCCCAATAGCCCTCTAGCGGCCCAGGTCTCGCCACCATCAAGCGACCGGTACACGGTGGCCACCATCGGATCCGCGGTGCCGTTCCCCTCCCCGATCCCGACCCAGACGACATCAGGGTTGGCTTGGCTGACTGCAACCGTGCCGATGGCCGAAACGGGCTGATCGGTGAAAACAGTCCGCCATGTTTGGCCACCGTTGACGGACTTCCAGAGCCCACCGGTAGCCGCTCCGACATATACAACGTTCGGATCCGACACGACCGCGTCGATCGCGGAGATCCGGCCCACGGTGCCCGTGGGGCCAATACTCCGTGCAGGCATCCCCGCGAACCGGTCGGCACTCACCTGACCGATGGCCGGCTCGGCAACCGGCCCTACGACGATGGATAGCACGAAGAACGGGGAAAGCACACCGGACGTGGATCTCAGCTTCATGTGGATCTCAGCTTCATATTGTGCGCGTGGTTCCTCGCAAAAGGGGCGGTCTGGCTGTTCAAAAGGCCAGGACCAGGCCAATGTCCGCAATGATGTATCGTGTCTCCAGCGTGCCCCGGGCTGCGAAATCGACATCACTTCGCCCGTAGCGCACACCCGGATTGACTAGAAACGGCCCTCCCAGCGGAACCAGAACCCCTGCCCCGGCCTCGTATCCCCAGCCTCGGTCGGAGCCCTCCGTTGCCACGTCATTCCCGGTTTCGACGTGGGCAGCGAAAAGAGCCGCGCTCGCACCCAGGCTCACCCACGGCACGATTCCCGCTTGGCGGAGATTCACACGTACACCCAGATCCCAGGCGGTGGAAACAAAGTCCACCGCCTCTCCGCATTGGACCTGCGTGCAGCCGAAGCGGTGTTCACTGAATCCGGCTACATAACTAATGAGGCCACTCCTCAGCACGAAGTGAACGCCGAAGCTGACGTCGGCGGATGCTTCTCCCTCGAAGCCCTGAGCCCCGACGAGGTTGGCGGTGGGAATCCAAGCCCCTCCGCGCACTTCCAACAGCAGTGGAGTAATCTGTGCCTCGCCTCGGATCGGGATCACAAGGATCCCCAACAGGAGGATCTGGAGAGCTGATGTGTGGTCTCTCCTCGTGTGATCGGATCGGCTGGGTCTGGTAGTGTTGTGCTGCAGAAGTGGCTCCGTACTCTCAGTGGCCCGCGAACTTCTGGAACTCCACACTATGGAGTCGGCCTCGTCACCGCCACAATCTTGCCCCGGAAGCGGCTGAGATCCTACCCTAGATGGCTCGGGACCGTCATAACCTCCATCGAAACGAACCCCATGGCCGCACCACGGACAGCACAACGGACACACAATTTTACGGAGTCGGTCATTCGTGAGATGACACGAGTGGCTCGAGAACACGACGCCATCAATCTGGCTCAAGGATTTCCGGACTTCCCCGCTCCCGAACTGCTGAAAGAGGCCGCTTGCGACGCCATTCACGCTGATCGCAATCAATACGCGATCACATGGGGATCACCACGCCTGCACAACGCACTGGTAGCCAAGTATCGGGAGTGGTACGGCATGGAGGTGGACAGTGATCAGGAGATCACCGTCACGTGCGGTGCGACGGAAGCCATGGCCGCCATCATGCTGGCGGTCATCGATCCCGGGGACGAAGTGATCATTCTACAGCCGTTCTATGAGAACTACGGCCCGGACGCCGTGCTCTGCGGGGCCCATCCCGTCTTCATGCCGCTCGCGCCTCCTCACTACCGTCTCGACACCGATCGATTGGCCTCTCTCGTCACGAACCGTACACGCGCCATCGTCGTCAACACTCCGAACAATCCGACGGGCAGGGTTCTCGAGCGATCCGAGCTGGAGGCGATCGCGGCTCTTTGTATCGAGCATGACCTCCTCGCCATCACCGATGAGATCTACGAGCACATCTATTACGAGGGAGAGCACATTCCGATCGCCACCTTGGCCGGGATGCGCGGTCGCACCATCACGGTCAGCGGGCTCTCCAAGACGTTCGGAGTCACTGGCTGGAGGATCGGCACGATCATAGCGCCGCCGGATCTGACGGGGGCCATCCGGAAGGTTCACGACTTCCTCACCGTGGGTGCCCCAGCGCCCCTTCAGGACGCCTGCGCCGCCGGATTGGAGTCCCTGGGCCCGGAGTATTACTCCGGCATGGTGCAGGAGTATCGGGCACGCCGTGACGTGTTGCACAGCGCTCTCGTGGACGCTGGCTTTCGCTGTGAGAAGCCTCAGGGAGCTTACTACATTCTCGCCGACTTCTCCGGGTTGAGTGACGAGCCGGACGATGTTTTCTCGAGGCGAATGGCAAAAGACCCTGGAGTCTTGCCCGTGCCAGGGTCCAGTTTCTTCTCGCCCCCGGAACTCGGACGATCCCTCGTCCGGTTCGCGTTCTGCAAGCGGATGGGAACCCTGGAGAAGGCCGCCGAGCGGCTCCGTGACTTTTTCGACGGGCCGAGACGACTGTGAGTGAAAAAATTAATCAGGCCTGGAAACATATAGGTCTATCATATTTGATATCTCGTGTGTGCAGGTCCCATGTTTCGGAAGGCGGCATGATTGGGCCGCCCGCTTGTCTAGGACACCGGACCGATTCATGCCAGGCCACCCTTTCCGGAGAAATAACCTTTGGCGAACGACGGGGCCTCCCATGTTCAGGACGGTGTTGTCGACGCGGCGTCCCGTCGGGAGCTCATATTTGCACGCTGTGCGCTGGCCGCGATCGTATTGACGGCGGTGTTGGCACGGGTCGGCGGCCTGAACCCCAGCACACTCTGGTTCGATGACGTATGGGTCGCGGCACTCGCCAAACTGCCATCTGCTTGGGCCGCGCTCAGTGCGCCCGCGCCCGCGCCGCCCGGGTTCGTGCTGCTACTCTGGGGCGTCGACAAAATAGGGCTCGATCCTGAGTGGGGCCTACAATTCGTCCCATTCCTCGTCGCACTAGCCACGATCCCTCTCGTCGGCCATCTCGTACGCAGACTCACAGGGAGCCCGTGGACCGGTTTGGTCGCTGCGGCGCTCATGGCCATGAGTCCGTGGTTGGCATACTACTCGACAAACGTGAAACAGTATTCGCTCGATGCGCTCATCACTTTGTTATTGATCGAGGTCTCAATCCGATTCTTCGCCAAGGAAACGACCCTCCGCGATCTCGTGCTGCTCACGGCCGGCGCTCTTCTCGCGCTCTTCTTCTCGCTGTATTCGATCTTTCTGTATGGCGCGTTGATTGGGGTAGTGGTCGCACGGTTCGTGATTAGGAGCTCGGAGCCCTGGCAAGCGCTCAGGCGGGCGTTGATCCTACTGGCCGTGTACGGCGGCGCGATCGCCGCGTTCTACGTCACTTTGATCCAGCCGCGATCCGCGACGGCATTACAAGATTACTGGCAGAGCTATTTCATGCCGCTCGGTTTCGGCGCGGGGACGATCGAGTTCCTGGCTTTGCGTGGTGGTCAGGCCGTTACAGGAGCTCTGCCACCCGCCGTGGGAGGGGTTGCCCTCATGGCCCTGCCTGGGCTCGCGTGGCTGATCGTCGCAAGGAGGTGGCGACCCGTCGGGGCCATGATCACGCTGCTCGTTGTTGGGCTGCCGATCGCGTCACACCTGCATCTCTACCCTATGGGGGGGGAGAGGACCGATATCTTCTTTCACCCCGTACTCATTCTACTGGTAGCGCTCGGTGTGCATGCCGTGACTAGCGTCTTCGCCCAGCGCAGGTACCACCACCATCTGGTCGTTATGCCCGCCGTATTCATGTTCTTCGTCGCGGTGTTCAACCCGGTACCATCGAGCTATCCGCCAGCGGACCAACTCGAGACTCTTGATCATGTCTTCGACGCGGTCGCACGGGGTGAGCCGGTCATCGTGATGCCTGCCGCTCAATGGTCGCTCGCTTACTACGGGCCTTGGACCTACAGCGTGAAACGTGAGCCGCAGTCCGGTACCTCGTTCGTCATCGCGCTCTCGGACGGTGGGCCGCTGATGCTTCCGTTGGCAGGGGCGCAGGAGATCGCCAAGAAGCTCGATCACCTCATCGAGGACCGGCAACGAACCATTCATCTCGTTGGGTCGCGCATCCGCATCCTGCCGGAGAAAGTAAACCTACCGGCACTGGTCGAGAGCCGCGGCTACCGTGAACACTACGAACGCCGCGACGTGCAAATTCAGGTTACTACCTACCGTTTCCGGCCTAGCCAAAGATCGCTCGCTACGCCCGGACGCTAAGGATAGGATACCTAGATCGAAACGAACGCCATGGCCGAGACGCCCGACCCTGCATCGTCTGACGACCTCGCCGCCGGAATCTTGGTGCCCGCGCGTATCACGCTCTTCGGCTTCGACGTGGTCCCGGCCAACGCGCGAATCGAGGCCCGAAGTGCTGGGTGGAGGGCGCTGCGCGCCTCGATAGCGCTGGCTGCGGGGCTGGTCGTGGCTCCGGCCGTCTTCCTGGTGCCGCCCCACGCGCCGTGGGCTCTGGCGGCGCTCGGCGTTGGCCTCGTGACGGCCCGCCGGCGGTGGGCCGAGGTACACACGCTCCACTTCTTCGAGGGCGCCTGCCCACGGTGCGGAGAGGGCGTCTCAATCTCCCGCCCGGTACGGCTCCGTCATCCGCACGCGGTTTCTTGCCCATCTTGCCATTACGAGTTGGCGTTATCTGTCGATCTCTGAACGGCCGTCGAGCGGGCATCTGGGAGGGCGGCGGGGCGGGACCGGGGAGGGCGGCGGGGCGGGACCGGGGAGGGCGGCCCCGAGATGGAGTGAGACGGCGATCTACCTTCCCGTCAGGGCGTCCATCGATCTGAACCAGTCCGAAACGTGTGATCCGCTACCCCGCGACATCCCGCAGCATCGCCAAAGGCGGACGGGCCAGCGCACCTCGACTCCCGATCAGGCCTACTCCGACCGTCACCCCCGTAATCCAAAGCCACACGGTTCCAATTCGGCCGAGGTCGAGGCGGAACGGCACTTCGAAGACCGTCCAGGTCATCATCCATCCAGCAAAAATGGCCAAGACGAGTCCTGCGGCCGTCGCGAGCGAACCCAGTACGGCGTACTCGACCGTGAGAATCTGGAGCACTACCCGCCGCCTGGCCCCCAGCGTCTTGAGTAGCGCACTTTCACGCATCCGTTGATAGCGCGACGTCGCGAGCGCCCCGATCAGTACGAAGACGCCTGCCACCGTACTGAAGACGCCCAGAAAACGCATCCCCTGGTTGGCCCGCTGGAGAATGGTATCGATGGTCTGTTGAAGCAGTGAGAGGTCCAATACCGAGACGTTGGCAAAACGAACTACGAGGTCCCGCTGCAGCTCGGCTCTCTCCTGTGCCCCCTCGATACGGGACAAGATGACCGCGCTCTGGGGAGCCTCCTCCAACGTGCCGGATTCGAAAACCACGTAAAAATTCGTCTCGAACCGGGCCCAGTCCACGGACCTCAGGCTCGTGATCCGCGACTCGACGGGCACCCCCGCAAAATCCCACGTAACATGGTCACCGAGCCCGACCCGGAGGCTCTCGGCCAGATCGACCTCCATCGAAATCCTCGCGACACCGGCCGCCCCGTCGCGGTCGGCCACCAGCGGCTCGTCCCACCAAGCACCCGCGACCAGGCCCTCGGAACCCGAGAGTTCAGCCCGGTAGGTGTGACGGTATTCCCTCCGCATGGCCCAGCGCGAGGGCCGCTCCCCCCGGGGTCGCTCCAGAAGAGTCTCTACCGGAGTCCCGTTGATCGCCGACATCCGGGACGGGACCAACGGCGTCACCTCGAGGGGCCCGGACGAAAGGGGGCCGACGAAGCCTTCCACAGTTTCACGTTGGTCCGGCTGGACGTCGAAGAGCAAAAGGTTCCACCTGCCGGCACCCGCCTCGAGGGTAAATGCCTGAGTGAGGCTCTCCTCGACCAGCCCCACCGTTCCGACGACGAACGCCCCGAAGCCCAGAGCCAACGTCACCGATACGGTCTGATTCCGTGGACGGAAGAGATTACTCACCCCCTGGCGGACCGGGTAGGACATCCCGTGCGGAAAAAATCGCCTCGTGGCAAGGATCAGCACACGCGCCATCGCCCATAACGAGAGCGCCACACCTCCGAGCACGATCGCGAAGCGGATCCCCTGGTCCGGAGACGGTGCCTCCAGAACAGTGAGACCCACCAAGGTGACAGCGAGCAGGACGAAAGCTCCCACCCGCAGGGAATCCGTGCGTTTTTGGGGCTCGAAGTCATGCCGGAGCGCGATGAGCGGGGAGACGCCCCGAACCTCCAGGAGAGGACCCAGCGCGAACATTACCGCCACCCAGACACCGAGTGCGATACCCGCCCCGAGCGCGAGCCAGGACACCTGCGTCGTGACACCCACGGGCAGCAGGCCGGTAAGCACAAGCGGCAGACCCCGTTGGACCAACATCCCCAATCCGACACCGAGCACGGACCCGATCAACGCCAGGCCGGCCGCCTGAAGGAGGTAGGCGGTGAAGAGGGTCCGCTGGAGCGCCCCCAGACAACGCAGGACGGCCACGGTCACGACTTTCTCGCGGATATAGACGTTGATCGCGCTGGCCACACCGATCCCTCCGAGGAAGAGCGCCGCCAGACCCATCAGACCCAGATAGCGGGAAACGTCCTCCACGGCCGAACTCAATTCTTGAGCGCGAACCCCCGCTGTCGTGTATCGGAGCTGGTTCGCCTCCAGAAGTTCGACGTGCCGATCGTAAAACTCGTCGCGGTCTTCCCGCTCAGGCATCCTGAAGTTCGCGTGATAGCGGACGATGGATCCGAAGGTCAACAAGCCCGTCGAGGGCAGCCGGCCGCGCGAGATATACAGGCGCGGACCGATTGCCGATTGGAACCCGAGCTCCGTGGGCAAACCGACGACCTCACCCCTTAGAACGAACCGGGCCTCCCCAATCAGCAGCGTGTCACCGATGGCCGCATCGAGTTGGATGAAGACGGCTGGGTCGGCCACTGCCCAAGGGCCATCGTGGATCTCCGCGAATGCTGCGTTGGGTGTGGAGGTGACCTCCCCGTAATACGGGTATCCGGAATCCACCCCCTGAACCTGGAAGAGGCGCACACCCTGGCTCCGGATGTCGAGCACCATCGACGCTAGGGTGGTGGTGCGCGCGACATCCCTCTCCAGCCGAGCCATGGAGTCGAGCACCGCGTCGAACGCCTCGGGGAACGCCCGGCGGGACGAGACCCGAACGTCTGCCCCGAGCAGGGCCCGGGCTTGCTCGTCAAGCGAACGCTGAACGTCCGCCCGAAACGAGTGGATCGCCACCAGCGACCCAACACCCAGCGCGATAGAACTCACAAAGACCGAAAGGCGCCGGTAGGCCGCCCGACCCTCCCGCCATGCCAGGCGGGCAGCGAAACCTCGGATCACGGCCCGCCCTCTTTGGAGAGGCCAGACGGTTCCCGTCTCGCCTCATCGGAAACGACCCGTCCATCCTCCAAGGAGATCGTCCGATGCGCGCGCACGGCGAGATCGAGGTCGTGTGTGACCAACACCAACGTCGTCTTGAGCTCTTGGTTGAGTTTCTCCATCAGTTCCACGACAAGCTGGCCCGTTTTCCGGTCCAGGTTGCCGGTCGGCTCGTCCGCGAACAAAATCCGAGGCTCGTTGGCGAACGCCCGTGCAACGGCCACCCGCTGTTGCTCACCACCGGAGAGTTGAGCCGGATAGTGGCCCGCGCGGTCTCCCAAACCCACCCGCTCCAGGAGCGTCATGGCCCTCGCACGAATGGAGTGTCCATTCTCGCGCGCAGCGCCCTCTCGAAGCTCCAGGGGCACCATCACGTTCTCGAGAGCTGTAAGCGTAGGAAGGAGATGGAAGGTCTGGAAGACGAATCCTACGTTCTCTGCGCGAAACCTCGCCCGACCGTCTTCGGTAAGAGTCTGGAGATTTTCACCGGCTATGGTTACCGTGCCCTCCGTCGGCTCGTCTAGTCCGGCAAGGAGGCCCAACAGGGTGGTCTTGCCGCTGCCCGAGGGGCCGACGACCGCCACGAAGCTCTCGGGTTCGACGTGGAAATCGACCCGATCCAACACGCGGAGGGGGTGACCCCCACTCATGTATGTCTTCGACAGACCCTCGGCGCGAATCATGGCAGCTATCGGGGTTATGGTGTTGGGGTTCACCCAGGCCGCGTGTGGCTCGGGTGGTGACTCGGACGTGGTACGCTCGGCGGGCCAGGAAGGTTCAACCCAGCTGGATCCCGCTCGGCGAGCAGCCCTCGGGAGCCGCGTGATCTTCCTCGGCACGAGCCTGACAGCCGGCTT
Organism: Longimicrobiales bacterium; assembly: GCA_965206505.1. Lineage (GTDB taxonomy): Bacteria > Gemmatimonadota > Gemmatimonadetes > Longimicrobiales > Gaopeijiaceae > UBA822. The sequence continues at coordinate 2,445,693 of CBDBJW010000007.1, forward strand.
GGGTCTGGACGATCCGACGCAGCGGTTCACGGAGCAAATCCAAGAGCTGGCGGATGCCGCCGAGCTCCCCTTCCTGATGGTCAACGCCGGGGTCAGCGGAGACACCAGCGCGGGAGGGCTTCGGAGAATATCCTGGCTTCTCCGAGCTCCAGTTCAGGTGCTGGTCCTCGAGCTAGGAGCCAATGACGGCCTTCGGGGGCTGTCGCCGGACTCGATGAAGACCAACCTCCAGGCGGTCATCGACAGCACCCGCACCCATTATCCCGAGGCTCGCTTATTACTCTCCGGGATGCAGGCCCCTCCCAATCTGGGCCAGGCGTACGCCTCGGCGTTTTCGTCGGTCTTTTCCGAACTCGTCCGCGCGAATGGGGGCACCCTGATTCCTTTTCTGCTCGAGGGTGTGGCCGGCGTCCCCGAACTGAACCAGGCCGATGGCATTCATCCCACTGCGGAGGGCCATCGGATGATCGCCGAAGCCGTCTGGGGTTACCTTCGTCCGATTCTCGATGATCTCAACACGGAGCAGAAGACCGGCCCATGATGGCTCCCCTCGCCAAGGTTTTCGGTGGCATCGCTACGATGCTCGTCGCCCTCTTGCTGATCGGTTTCGTGCTTCCAGGCACGTGGTCCGCAGAGGCGTCGATCCAAATCGAGGCTGCCCCGACAGAGGTTTTCCCGTTCCTGAACGACCTGAGCCGGTGGGACACGTGGACCAACTGGGGCGATATCGAATCGGAGTTGAGTGACCCGCCCCGGAGTGCCGGCGCATCCCGAAATTGGGACGATCCGAATTTCGGGTCCGGCTCGGTGACCATCACCAGCAGCGTGGCACCGACGTTTGTGCGCTACGAGGTGGAGGTCGAAGGTGGCGCTTCGGTTAGCGGGGAACTCAGGATCGAGGCTCTAGAGGGAGGGAGCCGGGTGACCTGGCGGGAAGTGGGCGACCTCGGGCGCAATCCCCTGATGGGGTACGTGGCCCGCAACATGCCCAAGTCCCAGGAAGTGCAGCTTGCAGAGGGACTGGAGAAGCTGCGTTATATCTTCTGACTGGCTATTGCCACAAGGCCTTCGTTCGTACGGGTCCTCTGCATCACCCCCAGCAACTCGCTCATCGCATCCGAGGGCGCCACGTCCGCCAACTGCCGCCGCATGGCCCGTGACACCTGGAGCGAGTCGGCGTCGAGGAGGAGCTCCTCTTTGCGGGTGGCCGATCCGTTGAGGTCGATCGCCGGGAAGATTCTCTTGTCTGCCAATTCACGACTGAGGACCAACTCGCTGTTCCCGGTGCCCTTGAACTCCTCGAAGATGACCTGATCCATCCGCGAGCCGGTATCCACCAGCGCGGTGGCTATGATGGTTAGGGATCCCCCACCCTGCCGGGGATCGATCTTTCTCGCGCTCCCGATGAAACGCTTGGGCTTTTCGAGTGAGTTCGCGTCCAGGCCCCCGGACAGCGTACGGCCGCTTCCCTCTTCCACCGTATTGTACGCCCGGGCCAGCCGGGTGATGGAGTCGAGGATGATCACAACGTCCTCGCCGCCTTCGACGTAACGCCGGGCCCGCTCGAGCGTAATCTCGGCGACTTGGCAGTGCCGATCCGCGGGCCGATCGAAGCTGGAGGCGATCACCTCTCCGAACCCGCACATTTCCATATCCGTGATCTCCTCCGGCCGCTCGTCGACGAGGAGAAGCAGGAGACGGCAGTCCGGACTGTTCTTGACAATCCCTTCGGCGACTGACTGAAGCACCGTCGTTTTTCCGGCCTTCGACGGCGAAACGATCATGGCCCTCTGGCCCTTCCCGAAGGGACAGAACAGGTCGATCACGCGGTTGGTGTAGTCAGGTTGCCCAGCGACCTCACGATCACATGCCAGGACGAGCTGCTCGTCCGGATGCACCGCGCTGAGACGATTGAAGTCGGGCCGCCTCTTCGCGTCCTCCGGGGACTTTGCGTTGACGAGCGCCAGGTGCGTGAGGGGCGGACTCTTCCCGCTCTTGGGTTTTCGGCCCACGGACCCGGTGAGCTCGTCACCCGTTCGAAGCCCGAATTTCTGAATGACCTTCGCCCCGACGTAGATGTCTTCGGTGCTGGGCGTATAACCCGCCTCACGGCGGCGAACGAAGCCCGAGCCACTGCCCAGAACCTCCAGGATGCCGAGCAACTCGACGAAGCGCTCGTCCGGACTCGTCAATTCGACCTCGACCTGTCGGCCATCATCTTGGCGGTTGTTGTCCTGGCGATCGGCGCCACCTTCCTGATCGCGTGGGCGCCTACGGCCCCGCCCACCCCGGTTCCTCTGGCCACCCCTACCTTGGCCCCTATTTCGGCCTTGTCGGGACCTGCCACCTCTCTTGCCACCTGAAGGCTTCGTGTCGTTCGAGCCCTGGCGTTCGGGTGTGTCCTGACGTTCACCTGGATCGGGCGAATCGGCGGGAGTGTGCTGTTCCTGATCGCGCGGGGCGTCCTGTCCAGGCCCATCGTTGGGTGAATTACCGTTCACTGTTTTGGATTTCCTTATGTGGGCCCACGCCCTCGGTGGGCCTGAAACTTCTGCCTACGAAAAGGAACGCGAGAAGCCAGCTTCTCTTCCCGCCGCGACGTATAAAACGTCGGGACGGTGGAATAGGCCACCGACAGTTTCAGGCCGAAAAGGATCCTGCCCCAGCGGTCTGGGGGCAGCTCGTCCATCGCCTGAGCCCGCGCTCACTCTCGCTGCACGGGCATTCCCCATGGCCGAAGCCACAGGAGGACGGTGTCCGAGGTTGGAACGACTCGCGTTCGGCCTGTTGAATCGAAGACCTTCGTTCCGGGCACCCGATTGGGTGGACTTTAATTTCCGCTCTTTCTCGCTCCGGGGCAAGGGTCTTGTGGGCGGACCCACCGGGGTGGCGGGAAAACACACCGCTCCAACTGCCCACAGGCACTGTCACGTTTTCGGCCTATGTCCGTCCCCATGCGAGGACAGGCGGGCTCCGGCTACGCAGGCCGGGGTGGCTCTTTGCCCCAAGAAATATGAACTTCCGGCCGCGGACGTCGGATGGCACGGCCTATGCAAAGGATCGGAACAGGATCTCCCAAGGAGGACATCGTGGCCAAACTGATGCGGACGGCTTTCTTGATTGGACTCGCGGTCACCTGGCGCCCGGACGCTGCGGCCGGACAGTATTCGTGGAGCACCTTCTCGGTTTCCGCGGGCCTCGGAACTGGCGGTTTCGGAGTCGGGGCATCCTACGCGGCGGTGGATCCCTGGTACGATTCTTACTATGCGGATCCCTGCTGGGACTACGCCTACTATGAGCTTTACTGGTACGAGTGTCCCGTGGGCCTTCACCGTTATCCCTCGAGGCAATCATACTACCGGCCGTACGGCTATTACGGTTACCCCAACCGCTACTCCAGCCACTCCCATTTCTCTATTGGCTTGAGCGTGAATTTCGGATTTGGATATCGGACCGGGTATTACGGATACCAGCCCGTGTATTATGGATACGATCGTTACAGGCCCTACTATCCCCGGAATACGGCGTGGTGTGGTACGGCTGGGGGGAGCAGAACGGCGGTGGTCCGCCCTGCGCCCGCCTATCGGGGCTCACCGCTCGTGCGCTCCTCCCCGCTGTACAAGGAATCTCCTCGGGGGGACGCCCAACGTAGCGCGATGGCCCGCTCGATAACGTCAGGAACGACAGCAGCCACACGGTCCGTCTCCGGAGTGAGGGCCAGGGCGTCCAGCGCGCAGAGGAGCACGAGGGTGCAGACCCCCGTGAGTCAGAGACGCACCACGCGCGTCGCCGCGCCGACCAGGTCACGGAGCGCCGGGGACAATTCCGCCCGGGGGAGTTCCGCCAGCCCGACGCCGACGAACGGTCCGCGGGCGAGCCGGTCACAAACGCCTGGGCAGAGTTCCAGGGTCACCGTTCAACGCGCCACACGGGTTCGACCTACGGACGCGGTTCGGCGGGTGGTTCCCTCGACCCGTAGGGCTGGATCAAGCAACGGAATACAACGGAGCGCACGGGCCCCGGCTGCGAGACCCGACCGATCTTCCCGAGCGCCGGCGAACGCCACCTCCCGGCCTCCTGCAAGAGAGCGGGCGCAGGTAACTCGGTCCGCTCCCAGCGCACGATCTCGAACTCCGAGCCCGTCGCGAGCGAGAACGGCCTCTCCCAATCGGAGCCGGGCGATCCAACCCTCGGCACGTCGGGCGCCCACGCGCGCACAGACTCGGGCTCCGGCCGCCCGGTCGGCCGCCCCACGAGCGACGACTTCACGTTCGAGGGCGTCCTCCGGGGGAGCGTCCCGGGCGGCCCCGAGGGCAAGAACGACCGCGCCGGCTCGCAGCCGAAGTCCTCGACGATCGGGTCGGTGAAGGCTGTTAAACGCCCTTCTGATGAGCCCAGGCCGCGGCCAAACCCTTCACATGCCTCGTACGGTGGGGTATAGATAAGATGGTCCTTAAGCCGTAGGTCGGCCTGGGGAACATCATCAGGCAGGAGGGTGAGACCGATGGACGATTCTGGTGACAAGGAACGTCGTAAGGCAACTCGGCGGCGGGCCAACAAGACGCGCCTCCTCGACGATAGACGGGCCGGGCCGGGTCGCCGGATCTGGGCCCGCCGAGCAGAGACGGAGGAGGTCAGCGAGGAGAGGCGCAAAGGCGAACGGCGTTCAGGCCAGGCCCGGCGCAGCGGGAAGCTGCGGCGTAAGGGCGAGCGCCGTAAGGGTGATCGGCGCCTCGACTGAAGAACCCGGACCGCTGCGTTGACACGTTCTTAATAATCAGTATCCTTATCGATAAGGATCGCTGAGAACCCCTAGCGGGTTTCTTTTTGACTAGCTTTCCCCGCCAAAGCGCCATCCCCGAGAGGGGATGTATGAAGCAGGGGCCGACCGGAAACGGTCGCCCCTGCTTTGTTTCTGCCCCCGGATTTCCGACCTGTCAGAAGGGCTCCAGCGGGGCGTTCAGACTGACCCTCCATCGCTGGTACGCACCGTCTACGGCGCCCCGGACGAGAAGCAGCATTTCAGTAGCCGGCCTCTCGAGGTCCACCGCCAAGAGCCTGCCATCGTAGCGAGACTCGAGCGTGCTCACCGGCGTATGGGCAACGACGTGGATCTCCGCCCGAAACTCGTCCAAAACACTGTCCAGGGCCGACGCCAGCGTGTCTGATCCCACGTAACCTCGGAACCAGAGGATGCTCTCCTCCTCGAAGAAGAATCTCAAGCGCCGTGCAAAGGCGACCGAATCCATAACGATCACAGTTCCGTACTGATCGGCTACCCGCTCGGCCGTAGCGGAGTCCGTGACCACGGCCAGCGTCGTATCGGCCCACTGATAGAAAAGGTCTTCGGACATATAAGTCCACATCGAATCATTCACCGCCTCGATGGAGCGGGGGTTCGAGCCCGGAACCACACCCCCATGGGCGAGAAGCACCTCGTCGATCCTCATCAGAGCCGGCCGGCCTCCCAGCCAGCGACCCAGCACCGAGTGCCGGATATCGAACAGTTCGGGGTAGGAGGCGCCGTGAAGGTCGGCAATCAGCTGCTCCTTCGCAGAGACGTAGCGAAGGTCGTGCGTGAAGACCATCGTCTCATGGTTCCCCAGCACGACGTGGGCGCCTCCTCCGGCCTCCCGAGCCTGGCGCTCCAGTTCATAGAGAAACCAAAACGTTCGCGTGACGTCCGCACCGCGATCGAAGATGTCACCGAGGAACACCACGTGGCTCCGTCCCCCGACCCACTGGCCTTCCGGGTCGACGAGTTCGGCGTTCCTCAAGAGACCGAGGAGTCGGTCGTACTCCCCGTGCACGTCCCCCACTACGTACAGGGAATCGACCCCCGTGAGGACTCCCAGTGTTCGTGGCACATCCTCACGCAGATACAGCACCGTCGTGTGGAGGTCCTCCGCCGCCAAGGTACCGTAGCGGAGGAGCACCACATCCCCGCTCGGACGGGGGAATGTCGTGAAGTGTGCCTCTGCTCTTGGCGTCTCGACCCGGTAGACACTACGACCTTCGGAGAGAACCTCCAGGACTCCCTCCTCGGCGCCGGATACGAGCCACCCCACACCCACCTCCCCACCGCTATCCGTCACCCAGAGTCCATACTCGCCTTCGAGCTGCATTTGGCTCGCAGCCGGTAGAGGCGCCAGAAGCGTCAGGATCAGCGCGGCCCTGGACACGATGGCAGTCACATGCGCTCCCGGTTGGAGAAATTCATAGAGGCCCGTTGAAGACATGGGGCGAACCGCCTTCTTGCCCGTGGACCGTAGGTTCATACCAGCGTTAGACTTGGTGGGTCCGAAATCGGTGACTCAGCGAGCCGGGTGTCTTTGCCCGCAGTCTGGCCACCACTACCGTTTTACTCCGATGTCGAAGATGACTGACCATCCTGATATCTCTGCCAGCCGAGATTTCGTCCGTGCGATCATCGCCGCCGATGTCGAAGCGGGCAAGCATGGGGGCGCCGTCGTCACGCGGTTCCCTCCCGAGCCGAACGGCTTTCTACACATCGGCCACGCGAAAGCGATCTGTCTCAGCTTCGGCGCCGCCGCCGAGCATGGTGGTGTCACTCATCTTCGATTCGACGACACGAACCCCGAGACGGAAGACGAACTCTACGTCCGTTCGATACAGGAGGACGTCCGCTGGCTCGGGTTCGACTGGGGCGACCACCTTTATTTCGCGTCGGACTACTTCGAGCGCCTGTACCGATACGCGACCGAACTGATCGAGGCAGGCCTCGCTTATGTGGACAGCTCGAGCGAGGAAGAAATCAGGGAATACCGAGGTACCGTGACCGACCCGGGGCGGCCGACCGCATACCGGGAGCGATCCGTCGCCGAGAATCTGGATCTGTTTCGACGCATGCGCGAAGGCGACTTCGCGGACGGGACGCACGTGCTCCGGGCGAAGATCGACCTCGCATCACCGAACATGCTCATGCGCGATCCCGTGCTCTACAGGATTCGGCACGCGGACCACTACCGCACCGGCGGGGACTGGTGCATCTATCCGCTCTACGACTTCACCCATTGTCTCTCCGATTCCATCGAGGGGATCACGCACTCCCTCTGCACACTGGAGTTCGACAACAACCGAGAGGTGTACGACTGGATCCTGGATCACGTCGACGTCCCTCGGCCCCCGCCGAGACAGTACGAGTTCGCACGCCTCAATCTGGAATACACGCTCCTGAGCAAGCGAAAGCTTCTCCGATTGGTCGAGGAAGAGCACGTGCACGGGTGGGACGATCCGAGGATGCCCACGGTCGCCGGAATGCGACGGCGTGGGATTCCTTCGGCCGCTCTCCGCACCTTTTGCGACATGATCGGTGTGGCCAAGACCGAGAACCGGGTGGATTTCGCGAAGCTCGAATACGCGATCCGGGACGAGTTGAATCGGACCGCTCCACGGGTAATGTGTGTACTCCGGCCTCTCAAGCTCGTGGTCGACAACTTCCCGGAAGGGGAACTCGAAGAGTTGCAGGCGCCCTATTTCCCGAAGGACGTCGGCAAAGAGGGGTCACGACTGGTACCGTTCACACGGGCACTTCTCATCGAACGGGACGACTTCGAAGAGGACCCCCCGAAGGGGTTCCGTCGGCTCGTCCCTGGTGGGGAGGTGCGCCTGCGTTACGCGTACGTCGTCCGCTGTGTTGATGTCGTAAAAGATGAAAATGGGGTGATTCTGGAGGTGCACTGTACATACGACCCGGACACGAAGGGTGGCTCGACACCAGACGGACGTGAGGTCAAAGGGACCATCCACTGGGTCTCCGCATCCCACTCCCTTCCCACCGAGGTGCGCCTGTATGATCGGCTGTTCTCAGTGCCGGACCCGGACGACGTGGAAGATGCCGAGGATTTCACACTGCACCTGAACCCCGACTCCCTTACCGTCCTCACGGACAGCCGAATCGAGCCGAGCATCGCGTCGGATTCCCTCGACATCACGTATCAGTTCGAGCGAATCGGTTACTTTGTTCACGACGGTGTCGACTCCAGTCAGGACCGCCGGGTCTTCAACCGTACTGTGACACTCCGGGACAGCTGGGCAAGAGCTCGAAAGGCGGCGGAAAGTGGAGCAGCGAAACCTCAGCCGGCCCAGGCAGAAAGGGGAACGGCGGAATCTCAGCCGTCCAAGGCATCGAGGGGGGCGCCCGGCGGTGGGGGCTCGGGCAAACCGGTGACCCGCCCACGCCCGGAGGATCCCGAAGCCGCTCTGCGCTACGACGGGCTGCGCGAGTCGCACCGTCTGGCCCCGAGCGAGGCATCCGTATTGGCACAGGACGACGGGCTGCTCGAGCTCTTCCACCAGGGGTTGGAGTACACGGTCGACAACAGCGGGCTCGCCAAATGGATCGTCAACGAAGTACCCCGTGTCCTCGAGGACCGGCCGATCGACGAGCTGCTTTTTGGCGGGCGGGAGCTTGCCCGCCTCCTCGAGCTCGTCTCGAAGGGCGAGGTCTCCGGCCGGACGGCCAGGGACGTGCTTGCGGTGTTGGCTGATGAGGGCGGAAATCCGGACGCAGTGATCGAAGCGAGGGGCTGGGTCCGGGTCAGCGATGCCTCGACGCTTCAGCCCCTGATCGCCCGTCTGATCGAAGCGAACCCAGCTCAGGCCCAGGATTACCGCGACGGGAAGACGGGCCTCATAGGCTTCTTCGTCGGTTTGGTGATGGGGGAAACCAACGGGGCGGCCGATCCGGAGATCACACAGAATCTGCTGCGTGAGGCGCTGACCGGAGGGGAGGAGGAGTAGAAGGCACCAGCGTTCAAGTTCTCAGCACCTCCTCCAACCCCGCTTCCCCCGATCCGTACACGTAATCCTCGACAGCACCGTGGATCCGGCCGATGGTTTCGTCGGAGGGGGCCTTCGTGAATGCGGAAACGGTGATGCAGGTCGTGAAATTCGCACCAATGGACCAGATCGCACCGTGAATCCCCAGCGCGTGGGGGACGACAACCAGCGTCGTGTAGAGAACGGCCAGACCGACACCAATCCCGGCGAGCACGCCCAATTTCGTGAACGGCCGTCGTGTCGGGTAACACACGCCGAGCGTGCCGGGCAGGAGCTGTAGCGCCCCGGCCCCGGAGAGTGTCACCAGCGTCACGAGGAGTCCGAACGTCCGCACCGAGAGCACGTAGCCGATGACCAGGAGTCCGAGGACGATTCCTCGGCCGACCCACACGTAGTGCGCCGGCTCCCGGTCGCGTGCGATGTACCGTTGATACACGTCGCGAGTGAGCACGGTCATGTTGGCGTGAAGGATCGAGTCCAACGTCGACATGGCGGCGGCAGTCGCTCCGGCCAGAATCAGGCCGGTGAGCCACGCGGGTGCATATCGGACCAGCAGCTCGGGAAAAATCTGATCGGGGATGGCGAGATCCGGTAGGACGATGGCCCCACCCAAGCCCACAAGCGCGGCCGGGATGTATAACGTCATCAGGAAGATTGGCGTGGTGGCCCCTAGCCACTTGATCGTGCGGCCCGACACGGCCGTATAGTACCGAATCATGATGTGCGGTTGGAGAACGATCCCGAACGACAGTGCGACCGACATCCCGATCCACATACCTGGGGTGAAGAAGCCCTCGGGTCCCGGCAGCGAGAGCAGATCCGGCCGCTCGGCTGCCACCCGTTTCCAGAGCGCCAGCGGTCCCCCGAAGAGGCGGCGGGACAGAACCAGGGCCCCGGCCCACACCGCCACGTACATCCACACGCCCTGGACCACATCAGTCCAGTACACGGCTCTGAGCCCCCCGGCCATCAAGTATCCGCCCGCCACGATCATGAGGAGCAACGTGCCCATCTCGAAGGAGATCCGGTCCCCCGAAGCCACTGAAATGATGTACCCGAGGCCCTGGGCCTGCACCTGGATGTAGAGGATCGTGAAAAAGACGGAGACCAGGGCCACGACAACCCGTACAACCTCACTCTCGTAAAAGTCGGCCAGCATATCGGCCGGCGTGATGTAGCTGAACCGTTTACCCAGAGCCCAGATTCGGACCCCGAGTGTGTAGGTGATCGCCCCGGTGAGCACGGTCCATGTGCCGGCCTCCCAAAAGCCGATCCCATGTCGGTAGAAAAACCCGCCCGAGCCCAGAAAAGCGAACGCCGAGTGGTACGTGGCCACGACCGTGAGGTAAAGGACCACGAAGCCGGCTCTTCGGCCGTACAAGAGAAAGTCCTCGAGGTCCAAAGACATTGCGCGGTTGGCCAGGAAGCCCAGCAGGATCGTGACGAGGACATAGAGAAAGACCAGTCCGGTAGCGACGACCCAACTCTCCATGCGCTACCTAGACCCCTCTCCGGACGGTCCAAAGCAGGACCCCGATCAGCGCGACGTAGACGGCGCCGAGGTAGACGTAGAGGAACGGCATGCCCAGGACCCACAGCGAGCCGAAGCGTATGTCCACCCAGAAAACGAGGGGCGGCTGGACCAGCGCCATCAGGCCGAGGAAGATGAGGACGGCAGTCCAGCCCGTGCGGGAGCGCGGCAGATAGTGGCTACGGAAGCTCAGTTGGACCTCCTAGAAGGGTGATCGGAAAGGGGGGTGGGCCGCGTTGCGGATGCCACGGCCCCAGCTCCTAGGCGGAGCGACGACGCCATAGCATTCGCTACGGCTAGGAGCTCCAACAACGGAGATGGGGTCGTGCCACCGCAACCCTTCAACGTGTAAGGTCATTCCCCTCCTGATCGTGGGCACATGGCGGTTGTGCGGTTGATCCTGCGTCTCTCCTCCTCGGGACCACGGCCCTTGGCCGCGGTGCCCGCTCTGCTACGCCTCATCGTCGTTCCTTGTCTGAACGCGCACAAGCGCCATGTGCGCGACCCGCCCCCCTTTCCGATCACCCTTTTACGTACGTCACCAAAGCCACCAACCCCCACGTCACACCGGCTCCGACCACCGTGTTGAACAGGTTTCGGAGGTGGTGATCGGAGCGGCTCCCCTTCCCCATCATTGCTCCGAGCAACGATTCGAGAGTCGATCCGCAGAACGCTCCGAAGATCACCGCCAGAGCCCCGACACCGGCAACCAAGCCCATCGCCCAGCCCACGCCCGCCAGACCGGTCGCACCGCTGACGCCTGCAAGAGTGCCCACCAAGGACACGCCACCGGGGGTGCCCTCCGGGACCGCCCGCCAGGTCGTAACGAGTACGGGGTGCCGCCCGAAGGCCTGACCGACCTCGGTCGCGGTCGTATCGAAGAGAGCCGTGGCGAACGCCGCGACCATCGCGATAGTGAACGCCTCGGAATAGGGTGTCGCCACAGCCAGAAAGGCGAACGCTGTACCTGCCCCTGCGTTGGCCACGACACTGCCAATCCCTCTACGGCCATCTCGCCCTTCCGCCACACCCAAGACTTCCTTCCGCGCGTAGCCCAGTCGGGTCACACCCGTGCCGATCACCATGAGACCGCCCAACATCACGAGCCCCGGCCACGCCGCGTAAACGTAGAGCACCGTAGCCAGGAGCACTCCAGCGACGGTGCCACCCCGACCCACAGCACCCACGAGGTAGGCGATGACCGCGACCGGCACGGTGATCGCTGCACCGGTCAGCCAGGCCGTGGTCCAGGATCCGGTCGCTCCAGCCGGGGCGGCCAACGCGCCCCCGGCGTCCGAAGTGGCCGCTCCGGCTGCAACGACGAGTCCCGGGTCCACAAGCGTAGCCACCCAGAGCACCGCACCCCCGACCAAAGGCACCAGGATGTTGTCGTCGGCCTTCGTATCCAGTGATTCAGCGAGCGCAGCAGCCGTGGTCGCCACCAAGCAGCCGATCAACAGAAATGACAGTGACCCCGGGGCACCAACGGCACCCATGGGGCCGGCACCAACGGCGTCGATCGTCCCACTCGACAGAAACGCGTCCCCGATCCGTCCGGATGCGTCGCCTCCGCCCAGCGTCAGCAGCCCGTCGGGCACCAAGGATCCACCCAACGTCAACGTCCCCGCCCGCTGGACCCAGCGGATGACCCAGGCGGACGCCGCGGTCCCGAACAGGACGAACGCCCCCAGGCCCGACCAGGTCTTCTTGTGATTCCAGGGCAGCCGGGGGCCCCGGAGCGCGAGACCGGACAGCGTGGCCATCCCGTCCCCTACGGCGAGCAGCGCCCAGACGCCAGCCGCCAGCTCCAGGTGTGACCGAAAGACGATGAAGGTCAGAAGCAGGATTGCTGGATAAAGTACGACCCCCCGTGAGAAGCGAGAGGCCCGCTCATCGGGCCGCAACAAGGCCCCTCGCGTGATCGCGTGGAGAAAGAACGAATTCAGGACCAGTGCTGCCACCGCCATGAGCATGGCCTGCCACGGCGTCAGCCAACGTAGCAGGAGTGCAAACGCCCCCATGCCGACATGCACCAGCTTCCGCGGAAGCTCCGAGCGGAGCGTTAGGACCTCCGTGCCAGGGGTGCCCACGTGGGGTCGAGTCCTTCGGTTATCCGAACATACGCTTGAACATGGAGCGAACATGACCCTCGTACTGCTTCACGACCAGTACGGAGGCGGGGGAGTAACGCGCGACCTTTTCCGGAATTTCGCCGAAGAGAACCTGCCGGAAGATTGGCTCCCTCCCCGCCCCGAGTACCACGAGATCGAAGTCCTTGCTGGCCCGTGCGATGCCCCCGGGAATGGACTCGCTCTCGATCAACAAACGGTCCACTTTCACGTCCGGGCCGATGCGGTCCAGCGTCTTGTCGATCCAGCGGTGGGCCTCCGCGCGCGCCACCGCGTCTGCGTGGGGATCGACGACCATACACGCCGTGACCGTCATGCCGAACGCCGGCGCAAGCACGTTCAGAAACTCGGCGCCCAGGGACGCGTGCGCCCCACCCGCAGTCGGAAGGAGACAGCGCTTGGGCACCTCGGAACTCTCTATCTTGAGCAGTGCGAGGTCGCACGGGGCGTTTCGGATGACACGGTCGGCGACCTCCCCGAAGATTCGGTCGCGCGTGTCCGTGTACCCCTTCCAGCCCATCACCAGGAGGTCGGCTCCGCTTCGGCGGGCCCCCTCCAGGATGCCGTCTTGCGCCTGATGCGCGACCACGAGCTCGGTGTCGAGATTCACGCCCTCCGAAACGGCGTACTCGCGCCCTCTCTTGAGCAGCGCCTCCCGATGGTGCGCAAAGCGCAGCCCCTCGTGAATGGGGAGCTGGTGGGGCACGTTTACGACCGACATGGCGACGGTCCGGAGGCCGCGCGCCTCGGCGATCGGCTTCGCGTAGTTCAGAAGAGCTTGCACGTGGTCGGGGTTGTGCAGCGGCACCACCACGGCGTCACGCTTGACCACCTCGGGCGCTCGGCTCGGCTCGAGGATCTGCGGCCGGACTCCCGCTGCCTGCTTCTCGAAGTACGCGTAGTACAGGATCAGCCCAACGAGAATCCACCCGCCGGTCACGTACCAGGCCAACGGTTGAAACGTGAATTGGTACACAGCCAGGAAGATGTTGAGGACGATGCCGAGCACGGGAAGCAGCGGGTACAGAGGAACCTTATAGCCGCGCTTGAGATCGGGCGCCTTTCTCCGCAGGGTGATGACCGAGAGGTTCACCATGGCAAAAGTGAGAAGGAAGATCAGGCTCGCGGCAGATCCCACGGCCTCGATGGGAAGTGTAAGCGCCATCGTCAAGAGGATCACGCCCGTCACCATGATCGCGACGTGCGGCGTGCGCCGCTCCGGATGGATCGTCGCCATGGCAAGAGGCAGTAGGCGGTCGCGTCCCATGGAGAAGGCGACCCGCGAGGACGCCATGACCGTCGCGTTCAACGCCGACATCGTGGAGAGAAGTCCTCCGAAAACGATGATCGCCACGCCGAACGCGGGCATGAAGCCCTCGGCGGCCCGTACGATGGCGGTTTCGCCGTAATCGCCGAGGAAGCGCCAAGACGGCTGGCCATCCGGCGTGGTCACGGCGGCTAGCGATACGAAGAGGATCAGCATGTACATCACCATGGTGACCCCCAGGGAAACGAACGTCGCCCTCGGAATGTTCTTCTCGGGCTCCTTGATCTCCTCCGCCACTGTCGCGATCAGGTCGTATCCCTCGAACGCGATGAACGTGAGCCCCATCGCTACGATCACGCCGCCCATCCCTTCGGGGAAGAACGGCGTGAAGCTCTGTACCGCTTGGTCGGGCATGTCGACAACACGGCGCAGACCGTAGACGATGAAGATTCCGAGAACGAACAGCTTTGTGACCGTGAGTACGTTCTCGGTCTTGCCGGTCACCTCGGCCCCGCGCGCGTTCAAGCGGATGAACGCCACGCCGATCAAGAGCGTGACGAGCAAAATCGCACCGCCTTCACCCACGAGTCCGAACGCCCCTTCGCTCACGCCGGGCAGATACTTCAGGAAGAACTCCCAGAAGTAGCCGGCAAAGCCCAACGCATAGAGGCTGCACGCCACGGTGTACGCGAACCAAAGCATCCATCCGGCCGTAAAGCCCACGGCTCCTGGAAACGCTCGCCGCACGTAGGCATAGCCCCCTCCGGCTTCGGGAATGGCGGTGGCCAACTCTGCATAGGCAAAAGCCGTCAGCAGCGTCACGGCCCCGTTCAGGGCAAACGCCAGAATCGAGGCGGGGCCCGATTCCCCTGCCGCGATCCCGGTGAGCACAAAAATGCCGGCACCGATCATGGCTCCAACACCGATCATGGTCGCGTCAAACAGGCCGAGGGTCCGAGCGAACGCGAACTCCGCCGGCGGGGGTGCTTCGGCGTCTGAGCTCATGCTGGGTTGGCTATCATGGAAGGGTGAGCCGTAATGTGAGTCGGAAACGGCACTACTGAGGGCCTACCGTAAAGGTGGAATCGGTAGGCGGATAAGGCCAGACACACAGTCTTCACCACCTGGCCATAGTGAGGCTCCCGATACAAACGGCAAGCATCCCCACGCCCGCGATCGCGGGACGAAATCTGACGCAAACGCGTCAGTCCGGACGCGCGGCCTGGCCCTAACGTACAGAACCGGCTCGCACGGGCACCGAATCTCGATTCCCCTGCACGATACCGGCTCCGTGACACGCTGCTGCTGGAGAACTCGCCCATCAGTATAGGAGGCCAGTATGACTACAAGTGTGGCTGGTCAGGCCCACCGCTAGAGGAAGAGAATCATTGCCACCAAATGGGGATATGGGCAAATTCAGGGTATACCGACGGCGGGCCGTGGCGGGTATCTCGTTGACGCGCCGGTCGGTGCGCCGACTCGGGTTCCCTTCAAGCACTTGTGGGGGCTGCAAATGATCAGGGCAAAAAGGTCAGAAAGTGGGAAATATTTGCCGCTCGCCCACCACCACTACCCCCGAGAGAGATCGCCCGTAATCCTTGAAATGACAGACCTTTCCGCGGTTTTCCACATTCGCTGGCCTACGGGCACACCCCTTGCGTTTACAAACGTCTAGTGGAGTTCCCCAGATCAGGGGGACGCCCAAGGGCCGGTTCAAGAGGGTAACATCAATGAAAGCACGTTACGAGGTAACGAAGCTGGGGTCGAACGATGGGTTCGCCATGGCCGCCACTCTAGGCGTCCTCACCCTTCTCTCCGTTTTGGTGATCGCTGTCTTCGCGGACGCGATGGCATCCTTTCGTTCCGGCATGACGGACCTGGAGAAATCCCGTACTTACTTCGCCGCAGAGGCCGCTGCCGAATCCGCCATGGCGCAGCTGGCGGCGGTCCTCGAGGACGCGGTGATCGAGGACGAAGAGCTGAACTCGATCGTCGCTCCCACTATCGAGGGCTTCACTTTTGACGTGACCCCCTGAAACGAGACCAAAGTTGATGTTAGGATGCGGCTTTGGTCGCAGCTATCAGGGAGGAGGTCAGAATGAGTAGGAGACGACACACGCCGGAGCAGATCATCACGGCATTGAGAGAGGCGGAGGTGGGTCTGGCGAACGGCAAAACGGTGGCGATGGTGAGCCGGGAGTTGGGGATCAGCGAGCAGACGTACTACCGGTGGAGGCAGGAGTTCGGGGGGATGAAGGTGGATCAAGCTCGACGCTTCAAGGAGCTGGAGAAGGAGAACGCACGGTTAAAGCGAGCGGTGGCGAACCTGACGGTGGACAAGCTGATCCTGGAGGAAGCGACCAAGGGAAACTTCTGAGCCCCGAGCGCCGACGCAGGTGCGTGATGCATGTACGTCAGCGACTCGGGGCGAGTGAACGTCACGCGTGTCACGTACTGGGTCAGCCGCGCTCGACGCAGCGCCGGGTGAAGAAGCTACCCGGCGACGAGGAGGCGCTACGCACGGACGTGATACGGTTGGCGAGCCGGTTCGGCAGGTACGGGTATCGCCAGATCACGAACCTGCTGCGTATCGAGGGCTGGGAGGTGAACCACAAGCGTGTGGAGCGTATCTGGAGGCAGGAGGGGCTGAAAGTGCCCAGACGGCAACCGAAACGGGGTCGGTTGTGGCTCAACGATGGCTCGTGCATCCGGCTCAGGCCACTGCACAAGAATCACGTGTGGTCCTACGACTTCGTAAGCACGAGGACCCATGACGGCCGTGCGCTGAAGCTTCTGACCGTGCTCGACGAGTACACGCGGCAGTGTCTGGCGATCAAGGTCGGTCGAAAGACTCGAGCTCACGACGTTCTCGAGGTGCTCACCGATCTCTTCGCTCGGCACGGTCCGCCCGAGCATCTGCGCTCGGACAACGGGCCAGAGTTCACGGCGAAACTGGTGCGGAGATGGCTGGCCAGGCTGCGGGTCCAGACCCTCTACATCGCGCCGGGCAGTCCGTGGGAGAACGGCTACAACGAGAGCTTCAACGGCAAACTGAGAGACGAGTTCTTGAACGGAGAGATCTTCTACACACTGCCCGAGGCAACGGTACTCGTCGAGCAGTGGAGGCGGCTGTACAATACCGTCCGACCCCATCGTGCCCACGGCGGACTACCCCCCGCCCCAGAGACGATAAAACCATCGCCCTGGTTCCTCAGGATGCCCCAACTCCAGGGACCACCGATGGCTCGGGGTCTAACATAGGAAGTGGTACCGCAACTACTCTCCCGAGCCGATCTTGAAGGCGGGTACCCCCATCCCGTCCAGACGATCGGCCGCTTCACGGCTGAAAGGTGTGGAAAAGTAAATGATTCCTTTCTCGTGACAATGCGCCTGAACACGGCGTTCCTCGTCGCGGGTCAATTCACAGCGTTTGATGATGTCCCAGAGTTTCTCGGTCGAGATTTCGCCAGGCGTCATATCGGTGGGGACCATCTCTTTCTCAGTGATGTGGCATTGGAACTTGAGCACCTCGGCGCCGGCCTCCGACGCCGCATCCACCATTTGTAATGCCTTTTCGACATCACCTTCGTGGTTGATTCCGACCTCGGCGACAACGAGGGGCGGATGATCGCGGCCGATGGCCCTGTCGCCCACCATGAAATCTGACACTAGCGCTCTCTCCGTATCGTCACCAAGCAGTGAAACCTCCGTCAACGATGAAGTTCTGCCCCGTGCAATAGCTGGACGCATCGCTGAGAAGGTAAAAGATGATGCCCGACAGCTCGTGTCTATCAGCCATACGACCGACGGGTGTTCGGCGGCTGTATTCCTCGACGAATCTCGGATCCTGGCCATTGTACACGCCGCCTGGCGAGACGCAGTTCACGCGGAGGTTGTCCTTCGCCCACCACGTAGCCAGCCACCGGGTCAGGCCGATGACGCCGGCTTTGCTGGCCGAATAGCCTGGGAAGGACTTGAAGCGCTCGTCTTCATAAATCCTGTGATCGGGTCCTACCACGCCGTAAATACTCGAGACGTTGACGAGGCTTCCGCCGCCACCGGCCTTCATTGCCCTCCCGGCTTCTCGCGCCACCAGGAACGTTCCGGTCAGATTAACGTCGAGAGTTTCTTGCCACACGCCAAGAGGATACTCTTCGAATGGGGCAAACACTGCTCCGGCGGCCATTAACCCTTCGCCAGTCGCGGCGGCATTGTTCACGACTCCGTCAAACCCGCCGAGCGCATTGCACGCGGAGGCTACTCCTTCGATGACCTGCGATTCGTCCGTGACATCCATTTCGATGCCGACGGCACCGAGCTTTTCCGCGACCGCCAAGACATCGGTGTCTGAGCGATCGGCAATGGCAAGGCGCGCTTGAGATGCCGAGAGGGCGCGCGCGTATTCCAGCCCCAACACGCCGGTCGCTCCAACGAGGAGTATTCGCTTGCCAGAAAGTTGCAGATCTGGTATCACGCCTGTGCTCGTCGTTTCTTTTGATGCATAAAGAACTCGACCAGGTCCCAATCGAATGTGGAGTCGACATCGAGGCTCTTCTCCTGGCCGATATCGTATCCTTCGGTGTGGCCGTCGAGTAGATGGTCGGCACGCCGCACATACGATGCGTCCAACACATAGATACTGGCAACGTGTTCATATACGGGGGGTGCCTGCTGGCGGGACACGACCTTGTCACCGGCCGACTTGCTCATCTTGAGCGCGCCCGTGTCATCTGGCTCGACGAGATTGAAGTACGGGTTCTTGCGCGCTTTGCATACGGAGAAGACCGCATCTACGCCACGACCGCGAGTGCTTTGGAACTGACGCAAGGCTGAAGATATGTCCTCGGGGTCGCGCAGCGGAACCTGTCAACGACAATGGGACACTCTACGGGATTAATTAGAGAGCAATGTCCTGTGTGGTGAGGGAAGGGATGGGAGGATTGATGAAGACGGCCTCCGGGAGCGGTTTGGGCTTCGGCACACCTCTGACGAAGCGTTCGGGATGAGCGGCCCATGCTTCGCGGAGCACGGATTTCCTGCCGGCAATGACCTGATCGGCGTTCCCGAAGTGGACCTGCTCGGGGGTTAGCATCGAGATGCCGCCATGGCGGTGCTCGGCATTGTACCAGCGGAAGAACGATCGACAGAACGTCTTGGCTTGGCCCTGATCCCCGAACCGTCCGGGAAACGAGGGATGGTACTTCAAGGTTTTGAACTGAGCCTCGGAAAACGGGTTGTCATCCGACACCTGAGGCCGGCTCAACGAGCGGGTCACGCCGAGGTCAGCGAGAAGTTGAGCGGTGCATTGGCTCGTCATTGGAGCTCCCCGATCCGAGTGCAGGGTCAGGACCCGGGGCTGGACGCCATGCTTCAGGCAGCTCTGCTGGATCAACCGGCCGGCCAGGGCCGAGTTCTCCCGGTCCGCCACCATCCAGCCCACGACGTAGCGGCTGTAGATGTCCATGATGACGTAGAGGTAGTAATAGCTCCACTTCTTCGGCCCGAGCAGCCGCGTGATATCCCAGGACCACACCTGGTTCGGCGCCGTGGCCATCAACTCGGGCTTCTTGTACTCGGGATGGGTGCGCTGCGCCCGGCGTTCCTGAACCGGCACCTCGGAGGCCAGAACACGATACATCGTGCGTTCGCTGCACAGGTAGACCTCTTCGTCGAGCAGCGTGGCCACCACCTCGGCGGGTGAGCGGTCCACGAACCGCTCCGAACACAGCGTGTCGAAGACCTCGCCTCGTTCCGTCTCGCTCAATGCCCGGGCGGGCGTCGGGCGGGGCTGCTGTTGCCCGGTTGATGGGCCTCGACGACGGTACAACGTCGATCGGGAGACCTCGAGGGCCGCGCACGCCGGTTTTACACCGACGTGCTTAGCCAGCTCATCGGCCGCCTTCAAGAGTTTGTCCCGTCGTCGAGGCTTATCCCCAGCAGCCCCGCAACTTTTCCCTGCACGTCGATGATCAGGTGTGCCTTCCTGAGCTCATTCTCGAGCCGTGCGTTTCGCCGCTCCAGCTTGCGTACCTTCTCATCCAGCGGATTTCGCTCCGGCTTGCGGCCGCGTTTCTTCGACAGGGCCTTCAGCGACCCGCTATGCGCCGCCTTGCGCCACGTCGTCAGGTGCGACGAGTACAGGCCCTCTCGCCGCAGGACTTGACCCACCTCGCCGGGCTCGGTGCACCGGTCCGCTTCTTCGACGATCCGCAGCTTGTACGACGGACTGAACCGCCGCCGTAGCGGCCTATCTACTACCTCCGGGTCCGCAGGAGCTGCCGCGCTTCGCTTGGCCTCCCCGGTTCCAGGGGCACTACCATTCTCTTCCATTCTCTCTCGCAGTCCCAACATGTTCGTTTTCTCTGCCTTCGCCCTACTCTAATTCTTTGCGTGCTCCGTGTCTCACGTACGTTGGCAGAGAGGGATGCGACTTCTTCACGAGCCTAGTTACTTAGGAGAAATCATGAACAGCAGAATCTGGATACTTGCACTCGCCGCAGCGGTCGTGGTGACATTCGCTTGCCAGGAGCCTCTGCCAACAGACATCGAAGTCAGTCCCCTCTTCGGCCTAGCCAAGGGGGCTACGAAGGTCACCATCTGCCACAAAGGACGGACAATCACAGTAGGCGCACCTGCTGTAGCGGCTCACTTGGCGCATGGTGATGTCTCAGGGGAGTGTGAAGCGCCGGACGACGGGGGTGATCAACCGGACGACGAGGGAGAAGGAACGGGTCCGTAGAAGAACGGTAGAGGCACCTTGAAGATGGGGGGCGGTCCTTCGTGGGCCGCCCCTTTTGATCCTGACTTCGGCGTAATGCCCCGAGCGTCCCAGCGGCGTTCGGGGCTTCTGGCTGCGTCTCGCTCGCGACTCCTGAACGAGAAGACGGCCACCTCCGAACGATGGGGGTGGCCGTTCTGTCTCTTATGGCGCACTCCCCTCGTGGTCGTTATGGTGATTGTCAACGCCGGTTGAAAAAGTTACAAACGTGGCGGGTGAAAATGTTACACCCGGCGGAGGTGACGAGCCTCTAGTTCGTCGACTTCTCCTTTGCTCTTGCTCTCTTTCTCTTGGGGGGTAAAGGGCTCGGCTCCGCAGGAGGCGAGTGTAGGATCTTGGAAAGGTCGATGTGCTTGCGCATGCGGTAGCTGCTGCCGCGTATGTTGACGATATGACAGTGATGCAGCAAGCGATCGATGAGTGCAGCGGCCATGACCTCGTCGCCCAAGATCTGACCCCACTCTTCGAAGCCTTTATTGGAGGTCAGCACAGTGGATGCGCGCTCGTAGCGCCGGTTGATGAGTTGGAAGAAGAGCATGGCGCCGGTCTGGCTGACCGGCAGGTAGCCGATCTCGTCGATGACCAGGAGCGAGGGATAGGTGAGGATCTTGAGGCGGCGTCCGAGCTGACCGGCGGTCTTGGCTTCTTCGAGCGAGGTGATGAGATCGGCCAGAGCGCCGTAGTAGACTCTGCGCCCGCTCTGCGCCGCCGCAATGGCAAGGCTGATCGCCAGATGCGTCTTGCCGACGCCCGGCGGGCCGAGGAAGATGACGTTCTCCTTACGCTCCAAGAAGCCGAGCTCGTGGAGCGAGTCGATCTGCTCGCGCTTGATCGAGGGCTGGAAGCTGAAGTCGAAGTCGTCGAGGGTCTTGATGGCCGGGAGCCGGCTCGAGCGCATGGCAGCCTGAAGGCGCCGATTATTGCGCAGCATGATCTGAGCACCGAGGAGTTGCTCGATGGCTTCTGAGGCCGTCACGCCTCCGCCATCGACCCTGGTAAGGACGTCGTCGACGGCCTCCAGCGCACCGGGCATCTTCAGATCGGCGAGCTGGGCCCGGATCCGGTCACGGCGCGAGCCCGCGGCCTTCACCGAACACCTCCGGCCACCTGGGCATACGCTTCCAGCGGCCGACGTTCCACGTCGATACGGGGAAGTACAGCCTTGGCCTGCTTCGTCACCTCGGGCGGCAGTACCAAGGATCGGTATGGGCGCGAGGCCAAGGGCCGCAGCAGGTCTCGCTCGTGCTCGAAGCGATCGACGGGCCGCTCCTTCAGGGTGCCATGCGTACGGACGTTGGCCACGTGATCGAGCCAGTGGCGGGCCTGATCGTTCAGGTCCTCGTCCGACGTGAAGGTTCGGCCATAGAAGAAGCTCGAACGCACGTAGCTCACCGGTCGCTCGACCTTGCCCTTGGTCTTCGCCCGGTAGGGACGACACGCTCGGACGCGGAAGTCCCAGTGATGCGCAAAGCGTAGGAACTCGGCGTTCTCAGTGACGCGACCTCCGGCCGCTCGCTCATCCTTAGTGACGACCGCCTTCATCTGGTCGAACAGCAGCTCACGAGGCACACCACCAAAGAAGGTGAAGGCCGCCTCCAGGCCCTCGAACACATGCAGCATCGTCTGTCGTGTGAAGAACTGCAGCCACAGCACGCGGGAGAAGCCAAGAACAACCAAAAACGCATACCGCTTGCCCCAAGGCAGCCGAAAATCTGCAAAGTCGACCTGACCCTGGTGGCCGGGTGGCGTCTCGAAACGGACTACGGGCTCCTCGGGCGCTCGAGGCCGGACCTTCCGAACGTACTCCTTCACTTGCGTGTAACCGCCGGCGTATCCGGCCGCCTTGATCTCCTCAAAGAGCCGCACCGCTGTCAGATCCGGGTACTCACCCAGTCGGCTGACGAGGATGTCTCGGTACCGATCAAGCTTGGTGGCAACCGGCGCCCGGGCCGAATAATGCACCCCAGCGGCGCTCAGATCTCGGTCCAGCTCTCCACTGCGGATCCAGCGATAAATCGTCTGACGGCTGATGCCGAACCGTTCGGCCAGCTCCGTCTTCGTCATGCCCTGCTCTAGGTAGTGTCTCAGCAACACGCGCCGCTCCCATCCGATCACGGACACCTCCGCTTCTTCAAGTGGAGGTGCCAAGGTGGCCGATAGGACGTAAGAGCAGCTACTCGGTCATCGGCAGCCTACCCTCCACGTCCGGTTCTCGGACGCCGAGCTGTAACCTTTTCGTCCGCCACAAATGGGAAATCTTCACCCGCCGCTAACAGTGCTTGAGCAAATGGGGCCTTGTGGTCCCGCCGCCGCCGTAGACGCCCATGTCGGACGCCCGCCCCGACGACGAGACCGCCTGACTCACTGACAGTGAAATGGCACATCTCGTCACAAGGAGGCTGTCATGCGTCGATTCGTTCCTCTTGCTGCCCTACTCGGGGTGGCGTTCGTGTTGGGCTGCCAGGATGTGGGAACGGGTATGGTGGCGTCGGATGGTCCGGGGCCGCAGTTTGCGAAGCCGGGTGCCTGCGACCCCCCTCAGGACCCCCCGCACCCGTCGTGCAAGGACGGTGGGGGTGAACCAACAGAAGCGGACGCCACGGTTGTGCTCACCGGGGGGCTGATAACGTCGGCCGCACAAGACGTGCAGGTTAGGAGGGATAACGGATCCAGCCTCCGGGTTACGCGCGACGTATTCACGAGCCAGATCGATCTGAGCGCGACCCACACCGCGGGCGTGATAGCGTGCACGCAAGCCGGCGTCTTTGACGAAGGATTAACCCAGCAAGCGCTGCTGGACCTGGTCAAAACTAACCCTCGAAGCCGCAGTTTCTTTGCGAACATTGACAAGATCGATTTTACCGGCGGATTCAATGAGATCTCGCACACCTGGGTACAGCTACAGCCCCTTGTCAGCGGGAGCCTTTTCTTCAAGATAGGAGGCTTGGTCAAGAAGATGACAGTACCTCCCGGCGGCAAGAATCCCGAAATAATGCTGCAGCCGGAGACTCCTAGCGCCGGCAAGAGTACAGTCACATACAAGGCAGGTTTTGGCATTGTCACCATAAAGCAGCTCTCTGGCAGCCCCAAGGACCATCCGCGATTGTGGTGCCCCCTACGCGACAAAATCGTCATGATCATCGACCAGAACTAGGGTGGCAAGAGGGCGTGCCAGAGTTGGCACAAGAGGGGCGGTTCCTTCGGGGACCGCCGCTTTTTCATCCTGACTTCGGCGTCAGGCTCCAAGCATCCCAGCGGCGTTCGGGGCTTTTGGCGCTACTCCACCACCACCCAATCCGGCCATTCGGTCAACCCCCCCCTGGCAGATTTGTCCAAATCTTGTCCAAATCGGTGACTGCGATTGTGGAAAACCGCTGGGAAGCCAGTGCCGGGAGGGGGACTCGAACCCCCAAGGGCCTAAGCCCGCCGGATTTTGAGTCCGGTGCGTCTACCAATTCCACCATCCCGGCAAACCTCGAATAAGGGGATTAGCGGCGTAGAACCTAACGTTTCCAGGTTCGACCCAAAAGTACCAAAAGGCCCGAATGGGGGATTACGGGGATAGCCACCGTCATAGTGCGTACAAGTGGAGCAGTGCTGAATCCATCTAGGTCCCACGACATGATGCCCATGCGGGGGAGCTATGGGTGATGAGTGTTGAAGCCGCCGCAATAGCTCTTCTGCCAGTGCGCCACGTCATCGCTTCCTTCGTGTGGGGCCTTCTGCTCTTTGGATCACGAACGCTGCGAGTCAGCTGCCCCTCCTCGTGTCCACTTCGATGGCCCCGCCAAGAAAGCCGGTGCCGTACTTTGTGGTGGCGTCCGAGGCGGAGAGGTACCGCATGGTCTCGATGTTAGCAGTATTCAGTTGGCGGAGTACATCGAGTTCGCCACGGACAACTCCATCGACCACAACTCGCGCATACGCGGGTCCGGTGGCAAAGCTGCTGCTTCGCCGGGCTTGTATCCAGCGCCGGTTAAGGGTTTCGACCGCGTCCCACGCACTCCGGTCCGTGAGTAACTCGAGCTGGGCTCGGACGATCAGGGTTGAGTTCCCCCCGGCAGCCCGTGTCGCCCTTTCGGCATCCTCGGATAAAGGCGCGTCTGAGGACGAGGCACAGGCGGAGACGACGGGGGCTAGGACGAGGACCAGGACGAGCGATAAGAAACGGCAGAAAGACATGGACGGCCTCCACTCTAGAATGTGACCTTCAACAACACATATGTCTCCCGGTGCGCCTACCAATTCTACCATCCACCGACGGACTTTCTCCAGTTTACAGCGACGGACTTCCTCCAGTCAGCGGCCTCTCGACGTCACTTCGATGGCCCCGCCAGCAAAGCCGGTGCCGTACTTGGTAGTCGCGTCGCTGGCGCGGAGGAAGCGCAGGCTTTCGACACCATCAGTACCCAATTGGCGAAGTATATAGAGGTCTCGGCGGGACGTTCCATCGATCACGACCCGCGCATATCCGCCTCCTCGCGCGGCGTTTAGCCAGCGCCGGTTAAATCGTTCGACCGCGTCCCAGGCGCTCAAGCCCGTGAGTTCTTCGAGCTGGGCTCGGACGATCAAGGTCGAGTTCCCCCTGGCGGCCCGTGTCGCCGTTCCGCCACCCTCGGCGAAGGGCGTGCCAGTAGACGAAGCACAGGCGGAAAGGACGAAGGCTAGAACGAGGCATGTACAGCCGCGCGAAGTCATGGACAGCTCCTACTCTCGGATGTGACTACCAGTACGTACCTCATAACCGATCTCGGATTGGGTCTTGTCAAGTATGGCGGTGTCCGACTCCGTCGAAAACGGGTAGAATCCCGACGGTATTTCCGGCTCTGCGGAGGGCGTGACCGCCGACAGGGGCGATTAGACTGTATTCAGGGGAATTGTGCTAAGGCAAGATTGGTCACCAGTCCGTGTGGGTAAGTTCCGGCAAGCGGGCTTCGTTTACCTTCATGTAGCCATCCTCTACGAGGCGGCAGTGTACGCGATGCTCGAGGCGGGCACTCTGCCCACGCGCTTCGGCCCGCCGGTGGCGTGGCTCATCGGCGGCGCCGCGGTGGCGGCGTTCGGATTTGTCGGCCTCTACCACTGGCGCAACGTCTGGTTCGCCCGGATCCTGTGGGGTTTGAATGGCGTGCGCACGCCTCCTTTGATCGCGGGCGCCTTCTTCCCCTCGCCCGACGCCATGACGCCCCCGGCATTTTATCTCACGGCGCTGGTCGTCGTGGTTATCAATCTCTGGATGCTCGAGCGCGCGGGATGGGACTTGTGATGAGCACGGAAGAATTCGGCATGGAAGATTAATGCAACTCTCGACACTCGACTGGTGGGTTCTGGCGCTCTACGGAGTCACGATTATCGCCGTGGGGTTGGCCTTCGCCCGTCGGGCGGGAGGCGGGAGGGAGGACTACTTCCTCGCGGGTCGCACCATGCCCTGGTGGTTGATCGGGACCTCCATGGTGGCCACGACCTTCTCGGCCGATACGCCCAACCTGGTCACCGACCTCGTCCGCTCTGGGGGTGTCAGCCAAAACTGGGTTTGGTGGGCATTCGTCATCACCGGAATGTGCACCGTTTTCTTCTATGCCAAGCTCTGGCGGCGCTCGGGAGTGTTGACCGACATTGGATTCTACGAAGTGCGCTACGCCGGGCGCTCGGCTGCCTTCCTGAGGGCCTTCCGTGCCGTCTACCTGGGCGTGTTCTTCAACGTCATGATCATGGCCACCGTGACGTTGGCGGCCATCAAGATCGGCGGGGTTCTACTTGGCGTCGACAAGTACACGGTGGTTCTGGTGGCCGGCACCGCCACGGTCATTTACTCCGCCACTTCGGGCCTGTGGGGTGTCCTGGTCACGGACCTGCTCCTTTTCACCGTCTCGATGATTGGTTCCGTGGGAGCTGCGGTCTACACCCTCCGGCTCCCTGAGGTGGGAGGGCTATCAGGACTGATGGGCCACCCCAACGTCGTCGACAAACTCTCGTTTCTCCCTGACTTCTCGGACCCTACGACGGCGGCCGCGGTCTTCATCGTACCGATCGCTGTACAGTGGTGGAGCACCTGGTACCCGGGAGCCGAGCCCGGAGGCGGTGGATACACTGCACAGCGCATGTTGGCAGCGAAGGACGAGAAGAACGCAATGCAGGCCACACTGTGGTTCAATGTGGCGCACTACTCGATTCGGCCATGGCCGTGGATTCTGGTCGCACTGGCCTCGCTGATCGTGTATCCGACCCTGAGTGACCTCACCGCCGCGTTTCCGAACGTCGATCCCTCCGTCATCGGCAACGACCTGGCCTATCCAGCGATGCTCGTGTTCCTCCCCCACGGACTTCTCGGTCTGGTCGTGGCCTCCCTCGCAGCCGCGTATATGTCGACGATCAGCACGCACCTGAACTGGGGGGCGTCCTACGTCGTGGATGACGTATACCGCCGCTTCGTGGCTCCGGATCGGGGGGAGAAAGATTACGTGAGGGTGGCCCGCGTCTCGACGGTCGCGCTCATCGTACTTTCCTCATTCGTCGGCCTTCAGCTGGAGACGGCGATGCAGGCGTTTCAGATCCTCCTTCAGATCGGCGCCGGAACAGGGCTGGTGTTTTTACTCCGCTGGTTCTGGTGGCGCATCAACACCTGGAGCGAGATCTCCGCGATGGTGATCTCGTTCGTGGTCGCCGTGTACTTCGGATTTTTCCACACGCGGCTCGGTTTCGCGAGGTGGGACCCTTCGGCGGAACTCGTGGTGGGTGTCGCCGTGACGACGGTGGGTTGGCTCGTGGTCACCTTCCTGACATCCCCGGTGGATACCGAGACCCTCCGGGACTTCCACGCCAAGATCCGGCCGCTTGGAAAGGGATGGGACGCCGTGGTGCCCCGTACCGACGGGGCCGGAGCGGATGGGACGGGTGAAAGCGACTCGGGCTCGGGCGGCGAGTTCGCCGCCGGCCTTCTCTCTTGGTTCCTGGGTTGCGTGATGGTATACGCGGCACTTTTCGGCACAGGCTTCCTGTTGTACGGAAATGTGGCCTGGGGACTAATCGGTGTGATCGTGGCGGCGGTGGCGGGATGGGGAGTGCTGAAGCTGCTGCCCAGGGTCGGTTTTCTGACTTAACGCTCCCCCCCGTGGGCATACCCCGCGTTGGGCGGCCGGTCGTGAGGCATCCTGGCGTGGGGCGGCTCAAGCAGGTGCCGGGGTGTTTCCGATGCAGCGCCTTTGATATTGTGTTCTTGTCAACGTGCGCACATAGAAACACGAGGCCCCATGAGTAGCGATCCTTTTGGCACACTCTCCAGCATCGACTTGATGGAGGGCTCGACATCGTTCTACAGCCTGGCGGCGCTCGAGGCGTCCGGCGTAGCCGACTTGGACCGCCTGCCGTTTTCGATACGCATCCTCCTCGAGAACGCCCTCCGGCATTCCGGTGGACAGTACGTGGGGGAAAATCACGTGAAGGCCGTAGCCTCGTGGAGCCCCACCAACGCGGGCGCGGACGTGCCGTTCATGCCTTCCCGCGTCGTTCTCCAGGACTTCACAGGTGTTCCGGCGGTCGTCGACCTGGCGGCCATGCGGGATGGACTCAAAGCGCTGGATGGTGATCCCGACCGGATCAACCCAGTGGTGCCGGCCGACCTCGTCATTGATCATTCCGTGCAGGTGGACTTCTTCGGCACCCCCGAGGCGTACCGGCAGAACGTGGAGCGTGAATTCGAGCGCAACAGGGAGCGCTACGCCCTTCTGCGCTGGGCCCAGCACGCCTTCGAGGATTTCCGGGTAGTTCCGCCAGGCACCGGCATCGTCCACCAGGTCAACCTCGAGTACTTGGCCTCCGTGGTGCACCGCAGGACGGAAGACGGCCTCTCCGTCGCTTACCCTGACACGTTGGTGGGCACGGACTCCCACACCACGATGATCAACGGACTCGGGGTGGTGGGGTGGGGGGTGGGAGGAATCGAGGCAGAAGCGGTTCTCACCGGTCAGCCCTACTACATGCTCCTCCCCGAGGTCGTGGGTGTGAAGTTCACCGGACAGCTGCCCGAGGGCGCCACTGCTACGGACTTGGTGCTTCATGTAGTTCAGATGCTGCGTGCCCACGGTGTGGTCGGCCGTTTCGTCGAATACTTTGGGCCGGGACTTTCGAATCTGACGCTGCCGGACCGAGCCACACTGGCGAACATGTCTCCTGAATACGGTGCGACCATCGGTTTTTTCCCCGTGGATGACGAGACCCTGGCCTACTTGAGCGGTTCGGGCCGAAGTGCGGAGCTGGTGGAGCGGGTCGAGCGGATCAGCAAGGAACAGCGTCTTTTCCGTACGGACCAGACTCCGGATCCCGAGTACACCGACGTCCTCCACATGGATCTCGGCACGGTCGAGCCCAGTGTGGCGGGCCCCAAACGGCCTCAGGATCGGATCGCGCTGGGTGATCTGCCGCAGGCATTCGCGAGAGACCTACCGGCTTTGTTACCCTCCGGGTTTTCGGTAAACGGAGATGGCGCGCGTACCGTTCAGGTGGACCTCGACGGGGAGACGTGTGAGCTCGAAGACGGAAGTATCGTGATCGCGGCGATCACGAGCTGCACGAACACATCGAACCCTTCTGTCATGGTGGGCGCGGGGTTATTGGCCAAGAAGGCCGTGGAACTCGGGCTCCAGGTCAAGCCATGGGTCAAGTCGAGCATGGCGCCGGGCTCGAAGGTCGTCACGGACTACCTAGAGGCGTCCGGCCTCATGGAGTATCTCGATCAACTCCGGTTCGGTGTGGTCGGGTACGGGTGTACGACCTGTATCGGGAATTCGGGTCCCCTCGCCGAGCCGATCAGTGAGGCCATTCGAGACCAGGGTCTGGTGGTCGCCGCCGTGCTCTCCGGGAATCGGAACTTCGAGGCGCGTATTCACCCTGAGATCCGCGCCAACTACTTGGCGTCTCCCATGCTCGTGGTGGCGTACGCCCTGGCGGGTCGAGTCGACATAGACTGGCCGACCGAGCCGCTGGGCCAGGGCACCGACGGGCCGGTCTACCTTCGGGACCTGTGGCCCAGCTCGGACGTCATTCGGAAGACTGTCCAGCAAGCGCTGGTACCCGAAATGTTCGAGCGGCGTTACGCCGAGGTCTTCGACGGCAACGACTTGTGGCAGGCCCTTCCCCTCCCCTCGGACGACGACAACCTGTACGACTGGGAGGATGACTCCACTTACATCCGTAACCCCCCGTTCTTCCAGGGGATGTCTCAGGATGTCGGGGAGCTCGTAGACATCCAAGGCGCCCGTGTCCTCGGCATCTTCGGGCAAACCACGACCACGGACCACATCTCGCCGGCCGGCACCATCCCGAAGGACGAACCCGCGGGAGCGTACCTACGGGAGCGAGGCGTGAAACCATGGCAGTTCAACACCTTCGGATCGAGGCGCGGCAACCACGAGGTGATGATCCGGGGCACGTTCGGCAACGTGCGCATCCGCAACCTCATGCTCGACAACCGCGAGGGAGGCTACACGGTCCACATCCCGAGCGGAGACGAAATGACGATCTACGATGCGGCCATGCGGTATCGGTCGGAGGGAACACCCCTGGTCGTCCTAGCCGGCCGAGAGTATGGGACCGGCAGCTCACGGGATTGGGCCGCGAAGGGGACCCTGCTGCTCGGGGTCAAAGCTGTGATCGCGGAAAGCTACGAGCGGATCCACCGCAGCAACCTGGTGGGTATGGGTGTACTGCCCCTTCAGTTCGAAGAAGGCGATACACCGGAATCCCTCGGTCTGACCGGACGCGAGACGTTCGACATCCTAGGGGTGTCGGAGGGACTGGAGCCTCACGCTCGCCTGAGCGTCGTGGCCCGTACCGATGACGGACATGAGACGAGCTTTTCGACCGTGGCCCGTCTCGATTCAGAAGTGGACGTCGAGTATTACCGAAACGGTGGGATCCTGCACACGGTACTCCGGAGGATCGCCTCGGGCGAGATGTAGAGCTAGCGGGGGCCTAGAAAAGAGGCTTCCACTCCGAGTCTCGTAGTGATACCGGAGGACTCAACACCTCAGCCACGATGATGGCGTCCCGGAGAGACTCCCGGGCGCCGAGTCTGACCCCCGAGAGCAAACCCCGTGATTTCTGGGCGCTGCGAAGCCCCTTCTGCAGCTTGCTGGGCGACCCGGGGGGATGCGGCACAAACTCGCGTGGCAGCTCCTCGGGGAGGGGTCGGGCCGGCCGGGCAACCTGGGCGTGTTTCTCGTGAGCGTGCTCCTCGTGGCTAGCGGCCTGGTCGGCGTGTAAGTACCCGCTCTGGAGGTCGGCCGCTCGTGTCTCGGTCAGTGAAGGAATATCCGGCCGATCGTATGACTCGGTCGACCGTCCGGCAGGCCCTCCGCCTTCCGCCGCAGGAGTGCTCATCTGCGGAATCTCTTGCTGCGGAGCAGTCCACGCTTCCAGCTCGGAGTCGGGATCGGGGTTCAAGCCTGCCTCCCCACGAGCCAATGCGGCGATCTCCTGCCAGAGATCCTCAGGCACGATCCCTTCAGAAGACTCGGCCGTCTGATCCAGATCGTCGGCCGCCTCCGAAAACCTGTTCGGCTCGGGGAGAGTCCCTAGGCTTTGTGCTTGTTTGCGCCGCTTCCGGGCGGCTCCGTCCATCATCGAAACGATGATAAAGACCGCGATGATCAGAAACTGGATCAGTCCGTCATCCATGAGCGTCCTCCACTTAGGCCAGCGGCTCCGAATCCGCCTCATCACCGCTGGCGATGGCCTGCCGCATGGACGTATCGGACTGGATGTTGTTGTATCGCACGTAGTCCATGACGCCCATATGACCCTGCCGGAACGCATCGGCCAGCCCGAGCGGCACCTGTGCCTCGGCCTTCACCAGATCGGCCCTCATCTCCTCGACCTTCGCCTTCATCTCCTGCTCCAAGGCGACCGCCATCGCGCGACGCTCCTCGGCTCGGGCCTGGGCCACCTGCTTGTCCGCGTCGGCCTGATGCGTCTGGAGGTCGGCACCGATGTTCTTCCCGACGTCGACGTCGGCGATGTCGATCGAAAGGATCTCGAAGGCGGTACCGGAATCGAGCCCCTTGGCCAGAACGGTTTTCGAGATCGCATCCGGGTTCTCGAGAACTTCCTTGTGGGAGTGCGCCGAGCCGATGGAGGAGACGATTCCCTCCCCGACCCGTGCCAGAATCGTTTCCTCGCCAGCGCCACCCACCAGGCGATTGATGTTCGCCCGTACGGTCACCCGGGCCTGCGCGATGAGCTGGATGCCGTCCTTCGCCATGGCGGCCACCTTGGGCGTGTTGATCACTTTCGGGTTCACTGAGACCTGCACCGCCTCGAACACATCGCGGCCCGCCAGGTCGATGGCCGCCGCCTGCTGAAAGCCCATCTCGATGTTCGCCTTGTCGGCGCTGATGAGCGCACGAACCACCCGATCCACCTGCCCTCCCGCGAGATAATGCGCCTCGAGGTCGTTCACGCTCAACGGGATGCCCGCCTTGGTCGCCCAGATCAGGGGCCGAACCACCGCCGGCGGACTCACTTTACGCAGACGCATGCCGACCAGGTATCCCATCCCGACACGCGCTCCGGCAGATAGCGCTTCGATCCACAAACGTACCGGAACCGCCCACGCGACCACCGAGATCAACCCGATGACCATGGCAAGCACGAACAAACTGAAAATATCGCCGTCCTGCATTTAGTGTTCCTTTCGCTGAACCGGTTGACCCAACGGGTGGAGTCTCCGAAAGATCAGTCCGTAGGAGTTAGACGTCCGCTACTTCAGATGGATCCTGGTCAGATGAGTCTTTGGCTGCACTCTTTTCACCGGAAATACCGATGGGCCGAACCACTTGACGGTATCCTTCCGCGCTCACGACGCGGACGGGCGTGCCCTCCTCGATCCACTCCGACTGGGACACGATATCGACACGTTCGTCACGGAAGATACCCACACCCGAGGGCCGAAGATCTGTCGCGGCGACACCCTCGGCGCCGATGAGGTCGCTCCTCTTTTCGGCGGACTCGTATCCGATGGCCCGGTCGGTCCGCGTGCCGAGGAAGATACCCGACCGAAACATCCTCTTGCTCTTGGGCAGATGCCGCAGGAGAGCCCATCCCGTGACCAACAAGAGCACCAATGTAGTGATGAGCACGCTCCCCGCCCGGCTGAAGTCCTGCGCCGAGGGAAGACTGCCGAGCAGACTCATGTAGATGCCGCCGGCGATGCCGGCGATGCCCAAAACGCCAAAGAGGCCGAAACCGGGGATCAGAAGCACTTCGGCTGCGACGAACAAGACCCCTGCTCCAACAAGAAGGAGATCCTCCCAGCCGGCTAATCCGAGAATCAAATGGGAGCCGAAAAACAGGGACAGAGAAAGTGCGCCGGCCAGCCCGGCGAGCCCGAAGGTCGCCGTTTTGATTTCGATGATGAGCCCTAGGAATCCCAGTGATAGCAGGAACGGGGCTACGACGGGGTTCGAGAAAAATCGGACGAACCGTTCGGCCCAATTTACATTGAAATCGGTGACCTCAGCGCCGGCGAAGCCGAGAGCATCGAGTAAGCTGGAGAAGTTGTCCGTCTCGCTCGCATACCCGACGCGCACCGCCTCTTCCGTCGTCAATGTGAGGAGCCGCCCGGCGTCTACCACGTTCGGAACAGCCAACGATTCGTCCACCATCGCCTCCGCGATCGCCGGATCGAGCCCGCGGGCCTCGGCGAGTGCACGCATTTCACTTCGCATCGCGGAAACGATCTTCTCGGAAGCCTTCGTACCGGAACCATCAACCGGCGTTACCGCGCCTAGGACCGACCCCGGCCTCATGTAGATGCCGCGTGTCGCCAGAGCGATCAAAGCACCCGCCGAAAAAGCTCGGCGGTTCACGAAGGCATAAACGGGCACACCCGAATCGGAAATCGCGTCGGCGATGCGCTCTGCCGAATCGACGCGTCCACCGGGTGTATCGATATCGAGGACGACGACACCTACTCCGGCACTCTCAGCCTCACGGATGGCACGCTCGATGAACGGGGCGAGCCCCATCTCCACCACGCCGGTCACGGGAACCCTGAATACCAATGGGGCGTCCTGTGCAAGGGCACCCGACGGCCAGCCCACGAGTCCCCCGACCAGTACGGCGGCGGCGGTCAAATAAGTCCGTTGCATGGCATTCCCCTCCTGGGGTCGCTCATCGTATCGAACCATCACAAGGTACGGCCGGAACCCGGGTCTACAAGTAGCCTGATCCCCTCGCGGGTCGCCCCGAGAGCACACACCCTGGGACGCACCGCGCAATCCAGCGTCTATTGAGGGTACGATTCGGGGTCTCCAAACCTTCTCGCGCAGGCCTTTACCACCTCTTCAACAGACCTTTAGGCGCTGTACGAATAGGTGCTTCCTAGGCCGCCCGGGGGCTGGTTGCCCCTCGGCGGAAGTCCGAATAGCTTGCTTTTCAAACAATCGCACGAAACGGTTGAAGTAGGGAAGACGCCCTCCGTCCGAGGGATGGTTGCCACCGTCGCGCTCCTGGGGATACCGCTCGGCCGGCGGGCGGCCAAGAACACCGATCCCGTCACTTGGGGGCCACAATGAGCCGCGACCACGGGCCCGACACCCCCTTTCGCGCCCGTCATGTGGTCGGATGCTCCGGACGCGTCAAAACCGCGGGGTGCGGATGACTCTACACTTTCAGAGTGTGACCGTGCTCGGAGCCGGTACCATGGGACACGGGATTGCGCACGTGTGTGCCTTGGCCGGTATCAACACGGTCCTGTATGACGTGGACCTCGGCGCCGTCGAAACCGGGCTCAAACTCATCCGGACGGACCTCGATAAAATCGTCTCCATAGGAAAGCTTTCCGAACCCGAACGGGATCAGGTCCTCAGCCGAATCCAACGAAGCTCCGACCTGGCTTTTGCCGTGCAAGGCGCGCAACTGATCATCGAAGCGGCTCCAGAATCGATGGATATCAAGCGTGGCTTATTCAGGCTTTTGGAGCAAAGGGTCGGCGAAGACACCGTTTTCGCAACGAACACGTCCTCACTCAGCATCTCCGAGCTGTCCACCGGCATGGACCATCCAGCACGTTTCCTCGGGGTCCACTTCTTCAATCCGGTCCACGAGATTGACCTCGTGGAGGTCGTGTGGGGAGTGCACACGTCCGAAGTGACTCGGGCGCAGATCGTCGAATTCGTCGAGGCGATCGGTAAGCACCCGATCCTGGTGCGGGACTCACCGGGCTTCGCATCGTCGCGATTGGGAATCGTTCTATGCTTGGAGGCGATCCGCATGGTCGAAGCAGGCGTGACTCGCCCGGAGGACATCGACAGGGCGATGGGACTCGTATACGGTCATCCAGTAGGGCCATTGAGGCTTATGGATCTGATGGGATTGGACGTCCAGATGGACGCCGCCGTTTATCTTCACGGAGCGCTGGGATCGGAGGCGTTTCGACCACCCGAACTTCTCGAGCAGATGGTCGCGGAGGGAAAGCTTGGCAAGAAATCGGGAGAAGGTTTTTACTCGTGGGATGAGGATGGTCGGTCGAATGAGCGCTGACTCCCCGCCGGATTCGACCGCACCGCCCGAGGAACGACTCGAGGAACTGAGAGTACGCATCATCGCCGTCGACGATGAGATCATTCAGTTGATCGGGGAACGCCGGGACCTGGTCCTGGAAATCGGCCGCATCAAAGAATCGCTCGGCCTCCCGATCCTCGATCCAGCACGTGAGGCCCGAGTCGTGCGGCGCGTAGCGGAGCGATCGAGGGCCTTGGGAGTGGATGAAGAACTCACCCGGGACGTGATCTGGCGTATTATCTCTTCCGCCCGCCAAACACAAAGCCAGCGCGGCTCCTCAGACCCGCCGACCAGGCCTACCGAGCCCGAGCAACCCGAGCGGTAGTACTCCTTCAACAGTCTTCTTTAGTCGTCCGCCAAACGACTCCGGCGGTGGGGTGTAGCCAGGGCGGCCATCGCCTGATAGGCCCGCCCGAGGGGAACCCGCAACGGATACACGTTACCGGGCGGCGTCATGCCGCGAATGAGCTGCGGGTTGAGCTCTCGCATTCGATCACGGGACAGCCCCATCGTCTCCCCTATGTCTGCCAACGATGTGGCGCCGGGGGCCCAAACCAGATCGTACATGTACGGATCCGCCAAGGTCACATCCAGGTCGAATCGGTCGGCATAACGCGCCAGGTACATGGCGGCGAGCAGTCTCGGCACATACTGGGCGGTCTCCTCGGGAAGATGATCGACAATCTCCCAATAGAGGTTCTCATCCCCCTCCCCATGGAGGTTCTTGTCCCCGGCCCGCACACCCGACCGCCGCGCGAGGGCAAGTGACACCCGGGTCGGACCGGCGTTGTACGCGGCGGCGGCGAGATACCACGAGCCGTACTGCTGATATAGATCACTGAGATATTGGAGAGCGGCGTCCGTGGCCCGCACCGGATCCCGTCGCTCATCCACGTAGCCGTCGATGTGCAACCCGTACGCTCTCGCTGTGGGATCCATGAACTGCCACATGCCGGTCGCCAAGACGTGCGATCGAGCGTTTGTGAGGAATCCGGACTCGATCATGGCGAAGTAAACCAACTCCTCCGGCATTCCGCGAGCGCGGAGCTTACCCCGGATCATGTCGGAGTAGAGTCCAGCCCGGGAAAGGGTCTCTTCAAACTCTGGCTTGTCCCACGTGGAAAACCGCAGCATCCAATGCTCGACGCGCTCGTTCAGTTCGATCGGAAGCTGTACGTCGGCCAACTCACGCCCCATGTCGGCCAGGGCCGATGAAACGACCGCCGACGGAACGACCGCGTGCCGCGACCATCTCGCCTCGACCTCCCCAGCGAGGCGATGCACCGGGGTCCAATCGACCAACAACGCACCCAGGGCGAAGCTCAATACCACGAGTTGCAAAACCCGCTCCGCAGATTTCCGTGCCCGCCCCCGCTGCGTGTACCATCCGCTCGCGGACAAGCGGCGAGACGACAATACCATCGAACGCCCAAAAACCGATGGCCATCGCCTCACCCGTGACAACAATTCTTTCGTATCGAACATATCTATACTTCTCCCTCCGCTCGGCACACTACGCTAGAAGAGCGGGAAAAGATCCGGTGAGGTGTCCTAAAAAGGGGACAAAAATCGAAACAGAAAGGGCCCGTCCCGCAGCGTATCGCCGCGGAACGGGCCTTACTGGGCATGGGCTCAGATTCAGGCCGTCGGATAGACCGAAACGGCCTTGCGGCGTCGATAATTTTCGAACTTCACCACTCCGTCCGAGGTGGCGAAAAGTGTATCGTCGCCCCCGCGGCCTACATTAAACCCGGCATGGAAGTGGGTCCCGCGCTGCCGTACGATGATACTACCTGCACTCACCCACTCCCCACCGTACCGCTTCACGCCGAGCCGGCTGGGATTACTGTCCCGGCCGTTTCGGCTCGATCCCACGCCCTTCTTATGTGCCATCAGGTGCTCCTCGGGAGCGTTGTAACGAAATCCAGATGTTAAAGCTTGATTTCAGCGACTCGGATTTCGGTGAATTTCTGACGATGTCCCTGTTTCCTGCGGTAACCCTTACGCTTCTTGCGCTTGAAGACGATGATCTTACGATCCTTGCCATGACGCAGCACCTCGGCTTTGACGGAGGCACCGGCAACCGTGGGCAGGCCCACTGAGACCGCGTCTCCGTCGGAAGTAATCAGCACTTGGTCGAAAGAGACCGTGGTGCCTTCCTCCGCTTCCAGCGTGGGGATCCGGAGCCTGGAGCCCGGTTCCACCCGGAACTGTTTACCACCTGTGCGAAAGACCGCGTACATAAATCCTCGTCGTCCCTACGAATTGACCCCGTGTAGCCAAAAAAAAAGTCACGGAATGCCGGTGGAGGGTCAACCCCTTCGCAGCTCGGCGGTCGTTCGGTTCCCGATTCATCGCCGGCCGGTCGTCAAGCAGCCACGTACCTGGAAGTCACATCGGTCTGGGCCGCGCCGGAAAGGATCCGAAACTCGTCCTCTCGAAGCAGCGGATCGTCGCTCATGTCGAGTTTCAGACTGGTGACCTGTCCCAACTTCCGGATAAAGTCGGGCTCCTTCTCGATGATCCGTAAAGCGACCTCGGGATGCATCCGAATCAAGAGCTTTTTCTCATCTCCCTTCACCGAGACACGCCGGATGCTCCGCTCAATCTGGCGAACGACCGTAGCCGGCGTGTACACCCGGCCGGTCCCCTCGCAGTGATCGCACGCACCGGTGAGGGTCTGGAACAGAGACGGCCGGACCCTCTGACGCGTCATTTCGACCAATCCCAGACTGGAGACCTCGAAGGCCTTGGTGCGGGCACGGTCCCTGCCCAGATGAGTGCGGAGCTCGTTGAGGACCATGTCACGGTTCCGTTGAGACTCCATGTCGATGAAGTCACAGACGATGATGCCCCCGATGTCCCTCAAGCGGAGCTGGCGCGCGATCTCCCGGGTGGCCTCGAGGTTGGTCTTCAGGATCGTGCTTTCGGGATCCTTCTTTCCTTTGTACCGCCCCGTATTGACGTCGATCGATACGAGCGCCTCCGTGGGCTCGATAACGATATATCCGCCCGAACGGAGCACCGCCTTCCTCTGGAGCGTCGCCTGAAATTCCTCCTCGACTCCATACTCGTCGAAGAGTGACTCGGGGCCCTTGTGGAGCCGGACGCGATCCTTGAGCTCCGGAGCGACGCTCTTCACGTACTGGAGGATCTCACTGTGGACCCCCTTATCGTCCACCGTAATCGACTCGAAACGACTGCTGAACAGGTCCCGGATCACGCCACTGATGAGCTTCGCCTCACGGTGGAGAGGGCGTGGCGCCTTCACTCCCTCCTTCTTTTTCAGGATCTTCCGCCACTTGGAGCTGAGGCGTTTGAAATCCTTCTGGAACGTTTCCTGATTGAGTTCCTCACTCACCGTCCGCACGATGATACCCCCCCGGTCCTTGGGGAGGACACCCTTGGCAAGCTTGCGGAGGCGCGCACGCTCCTCGCGGTCCTCGATCTTGCGGCTCACACCCACCCGGGACGACCCAGGCATATAGACGAGAAATCGCCCAGGAAGTGAGATCTCAGCGGTCAGGCGCGGCCCTTTGGTACTAATGGGCTCCTTCGTGACCTGGACTATGATCTCCTGGCCCTTCTTGATGTGATCCTGGATCGGCGGGTACTTCCGGTCGCGCCTGCGCCGGCCACCGCCGTTTTCGTCGTCGTCGTCCTCCACCTCGAGGTCCGAGACATGAAGGAATCCGGCCTTGTCTGTACCAATATCGACGAATGCGGCCTGAATGCCGGGCAAGACGGCTTCCACCTTACCCAAGTAGATGTCTCCGAGCATGCGGCCTTGGTCGGCTCGGTCGAGCATCATCTCCACCAACTGGTCGTCTTCCATGAGCGCTACCCACGATTCGTGGGCGGTAGCGCTCACGAGGATTTCTCTCCTCACTTTGATTTTTCTCCCGGTCGGTCCCTCATGACCAATCCCGCCGGTGCGCTCAACCCGTCCCGCCGCCGCCCCCCCCTTTAAGCCTCGGAGGAGCGACGTCGGCTTCAGACTGAGCCCGTAATGGCAGGCCAGCGGCCCGAGTGGACTTCCCTGTTATTCCGGCGCCGTCAGGCCGAGCATCTCTCTGATGAGTTGCCGCCCGATGATCAGACGCTGGATTTCGTTAGTACCCTCACCGACCTCGCAGACCTCGGCGCTTCAGCCAAGCTGGGTGATTCGTGAGGGATCTTCCTTTCCTTAATTGCTTCAAGACTTCTCGTGTTCAGTCTCAATTCGTAGTGTGGTGTCGGCGGTGTCGAAGGCGCTTTTGCCAAGTCGAGCGAGAGAGCGGCCATGCTTCTCTCCGGCGAAAGCGTCTTCGATCGGAGTTCACGCGTATTTCAAAGCTAACCGTCAGCCTACCGTTGATGATACCCTTCGACCGATGGAGGCCGTACCCAAGCCACCGTCCCCACATACGTCACAACCGCCGCAGATCGTGGCCTCGTCGCCGAAGTAGCCGAGAAGCGCCCGCCTCCTGCACCTCGGCGTGGTGGCGTAATCTCGGACCGCCCGCAGCGCTTCGACGCCCGCCCTACGGAGCCGCTGTGCCCCCAACCAGTCCGGGCGCGAGGCGCGAACACCTAGATCGAGGATCGGGTCGACGAGGCCCGGATCTGAGCCCGCCCTCCCCTGCGGGTTTGAGTCCGCCCTCCCCGGCCGGTTGTAGACGCGAAGCACCCCGTGGCGTTCCAGGGCCGCAAGAAACGTCGACAACTCCTCCTCCTTGCAACCAGCAGCGCGGAGGAGATGACGGGCCTCCACCAAGCCCCGTTCGCCCGCACCGACTCTACGCCGGAGGCACCGGGCAGCCCTCTTCAAGAGGCGCAGGGGCGGCCGAGAGCGGTCGAGGAAGGTCATGTGTAGACGTTGATCGTTCGCACCCCAGAGAGCGACGCAACGAGCGGCAGCGCCGTCCCGGCCAGCGCGCCCCGCCTCCTGGTAGTAGGACTCCAGGGTTCCGGGCATCTGGTAGTGAAGCACGAGCCGGACGTCGCTCTTGTCCACACCCATTCCGAACGCGTTGGTGGCCACGACCTTGCGGGTCTTTCCAGTCAGGAACTGCTCCTGCACACGGCTTCGCGCCTCCGGTTCCAACCCCGCGTGATATGCGGCAGTCGGTGTCCCAAGCTGCGCGAGATCGGAGCGAATCGTTTCGACGACACGGCGCGTCCCTGCGTAGATCACGACGGCGCCCGACTCCGATCGAACGAGGCGGCGGATGGCGCTCATCTTCGCCGAATGCCCATCCGCCCGTTCGACGTACCAACTCAGGTTCGGGCGATCGAACGACCCCACGACCCGTAGCGGACGATCCAGCGAAAGCACGTCCAGAATATCCTGTCGTACTCTCGGTGTGGCGGTCGCGGTGAGAGCCATTACCGGCGCCGTGAGCTTGCGTCGCAGCACGCCCAGACGGCGATAGGAGGGCCTGAAGTCGTGCCCCCATTCTGAAATACAATGTGCCTCATCCACGGCAATCAGTGAGACACCAGCCGCCCCGAGCGCGTCCATGAAACCTGGCGTCTCCAGACGCTCCGGCGCCACGAAAAGCAGCTTGATCCCCCCGCTGAGCACACCGTGCAACACCGTACGCCGCTCGCTCGCGGACAGCGCGCTGGTGATGAACGCAGCCGGGATCGAAGCACGTTGGGCTCGCTGGGTCTGGTCCTCCATAAGCGAGATCAGCGGGCTCAACACGAGTGTGAGCCCAGGCAGAACCAGGGCGGGGACCTGATAGCAGAGGCTCTTGCCGCCGCCCGTCGGAAGTACGCCGAGTGCGTCCCTGCCTGCCAGCGCGGCACCCACCAGAGGCTCCTGGCCGTCTCGAAAAGACGAGAATCCGAATTGATCGTGTAAAATGCGGCGGGCTTCGACCAAAGTCGGGGACATCCGCAACTCTGGACTCGGGCACCGGGCGAGTCCATGGACGGCCGGGCATGGTGAGGCTCCTACTCGTGCGTCGTCGGCTCCTGCTCTTTGGATTCCGAATCACGGGCCGCCCACCTTCGAAGCGCGACTCCCCCCAGCAAAACGATCAGCGCGGCCCAC
The DNA here is from genome assembly GCA_965206505.1 of Longimicrobiales bacterium. GTDB lineage: Bacteria > Gemmatimonadota > Gemmatimonadetes > Longimicrobiales > Gaopeijiaceae > UBA822. The sequence goes on from CBDBJW010000007.1 coordinate 2,486,799, forward strand.
ACGAGCCAGGAAATGTTCAGGAAAATGCCTGCGAGTCCCAGGACGGCGCCGAGGGAGAACGCCCCGATCCTCCATTCGAGGAGA